>NZ_KB849756.1:2382415-2895014 GCF_000368925.1 Acinetobacter bereziniae LMG 1003 = CIP 70.12 | reverse complement strand
CAAGTCATTGTTTTATCAGAAGTTTTAATCTTCATCACCGCCGATGGATGTGCATTCTACAGCATTCCTAACCTAACACAACCCCCTTTTTTAATCTTTCTGTTCGGATGGATGTTTTTTCCTCAAATTCACCCTTTTTTTTGCTTTTTTATCTATTTTTTGAGCATTATGAGCGCAGGTTGGCTCGATTTACTGGATAATTTATTTTCTTTATCGATTTCTTGCCACTTTAAAGGGCGACAATCAATATATTCACAATAACCACTTTCGCCTTGGTAGCTTTGTTCATTGATTTGCAGTTGATAACTAAAACTACCGACATAACCTGCCGCTAAACCAAATTTATAATCACCCCGACTTTGAGCTTGGATACTGATAGAAATTTTTTCATCTTGGTATTGCCATTCAAACTCTCTGGGCAAATACATTTCTTGTTGGTTAACCGTTTTGACTTTAGGGAAAACACGCTGAATATTAAATACAACTTGTCGATCAAACATTTTGGCTTCAAGTGTTTGGATATTTCGCATATAGATACGAGAATACAAGGTATTATTCATTTGGTCACAACTATAAACACAAATGATTTGTAACTCATCACTCAATTGAATGAGTTGATAAGTGTAGAGCGCATAAGGAAGATATGGAAAATTCACCATACGCATATATTCAAAAGCCGCGTATTGTTGAATATCATATTTTTGATCTTTGTATTGGATACAACCTTCACAGTGCGCAACCAAAGACCAATTCTCAGCAAAACCAAATTTCAAATGAATAAAATGCGAAACCAAAGGCAAAGTCGTAATCTTTAAATCAAAACTTAATTCGCTATCCCACCTTCGCATTACAAAATTTGGAATTTTTCCAAAAACCTGTTCTTTTTGACCAAACTCAAATTTTACTTTGGATTGATCATCAACCTGAAACTGACAATCATGCTGAATCGAATAGCCATTGAGTTGTCCCACCATATGGGCACTTGTACTGCCCAATACAGTGGCAGTATCTAAAGCAGTGGTCGAGATTTCATTTTGATTGCAGAAAACAGCGTTATTCGGTTGCCCGATCAAACTATAGAAATTGAGATAATGTAATGGAGCCGGTAAGTTAGCCAAAACCAACTTTTGATGCGCAATTTTGTATTTATCTTTGGGAGGGTGATAGCAAAGTTCAGTGGGCGTTTGAGCTTGATTCAGTTGTTTAGACTGATCTAAGAAATCTTGAAACAACCGCATATCAAGCTCCTTACCATAGGTTTTATTTTATATCTTATTCAACCGTATTCTTTCTTGCCAAGAATGTTGTTACAAAACCAGAAATAGCATAGATAATTGAAATCACCAATATGCCTACAGGAATATTATAAGTCATTGCTGCAAGGATAAATACAGCGATTGGCAATACAAAGAATGGTACTCGCTTACGATCCACTGTTTTAAATGAATAGTATTTAATATTGGAAATCATCAACAAACCAACGGCAATAATGACAAACGCATTGGTTGCCTGAATAGCACCATCTTTAAGATTAAAAATATAACTGAAATCTTGTCCAACCCAAACCCATGCGATAATAATGATTGCAGCCAAAGGACTCGCAACACCGATAAAATAACGTTTATCGACCACACCAATTTGTACGTTAAAACGTGCTAAACGGAATGCAGCACAAGCTGTATAAACAAAACAGGCAGCTAAACCAATTCTACCTAAATCATGCATACTCCAGCTATACATTAAGATAGCAGGTGCAACACCAAACGCCAGCAAGTCTGAAAGTGAATCGAATTGCTCACCAAAAGCACTCTGTGCACCAATTGCGCGTGCCACTCGACCATCCAAACCATCAAATAATGCTGCCAGGAAAATGGCATAAATCGCTTGAGTAAAATCACCATTCATACTGGCAATAATGGAATAAAAGCCTGATAACAACGCTGAAGTTGTAATCAGGTTAGGCCACAAATAGATCCCGCGACGTTTTACTTTTTGCCCTTCATGCGTATGCTCTTCCTCTTCAACCTCAAAAGTAATGCCATCAAATCCAAGGTCTTGGTTTGAAGAGTTTGGGCTTTCTGGTTTATTTATATTTGTCATTTTCGAATCCTATCTATGGCTCTTATTTTGGAGCTGTTGATATCTCACCTAAGATTTTATCACATTCATTTCTAAGTGAAATTGATACGAATTACTCAAATTATTTGGTCATAATTTGTAATTCGCATCATTATTCACCTTTCTAGCTATTGCCAGAAATGAATTATTCGCCCACCAACCAACGCACAGCAGCATGCCCACCATTTTCACTCATGCGCAAATGTGGGAATAACCATTGCAATGCTTCATCCGCATCTTCAGAAAATTTCCATGGTGGATTGATGACCAACAAACCACAACCATTTAATCCAACTGGTGTATCGTCGGGCCATACACAAACTTCACAAATTAACTGACGGCGAATCCCTGTTTTAATCATTTTCTTTTCAAAACGTTCAATCATGGCACGGTCTTTGATCGGATACCAAATTGCGAATACACCTGTAGACCATTTTTTATATGCAGCAGCGATTAATTCAACCAGTTGCGGAAAGTCTTTACGTTCTAACTCATAAGGTGGATCAATCATCACCAAACCACGTTTTTCTTTTGGTGGAATTACCCCTAAAAGCCCTTCGTATGCATCACGTTCATGCAAGCCTGCACGTTTGTCGCGGATATTAAAATACAATTGCTGAAACACATCACGCTGCATTTCAAAGATTGTTGCCTTGTCTATATCTCGCATTGCTTCAAGTGCAAACCAAGGTGAGCCTGGATAAGCACCTTTTCCAGAACCTGCACGCATATCTTCAACCACTTTGAGGTATTGTTTTACCCCTTCTGGTGCATTGCGTTTAATTGAATCATCAAGCTTAACGAGACGGTGAATGCCCGTTAAGAATTCACCTGATTTTTGCGCTTCAGATGTAGATAAATCGTATTTGCCCGCACCACCATGTGTATCTATATAACGATAGGGTTTGTCTTTAGCATTGAGACGTGTCAATAGTTGGAGCAATAACACATGTTTCATGACATCGGCAAAGTTGCCTGCATGGAAATGGTGACGGTAATTCATGTTTCGATTAATTCCTGAGTTCAATGGTTATTTTAACACGAAAAAATATTTCTTCACTGTCCATCGTTTGTTCTAATATAGCAACAGCCCCTCAAACACTAATTTTTGGTTATTTATGGAAGCACTTTCCCTCCCAAAGTCATGGAATGTTGATCAAATTCTTGATGATTTAGATCAACATGGATTTACTGTTATTGACCATGCCTACCCGGCTGAATATGTACAACAATTGATGCAAGAGTGTACCGAAAATTTAAACCGTTTCCGTGATGCGGCAATTCAAAATGGTGTAATCAGCAAAATTCGCAGTGATCATATTTTATGGATCAATGAAGATTTAGAAATTGCTCAACAGCATATCCAAGCGTTGCAACAGCTCGTTCAAATTTTCAATGCAACATTTTACTTGGGAATCAAAGAAATCGAAGCTCATTTTGCTTGCTATAACGCAGGCGAGTTTTATGCCTTGCATCGAGATAATCCTCAAGGCAAAAATGGTCGTATGATTTCTACAGTGTATTATTTACATAATGAATGGCAGGATAACTGGGGAGGTAAATTGCATTTACAAGACAAAAATAATGTATGGCATACTTTAGAACCCAAACCCAATCGAATCGCCTTATTCCAAAGCGACTTATTGCATGAAGTTCTTGAAGCTAAACATCAACGACTTTCAATTACAGCATGGCTCAGAAGCGATACCCCTATCCTATAAGTGCTTTAACGAAAAGATCAGCCATATTGCAAGTTCTTGTAGTTATAAAAGCTTTTAGGACTATTGAATAGCTTTGACCATTTTGGTCTTGAGTATTTAAATATGCAACGCTCCATCTCAAAGTAATTGGCTTTAAATTATTGAAATAAACCTCATAATAGAGTGTAGAAATTAAGAGGATTCAGCATATGTTTGATAATACAAAACAAATCATCTCGCGTATTGGTGAAACTGATCAATTGTATTTGTCAGGCAATACACCTGAACTTGCACTTGAACGTGGTGATCTACGTTTACAGTTAGTCACGCAAAGTCATTCAAAACAGGAACAGATACATTTTTTACAAGAAGCGATTGTATTGCTTGAAACTGCGCGTCTGGAATACGAAGAAATGCCGATGTCATTGTATATACAGCTTTCTTTGCATTTAGCCAAAGCCTATATGATTTACTTTGAACTGACTAAAGAATCGCGTTATGCCCTGATCACACAGCAAATCTTGAAACCGATGACTCAACATGAGCATGCGGATATTTACTTTATGTTGGCTTATGCTTCTGTAAGCAAGCATGATTTTGCTTTGACTCGTCATTGGTTAAATAAATATATCAAAACTGCAGATTTTGATTTAACACTACTTCGACAACATCATGCTTTTCAACCTGTTCGAAGTGAACATTGGTTCAGCCAAATGATCCAAAGTAAATTACATTAAGCATTTAGTGTAAAGTCACCATGACATGAACTGGCAAACCATAAAAAAAGAAAAGATGGCTAGTGTAGCCATCTTTTTTGTTGCGCTTGGGAAAAGTGAAAGCGTTAAGCTGTTTGTAATTTATAAGCATCTAAATGGAGTTGTTGGTTTAACTCGTCAATCCAAATTGCCCAATCATCATCTTGCACCAAATGACTGATTAATAAATCACGCTGAGATCTATTCCAAAATGGTGCTTCATGTAGAGACACATTTGCGGGTAGCTGGTGGGTTCGTACATAAAGTTCAATCGCTGCTGAACTATTGGCTAAACCCAGTTGGGAAAACAGTAACTCTAAGGATGGTTTGTTCGTCCTGAGCATATCGCCCTCCTTATATAAGTTTATTTGTCATTAGATATACAATTAACTTATAAGAAAGGTCATACAAAAGATAGTTGTATTTTTGGTTTTCTTGTTTCAATTTGTGATTAAAATTCAAACAAAGCTTGCTTCAACAGACAGTATTTCATTGTATTGTGTTGAATTTCACCAATAAAAAAGCACTCTATGTAGAGTGCTTTTTCAAAACTAATCTTAAATAGATTAAATTTTTTAATTATTTAAGCATATCTGCAATTGCAGCACGCTCTTCTTCAAGTTCTTGAAGTGTTTTATCCATACGTTCACGGCTGAATGCGTCAATTTCTAAGCCTTCAACACGTTTGTATTCGCCATTTTCACAAGTTACTGGAACACCGTAGATTACGCCTTCAGGAATACCATAAGAACCGTCTGAAGGAATACCCATCGTTACCCATTCGCCATTTGTGCCGAGTGCCCAATCACGCATATGGTCGATTGCAGCATTTGCAGCAGAAGCAGCAGAAGAAAGACCACGTGCTTCGATGATCGCAGCACCACGTTTACCAACAGTTGGAAGGAATACGTTTGCGTTCCAATCAGCATCGTTGATTTTGTCTTTTAAGTTTTCGCCATTTGCAGTTGCAAAACGGTAGTCAGCATACATTGTTGGAGAGTGGTTACCCCAAACTGTAAGGTTTTTGATGTCAGCTACAGCAACACCAGCTTTTTGAGCAATTTGAGTTAACGCACGGTTGTGGTCAAGACGTAACATTGCAGTAAAGTTTTTCGCTGGAAGGTCTGGAGCAGATTTCATTGCGATATAAGCATTTGTATTTGCAGGGTTACCTACAACAAGTACCTTTACGTCACGGCTTGCTACTTCGTTAAGCGCTTGACCTTGACCAATGAAGATTTCACCGTTCACTTTCAACAAGTCAGCACGTTCCATACCAGGACCGCGTGGACGTGAACCAACCAATAACGCGTAGTCAGCATCTTTAAATGCAACTTTTGGATCATCAGTACCGATCATGCCAGCCAATAATGGGAAAGCACAGTCATCTAATTCCATCATTACGCCTTTAAGCGCAGCTTGAGCTTTCTCAAATGGAACTTCTAACAATTGCAAAATAACGGGTTGGTCTTTACCAAGCATTTCACCGCTAGCGATACGGAATAATAAGCTGTAACCGATTTGACCAGCTGCGCCAGTAACGGCAACGCGAACAGGTTGCTTCATGTAATTATCTCCAATGAGGATCGTTAATGTGATTAAACGGTTAAATCCGTTTTAATCGAATTATCATAAACGGCAAAGATTGTACTCCAATCCTTTGACACTTGCATGTAAAAGAGAATGAATTTCAACAAAAGTATGATAGGAAATATAAATAAAATAGCTCAAAAAGAATGGGTTCTAACGACAATTCAGCTTTATTTATGAATATATCTGCTTTTCAGGGATGACCAGACACAAAATCTAAAATACCAACAGTGGCTAATATGTACCCTTGATTGAGAATGTATTTGGACAATTTGAAACAATATGATTCGAGCATTGTTTATACTGCCCATTGACTCGATAACACACTTGAACTTCAGTTAATACTGGATTTGATGATGAACTTTGACAAGTGAAGCGAATACTATCATTGTTCATTCCCGGGTTTAATCTTACAAATTGTGTTTTTAAAGCATTGTGCTGTACGTTTTTATTTTCTGAACTGGTCAAATCTGCTGGAATTTTAAGTCGATCAGCCAAATTGATAACTGTTCTAAAATACTGACTGGCATTCATCGGGACACATCCCCCCACACTCCGCCAAAGTTGAATGCGGGCATTTTCCTCTGGCATCACTCGAGCTACGACCTTTGCCTGTAAGGGCGTTAAGCTTGCAGATGAATTGGTGGTGCAATTTCTCTCAGTTGTTTCGGGCAATAAACCTGAAATCGTTAATGAATATCCTTCTAAACATTTGCGTTGTTTTTGTTTAGACGAATCCAAGGCACAAACCGCTGGCGTCAATTGCACCTGCATCACATAACCTTGTAATTGCGGTGCTGCATGCAACGGCACATTGACCAAAAAAAATCCCGCACAGCATACAGTCAATGCCATGCAAAACTTCTTTAATTTACGAAAAATATTGAAAATCATTGATTTACCAACAAAGTTTCATCCAAGTTTAAAGCGATTATTGCGATACACGAGTTGGAATCACAGGCATACGACTTTCAATAGCTTGAGGTCCTTGTCCTAATAAAATTCCATAATGCGCAGCATTGGTCATCACATTTTTTACATAGTCACGAGTCTCATTCAAAGGAATGGACTCTGTATACTGATCTGCTGAAAGATTTTGATAATCAGGTTGCCAACGTTTAGCACGGTTTGGTCCAGCGTTATAACCTGCTGTTGCCAAAACTGGATTACTGCTTAATTGCCCATGAATCATTGACAAATAGAAAGTACCATAACGAATATTAGTATTGGCATCACTGAGTGCAGCAGGATTATATGTTTCACCCATCTGTCTTGCCACCAATTTTGCCGTGCCTGGCATGATTTGCATCAAACCGCCCGCACCTACATGTGAACGAGCAGCGGTGACAAAACGACTTTCTTGGCGCATTAAACCATATGCCCAAGCAGGGTCAATCCCAGCATTTCGACTATGGCTAACGACTAAAGATTGATGTGGTGTCGCATAACGATAGGTATAGTTATGTTTTTTCTCTGTACGTTCTGCCGCATAAATTGCCCGATCATACCAGCCCATATCAGTGGCACGTTTTGCAGCAGCAAGCAGCAAGCCATCATCATGCTTCAAGTATGCCTGACGTACAGCCCAATTCCATTCTCTATTGGTATAGGTTGCTGGGGCATTGATATTACGTAAAGTAAACGCACGACGAAAATGAATATCACTATTTAGACGTTGTTGATCGTCTGTCGAGGGTTGCTCTCTTGCTGGGCTATCATTATATTTTTGCCCCAAATGATCTTTGGCAAGCAAATTATGATAATCATCGCCTGACATAGCCAAACGCTGATAAATCTCACGTGCTGTTCTTTTCGATTGCGCATCACTACGTTGTTCAGACGCACGTGCTAACCAATATTGCCAACGATCTTCTTGTTTTTGCGTGACGCTCATACTGTCAATTGCACGAATCACACTTTCCCACGCACCAAATCGTATCGCTTGGCGTGCATACACCTCAGCTTCTTCAGCGCTAAAAGGCACACCATAACTGGCATCAAAGTTTTGCAGCACTTCGCGATTAAAATTATTTTTCATGACTGTTGTGCCACCTATATAGCCCACAGTACGATAAATATATTTTTGCACATCTTCTGGCACACCCTGAACCAACTTAGGTACAGACTGCAAAGCACTGGTTAAATCTGTATCCGCTGCACGACCCAAGGCATACACTAAATAGGCATAATCTTGCACATTCGTTTTCGGTGCTGACCATAAGTAATTGAGTGGATTTGCTTGAATTTGATTTAACTGGGTCAAAGATAAATTAATACCAATTGATTGTGCTGTCGCTATAGCCAAACCAGATTGTCCTGCTCTTAATTGTGCATAAAGACGTTGTTGACGATCTTGTGTCGTCATCAGTGGACTAGACAACATCATCCGCCCCAAACCATTACAAGATTCAGGTTGAGTGTTGGTCGTCAGCCAAACATCTTTGAATTCGGCAAAAACCAAGGCATCGCCTGTTTTGGCACGAACTTGTGCGACTGCACAGCGTTCTGCTTGGTCTGGATTGGTCACATATTGCAATACGGGTTGGGCGCTTGAAAAATCTGCCTGTTTGACTTTTTCTTCCACATAGTCTGCCGCTAGCTTTTCAGCCATTGCCGATTGTGGGTAACGTTGCGCAAAGCTAATAATGTTGCCAGCAGGTTGAAAAGCAAGATTAGCATTCAACATCCAATATTCAGGATAGTAGCCTAAAGCATCATTTTGCATTGAAACACGGTACTGTTCTAAAGCACTCGAATTATTCGCATTACGCAAAGCATCATTAAACTGCTCTTCAGCAGCATAAGTCACTTGCAGGCTTGTGCATGCAACTGTGCCTAAAAGGTAAAGTTTTAATTTATTTTGCTTAAGTTGCTGCTTTAACACCGTTTTTCTCTCAACCTGCATGATGTGCCTTAACTTGCTGATGCACTTATTTGTGCCTAGTTTAATTATTCTAATCCATTTCTACTGTTGTGTTATGTAACCTCATGATTCATCATTAATAATCTATTCTGTTTTTCTTGATTTTTTTCATTTGTGTTCCCTACTGTTCTTAAGCTAGCAGTGATGTTTAAATATTTCCCTGAATTCCATTTAAATGCTGTAAAATAGCGCGCCTTTTGCGAGTCTGTTAAAATAACAAACTCAATGCGAATTTAAAATTCCCTTTCTTCATAGGATAGACCCCTCCATGACGGTTCAAACCTTCATTCCAAATGGTGCCAAAGCTGCCTCAGAAAACACTGTAACCCAGCCACAGCACACCCCAGCCGACGGTACGGTTAAAAAACTGTATATCGAAACGCAAGGGTGTCAGATGAATGAGTATGACAGTCATCGTATGGCAGATCTTTTAGGCGACTCACACGGTTATGTGCTCACAAGCGATCCAAGTGATGCAGATATTCTACTGATGAATACCTGTTCAATCCGTGAAAAAGCGCAAGAAAAAGTATTTTCGGAATTAGGACGCTGGCGCAAACTTAAAGAAAAAAATCCTGATCTTGTTATTGGTGTCGGCGGTTGCGTTGCTTCACAAGAAGGTGACAACATCCAAAAGCGTGCGCCTTATGTTGATATGGTTTTTGGTCCACAAACTTTGCATCGTTTACCGCAAATGTTAGATCAACATGTTGATCAAATTGAAAAACCTAAAAAAGATAAAATTAAGCTGGTGGATATCTCATTCCCTGACATTGAAAAGTTCGACTTTTTGCCTGAACCGCGCGTAGAAGGCTACAAAGCATTCGTTTCTATCATGGAAGGCTGTTCGAAATATTGTTCATTTTGCGTAGTTCCCTACACACGTGGTGAAGAAGTATCTCGTCCTCTGGATGATGTCTTGGCAGAAATTGCAGGTTTGGCTGAAAAAGGTGTGCGTGAAATTAGCCTACTGGGTCAAAATGTGAATGGTTATCGTGGTGAGACCTTTGAAGGCGAAATTTGCACATTCGCAGATTTATTGCGTCTTGTTGCAGAAATTCCAGGTATTGGTCGCTTACGTTATACCACCTCACATCCGCTCGAATTTAATGACGATTTGATCCAATGCTATCGCGACTTACCACAAATGGTTTCACATTTGCACTTACCTGTGCAAAGTGGCTCAAATGATGTTTTACAAGCGATGAAACGTAATCACACCATTGATGTTTATATCGAAAAAATTGCCAAATTGCGCAAAGTTCGCCCAGATATGCATTTATCTTCAGATTTCATCATCGGTTTTCCGGGGGAAACAGATGCGCATTTTGAAGAGACTTACCAGTTTATCCAAGATTTAGACTTTGACCATTCTTACAGTTTTGTATATTCAAAGCGTCCAGGCACACCTGCATCTGAATTACCAGATGACACACCTGATGAAGTGAAAAAGGAGCGTTTAGCCAAAGTTCAGCATTGGATTAAGCAATCCAGTATCCGTAAAACAGATGCTATGTTGGGCACTATTCAACGCGTTTTGGTTGAGAATGTTTCGAACAAAGATCCAAATTTATTGGTGGGTACAGCCGACAATACACGTTTAGTAACATTTGTAGGTGATGCCTCTTGGGTCGGACGCTTTGCAGAGATTGAGATTACGGAGATTAAGACCTTAAATTTAGTTTACGGAGAACTCTTGAATCTTGAGCCTGACGTGGCGTAATGTAAGGGTATAGACTTTACTTTTAAAAAGGATATCTCTTGACTGCAGCGATTCGACGTACAGTAGCTTTTCCAGGTATTTCAGTTGAACGTTTAAAAAGCATGCTTGGTGCTTATAACGGTCATCTGAAACAAATCGAACAACGTTTAAATGTCAGTATTTCACACCGTGGCGACAGCTTTTATATTGATGGTGAATTAGAAGCAGTGGAGCGAGTTGAAGGCTTATTGCAGCGTTTGCATGCTGAAGCTGAACTCTCTCAAGAAATCAGTGCTGATACGATCCATTTAATGATTCAAGGCAGTCAAACTGACCGCGAGTTACAAGAAGACCTTTCGGACAATGAGCACACAGGCTTAGATGAAGTCTGGTTGCAAACCCGCAAAGGTCGAATTAATCCTCGTGGTGCCAATCAAAAGCGTTATGTACAACGCATTTTACAGAGTGATATTTCTTTCGGGATCGGTCCTGCGGGTACAGGGAAAACCTATCTTGCCGTTGCTGCAGCTGTCGACATGCTCGAACGCAACGAAATTCAACGTATTCTTTTGGTTCGCCCTGCTGTTGAAGCTGGCGAAAAATTGGGCTTTTTACCGGGTGACTTGAGTCAAAAGATCGACCCTTATTTACGCCCACTCTATGATGCACTCTATGAGATGCTTGGCTTTGAAAAAGTTGCAAAACTTATCGAACGCCAAGTCATTGAAGTCGCACCACTTGCCTATATGCGTGGTCGAACATTAAACCACTCATTCGTGATTTTAGATGAAGCTCAGAACACCACGCCAGAACAGATGAAAATGTTCTTAACGCGACTAGGTTTTGGTTCTCGTGCAGTCATCACAGGTGATATTACACAGGTCGATTTACCACGAGGACAACAGTCTGGTCTGGCACATGCCTTACGAATCATCGAAAAAATCAAGGAAATTCATATCACACGTTTCCATTCTCGGGATGTGGTTCGTCATCAGCTGGTACAGAAAATCGTCGAAGCTTATGAAGGATGGGACAGTGAACAATATCGTTTAAGTGCTGAAGCACGTGCTGAACGTAAAGCACGTCAGGAAGCCTTAATTGCTGAAAATGATTCTGCGGCAGATGCTCAACACCAAGACGCAGTTGCTTCAAATCAGGAAAATGTTTAAGGATTGTTTTTGAAACTTAGCTTATCGTTACAACAATCGTTTGAAGCACCAACTCTGGTGCTCAAACGTGCCTATTTAAAGAAAGTCATTGAAACCACTTTACGTCATATCGAAGTTGATCAAGATTGTGAAATTGGAATTGCTTGTGTAGATAATGACGAAAGCCATCAGTTAAACGCTGAATATCGAAAAAAAGACAAACCCACCAATGTGTTGTCTTTTCCAAGTGATATCCCTGAAGAAGTGCTACCACTTTTGGATGCATTACCTTTAGGTGATTTAGTCATTTGTATCCCGGTGGTGTTGCAAGAAGCCATTGAACAGCAAAAAACGCCGATTGAACATTTTACCCATATGTTGGTTCATGGAACACTGCACTTGATGGGTTATGATCATGAAACTTCAGATCAAGATGCCGAAAAAATGGAAGCATTAGAAATCGAAATATTAAACAAACTTGGTTTCGAAAATCCCTATTCCGTAAAGGAAGATTGATCTTCCAATCAAACTGAAATCCTTCTAAAAAGAAGGATTTTTTATTTCATCAATACAGTACCTATGCACATCATTACTACGCACCACTCGCACGCATAGCGATACCTTAGAATCGCCAAATATAAATCAAGCTAAGCATATAGTTTGGTATTTTTCATCATAGATGGTCGTACTTACATATGACATGTGGATGCCTTCCAATGCATGGAATACTCAAAAGATATGAATTGTAGCGCTCACACAGCATCAGTAAATCCTAAGCACCAGCGACACAAAATATTTTAGACTGCACGTTTAAGACTTCAAAAAATATTATCGAAAACTTTCCCAAATTCCAATTTGACCTTCTTTCACGTGTGGAATATTGCCCAGTTTAATCCAGGGCATATTATCTCCATGAAAATCACTGCCTACTGAAACCTTTAATGCATGTTCAGCAATCATTCGATCAACCATTTGGCGTGTTGAAGCGGTTTCAATCGCAGGAGGTAACTCAATAGCATCGCCTCCGTGTTGAGCAAATAATTCAATCAAATATCGAATATTGGTTGCTGATAAATCATAGCGTGTAGGATGTGCCAATACCGCAAAGCCCTGACTTTCATGAATCACCTGTATGGTTTCTGCCAAACCTAAACCATCAAACTTCACATAAGCTTTTTTGCCCTCTTTGATATATTTATCAAATGCTTGCTGTGCGCGCTGTACAATGCCCTTTTCAACCAATGTTTTCGCAATATGCGTTCGTGTAATTCGATCAGGCTCACCATCTACCTTTGCCACAACATCGGCATAAATATCTTGGTGAATCAAAGGAATCAACAACTCACAAATTTCCTTTGCTCGTTCGGCACGAATTTTTTTCTGTGCGGTTAAAAGCCGTTGTAAAGGTTCAGGATTTTGCATATTGAGTGCAACGATATGCACGCCATAACTCTTTTTTGTGGCGGGTCTAGACCACTGACTCGAGATTTCTACACCTGAAATGATTTGAATTGGTTGATTTTTTGCAAATTGTTCAGCTTGTATTAAGCCATCCATGCTATCGTGGTCCGTCAAGGCAAGCGTATGTATGCCTTTCTCGATGGCAGCTTCAACCAGTAATGCTGGTGTTAAAGTTCCATCAGAAATATTACTGTGAGTATGTAAATCTATGCCTTGCATCTTTTATACTATCCCATCAACCTGAACAGACTAGATACTTTAACATGAAAGCACTTTTAGACTTTGTGCCCCTCATAATTTTCTTTTATTTATACAAAACGGTTGATCCCAAAGATGTTGATCATCCCTTACTACAGTTGATCGGCTCAGCAGGTGGTGTAAATAACAATAACATTCTTGTTGCAACAACAGGTTTGATTATTTCAATGCTTGTTGTCTATGGTGCTTTATTCATTTCACAAAAATTCCGTCTGGATAAACAACAATGGTTTGTTTTATTTATGACTGTGATTTTTGGTGGAATCACTTTAATGTTAAGTGATGACTTCTATATTCGCTTAAAAGCTGCAATTCTGAATTTAGTTTTTGCAGGCGCTTTCTTGCTTTCTCCTTATTTTGGTAAAGATAAAAAACCACTCATTCAACGACTATTTGGTCCGGTTTTAGACCTGACTGAAAAAGGTTGGAAAAATTTAAACTTTGCTTGGGCAGCGATGTTCATTGTGATGTCAGGTTTACATGTTTTCTTTGCTTTTTTATTTGCAGGCGGCAAATATTGGGGAGAATTTACAGCATTTGGTGACATGATTGTGATGTTTTCCTTTATCATTATCCAGTTTGTTATATTACGAAAACACTTCAAGTCAGGCGACGAATAAAGTGTTTTAGAAAAATCGAGAAATATCATGCCATTATTTGTAATTACCTGTACTGATCAAGAAGGTACAGTAGAAAAACGTCTTGCTGTACGTCCACAGCATTTGGCTCGACTAGAAAAATTAGATGCTGAAGGTCGTGTTATTGTGGCTGGAGCAATGCCCGTTGATCGTGAAAATCCCCAAGCAGGTTTTTATGGCAGTACGATGATTCTTGATTTTGAAAGTCGTGAGGCATTAGATGAATGGCTGAAAGACGAACCTTTCCTTAAAGAAGGAATTTATCGTCATATCGATGTTAAGCCATTCAATAAAGCATTACCTAAGGGATAACAAAATGCGCGTTGTCGTTCAAAGCTTACTTCGTCTGACTTTAAGTTCTACGATACTTCTATCTCCTATGTTATGGGCAGAGCCAACACAGGCACTCACAGCTCAAACAACGACAGCAGCGCCTTCCGCTCAGGCGAACCCAACTGTCGCGCCACCAAAACCCAATATCATTCCTGCAGTTGCTGGTGCAAATGCGACAGTTCAAACTCAGGCACAGGCACAGGCACAAGAAAATAAACCTTTGACTGCTGAACAAATTGTCAAGGAAAAAGCGTCTCAAGATGCCAAAGTCAAGGCTTTAGTTAAAGACCAAGCAACTCGGTTGCAACAGCTTGAAAAAGCCAATTTAGAAGCCTTAGCGCAGAACCAAGAGTTACAATTGAAAAATGATAATCTTGGGGTGCAGGTTCAAGTCCTACAAAGTGAACAAAGCGCGCAAATGTTTTTATATGGTGCAGCTACCATTGCCGTGGGTGTATTACTTGGCTTTTTAATCGCAAGCTATATCTATACCAAACGCCGTCGTCAGTGGTAAACCACGATTAAGGTTGCATTCATCCAGATACTCTAATGCCCTTCACGTATAAAAGTTGTTTTCGACATTTTTATGCCTGCAGGGCATTCTTATTGAAATATGTTTTAGAACAGCTAGACTACATTTAAATGCGATTTACCTACTGGAAAAAGTTGTAAATAGTATCTAGCGTCAAATCAAGTGTTGTAAATCTCCGTGATCTGTTGGCATCATAATGCTCTATCATTTTGAATATGAATAATTTCAAGCGTTCTCCACATCTCAATCATTAAAAGGTAATTCACGTTGTCAAATGCCATTCAAACTGCCGACTTAGACTGGCAATGTGTTGATGGAATTGAAGTTCCAATTTCAAAACAATTTGGTGATGTCTATTTTTCAAAAGACAATGGACTACTAGAAACACGACATGTTTTTTTGAATGGCAATGACCTTGAAACCAGACTAGGGGCTTTGCGTGATTTTGAGTATTTTTGTGTAGGTGAGACAGGTTTTGGTACAGGGCTCAATATTCTCGCCTTATGGCAACTTTGGCAACAGGTTCGTCCCGATAATCATAGTCACTTACACATCATCAGCGTCGAAAAGTTCCCACTGTCTAAGCAAGATTTAATCCGTGCTTTAGCAGTCTGGTCTGAGCTAAAAGGTTTTTCACAACAACTGATTGAACAGTACCCCTTACCAATTGCAGGATGCCATCGTTTAAACTTTCCTGAAGCCCGATTTTCAATTGATCTTTGGTTAGGTGATGCACATGATGTCTTTCCCCTTATTGCAAAAACCCATCCCGTCAATGCATGGTTTTTAGATGGTTTTGCGCCTTCATGCAATCCTGACATGTGGGAAGCCAATGTTTTAAACAATCTCATCAGACTTTCTGACATAGGAACAACATTTGCCTCATTCAGTGTAGCAGGCGTGCTTAAGCGCGGTTTAACACAACACGGTATCACCATTTCACGTCCACGTGGTTTTGGACATAAACGCGAGATGTTAAAAGCGATTTGGAATGCGTCTGAGCCCATTGCAGAACAAAGCCAAGAACTACAACTACACAATCATCGCAACTCAACAGATCATTTTGGTCAACGTCAAATTGCGATTATTGGCGCAGGAATTGCGGGTTTAAGTTGTGCATGGGGATTAGCTCAACGTGGACATCAAGTTACGATTTACGAGCAATCTGCCCCATTATCAGGTGCATCTGGTAATCCCTTGGCATTGCTTAATCCAAAACTCAGCCCGATTGAGCAGAGTCCAGAACATTTAATGACCTTAGCTTGGCAATATGCGCTTAATCATTATCAAAATTTTAGTGCCTTTCGTCCGATTGCCGTTCAGCAACTGGCACAAAAAAATCCGGATGAATTACTTCACTTAGCGAGTGAATATCCTCAAGATTTACTTAAAGCACAAACAGCGGAACAACTCGATCTGCACACCCAATACAAAAGTTTGCAGTTGACTCAAGCAGGTTCAGTCTATACGCAACAACTCAAAGATCAAATTCTTGAACATCCGTTGATTCAATTAAAACATGCCAAAATCGAAAATATTACTCAAACAAATGTTCAGCGACTGACCTTATTCGATCATCAGCATAGCCATCTGGGCGACTTTGATCATGTGATTGTTTGCTGTGCCAAAGACAGCCAACATTTTTTTGAAAACTTTCCCTTACTTAAACCCATCCGTGGGCAAGTGAGTTGGCTCAACAACAGTCAACACAAACTCAATCCCAAACATGCTTATAGCTACGGCGGTTATTGCATGCAACTTGATGATCAACAGTTGATCTTAGGCGCTTCTTTTTATCCTAATCGAGATGATACTGAAGTATTAGCGGAAGACCATGTGCATAACTATGATCTTATCCACAGTGTATTTCCACAATATGCAGAAAGGCTCGCACCTGTTGCAGAATGGCATGGTCGTGCATCCGTACGTGCGCAGAGTTTGGATTATTTCCCATTACTCGGAAAAGTTGAGACAGACAAAGAAATTTATACTTTTTCAGGACTGGGTTCTAAAGGTTTTTTATTTGCACCATTGTGTAGTGAAGTTTTGATTGCAATCATTTTAAATGAAGCTTGCCCTGTGCCAGAAGCGCTTTTGAGAAAATTGGATGTCAAACGTTTCAATAAAAAACTAAAACCAAAGAAACCATACTTCAAGCCAAATCATATTGATCGTTAATCACATCTACTGGCAATAAAAAAGCGCCTTTCGGCGCTTTTTTACGAACCTTGTTCTAATGGTAAGCCTGCATCACGTGCAGCACGAGTACCGCCCATAAGCACGACATAATCGCGAGAACCATCTAAACTTTCTAATTTTTCAGCAGCACGAGGTGCCTTACTTCCACCACCACATAAGATGTAGATGGACTGATCCGAATTCACTTGAGTCAAGCTCTCTGCACTTAGGCTATCGATGGGCTGATTTACAGCACCTTTCACATGACCTTCAGCAAAGGCTTTTGCGTCACGAACATCCCAGATAATGGCATCTTCTGGGAACTCAAATGTTGTAATTTCTAATTTACGGATCATTGTGCACTCCTTTGATGTAAACAACACTTGGCAAATGAAGAAAACATCCCTAGCATCTCAGATATTCTTTCTATTTGTAAAGGTCTAAACTATGCCATCTTTCGATATTGTTTCAGAATTAGAGATTTTTGAAGTCAATCATGCGGTTCAAAACACCCAAAAAGAAATTGCTACACGCTTCGACTTCCGTGGTCAGGATGTTTCTATCGAGATCAACGAAAAAGCCAAAGAGATTAAAATCTCAACTGAAAGCGATTTCCAATGTGAACAGGTTTATAGCATGCTTGAAAATCATTTCTTTAAACGTAAAGTTGATATCCAAGCACTTGATCCTCAAAAAATGACGGCTTCAGGTAAGAATGTTATTCAAGTGATCAAACTCAAAGATGGACTTGACTCAGATACCGCAAAAAAAATTAATAAAGCCATTAAAGAAAGCGGCGTCAAAGTGCAATCTTCTATCCAAGGTGACAAGATTCGTGTAACGGATAAAAAGCGCGATACATTACAGCAAGTTATGGCGTTTTTAAAAGAACAACAGTTCGGTGTACCTTTACAATTTAACAACTTCAAAGACTAAAGTCTTTAATAGCCCTATAGGTTAAGACATGACTCAGACCAATCGTTTATCTAAACTTGTAAAAGCGACTTCTAAATTCCCTAAAGGCATTCGTAGTACGCTCTGGAGTAAAGCCTTTGGTCGAGTTGTCCCTATGGTGGGTACAGCCAATATTAAATACCTCGAGGTCAGCTCTTCAAAAGTGGTGGTGGAGATTAAAAACCATCGCGCTATGCAAAATCATATTGGTCAATTACACGCTGTTGCGATGGCATTAATTGCAGAAACAGCCACAGGTTTTGTGACAGGAATGAATGTTCCTGATAGCTCAATTGTATTGATCAAAAGTATGCATATTGACTACAAACGCCCATCTAAGGGTGACATGACAGCAACAGCGACCCTTAGCGCTGAACAAATTTTAGAAATGCAAACGTCTGAAAAGGGTGAAACCCTAGTTCCAGTTACGATTATGGATGAATCAGGCAAAGAACCTGTAGAGTGCCAAATGGTTTGGGCATGGGTATCTAAAGATCGCCTAAAAAATAAATAAATGTAAATAAAACTTACTTTTAAGTAAGTATAAAAATTACTAAAGTCCCCATAATGAATGACGATTGGTCACTATATTCATCAATATTTATTCATCAAGATGATGTTAAAACATCATCTTGAAATATTGAGAATAATCATGAAATCCAATATCCCACCTAAATTAATTGTATTGACGCTCATGCTGAGTCCTGTTTTATTTTTAACAGCATGTGCCCAAAATCAAATCAACTCCAACCTCACTAACAACAGCACAAAAGTCGTGGCGGCAAACCAGCTTGCACAACAGAACAAAGCGCTTGTGACTGATTTTTATGAGGGTGTATTTCAGAAACACCAAGTCAAAACTTATGCTGATCGCTATATTGGTGAACAGTATATTCAGCACAATCCACGTGTTCCTGACGGCAAAGCACCATTTGTGAACTACTTTACCCAATATTTTCAAGACAATCCGGAAGCAAAAAGTGTGATTAAACGTGCGGTCGCTGAAGGAAATTTAGTATTTCTGCATGTTCATTCCACAATGAATCCACAAGATCGAGGTGTTGCGATCATCGACATTTTTAGAGTTGAAAATGGCAAGATTGTTGAACACTGGGATGTACGACAACCCGTTCCTGAGACAAGTGCCAATCAAAACACCATGTTCTGAAACAGCAAATCTGTACTGTTCGAACCCATAAAAAAATCCCAAACAATGTTGGGATTTTTTAGTTGAAGCCATCACACTGTTTGTGATGCAAGGTGCTTTTGTTTTACATCCTCAGGAATTTGTCGTTTATTCCCTGTAACGTCCACAGCAACAAAAGTGAATACACCTGCTGTCACACGCTTGGCAGCACGTGAACTGTCGTGACTGTCCCACACTTCAATCTGCATTTGAATGGAGGTATTCCCCACTTTTAAAATTTTGGTATAACAACTAATCACATCACCCACTTTCACTGGAACAAGGAAAGTCATTTGATTAATCGAAATAGTTGCACAACGCCCTTTACTAAAACGTTCTGCATGAATAGCGCCAGCCAAGTCCATTTGTGAAACAATCCAACCACCAAAAACATCACCACTCCAGTTTGTATCTGCTGGCATTGCGATGGTTTGTAAAGACAGTGTACCTTCAGGTTTTACATGAGAATCTGACACAATAACTCCGAGCCCGTGAATTACTTAAGGGCATTCAATTGTTGATCTAACCATTCTTGTAATTGGTTAGCCCGTAACGCACCGCTAATTCTAGCAACTTCTGTGGTTTTATTCATTAAAACCAAGGTTGGTATGCTACGAATATTAAATGCACTACTCAAACGAGGGTTGGCTTCTGTATCAATTTTGGCAAAAACCACATTGGGATTACTGCCCGCCACTTGGGCAAAATGAGGTGCCATCATTTTGCATGGACCACACCACTCTGCCCATAAATCAATCAGGATAGGTAAGTCGCTGTGACTGACGAAATTACTAAAATTCTGTTCATTTAATTCAATTGGAGCAAGTGGTATAAGATTTTGATGGCATTGCCCACAACTCGGCTGCGCATTCAGCTTGTCTTCAGGAACACGGTTTTTTGCGCCACATGATGGACATACGATAATCATCTAGCTCACTCCTATATGTTGGTGTAAAAAGTCTAATTGGGTCAAAATTGCTTTTTCCAACCATTTCCCGTGATAAATATCAAAATGCGCCATATCCCACTCATGATATTGCACAAAAGGTGCTATGTTCGTCGCCGTTTCTCGACTAGATTCTATTGGGATAAAACTGTCTTTTTTAGAAGCAATAAATAACACAGGAACATTAATACTTCTTACTGTCTGAATTGGTCTAAAACGAATTAAATTAAAGAAAACTCGTGCAGGAACTTCACCACTCCAAAAATAATCAGGATGCACAATCGACATATAACCGTTGTAGCTGTCTTTGGTTGGAATGAAGCAAAGGTCATAGGGATGCACGACAGGTAAGGTACGTGGCAGCATGCCAACTTTTGCCCCCATATAATCTTGACTGGATATTTTTAAAGCTTTAGGAAGCTGCTGAATCGGGAATGATTTTGCCGTTTCTGCCCCATCGACATAAGGTACCTGTACCATGATCCCTTGAACATTTTTAAGTTCACTGGCAAGGCTCAATACATAACCACCACTCAGCGATGTCCCCCATAACACCATTTTCTTAGAATTTATTTTCTTTTGTGTTGCCACATAATTAACGACCGTTTTCCAATCTTCCATCTGATTTTGTAAAGAAATCAGTTCACGGGGAAAGCCGGTACTCCCTCCCCAGAAACGATAGTCAAAGAGCACAACCGCATAACCAGCTTGCGCAAATTTTTGTGCATATGCAATCAGTCTAAATTGTCTAAGACAAGCAAAGCCATGTGCCATAATGATTACAGCTGGTTTCTTTAAGTTTTTAGGACGATAAAAATCTGCGGCTATAACTTCTTGCCCGATCGGGACATACAGTGGTTCAACTGTATATGCGTACATACACACTCCATTGCGTTATCTTTTATAGATATTTCTTTTATAAATCTTTTGTAGTCCAAACTCAGTTCTGAGCTTAATGCTATTATATATAGCATATTTGATTTTAAATAATATAGGAGTGACGAAATGAGTGAAAATGTTGGTTTCGCAGGTCAAATAGGTCCAGAACATATTGCTCAAGTTGCAGAGAAAGGGTTTAAGTCTGTCATCAATAACCGCCCTGATTTAGAGGGTGGTTCAGAACAGCCTACCAGCGCACAGATCGAAGAAGCAGCACGTGCTGCTGGGTTAGATTATGTATTTTTACCTGTTGTTGCAGGACAAATTACAGAAGTCGATGTCAGAACGTTTGCGAATCGTTTTAACGAGCTTCCAAAACCGGTCCTTATGTTCTGTCGCACAGGCAATCGTTCAAATAACCTCTATCAAATTGCTAAGCAAATGGACTTATTAGACGACGAATAAAGATTGTTTCATTAAAACAAATACCATTGAGAAGCATTATTTCTTGATTAATTTTGGAATATGAAAATCATTAAAGCCATTTCAGTATACTGGAATGGCTTAAGTTAAAATATTGATTTAAAGAAAATAAAGCCCATTATATAAGTTATGGTACGTTAATTTTAGGAAATTAATTCATTATAATCTTTTAAAGAGATTAACTACTTGTAATCAAATAATATTATTTTATCCACTAAGGAGTATATTTAAACATTAAAAATGGAGTAAATCTGTCATAATTTCCATTTAATTTTAGTGGATCATTATCATAACTTGCATATTCAAGCCTTACTCCTACTTGAGCTTTAGAATTTCCCCCTATTTCCCATAGGATATCGCCACGTTCAAATACTTCAGTACCATTATTAGTACTTCCATTAATTAAAGAAAGAAGATTAAAATGGAGTTTTTGGTTTTTGACTACTAATGGTTTGGACATTAAGACTGTACGCCATAACCAAGTGTCTGGATCAAAATTAGTATCGCGATAAAGCACTCCTGATTCAAACCAAGAAAAACCAGGAACATCAAAGTTTAAAGAAAATCCATAATTTTGTGCTAGGAACCGATCACTTGATGGATAACTACTAGCTTCCCAACGACTTATTAAACTAACATCACTAATTAGCCCCCAATCTAGTGGCTTATTAGTAAGCTTTCCTATACTTAAACGGGGATTGAGTACTAATAAATGTTGTGTGCTATTGCCATTTTCGACTGGAGTTCCGACATCATTCCCATAAAATAGTTCAGCATCAAAATAAATATCACCCCAATTATGCGTACTAAAATGTTCATATTGAAACATTTGTAAATCTTTGTCATTACTTCCATAGCCATAGATTGCATCAGGTTTAGCTTGGTTCGTAATTAAAAATGAAAATGAATTAAGTGTAAAATTTTCAGCAGAAGTATTTGTAGAAAATATATAGGCGAAAAAAAACACACCCTTTAGCCAATTTAAATGAGCCATGGCGAAATATCCTTATATGTATGAAGGCTGGTTTTACCCTATTCATCAATTAAGGGTAAAACCATTGATAAAAAGTTAAGAGGTATAAGAATCCATTGGATCTATTGGTGCTACTTTGCGTATACCTGATTCTACAAGTGGATTGCCACCATAAACTGAATGAATTACACCACGCGGAGGAAGTATAGTTCTAACATTTTTAAAAATTTCACCATCCTTCATAACCATTAATATTTTTTCTGGATCTTGAAGTAGAGCTAAATTCTCAAGTGGATTACCATCAACCAAAATAATATCAGCAAGGTAACCTTCTTTTATTTGACCTAATTCATCTGATCTCATCATTAATTCAGCACCATGCTTTGTTGCTGCTAATAATGCTTCTTTAGGAGTCATGCCAACATATTGAACTAAATATTCTAAATCACGTGCATTAGTACCATGAGGCATCCAAGCAAAACCATAATCCCCACCTGGTAAAATTCGAATACCACGTTTATGCATTTTAGAAAGTGTTTCTGATGCTACCTCGAGTTCACGCTTATATCCCATTTTGGTAGCAATTTCTTCTGTTATGCCAAATTCACTAGCATTGTAAATTGTATTTATCAACCAACCTAAACCTGGTACCACAAAGTGTTTATCTTTATTTTCTGCTAACATATCTATGGCTTCATCATCAGCAAAGCTCGCATGAAATACGAGTTCAAAACCATGTTTTACGCATGCTTTAACAGACTCATTGGAACGCGCATGAGCCGCAACTCGTTTACCTGCAAGTTTAGCTTCAGCAGCTAACATAGCAATTTCTTCTTCAGAAAATGGGTTAGCTTCAGCTGGAATACCTGTAATATATTCACCAGACAAATTGATCTTTAAGTGGTCAACTCCATATTTTACAAACATTCGTACTATACGACGCATATCTTCTGGTCCATTACAAACTTGACCAAAATTCATAGCAGGGTCGGTAAGATGAGGGAGTGTATTATCACCTAATCCTCCTGATGTTGTTATTTCTTGACTACCAGCAAGGTAGCGTGGACCAGGGAAAAGCTTATCTTCAATGACATTACGAGTTACGACATCTAATCTTGGTTTTGCTGTTGCTGCTCCTAATGCACTTGTCCATCCCATTTCTAAGTAACGTTTTGCAACACGTATACACCAAACAATATGCTCTTCAGGAGGCATAAATTGGATAGCAGATAAACTAGGCTGATCATTCCATGAAAAATGGGTATGCCCTTCTGTCATACCTGGCATTAAGAAAGCACCATGCCCATCAATAATTTTAGCATCTCCAGTTTCCAAATATTGCCCATCTCGAGCAATTGCTTTGATTTGGTTGTCTTCAATCAATACTTCTCCTTTGAAGGGATCAGTACCAGTTCCGTCAAAAATTAATACATTAGTAATAGCTATAGTTTCCATACTTTTATCCTAAAATAATTGAATATTTCTTTTAGAGACTTTTATGAAAGTCCATTAAAATTATTTTTCAACGGACTATTCATAAGTCATCTTGTTAATTAATCTTTCCTTGATGAATTTACAATTTAACTAAATCTTATAAAAATCCGCTAAAATGCGAATACATTCAAAAGGCTTTTCATAAGTGGTCCAGTGACCACATCCCTTCAGAATAAATTGATAATGATCAGTCAATTGTTCAGACATTGCCAAAATTCCCTCTGGTGTGCCGACACGATCCTCATCACCAGTTACAAGTAATACAGGTATTATTAATTTCTTAATATCCGCAGCTTGTGCTTCAGCTAATGCTTCACAATTTAATGCATAACCTTCGGCAGATTGACGCATAATAGATTCACGTATTAAAGCTAATGCTACAGGTCGGTCCTTTTTGGTTTCAGCACTAGTCGCTGCCTGACAAATAGCATCTGCAATTTCTTGCATTGCTATATTCCCTGTACGCGCCTGATTTGCTCTGTTACGCGTTGCTTCACGTGCTGTATCAGTAGGTGCTGTTAATGGACCGAATAATGCTAATGACAGTACGCGATCAGGATGAGAAACAGCTAAATGTTGTGCAATAATAGTACCCATTGAATGAGCAACAACGTGTATTTTATTAATACCAAGTTCATCTAAAATCGTAATTAACGAAGAAACATGGCTACGAATGCTTAACTTTTCAACACATTTAGTACTACGTGCAGCTCCTGCTAAATCTGGACGAATAGTTCGATAACCACTAAAAACTGATAGTATTGGAGACCAAAAGTTAGAACTACCGCCCAAACCATGAATAAGTAGAACTACCTCTTCGCCAATTCCTGAATCTTCAACCCAAAGATTATTAATATTTACAGAACTCATAGGCCAATCTCATTTTCAAGGAGGCCAATTCCTTCAATTTCAATAGCAACTACATCACCGCGCTTAAGAAAACGTGGAGGATTGAAACCAATGCCAACACCTTCAGGTGTACCAGTTGCAATAATATCTCCAGGTATAAGTGTAATACCGGCAGATATTGTTTCAATTAAAGTTGGAATGTCAAAAATTAAGTCTCGAGTATTAGTATTTTGACGAAGTTCACCATTGATCCAGCATTTAAGATTTAAATTACTGGCATCGATGTCATCTGCTGTTACAATAACTGGACCCATTGGACCGAACGTATCAAATGACTTTCCTAAATGCCATTGTTTGTGACGTTTTTGCCAATCACGAGCTGTCATATCATTAATAATTGTGTAGCCCCACACATGATCTAAAGCATTTTCTTTTGAAATTCCACGGCCACCTTTACCAATAATAACAGCTAATTCTGCTTCATAATCCAAAGCATCACTTACACCCTCAGCCTCCCAAATTTTATCTTTGTGAGCAATTACCGTTTCAGGTGTTTTAGAAAATACAATAGGATCTGTTGGAATTGCATCCTTGGCAGTTTGCCCAGCATCAAATCCACTCTTAGTAAATTCGTGAGCATGGTTAATATAATTTTTACCCACACAGAAAATATTTCGTTTTGGTTGAGGAATTGGAGCTAGCAATTTGATTGAATCAAAAGTTAGCTCAGGGCCATCAAACTTAAGTAAGGCTAATGATAGATTGCTTTCAATTAAAGCCTGTAGATCATTAACAGGTCTGCCGTCTGGGTAAGCTAATGGCTGAACATTTCCTGTAGATGTTAGTTGAGCTACAGTATTTTGACCATTTGTATTGCGAAAAGTTAATATCTTCATATTTTAAACCATTTTTAAACCAATATCCATATTTCATGAACCATTATTAATACATTGGTTTATAATGTCAACAAAAAATAAACCATATCCAATTAAATATAGACTTTTTTATTTAATTGGTTTAAAATTGGTTCAATTTATAAGTTATGGTTTCTCTATGAAAGGCTCTATAAAAGGGGTGCGAAAAAAAGCACAAAACAGCAGCGTTGAACTATTACACTACATTCATAAGTGTATAAATGACGAAATTTGGCCAGTGGGCTATCGCTTACCTGCTGAACGAGACTTAGTTGAACAGTTTGGTATTGCTCGTAACACTTTGAGAAAAGTTATGGATAAATTAGAAAGTGAAGGGATAATTACACGCCATGTAGGTCGTGGTACTTTCGTCGCAACTATTCCTAAAACTGAAAGTAATAATGAAGCCGAATCATTATTACAAAGAATATATGGGGCTAGTCCTGCCGAAGTCATGGAATTACGTTTATTACTAGAGCCCCAATTTGTTGAGCTAGCTGCAACACGATCTTCTGGACGTGATTTACAGCACATTAACTATTGTTTAGAAGAAAGTGAGAAAACCACTACTGTACGAGACTTTGAATATTGGGATGGAATGTTACATCAAGCTATTTTAGCTGCTGCCCATAATAATCTTCTAACGGATCTTTATGAAGCTATAAATGGGGTTCGCAAACAACCAGAATGGGAATCTTTAAAACAGCGTAGTCTAACGCCTGAGCGTTTAAGTCAATATCGCGCCCAACATCGTGCACTTGTAAATGCGTTATGCCAACGTGATGCGAAAGCAGCGAGTATTGCTGTGTATAATCACTTAATAGAAATTAGAAATGGTATGATTGGAGAAGTCTAACAACTAAAAAAACTTTACAATTATGTGATATGTTAATTTTAGAAAAACGACTGAAATGGATTAAGACAAACTATGGAATTTGTTGTTTTTGATCTAGATGGAACACTTCTATCAACAGACTCCACAAGAGTCTGGTTAATAAAACAATTAAAATCACATCCTCTCAGGTTTATTGGGGCAATTTCTATTATGCCTATAGCGATTCCTCTAATGAAAGTTAAGAAATATAAGTCCATTGGAGCTTCATTCTTTTTATGGATCGCCACATTCGGGCTGAATAGAAATCAACTGATAGAAAGGTTCAAAATCTTCTCAACTGAAGTTAATACTTCTTCTAATACAAATTTATATTGGTTTGATAAAGGTATTTCTGAATTAAAAAAACATTTAAAAGCTGATCGAAAAATTATCATAGTGACAGCAGCCCCAGAACTTCTAGCACGAGAATTGTTCAAAACT
This sequence comes from Acinetobacter bereziniae LMG 1003 = CIP 70.12, assembly GCF_000368925.1. Taxonomy (GTDB): domain Bacteria; phylum Pseudomonadota; class Gammaproteobacteria; order Pseudomonadales; family Moraxellaceae; genus Acinetobacter; species Acinetobacter bereziniae. The sequence continues at coordinate 2,867,685 of NZ_KB849756.1, read as the reverse complement.
TTAGGTTTAAATATAAATGTTATTGGGACACCACTAAAAAATAAAATGGGGGGATGGATTAGTGGAATCCATTGTAGGCACGAAGAAAAACTTAAACGATTAAAGCTTCTTGGTATAAACTCACCATGGTTAGCAACATATACTGATGATATTGAAGAAGATTATCCGATTTTAATAAATAGTCAGCACCCTTATTTAATTAATAGTGAGGAGCAAAGAGAATTAAATAACAAACTTAAAAATATTCATTATTTAAAATGGAATTAACTTAAATCTGTGTGCAATTCCACCTAATTTCGAGTCGATTTAACACAATCGATCTCACACTAAATAATTGTTTTTAAAGCTTATGCAATTCAAAAAAAGCATCAAAAATTAATTTTTTCTTGATTTCATATCAGGGGTTTGCACAAATCAAAATGACAAATATAAGGTAAATCTCAATCTTGTATTGGGTTGAGATACCAAAAGCATTCTTTTTCAAATGTCTTTTACTCACACGAATGCAATAAGCTTTGACAATTTATTTATATTTTTTTGATGTTAAATCTAGCTACAATTTCCACTGACTGATCAACTTAATCAGGTTGTAATACTATCTATTCTGAAATAGTGATATGACACAATCACATCATTCACGCTATGATCATTTTGATCATATATTTTTCCTATTCAATAATAAAAGGATTTCTCAATGCAACAAGCTTTATTCGGTGGTGGCTGCTTTTGGTGTACAGAAGCCGTTTTTTTACAGCTTAAAGGTGTTCAAAAGGTGGTAAGTGGTTATGCTGGTGGGCATACAACCAATCCTACCTATGAGGCGATTTGCAATGGAGATACCAATCATGCTGAAGTGATTTTGATTGATTTCGATGAACAACAGATCAGCTATCAACAATTGCTCACTGTATTTTTTGCGATACATGATCCAACCACATTAAACCGTCAAGGCAATGATATTGGCACACAGTACCGTTCTGTCATTTATTATTTCAATGAACAGCAAAAGGTCGAGTCTGAAAGCTTTATTGAGCAACTCAAAGCAGATGGGCTAAATATTGTCACTGAACTCAGTCCAGCCCCAATCTTCCATCCTGCGGAAGAATATCATCAAAACTTCTTTGCTCGAAACCCTGCGCAGGGATACTGTAATTTTGCCATTCCTCCTAAACTGCTCAAATTACATAGCCAATTCCAAGACTTACTCAAAGATTAAGTCTTTTTAAAATTTAAAGCGTTTAAAATCCGTATAAAAAAACCTCCCATCAGGGAGGTTTTAAAAAATATTATCATTTTCTTGTTATTTATTAATTATCACTCATAAACGCAAGATCATTTAATCCTGCCTCACTTGCACGTGACATCACTTGTGCAACAGTATCATAACGCGACTCTTTATCGGCTCTTAGCTGAACAGCTGGTTTAACAGCTTTTTGTCCTGCTTCATCAAATCGTTTTGATAATTCATCTAAAGTAATGATTTGATCATTCCAAGCCACTTCGCCTTGCTGATTAATACTAATCGTAATGGCTTCAGGAGGTGGAGCATTCACTTCAGCGGTAGTTTTCGGTAAGGTTAACGGTATCGATGGGTTAGCAACGGTTGCTGTCACCAAGAAGATGATCATCAATACCAACATAATATCGATCAGCGGAATAAGATTCATCTCATTCATGCCAGAATCGTTGTCTTCTCCCAATTGAAAAGCCATTAAGCTTGACCTCCAACTAAACCTTTATTTGTTGCTTCAGCTTCAACTTTTTTTGTTGAAGATTCTTGCTGCAACATCGTATCAATCAATAAACCATGTGCTTGATCTTGTAATTCATTTGACAAAGTGCGATTGAAACGTACACAGATGTTATACGCCAATACAGCAGGAATTGCGACTGCAAGACCAAGCCCTGTCATGATCAACGCCTCACCAACAGGTGTTGCAACTTGCGCTAAACCTGCTTGACCGCTTTTACCGACAGCAACCAATGCATGGAAAATTCCCCATACTGTACCAAATAAACCCACAAATGGTGCCAGTGAAGCAATGGTACCTAATACAGAAACACCCTTTTCAGCATTGGCTTTCTCTACTGAAATCTGACGCAATAAAGCTTGTTCTGCAACTGCTTTACGTTGGTCAAATCCAAGTGGGGTAAGTTTTGTCTTTAATGCACTCAACGCTTGAGCGAGATGGTCTTGAGCAACCTGCTTGAGTTGACGCGTGCCCAAAATACGCAAAATGAACACAGTCCACGTTGCAATAGACATTGCCAATAACACGAAATACAGTGTTTTACTGACCGCATCAGCATGTTGCCAATAAACTGAAAAGTTCATATGCACATTTCCTAATTCTTAAAAAAAATCATTTTTTAGAGACTGACAACGCAAAATCCTGCCTAATTTTAAATGGTACACCAGTGCCATTTTCTTTGTAGGCTTTAAATTTTGCAGATTGTGTCTGTTTAACAACGTAACTGTCTAAACTTGAGTTACCACTCGATTGGATCACACGTACATTGGTAATATTTCCATTCGCATCTGCGGTAATTTCAAGATTTACAACCTTTGTACCATCTTCAGGTGACATCAGTTTAAGTAACTGGTCTTTTGCAATTCGAGGACTGCGATTCCAAGACACTTGTCCGTCACTTACATTACGTGGCGTATTTCTTTGTTCTTGCTCACGACGCTGACGATCACGTTCCTCTTGTTCACGCTTCTGTTGATCCAAACGTTTTTGATCTTCTAAACGCTTTTGCTCATCTAGACGTTTTTGCTCATCCATACGCTTCTGATCTTCTAAACGTTTTTGATCATCTAAACGTTTCTGCTCTTCAAGCTTTCTTGCACGATCGTCATTTACAACAGGTTTTTTTTGTTCAATGATTTTCGGTTTAACCACAGGTTTCGGTTCGATTTTCTTCTCTACCGGCTTGGGTTTAACTTTAGGCTTGATCTGTTCAACAGGAGGTGGAGGCGGTGGTGGAGCATCTTCTTTGAGCTTTAAAAATTTGATTTTTAAAGGTTCTTTCTTGATTTGTGGTAATTCAAAAGCCTTCATATTACTGATTCCCCACAATACACCTACATGCCCAACAATAACTGCTAAGACTGCAGCAAGGACTTTTTTCTTCATCGGTGGAGGCGTTTGAAGTGGTGCAGAGGAAGACTGACTCATAAGAATCTAAATACCTAAAATTGAGTAAACTGTAAAATAGTCAATTTACAGATTAAGCTCATCGGATAGAACAATTAAAGTGCAACAATGATAAATGAGAAGTGTTTTCATTTGCAACAGCTTTTTTTGCGTTTTTTATCATTTTTACAAATAAAAAAATAAAAAGGGATGCTTAAAGCATCCCTTTTTCATCTTAAAAATTTACCCAACATTCACATATTATTGAAATACAACAGTCTTGTTGCCATCGACAATAATACGATCTTCAAGATGCCATTTGACTGCTCTTGCCAAAACATTACGCTCAACATCCTGACCTAATTCACGTAATTGCTCAACAGTAAAATCGTGATTTACACGTTCTACATCTTGCTCAATAATTGGTCCTTGGTCCAAATCAGCTGTGACATAATGGGCTGTTGCACCAATCAACTTCACACCCTTTTCATAGGCTTGCTTATAAGGATTAGCGCCGACAAATGCAGGTAAGAATGAATGATGAATATTAATCACCTTCATTTCCCATTTTTGTACAAACTCTTCATCAAGAATCTGCATATAGCGTGCAAGTACCAGCAAGTCATTGCCTTGCATGAGTTCATCAATTTGCGCATACGCTTCACGCTTATTTTCTTTATTGACTGGAACCACATGGAAAGGAATACCAAAGTTCTCTACTGACTCACGCAAATCTTCATGATTTGAAACCACTTGTGTGATTTCACAATGTAAACCGCCACGTGAATGACGCCAAAGTAACTCAAGTAAAGCATGGTCGACTTTAGAGACCAAGATACCTACTTTTTTAATATCGCTCACCAAGCTTAAACGCCAATGCATGCTATAGCGTTCAGCAACATTACTTGCAAAAGTTTGGATCAGACTTTCACGACGAGATTGCAAATGGTCAAGTTCAAATTCAACACGCATGAAATAACGTCCGCCCTGAGCTTCAGTTGCGTATTGATCAAGCGCGGTAATATTTGCGCCCTGATGATACAAAAAGCTCGATACAGCTTGCACGATTCCTGGCTTGTCTTCACAAGTAATCAGTAGACGTGCTGTGTTGGCAGTAGTCATGTTCATGTTGAAGGATATCACTTATAAATTAGTTTAAAACAGCCGAGTATTCTAACGCTTTTTTAGCAGCTTTCAATCTTGATTCGGCATCAATCGTGTTTTACTGCCGATAAACTTGCAAATAATTCTGAAGAACCAAAACTTTCCAACAAGCGCTCATAGGTTTCACGGCTTTCACCACGCAAATACGGACCTTCTAAAAACACCATTTGACGTAACGCTTGCCAAATCCATTTTTCATCCAAATGATTGGAATCACTCAAATGCCCAGACATATAAAGGAAGTTTGTCCAGTTGGTCAGTACAATCCAAATATTGATAATCAACGCTTCAATTTCAGATGCTGTCATCTGCATCAAGCCCGCTTGAACAAAGGCATGATAAATTTTTTGTCCCTGCTGCATCACTTTTCCAGCGAAACGAGGATATATTTTTCTAAAATCATCATTATTTTCTATTAAGTGATAAACATCACGATGTAAGAAACGATATTCCCAAAGTTGGCTACTCAAAACTTGAAAATAACGAATCTTATCATTTGCATTGACTTTACGGTCATCGGGTAATGAAAGCATATCTAATGTTTCTTTTTGATATTGCTCCATCAACTCTTTAATGATTTCTTGCTTGTTTCGAAAATGATAATACAAATTTCCAGGACTAATCCCAAGCTCAGCTGCAATATGATTTGTCGTAACTGCACGCTCTCCGCGTTCATTAAAAAGTTGCAGACTAATCTGCAAAATTCGATCTTTCGTTTTCAAAGTTTTGGAGCTTGACATCCTATTACCATTTTTAACCGTTAGCACAAGCTAACATAAAGTGACTTGACTATTTAGAGTATTTACTCTAAAAAATATATTATATTAACCTATTCGTAAATGGTGTTTGTCATGAACAGTCATACAAAAACAAATTCAATGACTTCCTATTCACCTGAAGTTCAACATATGCACGATCTGCTTGAACAACAGAAAGCTGCTTATCAGCGTTATCCTGTTCCTACAGCCAAAGAGCGTATTGAACGTTTAGCTCGCTTGAAAAAAGTTTTGGTAAAATATCAAGATCAATTTGCAGATGCAATCAATCAAGACTACGGCAATCGTTCAATCAGCGAAACTAAAATCGGTGAACTACTTACCTGTTTAGAGCAAATTAAATATTATAGCAAGCATTTAACAGCATGGATGAAACCATCTAAGCGCCATGTCTCTATGTTACACCAACCAGGCAAAGCGTGGGTGCAATATCAACCTCTAGGTGTAATTGGAATTATCGCACCTTGGAATTACCCATTGTTACTGTCAGTTGGACCGCTGATTTGCGCCTTGGCTGCTGGTAATCATGCCATGTTAAAGATTTCCAGTTCATCTTCTCAATTTGGTTATGTGCTTGAAAATGCGTTATCAGAAGCATTCCCACAAGAGTTGGTTGCAGTCGTGAATGGTGGTGGACAAATTTCTGATGCTTTTTCGCATTTAGCCTTCGATAAAATCATTTTTACTGGTTCTACCAATGTGGGTAAAACAGTGATGAGTGCAGCGGCAGAGAATCTTGTGCCTGTTATTCTTGAACTGGGTGGTAAATCACCAGTGATTGTACATCCGTCTAGCGACTTAAAATTGGTGGCTGAACGAATTGCATTTGGTAAGCTTTGGAATGCAGGTCAAACCTGTGTTGCACCTGACTATATGTTCCTGCCTAAAGGTAAAACTGCTGAGTTCATTGATTCATTTAAAGAAATCGCTACAGCAATGTACCCAACCTTGCGAGACAATCAGGATTACACCAGCATCATCAATGACAAACAGTACAATCGTATCCAAGGGTATTTAGAAGATGCGCGTCAACAAGGCGCTCAATTCACTGAGATTAATCCCAATCATGAGGATTTAACTGCTGTACGAAAAATTGCCCCAACATTCTTAACAGGTGTCTTACCGACTATGGACATTATGAAGAATGAAATTTTTGGTCCAGTCCTTCCAATCATGGAATATGATCAAATCGACGATGTGATTGACTTTATTAATGGCAGACCTCGTCCACTTGCTTTATACTATTTCGACTTTGACAATGCTCGTGCTGAATATGTTTCCCAACGTACTCACTCAGGGCATTTCGGTCAAAATGCCGTTCTAACCCATGTTGCACAAGACGATCTACCATTTGGTGGCGTAGGTGCTTCGGGTATGGGCAAATATCATGGCCCAGAAGGTTTCTTTGGTTTATCACATGAGCGTTCAGTGATGTCTATTCCTAAGCTATTCAGCTTAAAATTCATCTTAGCGCCTTACGATAAACCCCTAAATAAAATTTTAGAGAAAACTTTCTTACGCTAACTGATCAAGGCATGATCTATCACAATAGATCAGATTGCGTTTTGACGAATTCCGCTTGTCTTTTAAGCGGAATTTTGGTATAAAACGCCCCTTGAATGAATTCAATCCGTTTTATTTTGACTGGCCATACAGATTTGCTGTTGGCTAAATCAATGGAGTTACACCATGTCTAAGGTTTGCCAAGTTACCGGCAAGCGTCCAGTCGTTGGTAACAACGTCTCACACGCCAACAACAAAACTAAACGCCGGTTCGAGCCGAACCTGCATCACCACCGTTTCTGGTTAGAAAGCGAAAAACGTTTCGTACGTCTTCGTCTAACTACTAAAGGTATGCGTATTATCGACAAATTGGGCATTGAAAAGGTTGTTGCTGACCTACGTGCTCAAGGTCAAAAGATCTAAGGAGTCTGAACCATGCGTGATAAAATTCGCCTAGTTTCTACTGCTGGTACAGGTTATTTCTATACCACTACTAAGAACAAACGTACTATGCCGGAAAAAATGGAAATCAAAAAATTTGATCCAAAAATCCGTCAACACGTTATCTTCAAAGAAGCTAAAATTAAATAATTTTAGTTTTCTTAAAAAATACGATCCATTTGGGTCGTTTTTTTTGCCTTTTTTTTCTTCAACTTGTTAAAATCTTCATCAAATTTGGCACTATTCGTGCATTTTATATGGTTTCAACTAGAGCCATACCCTTTTAGAAATGATTTTTTGAATGATTTCTCCTAAAAATTAAGGAGTATTTAGTGCCTCATGACGTAGATCTGATTATTTTGCTTGCAGTTGGCTTTGGTATAGCCCTCATTTTTGGCTATATCGCTGCACGTTTACGCCTTCCTCCTTTGATTGGTTATCTTATTGCAGGGATTATTATTAGTCCTAATACACCCGGTGTAGTCGCAGACATCACACTTGCCAATCAGCTTGCTGAATTAGGCGTGATGTTTTTGATGTTTGGTGTAGGCATGCATTTTTCCCTCAATGATTTAATGCAAGTTCGAAGAATTGCTTTACCTGGTGCAATTTTACAAATCGCAGTTGCAACGTTATTGGGAATAGCTGTTTCCATGTTTTGGGGATGGAGTTTTGGATCTGCACTGGTCTTTGGTTTAAGTTTATCTTGTGCTAGTACCGTGGTTTTATTGAAAGCTTTAGGTGACAAAGGTTTACTCGATTCGATCAATGGTAAAATTGCAGTCGGCTGGTTATTGGTCGAAGATCTGGTCATGGTACTGGTTTTGGTTCTGCTTCCTGCAACCGCAGTACTTTTGGGAGGACACCCCATCGCAGGGCATGAGTCAGATCAAAACATTTGGATGACCTTAGGCATCACGCTACTCAAAGTCACTGGCTTTATTGCCTTTATGCTCATTATTGGTAAGCGCCTTGTTCCAATGATCATGCAATATGTCGCTCGTTTGGGTTCTAGAGAGCTTTTTACCTTAACAGTGGTTGCAGCAGCTGTTTCAATTGCCTATGGCTCTTACGCGATCTTTGGTGTCTCTATGGCATTAGGCGCATTCTTTGCGGGGATGGTGGTAAAAGAGTCTGATTTTAGTCATCGTGCAGAAGAAGAAACCTTACCATTAAGAGAAATTTTCTCAATCCTCTTCTTCGTTTCTGTGGGAATGTTATTTGATCCGCGCATTATTATTGAACAACCTTTACATATTTTAGCCGTGATTGCCATCATCATGATTGGTAAAACACTCGCAGCAATGGCGTTGGTTTTATTCTTCCGCTACCCGATCAATACTGCATTGACTGTTGGTGCAAGTTTGGCACAAATTGGGGAATTCTCATTTATCCTTGCCACACTCGGTCTCTCACTTGGCTTACTCAGCCCTGAAGCACAAAACTTGATTTTGGCAGGTGCATTATTCTCGATTACCTTAAACTCATTCCTGTTCTCAGCCATTGAGCCTGTACAGAACTGGATTCGTGAACGCTCACATTTAGCACGCTTGCTTGAACGTAGTGGTGACCCTTTGGCAATGCTTCCTGATGAAGTCGATCAAGCTTACTTGCGTGACCAAGTGGTGATTGTCGGTCATGGTGAAGTCGGTCGTCGTATTACCAAAACACTTATGGAAGATGGTATTAAAGTCGTGATCGCAGAAGAAAATCGTGAAATCGTAGAAAACTTACGTGAAAAAGGTATTGCTGCAGTTTCAGGTCGTGCCACTGAACCCAGTGTCCTTATTCAAGCGCATATTCAACATGCAAGACTATTGGTTATTTCACCGATGGATATTGTCGATATTCATAAAATTGTCGACACAGCAAAATTACTGAATCCAGAAATTCAAGTTTTGGTTTGTGCTGAAAATAAAGAAGAGGCAGAAGTTATTCGTAAAGACAATGTTGGTGAAGTCTATTATGCAAAAGAGGAAATGGCGAAAAATATGAGCAATCATATTTTGAATCAAATTCAAATTGCACACCATCATGAACCAACGCATTGAATTTGAATTGAGCTTTCAGCTCATTTAAAACAAGTGACAAAGAAAACGCACTTTAAAGTGCGTTTTTTATTTATTTTAGAAAACCAAACCTTAGCTGTACTAGCTCATATATTTCGGCTGCACATCAACAACTTCCGCATGCCATTGATCCGCCTGCTTTTCAAGTAAAGCGAATAATGCAGCTTGAATCATTTGTTGAGCTATTGCTGGTGTTTGATCACCCAATAACGCTTTCACTTCTTCATTAAATTGGATCGTGACCAATGGATCCTTTTCAGATCCTGCATTACGCAATGCCAATTCACCACCTTCGAGTTGTACTAACTCCAAAATAGCTTCTTGATTCCCAAATAACTCTTTTAACTGTTCGATAGACATAAATCCTCCATGCTCAACATGGGGCAAAGCACTGAATGCACTTTGCATCTTGTAGATATTTTATATAGTCATTTAAAACAAAATTTCAAGTGAATCTGATCAAAAAGATCAGAATTCAACCATTTCATTACGAAAACCATCAATAAGTTGTGATAAATCACGATGCCATTCTCTTAAAATTCTGGTATCTGGCAACCATGCTTGTGGTGTTTGTGTCACTTTAATAATTAAATTAGAAGATGTCTCGTCTTCAGGTTCTGGCGCACTCGGTTCAGGTGCATATTGGCAAAGTCGATATGCTCTTTTAAGCTCAGCAATAAATCCTTCTTTTGCCAATTTTTGCATCACCAAAACTTCAGGTGATACTTGCCCTTTTGCTGCCATGTTCTCTTCTATCGACTTCAACGTAGGAGACAAATCATTTAAGCGATAATAACGAACCAATTCCTGTAAAAATGCCAGAACTGCGCCATGTAAATGAAATACGGCTGCTTCACGTTGAGCTTGGGCTTGCTGAACATTTTCTGTCTGCTCTGCCTGCATACATGAAAGACGAGCAAAATAAAGTTTTTGATTGGTACGGTCTGCATGAAAGCGAGCTACACGTGACATGGATGTTCCCTAAGATTTTGGCATTTACTATATAGTGCCTGTTGATATTTCAACCATGCATTGTGTTATCAGTTAAAACTACATAAACAAGGCATGAAAAAATGTCCACTGTCGCAGGTATCTGTGAAGTGTCAACATACTTTACTTAGCTTAATCTTTATTTCACAAAAATCACAATAAATTTTATCCATGTCGAATGTCAATAAAATGAATAGAAAAAATCTAGCAATAAAATACATTTAAATCATTATCTTATATTTTTTTATAAATCGTATTTGCAATAAAAAGGAGCACTCCCTGCTCCCTCTTTTGATTTAAGCTTCTGGTTTTTCTTCAGCAGCTTTGACACGAATCCCATGACCATGTAAACGCAAAGTATTCAAACCTTTGATCGCTTTTACAGCTTCTCTGCCATGTGGCATTTCAACAAAAGCAAAACCTTTTGATTTTCCCGTGGTCGCATCCAGCACCAATGTACAAGAATTCACTGTGCCAAATTGTTGGAACAACTCTAATAATTCAGCTTCTGTTACAGTGCGTTCTAAACTACGAACTAAAATTTTCATCTTACAACCTTAAATATAAACGAGGCAAAAAACATCAAAAAGCACTCGCCTACCTACTTTTTGAATGAAAAACGATTGCTATAGTTTAATCCAGATCAATGCCAAAATCTAAATTAATCGCTTGTCGCTCGATTAAAGCACTTTTAACCGTTTGTTCTCGTTGTCTGTAATGGGTTTCTGTTGTACATAAATTTCGAGTTAAATCATTGAAGAAATAACTTTCAATTTCTCTGCCTTGTTCATCTGTCTGACGATGTGCCCAAAAGTTTAAATTCTGCTTAGTCAAAATCAGCTCATTCTGCGCACGTGTTAACGCCACATAAAGAACTCGACGTTCTTCCTCAACCTCATCAAAATTACCTTGCGCCCGTGCATGTGGATATTGTCCTGCGGATACATTGGCAACATAACACACTTTTTGTTCAGTGCCCTTTGCAGAATGAATCGTAATCAGTGTTACCACATCATCTTGCGACTGACGTTCGATCTCACTAATTGAAACAGGGTCAAGCACATACTCTTCTAAAAACTCACTTAATTGGCTATGTTTTGAGGCAAGCTGTTTAACCAGATCAAAATCACCCACGCGTTTATGCCAGTCCTTTTTAGCATAATTTTCTTCTAACTGATTCAGAATTGCTTCAACACCAAGCCGAACACAAGCTTCAACTTCAGTTTTCAACACACTCATTTGCTTCATGATCAACAAGGTATGATCTGGAATACGCCCAAATTTCTCAAGTTTCTCCGTAATTTTTTCAATATCAGGATCAAGTAACAGCTGTTGAGCAAGCTTACTTGCACCGACATCACCAACACCATTCCAAAGGGTTAAGAAACGCATCCAAGCAATATCATCAAACGGATTGGCAATCACACGCAATAAACTCAACAAGTCTTTGACATGTGCCGTTTCAAGTAATTTCATCCCACCAATAAACCGGTATGGAACATTGGCTTGAATAAATGCAGCTTCGATATGTCTGGCAGCAAAAGCTGAACGCACCAAGACCATATGATCATTCCATGCCGAGCCTTCCAACAAATGACGTTCTTTAATGTCGATTGCAATCCACTTTGCTTCATCAAACTCGTTTGGGAAAACATGCATACGTGGTTTAAGACCATCGCCGCGGTAAGCTTCTAGTTTTTTATCATAATGAATCGGGCTTTGCTCCAATAGCCAATTGGAGAGGTCTAAAATCTCTTGCGTAGACCGATAATTTTTTTCTAATTTGAAAATCTCTGCGTTTGGTACTCGATCTTTGAAATGATGAATGTTTTCAAAATCTGCACCACGAAATCCATAAATAGATTGTGCATCATCACCGACACAAAACAATGAGGTTTTTTCTTTCAACGGTTCTAAAATCGCCCATTGCAAAGGATTGGTATCCTGCATTTCATCAACCAGCATGTATTGACATAGGCTTGCCACATATTCAACCAATCCCTCAGATTGCGCCAAAGCCGATGCAACAACAGCCAGAATATCATCGTAATCGAGAAAGCTACGAGTGCGTTTACGGCTTTCGTACTCTTTCATAATTTCAGCAATTTGATCTTTATATTCTAAAAACTCAGGCAACTGTTTTTCTAAAGCTAAGCTGAGTTTTTGACGGGTATTGCGAGCAAAAGAATATAAATCACAAAGTTGTTGTGGCTTGGGTAACGCATTCGGGTTGTTTTTATCATCCTTGCCCCGAATCAAACGAAATAACATCAATTGATCATCACGATCAATGATTGAAAACTGATCCAGACCAAATGCTTTCGGTGCACGGCGCAGTAGATACATGCAAAAGGTGTGGAATGTCGAAGCGCGTAATCCTCTCGCCTGATCACCCAATGCCAACTCTACTCTTGCTACAATTTCACTGGCAGAACGACGAGTAAAGGTCAAAATCTGAATTTGATTCGCAGGAATACCTTGATCTATGAGATATGCAGCACGAGCGACAATGGTTTTTGTTTTGCCACAACCTGCCCCTGCAAGCACTAGACTATGCTTGTTTTTAGTCGTAGCAGCTTGTTTTTGTTGAGGGTTTAATTCATCAATCAGGTTGGCTAAACTCATTTTCACTCATCACTTTATGGATGGTCGTTAGTTTAGCAGAGCTATCATGAAATTATGTAGTTTAAGCTCATGATCAAGTCGTGAATTGACGCTTTACCCTGGATCGAAGATCGAGAAATATTGAAGATAAAAGATTCAACCTCTATAAAAAACAATCAAAATTTACTCGATCTAGAAACACTATAGATTGATTAAGCGAGCCACATTTTCACAACAGCGTTCTAAATTTTGCTCACCTTGCTTCAACGCTGTTTGTAAGTCACAAGCACCATCAACAATTCCGAAAATTGCAGTAAAACCTTCAGTGTATAACTCCTCAATTCCTTGCCCCACGTACCCAGCAAAAGCAATCACTGGTTTATTCAACTTCTTAGCAACTTGCGCCACTCCAAAAGGGGTTTTACCGAACTTGGTCTGAAAATCCATACCACCTTCTCCAGTCAAAACATAATCAGCTTTCGCAACTTTTTCAGCAAGTTGAGTTTCTTCAATCACAAGCTCAACGCCTGAACGTATTTTCGCACCTGTAAATACCATCAGACCAAAACCTAAACCACCTGCTGCACCCGCCCCCTGTACATCGGCAACATCGACATTTAATTGATGTTTTACCAACTCCGCAAAATATTTTAAATTTTGATCAAGTTTTTCAACCATCTCTGGTGTTGCTCCTTTTTGTGGGGCGAACACATATGAAGCACCAGAGGCTCCATATAAAGGATTCGTCACATCACTGGCAATGACAATCTCTGTCTGCTTTAAACGCTGATCCAATTGCGAAATATCAATGCTTTCAATTTGTCCCAGTTGCCCACCACCAACATTCACAATGTGCATATTTTTATCTAAAAATTTTGCTCCCAATGCTTGTGCCATTCCTGCACCTGCATCGTTGGTGACACTGCCCCCTAAACCGATAATGATTTTAGACACCCCCAACCCTAATGCTGCTTTGATCATTTCACCTGTACCCATCGTTGTTGTCACTAAAGGATTACGTTGGGATTTTTCGATCAAGTGAATACCATTCACCATCGCCATTTCAATAACGGCTGTTTTGCCATCATCAATTAAACCTAAATAGCTTTGAACATTTTGATCGATCAAAGGACCTGTGACTTCAAAATGTACTTTACGACCATCCCGAGCAGCGACTAAAGCATCAACGGTTCCTTCACCACCGTCAGCCATAGGTACATGAATAAACTGCGCATTAGCAATGACTTTTTCAATGCCACGTTGCATTGCAAAACAGGCTTGTTCAGCCGTCATACTTTCTTTAAATGAGTCTGGAGCAAGAACAAAAACTTTAGTCATGAGAAAATTTATTTTGGTGATATTCAAAAAATAACATAACGATTTTTTTATAGCGAATAAACTGTGAAGTGAAAAAATTAACACTCAAGAAATAATCATTATGCAACGTATAAATCTCGGTAAAACTGCCCCTGAACTCTATAAAACGGTCATCGAACTTGAAAACTTATCTATGCAAAAAGTTCAACAAGCTGGGCTAGATATAGGTTTTTCACATTTATTGAAATTACGCGCTTCTCAAATCAACCAATGTGCTTTTTGTGTGCGCATGCATACCCAAGATGCAGTTAAAGCAGGTGAGACGACTGATCGTATCGCCCTGATCAGTGCTTGGCGTGAAAGCGAATACTTTAATCAAAAAGAACGTGCAGCGTTAATTTTAATTGAAGAAATCACATTGCTTGCCCAGCATCATTTTCCTGATCAAGCTTATGAGCAGGCAGCGCAACATTTATCTAGTGCTGAAATTACTGCAATTGAATGGATTGGCATTGTGATTAACACATGGAATCGCATTGCTATTTCTAGTCAATATCGTGTTGCGCCTGAATAAGTTGTAAACATTCATTTTTTAAATTAAGTACCTGAAAAGATCAAATTTCATCAATTGAAACGGCAAAATAAAAACGCCCGATGTAACACATCAGGCGTTTTTTTATTATTGATCTATTTTAGAAGCAAAGATTAAATTAGTGACTTGCAGGAGGAATCTGCTTAATTGCTGCGGCAAAAGTCAGGTAATTCACTCCTTGAAATAAAATATCTACGCCTAAGAATAATCCAAGTACCCAAAAAGGAGCATCTGGTGAAGCCAAAATAATTGCCCCAGTTGCCAAAGTTAATAAACCTGAAAATAATGTCCATCCCCATCCAGACATTGGCTTGAGCATAAAAGCATTAAAAATACGAATAAAACCACCAATCAATAAAGCAATTGCCAGAAGATTGGTAAGCACCACTGCGGTAGTCACGGGTGACTTAAATGCATAATATCCAGCAATCAGATACAGCACACCAAACAATGCCCAAAGCCAGCGGAACCCGCCATCAAAAATTTTAAATGCTGCGATAAGATGCAAAACCCCACCAATCATCATCAACGCACCAAACAGTACGACAACTGTAAGTGTTGCCATACCCAATGAAGCCAATAAGACCAATCCAAAGATGACCAACAATGCCCCAAGTAAAAGATACCATTTGCGGTTTTCATGGAGTTGGTGACGAACTAAATCATTTCCGACTGTACGCATATTCTTCTCTTGTTTGTTATTCATTGATTTGATTGTTGATCTAATTCAGCATCTTGTCTGTATAAAATCTGCATCTAAAGCATATAAAATATTGCCTTTATACGAAATCAACAAAATAACAGCATTCCCTAGATACTATTTTACCCACCCCATCTCTTGTGCAGTTAAGCGACTGATCATGGTATCTTCCAAATGTTCAGGGGTTTTACTTTTGCTTTGGGAAAGTGGAATATAACCGCCCATAATTTCTGCGCGCTGTTGCGGGTAAAGTGGTTGTTGCTCAGGATTTGCATAACCTGTTGGATAAAGAGGCTGTCCTGTCGATAAATCATATTTATCTTGCGCACCAAAGGTATGTAATAACTCATGTACTAAGACAACTTGATTACTTGCACTTTGCTTTGGTGAGGCAAATAAGTTGACTGAGCCAATACGCCCACGTTCTAAGGCAGTTGAGTGCTTTAAAACTTTCTGTAACTTTGGATCATAATAATTCAAATACAAGGTCACAGATGGCGTTCCATCTACTCCTTGATGTTGGTTCCATGCATAGAACCTGAACTTTAGACTCCATATTATCGTATTGAATATACTTGAAGATTCAGGAAACTTTGGCGGCAGAGTATTTAATTCACGCCCAAGTTGAAAATGAAAAGATAGCGCTTGACCACGGAAAAGTTGAGATTGCTGCGCCAAATAATGCGTCATCTCCTGTAAATCATCGACAGAAATTTGCTGTATATAATGAGACGTGGAGACTTGTCCATCTGCATTGATCGGATGGAGTAAAACCACAATCGGTTTTGTCCAATCTTGATTCATATCTCGCCAAGCATTCATTCCTACAATAAGCAGAATGATCAATAAAATTGCAATTCGAAGTTTTTTCCACATTGAATTTAGCTCTGTTTTTTACGCTTTTTAAGAAACATTTGACTCCCCTCTATTTTAGTTTCAAAGACTTCCACAGCTTTTATCAGTCCTGATAACTTCGTATAACCATAATCACGAGTATCAAAATCTGGCTTTACTGTACTTAAATAGGTACCAATAGAACCTAGATATGCCCAACCGTTGTCATCTGAGTTGTCTTTTACCGCCTTATAAATCAAATTTAAAGTGGCTTTATCAATGGGTGCTTTCGTTTCTTCTTTATCGATTGGAGAAGGTTTTTTGGTATCTTCATTATTTTTAGTTTCAGTACTTTGTTTTTCTTCTTCTTTCTCTTCAGCAATCAAGTTTTCAATCGAAATAAATTTATCACAGGCTTTTTTAAATGGCTCAGGTGTTTTCTTACGCCCAAAACCATAAACAACTAAACCACTTTCCCTTATTCTTGAAGCCAAAGGGGTAAAATCACTATCACTAGACACAATACAAAAGCCATCCAATGCACCACCATACAATAAATCCATCGCATCAATGATCAAAATCATATCTGTAGCATCTTTACCGCTGGTATATGCAAATTGCTGTACAGGGGTAATCGCATGCGGCAATAAGACTTCTCTCCATTTTTTTAGAGAATCACTGCTCCAATCCCCATAAACACGCTTTACACTGGCAATCCCATATTTTGCCACTTCCTCCAATACCGACGAAATTGAGTTCACAGATGAATTATCAGCATCAATTAAAACCGCAAATTTTTTAGTATTTTCCACAATATCCCCAATTTTTAGTTTTTTATTCATTCATTTATCATACCGCTTCCCATAATAATTGATATAAAAAATGCCCACTTTTGTGAGCATTTTTATGAGTAATTAAAACTTAGGCTTCAACCCATTTTCCATCTTGGTAAACCAAGGACCACTTGGTTTGTTTACCTTCAGGTGTTTCCGAACCAATATACTGTGCTTGATTCTTACGACTGAATTTCACCAATGTCGGATTTCCATCTGGGTCTTGATCAGGTGCTTGCAAAATAAATTGATATTTTGGATCGAGTTGATCTGCAACAGAACGCAATTCAGCAACCTTAGGTGCACGTGTTTCACGTACTTTCGGGAACTTACTTGCAGCCAAGAATAGACCCGCAGCACCATCACGAAGAACAAAGAAGTCATCATGTTTGGTTGAACGTAAATGTTCCATTTTGATTGGATCTACACGTGGTGGCGCAGGTTGACCATTCTTCAATACTTTACGGGTATTATCACAGCTCATACAGGCAAAATAAGGACCAAACCGACCATTTTTTAACTGCATTTCACCATCACACTTGTCACAAGGAATGGTTGGACCATCATAGCCCTTGATTTTGAACTCACCTTCTTCAAGTTCATAACCATCACAGTCTGGATTGTTTCCACAGATATGCAGTTTTCGACCACCATCAATGACATAGCTGTCCATTGCAGTACCACAAATTGGACAGCGTTTTTTCGACATCAAATCGGCAGTTTCAGCACCATCATCATCGGAAAGTGCTGCCAGTGATTCGACAGGCGTTAGGTTCAACGTGCCCTTACAACGTTCTTTTGGAGGTAAGTTGTAACCTGAACACCCCAGAAAGACACCTGTCGTCCCTGTACGAATCTGCATTGGGCGTTCGCATTCTTTACAATGAACATCCTCAACTTCGACAGGTAAGTTACGGCGCATGCCATTCTCACCTTGAGCTGTGGTTAAACGCTTTTTAAAATCGCCATAGAAACTATCAAGAAGCTCTTTCCAATTACGTTCACCATCTGCAACTTTATCCAACTGACCTTCTAAATCCGCTGTAAAAGCGTAATTCATTAGATTGTTAAAGTTCTCATCCAAACGGTCTGTGACAATTTCACCCATCTTCTCAGCGAAAAGACGGCGGTTGTCTAACTTGACATAGCCTCGATCTTGAATCGTCGAAATAATCGCAGCATATGTCGATGGTCGACCGATACCACGTTTTTCCAATTCTTTGACCAATGATGCTTCAGTAAAACGTGCAGGTGGTTTAGTGAAATGTTGAGAAGGATCAAGTTTCTCAAGTTTTAAAATTTCACCCACTTTAACTGCTGGTAATAGAACATCATCATCAGATTTGTTTTGACCACGAACTTTGGTAAAACCATCAAAAACTAGAGTACGACCTTTGGCTTTGAGCTCTACGCCATTGGCATCCACTAAAATTGTTGAAGATAAATACTCTGCAGGTGTCATTTGACAAGCTACAAATTGACGCCAAATTAAATCATATAAACGTTGTGCATCACGCTCAACGCCAGCCAAGCTGTCGCCTTTTAATCCAACGTTTGAAGGACGAATTGCTTCATGGGCTTCTTGTGCATTTGCCTTGTTGCCATAGCGATTGGCTTTTGCAGGTAAATATTTCGAACCAAACTCTGTTTCAATGTGCTGCCGCACCATACTGACTGCATCATCACTTAAAAATGTTGAGTCAGTACGCATATAGGTAATAAAACCAGCTTCATATAAACGTTGTGCAAGCATCATGGTTTTCTTTACTGAGAAACCTAAACGTGTACTTGCCGCTTGTTGTAGCGTTGAAGTGATATATGGCGCACTTGGATTAACCTTAGTCGGTTTATCTTCACGAGTGGCAACTTTATATTCAGCATCTTTTAAAATTTTCAACAAAGCATCAGTTTGTGCTTTATTCTGTAATTTTAATGTCTTACCAGCTTGCTTCACTGCTTCTAGGCGAATCTCATCTTTTTGAGATTTAGTGTCTGCAAAAACTTGCCAATATTCTTCAGGAATAAAGGCACGAATTTCACGTTCACGTTCCACCACCAATTTCACAGCTACAGATTGCACACGACCCGCAGATAAACCACGTGCAATTTTTTCCCATAACAATGGTGAAACCATAAAGCCAACAACTCGGTCTAGAAAACGACGAGCTTGTTGCGCATTGACTCGGTTTAAATCTAGACGTGTCGGCTGTTTAAATGCTTCTTGGATGGCATTTTTGGTAATTTCATTGAAAACCACACGATGGTAACGGCTATCATCCCCACCAATGACTTCTCTCAAATGCCAAGCAATTGCTTCCCCTTCTCTATCCAAATCCGTTGCGAGATAGATTTCATCTGCATCTTTGGCAAGCTTTTTGAGTTCGGCAACAACATTCTCTTTGCCGGGAAGGACTTCATACTTAGCTTTCCAACCATGTTCTGGATCAACACCCATACGATTGACGAGTGCGGATTGTGCCTTTTCAGCCTTCTGATCTTCCGTCAACTTGGTGCGTGTTGCTGGCTTTTTTTCTGCTGTTTTACTTGAGCCGCCTGTAGGTAAATCACGGACATGACCTACGGATGACTTTACAATGTAATTTGAGCCTAAATATTTATTAATCGTTTTCGCTTTTGCAGGCGACTCCACAATCACTAATGCACGCTTTTTTCCAGCATCAGGAGATTTTGCTGTAGTGCTTTTGGATGTGGACCGAGGAGCGTTCGCCATAATAAACCACTGTTCCTATTATTAAGTTAAATTTCAGCCAATTTGAGTAAATATGCTTTCATATCATCAAGTTGTGTTGCTCTTAGGTCAGATTCTTCATCCCAATATAGCCCTACACAATTTGCCTGCATATCAATAGCATAAATCCCCTTTAATGCAATGGGAAAATCTTTAAATTTCGCATCACCTTGAATCACGTGAAGCTTTTCATCTTCGACACATGCACGCATCAGCGCTAAACGTGCATCAGGAATAAGTACACTATAATAAGCCACCATACTTGCACGAGATTCTGTTGCCATTGGGATTTTAGTCCATTCTGGCGCAGCCACCAAACGCGGATGTAAACCCATCTTTCGGGCTTTTTCACGCATTAAACCTAATGCCTTTTCTCTTGGGCTTACGCGTAAGCCAAAAATTGAGCCCAATACAAAAACAACGATTACGAGCGCAACCCAAAGACCAGTGTGTTCCATAGTTCACCTTTAAATTCCTATATTAGAGTTGCATAAGCTGAATATAAAACGCAAGTTTAAAATTAAAATTACAACGAATCTGTAATTTTAAAGTCAGTTTAATGTCTTATTTTTCATCTCTATTTTTTTCGTAAAACGTCATCCAATCACCCAATGAGCGAATCGAACTTTCCAAAGATTTTCCCAATGCAGTAATTTGATATTCTACACGTGGAGGTACTTCTGGATAAATCTGTTTGGAGATCAGTTGGCATTCTTCTAAAAGCTTTAACTGTTTTGAAAGTTCCTTTTGAGGAATCGGTGCTAAAGCCTTTTGTAATTGATTAAATCGCACAGGATGTTGAGCTTGTATAAGATGATAAACAATCGGCAAGACCCATTTGCCTGAAAATATCGCAACGAATCGCATAATTGAACAGTTTTGCTCATATTGCACAGTTGTCATTTTTCACCTTACATAAAGCTACAATTTATAAAAGCTGATTTCAGCCTATTTCAAACCCAACAGCGACTTAGTTACCATTTGGTAAGTTCTTACATCTGCGCATAAATTTTCACAATATACGTGTTTCTTAATGACATTATAGTGAAAAAATGAGATTAAAAGACAAGACTGTTTTAATCACAGGTGCAACCAGTGGAATTGGCTTTGCTGCCGCACAACGAGCCATTGAAGAAGGTGCACGAGTAGTCTTTACTGGACGGAATATCAATCAAATTGCACAAGTTCAACAGCAATTAGGATCGCAAAGTTTCGGTTTTACATGTGACCATGCTGACTTAAATTCACAGCATGATTTTCTCAAAAAATTACAGCAATTATCCTTTATCTTTGATGTGATTTATATCAATGCAGGCAATGTGAACCATCAACGTTTTGGGCAATGGAGCGTTGAACAATTTGATGAGGTGTTAAATACCAATCTAAAAGGTCCTTTCTTTTTGATTCAAAGCCTTCTTCCCATGATTAATCCAAACAGTTCAGTAATTTTATGTGGTTCAACCAGCATTCATATCGCATTAGAAAAAAGCAGTGTGTATGCTGCTTCAAAGATCGCCTTACGCTCCTTGGTCAAAACACTTTCAAGGGAACTGTTAAATCATAAAATACGCTTTAATCTGCTTTCTCCTGGACCGACATTTACACCTGCACTGAATAAAGTCGCAGACAGCCCTGCTGAAGTTGAACAGCTCAAAACCAGTATTGAAAATTTAGTCCCACTACAAAGACTTGCCACAGCAACAGAAATTGCCAACGCCTTTATTTATCTTGCTTCTGATGAGTCTCGTTTTGTTGTTGGAACAGAACTATTGATAGATGGTGGTGTTGCCAACTTGTAAAGCATTTAAATCAAAAAATCTGAAAGTAGATCAGAGATATCTTGAAGTGTTTCTCTCATCTACTTGAACAGCATTAATTCAAATACATTTCATGACTGTAGACCACTTCATGCCCATTCCAATAAATATAGCCTTTTTCAATCAACTCTTTAAGCAATAAACGAACATCAGATTTAGGGAACATTTTTTCCAATAGATCGCGCAATGCATAAATATCTTTGGGTTTCGATGTTTTTAAATCATTCAGTTTATGAATCACTTCAATTTGAACAGGATCAATCTGCTCAAAGTTTTTAAACAGCACCTGTTGTACCGCTTCAAGAGATTCCTGATCATCTATTTCTTGGATGACCTGTTGCGGATGCGCATGTAAGCTTTCTAAAATTTGCTCAATTTTATGTAATTTAATATGCGATTGTTTGTCCAGCTGTTGATCAGCTTGGTCATGAGAATTTGAATTTTCTATATCGAGACTGATCCACTGTTTTAAGACCTTTTTCCGATAAGAAATTTGTTCATCAAGGCATTTCACAATTCTTAAATTAATCAGCATTCCTACAAGATGCTGTGCTTTTTCTGGCACAATTTGCAATGTATTGGCAACAGAGTTGCGTAATTTTTCAATTGTATTCGGCTTTCCTGTCATCTTTGCTAAAGCATCACAATACTTTTTAACCATTTGTAAATACGGTTTATTTTGAATTGTTTCAAGACTTGGAAGCTGTCGTTTTTGACTTGGGCATTGACCAGTCGGATCAATTTGAACAAGACGGCAATCGAGATGTACATTACGGATAATATCCAACAACACCGTACAAGTGGATGTGGCAGAAATAATTTCGATCTGTGTATCTGGTGTTAAGAGTGCCAATAATTGCCCTGCAATCACGGCATACTCATATTCTTTTTGAGCCGCTTGAGGAACGTCTAAAATCACCACTTGACCACTGTTGATCCAACTGGAAAGCGCTGTGAGATCATTCAGTGAATAATGAAAATGCCCAGTACAATTAAAAAGATATAATGTAGCGTAATGCTCAACCATTTTACCCAGCATTGGTGCTGTAGGCATATTATTTTCAAGGTCAAAAAGAACAACTGTATCCGGCATGGTCAAAAGTTTGCAATTAAACAGTGGCGTGCATTACAGCGGGCTTTCAGTAAAAGGTCAAATAAAATTGGAAATTTAACTATAAATTTCCAATTTTTACGCTCAGGTTAAATTGCACATACCTAAAGACTATTGAATACTGGCAATCACATGATCAGCCTGACAAGTTATCCCCACGTTTGCCGATATTTGTATTTGACCACTTTGGTGTGCGAGCACTTGAACTTCCATTTTCATGGCTTCCATAATCGCCACCACTTGCCCTTCAGTGACGTGCTCGCCTGTTTGAACTTTCCATGCCACGATTGCGCCATTAATGGGTGCAAGCAAATGCTCAGGTAGAGTCTCAAAGGATGTTTTTTGATCTACATGTTGACTCGTTGGCATAATATTTTGGGCAAACAGCCCCGCAGGCAGTCCCAAACGGTGTAATTTCCCATCAATTTCGATATAGCTCAATGTCATCGCTTGCTGATGTTGAGGAATACTTCGCTGCGTCGGTTTTAATACCTGCTTAAAGTCATTTTCAATCCACCGAGTATGGACTTTAAATTCTTCAGTAAAATCAGGTTCATTCAATACAGCACGATGAAAATCTAGTACTGATGCAACACCTTCGATTTTAAATTGCTTTAATGCACGTTTTGCACGTGCAATTGCGATCTCACGGGTTGAGCCTGTCACAATGAGCTTCGCCATCAAAGAATCAAAGTGGCTTGAAACTAACGAGCCTGTACGCACCCCTGTATCAACACGTACACCATGACCAAAAGGTGCTTCAAATAGACTCAATGTGCCAAATGCAGGAATAAAGCCACGACTTGGGTCTTCCGCATTAATCCGGAACTCAATAGCATGCCCAAGTGCCTTTGGTGTATCTTGAATAGACAGTTCTTCACCTAATGCAACTCGGATTTGTTCAACCACCAAGTCTACCTGTGCTGTTTCTTCAGTCACAGGATGTTCGACTTGCAAACGCGTATTTACTTCAAGAAAAGACAATGTACCATTTTGGCTCAACAAATATTCAACTGTTCCAGCTCCGACATATTGTGCTGCCTGACAAATATTTTTTGCAGAACTAAGGATTTCTTGATAAATCTCATCACTGATAAATGGCGCAGGAGATTCTTCGACCAATTTTTGATTACGGCGTTGTAGAGAACAATCTCGTGTCCCCAACACCACCACATGTCCATGCTGATCAGCGATCACCTGTGCTTCTACATGACGAGGATTATCTAAATATTGCTCAACAAAACACTCTCCACGACCAAATGCAGCCTTGGCTTCTCGAACCGCAGACTCATAGAGCTCTTTCACTTCTTCAAGTTTCCAAACCACTTTTAGACCACGACCACCGCCACCGAAAGCAGCTTTAATTGCAATAGGCAAACCATGCTGTTTGGCAAAGGCTAATGCTTCTTCTGCATTATTCAAAGGATCTTGTGTACCTTGAACCAGAGGTGCGCCGACTGAAGCTGCGATTTTACGTGCTTCAATTTTATCTCCTAATTTTTGAATCGCAGTTGGAGATGGACCTACCCATTTTAAACCAGCATCAATTACTGCTTGAGCGAACTCTGCACGTTCTGATAAAAAACCATAACCAGGATGCACCATCGTAGCTTTAGATTTCTTAGCAACATCAATGATGGCATCGATATTTAAATAGGTTTCTTTAGCGGTTGCTCCCGCTAAACCCCATGCCTCATCTGCAAGCTCGACATGTAAGCTGCCGATGTCATCATCTGCATACATGGCAATAGATGTGATACCCATATCACGACACGCTTGAATAATACGTACAGCAATTTCGCCACGGTTGGCGATTAATAGTTTTTCATTGGCATAATTTTGCTTGTTCATTTCAATTCTCTATCTCTACAAATTCGGCAATTTTTCTAAACTTGACATGGCAATCTGCAGGTATTTGCGCCACCAGATTCCAATGGTGTTTAGCAACCGAGGCAATCACGGGATAACCACCAGTAAGTGGGTGATCGTTCATAAACAAGACCGGCTGACCATTTGGTGGAATTTGTAAAGCGCCAATACAGGTACCTTCACTTTCCAACTCATGGGTCACTTTACGGTTGAGTGGTTGTTTACCCAACAAGCGCAAACCAACACGGTTACTTTCATTGGTGACTAACCAGGATTGATTGCACAGTTTCTCAATACTGTCTTGATCGAACCAATCCGTGCGGGGTCCCATCACAATATCCAGTTCAACCGTGTCGCCAAGTTGAGGGAGATTGGCTTTTGCCACGTCATTGATCGTGATATTGGATGGGACAACTTGACCTTGGTAAAGCACATCCCCCACTTTTAAGGGATGTGGACCAAGAATTGCTAAACTGTCAAAAGAACAGCTATTTAAAACAGGCTGAATGTCGAAACCACCACGAACTGCAAGATAATTTCGTAGTCCAGCACGAGGAGTTTGTATGTGAAACTCATCACCACAATCTAATGCGATGGGTTGATAACACTCAAAATCAGCGTTTTGACCATCTGCAAATTTCACATGAATATTTGAAATTGCACCCGCCACAGCAATAACCGCTGAATGTTGCATTTTTGCTTTTAAACCGCCATTTAAAATCTCAATTACGGGTGTGTCAGTTGGATTACCCACAATTCGATTGGCACTGTGCATAGAATCAATATCCATCGCACCTGCTGTCCCAACACCAATACTGGTCTGTTGAAAGCGACCTTCATCTTGAATCGAAGTTTGCAGTCCAGATGCAGTCAGTTTAAATAAAGGTAATTTTGAACAATTGTCTTGCACCGAGGTGATCTGTTTTGGTACATCTACAGAAATAGGATGACGTGTCACATCTTCAAAATTTACAGTCATTCCGGGTCTTAACAGTGCAGGATTCGAGCGTTCCAAATCCCACATTTTTTCAGTTGTTGTACCAATCAATTGCCAACCGCCAGGGCTATCCTTCGGATAAATGCCTGAATATTGACCTGCTAAACCTAGAGAGCCTGATGGAATTTTTTTACGAGGCGTTTTTAAACGCGGAATATCCGTAAACGGCTGGTCAGGACTATTCATATAGGCAAAACCAGGCGCAAAGCCAATAAATGCGACATCCCAAGTACTTTGATGATGTTTACGAATCAAATCTGCGACAGATAAGCCCTGTAACTCTGCCACTTGTGCTAAATCTTCACCATCATAACGAATGGGAATAATCACTTGCTGGCAATGTCGCTGAATATCTAAATCTATATTTAAGCTACCGATTAAAGTCAATAAGGTTTTGAAGTCAGTGTTGATCTCATCAAAAAACACCAAAATCGTCTTTGCAGCAGGAATTAAATCTTTGATTCCTTTCAAGTGTAAATTTTGCAATTTGCTGTATAACGCCAAAGTTTCTTGCAAACTGGCAAGTTCAATCAAGAAACTATCGGAATTTACTGATAAAAATCGCATTTACTGATCCTTTCTTTTTTAACCCATCCAGACACGATCTGGAATGTCGGTAATCAACATGTGTCCCGGTGCATGACTAATTGCAAATGGAATTTTTGAGTTCATTACAGCTGCTTGAGGTGTTACACCACACGCCCAAAATACAGCGATCTCGCCCTGTTCAATACGAGATGCTTCACCAAAATCAGGTTGATTAATATCATGAATACCTAAACTTTCAGGATGTCCAATATGCACAGGTGCACCATGCACACTTGGCATACGTGCGGTAATTTTCACAGCTTCTGAAACTTGATCCGCAGGAATTGGTCGCATGGAAACCACCATATTTCCTGAAATGCGCCCTGCTGGTTCGCAACTAATGTTGCTCAAATACATGGGTACATTGGTTTTATCATGAATATGACGGACTTCTATACCAGCATCTTGCAATGCCGTTTCAAAAGAAAAGCTACAACCAATTAAAAATGTCACCAAATCTGGATGATCATTGTAAATCTCAGTTGCATCGGTCACTTCATCGACCATTTCACCATCTTTCCAAATTCTATAGCGTGGAAAATCGGTTCGAATATCTGCATCCGATGCCAATTTTGTGGCATAAACACCTTCTTCTAGAACATCGAGAACAGGACAACTTTGAGGATTACGGTGCGCATATAATAAGAAATCATAAGCCCAATCTTTGGGTACAGAAATCATATTCACTTGGGTCATACCCGGTGCCATACCAGCCGTAGGTCGATCAAAACCTGCACGAATTTGTTGTCTTGCTTCACGTGTCGCTTTTAACTGCGCTGGATCAACTTTGATATTTTTCAACATGTGTATCTTCCTTTATCCACAAAATGAACGAATATGAATATCATTTTTTAACAGTTCAGCTTTAATCGCAGCAGACATTTCTAAAGCACCAGCCGTATCACCATGCAAACAAATCGTATCGGCTTGGATCGGGGTAAATACCCCATCAATGGATTCAACTCCACCGTTTTTCAGCATAGACACCACGCGTTGAGCGACAAAATCAGCATCATGCAGCACCGCACCTTGCAAACGGCGTGAAACCAATGAACCATCTCGGTTATAAGCACGATCTGCAAATGCTTCAGAAACCACTGTTAGCCCTGCTTGACGCGCCTGATCGACCAGATTAGACCCCGCTAAAGCGACCAATACCAACTTGGGGTTATACATTTTTATCGCTGCAATGACGGCTTCAGCCTGAACTGCATTTTTGGCAATCGTGTTATAAAGTGCACCATGTGGTTTAACATAGCTCACTGCCGAACCAGCCACTTTGGCAAGCCCATCCAATGCAGAAATTTGGTAGAGCACATCAGCAATCAGCTCATCCTGAGACAAATCCATATTGCGACGACCAAAACCGACTAAATCAGGATAAGCAACATGCGCACCGATACACACATTTAATCGCACAGCCTGCTTTAATGTTTGTAATATCCCTAATGGATCACCTGCATGAAAACCACAAGCAATATTGGCACTACTGACCACAGGCAAAATTTGCTCATCATTGCCCATTTTCCATGAACCGAAACTTTCACCCAAGTCACTATTTAAATCGACAAACATCAGCGTACTTCCTTTTTAATTGAGTGCTAGATTGATTACAGTTTAGTGAGATAATTAAATACTGTTGTGAATGACATATATCCCATCCACCATGTTAGTAAGCAGGTCAGCACACCTAAAATCAATAACCATTTTGGATAGTTATAATTGCCCATGAGATCTTTACGACATGCAGCGACATAGACAAAAATTGTCAAACCAATCGGTAAAACCAGCCCATTAAAACCACCGACAAAGATCAATAATCCAGCTGGTGTTGCACCTAAAACTACATACAACAGTAATGCCAAAGAAATAAAGCTGATGGTGATATAGTTGGTTTGTTTAGCATTTAGATTCTTTTTAAAAGCTGAAATAAATGAAACTGATGTATAGGCTGCACCGATAGTACTACTGATCCCTGCTGCCCAAAAAATCAAACCAAACAGTTTAAACCCAAAAGTACCTGCGGCATATTGAAATGCTTGTGCTGCAGGATTGGCATCATGGCTGGCTAGATCAATTGTTGCACCACTTACCACCACACCTAAAAATGCTAAGAACAAAACATAGCGCATGATCCCAACAACCACGATCCCTTTGGTTGCTGCCTTTGCAACTTCATCAATGTTTTCTGGCCCAACAGCACCCTTATCGAGTAAACGGTGTGCACCTGCATAGCAGATATAGCCTCCGACGGTTCCACCGACAATCGTGGTGATAATCGCAAAATCAATTTGGTCAGGCGCAAAAGTTTGTTGAACAGCTTGTCCCACGGGTGGCATGACAATAAAGGCGACAATGACAATTAGAATAATTTTGAGCAAACCCAAAACAATCATACTTTTGTCCATCACCAGTGTGGCTTTTCTGGAAGCAAAAATAAGAATAGCCAATGCACCACTGAGTACACCACCAACTTTGGTATCTAAACCAAATAAGGCATTTAAGCCAAGTGCTGCACCTGCAATGTTCCCGATACTAAAGAAGAAGCCGCCAAGAATGACCAAAAATGCAAGTAAATAACCGCTGCCGGGTAAAGCCTTGTTGGCAATATCAGAGGCTCGCATCTGAGTCAGGGTGACCACACGCCAAATATTTTGTTGAACCACATAATCAATCAGAATAGAAATCAAGATCGCAAAGCCAAATGCTGCACCTAATTTCACTGTAAATACAGCAGTTTGTGTAAGGAACCCCGGACCCATTGCAGAAGTTGCCATCATAAATATCGATGCAACAATTGCCCATTGACGGTCAGATAATATAGAAGATTTCAATAAAGACATGTATGCGTTCCTCATCCATTTGAGCTTAATCAACGCTATTTCAAGTTAAACAAAGAACATCAATTTTTCTGAAAATATGAAATTCTTTTATCCTTTAAATCTTGAAGATTTTTTTGGTAGTGCCCTACCAAATCTATATTTGAAATAAAAGCATAGGAAATGAGCCAGAACAATCAGCCAAAAAGATTAGCAATAAAATTTTAAAATATTGAATTTAATATGTTTTATTTTAATAATATCATTTTAATAATGATTCATTATAGATACCGATAAGTTCTAATTATCAATAATGTGACAATTTTGGAACTTTAAAAGATCAAATTATGAATCAAAAATAAAGTACAACAGTAATAATTACTTAATTTTTAATTTTATCATTCAACTTTTTCATTGCTTTATCGGAGATCAACACCGCCAAATCCGTTAGTTTTTCCTTTAGAGCAGTATTATTTCCCTGAGTATAAATTGCAGTGAAATGAAAAGTCTTGAGCTGAATCGGGGTATCCAATATCTCCAAGCGACCATCTAAAATTTCCTTGAGTGCAGTCAATTTAGGGACAACAGCTATTCCTAAACCTTGTTCAGCTAAACGTAATAAGGTTGCCAATGAATAACTCGTAATTGAAAGTGGTTCATCTATTGCCTGTTCTTTCATTCGAGCTTTGAGTTCTTTATAAGGATAAGTAATTCTTGGATAAGTCAAAATAGTATGCGACATCAATGTACGAAATGACATTTGTCCGATGCCTCCTTTAAAGGAAGGGGATGCTAAAAAACTTAATTCAAAATCACACAGTGAACGTTCAATACATTCAAAGGGTAAAGTCGGTCCAAGCAAAAAAGCCATATCCAAATCCCCTACGCGTACACCTTCTTGCAGATCAGGAGTCAAACTCACCACGATTTCGATAGAAACTTTAGGAAACTCTTTTTGGACTTGCTCCATATATTCCACTAACCATGTGTGTACGATGGTTTCAGAGACACCTAAACGAATTGTACCTGTTAAATATTGGCTTTCAGTAAGCTCGGCAACCAGATCTGTTTCAAGCCGCATAAATTTTTCAGCATACTTGAATAATGTGGTTCCCTTATGGGTGGCTTTGATTTGACGAGAACTACGATCCAGTACTTTAAAGCCAAGGTCATTTTCAATCGCAGTAATTTTTTGTGAAATTGCGGGTTGTGTAGTTTGAAGTTTGGTCGCTGCTTTATTAAAACTTTTTAAAGTCACCACCCAATAAAATGCTTCAAGGTTTTTTAAGTTCATGATCCATCTTGACCTTATGTATGAATGATGACGGTATGCAAATCCTTTGCCAGCGTAACGGATAATTGTGTAAATGCATAAGCAGTTTAAATCATGCCAGCAACACTCAAATTACATTTTATCTCCTCAGTAATGCGGTGGACGATTGGTCATTGGATCAAAAGCAGCAATACCTTCTGACAAATCAGCGGACTCTACACGTTGATAAAGTAATTGCATTTGTTTTTTTAAATCAGCAATTTCCAAGCTCTGTTGCACAACTTGATCATTTAATTGTTCGACTAAATCATCTAAAAATGCAATTCGGACTTGCAAATCTTCGATAGGTGCGGAAAATGACGCCTGATCATCAAGATTTTTATGTTTAGTCATTTTTAGTCCTCACTGTGGGATGTTTAGGAAACCGTATGGCCTATATTACTATAAGGGATGTCCAACTTGCGTTTGGTGGACCTGCCCTGCTCGATGGCGCAAACTTCAATTTAGAACGTGGCGAACGAGTCTGTTTGATTGGCCGTAACGGTGAAGGTAAGTCTACTTTACTCAAACTGATTGAGGGAAGTTTATTACCCGATCAAGGTGAAATTGCCTTACAAAACGGAATCACCATTTCTATGCTTGCTCAGGATGTCCCTATGGACTCTGGCAAGGTTGCGGATATTGTCGCTGAGGGTGCAGGTGAAGCTGCTCAAGTCCTCAAAGAATACCATGAAGCGAGTGATGCTTGTGTATTAGGTGATATGGATGCTTGTGACCGCATGGGCAACTTGCAACATAAGCTTGACCTACTTGATGGTTGGGCTTTAGAAACCAAAGTTAATGCTATTCTCAGTAAAATGGGCTTAGATCCAGAAGCTGATTTGGCAGATTTATCTGGTGGTCGTAAACGCCGTGTTTTGTTGGCACGTGCTTTACTTACCCAACCTGATGTTTTATTACTTGATGAACCGACCAACCATTTAGACGTTGAAAGTATCGAATGGTTAGAAAAATTCTTACTCGACCAAAATAATCTCACGCTGTTATTTATTTCGCATGACCGTGCTTTTGTCGACAGTATTGCAACTCGTATCGTTGAATTAGATCGTGGTATTTTACGCAGTTATGAAGGCAACTACTCAAGATATCTCGACTTAAAAGCCCAACAAATGGAAGCAGAAGAAAAACAAAATGCTTTATTTGATAAAAAACTGGCTGAGGAAGAAGCTTGGATTCGTCAAGGCATTAAAGCACGACGTACCCGTAATGAAGGTCGTGTTCGTGCATTAAAAGATTTACGTGAACAGTCTAAAGCTCGTCGTTCGCAGCAAGGCAAAGTCAGTATGGCAACGCAAGAAGCCAATCGTTCAGGTAAGTTAGTCTTCGATATTGAACATTTACGTGTTGAATATGATGGCTACCCAATCATCAAAGATTTTTCTGCATTGGTTCTGCGTGGTGATCGAATCGGTTTGGTGGGTGATAACGGTGTCGGTAAAACGACATTGGTAAAAGCTATACTGGGTGAACTTGAACATGGTGGTTCGG
Organism: Acinetobacter bereziniae LMG 1003 = CIP 70.12; assembly: GCF_000368925.1. Lineage (GTDB taxonomy): Bacteria > Pseudomonadota > Gammaproteobacteria > Pseudomonadales > Moraxellaceae > Acinetobacter > Acinetobacter bereziniae. The sequence goes on along the minus strand of NZ_KB849756.1, from coordinate 2,835,954 downwards.
TTAAAACAGGTACACAACTTGAAGTGGCTTATTTTGATCAACTGCGTAATGCGCTAGACCTTGAAAAATCAGTCATGGCAAATGTGTCGGAAGGCTCAGACTTTGTGGATGTTAACGGTGGTCGCCGTCATATCTACAGCTATTTACAAGATTTCTTATTCTCTCCTGAGCGTGCACGCACACCCGTTAAAGCACTTTCGGGTGGCGAACGAAATCGTATTCTTCTGGCAAAACTATTGCTCAAACCATCCAATCTGATCGTCATGGATGAACCAACCAATGACTTGGATATGGTAACTTTAGAGCTTCTTGAAGAAATGCTCAGTGACTATAAAGGGACCTTGTTGTTGATCTCGCATGACCGTGCCTTTATGGACAATGTGGTGACATCGACTTGGGTATTTGATGGTAAAGGCAATATTGATGAATATATTGGTGGTTATCAAGATTACCTTGAGCAACGTCCTGATCAAAAAGTTGTAGACCAAAAGAGTGATGTAAAAAAAGCCCTTGCGAAAGCTGAAGCAGCCTCAGTAGCCGTTGAAGCACCAGTCAAGAAAGTAAAGCTGAGTTATAAAGACCAACGTGCTTTAGAACAATTGCCTGCCGAAATTGAGGCATTGGAAAAAGAACAGTCTGAACTCTCAGAAAAACTCGCAGACGGTTCATGGTTTGTCACAGATGCCGATGCAGCAACACAAGCTTCTCAACGCTTGGCTGAAATCGATGATCTTCTGTTGGAAAAAATGGAGCGTTGGGATCAATTAGAAGAGATGACCAAAAGTTAATTTTTTATTGTTTCTTCCAAAAAACTCCGTAAATCTGCGGAGTTTTTTTATTGTAGCAATGCTCCAATAAAATCAGCACAGTTTTCACTGTAGGTATTCCCATCAGGATAAATCGCTAGCATTCCTTGATAAGTATTAAGCGTATAGATCATCTAAAGCTTGGCGCTTTTCAGGACTATGTCCTGCAAAATATAAAAAATGTGCCTGAAATTCAGCACCCCTAATAAATAAGGAGGGTTGATCTTTTCGATGTTCTAACCACTGAAAATCTTTTAAATAAGGCTCTAAATCTGCATAGCTGTTGATCATTCTTTTACTCGTACAATCTCACTCACCAGATGCCATTTAATTTTCTTGGCTTGTTTTAAAACCATATGGTCGTAACATTCTAAAAAACGAGGAGCAATATCGCCTTTCAATAAAACTACATGTTGGCGGTAGTCATAAATATCATTTTGCTCATAATCATTACGATCATCATAGCCAACATACATAGGCTGACCATCTAAATCTAACTGTTCATCATAGCGATAGATACCATCAATCTCGCATGGTCGTCCAGATTCCAAGTAAATATTCTTTTTTTGGGGTTTACGCTCTTGATAATGCCCACGATCAGGGAAAATATCAGGTGCATCTAAACGTCGAATCCATTTACGACTTTCATCAACATCTAAAACTTGATAGTTATTCCCAACATCCCAACTAATTGAAAGACATGCACCATTCCGTAAAGGGCGTAATGCTTTATTGAGATTAAAATAACTGTCTAAAACAGGTTGATTGCTTGGCAGTAATTGAGGAAATTCTTCGAGTTGGAATAAAAAACCGTCCTGTTGTTGCTGTGGTCGAAGATTGAAATGTTCACAATATTTGGGGAAAGTTTTAACTTCACAAATTCGTTGTACCAAGCTATGACTGATATAGGTCAGCCAGTCTATACTTTTAATTCCATTTTCAATTTGTCTTCTTTCTTTTATGTCTGCTCCTTGATAAATCCCCCAAAAGCGTTCGCCTTGTGCCAATGAATAATCACCAACGCCCATTGGCTTAAAGGGTAAAACCCCTTGAAAACCAGCCACTGCATGATAGACCCCAAGCTTATCAATACACATTTGGATTAAAGACATCAGGATTTGCTTTTGTTCAGGATCAAAAATCAATTGATTAGGTACATGAAAAGTTAATGTTGAACTATATAGTTTATGCCCTTCCCAACCACGATTGGTAAATGCCATCAGTGCATATTCTGGTGCCTCATCACGTTCACCTGATGCGCAGTACCATTCAATTTGATCATCTGGATCTGGATTCTTTTTAAGAACTTCACGAATACTCGGCATTTCTATAATATCGGTATAATGGATTTTTCCATTCTTATCAAAATCAATGCCCCAAGTGAAATGCTCTGCATAATATTGGTTATAAGCTTCAATACATTCGGCTAAAGCTTGGCGCTTTTCAGGAGTATGCCCTGCAAAATATAAAAAATGTGCCTGAAATTCAGCACCCGTAATAAATAAGGAGGGTTGATCTTTTTTGTGTTCTAACCATTGAAAATCCTTTAAATGCGGTTCTAAATCTGCATAGCTGTTGATCATACTGTTGTTTCCTATTTTTTATGAATGTGCCAAAGTAGCAAAACCTGTAATCAGTAAACCACCACCCACTGCCTCACTTGCACCGATTGCCCCTGCTGTAGCCATTGCCCCACCTGCTGTGCCTGCCAAAACCACTGTTCCACAAATAAATGCCCCTGCAACCCCAACACTGGCGGTAATTGGAATCATCATGCTTTGATATTCTTGAAGCGGTACAAACTTTCTATAAAACTGTACTTGAGGTGAGGGTGGCGCAATCAACTTACCTAAAGCACCGAGCATACTTGGAATGCCCTTTTTAGGAGTTAAAGCTATAGTTGCTGGACGAAATATGGCATTTTTATACGGAGCTAGATTTTTAATCGGTGGATAAACTGGAATTTTTGTTCCGCCACTGGGTGGTTTTCGGGTATCACAACGACAATCTTTATCGGTGACTTCTCTTACTTTTCCTTCAGCAATTTCCTCATAGGCTTCATATTGACCTTTAGCCCAATCATCCTTGCCAAACTTAATTTCAACCAAACGCTCAATACTTTTCCCTTCAGGATAGAAACGCTTCCAATCAATCATCCCTGACATGCGCATTTCAATAATCTCTGTGGCTTTAATGGTTAAAATGGTCAGGTCAGGAATACGAAAATCACCTTTGGCAAGGTTTTCAATTTGTTTTTGTGCTACACCAAGTGGAAATGTAGAAGGACGATGCATCCGTTCAGGGTTATCACTCATTAAAGGCTTTGGAGGTTTGGTCTTCATGTTATAACCGACTTCAGCAAGATATGCCCATACCCCAAAGTTTAAATCAGCTTCGGCACGAATCGCGGTTGTAACGGTTTGTTGGTAAAGCTTTTGTCCAATTGCTCCAATTTTAGGGGCTTTACTGGCTGCGCAAATATGTGCACATAAATAGGTTTTATTCATACCCGTTTCTAATTTAATGTCCGTACCTTTGGTACTGGGTTTTGTCGTTGATGGTTTGGTTTTATTGGGACTGGTAGAACCTGAACCACCTGTATGACGTCCAGCCATTTTTCTTATCCTTATTCTTTATCTGTGATGTGGTATTTATCGAAATCAGTATCTTCATCATCGTCAAGCGTTTCAAAATTGACTGGCAATTCTTCATGAGTCCACAAATGTTCTGTTTGCCCTTGTGCGTTGGTATAACCTTCAATGAAAGAACCGTCTTCTGACGTTAAACGATATTTTTGATTGACGACTGGGTGATTATCATGGTCATACAGGGTGAAAAATTCATAATACTTTTGAGGTTTAGAAATCAATTGTTCTGGAATGCTTGTATCGCTACGTCCATCACTCCATCCCATTAAGTTCTGACTGGCTTTAACCGTATGCCCGCAACTCAGTACACAACCATCATAAGCAATCTGTCTATCTTGATCGAGATGTCCTATCCAGCCTTGTTGAATGGTTTGAGGACGATTACAGCAAATTGCTTTCATTCCCACTGAAGCGACAGGTCGCCCTAAAATGATATTACTCACATTACCTTCAACCACGACCCCACCACCCGAAGTGCGATCACCAATACAGATATAATAATTAACCATTATATTTTGTTCTCTCTTTAGATATTCTAATAATAAAAAAACATCAAATAAAAAAATTATTTTATTAACAATGACATAAAATAAACATTACTATCAAGAGCAATAGTTAAGTTAAGAATAGCATTAAAAAACAGACTTTTCATTGTTAATTTGAAAGTTCAAAAGACAACAAATCTTATTTAAAGAATAAATGAACGCGATACTTTAAGGATTAAAATTAAATAAATCTTAAAAAATTAAAACACTTACCATTCCCCTATCATCTCACTCTACATCATTGCATTTATACTGATTTTCGCTACAAGCACTTCATGATGTTTCCATATAAATGCCTGAATATACAACTATCGAATCTAATTCAGATCTCGAATTATTTAGTGAGAATATGATCATGAAAAAAGTTACATCATTACTTATTGCAGCATTTACAACAGCAGTTTTTGCAGGTTCTGCAATGGCAGCAACACCAGCACAACATTCATCTCAACCAGTGAAAACACATCAGGTTCAAAAACAGCATAAAGCTGGACATGCCAAAAAACATCATGCAGCTGCTCATAAATCAGCAACAGCAAAAAAAGTAGAGGATAAAGCTGCAACTAAATAATCGAGTTAATTTAAACACTTTATAAATCAATGATCCTCATGCTTAAAAGCTACATCAATGATGTAGCTTTTAAATTTTTATCGCTAGAAATAATATAGATAGAGATCATTTTAAAACTTTTGCTCTACTTAAACCCCAATTTTTCAGCAGGCTTGATCAGCCACAATGATAATCTTCTTAATCCTCTATCAAATATAGACTGTTGTAAAATCCAGCAGGTCAAAACAGATAAAATGATACAAATACTCACTTCAATAAAAAGATTGAAATCCAATTGCCAATAACGTGCAACCAACATCACCACAAATCCATGTAATAGATAAACAGCCAGTGTATTTTGCCCCAAGTGTACAAAGTGCTGATTTAAACTTTTAATCCATACAAAAGTCGCATAAATCCCCAACGATGAAATGAGCAGACATGCTAGTCTCATTCCGATTCCTACAGGTATGCTGACTTTAAGTTGCGAATAACTCAAACTGCCATATAACCAAAATGGATTCAGTTGCGTAAAATAGACCAAAATAGCGATCGCCCCTAAAAGTGATAGGCTCACAACTTGGCTAAAGTGACTTTGCTGAATTTTGACTAAAATCTCTTTTCCATATAGTGCACCAACAACAAAAAAGGGCAAGAAAGTAAAAATTCGTCCAATTGAATATTGATAATTGTTCCAAGGGCTTAAACCAATACATAAAGCAAAAATCAGTGCAATCAATAGGGGAAATTTTGTTTTTATCAAAAAGTGGGTAATCATTGTCCATGCAATCATGCCCAACAGATACCATAGAATCCAGTAAGGGCGTTCAAATAAATTCCAATTGATTTGGAACTGCCCAGACCAGATGGCATCAAAGGCAGGAAATAAAATTTGAAAAGGTAGATACAGCGAAATAAAAAATAAAATATTCTTCCGCCATTTTTTTTCGTTAAACAACATGCCTGAAATAAAAATAAATGCAGGCATGTGTATAAAATAAATAGTCCCCAACAAGGCATGGTTAAATGGGTCATCCCATCCAATCATTCGTTCGAGGAAGTGTCCGAGAACCACAAGAAATATAAGGGTTGCCTTACAACTGTCTAAGTAAGTATCTCTCATGATCAAATGGTCGAGAATAATGATTGATCATCATTATATACCTAAAATCTGTAATTGATTTTGCTCAATCTCAGCAAGAAGCTGTCGATAAATTTTAAAATTTTCTAAATCAAAACAGACAAAATTGACTTCTTGTAAATGTGCTGTTTGCTCCAAAAAATCTGTCGTGGCTTTGATCGCAATCGATGCTGCATCATTTTTTGGAAAACGATAGATTCCTGTAGAAATATTGGGAAATGCCAGTGTATTCAATTGCTGTTGTTCCGCCAGTTTCAGACTATTGGTATAAGCGGATTCAAGCAGTAGAGCTTCTCCTTGTTGCCCATCTTGCCAAGTCGGTCCTACAGTATGAATAACAAAGCGACTGGGTAATTGTCCAGCTGTTGTGATTACGGCTTCACCTACTGCACATCTCCCTTGTCTGGCACGGATTTTTTGACAATCAGTTAATATTGCTTCCCCACCTTTCCGATGAATTGCTCCATCTACACCACCACCACCAAGTAAAGAGGTATTTGCAGCATTTACAATCGCATCAACCTTTTGCAGCGTAATATCACCTTGAACTAATCGAATAATTTTCATTTTACTTCCTTGCTCATCATTGTTGATGATGATTCACATCTCGAGTTTTCTTCTTTAAACGGCTTCATGCTACACTTCTTTCAGTTTTAACCACCCCCAAATTTACAAAATTGCTATGAGTAAAAAGCTTCAATACGAACCTGGAAAATTTTATTGGGCGTTTTTACATCCAAAATATTGGGGAATATGGATTGCAATTGTGTTCTTGATGTTACTAGCGATCTTACCTTGGGCAATTCAACACCGACTCGCGACGGTATTAGGAAATATTGCCTTTGATCGACTTAAATCACGCCGTGAAACAACTGTGCGCAATTTGGAAGTCTGCTTTCCAGAATGGTCATCGGAGCAAGTATTTGAAAATTCAAGACAAGTCTTTGTTGACCAAATGATAGGTGTATTTGAAACACTGAATGCATGGTATTCCCCGCAGTGGTTTAAAAATCGTGTCAGTATCGAAGGCTTAGAACATATTACAACTGCAAAACAACAAGGTCAGGGCATATTACTTTTAGGTACACACAGTACAATGCTCGATGCAGGTGGTTATTTATGTGCCCAATTCTTTGAACCCGATGTGGTGTATCGTCCGCAAAATAATCCTTTGTTAGATATGCTGATTTATCGTTGCCGTGCAACCATTTATAAGGCACAGATTGATCATGACGATATGCGGGGATTGATCCGCCACCTCAAGGATGGCGATGCGATTTGGTACAGCCCTGATCAAGATTTTGGACTGAAACAAGGCGTGATGGCGCCATTTTTTGGTACACCTGCGGCAACAGTAACCGCACATCGACGCTTATTAAAAATATCAAAAGCTGTGGCGATTCCTTTGTATTTTTATCGTCATGGAGATATTAAAAATCCCAAATATCATGTCTTGATTGAACCTGCCGTCGAGCCCTTACCGAGTGATGATGAATTGGATGATGCTATTCGTGTCAATAAAATCATCGAGAATCAGCTTCGGATCGCACCAACACAATATATGTGGTTCCATCGTCGTTTTAAAACCCGTCCAGAAGGTTATGAAAAAATTTATTAAGTTCTTACTTTAATTTGGCTCGAATTTTAAAATTAAAAAAGCAAAGTTAAATATCCTGTAATATCGTTTCAAACATGGGCTAACAAATATAGCCGATTCAATCATCATCAAATTTCACAAATTGATATGTATTGATATGGCTATATTGGTCTCTTATTTTGAGCTGTTGTTTATCCAGTGATATGATTTCTAAATCTTCATTTTTTGACTTGCCTGAACCATCATCCCATAGAATGCTCATTTGTATGCCATCTTGAGTTGAGTTCAATGCTTCGATAAATCCTGTTTGATTTTGAGTGATGAGCAAATAATAAGACGAAGCTTGAGAAAAACTGATTTCGGTTAAATCTTTGCGTGAACAAGGTTGCTGGCAATGATAAATACGGCGATTGAGACGTTCCCAAATCTCGCTGGATTGTAAATCATTTAAATTCTGTTTGTTCTCTTGCCGTTGTTCAACCTCTTGAGACTTTTGAACCTCAACACTCGACTTTTCACAGCCTGTTAAAATTAAATTTAAGCAAAATAGTAGAATTATTTTTTTCATTTGATTGTGGATCATCATTCAAGTCAGCGTATTTAAAAAATTGAAAATCAATACATATAATTTTTAGGTTGAAGTCATCAACCTTTCCATATTCTAAAGCGAGCCATTGCCCAAATCACATAAGGCCAAAAAATCATATTAACGATGCTATGAATACTGCTCCAAATTCGCCAATACCCCTTACCAAAAATATCTGCTCGCGCATTAAAAATCTCAATACTAAAAGCCAAGACAACCGTGAGAATCATAGCAATATTGGATTTCAGTTGGCGTTTATGAATTGCAGCGACAATAAAGTACAAGATTAAACCTGCATAGACAAACAAAGCATCACTACTTAAACCTGTAAAATGTTTAAGGCTCAGTGCAAATTCTTGGATTTTTGATAGCAACATAAGGACTCAATTTTTATTTTCGATCTTGTCTATCACAAATTATATACTATAAATAAAGCATAACCCGAGTTCTGCGTCCTGCAAAACTCGGGTTTATGAGGTTGTGCTTTCAAATCTTATTGTTATTTTACTGTGGTTATCCATTCCAACATCAAATCCTTGATGATTGCTCCATCGACTTCGTCTTCCTTAGTGAGATTTTCCGTTCTCATTCCCTGTGTCGATGAGTAAAGATTAAAACGAATCGTGTGCAGATACTACCCGCTTAGAGACTAAATCCACGTAAGAAATTGCTTACAAAAAATCGCCTTTTTCAAGATTTATTGTTAGACAATGACATGTCCATTTTATAGTCTTGAGCCAATTCATCGGTCACGATCTTCTCTTCTTTTTCTGCTTTTTCAATACCTTCCTGAATAGCTTCTTGAGCTTCTTGCTCATCAGAGTCAGTTTGTTCCAACTCCTCTTGACATTGTTCAAAAATACGACTTGATTGTAACACCACATAGATTGGGAAATGATCTGAACCAATATGAGGCAAGCGCTCCATATGTACTAAAGCAAAATCTGTACTGTGAAATAAGTGATCCAATGACCACCTTAAAAACTTATAGTCGGCATGAAAAGTGTTGATATATCTACGCCCCACACGAGGATCAAGCAAACCACTGATCCGTTGAAACAATCGTGTTGTTCGAGACCAAGCCACATCATTTAAATCCCCCATCACGATACAGCTTTCATCTAAATCTTTGATTTGATCACCCACAATCAATAATTCAGCATCTCGTAAAGTTGAATCTTTGGCTTCTGTCGGGCTGGGTGGTTTTGGATGCAGGCAATACAATTGTACAGCCTGTCCAGAAGGCAAAATCACTGTGGTATGGATTGAAGGAATTTCATCGCTGAGAATAAATTTAACCTCGCTATCGACCAGCTTTAACTTGCTATAGAGATGCATTCCATACAAATTATCTAAAGGAACAGGCACACGATAAGGATAGTCTTTTTCGATCTTCGCTAACTCATTTTGCCATGTTTGATCCGTCTCAAGCGTAAGCACGAGATCAGGCTGATGTTTTTCGATTTGCTCAATCAGTAAATCATATTGCTGATTTGGCGTTAGTACGTTCGATACAATGACTGAAATCTGTTGATCTGGATTCAATTGATCTTGTTGCACATGTTGAACTTGCTTTTTCCAGATAAAGGTATAAGGCAAAACCATTTTTAACTGAAAAGCTAAAGCAACAATCAATAAAAATAAAATAATCTCACGCGCCAAGTCCCAAGGTGCATCCCAAAATAGCAATAACACCAAAGCAGTCAAACCCACACATAAAATCTGTAGTCGTGGAAAATCTGCACCCCTAAACCACCATTCATCTCGTGGAATCAGTGACCAGAAGCTGAGCCAAATCACGATCACAGCAAGGATTTCTATCCAAATCATATTTTGTCACTCTTATATTCTTAATTTTTGCATGATTCATAAATTAATATCAATTTTGCATGTATCATAAACAAGATATATTGCACAATATAGTTGTGTTTTCATTGTGTACGCTATTGCAGTTACACGTCCTTTTGATACACTCAAACCCCTTTTAATTTTTTAACGCACCGAGGCAAAGTGACATGAAAGTAGGTCTGGTCGGTTGGCGCGGGATGGTTGGTTCCGTCCTTATGCAACGTATGGTTGAAGAGAATGATTTTGCTCATTTTGAGCCATTCTATTTCTCTACCAGTAATGCAGGTGGTGAAGCCCCTGCTTTTGGTGGTAAAACTGCTCCAGCACTTATGGAAGCGACGGACATTACCAGTCTGAAGCAAATGGATGTCATTATTACCTGTCAAGGTGGTGATTATACCTCTGAAGTTTTCCCAAAGCTTAAAGCTGAAGGTTGGTCAGGCTACTGGATTGATGCAGCGTCTACTCTACGTATGGATGACGAGGCAATCATTGTCCTTGATCCTGTAAACCTAAATGTCATCAAAGATGGTTTGGTCAATGGGATCAAAACCTTTGTCGGTGGCAACTGTACGGTTTCATTGATGTTGATGGGTATGGGTTCACTATTCCAACACAACTTGGTGGAATGGATGACTGCGATGACCTATCAAGCAGCTTCTGGAGCTGGCGCACAAAACATGCGTGAATTGATTACAGGCATGGGCTATTTATATAACAATACTCAAGACTTGTTAGATGATCCTCGCTCTGCGATTTTAGATATTGACAGTAAGATTGCCGAATTACAACGTGGTGAAGGTTTCCCGAAAGCCAACTTTGGCGTACCTTTAGCTGGCTCTTTAATTCCTTATATTGACAAGCAACTTGAAAGTGGTCAGTCAAAAGAAGAATGGAAAGGTCAAGTTGAAACCAACAAAATCTTAGGCAATGCTCAAATTGTTCCGATTGATGGTCACTGCGTACGTATTGGTGCAATGCGTTGCCACTCTCAAGCATTGACTTTGAAATTGAAGAAAGATGTGCCGCTTGATGAAATCGAAGATATGATTCGTCAGTCTAACCAATGGGCAAAAGTTGTACCCAATACACGTGAAGCATCAATGAATGATCTTACGCCTGTAGCGGTTACAGGAACGCTCTCTGTGCCTGTAGGTCGTCTGCGCAAATTAAATATGGGTAAAGAATATTTAGGCGCATTTACTGTGGGTGACCAATTACTTTGGGGTGCAGCTGAACCTTTACGTCGGATGTTACGTATCTTAATTGACTATAAAAATGCTTAAAGTCACAAAAAAGCCTTAAACATTGAAAAAGCCGATCTATCTTGATCGGCTTTTTTATGTAACTATATTTGTGTAACTCTAATGTTAATAATTTACATATAGACTACAGCGAAATATTGTATCATTGGGATGCCTTGAAATTTGTCAGAGCAATGGATAGAGATGACTGTATATAACAAATTAAAAATTGCCATTTTAGCCATCATGACGTCGCAAACAATCAGTGCGATTACGATAGATCCGATTCAAGTTCAATCGGGGTCTGGGGATCTTCTGTACGCAGAAATGAAATTTAGCAATGCCAATCCAAATGAAAAAATAGAAGTGGGTTTGGCAGATGCAGACGATATACAACATATTGGAATTACCACACAGGCACCTGGACATTTAAATTTTTATACGCGTCGTTCTGGCGATGGGACTGGGGTTATCGTCATTACTTCTTCTCGCCCCATTGTTGAGTCTGAACTCAATATCTTACTCAAGATTAAAGAAGGCAGTGCTACACATATTCAACAAGTAAGAACACCTTTAACACGTGGACGCAATAACATTCCTGCACCTATGGTAAATGCCAATGCTAAAGAACAGCCACTTAAACCTCAAATTATTGTGAGTGAAAAAGACATTGCATTGAATTTGCCAACCAGCACTCAATACCAAGTTACAACACCACAAACGGTAACATCACCAACAATCAAAAAATCTAATGTAGTGCCGGATACTCAACAATCATTGGCAATCAGTGTTATTGCACCTCCCCCACTAAAAACTGAGCAAAAAACTGCGGTGACCAATAGCGTAAGTTCGCAAAACACCACCTCTGTAGCGGTCAATAAAGACGACACTCATTCTACTGTTGTTGCAAATCCGCAAGTGGTGATCCAACCCAAACCTATTGCACAACCTGAAAAATCATCCCAACAGACTCAAACAGCACACACCCCGGCACCAAAAGCTGAACCACAAAAAATAGAAAAAACTGCTGCTGAACATAAATCTGAAAAAGCCAATACGATCAAGCCTAAAACTGACACTCAAAAAGCGTCCCAACAAAATAAACCGACCGCCAATAATAGTTTAGACAAAGCACCAAGACATGTTGTTCGTGCCAACGAATCACTTTGGAAAATTGCATCTCGTATCGCAGCAGAAACACATCAAAGTGTTCCTGAAGTCATGCGTCAAATCAAAGAGAATAATGCAGATGCCTTTATTCAAGGGGACATCAATCGTATCCGTCGAGGTGTTGCATTGAATTTAGCTGCAAGTTATCAACAAGTTCCACAACCGAAATCTAAAGTTCCACCTAAGGCACCTCAGATTGCCAAAAAGCAATCTGGTTCTGCCAAATACCGTTTAGATCAGGCGGAGATGAGTTTGGTTGCAGATAACGAGCAATCTTCTGCACAAGGTTCTGCAAAACAAAATACACAGGTGAATCAGACAACTGCTGAATTATCTACAAAAGTTATGACATCTCGTGAAAAAACAGTTAAATTACAGAAGAATGTGACCCAACTTGCATCGGCTTTACAAGAAAAGAATCAGCGAATTCAATTATTAAATGCTCGGCTTGCTCAATTGCAACAGCAATTACAACAGCAAAATGTAAAGAAGCCAAATAGTTAGGATATATTAAGGAAATTGATTCATTGTGCTCAATGAAGGGGAAATAAAATGTTGTTGTATGTGATTCCATTTGTTTTACTGTTGGTGGTTGCCATCGTTTTAAAGAAACGTGAAGATGCCAATAAAGAAAATACCAATACGACGAGTAAAAAGACCAACAATAAAAAATCGTCAAAAAAGAATGTAGCACGTACTGCACGTACCTCGCAAAAACAACAACGCACAGCTGTTGTTGAAAACGAAGTTGTGGTGCAACAAGCAACAAAACCATTAAGCCCTGAATTAAAAAGTAGTATCGAAAAACTGATTGCTGCAAAAAACTATTTTTCAGCTGAAGCAAAAATCAATCAAGCACTCAATCAAGATAATGCTCAACATGAGCTCTATCTTTACCTCTTGGATGTGCATTTAGCACAAAAAGATGAATTTGCAGTGAATCAATTGATTAACCATATTCGCTCATTGGGTCTTGATGATATTGTTGCTCAGGCTGAAGAAAAGAAAAAAGCTACTCAAACTGAAAGCCCGATTGAGTCGATTGCTTTTGTTCCAACTACACCAGAGCCTGCTGTTCCAGAAGTCAAGAATACTGCTGCATTCGATGCTTTGATTGGCAATATAGAAACACCCCCAACACCATCTACTGCAACTTTAGAAACACCTACTCGCAATGATGTTGAGACACTTGACTTCACCCCATCAGTTGCTCAAGAAAAATCAGAAGAAAAGCCACAAGCACAAGCACTCGAATTTAATTTAGATTCATCCCCACAGACACAGACAGAGCCTCCTGTAGAGTTTTCTTTCGAAACAGTTAAACCAACAACTGAGACTGCAAAAGAAACCATAACGCCTTTAGAATTTAGTTTTACACCTAATGAGCCTATCGTTGCGCCAGTTGAAAAGCCTGTCGAAATTGAAATTGCACCTGAATTTAAACTAGATTTTGCTGAGCCTGTTGCAACTCCAGAAAAAGAACAGATGGCAGCGCCTCAAGCATTCGAATTTAAATTAACACCAACAGAAGCTGAAACACCTGTTGAAACACAGCCTGCTTTTGTTTTTGATCAAGAAATAAAATCAGAAAGTGTTGAACCTGAATCGGTAGCTTCTCAGTTGAATTTAGAAGTACCTAGCCAAGTTGAAGCAGTTACGCCTGTTGAAACAACTGATCCATTGCTAACTTCATTTCCTGAGCTTGCTCAAGTCAATGAAATTCAGCTTAATTTAGATCTTGCCCAGCAATATATTCATCTAGGTGCTTATGCTTCAGCACGTGCATTATTGTCACAGGATGAGTCTGTATATACGGCTGAGCAACGCCAACAATCACAAAATTTATTGAACCAAATCGCTTGATGAGGTTATTGTCTGTTGCAATTTGATAATACGAATTGTCAGACATCACTAAGCGATTTAAGATAAAGCAGTCATTCATGGCTGCTTTTTATTATGAACAAAAAAATTGCTTTAATTTACATGGGTGGAACTTTTGGGTGTATTGGTGAGCCTTTAGCTCCCATGCCTGAACATCAATTCATTCCACAGCTCAAACGGATTCTCCCACCTCAACTGAAAATTGAATGCTTTAAAGCGCCCAGTATTAAAGACAGTAGTGCATGTACTGCAATTGATTGGTTAATGCTGATTCAACAAATTCAAAGCTTACAACTACAAAATTTTGAACATTTTGTTGTGATTCATGGGACTGATACCCTCAGCTATGCTGCTGCAACTTTATCTCGTTTCCTCGCTGAATCATGTCATGTCATTCTTACAGGAAGCCAATATCCTTTACTCAACCTTCAAGGCGATGACACACGTGAGTTTACCGATGCGATTGATAATTTAAATACAGCACTCGATGCCATCACCAAGTTACCTGTAGGTGTTTATCTCACATTCTTCCATCAAGTGATTCATGCTCGTACTGCGTTAAAAACCCATAGTACTGCTTTGGACGCATTCAGAGGCTTAAAAGCGGAAGAACCTATTGATCATGACTCAACTGTTATTCAAATCCAGCTATCCCATATTGAAAAAGCCAAATCATTAAATATCGTGAATTGGATGATGGTACCCACTGAATTATTACAGTTTGAAAATAATCTCAACAGCCTCATTCAACAGCCTCCAGAATTTTTAGTGATTCAGGCTTATGGTGTTGGAAATTTAGCGGTTAATGAAATGATTATCCAAAGTTTTAAAAACTTACAAGCCAAAGGTTGCCAAATTATTTTATCAACTCAAGTCCCTCTAGGCGGTATGGATCAACGTTATGCGATTAGCCAATGGATTCAGGACTCAAAAATTTTAGTCAGTGATGCACTCAGTCAAGCAGATCTTTATGCCAAAATTCTAAAAATTTATTTACAATACCCAACTTCGCAACAATGGCATGACCATTGGTATGATCATCCTGAATAGAGGTATTTATGCAACGCTTTGCAATTGGTATTGAGTTTTGTGGCATTCGATATAAAGGTTGGCAAACTCAACAGCCTGGCGTACGTAGTATTCAGGAGACAATGGAAAAAGTACTAAGCACCATCGCGGATGAACCCATTATCTTACACGGTGCGGGTCGTACTGATGCAGGTGTCCATGCCACCAATATGGTTGCTCACTTTGATACCAATGCGATTCGTCCCATGCGTGGCTGGTTAATGGGATCTAATAGCCAATTACCCAAAGATATTTCTATCCAGTGGATCAAAGAGATGGATCGTGATTTCCATGCTCGTTTTAAGGCACAAGCACGTCGTTATCGCTATGTTGTCTATCAATCAGCGAATCGCCCTGCTTTATTACACAAGCAAGTTACCCATGCTTATTATCCACTTGATGTCGATAAGATGATTGCAGCCGCGCAAAAATTTGAAGGAACACATAATTTCGAAAGTTTCCGTGCTGCGGCATGTCAATCCAATCAACCTGTACGCCATGTTAAACACTGTCGTTTAATTCGTCATGGCAATTATTTGGTTCTGGATATTCAGGCTGATGGCTTCTTGCATCACATGGTTCGCAACATTATGGGCTGTCTACTTGAAATTGGTCAGGGCTTGTATGAAATTGATCACATTGACGAAATTTTTGCCGCACAAGACCGTAAAGCCGCTGGGATTACAGCCCCTCCTGACGGTCTATATTTCATTCATGCAGATTATCCAGAACAGTTTGAATTACCGCGACCACCTCTAGGACCACATTGGCTAAATATGCCCGAATAACTCTTTTCCAAATGAGATAAAAAATCCTTCACAATTGAAGGATTTTTTATCCAGAAAGCAGTTTAAAATTTCTCAATAATTAAAACGTTGCACTTAACGCTGTTTACGTTTTCTATATTCAACAGGTGTTTCATTGGTCCAACGTTTAAAGGCACGATAGAACGTACTTGGCTCAGAAAAACCTGTGAGATATACAATACGCTCAACACTTTCATTGGTATTCGCCAATAATTTTTTGGCTAAACGGCAACGGTAATCTGAAAGGATTTGCTGAAAACTGGTATTGGCTTCTGACAATTGGGTGCGTAACCGACGAGGGGTGATGCTCAGTTGAGCCGCCACTGTTTCCAAGGTTGTTTCACCGCTCTCCAAAGTTGAACCAATTGCTCGGCGAACTTCGCCAACCAAATCATAACGTGCCAATTCTTGAAGTTTTTCAATTGCCAACTGCTCATGTAGCTGTAACAGCTCTGGTTCAGCTTGCCACAATGGATAGTCTAAAATTGAAGGATCAAAATACAACCGTGTTTCTTTTTGCCCCAAACTTACAGGACAGCCATACACACGATAATACTCACCATCTGAAGCACCTTGAGAAAAGTTAAAATCGATGTAGATCGGTTCAAAGCGTCCTTCAGTAATGAATTTAAAGAAGCGTAAAATCCCCGAAATGGCACACTCAGAAAAATGACGGTTGACAATATTTTCGCCCCAGGGTTGTTCACCATTGGTTAAATAACAACGTCCATTGTCATCAACCACCAACTTCGCATGGAAAGCGTCACTGATCAGACGTTGATACGCAAGTGCTCGTTTGAGCCCTTCACCAAAGTTTTCACTTGAAATGAATAAATGCTCAATCACCTGCCCACGATAAAGGGGTAAATGTTCTCCGAGATGTAAACCAATATCTGGATCGTTACTGACTTCCTCGGCAGCCACCCAAAATGCAAATTGTGCATTTAATGGCGTTCGTGCATTTTGATCAACCTGACCCAATGCCACGCCTGCCTTTGATAATATTTCTTCTGTCGGCAATCCTGCACGACGGATCGCTTGATAGCCTAATCGTAAAACAACCGAAGCATCAGTTAGCTGGCTCACGCAGTGCCCTTCCTTGTATGTTATTCATTTATACTTAAAACCTTTGATTTAGATTACCGTCGATTGACCGAACTGACAATATTTATCCGCTTTTTTTTGTAGAAATTGTTTAACAATATGTTCGCCTATTTTCAAGTCATCTGCCACCTTCCCATGCCGAATAATCTTGTTTTTCTATAAAAAATTGCCTATAATTTGCGCCTTTCCAATTTGATCATCAGGTAGGCTATGGCCAATAAAGAGGAACTTATCGAGTTCGAAGGCGTTGTCACCGAAACGCTTCCTAATACTATGTTCCGTGTACGTTTAGAAAACGGTCACGAAGTGATTGCTCACATTTCTGGTAAAATGCGTAAACACTATATTCGTATTTTAACTGGCGATAATGTAAAAGTAGAAATGACACCTTATGACTTAACTAAGGGTCGTATTACTTATCGTGCACGCTAAGTTTTAGTGTAAGCAAAAGCCACTATTAGGTGGCTTTTTCAATATCTATACAATATACCATCTGGCTTACGATACATTGTTATTGTCTAGTTATTACGTTCCTGACGCTAAAATCTATTGTTAAATCTGTTTATTGATTGCCATACGTCACATGTCATCAATTTATAATTATCCGTAAAATTCTCATTTTTACACTGCCTCTAATTATTTGTGGTGTATTTTCAACATCTTCGTCACTTTTCCCTTAATCGCATTTCAAATTTAAGCTTAGGGGTTCAATCCAACTTCGCAATCTGTCTACAGACACTTGCTTGTAGATTGATTAAACTCATTGCATAGAGCGTTTCAAATCAAACTCTCACTTGATTGGGTGAAGCTGATGAAAAAATATTTATACATCTCTACATTTGTTTCGATCGCTTTCAGTATTGCAGGCTGTCAGAGTGTTGATACCCGACCTGCAAATTTAGATCAATATTTACAACAGTTTATTGGTAAATCCAGCGCTGAAATACAAGCCGAACTAAACTTTAAAGCTTTAGGTTATCAAGTCAGTGATCATATCCAAACCACCAATGACACATTAACATATACCATCCTTCGCCCTATCAATATCCCGATGACAGGAAGCAATGCAACGGTCGGCTCAAATGCAATGGGAATGCCTGTCATTCGCTATGACACGGCAAGCACACCGAGTTACGATGTTAACTTTAATTGCAAAGTCAGCTTTAAATTAAACAATGATATTGCCGAGTCCGTTGAATATATGGGGAGAGCCTGTTAAATGTATTTGATCACAACGCAATAAAAAACACAGCCTAGGCTGTGTTTTTGAAAGTGATCTAAAATCTAGACTTAAGCAATCGCTGTAACCACAGCTGTGCCCATCTCAGCAGTACCTACTTTGGTCATCCCTTCCGACATAATATCGCCTGTACGTAAACCTTGGTCCAACACTTGCCCTACAGCATCTTCAATTGCTTTTGCAGCCATTTCTTCACGGAAGGTATAGCGAAGCATCATTGCGACAGAAAGAATTGTTGCCAGCGGATTCGCCACGTTTTGACCAGAAATATCAGGTGCAGAACCATGACATGGTTCGTACATCCCTTTGCCATTTTCATCTAAAGATGCAGATGGAAGCATACCAATCGAACCTGTGAGCATCGCAGCTTCGTCTGAAAGAATATCACCAAACAAATTACCTGTAACAATCACATCAAATTGCTTTGGTGCACGTACCAATTGCATTGCTGCATTATCTACATACATGTGTGAAAGATTGATATTTGGATAGTGCTGTTCTTTCAATGCAGTGACGGTTTGTTTCCAAAGCTCAGTCACTTCAAGAACGTTGGCTTTATCCACCGAGCAGACTTTACCGCCGCGTAAATTCGCCATTTCAAAAGCAACTTTCGCAATACGCTTAATTTCAGACTCTGCATAGACGTCGGTGTTATAACCCTGCTTCTCACCATTTTCGAGCTCACGAATACCGCGCGGCTGACCAAAATAGATACCACCTGTGAGTTCACGAACGATCAGAATATCTAAGCCTGCGACAATTTCAGGCTTAAGGCTTGAAGCATCTGCCAACTGTGGATAAAGAATTGCCGGACGTAAGTTTGCGAATAGGTTTAATTCACTACGAATTTTTAATAAACCACGTTCAGGGCGGATCGAGCGCTCAATCGTGTCCCATTTTGGACCACCGACTGCACCGAGTAAAATTGCATCTGCTTTTTTTGCTTGTTCTGCTGTGACTGCTGGATAAGGTTCACCGTGAGCATCAATTGCAGCACCACCCAATAAACCATGTTCCCATGTTAAACCTAAATTAAATTTTTCATTGACACGTGTAAGTACTTTTTCAGCAGCGGCAACGATCTCTGGACCGATACCATCACCTGCCAAAATCAAAATTTGTTTAGACATTTGCAGTTCCATTTTTATTCAGCATCTATACTGATTTGAGATTAAATTTTTTGCTCAACAAATTCGCTCACCCCTGTCACTGCATTATGAGGACGACAGAAACGGCGAATTGTTCGAGTTTCTTGAAGCATATCGACACAGAGTGGTGTTGGTGAGGAAACATTCAATAAGCTTCCTGCACCCTGTGATCTTTGGCGATACATTTTAAATGTATATTTTTGATTTGCTTTAAAATCATGAATCACATGAAAAACTTCAGCATGATCTTTGGTAATTGGATAGAACCGAACCACCATTTCATATTGCTGCGGTGGAATCGTTAAATACACACCAATTTGATCTAAAGGCTTACCTGTTAGCTTTAGATAACCTTTATCAATGGCTTTACGATTCGCACGCTGTGTATTTTCCTGCATGATAATCAAATCATTTAATCGCGCAAATTCACAATGCTCTGCACCTGAGCAATAAACTGAAACTGTATTTTGGCTCATCTGATTTTTTTCAGCTTGTTTAATACGAACCAAATCAACCATTTGTGCTGATTGGCATGCACTCAAGATTAAACCTGTCAAACTGATTAAAACACCACGAACTAAAAACTTAGTCATCGCTCAACCCCAACCCTTGCATTACCGAGCCAACATTCATTTTGTTATGCTTTGCATGTTAGCAAGAGTTAGGCATTCACGCTACGAGTAAAATGTTCACTGAAAATCAACCTTGAATTTCAGCAAATACCCAAGGACGTGATTGCTTGGTTTTTTCTTCATAAGCACGAATTTCATCTGCTGCCTGTAAAGTCAAACCAATATCATCCAAACCATTCAATAAGCAGTGCTTGCGGAATGGATCTACTTCGAATTTGAATGCCTCACCACTTGGTGTACGGACTTCCTGTGCTTCTAAATCTATCGTGAGCTGATAGCCTTCAGTAGCAGCACATTCTTTAAATAATTGATCAACAATTTCTTCAGACAAAATTACTGGCAACATGCCATTTTTAAAACTGTTGTTGAAAAAGATATCTGCATAACTTGGTGCAATCACGGTACGGAAACCGAACTCTTCCAATGCCCAAGGTGCGTGCTCACGACTTGAACCACAGCCAAAGTTTGCACGAGAAATTAAAACCGATGCACCTTGATAACGCGGCTGGTTTAAAACAAAATCTGGATTCTTAGGACGCTTAGCATTATCCTGCCCAGGATAACCCTCATCCAAATAACGCAATTCATCAAATAAATTGTCACCAAAACCCGTACGTTTAATCGATTTTAAAAACTGTTTTGGAATAATTAAATCTGTATCAACATTGGCACGGTCTAATGGTGCAACAATACCTTGTTCAACGGTATAAGTTTTCATAGTTTGCTCCTTACCCCAGCTTAGAATGAACGAACATCGACAAAGTGACCTGCAATCGCCGCAGCTGCTGCCATTGCTGGACTCACCAGATGAGTACGACCACCATTCCCTTGACGACCTTCAAAGTTACGGTTTGAAGTTGATGCACAGTGTTCGCCAGGCTGTAACTTATCCGCATTCATCGCTAAACACATCGAGCAACCCGGCTCACGCCATTCAAATCCAGCTTCGATCAAGATTTTATCTAAACCTTCAGCTTCTGCTTGTTGTTTCACTAAACCAGAACCCGGTACAACCATCGCTTGCTTAATACTTGAAGCCACTTTTTTACCTTTGGCTACAGCAGCAGCTGCACGAATATCCTCTATACGAGAGTTGGTACAAGAACCAATGAAAACACGGTCCAATTGAATATCTGCCAACGCCTGACCAGCATTTAAACCCATATATTGATAAGCACGAGTCCAGTCATTACGTTGCACGTCATCTTTGGCTTGTTCTAAAGTTGGAACCGCTTGAGAGACTGGAATGACCATTTCTGGAGACGTTCCCCAAGACACTTGTGGTTCAATTTCTTCACCATTTAAAACCACAACTGTATCAAAGTGCGCGTCATCATCAGAATGCAAAGTATTCCAATAAGCTACAGCAGCATCCCATTGCTCACCTTGTGGTGCATAAGGACGACCTTTTACATACTCAATCGTTTTTTCATCAACAGCTACCATACCGACACGCGCACCGCCTTCGATAGCCATATTGCACACCGTCATACGACCTTCAATCGACATATCACGGAAGACTTGACCACCAAATTCAATCGCATGACCTGTACCGCCAGCAGTCCCAATTTTACCAATAATGGCTAACACCACATCTTTAGGCGTCACACCTTGACCCAATGTACCATCGACACGAACCAGCATATTCTTCATTTTCTTTTGAACTAAGCATTGTGTTGCCAATACATGTTCTACTTCTGAAGTTCCGATTCCATGTGCCAAACAACCAAATGCACCATGTGTGGCTGTATGTGAATCACCACATACCACCGTCATTCCTGGTAAAGTCAAACCTTGCTCTGGACCAACCACATGTGCAATCCCTTGACGAATATCATTAATGTCAAATTGCACCACATTAAATGTTTTACAGTTATCATCTAAAGTTTGAACTTGGATACGTGAAGTATCATCTTCAATTCCAGCAATTCCTTCAGAACGTTCTTTGGTTGAAGTGGGTACGTTATGGTCAGGAGTCGCGACATTGGCACTCAAACGCCATGGTTTACGCCCAGCAAGCTGCAGACCTTCAAATGCCTGAGGAGAGGTTACTTCATGCAATAGATGACGATCGATATAAAGTAATGCAGAGCCATCATCTCGTTGTTTTACTAGATGGTCATCCCATAATTTATCATATAAGGTTTTTGCTTTTTGGTTTTCGCCTGCCATGTCGATGTGCTCCACTGGACTGGGTAATTCTTTCATTAATGTCGATTATAACCACGTTTTTACATAAATCTAATTTATCATTTTTATCAGTTTAAAAACTTTTTGGAATCCATTAAAACTATTTCCATATCATTCTTTGCCAGATAAATGACTTGAAATCATGCTCTATTTTCAGCTCAAAAAATCATATTTTCAAATAATAGGCATGATCAAAATTCAAAGATTCATTGTAGATAAGCTTAAATGAAGTTAAAAGTTTAATCCTCATCAACCCTAGCTCTCCAATGAAATCAGTTTGCTAGATCACCGATTACACCATGACCTAACTTTCACTTTTCCCAGAACTTTTAAATAGAATGATAAAAGTGAGCATCGATTTATTTCACCTTAATCTAGGCGGTTAACAACCTCTTTTCAATTATTCTTTATTGTTTATTTAGAAATCCAATCAGCATGAGTCAAAAAAACCTTTTTACATTACAATTGATAATGATTATTATTTAAATAATGAATCAATAAGTGGTGAACCTGATGGCGAATATTCAAAACTTTTTACAAAACAATCAACGCGTTTTCAAGAAAACATTAAGCTACTACATCATGCACATTACTGTCGCAATGTTGGTTGCTTATGTGGTGACAGGTAACTTTTGGATGGCTGTGACATTAAGTCTACTCGAACCTACAGTTCAAGCCTTTGCATTCTTTTTCCATGAAAAAGTCTGGAATAAAAGAGATCAAAAAATTGCTCAAAGAACAGAAGTGAAAGCTTAGATAAATTGACTGTAGCGGGAGGTGTTAATCACCACCACCTCCACAGCTACTACAACTACTACAAGAAGATGAAGAGTCTGAACTATGACTATGAGAGTGTCCAGAATCATGTGAAGAACTCGAACCAGAACAGGAACTTGAAGAACATGACGAGGTTGAAGATGAACAAGAGGATGTCGTGGCTGTAGAAGAAGCGTCTGATGTGGAGCTCATCATTTGACTATACATTCCAAGCATGAACGGCAAACTAAAAATCAGTCCTTTTTCCCAACGAATATGACCATCGACTTGAAACAATCTCGGTAAAACTTGAGTATTTTCTGGATTTAAACCATGTAAATGGCATGTACTTTGCCATGTATTGAGCAATTGTTTTTTTTGAGAGGCTCTTTGTGCTTCTGTCGGTAGTGGATCATGGGGTTGATGAATTAATTCATAACCTAAGAAGTTTAGGCACATCGTTCGATAAAATGTATCAAACTCTTCAATTAATACATGCCATAAGGCATCTACAGAATGAGAAGGCATAGCATACGCATCTTTACGCAAAAGATGAATCGCTAAATAATCTTTAAAACCCTCTTCAATATAAGGATATGATGATGTCGCAATATTGGGATGTCGCTGTTTAAATACCCGCCAAACTTCAGCAGGAATTTTAAAATCATTCCATGCGCGGATTTTTCGTAGTCTGTGTATGCGTGCTCTCAACCAAAATATACCGATGATGCCGACAAGAATGGCAAGAAAATAAATTTGGAATAAATATAACAATACTAAACTGATTCCCCCGAGAATCAGCATAATCACAAGAAATCTTCCCCAAGATATTGGCAATGTGTCACGAGCGCGTTGTTGAAAGTCATGAATGGTGCTTCGAGTAGGTTGAGTCAAATAATATTTCCTTGATTATTTTTATTGTCACACTATAAATCAGTCAACTTAGCTGTGTACAGTTTAAACCTGTATGAAAGTTTTATCATTGTAACCAAGCACAGATCACAATAGCCAAAATCGAAAAAAAGTGAAAATTACTTTGATTAATTCTTAAAACTTCTCAATAATGAAATACGCATAAAAATTCTTTATGGATGGAAAGATCATGAATCTCGCTGCTTTTGAAGCTTTTGTCAAAGTTATGGAAACTGGTTCTATTTCGATGGCAGCAGAACATCTATTTATTACCCAACCTGCTGTGACCAAACGGATACACAGTCTAGAAGAATATTTTGGTGTCAAACTATTTGAATCCGCAGGACGTGGTGTTCAAGCAACACATGCAGCACATTCACTATTGCCCAAAGTAAAAAACTGGCTCAATGAATTAGGGGATATTCACCATACCCTCAGCCATGAGCAAGGTGAAGTAAGAGGAAAACTCAAAATTGGAACCAGTCACCACATTGGTTTACATCATTTACCACAGCACTTAAAAAAATATGTACAACTTTTTCCAGAAGTTAAACTGGATGTACATTTTGTCGACTCTGAACAAGCGCATGAACAAGTGCTGGCAGGCGACTTGGAACTTGCTTTTTTAACCCTTCCCCCTCAAGGAGATGAACGTTTAAGTTACATCACCATCTGGAATGATCCTTTGGTTTTTGTTGTGGCTCCTTTTCATCCTTTGGCGCAAAAAAGAAATCTTAAACTTGAAGATTTAATTGAGTACCCAAGTTTATTGCCAGCTGCACAGACGTATACCAGTCAGATCACCTTAGCTGAGTTTGAAAAGAAAGGCTTAAAACCTAAAACCACCATGAGTAACAACCCTTTAGAATCTATTCGCATGCTGGTTTCAATCGGTTTAGGTTGGTCTGTTTTACCCAAAACCTTGCTCAATCAAGATTTACAACAGTTGGATCTTCATTTCGAGATGAACCGTCAATTGGGAATGGTTTGGCATCCTGCACGTACTCAATCCAGAGCTGTTCAGGAATTAATTGAAATGATGAAATAAAAAAAAATAAAGCGCTGATTATTTGAATAATGAGCGCTTTATTTAGGTTGAGAATATCCACAGCCTTATTTGACTGAATCTTCATGCAAAGACTCATTTAATTGGTCAACAATGGTTGCCCACTCCCCATCAGAACTCAATTTTTCATCTAAAAACTGACGTTGTGCATCGGTCCAAAACTCAGCTTTAGTCAAAAATGTGTCGGCATCTAACTGATGATTTTCAATAAAATTTTGAATTGCTTGTTCGCTAGAGTCTAAACCAAGTTGTTCAAATAAATTGGTCATTCTTGGACGTGTCTGGCTCATTATTTAATCTCCATCAGTTTTAAAAGTTCTCAGCTCAACATAGCATTTTTACACTGAAAATGAAGCACAAAATATTCATTTATAAAAATATTTACAATTGATGAACAGATCAAATTTAGCAACCCATTCAGCATTTTCTATTCAGTGATTTGAACAGGATTGGACCGAATACATTGCTTGAATAACGCTGCAAATCAATCATAAATCTAGTTCAAAAGTTACCTTTTTATCACAAATCATGCTGTATTTTTTTATTGTTGCTGGGTTTTAAATGACAGACTCTGCTGCTGTATTTTTACTAGATTTTTATAAAAAAACAGCACCGAAGTGCTGCTGATAACGAACAAGCTGGATTAGATCGACCAATCCTGAATATCCCAACCTTGTGCTTTGGCTAACACTTCTAAACGATCATCTGGGTTTACCGCAATCGCATGATCTGCATACTCCAATAAAAAGCGATCATTGATCGAATCTGAATATGCCCAGGATTCAGTCACATCACGTCTCTCAAGCCATTGATCCAAACGTGCTAATTTGCCCTTTTGATAACATGGGATATTGGTGACTTTGCCCGTGTATTGTCCATTTTTAACTTCTGCATTGGTTGCGATAATTTCAGTAATTCCAAATTCACGAAAAATAGGCGCAGTGATAAAATCAGAAGTTGCTGTAATCCCTACTAAAGCATGCCCTAAATCTTTGTGTTTTTGAATCGCAGCAAAGCCTTTCGGGCGCATTTGTGCGCGAATGACTTTTTTCATAAACAACTGATGTAATTCAGTTAAATAGTCATTATCATGTTGAGTCAAAAACTCAAAAACAAACTCATTATAAGCAATCGGGTCAAGTTGCCCTGCTTTATAATCTTCATAAAACTGATCATTCATCGCACGATGGCGAACTGGATCGACCAAGCCTTCATTGACCAAAAACTCTCCCCAAGAGTGGTCCGAATCTGTATTTAATAAGGTGTGATCTAAGTCAAACAGCGCCAATTTCATGAAAATACTCGTTTAAACTGAAATTTAAGAAAAAAATTGTAAATCTATCACCGCTAGTCGATAGAAATTCGTTAAGATCATAGCAATTTTACAACATTATTACTTTGACTTTATCGAGTTGGACAAAAGAGTGTCAGTCCCCATATATAAAGTCAGATGAAATTAACAAATTTTAGGTAGCCAAATGATCGACTCAGAAGGTTTCCGACCCAACGTCGGGATCATTTTGGCAAATGATATTGGACAAGTTTTATGGGCAAAGCGCATTGGGCACAATGCATGGCAATTTCCTCAAGGAGGTATCCAATTTGGAGAAACTCCTGAGCAAGCTCTTTTTAGAGAACTACGTGAAGAAGTTGGGCTCTTACCCGAGCACGTCCAAATAATTGCCCAGACAGATGACTGGTTGCATTATCGTTTGCCACTTCGATACATTCGTTCGGACTCCGATCCGATTTGTATTGGACAAAAGCAAAAATGGTTTTTACTCAAACTCACAGCTTCAACGAAACATATTCAGTTGAATCTCTCTGATCCGCCCGAGTTTGATCAATGGCAATGGGTCAGTTATTGGTATCCACTTGGTCAAGTGGTTAATTTTAAACGAGATGTTTATCGTAAAGCGATGATGGAGTTATGTATGCAAATGCCACACTACACCCCTGAAATTTCTTCAAAAATATGAATGATTTTTCAAAGTAGTGCTGTTATAAATAATACTGATGAAAACGCTTTAAAACATAGCTTAGATTAGGAGCATACACCTATGTCGAACATGCAACTGGACACCTTAAGACGCATTGTACAAGAGATCAATGCATCGGTCAGTTTGCATGAATCTTTAGAAATCATGGTCAATCAAGTTTCTGAAGCAATGCATGTAGATGTATGCTCGATTTATCTGTTAGATGAACGTAATCAACGCTATGTACTCATGGCAACCAAAGGTTTAAATCAGGAGTCTGTTGGCAATGTTTCCCTACAATTAGGTGAAGGTCTCGTTGGCTTAGTCGGTCAACGTGAAGAAATTGTCAATTTAGACAATGCATTTAAGCATGAACGGTTCGCCTATTTCCCTGAAACGGGAGAAGAAATTTATAATTCGTTCCTTGGCGTACCTGTCATGTATCGCCGCAAAGTAATGGGCGTAATGGTGGTTCAAAATACTGAACCTCAAGACTTTAGTGAAGCAGCGGAATCTTTTTTAGTGACTTTGTGTGCGCAGCTATCAGGCGTTATTGCACATGCTCATGCTGTTGGAAATATTGACGTATTCCGCAAGCCAAGTAACTCCTCTAATTATAAAACGTTCCAAGGTTCATCGGGTGCAGGAGGAATTGCTCTAGGTCGTGCCATTATTCTTTATCCTCCCGCGGACCTTGCGGCTGTTCCAGATCGTGATGCCGATGACATTAGTGAAGAACTCAAGCTTTTAGATCATGCGATTGCTTCTGTACGTGAAGAAATTCAATCACTTGATGACAAAATGCAAGACTCACTTATGGCTGAAGAACGAGCGTTGTTTAGTGTGTTTTTACGCATGCTAGATGAAAATGCTTTGCCTACTGAAATCAAAGAAATTATTCGAGATGGCAGTTGGGCGCAAGGTGCTGTAAAGCATGTGATTGACCGTCACGTTGCTCTCTTTGCTCAAATGGAAGATGATTATTTACGAGAACGTGTTTCTGATCTCAAAGATTTAGGACGGCGAATTTTAGCAGCCTTACAAGAAGGTGATACCAGTCATAAGGAAATCACCTCTGAAAGTATTCTGATCGGAGATGAGATTAGCACTGCTGCATTAGTTGAGCTTCCTGTCGATAAGATTGCAGCAATCGTCACCTCTGAAGGTGCAGCTAACTCACATATGGTGATTGTCGCCCGTGCACTCGGTATTCCAACTGTAGTGGGTGTCACTGAATTGCCCGTCAATACCCTTGATGATGTTGAAATGATCGTGGATGCATATCAAGGACGTGTTTTTGTTAACCCACCACGCCGTCTACGTACACGATATAAAGAAATTCAAAAAGAAGAAGAACAAATTGCCAAAGATTTAAAGCAATACGAAACCAAAGATGCCATCACGCCTGATGGCGTTGCTGTAAAGCTTTATGTCAATACAGGCTTGATGATTGATGTAGTTCGTGGTGTTCAACGTGGCGCCAAAGGTGTAGGACTCTATCGTTCTGAAATTCCGTTTATGTTACGCGAGCGCTTTCCTGGCGAAGAAGAACAACGTGCTATTTATCGTCAACAGTTGAGCCATTTTGCCAATAAACCTGTGGTGATGCGCACCTTAGATATTGGCGCTGACAAAGACTTACCTTACTTCCAAATTGAAGAAGAAAACTCAGCTTTGGGTTGGCGAGGCATTCGTTTTACCCTTGACCACCCTGAAATTTTTTCTTCGCAAATTCGTGCCATGCTTAAAGCCAGCATTGGCTTGAATAATCTTCATATTTTACTGCCGATGGTAACCAGTGTCAGTGAAGTTGAAGAAGCCCTCTATTTACTAGAGCGAGACTGGATTGCAGTTCAAGAAGAAGAACAGGTTAAAATTACCAAACCTAAAATTGGTATCATGGTTGAAGTACCAAGTGTGCTTTTACAAATTGGTGAATTTGCGGAATTGGTTGATTTCTTCTCGGTGGGTTCAAACGATTTAATCCAATATCTGCTGGCTGTCGATCGTAATAACCCACGTGTTTCAAGTGTTTACTCACACTTTCACCCGTCCATCTTGCGTGCTTTAACACGTTTGGTTCAAGAGTGTCATAAATACGATAAACCAATCAGTATCTGTGGAGAAATGGCGGGAGATCCATTGTCTGCAATTCTGCTGATGGCAATGGGTTTCAATACTTTATCGATGAGTTCAAGCAATATCTTACGTGTGCGTAAGGCGATTTGTCACGTTTCAATGAGTGATGCAGAAAAGCTACTTGAAGAAGTTGTGGCAATGAATAACCCATTGATGGTGAAAAGCTGGATGGAGTATTACTTTAAACATCATGGTCTAGCTGACATGGTAAAATCAAATCGTTTAGTGAATATTTAATTCTTATTTTTCTTAAGATTAAGCAAAAATCGTAGTCCACAAAAAAGGTCGATAATCATCAGAATATCGACCTTTTTTGTGTTTATCATAACCGCGTTTTGCATTCTTTTTACGATCTACAAACACTTGGCTCTTGTTGACTTCGTGCATGTGTTTTGCCACAAAGTTGTGAATCACAACCTCAGGCATGACTTTTTTCTTTGCCATTTTATTTACCTATTTTATGATTTACCACCTCATGAGTGGGACTGTGATATTACGCTTTTTTGTGCAGAATACAAGTATTTAAATTAATCAGCTTTGTCACTATTTAATGCCTAATCCTTGTATATATTATATTGAGACAATCTTTTAGATTGATCTTAAATTGATTATATTCACCAGCCGATATCTTTTGAATTCAATTAAAGTTTTACAAATCAAATTAAAAATCACGTATAAATTTTAAACACCGTTCTCTATAGTATGCACATAAATTTGAATATAAACATGCTCAATACAACATAGGGTCATAAGTTAAAATTGGAGAATAATGTGTTCAATCAAAAAAAATTATCAAGTGTTCTACTCTTGTTGGTGCTTCCAACCTTCGGCTTAATGGGATGTAGTAAACCTGAGAAAGCTGAAGTCATTACAACCGAATCAAGTGCAAGTTCTGTTGCCTCAGAAACAGTAAAAACCGAATCTATTCAAAACACTTTTGATCTT
Source organism: Acinetobacter bereziniae LMG 1003 = CIP 70.12 (assembly GCF_000368925.1). Classification (GTDB taxonomy): domain Bacteria; phylum Pseudomonadota; class Gammaproteobacteria; order Pseudomonadales; family Moraxellaceae; genus Acinetobacter; species Acinetobacter bereziniae. Next base: position 2,805,953 of record NZ_KB849756.1, on the reverse strand, counting down.
TCACAGATTCCAATTTCAAATATTACGCTCGGTCAATTCCCCTATATTTCCTTGCCGAATGGCTATCAGTTTCATGACGCAATCAAAGTAAATTTTGAGAAAATACCGTTTTGGACAGGTCAACATATTCAAAACATTGAAGGGCAATTATATAGCGCAGCTATTCAACAAAATGAGGATTACAAAGAAGGTAGCTTCTTAGAGTTACAACGTAATTTGGAAAATGTAATTCAACAGTTGGGGGGCAAGCAAATTACAATGAGTAAAATTCCTCAACAAGCGTTAGACAAGCTTCCACAAAAGTTCCAAGTAGATTATGTTGCTGGTTTAGGAGATGTTTTTAATAACCCAACCCAGACCTTTGTCGTTCGTCAAGCGAATAAGAATATCTGGTTTCAACTTACTCAAACAGGAAATGGAAATGCAGGCTTATTGGTTGCTGAAACAAAACCTGTTGAAATTACAGCAAAAGTATTAAATCCTGATCAATTAAAAACTGCTTTAGACAAAGAAAATAAGGTCAATATCGAGGTCAACTTCGCCACAGATCAAGCCAACATTTTGCCTGAATCTCAGACTCAAATAGAACAAGTCATTCAATTGTTAAAAAATAATCCTGAACTCAAATTAACTATTAATGGTCATACCGATGGTTCAGGTGATGCAAAACACAATCAAGCCCTTTCAGAACAGCGTGCAAATGCTGTTGTTAAAGCCCTCACCGATAATACTGGGATTCAACAAAATCGATTAACTGCAAAAGGTTTTGGTGATACTCAACCAGTTGCAGAAAACTCAACAGAAAATGGTAAAGCTTTAAATCGCCGAGTTGAGCTGATTAAGTCTCATTAATTTTTCTGATGAAATATTGAATTTCTCAAATTAACAAAACCCATTTTAAATCAATGGGTTTTGTTTAAGATCTATTTCTTGCATATGCAACACACTTAGCAAAATGCTGCCTAGAATAATCAAGTAAATAGTCAAATGATGTTCTAAAACGATAAATCATCCACTTATAACCTGCGATTGATTTGCTATTTTTCAAATCTTTTTTGATTCAAAAAATAAAAGTTTTAGTAACAATCACTTATCAACATAAAAGAAAGATAAATTACAAAAAAAATCAATAAAACACAAAATATTAAATATTTTCAATAATATAAATTTGCTTAACTTAAAAAATGCATATATATTGTATATACATTTTTGATTATCACCTTTGGGGATATACGTCATGGCTGAATTACCCAAAAAGACAAAGGTGAATAAAAAAGATGGGCAACTCTTAATTCGCATTAACAGTGCTGAGCGTGATCAGTTTTTACAACTCTGTGAAACGATGGACACCAGCGCAGCACGTGAGTTAAGAAAATTTATCCGTAGTTTTATCAAAAAACATCAGCCAACGGATACTCAAACTAAGGAGTAACATGATGTCTAAGCAAGTTAAATCTTTAAAGCAGAAAATCAAAGCACGTTTGGAAAAAATCTCCAAACACGAAGGTAAATTAAAAAAGCTCAAGAAAAAGCTTAAAAAGCAGAAGTAATTCCGATAACCTATTTTAAGTTTGAACTTTGATAAAAGTCGCTTAAAAAGAAGGGCATTATGTAAATAATGCCCTTTTTACACGGCTAAAGAAATTAGGCAAAAGCTCTACCTAATAATCTTTCTACATCTACCGATTTGGCATCCAGCATTCCAACCACCCTTCCATAAAACGCACTATAACGTGTTGCAATAAAAGCATCCGCAACAAAACCGGGTGCATGTTGTTTCAGCAAAATAGCCTGTGCCAAAATAACTAATCGGCTGACTAAGCTACGTGCCATAAATTGCAATTCATCTGCTTGTAAGCCATTAAATAATTTAAATAAAGCTTGTAATTCATTTTGTAGAATTGAATCTTGAGATGCGACTTGTGCCAATGATTTAAATAAGACTTCAATTGAATCGCGGTCACGTTGAATGGCACGTAATACATCCAAGCACATCACATTACCAGAGCCTTCCCAAATCGTATTCACTGGCGCTTCTTTAAAAATACGCGCCATAATTCCTGTATCAACATAACCATTGCCACCAAAAACTTCCATCATTTCGCCAGTCAATTCCACAGTACGTTTACATATCCAGAACTTTGCGGCTGGGGTCATGATCCGTTTCCACGCCAGTGATAATTCATCTGTATTTTCATAGCAATGCGCTAAATGAAAGCTCAATTGCATGGCTGCTTCCGTTTCCAAGGCTAAATCGGCTAACACCGCTTGCATCAAAGGGTGTTCTGCCAAATGTTTACCAAAAGCTTTTCGTTGGCGCGTATAGGCAATGCACTGCACCAATGCTTGTCTTAACATCGCACTTGAGCCTACAGAACAAGTCAAGCGCGTATAATTTGCCATTTCAATAATGGTTGGAATGCCCCGTCCCGCTTCTCCGATCATGATGCCCCAAGCATTTTTAAATTCGACTTCTGAACTTGAGTTACTACGATTACCCACTTTATCTTTTAAACGTTGCACATGGATATTGTTTTTCGTGCCATCTTCCAACCAACGAGGAACAAAGAAACACGCCAAACCATCTTGTTCAGTTTTCGCAACAACTAAATGTGCATCACACATGGGAGCTGAGAAAAACCATTTGTGTCCTGTCAGTAGATAAGCCTGTCCACGACCTGATTCAGCAACAGGTACTGCGATGGTTTGATTGGCTCGAACATCTGAACCACCTTGCTTCTCCGTCATCCCCATACCTAACCAAATTGACTTTTTTTGAGCAATTGGCAAATCTCGTTCATCATATTCAGTAAATAATAGTTTTTCACCCACTTTTGCCCATAATTCAGGTTCATTTTGAATGAGTGGAATACTGCCTAAAGTCATCGAATTTGGACATAAATTGCCACACTCAACTTGTCCACTCAGAAAGAAACGTGCTGCCCAATCCACCCATTTGGTACTCGATTGTGGATGATTAAATGGATAAGCATGGGTATTAAATTGACGATTGAGCTTCATCCATTGGTGCCATGCTGGATGAAATTCTAAGAAATCTTTACGACGACCACGAGCATCAAAAGCATGTAATTCAGGGGTATGGCGATTGGCTAAATCGGCATATTGATAATATTCTGTGGAACCCACAATCTGCGCGAGTTGACTGAGGTTTTGCTGATCTGTACTGCCATAACGTTGCAATATTTCCTGCAACACCTGATCCGTTTCAAATAGATTGTAAGCTTGTAACTCGTCAAACTGGTTACTGATTTCATGGGTTTGCCAATTTTGTAGCGTGTTCATCCTGAAAATCCTATCTTGTTGTTTTAACCAATTACATTCAGTATAGAAGAAAATACCTTCAAGGATGTTCGGATTATTTTTATGGCTTTACCTACAATCAATGTACGTCGTAAACCTCGCCAATCAAGGGCTCGTATCACGCAAGAAGCGTTGATTGAAAGCTTTGTTCGGCTTTTACATGAACATCCTGCTCATAAAATTACCATTCGAGAAATTACCGATATTGCTGGTGTTGGTTTAGGTACCTTTTATGAGTATTTTTCTAAAAAGCAAGATTTGATAGCGTTAACCATCTATCAACATGTTAAAAACAATGCTGAAACTCTTAAAAGTTATGCACAAAGCAGATATGACTTATCCACAGATTTGAGTTTTACTGACTATTTAGCGCAAATTATTCATTTTCAACTTGAGCAAATCCAATCCCAACAGTTTTTATGGGCGCAGTCTTTTCTCTTAGAACGGCAGATTTCAAGTATAGAAACTTATCAAAAAAGTTATGCCATGATGATACAGATGTGGCAAAACATACTTAAACCTTTTATTCAGGATAATGAACAACTCGAACAGATCAGTCTAAACGTACAACGGATTTGCTATGGTTTTGTCTCTCAGACATTGTTGATTGAACCTGAGTTTAAAGATTGGAAAGTTTTAGAAAATGAAATCCTTCAGCAACTCAGCGTAATTTCAGATAAGGGAGGATCGCTGAGTTAAAAAGAAGAGGATAGTCGCATGACTCTTCATTTTTACCATTCACTTTTCTTAGGCGAAATATCTTATGTTTTATAGGAAATTCTACAGGATTATCTTAACTTTCAGATTTAAAGAAGAGACCACTATCCCAACTGAAGCTGTATTTTGATTTCAATATTGCAAAAATTTATTGATTCATTCTTCCTAGCTGGTAAATGGGTATACACAACCATTTAATCGCAAAAACAAATCAAATATAATATTTTTATCAATTTTACAAATATCAAAGTTCAACTTAAAGTGTAATTGTCTCTTTTAAAAAAGCACACAACGCTTCGTATAGAAGCTGTGTATTTAAAGCAGATATCTAGTACTGCCCTGTGTCTTAAATTAAAAGATTAATCATTTAATTTAAGGACAAATAGATTTAACAATTGTTCACTATATTGGTTTTTGAAATACAGTTAATGTCATGTAATAGCGAATATTCTTTATCTATTCCATCTATTCAAAAATGAATACATGATTAATTAAAAATGGAGAAATAGAATGAGCCAAGACTCAAAAAAATGCCCTGTCACCCACCTAACAACTGCTTTTGGTGCACCTGTTGTAGACAACCAAAATAGTTTAACGGCAGGCGCACGAGGTCCTCTGCTTGCACAAGATTTATGGTTAAATGAAAAGCTCGCTAACTTTGTACGTGAGGTAATTCCAGAGCGTCGCATGCATGCCAAGGGTTCTGGTGCTTTTGGTACATTTACTGTCACTCATGACATCACACAGTACACACGCGCTAAAATCTTTTCACACATTGGTAAGAAAACAGAAATGTTCGCTCGTTTCACAACAGTCGCAGGTGAACGTGGTGCAGCAGATGCAGAACGAGATATTCGTGGTTTCGCATTAAAATTCTATACTGAAGAAGGTAACTGGGACCTTGTCGGAAACAATACCCCTGTATTTTTCATGCGTGACCCACGTAAATTCCCTGACTTAAATAAAGCCGTAAAACGTGATCCTAAAACCAATCTACGTAGTGCAACCAATAACTGGGATTTCTGGACATTATTACCAGAAGCGTTGCATCAAGTTACGATTGTAATGTCTGATCGCGGTATCCCGAAAAGCTTCCGTCATATGCATGGTTTCGGTAGTCATACTTATAGCTTCATCAATGCAAACAACGAACGTTTTTGGGTGAAATTTCATTTCCGTACACAACAAGGTATTGAAAATTTAACTGATGCCGAAGCTGAAGCAGTCGTAGCAAAAGACCGCGAAAGTAACCAGCGTGATCTATTCGATTCAATTGAAAATGGCAACTTTCCAAAGTGGAAACTTCAAGTTCAAATCATGCCTGAAACTGATGCAGAAAAAGTTCCTTATCATCCATTTGACCTCACCAAAGTTTGGCCACATGCAGATTATCCATTGATTGATGTTGGTGAATTTGAGCTGAATAAAAATCCTGAAAACTTCTTTTTGGATGTTGAACAATCCGCGTTTGCACCAAGTAATTTAGTGCCAGGAATCAGCGTCTCACCTGACCGCATGTTACAAGCACGACTTTTTAACTATGCAGATGCGCAACGTTACCGTCTTGGTGTGAACTATCAACAGATCCCAGTCAATGCTGCACGTTGCCCTGTCCACTCCAATCATCGCGATGGTCAAGGTCGTGTAGATGCCAACTATGGTGGCTTACCGCACTATGAACCGAATAGTTTTGGTCAATGGCAAGAACAGGCTGAGTTTAAAGAACCTCCATTAAAAATCAGTGGTGATGCCGATTATTGGGATTTCCGTCAGGATGATGCAGACTATTTTAGCCAACCGCGTGCCTTGTTCAACTTAATGAATGATACACAGAAACAAGCTTTGTTTGACAATACGGCGGGTGCAATGGGCGATGCCTTAGACTTCATCAAGTATCGTCATATCCGTAACTGCTATGCATGTGATCCTGCATACGGCGAAGGTGTTGCAAAAGCATTAGGGCTCAGTGTTGCCGATGCGCAAGCTGCTCGAGACAGTGATCCTGCTAAAGGGCATCCTGGTTTTCTATAATTGATTGAAACATGAAAAACCACCTTCGGGTGGTTTTTTATTGTCTATAAATCAACTATATTGAAAAAAAGCTCCCATCTAGAGTGAAAACATGCAACAGAAAATTGAAGAGATCATTCAACAATATGACATTATATTATTCGATGAAATTTGTGTGTTATGCAATGCTTGGGCAAAGTTTTTAATCCAGCATGATACTCAAGCAAGATTTAAGTTGGCTTCCGTTCAATCTCCACTGGGTCAAGCCATTTTAAACTACTATCAAATGCCCACTGAACACTTTGACACCATGTTGGTGATTAAAAATGGACAAGCAAGCCGTGAATCTACAGCATTTTTAAAAGTCATTGAAGAACTAGGCTTTCCGTTTTCTGCTTTAAAAATTGGCTATTTAATTCCAAAGTTTATCCGAAACTTTGTGTATCGCCGAATCGCTTTAAATCGCTATCGCCTATTTGGTACCACAGATCAATGCCTATTCATTTCTTCACATCATCAACACCATTTTTTGGAACATGTTGTTTATGAATCCACTTCAAGCAATTAGCCATGCCTTATTGAGTATTCAAATCACTTTAGCTGTATTATGGATTTATCAAGGCTTGGTGCCTAAAGTCATATATAAGGTCATTGAAGAACAGCAGTTTTGGGAATTTACAGGGATTCAATTCCTGAACATTCCAAGCTTAATTCAACTCTCTGGCGTTGGAGAAATCATATTTGGCATATTGTTTTTAATTTTTAGACAATCAAAGGTACTACATTATTTAAATATCATGGCAATGCTGTTCTTTATCGTTGTGGTTGGAGTTGTTTATCCACACTATTTTGTTCAGGGTTTTAATCCCTTTATCATGAATACAGCTATGGCTGCACTGTCGATTGTTGCATTACAGCTTTTGGACACTGCTAAACATTCGTAAATTTACATACGGGCATTGTTGCCAAACTGTTCTTTCCATCCCTGAGTTTCACGAGCAATTTGTTTCGCCAATCTGGTTTTTACTTCTTTAATTAGCAAAGCCCGTTCCTGTCCATGAACAAAACGCCCTTTATATTGGGTTTGCATAGTTTGAACATAATCATTCAATATACGTTGCTGTTGCTTGGTTTTTGGTGGGTGATGTAGAAATTGCAGATAGCCTTCGTCAGGATTTATCTTTAATGGATCATCCATGACATCTTCAATGTAAAGTAACGCACTTACTAGTTTAACATTTCCCTTTGCATCTACAGTATAAGTTTGTTTACGGACGCCATAGGGATAACTCCATATCCCCTGTCGATCCGCGGCAGCCCAGTAACTATAAAAAATAATCTGATTATCTTTGACTGCATAATCACCTACTTCGATTTGAGTGATACTACAGTCGCCAGATGTTGCATATAGGGTATGCGTTAAAAGTTTTTTGCCATGCCGATAAAATTCAATATCATTACGGATAAGGTCAACATCATCTTGATTCGAGGCACTTTTTAACTCAAAAACAGTTTGATTAATCTTTAGATTTTGATTCTCTGCAAAAGCAGTGCTAGATAATGCTAGTGATAACAGGAAACATTGAATTTTATTCATTGTTCAGCTCCCTCTTTTTTTAATCAGGCATAAATATTATGTTCTAATTAAGTTCATCCATTTTAATTTATAAACATAACTTTTCTAAAACTGGAAGCAATTCACCTGCCTGATCAAAAGGTTGTGTTTGACGATAATGCTCTACTCTTTTGACCCGTTTATAATCCTGATCATCTCGACTCTTAAATTGTTCCAGTCGAGTAAATGTCCGATCTTTACATAATAGTTGATAATAATTAATTGTATATTGTTTTTTCGGATGCACACTTTTCACCCAAGCTTGGATAAGTTGATTACCATCAAATATGGTGGTGATACTTTCAAAAAATTGAGTATCTGCATGCTGATGAATTAATTTCCATTCATCCCCTGTGTCTAAATCATATTTTTCATGAAGAGGCTTAATCCGTTCAGAATCATCAGATGATGAACGCAACTGTTCTGCAACAGCACACAGCTCATCTGAAACACAATCTGTTGCATCAGTTGCTGCAACTGATGCAGGTTTTGCCACAACCGAAGTGAATGTCAAACTCAATAACAGTATACTTAAAGCTATTTTTATCATTTTTATCTCAACCATTGATATAAGTTAGACCACCAATTTACGTCCTTCACGAATGCAATAGAATGGATTCACCATTTTCGATGAATTCTTCATGGCCTTTTGTAAATCAAGTTCAGGCTGATCACGATTTTCATCAGTCAATTGGAAAGTACGGTAATGTATCGCCAAAGAGCGTTTAGCTTGTAAATCTAAATGTGCCTGAAATGCATCTTGTGGATTCATGTGCATATATTTCATCAACGCGCGCGGTTCATATGCACCAATAGGCAATAATGCAATACGTGGTGCACCTAAACGCTTTTGAATTTCTTTAAAATGTGGTCCATAGCCTGTATCGCCTGCAAAAAAGAAATGACCATGCTCAGACACGACCGAGAATCCACCCCACAAAGCAATATTTTGATCACGTAAACCACGACCAGAACCATGTTGTGCTGGCGTATAAACGATTTTTAAGTTTTTAAAAAGTGCAGATTGCCACCAATCCATTTCAATCACATGAAATTCTTTAGGTAAATAACTGGCATTGCCTAAACCCGTGTAGATCGGCATCGCAAATTTGTTATGCAACCATCTCAATGTTGCTAAGTCCATATGGTCATAGTGATTATGACTCAATAAAACAGCATGAATTTCTGGAAGTTGTTCTAAAGCAATTCCTGCAGGAATAACGCGTTTTGGACCACGACCATGTTTTGGACTGACATAATCTGCCCAAACAGGATCAGTTAAGAAATTATAAGGACCTATTTGTACCAACACCGTGGCATGACTCACAAACCAGACTTGCCAATCGTGATCATCGACTTCTTGGCGATTTTGCGGAAGTAGCCGCTTAGTTGCATAAAACTCTGCTGCTTCTTTTTGAGTGTCTACATTCCAAGTATAGGATTTACGTGTTCCCAGCCACTTCATAAGATCCCAACGGCTACGACCTTGTGGTTTAGGTACTTCATTAAAGAAACGTTCGCCATTGTGTTGCTTAGAACCAATTACACTAAATACAGGTTTATACCAGGTGTGTGACAAACAATTTTCAGTATCAATTCGATAATGCAATTGCTGTATATGCTCAGATTGAATTGTCTTTTCTTGCATTGTATGGTCTTGTACCGTTTTATCATCCAAACGGACGATTGGCTCTTGTTTCGACATGATTACTCTAAACGCCCTTTCATTCTTTCAAGCCAAACTTGCTGTGTTTGTGGCTTGACAAATAATGCCACGATTTCGGGATGAATACTTTTAATCTTTACTTCAATTCGGTTGACACATGCTTCAATCTCATCAGAGGTTAAACCATCTTTAAACTCTAAGCTTAATGATGCAATCACCTGATGAGCACCCATTTGTTCAGTCAATACACCATTTGCTGAATATACGGCAGGATCTTCCTGAGCAACTTCTAATACATTATGACGCAGTTTTGGATCAGCAGTTTCACCCATCAGTAGTCCTTTCGTCTCTCTGGCTAAAAGTAAAGCAGAGATTGCAAGAACCACACCGATCAATATTGAAGCAATACCATCCAATATAGGTAAATCAAACTGTTGTGCGCAGAATATACCAACAAAGGCAATGATCAAGCCGATCAATGCTGCAGAATCCTCAAAAAGCACTGTAAATGTCGTAGGATCTTTACTGCGGCGGAAACTTTCAAAATAGCCCATTTTTCCTTTCATTTTCTTAAAGCTTTTTAAGGCAATAAACCACGAAGTTCCTTCACACAGCATTGCAAATCCAAGTACAACATAATTCACCAAAGGTGATTCTATAACTTCTGGATGACGAATATGTTGAATACCCTGATAAATTGAAACCATTGCACCCAATGCAAAAACCAACAATGCAACAATAAATGCCCAAAAATATAACTCTCGACCATAGCCAAAAGGATGTTGATAATTTGCAGGTTGCTGAGATTTCTTTAAGCCATACAATAATAAAATTTCATTGAGTGTATCGACTACGGAATGAACAGCCTCACTCAACATAGCCGAACTATTGGTGATATAAGCGGCGATGAACTTTACCAAAGCAATTGCTAAATTGCCCAAAAGTGCTGCATATACAACAATTTTGTTGGAATCTGACATTTATTGTCCTGCTTTTTATCATCAAATACATCAATTTGATTTTTATACCTATCCTGCCTCATATTAACCAAACAACTTGTGATTTATTTTTATTTTTTGTTGCTTTTCACAATTGAGTGAATCTTTTTATGCAATCTGATTTAACCCCTATTCTAATGACTCATTCAAAGCACCACCCACAATTATTAGAAATTTGGGAGGCATCTGTACGTGCAACACATGATTTTTTAAATGAACAACATATTCTGCAAATTAAAGAATTAATCATTCAGCACCATTACTTTGACCATGTAAAATTGTTTCATGTGGAACGCGAACAGCAAATTGCAGGTTTTATGGGGCTAGCTTATAAAAAAATTGAAATGCTATTTGTAAACCCTATTTTTTTTGATCAAGGTATTGGCTCACTGTTGATTCAAAAAGCTTTTGAATTAGGTGCGGATGAAGTGGATGTCAATGAACAAAATACTCGCGCTTTAGAGTTTTATCTTAAACATAATTTTCAACAAATGGCGCGCTCTGAACTTGATGCGGAAGGTAATCCCTTTCCAATTTTGCATTTGAAACTGAAAAAGTAATCAAGACGATAAAGCCTGTATACCGTATGAGATAAATCTAGATCATCTCATACGGTAATAAGCTCAAAAAGTTGTAGTTAAAAGAATAATGATTAAATATTGAATTGCTGTTCATTAATATATTTTAAGAATTATTTAAAAGAGGATTTTCTATATTGAAATATCTATGGGTTTTAATAATCCATTTATTTTCTAAATACTATAACCATCTTCACCTGATCATTGTTTATCGATTATACTCTTGCAAAATCTTAATAAGACTTTTTTTGGATTATTCTTTGGACGAGTTATATGGAATTACGACACCTAAGATACTTCATTACTGTGGCTGAAGAGCTGAACTTCAGTAAAGCAGCATTGAGGCTTTATACTGCACAGCCCTCACTCAGCCAACAAATCAAAGATCTTGAAGAAGATGTCGGTGTCAAACTATTGCATCGAACCAAACGGAAAGTCGAACTGACAGAAGAAGGTGCTGTTTTTCTTGAGCAAGCACGTCTCACCTTGGCACAAGCAGATAAGGCTGTTGCCATGGCTCGACAAGTTTCTAAGGCAAAACAACAATTACTACGCATAGGTTTTGTACCTGTTGCTGAAATGAAAGTCTTCCCTTATGTGTTACCCAATCTCAGAGTTCAAAACCCTGATTTAAAGATTGAGCTACTCAGCTTAGACAATCACGAACAAATACGTGCCATCAAAAAAGGTGATTTGGATATCAGCTTTACTCGGCATAATTTTCATAATGATACAATCGAAAGTAAATTTGTATTGCGTGAACCACTCATTTTTATTTTGCCTAAAGACCATCCACTGGCACAATACGAGCGTATTCCAGTAAAAGCACTCAATGGCGTTGATTTTGTGATTCCTGCGGAAGAGCCATCAGGTACATTACACAATTCTATTTTAGACTTTGCGAAGCAGCATCATATTGAATTTAATATTGTGCAAAAAGTAGACAATATTTTATCTCATATCAATTCTGTGGGTATGGGGCTCGGTTGTAGTATTGTGCCTGGCTATATCGCTCCATTGGCAATGAGTAATACCGTCATTCGTCCATTAGATGTTGAACTTCCTTATTTAGACTTATATGTCAGCTATAAGAAACTTAGCCACGCTGTTACAGTACAAAAATTTATGGCTTTACTGACAAAAACGTTCCATCTTGATATCAACCGTATAGACAATTAAATGTTGCTATGGAATAAATTCATGCTGTATTTACATGATTCATCGCACAGAGTGCTTAAGACATTCTCTTGCTTACAAACAGCGAAACTTATTCATCGTTGAAAGCAACAAATACACTTGAATAAGTTACTTTCAATCGCATATGTTTCTCATTTTAGAGAAAAATATCCTCCAAAGTGTTAGAAGCTTTTCACTTTCTTTAATCAAGAACGACAACATAAGTCTCATCATCTGATGCTATTTCAGTTAAGATATTTCTGAATAATCATAACAATGATAGTAAAGGCTGAATGATTGTGGCGATATCGACATTTCATCATATTCGTACAGGGATTCAATCTCGTCCCTATTTTTTTATTACTTTTCTTATCACTTTTGCGGTTTATGCTGTATTGGGGCTAAGTACAGATTGGGTATGGTCAACCAAATTGTTATTCGGTTGGAATATCGCAATCATGATCTATCTAGTACTGACCATGAAAACTTTATGGGCAACCCATCAAACCCACATTCTCAAGCGAGCCCAACAACAGGATGCCAGTAAGTGGATTATTTTACTTTTGGTCATCTTTGCTTTAGTGATGTGCTTCATTGCAATTGTGGTTGAACTCTCACATATGCCCAGTAATACAATGTTTAAATTTGGGCATTTGAGCTTGGCGATATTGACCATTATTTTCGCATGGTTATTTATGCATACTGTGTTTGCCATTCATTATGCACATGATTTTTATTTGGCTGTGGCAAAGCATCAAGATGGCGGATTGGATTTTCCCAAAACACTTGAACCAACCTATCCTGAATTTCTATATTTTAGTTATGTGATCGGTACTTCTGCACAAACCGCTGATGTATCCATTACTTCTCGCTCAATGCGTGTCTTAAATATTTTACATATCCTTTTGGCCTATGGCTTTAACACTACAATTTTGGCGATCTGTATTAACGTTGCCGCAGGTTTTATCTAAATACTGAATAGCGACATGAATTCGAATCAATGTCATCGTAAAACTGTTGAAAACTCATACCGTAAAATATAATTTCTCATTTGTCGACAACGCCTCAATTTTCCGAGACAATGATGCAAAACCAGTCTAATTTCTGATTTTGCATGGTCTTGAAAGTTACTCTGCAAAAAGCGATTGAGGATTTTTTAAATTTTTACGACTTTTGACTGCATCAAGATATTTTTCAATTGCTGGATGACTTTCAATCTCTGCCATCTTTAATTGCCAAAATAGCATCGAGCCCACAAAAACATCCGCTGCCGTAAATTGCTCACCACAAAGATAGGGTTGAGCTTGTTCCAAGCCCTGAATTAAAGCCGTATAGGTATCCTGAAAATTCCCATAGCCAATATGCTTTTTTTGTTCATCAGCAATTTCAACCTTTAAGGCGCGATCCGAATTAGCTGCATCCCACGGCCCAGCAGCAAAGAGTAACCAACGGTAATATAAACCACGTTTTGGATCATCTAATGCAGGTGCAAGACCCTGATCAAAAAATTTATCTGCCAAATAAGCACAAATTGCCGCCATTTCATAAATCACAATATCGCCATCAACCAAAGTTGGCACTTTCCCAAATGGATTAATTTTTAGATAAGATTCTGATTTCATCTCAGTATAAAAAGCCAACTCAATTTTTTCAAATTCAGCACCAAGTTCAATCAATAGCCACTCAATCACAAGACCTCTAGATTGTGCGTTGGTATATAGTTTTAAGCCCATTTTTTCCATTCCTTTATTGTGGTCCTTTAACTATAGTCATGGGCTGTGTCAGTTTTTGTCAGGAGCGTTTGTGTTTGATTTCCTTTCTTGCTCTTTTTGCCACCATGCCTGAAAAAGATGACGTTTAAATTCAGGATAGACCGTTTCTGTCACATGCATTTTTTGAATGCGATCTAAACGAAAATTTCGAAAGTCTTCGCGTAATTCACACCACGCAGCCAAAAGCATTTTGTCGTTAAAATAGCCCAACACAAATGGCCAAAGTACTCGTGTAGAAATATTCTGTTTTTCATCTAAATAATCGACTTCAATTTTGACTTGATAGCGGATTGCCAAACGCACCTGTTCTACAGTTTTTTCATCAACAGCCAGCCAGTGATTGATAGAACGAAGCATGGTTTCATTAATTAATTCCTGTTTATTTTTTGGAAGTACTGCATTGAGCTTCGTTAAGACGGAATGTGAGGCACTTTTTAATGCGGGATCTGGCACAGATTTTAACCAATGCAATGCCAAAAACACTGCTTCAACTTCTGTTTCATCCAGACTCATCGGGGGAAGCAAAAAGTTTTCTTTGAGCTGAAAACCTAAACCTGCACTGCCTTCGATATGAACACCTTGATCTCGTAAACTTTCAATATCCCGATACACACTTCTTACGCTAATCTCTAGATGCGCTGACAGGTGCTGTGCGGTAATAGGGTAACGTTGCTCTCGCAAAAGCTGCAACAGTGTCAATAATCGAATAGAACGACTCATAATAAATTTTCTTGTTATATACGCTTTAAATAAGCTGACGTTGTTCGCCAACAGCAAACAACGTAGTCGACAGCTAAGCAACTTCAGAAGTATTGATTTGCGTCTTTAAAAATTGATGTAAAACAGTCACATTGTTGGCAATCATCAAGGGATTAAATGTTTTGAGTACATCAACACTATGTACACCATAACTCACACCCACACGCGGCATTGCAATTTTTTGCGCCATTTCCAAATCATATGAGGTATCCCCCACCATAATCGCCTGTGTAGCATCCATCCCCGTGTAATTTAAAATTTCAGTCAACATTAAAGGATCTGGCTTAGATTTAGTCTCATTGGCTGCGCGCATGACTTCAAATAATTCAAGACTCTGTGTTTGAGCTAAAACTCGATCTAGACCACGACGGCTTTTTCCTGTTGCAACAGCCAATTTAATATTCTGATTTTTTAAATCGTACAACATCTCAGAAACGCCATCGAACCACTGATCATCTTTAGAGTGTTCAACATAATGATCGCCATAACACTTCAAAATATCTGCGTGCAATTCAGGAACTTGAGGAAATAGCACTTGTGCCACTTCAGGCAACCCTAAACCAATAATGCTTTTAGCTGCTTCAGGCGTTAAGGGTTGTTCATAGACTTTTGCAGCAAATAATAAACTTTCAACAATTTGCCCAACTGAATCAAATAATGTTCCATCCCAGTCAAAGACAATCAGTTCTACAGGCTTTTGCATGAATTACTTCCAATATGTGTTCCGTTGATTGGGTCTTTACATTCCCGATAAAGGTTACCGTATCACAGACCAAGAGAGGTGATATTGATTTATTTTCATCCTTGACAGGTTAAAGTCATCACTTATTTTAAACATGTGGAAATTTTGATCATCAAATTTCCACATGCTATAAAGCAAAAGAATAGGATCGTTTGATCCAATTAATCTTTCTTTTGTGCTCTTAGCTGTGCAACCAAACTCTGCATATCTTCGGGTAAAGGCGCTTCAATCACAGGATAACCCGGAATTTCCAAGCGCATCGCATGCAAACATAAGCGACGTGGATTTGGTCCGCGATATTCTGTCTCATGACCATATTTTTCATCCCCAACCAGAGGATGACCAATACTTAATCCATGCACACGAATTTGATGGGTACGCCCTGAAAGAGGTGACGCATAGACCAAAGTGGCATGCATAAAACGTTCAGCAACATTCCACTGCGTCTTAGATTCTTTACCATCTTTTGACACACGTACACGACGTTCGCCATTAGATAACTCATAACGCAATAATGGTTGGTCAATAAGTTGACGATCCAGACTGACCTGTCCTTTCACGATTGCGGCATAAGTTTTTTGAATCTTATGCTCCCGCAGCAAGTCTTGTAGTGTTTTTAATGTACTGCGTTTTTTACTGACCATGACCAAACCAGAAGTATCACGGTCGATACGGTGAATCAGCTCTAAATATTTTTTGCCTGTTGCCGCACGCAAGCCTTCAATCAAACCATACGCTACGCCACTCCCCCCATGTACAGCAATTCCAGAAGGTTTATTGACCACCATCAACCCTTCATCTTCATAAATTACACGGCTGAGTAAACTCTGTGCGACTTTATCAGACACAGGAGCATCCGTTTCATCTTTCTGTTCAAATCGAATGGGAGCAACACGGATTTGATCACCAATTGCCAATTTAGTTTCAGCCTTAATACGCTTTTTATTGACGCGTACTTGCCCTTCACGAATTAAGCGATAGATCCGACTTTTTGGCACACCTTTAAGACGCGTAAACAAGAAATTATCTATGCGTTGACCTTCTTGATGCTCGTCCACTTCAAACCAAGTGACACTTTGCCATTGTTGCGTAGAATTCATACAGTTACGTGATCCAATAAAAAACTAAAATTTGATTAAAAACTGATCATTTAGACTATACTTTTCATACAAAATAAGTGTATAGCCCATAGGCAGATGATTCAAGGTTTGCTATAGTCAGCGCACGGATACCACCGTAAGTGAAGTTTATTATGTTCCTTTCACCCATTGAAAATGGAATATAAAAGGTAAACCTCACGACAGATGCGGAAAGGTCCCAAAAGAATATGCCGACGCCGAAGGCTTTATTATATCGGCAAAAAGACAAACTGTTGCGTTTAATTGTACTTAAAGTACAGAAATCGGTTTGTTTAAAAATATATGTCGCCAACCCAGACGTTGGTTTTTAAACATAAACTGATACACATCAGACAAGTCGCTTTAGAGTGTTTTTCAGGACATAAGTGTTTGAGGCATTGGAACTGCACAATTTGTAAAGATACGATGATCATTCCGTATCAAGACGCTCTCACCAAAGTTGAGAGACTCTTCGAGCAATGTGATAGTGAAAGACGAACAAATCAGTCATCCAATGCACCACTTTGAGTACCAGTGAAAGCCTCAAAACTTTAATTGTGCAAAGATTAAAGAAGTATTGCAGCATCAATACAGGTATCAAAAGCCCAAGCTTGCTCAAAACAAGTGGGTTCATTACTGAAATCATATAGATGTACTGATGGTTTGAGTTTTGATCCAATATTCAGATGTTCGCTTCACTTAAACAGATAGCGAGTTGTTGGTGTGAATCACTATTAGGTGTTACACCCATGAAACGTATGTTGATTAATGCAACACATGCAGAAGAAGTTCGCGTTGCACTCATCACTGGTCACCGTCTTTATGATTTCGACTTAGAAAATCGTACCCGTGAGCAAAAGAAAGCCAATATTTATAAAGGGCATGTCACTCGCGTAGAACCCTCTTTAGAAGCTGTATTTGTAGAATATGGTGCAGGTCGTCAAGGTTTCTTGTCGATGCGCGAAATAGCCAATACATACTACAAAGCAGACCCTCGTCAAACTTCAAATATTCGTGAGTTAATCACAGAAGGTACTGAACTTTTAGTTCAAGTTGAAAAAGAAGAACGTGGCAATAAAGGTGCTGCGCTTTCGACGTATATTTCACTTGCTGGTCGCTATTTGGTGCTTATGCCAAACAATCCAAAAGGTGGCGGTATCAGTCGTCAAATTTCTGGATCAGTTCGTGAAGAATTGAAAGAGATGTTGGCATCATTGAACACTCCACGTGGTATGAGTGTCATTGTACGTACTGCGGGGATTGGTCGTTCACAAGAAGAACTACAACTCGACTTACAACATTTATTGGACCTTTGGGCGCAAATTCAAAACTCAGCGAACTCTGGTCCATCACCAATGTTGGTTCACCAAGAAGCAGGTGTGGTAACACGTGCAATTCGTGATTACTTACGTGATG
Source organism: Acinetobacter bereziniae LMG 1003 = CIP 70.12 (assembly GCF_000368925.1). Classification (GTDB taxonomy): domain Bacteria; phylum Pseudomonadota; class Gammaproteobacteria; order Pseudomonadales; family Moraxellaceae; genus Acinetobacter; species Acinetobacter bereziniae. The sequence continues at coordinate 2,788,065 of NZ_KB849756.1, read as the reverse complement.
ACGTAGCAGAAATTTTAATTGATTCAGAGCAAGCATATAACGAAGCCTATAACTTTGTTAAAGCAGTAATGCCAAATCAATTGGATAAACTCAAAACCTATACCTTGAATGAACCATTGTTTGCTCACTTTGGTATTGAAAGCCAAATTCAAACGGCTTATGAACGTGAAGTCAAACTTCCTTCAGGTGGTTCGATTGTCATTGACCAAACTGAAGCATTGGTTTCAATTGATATCAACTCAGCAAAATCAACACGTGGTCACGACGTAGAAGAAACTGCGTTAAGCACCAACTTAGAAGCTGCTGAAGAAATTGCGCGCCAATTACGTTTACGTGATATCGGTGGTTTGGTTGTAATCGACTTTATTGATATGACCAAAGAACGTAACCAACGTATGGTTGAAGCCAAACTTCGTGAAGCAACACAAAGTGATCGTGCACGTATCCAGTTTGGTCAATTGTCACGTTTTGGTTTGATGGAAATGAGCCGTCAACGTTTACGTCCTTCATTGGAAGAAGCAACAGGTTATGTCTGCCCACGCTGTCACGGTACAGGTATGGTACGTGACTTACGCTCACTGTCTCTTTCAATCATGCGTAAGGTTGAAGAAATCGCGCTTCGTGAACGTCATGGTGAAGTTCAAGTTGAAGTGCCTGTTGAAATTGCGGCATTCTTATTAAATGAGAAACGTCACAGCCTAGTTTACTTAGAGCAAACCTCAAATGTACGCGTGACTGTACTCCCTCACCCGCATTTAGAAACACCGCATTACGAAATTTCGTATAACCCAGAAGGCTTTGCGCCGACAAGCTATGAGCGTACAGAAGCAACACGTTCAAGTGAAAAAGAATTGGGTTACCAATCTTCTGAATGGCATTTGGAAGAAGAACAGACTCAGCAAAATACAGCACCTGTTCAAGCTCAAAACAATAAGCAAAATAGAAAGCAACAACCTGCTCAAGCTCAAAAAGCAGTACCAGCACAAATTGCTCAAACATCATCAAGCCCATGCGCTTGGTTAGAAAACTTGTTTGTACAAAAACAAGCTGCAACCATTGATCAATCACGCACTGCAAATAATGCAGCAGCAGCAATTGAGCAAATGATTAATGGTGGAGCTGTCAGCCGTGGTCAGTTTGGTCAAATCAATCAGCATGCTTCAACAGCGATTGAAGCTCAGATTGTTCCTGAAACAAATGCTTATCTTTCACATACACCTGTTCAAAAGTCAGAACCGCGTGAATATGAAAAGCATGTTGAGAAAGAAGAAAAATCTCAACGCAACAATAAAAACAAAAATCGCAATAAGCATAAAGAGTCTCGTGAACAAGCGAATGATCAGCATCAAGTGATCGAAGAAGTTGTTCAAGTGACTCGTCAAGAGCAACGCCAAGAACAGCGTCAAGAGCAACGTGATCAACGTCGCCAACAAAAGCAACAGCGTTCACAACACGATCAACAGGCTGATAGCAACAATGAGCAAGCTGTTCCACGTCGTGATCGCAATCATCAACAACGCCCAAATCGCCCAAATCGCCATCGCGACAGCAGCGTATTTAATGATGAGCAACAATCAGCGCCTCACAACGCGCCTGTAGAGTTAGCTCAAACTCAAGAGAAACAACCAAAAGTTGAAATTATTGATGCACCACAACATGCGTCAATGACAACTGCATTGGTGGTCAATCTTGATCAGGCGCAAAGTGAAATTGTTGCATTGACACCACAACAAGCCACAGCACCTGCAAAAGCGAAGAAACATGATCGTCATGAAAAAGGCGAAACTGTCGCAAAAGCACCTCGCCCTGCTGAAACTCAACCTGTGGCTAAGCCTGTTGAAGAAAATCAGCATGCACAGGCTGAACCGGAACTCAGTATTGAAAAAGCTGAAGTACAGCAACCTGTTCAACGTGCGAGCAATGATCCTCGTCAAAAACGTCGTCAACAGCGTGAAGCAGCACAAGCAAAAGCAGCAACACCAAAGATCAGACCTTCACAAGTACCGACATTAAACCAGTACTCAGTTGGTTCTTTGATTCGCCATGTCTATGGTGATGATTGTGCGGTATTGATTGAACAATTTGGTCTAATTCCAACATTCAATCGTGCATTGCTTAAGTTCACAGAAGAGTATTCTGCAACCTTAACGGTTCAAGAAACTGCTGAACCTGCGAAGCAACCTGTGACACGTGATGTTGCTGTTACAAAAGCAGCACCAGAAGCACAACCTGCTGAAGTGTTAGACTTAACTCCACCAAAACCTGAAAATGACCGTCGTGTAGCCAATGACCCTCGCGAACGTCGTCGTTTAGCAAAACAGGCTGCGGTACAAGCAAAGCAAGAGCATCAGGCTGAACTTGAGCAAAATCAAGAACAAGCACAACCTGTAGCGCCAGCTGAAGCTAAAGCAGAAGACACAGCAACTGTAGATGTTTCTGCACCGAAAGCTGTTGAAGAAAAAGCACCAACAGAAAATACTGTAGAAACCCCAGTAGCGCCTGTTGCAGCTAAAACAACTACAGCAACTGAAACAGTAGCAACAAAACCGTCTAAAAGCGCAACAGCTGCGACAGAGAAAGCACAAAAAGCACAGCAAGCTTTGGCTTTAGATACAACAGCAACTTCTGATGAGGCAGAAACATCTAAGACAGATGTTGCGGCAACAGAAGAAAAGCCTGCTCGCCCTCGTCGCCCTCGTGGACGTCCACCGAAAAAAGCGACACCACCTGCTGCGGAGTAATTCAGCAAATTTGCTTAAAATATAGCGATTAAAGGAAACCTAGTCATTTCGATGGCTAGGTTTTTTTGCTATTTTGAATAGATTTTAAAGACATTTGTCAGATTAGGTTGATTGCACTAGTCTTAAACGATTAAAAAGACAAATGTCTAAACGATAAGGTGGTTTTTATTTCCAATTTGATTCTCGAATCTGGAACTAAGAATAATATCTACTGATCATGTATACATGTTTATTTAAATGCAGACATGACATGAAAGTTGATGTGTACCTTATGCAGATCAATGACACACTAAGAAATTGTATCGGATTACGAAAAAAAAATAGGATTGATATGAGTCAAACAACACAGACCGATCTCATCGGATTTGCTGATGTAGCCGAGCGCTTACCACAGCTCATCAATAAGCTTCCAAATATCCTGACTGGACTTAAACAAGCTTATATCAGAACGCCCAACACACCTGCTGGGCTAGGTCTAGCTTTTGAGCGTGCGGTCAAACGTAATCCATATGGAGATGCGTTATTATTTGAAAACCAACGCTACAGTTATAAAGAACTGAATGCTTGGGCAAATCAAATTGCACATTTCTATCTTTCTCTTGGTATAAAAAAAGGCGATGTGATCACTGTGATGATCGAGAATCGTCCAGAGTTGATTGCAACAGTGATCGCTTTAGCAAAAATTGGCGTAACCTCTGCACTTGTGAACACTTCACAAACAGGCAAAGTACTCACACACAGTGTCAACCTCGTTAATCCTGTGGCAATTGTTGTGGGAGAAGAATGTCGTGCTGCTGTGGATGAAGTTCGTCAAGATTTAAACATCGCTTCAGATCGCCTACACTGGTTTGCAGATCAAGACACCTTAAAAGAACCAGGTAGTGCACCACAAGGCTATATCAATCTTGCACAGCAAATTGATGCATTCCCTAAATTTAATCCAGCAACAACCCACAATGTTAAAGGTAAAGATGGATTATTTTATATCTATACCTCTGGAACAACGGGATTACCTAAAGCGGTTATATTCACCAACAGTCGTTGGACACTCGCTTATGGAACCTATGGTCACATCCTAAATTTAGGTGAAGATGACGTAATGTACTGTACTTTACCGCTCTACCATGCAACAGGCATGGTGGTATGTTGGTGTGGCGTCATTGCAGGTGGTTCGGCTTTGGCAATTCGACGTAAATTTTCAACCTCTGCATTTTGGTCAGATGTGAAAAAATTTAACGCATCTGCAATTGGGTACGTAGGAGAACTTTGTCGCTATCTTATGGATGCAGCCCCATCAGAACTTGATCATTCACACCGCGTTACCAAAATGATCGGTAATGGCATGCGTCCAAATATCTGGAACAAGTTTAAACAGCGTTTTGGCGTAGAAGAAATTCTTGAACTGTACGCTTCAAGTGAAGGCAATGTGGGGTTCAGTAATATCTTCAATTTTGATAATACTGTTGGGTTTTCACCTACTCCTTATGCGATTGTACAGTTTGATAAAGAAAGTAACGAAGCAGTACGTGACGCAGATGGCTACTGCCAAAAAGTCAAAAAAGGTGAAGTGGGCTTACTGATTGGTAAAATTACCAAACGTTCTCCTTTTGATGGCTATACAGACCCCGAAAAAAACAAATCCGTGATCATGAAAGATGTCTTTAAAAAGGGCGATGCTTATTTCATTACAGGTGATTTGGTTCGTGATATCGGTTTTCGTCATGCTCAATTTGTTGATCGTCTGGGAGATACCTTTCGTTGGAAAGGCGAAAATGTATCTACCACAGAAGTTGAAAATATCTGTAGCGACTATCCCAAGATTACAGAAGCAGTGGTTTACGGCGTTGAGATTCCAAATACCAATGGTCGTGCCGGTATGGCAGCAATCACCTTGCATGAAGGCGAACAGCTGACAGAACAAGATTTAAGCCAGATGGTTACAGATTTTAAAAAGAACTTACCTGCTTATGCAGTTCCAGTTTTTTTACGTATTCAACAGATTGTAGAAACGACTGGAACATTTAAATATCAGAAGAATAAATTGAAGGAACAGGCTTTTAATCCTGAAAAAACTTCTGATCGTTTACTGGTTTTATTGCCAAGTGCGACAGCATATTGTGATGTCACAGCTGAAGTTTATGCCAATATCGAAGCTTATAAATACCGTTTCTAGAAATAAAAGCCCTGTTTTCAGGGCTTTTTTAATTGATTTTGTGTTATTTATAACCGAACGTTGCAAACTTTCTTAATTTTTACTTGCGCTCTATCAATATCTTGCTAAAATACGCTCCATCAAAACAAAAGGGTCGTTAGCTCAGCTGGTAGAGCAGCGGACTTTTAATCCGTTGGTCCCGCGTTCGAATCGCGGACGACCCACCACTTATTGTTTTGACCTGTATGGATATCGAATGAAAATTACTGATTTTCATGTCGCTTTAAGTAAAGTTTTACTTTACATCCTAACTCAGGGTCGTTAGCTCAGCTGGTAGAGCAGCGGACTTTTAATCCGTTGGTCCCGCGTTCGAATCGCGGACGACCCACCATCTATATGTTTCAATCTGAACATGGATACCGAATGAAAATCTAGATTTTCATTGATTCGGATAAAGTGATACTTTATACATCCAGACTCAGGGTCGTTAGCTCAGCTGGTAGAGCAGCGGACTTTTAATCCGTTGGTCCCGCGTTCGAATCGCGGACGACCCACCATTCTTTCTTCGGGCTTCTTTCTGTACTGTTTAAGTACTATACTAGAAACGAAACCTGCAAATATTCCGACCTAGACAAAACATCATCTTTTTTGATGCTTCGCCGTTCTCGAAATTTTACTTGATCTTTTACTTTTGTTTAAACACTTTTAGACAAGTATTGGGTTGTTAGCTCAGTTGGTAGAGCAGTAGACTCTTAATCTATTGGTCGTGGGTTCGAACCCCACACAACCCACCAAATTTAAAAACGATCTATCTGTTTTAATTCTCAAAACGCTTTAAGACATACGCTTTCATTGGCGCTGTATGGTGTTGAGCAAAATACAAACGGTTCTCTTCAGTTCCATTAAGAATTTTATCAATATCCATCACCAAATTATTTTTCTCATCCACTTTATAAAAAAATTGAATTCCTTCGACTCGATTTACAATGATTTCATGCTGCGCGTCATCATAAATCCATGTATTTTTTTGATAGCTTCGATTTGATTTTACATCACTATTTTCATTGCTTATTTTGCCCATATATACAAATGTACGATGCGCTGTTCCATCTGCGAGTAAGTTGATAATAAACTCTGCACTACCCTGTTCACACTTGGCAAATGGATCATCACAGCTGATTTGCACATGATAGCGTCCAACAAACTCTTCAGCTTTGGATGGTAAGGTTTCACGCTGTGGTGCAAAACCTTTAATCTCTGCCATTGCAGGTAAGGTCGCCTGCCCCGCAACTTCACTCAACTTCTTGCCATCACTGGCAGGTACAGCTTGTGTTGCTTCCTGCAAAGCAATCTCACTAGATGAATTCTGTGAATCAGAAGATCCCTGCTGCTTACTGTTCGATTTTGAAGAATCACAAGCACTCAATAGGCTACAGATACCTATACCTAAAATTCCAAGGAAGCTTGTTTTATGAACCATCAAATGCATAAATCCCAATAACCCAAATATACTGAGTAAAAAACATGTCAAACATTCATCTACATGCGCATATAGTATTGCGTTGTACCACTTCTCGAAATCTTCACGGTATTTTTTTTACAAAAGTATAAAAAACACTTTTTTTTCAACTCGTCAGCACTTGCTTTACGTCCGCTTTTTTACAGTATTTTGAATAATTTAAGAAACATTGTTACACAGTATTAACAATTTTTATCGGCACTTTACTTGAAGAATTGTGTCAGAACTCCATTATTAAAAGTACAGAGATTGTTCTTATAGTGCTAAAGCATGATCTGTAACAGATAACTTTCTAAGGAGATTTAAATGACCAATTCTGGTTTATATCGTTCAAGCCGACATAATATGATCGCCGGTGTTATGGGCGGTATTGCTGAACGTTTTGGTTGGAATGTGACTTTGCTGCGCATCATTTTCGTGATTGTTTCATGTATGAGTGCTGCATTCCCAGGTATTCTGGTCTATCTAATTCTTTGGTTACTGATGCCTAAACAGAATTTACGTTTGAATGATCATCAAGGTTATCAGCGTCCCGTACGTACCATTTATGAAGAGAAAACCCATTAATTAACATTCTTTTAAACACTTTTCCCTTTTCTGCTACAACAGTTCCCCCAAACTGTTGTAGCTTTTTTTATTCAACATCACTTTATTTTTGATGATTTAACTGTTGTTGCAATGCGGCGATCATATCTGCGCGACTGATAATTCCCACCAATTTCTGATTTTCAATCACAGGAATGTAGTTAAAAGACCGTTCCACAAAATATGGCACAAGATCTTGAATCGGCTGTGTTGGTTGTACAGTTACGACCTGTCGATTCATAATTTGTTTGACAAAGTGCTCCCATGAGGCTCGTGGATCAGCCGCTCGTTTAAACCATTCCACAATTTCATACAGCGCCAATGTACCCACCAATTCATGTGCGGCATTGACCACAGGTAAACTCATTAAATTTACCCGTTTGAATTTGTCCAAAGCTTGGTGAATATCGTCCTGCTCGTCTAAACGAATCACATCTTTACTCATAATATCCTGACAAAGAAACTCATGAACTGCACGTGCATTGGCTTTCTCTTGTGCTTCTAAAATGATTTTTTGTAAATCATATTCACTAATGTCTAAAAGCTGAGTTTGATACTCTAAGACCTCTTGAATATCTTGGGGTTGGATGGTGACCTTCTGTGTTGGTGTTGGGTCTTTAGATCGAACATTGAGCTGTGCACTTTGGGGATATTGTTTGCCTAGCATTCTGTTAAAAATAATTGCGATAGCCAACAAAAATACAGAGTTGATCAACACGGGATAGAAAATAAAATGATAGCCCAGTTGGTGTACCGAATCACCGCCCAATACAGCAGTAATTGCCACAGCTCCACTTGGCGGATGCAATGAATCGGTGCTCATCATTAAGAAGATCGACAATGCAACGGCTATACTAAATGCTTCCGTTGGATTGGAAATCAAGAGTGCGCATGTCACACCAATCAGACCAGCAATGGTATTTCCAACCACCATATTCCATGGTTGCGCCAAAGGACTTGCGGGCACTGCGAATAGCAATACAGAGGATGCTCCCATCGGTGCGATATACCATGCGTTAAAGCCACCTAATACATACCAACAGATCAGTGAAGATATCGCCAAGCCTAAAAGTGCGCCTAAGCCACAAAGTAACCGATCTTTTAGGGGTAACACTTTAAAATTGGGTTTTAAGGTATTTAACCATTCAAGTTGCGTATGAAACACGACGATCCTGCACTTTTGCACTGTTGAAGTGCGAATTATACGTTGTTGTGATTATAAGATGTATTTATTATCCATCTTAGCTGTATAAATTTTTCTACTATATTTCTCACACAGTGATTTTTTATCGTGTATATTCAGTTAACTGCTCTAATCTTTTGCCATATTCTTGCATAGGGCAAAATTCATACATCGGTGAACCAATATAACGCCCTGCGTTTTGACACTCCTGATCAACATATGCTTTCCATAAGCGTTGAGATTTCATCAGGTCCGTATAACGTTCTTGTTGATTGTCTTTTTGACTTTGTTTTTTAATCTGATCCAACACTTTAACAATTTCTTTTTCATAGAATGCTTTGCCTTGATGACTACATATTTCTACAACAGCATTATTAATATTGCCCAATCCAAGTTCTTCTATGGTTTGATCAACACATTTATTGTATACATCTATCTGTACATTTTGATTTTCCGCATATAGCAAAGTGGAAAAAATCACAGTAGAAAAAATAATCATTTTTAGGCATGATTTCATTATTTAATCTCTTTTGTTGTTTTGATCATGGTTCAATATAGCAATAAATCTATTTTAAAAGCTTTATTTTTAGCGCCGAGTATTAGCTTAATCCTATTAATCACTTTTTTTCTTTTCATGAATCATCAATATGATGTGCAGTCGTTACTGACCGTATTCGGCATTAGCTTAATGATTTATTTGATTTACTGTGTGATCGTCATTCCAATTGCATATGCGCTTTCTTTATGGCTTGCACATAAATATTGGCTCAATTTTTTCAGTATTTTCGCGGGTTCATTATTGATGTGGCTAATTGTTACTATGATTGGTTATTTGGTTTTTACGGGCGCGTTCCCAACGCCCATCTGGAAATTATTCAGTGATTGGTTTTTCTATGCAATTGCAATATTTTCAGGTTGCTGTTATTGGGCATTTTTACAAGTACTTTCCTCTCAACCACACTCTGTTAGCGATAATGTAGATAGAACTGATTACTAAAAAGCTCATCAGGATCATATTTTTTCTTCAAACTGAAAAATGCATCTGCCTGTGGGTATGCCAGTCGCATCTGGTCAGGACGAATATGTAAACGATAAGGTAAATAATATGTGCCATGATTTTTCAGAACAATATCGACCAATTGCCGTGTCAGTTGTTGCATATCCTGTTCCTGCTGTGGTGTTTTCTTTTGGTTGAATAAAAAAACCAAACCAAAAACGTCCTCTCTTGCATAATTCATAAAAGCATCAGGATCATATTCGACTTCTCGAATAGTAATATTGAGTAGGTCGACTTTTTTATGTTTTAAAACAGGCTTTAAATCTTGAACAAACTGTGCCAAATAGCGTTTTGGAATAAAGTATTCATGTAATAAATCTGTTGAGTTCGGATCTTTATTTTCAATCAATGAGGCATCTTCACTTAGAATTTCATTGCGGCTGAATGTTGTATAAGGCGATATTGAATTAAGACTACTTTCAAGATCCCAACGGAGACGCTTACCATACTCGCTATCTACAGAACCACGAAACACAATACGTTTAGTTTCGGCATTTTTACTTTGTTGTTGTGATAAGGCTAAAGGCTTTTTATCTATTTTTTCAAAATAATTTAAAGTGGCTTGTTCTAAAAAGTGTTTATCTGAGATACGTAACCGTCCATATGCAAACTGCACGTTTGTATCTTCACTCACAATCCGTTGATATTGTTCTAAATAATCCTTTGGTGAAACAGCAATAGAGTTAAATACCAAAGCAACATTGTCTACCACTTTTAATTTTACATCGAGAATTATGCCAAATAATCCATAACCACCGATCACCAATTTGAACAGTTCAGGGTTTTCTCTACGACTACATTCTAATATCTCCCCCTGCGCATTCATCAATGTAAATGATTCAATGCTAGACGAAATTGGAGGCGAATTTTTTTGCCAACCATGTCCATTTACACTTATTGAACCGCCAATAGAAAAATTACTAAAAGATTGCATGACCGCAATTGATTTACCATAACGGTCTAAATAACGGAGTGCCTCTTCCCAAGTTGCGCCAGAGCCGATGGTTAAAATATTATTCTTTTCATCGAGACTCATATGGCGATAAGGCAACATATTCAATGTAATACCATCCGGATAGATGGTATGTCCTCCCATACTGTGTTTTGCACCGGCAATTGAGATTTTTAAATGTCTTTCATTGGCATACTGAAGCAATGTTTTTAATTGACTCTGAATTGCCTGTGGTGAGGTTTCAACGTCCACTACACCATGTACTTTAGTTAGATTCAGATGACTAGCATCATCTCGATAGCCTGTTGGAATGTGTTCCATGGCTTGATGTTCATTCATTTTAGTCTTAATTAGATGAATGGATGGGATTGAAATGACAGCAATTAAAATAAGTAAAAGGCTTATCCAAAGTTTGTTTCGATATTGTTTTTGCATCTTGATCAATTCTATTAAAAATTATTGTGATTGAAGTTCTGAATTAAAATTTTAGCCTTAAATATAAAACGAAGGTTCAAAAATGTCATGGTAAATATCTTAAAATAATTCATTTATTTAACATGAAATAAAGCCTCATCGTATCCCCCTGATCCATGCTTAATATCTAACACTCAAAAGACAGTTCACAATCCAAAAGTTAATAAATTTATTTTTTTTGTGTTAATATCAAATATATAATTTAACTTTTTAATTATGAATGATGAGCAAAACACCCCTTATAATCACTTTAACTTCTTGTCTTTTTCTTAGCGCCTGCCTTTCATCGAATGAACCTGTAATTTTAGAAACTCAACAGATTGAAATTGCAAACAACCCTTTAAGCGTACTTGAACTCACACTGATCAAGAAAGGTAAAATCTGTCTATTAAAAACAAAAACAAGTGTAAAGAATACCCCGCCCATTGAAAAAGACTGGGCTTTTTTTAGAGATGGCCTCATTTTAATTTCTGAGAACTCTACCTCAGAACCCAGCATAGATACAGACTCCCCAGATGCAGAAATCGAGGCACATATTCAGGAAATGAAAATAAGAAAAGAGGCCAATCAAATGAAAAATTTGATCTCAAAAGAAAATCTTAAAAAATGTACCTGAACTGATCTGCGATGAGCGTCAATATTTGTAGACTAACCTTTGCCACACCTCCGCAAAATCCTTATACTTAGAACCAATTTTTTCTAATACTTATAGTGGATGCTGCATGAGTCGCGCCATATCGCATATTGATACATTCCAAGGCTTAATTCTTGCCTTACAAAACTACTGGGCTGAACAAGGTTGTGTGGTGTTACAGCCTTACGATATGGAAATGGGTGCAGGGACATTCCACACTGCAACATTCTTACGCGCACTTGGTCCTGAAACATGGAACGCAGCCTATGTTCAACCATCACGTCGTCCAAAAGACGGGCGTTATGGCGAAAACCCAAACCGTTTACAGCACTATTATCAATTCCAAGTTGTACTTAAACCGAACCCTGACAATATCCAACAGCTTTACTTAGACTCGTTAAAAGCAATCGGTATTGATACTTTAACCCATGACATTCGTTTTGTAGAAGACAACTGGGAATCTCCAACACTGGGTGCTTGGGGTTTAGGTTGGGAAGTGTGGTTAAACGGGATGGAAGTCACTCAATTTACCTACTTCCAACAAGTAGGTGGTGTTGAATGTTATCCAGTGACTGGTGAAATTACCTATGGACTTGAACGTTTGGCAATGTACCTACAAGGCGTAGATTCTGTCTACGATTTGGTATGGACCAAAGGTCAGTTTGGTACAGTGACGTATGGTGATGTTTTCCATCAAAACGAAGTTGAACAATCGACCTATAACTTTGAATATGCCAACGTTGAAAAAATGTTTGAGCTGTTCGACTTTTATGAAACTGAAGCAACGCGTTTAATGGAAGCTGAGCTTCCGCTTCCTGCATATGAACAAGTCATCAAAGCATCCCACAGTTTTAACTTGCTTGATGCCCGTGGTGCTATTTCAGTCACTGAGCGTCAACGTTATATCTTACGTGTCCGTACTTTGGCTCGCTCTATTGCGCAAAGCTATGTGGCTGCCCGTGCAAAATTAGGATTCCCAATGGCGGAACCACATTTACGTGATGAAGTATTAGCACAGTTAAAGGCGCAAGTTGAAGCAGAAGCAAAAGCTGAGGAGAATAAATAATGTCTAAACATACTGTTTTATTCGAACTTGGCTGTGAAGAGTTACCACCTAAAAGCCTAAAAACGTTACGTGATGCCTTAAAAGCAGAAACAGAAAAAGGGCTAAATGAAGCGGGTTTGGCATTTGAAGCTATTGAAGCTTACGCTGCACCACGTCGTTTGGCCTTGAAGATCGTCAATGTGGATGCTGCTCAAGCAGACACCCAAAAGCGTTTTGATGGCCCTGCTGTTCAAGCGGCTTATGATGCTGAAGGCAAACCAACCAAAGCTTTGGAAGGCTTTATGCGTGGTCAAGGCATTACAGCAGATCAAGTATCAACTTTCCAAGCCGGTAAAGTTGAAAAAGTTTGTTACCTAAAAGATGTAAAAGGTCAAAGCCTTGACGTTTTACTTCCACAAATTTTACAAACAGCATTAGATAACCTGCCAATTGCTAAACGCATGCGTTCTGCTGCAAGCCGTACCGAATTTGTCCGTCCTGTGAAGTGGGTAGTATTGCTGAAAGACAATGCTGTAATTGATGCATCGATTCAAGATCACAAAACAGGCAATGTGACTTATGGTCATCGTTTTCATGCACCAGAAGCTATTGTATTGGCAAACCCAGATGCGTACTTAGATGCACTACGTCAGGCTTATGTTGTTGCTGACTTTGCTGAGCGCCAAACGATCATTGATCAACAAGTCAAAGCTTTGGCAGATGAAGTGAATGCGACTGCGATTGTACCGGCAGATCTTCGTGATGAAGTGACAGCATTGGTGGAATGGCCTGTTTCGCTTCGTGCAAGTTTTGAAGAACGTTTCCTTGCTGTTCCTCAAGAAGCTTTGATCACGACCATGCAAGACAACCAAAAATATTTCTGTTTGGTCAACGCTGACAATAAATTACAACCTTATTTCATTACTGTTTCAAATATTGAGTCTAAAGATCCAACTCAAATTATTGAAGGGAATGAAAAAGTTGTACGTCCACGTTTGTCTGATGCTGAATTCTTCTTCTTACAAGATCAAAAGCAGCCACTTGCATCACGTAAAGATAAATTAGCCAATATGGTGTTCCAAGCACAGTTAGGAACACTTTGGAATAAGTCTGAGCGTATTGCTAAATTGGCTGTGGCATTATCTGCAATCACAGGTGCAAACCCTGCGGATGTTGAAAAAGCCGCACTGCTTGCTAAATGTGACTTAACGTCTGAATTAGTCGGTGAATTCCCTGAACTGCAAGGGATTGCAGGTACTTACTATGCACGCATTGAAGGCGAAAATGATGAAGTTGCTGAAGCTTTAGGTGAGCAATATCTGCCTAAATTTGCAGGCGATGTTCTACCAAAAACCAAAACAGGTACAACGCTTGCGCTTGCTGACCGTTTAGATACCCTCACAGGTATTTTTGGTATTGGTCAAGCACCAACAGGCTCGAAAGATCCATTTGCTTTACGTCGTTCTGCGATTGGTATCTTGCGTTTAGTGACTGAAAATAATCTTGATGTTTCGATTGAAGAACTCATCAAGTTAGCTTTGGCTGCTTATGGCGATGTATTGAAAGATCATGCGAAGACTTTAGCCGATGCTGTGGCATTCCTTGAAGGTCGTTATCGTGCTAAATACGAAGACCAAGGTGTTGCCGTTGATGTGATTCAGGCTGTTCAAGCCCTTTCACCAAAATCACCTTTAGATTTTGATAAGCGTGTTACCGCAGTGAATCATTTCCGTGATTTACCAGAAGCTGCTGCTCTTGCTGCTGCAAATAAACGTGTTGCAAATATCTTGGCGAAAGAAGCTACACCTACTGGTGAGATTATTGAAGCTAAACTGGTAGAAGATGCAGAGAAAGCACTTTATAGCGAGATTCAAAATATCCTTCCTGTTGTTCAGCCGCTTTTAGATGCAAAAGACTACACCACTGCGCTTTCCAAGTTGGCAGCTCTTCGTGCACCAATTGATGCTTTCTTTGAAGGTGTTATGGTCATGGCGGATGATGCCGAGTTAAAAGCAAACCGTTTACGTTTACTTGCTCAGTTGCGAGAATTATTTACAAGCGTTGCGGATATTTCAGTGTTACAACATTAAGAAGTTAAATCACTGAAAAAATAAGACCTGCCTTTTGGCAGGTTTTATTTTTCAAGCACAAAACAAAATTAATAAAGGAAAAAGTGTCGTCCTCTTTTCCCATTGAAATGATGCTTTTTAAATGAATAAAATAAAAACAAAATATGTAAATTTTCAAAATAGTCTTTAACAATCAAAAACTAAATAAAGCTTAATCTATCCAATGATTTGTATACACTGAATATCAACCTTTCAATCTGAGCGTAACAGTAATGACTAAAAAAATCATATTCCCCGCAATACTCATGACACTCGCCCTCAGCGCCTGCTCAACGACACCCACTAATCCAAACGCACCGACTGTTTTAGAACAACACAAAAATATCTCAGCAGAGCCCAACACCAAACACAATCTTGCTCGACTCATTCGCCAAACAGATAACTGTGTGATTGAATTTACAGGGAACTTTGAAAAAGGAAAAGCAACTGAACATTGGATTTTTAAAGGAGAGCAATTGATTTCAGCATTTTCAAATGTCGATGCGGATATTGAACAGAAGCAGACAGTTTTTGATCCTAAAGATGCTGAAAAGCTAAAAAACTTCAATTCACTCAAAAACAACTTTAAAGCAGCAAATCTGGAAAAATGTAACTAATCTCAGCACTTGACTTACGCTGTCCGTAGAGCTAAATACACAACCATTTAGCTCTTTTTAACAACATAAATCACGGGATAGAGCCAAAAAATCACACCAATGAGTCCAATCGCAATAAAAATTAAGCTATTCGGAAGGTAATCCGCAAACCAATAATAAATTGGATTTAAACCCAATTTAAAAGAATTCAACAAAGCGTAAAGCATGCCTAACATCAATATATGAGGCAAAACGAGGTGTAGGATAGATAGCTGATATTTCTTAAAATATTTTACAAAATAAAAACTAGGAATCAAATAAATGAGAAATATGATTGCCGTTGTAACCCAGCCAATCATTTGATGACTGAAAGGGACTTCTTCCCCACAAGCACAGGCAAAACTCGGTCTAAAACTGAAAAATATACTCAACAACACTAAGATTTTTATATTGTTCATTATAGGAATAAGATATAGATTGATTCCAAAGCTTATGTGTTTTTTGTTTCAATGACAAGATGACGATGTGAATAACACAACGTTTAGAGTCGTGAGTTTTCATTTATAAGTATCAGAATTTTAAAATAAAAAATAAAAAATTTTTCATAGAAACTCGATCTTAATCTTTATTCACAATTTTTACATTATTGTTAAAACTGTGTAGATAAGCTGTTGCTATTTTATCTCTAAGACTATTTTCACTCAAATTTCACATTATGATAGGCAACACTCAAACTTGAACTCATTCAGGTATAGGATAAAACTAATTATGAAAATGCTTAAAACAACAGTGATCGCTACAGCCCTTTTAGCTAGCTCTCCTCTTATTTTCGCCAATACAAATGTCAGCGCCAATGCATCAGCTGAAGTCAATGCAAATGGTGGAGGTCTACTCAGCAATATTGGTCAAGGAATCCATAATACAGCAGACAAAGTTGGTAATGGTATTGAAAAAGGTGTCGATAAGACTCGCGAAGTCTCAAAAGATGCTTGGGATGGTACAAAAAATACTGCCGTTAAAGTCGGTGATGGTATCGAAAAAGGTGTCGATAAGACCCGTGATGTGTCAAAAGATGCTTGGGATGGTACCAAGAATGTAGCAGGTAAAGTCGGTACTGGTGTAGAAAAAGGTGTCGACAAAACTCGTGAAGTCTCTAAAGATGCTTGGGATGGCACTAAAAATACTGCTGATAAAGTCGGTACAAGTGTTGAAACTGGAATCGATAAAGGTAAAGTAGCCAGCAAAGGTGCTTGGGAAAATACCAAAAAGCTAAGTTCAGAAGCAGGTCATAACACCAAAGAAGCTGCGATAAAAGCGAAAGATAAAACCAAATCTGCAACCAGTAAAACTTGGCAAAAAACCAAAGACTTGGTTAAGCCGAAATCAACCAACACAGGTGCTAAAGTAAATTCACAAACACATGTGAAAACACCAGTAGGTAGTGCAAACGTCGGCGTATCAACAGAAGCCAAAGTTGCAGCTAAATAATTGCAATTGATGTTCTCTAAACCACAATATTAAGATGAAAAGCTCACATCCGTGGGCTTTTCTTTCAAATACTCAGTAATATTACGAACCATATATTGTTATATTTTGCTGTCGTTGATTTATTACTGTTTAAGCGGGTGATTGAATAAAACAGTACCATTGCTCAATATGATTCACAGCGTTAATGACATCATCATAAAGGAATGAAAACATGGTGAAGATGAAAAGTTTATGTATGATCACTGCAATATGTGCAACATCATCACTTTATGCTCAAACAGACACTCATACACAACCTTATGGTGATAACCCCAATATATTTAGAGTCCTAGCCCATAAGACAGGTGAAGCAGTACAAAATACGGCTGAAAAAGTAGGAGATGCAACCGAAAAAGGCATTCAAAAAATCAAACCTTCATTTGATGAAACCATTGAAAATACGAAAAAATATACCAGTGAACAAGCAACGATTGCCCGAGACAATACACGACAAGGCATAGATACCGCTGTCAAAAAGGTTGAACAGACCAAAGACCGTGTGCTGGGTAAAAACAGCTATAACGTGCCAATAGAACAAGGCAGCTTGAGTCAATCATCAACTACTGCAAACTCAGCGAATCCCTCAGTTACAGCCACTGTCCCAAACATTTCTAATCAAAACATCTCAGATCAGCCGACTGTATCTGCACAACCACCACTTCAAACACAAGCTTCGCAAAATGTTCAGTCCGAACAACCAGAGCTTGAAATCAAAAAACAAAGTTTGCCTATAGAGAACCAGACCAACACACCAAGTCCGTCATCAACAGACTCCAAGCCAAATCAAAATACCGATACCAGCATATCTACAGATGATGATGCAGGTGTACCAAGATAAACGATCTTAAAATCAGATCATTAAAGCTAAAATCAAAGAAAATCGTAATTTAAAGCGAGAGGTTGTAGTGGTAAGTTTGTCCATAGCATTATAACGATGTTCTAAAACCTCAGTGATTCACCTGACGGATCGCTTTGCCCTGTTGAAATGCCTCAAAATTTTCCAACATTTGATTTACGATGCGCTGTCGAGCATCAACACTTCCCCATGCACTATGCGGTGTGATAATCAAGTTTGGAATATCCTCTGCAAGCAACACATTTCCCTGCGTTGGAGGTTCAACAGACAGTACATCTATCGCAGCTCCTGCGATCTTACCTTGTCTTAATGCGTCCGCCAAAGCCTGCTCATTCACAATGCCTCCACGGGCACAATTGATTAAGAATGCTGATTTCTTCATCGAGTCCAATGCTTGTGCATCAATCAAGTCACGTGTTTCATCAGTTAAAGGACAATGTAAAGAAAGAAAATCGACTTGTGGAAGTAGCTCAGCAAAAGCAATTCTTTCTTCATGCTGTGGACGGCTTGGTAATGCCCCGACAACAACCTTCATCGCAAAAGCTTCAGCTAATTTGGCAACCGCTTGCCCCAACTCTCCATAACCAATGATCCCTAAAGTTTTTCCTGACAACTCTACAATGGGAAAGTCCAATAAACAGAAAATTGGAGATTTATTCCATTCCCCATTCTTTACAGCACCATCATATTTGAGCAAAGAGGTTGCTAAAGCCAACATCAATGTCAGCGTATGCTGTGCAACTGCTGATGTGCCGTAGCCCTGACAGTTGCACACCACGATGCCTTTAGACTTGGCTGCATCTAAATCGACATTATTGGTTCCTGTTGCCGAAATTAAAATGAGCTTTAGATGCTTCGATTGCGCAATTGTTTCAGCATTGATCAATACTTTATTGCTGATGACCACATCGGCATGCGCTACACGTGCTAATACCTGCTCAGTCGTGGTCGAAGGATAAAGTACAAGTTCATCAAAAGCTGCGTTTAACTGACTAAAATCCAAATCATTTTTGTCTAGAGATTCATAATCTAAAAATACAGCCTTCATTGCCTTTACCTTGTGGTTTCAATCATTTGCACAATCTTGTTTATAACATGAAAATTTCACTGATTTTCATACAGCTCTTTAGAATATTTTGAAATGTAAACCGTCATTATTCAGCTTTAAAAACACCCCTTTCCAATTCAATAATTTTAAGATTGTGTTGATACTTGAGGAAAACCAAAGGTGTTATTTTTGAGTGCCAATAAATACGCATTGGTCATACGGTAGGCTTCTTGAATAATGGCTTCAGAAATATAACTTTCATTGTAATAACCATGCTTCATACAGGTAAAAACCAATTCCATCAAAATGGTTAAAGTATCGGGTTGTTGAGGGACATAATTATCCACCTGAATCATTTCCAATGCTTTACGTACACCATCACTGACTTTTTTCAACTCGATTTGATACTCAAGATAAGCTTGCCGTGTAAAAGGACCACTAAGAATCAGTAAGCTGGCAATTTCTGATTCATTGAAAAATTTAGCCGTGGTCCGAATCATACTTTCTGAAAGCAGTTGCCCGTATACTTCGATGCTTGCTTTGGGATTATCCGTCAAAACGCGAACAGCAGCCTTCCCCAGTTGTTTCACCAAATCATTTAAGTGTGCGAGTGCAATATGACGCAAAATATCGTATTTCGTCGGAAAAAATTGATAAATACTGGTACGAGGAACGCCAGAAGCATTGGCAATTTCAGGAATAGAAATCTTTTCAATTCCAATGGATAACAACAATTCTTGCGTAGTCGCCAACATCTTTTCCATTCTTTTTTGTGAGCGTTCTTGTTTTGGTTGACTCACTTTTTTGGTCATTTTCTTTAAAACTGACGTTGACGTTATTTTGATCATCAGATAATCTCTCAAAAAATCCAACAAATGTTGGTTTTTAAAACTTCCTTGTTCTCAAACAAAAATATAGAGGAAAACGGAAATGAATTTACCCCTTTCCGATGTACATATATCCAAGCTAAACAAAGCCAAAAACTTTGCTGACCCTGAAGATGAGCAACGCAGTCATCAAATTCGTAAAGCGATTTTGGAAGCTGGGAATCAGTTACGAGAACGCCATCCTTGGCTGGTTCAATATCAAGATCAAATCGGTTTAAGTATTCTGGGCACTGCTATTACAGGGATTATTTTCAATATAACACAATACGCTCGCGGGAAAATGGCTTGGTATGTGGCAATTCCACTTTCTGCATTTTGGATGTCAATTTTGCATGAACTGGAACACGATTTGATTCATCAAATGTATTATCGTAAGAATAAAAAAATAAATGATGCCATGCTTGCAGCCGTGTATGCCTTTCGTCCAAGTACAGTCAATCCGTGGATACGTCGTGAAGTACACCTACATCACCATAAATCCTCAGGTACAAAAACAGATTTAGAAGAACGAGGTATTAACAATGGTGACAAATGGGGTTTAAAACGCTTGATCATGACAGGTGACAATATGTTGGCTGTCTATTTACGCCCCATCACCATGATGAAAACCACCAACCGCTATATTCATGCGCAGAAGAATTTATCGAAAACTGAAAAGCTCAAATTAAAGGCAAAGCTATCTGCAAGTTATGCACCATTTGGGCATATTCATTATGCACTTTGGCATAGCTTTCTATTGATCAGTGTTGCCAAATTAGCAATGAAAGCTTTTGGCATCGCACAACCTAAAAATAGCTTATGGAAGTTTATTGACCGCAGCACAAAATTTTATGCGGTAAGTATTGCTGCGCCTAACTTTCTCCGTACCTTGAGTTTACACTTCACCAGTTCCAATATGCATTATTACGGCGATGTTGAGGATGGAAATGTTGTACAGCAATGCCAGATTTGGACGGATTGGCGCATGAAACCTTTGCAGGCATTTTGTTTTAACTTTGCAGGTACTCATGCAATACATCACTTTGTTGTTCGTGATCCATTTTATATCCGCCAAGCGATTGCTGAAGACTGCTATCCAATCATGAAAGAAAATGGTGTGCGATTTAATGACTTTGGAACCTTTAAACGCGCAAATCGTAGATTTTAAACTTTATTTTTTTCAAGTTGAATTTCAGTTTATGGGGATCTCCGGCATGGGGTCCTCTTTTTTTTATATTCAAACATGCACTTAGACGATATAGTCAATCAAATGAAATTTAAAAAGATATTAGAATGAAACAATCAAAATCAAGCTCACTGGTATTATTGATGAGCTGTTTTAGCTTATCTGCATATTCAGCACATGCAAAAGATCTCGTTTTACAGTCGATTCAAAATTTAGATAAGGCAGAATTTAGAAGTTCAGAAGGAAATTATTTTAGATTAATTCAATTGAATCGAGGTTGTCGTATAGAAGCTCGGTATTATTTAGAAATGGAAAATCTATTATTTAGTTATAAATTTATTGATCAAAAACTTCTACATGCCTCACGAAAAACCTTTCGTTATCATTACAAAGAAGGTCAAGAAGGCTCACTCATGGCGGTAACAGGTGTTTATCAACATTCTAGCGAAACTTATAAACTCGATGACTTAAACGTTCAAAGTGAATTTAAGAAATATCAAGCATTGTTCCCAACACGCTATTTAAAGCAATGTATTTAAATGAAGGTGCTTTTAAAGCACTTGCATACATTCGAAAGCATGATAAATAATCAATCATATTGCTCTTGATCATGCCTTCTCTTTTTGAGAGAAGGCGAGAAAAAAAGCTATATTATTGAATGATGCTGTTAAAAAAGGCTTTGGCAAAAGCCGATTTAGTCATACGATGAATTGCCTGAGCTTAAGCGATCTTAAAATGACAAAACTCATTTAAACTTTCATCGTCAAAACTGACTTGACCTTGAATATCACAGCTCATATAGAAGTTTTTATAACTCAACACATAAAAGTCAGGGGTTTTCTTGATCACAATTGGATTCATATCCAATGACAACGCTTCATCATGTTTAAAGAGTTTTGTCACACGACGATCATTCATGCAAATCAAATAGGTCTGTTTCTTAATCTCGACTTGCGCTAGACCATTGCTTTCAACATTTAATGGAATAATATATTTACCATTAACATCAATCACCTGTTGATCATAACTTTCCAGTTTCTGGGTAATGACATTAAATACCAAGATATTACCAAAGTTGTCTTGTAGCTGAGTTTTGTCCTCAAATGCAAAATTGACCTGAATCCCCAGCTTTTGCAGATCTTGCTCATCCACACGTTTATTGGTTAATAAAATACGGGTAATGGTCTGCTTTAAACTGGCATCAAAGAAAGTACTGTCCAGTTGAATATCAGTTCCTTTGAGAATTTTACCCAATGCTTCATTGTGTGTTCCCAACAAACGTGCAATCACACTGCGATAGTAAAACTTACTGTTCTTCTTGACCTCACGAATCTGCTTATAGAAATAAGTTTGATCATAGGGGCGTTCAATAAAATCATGTAATAAGGCAGAGTTCGCCAAAACAGCAATCGCATCATGCCCTGTATAGGGTAAATGAAGAGTATGTAGATGAGGAATTAACGGCTTAATTTTTAAATAATGTTCTTTATCATTTTCAAAATACGGATCATAAACAATGATGTATTCACATTCTTCAACAATATCCTGTGCCTGAATACGCATATTTGCGTTTAAATCAGCATCATAGAAATCCGTATAACGTTTATCTTCAATTTCTGAAGGATCTATTGAATATTGCGGAACCATAGCAACTACACGATTCATGTTTAAATCTTTGGCATATTTGATCGCTGCATAGCCCCCCATCGATCCACCATAACCGACAATATTCTTAAATTGACTTAAGATGGGTTGCAGATGCTGTAAAAGTGCAGCCATACTTGATGCAGGAAACCAAGACTTTTGCTTAGGCATAATACCGACAACAGCATAGTTATATTTCATCAAAGACTTTTCAGCATTAATTGAAAGCCCTTTGGCGCGAGTGATCAAGTCCCCAAATGACAGGACTAAAGTGTCAGATTCACCTGTTAAATAGATTGCTCTGATATGATCATCTTCAAAAATTATTTGTTTATCCATTCGCACACCGAGCATCCGCTCTTTCATTGGCTGAAATTAAATCAATCGGCTCTTGCCTATTGATTGCTTCAAGTGTCATATTTTATAGAGTCTAGTCAGATAAAAAAGCGCAAAATATGACACATTCCTTACATCCTGCTGCTCAAAAAGGTTTCAGTACGGCTGCTGAACTCTATCAACAAGCCAGACCCAATTATCCACAGGCTGTGGTTCAATGGCTCATCGAAGATTTAGCACTCAGCCCAGATTTAAAGGTGGTTGACTTGGGTGCAGGTACTGGAAAATTTCTACCTTATCTGAAACAAGCGACGCCCAATATCATTGCAATTGAACCTGTTTCTGAAATGCTGGAGCAGTTGAAAATAGTACATCCTGATGTACAAACGCTTCAAGCGAAGAGTGATCAAATTCCGTTAGAATCTGAAAGTATTGATGCTGTTTTGTGCGCTCAGTCCTTTCATTGGTTTGCCAATATCGAAACATTGAACGAAATCCACCATGTTTTAAAGCCCGAAGGTCATTTAGGTTTGGTTTGGAATCAACGAGACGAGAATATAGACTGGGTGAAAGCATTGGCAGATTTGCTCGCAACCCTTGAAGGAGATACCCCTCGCTATCACAGCGGGCAATGGAAGCAGGTATTTGAAAATCAATTTTTGTTCCAACTTGAAACCGCTAAAGTATTTTCACAGCTACACACAGGTACGGTAGAAAATGTGGTGAGTAAACGATTGCTCTCAACCAGCTTTATTGCAGCGATGCCAGAACAAGAACAACTCAAATTGAAACACAAATTCGAACAGATTGTATCGGAATATACGGGCAAACAAGCTCAAGATGAAATAGACTTCCCTTATGTCACCTATGTTTATAACTTTAGGAAACTGCGCTAATTGATACGCTTTAATGAGGAATGTTTATCATGAATTTAATACTTCGCCCTTTGCTTCTTTCAAGTTTACTCACATCTATCGTTTTCATGGCTGCATGTTCCCCTAAAGATGGTCAACAAAACAATTCATCTGAGCCGAAAGATGCATCTCAAGAAGTTATGGACCAACTGAAAACCAAACCGATTAAAGCCTTTCCGAGTACGCCGAATGATGCACACGATATTGCCTTGCTCGACGAATATGATCAGAAATTTACTGAAAATAATAATGCTTTAGAAGCTGATCTTAAAAAACGTGCTGCTGATGGCAGTCTAACCGAAGACATTGATCGCCAACTCAAGCGAGATAATATTGAATCGGCACTCAATATGTTGAAAGACTTGGATCTTAAAACAGAACAAGGGCGCTATATTCAAGGTTTACGTTATCAATATTGGGAAAACCAAGCCAAAGTCTATGATGAGAAAAAGCAATCTGCTGATGGTGAGCTTAAAAATCCAAGTGATGCAGTCAAAGGCATGGGAGAAATGTTCACTGCCGATGAACAGCTTGATCACTGGAAGCAAACCACTGAAAGTAAATAATGCTTTAATCAGACTAGGGTCTGTGGACAATTCGTCTATGTTTGCGACTAGGTGTGTTTTTTAGGCGATTCTAGGCGCGAAATACGAAATTTAGTCATTCTAAATGAGTAGTTCGTAACGACGAAGCGACAAAAAACACGCTAGCCCCGAAGGGTTGTGGTTAAAATTATCTCAGGCTACGTTATGAAACTTAAAAATAGTCTAGCTATTCTCTTCATTTCCTTGCGGAGTATACTCCTCATACCTGCTCAATTTTAACCTACAACGCAAGCCATTTATGAAATGTCCACAGCCCCTATTATGTTCATCAAAATGAGCATTCAATTTTTGGATGCTCTTAAAGTTGAGCACTCTCAAAGATTGATAAAATACCCGTAGGCTTTCTACCGTAAAGCGACATGGATGTCGCTACTCCATTGTAAGCCTGTATAGGAAGGCTTCTCTGCAATAAAAAGTCTTAAAGGTCTAGAAGAAGCTAAAATAACAATTAGCGTGATTTGAGCTTAAGAAACCCGAATGCGACAACGCCATTGTTGATCTGGTTGTTTAGAAGACTCCCAAGCTCTGATATGAACCAATTCAATATAATCTTGTCCCGGTTTCTCTGCTGTAAAACGGAAAGTTTTGGTTCCACCCACACCTACAGCACCTTCTTCACTGTCATTTTGTAAATAGGTTTCTTCAGTTTTAAATATTTTAAGTGGCTGTAATAATTGCCATTGATAACCCGTGCTTGGATTTTCAGGAGCATTGAACAACAACACCTCTCCCACTTTCATATCCATGAGCGTTGGGCACTTTTGTTTGAGGGTGTATTCATGTGTTTTACCTACGCTAGGATTTGGACTTTGACAAGCAACCAGCCCCAAACTGCAAACCAACAAAGTAAAACACGCTAAACCTTTCATTTACCACACTCTTTATTGTTCAATTGACCTAAAATTATACATCTCACCTTAGCATCTTCTCGGATTTGGCTCAATTGAATTTAGATATTTTGCTTTTCTAACCATTGAATCGAATTGACTCGAATCAGTTTACAAGCACCATCTCCCACCCCATTCCAATCTAAAGCCGACTTCCAAACCAAATCTTTATCATTCACCTGAACCAAATCGCCCGTTAAACGAACCAAGTCTCCACGTTTAACTTGTTTGATTTTTTTGGCAATTTCAGGATTGGCAGGAATGATGTGCATATTACTGACCAATTGAGTTGCCAGTTGTGCAGGAATAGGCGGGCGCGCCATTTTCCAATTGAGGAATCGGTCATATTGATTGATTGAAATTTGACGGGCAATTTCAGGTTCAGTAAATAATCCCCGTGTCACAGCATAATCAATCGGTGAGAATTTTGCCTGTGCATCGTCATGATATTCTTTTGACCCTAAAATACGAAATTCTCCACGGAATGGCTCCAGAACAGAGACTTTCTGATTTTGATCAATCGGCGCTAAACCATTGGCGATATTAAAGGCCGGATTGGATAATTGTGCCTTTGGCACAGCAGTAGATTGAAAAGCATTGACCTGAAAAGCACTCAGTGCCATCAATGCTGCACAGACTAACTTTTTATTCATAACATGCTCCTCAAACTCAGTACTCAACCAGCAAAATATCTAGACTTAGTATTAACCGATAAACTTAAAATAAAATCGAGTTTCGGTAACAAAATACAGAAATTTCGTCCTATTTTTGTCTTATATTCAAAATTCACATTGGTTAGAATCATGATCATACTCTTAAAATGATCAAATTATGATTTATAAATATTATCAACAACGCATTTTTCCTCACCTGCTTAATCAAGTCATGCAAACACCCAGCATGATGGAAGGACGTGCAGAACTGATTAAAAAAATTCGTGGCGAAGTATTAGAAATTGGTTTTGGGACAGGCTTGAATTTACCTTTTTATCAAGCAGTTGATCAACTCTATGCACTTGAGCCAAATCCTGATGTATACCGCCTTGCACAAAAGCGAATCTTTGATACTCCCTTTCATATCCAGCATATCCAAGCCAGTGCCGAAAAATTACCTTTTGCAGATCATTCAGTTGAAAATATTGTCAGTACATGGACCATGTGTAGTATTGCCGACTTAACGCAAGCACTCCAAGAAATTCATCGTGTATTAAAACCTGAAGGCAACTTACACCTGATTGAACATGTTCAGTATCATGACAATTCGACCTTGAAAAAGTTACAAGACCTTTTGACCCCAATTCAAAAAGTCCTCGCTGATGGATGTCATCTAAATCGCAATATTGAACTTGAGTTATTAAACGCTGGCTTCAAGTTTTCTGAAAAATATTATTTCGATGCGGAAGATCTACCTAAAGTGGGAAGACGTATGTTTATGGCAAGAGCACAAAAAATTTAATCGGCAAAATCAATATGGATAGTTTCAAAACGTACCCGCCCTTCACGGATGGCTTGGGCAATTGCTTGTTGCCCTTTGGTTAAACGTGCGCCACCACTCTTGATATCAATCAATACCACTTCAATCTCTTCAGCCAAGCCTTCACCATCTCGAAAGTCGGTATAGCCATCAAAAATCACATAGTCGATAGGATCACCTAAAAACTTGGCATCACTCGGCAAATATTGGAACTCAGGCATGATTGGCGCGAGTTGTTCCGCCATCTTTCCTTTTAGAACAGCACGACTGGTATTCACACTGCGCTTTTGCGCATGTGCAAGTGCCTGTTGATGTTCCAGTTCAAGCTCAGTGATATATTGTTCATACTCTGCTTTAATCTTGCCATTTCGCGTACTCGATAACACGATTGTCGTTAAAACGATGCCAATACATGCTCCTATCAACATCGCCATCCAGATGGACATGCGCTTTCCTTTCTGTAAATCCTTGGCACAATGTAAACAACTACTAAAGTTTTGTCATGTGTAACCTATATGCTTAAAATTAATGCTAAAGTAGACAAGGGCTAGCGGACAGATATTATTGATATACGATGAAAACAATACTTGTTGCAAATTTAAAAGGCGGTTGTGGAAAAACAATTACAGCAATTACTTTAGCCACAGCATTGGCACAAAAAGGTTATAAAGTTGCATTAGCCGATGCTGATGGGCAAAAGTCAGCACTACAATGGTTAAAACAGCGCCCTGAACAAGCAGCGAAAATTCAAAGTCTCGATTGGCGTCATGAAAAATCAATAGGAGATGCACCTAAAAATCTCGATTATTTAGTCATTGATGCACCTGGCGCTTTAACCGGTGAACACGCTGAACAGTTAATCAGTGAAAGTCATGCTGTGGTTACACCACTACAACCCTCATTTTTTGACATCGACAGTACTCGACGCTTTCTCAAACACATCCAAGACATTAAAAAAATTCGTAAGGGGAAAGTTGCGGTACACTTGATTGCCAATCGTATGAAAGCCAACAGTGCGAGTTCCAAAGATATTCAACAATTTTTTGAAAAGATTGATCAGCAACCCGTTGCATGGATTTCAGAACGTACAGCATATGGTCAATTGGCGATGCAGGGCTTAAATATTTTTGATAAGACCCAAAAGAATTTTTTAACCATTCAAGAACAATGGCAACCACTGCTTGATGCTTTAATAGATGATCCAAGTGATTGGTTCTAAAACCAATCTAAAGCAGGTCGGATAAAGCAAGCTTAAAATTTGCCACATTTGATTTTTCAGTTAATATTGAGTGAATCACTCAGCAATTTTTAGAGTAGTTAGTGCAAGACTTCACTTCAAACTTACAACGCATCTTATTGTTTGGGTTATTGTTTATCCTGATTTTCTTGGGCTACGATATTCTCAAATATTTTATTGTCCCTGTATTATGGGCATGTATCATCGCCTATATGACATGGCCGATGTATAAGCGCATATTAAGAATGTTTGGTCCGAACCGACCTACATTAAGTGCCTCAGTGATGATTACGCTAGTCGTTTTAGTGGTTGGCATTCCACTCACCTTTGCGATTTTTATTTTGCAGCATGAAGGTCGAAATTTGTATTTTGACCTACAACGCCAATTATCATCGGGTCATTTGACCGTTC
This sequence comes from Acinetobacter bereziniae LMG 1003 = CIP 70.12, assembly GCF_000368925.1. Lineage (GTDB taxonomy): Bacteria > Pseudomonadota > Gammaproteobacteria > Pseudomonadales > Moraxellaceae > Acinetobacter > Acinetobacter bereziniae. The sequence continues at coordinate 2,760,029 of NZ_KB849756.1, read as the reverse complement.
CTGATTTTATTCGTGAACTCCCTATTATCGGAAAGGAAGTCAGCCGAACTGTTCGTGAAATAAATGCAGATCCGACATCGCTTTCTCAAACCATTGGTCTTTGGATTCAAGGACATTTGAACTATGGGAAGTTTGTACTGAATGAGATCACCAAAAATTTAGTCAAACTGGGCTTTGCCATCATGTCGTTGTTCTTTTTCTATCGAGATGGTCAAACCATTTTGGAACAAGTCAGCAAGGCATTACAAATGTTAATTGGACCTCGTATCCATCATTATTTGGATACGATCTCTGAAACCACACGTGCTGTGGTCTATGGCGTCGGTTTAACTGCGGTTGCACAATCTATTCTTGCAGGCATCAGCTACTTTGTTGCAGGCGTACCAAATCCGATGGTACTAACGATTGCCACTTTCCTGATGGCACTCATCCCATTTGGACCACCTGTCGCTTATGGTGCAGTATCGTTATGGCTATTTTCCCAAGGTCAAACAGTTGAAGCAATCGGCGTGATGGCTTGGGGTGTCTGTATTGTCAGTACCGCAGATAATGTGATTCGTCCATTGGTCATTTCAGGTGCAACAAAAATTCCATTCTTATTGATTATGTTTGGTGTGCTGGGCGGATTGGCGAGTTTTGGGCTGGTTGGACTCTTTATTGGTCCTGTTATTTTGGCAATATTATTGGCAATTTGGCGTGAATGGCTACATGAAACCACGGAGTCTGGTATTTTAATGCCTGATGCGACAATGGCATATGAAATTGAAGAAAACGACCTGAAAAAGCCTGATTAACTCCCTCTCCTGATACAGGATTCGCCAAATATTTTATTTGGCGGATTGTTTTCACCTCTCTAGAAGGCACAGCATAATCAATGCCAATTTACCAGTTATTAAATAAACTTATACAATCAGATATTTAATTCACATTGTTTATCCATACATGCTTTGTTTGAATAGTATTTAAATCATGATTAAAGCTATTGGATGCGAATAATGACATCTACTTTTTTTAAAACATCAATACTTTGTATGTGTGTAGGGCTTTTTACAGCTGCATGTAGCACAACACCGCACACAACTAAACTCAAAACACCTCAAAAAACGATTGATGTTCATGCTGTTTCAGCACAAGGGATTGGTGCCAAGATTGGTACAATTAGTTTTCAAGACTCTCCAAACGGTTTAAATATTTCGACTCAACTCAGCCAACTTCCTTCTGGTTTTCACGGTTTTCATATTCATGAAAAAGGCTCTTGCGCGCCTGCTGAAAAGGATGGAAAAATGGGGGCTGCCCTCGCTGCTGGCGGGCATTACAATCCTCTCCAAACTGGACATGGCACACCAAATGATGGGCATATGGGTGATTTACCTGTATTGAATGTTGATTCAAATGGGAATGCTAAAACCACATTGATTGCCCCACGATTGAAACTTGCTGATATACAAGGTTTAGCCATTATGATCCATGCAGGTGGTGATAACTATTCTGATCATCCAAAACCTTTAGGTGGCGGTGGAGATCGTATTGCTTGTGGTGTAATCCAGTAACCAAATCATTATTCTATAAAAGCCAGAGATGTGGATAAAGATATACTTATCCACATCTTTCCTTGTTTTTCTATCAGCGTGTATCACAAAGACACTCATCCAAATCATTCTGTTGATCAGTAATTTGTACTTTTAAAACATTTAATTCGTATCTACATCATAAAAAATGATGCATCATCAATCATATTGAAATTAAAATTTTCTTATCTTCATCATCAAAAGGAGAAATAGAATCAAGGCGCTTGATTGTTTAAACACCTCATTTGATTTCAATCATCCATATGCAATGCGCTTTATCGTTTTATACAAATTATTGAAAGACTTGGCGACTTCTTTATTCTGTACTGTTGAATCATCGTGAATATGTCTAGCATAAGGTGATAGGAATGTCGCCATGCGGAGCGAAGGGATATCGGCAAAAAAGCAATACTTTATTGGCAGTGCAAAAATGCAGTTAAACAAAAAAGTTTGATTAGAGTGACGTTCGGATTGATTCTCTTATTTAAGAGAAACTATATTTTACTCTATGCGTTTTTCAACAGCTTGACTATAGCGGATTCTACTCAAGATCCTCCCCAAAAAGTATATAAAAATTTAATCTAAAAGGTTTTTGTTAATATGAGATAATTTAAATAATAATAAATAAAAATGTTAATATTATCACGGTTTAATAATAATAAATAAAACACATTTTTACTTTACTAATAAAGTATTACCCAACCACGCACTTAGAAAAACCAATGCGATAAAATAAAATTTCAAACACTTCAAACAAAAAATTTTTAACCTAATTTAAATTTAAAATGAATTTTTTTAAAATAAATATAACTTAAAAATCAATCAAACAACTCACTGATATTTAAAAAATAAATATATTTAACAATTAAATTCAAAAGACATTATCTGCAATTAAAATAATATTTGTAATTTTACAATCTAGTAAAAATCGAATAGATTAAATCCGCACTTTAGCAAATTAAATAATTAACTCATTTAAAAAGGCTTTTATTTTAATGAAAAAGATCGTAATACCAATAGTTATGCTGTGTATAAACTCCACGTTTGCAAGTGAAAATAATGGGTCGAGTCGATTTACACCAAGCGATCTTTCTATATCTTTATCTTCTGGGCTTTTACTGAACTCCAAAGCCAAAGAACTGGTTTATATGGATGATCAAAGCAAAGCATCCGAACTCACTTGGGACACCAACAGCGCGAATATCATCAATGCTGAAATAAATTGGCAAATCCATCCTAAGTTTTCTTTTAATGCGAGAGGCTGGAGTACATTATCTAAAAACTCATCGGTGATGAATAACTATGACTGGATGTCGGAAACAGATAGAGATTTACTGACGGATTGGTCTCATCATGATCGTACACCACTCAACTTTGCGAATGAGTTTGATTTCAATGTCAATATCAATCTACTGGATACACCACATTATAAGTTAGGCACTTTATTCGGTTATCAGCAAAATAGATACTCATGGTCAGCGATGGGTGGTTCCTATTATTATTCTGAACAAGATGATGATGGGGATTATATTGAAGGATCAGCACTTAGTAATGTCGGAGAGTTTGACCCTAATGAGAAGCTTATTGGCTATAAGCAAAAATTTAAAATGCCTTATATCGGCATCTATAATAAGTTTGAATACAATAATTTTGAACTGAATACTACGCTAAAATATAGTCGTTGGGTCAATGCATCAGATCGTGATAATCATTACTTACGTGATACTACATTTGATACTAAAGCCAGCAATGGAAGGTATTATGGAGCAATTGTAAACGCAGGCTATAATATTCGACCAGATACAAAATTATTTACTGAATATGCATGGAATCAATATAAACATGTGACAACTGATTCGGTCATGATGGAAAATCAAACCAATGAAATCTCAAGCTCCAAAGATGGCGGTGGCATTTCAAATAAATCTCAAAGCGTGAGCTTGGGTATTGCTTATACGTTCTAATATCTTTTTATCGTGAATGACAATCTTCATCTATTCGGTTAAAGCCAATTTGATGTTGTGCTTTAAAAATCTTACTACTCAAGACCTATGAAGATGAAAATTCAGCTTTACAATATGTGGATAACCATGCAGTTATCCACATATTACTTTATTTTTGATGAGCAAGTGCATAACGACGGCAATGATCCAAATAACCCGCTTCATGTACACTGATTAATTCCACAATACTGCGCCATAACCAAAATGGAGCATCTATGGTTTTAGACTGATTTCGTTGCAGCTCTTTGAGCCAACTATTTCGAGTTGAATCATCCATTTGCCGAACATGTGCCCGTCCTACCACAAAAGCCAAATAAAACGCCAAATCTCTCGCCCCAGTTTGATTCATGCCCTCGATTTCTAATTTTAAATCCTGCGGTAATAACTCACGAATAAAGATCGATCGCTCTAAAAATTTGGTTGCTCGCATTCGCTCACCCAGATAAGGGGATAAATGTCGTGCACCTTCCACAATTCGCATTGCATTGTCTTTCGGCATCGGCGCATTTGAATAGCGAGGCGCTAAAGCTGTGGTGGCTTCTTTTAAATCCATTAAACACAAGCCTTTACCATCTCTGACAATATGATTGGATGAATCCATTAAAACGATATAGCGCAATAAGCCTAAAGAACTGCAACCTTTCACCCAGTACACCGAATCAATCACTTTGAGCTGTGCTGATGCATCACGCTGCCCAATCATTTTGACCAAATCTTCTATATCTGGTTGAGCAAAAACATTGTGTATTTCCAACTGCTCTTTTTTTAATAACGGCCAAAATCGTTTACCCAAGGTAATTTGTGGTTTTACATCTTCCAAACGTTCTTTTGCTAAGCTTTTCCATGATCGTTTCACTGCTTTTTCCATCACACTGTGTACTAAAGCAGGACGCTGTAACTGATCACTTGTTCGACCACTACGTTCCAGCGCATAAATATAGCCAGCATACAGCGCTTCAATCATTTGTGCAGTCACCACACCCGGCAAGTCTGAACTGCGTACTGCTGTTGCTAAAGATAAACCTAAACGAATCAAATCATTGGCTGGATTACCAATCACTGTCTGATCCAAGTCCCTAATTTCAATGTCAATCTTCCCTTCAGCATTGGCAACAGGACCTAAGTTCCCAGTATGGCAATCGCCACAAATCCAAATTGCAGGACCTTGAGGAATGGAGCTAATTTCAGCTTGTTTGAGCCAATCATAATATTTAGAAGTATTGCCTCGTACATAAGCATGGATTGAACGTGCCATTTTTAAATTACGGCGTTCGGTTAACTCAGCATTACGATAACGCGGTTGTTTAATTGCGGTGTTTTGTTTTTTTGACATTGTCGATATTTTTAAGCATTCAATGATTTATTCTGGATGTTTTTAATCTGCTGCGTAATAGGCAATCTGTATATAAAATGTTGAATTTTCCTATTAATTTTTACATTTCCACAGCGAATAAAGCATCTGAAAGTATCATAAATGAGTAAAATATAAAGACTCCCTATCTGCGAAACGATATTGTGAATAGCGTTCATCAAATCTTTCAAAATATAAAATCAAATTCAACATTCATTTATTGCTTACAGATTTTGATTGTTTTCACAGGAACAACGCTGGGGCTTTATTTTCTTGGCTATCAGCAATTGATTGTTCCTTTGACGCTTGGAGCAATTGCAACAGCATTGACTGACTTTGATGATCGTCTCAGTATTCGTTTAAGAAATCTTGGATTGGTGTGCGTTCTATTTTTTAGCGTCAGCAGTATCTTAGATTTTTTACATCCCTATAAACTTTTATTCTTAATTTATTTATCCCTTTCCAGTGCCGCTTTTATATTAATGGGTGCATTGGGGCAACGCTATGCCACCATTTCTTTTGGTACTGTGTTACTTTCAATTTATACCATGTTTGGCTTAGGTGAATATTCTGAGTGGTATCAACAGCCGAGTTACTTTGTCATGGGGGCGCTCTGGTATGGTCTGACTTCGATTATTTTTTATCTACTTAAACCAACGCAAGCTGTACAGGACAATTTATCAAACAGTTTCAATAATCTTTGCGATTTACTCATGGCAAAAGCTAAACTGTTCGACCCTGATAATAAAGACAATGTTGAACAACTTTTATATGATCTTTCATTAAAAAATAGTGTTGTGGTACACAGCTTAAATACCACCAAAGCATCATTACTGACTCGTTTGAAAGCCTCACGCGCCAATAAAAATACCATTTATTGGCTGAATTTATATTTTCTCGCCCAAGATATCCATGAACAAGCCACATCCAATTATCTACATTATGAAAGGATCCAACAGAACTTTAGCCGTACCGATTTAATTTATCGAATTCAAAAGAATGTACGTTTACAAGCACAGCATTGTCAAAAGCTCGCTGAGTCTATTTTAAAACGTCATACTTTTACAGTTCATGCAGACCATAGTACGGTCTTAGCACATTTAGAAAGTTCCATGCATGATTGGATTCAACAAAATCCACATAATTTAGAAGTAAAAAACTTAGTTTTGGTTTTAAGAAATTTAAAAAATGTTCAAGACCAGTTCACCAACCTCAGTATTGAACAGGTCAATTATCAACAAAGCTACAGTCAACACCGGGATAATTTAAATTTATTGGATGACGATATCCACGGCATACAAGATCTTTGGCTCAAGATCAAACAACATTTAACCCCAAAGTCAGCCCTGTTTCGTCATGCTGTCCGGATTGGTTTTGTGTTCGCTGTGGGCTATGCCATGTCTTTATTGCCTTTTGCCAAAAATGGTTACTGGATTTTATTGACCAGCTTATTTGTCTGCCAAATCAGCTACTTTGCCACTAAAAGCCGTTTAAAAATGCGAACCTTGGGCACTGTTTTAGGTGTCATTTTAGGAATTCCAATCTTATATTTTGTACCCAGTATTGAAGGTCAGTTGGTACTTACCATTATTTTTGGGGTGTATTTTTTCTATTTGCGTTCCAAAAAATATGCCATGGCGACATTAATGGCAACCCTGATGGTCTTGTTGATTTTTAATCTTAAAGGTGCAGGCTATGCCATCATTTTACCGCGCATCATAGATACACTTTTAGGCTGTTTAATCGCATGGTTTGCTGTCAGCTTTATTTGGCCAGATTGGAATTTCCGAAATATTTCCAACAATATTCTAAAGAGCAGTAAAGCAAGCCTAGATTATTTCGATGCTGTGGTAGAACAATATCAACAAGGACGCACAAACAGTATTGATTATCGTAAAGCCCGTCGTGCAGCCCACAATGCGCAAATTGAATTATCCACCATGATTTCCAGCCTTAGTGCCGAACCCAATCCCAATCAAGATTTAATTCATCATGCATTTAGGTACTTGGTCTATAGTCATAGTCAACTCAGTTATGTATCTGCTCTCGGCAGCCATCGTGAACAGGTACATGATCAACAAATTTTAGATTTAATGCTTTGGTGTAAACACACCTTGAATGAGGCTTTACTCAATCAAGCCCCTTTAAATGAGGCTGCGATTGACCAGAAATTGGCAGAAATACAAACTTTAAGTGATCAAGACAATTTATCAGATGGTTTACTATTAGCCTTAAAACAAATCAGTTTATTATTGGAAACCTTACCTGAGTTGTTAAGACTTAAAACAACTTTACTTGGATTAGAAATTAAATAGAAATGACGACATGATTTGAGAGGGTTCAAATGAAACTTAAACAGCATTTACAATTATTCGTCGCTTTATTCACGCTAGGTGCCATGACATCTAGTTATGCAGATACTCAATTTAATCAAAACTTAGAGCAATTTTTAGAATGTAAGAAAACGCTCAGTGATTATTATGGTCTAGGTTTTGAGTTTGAAGACAATCTAAAAAAGAATGGTTGGATCAAACAAGGGGAAGATTACTCATATGTGAGTAAAGAACCCATCAAAGTCTTTGGTCAAACAAGCCATGAAATTAGTTTGGTTGCTGGTGGCATGTTGGCTGTATTTAAAAATGCCAATACCAAAGAACTTGCTGAAAAATTTAAAATTTCTCAAAATCGATTTTTTAAAGATATGCCGTATTTTTCAGGCGAAAAAATTGTAAAAACTGATCCTGCGACCAAAGACGCTGAAAAGTCTGTTCGAAAACTGACCCTTGCTGAATCCAATCCTGTTATCAATGAAGGAGAAAATAAAACTTATCTGGGTTGCGTTTATATCTCCGAGTTTGAACAACAGCAACAAGAAGCTGCACTTGAAGCCGCACAGTAATCAACAAACATCGAAATCGAGAATGATGAAAGATTTAATGCAATGCCAATTCTGCATACTTCTCAATAAATCATAAAAAACTGATGTGTAATAATGACTTTCGATTGTGATATTTTAACAACATGATCGAGGTCATTTTTTACACTGAATAACATCACTTAATGGAACTGATGAGAGTGATAAATATATTCAACTTTTGAACACAATTCGGTTAGACTCAAGATTCATTCTCATTTGACTAAGTGACCATGAATATCAAAACTTTACGTCTTGTTGGTTTTCTTGAAGGGATTTCCTTTCTTCTCCTGCTGTTTATTGCAATGCCGCTCAAATATATTTGGGATAACCCAATCTATGTGAAATACGTTGGTATGGGACACGGCTTACTCTTTATTGCCTTTCTTGCCGTTCTATTCATTGTTTGTCAAAAGCAAAAATGGTCACTCAAAATGTTTATTTTAGGCTTAATCGCTTCAATTTTACCTTTTGGACCCTTTGTCTTTGATCATAAATTAAAGCAAGCGCAATCTTCTTAATCTCCATTGAGCACAGTTTTAAAGCTCCCTTTCCTTTTGGAGAGGGAGCTTTTTGAATTTTAAAAAATACCGTCTGCCTGACGTTGTTTCATAATTGCTTTTAATAACCCACGTGGAATTGTGAACCATAACGCAATCAATGCAAAACATGACAAAGCATACGCCCAGAGATGGAAGTGCTCGTACAAAATTCGTATCAGTTCAATGACAAAGAAAAAGGTAAACATCATCAAGACTGAAACAGCAGCGGCAACTGTACCTTTAGAAACCTCTGAAGACATCAAGGCAAAACGATACAGCACGGAGAAACTGATCCCTTCACCAAAACTGACTAAAGTCATGCCCAAAATGACGCAATATAAAAAATATTCGCGCCAGATCACACCTGCGAACACAATCACAGTGCCCAAAAGCATCAATGGCAAGCCAATTAACACTGTTTTTCCAAGCGCCAAACGATCAATCACTCGAATCAGCACAATATTACCTAAGATCAGCCCGCCCAATACAGGAAACTGCGCTAATCCATATTGCAGACTCGTCAGCCCTAGTTCTTCAACCAACATCACTGGGGACAGAGCAATCCACAGCATTAAAGGCATCGCCACCATAGGCAGACCTAAAGTCATTCCCATAAAGGTCTTATTCTTAAAGACTTTCTTATAGTCATCCCAAATATAACTCAAGGGTTGTTTTGGAATACTGATACGACGCGCTGGCATTTTAGCCTTCAAGCCAAACCAACTCAGAAAGGCTAAAAATGCAATGCCAATAAAGCCCCAATGCCACGATACATGATCAATCAGGAAAGCACCTACGACAGGTCCAATTAACGGCGCCAGTAGAGAAATGTTAGCCATGAGTGCCATGACTTTAATTGCATCACGTTCTTCAAAAGTTTCCTGAATTGCAGCATAACCGACCGCTGCAATCACGGATAAACCAAAGCCTTGTAAAAATCTCAAAGCGAGAAAACTTTCAATATGATGAGTCAGTAAGATCAATAAGCAGGTGATAACAAAGAATGCCACACCAGCCAATAAGACTTTTTTTCGTCCTAATCGGTCAGATAATGGCCCCAATAAGCCTGCGACACATGCACCACCAAGCAGATAAAAGGACATCGACGACGGTGCCCATGCACTACTTACGCCAAATTCCTTGGTAATCGCGAGCATAGCAGGCTGAACCAAATCATTTCCGATATACACTGAAAACTCAAAAAGCACCAACGCCAATGGAAACATGAGCGTAGCGCGACTCAAACTTGCAGTGTGTTCTTGTTGCACTGAATTTTGCATTGTTTTCTACATATCATTATAGGCTTGCTGGAGTGACACTATTTTTCTAAAGATAAGCGTCATCCCAATGACAAGCACTGAAATTTAAATATTAAGTTGTGGAATTTACGTTGAATAAGGGGTCAACACCGCATTCACAAGGTGTCTAATTCAATAGGTAAAAAAGTAATGCTTGCAGCAAATTTGTGAGATTTATAACTGAACCCTACTATAAAAAAGTTTATAGAAAGTACACACAGGGTTGAGTTTTTGTAGTGTAACACAGACATTTTTCGAGAGGAAGTTGAACATTTAATATTCTTAGGCTACTCTAAATGTCACATAAATCTATATGAATAAATTAAATGAAAAATAAAAATCCAGTTTCATTGATCATCATCGGCATTATTTTACTTCTGGTCGGTGGTGGGCTTTATTTTATGAGTTCAGGATCCCATATCAGTGCTTCTGATCAAGCCAGATGTGAAGAATTAGTGCAAAAAAAATATGGTGAAAACTCTGGCTCAATTATCTCAAGCTGTAAAACGGATACAGGTTTTGTTGCCATGATGGACGCTCAAGCCAATGCGACAGGCTCAGCAGAAGATACAGCGAAAGCAATTAGCTCAGCCAATCAAAAAGAACTTGGTTTAGGTATATTCGGCAAATTCCTGATGGGTCTATGTGTGGGAATTGGAATTGCATTGCTGATCAAAGGTCTGATTGGTTTAAAAAATAAACCACAAACAGGCATTTAACACTTTACAGTAAATTATACGTTGAGCTTGCTGTCATTGATCATCTAACACTTTAAACTTGATGAATGTACCATTTTTAATATCATCATATGCTTCAAGAATTTGATCATAGCTGTTCATTACAAATGGACCATGACCATTGATCGGCTCTTGAAGTGGTTTGCCTGTCAGCAACAATAACTTGCAATGCTGTAAAGCGGTGATCTCAATATCCTGCCCTAAACTCGACATCACAGCCAAGCCTTGTTCTTCGAGAATTTCATCTTCAGGCTGAAATTGAACTTTACCAGTTCTTAAATAAATCATAGTGGTGTCGCCAATATTCGCAGGTAGAACCACACGATGCCCTGGCTGGACTTCGATGTCTAAAACTTGGAGCGGCGAATGCGTTTTGGCTGGTCCTTGGGCATTTCCATAATGCCCAGCAATGACCCTGACTGTTCCTGCGGAATGTCTAAGTTCAATCACTGGAATATCCGCTTTGCGCAGACTTTGATAACGGGGTGGATTCATTTTATCTTTGGCAGGCAAATTCACCCACAACTGTACCATTTCAAAATATCCCCCTGTTTTTGAGAATGCCTCACTAAACACTTCTTTATGTTGGACTCCTGAAGCAGCCGTCATCCATTGCACATCGCCTGCAGAAACGATCCCTCCGCCACCCGACGAATCTCGATGTTCAAGTTCTCCAGCAAAAATCAGCGTGACGGTTTCAAAACCTCGATGTGGATGTTCACTCACGCCTTTGTGTAAATTGGTCGGTTTTAAAACTCCAGGTCCCAAGTGATCAAGTAACAGAAAGGGAGAGACGGTATTGCCTAATTCATAGTATGAAAATACAGAAAGTACAGGATAAAAATCCCCTATCGCAAAGCGCGTATCATTACGATGAATAAAGGCAAGGGTTTTCATACTGTCGATCTTCTCTAATTGGTAAACGCATTAACCGTAAAAATGCTGTTTTAAATTGAAGCTATATGCTGTGAGATATTGCTTTAATTTTTCAATATCATTGGTCGGTTCAATTGCCCTTAAATTTAAAGCTTGAATCTTATCTTCCAATAATTTTAAGATCTGCGCTTGTTCAATCACCGGTAATTGCGCTTTTTCTTTTTGTTGCTTTTTGATTTCTAAATAATCCTCTGCCCAATGACGGAGTGGATCATTGGCATCAATTTGATCGAACAACTGCGTGATCTGGAGTTCAGGCATAATCTGTTGTGTTGCCAACTCTGCGGACATCAAACCACGAATCGAATAAAACACTTTTTTATAAGTAAAATTATCTGCCGTTTGCATGACTTGCATACCGCCTTTCGCTAGCGATAAGTAATGATAATACAGCGCTTTATAGTCTATTCGTTCCAGCAAACCTGCTCTAAAGCTTTCCCACTCAGGAAATTGATTAAAATAGACAATATGCGCTCGTACCCATTCAAGTACTGTAGGATTACTCTTTGCCAAAAGTCCAAACATCTTATTTAAATCAAATGAAACAAAGTCAAAATCCCCCTCCATGATTTCGATTAAGTCACGATGTTGACGATAATCATAATATTGAGCTTTAGAAGGTAAATGGAAACCACGCACATCATAGTCGCTGTCTGGACTTGCCATGCCCCATAATCGACTACCACTTTCGATATAAAATAGTGGATGTTCATCTCGATTTTGGAATAAGTTTTGAATTTCTTGTTGGATGTTCATTATGTTCACATTTTTGGTAATCTATAAGTTTTATATCATTAATTTCAATGAATTTTGAATTTTCTTTAGTTTTTGAATACCTATTTTTATCGAATTGATTAAGCATGCTGAAGCCTGATTAAACTGAAACTATCACTCAGACAAGGGAGCAAAAATTCACTCTCGTTAATTGATTCTATTGATATTCTAAAAACGCATCATATCTGGTGCGTTCTCAAGCAAATGTCTTATCCATTCTTCAATAAAACATATGAATAGCGAAAAACAGCTATCCTTTGGACACCAATTTTGGATTTCTTAATAAATTTTCATGACGCTCTAAAGCCAATTCTATGAGTTGAGTAATTAATTCAGAATAAGTGATCCCACTTGCTTCCCAAAGCTTTGGATACATACTGTTATTGGTAAACCCTGGCAAAGTATTTACTTCATTCAGAAAAATATCACCATTTTCAGTCAAGAAAAAATCGACACGTGCAAGTCCAAAACAACCCAGAACTTTAAAAGCTTTAATCGAAATCTCACGGATCTTATTACTTTGCTCATTTGAAATTGGAGCAGGAATCACGACTGCAGAAGATTGATTATCTATATATTTTGCTTCATAAGAATAAAAACTAGACTTTACAACTACCTCACCGCAAACACTGGCTCTTGGATAATAATTTCCCAAAACCCCGCACTCAATTTCACGACCTTTGATAAATTTTTCGATCAATACTTTGCTGTCATATTGAAATGCATTTTCTAAAGCAGCAATAAATTCCTGTTCATTTTCAACTTTACTCACCCCGACGGAAGAACCTTGATTTGCAGGTTTTACGAATACAGGAAGACCTAAAGTAGTTTGAACCTCATCGAAACTTACCTCATTTAGGTCATAAGCATGAATCGTTAGAAATGGTGCAACAGCAATACCAGAACCTTGTAATAAACGCTTGGTAACATCTTTATCCATACAAATTGCAGAACTTAAAACATCTGAGCCCACAAATGGTAGATCTAAAATTTTAAGCATGCCTTGTAATGCACCATCTTCACCTAAGGTCCCATGAATAATTGGAAAAATAACATCAAGGGGCGCTAATCCTTGTGCATTTTCAATTTCAAAAATTTGAGGTGGCTTAGACTGTAAATGATCTTGCTGTTCACGTGCGGCAAGAGAAATTAATTTAGGATCGTGACCATATTCTAAATAATGTGTAGCATCTAAAATACGCCAAGTGCCATCTTGATCTATCCCAATCAAACTAAGATCAAACTTTTGCCGATCTATTGCATCCACGATGTTTTGTGCTGACTGTAGTGACACGCGATGCTCTGATGATTTTCCACCAAAAATTATTCCAACTCTCGTTTTTGCCATTTTGTTGTTCTCTATTTTTAATTTTTCAAAACTATAATTCCTGGTAAATCATTGATTAAGGACATTTTGCCTTTTGGAATGTCTTGGTATTTTTACCACGTAAACACTGATATTCCTTTTGTACGTCTATGCGTTTCCACTGACCATCTACATTTTTAAAGCTATATACCGTACGAATTGAACGAACTGAATCATCCATCAAACCCGTTTCAGTCAATTTCACCTCAGCGACTGTTGGCGATTCAACACGGTTAAAATATTGACGTAATTCAACAGTCGCTAAATCTTTGCGCAGATCAGGACGCTCATTTAAAACTTGGCTCAATGGCGTTTCAGAACCACCCACTTTATTGATTAAATTTTGTGTTGTTGCACAACCCGACAGAGTCACTAAACAAAATACTGAAATTAAACTCAAACGGTTCATTCTGGTTATCCTTAAAACTCAAAGCATCGCTTTATAATGCTATGCACATTCAACTTACACTATTTAAAAACTGTGACTTTATGACTCATCTGCAATATGAGCAATATCGAGAGCAATGACTTGTTGATCTTGATCATCAAACATCAATGCTTGATCACCTAAATCCAGCATATAGAAATGCCCTTGTTCCGTTAGAAAATGCCAAGCGACAATCTCTTGTCCATTATATTGATGCGATGGATCACCGATAGTAATACGATCCAGCTCTTGACCAAGCTGCTGACACAATTCTTCAATAATTTTAAAATAACGGGGTTGATTTTCAGCTGCCTGTTGTTTCCGCTGTTCCAGATTTGGAATCTTCGCTGAAACTTGTTCAATAACCGTCAATATTTCATCTTCATCCACTGCTCGTAACTTTGGATGCTGTCTTAACCATTGGCTATTGATTTCAATCAGATCTTCACTTTCATTCAATGCAAAGAATTTATCATCAAAGCTATTGAGTACATCACGTTGCTGGTTCTCACCAAAATATTCACCCTCTAAAAACTGTTCAAATTGCTCATCAGAAAATTGTTCAATCAAATTAGCGCTTTGTTCAAATAAAGCTAAATGTTGAGTGGCATTCATGGCTTTTAAACCATCACGAACATGCTTCACCATAAATGCATCCCACCCCGTGTTATACACAAATTGAGAGAATCCACCGTTATTGACTTGGGCGAGATAATAATCCACAAAATAGCTATATAGCGCTTCAGCTGACACTTCATCGTATTCGATATAGTGTTCAAATAATCCATTTAATGTATCGATATTGGACATAATCACATCATAATGATCATCACTTTCTAAACTTTGTTTAGAAATTAAAATATTATCAATCAGCATCATTTTCAGTTTCTTATCAATGTTTAAGCGCTACAAACATAACAAATTTTTAACGACAAATAACCACAACACTGTAAATTTATTTTTATTTTTGTGTGTCCATAAAAAACGCTCCCTGAGGAGCGTTTTTGGTTCAAACTTTTAAAGATCAAAGAGTTTACCCGGGTTCATAATCCCATTTGGATCAAATACTTTCTTTAAAGCCTTCATGTATTCAATTTCTTCAGCAGTACGGGTGTAATCAAGATAAGGCTTTTTGGTCATGCCCACACCATGCTCAGCAGAAATCGAACCATCATATTTCTTCACTGTTTCAAACACATATTTATTGACTACCTGACACTTTGCAAAGAATTCATCTTTCGACAAATTTGCAGGTTTTAAAATATTTAAATGCAGGTTGCCGTCACCAATGTGCCCGAACCAGCAAATTTCAAAGTCTGGATAATTCTCTGCAACAATCGTATCTATTTCCTTAATAAACGCAGGAACATGCGTAATCAGTACAGAAATATCATTTTTATAAGGGGTAAATGGTGCAATCGTTTCTGAAATGTCTTCACGTAAGCGCCATAAGCTTTGCACTTGTTCGAGACTTTGGCTCATCACGCCATCAAGTACCCAACCTTGTTCCATACAGTGTTCAAAAATTTCCATCGCCGCATCCATAATCGGTTCATACGGCGCTTCAAACTCAAGCAAAACATAGAATGGACATTCAGTTTCAAATGGACGTTGAACATGACCACGGTCTAATACCTTTTGCATCGCAAGTTCACCAAAGAACTCAAATGCTGTGAGGTCAATTTTATTTTGAAAAGCATGTAATACTGGCATGATCGCATCAAAATCAGGTACACCCAGTACCATCACTTGTAAGTCATGTGGTTGACGTTCAAGTTTAATTTCAGCTTCAGTCACTAGACCTAAAGTACCTTCACCACCAATGAATAAGTGCTGCATTGCATAACCTGTAGCATTTTTGATCATGCCTTTGTTTAAACGCAATACATCGCCTTTTCCTGTCACGACTGTCAGACCAAGCACCCAGTTACGTGTCATACCATACTTGATGACTTTAATCCCACCTGCATTGGTTCCAATATTTCCACCCAGTTGAGACGAACCTGCAGAAGCAAAATCAACGGGATAATACATACCCTGTTCTTCAGCATAATTCTGCAATTGCTCAGTCACGACACCAGCTTGGATACGCACCATACGATCAGCAGGATAAAACTCTAAAATCTGGTTCATTTTGTCGAAGCTCACGACAATTTCACCATTCGCTGCAACAGCACCAGCCGATAATCCAGTACGCCCACCAGAGGGTGTGATCGCAACATTAAATTGATTGGCCAATTGAACAATGGCTTGCACCTGCTCCGTACTAGAAGGAAAAACGATAATCGAAGGTTTTGGATCGAAATGCTTAGTATGATCTTTACCCCAATTTTCTAAACTGTCCGCATCGGTTTTAATTCGGTTTTCACCGACAATTTGCGTCAATTGGGTCAATAATTCTGGTGCTATCGTTACTGGAGCATTCATCGTTTTGCGGACCTAGCAAGAAGTAAATAAAAGGCGTCGTGTACAACATTTGAGATTTTAAATCAGTCAGTGAAAATTTTTCAGCATATTTTTTAGCCTAAATCTTCAATCTCACCGATTTCAGCACTATTTTACCCAGATGACTGCTCAGGATAAAGTACAGATTTGATTCACATTATCCACACTTTGTATATAAAGCCATCAGCAAGCATGATAAAAATCAATGCATTAGCATTTCATTTGATTTTTGAATAATGCTTATCAGAAATCGTAGATAAAATATCCACTGTAGTGTCACAATCAAAATATCTATAGAACAAGGTCTATGGTATCATATTGCGACTAAATTTGGCCTTTGTAGCGGAGCCGTAATGAGCCAACATCTTTCACTACCTAAAGATAAAATTCGTTTCTTGTTGTTAGAAGGCGTTCACCAAAACGCGATCGACACATTAAATGCTGCTGGATATACCAATATCGATTACCGTAAAACTGCGCTTGAGGGTGAAGCGTTGAAAGAAGCGGTGAAAGATGCTCACTTCATTGGTATTCGTTCCCGTACACAATTAACTGAAGAAATCTTTGAAGCTGCGAATAAATTGATCGCAGTGGGTTGTTTCTGTATCGGAACAAACCAAGTGAATTTAAATGCAGCCATGATTCGTGGTATTCCTGTATTTAACGCACCATATTCAAATACTCGTTCAGTTGCAGAACTTGTTCTTGCAGAATCGATTCTTTTACTTCGCGGTGTACCTGCTAAATCTGCATCTACACACCGTGGTGGTTGGAACAAGTCAGCTGTCGGCTCGTTTGAAACACGTGGAAAAACTTTAGGTATCGTGGGTTACGGCTCAATTGGTTCACAACTTTCAGTTTTGGCTGAAAGCATGGGTATGCATGTGATTTATTATGATGCTGTGACCAAGCTTCCTATGGGTAATGCACGCCAAGTTGGTTCTTTAGATGAATTACTTGCCAATGCTGATGTGGTTACTTTACATGTTCCAGATGTTCCTTCAACACGTAATTTCTTTGCAAAAGATCAATTTGCAAAAATGAAAGAAGGTTCAATCTTCCTCAATGCAGCACGTGGTACATGTGTTGTTATTGAAGATTTAGCGGATGCGATCAAATCTGGTCATATTGCTGGTGCAGCAGTAGATGTATTCCCGAAAGAGCCGAAAGCCAATGGTGAAGAATTTGTTTCTCCTCTTCGTGGCTTAGACAATGTGATCCTTACACCACACGTTGGTGGATCAACGATGGAAGCTCAAGCCAATATCGGTTTAGAAGTTGCAGAGAAATTTGTTGCTTACTCAGATAAAGGTATGACTTTATCTGCTGTAAACTTCCCTGAAATTGCTCTTCCATTGACTGAAGGGAAACACCGTTTACTGCATATTCATAAAAACGTACCGGGTGTTCTTTCTAAGATCAACAACCTGTTCGCTGAACATGGAATCAACATTTCTGGTCAGTCTTTAATGACTAAAGGTGACGTTGGTTACTTGGTAATGGATGTAGACGCAACTGCATCTCAAGAAGCGCTTGATACTCTTCATGAAGTTGAAGGTACAATCCGCGTTCGCGTATTGTTCTAAGGCTATTAAGCTTGAAAAACCACAGGAACATTCCTGTGGTTTTTTTATTGGTCATTACTTCAGATCAAATGTACAATCATCTCTAAGACTGCACTTCGTTAAAAATTCAAATTCTTAATACATATCATCCTTATTCTAAGTATTTCATAGCATGCTCAATTTAAAAAATGCACCACATCTACAAGCGATCGCTTTACTGTTTTTTGCCATGATCAGTGTGCAAAGTAGCGGTGCTCTTGCCAAAACACTGTTTGAACAATTTCCAGTATTGACGATTTCTGCGATGCGTCTGCTTTTAGGTGGATTGATTCTAGCTGTCATTTTTAAAATCTGGCAGGTCAATTTAAAGCAAGTCAAATGGTCATCTATTATCAGTTACGGTTTGGCACTTGCTGGAATGAATGCTTTATTTTATCTGTCTATTCACCGTATTCCGTTGGGCATTGCTGTCGCTTTTGAATTTATCGGTCCACTGAGTGTTGCACTTTTCCATGCGCGTCGAAAATTTGATTTTATTTGGGTCGGGCTTGCAATTCTCGGCTTAGTTTTATTGTTTCCTTTTGACCAAGCACAACATCACCTTGATCCTGTTGGAATTGCTTTTGCCTTAGCTGCTGGTGCATGTTGGGCTGTTTATATTGTTGCTGGGCAACGTCCCTCTGGTGTTTCGGGAAATCACACCGTATGTTTGGGCATGTTTGTGGGAACACTGTGTTTACTACCGATTGCCTTGTTCTCAGGGATGCCGATTGAAATTTTTCAGCCATCGAATTTAGTCTATTTTATTACATTGGCTATTTTGGCAAGTGCTTTGCCGTTCTCTTTGGAAATGATTGCTTTAAGAAATTTATCCGCTTTAAGTTTTGGGACACTGATGAGTCTTGAGCCTGCAATTGCAGCATTCTCTGGGTTTATTTTCTTAGGTGAACAATTGTTATGGACACAATGGTTAGCTTTAGCCACCATTATCAGTGCTTCAATTGGCTGTACAGTGACTGCCCAAAAAAGAAAGCAAATCTAAAAAACCACCTCGAAAGGTGGTTTTAATGAGTTTTATTTAAAAACTACCAGTCAGGTGCACCCATCAATAGTTTGATCATGGCATCCTGATCAGGCTCAGATTCAAAACCAATTCGCTCAACCCATTCTTGCCCATTGTCTTGTATCAATGCATAAATACTTAAATAAGCAATAGGACCTTTTCCACTTGCAAGAAAACCTGAATATTGATTTGGTAGTTGAATTTGTACTGGTTTTCCATAAATAGCATTAAACGTTAAGGTTTCCTCCTCTACACCATCTAAGCCATATACCGTAATTTCTATATTGCAAGACTTTCCAATTAATTCAGGCATAACTTCCCAATTGCCATTAGGTTCAATGGGTCCATTTGAAGAATCAATCAAACTGGTACAAACGGCAGGGAAAGTTAAACCTTTACTACTGCTGTAAACAACTTCACGATCAGTCAAAACAATATTCACATTACCATTCAAACCTGAAACTTGTTTACCTTTGTAACGTACCCATTGATTGGTTTCAAAAATTAAAGCGCTTTGTGCTGACCAGTCCAACTGTCCATCTGAATCGTTTATACCTGTGATCAAGCGTCCGCCATCTTGCGCTACAGAAAAGTCAAACTTCTCATTTATTTTTCCAGAGCAGGACAGTGCTGTGCCATTAGGAAGCTCACATTTTATAAAATGATCCGTCGTCGGTTTTCCGAGATCAATGATCACATTACCTGCGGTTGTTGAAGTTTTTTCTCCCAACAACGTACCTGTGAGGTCTTTGGCTGACCAATAAATTGTACCGCTTGAAGGCATATTCACTACGGTTAAGCCTTCTTTAGCAACAGTATTTGATTTGGTTAAAGCAGAACCATCATTTAGGGTGATTTTTGCCGTGACATAACATGGAATCGCCTCTCCACTAGATTGACACTGGACAAAGACTGAACCCGCATTTTCAAATTTTAAATCCCAGTTCCATGTCGAAAAATGACGCACTGTCGCATGTACAGCAAGACCTGTAGCAGATTGATTTGATGTAATGACTTGACCTTTACCTTCCTCAATCCACAATCCACTGCTTTCGTCGAAATACCACATAGGAATTTCAGTTCCAGCTTTCATTTCTTGGTTATTGAGACTTTTTACAGGTAAATTCATTTGAATATCTGCTGTTTTCCCATTGGCAAGTTGTAGTTGCTGACCATTGGCATCTTTAAATGTTGCGGTAATCATCCCTGCGCTAATCAGGTCAACAATGTTACCTTGAGCATCTTTTGCCACGCCATTGGCAGGCATCGCATTTAGATCAGCATTGGTGATATCCCAAGGTGTAAATTCGACATTTACTGCACCCGTTGCCAACTCACCATTATTTTTTACAAAAGCGTTTGCAGGAATCGTAATGGTTGCACCCAAATTTTGAGATTGAATCACTTGAGCCATAGAAATTTCAGATACAGGGACAACCTGTTTGATCGCCAATAAATTTACAGATAGTGCTTTTAAATTTGCCACCTCATACACGATGGACTGACCAATAAAACCGGCTTTTTCAAACTGAGCGACCACTGTTTTTGTCGCTTGAGGCAGTATAAGGTTCAAACTTGCACGACCATTTTGATCCGTTTTTATACGCTGCCCTAGTATGGTAACATCTGCATCAGGAATGGATGTGCCATTAACAGTTTGAACCAGAATTGCAACTTGTTTATTGGTTGTGATTGCACCCTGTTTTACTTTTATTTTTTGTGTGGTGGAGCTGGTTTGTCCCGCAAGATCGGTGACATTCAATGTCACTGTATATTGCCCCACTTGCGTATAAGTATGTTCAACTGTGGCACCCGTTCCCTGAGTACCATCACCAAAATTCCAAGCATACGTGCGGATTGCATTGCCTTCTTTTGCTTTATATACCGTACTTTTCGTCGCATCAAATTTGACAATTTCGCCTGTACTTGGTGCAACAGGACTATATTCAAATTTAGCGGTCGGCTTACATGCAACCAAAAATAGACCAATGAATGCCAAAAGTACCCATTTTATATAGTTTTTCATTTTAATCGCCTTTTTTACTAATTTTGTGACACACTTAACAAAATTAAGTTTAGTATGTATTTATTTTTCGATATAGGCATTTTATTTCAAAAATTTGATGCTATTTTTCTTATGATGTACCTAACTTATTCAACAAAATAACAATAAATTTCAATCAATAGAGTCATAAAGTGTAATGAGATGATTAATATTACGAGTGATTCTAAAATGAAGTTGATTTAAAACAACATAGAATTTTATTGGATTAAGATTTGATTACACGTTGCTGTTTTTCTATAGGAAGCTGGCAATCTATTTCAACAAGTGTTAATTCACGCCCAAAACAAGCACCCGTATCGAGAAAATAGCAATTGTGCTTCTTTGTCACATAATCAACCACAGTATGCCCCAGAAAAACCTGCTCAACCCCTTTAACATTCGAATAACGCATAAAGCGTTTATTTTTAATTCGTCCTCTCCCCCAAAGTGCCAACTCTCTACTTTTCGCTTTTGTCGATAATTTAAAAGCTTCCCAATCATTAAGATCAATATCTGCATGCACAAAACCATATTTTTTGTTTTGATGTATGACTTCTAAAAGTACAGGTAATGTTTCCAGCTTCTCAATCACTTGTTTTTGTTGTTGCAAACTTAAAGCATAAAACCATTCACCCCCATGTTGGGCGTGCAGATTTTTCATCAGGGGATCG
Source organism: Acinetobacter bereziniae LMG 1003 = CIP 70.12 (assembly GCF_000368925.1). Taxonomy (GTDB): domain Bacteria; phylum Pseudomonadota; class Gammaproteobacteria; order Pseudomonadales; family Moraxellaceae; genus Acinetobacter; species Acinetobacter bereziniae. The sequence goes on along the minus strand of NZ_KB849756.1, from coordinate 2,738,325 downwards.
ACATGGGATAAAATGCACATTTCCTCATGATTGCCGAGGATGCTTTTAAACCACGGCTCATCAATTAAATTCAAACATTTCAGACTCTCAGGACCTCGATCAACAAGATCACCTACAGCAATTAGCACATCAGTTTGAAAATCAAAGCGCACATCTGCCAATTTTTGCATCAATGCATCATAGTGACCATGAATATCCCCCACCACAAATAAGCGACCTGTATGGTGAATATATGTCTCTACATGTGCAAAAATGCGATGTGATAAATCATTCATCTGCTGAACTTTGATTTAGAACTCAATAGATGCCGCTTCAATATGCTGATTTTCTTTTGCTAAATCTAGATATTTACTGGCTGTTTTCTTATTTTTTCGTACACCGATTCCATCTTTATAAATTTTAAACAGTTCGAAATAAGAATCTATATCACCATGATCCGCTGCCTGTTTAAATAAATCTGCACTTAGACTCAAATCAACATCAACACATTTACCCTCTCGATACATTTGTCCGAGTAGAAAAAATGCACGTGGTACTTGGAGTTCTTTTGCCTTATTTAACCAATCTAGTGCTCCTTGAGCATTGTCTTGACGCTGTTCAAAAATCGACATACACAGCATCGCCTGAATATGCCCTTTATCTGCCGCAGCATTTAATAAGGGTAAGTGATGTTCATGTTCCAAAGGCAATAACATAGACAGTTCAAATTGTGCATCCGGATGATTTTGCATTGCTGCTCTTTCTAACCAAGAAACACCTTGATCCAGATTTTTTTCAGTACCTAAACCATAACGTAAACATTGGGCTAGCGAATATTGTGCGGGTACATGCCCGGCAACTGCTGCATGTGATAATAATTCAACAGCCAGTGTGGCATATTCTTGGTGTTTTTGTTCAGTCTTGGCATTTTCAGCGTTTTTCAGCAAGTTTACTGCGGCTAAGTAAGCCGACTCAATATGTCCATTTTTCGCAGCTTTGAGTAAAAACTCTTGAGCAAGCGTGGCATCACCTTGACCACGTTGTTGCTCAACTAAAGCACGAACATAACAACCAAAAGGATCATTGTGTTGTTGAGCAATTTCAGCATATTTGAAAGCAGCATCTAGATTGTGCTGCGTGAAATAACTAAATGCCAATAAGGCACAGGCAAAATGATCTTTTTCAGCAATTTTGAGTAATTCATTTTGTACTTTGATCGGGTCAAATCCAGAAAACTCGACACAAAACTTCAAGCTATTTTGATGCTGGTTTTTTAAATAATTGTCTAAAAGCAATTGGTAAGCAGTTTGCGGATCTTGTGCAAGTTGTTGTTGTGCATAGACAAAAATTGCATCTGGATGGTTCAATTGGACAGCTTGTTGCAAGTGCATCAATGCTTGTGCCTGAGTCAACTGATCGCTTGCATGGTTCAATCCAAGATAAGCGAGCTCTAAATGTGCTAAACCATGATTAAGCTTTGCGGCATGTTGAAAAAAAAGAATGGCGGAAGGAATACTTTGGTTTAAATAACGTCCCAAGACATGCCACTGACCTAACAAGGTACTTGCGGGCGCAAAGTCTTGATTCGATGCATTGACCAACAAATCCACACGTGCCTGAGCCTCTTGTTCAGTTTGGGCAAAGCCTTGTTGTTCTAATTTGAGGACTTCGATATACCAAGCTTCTGCTTGTGAATGTTGCGCCCCATTTAAGGCTATATTTTCAGTATTGTTCGTATGTTCTGACATCTTTTATTCCTAACACATGTGCCATTGCAAGTATAATCTTTCACATCTTACAGAGGAGTACCCATAATCTCAAAGCAAAATATTAAATGAATATTCATATATTTACGAAATACCAAAATAAATTTAAGAAAGTGTTAAAATCTATCCAATTCTTTTTTACACCATAAACATGCCAAACTCTCAACTCACTGCTGTGCTTTTCATGGTTTTATCTATGGTGGCTTATCAAATCAGTGCTTCATTTGCCAAACAGTTGTTTGAAGTTTTAGATCCCATTACGGTCGTGACTCTAAGGTTATGTTTTGCTTCCATTTTAATTATTTTGATGTTCCGTTCATGGAAAATTATCAAACGTTTACCTTATCTAAGATGGAAAGAACTTTTATATTATAGTGGTTCCGTATGTCTGATGAATGTATTGTTCTATGCATCTTTAGGCAAATTACCGCAAGGGATTGCTGTTGGACTCGAGTTTTTAGGTCCACTGACATTAGCACTACTCTCGATTAAACAAAAAAGTGATTATATTTGGGTATTCCTCGCCATCATAGGTATCGCCTTGATGGTGCCTTGGCATGATGCCAATGCGCATAACTTTTCTTATCTTGGTGCAGCATTTGCGCTTGGTGCGGGTATTTGCTGGGCAAGTTATATTTACTTTGGACAGAAAGTGGTTCGCCAAAATATAGGTATGCATGCGCTCAGTATTGCGATTGTTCTCTCGGCACTGGTGATGTTACCAATCAGCGCAGTACATGATTCACAGGCTTTATTACAAACTCAATATTGGGGTAAAGCCTTACTGATTGCGCTTTTGGCAACAGCAATCCCTTATGCTTTAGATCTACTGGCACTCAAACAACTCAGTAAAATGAGCTATGGTACCTTGTCCAGCTTATCCCCGGCTCTGGCAGCAATTGCTGGAATGGTTTTACTCAATGAACATATTACAACATGGCAAATTATTGCTTTAATTTGTATCATGACCGCGTCTGTAGGGGTAACCTTCCGTTCTGCACGAAATCCAGCAGCACTCAACAATGACTGATCTTTTTCAGTCATTGTTTTAAGCGTGCCCTATCCAATGTATGAAGATCTAGCGTCAAGCTAAGTCGAATTGATTTTAATCAAATCTTAGTGGTTACGATCAGGTGAATTGAGTAGGATCACCCAATCAAACGCATTATTTCTTTTGCTTTATATTTTTTATACTCTGACAAATATTTTTTCGCTAAGGTTATTTTCTGATTTTCATCTAAAATTTTCCCTGCTTTCATAAAAAAATTTTGCTCTTTCTGGTAGATGTGCCCTGCAACAGTATCTGATAACCTTTTTGCCAACACCAACCAACGTGAATGACTAAAATCAGTTTGTTCTAAAGAATCTAAGATCGCCTCCATTTCTTGATATTCAGCAAGCGCCAAACGTGTAATATTTAAACCTGAATCCGTCATCATTAACGGACTATAAAAATAACGATCCTCAGCAACTGCATGTGCAAATAGTTCATTTTTGAGTAAATTAAAAATTTTCCGTCGTTCAGGTGTATCACCTGATGTATGAATGAGCTGTTCAGACAAATCCTTCTGAATCCTGTGGCTTTCTCGTAAAGCCTCGAATATGTTCATCAAAATCCCTCTTTTTTTGATTCTACGTGAGCGCTGATTTCTTTTTTATTGAGTCGATAAATTTCGCTGAATAAGTCATCAATCATAAATAAAGCATCAAAAAAAAGCCCCACAAAATTTAAGAGTTTTTTGTATCAAAAAAACTTAAATTTTGTGGGGTGTTTTGAATATAAAACTTAAGCCATGAACATTTGATATCCCAAACGACAAATCAAGATACTGACTAAAATTAAAAATAAAATTCGAATAAAACCACTTCCATATTTCAACGCCATTTTCACGCCTACCAGTGAGCCACAAATATTGGCGACTGCCATCATTAAGCCCAATTGAAATAGCACATGCCCTGTGGGAATAAAGAAACTCAATGCTGCAAAATTGGTCATGAAATTGCCGATTTTCGAAAGTGCCGAAGCATGGAGAAAGTCAACTTTCAAATAACGAATAAAATAAAAAATAAAGAAACTGCCTGTGCCTGGTCCAAAAATTCCATCATAAAAACCAATCAATAAACCACCGATACCTGCGATCAACAGCATTTTATGGGTGACTTCCTGTTGAAAATGTACTTGCCCAAACTGTTTTTTAAAAAACGTATAGATTGCGATGACAATCAACATAAACAAGACAAAGGGACGTAAAATTTCCTGTGGAATTAAAGAGACACAAGCAGCACCACCAAATGAACTGATGAAAGCTGTGATCCCGATAACCGCAAGCAATTTCCATTCAATTTTGACTTGTTTTAAATAAGAAAATGCTGCGGATGCAGTTCCACAAATGGATGCAAGCTTGTTAGTACCAAAAACCGTAGCCGTCGGATAATGAGGCAACGCCCCCATCAAAGCAGGAATTTGAATCAGTCCCCCACCTCCGACAGCAGCATCAATCGCGCCTGCACAAAAGGCAAAAAACACTAAACTGAGAATAATATCAAATTCCATAACATTCACTTATCTTTTAACGGTGCTATATTTGAACAGTGCTCGTTCTTCAATCCACTGAATTTTGAGGCAATATTTCTAATCAAAGATTTAAAACACGTTTCGGTACTAAGCGCTTCTTATCCGTAATTTCAGCCAGCCCTAAACATTTTTCACCATCGAATACAAGCACTTCTGCGACTGCAACATGATCTATATTACTTTCCATACCGCGGCAGAAATATTCTGCACGACCTTGAGGTACCTGAACCTTTAAAAAATGATCAATTGGTGCATATATAGGAAGCAACAACTTTTCTCGCTCTTGTTCAGTTAAGCTTTCCAAATATTCAATGGTATATTCGGGGATTAAATCAAAGTGACCTGTCTGAATCCGATGTAAATAAGTCAAATGCCCATACGTACCTAATGCTTTGGCAATATCTTCACCTAGCACTCGAATATAAGTCCCTTTCGAACAAGTGATATCTAAAGTCAGGCTCTGCGATGTAAACTCAATAAGTTCAACAGCAAAAATATGGATAGGTCGAGCCTCACGCTCAATTTCAATGCCTTGACGAGCCAGCTCATACAATGGGCGTCCTTGTTTCTTTAAAGCTGAATACATCGGAGGAATTTGCTGTATGTCACCAGTGAATTGTTTCAAAACCTGCTCAATATTCGGTTGGCTTAATTCAGGTACATCTTTTTCTAACAAGACCTCGCCTTCCACATCACCTGTAGTTGTACTGCGCCCCAACTGAATGGTTGTACGATAACGTTTGTTCGAATCTAATAAATAATGCGAAAACTTGGTTGCTTCGCCTAAACAAATCGGCAGTAAACCCGAAGCCAAAGGATCAAGTGCACCTGTATGCCCGGCTTTTTGTGCTCGATACAACCAACGAACTTTTTGCAATGCTGCATTTGAACTAATGCCCAATGGTTTATTCAATAAAAATACACCACTGATATGACGACGTGGAATCTTATGGGCTTTTGAGGACATCTTGATCTTTATACATAAGTTGATGGGTTATTTTAACAAAAACCACTCATCTATTTTTACAAATTTTATATTTGAAACTTGCGGTTTTATGGCAAATTATTTTTGAATAAAAATACAAAAAATATAGGACATTAGATGGATTCATCTAGAAAAAAAACGCTTGGGATAGTGTTGTTTATTATTTTAGTGGTGATTTTGGCAGTCATTTTCTGGCTTAAACCCAGTCATCAAACAGCTGAAGCACATCAGACTTCGGACGATACAACTCAGTCTGAAGGACAAATTGCCGCTTCTCAGCTTTCAACATCAGAAGCGCTAAGTTTTGCCAGCAAGAGCCAACAAGACACGCAAATTAATTGTCAAATTCGAGTAGATGCTTCCAACCGCTTAATTGTCAATGAACAAACCAAAGACTGTTTTGAATATTTCATTACCCAGTATGGTGAAAAAACAATTGAACAAATCAAAACAGATTTCCAGCGTTATCTTCAAACAAGCTATAAAGAGCCTGTTCTATCTCAGTTGAGTGATTTATGGACACGCTACATGGATTACCGAAGTAAATTAGCAGATTTACAAGCACCCAATGCGGACAAGGAAAGTGCAAAATACTATCAACAGATTGTGGACAATACCAAAAATTTAAGAAAGAAATTCTTCTCAGATTATGAAATCCAAGGTCTATTTGGTACGCAAGATACCTATGACCAATATACCGTCGATCGAATGGCTGTGATGGATGACGCATCCTTATCTGCAAGCGAAAAAGCCAAAAAACTCAAAGCATTGTTTGATCAACTTCCTGAAGATTGGAAAGAAAATCTGCAACAACTGAATCAGCTTGAAGACCTCAGAAAACTCACAGCAGACATTAAAGCACGCGGTGGCTCAGCACAAGAACTGCATCAAATGCGTACTAATCTTGTTGGTCCAGAAGCAACTCAACGTTTAGAAACATTAGATGTCCAAAGAGGTGACTGGAAAAATAAAGTGAACCAGTATTTATCTGAGCGAGACACCATTCTCAACAGCAATATGAGTGATTCCGCTAAACAAAGTGCAATACAACAACTCAAATCACAACAATTTTCCAATCAACAAGAACAACTTAGATTACAAACATTTGAAACGGTACATGACCAAGGAGGTCAATTACCGTTTGCAAATTAGTCAATAAAATTGTGACATAACAGGAAAAAAAATGAAAAACAGGACAATAAAAAATCGTTTGGGGCTCAGTATATGCTGTGTGTTGGGACTTGGTTTAGCCAGCTTGACACAGGCATCTCCAGGCATTTTGCAAATCAAAGATACAATCAAATCAGATTATGCAAAAACTGCATATCCTATAGTCATGACACATGGTTGGCTCGGATGGTCTCGAATCGGAAATGAGCGTTTTAATATTGACTATTGGTATCAGATCTTACCCGACATGGCGCGTAATGGTGCAACAGTATTTGCAGCACAATTGTCTCCTGCCAATACCACTGAAGTGCGTGGAGAACAACTGATCACTCAAGTAGAAGAGGTTTTAGCACTCACAGGAAAGGACAAAGTCAACTTGATTGGACACAGTCATGGCGGTCCAACTATCCGCTATGTTGCAGCGGTTAAACCTCAATATGTCGCGTCTATCACGGGTGTAGGTGGAACTTTTCGAGGTTCTCGTGTTGCCGACAGCATTCAAAATAATCAAGCAAGTAAAATTTTGATGAATATTTTGGGACAATATATTGTTGGTCCACTGATCACATGGGCACAGGAAAATCCAGATTTAGCGATTAACTTTGATGCCTCGATGAAATCGCTCTCAGAAACAGGCTCTTCTACATTTAACAGCAAATTTCCAACAACTGCACTCGCCACAGATTGTAATAAAACGGGTGCGAAAGTAGAAAATGGAATTCATTATTACTCTTGGGGAGGAACTGCGCAAACCACAAATTTATTAGATATCGATACCCTATTAATGCAACTTGCCCCCTTAGTGTACGGCAACACTGATAATGACGGCATGGTACCGCGCTGTAGTACGCATATTGGGCAAGTGATTAGAGATAATTACGATTTAAATCATACCGATTTAGCCAATATGATGTTTGGTTTACGAGGTTGGTTCTCACAAGATCCCGTAGCCTTATATCGACAGCATGCCAATCGTTTGAAGTTACAAGGACTGTAATCTACACCAACTTACAATTCTAGAAATTGTGGGTTATTTATCCAGTTAAAACAAAAAGAGTATTTAAAATGAAATTAAAGATCGGTTCACTCGGGCTGGGTCTCGTCCTCGGACTCAGTGGAATGACAGTCTCAGCATCAGGGCTACAAACTGTCACTCCAACCTATGTCAGTTCTGACTATGCAAAAACCAAATATCCAATCGTATTTAACCATGGCATGTTTGGTTTCACTCGGCTTGGTACATCATCATTTGGCTTAGATTATTTTTATCAGGTGCTCCCCGATCTTGCTCGAAATGGTGCGAAGGTCTATGCAACACAGGTTTCTCCTTTAGAAAGCACTGAGGTTCGTGGTGAGCAACTTTTACAACAAGTTGATGAGGTTTTGGCATTAACAGGATCAGCCAAAGTGAATCTCATTGGACATAGTCATGGTGGTCCAACCATTCGTTATATTGAAATCGTTGCACCTTCCAAAGTAGCATCTTTAACTGCTGTTGCAGGAACGATAAAAGGCTCTAAAGTTGCAGATGATATATTGAGTAATCAAGGCGCGAGTGCGCTGTTAACCGTTGTAAGTCAATATATTTTAGCGCCGGTGATTACCTTACTGGAAAATAATCCATCATTACCCAACAGCTTAAATCGTTCTTTACAAAGTATTAGTGAAAAAGGTTCAGCTGAATTTAATGCAAAATATCCAAGTGCAGCGATTCCCAAAGATTGTGGTCAGGGGCAAAAAGTGACTTCAAATGGTGTCTACCATTATTCATGGACGGGTAAAGCACAATTGACCAATGTTCTTGATCTGACTGATGCTGCAATTTCTACCCTTGCACCTTTGTCATATAAAAATCTAGATAATGATGGCTTAGTCACTCGTTGCAATACCCATTTAGGACAAGTGATTCGAGATAATTATGATCAAACCCACTTGGATGAGGTCAATCAAATTTTAGGGTTACGCGGATTATTTTCACCGAATCCAGTTGATCAATTTCGCCAACAAGCCAATCGCTTGAAATTAGAAGGCTTATAATATTTCTAATCTAAAATATTTACTGTGAGGTCAACAACAGTAGATTTTATTTATGTTTGATTTAAAAATAAAGCCCTCAACTCCTGTTGCCATAAGACGGTTATGGCAACACATCAATTCATTTTTTACCAAGAAATAAAATATTAAGTTACAGTTTAGGTTGTTTTTCATCCAAATTTCATCGATAACCTCACTTCAGCTTTGCTAGGTTAAAAAACGATACATACCAAAAAACCCTCAATAATAAAACCAACGGAGATTTATGATGAAATATGGACATCTGATCACAGGTCTATTTCTCGCATGTACTTTATCCACGACACATGCATCCAATGCACAACAAGTCACTGCAACAAAAGTAAGTTCTGATTATGCAGAAACCAAATACCCAATTGTATTTGCTCATGGTATGGCAGGATTTATTCGGGTTGGTGATGTTTTAGGACTCGATTACTGGTATCAAATTTTACCTAATTTGGCACGAAACGGCGCAAGCACATGGGCGACACGTGTATCACCGTTTAATTCAACCGAAGTGCGTGGCGAACAACTGGCTCAACAAGTAGAAGAGATTTTAGCCATCACAGGTAGCCAAAAGGTCAATTTAGTCGGTCATTCTCATGGTGGTCCAACCAGTCGCTATGTTGCGGGTGTCATGCCTACTCGCGTTGCATCCGTGACCGCGATTGGTTCACCACAAAGAGGCAGCCCAGTTGCAGATGTCATTTTGAGTGCAGAGGGTACAGTTCTTGAAGGACCCGTTGTCAGTCTTGTCAATTTATTCTCGAAAACCATTGTTTGGGCGCAAGGCTTAGATCCAAAAAGCTTCCCTCATGATGCATTAGCCAGTGGAAAAAGTGTTACGACCGAAGGCTCAGTTTTATTTAATCGTAAATTTCCAATGGGCGTCGGCGCTACTGCATGTAGCGAAGGTGCTTACCAAGAAAAAGGCATTCAATTTTTTTCATTTACAGGCAATTCAGTCGTCACCAATCTTTTAGACTTGGATTCAGCACTACTTGGTACAAGCTTATTGATCAACCTCGGTCATGATAATGATGGTTTAGTGTCACGTTGTAGTGCAAAATTCGGTAGAACTATTCGAGATAATTACCGCTGGAATCATTTGGACGAAATCAATCAAATTTTAGGTTTACGCGCACTCTTTGCGCCAGACCCAGTACAAGTCTATCGTGAACATGCCAACCGTTTGAAAGTACAAGGTTTATAAGTTCTCAACTTAAATTAGCCATATTGTATCTCTTTTACAATATGGCTTTTGGTTTTGCTCATATCCCTTCACTCAACATAACAACATCCATGTCGCCTCACAATTAAAAGACCTTCTATGATCCAAAAGTGCAAAATAAACCAATCACCAAAGCTTCTAACAATTTTTATAAAACATAAAGCGCATTGGATATGAATGATTGAAATCAAATCACTTGTATGAATATTCTTTGATCTAGTTTTAAGTTTTCCATAAATTTCAATGGCTTTTATGAATTTAACACTGAATAAACATTTTTACGAAATAAAATATTACATTTAAGGTTGTTTTTCATACTTTTCCGCTCGTAATTCATGACAATTTTGATATTTTTAAATTTCACTTAGAAGTGAATCAATAATAAATAACAATTTTAAATGGAGCTTCCCCATGAAATATGGATCATTGATGGCAAGTCTAATCTTGGCTTGTTTAGTACCCAGTGTGTATGCGTCTAATGCTCAGCAAATCACCACAAGTCAAACAACATCAACTTATGCTAAAACTAAATATCCTATTGTATTGGTACATGGCATGGCTGGATTTATTCGTTCAGACAATGCTTCAGGACAAGACTACTGGTACCAAATTGCACCTGACTTAGCACGTAATGGTGCAAATACATGGGTCACACGTGTTTCACCATTTAACTCAACAGAAGTTAGAGGTGAACAATTGGTACAACAAGTTGAAGATATCCTCGCCATTACAGGACAAACAAAAATCAACCTCATTGGTCACTCACATGGTGGTCCCACTGCACGTTATGTTGCCGGAGTGATGCCGAACAACGTTGCTTCGGTAACAGCTGTTGGCTCCCCAAACAAAGGGAGTCCACTTTCGGATGTGATTTTACGAGCAGAAGGCACTCCAGCTGAAGGTCCATTGGTCAACATGGTTAATTTTATTTCCAATATGATTGTTTGGTCTAAGGGCTTTGATCCCAAAGAGTTTCCGCATGATGCATTGGCAGGTTCAAAAAGTTTAAGCACCGAAGGCTCTGCTCTTTTCAATCATCAATTTCCAATGGGCGTTCCGACAACAACATGTGGAGAAGGTGCATATCAGGAAAAAGGCATTTATTTTTATTCTTTCACAGGAAGTGCTGTTTTAACAAATCTTGCAGATTTAACGGATGCATTCTTACTCAGCACCAGTCGCAATATTCCTGAAACCAATGATGGACTTGTCTCTCGCTGTAGTGCCAAATTTGGTAAAACGATTCGTGATGATTATCGTTGGAATCATTTGGATGAAGTCAATCAGGTTTTAGGCTTGCGTGCAATCTTTGCACCTGATCCAGTACAAGTCTATCGTGAACAAGCCAACCGTTTAAAATTACAAGGATTATAATAGCAATCAATCTTATTGACTTAATATAACTGAAATAGTCTTTGCTTTTTCATCAGCAGATTTTACCTGACATCGCTATCGCCGTTGGCGGCATGGATGCCGCCATCGGTCAAGGACGATATGAGCAAAAACAAAGCACTGCTTTGTTTGCAGCGCAAGATCCCTGTCAAACAAAGGATTTTTGTTACTTTTCGTCTCTAAAAAGTAAGACATCGCCAACGCAAATCAATTAAAACTTTAGATCTAAAACGTGACAGTGCAAGCTTTAGATCTTCAAGCAATCTATTGATCACTTTGATTTTATTGATCAAGAAAAATGATATTTTACTGTGTGCATTTTTCAACAGGTTGACTATATACTATTTTCATTCATCAATGAGTCATAAAAAATGCGCCCAATAAGGCGCATTTTTAGCTGTAAAGCAAAGTTAAAATTAACCTTGTTTACGCGCTGGTAATTTCTCACGAATACGTGCAGCTTTACCAGACAATTCGCGTAGGTAATAAAGCTTAGCACGACGAACGTCACCACGACGTTTCACTTCGATTTTAGCAACGATTGGAGAGTGAGTTTGGAATACACGCTCAACACCAACACCGCTAGAAATTTTACGTACTGTGAACGCTGAGTTCAAACCACGGTTTTTCTTCGCAATCACCACACCTTCAAACGCCTGAAGACGCTCACGGTCACCTTCTTTTACTTTTACTTGGACAACAACTGTGTCACCAGGAGCAAAAGCAGGGATGTCAGTTTTTAACTGTTGGTTTTCAATTGCTTGAACTAAAGGATGTTTACCACTCATTGTGGGAATCTCCGATTTTGCGGAACAGAAGAGGTCTGTACAACCGCTGGGGACAGAGGCTAAATCGCATATCAACCCGTTTATCTTTCCCCTTAGCCTCACTCAAATATGAGAGAGTTTAAGGAGCCTATAAAAGACATTTAACCAAGGCTAAATATCAATTTGTTGAAGCATTGCTTCTCAATCTTGTGCTCGAACCAAGCATCATTTTGCTGAGTCTTGCTGATCTTTTAGCCATTTCTTTTGCTGCTTGGTCAACTCAACTTTTTCCACCAACTCAGGGCGACGTTCCAAAGTGCGTTGATAGCGTTGCAAAAACCGCCATTTTTCAATATTTGCGTGATGACCTGACTTTAAAATATCAGGAACATCCAAACCTTCAAAATGGTCTGGCTTGGTATATTGTGGGCAATCGAGTAGACCGTCCACAAATGAATCTTGCACTGCTGACTGTTCATCTGACATGGTATTCGGCAAACGTCGAATCACACTGTCTAATAGAACCATCGCAGGTAATTCACCACCCGACAATACGTAATCTCCAATCGACCATTCCTGATCTACATATTTTTGGATCAAACGTTCATCGACCCCCTCATAACGTCCACACAGTACAATCAATCCGTCATAATGAATAAATTGCTGTACCGCAGGTTCATTTAGGGTTTTACCTTGTGGAGACATATACACCACAGGGACATGAACTGCTCCTGCTTGCTTTGCAAGCTGTTTGGCATGGTGTATTGCTTTTGCCAAAGGCTCAGCCATCATCACCATACCTGGACCACCACCAAATGGACGTTCATCCACTCTTTTGTAGTTGCCCTCGGCAAATTCTCGTGGATTGATACAATGAACTTGTACAATGTCACGTTTCACCGCGCGTCCGCTAATGCCGTACGCTGTAATCGCTTCAAACATTTCAGGAAAAAGCGTAATGACTGCAAAAAACACCGCAGACTCCTCTATTTTCCTGCTGTGCCAATCCTAAGGATTAATAATCCACGCCCCAATTCACGTAGATACGACCAGCTTCGAGATCAACGCGTTGTACCACATCTTTATGCCATGGAATCATTCGCTCTTCACCATCGATGCTATCTGCTGTTGCACGAACAACCATTACATCATTGGCACCTGTTTCAAACAGTTCATGGATTTTACCGAGATTTACTTCTTGCTCTTCATCATTCAAACCTAACACTGTTAGACCTTTTAAATCAGACCAATAGTACTCATCCACACCCGGTTGAGGCAGTTGCGACTTTGAAATCCAGATATTAGCGCCAACCAAATTGTCTGCTGCGGTGCGATCAATCACACCTTTTAGCGCAACAACAAGACCTTTGCCATGTGGTTTCCAACGTTTTACATCGATAATTTGCCAACCTGCTTTGGTTTCTATGTACCAAGGCAGGTAGTCAAAAATGTTGCTCATGGGTTCAGTATTGGAATAGACCCAGAGCCACCCATTTAATCCATATGCTGAACGTAGCTGTCCAATCTGAATACGATCTTCGGGCACATTCTGTGTTGGTGTCATGGGCTACCTACTGCTGAATAAATTATGCAGCAGCTGCAGCTTTCTTCGCTTGAGCAGCTAAAGAAGCAACACGTTCAGAAGGTTGAGCACCTTGTGAAACCCAGTGAGCAAAACGGTCAGCATCTAAACGAAGTTTTTCTGCTTTACCTTGAGCTGTAGGGTTAAAGAAACCAATACGTTCGATGAAACGACCGTCACGTGCATTACGGCTATCAGTTACAATGATTTGATAGAACGGACGTTTTTTAGCACCACCGCGTGCTAGACGAATTACAACCATGATAGAACCTTATAGTTTTTACGGATTATCCTTGCACCGACCATCGATACATTTCAAACCCCTTTCATAGAGGGCAGTATTTTACGTTATCTTGTCTATGAAAGAAAGATCAATTTTTATTTATCCACAATTTTGAATTTAAATTTTATCTACCGTCCCAGTTTGTGGTTGCAGACGGGGTGCATGGCGTACCGTTATTCTTATCTGAACCTTTCGTCCAACATTTCTCTCCGCGGGAATTTAACACAATATGTCCATCCTCATATTGTTGACCTGATGACTTTGGCGTAGCAACAAGAAGCCATGTGTTTACATTAGCTCCACTAGCGGATAATGCATTTGTCCCACCTATATCAGTTAATTTCAGATCATAAAGTGCTGGACCACTTTTTGGGTATACCGTACCTCCAAATATCTGACTATTAGTTAAAACAAGACCTGAAAAATTATTATTCGCCATTTTATAATTTGCTAAATTTCGAGCAATTTGAATCATAGCCGTCTGCATATCAGTACGTTTAGTTTTTTTTACATACTGCTGATAAGATGGATATGCAATCGCAGCTAAAATAGCAATGATTGCTACCACAATCATGAGTTCAATCAATGTAAAACCTTTTTTACTAATCATCACCAACTCTCCATACCCGTCGCAGTGGTACCACATGAAGTATAATCGACATTAGCTTTTGTTTTGTTTTTACAACGAATGCCTGTACTTGTTAATAAATACGTATAGTTTTTATCTGAATTAGAAACAGCCTTTATTGCATAATTACGCCCTAAAGCATCATTATCCGTAAGATCCAGATTGGTATCATTTAAATCCTTAATCATAATTGTATATTTGATATTTGTACCCGTTGCCCCAGTTGGTAAAACGATACTCGTCAGAGCGCTATCATTGTGACAACGATTACTGCCACTGGTACTCACAGTCTCTCCATATATATACTTAGGATCAAAACATCTATAAGTAAAGTTTCGAGCTTTATGTTTTTCCATTTGTTCAGTTATTTTCTGAATTTCTTGCTCAGCTGCAGACGCATCTGCTCTTCTTGCATATTCTTGATATGAAGGAATTGCAATTATCGTAAAAATCGTAATTATGATGATTACAACCATCAATTCGATCAAGGTAAATCCGATCTGATTATTTTTTTTAGAACTTGCATAATGGCAAGTTCTAAAAAAAGCTGAAGGGTTGATAAAAGATTTTATTTGAGCCATTTATCGTACCATCTAGTTGGATTAATGATTTGCTGACAAGCCCATTTACCAGTCCCTTTTTCATTTCCCGCCAAAGTTTTATCTGAGCAAGCACTATTTGGCGTAGAACTTGTAATCGGTGCCATTGCTAGACCTCGAATACCAGTACCTATGACATTATCATTACACTCAGAAACACCAGCAGGGCAACCCGTTGTCGTGGTTTGGAAGCCTGTTTTTGACTCTTGCCCAGCTGCCCCCCCATCCACAGTACCATCTGTTTTTAAGCATGCACCATAAGGTAAACAAAATACTTGACGATCGGTTTCACCGACTACACGCGGTTTACATGGATCTTGCCCAGAAATACCTGTACCTTGTGGATCATAAACAGGAATAATTAAATTACCTGTAATTGCAAATGGTTCTTCATAGGCTTTCATTCCACCAGCAACGCGAAAAGCGGTCCCACCTCGTTCCGTACCATTGCTCATACTTGATAATGAACGATACCAACCTTGTTTTAAATTACCTGTTCCAAAAAAGGCATTTGCAATTTTACCTGTAAGCAATTGAGGGTTTTTCTGTAGT
The DNA here is from genome assembly GCF_000368925.1 of Acinetobacter bereziniae LMG 1003 = CIP 70.12. Classification (GTDB taxonomy): domain Bacteria; phylum Pseudomonadota; class Gammaproteobacteria; order Pseudomonadales; family Moraxellaceae; genus Acinetobacter; species Acinetobacter bereziniae. The sequence continues at coordinate 2,722,761 of NZ_KB849756.1, read as the reverse complement.
AGATCTAAGCTTAGACTACTCGTCTTAACTGAATATGTTGATTTCATTAAATTGGGTTCAATGAAGTCTCGATCAATCAGACCGTATACATTATTAACAGGTCGCCCAGATAACGCTGTCGTAGGTAATAACTTTTCTCGTCCTACTGTTGGAACAACATCGAGCGGTGTACTTCTATTTCCTGATGCTAAACCAACAACAAGAAAAGTATTTGCACCTTCGTCATGGATAGTTAAAGTTGGAGCTTCATAGAATCTAGGTGCTTTACTGCCAGTATAGTCCCAATCTTTATTATTCAAAGAATCATTAGTTGCAAGATTCGCAATTCGACTCACTCTAACACCAAAGTTACTGTAAGCTGATCCTGATTTAGTTTGATAATTATCTAAATCTGCTCGGAAAACCTGTCCGCCTAAATCCCCAAAATACAAGTTATCAACCAAACCATCTCCATCACGATCTATCGCACTGATACGACTAACAATGCTATGCTTTAGATACTTTTTGTCGTCAGTTGAATTCGCTCCATATGTTGCTGACCAGATCAAAGTCCCATCATTTGCATCAACCATATAGACGGCATTACCTTGTGCTTGTATTTTCTTATCACAACTAGTATCAGGGAAGTCTGCGTTAGACACGGCCTTGCCTAGTTCAAATTGAGGGTTTTCATAACACTGGTCATACCCCCCTCCCACAATCATCACTCGTTTATTAACACCATTATATCTGACATTGGCAAGTACAGGTTTGGACCAAGACTGACCAATACGCCCAAATCCAGTAACGTCTGCGCCCAGTCTAAATTTCAGTTTTGGAGAAGAGGGGTTCAAGACATCCAAAGCATAATAGCTTGATCCCCCCATCCGCATTCCACCATAGATATTCATTGACAGCGCTTTAACAGCACTTGAGTTTGATCCAGAACCACGTTGAGTCTGATAAGTGGAATCGGATATCCAAGCACCATCTGTCCCTGAAACTGGGGCATTTGTATCTGTCTGCCCTTTAATTAAAGCTTTTGAACCTGTATCACTTCTTAGGAGCTCTGCTGGAATAAAAGCCATTTGTTCAGCTCCAGTTGAGCCATCCACAATATGTAATCCACCATCCATAGTGCCATATAAAACGGATTGACTACGTGTAGAAGTTAAATTACCAGTTTCATCTAATGTTCCAGAATAGGTCAATTGAACAGGAAGTGAATGGATACTGCCTCCCATAGCTAAGAAAGGCGAATTCGGTGTTTGCAATGAAGTAGGTAGTGTTGTAGCTGTTTCATCGTATGGCACACTAAAACCAAGATAGTTTAATAATTTTATTTTGGTTAAAACAGGAAAGTCTTTTAAAGTTGTTTGGTTTTTAAATTGATCCAACACATAGTTTGCCGCTCCACTCGTTGGTATACCACCACCAGGCACCTTAATCAGATTTGCATTTTTGCCGGCATTGGTTAAATTTGCCCCACCAGTAGACTGAACATCTGTAAATAAATTACGTAAAGCATTTGGATTAGCTGTATAAGCATATTGCGGAGGATCAATCGCAAGATTTTCTGTTTGACCAAGTATTGGCATAGGAACTTTAGAATAAGCTCCACCCAAGCGAATTACCCCTCCATCATTATAAACCTTGCCACTATACACATTTGAACTATTCCACAAATCACGTGTTCCTGTATTAAAACCACCTTGTTTGTCATACACAAGTTTTGATCCAATAGCCGCAAATGCACCGGCATTACTCCCTGTTTGAATGACTTGGTATTTTTTTAAGTTCCCCGCCCAAATAAGATCTGAAGATTGGGGATTAGGTTCAAGTCCTCGTAAATATCCATAAGGTTGGAGTCCAGAAGGGTTTAAATTATCCACTGGAACAGAAATCGCACCAGTCGTTAAGGGTTCTAGAGGTGCTTTACCCAAGTTATTAATAAATGCAACAACACTATCTGTTACACCTTGAGCGGACTGAGTCGTAAAAAAACCTCCATTACCATAACCTGGAGACGTAACTGAAACAGAACCATTTCCTGGTGAGCAAGCATCATCACCTGTACGATCTGCTTGGGTGCGCGAGCTCAGTTTACATGCTTGCTGAACATGCGTCTGTGATAAACTATTAAAGTCACTGCCAAAACCGACAAATGCTGTTTGAATAGAAACTTGAGCAGGATTGCTTGTTTTATCAAACAGTCTTTTGGCAAATTCCCCCATACAATGCCAAGAAGCAGCTGATCCAGTATTTAATCCATTAGATGGGCAAGAGAAGTTAGTTCCATTATCATCTAAAACTACCGACATAATAGATGTTGCTTCAGATGGACTTGAACCATTTGCCTCACCATCCGACAAAATATAAACACCTTGCCCATCACAACTTACTCGCTCATCAACTGGAGGTAGAGGAGAGAGATATTGATTTCCATTTTTTGTGCTACTTGCTGAGTTATTAAAACCACTCAATGAAAGAATTACTTCGCTCCCTGAATAACAAGTACCTGAATAACTTCGCCCTTGGTCATCAATATATTTCGTACAGCTTTGTGAGCTCAAACCTGTTGTATTCCGTGTCGATGTAGACGTTCCACCCCAACTTGTACATGATGTCTTAGCACTATTCCATGATAAACAGCTCGCCCAATATGATGAATTACTTCCACCATATCTAAAATATACTTCGGCATTATTAAGCTTTAAAGCGGGACTTGTCCCCATTAAGTACGCAGCTGCTTCCGCAAACGCATGAGCTGTAGGTGTATTTCCTGAAGCAGATAAACCAGCAACAGCTTTCTTCAATGCCTGACGTTGACTCGAATTTACAGTTCCTAAAGCATTTGCCTCAACCAAAATTCTTGCTGTTTTACCATCACCATTTACAGAATAATGTCCTAATCCAACACGTACATCGGTTAAAATCGGATTATTACTGTCTAAAAAGGTGTTCATACCATTTTTTAAACGCGTTAATCTTGACCCTGATTGACCAGAGTCTCCACCGCTCATACTTCCTGATGTATCCAACATCATGACAATGGTTTTTTTCCCAGCTGTTGGTGTTGCATAAATCTGTAAATCACTTGCCTGTACAACAGAGGATGCGATTAATGTTGTCCCCACAAAACCAGCGACAAATGAAACACCTCGACTTAATTGAGTCAGTTTTAATTCAGTAATGAACCAATTTCTCTGTTTTTTCATTTTCATTCTCCCAATTTACATTGGTGCTTCAATTTGAATATCACGAGATCGCATCTCAAACTCTTGAACTTGCGTGCTAATAGGAACACCGTAATTAGTTAAACAATCTGCTACGGTTTTTTTACCTTGCAATTCTGTACCTAAGTTATCGTTGATATAGCCCACAGTTCCTGCACTACCAATACAGTCATTTTGAATATCTGATATGTTGGAATGCGCAAAACTAGGCATGATTGCTGTAGTTGTGACACGAACCTTCGCATCGACCTTATCTTTAGTTTCAGTGGCGCCTTCTGCTTGATTCGTTCCTCGCTCTAAGTCAGCACCAATAGCACCTGGCTCTGAGATAATTTTAACCGCAACTTGAGTCACAACAGCTTCACGTGAACTACCAAAATCTTTGGTTAAATCACAAAATCCGCCGCGGTTTGAATAAACAGAATCTATTGTTGCTTTTGTATCATCATTTGCTGATTGTTGAGGAGGCACCAAAACTGTTGTATCAAAAGCAGTATCTATAATCTCTTTTGAGGTTGGCTTATAACAAAATATGACTTCTCTTCCTGGCCTTTCTTTGTGTAATGTAATTGCTTGACCGACAGCAGTTGTAATTCTTGTTAAATCATTATAATCAGAAGTATTCAAAAAATAATTGCTTGGTGTATCACCTGTTTGCGACAATAATTGTCCAACTTGGCTATTTGTTGCAATATTTAACGATGTCATGGCAGTGCGAATCCCCCAAACACCAAGAATTGTGACAAGTAACAACATAATCAACACGACAATTAATGTTGCACCTTTTTGATGTCGTAATGCCCCTCTTGCTGTTAAATTATTTTTCATTTAGGAACTCCCAAACCATTACGTAAGGCAACTGTCGTTGAATATACTCGACGCGCATATAAAGTCGATGTATCCTTCAATGTAATATCTTGATTTAAAACTGATATAGTTTTTGACAAATCAATATTCTGATTTTTCGTATCATCCATGGAGCGTACTAATACTGCTATTTTTACAGCAACAATTCGTGGAGGAACAACAGCAGGCGTTTTTGCTCTTGCCTTGCTGGCTTCAGCTCTATATTGATTGATTGAATAATATGCAAGACGATTATTACTGTCCCTCACCCCCAATTGCACAACAAAATGATCAACTCGCGGCATAATCACTTGTCCAGCATCGCCAAACCCTGAAATTGTACTCGGGTTTGCAACTGGAGTTACTCCTGAAGCTGTTGGCGTATTCGCATCACAAGCCAGAGCAAAATTATTTCCAGAACTCGCATCAGCAGGATCTTGTCTTAAGAAATAACGTTGAATCACATAATCGCCTTCTTGAACGTTATTCCCCTCACAATTCACCATTTCATTTGGGGCTACAAATTGAATCGTCAACTGATCACTAGTTTGGTTTACGTTAGATAGACCTTGCCACTCATTTTTGACCCCACTAACATCTTCCTGATTACCTTTGCTATGGCTTAATAAACCTTTAGAAATAAATGGTGCCGAAGATGGAAATGTAATATTTGTATTTGTATCTACAGCATCTCTTGCCGTTAAAATAATTCCACCAAGAGGTGTCTGATCGTTTAAATCAGGACGAGTATTACCAAAATTGGCAAGGCGAATATCTCGGGTCATATAATCTAAACCAAAGATACCACTGTTTTGTAATTCTGCATTTGCTTCCTGCATTCGTGATGTCAAAAACCCACCTATAAAAAGTTGCATCGCTGCAGCGGCAATGATGAGTCCAATTGCTATTGCAACGATCAACTCTAAAAGTGTAAATCCTTTCCGGGCATGCAAATTATTTTTATATTTCACTAGTATGCCTCCATCATGAGACATTTTGAACCCGACACATACACTCCAGCGTCAGACATACAATTACTAATATTTGCAGCTGTAGCTGTAGCCGTTAAAGTCGTATCATCCCAAGCAATAAACAAACATTGTCGTTTCACAGGTGCAGCCGCCACACCTGGACAGTCATCCATAGTGATATGCATACCCAAATCAAAAGCTGCTTTTTCAGCAAGGTAAGCATCATAAGTAGCCATCTGTGCTGGAGTACATCTTTGTGCTTCAGCGACATTAAAACAATTGACGGTTGGGGCTGTAGGTGCAGTTGTAGATGAAGTATAGCTTCTCACTGCAGTAGGATAATTACTCTGACCAGCTGGATTTGCACGAATATTATCAGCGATACCGCGAAGAATTAGCATACCTTGAGAACGGTATAAAGCTTCAGAAGATGCATCTATTGCTCTTAGTTGCAATGCTGAATAACCAAGCACACCTATCGCTAGCAACAAAAGCGCAACAAGAACTTCCATTAACCCCACACCCTTTTGATTATTTATTATTATCATTTAACAAGTTCCCGTCGTTTGCGTCACATTACCAAGTTGCAAAACTGTAATTGTTCTTGAATTATTGCCTGCACATAGAATTATATTTTTCGATGCTCCACTAGACCCCACCTCATTAAACACAACATTCGTTACACTGCCTGATTTCAATTCTACTTTTGGATCTATTTGTACTAAAATCACTCTGTTATCTAACACATCTTGCTTTTCTATAGCATTTGTAATTGTTGCAAAGTTTGGGATTGCTGATGTTGCGCAATCCAATTTAGTATAACTTGCCCCAGCAATCGTTTTATTTGGACAAACTGCAACAGCTCTTTTTAAAATTGCGGCTTGAGATTTAGCCAAATTAAAAGCATTGATCAATCCTCGCGTACTGCTAGTTAGTTTTTGATTGACAATTAACTTATTAAATGAGGGTGCAGCCATCATAACAATAACAGCGAAAACAGCTATCGTCACCATCAACTCAATTAAGGTGAATCCCCGATTATTTCGCATTACAACTCCATCACAACAAAACTTTACCCTATTTAAAATCATAACTTAAACACTTACAAAACCAATACAAGTTGGATAAAAGGCATAAAAAAGCAGATAACTGAAATATTCAGCTATCTGCTTAAAAATTAAGACTTATCTTTATGCTTGAGTTACATGAATCCGTAACTCTTTTGGCAAGCTAAATGTGATATTTTCCTCACGACCGTTGAGTTCTTGTGGTGCTGTTGCACCCCAGTCCTGCAAACGCTGGATGACCTGCTTAATCAAAATCTCTGGTGCAGAAGCTCCTGCAGTCACCCCAATTTTATGCTCAGGACTAAACCATGCTTGTTGCAACTCGTCCGCATTATCCACCAAATAAGCATGTTTCCCCATTCGCTCTGCCAACTCACGTAAACGATTTGAATTAGAGGAGTTTGGAGAGCCTACCACCAACACTACATCACACTGGGTTGCTAAATCTCGTACAGCATCTTGACGGTTTTGAGTGGCATAACAAATATCATCTTTTCGAGGACCTTGGATATGCGGAAATTTATGACGTAAGGCATCAATGACTTTGGCTGTATCATCAATAGATAACGTGGTTTGAGTAACAAATGCGACTTTTTCAGGATGTTTAACGCTTAATGATGCAACGTCTTCTTCATCTTCAACCAGATAAATTTCACCACCATTTTTTTTGTCATACTGTCCCATCGTCCCTTCAACTTCAGGGTGACCTTCATGACCAATGAGAATTGCTTCTGTGCCCTCACGAGCATATTTGGTGACTTCGATGTGGACTTTAGTGACCAACGGGCAAGTTGCATCAAACACTTTTAATCCACGACGTTCAGCTTCTTGTTGTACGGCTTTGGATACACCATGTGCACTAAAAATAACAATATTATCATCTGGAACTTCATCCAACTCATCAACAAAAATTGCACCACGTTGACGAAGATCATCCACCACAAATTTGTTATGCACCACTTCATGGCGAACATAGATCGGCGGGTTAAAACATTCAAGTGCACGATTGACAATGGCAATTGCACGATCTACACCTGCACAAAATCCACGTGGATTAGCCAATACAATTTCCATAAAATCCTCGTTGCTCACTTCAATGGTTGGATATATTTTAGCGATTAAACACAAACAATGTGTAAAAACTGTTTTGTTTGTCTGCGCTCTACTCTAAAATAGAGAAGATATTTTATCATATCAGGAAAAATATCATGTCGGGTTTATTGTTTGTCGTTTCTGCGGCTTCAGGAACAGGCAAAACATCTCTCGTGAAGGCGCTACTTGAACGTGTAAGCAATTTACATGTTTCTGTTTCTCATACGACTCGTGGTCAACGACCTGGCGAACTCGACGGTGTTCATTATCATTTTACGTCTAAAGAAGACTTTCTTGACCAAGTCAATCAAGGTGGTTTTATCGAATATGCAGAAGTGTTTGGCAATTACTATGGTACTGCACAAGCAACAGTAAAAGAACAATTGGCTAAAGGTCATGATGTGCTTTTAGAGATTGACTGGCAAGGTGCTGAACAAGTTCGTAAACTTTTTCCTGAATCTAAACAAATCTTTATCCTCCCACCAACTCAGTTTGATTTACGTCAACGTCTTTCAAATCGAGGAACTGACTCTGTAGAAGTAATTGAGCACCGTCTCAGCTGTGCTGTTGAAGACATGCAACAATATGTTAATTTTGAATACATTATTATCAATGATGATTTCAATAAAGCTTTGCATGACTTAGAATCTGTAATCAACGCCAATCGCTTAAAAATAGAGCAGCAAGCGAACCGACATCAAGCTTTGATTACAAAGCTAATTACCCCGCAAAGTTAATTTTTTGAGTTGAAGTTTATTCAATAAGCTTCGATTAAAACTTGAGTATGTGATGAAAGCATTTTATACTGCATAGTCTATTTAAAAATTTTGTATCCAAACGAGAATTCCTATGGCACGCGTAACCGTTGAAGATTGTTTAGACCATGTAGACAACCGCTTTGAGCTTGTACTAGTGGCAAGCAAACGCGCGCGTCAATTGGCACGTCAAGGTATTGAGCCTACTGTTGAGTGGGACAATGACAAGCCGACTGTTGTTGCATTACGTGAGATTGCGATTGGTCATGTGACCAAAGATATTTTGAAACAACGTGATCAAGATTATCAAACATCAAGTCTTGACCTTGCTTTATCTGCAAACAATCTTAATCTTGAAGGTTTTTCTTTCCAATAAGATCAGCTTTTTCTAAAAGCCTAGTTTTTCAACTAGGCTTTTTTATTGCAGTCGCTTCTCAACAAAAATCGCCTATTGATCGACAAATTTCAAAATATTTGTTAAAAAAATAAATATTTTTTCGATCTAGAAATTGACAAGTCGCTCAATATGCTTTTCATTAAGCATTAGGAAAAGATTTCAAATTTGTAATTTAGGATAGGTGTTTTTATGCCAGGCCAAGAGGTCAGCCAAGCCAAGCAACAGCTTAACGTAATTATCGACGCTTACTTAAAACCAAGCGATGTCGAGCGGGTTCTTACGGCTTGTGATTATGCTGATATTGCGCATGATGGTATTACACGTAAAAGTGGTGAACCCTATATCCTACATCCGATTGCTGTGAGCTGTATTTTGGCGCATATGCGAATGGATGCTGAAACATTAATGGCAGCTTTGCTGCATGATGTCATTGAAGATACTGATTTTACCAAAGAAGACATTACCGAAAAATTTGGCAAGACTGTTGCAGAATTGGTTGATGGTGTCACCAAACTCAGCCATTCCAGTGACAAAGAATATAATAAAGCCGCATCTTTCCGTAAAATTCTCCAAGCTACCTTGCAAGACCCTCGCGTGATTATCATCAAGCTTGCAGATCGCTATCACAATATGACCACGCTCGGCGCTTTACGCCCAGATAAACGTGCACGCATTGCTCAAGAAACCTTTGATATTTTTGTACCTATGGCACGTCTTGTGGGTATGAATGAAATGGCAGATAACTTAGAGCATCTGTGCTATCAAAATCTTGATCTTGATATGTACAATGACGTCCAAGAGAATCTACTCAAAACCAAACCAGAACGATGTAAATATCAATCTGTTTGGGAACAAAATTTAGCTGAATTGCTGAATAATTATAATATTCAAGGGCGTATTAAAAAGAAGAATAACAATATCGAATTATTGCGCCATTTTGTTAAAAATGAAATTGATTTACAAGAACTCACCCATAGCCATGCTTTTGAAATTATTTTACAAAGCATTGCCGACTGTGACCGTCTGGTCGATGCATTACGGGAAAACTTCCAAGTTTTAGACTATGAAGATCATATTCGTCGCCCACTCCCTGGTGGTAATCAATCTTTAATGATCAAGCTCAAAGGTGAACGCACTACACTGTCACTGACCATTCAAACTGAATTGATGCGTAAAGCAGCACGATTTGGTGTGGTTCTAGGTGAAAATGCACCGCAAGCTTGCCGTTCAGCAATTCAAGCATCCATGAAGAATCTAGATCTCTTGGTGGGTAATGAATGTGCTAAAACTACATTTAGCGACTTATTGGATTATTTACATCAAGAAAAAATTTGGGTTTATACCCCACATGGTCAATTGCACGAATTACCGCAAGGCGCGACTGCTGTTGATTTTGCCTATTCAGCAAGTTTGTTTTTAGGTAACCATGCTGTGGGTGCCAAAATCAATGGGGAAATTAAGCCACTTTCAACACCACTGATCAGTGGTCAAGTGATTGAAATCATCACAGATGTATTGGCAACGCCAAACCCAGATTGGTTAAGCTTTATTAATACCCAAAAAGCACGACGTGCGATCCAAAATATTTTGCGAGATCAAGATCCTGATGAACAACGATTGGTAGGACAACAAGCATTAAACCGTGCTTTAAAATTGTTCAATCGTTCAATTAAAGATTTATCAGAAGCAGATTGGGCTGATCTGTTGGAATGGCGTCATATTCAAGATAAAGACACCTTATTTGAACAAATTGCTGTAGGTGATTTGCTTCCTCAATTGGTTGCCAATCATTTATATGCGCAATCGCAAAATACCGAAGAACATGCTTCAAATCGTTTAATTCAAGGGACAGATGGTGTAGATGTTAAATATGCGCATTGTTGTAACCCTGTATTAGGTGATCCAATTCAAGGGCATTTATCACGTCGTGGTTTAATTGTTCATCGTGAGCGCTGTCATAACCTGTTGCATGAACAACATTTACATCCTGAAAATATCATGTTGCTCCATTGGACTTCTGAACAAGAAGACGATGTAAACTTCAATGCTTACTTAAGTATTGACTTGGTGCTCACTGATGAGCAAATTTCGGAATTGATTTATCTCTGCCGTAAAGCAAAAACGGGCGTCGAATCAGTGCGTACACACGAAGATAAAACTTATGTGAATATCGTGGTGAATAATCGCAAACAAATTGCACAAATCATTCGTGAGCTCCGTATGCAGTTTGGTTTCCCTCGTATCAGTCGATTGGCAATGCCCATTGCAATGAATGAAACACTGAAAGCAAAAGCATGCTAAATTAAGCTGTACGCTATTTATCGTTATTCATTGATGAATGGTGTCTCGTTTATGCGTCATGATGAAATGATTAAAAATCAAGGAGAAATCAATGTCCCGCCAAGTGATTCATACTGAAAATGCCCCTGCTGCGATTGGAACTTATTCACAAGCGATCCTCGTAGACAATACTTTGTATCTTTCAGGGCAAATTGGCTTAGATCCATACAGCATGGAATTGGTTGATGGCATTGAAGCGCAAATTCGACGTGTTTTTGACAATTTAAAAGCGGTTTGCGAAGCGGCAGGTGGCTCCTTGGCTGATATCGCAAAACTCAATATTTTCCTGACAGATTTATCAAATTTCCAGTTGGTCAACCAAATCATGGGAGAGTATTTTGCTCAACCTTATCCAGCACGCGCTGCGCTAGGTGTTGCTGCATTGCCGAAAGGTGCATTGGTTGAAATGGATGGTGTGGTGATTATCCCGCAATAATTGCGAAAAAAGCGTTTTTAGCTAAGCAATTGATTTAAAATGTATTAAAAATATACAAAAAATACTACCGATCAGGTGGTATTTTTTTATTCAAAAAGCCAATCATGATCTATCGTATTTTAAATAAACACTATTGACAAGTGATAATAATTATCAATAATATTAGTTATCGCATTTAACCGCTAGGTTGAGTTTTCATGTACGTATGCTTATGTCGTGGTATTACAGATCAAGATATTAAAGACGCTATGGCTAATGGTGCGGAAAGCTATCGTGAAGTGCGTGAATTATTAGATTTGGGTACCTGCTGTGGTCGTTGCGCACCTGAAGCAAAAAGCATTATCAATGAAGAACTTTCACTAATTGCTGCACGTATTTCTGTAGCAGCTTAGCAAAGCAATACCAAGAATTTTCCTATAACGATAATAAATAAGTTTTCTAATGATCTCCGGATCATTCTCCTCCCCCGCTTCGACTCAAAGCGGGTTCATTTTTTAAGATCGTTGCTCATCATAAAACGACATCCCTATTGTTTTTGATTGCGATTTTCATTTGCCGTTCTATAAATAACTCGTCAGCATCTCAAAAGTTGATTAATATAGACTGATATCAGATTGCCTTAATTACTATATTTCAATGACATCCTTTTGAGTGAAACATTTTGGGTAGGATTTAAGGCAGAAATTTAGAATGGAGCTTTGACCATGAAAGGCAATCGTGACGTTATCAACCAACTCAACCAAGTGCTTTTTCATCACCTGACTGCAATTAACCAATATTTTTTACACTCTCGTATGTTTAATGATTGGGGAATTGAACAACTGGGCTCAGCTGAATATAAAGAGTCTATCCGTCAGATGAAGCATGCCGATAAAATTATTGAGCGTATTCTTTTTTTAGAAGGCTTACCAAACCTTCAACATTTAGGAAAACTGTATATCGGTCAACATACTGTTGAAGTTTTGAATTGTGACGTTCGCAAAGTAAAAGAAAATATTGAAGCATTAAAAACTGCCGTTGCATTGGCAGAAACACATTTAGACTATGTGACACGTGATTTGGTTCAAGAAATTCTAGAAAAAGAAGAAGAGTATTGGGATTGGACCACTACTCAATTAGATCTTACTGAAAGTGTAGGCATCGAGAATTATATTCAAAGCCAAATGTAAGTTTGAGTCTTTAAAAAAATCCCCAACTGGGGATTTTTAGCACTATGATTTGGGACAATTTACAGCTTTGTTTAAAGTATGAAATATAGTCAAACCGCCGGATTATTCATACAAGTGATTCTGATATCACTCATCGATATCCAAAGAGCTTTATGCTCATTAGAATATTTTGATGATTCATTTATTTTGTACTTTTGAATCATCGATGGTCTTGCTATCGTGAAGCGACATGGATGTCGTTATGTTGAGCGGGGGTATATGAGCAAAAAACAAAGCATTGCTTTGTTTGCAGCGCAAGACCCTCGCTCAACGGAAGATTTTTGTCACTTTTCATCTCTGAAAAGTGAGTCAATGCCTGCGCAAAACAATTTAAACTTTAGAGGTAAAGCGTGGCATTGCAAACTCTAGATCATCAAACAATATATTTATTGCATTTATTTTATTGATCAAGAAATTATATTTAACATGAGTTCGATACAGCTACACTTTTAACTTATTGAAAAAACAATGTTCTTAGCGGATTCTTTCTGAATTTTCATCCAAGTTTTGGATCAGCATGCGGCTAACCATACTTCTATCTTTTGTTTTTGCATGAGGAGCGAAGCTCCTCAAGGCAATCATCTTGTACAGCAACATTGCTACTCACAGCAAAACTCGTCAACTACCAGTAAGCATCATCTTTCATCAAGAGCTTTTGTCGAACTCAGGCTATATTTACTGCATGAGTTTTTCAACAAATTGCATATACCATTCAACTCAAGTTTTAAAATTAAGAATTCATTTTATAAAAAAGAATTCTACTGTGTTGAAATGGAAGCAGGCAATAATTCCTGATAACTTTTATCTTGTCCATGCAAGGTCTTTAGAATCCATAATTGATGCTCAGCTTCAGACTTTTTACCATTAAAAGCCAAGACCTGTGCATATTTATGAATATCATATGCAGACGCTAAATTCGCCACCATACGCCCCATAGACTGTAATTGTTGATCTGTCATTGTTGTATAAGGATTTAAACCAATCCACCATACACGCTCTTTAAACTGCGTCAGCAACCAAATATCTTGATTCATCACTGATTGTTGTGAAGCACTTAAAGGTGTCTTTTTGGTCACAAAAACACTTTGTTGACGATATAAAATATAGTCTCGATAAATCACACCAACCAATACCAGACCGATCACAATAATACTCACAATGATCGACGATTTCAGCTTCACAGTCGGTAGTCGAGGATATTGCGCTTGAATCAGCCCCAGTAAAAAACCCAAAGGCAGTAAAAAATAAGCATAATGAATCGGATATTCTAATAATGCATGAATCAGAATCGCACAGACCATCAAACTGGCGACAATTGAAACGGGTTCCTTTATGCCTTTATTTAACCAATATAACCAAAAAACGACATAGAGAATGATCAACCCACCCAGCGGAATACCATTCCAGATCAATAAATCTAAAATCACGTTATGTGCTGTTTTATACCATTCATGTGATGGATATACATCAAAAGCAGCAATTTGCGCCATTCCTGTCTGATTCCAGCCATAACCCAACCATGGCTTTTCTGAAATCGCAATCAAAGCTTGGTTCCACATATCCAATCGCAGATAACCCGAACTTGCCCGCTCCACCACTGAAGAAGCTTGTACAATATCTTGTGTTGATACCGCAGTAAGCCATTGATTAATCAGAGGCAAACTAGTGATAAGAACAACGAATACACCGCTCCATACCAGCAGTTTTACAAAACCAAAACGTTTGGTTTGACCAAATTGCTTAATGGTTAAATAAAATAGTGTGAATAAACAGACTACCCAAGCAGTACGTGACTGGGTTAATGCAATGGTCAATAGTAAGACAAAAGCAGACGGTACAAGGACATAATTGGGTAAGATTTTCTTTTCATAAAAGTACAAGCATGCAAATACGCCCATACAAATAAAGGTCGCTAAATTGTTGGGTTGAGCAAAGTTTGCATAGGGGCGATTACCATTGAGAAGATTGACCAGGGGTCTAAAATACTCATTGATATCCAACCATTGCGTGATTGCAATAAAGCTCGAAAGTATTCCACCTGTAAACACCACCAGACAGAAAATTTTAAAAACCTGTTCCCTTTGACCTTTTCCACCAATTGCTAAGTTATAACCCACCACCACCATCAACCAAAACATGGCAATATAGGCTGTGCAGAGTAATGCATTACTCAGGTATAGAATCTCGCCAAAGCCCCATTGAATCAGAGGAATTGTGAGTACAGGCAATACAATTAATTGAGGTCTGGGTATTTTTAAATCTTGATGATAAAAAGCACTTAACAAAGCCAATGCTGAGAGAAAAGTCAGTGCTTCACTACCAAATGTCGTCCATGGCATTTTATGAATCGGCAAAAGCCAAGCAAGTAAAAGCAGTAAGGCTGAAAGGATATAAGGAATGGCTTTCATATGAAAAGTAAACAGAAAAACTGAGCTTATTATAAGCCCAGTTTTGAGAAATCTAAGTATTTATTTCCAAGGTCGTAAGTCAACAATTTTTACAACTTCACCCTTTTCTTTATTGATGAGTACGACCATATCAACATTTGTCGATTTTAAAGGAAGCCATGCATTTGCTGCAGGATATTGACTCAGAGTTTTATAAACAGCCTCTTTTGTATTGAAATTTATCAAAACATCAATTTTTTCAATATTTTGCAGTAGCTCATTTTTTGCATCACTTAATTTCGTATAGCGCTCAGGATGCATAGTTGGAATCACCCCATTACTCAAGTCTTCAAATAATCGCTTATTTTGCGCTTCTATGCTTTTTTCTTTTTTTAATGCAACAATTTGTGGCTTCCCCCAACTCGCTTTCTGATATTCTTGTTGTGCTTGTACTATTTTATCTAATTCAATCTCATTATTTCGAACCAAATCAAAACGACCTGCATTATCATAGACAATCCAAGCTGGGCGACCTTGTGCAATATTGAATACACCATAACCTAAAGCAGAAATTTGAATCAGTATAATGACTGCCAAATCCATTTTTAACGTTTTTTTACCTTCTTTATAGACTAATAGTGTTAAAAATGGACCAATAACCACATCAATTGCAATCAACATCAAGAATATTTGAGTGACACCTACTGCTTTAGCGAGTGGTGTTGGGTACCAAATAAAAAATACAACAGCAATAAAAAACAAGGCGATTGCCAAAGAAATCGTTAAATGCCCCAAAAAAAATTTTATACGTTTTGACATTGTTATATAACCAAATTAAATGTGAAATAATTTTAGTTGCCAGTTTATTTAAATACAATCTACGGGCTTATATTTGTTTGCAATTCCTGAAGATGTACTGCAACTCCACTTTCCATCACTATCCCTGTTGAGAAATATAGATTCACCTTTGATTGCAGAAGCAACATTTTTAAGGTGACATTCTAAAGCAGGGCTTGCCATGCCTCCAACTGGTGCTTGAACCGCATAAGTACAAAATTTAGATGATGTTGAAAAAAACATGTTTGAAACAGTATAAGCATTACTAGTAGAAACCGATCCCTCATTCATAATCAATTCATATTGAGGACGTGCACCATTTAACTCCGCTATGGCACTTGTAAGCTGAGATCTAACAACAAAGTTTTGGTACTGCAATAATGCAATAGAAGCAAGAATACCAATGATCGTAACAATAATCATAAGCTCAACTAATGTAAAGCCTTCTATTTCTCTCATATATAATACCTTTTTTTATAATTATAGTAAAAAGTATAACTAAAGAATACAATATACTTACTATTAGAAAAAAATGTCAAAAATTAACAATTTATATACTAATTTGACAAATAAATTTTATCTGCTATAAAAACTTCAAATTTAAACCTATAGTCTAATCTCTCGGCATTTCCCATCCAAACTACTATTTCTTTATTCTTATTAATTAATGAGAAAGAACTGGATGATGGTAAATTTCCATATTTAAATTGAAAAGAATTATTATATTTTCTTAAAACATTCATAGAATAATTAAAACACTCTTCTGAATTTTTTTTTCCACATAGAACATCTTTCTCAGTGAGTGCTAAAAATTTATTATATTTGTCATCTCTAACAATATCATCCAGTAGTATAGCTAGGCTATATGCATTACCTATTAATCCAGCAGATGATGATAGAGCATAAAAATCAAACTTTTTGTAATAATCCTCAAATCTATATTCATTATATAAAAAATTATATTTAACTTCATTTTTTACATATGGACCATTTGAAAAATTAATATTCCTCATCTTTAAATTAAACTCTTGACTTATAGCTTCTCGATATTTTTTTCCCGAAATTCTTTCTATTACCATACCTAATAAGCAACTATTTCTATTATCATATGCACTATATTGACCAGGATAAAAATCAAGTACCTGGTTTTTTAATTTATCAATACTATATGGGCACCATGGTGTAGAATCCTCTTCAAACATTACATCTTTACTTAACATTCGATCAAAACCAGAACTATGCTGTAATAAATTTATAATTTTAACTTTTAATATGCGAGGATCTCTTATTTTTCCATTATTTAATTCTGGAAATATTTCACTCAAACTCGTATCTAACCTTATTTTTTTTTCTTCAATTAATTTTAAGATATACGCTGCAGTAATTGGTTTTGTGTTACTTCCATAACGAAATAGTGTTTTCACACTCATTTTATCAACATTTAAAATTCCTGTTGGTGACTCACAATGATATACTATTTTTTTCTTATCAATATAAATCAATTGATTACCAAGTATTTTATTATCTTTGATATTTTTTTCTAAAAATTCATTCATCCATGATGGAGCACCATCATTACAAACAATATGATATTTTGAATAAATCTGTTCAATTTTAAAAAAAGTGCGTTGCCATTTATAAGGATAAATAACACACATATATATATAGAAAAAAGAAAGAATTATGAAGAAAAATACTACTACTATTTCTTTATAACTCAATCTTTTTCGAAACAACTTTAAACTCTCAGTTATATTAATATAGCTATATATTAAAAGTTAAGGTGTTCCTGATGCTTTTTTTGCAGGACAAGATGTTGAAGCAAATTTTTCTTCTACACTTGTTGAACAAGTCCAAGTACCTGCAACATCACGAGCCCAAGTTACAGTTTGTGTTTTAATTGCTGTTGCAGCAGTATTACCAAAAGTAGCTTTGATTTCACCTGTACTTTTAGCATCGGCAGGCATAGTTACTTCAAGACCTTTGTATAATGCAGTACCAGCACCTAATAAATTAGAAACTGTAGCACCTGCATAACATGTCGTTGCATTTGCAGAAGCTTCTGTGTTTGTAATGGCTGTTTTCCCTTCTAAAATACATGCTTCAACAGTAGTTTTAAGCGTACTTAATTCACCAACAACACGATTAACTTGTGATTTTGCGATATAGTTTTGATACTGTGGAATCGCAATCGCAGCAAGAATACCAATAATTGCAACAACGATCATTAATTCAATCAAGGTAAAACCTTTTTGAGCATTCATAACATTTCTCCAATGTTTTTAAAAATTTATTAGCCTTTTTTCGAGCAATTTATGTGGCTGTTTTTGTGGAAAAAATCAACAACCAACTTACACACTTCGATTTTAGAGAGTATGTAACAGTTTACAAGCTTTTTTTAACATCTCTTTTTTTTAAGTAATTAAACGTAAAAAAGTGACATTTCCTGTCACTCTTGTTTAAAAACATTTCGATTTTTATTTGACATTAATTCAGAATAATCGGCTGATTTGCCAATTCATTCATATTATCAGGTTTTTGTTGTTTGTAAAACAAATTCAATACTTTGCCTATTTCACTCACACCACTCTCAACTGCCAAACGGTAATGTTTATTTTTTAATTGCACAATCATCTCATCACAAATCTGTTGCCACGTTTGCTGTGTAGTCGCCTGATGGATACCACGATCTACGACAATTTCTACTGCTTTTTCACACAAGTTTAAATAAAGTAAAACACCGCTGTTATATTCGGTATCCCATACCCCCAACTCGGCAAAGAGTTGTTGCGCTCTTAGACGCGTATTTTGATGATAGGCTTGATGGCTGGGGATATGCCCCTCGATCACCACCTGTATTTCACCCACATGACCTTCTTCGGCTTGTTGAACTGCTTGAGCAATTGCATGTTGATCCTGCTTGGAAAAGTAGCGCTTAGATGCTGGCATATAAAGACAATGCTTAAGCCAGCGTTTAAAACTCGGCTGTACTTTTTCCTGTAATTTTGGTTCAGTCAAAATTTCTGTTGTATCAGTTTTTGTTACCATGAGCCTGATGCGCCTCCCCCACCAAAACCACCGCCGCCGCCGCTATAGCCACCCCCCCCACCAAAACCACCACCGCTGCCTCCACCACGCCCACCGCCAGAGAGAAACATTTGTAGGATTAGTTGAGCTAGAGAAGTGATCAATAAGAAAAACACACCAAAGCCTAAAATCAGGCTCATCACAATGCCAGAACCATATATCAGCCCAGCTGCTGTTGCTGTCACCCCAGCTACTGCTGCACTTAAGCGATTACCCACGATAAATGAAGCAAATATACCCACCACCAAAATAATCATTGCCGTAGTTAAGGTGCGATCCTTTGCTTCTTGCGCTTGTATTGCTTGGTTTTGTCGCTCTTTGAGCTCATCGGCAGCTTGTTGCGCAATTTCAGGATCTAAATTTAGAATACGTTCAATTTCTACCACAGCAGCTTGTAAACCTTGTGCATATTGCCCTTGTTTAAATGCTGGAGAAATTTGATTGCGTATAATCCGACTGACCATAATATCAGGCAATACACCTTCTAAACCATAACCTGTGGCGATATGAATTTTATGGTCATTCACAGCAACAGCGATCAATAGACCATTGTCTTGTTTTGCTGAACCAAGTTTCCATTGTTCTGCAACACGCATTGCAAAATCAAAAATACCTTCTTGCCCTGTGGTTGGAACAATAATAATCCCGATCTGTGCTTTGCCTTGACGATAAATGTTACGGATTTGTTGTTCTAAATTTTGCTTTTCAGTCGCAGACAAAACATTGGCTTGATCAACCACGGGTTGATTCAATGTAGGGATATTTCTTTCTGTCTCACCCTCTGCAATATCATTGGCGACTTTTGCTTGATTTGATGAAGAGCTCTGTGACGATTGTTGAGATGTGGTTGTCGGTTGATTTTGCTTTTGACCATGTACTGGTGATGAACCAAGCACATTTGGCAAGTTGGTATTTGGAGCAACTTTTCCGAGAACAATGGCTTCTTGTGCTTGTTGTTCATCTGTCGCAGTTGCTGTTTCAGCCCAAACCTGAGATTGAACAGAAAGGATCAGCGCCAAAAGCACATAGAATAATGTACTGATTATTTGAATTGCTGATTTTCCTTTCCGTTCAAGCATAACTCACCTTTACTTAAATAATAGAGAGGTCTTTCATCTCTTTCGAGTGATTCACCAAATAAGAGAAAGCCCAGTGATTAATTAAAATTCACTGTTGGTGCTTTCGATGCGCCTGCTTCAGCACTAAAGTTTGGTTTGGCTTTCATTCCGATCACTTTTGCAGTCATTGCTTGTGGGAACTGACGTACATAAGTATTGTAGTCTTGTACCGTCTGAACATAGCGTGTTCTTGCTGTACTGATTCGGTTTTCAGTCCCCTCTAATTGCACTTGTAAATCACGGAATTGCTCATTGGCTTTTAAGTCAGGGTAGTTTTCAGTGACGGCTAAAAGTCGAGATAATGCACCCGTCATTTGTGACTGTGTTTCTTGATACTTTTTAAACAATTCTGGATCGTTCAATACTTCTTTATCTACTTTTAAACCTGCAACATTGGCACGCGCCTCAGTCACTTCAGTTAAAACTTTTTCTTCATGCGTTGCATAACCTTTGACGACATTCACAAGGTTAGGCACTAAATCTGCACGACGTTGATATTGGTTTTCCACTTCAGACCAAGCCGCATTGACGGACTCATCTTTGGCTTGCAAAGTATTATAACCACAACCTGAAAAAGCCAAAGTACTCGCTAAAGTCAGTGCTACCAAACCTTTTTTCATTGAATTCATTGCTTATTCCTCAGAGATATTTATTTGTATTTGTTGATATATCTGCATTCTATACAGTTTCAGGCAAAGTTTTGTTTAATTTCTGCTATCTATTCGCAATTAAGCTTTTTGGGAATGACATACATTTTTTAAGAAAAGTGCGTTAAGGCGAAACTACTCATTATTTTAGAATATAGTTTAAAAGATGGGGCTTGATAGCCATATTTTCTCAGATATAAGAAAGCCACCCTGAGGTGGCTTTCTACAAATACTTATTCTTCGTCTTTTTGCTCAGGTAAATCTTTTACTGCTTCTGCGATTAAACCAAACATATAGTTACCATAAGCATTGGTTTTATCGTAATGAAAGCGCAACCGAGGCGTTATACGTGTTTTGATCCGACGACCTAACTCGTGACGCAAGAAACCAGAGGCTTTATTTAACACATCCAAGGTTTCTTTATTTGCTGCTTCGCTTTGCTCATCACCAAGTTCACGCCCCATAACTGTCACGTAAACTTCTGCATAACCCAAGTCAGCACTGACTTTCACCGCAGAGATGGTCACAAGACCACCTAAGCGTGGATCTTTAAGCTCTTGACGAATCAGTTCTGACAACTCACGTTGTACTGTATCCGCCATGCGCTTAAGACGTTGACTACCCGCCATTAAAGACTCCGTTTGATCAACTGAACATCATATACTTCGATTTTATCGAGGGCTTTGATGTCTTTATAGCCTTTAACAGCAAGGCCACATTCCATACCAGCACGAACTTCTTCAACCACTTCTTTATAACGGCGAAGAGACTCAAGCTCACCTTGGAATACCACCACATCATCACGAAGTACACGAATTGGTTTATTACGATGCAATACACCTTCAAGTACCATACAGCCCGCAGCAGCACCGAATTTACTTGAATGGAATACTTCACGAACTTCTGCAACACCCAGAATCGTTTCACGATGTTCAGGTGCAAGTTTACCACTCATTGCCGCTTTCACATCATCAATAAGCTGATAAATGATTGAGTAGTAACGAATGTCGATACCATCAGCATCTGCTTTTTGACGTGCAGTATTATCAGCACGTACGTTAAAGCCTAGCAGTACAGCTTCTGAAGATTCAGCAAGAGTAACATCAGACTCAGTGATTGCGCCCACGCCCGAACCGATTACACGGACTTTAACTTCATCAGTCGCAAGATCAGCCAATGCAACATGCAATGCTTCCAAGGTACCACGTACATCAGTTTTAAGCACAACATTCACGATAGGCACATCTTTCTTGCCCATAGATGCCATGATGTTTTCAAGACGCATCGCACTTTGACGTTCAAGACGTTTTTGACGTTCACGATCCATACGAGCATCAGCAACTTCACGTGCTTTTTTCTCGTCATTGACAACAAGCACTTCATCACCCGCCATTGGCGCTTCAGGAAGACCTAAAATCTCAACTGGAATCGAAGGACCTGCTGATTGAATACGTTGACCATTTTCATCTGTCATCGCACGAACACGTCCGTAAGATGCACCAGCAAGAACAAGATCACCAACTTTCAAAGTACCGTTTTGAACCAGAATAGACGTTACCGCACCACGGCTATTGTCTACACGCGCTTCGATCACAACACCTTGCGCAGCACCTTCTTCAGATGCTTTCAACTCTAACATTTCAGCTTGAATTGAAATTAAATCTAGAAGCTCATCGATACCTTGACCAGAATGCGCTGAAACCATTGCAACTGGGACATCACCGCCCCATTGTTCAGGCACGATTTCTTTGGTCGTCAATTCGTTCAATACACGATCTGGATCGGCAGATTCTTTATCCATTTTGTTGATTGCAACAATAATCGGAGTACCTGCAGCACGAGCATGATCAATTGCTTCCGCAGTTTGTGGCATTACGCCATCATCTGCTGCAACAACCAATACCACGATATCTGTAGCTTTCGCACCACGTGAACGCATTGCAGTAAATGCAGCATGTCCTGGTGTATCAAGGAAAGTAATAATCCCTTTATCAGTGGTTACATGATAAGCACCGATATGCTGTGTGATACCGCCCGCTTCGCCTTGAGCCACTTTAGCACGACGAATACGGTCAAGAAGCGATGTTTTACCATGGTCAACGTGACCCATGATGGTAACCACTGGTGCACGTGTAGTTTGTGCTCCACGCGCGCCTTCAGCTGCTTCGAGCAAGTTATCTTCAGCTTGTGTATCAGAAACAAGAACTGGATTATGTCCCATTTCCTCAACAATCAATGCTGCAACTTCTTGATCAATGGCTTGGTTTTGTGTAACCAATTCACCCATTTTCATGAGTGATTTAATCACTTCACGGACTTTAACTGCCATTTTTGCAGCCAAGTCAGCAACCACGATTGTTGAACCAATTTCAACGTCATACACTTGCTTTTTAACAGGTTTTTCAAAACCATGTTTATTCGCTTGGCTGGTTTTTAAACCACGTTTATGTGGGTTATGACTGAAAGATTGTTCTTCCTGACCACGACGACCACCTTTCTTCGGAGAACGTGTATTTGCAGTATTGGTACCACGTTTGATTTCACGGTCTTCTTTTGCAAATGAGTCTTCATATGCTTGACCAACCAAACCAGCAGCCAACGGTGAATCATCAACTACACGAATAGTCGTTGTTGTTTCATCAGAAGAATACTTAGACGCCATTTGACGCATTTGCTCAAGTGTACGTTGTTGTGCTTCTTCTGCTGACTTACGACGAGCCGCTTCCTCAGCAGCTTTTAATTGGGCTGCCTGAGCTTCACGCGCACGCTTTTGTTCAGGTGTTTCAATTGTTTTTACAGTTGCTTTGGTAATCGGTTTATTGGTCGACTTACGTTTAACAACCACTGCTGCTTTTGGTGTTTCTTTTGCTGCGGTTTGCTGTTTTGCCGCAGCACGCATTTTTTCTAAATTGGCTTTTGCAGAGCTTTCTGTTTTTTCAGCTTCATTTGCCACAGGCACTTGCTGTGCTTTTGGCGCTGAATTTGCCTGAGCCGTCGCTTGCGCTTTTGCTAAAGCTTCCGCTTTAATTTGTTCAGGATCTGGCTTAGTAAACGTATGTTTTTTACGAACTTCAACATTGATAGTTTTAGCCTTACCTGAAGTACTCGCCACTTTCGCGGTACTTGTCGTTTTACGTTTCAACGTGATTTGTCCTGCTTGTCCCGTATCTTGACCATGAGCTTTTTTCAAATGGTTCACGAGCACATCTTGCTGTTCAGTAGAAATTTTGTCTTCAGCCTGCTTTTGAGGTAACCCAGCTTCACGCACCTGATCAAGGAGCTTTGTAACTGGAAGTCCTACACTGACTGCTAACTCTTGAATTGACTTATCCGTCATGTACTACCTCCTAGTTAAACCATGATTCACGTGCTTTCATAATCAATTGACCCGCTTTTTCAGCGCCCAAGCCTTCGATATCAGAAATATCATCCGTTGCTTGATCCGCCAAGTCATCGACTGTGATTACACCGCGTGCTGCTAAAGCCTGTGCAATTTCAGAAGTCATACCTTCCATCGCAACAAGTTCTGGACTTGGGTCCTGAATATCTTCTTGCTGTTTTAATGCATCAGCCAAAGCGGCTTCTTTTGCGCGACTTTGTAGTAATTCAACTGTATCTGCATCCAATTCGATTTCATCGAAAGTTTCCGCAGGTACATAAGCAATTTCCTCAAGTGAGGTAAAGCCCATTTCTACCAAAGCCATTGCGAGATCTTCTTCAATATCTAGACGCGTAACAAACATATCTAAATACTGTTGAGCTTCATTTTGTTGACGAGCACGATACTCATCTTCAAGCATCATATCTAACTTATAACCTGTCAGCTCTGATGCTAAACGAACGTTTTGTCCTTGTGAGCCAATTGCACGAGCAAGTTGATCACTGGTTGCAAAAATAATATCCGCTGTGTGGGCATCTTCATCAATCACGATACCCGATACATCTGCTGGCTCTAAAGCACTTGCGATATATTGAGCTGGATCATCAGACCACACCACAACATCAATACGTTCACCATTTAACTCTGATTGTACCGCTTGGATACGTGTACCACGCATACCAATACATGCACCTACAGGGTCAATACGATGGTCATTGGTTTTGACCGTGATTTTTGCGCGTACACCCGGTTGACGTGCTGCTGCTTTAATTTCAATGATTTCCTCAGAAATTTCTGGAATTTCTTTTTTCATCAAAGCAATCAGCATTTCAGGTTTAGCACGAGACAATAGTAACTGTGCGCCACGACCTTCACGATTCACATTATAAAGAATCGCATTCATACGTTGTTTTGGACGAAGAATTTCTTTTGGAATCATTTCTTCACGTGCCAAATATGCTTCTGCGTTATCACCCAAGTCAATGATAAAGCCATCTTTGGTTTGTTTTTTCACTTCACCGTAGATTAACTCGCCCACTTTAGACTCATAAGCATCAGCAACCAATGCACGCTCTGCTTCACGAATTTTTTGTACAATCACTTGCTTAGCAATTTGCGCAGCAATACGACCGAAATCAATTGATGGCACTTCAAGTTCACGAATATCGCCGATCGACCATTTTGCAGGATCTACATCAGAAATCGCATCCTGACATGCTGGCATTTCGTGATCTTCATCTGCAACCACTTCCCACTGACGAAAAGTACTATAATCACCGGTTTTGCGGTCAATTTCTACACGCAACTGCGCTTCTTCCGAATTCGTTCCTTCGTAGAATTTCTTTTTAGTCGCTGCAACTAAAGCCTGTTCAAGTGCTTCAAAAATTGCTTCACGACTCACACCTTTCTCATTACTAACCGTTTCAACGACGGTGAGAATTTCACGTGCCATAAGTCACCTATTTATTCAGATTTCTATTTCTGGATTAATCCTGAAAGATCAAATTCGCTTTGTCTATGTTGTTACTGTCTATCTCAAGTACCTGCTGTTTTTCAACTTCGACTTGAATCATTTCATTTTCTAAATCTACAGCAACCAACTTGGCTTGGAATTTACGACGATTTTCAACGGCTGCAATCAAACGCAATGCAACTTGTTGTCCGATATATTTTTCTAACTGCGCCAACTGAAAGAATGGACGATCCCAACCTGGAGAAGACACTTCCAAAGCATATTCACCTGAAATTGGATCATGCACATCTAAGATTGCACCCACCTGTTGAGTCACACGCACACAGTCCTGTACGCCAATACCACGACCCAACTCAACCTCACCATCTTCATTTATGGTTGGCTCAGCATTTTCAGCAACGTCTTTATCAATATAAATACGCAATAAAGAACGCTTACCTTGAGGAATGAATTCAATCCCCCAAAGTTCTACATCACAAGCTTGCACTGCAGGAGTTATTAAATCTTGAAGTGCTTGAGTTTTATTTGATAGCTTCATTTACTCTCGTCATATTTGTGCGATTCAATCGCTCACTGGACTTATTCAACTTACTATAGTGAAGCATGTCTTTTTGACCAATTGATGTCCACACCACACGATAGCCAATAAAAAAGGGCGTAATCGCCCCTATTATCGCACAGTAAATCGTAATTCACTATGCAAAAAGACCCACCTATCTGTGAGCCCTTTTTAGAAACTTGGTAGCGGGAGCTGGATTTGAACCAACGACCTTCGGGTTATGAGCCCGACGAGCTACCAGACTGCTCCATCCCGCATCAGCGTTGCAAAATTATATACAAGAACTTTGAATTTTTCAATCAATATTAAAACATTGATCATTCTATTTTCTTGCTTGATCAAGTTGCACCTTAATCAAAATGGTAGCGGGAGCTGGATTTGAACCAACGACCTTCGGGTTATGAGCCCGACGAGCTACCAGACTGCTCCATCCCGCAACAATACTACAAATTCACAAATAAAATAGACTTTTGATCTACATTACCTTTAATTAAGTTGCATCTTAATTAAATTGGTAGCGGGAGCTGGATTTGAACCAACGACCTTCGGGTTATGAGCCCGACGAGCTACCAGACTGCTCCATCCCGCAACAATGTTTTTTAGCCGCTAGCACCAACAATACTGGTTTATTGTTGGTGCGGAAGGGGGGACTTGAACCCCCACGCCCGAAAGCACTACCACCTCAAGGTAGCGTGTCTACCAATTCCACCACCACCGCAGCTGTGACGCATTCTAGTCGCATCCCTCAGAAAAAGAAAGGACTAATTGACATTATTCGCCAGTTTTTGGTGCAGTTGGCGAAGTTTCACCCGTATTTGTTGTTGCAGGTGCAGTTGTTTGGGTTGTCGTTTGTACTGTTTTCAACCCATAAGCATCTGTGGTTTGCTTTTTCGCAAAGACTGCTAGGCTTAGGCTGGTAATAAAAAATAAAGCCGTCAAAATTGCAGTTAATCGGGTTAAAAAGCTTGCTGAACCTGAAGCACCAAATACCGTAGCTGCGCCACCACCACCAAATGAAGCGCCTGCATCTGCACCTTTACCATGCTGAACGAGAATAAGCCCGATCATTAAAACGGCCAAGATGATATGTACAACCAGCACAAATGTATGCATGCTGAACTCCTATTCTTTTGTATTAGCAAATGCTTGAGCAATTTTATAAAAAGACTCTGCATTAAGTGATGCACCACCGACCAGTGCACCGTTGATATCTGGACACGCAGCCAACTCTACTGCATTTTCAGCTTTGACACTACCGCCATATAAAATAGCCGTTTGTTGTGCTTCAACTGTAATTTGAGTTAAACCTTCACGAATTTTTGCATGCATCGCTTGAGCATCTTGTGGCGATGCGGTCTTGCCTGTTCCAATCGCCCAAATTGGCTCATAAGCAATAACAATATTGTGCCACTGCCCTGCTTTTACAACCGCAGCAAGATCACAAATTTGTTGTAAAACCACCTGTTCAGCTTGACCCGTCTCACGTTGTTCGAGGCTTTCCCCAACGCAATAAATAACAGTTAGCCCAGCATTCAGCGCATTGGTCAGTTTCGCTTTTACTTTCACAACATCATCACCAAAAATTTCACGGCGCTCAGAATGCCCAACCAATACATAATCAATCTGACTATCTTTGAGCAATTCTGCACTCACTTCACCAGTATATGCGCCAGTACCTGACATTTGAGACAAGTCTTGAGCAACAACCTTAACGGGTGATTGAGCATCTTGAAGTTGTTGCTGTACCGACAATAAAGCAATAGAAATCGGCGCAACACCCAAATGACATTGTTGTTGTGTAATTGGGTTTTGTTGTAAATACTGTTTTAAGTCTTGTATGAGCTGTTGCGAATTCGCTTGCATTGGGTTCATTTTCCAATTGCCGACAACCCAAGGAATAATAGTCGAACTCGACATACATCTAACCTTTTATCGAAAATGTGCACATTCTACACGGAATTTAGATTTTTAAAGTATTTTTTCTTTATCAATTCGCACTTCTGTTCTAAAGTCTGTCAATGAATATATGCGCTAGAAATATAAAACGTTTCAAAGATCGTCAACAAAAGTCAAATTGGCGCAAATTATGGTTAAAATATGTTTTTAGAAGAATACGTTTAATTCTAGATATTTTTAAGGATCATCGTATAATTTTATTATTCCAATTATAAAATTAAATTTAAAGTGTTTTGGGGATGTCTATGCAAAATGGTTCACCTAAGTTTTCGGGTTATATCCGTCGCTTAGTCGATGAAGGCTTTTTATCTGCTCAGCAAATGAAAGATGCCTTAACAAGCGCTCAAAAAAGTAAAACCCATTTGGTGCCTTACTTGATTGAGAAATTAGCGATCTCACCATTGCTGATCGCTGAAATGATCTCTTCCGAGTTCGGCGAGCCTATTTTTGATCTAGACAGTTTTAACCCTGAAATGTTGCCCAAGGACATTGTTGACGCCGGTTTGATCAGCAAACATAGTGTGATTCCATTGGTGCAACGTGGTAATATCTTATATGTTGCCACCAGCGACCCCACCAATATCGAGGCACTTGATGCGATTCGTTTTAGTTGTGGTCTAAACATTGAACCAATCATCGTTGAACATCATAAATTATTAAAAAATTTAGAAAAGCATTTTACTGTAGAAGAAAGCTTTAATTTTGGCGATGAAGATTTTGATGTCGATATTATTGCGACGGATGATGCTCCACCTTCAGATGACGATGATGAGGAAACTTCCGAAGAAGAAGCACCGATTGTTAAATATATCAATAAACTGTTGATTGATGCCATTCGAATGGGCGCCTCAGACTTACATTTTGAACCTTATGAAAAAAGTTATCGTGTTCGCTATCGCGTAGATGGCGTACTGAGAACCATTACCAATCCCCCACTGCAATTGGCAAATCGTTTGGCATCCCGTTTAAAAGTCATGTCGCAAATGGATATTTCAGAGAAACGTATTCCTCAAGATGGGCGGATCAAACTTAAACTGTCTAAAACCAAAGCTATTGATTTTCGTGTGAACTCACTTCCAACATTGTTTGGTGAAAAATTAGTTCTGCGTATTCTTGATCCTTCCAGTGCCATGTTAGGGATTGATGCTTTGGGCTATGAAGAAGATCAAAAAGCTTTATTTATGGAAGCACTAGAAAGACCACAAGGCATGTTATTGATTACCGGTCCAACAGGTTCTGGTAAAACCGTATCTTTATATACTGGCTTAAATATCCTCAACACCGAAAGTTCCAATATTTCAACCGCAGAAGACCCTGTGGAGATTAATTTGGAGGGGATTAACCAAGTAAACGTCAATCTTAAAGCAGGATTGACCTTTTCAGTCGCGCTAAAATCATTTCTTCGTCAAGATCCAGATATTATAATGGTCGGGGAGATTCGAGACCTTGAAACGGCTGAAATTGCAATCAAAGCAGCCCAAACAGGTCATATGGTGATGTCCACACTGCATACCAATAGTGCACCAGAAACCTTGACCCGATTGCGCAATATGGGTGTGCCATCCTTCAATATTGCAACATCGGTCAATCTTGTGATTGCACAACGTCTTGCTCGACGTTTATGCAACCACTGTAAAGCACCTATTGAAATTCCGAAACAAAGTTTGTTAGAACTGGGCTTTACTGAACAAGACTTAAACCATCCTGATTTACAGATTTTTCAGCCTATGGGCTGTTCTGAATGTAGAGAAGGTTATAAAGGACGAGTCGGTATTTATGAGGTGATGAAAGTAACACCTGAAATTTCAAAAATTATCATGGAAGATGGCAACGCACTACAAATTGCAGCAGCATCTGAGAAATTGGGGTTTGATAATTTACGACGTTCAGGTTTAAAAAAGGTTATGAATGGTTTAACGTCTTTACAAGAAATCAACCGTGTAACCAGTGAATAAATATAATCAATATTTAAGGAAATTGTTATGGCAGCTAAAAAAGCGCAAATGATGCCTACCTTTGCTTATGACGGGGTTGATCGTAAAGGAATCAAGGTCAAAGGAGAATTGCCTGCACGCAATATGGCACTCGCCAAAGTCACGTTGAGAAAACAAGGCATAACCATTAAAACCATTCGAGAAAAGAAAAAGAATATTCTCGAAGGCTTAATGAAGAAGAAAATTTCAACTTTAGATATCACCATCTTCACCCGTCAGCTTGCCACCATGATGAAGGCGGGTGTTCCCTTAGTACAAAGTTTTGAAATTGTTGCCGAAGGTTTAGAAAACCCTTCTATGCGTGAAGTTGTCCTAGGGATCAAGAGTGAAGTTGAAGGCGGAAATACTTTTGCTGGCGCCTTGAAAAAGTATCCTCGTTACTTTGACAGCTTATTTTGCTCTCTGGTTGAATCTGGCGAACAATCGGGTGCTTTGGAGACCATGTTGGATCGTGTCGCGATTTATAAAGAAAAAAGTGAATTATTAAAGCAAAAAATTAAAAAAGCCATGAAATATCCTATGACAGTGATTGTTGTTGCAATCATTGTGACGATTATTTTGATGGTCAAAGTTGTACCTGTCTTTCAAGGCTTATTTAGTTCCTTTGGTGCAGATCTACCTGCCTTTACTCAAATGGTGGTGAATATGTCCAATTGGATGCAAAGCTATTGGTTTATTATGATTATCTTTATCGCAGTTAGTATTGCTTCTTTTTTAGAAGCAAAAAAACGTAGTCAAAAATTCCGAGACTTACTAGACCGAACTGCACTCAAACTACCCATTTTTGGCGATTTGGTTTACAAGGCGATTATTGCGCGTTATAGCCGCACCCTTGCAACTACCTTTGCGGCAGGGGTTCCCCTCATTGAAGCACTAGAATCTACTGCGGGTGCAACCAACAATGTGGTTTACGAACAAGCTGTGATGAAAATTCGCGAAGATGTGGCTACAGGTCAACAACTAAATTTTGCCATGCGTGTAACCAATAAATTTCCCTCTATGGCTGTGCAGATGGTCGCCATTGGTGAGGAATCAGGAGCACTGGATGCAATGCTCGATAAAGTGGCTACGCACTTCGAAAATGAAGTCGACAATGCTGTGGACGGTTTAACCTCAATGATGGAGCCTTTAATTATGGCAATCTTAGGCGTCTTGGTTGGTGGTCTTGTGATTGCCATGTATCTTCCAATCTTCCAAATGGGTTCAGTGGTTGGTTAATAATGGGTATGTTTCACGATTTTTTAAACCTTCTGATTCAATCATCGACTGCGCTCTATATTGTTGTCGGTCTAGTTAGCCTGTGTGTGGGGAGTTTCCTCAATGTGGTGATTTATCGCACACCAAAGATGATGGAAAAGGAATGGCGGCAAGAGTGGCAAGCAGAATGTCAATTGCTTGCTGGTTCTCAACAGATCGTCATTGACGAAGAAAAACTGAGTCTGAGTCAACCAGCGTCTACCTGTCCACAATGTAAAACACCGATTCGCTGGTATCAAAATATCCCCGTGATCAGTTGGTTGGCGTTACGTGGTAAATGTGCTTCATGTCAAAACCCCATCAGTATCCGCTATCCTTTGGTTGAACTACTGACAGCAATCGGCTCCTTAACCGTTGTTGCAGTATATGGACCAACACTGCAAATGGTGTTTGGCGTATTGCTGACATGGGTACTGATTACCCTGACCTTTATTGATTTTGATACACAATTATTACCTGATCGTTTTACCTTAACACTCGCGGCTGTGGGTTTAGGAATTAACTCATTTGAAATATATACCACGGCAAACGCTGCAATTTGGGGTTATATTATTGGTTTTCTTTGCCTATGGATTGTCTATTACCTGTTTAAAATCGTGACAGGTAAGGAAGGCATGGGTTATGGTGACTTTAAGCTTCTTGCTGCACTGGGTGCTTGGATGGGACCGTTGATGTTGCCTTTAATTATTCTACTTTCCTCGGTTGTCGGGGCAATCATTGGTATCATCCTGCTAAAAATTCGTAAGGAAAATACTCCTTTTGCTTTTGGACCCTATATCGCCATTGCAGGTTGGATTGCATTCTTATGGGGCGAACAAATCATGAAGATTTACTTAGGTCAATAATTTAAACATCGATGAGGATGACAACATGACTTTTATCTTGGGCTTAACAGGTGGCATTGGAAGTGGTAAATCTGCAGCAAGTCAATGGTTTGAGTCCCAAGGAATTGTTGTTGTTGATGCAGATATAGTGGCACGAGAAATTGTTGAAAAGGGTCAACCTGCGCTTAAAAAAATCCAAGAGGTATTTGGCGATTGGACTTTAACGGCAAATGGTGAACTGAATCGTCGTGCATTAAGAGAACACATTTTTAAAGATGCTTCGGCACGCCAACAGCTCGAGTCGATTACCCACCCTGCGATTCGAGTCTCAATCATTCAACAATTACAAGCAGCCAGCAGCCCTTATGTGATTTTGGTTTCTCCACTGTTGTTTGAAACCAATCAGCACGAACTGACTCAACGTACTTTATTAGTAGATGCCAGTGAAGACTTACAAATCTTACGTGCATCGCAACGTGATGGGCAATCTATTGAGCAAATTGAAAAAATCATTGCAGCGCAAATGCCACGACTTGAAAAGCAAAATCATGCAGATGATATTATTTTAAACGATGGTCATATTGATCATTTATATGCAAAATTAGCACCTTTACATCAATACTATCTAGAACTTGCAACAGCTTAATTCTGCACAATCACTTACCAAATCAATGATATGTAACTAAAAATACTCATTGATTATGTTTATTAACATCTAAACGTTGTTGCAAACTGTCTTTATGGTTAAACCAACGCCAAGGCTGTAACGCCCCAATTCCCATACCAATCAAACCGCAGATCATTGCCAAACTTAATGGCTCATTTAACAAAGGCACAGCAATTATTGCCGCGATAAAAGGTGCCAGTGTTACGATACTGCCTGTTTTAAATGCACCAAGACGCTTAATCGCTTCTACATAGGCTAAGGTTGCCACGATCACGACAAATACACCATGAAAAAGTGTCTGTAGCAATAAATGCGGTGTTGACGCTTGGTCCAAATGTTTTGGTAAAAATAATAGATAAATCGGTACATAAACGATAGCGGACCAGATCGCTACACCTGCCATAGAATGCCATGCAGAAAGCTTCCACTGACGCAGTAATACTGTAAAAATTCCCCACCAGATTGCACTGAGAAAAAATAGCAAATCACCAAAACCAAATGCCACACCCGTTTGTTGATACATCAAGAAACTCATCACGGAGATTGCCAATAACATGATAATCAAACTGATCCATGTATGTTTGTCAAAAGGTTGGCGATAGAGGAAATAACCCGCTAAGGCAGTACATAATGGAATACAACCATTTAGAAAAATTGCGGCATGGGCTGCTGGTACAAAATGGAATGCACTATAAGAAGTTAAGCAATAAACAACACCACCAACCATAGCCAAAATAAAAGGTTGTTTTTTAAATAGAAAAGCTGTGTCTTTTTTATAAATTAAAATAGGCATCAAAATACAAAATGCCAAAGAAAAACGTAATGCGGTAATGTCCCAAGGGCTGATATGCCAAAGCGCATTCAGCCTTGAGGTAATGGTAAATCCGCCCCAAATACACATGGTGATTGCCACATAAATGTAGCCTTGGGTACGTGCGGTCATCATTATGTTTTCTCAAATACGATCAATCATCGCAATGATCGAATTAACTTGCTTGACGTTGGCGACATGCTTCGTACAATGCCATACCTGTCGCCACACTGACATTCAAACTTTGCAAATTCCCAGACATGGGAATAAATACAGTTTGATCACATTGTGATTGGGTAATTGGACGCAAACCCGTATCTTCGGCACCCATCACCACACATACAGGCGTTCCTGTAAAATCGAACTTGTGAATAGGCAATGCCTTTTCGTCTAACATCGTGCCCACCACACGAACATGATAATGCTCTTTAATATGACCCAGTGTTCGCGCCAAATTGGTCACTTGAATAAATTTCACTTTTTCAGCACCACCCGCAGCAACTTTACGCGCAGTCGGCGTCAATGTCGCAGAACGATCACGCGGTACAATCACGGCTTCAACCCCCATCGCTGCTGCTGTACGAATACATGCACCAAGGTTATGAGGGTCTGTGATGTGATCAAGTGCCAACAACAATGGTGAATCAGTGCTTTCTAAAAGTTGATCAAGATCTTTTTCATTCAACACAGGATTTGGACGTACTGCCGCGACCACCCCTTGATGGAAAGGTTGTCCTGCAAGTTTTTCCAAGCTATCACGACTGGCTTTTTGCACACTGATCCCAAACGGTTCAGCAAGCTGTAAGATACGTTGCAAACGCTGATCATCACGCCCTTTTAACGTAAATAAGGTTAAAACACGTTCAGGTTCCAACTCTAATAATGACTCCACTGAATGAACGCCATAATAATATTCGGACTTCGCCATGAACAACCTCATTAACAACAGGATGATAGAAATGAAAAATCCTGCAAAGCCAACTTTACAGGATTCTATTTGATGATTCAGTCTAACCGATTTAGCTGAGAAATTCTTTGCTTAATTTCAAAACACTCGCATTGTTACAGTGTTTAGCCTTCCAAATGACAAACGTAATCGAGTACATCATCTGTTTCAATTTTAAAACGGCTATTTCCAGGGACATAAAAAGATTGTCCGGCACGGAACAGCTCACTTTCTTCGCTGTCTGCAATCTTGACACGACATTCACCAGAAATAATTTCCATACGCTCTGGGACATGTGTTTCAAATGTTAAAGCTTCCTCAGTAGGAAGAATAACGCCTAAAGTCTTTTTTGTTCCGTCTTCAAATTGCACAGTGTGACTAATACATAGACCACCAAAATATACATTGGATTTTTTAACTACGGATACGTGATCGTACTGAGCTGACATGCGTATTCTCCAGATAATGCGCATTTATAAAAATTATGTTCGATGTAGTTTAATGTCGTGCTACAAACTAATCAATCGAAGATTTTATTGTGGTGGCTTCGCGCCTTTACAAATTGACATGGGTAATCGTCATCAGTTCATCTCTTCACTGAAGCAAAGCCTGAAAACGCAACTCTAATACAAGCAAAGGATATGCCTATTTATAGTCTCAATTTGCGTTCGATATAAAGTGATTGAAGAATTGTGATATTTACTACTTTATCCTTAACTATTCGAGGCTCCCTCACTTCTAAGGCATTATGAATGTCATCATTGGATAGATGGATAAAGCTTAGGTTTATTTAGAAATATCACCTCAATACTCGCTTTATACATAGCCTATCGATTGTTTAAACTCAAGACATTTTATTTTCAGCTTAAATCTATTTAAAATACTTAAAAATATGCGCATTAGAATATTTTCTGACTTGTGACTAAAACAAAACTTCACTATCTTAGAACTTCACCGTTCGCAGCTTGGATGCGTTTATGCTGACACACTTAAATCTGATCAATTTTGCTTTAGCGGATAATCTTGCCATTGATATTGAAAAAGGCTTCAATGTCCTCACAGGCGAAACAGGTGCAGGTAAGTCATTATTGTTAGATGCACTATCAGCCTGCCTAGGTGAGCGTACGGACACCAATTATGTGCGTTATGGTTCAGAGAAAGCAGATATTACTGCAGTTTTTAGTTATCAACCTGAAAGTCCTGAAGCAGTATGGTTAACCACCCATGAATTAGATGATGAATCTGGTGAAATTCATTTAAGACGCGTGATTTTTGCCACAGGTCGCAGTAAAGCATGGATTAACGGGCGTCCAAGTAGCCTTGCTGAACTGAAAGAACTAGGACGTTTGTTGGTACAATTATATAGCCAGCATAGCCAACAACAACTTTTGGAACCACCTTATCCCAAACACTGGTTAGATCGTTATAGTAATTTTTACCAAGCCGCTCAAGATGTTCGTGATGCCTATAGCACATGGCAAAAAAACATTCGTATTCATCAAGCAGCTATAGATGCACAAGCTAATCGCCTGCAACGTATTGATACTTTAAAACTGCAACTCGAAGAGCTTGAGGATGTGATTCGGGTTGACTACAAAGAAATAGAACAAGAATTTGACCGTTTAAGTCACCACGAACACATCATGCAAGATTGTGGATACAGCTTAAACGTGTTGGATGAGTCAGAACAGAATATTACCCAAGAAATTTCATCTATTATTCGTCGTCTTGAATCGCATGCGGGTCGTAGTGAGCAATTGTCAGAAATCTACAACTCTTTGATTAATGCACAAAGTGAAATCGATGATGCAACAGCCAATTTACGTCAGTTTATAGATCGTCAAAGCTTTGACCCTGAGCGTATGGATGAACTCAATAAGCAACTTGAAGTCTTCCATCGTCTGGCACGCAAATATCGTGTTCAGCCTGATGAGCTTAAACAGCAATATGAAACTTGGCAAAATGAATTAGAACAATTACATCAACTTGAAGACCCTGAGACATTGGCAGAGCAAGTTGAACACGCCCATCAAGCTTTTATAGAAAAAGCGCAGTATCTAGATCAAATCCGTCGCCAAGCTGCTGAACCTTTAGCCAAACAACTAACTGAACAAGTTAAACAGCTGGCACTACCTGAGGCGCATTTTGAGTTTAAATTTGAACCTTTAGAACCTGTTACTGCGGAAGGATTAAGCTTTATCCAACTGCTGTTTACAGCCAATAAAGGCATTCCTCCTCAACCGCTCGCGCGTGTTGCTTCTGGAGGTGAATTATCACGTATCGCACTTGTCATGCAAGTGATGAATGCTGAAAAAACCGAAGCTGAGGTTTTGGTTTTTGATGAAATTGATGTCGGTATTAGTGGCGGTACTGCTGAAATTGTTGGGCGTCTATTGGCTGGTTTAGGTCAACATGTACAGATTCTTTGTATTACCCATCAGGCTCAAGTCGCAGCACAATCAGACCAACATCTATTGGTGAAAAAGCTCCAAACTGACCCTGCAAGCAGTACCATTGTGGAACTTGAAGAAGAGCAACGAATTTTAGAGTTGGCACGCATGACTGGTGGTATTGAAATTGGTGAAACCACATTACAACACGCCAAACAACTCCGACAATTAAAATTCCAGCATTCGTAACAAATGCATTTATAGTGTCTATTGCTACTTCAATCATGATTTGGAGCGGCCATATAAATGCTCCTCAATTGAGAAGCATTTAACTTAAAGTATGTTTTTTGATTAATTTTTCACCAAACCCATTGCAAAACCTCACTGTTTTTGTAGGCTTTTGAAATATTCACAACCTATTGATATTAATTGTGCTATTTATATAGTTATAGATTTTCTCAAAATTAAAATATTTAACCTGAGTTCGACAAGGAGCTGCATATCGGTGACCAAACAATATCTTTCTCATCGTTGCCTAATCGCCCCTCCTGATCTTGCGGATGATTTCTTTGCGAATACCGTAATTTATATTGCCCGCCATGATGGAAATGGAGCACAAGGGATTATTATCAATCGTCCTTCTGGCATTCAAGTCAAAGAATTGCTCAATGACTTAGACATCGCAGCAGATAATGTCCATCCACATGAAGTTTTACAAGGGGGTCCTTTACGCCCAGAAGCAGGCTTTGTTCTGCATACTGGACAACCGACTTGGCATTCTTCAATTGCAGTGGGTGAAAATCTTTGTATCACCACCAGTAAAGATATTTTAGATGCGATTGCCCATAATGAAGGGGTCGGGCGTTATCAAATTGCTTTGGGTTATGCCAGTTGGACTAAAAATCAATTGGAAGAAGAAATTGCTCGTGGAGATTGGTTGATTTGTGACTCAGATATGGATCTGGTATTTAATTTACCTTATACCGACCGTTGGGATGCAGCTTATCGTAAAATAGGCATTGATCGTACTTGGTTAGCTTCTGAGATTGGACATGCCTGATTTAAATTCACCGCAACTCATTATTGCATTTGATTTTGGTACACAAAAAATGGGCATGGCGGTGGGTTCATCTCTCATTGAAAGTGCAACACCGCTTGCACTTTTCCCGATGAAAGATGGCATCCCCAATTGGGATGAGCTGTTAAAAATCGTTAAACAACACCAACCAAATTTATTTTTGGTCGGCTTGCCGCTCAATATGGATGATTCTGAATCTGAATTATCAACCCGAGCACGTAAATTCGCACGGCGCTTACGCCATCAAACCAACATTGAAACAGTTATGGTTGATGAACGTTTGACCACCCGTGAAGCACGAGATGAACTTGAACATTATCAAGCTCAGGGGCGTGCAAAAAAATTAGCCGCTGACAGTATCGCAGCTGCATTATTTATCGAAAGCTGGTATCGAAATCCTGAAGGGATTACGCCATAATTTGAGTCATTTAAATGTCAAAGACCTTTGTAATTTATGGTGTCAGTAAGGGCTTAGGGCAAGCCCTTTTACAAACAATTCCGCAAAGACAAGATCAGGTTTTTGGCGTTTCTCGTTCAAAACCTGAATCATATCTGCCAAATTTTCATTGGATTTGTGCTGATCTTGCTCAACCTGAACAAGCAAGAGATACTGTTAAACATCAAATCCAGCGTCAAACGGTCGACTATCTGATTTACAATGTCGGTATTTGGGAAGAAAAAGCATTTGATACAGATTATGCATTTGAACAATGTTCAGATTTAGAAATTTCCAATTTAGTTCAGACCAATATTCAATCCTGCATTTTGGCAATTCAGTCCTTACTAGAAAATTTACGCCTTTCTGCAAATGCCAAAATCATCTTAATTGGTTCCACATGGGGACTTGATAACCATTCTGGAAAAGAAGTGGTATTCTCTGCCACTAAATTTGCTTTACGAGGGATTGTACATGCTTTACGTGAAACATTACGCAAAGATCAAATTGGGATTAGTGTTTTAAACTTAGGTTATTTGGCCACGGAATTTGATATCAGCACCCCCATAGATGAAGTAATTTTGCAGAGTGATGCTCAACTAATCCCTTTGCAAGACGTAGTGCTTGCCATTCAATTTATATTATCAACCAGCAAAGCAAGTTGTGTAAAAGAAATCGATATGCCTGCAATGGCAGATTTGAATCTATAAAAAAACCCATCATCTGATGGGTTTAAAATTTAAAGTTTAATGACTGAAATTGATCATTTCTTATCTTTTTCCAAAATATGTACTGTCACTGTACGCCCTGCAACAAATGCCAATGAATCATGCGGAACATCATCTAAAACAATTTTAACAGGAACACGCTGTGCTAAACGTACCCAACTGAACGTTGGATTCACATTCGCCAACAATCCTGAAGAAGTGGTTCGCTCACGGTCTTCAATCCCAGATGCAATACCTTGAACATGCCCTTTATATTTGATGGAATCACCCATTAACTGTACAGTCACTGGATCATTTAAATGAATTTTATTAAGCTTGGTTTCTTCAAAATAACCAACCACATACAACTGTTTTCGATCTAACAAGGCCGCAACAGCTTGACCAACTTTGACATAGTTTCCGACGCGTAAATCAAAATTAGATAATGTTCCATCCGCAGGCGCCAATACCTCTGAACGTTGTAAATTCAGTTGAGCAAGGTGCACACTACTATTTGCCGCTTCAATCAAGGCTTTTTGTTGCTTGATACTGGCTTCTGCCTGTTGCACAGCAGCTTCAAGTTGTTGATGCTCAGCATGAGTTTGATCTCGTGTCGCAAACATTTGATCTTGCTCTTGTTTAGAAATTGCACCATCCATTAAATCCGAATATCGGCGTGCATTTTTATCAGCAAGATTAATGTTGGCTTTCGACTTCACAATATTGGCTTTTGCCTCAGCAAGTGCAGCTTCCGCTTCAGCAAGTCCAGATTGTGCTTTGGCGAGATCGGATTTGGCCTGCTCAACATCCAAAGCCTGACGAGCCACATCAATTTTAAATAACACCTGTCCCTTTTTCACCGTTTGGTTATCTTGAACCATCACCTCTGTGAC
The DNA here is from genome assembly GCF_000368925.1 of Acinetobacter bereziniae LMG 1003 = CIP 70.12. GTDB lineage: Bacteria > Pseudomonadota > Gammaproteobacteria > Pseudomonadales > Moraxellaceae > Acinetobacter > Acinetobacter bereziniae. The sequence goes on along the minus strand of NZ_KB849756.1, from coordinate 2,682,987 downwards.
TAATCCAGCAATATCAGACGATACTTGAATGACATCTCCACGAATACGACCATCTCGTGTCCATGGCTCAGCATTGTAATAATTCCAAATATGTCGTGCGCAAAGTATCGCAATAATGATTACAATAGCTAAGGATATTGGGCGTATAGCCTTACGTATATCAAACGTTTTCATTTCACAAATCCAATCATTAAACTTAAATTTTTAAAACCTGAAACTTTAAAACCAACAATCTATAGACGCTAAGTCGTGATCTGAATAAAAATCCAATGTATTGACCACAATAAAATCAAATAGGTACAGATGTTGAAGATGCCTGGCAATGCAATCCATTCTTTTTCAACCAAGCGATCTGTACCAATACAAACAATTTTCCAAATCAAAAAAGCCACAACAGCTTGGATTAAAAATATTGGGACATAAACACCATAAATATTTAGCTCACCCATATTTATGCTCCAAGTAAAGGTAAAGAAGGCTGTCGCTCAGTCTGTTGAATATGACACATACTGCTTCGAATATTATTCACTGAAATTTCAATACGATGTCGAATGTCTTCATCACCAACGGCTTGCACATCATCGATCACTTGATCAAATTGTTGGATCAATTGCTGTTTTATATGATCGGTAGGTTGGCTATGCTTTTTCTCCGTCCACCACCGTTCAAGCAGATCTTGTAATTTGACAATCGATCTTGTGCTTGCTGATTCCGGAGAAAGCTTTCGCACCAGCTCTTGTAAACGGGTTAAATCAATTGCAGCACTTGATTCAATTAATGCGTTATTAATTTCTACTTTGAGTTGTTCTGACTGAATCTGCTTGGTATTTAAAACACCAATACGATCGAGAATACTTCTTAAATGAATTCTAAAGCCTGTACCATAAGGCATCGTGATACTTTCACGCATTGCTTTATAGTGTAAGGTCAACATGCGTTTTACGGTCATTTCAGGTGACATCGAACGGACCATTTGCATGACACAAACTGAAATAATTGGTCCAATCACCGTTGCAATTGAAGCATCGAAAAAGGTGACTTGATCCATCATATAGCGGTTTTGTAAATTCAATCCCATGACAGTACTCATAATCAGCGGCAAGCCCAGTGCATGTAAAGGTGGATGCAAATACAACATCACACAAAACATAATGAAAGGTGCCAATACGATAGCTAATTCCCAAAAAGCGGTCACATGAGGAAAAATGCCATAAGCATAAATAAAAACCAGAAATGCAGCATAAACACTGGCACGAATAAAAATTTTTAATGCAGGTACAGGATCATCCATGAATGTCAGAATACAGGCAGTAATTGCCGCCATCTCAGCCAACATAAAGCCCATTTTCCAACCGCTTAAAATCCAGAATGTACAAGCAAGTAAGGTGGTGAGAAATGCGGAAATTCCACCTCGAACAGCAACACCGTAATCACGATGCAAACTTGGATAGGTGGTGGTTAATGGTGTAATGGATTCTGGTAAGGTGTTGTCTCCCCGTTGCATACATTGCCAAATCAATTTCACCGCACGCACATTTTGAATAAAATGACGAATATCCATTTTCAAGCTGCCCAGAATAATCTGTTGCTCAGGAGATGCATGATCAACAATGGCTTGAAAATCGGATTCAAAATGCTCAGGTAAATGTTTTAGCTGATGTTCAAGAATGACACGTTCATTATCTAAAAAGTCATCTACATTACGATGAAACTTTTGCAAATACGGACGATAGTTCAGATCAATTTGATCCAACTGTTTCATTCTTTCAGACATCGCGACCAAATTTGCCACCAACATCGTCACTTGATGCAATAGTTCCTGTAATGGCTTGGTCATCCCTTTAAATTTAGATGTTTCATAACTTAAATGCACCGCCATGGTATGAATATCAGTGGTGTCACGTGTGATATTTGCCAAGAGCTGAGTATAATTTTCAGAATGTTGAGCATCTGACAAAATAGAGTCAAATGCCTGTTTTGTGTCTTGCATGGTTTTAGATACGCGCATTTGAATAACAGGTCCAATATGCATGGGAAATATCGTTGCTGAGACAACTGCACTACACACAACGCCCAAGGAGATTTCTAAAAATCGCCCCACTGCCATATCAAAAATTGAAACGGTATCAATGTAAAAAATTGAGTTAAAACAAATAATAACTGCGGTATAACCTGCCAACATCACCACATAACTGCGTGGTGAGCGATCAATTAAAGACAAATAAAGACACAACCCTACCCAAGCTGCCAAGACAAAAGTAAATAACCACGGCGTATTGACCAAATGAGGCATCACGGCAATTGCAAAAATCGCCCCAAACAAGGTCCCTAAAATCCGATAAATACTTTTAGATGCCAGCATTCCCGAATACGGATTAGCAATCACAAAAACTGTACCAATCGCCCAAATGGGATAACTGAGGTTGAGTTCAAACGCAATATATAACGCCAACATGCCAGCAATAAATGTTTTAGTCGCAAAAATCCAATCCAGTTTATTGGGTCTAAAAGCCAATAGTGGTTTGATTAATAACATGTTTGCGACTCACGATGATTGAATAATGTTGGTTTTTGAGCTGTACGATTTATCTTTTGTTTTATTCACGACCAAAAAAACGCACTGCTTAAAGAAATAAACAGTGTGATGAATAAAAACTGAATAGAGGAACAAATTTAGGATTTTGCTCAGTACAACCATTGAGTAGAGAAAGACTCAATTGACAATGAAAATTTATGCTCAAAATTTAAACTATTTTTCAATAGATAAATTTCGTCATTGGATATTCATGTAGACAATTTTTTCAAAAAACCTCAAATAAGTCAATAAAAATATCTTATTTTGATAATAAACCACAATATAGTTTAAATCATTACTTAAATGTAGTGCATTTTCTCAAAATTAGCACTAAAGTAAAAAATCTAGAATCATTTGCAATTACATTGCAAATTCGGCTGTTTTTTCTTGAACAATTTGTTATAAAGTAACATTAATTTTTTATTTTTTGATTCTCACTTATTGAGTAGGTCATCAATGGCACTTTCAAGTTTTGGCAAAATTCTCACCGTCTTAGATTTATTTTCGGTGTCTCGCCCAGTAATTAATGTCGATGTGATTTGTGAAGAGCTTGGTCTATCGAAACCGACCAGCTATCGTTATTTGAAAGAATTAGTGTCGGCTGATATTTTGCAACGTTTAAATGGAACCTCAGGTGACTATACACTGGGTCCTAAAATTGCAGTCATGGATTATATTTCTAGAACGACAGATCCATTGGTGCGTATCAGCAAGCCATTTATGCAAGAAATCTCAGAACGTACAGAACTGTGTTGCCTGTTGACACATTTAAATGATGACTACTGTATCGATGTTCATCATGAGGTTTATCGTGATGAAACGTTATTATCTTATGGGCGTGGTTGTCCTCGTCCAGTATTTATGGGTTCATCACCCAAAGTGATCATTGCCCATTTACCTAAGCAAAAAATTCATGACTATTACAATCGTTTTGCGACCCAACTGGCAGAGGTCAACTTTGCTGAAAATGCTGAAACTTTTATCAATAAAATGAAAAAAATCAAAAAACAAGGCTTCTATTTTTCGCAAGGTGAATTAGATCCAAATGTTTCAGGTCTGTCTATTCCAGTTAAATTCTCAAGCAAAGAAGCACCTTTAGCGCTTACTGTACTTGCCTCTAAAAATCGTTTTGAATACGTCAATACTCAAAAGCTGATTGAAACCTTACAAGATTCAGCTGCTCAAATCGAAAAACGTTACCAAGCTCTTTCTGCCAATGATCAACTTTCTGCCTTTCATCCACAAGAAGGAATAAATTGATAATTTAACATTTTGTAATGTTTTTCTCTCTTGATAATGTTTTTACATTCTCATAATATGATTATGTTCTTCAGTAATCCATGATATTTTGGCATTGTTTTTCAGAAAACAATGCCTCCTCAGAGTAAGAAAGCCTATGCCCTTAAACATAGGCTTTTTTATGCGTACTAGTTTATTTATGATTAGACGACTTGTATTAAAAATTTGATTTACCCAGATGACCTAAAAAAAATAATTCAGGTGATTGGCGAATCATGCTTTTTTAGAAATAATCCAAATATCAAACAATAAAATCATCATTATTTTTCAAGGACTGCTATGAATATTCTTATCGTTCACGCTCACCCTGAACCACTTTCGTTTACCACAGCACTTAAAGATCATGCTGTGCAAGTCTTAGAAAACATAGGACATGCTGTAGAAGTCTCAGACTTATACGCAATGAACTTTAATCCCGTTGCATCTCAAGCAGACTTTGATAGTCGAAGCAACCAAGAATATTTGAATTATGCTTTAGAACAACGTCACGCATCGAAAACCCATGATCTTGCACAAGACATTCAAATTGAAATTGAAAAAGTGCAAAAAGCAGATTTATTAATTTTCAGTTTTCCCATGTATTGGACTTCTGTACCTGCCATTTTAAAAGGATGGATTGATCGAGTCTTTGTTTCAGGTATTTTTTACGGTGGTAAACGTTTTTATAATCATGGTGGTATGTTAGGCAAAAAAGCAATGCTCAGTTTTACCCTCGGTGGTCGTGACCATATGTTCGGGCAAAACGCAATTCATGGCGCTATTGACGATTTATTGCTTCCTATTCAGCGTGGCACACTGGCTTATGTTGGATTTGACGTACTACCTCCATTTATTGCCTATCATGTACCCTATATTACCGATGAAGCTCGCCAGCAATTATTACAACAATATCAGCAACATTTGCAGAATTTAGAACAGTTACAAGCTTTAGAATTTCCAAAACTAGAACAGTTTGATGACAAACTTTATCCACTTTAACAAGTATTCGTTGAGATAAAAAAAGCCATTATTTCGTAAATATCATTACTGCGATTCAGTTGGATAAAAATAGCGAAAAGTCAAATTTACCCGTGGCTCCACCACGCGTGTAGATTTGGCGAGCATATGTTTCCAATAACGTTGTGTCCTTCCTCGCATCAGAATCAACTGTCCACTTTGTAAGCTTAAATCTACCTTTTCAGCTTTCCATTTGTGTTTGAAACTAAACTTTCGTGTTGCACCAAAACTCAGTGAGGCAATCACAACATTTCTTTCTGGCGACTCCAAAGAAGGCTCATCATCACTGTGCCAACCTACGCCTTGTGTGCCATTTTCATATAAATTGGCAAGACATGAATTATAAGTATACCCAGTCAATTGCTCGATATGTTGCTTTAGTCGGAATAATGCGGGATTCCAAACATGTGCCTGTTTTGCCATGCCTGAATAATGATATTGATAATGATCATCGCCATACCACACCACTTTACGCTCAGTTTGATAATATTGCCCATGCAAATACACTTCATCGTGCTGCCAAGCCAAATGTTGTAAGAAATAAAATAAATATTTTTGACTTTGTTCATGGTCTAAGATCAAGCCAAAATCCTTCACTTCCCCATCACAAGGCAGTAAATTATCTTTCGCTTCAGGTTCAAACAGTTCTAGATTCATCGCTAAACAATCATACACATGTCTACTTAAAGTTTACTTTAGCGCTTCACAATTCAAAACACATGAAGTACTTGTGACAAAATTTATTCAGTTCTAGACTAAAAGCAAACCTAAAAAGCAAAAACTTATGAATTTATGGCAATTATTTCTAAAACTACGCCCCTTTGTACGTCCCTATCGCTGGCTCGTCATCGTGACCTTACTGTTAACACTGATCGGTTCACTGACTGCACAGGTCAATGCACTGACCCTTAAATATGCCGTAGACAATATCAATCAGCTGATTCAAGCAGGACAAGGGTTGGCGGATGGATGGCATATCATTATCACCATCACCCTTGTTTTATTGGGAAAGGAGGTCATCAATGCCATTGTGCAATTCGGGCAAAAGTCATTTGGTGAAAAACTAAGGATTTTAATTTCACAAGACCTTTCGCAAGGAATCATTGAGAAATTCATTACCTATCGGCTGGCTTTTTTCGATCAACAGAATAATCAAGCAGGCAAATTACAAACACGTATTGATCGTGGAGTCAGCTCACTGACTCGTCTTGTACAGATCTTTTTTATTGATATTTTACCGCTATTTAGCAGCGCAATTATCGCTTTAGCTTTAATGTATTATGCCAATTTTTGGGTCGGTTTAGTTGCTACCATTATTGTTCCTATTTACTTCTGGTTGACCTTTAAACAGTCGCAAAAACTGTCTGGTAAACGGCGTGCATTGCGCGATAATTTTGAAAAAAAGAATCAAGGCATTCTCAGTATTATCAATTCAATTACTGTCATTAAATCCTTTAATAAAGAAAGTGTTGAATCAACCAAACAGTTGAATCTACAAAAATCACTCACCGAAAATCAAATGCAAACCCGCCAAACCAGCTATCTTTTTGATGGTTTGAAAACGTTTATTGAACAAGTGGGTGTGGTTTTCATCATCATTTTAACAGCTTATTTTGTGTTAGATGGTCAAATGAGTATCGGTATGATCATGTACCACGTGTTGTTGTTTAATAATGTCTCTGCACCTATTCGTTCTTTACATCGTATTTATGATGAAATTAACTCGGCAATGATTTACTCCGAAAGCTTCTTTAATATTTTAGAAGCGGACAATGAGATCGAAGCCAGTGGCTCACGACAACCTAAAATTCTAGGCAAATTTGAACTTGAACATGTCGATTTTACCTATCCCAATGGTTATCAGGCTTTGCATCATATCAACATGACCATACAACCTAATAAAATCACTGCATTGGTGGGCTTATCAGGCGCAGGAAAATCTACACTGATCAGTTTATTAGATAAATTTTATCTTCCGAATGCAGGCTGTATCAAACTGGATGGGATTGATTTAGAAGAAATTGACACCCACTACCTCCGTGAACATATTGGTTTAGTGCTACAAAAAAATCATATTTTTCAGGGTTCTATTTTAGAAAATATTCGTTATGGCAAACCTCAGTCCAGTAATGAGGAAGTAATACAAGCTGCAAAAAAAGCTTCAATTCATGAACAGATTTTAAAACTGCCACATGCCTACGAAGCTGATGCTTTATTGTTATCAGGTGGTCAGCAACAACGCATTGCGCTTGCCCGTATGTTTCTTAAAAATCCACCCATTATCTTTTTAGATGAACCTACAGCAAGTTTAGATGCAATCGCGGCTGAACAAATTAAACAAAGTCTGGACGAAATCAAGCAAGGTCGAACGGTGATCATGATTTCACATAGTCTTTCGCAAATTATTGATGCTGACTACACTTATGTCATGAAGGATGGACAAATTGTCGAGCATGGCGAACATCATGAGCTTTACCATCAAGATGGCACTTATAAAGAAATTTTTGATGCCATGGCAAAAAGTTTGAATATTGAAAAAATTGCTCAAACTTTTGAAGATGATACTGAGGAAGAAACCCATAGCTAATGATAGTGATGGACTATTGTTCAAATCAGTGTATTTAAACATTCAGTATTCAATCGCACTATGATGAAAATAGTCTCGTTCTATCATTATGTTATACAATTATTAAACAATGATTTGATTGAATAGCTTCAACCCTAAATAGAACAAGATAACCTGAGTTCGATAAAAATCCTTGATGAAAGATGATACATCCAAAACGCCTGATTATTCATACAAGTGATTTGGATGATTCATTTATTTTGTATTTTTGAATCATCGATGGTCTTGCGATCGTGAGGCGACATGGATGTCGCCATGTTGAGCGGGGGTATAAGGATGTACCTCTCGCTCAACGAAAGATTTTTGTCACTTTTCATCTCTGAAAAGTGAGGCATCGCCTAAACTTTAGCACTAAAGCGTGGCAGTGCAAGCTCTAGATCATCAAACAATCTATTGATCGCTTTCATTTTATTGATCAAGAGAAATGAAACGCTATTGATGGTTGCGCTTGCGGAGCTCCGCTCCTCATCCTAAAATTGGATGAAAACGCAGCAAGACTCCATAGAGATTTATTATTTTTCAATGAGTAGAAGATTTAATTACATCAAACTCAGGTCAAGATAAGACCAATAAAAAAAGCCATTCTCAATTGAAAATGGCTTCTTTGTTTCGACAAAATGACTCTTAAACTTTGAAATGGTTCAAAAGCACATGCAGATTAAGTTATTTCCATTTAACTGCTTGCACTTCTGATTTTTTAGAAGTATCAGGTTCATTGGTACTACAACCGCACCCACCACCACAACCACTCACCATTGCAGGCTGAGTCCATTGTGCTAAACGCGTCCAACCTCTCGCTTGAAAGAATTGAGACAGTTTAGAAAATACCGAATATGCCGACTTAGGAAATACTTTCTTAAACACAAAGATCGCACTCCATATCACCAATACCGCAACAATCAATGATTCAATCATCTCGAACTCCTTTAGCTCAAAGGTTTAAGGTTTTTTAATTCACCTTATAGACCAAAATAGCGTGATGCAATTTGATAAGTCAGGAATGCCATAAGATATGCTAGACCAAATAAATATATGGTCATACCTGCCACAGTTTTCCACGAACCTGTTTCACGTCTTACTGTTGCCAATGTCGCCAAACAATGAGGTGCATAGATAAACCACACCAGTAATGATAAACCTGTTGCCACTGTCCAGCTCAAGTCACCTTGGCTGATCAAATGAGATAGACCTTGAGCAACAGCATCATCATCTGCTGCTGACAATGCGTAAACCGTACCCAATGCAGCAACAACAACTTCACGTGCAGCCATCGCTGGAATTAAGGCAATACAAATCTGCCAGTTAAAACCTAATGGTGCAAAGATCGGTTGCATGACATGCCCCAGCATCCCTGCAAATGAATAGTCAATCGCAGGTAAAGTTGCGCCTTCAGGCGGTTGAGGGAAAGTACACAAGAACCATAACAAGATCGACAAAGCGAAGATAATTCCACCCACACGCTTTAAGAAAATCTTGGCACGGTCTAATAACCCAATCCAAACGCTTTTTATATCAGGAATACGATAACTTGGTAATTCCATCAATAACGCATGTTGAGATTTATCCTTTTGGAAAAATTTCAGTACAGTTGCAACAATCAGTGCACTGACAATGCCTGCCATATACAGACCAAACAGCACCAAGCCTTGTAGGTTCAGAAAGCCCCAAACCATTTTTTCCGGAATAAATGCTGCAATTAACAAAGCATATACAGGTAAACGTGCCGAGCATGTCATCAGTGGTGCAACCAATATCGTAACCAAACGATCTCGCGGATCACTGATACTTCGTGTCGCCATAATACCTGGTACAGCACAAGCAAAACTTGATAATAATGGGATAAAAGCTCGACCACTTAAGCCAGCTTTAAACATCAATTTATCCAGCAGAAACGCAGCACGTGGCAAATACCCAGATTCTTCTAAGACCAAAATAAAGAAGAATAAAATCAGAATCTGTGGCAAGAAAACCACCACACTACCTGCCCCCGCGATCACACCATCAACCACCAAACTATTAAGCAATGGCTGTGAAATAAATTGTCCAATCCACTCACCAAACCAAGCAAAGAATTCTTCAATTCCATCCATAAATGGTGCAGCCCAAGCAAAAACGGCTTGGAACACGACAAACATCATGAGTGCAAGGCTTAGAAGCCCTAAAACAGGATGCAGGAAAATTTTATCGAGAAAATCAGTACGTTTATCTTCATGATCTACAAAAACCACCACATCCTTTAAGATTTGATCGATTTTTTCATGATTAGAACCTGAAAGCTTCACATCACTCAATTCTGCGCTTGGGGTACGGAATTTCTCATCTTCCAAAGCCGCCATCAGGTTTTCAATACCAGCATTTCGCACAGCAACTGTTTCAACGACAGGAATACCTAAACGTTGTGATAGTTTCTGAGTGTTGATTTGCATACCACGGCGACGAGCCTCATCCATCATGTTTAATACAAGTAGAATTGGTTTGCCTTGTTCAATCACTTCAAGAACCAGACCTAAATGCAATTTTAAGTTGGTCGCATCGACCACACATAAAAACGCTTGTTGATCTTGTTCATCTGTAATTTTACCCAAGACCACATCACGGGTAATGGCTTCATCTGGACTTGTTGCATTTAAGCTATACGTTCCAGGTAAATCTAAAACACGAACCGCGCGACCTGAAGGTAAATTAAATGCTCCAACTTTACGTTCAACAGTCACCCCTGCATAGTTGGCAACTTTTTGGCGTGTTCCAGTAAGGTGATTGAAAAGAGAAGTTTTACCGCAGTTAGGATTTCCCACTAAAGCAATACGTAAAGTTTCGCTCATGCGGAAGCCCCTTCTAATGCCTGATGAATTTCAATTTTCTGCGCTTCCACTTTACGTAAAGCAAATCGAGTAAAACCAATTTGAATTAAAATAGGATCACCACCAAAAATCCCTTTTGTGATCACTTGTACACGTGTGCCAGGCACAAAACCTAGTGTTTCCAAACGGCTTGCCACTAAATCTGGCTGATTGACATTATCTTCTGAGGTGCGACTGACCTTTGAGATAATGGCAGTTTGCTTTACTTTCAAGTCTGACAAACGCACTGCAATTAACCCTAAAATGAATACGATATATAGTTTATTATACATACAAATGAGAATAATTACCAAGTAAGGTTCATTACAATTCTCATTCACTTTAGGTATTCGACTTCTTTATTTTTTTAGTCTACATTCATCTCACAGAGACGCTTTAAACTTTGCTAAGACCATGTTAAATAAGAAACCACGTATTCCAACTGCAGTTGCCATTCCTGAAAATTTAAGCTTTTTACAAGGTTTTCGTGATTATTTAATTGCTCAAACGGTCAGTCCGCATACAAGAAATGCCTATTTATCCGACTTAATCCAATGTAGTGAATGTGTAAATACTTATTTACCCGATTGGACACATGACGATATTTCCGATGTCCTCATAGAATTGACCAAGCAAGGTAAAAGCCCACGCTCGATTGCACGCTCACTTTCAGCACTCCGTTCATTTTTTAAATTTTTACGTGAGCAAAAGATTCGTTTAGATAATCCAGTTGCCATGCATAAAACTCCCAAACTTGGACGAGCATTGCCTAAAGATCTATCTGAGCAAGATGTAGAGGCGCTGATCCAAGCACCTGATATAAGTACAGCATTGGGCTTACGTGACAGAGCCATGTTTGAAGTTCTCTATGCTTGTGGATTGCGTGTATCAGAACTTTTAAATTTAAGACTCGATTTGATCAATTTAAAACAGGGTTATTTAAGAATTACAGGTAAAGGAAATAAAGAAAGATTGGTCCCATTAGGTGAGGTTGCTTGTGAATGGGTTGAACAATACCTAAATACCTCTAGACCGCAGCTGTATAAGTCAGCAACCGATTACTTATTTTTAACCCAGCATGGTGGCATCATGAGTCGGCAAAACTTTTGGTATGCCATCAAACGCTATGCTTTACAGGCAAACATTCAAGCAGAGTTATCACCACATACACTCCGCCACGCCTTTGCAACACATCTACTCAACCATGGTGCTGATTTACGTGTGGTGCAAATGCTTTTAGGGCATAGTGATCTATCCACCACTCAAATTTATACTCATGTGGCACAGGTGCGTATGCAGCAATTACATGAAAAATATCACCCACGCGCATAAGATTTTCAAATGGAAGTAATACTGATAATTTACATCCCTTAATCAAGTTTTAAAGTATGGCTTTGATTTTTTTGCTATGCTAATTCCCCACACAATAATGCTGAAGAAACATAAAAGAGTTATTTATGCAATTGAATCGTTCAAAATTGATGTTGGCTTGTCTGATTGCAAGCACGATGGCAGTGAGTGCTTGTTCAAAAACGCCAGACTCAAAAAAAGATGACACTTTGACTGCAACAGCACCCGCAACTGGTGAGGCATCAAATTTAACTGAACGTGACGCTAAACAACGCCTCATCCAAACACTACAAGCCAATTTCAAGAAAGCAGGCGTGAATGCTAAAATCTTGGATGCTAAACCGACTGAAATGCCAAATCTGTATTGGATCAGTATGGAAGGAATGAGTTCAGTCTATGCCACTGCTGACGGTAAATTTTTAATCCAAGGTGATGTCATTCGTTTAGGCGGTGAAAAACTCAGTAGTATCGGTGACAAGCTTCAAGCAGCTGAAAATAAAAAACACTTTGCTGATTTAAATGTTAAAGACCTCTTGGTTTATCCAGCACAAGGTAAAGTTAAACATGTGATTTATGTGTTTACTGATGCAAGCTGCCCGTATTGCCATAAACTGCATGAACATATTGGTGAAATCACCGCAAAAGGTATTGAAATACGCTATATCCCTTGGCCTCGTGGCGAACAGTTTATTCCAACCATGGAAAGCATTTGGTGTAGTGCTGATCGCCATAGCGCATTCAATCAAGCCATTGCAGGTACTGCCCTTCCACCTGCAACATGTAAAAACCCAGTCCGTGACCTTTATGCTTTAGGTTTAAGAATGGGCGTAAATGGTACCCCTGCAATCTACAATGCAGATGGTGAATATCTGGGCGGTTACATGACAGCTGATGAAATCGAAAGCCGTTTAAATAAATAATTTTTATCAGTAAATTTACTATTATTTATAGCTCAATATAAAGATGCGCCAGACTCTAGAGTTTGGCGCATTTTTTAGCTATGATCTAAGCTTAATATAATTTATATGCATAATTGGAGTGTGACGTGAAACCAGTTCGTCTGGCAATACTCGGTCTAGGAACCGTAGGCGGTGGAGCCCTTAAACTACTACAAGAAAACGCTGCTGAAATTAGACGTCGCACCGGTCGAGAAATTGAAATTACCCACGTAGGCACTCGTCGTCCACGTCCAGATCTAAATTTACCAGCAAGTGTGAAGCAAAGTGCAGATCTGTTAGAGATCGTTCGCCAACCCGATGTAGACGTTGTGGTTGAAGTTATGGGCGGAATTCATCCTGCTTATGAAGTCATTATGGAAGCCATCAAACATGGTAAACAAGTGGTGACTGCAAATAAAGCCTTACTTGCTGAACATGGTAATGAGTTATTTAAAGCAGCAGATGATCATCATGTACAGATTGCCTATGAGGCAGCTGTTGCAGGCGGCATCCCAATTATTAAAGTCATTCGTGAAGGCTTGGCAGCCAATAAAATTGAATGGCTTGCAGGTATCATCAACGGAACAGGTAACTTTATCCTCACAGAAATGAGTGAAAAAGGTCGTGCCTTTGCTGATGTTCTCAAAGAAGCACAAGAGCTAGGCTATGCAGAAGCTGACCCAACATTCGATGTTGAAGGGATTGATGCGGCACATAAACTGACGATTCTTGCATCATGTGCATTTGGTATCCCTTTACAGTTTGACAAAGTCTATACTGAAGGAATTACCAAAGTAACGGCACAAGACGTTAAATATGCTGAAGAGCTTGGGTATAAAATCAAACATTTGGGCATAGCACGTCGTTCAACTAAAGGCATTGAATTGCGTGTTCATCCAACATTAATTCCTGAAGAAGAATTGATCGCCAATGTAAATGGCGTCAAGAATGCAGTATTGGTACAAGCCAACGCTGTTGGACCAACACTTTACTATGGTGCGGGTGCGGGTGCAGGTCCAACTGCCTCTGCTGTGGTTGCTGATGTGGTCGATATTGTTCGTGACATCATATATACAGAAGATGGCTCAGGTACAATTCCACAATTGGCTTTTGAAGCCCTTTCAGACTTGCCTATTTTATCTAGTGATGAAATGACTACAGGTTACTATTTGCGTTTAAATGCTGAAGACCAAACAGGCGTACTTGCAGATGTCACCACTATCTTAAGCCGTACAGGAATCAGTATTGATGCAATTATGCAGCAACCTCGTTTAAAAGATTTAATCCCGATTGTGATTTTGACAGATCCAATCGTTGAATCAAAAATGAATGAAGCGATTGCACAAATTCAAGCCTTACCTGCTATTCATGGCGAAATCGTACGAATTCGTTTAGAATTGCTCGATAACTAATCGGATTTAATCCTCCCCTCATCTGCATCGATAACAAAGATGCAGATAAATTCGCCATTTCAAACAGACCAAATGGTGAATTTAGCTTCTTTGATAAGAGGCTAGAGGCGAAAGAATACCTTTATTTGCTCTACATACAACTGGAACACCATCATGTCTAATGCCAATCGCTATACAGGACTTGTTGATCGCTATCGTGACCGCTTACCCGTATCGAAAACTACACGTGCTATCTCTTTAAATGAAGGGAACACGCCTCTCATTAAATTAGACAACATTCCACGTCTTATTGGCAAAAATGTTGAAATTTATGTGAAATACGAAGGTTTAAACCCAACGGGTTCATTTAAAGACCGCGGTATGACCATGGCTGTGACCAAAGCAGTTGAAGAAGGTTCTAAAGCGATTATTTGTGCATCTACAGGAAATACCTCAGCGGCGGCTGCTGCTTATGCTGCGCGTGCAGGAATCAAAGCATTTGTCTTGATCCCAGAAGGCAAAATTGCCATGGGTAAAATGGCTCAAGCGATGATGTACGGTGCGATTACCATGCAAATCCGTGGTAACTTTGATGATGGTATGCGTCTAGTGAAAGAAGTTGCAGATAAAGCGCCTGTAACTATTGTAAACTCGATCAATCCATATCGTTTGCAAGGTCAAAAAACCATTGCCTATGAAATTGTAGAAGCACTTGGTCGTGCACCTGATTACCATTGCTTACCTGTAGGAAACGCAGGGAATATCACTGCACATTGGATGGGCTATACTGAAGCAGTGGCGAACCAACCCGTTGAAGCGTTTGAACAAGTGGTTTATGACGCTGAAACAGATCAGTTTACAGGTCCAAATCCTGAAGGTCGCCCTATCATGGTCGGCTATCAAGCTTCAGGTGCTGCACCATTCCTACGTGGTGGCCCAGTTGAAAATCCTGAAACGGTTGCAACAGCAATCCGTATCGGTAATCCACAAAGCTTTAATCATGCAAAAGCCGTTGTACGTGATTCAAAAGGTTGGTTTGATGAGTTAACTGATGCTGAAATCTTAGAAGCGCAACGTTTACTTTCTATGTATGAAGGTGTATTCGTTGAACCAGCATCGGCTGCATCAATCGGTGGTGCTATCCGTGATATTAAAGCAGGTAAAATTGCGGAAGGTTCTGTGATTGTTTGTACTGTAACTGGTAATGGCTTAAAAGATCCAGATACTGCCATCAAACAATGTGAAGATGCTGTTATGTTGTCGATTGATGCGACCTTGAATCAAGTTCGTGACTCAATTCTTTCAAATATGTAATAACGCCTTCGCACTAAAAAACCAGTTGTTCGCAACTGGTTTTTTTATGTCCAACATCAACAGTTACTTGAGTCACTTCATCATTTTGGTTTTATTCTTATTCAGCATAAACTCATATTAAGATGAAGCGCATATAATTTAAAGGCATTCCTTTTTGATTTAAGTTTCTAACAGACAAAAAAAGCTCCTCATGTCGAAGAGCGTTTTTGAAACCCAAATACTTAAATACGTTTTGGTAAATTACTCACCCAATTCAATAAATTGGTTGCGTCATTGGTACGTGCCTGAGAAGAACTTGCACCCAATAACACTACAACAGCTGGACGACTATTCACCGTAGTGTGCATCACTACACAACGTCCAGCTTCATTGATATATCCTGTTTTGGAAATATTGATATTCCATCCACCATTACGAACCAGTGCATTGGTATTATTTGACTTCAGGATACGATAGCCTAAATTGAAATCATAATGCGCTGTAGTCGAGAATTGACGAATTAAGCCATACTGAGATGCCGCACTCACCAAAATGCCTAAATCACGCGCAGAAGACACATTATGAGGATCTAAACCTGTAGACTCGACATAACGTGTAGACGTCATACCTAATTGACGCGCTTTCGCGTTCATGGCTGCAATAAATGCTTGTCGCCCACCCGGATAGGTACGTGCTAAAGCTGCTGCAGCTGGATTTTCAGATTTCATCAACGCCACAAGCAACATTTCAGCACGATTCATGCTATCGCCAACTTTTAAAGTTGAGCTGGAGTTCTTACCACCTGCTCCAGCAAAATCAATTTGTTGAAGTGTAATCTCTTCTGACATATTCAAACGTGCATCTGCTGTAATCACCGCAGTCATTAACTTGGTAATAGAAGCGATTGGCATCGAAGTATTGGTATTTTTACTGTAAAGCACTTCACCCGTTGTTGCATCCATCACGAGTGCAGCACGAGCATTAACTGAAGGTTGACTGTTATAACTATTGGTATCATAAATCTGCACAGACTTGTTAGTCAGTGTTGTTGGTGCAGCATTTGATGGACGAATTGTTGTGGTTAAAGTAGTTGAGCCTTTAGGTGAAATATCTTCACCATCATCATCAACAGAGTCGCCATTTAATAATTGGCTTGCGTCGGAAGATGACCAACTTACACTCGCTTGTCCGCTTCCCCCTGAATTCATGATGATTTCAGCAAAACTTGTTGAACTCAAACTGAGTAGTACTGACAAACTCAGCACATGCATTAACGTTTTTTTTGGTTTTTTCACGATAACTTACTCACCTCAGGGAGGTATTCACAAACTTGCTAATTACCTCAAATATGACTTACATTTACACTCAAACGTGACTATATTAAAACGAATATTTCAATCACAATGTATTGTGCGCAAATATTGAATAGATATTAGGAATAGGATTGCCAATTTTGTTATGTCATTGCAAGTCTTTTTTGCTTTATGTAACAAAAATGTTGATATTGGAAAATTTAAGGAGGTGTAAGTGATTACTGTTTTAGTGGTAGATGACCATGAATTAGTAAGAACAGGCATCTGCAGAATGTTAGAAGATCAGACTGATATTCAAGTCATCGGACAAGCAGAATCTGGTGAAGAAGCCATTACCATTGTAAGGCAGCAACACCCTAATGTCGTTCTTTTAGATGTCAATATGCCTGGTATTGGCGGGGTAGAAACGACCCGTCGTTTATTACAAACTGCTCCTGATACCAAAGTTTTAGCGGTAAGTGGTTTAGCTGAAGAACCCTACCCGTCTCTGCTACTCAAAGCAGGTGCACGGGGTTATATCACCAAAGGTGCACCCATTACAGAAATGGTCCGTGCAATCAAAAAAGTCATGCAAGGTGGAAAATACTTTAGCGCAGATATTGCAGAGCAACTTGCCAGCTCATATTTATCAGATACCCAAACTTCACCCTTCGACGCACTTTCAGAACGAGAAATGCAAGTTGCGATGATGGTGGTGAATTGTGTCAGCGCTCAAGAAATTTCAGACAAACTCTTTGTGAGTGTAAAAACGGTCAATACTTATCGTTACCGTATCTTTGAAAAACTGGGTCTCGATAGTGATGTCAAACTTACTCATCTAGCCATACGTTATGGTCTAATTAAGCCATAAATCTTATAAAACAATGATCTACCTTTGAGTGTGAGTATGTCGTCTACGGTATCTGTGCCTATTTATCAAACAATTTACCGTCTAGGCACACTTTACTCAGGTTATCGACTGATTATTGCCTTTTGTTTAATCATTATTTTTCTGATTACCTTAGAAAATCAGCCTGTTCACTACGAATACCCAAGTTTATATTTTTATTCGATTGCGACCTTTACCATCATTGCAGCATTGCAAATGATGTTGTTGAAATTTTACCCTCATGGCGTTGCACAGCAGTTTATTGGCTTTTTTATTGTTGATATTCCATTCCTCAGTATCTTGGTATTTGCGCTGAATGGTCCAAATTTAGCCATCAGTATTTTATTTGTGATTGCAGTCTTTACTGCAAATTTTTTACTGAGTAAAAACAAAGCATTATTTATTACCTTAGTGTCTGTCATTGCCATTATCTATCAGCAATTTCTGGGCAGTTATTTTGATTTTTCTAATTTAAATAATATTAGTAATAGTGCCTTATTGGCTTTCTTGTTTTTTATGGTGTACGGAATCGGGCAAATTGCAATCAACCGTTTTCAGGTTCTTGAGTCCTTAAATACGTACCAATCTTTAGAGCTTTTTAAGCTACAAAATATCAACCGCTATATTTTAGAACAAATCGAAGTCGGTTATTTGGTACTCGATGAAAAATGTAAAATTATTGTCAGTAATCCTGCCGCATGTTCACTATTAGGAATATCACCCCTGTATGCACATGAACAATATCATTTATCCAATTTCCAGCCTGATCTCTATGAAATTCTAAAAGATGCGATGTTTCGAGATGGTGAGCGTTTTCAATTTGAATCACAGCAATCCTCATTTACCGTTGATATTCGGGTACAAAAACTGATTGTTCCACATCAGGCGCTGACACTTCTTGTACTTGAAGATGCACAAAAAATAAATCAAAAGGTACAACAGCTTAAACTTGCAGCATTGGGACAATTATCAGCAAGTATTGCTCATGAAATTCGTAATCCACTCGCTGCCATTGCGCAGGCAAATGATCTTTTTCTGATGAGTGATGAACAGCAGCAAGCATTACTCCATCAAATGATTACCAAGCAGACTGTCCGTATTAACAGTATTATCAAAGATACTTTAGATATGGCAAAAAACAAAAAAACCCATGCCAGTCAAATCGACTTACCACTATTTTTAGAAGATTTATTGTTACACGATTTAAGTGATGCTCAAGCTAAAATCCAAACTGAAATTGAAGCAGATCTTGTGATTTATTTTGATGATTCTCAATTAAGGCAAGTACTTGTCAATCTATTGCGTAATGCATTACGCCATAATGATCAAAATGCGGAATACGTTTTGGTCAAGGCGTTTAAAAATGACACGCATATTTGTATAGATGTGATTGATTATGGGAAAGGCGTCACAAAACAAGACCTTTCACAATTATTTCAGCCATTTTTTAGTACCGAAATCAATGGAACTGGTTTAGGATTGTACCTATCGCAAACTATATGCGAAGCAAATCAAGCGAAATTAATTTACGTTGAGCAAAAACAACAAGGGGCATGCTTTCGTATCGAATGCCCACGCATGGATTAGATTAGGTTTTTGGGGATATGACTACACGACAACCATTGGTGTTACTTGTAGATGATGAACAAGATTTATGTATGTTGATGCAAATGAGCCTATCGCGAATGGGTATCAAAACACATATGGCACATCATTTACAGCAAGCCAAATATTTTTTTAGTGAATATAAATATGATGCCTGTATTACAGATTTAAACTTGCCTGATGGGAGTGGTTTAGATTTAGTCAAACATGTATCGCAACATTATCCTAAAACGCCAATCGCTGTACTCACAGCATATGGCAATATGGAAATCGCAATTGCATCACTTAAAGCTGGGGCTTTTGATTTCGTTAGCAAACCAATCAATCAACTACATTTACAGCAACTTTTACAAAAAGCTTTACATGTTCCTCAGTTGAGTGAAACTGTAACTAAAGCCCCACTTGAAGAGTCCATGCTCATTGGCGACTCGCAAATCATTCGTAAATTAAGAGAATCGATTAAAAAAATTGCCCGTTCACAAGCACCTGTTTTTATTACAGGGGAGTCTGGTACAGGGAAAGAAGTGGTTGCGAATCTTATTCATTTACTCAGTAACCGCAGTGATAGTCCATTTATTGCAATCAACTGCGGGGCTATCTCTGAAGAACTGATGGAAAGTGAGCTTTTCGGACATAAGAAAGGCTGTTTCTCTGGCGCAACGCAAGATAAACAAGGCTTGGTTCAGGCTGCCAATGGTGGCACATTGTTCTTGGATGAAGTCGCAGAATTGTCTTTAGCCATGCAAGCTAAACTTTTACGTGCTGTTCAGGAAAAGAAAATCCGTCCTTTGGGTAGCGATACTGAAATAGAAGTTGACTTTCGAATCATCAGTGCAACGCATCAAAATATCGAAGCTCTGGTTGAACAAGGGAAGTTCCGCCATGACTTGTTTTTTAGAATCCATGTCATGGATATTACACTCCCGCCATTACGTGATCGCGAACGTGACATCTTGATTTTAGCCAATCATTTTATTCAACAAATTTGTACTGAATGGCGAATTCCGAGCAAATCATTCACAGATGCAGCAAAAGCATTTCTTTTACAGCAACATTATTCTGGTAATGTTCGTGAACTGCGCAATATTATTGAAAAAGCCATCACGATGTGTGATGAGGATTCTATCGATATTCAACAACTCCAACCTGCGCCACAACGGAGCAGTATTAACAAAATTGAATCCTTTGAGTCTGTTCCGACCAACCATACGGCGATTGAACTTCCAAACAAAGCACCGAATATTCCGAAAGAAGGCTTGGAGCAATATTTGGAAAATGTTGAAAAAGAAGTCTTGTTATCTGCATTAAATCAAACCCATTGGAATCGGACCTTAGCTGCGAAAAAACTCGGCATGACCTTTCGATCTTTACGTTATCGTTTGAAAAAGTTTGGTCTAGATACTGATGATGAATAGAATCTGCTGATATTGATCTCGAACAATAATAAATTTTGTTCATAATCAAAAAAAGCTGAGCATCAAATACTCAGCTTTTTTATGTCATTCACATTCGATCAGCGATGTTTTAATAATTGGTCTGCAACATTATTTAAATAAGTTTCTTCTTTTTGATCCAATGCCCAAGGATATTCCCAATTCGGACGAATCCCCTGCCCATCAATCATATTGCCATTCGGGGTATAATAATGCGAAACAGTCATCTGTAAAGCTGCGCCATTTGGCAACGGAAATAACTTCTGTACCACACCTTTGCCATAGCTTTTCTCACCTGCCACCCATGCACGTTGATGTTCTTTCATGGCAGCAGTAAATACTTCAGCTGCTGAAGCAGAACGACCATTGATCAAAATACCCAATTTAATATTTGAAAATTCATCACCGGGTAGAGCCTGAAACTGTTGATTTCCTTCGGAACGACTTTTGGTTGAAACAATAATTCCCTGATTTAAAAATAAATCGGCTGTTTCAACGGCCGCAGAAAGTAAGCCACCCGGATTATTACGCAGGTCGAATAAAACTGCCTTGGTTTTTTGAGTGCTATATTCTTCGATTAATCGTTTAATTTCGTTCGCAGTATCTTGTTGAAAAACTTTAACTTTAAGCACCAAAACCTGATTATGCAACATCACAGGTTCAATATCAGCAACATCAAGCTTACGATTTCTGACTACTGTGATTGCAGGGCTTTTCTCATTCAGTTGTAATTGAAATGTAGAGCCGATCGAACCATGCAACAAATCTTCGACTTGTTCTGCATTTAAATTTTTCAACTCTTGATTTTCAATTTTAAAAATGGTGAATCCATTTTTTAAACCTAATTTAAATGAATCAGCATTGTCTCGTAGATTCTGAATTTTCCACTGATGAATATGGCTATCAAAGCCCAATTCAAAGTCTGCTGTTGCAAGATCACTCTCGGTATATTGCATCAGTTGTTTATATTCTTCAGGGCTTAAATAACGCGAATAACGGTCTAAGCCACCGACCAAGCCTTTAATAGCTTGCAGGAACAGTACATCATCCGGCTTTTCTTGAACATAGTTGTCTTTGACAATCCCATAAATCTGAACAAATTGTTCAATTGATTCAATTGGAACTTCTGCAATGCTTTCTTTAACATCACCATCAAAATCAAGTGTGGCAGCATTTTCGGCTGCCCAAACGGAATGGCTTCCACAAGTTAATAACCCTGTTAATACAGCAACATACTTCCAAGCTTGAACCATTCCCGCACCTAAATTTGAATAATGATATTTAGACTTTTAACGTAATTAAATTGCGACCTTGCATTTCTTTCGGTACAGGAAGCTGCATTAAAGTTAAGATTGTTGGAGCAACATCTGCAAGCACGCCATCTTCTGCAATTGCTGCTGAAGTCGGACCAACATAAATAAACGGTACAAGTTCTGTGGTATGTTGAGTATGCACCTGACCACTTACATAGTCTTGCATTTGCTCAACATTACCATGATCGGCAGTAATCAACATATGTCCATGTTTTGCCATAACAGCGTCATATAAACGCCCCAAACTTACATCAACTGCTTCAACTGCTTTGACTGCCGCATCAAATACACCTGTATGCCCGACCATATCACCATTTGCATAGTTCACGACCAGAAGATCAAACTCACCTGAGTTAATCGCCTCGACAAGTTTGTCAGTGACTTCAGGTGCGCTCATCTCAGGTTGTAAATCATAAGTCGCGACTTTAGGTGACGGGATTAAAATGCGCTTTTCCCCAGGGTATTCATCTTCACGTCCACCACTAAAGAAGAATGTCACATGGGCATATTTTTCTGTTTCCGCAATACGCAATTGCGTTTTACCTAAAGATGAAAGGTACTCACCAATTGAATTTTTTAATTCTTCTGGCATATAAGCCACAGGCGCATCAATAGTTGCTTGATAGCGAGTCAACATGACAAACTTTGACAGTTGAGGAACCACTTTACGCTCAAAGCCAGCAAAATCTTTTTCTACAAAAGCTTTGGTGATTTCACGGGCACGATCCGCACGGAAGTTCATAAAGACAATGCTATCACCATCTTGAACTTTGGCGATGTCGCCAATACGGGTTGCTTTTACAAACTCATCATTTTCATTTGCTGCATAGGCCTGTTCTAAACCTTCAGTTGCTGAATCAACAACACGCAAAGCTTCACCTTCAGTCATTAAGCGATAGGTTTGCTCTACACGGTCCCAGCGATTATCACGATCCATTGCGAAGTAACGACCAATCATTGTCGCAATACGACCTTGTTGAGGGTACTGTGCGAAGACTGCATCCAATTTTTCCAAAGAAGGTTTTGCACTGCGTGGAGGAGTATCACGACCATCTAGGAAGGCATGTAAATAAACTTTTGCACCACGTTTTAAAGCCAACTCACACATTGCAATAATATGATCTTGATGTGAATGTACACCACCTTCTGACAACAAGCCCATAATATGGACAGCGCCATTTGCCGCTTTGGCTTTTTCTACAGCATCAATCAATACTTCATGTTCAAAAAAAGCACCAGTACGAATGTCTTTGGTAATACGAGTGAAGTCTTGGTATAACACACGACCTGCACCCAAGTTCATATGCCCCACTTCTGAGTTGCCCATTTGCCCATCAGGCAAACCAACGTCTTCACCTGAACCTGAAATTAAACTATGCGGATGCTTTTCTTGCATCATGGTTAGATTTGGCGTCTTGGCTGCTAAAAACGCATTATCTTCGACCGCTTCACGATGACCCACACCATCCATAATCACCAGAACGTGAGGGATTTTGCCAGCAGTTGCATCCGTCATGATTTACACTCTTTTTACTGTTTACAAATTAATCATCATATCTTACCGTTTTTTTACGGCAGACTCTATCCTTAGACAATGGCAATAACTGTTTGCCACAATCTAAAATTCTTATCTCATTCGCTGTAGTTGATTGCTATATACCGATTTCTTATATAACGATTTCTTATCGAGCCCGATACAATAAGTAGCTCCCTATACCAAACATAAATACGATCGGTAAAAAAACAAACCATGCGGGTGATGGAGCATAAATCAGACTGGCATAACCTAAAAAGTCCTGCACATAATAAAATGCCAAACCCACAAATAAGGCAATCACCAAACGGAATCCCATAGATTGCTGACGCAATGGTCCAAAAATAAATGAACAAGCAATCAAAACCAGTGCCAGCAAGGCAAAAGGTGAACCTACATTTTTCCAGAATGCCAATAAATAGGTTTTCGGTACTTGACTATATTCATGCATATAATCCATAAAACTTAACAACTGACTTGGTGCTAAATCTTCTGGATCAATCGTCACCATATGGACATACTTAGGTTGTAGCGCAAGAGCTAGATTTTGCTGATTTTGATCAACCACTTGTGCTTGACCATTGGCAAGTAAATTGACTTGAGCCGTCTGTTTTAAATTCCATTGCCCTTCTTTTAAAAATTGACCTTCTTCAGAATTGAGCAAAGATTTCATTCGATAATTTTCATCGAAATCCACCACCTGAACTTGTTTCAACGTACCTTGTGAATTGGCATAATCAATATAAATAAACCGTTGTCCCTCGCGTGTCCAATAGCCTTTTACTTCACCCAATGCTGCAACGCTACGGTGACTTTTAATGCTTTTGGCTTGCTCATTGGTATAAGGAATCACAAATTCACTCAAAGCAAAAGAAAGAATCACCAAAAGCATTGCAGAACGCATTACCCATCCAACAATGCGCCATAAGCTAATGCCTGCAGCACGCATGACAATTAACTCACTATTTGATGCCATAGAGCCTAAACCCAAAACGGCACCAATCAAAGCTGCAATAGGAAGGATTTCATAGAGATAACGAGGTGCCCCCCACAAAACATACTGCAATGCATTCCACGCTGTATAATTGTCTTTTAAGCTACTGAGCTCACCTAAATAGGTAAATAAAATTTGCAAAATGGAAAGCACAGCTGTTGCGCCTACCATAGCGAGTACTGTGGTCTTGGTCACATGTTTTGCGACAATTCTACGTGCTAACATTATGATTTCACTCGCTGTATTTGCTTCTTAATCTTCGGTGCCAACTTCTGCTTTCTTGAAAATAAAGCAGCGGCAATCGCATAGAACAAGAGTATTGCAGGATATGCCCAAATCCCAACTTCATCTTTACTGATCCTTGTTCTAATCGCCATCAACGCCACAATCAAACTGGCGAAAATCAATAAGGCTGGGAAGAGTTTAAGATAGCGACCTTGACGTGGACTGACTTCACACAAAGCCGTTGCTAACATTAAAGCTACAATCATTGAGAATGGGACAAATAACCGCCATCCCAATTCACTTTGTATGACTGGATCATCTTTATTTTCAAGTAATTTGCCAAAACCGAGTGCTTCAACCTCATCACTTTCAAACTTTGCTTCTTTATTATTTTCTAAACGTAAACGGTAGGTTTGAAATTCAGTTTGACTATATTTCGGCGTACCTGGATAAATTTCATAGCGTCGCCCCAGAACCAAGTCCACAACACTTGCAGTTTCATTCGCCATTTCCACACGGGTCGCTTCTTTCGCCAAAATCATGACATCAGGCTTACCTTCTTTCTCTGCACGCTGATAAAAGAAAATATCTTTAAGATTTTTTCGATCTTCAGACAGAGAACCAGCATAGATGGTATATGCACCCGATGAAATAAATTCTCTGGGTCGAACTAAATCAAATCCAGTTCGTACAGCTTGGGTAGAAACCAATTGCCCATACTGACGAAGTCCCCAAGGTGAAATCCAGATCATTAATGCACTTTGTACAAGCAAATAAACAATGGTTAATGGAATTAATAATCGAGCAACCTGAATGCGACTGATTCCACTCCCGTTGAGCACGGCCATTTCATGGTCAACATATAAACGACCAAAAACCAACATCAGCCCAATAAAGAAACCCAAAGGAAGGATTAAGGTCAAGAACTCAGGTAAACGAAATCCAATAATACTCAATAGAATACTTGGGTCTACACGCCCCATTGCAGCACGACCAAATTGCTTAATCAATTGCCCACCCATCATGATGAGTGTCAATAATGCAACCACCACTAAGGAGGTCGAAACGACTTGTTTGACAAGGTAGCGTCGAATAATCAAATTAATCTTCCAAATAAGGGTAGTATCATGACGTAGCGCTAGTTTACCCGAAGTTAAAATTATAAAACTAGATTGAAATTCTACCATTTGAAGTGGTTCAATGGTTTAATGATTTGAAATGTACAACAGGCACAAAGACAACATATGAAACTTACGATTAACACGTCATTTTCAGCGTCTACATCTCGCCAGGCGTTATTTATTCTGGTGGATTCTGAAAACTTAAAACAGGTCCAAGAAACATATAAAATCAATGACTTAAACACATTGATTGATAGCGTTCAATATAAAGCAAGCTTGAATGAAACTTTACCACTGATCGGAAAGCTAACTCAAGTTGCGCAATGTACCTTAATTGGTTTAGATAAAGCATCTGATGTCAAAGTTGCAAAATTAGCAAAAATCGCACAAACCATTATCAAAGCGTCACAAAAAAAATTCCAACAAGTCAGTATTGATATTTCTGCGCTCCCTTCAGGGTTGCACTATTTATTTGCATTAAGCCTGACTCAAGCCGCGTATGGTTATGATGAGTATAAATCTAAAAAGAATGAATTTAGCTTAGAAAGTATTGAATTTATTGCGACACAATCAGATTTAAATAGCGAAAAACTGCATTTGATCTCTGCTGTGCAAAAGGGTCAAAACTTTACCCGCGACTTAGGCAATTGCCCACCAAATATTTGTTTTCCAGAATATTTAGCAGAACAAGCGCGTGCTTTAGCCGCTGAATTTCCTGATTTGCTGAAAGTGACTGTACTCGAAGAACAGCAATTGGCTGATTTAGGCATGAACGCTTTTCTCGCTGTCAGCAAAGGTTCTGATCGACCAGGACGTGTAATTACACTCGAATATAAGGCAGATATAGACCAAGCACCAATTGTATTGGTTGGTAAAGGTGTTACTTTTGATACAGGCGGTATTTCACTAAAACCAGGCTTAGGCATGGATGAGATGAAATTTGATATGTGTGGTTCAGCATCGGTATTGGGTACTATCCGTGCCCTATGTGAAGCAAAACTACCGATTCATGTGGTCGGTGCAATTGCTGCCGCTGAAAACATGCCATCAGGTCATGCAACCCGCCCTGGCGATATTGTCACCACCATGAGTGGGCAAACTGTTGAAATTTTAAATACTGATGCAGAAGGTCGTTTGGTACTTTGCGATACGTTAACCTATATCAAGCGTTTCAATCCTGTGCTGGTTATTGATATTGCAACATTAACAGGTGCTTGTGTGGTTGCACTAGGTTCTGTTGTCTCAGGCTTATTTACACCTGATGATGAACTCGCAGAAGAAATTACGGCAGCAGGACACGCATCATTTGACCGTGTATGGCGTATGCCAGTTTATGAGGACTATCAAGAGCAACTTGACTCGCCATTTGCGGATATTGCCAATATCGGTGGTCCAAAAGCAGGCGCAGTC
The DNA here is from genome assembly GCF_000368925.1 of Acinetobacter bereziniae LMG 1003 = CIP 70.12. GTDB lineage: Bacteria > Pseudomonadota > Gammaproteobacteria > Pseudomonadales > Moraxellaceae > Acinetobacter > Acinetobacter bereziniae. The sequence continues at coordinate 2,655,863 of NZ_KB849756.1, read as the reverse complement.
ACCGCAGCGTGTTTCTTGGAACGCTTTACTCGTGATTACCGTTGGGCGCACTTGGATATTGCAGGTACAGCATGGAACTCTGGCGCAAACAAAGGAGCTACTGGTCGTCCAGTACCATTACTCATGCAATTCATTGCCAATCGTGTAAAAACTAATGGCTAAAATTAGCTTTTACTTGTTTGAAAAAAGCCCTGAACGACAAGTTGAAAGTGCTTGTCGTTTATGTCGTAAAATTCTACGAAATGCAGCTAAAATTTGGCTGCATTGCCCTGATGTGAATATGCAACAACAACTGGATGAATATTTGTGGTCTTTTGATCCCACTAGTTTTTTGGCGCATGGTATTGATCAAGTCGATGCACCGATCTGTATTTCCCCCAAACTTCCCGAATCATCTGAATGGATTGTGTTTAATTTTAACAGTCAAGCACTTGAACAAGTGACACAATTTAGTCACATTATAGAAATTATCGAAAATGATGAGTCTGCTAAGCAAGTTGGTCGAGAGAAATACAAAGCCTATCGACACATGGGTACTCAGCCTCAAACCTATAAGTTATAAATTTTAAACATTTTCCCAAGGAGATATGCGGTGACATTAAATGTCGGTCAAGATTTTAAAAAGCGTTGGTTAGACACGCCTGAGGCTGTACGCCAAACTTTTGTAGATGACCTCAATCGCATCTGTGATCTTCTCAGCCCAAAAACGGATGTACAACAGTGGTTAAGCAACGACCAACGTGAAATGCAAGTTGCTCAACTCAAAGTAGAACAAGCTTATGCTGACTTAAAAGCTCAATTGATCGAAGAAGCCCGTGTTCGTAAACAATTAGCACTAGAGAAAGCTTTAGCTGAAAAACGTGCACAACAAGATGCTTATAATTTAGAACTACAAAAAGATGAAACTCAGCAATATGAACAACAAACACTAAACTTACAAAATTTACGTCAGCAAATTGATCTTGAAATTTCAATTTATAGTGAAAAATATACCAAGAATCCTGATACACCAGCGATCGACTATGCCAATGGTCAATTTGCTGTTGCAGATGCACAGATCACCTCGGAGCTAGAAAGTGTCCGTCTTCGTCTTGAATTAGAAGCTGAAACATTGATTGAACAAGCGGTAGATGCCTTTCGCAGTAAACTTCAAACAGCAGCAAAAGATGAAATAGAATATATTTTAGCAAATTCCAATTTCTCAGCAGAAAAATAGAAAAGCTTATCTATTTTATATCTAAAGCCTTTTTGACTTGTCACGAAAATGCAATATCTTTGTCACAAAATAGTCATGCTAGATAGCCTTGATAAATGATCTTGTAACAATTAGGGCAAAATAAATGATGTGATAAATACTATTTTTATATGCTATAGCAAAGTATTTATCACCTTAATCAGGATGAATAAAATGGATCTGCTCAAGCAAATTTCGACCCGAATTGCTCAACTGCGTTCAGGAGAAAAATGGACCCTGTCTATACAAGATTTATTCATTAGTCGTGCAGATTTTCAATCACTGTCGGTATTTCTTTGTCGAGAATCAGAGAAAGGCAGTTTTTCACTCAAAAATACTGATCAAACCAAATCACGATTTGGTCATACATCACTCACCATTATCAAAAATTAATGTGTGCGGTATTGATAAAAGAAACGTCAAACCTGAGTCAAAATCAACTGCTCATCCTTAGGACTTTTTAATGAAGCATCACCTAGATGAAGCCCTATGTTATTTAAGCTTTAGCGGCAAAGTTTGGCAATAAAAGTTTGATATGATTCAACAATAGATTGATTTTATTGATCAGGAGACATTATATTTTATTGCAGGTGTTTTTAAGCAGATTGACCATATGTAATGATAGCACTTTCAAGTTGGTCAAGCTGAATCATATTTAAAAACATTGCTAAGCTGAATTCAAAAAAACGCTCCATAAAGAAAACGCTCAATGACGTTTTCTTTACTTCAAAAATGACAATATCATCCACAAATAATCTTTGAAATTAGCTTAGCTTCAATTCTAAGATGCTCATTTTGATCTGCATCAAGTTCAATTAAATATTTTCCATTGGAATAAAAAATAGTGTCATCTTTTAAAGCGAAGCTCATCACCCCTCGCTTTAATGTCGTCATTTCACCCGTGGGTGACATTTTAACCAACTCCCAAGACTTTGGAATCATGCCAGGGTATTTTTCTCCAGACTTCTGATTACGCTCTAAATTTTGTTGAGCTTTGATCAGATTACCTTCAACAAATAATTCTTCTTCTGACTTTTGTTGAGACTTGGCAGGATTATTCCCTGATGTTGTTTTTAACGATTCCCCTGTATAACGCTGTGTAAAAAAATCTAACCAGCCCACAATTGCCCGAATAATTTTAAATGGTGCAAAAATAATATCTTTTATTGTGGTCACTGGCGAATGATGACTACCATCACGTGAATAAGGTCTTTTAATAAAATATAAATTTCCTAAACTATCCATTTTAGGTTTAAAGAAATCAAATTTCGGGTCCGAAGCAACCGTTTGTAACTCACCTGTCCCCATATCTAAATGGTAGATTTCCTTTGGGCTATAAGCAATTCGATGCTCGCCATAAGCTAGACCACAAGAGTCATAATAAAGTTGCATAGTATCTTGTGGATCAAAACATGGATTTGAGTCCTGACAGTCGCCTTCAGTTAAATACTGTGTCCGATTCGCGTCTAAAGGTAAAATACAAATATGGCGCTCATAACCATTTGAATTGACAGAGAGTGCTAATCGTTTTTTCGCTTCATCATATGCCATGTCCTGAACCACAAAATCATTTTTTCTGAGTATTAAACCTTCTGTTTCTTGCAAGTCATTGAGAGATTTAACATTAATTGATGTTCCTTCTTGTAAGCATGCGGTATAAATCATTTTATGATCCGATGTTAAGACCACATCGGTTGGAAAAATATAATTTAAATCAACTTGATCATCTTGTGAAAAATTTCCCGTAAACTGAGCACCGGTACCTTTGGTTTTCCACTCTTTACGCTGCTGAATCTCAACTAGATTTTTCTTATATTGGTCAATCGCTTGGCAAGGTACGGTTATACTTTTATTTCCATCCAATAAATATAAATTTTGATTTGATAAATAAAACAATGATGACATAAATATTCCTTTGTTCTACTGATGACGATGTAGTTGACGAGAACGTCACAACAGTATTTTTTCTAATCTTGTTCTTCAGCAATATAGCATAAGATCACAGTCAATCTTATATTTTAGTCTTGGTACACAGCAAATAATTTAAAATCAAATACTTAAAAATTTTTTAACAGACTAGCTATATGTTGCAAGTTTTCTTGAATGGTATAAGTTCTGATCACGAGTAACGAGAAAAGCAAAGGGAAAGTAAATTATTTTATCTTTGAATGATGTCGTAATGGTGAAATACATTAATTTCCCATTACGACCATAAGTTAAACAACAACTTTTGTTTCTTAAGGTTGCTTCAAATAAGGCCACGCTGCTTTGAGATAAATAAACATCGACCATAACGTCAAAATGACTGCTGTATACAGTAATGCGTAAGCTAACATTTCAAGAGGTTGCCAATTTAACAGAAATACCGTGATCGCAATCATTTGAAATGCTGTTTTATATTTACCTACAGTCGATACCGCAACATTGGTACGTGCACCTAATTCAGCCATCCACTCACGTAATGCTGAAACGGTAATCTCACGAGAAATAATTACAATTGCGGCAAACGCCATTGCGATCGTAGGTTGCCATTGCACCAATACAATTAAAGCTGCTGCAACCATCAATTTATCTGCAACGGGATCTAAAAAACGCCCAAATGCTGAGGTTTGGTTCAAGGTTCGAGCCAAATAGCCGTCAAACCAGTCCGTCACAGCAGCAATCACAAAAATTGCAGTCAAAATAATATGTCGTGTCATGCCACCTGTATGTCCACCTACTCCAATTGCAGGTGGCCAATAGGCGATGATTAAAAAAACTGGAATTAACGCAATCCGAGCAAGCGTCAAGATATTTGGAATATTCAGGATACGACCTGTAGTCATAGACACCGCCAGTGAGTCCCCTATTTACCCAATTTAATGGTAAATAATCATGCAGAGTAAAGCTCTATTTCATTCATACTTTATACGATTCACATAAAACTGTCGACTAGGCAAATACAGTAACTGTCTGTCTTGCAATCGCAATGAGGCGATTTTGCTCGTCCCATAAGTAGGCATGCTCTGTTGCATAGCCATGTTCAGCAAAGTCTGTGATCACTTGATATTTAAACCAATCATTCAACTGATTGTTAAGTGGATGAACCAAGGTGACATGCCAAGTGAGTGAACTGGCAGGCGCGGGTATTTTAAACATCGGCAAGACTCCTGGTGGCCAAACATCCATCAGCGTCAACAGATCTGCAACATGCATTTCACGATTACTGTGTAGATCAGGGTCAAAACGACAACGCCCAGCAAAATCAGGTTGCTTACTGCCTGACATGGGATAATTACCCTCGGTCCATCCCAATTGAAAATTCTTTACACATTCAGGAAAAGGTAAATACTTCGGCACAATACTCATTTGATCAAGTGATGGAAAATCAGGCACTTGCGGCTCTCTTGCGACCTGAATTTTTGAATCGCGCTGACTTCCAAAACTGGCAATAAGAATACTTTGCACAGCTTCATTTTGCCAAAGTCGAACCTCAATTGTTGTCACAGACTTGCCTTGACGAAGAATTTCAGCAGTTAATTTAACTTGTGCTTCTTCAACTGGACCCACAAACGTAATGCTACAGCTAAGCAGCTTTTTCCCAGTATCAGCAATGGTAGTGATGGCTTTATGAATCAACATACCAGCGACAAGACCGCCAAAAATTGTACGTCCTTGTAACCATCCTTGAGGAATATCAATCCATTGCTTTTGCTCAATCTGCTGAAACAGCGATTCTAATGACATGATCTGTCCAATTTTTTGACCTTTGCTGTACTGTTCCATATTTAAAGCAAGATGAAAATGATCAATGACTCATGCGTCAATGGTCGTTTTGGCAAATGTACCTTATCCCTGATAACAATGTATTACGGATAACAGGGGCAGTTTACTCATGCAAAACTTTATAAATCATACGTGCCATGACATCACCAAGACCCGGAACATTTTTTAAATCATGTTCTGAAGCCTTGAGTACACCTTGAATACCACCAAAATGGGTAAGTAAATCACGGCGGCGTTTTGGTCCTAAACCAGGAATTGCTTCAAGCACTGAACCACCTCGACGTTTATCACGCTTAGCGCGATGTTTGGTGATGGCAAAACGATGCGCTTCATCGCGGACTTGTTGAATCAAATGCAGGGCTTTATGGTCTTCTGGGAGTTGTATTTTTGTACCATCGGTAAAATGTAAGGTTTCTAAACCCGGTTTACGCCCCTCACCTTTAGAGACTCCAACCATAAACGCTTCTAAGCCCAACTCTTGCATCACTTCCATCGCCATATGTAACTGACCTTTGCCCCCATCGATCAGCAATAAATCGGGCAACATGGCTTTTTTATAACGTCGAGTCAGTGCTTGACGCATCGCAGCATAATCATCACCACCTGTAATGTCTTCGATGGAGAATTGTCGATAATCGCGCTTACGTGCCCCACCTGCATCGAACACCACACATGAAGCAATCGTTGCCTCACCCATCGTGTGGGAAATATCAAAACATTCAATACTGTCAATTGGGCGACCACACACTTGCTCAAGCTGATAAAAACGCTCATTTAGCTCTAAATGGTTGGCAAGTTTACCTTTGATGGCATGCTGTACATTCATTTCAGCCAACTCCAGCCATTCAGCACGTGTTTCTCGAACATTGTGTTTAATCTGAATTTTCTTTTCGAATTGTTGATGCAATGCTGCTTCTAATTCTTTCCGATCAGAAACCTCAACATTCACAATCAATTCAGCAGGGACTTCATCTGCCACTTGGAAATAGAAATTGGCAATAAAATCTGCCAACATTTGCCCCAGATCATCACCAAGCATATCTGGAAAATAACTTTTTCCACCCAGCATTTTGCCATTACGCACATGCATGATCTGTACACAGGTCACTCCTGCCTGATAGGCAATTGCCAAGATATCAGCCTCGCCTTTCACTTTATAAATGGCTTGTTGTGCCTGAACATCTCTAAGTAAAGCCATACGATCACGATAAAATACTGCTTTTTCAAATTCTAGATTCTCGGCAGCCTGTTCCATTTTTTGAATCAACTCCTGATTCAACTCTTTGGTATCACCATTGAGAAAGCGAATCGAGTTCTGAACGTCTTCATGGTAGGCTTCTGGGCTAATCAGTCCAACACAAGGTGCAGTACAACGTTTGATTTGATATTGTAGACACGGGCGTTTGCGCTGTGAAAAATAGCTATTTTCACACTGACGTACATTAAATAATTTCTGTAAAACGAGCAGGGTATCTCGCGCATTATATGCACTGGGATAAGGTCCAAAAAACTTACCCACTTGGTGTTTCCCTTTACCTCGTCCTGAGGCAATACGCGGGTAAGGTTTATCTGCGGATACAAAGATATAAACATATGACTTATCATCACGCAGCATAATGTTATATGGTGGACGATGCAGCTTAATTAGATTTTGTTCAAGCAACAATGCTTCTGTTTCAGAACGAACTACCAAGGTTTCAATATTATAGATTCGTGCAACCAATGCTTGAGTTTTGGGATGTTCAATGGTTTTGACAAAATAACTTGATACACGATTTTTTAGATTTTTGGCTTTTCCCACATATAACAATTCGCCATCTTTTCCCAGCATTTTATATACACCAGGTAAGGTGGTCATATGGGCTAAAATCTTTTCAATATTTGCACGTACGTTTTCGTTCACATTAAACCTGTTGTTCCGCTCTACACCTCATAATGTGATGCTTTAAAGTCTATTTTCAAGCATTTTTATTGTATTTAATTCTGAAACTGATTGTTAAAAATGAGGCTTTAACGATTAAAATATTTTTTTTAAAATATTGCGGCATTCGTTACCTCGCTCATTCGTTCTTCATCATATAATTTTGTTTGTGGATAAGGGCGATCGACATAGATTGGCGGAGCAGAAAAACAACCTCTAAACAGCCATTGTTTTGGATCAAAACGCTCCTCTTCTAGTGTATACCAGTCTTCACTGGTGTAATCTTTATTAGGATAGTAATCAGAATTCACGGTATATTGCGCGATTTGATCCTTTTTACAATGTATTGAAGCACGTGCAGAATCTACTTTATATTCACCCTGACCATCTAGAATATAAACAGGTGAAATATATTGATCTTGTGAAAGTTCAATTAAAAACTCATAATCTGAGTCAACCTTAATCGCCTTAGCCCAAACATCAGCAATATAAACCGGCTGTTGAAAACGTGCTTGTTCAAGCCCTGAAAGCGTTAAATAACGATAACGACCACCATCGTCATGCGCATTATATGCATTGATTAATGTTCCTTGAGGAAATACAAAACCATCATAAACATAATCCACTGGCAATATAAAACGTTTACGTTTTTCTTTATTTTCCATCGATACATTGACCTCATCACTTACTCGTTCTGACAGAAAAAACAGATAGATATTCCAGATATTGAAAACCGCAAAGAATACTAAAAAACCTTTTACTTTCAGTGACAAAAAATGCTGATCTGGAACCTTATTGATAAATTTTTGAATGAAATAGTTCAGTCCCAAGACAACCAAGATGATGCATGAAATCCCCCCTAATATTGGGCAGATAAATAACAAAAAGAATTGTAGAAAGCTAAAAGTACCAATAGGGATCATTATTGTTCTCGATGGTTCATGTTTAATTTAATGCTTAAGCCGCGTTTTCTGATGCCTATACTGAAGTAGGGCAGAGTAAAACTTGAAGTGCGACATAAACCACCTAATTAATTTAAAGGGTTTATGGAGTATATAAAATTGTCATACCATCATCTTAACTTTGAAGATCGTACTGCATTAATGCTTGAGTCAAGAAAAGAAGGCTTTTCAGCCAGAAAATTTGCTGAACTCATTAAAAGACATCCTAGTACGATCTATCGTGAGCTTAAAAGAAATAGCATCAATGACGTTTATCAAGCTCGATATGCTTCTGATAACACCTTCGCTAGACGTAGACGTGGTCACAGAAAACTCAAAATCGATTCAATCCTCTGGAAATTTATTGTTGAAGCGATCCGTTGTTTATGGTCTCCTCAGCAAATAGCAAAGCGTTTAAAGACATTTCCTGATTTGGATCAAACAATGAATGTAAGCCATACAACGATTTATTCAACGATACGAGCATTACCAAAGGGTGAGTTGAAAAAAGACTTATTATCCTGTCTGCGTCATGAAAATAAAAAGCGAAAAGCTAACGGTGAACCTAAAAAAGATTCTATATTACAGGATATTAAAACTATTCATGAGCGCCCAGCCGAAGTTCAAGAAAGAAAAATACCGGGTCATTGGGAAGCTGATTTAATTAAAGGTAAAGACAATAAAAGTTCGATAGCAACACTTATTGAACGAAATACACGGCTCTGTATCTTGGCAACATTACCTGATGCAAAGGCAGAATCAGTGCGCAAGGCTTTAACTGAAGCTCTGAAATATTTACCTGCAGAACTGCGTAAAACGTTGACCTATGACCGTGGACGCGAGATGTCAGAACATAAAATACTCGAAGAAGATTTAGGCATAGATGTATATTTCTGTGACCCACATTCACCTTGGCAAAAAGGCACATGCGAAAATATGAATGGTTTAATTAGGCAATATTTACCTAAAGGGATTGATTTAAATCAGGCAGATCAGCATTATTTAAATCAAGTTGCCATGTCACTGAATACTCGTCCTAGAAAGGCGTTAGATTGGCTTACACCATTAGAGAAATTTGCTCAGCTTGTTGATTATCATATGGCTTTTGAAACTGTCGCACCTCATGTTTGAATTCGCCTAGATTCAATCGTTATTTGATAGCTTGTTGTTTCTCTACAGCCGCAATAAAGGCATGCTGATTTCTTGGAGAAATCAGAACCTGCTTAATTTCACCATCTTTACTATATTCAATTTTTAACCGATCTAAAGATAAAGCAGGTGATGCAATCGAATGATGAGTAGGTGTGATCTTTTGAATGCTTGCCAATGGAATATGCCATTTTAAAAATAAGCAAGAAATACTCAATATTCGGTCTTGAATCCTATAGCGAGTATTGAATGCAGGCCACCAAATCACAGCAATCGTGAGAATATAAACTATTGTATGCTCAGGATATTCAACCATTGTTCCTTTGGCATACATCGTAAACAGCAATTGAACCAGTAAACCTGTCATTGCAATTAAGAAACCTAATACCCACCAATCAATTTTAGTATGAAATTTTTGCATCACGTTCTTTATCATTTGTTTTACAAAATAATATTCTAGCTGAAATATGATCATTGAATCATTTATTTATACAATAAAAAAACGCCCAAAATGGGCGCTTTAAATCAGATTAGCTTTTGAATAAAAGCAATAATCTGCGGCATATAAGGACGAATAAAAATCAGGAAGAAAATACCCAACATCAAGAACCATTTTAAAAAATAGTACAATGAGCGATTGGATTTTTTCAGCGCTTTCGCCTTGATACGAATTTGATAAACATAACCAAAAACTTTATTTAAACCGCCAGTTTGGTCGCCTGCTTCGTTTGGAGAGCTGGCAGCCGTCATAACTTTTTTACCAAACCAATGGTTAAAGCGCTCCATTAACTTGGTTTTTAAAGGACGTTCAACATCAGCAAAGAAAATAATACGATTTTGATCCGTGGTATTTTCGGCATAGTGAATATAAGTTTCATCAAAAACCACACTTTCACCATCACGCCAAGAATAACGTTGACCATCTACGTCAATAAAGCAGCGGTCATCATTCGGCGTAATCAATCCCAAATGATAACGCAAAGAACCTGCATAAGGATCACGATGACGAACAAGACGACTATCAGGTGCAAGTTCAGTAAACATTGCTGCCTTGATGGTCGGCAAAGTTTTCAATAAAGCCGTTGTTTTTGGGCAAAGTTCCGCAGCAGATGGATGAGCAGAATCATACCATTTCAGATAAAAACGCTTCCAACCTGTTTTAAAGAACGAGTTAAACCCTAAGTCATCATATGTACTTGAAGCTTTAATTCCACCTTTAGCATATAAAGCTTGCGCTTCGTCGCGAATCATTTCCCAGTTTTCATCCAATACTTTTAAATCTTTAAAATATTGCGTGTCGATATACGGCTGATTCGGCACTTTTGAAAACATATACATGAGAAAGTTAATCGGTGCGAGTATCGTTGAATGATCAAAAAATTGACGATAAAACGAATGTCGTACTTTACCGCGATTTTGGATATACAAAGCAGAAATCACAAAAATCGCCAATATGATCCATTTAATCATATAGCACTCTTTTTTAAAAAATCGGGATGTTCTACAGCATTGTGAACATTAGAATTAGATAGCGTAACTTTTATTATATCAAATCTACAAATCAAAAAAACTAAAACCAAGTAATCAACTGTTTTTATTATATTTATTTTAAAAAACTCCAATGTACAATAATTTTTATACATTGAAGTTTGGATTTATTTACTTAATTACGCTTACCTATTAATTTAATTCCAATCAATCAATTTCAATGAACTTAAAGTAGAAGCAGCTGTTGAATTATAAACCGTACAACCATTTTTTAATCTTTCAATATTCAATTTTGGTATTCTTTCTTTATCTGTCGTGGTTCTACCTAATAGATTTTCCCACTGTCTAATTTCTTTACCGTTGGTCCATTCGATACGACTGTTGTACTCGGCTAAATATGTTTTATTTTGATATTTTACTGCAACAGCATCTTCGTCTCCAATGCCCAGTTCAATTTCATAAATCGTTGTCCAAGGAATCCCTTGCCAATTACCACTTTCGTAGCGATAACTCAAACCTAAAGGTTTGTAATGTTCATTTAAATAATCTACATAGCCAATATTATCTTGATTGAAGTCTTCAAAATCCTGATTAAATTCTTGGTTAGTCTCAAAGCTAAAATAATCTTGGTTATTCTTAGTTGAGATAATTCGATAACAATTGCTGCCTTTTGGAAAGTTTTCTTTACCATATGAAGCTAACAATTTTCGTGCTTCTCCATAATTGTTTTCATTGTCAAAGCCTAAGCTACGGTAACCAGGTAAAACCGTATCAAAAATATTTCTGCCAGAAATATCTACTTTTTCGAGCTTAATATCTGTTTTTACATCACCAATTAATGTTGATGTCCATGATGTGGTCGAATTCAATATGACTTTGTTAGTTGCAATATCTCGTGGTGTGTATAGCTTATTTGCTGTAAGAATATATTCATCCAAACTTGTATTTGATTGAAGGTTCTTAAACTGTTTATTAAAAACTTCGTAATACTCCATCGTTAAATTATCTGAGTCATCATTAAGCTCATAATCGACAAAATAATATCGAGTTCCATTTTCTAAATTGTCTTCGGTTGTTGTAGAGTTTGAGGAATTTGATGAAGAAGAATCTCCACCACCACCACAGCCGACGACAAGAAGACATACAGAAATAGCCATCAGCGTGAGTTTTTTGTTTTGTATAGGCATGATTAGTTCTTTTTTGTGATAAACGTCGCATAAAATATTATATATATAACAAATATTATTCAATTGTTTTTTAAGAATTTCTAAAAAATTAATTCATATTTAAGACTCAGTTGACCTAAATGACAGAAATAACAAACCTAATTTAATATTTCAGTTCAATCCTTTTGTGAAAGAATGCTCAATAAAATATAAATTAAATTTATAAAATATAAACACTTACACAAAAATCACTTACATTTCTTAAAATTCAACAGGTTAAATCAATATGATATCCAAAAAAAATTGATGACCCTTGCGTCACGGCTTGATACAACTTGTTAGGTTATTTTTAGATATAGTTATCGTAAGATTAGTGAAGTCGAAATGTGTGCGGGAAAAGCATACACACTTCAGAACATCAACTTAGAAGTCCTCCAAAAAAGGAGATCAGGGCATGATCCACGCTGGCAATGCCATTACCGTCCAATTGCTTTCGGACGGAATTGCAGAATTCCGCTTTGACTTACAAGGTGAGTCGGTTAACAAATTCAACCGTGCAACGATTGAAGACTTTAAAGCTGCTATTGAAGCTGTAAAAAATAACAGTGAAGTGAAAGGTTTAATCGTTACTTCTGGTAAATCTACATTCATCGTTGGTGCCGACATCACTGAGTTCGGTGATAACTTTAAGCAAGGCGAAAGTGCGATTGTAGAATGGGCAATGCCTGTTCATGAAATCTTCAATGCGTTTGAAGACTTAGAAATTCCTAAAGTTGCTGCGATCAATGGCATTGCTTTGGGTGGCGGTTTTGAAATGTGTCTGGTGTGTGACTACCGTGTCATGTCAACGACTGCAACTGTCGGCTTACCTGAAGTTAAATTGGGAATCATCCCTGGTTTCGGTGGTACAGTTCGTTTAAGCCGTTTGATCGGTATTGATAACGCTGTAGAGTGGATTGCAACGTCAGCAAATAAACGCCCTGAAGCTGCACTTAAAGACGGTGCAGTAGACGCTGTTGTCGCTGCTGACAAATTACAAGAAGCTGCGATTGATCTTGTCAAGCAAGCGATTTCTGGTCGTTTGGACTGGAAAGCAAAGCGTCAAGAAAAATTAGAGCCTGTTAAATTAGACATGCTTGAACAAATGATGGCGTTTAACTCATCTAAAGGTGTGGTACTGGCTAAAGCAAATCCAGCCCAATACCCTGCGCCAAAACTTCTTCTTGATTCACTTCAAGCAGGCGTTAGCCAAAAACGTGATGCTGCGTTAAAAATTGAAGCTGAAGCATTTGCTAAAGCAGCGATTACACCACAAGCAGGTGCTTTGATTGGCTTATTCATCAACGACCAAGTTGTGAAAAAAGCATCTAAAAAGCATGAAAAAGGTGCTCACCCTGTTAACCAAGCAGCTGTTTTAGGTGCGGGTATTATGGGTGGTGGTATTGCTTACCAAGCGGCGAGCAAAGGCACACCGATCATCATGAAAGACATTGGTAACCCACAACTTGCATTGGGTATGTCTGAAGCGAACAAATTGTTGACTAAACAAGTTGAACGTAAAAAGATGACACCTGCAAAAATGGGGGAAACGCTTGCACGTATCCGCCCAACTTTAAGCTATGACGAGTTTAAAGAAGTCGATATCGTGATTGAAGCGGTGACTGAAAATCCAAAAATCAAAGAAGCTGTATTGAAAGATACTGAAGCGAAAGTGCGTGACAATACGATCATTGCATCGAATACTTCAACGATTTCTATTACACGTCTTGCTCAAGCCTTGGCTCGTCCTGAAAACTTTGTCGGTATGCACTTCTTTAACCCTGTGCACATGATGCCGTTGGTTGAAGTGATCCGTGGTGAAAAAACTTCTGAAGAAGCAATTGCCACAACTGTAGTACTTGCTCAGAAAATGGGTAAAACACCAATCGTTGTAAACGACTGCCCTGGCTTCCTTGTTAACCGTGTATTGTTCCCTTACTTTGGTGCGTTTGACCTTCTTCTTAAAGATGGTGCTGACTTCCAGCAAGTGGATAAAGTCATGGAAAAATTCGGCTGGCCTATGGGTCCTGCATACCTCATCGACGTTGTAGGGATCGACACAGGTGTTCATGGTGCAGAAGTTATGGCTGAAGGTTTCCCAGACCGTATGAAGCCTGACTACAAAGGTGCAATCGAAATCATGTATGAAAACAAACGTCTTGGTCAAAAGAACGACGTTGGTTTCTATAAATATGAACTCGATCGTAAAGGCAAAAAAGCTAAAACTGTTGATCCAACTGCATATGATCTTGTTGCAACTATGGCAACAACTGAAAAACATGAGTTTGATCCACAAGAAATTATTGACCGTATGATGCTTGCGTTCTGTAACGAAACTGTTCGTTGCTTAGAAGACAACATTGTTGCAACTGCGTCTGAAGCAGATATGGCAATGATCATGGGTGTTGGTTTCCCTCCATTCCGTGGTGGTCCTGCGCGTTACATCGACCAAACTGGTGTAGCTGAATATGTAGCACTTTGCGACAAATACGCACACTTAGGTAAAGCTTATGAAGCGCCACAAATGTTGCGTGACATGGCTGCTAACAACAAAAAATTCTACGGTTAAGGAGCAACGTGAATGGCTACTTTAAATCCACGTGACGTTGTCATCGTTGATGGCGTACGTTCTGCAATGGGTAAAACCAAAAACGGTATGTTCCGTAATGTACGTGCGGACAGCTTATCTGCTGAATTAGTACGTGCTTTAGTTGCTCGTAACCAGTTTGATGTCAATGAAGTTGAAGATCTAATTTGGGGATGTGTGAACCAAACTTTAGAACAAGGTATGAACATTGGTCGTAACATCGTATTGTTGGCTGATTTACCAAAAACTGTTGGTGGTCAAACGGTTAACCGTCTTTGCGGTTCTTCTATGCAGTCTATTCATACTGCTGCTGCTCAAATTGCAACAAACCAAGGTGATATCTTCATCGTGGGTGGTGTAGAGCATATGGGGCACGTAGGTATGATGCATGGCATCGACCTTAACCCTGAAGCATCAAAACACTATGCAAAAGCATCTAACATGATGGGCTTAACTGCTGAAATGTTAGGTCGTATGAACGGCATTAGCCGTGATGAACAAGATGCATTTGGTGTTGAATCTCACCGTCGTGCTTGGGCTGCAACCCAAGAAGGTCGTTTTAAAAACGAAATCATTGGTGTTGAAGGTCATGATGCCAATGGCTTTAAAATTCTATGTGACATCGATGAAGTGATTCGTCCAGATGCAAACATTGAAGCATTTAAAGCATTGCGTCCTGTATTTGACCCTAAAGGCGGTACTGTAACTGCTGCGACTTCTTCTGCATTGTCTGACGGCGCGTCTGCAATGTTATTGATGTCTGCTGAACGTGCTCAAGCTTTAGGTCTTAAGCCACGTGCGGTGATTCGCTCTATGGCAATTGCAGGCTGTGATGCTGCAATCATGGGTTATGGTCCTGTTCCTGCAACTCAAAAAGCGCTTAAACGTGCTGGCTTAACGATGGATGATATCCAAACCATCGAGTTAAACGAAGCGTTTGCTGCTCAGGGTCTTTCTGTAATGAAAGGCTTGAACATCTATGACAAGCAAGACAAGATCAACTTGAACGGCGGTGCGATTGCATTGGGTCACCCATTGGGCTGTTCTGGTGCGCGTATCACCACAACATTGTTGAACGTGATGGAGCAACAAGATACACAAATCGGTCTTGCAACCATGTGTATCGGTCTTGGTCAAGGTATCGCGACAATTATCGAACGTGTTTAAATTTTAATTAAAACACCTCGAAAAAAATCCTCGCTTATTGCGGGGATTTTTTTATTACATTTAAGTCATTAATCAAATTTAAACTTTGAATTAATAAAATCTTAAATTAATATAAATAATGTTAATTAGCAAAATATTTATTTGGCTAACTTTCTAAAATATCTAAGAAAAAACGTCTTGATTATAAAAATGGATAAAGTGTGTGTTCATCATTTTTTATTGGATAAATAACGCTTAATCCATTCAAAAGATAAATCCATACAAGGTGAACATTATGATTTTCAGGAAGATATTATTATTTCTATTCTTATTCGCTGCCAGCATGTCGGTCTTTGCCCAAAACTGTCCACAAGGCATTCCTCAAGGTACACCGAGTTGTGTTCCACCTGATCAGCTTGGTTACTCCACTGCTCCGCCAGTAAATACCGCTTACTGGAAAAAAACGTGGGGGGCTTTAGCTCAATCACCAGATGTACCTATAGGCACTTCAACTGGACATTTTACCAAACGTGCTGCATCAAAAGAGGCAATAAATAAATGTAAATCTCAAGGTGGTAAAAACTATCAAATCATTTTTACTTATCAAAATCAATGTGCTGTAGCAGCAAGACCTGTTAATGAAAATAGTCAAATACGTAGAGCTTATCAAAGTGCGGCAACTATTGAAGAGGCTACACAACTAGTACTACCTTATTGTGCTGAAATTAATTATGGAAAGACCTGTGAAATCTTTTATTCAAATTGCACAGCACCCGTTTTAATACGCTAATTCAATTCATGCTCAATGATTTAGAGCGTTTAAAACAAGAATTCACTTCTCAACGAGTCAATCAGACTTAAAAGGACAATAATCATGAATAAAAAGAGATTTGTTTTAGCCTTTTTAACAGCATTTACATCGTTATCTACCTTTGCCCAAAACTGCCCACAAGGCATTCCTCAAGGTACGCCAAGTTGTGTTCCACCTGATCAACTTGGTTACTCCACTGCACCACCAGTCAATACGGCTTACTGGAAAAAAACGTGGGGAGCGATGGCATCTTCTCCAGAGATGCGTGAAATCGGTACATCGACTGGTCAATTTAGTCGTCGCTCTGCAGTAAAAGAAGCGATTCGTAATTGCAAATCGAAGGGTGGTAAGGCATGTGAACTATCACTCGCCTATCACAATCAATGTGTTGTAATGGCGCAACCAATTAGAGAGTTTGGTCAATCTTCATCTGTTACATCAATATCACAAGGCGCTCAAACAATTGAATATGCTTCTCAACTCGCCTTACCTACTTGCTCAAAGCTCAATGAAGGAAAAAAATGTGAAGTCTTTTATTCAAACTGTACTGAACCCGTTTTAATACGCTAATTCAATTAATAAATTAAAAGCCTAAAATAGTAAAAGCCAATCAACAGATTGGCTTCAACATATATTTAGAACACTGTTATATTGATTATTTAGGCAGACCACTTTGCCACTTATCACCTAACATCAAGTCTAAACGTGCTTTATCAAAATTCAACTGAAACGTTCCATTACGAACAGCTTCCAAAGCTTTATCACGGTTCATACCCATTGAAAGTGGTTCAATCATGGTAAATAAACCTGTAGTCGGGTCAGAAGACTGTAAACCATTTGCAACAGCTAACACATATTCTCTGAGTAATGCTGAAGGAATTTGATTAAAATTAGGTTCAAGCGCTTTAGGCTGAATATCCAATACACCGATATTATCGCCAATACTATAATTTTGAATTTCGTTCTCTTTTTTAATAACTTGATGTTGCAATGCTCTACGCACGGCTTTGTCTTCTTGATAAGGCGTAACACCTACCGCTTCCTGACGAAGCTCAGAATCTGCCATCACTTTAATTGTCGGCAATGACGCAACCTCTTCCGCCTGTACAGTGGGTAACCAAACAGACAATGCCGTTGCAAGTATAGAAACTTTGATAAAGTTCATACATTTCACCTAAAAAAATAAATCAAATTATCGATGCAATAAAATGATTTTTAAATGTTGAATATTGTCTATTAAATAGGCTATAACAATTTAAAGTTGGATTCACTAAAGCTCAGATAAACGGTAACGAGGTTTAACTTTCTTATTAAAAATCATATATATTTTCTTACTAAACATTCTAAATAAAAAAGCCATCATTTATATTTTACTGAGAGATGTTGTATTTTTTGGCATCTTTAAGATTTATAAATTTTCATTTTCAAGTGATCAATCAACTAAAATATTCAATAACCTTAGGCTTATAATTTTCATTCATCGACTTTTATAAACGTCTTGGCTTAGTCAAAAAACAGCATTCTAAGCTAGTCAATATTATTGAAATATAGATGGTCTGCCTATCTTGGGCGATATGGATAATCGTTCAGCAAATATTTGAATTGATTCTTTTTCATTATGTCGTCCAAATTTAGGAAAAAATAATTCAATATCTTCTGTATATGGCTCAAGTAATTTTTAATCTAGGTCACCGATATTCAATATATTGAAAAGACTTTCAGATCAGTTGTTGCTTCTGTTCAAAGTCCATCATTGCTTCAGCTTGTTTGGTCAGTGTATTGACGATAAACTCAAACAGTACTGTTACAGTCAAGAGGTATATGATGAACCTTGCTAAAGTTGCTGCACTGACTCAAATCAGTCCTCGTATGCTCCGTTATTATGAAGAATTAGGATTAATTCATCCTCTACGAACAGCAAATCATTATCGCTTTTATAGTCAAAAAGATATTGAAGATATTCATAAAATTAAAGTGCTCAACGATGCTGGAATGCATCTAAAAGACATTAAACTTTTACTGCCCTGTTTTGACTTGGGTGAGGAAAAATTTACTTTATGTCCAATTGCCAAATACGCATTAAACATGGAGTTAAAGAATATTTCAGAGAAAATTTTCAAGCTAAAACAATCAGAAGACTTATTAAAATCTTTTCTAATCATGGGAAAGGTTGAGTAAGAATATAATTTTCTAAAACTCACTTTCACTCATTTTATTGCGCTCAGATCATTCGTTATTTGATTGAAATAAACTGATCAATACATCAATGACTGTATTGATCGCATTGCTTACACTTTCAATGTTCAAGCACGCTGACCCGTTCTCTTTCTCCAGAATCCAAATCATTCCAAGATTTTCGCTCATCCCAAAACCAATAACCATTTTTATCCTTTGCGACACATCCAACATCAGCGCCACTTTTAAAAGTGGCATAATCAGCATCCTTAAGCTGACCAAAACGTTCTTCGTAAATATGATGGCGATCTTTGGCATAGCAATCGCCTAATAACTTAAAGGTTTTTGGATCTGCATCTTCCAAAATAGAAAAATTACCACCATCAAGCATGTTGAAATAACGATAAACATGACGTTTATCTTGATAAAAGTTGGAAGGGTTTAATCTCTTAAATGTCGAGCTATCAATTGTTCCTGTCAATGAAAGCTCGTTATCCCCACCGAAACCGAAATGTGTATAAAAACGATCGCTAAACATAGACAGACTCTTGCTGGGCTGAACATGTTCAGAGAATAAATGGCTGCAACGATTTGCGTAGTGAAACTTTAATGCCAATTGATGATGAGCATTGATATATAAATTATCCCGTACATGGACCCATTGTTTATTTTCCTGCTCGGCATTCAAGGCTGCTTGCTTCTCTTCGCTAACACATTTGTCGTACTCAATTTGTTCAGCACAGAGAATGGCTGCTATACCTAAAAACTGTTTCCAGCCATAAACCTTTTTATAACGATCAAACCCAAGAATTGGATCACGATCAATTTGATAGATACCAAAATGATAACGATATAATGCAACACTTTTGCAGTCTTGTTTAACCAAAAATGGCGTCTGATAGACATAACTTATGCCACCAACCAATAGCAGTATAAATATTGCAATAGGCATCCATCGTTTTATATTTCTCATTGATCCAATTCTATGTATTGAGTTCACAAAGCTTCTTGTAACACCTCAGCATTCTGTTCCTTTTTCTGATTGATCTGACTATTTAGTTTAAGGACGTCTTGATACAACTGGTTAAACTGTTTGACCTGGGCATCTTCTTTAAACAAAATTTGATTGCCTTGTTTCTGCCATTGATATTTTTTCAGCATGTCAAACATGGTTTCAGCTTTTCCTAAAATTTGTAATTCATTTAAAATCAACGCATTTTCAGGATCAAGTTGTGCACTTTGTTCAAGTTTATCTTGTAAAGGTTTTTTCAGATCTTTACGTAAAGTAGATTTTTTTAATTCAGCAAGCGCCTCGTTTTTATTTTTCATATTGTTCTGTTGATATTGTTGCATGGCTTGACGCACAGTTCCTAGCATCTGAGTGGTTTCAACATAATTTTGCTTACGGTCTGCATCCAAACGATTTACATCTAAAAAATGGTCCCACTTAGCCGCTGCAAGCTGATTTAAATAAGCATTTCGTGTATCAATATTCTTGATCCAATATTTAAGCAAGAACTCTGACAAAATTTTATAGTCACCTTTTAATCGAGCATCGTGAATATCAATATTGACAGGCTTAGCGCGATCTTGTGCTTGCTCTGAAAGTTGGCGCATCTTGTCGGTCATGACCATATCGAATGCTTGTCGATTTGCTTCTTCATTTTTGATTGAAGTATGGTCGTAGTAGAAAAATCCAATAATTGCCAGAAAAATGATACCGAACACGATCAAAATTCGACGCATACCAGTCTCCAAACCATGTTATAGATATCTTAGAATATCCTAAGCAACTCATTTCTGTATATTATTTCTACAAAATTATGATAAATAACGTAGTCTACTTTTGATGATCAAAATTTGACTTTAAATTTTCCTTACTGAACCCCATCATAAGCAGTAATTAGATTGTAGAGATTTCCTATGCGCGTAGATATTTGGTCAGATGTAGTTTGCCCATTCTGTTATATCGGTAAAAAACGTTTAGAAGCAGCGGCAGAACAAGCAGGTATCGAACTTGAAGTCCATTGGCATAGTTTTGAACTTGATCCAGATGCGCCACCACGCCAAGAAGTTTCAAACTCAGAACGTCTTGCGCAAAAATATGGTCGTACTATTGCAGAAGTTGAAGACATGCAACGTAATATTGCAACCATGGCACTTGAGGAAGGCATTCAATTTAATTGGGAAAATGCCAACTCAGGAAATACATTTAACGCCCATCGCATCATCCATCTTGCACAAAGCAAAGGACTTGGTTCAGAAGCGGAAGAAGCATTTTTCTATAGTTATATGACACAAGGCTTACCGATCGGTGAACGTGAAACCATTGAAGATGTAGCATCACGTATAGGTTTGAACCCTGTAGAAGTCGATGATGTATTGGACTCTGAAGAATATGCCGACTTTGTAAAATTTGACGAGCAAGTTGCCCATGAGCAATTGAAAGTCACAGGTGTACCATTCTTTGTATTTGATCAACGTGTTGCTCTTGCAGGTGCTCAACCTCGTGAAGTATTTGTTCAGGTCTTACAAAAAGCACTGGAAACTGCAAGTGATGAAGATGTTGAACAACAAGATGCTCCTGTCTGCAATGATGACGCTTGTGATGTACCGAATAAATAAATAGCAATATTGAAGAACTCTTCAAATGGAGTTCTTCAATATATATTTAGATCAAAGTTGAATATTCATTATTTGAAAAGTAAAATAAATTAGCATCTAAGAGCACAATATTATCAAACATTTCGATTACTTATTTTGAATTGACTTTTTAGATATATTTACGTGTCATTTTTGCAATACAGCGTTGCAAAAAGGCAACTATTCAGACTTTTTTTCTTAGATTATGATCAGCACATATTTTTCGTTTCCACGAAATTCTTGCGCTGTAGTTTCTTATTTTTTCTTGTTTTATAAGACAGAAGAGCCTCCCTTTGGGAGGCTTTTTTGTATATCACCAGATAAAATATCACTTGAGGATAAAAACAAAGTTATCCACAATCCTGAATGATTTTTAGACATTGAAGTGATTTTTTCTACTTTAAAATATATTCAAAATAAATCCTTCATTTTTAATTAATAATCAGTTTTACTGATGAAATGTACTTTTTGCATGGTTCTGCCCTTTGATTTATACACTTCATTTATCAATACTTTATGTTTTTTGTACCTATTCTCAGTATTGAATTGAAATTTACTGTTTTTTTCAGGCATAGTGATGTTGAAAATTAAAAACTGAATGACTCAACGTTTAAGAAAGTATGCATATGAAGAAAATTCCATCGTTAATTTTCTCAAAATTACCTTATGCCTTATTATTAGGTGGTCTTTTGGGGAATTCTGCTTTTGCAGAGCTAAATCATAGTCTCGATGCCAATGTCGATGCAAAGAAAGCTGACTCAAGCAAATCATTATCTTCGATTGAGGCAGAGGAAAAAGGCTTACTCAACTATATTCCAAAAATCGTTGACTCAACACCAACGATTTTTCCTGAACAATCTGATCAAGTAATTGTGCCTCCAACACAAGCCACAGAAGACCAGACATGGGCGGATAAAAAGCAGAAAAAACTCAGCGATTGGGTAGATCGTACAGCCAATAAAATGGATGGATGGTTTGGAGAAACTGACCCAACTCGCCCTGCAACTGCAACATTACGTATTTTGGTTGATAATCAGTGGAATAAGCATGATGGCTATGATGTAAATCCACGTATCCGAGGTAAGATTAAACTCCCTACCTTAGAAAATCGTTTAAGTGTGGTTTTTGGTGATGATTCATTAGATGATGAAATTGCCAACAATATTGCGATTTCAAATAATCATTCAGATGGTGATCCAAACAAAAGAATCGATGGTAAACAAATCAGAGATGATAATAGTTCGATTGCACTGCGTTGGTCACAACTGTCAAAACGTTTGCCCTTTGATTTAGATGCAGACTTAGGTATCCGTTCAGGGGATGATGTTTATGCGCGCTTAAAAGCACAAAGAGACTGGTCTTTGGGAAATGATTTTACCTTCCACGCTGAACAGATTTATCGTTATGGGATCGACAGTGAGAACTACCTAAGAACCAACTTAGAATTGACTCACGCACGACCAAATCAGCCGTTTATTTCCAACCAATTTTATCTGACCTATGCCGATGAACAAGACGATGATCTAACTTGGGATAACCGCACCTATCGTCAACATCAATTCTTTAAAAACAATCGTTTTAACTACGGTATTTATACTGGAGGTTATTATAATAATAATGACCTTAAACTGAACAGTTGGGGACCGTTTATCTCTTGGCGACAACCTGTTTGGCGTGAATGGTTCTATGTCCAAGGTGATTTAAATTATTTTAATGACCGTCGCGAAGACCGTAGCCACTTTCCAAGTGCCTTGGTTCGTTTAGAAGCGTTATTTTAAGCATTAGATGAATATTTAAACGCAACTGTGGATAAGTTCTTACTTATCCACTTCGCTTGAGACAAGTCTGTTGATCCGCACTAGCGTATAGCTTCTATAGTATAAAGTTCTAATTTAAAACTATATAAAGTTTCAATTGAATTCGGCATCGACATCGTTTCATAAGTCATGCGTCCAATCGCTCGGACTTCTTTTCCCACTAAATCATCATCTATTTTAAGACTTGGATGCACAGCTATGGGAAATGAACCACCACGCTGACCATCCGAGCTCGCCAATTCATAGTTTTTCCCACTTTTTTTTAATATTCCCAATACAGAAGTTTCAGTGCCTTGTCTTAGAAACATCGCATTGTGTACAGATAAATCTGTAGTATTGGCACGGCGTTTTTCAACAGCAGGAAGCTCATATGCGGATACTGGGGTTATCAGGGTAGAGCTCAAGACTAAACCGCTGATCAATTGAATTCTTTTAAGTTTGATCATTTTATATTTTTCAACAAAAAGCCTATCTTAAAGATAGGCTTTCTGAAAAACAACAACGATTTATTTCAATAATAAATTATTGATACGTTTTACATACTCAGCAGGATCATCTGGTAAACCGCCTTCTGCGATTACCGCTTGATCGAAAATCACATTGGCTAGATCATCAAACTGCGCAGAACCATCCAATTTTTTCACCAAAGGATGTTCTGGGTTAATTTCCAAAATTGGTTTAGATTCTGGGACAGCTTGCCCTGCTTGCTTCAACATACGAATCAATTGTGGAGAAAGCTCACCTTCGCTAGTGACTAAACATGCAGGTGAATCGACTAAACGAGTCGTTACACGCACTTCTTTAGTTTTGGCTTTTAAAGAATCTGATAGTTTCTCAACCACTGGCTTGAATTGCTCAGCCGCGGCTTCAAGTGCCTTTTTCTCTTCAGCATCTTGTAAGTCACCGAGATCAACAGCTCCTTTTGCGACATTCTGCATCGGTGTGCCATCAAACTCATGTACAAATTCCATTGCCCATTCATCAACACGATCTGCCATCAATAGCACTTCAATGTCTTTTTTACGGAACAATTCTAATTGTGGTGAGTTTTTAGCAGCAGCAAGGCTATCCGCAGTCACATAATAAATCGCCTTTTGCCCTTCTTTCATACGTGCTTTATACGCTTCCAATGAAGTTGAAACATCATCATTGGTCGATGTAGAGAAGCGTAAAAGTTTAAGAATTCTTTCGCGATTACCAAAGTCTTCACCCAGACCTTCTTTGATCACTGAGCCAAATTCAGCATAGAAAGTTTTGAACTTTTCTTGATCTACTTCATCTTCAGATTTCGCCAAAGCATCTAATGTGGTTAAAACACGGCGTGTATTACCTTCACGAATGGTTTTCACATCACGACTTTCTTGTAGAAGTTCACGACTGACATTTAATGGAAGATCTGCACTATCTACAACACCTTGCACAAAACGGAGATAGTTTGGAATCAAATTATCTGCATCATCCATAATAAACACGCGTTTTACATACAATTTAATGCCAGCTTTCGCTTCACGTGTGAAAATATTACTTGGTGCTTTGCTTGGAATATAAAGTAGTTGGGTATACTCCGTACTTCCTTCAACACGATTGTGTGCCCATGCAAGTGGTGCTTCGAAATCATGTGTCAGGTTCTTATAAAACTCAACATACTGCTCTTCTGTGATGTCGCCTTTACTGCGTGTCCACAATGCGCTTGCAGAGTTAATGGCTTCCCATTCATCCGTTTTAACGTATTGACCAGGCTTTTTCTCTTCGCCTTCAACCGCTTCTTCTTCCTGCCATACCTCTTTCTGCATTTCGATTGGCAAACTGATATGATCAGAATATTTATTGATAATTTGTTTTACTTTATAGGCTTCTAAATAGTCCAGAGCATCATCACGTAAATGCAAGATGATATCTGTTCCACGTGAAGCCTTATCAATTTGAGCGACTTCAAAATCACCCGTTCCACCACTGATCCAACGGACACCTTCAGATGCATCCAGACCCGCACGGCGAGATTCAACTGTGATTTTGTCTGCAACAATAAAGCCTGAATAAAAACCAACACCGAATTGACCAATCAACTGTGCATCGGCTTTTTGATCACCAGACAACTTAGACATAAAGTCTTTGGTTCCAGACTTGGCAATCGTACCCAAGTTATCGATGGCTTCTTGTTGGCTTAAACCAATCCCATTGTCTGAAATCGTAATGGTTTTCGCATCTTTGTCTAGACTGACACGTACGTGTAGGTTCGGATCATTTTCATAAAATTCTGGATGATTAATTCCTTCAAAACGCAATTTATCACATGCATCTGAGGCATTAGAAATCAGTTCACGCAGGAAAATTTCAGGATTTGAATACAGTGAATGCGTCACTAAATGTAAAAGCTGAGCCACTTCTGCTTGGAAGCTGTGCTTTTTTGAATTTTGTTGTGCGTTCTGTTCGCTCATAAAATCACTCCGTAAATTCATAACGCTTTTTTATCGAATGCTGTATGAAATGGAGTGGTTTGAGCATATTTCAATAGTAAAACCAAATTTTTTTTAAAATGGACCCTGTTCATAGACTCGATTCATATAAGTCTCAAGCTTTTGTTGTCGCATTTGATATGCATCGGTCAAACAACGCACATTATCCTGACATTGATTACGCAGTTGTAACCATTTCACTTGTTGGTCTTGAATGACTCCACGTGTTCCCATAGGAACTAATTTTCGGATAATGTTGTAGGTTGTCGCCATTTTAACATCCGCATCATTTAGACTGCGTTGTTCGCAGATACGGTGCTCTGTTTTGGTTTGGGCATGATCACAGTTAAAACTGGCTGCATGAGTAATTGAAATGCCGCTGCTAAATAAAAATATTATTGGAATTCGTAATTTCATATTCATTCAAAAAAATAAAGTGATGAGTTTTAGATTAAATTGATTTTGTACATTGTTATATAGTCAAAAATGACTATTTTTTATGGTTTCTTGTTTCAAACAAAAAAAAGATCGGTTTAAAAATAAAAAGCTCGGTATGTACCGAGCTTTTTAATGTATCTACTTAGAATCTATAGCTATAACCTAAAGTGTAGATTACTGGATCAATATCTAAGTCAAATTTTGCAGCAGTTGCACCATCCGCAGTCACTTTCACTTCTGGGCTAAGTTGCGCATAACGTGCATCAAAGAAAACCCCCCAGTTTTTTGCATCGGCTGGTTGGAAATTAAAACCAATTTGACCAGCAAAACCAAAGTCATCTTTCACTTTTACTTTCGTGCCAGTTAAAGCGCCAGTTGATTCTTCATCCCACGCAACAAATGCTGTACCACCTATACCAATGTATGGTGTAAAACGTGTTGAGTTTTTAAAGTTATATTTAAAAGTAACAGTTGGTGGTAAATGCTTAAGTTTAACTGCTTTTTCACCATCCAAATTTACATCATGGCTGATCGGTGCAGCTAACAAAAGCTCAGCTGAAAATGGTGTTTCACCAAAGAAATATTCTACTGATGGTGTAAAAGCATATTCATGATCAGCTTTCACAGTACCAACACCTGCAACATTGGTGTCTTGAGTAGGTGAAATCACCGAACCACCAACTTTGACTTGCCAGTCTGCAAATGAAGCAGAAGAAATTCCCATTAATGTAATAAGAGCAAGTTGCTTTAACATTATAAATACCCCGCGTTGTTATTAATTAACATTAAACATAGGTATTAATTATTTTGCAACATTTATTTAAATACAAAAATAATCTTTATTTTTAAGCAATTGTTATATAAATAAATTTATTTTAATCATATTAAAATAGTTGGTTTTAAAAACCAACCAAATTAATCAAGATTATTGAGAATTTTTCATAAAATAATCAGTTTATTATTATAAATTAATAATGCATACAAAATACATGTTATATTTAAAATATAAAATGTATTTGATCGGATTAAAAAACCATTCTCAACCAATCTGACCAATTATCCACCAACTTAATTTGACTCATTTTCACTCCATACAAAGCTAAAAGTGAAAGAACTTATCGTTATCACAAGTAGCGTTTTATTTTCTATCTTAACGATAATGCTGCCTCAAAATGATATTCTGATCTGTCAAAAATTGAGAGCAATCTCATTCCACTGGCGCCGATTAAAAGAGTTAAAAGCTAAGTCCATTGCCTCAGTTCCATAACTAAGGCATATTGAAAGCATTAATAGTGTTGAAAACTACTGAAAAGTCTCACAATTACCTACTTAATGGTTTTAGAAAATATGAATAGTTTAGAAAGAGAAAATTTAGAATCACGAGAACAATCGGAACAAAAAGAATCTAGCACTGTAAGTGATATAATTAATTCTGCGGATCCTATCGATCTTGTCGATCTAGTGGTTGAAACGAGTAAAATTGTAGTCAATACCAGCAAGGATATTGTGTCTAACCTTGCAGATCACATTGATATTGATATCAGTTTTTAGAAAATTTAAAGATAGAAAACTCAGCAAAAAATCTAATTTAAAAGTGATTTGAAAATTAAAGAAAAAATCAGACTAAGCTATAAATTCATATAAATTTCAGTATAACCCTGTGGAATCATCGTACCTTGTTGAATACCTGCAATTAAATCAGCCCATTTATCTTCAACAAAATCCACTAAAGGCTCTGGATAATTTCCCGTTCGATTATAATTTTCCCACTGATCTATTGAAAGCCCTAGAAATTGCTCAATCGACTGTATTGCTGTATCAAGTGACTCATATTGAAGGTTAATGTCCACACCAGTGTCATCACCACTTCCATCATAAAAATAGTAAGATACTAATATTTTATTGTTTTTTAAAAAACCAATAACCCTTATGTACCGCCCATACTCTTCTAATAAGGTTCGATCTACGACAACAGGCTGAGTCATACCGACTTCAATATAATTAACTAATTCGTCTATATTCATATTTATGATTTCCCAATGATAACAATTGATGTCTTATCGCATCTGAAAATCAGATATTAGATATCTCACTACAGCAGACAAAAATAGTTCTTTTGAATCAAACCAGCAAAAAAAGCTGTTTAGATTGCATCATAAACAGCCTCAAATATTCGCTATAACACTCTATAAAACCATAGCTGCAATCCAGCCAAAGACCAATAAAGGAATATTAAAATGGATAAATGTAGGTACAACAGTATCCCAAATATGATCATGCTGCCCATCCACTCCTAAACCTGCTGTAGGTCCGAGTGTAGAGTCTGAGGCAGGAGAACCCGCATCACCAAGCGCTGCCGCAGTACCGATGAGTGCGACCGTTGCCAGTGGCGAAAAACCAAATTGCACACACAATGGCACATAAATCACTGCAAGCACAGGAACGCTTGAGAAAGATGAACCGATTCCAATCGTCACAAATAAACCAATGAACAGCATTAAAAATGCCGCCAAAGCTTTATTATCACCGATCAGATGTACCACACCATTGACCAAATGATTGATATCTCCTGTATGCGTCATGACTGAGGCAAATCCAGCAGCAGAAATCATGATAAAACCGACCAATGCCATCATGCGCATGCCTTGCACAAAAACATCATCCGCTTCTTGCCATTTAAAAATTCCTGCCGCGGACAATACAGCAAAACCAACCAATCCCCCAAGAATCATTGAACCAGAATACAGTTGCGAGATCAGCGTTAAAACGATTGCCAACAAAGCCATTAAAATGGTTTTCGTTGCAATTACAGGGGCTTGTTTGGCTTGCTGTCCTAAAGCAATACCATCTGCTTTGAGTTCTTCCACATTGACTGCACGAAGCGGTTTGTCTAAATCAATGGTGGTGATGGGTGCAACATCACGATCAACATATAGACGAGGTTTACGGTAACTGATAAATACTGCAACCAAAGTGCCGATCACCATACCAAGCACAGGAATTGCCATCCCGATAGGCATCATGCTTCGTTCTACATGAAGTTGATATGCTGCTCCGATTTTATTGATGTTACCCATCAAAATTTGCTCTAAGAAAATGGCACCAAAACCAACAGGAAGGAAAATGTAAGTTCCAACTAACCCTAATGTCAGGACACATGCTGCCGCACGGCGATCAAGTTTTAAATGGTTCATTACTTTTAATAATGGTGGAACCAGTACTGGAATAAAAGCAATATGGACAGGAATCAAGTTTTGCGAACAAATAGCGGCAATCAACAAAATTCCCAACAGTAAAAATTTTACTTTTGTTGCTTGTTTTTGAGTCGCTTCCATCCCCAACAAACCAATTAACTTGTATGCCAATAAATCAGGTAATCCTGACTTGGACAATGCCAAAGCAAAAGCACCTAATACAGCGTATGCCAATGCCACTTCAGCACCATCACCCAAGCCCGCATTAAATGCTTGAACTGTGTCAGCTAAGCTTAAACCAGCGACCAAACCACCTATAATTGCTGAAATGACCAATGTTAAAACAACAGAAACTCGTGCCAGTGATAAAATAAACATCACGGCAATCGCAATAACGACAGCATTCATAGAGAAATTTACGAAAATTTGAAAGGCGATATTTTATCAGATTCATATCAGCGAAGCTGTAAATTCATCCAATTGATGGTGAAATAACGAGGTAACCAGTATTGATCACCTCGATTCAGGGTATCAGCTTTTAATTATTTTTCAGTGCAAATTCTTGAATATATTGTGCAATTTCTTGAGGTCGACTCAGTACCGCCCAGTGATTTGCATTAACCTCAACACGTTCAAATTCAGTTGCCCACTTTGGCACTTCATCAATCAACGCAGGACTGACAAATTTATCTTTTAAAAGAACCACTGCTTGCACAGGGCAGATCGCAAAACGCTGACGTGGACGTGCTAAACGTGGTAAAAAATTAGCGCGATATAACCCAATACCATGTTCACCATCTTTCGCAATATTTGAGTTTAAAGGTAGATCTTTCGTCTTCTCCAATTGCGCTAAAATTGCACCCCAACGCTGTGGACTGAAAAAATGCCAGACGGTAGGTGCAAGAATCGGAAGTTGAAAAGCAACAATGTACCAAGATTTCAATAATTGTTTAAAAAATTTAGGTTTTTCATGTAAAAACTGCTCACGCATCCAAAATGCGGCATGATCTAAACATGGTCCCGACATGGTGGTATAAGACAAAATACGATTTTTAAACTTTGTTTCAGTAACCGACTCCCAAGATTGAATTGACCCCCAGTCATGGGCAGCTAAATGAAACTGACGTTCGGGCAGTAATTCATTGACCACACATTCCAAATCTAGCGATAACCGCGGTAAAGCATAATCACGGATACGTTTTGGAATAGAGGATTGCCCTGCGCCACGAACATCATAGGTCACAATATAAAATTTTGAAATCAATTGCTCTATAATCGGTTCCCAAACTTCCTGATTATCAGGATAACCATGCACCAAGACCAACGCGGGGTTTTCAGCATTCCCCCATGTTTTTGCATAAAGTTTTTGCTTATCCTGCGTCGAGATCCAATAAGTTTGCGCTTGCATTGAGTCACCTTTTATTGTTTTCACCATTGGCTATGATTTCGCTCTAGAGGGCATTTCGATCAATGCCACTTTGCCTTGAGTTCTTTATTATGGTTGAAAAATAGATAACTAGAATTGACCATGAATGCGCTAATCAAGAAACTACAGACAATTCCATTTGTATCTAGATTTATGTTGAATCATTTTTCTCCATACAAAGGTGCAGGAATTGAAATCGAAAAAATTGATCTGAAAAACTATCATATTCGGGTCAAAATGCCACTGACACGCAACAATCAAAACATTGTTGGGGTTCACTTTGGTGGCAGTTTATATTCGATGGTCGACCCATTTTATATGCTTCTTTTGATGCATCACCTTGGTCCTAAATACATGGTGTGGGACAAAGCTGCGAGCATTAATTTTCTATCACCCGGACGCAGTACGGTTTATGCCGATATTCGATTGGATGCTGCTGAAATCGAACATGTTAAAGATCTGGCACAGAACTATAAGCCTGTGTATCGTAACTACACATTAAATATTTTTGATGATTCAGGGTTACGAATTGCTGAAGTACAAAAAACCGTTTATATCCGTCGTAAGAATCCACATCCGTTAAAACGTTAATGACTTTAGTAGACGACATTCAATATCGTTTAAACCTGTTTAATGGTCTACTAAATAAGTTAAATATAAACGATAGAAATAAAAAAACGCTATGCTGAATCAATACAACATAGCGTTTTTATCGTTCATTGAGTGACTTATTTGTTTTGCTCAATGGCTGCACCTGCGCCACCACCAATTGCACCACCAATTGCAGCACCAGCGTCACCACCTAGAATACCTTTACCAATCACTGAACCAATACCTGCACCAACACCACTATAAGTTGCGTTGCGATTTGAACCATTACTTGCCTTGCTTCCTACAGCCGCGCCACCACCAGCACCGACAGCCGCACCAATACCATTACCTGCATGATTACCTAAGCCACCACCAACAGCACCACCAAGCGCTGCGGAACCGATACGCTTATCATTTGCAGACATGTTTTCACAACCTGTCAGCATCACGATAGGTAAAGCTACACACATCATGGTCATTATTTGCTTTTTCATGCTCTTATTCCTTCTGTTATTACAAAAAGTCAATCAAACAGCTCTTCCACTTGAAATTATCTCATGGAAAGTAAAGATAAATTCGTGAGGAAATGATTGCTTTATTGCATCCATTTGTAACTTTGTTTAACACTCGGCAATGACTTAAGCTTTGATCCAATCGCTACAAATGGTGCATTCATGGAAGGTAAATTGCTTATTTTACGGATAAAAGCATGAACTCGTTATCAAGCTCCTATAAACTATAGCTAAGACTGGAGCTTATCATGTCACAAACTTCCACTTTAAAACGGGGACTCAATACCCGCCACATCCGTTTCCTTGCTTTAGGTTCTGCTATTGGCACAGGTTTATTCTACGGTTCAGCCTCGGCTATACAGCAAGCAGGTCCATCTGTACTACTGGCTTATATGATTGCCGGTATTGCAATTTATATTGTGATGCGTGCACTAGGTGAAATGGCTGTCCATAATCCTGTTTCAGATTCTTTTAGTCATTACGCTTCTGAATATATCAGTCCATTTGCAGGTTTTACCACAGGTTGGACCTATGTCTTTGAGATGGTCATTGTTGCGATCGCCGATGTCACTGCCTTTGGAATTTACATGGGTTTTTGGTTTCCCGATGTTGCACGTTGGGTTTGGATTCTGTCTCTAATTTTCTTTTTGGGTGCGATTAACCTGATCCATGTCAAAGTCTATGGTGAATTGGAATTTTGGTTATCCATCGTTAAGGTCACTGCCATTATTGCCATGATTTTGGGTGGTTTTGGCATCATGCTCTACGGTTTGCATATTCCACATACTGAATTTAGTTCAGGTATATCGAACCTTTGGACACATGGTGGTTTCTTTCCCAATGGTATTGCTGGTTTTATTGCCTGCTTTTCTGTGGTTGTTTTTGCATTTGGTGGTATAGAAATCATTGGTGTGACTGCTGGAGAAACCAAAGATCCTAAAGTGGCAATACCTCAAGCCATCAATGCTGTTCCTTTTCGCATCATCCTATTCTATGTATTGACTATTTTTGTACTGATGTCGATTTTTCCTTGGAATCAAATCGGTTCTCATGGCAGTCCATTTGTGCAAATATTTGAAAGCCTAGGGATCAAATCAGCGGCTGCCGTTCTAAACATTGTGGTGATTACTGCTGCTGTTTCTGCAATTAACAGTGATGTTTTTGGCGCCGGGCGAATGATGTATGGCATGGCAATCAAAGGCAAAGCGCCAGCAAGTTTTGCCAAAACATCAAGAAATGGCGTACCGTTTATGACCGTAATCGTCATGGCAAGCGTGCTTTTGGTTGGGGTACTCTTAAATTACCTGATTCCTGAAAATGTGTTTGAAATCATTGCCTCGATTGCAACATTTGCAACTGTTTATGTGTGGTTAATGATTTTATTAGCCCAGTTTGGCATGCGGAAAAAACTCAGTGCTGAAGAAATTAAAAAGCTCGATTTCCCTGTAGTTGGATGGCCTGTTGCACCGATTTTAGCCACAGCATTTATGGTCTTTGTCATTGCCATGATTGGTTATTTTCCAGCCTCACGTCCTGCACTTTATGTTGGGGCGATTTGGCTTGCTTTATTGGCTGTTGCTTATCAACTCTGGGTGAAACCACGATCTTCATAAATAAAAATTTGGGTTTCACTGAACTTAAAACCGCTGAATTCCAGCGGTTTTTTTTGTTCCCTTAGTTCTGCGATTTATTAAAATTTATCATTCCGACTTGTACATTAATCGTTGTTTGATATTGATGATGATTGCAAATAGAACACCTATAATCCCTGTCAGTGCTAAAAGGAGAATGCCAAAGTAAAACAGTTCAGCCAAAATAATTCCCAATTTGTACTCATACAAAATTCTAAATAAATAACTGTTTTTAACACGGATAGACACCAATGAAGGATTTAAATGCCATAGGCTCAGTATCGTTGCAAAGCCAATGCAAAATGAGAAACAAGCAAAAATGATCACCGCATCTAAAGGTTTAAACTGATTGAGTTTAGGTTGCTCAACTTTATCGTCTTTATATATCGCATAAATAATCAGTAACGCCCACAGTGGACACAGCAAGCTCAGGTAGGTCTTAACAAACAGGCTAAATTGTTCCAGCTCACCTGTGGTGGTACTTTGAATTTTTAAAAATTGATTGATCCATTGCATCATATCAATTTGCCAACCATGTTCTAATGCAGGTACAGGCAGCAACATCATGAACAATAATGGACAAATCGTCATCAAAGTTAAGGTCTTCACTACAGTATTTATTTTCATTCTAGATTGATTTTAATTTCCATTTTTTGATTATATAAAAAAAGACGCCCTGAGGCGTCTTCTTCATTTCAAAAGCTGTTTAACTTAGAAAGAATCTTCGTTTAAAGCCTGAGAGAATGCTTGATCAACTTCGGAGAAGTCATTTACAAGCTCATGCTCAGCAGCTTCTGCTTCTTGACGACGACGTTCTAAGTGGTATGCAAGACCAGTACCTGCTGGAATCAAGCGACCTACAACAACGTTTTCTTTCAAGCCACGTAAATCATCTTCTTTACCTGTTACAGCCGCTTCAGTTAACACACGTGTGGTTTCCTGGAACGATGCAGCAGAGATGAACGAGTCAGTAGAAAGCGATGCTTTGGTAATACCCATCAATTGACGCTCATACTTCGCAGGGAACTTGTTCTGAGCCAATACCGCTTGGTTTTCGCCCACAACGCGGATGTAATCCACTTGTTCGCCTTTGATGAAGCTTGTATCGCCGCCATCAGTAATGTCAACTTTACGCAACATTTGGCGCACGATCACTTCGATATGCTTATCGTTGATTTTTACACCTTGTAAGCGGTAAACGTCTTGAACTTCGTTCACGATGTAGTTGGTTAATGCAACTTCACCTTTCAAACGTAAGATGTCATGTGGGTTCTGTGGACCATCAGAAATGGTTTCACCACGGTTCACATGCTCACCTTCAAACACGTTAATGGTACGCCATTTAGGAATCAACTCTTCATAAATTTCAGAGCCATCATCTGGTGTAATCACTAAGCGGTTCTTACCTTTGGTTTCTTTACCAAAGCTTACAACACCTGAAATTTCAGCAAGGATCGCATGCTCTTTTGGCTTACGTGCTTCGAACAAGTCAGCTACACGTGGCAGACCACCGGTAATATCACGAGTACGTGAAGTTTCTTGTGGTACACGACCAATGACATCACCCACACCAATCGTTTCGCCATCACGAACAGTCACGATTGTATTTTGTGGCAAGAAGTAGAACTGTTCGCCGCCATCGGTTGTATCCAACACGATTGCAGGACGTAAATCTTTACCAGAAGCAGGACGAGCTGTTACAGGTAAGATTTCAACAGTCGTCATACCTGTTGCATCATCAGTTTTCGATGTTGCAGTTACACCATCAGCAATTTGGCTGAAACGTGCTTTACCAGCAACTTCTGTTACCAATGGATGTGTATGCGGATCCCAAGTTGCAACAATACCGCCGCCTTCTACAGGTTGACCATCTTTGATCAAGATAGACGCACCGTATGGAAGTTTATAACGTTCACGCTCACGACCTAAGTCATCCGCAATACCGATTTCACCTGAACGTGAAACAGATACCAAATGACCTTTGGCATGTTGAACAGTTTTAACGTTATGGAAACGAACTGTACCTTTGTTACGTACTTGAACACTGTTTGCAGCAGAAGTTCGGCTTGCAGCACCACCCACGTGGAATGTACGCATGGTTAACTGTGTACCAGGTTCACCAATTGATTGTGCAGCCATAACCCCAACAGATTCACCTGGATTCACCAAGTGACCGCGAGCCAAGTCACGACCATAACATTTCGCACATACACCGAATGTTGAAGCACAGTTTACAACTGAACGTACTTTAACTTCGTCAACACCGTTATCTTCAAGGAACGTTGCAAGTTTCTCGTCGATCAATGTGTTACGTGGAAGAAGGACATCATCTGTACCTGGTTTCTTGACATCTTCAGCAAGTACACGACCCAATACTCGAGCACCTAAGTTCTCGATGACATCGCCACCTTGAATGAATGGAGTCATTACAAGACCGTCATAAGTACCACAATCTGGCTCAGTAATGACCAAATCTTGTGCTACGTCGACAAGACGACGTGTTAAGTAACCCGAGTTCGCAGTTTTAAGTGCTGTATCTGCCAAACCTTTACGCGCACCGTGTGTTGAAATGAAGTACTGAAGTACTGTCAAACCTTCACGGAAGTTTGCTTTAATCGGTGTTTCAATGATCGAACCATCTGGTTTAGCCATCAAACCACGCATACCTGCAAGCTGACGAATCTGAGCTGCCGAACCACGGGCACCAGAGTCAGACATCATGTAGATACTGTTGAATGATTTTTGCTTCTCATCTTCACCCTGTTTATTTTTAACAGTTGTGAATGACAAGTTATCCATCATCGCTTTTGCAACTTGGTCGTTGGTACGCGCCCAAATATCGACAACTTTGTTATAACGCTCACCAGCAGTTACGAAACCTTGCTCGAATTGTTGTTCAATTTCACGAACTTCAACTTCAGCTTTTTCAATAATTGCTTGCTTTTGTGGTGGAATCAACATGTCTTCCATACCCACAGAAACACCTGAACGTGTTGCTTGACGGAAGCCCAAGTACATCAATTGGTCAGCAAAGATAACAGTATCTTTCAAACCTAATTTACGGTAGCAAGAGTTAATCAATTTAGAGATGTTTTTCTTGGTCATCTCTACGTTGATTTGTTGGAAATCCATACCTTCAGGAACAACTTCCCAAAGTAAGCAACGACCCGGTGTTGTATCTACAACAATAGTTTGATGTTCACGGTTACCGTTGTCATCAATCACTGTTTGGTGTACACGCGCTTTAACACGAGCATGTAAATCAACTTGACCTGTCGCAAGTGCACGGTTTACTTCATGTGTGTCCGCAAACACCATGCCTTCACCTTTGGCGTTTACTGCATCACGTGTGATGTAGTAAAGACCCAATACAACGTCCTGAGAAGGTACGATGATTGGCTCACCATTTGCAGGTGACAAGATGTTGTTTGTCGACATCATTAACGCACGAGCTTCTAACTGAGCTTCAAGTGTTAATGGTACGTGAACCGCCATTTGGTCACCATCGAAGTCGGCGTTAAACGCAGCACATACGAGTGGGTGTAAACGAATCGCTTTACCTTCGATCAAAATAGGTTCAAACGCTTGAAGACCTAAACGGTGAAGTGTTGGCGCACGGTTCAACATTACTGGATGCTGACGAATTACAGATGCAAGAACGTCCCATACTTCTGGTGTTTCACGCTCAACCATTTTCTTCGCAGCTTTAATGGTAGTTGCTTGACCTGAAGCTTGTAATTTCGCAAAAATGAATGGCTTGAATAATTCAAGTGCCATTTTCTTTGGAAGACCACATTGGTGCAAACGTAATGATGGACCTACGGTAATCACCGAACGACCTGAATAGTCAACACGCTTACCAAGTAAGTTTTGACGGAAACGACCTTGTTTACCTTTGATCATATCAGCCAAAGATTTAAGCGGACGTTTGTTCGAACCTGTAATCGCACGACCACGACGACCGTTGTCTAACAATGCATCGACAGACTCTTGTAACATACGTTTTTCGTTACGTACGATAATGTCTGGCGCAGCAAGGTCAAGAAGACGTTTTAAACGGTTGTTACGGTTAATCACACGACGGTAAAGATCGTTCAAGTCAGAAGTCGCAAAACGACCACCTTCAAGCGGTACTAACGGACGAAGATCAGGTGGAAGTACTGGAAGTACATTCATCACCATCCATTCTGGCTTGTTGTTTGACTCTTTGAACGCTTCCATCAACTTCAAACGTTTAGACGCTTTTTTAAGCTTAGTTTCTGAAGTTGTGTTTGGAATTTCTTCACGTAAACGAGAAATTTCAGCTTCAAGATCGATATCTTTCAACAAGTCTTGAACTGCTTCAGCACCCATTTTAGCGCTGAATTCATCACCGTGTTCTTCTAACGCAGTAAAGTATTCTTCATCATTAAGAAGTTGGTACTTCTCCATTGGCGTCATGCCTGGATCAGTCACCACATAAGATTCGAAATACAATACACGTTCAATATCACGCAAAGTCATATCAAGAAGTAAACCGATACGGCTTGGTAATGATTTCAAGAACCAAATATGAGCAACAGGAGAAGCCAATTCGATGTGACCCATACGCTCACGACGAACTTTCGCAGTTGTTACTTCAACGCCACATTTTTCACAAATGACGCCTTTGTATTTCATACGCTTGTATTTACCGCACAAGCATTCGTAATCTTTTACTGGACCAAAGATTTTGGCACAGAATAAACCATCACGTTCTGGCTTAAACGTACGATAGTTAATGGTTTCTGGCTTTTTAACTTCACCGTGAGACCATGACTTAATCATTTCTGGTGACGCAAGACCAATACGGATGCGATCAAACTCTACTGGAGCATGACCGTCTGAGTCCGTCTTTTTGCGCATGATATCGAGCAAGTCTTTCAATTTTTTTCTCCGTGTGCCGAAGAGGCATTTTCTCTACGGCTGGGTCACAAATATTGTTTTTTCACTGAGATTTGGAATCTCCCCTGCCCCCTCTTTAAGAAAGAAGGGAAATCCCCCCTTTAACAAAGGGGGATCAAGGGGGATTTAGTCACCATTTTTCAGTTCAATGTTGATACCTAAAGAACGGATCTCTTTGGTCAATACGTTGAACGATTCAGGCATACCCGGATCCATATAATGGTTACCATCTACAATGTTCTTATAGATGCGAGTACGACCTTCAACGTCATCCGATTTCACAGTTAACATTTCTTGAAGTGTATAAGCAGCACCATAAGCCTCAAGTGCCCAAACTTCCATCTCACCGAAACGCTGACCACCGAATTGTGCTTTACCACCAAGCGGTTGTTGAGTCACCAGTGAGTAAGAACCAGTAGAACGTGCATGCATCTTGTCGTCAACCAAGTGGTTCAACTTGAGCATGTACATATAACCTACTGTTACTGGGCGGTCAAAACGCTCACCTGTACGTCCATCATACAATACTGTTTGACCTGTACGTGAGATACCACCAAGTTCAAGTAACTCTTTGATTTGTCCTTCTTCTGCACCATCAAATACTGGTGTAGCTAAAGGAACACCTTTACGCAAGTTACCTGATAACACCAAGATTTCTTCATCAGTCAAGCTATCAAGATCTTCTTGCTCGCCACCAACTTTGTTATAAATCTTGTCTAAGAATTCACGAAGTTCAAGAACAGTACGTTGCTCTTTCATCATCTTGTCGATCTTATCGCCAAGACCTTTCGCTGCCATACCCAAGTGAGTTTCAAGAATCTGACCCACGTTCATACGTGATGGTACACCGAGTGGGTTAAGTACCACATCCACTGGAACACCATGGATGTCATGCGGCATATCTTCAACTGGTAAGATGTTTGATACAACACCCTTGTTACCGTGACGACCCGCCATCTTATCACCAGGCTGGATACGACGTTTAACAGCAAGATAAACTTTAACAACTTTCAACACACCAGTTGTCAGTTCATCACCCGTTGAAAGTTTACGTTTTTTCTCAGCAAACTTCTCATCGATCTCGTGGCTCTTCTCTTTCAAGAACACTTGAATCTGCGTTAAACGCTCAGCAATACCTTCGTCTGCTGGTTGAACTTCTAACAGATCAACAAGCTCTAAGTTAGACAATACGTCTTCAGTTAGCTTGTCACCACGTTTCGTTGTACCACCACCATTTGACTCTTGACCTTTCAATAAACGCACAATACGTTCACGAGCAGCTTCTTCGAAGATTTTGAACTCTTCTTTCAAGTCTTTACGGTAAGCATCAAGTTGCGCTTTTTCAATTGCTTGAGCACGCTCATCTTTCTCGATACCGTCACGTGTAAACACTTGAACGTCAATCACTGTACCTTTTACGCTTGAAGAAACACGTAAAGAAGAGTCTTTTACATCCGCAGCTTTTTCACCGAAAATTGCACGAAGTAATTTTTCTTCAGGTGTTAATTGTGTTTCACCTTTAGGCGTTACCTTACCAACAAGGATGTCACCTGCTGAAACTTCAGCACCGATATAAACAATACCTGATTCATCAAGTTTAGATAAAGCTGCTTCACCCACGTTAGGAATATCTGCAGTAATTTCTTCTGCACCTAACTTGGTATCACGCGCTACACATGACAACTCTTGGATGTGAATCGAAGTCAAACGGTCTTCTTGAAGTACACGCTCAGATAATAAGATCGAGTCTTCGTAGTTATAACCGTTCCACGTCATGAACGCGACACGCATGTTTTGACCAAGCGCTAATTCACCACCGTCAGTCGATGGACCATCAGCAAGAACGTCACCACGACCTACTTTATCGCCCAAGCTCACAAGAACTTTTTGGTTGATACAAGTGTTTTGGTTTGAACGTGTGTATTTGATCAAGTTGTAGATGTCTACACCTGCTTCACCCGCGATCATTTCATCTTCGTTCACACGAATAACAACACGAGAAGCATCAACGAACTCAATACGTCCGCCACGTTTTGCGATTACACACACGCCAGAGTCATGCGCTACGTTTGCTTCCATACCTGTACCAACAAGTGGCTTGTCAGCAAGCAATGTAGGAACAGCCTGACGTTGCATGTTTGAACCCATTAATGCACGGTTCGCATCATCGTGTTCAAGGAATGGAATAAGTGATGCAGCAACAGAAACAACCTGCTGAGCAGATACATCCATATGCGTCACTTTTTCAGGAGGCATACGAACGAATTCACCTTGATGACGTACAGAAACGAATTCTTCAGTCAAGTGACCGTCTTTATCTACACCAGAATCGGCTTGTGCAATTACAGTGCCTACTTCTTCAATCGCAGATAAATACTCAACATCATCCGTTACACGACCATCAACCACTTTACGGTATGGTGTTTCCAAGAAACCGAAGTTGTTGGCTTTTGCATATACAGAAAGTGAGTTGATCAAACCAATGTTTGGACCTTCAGGTGTCTCAATTGGACACACACGACCATAGTGAGTTTGATGTACGTCACGTACCTCAAAGCCTGCGCGTTCACGTGTCAAACCACCAGGACCAAGCGCTGAAACACGACGTTTGTGCGTAATTTCAGACAATGGATTGTTTTGATCCATAAACTGAGACAATTGGCTTGAACCAAAGAATTCTTTGATTGCAGCTGCAACTGGTTTCGCATTGATCAAATCTTGTGGAGACAAGTTATCTGTTTCAGCTTGGTTTAAACGCTCTTTTACAGCACGTTCAACACGAACTAGACCAACACGGAATTGGTTTTCTGTCATTTCACCAACAGAACGTACACGACGGTTACCTAAGTGATCGATATCGTCGACTTCACCTTTACCGTTACGGATTTCTACCAATGTTTTCAATACATCAATGATGTCATCGTTAGAAAGAATACCTTCTACTTCACGAGACTTCTGATCTGTACCGACTTCATAAGGACGACCCAAACGACGATTAAACTTCATACGACCTACAGGAGACAAGTCATAACGCTCTGTAGAGAAGAATAAGTTATTGAATAAGTTTTCAGCCGCTTCTTTTGTTGGTGGCTCACCTGGACGCATGACTTTGTAGATTTCTACAAGTGCTTCTTCACGACCTGTTGTCGTATCTGCACGTAGTGTATCTGCAACAAACGAACCACGATCGATATCATTGGTGAACAAGATGTTAAATTGTTTAACACCACCTTCAGCGATTTTAACCAATACTTCATGGCTTAAAATGGTATTAGCAGCAATCACTTCACCATCACGTAAAGTAATATCTTCAGCTGTAATACGCTCATACAAGTATTCATCAGGAACAGAAAGTTTAGTTAAACCCGCAGCTTCCATTTGACGCACATGACGTGCATTGATACGTTTACCTTGTTCAACAATCACTTTACCGTCATTGTCTGCAATATCGAACTGCGCCATTTCACCGCGAAGGCGTTCTGGAACAAGGTCAATCTGATAGCTACCCATATCAAGATATACAGGTACTTTCTCATAGAACATATTGAGAATTTGTTCATTGCTATAGTTCAATGCACGTAGAATAACAGTCGCCAACAATTTACGACGACGGTCAATACGAACAAATACTAAGTCTTTAGCATCAAATTCAAAATCCAACCATGACCCACGGTAAGGAATGATACGTGCTGAATAAAGCACTTTACCACTTGAATGAGTTTTACCCTTATCGTGATCAAAGAAGACGCCCGGAGAACGGTGTAATTGAGATACGATTACACGCTCAGTACCATTGATTACAAAAGTACCATTCTCAGTCATGAGTGGCATTTCACCCATGTACACTTCTTGTTCACGTACGTCTTTGATAGATTTCGTTTCACGATCTTTGATGATCAAACGAATTTTAACGCGCATTGGTGCCGCAAAGGTTGAACCGCGAAGAATACACTCGCGAACATCAAACTCTGGTTTACCAAGACTATACTCAACGAATTCTAAAGCAGCATTGCCCGAATAACTTTCAATAGGAAAAACTGAACGAAATGCAGCTTGGAGACCGATATCTTCGCGATTTTTTGGAGTTTTGCCATCTTGCAAGAATGTTCTGTACGAGTCGACTTGAATCGCGAGCAAGTACGGAGCATGCATGACTTGGGGCAATTTACCAAAATTCTTACGGATCCGTTTCTTTTCGGTATATGAGTATGCCATCTGGAGTCCTCGGAAAGTAAACTAAGCCCGCCTGCAGAACGAACTTAGAAGGAATTACGCAGGTCGATATGACCACCACTTTTATACAAATGCTGCAAATTTCAGTGGTACAAAACGCTTAACAATATTTTTAAAACTGAAAAATATTGGTAAGCGTTTGATTATGTTTATTTATTTTAAAAATTGATGATTTTTATATCAATCAATCTAAAATCGAGCCGATTATTGTAACGCAAAAAGGCTGATGACCCAAGAGCCATCAGCCAATTTGTGGAGCCGATTATAAAAAAATCGACTCCCCTTAAGATTACTTAAGTGTAACTGTAGCACCAGCTTCTTCAAGTTTCTTCTTAAGTTCTTCGCCTTCTTCTTTAGAAACCGCTTCTTTAACAACTGAAGGAGCGCCTTCAACAAGATCTTTAGCTTCTTTAAGACCAAGACCAGTAGCTTCACGAACTGCTTTAATTACAGCAACTTTGTTAGCACCGAAAGAAGTCAACTCAACGTTGAATTCAGATTGCTCTTCAGCAGCAGCAGCGCCAGCACCTGGAGCAGCAGCTACAGCTACAGCAGCTGCAGATACGTTGAATTTTTCTTCGAAAGCAGAAATAAGTTCAACAAGTTCAAGAACAGTTTTTTCAGCAACTGCGTTTAAGATTTCTTCGTTAGTTAAAGCCATGAGAATAACTCCAAATGGATATTGAATGGTGTGTGAAAATTTTTAAGCTTAAGCTGCTTCTGACTCGTTTTTCTCTTTGAGTGCTGTAATAAGGCGACCCAATTTCGAAATAGGAGCTTGAAGAACATTGGCAAGCATAGTAAGTGCTTTTTCTTGGTTTGGAAGATTTGCGATAACGCTAACATCTGCACCTTGATAAACTTTGCCATCAAATGCAGCAGCTTTAAGTTCAAATGCTTTGTTAGTTTTAGCAAAATCTTCAAACAAGCGAGCAGCTGCGCCCATGTCGTCTTCAGAAGTTGAAAAAGCTAGAATAGTTGGACCAACAAGGTTCTCATCTAAAATAGAGAATTGAGTACCTTCAAGTGCACGCTTAGCCAAAGTGTTACGCACGATACGTGTTTTAACAC
The DNA here is from genome assembly GCF_000368925.1 of Acinetobacter bereziniae LMG 1003 = CIP 70.12. GTDB lineage: Bacteria > Pseudomonadota > Gammaproteobacteria > Pseudomonadales > Moraxellaceae > Acinetobacter > Acinetobacter bereziniae. The sequence goes on along the minus strand of NZ_KB849756.1, from coordinate 2,612,506 downwards.
CTAACTTACGAGCTTCTACGCGAAGTGTAGTCAATTGTTCTACTGTTAAACCTTGGTAGTCAGCAACAACAGCAGCAAACGCCACAGAAGCAACTTCATTTACTTCAGCAACGATCTGTTTTTTGTCTTCGATAAGAAGAGCCATTGTAAAACCTCCTAACGGTGATTTATGCAATCCACAAATGGACTGCACTCCCAATTCGCAAGTCAATTTCTCAACTTACACGCGGAGGAGGAATCAATCACACCACCGCGTCTACTCAGACTGGTATTTTAAGAAGCAAATCCTGAGACCTGCCTCGCCTGAGGTCTTTGACGCTGATAAACTTACATCTATCAATTCAAAGTCCGCCTGAGAACCCATCAGCAAGTAAACCTTGCCAACTCACAAGATGAGAAAACCTCGAATGAAGCTTTCCTCATTTTGCGCAAAGTTTAAAAACCATGTTTTAAACTTCACTCAGGACTTTAAAATTCTTTTATTGCAAATAATTATCTATAAAATAATTATTTAGTAACGTTCTGTACGTCTACAACAAGACCAGGACCCATCGTTGAGCTCAAAGTGATCTTTTGGATGTAGATACCTTTAGAAGTCGCAGGTTTTGCTTTCTTAAGGTCAGCAATAAGTGCTTCAACGTTTGAACGAACAGCTTCAGCAGTAAAACCTACTTGACCGATCGCAGCGTGGATGATACCCGCTTTGTCTACACGGTAACGTGCTTGACCTGCTTTTGCATTTTTAACTGCAGTTGCAACGTCAGGAGTTACTGTACCCACTTTAGGGTTTGGCATTAAGCCACGTGGACCAAGGATCGTACCTAACTTACCTACAACGCGCATTGCATCTGGAGCAGCAATCACAACATCAAAGTCTAAGTTACCTGCTTGAATGCTTTCAGCAAGATCATCAAAACCAACAACGTCCGCGCCTTCAGCTTTAGCAGCTTCAGCAGCAGCGCCTTGAGCAAACACAGCTACACGTACAGTTTTACCAGTACCTGCAGGAAGTGTAGTCGCGCCACGAACAACTTGGTCAGATTTACGAGGATCAACACCTAGGTTTACCGCAACATCCAAAGATTCTTTGAATTTTGCAGCAGGAAGGCTGCTAAGAACTTGTACCGCTTCTTCCAAAGTATAAACTTTGTTTGCTTCTACAGCAGCAGCAATGGCTTTTTGACGTTTAGTTAACTTTGCCATGTCTTATAGCTCCACTTCCAAGCCCATAGAACGCGCAGAACCAGCAATGGTACGTACACGTGCGTCTAAATCAGCACCAGTTAAATCTGGTTCTTTAGTAGTCGCAATTTCTTCTAATTGAGCACGAGTCAACTTACCAACTTTAGTTTTGTTTGGTACAGATGAACCCTTTTGAATACCAGCAGCTTTCTTAAGAAGAATAGATGCAGGTGGAGTTTTCATGATGAATGTGAACGACTTATCGTTGTACACAGTGATCACTACAGGAATTGGAAGACCTGGTTCAACTTTTTGTGTAGCAGCATTGAATTCTTTACAGAATGCCATGATGTTCACACCACGTTGACCTAGTGCAGGACCGATTGGTGGAGATGGATTCGCTTTACCAGCTGGAACTTGCAGCTTGATATAGCCGTCAATCTTCTTAGCCATTTCAAATTACCTCTGGGTACAAACGCCTTTTAGAGCTCCCCAAGTTTTCAAGTAACGATACCGTTACAACAACAATGCCCGATCCATAACAAATCGGGCGCTTTTGAACAATTCAAATTAAATTGTTTTTTCGACTTGGCGAAATTCCAATTCAACTTGAGTTGGTCGATTAAATACGTTAATCGTCAACGTTAAACGTGATTTTTCGTACTGAACTTCTTCCACCACACCTTTAAAGTCTGTGAATGGACCGTCAGTAACAAGTAATTCTTCACCCGGCTCGAACATCGTCTTAGGACGAGGTGCTTCACCTTTGTTGTGCACACGTGCAAGAATCGCATCAGCTTCTTTTTGCGTAATTGGTGCTGGTTTTTCAGCTGTACCACCAATGAAACCCAATACTTTTGGACATTCTTTAACAATGTGCCAAGTTTCATCATTCATTTCCATTTCAACTAATACATAGCCTGGAAAGAATTTACGCTCTGATTTACGTTTCTTACCATCCTTCATTTCTACCACTTCTTCGGTAGGAACAAGGACTTCACCAAAACTATCAGCAACAGCGCTACGCTGGATTCGATCATTAAGTGAACGCATCACTTGTTTTTCATAGCCTGAATAGGCATGAATAATGTACCAACGTTTCATAGCTCTCTTACCCGATAATAAACTTCATAAACCAACCGATGATATAGTCAAAACACCACAAAATAATTGCGGCAACTACAACAACGAGGAGAACCTGCCATGAAGTGGTTACTGTTTCATGTTTCGTAGGCCAAGTGACTCGACGCAATTCGATACGCGAATCTTTAAGCAAACGAACAAAGCCTTTGCCTTGATGGGTGGCGTATAATAAACCTAAAGCTACGATGATACAAGCTATAATTACCCCAATACGCACCCAGATACTATTTGCTGGTGCCCAATACGCTGGAAGATATTGATTTGTCATCAAAGCACAGCCAAATAAAGCCAATGCAATGATCCACAAAATAAAATCAAATGGAGAACTTGTCTTCACCATTTCAGCTGAATTGTTGCTTTGAGGAATTGCCGCGCCGCCTGTTGCGTCACGTGATTTATCGTTCGACATTTTTGTACTCGTCGTAGGTTTCGCGACTTATTATATGACCAGTTTAGCCGACATCAAGTTTTTTATTTAAAAACTGGCAGGTCAGGAGGGACTCGAACCCCCAACATTCGGTTTTGGAGACCGACGCTCTACCAATTGAACTACTGACCTAATAAGCAAACCGAGAGCCGAAACTCTCGGTAAGAATAAACATTTTAGCGATTATGCAGTTACTTTAGCAACTACACCAGCACCAACTGTACGACCACCTTCACGGATCGCAAAACGTAGACCTGGGTCCATTGCGATTGGGTGGATCAATTCTACTGACATTTCAACGTTGTCGCCTGGCATTACCATTTCAACACCGTCTTGTAATTGGATTGCACCAGTTACGTCAGTTGTACGGAAGTAGAATTGTGGACGGTAACCGTTAAGGAACGGAGTATGACGACCACCTTCTTCTTTAGAAAGTACATATACTTCTGCGTCGAATTTAGTGTGCGGCTTGATTGTACCTGGTTTAGCAAGTACTTGACCACGTTGTACGTCTTCACGCTTAGTACCACGTAAAAGTACACCACAGTTCTCGCCAGCACGACCTTCGTCTAGAAGTTTACGGAACATTTCTACGCCAGTTACAGTTGTTTTAACTGTATCTTTAATACCAACGATTTCAACTTCTTCGCCTACTTTAACGATACCAGATTCTACACGACCTGTTACCACTGTACCACGACCAGAGATTGAGAATACGTCTTCGATTGGCATCAAGAATGCTTTGTCGATTGCACGCTCTGGTTCTGGGATATAAGAGTCAAGCGCTTCAACAAGTGCAAGAACTGCAGATTCGCCATACTGACCAGCATCACCATTAAGTGCAGCAAGTGCTGAACCACGGATGATTGGAGTGTCATCACCCGGGAAGTCATAAGTAGAAAGAAGTTCACGAACTTCCATTTCTACTAATTCAAGTAATTCTTCATCATCAACAAGGTCACACTTGTTAAGGAATACAAGAATATAAGGTACACCTACTTGGCGAGAAAGAAGGATGTGTTCACGAGTTTGTGGCATTGGACCATCAGTCGCAGCACATACAAGGATCGCACCGTCCATCTGAGCAGCACCAGTGATCATGTTTTTAACATAATCGGCGTGTCCTGGGCAGTCTACGTGAGCGTAGTGACGGATTGGAGAATCGTATTCTACGTGTGAAGTATTAATTGTAATACCACGTGCTTTTTCTTCTGGTGCAGAGTCGATTGCTGCGTAGTCTTTAGCTTCACCGCCGTAAGTTTTTGCACAGATAGTTGCAATTGCAGCAGTTAAAGTTGTTTTACCATGGTCAACGTGACCAATTGTACCCACGTTTACGTGCGGCTTATTACGTTCAAACTTAGCCTTAGCCATTTGTTCTTCCTCGTTTATGTCGAACACGAGTTAAACAACTCAGCATCGACAATCGTCTAAAAAACTAGACACCTAATACTTGAAAAGCAGACTAATAAGCCTGCTTTTTAAAAACTGGTGTAGAATAATCTACTAAATTGTATCTGGAGCTCTTATCGAGATTTGAACTCGAGACCTCTCCCTTACCAAGGGAGTGCTCTACCACTGAGCTATAAGAGCAATCATCTTCGATGGAGCGGGAGACGAGGGTCGAACTCGCGACATGTAGCTTGGAAGGCTACCGCTCTACCAACTGAGCTACTCCCGCTTAATGTTGGTAATTAACCACTTATCGAAGTTAATGGTGGTGAGAGAAGGATTCGAACCTTCGAAACTTTCGTGGCAGAGTTACAGTCTGCTCCCTTTGACCGCTCGGGAATCTCACCATTTACACTTACTTTCAGTGCCGTTCCTCTACATTATAACACAAAACTTTAAGATGGTGCCGGCACACGGATTCGAACTGTGGACCTACTGATTACAAGTCAGTTGCTCTACCAACTGAGCTATGCCGGCGTTTCTTAGTGTTTCGTACGTTTCGTATCGGAACGGTGTGCAGTTTAGCAAAACTCAGAATCCTTGCAAGTGTTTTTTTTAAAAAAAACCCCAAAAACTCATAAAATCAATCCGTTTGATGATAATTCAACCGCTTTGATCACTGCGCGAGCTTTTATTTGGGTTTCATTCCACTCTGATTCAGGATTTGAGTCCACAACAAGCCCCGCTCCAGCCTGTACATAGACTTTATTTTCACGAATTACACAGGTTCTAATCGCAATCGACATGTCCATTTCACCATGCCAGCCTAAATAACCAACAGCGCCACCAAAAATACCACGCTTTACCGGTTCAACTTCGTCAATAATTTCCATCGCGCGAATTTTTGGCGCGCCAGAAAGTGTCCCGGCTGGGAAAGTTGCTTTAAAAACATCCAAAGCGTCAACATCATCCAACACTTCACCCTGCACATTGGAAACAATATGCATGACATGTGAGTAACGCTCGATCACCATTTGATCAGTCACTTGCACTTTACCGATTTTTGAAACGCGTCCAATATCGTTACGCCCCAAATCAATCAGCATTAGATGTTCTGCAATTTCTTTTTCATCAGAAAGCAAATCTTTTTCCAGTGCCAAATCTTCTTCTTTGGTTTTTCCACGAGGGCGTGTTCCCGCAAGTGGTCGTACAGTCGCAATACCATTTTCAAGGCGGGAAAGAATCTCTGGTGACGAACCTACAATATGAAATGGTTTTTGGTCAGCAATGGTCTGTCCTTGTACTAGGAATAAATAAGGAGAAGGATTCAAATGGCGTAAGGCACGATAAACCTGTAATGGATCACCATCGAAATCCGAGACCATTCGATGCCCAGGTACAACCTGCATCACATCTCCAGCACGAATATATGCTTTGACTTTTTCAATCGACTCTAGAAAACGGTCATGCCCAGTTAAAGATTCAAAATGTGGTGCTGTATGTTTTTTTGCAACCAAACTGATCGGCGTTGCCAATATGGCTTCCAAAGCATCGAGTTGTTGTTGTGCCTTGTTATAAGCTTGTGGATCATTAACATCTGCATGTACGATCAAAAACAAAGTGTCTTTTAAGTTATCAAACACCACCACTGTCTTTGACAGCATCATCCATAAATCAGGTAACCCAACAGGGTCAGCTTCAGGCACATTGCTTAAGCGTGGTTCAATATAACGTACTGCGTCATAACCAAAATACCCAACCAAGCCGCCTGTAAAATTTGGCAACGCAGGTAAATCTTGTTGCGTAGGCACTTTAAACTGTGCCTGAAAGTCACGAATATATTGAAATGGATCAGTACATGTCTGTGTCTCAACTCGCCCATCTGGAAATTTAACTGTAAGTTGTCCAGCATTGCAGGAAAATACAGTTGACTCACCCAGACCAATAATCGAGTAACGTGCCCAGTTTTCGCCCCCCTCGACAGATTCAAATAAATATGCCTGTTGGTGCTGTTGTAACCGTGCAAATACAGACAATGGCGTATCCGTATCTGCTAAACGTTGGCGATAAACAGGAAGCAGGTTATATCCCGCCGATTTTAATTGTTCAAATTGCGCTAAAGTTGTCATGAGGAATTCTCTCTATTTTCGATATTACTAAGTATTGATTTGCATACAGCTCACTTAGTGACGCCATCGAAAAGTACCTTTTCCATTCATTCCTCTTTCCTTTTCTCACAACAATTTCAAATATAGGGGTTAAGCCAAAAGCTCTGTTAAATCGTCGACCACCTGTTGCGGTTGACAAAGATGAATATCTTCACCGTGATTATAGCCATAGCTGACCACAATACAATCAACCTCTGCACGGCGGGCAGCTTCTACATCATTACTTGAGTCACCAATCATCAATGTTTTATCGACTGAAGATTGGTATGTTTCCACACAATACAACAATGGTTTTGGGTGTGGTTTTCGTACTTCAAAACGATCTCCACCAATCACATCAACAAAATAGTGATCCATTTTTAATTCTTCTAAGATTTTTCTGGCAGGCTGTTCAGGTTTATTGGTCACACAAATCAGCTTCTTGTTATTTTGTATTCCCCAATCTAAAAACGCTAAAATCCCAGAGAATGGCTGAGTATCTACACATGGTTCGGCATTGTAAATTTCCAAAAATGTATCAAGCAACTGCTGATGCAATACGGGATCAACCTCGCCTTTTAAATATTTTAAAGTACTTTCACAAAATAATGATGTGCCTTTGCCAATCCAAACGCGGACTTGTTGCTCAGTGACTAAAGGAAGATTTAAACGTGCCAAACTCAGATTCATAGCACGATATAAATCAAATGCTGAATCAACCAATGTTCCATCCAAATCAAATAAAATAAGTTCACGTTGGTCTAGCTTTGCCACATTCATGCTGTACACCTAAAATAATTTTTTAAAACTTATCGCACTAAAAATAAAATCCAACTTTAGTCTTTGTATAGACTTTACATAAAACAAAGGCATGCGATTGCATGCCTTGAGTGTATCGCATTCACAGATTATTTAAACAACAGCCATGCAATAATTGCCAAAATGATTAAGACAACCACCGTCATCAAGCCAACTTTGGCATTTTTCTGAGTTTCTATCTCTTTTTCAACGCGTGCTTCTGGCGCTTTAACTTGTTCAATGTCAGGTTTTATTGGCGTATGAATGTCAACACCTTCAGGAATTGGAGCTGGCTTAGGTACAGCTACGCCTGATGGCATTCCTTCACGAGTGATCTGCACATTGCTATCTCGTGCGGAAAGCTCTGGCATGCCCTGTTCACTCATTTTTTCTGCCGCACTCGGTTCAACTGATACAGGTGTATCAAGTTCTGCGGTTGCAATAGCCTCAGCAGGCTGTTGTACTTGTTGTTCGGCTGGTTGTGAAACTGATGGTTCAACTTGTGCAATCGCTGGTTCAGCATCTGCAATGATAGATGTAGGCTCTACGATAGCTTGCTCAGCCACTTCAACTGCTTTTACAGGTGCAAGTACATTGAATTTAATGCTGGCAAATTGAACAATATCGCCATCCATCAACATTTTATCTTGATCGATGCGTATATCGTTCACAAAAGTTCCGTTTGATGACTTTAAGTCCTGTACCCATAATGCATCGTCTTTCAATAAAAATGCGGCATGGCGACGTGAGATTTCCGCAGACTGCAATAAAAGATCCGCATCTTGATGGCGACCCACCAACATGTCACGGTCAATTGTCACTTCCTGTCCTTCTAGCTCACCTGAAATTGCTTGTAATTTCCAAGTCATCGTCATTCTCTCATTCCAATTTACATTTATTTTAACACGACATATCTAGAGTTCTAAATCAACTTAAAACCATACTTTAGCTCATGAATCAAACAAGCCATTGCAACAAATTAACTGTAAATCTTAAACATTCAATTAAACAGCTGATCTAATTTTAACACTCAAAATATCCGCTACTGCTTACGGATATCATTTGGTTCCTCTGCAACAGGGGTTGTAACCGCATTGCTTTTGTTTGGATTTGTTGCTACGCCACCTGCGGGTACTTTCTGATATTGACTGGATGGCTGTGCCGTCGGCTGTGGTTGAATCAGTTTAGGCTGAGTATTTGGTGATGAGGTAATAGGCAAGCGCTGTTGGAATACATCATCAACATTGGCAGGCAGTTTGGCAAAATTCCCATCTTTATCCATCGCCAATTGCAAGCTGTATAGCTGGTCATAACGCTGTTGGGATAAACGACGTATTTCTGTATCGCCACCCACAATTGTTGGATGTATAAACACTAAAAGATTGCGTTTAATATTCGATTTACCATCTGCTCTAAACAGACGCCCTAAGCCAGGAATGTCGCCCAAGAACGGTATAGACTGACGTGAATGTTCGCTATCATCTGAAATCAAGCCACCTAATACGACCGTTTGCCCATGGTCAGCAAGCACTGTGGTTTTAATCGCACGTTTACTGGTCACCAAATCCTGAGCTTGCCCTTTACTAGATTTGACCCCTGAGACTTCTTGTTCGACTTCCAAACGAATTGAACCACCTTCACCAATATGTGGAACAACTTTTAAGGTGACCCCGACATCTTTACGTTCGATCGAAGTATAAGGATTGACCGTTCCGCCCGTGCCTGTAGATACCGATCCTGTTACAAAAGGTACGTTTTCCCCCACAACAATATACGCTTCTTCATTATCCATAGTGAGAATAGACGGCGTAGAAAGTAGATTTGATTTAGTTCGTTCTTTTAATGCCTGAATCACTGCACCATATAGCTTGCGTGAACCATCTGCTCCTTCTTTATAATCCCCTAAAATAAGAGATGCGCCTGGACCGACAGCACTTCCTAAACCAGCCGCACCACCTGACAAATAACCTGCCGCCAATTTAGCTAAACTTGTACCCACATTAGAAAAATTGACAACCCCTACACCACTACTAATATCGCCTAAAGCCCATTGCACACCCAATTGATCTGTATCATTCCCTGATACTTCAAGAATAGTCGCTTCAATCAACACTTGTTGACGACGTACATCCAATTGCTGGATTGCGGCTTCTATTTCTCGCATCAATTGTGGTTCGGCTTTGACCACCAAGGCATTTTGTGCACCATCAGCAATGATACTTACCCCATTAGCATTAAAGCTGGTGACACTGTTTTGATTATTGTTATTGGAATTGCTATTTAAATTAATCGCAGGTGTTGAAATAGTGCTCCCTGAGCTGGAATTTGAAGAAGAGTTATTACTGTTATTGTTTAAATTACTGCTATTACTAGAATTATTATTGGTCGAAGAATTATTTGAATTTGAATTGACTGCTTGCCCAGTGACTAAGCCTTGTAAAATTTCAGAGAGATTTTTTGCACTGGCGTATTTGAGTTTAAATACTTTTAGTCCACCTAAACGATCTGCTGATGGCACATCGAGCATTTCAATCATATTACGAATACGTTTGCGTGTACCTGTATCGCCTTTAATTAAAATACGATTCGTGCGTACATCTGCAATAATACGTACCCGTGCCCCTGCGAAATCTTTTGATGCGCCAGTCGCACTCATTGCATCCAATTGTTTAATGATTTCTTCAGCCTGACTTTGCTGCAAAGGTACAGCTTCAATATCATTTTGTCCTGTACCATCCAAATTACGAATGATGGTTTCAAGTTGATAAATATTTGCCGCTCGATCTGAAACAATTAACGCATTGGTGCCTTGTATGGCTGCCAAATGAGCAAATTGAGGCATTAACGGTCTAAGTGCAGGAATTAAATCATTTGGATTGGTATTTTCTAACCAAATTACCCGTGTGACCACCTGATCACCGCGTGCATTGTTGCGTGGATCATAAGGAACACCAGAGTTTTTAACATTACTGTCAGGCACTAGACGAATGGTATTACCAGATGGAATCGCCACAACACCATTGACATTCAGCACACCTAAAAATAGGTCATAAACTTCGTTTTTATTGAGTGGTTTGTTTGAAATAACAGTTACATTGCCACGTACGCGCGGATCAACAGCAAAGTTTTTACCCGTAATATCTGCAACTTCATTGATAAAAGCCGTGAGATCAGCATCGCGTAAGTTAATCTTCCACGTCTGAGCATATGTTGCTGTACTAACTGCAACCATCATGGGTGCTGCTGCAACGATAGCCCAGAGTGGTCGATTGTGAGTCAAAAAAGCCATAACTTATTATCTATCCTAATTTTATTTGTAGTCCTAGCCACTTACAAACTTTGCTGAATGGTCATCACCTGATCACCACGCTTAATTTCAATTTTTACTTTTCCTTCACGCTTTGCTTGTTCTAGCAGTTGAACATCACTCTGTCCTTGACCGACTGACTGCCCATTGAGTGAAAGAATGCGATCCCCAGACCGAAGTCCTAATTTATTTCGAAGTGCTGCGGGGGTTTGTTCTGTCACCTCATAGCCTTGTCCGCTATTGGTGTTCACCCCCATGTTCTTTAGATATTGTTCTCGATTTTCATTCATTCGATCAATTGCCTGCCCCAACGCATTCTGACTGGTATTTTGTGGTGGCGGTACAGCTTGATCTGGATTACTGGTTGGTGTTGCCATATTCGAATCTGCAGGCTGCCCAGGTAAAGGCTGATATAAATTATCCAAACCTGTAAAACGTAACTCTTTACTATTATTGCCACCTTGGCTTAAAACAATATGATCCCAATATACTTCTGACAACTGATAACTGGTGCCTTCTATGGTTTCACCAACCACATAACGATCTGCCGTTTCCTTTACTTTAATCACAGCCGATGAAAAGCGTGCAGGATAACTCACCACAACACCCTGCAATACCATTGGAATGCTGTCATCTGCTGTTGCGCTTAAACCCACTTCATTAAACAAGGAAAAACTTGAAATATTAGGAACTTGTGCTTGTTGCGAGCCTAGACTCACTTGTTCAGGTTGCATCACTTGAGGCGGTGCGACCACCCACCAAAAAATAGAGGCTAATTTCCAACACAATGCCAAAATCAATATAAATAAGGCAACAGGTGCGAGATGTTCTGCTTTTTTCCAAGAAATGTTTTCAAACTGTTCTTTTATATTCATTAGAAACCACCTTGAATCAGTGGTTGTCTTGAACTGATCACAAATGTATCCAGTCCAGCTTTTCCATCATAAGATGGAACATTGAGTAACATTCTTTGGGTCAATTGTACATCCAACATCATACTTGGATCTAAACTAATATTCGCCATTTTTTGACTGCGTTGATCTTGAATATCAAAAATCAGTTTACCCGCTTCATCTTTTAGCTGTGCATTTAAAGAAGGGATATTCATTTGATCTTGCCGTTGACCAAAAGTATAGCGAAGTTCACCACCAGCCCAATGCAGCTGACCATCAACATCACTAAATCCAGCATCTTTTTTAAAACGAAGGCTCATGTCCGAAATCTGTATGGCGTTTGCAGGCCATTGCCAGTTGGCGATATTTTTCAATGTTTCAGGAGCAATCTGACCTTGCATTTGATTAACAATGATTTTTTTACCCAAGCCATAGCCCACAACCCCACTAAGTTGCGTTTGTCCACTATGAACCTCAACATTTGCCCCAACACGCAATAAGATTAAATCCCAAGGACGCGTACGCCATGAAACTGACCCACGTAAATTACCTTTATGCCAATCCGCTTGCCCTTGCCAAATATTGCCACTAACATTGTGTAAGGTTTGATTATTTTTATAAAATTTAGCAATTAACCATGTTGCAGGAACTTGTAAAAGTACAAAAATTAAAAAAGCGACAACTCCAGTAATCCACCAGGTCATCTGTTTTGATTTTTTATTCATCCAGCTTTACCATCATTGATTTATTCTTCCATGCAAGATGATGCCCTCTTGTTTATACATTATGCATAATTTTTTCATATCGCCAATTCACTCGTATAAAAAAACCAAGCAGTTTTGCTTGGTTCTTTTATTTTATCGTCATTGAATGACACTTAGATGAAGATTAGATCAAGAAATCTTCTAATTTAGCGCCTTTTTCAATTTCAGCAACCAACCAGCGAGGTTGCTTACCACGACCCGTCCAAGTTTCAGCCGTATTTTTCTTATTGCGGTAGCGTGGCTCAACAGCTTTACGTGTTGTCTTTTTACGTTTTTGAGCACCATACTCAATAAACTGCTCTAGGCTTAAACCCGCAGATTCTGCAATTTCAACAATCTTATTATAAGCATCTTCGATCGCTTGATCTTTTTTACTTTCAATTAAAGCTTCAGCTTCAGCTGTTAACTTTCTTAACTCTTCAACAGATAAATTACTAATATCAGGCATCATTAACACTCCACATTAAACTTCGCAAATATATTTAAAATAAATTCACAGCAATAGTATTTTTATTTATACCAATTGGCAATACATATATTCCCCAATAAATACATAAAACAACAAAAAATGATTATAACACGCCAAAAATGTTTATTTATCCCAGTCAAAATAAACATACAACAAAAAGTAATTTTTGATACACGTTTTAAATATAATGATGATAACTGTAGCGTTTTTATAAATTCAGCAAATTGTTTTGAACTGTTGCTTCGAGATCAATTATAACTTTTCTTAAATTTTCAGGTATTAATGCTTTTTTCATAGAATCTTTATCTACAAATACGATGACCGCTTCACCATCGGCAACAATCTCCTGTTGCTGTTCACTGAATAATACATAATGCATGCGTATTGCACTATTGCGCATTTCCGCTATACCTGCACCAATATGTAGCACATCTGGATAAAATACTGGTTTTAAATATTTACATTGACTTGAAGCAACCACAGTTAAAACATCTTGTTCAAATACATTTAAACGATCAAAATATGCAATACGTGCACTTTCTATATAACGATAATACTGCACATTATTCACATGACCAAAAGCATCCATATCTCCCCAAGCGACCTTTTGTTCATAAACGATAGGGAATTGTGCCAATAGATTCATAATGTATTCTCAAATTTTAAACTGAATGTAGTTGCTGTCTTTTTCAAAAATTGAATTCAATTGCTGAATTAATTCATCATTGCCATTTAGAGTGGCTTTAATCCGTAAATAATTCATCAAAATATCATTTGGATATAATGCTAAGAGCTGATCCGCTTCTGTTTCACGTTGTGTCGCCGTATATATATGCCACTTTGCAAAACTAAATACAGGAATATTTATATACTTACTTTCCAGATGAATAATCTGTTGTTCCAGATATTCATAATCTGGATTTTGCCGAAGCAACTGTTGTTGAAACCATAAGTAGAAAACATCCTGATCGAATTTCTCATCCAGCAATTGAATGGCAAGTTGTTGCTGTTGCTGTGCCAGCTCAGGTAGACGAGTAATTAACTTCAACCATAATACTTTGGTGTCATAGGGCATTTGATCAAGTAAAGGTGCGATTTCAAAAAACTTGTGCTGTAATAACTCCAAGTCCTCAAATTGCGCTTGGTCATAGCAACCTAAAAGCTGAATCAACCATTGTTGTTTGGTCGCGACTTCCAACTGTCCAAATTGACTTGAATGTAAATAGTGCCAAGGTGACTGGATTGCAAACTGTCCCCATAATTTTTGTACTGATAATTTATAACTTTCTGAAAGTTGACTGAGCCATGGCGACAACTCATGACCATTTAAAAACTCAAGATGTGTCAAAGCTTGCTGACTGTCATGCTGCGCCAAATAAATTTCGATACGGAGAATTTCGGCTAATTCAAATGCTGAGGGTGGGCTATTTTCCAAAACTTGCAAAGCTGCTGCATAATCACCTTGCTTGAACAATATTCGGGATTGAATAATCGCTTTTAATAAACCCGATTGATCAAAAATATTTTGAATAACCTGTTCTTGCTCATCTTCACCATCTAATAACCACAACACACCCAATTGTTCAAAGGGATGCAAATCACTAAAGTTTAAAACCTGTTCTAATTTTCTTTTTTCTCGGCGTAAGTAACGGTTTAAGGCATACCACATCACATGCATAAGAAAGCTGATGATAACGCCTAAAAATAACAACACCCATAAGTTCGTCTGGATTTGAATATTATGCCAAAGCACATAAACATAACCTGCCCCTGCGGTATAACTGAGTACACTTAAAATCGCAAAAATAATCAGGCTAATAAAGGCATAGATCAAGAAAATATGTTTCATCTCACAACCCCAACACTGCCAAGCTATTCAGCTTAGGAACAGGAGATTGTGAGCTCTGTTTAATTTTTAATAATTGTTGTTTGATGTTCTGACTCGCAGCATCAGGCAACAGTTCAAGCTGTTGAATCGCCTGATTCAGCATGGCTTTATATTCAACATTTTGACCTTTAACTAGAAGTTGTTGAGCGAGCAAGAGTCTCAATTGAGTTTCTTTTAAAATAAAGCGGCGATTGCTCAATTCTGGTGTATCCGCACTAAGTACATCGACCTTGAACCATTTCTCCCAAAAGTGGGCACTCTGACTGGTATTTAATTTGAGTTGATTATTTTTCAGTTCTGCAGTCAAACTTTGATCAACTTGTTTGATTAAGCTATCCAACTGATCTTGCTGTGCATTTCTTTCAATCACAAACTGTTGGATATTCTGCATATCTTGAGCAATGCTTTGATGCAGACTTTGCTTGACTGCCTCTGCCAATGCGTATTGATCTAAAGATTGGTTAATTTGGGTTAAATGCTCCAGCGCGTAGACAAATTGCTGTTGTTGTATCGCAAACTGAACCAACTCGAGTTGCTGTTTAATCAACACACTTGGGTTGATTCCCGTACTGGGTTCTTTGAGTACAGGAGGTTGCTTGCTTGTTTCTTGACTCGGTTCATCCGCTTGTCTTTTTACTGCCACCAATTGATCGTTCAAACTGGCATTTTTTTGTTCACTTTTATGAAGTGTTTGTTGAATCTCATCCAACTGTTGTGAAACATGATAGAAGTCATAACTCAACTTAATGAGCCATCCTAGAGCGATCAACAATAAGATATAAATAAACTTCTTCATAATTTCCTTTGCAACTGCACAATGCTATGTAGAATTGCTTTTGGTTCTAGCGTTAAAATTTGAGTGATATTAAAACATTTTTGAGTCGTATTTTTATCATGCATTAATAATTGATACAAACGCTCACCCAAAACTAAATAATGACAGGCATCAACCAAATGAGGATGCTTTTCTGTCAACGCCAACCAATTTCGCCAGCTTGCTTCACTACTGATACAAGTCCAGTAAGGCGGCTCAAATTGATTTATTTGATTGAGCAAAGCAGAAAACTGTATTTGGGTTTCTGGTGGGCATAAACGCTCGTATAAAACAAAGTTTAAAACATCAATATGACGTTCTTGGCACTGTTGCATCATAAATTGGCGACCACCTTTACCGCGCCAAAATGCAATTTTCTGAATATTCTCTATGCTGTTAAATATCGGTAAACTCAGCATACCTTCGGAGCTTTCCACTTCGGGTACATGACTTGCTATCCCAAACTCAGCCAAGCATTGAGCCGTTTTTTTTCCAACAGCAATCCATTGAATATGTTGAATTTGTGCAAGTGAGAGTCCTGACTGTTGTAGATATTGCATCCCAATCTGCACAGCCATCGGGCTGACTACGACGATACACTGTGTTGTTAAAAGTTTTGAATACAGTGTAGCTAAAGTACTGTCATATGGACGGGGCTTTAACGCTAATAAAGGCAAATCAACCACAGTAAAACCTGATTGACGCAAGCATGCTGTTAAAGGCTCAGCTCGGTCAATCGGACGTGTATTGATAAACAGCATCGCAATCCAATTACTGTGTTTGATACAGTGCTTTAAGTAAATCCCCAGCACCAAGTTGCAATAAATCTTGTGCGAGTTTTACACCCAACTGCTCTGCTTGTTCGGCAGTACCACTGACCTTGCTACACAGCAATGTCTGACCGTCAGTACTTCCAACACGACCTTCTAAAGACAATACTTGATTGTCCAGTGTTGCAAAGCCTGCAATTGGTACCTGACATCCACCCTCAAGATAAGCATTGAAGGCGCGTTCAGCACGTACACACGCATTGGTTTCATTGTGCATCAAAGGCAGAATCAGATTTAAAGTTTCAGGGTCATTAGAACGACACTCTAAACCTAATGCACCTTGTCCCACAGCAGGCAAGCTGAGTTCTGGTGCGAGACTATGACGGATACGTTGTGCAAGCCCTAAACGCTTTAACCCAGCACTGGCGAGAATAATCGCATCATACTGACCTGCATCAAGCTTAGACAAGCGTGTACCCACATTGCCTCGTAAATCAATCACATCCAAATCAGGACGCTGTTTCAGAATTTGACATTTACGGCGTAGACTGGAAGTACCAAGTTTGGCACCTTGAGGTAAATCTTCAAACTTTGCATAATGATTTGAAACAAAGGCGTCAAATGGATCTTCACGCTCACAGATCACCGCCAGCTCTAAACCTTCAGGCAATTGCATAGGGACATCTTTCATAGAATGTACAGCTAAATCTGCACGTCCATCCATCAATGCTGCTTCAAGTTCTTTGACAAATAAACCCTTTCCACCAATCTTAGCCAAGGGCGTGTCTAAAATTTTGTCACCTTGAGTGACAAAAGTCACCAACTCTACTTTGATATGCGGATGCAATTGTTCTAAACGATCACGAATATGTTCTGCCTGCCACAATGCAAGCGGGCTTTGTCGAGTTGCGATTTTCAAGGTTTTCATCATTTCAGTTTTGCCAAACTTTTAAACACTCTAAACTTACCCTGCAATCTTAAAAATGCAAGTAAATTATCAAAATGATTTATCTTTCACACAAAACTATAAATTCTGCATGCGTTCCCTAAGCAATGGTAAATGTCGACGACTCACCGCCAGACGCTCCTCAAGCTCACGGCATCGCGCTTGATACTGTCCTGAAGCAACCATTTCCAGACCATCCAAATAATCCAAAGAAATGAGTGCATTACGGTGTATTCGTATAAAACGATCTGAAAATTCAGTTTCCAAATCCTTTAAGGTTTCATCAATCAAAACGCT
This sequence comes from Acinetobacter bereziniae LMG 1003 = CIP 70.12, assembly GCF_000368925.1. GTDB lineage: Bacteria > Pseudomonadota > Gammaproteobacteria > Pseudomonadales > Moraxellaceae > Acinetobacter > Acinetobacter bereziniae. The sequence continues at coordinate 2,595,269 of NZ_KB849756.1, read as the reverse complement.
CCCATTTTTATGGCGAACGGTGACATATTTTTGATCTGCTAAAAAATAATAAATATTTTCAACAGGGATCAGTTCCAAACCTCGATAGGTTTTTGCAGCAATTTGCTGCCTTTGCACTTTTTCTTCCATGAGTTCTTTTTTTTCTATCTGAGTTAATTGAGCTTGCGTCAGTTTAGTCACATTCCCTAAAACTGTTTCCAATTCATCCTTGGCAATTGGCTTTAACAAATATCCTTTTGCTTGAGATTGAATCGCCTGTAAAGCGTGCTCATCAAACGCTGTACAAAATACGATTGCAGGCATCGGGTTAAAATGCGCCAAATGTTGCGCACAACTTAAGCCATCCATTTCTGGCATCTGAATATCCAGCAACACGACGTCAGGCTCAAACTGTTGAACCATCTCCAATGCTTGCTTTCCATGTTGTGCTGTGGCAATAACCTGATGCCCAAGTTGCGACACCAACCGTGATAAGCGTTCCACTGCAAGCGGTTCATCATCACAAATCAGGATGTCCATTGCTCCTCCTTACCCAAATACCTACATTATTTATTTTTAATACATGTCCCAATCATCTATTTTTATACTGATATTGAATGACCATTGTAAATAATCCATTCCCTGCATAATTCCGAAAATAAACAGAATCGCCAAAATGTGCTTTTAAACGCTGTTTTACATTTTCTAAAGCAATTCCATGCCCTTGTCTCACTTTTATTCTATCTTGTAAAAATGGGTTGGTAATGACTATATTGACTTGATTTTGCAATATTTCAACCAGTATCCCAATCTTGGCATCTTTCATTTGGTTTTCGACCCCATAAAAAATACTGTTTTCAATTAAGGGTTGCAGGGTTAATAATGGAATTTGCACATATTCCAATAATCCTGGCTGTGGAATATTCCACTCGACATTTAAACGCTCGCCCAAACGGATTTGTTCAATGGCAATATATTGTTTCGATAATTGTATTTCTTCTTTTAAGGTCACCAATTTTAATTCTTGAAAGCTTGCTCTAAACAATTTTGACAAGTCAATCAGCATTTGTTCTGCTTTATCTGGATCAATTGCAATTAAACTCACCACACTGTTTAAACTATTAAATAGAAAATGAGGATGAATTCGCGCCTGCATGGCTTGAACCCGTGCATTTAATTCACTGTGTTGTTGTAAAACGGCTTGCTCGCGAATATACATATAACGCAAACAAAATGCACCGAGTAATATCCCATAACTTAAATGCAAAATAAGATTATGACTGATATCGCTTGTCGAAATATTTTGTAAAGAAAAATGAACAGCCCAATAATGCACAATATTCAGCACCAAAGTTGTGCACATGACGATGACCTGTAAAAGTATAAAACTGAAAATCATCACCGACAAATAAGTATATTGCGCTAACCTTTTGGCAAATAGATCTTGAAAGGCAGCAAATGCCAATAATATCCAGTTAATATATAAAATATATTCTAAAACATGCCAAACATTTAGATTGCTCCACGACTGTGCTTCTGCCAGTGCTAATAAAAAAGCCAATACATTACTGGAAATAAATAATTCCAATAAATACTGACGATGCCCCATTTTGCTAAAAAAATACGAAGGCTGAAAATGCGAAGTAGATTTTCTTGATGAATGATTGTGCTTTACTTCGGCAAGTGAGGCTGAATTTGTTATACTGCGTTTAGTTCTACTGCTTTTTTTCCTACTGAGCCGATATGACCACATCTTCTAATTCCTCTAATCCGTCACAAGCCCAAACTTCAGGCATGTGGGGCGGTCGTTTCTCTGAAGCTACTGATGCCTTTGTTGCTGAATTTACTGCTTCTGTCCAGTTTGACCAACGCTTTTATAAACAAGATATTGCTGGCTCTATTGCACATGCAACTATGTTAGCAAAAGTTGGGGTGCTTACAGAACAAGAACGTGATGACATTATCAATGGTTTGAATACAATTAAAACTGAAATTGAAGCAGGTCAATTCGAATGGCGCATCGATCTTGAAGATGTGCATATGAATATCGAATCTCGCTTGACTCAGCGTATTGGTATCACAGGCAAAAAGCTACACACCGGGCGTAGCCGTAATGACCAAGTTGCGACAGATATTCGTCTCTATGTTCGCGATGAAATTGACGCAATTTTAAAATTACTGGAAAAACTACAAAAAGGTATTCTTCGCTTAGCCAGCAACAATACCCAAACCATCATGCCTGGGTTTACTCATTTACAAACTGCACAGCCTGTGACTTTTGGTCATCATTTAATGGCTTGGTTTGAAATGTTGGTACGTGACTCTGAGCGTCTGATTGACTGTCGTAAACGTGTTAACCGTATGCCTTTGGGTTCAGCGGCATTGGCAGGTACGACCTATCCGATCGATCGTGCGTTCACTGCGGAATTATTAGGTTTTGAAGCAGTTGCTGAAAACTCGCTAGATGCTGTATCAGACCGTGACTTTGCCATTGAATTCAACGCAGCTGCTTCACTGATCATGATGCATTTATCACGTATGTCAGAAGAATTGATTCTTTGGACGTCTGCACAATTTAAATTTGTGAATATTCCAGACCGTTTCTGTACTGGTTCTTCGATCATGCCACAGAAGAAAAACCCAGATGTTCCAGAATTGGTTCGTGGTAAAACTGGTCGTGTCTATGGCGATCTTATGAGCCTGTTAACCTTGATGAAAGGTCAACCCTTGGCATATAACAAAGACAATCAAGAAGATAAAGAACCATTATTTGATGCCATTGATACCATCCGTGGTTCATTGATGGCTTTCGCAGACATGATTCCTGCACTGGTACCAAATGTTGATGTAATGCGTGAAGCAGCACTTCGTGGCTTCTCTACTGCAACAGATTTGGCAGATTATCTGGTTAAAAATGGGGTCGCTTTCCGTGATGCCCATGAAATCGTAGGTAAGGCAGTTGCATTGGGTGTTCAGGAATCTAAAGACCTTTCCGAATTAACGCTTGAACAATTACAGCAGTTCTCTGATTTAATTCAGGCAGATGTATTTGAAAAAGCATTGACATTAGAAGCTTCAGTGAATGCCCGTAACCATATTGGTGGGACTGCACCTGCTCAAGTGGCAGCGGCGATTGAACGCGCTCATACACGTTTAGAAAAACTTTATGCATAAGGAGTTTTGATATGACTCGACAAGTATTTTGCCGTAAATATCAAAAAGAGTTAGAAGGTTTAGACTTTGCACCTTTCCCAGGCGCAAAAGGACAGGAATTATTTGATACTGTGTCTAAACAAGCTTGGCAAGAATGGTTAAAGCATCAAACCACATTGATTAATGAAAAACGTTTAAATGTATTTGAAGCGGATGCTAAGAAGTTTTTAGAAGAACAACGTGAAAAATTCTTCAATAATGATGAATCGTTGGAAAAAGCTGAAGGGCTTAAACCAGAGTAGTATTCAAAGATCTATACAATGGTCATTTGAAAGCAACCTGTGTATTGTGCTTCATAAAAAAATCCCCTGATGGGGATTTTTTTATAGTCTATTGATACTCAAAAGAACAAAGCACTTAAAACATTGCCAGAATCTAATCTCATTTCTCGAAATGAGATTAAATTAATATACGTTCAACTTAACGCTATTCTTTCAAATATTTTATATAGCGCTTAGGTTGTAGAAAGATTTTGTTTTCCCTTCTACCAATTTGACCAGCATCGCTATCGCGTTTGGCGACATGGATGCCATAGATTAAGCTGTACTAGCTTAGCTCTGATTTGATACTCATCAAATCCCATTACCTATGCTGATCGTGCCATGTGAGAAGTGCGATTTGTGTTTTTTGCAGACATAAAAAAAGGAGTCTTGGAGACTCCTATAAACTTCAGAAACGACAGCTATTTGCATTCTGAAACATATCTTGATGCTAGCCAGTATAATCATGAAAACATGTTATACATTGACCAAACATACATATTTTGTGACAAATCACGACAATCGAACTGATAATTCGCGCTTTCAGATCAATGGAGACAAGAATAGCGCTCCAAACCAATCAGATGAGTCAAAGCTAAACTTTAACAAAACACAAGATCAGGCGACTGAATCTACACGGTTCGCCGAATGTTCTTCAATCACTTGTGGCTTTTCCTCAACCCATTTTGCAGGAAAATACTTTTCAACGGTTGTTGAAACCCAGTGTGCAATGGGCTGAGGTAGTGTGATTCCCAACGGATTTTGCTCTTGTAAATCTGCGGATGAGATCACCCGCGTTCCCATCAGATAGTCAAACCACGGCTTGGTCACACACCAGTTTGCATCTTGATTTGCATTCATATGATGGTCATAGTGCCAAGGAATTTTCTTCATCGCCCATGCTGGCTCTAAATGTGCACGGCGGTGAATATAATAATAATTACATGCACTATATAAAGACGCAGCCACCATGCCTTTTGAAATCGGATAAAAAATTAAACTTGCAGCACCTGCAACCACTGCCAATGAAACAATTTCATTTTTGGTGCGCCAATTCGATATACCTTGCACATAACCATCATCATGAAAATCCTGCTTACGGACTTCGCGGTGATGTTCCCAATGCGATTTCATACTTCTTGGAACAGGGCTAAAACGTGGCTTTCCAGGACGGTGCTGACCATGCAAAATATAATTATGTGCAATCCACTCAAAGCCGTTCGCAAAGACCAATCCAACTAAAAAGCCTTTTAACATGTTTTTTCTCCTCTGCTTATTTTTTAATATAAAACTGTGCTGAAAAAAGATATTGACATGGAAAAGTATTTTCATTGACAAATCACGACATGAACACTATAGAAAATCTATCACCAACCCCATAAAATGCGACTTGTTTGCTGGATTTAAACTCGCTTAAAATAGCGCCAAGTTTGATCTTACATGATGTAAATCGCACAACAACAAGATGTGTCAATGATGCTATTAAAGGATTATGCAGGCTCCGTTTATGGAGGGCTTGGGCAATTACTCTATACCTTTAGCGAAGCTAGAGGCTTAAACATTTCACCCAAGTTACAACAGGTTCAAAATCTTGAACGCTTTGACTATACCGTTTGGCGTGAAATTTTGGATGAGATACAGTCACAAGTACAAAGCCCTGCTTTAGGGCTAGAAATCGCACCTTATGTACAACCGAAGCATATAGGGATTATTGCCTATATTGCACAGTCTTGTGACAGTTTAGGAGAAGCCCTCAGCCGTTATCATGATTTTCATCGTTTAATTTATGATGGTAGCCCACTCAAAGTCGAATACTATGATGAACAACATATTTCGGTGGGTTGGGCAAATCTACCGGCTCACTTCACCACTCAAATCACGGATGAAATCGCGATTGCTGTGATGATTCAATTTTTACGTTTATTTGTTTCTGACAATATTCAACTTTATCAAGTCAATTTTATTCACCAAGCACCCAAAAATAGCATGGCATATGAAAGCTTTTTCAATTGTCCAGTAAAGTTCCAACAACCAAAAGTTGAGATGATCTTCCCTATTTCTGCTTTAACCATTCCGGTTAAACAAAGTGACCAAACCTTACAAAAGTTGCTGATGCAACAAGCACAAGCTCTACTGGACAGCTTGCCGAATACCACCCAATTAGATGAGCGCTTACAACAAAGTATTTTATTGGGACTACAAAAAAATAATTATCAAATTGAGGCAGTTGCCAAGCAGCTCAATATGTCTACACGCCAATTACAACGTCATTTACAAAGTCAAAACACCACCTATCAACAACGTGTCCAAGATGTTCGGCAACTACTCGCCTTTCAATATTTGCAGGATCGCTATTTAGGGTTACATGAAATTGCTTTGCTTTTGAGCTACTCCGAACAAAGTGCCTTTCAACGTGCATTTAAGCAATGGACTGGGCTCACACCGCAACAATGGCGACTTCAAAATCGAAATATTTAAACATCATCATGCCTGATTTAAATGATAAATATTTATTAAATTTCCTCTATTAATACTTTATTTAGATCATATTTTTGGCAAATCTTTGCAGTTTTTTTCCACAATTAAATCAGAACATTAAGTGATAGTATTATCAAAAAATTATATTTGTGATTCAATTTTCATATTTTTAAACTATGATAATAATGCTGAAAATATAAAGTTGTACCTCATCGAAAGGTTATCAACTATTTAAAAAATAGCGACATAACCCATTCCGTTCAAAAAAATAAATAGGAATCAATATGAATAAATATCTTGCAGAATTTATCGGAACCTTTTGGCTGGTCTTTGGAGGATGTGGTAGCGCGGTACTTGCTGCTGCTTTCCCAGAATTAGGCATAGGTTTTGCTGGTGTAGCACTGGCATTCGGTCTTACAGTACTTACTGGTGCTTATGCACTCGGTCATATTTCAGGTGGACACTTCAATCCAGCAGTCAGTGTTGGTTTATGGGTGGGTGGTCGTTTTGATGCCAAAGACCTCGTTCCATATATCATTGCTCAAGTCGTCGGCGGTATTCTCGCGGCTTTTATCTTATATTTAATTGTTCAAGGACAGGCTGGGTTCGCTGGAACAGGTGGCTTTGCAACCAACGGTTATGGAGATTTGTCTCCTGGAAAATATTCTTTGGTTTCAGCATTGATCATTGAAATTGTTTTAACCGCAGTATTCTTAATCGTAATTTTAGGTGCAACGGATAAACGCGCACCAGCAGGCTTTGCACCGATTGCGATTGGTTTGGCGCTAACCCTAATCCATTTAATCAGTATTCCTGTAACCAACACTTCCGTCAATCCAGCACGCAGTACCGCGGTCGCTTTATTTGCAGAAACCGCTGCATTGAGCCAACTGTGGTTATTCTGGGTTGCACCGATCGTGGGTGCTATAATTGGTGCAATTATTTATAAAGTCGTTGGAAATGAAGCACGCAGTTAAATGCTTTGGTTTAAACCACACACATTGAACTTTAATTCAGTCTGTTAAATTTTAAAAAACCTGCTGAAGCAGGTTTTTTATCTCAATCTTTAAATAGAAATTAAATCAATAGCGCTTAAAGAAACGGATTTTCTATTTCACCTTCATTTTGACGAACAATCTGCGCGGGCAGATCACTTTGCTTCTCCAAAGTTGCCACAATGTCATTCAAATAACTTTGTAAAACTTTAGCAGCTTTTAAGCCTGCTTGATCCTTAGTAATCTGCAAGTTGCCATAGACATTGATACAATCCAGTTGATTTTCTAAGGTCAAATCATGAATTGCATGCGATTCCGTATCATTTTCAAAAGCTTTAAACATTTTAATTTTCTCTATTGTTAACGTTATAAACAAAAACCTGCTTGTATATACTCTTTTAAGCACCATCATACCCAGCCTCTCGCAAAGCGAGTAGCCACTTTCAATATCCATATGATTGAGCTTTGATCATCATTTTTTGATGGATAAAACAGCTCTAGTATAGATAGATTCTCCTCTAATACGGCTTTAATTATTTCAAAATTTGTAAAATATAATGCAACAAAGCTTCAGCCAATTGTTTTACCAAGGCATCTTTGGTTTCTTCATCTACTTTAGGCAACTCAATATTGCTGGTCGATGTAGAACGACTGGCAGGCTGGAATTGCTTTTGTACCGTGGTAATCTGATCCTGTGGCACAGCTTCAGCACACTGACTTTCTGCATCCCAATGAGAATATTCGATTTCTTTATTGGCTTTTACTTGATTGGCATTTAAAGGCAATTTATAGGTATTGCGCTTTTGTTCTTCGGTGAGCTGTGGAAATAAGTTCATTCCTAGCTGCTCTTCCAAATAACACACGCTGACCACTTTGACCTGCAATGAATTATTATTAGGCGCGTAATAAGCACCAATAATGCCATGTTTAGGCAAATAGATCGCTTTAAAGACAGCGGTTGGAACAATCACACCACGACCAATGGTTTTAAGTTTTTTGCCACTAAATAATGGTCCCGTAACCACATAAACATCTTTCTTTTGTTTGGTCACAATCGCACGTGTTGCTTCCTCTAACTCTCGCCAGACTTGCTGATTATTTTTAGGCGCTTGCGGCACCATATTTGCCAAAGAAAAGCTATCAAACTGAGAGGCTTTGGTCGACATATCGGCATTGGGCGACATATGTCCACGGTCATAACCAGAACCACGATAATCAGACAGTAGTGCTCGATGCTGACTGCTGATTCGCTCCTCTTCATGGAAGCTGTCTTCACGTTTAATCTTTTGGCTTAACCGTTGTGGTGATAAATACTCCGCTGTCCAAAGTGGTGTTTTGGAAATGCCCGAATACATCACATTAAAGCCATTAAAACACAAAGGATAACTGTTCTTTTTTAAACTGTCTTTCATCAAGATCGGCGGTTGATCTCGATAGAACTGATTTAAGCACTCAGAATTAAGAGAACTGCCTTGAGTAAAAGGCAATAACTGCAAAATTTTCTCTTGACCAAATGCAATCGCAAAGCTTCCAGTAGCCACCAGACCCAACACCAATTTAACTACTGAATTTTTCAACAAAAATCATCCTAAGCCACATAACAGACAAGATATTCAGAACCAATCCATACTTGGTTTTGAATTCAATAAAACAGCTTAACAAGCTCAGGCAACGAAAGATATTATGTGAATATTCAACTGAATAAAGCTTCTACAATTTTTACCTATTCAAACAATTTTTTAAATTTCTCAAGCATTGATTGCTTGCAAAAAAATTAAGAAATTAAATTACTTCCATCGAATGACTTGCTGCTGTCATCGAAATTATGGCATGTTAAAGTCAGATCTTCGACAGCTTTACGACACAATTTGTCGCAGGGTTTATATTCATCCATCATGTTTATGGAATAACAGACAGTGCAAATATTCCGACGATTCAAACTTCAAGCAAAATATGGAATGATACTGCTCTGTGCTTTGCTAAATTGCGCTGCTTTTGCTGCTTCACCAACCGCTAAGCAAAGTATTGAAAAGCAGTCTAAACTGACAATAAAACCTCATTTACAGAATAAAAGCCAACACCACCAGCACTTAAAAACCACAGTGCCCCCAATTAAACCTGCTCCACGCATATTGGAAACCATCCCGAAAGATCCGAACTCAACTGAATCACGCCGAATTATCGATATTTCCCCACCTCCTCAACATCAAGACCTCTCGCAACGTCCATCGTCCGCACCAACATCAACGCAAGCCAATGATTGAAATAAAAAAAGCCAGAATGATTTCTGGCTTTTCATATTTTGAGACTTTTTAAATCTCGATTTGACTACCCATTTCAACTACACGGTTCGGTGGAATTTGATAGAAGTCACTCACAGGGCTGGTATTACGTTGCATTGAAATAAACAGTTTTTCACGCCATGGTGCCATACCCTCACCCACAGTATGAATCAAACGATCACGTGAAATAAAGAAGCTGATATGCATCATATCGAACTCAACTTCAAGTTGCTTATATGCCAACTCAAGTGCATTCGGAATATCCGGCTGATCTTTAAAACCATAATAAACAAAGACACGTTGGAAGCGATCATCTAAGACTTCAACACGAATCCGCTCTTGCTCAGGTACATAAGGCACATCACGGGTAATCACCGTCACCATGATGTTACGTTCATGAAGCACTTTATTATGTTTAATATTATGCAACATCGCATGCGGTACAATATTTGGGTTACCTGTTAAGAATACTGCTTGTCCGGGTACAAACTGAGTTTCATCACTCAAGCTGACGCTTTTAATAAACAAGTCCAGTGGCAGCGCATCTTTTTCCAAACGGTTAAAGACAATTTCTCGTCCAGTTTTCCATGTCATCAGAATGGTAAACACGATTGCACCGATTAGGATCGGCACCCATCCCCCAGAGATGATTTTTAATGATGTTGAGCCAATAAAAACACTGTCTATCACTAAAAATGGCACCGCAAATAATGCCACTTTCCACTTTGGCCAACGCCAGAAACCATAAGCTAAAAATGCAATTAAAATCGTGTCACACAGCATAGTCATTGTGACCGCCACACCATAAGCATTGGCAAGATTGGCACTGTTTTGGAAAATCACGATAAGCAACAGGATTGAAACAAATAAAATCCAATTAATAAATGGTAAGTAAATTTGTCCCTGCTCAACATCAGAGGTGTGATGTACGGTTAACCGTGGTAAGTAGCGCAGTTGAATGGCTTGGTTTGCCATTGAAAATACGCCCGTAATCACCGCTTGCGAGGCAATCACTGCCGCTGCTGTTGCCAAGGCAATCATCGGATATAAACCCCACTCAGGCACGAGTAGGTAGAATGGGTTTTCGATCGCACTTGGATCACGTAGCAACAGCGCCCCTTGCCCTGCATAGTTGAGTAAGAGGCACGGCAATACGATAATAAACCAACCTAAACGAATCGGCAGTCGCCCAAAATGTCCCATATCGGCATAAAGTGCTTCACCCCCTGTTACGGTTAAAATCACCGCTCCCATCGTTAAGAAGGCAACAAAAGGCTGATGAAAAATAAAGTTTAAAGCCCAATGTGGACTCAGCATGGTGAGTACATACGGTGTTTGGCTAATACTGTGAATACCAATTAAACCGATGGATGCAAACCATGTCAGGGTGATTGGACCAAAGAATTTACCCATGGTCCCTGTACCATGTCGTTGCACAAGGAACAGTGCGGTAAGGATTCCAATCGCCAATGGCATTAACCATTTGTTAAACATCGGTGTAGCAATACTTAGCCCTTCAATCGCAGAAAGCACTGAAATGGCTGGGGTAATGATACCGTCGCCAAAAAATAACGATGCCCCGATAAAGCCTAAAGCAATCAGAAAGATTTTTCGGTTATCTGGGATTCGGTTGGAACGCAAGTTGAGCGCCAGCAAAGACATGATCCCGCCTTCACCATTGTTATCTGCTCGCATGATGACGGTGACGTATTTAAAGCTGATGGTGAGCATCATGCACCAGAAGATCAGCGATAAGATCCCCAGCACTGTTGCTTCAGTGATGGCGATGTGTGCGGTGAGAAAACATTGGCGTAGGGCGTATAAGGGACTGGTTCCGATGTCTCCAAATACCACCCCTAATGCTGCGAGTGTGATCGCAGGTAACGCGGCTTTTTTTGCAGTACTTTGCATAGATTCGTCTTCAAAAATTAGACACTATTTTTGCGCAATCATATCACTGTGAAATTTTTTTTGCTCTAACTCAATTGTTGCTTGGCAGAATTCTTTTTTTTGGTTATTATCCGTCGCCTTGGTGAAGTGTCCGAGTGGCTGAAGGAGCACGCCTGGAAAGTGTGTATACGTTTATAGCGTATCGAGGGTTCGAATCCCTCTTTCACCGCCATTTTCAATTCTTACAATATCTCATGATGTCTTTAAAAGCTTAAATCCAAAGGGTTTAGGCTTTTTTTATGTCTGATACGATCTACTTTATCTGTTGCAAGCTTAATGTGATTGGGGGTATAACTGGGGGTATACTAAATTACCCCCAAAATTATACCCCCAAATTCTGTGGAAACATTACAATGCTTACAGATGCTCAAGTCAGAAAAATAAAGCCATTAGAAAAGAAAACTAAATACGCTGATGAAAAAGGCATGTATCTAGACCTCCCAAGATAGAGATGACTAATAAATCTACTCAATAATTTAGGCAACTATCTAAAATGAATAAAAATTAAAGCAGTAAAATAACTAAGGCTATAATCTATAGCCCTAGTTATTCCTTATTATAAGTTAGACTAGTTATAATTATGTTCTATAATTTTTCTAACAGCTGATTTCAAACCATTATAAGATGTTATTTCATCTAAAATTGCTGAATAGATAGCTGCATTTGGCTTTGTATACTCTCTATATGTCATTCGTACTGTTAAAATCATTTTTTCATCATTAATGAGAGGAAAAAGCTTCTTAATCCCATAAAAGTCAGCATTTTTTCCCTTAATACCATCCTGATGAAACTCATCATTTCGAATATCTTGATTCGTAGTAATACTATTCCCAGCATGATTGAATCCACGATCAGCTGTCATAAATGAATGATTTAAGACACTTCCTTCTTTTTCTGCCTCTAAGTTAGCAACACAATTACGTAAATTTTTAGGTTTTAAGCTTTGTACATTTGCTAGTTTTCTTAAATCACGTGCATAATTGCCTTGTGATTTATTGGTTTCAGCTATAGGAAAGATAGCATCCAAATCTAGACCAAGAACTAATATGTTATTTTTAAAGTCAAATACTAGAAAATCAAAAGCATTCATTACGTACTGAACTTTAATAATTACATCAATAACTTCACCAAATTCATCTGCAAACAAATGCTCCTTATTCTTTGGGTGTTTCGTTTCTATACGATTACGACCACTTTTTAAGTAAATAACCTTAAAATCATCATCCCCATCCAGAATCATACCAGTTTCGACTTTGTCGTGATTTACAATTTCGTAATCAAAATTTTGTTGCCGCCCTTTAAAGTCAAAAAATTCATTTTCTTCCTGCAATGCATTAAATAATCTTAATAAATTTTCAGCAGGTATATCATAAAAAAATGTGCGCTTATTATTAAAAGCAACGCTTTTATATATAAAATTATTAATTACTTTCCGAGCATTCAATAAGGTTTTCTTTACATCACCTGACTCAATTTTACTAATTTTTGAAATTAAAGATTTAAATGTATTGGAACTATCAAAACCTATATTCATAAATTCTGTATTAATATCACCACATGTTGCTCCACGTTTTTTTAATTCAATAATTTTAAAAATTATATCTAACCGTAAAGCATCTAAGTTTTCATCTTGTTCTTGATTCACTAAAAAACCTATTAATTTAAAAATATTATATTTTCATATTAACGCAATAAGAAAGATTTACAATAAAACAAATTGTAACAATTTAATATACAAAGAAATGATTAATATTAACCAAAGAAGAACTCTATGCCCAAAGTAACTATTTATGACTGGAGAAGTTGATCTACTCAAATAAAATAATTTTTAATCTTCACAAATCACTTTTAAATTAGTTAAACATTACATCTTGCTATCATCAATTAAAAGCCCTCTACTTCCTTAGTAGTATATTTATCTAGAATGCTCTTTATTACATACCCTAATGCTTGGCCCAATAAGGGCGGAACTGCATTTCCAACCTGTGTATACTGAGGCACTTCAAATTGTCTCATTTGTCCGCCTGTCGTCACTTTAGATCTAAAAATAAATTGATCTGGAAAAGACTGAATCCGAGCCATTTCACGGACTGTCAAAGTCCTCAATTCATCATGGTGATAGTGACAAGCATCATCAGGAATAGACAATGCCGCTGGAGCAGGCTGATCTGCAATTAAAGCCTTTTGAGTTTGCTTTTTCGTTTGATGATCGTTGAAATAAGATATAAGTTCATCAATCGAAGAAAATCTTGCATATTTATTGAGATCAATAAGGTAATCATAGCTCAGTAACTTCTTAGCAGTAGAAGCTGAAACAATGTTAATTTTCCCTTTCAATAAATCTAAGGCTTCTTTCTTAGTTGAGTTATCCAACAATTGAAGAATCTGGTAAATCCTAAAACGCCTTTGAACATGGATACCATTATTTCTCAGGTCATGGTTCACAAGAATTTTGTTTCCCCTATGATCTTGCATAAGCGAAGTATTAATTAACTTTACATATCGGGATTTTGCTGAACCATCGTTGCGTAAATCATCAATGGCACTCTTAACTGTAAATTCCTTACCCTTATATTTGATCAAAGGACTTAAAAAGGTATTCCTAAATAGCTCCTGATGCTCATCATATGCTACGTCAAAATATGATAATGCCCCATACTCCACATCAAAACCTTTCTTTAAATCATTAGCAAAATTTATTGATTGTTTATATAGTTTTTTTTCAGTTTCATTTAACTTTAAATAAATGTTATCAAATACATCATGCCGAACCCCTATAAATATAAAGCGTGGGCGATTTTGGGCAACACCAGCATACTTAGCATTGATATGTAGACATAATGGAATATAGTTTATTTGTGCGAATGCTTTTGCGACTTCAAACCAAGCATAGTACTTCTTACCATCAATATCAAAAGCCCTCAAGATACCAGTAACGTTTTCTAGTAAGGCAATTTTAGGTTGGGTTGTTTGCACAAATTTCGCAAACTCCCAAGGTAAAGTATTGCGGGTATTATTGAATTGTCTCAACCCTGCCATACTGAAGCTTTGACATGGAGGGCCACCAGATACTAAATCCAGTCCACCCTCACGCCCATAAGCGTTTCTTAACTCATTAGCTTGCTTAGGGTTTTCCTCCAACCATTGGTTTAATTGGACTATATTACCTACTACTAATTTGCCATTTAATTTAGTGTCTTCTGAAAAATCTGATTTATTCTCCCCTAATTCTGGAAATTTCCTAGGATCTTCCCTCAGGCGAGCTTTTCTATTTTCCTTGTCATAATTACTGCTTAACCATATCACACGGCTTTCTGGACATGACTCCTCTAAGTTTTCATTAAAAAAATTGTAGGCAAAAGTTTCTGCTGCCATAGGCGATAGCTCATTTGCCGTCACTAATTTAAAACCAGCGGACTCAAGACCCAATGATAATCCACCACAGCCTGCAAACAATTCAATATGGTTCAACTTAGGAAGTTCCTATTAAAAGCATTAAAACAGCATAAGCATTGTAATCAGAAAAAAAATAAAAGTCCAGGCCACATACGACATGAGATGTCGCTTTTCGTTCTGAGTAAGTTGATCTTTTTATTAAGCTATGGAAATATAAGCTATAGGCTTCTGAGATAAGCTTTCAGCCCGCATTCTGTAAAGACCCCTTTTGGTCATCTCATTGAAAATATACCAGCCCTTTTTGTTTGTATCTGGTGCTTAGTTGCGGGGTAAGCATTCATACGCACAAAAAGTAATTTTCAATGAGCCAAGATAAACTCCTGCTAAAACGTTCAATCACTCGTTTAAAAGACGATGCTAAGAAGCTAAAGAAAGAAAAGGACATTCAACTTTCTCAAGCACAAGATCTAATTGCCCAAACGGAAGGTTACAGCAATTGGCAAGAATTAGTACAAGCTAATTCAGAATCCGATGCGAAAGAAAAAGACCAACCTCCACGACCAAGATTCTCTAATGGCGATGCTGGCTTCGTATTACATAACCGACAACTTTTAGCCAAACTTGGTATTGATTATTCACTACTTGCAATTACAGCAACTGGTTTAACCAAATCAATTATGGATGCTGTTTCAACGTTACGAGAATATTTTATCTTAAATGGATATCATAATTATCAAACTCAAGAACAAGGTATTATTGAAAGAAAGCCAGCAAAACTTGTTACGTCTACAACAATTTTAGATACTCAAGTTAGCTTATATCGCCCTAAAACAAAATTCGGTGATCCTCGTATTTGGGTTTATAAACTTAATAAACATGCTGAACCAAATGATACTTTAGCCTTGGTTCTAGTAAATGATTTACTGTATGTTTTTAATATATCTAAAATAAATTTAGAAAATTATGAAAATTTACTAGCAACATTTGTTGCCGAAAAAGAATCGACAGCCTTAGAACTGTTAGAAAAACTTAGGTCATTAGCTAAAAAAGGACCATTAAAGGCAATCAAGACTGGTGATATGGCTATTGGCATGACTATTGAACATGCATTAGGTATTGAAGCTAATTCTTTAAAAACACCTGACTATAAAGGGATTGAGCTTAAGTCAGCTAGGGAAAAAGCTAAGGCCCAGAAAAATCGTTCAACTCTTTTCGCACAAGTTGCAGACTGGAAAATTAGCCCTCTTAAAAATAGTGGAGAAATCATTGATAAATATGGTTATATGCGAGATGCTGATTTAAGGCTTTATTGCACAATAAACACCCAAAAACCTAACCCGCAAGGGCTTCAGTTTGAATATAGGGCAAATGAAGACTTATTGGTGGAGAAACACACCACCGATGGTGATGTTGCTTATTGGCATGGAGCTATTTTACGTGCTCGCCTACTTGAAAAACATAAAGAAACTTTCTGGATTCAAGCAGAATCAATTTTTATAGATGATCATGAATATTTTATTTTGAAGTCAATTATCCATACTAAAAATCCTTTAGTTGGGCAATTTATGCAATTACTTGATGAAGGCATTATAACTATGGATCACTTGATCAAACGAAAGAATAAAACTGGAGCAGCGGCAGAAAAAGGCCCTTTATTTAAGATTAGTCCTAAAAATCTTATGCTACTTTTCCCTGAACAAAAAGAATATCAACTCTAAGAGCATATTAAACATGAATGAAATTTTAAATAATAATTGGTTTGTTGGTATAGTCGGAGGTTTGATTACGTTAATTATCCCTAAATTATTTAAATTCTTAATTAATATTAAATACCATCTTAGTAAAAAAGGTATTTTAGGAAGAGCCATTAGGCATTTTGATTTAAAAAGATTACGGAAAATAAGAGTCATTCTCAGAGATGATACTAAAATTCAAAGAGAACTTATGAAAAATTATGCATATTTAATAATTTTTTTATTAAGTATGATGACCTACTTCTGGCTTATTATCTGTCTCACAATTCTATCAAATGATTTCAGATTTTTTATTAACAATTATAAGCTTACATATAATATTTGTGCCATAGTAATTGGTTTTCCAATCTACATTTTTGAACTACTCTATCTAAACCAGAAATATTTTGTGGACGAAATATATAAGTTCAGAAAATAATTTACCTTAATACCCCCATAAACGACAATCATTTTCATTCGCCTGTCTATTCGCCTAATTTGCAACACTGTGTGATCTTTCAATGTTTGTCAGAACCCCCTATTTTGATAACTGATCTGTAATGATGCTATCAAAGTTTTTGGTTTCGCTCTTACCACTTTAAAAGCCCCACCCAATTGACTAAACCCACCCCAAAACTTATCATTCAACTGCTGACCTACATCGTCAGTCGGTTTTGACAGACCGTTCTACAAAAGGCGCACAACAACGCGATATTGGTTTTTGTGCGTTCTCCTAAGTCACGCCTTTATGGTGAGGCTAGGAGGGGCACGCTTGCGTGCGCTGGTTTCCTTTTGTACCAGTCTGTCAACCCTTCTAGTCTTGCCTCCATTATTTGACAGTAAGTTGGTAAGACTCTTTCTAATCAAAAGGAGTCAACCATGACAAAGCATTTCTTATTTTTATTCCTTTCTCAAAAACGTTTTAGGCATATCCCCTGCCTTTGGCAAAATTTATAGATTTTATTTCAGCTTAGATTGATCTAAAGGCATAACTGCTCTTTGGACAGGCAAGCTACGCCTTGAATTTGATCAAATCGCTGAATCTAAATTTAAAAAATAACCACAACAATAAAAGAGAGAGAATGATGAACATTCACACTTCAATTTTAATCATCACCTGTTCACTCCTGACACTCGGTTGCGCCAGTAAATCAGAACGCGAGTTTATCAGTGGCTGTCAGTCTACAGGTATGGACCGCAGCGCATGCAAATGCGCCTATAAAAAACTCGAAAGCAAATACGGAGAAGACAGTTTAAAGAACAACCTCTACACACTGACCCAGAGCGAATCATTTCAATACGACTTGATGCAAAGCGGTCTGCAATGCTTGAGGGAGTAAGTCATGAGAACGATAGCAGCAATCGTTTGTGTGATCGTGATCATCTGTTTTCTAGGGCTTCCCTTTATCGGCTTGATGATCATGTTTGGACTCTTTTACCTACTTCTTAAATTTGCACTTGGGGGAAAATAAATGAATACATCCATTACATCTTGGCTCATTCGTGGCTACTTCATCATTGGCTTACTATTTGCCCTCTACCAAAACTATTGGGGATCACAAAGCTATAAATCATTTGCCTACCATTTAGGGCAAGGCGTGATTTGGCCTGCGGTGATGTTTCCTTCTGTGGGTAAATTTATTGGTGGTGTACTGATTCTTTTGATTGTGGGCGGATTACTGCTCAAGCCTAAATAAACTTTAGCGTTGATCAGCTATTAATAAAAAACTAAAAAGGAGAATGACATGAAACTTCAGCCACAAATCATCATCAATCTAATAATGATCGTCGCACTGATCGCGATTATTTATATTTTATTCAATCAATCCAAGTCAAACCTACAAAAAAATGATCATGAGACAACCATCCAGTCTGAACCAACACAAAAGTCAGCATCAGAAGTCGCAATAGATAAGGTATCTGCACAGCCTTCCGCTAGTCTTACTTCATCAACTCAACCAATACAAAGCGTTAAAAAGTCATCAAATTCAGTGATTAAAATGCAGCATTGTGGAGCAAATGAATACAGTGTTGATTGTTCTAACACTGCATATCCACTGATTTGGTTTATGTATAGTGCTGACCCTAGACCCAATGTTGATCAGATAATCAGTATTGAATTTATGAAAGCCAATCAATTTAAAGACCTGTGGATCGACGAATTAAAAATTTCGACTCAAGATAACAAATCATGTCAAGTGGTTACGTGGGGAGCGGATGGTGAAAACTTAACTGATGAAGGCTTAAGTATTATTTTAGATCACTGCCCGGTGAAACAAATCAAATCTGTAGACCTTAAAATAGAAGGTCAGGTTTATCGGTTCACTTAACTGTGATTGATCTACTTAGAACGTCAAGCACAAGTAACCTGTAATTTTTACTGAAACCGATCTGTTTTAGACACATCGGTTTTATTTCAATCTGATCGAATAGGACGAACTAAAATCTACTCACTTCAACAGACTTGCTAGCTTGATCGAAAAATAAGAGCTTATCTCGTTTCAGTCGGCGTCACTACATCTGCTGACTGACACACCTCTTGCCACTTGGCTTTGAAATCATCAATGGCTTTTTGACGGGTTAAAGGAATTTGATAAATCGGAACATCCTTTGCATCGTCAATCATACCTTTTAACAATACCTGTTCTTTTGCAGACAAGGCTTCAGGATTAAAGTCCACATCATCCAGCGACAAACCACTTTGACGTAACTGCATTAACATTGCGGAGGTTTCTTCAACCAACTGACATTCATTCGGAACTTCAGCATGTGCAACCGAAACCAAAAATAATAAAATACTGAATCTTTTCATTCTCAATTGTTCTGTTTTTGACTTCATTGAGTTATACGATATTTAGACTGTTTTTTGAAGCAAATAGATACATATCCACTGAATGAATCAGACAATTCCCTATTTCAATTCATACTTTCTTGAATTAGTATCAAGTGAAAAGAACTTCTCGATATATGCAAAGGAGGTGAAATACAAAATAAAAATCATATAGATGTAATATTCTCTTTAGATAATGATGATGCAGTACCTATTAGCGATTCAAACAAGTTTATGACATAAAACTGCTATTCGGGAGCAACAATGAATAACAGCGCCAATTATGTAAGACAAGTCAAAAATGCTAAACGTGGTGGATACACCCCAACTATTGCCAAGGATGTAAATAAACATAAAATTCAGAAAGCTATCCAGTTGATTGAGCAATGGAGAAAACTCGCAAACGAATTGAAACCCCAAATGCAATTTGATATGGCAATCACTCTAGAAGAATGCGCACAAGATTTAGATCATATTTTGAGGAGAAAATAAGTCTATATTTTTAAATCGGATAAAGATTTATTCAAATTCACTAAAAACCATAAGGCTTACATTTCAGTAAGCCTTTTTGCCAGTACACAACCATTTCATCTCTATCGCATCCATCCACTTTAACTCATTTTTGCTAAGTGATTGATCCCACGAGACCATCCTAGAAGATATTTGATACACAACCAACAATTCTAAGGAAAATCAAATCATTCAAGATCAGAAAAATATGGTTTGGATTTAAAAATACTTAAAAAATAATATGTTTTTTTGAAATAATAAATGCTTCACTATTTACTTATCAATTCAACTTTGATAAAAATAATGCATATTATTTCACACTAAAAAATAAATACTATGAAAAACTTCCAGATCGTTTTATTTGCAATTTTACTGCTTGCCAATAGTGTGGTTTTTTCAATGACAATTTTTGGCTAAGTATCTAAAATCAGCACAATTCTAAAATTACATGACAGATTGCTTAAAAAACCAATCTATATTGTACAAACCGTCATTTACTTGTTTAATTCTTTTAACCTCTCTTTCAATATCACAGCTTTCCCAAATATTTTAAAAATCTTTGATTTTAAATAAGAAAACTTTAACTCACTCAAGTGCTTATTTTTTGGCTTGCATTCTTATCATTTTTCTGTAGAATTCTCGCCACGTTGCCGGCATAGCTCAGTTGGTAGAGCAACTGACTTGTAATCAGTAGGTCCACAGTTCGAATCCGTGTGCCGGCACCATTTCTTACTTAGCCTCGCTTTTTTAGTGAGGCTTTGTTGTTTCTGACTGATGCTTTTTGCATCGTCATATTCGGTCTTCTTTTTCCGATTTCTTCAATTAAAAAATCTTATCTTTATACTTTTATCGCACTGATCTGTATATAACGCACGATGCCCTCGTTAAATAGTGTTTCGCAGAGCTTGGCGGTCATCTGTATTTTGAATTGATCCAGCCCTCGCCCCATGTCTTTTCTAGCAGCAATATATTGACTAAACCCAGCAAATACCGCTGTAGAAATATCTTGAATCTCAATCTGGTTAAAATGATGTTGTGCTAGTCCTTGATGAATTTGCTGTTCTGTCTTTAAAGTTTTGAATCGAACATCTGCTGCTTTGAGTAAGCATTGATATTTGAGTTTTTGTTTTGAATTTAAATGGACATCTGACAGCATCAGATAATGAAAGGCTAAACGTCCTTTTGAATTTAAAAGTGGTGCAACTGAAGTCAGAAATGAATTCAAATCACTATGATAGGCTGCATCAATACACATCACCACATCAAAAGCTTGAGAGAAAAGGTTTTTATTTAAATTCAAAAATGATTGGCAATGAACTGCTTTAACACGGGGAAGTTGCTTTTGAATTTGCTTGACGCAGTGTGGTTGTAGCTCTACTGCTTCAAGATGCTGAATCTGATAATGCGTTAACCAATATTTTAAACTCGCACCTTGCCCACAACCCAAATCTAGCACACGATCATGCGATTGAAGTTGCACGGCGTCTGCAAGTCCTTGTGCAAGCTGTTGGCAGGCTTGGGGGTAGGAAGACGTTGTTACTGTCCACAAGCCGAGATTGGTCCAAGCACATTCAGCGGTATCGCCCAACATCTTTGCATTGATTGCATATTTATGTTTGGGAAGTTGTTGCTGAATTGCTTGAATCCATTTCATGTTTAAATGCTCAATCTGAAAGTGATGCTGACACACCACCCATCTGATTTAGCATTAATAACCGAGTTGTGGTGCGACCTCAACATTAGGCTTTAAACCTTTAAATGGCAATGGTGCATTAAATATCTCTGCAATATGCATTGCCGAAGTGACCGCTGACTCAAGGATAGGTAAACCGTCACAAGACCATGAACCACAATAAAAGACTTTGCGATTTGCCACTTTATGGCGCGCTTGCAACTCTTTATTCAATGCAACAGTTTCAGAGTCTACCACAGCTCGCGTTAAGGTCACTGTTGAAATAATTTTCTTAGGATCAATTGTCGTAACTGGACGCCAAGTTTGGAAGACTGGAGACTTACCCACCAGACTCGGTTCAATCGAGTTGAGCCAAACCGTGAACTGTTGCTTGGTAAATTTACGGTCCATCATATAGCTCAACACGGACCAGTCTTTACGGTTTGGAGGCATCACCGTTGGATCGGTGTGCATGACCAATTCACCCTGCTCAAATTTAAACTTTTTCAAAAGTTCAATATCATCAGCAAACTGTTCAACATTTAAAAAACTGTCCAATTTGTTGGTCGGGGTGGCAACCACAACACGATCAAACTGGAATTGCTCGCCTTGGGCATTTTTAACCAAAACAGCTTCGCCCTGTTCTTCAACCAGCGTAATTTCAGAACTGCTATGTATATCAATGCCTTCGATTAATTTATCGACAAAAGCAGGTGTACCGCCATGTAAACGAAGCAATGCATCGCCATCAGTTAATTGCTTTAAAAAGATTAACAACGGCTTTGCTGGCCATTCACCAATCGTTTTAGGGTCACAGGTACAAATTGTATAGAGCACTGGCATTACCGCACCATGCCAAAATACTTCTTCGATTTCATTCTGATTGATAAAATCTGCGAGAGTAATCTCTTGATTTTTAGATTTAAAAAACTGAGAAACTGCTGTTTTAAGTTGCAACATCCCTTTCACCAAACGCCATCCGTACTGCTTAATGCCTTTGCGGTTATTGATAATCGGAAAATTACCAATCCGAGTACGAGAGGTGGTCAACCATGTTTCTGTTTTATCTTCAAATAACCAACTGCACGCCATAAAAGTACGTACAGGAAATGTTTTTATACCCAAATGTGTCGCTAGGCTAAGCGTGTTTTTCCATAAATGTGGATTCATCACACGTAATGGTGCATCAATTAAGCCACCTTCAAACTCAATACTGTGACTATCCATCCCACGACCAGGTAATGCTTCAAAGATGGTAATGTGATGACCTGCATCTTTAAGAATTCTTGCGGTAGCTAGGCCAGCCATACCACTACCAATCACTGCAATATCCAAAGTTATTATCCGTGCGTAACCATTTTTTTTATTATGAGCTATAGCGGATTAAATCACGGTATTAAAAAGTTCCACATTTAACTTTTTTTGTTGGAATTTTTTTAGAAAAAAATGCCCATTTTAAGCTTACCATTCATCGGAATCCTAAATATTGCGAATGTATGCGATCTACATGATTTATATTTCATTTTTATTTTCATATATTGAAAAATTCTGTTAAAAACATAAAGATAATTTAACTATTTATTAAAAAATCGTTTACAAACCGTATTTTCTTATTTAAAATTTACAGCATAAAAATGATAAGCAAATCACATTTATAATAAAAACAAATAATTATGACTATATCGACAATAAAAGAAACTACAGCACAAAAAGGATCTCTATAGTGTGGAATAGAGATCCTTTTTTTTCAGTTTGAAATTTACCTATAGGATGAAAATTTTTGCTGTTGTTCGCATAATAAGCCTTGATCAATTTTTATCATTATGCTCAGAATTTAGGCAAACAACCCAATATGTGCTTTACTTCACATTTTTCATTTATTATGATGCATGCAATACATTAAAACCATCATATAAGAATAGCGATTTCGAATACAAGAAAACTACAGCGTAGAGAGCTTTTGATTGATGAGATCAAAGCTCTTTTTTCTTTTTCAGACCCGAACTTCATACAATTTCGAGTATAAAAAAGCGGATTTTACAATCCGCCTTTGTTTAAGCTTCTGCTGCAATTTCGCCGAATTTACCTTGATTGAAATCGTTAAAAGCTTGCACGATCTCTTCCTTGGTATTCATCACAAATGGACCATAACCCTGAATAGGTTCATTCAACGGTTTACCAGTCAACACCAAAAACTTAGCATCTTGCACCGCTTCAAGTTGAATTGTTACATCGCCATCTTGATCAAACATGACGATCGAACTGTCGAGTACTTTTTGCGTACCGTTGAGTAGCATTTCACCTTCAAGGACAACCACCAACGCATTATGGTCAACAGGAACATGAACAATTTGCGTATGGTCTGCTTTTAATTGACCATCCCATACATTCACAGGGCTAAATGTTGAAGCAGCGCCTTGTTGTTCAGCATATTTTCCAGCAATCACACGCAAATGCCCTGCATCATCATCAAAATGAATTACAGGAATATCTTGTGCAGAAATGGCTTGGTACTTCGGTTGAGTCATTTTATCTGCCGCAGGTAAGTTTACCCAAAGCTGAACCATTTCAAACAGACCGCCTTTTTCGGTAAACTCATGTGAATGGAACTCTTCATGAACCAAACCAGCGCCCGCAGTCATCCATTGCACATCGCCGGTTTTAATCGTTCCACCACCGCCATGTGAATCCTTATGCGTCACTTCACCTTGATATGCAATAGTTACGGTTTCAAAACCACGATGAGGATGCGAACCCACACCATGCTGTTCATGACTTGGTGCAAATGTGTAAGGTGCGGCATAGTCTAAAAGTAAAAACGGGCTGATTGCCTGACCTAGACGATCATAAGAAAACAAGCTTTTTACTGGGAAGCCATCACCCACCCAATGCATATTTTGATTGCGGTATACACCGATAATTCTTTTCATCTCAATACTCCTATCTCTAGGCTTTAATATGATTGTATTTTATGTTTTTTAAAGTGCTGAATACAGCAACCCATCAATACACTGTATCTCAAATATAGGACATTAAAGCCCAATACTCCCCCTTACATGCCCGATAATAATCTTATATATGGGATTATTTATCTCATTTTTTAGACTTATTTGTTCAATATAAACCCCCTAAGATAAAGTCCATACAAAGCAATTTGTTTTGTTTTTAAGCACAATTTAAACTTTTTTAAATTCAGGATATAAAAAATGGGCAAACCTTACGTTCGTTTAAATAAAGAAGATGCAGCCGTATTATTAGTCGATCATCAAACAGGATTGTTGTCTTTAGTACGTGATATTGATCCAGATAAATTTAAGAACAATGTATTGGCACTCGCAGCAGCAGCCAAATATTTTAACCTTCCAACCATTTTAACCACCAGTTTTGAAGATGGTCCAAATGGTCCGCTTGTACCAGAGTTAAAACAACTCTTTCCAGATGCGCCTTATATCGCTCGCCCTGGTCAAATCAATGCTTGGGACAATGAAGACTTTGTGAAAGCTGTAAAAGCAACTGGCAAAAAGCAATTGATTATTGCAGGGGTTGTGACTGAAGTTTGTGTGGCTTTTCCTGCCCTTTCAGCCCTTGAAGAAGACTTTGATGTGTTTGTGATTACCGATGCTTCTGGCACTTTCAATCCACTCACTCGTGATTCAGCTTGGGATCGTATGAGCAGTGCAGGGGCACAGTTAATGACTTGGTTTGGTGCTGCCTGTGAATTACATCGTGACTGGCGCAATGATATCGAAGGTTTAGGTACATTATTTGCCAACCATATACCTGACTACCGTAACCTGATCAACAGTTACAATCAGAATACTTCTCAAAAATAAGACAATCTGCTCTCAAATAGAAATGTAAGCGCTTACATTTCTATTTTGAGTGGATATGATTGAGTGTATTTTCCTATCAGTGATATGATCTAAACAACCCAATTCAGAGATATAGCTGTGCATTCTTTTGACGACTACTATTATTTTTATTTGGTTGTAAAGCATGGCGGATTTAGTGCTGCAAGTGAAGCCAGTAACATTACCAAGTCAAAACTTAGCCGACGTATTTTGGATTTGGAAGCAAAATTCAATGTCACTTTAATTCAACGTTCGACACGGCATTTTAAAGTCACACCTTTAGGGCAAGAATTTTTTGAAGAATGCTCCAAGATTATTGATCAAGCTGATACTGCACAGAATGTATTATTAAAACAAAAAGTTGAATTGCAGGGACTGATTAAAATTAGTTGCCCTCCCGTGATGTTAGAACACCAAGTTCGTCCTATTTTAAATCAGTTTTTAAAAAAATATCCCAAGGTCAATGTTGAATTAGCATTGACCAGTCGACGTATCGATGTTTTGCATGATGATATTGATTTGGCGATTCGTACCAATTTCACCATGAATGAAGACTCTAGTATCATTGTGCGTGACATTATTAAAACCACGCATTGCTTAGTCATTAGTCCTGAACTTTTAGGCGACCGTGAAATTCAGCATGTCACCGAGTTATGTGAATTTCCAAGCATTGTTTTAGGTACAGACAAACAGCATTATCATTGGCATTTACATCATAACGAGCAACAAGAGGAAATCGATATTCCTCTGCAACCGCGTATCAAGAGCAATGACTTGATGGGTGCCTATTATGCAGTTTTGGATGGTTTAGGCATTGCCGATCTGCCTTATTTAACCGTAGAACAAGATATTGTTTCGGGTCGTTTGATTCATATTTTACCTGAATGGTGTTCCAATATCGGGACTGTACAACTGGTTTATGCATCCAGAAAAGGACAACGCTTAGTGATGGAAAAACTCATTGAGGATCTTGTTGAAGGCATCCGTGCTTATGCCCCTCAACAAGAGGGTTATGTTCTCTAAAGCCAATTTAAAAAAACCAGAAGTAGCACTTCTGGTTTTTTTTGAGACTAAAAATGATTGAACAATTAGATTTTACCAATCAGGTCAATTGATGGCGCAAGTGTCGCATCACCTTCTTTCCATTTTGCTGGGCAAACTTCACCTGGGTGAGTATGGACATATTGTGCAGCTTTGACTTTACGCAATAGCTCTTGTGCATCACGACCAATACCGCCGGCATTGATTTCTACGATTTGAATCTTACCTTCAGGATCAATGACAAATGTCCCACGGTCTGCAAGACCTTCAGCTTCAATCAGCACTTCAAAGTTTTTTGCCAATGCCCAAGTTGGATCACCAATCATTGGATATTGAATCTTTTTGATTTCGTCTGAATTGTCATGCCAAGCTTTATGGGTAAAGTGAGTATCTGTAGAGACTGAATAAATTTCGACACCCATTTTCTGGAATTCTGCATAATTATCGGCGAGATCACCTAACTCTGTCGGACAAACAAAGGTAAAATCCGCAGGATAGAAAAATACAACTGACCATTTACCAAAGAAATCTTTTTCAGACACTTCAATAAATTCACCGTTTTTATATGCTGTTGCGTTGAATGCTTTAACTTCAGTATTGATTAAACTCATGTGGTCTTCCTTCAATTCGTTTCAGGGATTGCTTATCTGTGAAGCCACTATACGAAAAATATTTAAATCGGTAAAACTGTAGTTTTTAATAAAATAAATCGGTTTTATGAATTAAAAGGATTTTCATGTTGTTCTTGCAAAGTTGCTTGACCTCGCAAGAATTAATCTGTAGATTTTCTTTTTGCGTGGACTTTAAAAAATGACGTTCTCAGCTATTTTGGAGCAATTCCAAAACCTTCCTTTTGGTACAGATGCCTTTAAACAACTGAAAATAAACTGTGAAGATCAAATTCTTGATTGCGAATCAGACTTTGAGAAAACAGCATTGTTTATCATTTATGGCTTTGCCAAAAACTATGTTTTACTCTATGAAGATCAAGCCATCACTGCTGAGTTTGCAACCAAAGCAAAATCACAATTACTCGATTATATGCATCAATTTAATTCAGCACTGAGCAGTAATAATAGCCAACAGATCATGCAAAGCTATAATCAAGTGAGCAATCACTATATGCACAGCTCACGTATTTTCTAAGCCGCTTTCAAAATACTGCCTTTTAGTTTTAGTGTCATCCCATAATACAACAAGGTTGATCATTCGACCTTGTTTATGACATCCGTAACGCCTCAGAATAGAAAACCCGTGATGATTGAGAACTACAAAATAAGTAAATTACCCAAAGCTTCTATTTCAAAGCCTCGATCATATTAATAACGACTTTTTTCAGCTTTTCTCATTTGAGATGGAGAATACCCAAATTGCTTTTTAAAACGATTGCTAAAATGACTACTTGAGCTGAATCCGTATTGTTCTGAAATGTCCATCATACTCGCTTTGGTTTGTTGTAAAGCTTGATGAGCCAATTCCAGACGACGTTGCATCACATATTGATGTGGTGGGATCTGCATGGATTGCTTAAACATATGTGCAAAATGATATTCGCTCAGTTGAGCTTGTTGAGCCAAATCAGATAGGGTCAAGCTTTGCTGAATATGCTGATCAATCCATTCCAATACGTGTTTGAGTGTATAAGGCGACAAGCCCCCTTTGATCTCTGGCGCCTGCCACTGAGCAGCACTATAATTTTTAATCAGATGATTGAGCAACAGTGTCGTGGCTGTACTCATTTGCAAGTGATTTTCACTGTGCTGCCAAGTCGTATTTAATAAAAAATGACGATAAATCATTGCGATCTGTGGATCAGCAACAAAAATTTGCGGATCTAATATAATTTGACTCGGCTCACGATCCCACACCTGTTCTGCTACACGTTGTAAGTGTTGCTTGGTATAGTAAAGATGCGCAAAAGTGAGCGGATCTCGTAGATCCCAAGTTGACTCAAAATCTTGAGGCATTAAGCACATATGATCTGGTCCACCGCCATTGTGCCAACCCTGTGCTGTCTTTTGATAACTGTGATAACCACCTTGAACATACATACTCAGGGTATGGTGGTTACTGCATACATTTACACGATCTTGGTTATTTTGCCACATGGCTAATTGCATACCAGAACCCAACTCGACCGAATCCAGCAGTTGAGCTTTGTGCTGTTGCAATTGATCGAAAATCTGATATTTCATCTTGTATACGCAGTACCAAATTTGAATATTGAGTGTAAGACTATAAATTTATTTTATCATTGATATAAAAATGTGAGTAGAAAAAAACCACAAGCTTATGATAGGCACCGCAAGCAGGTGCAAGAAATAGGTGGCTTAAATCAATCACAATAGTGCTGATCGTTTAGTTTGGTTGAAAGAATATGAATGCACTCCTATATGTATTGGTCGTGGTGATTTGGGGAACGACTTGGATTGCAATTACTCTGCAACAACAAAGTGGCATATCGGTCAATGTGGCGGTGTTTTGGCGCTTCTTTATTTCAGCAATGTTCTTATTTGCATTGATTATGTTGTGCCGAAAAAAGCAAAAGTTAGCTTTAAACGACCATTTATTTTGTATGCTGCAAGCTTGTTGTATTTTTGGTTTTAACTTTGTTTGCTTTTATTATGCAGTTCAATATATCAGTAGTGGTTTGGAAGCTGTCATTTTTTCGATGGCAGTGATCTTTAACACTCTGAATGCCAAGATTTTCTTTAAACAACAGGTTTCTACATATTTTTATCCTGCGGCTTTGCTCGGTGGTTTAGGTATTATTGCCTTGTTTTGGCATGATGTCGTGGGAAATAGTTTAAATCAATATACGCTGATAGGAATAGGTCTGTGTATATTGGGAACCTACGGCTTTTCTCTGGGGAATATGATCAGTGCACGCCATCAAAAAAAGGGGTTGGATATTTTTACCACCAATGCTTATGGCATGTTGTACGGTTCAATCTTAATGGCACTGATCGCGGTGATCAAGCAGGATGAGTTTTTCCCAAATATGCAATTCAGTGCAGTGAGTGCTTTACTATATTTGGCTATTTTTGGCTCAGTGATTGGCTTTACTGCTTATTTCTATTTAGTTGGGCGGATTGGTGCAGCTAAAGCGGCGTATAGTACCTTGTTATTTCCATTGGTCGCTTTGGTGATTTCGACCTTTTGGGAAGGGTATCAATGGCATATCAATGCTGTGATCGGGGTAATTTTAATTTTATCTGGTAATGCAATTTTCTTTATTAAATTGCCAAATTTTAGACTCCCTCGCATGCTCAACCGAAGCTAAGTGAAAAACGATAGCTTACTCTCTGCATGAAATAAAAATAGCCTCTCTTATTTACAAAATAACAGAGGCTATTTATTGAATTAAGTATTTGAGTTTAAAAAAATTTAAATTAAATCAACTTCAAATAAATAATTAAATATTGTACAAGTTAGAACGGCAGATCATCATCTAAATCTGCTGGAGCAGTTGCCGGCGCTTGTTGCGGTTTAGGCGACTGGAAACCCTGATTAACATTGTTTCCACCATTGCCATAACCACCTTGTGGAGCTGCATTACCATAGCCACCTTGGTTGCCTTGATTATAACCACCACCTTGGTTGTTATTAAAACCACCTTGTTGATTGTTATTGAAACGTGGTTGGTTATAGCCCCCGTTTTCACCTGCTTCACCTTGTTGACGGTTGTTATCCAACATCTGCATTTGCTCACCACGGATTTCCGTTGTGTAGCGTTCTTGACCATTTTGATCTGTCCACTGACGTGTACGTAAAGAACCCTCAATATAAACTTTCGAGCCTTTACGTAAATATTGCTGTGCAATTTCACCTAGGCGGTTATGCAATACAATACGATGCCATTCCGTTTGTTCTTTTCTTTCTCCGGAATTTTTATCTGTCCAAGATTCACTGGTCGCTATTGAAAATTGAGTGAGAGACCCCCCATTTGGGAATGTTTTCGTCTCAGGATCACGACCCAAAGTACCAACTAAAATAACTTTATTTACACCACGCATTAGATGTTATCTTCCTATTCGATTCTATGTTTTACTTTATAAGAGTTATGTTTAAATGGCTACCTCTTTCCCAAACAACTGCGTTAAATGTTGTCGCGCAGCATCATCAATCTGCTGTTTATCAACCTTTATATACGCCACTTGCTGGTCAGACATTACCACGACCTCTTCAATACCACGAATTGACAATAACTGAGAAGTCCAATTATCGGTTTGTTTATCCTCAGGTAATCGCAAAACGATTGATGTCAAATATCGTGGTTGAGCCAGCCCAAAGCTAATGAGCAACCAAAGTATAGCAATAGCTGCTAAAACACTCCAACCCATTGTTGTATTATTGAGCAAAATTAATTGCCCACCGAGTGTACCACCAAAAAAAGCACCTAAAAATTGAGCACTTGCGTTGACACCCATTGCTGTTGCTTTGGACTGAATCGGTGCAGCTTTGGACAACCATGAAGGTAATAAA
This sequence comes from Acinetobacter bereziniae LMG 1003 = CIP 70.12, assembly GCF_000368925.1. Classification (GTDB taxonomy): domain Bacteria; phylum Pseudomonadota; class Gammaproteobacteria; order Pseudomonadales; family Moraxellaceae; genus Acinetobacter; species Acinetobacter bereziniae. The sequence continues at coordinate 2,564,594 of NZ_KB849756.1, read as the reverse complement.
GCTTCCATCACATTAAAAGCAATAAAGAATAAGCCCAGACCGAGCAATAAAATATATTTGGATTCATAACCAAATATAAGAATAACCAGACCAGCAATAATGCCTGCAATCGCTGTGAGAAAAATACTGCGCATCTTGCGATATTTTTCAGCAAGAATAATGCTTGGAAAAGCAAAAAATAAGCTAATCACCAACAGTGGTAAATACACAATGCCATGTTTGGCTAAAGGAATACCTGCAAAGTTAATCAACTGTGAAGGCACATAAATAAACATAGCAGTGAGCAATAAATGCAATGCGAAGACTGAAACATGCAAACGATTCAGATCACCCATTTTTAACACTTGTTTGAGCTGATTGAGATAGCCTTGTTTAAAGTTCTTATGATGACGAGTAGTTTTTGGCACCAAAAACAACATTGAAATTGCCAACAACCCCATCACGGTCGTGACCCAAAAAAGTCCTGAAATACCGACTAAACTGGTTAGCCAAGGTCCAAGGCTAAACGCAACTACAAAAGATAAGCCGATACTCATACCCATCACAGCCATGGCTTTGGTGCGATTTTCTTCGCGAGTCACATCTGCAAGCAATGCCATGACAACCGCTGATACAGCGCCAGCCCCTGCAATCGCCCGTCCAAGAATCACACCATAAATGCTTTCAGACATGGCTGCAATTGTGCCACCTAAAGCAAATAACAGTAACCCAAATACAATCAACGGTTTTCGACTAAAACGGTCTGCCCATAAACTGAAAGGAATTTGCAGAATTGCCTGACTTAAACCATAGACACCTACTGCTAAACCAATCAAGGCTGGTGTCGCATATTGATAAGACTGCCCCACCACGGAAAACACAGGGATAATCATGAACAGCCCCAACATGCGTAAAGCAAAAATACTACTTAATGCAAAGGTCGAGCGGCGTTCTAAAGGATTCATCATATCTACTGGCTTATCAAAACTGGCGAGCTAATTTTCAAACACATCATCGCATATTGTGGCAACTTTGTGGAAACATTGCGCATAAAAAAGAGCACTTTCAAAGTGCTCTCCCATTGTAATCTCTTTTATTAAAAAAGGATTAATCTTGTTGTTCAATTCGCTTGTTATATTGGATTGATGCGATCACAGCCCAGACAATAAAGGCAACACCGATCAATCCTGTCACCACTTCAGGTACATGGAGTCCAGTACCGCTTGCAATCATAATAAAAGCTAAAGCACCAATCGCATAATGTGCGCCATGCTCAAGGTAGACATAAGCATCAAGTGTACCTTTATCGACAAGATAAATCGTCATTGATCGAACGAACATTGCACCGATGGCCAAGCCCAACATGATGATGACCACATCAGAGGTAATTGCAAAAGCACCAATCACACCATCAAAACTGAAAGAGGCATCAAGGACTTCTAAATAAATAAAACCGCCGATACCTGCTTTGATGACACCTGTTGGAGCACCATTGGCATCGTGACCTACGGCATTGCCCTCTTCATCAACTTCAGGCTCACCACCCAATAAATGACTCAGCACTTGTACACCAATATAAATGACAATGCCCCAAATACCTGCCATGGTCACTACAAGACGTTTTGCCTCTTCAACATTGGCTGCCATCACCAACAAAGCAATGAGTGCGAGGAAAACCGACATCGCAGGCACATTGGCTAAATTTGCTAAACGCTTTTCAACCCACTTAAACCAGTGCGTGTCTTTACCTTCATCCAAGAAGAAGTTTAAGAAAACCAACAATAAGAATGCTCCACCAAAAGCAGCAATTTCTGCATGATGCGCTAATAATTTTGCTGAATATTGGATTGGATCATTTAAAGCCATTTTCACAACTTCAACCATGCCCATATCTGCGGTCACTGCAACGATCACAACAGGGAAAACCAATCGCATACCAAATACGGCAATCAAGATCCCAACTGTTAAAAAGATCATTTTCCAAAAATGATCCCAATTGCGTAATACAGAGGCATTGACCACAGCATTGTCAAAAGACAAAGACACTTCCATCACAGCCAAAATCGCTGTAATCGTCAGTGCTGACAGCATGGCTTGGACACCTGCATTGGGACCATGGGTAAAGCCCCAATATGCAGATATAGCCAAACACACAACCGTAAAAAAAATTGAGAAACCAAAATGTTTCATCATGAGAATACGACCTACGGAGAATAGTTTTTTAATCAGAACACTGAAATAAAAATTGGGTTTTTAATGCGCACATTATGACGACTTTTTTAGGTTTCTCCAAAAGTTCTTTGTCATATTTTTATGCAAACTCAGTTGAATTTTCTGCATTCAAATACCTAAACCAACCTAGAGTTGCTATAGTCTTGCCAGTTCAAAATGACTTTAATTGCTTGAATGATCGCATAGGAAAATAACATGAGTTTTTCTCAACAGCTTTGGCAACGTAATCTTGCCTTATATAACAAAACATTAGCTTTACCATTTAATCAAGAACTTGCTACAGGCACATTAAGCAAAGACGTTTTTTGTCATTATGTGATCCAAGATGCCCATTATTTAGTGGCTTATGGACGTGCATTGGCTATCTGTGGTGCAAAAGCCTTTGATGCTGACGATATTATTCAATTTACACAAGGCGCGAAAGAAGCCATTGTGGTTGAACGCAGTTTGCATGATGGATTTATGCAAAACTTCGGCATTAGCAAAGCTGATTTTGAAAACACACCACTGACGCTTGCTTGCCATCACTATACCTCTTTCTTAACAGCGACAGCGTGGTCAGAAAGCTATCCTGTTGTATTGGCATCATTACTGCCTTGTTTCTGGATTTATGCTGAAGTCGGTAAAGATATTGTCAACAAATCTGTCGCCAATAATCCTTATCAAGCATGGATTGATACTTATTCTGGTGAAGAGTTTAATGAAGCGGTTAAAAATGTTTTGGCAACTATTGACCGTATTGCTGAACATTGTGATGCCGCAACACTTGAGAAAATGCATAAGGCCTATACCAAAGGTGCTGAGTTAGAATGGTTATTTTGGGATGGTGCTTATCATCAAAGACAATGGTTAGGCTTAGATCAGTAATTTATAGATATATGCTTCCCACTCTCCCTTATACATATTAAGTTTGGGGCAGTGGGCGTTGAAAATGTAATAAAAAAGAGTGCCAAAGCACTCTTTAAAACGAAGGGATTAATTTAAAATTCTACTTTAAATTAATCTGATAAATTGCTGTACTACCGCTCACCTCGTTACCCACAATCAACATTGGTTTAGCATTCGGTGAATCTTTCGCAGAAACAAACGTCAGTCCTTCAGGTCCTAGATCACTCTTTTCAATTAAAATAGATTCACCTTTGGAATTGACATAAGTTTGATCTTGTTTAAAAGTGCGGTTGTTAAAATACTGCACAAAAACAGGTTTTTGAGGATTACTAATATCATAAACCATAATCCCACTTTGACGCTCTAAGCCAATAAAGGCAAAGGTTTTCTTACCAATCGTCCCTAAAGCCAAACCTTCGGGTTCAGGTCCTTTATTATCACTACGGTCATCAAAAGCAGCCGCTTCATGATCACTGTTAAAGTAATTTGGAAATAACTCAGCAACTTTACGTTCAAACTCACTGCCTGAGTCCCAAACCAATTTACCTTGTGTGTCCCAGATACTAAATGAGCGTGCGCCATAGCTATACAGTTTGTTATAGGTCAATAATCCGTTGGCATCTAGTTTTGGAGAACCATCGGTATTGGTTTCATACCCCATATTCCATGCAATATTTAAACGCCCCAATTGGTCGTCCTCACGGCATAAACCTGGACCAGTTGCTGTTGCTCCACAATATGCAAAGACTGTGGCATCCAATTTGGCTCCTTTTACCCCAGCAACAAGATGAGTCAAATGCGCAGGATAATCCCCTTTATTATTAAAACCTTTGACATTGAATAAATGCTTCATTCGAATTGCTTCAGCAAAACCTTTACTTTGGTCTCCAGCATAATATGCAGTTGTGTCATTTAACCATTCACGTGAGTCACCTTCATTTGCGGTCACTAAGTAACTGGTACCATTGGCTTGATAGTGGGCAATTGAATCAGGTTGATACATTCCCATCAAACCTGGCCAAGCTTGAATATTAATTTTTTTATCTTTATCACTGACATCTAAAGCATTATTTGCCAGACCATGATCTTTATAGCCCAATGGTAAAATATCAGTCACTTTTTTTGCGACAATATCAATTTTTGCAATGGCATTATTTTCTTGTAAGCTTGCCCAAGCAGTTTTTCCATCTTGGCTAACTGCAATGTATTCAGGTTCTAAGTCTTGAGCGACTGTCGCTTTTGGACCAAAAATTCGTACACCTGATTTAATCAACTCTGCTTTTTTATCATTAAATGCTTTGAAGTCTGCAACAGTTGCGGTTGGCTGACGAATATTCGTGATATCAATAATGCTGATTGAGCCTTCAGGATCAATACTATAATCATCATTAGGCTCAGCCTCATTGGCAACCAAAACTGTTTTACCATCTGGGGTAAAAGTCAGCATATCTGGTAAAGCACCCACTTCAACTTTACTGATGAGTTTTAAATCCTTAGCATCAAAAAACGCCACCAACCCTTTGTCAGTTTTTTGCTTGGCTTGAACAGCAAGCGCAACAATACCATTTTTGATCGCCACAGAATTTACTTCTGACTCTGCCAAGGCTTCACGAGCAGAGAGCTCGCCAATATGAACTGGTGCATCTGGCTTAGACACATCAAGTACATCGACCAAACCTTTTTTGGCGTTAACTACAAATACTCGTTTGGTGCTTGCATCATAAGCAGGAATTTCTGCTGCGCTTTCAGCAAAAACACCTGTCTCATAACGACCTAATAGACTTAGGCTAATACTTTCAGGTGTTGCTTCCTCAACCACTGGTGGTGTTGATTGATCATTGTCATCATTACATGCCACCAGTCCCACAGAAAGCATTGCTAAACACAATGCAGAAATCTTTAAGTTCATGCGCCAATCCGTTGTAGTTTAAATTTTCACCACTATAAGGATTAGGGGTGTAAATTTCATGACCAACACATTACACTTTTATTGCAGTTTCTTGACCTTTGACACAGTATCTTTGGCAAAAGCATTCTAAATGCGGGGAAGCTTACTCAGTGATCACATTTTAACTTTGCACAGAAATCAGTGCATTCAGATCAACTGTACAATGCCTCATTTTTTGACTCATGTACCAAAGCTCATTTATCTCGCTGGTTCAACAACGATTTCATACAGATTTAAGCTGAGCATTGTTTTAAACTATTCACAAAATTGACTTATTTCAGTTCTATGACTGCAACGCCATCGCACAGCAAATTACAGCCTAAATTTTATTTATTGGTTTTTTTAGTTTCGATCGGCTTTTTCATGCAAGGCTTGGATACCACGATTATCAATACTGCCTTGCCTGCAATGGCGGAAAGTTTGCAAGAAAATCCATTAAAAATGCATGGTATTGTCATCAGCTATGTATTGGCTGTTGCCGCCTGTATTCCTTTGAGTGGCTGGTTGGCTGATCGCTTTGGAGTACGGAATACTTTTTTTATCGCAATTGTGATTTTTACCAGTGCCTCTTTGGGTTGTGCGCTATCCAACAATTTCAATTTGCTGATCGCATTCCGAGTCATTCAAGGCATAGGTGGTGCACTACTGGTTCCAGTAGGTCGTTTAGCTATGTTAAAAATTATTCCTCGTGAACAATTTCTTTCAGCAATGAGTCTGATGAGTTTGGCAGGGCTACTCGGACCATTGATGGGTCCTGTTTTAGGAGGGTGGCTGGTTGAATATGCCTCGTGGCATTGGATTTTTTTGATCAATTTACCGATCGGAATTTTAGGGACATTTGTCACCTTTAAAGCCATGCCCAATGTCAAAGAGGCTTCAGTGAAATCTTTCGATTTCAGCGGTTTTGTTCTTTTAGCCATCGCAATGGTGGGTATGGCACTCGGTATTGAAAATATTGCCAGTAAAGAGATCTCTCGAAACTTCAGTATTGGCTTACTTTTAATTGGCATCATTTCAGCATGTATTTACGCTTATCATGCACATACACATCAGAATGCATTATTTCGTAGCCGTTTATTTAAAAATAAAATTTATACCATCGGTGTATTGGGAAATTTCTTTGCCCGTTTTGGTGGCAATGCGGTGCCTTTTATTTTACCACTCATGTTACAAGTGGCTTTTAAAATGGAACCCTTGATGACAGGGATTATGATGACACCAATTGTATTGGGCTCATTATTTTCCAAACCCATCATCCGCCCTATTTTACAACGCACAGGCTATCGTCCATTTTTATTGGTCAACACCTTATTGATTGGTGCATGTATTGCCAGCTTTGCCTTACATACTGTCGATACGCCACTTTGGCTGCGCACACTACACTTCTTTGTTTTTGGTGTACTCAATTCATTGCAGTTTGTGACCATGAATACGTTGACGCTGAAAGATTTAACTCAACAAGACGCCAGTAGTGGTAACAGTTTCTTGTCGATGATTATGATGCTTTCAATGAGTATTGGTATTGCCTTAGCAGGCACATTGTTGAATACTTTTACTGTATATTTTACAGAGACACATATTACTCAAGCTTTTCACTATACGCTGATCTGCTTAGGTGCAATCAATATCATCACTGCTTTAATTTTCTTTCAGATCCCAAAAGATACCCGAGATTAAACTGTTCAAAATAAAACTGAATAAAGAATAAGGACACATCATATGATCATTCCAAGATATTGGGCAGAAGCAAAAATAACAACACAATACGAAAAACGCCAAGTCACCATCAAACGATTTGGTTGGTCAGATTTGAGTATGCATGATGCACTAATACATGCAGAAACACGTGTTAAAGAGGCACTTGAGCAACTTAGATCAGGACAGAACATTCGCAAACTTGACCATAAAATTCCTTATAATGGCAGTGAAGGTTTGCCCATTCGTGAAGAAATTATTCAACAACACGATGATGTGGTGATCACACGTAATTCTTATGGTGCACTCTGTCTCAATACGCCCGATGTTTTATTTGCAGACATTGATTTTAATTATGCGCCGAATAGTCGACTGTATTTTTTAAGTTTTATATTGCTCTTTTTCATCAGTATCGTCTGTACTGTATTACTTAAAACATGGTGGGTGTTGCTATTCGGCGTGTTTTTTTCCATTGTACTCAGCAAACAAACTGCCGAAATATTGTTGAGTATTCAAAATAAATGGAAGGGTTCACCGGAACAACAAGCCTTAAAATCCATTCGTCAATTTTCTATGCAACATCCAACTTGGCATTTACGTGTCTATCAAACCCCAAAAGGCTATCGGGTCTTGGTCATGCATCAGCTCTTTGAACCTCGAAGTGAAGAAACTCAACAGTTTTTTATTGCACTACAAGCCGATCCAAACTATGTGCGTATGTGTAAGAACCAAAACTGTTTCCGAGCAAGGATTAGTCCGAAACCGTGGAGAATTGGTATAGATGCCTTACGTTTAGGGGTTTGGCCAGTTCAAGAAAACCGTATGCTTGACCGAGACAGATGGATTACTGAATATCAAGCACGTGCCAAAAAATATGCATCATGTAAATTTATTGAACAATTGGGTAGTCAAATGACGCACCCTAAAGCGAAACGCGTACAATCAACACATGATCAATACTGCAACGCGACGATTAATCTAGAAATTGCATAACATTGGCAACAGGATGATTTTTGTGAAACACCAACCTAAATATCGTTCTATCTTCACCAGTATCGGATGTATCAGTTTATTGGGTATCGCCAGTTACTTGGCTGTGTTTTATCCACAAAATGCTGGTGCTCAAGATTATGTTATTCGTGGTTTCGATGTATCACATCATCAAGGTGAGATCGATTGGAAAAAAATCTCTCCTCAGCAGTATCAATTTGTTTATCTCAAAGCCACTGAAGGCGGAGATTATCAAGATGATAAATTTCAGGATTACTGGTTAGAAGCACGTGAACGTGGTATGCGTGTAGGTGCATATCACTTTTTCCGTTTGTGTCGAGACGGCGCAATTCAAGCACAAAACTTTATCAAAACAGTACCCAACAAAAGTAATGCCTTGCCCCCTGTCATCGACTTGGAATATGACAGTGCCTGTATCAACACTTACACCAAAGAACAATTACTGAAACAAATCAAAATTATACATGATCAGTTGCATCAACATTATGCTAAACAACCCATTTTTTACACGTCCAAAGTATTTTATAACATGGTTCTTACAGGCGAATTTAAGGACACACCGATTTGGATTCGTGAGTATAAAGATAAGCCTGATTTAAAAGATGGTCGTGAATGGACTTTTTGGCAAAATACCAATCAGGGAACAATTCAAGGCATTGCTAAAAATGTTGATTTAAATGTTTTTTATGGAGATGCTGAACAGTGGAAACAGTTTTTACAACAGAATAAGTTAAATTAGCCAACCCTCATCTCGACACAGACTGTCGCAGATTCGCTACCAAACACCAAATTCATCACTTACAACAAACCAGATCGGTTAGAATAAACACACAGCGCTGCAACACTGTGTCATTCATGAGAAAAATCATCCATATCGACATGGATGCATTCTATGCATCTGTGGAACTACTTGAACGTCCTGAATTGAGGCATTTACCTGTGGTGATTTCTTCACATCACCCTCGGGCGGTGATTGCTGCGGCATCTTACCCTGCCCGTGAGTTCGGCTTACGCTCTGCCATGTCGATGTCACAAGCGAAAAAACGTTGCCCACAAGTCTATGTGATTGAACCTAATTTTGAAAAATACCGTGATGTTTCTCGTCAAATTCATGAAATTTTTCAAAAATATACATCACTCATTGAACCTTTGTCTTTAGATGAAGCTTATCTTGATGTGACTGAAAACTTATTCAATATTCCCAGTGCCACGGAAGTCGCTGAACGAATTCGTGCTGATATTTTCCAACAAACGGGTCTTACTGCATCTGCAGGCGTTGCACCAAATAAATTTCTTGCCAAAGTGGCTTCAGATTGGAACAAGCCCAATGGGATTTGCATCATTAAACCCAGCCAAGTGCAAAACTTTATTCAAGATTTAGCCCTGAAAAAAATTCCTGGCGTGGGTAAAGTTACTCAAGAAAAACTCAAAAGTTTAAATTTAGAAACATTGGGCGACTTGCAAAAAATTGAAGAAAACATCTTAATTCACCATTTCGGTAAATATGGCAAACAGTTGTTTTTATATGCTCAAGGCATAGATGATCGACCTGTACAAGCAGAACGACAACGGCAGCAAATTTCAAAAGAAACCACATTTGATGACGATTTTAATCTCGAACAATGTGCAATCTATTGGGATAATTTAATCTCACGGGTTTGGCTCAGTTTAGAAAAGAAACAGATGCAAGCACGAGGTGTGACCGTCAAACTGAAATTAAAGAATTTTCAGGTACTACAACACAGTAAGAGCTTTAAGACTGCACTTAAATCACCACAAGAAATGACTCAAGTGGTTCAAATCTTATTGAATGAAATGCAGATTCCTGAGCATTTTCAATTCCGTTTAATTGGCGTGGGGCTATATCAACTCACAGATCGACAAGACGAGTCACAATTGTCATTATGGTAAAGTACATTCATGTTCGGAAAGAAAATCTTCAACCCATTCTGTCACTTGATCTGCAAAAACATGAGCTAAATCATGCTCACCTTGTGGAATGACATGTAATATTGAATTTTTGATTTTGTCCTGTAAATATTCACCGACTTTAACTGGACTGATTGGATCTGAATCACCCCAGATTAATAGAACAGGACAAGAAATCTGGGTTAATACATCATCCAAATAAGATCGATGATCCATAAACCAACTTGGAACAGCAAAAGTTTGACGATAGTCTTCTCGCCAATCCGCCACATGAAATGGAGCTAAATTGATTCCTCCTGAAGTTGCAACCAATACCAGTCCCTTAACCCATTCTGGTTTTTGTAATGCTGCTTGGACAGCAAAGATGCCTCCCATAGACTGCGCAATCAATATCGATGGTTGTTCAATCTGATCAAGAACATAAGTCTGTAGATCTTCAAAACTATGAATTTGAGGATGATCTGGGCATCCCCCAAAGCTTGGATAGGCAATCACGGTTTTTGCATAATTCATCGACAAGCTTTGCATCACGGGTTGCCAAAATTCAGTACTTCCAGATGCACCCGGTAAAAAGATCAAATTCATTTAGACTTCACTTTGAGCTCTCAAATAATTAATCGCCGCTTTTTGCTTTAGCACGTTGATAAGCAGGTCGCTGCTGAATGCGTTCCGCATAAGCTGCAATTTGAGGCATCTTATTTTGAGTACGTTGCTGCATTGCTATCACAGGGAAGCTCATCTGAATATCAGCAAAAGAGAATTCTCCTGCCGCATAATCATGCTGGCTAAAATAGTCTTCCAAAAATGCAGAATGCTCTTTTAAACGTGGATTGATAAAACCACCACGTACCCCTTCGGAGATTTTTTTTGCTATCGGTCGAATCAAAAATGGTACATGTTTCGGCATATTGGTCATCACCAAAGTCATCACCAAATAAGGCATTAAAGAACCTTCTGCATAATGCATCCAATAGTTATATTGCATCAGATCTTGAGACTTCTGAGGCTTAAACTGATTTTGGGTATCATAGGTCGTTTGAAGATAGTCCAAAATCACCGCAGATTCGGCAATTGTTAAATCACCATCCGTCAACACAGGTGATTTTCCAAGTGGATGCACAGCTTTTAACTCTGGCGGTGCAGCAAAGGTAGGCAAACGCTTATAGTGCTTAATTTCATATTCAAGCCCCAACTCCTCCAAAGCCCAAATAATCCGTAATGAGCGTGATTGATCCAGATGATGTAATGTAATCATTTTTATTGCCTCAATTATTGTGTTCTGACTATAGATTGATCTTGGCTTTTCAACAATTGAATTGCTATATTTTTAACACTTTTTTAAGTGTGCTCTGGAATGACTGTGTTTATAATCTGTCTGAATATCAGCCATACTGAAAAATAAAAATGAAGCATTTACTCGGTTTAACTCTATTATTGGCATGCGCCAATGCATATTCCTATCAGCCCAAACTTATTTTGCTTGGAGCTATTGAGCCTCAAGGTCAAGCCTTTATTGACAGTAAGGCAAATAAAGTGATTCGTGATTCATTTAAACAAGCGGTGATCTACGAAAAATATACTGCGCCAATCAAACGAAACACTGATCTGCCTTATCAATCTGTGATTAAACAACTTATTGTCGACTGTAAAGGGAAAACTATTGCCCTTCGAGGTGCTAATTACTTTGCAGGACAAACCTCAAACAGCAAACTCGTAAAAAAATTTGATGACATTACCTTGAGTCATGACGGCGAAACTGGTGCTGCGTTTTATTCTTTTGATGATTTAGATTTTAAGCCCTTAAACCAAGCTCAGTTTTATACACAAATTTATAACATCAGTTGTAAATAAGTCATCAGCAATATTGACCATATAAAAAAAGACACTTTGTTGCTCAACAAAATGTCTTTTCCAAATCAAATTATTTTTTCAATATCACTCAAATAATCGAGGTATTGATTTCTACACTACGTAACAAGGTTTTGGTGACAGGTGTTTTTTGGCAAATGTCTAATACCTTTTGGTGCAACTCTTCTGATAAAGCATTGGCAAATGATAAACGGCGTTCAATCCATTCTTTACCTTCTTTGTTGGCATTAAAATCTGCTTCAACTGTAAACTCGCCCAAATCAAAACCTTTATGTTGCGCATACATCCGTAACGTAATCATCGTACAGGAAATCAAACCAGAACAAACAAAATCATAAGGTGCTAAACCTTTGTCTTGCCCACCAAAAGATTCAGGTTTATCAGTAATCAGTTGGTGCTTACCACTGAGGACTTCGCCAGACCATGGTTCTGGATAAGTTTTTACTTTTGCATTTGCAATAATTGCCATTTTATTTTCCTATAATATTGAAATTTTTATTTAACCTTCGTTTAGATGGAACTTTGTAAGCTCAGTATTTGCGCTAAGGGATGAGCCTTTAACGCAAATTGTTTAATTTAAGCTCGTGTCTCAAGATCAGCAATCAATCATGGCGCCGATTACTTCGATGGTCGCATCTTATCTGGAAATGCTGGGGCTTCTAAACGTGGACCATCATAATCAGGAATTGTTCCAAAACGGGCATCTTGATTGATCCATTGCTCTGTCGCTGTTTTCAGTTCCTCTTGAGTACGCCCCACAAGGTTCCACCACAATAAAATAGGCGACTCAAAGGGTTCTCCACCAATCAACAACAAACGAGAACCTTTCGGAAGTTCCACTTCAATCTGGGAGATTCCTGGTTCCAGCACCACCATATTGTCACTATTTAAATCATGACCATTGACGATTGCATCACCCTCTAAAGCCATAAATCCATACTCAAATTTAGGATTGAGCGGAATACGAGTTTTAGTCTGTTCTTTGGCAAAAAAATCAATGCCTAATAATTCTGTATGAACTTGGACTGGAGACACGGTATCCATAAATTCACCAACTAATACAGTGAATTCAATATTGTCCTTTTCGACCACAGGCAATACAGGATAATGGTCAAATTGAGGTGCCATATTGATTTTATCATCAGGCAAGGCGATCCACAGTTGTGCCGCATGCATTCGGGTTTCGGTATCAGGTGCAACTTCTGTATGAGAAATTCCGTAACCTGCCGTCATCAAATTAACTTGCTTTGGGCGAATCAATTGTTTTGAGCCAATGCTGTCTGTATGCATCATTGTGCCTTCAATCATCCACGTAAAAGTCTGTAGCCCGATATGTGGATGTGGTCCAACATCCAATCCATCTCCTTGAGGAAATGTCACTGGTCCTGCGTGATCTAAAAAGCACCATGCTCCTATCATACGTTTCTGACGACTTGGTAATGCACGTTTAATGACGGTGCCTCTGCCTATTTCTGCTGAGCGAATTGGAAAATCTTGAATAAATTGATTCACGTATTTTTCACAATCGTCAGAATTAGAAATCTCGGTATAGTTGGTATTGGTCATTTTGTTATCCTAAAGTTGTTCATCAGCTCAGGATGTTCTTTCAACATCTGCCATTTCAATATATCTAGCCTAGCGGTTTTATATCCATCAACCTATAGCTATCTTAATACGCTGAATACTATGAATAGGACAATAATAGTGTGGTTTTTGTTATGAGGATGGTGATGCTCAACTGATGATGTTGTATTTTCTGATATTGGCTTGCGCTTAAAATGCTCTACACCTAATCTCCATCCAACACCATCCATTTTCAGAACCTTTTGTTTAAGGTGCTGGCGGCGGTGTGAGATTTACAAATAGTCCAGTAAAACGGCGGACGATCGGTAAAAATATCAATACCATTGGAAAGGCAATCATCCATGAAAATAGCCAGACATCGAACCATTTTGTAAAAAATGCATCAAACCATCCCACATTTTTCCATAAATTAATCATAGAAATAGTGGCACTCATTAATCCTGAAAGGAAAAATGGCATCAACCAAGTGGCATATTTTGCGGGTAATTTGGGAATTTTACCCACGATCATTGTAGATTTTGCTTGCATTATACCAACACTCTAAATGTATCTGTTTTAATCATCATGCCTCTTTCTTTACATTTTGCTTTAAATTTTTCATAAATTGTTTTACTGCGGGTTCAAAGTCTTTAAATAAAATATGATCACGATGTGTAATCATCACTTCTAAAAACAATTTGAGTCCGACTGCAAATGCCTTTGTTGTCTCATCATCAAAAAACTCAGCTTTTTTTAAACGTTCAACAATTTCAAAAATATCGTCGTGGTTTCCCACATTAAATTCGATATTTTCACTGTAGTTTGATGGTTGACCTTTGGCATCTGCAAGATGCTGTACACTCACGTGGTATTGATGTTGTTTCATACTATTTCTCTAAACCTTCTAGTGTAATGTGTTGTTAAATTCAATCTCTAAAATATCGATATTGAATTGTTGGAAAACCTTTTCCAGTGATTCAATCAAAGAAGATTTATTGATCTGTTTCAGATCAGCACAATGAATGTTGAGAAATTCAGCTTCGGACTTGTTAATCAAGGCATAGCGTGCTTCATCTCTACCATTCAATTTTTGACTCACCAAACCCGCCCTTTCTAAGTCACTCACTACACGATAGATGGTGGATAAGCTAATCTGCTGATTGTTCAGATATAACTGCTGATAAATTTGTTTAGCCGTCAGTTGTGCTTTTTGATCTGATAAGGCTTTGAATACAATCACTCGTGCCTGAGTAATTTTTAAGTTTGCGTGACGTAATTTCTGTTGGATTTCAATATTCATGTCTCACCTTTTGGATGTCATGCTATAAACGCCCAATCTTTACAGCTGCTTGATCAATGATCTCAGCAACTTGTCTGACCTGTTCTGCATTAAAATCTTTACCTTTGAGCTTTAAACGCAACGCCGTTTTTAAATTTTCCATGGCGCGATGCACATCCAGATATTGGTCATTTTCATGAATTTCACGACGCGTTTCTAAACGCGCTAATAAATGTTGAATGTGTTGCTGTTGATCTTTTAAGTGTAACTTTCCAGCGTCAGTAATATGATATTGCTTGCGATCATCCGCCGTACTCTCTACCCGAACAAAGCCTATTTCTTCAAGATAGGTCAGTGTGGGATAAATAGTGCCTGAACTGGGTGTATAGCCGCCACCCACCAGATCACTAATGTCCTTGATAATTTCATAACCATGTTTGGCTTGCTGTTCAATCAGATGAAGTACCAAAAGCTTCATTTTTCCTGATTCAAATAAGCGACCTCTACGTCCAGCATAGCCTTTTTCTGGATGATGACCACGATGTTCAAAGTCATGCTGTGAATGATCATGCTGAGCTGATTTCATCTTTATTTTTCTCAAATTGATTAATTTATACATATTAAGATATATCTTAATGTGTCTTAATTCAATAAAATATTTATAATAAACCATAATTAATTGATTTATATTAAATTAATTTTATAAAGAGATATTGCTTAAGATATGAAAAAGACATTCTTTCAATTTTTAAAGTGGACATGATCAATTCAGAAATATCAGCAGATTTGAATCCTTTTGCCGATTGAATCAGCACATGGCTTGTTTTTATTCGTATAGTTTACTCATTATATTTTTAATCATATGCCAATAAAAAAGCGCCTATATCAGCGCTTTTTCATTTGAAATTACTGTTCCAAATGCAACATTCGCAATTGCAAACTCACATTGCCATTGAATTGATTTTTATCCAACTCATAGACGATACGAACACGATCCTGCATCGGATCAAAATTAAATTTATCACGAACATTAAATGCAATGGCATCCACAGCCTGCCCATCTGCTAAAGCCAAACGCAATTTTAAATGAGCATCTTTCAGCCAGCGGTAGTCAATCACCTTAAACTGCCCTTCGAACACAGGGGCAGGAAACTTTTGTCCCCAAGGACCCAATTGTTCGAGTGTATCAACCGTTTGCAGTTGAAAGGCTTGAGCAGGTAATTCACCGTCTGTCCATAACACCGCTTGAAACAGAGATTCATCTGATTGAGCAACCAGTTCAGTAAAACGCTGCTTAAATGCTTCGAAATCTTGCTTTTGAATGGTCAAACCTGCCGCAGCAGCATGACCACCAAAATGGCTAATTAAATCAGGATACTGTTCTGCCACTTTTTCAATCATATCTCGAATATGGATACCCTCTATCGAGCGAGCAGATCCTTTGATATGAATGCCATCTTTATCGGCAGCAAATACAATACTCGGACGATGAAATTGTTCTTTTAAACGCCCCGCAACAATACCAATCACGCCTTGATGCCAATGCTCTTCAAACATCACCAACGCAGCGGGTAAATTGTCTTGGTCTAATTCAAGTTGTTCTAGCTCAGTCAGTGCTTCTTGCTTTATTTGTGATTCAACTTGACGGCGCTCCAAATTTAAATCGTTCAACTGACGCGCCAATGCATAGGCAGTTTGCATATCAGTTGCCAATAGACATTCAATCCCAATATCCATGGTTTCCATACGTCCTGCCGCATTAATTCGAGGACCTAAGACAAACCCTAAATCAGAAGCTTTTAACTCAGCTGGATCACGCCCTGCGATATCCAACAATGCACTGATTCCAGCACGACACTGATTTTGCTGAATTCGCTTCACACCTGCATCGACCAAAATCCGATTGTTATAATCCAGACTTGCCACATCGGCATAAGTGCCTAAAGCAACCAAATCTAAATATTGCTGCATTTTTGCAGTCGATTTAGCAAGTTTTGCACGATGACTACTTAAATTCGCCAATAAATAAAAAGCAACCCCCACACCCGCCAATGCCTTGCTTGGAAACTCACATCCCAGTTGATTCGGATTCACCACAGCTTCAGCTTGAGGTGTTTGCTTCGTAGTCAAATGGTGGTCGGTAATAATGACCTGCATACCCAGTAAATGCGCTTGATCAACTCCTGCATGACTGGAAATTCCATTATCTACAGTGACCAATAAATCGGGTTGAAATTTTTTAAAAGCTAAATCGGCAATCTTAGGGGTGAGACCATAACCATATTTAAAACGATCAGGCACTAAATATTGAACATTTGCTCCCATTTCATTTAAAGCCAATATCATCAGTGCTGTACTGGTCGCACCATCGGCATCATAATCCCCCACAATGACGATTTTTTTCTGTTCATCTATGGCTTGGTCAATGATCTGAATCGCCTGCTCCAAACCTTTCATTTTGGGTGCAAGTAAATATTTCAGTTTTAAATCAAGTTCTTGTTCTGACTGCACTCCACGTCTTGCCAAAAGTTCAGCAATAAACGGTGATACGCCCTGAAAATGATCAGGGCGTGTCAACAGTGGTCGTTGTTTAATTTGTATTTTTTGCATTTATGGCATCAAACGTTGTAATTTCCAAAATCCCTCAACCTTTTCATAAGTTAAACGATCATGTAAACGATTTGGACGACCTTGCCAAAACTCATAATAGTCGGGTTGCAAACGATAGCCTCCCCAAAACTCAGGTTTTACCAGTTGGTCTTTCTCCGCAACTTGATCATACAGTGCTTGAAAGCGTTGTTGAAGTTGTTCACGATTCGCAATCACCCCACTTTGAGGTGTACTGATATGCGCTGCAATTTGGCTATCGCGTGGACGCTTGTGATAATAATCAGTAGACTCTTGCTCAGATATTTTCTCGACTTGACCACTAACACGGACTTGGCGCTCCAACTCAGGCCAGTAAAAGAGAAGTTCTGCAAAAGGATTTTCAGCTAAATCCAAACCTTTTTGACTGTCATAGTTGGTATAAAAGTCATAACCAGCTTCGGTTGCACCACGCAATAACACTGTCCTCACATGCGGGCGACCTTGTGCATTTGCAGTCGCTAAGGACATTGCATAAGGTTCATGAAGTTTGGCTTCTAGAGCCAAATTAAACCAATTGAGAAACTGTTCGTGTGGATGGGCATCCACCTGTTCCTCATGCAGTTCACCTTTCTGATAGGTTAAACGAAGCTCGCTTAAATCTTTAATCACATCACTCATGAACCCAAACCTTCTACAGATTAGATACTATTTTTAGGCAGCATTTTTGCGTACAGCATCTGCTAAATGATTTGCTAAATCAGTGACTTCTTGCAAATCATCACCTTCTACCATAACACGGATAATCGGTTCAGTCCCAGATTTACGAATTAAAATTCGACCACGCCCTTTGAGTAATGTTTCTGCTTTATCAAATTCAGCAACCAAGGCAGGCACTGCATATGGGTCAAACATTTGTTCAAGGCGTACATTGACCAACACATTGGGCAAAGTTTTAAACTCGGCGACCAATTCATCCAAAGCTTTATTTTGCTCAACCAACACCGTCAATACTTGCAGTGCCGCGATAATGGCATCACCTGTTGTGCTCTTGTCTAAAGTCAAAATATGACCTGATGGCTCACCGCCAATGACCCAGTTGTTTTCTTCTAGATTTTGTAAAACATAGCGGTCACCCACTTTAGCACGTACAAAAGGTACTTTTGCCTTTTCCAATGCCAATTCCAAAGCCATGTTACTCATCACTGTACCCACTACACCTGCTGGTTTCTGTGAAGACTGTGTGGCTAAGATATAAAGAATATGGTCACCATCTACCAGCTTTCCATGACGATCAACCAATACAACACGGTCAGCATCGCCATCAAAAGCAATGCCTAAATCTGCTTGATGCTCCACAACAGCTTTTTGTAAGTTTTCAGGATGTGTTGACCCACAATCTTTATTGATATTTAAACCATCAGGATCATTATAAAGTGCAATCACTTTGGCACCCAATTCACGGAACACCGCAGGACCCACGCTATAAGCTGCACCATTGGCGCAATCCACAACAATTTTTAAATGGCGTAAATTGAAATGATACGGGAACGTCGATTTGCAAAATTCAATATATCGCCCATTGGCATCTTTAACACGTACACTTTTACCCAAGTTAGCGGTGTCTTCAATGACTATATCTTTTTCTAATTCACGGTTAATCGCTTCTTGAATCGTATCAGGTAGTTTCTTGCCTTCATCTGAGAAAAATTTAATGCCATTATCAAAATAAGGATTGTGTGATGCAGAAATGACGATCCCTAAATTGGCATGCAATGCACGTGTTAAATGGGCAATCGCTGGGGTAGGTAACGGTCCTAACAAGTGCACATAAACACCTGCTGCATTTAAGCCTGCCTGTAATGCTGCTTCAAGAATATAACCAGATAAACGTGTATCTTTACCTAAAACCACAATAGGTTTTGTTTTTGGGCTAATTTGCTTTAATACTTTACCCGCGGCAAACCCCAATTTAAGTGCAAATTCAGGGGTAATTGGGAGTTCACCAAATTTTCCACGAATCCCGTCTGTACCGAAATAACTCATTTTTTACCCACTTATTATGCGTTGTATAACAATCAATTTTTCACGTTTATACTTTACACCAAAATAAAAAAGCCGTCATAAACTGACGGCTTTTTTCAATCAAAATATTACAAAAGATTAACCCACTCGATAGTTCGGTGCTTCTTTAGTAATCGTGACATCATGCACATGCGACTCTTGCATACCTGCTGCAGTAATTTTCACAAATTTTGCATTTTGGCGAAGATCTTCAATGGTTGCGGAACCTGTATAGCCCATTGATGAACGTAAACCGCCCATCATTTGATGTACGATGTTACCCATTGGTCCTTTGTAAGGTACACGACCTTCAATACCTTCAGGAACTAACTTTTCAGCACCTGCTTTAGAGTCTTGGAAATAACGGTCTGCAGAACCTGTTGCACCTGCCATTGCACCCAAAGACCCCATACCACGGTAAGCTTTGTAGTAACGACCTTGGAAGAATTCAACTTCACCAGGTGCTTCTTCAGTACCTGCCATGAGTGAACCCACCATAATGGTACTTGCACCAGCACCAATCGCTTTTGCCATATCGCCAGAGAAGCGGATACCACCATCAGCAATTAACGGAATTTGATCTTTCAGTGCATTTGCAACACTATCAATTGCTGAAATTTGCGGCATACCAATACCCGCAACAATACGTGTTGTACAGATTGAACCAGGACCAATCCCGACTTTTACAGCATCTGCACCCGCGTCAAGCAATGCCAATGCCGCATCACCTGTTGCGATATTTCCGCCAATGACTTGAACTTGTGGGAAATTGGCTTTGACCCAACGTACACGCTCAATCACGCCTGCAGAGTGACCATGCGCAGTATCTACCACAATCGCATCGACACCTGCCTCTACTAAAGCTTCAACACGGCTTGGCGTTTCTGCACCAGTACCCACCGCAGCACCAACACGTAAACGACCTAATTCGTCTTTACAGCTATTTGGATAAGATTCTGCTTTGCGGAAATCAGTGACAGTAATCAAACCTTTTAAGGCATGGTTATCATCCACCACCAACACTTTTTCAATGCGATGTTGTTGTAACAATGCTTGAATATTTTCTTTAGACTCATTTTCACGAACAGTCACAAGACGATCTTGCCCGGTCATGATGTTACTTACAGGTTGCTCTAAATTGGTCACAAAACGAGTATCTCGTCCTGTCACAATTCCAACAACCTTGCCGTCTTTAACAACAGGAACACCACTGATATTGTTGGCTTGAGTAATCGCAATCAAGTCACGTATCGTCGTTTCAGGAGTCACGGTGATAGGATCTTTCACCATGCCTGCTTCAAATTTTTTCACACGGCGAACTTCTGCAGCTTGCGCAGAAATATCCATGTTTTTATGTAAAATACCGATACCACCATTTTGCGCCATTGCAATCGCCATACGTGACTCAGTCACTGTATCCATTGCTGCTGAAACCATAGGTATGTTCAGTTGAATGCCGCGTGTGAGGCGTGTCTTTAGAGAGACATCTTTTGGGAGGATAGTAGAATAGGCAGGGAGTAATAAGACATCATCGAAGGTTAACGCTTCTTGAACGATGGTCAACATAACAGTCTCGCTGGTAATTTCCGTGAGCTATTATATACAAATTTCCGTTCAATTTTCATTTTTTATTGTGCGGATTTATCTTATTCTCGATCACCCTTTATTTTTCAGTATCTTATTGAAATAAAAATGGGCTTTGAATATAAAATTATAGTAGATTTAACACCACAGCAAACTGTCAGCTGACAGTCTCTGCTTTTTAAACAACTCTAGGCTACTGTCAAAAAACGACTCAATATATGATTAGAGCTTGTATCTCTTGTAAAAAAAATCTTCTCATATCCTAAACTTCCCCATTGCAGCATTAGCACACCTGATCAAAATCTTCATCATTACTGGGTGTCATGACATCAATATCAATCAAAGGAATTAAATTATGTGCCTGCCTTGCTTTGGCACATTGTGCATCCCCAGCTTGCACCTCTTTACAAGATGAACTGCGTTGTTCATACATGGTACAACTGACCTGCTGTCCAACAACACCATCCAATGCAATACAACGGGGTTGTTTTTGATTGGTCCCTTGCATACATGAATATACTGCAGTTAACGGTTCTACATAATCTGAAGGCATTGCTTCTCCCTCCGCCCAATAAAATGAGACTCGGAAAAAGGCGCAACACGCCCCACAGTTTAAGCATGCATCCTGTGCTGAGATTTGTGACAACATTTTTTTAAGATTCTCGTTATCAGTTTAAGATTTTGGCAAGAAAATCCTAAAAAAAGTCGTATCCAAACACAATAGATTTTTTGAGTTTTTTTATTGAGGACAGGTAAACACGGTCTCATCCATCAAATCAACACCGCACTGTAAATTTTCAATCCAATCTAAAAATTGATTGATCATTTCCTTTCCAATAAAAGGTTTGCCATGCTGAGGCACGATCATCTCAATATCCATCTGACGCACCATTTTCACCCATAAGCGAATGATTCTGTTGGTACACATATACCGTTGATGAAAACCACGCATACTTGGAATATGACTATTAAAATCATCTATCGGTGTAGATGCATCATCAACAATAGATGCCCCCATATCCCCAGAAAATAAAATTTTAGAGATGGGGTCGTAAAACTGAAAATTCCCTACTGAATGTAAGAAATGTGCAGGAACGACAATAATTCGAGTTTCACCCAAAGGAATTGAACCCCCTTGATCAGGTAACTCAATCAAACGCTCTAGCCAACCGCCTTTCATACGGTCACTCATAAAAGCGGAATTTAAGTGAGGTAAAAAGCGCGCCCACAACTTAGAAGCGACCACTTTAGCATCGGTATACACTAACCAACGTGGCATTGAGGTAATAATGTCAGGGTCTTGATGAGATGCCATCACATAGTCTAGGTTTTGCAAACGTGTGTATTTATTTAATTCCATAGTTAAAGGTACATAAGTTAAATCACCACCTGGATCCAAAACTGCTGCACGTTCATTATTGAGAATCAAAAATTGATTGGCTTGTACACCTTCGCCTTTCACCAAACTGGTAAAACTAATACATTTATGTGTGCCATTATCAAACAAAACTTGCGATGTGGTGCGATCTAAAGCCATACCCAGAACCCCAAAACCTTTTTTAAAATAAATCTTTATTTATCCCATACAACATATAAGGTTTTCTTCAAAGTTACAATAAATATACAACCTAAGTTTTATGATTATTTGTGTGATTATTCTCAAAATAATAAAAAACCCAACACTAGGTTGAGTTTTTTATCTTGAAAAGGTGCTGATCCAATCACAGCTTAAAGCTGCATCGAAAAAACAGCCTTAAAAAAAGTAATGTTGTACCAATGCGGCAACACCAATGATAAAGAATATCGCTGCGCCAATTTTATGAATTAAAGAAATTGGTAATTTATCTGCCAACTTATTACCAATAAATACAGCAGGTGCATTGACCAACATAATGCCCAGTGTAGTCCCTAGAGTGACCCATCCG
Source organism: Acinetobacter bereziniae LMG 1003 = CIP 70.12 (assembly GCF_000368925.1). Classification (GTDB taxonomy): domain Bacteria; phylum Pseudomonadota; class Gammaproteobacteria; order Pseudomonadales; family Moraxellaceae; genus Acinetobacter; species Acinetobacter bereziniae. The sequence continues at coordinate 2,542,042 of NZ_KB849756.1, read as the reverse complement.
ATACTGTCAAAACGTGCAGCAAGTGCTACGGTCGCAATTTGAGTTTTATCACCGATTTCAGCCAGGAAGAACAACACAAATGTTGCACCAAAGACCCCATATTTCTGCCATTTATTTATGCTTTCAGATTCATCATCCAGTTCGTCTGGAATCAGCATCCAACCCGCCATGGCGATAAAGCCAAGTGAAACGATCCATAACAGAACAGTTGGACTGAGTACCGTGGTAATCCATTGCCCCAGCACAGCTGACACGCCATGATTGACCAATGTCGCAATCAGAATCGCGAATAAAATCGGAATAGGTTTACGGAAACGTGCAGCAAGAAGTAATGCGAGTAGTTGCGTTTTATCGCCCATTTCGGATAAAGCAACAACCACCAAAGAGATGAGGAAGGCATTTAACATGTCAAAGTCTCTGGCTAGCAATATTTACCGATGACTTACCCCTCCTGCTAGCCAATATGAATAGTCACCTATCCAACGCGGAGTGATAAATCAAAGGTCTTGCCAACAAAAGATAGCTGAGTACATGCCTTCAGCTAAATTGGTTCTTTGCTATGATGACCATACTCTGTTGAGTAATTATGTTGATCATCACCCATTTATTATCGTATTGATAACAAACAGCGGCTACTCCCCAATGAAGTACAACTATTCTACAATGCTTTTCAGTTTATTTTCAATTTTTACTATTCAATATCTTAAACACCAATCAAAGCAAAAGATTTGATCGGCTTAAATATAAAAAAACCCCGCATAAAGCGAGGTTTCCTCATCTTTAAAACTTAAAGCAAGATGTTACGAATGTCCGATAACAACTTGGTTAATTTATTGGTAAATCGAGCCGCATCCGCACCATTAATCACACGATGGTCATAAGACAATGACAGTGGCAACATCAATTTCGGATCAAAACCTGAACCATTCCAAACTGGCTGCATGGTGGCAGGTGAAATTCCCAAGATTGCAACTTGTGGCCAGTTCACCAAAGGTGTAAATGCTGTACCACCAATTGAACCTAAGCTGGTAATTGTAAAGTTGGCACCTTGCAAATCTTTCGGAGAAAGTTTCTTATCACGTGCTTTTTTACTCAACTCACCCAATTCAATCGCAATTTGCTTAATTGATTTTTGGTCAGGATTGCGCAATACAGGAACAGTTAATCCATCTGGTGTCGCCACTGCGATTCCCATATGAATTTCCTTACGTAACACCACTGACTTTTGATCGTCAGCAAGATGACCTGCAAAATAAGGTTCTTCTTTCAACAAGAACGCTACAGCTTTCGCAATAAAAGCAAGAATGGTTAAGCTTATACCGTCTTGCTTAAACTTACCTTTGAGTTCACCACGCCAAGCTTCAAGCTCAGTAATATCCGCCAAATCAAATTGTGTCACTTGCGGAATAAAATTGTTCAGTGACAACTGCGGTACAGACACTTGCTGTAAACGTGTCATTGGCGCAATTTCACTACCACCAAATGCGCTGAAGTCTGGTAAAGCAGGTAAACCTGAAGCAACCTGAGCAACTGTAGTTTGTGGCGCTGCTTGTGGTGCAGTCAGTTTCGCTTTAACAAAAGCAAAAACATCGTCTTTCATCACACGTGCATGTGGACCAGAAGCTTGAACTTGAGAAAGTATAACGCCCAATTCACGTGCAAGTTTACGCACAGCTGGACCCGCATAGACTTTAGCATTTTCAGCTTGCTGTGCTTTTGATAATTTCTCACATGAGTCTACAGCAGTAAGCGTCTCAACTTTTGCAGATGCAGTGGTCGGTGCTTGAGCTGCGACTGGTGCTGTTTCTTGCGATGATTGAGTTGCAGGTTTCGCTTGAGGAGCTGGTGTTGCTTGACCTTCTGCTTCAATGGTCACCAAAGCGGTACCTTGAGTCACAGACTGATTCAATTCCACATGAATGGCACTGACCACACCTGCAACTGTACTTGGTACTTCTACAGATGCTTTATCAGATTCTGCAACACAAAGACTCTGATCTTTTTCAACACGGTCACCCACATTGACTAAAATTTCAGAAATAGTCGCTTTGTCCACGCCCAAATCTGGCACAGTGACCTCAACTTTACCTGATTGAGTCACAGCGGACTGTTCTTGTGCAGCAGCTTGAGGTACTGGCGTTGTTTGCTGTGGCGCTATCTCAACGGACGATGCTGTTGATGCTGCTGCCCCACCTTCAGTTTTCACTGTAATGAGTACTACACCCTCTTTAACACTGTCACCTTCTTTCACCACAACACTTTCAACTGTACCTGCGACTGTACTTGGAACTTCAACTGTTGCTTTATCTGATTCGACAACAACAATGCTATCGTCCACAGCAATTTCATCACCAACTTTTACTAACACTTCGCCTACTAAAGCTTTTTCCACACCAATATCTGGAACTTTCACTTCAACTGTTTGTGATGTCGTATTTGTAGATGCTGAATTTGCCACAGGCGCCGCAGACTCTGTTTTAACTTCTACAACAGCTTCTGCTTTTGCTGGCTCTTGAGCAGGTGCTTCAGCGGCTTCTGTCACAGTTGCATCAGCAGATTCAACTTCAATCAATACTGCACCTTCTGAAACTTCATCACCTTCAGCAACCGCAATACGTTTTACTACACCTGCTGAAGTGCTAGGCACTTCAACAGAGGCTTTATCAGATTCCAGCAAAACGATACTGTCATCTACAGCGATCGTATCGCCGACCTTGACGAGGATTTCGGCAACCGTTGCCTTATCTACACCAATATCAGGAGTTGTAATTTGCATCATTATTTCTCCTCAGTAGATTCAGTATAAGCTGCAACTTCTTGCACAGATGGATGTGCTTGAGGTAACCATGCAACTGGACGGTCAACATCAAGTTCAAACGAAGAAATCGCATCTTTCACTAAACGTGCGTCCACTTCACCTTCATCGGCAAGTTTTTTCAATGTTGCAACCACGATATGAGCAGCATCTACACCGAAATAGCTACGCAAGTTGCCACGTGTATCTGAACGACCATAACCATCTGTACCTAAAGTTACATATGGACGGCTATCTGGAAGGTAAGCTCGGATCTGTTCGCTATATGCGCGCATATGATCTGTTGCTGAAACGACAATACCATCGGTATCACGTAACTGCTGAGACACCCAAGATTCTTTACCATCTTCAAGTGGGTGCAAGCGATTGTATTCTTCAACAGCCATACCATCACGTGCTAACTCATTGAAGCTTGTTACGCTCCACACATTAGAATGAATTTGGTATTCATCACGTAAAATTTGTGCCGCTTTGATGACTTCACGTAGAATTACACCTGAACCCAACAACTGAACTGTGGCTTTTTCATCTTGGTTGAATAGATACATACCACGCTTGATGCCTTCTTCAGCACCTTCAGGCAATGCAGGTTGATCATAGTTTTCATTCATGAGCGTCAAGTAGTAGAACACACGTTCTTGATTGACATACATGCGTTGTAAACCATCATGCACAATCACAGCCAACTCATAACCAAAGCAAGGATCATAAGCCACGCAGTTTGGAATAGTTGCTGCCAAGATATGTGAATGACCATCTTGGTGTTGTAAGCCTTCACCATTCAAAGTTGTACGACCTGCTGTTGCACCACACAAGAAACCTTGTGCTTGAGAGTCACCTGCAGCCCATGCAATATCACCAATACGTTGGAAACCAAACATAGAGTAGTACATATACATTGGAATCATTGGCAAGTTATTGGTGGAATAACTGGTACCCAATGCTGACCAAGCACTCATCGCACCTGCTTCATTGATCCCTTCTTGTAACATGTGACCATCTTTTGCTTCACGATAGTTCATGAGCTGTTCTTGGTCTTCAGGCGTATAGTTTTGTCCATGTGCAGCGTAGATACCCAACTGACGGAACATCCCTTCTAAACCGAAAGTACGAGCTTCATCAGGTACAATTGGAACAACACGGTCTTTAATGGCTTTTTCTTTTAACAATGCTGCAATCAAGCGCACCATCACCATCGTCGTAGATTGTTCTTTACCACCACTGCCTTTCAATACACCATCAAATACTGAAAGTTCAGGAATCGCCAAAGCTTCGCTTTCTTTACGACGTGCAGGTAGATAACCACCTAAAGCTTCACGACGAGCTTTCATATATTTCAATTCAGGCGAGTTTTCACCAGGACGATAGAATGGTAACTCTTCAAGCTGTTCATCATTGAATGGCAAATTGAAGCGATCACGCACATATTTTAATGAATCAAGTTGCATTTTCTTGATTTGATGCGTTTTGTTGACTGCTTCGATTTCATCAGACAAACCATAACCTTTTACAGTTTTCGCCAAGATCACTGTAGGTTGACCGTTACTGGTCATTGCTGCTGCATAAGCCGCATAAACTTTATATGGGTCATGACCACCACGATTTAGATTATCAATATCTTCATCGCTCAAGCCTTTCACTAATTCCGCAGCTTCAGGATATCTGCCAAAGAATTTTTCGCGAGTATACGCACCGCCTTTTACTTGGTAACGTTGATATTCGCCATCTAAAGTTTCATCCATTAATGCTTTTAAAGCACCAGAAGTATCTTTATCAAGTAGAGGGTCCCAATGGCGTCCCCAAACCACTTTAATCACACGCCAGCCAGCGCCACGGAATAACGATTCAAGCTCTTGAATAATTTTACCATTACCACGAACAGGACCATCTAAGCGTTGTAAGTTACAGTTAACCACCCAGATTAAGTTATCGAGTTTTTCACGACCTGCCAGCGAAATCGCACCCAAGCTTTCTGGCTCATCCATTTCACCATCGCCAAGATAAGCCCAAACCTTACGGTTTTCTTCCTTGATCAAACCACGATTCATTAAATATTTTTGAATGTGTGCTTGATAGATCGACATGATTGGACCAAGACCCATCGAAACCGTTGGGAACTGCCAATAATCAGGCATTAAATAGGGATGCGGATAGCTTGAAAGACCTTGACCACCCACTTCACGACGGAAGTTACTCAATTGATCTTCAGTTAAACGACCTTCTAAGAATGAACGCGCATAAATCCCAGGCGCACAGTGCCCTTGGTAATAAATCATATCGCCGCCAAAGCTATCACTATTGGCGCGGAAGAAATGGTTAAAACCAACATCATATAAAGTTGCAGATGAAGCGAAACTTGCCAAGTGACCACCTAAGTCATCACCTGTTTTATTGGCACGCAATACCATTGCCAAGGCATTCCAACGGATCAATGCACGAATGCGACGTTCCATATCTTGGTCGCCCGGCATTGCTGGAGACTCTTCTACAGGAATGGTATTTAAGTAAGGAGTATTTAGACGCTGAATGGGAACATGCTTTGAAATGGCTTGCTGATATAATTTTTCTAATAAAAACGCAGCACGTTCAGTCCCCATATGCTGGAGCACTGAATCAAAGGCATCTTGCCATTCTTGTGTTTCCTGAGCGTCGCTATCACCGTAATACGCCATTTTCCACTTACTCCTTGAATAATTTTCTATATATTATATGTATCATGTTTTAGCCCTGTTAAGTTATCGTTACAGACGAATGCAGATTGTAGGTATTATTTAGGAACTAAATAGTTGTTGACTAAATGACACTTAAAATAACAAAAAACCGCCAATAATGGCGGTTTTTTATACAATATAAATTCAATTTAATGCTAGTCTGAATACAGGATTTAATTCAACGCGACACTGAATATCATCCTCAATATCCAACATAGACACTCAATGAATTACGTGATTGTTTTATGGCAACATCGCTAAGTAAGAAGAAGGGTTCTTGCGTTGACCATCTTTTACAACTTCATAATGTAAATGTGGACCTGTGCAACGACCTGTACAGCCTACATTGGCAATATGCTCACCTGCTTTGACTTGATCACCTACACGCGCAATCAGACGTGAGGCATGTGCATAACGTGTGATATAGCCATTGCCATGGTTGATTTCAACATATTGACCATAGCCTGTACCCCAACCTGATTTGGTTACAATACCAGGACCTGTAGCATAGATTGGTGTACCACTTGGTGCAGAAAGGTCTAAACCTGAATGATGTTCAGCGCGACCACCCATGGTACGACCACCAAAATCAGAACTCACACGCTTCATGTCTGGAAGAGGATGCGTGACTAACCATGAATATGGAGAACTTGCTGAATAACGAGAAGTAGAATTTGAGCTAGAACCGTATTTTTTAGCAATGCTTGCATTGTTTAACTCGATTGGAGCATCTGAACTACGTAGCGTGACATTCATCTTTGCTGAAGCAGGAAGGTCTAAATCATCTGGATTGTAAGAACCTTGAGAAAGTGTCTTGGATAATTTTTCTAAACGATCTGGAGTTTGAATCAAGTCTGCAAATGTCGCAGTAGCAGCTGAAGCAGCTAGTGTAAAAGCTAATAAAATACGTCGCGTGTGCATAAAAACCTCTTTAACTGTTCTTAGTCAAGTTTCTTGTGTGATCTCATCCTTGATATCCGGTGAAACGAGCGCTTAAGATAGGACATAAATATGTAGGAACAATGTATGTCTGAACCCAAAAACGTCTTCCAACCAACAAGACAACACTTAAAAACAGGAAACTTATCGTTTCTTACAAAGCAAGTTGCTGAATGGCAAAAACTTACTAAATTAATTCAACCGCTACTTCCTCAACCTGAGAATTGGCGAGTTGTCTGTTATCAATACGGTATTTTGACGATTACCGGTGAAAATCAAGCCATGATTAGTCAACTCGGTTATCTTCAAAAGCAGTATATTTCTCAATTATCACAAATCAATGAACTACGTGATTTACAAAAACTACAAGTCCGATTACATATTGAAAATACCAATACTGAAACGTCCTTACAACCCCATAAAACGGTAAGCTCGATGCAACCCGCAACATCCGAAATGTTACAAAATGCCGCTAGTTTTGTGAACGACCCTAAGCTTAGCCAAGCTCTACTACGTTTGGCAAGCAATAAAAAGTAAACAGAATAGATAAAATTAAGATTTGAAACTGTTTAAAATATGACTCAATTCACACTTATTAATGTTACACTATAACACAATCTAGAGAACACAATGACTTATGTCACATTGACGAAATGAATTGGACACAATTTCTCGTCATCAAATGTTACAATTTCATAGCTGCTTGGATCACTTTTCACATTGCGTAAAAGTTGATTATTTAGTGCATGACCCGATTTGTAACCATCAAATTTGGCAATAATTTGATGTCCAAGCAAATATAAATCACCAACAGCATCTAAAATTTTATGACGCACGAACTCGTCAGCAAAACGTAAACCTTCTTCATTGACGACGCCAGTATCATCTAAACCCACAGCATTATCCAAACTTGCCCCCAATGCTAGATTGTTGGCTTTTAAATAATCTAAATCCTTCATAAAGCCAAAGGTACGCGCACCACTAACTTCATATACAAATGTTTCAGTTGAAAAATCAATGGTTGCGGATTGATATTCTTTAGCAAAGGCTGGATGATCAAAGTCGATGGTAAAGTTGATTTGGAACCCATCATGAGGAGAAAAAATTGCACGCTTATCGTCTATCAGTGCTTCAACAGGTTTTAAAATTCGGATAAATTTCTTTGGTGCATCTTGTTCAACCAACTCACCTTGCATGAGTAAGTAAATAAATGGACCTGCACTTCCATCCATAATCGGAATTTCAGACGCTGAGACTTCGATAATCAGGTTATCAATCCCCAATCCCGCAATCGCACTGGTGACATGCTCAATCGTGCCCACCTTAGTTTCTTTACTGACCAAGTTTGAACACATAAATGCTTCTTGGATCAGCATGGCATCCGCAGGGATATCGACAGGTGGATTTAAATCGATGCGTCGAAATACAATACCCCCATCCGCCACATGAGGCAAAAAGTTAATCATGACTTTTTGTCCACTATGTAGTCCGATGCCACTCGCTTTAACGACTCGCTTCAGGGTACGTTGTTTCAACATGCTAATTCGGTCTTCGTTCTCAAATCCGCTATACGTTAGCACATTTAGCCATTGATAAAAAACAAAAAAGGTAATGAATCTCACTACCTTTTTCGACAATATTAAATATTATTAATATTTATCAATTATTTACGCTGTTGGTTTTTCAAATAATCTTGAATACTCATTGGCGTAGAACGACCATTTGAACTCGGCGCCGTCACAGGTGCACCCTCTTCCTGACGCTGTTTATTGATCGCAGGAATATCATCTTCATCTACAGCATGATGTTGTGCTTGTTGTAAATGAGCTTGAGCAGCACTATTTACATGTGTTCTACGTTTCGCTTCAGTCGCATCACTTGCGTTACGCGTCAAACCTGTAGCTATCACTGTCACACGAATTTCATCACGCGCATCGGGATCAAACACAGTACCAAAGAACACTTCACCTTCTTCAAGGTCAACGATCTGGTTGACAACATCCGTGATCACTTCTGTTTCACGTAATGTCACATCTGCACCGCCAGTGATATTGATCAACACACCTTTAGCGTTCATGATGTTAACGTTATCAAGCAATGGGCTACGAATCGCCAAACGTGCAGCTTCTTCAGCACGATCTGGACCACTGCTTTTGCCTTCACCCATCATGGCATAACCGCGGGTACTCATTGCAGTTTTTAAGTCAGCAAAGTCAAGGTTAATATGACCTGGACGTACCACTAAATCAAAAATACTACGAACCGCATTCAACAATACGTCATCGGCTTTACGGTAAGCATCTTGCATAGAGATGTCACCATATACACTGAGCAGACGTTGGTTCGGAATAATAATTAAAGAATCAACATGCTGTTCTAATGCTTCGATGCCTTTTTCAGCTGAACGCTGGCGACGACGACCTTCAAAATTGAATGGCGTAGTCACAACACCTACAGTTAAAATTCCCATTTCCTGAGCAATTTCAGCAACAACTGGTGCAGCGCCTGTGCCCGTACCACCACCCATACCGGCAGTGACAAACACCATATCTGCACCTTCAAGGTGCTGACGAATTTGCTCGCGGCTTTCTTCAGCAGCAATTTGACCTACATCTGGATTCGCACCCGCACCTAGACCTCGCGTACTTTGCTCCCCAAGTTGCATTTTAAAAGGTGCATTCATACGATCTAGGGCTTGTTTATCTGTATTTGCACAGACAAATTTCACCCCTTTAATGTCAGATTGCACCATGTGTTGTACAGCATTACCACCGCCGCCGCCAACACCAAACACAGTAAAACGGGCTTGACCGTTGTTATCGGTTTGTCCATCGTCTAAAAATTCAAATGAGGCCATGACCTTTAGATTTCCTAATATAATGTGGCAGTCACTTAAGCCCGTATACTGCCTTGATCTTCAATAATAAAAATTGTTTTTAGGATGCTGTTCATTACAGAGCTTGTCAAGTATTGGATAGAACACTTACAACTTCCTAACAATATTCCCAAAAAAAATACACCTAAAAAATACCTTTTAATTTGTTATTCAAGGCATTCCAACCATTCACAATTCGGTCAAAGAATGGTCTTCCCCCTTGAACTTCAGGCTCCTCAATCGCCTCTTGCATGTCACTTTGACTAAATAAAAGTAAGCCTGCCGCTGTAGCATACATTGAACGACGTAATGAAGGTAAGTTCTGATCGTCAGTGACCACTTGTAAAGGTGGATTGCCTAGATGTGCAGAAACGCCCAACATACGACGCGCCAAAGTCACCATGCCTTCAATTTGACAAACATCACCTGTCAGTACAACACCATGATACAAGCTTTGCAAGGCACCACGCTGCTCTAGTTCGTAGCGCACTTTAGTTAAAATATCTTCATAACGTGCAATAATGATTTCAGCAAGTTCTATGCGACTGATGGTTTGCGGACCATCAATTGCCTCAAACTGAATCATGTGATCAGGTTTGACCTGATGGATATCGACACAGCCATGAAGCAACTTAATCCGTTCAGCTTCTTCAGTGGTGGTCTGCAACACTGTCGCAATATCACGTGTGACATTTTCACCACCACATTGAATGGTGCTGGCTAGAGCCAAATGACCTTCTATATAAACAGCGATATTGGTGGTACCTGCACCAATATCGAGTAGGCAAACACCATATTCTTTTTCATCTTTCAGCAAACTGCCTTCAGCAGTTGCCAAACACGAAACCACCATTTTCTCAACAGAAATATTGGCACCTTTCATAGCGCGATCTAAGTTCTGCATGGTACTGATCGGCATCATCATCAATTGATAATGTGCAGTCATACTATTGGCAGATAAGTTAATCGGATTTTGTACCCATTCAGTTGAGTCATCCAACTCAAATCCTAAAGGTACAGCACTCGCCAAATAGTGATCAGCTGCCATATGACTGGCTTTTGCCAACTCTAGAGCACGTACCACCTCAGTTGTGGTAATCGTACGTTCTGCGTTTGAAATCGGGGTACGTCCAATTGCATAATGGCTTTGTAATTCAGTACTTGGAATCGACACCCATGCTGAATGTATACGACATTCAGCCATATCTTCAGCTTCTTGAACGGCTTGTTTAATTGCATTTGTGACTTTATCAAGGCTCACAATTTTGCCTTTATTCATTCCTTTATTACGTGCGCTTGCCATGCCAATAACCTGAATATTATCAGGGGCATGTACTTTACCAATCAGTACTGAAACTTTATGTGTCCCAATGTCAATTGCAACAACTGAGGGAACAGCTTCATTCATCGCTTTGCTACCATTATCTTCATTGTTTATGTTTGGCTCTACGCCTCTTTTTCAAGCCACATATTATGGCTGTGCAACCATCCCACCTGCAACGCCTATGTCATTACTGGTTACAACAAACTGACCGTTGGTAATTTTGGGTGAAACTGAATTTTTCCACTGAATTGCCAGACCATTTCGGTAACGCAAATCAATTGCAGAAATATTCGACCACACGGGTTTTAAGTCTGTTTGTGCCAAGTGACTGAGACGTTGTAGCTTACTCATCGTTTGATCTTGGTCGACAATCACACGTAGACCTGAATCAAACTGCATAAACCAAGTCATCCGTTCAGTGAGATAAAGCTCTTTTAAACGTAAATTGACTGGGTGAAATAATTGGTTAATTTCATTATAGCGACGCATCATGACTTTGGATTGGCTGAGTGGTCCATGGAGCAATGGCAAATTGGAATGATTGGTCACCACTGCTTCACTGTAGACATCTCCAGCATCACTGAGTAATCGCCCTGTTCCCCAACGTGCGATTGCATGACGCGGCATAACGCGCACTCGAATACCATTTGGCCATGCGCGTGATACCACAACACGGTCTACCCATGATACTTCCAGTGCTTTATCTCGAATTTGCTCCAAATCCGAAGTGAAATAATTATCTTTCACAACAGGTTTTAGGTGTTGTGTAATCGCTTGCGATTCGACCGATGAACTCGTCCCCACCACTTCAAGTGTTGCAACTCGCGCATCGGTGATCACTTTGTAAAGACCATAGATTCCTGCAAATAATACAGCTATAGCAACAACCATAAGCAACCAGCTACCCACGTTCAGAAGCTTATCCTGACGTGTCGGTGGCTTATCGTGTATTGATGTAATCGCCGCACGTTTGCGACGCATCGAAGCAGGAAGTTGAGCCATAAATTAGTGAGCTTGTTCCGTGAGTGTTTGCGCTAAGATCGCAACACACAATTCATCAAAACTATAACCAACTGCTTTTGCAGCTTTAGGTACAAGAGAGTGGCTGGTCATCCCCGGAACAGTATTCACCTCTAATAACCAAAAATTACCCTGCTCATCCAACATCGCATCAATACGCCCCCATCCGCTAGCACCTACAGCTTGGAAAGCACGCAAACAGAGCGCTTGAAGATTCTTTTCTTCAGCTTCGCTTAAACCACATGGAATACCATATTCCACGTCATTACGATTGTATTTGGCTTCGTAATCATAGAATGCTACATCTGCTGGAGGTTGTAAACGAATCACTGGTAATGGCAAACCATTCAGAAAGGAAATGGTATATTCACGCCCTGTAATCCATTTTTCAGCCATCACGACTGCGTCATGTACAGTGGCTTTTTCAATTGCGGCAATAAGGTCTTCTGCTTTTTCAACCTTACTCATTCCCACGCTTGAACCTTCGTGAACGGGCTTAATGATCAAAGGTAATCCAAGACTCTCAATCACTTCATTAAGATCAGAATCCTTTGAAATAATACGATAAGGTGCGGTCGGCAAGTCTGAACCTTGCCAGATCTGTTTGGTTTTGACTTTATCCATACCAATCGCAGAACCTTGTACGCCTGTCCCTGTATAAGGTACATTCATCCATTCCAAGGCACCTTGGATTTGACCATCTTCACCACCGCGACCATGCAATACAATAAATGCACGATCATAGTCCACAAGTTCCGTCACACTACGCTCTTGCGGGTCGAAAGCCTCTGCATTCACACCTGAACGTAATAATGCTTCTAAAACAGCTTTACCACTATCTAATGACACCTCACGCTCAGCAGATTTACCACCAAGCAACACCGCTACTTTGCCGAATTTAGAAGCATTTGACACGTTTAAATCCTTAAACTTATAAGTTAGTCAATTTCAATTTTTAAGGCTTTATTCAAATCCAAATTTAAACAAAGCCAAATCAATTATTTTAAATACAGTTGGTTTTGAGCCAATTCTACAGAAATTGCTCCCACGTTACCTGCACCTTGTGTTAATAACAAGTCATTCGCTTGTAACACTTTTTGTATCACGTTCTGCAAATTACCTTCTACAGGGTCAATTAAAATCGGTTCAACTTCACCACGCAAACGAATACTACGTGCCAAAGAGCGACTATCTGCCCCAACAATTGGCTTCTCACCTGCAGGATATACTTCTAATAATAACAATTGGTCGACTTGTGACAACACATCGACAAAATCATCAAAACAATCACGGGTACGACTAAAACGATGCGGTTGGAACATCATGACTAAACGACGATCTGGATGACTCGCTCGAGCGGCTTTAATCGTTGCCTCTACTTCTTTTGGATGATGACCATAATCATCTACCAGTTTCACGGTGCCTTCATCGAGTGGATATTCGCCTTGAACTTGAAAACGGCGCCCTACCCCACTGAAGCTTTCTAATGCGCGTGCAATCGCCGCATCTGATACACCTTCATCAGTGGCAATACCAATCGCAGCCAATGCATTGAGAATATTGTGTAAACCAGGAAGGTTAATTGTTAGTCGTAAAGGTTCACGTCCTTTACGCAATACGGTGAAGCTTGACTGCATACCCGTTTGGTCAATGTCAATCGCACGGATATCATTATCTTCATTGAAACCATAGGTCACCACAGGGCGACCAATCCGTGGCATGATTTCACGAATATTGGCATCATCGCCACACACCACAGCCAAACCATAGAACGGCATTTTTTGTAAGAACTTCACGAAAGTATCTTTCAATACATCAAAACTACCGCCATAAGTGTCCATATGGTCTGCATCGATATTGGTGACAATCGCAGCCATTGGTTCTAAATGAAGGAATGAAGCATCTGATTCATCGGCTTCAGCAACGATAAAACGACTTGCTCCCAATGCAGCATTCACGCCTGTGCGATTTAACAAACCACCAATCACATAGGTTGGGTCCATGTTTTCTTCTGCCAACATACAAGTAACCAAACTTGTCGTTGTAGTTTTACCATGTGTACCAGCAACAGCAATACCATGACGATAGCGCATTAACTCACCCAGCATTTCAGCACGACGTACCACAGGGATACGATTTTCAATTGCTGCTTTGACTTCTAGGTTTTCAGGATCAATTGCTGTGGATACCACCAGTACATTTGCACCTTTGATATTGTCTTCTGCATGCCCAATAAAAACTTTAATACCATTCTCTTCAAGCTGTACTGTCGTTTTGGATGCTTTAATGTCAGAACCAGAAACTTTATAACCTTGGTTTTTTAATACTTCTGCAATACCACACATACCTGCACCACCAATACCCACAAAATGGATATGCTTAATACGGCGCATTTCTGGAATTTTAATCAGGTTCTTTGCTTTATCAGCTGGGCTTGTTGGAGACATAATCAACTCTAACTTACAAATCTTGAATTAAACCAACCACACGTTGTGTCGCATCTGGTTGAGCTTGTTGACGGGCTTTAACTGCCATTTCCATCAATAACTGACGGTTCATCAACGGCGTGAGTAAATCTTTTAGGGAATCTGGTGTCATGGTACTTTGTGGACAAATTTTCGCAGCACCCGTTTTTTCCAAAAATTTGGCATTGGCAGTTTGGTGATCGTCCACGGCACTTGGCAATGGAACAAATATCGCCGCCACACCTGCTGTTGCTACCTCAGTCACTGTTAGCGCTCCTGCACGGCAGATAATTAAATCTGCATTGCTGTAAGCCTGTGCCATATCCTCGATAAATTGTTGAACCTCAACCTGCATATTATCGGGAGCATTGGCATATAACGCTTGGGTAGTATCTTGTTTATTTTGACCACATTGATGAAATATGTTTAATGGCACATTGAGCTGTTTCAAAGCTTCAGGCAAACATTCATTCAATGCCTGCGCTCCCAAAGAGCCACCGACAATTAAAATATGTAATGGTTCATGCGCATTTTCTCGTTCTTTATAACGAAAAGATGGATTGTAAATCCCCGTAATCTCTGCACGTACAGGATTTCCAGTCGTCACAATCTTCGCACTTTGGGGGAATGTATTTGGGAAAGCTTCACATACCGTTGTAGCAATTCGTGATAATTGGGTATTGGTAAACCCTGCAACAGCATTTTGTTCGTGGATCAGAATTGGAATCCCCAATAAGCGTGCAGCTAAACCGCCTGGACCTGCCACATAACCACCGAAACCGGCAACAGCATCAACTTTGAGCTGTTTCATATAACGCATCGCGCTTAAGGTTGCTTTTAAAATTTTAAAGGGCGCAGCCAGTTTACGTACAATTCCGTTCCCGCGTACACCTTGAATATCAATTTGATAAATTGGAATATCGTGTTGTTTTAAAAGTCGGTTTTCCATACCTGTTGGTGTTGCCAACCAAGACACTTGGCTGCCTTGTTGCTGCAATTCTTTTGCAACTGCCAGTGCAGGAAATACATGTCCGCCTGTACCCGCCGCCATCATCATGACGTGTTTCGGTGTGCTTTGCTGAGGTTTGGTCACGGTCTAATTCTTCAATGCAAAAATAAATGTTTAACGAATATTTTAAACAACCAATTGTAATCACAATCCGCTATGGGGAAAAGTTTATTTACTTTTTTTCACCAAGCCTTTCATTGTTTTTTTCTACTGTTTTGAAAGTTTAAACTACTTTTGTCATTAATCTGCTAAAAAAAGTAGAATTCAATGTTATTTTTTTTATTTTTGCATGATTTATCCAGTTCAACCCAAAAAAATAGAGTCTGTCTAGACTCTATTTTTTAGCATCATTTAAAAATAAATCGATCATCTCACTATAAAATGTCATTCCACTAAATATGATGTTTAAGCAGATTTACCCGCCTCCAGTACATCAAACAGATCATCTGCGATTGAAGTACCAAATTGAGTATCGATCTCACGGATACAGGTTGGGCTGGTCACATTGATCTCAGTAACATAATTACCAATCACATCCAAGCCAACAAAGACCAGACCTTTTGCTTTTAAAAATGGACCAACTTTTGCAGCAATGGCTTTATCATTTTCTGTTAATGGACGCGCTTCACCTAAACCGCCAGCAGCTAAATTTCCGCGTACTTCGCCATTTTGTGGAATACGCGCCAAACAATAAGGTACTGGTTCACCATTGATCATTAAAATGCGTTTATCGCCCTCTACAATTTCAGGAATGTAGCGTTGCGCCATAATCGGTTGTGTACCATTTTCAGTTAAAATTTCGATGGTTGAACCAATGTTTACCCCATCTTGGTATAAACGAAAAATCCCCATTCCCCCCATACCATCTAAAGGCTTAACGATCACATCACCATGTTCCTTTAAGAATTCACGAATTAAACGCTGTTGTGAGCTGACTAAGGTTGGTACTTGTAAATCAGGAAATTGTGTTGCGAAAAGTTTTTCATTGCAGTCACGTAAACTTTGTGGTTTGTTGATGATCCACGCACCTTCCCGTTCTGCCTGCTCTAAAATATACGTGGTATAAACAAAGTTCATGTCAAAAGGTGGGTCTTTACGCATCAACACCACATCATAAGCAGCGATAGACTCTTTGGTTTTTTCACCCAACTCATAATAATGACTGTAGTCTTCAAAAACTTTAAGGGGTGAAATCAAACCAAATGCTTTGCCTTGATCAATATATAAATCTTGTTGCAATGCATAACCCAATTCATGTCCACGACGTGATGCAGCCCACAGCATCGCCATAGTTGAGTCTTTTTTGAGGTTTACACTTTCGATGGGATCCATCACAACAAGTACACGCATTTTGATACTCTGATAAATTTTTGGATTGCATGCAGTATAGCGGAGATTATGCCGTTCTTTTTCGAAATTTCGCTAAACTATTGGCAATAATTGTGAATAAGACCATCAAAATGTTGCAAACTATCCTTGGTTTTGAAATAGATGAAGAATATCATTATGTTGCTTTGCTTTCTTGTGGGCACCGCCACATATGCGCCGAGTTAAGAGTTAAAGCATTGGAAAACATTAATAAATTTGTGATGATGGTGTGGCAGATATTAACCTCTTACTGTGAATATTTACCAACAACCATCATTAAGTCACAATCATGAATGTATTTGAACAATTAATGCAAGCCCTTCCTACTCATTTTTCCGAACTCGCTTACCAACATGAAGCATTTCAACGCATTAGAAAAATCAAAAGCCCTGAAGAACTTTTTCAAATTATCATGTTGTATTGTGTACACGATTTATCATTGAAAAGCTGTGCAGGCGTGTTTGCTCAAACATATGGTCGTCTGTCCGATGATGCGATTAAAGAACGATTATGTAAGAGCATAAACTGGATTAAATCACTCATAATTCATATGTTTAAAATCACACACCGACAAAGTGACGACAGCTTACGTTTTGTAATCGTTGATAGTACAAGCATCCAAGAACGCGGTGCAGATGGAGCGACATATCGCTTACATACAGCAATGGACTTATGGAATTTATCTTTACTTGAAGTTGTACTCAGTACTCGTAAAGTCGCAGAAAGTTTACAACATCATAGGTTTGAGAAAGGAGATGTGGTGATTGCCGATCGTGGCTACAGTCGCACAAAAACCATCCTTCCTGTTGTTGATATGGGGGTAGAAATAGTGATTCGGTACAACCCAAATTCGATGCTGACTTATGAAAAAATAATAAAAAACGATCATATAGAGTTCAAACAAATAGATTGGCAAGAAAAATTAAATCAAAATTCTAATCAACCGCAAGTGATAGAAGCTTGGATGATAGGAGGAACGAAAACAGAGCAAAAATACTACAAAGTATATATTCATGCATTTCCTAGAAGTGAAGCAGACGCAGAGCAAGTACGTCGAAAAATTAAGAGGCAATCCAGTAAAAGGTGTGCAAAGAACCCACCAAAAGCGATCACATTGTATTTGGCTAATTGGATGTTGATCATCAGTACTTTGCCACCAACACGTCTTTCGGCAGAACAAATCAAGAATATTTACCAAGCACGTTGGCAGATTGAAATAGCATTTAAACGACTGAAAAGTATATTAAATATTGATAAGTTACGCGCTAAGAAAGGAAGTATGCTTGCAGAGGTTTATTTATTGGGTAAGTTACTCTATGCGGTCTTATTAGAAAAATTGATTGTGCAAAAATTTCCGCATACAACTTTATTTGAGTTTTGGAATGAACGTCCGTTAAGTCTTTGGCGACCACTCACTCTAATACAAAATCAAGTTAAAGCAGGTTTGATGGCATTGTTTCCGATGCGCTCTGAATTTACAGAGGATATACTTTATAGCCTGTCAGAACGCAGGCGAAAGCGGAAATTACAGTTTATGATCAAATGAATTTATGATGAAATTCAAATAATTGAAGAGTTATTATGGCTTAACTCGGCGCATATGGGGCACCGCCAACATATGCGCCATCTTCCGCCTTGGCAAAATCGACCTTGGGTGATGAGTGCACAAGGTCGTCAGGAAAAAATTGCAACGCCTATAGATTGTAAACAGTGTGATTTCCCCAAAAATAGTTTATAAATTAATTTATTCGCCGAATAAAAAGAGCTACCCATGTCGAATCATTCTGAATTAGAAATAAAAACCTACTACAACAAACTCGCTGAAGACTATGACAACAATCGTTTTAACAACAGTTATGGGCAGTATTTAGACCAACAGGAACGAGATTTTCTCAATCGAATACTTAAAACCATACCACCTGAGCAGTGTATGGATCTGGGTTGTGGTACAGGTCGTTTATTGGATTATGCCCATTATGGCGTGGATTTTAGCCCTGAAATGCTTAAAGTTGCTAAAGCAAAATATCCAAACAAAGACTTGCTCGAAGGTCGTTTAACTGAAATACCAATAGCTAACCATCGCTTAAACGCCATCTATAGCTTTCATGTGATCATGCATCAAGATCATGCAACCACCATCCAATTTTTAAATGAGGCACATCAAAAATTAAAATCAAAAGGTCAGCTTATTTTTGACTTTCCTTCCGCCAAGCGTAGACAAGTGGTCAAACACCAACAAGAAAACTGGCATGCAGGACATCAAATGACTTTGTCGGAAATTGAAAAAATTGCAGGCACCCAGTGGAAATTGATTGCCAGTCAGGGGTTCTTATTCTTCCCCATTCATCGTATTCCCAAACGCTTGCGTCCACTATTCAGAAGCTTGGATAATCTATTCTGCCGTTCATTTTTAAAAGAATATGCGTCTTACTTGGTTGTTGTTTTAGAAAAACAATCCTCTCTTTAACCTCACCCACTAGCATAACTCTACATGAAAAAATATTTACCTAAATCATGGAAATTACGTTATCAGCAGTTGCGAAGGTATAGCCGAGAACATCTATTTTCCTCAGCAAATTTTGCGTTGACACAACAAAATTTATGGCTATCGGAATACCAAATTTCAACGTCGCAGGAAATCAAATCGAATGCTTATTTCTCAAATAAAATCCACAATATTGATCTTGCCATCCAAACCTTAAATGGCGTGATCATTCAACCACAGCAGATTTTTTCATTTTGGCATTTGGTGAAAGCACCCACCTTAAAAAATGGCTATAAAGCAGGACGCAATCTAGTGAATGGGGTCATTTCAGAAGATCTTGGAGGTGGAATTTGCCAAATTTCGTCTTCACTCTATATCAGTGCATTAAAAGCTGGTTTAGTGATTGTAGAAAGGCATTCACATTCTATAGATATTTATCAAGAACATGAACGTTTTACACCTTTAGGCAGTGATGCCACTGTGGTCTATGGATACAAGGATTTGCAGTTTCAAAACAATCTCAACATTCCTCTTCAAATCCAAGTTTTAAGACAACACAATCAATTGATCACGCACTTGGTGAGTTTAGACGTTATTCAAGAATACACATTAAACTTCACCATTGAAGAGTTTCAGACACACCGTGTCGCCCATACCTTTCAAAATCAGAAACATATTGTTCAAAGTATTTATTTGCTCAATTCACATATGGATGATGAGAGATAATCTCTCTAGCTCATGCCAACACTTTATCTGTGCGAAATAGAGCCTTACAAGCAGTGAGAGGCTATGTGCGAGCTTAATCACACAGATAGAAATCCTTGCGTTGATCAAAAAAATCTTGTTTCAAATTAAAGAGCGTGATGCAGGACTGTCGTAGTCACAGCCCGATGCTTCTTTTCCTCTGTTTTTATTTTTAATTTTTTTCTTTAAATTGTTGTTGGTTATTTTCAATTAAATATTGATATGCAGTTTTTGGATTACGAGGCAAATCTAGTTTTACACGACAGGAAACTTCATTATCCCTTTCAAAAACAATAATTTCAGCATTTAATTCAATTGGGCGACCAATTTCAAAATCCGTTTGATCGAGACTCGCTCCGAATAATTCAGCGTATTTTGTTTCTAAATAGCCAATCGTGAAATCTTGTACCATCACTTTGATCGTATAATGTTGTCTTGGATATTCTGGTTCACGCTGTATGGATGATTTTCTGATATAGCTGTCATTTGACGGTCTTAACATCAGTTGGTTGATCAATTTTTTTTGCGCTTGCGCATTGATATTTAGAACCAGTTCAAACTGTTCTAAACCTTTCCACTGAAAAGGATATTGTCGAAAATAAATATCTCTTTCAAATTGGTATCGTTGCCAGCGTCGTTGGTCGATCTGTTTGGCAAAAATAATGCCTAATACAGCCACAACAACGATTATCACAAGAATTAACATTGAATATGGTACCTAATCCTTCATTGACCATAAAAATAAGGAGCTGATGCTCCTTATCTTATCTAATTTTTCAGCTTATATACCATATTTCACACGGTAAGCTTCCATTTTCGCTAAAGCATCTTTGTCGCCTTTCGCATCCAGATAATCCATCAAGTCTTTCATGGTAATTAAAGCATGAACTGGGATCTCAAGCTCTTTCTGAACTTCTTGAATCGCAGACAACTGACCTTGACCTTTTTCTTGGCGATCAAGTGCAACCAATACACCTGCAATTGTTGCACCTGCATTTTTAAGAATCGTGACAACTTCACGAATCGCAGTACCTGCGGTAATCACATCATCAATAATCCAAACTTTTTTGCCTTCAACTGAAGCACCCACCAAAACACCACCTTCACCATGATCTTTTGCTTCTTTGCGATTGAACCCCCAAGGTACACTCTGATTGTGAACTTGAGATAGCGCTACAGCAGTCGCAGCAACGAAAGGAATCCCCTTATACGCTGGTCCAAAAATTACTTCGACGTTGTTACATTGTGTTAATTTATCTGCATAACCTTGAGCTAAAAGCGATAATGCTTCACCATCGTTGAGTAAACCTGCATTAAAAAAATAAGGGCTCACACGACCTGATTTTAAAGTAAACTCACCAAATTTAAGCACACCACGTGATAATGCGAGTTCGATAAAAGCTTGTGGGTTAAACTGAGCTGGCGTTGACATGAGGTGCTCCAAAATTCATACATTGAGGTTATGACTGCGCATGATACCAAAGAGTAGCTATCCAAGTGATCAAAAAATTTTAAGAGTTGTCTCAATTAACGTAAATGGCTTACGTTCATCCGTCACCAAAGGCTTACTCGAATGGATGGAAAAGTCGGATGCCGACGTAATCTGTATCCAAGAAAGCCGCATTACACACGAGCAATGGACAGATAAATTTAAACCAGAGGGTTGGTTTACCCATCTGTTTCCTGCGCAAAAATCAGGTTATGCAGGTACTGCAATCTATAGTCGTTTGCCTTTTAAATCGATCAGCAATGGTCTAGGTTTTGAGCTTGCAGACAGTCAAGGTCGCTTTATCCAAGCTGAATTTGATCTTGGTTTAGATAAACCAGTACAAATTTGCTCATTGTATCTCCCTTCAGGTTCATCTGGTGATGAAGCTCAGGCGCGTAAAGACCATTTCTTAGAAGAATATGCAAAAATTTTAAAACAATGGCGTGATGAAGACAGATCAATCATTGTTTGTGGTGATTACAATATTGTGCATAAACGTATCGACATTAAAAATTGGTCGGGTAATCAAAAATCTTCGGGTTGCTTACCTCATGAACGTGCTTGGCTTGATCATATTTATGATGATTTAGGTTATGTCGACACCTTCCGAGAAGTACGTAAAGAAGCTGAACTATATTCTTGGTGGTCCAATCGCGGACAAGCTCGGGCAAAAAATGTCGGGTGGCGAATTGATTATCATGCTTGCTCACCTGACTGGAAAGAGCGTACCGTCAATGCTTGGGTGTATAAAGATGAATGGTATAGCGACCATGCTCCAGTGGTCATTGACTACAAAATTTAAGCCAATTTGAGTGGTTTTTATTCAAAATCCACTCAATAAGTTTACAAGTGTGCACTGAATATGCGGTAAAAACCTACAAAATTTGTCGTGTTATCGTATATTTTCTTCACTGCAATAAGCGCATTATACCTTCCACGGCACAGGGACATTGTCAGGATGACAGCAAAGGGATAGGACGCCGTAGGACGAAAAGAAATAAATATGTTGAATATTTATTTTGCAAGGATGTGACATTGGACGTTGTAATGAGACCCGCATAATCAGGATGATTAGATGCGGGTTTTCTCTTTTTTATTTTTGCTTTTTTGTTTTTGAGTTATTTTAAAAATCTTTTATCTCAGTCGATCTCATGCCAACTTAATCAAAAGATTAATCCTACTATATTAATTTTTTATGACAGAACACCCTCTGCTTTAAAATATTTTATCTATTCTATACAGTCTAGATCGACAATTTTGTTACTCTTTCAGTTAAATCACACAATTGTAAGTTAGGTTAAGACATGTTGAAAATTTACGGGATCAAAAATTGTAACTCAATGAAGAAAGCTTTTGATTTGCTCACAACACTTGGCTTGAGTTATGAGTTTCATGATTATAAGAAGCAAGGTATCGACAAAGATACGGTTCAGTTATGGCTAGATCGCTTAGGAAAAGATGTGGTGCTGAATAAAAAGGGGACAACATGGAAAAAACTCAGTGAACAAGAGCAACAGCTTGCCTTATCCAGTGATCAAAATTTAATTGATGCACTCACAACCCATACCAGTTTAATTAAACGTCCTGTGATTGAACAGAATGGTCAATTTGTGGTGGGTTATGATGAAGACCAAATTAGAGCCTTAAAAACTGCTGTATAAACGTTCTACGCTAAACTATAAAAAAGCCTGATCGATTGATCAGGCTTTTTTAGATGATAGAAACGTCCGTCTTAGTTTGCACGTACCCATGTTTGGTTACGACCTAAAGCCGAGATGCCCATATAGCCACGTAACTTTAATTGATTCCCAGCGAGTTCGCCTTTCAGTTTATAGGTTTTGCCATTTTTAGGATCAAGAATCGTACCATTGTCATAACTCTTACCACCGACATTTTGTAGTCCGTGAACAATGGTCACGCCTTTCAATGATTTATTGTGATAAGGTCCTTCACATTTGCTGCACGAGTTTTCTTCACCTGGTGTTAAAACACTTTGGATCGTTGCCGTCAATGTTCCATTTTTTTGTTCAGTGAATTTTACAATTGCCTTTGGTTGTTTCGTCGTATCATCAATTGTTTTCCAAACTGTTCCATTGAGTGGATCTGCAGCGTTTGCAAGAACTGTTGCCGATAATACGCCTAATGCGAGTACAATTTTTTTCATTGTTTTGTTTTCCCTAGTCTAATTGACAATCTATAGTATCAAAAACTTGCGTCAATTAAGCAATTCTTCTATGTGACTATATAGTGTACCCTTGTAACAAATGTTGGTAAATCAACAAAAATAAAGTCGAAAATTTAACAATATGGAATAAACGTGAAGATGAACTCAGCCCTGAAACAATATCTTACAGAATCTATTCTTAAATCCAGCTTCAAATTTCCAAGTCGCTTTAATCTTCCTCCTGCTACAGCGCGCTTTGCGATAGAGCAACTTGCACGCGTTTTCCCACAACGTAAAGATGTACAAATACGTCCTTTACGGATTGCAGGGATTCGAGCAGAAGAGATCAAACCTCAAGCACAATCAACTCAAATGATTCTACATATCCATGGTGGCGCTTTTTTTGTAGGATCGCTTAAAACGCATCGTGCTTTTCTTTCCGAAGTTGCAGCACGAACACAAATGCAAGTGCTACATCTGGATTATCCTCTCGCACCTGAGAATAAGTTCCCTGAAGCGGGTGACGCCATTTATGATGTTTATCAACAACTTTTGGATCAAGGCATTCAACCCAAAGACATCATCATTTCAGGTGATTCTTGTGGTGCAAATTTAGCTCTGGCATTAGCGTTAAGAATTAAAGCAGAAAATAAACAACAACTTCCAAGCGCATTAATCCTGATGTCTCCATTTCTAGACTTAACGCTCACAGGAGAGTCTTTGCGTTATAACCAAAAGCATGATGCACTGCTGTCTATAGAAGCGCTTGAATCTGGCATTGATTTTTATGTTCCGAAACATCTAGATCGTTCTTTGCCAGCGCTATCCCCAATTTTTGGCGATTTTGAAGGTCTTCCTCCAACACTTGTACAAATTGGTTCCAAAGAAATTTTGCTTTCGGATGCACAACGTTTTGAAGAAAAAGCCAAAGAAGCAAATGTTCAGGTTAATTACAAACTCTACACCGGCATGTGGCACAATTTTCAGATGTTTAGCCCATGGTTTGAGGAAGCAAAGCAATCTTTAGCAGATCTCGCAGAATTTGCACATAAAATTGATCAAGATTAACCCTTAAACCCCTGCCTCAGACCAAAAACAACAGAGAATATGCAGAATTCACTGTTGTTTTTTTTATTTATATCAATCACGAAATTTAAGCCTTACCCAAACAGCTTCAACACTATTTTTATCGTCAATCTGCTTAAAAAAGTATACAGTAAAAATATAATTTCTATTGATCAATACAACCAATGCGATGAATATATTATTGAATGATTTAAAGTTTTCATTGCCATGCTTTATATTTAGAGTTTAAATAGATTTGCGTAGGTAATGAGACTCATTGCTCAACCATTTTTTGTTTAACCATATTCTTGCGCTGCAAACAAAGCAGTGCTTTGTTTTTTTATATCCCCCACACAACATGGCGATATCCATGCCTTCTCTCGATAGAAAGACCATCTATGATTCAAAAATACAAAAATAAATGAATTTCTAAACGCTTCTAATAATTTTTATAAAAGCCTGAAATATATTGAATATGCATGATTGAAATCAAATTACTCGTATCAATAATCAGATGGTTTGACTATATTGTTAAATTTTACTGCAAAATTAGTCACCCTTTTATAAATTATGTTTATATTCATCAATTATTTACATCAACTTAAATTTGAGTTTGGCTGAATAAATTGCTACATTCTCAGAATCACACAATAAAAATCCAAGCACGGATGGATTAAATGATGCGTAATAAAATTTATTCTGAAAGACGGCGTAAAATTCACTCATTATTCAATCAAGTGTTGAAACACTCTTTTATTGCCAAGCTTATTCACAAAAACCAAGTCAATCATGATTTAGAAATTGACTCACAAACAGGCATATATAACCAATTTGCCATTAATAGCTATTTAAAAGAATTGCACCCACAAAGTGAATCTTATTATGGGATTATTTTGCTGAGCGTCGATAATTTAAATACGATTAAAACTCAATATAATTTAAAGACAGCAAATAAAGCTTTGGCTGCGATTGCTAATGAACTATCACAAAATATCCGTGAAACAGACTTGATCGGTCGCTATAGTGAGTCCGAATTTATTTTAATTTTAAGTGATGTCAATCAAACGCAAGCGCAACAAATTGCATTGCGTTTAACAGATTTGATTAACAATCATGAGTTTAAAATTAACAACAAAGTCCTGTCGCTTAAAACCAGTTGTGGTGTCTCCGTCTCGGGGCGAGACAGTATGAGCAGTACAGTCTTACAACAGGCTGATGAAGCACTCTACATGGCAAAAAACAATCGCCATCAATTTTATTCAAGTACAGGAGTTCAATCTTAACAAAACGTTTTTAAATCATCGAAGCACTGTTTTTAATGTGTGTATTTTTATAAAAAATTTTTAACAAATCATGCATAATAATGTTTTGTTAACATAAATTTTAGTCATTATAATTTAGAAAATGTGATCAATATACAATGATGACTGACTAACAGAATAGAGGAATAAATATGGATGGCAGAATCAAATTTAGGCATTAATCTTTTTTTTAAAAAACTGAAAACACAATTTGATTCAAACATCATTATGAATTGGAGCAGTTTGCATAAGTGTATTCTGATTCTCATCCTCACTATGGCGCTGCATCTCTCCTGGATTGCATGGAAAGTTTTTATCCTTTTGACCCCAGAAACTTGGCAATGGGTCAATATCAGCTTGATTCAATCGCAGTTGATGGTCAATCTTGGTTCAACACTACTGCTTTTTTTTCTGATCCTATTTTGTTATTTTTTCCAACATAAAACATGGGCGAACACCATCTTACCCCATATCGTCATCAGTATTTTTATTATGTTAATGCTCACTGATGGTTTTTTAGTCGGAATTTATAGCCCTGCAACAGTATTTGCATTCGTGTGTATTTCAGGTTTGGGGCTCATTTTATTCAATCGAAAAATTATTTATATTCAACTCATCACGGCCCTAGTGATTTATATTTCAATGATGTTCTTTACCTATTGGCACATCATTCCTTATGCACCCATCTTTAGCATACGCATATTAGAGAATAATCGTCATGACAATCTGTTCTGGGTAGGAACGATGTTGTATTTTATTATCCCCATTTTAATGGTGTGTTTAATTTTATGTGAAATTTTATTGTCACAGTGGCGACATAGAGAGTCTTTAATCAAAAAACTCAGCGAAACGGATCCACTCACCAATTTATATAATCGTCGTTTTTTTAATGAAAAACTCGATGCAATGCAAAGCAAAAAAACCCACTATGCCATTATTTTAATTGATATTGATCATTTTAAAGATATCAATGACTTATATGGGCACCACTTTGGTGATGAAGCATTATGCCAAGTTGCCAAACTGCTCTCTTCACAAATTCGCCATTCCGATATCGTGGCGCGGTATGGTGGTGAAGAATTTATTATTGCTTTACCTGACACCACATTGGACAGCGCTCAAGCATTTGCTGAACGTTGTCGATTGGCGATCCAAAATCAAGTCATTGAGTCACTTGATCATCATTATGTGCAACTGACTGCAAGTTTCGGGATTGCCACCTCTATAGATGATGACAATATCAGTAAAATTATTCATCTGGCAGACAAAGCATTATATCGCGCAAAACAATCTGGGCGTAATCAAGTGCACTTGTATCACGCGCCGATCAATGAAATCGCTTAACTTTGGTATTTAGTCAGACAATGTTCGATATTGTTCTTCACATGCCACAAATCTAAACTCAGCCTGTGCTTCAGCAATCCATTGTTGCACCGCTGGTACAGTCAACATTTTTTGAATATAGCGTTCACTGTTGTCTGTTACAGGAATTCCATAGGTCATAAAACGCATTACCACTGGCGCATAAAATGCATCCACAATACTAAAATGCTCCCCACATAAGAAACCATCCAACTGTGGACGTTCCGACCACAGTTGTACAATACGATGCACATCTTGCTGTAGCGCTGGATGATCTTGCCAAAGTTTTAAACCAATATCTTTTAAATCCGCATCAATATTCATACCACATGTACTGCGTAGCGCAGTAAAGCTACTGTGCATCTCCGCAGACATCGACCGAGCCCGTGCGCGCTGTTTGATCTCTTGTGGCCATAACTGTTTTTCAGGAAACTTCTCAGCAAGATATTCACAAATCGCCAAGGAGTCCCAAATTAAAAAGCCATCATCAACCAGAGCAGGCACTTTGCCTGTAGGATTAATTTTTAAAATACTTTGCTTAAATTGACTATCCATGTCGAAGTGATCAAACGGGATTAAACGCTCCTTGAACGGAATGTTAAAATGTTGAATCACAAGCCAAGGACGCATAGACCAAGTTGAATAGTTTTTATCACCAATAAAGAGTTCTAACATTTTTATCCTCCTCTATTTATTTACATTTTAAAAAGAGCATAACCAAGTTTTTGCCTATCTAAAAGCATAAAAACTCGGCAACAAAAAAAGGAGCAGTTTAACTGCTCCTTTTTTCTGAATGGTCTGGTTTAGAATAAATAGGAAATACCAAAACCTGCTTTATAGCTACGATCGCGACCGTTTAAATCAACACCGACACTGCCATCAAGCTGAGTGCGTTCATTCACAGCATAGATCAAACCTGAACCTAGACCATATTCATAATTTTTGCTTTCAGTTTTTGAATAAACGAATTCAGAAAAACCTGAAAGATTGCCTGCAATTTTATAGCCTATTGTAGGAATAGCTGTGACTGACCAATGACCATCTTGCACCGCATAGTCCATAGTGATACCCGTATTAACCAAATCGTTATACTGGTAAGCTAAAGATGTTCCAATACTGTAAATATCGTCTTCTTCAGAAAAACCTTCATTGCCCGTTGCAATCAATGCTTTTGCCAAGATCGCCATAGACAACTTATCATCTTTTAAATCAATGGCTTTTTTAATCCCAATAGAAACATCACCCAAACCAGAGTCATCGTCTTTCACGCCTCTATACTTGGTTTGTGTCCAAGCTGGACCTTGCCAACCTAACTGCAATTCCATACTTGAGGTTAAACCTGTACGAAGTAGCATATCGCCATTGAGGGTTACAGTTTTTGCTTTTGCGCCATCTACTCGGGTTTCAGTGTAGGTTGCACTTGGTAGACCTTGCTCCCAAGCCAACTGACCTACTGGAGTAATTCCTGTTCCAAAACCTGATCCAGGACGATCAAAAGAAAATTCTGCTGCCATTGCGCTTATACTTAGGCTCGAAGCAAGGGCTAATGTGATTCTATTTAAAATTGCCATATGAAGACTCAAAATTTAAGGTAATTCTTTGGACATTTTCGCACCGCGACTACGTAGTAACTCTAAAGATTCTTTCTCTTCAGGTAAAGCCTGAGACCAATCTATTTGATCAAATTCACAATCAAAAAACAAATCACTGATCGATGACAAAATGGTTTTACCTTCATCATCTTTGGTATTAGGATCAACTTTATGATCTAACAGCTTTTGAATTACCGGCACACACGCTGCGCTTGCTGCATCCCATAAAGGACCATAACACTCTTCTGCATCCCATAAATAAAAATTTGCTTTAGCATCAATCAAAGCATTTAAAATGTCTAAATGTGGTTGTAAATCTTGAGCTTTTTGTTCCGCACTTAGGGGCTGCCCTGCTTCATAAGCATCACAGATTTTTTCCCACCATTTAAATAATCCATCTGACCAGATAGATACTGCTGGACCTTTTTCTGGCTCCATAAAGTTAGGGTCAAACCCATCTGCGAGCAAACGTTTCACTTGAGCAAGGTCTAAATCTTCTAAAGCCTGTATAAAGACTTGTTGTTGTGCTGATAACATTTTGATCTCACTATTCTATTCCTATCAACATTATGACGAATATTTTAAAAATAGCTTTGAAAAAATTTAATACTTCATTTTTTTGGTTTAAATGGCATTTATTGTTAACTTATGACAAAGTGCATCGCATTTTTTGTTTTGATTCATAAAAAAAGGCCCTAAGGCCTTTTTTCTACTCATGCTTCATCCGCATCTGCAAGTTCTAACTTACCACCACGTGGATTTTCAGTTTTCTCCAAAACATGCTCTAAGCTACGTTTTACGCGATCGATCGCACCATGTAACGAGAGATCTATATTTTTAGCTCGATGTTTTACCACCACCGGTTTTAGACCTGCTGCTTTCACTTCGATCATACATTGAATATCATCATCCCCACCTTTGTCCCCATTTTCATCACTGATATGAACTGAAAATTGGGTAATACGCTCACTATGACGTTGGAATTCTTGATTTAGCTCGTCGCGTACATAAGTAATTAAACGATCACTATTTCTAATATTTTTATCTGTACGGATTTCAATATTCATAAAAAAACCTCTTTTTTCATCTAAAACAGTGCAAAACTTATATTTTTGGCTCATTCAAAGCCTACTGTTTAAAACAGCTTTTCACCTTCAATAAATTGGAACCTTAACTCCTCTATTGCAAAGATGAACACTTTTAATGATCTGCAGATAGGTGTTCTTATATCTTCAATATCAGGCTATATTGAAAAATATGCAAGCGGATTTTTAACTTTTTTATGAAAACAATATGAAAAATGACATCTTGTTACTTTACTTTATAATTTAATGATTTTTTTAAATTTTTTAGCATTAATCCTGAGTAAATTAATCAACTCTATATAAAAGGATGATGATTGCGTGAATATAAAAGTTCATTTTCTAATTTATTTTTAGATTCACTTTTTCAACACACTTCCCTACTTGATGTTTACATATTTATTTACATTCCATCTATTTTTAGCTTTATTTTTATCGCGGAATCTGTATCCTTGAAGCGCTTTTCTTGGGGGAAAGATTTTTCATGAAACTTACACATCTCGCTGCGATTTGTGCAATCGCTTCAACTGCAACTATGGCTCAAGCTGCGCCAGTTTGGCAAGATTTTAGTATTACCGGTCTTTATGGTGAAAACTATGAATTAACGCCAGATGAAAAACAATCTACAATTACGTTTGAGTATGCAGCAAAGCTAAAATACGGCGATTTTTTTGCATTTGCAGACCGTACTAACAGTGGTGGTCAATCAGACACTTATTTTGAAGTTTCACCACGCCTCAGTTTAGGTGCAGTTTCAGGGAAAAAACTTGAACTTGGTCCAATCAAAGATGTATTGATCGCAACCACTTGGGAAGGTGGTAAAGATATGAACAACTACCTCTATGGTGTTGGCGTAGATTTAGCGATTCCATATTTCCAATATGCACAATTAAACTTCTACCGTGCCAATAACGAAATCCAAGAAGATGACTATCAATTGACATTCACTTATGGAATTCCATTCAAAATTGCTTCTGAAGAATTCTTAGTAGATGGTTTCCTAGATTGGTCAACTGCAGAAAAAGATCAAGTTGCTCACTCAAGTGAATTAAACTGGACAACACAATGGAAATGGAATGCTGGTAAACACATTTCTCCAGATACTCGCCTATATCTTGGTGTTGAACATTCTGTATGGCATAACAAATATGGCGTTCCTGGCAAAGATGAAAATAACGTCAGCGCACTTGTGAAATATCACTTTTAATTGATCGTCTAGGTATTGATAAAAAAGCAGGGGTTCAACCTTGCTTTTTTATTGCCCTTAAAAATAAATCTTTTTAAAATAAACAGACAAATTTTCTTTTGATCGACATTCATGAATTTTCAGATCCGCCCTGCGAAAACCTCAGACCTGACTGAGATCATGCATATTTATAATCAAGAAATTAAAACAGGTTTAGCCACTTGGAATAGTCAATTAAAAACCTTAGAAGATTATCAACAATGGTTTTTAGAACTGGAACAAAATCGATTCCCCGTGTTTGTGGCAGAAGAAACCTCTACTCACGCGATTGCAGGTTATGCCGATTATGCGAGTTTCAGAGCAATCAATGGCTATAAACAAACTGTAGAGCATTCTGTTTATATTGATCCAAGCTATGCACGGCAAGGACTGGGTAAACGCCTCATGATCAAACTCATTGAACATGCACAACAACAAGGCATACATGTCATGGTTGCTGCAATCGATCACGAAAATGCAGCATCAATCTATCTACATCAGCAACTCGGATTCATCCAAACTGGCTATATGCCTCAGGTTGGTCAGAAATTTGGCATGTGGCGTGATTTGGTGTGGATGCAACTTAATTTTGATGAAGCATTAAGCATGTGAAATTAAAAAATAAGTTTCTTGCAAATTAAATATATCTCTATAGCCAAAGCGCTTGATTAGAATTGGATGTTAATTCAAGATGAAAAATCACACATTTTGTTTTTGGCTTTTCCAAAATCTGTTGTATAACAATGAATAATATTGCCTACTTTCTGAGCATCTATGAATAAAATTATAATCAGCCTACTGGCACCATTGGCTCTGATCCTTCATACATCAAGTTACGCTGCTGACTATGTTGACCCAAATGTCAAACAAGGGTGTGCCAAACTTAGTCAATATCGTAAATTGGGACAAAAATTTTACGACCAGAAAAACTATAAAAAGGCACTTGATCAGTTTCAAAAGCAAGCATCATGGAGCGATTTTTGTCAGTCGGTTGGTCAAGAAGAGACTGGCGTCCAAGTTTCAGACAATGACATCGACATTGCCAATAATAATGTGGGTTTAACCTATAGCAAACTCAATCAACCCTTATGGGCAAGAGCATGGTTTCAAATTAAACCCACAAAAACCAGTCAATTTAATTTAAAAAAGTTAGCAGTCCCTCAAGCAAATAGTGACTTTACCGGAGAATATGTCAGTTATGCTGGTTTTGGTGAGTGGAATCGGGTTAATGTTAAAAAGCGTGATCAGAAATATCACATCGAATTCACTGGTTTATGGATGGGACCTCGAAGCCTAATTTATGGTCCTAATATTGGTGAGTTTGAAACAGAAATGCCTCTTCAAGCGAAGAAAGCAAGCTATCGTTATAAAAATTGTCGAATTGCCATCAATTTTACTTATAGCCCGTCTTTAGGAAATTTTATTGAAGTGGAACAATTAACTGAACAGACCGATTGTGGCTTTGGTATGAATGTTTCATCAACGGGCTATTATCAGAAAGTTGAACCTCGATAATATAGGGCTTAATCCCCACCTCTCTTCACTTAGGGAGGTGGGCAAAATGTTTTCTAGATTTTGTTAAATGGCAACTAAATCTCGAATCCCCTTTTCAGGCATTTCTTCACCAATACCTTGTGCCACCACCTGCCCACGTGCCATCACCGTATAATTATCCGCCAACTCCTCAGCAAAATCATAAAATTGCTCGACCAATACAATCGCCATTTCTCCACGATCCGCTAATTTTCGAATCACTCGTCCAATGTCTTTGATAATTGAGGGTTGAATACCTTCCGTAGGCTCATCTAAGATCAACACTTTAGGTTCGGAAGCCAAAGCACGTGCGATGGCTAATTGTTGTTGCTGTCCTCCTGATAAATCGCCCCCACGGCGATGTTTCATTTCATCGAGAACTGGAAAAATTTCATATAAGTGCTCAGGAACTTTACGGGTTTTTGCGCCAGAAAATTTTGCCATGCCGATCAAAATATTTTCCTCCACAGTCAGCGTAGAAAAAATATCCCGCCCTTGTGGAACATAAGCCAACCCTGCTCTCACCCGTTGTTCAGGATTCATTTTGGCAATATCTTGACCATCTAGAAGAATCTGTCCTGACTTAATTGGTAAGATCCCCATCAAACATTTTAATAAGGTGGTTTTTCCTACACCATTTCTGCCCAAAACCACCGAGCATTCACCGATTGGCGCATTGAGGCTAACATCACGGAGAATATGACTTCCGCCATAAAATTGATTGATGTTTTTAACTTCCAACATAATACGTCCCCCCTTAGCGCCCTAAATACTTTTCAATCACGTCTTCATTCGCCTGAACTTCTGCCAATGTGCCTTCGGCGAGTATTGCACCTTGTGCAAGCACGGTGACTTTTTCACTAATGGTATCGATAAAGCTCATATCATGTTCAACCACCAACAAAGTATGATTCTTTTTTAACTCCAAACATAATTCAGCAGTACGCTCGGTTTCTGCATCGGTCATGCCTGCAACAGGCTCATCTAGCAGAATCAGTTTTGGGCGTTGCATTAATAGCATCCCGATTTCAAGCCACTGCTTTTGCCCATGTGACAATAAACCTGCTGGCTTTTGAATAAACTCTTGTAAACGAATTTGCTGCAAAGATTCATCTAATGCCAACTGTGCATCAGGGCTTAATTTGCTGAAGAAACTTTTTTTCACCGTTTTATCTTTAGGTGCAGCAAGGAGCAGATTTTCCATGACCGTAAAATTTTCAAATACAGTCGGTTTTTGAAACTTACGACCAATCCCAGCTTCAGCAATTTGCTCGGTACTCATTTTGGCTAAATCATAGTTTTGACCAAAAAAAGCCGAACCCTCTGTTGGACGTGTTTTGCCTGTGATGACATCCATCAAGGTGGTTTTGCCAGCACCATTTGGACCAATGATGCAGCGTAATTCACCTTCTTCAATATAAAGAGACAAATCATTTAAGGCACGAAAGGAATCAAACCACACACTGACTTTTTCTAAATACAGTGCAATACCATGGCTAAAATCGGCGCCTTCGGCTTTAGGGCGACCGTAACCTTCACCAATTTGACCACCATGTTGAGCATTTAAACCTAAGTCTGATAACAGTGCTGACATTAGTGATCTCCTTTTTTGAAACGTTCAAATAACCCGATCACACCTTTCGGGAGGAAAATAGTCACAACAATAAACAATGCACCTAGAATCAATAACCATGCTTCTGGATAGGCAACTGTAAAATAGGTTTTTACCCCATTAATTAATCCTGCACCGAGAATCGGACCAATCAGAGTACCCCGTCCACCTGCGGCAACCCAGACAGCCATTTCAATTGAATTGACAGGGTTCATTTCGCTTGGATTAATAATGCCTGCTTGCGGTACATACAATGCACCTGCAATTCCAGCAATAACTGCTGAAATGACCCATGCAGATAACTTATACCAAAGTGTTCGATAACCTAGATATTGCAAACGGTTTTCACTGTCACGGATCGCACCCAGTACTCGACCATAAGGTTTATTCATTAAACTGCGTAAACCTATAAAGCTCAGGAGTAATACCACAGCCGTCAGGAAGCATAAGCTAGCTCGCATAGAAGCGGAGGTAATATCCATTCCGAGAATCGTTTTGAAACCAGTAAAACCATTGTTGCCACCAAACCCTGTCTCATTGCGGAAAAATAACAATGCTGCTGCAAAGGTCATGGCTTGGGTAATAATTGAAAAATACACCCCTTTGATTTTGGAACGAAAAGCAAAAAATCCGAAAATAAAGGCAATTACACCTGGGACTAAAACAACCAACACCAAGGCCCAAACAAAATGTTGAGTCCCAACCCAATACCAAGGCAATTCAGTCCAACTGAGAAACCGCATAAAATCGGGAAGTTGATCCCCTGCCGACTCTCGCATCAAGTACATACCAAAAGCATATCCGCCCAAAGCAAAGTAAAGCCCATGCCCCAGACTTAGAATGCCGGCATAACCCCACACCAAATCCAACGCCAGTGCGACCAAAGCCAAGCACATGATTTTGCCAATCAAAGTGACCCAATACGCTGAAAGATGTAGACTTGAATCCTGTGGCAGTACATGGAACCACGGTAAAATCAGCATCACTGCAAAGCATATTGCGATCGCGATTGCACTGTAGGGTTTATCTGAAAGTAATGCAGTGATTTTCATATATTTACTCCACAAAACGACCTTTGATGGCAAATAAACCTTGTGGACGTTTTTGAATAAACAAAATCACAAGCACCAAGAGAATAATTTTAGCCAGCACAGCACCCATGCCGATTTCGAGAATTGTTCCACTGACACCAAGTCCCAGCGCCGCCAAAACTGCTCCCCAAACCTGCCCGACGCCACCAACCACAACGACAAGGAAAGCATCAATAATGTAGTTTTGCCCCAAATCTGGACCGACATTACCTACTTGTGCCAAAGCACAGCCTGCAAGTCCTGCAAGCCCTGAACCTAAGCCAAATGCCATCATGTCGATACGTGCCGAGCGAATCCCGACAGCCCGTGCCATTTGACGATTTTGCGTGACTGCACGAACAAATAAGCCAAACCGAGTTTTATTGAGTAGATAGACCAGTAACAGCAGTACAGCAATGGTAAAGACGATAATCGCAATACGGTTGTATGGCAGCATTAAACTTGGTGTGATTGAAATACCGCCTGAAAGCCATGAAATATTTGATACTTCAACATTCTGAGCACCAAAGATCATTCGAACCAATTGCATCAAGATGAGACTTACACCAAAAGTTGCCAATAATGTTTCCAATTGACGACCATATAAAGGGCGAATCACGGTTCGTTCTATCAACATGCCAATCAAGGCACTAACAAGGAAAGCCGCAGGAATGGCAGCAATCAAATACCAATCCAGATATGCACCTAAATGTGTTTTAAAAAAGCTTTGCACCACATAAGTGGTGTAAGCACCGATCATGATCAACTCACCATGCGCCATGTTGATGACGCCCAGTAAGCCATAGGTAATCGCAAGCCCAAGAGCAGCAAGCAGTAAAATACTTGCCGTACTTAAACCTGAAAAAACATGTCCAGTCCATTCACTGACCTGGATTCGTGTTTTGATACTGCTTTGTGCACTGACCAATACTGATTTTAATTCTGGGTTTAAGTTTGGTTGTGTCAGCGCTTGTTCAACGATGGCTAAAACATCAGGGCGATTAGAATCTTTTAAGGTTTTTGCAGCTTGAATTTTGGTCAAAGTATCAGGGCTATTAAAATCCATTCTGGCCTTTAGCTGTGCTAAACGTGCTTTGACTTTATTATTGTTTTCATCTAGATAAAGCTGATTGATCATTTTTATATCCAGCTCATCTAAGTTGTTTTCTAGAATATCAATCGCGGCAAGACGCTGTGAAACATCTGTAGACTGTAATTTGATTTTTGCTTGAGCAAAGCTCAAGGCTTTGTGTAGGGTATTGACCAAAGTCACTTGATTTAAATCACCCGGCCAATCCGTTATTGCTTGCTCATCGGGATAACTGAATAATTTATCCCCCTCTTTCATCAAATAAGTATTGCCTGAACTATCGGTGTAGAGTTGATCTTTTTCAACATAAGCAACCAACTGGTCAAGTTGTTCAATACTGGCAGGCCATTGATTGAGCATTGCACGGCGACTGGCGAAATCTCCGCGTACAAATTGCTGAATTGCATCATCATGAGATGCAGCTTTTTGTGTGGTTAATGCAGCTCCCATTGGCGCTGTATGTGAGGATTCAGCAGAAATAGTTTGAATCAGGAACAACTGGGAAATCATAAAAAAAAGTGTTGCAAAACTTAGTCTGATCGACATACGCAACTCCCCCTATTCTTGTTGAAATACAATGACGCTAGATCTTGGTCATGGGTTAAGCTTGCTGAAACACAGCAAGCTTCGGGGTTTAAAATGCCTATTTAGGAATATACGGACTCCACGGCTCTGCTTTGATCGGTTGAGGGCTCTTATACACCACATCAAACTGCCCATCGGCGCGAATTTGCCCAATCATGACGGGCTTATGTAAGTGATGATTGGTGGCATCCATGCTTAATGTATAACCAGAAGGGGCTTTGAAAGTTTGACCTGCCATTGCATCACGCACTTTATCCACGTCCGTTGTTCCAGCCTTTTCAACGGCTTGTTTCCACATATGGATACCGACATAAGTTGCTTCCATTGGATCATTGGTGACTAATTTGCTTGCATTCGGTAGTTTGTATTCCACTGCGTACTGTTTCATTTTATTGATAAATTCTGCATTTACTGGATTCTTCACCGACATGAAGTAGTTCCACGATGCCAGATGCCCGACCAAAGGTTTGGTATCAATACCTCGTAATTCCTCTTCTCCGACTGAGAATGCCATCACTGGAATATCCGAAGCTTTGATTCCCTGATTGCCCAATTCACGATAAAACGGCACATTGGAATCGCCATTGATAGTTGAGATCACAGCGGTTTTTTTACCCGCAGCAAATTTTTTGATATTTCCAACAATGGTTTGATAGTTACTATGACCAAAAGGTGTGTATTCTTCCATAATGTCTGCATCGGCGACGCCTTTAGACTTTAAGAATGCACGCAAGATTTTGTTGGTGGTGCGTGGATAAACATAGTCCGTACCTAACAGAACAAAACGTTGCGCCTTTCCACCTTCATCACTCATCAAATACTCAACCGCTGGAATCGCTTGTTGATTCGGTGCGGCGCCTGTATAGAAAATATTTTTAGATTGCTCTTGACCCTCATACTGCACAGGATAGAACAACAAACCATTGAGCTCTTCAACAACAGGTAATACCGACTTACGTGAAACGGATGTCCAACATCCAAAGATCACCGCCACCTTATCTTGGGTAATCAACTGACGCGCTTTCTCAGCAAATAGTGGCCAATCTGATGCTGGGTCAACCACGACAGGTTCAAGTTTTTTCCCCATCACACCACCGCTTGCATTGATTTCATTGATTGCCATCAATGCCGTGTCTTTAAGCGAAGTTTCTGAGATCGCCATAGTTCCTGACAGTGAATGTAAAATACCCACTTTGATCGTGTCGCCACTTGCAGCAGGTGCCTTGTTTTCAGCGGTAGTGGGTTTCGCGTCAGTTTTATCAGCAGGCTTTGAACACCCCGTCAATACCATGCTCCCCATCATTGCAGCAACTAACAGTGTTTTTGAAAACATTTTTTGTTGGAACATGATTTTTTCTCCAAACCTTTTGGTGCATTTTTAAATGCATGATTTTGTTTATACCTAACAGGCTGGATTCAATTTCTATGCCAAGTGGAAAATTTAATTTTTTTGAATAGCTTTCTTAAAGCAATAACATATTGAAAATTAATAAGACTATCAGTACTATTTTTTTCTCTAAAGCAGATGAATTATGCTCTACAAATACCTATCCAATAGGATAGAAAAGGAGAGATAGCGAATCTAAAAATGCGAGATTAAAGTCCACACTGATCAAATTAAGTGCGATTTTTCCGCTTAAAAATGAGCAAAGAGAGTGCAGATTGAGTGTGATAAGTTAGGATAAAAACGGACAATTCCTGTACTTTTAAAAAGTCAATATCGTCAATCTGTTGAAAACTCATACCGTAAAATAGAACCTCTCTTGATCAATAAAATCAATGCGATGAATTTATTGTTGAATGATCTAAAGCTTTTATTGCCACGCTTTAGCGCTTATGAATAATCAAGCAGTTTGACTATAGGTTGGGCAATATGGATTTAAAAGCGGATAAAAAAAGATGAGGTCTTCTAGACCTCATCTTTTTACAAGAGCTTTTATCAAAGCATATGCTGTTTAAACAGTTAAATCTGCGAGATTACCTTTTTGCTCTAACCAGTCTTTGCGATCACTGGCACGTTTTTTTGCCAGTAATTTGTCCAATAAGCCTGCGGTATGATGTGCATCATCTAAATCCAACTGAACCAAACGTCGAGTGTTTGGGTCTAAAGTTGTTTCACGCAATTGGCTCGCGTTCATCTCTCCCAATCCTTTAAATCGGGTGATCTGCGGGTTCTTAGACTTTACTCTCTTTAAGATAGCTTCTAACTCATCATCATCCAATGCATAATAAACATCTTTATTATCGTCGATTCGATACAAAGGCGGCATCGCTACGTATAAATGCCCTGCATCCACCATTGCTGGGAAATGTTTCACGAATAAAGCACACAACAACGTTGCGATGTGTAAACCATCAGAATCCGCATCGGCAAGAATACAAATTTTGCCATAACGTAATTCTGAAAGATCGTCACTTCCAGGATCCACACCAATCGCGATCGCAATATTGTGAACTTCTTGAGAAGCTAAAACCTCATCCGAAGACACTTCCCATGTATTTAAGATTTTGCCACGAATCGGCATAATGGCTTGGAAGTTTTTATCACGCGCCTGTTTGGCAGAACCGCCAGCTGAATCCCCTTCCACAATAAAAAGTTCTGATTCTTCAAGCGTATGTCCAACACAATCTGATAATTTCCCAGGTAGTGTAGGTCCAGCAACGATTTTTTTACGTTCAACTTTCTTTGCTGCTTTTAAACGTCGACCAGCTTTGGCAATCACGATTTCAGCCAATTGCATGGCAACTTCGGCATTCTGATTGAGCCACAGGGCAAAAGCATCTTTGGCAATATTCAAGACAATATTGGATGCTTCACGACTAGAAAGACGTTCTTTGGTTTGACCTGAGAATTGTGGTTCTTGGAATTTAAGTGAGAGAATGAAATTCACACCATCCCAAACATCTTCTGCTGACAATTTCATATTACGTGGCAATAAGTTACGCAATTCACAAAATTCACGCATCGCATCGGTAACACCTGAACGTAAACCGTTCACATGTGTACCGCCTTGTGCTGTTGGAATCAAGTTGACATAACTTTCTTGAATCTGCTCTCCACCTTCGATATTCCAGCAAATTGCAAATTCAGCACTGGCACGCTCAGCTTCGCCTGTTGCAACAAAAGCAGGTTCAGGAATAATTTCACGATCTTGCAATTCATCCATCAAATAGTCGACTAAACCATTTTCAAATTGCCATTCGATTTTCTCGTCATTAATCTGATCAATATAATTAATCTGCAAACCTGCAGCCAAAACAGCTTTAGCTTTTAAATTGTGCTTTAACGCTTTAAGCGCAAATTTAGGCGAATCAAAATACTTAGCTTCAGGCCAAAAACGTACCGTTGTGCCTGTTGCACGTTTAGCAACTTTACCTTCTAAAACTTCTAAAGGTGCGACAGGTTCACCACGCTCAAAAGCCATTTTATAGAGATTGCCTTGGCGCTGAACCTCAACCTCAACACGATCAGACAAGGCATTTACCACAGAAATCCCGACCCCATGTAAGCCGCCAGAAAACTGATAATTGTCTGTACTGAACTTACCACCTGCGTGCAGTTTGGTCAGAATAATTTCGATGCCACTTTGTCCATACTCAGGATGAATATCGACTGGCATACCACGACCATTGTCTTCAACAGATAAAGAACCGTCTTTATATACCGTGACAGTGATTTTGTTGGCATGCCCTGCAAGTGCCTCATCGACCGCATTATCAATAACTTCTTGCGCCAAATGATTTGGACGCGTGGTATCTGTATACATGCCTGGACGACGACGCACAGGGTCTAAGCCAGATAATACTTCAAGTGATTGAGCCGTATATTGAGACACGTTTAAGTTTTTCCTTTTATTTTACGGAGTAAGATAAAAACTCCACAATCATGGGAATTTTATCTGCAAAATCTTCCATCGCATGATTACCATGCATTTCTGTCATGATCAAGGATGTGTGTGGAGCTGTACTATAATACCGTTCAGCCTCACGATAATCCAAAACTTCATCACCTTGTTGCAATAACACCATTATTTTGTCTGCATCTTGCACAAACGGTACAGCAATATCTTCCAAATACGCCAATTGAGCATGATCCAGTGTCCATTGTTCTGTCACCTGATAAGGCATATGCTCAGTTCCAAAAAGACGACGAAACAATTCCCATGGTCGCATAGCTGGATTAATTAAAACAGCGGGTACACCGTATTTTGCGACCAACTGTGTCGCATAAAACCCCCCTAGACTGCTGCCAACCAAGACTACATCTGACCATTGCTCAATATATGCTGAAATTTTCGCCAACACATCTTTTGGATGTTGATTTAAATCAGGTAAATGCACATTATGCGATGAATGGCATCGACAGTAATCATTCAGTTGTTGCCCTTTAATAGACAACGAGCTACTTTTAAAACCATGTAAATAAATAATATTCATTGAAAATAGATTGCTTTTTCACCACTAATGTTTTAATTTTTAATGTGACTCAAATCACAGAATTGTTTTAATTTGTATGTTTGGGAATCTTGTCCGACAAAAAATTAAAACTTTAATGCAATTATCGGTATTTTAAATAGTGTTCAGGATGAACAAGATAAGATGATTGCCTAAGAATTTATACATGGATCTAGAGCAAAAATAAAGTCTTTGTTCCAGATCAATATGGATGAGGAAATAACAATGCCAAGTTTAACCCCTTTACACGAAACCTATTGTAAGTGGGATCGCTCGCCTCCGAGTCAGGCAGACGTATTAGAAGGCTTAGCACAGTTAGTGAGTACACCGCTTAGTGGTGTCGTTCAGGACTTCATCCAGTCGATTCAGCGTGAAATGTTACTGAGTATTTTTGGTTTAAGTAAGCAAAAAGCTAAACGTTTTCAGTCACGTCCAATCGTCGATAAATTCTATAAATTCGGTTATAACGCTTTACAAAATTATGGTAGTCACCTGTTGGCGCCTGTACTTCGTAAAACCATTGAACGTTTCCCAAATCTACATGATAAACCACTTAATGCGCATATGACTTTTTTAGTCAGTGCTTTAAATGGTGTGCTGGGCGATTACCTTTTGGCGACACATAATCCATTGGCACTTTCACCGGTACTTTATGATCATTACGGTGCATTACAACAAGGTGATCTGGCAGGTCGTGTGGTGATTTTCGCACACGGTTTGTGTATGACTTATCAGGATTGGAGCAACCGTGGCAATGGCGGTATTGGAGAAAAATTACTGGCACAACGTGATAACAACACCATGCTCTATTTTCACTACAATACTGGGCGCAGAATTTCAGCCAATGGACGCTCGTTAGCCAATCTGTTAGAAGACCTCATCAAACGTAATCCACGTATTACCAGTATTGATTTGATTGGACACAGTATGGGAGGTTTGGTTTGTCGTAGTGCCTTATTCTATGGCAAGCAGAATATGCACCAATGGTTTCATATGGTTGAAAACCTAGTATGTATTGGTTCTCCGCATCATGGCGCGGTGTTGGAACGCTTTGGTTTTGCAATCCAAGAAAAGATTGGACATTTCCCCATCGTCAAAATCATCAGCCATGTTGTGAATATTCGCAGTAATGGGATTTTAGACTTGCGCTATGGTAGTGTTCGTGATGATGATTGGGAACATAATAATGCGCGTATCGGTTTAATGGACGATAACCGTAAACCTGCGCCACTGCCCTCACACATCAACACCTTTTTAATTGCTGGCACCTTAGAGTTTGAGAATCGAAAAAATCGAACCTTAAAAGTAATTGGCGATTATTTGGTCAGTCTAAAGAGTGCTTTAGGCGAACACCCTAATCCACGCTTTCAATTAAAACTGCCAGAATCGCACAAAGCGGTGTTCTATGGTCTTAACCATTTTGATATTCAATATCACCCTTTGGTTTCAGAACAGATCGCCAAGTGGTTCTACCCACGCCATGATGAATTGGCGGAAGAACAAATCCGTAAATATTTGATTAAATTAGAAAGCATGCAGGGCATTGTAGAAACATAAAGGTAAAAAACCTAGCCCTAAAAAAAGCTGATGTTTAATCAGCTTTTTTTAGATTATTTGATTTCGACTCGATAGGACTTGGTTTTCTTAGGGTCAAGCATTTCACCATATTCATCAAAATTTGATTTTTCTGTACATTGTGTATCAATGAATAATTTTTGATTTTTTGCAATCAAGCCTTGTGTTAACTCACAGGTCCAACCTTGATTATAAAATTTCTGATCAACTTTTTTACCGTTTAAGTCGAATTGTGTCACTTCAATCAAAGACTGTGCCAATGTTCTTGCTGGATGGCTCTGAGATACAGACAACACATAGTATCGACCATGATGTAATTGGCAGTCTTCAACATGACTCGAAAAATAATCAGGATTGGTCTTAAACATTTTAAAAGGTTGGGCACCAAATTTGACATAAGAAACATCTGCTGGGATGGTGTCATCAAATTCGGATTTAAAGTGACAGGATACATCTTGACTGGCAAGTGGTGGTGTCTTGGCTAAAACGGGTGTAGATACACAAAGCGCAATTGCGCCAAGACAACTTAAATATATTTTAGACTTCATCATTTTAATAAGACGATATTGACTGTGATTGTAATGAAATAAGATCATAAAAAAGAGCTGAGCAATACCAACTCTTTTTTATAGTGCTTTTAGTACTTTCTAAACAACTGCCATAAGCTAATCAGTGCCAAAACACTAAAGAACAATAATGACCATACAGGTAAAGACTGACCTAAAAAGGTCCAATCCACCATTGCACACTCACCAGAACCTTTTAAAACATTTTCAAAAACAGCTTTTAAAGGCAAAGTATCTACCCAGTAGTCCAAACCAGGACCACAACTTGGCACTTGATCCTTAGGTAAGTTTTGCAGCCACACATGACGAGCAGCAACACCGACTGACCAAGAGATTGTCACTAAACCCAAGAAACTATAAATGCGTTTCAATACATTATTTTTAGGATGATGTAAAAATGCGATTAAAGAGATCAGTCCAAGACCGATCAACCCAATACGTTGAAAAACACAAAGTGGACATGGTTCAAGCCCTTGCACATGCTCTAAATAGAGTGCAAAAGACATCCCGGCCACACTTGCTAAAAATAAAAGACCACTTACGAAGCGATAACTACGCCATTGCATGGAGCTTCCTCGTTAATATAATCAATGCCTTATCTAAATTTACTCAGATAATCTTCAAAACTTATACTTGTATCTTGTTCAAGTTGCTGTTGTTCTGCGAGAGAAGTTTGAGTAAGACCCTCAAAATACGCTAAAGTTTCAGGACTTAATACATGTTGTTCGTAACTTTCGATATGCTGATTTGCCATATAACTGCCAAAACTCCATGTCCCACCTTGCTCCATGGTATCGGCAATCACTTGTGCTGATAAAGTCTCATCAACATCATCAATCCGTGTTTGCATCACATTGAGCGCTTGACGATACAAATCGGTCGAATAGCTTTGATTCAGTAAAGTTGCAAGCGGTTGCATGGCATTGAGATGTTGTTGTAACCATTCTAACAATGGATATTCAGCACCTGCCTCAATAATTTTGGCATT
Source organism: Acinetobacter bereziniae LMG 1003 = CIP 70.12 (assembly GCF_000368925.1). Classification (GTDB taxonomy): domain Bacteria; phylum Pseudomonadota; class Gammaproteobacteria; order Pseudomonadales; family Moraxellaceae; genus Acinetobacter; species Acinetobacter bereziniae. The sequence continues at coordinate 2,497,533 of NZ_KB849756.1, read as the reverse complement.
CGGCGCACGTCCACGATTGACCACCTCAGTTTGGTTTTGTTCAATCACATCTTGCTCTTCATCCCATAAATCTGGGCTATCTTGCAGTAAACAATATAAGGCAACCACTTCCAAGAAGCCTGCGGTATCTTCATTGATCCCGATTGCGCTGTACGGATTGACATCTACAGCACGTAATTCAACATAACCAATACCCCGATCTGCCAATGCTTGAGATGGGGTTTCCCCTGCTCGTGGAACTTGCTTAGGTCGAACAAGACTATAGTATTCATTTTCAATCTGTAAGACATGATCATTGATTTGGATCGGCTCACCTTCGGCATTGTTTAGCCCCAAATGACTAAACTGCGCATAAGGTGAATTCACCGCTTTCTGTAATTCAGCCACATAACTGTCTAAATTGTTATAGTGAATGCCTAATTGTTTTTGAGCAGAATTTTGATAACCAAAACGTCCCATACGCAATGCAGTCGCATAAGGTAAAAATAAAGTGCCTTTGATTAATGGCAATAACTGGTGCTCACGTCCGGTCATAAAACATTTACATACCGACGGGCTCGCGCCCACCAAATACATCACTAACGGCGTTAAACGAATAAAATTACGAATTAAACCCAAGTAACGGTGGCTTCGATAGTCTTGTAAACTCAATGCTTTTAATGCATCGTCTTGTTCATGTTGTTGTAGTTGTTCAAATAAAGCATCAGGAAACGAGACATTATAATGCACGCCTGAAATCGTCTGCATCCGGCGACCGTAGCGAATACCCAAACCATGACGATACAGGGTTTTAAATTTACCAATATTGGATGTGCCGTATTGTGCCAAACGAATATTTTCTTCTTTTTCATCCAACATGCATGGCATAGACAATGTCCAAAGCTTTTCACCATTTTCTAAATGGCGATGTACCACAGCATGTATATCCGTTAAAAAATTTAGCGCTTCAGCAATACTTTCTTTTGGAGGCGTAATAAATTCCATCAACGCTTCCGAATAATCTGTTGTGATATGCGGATGCGTCAAAGCAGAACCTAAAGACAGCGGATGATCGGCTTGTGATAAAAAGCCATTATTTTGCATACGCAGGCTTTCCCGTTCAATGCCACGTAACATCCCTTTGAATAAGGTAGAATCCACCCAATCTGGCACGATAAATTGGGAAATCATTTCGGGTTGACTCATACTTACTCACTTATCTTAAAGAATTTTTTAAAATAAAATATTTGGATGCGCGCAGTATAACGTTATTTATCGATATACACGTATAACCATCGTTGTTTTAAATCAATTATTCACTTTATTTCGAAAAAAGTTTTTATCACAAAGTTCGACTACAAGACATCAAAAATTTGTGTTTGTATAGAAAAATCACCATTAAAGAATTGTAAACATTATGAATTATCAAGAAATTATCGATTTTTGGTTTAGTGCAGAAACGCAACCTTTTTGGTTCGCCAAAAGTGACGCATTTGATCAAACCTTAGATGAGCGCTTTGCACATACCTTAGATCAAGCCAAACAGTGTGAATTATGGACATGGCGGGCAACAGCCGAAGGTCGCCTTGCTGAAATTATTGTTCTAGATCAATTTTCTCGTAATTTATATCGAGATCAAGCCAATGCATTTGCTCAGGATGCTTTGGCACTCGCATTGGCACAAGAAGCGATTCAGCTTAAATTAGATCAAGCGTTAAAGCCTGAACAACGTTCATTCTTATATATGCCATTTATGCACAGTGAATCGAAAATCATTCATGCTCAGGCTTTACAGCTTTTTGAAACGTTGGGTAATCCAATCAATTTGGACTTCGAGAAAAAGCATAAACTGATTATTGACCGTTTTGGACGTTACCCACATCGTAATCAAATTTTGGGAAGAACCTCAACTGCTGAAGAAATTGAGTTTTTAAAACAACCGAATAGCAGTTTTTAATCGCTGTGGCTGATGTAAAATTCATATTGCATCAGCCACTAAAAAACATAGCTTTGCTTAATGATTTTATTTTCAATCATTTCCGCCTGTAATGACTTTAATTGGCGTTCAGTTGTATTAAAGCGAGGAAATAGAGGAATACCACTTCCCAATAAAACAGGCATAATAAAGACATCTAACTGATTGATAAGATTTTGTTCTATTAATGTATTTTGTAATTGAGTTCCTCCAACCACCCACACATTGCCAGAATAATTCTGCTGAAGATGATCAATTAAAGCACTCACTCCATTTGTCCATACTGAAAGAGATGAATCACATAATGTTAAATGGGGGATTGGAACTTACAATAAACCCTTTTTGATTAGGGTAAGGCCATTCAGTACCAAAAGAGCATATCACCTCATAAGCTTTACGCCCCATCAGAATAATATCAATCTCCTTGATGAAATCATCATAGCCACAGTCAATACTTTGAAATGGTGTCAAAAACTCCACGGATCCATCAAGCGTTGCAATATATCCATCTGCACTGGTGGCAATATAACCTCTAATTTGAATCGTCATTTAATTCTCTACACATAATTTATGTTTAATATTCAACTTTTGATAGGCGCATAGGGCAATTTCAGAATTGAGCTAATTTCAAATTACAATCTTCTCTATGGCGATTTAACAAAAATCTTCTTGAAATTCATTGTCAGTCCATCAACTTAGAACACTATAGCACTTAGAAATTTATTCACTTCCATCCCACAAAATGGACAAGGAGCAACAGATGAAAAAAATACTGATTGGTCTGACAATTGTAGCTGTACTCACCATTACGGGTTGTGCCACTACACCAAGCAAACCACGCACCTTTGACCAACTTGGACAATACACCACAGTTCCACTCAATGATCATAGCTATCGCATTAGTTTTCAAGGCAATAGTAATATGAGTTTTGGAACTGCTGAAGAAATTAATCTCGTCAAAGCTGCTCAAACCACCCTATTAAATGGTTTTACATACTTTAAAGTTCTAGATGATCCGAGCAATCGAAGTCAGCAACCTCCTCGTAAAGCTGTGGTCTATCCATCCACAAACTACTATCCATATGGTTGGGGGTATCGTCGCCACCCAATGTTCTGGAATGACCCATTTTACGATATGCCACAAGTCGTCAATATTGATCCCGTACAGATTTCCTATACGATTGAATGTTATAAAGATAAGAAATCATCACCCAACGATGCTTTTGACGCTCGTCTGATTTTGCAATCTTTAGGACCTAAATATGGGGTTAGTCCGACAGGACAGGTACTACAACCACAACCTGATACGGTAACATCAAAGCAATAAAGATAAAGACACTTGTTTTAGGAAAATGAATGAGCGGAATTGAACACAGTGAAATCGCCAACAGTATTCCCAGCCTAGATCGAAGCAAACGCTTTGCCACAATTGCATTGATTGTGGCAGTCGTGGCGTGGATTGCTTTAATCATTTCTGCCAAGTTGCTCCCTGAATATGCATGGTTTATTCATATCCTCATGTTAGGTGCTGAAGCTGGAGTTGTTGGTGGTCTAGCCGACTGGTATGCAATTACGGTCTTGTTCCGCAATCCCTTTGGGAAAATCCCTATTCCTAAGTTTTTAAAAGATCACACTGAAATTATTCCACGTAATAAGGCACGTATTGCGGAATCGATGGGTAAATTTGTTCAGGAAAACTTTCTTTCTCCCCAAATCGTTGAACGGAGTTTAAAAAATACTGACCTGAGTTTAGCCGTAGGTCAATGGTTGGCACATCCAAAAAATAACGGTCAAGTGGTGGATGTGATTCAACAAACAGTACCGAAAATTTTTGAATTTGTTGGTCAGGATCAAATTGGACGTTTTATCCAAAATAACAGCGTGCAATGGGTTCGTAATACCCGTATGAACCAACTTGCCAGTGAAATGCTTCGTGCAGTTTTAGACAATGATTTCCATCAAGATGTGTTACAACGTGGACTCGACATTGCCCATGAATGGATGATGACCCATCCTGAAAGAACACGTGAACTCACACAAACTCTGTTTAAAGAGCTGGGCGTTTCACGCCTTGCCAAAGGTGCAAGCTGGATTGGGATTGATGTTGAGCAACGCACCATTGATTCAATTATTGAAAAAGTTGAGTCGATGCTGGCAGATGAAGAGCATCCAATCCGCCAAAAAATAGAACAAGCAGCACATCAACTGATGGTGCAATTGGCAGATAATAATAGCAATGCCAGCATACGTTTAAACGAAACCAAAAATGCCCTTTTAGACAGTGAACCTGTTTTGAATTTTATTACTGGTGCAGTGGTTATTTTATGTGATGCGATTAAATCTGACCTGCTTAAAGCAGACTCAGGTATTGCGATGAACCTGCGTGTTGCAATTCAACAAGTGGGAGAAAACCTCGTACAAAACCAATCGGTTCGTGACCTGCTCAACGACCGAATCAGCGGTATTGCTGTCAATCTAAGCGATCAATATAGTGAAAAAGTGATTACGTTTATTAGTCAACGAATTCATGAATGGGACTCTACAGAGATGATTGCTAAAATTGAAAATGAAGTCGGTGGCGACTTACACATGATACGCGTGAATGGTGTGGTCGTAGGTGCATTTATTGGTTTGAGTTTAGGTGTCATTCGCGCTGTGATTGATTTTGCGATCTAACGATGACAATGCATACGATGAAATCCATTCAATCACAAGTATAAAATGAATTAAAAATGGGAGCTGAGCTCCCATTCTTTTTACTTAAACATTGATGATGTTAAGACATAATTTGCTCAAATTGAGCTTTTAAGGGTTGGTTAATCAATTGAATAATTAATCGTGACGACGACACGAGCAATTTTATTGATGGTATTTTTGTCATATGCACCGCCATAATCACTGTCATCGTCTGAGCCACTTTCAGGCAAGATATAAAACGCACCTTGGCTTGCAGAGCGCATTGCACCCACTTTCACACCACCCACTTTTGCAAATTCATTGGCACGGCTATGAGCATTCTTTGTGGCATTGGCAATCAATGACATCTTTATTTCTTCTAGATTAGAAACCAAATACTGTGGTTTTTGTTCAATTGAAATACCTTTTTCATCCAGTAGGTATGCATCTTTTGCAGCTTTTTCAATTTTTTGAATATCGCGGGTATTGATCACCAACGACTGCATCGCAACATAACCTCTAAATTCACGAATTGTTTTTCCATCACCCTGATCTACATCTTGATAATAGGGTTGCGAACTTTTATTGCCTAATTTCATTTCTGTGGCTTTAAAACCATGTTCAACAAAGAACGATTGTAAGGTCTTTATTTCTTGATCAAGTAATTGATAGGACGCTGTCACACTGTCCGTCGCACGACTGGTTTGAAGGTTGATTTCCCAACGTGCAGAATCTGCTTGGATAGGTTTTTCTGCCAAACCTTTCACAATAATTGAATTTTTTTCACCACCAAATTGCTTAAAAGCATATCCCAATACACTTGCCGAAATAATAAAACCTAAACTCAGGATCAGTGCAAAAACCCATAAGGTTTTATATGTAATTGATTTATTTTCCATTATTCTAATTTCATCAAAATTATCATATAGATTTTATAATAATAAATGAGCACTAAGTCAACCATATATGATACTGAATAAGATGCTAAATAAATCGTCTTCTTGTATCCTAGCTAAAATAAATGCTTATTTAAATTCGGAGAGAAAATTAGTGAGTTTAATTAATATAAGAAAAGCCGATATTGAAGATTTTAATATTTTATCCGAAATCTGGCTTGAAGCATCATTAATCGCTCACCATTTTATTCCAGAAACATATTGGAAAGCGCATAAGCTCAAAATGCAGCATGTTTATCTTCCTATGTCCGAAGTTTATCTTGCAGAACATAACCAACAAATCTGTGGATTTATTGCTTTACTAGACACCCAAATAGCCGCAATTTTTGTCTCACCGCAATATCAGGAAAAAGGTATAGGTACAGGGCTGATCCAATACGCTCAAGCCATACGGACTGAACTAAAATTAAATGTCTATCAAGAAAATCCAAAAAGTGTACAATTTTATAAGACTTTAGGTTTTGAAATTTTAGAAGAAGGTATCGATTTAGAAACCAATTCAAAAGAATTTTTAATGCATTGGATAAAATAATTTGATTGTATTTATTTATACATGAATCTGACGTTTATTCTAAAAATCAGATTCAGCTTGGATTAAAGAATCGTAAACATCATGGCTGTATATAATTAACGCCTTCATCATCAATATAAGCAATAACAAATAAATTATGACTATATTTTTCTTTAAGGTAATGGATTGGGATAGATTAAATTCTTTATTCAAATCATCAACTATTTACATACACCTTCTCGTTTATATTCATGAATTAATGTTGTATTGGATGGCATTTTCGCTTCAACAATTAAATGATTTGCTGAAACACGCTGTACTCGATAATTGACTTTAAATACACTGAAAGCACCTGAACATTGTAAAGCCATACGCCCCTCATTCGGCTGATCACTGGTAATTTGAGTTTTACATTCTTGAGGAATGCTTTCTCGCATCTCATCTGTTTGTTGTTTGATGAAATCTTTAATCTTGATACAACCACGTTCAGTATGGTCTGCTGCTGTAGACTTATGTGGTCGCATGGTTGATTTCCAGCTCCAAATTCCATCTTGAAGATTTTGTGCAGCTTTGAGCTGATAGATTGGAAAATCCGCAGCTACAGCAAGTTTACTTAAGATAAAAACGAAACAGCCCATCAATAGCTTAACGAAATGCATGAAGTAACCCTCCTTTTATAAGTATATGTTTTCTATTTCAGTTCTCATTTTACAGAGACAAAATGTCATTATTATTGACTTAGATCCTGAGCATCAATGGTCTTAAATTATTATCCCCTAATCAACCGTTCAATCACTCAGCAAAGAAACCTCTCAAATATCATTGTATACATATTCAGTCACCCAGTTCAGTATATGACTCATTTGTAATGATTCCATTGTTTTAAGCTGTGAAATATTCAGATGTGATAAGACTATTTGATCACGCAAGTCTTTCTTAATTGAATAAAATTATCAATCATGAATTTTATTCAACTTTTTATGAATTAATATCATTTTTATTCATGTCTGGTTTGGGGTATAAATTACACCATGCTCCTCGCTACAGACCATATCAGCATTGATTTTCAATTTTTCATGCAGTTCAGATAAGAAAATATTGAAAAACTATGGATGAATAAGTTTCAACAATACTTTGAGGTAGTCGACAAGAGCATGAAATAAATTCAGGTTTTTATCTCAGAAATTAGGGTTATCACAATGAGTAAAGAGTTTACATTTACGATTAAGCGCATTAGTTTCGATGAAAACTATCATCCAGCTGACAGTACGCGCATTACAACCAACTTTGCAAATTTAGCAAGAGGTGAGAGTCGTCAAGACAACTTGCGCAATACTCTGAAGATGATCAACAATCGTTTCAATGCTTTGGCACATTGGGATAACCCGAAAGCAGACCGTTACGCTGTCGAACTTGAAATTATTTCAGTGGATATTGATATTGAAGGCAATGGTGAAACTTTCCCAACAATAGAAATTTTGAAAACCAATATTATCGATCACAAAAACAATCAACGTATTGAAGGTATTGTTGGAAATAATTTTTCCTCTTATGTGCGAGACTATGATTTTAGTGTACTTCTGTTAGAACATAATAAAGATAAAGCTGAATTTAGCCTTCCAGACAACTATGGTGAGCTTCACGGTAACATTTTTAATTCATTCGTTCATTCGAATACTTATAAAGATAATTTTAGTAAAGCACCAGTAATTTGTTTGAGTGTTTCTAGCAGCAAAACCTATCACCAAACTGCAAATCAACATCCTGTTTTAGGCGTTGAATATCAACAAGATGAATACTCTCTAACAGATGAGTATTTTGCAAAAATGGGTTTGCAGGTTCGCTATTTTATGCCGCCGAATAGTGTTGCGCCATTAGCATTCTATTTCCGTGGTGATTTACTCAGTGATTACACCAACCTTGAGTTGATCAGTACCATCAGCACCATGGAAACTTTCCAAAAAATTTATCGCCCAGAAATTTACAATGCAAACTCTGTTGCTGGAAAGACTTATCAACCAAGCTTAAAGCATCAGGATTATTCACTGACCCGTATTGTGTATGACCGAGAAGAGCGCAGCCAGTTGGCCATTAAGCAAGGCAAATTTACTGAAGAACAATTCATCAAGCCGTACAAAAGCATCCTTGAGCAGTGGTCTTCAAACTACGTTGCTGTATAACCTAAATAGACAAGATATCGATTATGAAAATTTTATTACCGACTTCAACTGCTGGCAGCTTACCAAAACCGTCTTGGCTTGCAGAACCTGAAAAACTTTGGTCACCTTGGAAATTACAAGATGAGCAATTAATTGAAGGTAAACAAGATGCTTTGCGTTTGTCATTGCAAGAGCAACAACACGCGGGTATTGATATCGTCAGTGATGGTGAACAAACTCGTCAGCATTTCGTAACGACTTTTATTGAACACCTTAATGGTGTCGATTTTGAGAAACGTGAAACTGTTCGTATCCGTAATCGTTATGATGCGAGTGTCCCTACAGTCGTAGGTGAAGTGTCTCGTCAAAAACCAGTTTTCGTTGAAGATGCGAAGTTTTTACGTCAACAAACCTCGCAACCGATTAAATGGGCGTTGCCTGGTCCAATGACCATGATTGATACGCTTTATGATGCGCATTATAAAAGCCGTGAAAAACTGGCTTGGGAATTTGCCAAGATTCTCAATGAAGAAGCGAAAGAGTTAGAAGCCGCAGGTGTAGATATTATTCAGTTTGATGAGCCTGCATTTAATGTATTTTTCGATGAAGTTAACGACTGGGGTGTTGCAACTTTAGAGCGAGCGCTTGAAGGACTTAAATGTGAAACTGCGGTGCACATTTGCTATGGTTATGGTATCAAAGCCAATACAGATTGGAAAAAGACGTTGGGTTCAGAATGGCGCCAATATGAAGAGGCATTCCCTAAACTTCAACAGTCTAAAATCGATATTGTCTCTTTAGAATGTCAAAACTCTCGTGTACCCATGGATTTGATTGAATTGATCCGTGGTAAAAAAGTGATGGTGGGTGCGATTGATGTTGCGACCAACAACATAGAAACGCCAGAAGAAGTTGCCAATACACTGCGTAAAGCACTGCAGTTTGTCGATGCGGATAAGCTTTATCCTTCAACCAACTGTGGAATGGCACCACTCTCTCGTCAAGTCGCACGAGGTAAACTGAATGCCCTAAGTGCAGGTGCAGAAATTGTGCGTAAAGAGCTTTCTCGCTAGTTTTCATTCGTAGTATTCGGTATAAAGGGGAACCATTTCAGTTTGTTTGGATATATATTTCTACGCAAACTGATAACCCCCATTTTTAATCCTGTGTAATTATCCGCCCTACGCATATCTGATCCAGTTAAAATGGTCGACAAGACGCAATAGCAAGGTATCGCTAAATCTAAAAGTGGTACGGTTCAATTTAGGAATGATGTAATGATTGAAGCAAAAAACTATAGAGATGCAATGTCTTTGCTCACCAGTGCGGTCAGTGTGATTACAACAACGGGCTTGTCGGGTCGTTACGGATTCACTGCATCAGCTGTATGTAGCGTGACTGATACACCACCAACCTTACTGGTATGTATGAACAAGGCATCTAGTTCACACGCACATTTTATTGAAAATAAAATTTTAACTGTCAATGTACTCAGCGCACATCATCAGCATATTTCTAAAGCTTTTTCGTCTAAGTTAAGCCCAGAAGAAAGATTTAAACATGGTGTTTGGACCGAGTTAGAAACCGGCGCACCTGTTTTAAAAGATGCTTTGGTGAATTTCGATTGTGAAATTGAGCAAATGCAAGAAGTTGGCACGCATACGATCTTGATTTGTCGTATTGTTGCGATTCAACAGAGCCAACATGATCAAAGCTTGGTTTATTTTAATCGTGCTTACCACCATGTGGGACAGACGGAAATTGCTTAGTGTGTTTGCTGATTTGTAGTGTGATATTAAAATGATTAAAGACTTCTGTGTTATATAAATGCAGTTAAGATGTTAATTTTCAAATTTTTTCAAACTATGCACTTCTATTAATTTCTTCTTTTCATTCATAGATATATTTTTTAATTTTAAAATATCTTTATTTAATAGCTTGTCTGTTTCTAACAACTCTTCAAATGTCATAGATTCTAGAGTCGCAATTGTCTCAGGCTCTAATTGTGTAAGTTCAAACTTTGCTTTGTTCGGATCATAGTAAGTAAATTTTTTTACTCCAGAGTTTTCAAAGTTTTTGTAATACAAAATACCAGAGCTAAATAACTCTTTATTTTTATAAACTTTAAAACTTAAATGATCTTTTGCAAAAACATAGTCATTTTCGACATTTATGTCTTTAAAAATATTTTCTGTATGCTGAATTTTATTAAATTCAGGTGTAAATATATAAAATTCATAATAAAAAATATTTGAATTTAGTGAAGACTTTTTCACCAATTTTCCTTGGTTAATAATGGTTTCTTTCTTAACCAAACCATACCACCTTGAATTTAAATAGTTTTTATACGTATATAAATTTATATTTAAGTTTTCTGAACTTGCTTGATCTTCCACGTTAAAATTTAAGCGAGTAGATTCTTTGATATGTTCTGAACATCCTAATAAGAATATGACTATCAAAATTAATATTTTCATAAAACTTAAATACCTTTCTTAATTTAAATCATCCAAAATTTTTAAAAATTTTGTATCAACTTGATCAAAATCTTGTTTATTTTTAAATGAATTTTGATGAATAGCTTCGGGGCTTAAAACAGTTTCACTTGAAGATAAATACACTAGGTTATCAAAGATATTAATAAAAATTCTTATATCAGTTTGATTACTTCCCATTACCAAACTATTGGTATATTTCATTTTTGCATACTGATTTTTATATTTTGCGTAGATATAATAATCACTAAAAGTATTTATATCTTCTTTTTTATAATTTTGCATTCTTCCTTCTTTAAATAAAACAGTATAATTGTTAGTTTTTCCTATATATTTTTTTAACTCATATCCATCCAAGAGATATCCATACGGATTCACCACAATTTTTAAATCTTTATTATCTATGGATTTATCAAAGATAACATCTACTTTTGTTTCATAATTCTGTGAAGATATTTTTGAGCATGAATTTGTTATAACTACTATGATAAGAACGATAAGAATTTTAAAAAACATGATTAAATCCTTATTCGTTTAGGGGTTTATTATACTAGACCTACAAACGATTCTGACCAATACATTAATATAAAGACAACATAAATAAATCTTTTTAACACAAATAAAATCAACTATTTAACATACAACCAAACATCAGGATCTATATAGCTTTCATCTATATGATAACCTTTAGATCTCATATCTTTTTCATCTATTCCTCTTGACCGTTTATCTTTAATTAAACTTTGTTTGAATGCATTCTCTAATTCTTGAGGTGTCATCTTATCGGTATCAGACATTAGGTTTCTTTCATTATAACGGACTGTTTGAAAGCTATAACGTACAATATATTGTTCTTTACCTTCTTCATTTTTTTTAGTTTGTTTTAGGCTAATATCTAGTAGAATACCATTTGCGTATAAACGGTAACCTATCGTTTTACCTGCTATAGAGTTTATAATTTTTTTCCACTCTTCAAAATTAAATATATAACTCATATCAACGATGTCATGCCCTTCCATTAAATATCTAATATTGTCCTCTTTTGCTACTCTTGGGTTATATCTAGCAAAATAAGTATTCCATCCTGCTTGATTTAAGCGTTTCATTAACTCAACATAACCGTGATAAGCTTGCTCAGGGCTTACGAATTCTTCCTTATTTAAACCAGCATCAATATCAAATATTTGAATTCCATCAGTTGTATTCCATTGTGTCCCTAGTACGGAAAAAACATGGTCAATGACTAGGCTATTTGTTCCATTTTCTATTTTAATTTGACCTAGACTTGGAGGAGAAAAATCTAATTCTCTAAAGCTCGCGCCTGCTGATTGATGATCTACCTGTCCATCATTATATTTCAAAAAATCTTGAACACCTTGTTGACCAAAATGCAAAATGTAAGTCTGTTGATTCATTGCGTTATTCTCGATGTCTTTTGCCTTTGGTTGGCATGCCGTGAGTAAGTACGGCGAATTCAAACATGAGGTGCGACAGTTTCAAAAGCCATATGATAATCAACAAGCTGAGCAAATTTCTCTAATGGTGTAAGCCAATCTAACGCCTTTCTAGGACGAGTATTCAGTGACATGGCAACTTGATTTAAATAATGCTGATCTGCCTGATTTAAATCAATCCCTTTAGGTAAATATTGCCTAATTAAACCATTCATATTTTCGCATGTGCCTTTTTGCCAAGGTGAATGTGGGTCACAGAAATATACATCTATGCCTAAATCTTCTTCGAGTATTTTATGTTCTGACATCTCGCGTCCACGGTCATAGGTCAACGTTTTACGCAGTTCTGCAGGTAAATATTTCAGAGCTTCAGTTAAAGCCTTGCGCACTGATTCTGCCTTTGCATCAGGTAATGTTGCCAAGATACAGAGCCGTGTATTTCGTTCAATAAGTGTTGCTATCGAACTTTTATTGTCTTTACCTTTAATTAAATCAGCTTCCCAATGACCCGGTATTTTTCTTTCTTGAACTTCGGCTGGGCGCTCATGAATAGTTTTAATATCCTGTAATATAGAATCTTTTTTAGGTTCACCGTTAGCTTTTCGCTTTTTATTTTCATGACGCAGACAGGATAATAAGTCTTTTTTCAACTCACCCTTTGGTAATGCTCGTATCGTTGAATAAATCGTTGTATGGCTTACATTCATTGTTTGATCCAAATCAGGAAATGTCTTTAAACGCTTTGCTATTTGCTGAGGAGACCATAAACAACGGATCGCTTCAACAATAAATTTCCAGAGGATTGAATCGATTTTGAGTTTTCTGTGACCACGTCTACGTCTAGCGAAGGTGTTATCAGAAGCATATCGAGCTTGATAAACGTCATTGATGCTATTTCTTTTAAGCTCACGATAGATCGTACTAGGATGTCTTTTAATGAGTTCAGCAAATTTTCTGGCTGAAAAGCCTTCTTTTCTTGACTCAAGCATTAATGCAGTACGATCTTCAAAGTTAAGATGATGGTATGACAATTTTATATACTCCATAAACCCTTTAAATTAATTAGGTGGTTTATGTCGCACTTCAAGTTTTACTCTGCCTACCCACATATAAAAATAATAATTATGGAATAAGTAGAATGTTTAAATTTTCCCATCATTACTGTCTCTTTTAACGATGAAGTCAGCCTTACTATCGCCCCATCCCGCAATAATTCCTAATTCTTTTTCTAAAAAAGTACGTCTTTTTAAGATTTTTATATTAATTTTACTAAATACAAATCTCTGCTAAATCTGTTTTAGATATATTTAACTTTATTCTATTATCAAGAATACAAGAATAATTTCTTAAATTATATTCTTGTACTGATGAAGTTAAATCTATTTCTATGCCAATATCTGATTGAATTGGTCCTTTTCCAACTTCTTTTTTAAATTCGTCTAGGTTATAACAAAATAGATAATTTTTGTCATCTTTATCAAATTTTAAATTTCCACTTATCACTTCACCATTAAAATTTCTAACTTCAGGAAATAACCAGTTTATTTTATTAGCATTTCCTATAGTTTTACTTTTTGTAGCACATATTTTTTGATCTAATATTTTATATTCAAAGGTATCTTCATATTTTTTTTTACAACCTATTAAATCAAAAAATATGAAAGCCAAAAGGATAAATTTAATTTTCATTTTATATCTCTATAAACTTTAAGACTAAATATCTTTGTTTTCAGTTGAAATTTTTAGCTTTTACTACACTCTAAAGCTAACAAAGTTGTATTTAAAAAAGATATTGTTATGATATTCTCTAGAGCTTATTGATATCTAAATTCTAGATTATTGGCACATTTCTATACTTTTTTCTCTATCACTAAAATTTATTAACTTATTATTTTTTAAACAAAAATAATTTCTAAATTCGTATTGCCGAAATGTTTTTCCTCTTTGTAGTTCAACTTGAATATATGTTTCTAAAAAATCTGATCTCATGTCTTTTTTTGAAAAACAAAAAATATATTTACTCTTTTTATTTGATAAATTCTTTAAACTTTGTGTATAAATACTATTTGATAATTCATCATTAGGATTTCCATTCAGATCTTTAAAAAATGTATCGAATCTTGCAAATTCTTTAGACTCAAAAACTTCTTTCGGTTTCAATGAACAAATTATCTCATTATTTACAATTTCGTATTGAAAAGAATCAACCTTTTTATCTTTACAACCAGCTATTGATAATAAAACAGCTAAAAAAACCATATATTTCATTATGATGCACTTTAGTAAATTAAAAAAATAAATGAAACTGCTGGAATTATAGTAATATTTGAAACTAATTTATATCCCACTGGATCATTAATGATTGGTTGCATCACCTGTTTTATATATTGAAGATTATTATCCCTATGCTTTATCCAAGCAGAACTTAGGTTGATATCTTTATAGCCCTCAATTAGCCCAAAATAATCAGAGACTATACTCGCTTGTTGTTCAGGGTTCAATTTTTTAAAGTCAGTATCTATTGCTAATTCATAGTTATAAGGATCATAAATTGAATCAGGTAAAGTCCACTCTAAACTTTGTAATATTAAACCTTTACCTAAAATATTCATTCCTTTCTGATATTGCCATACATGAGTCATTTCATGAATGAATGTTAGCTTTGCCCTAATTCTTAGATCACTACCGTTCGCCCTAATTGGATTATCTTTAAATTTAGGTTCAGAAAAATCATCTTGATAAATATCTGATCCAACTAGACCATCTGGATAGTGAGCATGTCCCCTTGGTGTCATTGGAACTTGTTGTTTTGGTAAAAATGCTTTATTTATTATTTTTACTTTATTGTAATCTATCGAGTCTTTAAATATTTTTTTACACATTGCTATTTCACCGACAGTCAATGTTCTATATTTTTTTGATTGATCCTCTCTAAGAATAACTTTAGACTTTGCTGTTGTATTTGTCATGATTTTATCAGTTACAAATCTAATAACTGATTTTCCTGATGGTAACTCAGGCATATTAGGTAGCTTAAATCCGGGAACTTCTGGTAAATGTAGATCTGGCACGACTTTAAAATCCATTTTTTATTCTCCACAAGAGCAAGATTCATTGCAATTACTATCAATAATTAAATCAACAGAAACTATTCCCAATGAAGTTTTTGTTTTTAGTCTTTCAGTATTACCATTATTATCAGTTACGCCATTACAGATAGAACCATCTTCAAAAGTGACTATATACTCGACATTTGCATAAGGTTCGCCATTTGTATTTTCTAATTGTATTTGTTCATCATAAAAATTACTTTCGTCATCAACAAAGCTATTCCTTTGAGCGGCTATTGGGTTCAAATTTGAATTTACCCTACCAGATCCATTGTCCATCACTGCTAAATCAGAAATTTTTAAATACTTGGAACCACAACTTGAAGTATCACCAGCAGCGACAATACTTTTACCACCAACGATCATAAAGCCTTGATTGGAAGCAATTGCTCGCGATTGAACTTTACATTTTGGACAAAAGTGTGTCATTCCATCAAGGTGTACAGCTTTACCTTCGACTAAAAAAGATGGATCACCTAAAATAATGATTCCACCATGGTCTGTTTTACAACCGATTGTAATTAATGCCTTCATTTATATTTTATATTTAATTAATAATGACTTTATTAAAACATAAAGAAATAGGAGATACAAAACTTTGAAAGACTCTCTCCAAGTTATATTTACATTCAGCTTATAGACTTCACGTTATACCTACCTTCTGTCTCCTATAATATATTTTGTAATAAAATATTAAATTAATCTGGTCATGATCGAAATCCACCCCAAACTCCCTGCTTAGGGCTCCACCATTTTAAGTATCATGACCGCAATGGCACAATGACTGACTTACAACATCTTAATAGAGATCTCAAAGACTACTCAGCTTTTAACAATGAAACGGATTGGATCAATCATTATATCAATCGAATCGCAGTGATTTATCAGAAACAAAGCCTGTGTGATCCACTCATGAGTCAAAGCTTTGATATTTTCTTTCAAAGTAAGGAGAAATATTTCTTTGGGCATGTGCCCAATACTCAAGATGAGCCTTTAGAAGTAAAAAGACTGGTCACTAAGCCATAAGTATGAACGTTATACAGTTCGATGTTTTGAAATCGTATGTTTGAAAAATATTTAGTAACAAAAGAATTTATGAATTTTTAGAAATTCTAAGAATTCAAATAAAAAATCAACTAATAATCCGATTCAATTTACTAAATACTATAAAGAAATTTTTTAAAAATCAATTGATATATAAAATAAAATTTAAAAAATTTCATGTGAAACATATTATACCAATTCTATAAAAAATCTTTTTATCCGTAATAGATTGTAGATTTCGTATTGAAAAATTTTTACTATAATAAGATGATATTAAACAACTGAAAAATAACTTCTGAATTTTATCACCAAGCTTTTTTTTCAAATAGCATCCAATTTTTTAGATGTTTTTTATAAATAAAACTCCAAATTAATAAATAACTTATGAACATCTTTAACTATTTTAATGCTTCAACCTTAAAGATATATTATTTTAAAATACATTTATGTCTATTATTTTTAAAATAAAATATTAGTTCAATAACTATGTTATATATCATATAAAAAATTAAAATTCTTACGATTTATAATTTTTCATCTATATAAATTTATATCCAAATTGTCTTACAGAAATAAAACACCTTTTTGAGTTGTATGTGAATATCGTGCTGCTTTATTTTTTTGTTTATTAGTTAAAATTAATAAAAGGAAATCACATGAAATTATTTAATACATATCAATACTTACCAAACTTCAAATTTAGTTCAGTATTTACTATCCCACTTCAATTAGTAGCCAATGGGTTAGTCACTGCTGCAAATACCATTAATACTATTCTTGATATTACATCTCCAATTGGTTTAGCAGGAAATAAAATTTTCGGTGCTCCATTTGAAATTGCTCATGTAGTGGGTGATAAAGTTATTGGTTCAATTTCTAATGTTGTATCAAATATTGGTGTTTCTTTAGGCGCAACAGTAAAACCTGCTGATACACATTTCAAAAATGAATGGATAGATAAAGAGCTTACAACTAAAGGTCTGTTAAATGTTCCTAGCGAAGTAATTGGTAATGCCTTAATTGGTGGAACTAATCTTGCGAATGATTTGTTGAATACAGTCGCTCCATTAGGTCTTGCTGGTAATAATATATTTGGTAAAGGTTTCGAAACCATACATAAGGCTGGTGATGCTTTTATTAATCAAATTTCAAATATTATTGTTAATACTGGAAAAGGTATTGGAGGAACTTTATCTGCTCAAAACAACCATTATGAAAATGAATGGAGAAATCAAAGCCAAGCTGAACATGTACTAATATACGAAAAAAATGGACAAACAAGTTATCAAGTAAGCTCCAGTGTTTTAAACAAAGTGGCTGAACTCTATCAGCAATTTGAGCAAGCTCCTTCGCAATATGTTAATAATTTATGGCGCCCAATTTATTCATTAATTGCTAATGACCTAAAAGGCAAAGAAGGCATCGATCCAGGCACTCTCAATTGGTTCCATGTGGCTGAGGCTGTTGCAACAACAGATCCGACAAATATTCTTTACCAATATGTACGCTTAGGGACTGAAAAAGCTTTAGGGGATAAAGGGATTTATTTTGCGGATGGTGAATTTTATAAAGCATCGAATATTTTAGTTAAAACGCTGGCTGATAATTTACTGTATGGCGTGAATGATACAGATGGCAATCTTATAATTCCTGCTGGTTATGTTCCAAGTGCAGCAGGAACATTTGGTCTTGTACATATGGATGCAACTCAAGCACTACAAAATCTAGGTGGCACACTTTCAGATTGGTCTGGGATTACACCTTTTGGTCTTTTAGATCATATCTTAGGTGTTGATACTTCAGAACTAAATGGTGGAGATAGTCGTCCCATATCATGGTATTTAGAATTATTAGGTGATGTGGTTAAGGAAACGCTAAAAAGTGGAGCAAGTTTAATTGATGTAATCAGTCAATTCACAAAAGAAGGTCTGAATTATATTGATTTATTGATACAAGGAGAAGTATTTCAAAACGGTTTTTCTTCTAAAGATCAATTGGTCAATACACTTACTCAAATTGCTTATGCATATGCGGGTGATTTAGCTGGACCAGTTGCTGTAGTGACTAATTTCCTTAATCCTAATACCAATGTGATTTCTACATTATCTCCTTTCGGTGCAACATTAACTGGAAAAAATGGTAATGATGTCATAAATGGTGGAATAGGCAATGATAAGTTATACGGTGGTAAAGGAGATGACTTATTATTTGGTGGTTGGGGTAATGACATTCTAGATGGGGGATCAGGAGTTAATGTTTTGGTTGGGGGTAAGGGTAATGATACCTATTATGTTCAATCAAACTCTGATTTTGTTTTAGAACATAATAATGAAGGTATTGATACTGTCATTAGTTCAGCTAAGCATTTTTTTCTAACAAAAAATGTGGAAAATCTTACATTAGCAGGCAATACAGACATTTCTGGCTCGGGTAACGAATTGAATAATATAATTAAAGGAAATACTGGAAGCAATCATCTTTATGGATTTGGAGGTGATGATACTCTAGAAGCTACTGGAGGTTTATTTAATGTTCTAAATGGTGGAACAGGCAATGATAAATTGATTGGTAGTTCAGGTAACGAAACCTACGAATTTGAAAGAGGTTTTGGTAAGGATATTATTCAGGAGACTGGAGGTAACGATACTATTAAATTCGGTAAAGATATTAATATAGATGATTTAATTGTTTCATATATTGGCTCAAATCAAGTGATTTCAGTAAAAGGATCTACAGATCAAATTACGATTAAAGATGCTGCTAAGGGTAGTCAGTATCAGGTTGAATCTATTCAATTTAGTAGTGGTGATCGTTTAGATTTACAAACTTTAGAGTATCAACAACACTATTACTTCTAATTTATCCTAAAGTAAATTTTTCAATTTTTTGTTGGTTGATATTGACTCAATTTGAAAATAATTTTTCGTGTATTCAGAATCTTCAAGCAAGGTCGTAGATACTAAACTGCCCTGTAAATCTTATTATTTTGGATACACGCTTAAGTCTTGTTGCAAATAAAAAATGGAAGTTTTAAGCTTCCCACTGCTGTGATGTATGCAAAACTCTTAAAATACGAACCGTATCTTTAACGTCATACACTACAACATAGTGTGAATGAACCACTAATTCACGAGTCCCTTTGACCAGACCAGAGCGCCCCATCAAGCTGCTGTGAGAAAGTAAATCTGTTTTTTCCTCAATCAGATCGTGCAATTCAATTGCAGCAACCAAATTACGCTCAGTAATGTAATCAATAATTCTCTCTAAATCGTCTAAAGCAGTTGGTGTCCAAAACACTTTCATTATTTAGCTGCCAATTTAGCGAGTAGGCTTGCACGTTTTTCTTCAAAACGGGATTTCACTTCTTCTTGAGGAACCAATTGCCCTGCATCTGCTTCGTCTAAGCCAATTTGGACTTGTTTTTGATACCACGCATCGTAAGATGCGGCTTCTTGCTGTTGCTTCACAAAATCACGCATGAAGTCACGCAATAATTGCGCTCCGCTACGGTCTATATCTTTGGCAAAACTAGAAAATTCTTGCTTCAAAGATTCATCCACTCGGAATGTGAAAGTCGATTCTGTCATGGCTTTGACTCCAATGTGTTACATTTGAATTCTATTATAACACAACAAAAAACATGACATGTCAAAACAACAGTTAGGAATCGGCCTATCTACAGCTAGAACCCTGATCCCTCATGATTAAAATTAAAAATATGGACTGGTTTAGCCCAATAGATGTTCATTATAAGAATCAGTTAATTATGCACCAAAAAAATGGCTGATCCCAAAAATCTTGACCCAGCCGATAGAGCATTACATCAAAAATGGCACAAGCAAGGAGGAGGAACAGCAGTTGAATGGGAAAAATTAAAAAAAGATGAAAGACATTAAGAACTCCTATTTAACATAATGGTCATACACGAAGCCTACATCTTCCTTTTACTTATAGGTTTCATCACATTTTTACCAACTCAGACCTACTATATATTTTGCTGTTAAAAATCACCTGCTACACTCACAATCACAAACCTCATTAAAACAGTCTGGTCATGATCGAAATCCACTCCAAACTTCCTGCTCAAGGCGTCACCATTTTCAGTATCATGACCGCAATGGCACAACGACTGACTTACAACATATTAATAGAGACCTCAATGACTACTCAGCTTTTAACAATGAAACGGATTGGATCAATCATTACATCAATCGAATAGCAGTGATTTATCAGAAGCAAAGCCAGTGTGATCCACTCATGAGTCAAAGCTTTGATATTTTCTTCCAAAGTAAGGATAAATATTTCTTTGAGCATGTCCCCAATACTCAGGATGAACCTTTAGAAGTAAAAAGGCTGATAACTAAGCCATATACATGGCGATCATACAGTTCTTTTTTGACATCATATGTTGAAAATATTGAGTAACATAAAAGATTTAAATACTTTTAAACATTGTAACAATTTGATTAATAAAGTGTGAAACGTGAATTATCATGAAAAAGCCGTTCCAGTACGCTGAATACTAGAACGGATTTGATTAAGATATTGATACAAAATGAAAAGTTCAAGCTGTTATTCCCAAGTAGAAATGTCCTACCTAATAACCAAATAGAAATGTCCTATATGGACATTTCCAAGTCAAGCACAGGATTTAGATTTCGTTCTTGAATTGCTGTTTTCTGTGCACGTCTGCTTGGCATCTTTTGAGAACGATTACGTTTGTTTTGCTGTTCCAGTTCTTCATGCTGTTGTTGAATATGATTCAGAACAGCACCCAACCGTTTATTCTCAACAATCTCTCGCTGATTCAGCTGACTTAATTTATCGAAGAGGCTGTAATTGATCTTTCGGCTATTATGCATGATGGCTACAGTACCATCCGGGTATTCAAGGAACTCAAGATACTTACCGATCAACCTTTGATTTTCTTCGGTGTTTTCCAGGAGATATACGCATTTATCATAAGTAATCGTCAGGCTATTCGTGACTCTGCGGGGTTCACGCCAAGTAAAAATATCATCTAATTCTTCGGCTGTTTCAGTGATAGACCGATGTAGATTCTTAGGATTAAAAGCCATCTTGGCGAACTTCTGATTGAACTGCTCAATGAAGCAGGGTAGCCAGACATTCGCTTGCTCAATCGAACAGATGCCTTTCAGGCGCATCTCCTTGATCAGACGGTCCTGAAGGGTTCTGTTGGCCCGTTCCACACGGCCTTTGGCCTGCGGTGAATTAGCGAAGATGATATCGATATTCAGGGTGCTGAGTACACGTCCAAACTGGGTAATCTTGGTGTCTTTCTTGCTGCTTTGATTCACTCTAAAGACTGAATGTTTGTCGCTGTAAAACGCTAAAGGCTTACCGTGCTGTTCGACATATAAGCGTGTTGAAATCATATAGTCAAAGGTTGATTCTGACTCACAGAAGCGTAAATGCTGCAATTTTCCTGTAGCATCATCGATAAACACCAGCAGACAGCATTTAGCAGCGCGTCCTTCAAACCAGTCATGGTGTGAGCCATCAATTTGGATCAGTTCACCAAAGCAATCCCGGTTGTAACGAGGCTGATACGGGCGTTTCAGGCGCTTGGATCGAGGCATCCATAAGTCAGCTGCAATCATCCAAGAACGCAGGGTTTCTACTGAAAGATCGAATCCATGTACGGTGGTGAGCTTTTCATGCGCTAAAGTGGGTCCGAAACCATGCAGTTGGTCAGAAACAATATTGAGGCACTTGAGTCTGAGTTCTTCAGGAAGTTTAGAATTGCTGATTTGGCCACGACCGGCATGGGCTAATGCAGATGGACCTTGAGCTTTGTATTTCTGCAGTAAGCGTCTGATCTGACGTTCTGAAATATGAAGTAGCTGAGCAGCCTGGGATTGAGTTATGCGTTGATCGCAGATTTCCTGCAAGACCGACAATCGTTTAAGTTCTTTATCCGACATAGACACCAACATATCAAACCGTCCGCTAAGGAAATTGCAGAAGTGCATATTCTAAAAGCGGACATTTTTACTTTGGAGAAACCGGACATTTCTATTTTGGAGTTACACAAGCATTTCGTATAAGGCGTATTATGTTAATTTTAGGTAATCTTAAGAAATAGTCTAAGATAAAGCTGTAGTTAATTTTTTAACCACTTTATCAGTATAATGATAGTTAATATCCTTAATGACCCCATCAGTAATAGTATAAAGTAAATCTGGAACCTTCTCTGGAGTCATTACTATGGAGACTTTCTTTAGGAAAAAATCTTCAAGATCATTGAATGCTTCTGTTCCTCTAAGCTCTTCTCCACTTTCTAAATCACCTAAAATTGTATCTCTTAAATAAATTTCTCTAGCATTTCTTCTGACTAAACAGAATCTAAAATTAATTTCCATATATTCTTCTCTAGAAGAAATAATTTTCTTCTTGAGTGCATAATGATATAGATTTGTGAATCCATCAATAACCTTATATCTAATATCTTTATATTTACAGCTCCCTGACTTAAACTCTAAAAAGTAAAGCGTATCATTAGAAGCTCTATAAATAAGACAATCTGCAGATCTATTTTTACTTTTACTATTCTTTAAATTCTGACATTGATTATCAATCTTATCAAAATCTAAAATACCAACATCACATTCTATAAAATGCTGATCATTATCATCATCATAACTACAACTAGTTATATTTTCATTAGGACCTATTGAAAAATCCTTACATAACTCATCATAAATTAATTTAGCTTTAGTAGTCATCTTTTAACCCTGATAACTCATTATTCAAATCTCTTAAAGGTTGTGCAAGTACATTAATTATCTGAGAAATATCTTTATTTTTTTCAGAAAAAATAATTTCATTATTATCACAATCTCGTTGAGCTAAATAAAAATTAACAGGTGAGTTATATTTTTCTGAATAGCCCCTTAAAGATTCAACCATATAAGGACTATGAGTATTTATTAAGATATTAGCCCCAGAACTACATAATTTAGCTATTACTTCTGCATATTTTTTTTGCCAAGCTGGATGTAAATTCGTCTCTGGTTCATCAAGAATCAGTAAAGTATCATTATTTATATAATCACCATTAAGCAATAAGTCTAGAATAGCTAAAGATTTAACACCGGAAGAAATATTATTAATATCAAAAATTTTATTATCTTTTTTCTTAAATACAAATCCATGTTCTTTTTGCATGTAATACAAACTTCCATCAAAAAAATCATTTATAAATCTTGTATTTAGTTTATCATTGTCTTTTGATTTTTTGATATCCTTATCTAAATCAACCGCACTCTCTATTTTAGAAATTGAGAATCCATCTTCTAGTTGAAGCGTAAATAAATCATCAGATATTTCTTGACCTTCTTGAATAGATGAATTTTTTAATTTTTTCCATAAATCCATTACGTGATAAGGAACACCAATGTTTCTAAATTTTTTATTGGTTCCAAGCGAGTTTAGAATAGAGTTAGAAAAAATAGTTGGTAAATATTGTAATATTGCTGGGTTTTCTACAATAGTTACATCTCTAAAATTAGGTGCACCATTACGTGCATATAAAGTTTGATTCCGTCTAGAAAATTTAAATTGTAATAAAAAACTATCATTTTCATCATTATTTTCGATAGATTTTAAAACAATATTAGAGTTTTTAGATCCATATCTAACAGCATTGTTTCGAAATTCATTGTTTATAATATCAAATAATCCATCTGATGATCGATATTCATGGTTTATATCCTTTTCATAAAAATCACTGATAATATATTTCAATTTTTCTAGAAAATTTTTTTCTTCGCCATCATTCGTATTAAATATAAAATAATCTACTTTATCTAAAATTTTTTCATGATCATATCTCCTAGAATCCATACGCATTCTAGAAAAGAAAGCTATAACTTCTCTATTCTCAGATAAAGATGAATGATCTCTTAATCTGGTATAAATCCAATTATATAATAGATTGCTTCTAGGGTTTTCTCTTTGAAAAACCTCAGTATAAGTATTACATGATTGAATAAGGGCAAACATTAATTTCCCAACAGTACTTTTTCCGACATCATTTTGACCAGAAATAACTGTTAAATTCTTAAAATTTATGGACGCTTGTTTGATATCACCAATATTTTCAAAAAATAAATTCATAACTTATGTGTACACCTTAATTTGGTTTTTAGTATATCTTATCTACTTACATTTAGATCATTTCATCCATGTCTAATCAATCGTATTTGTTTTTTTTATAACAAATTTTTCTCATTTCAAGATCCTTATTTAACATAAAATCTCTTATACGAAGTCTACATCTCCCTTTAAATTATAGGCCTCCCACTATTCAGATTACCTTAAATTCTTTTAGTATATATTGTAATAAAATGTTTCAAAAGTTAGTTCTAATTTACCTTCTATCAAACTCCTTCCGATCCACCACAAATCACAACAACCTATTTTGCTACTAAAAATCACCTGCTACACTCAGCTCTACAAACCTCATTAAAACAGTCTGGTCATGATCGAAATCCACTCCAAACTTCCTGCTCAAGGCGTCACCATTTTCAGTATCATGACCGCAATGGCACAACGGCTCAATGCGCTAAACTTATCACAAGGCTTTCCTGACTTTGATGCACCGCCTGCATTACTACAGGCGCTGAGCCAAGCTACATTAGATGGTTTTAACCAATACGCAGCGGGTGATGGCTTACTGCAGCTTAGACAACAACTGGCTCAACTGTTTTTAAAACGAGATCAATTACACCTTGATCCACTTACAGAAATTACCATTACACCGGGCGCAACGATTGGGATTTTCAGTGTCATACAGGCCATCATCAATCCAGATGATGAAGTGATTATTTTTGATCCAAGCTATGACAGTTATGCACCTAGCGTACAATTGGTTGGTGGCAAAGCGGTTCATATTCCACTTCATGCACCTGAGTTTTCTGTAGATTGGGATCAAGTCAAATCTGCAATCACTGATAAAACCCGAATGGTCATCGTAAATACCCCGCACAACCCAACTGGAGCAATTTGGTCTAAGCAAGACTGGCTGAATTTAATTGAACTGATTCAAGATAAAAATATCATCGTGCTCTCAGATGAAGTTTATGAACACCTGATTTTTGACGGCGAAAAGCATTATTCAGCGTTGTCATTTCCAGCGCTTAGAGAGCGTAGTTTTGTCGTGGGTTCTTTTGGAAAAACCTTTCATGTGACGGGTTGGAAAACCGGTTATTGCATTGCCTCGCATGAGCTGATGAAGGTGTTTCG
This sequence comes from Acinetobacter bereziniae LMG 1003 = CIP 70.12, assembly GCF_000368925.1. Taxonomy (GTDB): domain Bacteria; phylum Pseudomonadota; class Gammaproteobacteria; order Pseudomonadales; family Moraxellaceae; genus Acinetobacter; species Acinetobacter bereziniae. The sequence goes on along the minus strand of NZ_KB849756.1, from coordinate 2,471,907 downwards.
TCAAATTTATCAATTTGCCAACTTCTGTGGTGTCACACCTGTACAAATGGCACTTGCCAATTTTATGCAACAGCACCCTGAACATATCGATGGCTTAGCCAGTTTTTATCAACAAAAGCGCGATCTATTTAATTCAGGTATTCAAGATTCAAAATTTAGCTTTATTCCATCCAAAGGAACGTTTTTCCAAAATGTTGACTACAGCCAAATTCGTCCAGATTTAAATGATGTCGAGATGTGTAAATTCCTTGCAGAAGAACACAAAATCGTGGCAATTCCAGTCTCTGTTTTTTATCAGAAAGCCCCTGAAAACTTACGTTTAATTCGTTTTTGTTTTGCCAAAAAAGATCAAACTTTAGTACAGGCATGTGAAATTTTAAATCGAATTTAAACCGAATAAATTCTGAATTTTCATAAAATAAAGCTTGAGTTACTCAAATACTCAGGCTTTTTACTGAGTAGTTGTATATTATCAATAAGATAAAGATACTCGAAAATAGACAGTAGAAAAAAAGATGCCAGCTCGTCCCGACATGCTCCACCAACCCAAATTCTGGAAGGTTTTTTTAATCTTCTTGGGTCCATTGATCTTAACCAATATATTGCAAAATCTGTCAGGGACAATTAACACTATTTTTGTCGGGCAAATGCTGGGTGTTGAAGCAATTGCTGCGATTTCAGTTTTTTTTCCGATCCTATTTTTATTGCTGGCTTTTGTGATTGGTCTCTCGACAGGGGCAACTGTGTTGGTGGGACAAGCTTGGGGCGCCAAAGATATTGAAAAAGTGCGTACCATTGTTGGCGCATTGTTATTTATGACTTTGATTGGCGGAACCATTATTGCCTTTTTAGGCGTGCTTTTCGCGAAGCAGATTTTATTGCTGTTGGGAATCGACCCGAAAATCATGCATCTTGCACTACCATATGTGCAATGGATGTTAATGAGTAGCCCATTTTTATTTATCTATATCACCTATACCTCCATTTTGCGTGGGGTCGGTGACAGCACCACACCTCTTATGGCTTCCAGCCTCACCATTATTGTCGGTGTAATCGTCACTCCTGTATTGATTGGGGGTTATTTGGGTATGCCAAAACTAGGAATTATTGCCCCAGCGATTGCCAGTGGTTTAGGTTTTATTTCTACCCTCGCGTTTCTGATTGTCTATTTAAATAAAAAAGACCATGCTTTGAAGCCCGATGTGGCATTAATCGAACATGTGCGCTTTCACCCGCAGTTTAGCCGCAGTATTTTACGTTTAGGCATACCGACAGGTATCCAAATGGTCACCAACTCTGTTGCAGGTTTGGTGGTGATCGGACTGGTCAACCAACATGGTGCACATGCCACAGCTGCCTATGGTGCAGTCAACCAAGTGCTTAACTATATTCAATTTCCTGCCTTATCCATTGCGATTGCAGGCTCAATCTTTGCAGCACAAGCCATTGGTGCAGGCAAATCCGAATTGCTGGCAAAAGTAACCCGTACAGCGCTGGTCAGCAATATTGCGATTACAGGTTCATTGGTACTGTTGGCCTATATTTGTTCAAAATATTTGATGGCGTTGTTTATTACCGATCCATCCGTGATTGAACTGGGTCAGCAATTGTTATTTATTGTGTTGTGGTCGATTATATTTTTTGGTGCAAGTGCCATTTTTGCCTCTATCATGCGTGCCAGTGGTACGGTCACTGTGCCGATGATTTTTAACATTTTATCGATCTTGCTGATCGAAGTGCCTTGTGCTTATTTATTTAGTCAGTGGTTTGGCTTACAAGGCATCTGGTATGCACTTGCGCTAACCTTTTTCAGCCTCTGTGTAATGCAAGGTCTGTATTATCAATTCGTTTGGAAAAAGAAAACCATCGAAATTTTGATTTAAATGCATCAGCCCTGTGCTCATGCATTTAAATCAGCCATGATGATCTCACCCCAAGATGATTTTAATCTTCTTGATGAAGCTTGATCACTTTCAGTTCCGATTGTGCTAAGCGTTTGGTTTTATTGCGTGCAAAGACTTGTTGCGTTGCAGGATCATTTGGATCAAAGACTAAGGCTTGCGGTAAAATTTTCTGATCATTGAGATAGCTTTCAGCAAACAAGATTAAAATTTTGCCATTTTCCAGCAGTTCGATGTGCTGAGGTTTGCTCGGCAGTTTAAATGCTACTTTTTGGCGATTTTCTTGAGTTTGGTCAACAAGATTCAGCAGATAAATATCTAAGTCTTGCTGATCTAAGGCACTATTTAATGAATTAAATCGATTAAAGTTTGCCTTCTCAGCATAATAAAAATATTGATCCGCTAAATATCCCATCATCACTGGTATGCTTCTGGTATAGACATCTCGATAAGTATAGCGATTGTCTTCTTGCTCATCTTGATCTTGATCTTGATCTTGATCTTGAGAGGGTGCATCCTGCACATTGATCACACTGACCAAATCTGCAATCCGTTGGTCATAAATTCCGATCTGATTTTCCGAGTCTTGATAAAACTCCACCACTGAACGATAGTCATCGACTGTATAGAGCACTTTTTGTGGTACATCAAAATTCAGTTCAAAAAAGCTTAAATCGGCAGTATTCATATAGATAAAAGGACGATTTGCCCAATCACCTAAAATACGAATGCTTTTTTGGTCTGGTTCAAATACCATATCGATTTCACGACAAAAGTGTTCCTGATAATTTGCTGGCAATGCGGCTGTGGTGATTTTGCCTGATTTCAACTGGATGCGTGAAATACTGTTTCCTACACCATTGTAAACATATAAATTTTCACCCTGTTGATCCAATAATAGTTTGCGGGGATAACGTTCAACTTTAAACTTTTGCAATATCTGCTTGGTCTTTAAATCAATTGCAAAAACTTGGTCATAATCTAAAGATGCTACATAGATAATTTGACCATCGTGGCTTAACACCACATCGGTTGCCCCCACACCACGGCACATATTGTGCATACAACCGCTTTCATCATCAGCTAAAGCATATTGGTAAAGCAGTTCCTCTTTGAATGAAATAAGATTAAATCGATAGACTGCATTTTTCTCTGTTTCGGTATAGTAAAGATCATCCCCATATCGACGAAAATCTCCCATTGCATTCATATTGGGTAAAGTAACAGTTTGCTGTGGGACTGCTTCCAAAAAGACCTGACTTTTATAAAATTGTTGAATCTTGGTCTTTTGTTCCTGACAATCCCGAATATATTGCTGTTGGGTTTTTCCTAAGTAACCTGCAATCTCATCCCTTTCTTCACCATTCCATAAATAATTACAATATTGACTAGAATCCTGTAAAGCCCCGACCTGATCTGGCGCTTCAGATGACGCTGTATCTGGACTTTGTTCTTGAGCAATCACCGCCATGATCGCATTTACTTTTTTTAGGTTCTGCTCAGACTGCGCAGCATGTTGGTATTTTTTAGCATAGGCTGGATGCGCTTCAGCATCATAGGAATCTAATACACTATAGGTCGCCTTAAATGCATCGTAGCCTTGCAGTTGAGCAGATAAATAATGCCCAATCAATGCCACTTTTCGATTCAACACATCGATATTTTTCTGATGCTGTTTTTTTACGCGTTTTGATACAATCTTTGCAAACTCATCTACTCGATCTTGGTACTGATCGATCATTTGGACGAGTAAAACGAGTTGTTTTTTCTCTGCGTTCTGAACATCATTCATGTTACGTAATGCCGAACGATAGGCACTGCCTTGTTCCACGTCCAGCAATGGATAAGGCTGATCAAATTTAATCTGATCGACAATCACACGGTTAAAATCAACCACGGGTTTTAAGTGATTTTGAATCTGATCAAGTGACTGATAAATACGGGTTAAATCTGCATATAACATCGCATCCAGCTTAGAAAGCTCAGGATCGATTTTACGCAATTGCTCTTGTTGAATTAAGCTTTGATATAAATCTAAATATTGTACAGAGCGATCAAAATATGCTGACCAAAATTTTCTATATTGATAATCTGCTAAGAACGTTGAATATAACTGATCCCCTTCGTCCTCTTTGATATATTGTGGATAGAGTCGCTCCACTTCTACTCTATAAAGTTCTTTATCGTCTGCTGGAGCAGGGCTTGAATGCTCTGGTACACCTGCAATGCTATCTAAAATACTGGCATTCTCTTGATCAGTAGACGCATAGGCTAAATGTGATGCAAATAAAATCATACCTATACTGAGGCTTAAAATGGCTTTTTTCATAAAATGCTCAATTCAAATTATCTTTATAATAAAAATAAAAAATTTAATATTTTCTAAGTCAGTTTAACAAATTATTTTATCAATCCCAATCCGTAGATGATCGGTACAGTAAAAGTATGAAGATTTTTATTAACAATCAAGGAACTTGACACATTTCCTGAGAAAGTAAAAAGCCGCCAAATTTGACGGCTTTTTATAGAAAGGTTTATTTTGGTTCTAATTTTTTACTAAATTTAGTCGCAAAACCTGTCAATTTTTGATAACCCGTTGGTAAGATTCGCTGAATCAAATCTAACGTTTTTGCATCATTACCAATCAATAAACGACGTTTATCTTTGAGCACCGCATCAAGCATTTGTTGAGCAGCATCTTCTGGAGGCATACGTAATAATTTATTAAATGCTTTTGCTGACTTATCAGGATTCATGCCCAAAGAACGTAAACTGTCATTCATACGTGCATCATTGGCAATGTTGGTACGAATACCACCTGGATGTACACATAATGCAGATACACCACAGTTTTCGATATCTAATTCTTGACGTAAAGATTCAGTAAAACCACGTACCGCAAATTTTGATGCATTATATGCAGATTGCGTCGGCTGAGCCGTTAGACCAAATAAGCTTGAAATATTGATAATATGACCATCACCTGTTTTCTTGATATATGGTAGAAACTCTTTGGTTCCGTATACCACACCCCAGAAATTGATATTCATAATCCATTCAAGCTCTTCATAGGTCGCGCCTTCTACCGTCGAACCTAAAGCAACACCAGCATTATTGAAAATCATGTTTACAGAGCCATGATTTTGTACGGTTTCAGCAGCCCATGTACGCATTTCTTCGACATTTGCCACATTCACTTTCTTAGAAGTAACACGAACATTATAAGGCTTAACCAATTCGATCGTTTCTGCTAAACCTTTTTCATTCACATCACTGATTGATAAATGACAGCCTGCTTTTGCCAGTAAAATCGCAAGCTGTTGTCCCATACCAGAGCCAGCACCTGTAATTGCAGCGACTTTGTTTTTAAAATTTTTCATTGTCTATCCTTTATTAAAATCCGCACACAATAATACTGATAATGTGCAGCTCACCTACTCAATATAATTTTGACAATAACTATTGTCAATATTATATTGTGAATGAGCAGTTGTTTTTTTATACAAAAAATCTTAAATAGGTTTCAATGACTTTTATTGCTAAAATAACCACTTCTTTGTGACAATCGAACATGACACGAGTAATTTTTTACAATGACTGAATCTCGCTTAACTGAAAAGAAAACCATAAATAAAACCACAAAAGAACGCCAATTCAAAGGTATGTCCTTGTCTGAAAGAAAGCTCGCCCGTCGCGAAAAATTGATTGAAGCAGGCATCGCGGCATATGGAACACATGGTTTCTTTTCCGTGACTGTTAAAGATATTTGTAATGAAGCAAAACTTACTGAACGCTACTTCTATGAGTCATTTAAAAAGAGTGAGGAGCTGTTTCAAGTTATTTTTTTACAATTGATTGAACAGTTACAACAAACCGTGATGCAAGGCGTGATGCAAGGTGCGCCAGAGCCTAAAAATATGATCAAAGGCGGTTTGACAGCGATTTTTACCATGTTAAAAAATGACCCACGTGTTGCTCGTATTATTTATATCGATGCCATGCTGGTTCAAGAATTACATAATCATGCGACTATTCACGAAACTATGGGACGTTTTGATCGCTTAATTCACTCTTTTGTGACGCTGATGATGCCGCATATTGAACGAAGTGAACAGGAAATTTCATTGGTTGCGACTGGTCTAAATGGTTATGTTACACAAATTGCTGTGCGTTGGGTGATGGGTGGTTTTAAACAGTCCTTAGACGAAATTGTTTCAGCATGTGAAGTGGTCTTTGTGTCATTGATTAATACCTTTGCTCCTCAGCCCTAGACTGATTTGAGTAGTGTGAAGTAAGTATAACAGTGTCATCAAACTGTCATATTTGCATTTTTAGTCACCAATTTGATGTTCTTTTTAAGTTGAAGCTGCAAAGATTATTTAAAAATGTCATCTAATTTTCATCACATCGCCCATTTTTTGTCACATTTTTTTGCAAAAATTCGTCTACATCTTGTTTTTGCAATGATACTGTCATAATTAATCTTTGTAATAAGCCTGTCATAAATAAAAGACGGTACACCGTTCATACATAGGATATTGCGTTGTGAAAGATGACTATATATTAATCGTCGATGACGAGCTTCCGATTCGAGAAATGATCCATACCTCACTGGATATGGCAGGTTTTCAATGCCTGCAAGCTGAAGATGCAAAACAAGCACATCAAATGATCGTAGACCAACGACCATCATTAATCTTACTCGATTGGATGATGCCCGGTGGTGTAAGTGGCGTAGATTTGTGTCGCCGCTTAAAACGAGATGAAAATCTAGCAGAAATTCCAGTGATTATGTTAACTGCACGTGGCGAAGAAGACCATAAAGTTCAAGGTCTTGATGCAGGTGCGGATGACTACATGACCAAACCATTTTCAACACGGGAATTAGTTTCTCGTATCAAAGCTGTACTTCGTCGTGCCAATGCATTGAGTGGTGAAAAAACCATTGATGCGAACGGCTTAGTGCTTGATCCTGTCAGCCAACGAGTAAGTTTTGGTGACAGTATTTTAGATATGGGACCAACAGAATACCGTTTGTTGGCTTTCTTTATGACCCATCCAGAACGTGCTTATACACGTGCCCAATTACTTGACCAAGTTTGGGGTGGAAATGTCTATATTGAAGACCGTACCATCGATGTCCATATCCGTCGCTTACGCAAAGTACTTGAACCTTATGGCGCAGATCGCTATGTCCAAACTGTTCGTGGAACAGGTTATCGCTTCTCTACGCGCGCAGATGTCGCTATAGGTTAAGCACTGTTAAGGTAAATAAATTTCTATGTATGAACCCTATCCCGTCCCAGATCTTGCACGTGAACATAAAAAGTTTCGCTACAGCAGTTTATGGGAGTTTGCAAAACAAGACTTACGCCTGTTGGCTTTTTTACTGGTGATTGGCGGATTTATTGGTTTAGGGATCGGTTATTTTTGGATTTGTATTTCCATCGGTTTTGCCGTTTTTTTTATATTTCAATTGCGCTCTTTGTATTTGGTCAATGAATGGATTTCCAACCGTCCTTATGATTCTCCACCAAATCTCGAAGGTATTTGGGGAGCGCTTCTATTTAATGTCTATCGCGCACAACGCCAAGAACGCGTTGTTCAAGCTGAAATGGTTGGCTTGATTGATCGTGCACAATCCTCCTTAGTGGCTTTGGCTGAAGCTGTCGTTTTAACAGATGAACTCCATCAAATCGAATGGTGGAACCCTGCTGCGGAAAAACTTTTAGGTATTCAACCTTTAGATCGTGGTCGTAATATTTTAACCATTATCCGCCAGCCGAGTTTTATTGAATACTTTAATAATATTGACCAATCACCTGATGGTATAAAAATAAAGTCTTCGGTCTATGAAGAACATTATGTACAAATCAAACTGACTCGCTTTGGCAGTGAAAGTCGCTTGTTGGTCGCTTATGATGTAACCCGTGTGCATAATCTTGAGCAGATGCGTAAAGACTTTGTCGATAACATCTCACATGAGCTTCGTACCCCCTTGACTGTACTCAGTGGGTATATTGAAACTTTTACCGACCAAGAAGACCTAAATCCTCGTTGGAAACGCGCCTTTGAACAGATGCAGTCACAAACGCGACGTATGAATGCTTTGGTGAATGATTTATTGTTACTTTCGCGATTAGAAGGCAATAAACAGGTCGCGAAAAATCAAATTATTGATATGCCCAATTTAATGAATCAGCTTTTTGATGATGCGCAAGCCTATAACGTCGATTATGGACATACTTTAAATCTGGATATTGACAGTCATTGTGACCTGATTGGTTCAGATGCAGAACTCGCCAGTGCTTTCAGTAACTTAATTACCAATGCCATTAAATACACACCTAAAGGCGGTACTGTGACGATTGGTTGGCATGATGACACTGAACATGGTTATTTTACAGTTGAAGACACAGGCATTGGGATTGATCCCAAACATATTCCACGTCTAACTGAACGTTTTTATCGTGTAGACAGTGCGAGAAGCCGACAAACAGGTGGAACAGGTCTAGGTTTAGCGATCGTAAAGCATGTTTTAATGCAACATAATGCTTATCTTGAAATTGATTCTAAAGAAAACCAAGGTTCAGTTTTTAGAGTGGTGTTCCCGAAAGAGCGCCTTGATTTTGCAGGCTGATTTTTGATTAATCCAAATGAAATTATTTTTAGATTGTGAATTTAATGGTTTTGGTGGTGAACTGATTTCATTGGCATTGGTCGATGAACAGCATCAATCTTTTTATGAAGTTTTAGAATGCCCAAACCCTGTACCTTGGGTAAACGATCATGTGATACCACGTTTAAACCAACCACCCATTCAATTCAAAAAATTTCAAAGTCGTTTGCAGATTTTTCTATTTCAATATGATCAGATTGAAATCATTGCAGATTGGCCTGAAGATTTCGCTTTATTTATGCGGAGTTTAGTGCTTTCAGCAGGAAAATGTATACGAACACCACCACTTTCCATGCAACTTTGGATGCAAGATCCGATCGAAACTCATGTACCTTCTCAAAACCCACACAACGCTTTAGCAGATGCACAGGCTTTAAAACTGTCTTATTTAAAAGCACATGGATTTTGATTTATTCTAAAAACTAAAACAAGTTTTATATGAGACCAATCAATATTATCCACTTAACGTGAGTTCGACATAATTTAAATAATGTGAGTTCGATGCAACTACATCTCAACCCATTGAAAAACAATAAGTCTTTCCGGATCCTTGCTGGGTTTCCATCCATTTTTTGGATCAGCCTGCGGCTCGCCATGTTTAGCAGGGGTATATGAACAAGAACGTGCTTAAACAAAAAAAGGGGTGAGAAAAGTGAGGCATCGTCTACGCGAACGATCAAAAATTTTCTCAACATATGAGGCTATGAAAATACCTTCTCTAAACGATACAAGTTCTCAATCATACTATTGATGAATTTAACTTAACCTGAGTTCGATGTAATTAAATCTTCAACTCATTGAAAAATAATAAATCTCTATGGAGTCTTGCTGCGTTTTCATCAAATTTTAGGATGAGGAGCGGAGCTCCGCAAGCGCAACCATCAATAGCGTTTCATTTCTCTTGATCAATAAAATGAAAGCGATCAATAGATTGTTTGATGATCTAAAGCTTGCACTACCACGCTTTACTTCTAAAGTTTAAATTGTTTTGCGTAGGCGAGCCTCACTTTTCAGAGATGAAAAGTGACAAAAATCTTTCGTTGAGCGAGGGTACATCCTCATACCCCCACTCAACATGGCGACATCCATGTCGCCTCAAGATCGCAAGACCATCTATGATTCAAAAGTACAAAATAAATGAATCATCCAAATCACTTGTATGAATAATCAGGCGGTTTGGCTGTACCATCTTTCATCAAGGATTTTTATCAAACTCAGGTTAACTTATTTTGACGTTTGGTTTTATATAGGCAACTGTAACATTTAAGAAGAGTTGTATTTCTTACATGAAAAAACACAACCCCTTATAAATAAAGCAAATTAAAGTGTATGCCCTAAAGCTTCACCCATCACAACAACGGAGTTGGCTTTAAATTGTGCATCCCAATTCATTTTATCTTGCTCAAACAATACAATTGCAGTTGAGCCTAAATAGAAACGTCCAAGCTCAGCACCTTTTTCTAGTGCTAATTCATGATGATTTAATTCTAAGCGCCCAGTTGGCTTCACTTTACCCGTTGCCACAGTTTCAATACCTGCCACAATCATCGCACCCACTAAAACAACAGCCATACGACCGAGTTCAGTATCAAACAAACACACCATACGTTCGTTACGTGCAAACAAGCCCGGAATATTTTCAGCCGTGGTTTGATTGACTGAAAATAATTCACCTGGAATATATAAAGTTTCTGTCAGTGTTCCTGCGAATGGCATATGCACACGGTGATAATCGCGTGGTGATAGGTACACTGTGGCAAACTCACCTTGCACAAAAGGTGCAGCCAACTTTGGGTCACCAATCAATTGGTCTACAGTAAAACTCTGACCTTTGGCTTGAAAGATATCTCCATCTTTAATTTTACCCAACTGTGAAATTGCACCATCAGCAGGGGAAACAATACTACTCGGGTCTGTATCAATTTCACGTACACCCTGTTTTAAGGCACGCGTAAAAAATTCATTAAACGACTTATATTTCAATGCATCCGTTTGTTCAGCGATCGACAGGTCAATCCCGTACTGAGCTTTAAACGCTTGAATCGCTATATTTTTAATAATCGGATTTTCACTGGCTGCAACTTTACCTACGACACGGCTGAGTTGTTGCTGTGGAACAACTTTTTGAGCTTGGATAAAAATTTGTTTTTTTAAGTTTGATGTAAGACTCACGCAGGTGATTCTCCAGTAATAATTGGACTATCGAGGCGATTGCCCCACTCACTCCACGCACCATCATAGGCTTGGATATTCCAATCCAATAACCGACCTAAAATGTAAGCCAAGCCTGAACGATGATGCGACTGACAGTACACCACCACAGGTTGATCAAATTGAAAGCCTAATTGTTCTAAACGTTGTTGCGTGCGCTCTAGAGGATGCAATTTTAAATGATTTTGACGGTTAATTGCAGTACTCCACTCAAAATGTTGTGCATTTGGAATGTGACCGCCGCGTCTAGCTGCCAAACGTTGTCCTGTATATTCTTCGGATGTCCGACAGTCCCAGACTTGAATACTTTGTTGCTGAACCTTTTCCAACAATTTTGCATATTCAATACGATGTTGCTCAAGGTGATTTAAATTGACTGGAACCAATGTTTCTACTGGTTCAAACACTTCAACGTCAGATGAGGTTGGAAAACCTTCTGCCAACCATGCATGAATACCGCCATTTAATAAACTGGTATTGTAAAAGCCAAGGCAATGCAAATTCCAAATCAAACGTCCAGCCCAAGCGCCACCTTCATCATCATAAACCACAACATGATGCTCAGGAGAAATATTTAAATATTCAATCAACGCATTTAAACCGTCTTCATCAGGTAAAAGCCCTGAAGCTTGTTCTTCCTGTCTTACCAACAATTGTGGTTTAACATGTAAAGCATGAGGAATATGTAATTGTTCGTAGACAGAACTACGACTCAAATCGACGATACGAATCTTATCGTGTCCTAAAAAAGGCACGAGTTGTTCTGCTTCGATGAGTAATTCAAAATTAAAGGCAGGTGTAGTCATAAGTTTTTCTATTTTAAGACCCTGAATATGCATGATCTTAGCACAGTGTTTTTTTCCAATAAGCTGATTTTTCACATTCTTTTAGCAAAAAATCAGATAAGAATTTTCTATGCTTCGACAACTTCTGGTATTTCAAAGACCTGTCGCAGATACGCCAAAAATGTATCATTATCTGTCATGGTTTTTCCTGGACTATCAGAAATTTTCGCGACAGACTGGCCATTGCACTCCACTAATTTTAAAACAATGTTCAATGGAGTTTGTCCCATATCATTGGTCAAATTGGTTCCTATACCAAAACTGACTTGGAAACGGTCTTTGAAGTATTGGTACAATGCCCAAGCTCTTTCGATATCTAAACCATCACTAAAGGTTAACATCTTCGCTTTGGTATCAATTTTTAATTTACGATAATGATGATACGCCTTATCACCCCACTCAAAAGGGTCACCACTGTCATGGCGCAAACCATCAAATAGTTTGGCAAAATACAGATCGAAATCTCGTAGGAATGCGTCCATACCAACAACATCGGTCAAGGCGATACCTAAATCTCCACGATACTCTTGTACCCAAGTTTCCAAAGCGGCTTTTTGAAAATCTCTTAGACGCACATCCAAAGCTTGGAAAGCTTGCAAAAACTCATGTGCCATTGTTCCAATTGGATAAATATTTAATTCTTTTGCCAAGAGAACATTACTGGTTCCTCTGAAAACATTGGGTACCGCTGCATGGAACGTTTGAATGACATGTCGCTGCCAGTCCAAGCTATAACGACGACGCGTACCAAAGTCAGATACCAAGAATGGGGGCTTATCCGTCTGTTGCTGCTGTTCAAGTTTCTTTAATAACTCAACTTTGGCTTGTAAACGTCGTTCGCCTTCAGCATACACCTCATCATTGCGAATACGGCTAAAATAAAGCTCATTGACGATCGCAAGAACAAAAATTTCAAACATCATCGCTTGAACCATTGGACCTTCTACCCAAATATCCAAACGACCTTCTTCATCTATACCCGCTTTAATAAAACGGCGTTTCAGTTGGAATAATTCTAAATAATCAACAAAATCACTTTTGATAAAACGCATGCTGCGTAAATATTGTAATTCGTCTTCTTTAAATTTTAGTAAGCAAAGATGATCCAATTGTTCATTCAAATCCTCCAAAATATCCGTTAATGGATAAACGGTATCATCCAGATTACGGCAGCGGAAATGGTAGACACTGTGAGTTTGGGGAAATTTATGCAGTACCACTTGCAACATGGTAAATTTATATAAATCGGTATCCAGCAAAGATTGAATGATTGGCGCCATATCTGTTTGTAATTTCGCTATGCTTTTTTTATTAAAGCATATTTTTGAAGTGCATAACGTAATCATTTCGCTGTGAATGGCTATATTTGCAATTTAACAGTGTTTAAAAATCGAACACCTAGGTCTTTTTCATATCGGAAAATGCTGAATAATCAAACAAAAGCCATGCTTATTCAAATATTTATAATGTTTTAAAGATGGACTTTTTTAGACAATCTTGCTGTTCTATAACTGTTAGAATGGTCTTATCATATTTTAGTCTTATTGTTCTTATGCGTGCATTATTACAACGAGTGTTAGAAGCCAAAGTCGTGGTTGATGGTCAAGTCACAGGAGAAATCCAAACAGGAATTTTGGTTTTTTTAGGTTTAGGTAAAGAGGATAACTTTGAAAAGGGTCAAAAACTGATTGATAAGATTTTAAAATATCGATTTTTTGATGATGAACAAGGAAAAATGGGCTGGAACGTCAGCCAAGCCAATGGTGGACTTTTGCTGGTTTCGCAATTTACCTTAATGGCACAAACGCAAAAAGGCTTGCGTCCCGACTTTGGACCAGCAATGCCACCCACTGAAGCCAAAGCACTGTATGAACAACTGGTTGCATATGCGCAATCACAATTTGAAAATGTACAAACAGGAATCTTTGCCGCAGATATGAAAGTGCATTTGGTCAATGACGGACCTGTGACCTTCAACCTAGAGGTCGAATAAGCTCACATACACAACACAAAATCACTGTTTAAAATATAAAAAAGCCCGAATGGGCTTTTTTAATGTTTGAAAAACAATTATCGACCTGTCTTTTCCTTTAAGAACTGACGTGCCAATTTGATTTTTTCTTTGACAGGTTTTGGTACTTTCGGTGGGATTAACTTAGCAACTTGGTTAAACCACACCAGCAAACTAAAATCACCTTCCATTTTAATCGTGCCGTTTTGCATACCCGTCATAAATGCAGTTGGATCACCTTTGACCAAAGTTTTCACACCTTGATCACTGTCAGCAAACTGTAAAACGAAATCCGCTTTTTGTTCAGCACCTGAAACTGTATCAATTTGACCGTTATTGACAATAATTTGGCGAGCCACGCCTAAGTCTGTACCAATCTGGATACGGAACTGACGATCATGGGTCAATTCAATAAATTTTGGGCTGGTACGCGCCAATTGTTTCATACGAAGCGCTAAACCCAATACAAGTAAATCCAATGGATCTGTACTTGCATCAACGATTGGTAACTTCACAACTGGAATTGCAGAAAGTTTCATGACATTTAAGCCTGTTGTTTTTTAAATTAGATCCGAATTTGCTCATCCTAGCATAACTTGTCAATTCTTAGACATGGCTTTGAGAACAAAGTATAAACTGAAAAAAGGTATACCATTTTGATATACCTTAAAATGTCTAAATTGATTTTTTTCGTGTAATTAAAGTCACTATTGTTATCTTGGTTTGCATATTGTCATTCTGTTCACTCAATACTTATTCATCTTCATAGACTGGGGTATGTTCAATATATTGACGATTTGCCAGTGCTTTTTGGGCACGGCTGTCTTCACGTAATAACAACGCAATCAATGCAGACATTGCAAGCATGATTGCCGTTAAATAACTATATGCTACCGAAAGATCGAAAATATTCTGTACGCTGTAACGCATTGCTTCTAGAGTGCCCCAGAAGATCATACCCGCAAACATAAACCCTAACCAATGACGATAAGGGGAAAAGAAAACAGTAGCCAACGCTGCAGCAATTAGAGCGAATCCAATCAATGTTGCAAATGTCGCTGATACCATAACAACCTCCGTCAAAATGATGTCTCTCATAAACCGTCTAAGTGGTGTTTCACAACAAGTTCAAGCTTTATAATTTTTCTTTAACCATCTTATAGAAGCTTATGCATTGCATTATGTATGGTTTTTATGAGAAGGAAAGTGCTGTTTTTCGGGTAAACGACACACTTTGTCGCAACATGCATTTGTCATTACATTTTTTAAGAATCCTGTTTTTCTCAAAATCTAATTGCCATCAATCATGCAGTGTCATTACAAAAAAATACATGTTGTTTTTCTATAGAAATAAAAAAATTTAAGTTTTAAAACGAATCTCTTTTTCAAAAAGTATTATTTAGATTTGATGACAGCAAAGTGGTTCATTTTCAAACAAAAATAGCGACATTATGTCGCTATTTTTCATGTTCTGGCAATCTTATTTAAAGCATTTAAGCACGAGTGAGGTCTTTATCATGAACACCCAAGAGGTAAAGTACACCATCTAAACCAACACTTGAAATGGCTTGATTGGCATTTTGACGAACCAAAGGTTTAGCACGGAATGCCACGCCTAAACCAGCGATAGACAGCATCGGCAAGTCATTTGCACCATCACCCACAGCGATCGCCTGCTCTGGTGAAATTCCCATTTTTTCAGCCAATTCAGTCAATAAATATGCTTTGCGTGCACCATCTACAATATGTCCTTTCACTTCACCTGTGACTTGACCATTTTCAACATCAAGGATATTGGCATGAACTTCATCAATACCTAATTTCTCTTGTAGATATTCTGCAAAATATTGAAAACCACCCGATAAAATTGCAGTTTTATAGCCCAAAGACTTCAGGGTAGAAATTAAACGCTCCGCCCCTTCAGTAATGGTTAAACGTGCGGCAATTTTTGGTAAAACCTCAGCATCTAAGCCTTTCAACAAGGCTACACGTGCACGGAAGCTTTGCTGAAAATCCAATTCACCTTGCATGGCAAGTTCGGTGATTTCAGCAACCTTGTCTCCAACACCTGCTTCTTTCGCCAACTCATCAATAACTTCTTGTTCGATTAAAGTTGAGTCCATATCAAAGCAAACTAAACGGCGATTACGTCGGTAAGCATTGTCTTCCTGCACAGCGACATCAATGTTTAATTCAGCCGAAAGACGTAAACATGCTGCACGCATCGCTTGTGCATCTAGCATCTGTCCACTTAAACCAAATTGGACACATGAACGTTTGAGTATATCTTGATGCCCATCACGCTCAGGACGACCTGACAAACGAGTCACTGTTTCAATATTAAATCCCTGACTTGAAACAATATTTGTTACAGCTTGTAAGTGTGCAGCAGTTAATTCAGGTGCCAATGCCGTCACGATATAGCGGGTACGTCCACCTTCGCTTACCCATTGGTCATATTCTGTACCTGAAATTGGTTTAAAACGAACGGTAAGACCAATATCATGTGCTAAAATAAGGATGTCTTTCATTGCTAAAGCTGTTGCAGTCTGGTCGTTTGACGACACTACAATACCTAAAGTCAATTGATTGTGAATGACCGCCTGCCCTACATCTAATATTTGCAAAGAATGTACGGACAACACTTGCATTAATCGAGTAAACTGATTGGGTTGGTCAGGTCCTAAAAATGAAATAAGAATGATTTCTCGCATGAATTGACTCGGGTCTGAGCTACAACAATTGGAAGAATCATAATCGAAATCGAAATTTTTTGCTTTGGAAGTTTACGTTGAATGCGCCAAGACAAGGGCTATTTGCTAGCCTACTTATTGTAAGTTTTGCATTTCATACCTTTTTATTGGTAGTTGCAACAACACATCAGTTAAATGAAAACCGTGCCAGTCAAGGGCAACTGATGACCAGTCAACTGGTCACAGACAGCCTGTCTGAGCTTGAACCTGCGAATACAGTTTCATTGGCACTGTTGGCAAATCGTTATGCGACCAATCCAAGCGTTGCTTCGATTCGAATACTTGATGCTAAAAAACAAGTGCTTGCAACCAGCGGCATGGCAAAAACTCGCCAAGGCGAAGTATTTGTTCGTGATGCATTGCAGAACGAGAAAAAAGTCGGAACGATTGAAATTACGTTAATCAAACCGAGTATTGGTGAAATTTTACGGACCCAATGGCTTGCGATTTTAGTTTCACTTTTGATCCACGCTTTTCTTTGGTTGGCTTATCGCGCAATTGCACGCCCAACGCGTAGTGAATATTTGGCACGTATCAATAATGAGGCGCGCTTAAAACACGAAATTCAACAATTAACAGAAGCTTTGGAGGCTGAAAAAGCCAATCGCACCTTAGCAATTGCTCAGGCACAGCAACAGGCTCAAAACAAAGTTAAACCTGAACCTAAAGTTGCGGTCACTTCTACTGTCGATGATGATCAAGAAATTCTTGCATTGAATATTCAGTATTATGATCCAAAACAATTGATGAATACCGTCAATCAATCTGTATCTGTACCTTATTTTAACTTATGTCAGATTTTCCTGAATAAAAGCATTGAACTTTGTGCACAACATTTCAAACTCAATTCTAAAGATTTCGTCATTCATCAAGCGTTTAATCAACACGGGGCGATCTTGAGTATTGATGCTGAAAAGCCCGATGCTGCACAATCCATACTGATGATTGGTTCAGTGTTCCAATTGCTGTCTGAGGTTCTGTACAAACGTTATCGCGAAGACAAACGCTTCGTTTTACAAACACGCTGTGCCGTGACCACTTCTGTAGAAGCAATGCAGTTGGATGCTAAACATGCAGCAGAACGTTTGGTGAATCATTTAATTGCTAAAGAAATGGCACTGTACTTAAGCAATGATCAACTCAAACATATTGGTGATTGCTATCAATTGGTCGCTTTGCCAAATCCTACCAATGTACTGACACGCCACGCCTTTATGATTAATGGAATGAATAATGAGTGTGCTGAGCTTGCACAAAATATTCGTACAGAAATTTTAAAAGGTAAAAAACAAAGCGTCAGTTCTGAACCTGTTTCAGACCTATAATTCAAATCAGCATAAAAGCGTTCTACCCATAAAGGTAGAGCGCTTTTTTATTTTTACTTGCTTTAATACTCATAAGCTCATCTTATTTTTTTCGAAATAAGCGTTTAATGTTTGTTCAAAATCTGCATAAATCAATTTTCCTTCTCTTTTCATACCCCTATAAGCTTGTGTATAACTATGAGCGGTAAAGGAAGATGATAAGCATAGGCAAAATACGTAAAAACGCGTTAGACTATGTGCCGAATGAATCCAATGAAAATGTCACACGACAGAACAAAAAGGTGAAGGTTGATGCCGCTCAATACCGTTGAAGAGCTTGTAGCAGATATCCGTGCAGGGAAAATGGTTATCCTGATGGATGACGAAGATCGTGAAAATGAAGGCGATTTGGTGATTGCTGCAACACATGTACGTCCTGAAGACATCAACTTTATGATTACACATGCACGTGGTCTAGTGTGCTTGACCTTGAGTCGTGATCGCTGTAAGCAACTGGATTTACCATTGATGGTCGATCACAACGGTGCACAACACAGCACAAACTTCACGCTTTCAATTGAAGCGGCAAACGGTATTACAACAGGTATTTCTGCGGCAGAACGTGCACATACCATTCAGACTGCGGTTGCTGCACATGCCAAACCTTCTGATATTGTACAACCAGGTCATATTTTCCCATTGATGGCTCAACCAGGTGGTGTACTTCACCGTGCTGGGCATACCGAAGCAGGTTGTGACCTATCTCGTTTGGCAGGCTTAGAACCAGCTTCAGTGATCTGCGAAATCATCAATGAAGACGGTACAATGGCACGTCGTCCAGATCTTGAAGTGTTTGCAGAAAAACATGGTTTGAAAATTGGCACGATTGCAGACCTCATCCATTATCGAATGACCAATGAACAAACGGTAGAACGTTTGGATCAGCAAAGCATTGATACTGAATATGGAACATTTGATCTTTACCGTTACCGTGAAATCGGTAACCCAGATATTCATTTGGCTTTGGTGAAAGGTGAACCTAAACAAGGTGTAACCACTGTACGTGTACACGGTTTCAATCCTGCTCGCGACTTACTTAAACTCAATAAAAAAGATGGTGAGCCTGCGTGGAATCTAGATAAAGCACTGAAAACGATTGCCCATAGTGATCGTGGTGTATTGGTCTGGATCGGGCAACGTCATTTATCTGATTTAGGTCCAGCGTTAGAAGCATTGGGCAAACCAAAGCCGACCAAATCAAATGCCGCACTTTCTCAGCAATATCAAACGATTGGTGTAGGTGCTCAGATTCTACGTGATTTGGGCGTAGAAAAAATGAAGTTGCTAAGCTCACCACTCCGTTTCAATGCATTATCAGGATTTAATCTGGAAGTGGTTGAGTATATTACCGCTGAACAAGAGATTGATTCATAATTGTTTCAATTGATCTCTTTGATCTGGGTGATTCCATGAAAGAAAGCATTTGATCAAAGAAATCTGTAAAATAACTTATCTGTAAAATTATCGAGGTTGCTATGGCGATTCGCCGAATTGAAGGTTTATTACATCTCGCGAGCGAAGACCGTTACGCGATTTTAGTTGGTCGTTTTAACAGCTTTGTTGTTGAACATTTATTAGAAGGTGCGATTGATACATTGCATCGTCATGGTGTAAGCGACGATAATATCACTGTCGTTCATGCACCTGGCGCATGGGAACTTCCTGTTGTCGCTAAAAAACTTGCAGCTTCAGGTAAGTTTGATGCAGTGATCGCTCTTGGCGCAGTGATTCGTGGAAGTACTCCACATTTCGACTTCGTTGCAGGTGAATGTGCCAAAGGTTTAGGTGTAGTTGGTTTAGATACTGGTTTACCTGTAATTAATGGTGTATTGACTACGGATAGTATTGAACAGGCGATTGAACGCTCTGGTACAAAAGCAGGTAATAAAGGTGGTGAAGCTGCCCTTACTGCAATTGAAATGGTTAACCTGTTAAAGGCAATTTAAAGCATGTCGCAAACACTCCAAGCTACTTATGCAGCGAAACGTAAAGCACGTCGCTTTGCTGTACAAGGGATTTATGAATGGCAAATGAGCCACAACCCAGTGCATGAAATCGAAGCACGTACACGTGCTGAAAATGCTATGCATAAAGTGGATCTGAGCTATTATCATGAGTTGCTCACTACTGTGATCGCAAACCATGAAGCATTGGATGCTTTACTTATTCCAGTACTTGATCGTGAGATTGATGCATTAGACGGTGTAGAACTTGCTACATTACGTTTAGGCGCATATGAACTCAAAGATCATCTTGAAATTCCATATCGCGTGGTACTGGATGAAGCCATTGAATTGGCAAAACACTTTGGTGGTGCGGACAGTCACAAATACATCAATGGTGTATTAGACCGTTTAGCAACAAGCCTGCGTGAAGCAGAAAAACAACAAGCGAAATAAGTTGTTTTTACATGGCTGAGTTTTCAATTATTGAACGCTATTTCAATCGTCAGCAACAGTCTGATGTTGACTTAGGTGTTGGAGATGACTCAGCCCTGCTCACCCCGCCTTTAAATCACCAACTGGTGATTTGTACAGATACACTTGTCGCAGGACGGCATTTCCCCTTAGATACTTCTGCCCATGCCATTGGTTGGAAATCTGTCGCTGTCAATCTTTCAGACATTGCTGCCATGGGTGCAAAACCGCATAGCATTCTTCTGGCATTGAGCTTAGCCCAAATCGATCATGACTGGCTAAAAGATTTTAGTCAGGGCTTATATGATTGTTGTGATCAATTTGGGGTACGTTTAATTGGTGGTGACACCACACAAAGCCCTCAGCTGACCATCACCGTAACCGCACTTGGCTGGATTGAAACTGGTCAAGCTGTGACGCGTGCGCAAGCACAAGTGGATGATCTGATTGTGGTCAGTGGTTCCATAGGTGATGCCGCATTTGCGCTACAACATTTAGGGCATCCCCTTCAACAACGTCTAGACTACCCAACGCCTCGTTGTGAACTTGGCGCAATGCTCAAAGGTTTAGCGTCAAGCATGATTGATGTTTCAGATGGTTTAGCTCAAGACCTTGGGCACATCTTGGACGCTTCTAAGGTCGGTGCTAAAATTAATTTAAATCAACTCCCGATTAATCCTGCTTTAAGGGATTTAAGTGAAAATCAGCAATGGAAATATGCTTTGGCTGGCGGAGATGACTATGAATTATGCTTTACAATAAGTATGCAAAATTATGATAAACTTTTGCAATTACAACCCAATGTAATCACTACAATTATTGGAAAAGTTACACAACAATGTGGCATTGCATTTGAGAAAGATGGCTTAGACCATTCATTGCAACTTCAAGGGTACCAACACTTTGCATAAACCTCCGATTGTCTTTAAAAATATGACATGGACAGAACGCTTTATTGTGTTCTGTGGTGTAGGCTTTGGTTCTGGTTTAGCACCCAAAGCACCAGGCACTTTCGGCTCTGCTTTTGCCCTATTGTTTATCCCGATTTGGCTTGCAATTGGCTTTTATGGCGCCATATTGGCAATCATCATTATGTCTTTGGTCGGCATCTGGATTTGTGGAAAAACGGCAGACATTATTCATGTGCATGATGATGGTCGAATCGTTTGGGATGAGTTTGCAGGGCAATCTATTACATTTCTTCCCTTGATCTATATTGGACAAATGAATTGGATATGGGTGGTGGTTGGATTTGCATTGTTCCGCTTATTTGATGTTTGGAAACCTTGGCCAATTCGCATTATTGATGAAAAAGTCGATGGCGGTTTTGGCATCATGTTCGACGACATTATTGCAGGGGTCTGGGCAGCAATATGTATCATGATTTATTTATATTTTAAAATGGCTTAAGCCAGATCTGTTAGGTGTGATATGTCTACAACTGTGATCATTCTTGCGGCGGGTAAAGGAACGCGTATGCGCTCACGTTTACCGAAGGTACTTCAACCTTTAGCAGGACGTCCATTACTCGGTCATGTAATTGAAACAGCAAAACAATTACAAGCAAAAAATATTATTACCATTTTTGGGCATGGCGGTGATCTGGTTCAACAGGCATTTGCACAAGAAAACGTTGAATGGGTAGAACAAACTGAGCAATTGGGTACAGGGCATGCCGTTAAAGTGACCTTACCTGTTTTACCTAAAGATGGAATTTCGTTAATCCTTTCTGGTGATGTACCTTGTGTCCAACACAGTACCTTGCAACGTTTAATCGATGTGTCCACGACAACAGGTATTGGCTTAGTTACATTGACGCTTGAAGATTCAACCGGTTATGGACGTATTGTTCGTAAAGATGGAAAAATTCAAGCAATCGTTGAACATAAAGACGCTTCTGAAGAACAACGCCAGATTAAAGAAATTAACACAGGTATTTATTGTGTCAGCAATGCCAAACTGCATGAATGGTTACCTCAACTCAGTAATGACAATGCGCAAGGTGAATACTACCTGACTGACATCGTTGCAATGGCATTGGCTGACGGAATGGAAATTGCCTCAATTCAACCTGAATTGGCATTTGAAGTTGAAGGCGTTAATGATCGTATCCAACTTGCGGCTTTGGAACGTGAATTTCAAAACTATCAGGCCAAACAGTTGATGCAACAAGGTGTGCATTTAATCGATCCATCACGTTTTGACTTACGTGGTCAACTCACAGTGGGTACCGATGTTCGTATTGATATCAATGTGATTATCGAGGGCAATTGTAGCTTTGGTGATGGTGTTGAAATCGGTGCAGGCTGTGTGATTAAAAATACTCAAATCGCTGCAGGCACTAAAGTTCAAGCGTATAGCGTATTTGAAGATGCTGTGGTGGGTTCGAATGTATTGATTGGTCCATTTGCACGCCTTCGTCCAGGCGCTCAACTCGCAGACGAAGTGCATATTGGAAACTTTGTAGAAGTTAAAAACTCCACAGTTGGTCTAGGCTCAAAAGCAAATCATTTTACCTATTTAGGTGATGCTGAAATTGGTGCAGGCTCCAATATTGGTGCAGGTACCATCACCTGTAACTATGATGGTGCCAATAAGCACAAAACAATCATTGGTGATAATGCCTTTATCGGCACCAATAATTCTCTGGTTGCCCCAATCAAGATTGGTCATGGCGCAACCACAGGTGCTGGTTCTGTGATTACCCATGACGTCGCTGACAACAGTCTTGCATTTGAACGTGCAAAACAAATTTCTAAAGAAAATTATCAACGTCCCCAAAAGGTCAAGAAATAAGAGGATATTAATATGTGCGGTATTGTTGGTGGCGTTGCTGAAAGAAGCATTACAAATATTTTAATTGAAGGTCTAAAACGCCTTGAATATCGTGGTTATGATTCTGCTGGTGTTGCCCTTGTTGACCAAGGTCAAATCTTGCGTGAACGTCGTGTTGGTAAAGTTGCCAATTTAGAAGGGGCAATTTCTGAATCAAATATTTTAGGTTCACTGGGTATTGCACACACGCGTTGGGCAACTCACGGTAAACCTACTGAAAATAATGCCCATCCACATATTTCTGGGCATGTGGCTGTTGTACATAATGGTATTATTGAAAATTACCAAGAACTCAAAGATGATCTTGAAGCGCTTGGTTATATATTCACTTCACAAACAGATACTGAAGTTGTTGCACATTTAATTTCTGAAGCACTCAAATCAACGCCAAGTTTACTGAAAGCAGTTGAAGAGGTTGTTCCTCAACTGAAAGGTGCTTATGCATTGGGTATCGTACATACTGATTTTCCTGATGAATTGATCGCTGTGCGTGAAGGTTCACCTTTAGTCATCGGTGTAGGTATTGGCGAAAACTTTATCAGTTCTGATCAATTGGCGCTTTTACCTGTCACCAATCGTTTTATTTATCTTGAAGAAGGTGATATTGCACGTTTAACCCGTGAAACCATTGAGGTTTTTGTTAAAGATCAATTGGTTAAGCGTCCTGTTAAGGAGTTAGATGCCGCAGTAAGCAATGCATCAAAAGGTGAATACAAGCATTATATGCTCAAAGAAATCTATGAGCAGCCTGAAGCAATTCAGCAAACCATTTCTCAAGCCTTAAACGGCAATGCATTGCGTGAAGACTTTTTACAAAATGCTGAATTAGATTTCAAAAATGTCCAACAAATTCAAATTCTTGCTTGTGGTACCAGCTATCATGCAGGGATGATTGCAAAATATTGGTTTGAACAACTGATCGATTTGCCATGCCAAGTTGAAATTGCCAGCGAATTCCGTTATCGCTCGCCAGTGATTGTAGCAAATACCCTGTATATCTGTATTTCTCAATCAGGTGAAACAGCGGATACTTTAGCCGCCTTGCGTGACACCCAAAAACGCGCGCAGGCAAAAGGCTTAAATATTTGCACCATGACCATTTGTAATGTTGCAACATCGTCAATGGTTCGTGAAACCAACCATCATCTTTTAACCCTTGCTGGCCCTGAAATTGGTGTTGCTTCTACCAAAGCATTTACCACTCAGCTTGCCGCTTTGATGTTGTTAGCGCTAAAACTCGGTCAAGTTAAACAAAGTATCAGTGCAGAATCTATTGAACAAATTACCTCTGCGTTATGGCATATTCCAAAGGTTATTCTTGATACCTTACAAAATGATGCGGAAATTTTACGTTTATCAGACCTGTTCAAAGAGAAACAACACTGTTTATTCTTGGGTCGCGGTACAGAATTCCCGATCGCTTTGGAAGGTGCTTTAAAGCTTAAAGAAATTTCATATATCCATGCTGAAGGTTATGCTGCTGGCGAATTGAAACATGGTCCATTGGCTTTGGTTGACAATGATATGCCTGTGGTTATTCTTGCACCGAATGATGATATGTTGGATAAACTCAAATCCAACATGGAAGAAGTTCAAGCGCGTGGCGGTGAATTATTTGTGTTTGCCGATGAGAACAGTGGAATCGTCAATAAAGACCGCCAACATGTTGTTAATGTACCTGCAGTCAACGGATGGTTAGCGCCGATTGTTTACAGTGTGCCAGTACAGTTGTTGTCTTATCATGTTGCTGTTTTACGTGGTACAGATGTAGATCAACCACGTAATTTGGCTAAATCAGTCACTGTTGAATAATTCATATTTTAGATATTGAGTATATGTATCTGATTGATAAAATCTAATATATACCCATAGTAAAAGATCCACACAATTCATGCATGAAAATGGCATGGATGTGTGGATTTTTTTATATAAGCCTGTATAGAAGTACATCAGACTTTAAATATTTTGATCAATAATAAAATAGAGCAGTTAACATAAACACATTTGACAAAACAAACATATGAACATATATTCATATGTAAGCAATCTAATAATGTAGAGGTCCTTATGGGACATAATCACAATCATATCCATAACAGCCATAGCGATCATGACCATGCGCCTGAAGCGAATGGTGGAAATGAGAAAAAAATTCTAATTTCATTTTTCATTATTTTTAGTTTCATGCTCGTCGAAGCTGCTGGAGGAATCATATCTGGTTCACTGGCACTTCTTGCGGATGCAGGACATATGATGACAGATGCACTTGCTTTAGGCTTAGCTTACGCAGCCTTTCGCTTTGGTCGCCGCACCGCAGATAAATCCCGTACTTTTGGTTATATGCGATTCGAAGTGATTGCAGGGTTAATCAATTCTCTAACTTTGTTTGGGATTGTGGGTTGGATCGTTTATGAAGCTGTTGTACGCTTTCAATCACCTCAACCCGTTCTTGCGGGACCCATGTTCATTGTGGCTATTATCGGAATGTTGGTAAATATCTTTGTATTATGGTATCTGACACGTAATGACACAGATCATGTGAATGTTAAGGGTGCAGTTCTTCATGTGATGGGTGATTTATTGGGTTCTGTTGCTGCAATTATCGCGGCGATTGTGATCTGGTACACAGGTTGGACCCCGATTGATCCTATTTTGTCTGTTCTTGTCTCATTACTGGTATTACGTAGCGCATGGGCATTGTTTAAACAAACAATTCATATCCTATTAGAAGGTGCTCCTGCAAATGCCAGTACTACAGATATCACCACGCACTTATTAAAATCTGTTCAAGGCATTCAGAAAATTAGCCATATTCATGTATGGATGATCACGTCTGGAAGAGCAATGGCAACATTACACGTCCAACCTGAAGCGGGTGTAGATATCAAGATCCTCACCGAACAAATTGAACATGAATTAAAAACCAAATTTGATATTGAACATCCCACTGTTGCCATTGATTGGCAAGGCGATAGCTCATGTAGCCTTGAAAAGCCTGTCAAAATTGATCCTCATGCTGGGCATAGTCACTAAGTTCTGCATCAATCAACCACACAACGCCACAAGGGAATTACATTAACCATGTGGCGTTAACGTTCAAACTTAGGATCTATGTTTTGAAGCGTCTTTGTTTATTCTTCGTGTTTAAATCCAACTCAAAAATATGAATAAAAATAAAGATTCAAATCAAAAAAACTAGCATAACATAGTCAATCAATTCAAAAATCACACAGCAAATATGAAATTTAGACCAATAAAATCAATATGATACATGTTATTTGACGGTATAAAGCTTGCAATACTACCCTATGCTTCTAAAGTTTGAATCGATTTGTGTAGCCGATGTTTTACTTTTTAGAGATGAAAAGATAAAAATAATCTTTCGTACCTTTTCATTTATATTAAGTTAATCATATTGATTGGTATAATTTTCTAAAAACTAGAATACCAACATTAACCACACTGCTCTTCTGCAATATGTTTTGCCATATCAGACAAAACATGACTCACATGTGTATCTGCAATTTCATACAAGACTTGCTTCGCCTGACGTTCACTTTTAACCAATCGTGCAGAACGTAATAAACGTAAATGGTGGCTGACCAAGGATTGAGACAAGTCCAGTGCCTCACAAATATCACCTACAGGGCGAGGTCCACGCATACAGAACATAAGAATTCTCAGACGTGACGCATCACCTAAAAGCCGAAAAGTTTCAGCCAAAATAATAATGTCGTCCTGTGATATTTCTGTTGGACCTTCTTTAACACTCATATTTCTGTCATTGTTCATCATTGATCGTCATCAAAGATTCTACCCTTGCGCTCCTCATCAGAACAAGACTGAATCTCTAGAAAAGTATCTTGATAAATGTTCTCTCTACACAATATTTATCAAGATTGATTTAATTGAAGTTTAAGCTGCTTTCCACAAGCAATAATGGTTTTCCGATCAGCATCAATTGCCCCATGCGCAATGGCGATGACCCGCATTTGCAGAGTAATATCATAATGAGGATAAGATGCAGAACGATGAAATAAACGCGAATCTATGCCTAACATGTTTGCAAAATGGTGTAATTCCTCTAGTGTATCTGCCATGAGATGACACCATTCTTTGCCTTTAAACGGTACTTTTGCACGATCCACATAAACGCTCATAGCAACATTCATTTCCCATATTTCAGATTGATTATCACATGAAAATCATCAATGATTGAACATCGCATCAAATCATAATAAGCCATCATTTTAAGATAAAACATCATGAAAATTTACCAAGCCACGATGCTCCATGCAAATCAACTTTATGCACTAGGCAACACAACATATCGCCAACATTTTAGTGATATTTGGACAGAACAAGGATTACAAAATTTTCTCAACCAAGATTTTAGTCTTGAAAACTTATCGAAATCTCTAGCGGACCCGCAACAAATTTGGATATTGGCTGAAAATGAGCATGCTCAACTGATCGGCTACGCCAAACTCAACCTTAATCAATACCAGCCCAATTTAGCGCGTATGGGTGCTGAATTACAGAAAATTTATTTACTCAAAGATGTCATTGGAAAACATATAGCCGCACATTTAATGCAATATATGATTGAGATTGCAAATCAACATCATCAAGCCTATATCTTCTTAGAAGTGTTAAAAACCAATGCGCGTGCAAAAAAATTCTATCAAAAATTTGCCTTTACAGAACAATTAAGTCTCGACTTTAAAACTGATTTATATGATATTGGCATGGATTTAATGCAGCTCGAATTAAACTCAAGATGACCCCAAAATACCTGATCAGTGCATGTCTTGTCGGTGAAAATGTCCGTTATGATGCTCAAAACTGTTTACACGATAAACTTAAACAGTTGCTCGACAATCAACAAGCTGTTGTGATTTGCCCTGAAGTTTCAGGTGGTTTAAGTACACCTCGACCATCTGCTGAAATTGTGGGTGGTGATGGTTATGCTGTTTTATTGGGGCAAGCTAAAGTACAAGATGCCAATGGTGACGATGTTTCTTCAGCATTTATTCAGGGTGCAGAAAAAACACTTAAACTTGCACAACAACATCAAGTTACACACATTGTTTTAAAAGCCAATAGCCCTTCTTGCGGTTCAAATATGATTTATGATGGTTCATTCTCTGGGCAAAAAGTGCAAGGCAAAGGTGTCACGACTGCCCTCTTGGAACAACATGGATTTGTTGTACTGACTGAAGATGAGTTTTTAAAACAACTCGATAGTGAATAAATCACTGTAAATAAAAAAACTAAAATTCAGCGCTCTAAATGAGCGCTAAAGTTGTACGGTATTAGGGTTTATTTTCCGACATTTTATCCGCTTTCGCTGCCCAGTATGTGGCTAAGATTGGACCCGAAATATTATGCCATAAACTGAAAATTGCGCTGGGAACAGCAGTCACAGGAGACGCAGCAAAATGAAGCGCAGCCAAGGTTACCCCTAAGCCTGAGTTTTGCATACCCACCTCAATCGCTACAGCTTTGGAATCTGGGTAAGACAAATTGAATAAACGACTTGCCCAATAGCCCAGTAAAAAACCTAGTCCGTTATGTAGAATAACCACACCAAGAATCAGCAAACCTGATTGCAAAATAGATGCCTTACTGGCAGCAATAATTGCTGCGACGATGACGACAATCGCAATTACAGAGACCAATGGCATCACTTGGATATACTGTTCAGTCTTTTGTTTGAACACACTTCTTAAGATCACACCCAAGATGATGGGGAAAATCACCACTTTAAGAATATCTATAAACATTGAACCTGCATCAATCGGAATCCATTGGCTTGCCAAAACATAGAAAATAGCAGGTGTTAAAATAGGCGCTAAAAATGTTGAAACAGAAGTACATGTGACAGATAAAGCGGTATTGCCTTTTGCCATATAAGTAATCACATTGGAAGCAGTCCCTCCTGGGCAACATCCAACGAGGATTACCCCTACAGCGATTTCCGGCGGTAAATTAAAAATCTTACAGAGAAAGAATGCTACGCTTGGCATCACCACAAAATGAGCCACCACACCGATCACCACTGCTTTTGGATTGGACAATACATTTTTAAACTCATCGACTGTCATGGTCATTCCCATCCCTAGCATAATGATGCCAAGAACCCATGGAATATAAGCTTTCATCCATACAAATGCATCGGGAAAGCATAATGCGATGAATGCAAATACAACGACCCAAAGTGCAAAAGTTTTTTGCACAAACTGACTAAAGCGTAAAATTGCTGACATTGTCCCTACCCAAATAGGTTTAAAATCAAGGCTTATCTTAAAGCATGTCGTTTAAATCAGTATCACTTTTCTCAAATGCTCAAATTTATGCAGTCATTTATGATTGAGGGTAATCAAGAATATCTTTTGAAACCATACGCTTTACGCCAGCAGCCAGCATTTCTTGCCATGCATGTTGTAATGAGCCATGTAGATCAATTGCTTTGGTTGCATCAGAAATCACAAAGGTCTTAAACCCTAATCTAGCCGCATCCATTGCAGTCCACGCGACGCAAAAGTCTGTCGCAATGCCAACAATATATACAGTGTCGATCTGACGTTCTCGCAAATACCCTGTCAAACCTGTTGTGGTTTTATGATCTGCTTCCATAAAAGCTGAGTAACTGTCAATGTGCGAATGAAAACCTTTACGAATAATCAATTGCGCAGTAGGAATATTTAAATCAGGATGGAATTCAGCATCCTCTGTGTCTTGCACACAATGAGAGGGCCACAGCACTTGTGGACCATAGTCCAGTTGAATGACATCATAAGCTTTATGTTGAGGGTGTTGTTCAACAAAAGAAATATGGTTTGCAGGATGCCAGTCTTGTGTCAGTACAATATTGTCAAAATGATCTGCCAATTGATTGATGGTCGGTATGATTCTTTCTGCTTGGGCAACCGCTAGGTTTCCCCCTGAAGTAAAACCATTTTGCACATCGACAACAATTAAGACGCTACGCTCAGTTTGCAACATTTCCCTATCCTTATACTGGCTAAATCTCAGCTATTCTAATGATCAATATGACACGCGTTGATGACCTAACATACAATAAAAAAGCTCACTTTTGCGAGCTTCTTATCAAAATCAAGGATTCAGTTTTGCAGCTTGATCAAATGATCTCAAAGTGGTGAAGTATTTACACCATCATTGCATCTATCACCACAGCAAACTCAGCTTCAAAGTATGTCCAGTGTATTAATAATCTGATAAGACAATTTCAATACTCGATAATAAACTCTCAATAACCCAACAACCGAATACAAAACAGTCTATAGAATGTCTTAGGGTTTTATTTTTGAAACTTAGGCTGGTATAAATTTCATGCAAGTATATATGCAAAAAATCACCTGTATTTTCGGCATAAAAAATTTAAAAATAAAATTTATTCAACTTAAATGTGAGTGAATTGTTGCTTTTTTTAAAGAATTTCCAAGCTTTGACTAAAGCATATTGTTCTGTCTCGCTGAATCAGTCATAATTTGGGTAAGCATTATGCAATCTTTCGAATGATTGCTTTTCGCTCAAATCAAAATACTGCAACCATCCCAATCCTTGTTTACTCAAACGCATGCGGATGGAAAAATAGGATATTTTTTTAAAATGACTCAGCAAGCACAGACCATTCAAGGCTCAATTGTCGCAATCGTCACCCCTATGTTTGAAGATGGCAGCGTAGATTGGAAGGGTCTCGAGAAGCTCGTTGAGTGGCACATAGAACAAGGCACTAATAGTATTGTTGCTGTCGGTACAACTGGTGAAGCATCTACTCTTAGCATGGCAGAACACACAGAAGTAATTAAAGAAATTATCCGTGTAGCCAATAAACGTATTCCAATTATTGCCGGTACTGGTGCAAACTCGACACACGAAGCGATCGAACTCACCAAAGAAGCTAAACAGCTCGGCGCAGATGCCGCACTTTTAGTGACCCCTTATTATAACAAGCCAACACAAGAAGGCTTATTCCAACATTATAAAGCAGTTGCAGAAGCTGTTGATTTACCGATCATTCTTTACAATGTTCCAGGTCGTACAGGCGTTGATTTACATAATGATACTGCCATTCGTTTAGCAGATATTCCTCAAATCGTTGGAATTAAAGATGCAACAGGCGATGTACCACGTGGTAAACAATTGATTGATGGTTTACAAGGTAAAAACATGTTGGTGTATTCTGGTGATGATGCGACAGCAAATGAACTGATGCAGTTAGGCGCAAAAGGCAATATCTCTGTGACTGCCAATATTGCTCCTAAAATCATGAGTGAACTTTGTGCGGCTGCACTTGCTGGTGATGCAAGTACTGCAAAAGTTAAAGATGACCAAGTTGCAAAATTAAACAATATTCTATTTTGCGAATCGAACCCAATTCCAGTGAAATGGGCACTTCATGAAATGGAATTAATTGGTACAGGTATTCGCTTACCATTAACTCCACTTGCAGAAAAATACCGTGCGCCTCTGCGTGAAGAACTCAAAGCAGTAGGTCTCATTTAATAAGAGCTTAGTATTATGCAATTACGTTTAGGTTTAACTCTTGCCATTTCAGCTTTAAGTTTGGCGGGTTGTAGTTCCCTTGGAATCAATAATGGTTCTTTAGATTATAAAAATACGACCACAGTAGAGCCGCTTAAGTACCCTGAAGGTTCAACAGTTAGACCTGCAACGCCTATGTATCCAGCTCCTATTGTTGACCCGCTGGCGCTTCAGCATGCACCTAAATTTGAAAATAAAAAAGGCAATCGTTATGACGTGCCTCGCCCAGAAGTTGCTCAAGTCAACACATCAACAGATGGAAGTGCAACAAGCACCGAAACTGTGGGCAGACCTCAAATTTTAACTGACGGAAATGGCAATCCATTGATCAAAATTGATGGAAATTCTGCTACAATTTGGCAGTACACACTTGCAACCCTCAGTAGTCTAAATTATAAGCTAATCGGTCAAAGCAAAAATGCCAATGAGGCAACTGTGAAAATCGATAATTCAACTTATATACTCAGACTTAGCTCAGTAGGTTCAAGCAACACACTTGCTGTGTTTAACGCAGACAATAGTTTTGCAGATAAAGAAAAAGCTGCAGGATTATTGACCCAGATTTACCAAAACTGGCCAGCCTAGTCGTTCTAGGCAATTTTTTTTTGCAAAAGGTTCCCCCATGTTAAAACAAACCTTGCTCTATACTGGTAAAGCGAAATCTGTTTATGAAACAGATAGCGCGGATCATCTAATTCTAGTTTTCCGTGATGATGCATCTGCATTCAATGGCGAAAAAATAGAGCAACTAGATCGTAAAGGTAAGGTGAACAACCGTTTTAATGCCTTTATCATGGAAAAATTGGCAGCGGCGGGTATCGAAACTCATTTTGAAAAACTTCTTTCTCCAACTGAAGTTTTGGTTAAAAAATTGCAAATGATTCCTGTAGAGTGCGTCATGCGTAACTATGCAGCAGGTTCATTATGCCGTCGTCTAGGTGTTGAAGAAGGTTTAGAACTTGTTCCACCAACTTTTGAATTGTTCTTTAAAGATGACGCTTTAGGCGACCCTATGGTCAATGAGTCTCAAGCGATTGCTTTAGGTTGGGCAAATGCGGAACAGCTTGCTCAAATGAAAGAATTGACTCAAAAAGTGAATGTGGTACTTAAAGACTTATTTGCTCAAGGCAACATGCTTCTTGTTGATTTCAAACTTGAATTTGGTGTGTTCCATGACCGTATTGTTTTAGGTGATGAGTTCTCTCCAGACGGTTGCCGTCTATGGGATAAAGACACTAAGAAAAAACTCGATAAAGACCGTTTCCGCCAAGGCTTAGGTGGTGTGGTTGAAGCTTATGAAGAAGTTGCTGCACGTATTGGTGTTGATCTTTCAGATCTTTAAGATCAATAATGTCGCAATAAAAAAGCTGAGTTGTTGAACTCAGCTTTTTTATTGCGCTTTAAATGTGTTTAAACTGCTATTTTTTGCAACAGATAATCATATAAATTTTCACCTGATTTTTGTTTAAAGCGATTTTTAAAGAGTGGTACCAAAAACTCAGGATTGATCTGAGCGAAGCTACTCTCCTCAAAGTCCTCATCAAATGAATCAGCATACTGAATAATCACCATGATTTCTTCGCCCTGCTTATTTTTTAATTTTCCTGCATCTCTTAAATCTTGTAATGCTTGGATGATGGTATTTTGATAATGCTCTCTCAAAGCAATATATTGTTCATCAGTACATTGTTTACCCAATGCTTCATAGAGTGCCATGATCGCATCATGTGTATGATTATTGGCAGTACTTGAATATTGCCATTCTGAAATCCACCATGCTTCGTACACATCTTCAAAAGATTTAAGGTTTTCTATGGTGCATCCCACATAAAAGAAACCACATAAATCTTCAACCATTCCCAAACCAAGGGCGCATAGATGCTGATCTTGTGTTAATTGTTGAATTTCAGCCAAAGCCTCTTGAATATCTTGATAAATAACTGAATATAAATGATCTTCTCTCATGGTCCTGTTCTTATGCGCTAAAGTTTAAGACCAGAGTTTACTATCAATGCTCAAATTTTGTATATCTGCTTTGGTTGAATCAAGACTGACTTTAATAAAGTCGCTCCAAAAATTAAGTATTGATCAATTGTATGAGGTTTTATCTCTATACAATCAAACTAAGCTTAGACCAAGCTTGCAATATTCAAAATAAAGTGTGCTATTGCTATCTTTTAAAAACACATCAATTCATTGCTCAGGTATTGGATAAGTTTCATGACTTATTCGGTATAAAGTGCTTTGCCAATTACCTAAAAACATCACTTTATAAGAAACGCTGTTGCGACGTTTAAAGCAAATTATTTTGTGCTTGACCTTCACATGATTGTAAAGATTAGGATGACTAAACATTAAGCAACTCTAAATTATCTAGAGTCCTGAGACCGTTCATGGAGTAATCAACAACTTCCATCATTACGGTAAATATCAATCTCCATAAAATTTCTGTTCTAAAAATTGTGATAGATACAGTGATTTTTAATATGCAAAATTTTATCTAAAACTTAAAGGGAACTTCAATGAGTAATAATAACCCCAAAAACCATTCTCAACGCCATGATATGAATGGATCAAATCTGCCGAATCAAGCTTCTATCAATGCCTATATGATCGTGAACCACCGTATGCATACACAAATGCAAATTGATTTCACTGGAAATGCAGATATGGATTTCATGAAAGGGATGATTCCGCATCATCAGGGTGCCATTGATATGGCAAAAGTTGTTCTACAATATGGCGCTGATGCCAAATTACGGCGCTTAGCTGAAAATATTGTTATCGACCAAGAGCTAGAAATCGAAGTCATGCAAAGATGGTTAGAAAACAATGCTCAGCTTTCTGAACTTAACCATGTTCAAGCTGCTATAGATGCTTTTCGTCAAACAAATGACAAGATGCATGCGGATATGATGATTTCATTTTCGGGAGATGCAGATATTGATTTTATGCGCGGTATGATTCCTCACCACCAAGGTGCAATTGATATGGCGAAAATAGAATTGCAATACGGTCATTATCCTGAAGTGCGCAAACTTGCTGAGAATGTAGTTCTTGCACAAGAGGCTGAAATTAATATGATGCTCAACTGGCTCAGTCATCATCAGTAAAAATATCACGTTTCTGCTTATCATTTTTCTGCTCACTCTAGTGAAAATAAGATGGCTAAGCACCTTATTTGCAAGCTATAGGTTTATTTCAGGATGTTATGTATGCCAAAAATTAAAGTACTTCCCCATGAGAAAATTTGCCCAGATGGTGCAACCTTAGAAGTGGAAAGTGGAAGTAATTTATGCCAAAGCTTATTAGATCACGGCATACCCATCGAACATGCATGTGATTTATCTGGCGCATGTACAACCTGTCATGTAGTGATAAAGCAAGGCTTTAATCAATTAACTGAAATGGATGATATCGAAGCAGATTTATTAGATCGTGCATGGGGGCTTACCCCTGAATCCAGACTCTCTTGTCAGGTAAAAGTTCCAGAAGAACCATTAGAAATAGAAATACCCAAGTACACCATAAACTATGTTTCTGAAAAGCATTAAGAGAAAGTTCAAGTATTAAAGCTTGACCTTACAATTATGGTAAGGTTTATATTGGTTTTAAATCTTCTTCAAACAGGTGAGATATGGAATTTTATATTGAAAATATGACCTGTGGCGGTTGTGCACGTGGTGTCACCAAAGCAGTCCAATCTGTAGATGCAAATGCAAAAGTCATTGCTGATCCACCAAATCGCAGTGTTCAAGTTGAAACATCAGCAACACAGCAACAAGTTGCGGATGCCTTAACCGAAGCAGGGTTTCCACCACGTTAAAGGGTGCAAAATTCTTTTTACTGGAGGCTGTCATGATGACAGCCTTTTTTACACCTCTACAGTCCCACGCTAAAACAAGCTCCAGTGATCAATCTACACGACTGATAAAATTGGCTTTAGCCATGAATAGAAAGCTTTAAATAACAAGACTCTTTGCAGATTTTGTTCTATTGATATTTTTAAAAGTTGTTTTCTAAATCTTGCCAAGCTCACTATGATCACTACAAATAGTTACAAAAAGAGCTTCAAAATAGAGTTATGCGTAAATTATCAAAACAATATTCATTCAGTCTCACAGCAAGTTTGATCTTAGCCTTACTGTACCCACAAGCACATGCTGAAGAACAACTGAATACATCTCCCGAAGTTAAAACATTAGATACGATTGTGGTGACTGGGACACGCTCATTAAAGCGTTCTAAGACTGATTCTCTACAACCGATTGACGTGATTAGTGCACAGGAACTTACTGAACGAACAGGTTCCAGTGAGCTAGGCACAGCACTGAGTAAAATTATTCCTTCCATTAATTTTCCCCGCCCGACTGTCGTTGATGGGACGGAACTGGTTCGTCCTGTACAACTGAAAGGACTCTCCCCAGATCAAGTCTTGGTTTTGGTGAATGGTAAACGTCGCCATACTGGCGCTTTTATTAACTTGGGCGGAACAATTGGTCGTGGTTCAGCACCCACCGACTTAAATGCAATACCTGTTTCCGCAATTAGCCGTATTGAAGTCCTCAGAGAAGGTGCTTCTGCACGTTATGGTTCAGATGCAATTGCAGGTGTCGTCAATATCATCTTAAAGTCTGACCCTAGGACGGGTGAAGCGGGTATACGCTACGGTATTTATGATAAAGGTGATGGTGAGCAAAAGCAGTCCTATGTTTCAGGCGGAACTCGACTTGGCGATTATGGTTATGCCATTTTTTCAGGTGAATGGCAGGACAATCAAGCAACCAATCGTGCTGGCTTAGACTTACGTGACCCAAATGCAACCACATATGGGCAAAGGACATTTCGATTTGGTGACCCAAAATCAGACGAAGTAAAAGCTGCTTTCAATGCTGGCTTTGACCTTAGTGATACCGTCGAATTATATGGTTTCTCTACCTATAGCCATCGAAATGCTGAAACTGCTGGATTTTATCGTTTAAGCAATGCCTCAAACAATGTTCCAGCATTGTTCCCGAATGGCTACTTACCTCTGATCCGAGGTCAATTAGACGACTTTAGTGCTGTTGCAGGTCTACGAGGAGAAGCCGCGGATTGGCGTTATGATGTTTCTGCAAATTATGGTTTGAACCAATATGATGTAAATACCCGAACCATTAATGTTGATCTCTACAAAGACACAGGGGCAACACCCAATTCATTTCATAATGGCAAGCTGAAAAATAGCCAGTCTATTTTTAATATTGATCTTTCTAAAGAATATGACATATCTGCATTTGCAAGCCCTTTGAATATTGCATTTGGTGCCCAGTATTTAAACCAACAATATCAAATTAAAGCAGGAGATCCAGGTTCTTATTATAAAAGCGGATCTTCGGGTTTATCTGGTTTTCGTCAAGCTGATGCAGGCAAATGGACGCGAGACAGTTATGCAGGATATCTAGATTTAGAAACGGATATTACCCAAAAGCTTTCTGCTTCTAGCGCATATCGTTATGAGAAATATGATGATTTTGGGGATACCAATAATGCTTCACTGTCCTTACGTTATAAACTTTTACCGCAAGTTGCTGTACGTGGTTCAGTTTCTACAGGGTTTCGAGCGCCAAGTCTAGCACAACAGTATTTTACCCAAACTTCCTCTCAACTGGTCAATGGGCAATTCGTTGAAGCAGGTACATTCCCAAGCTCATCTCAAGTTGCGCAATTACTCGGTGCTGAGGATTTAAAAGCTGAAAAATCCAAAAACTACAGTCTTGGCTTTGTGTTTACCCCAACTTCAAATCTGTATGTGACTTTAGATGCCTATCAAATCGATATTGATGATCGTATTAGCTTGTCTTCGAATATCAATGCCAGCAGCCCTGCTGTACGTGATTATCTGATCTCAAAAGGCATCACCAATACCAACTTTAGCAGTGTACGTTTCTTCAATAATGCCAGTGATACACGTACACGTGGCGTGGATTTGGTTGCAAACTATCAATGGCAGAATCTACCTTATGGAGAGTTAACCACATCTTTAGCTTATAACTTTAATCGCAATGAAGTCACCAATGTAGATAAAAATCCTGACATTTTAAATGCATTGGGTGTCAATTTGACACGCTTAGACCGTCGTGAACAATATGGTTTACTGGCAGGCAGTACACCTGAACATAAATTCAGTTTAGCCAATGATTATAAAATTGGAAATTTTGGTATTAACACCAATATCACGCGTTATGGCAGCTTCAAAACTTTCAGTAACTCTGGTTCAGCCAGCGATCAGAAATTCTCTGCAAAATGGCTTTTAGACTTAGCCCTCAGCTATCAATTGAAAGCTTGGAAATTTACCCTTGGCGGTGACAACATTACCAATGTTTATCCAGATAAAGATGTTTATGACATCAACAAACCAACGGGTGGAAGCCTACAGTACAGTCAGTTCTCACCTTTTGGCTTTAATGGCGCATTCTATTACGGCAAAATTAATTATAAGTGGTAAGGTCTAAAGCTTGTTAAAGCGCATCAAACCGAGTTAAACAACTCGGTTTGATGCTTATTGTCTTAGTGATAACCATCGAAATCTAGATATGCTATAGGTAAGTATCATTAAGTCTGGATGATTGATGAACTTTTTTTGACAAACTTATATACTCAAAACAACACATATGCGGATTTAATCCAACATGATAAAAACAATTTATGCGTGCGTTCTATTCTTGACCATTTTAGCCCCTGCCCACGCACAACAATTAAGTTGCCAACAGGACTACCCTAAAATCATTGCACCTGACCTACAGCGCTTAGGACAAGATTTAAAGAATAATGATTAGGGTCTATTGACATTTCATAAATGGCTTGCGTTGTAGGTTAAAATTGAGCAGGCAAGGCATGAAACAAAGAGAATAGCGAGTCTATTTTCAAGTTTCATAACGTAGGCTGAGATAATTTTAACCACAACCCTTCGGGACTAGCGTGTTTTTTGTCGCTTCGTCGTTACGAACTACTTATTTAGAATGACTAAATTTCGTATTTCGTGCCTAGTATCGACTAAAAAACACACATAGTCGCAAACATAGACGAAGTGTCAATAGACCCTACGCTTTTATGCAACAAAAAACCCATCCTTCACTGATCAATTATGTCGGTGGTCCTGAAAACTACCAAAAGTTGCTCAAATATGCCCAAAATATGTTTGCAGAATCCAAACTAGAAATTCAAAAGGTTGAGTCCAATCCACCTCTCTACAGCTATATCGTCGACCAAGAAGAAATTTGTTTTGTGCCAAAAACCATCACGATGAAAGTGGCAGGCAAAACAGTCAAGGCATCGCCTTCTTTTATGGTCGCGATCCGCTCACAGCATTCACATCAATGGACTTACTTAGACGGTTCAGGACTACAGAAAAATCCTAAAATGCTTTTTATTCTTTTTCCCAATTTCCCTAAAAATGTCAAAGTACCTTTTTAAACTCATACAGCCCGATAAGTTATTTCACCACCACCTTGATAGGTACTGAAAAGATTTGATAGTCATTTTGTGGGTCAATCTGATATTTGTAGCCCGCCAAAACATAAGCTATTCCTTGTTCAACAAAACGCAACTGCCCATTTTTTAGCTCATGCTTTGGAGAACCAGCTAAAACCACAAAATTGTTGACTTGCAATTTGGCTTTTTCTCCGTCTTGTTGAGTCGTTTGAGCATCAATTAAAACAGCTTGTCCTACTCTGGCTTTAATATTTTTCGGTGCTTGTATATCCACGATATATTTAGAATAAAGCTGTGCTGAATTGGTGGTGATCCCATTGGTTCCTGCCACATACAACTTGTTAAATGTGTCATCACTCAAAGCCCAAGGCCAGAAACTGATGCCACGATGTTTTGAGGCTTCTAAAATATTGATCAAATCAGACCGATAAGCAGGGTTATAACTAGAGTTATACTTTTGGACATCGCTATTGATTTGTTTAGTATTGACCAAATTGTTACGACTGTTTGGCATATTCCCTACTAACAAACCTCGAGGAATCTCAGTCATTTGAGTTTGTGCACGTACAATTTGATCGGTATTAAATGATGTCGTGACCACTTGGCTTTCCATTTGATACTTTTTAATCTCATCCTGCATTTTTGCCACCAACGCTGGATTGGCACTTTTCATTTCAATCATCAGTACAACATTTGGATGCTGTTTTAAAAAGTTAAAATACTCTGCAAGGGTCGGTATTTTATAAGCTTTATGCTTAGATTGTAATTGTTGAACCTGCGCAAGATTCATCTCTTCAATTTTTCCAGTTGAACGCGTTGTACGATCAACGGTTGCATCATGCATCACCACAAGATGCTGATCTTTAGTCAAATAAATATCATTTTCAACAATGTCTGCACCCAAAGCGACTGCATGTTTGGCACTTTCTAAAGTATTTTCATCCTCTAAGCTGGGTACACCCCGATGCCCAATAATAAAAGGTTTACGCAATAAAGTATTTTTTGGAAATTGTTTTAATATACTGGAAAAAACCGTACTTTGCGTGGTGATCACCCCATTTACACCTGTGGTCAACACGCGCGCTACATCCTGAGCTTCAACAGCAGATGTATCCACCCAAACTGTCATCAGATGACGTTGAATAAAACTGATCGATGCTTTCTCTCTCAGGCTTTGAGGAACCACGACAATTCGTGCATAAGCTTGATTGCTGCGACGGATAATTTCAACCAGATCTTGATGACGATCTTGAAGATTTTCTCGACTTAAATCCAATGCTGTTCGAACCATCGGTATAATTTGATGTGCAGATTTAAGCAGGTCATCACTTTTTGATAACACCGTAATATCACTAATATCCTGAGATTTAGACAGTAATTTTAATGCTTCAATACTTTTAGGGTCTTTAATCTCTAGCACAGGAATAGTTTTACGCTGAGGATTGGATAAATAATGTTGTAAGGTTTCGACCACTTGCCCAGTTTGATCTAGTAAATTTAACTTTGTATCTAATTGATAATATTTTTGATTACTTGAATTTAATGCACTATTTGGGTGTTTTATTTTTTGAATAATGGTGGGTGCTAAAGCTACATGAGTTTGAATTTCTTGTACTTGCGTAACTTTATTATGGGTAAGCTCAGGTAAGGCAGTGAGCTGTTCAGACACTTGAATATTTTTAATTTTTAAAACAATACCTGAAGCGGAAAAACCAATGCCGCCTTTTGTAGATTCTTGGTCAAGTTCTACATCCTGCATTAACTGATGGTTTAAATAGTGTTGAACCCGTTGTCCTGAGACCACTACACTGGCGGTATACCATTGATTCGCTTTAATGTTTTCATAAAACCCTTTAGTTTGATTAACTTCCCATTGTGCATTGGCTTTATGACGACCAAATTCAGTGCCATTTTTCGCTGTAGTATCTGCCCTTAAGGTAAATTGATAGTAACTACTTGGCACCACACCCTGCGTTTCTGTGACATCATAAATCACGCTTCCCCAACGAGAAGCATTTAATGGTTGATCTAAAGTAAAATTAAAATTTATTTTATAATTTTTATATTTTTCAAATCCTTGAGGTAACAAAATTG
This sequence comes from Acinetobacter bereziniae LMG 1003 = CIP 70.12, assembly GCF_000368925.1. Classification (GTDB taxonomy): domain Bacteria; phylum Pseudomonadota; class Gammaproteobacteria; order Pseudomonadales; family Moraxellaceae; genus Acinetobacter; species Acinetobacter bereziniae. The sequence goes on along the minus strand of NZ_KB849756.1, from coordinate 2,430,753 downwards.
TGGTTGGGCTCATTGCATTTGCCCGTCCATCAATATTTAATACGCCATTTTCGATATAAATATGACCTGGATTATTTCCTGGAATACGCCAACCTTGAGGAATTGTATCTTCCTGAGCGAAGTTCAATTGATACAACATTCTAGATTTTGGAGGAGTAATTTTAGGCTGAGTTTTTGCCGAAATTTTTGTTGTCAATTCAGCATAACTGAGCATAGGTAAAGTAATTAAAACAGCACAAGACAAAATAGAAAGTTTCATAAAATTTCTAGCGCATTTAAAACGTATTTTGAGCAAGTTACATTTTAAAGGCATCAGCCTAATTTAAATTTTGCCGATATTTTAAACCTTTATCTGTCATAGATCAGCTACTTTAAAGCCAACATGAAAATTATTGTTGCTGCTGTTCCTGCTGCCAACGGCGTTGTTGTAAGCGCTCCCCTTCAACCTCCCTTTTATTTCGTGCAGACTCGTATAATTTTGTCCCTTTTAACTCAGGTGGCAAATAGTCTTGTAGCACAAAATGTTCTGGATAATTGTGCGGATAGAGATAATCTACCCCATAGCCCTGTTGCTTCATCAATTTGGTTGGTGCATTACGTAAATGTAGAGGTACAGGTAGATTCGAGGTTTTCTCAGCCAACTCTAGTGCCTTATTGATGGCTAAGTAGGTACTGTTACTTTTGGCACTGGTTGCCAAATAAACGGCACATTGCCCTAAAATAATTCTGCATTCAGGCATCCCAATGGCTTGAACCGAGCGGAAACACTCTCCTGCCAACAACAATGCATTAGGATTTGAATTGCCAATATCTTCTGAGGCAGCAATCAGCATACGTCGAGCGATAAAAACTGGATCTTCTCCACCTTTTAGCATTCGTGCCATCCAATATAACGCTGCATCTGGATCACTCCCACGAATCGACTTAATAAACGCAGACACAAGATCATAATGTTGTTCACCTGACTTGTCATAGCGTGCGATATTTTGTTGGGCAACTTTAACGACGATCGCATTTGTCACAATATTTTCAATATCTGACTCAAAAGTGCTGGCAATGAGATCAATTAAATTCAATGCTTTACGTGCATCACCTGCGGCGAATTGAATTAAGGCATCAAACTCTTCAATCTGAATATGACGCTCTTGTAAAAACTTATCCTGTTGAATCGCCCGAAGAATCAGTTCTTGAATTGCTTCATTACTGAGCGCATTCAGCGTATATACCTGACAACGTGATAGTAATGCACTGTTGACTTCAAAAGAGGGATTCTCTGTTGTTGCCCCAATCAAGGTAATTTTACCTTTTTCAACAGCATTCAAAAGTGCGTCTTGTTGTGACTTATTGAAACGATGAATTTCATCAATAAATACCACTGGTGTTAGTAAATCACCACTTTCAGCAATCACTTCGCGCAGTTCTTTCACACCTGTGTTTAATGCAGATAAACTGACAAATGGACGATCCACAGCTTGTGCCAATAATAATGCAATTGTGGTTTTTCCAACACCAGGTGGTCCCCAGAAAATAATCGAAGGCAAATGCCCTTGATCAATCATTTGACGTAATGGGGCGTCAGCGCCAAGCAAATGATCTTGTCCAATAATTTCAGACAAATCACGTGGACGTAAACGTTCTGGAAGTGGAATTTGAGTGTCTGACATACTGCTTTTTTAATTGATGAATGCTGAGCTTAGTCTACTATGGAAAGCATTCAATATTGTACTTTCAATTTTAAAATAATCGATTCTGTAAAATATCCATCAGTGAAGCCTGAAACACTTCACCATGACTGAGATGTGGATACAATAAAAGCTTGGTATTTGCACCTTTGCTGGCTAAGTCTAGAACCAATTTTCGATTGTTTTGGTTCATGTCCCGATCAGCATTCGGGCTGATTTTCGCTGTGCTAGATGGAACAAGATCACCTTCCATCACCAATAGCTTTTGATCTTTAACTGATTCAGGTTTTACCTGCTCAACTGCTTTCAATAATCGGGAATCTGCCCAAGTTAAAGATGGGCTTGCTGCAAAATAATGCGAAAATTTCTGCTCATGTTGCTGGCGATTCAATAATGTATCTAATACAAATAAGCCCCCATAAGAATGTCCCCACAATGCAGTGCGCTGAGCATCCAATTTCACCTGCGAGTAAACCCAAGGCATGATTTTTTCAAAAATCATTTGTCTAAATTGCGGACTTCCTCCTGACATGCGCTCAGGATTTCGGGGATCAACTGATATTTTTCCAGACTCATCTGCTGGCGTATAGTCCACGGAACGTGAAGCAGATTCAAACGGCAACTGAGTTTGATAGCCAATCGCCACTAAAACGGGGCTATCTTGTTCTGATAATTGCTTTAATAATGCTTCATCTAAACGCGCCATGACTGAATTACCATCCAGCATAAAAATAGCGGGACGGGGCTGATTTTTATTGATCTGTTTAGGTATACCTAACCAAACTTTATAATGTCGTTGCTGATCGGCTGACTGAAAGCTGTGAACTTGAAACTGATAATAACTTGAACCATGATCTGCAATATTCGGTCCTAAGGGCTTTAGATCAGGCTTGGCATAAGCAAGGGAACACGCAACAAAGCTTAGACTGATCGCACATAGGCACATTGTAATTTTTTTCAATCGTGTAAATAAACCAGACATTTTAAATGAGATCACATCATGAAAGCTGGTTTATCATATTACTATTTGATAATGATTATCAATTCCAAATTATGGTCATTTTCTAACGTACCCAACGCACAATATATTCGTCAATTTCTTCCTCATCAACTTCTGTCTCTGAGATGCAGCGCCCTGCTGCAGATTTTCTGGCTTTAATCACATTTTGTCTGGAGCCTGTAATTAAATAGTGCCAAGACGGAAGGTTTTTACCTTCATTGACACGCCGATAGGCACAACTTGAAGGCAACCAATTTATTTGCGCTAATTTTTCAGGACTCAATTGAATACAATCTGGGACATAGTTCAAGCGATTAGCATAGTCTGAACATTGTGCTGTTTGACAGTCCAGTAGTTTACAAGACACCTTGGTATAAGCGATTTCATGTGTTTCATCATCTTCGAGTTTAACCAAGCAGCACAAACCACAACCATCACATAAGGCCTCCCATTCCGCCTGATTGAGTTCAGACAAATGATAGTTTTTCCAAAATTGGGGGCGTATTTCGAGGCTCATGATATAAAGTGAAGTCATATGAGATGTTGTTATTATATCAGCATAAGAACATGAACTAGAGAATAAAAAAACATCACAAATCAGTTACATAATGCTTTATTTATCACACTTTTCAAACATAACTTCACAAGACCGTGTCGTTTTTCTCCTTATACTGAAACTGCATAAAAACAATATGGAGGTGGATATCATGTTCCGTTGGGCAATAATTTTCGCTGTGATCGCGTTAGTTGCAAGTTTATTTGGTTTTGGCGGTGTCGCAGGAATGTCTAAAGACTTTGCAGTAATTCTTCTTGTTGTTGCCGTTATTCTTGCAATTGTCGGATTTATTTCCAGAGGGAAAGTTTAAGCTTTTCTCAACATTTTTATGACAGTCTCTGTTTATGATCAAGAAGGTCCTAGGTCCTTCTTTTTTCATTTCTGCACCCATTCCATCATTCATAATTTCTCACATTTCTATACTCAATATTCCTAAATTAGCCATTTGAATCCTTTATATTTATGCTTTAATCAATGTCGCTCTCAAAAATATAAAAGGATTGAACAGATGGCTGTTGCAATTAAAACTCGTGAAATTCAATACCAAGCAAAAGATGGAACAACTTTAATCGGTTATTTTGCTGCCCCTGAATCTACACAACCTGTTGCAGGTGTCATCGTGGGTCCTGAATGGTGGGGACGCAATGAATATACTGAGCAACGCGCTAGAGAGCTTGCAGAACATGGCTTTGCTGCTTTAGCAATCGACATGTATGGCGATAAAAAAGTGACAACCGTTGCGACACAAGCCAATGAATGGATGATGCAAACTTTCCAAGATGCCGATACCATTGTAGATCGTACCTCTGCTGCACTTGCTACACTTGCTGCTCAACCTGAGGTGGATGGAGATCGTTTAGCTGCTATTGGCTTTTGCTATGGCGGAAAAGTCATGCTCGATTTAGCTCGTTCTGGTGCTGACTTAAAAGCAGTCGTTACTTTCCACGCCAACCTTTCCGCACAAAACCCAGCACAATCAGGAAAATTTAAAGCTGAGGTTTTAGTTTTACATGGTGAAAAAGACTCAATGGTGTCTTTGGCAGATGTTGAATCCTTCAAACAAGAAATGAATCATGCCCAAGTAAAATCTGAAGTGATCATCCTTAAAGATGCCAAACATGGCTTTAGTAACCCACAAGCAGATGAACGTGCCAAAGCCAATGGTGTAGATCTAGGTTATAACGCAGAAGCTGAAAGCGCAGGATTAACTGCTATGTATCAGTTGTTAAATCGTACATTGGTTTGATTTTAAATCTGATGTATGAACTCAACCAGTAAACAAGGAGTTTAAAATGACTGAGATAAAATGCCCTTATTGTGAATTTGAAGAATTTGACATCATTGATAAAAATGAATTTGGTGCAATTTTGCCTGAACAAAATCCTTTGTCTAAAGGGCATTCAGTCATTATCCCATTGCGCCATATCGATTCTTTTTTTGAGGTTTCAGAAAAAGAGCGTAAAAGTCTTTCTTCGTTGTTAGAGTTGGCACGTAATGAACTCAAACTCCGTCATCAACCAGAAGGCTTTCACATTGCCTTTAATGATGGTGATGTTTTTGGTCAAGAACAGAATAAACACTTTCATATTCATATCATTCCACGCTATAAAAATGAACCGCTTAAACTGGATCAGCGTTGGGGTATCATCAACGAAAATTAATCCTTTGCCAGTCAACTAAAAAAGACGCTACTGCGTCTTTTTTAGTTCAATATATTGCTTCATTCAACTTGACTTTAAAATTAAATTCTGACTATTCGAAATGGCTTAACTCACACAAATCTCATGCACAGTATTCAGATAATTTTCTGTAATCGATTCGAATTTGGTTATACTGAGCCACCTATTTTTGCCCTAGATTGATATGTCGCAATTTTCATTTTCAGACGCATTACTGACTTGGTTTGATCAACACGGACGCCATGATCTGCCTTGGCAAGTGGCAGATGATCCTTATAAAGTTTGGGTCTCTGAAATTATGTTGCAACAAACTCAAGTCAAAACAGTGCTGCAATATTTTGACAAATTTATTCAACGCTTCCCTACCGTTGATGATTTGGGTCAGGCGTCATGGGATGATGTTGCACCTTATTGGGCAGGCTTGGGCTATTACGCACGCGCCAGAAACTTACATAAAGCTGCGACGGTTGTCAGTCAACAAGGACATTTTCCAAACACTCTGGAACAATGGATGGAGCTCTCAGGTATTGGACGTTCTACCGCAGGTGCACTTATGTCACTTGGGTTACGCCAATATGGTGTCATTATGGATGGCAATGTAAAACGTGTTTTATCGCGATTTTTTGCCATTGAAGATGATCTCAGTAAACCTGTACATGAACGGGAAATGTGGAAATTGGCCGAAAGTTTGTGCCCTACTGAACGTAATCATGACTATACTCAGGCTATTATGGATTTAGGTGCAACCATCTGCACCCCTAAAAAACCATTATGTCTGTATTGCCCAATGCAGCAACATTGCCAAGCCCATCAGCAAGGGTTAGAAACAGAACTCCCTTATAAAAAACCCAAAAAACCTGTTCCAGTGAAAACTGGCAAAGTCTTGCTCATTGAGTCTCAAGGGCAATGGTTGTGGGAGCAACGTCCTAATAGTGGTTTGTGGGGTGGATTATGGAGTTTACCAATTTTTGCAAGTGAGGCTGAACTGCAACAGATCTGTGAACGTTTAAAGCTGGTTTCAAACGTTGAATCTGTGCAAATTTCGCATAGTTTCACTCATTTTACTTGGATATTAACCGCACACATCATTCATGTTGAAAAAGACCAAGCTGAATATCTCCAAGCAGAACTGGGCGGTGAATGGCTCACGCCACAAAAAGCTACACAAATGGGCATACCAACAGCCATGAAAAAATTGATCTCAGCAATCAAAATATGACATAGTCAGGCACGGGTATTCTGATCATTTTTTCAATTTTAATTTACCCTTTTTAAACCTCAAAGCTGAAATTTGAAACTAGAAAAAAAGGATGTCTCGTGCCGCATCGTATCCAATATTGTGTGATTGCCCTGTTTACAATCATATTGAGCGCATGTACCACCGCACCAAAAAAGCCCAGTGGTACAAGACCGCATCTTCCGCAAGCTCAAATTAACCGATTAAAAGCAATGCCGCTTCCAACACGGTTGGCGATCCCTGTCGATGGTGTCAAACCACAAAATCTCACCGATACGTGGGGGGCGTCCCGAAGTGCTGGACGCGCACATGAGGGCATTGACATCATGGCTTCACGTGGAACCAAAGTGTACAGTAATACTGAAGGAGTGATTACCAGTTTAAAAAGTAACAACTTAGGCGGTAATGTGATTTGGTTAATGGGACCTGGTGGTGCTTATCATTATTATGCACATCTCAATGATCACCGACGTGGTTTAAAAGAAGGAGACTACGTTAAAAAAGGTGAATTAATTGGGTATGTCGGCAATACAGGAAATGCACGACATACTGCACCTCATTTACACTATGGACTATACTTAAGAGGTAAGGGACAAGGTGCAGTGAATCCTTATCCGTATTTACGTTAAATTTTAAATTAGATATTTAGGAATATTCCATGTCAGAAGCATTGCTTGAGCGTTTAGTTGAATTTGCAGAATCAGGCAATCAACAAAAAATTGTCCTCAAAGGGCAAAGCCATCAAGGCTGGATTATGGAAATCACCAATGAGTCCCTCATGATCAGTACTGGCTTTGCAGATAAAGCGGGTAAAGATATTTGGATAAATTTTACTGACCTAGAAACTGCCCAACTTTCATATTGGGATAACAAACAAGATCAATGGGTCGAATTTAAACTCTAATTACATCAAAAAAAATGGAGCATCTTTCATGATCAATAAACGCTGTGGCTGGTGTTCGGATGATCCAATTTATATCGAATACCATGATCATGAATGGGGTAAACCAAATCGCAATGAGCAACATTTATTTGAAATGTTGTGTCTCGAAGGGCAACAAGCAGGATTATCTTGGATTACTGTTTTAAAAAAGCGTGAATCTTATCGTACACATTTTTTTAATCATTCAATTCAAACCATTGCTGACTTGACTGAACAAGATTTGGCATTGAAATGCCAAGATACTGGGCTCATTCGTCATATTGGTAAACTTACCGCTATTCGTGACAATGCCATTGCATGGCAAAACATGAAAGCAAAAAATATTGATATGGTAGATTGGCTTTGGGATTTTGTTGATCAACAGGTACAGCTGAATGATGTTCCTGATTATCGACAAGCACCTGCGCAAACTGAAGCCAGCCTAAAGTTATCTAAAACTTTGAAGAAAAACGGCTTTAAGTTTGTCGGTCCAACAACATGCTACGCATTCATGCAGGCGGTTGGAATGGTCAATGACCATGAAAATGATTGTATGTCGCGCTAAATTTCGCTCAAAAAACAGGAAGGATTCATATGTCAGCCAATATCATTCAATCCTATGCAGCCCTAGAAGCAGGCGCTGAACTTGTACCCTATCAATTTGATGCTGGCGATTTAGCACCACATCAAGTTGAAGTTAAAGTTGAATATTGCGGTTTATGCCACTCTGATGTTTCCGTGATTAACAATGAATGGGGAAATGCAGTTTTCCCTGTAGTGGGTGGTCATGAAATTATTGGAACGATCACTCAGTTGGGTTCAGAAGCAAAAGGTTTAAAAGTCGGACAACGTGTTGGTATCGGTTGGACAGCAGAAAGCTGTCAGCACTGTGACCCATGTGTCAGTGGACAACAAGTGCTTTGCACTGGCGAAAAAAAAGCCACCATCGTTGGTCATGCTGGCGGTTTTGCAGATAAGGTTCGTGCTGGTTGGCAATGGATTATTCCACTTCCTGAAAACTTAGACCCTGAAAGTGCAGGTCCACTATTATGTGGAGGAATCACTGTTTTTGATCCGATTTTAAAACACCAAATTCAAGCTGTTCATCATGTAGGTGTCATTGGGATTGGTGGTTTAGGTCATATGGCAATTAAATTACTCAAAGCGTGGGGCTGTGAAATTACCGCATTCACCTCTAATTTAGATAAGTCAGATGAACTGCGAGCGATGGGCGCAGACCATATCGTCAATAGCCGTGATGCAAATGATTTAAAAGCACAACGTGGTAAATTTGATTTGTTACTCTGTACGGTGAATGTGAGCTTAGACTGGAAAGCTTATCTGAATACACTTGCACCCAATGGCACTATTCATATGTTAGGCATGGTGCTTGAACCTATGCCCATTCCTGCAGGTACATTGATCAGTGGTGCAAAATCAGTAACTGGCTCTCCAACAGGCTCCCCTTTTGCATTACGTCAATTATTGCAATTCGCAGCGCGTAAAAATATTGCTCCTCAAATCGAAGTGTATCCAATGTCAAAAATTAATGATGCTTTGGAACGCCTCCATTCAGGAAAAGCACGTTATCGTATTGTGTTAAAAGCTGATTTTTAATCTATGCAATATACCCCATTTACGTTGACATTCATCATCGTCAATGGGGCAATGGATCATGCCGTTTGTAAACCTTAGTCAAACTGTCGGATTCTTCGGACTAGTGCTTTGATTTCAATCACGCATATCTGATTAAATTTATGTTTTTATAGAATGTGTTAGAAGATCTTGGTCATTCATTTATTTTTAATTTTTTGGATCATCACTGTTTTTTTCTAACGTGAGGCGATATGAATGTCATCATGTTGAGTGCGCTTATGCCACACTCTTGGTTGACAATTCGCCTCTGACCCAATCTGCCAATAACATGATGGCATCCTGAACCTCCTGAGACAATTCATGTCCTGCATTTAAACGAATACAATTGTTATAACGATGATCTTCACCAAAAATAATACCCGGAACAATATTGATACTGTATTGCTGCGCATAGTAATACAACGCCAAACTATCTACTTGTTCAGGGAATTGCAGCCAAAGCGCATAACTCCCCTGCGGTTGATTCAAACGGATACTCACGCCATGAAAAGCCTGTTGAATAAATTGTCGATACTGCTCAACCTGTGCCATCAGTTTAGGACGTAATTCACTCAGATGTTGACGATAGGCTCTGCTATAAATCATATCAGCAAGCCCCAATTGCAAAGGCGTATTCACCGAAACATTCTGTAAAATGAGTCTTGCATGTAAATGTTGTAAGCGCTGCGGTAAGCAAAACCAGCCTACACGATAAGAGGTTGATAGAGATTTTGAGACTGAGCTGCAATACACCACATAACCCTGTTGATCCCAATATTTAATAGGTAAAGGACGTTTGGCATTAAAACTACATTCTGCATAAATATCATCTTCAATCACATAGCATTGATATTTCGCCGCAAGTTGTGCAATACGTTCTTTCTCAGCATTGCTGAGGCAAAAACCCAGAGGATTTTGAAAATTAGCCGTCAATAAGCAGATTTTTACCCCTGGACTTTGCATTTCTTGCTCTAAACGATCTAGATCAAAACCTTCTGTATTGGCTGGGATTTCGATAATTTTTCGCTTCAACAAAGCCAATAACTGCAACTGCCCATTATAGTTTGGTGTCGGCACAATCACGCTATCACCAACTTGTGTAAGGCTCTGAATCATGATCGACAGTGCAGGCATACAGCCATTACTGATATAAATATCTTCTTTTGCAATATAAAAACCATCTTCAGCCCAGTGTGCCGACAAAGCCTCCCTCAATTGCAGATGTCCTTGACGATCGTTATATAAAAAATCTTCCGGTTTACTGTGCTTTAAAGCACGTTGGATTGAACGACGTAAGGCTTCGATAGGAACCAGATTAGGTGACAATTGAATCGAACCGAGATGAATCAATTTATTATTGATCGCAGCCTCATGAATTTGAATTTGCAATTCCAGATTAGAAACTTCCCTTGGTCTAGACTGAAAATCTGGATGGTCAGGTACAGCAATCTGCGGGGAATTTGGCAAAGCCTGTACAAAATAACCTGACTTTTCTTTGACAAAAATCAAGCCTTGAGCTTCAAGCAATTCATAACAACTCTTTGCCGTATTCAAACTCACTTTTTGTAGTTCAGCAAATTGACGCAAAGAACTCAGTCGTTGCCCGACTGCGAGCTCCCCACAATAAATTTTTTGCGCGATCTGTTGTGCCAAGATCTGATATTGGAAAGCCATATCTGTACCCAAATTTTAATATTTGTTGTATCTGTATCTGTAAACCTAACAGATTTATGCTTCTTTTACAGCCAGTTTTTAAAACATAATTGATTTGAAAGGAGAAAATAATGAGAATCATCGCCCTAATCAGCCTTGCTTTGGTACTCAGCGCCTGCCAGCCTCAACAAGTCAATAAAGCAGCTCAGCAACAACATTTTGTATGCAAATCTTTGATTGAAGGTTTTTTGAAGACACAACGTTTGGGTAATTATCAGCTTGATCATCTACAGCCAACCTTGCATCAGGCTGTCGCGGTCAGACATTATCACTATCGTGCCAGTGGAGATCAGGCTGTTAAAATAAATATGCCTGTTCAAAAAAATTTGGAATTCCAATGCCAACAAACCTCCGCCCAGCATTTTGAAATTCATTTGGTGACACCGCAACAGCCCAACACTGCCCCATTATTGAGTCTAGATCTACCACCACAAAAGACTATCGAAACCTTGACAGCTTTTGCGCTAAAAACTCAATAAATAGACGTACACGTTTAGGTAAATGTTCTTGTTGATAATAAACTGCATGGATGTGTTGCTCGTAAATTTCTATTTGATCTTCAAATAGCGCGATCAACCTTCCCGCTCTGAGATCTTTAAGCACCTCAAATGCTGAAAGTCTGGCGATACCATGCCCACGTAGACAAAGTTGACGTACTGTTTCACCGCTAGATGCTTTGATTTTAGGTTGTACAGTCAATTTTTCACCATTCACACGGATGGGCCAAGTATTGAGATGACTGACCTTACTAAATCCGATTTGAACATGATTGAGGATATCGAGTGGGGTTGCAGGATAACCATTTCGTGCTAAATACTCAGGGCTGGCAACAATGTATAAACGACTTTTACACAGCAATCTCGCATGTAGGCTGGAGTCATTTAATTCTCCAAAACGTATTGCGACATCCGTTTTATGTTCCAATAAATCAATAATTTGATCATTACTGTTTAATTCAATTTCAATGTCTGGATAAAGCTGAGAAAACTCTTGCATTAAGGGTGCAATCACATGCAACACAAAAGGAGTCGCCGAATCGACACGGATCAAACCTGAAGTATCGCTGTCCGACTTCAATAAAGCATCTTCAGCTTCATTCAGATCATGCACAATTTTACGGGCTTTTTCTAAAAATAATTGCCCCTCTTGAGTTAACTTAAGCTTCCGCGTAGTTCGCTCAAGTAAAGTCACATTCAGTTTAGACTCAAGCCGTTGCAAAGCTCGGCTCACGCCCGAAGTCGTTTGTTCAAGATGTCTTGCAGCAGCAACAATCGAACCACTATCCACAATATTGATAAATGCCTGTAACTCTTCTAAGGTCGATTTCATCTCTGTAATATCACGATTTATTATTGATTAATAGTCAATAATATTTTGCATATTCCTGTATTTTTCCGCAACAATTAAAGTAGCAAAATAGCGCTAATCCCCGAAAATAAAGTGAAGCATATCATGACAAATATCGTTCCTCAATTTGGTGTAGGTACTTTTCGTTTAACCAGTCAAACGGTGATTGACTCAGTCAAAACTGCCTTAGATGTGGGTTACCGTGCTGTAGATACAGCACAAATCTATGGCAATGAAGCCGAAGTTGGTCAGGCGATTGCTGAAAGTCATATTCATCGTGATGATTTGTTTATCACAACAAAGATATGGACTGACAATTATCAAGCAGACAAACTTATTCCAAGCTTGAAAGAGAGCCTACAAAAACTGCGCACTGATGCTGTCAATCTGACTTTGATCCATTGGCCTGCACCAAGTTTAGGTATTTCTGTTGCTGAAATGATGCATAACCTTTTAGAAGCTAAAAAGCTTGGCTTAACTGAACATATTGGTATTTCAAACTTCAATATTGACTTGTCACAACAAGCGATTGATGCTGTTGGGCTTGAAAATATTGCAACAAACCAAATTGAGCTCAGCCCTTATTTACAAAACTCAAAGTTAGTGGATTTCTTACAATCACAACATATTGATGTGACGTCATACATGACTTTAGCTTATGGCAAAGTTTTAAATGATCCTGTATTGGCTGAAATCGCTCAACAACATCAAGCTTCAACAGCACAAATTGCGTTGGCATGGGCATTGCAAAAAGGTTTTGCGGTTATTCCATCATCAACCAAGCGTGAAAACTTAATGACGAACTTAAAAGCCCAAGAGATTCAACTCTCTACTGAAGAAATGCAGATGATTGCACAATTGGAGCGCAGTGGTCGTGAAGTTGATCCAGAAAATTTAGCACCGAAGTGGGATATTTAATTTAGCTGCTCAGTTTAATCACAGCTAAATCTATTCTCACATTTTCACTGTTCATTTCTGATCGATTGAAAGGCATCAATTGCTTCGCAATATCTTTTGTTGCGAAGCTTTGATGTGTGTTTGACTCAAACAAAATGTGATCTAAAAGTTTTTGTTGAAATCAACATCAAAAAATTGTGCTTGTGATATTGGTCTGATGATTGCACCACTGTACTCGGTCTTTTTTCAATCTTCTGTATATTTGAGATCTCTCATGAAATTAAATTTTCCCTTACTTGCACTAGCCATAGGCGCTTTTGCAATAGGAACAACTGAATTTTCTCCAATGGGTTTTCTACCTCAAATTGCAGAAAACCTCAACATTTCGATTCCCACTGCGGGGATGCTCATTACGGCTTATGCACTAGGTGTAATGATCGGTGCTCCGATTATGACATTGTGGTTTGGACATTTTTCACGGCGTAAAGCACTGATATTGGCCATGAGTATTTTCACTATGGGCAATATTCTTGCAGCCATTGCACCGAACTATTGGGGGCTGATGGGAGCTCGAATAATTACCAGTCTTAATCATGGTGTATTTTTCGGGATTGGCTCAATTGTTGCCACCAGTGTTGTGCCTAAAGACAAACAGGCCAGTGCTGTTGCCATGATGTTTATGGGACTCACAATTGCCAATATTGGGGGGGTACCTCTAGCAACATGGATTGGACAAAATATTGGTTGGCGTATGTCCTTTGCCGCAATTGCGATCTTGGGTGTCATCACCATGTTGGCATTATGGAAAGCCTTGCCTGTAGATGTGGCAGGTTTGCGTCCAAATGTAAAAGCTGAGCTGAAAGTTTTGACTCGCTTGCCTGTGCTTTTTGCCTTATTGACGACTGTGATGAGTGCAGGAGCGATGTTTACGCTCTACACCTATATTGCACCGAGCTTGCAAAATATCACCCATGCCAGTCCAATGTTTATCACACTGATGTTGGTCTTAATCGGAATCGGTTTTTCAATTGGGAATCATCTCGGTGGGAAGTTCGCAGATCGATCACTGAATAAGACATTGACAGGCTTTTTAGTGTTATTAATGCTGTCCATGTTACTGTTCCCGATCTTGGCACAAACACCGCTTGGTGCAGCTTTGGCGCTTGTTGTTTGGGGAGCAGCAGCCTTTGCCGTTGTGCCTCCACTCCAAATGCGGGTGATGTCTGTTGCGCATGAAGCACCAGGACTAGCCTCTTCAGTGAATATTGGTGCATTTAATTTAGGTAATGCTTTAGGCGCAACCGTAGGTGGTGCAGTTCTCAGTATGGGTATGAGTTATTCAGCCGTTTCAATTGCAGGCGCAGTACTTACTGCATTAGGATTGCTCTTGGTATTTATCCAAATGAAAATGAGCCAAGAACCCGTGCATCAATTCAGCTAATGTTAACTTACCAAATCATCTGCGACTGAATTGATTATATTGTTCATTTCCCTGCACCTTCATAGGGTGTAGGGTTCAAAATAGCTATAAATAACGCATCCTGAATCAATGATTATTTTAAAATTTCAGGTAAGGCAACAAGCTTGGTATTCTTTGCCAATTCAGATTTCATCTTTTGCAGCATTTGATAAGGTTGCTGTTCAACCAGCATATTGGTCACACTTGCCGGGATTGAACCTTCAGGATTGGCATGTCCAGAAGTGATCACTTTCACTTTATTGGGACCAAGTTTTTGAAATGTCCAATCGCCCGCATAATCTTTTAAACGAATATAATCTGAGTTCAGTGCTTTGCCTTGTTGAACCGCAGAGTTTTTAATATAAATCGTGCCACTCGCGTCTTTAGACATCGTTCCTTTCACCACCATGTCACGATCTTTTAGAGGAAATGGAAAGTCTAAAACCATATAAATACTGAATTCGCCCTTTTTATCATCTCGAGACAGCACTTCTGCTTTAGCAACATTGGGTACCCATTTAGGTGAATTATTGACATCCAGAACTAAAGCAACAGCCCGTTCGATCGGTACATCTATTGTTGTTTCTGCTTTATAGGACAGAACAGGGTTATTGGTATCTTTATAAGTCCAAACCTTAATGTTGTTTTTGTTTAGACTCAATTTGGCATTGCTCGGTAAAGCTGCTTGTGTAGTCAGGCTAAAAGCACTGACTACACAAGTAAGTAACATCACTGTTTTTTTCATTTTTTATGTTCAAAATTTGACTCATTGTTATAATTTTAGCGCAACATGTTTTAAGCTTGAATATCATTTAAGCCTAAAACGTCCTTCATATCGTATTTTTTTGCATCTTTTCCGACAACCCAAGCTGCTGCACGTACAGCGCCTGCTGCAAAGTTCATACGATTGGTCGCTTTATGTGTCACTTCGACACGCTCACCCTCGCCTATGAACATCACAGTATGCTCACCGACGATATCACCACCACGAATCGTTTCAAAACCGATCGTTTCACGTTCACGTGGACCTGTATGACCTTCACGACCATAAACCGCCACTTTCTTCAAATCACGACCTAAAGTTTCCGCAACCGCTTCCCCCATCATCAAAGCAGTTCCAGATGGTGCATCTACTTTGTGACGATGGTGTGCTTCGATAATCTCAATATCCACTGTATCACCAAAAACTTTGGCAGCCAGCTCGAGCAATTTAATTGAAACATTGACACCCACTGAGTAGTTTGCAGCATACACAATGGGTGTTTGTGTCGCAGATTGATTTAACAAGGTTTTTTGCTCATCTGAAAAACCCGTTGTTCCAATCACCATTGCAACACCAGCATCACGGCATAATTTTAGATGGCTTTCTGTTGCAACTGGGGCAGTGAAATCAATCACCACATCAACATCTTTTAAAATGTCTTCCAAACTGCCCACGACTTTGATACCTACAGCACCAATTCCAGCAAGTTCCCCTGCATCTGCACCAATCAACGTACTTTCTGGACGCTCTACCGCTGCCGCAAGCTGATAACCTGCTTGTTGTACCGCTTGAATCAATGTACGGCCCATACGACCGCCTGCACCTAAAATACCAATACGTGGAGCTGCTGACATACGATCTTCCTAAATCTGAATTTGAAAATTTGGCTCTACTATAACAAAACTCAGTTCCAAGACCACGACTCCATTTAAAAAATACTGCGAACTTTCTGATTTCTTTTAAGTCTTCGGCAATTAAGGTCAAAAAAGTAGACTCAACGAAAAAATAGATCAAGACTAAAAAATATATCGATAAAACTTTGAAAAAATTTAAAATATTGCTCAATCTATTTCATCAAAGTGCAAGAATCACACAGCAGACTACTGCCACGAATGAAAACAATATGGATTATAAGGAGATCAATATGCATTCGAATAAAATGGTTTTTGCATTTGTATTAGCAACAATGATGACCAGTGCTTGGGCTGAATCTGCACCAACTCCAGCCGTTACACTTGCTGAAGAAAAAACGGTCTCTCAAGGCAACGCGACTACGCCTTCAGAAACACAAACTGAAGTTCGTGTCGAAGATATTGACGCTCCGATTCTTGAATAATTTTGGGTTGTTTTTAGCGTTAGAGGATATGGGGTTATATCCTCTATCTTGAAATCACTGCACAGATTCACAATATGATCTACGCTAATCTATTGAAACTTTAGATGTAAAACGTGGCAATGAAAGTTTTATCTCATTCAACAATATTTTCATAACATCAATTTTATTGATCAAAAAAAATTATATTTTGAAGCTACAATTAGGACTCATTTAGAATGACTAAATTTCGTATTTCGCGCCTAGAATCGCCTAAAAAACACACCTAGTCGCAAACATAGACGAATTGCCCACAAACCCTAAAATAACGAAACAATTTTAAATAAAATTTAAGCTTAATAAATGAATATTCTAAAGCGTGGAAGTCATACAAATAATAGAGAGATTTAAGGAAATATAATGCAAATTAAAACCATGATTTTAGGGCTAATGATGACCACAACTGTTTCGCTCAGTTGGGCACAAGACTCTACTGCCCCCGCTGAACCTCAGACAGCTGCCTCATCCACTCCGGCATTGATTCTTCCACAAGATGACAATTCAATCGATGCTGCGCCAGATGATCATGAATTTGACCAATCCTCATCGGATCAACCGACAAAATAAAAAAATGGAGCAACAGCTCACTGTTGCTCCATTTTTATTGATTTAATCGTTCAGATTAATTAGTCGAATAAACGATCAAAGAAAGATTTTTTCTTCGGCGAAGATTTATTGTCATCGCTTTCCATGGTCGCTTGAAGTTCTTTCAACAGCTCACGTTGGCGACTCGTCAAATTCACTGGTGTTTCTACTACGATACGGCAAAGTAAATCACCTTGCATGCTACTACGTACAGGTTTCACGCCTTTACCACGTAAACGGAACATTTTACCGGTTTGTGTACCTTCAGGCACTTTCAAACTAACACGACCGTCTAAAGTTGGAATCTCAAGTTCCTTACCTAAGGCAGCATCAGCAATGCTCACAGGCACATCCATATAGAGGTCTGCACCATCACGTTGGAAGATGTCATGTTCACGCACAACCACTTCAACGTATAAATCTCCAGACTGACCATCACGAATTGCTTCACCTTTACCAGTTAAGCGTACGCGATCACCATTGTCCACACCTGCTGGAATGGTCACTTCAAGGGTTTGTTGACGATCTGAAACCCCAGAACCATGACACTTATTACATGGGTTTTTAATGATTTTGCCCTGTCCGCGACAAGTGCTACAAGTCTGTTGGACTGAGAAAAACCCTTGTTGCATACGCACCTGACCTGCACCATGACAAGTCTTACACGTTTCAACATCATTCGGATTTTTTGAACCTTTTCCATCACAGGCATCGCAAGGTGCTGGTGCAGTGAAAGTAATGGTTTTTTTCACCCCTTTCACAGCTTCTTCAAGCGTTAATTCCATGACATAACGGAGATCTGAGCCACGACGTGCACGTTGTTGACCACGACCACCGCCGCCAAAAGCACCACCGAAAATATCACCAAACTGGCTGAAAATATCTTCGGCACTGAATCCACCGCCGAAGCCGCCACCGCCCATACCACCTTCAAAGGCATTGTGCCCCATACGGTCATACATGCTGCGTTTTTCACTGTCAGAAAGCACTTCGTAAGCTTCTGCACATTCTTTGAACTTTTCTTCAGCTTCTGCGTTGTCAGGGTTGCGATCTGGATGATACTTCATCGCCAACTTACGGTAGGCTTTTTTAATTTCATCATCACTAGCGGTTTTAGCAATACCTAAAACCTCATAATAATCACGTTTAGCCATGATTGGCGATGCTCCACAAAAATTTGATAATACTTCTATGCAGAGTAAATTGGGGGCGATGTTATTTTTTACAAGTTTGAAATCTAGTTTTTTTTAAAAAACTGCTTTTTTCTGTAAATATTTTGTAAAACCTTTAAGCCAAATATTGAGTAAATATAGCCATGCAATCGCACTAAATACGACACCTGCCACCGTACATGCTTTTACCCAGATGAAACTGTCCCAATAGAAAAACATTAAAGGGATAAACCACAATGCAGCAAAAGCCGCTAAAATCAAAAAAATGACAGCATTGCGCATAATCCACAATGCTTGTGCATGTATCCATACCTCTGCATCATTTGCTACTGCTACTTTGCGCGCTAACCAATATGCGAGCACTGCTGTAATTACCGTAAATAATGCAAGAAACATAAACAAATAAGAGCTCGTAATGAACTTACGATGCTGTTCCGGATTTGTTTGCCCCATGGGTGTTTTTGACCTCAAATTCATTGCATACCGATTGACTTATTATGCAATGAAATTTCCTATGTTATTTTCTGTTAAAGATTAAGTGCTACTATATTGAAGTTTTCAATTTTTCGCACCTAATATTCACAACAAATTATGTATTTTCTGTAGTTTTTTTAATCTTAAACCAAGTCGCATATAGCGCAGGTAAGAAAAATAGGGTCAAAAGTGTAGCGATAATTAATCCACCCATAATCGCAACAGCCATCGGACCAAAGAAAATACTACGTGACAGTGGTATCATCGCCAAAACAGCAGCCAATGCAGTAAGAATAATTGGACGGAAACGGCGTACTGTTGCGTCCAAAATTGCATCCCATTGATTATGCCCAGCTCGAATATCCTGCTCAATCTGATCAATCAGAATTAAAGAATTTCGCATAATCATGCCAGATAGTGCAATCGTACCGAGCATTGCCACAAAGCCGAACGGTTTGTTAAATAACAACAGGAATAAAACCACACCGATTAAACCCAATGGCGCAGTCAAAAACACAATGAAAGAGCGTGAAATACTTTTCAGCTGAATCATGAGGAGCGTAAATACCACTGCTAGGAATAGAGGCATACCTGCATTCACAGAACTTTGTCCTTTGGCAGACTCCTCTACTGTTCCGCCCACTTCAACCAAATAACCACTTGGTAATGTTGCGCGAAGTTGATCCATTTTCTCTGCCATTTGATTTACAACAGTTGCGGGTTGTAACTTGCTCCGAATATCTGCACGTACCGTAATGGTTGGTAAACGATTGCGGTGCCAGATTAGACCATCTTCAAACTTATACTGTAGTGTAGCGATTTGTGCCAATGGTACTGTAGTGCCATTGCTTGTCGGTACAGCCAAACTTGATAATGCTTCCACATTTATCCGTTCAGCCTGGTCCCCACGGATACGTACATCAATCAATTCACGTTTTTCACGATACTGATTGATGATCGCACCTGAAATCGAACTGTTTAAGAAATTCGCCAAATCTTCAGAACTCACACCCATTTGACGCGCACGATCTTGGTCGATCAGTAAAGAAATGATTTTACTTTGCTCACCCCAATCCAAATGTACATTGCCTGTATTGGGATTTTCGCTCAGCAGTTGAGCAACTTTCTGGGCTTCCTGACGGACTACAGCAATGTCTTCACCAGATACCCGATACTGCAATGGATAGCCCACAGGAGGACCATTTTCCAACAATGAGACACGGGTTCGAACTTGTGGCAATAATTGGCGAATTTGAGTATCTAAGGATTTACGAATTTCATCGCGATCATCAAGTGATGACGCCAACACCACAAACTGTGCAAAACTGGCTTGTGGCATTTGTTGATCAAGTGGCAAGTAAAAACGTGGCGAGCCTGTACCAACATAAGCGACATAATTATCAATACCTTCTTGTTTGGATAAGAACGCTTCCACTTTTTTCACAGCATTTTCAGTTGCGGTGAGTGAAGCGCCTTCTTCCAATTTTAAATCGACCAGAATTTCGGCACGGTTTGACGGTGGAAAAAACTGTTGTGGTACAAACTTAAACATCACCACCGACAGTACAAATACCCCCACAGTGATTGAAATCACCGTTTTTCGATAGGTCACACACCAATTCACCAACTTTCTAAAGCTTTGATAAAATTTCGATTGGTAGGGATCAAAATGCTCACCAGCATGATGAATCACAGGTTGCGGTTCAGGTTGTTTACGCAATCTTGCATAAAGACGCTGATACCACGGCGCTTTTTGCGCTTCTTTACTAAAATCAGGCAGTAATTTATCACCTAAATAAGGTACAAAAATCACCGCGGCAAACCATGACACAACTAAAGCAATAGTAACCACTTGGAAAATCGAACGGGTATATTCACCTGTACTTGATGCAGCGGTCGCAATCGGTAAAAATCCCGCAGCGGTAATTAATGTACCCGTTAGCATTGGAAATGCGGTACTGGTCCATGCAAATCCTGCGGCTTTCATTCGACTATAGCCTTGCTCCATTTTGATCGCCATCATTTCGACCGCGATAATGGCATCATCGACCAAAAGTCCTAATGCGAGGATCAATGCGCCTAAAGAAATCTTATGCAAGCCAACATCAAACAGATTCATCCCTGCAAAGGTCATGGCAAGCACCAATGGAATCGAGAAGGCAACCACTAATCCTGTTCGGAAACCCAATGAGAAGAAACTGACCAGTAAAACAATGATCACAGCCTCAGCCAATACTTTGACGAATTCATGAATACTACGTTGTACTGCAACAGGCTGATCTGAAACTTTTTTCAGTTCCATGCCCAAAGGTAAAGTCTTTTGTAGGGTTTGAAATTCAGTCTCTAGATTTTTACCCAATGCAATGATGTCCCCACCTTTACGCATGGATACAGCAAGACCAATACCATTTTCTCCCATAAAGCGCATACGCGGTTGAGCAGGCTCACTAAAACCACGATAAACCTCAGCCACATCGCCCAGTTGAATAGTTTTATTTCCCACCAGCAACGGCATTTTTTTCAGATCGTCTATGCTTTTTAATGCGCCACTGACACGGACTTGAATACGGTCTGTACCTGTTTCAAAGAAACCTGCACTGGTCACACTATTTTGTTTTGCCAAAGCTTCTTGGATTGCTGTAACAGGCACCCCCATCTGCACTGCTTTAGTATTGGAAATCTCAATCCAAATCTTTTGATCTTGTAATCCAACCAAATTGACTTTGCTGACATCTTTTACTCGCTGTAAGCGAAGTTGTAGCCGATCGGCATATTCTTTGAGTGTGGCATAATTGAAGTCTTTGCCTGTTAAAACATAAATATTCCCGAATGTATCGCCAAACTCATCATTAAAGAACGGACCCTGAACACCAGAAGGCAACTGGGTCTTGATGTCACCGACTTTTTTACGTACTTGGTACCAAACATTTGGAAGTTCATTGGATACTAACGAATCTTTTGCCATAAACATGACCATGGACTCTCCAGGACGAGAGTACGCCATAATCTTGTCATAGAGCCCTGTACTCATGAGCTCCTTTTCAACTTTATCGGTGATTTGCAGAGAGACTTCCTGTGCTGTTGCACCCGGCCAGTAGGTTTGCACCACCATCACCTTAAAGGAAAAAGGAGGATCTTCACTTTGAGACAGTTTGGAATAAGAAAATAACCCGACAATCCCCAGCAAAATCATAAAATAAAGCACTAAGCCTTTATTTTTGAGCGCCCATTCTGACAAATTAAAGGAGTTAAATAGACTCATGATCATGCCCCTTTTTGGATAGTTACAGCACGATTTTCACGATCTATTGGTTTAATTTTTTGCTTGTCACGGAGTAAGTGAACACCGCCGACCACCACCCATTGCCCCGCATTTAAACCACTCAATACCGTGACATTGTCACGCCCGTAAGGTCCTAAAGTCACAGAGACTTTACGAATAGTCTGATCAGGATTAACCACCCAAATATATGCTTGATTATTATTGGCTGAGACACTGCTCAGCGGTACACTCAAAATATTTTGAACATTTTGATTGAAAAACACACGTGCGCTTTGCCCCAGTTGAATGACCGACTGTGCTTCTTTTAAAGCCACTTTCACTGTAAATGTCCGCGATTGATCTGCGGCAGGAGAAATCTCACGGACATAGGCTGCAAATTTATCTTCAGGCTTTGACCACAAGGTAATCCATGCGCTTTGTCCAACTTTAATTTCAGAAATCGCCTGTTCAGGAACCCCGATAACCACCTCACGATCACCATCAATCGCCAATTGATAAATCGCTTGCCCTGCCGAAACCACTTGTCCAATTTCAATATTACGTTGGGTAATGACCCCATTTTTATTGGCAATCAGTTGGTTATAACCTGTCTGATTGGCACTGACATCATAGTTGGATTGTGCTTGTTTAAGGCTTGCCTGTGCTGCGTCATATTGATTTTTAACACTATCGTATTGGGAACGACTGACGGCATTGATGGGTAATAATTGTTGAAAACGTTTAAACTCATCTGCTGCAAGTTTCGTAGCGGATTGAGCACTTTCAAGCTGTGCTTTTGCAGAGTTCAATTGTAATTCGGCATCTTTGACATCTAGCTTGGCCAAAACCTGCCCAACTTTAACGCGGTCGCCAACCTCGACATAACGTGCAGTGATCTGTCCAGCAACCCGAAAGGCTAACGCAGTTTGCTGCCGTGCCTGTACATCGCCTGCATAGCTTTTCTGATCTTCTTGGGAAGTCAGCGGTTGGGCAACCATCACCAAGGGAATCTGTTCCACTTCAGGCGCTGGCTTACTACATCCCACCAGAATGACACTACACGATACCAATAGGCTCGTGATCACTAACTTTATACTACGCATAGGCAAGGCTCTTATTTAAATGCCCTTTTCAGGCAAATGAGAATGAGATATTGAGACCATGTGACGATTCATCTAGCACCTTGCAAAACAAACAAAACCATACTTTGTTCTTGCGCAGGTTGGCGTTAAAATAATCTTAGCCAGCATGCCGAAACTGAAAAAGTAATTTTCTAGGTTTCACGCTTTGCCCGCTTAGTTTTACTGAACGACACAAGTCATTGATGAAATGTCAAAAGCCCGTTTGTTGCTCATTTTTTAATTAATATACTGCATGGTACAATAATTGTGAATCATGTTTTGAGTAATTGACCTAATTTTGTTTTTTTGGGAATTATTGTGCAAACAACAGTTGGCCGTCCAAAGGACTTAGAAAAACGTAAACACATTGTAGAAGCAGCAAAAAAACTGTTTCTAAAGCTTGGCTATCACGGTTCCAGTATGAATCAGATTGCCAAAGAAGCAGGTGTAACAAAACTGACCGTATATAACCATTTTCAAGATAAAGAAACTTTATTTAGCTGTGCCATTGAAGAAACTTGCGAACAGTCAATTAATGCCCGACCATTGCGTCTCAATGCTGAAAGTGATTTTTATGCACATTTTTTTCAAGCCTGTGAATTGGCAATGAATGTGATTAATTTGCCTGAAGCTATTAAATTAGATCATTTACTATTGGAACTTGCCGCAGAAAAGAACCCTTTAGCGCTACAATTCTATAATTCGTCTCATCAGAGAATGTGTTCGGTATGGCAAGACTTTTTTCAACAAGCCACGAGCCTGAAATTTATTCAAGCAGACCAGATCGAAAAACAGACCAATTTAATTTTGTCATTATTGCTCGGTGTTCGTCATCATGAGGTCTTGTTGGGAATTCGCCCAACGCCAACAGATCAAGAAAAGCAGCAAATCATCAAAGAAAGCATTGATTTATTTATGCTGAAATATAAACCGTGATGGTGCTATTAAAAAACTAAATAATGTGCAATTGCTGTTTCAGGCATACTCGAAGGTGTCATAGGCAAATTGACCCAAAAAGTTGGGGTCTGTTGACAATTCGTCTATGTTTGCGACTACGTGTGTTTTTTAGGCGATTCTAGGCGCGAAATACGAAATTTAGTCATTCTAAATAAGTAGTTCGGAACGAAGAAGCGGCAAAAAACACGCTAGTCCCGAAGGGTTGTGGCTAAAATTATCTCAGGCTACGTTATGAAACTTGAAAATAGTCTCGCTATTCTCTTTGTTTCCTTGCAGAGTATACTCCTCATGCCTGTTCAATTTTAACCTACAACACAAGCCATTTATGAAATGTCTACAGACCCTAATAAAACCGAACGAAAAACAAATCAAAGTCGACTTCTTGCACAGTCACTTACATACTTTTGTAGGGAGTCCCTTGGATTGTGATGGAATCACGTTATATTCAAGATAACAAGAACTGGAGAGTGACAAATGGTTCAACAAATTGATGCTCCACTGCGTGAAGATGTACGCTTACTCGGAAATCTTTTAGGTGAAACCTTAAAAGAACATGCAGGACAAGATTTGTTTAATCAAATTGAACAGATTCGCGCTTTAGGCAAAGGCGCCCGTGATGGTCAAATTGAAGCAGAAAAACAACTTGAACAATTATTTTTAAATTTAAAAGATGATGAAATTCTGCCTCTGACCCGTGCATTCTCACACTTTCTAAATTTTGCCAATATCGCAGAACAATATCATGTGGTGCGTAGTCGTCGCCAAAGTGAATGTGATGAACATGCCCCATCACCCAATGTTCTCGACCATTTATTTAGCAAGTTTAAAGATCAGCAAATTTCGGCTGAAACGCTTTATCAGCAAATCTGTGAATTAAAAATTGAGTTGGTACTCACCGCGCATCCAACTGAGGTCAGTCGTCGTACTTTAATTCAAAAATATGATGGGATTAATCACTGTCTTTCAACATTTGATCAGCAAAAACTCACGCCTAAACAACGTGCTGAGGTACTGACTGATTTAAAACAACTGATTTGTTCAGCATGGCAAACGGATGAGATTCGTCAACACCGTCCTACGCCGATTGATGAAGCAAAATGGGGCTTCACCACCATTGAACAAACGTTGTGGAATGCAGTACCCAAATTTATCCGTGAGTTGGATGACCTTGTTCAAGACAACTGTGCTCAAGCCTTACCTTTGGACATTTCACCAATTCGCTTTGCATCGTGGATGGGAGGCGACCGTGATGGAAACCCGAATGTCACGCATAACATTACACAAGAGGTTTTGTGGCTATCTCGCTGGAAAGCCGCCGATTTATATCTTCGTGATATAGAAGATTTGCGTTGGGAGCTTTCAATTGAGGCGTATTCCAATGAATTACATCAAGCTTTAGGCTATAGCCATCCAGAGCCATATCGTGAATATTTACGTGCAACTCGTGAACGCTTAAAAGCTACCCGTCAATGGTTGGCAGATAAATTACGTGGTCAGCACTCAGACGTTGACCGTAGTTTAATCATTCGTCATAAAGATGAATTATTACAGCCACTATTGCTTTGCTATCGTTCGCTCATGGCATGTAATTTGCCAGAAATTGCCAATGGGAAATTGCTCGACTTTATCTATCGTGTCAATTGTTTTGGAATTGAATTATTAAAGCTGGACATTCGTCAAGAATCAGGTCGTCACCGTCAAGCCATCTCCGCAATTACCGAATATCTTGGTTTGGGTAATTTTGAGACATGGACTGAACAAGCCCGCCAAAACTTCTTATTGCAAGAATTACAAAGCAAGCGCCCATTATTACCAAAACACTTAAACGAGCCAGCCAATAGCCTGATTGAACATCCTGATGTTCAAGAAGTCTTTGCAACGATGCGTACATTGGCAGAGCAACCCAAAGAAAGTTTAGGTGCTTATATCATTTCAATGGCGGAATATCCGAGTGATGTATTGGCGGTACTGCTACTTCAAAAAGAAGCGGGAATTGAACATCCCTTACGTGTAGTGCCATTATTTGAAACCTTGAAGGATTTAGATGGTGCTGCAAGTACCATGACGACCTTATTTAATATGCATTGGTATAAACAGCATATTCAAGGCAAACATGAGGTGATGATTGGTTACTCTGACTCTGCCAAAGATGCAGGCTTTATGTCGGCAAACTGGGCTCAGTATCGTGCCCAAGAAGAGTTAACTGCGATTGCAAAACAACACGGCGTACAATTGACCTTGTTCCATGGTCGTGGCGGCTCCATCAGTCGTGGTGGTGCGCCTACTCAACAGGCACTATTTTCTCAACCACCTGGCTCAATTTCTGGTGCAATCCGAGTAACTGAACAAGGTGAAATGATTCGCTTTAAATTTGGTTTGGAAGAAATCGCCTTACAAAATTTAGAAATTTATGCTGCTGCGACATTAGAGGCAACCTTATTACCGCCACCTGTACCCAAACAAGCATGGCGAGATTTGATGCACAACATGACCGACTTGTCTGTTCAAGTGTATCGTCAGACCGTGCGTGAAAATCCTCATTTTGTAAAATATTTACGCACCGTTACCCCAGAACTTGAGTTACAAATGTTGCCGCTTGGCTCACGCCCTGCGAAGCGTAAAGTCAGTGGAGGAATTGAATCCTTACGTGCTATTCCTTGGGTTTTCGCTTGGACACAAATTCGTTTGATGCTTCCTGCTTGGTTGGGTACAGGGGCAGCCATCAATCAAGTGATTGATCAAGGTCAGAAAGCTGTTTTGGATGAAATGCTGTCTGAATGGCCTTATTTCCAAACCTTAATTGATATGCTAGAAATGGTGCTGTCTAAAGCGGACTCAAATATTGCCCTGTATTACGAATCTCATTTAACAGATGATGAAGATTTAAAAGTGCTCGGTGCTGAATTACGTCAACGTCTCCATGATGCTGTTCAAACACTTTTAGCCATGAAAGGCGAGTCAGCACTTCTCAGTTCCAATGAAGTGCTTGATCAAGCAATGAAAGTACGTAAACCATATCTGTTGCCGTTACACTTATTGCAAGCTGAGCTCATGAAACGTCGTCGTGCTTATTTGGCTGAATTTCAGGCTGAACATACCCCTGTAGATCATGCACTGATGGTGAGTATTGCTGGTATTGCGGCGGGTTTACGAAACACAGGTTAATTTACTGAAGATCTCATCACTTGTTATATCCCGTTTAGGAGAATGGCATTTGTCATTCTCCTAAGTTTTTATAAAAATGCCAACTGATTCAAATATTTTAAGTGACCAATCACTTTTTTTAATCAATCAAAAAGCATCTAATTTTTTATTTTTTTTAATATTAAATTTTTTTAATACTTTGATTTTACGCAGTAACATCGCTTAATTATTTGACCAAATGGTACAAAACAATCTTTTTCCCTAATAAATGCAAGCGTTTAGTTTGACTAAAATGATTAAAACTCTCGAAAAGAAAGCGTATGATGTGTCCAATTTGTCTTTCGAGTGCTCAATTTATGTCCAACTGGTTTCCCAAATGGCGTCCGTATTCTGGCAGCATTGATGCAAGACCTGTCGGTACCAGTGAGTATTTACCTCCTGCACAAAGCATTGTTTTAGGGATTCAACATGCTTTTGCAATGTTTGGCGCAACTGTACTTGCACCTTTCTTAATGGGCTTTGACCCGAACTTGGCTATTTTGATGTCAGGGATCTGTACGATCCTATTTTTTATTGTAACGGGTGGTCGTGTCCCAAGTTATTTGGGTTCAAGCTTCGCCTTTATTGGTGTCGTCATCGCTGCAACGGGTTATGCTGCTTCTGGCACGGGTACACCAAATTTAAATATTGCCCATGCAGCAGGCGGTATTATGGCGTGTGGCGTGTTGTATGCAATCTTTGGTTTGATTGTGATGGCAACAGGGACCAAATGGATAGAAAAGCTGATGCCTCCTGTGGTTACAGGGGCTGTGGTCATGATTATCGGTTTAAACCTTGCGCCAGTCACAGTAAAAGGGGTTGCAGGCAATAACTTTAATATGTGGATGGCGTTGGTGACTGTACTTTGTATGGGCTCAATTGCTGTATTCACAAAAGGTTTATTACAACGTTTACTGCTATTGGTTGGTTTATTGTTGGCTTATTTGATCTATTTCATTGTTGCCAATGTGATGGGGAATGGTACACCAATCAATTTTACCCCAATTCAACAAGCAGCTTGGTTTGGTACTCCCACATTCCACTCGCCTGTTTTTGATATCAATGCCATGTTGATCATTGCACCGATCGCTTTAATTCTTGTTGCAGAGAACTTAGGTCATATCAAAGCTGTTAGTGCCATGACTGGAGAAAATTTAGACCCTCAAATTGGTAAAGCGTTTGTTGCTGATGGTATTGCAACAACACTTTCAGGTGGTGTGGGTGCTCCGGGCATGACCACTTACGGCGAAAATATTGGTGTGATGGCGGTCACCCGTGTTTATTCGACGATTATTTTTGTCATTGCGGGTGTTTTTGCCATTTTCTTAGGCTTTTCACCAAAGTTTGGTGCAATTATCCATACTATCCCAACTGCGATTTTAACCGGTGCTTCGATTGTGGTGTTTGGTTTAATTACCATTGCGGGCGCAAAAATCTGGATTGAAAACAAAGTCGATTTTTCCAAAAATAAAAATCTGATGGTGGCTGCTGTGACCATTATTTTGGGTACAGGTGACTTTGCCCTTCAATTTGGTGATTTCAATCTCGGTGGTATTGGTACTGCAACCTTTGCGGCACTGATTCTCAACTGGTTCTTTAGTTTAAACGATAAATCAGAATAATTAATTGAAGATATTTAAAGCAGCCGAAAGGCTGCTTTTTTTATTTCTATTTTATATGACGACAGACCCACAAATAAATTTCTTGCACTTGATCCAAACAATCACAACTGAGTACATCAGGATTTTCCAGTTCTTTTAACAGATATTCAAACATTGGCTTTTGTTCTGGATATTTCTGGAGAGCTTGCAGTACAGTATTGTCTAAATTTACAGGCCATTGTTCGATCTCAAGCCATGTCAGTGGCAATAAGCGAATGATTCTTTTCAATAAAGATTTTTTTAAATTGACGCTGTCTTGTAAGTCGAACCGCGTAGTCGCCAACATCTCGAAATAATGTTGTATCTCTTGATCATATCCCTGATTTATCGCGAGAATCACACTTCGATCAATTTCAACATTTTCAAACTGTCTGGATAAATTATCGCCATAAAGAGGATGGCAAAAGAATTTGATCCATGCTCCCCAACTTTTTCGATTGTTCTCGTTTAAAACATCTTGTAATACACCAATATCAACATCAACTTTAGAAAAAAAGCTGGTTAAAGCCATAATATCCGACTTAATCTGCGAAATTTTTCGTTCTACATCATCGACTGGCTGAACAAAGACCACACATAAATCGAGATCAGACTGTCCAATAACAGCTGTGCCCTTTGCCACACTTCCATAGACATACACACTATGCAGTTCAGTCGGAAATTCGGTGCAAAAGACGTTTATCACTTGCATTAAAACAGGTTCAAATTCAGATTGAATCATGAGAGATGTCGATATAACGGAGTGATTGAATAGAAAATCATAAGATCTGATTTATATCAAACGGCTTAGCATTAAAAAAGCCGTACTGTTTTTTTATATCCTGTACGGCTTGATTTTGCTAAAAAAGCTAATTTTTTTATCTATTGCTATGTCTATGTCAGCTTTGCATTTTTAAGCTTGTTCTCGCTCCAACCATGCTTTTAAACAAGGTGAAAAAAACAAATTGCCTTGATAAATACCTTGTACGGTTTTGCCCATAACCATTAGCCAAAGCATCATGAGAATTGCAGCAAATGCTAAACCTGTATCGACAATAAAATTAACCTGTAACTGATGCCCTACATTCAATATCGCTAAAGTAAAGACGCCCAATGGAAAGGTTAATCCCCACCAACCTAAGTTAAAAGGTAATTCTGTCGCAGCGTGCTTCAATGTGGTTAAAACAGCTATTGCAAACCACCACACACCAAAACCCAGTAACATAAAACTTGCGACAATACCTGCGTTTTGAAAGAACACACCGAGGCTTTCTAAGTGGATCAAAGTCAAAACTTGAGGTGCTTGAGCACCTAAAACCAAGAGTGTCAATGCGCCAGTACCAATTGGTCCCAAAGCCAACCAACCTGTGATTGCCAATTCTTTGCTTGGTAATTTATGTAATGCCAGACGCAACATCAAAATCGTCAGGATCCCAAACGCTGGCAATACAGACATTCCCCACAGCATATAACTGGCGAATAAAATACCGATAGCTTGCTGACTCGCTTCCATATGCGCTAACAACAAACCACCTGAGGTTGCTGCAACCTCACAGGCGACAATCGGCAACAACCACATTGCAGTCATTGTGTGCAATTGATGCTCTTGTTTATGGAACATACAAAATGGTACAAGAATCCCAATCCCTACCGCCAAAATGACATCAACAAACCACAACAGTTGTGCGATTTGGATTGCAGCATCACCGTATATTGCAACGCCATATTTTAAAAAGCCATTTAAAATCGTTGCCAAACCCATTGGAATTGCACCTAAAAAAAGTGCCATCGCAGGATGGGAAAAGATCTGCTTCGCTTCTTGAGGATAAATCAGCCAGCGCAGAACATAGAGCGTCATAAATGTGATAAATACCAGTATGTTAAATTGCCACAGCAGGGTTGCCAATTGCCACAAAAAACCTTGAGCAAATGGAAATTCAGGTAAAATGAGTGCCACAACGCCTGTCCCCATGGTCATGGTGAACCAATTTGGCGTAAACTGTCGGATCACATCTCGTGTTTGTTCGAGTTGGTAAAATGGCTTTTTCATCGCTTCATCCTCATTTCAGCAGATAAATTGATTATAAAATCACTTATTAATAAATAAAATTGATTTATTTTCATAAAATGAATCAATTTAACTGATATAAAAAATTATTCTCAATATTTTTTTCTGGATAAAAACACAACAACAAGACGAAACTGTGAGATTATGGCAATATATAGTCCTTTCAAATTTTAAGCTTATTTTGAAACCATGCAGCTGTTACGTCTAAATGCCTTAGCACCAAATTTCCAATTGCCCCAAACCGCAGTGACGATTGGCAATTTTGATGGTGTCCATTTGGGACATCAAGCCATGGTTTCGCAACTGAAAGACGTTGCAAAAACACATAACTTAAAAACCTTGGTGATGATCTTTGAGCCTCAACCTTTAGAGTTTTTCAAAGGTTATGAAGCGCCCTCTCGCATCTCCTCACTGAGAGAAAAAGTCGAATATCTCACTGAGTTGGGTGTCGACTATATTGCTATTGCCAAATTTGATAATCAATTTCGCAGTTTAAGTGCCGAAAACTTCGCTGATTTATTAAAAAACAAACTCAATGCTCAAAGCTTGATCTTGGGTGACGACTTTCATTTTGGTAAAGACCGTCAAGGAAATAGCGAATTTTTAAAACAATACGGTTTTGATGTCACGAATTTAAAAACGATTGAGTTTAATGGTGAACGCGTGAGTTCAACTCGTATTCGCCAAGTGCTTCATGCAGGTGATCTCTCACTTGCTGCAAAATTATTGGGTCGTCCCTATAGCATGATTGGTCGTGTGCAATACGGTGATCAAATTGGTCGCACCTTAAACTTCCCCACCATTAATGTCCGTGTTGGGCGTCATAGACCTTGTTTAAGTGGTATCTATGGCGTAGAAGTGATTTGTGAAACGACCTCTTTAACAGAAAAGGTTAAAGCGGAATCCCCAGATAAAAAAGGCATCCTTGGCTATCACACCGATGCTTTATATGGTGCAGGTCATGTAGGCACACGCCCTGCAATTAAGCAAGAGCACCCAGAATGGCGATTAGAAGTACATTTTCCTGATGTTTCTGCTAATCTGTATGGTCTGTTGATGCGAGTCACTTTCCTCGACTATTTACATGGTGAATTAAATTACCCATCTCTTGAAGCGCTTCAGGCGGGGATTGATGATGATGTCGAACGATTGCTTGAGTTTCGTAAAAACACCCCCAAATTTCCTTTTTAAACTTAATTTTTTATTGTAAAACGCGTCAGCAATGGTGCTGATAATATTGGATGACAACTTGCATGAGCGATAAGCAAACTTCTGAAAATGCAGTGGATTATAAAGCCACGCTAAACCTACCAGGTACTGAATTTGCAATGAAAGCAAATCTCGCAGTACGTGAAGCAAAATGGTTAGAAGAGTGGTATGCCGACAACATTTATCAGCAGATTCGTGCTTCGCGTATTGGTAAGAAAAAATATATTTTGCATGATGGTCCTCCGTATGCAAATGGTTCATTGCATTTAGGTCATGTGGTCAATAAAGTCTTAAAAGATATTATTGTAAAAAGCCGTACTTTAGATGGTATGGATGCACCCTATGTTCCGGGCTGGGACTGTCATGGTTTGCCGATCGAATTAAAAGTTGAAGAAAAAGTCGGCAAAGTGGGCGTAAAAGTTGATGCTTCAACCTTCCGTAAAGCTTGTCGTGAATACGCTTATACCCAAGTCGAATTACAGAAAAAAGACTTCATCCGTATGGGTGTGTTTGGTGACTGGGATAACCCATACCTCACCATGAATTTTAAGCAAGAAGCCGACATTGTCCGTGCCTTGGGTGAAATCGCCAAAGCAGGTCATATTGAACCGGGTTTAAAACCAGTGAACTGGTGTATGGACTGTGGTTCTTCACTGGCTGAAGCAGAAGTTGAATACGAAGATAAAAAATCGGATGCAATTGATGTCGGCTTTGGTGTGGTCAGCCTGACTGACTTATCTGAAAAAATTGGACTGACTGTTACTCATCCAACCGATATCGTGATCTGGACCACAACACCTTGGACATTGCCTGCCAACCAGGCGGTGGCACTGCATGCTGAAATAGACTATCAATTGGTTGAAGTACAATCTGAACGTGGTACTCAAAACCTCATCTTAGCCAAAGATTTGGTTGAGTCTGCATGTGAACGTTACAAGCTTGAAAATCCAAAAGTATTGGCTGATTTTGTTGGTGCAAAACTTGAGAATTTACAACTACAACATCCATTGATTACTGATCGCCAAGTGCCTGTCATCTTAGGCGAGCATGTTATTGCGACCAGTGGTACTGGTGCTGTACATACAGCGCCTGGACATGGTGTAGACGACTATAAAGTAGGTCTAAGCTATAACTTAAAAGTAGAAAACCCTGTAGGTGGAAATGGTGTCTACTTACCAACTTCACCGCTTTTTGCTGGTGAACACATCTATAAGGCAAATCCAAAAATCATCGAGACTTTATCAAGTATCGGTAAATTATGGGCGCATCTGCCAATTAAGCACAGCTACCCACATTGCTGGCGTCATAAAACACCGATTATCTTCCGTGCAACGCCACAATGGTTTATCAGCATGGATGCAAATGGTCTACGTCAAGATGCTTTAAATGCCATCGAAAATGACATCGGTTTTGTCCCTGATTGGGGTAAAAACCGGATCAAATCTATGATCGAAGGTCGCCCAGACTGGTGTATCTCTCGTCAGCGTACTTGGGGTGTGCCAATCCCATTCTTTGTACACAAAGATACCAATGAATTACACCCTCGTACTCCTGAATTAATTGAAGAAGTTGCAAAACTGATTGAAAAAGAAGGGATTGATGGTTGGTATAACCGTGAAGCCAAAGAATTTATCGGTGATGATGCTGAACAGTACAATGCAGTCCGTGATACTTTGGATGTCTGGTTCGACTCAGGCACAACCCATTATGCTGTGTTACGTGAACGTGCAGAACTTGAAGACCCAGCAGATCTATATCTTGAAGGCTCAGATCAACATCGTGGTTGGTTCCAGTCTTCATTGTTAACGTCGATTGCGATTCATAAACGTGCGCCATATAAAGCGTTGTTGACCCATGGTTTCACAGTAGATGAAAAAGGTCGTAAATTATCAAAATCATTGGGTAACTTTATCCCGCTTGAAGACATCATCAAACAGTTAGGTGCAGATGGCTTACGTCTATATGTTGCTTCAAGTGACTATCGTTATGAAATTGCGGCAAGTAATGAAATCTTTAGCCGTGTAAGTGATAGCTATCGTCGTATTCGTAATACTTTGCGTTTCTTGTTGGCAAACTTAAATGGGTTTAAACCATCAACAGATGCCTTGCCAGTTGATCAATTGATTGCCCTTGATCAATACATCTTACAACGTGCAGCTGATGTACAGAAAACCATTCAACAAGCTTATGAAGATATGAATTTCCATGTCGTGACCAATGCTTTGACGAATTTCTGTATCAATGACTTAGGTGGATTCTATTTAGACATCATCAAAGACCGTCAATACACCACCAAGGCTGATTCAGCAGCTCGCCATTCAGCACAAACTGCGTTGTATCATTTGGTTCAAGCCTTTGTTCGTTGGATGAGCCCTATCTTGAGCTTTACTGCACAAGAAGCTTGGCCGTTGATTCCAGAACAAACTGAAAAATATGTATTTACTGCAAATTGGTATGATATTCCAGTTGCATCCAATAGCAACTTGATCTCTGAAGCGGATTGGCAGACTTTGATTGAAGTTAAATCTGCGGTCAATAAACAGATTGAAGTTGCGCGTAATGTGAAACTGATTGGTAGTAACCTGTCAGCTAAGGTTGAACTTTGGGCAAATGCGGATCTACAAAAAGTATTGAACCAATTGGGTGATGAACTTCGTTTTGTCTTAATTACCTCACAAGCCATTGTTTATGACTATGCTGAACAAGGTGAAGTAACGGATATTGAAGGCTTACGAGTTAAGGTTTCGGTGGCTGAAGGTGAGAAATGTGCACGTTGCTGGCATGTACTTCCAGATGTAAATACACATCTTGAACATCCAGGTCTATGTTCTCGTTGTATTATCAACCTTCCTACAGGTCAAGGCGAAGAGAGAAAATATGCCTAATCCGCAAAATAAAAAGGGCTTATTCCAGTTTTATCCTCATAATTTGATGTGGCTTGGACTGTCTGTCCTTGCCATTATCATTGACCAATGGACAAAAAACATTGCAAGTACACATCTGACTTATGCTCAGCCTGTACCTGTACTGCCTTTTTTGAACTGGACATTACTGCATAATTACGGCGCAGCATTTAGCTTCTTGTCCGATGCAGGTGGATGGCAACATTATTTATTTACGGGACTGGCGGGTATCGTCTCTATCGTCTTTATTTTTTGGCTGATGCGTATGCCAAAAACAACACTGATTTTACCTGCTGCAATCGCATTGATTCTTGGTGGTGCATTAGGCAATTTGATTGATCGTATGACACTGGGTTATGTGGTTGATTTTATTCATTTGCATTATCAAGGAAGTAGTTTTCCTGCATTCAATATTGCAGACAGTGCGATTACCCTCGGTACCATTTTATTGTTAATTGATACCTTCTTTTTAGAAAAGCATCGTATTCAACGTGCGGAAGCGCAAAATGACTGAACAAATTATTAATCCCAATGACGAAACACGCATTGCGGATGGATCAAAAGTAGAACTGCACTTTTCTGTTGCGATTGAAAGTGGTGTTGAAATTGATAATACCCGTAGCCGTGAAGAACCTGTCAGTTTAGTTATGGGTGATGGCAGCTTATTACCGGGGTTTGAAAAAGCCTTATTTGGTCTGCGTGCTGGTGACCGTCGTACTGTCAGCTTACCTCCTGAAGATGCTTTCGGTCCGTGGAATCCTGAAAACGTACAAAAGTTTGATACGGTAAAATTCGAACAGCGTCCTGTAGAAGGGCATATGATTGAGTTTGAAGATAAAGCCAAACAAAGCCTATTTGGTGTGGTTAAAACTGTAGGTGAAGACATCACCGAAGTCGATTTTAACCATCCACTTGCAGGTAAAAACATTACCTTTGAAGTTGAAATCTTCAAAGTTACCCCTGCAGGTCAGCAAGGTGTGAAAATCATGTAAGCCTTTGCTAATAGCAATATTAAAGCTCCATCTGGAGCTTTTTTATTGATACCCATACTGCGTTTTAAAAGCTCACGACAAAGCAAAATCCACAGCAGCTTGTGTATGGATCGATGTTGTATCAAATAGTGGAACAGAAAACGGAGTGTCTCCAATTAGCATACAAATTTCTGTACACCCCAAAATAATTCCTTCTGCACCCTCTAATATGAGTTGCTCAACAATTTGGATATATTTCTGACGAGATAGTTCATTAATCACGCCTAAACACAATTCATCATAAATAATATCGTGAACAATCTTTCGATGCGCTTGGTGAGGTATGAGTACATTGATGCCTTGCTGTTCCAACCGCTGCTTATAGAAATCTTGTTCCATGGTAAATCGAGTACCTAACAAACCGACTTTGCGAATGTTCTGATTTAAAATTTCTTTCGCTGTCGCATCCGCAATGTGAATGAAAGGAATAGAAATCGAGTGCTCAATATAGGACGCAACTTTATGCATGGTATTGGTACACAGTAAAATGCCCTCTGCCCCTGCTTGCTCCAACTGAACGGCCTTCTCTTTTAAATATATTCCTGCATCCTCCCATAAGCCTTGACGCTGTAATATTTCGATTTCAGCAAAATCAACACTGATTAAAACGACTTTCGCAGAGTGTAATTTTCCTAATTTTTGTTGCACGCTTTTATTCAACTGTTGGTAGTATAAATCTGTAGACTCCCAACTCATTCCACCCAATAAACCAATCGTTTTCACTGTTTTTGCTCTCAAAGATTTTTTATCTATTCTAAGATCTGTTGATATTTCATCAATGGATTGCGTTTTGGGCGAGGACAGAGCAAATAAAATAATGATCAATATGATTCATTGGAAGTCTTAAAGCACCTGTATTCACCATGACAATCATTTAAAATATCTCGTCACTCTCATCCAATACGATCGTGATCACGCTATCATTGTTTCAATTGAAATCTCGCCTGATTGATTCCAGAAACAATCGCTACGATAGCGTATATTTGTATGATGATTCAGCTATACTTTCATCTTATTTCAGCCTTTCATGATTCGCATGCGCCTAGACTTCTTCGATTTGCAACTTTTTATCAATATCGTGGACACAGGAAGCCTAACCAAAGGTGCTGAACGCTCGTCTATTTCATTGCAAGCAGCAAGTGAACGCATTAAAAAACTTGAACAACACTATACAACTCGCCTTTTTACTCGCCATGCCTCAGGTGTCAAACTGACTATTGCAGGACAAACTTTTGCAGAGCAAGCTTTAAGGTTGATCCAACAAGCTAAACAGCTTGAACAAGCCATGTCACCCTATACACAGGGGCTCAGTAACCATATGACCTTATGGTGTAATTCGTCTGCGCAAAGTGAATATTTACCGCTACTGTTACCTCAATATTTAGTTGAAAATCCACAGATCCAGATTGATCTAAGAGAAGCAGAAAGCAATGAAATTATCCAGACGATTGAAAAAGGTAATGCGAAATTGGGCTTAATTTCCAGCTTTTTTAATCACCATCAGTTGCAAACACTTGAATTTTCAGATGATCCATTGGTGCTGATTTGTCCAGCCAATCATGAGCTTGGGCAACAGCAGCAATTAAAATTAATCGATGCGATGCATTATCCATTCGTAGGTCTAATGCAATATCATTCACTACAACAATCTATTGAAAATCAAGCAAAATTACTCAATTGTGCCATTCAGTATCGATTAAGATTACCAAATTTTGCCGCAATTGCTCAGGTAGTTGCCAACGGCGTTGGAATTGCAATTATGCCAAAGCGTGCTGCAATCCGGTTAAACCAGCATTATCCATTTCATCAAATCGAATTGGTGGGCGAATGGGCAAAGCGCCAATTGCAATTGGCTGCACAAAATTTTGATGAGCTTCCTACAGCTTACCAACATTTTGTGCAATTTTTAATTTCACAAAAAACTAAACTGATTTTGGATGAGATGCCTCAGCCTTAAATTGAACGAGTGCATGTTGAGCTCGGCAGCTCAAAAAGTCATTGGAAAAGACACTTACAGCACGCCAAATTGATGTAATACAGAATACAACCCAAAAATCACCAAACCACAAAAGAAAACTTTACGGAATTTTTGCTCTGGAATTCGATGACGAATTTTTGTCCCCACCCACATGCCAAGCAATGATGGAATCAACGCAATCAGTGATAATTTATAGTCAATCGGGGTATCTTCAACAGGATTCTGATGTAAAAAAACGGCAAGGCATATTGTTGAAACAGTAAAAGCTAAACCTAAAGACTGTACCAAATCATCACGCTTTAAATGCAAAGATTGCAAATAAGGTACAACTGGAATCACTACAACACCTGTTGCAACAGTCAAAGCACCGCCTAAATATCCAATGATTGGAGAAAGCCATTTTTCATGTGGAGCAAGATTTGGCATTCGCTTGGCAAATAAGCCGTAAAGCCCATACAAAGCCAACATTGCGCCTAACAGTGCCTCACTATGAAAGCTGCCATGAGAATGCCCTAAGGTCGGGAAAATGCTCCAGATTGAACCAACAATGATTCCCAATAGCAATGGATAAAAACGACACACCAACCGCCACACATTGCCCTCAGCAAATAATTGCCAAAAATTGGTGACCATTGAAGGAATAATCAGCAGTGTCGCAGCTTGGAATGGGCTGATGACTAAACTCAATAAACCCATCGATACCGCAGGTAAACCTAGCCCAATCGTTCCCTTAATCATCCCTGCAATTGCAAACACACCTATGACAAATCCCATCATGTCGCTTTACCTCTCTATGCTGAGGTCATGCTACGCCAATCTGTGGATTTGAAATATCACTGTTTTTAGGATAGAGCCTCAATTAAATATTGAGGCTCTATCCTCATGGACAGACTTTTTCTCAGACAAAGAATTTACGATCATTTTACGTTACTGCTCAACCCAAGCTTTCTATACTTTTTCCATCCCATTTTGGATGTATTGACCATGAATATGCCGATTGCCAGTTCTACAAAAATTTTCCCCACAGCATTATTATGTGAGCATCAGGACAACAATGATTTTTATCTCGAAACGCAACGATACTTAGAAAATTATCCAGAAACACG
Organism: Acinetobacter bereziniae LMG 1003 = CIP 70.12; assembly: GCF_000368925.1. Taxonomy (GTDB): domain Bacteria; phylum Pseudomonadota; class Gammaproteobacteria; order Pseudomonadales; family Moraxellaceae; genus Acinetobacter; species Acinetobacter bereziniae. The sequence continues at coordinate 2,391,802 of NZ_KB849756.1, read as the reverse complement.
TTTTATTGATATTTGCTTACATGACTTGAATGGGCATATTCGTGGGAAACGTATTGAGGTGAATGCACTTCACTCACTGTACAAAGGTTGTTATTTCCCATTGTCGATTTATGCAATGAATTTAAATGGTCAGGTGGTGGAAGAAAGCGGTTTAGGCAAATATATCGGAGAGCCTGACCGCTTATGTATGCCCGTTTTAGGCAGTTTAAAACCTTGTGCAGATCAGCCCACCCAACATGCTCAACTGTTATTAAGTATGCAGTCGGATGATGGCTCAGACTGTATGTTAGAACCGCGTAATCTACTCAAAAAAATCTTAACTACACTGCACCAAATGCATTACTTTCCTGTCATGGCAGGTGAAATCGAGTTTTATTTATCAAATCAACAACAAGATAATCAAGCCCATCAGACCCAATGTTTCGATGTAGATACACCACATGATTTTCATCGTATTCTTCAACACATTGAGCTTGAAGCAAAGCGCCAAAATATCGAGCTCACTGCAATTGTGGCTGAAAGTGCTTCTGGACAATTTGAACTGAATATTCAGCATAGCCACAATATTTTAAAACTCTGTGATGACATCATGGCAATTAAACGCATGATTCGACAAATTGCTGTAGAGCACCATTTGCAAGCCAGTTTTATGGCAAAACCGAATATGTCCAAAGCAGGCAGTGGTATGCACTTTCATATGAGTCTACTCAACCAATGGCAAGAAAATATTTTTCAATTAGATGCAGCTAAAAAACCGAACCTGATCATGCAAAAAGTCATTGCAGGTTTAATTGGTTTGATGCCTGCATCCATGGCGATTTTGGCACCCAATGTCAATTCCTTTCGAAGATTCCAATTTGGGCATCATGTACCGCTACAAGCCAATTGGGGATTGAATAATCGTAATGTTGCCATTCGCATCCCCTGTGCAGATCAAGACAATCAACGGCTTGAATATCGTGTTGCAGGGGCAGATGTCAATCCATATCTTTGTGTCGCAACCCTATTGGTCGGTATACTCCATGGGCTACATACCCCACTCGACTTACCCAAACCTAGCCCACAATTGCAGGGCATCGATACACCACATTTCTTACCAACCCATCAGCTTGAAGCATTGCAGTTGTTCGAAAAAAATGCTGTTTTTAAACAATATTTTGGTACAGAGTTCATGCAGTTGTGGTGTGCATGTAAAAGATTTGAATATCAAACCGTGATCAATAAAATTACCCAAACAGAGCTAGATTGGGGAATTTAATTACACACTCTAAAGAATATTGCCTTGCTTAGATCCATTAATTTTTTGGATATTGATTCATAAAAAAATCCCTTTTTAAAAAAGGGATTTTTTTCAAATATACTGAAAAGTTAAAATGAATCTAGATTTTCTATGATTATTTACAGACTGATTGAAAGAAAGCCAAATTGATTTCATCATCATCCACCGTGCTAGGATCAGAAGCTTGATCATCTCGGTTAATCAATTCACCATTTTTTAAGTAATCTTCGACTAAACTAATGCTGGTCGTGCGCTCTACACAATGGTCTAAATTATGCGATAAAGTATAGTCACCTTTTTTCATTTCGAGTTCTTCATTATCGGCATCAGCAACAAACTTTGCCCAATAATCGACTGTTTTGCCTTTTTTCACCAGGCGATCCGTATCTAAATAAAAGCTTCCATCTGGATCTTTAATAATTAATTTCCAATTTTCCGCAAGTGCATACTGACTCAACATTGTTGTTATGCAGATTAAAATAATTTTTTTCATACCGTTCTCTAAAGTAAAATAAATGATGAAATATAAAACTTAAAATTCTTGCACAATTATGGGCGAATTTCTTTTAATTCTCGCTGAATAAAATGCTGAATCATTTCCCGATAAAGCATTTCGATCAAATCAGGATTCGTTCCAACATCAATGGCTTTTTGACGTACTTTATTAATCACCTGCTGTACACGTTCTGGTGACTGTACATCTTCCGCTGTACGTTTAAATCGAACCGCTTGATCCACATAATATTGGCGTGCTGCAATTAATTCAATCAATTCTTGATCCAAGTGATCAATTCGATCACGGACTTGTTCTAAAGATTCACACTTCTCTTTTTTGATCATTGGTTTTTTCTACATCCTGTGCTTCGCTCATGTGTTGAGCTCGTTCTAACGCATTTTCAGTTTTATATTTATGTTCTAACACATTACTAAAAATACTTTCAATCATCCAAACGCGATATAGACTATTAAATACGTAACGCTTTCCTTCAATACGCAATTCTAAAACTGGAAAATCGGGCTGATGCTTTTCAGCGCATTGCTGATCATTCACTTTTAATAAAGCTTCAACGTCAATCTCTGTTAAGTTTTCGATTGCTAAGTCTTGCTGGATTTGCTGCAAGTGAGGTTTAAAGGACAAATCACGCCCTTTGGTCCACACAGCTTGCAATATGTCATACATGACATCTATGCGCTGTTCTTCGGGCACACTGTAATATAGCCGTGCCATATTTAAAGTGCTTTCAGCCGTTGGACGACAAAATGGTGTAAATTTCACTTCAGAACGCTTGGAAAGACGTGTTGCCAAACTCCAGTCAAAAGCATCTCGACCGTGATAGCTCAACGGATACAAATTCAATTGAATATTATAATAATTAGCAAGTTCTTCTTTAATATAAGCCAGCAATAACCAGCTGATTGGGTCTTCTAAAGCAATATATAAATCGAGTTCTGGATGCATGGACTGGATTTCAGCAAGCTCTTCTGCATCACTCATCAAATGCTCACGCCATTCGATGTGATTGATTAAGAAAATCGGATTACCCGTCAATAATTTTTGTTGTTTTAGACGGCGAGTCAAACGCAATAAATCATCCACCGCATGATACTTTCGCCCACCAAATTCAAAATAGCTTTCTAAAATAGGAGTATGACTAAAAATGCGTTCAGGAAAATTTTGTGGTTTTTGGTGCTGACTCGCCATAACAAACAACGTTCGTAATTTTCCATACTGTTGTTGCCACAGCATATGAAAGACGTCTTCGAGTAAATAAAGAAAGTTCTGACCTGTAAGCGGTGTATTTCTCAGAATGATTTCTGCTTGTTTTAATGCTTCTGGAGAGGGTTGTTCTGGTTTTTCATCATCATAACTAAAACGGTGTTGGTTGGCTAAGATTTTGGCATCTTCTAAACAATAATTGCGCCATTCTTCTACCGTCATCCCATTGGGGGGTTCTGCCGATGTATTGGAAATAATCACCTTCAAGGGTTTTAAATCATCAGCTAAAATATCATCCAATTGCGTTAATTGTTGTACCGCAAGATAACTATACACATCATCTAAACGCAGATAGATACTCAGCCCTTGTTCCGTAGATAACACCTCTTGGCGAACCGGTTTTTGGTAAAACCAACTCGATCGGATTGGATCAAACCAACGGCGTAGCAGTGACATGGGAAGGGCCTCAAAATAAGCACTAAATAAATGAGAGAAAACTGACTGAAACTCGCTCAAGCATACCATTCATTCAATGAAGATGCTGAAAAAATTGATGCTGATCAGTCATAAGCAAATTTATAACAATTCGGTTCTGAATGATCAATATCCCAAAACCTGATAAAATTTAAACCATTAAGTCAATTCAATAAAAAAGCACCCATTTATGGATGCTTCTTACCTTAAACTAATGATCTATTTTATTTTAGCGCCTAGATTTCACGTACTGCGCCTTTTGAAGCGCTGGTGGTATGCATAGCATAAGCTTTCAAGGCTTTTGAAATCTTGCGTGGACGTTGTTCAGCAGGCTGCCAACCTTTCTCGTCCTGAACCTTACGTCTTGCAGCTAAGGTCGCCTCATCAACAGCAAGATTGATGGTACGATTTGGAATATCAATTTCAATCAAATCACCATCTTCAACCAATCCAATCACACCACCTTCAGCAGCTTCAGGTGATACATGACCAATTGAAAGGCCAGAAGAACCTCCAGAGAAGCGTCCATCTGTCAGTAAAGCACATTCTTTACCTAAGCCTTTTGATTTTAAATAACTAGTCGGATAAAGCATTTCCTGCATACCCGGTCCACCACGTGGTCCTTCATAACGGATCACAACCACATCACCAGCTTTAATTTCATGTCCTAAAATTGAATCTACTGCAGCATCTTGGCTTTCAAATACTCGTGCAGTTCCATTAAATTTTAAAATTGAATCATCAACACCTGCTGTTTTAACAATACAGCCATCTACAGCAATGTTGCCATACAATACTGCCAAGCCACCATCTTTAGAGAAAGCATGTTCAGCATTACGAATCACACCTGTTTCACGATTGCCATCCAAAGTCTGGTAATAACGATTTTGTGAGAATGCAGTTTGAGTTGGAACACCACCTGGCGCTGAGCGGAAGAACTCATATACCACTGGGTCTTCTGTACGAATAATATCCCATTTATCCAATGCATCTTTTAAGGTGTGCTCATGCACAGTGTGTACCGATGTATCTAATAAACCTGCACGATCCAATTCACCGAGAATGGACATGATGCCACCGGCACGATGCACATCTTCCATATGCACATCCTGCTTTGCAGGAGCAACTTTACATAAAACAGGCACTTTACGCGATAAACGATCAATGTCATCCATGGTAAAGTCAACACCTGCTTCACTGGCAGCAGCCAATAAATGCAATACGGTATTGGTTGAACCACCCATCGCAATATCGAGCGTCATGGCATTTTCATAAGATGCTTTGGTTGCGATCGAACGTGGTAATACCGTGTAATCATCTTGTTCATAATGGCGTTTTGCCAATTCAACAACCAATTGACCTGCTTTTTCGAATAGTTTCTTACGGTTAGCATGCGTTGCTAATGTTGAACCATTTCCTGGTAACGACAACCCCAATGCTTCTGTCAAACAGTTCATCGAATTTGCTGTGAACATCCCAGAACATGAACCACATGTTGGACATGCTGAACGCTCGTATTCTTTTACTTCTTCATCTGTAAAATTATCATCGGCTGCAACCACCATCGCATCAACTAAGTCAATTGCACGTTCTGTACCACGGATTTTAACTTTACCCGCTTCCATTGGCCCACCCGACACAAACACCACTGGAATGTTTAAGCGCATCGCTGCCATTAACATTCCTGGGGTAATTTTGTCACAGTTTGAAATACACACCATGGCATCTGCGCAGTGTGCATTGACCATATATTCGACAGAGTCTGCAATCAAATCACGTGAAGGCAATGAATACAGCATGCCATCATGCCCCATTGCAATACCATCATCCACGGCAATGGTATTAAATTCTTTTGCCACACCACCAGCTGCTTGGATTTGTTCCGCAACCAGTTGACCTAAATCTTTAAGGTGGACATGACCAGGCACAAACTGGGTAAATGAGTTGACTACCGCAATAATCGGCTTACCGAAATCTTCATCTTTCATTCCTGTTGCACGCCATAAGCCACGTGCACCAGCCATATTTCTTCCATGTGTCGATGTTTTTGAACGATAGTCAGGCATTTGTATTTCCAACATTGTTTGAGCTTGAAATGAATCAGATTCACTCTGGCTAAATAAAACTGATATAGCAATAAATCAGTCGAAATATGTACACATCATACTATAAGTTAACGTAGAACCAATGACCTTGAGTATGATCTTTTTTTAAACAAGACATGTTTACTTATATTTCAACAGGGTTTAGAGATAAATGAATATTGATATTTAATATAACGCTAACACGCCAGATTAGACACAAAACTTCTATGAATAATTTTTTATTTTTTAATAAATAATATTTATCATTTAACAATAATCACTAAATTTAATTTTATAAAAGGTCTCTATTCATAGAAGCTCAAATATTGATAATCGAAATATCATTACTTTTTTATCAAATGCTTGTGCCAGAAAGGTAAACCCCAAGCCAATCATTAACACAACTGTTTTTTCATCATTTGCGTACTTTATTGTTTTAAATCAATTGGAAATTTTTGCAATCTCATCAGCTTCTTGATTTTTTAATCAACACCTGCTCAAAAAACAAAAAACGATAATGTGGAACACATATCGTTTCTTGCTTTCGTTACCGAAATTTATAGTGGAGCAGTACGACTTACCAAGTGATATTCACACGACGGTTAGGTGCTAGACATTCAACCAGCTGGATCTTTTTATTAATCCCTGTGCACTTTTGGTACACATCTGTTTTATTTTCTGCACTGTACTGAATTTGCTCGCCACGAATGCCTTGTTGTTTCAAGAGTTCAACGACTGTATTCGCTCTTTGGGCAGATAAACGTTGGTTATACTGAAATGATCCTAAACGATCAGTATATCCAGCCACAAAAACAGGGCTATTCGCACCAGATTGTTTAATCTGATCTGCGATTTTACGAATCACTTCAGCGTTCTTTACACCATTTTTATCCGCATGATCAAAATAAAACAAAACACTTGCAGACTGCCCACCAGGGGCTAGAGTCGTTTGCTCCGTCTCAGACTGATTGTTAATCCCCCAAGCCATTAAGCCTTGGCATTGTTCACCTTTCCAATATAGATTGTCTGAACGGTATTGCTTATCAAAATCTATGCGTAATTGGCAACGCTTATATTGGTTTGAGTTAGGCTCACGAATATCCAATACATAATTCCATGTCTTAACCGCAAAAAGACCTTCAGAGAATTGAGGATTTCCCAAAATATGGCGAATCTGATCTTTGGTTAATCCCTTGTCTAAACGTGCGACATCGTCATATTCATAACGGTTCACTTGTTTTAAATAGCTGTCTTTGATTTCAGGAAAATGGATTTCTTGCGTATTTGCACTTTCGACTTCAGCAGCATGGCTCAATGACATCACAAGACCGCTGAATACACCAAACATAATTTTTTTGTTAAATGCTTTCATTTTTTCTCTCTTAAAAAATTTTCGAAGAAAAAGGAAGACCCGAAGATCTTCCCTGTCGAGTGAATTAGTCAATCACACCACTGATACCGATACGCACACTTGCATCGCCTTGAGACGCTGCAGCTACACCGCCTGTAATCGACCAACGACCATTGTCTGCAGTTTTACGTAAAGTCACACCTACCGCATTTTCACCACCGTGGTAAGCTGCGCCTGCTGCATAGGTATATTTACCTGGTACATATGGTGCTGATTCCAGAGCCATCGCAGCGGCAATACCAGCATTGGCTTTTTTCTCTACATCATCAATACGGTTGTTGGTAATACGGAATGCGTTATCCAACTTGTTACTGACATTGTCAATTTTGCTATTCAATGCTTGATCTGCTTGGTTTAATGCATCAATTGCGCCACCAACATTGTTGTATTTCGAGTCACCTACCGTATAACTTGGAGCTGTGAAGCTACCTGTAATGTTGTCATAACCTGCCCCACCACCAAGATAATTGACTACCGCTTGGTTGGTTGTATTCAATTGACTACCATTGACAGCATCTTTAGATGTTGCATTCACTGCACCTTCTTTAACACCTGTTACTACTCGGTTGCCATCTGTGCCAGCGACGTTCACCGTTGTACCGCCAGTATCTTTTGCAACCGTCACTGGTGCATCTTTACCTGCTTGTTGAACCAAACCAACAGTACCGTTGTTAATATCATTTTTGATATTGCTAATATCAGTTGTGTTCTGATCTACTTGTTGTTGAACATTCCACAATTGACCGCCATTCACAGCATCTTTAGAACCTTGCGCAACCGTACCATCTTTCACATTGGTGATCGTTGTACCAGTTGTCCCACCACCAAGTGTGATTTTATCTTTTGATGCATCGTCATATTTAACAGCGTTGTTGGCAAGCTCATTAACATTGTTATTCACATTGTTAATTGCGCTGTCCAATTGTCCTTTGTTGACTGCATCTGTTGCATTTACTGCATTCGCAACATTTTGAATGGTTTTATTACCTGCATTGATGCCTGCCAAAGTAACACTTGGTCCACCACTAATGGTTAATCCAGTGTTGTTCAATACAACTGCGTTATTGCCAATTGTAATACCTGCATTATTCAGAACCGTATCACCCGCTTTGACAGAATCAACTGTCAAGTCTTTTGCTGTTGATACTTCATAGTTGTCTGAACCATCTGCATTTTTGCTCTTGCTGACAACAATATTCTGACCATTAGAAACAGTCGATTTAGATGTTGTTGCCGCAGTATTAATTGCGTTATCAAGCGCAGTTAATGCATCACCAACATTGGTCTGATTACCTTGAGCAACATTATAAGTTGGTCCTGTAATCGTACCGTCTGCATTTACTTTAGCGTTACCACCCAAACTGTTCACCAATGTAGTTTGAGTCGTTACAACTTGGTTACCCACCGCTTTTAACTGTGCAACGTTCACAGCATCTGAATCTACGCTACCCGCAGCAACACCGGTAATTTGACGATAAATACCGCTCGACGCATCACCAACTGCAACAGCACCAGTGCTTGACGTAGTTTTATTGATCGCGGCTTTATCTGCATTTGTTGCTACAGATAAGGCATAGCCTGCCTCACCAGCACCTGTCGTTGCAGCTGAACCGTTACCCAATACTACTGAACCAGCAACAGTTTTGGTGACATTGTTTCCAAGTACGAAAGTGTCATCTGTAAGTACTTGGTTGTTATTACCCACAGAGTAGCTGTTTGCACCATTTACAATAGTTGGATCACCAATCGCACCCGAATGATCACCAGTGACTTTGTTACCTGTACCAATACTGATCGATTGATTGCCTAAAGCTTCTGCACCAGAACCAATTGCAATTGATTGTTTACCATTGACTTTGGTGTTATGACCTAAAGCAACTGAACTATCTGCACCATTCGCAACAATCGCATTTACACCAATTGCTGTAGAGTTTAAACCACCTGCACTTGAGTCATTTGTTGTACCCAAATCACCTTTTGATGTATCGGCATTGGTATGGAAGAATTTAATACCATCAGTATTCATCTTCTGTACCGTTTGACCAATCGTTAGGCGATCTGTGGTTTCTTGACCTTGTTTGTCATACGTTAAGAACAATGAATCTTGGTTCTTATTGTCAGGTTTAGTATTTACAACTTGGTCAATAATATTCACCTTGTTGCCATTACCATCCACGACTTCCGTGATATTACTGGTAATCACTGCTTTCAACTGTTCTTCAGTCGCAGCTCTACCTTTGGTCGCAAAATCACTTGAATTTAGATCTTTATTGCTCAAACCTTGGATCGTGTCATTTGCCTTATCAACAACAACATTACCCACAGTTACTTTGTCAAAGTTAACGTCTTTCGCTGTCGCAACTTCATAGTTTGTTGAGCCATCTGCATTGGTACCCGATGTAACGACAACATTATCCCCAGC
>NZ_KB849756.1:2360846-2377290 GCF_000368925.1 Acinetobacter bereziniae LMG 1003 = CIP 70.12 | reverse complement strand
TCTGTTCTTGATGCCGCTGCTTTTGAGTCTACATAAGTCTTGTTAGTCGCATCTGTACCTGCTGTTGGTGCATTGTTTATTGTGACTTTGTTTGCCGTAATACCAGCATTATTAATCACAGTCGCACCTGTAGTCACACTACCTGTTGTACCTAGGTTTAAGTTTGGATTTAATTTAACCTGCACACCATCAGTCGTCGCAACTGTACTAATGTTCGTGTCACCCGTAATCGAAACTGTATCGCCTAATTTCTTAGTCGCACTTGTCGCTGTCGTATCACCTTTAAAGGTTAAACCTGTACTATCTACAGCTGTCTTTGCATCGACACCTTTTTGAATATCTGTTTTTGTAGCAGTTGATAAATCCACCTTATAGTCAGTGACATTACTTGCATTTTTGGTGCCTGCAGTGACTGTAACTGCTGATGAGCCTGCTGAGGCTGTCGTACCATTAGCATTAACTGTGTAAACATCTTGACCATTTGCGCCTGTCGTTTTTGCGACACCTGATACATTGGTTCCAGCTGTGACTTCTGTTTTTGATGCTGCAGCTTTTGAGTCTACATAAGTCTTGTTGGTCGCATCTGTACCTGCTGTTGGTGCATTGTTTACAGTTACACTTGTAAACGTCGGTGTTGCGCTTGTAGCAACCGAATACGATATTGAACCATCAGCAGCTGTCGTCGGGGTAATGACAATATTTGATCCAGCGACTACACTTCGTTGAGTTGCTTTAATCGCATCATCAATCGTAGTTTTACCTGTTCCCCCAATATTCGTTGGAGCGGTATATGTATTGTTTGTAGCATTATAGGCAGCACCACTACCTGCACCTAAAACAGTAGCTAAACGACCATTTGTATCATCATAAGCTTTGTCTAGTTGAGCAACTGTCACAGCATCTGAAGCTGCTGAACCATCTGCAACGTTTTGAATACGGCGGTTACCAGCCGCTGTACCATTACCAACTGACACAGCTCCAACAGTAGGAGCAGCTTGTGATGTTAGAAATCCTGTACCAGTAATAGCTGATGTTGTTGAGTTTGAACCTAATGCTACACTATTATCAATAGAAGCAACTGCATTTGAACCTATTGCAGTACCAGCAACAGTTGAGCCTGTTACTTTAGAATTTACACCAATAGCTGTACCTTTTGTGGTTCCAGCAGCTGTAACGGATTGAGCACCAACAGCAACACCACTATCATTTACATCAAATGTGAGTGAATCGGCTGAAGCACCTGTCCCTAATGCAAAACTTTGCCCCCAACTTTGTGCACCTTTACCAATTGCAATAGAATTAATATCAGTTGTACCACCAGTAGCCGTAGCTCCATCACCTATTGCAATACTACCACTAGCCGATGTTTGAGCATTTCGACCAATAGCAATTGAACCCTCGGCAGCAGCCCCAGTTGATGAGGTTTGACCAATTGCGATAGAGGAAATGGCATTCGCTTTAGAACCAGCCATCAAAGCTAAAGCTCCACTACCTGAAGCTCCTGAATCTGTGCCTATTGCAATAGATGATGTATTAGATGCGGCAGCTCCTGCACCTAAAGCAATACTAGACTCTCCAGTTGCCTTACTATCAACTCCTGCAGCTAGTGCCCATTGGGCAGCTTCATTATTATGACCAACAGCTGTTCCTCCCTTACCTGTAACCTTGGAATGGCTACCGTAGACAGTTGCAGCGAGAACACCACCACCAGAAGCATTACATCCAGCTACTGTAGAATATGTACCAGAGCCATCTGTTATTGGAGCAGTTGTTCCATTTGTTTGGGCTTTATAAACAGTTGTATTTCCAGCTGATACGCAATCTGTATCATTTCTAGTCCCCTGAGGTTGCATATCTATGGTATTTGCAATCACATCAGGACTAAACGTTACCATCAAGCTAACTGTCGCAGCGCCAATAATTCCCGTTACTTTAGAAGATTTGGTTTTCCCTTTTGCCAATTCAGATACTGCAACCCATGCCAACAAAGTCGCATTCCAAATCACTTTGTAGATTTTATTCATATCGCTTTTCCTTAGGAGATGCATTTTTGGCAGTAGGTTCTGCTTTAAAAATGCATATAAAATGTACAATTTTTTTTATTTAACAATTTACATACAATGAAAGCAATCAAAAAAATGAGATATATTTCACTTTTTTTAACTTTTAAACCAATTGGTTTAATTTTTTTGAAATTAAGCTATATTATTTTACATTTTTAATATTTTACATTTAAAAAACATATAGTTATATTTATCTTCGACATTGTAAAGTTTTACTAAAATCACATTATCTTTAATTAATTATGTGACAAATTTTGTCACATTTGTTAAAAATAAATGTGACTTATTTCTCAAAATGATATTTTATTAAGTTTACATTCTTTGTGTTTACAATTTTTCTTAATAGCTTTTTATTTTTATCTTTCACTATTTTGTGTTTTTCTGAGTAATACTTATTAATTTTGTTTAGAAAAACTTTACAAAACACAAAAAAACAGATCATTATTTCAATATGTAAGAAACCATACTCTGAAAAATGATTCTAATTTTTATAAAACACAGTCTATTAAATGTGACTTAAATCACATTATTTTTTAATATCACCCATACTGCGATCAAAATCGCATCAGATTCATTAATCAAAAGAAACATACAGATCTATAGATAGGTCAAAATCATAAATAAATAGCTTTGTGTCAAAATAATATAATTAATTTTCACATTTGGAGAAAATCAAATTTTCATTTGAAAATCCCACCATAGAACCATGTTTGCTATAATTGACTTTAAAATTTAATCTGAGCACAACCTTTGAAGATCATTTTTGCAGGCACACCCGAATTTGCAGCTTCAGCATTAGCAGCACTGATTCAAACTGACCACGAAATCGTCGCTGTGTATACTCAACCGGACCGTAAGTCAGGTCGTGGACAAAAATTGACAGCTTCAGCAGTAAAACAACTTGCGTTAACGCATGATTTACCTGTTTATCAACCCCTGCATTTCAAGGCATCCACTGAAGAAGGTTTAGCGGCTCAACAGGAGCTTGCAGCTTTAGGTGCTGATGTGATGGTGGTTGCTGCTTATGGTTTAATCTTGCCCCAAAGTATTTTAGACACACCTAAATACGGTTGTTTAAATATTCATGGCTCATTATTACCTCGTTGGCGTGGTGCTGCGCCCATTCAGCGTGCAATTGCCACAGGTGATACTGAAACTGGGGTGACAATTATGAAAATGGCAGCTGGATTAGATACAGGGGATATGTTGTATAAAACCCTTTGCCCAATTACAACAATGGATACTTCCGCAAGCTTGTATGAAAAACTTGCAACTCAAGGTGCTCAAGCAATCTGCACAGTGCTTGAATCAGAGCAAAAATTACTACAATACTTAGAAGCACGTGAAGTTCAAGACGAACAATTCACCGTTTACGCCCACAAACTGACTAAGGCAGAAGCCCAGATTGATTGGCGCAAATCTGCTATTGAAATTGACCGCACTATCCGCGCATTTAACCCTTGGCCTGTTGCCTTTACTCCAATTGATGAAAGCAATAATCTAAGAATCTGGAATGCAACAATTTCTAATGTAATTGCAAACGGCGAAGACGTCGGAACGATTATTGAAATGGACAAGCAAGGCGTACATGTGGTCTGTGGTAAAGGCGTAGTTTGTCTCACCAGTTTACAGTGGCCTGGAGGCAAAGCCGTTAATCCCGTTCAAATCATCCAAGGTCATAAACTATCTGTAGGACATCAATTCGCATGAGTCAAATTCAATCCTCTGCAAAAAATTTGAATTTGCGTGCCCAAGTGATTAAAACCCTTGTTGCTGTTCAAAATGGTCAATCTTTAGCATCTGTGTTGAACCAACATATCAACACCGTTTCTGAACGTGATCGTGGTTTATACCATGAACTAACATTGGGCTGCTTACGTCAATGGTATTCCTTAAAAGCCGTTACGCTTCCGCTATTAACAAAACCATTGGACAATGAAGCGCTTGAAAGTTGCTTATATCTTGGGCTCTACCAACTCTTATGTACGCGTATTCCTGCACATGCAGCGATTTCAGAAACAGTCAATGCAGCTAAACAACTAGGATTTGAGCCAATGAGTGGCTTGGTTAATGCTATCCTTCGTCGTGTTTCACGTGAAACATCAGAATTTGAAACTGTATTGAACCAAACTCATGGCTTACCGAGTTGGCTTTTCAAACGACTAAAAAAAGATTGGACAAACCAAGTTGATGAAATCTGTCAAAACTTAAAACAAGTTGCACCACTGACTTTGCGTATCAATGAACGTCAGATTAGTCGTGATGAATATCTAGATATCTTAGAGGAAGAACAGATTGATGCTCGACTTTGTATGCTTTCTGATGTTGGTATTGTACTTGAGCAAACTGGAAATATTACCCATTTGCCGGGCTTTGAAGAAGGCGGATTTTCCGTTCAAGATGAACACGCTCAACTCTGTGCCACGTTATTACCAAATTTAGATGATAAAATTATTATCGATGCATGTGCAGCGCCTGGTGGAAAGACAGCACATATTTTAGAGCGCTTTAATCCACAAAAATTAATTGCGCTTGATCATGATGCTAAACGCCTCTTACGTGTTTCTGAAAATTTGGAACGTCTAGAATTAAATGCCTATGCTGACGTAGAAATCATCACAGCTGATGCTACAACATGGACTTATACGCAACCTGTAGATTGCATTATCCTAGATGCGCCTTGTTCTGCAATCGGTGTAATGCGTCGTCATCCAGATATTCGCTTACTCAGACAGTCTACAGATATTCAACAAGTGGTCGATTTGCAAAAGCAAATTTTGAATCATATGTGGCAACAACTTAAAGTCGGTGGAACCCTGCTTTATATCACCTGTTCAATTCTTAAAGCTGAAAATGAACAACAAATGGTGGAATTCTTTGCAGAACATACAGATGCCGAAGAAATAAAAATTGATGCTGATTGGGGAATTGAACAAATTCATGGTCGTCAATTACTTCCGCAAACTGATCATGGTGATGGTTTTTATTATTGTCGAATCAAAAAACTCGCTTAACAGACTAAAAAAGCAGGCAATATAGCCTGCTTTTTTGACTTTAGATGAATAGTTAAATCAAAGTGTATGTTGATCTTTAACTTCTTCAAGAACCTCGTCTAATTCTTCAGGATTTTTCATGAGGTGTAAGATCGAGAGAATTAATCCTCCCCATAAAAACACCATTGAAATAATCATCATAATAATAGCTGATGTATTCATTTTGCTGCTCCTATCGATCTTTCATTTTGCTGAGTACTAAAGCCACCACAGCACAGAAAATCACACTGCCCCAACCAAAGAACATCAACATACTTGCACTATATGTATCGTATCCATTTTTAATCAAACTAAAAATGGTCATACATAAAGTTACCAGCAAAATCAAAGAAGTGATGACGGTTAATGTGAAATCCCAACCTTTACCTAATTGAACAGTTGAAATACGGTTCACATGATCACGCAACTCGATCAATGCAGAACGTTTAAACCATGCCACTGCAATAATTGACAATAGTGCACCACCAATAATACCAATATTGTTGATAAAATGATCGACAATATCAACCAGTTTAATTGCATTCACACTTGAAAATAAGAAGATCGAAACAATCGCACTACCACCACCAATGATAGTCACGGCTTTTTTACGTCCCCACTTTAACTTGTCTTGCATTGCCGCAATGGGTACTTCAAGGATACTCACCATTGAAGAAATACCAGCCACAAATAAAGAAGAGAAGAACAATAAACCAAATAAATCAGCACCAGCTCCTAAACTCGAAATGATTTTAGGGAACGCAATGAATGCCAAACCGATACCACCACTCACGACTTGATCAACAGGCTTCCCTGCTGCAAATGCCATAAAACCAAGCGCAGCAAAAATACCAATACCTGCCAAGATTTCAGTTGAAGCATTGGCAAAACCAACAATCAGACCAGAACCAGTCAAGTTGGTTTTCGGTTTAAGATAAGATGCATAGGTCACCATGATCCCGAAACCAACTGAAAGAGAAAAGAAAGTATGACCAAATGCCGCGAGCCAAACTTTATAGTCCCACATCGCTGCCCAGTTTGGGGTAAAGAATGCATTCAAACCTTGCACTGCACCTGGTAAGCGTAATGCCTGAATCACAAGAATAGTGAATAGAATAAACAACAATGGCATGAAAATTTTGTTCGAGAATTCAACACCTTTCTTGACACCACCAAATAAAATGATCAGAGTAAGTGCCCAAATTCCAACGATAGGCCAAAATAAATGACCTACAAATTGGAAATCAAAACCAGTTGCTTTAGATGTTTGTAGATAGGTATTAAAGAAGAAATTTTCAGGATCATTTCCCCATAACTGACCAATAGAGAAGTACACATAGCTGCCTGCCCAAGTCAGCACACTGGCATAATATAAACCAATAATGATACAGACACAGACTTGCCACCAACCTAAAGTTTCACCCCCTTTGAATAAAGCACGATACGCTTTAGGTGGTGAGTTATTGCTTTTATGCCCTGTTGCATAATCCAAAAATAATAGAGGTAAACCAGCAGTAATTAATGCTATTAAATAAGGAATTAAAAATGCACCACCACCATTTTCATAAGCAACATAAGGAAAACGCCAAATGTTGCCTAAACCCACAGCCGATCCAACAGCTGCAATAATAAAACCCGATCGTGATGTCCAGTTTTCACGAGATTCTGTCATAAAACACCTAATTCTGTAGATGTCCTCCAATGCCGCTTTTTGTCATTGTCATCTGCGAGCAAAAGAAGTACCAATTTTAAAATTTTGTTGTTCGAATAAAACAGCACCTTTTGAGCACTTTGTTGTTATTCCAAACCAGTCATTGCGTTGATTGCTTGGTTAAAGCGCTTCAATAGAAAACGACTGTTTAATGGACTAACAATACCTGTTTTATATCGATTTATCTGTAAATTGTGACAATTTTCTTGGTTTTTTTATACCATTTATCTCTTATGGCTATTTTTTATCTCACCCTGTCGAAATAATGATCTGATTTACTGTTAATTTTAGCTTTCTAGACGTGTTAATTAAAAAGATAAGCAATATATACGGATCTCTATGCTTTTATTTTTGATTGATCGAGCATAAATGAACTTTTAATCATGAGCTGAGACGATCACCAATTGCTTATCAACACTTGGAAAGATACACCTCATATTCCCTAGGGAGAATATTTTTAACAACTTTTTATTTGAGTAAAAAAAACTATTTTGCATGCCCTACAACAAAAAGAAATAAGTTAAGGCATTACAAAAAAGAGTCTATTTAAACCATAAAAGCCGTCTGCTCTAACAAACTTAAAAGCATAGATTTTTTTCTAAAGCATCCTAAGAATTTCAAGATGAATCGCTTTGCTTGATTTAAAAGTTGTCCAAAATCTTTTTATGATCAATGGTCTATTAGGGACTTGAGTTTTTAGGTAAACGATAATGCCCTATAATTTTATAGCTCAATAAAATATCGTTTTCACGTGTTCCATAACCAATGTTATGAATCACCAAAGGGGTTTTGGATAAAAGTGTTGTCTTATCTGAAATAATGCCAATGTGGGTGAGTCCTTTGCCTAAATCCCAAGTGACAATATCACCCGCTTGATATTTCTGATCATTGACTTGATAACCTTGTCGTTGAAAATAAGTCATGATGTTGGGTACCCGTCGATGATCAATATTTTTATCAGTCGATTTTAAACCCCACTTTTGCGGATATTTTTTAAAATTTCGTTGCATATCCTCATGAATCAACTTTTGTAAATCAATGTTTTGATGACGTAAAGCACGAATCACCACATCAGTACATACACCTTTGACCAAAGGTACATCGCCCATTGGATACTTGAGTTGGGTATAGCTCGGATCATAATAAAGTGTTTTCCAGATTTGTGATCGCGCGTCATTGACTAGTTTTTCAGCCTGAAATGCCCAAATTTGCACACTAACTAAGGACAGGAAAACCAATGAAATCCACTGAGGTAAAGTTTTTATTATCATTTTTCACTCTATTCAAAAAATTAACAAAACAAGGAGCCGAGGCTCCTTTAATATGGCTTATTGTTTAATCACAAGCAAGCGCTCTTCTTGCATGTCACGAATAGCGAATTGAATACCTTCACGTCCCAGCCCTGAATCTTTGACACCTCCATAAGGCATATTATCCACTCTAAAAGTCGGTATATCATTGATAATTACCCCACCCACTTCTAAATGATCCCATGCATAGAGCATTTTATTGAGATTTTGTGTATAGATCCCTGCCTGTAGACCAAAACGACTTGTGTTAATCATCTCAATCCCTTTTTCAAAGTTTTTATACTTTTCTAAAATTGCCACTGGACCAAACGCTTCATTTTGATAAATCTCAAGTGACTCGTCTACATTTTCTAGCAACGTTGGCTCAAATAAAACACCTGATAAAGCACCACCCAATAAAATTTTAGTGCCTTTTTTCTCTGCTTTATCGAGCCATTTTTTTAATCGGAGTGCTTCAGATGCTTTAATCATTGGACCAACAATTGTGGTTTCTAAACTTGGATCTGCTGCACGTATCTTTTTCAGTTTCGCTACCAACTTCTTCTTAAACTCTGTATAAATATCGGCATGAACAAGAATTCGTTGCACACTGATACAGACTTGACCAGCATGACTATATGCACCACTTATCACTCGATCAAACAGTGCATCATTGAGCTCTGTATCTGGCTCAATCAACACAGCAGCATTACCCCCTAACTCTAAGGTAACTTTTTTACGTCCTGCTCGCGCTTTCATATCCCAACCAACTTGATCCGAGCCAGTAAAACTTAATAATTTAAAACGATCATCAGTCACCAACACATCCGCATGTTCACGCGGACAGGGTAAAACTGAAAATGCACCTTTAGGCAAATCTGTTTCCGCTAAAATTTCTGCGATTTTTAATGCAGAAATGGGTGTCAAACTGGCTGGTTTGAGTACAAATGGACAACCTGCTGCTATCGCAGGTGCTATTTTATGTGCAGTTAAATTCAGCGGAAAATTAAAAGGACTAATTAAGGAAATTGCGCCAATTGGTACATGCTGCACCATTCCTCGGTACGCAGATGCAGCAGCTGTCACTGCTAAAGGCATCAAATGACCATTACTCATCGTGGATACGGCATCTGCGGCAATTTGAAAAGTATTAATCAATCTCTCAACTTCTGCTGCGGCAGCAAGTTTTGGCTTTCCACCTTCCACAATCAAAAGCTGAGTTAATTCTTCACGCAATTCTTTAAAACGACCAACACAGTGTAAAAGTATTTTTTGCTTTTGAAAGGGTTTCAGTGCTGCCATTTCCTTTTCAGCGTTTACTGCTGCACTGATCGATTTTTCTAAGGTTTTTGCATCAGCTAAAGCGACTTTTGCATATAGCTGACCAGAAAACTTGTCATAGACCTCGAGCCATTTCCCTGTTTTTACTGCCTTATTTGCGACATAAAGTGGTAGTTCAAACACTGTATCGTCAATAGTCTCACTCATGTTATATCCTCGATTTCATCTTTTTTAATAATGCAAAATTTAATAAACCTCTATATCATGCCCACAGTTTATGTTGTATTGAATCCTATTTAAGTAACAAAAATATCAGATGAAAAATTATTTCATCAAGAAGGAAGTATGAAAGCTATTCAATTACTATTATTTATTGCAGTGCTAGGTTTAAGCTCATTTGCCCAAGCTGATTTTATTGGTTTAAAAGGAGATATTAGTTATTGGAGTATTGATGGTACATCTCAAATCAATCACAAAACATCCAGTCTATCTAACCAAACAGGTTCAGATAATTTATTATTAGATCCTTATATTGACTTAAACTCAAAATATGATTTAGATCAGAAAGGTACAGTTCAAGCTTCACTTGCTTTTGAACACCCTATTCCAATTATTCCAAATGTAAAATTAAAGTATACAAAGTTAAATACTGAAACTGACACTAAGACTGAATTAGCCAAAACTAAAATTGATTTAGACCATACCGATTTAATTCTTTACTATGAAATCCTAGACAACATTGTAAAAGCAGATATTGGCTTAGGTGCAACTAAGCTCAACGGCTCAGTCAAACAATTCTCAGAAAATGTCAACGTAGATGAATATGCACCTATTATTTATGCAGAAGCTGGCGCAAAATTACCCTTTACTGGTCTAAGTGCTAAAGCTGAAGCAACTTATACCAATATTAATGATGTAAAAATCACAGATGCCCAAGCGGAAGTTCAATATGATTTTATCAAATCTATTGTTTTAGATCTTGGCGCTAAAGTAGGCTATCGCTATCTGAATATTGATGCTGATAAAGATGATCTAAAGTACAAATTAGATTTTAAAGGTCCATATATTGGCTTAAATGCACACTTTTAATGATTAAAACCGTTATCTTGAATGTCGATGATCTCAGCATTTTCTTAGATACGCTGAGGATTTTTTTAGATATCTAGTATATTACCAATATATAACCCTCAGGCAAGGATATCTGAGGGTTTTTATTTTTCTAGTTAAAACAATTGAACGAAATCGAATTACCCGTTAAAAATCTACCACTTCATGAAAGTCATGCCTTCAATTTCATCAAGTTGAATGTACTCTGTCTGTTTCTGTACAATCTTAATCGCTTCTTCTAAGCTTAACCTTTTTGTATAAGAGCCTTTTTGATCAGGTATAGGTATATCTGCATCTAATGAATGATCAGAGTTCACAATAAACTGTAAGGTTCGATCATTTTTATCAACAATTCCTAAAAAATTTTCTGGTCGAATTAAAACCGATTGCATAAGTTCTATGATTTCATCTATAGATGCATATTGAGTTTGAGCGGGTAAAACTTCATCACCATCATAATCGGTGAAGAAAAATTGGAAAATGAGCATATTGATTATTTTCTCATCATTAGTGATTCTTTTTTAACACAATGTACAGCGTGCCTCAATGGCGTAAAATGTATGTATTACATCCATTTCAATAAATACGACCCTATAATAATTATGCCATATAGCTTTTTTCTTCCTTTTCCACTTTGTATTCTTTTATGGGACTTTTTCACTTTTCTTCACGCATAAAAAAACACCCTCAACAGTTAGTTGAGGGTGTTTTAAGAATTAAAAGCTGGCGATGACTTACTCTCACATGGGTAACCCCACACTACCATCAGCGCTAAGAGGTTTCACTTCTGAGTTCGGGAAGGGATCAGGTGGTTCACTCTTGCTATTGTCGCCAGCAAACTGTTATGGACTTTTTCGGGTCTTATGGGTATGCCTTACTTTGTTCCAAATGAGTTTAACAGAAGAACATTTGAGTTGGTTATTGTAACTAGCTTTACAACTAAATCAAGTTTCTTTGATCTTTTATGAATCAAATGATGCTTCACATACAACTGCTTGGGTGTTGTATAGTCAAGCCTCACGAGCAATTAGTATTGGTCAGCTTCATGCGTCACCGCACTTCCACATCCAACCTATCAACGTCGTAGTCTTCAACGGCTCTTTAGAGGACATAAAGTCCTAGGGAAATCTTATCTTGAGGTAGGCTTCCCGCTTAGATGCTTTCAGCGGTTATCCCTTCCGAACATAGCTACCCGGCGATGCGACTGGCGTCACAACCGGTACACCAGAGGTTCGTCCACTCTGGTCCTCTCGTACTAGGAGCAGATCCTCTCAAATTTCCAACGCCCACGGTAGATAGGGACCGAACTGTCTCACGACGTTCTAAACCCAGCTCGCGTACCTCTTTAAATGGCGAACAGCCATACCCTTGGGACCTGCTTCAGCCCCAGGATGAGATGAGCCGACATCGAGGTGCCAAACACCGCCGTCGATATGAACTCTTGGGCGGTATCAGCCTGTTATCCCCAGAGTACCTTTTATCCGTTGAGCGATGGCCCTTCCATACAGAACCACCGGATCACTAAGACCTACTTTCGTACCTGCTCGACTTGTGGGTCTCGCAGTTAAGCGCGCTTTTGCCTTTATACTCTACGCGTGATTTCCGACCACGCTGAGCGCACCTTCGTACTCCTCCGTTACTCTTTAGGAGGAGACCGCCCCAGTCAAACTACCCACCAGACATGGTCCTCGTCCCGGATAACGGGACAGAGTTAGAACCTCAATATTACCAGGGTGGTATTTCAAGGATGGCTCCATAGCAACTGGCGTCGCTACTTCTAAGCCTCCCACCTATCCTACACAAGTAAGATCAAAGTTCAATGTCAAGCTGCAGTAAAGGTTCACGGGGTCTTTCCGTCTAGCCGCGGGTACACCGCATCTTCACGGCGATTTCGATTTCACTGAGCCTCTGCTGGAGACAGCGCCCCCATCATTATGCCATTCGTGCAGGTCGGAACTTACCCGACAAGGAATTTCGCTACCTTAGGACCGTTATAGTTACGGCCGCCGTTTACTGGGGCTTCGATCAAGAGCTTCGCTTACGCTAACCCCATCAATTAACCTTCCAGCACCGGGCAGGCATCACACCCTATACGTCCACTTTCGTGTTTGCAGAGTGCTATGTTTTTAATAAACAGTTGCAGGGGCCTGGTTTCTGTGGCTGCCAATAGCTCAAGGAGCAAGTCCTATCACCGTCAGCAGCGTACCTTCTCCCGAAGTTACGGTACCATTTTGCCTAGTTCCTTCAGCAGAGTTCTCTCAAGCGCTTTGGTCTACTCGACCTGACCACCTGTGTCGGTTTCGGGTACGATTCCTGTGTAACTGAAGCTTAGAGACTTTTCCTGGAAGCATAGTATCAGCCACTTCACGAGTAAACTCGCTTGCTATCAGTTCTCAGCATAGAGCACCCCGGATTTGCCTAAGATGCATGCCTACAACCTTCCACCTGGACAACCAACGCCAGGCTGACTTAACTTTCTCCGTCCTCTCATCGCATTACACAGAAGTATTGGAATATTAACCAATTTCCCATCGACTACGCCTCTCGGCCTCGCCTTAGGGGTCGACTCACCCAGCCCCGATTAACGTTGGACTGGAACCCTTGGTCTTTCAGCGAACGGGTTTTTCACCCGTTTTGTCGTTACTCACGTCAGCATTCGCACTTCTGATACCTCCAGCATGCTTCTCAACACACCTTCATCGGCTTACAGAACGCTCCCCTACCACGTATACAATGTATACATCCGCAGCTTCGGCATATAGTTTTAGCCCCGTTACATCTTCCGCGCAGGCCGACTCGACTAGTGAGCTATTACGCTTTCTTTAAAGGGTGGCTGCTTCTAAGCCAACCTCCTAGCTGTCTATGCCTTCCCACATCGTTTCCCACTTAACTATAATTTTGGGGCCTTAGCTGGCGGTCTGGATTGTTTTCCTCTTGACTACGGACGTTAGCACCCGCAGTCTGTCTCCCGGATAGTACTCATAGGTATTCGGAGTTTGCATCGGTTTGGTAAGTCGGGATGACCCCCTAGCCGAAACAGTGCTCTACCCCCTATGGTATTCGTCCGAGGCGCTACCTAAATAGCTTTCGGGGAGAACCAGCTATCACCGAGTTTGATTAGCCTTTCACCCCTATCCACAAGTCATCCCCTGGCTTTTCAACGACAGTGGGTTCGGTCCTCCAGTTAGTGTTACCCAACCTTCAACCTGCTCATGGATAGATCACCCGGTTTCGGGTCTATACCCAGCAACTAAACGCCCTATTAAGACTCGATTTCTCTACGGCTCCCCTATGCGGTTAACCTTGCTACTGAATATAAGTCGCTGACCCATTATACAAAAGGTACGCAGTCACCGAACAAGTCGGCTCCCACTGCTTGTATGCATGCGGTTTCAGGATCTATTTCACTCCCCTCACAGGGGTTCTTTTCGCCTTTCCCTCACGGTACTGGTTCACTATCGGTCAGTCAGGAGTATTTAGCCTTGGAGGATGGTCCCCCCATATTCAGACAAGGTTTCACGTGCCTCGCCCTACTCGTCATCATTATATGTGCACTTTCGTGTACGGGACTATCACCCTCTACGGTAGCACTTCCCAGAGCTTTCCGCTAATACACATATAACTTAATGGGCTGATCCCCGTTCGCTCGCCGCTACTGAGGGAATCTCAATTGATTTCTTTTCCTAAGGGTACTGAGATGTTTCACTTCCCCTCGTTCGCCTCGCATGACTATGTATTCATCATGCGATACCTACCTTATGGTAAGTGGGTTTCCCCATTCAGAAATCTCCGGATCACAGGATATTTGCCGCCTCCCCGAAGCTTATCGCAGGCTATTACGTCTTTCATCGCCTCTGACTGCCAAGGCATCCACCACATGCACTTAATTACTTGACTATACAACCCCAAACAGTCGTTAATCCCTACAAGGAGGATCAACAATGTGGATTTAACCACTTCTATTTGTTGCTTGTGAACTTAATCACTGTACAGCTTCAATTTAATTCATATACCAAAACGCTTGATTCAGTTTTATCGCTAGTTCTCATTTCATTCCGCTTTAACAATTGCTTGTTAAGCTTCATAAAACGAGTTAAACAATTATTTCAACTCAAATATATTCTGTTAATGATTCTCTACCGCCTCGTCAGCAAGTAGTTCACTGTGATAAATCACAGAAGTTAATAAACTCTATAAACTTCAGTTCATTAATTTCTATAATCAATCTTTTTTAATCAGGTAACTGCGTAGTAGTGGTGGAGACTAGGAGAGTCGAACTCCTGACCTCCTGCGTGCAAAGCAGGCGCTCTACCAACTAAGCTAAGTCCCCAGCTTAAGATCTTAATATATCTGCTCTTCTGTGTTCAGTAGACTTGGTGGGTCTGACAAGACTTGAACTTGTGACCCCACGCTTATCAAGCGTGTGCTCTAACCAACTGAGCTACAGACCCTCAGATACATCAATGAAGAACAACTTGTTGTGGATTCTTACCAATCGTCAATCTTTCGTTAAGGAGGTGATCCAGCCGCAGGTTCCCCTACGGCTACCTTGTTACGACTTCACCCCAGTCATCGGCCACACCGTGGTAAGCGTCCTCCTTACGGTTAGACTACCTACTTCTGGTGCAACAAACTCCCATGGTGTGACGGGCGGTGTGTACAAGGCCCGGGAACGTATTCACCGCGGCATTCTGATCCGCGATTACTAGCGATTCCGACTTCATGGAGTCGAGTTGCAGACTCCAATCCGGACTACGATCGGCTTTTTGAGATTAGCATCCTATCGCTAGGTAGCAACCCTTTGTACCGACCATTGTAGCACGTGTGTAGCCCTGGTCGTAAGGGCCATGATGACTTGACGTCGTCCCCGCCTTCCTCCAGTTTGTCACTGGCAGTATCCTTAAAGTTCCCATCCGAAATGCTGGCAAGTAAGGAAAAGGGTTGCGCTCGTTGCGGGACTTAACCCAACATCTCACGACACGAGCTGACGACAGCCATGCAGCACCTGTATGTAAGTTCCCGAAGGCACCAATCCATCTCTGGAAAGTTCTTACTATGTCAAGACCAGGTAAGGTTCTTCGCGTTGCATCGAATTAAACCACATGCTCCACCGCTTGTGCGGGCCCCCGTCAATTCATTTGAGTTTTAGTCTTGCGACCGTACTCCCCAGGCGGTCTACTTATCGCGTTAGCTGCGCCACTAAAGTCTCAAAGACCCCAACGGCTAGTAGACATCGTTTACGGCATGGACTACCAGGGTATCTAATCCTGTTTGCTCCCCATGCTTTCGTACCTCAGCGTCAGTATTAGGCCAGATGGCTGCCTTCGCCATCGGTATTCCTCCAGATCTCTACGCATTTCACCGCTACACCTGGAATTCTACCATCCTCTCCCATACTCTAGCTTCCCAGTATCGAATGCAATTCCCAAGTTAAGCTCGGGGATTTCACATCCGACTTAAAAAGCCGCCTACGCACGCTTTACGCCCAGTAAATCCGATTAACGCTCGCACCCTCTGTATTACCGCGGCTGCTGGCACAGAGTTAGCCGGTGCTTATTCTGCGAGTAACGTCCACTCATCTTGGGTATTAACCAAAAGAGCCTCCTCCTCGCTTAAAGTGCTTTACAACCATAAGGCCTTCTTCACACACGCGGCATGGCTGGATCAGGGTTCCCCCCATTGTCCAATATTCCCCACTGCTGCCTCCCGTAGGAGTCTGGGCCGTGTCTCAGTCCCAGTGTGGCGGATCATCCTCTCAGACCCGCTACAGATCGTCGCCTTGGTAGGCCTTTACCCCACCAACTAGCTAATCCGACTTAGGCTCATCTATTAACGCAAGGTCACAAGTGATCCCCTGCTTTCCCCCGTAGGGCGTATGCGGTATTAGCATCCCTTTCGAGATGTTGTCCCCCATTAATAGGCAGATTCCTAAGTATTACTCACCCGTCCGCCGCTAGGTCA
>NZ_KB849756.1:2061678-2355241 GCF_000368925.1 Acinetobacter bereziniae LMG 1003 = CIP 70.12 | reverse complement strand
TACTGACAAATTCTCTCAAATAAACTTCGAGTAATTTAAACCAATCAATCAATGATAATATTTCGATCAATCAATCAGTAAAAATCCACACAAGTTGTTCTTCATATTCTCTTAATGATCTTCTTCATGCTTCGTCAGCATCAAGCTAGGTCGGCTATATTACTCTCTATCTCTAGAAAGTCAACTGTGATTTCAAATTATTTTTTAAACTTCCTTTCTAAAACCCAACTTAATCAATTCAACCAAGTCATTGTTTTATCAGAAGTTTTAATCTTCATCACCGCCGATGGATGTGCATTCTACAGCATTCCTAACCTAACACAACCCCCTTTTTTAATCTTTCTGTTCGGATGGATGTTTTTTCCTCAAATTCACCCTTTTTTTTGCTTTTTTATCTATTTTTTAAGCATTTTTCTGTATTTTTTTCATATTCAATCTATTTTAATGCTGTGTTTTGCATACGAAAGCCAGAAAATCGTGGCATTTTTCTTGTGATCGCACTTTAAAAAGAAAAACCGCATCAAGTCGATGCGGTAAATCCAATACTTTGTGAGCTTTTATATTTGGCAGCCATTTCATCGGCAAGATGCTGCACAACCGCATTCACACTTTCAAACGGATGAAAACAGGACTGTCGTACAATCACTGCAAAGTCTCCAGCACTTAAACGATCTAGAGCATATAACTTAGACTTTATCTCTGACTCATGCACAACAAGCTTCAGTTGGGTACAAACGTTTTCCAACAAAGCCAAGCGTTGAGCATAATTTAAAAAATCAAAATGCATCTTAAAGTCAAAACGGCGCATTGCTGCCTGATCCAACTCATCAAAACGATTGGTTGTTGCAACCATAACACCATTAAAGCTTTCCATTTGAACCAAAAACTCATTTACTTGAGAAACTTCCCAAGAACGTGTTGCTTGACGACGGTCTTGTAACAAACCATCTACTTCATCCAAGAGTAAAACAGCTTGCATCTCTTCCGCTTCCTGAAAAGCATTTGCAAGATTTTTTTCTGTTTCCCCCACCCAAGCTGAAATCAAATCTGAGCCACGCTTAATCAGTAATGGTCGATTGATACGTTCAGAAAGCCATCTTGCAAATGCGGTCTTACCCGTTCCAGATGCACCATATAGACATAAACGTCCGAAACCATGTTGCTGTATCCCTGTTGTGATTTCAGCAAGATTTGACTTACAGTTGATATAAGCCAAGTCATAGAATTTGGGTAATGCATTGCTATCTTGCAACCGAATCGCTTGATACCCTTGTGCTTTCAGTGTATTGGAAACCAATTGAGTCATGCTTTCCTGTACCACTAAACCTTCATTTTCCATCTGTGCCACTTTCGCAACACGATAACTGCGACGTAAAATTGCAGGGGAAAGTTGTTCAACATTGGCAAACGCTTGTTGATACAACATATTGAGATCATCACCACAATGCTGTTGTATAAAGCTGCTCCGTTGCTGTTTAGGGGGGACTTTTATTTCTAACACCATGTCAAAACGGCGTATAAATGCAGGATCAAGCTGATCAGAGTTTGAAACCCAAATCGTAGGTGTTCGATTTTTTTCTAATATCCTGTTGACCCAAGCCTTACGACTTTGCGCTGTGCTTTTCATGCCGACACCGTTTTCAGTGTCATTAAACACATCTTCCACTTCATCAAACATCAATAAAGCAGATTGGCTATCGAAAATACATTGTGCCGCGCGATAAGCACATAAACGCCCTGTCGCTGAAATCGCATCACCATCTTCATCTTCACAGGAGATTTCAAAAAGCTGTACGCCCATTTCTTGTGCCAATGTTTTACAGAGTTGTGTTTTGCCTGTACCAGAACTGCCATACAGAAAAATATTCACACCTTCTTGCTTATTCTGTTTCACTTGCTTTAGATAAGCCATCAACAAGGTCAATTCAGAGGCTAAATGAGGATAGTCCCTAAGCGTCAATTCAGCAGGATGACTTTTATTGATCGTGCCAACAAAAAGATCCATAACATCATTGGTTTTCACCAATAATTTATCCGCCAATTGGTTAGAGACCAGATTCAGTTTTCCACGTAAATAGTTACGATAGTGCTGCTGCACACTGATCAAACCACTACGATGTAAACGCCCTTGTACAGACAGCGCTTGACGGATCTCGTCATAAGGTAAATCTAAAACCACAGCCAAAGCACGAATCGTTTTAGAAGCCGTGAGCTCACCAATCGTGTCAGCGACATCATCTAAAAGTTGCTCACTGTTGAGCATCACTACAAAACCTAAAACCGTTGTTTCGACAGCGTTTAAATCCAGCAATTGCTGGATTAATTTCAAGTTATATTGCAACTCATCATTAAATTGAAAGGCATTCAATAAATTTTGTTGCTGAATGCTTTTATGCAATTGATTGAGTTCTTGATAAGCTGCTTGCTCATTAAATTGATCCGCAAGTAATGCTTCTGAAAAACCAAGTTTCTTAGCAATCCATTGATGGCTAAAACAATGATCAGAAATAAATTCTTTTGCGCCTCCCAGCTCCAGCAAAAATCGAAAAGCCCAGAGTTTTACAATCGGAGAAATTTCAGCAAAATCCGCAACCTCAACATGTTGCACCGTTTGTGCAAAAGGTTGATTTATATATTCGTTCATATCTTCACTTTTTCTTTTCATGTCCGAGTTTGGCTTTAGCTTGTCTGTATTTTTTACAAGCAAAGCGATCCCGAAGAACATGTATATTCTTTAAAATAAGGTTTTTGTTCGTTTAATTTAAACGATTAAAATGTATGGGGGTCTATTGAAAGCCCAAAATAAGAAATACGCTAAACAACATGATTGTTCTCCCGAATATTGAATGTAAATGTAGATTCAAATTACATTTCAAACAGGTGTCTAAAATGTGCTGGGTTTAATCAAGATATTATGGTTATCCTGCAACCAGTCAGTGGTCGTCTATAATCTTGTCAAATGGCAACGTTACAAGATCAAATAAGGCAAGTGAAAGAAAAAAATACGGTCATCATTGTGATTATTTAAGCCATCGTGGCTAAATTTTGGCTCATTTTAATGTGAAGCATCTATTTTTGCAATTCTTTCTTAGATTTTTAGCCTTCATTATTCTTTTAAAGCAATCCATTTTCTTCGTCTAAGATAATTTAAACGTTTTGAAATTCCTATGCGCTATCAACCTCAAGACTATCAAGGTTTTACCTAGACAGAAAAAATAAAAAATCCCACCTAAGCGAGATTTTTTTATTGTCTTTCAGGTTATTTCGCTTTATCTATAAATAGCTGAGTACTATATTCAGTCGTTGCTAATTTATTAATTTTCTTTTGCCCTTCTTGACCAGTCAAAGCTTGGGCATATTTAAGAAAAGCCTCTGCATAATCTAAGCCGACATCTAAACGACGCTCACCAGCGATGGTCTTTAAAGTCGTATAGTAATCCCCACCATTGGCAAGAAAATCAATGGTGATCACTTTATAGGTTTTATTCAGATCAATATTTTCATATTGTCCTGCTACATTACGTACTTGTATTTGACTGAGGCGCTGACCTTTATCTTTTGTGAAATCAACATTCCAACGTAAACCACCCGTGTATGGATAACTTCCCGTGTTATTCTGGGTAATCACTCCGTCGATCGCATCTTCGAGTGTTGCTTTAACTTCAGCACCGGTCAAATCTAAACGCAACAACGTATTTTTAAAAGGTAATACATTATAAATTTTACCGACCGTGACATCGCCCAAAGCAACATCTTCACGGACACCACCGCCATTTTGGAAGGAAATATCTGCACCAAAAAACACTTTACCTTGTTGTAAAAATGCTTCGGCAATAATTTGCTGAATATCACCACCATGTTGATCGACATGAGTATTTTTATTACACACATCTCCTAATGTAGAACGGTTTACATCACGTAATGTTCCTGGTACTCGGCGCGAGCATAGATTATCTGTCGCCTGCCCTACAATTTTTTGAGCAAAGCTTTTCTTTTGATCCTGATAGGGTTTTAAAACATCTAAAGTCTTTTGTAATGGTGTGACCACAGTAAACGGTGCATTGTCTGTTTTAAATTGAGCCAGAATAGCTTGTTTTTCTGTTTCGGTGACTGCTTTTGCATCTTTCGCTGTACGGGTAAAATTATTTCCAATTAAAACATGCGGCGTACCACTACAGCTTTCGACATTACCATTTTTGTCGAACTTAACATTGAGATCTCCCACGATATAACTATATTGCCAAGCTTGAGCCACACAGACCAATTGACCATCTTTATTGCGTAGCTGAGTCGGATAAGCACCTTCAGGCGTCATCCCATATTTTTTTAAGCCATCTGGACCCAGTAAAGTATGTGAATCGCCACCAATGATCACATCGACATCTGTAAGTGATTTTGCCAACTGTTGATCGAGGTCATATCCCACATGGGTTTGTAGAATAATATTTTTGATGCCTTGTGCTTTGTATTGATTAATTTCTTGTTGTGCGGTTTCGATTTCATCAGCAAATAATGTATCAGCATTCGGCTGAGAAGAGTTTTTGGTTTTTTTCGCCACAGTTAAACCAATAATTGCGAATTTAACACCATCTTTCTCAAAGACTTGTGACTTTAAAATACGGTTGGTTTTATATAATGGCGAAGATGCCCCGAAACTTACGTTGGCAGTCAGGACTTGAGTCTTTTCTTTACAAGTACCTTGGTCTAGGAAACCAATAAATTTCTTTAAACCATCATCCTTAGCATCGAACTCATGATTTCCAGGGGTAAATGTATCAAAACAAACGGTATTCATCGCATCAGCATCTGCTTTACCGTCCGTAAGGTTATAGTACAAATCACCAGTGGTGGCATCACCTGCATGGATTTTAAAAGCGTTTTTCTTTTCTGCTGTAAGTTGATTAATTAAGCTGGCTACACGCGCAAAACCACCACTTGTAACACTGAATTCTTCGTCCCCTGTCCCCACATTGGTTTTAAATTTAATACTTTCTTCATCTAAATGTGAATGGTGGTCATTTATATGTAGGATGTTTAACTCTAATGGTTTTGCTTCTACAGGTTGATCAACATTTGAATGATCATTATCATCATTACATGCCACCAGCAACGTAGAAAGCATACTCAGCAAAAAGATTTGCTTTTTATTATTAATCAACATGATATTTCCAACAAGCAATAAATTATTCTTGTTTAGTATGTTGATCGTTTATTTAATTTTGATGAATAATTAAACATTTTTCACATAAAAAACCTACATTGAAATCTTGAATTTCCAAATAGTTTAATGCTTTTAATCACAAAAACCTTGTACCAGTCTGAATGTACCGTCTTAGTTTTTAAATAGCTTTATTATATTTATTGCTAAAACAATTATGTAAATTTATGATTTTTATTGATTTTAAATTTAATACATTCAAACGTAAAAAAACCAATCGAATCTGATTGGTTTTTAACGGTGGAAACTTAATCTGCTTGATAAAATGGTCGATCACCCATCAATGTTGCTCGATTCATAACCCGGTGCTGTGGGCGATAATCATCAACTGCATAGTGGAAAGTACAACGATTGTCCCAAAATGCAACATCATTGGCTTGCCAAGACCAACGCACCACAAACTCAGGTTTTTGAATATGCTCAAACAACATTTTCAAAACTGCATCACTTTCTTTGGCTTCTAATTCATTGATTCGTGTTGTAAACCCCTCACTCACAAATAAGGCTTTACGACCTGTAATGGGATGAGTACGAATCACAGGATGGCTAATCGGTGGATGCTTTTTCTTGGCTGCTTCTAACTTTTCCAACTCTGCTGGGTCACCACCAAAGCGATCTATCGGAAATGAACGTGCAATATCATGTGTTGCGGTTAAACCCGATAACATCTCTTGCATTGGTTGAGACAATGCTTCAAACGCTGCCGTACCACTTGACCAGAGTGTATCGCCACCCCATGCTGGAACTTTCTTCGCACTCAAAATTGCACCCATTGCAGGTTCTTCAAGGAAAGTGACATCGGTATGCCACAGTGCATTATCACGCAAATCATTTAATTCGGTATCCAAAACCATAATTTCTGGTTGTTCTGGAATATTTGGATAAATGGGATGAATATGTAACTGTCCAAACTGTCGAGCGAAAGCAGCATGTTGCTGAGCTGTCATCGGCTGATTTCTAAAAAAAATAACCTGATGTTTTAGCAATGCTGTTTCGATCAATGTCTTTTCTTCAGGCGTCAAAGCTTGATTAAAATTAATCCCTTCAATCACAGCACCAATAGTAGGATTCAATGGTGTAATTTTAAAAGTATTTGATACAACAGCGTTCATTTCTTCCTCGATCATCTCACGATGTTTTAAAGGCAAATCATTATTAAAGCTTTAAAAATACAATAATCAATTTGAGGGCGATTGCGTTTTTATCAATCTTGCCAACATGCCCACAAAGATTTAAATCAAAGCGCTTAGTGAGCTTGTTTATCCCAAGGAACCAATTTCTTTTGCAAACGGCGTAATCCAATTTCCAGTGCAAAGGCAATCACAGCAATAATCAAAATACCCACAATCACAACATCTGTTGCCAAAAGTTGTGACGATGATTGCACCATAAAGCCTAAACCTTCTGAAGCACCAACCAACTCAGCAGCAACCAATGTTGACCACCCCACGCCAAGTCCAATACGAATACCTGTTAAAATGCCAGGTAAAGCACTCGGTAAAACCACATGTTGAATAATTTGCAATGGCGTTGCACCCAAAGACTGTGCAGCACGAATTTTTGCTTGGTCGACCGAACGTACGCCTGTTGCCGTTGCGATAACAATCGGGGCAAAAATCGCAAGATAAATCAATAAAACTTTAGATAACTCACCAATACCACACCAAATTACGATCAAAGGCAAATAAGCCAAAGGGGGAATTGGACGGTAAAATTCGATGATTGGATCGACAACACCACGTATTACTTTATTTCGACCTATTGCAATTCCCACAGGAATAGCCGTAATTACAGCAGCAACCAAAGCCGTGCCAATACGACCTAAGCTTGCGCCAATATGGCTCCATAAGCTGATACTCATATAGCCATTGGTCATCAAATCTTGCAAGCGGTCTAATACTGCAACTGGTGATGGCAAAAACAAAGCATCAATCCAACCTACAGCAGTGACAAACCACCAAATTGCAAGCAATACCACAATTGTCATGCTACTGATCAAGGTAATATTCACTTCACGTGGAACATTATTTTTTTGGGGCTGTGATTGCGCCGAGGTCATTAATTTAGGGTCTAATTGTGCTGTCATCATTACACCTTTTGCCCTTGAGCTGACGTTTGTTGAGATGAGTGAGATTGCTCTTGATGATTTTGAATAAATACACGACTCAACACATGCTCACGCATTTCAATAAATTTTGGATCTGATTTGATACTCCTTGCTGACTCACCACTGGCATATCTTTTTGCAAAGTCCAGTGTTAATCGCTCGACAATTCGTCCAGGATTAGGTGCTAAAATAATCAGATCTGTCGCAAGGAAAACTGCTTCTTCAATATCATGAGTGATTAAGAAAGTTGGTTTTGCCGTACTTTTCCATACATCTAACAACAAACACTGCATTTGTTCGCGTATAAAAGCATCTAAAGCACCGAACGGTTCATCCATCAGTAGAATTTTAGGATCTGAAGCCAAAGCGCGTGCTAATCCAACTCGTTGCCGTTGACCGCCTGAAAGCTCCCAAATATGACGCTGTCCAAACCCGTCTAAATTGACCAGTTTCAATAATTCATGCGCCCGCATTTGACGTGTTTTTTTATCAATACCTGCCAGTTCTAAACCAAAAGCAATATTATCCTCAACATTCTGCCAAGGCAGCAAAACATCATCTTGGAACACCACACCACGATCACGACTTGGTGCAACAATACTTTCTCCATCAAGCTTGATATTTCCTGCTTGGGGATGGGTAAAACCTGCAATCAAGTTTAATAATGTGGTCTTACCACTTCCCGACGCCCCCAAAGCAACCATGAGTTGTTCGGAGCCCAATTGAAATGACACATCTTGAAGTACCGGTTGCTCAGCACCTGGGTACTGTGCTTGTACGTGTTCTACAGTCAATACAGCCATGATGAATAGTCCCGATTTCTATTTTGACGCGTTGATAAAACGAGTGTTAATAAATTGTTGATAATTTGGTGAGACCTTTTTAACCAAGCCCTGTACTTTCAAAAAGTTAACCGCATTGGCAATATTTTGTGTAGTTCGCCCACCTAAATACTGTGGGCTTAGTTGTGCTTGACGATCAGGATATTCTGCCCCTGCAAGAAGCGTTGGAACATCTTGCGCATCAACTCCGGTAATTTTGGCAATTTTTTGTACTTCGGCTGAGTTTGCAGTCCAATGGCGCTTATTACGGTTGTAAGCATCATAGTAATTCAAAGTCACCGAGGAAAATTTGCTGAGTACTTCAGGATGCTTTTGCGCAAAATCCTTACGTGCGACCCAAACTTCAAATGTAGGCGAACCCCATTGCCCAACCTGCCCTGCATCCGTCATCACCTTGCCTGTTTTTTTGATATTGGCAAGTGCTGGAGACCATACAAAAGCGGCATCGATATCTCCTCGACGCCATGCCGCATTAATTTCAGCAGGCTTGAGGTTCAACAACCGAATCTGATTGGGTTTAATATTCCAGTGTTGCAATGCGCCCAATAAACTGTAGTGCGAAGTCGAAGCAAATGGCGTAGCCACTTTTTTCCCAATCAAATCTTGCGGATGATGGATACCAGAACCATTTCTGACCACCAAGGCTTCTGCACTTTTTAAATCTGTTGAAATCAAAAACACATCTATTGGCAAGTTATTGGCAACAGCAGCGCCTAAAGGACTAGATCCAATCAAAGCAATATCTACAGAGCCTGAAGCCAAAGCAGTTAAAACTTCAGCACCACTGTTAAATAAGCGCCAATCCAGTTTTTCTCCAATCACTTTGTCATATACACCATCAGCCTGTGCAACTTTGGCAGGCTCTATATTGGTTTGATAACCAATCACAATTGGACGTGCATTTACCCAACCACTATAGCTAAACATAGCTAAAGACGAGCAAAGTAAAATAAGCTGCTGAAATTTCATGATGAATATAAGCTGACAATCAATGGAAAAAGAAGAGAATCTGCCTTATGGTAAGGTTTTTGTATATTATTAAAAATATGTTTTTTAGATTTACTTATTCACTTTTTTCATTAATAAAATTGATCTTTTCACTGTGAATAGATATCTAGATCAAAACTAGAGAGTTTTTATTTAATCACAGCAACACATGAAAAATATAAAACACATCTCACTAAAATAATAAAGTGAAAATTAAATCACATTAAGTAACACTTTCAATGGTTTATTCATCGGAAATAGAGCAAAAGCTCTATTTTTATCTAAATAAAATTACTATATTGATTATAAATAAAGCACTTTTTAGCTATAAGGATATAACATGAAAAAGGGATTTATTGCTTTTACATCACTCGCATTATTAGGATTATCAAGCGCTTCTCAAGCTAAACAGGATGTCTGTGTATTTGACTTATTAGGAAAAGCTGGTGAATCTTATAAAATGATGGAGGAATGGGCACTCGCTGCAAAAGCGTGGAATACCGATATACAGCTGATTGCTTATCAAAATGAAGAAATGGCAGAACGAGACTTCCAAAGTGGTAAATGTGATGCTGTCTTTTTAACAGCAATGCGAGCACGCCAATTTAATAAATTTGCTGGTTCTATTGATGCGCTTGGTGGCGTTCCAAACAATGCCATCGCCTTAAAAGCCATTAATTTCGTTTTAGATAAAAGAAACACGCAACGACTGAAATCAACAATCAACGGTGTGGAGTATGAAGTGGGGGGTATCGCTCAAATCGGTCCTGCTTATATTTTTGTGAATGATAGATCGATTAACACCATTGAAAAAGGACGCGGAAAGAAATTCGCCGTATTGTCCTATGATAAAGCCCAGATCGCCGCAGTAAAACGTGTCGGCGCAATCCCTGTTTTATCAGATATTTCAGATTTTATTGTGAAGTTTAATCAGGGCAAAGTAGATATGGTGGGTGCGCCAGCTTATGCATTTAAACCTTTAGAACTTTCAAAAGGCTTAGGTAGCAATGGGGCAATGTTTAACTTCCCTGTACTCAATGTCACTGCCGATTTGATTTTTAATACCAGTAAATTTTCTCCAGGTTTTGGTAACCTATCTCGAGAATGGTTCCTTAAAAAAAT
Source organism: Acinetobacter bereziniae LMG 1003 = CIP 70.12 (assembly GCF_000368925.1). Lineage (GTDB taxonomy): Bacteria > Pseudomonadota > Gammaproteobacteria > Pseudomonadales > Moraxellaceae > Acinetobacter > Acinetobacter bereziniae. The sequence goes on along the minus strand of NZ_KB849756.1, from coordinate 2,344,965 downwards.
GCCAAAGCAGTTTGAAATGGTCAGAAAACAAGAGGAAAGCATTCCAAATAAATATCGTCTGAATTTAAGTAAAGAGGACAAAGAGCGTTATCAAAAACTACTTCGGGATACACGCTTAGAATTGACCAAACAAGGAGTCTATGACCCAACCATGATGTCAGTGCTTAAGCGAGCACGTTGTACTGTGGATCGGACCAACTTTGAATGTTCACTCTCAGGTGAATAAATACTAATCCGATCCTATTGATCATTAGAAATCAGGCGATGGAGGCATCCAAAAAGTCGCCTGATTTTTAAATTCAGAACTTACTGAGCTGAAGGTTGTTCACCCAAAGTTGGATCTTGAGTGGCTTGAGCTGGTTGCGATTGTTGAATCGTAGCATCACCTTCTACCGCAGTGCCTTGCTGAGCAGGATCAACTGTTGCTGTTTGTGCAGATTGGTGCTGATCTGCTGAACTCATTGGCGCTGATTGTGTGGTTTCAGGTGCTTGTGTGGTTTCACTTGAAGTACATGCTGTACTCATCACCGCAACACCTGCCAATAACATAAAAATAAGACCTGATTTTTTCATCATCAATTCCTTTATCATCACTCGATTAAAAAACGACAATACAGTCCGCATCATCGTGCTGACTATGATTGCCATTTTTTCAGCTAAGTTCGTTGCAGCTTGGTAAGACTTTTAACGTGTTGCCGTATAAGTTCTGCAAAGTTTATTAAATCAATTACTTATTTTGACTAAATAAAATATCAACGTTAAATCATTCATTTGTCTGAGTTTTTAAATATGAGCTGAGTTGACACAAGAAGAAAGCTCATGTTGAAAAATATATTTTTACCGTAAAAGTCTCGTATTAGTTACATTGTTAAAATTTTTAATGAAGCAAAAAAAAGCTTATCCAAGAAGATTGGATAAGCTATGAAAAACATATTCAAATAAAAAGAAACTACAGCCATAGAATCTTAGGAGCATCATAATGAAACTCTATGTTTTTCGCAAAGCCTTATTTTCAATAAGTTTAATCGGTTTTATATATTAATTTATAATTTTTATCTATTCATTCAATTTTAATTTATGAATTTAATGGTCATTTTTCACAATTTAAGAATAAGAAAAAAACAATTTCTCATTTTGTTTGTGGAAAAAAATCTATGTATTTGCTGAATATTCACACAATGAATTAAGATTTATATGTTATTCAGTTACGCTTGTGAGTTTTTTTGCTGAATTTCATTAAATAATATTCAATCTTGCTTGAATTTTAGTAGCTCGCCCACATTTCATATTCATTGACGAATTAAACGACCATGGCAGTTCAAAAATGAACACAGTGCAAAACTGCTGCCGATAAGGACTGTACATGTTTAAGAACCCATTTAAACGGAGTAAATCAATGGCAACTGAGCAAAATCAAGAAGCCCAAGATCTTCAAAACGAGCAAGCAGAACAGCAAACTCAGACTGAAAATGAACAGGTTGAAGTTACCGTTGAAGCTTTACAAGCTCAAATCAGCAATTTAGAAGAGAGTTTAAAACTGGAAAAAGCCCGTACGGCAAATGCAGTATATGAAGCACAAAAAAGCGTTGAGCGTATTCAACGCGATGCTGAAAAACATAAAGATACGGTATTGGAGAAGTTTGCAAAAGAATTATTAGATTCTGTAGACAATCTTGAACGTGCGATTCAGGCAGGTGGCGATGAAGAAACGCCTGTACTTGAAGGTGTAAAACTCACGTTAAAATCTCTTCTTACCACTTTAGAAAAATTTGGTGTTGTTGAAGCAGATACCACAAATGGCTTCAATGCTGACTTACACCAAGCCGTAGGGATCGACCCAAATGCAGCTGCCAACCAAATTGGTACCGTTTTGCAAAAAGGTTATACCTTAAATGGTCGACTACTTCGCCCTGCAATGGTCATGGTGGGTCAATAAGCTTAATAAATGAGGGCTTTTTGAAAATATTTTCATGAATTTTCTCAAATAATGACTTGAAAATTTTTGAATGGCTCTCATATCGGATAACAAGAAAATCCTTTTAACGCTTCCTTTCTCAAGGGAGAAATAAAAGGGATTCAAAAGAATTTAGAGGAATAGATTTATGGCTAAAATTATTGGTATTGATTTAGGTACAACAAACTCATGTGTTGCTGTACTTGAAGGCGATAAAGTTAAAGTAATTGAAAATGCTGAAGGCGCGCGTACAACACCTTCTATCGTTGCATATAAAGATGGCGAAATTCTTGTAGGTCAGTCTGCTAAACGTCAAGCAGTGACTAACCCTAAAAATACATTATTCGCGATCAAACGTTTGATCGGTCGTAAATACGAAGATCAAGCTGTACAAAAAGATATCGGTATTGCACCATTCAAAATCATCAAAGCAGACAATGGCGATGCTTGGGTGGAAGTGAATGATAAAAAACTTGCACCTCAACAAATCTCAGCAGAAATTTTGAAAAAAATGAAAAAAACTGCGGAAGATTATTTAGGTGAAACAGTAACTGAAGCAGTTATTACTGTACCTGCTTACTTCAATGACGCTCAACGTCAAGCAACGAAAGATGCTGGTCGTATTGCAGGTCTAGAAGTTAAACGTATCATTAACGAACCGACTGCTGCTGCACTTGCGTTCGGTATGGACAAAAAAGAAGGCGACCGTAAAGTTGCGGTATATGACTTAGGTGGTGGTACATTTGACGTATCAATCATTGAAATCGCAGACTTAGATGGCGACCAACAAATCGAAGTATTGTCTACCAATGGTGATACATTCCTTGGTGGTGAAGACTTTGATAATGCATTGATCGACTATTTGGTTGAAGAGTTCAAAAAAGAACAAAACTTCAACTTGAAACAAGATCCTCTTGCATTACAACGTTTAAAAGAAGCTGCTGAAAAAGCCAAAATTGAGCTTTCTTCATCAAATTCTACTGAAATTAATTTGCCATACATCACTGCGGATGCAACAGGTCCTAAACACTTAGTGATGAATGTAACACGTGCGAAATTAGAAGGTTTAGTTGCTGACTTAGTTGCTCGTACGATTGAGCCTTGTAAAATTGCGCTTAAAGATGCAGGTCTTTCGACTTCTGATATCTCTGACGTGATTTTGGTTGGTGGTCAATCACGTATGCCAATGGTTCAACAGAAAGTACAAGAGTTCTTCGGTAAAGAACCTCGTAAAGATGTGAACCCAGATGAAGCTGTTGCTATCGGTGCGGCAATTCAAGGTGCAGTATTGTCTGGTGACAAAACTGACGTACTTTTACTTGACGTAACACCGTTAACACTAGGTATTGAAACCATGGGTGGCGTGTTAACTGCAATTATTGAGAAAAACACGACGATTCCTGCGAAGAAATCTCAAGTATTCTCTACAGCAGCAGACAACCAACCAGCAGTAGACATTTCAGTTTACCAAGGTGAACGTAAAATGGCTCAACAAAACAAATTGTTGGGTAACTTCCAATTAGGCGATATCCCACCTGCTCCACGTGGTGTGCCACAAATTGAAGTATCATTTGACATTAATGCTGATGGTATCTTGAAAGTATCTGCTAAAGATAAGAGCACTGGTAAAGAGCAATCAATCCAGATTAAAGCAAACTCAGGTTTGTCTGATGCTGAAATCGAAGCAATGATCAAAGATGCTGAAGCAAATGCTGAAGAAGATCGTAAGTTTGAAGAACTTGCAAAAGCACGTAACGAAGCTGATGCTTTAGTTGCTTCTGCAAATAAAGCAGTTAAAGATCTTGGCGAGCAAGTCACTGCTGATGAAAAAACTGCAATTGAAACAGCAGTTTCTGAATTAGAAGTAACTGCGAAAGAAAATGATGTTGAAGCAATCAAAGCGAAAACTGAAGCTTTACAAAACATCATTATGCCGATCACTCAACGCGCTTATGAAGCTACTCAAGGTCAAGGTGGAGCACAAGGCTTTGACCCGAACCAATTCGGTGGTGATGCAGGTCAACAACAGCAAAAAGCTGATGATGGCGTAGTCGATGCTGAATTCACAGAAGTAAAAGATGACAAAAAATAATTTGTCGCTTTAATCGAAAACCGCTCAAGAGATTGAGCGGTTTTTTTATGCTGGCAAATCATCTTTATACAAGTCTATTTAAACTTTAGATCTAAAGCTTGGCAATGAAAGTTTTATATCATTCAACACTATTTTCATCGCATTGATTTTATGGGTCCAGAGAAATTATATTTTACTGTTTGCATTTTTCAACAGATTGACTATATGGAGTGTGTGCTTTGCTAATCTCTGACATTTCTAAAAAAACAGGTTTATCCATCCATACACTACGTTACTATGAACAAATTGGGTTGCTGAAAAACATCCATCGTAACCTGTCAGGACAACGTGTATATACTTCACTTGATTTAGAATGGCTTGAATGGATCAAACGTTTAAAATCAACAGGAATGCCTTTAGAAAAAATTCAAGATTTTGCCGAATTTCGTTTACAGGGAGAACACACTTTAAAACAAAGACAGCAGCTTCTGATTGAGCATTCTGCTCAATTAAAACTGGAAATTCAAAGACTTCAACAAGAGCAGAGTATTGTTGACTATAAAATTAAAATTTATGCTGAAAAAATGCTTGAGCTAGAGTGAACTCGAGCAGTTAAGCTTTTTACTTCCTACTTTAAATCGGAGTAAAAAACATGTTTCATTCAGGCTTTTACATCACCGCAGAATTAAGAATACTAGATGAAAATAAAATCTTAGAAACCCGTGAAGCTTTACAATCATTATGCACAATGACCCTTCTACAAGAACCAGGATGTAGCATGTTCCAACTGCATCAATGTCAACAAGAGCCAAGACGTTTACTGCTCTGGGAACGCTTTGATTCAGAACAAGCGTATCAGGCTCATTTTAAGCAGGTTTATACTCAAGAATATTTGGCACGGAATTTAACTGAAGTGGTACAGCATTTCGTTAGCGATTGCGTGTTATAACACCTCATGCATAGCTAAGCCCATTGTGATTTTTCAAGATGATGAATTGCTAATCCGCATTAAATCTTTTATCTTAATTATCACAATAATAATGGATCAAACGATGAAAAACTCCCCTGCTGTTTCACCCGCTGTTTATTATAGTTTGATCCTTGCTCAGTTTTTTTTGCCCGTTATTGCGGCAATCATAGACATATACTGCACTGAACCTGAGTTATTACTACTTGATAAAACCCTCTATCAAGACCCACAGACTTGGGAGTTGGCAGTGATGTCTGTTGCAGGCTTAATTATACTCATCATCACTTTTGGCTTATGCTTGAAAAAAGAATGGGCAAGAAAAGCCTATCTTTATAGTTTTTTTCCAACATTTTTACTTTATTTCATGCCGTATATGCACTGGATTTACATGACCAGTTATGCTGCGATTTTTAACGATCTTGCCTTTGTCTGTTCAGGTATTTTATTGATGATTTTAGTGACACCCTCACTGTATCAACCTATTTTTGAACACGATTAATCATGTATAAAGTCCTCAGCATAAGCCTTGCTTTATACGTCTTTCTAGAAATTCTATGTCATGTATTTGCTCTTGTTGCGCGCAAGATTGTCAGTCGCTCAGATACGCAAAAACTCAACCACCCTTTGCATCTTCAATTTATCCAACAAAGTTTTTATCGCACGATGTTACTGGTCAGCATCGTACTGATGAGCCATTTTTATACTGAATTAGCTTTTTTTGAGCAGAATGATTGGATTCGATTGGGGTTGAGTATCTTGATTATTTTAATGATTTTACTGGTATTTTGGTGGATAAATGCTTTTATTGTGCGGCAAGTTGTTCTAAAACAACAATACGCTGTCACAGCAGTGTTTAAACAGAAAATCAGTTATATCATGCGACATCCCTTACAATTTAAATCCCTGTATATCACCACTGAATACTTAAGCATATCCGTTTGGATGAACAGATTCCTAAGTGCACTGGCATTTATCCTGCTGTTTATTGATATTCATATCCTGTTTAGCCCCTAAATAAAATTGATCAGATCGCGCCTTCCATCCTAATTCCTAAACTGAGCTGTAATAGGGTAAACAATCCTTTCATGAATAAAAATAGTCCTGCAAATATACATATCAACATAATTAGTCGTTGTTTTTTGCTGAGGCTGTGTTTTATTTGTAGATTGTATTGCTGATCAAGGACTTTATTTATTGGTAAATGATCAATCACTTTCTGGGAAATTTGTTTTTCTAACTGATTTAATGATGAGCCTTCAACAATCGTTAAGTTGTAATTTCCAACCTCCAACTCACAATAAAACATTAAATTTGAACCTCGTGTAAAACTATTTTTATGTGGTCTCCCTAGACTTGGGGTCAATTTAACCTCCTCTTGTGAATCGAGATTGACGATTTTAGGGTGAATAAAAGCCAGAGGTGCGAGTTTAAATAATGGTCCTTCCTGCCAAATTGAATAGCCACCTTTATGAGTAACGCTAAAATTTTTAGACTTTTGCACCAAAGGCATTTCTAGCACTAACTTTGCTCGAAAGAGCTGTACCAAGCAATATATGACATTCACCCAACAGCAAATGCCAGCAATTAAAAAAATCCAGCCTAAAATCAACATTCCATTCATCAGTCTTTGCGATTGTGTAATTTTCAGATAAATTATCGATAACAAAAATTATTTTTTTAAGCAAGCATGCGTTTCTGGATTATTGTTAGCGTCATTATTTTTACGGCATATTTTGCGATTCAACGCATGATGTATCCGCAACTCAACCATAATTCAGCGATTGATCGCATTACACACCCTTTAGATACTCGATTGCGTTATCGCATTGGTGAAGTTGATCCTCGCTTCCATCTGAGCAAAGCACAGGTAAAAAATTTAGCGCAAGAAGCGGCTGACATATGGCACTTAGGTACAATGCAAAGTTTATTTGTTTATGACGATCAGGCAAAGCTGACGATTAATTTGATTTATGATGAGCGCCAAGCTGAGTCCAGTGCCAGAACTCAAGCCTTACGCACCTTAGAAAATACCCAACAATATTCTCAAAGTGAAAAGCAAAAAATTCAACAACTGCATCTTGAATTAAATCAAGCCAATCGAGAACTAGACTTTCAAAAGCATAGTTATCAACATAAAGTTGAACAATATAATCAACTGATCAATGCACTTAATCAATCAAGGCAAAATTTAGATGCATCTGCAAGATTTGAATTAGATCAACAAAAAAATCAATTGATCATTGAACAGAGTCGATTGAAACAACAATTAGATATTTATAACCAAAAAGTAGATACATTAAATCGTCAAGTCGAGCAGCTTAATTCAGTAAACCATCAATATAATCAATCTGTTGATCAGTTTAATATGCGTTTTCAGCCACGCCAATTTGACAAAGGTGTATTTGACGGTAAAACCATTAATATTTATGAATTTGAGTCCGATGCAGATCTAAGAGTCACCATTGCACATGAACTAGGTCATACTTTAGGTCTTGCACATAATAATGACCCTAAAGCACTCATGTATCCGATGATGAAAGAACAAGATTTGAAAAATTTTAGATTAACTCAAGCTGATTTAGCCATGCTAAACTCAAGACAACGATAAGAAAATTTAATAATGAATCATCAGCATTTAAATCCATAATTTTCTTATGTATTTAAATTATTTTTTTCAAATTCATGTTATTGTGAACTGAAGACGCAATGAATTGAGGAGATGACTGTGAGCTATTATCATATTATTCTGGAAGTAAATGATCATATCAGCACGATTGAGCAAACTCGTGATATTGAAATTTATGATATTACTGAACTTCAGCCATACCTTCATTCTATTTTATTGCCTTACTTCAATGAGCAAATTATTGAACTGGAAGATGAAAATATTGAGTTTACAGATATTTTACATCTTGAAATCAAACAAACGTTACTTCCAATCCAGCATTTGATCGAAGAAGAACAGAAGCAATTGCCTAGTGATACCGATGTGACTATTACTGCACATGAAATCTTTAATGATCGAGATCACACTCAGGATGTTACTGCGGTCATTTTAGATGTATTAGAAGCTGTCAAAATCGATCAATCTGCGATTGAATAAATCCAATCAATAAAAAGGTCTGCAATTGCAGACCTTTTTATTGTATTCGTTGCCCTGAATACAACATATCTTTACTGCATCATACTTTTTGCAGCCTCATTTCTAAATGCTTTTAAAATCTGCTGCCCTGCTCGACCTGTTGGACTTAATCCTAATTTGACCTGTTCTTGTTGAATAGCTTGGCGAGTTTTATCACCAATCAGACCATCAGCATCGCCAATCGCATAGCCTTTCTTCAATAAATAGTTTTGAATTTCACGGCGTTCTGCACGAGATGTTCCAGCATCTTCTGTTGGCCAAGCCGTTTGGAACCCTCCTTTACCCTGTAAACGATCTGATAAATGTGCAATTGCGAGTGCATAACTTTCAGCAGCATTATAGGAATAGATTGCATCAAAGTTTTTAAACACCAAAAATGCTGGACCATTTGCACCCGCAGGCATCATTAAACCAGCTTGAGAGCCTTCAGATAAGTTCCCTTGAATGATTGGTGTGCCATCGACACGTGTAAAACCACGATTGACCCAAGAACTGAGTGATTTTTTATTGCGGCGACTTTCTCCAGACACTGATGCACCCGCAGGAATTTTTACCTCAAAGCCCCAAGGCATTCCTGTTTGCCATCCACGCTTTTTCAAAAAATTAGCGGTTGAAGCTAAAGCATCAGAAGTACTTGAAACCAGATCACGACGTCCATCACCATCAAAGTCCACAGCCAATTCTTCATAGGTAGAAGGCATGAATTGAGTATGACCGAATGCACCAGCCCATGAGCCTTTCAGTTGATCTTCGCGTAAATCTCCACGTTGTAAAATACGCATCGTGGCAAAAAACTCACCTCTAAAATAGCTTTGGCGACGCCCTTCACAGCTTAATGTCCCTAAGGCTTGTAATAATGGATATTTTCCAGAAATATCTCCAAAATTACTTTCTACCCCCCAAACGGCAACCACTGTTTCTGCAGGAACACCATAAGCAGCCGCAACACGGTTAAGAACATCCCGATGCTGGTTCAGCATTTGACGCCCTTTTTCAACACGTTCTTCATCGACTAAACCTGAAATATAGTCCCAAATCGGCGTAGAAAACTCTGGTTGATAGTCTAATTTACTAATGACGGAATAATCAGGCGTTAAATTTTGTGTATAACGATCATAGGTTGAACCGCTTACACCAGAGCTCACAGCTTGTGAACGTAAATTTGCAATACAGCTTTGAAAATTAGAATTAGGTGTATAAGTTGTATCTTGAGTTATTGTCACTGGTGAGCTAGACACCGCCTGACCATTAATAATTAATTCAGCATTGGCATGTGATGCCGCGAATAAAACAGATCCACAAATCAAAGTTAAATGGCGCATAATATCCACAAAAATAGTTTTAAATTTAAATTATCTGAATACCATAACAGCCTGTGAATAAAATGACAGATGTAAAAACGTAAATTTTGAATTCATTTTCCAATTTTAAATTCAAAACTCTCAACATCGTAACTTTGAATTTAAAATAAAGTTATCCACACAAGCCCCCAACATACAGTTTTAAATTCATTTATGAATTCAAATTAATTCTTATTTTTCTGCACATTTTTAAATTCAAATTGTTCTAGTTTTTATCCACAACACACTCCCAAAATTTAACAATGTGAGTTATCCACAAGATTGATTTTAAATTCAAATCTCCATCAGCTTTAAATTTAAAGTTTTAAATTCAAAAATATTTAGCTTTATGTCTTAGATTTTTTGTGGATAAGTCTAGAATGATACAATTGAGTTGGGCAGCATGAATGGTTTTGAATTCAAAAAATTATCGATTTTTTGAGATTTAAAATACTTATTTTTAAAGCTCGTTGTTATTTTTATATGTCATCTTTCGATGTAAATTGAGATCAAAATACCCAAAAAATAAAGGAATGCCATCATACAGAACATCGAAAAAGAAAAAAGCAGCCAACACCTTGACTGCTTTTTTTACACACAATAGTGAGTTTAGATGCTCATATCTTCACTTAATGACAGTTGATTTGGCAGAATTTTTGCTAACTGACGGCATAGCGTCGTTAATTCCTTAGAATCAGTTGGCATCAACGTGATATGTCCAATTTTACGACCTTCACGCTCAGTCTTGTTATAAAGATGCACATGAGCACCTTCTAATGCCAAAACCTCTTCCAATGGTGGATATTGACCAATGATATTGACCATCACCGTTGGACGTACAACTTCTGTTGAACCTAAAGGTAAACCAGCAACCGCTCGGATATGATTTTCAAATTGCGAGCATACAGCACCTTCAATTGACCAGTGCCCCGAGTTATGCACACGTGGTGCCATCTCATTGGCATACAAGCCTTTTTCAGTCACAAACAGCTCCAAAGTCAACACACCCACATAATTCAAATGATTTAAAAGGCGAGTGATATAGTCTTGTGCAACAGGTTGCAAATCTGAACTATTTGGAGCAGGAACGATCGAATGTGAAAGGATACCATTGTGATGATGATTTTCAGCCAATGGCCAAGTTTTTACATCTCCATCAATACCACGTACTGCGATAATTGAAACTTCACGAGAGAAAATAACGAAGCTTTCAGCAATTAACGAACCTGCTGGACCAAGCTCTGTCCAAGCTTGGTCAATTTGATCTTCTGAACGTAATACAAACTGACCTTTACCATCATAACCACCAGTCGCGGTTTTCAGGACAATCGGCAGTCCTAATTCAGCAACTGCAAGCTTGAGGCTATCCAGAGAATCTACCGCTTTATACGGCGCAACTGGAATCTCTAACGCATCAAACAACGCTTTTTCTGAAAGGCGGTGTTGTGCAATGGCTAAAGCTTGGCGTGGTGGATGTAAGTCCTTATGTTTGGTCAATACATCTACATCAATCAATGGCGTATTTTCAAATTCCAAACTAAATACATCAGCACTTGCAATAAAGTCCTGCAAGCCATTTTCAGCTTTTGTTGAAAATACTTGCCCTAATATCGCAGATGGACAATCTGTATTGGCTTCAAGAAAAGTACATTGAATATTTAACGGTAGCGCAGCTTGCGCCATCATACGGCCGAGTTGACCACCACCAAAAATACCGATGGTTTTATTCATAACCTGTGTCCCGTTTTAAGCTTGACCCGGAATGTTTTTACTAGCCACTTTATCAGTTTGTGCCGCACGGAAATCTGCAACATTTTTTGCGATCTCTGGACGGGTTAAACCTAAAATCTGTGCTGCCATAATCGCGGCATTGGTTGCACCAGCAGGACCTATCGCCAATGTACCTACGGCAATACCAGCAGGCATCTGCACAATAGACAATAACGAATCAACACCATTTAAAATCGAAGACTTCACTGGCACACCAAGTACTGGTAGATCTGTTTTTGCTGCACACATCCCTGGTAGATGCGCTGCGCCACCTGCACCAGCAATAATCACTTGAATACCACGTTCACGTGCTGTTTCAGCATACTCAAATAAGCGATCTGGCGTACGATGCGCAGAAACAACTTCAGCTTCAAAAGGAACACCAAGCTGTTTAAGCATATTGGCAGTGTTTTCGAGAGTTGCCCAATCTGATTGAGAACCCATGATAATTCCAACTAGAGGAGCGTCTTGTACAGCGGCCGCATTCATTGCATATATTCCGTAAACGAATGTAAGGAAGTTTAAATACTGGTGATCAGTGTTTAAATGAATATCAAGAAGCTCGCTATTATAGACTGATTTTTCATCTCACGAAAATTTAACAGACGTAGCAATGCAATATTTTTTAATTTAACCACCTTAAACGCTTGGGTCGAAGGGCAATATCAGGCTGGAGTCCCTAAACAACATAAAAATCGAAAAAGCCATCCAACTCATCAGGTCAAAAAATCATGATGGACGCTTAAATCATCATGATTTTAACTCATTCTATTGATCTTACTGACTTCTAAAGACAAAAAATACGCATCCCAACAAGCATAATCCTGCCCACAGATAGTCCAATTTAAAAGGCTGTTTAAATAAAAAAATCATAAAAGGAACAAATACCAAGAGTGTGACCACTTCTTGAGTAATTTTCATTTGTCCCAATGACCAACCATGTTGAGCCAAAAGGCGAGTCGCAGGAATCATAAAGCTGTATTCAAGCAGGGCAATCACCCAACCAAATAAGATGGCTTGCCACAAAGGTGCTTCATGGAGGAACTTTAAATGACCATACCAAGCCAAAGTCATAAAACAATTGGAGATAATCAGCAATAAAAGCGGTAGAGATAAAGCCATTTTTAGCTCAACAATGATGTATGCCTCAATAGATTACACTGCATTTTTTTAAAAGTGAAAAACCTTCAATCTCGATCATGCTGCCGCGCGTACCAATACACATGATGAGCAAAGAATCTAGATTTGGCATGAAGGGGAGAAAACTCAAGCTCACTTTGAGCTGTTTTTAAAAATTTAAGTAATACTAGACGCTTTTCTTCATCAACGATATTTCTATAAGAAGAATCATTTAAAAATATTTTTTGACCCTGATCAAGATAAAAATGAATGGAAACTTTTGAATTGAATAATAAAGGTGATTTGGTTGAATAATCATAGCTGTAAAAACCTAAAATTTCCTGTTTGGCATATTTTTGTGGCGCTTTTTGATTGAATTGAAGATACATATACTGATCATCAAACCAAATGGTGACATCTTTAGAAAATAGTCGGATTATCCTTGTCGTTGTAGCAAAATAAAGCAAAAACGTTAAGCTTACTGGACCTAAATAAAAACCGTCACCCAACAAAGAATAATAGGCAATGCCATAAATCAACATCATTGGCAAAGCAATCAATAAACTACTGATCGAAGAATAAGGATAAACCTGATTTAAGACGAATTTTTTTGCTGTTCTTTTCCGAGATTTTGACATGTTTGGCAATAATAAAATTTATGCGAGCACCTCTATTCAACTGCAAATATGCAGGATTTTATCCGCAAAAGCTATGCTTTAAAATCGTAACAAGAAAAACTATCTTTTCGCTTTAAGCCTTGCTATCGTTGCTCTCAAATCAAATGAATCGGCTACATCACAAGCACAAAGTGATGAGTCTATAAAAGCACTGGAGTTAAAACGAATGCATCTGCATATTTTGGGTATTTGCGGCACCTTTATGGGCTCATTGGCATTATTGGCACGTGATTTAGGTCATAAGGTTACGGGTTCAGATGCAAATGTTTATCCGCCGATGTCAACCCAGCTTGAAAATGCAGGTATCACCTTGATGCAAGGCTATGACCGTAGCCATTTACAGCCCCACCCAGACCTTGTGATTGTTGGTAATGCCATGAAACGTGGTATTGATGCTGTTGAATATATGTTGAATGAAGGTTTGCCCTATATTTCAGGACCACAATTTCTTGCTGACCATGTATTACAAGGTAAACATGTCTTAGGTGTTGCAGGCACACATGGTAAAACCACCACCACAACCATGTTGGCATGGGTGTTGGATCAGGCAGGATTAAATCCAGGCTTTTTAATTGGTGGTGTACCTTTAGGTTTTAGTGAAAGTGCACGTTTAGGCGGAGGAAAATACTTCTGTGTCGAGGCAGATGAATATGATTCTGCGTTCTTCGATAAACGCTCTAAATTCGTACACTATCATCCAAAAACTGCGATTTTAAATAATCTTGAATTTGACCATGCCGATATTTTCGATGATTTGGCTGCGATTCAAAAACAATTCCATCATTTAGTCCGCACCATTCCCAGCGAAGGTCGCATTATTGCACCGATCACTGAAACCAATATTGATGAAGTTTTGCAAATGGGGTGTTGGACACCAGTGGTTCGGACTTCATTAGATGCCAACGACAGTGCTGAAGTCTATGCGGAGCAACTTTCTGCGGATGGTTCACATTTTAAAGTCTTACAACACGGCATAGTCAAAGGCGAAGTTCAATGGAATATGACAGGGCAGCATAGTGTTGCCAATGCCTTAGCAACGATTGCTGCTGCGGAGCACGTAGGTGTCGACATTGCAACGGCTTGTAAAGCCTTATCGAATTTTGGCGGGGTGAAACGCCGTATGGAATTGCTCGATACTGTAAATGGTATTGAGGTATACGATGATTTTGCCCATCATCCAACAGCGATTGATACAACCTTAGAAGGTGCACGCAAACGTTTAGGCGAGCGTAAACTATGGGCAGTCATTGAACCACGTTCAAATACCATGCGTATGGGTAGCCATAAAGATGGGTTGGCGTATTCTGCACGTTTGGCAGATGAAGTCATTTGGTATCAACCTGAAGGCTTGGATTGGGATTTACAGCCCGTGATTGATGCAGCCACAAATAATGCTGTTGTGGCTCGTACCTTAGATGAGATTATCAATACCATTCGCACTGAGGCAGGCGAGGGCGATGCCGTAGTGATCATGTCGAACGGCGGTTTTGGTGGATTACACCAAAAACTAATTACTGCATTAAAAGCAAAATAAGTTTTCTAGAAACGAAAAAAACCACAAAATGTGGTTTTTTTCGTTTAATCTGGGGTCGCTGTTTTCTGCAAAGCTTTAAAGTCTTTAAGTTTGACCCATCCTTCAACCAAGTCATCTTCTATATGTTGATTTGGATCATTAAATACCACATAGACCCACGCTTGTTTTGCCCGATCTTTATACACTGAATATGCTGTAACATTATCATTTTGAATAACAAAAGTATCATTCATTTTACAAAAGTTTTTAGGCGCTGAATAAAAATATATACGATGTTTCGATTGAGCCACTAATTCCCAACGTGGGTTGATCTCTTGCTCTTTTTGATAAGCGCGTAAGTTTAATTCAAAACAACTTTCTGCATAACTCAGTATAGGGGGCTGATCAATAATGATAAAGCGATCAGAATTTTTTTTAACATGTTGAAGTATCTAACTCAATTTTAACAGTCCAATCCAGGTAGGACATTAAATGTATGTATATCTATCTATGCTTTGACATCTGCAAAGCTTTTTTCACGTTTAAACATCACGTCCACATATGAACATGTTGGCACAATTTTTAGTTGTTTTTCACGCGCAAATTCAACCAAAGTATCTAATAATTGGCGGGCGATACCCTGACCGCGTAGGGAATCATCAACCCAAGTGTGGTTGGCAATAATCTGCTGTTCACCACTCCAAACATAGCTGATTTCAGCAATACGCTGTCCTTGAGGATTATCTAAGAAAAACTCACCCTTATGTTGATTATCGATATGTTGGAATTGCATCTATTATTTCTCATTAATGATTTATGACACAATTCCACTTTAACAAAGCAAACTTAAGATTTCAAAACATCATGTATCGATTGATCTTTATCAAATACAGATTTTGAAAAAGGGCATAGAGGGATAATTTTCACATTTTTTGAACGTGCCATATCCACCACTTGATCCAATAACTTACGTCCCACACTTTGACCACGCAACTCATCTTCTACAAGTGTGTGATCAATAATCAACATATTTTCACCTGCCCATGTATATGCCATTTCAGCCAAATGGTGACCGTCTTCACCAATATAAAACTCACCTTTTTTTCCATCATCTTTGTGTCTAATTTCTAACATTTTATTTACTCTTTATATACATACAAACTTAAAAGCACATTCAAAATGCCATAAGTTTATTGGGTTTATTGTTAAGTTTTGTCCGACAATCCTAATTTTTATGTATCAAAACTTAAGCTTAACTTTATGCAAAAATCAGCCTAAAATTTAGTGCTAATCTTTGAAAATATGATCATGTCCAGTTCCTCTTCCCAAACGCCCACACCCCAATCTGCCCCCAGTGAAACGCAGCAATGGGTCAGTGTAATCAGCCTTGCCTTTGCTGCTTTCATTTTTAATACCACAGAATTTGTACCCGTAGCTTTACTCAGCGATATTGGTAAAAGTTTTAGTATGCAAGCCACGGATGTCGGCATCATGATTACTCTATATGCATGGGTAGTTGCACCGATTTCTTTGCCTATTATGCTCCTCACCAAAAATATCGAAAGACGCTTTTTGCTGATTGGCTTATTTATGGTTTTCGTTGCCAGTCATGCCTTGTCTTATTTTGCATGGAGTTTTGATGTACTGCTTGCCAGCCGAATTGGTATCGCATTTTCGCATGCGCTGTTTTGGTCGATCACTGCCTCGCTAGCCGTTCGTGTCGCCCCCAAAGGTAAGGAGTTTCAAGCTTTAGGTCTATTGGCCACAGGCACAGCGCTGGCGATGGTCTTAGGTATTCCTTTTGGCAGAATGGTGGGAGAATCTTATGGTTGGCGTAATACTTTTGGCTTGATCGCCATTGGCGCAGCTGTTGTCTGTTTAATTTTAGCCAAAACATTACCACGCTTACCGAGTGTCAACTCTGGTTCTTTAAGCAGCTTAAAAGTATTTCTAAAACGCCCTAGTTTGATGATGGTCTTTGCACTCACTGTGATTGTGATTACAGCACAGTTTACGGCTTATAGTTATATCGAACCTTTTGCCTTAAATGTTGCACATTTTAGCTCAACACAAACCACAACCTTATTACTCATCTATGGCGCAGCAGGCTTTTTTGGCTCCTATTTATTTGGAAAATTTGCTAAAAAATATCCAAAATTGCCAATCCCACTCAGCAGTCTGATACTGGCGATTTCTATGCTGTTATTGACCACATTAAGCATCGATTTTGTCAGTTTCAGTGTGTTAAGTTTGTTCTGGGGAATGGCAATTATTTGCTTTAGTTTAGCTCAACAAGCCAAAGCATTAAATTTAGCTTCTGATGCAACAGATGTGGCGATGGCCATTTATTCTGGGCTTTACAATGTCGGTATCGGTGGCGGGGCACTACTCGGAGGTCTAGTTACTGCCAGTTATGGGCTCAATCATATTGGTGTGGTTGGCGGTATCATTGCTGTATTGGGTACGCTGCTCGCTTTAGTGCTGGTACAACGTAAAGATTTTATTCAAAAAGCTTAAATTTACAAATTTTAAAGTGACATCTCGACTCAATAACTTTAATTTAATCAAAGTTATCTAGTCATTATATGATGATCAATGCAAACTTTCTTTTTCATTAGATTATTCACCACCACACTGCATCGGCAGTGTGGTTTTTTGCATTTAAAATAAATTGTAAAACCAACCCTGCCAAATGTGCGGGGTTATTTTTTGGCTCCGTGATTAGGCACATTGTTACGGAGAAACTCATGTCAGACCCTCAAAACAAACAAGCCTTGATTGTAGTGGATATGCAAAATGGTTTGTTTCGCGCTCCACAGCCTCCATTTGAAGCTCATCAATTATTGCAAAATATCAATCAACTCATTGAATATGCTCATCTAAAGGACATTCCCGTGTTTGCAATCCGTCATGTGGGTGGTGCTGATACTGCTATGGCACCTCATAGTCTAATAACTCAATTAATTACAGAATTAAATATTGATCATGATGTTGATCATGTATTGGAAAAAACTCGCCCAAATTGTTTTTTTCAAACTGATTTAGAACAACGATTGAAGTCATTGAATATACAAGAGCTGATTGTTTGCGGTTTAAAAACTGAATTTTGTATAGATAGCACTTGTCGTGCAGGAAAAGATTTAGGATTTAAGGTGCAATTGATTTCCGATGCACACAGTACTGTAGATTCAGCCGTACTCAATGCGCAGCTGATTATTCAACACCATCATCAAACACTCAGTCAGGCTTTTGCGCAGTTAAAAACCTGCGCTGAATTTTGTACATAATTTAAGCTACATAAAAATACATTCAATATTTGCACATTTTAAATAAATGTGCGATTCTCTGCGCATATAAAGAAATTTTTATTTCTTACACAGTTTATTGAACAAGGGGAGTAGCCTCCTCCAATCAGAATATCGTCATTACGCTTTGAAAAGCCGGTATCTGAGCATTTTAGTCATGTTATAAACGCTAAAATGTAGGCAAGACCTTGATCATGTTGATACAGATGTTTAATCATCTGGCAACAGGTCAAGGTTTTTTTATGCCTGATTGCCAGATTCGGAGAATTTTATGGAATCTATAGGCAATCCATGGCTGTATTTAGCGTTCTTCGCTATCGTCATCGTGATGTTACTGATTGACTTTTTAGGCTTTAAGCAAAAAGAAGGTCAAGACGTTAAAATTAAAACTGCTGCCTACTGGAGTATTGCGTGGGTCAGTGTCGCTGCTTTATTTGGTGGCGGTTTATGGCTGTATTTACAGCAAACTGCGGGTGTTGCCATAGCCAATACGAAAACCATGGAATACTTTGCAGGCTATCTCTTAGAAAAATCCTTAGCAATTGACAACGTTTTTGTTTGGTTAATGATTTTTGCTGCATTTGCGATTCCACAAGGCTTACAGCGTAAAATTTTACTCTATGGTGTATTAGGCGCAATTATTTTACGTACTCTATTTATCTTTATTGGTGCTTGGTTCGTTCAAGAGTTCTCTTGGGTTCTCTATATCTTTGGTGCTTTCCTCGTTTATACAGGATTCAAATTCCTGAAAGGTCAAGATGAGGAAGAAACCAATATCGAAGATATGGCGATTCTAAAATGGCTACGTAAACACATGCGCATTACACCTAAACTGGAAGGCGCTAAATTCTTTGTCCGTCAAAATGGTGTACTTTGGGCAACGCCGTTATTTCTAGTATTAATTTTAGTTGAAGCATCTGATGTGATCTTTGCTGTCGATTCAATTCCAGCTATTTTTGCGGTCACCAGTGATCCTTTTATTGTACTCACGGCGAACTTAATGGCAATTTTAGGCTTGCGTGCGATGTTCTTTTTATTGTCTGGTGCTGCGTCAAAGATGCACTATTTACCTTACGGTTTAGGAATTATCTTACTGTTCATTGGTTTTAAAATGTTAATGTTGGATGTATTCCATATGCCAATTTGGATTTCTTTAGGGTTCATTGTTATTGTATTGACCATTACCGCTTGGCTGTCGATCCGCCATAACAAAAAGCATCAGGAAACCCGTTTATAAAACTAAACCAAGCCTTCCACTCGGAGGGCTTTTTTATCAGGACATCCTAAGCAAGGAATGCGTTTTAAATACCACTTGATCATGGGATGCTTTGGAATATTGAATTCATTCTTTACTGAGCTATTCCTGATCTCTAAATGGTTGATCGACAATCACCAATTTGTCCCATCTCTGCAAAAAACGCTTAGACTCGATTCGTTGTACAAAGGTGGCATAACTGACTAAACGAGCATTCCATCTTAACTTTAACTCAAATAAATCATTGAGTCCAAAAGGCGCAATCCATTCTAATTGACCAGACTGTTGTAGACGAACAGCTATTGCAGTTGAGGTTTCAACCCAAACAGATAAAGCATCAAATAATGAAGAATATTGACTAATCGCATTCCCATCATCGGTTTTGTACCATAGATGAACATAGGCTTGATTGACCACATCCCAATCATTGCTTGGGAATTTTTGTTTTAATTCTTGGCTTAAACGCCGTTCTTCACCCCCTAATTGATCTTTTAAATCATAAAAAATCACATCAATCTCGGTGTCATCAAGACAATAAACCTGATCGTGTAAATTAGACCATACCATATTGCGAATGACCCCTGCACTCAAATAGGCATCTGCATGTAGTTCTCGCAAATACTGTAACCTCATCATCAGTTGAGGGGAGCTATAAATCATCTGTTCAAGCTGTTTTGTATAGTTCATGGCTCTTTTTATTCAACGCTATTTCGCAATCATTCAATGTCTAAATGGTTTGAATATCGATTTATTTTCAGACGATTATCCAGATAAAAAACAATTTTATAAATCACAGACTGTACATTCAACATACATCCTCATATCATACAGCGCATAAAACAATTTCTTTTTATCATGTTATAAAGCAAATAGATAAAAATACTCGATGATCTAAGGCTAATCATGCGTTCAAAAAAAATCAGTCTGGTTGTAGTCCCTCTTTTAATTACAGCATGCAGTAGCAATAACAAACCCCTTGTTCAAGATGTTTATAATAGCCAATATGACTGTTCATATGACTGGAACACTGATCTCTGTGAAGAGGAAACAGCAACAAGTTCTTCTGGTAGTCATTCTTCTGGTGGATACTATGCTGGCTCTCGCTTTATTGGCCCACAATATTATGAAGGCAATCGCAAAGTAAATTATTTAGGACGTAAAGTTGAACCTTCGACAAATCTAAGTGTTGGACAACCGCAGGTTTCTCAAGTCACCAAAAGTAATAGCAAATCTTCGCCTGTGCGTGGAGGCTTTGGGCGCAGTGGGTTCTCTTTTGGTGGTTAGACATCTTATACGCAATCTTATGATTTAGAATATTATGAAAAGAAAATGCTTCCAAGCTCGTCCCAACTGGCAACAAGAACACGAAAAAATTGGTTTTGATTATTACAACTTACCTTCTCTGGATGGTTCCATTTACTGGTCTGAAGGGGTTGCTTATGAATTTACCCTAAAGCAAATTGAGCAACTTGAAGATGCCTCGAATGAATTACACCAGATGTGCATGCAAGTGGCAGGAGAAATCATTCAAAAAGGTGATTATCCTGATTATTTTCAAATTCCACAGGCTGCAATCCCACTCATTGAACATTCATGGCACAACCATGCACCCATGCTCTATGGTCGATTTGACTTTGCCTATGATGGTCGTCAAATCAAAATGCTGGAATACAATGCAGACACACCCACGGGGTTACTCGAAGCCTCAGTTGCTCAGTGGCATTGGATTGAACAAGTGGAAAATATTCCGCATCGTGATCAATTCAACAGTATTCACGAAGATCTGATTAATCGCTGGAAAACGATTTTTCCACGAGGTTCGCATATTCATTTCGCTGCTTGCCAAGAAGCCGGACGTGAAGATTGGGGAAATCTCGAATATTTAATGGATACGGCGTTCCAAGCAGGACATCGTGTGTCCGAACTTTCGATGGAAAATATCGGATGGGATGGACAAAACTTTGTGGATTTGAATGATCAATCGATTGATCAGCTATTTAAACTTTACCCTTGGGAATGGGTCTGGGAAGAAAACTTTTCTCAATATTTAAAACCCTCCACCCAATGGGTCGAGCCATGTTGGAAAATGTTGCTGTCAAATAAAGCAATTTTGGTAGAACTTTGGAAAAAGTTTCCAAACCATCCTTATTTACTTGAATCCCATGCCTTCGATACCAATGTTTCATTACAAGGCAAATGGGTGAAAAAGCCTATTCTCGCCCGAGAAGGCGCAAATATCCGTGTAGTAGAAGATAATATTGATCAGGGCGCTGCTTCAGGAAGCTTCTACTTTGATGATTATGATAAATACGGTTATATTGCGCAAAAATGGGTCAATACCCCATTGTATGACGGTAAACTTCCAACACTGGGTTTATGGATGGTTGGACATACTTGTGCAGGTATGTCGATTCGAGAAGATGAATTTGACATTATTGGGAATGATGCACATTTTGCAGCCCATTATTTTCTAGAGTAATTTTAAACAGACCAATATTCAGTACAACACTGTCATTATTTTGGCGATTAAACATTTAAAAATCTCTAAATATCATATCCACTATTTAAACTAAGGGGTTTATCCAGTGAGATAAATCCCTTTTATGACTCTGCTTATTGTTAAATTGTATGATCCGCAACACGTTTCATGTATTGATTTAAGCGGGTAAAAAACACAATCTGCAAAAAAATCGTAAAGGCAGAAACACACCACTCATACCACATTTCAAAAGCAGTATTTTCAAGATCAAAAAATTGATAAATGCCGAGCAGAATCAAACCAAAAGCAATTCCCGCAACAGTGGTCTGCAACAAAATAGGGAATGAGAGTGCCGTGACACGATTCATAAAATGCACGCCCTCATCACCACCGTTTGCAGCATAGCAACGTTGAATGCCAACAAACATAATGATCAGCGTCAATATGCCTTCTAAACCAATCACACGAGCATCATAATAAGGTGAAAACATACCATAGTAATAAACTGCACTGACCACTAAAGCAGCGATCAAATAATAATTTTTATAATGGCGTTTTTCTAAAGTATCTTCTGCTAGTTCATGCGCCAAAGCTTTGGTATTCCAAAAATACATAAATATTATTTTCTCTTATTTCCATCATTTGCCGACACTGTACCTATTCTTAGATTAAAGATAAAGTCACAAACTCAAATATTCGTGTAATGCTTTTGATTTTTTCACAATCTTCAACATCAATTACATTTTTGAGCACACAAGAAAATAAAACTGCTTACAGCAGCTTAAATAAATTTCAGGTACAATCAATCGAAAAAAGGATAAATTGCAGGTTTTACATGTCTTCTGTTGTGCAGAAAACGGCGATTCGCGGACGTTTTCTTGATATTCAAAATACCGTTTCCCAAGCCACTCAAATTTTAGATCAAACGCGTTATATTGAAGATGGGTTATTGATTACTGAACAAGGTAAAATTATCTGGTTTGGTGATTGGGAAGCAGGGCAGTCGCAATTAAGTAATGATATGAGCGTTGATCATTATCCTGAACAGTTGATTGTACCTGGTTTTATCGACACTCATATTCATTTTCCACAAACAGAAATGGTGGGTGCCTATGGCGAACAATTATTAGAATGGCTCAATACCTATACCTTTCCAACAGAAATTCAATTTGCAGATAAAAACTACGCAGATAAAATCGCACAGTTTTTTGTTCATGAATTACTAAAAAATGGCACAACAACAGCACTGGTTTTCTGTACAGTACATCCGCAATCTGTGGATGCTTTATTTGAAGCTGCAGAACGTCATCAAATGCGCTTAATTGCGGGTAAGGTGATGATGGATCGTCATGCACCAGAAGAGCTGACTGATACGGCTGAAAGTGCTTATCTCGACTCAAAAGCACTGATTGAAAAATGGCATGGCAAAGGTCGTAATCTTTATGCCATTACGCCACGCTTTGCACCAACCTCTACACCAGAACAGTTGGCAAAAGCAGGGCAATTAAAAGCAGAATATCCTGATGTTTATGTCCATACGCATTTAAGTGAAAATAAAAACGAAATTACTTGGGTCAAAGAATTATTTCCAGAACAACAGGGATATTTAGATGTTTATCATCATTATGGGTTAACAGGGGAGCGTTCTGTTTTCGCCCATTGTGTTCATTTAGAAGAACACGAATGGGATTGTATGCATGCAACTGATTCTGCGATCGCATTCTGTCCAACCTCCAACTTATTCTTGGGCAGTGGTTTATTTCCATTAAAAAAATCTTGGGAAAAACAAGTCAAAGTTGGTCTTGGAACTGATGTAGGCGCAGGCACCGCATTTTGCCACTTACAAACACTTAACGAAGCCTACAAAGTTCAGCAACTACAAGGCGATAAACTTTCAGCCCTGGAATCGCTTTATCATGCAACGCTTGGTGGTGCTAAAGCGCTGCATTTAGATGATCGATTGGGCAATTTCAATGTAGGCAAAGAAGCTGACTTTGTCGTGCTGAATTTAAAAGCAACCGCATTACAGCAATTGCGTCAAGAGCGAGCAAAAAATATTGAAGATGCATTATTCGCCTTATTCACTATGGGGGATGACCGTAATATTCAAGCCACCTATATTTATGGACAAAAAGCCTATGCACAAGTCTGAAAAAAATCCTAAATCATCACCCTCCAAGAAAAAACTTCTTTTGATAGGTGGTGTTTTTATCGTATGTGCGCTGTTGTTAAAACAAGATGCGCACTAGATATTTAGCTTCAAATTTCGGCATTTACATTTTCAAATCGTAAAAAGGATGCATCTGAACCTGATATGTTTTAAAATTATGCCATCTTTTAGGGTGTTGCTAGTCAACACCTTTTTTAATTTTAGAATTTGATGTTTAAGTTTTAGGTATTTCCCATGACTGTTGAAATGAAAGTAATGATTTCTGCTGAAGAAATTCATGCAAAAGTTCAAGAACTTGGTAAAAAAATTGATGCGCATTATGCCAGTAGTGATAAAGAATTGGTTTTAATTGGCTTATTGCGTGGTTCAGTGATTTTTATGGCAGATTTATGCCGTGCCATTACTAAAACTCACGAGCTCGATTTTATGACGGTTTCAAGCTATGGTGGCAATACAACATCCTCTCGTGATGTCAGAATCCTAAAAGATCTAGACGGAGAAATTCGCGGAAAAGATATCTTGGTGGTAGAAGATATTATTGATTCAGGCAACACTTTGAGCAAAGTTTTAGAAATATTAAGTACCCGTCAACCGAATTCAATTGAACTGTGTACTTTAGTCAGCAAACCTTCTCGCCGTGAAATCGACTTAGACGTGAAATTTCTAGGCTTTGAAGTAGAAGATAAGTTCATTGTGGGTTATGGCTTAGATTATGATCAAAAATATCGCCATATTCCATTTATTGGAGAAATTGGTCTATAAGATCATCTTCAGTAAACCCATTTTACCTAAACTGATTTAAGCGACCACGGTCGCTTTTTTTATGGCTTCCCCCAGCAACCGTCGAACAAAAATGCAACAACTTGTAGCAAATCCAACCTTTTACTTCCTGTAAAAATATTTGAATATTAAATTAATTCGATGCAGTAACTCACGACAAAATAAAGAAAAAGGAGAAAGATTATGATGTCATTGATTAGTGCAATTGTGATTGGTTTTATTGCAGGTCTGATTGCTCGAGCAATCCATCCTGGTGATGATAAAGCAGGTTTTATTGTAACCACAGCGCTGGGGATCGTAGGTTCATTGGTTGCAACCTACGGCGGTCAATTATTAGGACTTTACCCTAAAGGTGCATCTGCCGGTTTTATTGCCTCTGTGGTGGGTGCAATTATCGTGTTATTTATTTACAACATGATTGCCAAACGAAGTTAAAATTTTGCATTTAGAAAAGCACCCATTCAGGGTGCTTTTTTTCTAAGTGCTTATGAAATTATCGTTTTATAATCCAAATTTGTTCCATAACTTCTCAATTTCTTCAGCAGGGTAGGCACCCATTGCTTTATAGCCATTTGAGAAAATAATTGCTGGTGTACCGTGTAGCGCTAATTTTTTACCTAATTCTAAATTACGCTCAATCGGTGTTGGACAATTTGCTGGTGCAGTGGGTTTTACCCCATTTTGAATCAAATTTTTCCATGCATATTCACGATTTGCCGAACACCATACTTGCTTTGCAGGCAAAATAGATTGTGCTTTGATCGGATAGATAAAAGTATAAATCGTCACATCATTGAGTTTAGCTAGATTCCCTTCAAGCGTTTTGCAATATGGGCAATTTGGGTCAGAAAAGATGGCTAGCTGGCGTTTTCCATTCCCCCTGACTGTTTTTACTGCATCATTGAAAGGAAGACTTTTAAAATCAACTGTATTTTTTTCAACAACGAGATCTTTGGTTAAATTATGTTGATCTTTTAAACGAATCATAGAACCAACAAATATATGTTGAGCATCTTCATTGATATACACGATTTGATTATCTAACGTACCACTATACAGACCTTGCATTTCAGTCGTCTGTAAATGCTCAATTTTGACATTGGGATAGTTTTTGCTGAGTTTTGCTTTCGCAGTTTCAATACTGGCAAAACTACTCCCACAAAAAGCAAAACTTAAACTCAACGCAATGATGTGCTTTAACATAAATCAAAAATTCAGAATATATTGTCAGTTATTAAAACACAGTTGCCTTGTGAGCTTGTTTGAAAACTGTGATTAAACCAACTTGAGTAAAATATGCTCGACTCAAATCCAGAGTTATAATAAAGGGATAAATTTAAATTATGGTGATGAAGTTTCACGTGGAACCCAGCTAAAAATCGCAGTTTGATTAATTTCAACGGAAATATGAACCAATTCGTTGTGGATTGATAATGCTTTACGAATTTGATCTGCATTTAAATTTTGATCAGATGTTTCAAGTGCCAAAATGACTGAAAACTTGGCTTTACCCACTTTCCAGACATGGAGATCAGTTATTTTGGCGTTTACTTTAAGACCTGTAATGACTTCACGGATTTCATCCACTACAACATGATCCATTTCAGCATCCAGTAAAGTTTTGCCTGTTTCTTTAATAAGACCAAATGACCAACGTCCAACTAAAATTGCGCCCACAATACCCAAAGTCGCATCCAAAAAATCCCAACCAAAATATTTACCTGCAAATAATGCAATAATTGCCAAAACAGAGGTCAGTGCATCTGCTACTACATGAAGAAAAGCCGCTTTTTGATTTAAATCATGTCCATGATGTTGATCATGATCATGTGCATGATGGTGATGGTGATGGTGATGGTGATGGTGATGGTGATCATGCAGTAACCATGCACAGATTAAATTGACCAATAAACCTAAAATAGCAATTAGAATCGCTTCATTATAATGAATCTGAACAGGATGAAATAAACGTTCAATCGATTGAAAAGCCATAAATAAAGCGACAACCATCAGTAAAATTGCACTACTATAACCTGCTAAAATCTCTATTTTCCATGTACCAAAACTAAAACGAAAATCCTGCGCATAATGGCGCGCGGCTCGATAAGCAGCATAAGCCAAACCGAGCGCCAGCATATGTGAACTCATATGCCAACCATCAGCAAGTAATGCCATCGAATTAAAAATCCAGCCTCCCAGAATTTCAAACAGCATCATCAAACCTGTCAAAATGGTTGCCCATAAAATTTTCTTTTGTGCCAATGGATTACCTTCATCAAACTGATGAGTGTGTTCACGTTGTATAGTTTTAAATTGCATGTGGGCATGATCCTATATACTCCCCATGAGTATATTATTTTATTTTTAAATATACTATAAGGGAGTATATTTTTAGCGGATCAGTTTATGAGTCATGTCCATCAAGATAAAAAAGTCCTTAACCGTGTCAAACGTTTAAAAGGACAGCTGAATGCCATTGAAGAGGCATTGAATGATCAAAGTACTTCATGTATTTCGGTTCTCCAACAAGTCGCAGCAGTGAAAGGAGCCGTCAATGGTTTAATGAATGAATTAATTGAGCAACATCTCACTGAACATGTGATTCAAGACCCTGAAGCTGTTGATGCAAATGAGTTACAAGAATTTTTAAAATTGCTTAAACGTTATTCATAAAATAAGCTCAATACAGGTGATTAGATAAAGTCTTAAAGTTTTAATTGACCCCCTACTGATTAAGTTCTAAGCTTTTCGGTATATACGATTTCTTCGTTGCCGATCTTAATACTTATCTTCGGCATTTATCCGCAAGATTATTTGCACTTTAAGTCCTAGATCTATGAATCAGCAATCATGGCGTCCATTTCTCATGGTCAGTCTTGCCTTATTTATTGGCACCATCGGTACTGCACTTGCGAGTCTGTTATATCCAATCTATCAACAGCTTTGGCACCTGCTCCCAAGCCAAATCACTTATATCTTTGTTGCATATATGTTTGGTTGTTTAACTACATTGCTGTTTTTAGGGCGTATGAGCAATAGCTTTGGCTTTATTCGTACCTTACAGATCGGCTTATTATTCGCTATTATTGGTCTGAGCCTCTCAGTTTTTGCCTCGAATAGTTATTATCTGGGTTTAGGTCGTTTCATTATCGGAATCGCATCTGGCTTAATCAGCACCTCGGCAATGCTAGGATTAATCTATACTATCCCAGATTCACACAAACAAAGTGCAGCACAATTAAGTTCAATTATTACCGTGATTGGTTTTGGGTTGGGACCTTTTATTGGTGGTGCAATTGCTCAATTTTCAGATCAACCACTAATCACACCTTATTTACCTGTCATTGTCGCAGCGCTACTGAGTTTATTCAGTTTATTTCGCATTAAAACTGTTCAATTTGAAAAACAATCTTTTTCTATTGCACCTCATTTACAATTACCAGAGACACAATATAAAGGCTTATTTTACATCACCAGTTTTAGTGCGTTTTGTGCTTTCGGATCATTCAGTTTATTTGCCTCTTTAGCGCCCTCGTTTATACGTGATGTTATTCCGTGGCATGGTCCTTTGGTCAGTGGTGCAACCATTGCCAGTATTTTAATGGTTTCCGCGATTGCTCAATTCGCTGCCAAATCAATGAATATGCACAAAGCCCTAAATATAGGACTGATTTTATTAATCAGTAGTTATTTGATTTTGTCTGTCTGTATGCTGATGCATTGGAGTTTTTTATTCTTTATCAGTGTGATTTTGGTTGGCATGGGACATGGGCTCAGTTTATTGAGTGCTTTTGCATTGATTCATCAAATGACCCAAATCGAAAATCGTGCCGCTGTGGTTTCAACATATTTGTTTATTGCTTATTTTGGTACGATTGTGCCAATTATTTCCGCAGGATACTTATCCGATCATTTTGGTTTAATGATCGGTGTTTTAGGCTTTTGTGCAGGAGTCGGCACATTATGCTGTTACTTATTGATTCAACATTTAAAAAACAAATACCGCTTAAAAATAGGTGCTTAGCACCTATTTTTAAATCAGTTATGGAACAATATCTATTTTAACCACTTCAATATCTGTTGGTTTGTAGCGATGCGTGTCGACTTCACCCACTATTTTTACTTTGGTGCCAGGCTTTAATTTTTTTAAATCAATCAGATCATCATCCACTTCGATTCCAATGGTTCCTGTACTGTCTTTTAATTCATAATGTTCATGCTTAATTTGATGCACAATCGAACCGGTTAAAGTTACCGCAGTTTCGTCACTGGCACGTAATGCTTGTTCAATGGTGATATTATTTTTCGCTGCTTCTTGAATAATCACATGATCTGCCTTACCCGCCCAGACATTTGAAGTGATCACGAATACTGCGAGGGAAAGCAATAAAGGAGACTTTTTCATAATACACCCTTTTGAATATGTTATTGATCTTACAGTAAACAATTCAAACTCAGATGTAAAATTAGCTTACAAAAGCACAACTTTTCATCAAAAAAGCTGACACTTGGTCAGCGTTCATGTTCACTATTTTAAGCTTATTTACCAATACAGAACGATCCAAAGATAACTCCCAAGAGATCATCAGCACTAAAATCACCTGTGATTTCACCCAAAGCGTTTTGGGCAAGTCGTAGTGATTCCGCAACCAACTCTCCTGCATGATAAACCACAAGTTGCTCATGTGCCTCTGCCAAATAGCGCTGTGTGCGCTTCATTGCGTCTAAATGGCGTGTTCGAGCAATAAAGGTATCTTCCTCAGGCTGAAAGCCTGCATGCGCTGTAATCGCATCTATGAGTACTTGCACGCCCACATCCTGTTTGGCTGAAACGGTGATATGGCGAAAACCTTGCAAATCATTTAATTCAGCAGATTGATCAGTGAGATCACACTTATTTCCAATCAGTATTAAACGCTTGTAATCTAAGTGGTTTTCAAAGTAATTTTGTGCAAGTTCTAAAGGATTTTCACCTTGGCTCAAGTCATAAACCAAGAGCAATAAATCGGCTTGCTCAATCTCTTTAATTGCACGACGAATGCCTTCTTTCTCGACCACATCGCCTGTTTCACGTAAACCTGCAGTGTCGGTTAAAGTGATCGGTAAGCCATTTAAACTAATTTTCTCATGCAACACATCACGTGTAGTTCCAGCAATATCCGTCACAATAGCACGATCATTACCCGCCAAGGCATTAAGTAATGAAGATTTACCTGCATTAGGTTTCCCAGCAATCACCACTTGCAGACCTTCACGTAGTAATTGACCTTGACGAGCCGATTGTTGTACCGCAGCAACTGAAGTTTGAACCTCTTCTAACAAACTCAGTATTTTCCCATCCGCCAAAAAGTCAATTTCTTCCTCTGGAAAATCAATTGCAGCTTCAACATGCAACCGTAGATGGATCAGTTTCTCCAACACGGTATTTACTTTATTGGAAAATACACCTTGTAGGGAACGTACTGCAGAACGTGCTGCAGCTTGTGAGGTTGCATCAATCAAGTCAGCAATCGCTTCAGCTTGTACCAAATCCATTTTGCCATTTTCAAAGGCACGCATGGAAAACTCACCAGCTTTGGCTGCAGTGGCACCAAGCTCCAATAAACGTGTCAGTAGCGCATTTTGAATTACTGGTCCGCCATGTCCCTGTAACTCAACCACATCTTCACCCGTAAAGGAATTTGGATTGGGAAAACAAATGGCTAAGCCTTCATCTAAGACTTCACCTTGATCGTCAAAAAATTGACGAAAACCAGCAAAACGTGCTTTGGGAAGATCTTTTTGTGTCAAAACTTGCGCAATACTGTAAGCCTTTGGTCCAGAAAGACGAATCACACCTACACCACCACGTCCTGGTGGCGTCGCAATTGCGGCAATTGTGGTTTGGTTTACAGTGTTCGTCATCTAAATTTACTCAAACTTTGACAATAAAAAATCCGCCTAAGATTACCATCTTAAGCGGATTTTTTCAGCTATTGCTTAATCGTTAAAGATTAAACAACTTCATTTTCAACTTTGGCTTTTGCAACATTTTTATTGATAAACCACTGTTGCAGAATCGTGATCGAGTTGTTCACAATCCAGTATAAAACCAAGCCAGCAGGGAAGAACAGCATAAATACTGTAAACATGATTGGCATGATTTTGAAAACTTTCGCCTGCATAGGGTCAGTCGGTTGTGGGTTCAATGATTGTTGAACAAACATCGTAACACCCATGATCAATGGAAGGATAAACCAAGGATCCATTGCAGACAAATCTTGAATCCACAGCATCCACGGTGCATGGCGAAGTTCTACAGACTCCATCAATACCCAGTACAATGCTAAGAAGATTGGCATTTGTAAAAGTAATGGTAAACAACCCGCCAAAGGATTGACTTGCTCACGTTTGTAAAGTGCCATCATTTCTTGAGAGAAACGCATACGGTCTTCACCAAACTCTTCTTTCATGCGTTGCATTTCTGGTGCAATCACACGCATTTTCGCCATAGAACGATAGCTCTTAGACGACAACGGCCAAAGAATAAGTTTAACCAATACAGTCAATAGAATGATTGACCAACCCCAGTTACCCACAAGGTTATGGAAGAACTGTAAACCTGCAAATAATAATTTGGCAATTGGCCATAACCAACCATAGTCTACAGTTTGGTTTAAACCTACCGCTAAATCTTTCAATTCAGACTGGATTTTTGGACCAGAGTAGAAAGTTGCATCAATGCTCATGGCTTTACCCGCTGGAACATTAATGGTTGGTGAAGTAAATCCAATGATGTTCATACCATCAGCAGATTTACGTGATTCCAATTTTGCCATGTATTGCTGACCACCAAAGTGACCTGGCATCCAAGCACTTACGAAATAATGCTGAACGATCGCAACCCAGCCACCTTTTGCTTCAGTGTTGAGTTTTTCATCGGTAAAATTCGCAAATTTTAGCTTGTTATAATGCTCATCTGGTGTACCCCAAGCGCCACCCAAATAGGTTCCAAGTGTGAAAATACCTTGAGAGGTTTTTCCTGGATCATCTGAGTTATCACGCTTAATTTGACCAAACATTTGTCCTTGCCAATTTTGCGTACTACGGTTTACAACCTGATAGCTGACATCAATTGGGTATTGACCTTGTTTGAAACTAAACGTTTTGATGATTTCAACACCATCCGCTGTTTTAAATACCATCGGAACAGTTAAGACTTGAGAAGATTTACCTTCTTTGTCTTGTGCGGTTTTAGCATCAGCAAGGGTATAAGCACTTTTTTCAAACGCATAGCTTGGACGATCTGGTTTACTGTCTGGACCGTTCAATCCAATTAAACCAGATTGCGCAACATAGGTACGTTTTGCATCACTTTCAAGCATAACAAAAGGCTGATCACTGTCTTTGCTCTTGTCATGATTCAGTAATTCAATACGAACAATATCACCACCTTTTGGACTAATCCAAAGATGATAAAGATCAGTTTGTACTGAAATCAATTGTTGATTTGCTGTGGCTGGCGCAGCTGTATTTTGTTGTGCAGCAGCTATATTTGCTTGTGGAACATCGCTAGAAGCCGCAGTTGCTTGACCTTTTGGCAAATCGGCAGAGACATCATGCGCGACAACAGCCTGCGGAGTCGCAGCTTTTGTTGCATCATGACCATAGTCTTTTTGCCAAGCCAAAATGAGCAAATATGCGGTGACTAACATGGCCCCAAGGATTGCAAACCTGGCCCATTGTTGCATATCTATTACCCCAAGTGGTTAGAGTGATTTTGGTTCAATAAACGTTCACGCAAGGGTACAGGAACATGAAGCGTTTGAGAATCTATTTGCTGAAACGAAATAAAACGAATTGTTTTTTTTGGCACGGGATCATAACCATACCCGCCCCAAGGATGACAACGGCACACGCGTTTTGCAGCTAACCAGCTGCCTTTCATTGCGCCGTGCGTATGGATTGCTTCTAACGAATATTGAGAACAAGTCGGAATATAACGACAACGAGGTCCAATGAGAGGACTAATCGCAATTTGATAGAAACGAATCAACCAATGCAATAAACGAATCATTGGTTTCCTCTATTTTTGAGGGGAAGATTGAGCTATTTTATGGTGCTTTTTAACGATGCGTTGCAATTTTAACCAAGCAAATTGTAACTGCTGAAAAAGTTCAGCATTGGGTACGGCTTCTATGCCGACTTTAGGCATCACCACAATATCCAACAGATCAATATTTTGCTGGTTTAAGCGAAAACTTTCACGCGTTAAACGTTTTATTCGATTTCTTTCGTGCGCACGGCGCACTTTTTTCTTAGCAACAACGATACCCAAACGGCTTTTAGGCTGTTCGGTCACTTTTGCTAAGAATATAAAATGGGGTTGATGCACTTTAAAAAGCGCACCATCAAATACACCTTTGTAATCTGCAGCGCAGTGGATTCTCACCGCTGGGCTGAAACTATAAAGAGACATAACACCCAAGTCGTGTATTAACTGTTTAACGAATTAAACAGTTAAGCTGTGACGACCTTTTGCACGACGGCGAGCTAATACTTGACGACCAGCCTTAGTAGCCATACGAGCACGGAAACCATGAACGCGCTTACGCTTTAATTCAGATGGTTGGAATGTACGTTTCATATCGAAACTCCAAAATTGATCTTTCTAAAGGTTCGCGATTGTATTGTGCATTCTTTATGCTGTCAATGAATATACACATATCTCTTCTATATTCGATCATATTTGTTGCATTTTTACCCACATGAAATTTTAACTGTCTTTTGAGCTATAAAATCAACAAAAAAAGTATTCACAACATAACTTATTATTTTATAGTATAAATAAGAGTTACCAACAGATATATCCTCAAAGTTATCCATAACCTCATCTAGATTTAAATTCGTTTCCATGTTTTTAAATTTAAAAACCTGCTAATTTTGAATTTAAATTCATAACTTGGAGGTTATCCACAAAAAACTCGGTTCTTATAAATAAATTCAAATTTAAAATTTAAATTTATTATTATTAGTGTCGGTTATTTCTGTGGAAAACAGCTTTTTTACATTAAATAATAAAGATTTAAGCTGTGGGTATCTGTGTTTTTATTAATTTGATGGATTGTGGATAAGTTTATGTGATAATTTATCCACAGCATGTGGAAAACCTTATCCACAAGCGCTTTGAATTTAAATTTATTTACAGAAAGTTGCTTTTTTGAGCGAATTTACTTGAATTGTTCATGACAGATGTGGATAACTTGGTTAGAATGGCGACCCCTTTATCTATAGGGTAGGGGGAATGTTGTGTTTTTTGAATTT
The DNA here is from genome assembly GCF_000368925.1 of Acinetobacter bereziniae LMG 1003 = CIP 70.12. Lineage (GTDB taxonomy): Bacteria > Pseudomonadota > Gammaproteobacteria > Pseudomonadales > Moraxellaceae > Acinetobacter > Acinetobacter bereziniae. The sequence goes on along the minus strand of NZ_KB849756.1, from coordinate 2,311,117 downwards.
AAAATGGAATAGAGGGGTTTCACATGCTTTGGACGGACTGCTTAACTCGCTTGCGACAAGAGCTCTCTGATAATGTCTTTGCCATGTGGATTCGTCCGTTGGTTGCAGAAGAAGTCGAAGATACTTTAAAACTGTATGCACCTAATCCATATTGGACACGCTACATTCAAGAGCATCATTTAGAATTGATTTCAATCTTGGCAGAGCAATTATCTGAAGGTCGTATACGTAAAGTTGAAATTTTGGTTGATTCACGTCCAGGTGCAATCCTCTCTGCTGCTGAACAACCAGCAACGACTACTGCTGCTTTAGAACAACATGCCAGCCCAGCTATAGCATCGCCAAAAGTAAAAAAAGACAAAGAGCAAGACGTTGTTTCTGCAAAAAATGTGAAAAAGAGACAACTTAACCCATTGTTTAATTTTGCTTTATTTGTAGAGGGGCGTTCCAACCAAATGGCGGCAGAAACTTGTCGTAAAGTTTTGACTCAATTGGGTGAATCTCAGCATAATCCGCTGTTTCTTTATGGTCCAACAGGTCTCGGTAAAACACATTTAATGCAAGCGGTTGGAAATGCTTTATTACAGGCAAAACCAAATGCGCGCGTGATGTATATGACTGCTGAAAGTTTTGTCCAAGATTTTGTCAGCTCTTTGCAAAAAGGCAAGGTTGAGGAATTTAAAAAGAATTGTCGTTCTTTAGATTTATTATTGGTCGATGATATTCATCTATTGGCGGGTAAAGAAGCCAGTTTGGTTGAATTTTTCTATACATTCAATGCTTTATTAGATGAGTCTAAACAAATTATCTTAACTTCGGATCGCTATCCAAAAGAGTTAACAGAACTTGATCCACGTCTAGTCTCACGCTTTTCTTGGGGGTTGTCTGTTGGTGTAGAACCGCCTGATATCGAAACTCGAATCGAAATTTTACTGAAAAAAGCTGAAAGTAGTGGGATTGATCTCCCGCGAAATTGCGCATTGTTTATTGCTCAACAAGTGGTTGCCAATGTTCGTGAGCTTGAAGGCGCATTGAATAAAGTCGTCGCAATATCCCGTTTTAAAGGTGCTGCGATTGATTTGGAAGTGGTGCGTGAATCACTGAAAGACGTTTTGGCCATTCGTGCGCGGACGATCAGTACAGAAAATATTCAACGCGTGGTGAGTGAGTATTTCCGCATTCCATTGAAAGAATTAGTGGGTCCGAAAAGAACCCGTATTTATGCTCGACCGCGCCAATTGGCTATGGGCTTGGCTCGTGAATTAACTGGGGATAGCTTCCCGGAAATTGGTATGGCATTTGGTGGTCGCGATCATAGTACGGTCATGCATGCTTGTGAAAAAGTGCAGAGCTTACGTGATGAAGACCCAATTTTTAATGAGGATTATAAAAACCTCATGCGTCTGTTACAAAGCTAAAATTTGTACAAATTATACGCTTGCAATGCGGCATAAACTGCCGCATAGTACGTCATTAAAAAAATTTATTATCTGTCTTTTCTGTCAAATTTAGTTAGAGGATTTCCACCGTGCGTTTGAAAATCGCGAAAGAGAGCTTACTCAATGTTTTATCCCATGTGGTTGGAGCTGTTGAACGTCGCCATACTTTGAATATTCTTTCAAACGTGAAAATTCAAGCTACAAATCAAGCGCTTACCATTACTGGTTCAGACTTGGAAGTCGAGTTGGTTGCCAGCACAACCTTAGCGGATGGTGCATGTTTACAAGCTGGGGAAACAACTGTTCCTGCGCGTAAATTGGTGGATATCTGCAAATCCTTACCATCGGCAGCATTGATTGATTTACAGATTACTGAAGACCAGCGTTGTATTTTAAAATCAGGAAATAGCCGCTTTGTTTTGGGAACTTTGCCAGCAGAAGATTATCCATTATTGACCAATGAGCATAGTCAAGGCACACAAGTTCAAGTGACTGAACGTGAATTAAAGCGTTTATTTGAAAAAACCTCTTTTGCCATGGCTGTGCAAGATGTGCGTTTTTATCTGACTGGAACTTTATTGGAAATTGATGAAAATCAATTGCGTGCTGTGACGACTGATGGACACCGTTTGGCACTGTGCGAAACCTTAGCATCATCAACTGCAACCCAGTTGGTACAAGCGATTGTTCCACGTAAAGCGGTAGGGGAACTACAACGCCTTCTAAGCATCGAAGATGAACAATTGACCTTGTTGATTGGTCGCGAACTGTTGAATGTGACCATTCAAACACCAAGCCGTGATAAAGAGCAAGGTGACATTACTGTACGTTTCACGACAAAATTAATCGATGGTAAGTTCCCAGACTATCGTCGTGTGATTCCGCGTGGTGGCGATAAAGTGGTTCATATCCCGCATGATGTGTTCAAGCAATCATTACAACGTGTTGCGATTTTAAGTAATGAGAAATTACGTGGTGTGTTTTTGAATTTTAATGCAGATTCTTTGCAATTGCGTGCAAACAACCCTGAACAAGATGAGGCGATTGAGGATCTAGCCATTCAATACGCCAATGCACCTATGGAAATGTCATTTAATGCGCAATATATTTTAGATGTATTGAGTGTTTTAGATGGTGATGATGTTGCGATGACCATGTCTGAAGCAAATCAGTCGGTATTGGTTCAAGATCCAACCCAATCCAATCAAACCTATGTTGTCATGCCAATGCGTGTTTAATTGATTTATTTTTTAAATCATTTGTTATGCATATTACGCGTTTAAATATACAACGTGTTCGAAATCTTAAGACGGTTGCTCTCCAAGAGTTGCAACCGTTTAATGTTTTTTATGGACAAAATGGATCTGGAAAAACCTCGATTTTAGAAGCCATTCATCTATTGGCAACTGGACGTTCCTTTCGAACTCATATTCCTAAAAATTACATTCAAAACAATCAAGCTGATGCGATTGTCTTTGCGCAATCTATGACTGAAAAAATCGGTATGCAGAAACTACAGAGTGGTGAGCAACTGATTAAAGTCAATGGCGATACTGTGGCAACACAAGGGCAACTTGCCAAAATTCTACCTTTGCAACTGATTGATCCTTTAAGTACCGATATCATTGACCATGGCGCAAAGCCACGGCGACAATTGCTTGATTGGTTGATGTTTCACGTGGAACCAGATTTTTATCATGCATGGCAATATTATTCGCGAGCTTTGAAACAACGCAATACGTTGCTGAAATCGCAACGCAATCTGTCTTTGCAAGATTTGGAACCGTGGAACAAAATGCTCAGTGATTATGGTGAAATGTTGCATTCTCAGCGCGTCGAAATAGTTGATCGTTGGAAACAATATTTACAAGAAGATTTGGCGCAATTACTTCCAGATTTAAGCATTGATATGGAGTATAACGCAGGGTTCCATGTGGAACATGGCTTAGCCAATGACCTCATTCAATATCATCAAAAAGATGTTGATCGTCGCTATACTGAATACGGTCCGCACCGTGCTGACATCCGACTAAAAACCTCAATGGGGGATGCTGATGTGGTACTGTCCAGAGGGCAAAAAAAGTTACTAATAATGGCGTTAAAACTCTCACAAATTGCCATGTTACATGCCTGTAATAAGGAAACTGTGGTATTATTAGATGATGTAACAGCAGAATTAGATTTAAGTGCACAACAACGTTTAATTGAGCGATTGAGCCAACTTGGTAGTCAAGTTTTTATTACCACACTAGACCATGAATCAGTAAAAAAACATTTGCATGATTTGTCTATTTCCTACCAGTTATTTCAGGTGGATCAAGGTCAGGTAAGTGTTGTTGCAACATGATTTTAGATTTTAACCAATTTTGGAAAGACCTATTTTTCACTAGGGAGAAACCATGAGTTCAGAAGATCAAATCGCTTCTCAGACAGAACAAACCAATGAAAAGGCTTATGATTCCTCTAGTATCAAAGTATTACGTGGTCTAGATGCAGTTCGTAAACGTCCAGGTATGTATATTGGTGATACTGATGATGGTTCAGGTTTACACCATATGGTTTTCGAAGTCGTCGATAATGCGATTGATGAAGCCTTAGCAGGTCACTGTGATGAAATTTTAGTGACGATTCATGAAGATGAATCTGTCAGTGTTGCAGATAATGGGCGTGGTATTCCTACTGATATTCATCCAGAGGAAGGTGTTTCTGCGGCAGAAGTAATTCTGACCATTCTACACGCTGGCGGTAAGTTTGATGATAACAGCTATAAAGTATCAGGTGGTTTGCATGGTGTAGGTGTTTCGGTCGTAAATGCACTATCGAGCAAACTTGAATTAACGATCCACCGTGCTGGGCATATTCACCAACAAGAATACAAACATGGTGATCCTGTATATCCCTTGAAAGTGATCGGTGATATTGAAACAACAGGAACCACTGTGCGTTTCTGGCCAAGTGCAGAAACCTTCAGTCAAACGATTTTTAATGTGGATATTTTGGCACGTCGTTTACGTGAGCTGTCATTCTTAAATGCTGGTGTACGTATTGTTCTTCGTGACGAACGTGTCGCTTTAGAGCATATCTTCGATTTTGAAGGTGGTTTATCTGAATTTGTAAAATACATCAATCAAGGTAAAACGCATCTGAATGAAATCTTCCATTTTACTACGCAAGCTGAAAATGGAATTGGTGTTGAAGTCGCATTACAGTGGAACGATACTTATCAGGAAAATGTGCGTTGTTTCACCAATAACATTCCACAAAAAGATGGTGGAACGCATTTGGCTGGTTTCCGTGCAGCATTAACACGTGGCTTAAACAGCTACATGGAAAATGAAAACTTACTCAAAAAAGAGAAAGTTGCCGTAACTGGTGATGATGCGCGTGAAGGCTTAACAGCAATCGTTTCAGTGAAAGTGCCTGACCCTAAGTTTTCATCACAAACCAAGGAAAAATTGGTATCAAGTGAAGTAAAACCTGCGGTAGAACAGGCAATGAACAAGGCTTTCTCTGAATACTTGTTGGAGAATCCTCAAGCAGCCAAATCGATTGCAGGAAAAATTATTGATGCTGCACGTGCGCGTGATGCGGCGCGTAAAGCACGTGAAATGACGCGTCGTAAAAGTGCGCTTGATATTGCGGGTTTACCAGGTAAATTGGCAGATTGCCAAGAAAAAGATCCAGCACTTTCTGAATTATACTTGGTCGAGGGTGACTCTGCGGGCGGTTCTGCAAAGCAGGGACGTAATCGTAAGATGCAAGCCATTCTTCCATTAAAGGGTAAAATTCTCAATGTCGAGCGTGCTCGATTCGACAAGATGATTTCATCTCAAGAAGTGGGAACGCTGATTACTGCACTAGGATGTGGTATTGGGCGTGAAGAATATAATCCAGACAAATTACGCTATCATAAAATCATTATCATGACCGATGCGGACGTGGATGGTTCACATATTCGTACCTTGCTGCTGACTTTCTTCTTCCGTCAAATGCCTGAGCTTGTAGAACGTGGTTATATCTACATTGCGCAGCCTCCATTGTATAAGTTGAAGAAAGGTAAACAAGAGCAATACATCAAAGATGATGAAGCGCTTGAAACTTATCTGATTTCCAATGCAATTGATGAGTTAGAGTTGCACGTAAGTGCAGATGCACCTGCTATTCGTGGTGTGGCACTGGAAAAAGTGATCTCAGATTATCAAACTTCACAAAAAAGCTTGAATCGTTTAACGCTACGTTATCCAGCAACTTTGCTGGATGGTTTGTTAAGTTTAGATGCTTATAAACTTGATCAAAATCATGATCAAAATTATGTACAGCAATGGGCGGAAAAGCTTCAATCTGCTATTGGTACAGCTCAACCAAGCCTTCGTCCTGAGTTGAGTTTAGAGGCATTCGATAAAGACAATGCTGACGGAACTAAAACGACAGTTTATTTCCCACGTATTACCGTATATGTACATAACTTACCGCATAGCTATTTATTAGATGCAGGTTTATTGGCATCGAGTGAATATAAACGTTTATTGCAAAATTCTAAGAGCTGGTTCAGTTTGTTGGAAGATGGCGCTTATTTGCAAAAAGGTGAGCGTAAAATCAACGTTTCAACCTTCCACCAAGTGTGGCAACACATCTTAAGTGACTCTCGTCGCGGCATGATGATCCAACGCTATAAAGGTTTGGGTGAAATGAATGCGGAGCAGCTTTGGGAAACCACAATGGATCCTGAAAACCGTAATATGCTTCAAGTGACGATTGATGATGCAATTGAAGCAGATCGTATGTTTGCGTGTTTGATGGGTGATGACGTAGAACCACGTCGTGCTTTCATTGAAGAAAATGCACTCAATGCTGATATTGATGCTTAATTGAAGAAATGCAGTGCAAAAAAAAGGGAATAAACTTTGGTTTGTTCCCTTTTTTTGTGATTAATAATTTAAATATATGATTCTAAATTTAAAAAGAGAGCAATAAAAAACCAGTTTATGAAAACTGGTTTTTTATTGCAAATATTGAAATACTCAATTGTATTATTCACCGCCAAGGGTACATTCAAAGTTGGCTTTATCTACTGAACAGCGTGCTTTTTTCAGTACTGACATCATACCTGCATCATAAATACCTTGTTTAGTCAGTTCTAAACGACCGTCACGCATTAACTTTTGATATTTAAGTTTATCTTCAGCCGTTAAATTCATCTTGTATTTTGCTGGAATGGTTGCTTCTAAACGGTTGATCATTGCAAAGCTTTTTGGCAAGTTTTTCACAAAATAATCACGAGATTTTTGACCAAAGCCAGCTGGGAATTTCTCTGGGCGAATGACAAAGTCAGCAGTTACTTGTAGAACTGGGAAGTTAAACATCGCCCCGTTTGCACCTAAACCTTTTTGAATTTCAAGTGGTTTATAAGCATATGCAGGCGCACCAACCATATCAACTTGACCATTGTTGAATTTAGCAACAAAGTTAGTGATATCTGATGGCACTGCTTGTGCACCTACGCGCTGCACCAAGATTTTTTGTGCATTATCATAGCTCAATACCGCAAACTTTTTACCAGCAGCTTTTTCGATTGAGTTGATGTTTTTATCACGTACGAAAATAAATGCTGAACCTAATGGTGCGATCCCTGCAACTTCATATTTTTTACCACCTAGGGTTGTGGTCATTTTTGCTGCATTACGTGCATCTAAAGCAAAAGTAATGGCTTTTTGTGCAATCGCATTACTTGGTACACCACCAATTGAATCGATTGAACCTACAAATTTATTATATTGACGTGCGCGCATTGCGGTCATAAACACGCCATCACATTTACCCGCTTTAAAATCGTTATCAGCAACAGCTTCATCTTGTTTAGGGATAAGATTAATATCTGCACCCCAACTTTTTGCTGTCAATGCCCATTCTTGAGCCATCTGGAACGATTCACCAGATTTACCCAATAAGTCGAATACACAAACATCAATAGCAGCTTGAGATGCTGAGCTCACTCCAAGTAAAGAAGTAGCGGCAATAGCGAATGCAATTTTTTTCATATTTTCGTCCTGATCTATTTGTTCATCTTGAGGAACTTTCCTTAAGCGCAATATTAATCAGCTTTGTTTGAAAAAAATAGAGTATTTACTCCATTTATTTTTATTTTTTTGATAATTATTGTGAACTAGTTGGTTCATTTTATTACATATCATTCATTTTCATAACTAAATCAAATTTTTAAGTAAGTGGTACTGCTTTTATTACAAATTGTTTGTATGTAACAAGATTGTGTAATTTTCACTATTTTTTACTCAATTTAACTTTTTTAAAAAATCAGATACACATTAAAAAAGCGACGAATGGACAAATTTTATACTTGAATTGTGATTGATTCTTGATCAAAATGTTGTTGATAAGTCTGTGGGTAATTTTGGATTTCGAACGAATTTTGACTACAGAAAGTAAAAACTTTAATGCTCAAATACCATAAAAATCTTAAAAAATGGACTGTGAAAATTTTTCAACAAACAGTGATTAAATCTTAGTTATCCACAATTGTTTGATCAGAAACGCTTAAATTTGAACAAGATTATCAGGAAAACACTCTATTTCTAAATTTTGTAGTAATTCTAATATGTTCCACGCTTATTTTTTAAATTATAAATAAAAGTTATGTATCTTTTTGAGAGATTTTAGAGGCTTTGACTTAAAAAATTATTCAAAAATGGACTGCGTATTTTCCATATTAAAAATTGATCAGATCTGATCAGAAGCATCAGTTATGTTGAATGTGCATCAAGAACACATTAAAAATGGCTTTGATCGTTGAAAATCAAAAAAAGAATTGTCGTGGGAATAAAAAGGAATGAGATTGGGCGATGTTGCAGTGAACCATGAAGGATTTCATAAAAGGTTTATTGCATGATTAAAATTTTTATTTTAAGTTATTGATTTATTTGTGTTTTTATAAATAAAACTAGAGGTGGATGCCTCCACCTCTAGCTGATTCAAAAAGCATTATTCGAAAGAACTTTCTAATGTTTCAAGCTCCATCATTAACTCTAGCATTTGCTCTTCAGCTTGTTCTAGCTTTGTTTTGAGTTCAGTTTGTTCATTCATTAATTTGAGCAAATCATCTTTACGATTTGCTTCATAAAGTGCTGAATCTGCTAAAGATTCCTCAATTTCAACAAGTCTAGGCTGAATTTTGCCAATTTGGCTTTCAATTTTCTCTATATTCTTGCGAATCGGGCGGCTCAGTTCACGTTGGCGTGCGGCTTCTTTCCGTTGAGCTTCCTTGTCGACTTTAGAGATGCTGGTTTTTTCAACGACTTGAGACTGAATAGGGGCACTTGGTTTTTGACCATTTTTCATCATATCAATACGTGCTTGGCGTAACCATGCTGCATAATCTTGTAAATCACCGTCAAATTCTTTGCTTTGACCTGCATGAACCAAGATCAGTTCATCACATACTGACGCAATTAATTGACGTTCGTGTGAAACCAGAACCACAGCACCTTCAAAATCTTGTAGCGCCATAGTTAAAGCATGACGCATATCTAAATCTAAATGGTTGGTTGGTTCATCAAGGATGAGCACATTGGGACGTAACCAAACAATGAGTGCTAACGCCAGACGGGCACGTTCACCACCTGAGAAACTTTCACTAGGAGTGTCCATACGTTCGCCACTGAATCCAAAGCTGCCTAAAAATGAACGTAAGGTGGCTTCACTAATTTTCGGGTCTGCGATTCGTGCAAGTTGCAGCATTGGACTTGCATTGCCATCTAAAGCATCCATTTGATGCTGTGCAAAATATCCAATATTTAATAATTCAGAATCTTTGCGGACGCCTTGTATTAGCGCTAAATCACCTACCAGAGATTTAATCAGCGTCGATTTACCCGCACCGTTCATACCTAATAAACCGATACGGCTGGTAGGCGTGATCTGTAAATTAACATTGGTCACAATTAGTTTATCACCATAACCAATATCTGCATGTTCCAATGTAAGTAGCGGAGAACTCATTTTGCTGGGTTCTCGGAAACTAAACGTAAATGGATTATCGACATGCGCAGGTGCGAGTTCCTGCATTCGTTCCAGTTGTTTAATACGGCTTTGAGCTTGTCGTGCTTTGGTGGCTTTGGCTTTAAAACGATCAATAAATTTTTGTAGATGTGCTTTGGCTTCTTGTTGCTTTTCGAAAGCTTGCTGCTGTTGTGCTAAGCGTTCCGCACGCGTAGTTTCAAAAGTAGAGTAATTGCCTGTATATAAGGTCAAGATCTGATTTTCAATATGTAAAATATGATCCGTAATAGCATCTAAGAAATCTCGGTCATGTGAAATTAAAATCAGTGTGCCTTCATATGCTTTTAACCAATCTTCTAACCAAAGAATTGCATCTAAATCTAAATGGTTGGTTGGTTCATCGAGTAAAAGTAAATCTGAACGACTCATCAATGTACGCGCTAAATTTAAGCGCATACGCCATCCACCTGAAAAGCTCGACACTAAAAGTTCAGATTGATGCTCAAAAAAGCCTAATCCAGCCATCAATTGTGATGCTTTAGAAGATGCTGTATAACCGTGAATTTCTTCAAAACGGCTATATAGGTGTGCGAGCTCATCATTACTTAGGTTTTCTGGATGATTTAATTGATCTTGAATTTGCCAATATTCTTCATCGCCAGACAACACAAAATCGATGGCTTTCATATCGAGCGCTTTGATCTCTTGAGCCATATGGGCAACAGTCCAAATATTTGGGCGAGTCAGACTACCACTATCAGATTCAATACCACCGAGTAATGCTGAGAAGAGGGTGGATTTACCTGCACCATTGACACCCGTTAAACCAATTTTCCAACCAGAATGAAGTTGCATTGACGCTTTTTGAAATAAAATGCGTCCACCGCGACGAATTGAAAGTTGATCTAACTGAATCATAAGAAGCTGACTGTTGCCTATTGGATGCGATATATTAAAGGATAAATCCCAGAGTTCAAAAAATGTATTGAATAAAACCGAAAACAAATTGGTTTTAGGGTGACAAATCACAAAAAGAGAAGTGAATCTGACAGCATACTTCTTCATGTTGCTTGGATTACAACAGCGAAATGTTAATTTTTTAGTATATTTTAACAATATTAAAATTTTATTTATTTGATATTAATAATTGAATTTTAATTCGTTTTATTTTGAAGCTAATGCAAGTGCTAACTTTCCGATCAAAAAATGATAAAAATGCTTAAATTTTGTGTAGTATGTATCACATTATTATTTATTAAATGTGTATTAAAGCAATTTATTGTGGACTGAATTGTTTACATAAATTTCAATTTATCTGTAAATAAATATGGAAGTTTAGATGATGAATAAGGCTAGATATTTACTTCTTATTGTTTCTATTTTTCTGTCACCTTGGGCACAAGCCAAGCAAAATGTTTGTGTCTTTGATTTGTTGGGAAAGGCAGGTGAGTCTTATAAATTGATGGAAGAATGGGCTTTGGCAGCAAAAGCATGGGGTGCAGACGTCAATTTAACGGTATATCAGTCAGAAGAAATGGTGGATAAAAACTTTAAGACCAATAAGTGTGATGCTGCTGCCATGACCACTATGCGCTCACGTGAGTACAATAAATTTGGGGGTTCAATTGATGCTTTAGGTGGAATTCCCAACAATGAAATTGCCAAAAAAGCGATTAATTATGCTTTGGATAAACGCAATGCCAAGCGATTGGTATCTGAAAAAAATGGCATTAAATATGAATTGGTCGCGATCACACCTATTGGGATCGCCTATATTTTTGTTCGTGATCGTTCAATCAATACCCTAGAAAAGGGTAAAGGGAAAAAATTTGCTTATCTGCATTACGATATTGCACAAAAGATTGCTGTTGAACGGGTTGGGGCGATTGGTGTGCCTTCTGATATTTTTAATTTTGTTAAAAGATTTAATGATGGTGAAGTAGATGCCATTGCTTCACCAGCTTATGCTTTCAAGCCGTTAGAAATTTATAAGGGTATAGGGGCGAATGGGGCAATGTTTACTTATCCCGTAGTCAATGTGACGGCTGACTTAATTATTAAGTCCGATCAATTTCCTGATGGTTTCGGCATGAAGTCTCGAGAATGGTCAGTTAAACAATTGAACAGTTCTTTTAAAAAAATAGAAAAAATGGAAGCTGAAATTCCTGCAAAATATAAATTAAATGTGACCAAAGACGATGCACTTCGTTATCAGAAATTGTTACGTGATGGACGCATAGAGCTGACCAAAAGAGGGATTTACGATCCTGTAATGATGTCCGTATTAAAAAGGGCACGTTGTACTGTGGATCGTACCAATTTTGAGTGTTCGCTAGCAGGAGAATAAAAGTTGCTGGAGACAAAAAAAAGCCATCAATATTGATGGCTTTTCAAAGCAATTTTAACTGTAATTAGTCAATGAAAGTCACTTTGGCAATGGCTTTCTTACTGGCTTGAATCACTAGAGTTACATTTTCTTTCACTGTAAAACTAGCATCGACAACTTGCCAATCTACTTTAACTGCTCCACGTGAAACAGCATCTTTAGATTGAGCTGAATTTTTAGTTAAACCCGCCGCGCGTAAAATGGAAACAATCGAAATTTCTCCACCGTACTCGCCACGTGAAATGGTTACCTCTGGTGTACCTTCAGGTAATTCACCTTCAGTAATTAAGTTACCTGCACCTTTGTGGGCATGTTCAGCAGCTTCTGCACCATGGAATCGTTCAACCAATTCAAGTGCAAGAATTTTCTTGATTTCTTGAGGATTGCGCCCATCTGCCATTTCTTTGAGAAGAACTTCAATCTCATCCATAGACTTAAAGCTAAGTAACTCAAAATAGCGTTCAATCAAGCTATCAGGCATAGACAGCACTTTTTGGTACATTGCACCCGGCGCATCAAAGACACCAATATAGTTGCCCAAGGATTTAGACATCTTGTTGACGCCATCTAAACCTTCAAGAATAGGCACAGTGATACACACTTGAGCCTCTTGATCATAACGCCCTTGTAAGGTACGACCCATAAGGAGGTTAAATGTTTGGTCTGTTCCACCCAGCTCTACATCAGCTTCAAGTGCGATCGAATCATACCCTTGTACCAGTGGGTACAAGAATTCATGAATGGCGATCGGCTGGTGACTGTTATAGCGTTTTGTAAAGTCATCACGCTCTAACATACGTGCAACGGTCTGCTGAGAAGCCAATTGAATCAAATCAGCAGCAGTTTTTGTTGCAAACCATTCAGAGTTAAAACGAACTTTGGTTTTATTTGGATCAAGAATTTTAAACACTTGTTCTTGGTAAGTTTTTGCATTCTCTAAAACTTGCTCACGTGAAAGTGGTGGGCGAGTTGCACTTTTACCTGTTGGATCACCAATCATCGCAGTATAGTCACCAATCAAGAACGTGACATCATGTCCAAGATCTTGAAAAGCTTTTAACTTATTAATTAAAACTGTATGACCCAAATGTAAATCTGGTGCAGTTGGATCAAATCCTGCTTTAATTTTTAAAGGACGATTTTCTTTCAGTTTCTTCAGAAGATCTTCTTCAGAAATAATTTCATAAGTGCCTCGGCGAATGAGGGCAAGTTGTTCTTCAGCCGGCAGGAAATTTGACATTACAAAAACCCAAATACTTCAGTTAGACTATTTGTGCGATATACTAACATTTTTTCAGCATAATGCAGGCGAAGAATATCTCATGACAACAATCTATATTGGCGTAATGACTGGAACCAGCATGGACGGCGTCGATTTTGTTGCAGCTTCATTTGATCCTTTACATGTTCATGCCACACTTACCGTCGCTTTTGATCCTGATTTAAGGGATGAATTGATGGCTTTGACTTTACCCGATGATAATGAAATTGATCGAATGGGTAAGGCAGATGTGGCGCTTGCAACCATGATTGGAAATGGTATTAATCAACTAATACAAGAAAATAACTTAGATAGAAGCCAGATCAAAGCTATTGGCTCACATGGGCAGACAATTCGACATCGTCCAGAACATGGCTTTACCTTACAAATTGGCGATCCGAATATCATCACTGAGATTACCCAGATTCCTGTAATTTCAGATTTTAGACGTCGTGACATGGCAGCAGGTGGGCAAGGTGCACCATTGGTTCCTGCATTTCATCAGGCATTGTTCCAACATGCAACGATTCATCGTGTGATTCTCAACTTAGGTGGAATCGCCAATGTCAGTATGTTGCCTGCGGGGAATGAACAAGGTGTTTATGGGTTCGATACAGGACCTGCCAATATTCTCATGGATGCATGGTGTCATCGTTATACTGGGCAGCCTTATGATGAAAATGGCAATTGGGCAGCTTATGGTCAACCGATTCGTTCCTTGTTAGATCGTTTGCAGTCACATGAATATTTTTCCAAAGAACCCCCTAAAAGTACAGGTCGTGAAGACTTCAATTTAGAGTGGTTGGATGAGCAAATTTCCGATTGGCGTAATGATTTAGAATATGATGAATTAGAAGATACGCCTGAAAATGTCCAAGCGACATTAATGAAACTGACCACGCGTGCAATCAAAAAAGCCATCTATCGTTCACCTTTAGATACTGGTGAAGTCTATGTTTGTGGTGGTGGTGCATATAATTCCCATTTGTTAGAACAACTTCGTTGGCGTCTGCGTAAACATAATTGGTCTGTGCAATCGACTTCTGCCTTGGGCTTAGCACCAACATGGGTCGAAGCAACGGCTTTTGCGTGGTTAGCAATGCGTTTTGATCAGCAGTTGAGTGGAAATTTACCTGCAGTGACGGGTGCAAAAGGTTATCGTGTTTTGGGAACGATTACTGCTGTTTAAGGTTGATCATCAGTAAGGTGTGCGTTTCATCTTACTGATATGAGATTTAGATGAAAAATATAGGTCTATGACAATGTTTTCAAAAACTAGCCGATAAATTTAAGCATCATTTATCTGTAGTAAAACCCTAATAACAGAATTTTTGTCGAACAATCATCGACCTGTTTAGCGTGAAGAATGTCCTGTACTGCTGTTAAAAAATCGTGAGTAAACTTTCAAGATCAGTAAAAATAAAATTTGAGATGCCCATGAGCTTAGCAATAGAAAAACAACGTATTGAGTCTTTTCAAAGAGAAGGTTTAACCTTTGACGTGATTGATTCAGGTCCTTTAGATGGACAGATTTTTGTGTTATTACATGGTTTTCCTGAAACCAATAAAAGTTGGACAGAAACCGCTGAAATCTTAAATGAACAAGGCTATCGAACTTTTGCTATTAATCAGCGTGGATATAGTCTTGGGGCGCAACCAGAAAATCGTCGGGACTATCGAAGTGCAGAGTTGGTAGCAGATGTAAATGCTTTATTAGAAATGATCCAGCAACCTATATATTTGGTCGGACATGACTGGGGGGCTGTCGTGGCTTGGGAGGTTGCCCAGCATTATCCTGAAAAAATTAAACATCTCATTACGGTTTCAGTTCCACATAAAGCCGCATTTATGCGAGCAATGCTGAGCAGTAATCAACTATTAAAATCATATTATATTGGATTATTTCAACTGCCTAAGATTCCCGAGCTGTTGTTTGAAAAAGTCCCAAAATTAGGCTTAGGTCTATTAAAAGATTCAGGAATGACTACGAAACAACTTGAAGATTTTCAACAGGACATGGTGGCTGAACAACGTTTAAGCTATGCATTAAATTGGTATCGAGGACTTCCATTTAGTTCAAACCGCCATCTTACTCAACCGATTCGCGTTCCAACTTTGTTTATTTGGGGCAAACATGATTCAGCAGTAAGTGCAAAAAGTGTCGAATTGAATCATCGTTATATTGCTGCACCTTATAGAGAAATTATTATGGATGCAACACATTGGATTCCTGTTCAAAATGCCAAAGCATTGAGTCAGTATATTTTAGAAACGATTTAATATTGATGTTCTAACCATAAAAATGCCCTCACAAGAAGAGGGCATGATTTGATTCAAAATATGCTTTGAATTAAATGGAGAATGATGAACCACAGCCACATGTGGTTGTTGCATTTGGATTTTCAACAATAAAGCGAGAGCCTTCTAGACCTTCAACATAATCTACTTTTGAGCCAACAAGATATTGGTAACTCAACGAGTCAACTAACATTTTTACATCGCCGTTGATAAATTCTGCGTCATCTTCGTTCATGCTTTCAGCAAAATTAAATCCATAAGAAAAACCAGAACAGCCGCCACCCGTTACATAGACACGTAACATCAAATCTTGATTACCTTCGCTATCACGAAGTTGGCGAACTTTATTTGCAGCATTGTCGGTCAGCTCAAGTGCTTGGGCGGTCATGATATTGTTCCTCATATTTCGAATGGCTTAAACAAAAAGACCATATATTCAGTATAACATACTCAATATATGGTCAGTGAGTGAACTTTAAAGTAAATTCAGACTAAATTTATCGGATTTAATCTGGAATTATTTATAGTTCTCATCTTGTAGTGCACACTCAAAGTTTTTAGGGTCATTTTTACAACGGAATTGCCAAAGAATTTTCATCATTTGCTTATTGTAAACACCTTGTTTGGTTAAGCTGATACGCGACTCACGCATTAACTTTTGATACCCTGGTTTATCACCTTCAGGCACCTGCATCCAGTATTTAGCAGGAATATCTGCCTTCATCTTACCAATAATACTGTTGGCGCGAGGAAGCTGAGTTTTAATCCAATCACGAGACTTTTGACCATAACCAGCTGGGAATTTATCAGGGCGAATAATAATATTTCCAGTCACTTGTAAAAGTGGATAATTAACAATCGCACCTTTACTGCCTAGACCTTTATGTAACTCTAGTGGTTTAAATACAGCAGCAGGTGCACCAATAATATCAACCTGCCCATTGTTAAACTTACTCCCAAAATTGGTTACATCGGCGCTTACAGCTTGAGCACCAATTTGTTGAACCATAATCTTTTGGGCTTGGTCATAGTCAAGAACTGCAATTTTTTTCCCTGCTGCTTTGGCAACGGTATTGATGTTACGGTCATTGACCATGAGGAAAGCATCACCAACAGGAATTACCCCGACCACTTCATACTTTCCATTGGTCATGTATTTGGCAAAATTTGGACTAGCAAGTCCTTGCATGATTTTTACCGCAAGATTAAGGTCAGGAATCGCACCTATGGCATCTAAAGAGCCTGTAAAACTATTAAATTGACGACCACGCATTCCCGTAATACTGACAGCATCACATTTACCAGCTTTAAAATCTTCAGCAATGACGGCTTCATTAGAATTTACTTTTAATTCAAGATCTGCACCCCAGTTTTTCGCTGCAAGTTGATAATCTTTCATTAATGTAAAAACGTCGCCATTTTTACCAACCAAATCAAACACACACATGACTTGTTTTGCTTGAGTAGTAGAGACAGCAGCCAAAAGACCTGTAGCAACAATGAGGGCATGAGACCATTTCATTATTTTTTTCCTTTCCATGATCAATATTATTCATGTCCAACCAAACTGGACTTTTTATCAAGAATTTAATTCAGGATATGATTTATTACACAATCAAATATTCCACTCAATTCATTCATTTCCATGGTCATAATTTGAGTGAAAGTATCATTTGACATTAGCCAAATCATTGCCTGAAATGAATGAAATCACAATGACTTAAATGACAAAATTTCAAATCAGAATATAAACCTGATCATTTGGCAAATAGTCTTGTAAAACCTTGATTTTTGTTTTTCAAAGCTTCAGTGCATTTGCTAAATTGACAATAGCATCGAGGTGTAGTTTGAACCCTTAGTCTTTATTGTTGTCACGCCCTCGACGATCATCACGTTTTTTATCACGTTGATTTTGGTGGTCGTGCTGTTGCCATTGTTTTGGGTCAGCTCTATTGTCCCAGCGACGATCATGATTAGATTTGTTATTCCACTCTTGTCGACGTTGTTCCCAATGCTGTTTTCTCATTTGATCACGTTTTGCTTGTTCATATTGCCAACGTTGTCGATCATGCTGAGCTTGGCGCCGTTCTTGTTCAATCCGCATTTGCTGTATACGATAGGCACGCTCACGTTCCCAACGCTGACGGTCATTATTGCGGTCATATCTTGAATCATAGCGTGGAGTATAGCCATAATCACGATAAATCGGTTGTCCATAACCGCGTGTGTCATAACCTTCATCGGGAAATGCAACACAACCCACAGCAATAATAGATGTTATGAGCGAAACAAATAATGCTTTGATAGCCATAAGTTGTCTCCGTGTAACAATCAAAATAGCAAAAAAAAACTGAGATATAGCAAAATAGTCAATGACAAGTCATTTTAGTCAGATTAGCGTATTTAAAATTTATATTTGTATATCGATGACGAGACTTGTATAAGATTATAGTCAGTCAATTCCTGATCATGTAGAAAATATGAAGAATTTGGACATTTAAGGAAGAAACATAATGGTTGCTTTTCAACGTAATATTCATGAGTTAGTCGAAAAGGGGCAAGGTTCAGCGGGGCGTGCTGTAGATCGTTTACCGACATTTGCGCAAGAGTCTTTAAGCAAGTTATTGGGATATCCTTACCAATTCCCTCAATTGGACAGCTTTACCAAATGTTTGATGGCTGCTCAACTCAAGCAAGGTAAAGTAGGCTTTATTGGTGCAAATGTAGAACGCTCTAGAAAGCAGTTTGAATCACAAATGCAATCTATTATCAATAAACCTACCCATGTTCAGTTTGTAGAAGATATTCGTTTACCATTACAAAGTGGTAGTGTTTATGCGCGCCATTATCATCCCGCACCAAATAAAAAATTACCAATGCTTGTTTTTTACCATGGCGGTGGTTTTGTCGTGGGGAGTGTTGATACCCATGATGAAGTGTGTCGATTAATTGCAGCACATGCAAAAGTTCAAGTTTTAAGTATTGAATATCCACTCGCTCCAGAAGTTGGACCTCGCGAATTGATCCAGTCATGTGAAGATGCTCTGGCTTGGGTATATCAAAATCGCCGTCAATTTAAAATCCTGAAAAGTCGGATTGCGGTTGGTGGAGATAGTGCAGGTGGCAATATTAGTGCAGTCGTGGCACAACGAACAGTAAATTCAGTATATGCACCACAAGCTCAATTTTTAATTTATCCTGCAGTTGATTTTAAGAGTCGACATCCTTCCTTCTTTGCTTATAAAGATGGCTTGGTTTTAACAGGTTCTGATATTGATTATGTGACAGATTATTACGTTACACGTTTTAATGTTGCCTTGGATGATCCAATCATTTCACCAACCAATGGTCCTCTCAAGAAACTTGCACCAGCCTTTGTGGTCACAGCAGGGCATGATGTATTGCATGATGAAGGTAAAATTTACGCCTACAAACTCAGACAAAATGGTGTCAAAGTTCATTACCATGATTATGAAGATCAAACTCACGGTTTTATCAACCTAACGCCAGTATCACGAAAAGCAAAAAAATACGTCATTGAAATGAGTAAAGAGTTTCGTAAATTTTGGGATAAACAATAAAGCCGATCGCATATTGAGTATCAATAACTATTGTTTCACGTGAAACAATAGTTATTGATTAAAAAACAATCAAACCAAGTAAAAAGCAAAATACATAAGATAACTAAGCTGACCATATATAAAGATACTGAGACCATTTAAACAATTCGAACTTCAACTTTATCTCAACAGATAAATGTAGGGTATTGGTAAAGGTGGTGAAATGTCATTTTTCAATCATATAAAAGCACACTAATATAAGCGCAAACTTATCAAATCAATTTAAGGAAAAAAAGACAATGATTAAGAAAATCGGTATGGGTGTTGCTTTGGGCATTCTCATGCATCCTGTATTTGCCAATACAGATATGCAAATCAAAACCAACTTGGGCAACATCAATATTGAACTATATGATGATCAAGCTCCAATTTCCGTTAAGAATTTTAAGAGCTATGTAAATAGTCAATTCTATAATGGCACCATTTTCCATCGCGTTATTCCTGGCTTTATGATCCAAGGCGGTGGCTTCGATAGTAATATGAAAGAGAAAGTAACGCAGGCGCCGATTCAAAACGAATCGAGTAATGGTTTAAAGAACCTTCGTGGCACTTTAGCAATGGCGAGAACCAATGCACCAAATTCAGCAACCAGTCAATTCTTTATTAACGTTGCAAATAACGACTTTTTAAATAAGTCTGCGGGTAACCCAGGTTACGCCGTGTTTGGTAAAGTTACTCAAGGGCTCGATATCGTAGATAAAATAGTGCAAAGCCCTACAGCAACAGTTGGGATGTATCAAGATGTACCTAAACAAGCTGTAAAAATCATCAGTATTCAAACCATAAAGAGCAATGTCAAAAAATAATTAAAAAATAAAGCAGAAATATTTTGGTCATATTTCTGCTTTATTATTAAAAGCTTACGCTATAATAAGTCTAAAAATGAACCAAAATAGTGCGTAAAAATACAACACTCAATAAAACAATCAGTTAAAAGCACTTGCGTGTGTAAGAAATTGCCCTATAATGAGCTCATCCCGACGCGATACAGCAAACGAACTTAGCTTAGAGGGTTAAGTTGTTGAATGTTTATTGCGTCTTATTTGTCACTGACGAGGTGATAAATTGATCATTAAGAGAATATGAAGAACAACTTGTGTGGATTTTTACTGATTGATTGATCGAAATATTATCATTGATTGATTGGTTTAAATTACTCGAAGTTTATTTGAGAGAATTTGTCAGTACATTGATGAGCCAGAATTGTGACCTTAAGTCACTAATGATTTTAACTGAAGAGTTTGATCATGGCTCAGATTGAACGCTGGCGGCAGGCTTAACACATGCAAGTCGAGCGGGGGAGATTGCTTCGGTAATTGACCTAGCGGCGGACGGGTGAGTAATACTTAGGAATCTGCCTATTAATGGGGGACAACATCTCGAAAGGGATGCTAATACCGCATACGCCCTACGGGGGAAAGCAGGGGATCACTTGTGACCTTGCGTTAATAGATGAGCCTAAGTCGGATTAGCTAGTTGGTGGGGTAAAGGCCTACCAAGGCGACGATCTGTAGCGGGTCTGAGAGGATGATCCGCCACACTGGGACTGAGACACGGCCCAGACTCCTACGGGAGGCAGCAGTGGGGAATATTGGACAATGGGGGGAACCCTGATCCAGCCATGCCGCGTGTGTGAAGAAGGCCTTATGGTTGTAAAGCACTTTAAGCGAGGAGGAGGCTCTTTTGGTTAATACCCAAGATGAGTGGACGTTACTCGCAGAATAAGCACCGGCTAACTCTGTGCCAGCAGCCGCGGTAATACAGAGGGTGCGAGCGTTAATCGGATTTACTGGGCGTAAAGCGTGCGTAGGCGGCTTTTTAAGTCGGATGTGAAATCCCCGAGCTTAACTTGGGAATTGCATTCGATACTGGGAAGCTAGAGTATGGGAGAGGATGGTAGAATTCCAGGTGTAGCGGTGAAATGCGTAGAGATCTGGAGGAATACCGATGGCGAAGGCAGCCATCTGGCCTAATACTGACGCTGAGGTACGAAAGCATGGGGAGCAAACAGGATTAGATACCCTGGTAGTCCATGCCGTAAACGATGTCTACTAGCCGTTGGGGTCTTTGAGACTTTAGTGGCGCAGCTAACGCGATAAGTAGACCGCCTGGGGAGTACGGTCGCAAGACTAAAACTCAAATGAATTGACGGGGGCCCGCACAAGCGGTGGAGCATGTGGTTTAATTCGATGCAACGCGAAGAACCTTACCTGGTCTTGACATAGTAAGAACTTTCCAGAGATGGATTGGTGCCTTCGGGAACTTACATACAGGTGCTGCATGGCTGTCGTCAGCTCGTGTCGTGAGATGTTGGGTTAAGTCCCGCAACGAGCGCAACCCTTTTCCTTACTTGCCAGCATTTCGGATGGGAACTTTAAGGATACTGCCAGTGACAAACTGGAGGAAGGCGGGGACGACGTCAAGTCATCATGGCCCTTACGACCAGGGCTACACACGTGCTACAATGGTCGGTACAAAGGGTTGCTACCTAGCGATAGGATGCTAATCTCAAAAAGCCGATCGTAGTCCGGATTGGAGTCTGCAACTCGACTCCATGAAGTCGGAATCGCTAGTAATCGCGGATCAGAATGCCGCGGTGAATACGTTCCCGGGCCTTGTACACACCGCCCGTCACACCATGGGAGTTTGTTGCACCAGAAGTAGGTAGTCTAACCGTAAGGAGGACGCTTACCACGGTGTGGCCGATGACTGGGGTGAAGTCGTAACAAGGTAGCCGTAGGGGAACCTGCGGCTGGATCACCTCCTTAACGAAAGATTGACGATTGGTAAGAATCCACAACAAGTTGTTCTTCATTGATGTATCTGAGGGTCTGTAGCTCAGTTGGTTAGAGCACACGCTTGATAAGCGTGGGGTCACAAGTTCAAGTCTTGTCAGACCCACCAAGTCTACTGAATACAGAAGAGCAGATATATTAAGATCTTAAGCTGGGGACTTAGCTTAGTTGGTAGAGCGCCTGCTTTGCACGCAGGAGGTCAGGAGTTCGACTCTCCTAGTCTCCACCAAATTTGAGGGAAAACAAAGCAACGCTTTGTCCGAGAATTTAAGCAAGGAGCTGTGCTTCGCGCAGGCATCCATTTGAAAGATGAAATTGATTATAGAAATTAATGAACTGAAGTTTATAGAGTTTATTAACTTCTGTGATTTATCACAGTGAACTACTTGCTGACGAGGCGGTAGTGAATCATTAACAGAATATATTTGAGTTGAAATAATTGTTTAACTCGTTTTATGAAGCTTAACAAGCAATTGTTAAAGCGGAATGAAATGAGAACTAGCGATAAAACTGAATCAAGCGTTTTGGTATATGAATTAAATTGAAGCTGTACAGTGATTAAGTTCACAAGCAACAAATAGAAGTGGTTAAATCCACATTGTTGATCCTCCTTGTAGGGATTAACGACTGTTTGGGGTTGTATAGTCAAGTAATTAAGTGCATGTGGTGGATGCCTTGGCAGTCAGAGGCGATGAAAGACGTAATAGCCTGCGATAAGCTTCGGGGAGGCGGCAAATATCCTGTGATCCGGAGATTTCTGAATGGGGAAACCCACTTACCATAAGGTAGGTATCGCATGATGAATACATAGTCATGCGAGGCGAACGAGGGGAAGTGAAACATCTCAGTACCCTTAGGAAAAGAAATCAATTGAGATTCCCTCAGTAGCGGCGAGCGAACGGGGATCAGCCCATTAAGTTATATGTGTATTAGCGGAAAGCTCTGGGAAGTGCTACCGTAGAGGGTGATAGTCCCGTACACGAAAGTGCACATATAATGATGACGAGTAGGGCGAGGCACGTGAAACCTTGTCTGAATATGGGGGGACCATCCTCCAAGGCTAAATACTCCTGACTGACCGATAGTGAACCAGTACCGTGAGGGAAAGGCGAAAAGAACCCCTGTGAGGGGAGTGAAATAGATCCTGAAACCGCATGCATACAAGCAGTGGGAGCCGACTTGTTCGGTGACTGCGTACCTTTTGTATAATGGGTCAGCGACTTATATTCAGTAGCAAGGTTAACCGCATAGGGGAGCCGTAGAGAAATCGAGTCTTAATAGGGCGTTTAGTTGCTGGGTATAGACCCGAAACCGGGTGATCTATCCATGAGCAGGTTGAAGGTTGGGTAACACTAACTGGAGGACCGAACCCACTGTCGTTGAAAAGCCAGGGGATGACTTGTGGATAGGGGTGAAAGGCTAATCAAACTCGGTGATAGCTGGTTCTCCCCGAAAGCTATTTAGGTAGCGCCTCGGACGAATACCATAGGGGGTAGAGCACTGTTTCGGCTAGGGGGTCATCCCGACTTACCAAACCGATGCAAACTCCGAATACCTATGAGTACTATCCGGGAGACAGACTGCGGGTGCTAACGTCCGTAGTCAAGAGGAAAACAATCCAGACCGCCAGCTAAGGCCCCAAAATTATAGTTAAGTGGGAAACGATGTGGGAAGGCATAGACAGCTAGGAGGTTGGCTTAGAAGCAGCCACCCTTTAAAGAAAGCGTAATAGCTCACTAGTCGAGTCGGCCTGCGCGGAAGATGTAACGGGGCTAAAACTATATGCCGAAGCTGCGGATGTATACATTGTATACGTGGTAGGGGAGCGTTCTGTAAGCCGATGAAGGTGTGTTGAGAAGCATGCTGGAGGTATCAGAAGTGCGAATGCTGACGTGAGTAACGACAAAACGGGTGAAAAACCCGTTCGCTGAAAGACCAAGGGTTCCAGTCCAACGTTAATCGGGGCTGGGTGAGTCGACCCCTAAGGCGAGGCCGAGAGGCGTAGTCGATGGGAAATTGGTTAATATTCCAATACTTCTGTGTAATGCGATGAGAGGACGGAGAAAGTTAAGTCAGCCTGGCGTTGGTTGTCCAGGTGGAAGGTTGTAGGCATGCATCTTAGGCAAATCCGGGGTGCTCTATGCTGAGAACTGATAGCAAGCGAGTTTACTCGTGAAGTGGCTGATACTATGCTTCCAGGAAAAGTCTCTAAGCTTCAGTTACACAGGAATCGTACCCGAAACCGACACAGGTGGTCAGGTCGAGTAGACCAAAGCGCTTGAGAGAACTCTGCTGAAGGAACTAGGCAAAATGGTACCGTAACTTCGGGAGAAGGTACGCTGCTGACGGTGATAGGACTTGCTCCTTGAGCTATTGGCAGCCACAGAAACCAGGCCCCTGCAACTGTTTATTAAAAACATAGCACTCTGCAAACACGAAAGTGGACGTATAGGGTGTGATGCCTGCCCGGTGCTGGAAGGTTAATTGATGGGGTTAGCGTAAGCGAAGCTCTTGATCGAAGCCCCAGTAAACGGCGGCCGTAACTATAACGGTCCTAAGGTAGCGAAATTCCTTGTCGGGTAAGTTCCGACCTGCACGAATGGCATAATGATGGGGGCGCTGTCTCCAGCAGAGGCTCAGTGAAATCGAAATCGCCGTGAAGATGCGGTGTACCCGCGGCTAGACGGAAAGACCCCGTGAACCTTTACTGCAGCTTGACATTGAACTTTGATCTTACTTGTGTAGGATAGGTGGGAGGCTTAGAAGTAGCGACGCCAGTTGCTATGGAGCCATCCTTGAAATACCACCCTGGTAATATTGAGGTTCTAACTCTGTCCCGTTATCCGGGACGAGGACCATGTCTGGTGGGTAGTTTGACTGGGGCGGTCTCCTCCTAAAGAGTAACGGAGGAGTACGAAGGTGCGCTCAGCGTGGTCGGAAATCACGCGTAGAGTATAAAGGCAAAAGCGCGCTTAACTGCGAGACCCACAAGTCGAGCAGGTACGAAAGTAGGTCTTAGTGATCCGGTGGTTCTGTATGGAAGGGCCATCGCTCAACGGATAAAAGGTACTCTGGGGATAACAGGCTGATACCGCCCAAGAGTTCATATCGACGGCGGTGTTTGGCACCTCGATGTCGGCTCATCTCATCCTGGGGCTGAAGCAGGTCCCAAGGGTATGGCTGTTCGCCATTTAAAGAGGTACGCGAGCTGGGTTTAGAACGTCGTGAGACAGTTCGGTCCCTATCTACCGTGGGCGTTGGAAATTTGAGAGGATCTGCTCCTAGTACGAGAGGACCAGAGTGGACGAACCTCTGGTGTACCGGTTGTGACGCCAGTCGCATCGCCGGGTAGCTATGTTCGGAAGGGATAACCGCTGAAAGCATCTAAGCGGGAAGCCTACCTCAAGATAAGATTTCCCTAGGACTTTATGTCCTCTAAAGAGCCGTTGAAGACTACGACGTTGATAGGTTGGATGTGGAAGTGCGGTGACGCATGAAGCTGACCAATACTAATTGCTCGTGAGGCTTGACTATACAACACCCAAGCAGTTGTATGTGAAGCATCATTTGATTCATAAAAGATCAAAGAAACTTGATTTAGTTGTAAAGCTAGTTACAATAACCAACTCAAATGTTCTTCTGTTAAACTCATTTGGAACAAAGTAAGGCATACCCATAAGACCCGAAAAAGTCCATAACAGTTTGCTGGCGACAATAGCAAGAGTGAACCACCTGATCCCTTCCCGAACTCAGAAGTGAAACCTCTTAGCGCTGATGGTAGTGTGGGGTTACCCATGTGAGAGTAAGTCATCGCCAGCTTTTAATTCTTAAAACACCCTCAACTAAAATGTTGAGGGTGTTTTTTTATGTGAAATGGAAATACATCTATCCTATTTATAAGCTTTCTATTAAAATTATTAAGAATAATTATTACAAATTAAGGGAAATCATATGGGATATTCTATTCATATTGAGCAGATTGATTCTGAACCACAAAATAAAATTACATTAGATAAATGGCTAGAATATATAGAAAATGATCCTGAAATGGATCGTAACGACCAAATTGAAATTATTGGTCCTGAAAATGAGGTTTTAAGTTTTAAAATTGAAGGATTATGTATATGGAAGGGCTATTCTAAATATCCAGAGGGGGTAAATGTTTATTTTTCTCCGTCTAAAAATAGTATTAGCGTGAAAAATCCAGATCGTGAAATTCTAATAAAAATGTATAAAATTGCACAGTATTTTAAAGCAAGTGTTCGTGGTGATGGCGATGAGATATATAATGAAAAGGGCGAAGAAATTCAAAATACAGCACCACAAATACATCAAAATTTAAACACACAAAAGTGGTGGAAATTTTGGTAATCCTTTCAGAATAATTTAAATTTGATGTTGTCATTTAAAATTTTGCGGGTAATAATTCAGTCAAATAGGATCTTTTTATGAAACTGAACTCATTCTCTCCCATTCCTAATGATGATGAAGAACTTTATCTTCCTGAACTGGTGTATGCTGCTTCACTTGGCGATATTGAACAAGTCGAACAGCTTTTATCACAAGGGATTGATGCCAATCAAATGGATGAAGAAGGTTATAGTGCATTACAAGCCGCAGCCGAAAATAATCATTTAGACATTTTGAAGTTATTAGTGAGTCAGGGTGCTGATGTCCACTATAAAGCACAATTTACAGCCTTGGAACTGGCAGAAATGGCGAATAATAAAGAAATAGTCGAATATTTAAAGAAACTATAAATCAAAAAAATGGTATGGCTATAAAAAGAAAACCCCATCATCCTGATGGGGTTTTCTTCGTATTGGTGTGTTAGATCTGACTCCTGTCGAATCTCACGTTCCTGATGCTCAGACACTTGGTTATTGTTGTTTTGTCTGGGAAACTTCCTGTTCCCTATGACCATAGAATATAAAATTGATCACTAATCGTATAGATGACAATCGCTGTGATTGTTGTAAGCAATTTCCTACAACAATAAAATTTTCATTAATTGACCTCAATATTATTTGCCATGAGACCTTTACCTTGTGCTTCTGCAATTAAGCGTTCAGCAGATTCACGGTTTTTACGTAGCCCAGGCATTCGGAATTCAGTATGACCATAGTCATGAATTCTTGTCCAACGACCACCCCAGGTTAAACCTACTGATTCAGCGACAACACCATACAGTTGATAACCTTTCCAAGCCCATGGATCACGTTCAGAAATCACTACTTTGCCATCACGTTTAAAGGCTACATCAGCAGCTAAACCAAATTGATGATAACTTTGATAGGCTTTGGCTAAAGTGGTTGCTGTATTGCCCGATAAACGTGTTTGACGTTCAGGGCTACGATAACCTTCTAAAAGAACCATTTCATAACCGTGACGTTCTTTCATGATTTTAAAGACCATCAGCAAACGTTGCTTATAACTTGGATGCATTTTGTCCCATTTACGGTCAACCATTGCCGTATCAAAACTGCTTCTCTGATCCCCAACTCCTTCGTTATCAATCGCTGATGGATTCACACTTGGGAATTGATGATTTGGAAGTGGATTTTCTCTCTCTAGGATTTGAGCTTGCACAATTGCGGCATCAATTAAGCTGTCATCAACAGCAGGCGGAGGGCTTAAGACCTCACCATTAAGCAATGCATAGATTTGTGGATCTGTCTGTCTTAAGTATTCTGCTTCTACTTTTGTCGGGTCAATGGGTCGAGTAAAGGCAAAAACTAAAATACTGGAAAGCAGAAAAAAACCTGCAATCAAAATCCACCATTGTTGTAAATGCCAATGGGTCTGAGTTTGATGTGCAGAAGCTGCTTGGTTCATTTGCTCTGCGAAATGTTTTGCAGATGCTAGTTTTTTCTTACCCTGTGGTAGCAGTGCTTTTAAATAGTCTAAAGTTTTGTTTCTGATCTCATAAGACATTAAAAAAGTAAGACCAATCACCAAAAAGAGAAAACAAATAACAACAAACAAAATCATGGTTTGTTTTCTATCTCTTTTCTTTCTATGGTCATTTTGACAGTCGCTTCAGGAGAGATCTCTTGAACTTCTTCCTTTTTCGCTGGAGCTTCTTTTTCAGCTGCTTTTGCCTCAACTTTCGGTTTGGCTGTTGCAGCGGCTACAGGTTTTGCAGGTACAACTGGTGGTTTAGATGCTACTGCAGGAGCAGGCTTCACTTCTGGTTTGAGCATTTGTTCAAATGGTGAGCCGCTCTTTGGAACTGGTTGAGGTACAGGCTTATTTTCATGTTTGAAAATTTGATTAAAGTCTTTCTCATTAATATGTTGTTTATAAGCACCAGCGCTTTCATCATGTTGATTGTTTGTAGCTTCTTCAGTATGCGCTTGTACATCTTGTTCTTGTACAGCGGATGTTGTTTCAACTGAGTCAGTTAAAGTTTCAGGCTGGTTAAAATTGATAAAAATAAAGAAAAAGATCGCTGAAAGGATGATCCCGGTTAATAAGCCAAGTAAAAAGATTGATGATTTTCCCCAAGTTTTTTTAACAGGCTTACTTTGTAATATACGAATAGATGTTTGCTTTTCTTGTGTCATAATTTTACCGTCAAGGCAATAGAATCGTGATATGCGCTTGTTCTGCTGGCGCTGCAATTACATTATTAAATTTTGCAAGCGAAGCATCTTCATTCTTATTCAACATAATTTTTAATCCTGCAAAAGCAAGCACTGCAAATAACAACAGGAAAATTAGAATCCAAACAAAAGGTAATTCTCGATGAATAATATTTTTGATCTGATCAGGTAGCGCAGCAAAAGGTGAAAAAGCAGCTTTTTTACCTTTTAAGTAATCAATTTCATCACCGACTCGTGCGACTAAGTGATTCAAACTCTCAATAGATTCAATACGATACTTACCTTGAAAACCGAGCAATAAGCAATAATGATAAACTTCGAGTGATGCGAGTCTTTCTTTACCACGGGCACGAATCAGCTCTAAAAACTCAAAAAAACGATAACCCGCCAGTTGTGAACCGAACAGGGTCAACTGTAATGGGCTGATTAACCAATGATTTTGTAGATTGAAAAAAGAAGGATCTTGTTGGGTAACAATCGTTTCATCAAGTAAAGCGCAATAGGCATACTTTGCGTCTTGAATATCTTCTGCTGAAAACTGTAGTTTCTTGGCTTGATGTTCGAAGCGATTGAGTAAATCTAAAATCTTATCTTTAAAGCGATCAGCATTTTCAGGAACGTACTGATTTCTTAATAAAAAGACGATATAAAAACCGTCGTGCAAAAGATCAACCAAATTGGTTGCTTGTGTATTTTTAGTCGGTTGAGGTAAAGAACCTGCCCCAATTTGTCCATCATCAAACAGTGAAGGGGCGATATTATTGTTCTGACTCATTTGCTCATCCTCTTAACCGTTCATCACTGCGATCAGCTCAATACTGATATCTTGGAAACCTGCTGGTACATAAATACAAATGGTTTCAGAATCAAGCATACGCTGATACATCTCGTGGTGTGGCTCAATTTCGAAATAGCTCACCCCTGATCGTACTGGAATGGCCGTTGGAATTTGTACCAAATGATGAATTGGAATTGCAGGAAGTGCTGCAACAACACGTTGTTCTACATCTACCGTATTACCAACTTTGAAACGTAAAGGTACGATTTGAATCAATTCGTGTGTCTGCATCATACCACTTGAGACTGCGATATAAAGTCTTGATTCTTTAGTAATTTTATCGGTTTCTAAACTGCCTACCCAATACGATGGACGAATTTCTTTCAATGCGATACTGATATAACGACTTGAAATAATCGTATCTAACAGTTCACGTAAGATTTTATCTAATTGAGTAAAACTATCTTGCAGGTTGTGATGTTGATATTGTGGTAAATGCTCAACTTCATATGCGGTAGAGAAGGTGAGCAATGAACCTGTTAAACGTAACAACTCAAAGAACAATTTCTCAGGATGAATTTGAGGATTTTGCAAAAGATGGTTTAATGTTGCATGAGCAGTATTGAGTGCATTCACCAACCAGAAAGACACAATATCTCCCGATCTAAACTCGATCAGTTTCTGTTCATTTTCACGGTTATTGGTTTGAATCATTTTGATTTTGGCACGAACAACATTTAAAGTTCGTTTCAAATTCGCCAACAGGGTTTCATTCGACTGAATATGTAAAATTGGCGGAATATATTTTGAATCAATTTCAAAATTACCTGAACTATGACGTTTGATTTTTCCAATCGCTAAATACAAAAAGCCATCTAAATCCTGATTCGGATCAGCTTGAATATCAAAAAGTTTGAATTCAGTACGACGTCTCAGAAAAGTAATTTCAGCAGGTGTTGCATCTGTAAACAGATCATGTGTTTCATTCAAATAAGAATGATAGCGCGCAGGTTGCTTATCCTGATCATCTGAAATGTTTTTCTTATTGGGTTGTAAGATCGGCAATGCTAAATAAATGAGCATTTCACCACGCAAATTCAATTCATCCAATAAGATCGGTTGTGGCAAAAGATCTTTAGCTGGTGCTTGATAAATCTCGCCATCCTGCCAAATCATATCAATGTGTTCTAAAGCCAGTACATGTGTACCCAATTGAGTTTCGTCAAAACGAAGATTTTTAATCCCATAAGGATAGGGAATAGTAGAACGAACGGTATGATTTAAACGTTGTTCTTGATAGGTATCTTGTAGTTGGAAATGCTGTGGTCTTAAAAATAAACCTTCACCCCAAAGAACTTTTTCAGCTTTAAACATATTGGATTACCACTCAGAAGATTCATTATTTTGGTTGACGCCCAGTAATTCTTGAATAGAATCAAGGGGATTATCATTTTTAATGACTTGAGTTAACCATTCGTGTAAAGGCATTTGACTCCATTTAATGGTTTTTTGCAGCATATAACTTACAGGGCTATGTGGTTCATTGGTTTGAAAATAATCAGCAATATCTTGTAAAACACGCATTGCCTGTTCACGGTTCTGTAAGTGACTTTGTGGTTGTGGCTGAAAACTTTGTGTTTGAACAACTGGAGCTGCATAGGACTCTGTAGCTGATGCAATTGGTATTTGAACTTGAGTATCTGTATTTTCCATAGGCGCTGTATTGGTGTTGCTGCCAAAAGATTCTGCTTTATAGATTTTTTTTAGATTCATTTGAATATTTTCAAGTTGAGAATCTACATTGGCAAAACTTGGCGCTTCCAACTCCATCAAAGAATCGAGCACTTGTTTAATGATATTCCAATGCTGCAAAATTTCCTGAAATTGCTGATAATTTTGATATTGAAATGTCCGAGATGTATTGAATAAAGCTTGGTTGAATTGGTCTAATTCTAGCGATGCTTCCACACTGTCAGAATCTTCAGCTTGCTTACGACGCACATTTTGTAAATGTAAAAATTTTTCGTATTGGGCAAGTGAGTAGAATGGTTGAATGTTGATGAGTGGAACATTCTTGATCAAGCCGGGTAATTGTGTTGTGAAGCCTTGTAGCAACCCGAGACGTTGATCTAAATCATCATCTTCAATTTCAGGATGGAGCTTTAACCAGAATTGCTCTAAGACGCGATGGCTCAGCTCTAGTCCTTTAATTAAACCTTCAAAACCATATAGATTTGTCCAAGCTTCGGTCAGCCAAGTCAGTAAACGGATATCCTTAGTTTTATCTGTTAATAATTGAACAGATTTTTCAGCAACAAATGACCAATCCGCTTGCTTAGGTTCAGAGATCCAATCCCCCTGATCTAATAGTGGATCATCATGTGTTCGTGCTTTTTTTATTTCATGAAACTCATTGGAAAAAGATAAATCTTCTCCACATGGATGTTCATCTGAAATAGGTTTTAGTAAGGTATCTAAATTAATATCCATTCTCTATACTCGTGAATTTAAGCTTCCACAACCTTTGGCTTCTTACTCGATTTCTTCTTTGCAGATTTGGCTTGTGGATCTAAAAGGTAAATAATTTCATCATCTTTGGTGTCGATATGAATCAATTTAGGAATTTTTTGTTCTGCTAGCGCAACCAGCATTTCTGTTGCTAATGCAGGTAAGACAGAAGCATTTAAAATATTGTCAACATTACGCGCACCACTATCCACCTCTGTGCAACGACTGAGAATTAACTCGATCAAATCATCGCTATATGTCACTTTGGTTTCGTATTGTTTTTCGAGTCGTGCAGTAATTTTGCCAATTTTATGTTCAATAATTCTGACCAGAAGATCATCATGTAATGGGAAATATGGCACAATCCGCATACGACCCAAAAATGCAGGTTTAAATTGCTTATATAAACTTGGCTTAAGTTGCTCGGTAAGCTCTTCAGCGCTTGGCCACTCTTCTACAGGCTGATTTAAACATGCCTGCATAATGGCGTTTGAACCTGTATTTGAGGTCAACAAAATCGTGGTATTTTTAAAATCAATAACTCTACCTTCACCGTCTTCAAGTGTTCCTTTGTCGAAAACTTGGTAGAACAATTCTTGAACATCGCTATGCGCTTTTTCAATCTCGTCCAGTAAAACAACACTATAAGGATTACGTCTAACAGCTTCCGTTAATACACCACCTTGACCATAACCTACATACCCTGGAGGTGCACCTTTGAGAGAGGAAACAGTATGTGCTTCTTGGTATTCAGACATATTGATGGTGATTAAATGCGATTCACCACCATAAAGCTCATTGGCAAGTGCTAAGGCGGTTTCCGTTTTACCGACACCACTTGGACCAACTAGCATGAAGACACCTTGTGGTTTATTCGGATCTTCTAAGCGTGCTTTCGATGTTTTAATCCCTTGAACCAGCTGATGTAATGCATAATCTTGTCCCATTACACGTTGTTCGAGTTTTTCTTCCAAGCTGAGAATTTGTTTAATTTCATCATTGACCATTTTCCCAACAGGAATACCAGTCCAATCTGAAATAATTTCATTGATGATTTGTGCATTTACACGTTCAAAAACCAGAGGTTCTTGACCTTGCAGTTCAGCTAAGTTGTTACGAAGTTTTAGGATTTCATCTTTATGTGATGCTTGTTCCGTATCGGTACCGCTTTCTAATACTTTGATTTGCTGAATTAAATCCAATTCAGCTTGCCATTGTTGTTCTGTTTCTTGAATTTCTTGCTCAAGTGTATCTAAAGATCGTTTAAGTTGTGCTAAGCGTTCTTCATGAATTGACTCATGCTTATGCTCATTTTCAATGATATTGAATTCTAAATTTAAATTATGTTGTTGAGCTTTGAGTTGATCCAATTTCACAGGTTGGGCATTTTGTGTGAGTGCAACTCGTGCAGCCGCTGTATCTAATACACTAATGGCTTTATCTGGGAGTTGACGCCCACTGATATAACGGTGTGATGAATGTACAGCGGTAACAATGGCTTCATCATCAATACGTAAGTTAAAGTGATTTGCCATCACAGGAATCATGGCACGTAACATATCGATAGCCACTTCTTCGGTTGGTTCTTCAACTTTAACCACTTGGAAGCGACGACTCAAAGCGGCATCTTTTTCAAAATACTGCTTATATTCCGCCCATGTTGTTGCTGCAATTGTTCTTAATTCACCACGCGCCAATGCAGGTTTTAACAAGTTTGCTGCATCATTTTGACCTGCTTGACCACCAGCACCAATCATGGTGTGAGCTTCATCAATAAACAGGATAATTGGGTGAGCTGATTGTTGCACTTCTTGGATAACTTGTTTTAATCGGTTTTCAAACTCACCTTTGACGCTTGCACCAGCTTGTAACAAGCCCATATCTAAAGAATGCAGTTGAACATTTTTAAGCGCATCGGGAACTTGGTTTTGTGAAATTTTAAGTGCTAGACCTTCAACTACAGCAGTTTTACCGACACCAGGCTCACCTGTTAAGATGGGATTGTTTTGACGACGACGCATCAAAATATCCAGCATCAAACGGATTTCGTATTCACGACCAATAACAGGGTCTATTCCACCTTTTTGAGCCTTTTCAGTGAGGTTAATAGTGAACTGATCCAGTGCCGGCGTTTTTTTAAGTGAGGCTGAATGATCACCTGAATTTACTTCAGATTTGGCTTCTTTTTCTGTGGTATTCACGGGAACATTTTCGTTACTGTTCACGCAAATTTCCAAGAATTTATGCTTCATCATATCAATCGGGAAAAGATCAAATAAGCTTGAAGCTCGAATTGCAATTTGATAGAGGTCCGAGGCAGTAAGTAACGCAACAAGTAAGTGTCCACTGCGAATCACTGAATCTTGTTCAGCTGAAGCAAGCAACCATGCTTGTTCCAGAAGTCGAACAATTGATTTTGAAAAGATTGGCGTTCGGGTATTGCCTTTCGGAAGCTGAGAAATGCATTCTAACAAATCACTTAACAATGCATCTTTTGAAATTTTGCATTTGTTTAGTAATATTTCAAGATCATTGCCATGCTGCTCAAGTAATTTGACAAAAAAATGTTCAATTTCAATTTCAAAATTTTGATGATTTACACATAGATTGGCGGATTGTTCTAAAGCTGTACGTGAAGATGCAGATAACTTTTTAATCAAAACTTTTAAATCGGTCATTTTTGTCTCTCTCAAAAACTTTACTTTGGCACAAAGTCAGTTTTTAATTTTCTAGCCTATCAATTTGGCATTTAAATTAGTATATTAAAATCAAATGTTTAATATTTTTTTAAAAATCTCAAGAAATATTTTACAGAAAAAAAAACTTTTGTGAAGATAAGATATTATTGATATTATCCAAACGCTTTAAAAAACTTTTTTTATCAATCGTTTAAAATGTTGATACGAAATTTCACTTGACTAAAAGTGTTTTTTTTAGTTTTATTTCTAAGATTTTAAACGAAGTTGCTTTAATTATATATATTTATAAAACATCAAAAGTAAATCTATTGAATAACTGAATCAAGTGAATTGAGGTTAGATTTTGAAGAATTATATCCCGTACATTTTAGTTCTTGGAGCATCATTTGCGAGCACATTTGTTAGCGCAAACGATGAGATCAAACTAAAAAGATCATGTATCAAAGACTATCCAATGGTTGAAGGCGAGACGAATCCTGAGCTTCTGGGGATTTATGCGCAATTGTGTGATAAGAAGAACAAAGACTATAAAAACAAACTGTTGGTCTCAGCTGCGGAGAAATTCCAACAGCTTGGGAAAAATGAAAAAGCGCTTCAAATTGTCAGTTATTTAGAAACTTTGAATATTCAAAGCAATGAGTTGACTGATGTTAAGTTCCTTGCTGGTCTTGGTTTGGCTTCAGATGCGCTAACCAAGATGCGTACCAGTGAAATGCGTTACTTGACAGAAGCCAAAACTTATCCAGTTGCGAAAAGTTTTACAGATGCTGTTCGACAAGCAATGCCTGCAGCAGTTTTGGTTGAAAAAAATCAGGAAACTGCGCCGAGTGTAGAGCGTAGTTCTCGCCCTCAGAAAGTGAGCCGTCCTCAGAAAGTGAACCGTACTTCGCCGACACGTTCTGCACCTTCTTCATCTAAGCCTGCATCATCTAAACCCGCTGCTACTCCAGCAAAACCGAAGCCGACACCAGCAGCTAGACCGAATTTCCCAACATAATTTATTTGCTCAAATTAATGGATAAAAAAAATGTCAAAACGTGAAAGTGTACAGAAAAAATTACAGCGAATCAGACCACCACGTGTTCAGCTGACTTATGATGTTGAAGTGGGTGATGGCAAGGAAGTTAAAGAATTACCATTTGTTGTTGGTGTGCTCGGCGATTTCTCTGCAGCTTCTGAGTTAGAAAGAACCAAGTTAAAAGACAAGAAATTTATCAATGTTGACTTAGAAAACATTGATGAAGTGATGGAATCATTATCTCCACGTGCAGCCTTCCAAGTTGAAAATACTTTGACTGAAGAAGGTGGTCGCATGTCAGTTGATTTAACATTTAAGTCAATGGAAGATTTTCGCCCTGAACAAGTTGTACAGCAAGTTGAACCACTTAAAAAGTTGGTTGAAGCGCGTGAGCGTTTAACAGACTTGAGAAATAAGATT
Source organism: Acinetobacter bereziniae LMG 1003 = CIP 70.12 (assembly GCF_000368925.1). Taxonomy (GTDB): domain Bacteria; phylum Pseudomonadota; class Gammaproteobacteria; order Pseudomonadales; family Moraxellaceae; genus Acinetobacter; species Acinetobacter bereziniae. The sequence continues at coordinate 2,275,277 of NZ_KB849756.1, read as the reverse complement.
TCTAACAGTGAGCGTTTGGAAGACTTGCTTGATGAGGTTTTACAAAATACGGATCAGATTCGTAAATTAAGTGCTGAGGCGGGTCCAGAAAATGAGTAATTTACAAACCAATACTGTACAAGATACAGCTGTAGAAGAAGTAAGTTTACTTGATTCTATTGTGGAGCGTAGCCGAATTGCACGTAATGACGAAGAACATGATCGTGCGAAAAGCTTAATTAGCGAATTGGCGAAAGAAGTCATGGCAGGAACAATTACTGTTTCTGAAAACATGTCTTTGTCTATTGATAAGCGTATTGCTGAAATTGATGCACTTATTTCGACACAACTTAGCAAAATCATGCACAACGAGCAGTTTCAAAAAATTGAATCGACTTGGCGTGGTTTGTACTATTTTTGCCAAGAGTCACCGTCTAATCCGTTGATCAAAATTCGTATGTTAAACACGACGAAAAAAGAGTTGATCAAAGACTTCCAAGGTGCAACAGATTTCGATCAAAGTACATTGTTTAAAAAAGTGTATGAAGAAGAATATGGTTCATTTGGTGGCGCACCTTATGCTACTTTGATTGGTGACTTTGAGTTCGATCGTACACCATCAGATATGTATTTGTTAGAACAAATTTCACATGTTGCAGCAGCATCACATGCACCATTCATTTCTGCTGCAAGCAGCAATATGTTAGGTCTTGAATCATTCACTGATATTGATCGTCCGCGTGATGTTTCAAAAGTGTTTGAAACAGCTGAATATGTGCAATGGCGTTCATTCCGTGAAAGCGATGATGCGCGTTATGTTGCATTGACCATGCCACGTGTTTTAGGACGCTTGCCTTATGATCCTAAAGAGGGATGGGCAACTGAAGGCTTTAACTTCGTTGAAGAAGTTTCAGGTCAAAATCACGATGAATATTTATGGATGAATGCAGCTTATGCGTTCGGTACACGTTTGACCAATGCCTTTGACTTGCATGGCTGGTGTGCGGCTATTCGTGGTGTAGAAGGTGGCGGTATGGTCGAAGGCTTACCAGTGCATACCTTTAAAACCAATGATGGTGAAGTGGTATTTAAATGCCCAACAGAAATTGCTATCACTGATCGTCGTGAAAAAGAATTAAGTGATTTGGGCTTTATTCCACTGGTGCATTGTAAGAATACAGACTATGCAGCATTCTTTGGTGCACAGTCTACGCAGAAGCCGAAAAAATATGACAGTGATACTGCGAATGCAAACTCATCACTTTCTAGCCAAATCCAATACATCATGGCAGTTTCTCGAATTGCACATTATCTAAAAGCAATGATGCGAGATAAAGTCGGAAGTTTTGCATCGGCTGGAAACGTAGAAGCATTTTTAAATGAATGGCTATCACAATATGTATTGCTTGATGATGGCGCGTCTCAAGAAGCAAAAGCACAGTATCCACTGCGTGAAGCTTCTGTAAAAGTTGTAGAGAATCCTGCAGAGCCAGGGCACTACAAGTCTGTGGTCTTTTTAAGACCGCATTTCCAGCTAGATGAGTTGTCAGTTTCTCTGCGACTTGTCACTGAGTTACCTCAGTCCTCGAATTAAAATAGAGCGTGGCTAAATAATAACTTTAAAAAATAAGGGTAAATCTAATGAAAGACATATACGTTCAATTTCAAGGCAAGTACAAAGTTGATGGTGAGTCACGTGATTCTGAGCACAAGAACTGGCTAGAAGTTAATTCTTGGTCTCACAACATCCGTCAACCAAAATCTGCTACTTCTTCAAGCGTTGGTGGTCATACTGCTGAACGTGTAGAACATTCAGACATGCTTTTCGTTAAAGATTTGGATGCGACTAGTCCAAAACTTTGGGAAGCTTGTTCTGCTGGTTATACTTTTGACGAAGTTCAAATTGATTTTTACCGTGCAAACGGTGACAAACGTATCAAGTACCTCCAAATCAAATTGAAGCATGTTCTTGTTTCAAGTGTAACACCTACTGTAAATGAAGAAGGTGTTCCAACTGAAGCATTTGGTTTGAAATATGCTGCAGTTGAGTGGACTTATAATCAACAAGATATTAACGGTTCTGCTAAAGGTGCCGTTACTAAGAAATGGTCTCTTTCTAACAATACAGCATCTTACGCTGCTTAATTGTTGGTCGAGACAGATAGGGACTGCACAGTCCCTATCTGTTTCATATCATTAGAATATCAGTTATGAACTTAGATCAACTTTATCCCTATGGGTTTCGGTCTACACTCTTTGATCGTTTGATTGTTGAAGATGATTATGTAAAAGGGCTTTCCATACACGAGCTAAGAGAGTCTGTTGCTCATGATTTGGAAGATTTGTTAAATACCCGAATCGCTAAACTAGATGTGGATATTGATGATTATGCTTTAGCCAAAAAATCGATTGTACAGTTTGGAATTATTGATTTTGTCGGGCTTTCAACTGCAAATCCCACAGATCGAGATGTTATTTGCCAGTCCATTGAGCAGTCGATCGCTGCACATGAACCACGATTAAAACAGATTAAAGTAGAAATGCAGCTAGATGATCAGAATGTTGGTTCTTTATGCTTAAGCATTCAAGCCTATTTAAATATTCATCCGCTTTATGAACCTGTAATTTTTGATGCCTTACTCAAGCCAACAACACAGCAATATGTAATCTCTGCCAGATCTTAAAAATGTAGGTATGTCGTGATAGAAGAACTTTTACCGTATTATGAAAAGCAACTACAAGAATTTGGTCAGCAGTCACGTGCATTTGCAGATAAATATCCTAAAATTGCGCAAAGATTATCTTTAAACCAAGAACAAATTGATGATCCTCATATTGAGCGCCTGATTCAGGCTTTTTCTTTAATTGCAGCACGTATTGATAAAAAATTAGCCGATAGTTATGACATATTTACTCGCTCATTATTTGAAGTGATGTTCCCGCAGTATTTGCGACATTTTCCTGCCTGTTCTGTGGTGAGCTTTGAAGATTTAAATAAACAAAAACAATTAACAGATGTTCATATTATTCCTAAAGGAACAACTTTAAAATCAAGAAGTTTTAAAGGAGTCCAATGCGAATTTAATACCAGCACTGAAGTGAAACTACTTCCCATCCAGCTGGAAAGTTTAAGTTTTCAAACCACGCCAAGTGCGCATATTCATTTGAATCAAAATGCGACACTTAGTTTAAAATTTGAGCTATTAAATCCATGTAAAAATTGGTTGAAAAATGAAAAGCTTCCTATTTATTTAGATGCGATTTCTAACTTTCCATTGCAAGTTTTAGATCATATTTTTCATCAGGATACCAGCTTTAGTCTGCGTATCAATAAAAAAGTTACAGCAATAAATAATCCTTTTGAAGTGATGGGATTCCGTGAAGATGAAAGTCTATTACCTATAGATCAACATACTCATCATGCCTATCGTTTGTTGATCGAATACTTTTGTTTTCCAGAAAAATTTAGTTATCTGAATGTAAATTTAGATTTTTTAAAATTATTAAAAGATGAAAATTTAACTTTTGAAATTCAAATTCATTTGAAGCTGAATTTAAACGATCAAGCCATTATTCGAAATTATTCAGAATTGAATGTGGCGAATTTTAAATTATTTACCAGCCCAGTGGTCAACCTATTTGAAAAACAGGCTGAACCGCAAAAAATCAATCATAAAAACTTAGAATACCCTCTCATCACAGATGCGCACCATCCTGAATTTTATCAAGTGTATTCAATACTTGAAATGAATTTGATTCGTGAAAAAAGTAATCAGGATCAAGTGGTTTATCCTATTTTACCTTTCTTCGCAATGAGTCATTATCATGGTGAAGATATTCAGTTTTTTTATGCCTTAAATCCGACTGTTTTACAAAATCAATATGTGGAAACAGGCTATTCAATTATTTCAAAACAACTCGAGCCTCAGAGTATTAAGTCGGATTTTGTCAGTTGCAGATTACTTTGTTCAAACCGTGAATTGCCGTATGAAGCTTTAGGTCAATCGAATAATGTTTTGAATTTGAATGACAGTACAGTTGCTCGCCGTGCTTTGATATTAAAAAGACCAACTGAGCCTTATCAATTTGAAATGAATAAAAATGAACAATGGCGGATTATTTCACATCTTTCTTTAAATACGCTGGCGTTAATGAAAGGGGATGCCGTCAGTCATATCAAAGAGTTACTTGAACTTTATAACTTACCAAAATCGAAAGAAAATCATTTGATTATTGATGCGATTAAACAGATCGAATTTGAAATTACCCATAAACTTGTTGAAGCAAAACCTTTCCCGATGTTTGTACGTGGCGTTAAGGTATTGATGGATGTGGATGTTCAAGTTTTCCGTGGACATAGTCTCTATATTTTCAGTGAATTGATTAGTCATATTTTCAATTTAAAAGTACAAATGAACAGCTTTGTTGATGTTTTTGTGAGAGATTTAAATACAAAACAGGAGTTATACCAATGCGTACAGAACGTTGGTGGCAAGAAGCTTCTGTAGTTGACGAGCTTTTCAAAACCCCTACAGCTTTTGAATTTGTGCAGTCAACCCGATTATTTAGACATGCACCCACCATCACCACTTTAAAAAGTTGGTCAGATGATTTTCTTTTTGAAAGTTCACTAAATCTAAATTTCCCCAAGCATGAGATTGAATCCTTAGAACAAGTTGAGGATAAGATCCATATGACCAATTTGGTAGTAGGTTTAACGGGTATGCAGGGTGCAATGCCTTATACCTATACCAATAAAGTCAAGCAAGCACCTCGTAAACAACGTGTCGAGGTACAAAAGTTCTTAGGGCTATTTAACCATAAACTTACAGCCCAATTTGTCGATGCAAGTCTGAGTTATAACCTGCCTGTACGTTATGAAATTGAAAAAGAAAATAATTACTTAGAAATTTTACATGCGTTAAATGGATATATTCGAACACAGCATCAGCAAGATGATTTAGACGATTATTTTGCTGAGTTTTCAGGATTGATGCAGGGACAAAACAATACTGCACATGCGTTGAAAACGATGTTGACCTGTGTCTTTAATCATCCTGTTGAAGTCAAAGAATATATTACTGAGAAGTTTAAGCTAGGCGATGAGCAGAGAACCAAATTAGGGGGCAAACAACCCTTTCTTTTGGGGGTAAATACTTTTTGTGGGGAAACTATTCGACAAATAGATGGAAAAATAGAAATTCAAATTGGTCCATTAACTCATGCTCAATATTTAGAGTTTTTACCGAAGAAGAAGTTAAGTAAAAAATTAAAAAAAATACTTCAGAGTTGGTGTAGTCCAACCTTATTGGTTGATTTGCGGTTGGTGCTTGCTAAAGAAGAAGTTCAGCCTTTGCAGTTGAGTTCAACAGCACAAGTCGGTTTGGCACAAGGTGCTTTTGTGATGCCGAAGATGCAAAGTGATAATGATGAAACCTGTTATGCGCTGATTGGAGCTTCATAAATGATTAAAATAATTTTAGCAACATTGATCAGTGTCATTTTACTGGTCTCAGCAATTGTCGTATTTTATTGGCGTGATATTAAATACAATCCAAGTGGACAGGATTTTGTCATTTTCTTTGGACTAATCCCTGCTGCAATTACATTGTTGCTTGTGACACCGATGTTGCTGAAGAAGTTCTATCAAAGTCGTCAAGACAAGAAAGAGCAGCAAAAACTTGAACAAGAGCAACGCTCAGAACAGCAAAATATCGTTGAAACGCCAGATGCAGAAATTGAATGGGTAAATTTAAAGGTCTATTCAACAACCAGTTTAAGTGCAATGGGTGAAAATGAAGTTCATATTGAGCAGCTGCAAGATGTGGTCAGCCCCCAACTTGATCAAGCACTCATCAATAGTTATGGTTTACCCATCTTATCATTGCGTATACAAACACTTGAAGAACAAGAAGAAGATTCATCAAGTTTATCGGGTCGTCAGAAACGGATCACAGCCTTAATTCAGCAACAGCTTGAACAGAATACCGACATGCTTCACCAAATTGCGGAGCATTTAAAGAATTCAGCACTGTTCTATGATGCTAAACTTGCACATGAATATCGTATGCATCCTGCCTGGATTAACCCGCATCAAGAATATGAAGATGAACCTGTAGAACAACAGGTTGCAGAAGCTGTACCACAATTGAATCGCCTCAATATTCATCTTATTTTGCCTGAAAATTTATTTCACACATGGGATGAAAACTCAGGTGCAGAATTGATTCAACAGTATTTTACAGAGCTTGGTATCATTGATCAGCAGTTTCATACTGAATATCATTACTGGGGGGAAACAACGGCATATCATGATTGGATGAAATTGCTGAAAAGAACACAATCATTAGATGCAGAAGTTTCGTTATTTATTGTAGTTGATTCTGAAATTGATCAAGAAACCATTGATGATCGAACATGGATGACAGAAAAATATATTCCTTCTGAATATATCAGTACCTGTTGTATGACCAATGAAAAGGTTGAATTGCAAAATTTACAGCCAACAAAGTATATTCGAATTGCACTAAATTCTGATCAGGCATCTAGGTCCTTAAAAGAGTTGAATTTGGCTCAAGTAGAACAATTTGAACAAGAACAACCTTTTGTTTTGGTTTTAGATGATCCTAAAGAGGTCAAACTGTTAAAAAGATTAGAACAGAATTTTGCAGAAACACCGATTGAAGCACATCACTATCTTTATTGTAAAAGTAGTTTAGGTCATACCCAATCATTAGCCAAAGTTTTTGGTTTTATGTTGGGTCTGCACCTTAAAGATGAGTTGTATGGCTATGTTTATAGTGCTGAACATCAGCAAACCCAAGTAATTGTTGGGACTGAGTTTGCATAGAGATTACAGACAAATTTAGAAAGAAATCGAGAAAATGATACAAACAATTTTAAGCTATGCATGGCAATACATCACAAATCCAAAGCTTGTGATTGCGCTTTCAATCCTTGTTGCGATAATTTCTTCGTACAGTGTGGTACCACGTCAGTATTTCTTTATGATGCTCGCTGCCTATATCCTTGGGTTGGTGATTTACGGAATTTACTGGTTGATTCAACGCCGTAAGCATGCTGAACAAGGTGAAGCTTTGGCTGAAGCCATTGAGCAAGACAACACAGCTGAATACGGAAAACAAAAAGACAAAGAAGAATTAAACCTGATCAACCAACAGATGAAAGAATCGATCCAATTGATTCGTAAATCTAAATTGGGTGACAAAAGCGGAAACGCTGCCCTTTATGAATTACCGTGGTATATGGTGATTGGTAACCCTGCCGCGGGGAAAAGTTCAGCAATTTATCATTCTGGTTTGAAATTCCCATTCGAAGAAACCCATCAAAAAGTGGTGTCTTCAGGGCTCAGTGGTACGCGAAACTGTGATTGGTTCTTCTCTACAGAAGGAGTGTTGCTCGATACCGCAGGGCGCTATTCTGTATATTCAGAAGATCATTCAGAATGGTTAGGTTTTTTAAATATTCTGAAAAAGAATCGCTCAAAAGCACCGATCAATGGATTGATTGTGATTGTAAGTGTGGCTGAATTGGTCAGTCAAAGCCCTGAAAAATCAATTAAATTAGCGAAAAGTTTAAGAGCGCGGATCCAAGACTTAACTGAACGCTTAGAGATCTTTGCGCCAGTGTATCTGGTTTTCTCTAAAATGGATTTGATCGCAGGCTTCACCGAGTTTTTTGAATGCTATGAGGCAGCAGAATTTGATCAAGTCTGGGGTGCGACTTTACCTTATGATCCAGAATCATCACAAAATGCAGCTGAACACTTCGAGAAACACTACAACATTTTATATGATGGCTTAAAAGGCGTAAGTACAACCCATTTAAGTCGCCGTCATGCACAAAATATTTCTCCAAGTGTGATGACTTTCCCGCTTGAATTTAAGACGTTAAAACCTGTATTAAAAACTTTTATCGGGACATTGTTTGAAGAAAATCCATACCAGTTTAAACCTGTATTCCGTGGTTTCTATTTCACCAGTGCTTTACAAGAGGGTGTGATTGAAAGTCCAATGACAGAACAAATCGTTGATGATTTTCAACTGGCTAAGATCCCCAACAGTGAACATGGTATTCCACAAAATTCAATCTCTCAGAATCATGGTTATTTCTTAAAGGGTTTATTCTCAGAAGTTATTCTGAAAGATAAGAATTTAGTTAAACAACATATTAATCCAAATACAAAACGTAAGCGCTACTTGGCATTTATCGCATCATTATTGGGTGTGTCGATTATTTTAGGCTTATGGGTTTGGTCTTATCGAAATAACCAGCAATTAATTGCAGATGTACAAGCAGATCTCAATAAAGTTGTTCAAATGGAACAAACCACAGGTCAAGAGCTTTCAACCCAAATTGATGCTTTACTGATTTTGCAACAACGGTTAGAGCAGCTAGATGACTTTGATCAGCATCGCCCTTTAAAATTCTCGTTTGGTTTATATCAAGGCAATGAGTTAAAAGAAAAATTAAAAGCGGAGTATTTAAAAGGGGTGAGACAGATTGTCTTAGCGCCGAGTCAGCAAAACATTGCGCAGTATTTGCAACGTGTTAAAGGCAATGAGCAAACACTCAAGCAAAATCATGTTAATGTGGAAATTAAACAAACCTCTTCTACACAGATTGCATCAGAGCCTTCAGACACAAATCCGCAAGATGCTTATAATGCATTGAAAGCTTATCTTATGATGAGTAATCCACAATATATGGACGCAAGTCATTTAAGTGATCAAGTTACCCGCTTCTGGCGTTCGTGGTTAGATGCCAACCGTGGACAAATGCCGCGTGGAGAAATGATTCAAAAAGCTGAAAAAATCTTGAGCTATTCAATGACATTAGCCAATGATAAAAAGTTCCCAGTTTTAGAGTCAGATGCTCAGCTCGTGGATCAAACTCGTCAAGTATTGCTCTCAGTGGTTCGAGGAATGCCAGCACGTGATCGTGTTTATAACGAAATCAAAATGCGTGCAGCCGTACGTTATCCTGCTGTCACTGTGGCACAAATTGTGGGTGAAACCAATCGTAACGTGATGTTGGGTGGTTATGCTTTACCAGGAATATTCACCCAGAAAGCTTGGGATGAATATGTTGACAAAGCCATTGAAGAAGCTGCAAACAAACCAACAGATACCAAAGATTGGGTATTGAATAGTACTCAGTCTGACGATTTAACATTTAGTGGCAGTCCAGATCAAATTCGTAAACAGCTGACGCAACTGTATAAACAAGAATATATTGCAGAATGGAAAAAGTTTATTAACGCTACCCATTATGCAAAAGGTCCTGATTTTGTTCAGCAAGCGAAGATCATGGATGTGTTGGGTGAACCACAAAACTCTCCAATCCGAACTTATATTGATCGTGTCGCGAAAGAAACCAGCTGGGATAACCCTGTGGTTCAAGCAGAGCTTGCCGCACCACAAACAGGTTTTGTTGCTTGGTTCAAACGTAAAGTACTCGGTCAGGGTAAATCGGATGAAATCCAACGCGCGTCTAACCAGACACAAGGACAAATTTCTCAACAGTTCCAAGTGTTCTATCAATTGGTACGTAAGCGTGATGATTTACAAGACAAATCCTTGCTCGACGACTATTTACAGAACATGGCTCAAGTGAGAAGTAAACTGAATGACCTTCGTAGCGCGGGTGATTTTGGTCCAAGTGCTTTGGCTTTAGCGAAACAAACAATCAATGATCAAAGTTCAGTCTTTAATGCGACCCAAAAAGTTGTCGATGAAAAACTCACAGTAGGCTTGGGCGAGCTAGATCAGCAAATGGTTCAAAAGCTTTTGGTTAGCCCACTGACGCAATCGTTCGATAGCTTATTGACCCCAGCACAAGATGAGATCAACAAACTTTGGACCTTACAAGCGTACCAACCATTTAGTCAAACACTTTCGCAAAAAGTTCCGTTTAATTCATCAGGAACAATTCAAGCGACCAGTAATGAAATTAGCCAAATTTTTGGTGACAACGGAAGTATTTCCAAGTTTGTTAAAGAGACGCTAGACCCATTCGTGATTCGTCGTGGTTATACCTTATCTTCAAAAACTTGGAAGAATATGGGTGTGGGGCTGAACCCAGAATTTGTGATGAATTTTGAGCAATATACTACACCGATCAATGGTGCATCAGCTGGTGCGGCAGGCGGTGGTGCCCCAGCAGCCAACCAATCAAACTTCCAGTTCTATCCAATTCCAAATAACAAATTGTTGTCTTATAGCATTGATATTGATGGACAGCGTTTAGTTTATGAAAATGGTATTCAACAATGGGTGAACTTTATGTGGCCAAATCCTGGAGCAATTCCGGGTGCGCGCATCACAGCAATTGATTTAGATGGTCAAACTCATACGATCTTTGAAGAACCAGGCGAGTATGGTATCAACAAATTAATTGACAGTGCACAACGTAAGCCACTCAATGGTAGTTTTGAAATGACATGGACCAGCAAACAAAACAGTGATTTGTTTGTGAAACTTCAGTTCCGTTTGATTAGTGGTAATGCTTCTAACCCAATTGGTTCAAATCGTGGTTATGTGGGCTTAAAACTGGTAGATCGAGTCACTAGCCCTAAAGCGGCATTGGTGGTTGCAGCACAGCAAGCACCTGCAACAGCATCTAATCCACAAGCTTCATCGCCATTTGGTGGCGCAGCATCATCGGCAGCAGCGCCTAAACCGCAGGCGCCTGCAGCAAATGCAGCACCGCAGCCTGCAACAAATGGGGGAGCTCAATGATCTTAGGGAACGATTTAGTGCGAGGGATGAAAGTATGCAAACATTAAAGTCTACACCATTGTATTATGGAAAATGCCCTGCGCGCGGTGACTTTTTAAAAACCAAAGGGCAATATGCATTGATCCAAGTGATTGATCAATGGATTACTGAAGCACTAGAAATGGCGATGCGGGAAGAAAATTTTAATGAAGCCTATCAATCTTTAGCACCATTAGATTTCTTTATTGCCAATCCGAAAGAAAAAATGTTTCTTGCCGCCAATATGGTGACCAGTGAAGACAGTTCAGGGCGCCAGTTTCCAATGGTTTTGAGCCAATTATTGGAAATTGAAAATCCTTTTCAAAACTTATTGTATGCGCCGTTTAAATATAAACCTGTACTGATTGATCTTTTTCAAAAGAATCGCATGTTTAGAACCATAACTGATCCTGAGTTATTGGTGAATAAACTCGGTTTGATTGATCGCGAGGTTCAGGTACTGTCTGAGCTAAAAACACAAGACTTCTTCGAACATCATACAATGCATTCATTTGCGCAAATGATGAAGATCACGCCTTATGAATTGGCGCAAAGTATGCTGGGCTTGGGTTTATTGCTGCAACCTGTACTGAAACATGGCACCAGTAAATTATCAAAAGTATTAATTTTACCCATCAATAACCAAAGTTATTGCTATGAAATTGCTGCATTTTGGGTCAATTTAATTGGACGTTTCTTGGAAAAAAACAATACAGAGATTTTGATCGGTATTTTGCACCAAGAGTCACCGATTTTATTGTTTGGATTCCAAGGTGCTGACATTACTGCATTAAGTAATATTTTTACTCAAAATATGCAAAATGATCATTGGGTGTCTTTGGTACAACCATTATGGATTGATGCTTATCTTGAACAGAATGCAGGTCTTGCAGCGCTTGAGCAATCGCTCTGCCAGCGTCAATTAAGTTTAACGCAAGGTATGAAAATTTTTCGGCAAACCTTTATAGATGAATAATGATATGAAGAATCAAAAAGTAAAAATATTGAAAAAATTTGCGATTATTTCGAGCTTATTTTATTCACTACAGGTATTTGCTGCACCGATCGTGGTTGAGGGTGTTGTACCCAATGATATGACCAAACAAGCGATTTTAGCCAAGTTAAAAGCGGTATATGGTAATGATCAGGTGGTTGATAAAATTCAAATTCGTCCTGTATCTGCGCCGAATGGCTGGAGCGATTCAGTGACCCGAGTCATCACACCGGATCTAAAAAAAATTAGCCAAGGTAAGCTTTCGGTACGAGGTACGCAAGTTGAACTGATGGGGAAAATGGGTGTTCAAACTGATATTCAACCTACCACCACATTATTTCAGTCATTGGTTCAACCGCCTTACCGACTCAATGCACAAATTACCGTGAATGCTGCGGAGCAATCGGTTATTGATAATGCATTAAAAAATCGAATTATTGAATTTGAATCTGGTAAAGCAGTTTTGACTCCAGCAGGTACACAAATCTTAGACGAGATGGTGGTTGCATTAAATAAGGTTCAGGGTAAGAATGTTAAGATTGTTGGGCATACTGATAGTCAGGGTGATCCACAAAAAAACCAAGCATTAAGCTTGCAACGTGCTGAAGCTGTAAAACAATATTTAACCACTAAAGGTATTGCACCAACTCGCCTAAGTACTGCAGGATTAGGTTCGACTAAACCTGTTGCTGACAATGCAACGGATGAGGGGCGTAGAAAGAACCGCCGTATTGAGTTTGATGTTTTATAAAATGCTTTCTGAATAACAAAACAATAAAAGGTAAAATTTATGGCACTTCCATATATTACATTAGGATCTCCAACCACAGGTGGTGGAAAAATCATTTCTGCCCAATCATCTTTTTTGATTGATGGAAAGGCAATTGCCTGTGTCGGAGACAAAGCAACATGCCCTAAGCATAAGTGTGTAGCTACGATTGTGGCAGGTGATAATCATATGTTGGTGATGGGCAAGGCTGCGGCACAACACAATTCACCTTTATCATGTGGTTGTAAATGTATTGGTGATCAATCATTAACAGTTGGGCAGAATTAACGATTCTTCAGGGATAAAAAAAGCCCCATCATCCTGACGGGGCTTTTTCGTATTGGTTCGTTAGGTAAACTCCTGTTCTACCTCACTTCCTGATGCTCAGACCGATTATTGTTGTTTTGTGTCTGGGAAACTTCCTGTTCCCTATGACTCTAGAATAGATAAATTCTTTAGATCGTCCAAGTCGTAAAATCAAACAATCATTGTAAGCTAAAGCGTACATTAATCACTTTAAACATTGGCATATTGAATCAATTTATTGACTACAGATTTTACAGCTTTCTGATCAAATTCATTACCTTTAAAAATTTCAGCTTTACCACGTTGACCAATATCACGAATTTCGATGACAGCATTGGAGTCGACCATACCAATAAAGGCACATACCTGTTTAATTTGATCAATAGAACGAGAGCCGTTGGTTCCACCATAACTCACAAACGCTGCAGGTTTGCTTTGCCATTCCTTATATACATAGTCAATTGCATTTTTCAGTACAGGGCTGTATCCATGATTATATTCTGGGGTAATGAAAATGAAGGCATCTCCCGAAGCGACTTTTTTTGCCCATTCCTGCTGCTTAGGTTGGTCATAAATACCAGATGCAGGTGAGTTTTTCCCTGCAAAGAAAGGCAAATCCCATTCTTTTAAATCTACGATTTCAACATTTAAAGTATTAAATTCAAGTTTGTTAATTTCTTTGTGTAGCCATTCTGCAACTTTGATTGCAACACGACCTTCTCGAATACTGCCCACAATGATTTGGATATTCATTTATTGTCATCTCTATTTATGTATTTCATCATTATTATGAACAATCAAAATGTAGAGTATCGTAGTGATTTGTATATGATTTTAAATTGAATGTGGTGGGCAGATTGTTTTAAAAAAGAATTAAATTGATCTAGGATAAAATTTCAATTTTAATAAGTAAAATTTTAATTTTGAACAGTGATGAAAGATAATTTAGCATTAATCATGGCTTTACCCAATGAATCTAAAGGTTTGTTTGAACAAGCAGGAATTCCCATTCACTATAGTGGAATTGGCAAAATCAATGCAGCATTCACAGCTTATGATGTCATTCAAAAAACAGGTTGCAAAACCATATTGAACCTCGGAAGTGCAGGAAGCTCAACTTTTAATGCCCATGAATTGATCGAAGTAAAAACCTTTGTACAGCGAGATATGGATGTTTCTCCACTCGGCTTTGAAGTGGGTGTGACGCCAATGGATCAGCATTTTCCTCAAGAAATTCATTTAGACTGTTATTTTCCTCATTTATCAAAAGGCATTTGTGGTACAGGGGATAGTTTTGAAACAGGGCAGCCAAAGGTCAATTGTAATTTAGTTGATATGGAAGGTTATGCATTGGCGAAAGTATGTAAAAAGCTCAACGTGCGATTAATTTCCGTGAAGTATATTACCGATGGTGCCAACGATACTGCGCATTTAGATTGGGAAGAAAATTTATTATTAGGCGCACAGAAATTATTAAAACTTTATCAGTCTTTAGATTAGAAAAACAACAAATTGAATATCTTTAGAATTTCAATTTAAGTTCAGGCGACCATAGGGAACTATGGTCGTTTGCCAAAATAACCAATATTGTTATATTGGATGATTAATTACGCGGTAAAACACCATATAAAGTCATGTGAATCGTATGTTCGATTGCACGTTGACACATACTTTTATTGCGTAAAGTTTTACCTGTAACCATTTCGATTTGAGTACTGAAATCAGCATAGTTTTGAGTCAATGCCCAAATATTGATAATCAGTAATTCAGCATCAATCTGATCTGAGATTTTACCTTGAGTTTGCCAATTCAAAATGACCTTCGCTTTGCGTTTAAATAACTTTTTAAGCGGACCTTTGAGGATGGATAAAATATGTGGCGCACCTTGAATTACTTCTAAGGCAAAAAGCTTAGAGGCTTTGGGCTGAGTTCTTGAGATTTCGATCTTTGTCATAATGTAATGTGACAAAGCCTCAGCTGGTTCCAATTCCGATTCAAGCGATTGTAATGGTGCTAACCATTTCTGCATCACGGTAGTCAGGACTTCAACGTATAAAGCTTCTTTATTTTCATAGTAATAGAAAATATTCGACTTATGCATATCTGCTAACTGCGCAATTTCGTCTAGGCTTGCACCGTTGAAACCATAGACAGAAAACACATCAAGTGCAGCACTAAGTAACTGCTGCCGTTTTTGAGCACTCTTTTTTTGTTCCATCGCATCTTTAAATCAAATAAATGATTATTAAATTGTACGGTAAAATGTTTGATTTGTGCACAGAAAGCAACATTATTTTGGTATATTTCTGATAAATAATTATGAAGTTTTATTATTAAATCAATCGTAATTCACTATTATCTAAAATTGCACTAAACTAGAGCAAAATTAATATAAAAATTATGTCAGTTATGGCTTATTATTTAAATTTTGTGACATTTTTTAGTATAAGGCTATTTTTTGAGTCACTTACAAAATAATGAACCATGAATGCTGTTATTTAATTTTAATTTAAGAAAGTCATTTTGATTTAAAAGCACTCGATTATATTTGAATGAAAAATCTCTACGGATGATTTTATTTATTTAATAATGAAGTTTTCGCCGATAAAAATGGATAAAACTTCGGTATATTGATAAAAATATAGGATTCAATCTGGAATAAGGGCACGAACTTTTATGCCCTTATATTTTATAGATAAATTTTCAGCACGCTATTTTTAAGTCGCAAGCACCGCAGCAAGCACTTGTTGTTCAAGCTCAGCAAAGGCAACTCCTTTTTGACGTGGGCGGGCTAAATCAACTTGAAACTGTTGTGCGATATGCCCTTTATCCAAAAGAATAATACGGTCTGCCAATTGCACAGCCTCACTGACATCATGGGTGACCAGAATAGTAGTAAATCCTTGTTCTAACCACAGTTTTTCGATCAGGCTTTGCATTTCTAGGCGTGTTAATGCATCCAAAGCTCCCAAAGGTTCATCAAGAAGCAATACTCGTGGTGTGTGCGACAAGGCACGTGCAAGTGCTGTTCGTTGACGTTGTCCACCTGAAAGTTGAGAAGGCCATAATCCAGACTTTTCTTTTAACCCGACTTTTTCTAATAATTGCTCAGCTTTGGGAAATTGATCTTTGGTGAGACCCAATTGCACATTTTTTAAAATGTTTTTCCAAGGTAAAAGACGCGGGTCTTGAAACATCACCCGGATATCATCTGCAATAATACCTTCACGGAAATTCAACAATGACTTAAATTTAATTTCACCGTAACTCGGTTGTTCTAAATCAGCAATTAAACGCAAGAGTGTACTTTTACCACAGCCACTGCGCCCTACGATCGCAACAAACTCTCCTGCTTCAATATGTAAGTCTAAATCTTCAAGAACTTTAACTTCACCATAGTACTTATGCAGGTGTTCAATCGAAATTTCTGCGCCAATTTTTGTCTGATCTTGTTCAATAATGTCTGGGTTTGGAAGAAGATCATTGGCATATTGGCTTATACTTAAATCGGTCATTTTAAGCTCCTATTTCTGATAACCTGCGTGCCAACGCAATAGATATTTTTCTAAGAATTGTGCGAATACATCGGCAAGCTTGCCGAGAAGGGCATACAGTAAAATACCGACAAGGACGATGTCTGTTTGTAGAAACTCACGGGCATTCATGGTCATATAACCAATTCCAGATTGAGCAGAAATAGTTTCTGCAACAATAAGTAAGACCCAAACTAAGCCCAATGAAAAGCGTAAACCAACCAAAATGGATGGCATTGCGCCTGGTAAAATAATTTCTTTATACAATTGCCAGTGATTTAAACCATAGCTTTTCCCCATCTCAATTAACTGAGGATCGACTGAGCGAATGCCATGATAGGTATTGATATAAATAGGGAAAAATACACCAACAGCCACTAGAAATAATTTTGCAGATTCATCAATACCGAACCATAAAATCACAAGCGGTATGAGTGCTAAAGCAGGAATATTTCGAATCATTTGCAAGGTCGTATCAAGTAGATTGGATGCAACTTTCGAAGAGCCATTGAGTAAGCCTAAAATCAGACCTAAGCCACCCCCAACCAATAGCCCGAGTAAGGCACGTCCTGCACTCACTTTGACATGTTGCCAAAGTTCACCGCTGACCAATAATGTCCAAAATGCCGATACAACAGCTGTAGGTGCTGGAAGAACACGACTTTCAAGTAAGCCAGTTTTCGAGGCGATTTGCCAAATGACAATGAGTAAAATTGGAACAATCCAAGGCAGCAAGCGCTGCCCAAATTGCTTTGTTCCACGTGAAACGATATGACTTTCCTTGTTAGGGTTCCGCTTGGCTATGGCATTCATGCGAGCTCCTTTAAGGGCTTTTTATTTTCCTCAGGTGTGTAGTTGTTGGCAACAATTTCCCCAAATGGTCCAGTTAAATTTGGTTGGGTGAGTTTTTTACGTGTTTCCAATGGAAGCAATGGGAATACCAACTCAGCAAAACGAATGGATTCTTCCAAATGCGGATAGCCAGAAAAGATAAATGTGTTGATACCCAAGTCTGCATATTCTTGGATACGGTCTGCAACTGTTTGTGGATCGCCCACCAATGCTGTACCTGCACCACCACGAACCAATCCAACACCTGCCCAAAGGTTTGGAGAAACTTCAAGTTTGCTACGATCACCATTGTGTAGTTCTGCCATGCGACGCTGACCGACAGAATCCATTTGTTTAAATTTCTTTTGAGCAGCTGCGATGGTTGCATCATCGACATACTGAATCAGTTCATTGGCTGCTTGCCATGCTTGTTCATTGGTTTCACGAACAATCACATGTAAACGGATACCATAACTTAACTGGCGTCCTTTGGCTTCAGCACGTGCTTTAACCACTGCAATTTTTTCTTTTACCGCAGCAGGTGGTTCACCCCAAGTTAAATAAGTATCGACTTGCTCAGCTGCCAATTCGATGGCGTCTTCAGAAGAGCCACCAAACCAAAGCGGTGGGTAAGGGGCTTGAATAGGAGGATAAAGCAGTTTGGCATCATCAACATTCAGGCGTTCACCATGAAATGTAAAAGATTCACCCGTATGTGAACGCTTTAAAATTTCACGCCAAATGGTGGTGTACTCCGCTGCTGTTTTATAGCGTGTAGCATGATCTTCATATAAACCATCACCTTTTAATTCTTGTTCATCACCACCTGTAACGAGGTTAAGTAGAACACGACCATTGGATAAACGGTCAAAAGTAGCCGCCATACGTGCTGCGAGGGCAGGTGTGGTTACACCTGGGCGCAAAGCAACCAAGAATTTTAAATTTTTAGTGGCATCAATTAAGCTTGCTGCCGTGATCCATGGATCTTCACATGAACGACCTGTTGGAATAAGTACACCTTCATAACCCAAATTATCGACTGCAACAGCAATTTGTTTCATATAGGCATGATCGACTTGTCGTGCGCCTTTGCTGGTTCCTAAATAACGACTGTCACCGTGAGTGGGAATAAACCAGAAGATTTTCATATCATGCATCCTTAAAAAAATTCAAATACTATTTCGCAGTCCAAACAGCTTGTTTAATCTCTATGCTATTTGGAATAATTTTGAGTTCGCTAAAGCGATTTGCGAGTTGTTGTTGGTCTGAAATCACTTTGGCTGAAAGTGGAGCAGCACCTGAGGGGCGAGGGCGTCGATCAATAAAAGTCTGACTGACTTGTGGTTTTAAGCCCGTGCTTTGACCAATTGATTGTGCGGTGGCAACACGGTTGGTCTGCACCCATTTATCTGCAACATTAATTTGTTGGATAATGCCTTTGACTGCTTGAGGATATTTTTTTAAAAATTCAGGTGACGCCAAGTAAAAAGTATAATTCGGACTTAAACCTTGCCCTGAAGCAAGTACACGGGCTTGATCTTCAATCTGCGCAGAAGCAAAGAATGGGTCCCAAATCGCCCAAGCATCGACGGCTCCTTTTTGGAAAGCGGCGCGTGCATCAGCAGGAGTGAGCCAAATGGGTTGAATATCCGACCATTGCAAGCCAGCTTTACGTACAGCTTGAACCAGTAAATAGTGAGCGCTCGAACCTTTTTGTAGTGCAATACGCTTACCTTTTAATTCGCCGAGTTTGGTTATTTTTGAGCTTTTCGGTACTAAAATTGCCGAAGCCAACGGTTTGGCCGCTTCATAGGCAATATAATACAAAGGCTTATTGGCTGCTTGTGCGTAGACTGGTGGCGTATCTCCTGTGACACCTACATCCAGTGAACCAACGGCAAGAGCTTCAAGAATCTGTGGTCCTGCTGGAAATTCACTCCAAGAAATCTTGGCATTGGGAAATTCCTTTTCATAGAGTTTCTGTTGTTTGGCAATTGCAAAGTTAATCGAACTTTTTTGAAAACCAATACGCAATTCTTTCACTGTTGGGTCGATTGCCCACACCGAAGTTGACCCAAGCATTGCACTACAGATCAACATTGTTGTCATTGCATGTGTAGGAGCATTGAACCATGATGATGTTTTGTGTTGTACAAAGTGTTGGGTCATTTTGATGTCCTCATTACATCGCATTGTGCGAAATTAGTGGGCTAATACAGCCGCTTGAATATTGATTTTGTTTGGAATAAGTTTTTGTTGATAAAAAGCATCAGCGACATCTTGTTGCTTTTTCACCACATCATTAGAAATCGGACTTACCCCAAAACCCATCCGTGAAATGGATGTATTGAGTACATCAAGCGGTAAGCCTGTTGGTTTTTCTAAAAGTTTTGCTGCATCAGTTTGATGTTGAGATACCCATTGTGTGGTGGTGTTCAATTCATTCACCACGACCTTTAAAACATCGGGGTGTTGTTCTGCAAATTTACGATCAGCCAAATAAAATTGATGGTTATTCACCACATTTTGACCAGTAGCAATCACTTTTGCATTGAGCTGTTTTTCAGCAGCAGCAAAGAACGGATCCCAAATAACCCACGCATCGACTGCACCTTT
Source organism: Acinetobacter bereziniae LMG 1003 = CIP 70.12 (assembly GCF_000368925.1). Taxonomy (GTDB): domain Bacteria; phylum Pseudomonadota; class Gammaproteobacteria; order Pseudomonadales; family Moraxellaceae; genus Acinetobacter; species Acinetobacter bereziniae. The sequence goes on along the minus strand of NZ_KB849756.1, from coordinate 2,255,471 downwards.
TTCAAAAGCAGCACGTGCATCGGCAGGCGGTAAGTAGACCACTTGGATATCATCCAATTTTAAGTGATTTGCCTCCAATACTTTGAGTAAAAGGTAATGTACGTTAGAGCCTTTGTTCAGGACCACACGTTTACCTTTGAGGTCTTGTACCGATTGAATAGGTGAATCTTTAGGGACAATCAGTGCCTCAGCCAAAGGTGCAGCAGGCTGATTGGCAACGTAGACCAGATTGGAATTTGCCGCTTGAGCAAAAATAGGAGGTGCTTCACCTGATTCGCCAAAAGATACGCTCCCCACATTTAAACCTTCTAGCAATTGTGGACCAGCAGGAAACTCAACCCATTTGACATTGACCCCTTTTTCTTTAAGTGCTTTATCTAGGTCACCACGAGCTTTGATAATCGGCAATACACCATATTTTTGAAAACCAATATTTAAAGTCGTGCTTTCTTGTGGTTTAGAACATCCAGTCAGCATCATGATGGTGGCAAGGCTTGCACTTAGAAAGGAGATTTTTTTCCATGAAGGTTGAAATAAGTGCGCCATGAGTCACGATGCCTGTGTAATGTAAAAAGAATGAGCATCAGCTTAAAAGGCTTTGTATTTTCAAAAAAATAAGTTTTTGATGATTGCTAATGAAAAAAAAAGATAAATGATTAAATGCTAAAGTTATCGTTAAATTAGAAATATAAAATTAATATTCTATAAAAATAGAAAGTTATAAGAATATGAAAAGTATAAATTTATTGTTTCTATTTAGATTAGGAATATAGATTCCATGATCATGCATAAGCAAAACATCTCAGTCATGGAATCTATTTAGATAAGTTTAGATGTAAATGTGATAATTCATAGAACTCAGTTTGTTTTGAGGATCAGGCAATCCGTTTTTTAAATACCATTGAATTACGTTGATAGTTATATAGGGCTTGCCGCGCTTCTGGTAAGTCATCCACATTCGCCAAGTCAAAACCATGCTCTAAGAACCAGTGTGCTGTTCGTGTAGTGAGAACAAACAGTTGTTGAATGCTTTGCTGGCGTGCATGTTCTTCTAGGAAATGGAGAATTTGACTGCCTCGATTCGATTTACGATAGCCAGGATGGACAGCAACGCAGGCGATTTCAGCGGAGCTTACTTCATCATTTGAAGCAGGAATTGGGTAGAGTGCGGCACACGCTAAAATTGTACCGTCTCGCTCGATGACAGCAAATTTATCAATTTCAGTTTCAAGTCGTTCGCGTGAACGATAGACCAAAATCCCTTCTTCTTCTAATGGGCGTAATAAATTGATTAAACCACCTACGTCACCGATATTTGCCATACGCACTTCTTCATAATGTGCATCTGTGATCATGGTGCCATGCCCATCTCGGGTAAAGAGTTCTTCAATTAAAGCGCCATCATATGCATATGAAAGGAGGTGCACGCGATTGACCCCTTTTAAGGATGCCTGTTTGGCATTGTGTAAATGCAATGCAATTTCAAAATTTGAATCTTGATATTTTTCAATGTGTCTATCAAGTTGGTGTGGGGTAATTTCACGTTTTAATTGACCGTACTCATCCATCAAGCCTTGTTGACTACCCAAGAAAATCAACTTATCCGCTTGCATGTGAATGGCGGTTTTTGTTGCCACTTCTTCTGCGAGTAAATTAAACACTTCACCAGTGGTTGAATAGCCTGTTGGACCTAATAGCACAATATTTTGATTGTCTAGATGACGTTGAATCGCCTCAGTATCAATGGTTCGAACCTCACCAGTGAGCTGAAAATCAATCCCATCTCGAATACCGTAAGGTTTTGCCGTCACGAAGTTACCCGATACAACATCAATGCGAGCACCAAACATCGGTGAGTTGGCGAGCCCCATAGACAATAAGGCTTCAATTTGTAGTCGAATCGAACCTACAGCACTCATCACACAGGGTAAAGAAGCACGTGTGGTAATGCGACGATTGATATGAATCGGACTCTGAATTTTATTTTGGAGCAAATTTGCATTGATTTGCGGGCGCGCGCCGTGGACCAAAATGAGTCGGATACCTAGTGAATGCAATAGTGCAATATCATGAATAATATGCTGAAAATTTGGATGTTCAACGGCTTCACCACCAAACATCAATACAAAGGTCTTGCCCCGATGGGCATTGATATAAGGTGCAGAATGACGAAACCAATGCACATATTCTTGCGCTATGCTTTGCGTTGTTTCTGGATTGTCAGTTTGCATACCTATCTCAGTATTGTTGATTGCTATATGATGATTCTAAACAAAAATAACTGAGAAATAATAGTCAAAATAAAAAAAGCACTCGAACGTGGGAGGACGAGTGCAAAAGGGTTATTCATTTCACAATTAAATCTTGAATATAAGATGAAAGTTCACATATTAAAAAGGAAGTGATTGACATTGCATTTGAAGCTCCGGTATCAACACATTTCCTTTCGATCTATGGATAAACTTAATCCTGAAATATAGAGAAATAATGAAGATATCCATGAAAATATGTAGTTGAAAGCATTGTTAATTCAATAGAATTGTCATGTATTTCTCAAAATATTAAAAAAACCCAAGCACAGTTGGGTTTTAGTTTATGTTAAAAATATCAGCCGATGACACGAATAATGCGATGATTTTTTTGGTTTACCAATACATAGTCGCCATTGATTCTATACCACTGTTGATACTTTCCTGGTTTGGATAAATGACGATAGTTTTTATAGTTGACGTGATAACGAGAAGAGCCAAATTGAGAAGGTAAATACTGACCTGAACGCCAATGACGACTTGGAATAACGGTATTGCCATAATGCTTATTGTTGTTCCAACGATGATCATTTCGATGATCCCAACGCTGTTGTTCATAACGGTGCTGTTGATCTCGATGGTCTACATGTGGGGCTGCCATAGCTGAAGTGGTTATCAGTGCCGCCATCGAAAGTGTGATCGTGGTTAAAATGCTTTTCATTTGATTCACCTGAATTTAACTTGTGTCCTTTGATGCTTTCAAATTACGCAAAAATTAGAGATAAATGGTGAGGATGATTTAGTTGAATTGTGAAATGTATGAAGATTTGATGAAGGCAGCCAATATCCTTATTTTTCTCGGTCCTTAGAAATCTCAAAGTCGTATCTCTGCTGTGGAAATCGACAAAATGAGAGGCTTGATACGCAAAACGATCAATTGCTCAATGAGCTTGAAAATAAAACGAACAATCTGAAGTTAATTTTAATAAAAAAACCCTCCTTGGGAAAAGGAGGGTGAGGAAGGCGTTGAGTTTTAACGGATGGATAAAGCAAACAGAATAGGGACTGTGCTTTTGATCATTTTAATATTAACGGATGACTCGAATAATATGGTGGGTACGTTCGTTCACAAGTACATAACGACCATCAACTTTATACCAACGCTCAAATTTGGCTGGTTTGTGAAGGTTTTTATAAACACGATAATCATTCACATAGTAATGATTGTCATGGTAGCGTTCAGGTAAAATTACACCTTCTCGCCATTCAAATTTTTCATGACTAGCCATAGGGCGATGATCACGACCATGATCCCAATCTGCCATTGCTGAGGTTGCGATTAAGGCACTGAGAGAGAGCGTGATTGCGCTGATAACTTTTTTCATTTGAATTGACCTTATAAAACGGATGATCTATCCGATGATTCAAAATTACTCCCGAATTTGAGATAAAAAATGGAGAAATATCATTGAATTGTGAATTTGCATGCAAGTTCTATAAATTATTCTCATCGCTTGTAAAAGCAGAAATTGAGCAAAAAAAAAGCTCAAACGAAAAAGGTGTTTGAGCTTATGAAATTTAAATATTGATCAGTGTTACACAGACTACATACCACGGATACTCACAATATTATTGTTATCAGAATCAACTAGGATATAGTCATTATTAATTTTATACCATTGTTGATTACGTGAGGGTTTTGGTAGATTCTCATCCTTATAATCAACTTTATAGCTGTTTCCTCTGTAATGTTGTGGCATTACATAACCCATTTGCCATTTATGTTGCTGTAAACGCTTTACACCACGTTCTTCTCGCTCCCGACGTTGCTCTTGAATATTATCATCGTCATTCCCACGAAAATTACGCCCACGCTCACCGCGATCACGCTTACCTTGGTCATAACCATGGTCATTGTCAAAATGAGGACCTGCAATGGTAATTTGAGTCGTCAGCAGTGTTGATAGAGAGACTGCGATGATCGCTAAAATCTTTTTCATAATCATCCTCGCTTATCCAGTGTGTTTATTTTGACCTCACTACTGTACTGCTAAATTGCAGAGAAACTGTGAAGATAATTCAGTTTTTCATTAAAAAATACAGACATAATCAAAACATATTTCTGAAAAAGTGAAAAGGGTTATCGTAATGCTTTGAACCACAAACGCTCATGTACTTTTCTTTAGTGCACATTTTATGATTAAAAAAATGTAAATATTTATAAATATTGTTTTTAGCTGAGTTGAAGCGTAGCGCTAACTCAGCTTTGATCAAACGGTCTAGTACCATTGGTCATTCATATCCTTGAGACAATTGATCGCTTTGATAATATTTTCTGCTTGATAAGCATCATCCAGTGCTTGAATAAAATCATTTGGCAGTTGTAATTGTTCGATTGAACGGATGATCTCTACTTTATATTTTAAATCAGTCATGATTCATTCCTCTCCAGATCTGGTTTTGTTGAGGAAAACTATAAAGGACCTTATGTAATTTGAAAAACTGGATATAATTATATTTTTAATTGAATAAATCGATTTAAATTGTTTTCTAAATCTAAACTTTGATGATGTTTATAAAAAATTCACTCAACAATATTTTCCCCTCACTGATCAAAAACGCGGTGAGGGGAAAATCAATCAGTCTTGTGCGTCGATACTTTCGCCATTTAATGAAAGACTGTCATCACCCATCAAGTAAAGATATGCTGGCATAATCGATTCTGGTGACGGTAGCACTTTTGGATCTTCATCAGGATAGGCTTTGGCACGCATTGCCGTACGTGTACCACCGGGATTAATACAGTTATAGCGAATATTCGGATAAGTATTTTCTTTGGCAAAAATTTTACTCACCGCTTCAATCGCTATTTTTGATACCGAATAAGCACCCCATTGTGCACGTGCTTCTCGTCCAACACCTGAGCTTGCAAAGACCACCGAGGCATGTTCAGATTTTTGTAATAAAGGCAGGAGTTCTTGGGTCAAAACAAAAGGAGCACGTAAATTCACTGCCATCACATCATCCCAAACTTCTTCGGGATAGTTTGCCAGTTCCACACGTTCGCCTAAGATACCCGCATTATGTAAAATACCGTCTAAACGTCCAAATTGCTGTTCAAGCGTATCAACCAAAAGTTCGTAATCTCGAGCGGAAGCAGTTGAGAGTTGTAAAGGTAAAATCGCCGGCTGCGGCGCACCTAATGATTCAATTTCATCATAAATGACTTCAAGTTTATTGAGCGTACGACCATGTAAAACGACAGTGGCACCGTGTAAGGCATAGCTGAGTGCTGCTGCACGCCCAATACCGTCTCCCGCACCCGTAATCAGGATAATTTTATCCTTCAATAAATCTGGGCGAGGTTGATATTCTGAATATTTCATGGGAGACCTCCTATAGTTGTTATGATGTGATTTGAGTTTCAATATAAAAACATTGAAACATCATATTCAAGATGTTTCAGTGCCTTTTTATTATCTTGTTAGAACAATTAAAGAATTTTTAACAATTCTAAATGTTGACAAGTTTCTTGATAACTTGATGTAATTCATCAACATTATCCACAATACAATCCGCTTGCCAAGCACCTAAATCATCTTTGTACTGTAATGGTAAATAACCATAAGCAGCAAGGATGGTATACATCTGCGCATTTCGTCCAGCATCAATATCACGAGGATGATCGCCTACATAAATGCATTGTTCTGGGGCAATTTCAATCTGTTTTGCAGCTAAATACATTGGCTCAGGGTCAGGTTTAGTCTGTTTCACATCTTCGGGGCAAACCAATACAGCACAACGCTCAGTTAAATTGAGTGCTTGAAGTAACGACTCACTAAGCCATCGAGGCTTATTGGTCACAATACCCCAAGGAATCTCATTGCTTTCCAACTCCGCTAAAAGCGGATACATACCTGCAAAGAGATCTGTATCAACGGCAATGTCTGCACCATATAAATCCAAAAAATGTTGGCGATGAGCGAGAAAAACCGGGTCATCAACTTCAAGTTCTGGATAAACCAGTTTGACCATCGCACGCGCGCCTTCGGAAACTTGAGTGCGAATCAAATCTGCATCGACGACAGCACGTCCTTCATTTCGGCACATGTCTTGGATGATACGAATAAAATCTGCGGCAGTATCAATCAAGGTGCCGTCTAAATCAAAAAGAACAGCTTGCATCAGACACCTTCATTCACGGTATATACCATATAGTTCACGTCTACATTTGCTGCGAGCCAATAGTGTTTGGTGAGCGGGTTGTAATGTAAACCTGTCATATCTTTAAGTGTTAAGCCAGATTGACGAATGTCATGAGCCAGTTCTGAAGGCTTAATGAATTTGTGATAGTCATGCGTGCCTTTTTTCAATAGACGTAAGACATATTCTGCGCCAATAATCGCAAATAAATACGATTTTGGGTTACGGTTAATGGTGGAGAAAAACACATGACCATTGGGCTTAACTAATTTTTGACATGCTTGAATAATCGAAGCAGGATCAGGCACATGCTCCAGCATTTCCATACAGGTCACAATATCGTACTGACCTGCTTGCTCTTCAGCCAGTTGTTCTACAGGGATTTGTCGATATTCAATATTATAAACATTTTCCTGTTCTGCATGTAAACGTGCCACATTGAGTGGCGCTGCACCCATATCGATACCCAAAACATCTGCACCACGACGAGCCATGCTTTCAGCCAAAATGCCGCCACCACAACCAACATCGAGGATCTTCTTGCCAGTAAGACCATTGGCATGTTCGTCAATCCAATTTAAACGTAATGGATTGATTTGATGTAAGGGTCTGAACTCAGAGTGCTGATCCCACCATAAAGCAGCTAATGCTTCAAATTTAGCAATTTCTTGTGGATCAACATTAAGTTGCGACATGTTCGTCACCTCTAAGTGAATTGTTTTAATCAAAAATTAAGTTCAGTTATGTTAGGGTCTGTTGAGATTTGATACCTTGGTTGTACTTTAGGCTAAAATTTATTCAAACAGATATGTAACCGAGTTAAGGGCTATTCCCTTACCGAGTTCCATAGCGAGGTTTGGGTGATCTTTGCCAAAAGTCTTGGAAACAATGGTATGTTTTGACATGACTCGGTGATGAATAATTTATTTAGCATAACTAAATTTCATTATGAATGCCTTGTATGACTAAAAAATACCGATTGTTGAAACCATAGATTCATTCTCGACAGACCCTAGTGTAACCATAAATCCGAAAAAAGCGATGAATCGTGTAAAAAACTTCACAGAAGGAAAACGATTTTCTCATATTTGTTTTATAGTGAATGCATAAGCTATACAAGACGACTTAGAGGACAATAAAGTCAATGAAAAAATTTATTTTAGGTGGCATGACCGCAATGGTGATGGCATTTTCTGCAAACACCATGGCCGCTGATTTTGTTGCAGGCAAAGATTATACCGTTGTTCAAAATCCTGGAAAGGTTGCAGTACCAGGTAAAATTGAAGTACGTGAATTTTTTTGGTACGGATGCCCACATTGCTTCAAATTAGAACCACATATGCAAACGTGGTTAAAGAAGATTCCTAAGGATGTTAACTTTATTCGTACACCTGCTGCGATGAATCCATTATGGGAACAAGGTGCACGTGCATACTATGTCAGTGAAGCACTAGGTGTACGCAAACGTACACATTTGCCTTTGTTCCATACTAACTTTTCAGGTAATCAACAAGTTCTCCAAAAAGATGCCTTTGCTAAATTCTTTACGCGATATGGCGTACCTGAAGCAAAATTCAACAGCATGTATAGTTCATTTGCGATCACAGCAAAAATTGCTGAATCAAACCAGTTGGCACAACAATATCAACTTTCTGGTGTACCGGCAGTTGTGGTCAACGGTAAATATGTGGTTCAAGGTGAAGATGCTAAAGTGACACAAGTTGTTGACTATCTTGTAAATAAAGAACGTACAGGAAAATAAGCCTGATCAGTTCAGAAACCCGCAAATGTTTGCGGGTTTTTTTATATCTAAAGTGTTTAGACGATGTTTAAGCCAGTTTTCGTTGACCGCTTTTAAAAGCATGTTGATGACTCAAACTCACAATCAATAGCGAAACAATAAGCAAACCCAACATATAATGTGGGAAGGTTGAAGCCCCTGTGTGATTCAAGATTATGCCACCGAGCCATCCACCAGCTGCGACTGCTAAATTAAAAACAGTGACCAACATCGATTGTGCAACATCGGCATCTTCCTGAGCAGCATCGGCAAGTGCAGTTTGTAATAGCGTTGGTGCTCCACCAAACGCTACTCCCCAAATTGCGATACAAACCACAATGATCAGCGCATCATGACTCAAAATAAGCAATATCGTACTTAGAGCAAAAACAATCAAACTGATTATGGTGAGCTTTCTTAAATGTCGATCTATCCATAATCCCACCAACCAAATACCAAGAATAGAAGAGACCCCAAACAGCATCAGTATAAGATCAAGGTGTTGGCTTAAATCCACAGACGTTAAAAAAGGAGCGATATAGGTATAGAGAATATTGTGTGCCAAAATCCAAAATAGTAAGACAGTCAGAATCGGCAAAATCCCAGCACTGAAAAATACTTGTGAAATCGACTTATTGTGTTGCTGGGGCTGACTTTGAAAGTCTGGAATCATGGCACGTACCCAAATGATTAGGATCAGTGCGAGTACAGACATTGCCCAAAAGACCTGATTCCAGCCAAACAAATGACCAAACCATGTTGCTAAGGGTACACCCAGAGAAAGCGCTAAAGGCTGACCGACACTGGCAATCGCCAATGCTTTACCTTGTAGATGAAAAGGAACTAAGCGCCGTGCATAACCTGCCAGTAGTCCCCAAATCACACCTGCTGACATACCTGCAAAAAAGCGCGCCACCAAGATAAAATAATAGTGCATTGAAATTGCGGTGAGACTATTAAAGATCAATAAACCTGTAATTGCATATAAAAATAAAGGGCGCCTGTTCCAGTCTCGTGTCAAGGTGATGACAGGGATTGCGGCAATCACAGACCCTAAGGCATAAAGCGTAATAAATTGACCTGCTTGAGCTTCTGTGATTGCCAGTCCCTGACTGATTTGTGGTAGTAATCCAGCAGGTAAGGTTTCTGTCATGATGGCGAGAAAGCCTGCTAAGGTAAAAGCAAGCAATTGCAATACAGGTAACTTTTCAACAGTTTTGTTGGGTGATGGCTGCTTTTGAGATTTTTGATGATCAGACATGGGGGATTTCCTGTGCTGTGATAAGGTGGCATGCCTGTCTAGTCCATTGAGCTTGTAATGGGTTTGTTGTGATCTCCCTTGCATGATCAATAGATATTGATAAATTAAATTTATTCATATGGTTGGGTGTGAAAATTTTCATCATATTTAATCCTTGTTATAGCAACATCACTGTGTTGTTGTCTTTTTATTGGAATGATTGTTCCAAAAAGATTGAAATAAAAAGCCAAAATCTTGAAAGCATTTTGACTTGTCGAATTAGAGAGATAACATTGTTATATCAATGACATGTTGTAAAATTTTTTGTCTTTCTGCTAAATCACTACCTTTACCCAGTATTCGCATTCCTTGAATGGTATTGACCAAAAAATAAGCCAATGCTTTTGGATTTTTATCAATTGAAATCTCACCGCTATGTTGTCCATCAACAATGATCTGTGCTAAAGCTTGCTGAAGACGTTGAAAATTATGTTGTACTTGCTGAGCAACATCTGAGTCATGTGCAGCAAGTTCTAAAGCAGCATTGGCAACCAAACAGCCTTTCTGTTGTGGATCTTTTAATTCATCCTCAAGAATTGAAAGCAATAATTGATGTATGCGTTCTTGAACAGACGCATCTCCAGTCAGTTTTTGAATATTTGCAGTAGTGATTGCCTGATAACGTTTTAATGCTTCTTGATAAAGTGTATGTTTATTTTCAAAGGTATTGTATAAGCTGCTGCGTGACAGCCCTGTACCATCTACAAGGTCTTGTACAGAAGTTGCAGCATAGCCTTTTTGCCAAAAGACTTGCATGGCAGCATCGGCAATTTCATCTGGTTCAAATTCTTTGTTACGCATAGAATGTTTTTATTGGAACGATTGTTCCAATAAGTTTTGCACTAACTTAAGCCAGTGTCAACCTTCGTCTAGAAATTTAAGTGAGGGTGTTTAAGATGCTTTGACTTCCCAATTTTCAATCCCTTTGAAAATTAAGTGGATTTGAGTCACAGCTTGCTTTTTTAACACCATTTTCTGTAATTCAAGTTCGATACCTGAATACTGGCGAGACAGGCTAATCCAAGACATTGCCCAAGTAAAAGATAGATTAATCAGAATGTTGGTGATGACTTTTAAATCACTCTCATCTCGAAAATTATCAATCACTTCAAATTTTTTTAAATCACTGGCAAGATCATCATTCAAAAAATCGATTTCGCGTGAAATGGCACGACGAACAATTTCTGAACCACCCCAACGTTCTGAAATCATAAAAATCCACTGTTGGGGACTACTGTCTACAGCTTCAAAGAATAGTTCCATACTGGTTTTGGTCTTAGCTTCTGGATGAGCAAGTCCTTTGCCCAATTGATGTAACACGTTTTTAAGGTATAAGGACACTTGATCGACCAACTCTTTACCTAACTCATCCATATCTTGAAAATGGCGGTAAAACGCTGTTGGTACCAAACCTACTTCACGGGCAACTTCTCTTAAACTGATACTCGAAAATGAACGACCCGATGTGCTTAAGGTTAAAGCAGCATCAAGTAAAGCCTGACGGCTCTGTTGTTTACGTTCATCGCGTATCGACATTTGGATATCCAAAGATTTTTGTTGTGATGAGTCTATCAAAAATAAAAACAAATTAAACGACGAATGTCAGTGTACAGGTGTTGACTGAATTAAAAAAATGATTATAGTGTACATATGTTCACTAAAAGAACGTTTGTTCACTCAATAAATAGCAAGCACAAAGAGGAACGTCACATGAGTAGCTATATGCAGTATCAGCCAGAATGGGTTCGTGAGGATTTTGTCGATTTTATCGCAGAAAAAATCAATCCTATTTGGGCTTGGAAAAAGGTCAAAGCCACAGTGGTTAAAACACGTGCGTTGAGCACTGACTTTTATCAAATTCAATTACGACCAAATCGTAATTTTAAACATCAGCAATTTAAAGCAGGTCAAAGTGTTTTAGTCACTGTAGAAATTGCAGGTGTACGTCAACAACGCAGTTATTCTGTCGTGAAATTTTTGAATAATGGCGACATTATTATCGCTGTTAAGCAACAAGGTAAGGTTTCTACTGCATTAAGCCAGTTGGCTTTTGGACGTGTGGTTGAACTGTCTCAACCTCAAGGTGATTTTGTTTTAGACCAAGATCATACCCCATTATTATTGGTGGCTTCTGGGAGTGGAATCACCGCAATTTACTCGCTGTTGCTTGAAGCATTGACTGATTCAAATCGTCCTGTAGATCTGATTTATTTTAGTCGGGATGAAGCATATCATGCAGATTTGGAACAGCTTTTTCAGCAATACCCACAGTTTAATTATCATTACATCAATACAGTTCAGCAAAAACAGCATTTAAACATCAAGCTATTGCAAAGTTTAGTTACTGATTTTCAGCAACGTCAAACTTATGCCTGCGGTGCGAATGCCATGATGCAAAGCATCAATCAAATTTATCAGGATTTGAATATTACAGCGCGCTTAAAACAGGAATATTTCCAGATTGCAGTAGACGAAAGCCTAGAAGCACAACCAATCGTTTTTTTACGCTCACAACAAGAGTTTGAAGCGCGTTCTAACCTTCTTGAGAGTGCTGAATATGCCGGGTTAAAACCAACCCATGGTTGCCGTATGGGGATTTGCAATACCTGTACATGTACTAAAGTGAGTGGTTCAACCAAGAATATACTCACGGGTGAAACTGACCATGACAGCAACACTCAAATTAAATTGTGTATCAGTCAGGCCGTTAGTCCTGTGGTCATTAATCTGTAAATTAAAGTAATCATTTAAATAAATTTAAATAAATTTAAGCAACTTCTTTCTCTGTTGAAGCTAGGTGTAGGAAGTTGTACCCAAAATTCAGCGAAAGCTTCTAAAAATGAAGCGCTGAGGAGTAAAACAATGAATATGTCAGTCAATTTTCCAAACAGTAAATCGAAACATTTAAACCCTGAACAAACAGCAGAGTTTGGTCGTCGGGTGGATGAAATCCGCCGTGAAGTGATGGAAAGCTTGGGGGAACAAGATGCCAAGTATATTTATAAAATCCGAAATTTTGTGCGTTATAGTGAAATAGCATCCCGTGGAATGTTGATGTTTGGGGGTTGGATTCCACCAGTTTGGGTCATTGGCACAGGGTTGTTGGGTATTTCCAAGATCGTTGAAAACATGGAACTTGGACATAATGTCATGCACGGACAATTCGACTGGTTAAATGATCCAAGTTTGAATGGGGCAAACTATGACTGGGATACCATGGCAACAGGTGATGATTGGAAATATACCCATAATTATGTGCATCATACCTATACCAATATTGTCGGGAAAGACCATGATGTTGGCTATGGGTTACTCCGAGTCAGTGAGTCACAAAAGTGGGAACCGCGCTTTTTATTCAATATCCCATTGGCGATTCAATTGATGGTATTTTTTGAATGGTATGTCGGTGTACAGAATCTGCATTTAGAAGATGCTTTGGTTTACAAAACCAAAACGTGGAAACAAGTTTGGGCAGATGCTACAAAATTTCGTAAAAAAGCGCGCCGTCAGATTTTAAAAGATTACGTGTTTTTTCCATTGATCGCAGGACCAAATGCTTTACCTGTTTTGGCAGGGAATGCGATTGCCAATGTGATTCGTAGCCTATGGTCTTCAGCAGTGATCTTCAATGGTCATTTCACTGAGGATGCCGAAACCTTTGAAGCGGATAATGTTGAAAATGAAACACGTGCAGAATGGTATTTACGCCAGATTCGTGGTTCGAGCAATTTTACTGGAACCGATTGGTTGCATATTTTAAGTGGTAATTTAAGTCATCAGATTGAACATCATCTATTTCCAGATATGCCTGCGAACCGTTATGCGGAAGTTGCTCCTAAAATTAAGGCGTTATGTGCAGAATATGACATCAATTATAATGAAGCGAATTTCTTTAAACAGTTTGGTAGTGTGTGGGTACGTTTAGCGAAATGTTCTTTACCTAATCACTGGACCACAAGCATTAGTCAATCAGTGCAGAAAGTGAAAGGGATTTTTGCTTAGATTTTATCTTACAAAGCCCTTTTGTGGTGGCGAAAGTCCAAAAGAACCTTGTTGAGAGCGACAAGGTTCTTTTGTTTAAAATATAAAAACTCAACTTTAAAATTCAGCTTTGGGTCCAATCATGACTGATCTTTTTTAATCAACATCCTTGGTGATTTCCCCGAGATTCTTTTAAAAAAGGCGATAAAGGCACTCTCACAGGAAAAACCTAAGTGATGGCTGATCACGGATATTTTTTCATTTTTAGATAATAATTCTATCGCTTTCAGAAAACGCCATTGTTGTCGCCATTGCTGATAATTCAAACCTGTTTCGCGTAAAAAAATTCTGCCAATGGTTTTTTCACTGAGTCCAACCAGATCTGCAAATACATTTAAATGCGGTAATAGCTCAGTACCTAAAAATTTTCTTAATCGACGATCAGTTGGAAATTGTAGAATAACCGATACTGATGGTGCAGTTTCAATTTCATTCAATCCAACATTAAATAAATCCAAAAAAGGTCGTTTGCTCCAGTCCGTATCAAAATCAGCGAAAGCGATTCTCTCCAATATTTCTTTTAATAAAGCACTAACTTGCAAGACTTTGACTTCTTTAGGAAGTACTGGGTATTGAACGGTATTAATATATACCGAGCGATAGCCAGTCACTTGGCTCATTTCAGCACGATGAGTTGTGTCTGGTGGAATCCATGCGATATGTGCAGGGGGCAGGATACATAGCTGACCAGATAAGGTAATTCTAATGCTGCCACTGTTGGTAAATAGCAGTTGTCCCATTTTGTGGGCATGTTCTCCCGAATCATGTCGAGCAATTTCCGAAGCAATACCGATCACATTTAATCCGAGTTGATCGGGATTAAAATCAGCATCCGCTGCTAACCATGCCATTGTTTGTCCGATTTTATAAATAATATGTCTTTTATGATTATATCTCTCAAAATTTGATTTTGTTATTTTTCTCGATGGTTCAATTCAACGTATTCAAAAGAAAATGTTAAAGAAATCTATATTTTATTTACTGGCTGTTTTGATGATGTTTCCCCAAGTTGTTGAGACGATCTACAGCCCAGCACTGCCTCATATTGCACATGGATTCCATATAAGTTCTGAAAAGGCGAGTCAAACGATCTCTTTATATTTCATTGCCTTTGCGTTGGGTATCGTCTTTTGGGGGCAGATGTGTGACATTTTAGGAAGACGAAAATCGATATTGGGTGGATTATTGATTTATGCGATTGCCTCGATTGCTGCGATTTTATGTCGTACTTTTGATGATCTAATCATTGCCAGAATGTTCTCGGCATTTGGCGCTGCTGTGGGTTCCATCGGAACACAAACCATTATTCGAGATACTTTCAAAGGCAAGGAGCTGGTCAAGATTTTTTCCATTATTGGTATTCTACTTGCGCTTAGCCCAGCTCTAGGTATGGTATTTGGTGCATTCATCACAACATGGTGGGGATATCAAGGTGTATTTCTAGGTTTAGCGCTATTTTCAATCCTGCTTATGTGTTGGTGTGTATTTGAGCTCCCTGAGACGCTTGTTAAAAACAATAAAAAAGTTCCTATTCTTCATATTCTTATTGCCATGCTTAAAGATAATGAGATTTGGAAAAACGCATTTTTGGTTGCACTTTTTAATATCAATCTTTTTGCTTACTATCAGTTGTCTCCTTTCTATTTTCAAATATTAGAAGCCTCATCATGGGTGTTTGGATTGAGCGGTCTGTGTTTGACCTTAGGCGCCATTTTTGGCGCATTACTGAATAAATCTTTGCTTAATAAAAATGTAAATCCCCATACTTTGGTGTCCATTGCGGCATTGATTGCGATTTTGGGGAGTATTTTGATCTGTATCACTCTAGCCATCAAGAGTTGGTTATTTATTTTTCCTGTACTGTTGATCATGGTTGCATATGGGCTTGCCATCCCTAATCTTCTTGCGACAGCACTTAAACACTATGCTGAATGTTTAGGTACAGCAGGCGCACTGTTGGGCTTGATGTATTATTTATTATTAGGTGGGGGATTAGTTTTGGCTGGTTGGGGACAAAATTTGGCAGCAGTATTATTGATTTGTAGTGTGGCGACTTTATGCATAAATTTATTTCGGCATCGTGATGTATGAAAACTTTCACATTGATCCAATTATTTTTAAGATGATGCTCCGTCGCATGCAAGTGGTTTGGACCAATCTGTCAGTCAGCAACGTAGACTCAGCAATTTCAAAAACCACCATCTTGTAACAAAACCAACACTAGAGTATCTGTTATACTTAGCCGCATTATTTCTGAATCCAATAAGGACACACTATGCGTATCGACCAACGTGCATTAGATCAATTACGTGAAGTTAAAATTACTCGTAACTACACACGTTATGCGGAAGGTTCTGTATTGGTTGAATTTGGTCATACAAAAGTGCTGTGTACTGCAAGTATTGACAATTCAGTACCTCGTTTCTTAAAAGGACAAGGACAAGGTTGGGTAACTGCTGAGTATGGCATGTTGCCACGTTCTACCCATACCCGTAGTGATCGTGAAGCGGCTCGTGGAAAGCAATCAGGGCGTACTCAAGAAATTCAACGTTTGATTGGTCGTAGCTTACGTGCAATGGTTGACTTGAAAAAGTTGGGTGAGAATACGATTACAATTGACTGTGATGTGATTCAAGCGGATGGTGGGACACGTACTGCTTCAATTACTGGTGCTGCGGTTGCATTGATTGATGCGATGAATGTGTTGTTAGAAAAGAAAAAAATCAAACAAGACCCACTAAAAGGCTTGGTCGCTGCAATTTCAGTCGGGATTTATCAAGATGAAGTGTTACTTGATCTTTGTTATGAAGAAGATTCTAACTGTCAAACTGACTTGAATGTAGTGATGACTCAAGCGGGTGAATTTATTGAAATTCAAGGTACAGCAGAAGATAAACCTTTTACCCGTGCTCAATCCAATGCAATGTTAGAAATGGCTGAAAAAGGAATCCAAGAGTTGGTCAAAAAGCAGCAAGAAGCCTTGGGTTGGTAATTCCTTCATCATCTAAATTGCTATAAATCTAACGCATCTTCGGATGCGTTTTTTTATGTGAAAAATATAGTGGTGTATTTTGATCGTCATGAAATTGCCATTAAAACTTCACCCTATTGTCATTGGGATCATATTGACTATGGCTACATTTATTTCATGGATAGGACAATGCGAAATTTCCTCTTGATTGCAGTGACGAGTCTGAGTGTACTGCTCAGTGCTTGTAATGATGATAACAACGAAACATCAACGACGAATCCGCCAGCACCCACTTGTAAAGTACATTGCGCACCATAATAAAAATATAAGGAAATAGACATGAAACGTCGTGATTTTTTAATCAATTCTACAAAAACAATCTTTGGTACAGCCGCTTTAGCTAGCTTTCCAGCCAGCATTCAAAAAGCCTTAGCGATTGATGCCAAAGTCGAAACAGGCACAATTAAAGATGTAAAGCATGTCATCATTTTGACTCAAGAAAACCGCTCATTTGATAATTATTTTGGAACATTCAAAGGCGTTCGAGGCTTTGGTGATCGTTTTACGATTCCACTATCAGACAACCGCAAAGTTTGGGAACAATACGACAAAGATAAAAATAAAATTTTTCCTTACCATTTAGATAGTACTCGTGGCAATGCACAACGTGTCAGTGGTACACCCCATTCATGGACTGATGGTCAGTTTGCTTGGAACCATGGGCGTATGGGCAACTGGGTGCAATATAAACAGCCTCAATCAATGGGATATTACAAACAGAAAGAAGTTGAATTTCAGTTTTCACTTGCCAATGCCTTTACCTTATGTGATGCATACCATTGCGCCATGCACACAGGTACGAACTCTAACCGTATGTTCTTATGGACGGGTTCGAATGGTCCTAAAGCTGCGGGTGTGGCAAGTGTGGTGAATGATTTGGATAGTATTGGTCCATCAACCACGGGCTATGATTGGACGACCTATCCTGAGCGTTTACAACAAGCAGGTATAACTTGGAAAGTTTATCAAAATATGCCAGATAACTTTACCGACAATCCTTTGGCTGGATTTAAGCAATATCGTCGTGCCAATGAGTTGTCAGGTAAACCCGTCAATAATAGTACCGTTTGTCCAGCCTACGATCCTACAATTGATGCAACACAGCCTTTGTATAAAGGGATTGCCAATACCATGCCTGATGGTGGATTTCTGGGTTCCTTTAAAGAAGATATTGCCAAAGGTCAATTGCCACAAGTGAGTTGGATGGTCGCTCCTGCAACCTACAGTGAACATCCTGGACCATCAAGCCCTGTTCAAGGTGCTTGGTATATTCAAGAAGTGCTAAATGCGTTGACCGAAAATCCTGCAATTTGGAGTCAAACCGTTTTATTGGTGAATTTTGATGAAAATGATGGATTCTTTGATCATGTTCCTTCACCAAGTGCGCCATCTAAAGACAGTTCAGGTCAAATGCAAGGTAAAACCACATTGACCGATGAACAAATTTCTTATGAATATGCAACACATGCAAAAGCTTCAGCTGGGCAACCAAACTTTACTGACCCAAAAATCAGTAATGGTGTTGGGGTATATGGTCCGGGAATTCGTGTGCCGATGTATGTGATATCGCCGTGGAGTCGTGGAGGTTGGGTGAATTCACAGGTTTTTGATCACTCTTCGGTGATCCGATTCTTGGAACAGCGTTTTGGGGTAGAAGAACCCAATATTAGTCCATATCGCAGGGCAGTATGTGGAGATTTGACAACAGCATTTGATTTTAAGAATCCAAATACACTTGCGATTGAAGAATTGATGGGTAAGAAAACCAAAAGTGAAGCGGATGCAATTCGAAATGCACAGGCTTTATTGCCTCAAGTTTCACGCCCTTTGAGTCAGGTTTACCCAGTTCAAGAGATCGGAACACGTTTATCCCGTGCATTACCTTACATTTTACATAGCAGTGCGAAAGTCGATTTGGCGGCAAAAACAGTCAAATTAATGTTTTCTAATACCGGAACACACGCAGCAGTATTCCATGTTTATGATCAGTTGAATCTTGAAGCAATCCCTCGCCGTTATATGGTTGAAGCAGGAAAGCAGTTGGATGACGTATGGAACACCACCACTGGAAAATATGATTTGTGGGTATTGGGACCTAACGGTTTTCACCGTGGTTTTGCTGGAGATTTGACTAAATCTGCACAGGTTGAGTCGTTGGCAGAAGTGCGGGTGTGTGTTGAAGAGTGTGATCCAAAGATCTATCTAAAAGTTCGTCATGATGCAAGTAAACCTGCAAAACTGATGGTAAAAGCCAATGCCTATCTGCCGAATAAAACGTGGAATATTGAAACAGCATCAACGGAAAAGGAATTGAACTGGAATATGTCTGATTTTGGTGGTTGGTATGATTTTACTGTCACGATCGAGGGCGACAGTTCCTTTAAACGCCGTTTTGCTGGACGTATTGAAACGGGTAAAGACTCTTTCTCTGATCCATATATGGGATTTATCGAGTCTTAATCTTTCAGTATTTGATTGTTCAGCTTGAAATAAGGTGCGTTTTGCACCTTATTTTTTGAGTTGATCAAAGACCACATTATTTGCGCAAAATTACATGTTTAAGCTTCCAATCATCTATTTACTTCAATAGATACATAAATCAGCACAATGTCCTATGTTTTATCTACAGAGTCTTCAAGGGTTTTGAAACAAGTCTTTTTAGAATAGGTGAAATTTTATTGAGTTGTTGGGGCATTTTATGAAAATTCTGATTTTTCTATTTGCAGTGATTACTTTTATGTTGATGGCAGGAGATCCTCGCCGGGAGGATTTTGAAAGCAAAGAATTTGAAGTCAAAAACAATGATCAACAACAGCAGATTGAACAAAAAGTTGATCAGAAAGATTCAGCAGAATCTTCCTGAACCAACCATTAGCTTTCAGCTTTCGATTTTAAAATCTGGTAAGTAAAGTTCTTGCCATTCAAGACATCCATATTCATGTCTTTGTACTGCTGTAAAATCTCAGCTTGATTAAATTCACAAGATTTTTGTGTCTGTATACCTGTTTGATGAACAGTGCGATAACAAGAGCTGACATTGTTCACAAAGCGATAATAGGGTGAAAGGGGAACATGTGCTGCTTCAAGCACTTTAGGTGCAAGGAAGTGTGCAGCAACAAAAGGTCCTTTAAATTGCTTTCGGTCAATAGGAAAGTTTGCCCATACAGCAAGTGGTGTTTCAAAGAAACGCACATCTTTCTTTTCAGCTTTTTCTTGTTCAGATTTAAAAAAGCCATATTCATCATATACTTTTTGTAAATTTGGCAAATGATCACCAAAGAATATGACAATCGTAGGACGCTCAAGCTGTTTGACATTTTCAATCAGCATTTTCAATTTATCATCTGCACGCTGCATCCCTGTTAAATAGGTATTCAGTGCACGTTTACTGTTATCGCTGATGCCGTCTTTGGTGATTTTAAAATGGTCTTTACCAAAACGATCATCGCTATACATCGGATGGTTTTCAACACTGATCGCATAGATAAATTGCGGTTTATCTGTATTCTTCAGTTGATTTTCAATACTGCTATAAATCAAATCATCTGTTGCCCAACCTGCAGCATTGATATATTTGGCACGGTCAGCCATGTTGATCATATTTTCAATCGAGGTAAAACGGTTGAAACCTAGATTTTGATAAACAGCGCTACGGTTATAAAAATATTTACCATTATTATGCATAGCTGTTGTTTCATAACCTAAGCTATTTAAATACATCGGCAATGAGTAGGTTGGGCGTTTGAGCTTTGATACATAAGCCAATTCATTGTGATTTAAATAGGTATTTAAACTGGTCAATACTTCAAATTCAACATTGGCAGTACCACCCCCAAAGCTTGGAGAAAGTACAGTAGAAACCTGATTTTTATTGATTGTTGGGGTGATATTCCGAGGAATGCTTTTGTCTAATTTTGTAGCATCCCAATGCGACTCACTCATGACAAAAATAATATTGGGCAGTTGTTGCTGAGACTGATCCTCGGATTCTAGATTCGATGTTGTCGCTTGTTGATTCTCATCCATCATCGGTTGATAAAGCGTCGCCACTTTTTCTTCAGGAATCACTTCAGTTTGGAATATTTTATTGTTTAAGCCATCCACGGTCTTAGAAAAGAAGAATGTTGGAAATCCCAAATATCGAATAGTTAAATGATCACCAATCCAATCACCACGTGTATTGGGTAAGTATTGTGCATACTGACAAATCGAATTTTTTGCAGCATTGGCGCAGGATTCACTAAAATTATTTTTAAAATTAGCAGTAATAAAAAATCCAAGAATCGCAAAAGATAGAATGCTATTGGTTAAGAGTAAGGGTTTACTACCTAATTTTTCTTTACGGTATAAAAATACAAACAATGCAATAAACACCGCGATAGCAGCAAAAACAGCAATTTTTAATAAGATGGGGGAAGCAATAAAGGTTTCTTTAAATAATAAAAAATCACTAGGGACTAAGCTGGCTGAAAGATATTGCTCTTTTTTAATGTTGATAAAACTGAGTAAAAAAATAATAAATTGGCTCAGTAAAATCGTTGCAAAGGTTTTTCTTAAAATTAAATAGAATAAGCTGATGAAAGCATAATTCAGTAAGATAGAAAAAGCATATTTATACAGGCGTGGCTTTAGATAGATGTCACGTAATTGAAAGAAACGCGTGATATCTTCTTGGTATAAGAAAAAAGCAAATACTGATAAAAAAGCGACAAGTAAAAACAAAACTTGTTGTTTCAACGTCTTCATCGGCCTAATTTTAGCAAAGTCTTGGAGAGCCAAAAATTATAGGCTGATTCAGGCAATTATTCTATGTAAAAACTGTCTATTTTGTAAGCAAATTAAACTTTTTAACTAAAATTTTGACTGAGTTAACCAAGATAAAAGCCCAAAGAAATGACTCATTTTTTGGGCTTAAGATTTAACGGCTTACTCGTTGTATTGCTTCATTATAAGTCTCACTTGGCTTGTATTGATTTGCCAATTGATAATGATGTTTGGCTTGGGCAAAATCCTGGTTATTTTCATAGATTTTACCCATATTATAATGAGAATACGCTTTGGTATTGTCATTGGTCGCCAAAGCAATCGCTTTTTGATTTGCCCATAATGCTTCTGAGGCACGATTGAGTTTTTGATAGGCCACGGCAAGATTACTATAGGTTTGGCCAACATTCGGATTGTAGTCAATTGATTGTTGATAGAGCATGGCTGCTTGTTCAATCTGATTATTTTTATAAGCTTTATCTGCATTTAGGTTGAGCGTTTTAGCTCGCTTCTGTGCATCAGTAGAAACAGGAACTATATTTACCCGTGTAGTTTGATTTTGATAATTCGAGATGCTTGAACCAACTTGACTGGCATTCACGGTGGTTCCAGAAATACGGTTGATGTCTTGAATTTCGCCTTCTGGGCTAATTCGGAAGACAGTCCATAAATTCCCGGTTTGACCTGTCGGGATATAATAGGAACGAATCAGCGACTCTCCTGCATAGACCATGACTTTGGCTTGGCTATTGGATAGATTGTTTGTGTTGGGTCGATCACGATCTGAAAAATCATGCACTGAATAAACGTAATATTGACCTTCAAGACGTTGATCAATGGTGACGGTTTCTGGACCATAAGAGTCAGTATCATCGACATCTAGATTTGCTGATAAGCCTTGTTTACTGTCCCAGTAAACATGCTGATTTTTATAACTTAAATGTGAATCAAGATCCAAAGGATTTTTGCCCCAGTTCAGGACAATACGCATACTGTTTAAATCTTTAAGCACAGGGCTGAGTGCATAGGTCATACCATCACATGGGCATTTTGCCACAAGTGTTGAATAACCTGATTTTTTGATAATCAGTAAATTATCAGCGCCGTCTGCACCATTGCTATTGACTGTACTTCGTCCATCGACATTGGTAGAGCTTGAGGCAGAGTGTTCACCATTCTTTTGTAAAATCACTTCGGCATTGGCAATATTTTGATCTTTGACGGTTGCACTTAACACATGAACATTGACGGTGTCTGCATGGCTGAAAATCGGAATCGCTAAAGCGAGGAGTGATGAAGATAGAATATGATTTTTCATTGTTTATCTCTTATCTATACAGATGATTTATTGATTATTTAAAGTATATTGAGCATAAAAGTAGCTGATTATTTATTCACTGATCGTTATATTTTGTAATAAAAAAAGCAGTACCGTGGTACTGCTTGATCAAGAGATATTCCGAGTATTTAGCCATTAAAACGCATTGATAAATCAATAGCTTTAACATCTTTAGTTAAGACACCCATTGAAATATAGTCCACACCGGTTTGCGCCACTTCAGTTAAAGTCTCTAAGGTGATATTGCCTGAAGCCTCTAATTTACAACGTCCCGCAACATGCTTAACTGCATCGATCATTTGCTGTTGGCTAAAGTTATCTAACATCACAATGTCAGCTTGAGCTTCAAGGGCTTGATTCAGTTCATCCCATGTTTCAACTTCAACTTCAACGGGCTTGTTGGGTGCAATTTGACGTGCTTTGGCGATCGCCTGTGCAATTCCACCTGCTGCCATGATATGGTTTTCTTTAATTAAGAAAGCATCAAATAAGCCCAAACGATGATTTTGTCCACCTCCTACACCCACCGCATATTTTTGTGCAATGCGTAAACCGGGTAGGGTTTTGCGTGTATCCAAAAGTTTGGTTGCTGTGCCTTCCAGATATTTTACATATGCTGCAGTTTTAGTTGCGACAGCAGATAAAGTCTGAACAAAATTCAATGCTGGGCGTTCCACTGTCAGTAAACTACGTGCAGAACCTGCCAATTGATAGATCGTTTCATTGGCTTTGACGACATCGCCATCATTTTTCAACCAAGTGATTTTTACTGTTGGATCGTAGGCTTTAATCAAGGCATTCACCCAAGGTTGCCCAGCAAGAACCATGTCTTCACGTGAAATAATCGTTGCTGTTGCTTGCTCATCTTCTGGCGTGAGTAGGGCGGTGATATCCGCATCGCCAATATCTTCTTGGAGTGCTTGTTGAATATTAATTTGAATCGATTGTTCAAGCAAAGCTTCAGGTATGCTCATGGATATCCCTATTGTTGTCGCCCTTAAAAACTGAGCGATATATTAGCATTGTCATTGCAAGTTTGAAGAAGTTTTTATTTTATATGGATGAGAGTACACTAAAATATTGAAATTCGCTTTGTTGAAAATAAACAAGCCCTGTAGGAATAAGATATGCAATCGGCATCAAGGTTTCAGGTCGTAAATGGTCAATTGATTGGCGCAAGACAAGTTCCATCTCCAAATTATAATCAACGTCCCGAAAATACTGAGATTCAGCTGATTGTCATTCATAATATCAGTTTGCCGCCATCACAGTTCGGTGGTGGATATATCGAACAATTTTTTCAAAATCAATTAGATTGGTCAATTCATCCTTATTTTCAAACCATTCAAGGGATGCAAGTTTCTACCCACTTATTGATATTAAGAACAGGCGAGATTATCCAGTTTGTTAATTTTAATGATCGTGCTTGGCATGCAGGACGTTCATCATATTTGGGGAAAGTGGAGTGTAATGACTATTCCATTGGCATTGAATTGGAAGGCAGTGACGATCTCGACTTTGAAGAAGTGCAATATCAACAGCTCGTTGATGTGGTAGCTGCTTTGCAACAAGCTTATCCGAAGACTGATCATCATTTAGCAGGGCATTCAGATATTGCCCCAGGTCGGAAAACAGATCCTGGAACACACTTTGAATGGCAACGTTTTCGGGAAGATTTGACACAGAAAAAATTCAGTATCGAAAAAGATGGCTAAAATAGATTTCTGTTTATGATTTAACAACGCAATTTTGAGAATATTTAATTACAATAGCGACTTTATTTTAACTAGGTGAATACGATGGCGCTGTGGCGATCCACCTTTATTGTTAGTGCAATGACCATGCTGTCTCGAGTCTTGGGTTTGGTACGAGACATGGTCCTACTCAATGTCTTTGGTGCAGGTAAAGATTTTGACACATTCGTTGTTGCCTTTCGTATTCCCAATTTTTTCAGGCGATTATTTGCTGAAGGGGCTTTTTCTCAAGCATTTATTCCAGTCCTCACTGAATATAAAACTACAAAACTGCATGCTGAAGTGCAAATTTTGATTAGTCGAGTGTTTGGTTGTTTGTTAATGGTGATGTCATTATTAACGCTAATCAGTATGATTATTGCACCTGTCATTTTGTATGTTTACGCACCTGGCTTCCACAGTGACCCTGCTAAATTTGACCTTGCTGTCGATATGTTTCGTTTGACGATTCCATATCTGATGTTTATGTCATTGACCGCTTTTGCCAGCAGTATTTTAAACAGTTACGGTTCTTTTGCTTCACCTGCGTTCTCACCTGTGCTGCTCAACGTTGCGATGATTGCAGGGGCTTGGTGGTTAACACCTTATATGGCAGAGCCGATTATGGCCTTAGGTTGGGCTGTGGTTGCAGCAGGGGTTTTACAACTTGCGATACAAATTCCTGAACTTTGGAAGAAAAAATTACTGATTCCACCTAAAGTTGATTTTAAACATGAGGGTGTGGACCGAATCTTAAAGCTGATGTTACCTGCTTTATTTGGGGTCTCGGTGACGCAGATTAACTTGTTACTGAATACAATCTGGGCATCGTTTATGCAAGATGGTTCTGTATCTTGGTTATATAGCGCAGAGCGTATGACTGAATTGCCTCTAGGGCTGATCGGTGTGGCGATTGGTACCGTGATTCTTCCTTCGCTTTCGGTGAGTAAAGCTGAACAAGATCAAGCCAAGTTCCGTAGAATGTTAGATTGGGCTGCACGTGTGATTGTTCTGGTGGGTGTTCCTGCCAGTATTGCATTATTTATGCTGTCTACCCCAATTATTCAAGCACTTTTCCAGCATGGTGCTTTCGATGCACGTGATACACAGATGACTGCATTGGCTTTGCAATGTATGAGTGGCGGTGTATTGGCATTTATGTTGATTAAAGTCTTTGCACCAGGTTTCTATGCGATTCAGGATACCAAAACCCCTGTACGCGTTGGACTAATGGCCGTTGCTGCTAATGCCATTTTAAATATTATCTTTATTGGTATTTTTAAATTAATTAATTGGCAAGCAGAGCATATGGCTTTAGCGATTGCATCATCTGGTTCAGCTTTGGTGAATGCCGGGATGTTGTATTTTTATTTGCATAAAAAAGACATTTTCCGTTTTGGCGCACATTGGAAAAAACTTTTCATTCAGTTTGCGATTGCCAATATCGCCATGATCGCAGCGTTATGGTGCGCTTTAACTTGGTATGATGGTAGCGTTTCTCAATGGATCCGGATTCTTGAAGTAGTGGGTTTATGTCTGGTCGGCGTAATTGCTTATGCTGTTGCTTTACTTGCATCGGGGTTTAGACCAAGACATTTAAAGCATTAACGATAAGATTGATGCTTATTAGAAATAAAAAACATCGCAGATTAAGCGATGTTTTTTAATATTTATACTGAAGAAACTAAGGTAACACTTTCAACAGTTCTACATCAAAGATTAAGGTACTGTCTGGTCCAATCGCATCACCTGCACCCATGTCTCCATAGGCGAGTTTTGCTGGAATAAAGAAGCGATATTTAGCACCTTCTTTCATCAATTGTAACCCTTCAGTCCAGCCTTGAATGACTTGGCTGACTTGGAATTCAACAGCTTCATTGCGTGCAAACGAACTATCAAATACAGTGCCATCCAGTAAGCGACCTTCATAATTGACAGATACTTTAGACTTTGCTGAAGGTGATTTTCCAGTTCCTTGTTGCAAGATACTGTACTGTAAACCACTTGGGCGTGTAATCACCCCTGCTTTTTTTGCATTTTCAGCAAGAAATTTTTCACCGAGTTGCGCATTTTCATCAGCCGCTTTTTTAAATTCTAGTAACTGTTTAGCTTCAGTCTGCTGTTTATATTGCGCTAATGCTTTGGCCATTTCTTCATCGGTCAATGCAGCTTTTTGACCTGTAGATCCTTCTTTAATCCCTTGAATAAAGGCATCTAAATTGATCTGTTTAAGTGTATCAGCATTGCTACGCCCCATGACATAACCATAGCTGTAGCCAAGTTGATCTTGCTGAGTGCTTTTATTGTTAATGGGTGTAGCAAAAGCAACGCTACTTAGTAAACTCATACTGAGTGCAATCAGTGTCTTTTTCATAATTAAAAATCCAAAAAAGGAGAGTAAACCTCTCCTTTTTTTAAACGTTATTTCACTTGAATCAGTTCAACATCAAAAATGAGTGTACTGTTTGGAGGAATCGTTCCAGACACACCTTGCTCACCATACGCCAATTTTGCAGGAATATACAAGGTCGCTTTACCGCCTTCTTTCATCAGTTGTAAACCTTCAGTCCACCCTGGAATCACTTGGTTTAAAGGAAACTCAACGGGTTGACCACGGTCATAAGAGCTATCAAACACTTTACCGTCTAAAAGTTGACCTTTGTAATGCACTGTGACTTGTGAAGTCGCAGATGGCTGTTTGCCTGTGCCTTCTTTGGTGATTTTATATTGCAATCCTGAAGCAGTTGTTTTAACACCTTCTTTCTTTGCATTTTCTGCTAAGAAAGCATCACTTGATGCATTAGACTGTTTCGTTTGTTGCAATTGCTTTTGTTGCATTTCTTTTTGAAACTCAACATAGGCCTTTTGTAGTTCTTCATCGGTATAGGCTCGTTGCTTTTTCGCATGACCATCACGAATACCATTGATAAAGGTATTGACATCAACTTCTGGAGGAGTTTGGCTGGCAACTTCATAACCAAGCGCATAACTGATTTTTTCTACAGGTTTTGCGTCTTTTGACATTGAATGACTACTGTTTACATCAGCAGGGTGTTGAGATGCATAATAAACAGGAACAAGTGCAGCACCACCTAAGATTACAGCGATTGCGATGGGTAAGGCTTTACTCATAAAAATTTCCAAATTTTAATCTTTTAACAAGTTCATTTACAGATGAACATAAACTGCTCAAGCATATAACTTCTTTAGTCTAAACGATATAGTTATCTGAGCTGAACAACTAAAAATATACAGTTATATTGCCCATTGACCCAGCATAAAAAAACCAGAATGAATCTGGCTTTTTTGTCTTATTTAAAATTAATCATCTTTAGTAGATGTATAAGCATAAGCGTAATTATAGCCATAATTACCACCAGCTGTGGCTTGAACATCGTTGAGAATAATCCCATTCACTTTGCTTCCTGCCTGTTCAAAGCGATTCACAGTCAGCTCCAACTCTTTCATCTGTGTTTTGGCATAGCGCGCAACCACCAAGTTGACACCTGCAAATTGTGAAATGATGATACCGTCCGTCACCGCCAAGATCGGTGGTGTATCAATAATAATATGATCATATTGCTGAGACAGTAGTGAAAGCAATTCACTAAAACGCGGTGAACTCAGCATTTCAGCTGCATTACCTTGATTTTTACCACGAGGCAGAAAATCTAGATGACTTACAGTGCTTGAATGGACAATACATTGTTCTAAAGAACTTTGATTGGTTAGATATTCAGTTAAACCTGGCGCCGTATCATGGTCAAAGTATTTATGTAAATAACCACGACGAATATCGGCATCAATCAAAAGGACTTTTTTATTACCTTGCGCAAAAATTGCGGCAAGGTTGGTTGAGATAAAGGATTTACCAATTTCTGGTGCAGGTCCTGAAATCGCAATGATATTATTTTTAGCGTTGTTCAATGCAAAATGGATGGTTGTACGAATACTGCGTAAACTTTCAATTGCAATGTCTTCACTATTCTTAACTGCAAGGATCGGAATCGACTTTTTCTTTTTCAGCAATTGTACTCGGCTTTCCTGAATCGGAGAGCGGGGCACAGTTGCATAAACCGGTAAATCAAGTTCATTTTCGATACGAGAAGAATCTTTAATGCCCGATGCAAGCATATTACGAAGTAGAGCAATCAGTACACCAATAAAACCACCTACAAAAATAGAAAGAATCAGTACAATCAATTTTTTAGGCTTAATTGGTTTTACAGGTTCGACAGCGGTATCAATAATACGGACATTACCAATTTCACCTGCTTTTACAATTTTTAATTGCTGATAGCTGTTTAATAAAGAGGTGTAAAGTTCAGTATTGACTTTAACATCACGATACAGTTGTAAGTACAGACGTTGTGTTTCAGGCAAACGTTTAATCGCTTGATTCAACTCAGTCGATTTTTTTTGAATTGCCGCAAGTTGTGCGTTGATCTCGGTCATCAGCGGATGATCAGGGGTGTATTTGGCCGAGTATTCCGCTTGCTTTTGCTTTAACTCAATACGCATTTTTTCCAATTCAACATTTTGCTTTAACATCAACTCTGATTCTTGAGTGACATCAACGGTGTTGTATTGTTCACGAAATTTATTAAATTTAATTTCGGATTCTTCAAGCTGTTGCTTTAGTTCTGGCAATTGCTGATCAAGGAAACTTAAGGTTTGTTTAGATTCTAGGGTTTTACGTTCAATATTTTGTTGATGGTAAACATTAAGGATATGATTTAACACTTGAGTAATATGTTGCTGATCTCCACCACTGTAACTTAGTCCAATCACCCCCGTCATTTTACCTTTTTCTGCAACAGAATAGCTTTCTTGCATCAGTTTCACAGCAGAAGGAAGTGCAAATTTAGTAATTGTAAAATCTTGCTGGAACGGTGTTGAGCTATTGATTTGGATAGACCACAGACCTTTGCTGTCTTGAGTTTGATTAAGCTGATTAAGAGTGCCTTTAAACACAACTTGATCTTGATAACTTAGATTAAACTGATTTTTATCGATAAAATGTAATGTTAGCTTTTTATCATAATAATATTGTGGAACATCAAACTTTAAAATAGAAAAACTAGATTGATTTTTCTTAAAATCAACAGTTTGAGCAGTATAAGTGAGTTTTGTTTTGTCTTTAGAAATTAATCGATGTAAAAAAGTATCAGCATTGTCTTGGATTTGAATATCTAGATTTAAATCTTTGATGACTTTTCCAAGTACCAGACGTGAATTTAAGATCTCAATTTCAGCATCGGCAGGAGATTTTTGTCCTAAACCGCCCGCTACATCTTTAAGTTCACCCATAAGCGCTGCTGATGCGGCACTTTTACCATCTTCCACTTGTACCATTGCATCTGTGGAGTAAACTGGGGAGGTGACACGTAAATAAAGTAGCGCACAGATCAAACTTAAAATGATACAAAGCGCAATCACTTTCCATTGGGCGATTAAAGAGAAAAACAACTCTTTTAAGTCAATCGTATCATCATTAGTTTTTGAATTTTGATTCATAGGTAAACAACTAATTAAAATTTATAGATGTGATTGCCAATCTTTGGCATAGGCTTGGATATTTTTACATGTTTCATCAAAAAAAGCTTGATCATGTTGGTAAGGATCAGGCACATTTTGACCTTGCCAATGTCCTAGACGAAACACTTTACCTTTAGCAAATGGCCATTTTTGTTCAATATGTTGAGACTGATTTTTACTCATCACCAAGATCAAATCTGCTTTTTTGATTAGTTCTGCATTAATTTGTCGTGCAATATGACTACGCATATCAATACTTAAAGCATCCATACAAGCAATGGCTTTATCATCTGCACTATGTCCAACCATTGCGGAAAGACCAGCAGACTCAATACTTAAATTAGGGTGACTCTGCTTTAAAAAAAACTCTGCCATTGGGCTTCGACAAATATTGCCAATACAGACCACCAGTATATTTTGGATTTGCATCTTATTTACCCAGTTGGTCAAAGCTATATAAAGCACTTGAAAATGGAATAATTTGATTCATGATACGTTGCCAACGGGTTAAACCTGTAGCATCAATATAAACGATATCATTTTTTTGCATAGCAAATTGATTGGCTAAAGCCAAATTACCTAAACTACTTAAGTTAAGATGATAAATAGTCGATTGCTTGGTATTTAAGTCAGTACGCATGACATAAATTCGTGCGGCACTTGCTGAATAAGGACTAATGCCTTCACTTTCACCAAGTACATCACTCAAGGTCATGCCTTGATCACGTAAAGTCAGTGCTTGGCTTCGACTGGACTCACCCATCACATAAAGTTTTTGATCTTGTTTGGTATGGACGAAAATGGTGTCATTCGGTTGAATCAACAACTGATGTAGAGACAGTCCCTGTTTCTCTAACTGAATGGTATTTAAATTATAAGTTTGACCATTTCGAATCAGTTGAATATTTGTGGTATCACCTGTTTTAGTGTCTATACCACCGGCTTGACCTAATGCAGTATAGATACTGATCGGTTGGTCATTTAAAGTATATTGTCCACTACGCATGACTTGACCATTAACAAAATAACGACGCCCTTCATAAGACAGTACACGCACAACCACATCTGGATGTTTTAAATATTTTGCAAACTGATTGTGTAAAAAACGATTAGTTTCCGCTAAAGTTTTGCCTGCAATACGTACAGAACCTACTAAAGGGAGTTGAACATTGCCGTTTGAGTCAATTGGATAGCCTACAGCCTTGATGTTGGTTGCATCTTGAATAGGAGGTGTAATTTCAGGATATGCCCAAAGCTGAATAGAAAGAACATCCCCTGAACTTAAACGATAAGTATTTTGTTGATGATGAAACAATGAAGCAAGGTCGCTAGATTGGGCTTGATTGGTAATATTTAGACTTGGAATGGTGGTTTGGGTTAATTGAACAACTGAGAGTTCTGCACCTTGATCTGTTTTATATTGCCCTTGTTCTGGTAAATCATAGGTTTGAAGCCCTGAAGTGATTGCACAACCAGAAAATGAAATCGATATGGCTAAAATAGTCAACAGTGATGTGTACGGATACTTCACATTCAAAACCCTTATTTTATATTGCGTTGTTACTTAGAATTAAATCTTGAAGATGGATTGTAAGCTAAAAAACACAGGTTGGGTATCTTCTTATATCGCTGTAATTGTATTAAAACCGAAAAAGAACTGTGTTGAGTTGTATCTTTGCAATGATTTTTGAATATAGAAAGAATAAAGTGTCCCATACTAATCTTGAATGGCATGATATAGCGGCTAAATTACTTTGGATAAAAGCTTTTCATATATGATTTTAACTTGAGTTTAGATATAATCTTTACAGTTGTAAATGTGAGTAAAAGCACGCTTTGTGATCATACTTATATTGCATGAGTGAATGATATTGAAATACTTTAACGATATATTTATTAAAACGATTTGCAGGATTTTTTATGAGAGTTTTGGTGACTGGTGGTGCGGGTTTTATTGGATCAGCAGTGGTGCGACATATTATAAAAAACACCCAAAGTGAAGTGCTTAATATAGATAAATTAACCTATGCGGGTAATCTTGAGTCATTAAAAGAAATAGATACAGAACGTCGTTACCAATTCCAACAAATTGATATTTGCGATACAGAAAAATTAACGCAAGCTTTTGAAGTGTTTAAGCCTGATGTAGTCATGCATTTAGCGGCTGAGTCTCATGTGGATCGTTCGATTGATGGGCCAGCAGAGTTTATTAGTACGAATATCGTTGGGACCTATACACTTTTAGAAGTCGCTCGTAAATATTGGTTAACATTGTCCCAAGAACAAAAACAGACCTTTAGATTTCACCATATTTCAACGGATGAAGTATATGGTGATTTGGAAAATACAAGTGATCTTTTTACAGAGACAACCTCATATGCACCAAGCTCACCCTATTCTGCAAGTAAAGCCAGTTCAGATCATTTAGTTCGAGCATGGCAGAGAACTTATGGCTTACCCACCATTGTCACCAATTGCTCCAATAATTATGGTCCTTATCACTTTCCTGAAAAATTGATTCCATTGGTGATTTTAAATGCTTTAGATGGTAAAGCTTTACCTATCTATGGCAAGGGTGATCAAATTCGTGATTGGTTATTTGTCGAAGATCACGCGCGCGCACTCTATAAAGTTGTTACCGAAGGTGTGGTAGGTGAGACTTATAATATTGGTGGACACAATGAAAAACAAAATATTGAAGTGGTCAAAACGATTTGTAAAATTTTGGATGAGTTAAAACCGCAAATAAATAACCGACCTTACGAAACATTGATTACCTTTGTAAAAGATCGTCCTGGGCATGACTTACGTTATGCGATTGATGCAAGTAAGATTAAGCAAGATTTAGGCTGGGTTCCTGAGGAAAGTTTTGAAACAGGCATTCGTAAAACAGTTGAATGGTATTTGTCTAATCAGGATTGGGTTGAAAATGTTCAAAGTGGTGAATATAAAAATTGGGTCAAGCAACAATATCAATCTGAAAATGATTAAGCTTTGAATACTATGATGAAGATTTTATTACTTGGAAAAAATGGGCAGGTTGGCTGGGAGTTGCAACGTGCCTTACAGCCAGTAGGTCTAGTCATTGCTCTTGACCGCACGATTAATAAAAATGGTTTATGTGGCGATCTAGCAAATTTTGATCAAATTAAAAATGTATTTGAAAAAGTTCAACCAGATATCGTAGTCAATGCTGCCGCATATACAGCTGTTGATCAAGCTGAATCAGATCAAGAAAATGCTGATCTGATTAACCATCTTGCTGTTAAAAAACTTGCTGAACTTTGTGTAAAAGAAAAGGCGTTGCTGATCCATTATTCGACGGATTATGTGTTTAATGGTAAGGGAGGAACAGCATGGTCTGAAAATGATCAATCTGAGCCTGTAAATCTTTATGGACAAACTAAACGATTGGGTGAAATTGCTATTGAAAAAAGTGGGTGCGCATATATCAACTTTAGAACATGTTGGGTATATGGCTCACATGGTAATAATTTTATCAAAACCATGTTGAAATTAGCATCAAGTCGTGAAGAGTTAAATATTATCGATGATCAAATAGGTGCTCCAACAGGAGCTGCCTTGATTGCTGATGTTACTTGTCAAGCTTTGAAATATTACTTACTGGCTGGTTTAGATCAACAAAAACAGTTACATGGTCACTATCATCTTGCGCCTACAGGTCAATGTTCATGGTATGAATATGCGCAGTTTATTTTTGATTTTGCAAAACAAAAAGGTCAAAATTTAGTAATTCAAAAAGTCAATCCGATTGAAACATCGGCATATCCAACACCTGCAAGACGTCCATTAAATTCGCGTTTAAATACCATGAAACTACAAACAAATTTTAAAATACATCTACCCGAATGGAAGTTAGGTGTAGCACAAGTTTTAGAGGAAATAATTAAATGAGCCAAATAAAACGTAAAGGTATTATTCTTGCTGGTGGGTCTGGAACACGTTTGTATCCGATCACAATGGGTACATCAAAACAGCTCCTTCCAATTTATGATAAACCGATGATTTACTATCCCTTATCAGTGTTGATGTTGGCTGGAATTAATGAAGTTCTTATTATTTCAACACCAGAAGATTTACCTAATTTTGAAAAGTTATTAGGTACGGGAGAAGAGTTGGGAATAACACTTTCTTATAAAGTACAGCCTTCACCAGACGGCTTAGCTCAGGCTTTTATTTTAGGTGAAGATTTCATTGGTAATGACAATGTTTGTCTTATCCTCGGAGATAATATCTTTTATGGACAAAGCTTTGGAGCACAGTTAAAACGGGCTTCTGAACGACAAACTGGGGCAACTGTGTTTGGATATTATGTTAATGATCCTGAACGTTTTGGTGTGGTTGACTTTGACTCAACCGGCAAAGCGCTAAGCATAGAAGAAAAACCAAAACAACCTAAATCAAATTATGCAGTTACTGGACTTTATTTTTATGACAATAAGGTGGTTGAAATTGCAAAAAATATTAAACCATCACATCGTGGTGAGTTAGAGATAACTGATGTAAATAATGTCTATTTACAACAAGAAGGGCTCAATGTTGAACTACTTGGTCGAGGATTTGCTTGGTTGGATACAGGTACACATGAGTCGTTACTTGAAGCAAGTCAATTTGTTCAAACAGTTGAGCATCGCCAAGGACTGAAAATTGCGTGCTTAGAAGAAATTGCTTTTAATAATGGTTGGATTGATGCTGAACAGTTATTCAATAGAGCAACTTTTTTTAAGAAGACAGGTTATGGTCAATATTTGTTAAAATTGTACCAAGAACACCAAAAGAAATCAAAAGATTAATTTGTAATCAAGCTTAAAGCCTGGGTAGAGAACTAAATGAATGTAATTGAAACAAAAATTAAAGGCCTTTTAATACTTGAACCTAAAGTGTTTGGGGATGACCGTGGTTGGTTTATGGAAAGCTTTAATCAGAAAGCTTTTGAACTCATACTCCAAGAGCGCGGTTTAAATATTCCTCAGTTTGTTCAAGACAATCATTCTTTATCTCAAAAAGGTGTATTGAGAGGTCTTCATTATCAACTTGACCCATATGCACAGGGTAAGCTTGTACGGGTAGTTCAAGGGCGTGCTTGGGATGTGGCTGTTGATATTCGAGAAGGCTCAGAAACGTATGGGCAATGGGTTGGTGTTGAACTTTCGGGTGAAAATCATAAGCAATTTTGGATTCCTGAAGGTTTTGCACATGGTTTTATTGCATTAGAGGACAATACTCAATTTTTATATAAAACCACAAATTATTATAATAAAAAAAGTGAGAGAGGAATTGTATGGAATGATCCAGCTATTGCGATTGAATGGCCAATAGGTGACATTGATAATATTTTAGTAAGTAATAAGGATGCCGAGGTATCTACACTTAATATTATGAAAGGATTAAGATTAAGTTAGTTGCTTTTAAAATCATATTAAACATGTAAAGAGATTGAGATGAGTTACAACGTTGTTAGCTAAATTTAATAAATTAATACATAACGAAGAGAAAAGAAGATTTTTAGGTAACTTCTTTTCCCTAGCAATGTTGCAGGGTCTAAACTATATTTTACCCCTTTTGACCCTACCATATCTTGTGCGAGTTTTAGGTGCGGAAAACTTTGGTTTATTAGCTTTTGCAACAGCAATAATAGGTTATTTTATTGTTTTAACGGATTATGGTTTCAACTTTACTGCAACAAGAGAAGTTACACTTCATCGCGATGACAAAGATAAATTAAGTGAAATTTTTAGTTCAGTAATGACTATAAAATTTATACTTTTTATTGTTTCATTATTTATACTTACAATTTTAATTATAATATTTAATAAGTTTAGTGTTGACCCTTGGTTATACTATCTAACATTTGGAACAGTACTAGGGCAAATTCTATTTCCTGTATGGTTTTTTCAGGGTATAGAGCAAATGCGCTATATTACTATTATAAACATCATATCCAAAGTATTTTTTACTATTACTATTTTTATTTTGGTTAAACAGAGTTCTGATTATTTATTGGTTCCATTATTGACTTCACTTGGAGCGATATGTGCAGGAATTTATTCTTTATTTTTGGTTTATAAAAAGTTTGATATTGAATTCAAGATTCAAAAAATAAATATTGTGATCAGTTATTTGCAGGGTGGATCAAATTTATTTTATACATCATTACTTGGAAATTTACTAATCTCATCTGGAACAGTTGTTTTGTCTTTTGTATCAACAAACACAATAGTTGGATATTATTCGGCAGCGGAAAGATTATTTAGAGCAATAGTGGGTTTATTTGCCCCAATTACACAAGCACTTTATCCTATAAGTTGTAGAAAAGTTATGTATGAAGAAACAGCAAGATTATATATAAGAAAAGTCGCTTTAATTATTGGTGGAATGGCACTATTTATAGGAGTAACAGTTGCTATTTTTTCCGAAAAAATAATCGCCTTGGTGTACGGTATAGCCTTTCAGCCTTATAGCTATATTTTGGCAGTTATGATGATATGGTTGTTTTTTGGAGTGATCAATAACATTATTGGCATACAATATTTATCTGCGTCAAGAAAAGATAAATTTTATACATTTTCATTCATTGTGGCTGGACTGATTACAGTATTCTTGAATTTAGTATTAATTCCACATTTATTGATCAATGGTGTGATAGTTTCAATGATTGTAGGTGAAGTGCTTCTAACTATTTGTATGTTGGCATTGATTTATAGGTTTAAATTATGAAAAAGATTCTCATTGTTTTTGGTACACGCCCAGAAGCGATTAAAATGGCTCCATTAGTTAAAGAGTTCAAAAAAAATAATAATTTTGAAACGAAAGTTTGTGTGACTGCTCAGCATAGACAAATGTTGGATCAAGTCTTAGAGATTTTTGATATTGTTCCTGAGTATGATTTGAATATCATGAAAAAAGGTCAGGATCTGTATGATATTACAGCAAATGTTTTAGTAGGAATAAGAGAGGTTTTAGGGGATTTCAAGCCAGATATAGTATTTGTGCATGGCGATACCTCTACAACATTTTCAACTAGTTTAGCAGCTTTCTACTCTAAGATTAAAGTTGGTCATATTGAAGCAGGTTTAAGAACTTTTGACATTTATTCTCCATGGCCCGAGGAGGGAAATCGCCAATTGACAGGAGTTTTATCAACTTACCATTTTGCGCCGACTTTACAAAGTAAAAATAATCTATTAAGAGAAGGGAAACAAAATGAAAATATTTATGTGACAGGAAATACTGTTATTGATGCTTTGAAATATGTCTTGCGAAGAATTGAACATCAACCAACTTTAAAGCAGAAAATTAAATCAAATATTTGCAATCAATATAGATTAGATGAAACACGAAAGATTATTTTAGTCACAGGACATAGGCGTGAAAATTTTGGTCAAGGGTTTGTTAATATTTGTGAAGGTTTAAAGGAATTAGCCCAGAATAATCCTAATATTGATATTGTATATCCGGTCCATTTAAATCCAAATGTTCAAAAACCTGTCAATGAAATTTTATCTGATATTGAAAATATTTATTTGATTAAACCATTACAGTATGAAGAGTTCATTTTTCTAATGAATCAAGCATATTTTATTATTACGGATAGTGGTGGTATTCAAGAGGAAGCTCCATCACTTGGAAAACCAGTGTTAGTGATGCGTGATACGACTGAACGTCCAGAAGCACTTGAAGCTGGCACAGTTAAATTGATAGGTTGTGATAAAGTAACTTTAGTGATTGAAGCCCAAAAACTACTTCATGACAATGAGGAATATGAAAAAATGGCACGTGCTTATAATCCATATGGTGATGGGAATTCATGTTCTAGAATCGTCGAAATTTATACAGAATTAAGTAAATGAGATTAGTGCCGTGATATTATTTCTAAGTAAATTTCCACAAACTGAATCAGAATATCGTGATGGTTTTTTTCAGAGGGTAGCGAGTATCGATCAGTTTTATCAAAAAGATGAGCGAATTTATTTAGATATAAGTTTGTTTCATAATTGGAAAAAAAAAGCTTCAAAAAATGGCTTAAGAATAGATGTTTCTTGTAATATATTGTTGCACTTTTTTTATATACTAAATTGTTTTAATAAATCTTCATTTGTATATATACAATCAATTTATAATGCAATATATTCTATTTTTTTTATTTTAATATTTAATAAGTTCTTTGTTCTAGATCTTCATGGAGTTGTTCCTGAAGAGTTAATGATGAAGAATAAGAAAATTCATACATTAGTTGCTGGATTTATAGAGCGTGTATTGTTTAAAAAGATAAACGTGTGTATTGCTGTAACTAATAAAATGGTGACACATTATAAGAAAAAATATCCATCAAGTAGTTGTCAATTTATTGTATATGCAATTATTCCTAGTCATTTAAAGAGAAAAGAAATTAATGATAATGATTATTTGTCTGATAAGATAGAAATAATATACAGTGGAAATACACAAATTTGGCAAAATATAGATCTTATGCTTGAAGCGATAAAGAAGAATTTAGATGATAAGTTTAGATTTACAATATTGACTGGAGAGCCTAATCAGATTTTAAAAAAATTAAAAGAGTTTCAGATAGACCATAACCAATTATTAGTAAAATCAGTAAAACCTAATGAATTGGAAGATTACTATAGGAAAAGCCATTATGGTTTTGTTTTAAGAAATGATATTTTAGTGAATCAAGTAGCTTGTCCGACAAAAATTATTGAATATTTAACCTACGGTATTATACCTATCGTACTCTCAGAAAAAATAGGTGATTTTGAGGATTATGGCTATGAATATATCATGTTGGATGAATTGAATAATCAATTACCTTTACGAAAAAGTATGAAGAACTTAGCAGTTATTCAAGAGATATTTGATAAAAATGATTACGATCTAAAAGCTGAGATCTATAAATTTTTTTAAATATTAATTGTATGAGAACGATTTTATGTGATTTTTTATCATGATATAATATTAATTCATCTTTTTGAATTAAAATTTGATGTTAGGTAGGTTTTATGAGTTTGTCGATAAGATTGTTTAATAAAATACATCATTTTATTTTAGGTTTGAATAGGATTAATAAACAAAAAAAATTCTTGACAAATGAGGTTCCTAAAAAGTTTGTGATAGACTCATCTATTGGGAAAAAGAAAATTTTACTCATAGGCATTTATTTAACAGATTATCCAAACCAAGCTATTCATTTGATGGAGCAATTTTCTAAATCAAATGAGCATACTGTTGATCAAAAATGGGTCGCAATTGGTGGTAATGAAGTTCCAGAAGAGTTGAAATCATCGACAATTTTACATTTGAAAGAAAAAACACCGAAATTTAAACTTTTAAATCAAATTTTTTCAGGTATTAAGCTAAATACATATGATTATTTGATAGTTACTGATGATGATATTGTTGTTCATGATCAGTTTTTAGATGTGTATATTGATATAGTGGATAGATATAACCTAAAAATTGCTCAACCTTCTAGGACAAGGCATAGCTTTAATATTCATAAAATTGTTTTACAAAATAGAAATACCATTGCAAGAGTTACTAATTTTGTAGAAATTGGTCCTATTTTTTCATTTCATTCCTCAATATTTCAATATGTTCTACCATTTCCTGACGGTGCTGAAATGGGATGGGGATTAGATTATATTTGGCCGAAAATCGCTGAAAAATATAAATTTAAAATAGGTATTGTTGATGAAGTTGCTGTAGATCATAGCTATAGACCTCAAAGCAAAACTTATTCTAATCATAAGAGTTTTGATGAGATGAATAAACTTTTATGCCAATATAATCATAATTATGAAGAAAGGAAAAAGACAATTGAAAAAATTCTTTTTAAATAAGCTGAAATTATTGTGAGTACTCTATAAATGCTATTAATTCGTAGGCATAGACTATTATTAATTTCTTTCATCTTCTTAGCTTTTATTGTCACTTTTCGCGGTAAAACTAGGGATACAATAGTTTATAAATATGTATATGAAAATTTAGAGTATATGAATTTAGGTTCAGTTAGTGGATTTTATTCAAACTCAGGTATGGAAATAGGTTATGGGTATTTAAGCTATATAGTTTCTATTTTGTTTGATGATTATCGTGTGGTTTTTTTTATAATTTCTTTTTCAATTTTATATTGTTTGTATAAGGTGTCATTGTATCTTAGGATTAATATAATAGTATTTTTTTTAGTATATATAACGAATTATTACTTTGTCATGCAACAGTTTATGCAAATAAGACAAGGGCTTTCAACGGCACTTGTTTTCTATGGAGCATTACTTTTTTTTAATAAAAAGTATTACTCTAGTTTAGGGTTGTTTATTATAGCCTGCTTATTTCATCAAACAGCTTTTGCATTTGTTTTCTTTTTTATTGGATATTTACTGACAAAATCTTTTTTTGAAAGATATAGAGGTAATTTATTGGTTTATATAAGCATAATTATAGGTGTTATTCTAGTTTGTAAGTCTATATTGTTTATTATTCCGGATTATTTTGTACGTGTAGCATCTTATACAGATAGTGATTATTCGGAGGTTTTAAGCCCTTTCCGTTTAACCTCATTAAGATTCTATTTATTATTCATTTTTTTCCAAATATTTCTTTGTTTTTTCTTTAAAAATAAACCCCAAGATAATTTGTATAAAAATGAAAGTCTTTTTCTAGTTTTTTTGTTAGTGACCTATGCTGTAGGATTGGGTATTCGTATAGGATTCAATGATTTTGCAATTTTAAGCACCCGTCTCTCAGAGTTTTTTTTGTTTGCTGAGATTTTTTTAACTAGTTTTATTTTTTCATATAAAAGAACGGATATAAAGTTTTTAATTTTGTTTGTACTTTATTTGATTGCTCAGATTTTTATTTTAGTAAATCAACTTGATTATGTATTTATTGATTATTTTAAGGAAATCTAGTATGTTAGCTAAAAATGCTTTCTTGGTTCTTGCCCATAAGCCAATCGAACATATTTATAATTATGCAAAAGAACGTCATGATTCTAATTTTTATATACATATTGATAAAAAAACTGATATTAAATTAATTAAAACTAAAGAGCTAAATAATGTCTTTTTTTTAAATGAAAATGAGAGGGTTGATATAACATGGGCTGGCTTTTCTATGGTGAAGGCGACTTTAAATTTAATTAATTTTGCTCTAAGGCATGATCAAGAAAATTCCTTTTTTCATTTAATTAGTGGTGATGATGTAATTCTTGGAAAAAAATTAGAGTGGAATAATTCAGATATTTATATTGAATGTCATGTTTCCAAAAAACATCAATATAGAATGCGTTTTAATATGCTGCATGCAGATACGAAATATCAGCGAACATTATTAGGAAAATTAATAACACAGTTTTATAAGAAATTGGATAGTATATTGCCAACGAGTGAAACTTTCTATTTTGGAAGTCAATGGTTTTCGATTCGCAGAAATGAATTGCAAATATTAACTGCGTCTATTACCACAGAGGATCTAGAATACTTTAGAAAGAAACTTTGCCCTGATGAACATTTTTTTCAATATTTAATTGCAAAAAATGAAATGCTACATAAGGTTTCTAGTTTTGGTAATAAACGTTTTATTAAATTTGATATTAATTTTCAACATGGATCTAGTCCAATATTTTTAACTGTAAGGCAGTTGATGGAAGCCCAAAAAGAAAATTATTGGTTTGCAAGAAAAGTCGAATTTCAAGAAATGCAAAAATTTTCTCTAAATTAAATGAAGTACAGTATGGAATTTTCATTATTATTATCACTTTACTTTAAGGAAAGCCCTGTATCTTTAAATCAGTGCTTTCAAAGCGTTTGGACTAATCAAAAAACTCATCCCAACGAAATAGTTTTAGTATTAGATGGTCCAATTGGAGATGAGTTAATACAATGTCTTTTATTTTGGCAAAGAGAACTTGGTAATATTTTAAAAGTTATTGCGCTAGAGCAAAACATTGGTCTTGGTAGAGCTTTAAACGAAGGCTTAAAGCATTGTTCAAATGAATGGGTTCTTCGTATGGATACAGATGATATTTGTACTCCTGATCGATTTGAAAAGCAGATTGAATTTATAAATAATAATCCAAATGTTGTTTTGTTTGGTGGACAAGTTTTAGAGTTTGAAAATGAACCAAATGATTCTCAAGCTTTAAAAGCTGTACCAACATCAAATGACGAAATTCAAAAATTTGCGCAAAAGCGTTGTCCTTTCAATCATATGACTGTAGCATATAAGAAGTCTATAATCAATGAATTAGGTGGGTATCAACATCATTTATATATGGAAGATTACAATCTCTGGTTACGTGTCATTGGTGCTGGTTATGTGGTAGCAAATTTGCCT
Source organism: Acinetobacter bereziniae LMG 1003 = CIP 70.12 (assembly GCF_000368925.1). Classification (GTDB taxonomy): domain Bacteria; phylum Pseudomonadota; class Gammaproteobacteria; order Pseudomonadales; family Moraxellaceae; genus Acinetobacter; species Acinetobacter bereziniae. The sequence goes on along the minus strand of NZ_KB849756.1, from coordinate 2,213,133 downwards.
GATATTGTACTTTATGCGCGTGTAGGTAATGGTATGCATGCACGTCGTAAAGGTTTAGAATATATTAAAAGTGAAAAACAATTACTAAATTTAAAAAAACAACTTAAGTTGCAGAATCCAATTCATGCTAATATGCTATTTTTAATAAGATCAGCATTTAGGCTGATACCTAGTTCACTGTTAGGAAAAATTTATAATACTTTTCTGCGGAAAAAAGTTAAAAAATAGAGTGGTAAATTAAGTAATGAAACGATTGGTAGATATAGTTATATCATTGACGGCATTAATAATTTTGTCGCCTATTTTTTTATTTGTTGCCTACAAAGTGCGCAAAAACCTAGGCTCTCCGATCTTTTTCTATCAAGAACGCCCAGGTAAGAACGGTAAACTTTTTAAAATGATGAAGTTTCGTTCGATGAAAGATGCAAATGATGCTCATGGTAACCCATTACCTGATGAGCAACGTATCACGCCTTTTGGACAAAAACTACGCTCAACCAGTTTAGATGAAATGCCTCAACTGATTAATGTGCTCAAAGGGGATATGAGCGTCGTTGGTCCTAGACCAATGCTGAAAGAGTTTGTTGAACTTTACTCACCTGAACAAGCACGTCGTTTAGAAGTTCGTCCTGGTATGACAGGACTTGCTCAAATTAGTGGTCGTAATGAATTGGACTATGAAGAACGTTTTAAATGCGATGTTTGGTATGTCGACAACCAAAGCTTATTAGTCGATTTTAAAATTATGTTTAAAACTGTTTCTGTTATGACCAATCGTGAGGGGATTAATGCTCCTGGTCATGTTGGTCCTTCTCTTTTTAAAGGGAATGAAACAGAAGCAAAAAATGATGAAGTAAAGTCTTAAGTTAATATATTGAAGTTTTAAGTTATGATCAAAAAAGCCATTCTCCCTGTTGCTGGTTTAGGAACACGTTTTTTACCTGCAAGCAAATCTATTCCTAAAGAAATGGTGACTGTGGTTGATCGCCCTGCCATTGAGTATGTGGTCAAAGAAGCTGTGGCAGCAGGTATTGAACAAATTATTTTGGTGACGCATTCTTCAAAAGCATCTATAGAAAATTATTTTGATCGTAATTTTGAGCTTGAAACAACATTAGAAAACAAGAAAAAAATAGATTTACTCAAAGAAATTACTGAAATTTTACCGAGCAATGTCAGCGTGGTTAGCGTCAGACAGCCTCAACCATTGGGTTTAGGTCACGCTGTGTTATGTGCAAAATCTGTAGTTGGTGATGAAGATTTTGCTGTGTTATTACCAGATGTGTTAGTCAAAGAAAATAGCGCTGAAAATGATCTTGCACGTATGATTCAACGCTTTAACTCATCGAAAGCATCACAAATTATGGTTGAAGCTGTGCCTGATCATTTGGTAGATCAATATGGTATTGTAGATGTTGAAGCCTCGCCTGAAGAAGGTGAAAGTGTTGTGATGCAAGGTATTGTAGAGAAGCCTGCAGTTGGTACTGCACCTTCAAATCTATCTGTTGTGGGACGTTATGTACTGCCTGCTAAAATTATGCAGTTACTTGAACAAACGCCAAAAGGTGCAGGAAACGAAATCCAACTGACCGATGCGATCGCAGCATTACAAAAAATAGAAAATGTAGAAGCCTATCGAATGAAAGGTCAAACTTTTGATTGTGGTAGTAAAATTGGTTATTTAAAAGCTGTATTGCACTATGGTGTAGAACATCCAAAACTCGGTGACGAATTCAAACAACTCATCAAAGAACTGAATTTATAAAATATTGGGTATGATATGAATATTTGTGTATTTGGCACAACACTTCAAGCTGGCGTTCTCGCTGGCTTGTTTGCTGAATATGGGCATCATGTGTATTGGTGCCCTCAAGTAGGCGTTGAAAAACAGTCCTCAGTTCATTACCAAGATGAAGATTTAAATCAGCTGATTCAAAAACAAATTAAAAATCATGCCATTGAATTGGTTGGGGTAAAGCAACTCCAACTACACAGTGAAGTTTTTTTATTTAGTTTTAACCCGTCTGAATTTGATCAAGCCAAAAAATTAGCTGAAGAACTCAAGCGAAGCCCCATCATACATCCAAAGTTAATGATTAATGGTTCAACCTTTGGTTTGGAGGGGACAGAAACACTGAAAGAAATTTTGGTTGCCGATCATTGGGCGTATTTGCCAGATACGATTCAAGAAGGTAATGCAATTCAAAGTTTTACTGGACTAAAGCAGGTGATCATTGGTGTCGATCATGTGGCGACCCAACCAATTGTAAAAGAGTTGTTAAGACCATTTTTCCAATTAAAACACCAATATCTTTTTATGCCATTTTTAGATGCTGAATTTACCAAACTGAGTATTTCGGGCATGTTAGCAACACGTATCAGCTATATGAATGATATGGCGCAAGTGGCAGAAAAACTCAATATTGATATTCAAAATGTAAAACAAGGTTTAGCTGCGGATAATCGAATTGGTGCGAGCTATCTCTCTTCTGGTGTAGGTTTTGGTGGTGAGAATTTTTCTCATGATATTTTAACCCTCACAGGCACGGTTGCAGGTTCTGGAATAAAGAGCCAATTACTTGATCAGGTTTGGAATATCAATGAACAGCAAAAGGAAATTTTGTTTCGCAAGCTGTGGAATTATTACCAAGGGCAACTAACAGGTAAAATTGTTGCGATTTGGGGTGCGTCATTTAAAGAAAATACCTCAAGTATCGAAAACTCTCCAATTCATGCCATGCTTGCTGCACTTTGGGCACAAGGTGCAATTGTTCAACTCCATGACCCACAAGCATTAGAGCGAGTATCTGCTCTCTATGGTGAGCGCAGTGATTTAATCTTGTGCCATGATCAATATCAAGCCGTCGAAAATGCACATGCCTTATGCCTATTAACCGCTTGGAAGCAATATTGGAGTCCAGATTACACTCAACTTGTGCAGAAAATGGCGCATCCATTTATTCTAGATGGACGTAATATCTGGGATCCAGAATTTGTCAAAGGACAAGGTTTTGCTTATCAAGGTGTGGGGCGCGTATGATAACGTCGATATTAGAGATGGATCAAAGTCAGCAAAGCGTTCAACAATTACGTTTAACCGATTTGTTTCAGCAAGACCCACAGCGTTTTGAAAAATTTTCGGTTCATTTTGATCAACTCAGTTTTGATTATAGTAAGCATCGTATTGATCAAGCGGCATTTGAAGCTTTAATTAAATTTGCAGATTCGAAGCAACTGAGTGCATGGATTAAGCGCTTATTTACAGAAGAACAGATTAATTACACTGAAGGTCGGGCGGCAATGCATTGGGCATTGCGTTTACCTAAACATGATCAAGATTACCCTAAATTAGCTCAAGCTGTGCATCAACAACTTGATCGCATGTTTCAGCTTGTTGAAAAAGTGCATGCAGGGCAATGTCGTGGTTCAACGGGTGAAGTGATTCAAGATGTTGTCAACATCGGTGTGGGTGGATCAGACCTTGGACCCCTTATGGTCAGCCATGCCTTATCCGATTATAAAGTTACTACAGCTAAACCATTAAAAGTCCATTTCGTCTCGACGATGGATGGAAGTCAGCTTTCTGAACTGTTGCATCAACTGCGCCCTGAAACGACTTTATTTATTATTTCTTCAAAATCTTTTGGGACGATTGATACCTTATCCAATGCACAGACTGTGCGCCAATGGTTAGAAAAAGCATTAGGTCATCAAAAAAGTGTCGTGCAGCATCATTTTATTGGGGTTTCAACCAAACCTGAAAAAATGACTGAATGGGGCATTGCAGCAGAAAACCAATTCCTGCTTTGGGATTGGGTCGGTGGACGTTATTCATTGTGGTCATGTATCGGATTACCGATTGCTTTGCAAATCGGTGTCGAAGGTTTTAAACAGCTTTTGGCGGGTGCTTATGCGATTGACCAACATTTTCAAAAGACACCATTTCAACACAATATTCCAGTCTTGATGGGGCTGTTGGGTGTTTGGAACAATAATTTTCTGGATATCCAAACCCATGCGGTATTGCCCTATGATGGGCGATTGAAATATTTTGCATCCTATTTGCAACAGCTCGAAATGGAGTCGAATGGTAAATCCATTCAACGCAACAATCAAAAAGTTGAGCTAAAAACATGTCCGATCGTATGGGGTGAAGTTGGACCCAATGCGCAACATGCATTTTATCAGTTGCTCCATCAAGGAACGCATGCGGTGAGTTGTGATTTCATCGCACCTGTACAGCGCTACAATGCTAACCAATTTACCTATGCTGAAAATGCAGAAGCATTGATTGAACAACATCATTTGGCTTTATCTAATTGTTTGGCTCAATCACGGTTATTGGCTTTTGGTAATCAGGCTTTAAATGCAGATGAGTTGGAGAGTTTACCTGAATATAAACAATATGAAGGCAATCAACCCAGCTCTACACTTTTATTACAAGAACTCAGTCCTTATAGTCTTGGAATGTTGATTGCCTTGTACGAACATAAAGTCTTTGTACAGTCGGTCATGTGGAATATCAATCCATTTGATCAGTGGGGCGTTGAAAAAGGGAAAGAAATTGCCAATCAATTGCTTCCAATTCTGAGTGGAAAAGAAAAAGACTTTTCTCAACTAGATGCTTCGACACAAGGCTTAATCAAGATATTACTAGGTAAAGAATAGAGAAAAACGTATGGCGAATATTTTGGTCACAGGTGGGGCGGGTTATATAGGCTCACATACGTGCTTGGAACTTCTAGAAGCAGGACATGATGTGGTTGTGCTTGATAATTTGTCGAATAGTTCAGAAGAATCACTCAAGCGGGTACAAGAACTTACTGGCAAACGCTTGGAGTTTATCCAAGGTGATATTCGTGATCCACATGATTTAGACCAAGCATTTGCTTCACATAAAATTGATGCTGTGATTCATTTTGCAGGCTTAAAGGCAGTGGGAGAAAGTCAACAAATTCCATTGAGTTATTTTGACCATAACATTGCAGGATCAATACAGTTGGCGCAAGCCATGGAAAGAGCAGGGGTTTTTAATCTCGTTTTTAGCTCATCAGCAACAGTTTATGATGAAGCCAATATATCTCCTTTAGATGAAACTATGCCAACAGGTATGCCTTCTAATAACTATGGTTACACCAAACTGATTGTTGAGCAATTATTGCAGAAATTAGCCATTGCAGACTCACGTTGGTCGATTGCTTTGTTACGTTATTTTAATCCTGTGGGTGCACATAAAAGTGGCCGTATTGGAGAAGATCCGCAAGGGATTCCAAATAATTTAATGCCTTATGTCACTCAGGTTGCTGTGGGACGTCGTGAAAAACTGTCGATCTATGGTGATGACTATGACACGATTGATGGGACAGGGGTTCGCGACTATATCCATGTGGTTGATTTAGCCAATGCTCACTTGTGTGCGCTAAATAATCGTTTAAATGCCAAAGGTTGTCGTGCTTGGAACATTGGCACAGGCAACGGTTGTTCTGTACTTGAAGTGAAGAATACTTTCGAAAAAGTGAATGGCGTTCCCGTCGCTTATGAAATTGCACCGCGCCGTTCGGGAGATGTAGCAACATCATTCGCCAACAATGCACGAGCTGTTACAGAACTCGGTTGGACAGCAAAATATACCCTCGAAGATATGTTAGCAGACAGTTGGAACTGGCAAAAACAAAATCCAACAGGTTACCAATCATAAGCTTGTAAAAGGAAAATAGGCGCATTGAGCGCCTATTTTTATGATGAAAAAACTAAGCCTGAATCAACTGGGTTAATTCATCTACATAATCCTGCATTGGTTTAGGATTACGATCTGCACGGCTTTCAATATTCAAACGTAAGAGCGGTTCAGTGTTTGATGCACGTACATTTAAACGCCATGCACCAAAATCAAGGCTCACCCCATCTGTTTGATCAATGGCTGGATTCAAATCAGCAAAATGGTCAAAAATCTTTTGAATGGTGTCTTGAGTATCTTTCACTTTAAAGTTGATTTCACCACTACATGGGAATTTCGCAATCATATCTTCAACAAGGCTTGAAAGTGATTGCTGTGTATCAGATAGCACTGAAATCGCCAATAACCATGGAATCATTCCGCTGTCGCAGTAAGCAAAGTCACGGAAATAGTGGTGCGCACTCATTTCTCCACCATAGACCGCATTATGTTCACGCATGACATCTTTAATGAATGCATGTCCAGATTTGGATTGGACAGGTGTTCCTTGATACTGATTGACGATATCTAAAGTATTCCAAACCAGACGAGGGTCGTGGACAATTTTTTCGCCTGATTGTTTTAATAAGAACGCTTGTGCCAATAGACCGACGATATAGTAACCTTCGATAAACTGACCTTTTTCATCAAATAAGAAGCAACGATCAAAGTCGCCATCCCATGCAATCCCCATATCCGCATGGTGGATTAAAACCGCATTACGAGTGCTGTCACGATTTTCGACCAAAATTGGATTAGGAATACCATTTGGGAATGTACCATCTGGATGATTATGGATTTTGATAAATTCAACAGGGATGTTTAATGCTTTGAATTTCTCTTCAATGGCATCAACTACATGCCCAGCAGCGCCATTGCCTGCATTCATCACCAATTTGAGTGGGCGAATTTTTGCTGGGTCAATATAGGTGAGTAAGTGTTCAATAAATTCAGGCAGAATATTGTATTTTTGCGTTGAACCTTTTTTCTCAACTTCAATGAACTGTTCGGATTCAGCCAAGGCTTGAATATCTTTTAAGCCAGTATCTGCACTAATCGGACGGGCATTTTCACGAACCAGTTTCATCCCATTATAGTCCATAGGATTATGGCTGGCTGTGACTTCAATTCCACCCTGTACATCGAGATGAAAAGCACCAAAATAAACTTCTTCAGTTCCCGTCATCCCCAAATCAAGTACATCTACACCAGCATCATTTAAACCGCGAATCGTCGCTTGTTTTAAATCTTCGCTCGTTAAGCGAACATCACAACCCACGACGACAGTTTTTGGTTGATAGATTTGCCCATAAGCACGACCGACTTGATAAGCGATTTCTTCATTGAGTTCTGTACCAAGTTTGCCTCGGATGTCATAGGCTTTAAAACAAGTCAGTTTATTCATGTCCATCTTTCTATTGTATAAGCTTGGGTTTAAGTGAAACACCATTTTAACCTCAAAGTAAGTAAAAAATGAGATGAGAAGATGTAATTTTAGGTTGATTTATAAAATTGAAATTTTTTATGTTTTTCTTGTTCATTTTAAAAATATTTTAAGTATGGTTGTTTATTTTTTGATTCATGATTTTTGATGGATAAAAAATTAATATTTATTAAATTGATAATTCATGTGATAAATATCACAATTATTGGACTTACTTTTTGAAATTTAAACTCTTTTCTTAACAAAGTTAGCCAATAAAAAATGAAATATATATTTGCTTGAATTTTAGAATGTGTAGAATAGCAATCGAGTAAGGAAATAATTCAAAATAATTCAATGCCGATAATTACAAGCATGATTAGGTGCCATTCAGGAATGTTAATCACTCACAAACCCATAATTTTTTTAAAAAGCTTGGGTGCAATCAGTCTATGTGTTCTGATTCAGAACAATAGCCATGCACAAGACACCCGCTATTTAAAAGGCATCAAGGAAAGTGTATCGAGTTTAATCAAACCTAAAGATGACTCCTCCTTTCGTACCGTGCAACTTAAACAACTCGCTGACTTTGAATACCAACCCGAGCAAAGCACAGCGAGCCCTTTGCCCGTGGTCAAACCCTATCTGGGGCAAAAGGCGTCTTTAAATAATCTTTATCTGGAAAATCCACCAACTGCCCAGCAATATGCAGTACCCACACGGACCTTAAGCCTTGAAGAAGCCGTGCAAATCGCTGTCAAACGCAATCCCAATATTGCCCAAACCATTTCTACTCTGGCTTCCCAAAACGCCAATATTGATGTCGCCAAGGCACAATACTATCCACAATTAAAAGCTGGCATGAATACTGGTGACTTCACCTCAAATGATAAAGGGCGGCAGTTATATTCTGTTGAAGCCAATCAATTGCTCTATGATTTTGGCAAAGTCAAAAGCAGTGTCACCACACAACAAAATAAATTGGCGGTTGAACAAGCCAATGTCTTGATCAGTATTGATGAAATCTCTACCCAGACGGCTCGAGATATTTTAGGTTTATTGAGATATCGTAATATTATAAAAATCGCCCAAGATCAATTTAATGGGGTCAGTCGCTTACATGAGATTGCACGTTTAAGAGCCGAAGCGGGCATCAGCAGTCATGCAGATCCTGTGCAAGCGCAAAGTTATGTTGAATATTCTCGTTCCTACCTGATTACCCAGCAGAATTTTCTTAAACAGCAAGAACAAAAGTTACGCACCTTATTGGGTTTTGATGTCAGTCAAATTGAGTTCAATATTCCTGATGAATTCGTCAAGCAATCAGGGCTATATGACGACCCCGAAGTCAATACCATCCCCAGTATGATTGCCGCAAAGGCTGAAATTGATGTGGCACAAAGCCAAAAGAAACAAACTCAACTCAGTGTCTATCCGACCATTTCTTTGGTGGGTGCGGTGACCAAAGCATTGAATGGTCAAAATCCCAATACTGGAATTGAGAATGATACCGACAGTTCGATTGGGGTACAGATGTCGAGTAATTTCTATCAAGGCGGTGCAGTGGGTTCACAGGTTAAAGCAGCAAATTATGCTGAACAAGCGGCACGTGCCAAGCTGAATGCCACCTATCTCAATATTATGGATCAAGCCCAAATTGCCCGTGAAAGTATTGAAAACACCGATAAACAAATTTGGGTATTGATGGACCGAGAACGCTCAACCGCCAAAACCCGAGAGCTGTATGAAGAACAATACAAACTCGGCAAACGTTCGATTTTAGATTTACTCAGTTCAGAACAATCGTACCAAAGTTCAAGGATTGAAAGAGAAGCAGCACGATTTGATATCTATGACACGATTGCATTATTTATCAATGTAACCGGAAAGAGTAGACATGCTTATCATTTAAATAATATTCAAATTCAGGGGTTTGAAGTTCAGCCATGAATAATAATAGATTAAATTATCAACCCTGGTTACAAGCCATTATCGCGGTTGCACAACATTATCGTATTCAACCCTCAGAAGAACAAATTCGTCTGCAACTGGATTGGAATAAATATCACAATCTTGATGACATGCTGGCACTGATTACCCGTCAAGTTGGCTTAAATATACGTCAAGCTGACTTTAGCACGGATGTTCTCAATCCATGGCGCTTGCCGGTGGTGGTTGAGCTGAATGATGGTCAGGTGGCGGTGATTGAGAAAGTAGATGCTGCTGGAAATGTCAGCCTACAACTCAGTGGTGATCAAGGGCTGTCACAAAGCTTCAGTGTGCAGCAACTACAAGCCCATGCCAAGCGCGTCTATATATTTAGACCTGAAACCTCTGTACCGGATGCGCGTGTTGATGAATACATTAAGCCTTATGAAAAAAGCTGGTTCTGGGACATTGTTTTAAAAGACTGGAAACGCTATACCGACATCATGGTAGCTTCAATGATTGCCAATATTTTGGCATTGGCGACCATTATCTTCTCCATGCAAGTTTACGACCGTGTGGTGCCGTCTCAATCCATTCCGACCTTGTGGGTGCTTGCAGGTGGCGTACTGATCGCTGCAATCTTTGAATTTGTTCTGCGAATTGCACGGGTCTATTTATCCGATATTATCGGTAAACGTGCCGACTTAAAGATTTCAGATCGGGTATTTGGTCATGCACTGCGCATTCGCAATAAAGACCGAGCACGTTCAACAGGCTCTTTTATTTCGCAGATTCGCGAACTAGAAGGGGTCCGTGAATTGGTCACCTCAACCACCATCAGTGCAATTGCCGACCTTCCTTTTTTCTTCCTGTTCTTGGTGATTTTTTGGATGATTGGAGGCAACATTTTCTGGGTGATGTTGCTGGTGGTGCCGCTGATGATTGTTCCGGGCTTTTTGGTACAAAAGAAATTGGCACAATTGGCAACTGAAGGTATGCGTGAATCGGCAATTCGTAATGCGATTTTGGTTGAAGCGGTGCAAGGCATCGAAGATATCAAACTACTGCGTGCTGAAGCCCGATTCCAAAATCAATGGAATCACATGAATGAAGTCTCAGCAGATGTCAGCATGCGTCAACGAAAAATTGTCGGTTGGTTAAATGCATGGACACAGAAGATCCAGGGCTTGACCTATGCCATTGTGGTGTTGGTCGGTTGTTTTGCAGTGATGAAAGGTGACATGACCACGGGTGCATTGGTGGCGTGTTCGATTCTCTCTTCACGGATGCTGGCACCCATTTCTCAAGTGACGGGTGTGCTTGGGCGTTGGCAACAAGCCAAAGTAGCAAAGAATGGTTTAGATGAGTTGATGCAAAAACCGGTTGACCGCCCTGAGCGTGCTCAATTGATTCAGCGTAAAGTGCTGTTAGGGGATTATGATTTTAAAGGGGTGGTGTTTAAATACACTGAAGATGACCCACGTCCGACCTTGGTCATACCGCAACTCAAAATTGCGGTCGGAGAAAAGGTGGCGATTCTGGGACGCAATGGTGCAGGAAAATCGAGCCTTTTACAATTACTTGCTGGGATGCAACTGCCTGTACAGGGCAAAATTAGTCTGGATGGTGTCGATCAATCCTTGCTTGATCCTGATGATATTCGCCGAGATATGGCACTGCTCAATCAAAATGCCCATTTATTCTTTGGGACCATCCGAGAAAACTTAACCTTGGGTGCGCCCTTGGCAACCGATGAAGAAATCGTGCGTGCTTTGCAAATCACCAATGCACTGGAAATCGTAGAGCAGAAAAAAGAAGGCTTGGACCATACCATTCTTGAGGGAGGTGTGGGCTTTTCAGGTGGACAAAAACAAGCGCTATTGCTGACCCGGTTGCTGTTGAGAAACCCGAATATTGTGTTGTTGGATGAACCCACTGCCTCGATTGATGATGTCTCTGAAAAAGTCTTGATTCAACATCTTAAACAATGGCTGGGTCATCGCACTTTGGTGGTGGCCACCCATCGCCCTGCAGTATTACAACTGGTGGATCGGATTATTGTGGTACATGAAGGAAAGATCATTAAAGATGGACCAAGAGATGCCATTTTAAATCCTCAACATCAACCGAATGCGGGAGGTGCTTCAGCATGAGCCAAGAACAAAATCCGCAAAAGATTGAACTGCAAAGCACGACAGCTGTTGACTCCGATGATCGTGAGACGAGCGATCTACTCAAGCGTCCTAGTAATCCCTCAGCACTCAAGTTTTCAGAACCACCCTTGCCTAAATCCAGTTTTATTATTTGGATCGTGGCAGTGGGCTTATTGGCATTCTTGATTTGGGCATGCGTTTTTAAATTGGAAGAAGTTTCAACGGGCACAGGTAAAGTAATTCCTTCGTCCAAAGAGCAAATTATTCAATCCTTAGATGGTGGGGTGCTCACCAGTTTGGATGTCAAAGAAGGTGATATTGTACAAAAAGGACAAACTCTTGCTCAGATTGACCCCACTCGATTTGAGTCACAAGTCGGAGAAAGCCAGACTAAATTACTGGCAACCCAAGCCACCGCTGCACGTTTAGAGGCGGAAGTGAACGGTACACCGCTACGCTTCCCTAAAGATGTATTGGCAGTACCAGCCTTGGTTCGAGAGGAAACGGCACTGTATACCTCTCGTCGTGCCAATTTGGATGAGTCCATCACGGGGTTAAAACATGCCTTGGCTTTGGTGCAAAATGAATTGCAAATGACTCAACCATTGGTCGCCAAAGGTGCGGCATCCGAAGTTGAAGTATTACGTCTAAAACGAGATATCAATAACTTTGAAAATCAGATCAATGACAAGCGTAATGACTACTATGTAAAGTCACGCGAAGAGTTGGCGAAAGCCAATGCAGATATTCAATCGTTACAGCAAATCGTGGCAGGTCGAAATGACTCAGTCAAACGTTCCACCTTTAAAGCGCCTGTCCGTGGTGTGGTCAAAGAAATTGCCGTGACCACGATTGGTGGGGTGGTACCGCAAAATGGCAAGTTGATGACCATTGTTCCGATTGATGAGCAGTTATTGATTGAAGCACGAATTTCCCCACGAGATATTGCATTTATTCATCCGGGGCAGCCAGCTTTAGTGAAAATCACAGCCTATGACTATTCTATTTATGGTGGTTTGGAAGGTAAAGTGACGGTGATTTCACCGGATACTATCCGTGATGAGGTGAAACAAGATCAGTTTTACTATCGCGTCTATATTCGAACCAATAAAGATAAACTGGTGAATAAGGCAGGTAAATCTTTTTCGATTACGCCGGGTATGGTGGCTACAGTTGATATTCGCACAGGTCAGAAAACCATTATTGAATACTTGTTGAAACCATTCAATAAAGCCAAAGAAGCATTAAGAGAGCGTTAATTTTTAGATCATCAAGCATGGATTGAAATACATCAATGGAAATAAAAAACCAATCTACGGATTGGTTTTTTATTGGTGTCTATATTAGACATTGGTGCTGAATAGCGTCGATTTCAGAAAGTTGAAACAAATAAAATTAGGTGTATTCCTTTAACACATTAAACTTTCCTTGTTGGAAAATTTAATGTGTTTGAGCCATGCTTTAAACTATTTCACATCTTTTAAATCAATGCCTTTCGATTCTTTTAGGCTTGCTACAGCAAGTACTGAAATGAATGAAACGATCGCGATATAAATTTCGATAGGCAATGTTGCATCATAAGTCTTAAATAAATATGCACAAATGATCGGTGCCATTGAACCTGCTAAGATTGATGCAAATTGATAAGAAAAAGATACACCTAAATAGCGCATTTTGGTTGGGAATAATTCCGCCAATGTTGCAGATTCAGGGGCGTATGCCATCGCTTGGAACAATAGACCAATACACATCATCACAAAAATCGTGCCGTAATTGCCTGTGCTAATTGCTGAGAAATAGAAGAATACCCAGATGATTAACCCGATATTTCCAGCCATCATGGTTGGCTTACGTCCAATTTTGTCAGATAAATAGCCACTGAAAAGCATGGTGAAGAAGTGGAAAACATTGGCTGCCAGCAGAATCATCAGCACTGTTTTATATTCAATACCGACTTTCAGGGTGAGGAAAGTGATGGTGAATACCACGATCATATAGTAAGAGGTATTTTCACCTAAACGGAGTAATAATCCAGACGCTAAACGTTTTGGATAAGTGGTGACCAATTCTTTAAAATTAGAAGAATTATCTTGTTTTTCCTCAGCTTGTTTCAGTGCTTCTTGGAAAATAGGGGCATCTTCCACACTACGACGAATCCAATAACCAATAAAAATAATAATGGTTGAAAGCCAAAACGCGACACGCCATCCCCAGCTCAAGAAATCCTCATTGGAGAGAATCATCGACAGTGCCAAAATCACCAAGCTTGCTAAAATATTTCCAGCGCTTACGGCAGACTGTGGGAAGCTTGCCCAAAATCCACGTTGATGATTTGGACTATGTTCACCCACCAATAAGATTGCACCGCCCCATTCTCCACCGACTGCAAAACCTTGGATAAAACGCAGGACAATCAATAACACAGGTGCCATATAGCCAATGCTGTTATAACCGGGTAAGCATCCCATCAAAAATGTGGAAGCACCCACTAAAAATAGACTCAGTTGTAACAGCTTTTTACGTCCATATTTATCACCAAAATGACCAAATACTAGACCACCTAAAGGGCGTGCAATAAAACCAATCGCATAGGTTGCAAAGGCAGCAATAATCCCGTCTAGCGTGGTTCCTGCATTTGGGAAAAATAAATGACCAAACACTAAAGTACTGGCAATACCATAAATATAAAATTCATACCATTCAGCGACAGTCCCTGCCATGGAGGCGCCGACCACCTTTTTAATATTCGGTGGAGCGCTGTCACTTGCAAGCGGTGTAGAAGTATTTCCTGATACTTGTTCCATTCCATCATGTCCTTATTTAATTAAAGTTAAGCTTTAAAATTACCCAAGCATAAATATTTCAATTCGGTATATTCATCCAAACCATGTTTTGAGCCTTCGCGTCCAAGTCCCGAAGCTTTAACTCCTCCAAAAGGGGCTTCCGTGGTAGAAATTAAACCAGTATTAATTCCAACCATGCCATATTGCAGCACTTCGGCAACGCTAAATGTGCGTTGAAGATTTTCAGTAAAAATATAGGCAGCCAGACCAAATTCAGTGTTATTGGCACGCTGAATTACGTCTTGTTCATTTTCAAATTTAAAAATTGGAGCGAGAGGGGCAAAAGTCTCTTCCCTAAAACACAGCATGTTGTCTTGCGCATTGGCGATAATGGTTGGCTCAAAGTATTGCGCCCCTAGTGTGGAAACTTGACCGCCATAAACCAATTCACCACCTAAGCTGATTGCATCTTCAATATGTTGCTGAATTTTTTCTACCGCTTTTTGATTGATGAGTGGTCCTAGATCTGTATCAGAATCTAACCCATTACCAAGTTTTAACTGAGAGACTTTATCTTTGAGTTTGAGAATAAATTGATCGTAAATACTGCTATGTACAAAGATGCGATTACTACAAACACACGTTTGCCCTGCATTTCGAAATTTACTGTCAATGGTTCCCTGTACGGCATTGTCTAAATCTGCATCTGCAAAGACGATGAGAGGTGCATTTCCACCTAATTCCAGTGAGAGTTTTTTAATGGTTGGTGCACATTGTTCCATCAATAAAGCGCCAACAGGCGTTGAACCTGTAAAACTTAATTTTTGTACGATTGGACTCTGTGTCAACGGGGCAACAATTTCTTTTGAATGACCTGTCACAACATTTAAAACACCTTTGGGAATACCAGCTTGCTCAGCAAGATAAGCGAGCGCAAGTGCAGTTAAAGGTGTTTCTTGAGCAGGTTTGACAATGATACTGCAACCCGCAGCCAATGCTGGTGCTACTTTACGTGTGATCATGGCAGCAGGGAAGTTCCATGGTGTAATGGCGACACATACCCCCACAGGTTCACGGAAAGTGAGTAAACGCTTGTCTTGACTCGGTGCAGGAATCGTTTCGCCATACATACGACGACCTTCTTCAGCAAACCATTCAATAAAACTCGCAGCATAAACAATCTCGCCTTCAGCTTCTTTGAGCGGCTTACCTTGCTCAAGCGTCATGATGCTGGCAAGTTCTTGTTTGTGTTCAATGATGAGTGCAAACCATTTTTTTAAGAGGTCAGAACGGTATTTGACGGACTGCTTTTTCCAATCCAGATATGCTTCTTGAGCAAAAATAATGGTTTGCTCAACCTGTGCCACAGTAAGCGCAGGAATTTGTGCAATCACTTGACCTGTCGCTGGATTTTGTACATCGATATGACGTTGATCAGTTGAGTTGATCCAATCACCATTGACATAGGCCTGTTGTTTAAAGATTGATAAAGAAGCAATATCCATATTGGTTTACTCTTGATAAAGTTGCTGATAACGCTGTCGTTTTTTAACCAATGTTGATTGGTCAATACCTAAAGCTTGGGCTGCCTTTTGTGTGGTTTTAAACACAGCAAGGGCTTGGGAAATGATCTTGAACTCAAAATCATCCACTTGTTTTTTAAGGGTTTCTGCTGAGTTCGAAAGGGGCGTATTGAACTGGGATTCACCATGTAAAGCGCACTGTATATCTTCAGGAATGTCTTCAGGCAAAATGGTGGACGACTCGCTCAGTACAACAGTTTGCTCAACAAAATTAGTCAGCTCTCGAATGTTTCCTGGCCATGAATAGGCTTTTACCAAGTCGATCACTTCTGCCGAGTAGCGTTTGTTGGTGTGATATTTCTTATTGAAATTTGCCAAATACAGTTCTAACAATGGTTCAATTTCAGAGATACGATTTTTTAAATCTTCTAATTTTAATGAGGTGACGCAAAGGCGGTAATAAAGATCTCGTCTAAATTTACCTTGCTCAACCAGTTTTAATAAATCGTGATGCGTTGCAGAGATAATACGAACATCAGTGTAGACATATTCAAAACCACCGACTGGAATAAAACGATTATCTTCAATAACTTTGAGTAATTTTGCTTGCAGTGCCAAAGGTAAGTCGCCAACTTCATCCAAAAATAAAGTACCGCCGTTGACGACTTCAAATAAACCTTTTTTACCTTTTTGCAAGGCACCTGTAAAAGCACCAGGCACATAGCCAAATAATTCAGATTCCAGTAAACCATCTGGCATGGTGGCACAGTTAATTTCTAAGAAGGGCTGATCTTTTCGTGGGCTGTTTTTATGAATAAAACGTGCCAGTACAGTTTTCCCTGTACCTGTGTTGCCCTGAATGAGAATTTTAATATCTGAATGTGCGATACGTTTCGCTCGATTGAAGGTCTTATTGGTACTGTCGCTTAAGTTGGTCAGATAGTTGTCATTCAGCTTGCGTGTTGAATATTTCTTTTGTGTATTGCGAATATCTTCGAGTTCTTTTTGATCTTTTTGCGCTTGAAGTAGAACTGTAATATCACGAACTGACGTGATGACTGCAATGAGTTGATTTTCCTGATCAAATACAGGATGTCCTGTGACCAGTAGTTCAGTCTGGTTTTGTAAGGACTGTAAAATGGTGGTTTTTTGATGAGTTTGAATCACGTCCATAGAGACTGAACGTGAAAAAACCCCTTGATTGACCAAGTCTTGGATCGGATGATCGATTAAATCTTCTCGATTTAAATGTGTCAGCTTTAAATAGGCATCATTAACAAATAAAGTTGTGCCCAGATGATCGGTGATATATACACCGTCATCTAAGGCATTCATGATCGATGTTAATATTTGATAAGAAATATCCGCATCTTTAGAATTGTTTGCAAGAAGATTGACCCAAGTCATGGCAAGAAACTCATTCATTATTAATAAGCTTCATAATAAATGTTTTCGATTTCTTGCTGTGTTAAACGTCGAGGATTATTGCGGAGTAATCTTTCGACTTTAATCGCTTCCGCAGCCAGTTCTGGAATCACTGACTCAGGAATATTGAAATTTCGAAGACCTTTTGGAATATTGACCATCTCACAAATATTATGTAAACGGCTAATCACACGATCGGCAATTTGAAGATCATTCAGCCCTGTTGTCGGTTCATTAAAGCATTCAGCAATCACTTTAAATTTGTCCAAACAGGCGATGCGGTTGTATTCCATGACGAAAGGCAACAATAAGGCATTACTGACACCATGTGCCATATGGAAACGCCCACCTAAAGGATATGCGAGTGCATGCACTGCACCAACGCCAGCATTACCAAAGGACAAACCTGCCATTAAGCTGGCATTTGCCATATCTTCATGGGCTTGTAAGTCATCTGGATTGGCATAGGCTTTGGGTAAGGCATTGATAATTAATTTCATTGACTGAATCGCTAAAGCATCTGTTAAGGGTGAAGCATTGACAGAAATAAATGATTCAATTGCATGAACCAAAGCATCCACACCACTGGCAGCCGTAATATGTGCTGGACAGCTTAACGTCATTTCAGGTGCGACAATTGCAACATCTGGGAGTAAAAAGTCACTCACGATGCCTTTTTTAATTTGGTTTTTAGAGTCAGAAAGAATGGCAATATTCGTGACTTCTGAACCTGTCCCTGCGGTAGTCGGCAATACAATCAGAGGAAGACCTTTTTGACTGACTTTGTTTTCGCCAAAAAAGCTTTCCAAAGGCTCATGATTGTTGCCATAAATTGCAATACATTTTGCGGTATCAATAACACTTCCACCGCCAATTGCGATCACGCCATTATATTGATCTTGCTCAAAGAATTTTTTGGATTGCAAAACCACTTCAATTTCAGGCTCAGGCGTAATGTCCGCATAAATCGAAAATTCAATATGCTGTTGTTGTAAAAGATTGGTAATGGGTGTTAATGAACCTGAATTTAAGATGCCATGATCAGTCAATATTAAAACTTTAGACATATTTAAATCATGGCAGTATTTGGCTAACTGTTTGGATGCATTAAAGCCAGTCACTAATTTATGCGCAGACTTGAATGTATGAATCGGCATCTTTATTCCATTAAGAAGTACAATTTTTGTGTTTTAAGCAATTGCTGTGCCAATTATTTTTAATTATATAAATCAATGACTTGAATTTTTTATAAAAGATTTTATATGATATTTTTCATTATTTATGAAAAATATCATAAATTGATGATCGATTTTTCTGTCATCGCATTTGTTGGGTAATTGCATCGCCAGATGTAGACCAGGGTCTCCATCGAATTCAGAAGAAAAAAATTTACTCAAATAACGCTGAATTAGTTTGACTAAATAAGTCGACGCTTGTCATACAGTTGCTGTAATGCGCCCCTTGTTTCTTGCTGTAACTCTAACAATACATGCTCTCCGAGCAAACTGCGCAATTGGCTCTCGCCTTTGAGCTAAAAGTAATTCTAGGTCTTTTGTATAAAAGAAAGGACATCGTTGACTGAGTGAACTATTGTCAAGTATTTGGTGTGACCAAAATTAGGTCGGTAAAATTGACGGCGAGATTAAGATTATTTGAGTTCATCTAAAACAGAAGTCTTGGCAGCAAGAGGTCTAAAACTATTAACTATCGCAGGGAGAAATATAAAAAAGATTCCAACTCACATAGAACAAAAAACAATTGCTGAGTAAAAGAGACCTGATTGAAACAGTGAATGATCAGTTAAAAACTCGCATCAGATTGAACATTCACAGTACAACTTTATTGTAAATATGCCGAACTCAAGTTAATCGGCTTAGCCTACAATCCATCATATTTGACACCAGGAAATACACAGAGCATCTCAAATGCCAAATTAGCTGCCAATACTGCCGTTGAACCAAATGGATCATAGGGAGGAGAGACTTCCACTAAATCAGCTCCAACCAGCTGGCAACCTTTCAAACCACGAATAATTTCCAATGATTGTGGAACGGTTAGTCCTGCAATTTCAACAGTTCCTGTACCTGGGGCATATGCAGGATCAATACCATCTATATCGAAGCTTAAATACAATGGACTATCACCAATTTTGGCACGAATCTTTTCCATTACTGGTGCTAATGATTTATACCAGCATTGATCAGCTGGAATAACGGTAAAGCCTTGATCAATAGACCACTTGAATTCATCAGCGCTATAGCCAGTGCCACGTAATCCAATCTGAAATACTTTGTCGTTGATTAACAAGCCTTCTTCCACGGCGCGCCTAAATGGTGTGCCATGTGCAATTTTTTCACCAAACATTTCGTCATTCACATCAGCATGCGCATCGATATGTACGACTGCCACAGGTCCATACTTTTTGCTAATAGCACGCAAGATAGGCAATACAATGGTATGATCACCACCCAAAGTAATTGGCTTACAGTCGTATTTTAAAATGTTTTCTTGATAAAATGACTCAATGATATCTATGCTTTTCAGCAAGTTAAACGTATTGATTGGCACATCACCAATATCTGCTACTTGTAAACTTTCAAAAGGTGCAGCAAAGGTATTAACGTTATAAGGACGCAACATTCGTGACTCATCACGAATTTGTCGTGGTCCCAGACGGGAGCCAGGACGATTAGAAGTGCCTATATCAAACGGAATACCTACGAAAGCCACATCTAGCCCTTCACCATTCACTTGCATAGGCAAACGCATCATTGTGGCTATCCCGCCACAACGCGGCATTTCATTGCCACTTAAAGGCTGGTTAAATGGTTTATTGCTCATTTTTATACTCCAATGATGATTTTTAATATGGTGGCAATGCTCAATGCTTTTGTTCTACTTTTATTGATTCTGTTGCATTCATTAGATCATCTGAAATAGCAATCTCTCGACCTGATAATCGGTCTTGCCATGTATTCAGCACCTCAGCAGGCGTAGGCTTGCTCATCAGGCTCACTACAACATAGGTCACCAAACTCGACAGCAGACCAAAATAAATTGGTTCATTGGCCAATATATTGGTAAAGATCATTGTCGCAAGTGTCACTACCGTACCTACAGCCATAGAAGCCAAGGCGCCAATCCCAGTCGCTCTTTGCCATATAAACCCACCAAGAATTGCAACGAGCAAACCACCCACAAGAATATCATAGGCAATGGTCAATGCAGTCACCACATCACTTACCATCATCGAAATAATAGTCGCAATCATGCCCAGTCCAATGATATATAACCGATTGGCGCGTATATCATGTTCAGGATTAACCCCGCTAGAATCACTTTTGCGACCCATCAAATGACCAAAAAATGGCATCACATCGGCTCTGGATACTGTGGCACAGGCAATTAAGGCGCCAGAAGCTGTAGACATCATCGCAGCGAGAGCTGCAGCAAGTACAATTCCCGATAACCCTACAGGCAATACCTTCTCAGCAACAGCTGCAAATACATCGCTCTTCGCAGAAATATCTGGCAACAAAACAGAAGCTGCAACCCCGATCAAAGCCCCAGCAACCCCATACAACAAGCAATAAATCCCCGCTATAGTACCACCCCAACGAGCGACTTTAGGTGACTGGGCTGTGAACACACGTTGCCAAATATCCTGACCAATTAACATACCAAACGAATAAATCACAAAATAAGTGATGATTGTGTCGATACCTATGGTACCCATATCAAAATGTGCCGCACCAGCTGTTGGACCTAGCTTTGCCATAATACCATCGTAACCCCCAGCCTGAGTCCAAGCAAATGGTAGCAATAAAACAAATATGCCAATCGTCTTAAGCACGAACTGCACCATGTCAGTTAATGTGATTGACCACATCCCGCCAATCGAAGAGTAAAGCATGACAATGACAGCACCGATCATCACAGAAATCCACTGTGGTGTACCGAATAACACATTAAAGATGGTTGCATATGCAATTGTTGAGGTGACTGTCAGCATTAGTGTGTATAACACCATCACAATACCAGATGCTGCAGTCCCATTAATGCCATAACGTAATTGTAGCATCTGGGCAACCGTAAACACGCGCAATCGTTGGATTGGGCTGGCAAAAAACAGGCTGAGCAAAATTATGCCAATAGCAATGGCGACCACGAGCCACATACCAGAAATACCAAACTTGTAACCAAGACCAACTCCACCAACGGTGGATGCACCGCCAAGTACGACCGCTGCCATAGTACCTGTATATAGCCCAAAACCAAGACGACGACCTGCGACCAAAAAATCACTACTGTTCTTGGTCCTTGCTTTTCCTAAAAAGCCAAATATCAGCATTACAACTAGATAAAAAACAACAATCGCAATATCAATACCCATAGAAATTTTCCTTTTCCTTTTTTTTATTCAAATATTTGCTGTAGATTTTCAACAGCAAGCATGACATAAGCCAGTTCAGTTTCTTTACTAAAAAAAGCTGAATGGGGTGTTACCACAATCCTTGGTTCATGCAGTACAGGGGCATCTGCTTCAGGAGGCTCTGGATCAACAACATCCAGAAATGCGCCACGCAGTCTTCCAGACTGAACAGCTGCAATGAGTGCTTGTGTATCCACCAATTCACCACGTGCAACATTGATGATCGACGCACCTTGAGGCATTAACTCAATCGTGCGCGTATTCACAAGATGATGATTCTCCAATGTAGCTGGCGCATGTAAGGTCAGCACATCTGCAATCTGAAAAAGATCATTGAGTGAATCAACACGTCCAACCGTTTTAGGCCATGCCTCAGTGGATATATATGGATCATAGGCAACAACACGTCCAAATAATGGCAGGGCAAGTGTGACCAATGCTCTAGCAATACGCCCCATACCGTAAACAGCAAGTGTGAGTTCACTGATTCGTGTAGGTGCTGGAATTTTTTTAAAATCCCAACACTTTGATGCCTCACGTGCAGCAGGAATTTCTCTCAACAACGTCAGTATGCCTGCCAATGCATGTGTTGCGACCTCCTCAGTGGCTGGACTAGGCAGTGAAAAAACAGCAATGCCCGCTGCTTTTGCAGCATGCATGTCAATTTGGTCTAGCCCTGTTGTGGTGGTCACAATTACTTTCAACAATGGGGCTGCTGCAATTACACTTGCATCAATACGGCAAAAACTGACAATCAGCCCTTCCAAATCAGCCAAGTGTGTAAGCAAACCTTCTCCTTCATGAAGCAAAATCGTGTCATGTCCAGCCGCATCCAACACAGCAATACCTGGGGTAAAGTCAAGTCCCCCTGTATCGGTAATAGCAATTCTTGCCATGTTCGATTAATCCTTATATGACGGATCTATACGATCTAGTTTACGTAACCACGCCTGCCAAACAATTTGACGCTCATGTTCTACACCTTGAAATTGCTGACTCACATGTTGACATAAAGCAGGTTCGACCTGTCGCACCTGCCCAAGTATTGCCAATTGACTTGCGGCCAATTGTATTTCACAAGCACGGTTCAGGTAGTACATGATCTGAAAAGCATCAGCAACGGTTGCTCCAACTGATAACAAACCGTGACTACGTAGAATTAATGCACTATTATTGCCTAGTGATGTCTGGAGGCGACTACGCTCATCTAGATTAAAAGCGACGCCTTCATAATCGTGATAACCAACCCGATTGTAATATTCAAGACTGATCTGATTGAGTGGCAACAACCCCTGTTCACTGGCAGCTACCGCCATACCTGCTAATGTATGCGTATGGATAACACAATGTGCATCTTCTCTTGCCATGTGTACGGCACTATGAATAGTAAATCCTGCTGGATTATATGGAGAGTGTCCTGATATGACTTTACCTTGTAAATCAACCACAATCAGATCACTGGCACACACCTCATCAAACATTAGACCAAATGGATTAATCAGAAAGCGTGGTTCCCCTTCACCAGGGAGGCGGGCTGAAAAATGAGTATATAAAGTGTCCTCCCAACCAAACATGGCAGCCAAACGATAGGCAGCAGCCAAATCACGCCGTAACGTGCTTTCATCATCAATGATTTTAGCTGGGTCACTGATCATTTTTATTCCTTCAATTTGTCTTTATTTTTCGAACACTAGAGCGCTTTTAAAAGTAGTTTTGTGGTCATTCAGGCTTTATGCAATACCTTATAAATCCAAGCTTATCCGTGCTCAAATTTTAACCAATGCAAGAGGTCTAATATAAATATCACCTCTAATGTAATAACTACTGTGCCGGTTATATTAAATCCAGCTCGCGCTCTACACGAATTTCCTGTTTCTACTATGTCGCGTAGATGAATGACAAACGAGAGCCAATTTGATAAAACTCAAAGGAGCCAATCAAATCACTTGCTGAAAAATAATTATTGGCTTGCTTAGTCTGCATATGACAGTATTTAAAGAAAAAAATAGAGCTTGAAAAATAAGACTAACATTGTTGATGCAGGTGACTGCAAAGATGTCATCTCAACATCTATCTGGTTGATTGAGACTTGGAAACCAATCAACTTTGACAATGAAATGTAGTCAAACAGATAAAATCTAAGACCTTAGATTTTATAGGTTATTCAGAACATTTTAGATGGACAGTTTTAGCCAAGTGTGATGGACGTTTTTCTATTCGAGTCGTTGTTGCTTAATTTGAAATTCATAAAAAATACTATTTTAAGCTGGAGAAAACGTATTGGAATTAAAAACGTACATGTCCTCGTAGACCCCCAAAAATTCATGATCGAGCTTTAATTGAGATAGTCTTGATTTAATCCAATAGAGAATCGTAGATAAGGGTTAAACGTAAGCGTTGGGAATATTAGTAGATTCTATGGTTTGCTTATTTCAAATATTCTTTCATCGCTTTATGAGAAATTAAACGTTTTGACGATATAACTTTATAAACCTTGAATAGAATCAATAAAAAAGCCCCAATCTTTCGATTAGAGCTTTTTGAATTTGGAGCGGGAAAGGAGACTCGAACTCCCGACCCCAACCTTGGCAAGGTTATGCTCTACCAACTGAGCTATTCCCGCATGCGGTGTATAATACATCAACAAATGATAGGGTCAAGATTTTTCTGCAAGGTTCACGGTTAATTGCATAAAATAAAGACATTTTTATGAAAAAAATTCAAAATTCAATTTAAAACATTCTAATCTGGTTGTAAAAGTCTAGCTTTAGTCACGGAGAAGTATCAAGAATCCGTTATACTATGGAATCTACCCGTTGGCATCTCTAAAAGGAAAGCGCATGAGTTTAGAACAGCAATTGATTGAACAGTTAAATCAACTTGAGCCATCTCATTTAGAAGTGATCAATGAGTCTTCAGGTCATGGTGGATATTTTCCGGGTAAAGAATCACATTTTAAAGTGGTGATCGTCAGTGAGCAATTTGCTGGGTTACGTTTGGTACAGCGTCATCAAAAGGTCTATGCAGTTGCTCAAGAACTCCTTAGCCCTGGAAAAATTCATGCTTTGGCGATTCATGCCTACATGCCAAGTGAATGGCAAGGTCAAGCACCTGCAAGCCCTGAATGTGCACATGCACCTAAGTCATAACACTTAGGACGATTTAAGATGGATATACATCTATTAGTTAAAATTATTCACATGAGCAGTGTGGTCTTACTCATACTGGTTTTTGTGTTACATGCAGTGACTTTATTTGTGGGTACGCAAGATCAACAGCCAAGTTCACAAGGGCGTGTTGTTTTGGTTGCCTTACAGCATCTTGCTTTGACGGTCATTGTGCTCACGGGTATCACTTTATTAATCATCAATGATTTCAAAGTACAGCCGTGGTTCTATGCCAAAGTCATGCTGTTTATTGTCTTTCTTTCCTCACAAATTAAAGCCTATAAAAAAGATGATTCGGTGCTTTTGGTTCAACGCCGTGCAGGTATGGTGATTGGAGCAGTAGCGTTGATTGCAACCTTAAGCTTGGTGATGATTAAACCAGTTTTTAGTTGATTGTTAGACATGAATTTCACACTTGGATAAGGTCTAGGTTAAACTGTATACACGTTTAAAAATAATGAGATATTGGGGATTGATATGTTGACTCGTGTGGTGTTTAACCAAAAGGGCGGTGTAGGGAAATCAAGTATTACCGTAAATCTCGCAGCCATTAGTGCCTATCAGGGTTTTAAAACACTGGTGATCGACTTAGATCCTCAAGCGAACTCAAGCCAATATTTGTTAGGCGACGATGCAACCTATTCTGCGGAAAAGACAGCTTTAGAACCCAATATTGAAAACTTCTTTAATGATGTGCTGGGGAATAATCAGCAAAAAGGTCTGATTGGTAATGCACTGGGCACACTTCTCAAAACAAAGAATAAGGGCTTTGAACAATACATTCATCGCTCACCCTTTAAAGATTTAGATGTATTGCCAGCGAGTCCGAGTTTGGGTGAATTAGAGCATGCTTTAGAATCAAAGCATAAGATTTATAAACTGCGTGATGCTATTCAAACTTTGTCTGATCAATATGAGCGTATTTATATTGATACACCTCCGGCATTTAACTTCTTTACCTTGTCTGCGTTGATTTCGGCAGATCGCGTATTGATTCCATTTGATTGTGATGTATTCTCAAAACGAGCATTACAAACTTTGATTGAAAATGTTATTGAAACACAAGATGACCATAATGATCGACTTGAAATTGAAGGTATTGTGGTGAATCAATATCAGGCACAAGCCAAATTACCGCGTGAAGTGGTCCAGCAACTCAAAGATGAAGGCTTGCCTGTTTTAGAAAATATGTTGCCACCATCCGTGTTAATGAAAGAGTCACATCATAAAAATCTACCATTAATTCATTTGGCTACAGATCATAAATTGACTCAAGCCTATCAATCATTGTTCAATGAGATTGATAAAAAATAATTTCGAGATTGTAATGAAATCATTGAAAATGACTTCTGCTAAATTAGCTGTTGTTGCCTTAACGACGGTACTTGTATCTGCATGTGCGACGACGGTGAAGCCGACCTATGTGTCACCAACGCAGTATCAATCCATGAACTGTATGCAACTGGCAACAGAATTTAACCGCATTCAACAATATATCAATAATGGCGTTCAACCAGCAAAACGCACAGGTGTTGGAGTTGGTTTAGGTGTTGGTGGTGGTTGGGGCAGCGGTGGCTGGGGTTGGGGAATTGGTCCAAGTATCTCGGTGAATTTAGGACAATCTTCAAACACTAAGAACACTGAACTATCTCGCCTCTATGGTGAGCAAGATGCGCTTTCACAAGCAGCTCAATTTAAAAACTGTCCTTATGTGCCTAAACGTCAGCAAGTAAAAAAATAAACACTTTAAACAGAAGCAACACAGCCGATTTTAAAATCGGCTGTGTTGTTATATGAATCTTTTGCGAGTCATTTATTCATTGTCTGGCAGTTTATGTTTGTTAAAAAACTTATGACGGATATAGCCAATGATGCCAGGGAGTACGCTTAAAATAATAATACCAAATACTAAATGGGTAAAATTATCTTTCACGATTGGCATATTACCAAATAAATAACCTAAAATAATAAAAGAACCCACCCAGCAAATTCCACCTACCGCATTATAAGTGAGAAAGTATTTATAATTCATACTTCCTGCACCTGCCACAAAGGGCGCAAATGTACGGGCAAAAGGAATAAAACGAGCAAAAATAATCGTTTTTCCACCATGCTTTTCGAAAAACTGTGAGGTTTTAAGCAAATGTTCTTTATTGATAAATTTTGAATCAATTTCGAAAACACGTGGACCAATATACTTGCCAATATGGTAATTTAAAGTATCACCAAGAACGGCGGCAATAAATAACAGTACAATTAAAACGGTTGGATCCATTGCACCTGTAGATGCAGCTAAAGCACCCGCTGCAAAGAGTAAGCTGTCCCCAGGTAAAAAGGGCATGACCACTAGACCTGTTTCAACGAAAATAATCAGGAATAAGATTCCATATACCCAAACACCGTAATTTTTAATAAATTCAAAAAGGTGCTCATCTATATGCAAAATAAAATCAATCAGATCCATAAGGCAAAAACTATGCGAATTGGTGCACAAATCCTAGCAGTGTGAGTTATGAAAGTCAGTATTAAAAAGTAAATATTTAAATTTATCATTGTTCTTAATTTGCAACGATAAGTTTAAAATTTAGGTATCGATCTGAAAATTTTTACTGACTAATATATATCCATCTTCAAAACGAAATACAAATTTAGGTGTTCTCATGTTTAATCCAAATGTTGTAGTTAAAAATATTGTAAATCAGCCAAGTACGAATGCATTCATTGCATTGGTTGCTCGAATCTTAATGGCTTATATTTTCCTTGTGGCAGGCTGGGGAAAAATCACAGCATATAGTGCAACAGTCGGTTATATGGAATCTATGGGTGTACCGGGTGCAATGTTGCCTTTAACAATTTTGGTTGAGTTTGGTGGTGGTTTAGCATTGTTATTTGGTTTCCAAGCACGATTTGCTGCATTTGGTTTAGGTTTTTTTAGTTTGATTACGGCTTTCTTGTTCCACGGTGGTGAAACAGATGCAATTAACTTTATGAAAAACTTTGCAATGGCGGGTGGTCTATTTTTCTTAATGCTTCATGGAGCAGGACGCTTCAGTATTGATCATGCCATTGAAAAATAAAACTGAACATACAAACAAGTCAGATCAATCTCTGGCTTTTTTGTGTTTTGATTTTGGTTTATTCAAACAGATGAATCGGTTTATGCTATGTCAAAGACCTTATTTAAGCTTGCACAATGAAAAAAGAAATCTTAGAAAGAATACAAGCACTTGGTGGTAATATTGATCAGATCAAAGGTGTATCGTGGATAGATGATTTATGCGCTATTCGTTTCAATAGCGTTTTATATGAACGACCTCAAGATACGCCTTGGGCAACAGCGGATGATCAAGAACCTATTTATGGTCTAGGTGAATATATAGATCAACATCAAGCCGAACTCGATAAAAATCCTGATGCGTTTTTCACTCAACTTATTCAAGAATATTATCAACTGACTGAAGAAGGATGAGGGCAAAGCTTTTGGCAACCCATACTCTTTACTCCTTATAAAGAAGGCACGGCTGATTTTAAAGAATGGAATGATGACTTTTTAGACGATGATGTTGATCTCAACGCAATCATCCAACTGACTCAAAATCCAAAACCTGAGCTTTTACAACTCTTTTACCGCTATGGTTTTCCTGATCATTTATATATTTGTGCCTCAGATCCCTGTCCTGAAAATCCGACCCTATTCGGCACAGATCATGAGGTTTTTTTTAGAGAAGTGACGAATGAAGGTTGTTTAGAAAGTTTTTTAAATCGATGTGTGACACCAACCGAATTGATCGAAATCATTAAACGGAAAATGAATCTATAAGTTGATTATTTAAAATGATTTTTTAGAAAGATTGCGAACTTGCTTGAATGGAGTGCGTACAGCTTATAAAAATGATAGAATACGGCGCTTATATTCGTTTGCCTGCATAGTTGTTGACTCATGACTACCAATACTCAAATTACTGAAGATCGTATCCTTATCTTGGATTTCGGTTCTCAATATAGCCAGCTTATTGCACGCCGTGTACGTGAAGCTGGTGTATATTCTGAAATGTATGCTTTTGATATGTCTGAAGAAGACATTCGTGCCTTTAATCCAAATGGTATCATCTTGTCGGGTGGTCCAGAGAGTGTGCATGAGGAAGGTAGTCCACGTGCGCCAAAATGTGTATTCGAATTAGGCGTACCAGTATTGGGTATTTGCTATGGTTTACAAACCATGTCTGAACAGCTTGGCGGTAAAGTAGAACCAGGTACAGTACATGAGTTTGGTTATGCTGCCGTTGATGTCTTGGTTCGTGACCAACTGCTTGGCGATTTAAACGATGGCGAAGACAAACTCAATGTTTGGATGAGCCATGGCGATAAAGTTTCAGCAATCCCTGAAGGCTTTAAAGTGACTGCAAGTACACCAAGTTGCCCGTTTGCAGCAGTGAGTGATGAAACTCGTCGTTTTTATGGTGTGCAATTCCACCCAGAAGTTACTCATACAGCTAAAGGTGCAGAGTTATTGTCTAACTTCGTACATGGAATCTGTGGTTGCCGTAATCTTTGGAACTCTGAAAATATCATCGACTTACGTGTTGAACAATTACGTGAGCAAATTGGTGATCAAAAAGTTCTTTTAGGTCTTTCTGGTGGTGTGGATTCTTCAGTTGTTGCTGCATTGCTTCATAAAGCAATTGGTGATCAATTGACATGTGTATTTGTTGACAACGGTTTACTTCGTTTAAACGAAGGTCAGCAAGTGATGGATATGTTCGCGAAAAACATGGGTATTCGTGTGATTCGTGCGGATGCTGAAAATCGCTTCTTATCTGCACTTGCAGGTGAAGTTGATCCAGAGAAAAAACGTAAAATTATTGGTCGTGAATTCATTGAAGTATTTGCAGAAGAAGCACGTAAACTTGATGGTGTAAACTTCCTTGCGCAAGGTACGATTTACCCTGACGTGATTGAGTCTGCGGCAACTAAAAATGGTAAGGCGCATGTGATTAAATCACACCATAATGTGGGTGGTTTACCTGAAGATTTGGCATTCGAGTTGGTTGAGCCAATTCGTGATTTGTTTAAAGATGAAGTGCGTCGTTTAGGGACAACTTTAGGCTTACCACATGAAATGCTGTATCGTCACCCATTCCCAGGTCCAGGTTTAGGTGTTCGTATTTTGGGTGAAGTGAAGAAAGAATATGCTGATATTCTTCGCCTTGCAGATGACATCTTTATGCAAGAGCTTCGTGCAAGTGGTTGGTATGATAAAACTGCGCAAGCTTTCGCTGTATTCCAACCTGTCAAATCAGTGGGTGTGGTGGGTGACGGTCGTCGTTATGCTTGGGTCATTGCGCTGCGTGCGGTTGAAACTGTTGACTTTATGACTGCTCGTTTTGCTCACTTGCCGTATGAGTTGGTGGATAAAATCTCGACACGTATCATGAATGAAATTAAAGATGTTTCTCGTGTGGTATATGACGTATCTTCTAAGCCACCAGCAACAATTGAATGGGAGTAATTCAGGGGTTTCAAGAAGCAACGCTTCTTGCCTGAATTACGCCAAGGGCTGTGCCCGCGGCAGCAGGAGCTTTCTAAAAGCAACGCTTCTTGCTGATTTTACGCCAAGAGCTGTGCCCGCGGCAGTAGGGGCTTTCTAAAAGCAACGCTTCTTGCTGATTTTACGCCAAGAGCTATGCTCACGGCAGCAGTAGTTTAGAAAAAATTAATGACTAAATTAAAGGACGCATAAGCGTCCTTTTTTAATGTATAGTTGAAAAATAGAATAATTAGAGATGCTTATGGATTTTTATCATTGGTTGATAGAAGAAAGAAGATTATCAACCGCAACTGCGTCCAAATATGTTTTGGTGATTCAAAATAGAATCGGTGAATGGCTTCCAAGTTATCAGTTGCCAAAAAATAGTATTGAGTTTGACGCTCTAAAAAAGATGATCTTCACACTAGATATTTATAAAGAGCGCAATCATGTTGGGAATAATATGTACTCTTCTGCGCTCAACCATTATGGAAATTATTTAAAAGAATTTGATATTCGAGATCGAAATATATTCACGGAAAATCAAAACTTTACCTCAGAAGCTGAAAGATTGGTGATGATACGTCTCACGCAATACAAGTTTCGAAAAAAATTATTTGATTTGCATCCCTACTGTGCTGTAACTGGCTACAAAAATCCGCAGTTATTGACAGCATCTCATATAAAACCCTGGGCAAAATCTGAGAATGAGGAAAGAAGTGATGAATATAATGGATTATTGCTCATCCCAAATTTTGACAGATTATTTGATCAAGGTTTAATTTCTTTTGATCAGAGCGGAAATACTTTATTGAGTTCTCAATTAACTGATGTCGATAAAGAATTTTTTAAAATACCATCAAAAGCATATTTTGAATTTCATTCGAATCATCAATATTATTTAGAATTTCATCGAGATACAATTTTTGGTAAATAATTTATGCTGCAAAATTAGCGACATTATAAATTGTTATAAAAAACAAAAAAAGCCAGTCAAGTGACTGGCTTTTAATGTCGTCTTAGATTTTAACTTAGAAACGGTATCCAGCACGAACGCCATAAGTGTTGTAGTCATCACCGAAACCAACACGACCTTCTAAGCTTACGTTTTGATTGAAGAATTTCTTCGCAGAAATACCCCATTCATCACGTTTCGTAAGATCATTGTTATAGTAATCAGCACCAACACTTAAAGTTTTATCTAAATATAAGTCACCACGTACTTTGTATTCGTCTAAATCACCGAATGCGCCATATGCTTCAAAGTTAGCATCATATTGACCCACTTTAGTTACATATTTAGCACGTACAGTTGGGTCTGCGCCGTCATCACCGTTTTTAACGTCGTAACCCGTTACACCCAACGCAAGTAATAAACCTGGTGCAGGTAAATAACCCACTTCAGCACCATAAGTTGTTACTTTATTGTCAATGTCTGTACGATCAACTTCATGCTCATCACGAGCGAGACGACCACTTACATAGAAATCAGAGTTTGGTACGAAGTATTCGATGCCAGCGCCATATTGACTGTCTTTAACACCACTATTTTTTGCATAATCAACATTGGCTTTTACATTGCTTGCACGATCTAAGAATGCAGCTTCATTCAACGGTGAGTTACGTGTTTGTACTGGTTTAAAGTAATAAGTACCATCTACACCGAAGTTATGAGTAGCATCAGAGTTGTCCCAATCATTATAAGTATAAGAACCACCTACTTCTGCTTGGTAAGCATGTGCAGTGCCAGTTAAAGCGGCTACGGAAAAGATTGCAGATGCAATTGCTAATTTTTTCATGGAATTTGCCCCCTATGAAGAAGAATTGATTTATACATGTTTAGTTACAATTTCGAGTCTAGGTGAAATTCAAAAATCGTCAACCATGCTATAGTAACGAGACTGTAACAATAGTGAGTATATGTAAATAATTAATATTAAATATATGATAAATATAATTTAAATATTGTGTTTTGTTTTATTAAAACTGTGTAGATAATGTGGATATTAGTAGGCTTTGGGTAAGTGATGGACATACTTTGTAATAAAAAAGGTATTTCATAAATGAAATACCTAGATTCTTTGTAACCCTTTGCCTTTAAAAACGGAAAGTTCCATTTAAGCTAAAAAGGTCCATTCCGCTACTCAAACCAACTTCTGCACCCACAGCAAAATTTGGATTAACAAAATATTTGCTTCGGAACCAAAGAAAATTATTATTGCTTTCGTCGTCGTCTTTTAAGCTATACCCACTACCAATACTGAAAGCATGTGTTAAATAATAATCTGCAGCAAAGATCACATTATTTTCATCACCAAATGTGCCATTTGCCTCAAGGTTTAGGTAGTTTCCATTCTGACCAATAGGTGTTACATATTTGATTCTCGCTGCAAAATCAGTTTGATCATCAGCATACTTATCTCCACGATAACCATCCACGCCTACAGCAACGAGCAAATTATTGATCGGCATATAACCTACCAATGCGCGATACATGGTCACGTTATAATCGTTTTTATAGTTTATAGAACCATAGTTTGAATCTAGATCACTTTTTATTTTGACTGCTGCTAAACCCATTTCGCCATTTAAATAAAATTGCTCGTGGAAAAACTCTAGACCACCTGTGAAATAGTGAACATCTTGTTTGTCTTTTGCTCGTGCAAGTTGATAAAAATTATCTGTTGCTAAAGGATCATAGGTCAAATAGTCCTGACTTTTGATGCTGTGATAGTTATAAGTCGCATAAGCATTACTATTGTGGTTCAAAAAAGCAGCTTCATTATATGGGTTGTTTTTGATTTGCACAGTATCAAATAAATATTTTCCTTTAATATCAATTTGATAATCTTTATCTATGTAGTTGTTATCATGATCAAGAGAGGTGACGGCTGCGTCCAATTGCACAATATAAGCGAAGCTAGAGCAAGCGACAGAGCTCATAGCGAAAAACATGAGTGATCGTTTCATAAATTTCCTAAGATATTTTTGTTGTGAAGTGTATTGATTACATAATAATAACATTGTTCACAAAAACTATACCTTGGTCAATTATTTAAGTTAAAAAAAAGCCATATCTCAACTTTTTGTACTCTGTGGTAGAATGCCTGCGAATTAAAAGACGTCAAATGTGAGATTAAAACTCGTGGAAATTAATCCTTATCTAGTTCAGCTAAAAGACTTAAATGACCGTGGTCTAACACTACGGGGGTATCTTTGACTACGATCTAAAGAAAGAGCGTTTAGAAGAGGTTCTCCGCGAGTTAGAAGATCCTGCGATCTGGAATGATCAAAGCCGTGCACAAGCTATGGCGAAAGAAAAAGGTGAGCTTGAAAACGTCATCAATGTGTTAGAAGGTTTGGCAACGCAGTTAGATGATGCCCAAGCTATGCTTGATCTAGCAGTTGAAGCAGATGATGAAAGCTTATTGGCTGATGTACAAGCTGAATTGAGCTCGGCTGAAGAAGAGTTGGCAAAACTTGAATTCCGTCGTATGTTTAGTAATCCAATGGATCCGAATCCTTGCTATGTAGAAATCCAAGCAGGTTCTGGTGGTACCGAAGCGCAAGATTGGGCTTCTATGCTGTTACGTATGTATATGCGTTGGATTGAACGTCATGGCTTTAAAGCAGAGTTGATGGAAGAATCTGATGGTGATGTTGCGGGTATCAAATCAGCAACAATCCGTGTAGAAGGTGAGTATGCATATGGTTGGTTACGTACCGAATCAGGTGTGCACCGTTTAGTCCGTAAGTCACCATTTGACTCTGGTAACCGCCGTCACACCTCATTCTCAGCGGTATTTGTTTCACCTGAAGTTGACGATAATATTGAAATTGATATTAATCCTGCTGACGTGCGTACAGATACCTACCGTGCATCAGGTGCGGGTGGTCAGCACATTAACAAAACAGACTCAGCCGTCCGTTTAACTCATGCACCAACAGGAATTGTGGTGGCTTGTCAGAACCAACGTTCACAACATGCCAACCGTGACCATGCTTGGAAACAATTACGTGCCAAATTATACGAATTGGAAATGAGTAAACGTAATGAGGCAGCTCAAGCGCTTGAAGATTCCAAATCGGATATCGGTTGGGGAAGTCAGATTCGTTCATATGTATTGGATGATTCTCGTATTAAAGACTTACGTACAGGCGTAGAAAACTCAAATACCGGTGCAGTATTGGATGGTGATCTGGATAAATTTATTGAAGCCAGTTTAAAACAAGGTCTTTAATTTAAAATTTTAACAAAAGCAAAGCTTTATCTGTGTTTTTGCAATATATCCAAAAAAATCGATATTAAAATCGAAAAAATGCGATATATTAAATGCAAAGATGCTGAATGGAGCTTTGCTCTGAATTGAATGTGTCTAAGATGGATATTGATTTAATTTCTAAAGCATTGGCGAATCCGACTCGACGTCAGATTTTGGAGTGGCTTAAAAACCCACAACAATATTTGTCTGAAGAGCAGTGCGGTGGCTTTGGGCGTGGTGTGTGTGCAGGGAATATCGAAAGACTCGGTAATGTCTCTCAATCTACCATGTCAAATCATTTGTCTGTTTTACAACAGTCAGGATTAATTCAGGCAGAAAAATATGGTCAGTGGTCATACTTTTCACGCAATGAAGCGCTCATTCAGCAATATATTGATTATCTACAAAACTCGCTTTAAGGTCTCAAATTCGGGACAGCGAGTGATGAGGCAAATATGGCTGAACTCAATTCTCCCCTTGTACTTGGCGATTTACATCTCAAAAATCGTGTGGTGATGGCTCCATTAACGCGTAGCCGTGCCACCGCTGATCGTGTACCTACAGCAATGATGGTTGAATACTATGCACAACGTGCTAGTGCAGGTTTAATCATTTCTGAAGCTACTGTCATTTCAGAAGAAGCCAATGGCTATCTCAATACCCCTGGATTATTTACTGAAGCACAGGTAGCAGGATGGAAACCTGTGACTCAAGCAGTGCATGATCGAGGTGGGTTAATTGTGGCGCAGTTATGGCATGTTGGTCGTGTTTCACATCCAGATTTACTCAATGGTGAAACCCCTGTATCTGCGAGTTCGATTCAGCAAGCAGGTCAGGTCAGTCTACTACGTCCTAAACGTGACTATGTGATTCCACGTACTTTAGAAATTTCTGAAATTCACAGCATTACGGAACAATATAAACAAGCTGCAATCAAAGCCAAACAAGCAGGTTTTGATGGTGTGGAATTACATGCAGCCAATGGTTATTTGATCGATCAATTCTTACAAAGTTCAACCAATCACCGAGAGGATGAATATGGTGGTTCGGTAGAAAATCGCGCCCGCTTTTTACTCGAAGTAGTAGACGCTTTAATCGAAGTATGGGGCGCAGGTCGTGTTGGTGTGCATCTCGCACCGCGTGGCGATGAACATGATATGGGTGATGCTGATCCACGTGAAACTTTTGGTTATGCACTTGAGCAACTTGGTCAGCGTAAAATTGCATTTTTCTTTACCCGTGAGTATTTGGCTGAAGACAGTATCAGTCAATATATGAAGCAGCGTTCAGGTGGCGTACCGTATATTGCCAATATGCGTTTAAGTCGTGAAGATGCGATTCAATTACTAGCATCTGGTCAGGCAGATGCTGTGTCATTTGGTAAGGCGTATATTGCCAACCCTGATTTGTTTGAGCGCCTGGTTCAGGATGCACCTTTGAATGAATTGGTGTTTGAAAATATGATTGGTTCGCAAACAGCAGAAGGCTATATTGATTATCCAGCTTTAGCTTAATCACATTGTTGTTTTATAAGCTAAAACGATTTTTTACTAGAGCGTATGTAGCTGGCTTCATGTAGCTAAAATATGCAAAGCTTTGTATCATAGGATCTCGTTCATATCGCAATCGCAAAAGATCAGATTGGGTTGTAGTATAAATATCTATGCTTCAACCCATAAAATTTCGATCAGATTTCATTTCTGATTAGCTAAACAAAGCATGCTTTTGTACTAATGGATTAGATGTCTTGGCTTTAGCAAAAAGTTTTTCAGTGCCGTGACAACAAATCATTCAATATTATTCATTAACAACTGAATAATGCTCTGTTATATTTGCCCATTGATTTGTATAGAGGCATTCTGTTTGGCTACTCCTTTCTGGTATAACGCAGCACTTGCAATCGTCAAACCTTTGTATCGTTGGCGAATTAAAAAACGTGCACAAAATATGGCGGAATACCAACAAGAATGTCTCGAACGTTTTGGTCCATTTGAAGTAGTCAAGAATCAACATACGATTTGGTTTCACTGTGTCTCTGTAGGTGAAACCAATGCAGCACAACCGTTAATTGAGCATTATCTAAAGGCAGGTCATGCTGTTTTAGTGACCAATACAACAAAAACAGGACAAGCGCGCTCAAAATCATTATTTTTAAAAGCACCGTATCAGTCGCTTTTTCAAGCGGTATATTTACCTGCGGATCAGAAGCATCTGATTACTGATTTTTATCAAAAATACCAGCCAAAACTGCTGATTTTAGTTGAAACAGAACTTTGGCCTAATCTGATTGATCAAAGCCAACAATTTAAAGTACCGTGCATTTTGGTCAATGCCAGACTTTCAGAAAAGTCAGCCAAAGGTTATGCCAAAGCACCCAGTCTGACTTTACCGATGCTACAAAAACTGGATTATTTATTGGCACAGGATCGGGCAACTCAACAGCGTTTTGTTGATTTAGGTATTCAGCAAGTTAAAACAGAAGTGGTTGGAAGCATTAAATTCGATATTTCTGCACCAGTGCAATTTTTACAGCAGGCTGAGCAGCTTCAACATGATTGGCATTTGAGTAATAGAAAAATTATAACTATTGCCAGTACGCATGCGCCTGAAGAAGAAAAACTACTGATGGCATTTAAGCCATACTTAGAACGTTATCCAGACTGGGTATTGATCGTTGTACCCCGTCATCCCGAACGCTTTGATGATGTTTTTTCGACAGCGCAAAACTTAGATTTAATCACTCACCGTCGTAGTTTAGAACAGACAATCCAAACGGATACGCAAGTTTATTTAGCCGATAGCATGGGCGAAATGTGGTTGTGGTATGCCTTGAGCCAAGCGTGTTTTGTTGGTGGCTCATTAAATGAACCGGGGGGTGGTCATAATATTTTGGAACCAATGGTTTTAGATGTTCCTACTGTGATTGGACCACGTTATTTTAATTTTCAGGCGATCGTAGATGAGTTTTTACAAGCGAATGCTGTAAAGGTTGGACAAACAGTCGATGAGGTTGTTGCGCTATTGGTTCGCTGCTTGGAAGATCAGGATTTTGCCCAACTGTTGAGTCAGCATGCGGTTGAAGTATTGAACCGTAATAAAGGTTCTTTACAGAAACATATTGCCGTGATTGATCGCTATCTATAATTCGATATTGTTGTGAAATCCGCTGTTGTAAAAGCTGCAATGCATCAAGCCAAATGAACCAGACTTTATTATGAACATTGTTCTTCTCGACCCTCGTCAAACGCAGTCCGATATTTGGAAAATTAGTTCCAATCGACAACTTGAACATTTACATCGCCATCTCGCAGTCAAGGTTGGTGATACATTGAAAGTAGGTGTTCGAGATGGAGATCGCTATTTAACGGAAATCATTGCTGTTTCTGAACAAGAGATTTTAATTAGACCGATTCAAAAAGAAGTCATTCCTGCAAAATTACCCATGACTTTGATTGTCGCTCTACCACGTCCGAAAGTATTGCGGCGTTTGATCATGGATGCAGTCACAATGGGCGTGCAGCAAATGATACTTATACATAGTTATCGCGTCGATAAAAGCTATTGGCAAACGCCTTTTTTACAACAACTTGAACACTACATAACGTTGGGGTTGGAGCAAGCTGGGGATACCATTGCCCCAAAAATAGAATTATATAAACGCTTTAAGCCCTTTGTGGAAGATGTTTTACCACAGTTGATTCACGCACACAGCCCAGCTTATGTGGCACATCCTTATATCGAACAGCAGATGCCTTTTGCGATTGAACATGCATGTACTGTAATTATTGGTCCAGAGGGCGGTTTTATTCCCTATGAAATTGATTTACTCATTAAAAACGGCTGCCAAGCTGTCAGCTTAGGCAACCGTATTCTACGTACTGAAACTGCGATTCCTTATGTCATTGGACGCTTATTTAGCACGAGCTGATTCAAGATCGTCGCTAGATGGATCACCACGATATACTTTGACTTCCTGAACTGGGTAAGGGATGGAAATATTATTTTCTGCAAAGGCTTCAAGTACATTTTCTTGAATTTGACTGATCGATGCAGCAGTGACAACTTGAGTGGTATCTACCCACCAACGAACGGTTAAATTGACTGAGAAATCAGCTAAAGCAGATACATTAACTGTAAAGCCCGGTTGGCTCAGGATACGCTGATCTTTATCCAGTAATTTAAGGATAATATCCTTCGCCTTTTGTACATCATCTTCATAGCCAATACCGACTACAAATTCACAGCGACGACGCTGATAAGCCGTATTGACCGTGACTGCGCTGGTATAAACCGTTGCGTTTGGAATCACAATACGGCGACCGTCTGGTGAACGTAAAAAGGTCGCACGGATTTGAATATCTTCAACCGTACCCTCCATGTTATTCACGATGATGTCATCGCCAATTTTGAACGGTTCACCTAAAAGAATTAAAATACCTGAAAGTAGATTTTGGAAAATATCTTTAAAGGCAAAACCAATCGCAACCGAACCAATCCCCAAGGCACTCATCAATTGACCGGGCGTAAAACCTGGAATTGCGATGACCATGGCAATTAAAAAACCAAAAAATATAATCGCTGTACTGCCTACACGGTTCAATACTAAAACTAAATTTTGGCGTGTATAGGTACGATTTTCGAGTGTTCGACGAACAAAGAATTTAAACAGCTTAGACAATAACCAAAAAATGGTGATGACAATCAACGCAATACATAAATAAGGCATACGCTCCCAAAAACCATCTACAAATTTATCAATGGTTGTGTATGCATCTTTATATTTTTCGGTATGTTGAATTACCGTTTGCGCAGTTTTTTCACCTGCAGAACTAATCAATTGAGTCGTGTCTTGCGCAACGGTACTCAATGCATTTGCATCTTCAGCCACAATGATGTCCAATAAAATAATTGGCATATTTTGCCTGAAATTTTAAAGAAGTTAAGCCTTGATTACAGTTTTTCGTATAACCGAAAAATAAAATAATATTGATGAGAATTTTACCAGCATTGATAAAGTTGATTGCAAAGTCAATCCGCTTTAAAAATATTCAGTACTCTTTTGAATGATCGTAGTGGGACTGCCAATTTCTCCTGTACCTACCATAAAAGACACGATACTGGTGGATGCAAATAATCCAATCACAAAACTAATGATCATCAACCAAGCGAGTAATTTTTCAATGAATGCAGATGGGCGGGGATGACCGAAACGGTTGGCTTTGCTGCAACCACGTGCAAAGAGCAAATAAAATGCCATAAAAAACTGTATGATTGGAATCAAACACAGCACTATCCACCAACCTGATTTATTGCGATCATGAAGTCGACGAATCACCACCACGAACATGAAATATAAATATGTGCAGCTCAATAAGATATAACTCATTTGACTGAGTGTAGAAAGAGAATGGATGGCATTTTGGCTGAAATGCATTGAATCCAAATTCAAAATTCCCAGCATCACACTTAGACTCAACAGTGCAAAAGTAAAAAACAGCTGTAAGATCCCGAACCAAGCAATATAACTCAAACGATTAAAACGACCGTGTATCGATAGTGGATGATCAGTTTGTGGTATGACCTGTTTTGAGAAAAATGAAGAGGATTGTTGTGTTTGCATGATGATTGTGTCCAGTTGAAGAAATTCAGTAAGGAAATGTTTTTTTCTGAAAAAAACCATATGCACTTATCACCACAAATTATAAGATCAAAAAAGCGACATAGATATTGAAAATTCGAATGTTTTGGCAAATGACTTAACATTTTCCGATGGTTAAAGTGACCCCTGTGTCTACGACCAAAGCACAATTGTTAATCAAAATGCGCTATCGTAATACTGAACACATGCAGCAAATAAAATCAATAACGTAGGCATACATCTCGTGATGAGATGACAGATCAAGGAAGCAGAATATGAACGAAATATATCCAGTTCCAGAACAATTTGTAAAAACCGCAAGAACCAATGAACAAGAGTATTTTGACCGTTATCAACAGTCAGTGGAGCATCCAGACGAGTTTTGGGCAGAAGCAGCAAAAAAACTGGATTGGATCAAACCATTTACTCAAGTTAAAAATACCAATTTTGACAAAGATCATTTTAAGATTGAATGGTTTGCGGATGGTGAATTGAATGTCAGTGCCAACTGTTTAGATCGTCACCTCAAAGAGCATCCACTTAAACCTGCAATCATCTGGGAAGGTGATCATCCATCACGACATAAAATTATTTCTTTTGAAGAGCTGCATGATGAAGTCTGTCGTTTTGCCAATGTATTGAAAAAAAATGGGATAACCAAAGGTGATCGGGTCATTTTGTATATGCCGATGATTCCCGAAGCTGCAATCGCGATGTTGGCATGTGCACGTATAGGGGCGGTGCATTGTGTGGTTTTTGGAGGATTCTCTCCTGACTCTCTTGCCAGCCGAATTGATGACAGTCAAGCCAAATTAGTCATTACCGCTGATCAGGGAATGCGTGGCGGAAAAACTATTCCATTGAAAGAAAATGTGGATGCTGCCTTGACTTTTGCGGGGACCAGTTCTGTTGAAAAAATGATTGTCGTCCATCGTACTGGGCACCCTATTCAGATGAAAGAGGGACGTGATTTGTGGTATCACATGGAAATTATGACGGTGACAGACATCTGCCCGCCAGAAGCCATGAACGCCGAAGATCCTTTATTTATCTTATATACTTCAGGTTCCACAGGAAAACCGAAAGGTGTTTTACATACTACAGGGGGTTACCTGACTTATGTGAATTCAACCTTTAGAGAAGTATTTGATATTAAGCAAGATGATGTGTTCTGGTGTACTGCTGATGTCGGATGGATTACAGGTCATTCTTATGTGCTTTATGGACCACTCTCTAACGGTACTACCACAGTAATGTCTGAGGGAATTCCACAATATCCAACTTGGGCACGTACTGGACATATAGTCGATAAGCATAATATTACGATTCTCTATACCGCACCGACAGCAATTCGCGCCATGATGCGTGAGGGTGATGCATTCGTTCGTGAGAGTGACCGCAGTAGTTTGCGTTTATTGGGCTCAGTAGGTGAACCAATAAATCCTGAAGCTTGGAATTGGTATTATACCGTAGTGGGTGAAAGCCGTTGTCCGATTGTCGATACATGGTGGCAAACCGAAACAGGCGGAATTTTAATTTCACCATTGCCAGGCGCAACTGCACTAAAACCAGGTTCTGCAACACGTCCTTTATTTGGAATACAACCTGCGCTGGTTGATGCAGAAGGTCAGGAACTGCAAGGAGCGGCTGAAGGGAACTTGATTATCAAAGGTTCTTGGCCGGGGCAAATGCGCACCATTTGGGGAGATCCTGAGCGATTTATTGAAGCCTATTTCTCAACCTATCCTGGAAGTTATTTCACAGGTGATGGTGCACGACGGGATAAAGATGGTTATTACTGGATTACTGGGCGCGTCGATGATGTATTGAATGTTTCAGGTCATCGTTTAGGTACGGCTGAAATTGAAAGTGCGTTGGTAGCGCATGAAAAAGTTGCTGAATCTGCCGTAGTGGGTATGCCTCATGAGATCAAGGGGCAAGGAATTGCAGCTTACGTCACCTTACAAGCGGGCGAGGCTGAAACAGAAGAATTGCGTAAAGAACTGGTCAATTGGGTTCGTAAAGTATTGGGACCTGTCGCAACACCAGATGCCATTTATTGGGCACCGGCTTTACCAAAGACCCGTTCAGGTAAGATTATGCGTCGGATTTTAAGAAAAATTGCTGCCAATGAATTAGACAGTTTAGGCGATACTTCGACTTTGGCGGATCCAAGTGTAGTGGATCAATTGATTACAGAAGTCAAAGCTCACACTTGATCAAGCTCGCGAGTAGCTTTTGGTTAGGCTAAAGTTTGATACCGTCAGCTCAATACTGGCGGTATTTTTTAAGTGTTATTTTCAAAGGATCGAATAAGTAACGCAAGCATTGTGATAAGGTCATCTTGCTTGATCTGCTAAGCTCAATAAATTGGATATAAGAGTTAAAATGATGAATGCACCACAATCTGCTTTAAATCTTTCGGCTTTGGATATTGCAAAAGAACTGGCAAAGCAATTTGCACAAACAGCAGCTGAGCGAGACAAAGCAGGAGGCAATCCGAAGTTTGAACGTGATTTGATCCGCAAAAGTGGTTTATTGAGCCTGGCTATTCCACAACAATATGGTGGGCAAGGCGCAGATTGGAAGACAATTTTTCAGACGGTTCAAACCATCGCACAAGTCGATAGTTCCTTAGCACATGTCTATGCTTTTCATCATTTATTAATCGCCACCGTTCAACTCTTTGCCCAACCTGAGCAATATCAGCAATGGTTTGAGCAAACTGCGCAGCAGCATTTGTTTTGGGGTAACACGCTCAATCCTTTAGATAAACGAACCACTGTTCAACAAGTGTCTGAACAGGAATTTATTTTTCATGGTGATAAAAGTTTCTGTTCAGGTTCTATAGATTCAGATATTTTACTGTGTTCTGGTTTTAATGCTGCTGATCAGTTACTGATTGCTGTGATTCCAACCCAACGAGAAGGAGTAAGCTTTTTAGGGGATTGGAACAATATGGGACAACGTCAGACAGA
This sequence comes from Acinetobacter bereziniae LMG 1003 = CIP 70.12, assembly GCF_000368925.1. GTDB lineage: Bacteria > Pseudomonadota > Gammaproteobacteria > Pseudomonadales > Moraxellaceae > Acinetobacter > Acinetobacter bereziniae. Next base: position 2,170,177 of record NZ_KB849756.1, on the reverse strand, counting down.
CAGTGGAACTAGCCATTTTGAACAAGTGAAAGTATATAAAGATGAGTTGCTTTTAAATCCTGGACCATTAAGTACGCCGTATTCAAGTTTACGCCCACTGATTGCTCAATTGATTTTTGTGCATCTTTTCCTAGGTGTCGCAGAAGGTGCATTTGAAGTCGCTCGACAATCGATACAAACACAAAAAGCATGGTCAAAATCTTTGGCTGAGCAAGCGATACATGATCCGTATATCCAAAAGCATTTTGCTGATTTTTATGTCCAGCTACAAAGCGTACGCTTACTGATAGAGCAGGCAGTTGAAGCATTGCAAGCGGCTTGGAATATTGGTGAAGATTTAACTGAACAGCAACGGGGTCAGGTGTCAATCGCGATTGCGACTGCAAAAATTGCTGCTACGAATAGCTCACTATTCGTGACCCAAAATATTTTTCAAGTTTTGGGTGCGCGTGCAACCACAGCACAATTGAATTTAGACCGTTTTTGGCGAAATGTACGCACACAAACTTTACATGATCCAATCGACTATAAATATCAAGAGGTTGGGGACTGGGTGTTGACAGGAAAAGTCCCTAATCCTAGTTTTTATTCTTGAGCAAGCTCAGCCATTTCATTTGTCTATGTGACCAAACTTAGATATAGTCAAACCACCTGATTATTCATACAAGTGATTTATCTTCAAACAAGCATATGCTTTTTATATGGATTTTTGAAAGTTTTGTATAAACAGTTTTTTGTATTTTTGATTCTCAGACAGTCTTGCTATCGTGAGGCGACATGGATGTCGCCATGTTGAGCGGGGGTATATGAGCAAAAACAAAGCACTGCTTTGTTTGCAGCGCAAGAACCCTTTTAAACGAAAGATTTTTGTCATCTTTTTATCTCTGAAAAGTGAAGCATCGCCTACGCAAACCGATTTAAACTATAGATCTAAAGCGTGGCATTGCAAGCTTTAGATTATCAAACAATATATTTATCATATTGAATTTATTGGTCTAAAAATTATATTTACTGTATTTTTTTTCAAAAAATTGACTACAGGTAAGAAGCTGAGACAGCATAAGCTTTGAATCGCTGAGAGGTACATGGCGTACCTCACTTCGACAATCAACAAAGGTTAAGGATGAGATGTCTGTTTCAAGGTATTCAATACTTCATAAGCGGCTTGAATACGTTCGGCATTTGCAATTCTTTTATTCATCAGCATGACCAAGCCAAATTTTTCCGCAGGAATATAAATCAGATAGGTTCCAAAACCATTTGTTGATCCTGTTTTATGGAATACTCTTGCCCCTGATTTGACCAGTGTTTTTTCAACTGGGTTTGATTGCATCACCACACGGTCAGAGTTGCTTTCTAATAATGTTTCTAAGCTTACTGGATAGTCGAAAGTTTCCCATCCAAGTGCTTGGGTCATCCCTCCCATTTTAAAGTAACCGATATGCGTTCCTTCGATTGCAGGTCGAATGGATGCCTTCGCTTGATCTGGATTTAAGTTCAATTTTAAGAACTGTAGAAGATCAGGAAGGTTTGATTTCACCCCATAGGCTTGAGCATCGAAAGGTCCCGGATTAACTCGAATTGGGCGATTGTTTTGATCATAGCCAAAAGCATACTGGGCTTGTTGTGCTTTTGGGACATTGACATAACTATGTTGGAGCTGAAGTTGTGGAAAGATAACTCGCTCTAATAATGTGCTAAACGGCATGTTCATGGCTTTTGCTGTAGCTTCGCCAAATAGCCCTATACTAGGGTTTGAATATTGTCTAAATTGACCAACGGGTTGATTGACTTTCCAATCTTGAAAGTATTTAAGCGTTTGTGCATCGGTTTCGATTTGATCAGGAAATTGTAATGGCAGATTACCCGTGGTGTAGGTTGCCAACTGCAAAAGTGTGACTTGATTAATTTCTGAATTTTTTAATGCAGGTAAATATTTTCCTGGATGGTCTTGAAGTGATAGTTTAGATACACTTTGCGCATAACTGCCCGCCGTTGCAGTAAACAGTTTACTCACAGAGCCTAATTCAAACAGGGTATTTTTATTGACTGATTTCTTGTCAGCAAGTGATTGTACACCATAGTATTTTTCATAACTTTTGCCTTGGTACAGTACTCCAATTGCCATCCCGGGTACTGCATATTTTTGCATTAAGGGCTGAAATGCCTGAGTCATTGCATTTTCAACCTTCGCTGTGGTTATTTGCTGATTGGCATTTACATAAGTCGTCAGTCCCATGCTACTGATCAAGACGTAAAAGATCGTTTTTGTTTTCTTTAAAAGAGCCATAACCACTTATTCCAATCTATACAGGCAAAAAGAGATTATTTTAATGTGGATTAGAGATTTTCCAAGATCAAGCTTGTTGAGTATATGTATGTCGATATAGATACTTGAAGCAAAATAGATGATTAAAACAAATCAATCGGTGAAGAACGATATTTTATAGCTGATTGGGCTGTTCATACTGAACGACCATGAAACTTTAGCGGTGTCAAAAAAAATCCCTCAAGCCGAGTCATGAGGGATAAGCTGCAAATTTTGTTTTAGTTGTTTATTGTTGTTTTCTACGGCACAAACTCTGGCACTAGAAATGATCAGGCTGATTTCGCAGTAATTTGCGCTTTTTGAGTTTCTTCAAGTTGACGTACCAAAGGCAGCACTTTTTCTCCAAAATATTCAACTTCCTCAATAAAATGTAAGAAGCCCGAAAGAACGAGGTCGACGCCCACACTTTTTAACTCAACGATTCGTTCAGCAATCTGTTGCGGTGTGCCAATCAAATTGGTCTTAAAGCCATCGTTATATTGCACCAAGTCTTCAAAAGTTGATTTTGCCCAGTTGCCTTCGCCCTCTTTAGAGGCAGCACCTGCTTCACGGGTTGCATCACCAAAAGCATTGACTGCTTCAACATTGGCTTGATCAATAATTTCCTGTAATACTGCTTTGGCTTCTTGCTCTGTATCACGGGCAATAATAAAAGCATTGACCCCAATTTTTACTGAATGACCATTCAGCTTGGCTTTTTCTCGAATATCATCAATTTGCTTTTTTAATTCTTCAGGAGTATTGCCATTGGTAAAATACCAATCAGATACACGAGATGCCATATCACGTGCTGCACGAGAACTTCCTCCCTGAAACACTTCAATATGCGGTTTTTGCAAAGGTTTTGGTTTTAGGGTGTAGTCTTTAAACTGATAATATTTGCCATCGAAACTATAGTTATCTGTAGTCCATATTCCTTTTAAAGTTCGAATAAATTCTTCAGAACGGACATAGCGCTCATCATGTTCAGGCCATGGTTCACCGATGGCATCAAACTCACCACGAAACCAACCGCTCACCACATTAATGGCAATACGACCATTAGTCAGATAGTCGATCGTTGCCAATTGTTTGGCCGCTAAAACAGGTTTCCATGGACCAGGCAAAATGGCTGCAATCACTTTTAATTTGTCCGTCTTCGCCAATAAAGCATGGCTAAAACTTACAGACTCATGTTGATTTTCAGCGCCATAGCCTGCGGTGAAACGAATTTGGGTGAGGGCATATTCGAAACCACTTTTTTCAGCCGCTTGTGCTAAGCGGACATTATAGTCATAGCTCCAGTCGGTACGTTGTTCAATATTACTGACCACTAAACCACCGCTGACATTGGGCACCCAATATGCAAACTTAATGGCTGGATTATGGTGTGATGAAAACTGTGACATAACATGACCCTCTATTTTTTATTATCTGCGGCTACGAGGTTGCAATTAAGCAACCTGTGATTGTGGTGATTTGGATTTTGCATGAAGACGGTTTTCTGCTGCATCCAAGTTTGGGATTGCAGCTGAAGGCAGTACCTCATCTTGCTCGATTTGTTTGTTAATCCCTAAGTTTTGATTGGCTTGTTCCGTCTTAGCTTTGACAACCTCAGCACGTTGCCCTTTTGCAGGAGCCCATTCCAAAATTGGCAATGCGCGTGCAACAGCCAAAGTAATACGATCTTGAATATGTTCACTCTTGATGGTGTATTCAGGTGTAAAATCACGATCGGTTGCATAGACACCAATCGGTAGGGTTTGGGCTTGGAAAAAGCTAAATAATGGACGAAGCTGATGTTCCAATACCAATGCATGGCGATCGCTTCCGCCTGAAGCAGCCAGTAATACCGGCACATCCACCAGTGCTGTTTGTTCAACAAAGTCAAAGAAATGTTTAAATAAACCCGTGAAAGATGCACGATAAACTGGTGTGCCGACGATCAAGGCATCTGCTGCTTCGACGGCTGCTAAATCATCTTGTACACGTTGTGGAAGCTGATTACGGTAAATTGCACCACCCAGTAAATGACCAATTTCACTGAATTTAATAAAATGCACATTGATCGGAGTTGCTTGACCGAGCTCATCTAAAATGGCTTGAACTAAACTTTCTGTTTTTGAAGGGTTATTTAAGCCCCCTGATACAGCAACAATATTTAAGGGTTTTTGTTGAGTATAAATAGACATGTTGGCAACCTAATAAATTGAATCTCGGAATGCCATTCATTTATCTATATTCAGTGAGATTGGTAAAATAATGAAAAACAGATTGGTTATCAATTTTTGAGATATACAGGAAAATGCTTCATTTTAAGGAGAAGATATAGTCTAAATTGCTGAACTTATTTGATATTATTTATTTGGATAAGCAATTCATTTTTAGATGTTTATTTTATATTTAAAAGTGATATTTAAATCTGTATTTTGAGAAATAACCGAAAAAGAGTAGGGAATTCTCATTAAAGCACACAAATAATTCAAAAATTCGTTAATATTAACGTATCTTAAATAGCAATAGTGCGGTTAGAATAAAAGAACTGTGCTAGAGATCTCTCACTTCGCTTATGAATATTTTAATCGTTGATGATCATCCACTGTTTCGCCATGCGTTAATTCAGGCGGTTCGTTATAGTTTGCCACAAGCTCAAATCAGTGAAACTGCGGCTGTTAATGAGTTCTACGAGCGTTTGGAAAATGGTCCTGAACCAGATTTAGTCTTATTGGATTTAAATTTACCTGGCGCATCGGGTTTCTCTGCATTGGTCCATGTTCGTGCACAGTATCCTGCGATTCCAATTATTGTGGTATCAGCCCACGAAGAAGCATCGATTATTCAGCGTGCGATTGCGCACGGTGCAATGGGTTATATTCCGAAGTCTGCGCATCCAAGCCATATTGGGGAAGCAATTCGCCAAGTATTAGAAGGCGAAATTTGGTTGCCGCCAAATTTACCGACTGCGAATATGAATTTTGACCCTCGTGCTGCAGATGAAACAGCTTTGGCAGAGCGTATCCAATCTCTAACGCCACAGCAATTCCGTGTCTTAATGATGGTTGCCGAAGGTTTGCTGAATAAACAAATCGCATATGAACTGGATGTTTCTGAAGCGACGATTAAAGCGCATGTGACTGCAATATTCCGTAAGTTGGGTGTACAAAATCGTACTCAAGCTGTCTTGGCAATCAATGCACTGAACATCGAAGAGAAAAAAGTTTAAGGTTGTTCTGATGATTCAGTGAACATTAGAAAAGTTTCTAAAATTATGAGAAGAGTGTATTAAAAATATGCTCTTTTTTATATTTTAAAATTCATTTTTAAGTTTTATTTTTATAAAATTTAGTTTGTTATCGGTATTTTATTCTTTGCTAAGCAAGGAATGAATCTCCGATAATTTTTTCACTTTTATCAATTATTCAAAATAGGCGTATACTGATCAGACATGAGGAAAAACTATGTCTGATGCATCTGAATCTACAGCGTATATTGAGTATGGTACTCGTCCCTTTCTGGCGATTTTGCTGTCACTATTTCTAGCAGGGTTTGCGGTATTTTCATCATTGTATTGTGTTCAGCCGATGATGCCTTTTCTGGCAAAATTCTTTCATGTGACCCCTACACATAGCAGTTTCCCACTTTCATTTTCCACCATTACATTGGCTTTGGGGCTTTTGTTTGCAGGGTTAATCTCAGATCGTTATGGTCGTAAACAGATCATGACGATTTCTTTGTTTTCAACAGCCACTTTATTATTAATTAGCTCATTACTACCCTATTGGGAAATCTTCCTTGCCACACGAATGCTGATTGGTCTGGCGGTGAGTGGAGTTGCATCAGTAGCGATGACCTATATTGGCGAAGAAATCGCACAAAAAGATGTTGGCTTTGCAATGGGTTTGTATATTTCAGGTACTGCGATTGGCGGTATGAGTGGGCGCTTAATCGCAGGCGTTTTACTGGATTATATTTCATGGCAAACAGCTACTATGATTATTGGCATACTCAATTTATTGATCGCCATCACTTTCTATGTTGCACTCCCTGTGTCCAAACACTTTAAATCTTATCCGATTCAATTCTCTCGCTTTATCGAATCGTTCAAGAAAAACCTCTCTGATGCAAAATTAAGATTCCTATTCATCGAAGGTTTTATTTTGATGGGTTGCTTTGTCACTGTGTTTAATTACATGAGCTATCATCTTTTAGAAAAACCTTTTGAGTTGTCTCAGACGTGGATTGGCTTGATTTCGATCGCCTATTTATCAGGTATTTATAGCTCACCACGTGCAGCTGGCTGGAGTCGTCGATTTGGACGTGCAAAAGTCTTGATTGCGATGTTTTGTAGTATGGCGCTAGGTTTGTGGATAATGTTTATTCCATCTTTATGGACTGTGTTAATTGGGTTATTTATTTTCACCTTTTCATTTTTTGCGGCACATTCCACCTCAAGCAGTTGGGTATCTATACAGTCTTTACAATATCGTGCAGTCGGTTCTTCGCTGTATTTGTTCTGCTACTATCTCGGTTCAAGCCTGTTGGGCAGTGGTAGTGGCTTGATTTGGGAAAAATATGGCTGGTCGGGTTTAACCGTAAGCATAACTGTTGTACTGGGTATTGGGTTATTGGTCGCGCTAAAATTAAATCAAATGCAGAAGCAAACTGACTCAGATTCGACAAAGCTTGAATCGAACTAAATTGCCCTGAGCTTTTATTGATTGATTCACGATCCTCATTTAAAACAGTTTATTCATTTCATTTCGACATTTGAATGAAATGAAAATAGAGAAATCACTGCTAAAAATAAAATGTTTACTTTTTAATCAAGCAACATGAGCAAAATTCATGGTAAAATGATTGGCTTTCATCTTAGATCTCTTCCGATCGCCAACCGCCAATCGAGAAAACTTACCATGTCGACCGCTTATACTGCTCAGACAGCGCCTGTTGCGTTGTTTGATTATGACAAATATTGGGCATCGTGCTTTGAACCAGCACCTTTTTTGCCTATGTCTCGCGAAGAAATGGATCAACTCGGTTGGGACAGTTGTGACTTTATTTTAGTGTGTGGGGATGCATATATTGACCATCCTTCATTCTGCTCAGGGATTATTGGTCGAACACTTGAAGCGCAAGGTTTCCGTGTTGGCATTATTGCTCAACCCGATTGGACATCTGCCGAAGCCTTTAAAGTTCTAGGTAAACCAAATATTGCTTGGGGTGTTACAGCAGGCAATATGGACTCGATGATCAATCGCTATACAGCAGATCGTAAGATTCGTTCAGATGATGCTTATTCTCCAGACAATGTGCCGAATAAACGTCCCGATCGTGCTGCAACGGTGTATTGCCAACGTTGTCGTGAAGCATTTCCGGATGTACCTGTATTGTTGGGCGGCATCGAAGCGTCTTTACGCCGTATCGCCCATTATGATTATTGGTCAGATAAAGTCCGTCGTTCAGTGTTGATGGATTCTAAAGCAGATTTATTGATGTATGGTAATGGTGAACGCTCTATTGTTGAAGTGATGCATCGCCTTGCCAAAGGTCAAAAAATTCATGAAATTACCGATGTTCGTGGCACAGCATTCATCGTCAATAAGAGCAATCGTGCTTCAAAAGCCAAATTTGTTGAAATTGCATCCAATGATGTGGATTCAATCGGGCGAGTTGATCCGATCATTAACCCGTATGTGATGACCGAAGATTTGGATGGATGTGAGATTGAGCAGAATAAAGGCAATTCTTTGAGCCAATATCAAAATTTCCAAAAAGAATTGGTTGCCAATCCTGTGGTACGTGAAGGCGATCATCTGGATGAAAATACTCAAATTGTACGTTTACAGCCTGCTTCAAAGGCGATTAAACATAAATTACCACCGCGCGAGCTGGCGGTAATTCGTTTACCTGCTTTTGAAGAAGTGGCAGAAGATCCTGTGTTGTATGCACACGCAAACCGTATTTTACACTTGGAAACCAATCCGGGAAATGCGCGAGCATTGGTGCAAAAACATGGTGAACGTGATGTTTGGCTGAATGCGCCACCGATTCCATTGACCACTGAAGAAATGGACTATGTGTTTGATTTACCTTATGCACGTTTACCACATCCTGCTTATGGCAATGCACGCTTCCCAGCCTTCGACATGATTAAATTCTCCGTGAATATTATGCGTGGCTGTTTTGGCGGTTGTACTTTCTGTTCAATTACTGAGCATGAAGGGCGAATTATTCAAAACCGTTCAGAAGAATCAATTTTGCGTGAAGTCGAAAAGATTCGTGATACAGCACCTGGCTTCACAGGCATTATTTCTGATCTCGGTGGTCCAACGGCAAATATGTACCGTTTGCATTGTAAAGATCCAGAAATTGAAAAAAATTGTCGTAAACCTTCCTGTGTTTATCCGGGTGTATGTCAAAATTTACATACTGATCATGCGCCTCTAACACAGTTGTACCGTAAAGCCCGTGCAATCAAAGGTATTAAAAAAATTCTGATCGGTTCTGGCTTGCGCTATGATCTTGCTGTATTAAATCCTGAATATGTCAAAGAGCTGGTTCAACATCATGTGGGCGGGTATTTGAAAATTGCCCCTGAGCATACCGAAAAAGGTCCATTGTCGAAGATGATGAAACCCGGAATAGGAACTTATGACCGCTTTAAGCAGATGTTTGATCGTTTTAGTAAGGAAGCGGGTAAAGAACAATATCTTATTCCTTATTTTATTGCTGCGCATCCAGGAACTACAGATTATGACATGATGAATCTGGCGATCTGGCTCAAGAAAAATGGTTTCCGTGCCGATCAGGTTCAGACTTTCTATCCATCACCAATGGCAACAGCGACCACTATGTACCATACCAACAAAAATCCGTTGGCGAAGGTGGCGCGTTATACTGAAAATGTCGATATTGTCAAAGGTGAAAAGCGTCGTCGCTTACATAAAGCATTCTTACGTTATCATGATCCAAATAACTGGCCTTTATTACGTGATGCCTTACGTGAAATGGGGCGTGCTGATTTGATTGGCAACTCTAAACAGCATTTGATCCCAACCTATCAACCGCAAGGTACGGATGGTCAGTATCAATCTGCACGTAAGAAGAACTCAACATTGGCAGGTGATTCACAAAAGCGTACGGGTGAAAATACTGCACGTACTCAGTCACGACATGCCAATCAGCCAAATCGCCCACAAAAAGGGCAAGTGTTGACACAACATACAGGTTTGCCACCGCGTGAAACAGGGGATCGTAAAAAACCGTTTGGTGGTAACAGTAAAGGAAAATCTAAGCCGAAAAGTAGAGCTTAAGTTTTAGTGAGTGTTCAAGAGGGTGCGAAAGCACCCTCTTTAAATTCGAATTGAATAATTAAAATACAAAACTGTGGATAACTCTGCTTAAACTGTTGAAAAATTTAGTGTACGAAAAGTACACAAATTCTGGTTTTAATTGTCCTACAATCAAACTAAAGTTTTATCGGATTTAGTTGTATTCGTAATAGATACAAGGTATAAAAGCCATAAATCAATTCATTTATTTGTAGGAATAAATGAGGAAAATAAATAATAGTTCAACAAATATTTTAAAACTGTGATATGAGTTGTTATTTTTTAAATTAAGCAAATTTATATCTCATATGTGACGTTGAACTGACAGTAAAAAAGTATCTTTAGATACACAAGAACTGGTCTTATTTGACCAAATTATAATAAAGAATTAGGAAATGAAATATGGACATATTGATTGTTGCGAGTTTGATACTATTTGCCGCTGTGATTGCGATTGCTTATAAAGGATTGAAAAATAAGCAGCAAGTTGATAGTGCTCTGCGTAGAAGAGCAGTATTTAATTCACATGAACAGATTACTTTTACTCGACTAAAAGAAATTTTACCTGAAGCTAATATTTTGGCTCATGTGTCTTTTGATGCATTGTTAACAACAAAATATTTACACACACGTCGTAAATATCAGCAAATGTTTGCAGATTTTGTTGTATTGGACAAAGACTGTAAAGTTTTGGCTGTGATTGCTTTAGAAGATATCAATGCAATTAAACGTGCTCACCAAAATACCTATAAAGATGCATTGTTACAATCTGCGGGCTACAGAGTGATTCGTTATCTCGGTATTCCTGAATATCAGGATTTGCGTGAAGATTTTTTAAGTGAGTTCGCTGAAATGAGTCATTCACACGTGCTCGAGGAACAACTGTTGGGGAAGTTTGATCTTTATTCTAATCGTGTATATGGTTAATAAAAAATGCATGTCTCAGCATGCATTTTTAAATGTTCAAATTAATTTCTACAATGATTCAGGTTTTACCGCAACTACCGTCATCTCGACCAAAACATCAGGTCGATAAAGTTTTGCTTCCACACAAGTTCTTGGAAGTGCTTCAATATCAGAACACCAAGCATCCCAAACTTCATTCATTGCTGCATAATCATTTTCAATATCTTTCAAAAAGATCATCACAGACATGATGTGGCTTTTGTCTGTTCCTGCATCTGCAAGAAAACGGTCAATCATATCTAAAGTTTGCTGAGTCTGTCCTTTAATATCTAAGGTTAAATCTGTTGCCAATTGACCTGCCAAATGGACTAAATTGCCTGAAATCGCAATTTCAGAAAAGCGCTTTTCTACATGCAAACGTTGTACAGTCATGATTACTCTCAAATCTTGTTTATGGGCTAAATTTTACGTGATCAAGATGCATCTGCAAACCAACTTTGTTATGAGTGCGTAAATGCATCTATGCGAATTAAAGTTTTATGTTTAAAAACGATAAAACAATCGTATTCAGGGCAAATGATCAGGCTACCTAAGTTTAAAAACTGAATTTTTGCGATGCGTAATTGATTTAAGCAAAACGCAACTGAGGATTGTAAAGGGCAAAGTTGCTGTAGTTGTTCTGGCGCTTTTTGTTTAATAAAAAGATTCATGACCATCTCGATGAATTTAAAACGATGATTAAGCAGTGAATGAATAGACATTCACTGCATGGCAATTAAGATTGAGGAGGGATGTAGGATTTAAGCGCTCGCTCAGGCTTATTGTTGATTTGATACCAATCGATGTGACGTGTAAGGAACATGACGACCGCGAGTAATACAAATGAAATGATCGAACCGATCAAGAAGGTCTTGCCTGAGGACTGCAATAACAGATACATCACAGCGTAGAGTGAACTGAGGATCACACCGAATAAGGCAGCAGCTTTAAAACCTTTCATCACATAGAACAAATACCATGTCATGAGACCAACACAGGCAACTCCTGCGACAAAGTAAGCCCATGCAAAGGCATAGTATTCACTGATAGAAAGCAGTAGGACAAAGAAAAGACCTTGTGCGATTGCCACCAAAGAATATTGAATTGGATGAATACGAAGGCTTTTAAGCACCTCAAATAAGAAGAAACAACCAAAGGTAATGATGATAATCACGACACCATATTTAATTGCTCGATCTGTTTGAGTATAAACATTGACGGATTCTAAAAATTCGGTTGATAAGCCAATTCGTTGACTTTGCTCAACGTCATAGGCATTTTCTTGAGTGTAATAGCCTTGGCTGAATTGGCGAATGCAATCACTGGTGTCACATTCAATCAGTTTGCTGATGTTTTGCTGACCCAGTGCAATGTTTTTCCATTGTGCTGTAAATTGTTGATGGGTACTGGTTTTAGCAAAGGGTAAATTTTGTCCTGAATACTTGATGTCCGCCCAGTTGCCTTTGGCTTGATAACTGACACTACGGCTGGTGGGAACCAAGCTAAACTTGCCAAGACCTGTGATATTGGTGGCTAAATCAAAAGAAAAACCATTTTGAATCGCATTGATTAATTCAGGATAATTTTTTGTAGAAATACGCATAAAGTCAAAACCAGAAGCATCACTGCCTTTGGGACTCATTTCAAAAATATAATTCTTATTGAGTATTTTTAACGTGGGTTGCGTGTCTAAACCTCGTGGATCATGCACAGGAAACATAATCTCAGCACGATTCCATTGATAGTCTTTATTCTCCAGTGTGGGCTTTTGAAAAATGCCTTTAGCGGTTAAATTTGCAGTATAGCTAATTGCTCGGTAGATGGTGCGTTTATAGGCATCATCAGAAACCTTAAAATCAGCAGTCCATTGTGTGCTGTCTGCACTGATGTATACCCATTGTTCTTCTGTACAGGAATATGCGACTTTTTTGTCGTCCAAACAGGTTTTGATTTCGGTATAGGGCACACGAATATAAGGTGAAATAACAGTTTGTGGGCTGATGTTGTTTTGTGAGATTTCTCTGAGAAAAGCTTGTTGGTATCCCTGTCGTTCTGACACCAAAGTGCTAATGAAGAGTAGACCTATCCAAAACAGCGCAATCAAAATGGCAATTGCAATAATTTTAAAGGTGAGAAAATTGGATCGCATCACGGTGTTCCTGAGCCGTTGTTTTTGTTAGGTTCAGTATGCGAAGCCGAAATGTGTTTTGTTTGAGCTGACTTTGTGTTTTATGTGAAGTTTAGGTGAATATTCAAATCTTTGTGGTTAAAGCAAAATCTTGACCAATACGCCTTGTTGATGAGATTGCAGAATTGGAATCTGATTTTCCTCGATATTTAAAATGTTAATCTGACCATGATGTTGTTCAATGACTTGCTGAACAATACTGAGTCCAATACCCGAACTACGTTGTTGGCTGATTGGTCGAGGAAGTGAAAAGTATGTATCAAACACCTGTGTAAGCGCATAGTCAGGAATCCATACACCTTCATTAAAGATATTTAATTCAATATGTTGATGTGCTTGCCGATGTAGCTGAATCAGAATCTTTGCCGAATCCTGAGAAAAATCCAAAGCATTGTCTAAAATATTGCCAAGCGTTTGTTGAAGCCAAAAACGATCTGCATGAATCATACAATCGGCTTCAATATCTAATAAACATTGAATTTTTTTAGCCTGCATTTGACTGGCGTGCCGATCTAAAGTCTGATGGATTAATTCAGACAAATTAAAATTTTGAATCTCAATTTGATGCCTCGATTTTTCCAAGCGAGTTAGTAACAGCATACGATCAATCAAGCTCTGCAAACGCTGGCTTTGTTCATGAATATGTGTGGCAAAATTTTGTTGATCAGTTAAAGGCAAATCTTCTTTAAGCAACTCAGCACTGGCTTGGATCGCAGTTAAAGGGCTTTTTAGCTCATGTGTCAGGGTGTTGACATAGTGTTCGACATAAGCGCGATCTTCCAGTTTTTCTCGCATATCTTCCACGGCTTGAGCAACTTGATTGAGTTCTTTGGCGGATCGAAAATGCGGAGTTTGGTTGACAGGTGCCAGCGCTTGAGCATACTTACGCACGCGATCAATACTATGTTTAAGCCAATAAGCCACTAGGCTGGCTAAAAATAAACTCAACAACGTAATCCATATGGCTTGGCGGATCAGTTGATTTTCAGCACGTTGAATGTAAGGTTGTACGGATATATTGGGCTTGCCTATACTGACCACTCCAATCAACTTCTGTTGTTGATCAATTTGATAATAGATAGGTGCAGCAATAAACATGGTGCTACTGTTACTATCTTCCTCATAACTTCGGGTTGAACGAACACCATATTTGCCTCTTAATGTGAGATAGACATCATTCCATTTGGAATAGTCCTGTCCTGTTGCAATGCCTTGTGAATCATAAATCACTATGCCTTTTTGATCAGTGATATAAATTTGTTGATTGATTTCATTCTTATTATGTTGCCAAATATTGGCGTTGATTTTTCGATTGAGCGCATTTTGAATTTTCTCATCAAACTGGGCAGTTCCAACCTTATTTTCATAGACATCTTCTGCAACCAGCATGGCAATAATATTGGTATTTTCCGCAAGTGTATCTTCGACAACCTGTCGTACATTGGGCTTTACTTGCTGATTAAAGGTATAAGACATAAACCATAAACCGAGCAAGATAATTAACCCGAAGAAGAACCAAATACGGATAAATATCGACATGCTTTAGTCCAGCCTTTTCAGGCTATAGCCGAAGCCACGGTGAGTTTCAATTGGATCTTGTTCAGCAGATATTTGTTTGAGTTTATTGCGTATACTCTTGATATGAGTGTCAACAGTTCGATCTAAGCTATGCTCTGGATGTTCCCAAACTTGATCCATCAATTGTTGTCGGCTAAATACTTGTTCAGGATGTTGAATCAACAGTTTGAGTAAACGATATTCATAACGTGTTAATTGCAGTAGGGTGCCTAAGTATTGAATCTGGAAAGACTCATCATTGCATTGCCATGTTTGGGAATGTTTAGATATTAAATGTGGCGTTATTGGGGTATTTTGTTGGAGCTGATTTTGAATCTCCATTCTGCGCCAAATGGCTTTAATTCTGGAGACAATTTCTCTTGAGCTAAACGGTTTAGTGCAATAGTCATCTGCGCCAATCTCTAAACCAATAATTCGATCAATTTCGTCATCACGTGCTGTCAAAAACAACAGCGGTGTGTGGTTGAAATGGCGAATTCTTTTACACACATCAAAGCCATTTAAATCTGGTAAACCAATATCTAAAATAATAAAGTCGAAGGATTTTTGTTGAATATAATCAATAGCTTGTAGACCAGAATTTGCCCAAGTGACTTGCCACTCTTCACGCTCAAGTGCATAGCGTAATGGCATAAGTATCGCCGCATCATCTTCAACGCATAAAATCTGCTTTTTATGATTCATTGCAATTAAATATTTATCATCTCGTGTTGAGTGTACTGAAATTGAAATATTTAGGCGAATGAATTTTAAGTGAAGTTAGGGTCTGTTAACAATTCGTCTATGCTTGCGACTAAGTATGTTTTTTAGGCGATTCTAGGCGCGAAATACGAAATTTAGTCATTCTAAATGAGTAGTTCGGAACGAAGAAGCGACAAAAAACACATTAGTCCCGAAGGGTTGTGGCTAAAATTATCTCAGGCTTCGTTATGAAACTTGAAAATAGACTCGCTATTCTCTTCGTTTCATGCCTTGCCTGCTCAATTTTAACCTACAACGCAAGCCATTTATGAAATGTAAACAGACCCTAAGATGAAGATTTTTTATTGAAAGAGAGGAATGATGATCGTTAGATAAGTTCATGAGAAAAATAGACGTTTACCCATGTTAAGCTCGAAGCGCCCTGTAATATTC
This sequence comes from Acinetobacter bereziniae LMG 1003 = CIP 70.12, assembly GCF_000368925.1. Taxonomy (GTDB): domain Bacteria; phylum Pseudomonadota; class Gammaproteobacteria; order Pseudomonadales; family Moraxellaceae; genus Acinetobacter; species Acinetobacter bereziniae. The sequence goes on along the minus strand of NZ_KB849756.1, from coordinate 2,154,693 downwards.
GGATTTGATCGTCACGCCAACTACAGGACAGCAAATCAAAAGTATTGGTGACTTTTGATCTCTCTGCGGATACATGGGTAATGTATTGCGGGAGGTAGATTACTCTAATTTTGATTAACTTGGGTAAATATTTAGTCGAATTATATTTTTTTGAGTAAAAAATAGACGAATAACTTAAACAGATTGAATAGATAAAATTTGAATTTAAAAACAGGATGTCAATGCATCCTGTTTTTAATAAATAGCTTAGTTCAATAATAGAGAAAACAATTAACGTTTAACCACAATCGAATCAATTCCACTATGTTGTAAGGTTTGCTGAGCGATGACTGCGGCATTCTGTGATTCATATGGACCAGAAATCACACGATACCAAGTTTTGCCACCCTCAGTACTTTGTACAACATCAGCAGATAAACCATTTAAAATGATTTCGGCACGTCGAGCATCTGCGGCATCGGGATCATCATAACTACGAACTTGTAAGATGTATTCAGGTTGAGCAGGTGCTGTTCGTTCAGCATTGATACCGACATCAACATTGTCAGTTTGAGTTTGAGAAGGTGCTTCAACAATAACGGGTTGCTGCTGATTTTTATTCTCTGGAACCGCTTGTTCAGGAATCGGCGTCACTTGTTGTTGTGGCAACAAATCATAAAAGCGATAGTCTTTGTTGGTATCTTCTTGATAATGTTCAGACGTAATTTCATTTCGAGGTTGAACAGGCGCCCACGGTTTCCAGAGCATCAGAGCGACACCAAAACTTAACACGATTAAAATGACCACAAGCATCCCTAACCATTTAGGAATCAATGGTTGTTTAGGTTTGGTTGGTCTTTCAGACACACCGCGTTGCGTTTTTCCAAACACGAGAAATCCTCTTATTATTTATTGTTTAACATCGCGTTCAAGCATAGTTTCGCTTGAGCACGATGTAAAGTAATGATTTATTGCTGACTTACATGCTTTCAGGTGCAGAAACACCAAGCAGTTCTAAACCATTACGAAGAACTTGCTGAACATTGGCAGAAAGCAATAAACGTGCTTGCGTCAATTCAGCATCATCACCTAAAACTTTATTCTCGTTGTACCAACCATGGAATAAAGCTGCAAGTTCTTTCAAGTAGTTACCTACTTGATGCGGTTCATAATTGTTTGCTGCACGAATAATCACTTCAGGGTATGCCGCAAGTTTCGCTAAAATCTCAGCCTCTGCTTCAAGTTCTAATTTTGCAGCAAATTGACGCGCACTTTCAGGATCAAATTGAATATTTGTTGTTGCTGCTTTTTCTAACATACGGCAAATACGTGCATGCGCATATTGAATATAATACACCGCATTGTCTTTACTTTGTGATACAGCCAAATCTAAGTCAAAATCAATGTGTTGTTCAGATTTGCGCATAACATAATAGAAACGTGCTGCATCATTTCCAACTTCTTTACGAAGATCTCGTAAAGTCACAAATTGACCAGAGCGAGATGACATTTGTACCATCTCACCACCGCGCCATAAGCTTACAAACTGGACCAATAACACGGTGAGTTTTGATGAGTCATAACCCATTGCATCAATAGCTGCTTTTACACGTGAAATGTAACCGTGGTGGTCTGAGCCCCAAATATCAATCAGGTCAGTATAACCACGTTGTAACTTATTCAAATGGTAAGCAATGTCAGAAGCAAAATACGTGGTTTGCCCATTACGACGTTTTACAACACGATCTTTTTCATCACCAAATTCAGTCGATTTAAACCAGATGTTGCCATCTTTTTCATAAAGATAGCCACGTTGATCTAAAGTTTGTAGGGCTTCGTCAATTTTATCAGTCAACGATGCTTCACTAAACCATTGGTTGAAAGTTACGCCGAACTCACCAAGGTCATCTTTAATGTCATCTAAAATGGCATGTAATGCAGCTTGATGGAACACACGATAGCCTTCACCAACCAATGTTTGTGAATTTTGAATCAAGCCATCGATATGCTTTTCTTTATCGCCTGAAAGCACAACTTTATTGCCATCTGCATCCAATTCCTCAGCGTATTGAACGTCTTCTGGAACATCTTTATAGATATCAGCAACAGCACGCACATAAGCATCACCATCTTTATCGATAATGCTTTGAGCAATTTCTTTAACGTAATCACCTTGGTAGGCATTTTTTGGGAAAACTAAAGTTTGCCCAGTCAATTCTAAGTAACGTAAATAAGTAGAGGTCGCAAGGATGTCCATTTGACGTCCTGCATCGTTGACATAATATTCACGATCAACTTTAGCACCTGTTGCTTCGAGTAATGTAGCAACAGTCATCCCGTAAGCTGCACCACGACCATGACCGACATGTAGGCTAGAGGTTGGGTTGGCAGAAACGAATTCAACTTGAATCTTTTTAGCTGCATTGGCTTGGGTTTTACCAAACAGATCTTTTTGTGCTTGAATTTGATCAAGTACAGCAAAGCGTTGGTCAGCATTGAGAAAGAAGTTAATAAAACCAGGTCCAGCAATTTCAGCTTTTGCAATATCAACCACTTCTGGGAGGTTTGCTAAAATTTTCTCAGCAAGATCACGTGGTTTCATACCCGCAACTTTTGCACCCATCATGGCAATGTTTGATGCGAAATCACCGTGGCTTCGGTCCTTGGTTCGCGTTAAAACACTTGTGTTTTTCCAGTCAGATGGAAGAGTCCCTTCAGCTTGTAGGGATTGCACTGCATGATCAAGAGCTGCTTGTATGGCCGTATTCATAATCTATAGAGAAATAAATGTCGCAGAAAAACGCTAAATATAGCAAATTTTGAGCCTTTTAGGTGAATGCATTTGTATAGAATAAAACTTATTCAATCAGAAAGATCTTAGTCTGAGATATTTGATCTATTCTCGCCCTTTATATGATCAACTGACAGCCTAGATAACCTGAGTTCGATAAAAATCCTTGATGAAAGATGATACATCCAAACCGCCTGATTATTCATACAAGTGATTTGGATGATTCATTTATTTTGTACTTTTTGAATTATTGATGGTCTTGCTATCTTCAGGCGACATGGATGTCGCCATGTTGAGCGGGGGTAAAGGATGTACCCCTCGCTCAACGAAAGATTTTTGTCACTTTTCATCTCTGAAAAGTGAGGCATCGCTTACGCAAAAGAATTTAAACTTTAGCACTAAAGCGTGGCAGTGCAAGCTTTAGATCATCAAACAATCTATTGATCGCCTTCATTTTATTGATCAGAGAAATGAAACTATATTGATGATTGCGCTTACGAAGCTTCGCTCCTCATGTCAAAACAAGTATGGCGAGCCCTTGCGGAGCTCCGCTCCTCATCCAAAATCGGATGAAAATCCAGCAAAAATCCAGCAAAAATCCACATAGATTTATTATCTTTCAATGAGTTGAAGATTTGATTGCATCGAATTCACGTTAGATAGATCTTCTTTCAAAAAAGGATAACAAATGATGTTGGTGAGCTTTTTGGATCAATTTGATCATCAGGAAATGAAAAAAGAACAAATTATTCGGTTGTTTAGTTAAGTCCAAGATCTTGAATTTTCAAACACAGGCTATTTTGAACTGGATATTCCAAATTAAGGACAAATCATTCTGTTATTTTGGTTTGTTGACAGCAAACACTTGATCTTGCGCTACGACAAAAATATCCCTACCGCACAACAAGGCGAATCTTGGTTAACTTGTAATGAACAAATGAATTCGAAATTTTTTGATATTGGCGACGATACTTGGCTGCCTTTAAACACAATCATTACATTGGAGCTTGCTTTAAATAGCATAGCCATGTTCTACGATGAACCAATGCGCTTACCTAATGAAACAAAGTGGCAAAATGTGTTGGATGTAATGTGGAATGATTGATTGTTTCACTCAGCTGAAAAGCATAAAATTGCCGTGCTAATTCAATTTTGAGTTCTCATGTCAAATATTCCTCCCACGATTATCGGAAATATTCCGAAACTCCCTGCAAAATTTGCTGCATGGATCATGCCTTTTTTCTTATCCTGTTTAATGAGTGGCATGGTGTCATTGATCAATATGTTCATTAATGTGGGTCTAGTGGATGGTTTTTTGGCAAAATGGTTTTCGGCATGGATGGTTTCGTGGGCCGTGGCATATCCAGTGGTATTGGTTGTTTTGCCGTTAGTGCGTCGACTCACAGCTGTTTTTGTGGATATGCCTAAATAATTTAGTCGGATGCTTACATGCAACTAACAGGTTTGCTGAGCAATTCAGCATGACCATTGTTAAAGGTGTAAAGTTTAGAATTATTAAAAATCTTAATCACTTTAGCCTTACTGAGCGCAGCTTGGAAACTTGGCATTTTTTTCGCATTGACCAGATCAAAAGGATTGCCATAATTTTTATTGTCGATTAAAAACTGAACTTGTCCTGCTTGGGGATCATGTGCTTTAAGTAATTCCTTAGCATCTTTATCTTCAATACTAAATCCAGATTTTTGCGAAGGAATTTTGCAGTTTAGACGTAAATACAAAATATTGCCGTCAGCAGATTTGTTTTGTAGGGTATAAATTCCTTGTAAATCGTTTTCAATATAGACCCATTGTCCAGTGGGCATATTGAGTTTCATTTGTTCAAGCTTTTCTAAGGTTGCTTTACTGACATCGACTACGCCTTGTTTATCGACTTCTGGAACTTTTGCTTCGCCTAGACCAACCAAGCTTTTCACTTTTTCAGTGGTTTTGGAAACACCAGAAGATACTTTTTTGGCTGTTTGACAACCTGTGCAGATGACTGCAGTGCTTAGTAGAAGTATAAAAATATTTGTGTTCATTGTTATTGGTTTTGCTTCATTCAATTAAGGACAACATAAATTGAAATACGAAAAAAATCAATCGTAGCTCAATGACATTGGAAATCGATAGATTTTAAAATTTGGATTAATTCTTTGTTATTGATATAAAAAACAATAGATTGTATTAAATATTTAAAGAATTTGTAAAAAATGAGAATAATTTATCATTCTGTAAAATACTTTGAATATCACTATCACGTATCTAAATACCCATTTAGCGTAAAATAGGCTTAAGCTTGTATGCGACCAAAGTCGTAGCTTAGCAAAAGATAGAAGCAGAATGACTGCTTCAATGAGAATGGAAATGCCAACGGAAACCTTGAAAAAATATCCTCTATATATTCATTACGCAGGCAATGCCTTACTAGAACTGCCATTACTCAACAAAGGTTCAGCTTTCACAGAGGAAGAAAGAACCCAGTTTAACTTACATGGTTTGATTCCTCATGTGATTGAAAGTATCGAGGAACAAAGTCAACGTTCCTATCAGCAGTATTGTTCTTTCAGTGAAGCAATCAATAAGCATATTTATTTACGAAATATCCAAGACACCAACGAAACACTTTTTTACCACCTGATTGAAAATCATTTAAGTGAAATGATGCCGATTATTTATACCCCAACAGTGGGTGAGGCATGTCAGCGTTTTTCGGATATTTATCGACGTCATCGTGGCGTATTTATTTCATACCCTGATCGTAAATATATTGATGAGATCATCCATAACGTCAATCGTAAGAATGTTAAAGTGATTGTGATAACAGATGGTGAACGTATTCTTGGTTTAGGTGACCAAGGTATTGGTGGTATGGGGATTCCAATCGGAAAATTATCACTTTATACCGCTTGTGGTGGTATTAGCCCTGCATATACTTTGCCAATTACAATAGATGTGGGAACCAATAATCAACAATTACTCAATGATCCAATCTATATGGGATGGTCACAACCACGTGTCAGTGGTGACGAATACTATGAGTTTGTCGATGAAGTCATTGCTGCGGTAAAACGTCGTTGGCCAAAAGCTTTGATTCAGTTTGAAGATTTTGCACAAAAAAATGCCATGCCTTTATTAGAAAAATATCGTGATAAGATTTGTTGCTTTAATGACGATATTCAAGGTACAGCAGCAGTATGTGTAGGAACACTGATTGCGGCAAGCCGTGCGGCAGGCAAACAATTGAAAGATCAAAAAGTGACTTTCTTGGGTGCAGGTTCAGCAGGTTGTGGTATTGCAGAACAGATCATTGCGCAAATGGTGGCGGAAGGTTTAACTGATGCTGAAGCGCGTGCACAAGTATTTATGGTCGATCGTTTTGGTCTCATCACAGAAAATCAGCCAAACCTACTTGACTTCCAGCGTAAGCTTGCGCAAAAGCCTGATGATGTTGCACATTGGGGCAATCCAGAAGAAATTATTTCTCTACTGGATGTCGTTAAAAATGCCAAACCAACGGTATTGATTGGTGTATCAGGTCAACCGGGCTTATTTACAGAAGAAATCATTAAAACCATGGCTGAAAATTGTGAATATCCAATTGTGTTGCCTTTATCGAACCCAACTTCACGTGTAGAAGCTGTGCCTGCTGATATTATCCAATGGACAGAAGGTAAAGCATTAATTGCAACAGGTAGCCCGTTTGCGCCAGTGAATTATCATGGAGAAACCTTTAATATTTCACAATGCAATAACTCTTATATTTTCCCAGGTATTGGTTTAGGTGTTGTGGCTGTTCAAGCAACGCGTGTGACAGACAATATGCTGATGGCATCAAGTTCCGCTTTGGCAGATTGCTCACCGAAGTTAAACGATATCCATGCGGACTTATTACCTGATTTAAACGAATTGCAGAAAGTTTCTAAAATTATTGCATTTAAAGTTGCTCAAGCAGCAATGCAAGATGGTGTTGCGACGGTAATGAGTGATGAGCAATTACTCGAAAGTATTGAACAGAACTTTTGGAAACCAACTTATCGTGATTATAAGCGCGTTCCTTTCTAAGTATTTTCAATTTTTTATAGAAGGGGCAAATTGCCCCTTTTGTAATAGGATAAACGGATAAAATTGGAGATTTAGATTGATTTAAATATCTGTATTTTTCTCATTAAAAGAAGATGAATTTTGAGTATGTCAGTTACAAAAATAAAAATTTTAACAATTTCTGTATGTCTTTCTGTGAGTTTTTATTTACAATAAGCCAACATGTCATTGAATATCAATAACTAAAATGTTGAAAAATATTAATACTTTACTTGAAAGTTTTGGGTTAGGGTTGCAGACAAGGGCTGTCCATGTCCAATTCTCAAATCAAGCCTTAAATGGCAGTGTATTTCTACAGTGCATTCAGGGACAACAATATATTAATCAAGGATTGAAGGCAGAATTACTTTGCCTTTCAACCAATGCACATATTGCTTTAAAACAATTTATAGGTTGTCAGGTCGCTGTTGACCAAGTCACTGACTTTGGGGAACTCTATCGAACCACAGGAATCATTACTGGTGCAAGTCAAGGACAAAGTGACGGTGCATTAAGTATTTACAAGCTCACGCTTGAAGATGCGACCAGTCTTTGGCATAAACGCCGTAATAGTCGCGTTTTCATGAATAAAAGTATTTTGGAAATATCTGAAGTTTTATTCAAGGAATGGCAAACCAAAAGTGCATTATTTGCATCTAGTTTGAGTTTGGATAGTCGTGGTTTAAAAAAACAATATGATGTGCGTCCTTTTGTGATGCAGTCAAACGAAACAGATTACGAATTTTTAACAAGATTATGGCGCAGTGAGGGAATTAACTGGTTGGTTGATGAATCTGAACGCATAGTTCCAGTTTCTGCTACACAAATTCAAACCCAGAAATTAAGATTGATTGATGACAATAGTCAATATGAAGCAATGCCTAGGCGCAGTATACGCTTCCATCGTAGTCATGCAACAGAACGATTTGATACCATTACCAGCTTAATTGCACAACGATCAATCCAATCCACAGCTGTACAAGTGCAACGCTGGCAAGCTGACAATCTCGCACAAGATCAGGGTGATAGTCAACTCAGCAATCATCAGCATAGCGAACAACAAGACAATGAAACGTTGAGTTTAGAACAGGCTTGGACCATTAGCCCAGCGTGGACCAGTGATCTCAAGGGTGAAGATCAAACCACAGCTTCTAGCTCAGCTCAAGTGGATAAACTCAATACTCAACTTTCACAATACCAAGAACTACAAGCCAAATATTTTACCGCAATCAGTTCAGTTCGTGATGCACAAGTTGGTTATTGGTTTGAGTTGAGAGAGCATCCGGAAATTGATCAGCATGAAGGTTCAGATCGCGAGTTTTTGATTCTCGGTAAAACCTTCTACAATCAGAATAACTTACCGAAAGAACTGCAAGATCAACTTTCTAAACTGCTTAATTTAAACTATTGGAATCATTTAATTAAAGATCAGCGTCAAGCCAATGAGCTGTCATTGGTGCGACGCAGAATTCCAGTCGTTCCAGAATACAATCCATTAACACACAGACCTTCTGCATTCCCGCAACGCGCTAAAGTGGTAGGTCCGCAAGGCGAAACAATTTATGTGGACCAATGGGGACGCATTAAAGTTCGTTTCTTGTTTACCCGTAGCGACGATAATAGTCATGATGGTGGTGCAGGTTCCAATGATAACGATACCGACTCAGCATGGGTGGATGTATTAACCTCATGGGCAGGAGAAGGTTACGGTACACGTTTTCATCCTCGGATTGGTGAAATCGTGGTGATTGATTTCTTTGATGGTAATGTAGATCGTCCGTTTGTGATGGGGCGTTTACATGAAGCAGAACGTCATCAAACCATGTTTGATGTCAAAGGTCAGCTTCCTGATACCAAGAAACTCAGTGGTATCCGCTCATCTGAAGTCGGTGGTTCAGGCTTTAACCAACTCCGATTTGATGACACGACTGGGCAAATCAGTGCCCAACTGCAAAGTAGTCACGCAGCCACTCAACTAAACTTGGGAAATTTAAGTCATCCGAAAGATAAAGAAACCAGCAATGGGCGTGGCGAAGGTTTTGAATTAAGAACAGATGCTTATGGGGCGGTACGTGCAGGAAAAGGCATGCTTATCACAACCTATGCCCAAGAAAATGCAATTGCAGATCATTTAGAAGCAGCCCAAGCACAGTCCTTGTTGAATCAAGGGGCTGAAAGTATGAAAGTGCTAAGTGAGATTGCTGTAAAGCAACAAACCGATGCATTGAATGTCATCAATCGTTTGCCTAAGTTCATTCAATCACTTGAGTTAAAAAGTACAGGGCAGGCGCTCAACACAACTTTGAATCTATTTAAAGAAGGGGTGAGTAGTGATCCTTTGAATGCTTTAAAAGATTGTGGTGGATTTATTAAAGACATTGGTGCTTTAGGTGGTAATGCAAAAGGCATTGTAGATGAATTTAATGAATATTTTTCTGATGCAAAAGAAGCGGTTGAAAACTTAAAAGCGTTTATTGAAAATGTTGAAGAACACGGTACAGATATTATTAAAGGCAAGCTGGCAAGCTTAAAAGATAATATTAAATCTAATCCTTTTGAATCCATTAGTAATGTGGGTAAGGTTTTATCCAATGTCGAAATCAAAGATTTTGACATCATGAGTACTTGTGGAACATTCAATAAGGGGAACAAACTTGAAATTAAACCGTTGGAGGCTTTGAGTAGTTTGCAGGGCTTTATGGAGGGTTATACACAAGGTCTGGAAGATAGCAGCGACAACGCCAAACAAGAACAAGGTAAAATTTTCCGTCAAGCATTGATGCTATTGGCTTCGCCAAATGGGATTGCATTAACCACACCAGAAGATATTATTCTTCAAGCTTCCCAAGATATAGCTGAAAGTGCAAATGGTTCGATTAACATGAGCGCTCAGAAGAATATTGTGGGTCATGCACAAGATAAAATTAGTTTGTTTGCCGCACAGAAAGGTTTAAGTGCTTTTGCTGCAAAAGGACCGATAAAAGTACAGGCTCAGGATGATTTGATTGAAATCATTGCGAAGAAAGTCATTAAGTTGATTGCAACTGAAGACAAGATTGAGCTAACCAGTTCTAAAGAGATTGATCTAAAAGCGGGTGGTACTCAGCTGGTGGTTAATGGTAGTGGTGTCTTTATTAAAACTGGTGGAAAGTTTGAGGTGAAATCTGGACAACAGTTGTTTACCAGTGGGGCAACAGTGAATGCGCAGTTGCCGAAAATGCCTGAGAGTGGAATTTTTAGCCGACGTTTTGATTTTAGTAATATTTTTAGTAAAGATGAATTAAAACAGCAGGTCAGATTTAAGTTCGTAAATCATTCACGAAAAACTGAATTTATTGGTGTTTTGGATGAACTTGGACGCACACAACGGTTTTTCAGTGATAGTGCTGACGATGTCGAAGCAATTATTCTTGGGCATGATAGTGAAGATTTAAAAGAATTAATAGTTATAAAGAACGATATTGATGACACTTCAGATCATAGTAGTTGTGAGGGTGAGGGCTGTTGTGGCGCTGCAGATGATCATGATGCAATAGAAGATCAAAATGAATCTTGTAGTGAAGATTTAGAAGCAGATTTTTGTAATTTTGGAAAGTAAGGCTTGATCATGAAAACAATATTTTCTTTCTTATTCATTTTATTATTTGTGACTTGGTGTAATGCAGAAGTTATCAAGGAATTTCCAAAACGGAACATTGATAATGAAGTCGTAAGCTTTAATTATATAGAGTCTGATAAATGTAGCTTTCAGCGTAAAGATATTAAAGAGCCTGTCTCTAAGCTTTTAAAGCAAAATAAGATAGATCTAAATACAGGTCATTGGTTACATATTCCTGATGAGTGTTGGAATATCAAAAGTTCAGATCAAAATATTTTACTTATCTCATTAACAAATAAAAATAAACCTCAGAAATTTTATATTATTGATGACGGTAAGAGTTTAGGTGATGTAATGCTCAACCTAAATGAAGATCTGAGTTTCAATTTTGATAAAAATAAAATGAAATTTTCTACAAATATGAGTGATAAAACAAAAAATAAAGTTCTAATTTTATTTAAACAAATTGATCAAGAATCTAAGGGGGCATTATGAGTTTTGTTTCTCCAGTAAACGGAAAGTCATTTGGTGAGGATAGGCAAGCATATATATATGCAGTATCTCGTCGAGAGTCTTCATCGGATTTGAGTTTATCTGACCTTGTCGATCCTAATTTGACTGCTAGAAAAGTACATAATGGTAAAACTGCAGGTTATGGATTTATTGGTTATTTTCAATTTGGCGAAAGTGCGCTTTATGATTTGGGGTATTTTAAGCCACCATATACTTTTAGTAATGATCCTAATAGCCTTTTTCAGAAATCATTTTCGGTGAATGACTGGAGTGGAAGTTGGACGGGCTTAGATGATGTAACTTCGAAAAGTGTTTTTCTCAAAGATCGAACGGTTCAAATAAAAGCATTTAATAAATGGATCAATACACTCTGCACTCGGCTGAACAATCGAAATGTAAATGAATTTTATGGCGTTCGTATTAATGGGGTTGAAATTACAGAGTCAGGATGCATTGCAGGAGCACACTTAAAAGGTCCTAAATATGTTTTAGAGTTTGTACAGGGTTTAGGTAACCAAGCTGATGCTTTTGGAACAAAAGTGGGTGAATATATATCATTATTTGCTCATTATGATTTAGAAAGCTGTTGTAATCGTAAGATTTATATCAATGTTGTGGACGAACAAGGGAATGCCGTTTCAGGTAAAAAAATTATAGTAGAGTCCGAGTACAAAGAAGGAAAATATTATAGCAAAATTGGAAAGATTTCTAATGATTATAAAACAAGTGAAGAAGGAAAAATTCCTGTAATTGTTAGGCATCCTGGTACTAAAATAAAAATAATTGTTGATGGAAAAGCACTTGAGATTACGCAGCAAAAAGATAAGAAGGAAAGTTATACAATCAAATTAACCAAACAAATATCAGTCCCTGTTGTTTTAGAACAGAATAGTGCTCCTCAACCCAAACCACAGGCGAATAAAACGCCTCAAGAAGTTAGAAATGAGCAAGCTCCAAGTATTTCAGAAGAATCTAAAGCAGTTGAAACGAAAGATGTGAACTTCAATATACAGATTGTTGAAGCTGATACTGGAAAACCAATCTCAAATATGGGCTTTTTTCTTACCTATAAAAATAATATTAAAAAGCATTCTGCAGATGGGAGTGGCATAAAACATAATATTTCAGCAGAAGTCGGTCAAGATATAGAGGTTTCTGTTTCAGGGGATGGAAAATACCAAAAGATTCATCACTTCAAGGTTGAAGAATCACTCTCTAATCAGACAATAAAAGTGAGACTTCCTGTTCATAGCTTTCAGATGATTGTCAAAAAAGATGATCAAGTAGTTCCAAATACCGCTGTAACCATTTTTTATCGAGGGCGGCAAATTTCAAAAAAAACCAATGCTGCAGGTGTAATTAACTTAAAAATGTTAGTTGGTTTTGTATATGGTTTTGGTGTTGGTTCGAATTCATTGGTAAAAGCTCGGGTAATTAATGGAAGTCCGTATAGGATATTTAGAATAAATGAAGGTTTTATCAAGGAATCGAGACGATTAGAATCAGGGCAAAAAGTTCCACAACAAAACCCTGTTACTAATGCGCCGTCCCAAAGTAAGCCTAATCCACCAGCTCCTGCTAAAGTACCCGAAGTTAAACAAGAGCCCCCCAAAGTGTCTCAACAAAATACTCATACAGAGAATGGGGGTAAACCTTTAACAACTGTTTCTAATCAAACACCCGCGACAAGTGATACGACGCGTTATCATATTTACTCTGATGGTAAAATCAAAAGAGAGAATGCGGCTGCAACAGGTTTTGCTGAATATATTTATTATGATAAAAATGGACAATCACATCATATTGGCAAAACTGAATTTATCGTTGCGCCTAAACGTAAAAAAGGTAACGGGGTCGTAGGTGGAAATGTTTATTTGGTAGACCAAAGGACGCTCAAATCCTACAAGAGTCCGGATGGTAAAGTCGGATATTTGTGGGATATTTATTTACCAGGTCGATCAAGATATTATCTTAAGGGAGATGCGTTTGCAGCAGTTATTGGTGCTATGTGCTCTTTAGGATACGGTTATTATCATGGTTCTGGATTTAGTGCTCGAGATGGTCGATCGGTAGGTAGTGATTCACACTTCAACGGGATTAATGGAGATTTTCGCTATCTAGGAATTAATGGTTGCCATAAAGATGGTCCGGTTCTTGTGAGCCACGTCGATAGATTTGACTGGGATGCGAATGTAAGATTTGTAAATGCACTATATCTTTTTGGTTATAAATCATTTGGATCGCAAGTGATGAAGAGAAAAGGTCAGCCAAACAGAACTTTGCCCCATGTCACTTTTACAAATGGTGATCACGATAACCATTTACATTTACAGGGTTATCAACCGAATATTCAGGATATATAAAGGCATCTTATGTACATTAAAAAATTTATCCCATTGTTGATTTTATTTTCACTTGTAGCCTGTCAAAAGGCAGAAAATAAGATGTTAAACTCAGATTCACCAAAGATGAGTGAATCGAAAGTCAATAGTGACCTTTTAACTAATGAATATAAACAAGTTAAATTACCATTAGATTCTAAAGCATTAATGATCAATGATAAATTCATCCAATTAGATAAATATCCAGTTAATCAAAAGGATTTAAAACTATTTTATTCTGGAGAGGATCAAGCTCGAATTTTGATGACTGCGGTTAAAAAAATTGGAAGCAAAGAATATTTATTAGGTTTGATTGCTGTAAATTTTAATAATTATGAAGGTTCCGGACCTGCGCAAGTAATATTTTTATCAGGTGGTGAAAACAACAAGAATAATTATAAAAATACTTTGTTTATAACGATGGGAGGTAAGTTTCCAATCTTGGATCACCAAGTCAAAAGATTTGATGATATAAATGAAAATAAATTGAAAAATTATTGCATCCAATCTTTTGTTATTAATAATGATTTTAGTAAAAATGAAGAAATGAAATGTGTGGGAAATGAACCAAGTATAGAAAAAAAGAATTTTAGATTAAATATTAATCGACCTGGGTATGATGAGTTTTAAAGCTGTGTTTTATTGGCTGTAGATATTTCATGGTATCTATGGGTTGATAGAGAGTAAATATTATTGACAAAATTACTCTTTTAATCAACTTTAAATCATTTCTGTTCGTTATTGATAAAGCTAGGATAGATGAACTTAAACACTTAGATAAAGCTTATTTAGCTCAATAATTAAGCTTTATAAGATATGTAAATTGCATAAATTAATTTAAGGAATAGTCATATTTAACTATTCCTTATATTTATTAAACTTCATTTTTTAAACAAAAATAAGCATCGTGCGTAGATTCTATTGTCATGGTTAAAAAATTATTTTTAGAAAGTACTCCTAATCATTCAAATCCAAATTCTAGAAAAAATCTATCGATATAATCAACAGCAAAAAAGTGAGATGGCAAGTGAAAAAACAGTTTGGTATATTAATGTTTTTAAGTTTATTTTGTATTACAGGTTGTAGTGCAAAATCAGTTGAAAAGGATGCGGTATTAAAATTAAAAGTTGAACCTTGTGGTTTCGATTATGATATAGATAATTATTATTGCAAAGCAGATAAATTAAATTTATATAAGAAAATATTGGGAATAAGGCAGATTTTAATAAAAATTATACGATAATTAAAATAAATGATGGAAAATATTATCGAATAGTTGCACTCAACCAAAAAGATTTAAAGGCTTATCCTTTAAATTATCAAATAGATTATAAGTCTAAATTTGATTATTCGGTGAATAATGATAGCTTGTGTGTTACAGGCGATTTTTATGCATATAGAGATGATTACAGTCATTCAAAGTTGTGTTTTAAGGTGATAAATGGAAGTTTTGTAAAAAAAATATTTCTGAAAATTTACCCAAAATTAATAAAGAAAGCAATTTAAAAAAGATATTAATTCCTAATGCCTCAAATTACTTCTTGAAGTGTTTAAAAAGCAACTCTGAAAGTAAATGTGAGAAGCTAAGTGATTTGGAAAATCATGTATATAGTTTGAACGATGTGAAAAATATGTCGCCAGAAATTTATACGATCTTAAGCCAGAATAAAATTAATCATTTAAATTTGGATGGAGTTAAATTTATACCAGATATAGGAGGTTCACAGTTTGTGATTGGTGAAAAATATCATGACACAGATAATGGATCGACGACTTTATTCTATTTGATTAAAATAAAGCCAAAGATAGAAGTTTATAATCTTGGAGAAAGCTATGCTATTGATGGTAAATATAACTTAAGCTATAAATATTCTGCGGGGAATAATAAAAATATAAAATTAAATTAATCTATAATGTTTATAGTTAATTTCTGGATGAAAAGCAGCTTCATAAAGTTGCTTTTTCATTTAAAATATGGAGAAACTTTCGATTTCGATCATATAAAATTTAAGCTGAAGGCTTTCTATCTTTAATTGCTATAATGAGTGTCTATGAAAAAATTAATCTTAATATTCTTATTGTTATTCAGTATGGGTGGTCTTGCATTTGCTCAACCTAACACTTCCTGTAAAAATGATGATGAAAGCCTTATATGTATTAGAAGCAGTTCAAAGGCTGTCACTAATGAAATGAAAAAAGTGATTCTTAATATTGAGGAATCGACTGATAATCTGAAAAAATTTCAAATATCTCAATCGAAGTGGTTAGCTTATAAAAATGCATACTGTAAAGATTTTATGGGTGAAGAAGCAAGCAATGCTCAAGGCGATGGTGCAACCATAATAATTGAATCATGTTTGCTCGATATTGATAAAGCAAGACTAGATGAACTTAAACGATTAAATAAAGTTTATTTAGCTCAATAAATGAATTTTATAAGATGTATAAACCAAAGAGGTTAGATGTCTTTTGCCTTTTTATTTATGACTGTTATATCTTTTTAAGGGTTTTGTTAACTGGACTTTAATATTAATTTTGGAGTATAAAATGAAAAAAATATTTATTATATTTCTTGTTGTTTTGAATTCGATTTATATGACTAATTCGCTAGCTAAGCCAAATGATAGTGAGGAATCATGTAATACAAATAACATAGTAGCAAATAATTTTAAAAAGACATTCCCAGTGATGTTGCCTATTTCATCAAAGAGTAAATTAAAAAAAGAAAATACGATTTTATTCTCTCAATTTTCTAATAGTTTTTTACAAAAACTTTCAGAAAATCATGGTGATTTTGTGCCATTTGGAGGAGCGATAAGATTACCAGATATTTGTAATAAAACGGTTTTTATTGCTTATTTTACTGATGAAGGAGAGTTGGAAAATTATAGTCTTAATGTATTTAAAGATGGTAAGGGGCATTCAGTAAATTTTGGCACAGGTTCAGAGTTCTGGATTGATAAAAAATATAATATTAAGGTTAAAAGTTATGATGGTAAGTTAGCTAAAATAAATTATTATAAAATTTCTGATGATGGCATTATTATGAAAATTGAAAGTCCTCTGAATTAACATTTAAAAATATTAGATATTACGTTTAAGAATAAATGAAATTTAATTGCTGATGATAAGGAATAGTCATATTTAACTATTCCTTATCTATTTTAATCTTCCAAAATCTCTTCCAATACTTCTTCATTCGGTGCAAAGAAGTACGCACCATCGACAGGAGTCACAAAGTGTAATAAACGGTCATGAATTCCATCGCCTTGAGTACCAAACATATTGACTAACATACGATCAATACGGGTTAAATCTTTGGTATAAGCAATAAAAAATAAGCCTTGCTCACCTTGTCCATCGCCATAAGGAAGAGAGTGACGCAGAATTTCTAATTCCTCACCTTCATTATCTTCGATAACAACACGAGCAATATGGGCATTTTCAGGTTTGTGTTCATCGTCCATCTCAATACTTTCTAATTTAGAACGACCAATCACATTTTCCTGTGCATCTACTTTTAAGCGTTTCCATTTTTCAAGTTCATGGACATAACGCTGCGCAAAAATAAAAGATCCATCTTCGAAAATACCTGAATCTTCACCCAATAAAGCAGTCTCCGCACGATCATCTGGAAATTGAGGATTTTCGGTACCATCAATAAATCCCGTTAGGTCACGACCATCGAGATAACGGAAACATACACGTTCATCTAAAACTTCAACTTGATCTTGAATACCATCAAAAAAGGATTGGCTCAGTGCAAAACAAATGTCCGTGCGTGCAGAAGCAATGTGAATCAGAACATCAGCCGGAACAACAGGCATTTGAAATGCACCTTGAATCGGTTCTAACTGCTTAAACCCTTCAGGCGAAGTATGATAAAGCTTTGACCATAGTTCAGGACCAAAAGCGATTGCAGTTTTAATCTCAGCTTCGGGGTGTTGCGTGATCAGGCGATCACGAGTGCTCAATAAGGCATTGAGACGCTTTTTTAAGCCATCAATAGACAGATTTTTTAAATTTAAAACGATGAAACGCGCATGGTCAGAGGGTAAAGGTAAAATTACAGATTGGGCTGTCATATCGAGATGGCTCCTCAATTTTTATTTATCAATCTAGCTATTGTGCATGAACTGGCAACAGCTGGGTAGTAAAGTCTTATACTTTTTACCAATTAAATTAATCGAAATGTGTCGTTTTAAAACCGCTATAATGCTTTGTTCAAAATATTTTATTTTTTGTTATGTCCTATCAAGTTTGGTTTGCATATATGTTGGCGTGTTGGGTGATTAGTATATCACCTGGTGCTGGCGCTATTGCGTCAATGTCAAGTGGTCTAAATTATGGTTTTCGCCGTGGTTACTGGAATGCTATTGGTTTACAGCTGGCTTTACTGGTACAAATTATAATTGTTGCTGGAGTAGGGGTATTATTTGCCACTACACCGATGGCTTTTCTTGTAGTGAAATGGTTCGGTGTGTGCTATTTACTCTACTTGGCCTATGTGCAATGGACAGCTAAAACACAATCTATAGATATCCCAACTGAACAACCGACTAAATCCATTCCCAAGTTGATTCTATACGGCTTTGTGGTCAATATCAGTAATCCAAAAGCGATCGTATTCTTACTTGCAGTATTGCCGCAATTTTTAGATCTGTCTAAACCACAATGGATTCAATATGTGATTATGGCGATCACGATGATTACGATCGATTTAATTGTGATGGCTGGCTACACAGGGTTGGCTGCAAAAGTCTTGAGATTGCTTAAATCCCCCAAGCAACAAAAGTATATGAATCGTACTTTCGCAGTGTTATTTAGTTGTGCTGCTGGTTTGTTGAGTTTAGTACATCAGTAAAAGTCTCATGGTTTGAGTTATTGAACAATTAAAAATAAATCCAATAGAATATCTGTTAAGCCGAGGGTCATTTGAATTATTTAGAATTTTATCTGTATGCCATCAGTGTAATTATCATGATTGCAACACCAGGACCAGTCATGATTTTGGTGGCAAGTGCAGGCTTAAAAGGCGGTTATCGCAAATCATTACAAACCATCGTCGGAACAAATCTCGCATCTTTGGTACTGATTGCAATTTCCATTTTAATTTTAAAGGGAATGTTGAGTGTTAATGAAACACTTTTCCTGATCATCAAAATCCTTGGATGTCTTTATATTGCTTATTTAGGTTATGGCATTCTCAAAGAGGTGTGGTTTCAGCAAGACCAGCCGTTGACTACTGTACTTTCGCCAGTAGAGGGTGGTTTAACGAAAGGTTTTCTGGTCGGTATTTCAAACCCTAAAGATATTATTTTTTTCTCTTCGTTTTTTCCACAATTTATCCATGTTCATTCAGATCTGAATGTAAGTTTAGTTATCCTTGTGATCACATGGATTATCTTGGATTTCCTCACCTTATCTATAGTTTATTTGTCTTTTAATCAGTTGTCTAAAAGTCGAATTTATCCCAAAATATTAGGGCTTTGCGGTTTAATTTTAGTCACAATCGCGCTTTATGGCTTATATATTTCAGCTCAAAGTCTATTTTAAGTATTGGATGTTCAATGAACCCTATAAGCAATGCTAGGGTTTAATTGAAATCATCCTTTTTTAATTTTCATCGTGCAGAAGATCAGTGTAAACAATAAAGACATGGTCAAAACAATGCTTAGACCTGTTGAAATATTTAATGCTGCACTTGACCATAAGCCTACAGTGACACCAATTTGTGCAATCACAAAAGCACCGATCACCATTTGTTTAGGTGAGTGCGAAATCAAACGTGCAGCTAAAGCAGGAATAACCAGAAGAGCACCCATCAGCAACGAGCCGACCGCACGTAAAGCCAGTACCGTGAACAATGCCAATAACAACATAAAAATTAAACGTTGCCATTTGGCATTGACACCTTCACTGACTGCAATATCAGGATCAATCGCAATTTGAATTTGCGCCTGCCAGTGAGAATACAAAATTGCCAAAGCGCCAATAATAACAGCCGCGAAAACAGCTAAGTCAGACCATTCAATCGTTAGTAAGTCACCGAATAAATAGCTCAATAGTTCTGGGCGTAAAGCAGGTAAGTGCTGGATCAGCAATAAACCTGAACAGAGTAGGGTGGCTGCGCATAAAGCAAGTAAAGCATCATTTGGCAGGCGAGGGTCGTGTAGAACCCACAGCACAGCAACCAAAAGTACTGCGGTAAAAGTAACACCGACCCAGAGCGGCAAACTTAATACTGCTGCCAAAGCCACACCCAGCAAAGTACCATGAGCCATGGTATCTGCAAAGAAAGACATTCTGCGCCATAACATCAAACAGCCCAGTGGTGCAGTTAGAAACACCAACAGTGTGCCCATGATCCAAGCAGGTAAGAGTAATTCTAACCATTCCATCATGGTTTAAGCTTCCGGTTCAGGGTGAATGTGAGGATGTGGACCGTGTTCACAGGTTTTGGCAGAGTCACCATGCGCACAATGATCATGGTGATGTTGATAAAAGGCATGTTGCTTGCCAAAAGTGTCACCAAATAAAGCCTGATACTCAGGATGTTGTTGAATGCTGTCTGGTAAGCCGCTGCAACATATATGCTTGTTTAAACATACAACGCGTTGTGTTCCTTGCATCACCCATTGTAAATCATGAGAGACAATCAAGATGGCACAACCATAACGTTCAGGTAAACTTCGAACATAGCCATATAACTCTGCCTCAGACTGGATATCTAAACCTTGCATAGGCTCATCTAAGACTAAAATATCAGGTTGGCGTAATAATGCCCGTGCTAATAAAACGCGTTGACGTTCGCCACCGGAAAGTTGTTGTACTTTAGAGTTTTCGAGTTTTGCTATGCCTGTATCGCGAATGATTTCTGCTTTAATGGCTTTATCACATTTTTCCAGATCAAGAAGATCTTTTACTCTTAATGGAAGGCTATGGGAGGGGTTGAATTTTTGAGGTACATAGGCGAGTTTCAGTTTTGATGAACTGACAATACTCCCTGAATTGGGTTTTAAAATACCCAACAGTACTTTGATCAATGTGGATTTACCCGCACCATTGGGACCAATAAGCGTGACAATTTCTTGTTTTTGTAGCGAAAAATCTACATTTTTTAAAATGTCACGATCATCAATCTGGACATTGATCTGCTTTAGCTGAACAAGCGGGGTGTTCACGCTTTGCTTGAGCACTGCTGACATATTCCTGAAATCTCAATAATACTATGATGTGCTTTGAACTGGTCGGACTCTGCCAAATGATTCAATTGTTGAATCAAACCTATTGCTGAAGCTTCTTTCACTGTATGGCATTCAGTACAGATCAAAAAAGCAGCTTGATGTCCTTCACGTGGGTGACAGCAAGGGATATAGGCATTAATAGAGGTTAAACGATGAATAAATCCTTTTTCTAAAAGGAAGTCGAGTGTTCTATATACCGTTGGAGGGGCTGCTGGTCGTTCCGCAGCACCTTTCATCTTGGCTAAAAGGTCATATGCACCAACGGGTCCTGATGCATTCAAAATCAACTCCAGTACTTCTTTACGTAAGGGAGTAAGACGCGCGCCTGAGGTTGCACAAAGGTTTTCTGCTTCTGATAAACGCTCTTGTACATTGAGATGATCGTGTACACCATGCAAAGTATCATGGTGTTCGTGTGAACATAAGCTCATATCAGACCTCAAAACTTCTTATTTGAATGAAGAGAATCATAAATATTAACATGAAGCTCTATCAACTTACGAATGGCGTAGGTATTTTTTAACTTTTGTTATACTATAACATAAATTTTTTTTGGTAATACACTCCCATGAATCGCATGATCGCTTTTTGCTTATGTGCATTATTTGCTAGTGTCACTTGGGCTCAAGCGCCTTTAGTGGTCTCTACTCATCCTATTTATCTGATTGCAAAAGAAATCACCCAAGGAGTAGAAGAACCTGTTTTGCTGTTAGGGAATCAGACCGGGCATGATGTACAGTTAACACCAGATAATCGAAAGACGATTATGGATGCTTCATTGGTGGTTTGGTTGGGTAAAGCACACGAAGCACCTTTAGAAAAAGTTCTTGGAGACAATGCTAAAGCCATCTCGATTCTTGACTCAGGTATTATTCAGGCGCTTCCACTTAGAAATCCTAAAGGCATTGCACTTAAAGACACGATAGATACTCATGTTTGGTTAGATCCAAACAATGCAGTACGTATAGGCTTCTTTATTGCTGCCTTGAGATCACAACAGCATCCTGAAAATAAAACTGCTTATTGGAACAACGCGAAAAAATTTGCCAATGAAATGTTGCTCGCTTCACAAAAAATTACCACAGCGGGTGCCGCACGTCCTTATTGGGCATATCACGATGCTTACCAATATCTTGAGCGTTCACTCAATTTAAAATTTGCAGGTGCAATGACGGATGACCCACATGTGGCACCGACTGTTACACAAATCAAGTTTTTAAACGATACGCGTCCTTACAAAAAAATGTGTTTACTTGCAGAAGCCAGTGCGAGTCCAAGTCAATATCGAAAATTGGGAGAAATTTCTTTTCAATCCGTTGATGAGACTTTAGCAAAACAACAAGATTTTGTGGTTGCATGGCAAGCTTTGGCACAACAGACACAAGCCTGCGTACTTAATGCACGAAAATGATGCAAAAATTAATCAACAAATGCTCATATGAAAAGCAGCCTGTATATCGAAAAAAACACGACTAAGGTCGGGAAAAGATTGCATGTTCAGGGGTGTAACTCTATAATGCCTGCGATTAAAAACGATCATCAGCTAAACTTGTCAAGCATTTATGCTGTGAGTGGATAAAAAATGAGCCAAACTAGTCGCTTGATTGACCGACGATTAGCAAAAGCTTTGGTCTATTTACAAGCATTAATGATACCTGTTTCAGCCTTGGTAGCGTGGGTCTTGAAAGACTCGACTGCGGCTTTAAGTGCAGCATTAGGTGCACTGTTATGTTGGCTTGCCAGTTGTTATTTTTCTTGGCAGTCGTTTCGAGCCGCTGGTGCACGTGCTTCAAAACAGGTTCTTTCGAACATGTATCGAGGCTTGATGGGCAAATTTGCAATTGTGATCGTTGGTTTCATTTTAATTTTAAGCAATGTTAAACCGTTATCCCCGGTAGCATTGTTTTGTGGTTTTATTCTCGTGCAGGCGATGTCGTGGGTTGCTCCATTTTGGGTAGCACGGCAACAAAAACGAGTATAAGCGCAGCAGAAATTGAAAATTTTTTTGGGGATTAACGAGATATCATGCAGCACGCGATATTCGTTAACCCTATTTATTATTTGACATTGACCAGGTGTGATTTATGGCTGCTGAAGAACATGCCCTGACTTCGACCGAGTATATCAAGCATCACTTGACCAATATGACCTATGGCAAAATGCCAGATGGTACTTGGAAATTGGCTGAGAATGGTGCAGAAGCTCAACAGATGGGGTTCACTGCTATTCACTTGGATTCAATGGGTTGGTCAATTGGCCTTGGTTTGATTTTCTGTTTGATATTCTGGTGTGTGGCGAAAGCTGCAAACTCTGGTGTTCCTACCAAGTTCCAGTCTGCAATCGAAATGATTATCGAGTTTGTTGACTCAAGTGTTCGTGATACGTTTCATGGTAAATCACGTTTAATTGCACCTTTAGCCTTGACCATTTTTGTGTGGATTTTCCTCATGAATGCGATGGACTTAATTCCTGTTGACTGGATTCCTTATCTAGCACAACAAATTGGTGCAAGTGTATTTGGCATGGACCCTCACCACGTTTACTTCAAGGTTGTTCCATCTACAGATCCTAACATTACCCTTGGTATGTCATTGTCTGTATTTGCGTTGATCTTGTTCTATAGTATCCGTGAAAAAGGCATCGGCGGTTTCGTTGGTGAATTAGCACTTAACCCATTTAATCCAAGTAACCCAGTTGCAAAAGCGTTATTGATTCCAGTGAACTTGATTCTAGAATTGGTAACATTCCTTGCACGTCCAATTTCATTGGCGCTCCGACTATTCGGTAACATGTATGCGGGTGAGTTGATCTTCATCTTGATCGCGTTGTTACCTTTCTGGATCCAATGGGCGTTGTCTGTGCCTTGGGCTATCTTCCACATTCTTGTTATTACGTTGCAAGCCTTCATTTTCATGATGCTAACAATCGTATACTTGAGCATGGCAAGCGAAAAACATTAATGGTATTGCCTAACTGTCATCAGGTGGTTAGGTATAATTTTTTTAATTTAATTTGGTATAAACCTAACCTCTGAGGAATTATCATGGAACTCACTTTAGGTCTAGTTGCAATTGCATCTGCTATCTTGATCGCTTTTGGTGCTTTAGGTACTGCGATTGGTTTTGGTCTTTTAGGCGGTCGCTTCCTTGAAGCTGTAGCTCGTCAACCAGAATTGGCTCCACAACTTCAAACTCGTATGTTCTTAATCGCGGGTCTTCTTGATGCTGTGCCTATGATCGGTGTTGGTATTGGCTTGTTCTTCATCTTCGCTAATCCATTTGTAGGTTAATCAGCTTAATTCCGAAATTCACTATTTGAGGAATTTGCAATGAATATCAACCTCACATTGTTTGGCCAAGCGATTGCATTTGCGATATTTGTCGCATTCTGCATGAAGTTTGTATGGCCACCACTAATCAATGCGATTAGTGAGCGTCAGCGTAAAATCGCTGATGGCTTAAACGCTGCGGAGAAAGCGAAAGCTGATCTTGCTGATGCACAAGCACAAGTTAAGCAAGAAATTGATGCGGCGAAAGCACAAGCGGCTCAATTGATCGAACAAGCGAACCGTCGTGCGGCACAATTGATCGAAGAAGCGCGTACTCAAGCATCTGCTGAAGGTGAGCGTATTCGTCAACAAGCGAAAGATGCTGTTGACCAAGACATCAATTCTGCTCGTGAAGAATTACGTCAACAAGTTGCTGCTCTTGCAGTTGCTGGTGCAGAGAAAATTCTGAACCAACAAGTTGACGCAGAAGCTCATAATGCCATGCTGAATCAGCTGGCTGCTAAACTTTAAGAGAGGCGAATATGGCTGAACTCTTGACGTTGGCACGCCCATACGCTAAAGCAGCATTTGCTTATGCATCTGAGCAAAATGCAACTGACGCTTGGTCAAATGCATTACAACTGCTCAGTGCTGCGGTGCAAGATGAAGCATTTTCCGCTTATTTAAATCGCCCTGAGTTGACACCTGCTGAGCAGGTTGGTCTTTTTGCGAAAGTTTTAGGTAACGAACAAACTGAAGCTGTGTCAAACTTTTTGACACTTCTTGCAGACAATGGTCGTTTAGCATTGTTACCTGAAATCGACACAGAATTTGAACAACTCAAATCGCAAAATAACAACACTGTAGATGTTGTGATTGAGTCAGCTTTCCCGCTGGACTCAGTGCAAGAACAGAAGTTGGCTCATGCGTTAGAAAAACGTTTGAACAGCGCTGTGAAAATTACAGTTGAAGTAAACCCAGCATTGATTGCTGGTGTTGTTATTCGTGCAGGCGACCAAGTGATAGATGATTCTGCGCTTAGCAAGCTTGAAAAAATGCGGACTCGTCTTCTAGCGTAATTGTTAAAAATAACTGCGAACAGAAGACTGAACTTTAAAAAGATTGAGGTATAGCGCAATGCAACAACTGAATCCATCCGAGATCAGTGCGCTCATTAAACAGCGTATCGGCGATCTGGACACCAGCGCGACCGCTAAGAACGAAGGGACCATTGTTATGGTTTCCGACGGTATTGTGCGTATTCACGGCCTTGCTGATGCAATGTACGGTGAAATGATCGAATTCGACGGCGGCTTATTTGGTATGGCACTGAACCTAGAACAGGATTCAGTGGGTGCCGTTGTCTTAGGTAACTACTTAAGCCTTCAAGAAGGTCAAAAAGCTCGTTGCACAGGTCGTGTATTAGAAGTTCCGGTTGGTCCAGAACTTTTAGGCCGTGTAGTAGATGCTTTGGGTAACCCAATTGATGGTAAAGGCCCTATTGATGCAAAACTTACTGATGCTGTTGAAAAAGTAGCACCAGGTGTTATTTGGCGTCAATCAGTGGATCAACCTGTACAAACTGGTTATAAATCAGTAGATACAATGATCCCTGTTGGTCGTGGTCAGCGTGAGTTGATCATCGGTGACCGTCAAACTGGTAAAACAGCAATGGCGATCGATGCGATCATTGCTCAAAAGCAGTCAGGCATTAAATGTGTATACGTTGCGATTGGTCAAAAACAATCAACAATTGCAAACGTAGTACGTAAGCTTGAAGAAACTGGCGCTATGGCGTACACGACTGTTGTAGCAGCAGCTGCTGCTGATCCTGCAGCGATGCAGTATCTAGCACCTTATGCTGGTTGTACAATGGGTGAGTACTTCCGTGACCGCGGTGAAGACGCGCTTATCATTTATGATGACTTGTCTAAACAAGCTGTTGCTTACCGTCAAATTTCATTGCTTCTTCGTCGTCCACCAGGTCGTGAAGCTTATCCAGGTGACGTGTTCTATCTTCATTCACGTCTACTTGAGCGTGCTTCTCGTGTATCTGCTGACTATGTTGAGAAATTCACGAATGGTGAAGTTAAAGGCCAAACTGGTTCATTAACTGCATTGCCAATTATTGAAACTCAAGCGGGTGACGTATCTGCATTCGTACCAACAAACGTAATTTCGATTACTGACGGTCAGATCTTCTTAGAAACATCATTATTCAACGCAGGTATTCGTCCTGCTGTGAACGCGGGTATCTCTGTATCACGTGTTGGTGGTTCTGCTCAAACTAAGATCATCAAAAAATTGTCAGGTGGTATCCGTACCGCTCTTGCACAATACCGTGAATTGGCTGCGTTTGCTCAGTTCGCTTCAGACCTTGACGAAGCAACTCGTAAGCAACTTGAACATGGTCAACGTGTAACTGAATTAATGAAGCAAAAACAATATGCTCCATATTCAATTGCTGACCAAGCAGTTTCAATTTATGCATCTAACGAAGGCTATATGGCTGACGTTGAAGTGAAGAAAATCGTAGACTTTGATACTGCGTTGATCTCTTACTTCCGTTCAGAGCATGCTGCGTTAATGCAAAACATCGATGCAACTGGTAACTACGACAAAGACATCGAAGCTGCAATTAAAGCAGGTATTGAAAGCTTTAAAGCGACTCAAACTTACTAAGATTCAACGATGTTGAATCTAGTTAAGGTTTGGTTCACGGATCAACCTTCGGAAGCTCGAAAGGGCTTTCGAATACTAGGTTAAGCGTATGGCAAATTTAAAAGAAATTCGCGCCAAAGTAGCTAGTATCAAAAGCACGCAGAAAATTACTCGCGCGATGCAGATGGTAGCAGCTTCTAAGATGCGTCGTGCGCAAGAGCGCATGGCTCAGGGCCGTCCGTATGCCGAAAATATGCACCGTGTAATTGCTCATTTGGTACAAGCGAATCCTGAATACAAACATCGTTATATGGTTGAACGCCCAGTAAAACGCGTTGGCTATATCATTGTTTCTTCAGATCGTGGTCTTGCTGGTGGTTTGAACATTAACTTGTTCAAAAAAGTGGTTAAACACGTCCAACAGCAACAAGAGCAGTCAATTGAAGTTCAATTTGCTTTGATTGGTCAAAAAGCGGTTTCGTTTTTTAAAAACTACGGCGGTAAAGTACTTGGAGCAACTACAAACGTAGGTGATGCACCAAGTCTTGAACAGTTAACTGGTTCTGTACAGGTGATGTTAGATGCATTCGATAAAGGCGAATTAGATCGTATTTATCTTGTGTCAAACGGCTTTGTCAATGCCATGACTCAAAACCAAAAAATCGAACAACTCGTTCCTTTGGCTGCGGCTGATACGAACGAAGATCTTAACCGTCAATATGGTTGGGATTACTTATATGAACCAGAAGCTGAAGAGCTTTTAAATGGTTTGTTGGTTCGTTACATTGAGTCTATGGTTTATCAAGGTGTGATTGAAAACATCGCATGTGAGCAATCTGCACGTATGGTTGCAATGAAAGCTGCAACTGATAACGCAGGTGAGCTTATCAAGAGCCTACAACTCATTTATAACAAGCTGCGTCAAGCCGCGATTACTCAGGAAATTTCTGAGATCGTTGGTGGTGCCGCTGCCGTTTAACATTATTTTGAATTGAGGAGACAGCAATGAGTAGCGGTCGTATCATTCAGATCATCGGCGCGGTTATCGACGTCGAGTTTGAACGCAACAGCGTTCCTAAGATCTATGACGCTCTCCAAGTTGACGGTACTGAAACTACTTTAGAAGTTCAGCAACAACTTGGTGATGGTGTAGTTCGTACCATCGCAATGGGATCTACTGAAGGTCTTAAACGTGGTCTAAACGTGTCTAATACTGGTGCGCCAATTTCTGTACCAGTAGGTACTGCATGTTTAGGTCGTATCATGGACGTTCTTGGTCGCCCAATCGACGAAGCTGGTCCTGTAGCGACTGAAGAGCGTTTACCGATTCACCGTCAAGCACCTTCTTATGCTGAACAAGCAGCTTCTACTGACCTTTTAGAAACAGGTATTAAAGTCATTGACTTACTTTGCCCGTTTGCAAAAGGTGGTAAAGTTGGTTTATTCGGTGGTGCCGGTGTTGGTAAAACTGTAAACATGATGGAATTGATCAACAACATCGCGAAAGCACACTCAGGTTTATCTGTGTTTGCTGGTGTTGGTGAGCGTACTCGTGAAGGTAACGACTTCTATCACGAGATGAAAGATTCTAACGTTCTTGACAAAGTAGCAATGGTCTACGGTCAGATGAATGAGCCACCAGGTAACCGTTTACGCGTAGCGTTAACTGGTTTGACGATGGCGGAATACTTCCGTGATGAGAAAGATGAAAACGGTAAAGGCCGTGACGTATTGTTGTTCGTTGACAACATTTACCGTTACACATTGGCTGGTACTGAAGTATCTGCTCTTTTAGGTCGTATGCCATCTGCAGTAGGTTACCAACCGACGCTTGCAGAAGAGATGGGTGTTCTTCAAGAACGTATTACATCGACTAAGTCTGGTTCGATTACATCTATCCAAGCGGTATATGTACCTGCCGATGACTTAACAGATCCATCGCCTGCAACTACATTTGCTCACTTAGATGCAACTGTAGTATTGAGCCGTGACATCGCATCTTCTGGTATTTATCCAGCGATCGATCCACTTGACTCTACTTCACGCCAGTTAGATCCATTGGTTGTTGGTGCTGAGCATTATGAAATTGCACGTTCTGTACAGAACGTATTGCAACGTTATAAAGAGCTTAAAGACATCATTGCGATCTTGGGTATGGACGAGTTAGCTGAAGAAGACAAACTTACTGTGTACCGTGCACGTAAGATTCAACGTTTCTTCTCTCAACCGTTCCACGTAGCTGAAGTGTTTACTGGTGCTCCTGGTAAACTTGTACCACTTAAAGAAACAATTCGTGGCTTTAAAGGTCTTCTAGCTGGTGAATACGATCACATCCCAGAACAAGCGTTCTATATGGTTGGTGGTATTGACGAAGTGATCGCTAAAGCCGAGAAGCTTTAATTAGCAACTCTCATTTAGGAGATTCACATGTCGACTATGCAATGTGATGTTGTAAGTGTTAAAGAGTCTTTGTACTCAGGCACTGTGACAATGCTTATCGCAAAAGGTGCTGGCGGTGAATTGGGTATTATGCCTGGTCACGCGCCGTTAGTCACTTTGCTCAAGCCGGGCGCGATTCGCGTTCTGCTTGAAAACGGTACAGAAGAGTTAATCTATGTATCTGGTGGTGTTCTAGAAGTTCAACCGCATGTCGTTACGGTTCTTGCAGATACTGCAGTTCGTGCTGACAACTTAGATGAAGCTGCAATTCTTGAAGCACGTAAAAATGCTGAACAGTTGCTTGCAAATCAAAAGAGCGATTTGGACGCTGCTGCTGCTTTGGCTGCGCTTGCAGAAACTGCTGCTCAGTTGGAAACCATCCGCAAAATCAAAAACCGCGCTCAATAAGACGCAGTTGGCGATTGAAAAACCACCCGAGAGGGTGGTTTTTTTATGGTTAAAAATATATATTTACTAAATAAAATTATTTAGCGCAGTAATTTGTAAATGTTTAATTGTTACGAGATAGAAAGTGTAGAGAATATTAAATCTATACTTTAAGCAGAGAACACTTTTTTCGTATTTGATACGAATGTATTACTTAATCTATATTTTTATCAATCAGAAACATTAGAGAAGATTTTTTCTTCTATTGAACATGTAAAAGATAGAGCCTTCATTCCATTTCAAGTACGACTAGAATTTGAGAATAGAAGACTAAATATTATTTCAAATAATTTAAATAAATATAATAAACTAAAAAGTATTTTAAATGATGGAAAGGATTCGATATATAAAAGTATAGTTGATAAACAAGTATATAAAGATCAAATTAAATTTACTCAGTCAAAGGATTAATAGATCGAAAAGTTCATTAAAGTTAATAATGTACGAAGTATTAGATACAAAGTATATGCATTGTTATTAAAGTTCACCCACTTTTTTACTAATATTTGGAAGATACAGAGTTTCTTTAGGTAACAAAGCCGTTGCTTCATCCAATTTTCCATCAAAAACCAACTGATGTACATGTTGCGCTTCTTGGGTAATGTCTGTGATATTCACAATCCAATCCTGAATATAGTGTTGAACGGCTTCACCTGTTAACCCAATTTGAATTGCACGATAGTCCAAAGGTTCTAAGTATAGATTTCTTTCTGGATCCCATTGAATACGTACTGGATGTTGATCTTTAAAATGTTGCCAAGTTTCATTGTCCATGTGTTCAGCTTTATGGCTTGTACAACTATGTTCTAAAGCCCAATCGAAACCTTGTTTAGATATATCAATCGCAAGTATGCTTTTCTGTCCTTCATCTTTATAACCCCATCCACAGCGATACATCATCCATAAATAAGATGGTTTAATCCAAGTCATACGGCTTTCTTTAAAAAATGGATTATTTAAGAAACCATGTTTTACCGCATGTTGTGCAAGGGGAGGATTGTATGCTTGATAAACGCGTATGGTATTTTCGGCTTGAAATGCACGTATTTGTTTAAAATTATTCATTTTTCTCCAATAGAAATTGTGTTTTTATAAATTGTTTTTTTAGCAAGATGCTTAAGTTCTTTTGTTGTCTCTTGAATTATTCTATATGAAATTTTATTAATTGGCAATATGACACTTTAAAATTTATTATAAAGCTAAGTGATTTGATACATTTTTTGCTAAAGTCGAATTTTCAATTCATTGCTAAGTTTATATGTTAAAACATTGTATTTAGAATAAATCACTATGCACCTCATTGACCAACAAGCACACTTTTGGGAACTCTACCAAGCCCAAGACCAATACTATCTCAGTATTGCTGTCGATATGAGCTCAGTTGTATCTTGTTGGGATATTGCACTCACTGAAGCAGATATTGCGCAATATCAGCACAAAGGACGAATTGCAATCGAAGATTTGGCAAATTCAATTGTGGCAGAAACCTATCGTGGTGATTTTTCCAATTTAGAACGCAATAAAGTCCCTGTACAAATTCAACAACAAATGCAAATGGCATTTAAAGTATGGAAAACAGCGCAAGACTAAATTTTTATAGATCAACAGGCTGAATTGCAAAACCATCGTTTGGAATGAGTTTTACTTTAAATAACGTATCAAAGCCTTCAGAAATTTTGGGAATTTCAAGTTTATAAAAGGTCGCTTTTACTCCCTTTTCGGGAATATTGGCTTTACCTGAGCGTTGAGCATTACGCTGTAAAGTACGGTCGAGGTCTGTTTCAAAATAATAAGAAATAACTTGAAAACCTACAGCTTTGGCACGTTGAATATAACGGGCGCGATCTATCTGGCGCATGTTGGTATTGTCGATCACAATTTTGGTTTTTGAAGCCAACTCTGCTTCAAAGATCATATTCTCACGATGCCTTGTTTTCAGCATATCTAAATTGATACGTAAATGCGTATGGTAAAAATAGTGTTGATAAAATGTTGATTTACCAGAAGCTTGTACACCTGTGAATAGAATCAGTTGCATGAAACACTACAAAAATACGATGAATTCCGTATTAAACCATGTTTATGAATTTTGCTACAATTGATTCAATGTTGAGAACGCTTATAAATCTAAAATGAAAAAATATACTCAATTTCGCTCTATATTTTCCGTATTTATTTTCGGCAGTCTGAGTGCTTGTCAAAGTCAGTTTGTCACTACACCGAACCTACCCACTGAAGCCAATTTGGTGGCAAATTCAGTCAATAATGGTTTGGAAACGGAGTTGAATATTGATTATATTATTGCCTTTAAAAACTTAAAAATGGCATATGGTCAATGTGTTGCTTTTACTGGTGAACATGAGTTTGTATTTACTGACAATAAATTAGAACAAGATCTGGAAATGGGGACTTTATTCGCACGTACAGAGGGTGGAGCCTATTTATCAAAAACTCTGGTGGAATCTATTGGTAAGAATAGAACCCGATTAACACTATTCTTACCAGTAGGTTATAAATCTGCTCAAGCACGTTTTAAACTTGATGCAAAACGAGCATTAGGACAAGATCCGTCATGTAATGTTGCAAAGCCTATCTAAATGAATCAATCAGATGTCGGATCAACTTTGTTCAGAAGAAGCTGTATCTTTTGAGTTGGGAATCATCATACTGGCAAGTTTAAGCATATCCATCTGAATATTATTCATTTGCTGTTCAATTTTCTTGAAATCAACTTTTGAAATATCCAAGTCGCCATTTAAAAGTGCAGAGTTAAGAAGTTGCTGATTACTCTGTAAAACTTGCTGGCGTAAGCCATCTATTTCCTGACTTTTTAGATCTAGGGAAATTAAAGCAGTGTTAAAGCCCTGTAGCTCTCGACTCAGATCTTTTACAGTTTGTTGTAAGACAACATGATCTTTAGATTGAATAGCTTGTTGCAAATCAGACTGAGTCTGTTGCAGTTTCTCAATATAATCACCCGTTTTTAATTGAACATCGGCGACATCGCGAGCGATATAAAACAGGTTACCCGATTTTAAATCCTCAGCGCTTTTATGGGGCACTTCTGATTTTTGCTCAAGTGCTGAATCAGATGCTTGAGTTGATTCAGTCTGTTGAGTGTCTTGTTGTTGATGTGATTGTTCAGCGGCTTGATTACAGCCCAAAAGTAAAATGCCTGAAGTAAAAATAATAAAAGGTAAAACAGCACCTTGTAGTAACTTTTTCATTGAAATCCAAAATTCATTTGATGGGCTATGTAGTGAATATAGGATGCAAAAATGTAGAGATTGAGGATTGTTGCAAAGGGCATACAGACTGTAACGTGAACCATTCAATTCTTTAAAAGAGTCAAATACGAGTGCAATGGTTGCACTCGTACGCTTATTTAATCGTGAGTATCGAATGTTCTATAAAATGAGGCTAAAGTCTTTAGAGCATCAATTTACGATGTTTAGTATCAAGTTGCGCTGTTATTTAAAGTTGTGTTGTTATTTAGCCAATTCAGCTTCGATTGCTGAAGTGATGCGTGGGTCATCAGCAGTAATATCTGGTGCAAAACGTGCCACAATTTCACCATTTTTTCCAATTAAGAACTTCTCAAAGTTCCAAAGCACTTCTGGTTTAGGATTTGGCGTTAAACCGTAATCGACTAAATCTTTCCACCATGGACCTTCACCAATTCGCTCTGGAATTGAATGAATTAAAGTATCATAGAGCGGGTGCTTGTCATCGCCAGCCACAGAAATTTTTGCAAAAAGTGGGAAGTCGACATTGTAGGTCAATGAACAAAATTGCTCGATCTCATCATTGCTACCGGGTTCTTGAGCAAGAAAGTTATTTGCAGGAAAGCCTAAAACTTCAAATCCTTGATCTTTTTTTTCGGTATAAAGTTTTTCAAGCCCCTCATATTGTGGCGTTAGCCCACATTTAGAAGCAACATTGACAATTAACAGGACTTTACCTTGATATTGATTCAAGGTAACTGGCTCACCTTTGATGGTATTGACTGGAATATCGTATACAGAATTGCTCATGGCTTTATCCTTAAACATTAAGTCTTCAAGTAGAAAAATATGTTTAATGTTTTAACGATATTGCATGATTTCGGCAAGTTGCATTTGTATCTAAGTGCAAATAAAAAAAGCAGATCAAGAGACCTGCTTTTAGCATGAATCAAATTGAATTGATTATGGTGCAGCATTGGCTTTCGTTTGAAGCGCTTGCATTTCAGTTAACAGGCTTTGCTGTAACTCAGTACCTTTCTTTTGAAGTTCCATAATTTTTTGTGGATCTGGTGAACTTGCTAAACCAGCTTCAGACATTTCAACGCCTAGGTTGTTTGATTCTTTCATTTTGTCACGTACTGATGCAACTTCAGTACTCTTAAGTGCTAAACCATCAAGGTCTTTGTTGAAGCCATCAACATAAGTTTTCATTTTATCAACAACGCCTTTCAGCGCATCTTTATCACCTTTTTGAGCAGCTTGCATAACTTCAGTTTGGAAGTTTAATGCTTCTTTTGCTTTCGCTGTAGACATTGTTTGAAGTGCAGTTAAGTCACTTTTGATATCCGCAGTATTGTTGGTGCTGAGTGAAACAGCCGCAGCAGCTGGTTTGCTGTCTGTACCAGACGTAGCATCTGCTGGTTTTTTGTCACACGCAGTTAAAGCCAATGCTGAAGCACATAGCGTAGCAAGTAGTAATTTTTTCATTATAAAACCCTTCATTATTTAAAATTCTTAAGAACCTGACCCTAAGTCTACATATTCATAAAGTTATATGCTTAATTTTGAGCATAAGATGCAAAATGCACAATTTTAAGGCAATTTTCTATAGTATTTTTGTACATAAGCTTAGCAATAAAGTGAAAATTGTCACTCAAAAGAGGTCCTAATCTAAATATTTCGCATCTGAGCAGGTGTCTGCTGTGTATAACGTTTAAAAAATTCAATAAAGCTAGAAGTGTGTTGGTATCCCAATTCTAGGCTGATTTTTTTCACTGAAAAACCTTGTTGAATCAGTGAAATAGCATGAATGATTTTGGCACGATTGCGCCATTCAGACAGAGACAGTTTTAGCGAATCTTGGCTGAGTCGAAGTGCGTGTCGTTCAGTAATTTGAAAGCTATCTAAAATTTCCTGTAAGCCGCGGTTAAATTGTTGGGTATCTGAAAGCTGTTCAAGAATTGGCTTTAAAATGGGATGATTTGTTTGCGGTAAATAGTGTTCATAACAGGGGCTATTTTGAATTTGATCAACCAACAGTTGTAATAGGTGTTGATGATATGTTGGAGAAGGAATTCCTTGCTTTTGCTGATCCAAAATTTCTTCAATGGTATGACGCAAAAATGGTCGAATACTTAATGTTTGTGTGTTGCTTGACAACTGTTGGCAAAGCTGCGGATGAAGACGGATACAAATATAATGTGTTAATAAATCATCGACCGCTGTACAGCAATGTTCAGTTTGCGGGGGAATCCATAAACCATAACTGGGCGGTGATAAATAAGTTTGATCTGCAACTGTCAGCTCTAAAGTACCATTTAGGCTTAAATTGAAGTCACCCCATAAATTACAATGAGGGGTGACGACATCATGTTTCTGATAGAAAAATTCTTCTACGGAAATCAGATTGGAATACATGGTTAAAAGTTTTAACTCTCACATTGCATAGCATTGGTTTCAGTTTTTGGATTATTTAAGCCTCGACTCAAAGTGAAAATTGAAATAAAGGCTAAAAGAATAAAGCTAAGTACACTATACAATAAAATGTTGGCATTAAAATGATCAACAATATAGCCGCCGATCAAAGCACCTGTTGCAATCATTACTTGGAAAAAACCAACAAATAAAGGCATGCCTTTTTCAACTGCATGAGGCGCATGTAAAAACATCCATATATTGGCTGTTGTTGGAAACGCACCAAATGCAAAACCCCACAGCGCAGTCAGAATAAATGCACCAATCGGTTGAATTGCCAAGAGTGGGAAGCCGAAGAACACAATTCCAAAACAAATTGCGACAAAGGCAAAAGTATAGCGAACATTTAAATTACCACTGTAACCAGCAAACGCATTCCCAAATACGCCAGCTACACCAAATAGTAACAAGAGTGAACTGATGGTTGCATTATCAAAACCTGCTGAATTTTTGAAAAATGGTGTGAGATAACTAAATGAAGAAAAGTGAGCTAAACCAATTAATAAGATAATAATTAAACCTTGTCTGGCTTTATTGATTCTTAATAGAGCAGGTAAATCTTTAAAATGGATGGCTGATTCTGGTTTTAGACTCGGGATAAATTTGACACCCAGCAACAACACAATAAATCCAATGACAGCGGTAATGGCAAATGATGTACGCCAACCATAAGCATCACTGAGCCATGTGCCAATTGGCACACCAAGTACAGTCGCTAAAGTTACACCAGCCATAACCGTCGCTGTTGCTTTGGCAATAGGCAGGTGTCTCGGAGCTAAACGACCACTTAAAGCAATGGCAGTTGCCCAGAAGCCACCAATGGCAAAACCAAGAATAAAACGGCTGATTAATAAAATTTCAAAATTCGGTGCAATTGCAGTAATGGCATTGGTAATAACCATGGTTGCAGCAAGGGCGAGTAGCAAATAACGTCGATCTAAATTTTTTACCAGTACGGGTAACAATGGAGCCGCTAAGGCTGCCATGATGCCTGGTAATGTAATCATTAACCCTGCTGTACCCACAGAGACATGCAAATCTGTAGAAATGCTATTCAGAACACCAATAGGAAGGAATTCGCTGGTGACCAAAGCGAAAGCAGTGACAGCAACGGTAAGCAGTGCTAGCCAACTGCCTTGATTACTGGGGGCAACCTCTGATGAAGGTTGTTGCGAAATTTCTGATTGCATCATGTTCATGAATATAGTCCTGATGAAAGCATGAGAATGTGAGAGGGAGTTTTAATTGATTAGCGATCGTTATAAAAATAAAATATTTGATTAATTCTTAGCTGTCAATTAATTTAATAATGTTTGTTATAAAAATATGTGTGAAGATTATGGCGGATTCTGAAGAGCATGATTTAGTCGCGGAAAAACAGGTGATTAAACGCGGACGTGGTCGCCCCAAATGTTTTGATGAGCAACAGGCATTGCACAAAGCGATGTTGTTGTTCTGGGAATTTGGTTATGAGGCGACATCGATGAGTGATTTAACCAAAGCACTCAATCTTACTGCACCGAGTATTTACAGTAGTTTTGGTGATAAATCACAGTTTTTTTATGCCTGTTTAGCCTATTACTTAAAACATGAGGCTTGTTCACTAGATATTATTTTTCAACAAGCCAAGACCGCAAAAATTGCGATTGAACTTTATCTGCATGAAAATCTTAAAAAACTTGTTCAACAGAATAAACCAACAGGCTGTATGTTGGTGACAGCAACCATCAATTGTTCTCAAGAACATGCGCCAATTCAACATGATTTACTACTCAAAAGACAGCAAGTCAAAGAAAGAATTTATCAACGCTTAGAGCAAGGGATAAAAGATGGTGATCTAAATCCACAAGCTGATTTACAAGCAATGGCAGATTATTATTCTACGGTGATCCAAGGTTTAACCATGCAAGCTCGTGATGGTGTGGGGTTAAAACAGTTGCAAAATGTGGTGGCACTGGCAATAAAAACTTGGGACTTATTTTAGGTTTGAGAATATTCGGTAATATCAATACCTTACAGTGATTTGTCTGAAAAACCCTATAGATGTCTGAAATGCCATATTTAAATTGATTCAGACTTCATTGATAATTCTTGCAAGTTCTCATGAATAGTGGAAGTTATGTACACCAACACGAAACCTATGTGGTGGGCAGTCAGTTTACCCATTATCGCTGTCTTGATCTGGTCACTCAATATTGCAGTGACACGTTATGTCACAGATTATATTTCACCTGTCAGTATTAGTTTTTATCGCTGGTTGGTGGCATTTATTCTTTTGACTCCTTTTATGTTGTCTAAGGTCTGGCAGCAACGGGATTTAATCCGTCAACACTTTGTTCAATTTGCCGTACTGAGTGCTTTTGGGATGTTCTTGTACCAAGGTTTGGCATATAGTGCGGCGCATTACACCACTGCAACGAATATGGGGATTATCAATGCCTTTATTCCAGTATTTACGATACTGGTATCGATGATGTTGTTGCGTGAAATTCCAAATCGCTATGCAGTGATCGGGAGCATATTGTCTTTTGCAGGATTAGTGTATGTGATCGGGCGTGGAGATTTTGCTAATTTGACTCAATTGGCAGGTCATTCTGGTGATCTGATCATGGTCTTAGCTGTGTTCTTTTATGCCTTTTATGGCGTATTTTTAAAGAAATGGCAATTAAAAGTGCCCTTACTCCTGAGTCTATATGTACAAATCGCATTTACTTTGATTTATCACTTACCTTTTGTATTTTATTTAGGGATCGATACGATAAATGCGAGTAATGTTGCCAGTGTGCTGTATGCAGGTGCATTCCCATCCCTGATCGCACCTTTACTTTGGATGATGGCGGTTCAATATTTGGGTCCAAATCGAACCAGTATTTTTATGAACTTAATGCCTGTATTTACCGCCATTATTGCGTATTTTTGGTTACATGAAGATTGGACGATTTATCATACAATTGGTGGAATCATCATTTTGGTCGGTATTGCTTTGGCACAAAAAAAGTCACATAGTGTCAAAAAAAGTAAATCTATTTCTGCATCTTAAATTTAAAATGAGTGAAATTTATACGATTAATCAACTATTTTGTGTTCTGATTCAGTATTAAATTCACTCAAAAATTATTTTTAATTAAGAATTTAGCGTTCAAAATCTTAAATAATAAAATAAATTTAACTACTTAAATATATTGCGAGTTTGTAATCAATTGCTGATTATAAAGTATGATTAAAAAATAGGCGGAATAATATGTTTGTATTCGAAAAATATTTATAGGATAATATTTTTCATCGAGCCAATTAAGAATTTCTTAATGAAACTGGCTTACACTGTATTTATCAAATTCATCATACCCTCTGGATGTGATTAACCGCATCCTTTTTTATACTCAGCCAACCCTATATATGGCTGAGTTTTTTTTTGCTTTTTTTAATGTCAATTTTCACAAAAGATGACGTGTTGATTGAGATATTTCTGATTAATCACGAATGATTTGCCCAGTTGAGGCATCAATAATTTTGCTTGGCTCTCGGCTTAAACCTAAATCACCATTTAAATAATTCAATTCTGAGCCAAAATAGTGACTGGCTTCTTGTAGTGAGCGAGCTGGTGTTAAACTTGCAGGATTGGCGCTGGTTGAAACAATAAAACCATTAAATGCATTGCACAAAGCTGTACATAATGGGTGATTGGTGACTCGAACAGCGACTTGTGTATGTTGACCTTTGATCCATTGTGGAATCTGTTCGTCTGCTGGAAGTAACCATGTTGTCGCTCGTTCCGTGTGAGAACGTTGAGTCCAAGATTGTATGATTTGTTCACGAATACTTGAGTCTACATTTGTTAGTAGATGTTCAACTTGCGAAAGCTGACCTGCCAGTAAGATGACCCCTTTTTCAATAGGGCGTTGCTTGAGTCTAAGAATTTCTAAAAATGCATGTTCATTAAATGGGTCGCAACCTAGACCCCATACCGCCTCTGTTGGATAAGCCAATACTTTACCTTGTTGAAGAATTTGTGCAGCTTCAGCAACTGAGGTTGTAATCATTGATGTTCACCTTGTCAGTTCGAAAAAATAGAAGGCTATTGTGAACCTTAATAGCTGACTCGGCAACGTAAGTATAGTCCAGATTGTTGAATGCAGAGTCCCAACAGTTCTAATTCCATCAAATAACTGGTTAATTGTGCGGTGTTGAGTTTGGATTTTTGAGCCAATGTATCTAGGTCTTGCCCAATCCAATCTAGTAATTGGTAGAGTTGGAATAAATATTCAGGAATTTCAGGGGGCTGTGAGTTGGTTTCAGCTTGCTGTGTACATTGCCATTGGGTGGGTAGAGCTAAATCTTCCACAATTTGTTCAGGATGATCAACAAGGATTGCACCCTCACGAATGAGTTGATGGCAACCTTGGTGGTGTTCTCCATAAATATGCCCAGGAATGGCAAAAATAATTTTACCTTGTTCAGCCGCCGTTTGAGCGGTAATTAATGAGCCGCTACCCAATTGTGCTTCTGCGACAAGAACACCTAGACTTAAACCGCTCACAATACGATTTCGATAAGGAAAATTACGTGAAATAGGCTGAGTCTCTGGAAGATACTCACTGATGATGCTTCCAGAATTTTGTAGAATTTGCTCTTGTAACTTTCGATTTTGGCTTGGATAAACTAAATCTAACCCTGTACCAATCACAGCAATGGTTCGCTGGTTTTTGAGACCACCCATATGTGCAGCTTCATCAATTCCTTGCGCTAACCCGCTGGTAATAAAAAAGCCTTTTTCACTTAAATAATAAGCAAAATCATATGCCACTTGTTTTCCATGCGGACTGGCTTTTCGACTACCGACAATTGCAATCTGAGGTTGACTCAAGTTTTGTGAAGACCCTTTTCCAAATAAAATTGGAGGATGGTTTTGATAAGGAAGCAGTTGTTGTGGGTAATTTGAATCGGTATCTAACAGAATAAAATCACTATGTTGTTGGATTTTATCTAAGCATATTTTAAATTGGGATTGTCCTTGTGCTGTTACAAAGACATTGGCTCGCTCGATATGATTTTTATGAATTTTAAGTTCAGACCAGCGGGGTAAGCTTTCTGGAGCTACCGCTTTTGCAATAGAACCAAAATAACTCTCTAGCTTACGGAAGGCGCTGGTTGAGTGTTGAACCAAATACCAAAGTTGAATGGCATTCAATTGATGATCGGGTATTTGATTCAACATATTTACATCACATTACTGAAAAATCACTGATCTGTAATCGCAGGTGGTTTGATCTCAGCACCTATTTTAATCGGTAAGTTGCTTTCTAAAATATAAGCATAACTCAGATGATCAAAACTTTTAAAAATCATCAGTGTACCAATTTGCTGACTTGGTAATTTTACCGATTCCTTGGTTTTTGGATCACGAACAACTTCACCTTGTTGATAAATACTAAATACTTGTCCAGGTTTCGCACCTTGTAAGTTACCGCGATCAATAGTGACCACACTGTGTTGCGCTGCTGTACCAATCGAACCTTGGACACGCACCACTTTACCACCAGTACTCACTTCATTAGTGGTGGTTGGATAGAACAAGCTCGGTAGTTCTGCATCATAGCTAGGAAGAACATAATCACCTTTACGAACTTCGGCATTGTAGCTCTTGGTCAATTCAAGTGTGGTGACATCATTTTCACCCGCCGTTGCGATTGCTGAAGCAACTTCAGATAACTCCAGTCCCGCATTAAACTTTTTACCTTCCGCATTGAGGAACATATAAGGTTTACCTTCGCGGTAAATGCCATAGCGCTGACCTACCACTAAGCCATTTCCGCGTGCATATACGGTTTGACCAGCACCCGTAATCACACGATTATCAGCAGCACCAATGGTATAAGGAATATTTTGTAAAGACTCAGGACTGATGACAATGCTGTGTTCTAGCCACGGTTGAATATCAGATAGAGGAATCACCGAAATTGCACTGTTTAATGACTCCACACGTACTTGTGGACGTAAAGATGTTCCACCTTGATGACGACGAATAATACCCTCACAACCATCACCTTCATCCACGCCGATTAATGGACGACCATCTAAAGTACATAACAGTAATTTATCGCCAGGATAAATCCAGTGTGGATTTTTAACATGTTTATTGCTTGCCCAGATTTCAGGCCAACGCCACGGCTTACTTAAAAATTTCCCTGCGATATCCCATAAGGTATCACCACGTTTCACCACATAAACATTGGGTGCACTGGATTTGAGTGCAGGTGGATTAACATTTGGGCTTGCATGTGTCATTTCCATGTAAGTGAATCCTGCACTTAAACATAGTGTCACAGCAAGTAACTGTTTCTTGAACCCCTTGGCATGAAAACCTGTTATGCCAGTTAAAACCTTTTTCATTATCATAATTCCTAAAATTATGTC
This sequence comes from Acinetobacter bereziniae LMG 1003 = CIP 70.12, assembly GCF_000368925.1. GTDB lineage: Bacteria > Pseudomonadota > Gammaproteobacteria > Pseudomonadales > Moraxellaceae > Acinetobacter > Acinetobacter bereziniae. The sequence continues at coordinate 2,113,176 of NZ_KB849756.1, read as the reverse complement.
TCTATATGCGTTATAATACGCATATTACACACATTTTTTTAATGAAGCATATTCTTCATTTAGTTTTAAGATCAATGGCATAGCAACAGAGGATACAGTATGGCCTTATTACCAATTTTAAGTTTTCCTGATCCCCGTTTACGTACCATTGCAAAACCTGTCGATGCTGTAACTGATGAAATTCGTCAATTAGCAGCTGACATGTTTGAAACCATGTATGAAGCGCCAGGTATTGGTCTGGCTGCTACACAGGTCGATCAACATATTCAACTTATCGTCATGGATTTGTCTGAAAATAAAGACCAACCTATGGTGTTCATTAACCCCAAAATAACACCACTTACAGAAGAAACATTCTCTTATGAAGAGGGATGTCTTTCTGTTCCCCAAATATACGATAAAGTTGAGCGTCCGTCACGAGTTAAAATCGAAGCAATTGACCTTGATGGTAAAGCTTTTGAGCTTGAAGCGGATGAATTATTGGCTGTGTGTATTCAACATGAAATGGACCACTTAAACGGTAAGTTATTTGTTGACTATTTATCTCCGTTGAAGCGTCAACGTGCACGTGAAAAAGTTGAAAAAGTCGTGCGTCAACGTGAAAAGCAGAAAGTTCCTGCAAAACGTTGATATAGAGAATTGAAAGTTAAAAGTTTCTTGAATTTTTCTTCAATACAAAGCCCAATTTTGTTTGGGCTTTGTTATACTCTGGCTCGAAAAATGTTGAGACGAACGTTTTGTTGAGAATAGGTTTACTGCTGGGTTTCACCGCAGTTTTTTTACAGATTGCTGTATTTTTACAGCCTTTGCTACCGAAGCAATATCAAATTGCGCCGGTCTGTGAAACTATTACTCAAGCTTTAGTGCAAAGTCACTTTTATGAGAAACATCAACAAAGTACTCATCATCAACATCATTCGGCTTCTTTGACGCAGGAGGCTTCGGGTCATCAGCATCTGATGGCACATCATGAGCCTGCTGTACAAGAACAGACAAGCCATCATCATGATGCAGGTCACCAATGCCAATACTGTACAGTCTATGGCAATCTGGTTTTACCTCCAGAACTTGAAGTCAAAGAAATCTTAGATCGTATCCAAGTACGTCTGGTTGCATTTCAAAAAGCATTTCGACATGTTTATTTTGTCCTGCAACGCTTATTTTTACTTCCTCAAGGACGCGCTCCGCCCGTTTTCGCTTAAATCAAAACTTTTTTAGGAACTTTTTGTCGAGGTCCTGATGCTGCTTTGTCGCAGCTCATATTTATGATTTAAGAGAAAGAAAATGGCTCAACCTCAATTTTTTTTACAGCCCTTAGCGGCTGCGATTTCTATCGCTTGTTATTCAGTAACCGCTTTTGCTCAAGATCAGCAGGAAACTGCTCAACTCACACCGATTGTTGTGACAGCTCAGCTCAATAATGACGCCAACGGATTGATTGTTCATGCTGATCCTAAACAGCCAATTCAGCCTGTACCTGCAACAGATGGTGCGGACTATCTACAAAGTATCGCGGGTTTTAACGCCATTAAAAGTGGTGGAACCAATGGTGATGTTACGTTCCGTGGCATGTTTGGTACACGAATCAAAATATTGACAGATGGTACAGAAAACTTAGGCGCATGCCCTGCACGAATGGATGCACCAACATCATATATTCAACCTGAAAGCTTTGATCGAATTTCAGTCGTGAAAGGACCACAAACCGTTCAATATGCCAATACAGGTTCAGCAGCAACTGTCATTTTTGAGCGTCAGAAACCAACATTGACTGATGAGAAAAACTATCTCGGTCAAGCCAGTGTTTTGGTCGGATCTTTTGGGCGTTTGGACCACAACATTGAAGCTGCTGTTGGCGACAGTAAAAAATATTTACGTGTCAATGCCAACCGTTCTGAATCCAATAGCTATGAAGATGGTGATGGTCATAAAGTTCCATCTTCTTGGGAGCGCTGGAATACGGACTTGGCTCTGGGATGGACACCCAATGAGGATACTTGGGTTGAACTAACAGGCGGTAAAGCAGATGGTGAGGCTGAATATGCCGGTCGAACCATGGATGGCTCGCAGTTTGCTCGTGAAAGCCTTGGTCTACGTTTTGAGAAAAAAAATCTGAGCCCTGTGATTAAAAAACTCGAAGGGCAGGTTAATTATAGTTATAACGACCATATTATGGATAATTATAGTTTACGTAAGCCAAGTCCTGAATTGGTTATGAATAACAAACATGAGATGGTGTTAAATCATTCCGATATGGAGGTGACACGCCGTACTTTAAATAGCCGTTTAGCCATGACCAGTGAATGGGATAAGTTAAGTTTAATTACAGGGATAGATTCACAATTTAATAAGCATGGTGGAGATATGGTGTCTCCAAAAATGAATATGCCTTTTGCGCTTAATATGAAATTTCAGTCTTATGGTGCATTTGGTGAGTTAGGCTATCAGTTTAATGATGCCTACAAGTTGGTGACAGGTGCTCGTTTAGATCAAGTGAATGTAAAGGATTTAAGAGCAGAATCAAAAGCAAAAGGGCTTAATCTTGAGTTAGATAAAACATTACCAAGTGCCTTTATACGTTTAGAAGGTCAGCATCCTGAACATAATGCCAAGTCTTATATTGGTTTAGGTTATGTGGAACGTGTTCCAGATTATTGGGAGCTTTTTAGTTCAGCTCATGGTAATCCTGGTACACCTAATGCTTTTAACGGCTTAGATACTGAAAAAACTTTACAGTTGGATCTTGGTTATCAATACCAACATGGTCCTTTCAGCGCATGGACATCAGCTTATGCTGGGTTGATTAATGACTTTATTTTATTGAGTTATCATAATCATCCAACAGGTGGAATGGATGGGCATAGTCATGGTTCATCATTTAGTGCGGGTGCAAAAAATGTCGATGCAACCATTGCAGGTGCAGAAGCTGGGGTAGGTTACCAATTTACTGATGCCATTCAAGCTGATCTTAGTGCAATGTATGCATGGGGTGAAAATACCGACACACATCAAGCATTACCACAAATTGCACCATTAGAAGGACGTTTAAACTTACGATATGTGCAAGATCAATATTCTTTTGGATTGTTATGGCGTGCTGTGGCAAAACAAGATCGTATTAGCCTAAACCAAGGTAATATCGTGGGTTATGATACAGGTGAAAGCAAAGGCTTTACCACTTTGGCTCTAAATGCTTCTTACAACATTCAAAAAAATCTGAATTTGTCTGTTGGTGTCGATAATGTATTCGATAAAACCTATACCGAACATTTGAATAAGTTAGGTGTTGGCGCTGATGGTCAAGTCGGCACACAGCAATTTAATAATACTGGGCGTAACTATTGGGCGCGCGTGAGCATGAAATTTTAATTTTACCGAAATATGAGGATGTCATATGAGTAACGACAGTAATAAGTTATCGCCAGAAAAGTCATTTTGGGGATGGAAGTTGCTAGTCATCGCAATTATTTTAAGCTGCATTTTCATGGGAATCTTCTATTTGGCGATTACCAATGAACCTGACTATATGCCAAGTCAAAAACAGAAAGCGGCTGAACAGCACGACATGTCTAAGATGAGTCATGAAGATATGCAAAATATACAGCATTCAGCTTCAGAGCCAAAGCATAATCATTGATGATGTGAAAATCTTAAAATAAAAAGGAGGTCTGAGGACTTCCTTTTTAATTACAGATATTTAAAATAGGGTCAAACAGTAAAGATAATTAGAAATGAATGAAAAAATAGAAGCTTATCTTGATATTTTTAAACAATATGGCGAAGTTTCCATCGCGGATGAAGAGTGGACAACAGCGTTTGAACAAATATTTAGAGAACGACTAAAAATTGAAGGAATTGACGAAATTCGTATTTATCAGACCATTGTACAACCTGATCGAAAATTAATTTGTAGAGTATTTCATCAACCCAGTATGAAAATTCTTCAGGAATATCCTGCAAGAACAGCATTTATTCGTTGGTTACCTTTGCTTTGTATTGTGCTTTGTTATTTTTTAATCATCTCACTGATTGCTTTAAGTTCAGAGAAAATGTTGACAGTGGCATTTCTACTATTCTTACCTTTTAGTCTGGGTGCGATCATGGAGTATGTGAAATCTTTAAAATCTCCAAATTCGTTAAAACAAACATTTCTTCAGCAAATTTATATTTTATTCGGGATCATTGTTGTTGGTGTAGTCATTTTAAGAGAGGGTGGCATTTGTCTGATCATGGCAGCGCCGATATTTTTCCTCTGTTCGACTTTAGGTGCGACATGCATGCATTTTTTATGTCGACGTTTATGGAAGCCATATAATAAAGTTTACTCTATTGTACTTTTACCTTTGCTAGGCTTGTTACTATTACCTGATTTCTCTCAGTATCATAATGGTGTAACACGTCAAGAAATTATTGTTAATGCACCTATTCAAGATGTTTTTGCATCGATTAATAATATCCAACAGATTCAGTCCAGCGAAATAAAATTTAGTCCAATTTTTTTAATGGGTTTTCCAAAACCAATTTCTGGAATGACTGAGCAAACAGATAATGGCTTGATTCGTCAAATTTATTGGCAACGCGGTATTCATTTCCAAGAAAAAATCACTCAGTCTCATGCACCAACGCAGTTGGCTTGGACTTATGTTTTTAATCAGGAATCCTTTCCCAAAGGATCTTTAGATGATCATTTGAAAATTGGTGGAGCATATTTCAATTTGTTAACAACAGACTATCAACTGGAAGCCATTAGTCCACAGCAAACGAAAATGGTATTAACGATCGATTATCGTTTATCAACTGAAGTGAATTGGTATGCGGATTTATGGACACGCTATGTGCTGAATGAATTTAGTGATGTTGTACTTAATATCTATAAACACCGCTTGGAAAAACAAAGTTAAGGCTGAACACCTTAACTTTTCAAATCATGACTGATGCATACTCGCGAGTTGCTTTCCTGCATTTTGATAGAGGCTTAGGGCATATTCTTGTTTGGCACGACCACTTTCTTGCAAATATTGATCAAGTTTAGGGATATGTTTTGCGCCACGATAAACCAATGTATTTTTAGCAATTAAATACAATGGATACCATGCCAGCGTACGCGGTTTCAGTCCTAGATTTTTCATTTTACGTTGCCCAATAAAAAACTGAGTAATGTCTAAATGGTTTTGATAAGCCTTTCTTTGTAAAAATCTATTGAAATATTTATAGTGCCGCTCAAAAGGTTCTTTGGATAAACTGACGGCTAAAGCTTTGCTGCTTTCATCAACTTTGGGATGCGCATAATTCATCCACTGTAATAATTTCCACGCTTCAGACTCTTTATTGACTAACCATTTTTCATCTATTCCCATTAACCAACCCGCGTACTTCCAAAAATGCATCAAGGCATCGCACTCAGCTTTGCTTGGAAAAATACCAATGGCTCTCACACCGATCAGAAGCACCGCACTAAAGGCAATATTGGTCATGGCTTGATCATATTGATTGATGGGTGTGCCCCAAATCTCGTGATCCCAATCTTTTGACTTATTCAACTGATAACGTACAAGAGAATGAATGAACCGAACATAAATCGTCGAGGTAAAGCCATCGTTAAAACGTGAGAAGCTATTCAGTTGATTGACATCTAACCACCACTTATGCGTTTCTGCTAAACGTTTTCCTGCATATTTATGCAAAGCCCCAGTCTGAATAAGTGGTTGGTTAAAGCCGGGGTATTGATAACCTGTCATTAAAGCGAGATCACGTAGAATAAAAGTTCCATTGGAACCTAAACGATGCGTGAATTTGATTGCTGTTTCAATTTTGGCTGAATCCAGCCAACTCGGTGCATGCTCGACAATTTTAAAAAAATCAGTGAGCACTGGAATATCATGAGGAAGTTTATCTAAACCTTGATACAACGCCGCTTCAAAAAGCTTGCGATTTTGTCTAGGGTTGGTCATGACCCAATCCATAACTTGATCCATTGCATTATCACCCGTTTGTAGCGCATCGTTTAAAGATAAATACTCGGCATAACTTGGCTGTAGAGGTTGTTCTGTAAAATAATGAAAAATTCTAGTCTTGAGATTAGTTCGTGACATTTTTTCATAGGGTGCAAGTCGTTGTGGCTTAACTAAGGTTTGCATTTTTCGTTTGACCTGATTATTGTTTAGTCAAACTCTAATATGAATAATTATTCGTATTCAATTCGCATTTCGGGATGAATATGCCAATGAGAAAACAACCCCAACAACAACGTGCTCGAAATGTTGTAGATAGCATTTTAGAAGCAACACAATTGTGTATTGCTGAACACGGTTTGCTAAATGTCACCACACCTAAAATTTCTGAAAAATCAGGTGTCAGTGTCGGATCGATATATCAGTATTTTGGCAATAAAGAAGAAATCATTCAGGAGTTGCTACGCCGTAAAAGCGAGCAGCTCGGACTTGCACTTAAACAAATTGCCATCAGCCAAGAAGGTTTAAGTTTAAATGAAATCATACCGCTTAGTATTCAATTCGGTTTTGACATGATGAAAGCTGATGGTGGTTTCTTTATAGAGGTGTTGAAACATTGGCATGGTTATAACAATTCAGAAGCTGCAAAAGTTTTAGAAAAGCACTTCTATGAAGTCGGCTTATATGTATTCAGTCGCTTTTTTAAGGATTGGAGTTTTGAAGTGCTTAAGAATAAGTCTTTCGTCATTATTAACAGTACGCTTTTTACTATGATGCGCTATGTAAGCCATAATAACTTTCTAATTTCAGAGCAACAGCTTAAAAAAGAACTAACCTTAATGATCTTGGCTTATTTGGAACAAGATACCAACATCGTGCAATCTCAAAGCCAAGCCTAAAATAAAAGGCGAACCAAAACGTCAGTCCAAAATGTCAATAGATATGTGAAAGAACGGATTGTTTGGTTATCACCATCTCCACACGTGTCCTCATATGTAAGTAGAGTAAGTAGAGATAGTCATTCAGCAGATTATTGTGATTTTGATTCATAGGTAGGTATAGAACAAGAAATAATAATGATCGAGATGAAAATTCGAGTGATGCTGTTGAACTGAAGAGGAGTGCTCAAGGAGACTAACGAATTAAAATCATATTCACTGTGTGTTTTTTAAACCAAAAATGCATTTTTTTAATAAAAAAGCCAGATTTAGGGGAATAAATAGGCAAACAAAGCGAAATTAAGAAAATAATTAAAAAAGGGGGTTGTGTTAGGTTAGGAATGCTGTAGAATGCACATCCATCGGCGGTGATGAAGATTAAAACTTCTGATAAAACAATGACTTGGTTGAATTGATTAAGTTGGGTTTTAGAAAGGAAGTTTAAAAAATAATTTGAAATCACAGTTGACTTTCTAGAGATAGAGAGTAATATAGCCGACCTAGCTTGATGCTGACGAAGCATGAAGAAGATCATTAAGAGAATATGAAGAACAACTTGTGTGGATTTTTACTGATTGATTGATCGAAATATTATCATTGATTGATTGGTTTAAATTACTCGAAGTTTATTTGAGAGAATTTGTCAGTAATTGATGAGCCAGAATTGTGACCTTAAGTCACTAATGATTTTAACTGAAGGGTTTGATCATGGCTCAGATTGAACGCTGGCGGCAGGCTTAACACATGCAAGTCGAGCGGGGAAGGTTGCTTCGGTAACTGACCTAGCGGCGGACGGGTGAGTAATACTTAGGAATCTGCCTATTAATGGGGGACAACATCTCGAAAGGGATGCTAATACCGCATACGCCCTACGGGGGAAAGCAGGGGATCACTTGTGACCTTGCGTTAATAGATGAGCCTAAGTCGGATTAGCTAGTTGGTGGGGTAAAGGCCTACCAAGGCGACGATCTGTAGCGGGTCTGAGAGGATGATCCGCCACACTGGGACTGAGACACGGCCCAGACTCCTACGGGAGGCAGCAGTGGGGAATATTGGACAATGGGGGGAACCCTGATCCAGCCATGCCGCGTGTGTGAAGAAGGCCTTATGGTTGTAAAGCACTTTAAGCGAGGAGGAGGCTCTTTTGGTTAATACCCAAGATGAGTGGACGTTACTCGCAGAATAAGCACCGGCTAACTCTGTGCCAGCAGCCGCGGTAATACAGAGGGTGCGAGCGTTAATCGGATTTACTGGGCGTAAAGCGTGCGTAGGCGGCTTTTTAAGTCGGATGTGAAATCCCCGAGCTTAACTTGGGAATTGCATTCGATACTGGGAAGCTAGAGTATGGGAGAGGATGGTAGAATTCCAGGTGTAGCGGTGAAATGCGTAGAGATCTGGAGGAATACCGATGGCGAAGGCAGCCATCTGGCCTAATACTGACGCTGAGGTACGAAAGCATGGGGAGCAAACAGGATTAGATACCCTGGTAGTCCATGCCGTAAACGATGTCTACTAGCCGTTGGGGTCTTTGAGACTTTAGTGGCGCAGCTAACGCGATAAGTAGACCGCCTGGGGAGTACGGTCGCAAGACTAAAACTCAAATGAATTGACGGGGGCCCGCACAAGCGGTGGAGCATGTGGTTTAATTCGATGCAACGCGAAGAACCTTACCTGGTCTTGACATAGTAAGAACTTTCCAGAGATGGATTGGTGCCTTCGGGAACTTACATACAGGTGCTGCATGGCTGTCGTCAGCTCGTGTCGTGAGATGTTGGGTTAAGTCCCGCAACGAGCGCAACCCTTTTCCTTACTTGCCAGCATTTCGGATGGGAACTTTAAGGATACTGCCAGTGACAAACTGGAGGAAGGCGGGGACGACGTCAAGTCATCATGGCCCTTACGACCAGGGCTACACACGTGCTACAATGGTCGGTACAAAGGGTTGCTACCTAGCGATAGGATGCTAATCTCAAAAAGCCGATCGTAGTCCGGATTGGAGTCTGCAACTCGACTCCATGAAGTCGGAATCGCTAGTAATCGCGGATCAGAATGCCGCGGTGAATACGTTCCCGGGCCTTGTACACACCGCCCGTCACACCATGGGAGTTTGTTGCACCAGAAGTAGGTAGTCTAACCGTAAGGAGGACGCTTACCACGGTGTGGCCGATGACTGGGGTGAAGTCGTAACAAGGTAGCCGTAGGGGAACCTGCGGCTGGATCACCTCCTTAACGAAAGATTGACGATTGGTAAGAATCCACAACAAGTTGTTCTTCATTGATGTATCTGAGGGTCTGTAGCTCAGTTGGTTAGAGCACACGCTTGATAAGCGTGGGGTCACAAGTTCAAGTCTTGTCAGACCCACCAAGTCTACTGAACACAGAAGAGCAGATATATTAAGATCTTAAGCTGGGGACTTAGCTTAGTTGGTAGAGCGCCTGCTTTGCACGCAGGAGGTCAGGAGTTCGACTCTCCTAGTCTCCACCACTACTACGCAGTTACCTGATTAAAAAAGATTGATTATAGAAATTAATGAACTGAAGTTTATAGAGTTTATTAACTTCTGTGATTTATCACAGTGAACTACTTGCTGACGAGGCGGTAGTGAATCATTAACAGAATATATTTGAGTTGAAATAATTGTTTAACTCGTTTTATGAAGCTTAACAAGCAATTGTTAAAGCGGAATGAAATGAGAACTAGCGATAAAACTGAATCAAGCGTTTTGGTATATGAATTAAATTGAAGCTGTACAGTGATTAAGTTCACAAGCAACAAATAGAAGTGGTTAAATCCACATTGTTGATCCTCCTTGTAGGGATTAACGACTGTTTGGGGTTGTATAGTCAAGTAATTAAGTGCATGTGGTGGATGCCTTGGCAGTCAGAGGCGATGAAAGACGTAATAGCCTGCGATAAGCTTCGGGGAGGCGGCAAATATCCTGTGATCCGGAGATTTCTGAATGGGGAAACCCACTTACCATAAGGTAGGTATCGCATGATGAATACATAGTCATGCGAGGCGAACGAGGGGAAGTGAAACATCTCAGTACCCTTAGGAAAAGAAATCAATTGAGATTCCCTCAGTAGCGGCGAGCGAACGGGGATCAGCCCATTAAGTTATATGTGTATTAGCGGAAAGCTCTGGGAAGTGCTACCGTAGAGGGTGATAGTCCCGTACACGAAAGTGCACATATAATGATGACGAGTAGGGCGAGGCACGTGAAACCTTGTCTGAATATGGGGGGACCATCCTCCAAGGCTAAATACTCCTGACTGACCGATAGTGAACCAGTACCGTGAGGGAAAGGCGAAAAGAACCCCTGTGAGGGGAGTGAAATAGATCCTGAAACCGCATGCATACAAGCAGTGGGAGCCGACTTGTTCGGTGACTGCGTACCTTTTGTATAATGGGTCAGCGACTTATATTCAGTAGCAAGGTTAACCGCATAGGGGAGCCGTAGAGAAATCGAGTCTTAATAGGGCGTTTAGTTGCTGGGTATAGACCCGAAACCGGGTGATCTATCCATGAGCAGGTTGAAGGTTGGGTAACACTAACTGGAGGACCGAACCCACTGTCGTTGAAAAGCCAGGGGATGACTTGTGGATAGGGGTGAAAGGCTAATCAAACTCGGTGATAGCTGGTTCTCCCCGAAAGCTATTTAGGTAGCGCCTCGGACGAATACCATAGGGGGTAGAGCACTGTTTCGGCTAGGGGGTCATCCCGACTTACCAAACCGATGCAAACTCCGAATACCTATGAGTACTATCCGGGAGACAGACTGCGGGTGCTAACGTCCGTAGTCAAGAGGAAAACAATCCAGACCGCCAGCTAAGGCCCCAAAATTATAGTTAAGTGGGAAACGATGTGGGAAGGCATAGACAGCTAGGAGGTTGGCTTAGAAGCAGCCACCCTTTAAAGAAAGCGTAATAGCTCACTAGTCGAGTCGGCCTGCGCGGAAGATGTAACGGGGCTAAAACTATATGCCGAAGCTGCGGATGTATACATTGTATACGTGGTAGGGGAGCGTTCTGTAAGCCGATGAAGGTGTGTTGAGAAGCATGCTGGAGGTATCAGAAGTGCGAATGCTGACGTGAGTAACGACAAAACGGGTGAAAAACCCGTTCGCTGAAAGACCAAGGGTTCCAGTCCAACGTTAATCGGGGCTGGGTGAGTCGACCCCTAAGGCGAGGCCGAGAGGCGTAGTCGATGGGAAATTGGTTAATATTCCAATACTTCTGTGTAATGCGATGAGAGGACGGAGAAAGTTAAGTCAGCCTGGCGTTGGTTGTCCAGGTGGAAGGTTGTAGGCATGCATCTTAGGCAAATCCGGGGTGCTCTATGCTGAGAACTGATAGCAAGCGAGTTTACTCGTGAAGTGGCTGATACTATGCTTCCAGGAAAAGTCTCTAAGCTTCAGTTACACAGGAATCGTACCCGAAACCGACACAGGTGGTCAGGTCGAGTAGACCAAAGCGCTTGAGAGAACTCTGCTGAAGGAACTAGGCAAAATGGTACCGTAACTTCGGGAGAAGGTACGCTGCTGACGGTGATAGGACTTGCTCCTTGAGCTATTGGCAGCCACAGAAACCAGGCCCCTGCAACTGTTTATTAAAAACATAGCACTCTGCAAACACGAAAGTGGACGTATAGGGTGTGATGCCTGCCCGGTGCTGGAAGGTTAATTGATGGGGTTAGCGTAAGCGAAGCTCTTGATCGAAGCCCCAGTAAACGGCGGCCGTAACTATAACGGTCCTAAGGTAGCGAAATTCCTTGTCGGGTAAGTTCCGACCTGCACGAATGGCATAATGATGGGGGCGCTGTCTCCAGCAGAGGCTCAGTGAAATCGAAATCGCCGTGAAGATGCGGTGTACCCGCGGCTAGACGGAAAGACCCCGTGAACCTTTACTGCAGCTTGACATTGAACTTTGATCTTACTTGTGTAGGATAGGTGGGAGGCTTAGAAGTAGCGACGCCAGTTGCTATGGAGCCATCCTTGAAATACCACCCTGGTAATATTGAGGTTCTAACTCTGTCCCGTTATCCGGGACGAGGACCATGTCTGGTGGGTAGTTTGACTGGGGCGGTCTCCTCCTAAAGAGTAACGGAGGAGTACGAAGGTGCGCTCAGCGTGGTCGGAAATCACGCGTAGAGTATAAAGGCAAAAGCGCGCTTAACTGCGAGACCCACAAGTCGAGCAGGTACGAAAGTAGGTCTTAGTGATCCGGTGGTTCTGTATGGAAGGGCCATCGCTCAACGGATAAAAGGTACTCTGGGGATAACAGGCTGATACCGCCCAAGAGTTCATATCGACGGCGGTGTTTGGCACCTCGATGTCGGCTCATCTCATCCTGGGGCTGAAGCAGGTCCCAAGGGTATGGCTGTTCGCCATTTAAAGAGGTACGCGAGCTGGGTTTAGAACGTCGTGAGACAGTTCGGTCCCTATCTACCGTGGGCGTTGGAAATTTGAGAGGATCTGCTCCTAGTACGAGAGGACCAGAGTGGACGAACCTCTGGTGTACCGGTTGTGACGCCAGTCGCATCGCCGGGTAGCTATGTTCGGAAGGGATAACCGCTGAAAGCATCTAAGCGGGAAGCCTACCTCAAGATAAGATTTCCCTAGGACTTTATGTCCTCTAAAGAGCCGTTGAAGACTACGACGTTGATAGGTTGGATGTGGAAGTGCGGTGACGCATGAAGCTGACCAATACTAATTGCTCGTGAGGCTTGACTATACAACACCCAAGCAGTTGTATGTGAAGCATCATTTGATTCATAAAAGATCAAAGAAACTTGATTTAGTTGTAAAGCTAGTTACAATAACCAACTCAAATGTTCTTCTGTTAAACTCATTTGGAACAAAGTAAGGCATACCCATAAGACCCGAAAAAGTCCATAACAGTTTGCTGGCGACAATAGCAAGAGTGAACCACCTGATCCCTTCCCGAACTCAGAAGTGAAACCTCTTAGCGCTGATGGTAGTGTGGGGTTACCCATGTGAGAGTAAGTCATCGCCAGCTTTTAATTCTTAAAACACCCTCAACTAAAATGTTGAGGGTGTTTTTTTATGGGGAAAATATAAAAGTGAATGAATGAAATGATGTTTTTAGAATATAATTTAGAGGATGAGAATACAAAAACGAAAATGCTCGAACATAATAGAGCTCATAGTTTTTCTTTAGGCTTTTATCCTAAGGTTGAATTTGCTACAGTTGCAATATTTTGCTATCAACAAAATAAAAAAATGCCAAAACAAATTGGTTCAGGTGTAGCTGTTTGTTTGTGTGGAGAATATTTTATTTTTTCGGCGGCACATGTATTTCATGAATTTGGAAATAAGCCAATCATTGTAGGTTATTTTGGAGGCTTAAAACTTATTTATTTACAAGGAGATAGGTTCAGTACAGCAAAATCAGGGAAAAATCATAATAGTGATCCTATAGATGCAAGTGTTTATCATATACATTCTAAATTAGATGAAAGCTTTAAAAAGATTTTTTTAGATTATGATGATTTGGACTTACATAGAACTAACTTGAAAGTATGTAATAATTTTCAAGATAATCCTTATATTATTTCAGGGATTAAATCAAATAGATCAAACATCTCGAATAGTATAGCCAATTTTAAGCAAGAGGGATTTCCTACAAGAGAAATGCCGAAAGAAGTCTATGATTATTATAATTTAAATCAAGATATACATGTTGCTATGGTCTATGATAAGAAAAGACTAATTAATGGAAAATTATGGGAGACTTCTCCAAATTTAAAAGGATGTAGTGGGGGGGCTATCATTCGTTCACAGGGTATTTTTTTCAAGGAGCCCTTTATTGTAAATCAACCAAAGCAAAAACTAACAGCAATTCTAATTGAGCATAAGCTAGGCAGAGGGAAATATTTTGATACCGCTGTTGGAATTAGGATAAATATTCATTTAGGTTTGATTAATAAATACTTGCCAAATCTAAAATTTTATTCAATACCTTAATTAGAATAAAAGGACATGATTTGCGAATTTAGTGTTTTAATACATCTAAGAGAAATGATTAGATGGAAAAAGTTATTGCTTATCTAAGAAGCTTATAGCTTCTTAAGATGTACATCATAATATATTATATAGTTACAAAAAGAAAACCCCATCATCCTGATGGGGTTTTCTTCGTATTGGTGTGTTAGATTTGACTCCTGTCGAATCTCACGTTCCTGATGCTCAGACGTTTTGTTATTGTTGTTTTGTCTGGGAAACTTCCTGTTCCCGATAACGATAGAATAGGTGAATTTAAAGCAACCGTATATTCGCTAAATTCGGCAGGATTTGTAGGTAAATGCTTACTTCGAATGGATTAGAAAATTGCTGTTAACAATATAAAATAGTTCAATACTGTCTTTTCTTTACAATAAATAAAACATCAAAGTATTGAGGAACAAGAAATGGAAGCGTTACGACAGAAATTTTTTTACTTACCTCTACTCATGGGCTGTACATTACTCAGTGCATGCAATGCTCAAAGCAATTCATCATCTGAAGTAAAACAAGCGACAGAAAGCACAACTGCGATGATTGATCAAAGCTATCGTGTTGAAAAAGTCGCGACATTTGATGAACCCTGGGCAATGACTGAATTGGTGGATGGGCGATTATTGATTACAGAGAGACGAGGGAAATTAAAGCTCTATGATCCTTCTTCATCACAAAGCATTGATATTTTAGGTGTTCCGCCAGTTGCTTATGGTGGGCAAGGTGGATTGGGTGATATTGCTTTGCACCCTGACTATAAAAATAATCATCAAATCTATTTGAGTTATGCTGAAAAAGGCAATGGTGGTTATGGCGCAGTTGTAGTTCGTGGTGAATTAAACCTGCAAGAAACAAATCCTCAAATCCGCAATATACAAAGAATATGGGAACAAGTTCCAAAGGTCTCAGGACAAGGGCATTATGCGCATCGTATGTTATTTGGGAAAGATGGAAAGCTTTGGATCAGTTCTGGAGAACGTCAGAAATTTGATCCTGCACAAGATATGAAGTCGAATTTGGGTAAAGTCATTAGACTGAATGATGATGGTACTGTTGTTGCAGATAACCCATTCACTCAACAAGGTGAAATCGCAAAACAAGTCTGGTCTTTAGGGCATCGTAATCCCTTAGGTATCGCTTTTGATCATAAAGACCAATTGTGGGTTGTAGAAATGGGACCTAAGGGCGGTGATGAATTAAATCTAATTCATAAAGGTGAGAATTATGGTTATCCCATTGTTTCCAATGGGGATCATTATTCAGGAAAAGAGATTCCTGATCATGTCACCCGTCCTGAATTTAAAGCACCTGAGATCAGTTGGACACCTGTAATTTCTCCATCGAATTTGGTGTTTTATCAAAAACAATTGTTCCCTCAATGGACGAATAAGGCGCTCATTGGTGGATTGTCTTCAGAAGCAATTATTGTGGTCGATACTGAATCAAAGCCAGTTCGTGAAATACAGCGTTTGAACATGAAACAGCGGATTCGAGATATTTATCCAGCGCATGATGGTTCGATTTGGGTACTGGAAGATGGAAAAAATGCTGGGCTATTAAGACTATTACTAAAATAGAAAACTTATTTAATTCAATATATTGTTATATCTTAAGGATAGATGATACATCAAACTTTTATGATGAGAAAATGTTGAAACAATTTAATCAATATGAGGTTAATTGATACGGTAGTATATTAATCATGCTATCCTTTTGATTTTAAAATAACATAAAATGAGAACAAATAATGCCTGCAACTACAATTGATGTTCGATATCAATATTCTGTTGAACAAGAAGTGGATTTAGTTGGAGCAGTTCAAAATGCTTTAGTTAGTGTATTTAAAATTACTGATGATGATCGTAATATTTGTTTAATCGTACATGATCCACATCGCTTTTTATGCCCTCCAAATAAGCGTAATCCCGAAAAGTTTACTCGTATCACTATCGATTGCTTTGTTGGGCGTACATTGGACACAAAACGAAGTTTGTATCTTAAAATTGTAAATAACCTTTCTGCATTTGGAATTCCAAAAGATCATATAAAAATTATATTAAGAGAGATCCCAACGGAAAATTGGGGAGTACGTGGTGGTCAAGCAGCTTGTGATATTGATTTGGGATTTGATATTCAAATTTGATCCAAAATCAAACTTACTTGACTCCGTATTGTCATTGAAATGACTTAAAATTGTCATCCTGATTGGTTTAAATAAGGCTCATTTAAACCAATAAAAAGACCTTTATGAAAAAATTAGCCTACTCACTTTTAGCTTTCAGTATATTGGGTTTAACCGCTTGTAATGATGATGACAACGACTTTTCGTTCGAATCATCGGTTACCGTGCCTACATTGCTATCATTTGCTAAGCTTGATGTTGAAACTTATGCTGCTGGTCCAAATTCAGGCGCTTTCGTCAAAGGTGCCAATGGTATATTTCCGCCATTTAAAGGACAGCCCGTACAAGGTTTTTCAGGTGCATTAAAAAATAATGACGGTACCTATATGGTCATGGCTGATAATGGTTTTGGTACCCAAGATAATTCATCAGATTTTCTGTTGCGTTTGTATCAGATCAAATCTGATTTTCGAACCAAGTCATCTGGAACAGCGAAAGTTCAAGTGATGAGCTTTGTCCAACTTCGTGACCCAAATAAATTAATTCCGTTTAATATCGTCAATCAAAATACCGCTGATCGTTTGCTCACTGGCGCTGATTTTGATCCTGAATCGATTCAACGTACTGCGGATGGTACGTATTGGATTGGGGATGAGTTTGGACCTTATTTACTGCATTTTGATAAAGATGGAATCTTGTTGGATGCGCCAATTCCATTACCAAATCCATTGAAAGTAGGCGCTGAATTACGCTCACCACAAAACCAGTTCAACAAAGCGAATATAAATTATGTTGAACCATTGGTTCAGCAAAGTGGCGGTTTCGAAGGTATGGCATTGTCTAAAGATGGGCAATATTTATACCCATTACTAGAGAAACCCTTAAAAGGCGAGACCACTCAGCAATTACTGATTTCTCAATTTGATGTAAAGAAAAAAGCCTATACAGGACGTTATTATTATTTCACTTTAAATACCAAAGCGACCAATATTGGTGACTTCCAAATGTACGATGACAAATCTGGCATTATTATCGAACGTGATGCGAGTCAGAATAAGCTCGATGGTTATAAAAAGCTGATTCAAATTGAGCTTGGCGATGTTGGTAAAGCGGTTAAACGTTCAGATTTGGTCGATTTAATGAACGTTGCTAATCCAAATAATTTATATGGTGCGCCACATGATGGTGATATCGGTACAGGCACTACATTCGCCTTTCCATTTGAAACGATTGAAGATGTCATTATTGAAAATAAAAATACTTTAACTGTGATGAACGACAATAATTTTCCCGGATCTTCTGGACGAAATGCAAAGCGTGCTGATGACAATGAAATTATTCAGATCAAGTTGCCTAAGGCATTGTATTAATACTGAGTCGCAACTATTCAAAGAATCGTATGTGGATATTTGATCAGAGTAAAAAGCCAGTCATTTGACTGGCTTTTTGTACTTCCTAAATAAGGCAATTAGGCTAAACAATCTTGTTTAGAGACTTGATCTGGGCAACCCAGAGGATTTAAAGCGCATTTTAAATCTTCGATCTGCTCATGAGTTACATAACCTTTAGATTTGAGGTAATCCGCAACTCGATCATCACGTAAACTTAAAAATGCTGCATCATATACGCCTAAATCAACAAATAATGCTGCTGTTTCTAAACTATTGAAGCGATCAAGGAAGACATCATTGCCATACATCAAGAATACATGGTCATAGTCTGCATGAGCATCTACTTTTAGACGCATTGCGAGCGTTGTCGGTGAAGTTTTAATGAATAACAAGTCTGATAGTTCATCAAACTGGGTCATGTCTAAACTATTTTCCCCAGTTTTAACTTTACCTAACCATGCTTTAAATACCAATACAGCACCACCACGAAGTAACATACTCCAGACTTGATGACGAACCTCATCATTTAAGCATTCGCATTCATCTTCTAAGCGTTGAACTAACTTTTCTTCTTGTTGGGCTAATTTATCAAATAAACCTAGACCTTGTGGATGAAATGCAACAGGTGCAAATACATCAAATTTTAATTCATCAAAAACTTGCAGTGCTAAAGGTACTGTTGCTTGATAGATGGTATTCAGCGCTTGGATTTGAGTGTCTTGCAACTTACTATGTTTAAAAATAGCTTGCCAATCGATTTCAGGCAGAATTGAATTAGCACCATATTGACGATGGAATTGTTGAGCTTGGTGTAGCCCATGTGGAACAGTTTCTGAAATATTCATAGCTAAAATCCTATTTAAAATTGAATTCAAACGCTGTTTTTGTTTCCCTAAACATGAGCGTGATTTTGTCTTGAATTAATTTTTGATTTATCTGAGATGCAATAGGAATACGACTAAAGTTGTATATGGGGTGAAAAGTAGTTTTTTATTATTTAAAATCAAATAAATATAAAATTGTAACTAACTATACAAGTGTATATTTACTATTTTGATGTTATTTGCCATAGAAAATAAAGCTTTGGAATCTTTCGCCAATAAACAAGGCAGTCTTTGGCAGCTTTTTGAATGCTTTTGCACAATCCTTAAAAAAAATTGCTATTTATCTTAAAAAAATGTGTAACACACGCGCTAGAGCACGAAGCTCTAGCGCGTGTAAATGTTTCAAAACATTAAAGAAGGGGATTCTAATAGGCAACACTATTTTGAAATTTTCAATCCAGATAACCATGCGCGTAGTGAGGCTGGTTTAAGTGGTTTCTTTAAAAGCACAACATTTAAATCTTTGACACGTTGTGGTAATTCAGGATCGGAGTCTGCGGTGATCAGTGCTGCAGGAACATTTTCCTGACGATTTTCAATGATGAAATCCAAACCAATTTTGCTATTGTTTAGATGCTGATCCACTAACCAGACTTGAATATTTTCTCTTTGAATAATGTCCAAAGCCTGTTCAGGTTCTGTGGCCTTAAAGACTTGATAACCCCATTTGGTCAGCAGGGTAGTCATGCCTTCCAAAATTGTATCGTCATTATCTAAACATAAAATCTTATATGCTTTTGCTTTTAAAGGAACAGCTTGCACTGGTGTAGCAACAATTTTAGGTGCTTCTACAACGGGGACATCAATCATGAAGCATGAGCCTTTACCGAGCTCTGAATAGACATGTACAGGATAATCCAACAAGCTGGTCATTCGTTGAACAATCGCAAGACCAAGCCCTAAACCTTGTTCCCCCCAAGGTGAAGTATGCCCACAACGCTCAAACTCCTGAAACAGTTTAATGCGTTGTTCTTCTGCAATCCCAGGACCTGTATCCCAAACACCAATGCGGATATGTTGTGGAAGATCTGAAGCACGCAGTACACCCACCACGACACGCCCACGCGCTGTATAACGTAAGGCATTACTAACAAAGTTTTGGATGATACGACGAATCCATTGCGGGTCGGTGTCAATCCAGAATTGAGCATCATGTACGTGCAACTGGATATCACGTTGTGCGGCAATCGATTTAAATTGCAGTTCCAAATCACTGAGTAAATCATGTAATGGATAGGCTTGGCGTTTCGGCTGAATTGAACCACCTTCCAAGCGTGCAATATCCAAAAGAGCAGATAACATGCTTTCTGCACCATGCAAAGCACGGTCAAGCTGTTGTAAAGTTTTTCGGTCTTCATCCGACTGAACGCTTTGTTCTAATGCTGTACTGAATAGACGTGCGGCATGCATGGGCTGAAGCAAGTCATGGCTGGCGGCGGCAATAAAGCGACTTTTTGACATGTTGGCTTTATCGGCTTGTTCGCGTGCAAGTTGTTGTTCTTCAAGTGCATCAGCCAACTGTTGGGTACGATCAGAGACACGGGCTTCAAGTACAGCTTCATTTTCACGGAATGCGGTAATATCAGCAAAAGTGGTAACGAAACCTCCACCTTCAATTGGATTTCCACGCATTTGAATCACACGACCATCTTTACGAATTCGTTCAAACTCATGCGCACTTCCGACTTTCATCCAGTGAATTCGCTTGCGTACATGTTCTTCTACCGAGCCAGGACCACATTCACCACGTTCAGCGTTATAACGAATCAAGTCTGCAATTGGACAACCGACATAAACGAGATCTTTAGGATAATCAAAAAGTTTGAGGTATTGATTGTTCCATGCCACCAGACACATATTTTCATCCACCACACTGACCCCTTGCGTCATATGGTCAATCATGGTCATGATGAGATTTTGGTTAAAGCGTTGCCATTGTGAAGCTTGGTCAAGAATGTTGGCAACTTGTCCCAAGGCTAAGCCGTTATTGACCATCGCTGTAGTTAATAAGGTACGCGCAGATGCTGCACCAATCGTTCCAGCAAGATACTGTTCGGTAAAACGCCACCACATCCCATTTGCACTGCTATTTTCATTTAAAACCACATTGTTCATAGCACAGAATTGCTGAAATGCGTGTGTTGCAGGTCCTTCACCAGTGATACGTTTAGCCAGTGCGATTAAATCGCCAACTTTGAGCTTGGCAACATCATGGTGTAAATAGTTAATATCAGTCGAAGTATTTTGCGCAGGTAAAGGTTTGGTTTCGTAATAGAAAAAGCTTTCGGCTTGTATTTGTTCTGCAATACTTGGGCGATAAATTCGAGATACCCAGATATATAAGGTAATGTTTAATCCGAGTGCCCAAATAACACCATGTGTTAATGGTGCGAATGATTCAAAACCAAATAATGCTTCTGGTCTTAACCATTCGATATTTAAAGGACCAAACATTAAAAACTGATGTGCGAACTCACTATACTCAACAGGTAAGCTTCGCAAAATTGTTGGAAGCAACAAGGTATATGACCACAGGATAAAACCGACCACTAAACCAGAATAGACCCCTTGGCGGCTACCTCCTCGCCAATATAAACCACCAATCAATGCTGGTGAGAACTGTGCAACAGCACTGAATGCCAAAAGACCAAAAGTTGAGAGTTGGTCAATATCATTAAAGAAATGGAAGAATAGAAAACCAAGTAGCATCACCGCTAAAATACACACACGACGTGTAAATTTAAGCACTTGCGGTAAGCGTTTATCATGACGGGAAAGAATTCCAAATTTCCATAAAGCAGGCATGATCAAGTCATTACTCAGCATGATAGACAGTGCGACAGAAGAGACCAAAAGCATCCCTGTAGATGCAGAAAACCCCCCTAAAAATGCCAGTAAAGATAACCAGTCTTGGTTATAACTAATCGGTAAAGAAAGTACCGCAACATCTGGAATGGTTAAATATTTCGGTGCTGCATGAAGTGCCCAACTGGCAATTGGAATAATGGCAATAATGGTAAGGATTAAATAAGCAGCAAACCAGCGTCTAGCACCTCGAATATGCTTTTCATCGCGTAACTCCACCACAGCAACGTGGAACTGACGGGGCAAACAAATAATCGCTAAAGATGCCAATAAGGTTTGAATCCAAAATGTTTCAGGAACACCAAACAGTTGCACTTCATGAAAGGTTTTTTGTACATCATGTGAAATTTGTACAATATTTTGAGGGTGGTCAAAAATAAAAAAGAAGGCAACACAGAGTAGTGCAAACAGTTTGACAAAAGATTCAAATGCTACCGCAAGCATGAGTCCGCCATGCTGTTCGGTATTGGCGATTTGTCGCGTTCCAAACATCATCGCTAAGATTGCAAGCACCGCAGTGAGTCCAAGTACACCATTGGTTGTGGTTGAAACAACTTGGGTATTATGATCGAGCATGACCGATGCACTGAGTGCAATCGCACGTAACTGCAAAGCCAAATAAGGAATAATTGCAATAACTGCTAAGATGGTGACCAAAGAGGCAAGTGTTCCGCTTTTACCATAACGAGCAGCAACAAAGTCGGCAATCGATGAAATGGCATGATGCTGGCGTACACGACCTAAACGACGCCAAATGTCATAACCTAGCCAAACGAATAATAAAGGTCCTAAATAAATCGGTAGGAAAATAATCCCTTCTCTTACTGCTGCACCAGTTGCACCATAAAAAGTCCAAGATGAACAATAAACGCCCAATGTTAGACTAAAGAGAAGCATTCTGCCACGAGTGCTTAATCGGCTGGCATGCTTCTCCCCAAAGAAGGCACAAACGAAGAGAATGAAGATGTAAAGGGCTAAAACCCCTATAATTAACCAACTGTTCATAAGGACTACAGTATAAAAATCTACCCCCTATCATACCGCATCCATGAATTGACTCACGCACTTTGCTCAAAATTTAACGACCAAAGTCTAAGTTACGAGAACCCCACAATATTGTTAATTTTGACCATGTAAAAAAAGATTAAAAAAAGCAACCAGGGTTCTGGTCGCTTATCAAGGAGCATGGTTATGGATGAGAGACAAGTAGAGGCGATTCTACAAAATCCAAAATTCAAAGAAATGGTTGCTAAAAAAAGTAGATTGAGCTGGACATTAACTGCAATTATGTTGTTCGTTTATGTTGGATTTATGCTTTTAGTTGGCTATAACAAAGAATTTTTGATGACTTCATTTAGTGGTGGAGTCACCACTTGGGGTATTCCTTTAGGTCTAGGCATTATTGTTTTATCTTTCATTTTGTGTGGTGTGTATTCATATATTGCCAACAATAAATTGGATCAATTGAATGAAGATGCAATGAGAGAAGTAGAAGCAATTGCTCATGAAAAAGGACTTCACTAAGATGAAATGGAACTCTTTAAAGACTAAAGCAGCACTTGCATCTACTGCACTGCTTTCTACTGTTGCACAAGCTGGTCCAGATTTAGGTGAAGCTCAGCAACAAGCGACCAACTGGCATGCGATTATCATGTTCGCAATTTTCGTTGGTCTTACCTTGTTCATCACTAAATGGGCTGCAAAACAAACCACCAATACAGCAGACTTCTATACAGCTGGCGGTGGTATCTCAGGTTTCCAAAATGGTTTGGCGATTGCTGGTGACTACATGTCAGCTGCATCGTTCTTGGGTATTTCTGCAATGGTGTTTAGCTCAGGTTTTGATGGTCTGCTTTATTCACTAGGTTTCATGGTTGGTTGGCCAGTGGTACTGTTCTTGGTTGCTGAACGTCTGCGTAACTTAGGTAAATACAACCTTTCTGATGTAGTTTCATTCCGCTTAGAAGAAAAGCCGGTACGTACACTTGCTGCAATCAGTTCTTTGGTTGTTGTTGCATTCTATTTGATTGCACAAATGGTGGGTGCAGGACAGCTAATCAAACTTCTTTTTGGTTTGAACTATAACATTGCAGTGGTGATCGTTGGTCTTCTGATGATGGCTTATGTGATCTTTGGTGGCATGTTGGCGACTACATGGGTACAGATCATTAAAGCGGTGATGTTGCTTTCAGGTGCAACATTCATGGCGTTCATGGTGATGCATTCTGTAGGCTATAGCTTCTCTGAAATGTTTAAACAATCTATCGATGTATTTGCAAAAGTGCATGATGTAAGCATCGAAGATGCAACTAAGATCATGGGTCCAGGTAGCTTGACGAAAAACCCATTAGATGCATTATCGCTTGGTTTAGCATTAATGTTTGGTACCGCAGGTTTACCACATATCTTAATGCGTTTCTTTACTGTTAAAGACGCAAAAGAAGCGCGTAAATCAGTTGTTGTGGCAACAGGTTTCATTGGTTACTTCTACTTATTAACATTCATTATCGGCTTCGGTGCGATTCTGTTCGTATCAAACAACCCACAATTCATTGATGTAGCAAAAATGGCTGTAACTGGCAAACTAGAATTAGTTGGCGGTAACAACATGGCAGCGGTACACCTTGCTGATGCAGTGGGTGGCGATCTGTTCATGGGCTTCATTTCAGCAGTGGCGTTCGCAACTATTCTTGCAGTTGTTGCAGGTTTGACACTTTCAGGTGCTTCTGCAATTTCACATGACTTATATGCAAACGTAATCAAAAAAGGTCAAACTACACCTGAATCTGAATTACGTATGTCTAAGATCGCAACTTTAGGTCTAGCAATTTTCGCGATGATCTTAGGTATTTTGTTCGAAAAACAAAACGTTGCTTTCATGGTTGGTTTGGCATTCTCCGTAGCTGCATGTGCAAACTTCCCAGTGTTGGTACTTTCAATGTTCTGGAAAGGCTTAACGACACGTGGTGCAGTTATTGGTGGTGTTGTTGGTCTAGTAACAGCAGTGACTTTAATTATCTTATCGAAAGCTGTTTGGGTAGATACATTAAAAATCTCTGATACACCAATCAACTCATTCAATGGTCCTGCAATCTTCGCTATGCCGTTAGCCTTCATTTGCTGCTGGTTGTTCTCTGTGACTGATAAATCAGCACGTGCGCAAGCAGAACGCAAAGCATTTGATGCACAGTTTGTACGCTCACAAACAGGTATTGGCATCTCAGGTGCTTCAGATCACTAATTGATTTCGAATCAACTCAAAAACACCTTTTCGAAGGTGTTTTTTTATGGGTTTTCAATTTGAAAGCCTTCATGTCCCTTTTATAACAGGACTAGGTGCTTGAATAATTTAGAGTAGAAATAAAGCTTGAAAAGCGCACGATTTAGCATGTTATAAATAGGATGAATTATCTCAATTTATAGATTGAACAATAAGGTAAAATTTAAACAATTTATCAAATTGAATGAATATGTTAATTTGAAGTTTTAAAACAATAACCAGAAATTATTTATGCAATCAATCGTCGAATTTTGGAAAGGATTCAAGCAATTGCCTTCGGCATGGCTATTATTGGTGCAATTGCTGATTTTGGTTTTGTCTGTGTACACCAATGCCAGTAGAAGCTATCAAATTCTTACATGGCTGCTTGGGGTGTCTGCATTGTTGATCATTGCCAAGGTAATACGACAAACACCAACATTTACCGTGCTTGGGTTAAGCTTTGTGTTGGGGGCTTTTTCGTTATCTTTTTTGATGCTGATCGGTTTTCATTCCGTTACTTTGCAAATTATCGCCCATGCTTTTGAAGCAGCAGCATATTTTTGTGCTGCTTATGGACTGATCCGTTATATGTTTGCAGACCGTTACCTTACCAAAGATGAGTTATTTGCTGCTGGGGCAGTTTTTACCCTGATTGCTTGGGGCTTTGCCTTTTTATACAGTATTTGCCAATTATTGGTTCCACAAAGCTTTCAAAACCCCAATCATGTTGCGGATTATCAGTCTTGGCTGGATTTATTGTTTATTAGTTTTAGTTTGCAATCTGCAACTGGATTGTCGGATTTGATCCCTGTTGCACCCGCAGCACGTGTGATTTCGATGTTGCAAATGTTTTGTGGTGTGATGTATTTTGCGCTGATCGTTTCACGTATGATTGCACTGCAATATATTGAAAATAAACCAAAATAACGTGAAAACTATCTTGTTACATTTGCTAAATTGTTGAAAATATTAATTTAAATTATAATGTGTGCTGAATCTAATCGCTGTTCTACGGGATTCGTCTTTTTTCACTATTGTGAATGCCTTTTTTGACTTTAATACGTCTGTCCTTTTAATATAAAAACCTGGGGGAAATATGCCTTCCAAAAAAATCACTTGGTTTGACAATATCAATCCAAATGTTTTCTTGAGCACTGTTGGAATAATTGCGCTGTTTTTAGCGGTGGTTATCTTTGCACCTAATGCCTTTGAACTGATGACCACGCAAATGAATAAATGGATCACGGATTCATTTAGCTGGTTCTATGTTTTGTCTGTCGCAATTTTTTTAATTTTGCTTATTTTTATTGCCTTTTCTGAGATGGGCAAAATTAAACTCGGTCCAGATCACAGTCAGCCTGAATATAGCAATGGGTCATGGTTTGCCATGCTGTTTACCGCTGGTATGGGCATCGGTTTGATGTTCTTTAGTGTGGCTGAACCAGTCATGCACTATGTCAACCCACCTACTGGAGATCCCCAAAGTATTGACTCTGCGCAACAAGCGATGAGAATTACCTTTTTCCATTGGGGTTTACACGCTTGGGCGATCTATGCTGTGGTTGGTCTAACACTGGCTTATTTTGCTTTCCGTTATCATTTACCACTAAAAGTCCGTTCGGGCCTATATCCAATTATTGGACGCAGGATTTATGGACCTATTGGTGATGCCGTGGATACCTTTGCGACCATTGGTACGGTATTTGGTGTTGCCACGACTTTAGGTTTCGGTGTAACCCAAATTAACTCTGGCTTGAGCTATTTATTCGGCTGGGAAAGTAATATTACAACGCAAATTATATTGATCATCATCGTCAGTACACTTGCGTCACTGTCCGTATTTTTAGGCTTGGATAAAGGAATTAAAAGACTTTCTGAGCTGAATCTGGTTTTGGCTTTGCTACTCCTTGTTTTTATTTTTCTCGCCAGTTCAAGTGTTTATATTTTACAAGCCACAATTCAAAATGCTGGACAATACATCTCTAATTTATTCACCATGACCTTTAATTTATATGCCTATCAATCCAATGGTTGGATCGGTGGGTGGACCATTGTGTATTGGGCATGGTGGATTTCATGGTCACCATTTGTGGGGATGTTTATTGCCCGTGTTTCGAAAGGGCGTACCATTCGAGAGTTTATTGTTGGCGTTTTGCTGATTCCGACAGGTTTTACCCTGATCTGGATGGGCTTTATTGGTAATGCTGCATTATTCAGTATTTTGCAACAGGGGCAAGACAGTTTGATGGCTGCTGTGCAAAAAGATTCTTCAGTGGCATTGTTTGAATTCCTCGCTCATTTACCTTTCGCAGGAATCTCAAGTCTAATCGCGACGGTACTTGTGGTTCTATTTTTTGTCACCTCAGCAGATTCTGGTGCATTGGTTACCGACTATCTCACAGCAAAGTCTGATAATTCACCGACTTGGCAACGTTTGTTTTGGACCATTTTAATGGCAGTACTTTCGATCATTCTATTAATGGTGGGTGGGCTTAGTGCATTACAATCTGCGACAATGATGAGTGCATTGCCATTCACATTTATTATGCTGTTGTTATGTTGGGGCTTAGTGAAAGCACTTCGTGTGGATGTGACCAAAATGCAAGCTTTACAAGTCGCAAGAATTACTCCAAGAGCTGTACAAAACCCACGAAGTTGGCAACAACGTCTAGGCTTAATTATGCATTATCCGCATACACAAGCTGAGGTGCATGAATATATCCAATCTCATGTGATTAAAGCTTTTGAAAGTATTCGTTTTGAATTCAAACGCCGTCATTTGAATGTCGTCATCAAAGAATTGGAAGATGGTGTTCAGTTGAGTGTAGATCATCATGACGAACTAAATTTTATTTATAAAGTAATGGTGCGGGAAATGGTTGCACCCAGCTTTATGATGAATGAACAGCATCAACAAACAGATGACTTTTATCAAGCTGAAGTATTTTTAAGAGAGGGCGGTCAGAACTATGATGTGATGGAGTGGACACAGGAAGACTTGATTCAAGACATCATTGATCAATATGAACGTCACTTGCATTTTTTAAATGTGCTGAGAAGCTAAGTTATTTATCTTCAAGCAATAAAAAAGGACTCGTGAGAGTCCTTTTTTACAGATTCGATTTCTAAGTTATTAGAAACGGAATTTAG
This sequence comes from Acinetobacter bereziniae LMG 1003 = CIP 70.12, assembly GCF_000368925.1. Taxonomy (GTDB): domain Bacteria; phylum Pseudomonadota; class Gammaproteobacteria; order Pseudomonadales; family Moraxellaceae; genus Acinetobacter; species Acinetobacter bereziniae. The sequence goes on along the minus strand of NZ_KB849756.1, from coordinate 2,085,597 downwards.
CGTTTAAGCCAACAGTTTGCGTATCACCAAAGTAAGAGATAGCTTGTTCTTTCTTCGCTTCGTAGTTTGCATTTACATAGCTTGCACCAACTGCAATCGCAGGAGTGATGAAGTAGTTTACGTTCGCACCCCAAGCTGAATCTGGAGAACCTTCGTAGCTAGAAGCTGCGTAAGAAGCACCAATGCTTAATTGTGGGTTCAAATAGAAATCAGTTTTGAATTGGTATGCAGTTGCATCACCATAGATAATGCCTGATTCAAATGCTAAAGACATGTTCGTACCGTCAATACCACCAACGTATTTAGCACGTGCAGTGATTGCGTCTTGATCTTCACCAATTGTTGCAGCTTCAGCAGTTGCTTTAGCAACACCGTTACCCATTACATTGAATGCATCTAAAGCAACTTGGTCAGCAACGTTGGTATAACCAACTGCAACCAAGAAGTTTTGAGTAGGTAAAGCACCTAATTCTAAAGCAAAACGGTCGCCTTGATCGTTAGATAAGCCGTGTTTGCCATCAAGAATTGTGTGGCTATAAGATACGCTTGCATAAGCAGGAACATATGGTGTTGGAACATAAGCTTCAGCTTTAGCGCCATAGTTGTGTGCAGTTACGCCAGCATCTAATTCGCCATAGTTGTACGCTAAAGATACGTTAGAAGCTTGGTTTAAGAACGCTGCTTCAGCCAAAGGACCTTTAGAAGAGTCAACATTTTTGAAGTAGAAAGTACCTTGAAGACCACCAGTGAAGTCTTTGTCATTTTCAGTTGTATCGATATACTCTGATTGACCTTGAACTTCAAATTGGTATGCTTGTGCGCCGGTCATGGCTAATAATAGAGCAGTGGCTAAACCGAGTTTTTTCATAATCTTTTCCAATAGGAGAAATTGGTGAAACACACGGCATTGTATTGTAACAAGATATTAAGTCAATGATGTTTAAGACGTATGTTTACAAAGCAGATACATGAAAAAAACACTGTTTAAAAAACGAACATTTGTTTAGCTTCAAGTCAACCTTAGAAAAAGTTTAATCAGAACAAGTAAATAAAACTAAAGAGCAGTAATATTTATTAAAAAAAGGATGGCAAAATACGAATTTTATTGATTTGTTTTTTCTATTGTATTCTGTTGTTAATTTGTATTTTCGATGGTTTTTTTGCAATCAATGTCAAGAAAATGTCATTAAAATCTGCTTAGCTGGCATAAAATATGTGATTTAATATTCATTTTATTTAATAAAGTGTTAGCTGTGGCGCAATTATTAGTAAAAACGATAATATTTCTATATCCGATCAATTTAATAGGTTTTACAAAGTGTGATGGATTTTAGATAATAAGTCTATAAAGTTCATTGCTATTCAATGAGTTTTTTTAAATTCGCAGTTTATATGCCCAGCTTTCCCCAAGGTTGGGCTTTTTTTTGTTTAAAAATCAATAAATTTTCATCAAATCAGGTAGGGGGAGAAATTTCGCACCAATATAGTGCTAAACTTAACCTATCTAAGATAGGGTTGGCATGATTTTTGCCAAAAAAAATCCCAATTTTCAAAGAAAACTGGGATTTTTCGCCAAAATCTGGAGCAAAGCTAAAGTTTCTGCTGAGGAAAACCTAATTATTGCCCTAATGAGGTGCATTATGCACCAATATATTGCACATGTAAATATTTTCTTACATTCTTGGCACAATATATTTTTCCATGATCTCTACGATTTCAATTTTTCAGCATGTTAGAGTGGTATTTAAGGTCACCAATATCATGAAGTTTAAAATGAAAGGTTTATTTTGTGTCATCCTCAGTAGTTTGGCATTTTCAGGTTGTGTTTATGATTCAAAACTACAACGCCCAGTCATATCAGAGCGAGAAACTGAGATTCCTTTATTATTTAATCAAGCACAGACTCAAGCTGTGTTTGTTACTTATGATGGGATTCATCTAAAAAGTTATGGTAATGATCTAAGCCGAGCAAAGACTGAATATATTCCTGCATCTACATTTAAGATGTTGAATGCTTTAATTGGCTTGCAAAATGCAAAAGCAACCAATACTGAAGTATTTCATTGGAATGGTGAAAAGCGCGCTTTTTCAGCATGGGAAAAAGATATGACTTTGGCAGAAGCGATGCAGGCTTCAGCTGTTCCTGTATATCAAGAGCTTGCTCGACGTATTGGCTTGGAATTGATGCGTGAAGAAGTGAAGCGTGTAGGTTTTGGCAATGCGGAGATTGGTCAGCAAGTCGATAATTTTTGGTTGGTGGGTCCTTTAAAAATCTCCCCTGAACAAGAAGTTCAATTTGCCTATCAACTGGCAATGAAGCAATTGCCTTTTGATTCAAATGTACAGCAACAAGTCAAAGATATGCTTTATATCGAGAGACGTGGTGACAGTAAACTGTATGCTAAAAGTGGTTGGGGAATGGATGTTGAACCTCAAGTGGGTTGGTATACGGGATGGGTTGAACAACCCAATGGCAAGGTGACTGCATTTGCGTTAAATATGAACATGCAAGCAGGTAATGATCCAGCTGAACGTAAACAATTAACCTTAAGTATTTTGGACAAATTGGGTCTATTTTTTTATTTAAGATAAATGCATGAGTTAAAAAAATGCCCAGTTTATTGGGGGTAACTGGGCATTGAAAAGGGTATATTTTCAAAATGTGATAATTCATTTGATTTTTATATTTTAAGAATAATCTATTTATATGTAAAATGTTAATTTTCAATATCACTTATCTGTAAAAGCGATAGTATAGTGAATGCAATAAACAGACTGAAGTTTAAATACTTGGGTAGAATTGATTCAGATACCCTATAATATAGCCAAATTTTTTAGATTCATTCGACATTACTTCCCATAGGGTCATGACGATGGTGCAGGAACTCCGATCAGAACAAATAAGCACCCGTTTGCTTATCCTTATGTCAGTCATTATTTTGTCCGTTTTATTGATCGCTGTTCCTCAAATTATCAGTAATTATCAAGAATATGTTCGTTCAAAGAGAATTTTAGTCGATATTCAAACCTTACAAATTTTTGCAGAAACATCAAATAAAATATCACGAGAAAGGGCACCAACGAATAAGGCAATGTCGAGCTCAACCCAAGATTTGTCTGAAAATATGAAAGCCTTGCAAGATTATCGTAAGGGGGTGGATCGGCAAATTGATCTAACTGTCGAATCTTTAAGGCAGACAGGCTTCAATGCTTTAGCGGATCAGGTGGATGTACAGTTAAGACATGATTTAGCTGTCGCACGGGGGAAGGTCGATGCTTATTTGGCATTGCCTGCAAAAGAACGTACTTCTGTTCAAATGGATCAAGCAATTCAGGGGATGTTTGCTGCATGGGATAGCTGTAGAGCCATGTTACAGCGCTTAATCAATGACTCAAAAAAAATAAATAGTGATGTGACGGACTATGCATCTATCGTATTGATCTTGGCGGATTTACGAGATCAATCGGGGCGTGTGGCTTCCAATATTATGGCACCACTGAGTTTTTCAGAGCCTATTCCTGAATATAACAAAGCGCGCTCACTACAGACTCAAGAGCAAGTAAAATACTTATGGCGTTTGATGGATACCATGCAAATGGAAAATTTAAAAACGCCAGCATATCTACATTTATACGCTCAAGTAAAAAGCCAATTTATTGATCAAGGATTACCGACTGTTAATCGTTTAATTGAGGAAAGTTCACATCAGCAAGCTTATTTTTTAACAGCCAATCAGTTGACTGATGTTTTGGTTGGGAAATTCAATTCAGTGATCGACTTACAAAAGTATTTATTGGAAACACATGCGTTGAGTGCTCAAGCACAATTGGAGTCGGAGCAACGTCAGTTTTTGATCACATTATTTATCTCGCTTTTGTCATTGGCTGTGGCGATTTTTACCATGTTATATACTAGGAAAAAACTCTTTGAGCCTTTGATTTATGCTAGAAATATGATTTTAGAGTTATCACAAGTTCAAGAGCGTGACTATATGGGCGCTGTTTCTACCGCTCCTAGTAAAGAAGTGCACACATTGAAAGATGCCATTGATAAATTAAAAGAAATGTTAAAACAGCGTGATGCTTTTGAATTTCAATTACAGAACAGTGCCAATACGGACATTTTAACCGGAGTTTCGAATCGTTTGGCATTAGAAGATTATTTAAAAAATATTGCCACTCAAACAGAACGTTTTGAAAAACTCACACTAATCATGGTGGATATTGATAATTTTAAATATGTGAATGATCAATTTGGGCATATCCTAGGCGATTCTGTCATTGTGGAAATTGCCCAGTGTCTAAAAGCCAATATTGCCCAGTCAAATTTGATTGTACGTTTTGGTGGCGATGAGTTTTTGATTTTAATTGATCAAGTCGAGTGGGATTGGGCGTTGCAAATTGCTGAAAGTATTTTGGCAGATGTTTCCCAGTTGAAATTTAATCATACACCTTCAACAGATCACTTGAATGTTTCCGTAAGTATTGGCGTAGCAACAGGGGCAAAGAATTGGGAAGATTTATTCGCGCAAGCGGATGCATCTTTATTTAAAGCAAAGGCACAAGGTCGCAATAAAGTCGTGGGATAGTTCATTCAAACACGGTTATTTGAGATTCACTTTTTTTAATTCCCGATATAACTGATCCAGAAATTGCTGTTGTTCAGTATCATGTTTAAAGTAGCGTTGATAAAGCACACTACAATTTTCTACATCAGCTATATTATTCAGATTAAATGACCAATCGTTATTATTTTTAATTGTAATTCCAAGATGGTCATTACAACTTTTCCATAATTTTGAAAATCTCGTGCTTTGACTCGGTGATAACTTTTCGAATTCTGCATGAACACTATAACCGCGCATTTGTGAATTGAAAAATTTCTCGATCATACTGACGGGTACGCCACCCCATATGATGTTTTGTCCACTTGGCATCAAAATGGATTGTAGTTTATTTTCATTCATGAGTTGATTTTGTTTGCCTGTCTTAAAACTTTGTTTCTCATAGGTCAGTATAGTCCCTGCCGGTACATTTATTTTTTTAATGATCATGGGTTGTGTAGTGACGAAATATGGATAGTTGGGGCGACCATTTCCACCAGCTGGATTCATATTGCCGATACAGCCGCTGAGTAAAGCAATACTGGGGATCAAAAAGCATGGGTAAAGAAACTTCATATGATGAATATCCTGTGCTATGGATTGATCTTGCCTTGTATAAATTGGAAATGCAAAATTTTTACAGTTAAAAGACAGAGTAATGAGCCAAGATATAGATCAGAAAACCTGACATATAAGCTAATAATTGACGGATAGATGGGTAAAAGACAAATATCAAAGTGGATAAAAAATATCAGTTATATATGTTAATTTTAATTATAAAGACTTAGAGTCCTCTATGCCCCTTTAACGACGAGCATAGAGACGTGAGCCCTCTCTAAAACAAGAGAGGGCAGAAATGCAATAAATCGCCTTACTTCAACAACGGTTTTAGGAATTTCGCTGTATGTGAAACTTTCGATTTAACCACATCTTCTGGTGTGCCTTCAGCAATAATTTGACCACCACCTGAACCACCTTCAGGACCTAAGTCAATTACCCAGTCCGCAGTTTTAATCACATCCAGATTATGCTCAATCACCACAATCGTATTGCCCTTATTGCGAAGCTCATGCAGGATGTCTAAAAGCTTGGCAATATCGTGGAAGTGTAAGCCCGTCGTTGGTTCGTCAAGGACATATAAGGTTTTGCCTGTATCTCTCTTTGCCAATTCACGTGCCAATTTAACACGTTGTGCTTCACCACCAGACAAAGTGGTTGCTGACTGACCTAAACGAATATAGCCTAAACCCACTTGGTTTAAGGTTTCTAATCGACGGTGAATGACAGGAATTGCATCAAAGAAATGCATGGCATCTTCAACCGTCATTTCCAACACATCAGAAATATTTTTACCTTTATAGCCGACTTCCAAAGTTTCACGGTTATAACGTTGACCATGGCAGGCATCACAAGGCACGTACATATCAGGCAAGAAATGCATCGCCACTTTGATCATGCCATCACCTTCACAGGCTTCGCAACGACCACCTTTGACGTTGAAAGAGAAACGACCTGCGGCATAACCACGTGCTTTCGCTTCAGGTGTTTGAGCAAATAATTCACGAATCGGGGTGAATAAACCTGTATAGGTTGCAGGATTGGAGCGTGGTGTACGTCCAATCGGGCTTTGGTCAATATCGACCACTTTATCAAGGAATTGCAAGCCATCAATCGAGTCGAACTTTTCCGCCGTTAAGGTGGTTGCACCATTGAGTTGAGTTGCAGCCAAAGGCAATAGCGTACGGTTGATCAGTGTTGATTTTCCTGAACCAGAAACCCCTGTCACACAGGTCATCACACCCAAAGGTATGCTCAGATCAACATTTTTAAGGTTATGACCTGCTGCGCCCATCAGTTTAATTTGCTCATCAGGTTTTGGCGGTGTTACACGCTGTTTAGGCACTGCGATTTTTAATTTTCCAGATAAGTATTTACCAGTTAAAGAATCTTCATTGCTTGCCAATTCTTCATAAGTACCTTCTGCAATGACATGGCCGCCATGGATACCAGCGCCAGGACCAATATCAATAATATGGTCAGCGGCACGAATGGCATCTTCATCATGTTCAACCACCAATACCGTATTGCCAAGATCACGCAATCGTACCAATGTTTCAAGTAAACGGTCATTATCACGTTGATGTAAACCGATAGATGGTTCATCTAAAACATACATCACGCCCATTAAGCCTGCACCGATTTGCGAAGCAAGGCGAATACGCTGTGCTTCACCTCCTGAAAGGGTTTCAGCCGAACGTGAAAGGCTTAAATAATTTAAACCAACGGAAACAAGGAAATGCAAACGCTCACGAATTTCTTTAAAAATCTTATCGGCAATTTCACCTTTGGCACCTTCAAGATTTAAATCTTGATAGTAGCTTTCAGCATCACCAATCGACATTTTAGTTATTTGAGCAATGGTTTTATCTTTTACCCGAACATGACGGGAAATTTCATTTAAGCGTGAGCCACCACAAGCATCACAAGCGGCATTTGATAAATATTGTGCCAAATCATCGCGAACATAATTCGATTCAGTTTCACGATAGCGGCGTTCTAAATGGGGCAAAATACCTTCGAAAGGTTGTACTCGATTGTGCTTACGACCACGTTCATCGATATAGCTTAAATCAACTTTTTCCTTGCCTGTTCCATACAGAAATTTCTTTTTGGTTTCTGCATCCAGCTCATTCCATGGTGTATCTAATGAAAAACCGAAATGATCTGCAACTTTTTGAATCATGCTGTAGTAGTAAGGGCGTTGTCTGTCCCAACCACGTATCGCCCCTTGGCTAATAGATACATCAGGGCTAGGGATTAATTTTTCAGCGCTAAAGTGGCTTCGCGTACCCAAACCATCACAGACAGGGCAGGCACCGAAAGGATTGTTGAACGAAAACAGACGGGGTTCAAGTTCGGCTACTGCACGATCACATTCAGGGCATGAGTGCTTTGCAGAAAACACACGATCAGGCTGCTCACCGCTCATCCACGATAGAACTGCAATATCACCACCTAGACGTAGTGCTGTTTCAAAGCTTTCTGCAATACGGTTCCCTAAATCGTCACGTACTTTAAAGCGATCAACAACCACTTCGATGGTATGTTTTTTCTTTTTATCCAGCTCTGGCGGAGTATCGATATCAATCACTTCACCATCAACACGCGCACGGACAAAACCTTGACTTTGTAATTGTTCAAACAGATTGGTGTATTCACCTTTACGCTCACGAACCACAGGTGCAAGTAGCATTAACGCTGTACCTTCTTCTAGAGCTTTAACTGCATCTACCATTTCAGAAACAGTTTGTGCAACCATGGGTAAGTCATGTTCAGGGCAATAGGGTGTACCTACACGTGCATAGAGTAGACGTAGATAGTCATAAATCTCAGTGATGGTTCCGACTGTTGAACGAGGGTTATGGCTGGTCGACTTTTGTTCGATGGCAATCGCAGGGCTTAAACCTTCAATTGAGTCGACTTCTGGTTTTTCCATTTGTGAGAGGAATTGACGTGCATAGGCAGAGAGGGATTCAACATAACGACGTTGACCTTCAGCATATAAAGTATCAAAAGCCAGTGATGATTTTCCTGAGCCTGAAAGTCCCGTGATCACCACAAACTTGTCACGTGGAATATCGAGTGACACATTTTTTAAATTATGGGTACGTGCGCCTCGAATACGGATATGACTTTGACTCATAAAACTTTCTCGAAATTATGCGAATTAAAGTGCTATATGATAGCGATTTAATTTTGTTCAAGCTGTAAAAAATAGTTTTTAAGCGACAAATTGTGTCATCTAACTGACCATTTTTTAAAAGCTACCACAATCAATGTTTTACATAAAATAATAAGATTCATAGCATTAGACTGATTGTGATTTATTTTATTGGTCTAATTTTTATACGTTCAATATGACAATATAATTTATTTAAAATGAAATGCTTATGAAATAACCAGTTTCATATATCAAAAGTTGAGTCTGTATTTTTTTACCCAACGGGTTGGTTTGTTTTGAGTGTTTGGTTATGACTACTGAATTAGAGGAAAAACCATTTATCTAGAAAAACAGATTGTAAGACAACTATTCTGCGATTGGTTATTATTTTTACTGTAACATATGTGATGTGTATCGCATTTACAGGGGCTTAAAAATGAATATACACAAACTTATATGTGTTCTTTGTTTGGTATTTTCGTGCAATGTTTTTGCAGAAGATGCTACGCCAGTCCTGTTTGACCAAGTTTTACAGCTTAAACCAAATCAATTGTATGAAGTGGAATTAGAACATGTTCAACCTGGCGATCAGATTTGGACAGCTGTATATTTAGTCGGACGTCAAAACTTCCCTGGATTGACGTCAAAAGCAGATTTTATACTTGAAAATCAAGGCTTATTAAATAAAGCGAAGCCAAGCGAACATTCCACGCAGCAAACCTTGATTGCAGAGCAACTTACACAAACCAATCAGTATTCATTTCATCAATTTAAAGCGTTAACCGCTTTGTTGGATGAAAACGCTGTTCAACTTATTCAAGACCCCAAATTAGAAAAGACCGACACCATTCGTATCTACAGTCAGCTGAATGATTGGATTCCAGAATACAATACTTATGAACCGATAAAGGTTAAATTTGGCATTCAAAATGCAGTGGATTTTGATGTTGTTGCTGCCTATGTTTTAGTAGGCAAAGGTGAAAAACCAGCTGCGCTGACTGAATTAAACTTTAAAAATATCAAACACTCTTATCTGACGACAAGTATCCCACCTATAAAAGCAGATTTTAGCCAAACAGAGACCAACAAATCTGAATACCATTTAAGCCGAAGTGAAATTAAATTCATCTTTTTCCTCGGTGCGTTAGCGGCAATGGCTTTTTTTGCCTTTATTCATCGTGGCAAATTGAAACGTGCATTCTAATTCAACATTGTGTTGATTTTGGATGAAATAAGCTGATTTTTTAGATTTCAAAAGGATAATGTTGGCGTAAACTCTTGCTCAGATCTGATGTTTGTTTGAGTGGTATTCAATGTTGTCTTTATTTTTGAAATGCAGTATCGGTGCAGCAGTAGTTTTACTGATTTCAATTCTTTCAAAAAGTAAGACATTTTATATTGCGGGCTTGGTTCCACTGTTTCCCACCTTTGCACTGATCGCACATGTAATCGTAGCTCAAGAAAAAGGTGCCGAAGCGTTAAAACAAACCGCTTTATTCGGAATATGGTCACTCGTTCCTTATTTTATTTATTTGTTGGTGGTTTATTTATTGGCAACAAAACTTTCAATGTGGTCTTGTTTTGGCGTTGCGACATTGTGTTGGATTGTAGCTGCTGCAGGTTTAATTTATGGATGGCAAATATTCCACCAATGATATAGTCGTTTTAGTCCTGCTTTGAAGTAATTGCATCTGTATTCAATGTTATTGATCTAATTTGAATAGATTGATCAAAAGTTGAACCCTATCAGACTGAATAAGATGAGTTTTTGAAAATTCATCTTATTCATTCCATCGATTGACGATATAAAGCTTAGACGACGAATTGTTTAGGCGCTTCTAAGTTTTTAATTGCATTATAGATTTGATCAGCATGGTTACACACAATCAGTTTGGCACGATGTTGTGGTGGTAAAAAGCCTTCAACAACAGCATGATCTAACTGGGCAATCAAATGGTCATAAAATCCATTCACGTTATATAACATCATGGGTTTTTGATGTTGATTGAGTTGTCCCCATGTGGCGACTTCTAAGATTTCTTCAAAGGTTCCAAAACCACCTGGAAGAGCAACAAAGGCACTGGCACGATCTGCCATCATGGCTTTTCGTTCATGCATACTTTGTACGATGTGTAGTTCAGTCAGTTGATTATGTGCAATTTCATAATCCAGCATAAATTCAGGGATCACGCCTACAACATCACCACCATGTTCAGTCACGGTATCTGCAACTTGTCCCATCAAACCGATACTGGCACCACCATAGACAATGCCAAAACCATGTTCGGCTATGCCTTGAGCCAATTGAATTGCTTTTTCTCTATAAGTCGGATTATTTCCAGGTCGGGAGCCACAATACAGTGCAATTAAACATTGAGTTGCTTTAGGAGTTTGCTGATCTAATTCTAACGATTCATTTATCATTACAGGCAATACACTATTCATCATTTATTTTTTCACCTTAACTTATCATGTTCTTATGTATTTCGACTACCTTAAGCAAGAAATATGACAAAAACATGTTGCGTTATAGGCACTTTTGCAATGATTTGTATCGTTAAAGGGTTGCTATTGAGGTGAGAGTGAGCAAATCATGAAAATGAGCGATCTCCGCCGTTACGACAATATAGTGAGTTACGATTTATGCGCTAAGCAAATAAAATCCCATACAAATAAGATGAAATTTTTATCAAAACTGCCTATAATTAAAGCCTGTTTATCAACAAATGAATCATCATGGGTAGTGGTTGTAGTCGCTCCGAAAATGCACAATCTTTAGACAAAAAAATATTTCAAAATAAACTAAAGTTTTCTTCTCTGTTTCGAAATTTACAGTTCTCAAATGCTGAAAATATCAATTGCGCAACTGCAATGGAGCAAGATCAATGATACTTGAATGGATGTCCGATCCTTCGGCGTGGGTTGGTCTGGCGACTTTGGTTGTTTTGGAAATAGTTCTAGGTATTGATAACCTTGTTTTTATTGCAATTTTGGCAGAAAAGCTTCCTCCAGAGCAACGCAATAAAGCACGGATTTTAGGCTTGTTGCTTGCGCTGTGTATGCGCATGGTTTTACTGGCATCCATTGCTTGGGTGGTTACGCTCACCGCACCTTTATTCCATATTTTCGACCATCCTTTCTCTGGTCGTGACCTTATCCTGTTGTTTGGTGGGGTATTCCTGCTTTTTAAAGGCACAATGGAACTCCATGAACGCCTTGAAGGTGGACAGGATTTAAAAGAAGAAAATCCAGTCCATGCGGCTTTTTGGATGGTGATTGTTCAGATTGTCATTCTTGATGCTGTATTCTCCCTAGACAGTGTGATTACTGCGGTAGGTATGGTGAAAGAGCTTTCAGTGATGATGATTGCTGTGGTGATCGCCGTCGGGATTATGCTGTGGGCATCTAAACCTTTGATGGACTTTGTCAACAAACATCCGACTGTCGTGATTTTATGTCTAGGCTTCTTGATGATGATTGGTTTTTCATTGATTGTTGAGGGCTTTGGATACCATATTCCGAAAGGTTATTTATATGCTGCCATTGGTTTCTCGGTATTGATTGAGTTCATGAACCAAACCATGCGTAAGAATCAAGAAAAGATGGTCACAACCACAGATTTGCGTTTCCGTACGGCTTCAGCAGTGTTGAAAATGTTAGGGGGCAAAAATGCAGAAAGTCAAAATGGTAAAGCCGATGATGTGATTGCAACACAAGCTTTAGCAGATGAAATCTTTGATGATGAAAATGGGGCATACCATAGTGTCATGGTACAAGGTGTATTGGGTTTATCTGAGCGCCCAGTGAAATCAGTCATGACGCCACGACCAGAATTAGAATGGTTGGACTTGGATGAAGACGAAGCCACCATCAAAGAAAATTTAATGGCAATGTCTCACTCAAGACTGATCTTAGCGCATGGTGAATTAGACAATATCGCAGGTATTGTGCTCACGCATAAAGTGCTCAATGATTATATTGAAACGGGTATTTTGAATTTTGACAAACACTTACGTGAACCTGTCATTGTTCATGAAAATGCACAAGTGTTGATGGTGATGGAGCAACTACGTCAAGCACCTTTGCAAATGGCGATTGTCCTCAATGAATATGGTTCAATCGAGGGGATTGCCACGCCTATTGATGTACTTGAGGCGATTGCAGGTGAATTCCCTGATGAAGATGAGTTGGAGGCTGCTGCTGAAAGCTTGGAAGATGGTTCATTGATGTTGGAAGGTTCAACCGATATTCGCCATGTTTCATTGCTGTTAGGTCGAGATTTGGTAGATGAGTCAGAGCAATATTCAACACTTTCGGGTTATATCTTGTTCCATCTTGGTCGCTTACCTGAAAATGGTCAGAAGTTACAAGCAGATGGTTATGAGTTTGAAGTGGTCACGATGGATGGGCATAAGATTGAAAAAGTTCATATTGTGGCATTGTCGCCATCTAAAGACTCAGAATAAACCTTAATATTGAAAGCAAGGATATTGAAAACAAGCCAGTTGAAAAACTGGCTTGTTTTTTTGTTCAGATGATCGGTATAAGCTGTAGCGTAGCCAATGGCGACATTCATGTTGCTTTAGGATAGAGAGATATTCCACGGTTTATAAAAGGACAAAACAGATAAAGCATTAAACAGTCACTAAAAATTTGTATAAAAGGTTTAAAGTCGAGTTGGAATAAATCATTCAAAGTAAATGACTTATATGAATAATCTGGTGATATGGCTTGAATATTCTTGAAAACTTGCATCATTTAAATCAGCTGTTTTTATAACGCTATATTTTTGAGAAAAGTTTCGATTTTAAGTAGGGTTGCATTATCATTTAAGCCTATTCAGATTTTGAGTTTTCTATGTCCAATCTATCCTGTCCCTGTGGTTCGGCGCAATATAGTCAATGTTGTCAGCCACTACATTTGGGGCAAAAAAAAGCCCAGACAGCTGAGCAATTAATGAAATCTCGCTATAGCGCATTTGCCAAACAAGAGATTGCATATATTGTGGCAACCACTGCATTGGGGCAGCAGCAAGCATTGGATGTACAGGCGATTGCAGCATGGAGTAAGTCTAATCAGTGGCTCAAATTAGAGGTAGTTCAAGCCAAAGAAAAGCTGGATAAAAATCATGCTCAGGTTGAGTTTAAAGCACATTTTCATGATGGTCAGCAAACGCAGATTCATCATGAAGTTTCACATTTTGTCTATCATGTAGGTCAGTGGTATTTTTTAGATCCAACCACAGATCAGCAAGTTACAATGAAACAGCCTTGTATTTGTGGATCAACAAAAAAATTTAAGCAATGTTGTGCGCAATTCTTGTAGCTTTTAGCTCGTTTTGACTTAAAATAGCGCGCATCTTTTACCCATCAGTGGATGAAGGGCAATGTTACTGACCATTATTTATATTATTGCAATTACAGCAGAAGCCATGACGGGAGCGTTGTCAGCAGGACGACGTAGTATGGACTGGTTTGGTGTAGTGTTGATTGCCTGTGTAACCGCACTCGGCGGTGGTTCGGTCCGTGATGTCTTGTTGGGACATTATCCGCTCACTTGGGTGAAACATCCTGAATATCTTGTACTGACATGCTGTGCGGCTTTTGTCACAATTCTCATCGCTAAATGGATGAAGCATTTGCACTCCATTTTCTTATTGTTAGATGCCTTGGGTTTAATTGGTTTTACCATTATTGGTTGTCAGATTGCGTTACAGATGGGGCATGGTTTTGTTGTTTCAGCAGTAGCTGGTGTTTTGACAGGTGTGTCAGGCGGTATTTTACGAGACATTTTGTGTAATGATGTTCCGTTGGTATTCCGTCGAGAGTTGTATGCATCAATTTCCTTTGTTGCTGTTATTTTCTACTGGTTCTGTATAGACTTTGGCTTATCTCTAGAAATCACTGTAATTTCGACATTGGTGTTTGGTTTTGCGCTACGCTGTATTGCTATTTATTTTGGTTTAGAAATGCCGAAATTTATTTATAAAGATGATGATGGACAATCAGCCTCCTCTAAAGATGAAAGCTGAATATAGTGATGCTATTTAGAAGAGTATTTTGAAGATTTATCGCCGAATTTGAGGTTGTATATGTCATATAGAGGCAACCCAAAGATTAAACTTGGAAAATTTACAACCTTAGATTTTAGAGCAAATTTTCAACTCGTCAGAAAAGTTGATGTCATGCAAAAAAACAGTCTCAGTTAAAGGGTTTAATCGCCATTATTGATCCTGTAAATATTCCATCTCGAAAAATTTTGATCAACAATGGTTTTCATTCTCAAGAATTTAAAGATTTTGACGGATTGTCGGGAGAAATTCTGAACTTAATTCTTCAAAAATAAAGTGTATGCCACGCTTGTCGATCAATTTACCTATTTGTTGAGTGTCTTATGGATTTAGTATCACGTGTACAACGTCTACCCATTGGGAAGTTTCACTATACTTTGCTGTGGGTGATCGGACTGGGCTGGATGTTCGATGCCATGGATACAGGTCTGATTTCATTTATTTTGACCAAAATGGCAGAAGAATGGCAGATGACACCTACGGAAAAAGGCTGGGTGGTCTCGATTGGCTTTGTCGGAATGGCAATCGGTGCTGTATTTTCAGGTGGCTTGGCTGATCGAATCGGTCGAAGAACAGTCTTTGCGATTACTTTGGTGACGTATAGCGTTGCAACCGCGTTATGTGCTTTTGCGCCGAATCTGACATGGCTGTTGATTTTCCGTTTTATTGTCGGATTAGGGCTGGGTGGGCAATTGCCTGTTGCTGTGACGCTGGTCAGTGAATATATCCCTGCTCAGGTTCGAGGTCGGTTTATTGTTTTGCTTGAAAGTTTTTGGGGGTTAGGTTGGTTAGTTGCAGCTTTGATTTCATACTTTGTGATCCCTGATTATGGTTGGCATATCGCATTTTTGATTGGTGGATTACCTGCCATTTATGTTTTCATGATTTTGAAAAAAGTGCCTGAATCTGTTCCTTATCTAATTAATCGTGGTCGCATTGACGAAGCTCATGCGCTGGTACAAAAACTTGAACGACAATGTGGTGTAGAAGTGATCACTACGATTGAAGTTAAACCTGTTGCCGCCAAGCCAAATCTTTCCTTCACTCAACTGTGGTCGAGTGCTTTTGCCCGCCGGACCTTGATGTTGTGGTTGATTTGGTTTGGTATCGTCTATTCTTATTATGGCATTTTCACATGGTTACCCAGTTTGTTGGTCAAACAAGGTTATACCATCGTGCAGTCCTTTGAATATGTCTTGGGCATGATTTTGGCGCAGTTGCCGGGTTATGTTGCTGCTGCTTGGTTGGTTGAAAAGCTGGGGCGTAAAGCTACGCTGGCAGGCTTTATTGCGATGTGTGCGGTATCTGCGTATTTCTTTGGACAAGCCACCTCAGTCAATATGATCATGTTTTGGGGCTGTTTAATGTCTTTCTTCAATTTGGGTGCGTGGGGTGTTTTATATACTTATACGCCTGAACAGTATCCCACCAATATTCGTGCCTTTGGCTCAGGTTGGGCATCTGCGATTGGGCGTATTGGCGGAATCGTTGCACCACTGGTCGTCACTCATATGATGGTGGCAAGCAATGGTTTTAGTTCAGTCTTTATGATGTTTACAGCCGTACTTTTAGCAGTAGCAGCTGTTGTACTGGTCTTGGGTGAAGAAACCAAGGGCAAGACTTTAGAAGAGATTGGGTTATAGTGGTTGATTAGAAGTATTAAAAGTAAAGCGCCAAAAAAACGATAACAAATAATAAGTATAGAATGGCTGATATCGGGTTAATCTTAGCGATCAGCCGTTTTAATTTTTCGTATATTGAATTAAAAACAAACAATTTATCGCTATATTATGGATTAGATCAAACAAGAATTGAGGGCGAAATAATGAAAAGTAAAATAGGATTAAGCTTTTGTATTATTTATCTTTTGCTTAGTGCATTTTGTCTATATATTGCATTAGATCCAATGACAGATAACAAAGGAAATTTTGTTTTCTTACAATTACCCATAGGTTTTCAAGTGTCAGCATTTAATGTAATTGGGTTAGGTCCTTTATTGGATCGGCTGTCTTGGATGGAAGCGTATAGCTTAGTGGTTCCTGTTACTTTGCTGTTTTTATATGGGATCGGGTGGTTGCTGAGTTTGAGCATTCATTTTATAAAAGCACGAATTGGACCACTCTAATAAGTTTCAGCATTTATAAATTTCGTTTGAAATAAAGTGTATATTCGAATTTTAAAATAACCATTTAAATAAAAGTTGCTCATTTTCCAAAAAGTGGATAATTTTACGTCATTAGAAACACTGAAAGACGCAATTTGTCGTTGTGGCGTACACTTGTGCTTGTGTCGTCAGGCGCTGCGACTTAGCATAAGAATGTAGATACATCAGCATTTATTTAGAACGAATTTAATTAGGATAAAAGGTTGTTATGACAAGCCTTGCGCATCATGCGACAGAAAACCGTTCCGTAGCAGAATTTACTGAACAAGCTTACCTGAACTATGCCATGTACGTGATCATGGATCGTGCACTGCCTCATATCAGTGATGGTTTAAAACCTGTACAGCGCCGTATCGTCTATGCGATGAGCGAGTTGGGATTAAAGCCAAGTGGTAAGCCAAAGAAATCTGCACGTACAGTCGGTGACGTACTGGGTAAATATCATCCTCATGGTGACTCTGCATGTTATGAAGCTATGGTGCTGATGGCTCAGCCATTTAGTTATCGTTATCCATTCATTGAAGGTCAGGGCAACTGGGGTTCACCTGATGATCCTAAGTCTTTCGCAGCAATGCGTTATACCGAAGCTAAACTTTCAACTTATAGCGATTTATTATTATCAGAGTTAGGTCAAGGTACTTGTGATTGGCAAGATAACTTTGATGGTTCAATGAAAGAGCCAGTGAGTTTACCTGCGCGTGTACCGAATATTTTGCTGAATGGTACAACAGGTATTGCTGTTGGGATGGCGACCGATATTCCACCGCACAACTTACGTGAAGTGGTCAAAGGCACAATTGCATTAATTCGTAATCCTAATTTAACCGATGAAAAAGTTGCAGAATATATTCCTGCACCTGATTTGCCGACCAAAGCAGAAATTATTACCTCACGTGAAGAATTACTTAAGCTCCAAACCACAGGGCGTGGAAGTTACCGAACACGTGCAATTTATCATATTGAAAAAAATGAAATCGTCATAACTGAACTGCCTTACCAAGTTTCAGGCTCTAAGGTTATTACGCAAATTGCAGATCAGATGCAAGCCAAAAAATTGCCTTTGGTGAGTGATTTACGTGATGAGTCAGATCATAAAAACCCAACACGTTTAGTGATTGTACTGCGCTCAAATCGTATTGATGCAGAAGCGGTAATGAGTCATTTGTTTGCGACTACAGACTTAGAATCCAGTTATCGTGTCAATATGAACATGATCGGAGCTGATGGTCGTCCACAAGTCAAATCAATTCGCAGAATATTATTAGAATGGATTGAAATTCGTAAACATACTGTCACACGTCGACTGCAATATCATCTCAACAAGATTGAAAAGCGCCTGCATATCTTAGGTGGTTTGATCATTGCTTATTTAAACATTGATGAAGTGATCAAAATCATTCGTGAAGAAGATCAGCCAAAACCTGTGTTAATGATGCGTTTCAATATTGATGAAATACAGGCTGAAGCGATTTTAGAACTCAAGTTACGTCATTTGGCAAAACTTGAAGAAATGGAAATGCGTCGTGAGCAGGAAGAACTTGAGGCAAGAGCGGCGGTGATTCGTGAGCAGTTGGCAAATCCAGAATCTTTAAAATCTTTGATTATTGAAGAGCTTAAAGATGATGCGAAAAAATTTGGTGATGATCGCCGTTCACCAATTGTGCAACGTGAAGAATCACAGGCAATGAGCGAGCAAGACTTGATGCCTGCTGAAGCTGTCACAGTAATTCTTTCAGAAGCAGGTTGGATTCGTTCAGCCAAAGGTCATGAAATTGATGTTGAGAAATTGAATTTCCGTGCAGGCGATCAGTACTTGAGTTCTGCACAAGGTAAGTCGAATCAAAAAGTGTATATTTTGGATGAGACCGGTCGAAGTTATGCCTTGTCAATAAATAGTTTGCCTTCTGCACGTGGTTTGGGAGAACCGTTGAGTTCAAAACTGTCACCTGCTAACGGTGTGAGCTTTATTCAAGTACTGGTAGGGGATGAAGATAAAGAAATTATTGCTGTAAGTTCAAGAGGTTATGGTTTTAAGTCTCAAGCGAAACAATTGGATACCAATGCCAAAGCGGGTAAAACATTCTTGACTGTAACAGATGATGCGAAAGCTATGCCGATAGAGGTCGTTGAAAATCAGACTCATTTGGCTATACTCAGTTCAGTAGGACGTTTACTTTTGATTGATTTGTCAGAATTGCCAACGCTGAATAAAGGAAAGGGAAACAAGTTGATACAACTTGAGGCTGATGAATATATTCAGTTTATGCTAACGTTGAATTTAGATGATGTAATTCAAGTGCTTGCAGGACAGCAACAATTAAAACTAAAAGGTGATGATTTACAGAAGTATATTGGTAAACGAGCATCGAAAGGTCAACTCTTACCCCGTGGATATCAAAAAGCAAATAAACTGTTGATTCAAAGATAAAACTAGCATCCTTGGATCGAAATACGTTATATATGCAATGTGTTCGTGGAAATGGATGCAATATTGAGCACAAAGAAGCCAAAAAATTATGCTCGATATTGAGAAAAACAGTTTAAAACTAAGGATTACTGATTGGAGATTATGGCATTATGGAAAAGATTTGGTTCGCTGAATACCAAAAGACTGGGATTCCAGAGACTGTAGAATTGCCCCAGGAAAATACTTCTCTTATTGATATTTTTGAGCGTAATTTCCAAAAGTTTGGTTCGCGTGATGCCTTTATCTTCATGGATAAGGTGATGTCATTCAGTGATCTTGAATTGGCAAGCCGTAAATTTGCAACTTATTTACAAAGTTTGGGTTTGGCAAAAGGCGCACGTGTCGCAGTAATGATGCCTAATGTCCTTCAATATCCTATTGTTGCTTTGGCGGTATTCCGTGCAGGTTTAGTGCTTGTCAATGTCAACCCACTTTATACTGCACGTGAACTAGAGCATCAGTTAAATGACTCAGGTGCAGAAGCATTGGTTATTGTTGAAAACTTTGCAACAGTTTACCAAGCAATTATCGGAAAAACGCCAGTAAAACATGTGGTTGTTGCCTCTGTTGGTGACATGCTAGGTACTTTAAAAGGTACTTTAGTGAATTTTGTATTACGTAAAGTACGTAAGCAAATTCCAGATTGGAACATTCCTGGACATATTAAATTTAATGCCGCATTGGCAAAAGTAAGTCCAAGCAACTACAAACGCCCTAACATGACGTTGAGTGATACTGCTGTGTTGCAATATACAGGTGGTACTACAGGCGTTTCAAAAGGTGCTGAACTGACTCATCGCAATTTAGTTGCAAACTTAATGCAATGTGATGGTATTTTCCAAAGTAAGTTTGGTCAGGGTGACGGTGCTAAAGATGACCGTATCTTCTGTGCATTGCCGCTTTACCACATCTTTGCATTTATGGTGTGTGCACTTTATGGTATGTACAAAGGTCAAGCAAATATTCTGATTCCTAACCCACGTGACTTACCTGCGGTGATTAAAGAATTACGTAAATATCAGCCGGGCTTTTTCCCAGCGGTCAATACATTATTCAATGCATTGGTACATAACGAAGAATTTAGACAGCTCGATTTCAGCAATTTAAAAATGGCGATGGGCGGTGGTATGGCTGTATTGCCTTCAACTGCGGAAGAGTGGAAAAAAGTGACGGGTACCATCATTATTGAAGGTTATGGTTTATCTGAAACTTCGCCTGTTGCAACAGCTAACCCACCTGCAACGACTGAATTCAGCGGTACAATCGGTGTTCCATTACCTTTGACTGATGTGGCGATCCTTGATGATGATGGCAACCACCTACCACAAGGTGAACAAGGTGAAATCTCGATTCGTGGACCACAAGTCATGAAAGGTTATTGGAACCGTCCTGATGAAACTGCGAAAGTGATGACAGCTGATGGTTATTTCCGTACTGGTGATATCGGTGTCATGGATGCCCGTGGTTATTTCAAAATTGTAGACCGCAAAAAAGACATGATTTTAGTGTCTGGTTTTAATGTTTATCCATCTGAAATTGAAGAAGTCATTGCACAACATCCAAAAGTGCTTGAAGTTGCAGCGATTGGTGTACCTGATGAAAAATCTGGTGAAGTGCCAAAACTGTTTGTTGTGAAAAAAGATCCTTCATTAACAACAGAAGAAGTTCTTGAATTTGCAAAACAAAACTTAACTGGCTATAAACGCCCACGTTATGTGGAGTTTATGGATGATTTACCAAAATCGAATGTAGGTAAAATCTTACGTAAAGATTTGCGTAAATAAGCAAAAACTCAAATTGAAAAAGCGCCAAGATTGGCGCTTTTTTTTGTAACATAGAACAGTGCAACGATGGATAGAATCAGAAATTTTGCTTTGAGCGACTATACCAACCATCAATATAGGGACGGCTTAAACCTACAATCGCAGTAAAGGTCAACATTGTTCCCATTTGACGACCTAAAGCAGAAGGAACAATACTGCCGTAACTCATATAAATATCAATCGAACAATAGATGATAATGATCGCAAGCCACAAATATAGATTCATTCGTTTGATCGCAACCGCAAAAAAAGCCACAATTAAAATGATAAGCGTGCCTAATGTTGACTGCCAGTTATAATTGGCACAAATCACACATAATAAAAATGCCAAAATAGGCAGCACAATTTTAAGAATACGATCAATCTCGGCATGTTGCTGGCGTTGTTTCTCTAAAACTTCAAACAATTCATTTTGGTCGGGCTGCACGACATTGTCCTCACTACACAATTTTGCAAAACTCTGCATTAAACAAAAAATATTCTGTTATTGCCATGCTATGATAACCTGCATTAACACTTCATGAGAAAAAATCATGTCTGGGATAGATGGCATCATATATTTAATTCTAATTGCCTGTTTACTTCCTTATGTTTTTACCATTATTGCGAAAGTATCTGGGGGATTTAAACTCGCAGATAACCAGAATCCTCGTGACTTTTTAGCCAAAAGCAC
The DNA here is from genome assembly GCF_000368925.1 of Acinetobacter bereziniae LMG 1003 = CIP 70.12. Taxonomy (GTDB): domain Bacteria; phylum Pseudomonadota; class Gammaproteobacteria; order Pseudomonadales; family Moraxellaceae; genus Acinetobacter; species Acinetobacter bereziniae. Next base: position 2,064,075 of record NZ_KB849756.1, on the reverse strand, counting down.
AGGCTTGTCGGCACGCGCCAATGCGGTACAACAAAATAGTTTTGAAAGCTTACCTTTATTTATTGCCGCTGTGCTTATGGCTGAGTATATGGTGGTCTCACAACATTTGATCATGATGTTGGGGATTGCTTATATTGTACTGCGCATTATCTATGGGATTTGTTATCTAGCCAATATTTCAGCATTACGCTCAATCATTTGGTTTCTATCGATGGCTTGTCCAATCATTTTATTATTATTGATTATTCGAATTGTCTGAGTGGATTTAGACGAAATCCATTCATTTTGATGATGCAAAATGTATAATCCGCAGCTGTTCGCGTATTTTAGCGTTATAATCGTCAAGATTTTTTATAAGACCTCACTTCAAAGAGTATCCTATGAGCTATAGCAATATTCCTGCTGGTAAAGATGCACCTAATGACATCTATGTAATCATCGAAATCCCAGCCAATGCTGCACCAATCAAATATGAAGTAGATAAAGATTCAGATGCTTTATTTGTTGACCGTTTCATGGGTACTGCAATGTTCTACCCAGCGAACTACGGTTATGTTCCAAATACCTTGTCTGAAGATGGTGACCCATTAGACGTATTGGTCGTTACACCACATCCGTTGGTACATGGTTCAGTGATTCGTTGTCGTCCAGTGGGTAAATTAAACATGGAAGATGATGGTGGTATCGATGCTAAACTTATCGCTGTACCACACGACAAATTAACACCGCTTTATAAAGATGTGAAAGAATATTCAGATCTTCCAGCTTTGTTGTTGAATCAAATTGAACACTTCTTTGCACATTACAAAGATTTAGAGCCTGGGAAATGGGTTAAATTGACAGGTTGGGAAGGTTCTGAAGTTGCTAAAGCTGAAGTATTAAAAGCAATCGAAGCAGCAAAATAAGCCTGATAGAAATGCGGTTTGAAGATTAAATAATCTTCAAACCAATAAAAAACCTGCATGATTAAATGGACTGAACCCCAAATCTTGGACAGTTTAGTTAACGCTGGATTGAGTTCTGAATTGAACAGGGCTCAATCCTTTTAGTTTAATTTGTATTCTCTCATGATTATAGTAATGGATGTAGTCATGAATTTGTTGCTCTAAGACTTCAATGCTTTCTGGTTTCTCTAGATAAATCGTCTCTGATTTTAATGTACCAAAGAAACTCTCCATCAAAGCATTGTCCCAACAATTCCCTTTTCTACTCATACTTTGCTTAATCTTATTCGCTTTAAGCGTACTCCTAAATTGGCTCATTTGATAATGCCAGCCTTGATCTGAATGAAGCATAAGCTTGTGTTTTCGTGAGTTTGGTAAATGACTTATGGCTTGATCAAGCATATCTTTAACAAGTTGAAATACTGGGCGTCTTGAAAGTGTATAGCTCACAATCTCATTGTTATAGCAGTCTAAAATCGGAGATAAATATAACTTCGTATCAGCAACTTTAAATTCGGTTATATCTGTCAGCCAACGCTTATTGGGTCGCTTCGCTTCAAAGTTACGTTTGAGTTTATTTTTGACTATTTTATTGGATGTACCTTTGTAGGCATTGTACTTTTTACGCCGAATCAATGAAATTAAACCAAAGCCTCTCATCAACCTAGCAATCAATTTATGGTTATGATGAAGACCTTGTTGCTTCAAGGCTAAAGTGATTCGTCTATAACCATATCTACCTTTATGCTGATCATAAATTTGGCAAATTCGTTGCTTGAGCTCTGCATATTTATCTACGGCATTTAGCTTGGCTTTATGATAGTAGAAACTACTCCTCGATAACTCAGCAATATCTAAAAGCAATGGCAAAGCAAACTCAGTACTCATCTGATCAATCAACCTTGCTTGTTGTCCTTTTTGGGTGGATTCAGCAAGGCGTCGAGCTTTTTTAAGTAAGCATTCTCAGCGCGTAAATAGAGTAGTTCATGCTGAAGCTCAGCAGTTGTTTTTTCATGATCAGGTTTATCAACAATATATTTATGTTTATTTTTAGACATGGGTGCTCTTCCTTTAGACTTTGGTTCTAGTCCAAGCATACCATCGGTTTGATAGATTTTACGCCATACACTGATCAAACTCGGGGAAGAAATACCAAAACGAAGAGCTGTATCAGATAAACTTAATCGCTCATCCTGCATAGTTGTTAATACTTTATATTTAAATTCAGCTGTATAAATTGTCTTATTCTGTTTTGGTTTTATTGCATCAATTCCACCTAAGTTGAATTGAGCCAACCATTTAGAGACATCCTTATCACTAATCGAAAAATGCTTGGCTGTTGATAAACTAGAATGGCCTTGAGCATAATAAGCAATGACTGCTTGTTTAAACTTTAAATTGTATTTCATAAAAATACCCTATAAGTTGTGTCCAACTTATAGGGTTCAGTTCA
>NZ_KB849756.1:1969788-2061668 GCF_000368925.1 Acinetobacter bereziniae LMG 1003 = CIP 70.12 | reverse complement strand
TTGAGCATAATAAGCAATGACTGCTTGTTTAAACTTTAAATTGTATTTCATAAAAATACCCTATAAGTTGTGTCCAACTTATAGGGTTCAGTTCAAAATGCAGGTTTTTTTTGGTCGTTTTTCTATTTTAAATTAGAAAAATTTCACAGGAATATCAAGGAAAATACGCCATTCGTTGGTATCACCGATATAAACAGGGTTATACGCGTCGCTTGCACGGTAGTAAGAGTGGCGAACACGTAAGCTTGCATCTTTTGCAAAACCGCTTTGCATAGTGTATTTCACTTGGTTGAAGAATTCGCGTTCTTGAGCATTGTCGGTCACATTGCGAACTTTAATATCCCAACCATAAACAAATGCAGTCGTCCAGTTTAATCCAGGAACACCATAACCACCAAAGTCTAAGTTATATTGAACTTGAGCAGATTTTTCATGGTTACCAATAAAGTCTGACAAGTACGAGTTTGGTAAATAAACACTTTGGAAACCATCGGCATTTTGACCATAGTCATAACCAACATCACCCGTGTTTTGTTGGTAAGCCAACATCACACTGTGTGGACCTTGATTATAGGTTGAAGACAACGCCCAAATATTATTGGTCTTTTCTACGCCTGCTTTACCTGTTTCTGCATAGTCAGCATTAACTGGACCCGTTGCCGAGTAAGTATTGGCATTTTTATCAAACTTAGTGTGATAGCCACTGAAGTCAAACGTCAAAGAGCTTTGATTTGCTAGAGGATATTTATAATTTGCATTGATATAATGACGCTCTAAAGCATTTTTAGAGTCTAAACCATAATAAGATGCACTGAGTTGGTCATCAAACTTGTACTTAGCACCCCAAACAATGGCATCATCCAGATGATTACTGTCTGTATTGATATGATCAGACATTTGGTCTTTGGTAAATTTACCAGCAACAAGTTCTAAGTTCTTAATTTCACGGCTGGTCAATAAAGTCCCTGTAAAGTATTCAGGAACAAGACGTGTGGTATTACTTGCCAATACAGGTAAATCTAAAACTTGAGTACCATAACGCACAGTGGTGTTTGAGAAACGTGCTTTCACGTTTGCACCACCACGAGCCCAGTGATGGTAAGGATTACCTTGATCATCACGAGGGATCATGTTGTTGCCTGAATGTTGGTTGTCACCAATTTTAAAAGAACCGTCACCCACAACACCCACACCAAAACCAACAACGCCTTGTGTGAAACCTGAATCTAAGTCAACAATTGCAGTTTGTGCAAATGAACTTTGGTCTTCGATGCCATGTTTTTTATCGCGAAGGATGTAACCAGTACGAAACAATACAGAACCTTTGGCATCTTCAACGAAACCTTTTGCATCACTTTGTTCGCTAGCAAATGTAGGTGTAATTAAAGCAGCATTAATTAATATAGCTAAAGTAAGTTTTGGAGCATTCAACATGAATTGCCTCGTGAACGAGAATAAATGGTACTGACTGATTGAATTCAGAGCAGATAATGGATGAATTGTATATTTAATCTATAAAAAGGGAATGACCTTTGATTAAAAATATTACATTTTTGTAATTTTCTACTCAATATTAATTTATTTCTTTATGAAAAAAAATTCTAAAGTTGCTTAAATATGATTAAATTGTTTGAAATTTCCATTATTTTAATGGATTTGGTTGTTCTGTAGCCACTATTTTTACCAAAAATTCAAAAAAACAGTAAAATTTCAGCAAATTTTTCCTCTTACTTATTTAATTTCATGAATTCAATTTTTTCCCAAATTTTATGGGCTTTGCCTATCTGTGTTGTATCGTGTTCTGTATTTGCGGATCAGACAGATCATTCTGCTGAAAATAGTATAATTTCTGGAAATATAGGAGTGGTATCTAAGTATATCTATCGCGGTGGTGAGGAAAATCAAGATCTTGCAATGCAAGGCGGTTTAGCCTATGCGCATCAAAGTGGCATAACATTAGGCTATTGGGGTTCGACTTTAGGCTATGATCCATCAGATGACAGACAAGATCATGGCTTTGAACATAATTTCTATGTGTCATATGGACAGGAAATTGATCAAAATTGGCGCTACAACCTTAAAACCACAGCCTATGTGTACCATCATGGTGGAACGGTCTACGCTGAGCAGGGGGATCATCGTAAAACTGATGATTTAGATATTTTAGCTGAGATTGTTTATAAGAATTTAACAGTGGGTGCGGCAGTAATGCTCGCTGATTCATCTTATGCCAATGCGGGTGATGTCTATTTAAGTGCAGCTTATAGTTATCCATTAGCGCATGAATTTGTGTTTAATACATCTTTTGGCGGCTCTTTCTACAATACTCAGCACGATAATCAGATTGTGCAATCGAAAAAGAATTTTACCTTCAATGAAGCGCGTATAGGTGTCAGTAAGTCAATTGCAAATACTGGGCTGTTGGCATCTTTTGATTACGTCGTAGGTGGCAAGAGTCGTATTGGAGAAGATTATGATGATCACATGGTACTTGGCTTGATCTACAATTTTTAGCTGATACCCAAGCCCCATTTTTATGCTCAAAAATTTAACACAGTGCATGACCTAAGATTGGGCATGCACTTTTTTTAAGCATTTTTTAAGTTAAAATCTGTTTTTGATCAAAAATAGTACATTTTGTTGCAGTGTTGTGACATTTAAGCTTTGAAAAATATTTATGAGATTTTTATGTCACGAATCACATCAATGATAGAAAATTTATGCGACGGTTTTACATACTCATCAGCAGTCAAAATCATGCTGAAAGTAGGTAAATATGAAGCATCGTCATTTCGTGTTCAATGATCTAATGATCCGTACACAACTCAGAAAAAGAAATTTTATCCAACAAAAAAAATTAATAATTTTATTTATGATCAATAGTTTGGGGTGTTTTAATCAAAATTATAAAAAATTAAAAAATATTCTTGGCATGGCAATTGCTAAATGCTTAGGGAGTTCATCAAATTTTAGCATAACAAATAAACATCGTATGATGGGGGAGCACTCAAGATGAAATTCTCAACTAAAGCACTAGCATTGGCAGTTTTATCGTCTACAGCAACTATGGCAATGGCGGAAGATAACGCACTGTCAAAATTAGGTTTAAGTTTCTCAGGAAGTGCTGCCATAACCAATGACTATCGCTTTCGTGGTATGACGCAAACAATGAGCGATCCAGCAGTACAAGCAGGCTTCACTTTATCACATACCTCAGGTCTATATGTTGGTCTATGGGGTTCCAATGTGAACTTTGGCGAGTCAGATCCTCATTTAGAATTAGACCCATCGATCGGTTTTACAACACCATTAGAACTTTCACCAACGTTTAAGCCAACTTTAGATGTTGGTGTGGTTGAATATAACTACCCAAGTGCAAGCAGTGACTTTAACTGGACTGAATTTTACGCAAAATTAATATTTGCAGATGTGTTTGTGAAAGGTGGAAGCTTATTAACAAACGTGAACTATACCAATGACTGGGCTGCGGTCGGTGGAAATAGCTGGAATTTTAACCTAGGTTATTCTGCACCATTCGGCGATACTGGTTTTGGTGGTGTTGCCAATGTGGGTTATACCACAATGGATGAAAAAGCATTACCAGACGGTAAAGACAACTATGTAGACTGGAAAGTTGGGGTTAACTACAGTGTTAAATCAATTCCGGGTGTTACTGCGGAACTTGCTGCTGTAGGGACGAATATTGATACAGATGGTTTTACTAATTCAGGGAAACGTGCTGTTGAAACAGGTGCTGTGTTTACGCTAACCAAAGCATTCTAAGTATGATTAAAATAAAAAAGGTGACTTTATTAAGTCACCTTTTTTGTATCCAGTTAGCAAAGTTAAGCGGTTGCTCCAAATGCAGCATGATAGTTGACTTTCCCCTGTGGAATATCTTGGGTAAAGGTAAGGGCTTGAAAGTATTCAGCAGGGACACCTTCAAGGATCAAATGGGTATAAGGTTTAAAGCCAAATTTTGAGTAGTAAGCAGGATCGCCAAGGACTACACATCCCGCAGCGCCAAGTTGTTTGAGTTGTTGTAAGGACTCTTGTATTAACGCCTTACCCACGCCTTGTTGTTGGTACGCTGGAACAACAGAAACTGGACCTAAGCCATACCAGTTTGGCTCGCCAGAGGAAATCACCACAGGTGAAATCGCAACGTGCCCGATGATCTTGCCTTCAAATTCAGCAACAATCGAAATACTTAATTGATTTGCTTCCCTGAGTGCATTCACGATGAAGTGTTCGGTGTGATCTGTATGTGCTGCATGTTCAAAAGCTTGTTGTGTAATATTGAAAATACTTTCAATATCATCTGCTTGTTCGTTGCGTAAAGTTAAATTTAGCATCTTGATTATATCGTACCTATTATTTAGCTCATTCTAAGAGTGCTTTTATTGCACTGGCAAGGCTTAGCCTAAATACATTTTTAGAATTTGCTGAAATCAGTATTTAACTATTTTACTCATATTTTTATGACAAATAGTGTTTGATCACCTGAGTTAAAAATAGGATGCAGACAGAATATGATCAGAAACTCTTAATGCCTGTGCAGCAATGGTGAGCGCAGGATTTACGGCTGCGGAGCTTGGAAAAAAGCTTGCATCAACCACAAATAAATTATCATGATCATAAGATCTGCAAAAACTGTTGAGGGGTGAAGTCCGAGGATCAAGCCCCATACGAATAGTGCCACATTGATGCGACGGTGTTCTTTTATCAAATGGTTGTTGAAGAACCCAATAGAAGCCACAATCTTTCAGAATTGCACTAAATTTATGCACTAACTTCTGATGTGCACTCCAATTATTTCTTTCCCATACCAAATTAATTTTGTCATTTTCAACAAAAACTCGATTATGTGGGGAGGGCAAATCTTCACTCATGGCATAAAAGTCGATGCTATGTTTGCTGAAATAATTCAAAGCAAAAGCGGGTATAAATGGGATATTGGATTTCAGAATTTTGCCTGAAACTTTGCCGAGAAGCTGAATATTGCCGAGTGGTAAACCATTAACACCATCATTTAAATAAAAGTCATTGATGCCAAAAGTTTTTGAGTAAAGTGAATCATTGGTATATCGATGATTAAAACCGATAATTGCTGAACAATTATGATTCATGAAGTTACGCCCAACCATAGTAGAACTGTTGGATAAACCCTCTGGATTGCTTTGATTTTTTGAACGAAGCAATAGTGCTGCTGAGTGAATAGCACCTGCTGAGAGCACCACCAGTTTAGGTCGAATGGATTCAAGCTTGCCATTGTGTGAAAAAATCACTTCTTCAATATGGTTTGTTGTTGAAGAGGTTTTTAACTGAATCACCTTGCTCTGTGTTTGCAATCTCACATTGTTGTATTGAATTGCCTGAATCAGTGGTCCCGTTTCTGCATCAATTTTACCGTTAAAAAAATGAGGGTGCGCATCCCAAGGTACTTTCCGAGTTTGTTTCCATTGTTCAATATCGATTGCCAAAGGTAAGGGATAAGGATGAAGACCTTGAGCCTTGAGTTGGTCTTTGACTGCGCGAATTGCTGGTTCATCTTCAATTGCTTTAAATGGATAAGACGTTGAATGGTAAGGTTCGGTAGGATCAAAATGTTCATCGCCCCTAACTTTAAAAAGTACTTCTGCCCTTGCATACCACGGTTCTAAAGTTTGATAGGTAAATGGCCATGCTGGAGAGATTCCTCCTTGGTGTGTCATTTCTAAGAAGTCTTGTTGACGATACCTTGCCAGAACAGCACCAAAGAATTTGGAGTTGCCACCCACATAATAATAATTGCCTGGTTTAAAAGGTTTTTTATCTTTATCCAACCATTCTTCATTAGGCTTAAAGTATTGCTCTGTAAAAATCTTATCTTGATCTTCATTGATTGGAGAATCGGGCAGTTGAATACCGCATTCAAGAATAAGTATATTCAGACCACTTGCGGCAAGACCTGCTGCCATTGTTGAGCCACCGATACCAGACCCTATGATGAGAATATCTGTTTGATGATTTAAAAACATAGTGATTCTCCTAAATTAAGCGAGATATGCTTTTTATTTTCAATGGCTTGTTGTATTGCTAAAGCAATTTCTAAAGAGCGTAAACCATCATAGGCTGTTGCAGCAGGTCGCCCCCGATTTTGAATGGCATTTTTAAACTGTTGAAAAGAACTGACGTATAAGTTGTGGTGCTCAATTGGAATACGTTGGCAACCCTTATCATTGTTAAGATGTAATTCTCCAATAGCATGTTGGGTCAATGTATTCGATGCCTGTAAATTTCCTTTGGTACCAATGATATCGATACTGGTTTGAAAATATTGTGCGGTAAAAGAATCATAAAAACTGACCAATGCACCTTTCGCAAATTCAATTGTACCCATCACAGTTTCAGGCACATTATTCGGGCTAAGCACTCCTGTTTGAGCCATAGCACTTACGCTGATAGGTTCATCGTTAAGTAAAAAGCGAAGTGTATCAATGTCATGAACAGTAATATCAAGGATAACGCCACCTTCTGAAGGTGTGTGGATACGCCAGCTCTGTAAATTCTTCGGCAGAGAGACAGCATGACAAAATCGAATGTTCTGCACTTCACCAATACAATTGTTTGCAATGAGTTCACGTATTTTTTGTATGACAGCAGAATTTCGAAGATGATAATTGACAGCTAAAACCACCTGATGGATTTTTGCCTGTTCAATCATCTGTTGGGCATCTGAGATACTGAGTGCCATCGGCTTTTCACACATCACGTGCTTTTTTGCTTTTAAAGCAATCATTGCTTGTTCGGCATGAAGCGAATTTGCACTCGAAATATAAACAGCGTCAACCTCATTGTCATAAAGTGCGTGTTTTAAATCATGAGAAAATTTTTGAATATTTTGTTTACGGGCAAAGTCTTGAGCTCGTACCAAATCATTGCTGACGATACCAGTCACTTCATCACCAACTGCTCTGATCGCCAAAATAATCCATTCCTGTGCAACATTACTTGCACCCACCAATAGCCAGTTCATGTTTAGTCTCCTTGCTGAGAACAAAATATGCTGAATACCCAAATACCGAGGTAACAAATGATCGGTACATAAAGACTGGTACTCAATGAGCTGATATCTGCAACTAAACCTGTTAGAGGAGGAACAATTGCACCACCTACAATGCCACAACATAAGATGCCAGAGCCTTCAGCTGCTCTTTCTTTTAAGTGTTTCGAGGCAAGTGAGAAAATGGTCGGAAACATGATGGAGTTAAAGAAACCGACAGCGAGGATCGCAATTCCTGCAATATTTCCTCGTAAAGTACTACTGGTGAACAAAAGCGCCATGACTGCGATGGAAAACAATGCCAGTAGTTTGGCAGGTGTAATAATTTTCATTAGTGCTGAACACAGGAAGCGAGCGATCATTGCACCACCCCAGTAAAATGCAACAAGTTTGCCAGCATGTTCAGCGGAGATATTCATAATCTCGGCTTGAGATAAGTAGTTCACCAGAACACTGCCGATGGTGAATTCAGCACCGACATATAAGAAAAGACAAATAAAACCTAAAGCAAATCTGGGGGACTTTAGTAAGCTGAGTGAGGCGCTTAAACTTATATGAGCTGACGAGCTTAGGTTTTTAGGACCATCATTTCGAAAGCGCGCCAGTAAAATACAAAAGATAGCGATGACGATGGCAATACCAGTATAGGCATGACTGATGACAGAAGACTCCTGTTGCAGATATGCAGTCATTTCGATACTGCTCAATTGCGAGGTATCGACAGTCGCAATGCTTCCTAAGATGATAATCGCACCAAAGTAAGGTGCAATAGTCGTCCCCAATGAGTTGAAAGCGTGTCCAAGTGTAAGGCGGCTTGAAACTGTTTCTGCTTTACCCAACTGAGTGAGCAGGGGATTGGTCACCACTTGAATAATGGTCACACCTACTGCAAGAATAAACAGGGCAGATAAAAAGGCTGCAAACATATGAATCTTGGTTGCAGGAATGAAGGCTAGACATCCGATTGCCATAACAAAAAGTCCAATAATGGCAGAACGAACATATCCAAATTTATAAATCAATCGACTTGCAGGAATAGAAGCAACAAAGTAAGCAAAGAAAAAAGCGGATTGAACGAGCATAGCTTCCATGTAGCTCAGTTGAAAAACTTCTTTGAGTTTGGGAATTAAAACATCGTTCAGGCTGGTAATACTGCCGAATAGAAAAAACAAAGCAAAAACCATTATATTTAATGAATAATTATTTTGTGAATTCTGTCGGAGCTCTTGATTATTGAATAGCGTTTGATTTTTCATTTGATACCTTTCCGTGGTATATAAAAATGATAATAATCAGCATGGCTTTTTTAATTAATGTTGAATAGATATTAATTTATCAATAAATGATACTATTGTTGCAATATGTCAGGGAGTATAATAATGAGATCTGAATATGAGAAAGTTATAGTAAAACCATATTCATCCTGGTCATTTTTAAATCGAAGAATGGAGCAAGGAATACCTTTTCAGTGGCATCACCATCCAGAGTTTGAATTTACATTGACAGTGAATAGCTATGGTAAACGATATATCGGTAGCGATATTAGCAATTACCATGAAAACGATCTGGTCATGATTGGTCCAAACATTTCTCATACTTGGCAATCTTTTGGAAAATTTAACCCCAATCAGCCCTATATTGCTCTCGTGATTTGGGTTAGTACTGAATGGATTCAAAATGTTATCAATATTTTTCCAGAAATGCGATCTCTGAATAACTTACTTATCTTGTCCAATAATGTTGTGATCTTTAGTGAAGATGTTAAGCATAAAGTGATTGATCATTTTCATAACATTCCAGCACTGGGTTGGTCTGAACGGACACCATTGTTATTAAAGATTCTTTTGACGCTTTCTCAAGATGAGAAAATGATTATCACACATGTTAATAAATTAAATATAAGTTCTGAGAACAATAAGAAAATTCAAAATTTTATAGAAGTAATGGACTACATTGATAAAAATTATCATAAAAAAATATCAATTGAGGATTTAGCTGAGATGTGCTTTGTGAGCCCGGCAACTTTCTATCGCTCATTTAAGAAAATTTTAAAAAAATCACCGATGGAATATATTATTAATTTAAGAATTAATCATGCAGCAGAGTTAATTTTAGAGAGGAATATGGCAATAGCCAATATAGCAGAATATGTGGGTTATTCTTCTTTGGCGTTATTTAATCGGCATTTTAAGAGTATTAAAAAAATATCTCCACGCGAATACAGATTGAAATATAATAAACAATTTATATAATATTTCTGATGATTTTAGAGTTGTAGAATCATCAGATGGCTTAATCAATAACATTTGAGATGTATTATTTTTTTATGTCACTCATTTTAATCAAACGGGCAATATCAATTGTTCTTTCATAGATTAAATCTGCTGCATTGATACATGCCTCATTTAAATTCATCGGTCCTGAGGTTAAAGAAAATGCTGCACTTACACCATAGTCATAAAGCGTTTGATAATTTTCACCCAAAGCCCCTGCAATCACGATGACAGGTACGTTTGCTGCTTGAGCAATTTGGGCAACACCGAATGGCGTTTTGCCATTTAATGTTTGTCCATCAAATTTTCCTTCCCCTGTAATGACCCAATCTGCACCTTGGATTTTACTGGAAAGATGATTGAGTTCTGCAATGACTTCAACACCAGATCTGAACTCGGCATTTAAATAAGCTTTAGCAGCAAAGCCAAGTCCTCCAGCTGCACCCGAACCTTGCTCATTGCGTTTATCATGACCTAATAAGAGCGCAGAAAGATCAGCAAAATGAGCAAGGGCTTGGTCTAATTGCAAGACTTGATCTGGTGTGGCTCCTTTTTGTGGTCCAAAAATATAAGATGCACCATTTTCACCGCAAAGTGGATTAGTAACATCTGCTGCTAAAACAAATTTTGTTTTTGCTATACGCGGATCGAAGTCAGTTAAATCAATTTTTGCTAAGTGTTGAAGTGCTAGACCACCAGCAGCAATGGGATGGTGGTTTTTATCTAAAAGTCGCGCACCTAAAGCGGATAAAAGCCCTGTGCCAGCATCATTTGTAGCACTGCCACCCAAGGTTAAAATAATTTCTTTAGCACCAACATCAAGTGCAGCAACAATCAGTTCACCTGTTCCAAAGGTACTGGTGATACACGCATCACGTTGAGTAGGTGTAAGGTATTGAATCCCACTTGCTTGTGCCATTTCAATCAAGGCAATTTTTTCAGTTTTTAACCAACCCCATCGGGCAAGAACAGGATTTCCTAAAGGACCTTGGACAGATTGTTCTCGCCATTCCCCTTTACAAATATCAAGGACCGCCTCAATTGAACCTTCACCACCATCTGCCATCGGGCAAATCAGAATTTCTGCTTCTGGGAATATGGTTTGCCATCCGAGTGCTATGCTTTTGGCGACACTCTGTGCAGACAAACTATCTTTAAACGAATCTGGAGCAATGATAACTTTCATAAATATTCTCAAAACCAATTTTTGAAGGAATAGGCGGACTTTTTAAGCATTACTGATCTAAAGCATTTTATTGTTCGATATTTATCCAGTGTTCCTTAATCCCGCAGCAATACCTGCAATACTCACCATCAGAGCTTGATCGACTGGAGTATTTTCTTGATGATCATTGGCTAAGTAATCACGTCGCCGTTTCATTAATTCAGCTTGGAGTAAGTGTAATGGCAGTAGATAGGGGTTACGAACTTGCATGGATTGGTCAAGAACAGTATTACTACCCAGTAATTTAGCTTCGCCCTTGATAAATAGGAGTGTTTCGACCGATTGTTCTAACTGAAGGCGTAATTGATGACCTAATTTTTTTAAATTTTCATCATCTGTTAAATGAGATTCATAATACAGCGCAATATGACGATCGGCTTTTGCAAGAACCATTTCCAACATATCGATCAAGGTTTGGAAATAAGGCCACTGAATCAGCATTTCATCGATTGAGGTTTTCTTCCCCTCCTTTAACATTTGATAGAGGGCTTCACCTGTACCTAACCATGCGGGTAACATTAGACGAATTTGAGTCCATGCAAATACCCACGGAATGGCACGCAATGATTCAATGCCACCACTGGTTTTGCGTTTTGCTGGACGTGAACCTAATGGAAGCATTTGTAGTTCGAGTTCAGGCGTAATCGACCTTAGATACTGCACAAAATATGGATTTTCTCTCACAGTTCGACGATAAGCGTTTACTGAGATATCTGTCATTTGGTGCATTAAATCTCGCCATTCCTGTTTTGGAGTCGGTGGCGGCAGTAGGGTGGCTTCCAAAGCTGCTGCGGTATAAATTTCAAGATTTTGTAAAGCGATACTCTCTAATCCAAATTTAAATCGAATCATTTCACCTTGCTCGGTTACTCGTATTGATCCAGAAATTGAACCAGGTGGTTGTGAAAATAAAGCTTGCAAAGTAGGTGCCCCGCCTCGGCTAATCGATCCTCCTCGCCCATGAAATAGGGTGAGTTGAATATCGTGAGTTTTGGCAATTTCGGTCAGTTGTTCTTGGGCACGATATTGAGCCCAATTTGCAGACATAAAACCTGCATCTTTGGCAGAATCTGAGTAGCCGATCATCACTTCATGCTTAGCTTGGATATGTTGCTTATACCAATCTATTTGAAATAGGGTTTCCATTGTATTTGCTGCACCCTCTAAGTCTTTGAGGGTTTCAAATAGAGGAACAACCCGTAATGGTTGTAAAATGCCAGCTTCTTTCTGTAAAAGAAGTACCGCCAATACATCACTTGGATGTGCTGTCATTGAAATAATATATGCACCTAAGCTTTCAGTAGGTTGCCTAGCAAGCATCTGCATGGTCGCGAATACTTCTTTAACATCAGGATGTTCGATTAGACTATCGGGTGAACTGTCTAAATATTTAGGTAGCAACGGACGTTTGTTCTGTAATTCTCGAATTAAGAAATTTTGTCGCGCTTGTTCTGTCCATGATTCAAAATTTCCCAAGCCTAAATATTCAGTGACTGCCGAAATGGCTTGACGATGCCGACCAGATTCTTGGCGAATATCGAGTTTGAGTAGCTCAATACCAAAACAATTTACGCGATAGATGAAATCTAGCAATTTACCATTGGCAATCTCAGGTAAATGACACACCATGAGAGAGCGGTGACATAGTAATAATGGTGCAAGTAATTCATTTTTATCTTGAATGACAGCGTTTAATTGATCATCACATTCAATCCCTTGTAATTTCAGGCTTAACCAATGCAGTGTTGTTTTTAGTTTTTCACGTATATGACGTAAATACTCTCGATATGGTTCAGGATGAGCATCACCGAGAGCTTCTTTCAATTCTGGTGAACAGGCTTGAAGGGAGAGTTCCCAGCGAAGATCCTCAAGATCTTTAAGATAGAGACTAGCGGCTTGCCAACGAGATAACCAAAGCACTTCTTGAGTGATCTGATGGTTCACATTTGGATTGCCATCTCTGTCTCCCCCCATCCATGAGGCAAAGCGAATTGGACAAACAGTGCATGGTAGGTGTAGGTCGCAATTCTTAAAAACAAGATCGTCTAACTCACGAATAAATTTGGGTACAGCATTCCATAAGGTTTGTTCAATGGTGGTGAAGCCCCATTTTGCTTCATCAATAGGGGTAGGTCGATTTTGGCGAATTTCGTCAGTTTCCCAAGCAGAACAGATTAACTGCCTGAGATCCTGCATGATCATGTGATGTTCACGAGCTGTGAGTTGTTGTTGATCCAACTTGGATAGGCAATCATTGATTTTGTCATATTTCTGAATCAAGGTACGGCGACTGACTTCTGTCGGATGCGCCGTTAACACCAATTCAATATTTAATTGACAGATTTGTTCGAATAATTGCGTTGATGTGATGTGTTGTTGTTTAAACTTCTCAAATAATGGCACCAGTGGATTTGGCGATTGCGCTTGTTCATTGAGTTCACTTTGCCGCCTTTGCCGAACAACATGATATTGTTCTGCAATATTAGCAAAGTTTAAAAAATACGAAAAAGCGCGCGTTAGTGGCAAAATTTCCTGATCTTTTAAGTTTAAGAAAAGGTATTCAAGTTGTTGTTCAGCATCAGTTTGACCATCCAAAGTCGCTTTAGATAAAGTGCGTATTTGCTCAACCAAGTTGAATAAGTTTTGATCTTCATGATTTTTTAGGGTTTCTCCTAAGAGATTCCCTAAAAGCCGAACATCTTCACGTAAAGCGCTGTCAATTTGTTGAATCATATTTTACTGTCCAGTGTTCGGTCGAAACTCATTGCGCTTTGTTTTGAAGCCATGCATATACCCCGATCGCTGCAAAGCAAAAGGTTGGAATGATAAAAGCCAATTGAATGTTTTTTAGGTCTGCAATTAAACCCATGAAATAGGGGGAAATCGCTCCTCCAACTAAGGTCATGACTAAAAATGAACCGGCTTTTTTGGTATGTGAGCCTAAGTTTTTTACCCCCATTGCAAAGATAGTGGGATACATAATTGAGGAAAAGAAGAAGGAAAGAATCAGGGCATAAATAGACACAACAGACAAACCTGAAACAACCACTGCACATAAAATGACATTGATCACCGCATAGCTAATCAACATGCTGACTGGAGCGAAAAAACGCATGAAAAATGTGCTTACAAAGCGCCCAATCATAAATACAATCAAGCCAACTGAGAGTAAAAAGGACGCTTTTTGAGGACTAAGCCCAGCCCAATGATCAATTGCAAAATTGATAAAGAACGA
The DNA here is from genome assembly GCF_000368925.1 of Acinetobacter bereziniae LMG 1003 = CIP 70.12. GTDB lineage: Bacteria > Pseudomonadota > Gammaproteobacteria > Pseudomonadales > Moraxellaceae > Acinetobacter > Acinetobacter bereziniae. The sequence goes on along the minus strand of NZ_KB849756.1, from coordinate 2,047,890 downwards.
ACAAATACCGACATGGGCTGCAATCCATGCAAACTGTGCAACGAGTGCACCTGTAAAATTCGGGAATGACCAAATAGAGCGAGCTTGATTGTGCTGGTCAGTGAGTTGTTTGCTTACTTGTACTTCAGGAAGAGGTGTTTTTGCAAAAATGATCATCATAATGACCACCACAAATGCTAAACAAACATAAGTGAACATGACGGGATTAAGTGAAAGTTGTCCTAAGGAAATTGAAGGTGCGAAGAATAAAGCGCCACCAATTAAGGGACCAATAAAGACCCCTAATCCGTTAAAAGATTGTGCGAAATTCAAACGTCTTTCCGCATGTTCAGGTTCGCCTAATATAGAAGCATAAAGATTTGCAGCAGTTTCTAAGCAACCCAAACCACAAGCCAGTATAAACAGTGCGAAGAGGAACATACCGAATACGGCAGCATTTGTGGCAGGAATAAACAGCAATGCACCTAATGCAAATAGACCTAAGCCAACTTGGATACCTGCTTTATATCCAAAACGTTCCATAAATAAGCCAATCGGAAGTGCGATTAGAAAATACGCGCCATAATAGGCAGCTTGAACAAACCCTGACTGGGCTTTGGTCACATGCAATGAGTCTTGAAAGTGTTTGTTTAAAACATCCAGTAAGCCATGTGATAATCCCCACATGAAAAACAGGCTGGTGATTAATATAAATGCAATCCTCGTGGCAGACTTTGGATAGCTAACTGGGCTATTGATCATGGTATTGTTATTTACGTCCATGTGTATTTTCCTATTTTTGAGGGAAAAGGAGGAGTTTCTACTCCTCTTAAAAATGTCTATTCGGCTTCGATGCCACCATAGACCGCTAAAAATTGTTTCATGCGCTGAATGGCTAAATCTGGCTTGATCAGTGCTCCAGCTTGATCTGCTAAACGAAAAATTGTGCAGTAATGGGGCATGCTTCGTGCAGATTGCATTCCTCCTAACATGCTGAAGTGATCTTGGTGACCATTTAGCCAAGCCAAAAACACAATGCCTGCTTTGTAATAGCGCGTAGGCGCACAGAAAATTTCTCTGGAAAGTTGTACGGTTGGCTGGATAATTTCTTGGTAGTGTTGGAGATCACCGTTTGCTAAGGCGACCAGTGCATGAGCAGCAACAGGTGCGATTGGATCAAAAATTCCAAGTAAGGCATGCGAAAAACGCTCACCATCTCCTGCGATTAATTCACCAAAATTAAAATCATCTCCTGTATAAAGCTTTACACCTTGAGGTAAACGACGACGTAGTTCAATTTCCCATTTTGCCTCCAAGAGGGAAATCTTGATGCCATCTACTTTGTTGATATTTGCTTCGATGATGGATAAAACAGTGTCCATCGCTGTGGGAATATCCGTACTGCCCCAATAGCCATGTAGACTTGGGTCAAAAGCTTCACCAAGCCAATGTAAAATTACTTTGTCTTTGGCTTCTTGTAGTAATGTTGAATATACCTTGCGATAGTCTGTAGCACTTTTTGCAGTTGCACACAAAGCTCGACTCGCCATTAAAATTGCACTGACACCCGCCCGATTTACAACTTCAAATTGAGCTCTATATGCTTGAAGAACATCATCTATGGTGGTTTCAGCATTAAAGTTTAATTGATCTGTACCCACGCCACAGCTGAGCATTGCTCCAGGAATTGTTTTTGCATGTGCTGCACTGCGAGTAATCAGCTCAGCAGATTCTTCCCAGCTCAACCCCATCCCACGTTGGGCGGTATCCATAGCTTCCGCAACTCTAAAGCCTAAACGCCATAAATATTCACGAAATGCCAATGTTTTATCCCAATCGATTGAGAGCGTCTCATTCCAAGGATTTCCAGACTTCATCGGTTGCACGACGACATGTGCAGCAGCGTAGACAATCCGATTCATGGTCCCTTTGGCAGGTGATGCAAAAGGGGACTGTGCATATTTCAATGTATACAGTTCAAGCATTTTTTCATTCAGTGAAGGCAATCGTATTTTCATGAGCTTTATCCGTGATGTGCAATGTTTTTCCTAAAATGAGATCAGCCGCTTTTTCAGCAATCATGATGGTTGGTGCATTGGTGTTACAGCTTGGAACCCGTGGCATGACAGATGCATCCACGATTCTTAAACCATCAATACCATGGACTTTCAGATCACTTGAAACCACAGCATCATTCCCATTTCCGATTCGGCATGTCCCAACAGGGTGATGATCTGTTTTTGCATTTGCACAGGCATATTCAAACAACTGTTGATCTGTGACTTTAGAATTTCCAGGAAGTTTTTCTTCTAGAACAAAGCGTTTGAGTGCTGGTTGACTGAGTATTTCTCGTGCCAAACGTAGTCCTTTCATTGACATTTCTCTGTCATAAGGATCTGCCCAATAATTAGGGTCAATAAGAGGTGCACTAGATGGGTTGGCATTCGCAAGCCTAACAGTGCCTCGAGAGCGAGGTCTCAAGAGAGCAGAGTTAAGCGTCACTCCCGGATTGGTCATATGCTCAACCCCTGATTCAATTCCAGAACCCAAACCTAAATGAAGTTGAATATCGGGAGAGCGTGCTGTTTCGTCGGCATACCAAAAACCGCCTGTTTCAAAAAGGCTGGATGCAACTGGTCCTTTTTTGAGTAACAGATATTGCAAACCTGCCCAAGCTGCTAAAAATGGTGAGGAATAGGCATCATAGGTATGATTGCCTGTACATTCGGCGATTACAAATAGGTCTAAATGATCTTGGAAATTCGCACCAACCCCTGACAAATGATGTTTTAGCTCAATGCCTACATCACGTAGGTGATCGGCGGGTCCAATACCCGATTGCATCAATAATTTCGGTGAGCCTATCGCGCCACTACTGATAATAATTTCCCTTTCCGCATAATACATACCAGATTTAGCTGCTTCTGGATGAATCACTTCTACTGCTATGGCTCTTTTATCTGACAGTATGATGCGTTGGGTAAATGCATCTAAAAGTACGGTTAAATTACTCCGATGCTGTACAGGACGAAGATAGGCTGTTGAGGTTGACGATCGTTTTGCATGTAACTGAGTCAGTTGGTAATGACCTAAACCTTCTTGCTTTTCACCGTTAAAATCGGGATTAAAAGGAATACCTAACTCTTGACCCGCTTGAAAGAAAGCTTCACAAATAGGCAAAGGGCTTACTGGATTGGAAACCCCTAAAGGTCCACCATAAGCGTGGTAGCGATTGGCAAAGCGTTCATTGTTTTCTGCGCGTTTAAAATAAGGTAGAACATCGGCATAAGACCAACCTTTTGCACCACATTCCGTTGCCCATTCATCATAGTCAGCCGCTGCGCCACGTGTATATATTTGCGCATTGACCGATGAACCGCCACCAATGACTTTGCCTTGAGTAAAACGTAAAACTCTATTGTTCAGGTGCTTCTGAGGAACTGTACTCCAGCCCCATGACCCACGACCTTTGGTCATTTTTGCAAAACCAGCAGGCATACTATAAAGCGGATGTTTATCTTCACCCCCTGCTTCCAAGAGCAGAACGTTTATAGATGGGTCTTCACTAAGACGATTGGCTAACACACATCCCGCTGAGCCACCGCCTACAATAATATAATCATATTTCATGGTATTTCTCAGAAAGTAGGAATTGAAAGACCACCATCAATATTGATGACGGAGCCAGTAGAAAAATTTAATTTGCCTGAGGCTAGGCTGCTGACGGCAACAGCGATATCTTCGGTTTCTCCCCAGCGCGCCATTGGAACAAGACCATTTTTGAAGCGTTCTTCGTATTTGTTGGCAACACCAGCGGTCATATCAGTTCGTATAACACCAGGACGAATTTCGAATACACCAATATTGGCTGCGGCTAAACGCAATGCGAAAAGTTTGGTACTCATTGCCAATGCAGCTTTGGATAAGCAATATTCACCTCGCTCAGGTGATGCCATTTCAGCACTGACACTGGAAATTGTGATAATGCTCCGAGGATGCTGAGAGGGGACTGAGAGCATATGCTTGGCCACGAGTTGGGTGAAGAAAAATGTCCCTCTTAAATTTGTATTGATCACCAAATCAAATGCTTCTGGTTGCATTGCCAGTAAATCACCACGACACGGTGAGCCAATGCCTGCGTTATTGACCAGACAATCTATTTTTCCTCCCCAGGCGATGACTTTATCGATCAGTTGCTGTTGTGCTTCCAAGTTTTCTAGTTCGCTGGCAATTGCCAGCGCTTTTCCTCCAACAGATTCAACCTCAGCACACAAGGCTGTGCTTTTAGCGTCTTCATGACGACAGGTGAACACAATATCGAAACCTTCACTTGCCAACTGCATCACCACTGAGGCACCAATTCCTCTACGTCCACCTGTAATGAGTGCTAATGGTCGCGATTTAATATCTGAAATCCTTTTCATTATTTTTCCTTTTTGGAACGTTCCAATTTTAACTTAAACAAACTTTTCACTAAGACTGAGTAAGCCACCAATGAGTTCTTTCTCCGATATGTAATTGAATGGTTTTCTGTTCTGTATAATCTTCTACGGCATTGAGACCTAATTCGCGACCAATACCTGATGCTTTAAATCCACCAAAAGGAAGTTCTGGAAAACCTTCGAGAAAGTTATTGATCCAGATGGTTCCTGCATGAATACCTTTTGCTGCTCGTAAGCAAATATCAATATCTTTGCTCCAAACTGCGGCAGAGAGTCCGTAACTGGTTTGATTGGCAATTGTGATTGCCTCTTCGATTGTGCTGAAGTTGAGTATCGATAATACAGGACCAAACACTTCTTCATGGGCGATGGACATACTCGGTTCAACATTTGTAATAATGGTTGGCTGGAAATACATACCTGCGGTTGTTGGAATACGTTCTCCGCCAAAGCGTATCGTGGCACCTTCTGCTTTTGCATTTTTTATCGCTGTTTCGATAATGTTGAGTTGAGTTTCACTCGTAATTGCACCAACTTTTACATCGGGGTGTAGTGGGTCACCAACAGGTACCTGCTTAGAACGGTCAATCACTGCTTGTGTGAAACGTTCAGCAATGTCTGCATGGACTAAAATTCGACTGCCACTATTGCAACATTCACCTGCATTGAAATAGACACCAAATACCACAGCATCGACAGCAGCTTCCCAATTACAATCTGGGAAAATAATTTGTGGATTTTTGCCCCCAAGTTCAAGAGAGACTTTCTTTAATGAACGCCCAGCTTCTGCTGCAATATGACGTCCCACACGTGTAGAACCAGTGAAGGAAACCATGTCTATATCAGGATGGTTAATCAGTGGTTCACCAACAGTTGGACCTAAGCCCGTGACAATATTTACTACCCCTTGAGGTAAACCTGCTTCAAGTAAAATTTCACCGAGGATTAAGGTCGTACCATTGGTGAGTTCACTTGGTTTGATCACAGCTGTACATCCTGCTGCTAAAGCAAAAGGTAATTTTTGGCTGAGAATCCAAATGGGGAAATTCCATGGCGTGATCATTGCAACCACACCAATCGGTTGACGTACAACTATGCCAAGCGTTGAGTTACCTAAATTATTATAGCTTTCACCATGCAGGGTTCTTGCCAGTGCAGCTGCATATTTCCATAAATCCACACAACCAGAAACTTCACTGCGTGCTTGCGTCAGAGGTTTGCCTGTTTCTAAACTTTCAATCAATGCCATTTCTTCAATACGATTTGCTATGCCTTCAGCAACTCGTATCAATAGATCTGCGCGTTCACTGCCAGATCGACTTGACCATGTACCCTGATCAAATGCTTTACGGGCGGCGTCTACGGCACGTAAAGCATCTTCGCGACAAGCGTCAGGATAAATGCCGACAATGACATCATGAGCAGGGCTTTTTCGTTCAGTTATTTTTCCTTGTTGTGAGATACACAGTTCGCCATCAATCAACATACGACCTTGATAAGGTTGTTTAATCACAGGTGCATGACGCTCTAAGTTTAAGAATTTCATTTCATCTTCCTTTATAGTCTGCGGAACGACGTTCACTAAAGCTTGCTAAACCTTCTTTTGCATCTTCAGTTGTTGCGGCAAGTGCTCCCGCCATTCCTTCCAAAACAGCTGCCAAATGATGACCTTCACCTGCATCAATAAGTTGTTTTGTTAGTTGTATGGAAATCGGAGCTTTTCGTCCTATTTCTTCGGCGATCTGTAGAGCACAGGCTAAAACCTCTCCTGAATGACTAATCTCTTGAATTAAGCCTTGTTTAAGTGCTTGTTCAGCATTCATTTTTCTTCCTGTCATTGCGAGATATTTAACCGAACTTGCACCGATTAAACGAACTAGACGTTGTGTTCCAGACCAACCTGGGCATGTCGCGATGCCTGTTTCTGGCAAAGCAAATGTGGCATTTGGGTCACTGACTCGAATATCCGCAGTCGCTAATAGCTCTAATCCACCACCAAAAGCATGACCATTGATCGCTGCAATCACAGGAAAACGTAATCGAGCCCATAAATCGAAAACTTGGTGTCCTTTTCTGGTCCAATGACGCCACATATCCAGCGGTTTTAGCTCTGCCCAGACATGAATATCAGCACCTACACAAAAGGCACGATCACCAGTCGCCGTAATAATGGCGGCTATAATATCTGTTCGTTGATCAAGAGACTTTGCAATATCATCAAGCTGATCTAGCATTTCAGGCGTGAGAGCATTCAATTTTTCAGGTCGCTCTAATTGGACGATAGCAATCGAATTTTCAAAACGGAGGCTGACTGAACCAGATGATCTATTCATGCTGTATACTCCTTAAGCTCTAGTCCCATAACCGCATCTGTAAATAAGCTGGGTCTCATAATTTTTAAATCATCAGAGACGAGTAGGGGGAATTCTGCTTGCGAGAGAACATCTTTTTCTAAATCTATACCTGGGGCAATTTCTGTAATCAGTAAACCTTCTGTCGTTAATTTCATGACACAACGTTCAGTGATATAAAGGATGTTTTGTCCTCGCTGTAGAGCCATATGACCACTGAAAGTGACATGATCAACTTTGTTGACCAATTTACGTGATTTGCCTTCCTGATAAATCTTTAAAGCACCATCACCCACTGTTAATTTTGCGCCAGCAGTGAAAAAGCCAGAAAAAACAATATTCTTCGCATGTGTGGTGATGTCAACAAAACCACCGCAACCTGCTGTTAGATAAGGCTTGCTAGGAAGTTTCGAAACATTCACATTGCCTTCGCGATCAATTTGTAAAAAAGAAAGTAGAGAGAGGTTAAAACCACCACCTTGAAAATAAGTAAATTGTGCGGACGATGGCATAATTGCATCGGCATTTACAGCGCAACCAAATGCAAAATCGAGTAAAGGCATTCCGCCCACAGCTCCTTGTTCAATCAACCAAGTCACCTCATCGTGATAACCTTCTTCCAATAGAATCCGAGGGACATTGGCAGAGATTCCAAAACCTAAATTCACCGACATACCTTTTTCGACTTGCATTGCAGCTCGACGGGCAATGACCTTTTCAGCTCCCCAAGGCGTCATGTCAAATACTGAGTCTGGCTGTTGAATTTCACCACTGATTGCTGGGTCATAGCTGATTTGTGTGGTTTGCATTTGGTCAGGAGCAACCACGATATAATCCACTAAATTACAAGGGATATGCACATGATGCGGCTTTATGGAGCCTGCGCGAACCATACGTTTCACTTGGACAATGACAATCCCACCATTGTTACGAACAGCAAGTGCTTGATCGAGCGCGCCAAGTAAACCGCCTTCATGTTCAAAAGATAGGTTGCCTTTTTCATCGGCGGTGGTTGCTCGAATAATGGCAACGTTAGGAATGATGTTTGGAAAGAACAACCAATCTTCACCTGCAAAATTTACCTTTTCTACAATGGGTTGAGCTTCAGCTTTTGCATTCATCGCACAACCTTGTAAATCTGGGTCTACAAAAGTATTAAAACCAACTTTTGTTAAAACACCTGGACGTTTTGCCGCGACATCGCGATGCAAGTCAAACATGATGCCACTGGGAACGTTATATGCGGCTATTTCGTTATTGACGATCATTTTCCATATCTCTGGCATGGGTAAAGAGGATGGACCACTTGGAAAAGAGCCAGCAATGACTTTTTTGATTAACCCGGTCTGCGCCAGATGCTCAATGCCTTTGATTCCATACAAATCTCCAGCAGCAATAGGATGAAGCAAAGTCAAGTCTTTAGGCTGAGCAATGTGTTGATAGCGCTTTCCAATCGCAGAAAGAATATGATCTGGACAAGCCAAACCACTTGATGAGCTGACAGTCACAATGTCGCCATCGATGATCAATTTTGCAGCTTGTTCGGCACTAATAAGTTTGTTCATGTTTTTTCACTTTTACACAAATAGTTTTTAGATTGCTTTAAATGGTTCTGTTCAAGATCAATAGACGTTGGTGTTGTCGGTGATCGAAGAGAAACCACTTGCTTTAAAACAAATGGAAAAATTTAGTGGTCGCTGGTTTCAATCCATTTCCATTGTTTTTGTCCTCATAAGTTCCTTCTTATGTGGTTTATGTTTGTTATAGGAACGTTCTAATTAATTTTTGGAACGTTCCAAAAATATAGAATTACTACATGCCGATGTCAATATATTTTTTAAAGAAGGGAAAATTAAGTAAAAAAGAAATGGTATGCTACTAGCACTTCGACGCAGGTTAATGAGGTATCTCACTTGAGTAGCAAAGCACCAAAAAGTAAAGCCACCATTATGGATATTGCGAAAGTTTCGGGTGTTTCCAAATCAACCGTCTCTTTAGTCTTGAATAATAGTGAATTGGTCAAACCTGAAACTGCTGAAAATGTTCGAAAGGTCGCTGCTCAACTGGGTTATATCTACAATCGTAGTGCGGCTAACTTGCGTCAAGGGGTAAGTAATATTATTGGTGTAGTCGTCAATGATTTAACCAATACCTTTTTTGTCGAGTTATTGATTGGTGCGGAGAGAAAACTTTTAGAATCAAACTTTACCACTTTGCTTGCACATACAGCCGAAGATCATGCTTTACAACAGCAAGTTATTGTCACTATGCGTGAACATAAAATTGCGGGTTTGATTATTTGTCCTACTTTCGATACCTCGCCTGAATTAATCTCGATGTTAAAAAAATGGGGGGTGCCTTTTGTTATGGTAATGCGCTCTTTGGAAGGAGAGATCTGTGATTTTGTGGGTGCAGATAATCGACTTGGTATCCAACTTTTAACTCAACATTTAATCGATTTAGGACATAAAGAAATCGGATTTATTGGTCGCCATACGGGTTATTCAGTCAGTTTAGAGCGCTTGCAAGGGTTTAAAGATTGTTTGGAAAAAAATGGATTAGCTTGTAATGAGCAATGGATCATTGATGGTCCAATTAGTCGTGAAGGTGGGAAATTAGGTATTGCTCAATTACTTGATTTAGAACATAAACCTTCAGCCGTAATTTGTTACAACGATTTGATCGCAATCGGTGTTTTAAGCGAATTGGATCGACGTGGTTTAAAAGCTGGTAGAGATATTGCTGTCGTGGGTGGAGATGGAATTTCAGAATCAGAATATTGTAGTCCTCCATTGACTACCGTTGCTCATCAACCAGAAAAACTCGGTGAAATCGCAAGTGAGTTATTGTTAACTCGAATTAAAAAACCAGAGGCACCTCCTTTAAAGTTTTTGCTGAAACCAAAGCTAATTGTACGTGAGTCTTGTGGCAGTCAAAAACAACCGTCTGAGCATAAGACCAATTAAATATAAAGCACTTAACACCCTGCATAGATCTGATATAAATATCGTGATTTATTGTTTTTGTTTAAAAAAATTAAAGATCAAGGCTTAAATACTTCTATAAATTAATATTGACAGATTAAATTTGTATATCTATATTTTTTGGAACGTTCCAATTTATCATGGAACGTTCCATTGTTAGAAATTCGATATCAGAAATTGAATATTAGAAATGAAAATTGCATTTGTAATATCGAGATATTGATGAAGCATAAAAATTGATTAAAAAGGAATTTTAATGAAAAAATTAATTGGATTGATTGGGATCACCAGTATTTTTAGTAGCTATCCAGCTTATGCAGTAGAATTACACGGTTATTTTCGTACAGGAATAGGGACTAGTGAAAACGGCAATATTCAAGAATGTTTTAAATTAGCTGGTGCTCCCACCAAATACCGTTTGGGCAACGAATGTGAACAATATGCGGAGTTTTCTGCCAAGCAGCCTATCGCAAATTTTAAGGATGGTTCACAGCTCAGTATCAATGGAATGGTGCAGTTTTATAATGTATATGGACAAGCACTTAAGTTTAGTGGAGACAATGGCTACACACGATTGAATCAAATTTATCTGGATTGGCGTAATCTTGCTGTGCTCAATGGCGGAAATTTTTGGGCTGGACGAAGATATTATAATCGTAATGATAGTCATATGACGGACTTCTTTTACTGGAACCAAAGCGCAACAGGTTTCGGTATAGATAGTTATGATCTGAATGATTACAAAATCAGTTATTCCTTCTCACGAAAAGACAATTTATTTCAAGAGGAGATGGCATCCAAGCATGATCTCACTGTAAAAGGGATAAACATCAACCCAGACAATGAGTTACAGCTAGGAGCTTCTTATATTGATCATCAGCAAAACAATGGATGGTCGCTTATTGTTCAGGATATTCAAAAGCATCGTTTCAACGGCAAGAACACGGTTGCTTTGCAATATGGAGAAGGACCTGGAACAGGATTAAGTTATACAGGTGATGTCAATTTAAGTCGAAATAATACAACATTTAGAGCACTTGAAATGTTTGATTGGCAGACAGAGTCGAACCGTTTCAATGGGCAAATGCAAGCAGTCTATCAAAAAAATAATTTTAAGGATTTGCCGAACATGGAATGGATTTCATTGGGTTCAAGAACCTCTTATGTATTGAATGATAAACTCAAAATTACGGGAGAACTTGGATTTGATCAGATCAAAGATACAGAAAAGAGAAATTTAACTAAGCTTACACTTGCACCAACTTGGGCATTCAAAGGTACCAAATATTATGATCGACCAGAGCTTCGGGTCTATTATACCTACGCAAATTGGAACAATGCTGAAAGAAAATTAAGGGATCAAGTGATGCCAGATAGTAATTTTGTTGCCTCCAATAATGGTTCAAACTTCGGGATTCAATTGGAAAACTGGTGGTAATGCTTGTTTAGCGAATAAAACATCCATTTTGACTGGCATTTCAGCGGATTATTGGAATGCTAGCTTTATTTGGGGGCATAAATATGAGTCTATTAACCGTTTAATCTAGTTTATATACATAAAATTAGTATTTTATGTATATTTTAATGTTCTTTATCTAATTCTAAGATTGCTTTCCTTATTCTTTTAATAAGTATGCTGTTAAGATTTACTGCTTTTTTTAATATTGATCGTATAGTCAAGTGTATCGACCATATTTGAAAGTTTTAGTGATGTAAAATTATTAAACATTGAAATTATTTGAAAAAAGGTAACTATAAATATGATGGCGTAAAAATAAAACTGAAAATTTGGATTCAATTTTAAAAAGTTTTGGACATTAATGTTACTTAGTTGGTTTAGAATAAGTACCAGGGTAGCTAAAATTGTTGGAAAAATCCCTATCTTATCGATGGTACCAGTGATTATTGAGGTTCTTCTATCAAAATGTTCTTTTTCATAAATTATTTCCCTTTTTGACAGTTCAAGATCATCTTCATTAAATTTGATTAGTTCGGGTAAAAATTTAATCTTTGATCTAACATTTATATCAGCATTGCGTAATAACAAGAAGGATGGGCTTTTAAAAAATAGGAATAGACTTTTACGTGAGTTATAAATTTCAACCAATGTGCTTACTAATAAAAATATCTCAGAAACTAAAAGTAATATTAGTGAAGTTAAAATAATATTTTGATTTTTAGAATATGCACCTATTCCTATTAAAATTAAGGAAAAAATAAAAAAAATGGCACATATGGATATCGTACCATAATAGACTCCATTATTTTTTTTGTTTGATTTTTTTCTTAGCAAAGATTGATAGTTTTCTATTTTTAATAGAATCTCTTTAATTTTTCTCTGACTTGAGTTTAACAAAATAATCTCCTTACACGGCATGGTGAAGAGTTGGAAATAGGCACGGTGCAATTTACCTATTTCACAAAGTTAGATTTAGTATTTATAGGTCAGATTCTAAGACTGCGTTCCCCGATAAGACAAAGCTTCTGTCAAATGTGTACTTTGAATTTGTTCACTTTGTGCTAAATCTGCAATGGTTCTAGAAACTCGTAAAATACGGTGATACGCCCGAGCCGATAAGTTTAAGCGTTGTTGTGCCATCTCAATCATCTTTTGGGATGTTTCATCCAAAACTACATGCTTTTCCAACTGTTTTGGCGATAACGCGTGATTTAATCCGCCTTGGCGTTGAATTTGAAAATGAAAAGCTTGGAGTACGCGTTCTCGCACTGTTGCTGAATCTTCAACAGGGGTAGTATCTTGTAATTCTTGAGCTTTTAAGGGTGGTACATCGATATGTAAATCAATACGATCCAATAAAGGACCTGAGATTCGACTTTGATAACGTTTGATTGATTCAGCTGAGCACTGGCAACGGCTATCTTGATTAAAAGCATAACCACAAGGACATGGATTCATTGCTGCGATGAGTTGAAAGTTTGCTGGAAAGGTAATTTGTCTTGATGCTCTCGAAATGATGATTTCTTTAGACTCTAGGGGTTGCCTTAAAACTTCTAGAACTTTCTTATCAAACTCGGGTAATTCATCCAAGAAAAGTACCCCTAAATGTGCAAGTGTAATTTCTCCAGGTTTCGGGTTCGATCCACCTCCTACCAAGGCAATTGCAGACGCAGTATGATGAGGTGCTCGAAAAGGTCGCTGCCCAAAGTGATGTTGAGTGTTGGCAATGGAATAAATACTGGCGACTTCGAGATTTTCTTGTGGATTCAATGCAGGCAAAATACTAGGTAAACGTGAAGCTAAAAGTGTTTTACCTGTTCCCGGCGGCCCTTTAAATAAAAGCGAGTGTCCACCTGCAGCGGCAATTTCTAGAGCTCTTCGAGGGCGTAACTGACCTTTTACATCAGCCAAATCAAATTTATATTGTTTGTCCAAAGTAGATTTTTGTGTGGAGGTTACTTCAATTTTTTGTGTATTTAAAAAATGATCACAGACTTGTTTTAAATGATGTGCAGCAAATACCTTGAATTCAGGTAATTGTGCGGCTTCATCAGCATTTTCTTGAGGAAGCATCAATTGGTGCTTTGCCAATTGACAAGCCATTGCAATCGTTAATGTACCAGTAACAGGTCTTAAATGACCATCCAGTGCTAACTCACCAATAAACTCGAAATCGTCTGTGACATTCTCAGGGAGTTGACCTGTCGCAATCAGAATTCCTAATGCAATCGGAAGATCTAAGCGAGAGCCATCCTTAGGAAGGTCTGCAGGTGCCAGATTGATGGTCAAGCGTTTGGTTGGAAACTGAAAACCACTATTGATTATTGCAGAGCGGACACGATCCTTACTTTCACGAACGGCTGCTTCTGCCAAACCAACAATCGTTAAAGAAGGTAGTCCTGCACTAACATGGACCTCTACTTCAATTAAAGGTGCATGCAATCCAAGTAAGCCTCGTGTATAAATTTTGGCTAAAGACATTGTTATTTTCCAAGTTTGCTTTATTTTTAATCATTATTATAATTTTTGCACCACTTTTGTGCAAATTTAGTTTATTTTTTATGCTGAATAAGCACCTCAAGTGCTTTTACTTGCGCTTGTAATTCAGTCAATCTTAAATTGGCATTATTTAGTGCAGTTTTTTGACGCTCGATTTCATCTTTAGAGACAATGTCCATTTTGCTGATAGCTTCGTTCAATAAGGCACGTAGGTTATGTTCGATATCTTTTTTAGGTTGATCGACTTGTTCCAAAATTGCTTGTAGTAATGTTTCAATCATGAGGAATCCAAAATGTTGATATTCTTTGCCTAGTGTAACATCGTGTATGGATTTTTACTTGAGTAATTTTTATTGGTTTATCAAGGCATCAAAGATAAGAAAATCGTGAGTGAATTTTAAAAAAAATGATCATTATTGTGAGTTTTTTCAAGTTGAAACTTCACCTAAGGATATACAATAGGTTATAAAGGCAATACGTGTTGATCAAATTAGCCACCCCAACCGTTAATAAGATTGGCACGAAAATTGAACATAAAACCTTACTGGTGAAATAAGCCGAAGGAAAACAATATGAAGCTCGTAACTGCAATTGTAAAACCGTTTAAATTAGATGACGTGCGTGAAGCCTTGTCTGATATAGGCGTTCAAGGGATTACCGTAACTGAGGTTAAAGGTTTTGGTCGTCAAAAAGGGCATACAGAACTTTACCGTGGTGCTGAATATGTCGTGGATTTTCTCCCAAAAGTGAAAATTGAAATCGCGATCAGTGATGACATGGTAGATTCAGTGATTGAATCTATTACACGTGTTGCGAGCACTGGGAAAATTGGTGACGGAAAAATTTTCGTGACGAATTTAGAGCAAGTGATTCGTATTCGTACAGGTGAAACAGGTCCAGACGCTGTTTAATTTGGCACGAAGATTGCTGGTTATGTTGATGAAGACATAACTCACAAAATTAGGTTGGGGGATACGAATGAAAAAAATGCTATTAGCGCTCAGCCTGTCTGGCGCACTTCTTGGCGGATCAGTTGCGTGGGCAGAAGAAAGCGTAACTGAGCCTGCATCTACCGCTGTTGCATCAGCAAGTGATGTCAGCACAGCGACAACAGATACCACAGCAAGCGTTGCACCTGAGGCAACTGCAACAGTTGCACCTGCACCAGAAGCAGAGAAACCAACACTCAACACAGGCGATACTGCGTGGATTTTAGTGTCTACAGCATTGGTCTTGCTGATGACGATTCCAGGTTTGGCATTGTTTTATGGTGGTATGGTTCGTAAGAAAAACGTACTGGCAACAATGGCACAAAGTTTCACTGCTGCAGCAATTGTAAGTATTGTATGGGTGGTTGTGGGGTACTCACTAGCTTTTGGATCTGGCAATGCTTTTATCGGCGGGTTAGATAAAGCCATGCTGTCTGGCATCACCACAGATGCACTGAGCGGAAGTATCCCTGAAATTCTATTTGTTATTTTCCAAATGACTTTTGCGATTATTACAGTTGCCATTATTAGTGGTTCTGTGGCTGATCGTATGAAGTTCAGCGCTTGGATCAGCTTTATTACCATTTGGGTGATTGTTGTTTATGCTCCGATTGCACATTGGGTATGGGGTGGTGGTTGGTTAATGAATGACGGTGCACTTGATTTTGCAGGTGGTACAGTGGTTCATATCAACTCAGGTGTTGCTGGTTTAGTTGCTGCATATCTACTCGGTAAACGTATGGGCTTAGGCAAAGAGTCTATGGCGCCACATAACTTAACTTTAACTGTATTGGGTGCGAGTCTGGTATGGGTAGGTTGGTTTGGTTTCAATGGTGGTTCAGCTTTAGGTGCTAATGGTTCAGCAGCATATGCTTTGGTGACAACTCAAGTTGCAGCAGCTGCAGCCGCAATCGCTTGGTTAGTGGTTGAGAAGATTGTCCGTGGCAAAGGCTCTGTATTGGGTGCAGCATCAGGTGCGGTTGCAGGTCTTGTGGTGATTACGCCAGCTGCGGGTTTTGTAACCGTCAGTGGTGCATTGATCATGGGCTTGATTGGTGGTGTGGTATGTTTCTGGGGAATCTCTGGTCTTAAACGTATCTTGAAAGCAGATGACTCTTTAGATGCCTTTGGTCTACATGGTGTGGGCGGTATCGTGGGTGCGATTTTAACAGCAGTTTTTGCAAGCTCATTCATTATGGGTGACAAAGCGCCAACCAACATGATGCATCAATTATGGGTTCAAGTAGAGGGTGTATTGGCAACGATTGCTTACTCGGCAGTGGTGACATTCATTCTTCTTAAAATTATCGATGTGGTGATTGGAATCCGTGTTGAAAATGATGATGAACGTATGGGCTTGGATTTAAGCCAACATGGTGAACGCATCGAATAATTAAAATGGTGAGAAGAAGAGCTTTTTAGAATAATAACTATATATAGTATTAAACAGCCCGTGAGGGCTGTTTTTTTTCCATATCTTGCGAAACCCTCAACAAAAACCTGTTTTTTTGCTACACTAGCTGAAATTATGAATTTTGCTTAATTAAACCACTATGCATTGTCCATTTTGTAACGCTGCAGATAGTAAAGTGATCGATTCCCGTTTGGCTGCTGAAGGTAGTCAGATTCGTCGTCGCCGTGAATGTATCAGTTGTGGCGAACGTTTTACCACTTTTGAAAGTTATGAAGTGGTGATGCCACGTGTAACCAAGTCTGATGGTAAAAATGAACCATTTGATGAAGCAAAATTGCGTCGTTCTTTGATGCATGCTTTGCAAAAAAGACCTGTGACTCAAGAGCAAATTGAAACAGTCATTAGTGATATTCAATTACAAATTCGTCGTTTAGGTGAACGTGATGTGCGTTCACGTACCATTGGCGAAATTGTCATGAAATCTTTGTTTGCACTTGATCATGTGGCATATGTGCGTTTTGCTTCGGTTTATCAGGATTTCCAAGATATTGATGCTTTTCGCCATCAAATTGAGCAAATGCAAGCACGTGGTCAAGACCACTGATTTATTTTTCATAGGATTAAATTAGGAATTTTATGTCTGAGTTGGATTCAAACTCTAAGTCTGAAGATGCTGTCAATATCGATCAGGTTTGGATGCAGAAAGCGATTGAGCTCGCCAAGCTTGGACAGTATTCCACACGACCAAATCCAAATGTTGGTTGCGTTATTGTCAAAGATGGAGTCCTCATTGGAGAGGGTTTTCATCCCCAAGCCGGACAACCTCATGCAGAAGTGTTTGCAATGCGTCAAGCTGGAGCGTCTGCAAAAGGCGCAACGGCTTATGTGACTTTGGAGCCTTGTGCACATTATGGCCGTACACCACCTTGTGCAAAAGGTTTGGTTGAAGCAGGTGTGGCAAAAGTTATCGTTGCATGTGCAGACCCAAATCCACTTGTCGCAGGTAAAGGTGTAGAGATTTTACGTCAGGCTGGAATTGTTGTTGAAACAGGTGTTTGTGAACAACAAGCCACCCAACTCAACTTAGGTTTCCTAAAAGCAATGGCAACGGGTTTACCTTATGTGCGTTTAAAAGTCGCTTCGAGTCTAGATGGACGCACCGCTATGGCATCAGGTGAATCCAAATGGATTACTGGTGCTGAGTCTCGTCAAGATGTACAACATTGGCGTGCTATTTCAGGTGCAGTGATTACTGGGATTGAGACCATTCTGGCGGATGACCCTCAGCTCAATGTTCGAAGTTTAGCCAATGTGGAACTGGAAAAAGTCGTACAGCCGAAACGTGTCATCTTAGATCGGAAAGGTCGCTTACCGTTGACCGCTCAAGTGCTTAAGCATCCTGAAACAGTGATGGTAATGGGACCATTTCGTCGGGAATTGGCTGAACTTGGTGTGGTGCAATTAGACGTCCAGTCATTAAAAGATTTATTAGGCACTTTAAAAGATTTTCAAATTTATGATGTGTTGGTTGAAGCTGGTGCAACCTTATCGACTGCATTTTTACAGGAAAAACTGGTTGATGAGTTAATCAGTTATGTTGCTCCGACTTTTTTAGGGCAATCAGCACGACCAATGTTTAATGCAGAATTTGAAACCATGGCACAACAATTACGTTTTATGCTTAAAGATGTTCATCAATTTGGTGATGATATTCGTTTAAGACTTCTCCCTGCGCAAGAGTCAGTATGAATTCAGAGTTAACATCATCGGTTTATCATAAACGTCGCCATGCTGCGCGTACAACAGATGAATATCTTTTTCATCAGTTGGTTCCTTATTTGGGAAACAAGCGGCGTTTGTTGCACCTGATTCTCGAAGCGCTCGAAATTACTGGAACATTGAATCCTAAAGGTAAACGTGCGCCTATTTTTGCAGATTTTTTTGCAGGTAGCGGAGTCGTTTCACGTTTGGCTCGTCAAAATGGCTATCGTGTGATTGCCAATGATTGGGAGCCTTATAGTCATGCCCTGAACCATGCCATTCTTGCTTGCACCGATGCGCCGGCATTTAAAGAATTGGGTGGCTATCAAAAAGCCATTGATTATTTAAATCGTTTACCTGAAGTCAAAGGTTGGGTGACGCATAATTTATGCCCACGTAATGATGAGATTTATGACCCAGCGCGCGATCGTTTGTTCTTTAAGCGTCGTAATGGTATGCGTATCGATGCAATTCGCCAACAGATTGCGACATGGCAGGCACAAGGCGCTATTGATGATGTTGAAATGAGTGCCTTACTTGCCCCTTTGCTTTACTCAGCCAGTTTTGTCAGTAATACCAGTGGTGTATTTAAAAGTTTTCATCATGGCTGGGGCGGAAAGACTCAAACGGCATTAGAACGAATTGAATCACTGTTGTGGTTAACACCAAGCCGTTTTAGTGAGGTGGGTGACAATAAGCAAAAAACACCAATGGCGGAAATGTGGTGTGTGGATGCACAGCATTTGGCAAACCAGATGAGCGGTTTTGAAGTGGATGTGGCGTATTTAGATCCTCCTTATAACCAACACGCTTACAGCAGTAATTATCATGTACTCAATTCATTAACCCTTTGGGATCAAGTCGATCTACCTACACCAGATACCAAAGGTTTTAAAAGTGGAATTGATCGCGCATGGCGAAAAGAGCGTCCAAGCCCATATAACTCGTCCAAGCATGCACAAGAAGCTTATGAGAGCCTGTTGGAAACCATTAATGCACGTTATATTCTCACCAGTTACTCCACTGATGGAAATATTGAAGCCAAAGATTTATTGGCGGCAAATCTAAAACGTGGCAAAGTTACCTTGTTGACACAGGATGTTCCGCGTTATCGCGTGAGTAAACAACGTCAGTCAGAGCGTGCTCGTGTACTTGAGTTTATTGTCATTACCGATACGCATGCCAAGTCTGGACCACCTTTGCGTCAGCTTTTGGGGCAACTTTACCATTTTGCTGAGTTGGGTGGTGTGGATACATCGGGTGTGAGTACACAACTGGCTTTATGGTAATCTTGTTATCCTCGTCTTTAAATTAAAGCTGGGGATATGGTAATCAACACAATAGATATTCATCAGCCCTCAGATTGAGGCAGTAGGTCGTAGTATGTTCACAGGCATTGTTGAAAGTTTAGGTAAAGTTGACAGCTTACAAAGTGTAGGTGGTGATGTGCGCTTGCGTATTCAGACTGACCTAGATATGTCTGATGTACATTTGGGTGATTCTATTGCTACCAATGGCATTTGCTTAACGGTGATTGACTGGGGAGACAATTGGTATGCTGCCGATGTTTCTCGTGAAAGTCTGAATCGTTCAACTTTGGCAAGTTGGAACGTTGGACAAGTGGTGAATGTTGAAAAAGCAATGTTGCCAACCACACGCTTTGGCGGTCATATTGTCAGTGGGCATGTCGATGCAGTGGGTGAAATTACCGTAGTTCGTTCAGATGCACGTTCGCTATATTTTGAGGTAACTGCACCTGTTGAAATCGCTAAATATTTGGCTGAAAAAGGTTCGATCACTGTAGATGGAATTAGCTTAACCATCAATCATTTACGTGGCAATATTCTCAGTCTCAATTTGATTCCACATACTGCTGAACGTACCAATATTGGAACATGGAAAGTGGGCGCCAAGGTGAACTTGGAAGTTGATGTATTGGCACGTTATATCGAGCGTTTACTGCTCGGTGATAAAGCCGCTGAGGTTAAAGCTGAATCAAAACTGAGCATGGAATTTCTCGCTAAGAATGGTTTTTTAAAATAACTCAAATAGACGCTAAGATCGAAAAAGCCTAATTAATTTAGGCTTTTTAATATTTACATGGTTAAATTAGACTAATATATTGTGGATACTTCTTTGAAGAGAGTTGAGTATTGCTTGATTTTTTATTGCATTTAGAACAATTATTGCCCACTTTCTTAGAAAATTATGGGCTATGGATTTATGCCATTTTGTTTTTGATTATTTTTGCAGAAACTGGCTCAATCTTTATGTTTTTTCTCCCCGGTGATAGCTTATTGATCGCTGTTGGTGCCCTATGCTCGACTGCTGAATCGGTTCATCTTCATTATATGGGGGTGTTGCTGATCATTGCTTCTATTTTAGGTTATATCGTCAACTACTATACAGGGCGGGCTTTAGGCTTTAAGTATTTTCATGCGCATTCACGTTGGTTTAAGCCTGAATATATTAAAAAGACCAATCATTATTTTGAGCGTCATGGGGGTAAAACGATTCTTGTTGCACGTTTTGTACCTTTTGTTCGTTCGTTCGCTCCATTCGCAGCAGGTGCAGGACATATGAAAATGCCTGTATTCATGCTGTATAACGTGTTGGGTGGCTGGATTTGGATTGCGCTGTTGTTGGGTGCAGGTTATGGGGCAGGTAATCTACTGTCGCTATTGATCGATTCATTCTAAACACATTGAGAATAGATACCAATCAGCCGAATGTTGTACCCAACATTCGGCTGATTGGTATCTATCATATGATCGCAGGTTATCATCGAAGAAATTTAAAAAAAGCCATCGCAATAAATCAGAATAATATGACGATATTTTTACGCACTGACACAAAAAAAACTTCAGAAACTGCAAACATAAAAAGCTTTCAAATCGCCAAAGTGCTAACATTTTGCAAGTTTTAAAATCTTAATGCTGGTGGGAAAAAATGTTGATACAACGTGGTGGTTTAAAAGTTGTGGCTGGGCTTGGAATTTCAGGCGTTTCAGCTGTAAATTTTCTGCATGAAAATGGCTACCGTGTTGCAGTCACTGATTCACGTCAACTCCCACCAGGACACGATCAAATTCCAGCAACAGTGCAAACCAGTTTTGGTAAATTGGACCAAGATTTGCTGTTGCAAGCGGAAGAAATTGTCATTAGCCCGGGATTGGATATTAAACTGCCAGAGATTCAAGCGGCGATCGCCAAAGGGATTCCAGTCGTCAGTGAGATTCAGATTTTACGTCGTGCAACAGATAAACCAATTGTTGCCATTACTGGCTCAAATGCCAAGAGTACGGTAACGACCTTAATAGGTTTAATGGCGCAGGATGCAGGCGTTAAAGTTGCTGTTGGAGGCAATCTTGGACGTCCAGCCTTGGATCTAACGCGTGATGATCCTGATGTCTATATTCTTGAACTGTCGAGCTTCCAGCTTGAAACCACTTCAAATTTAAATGCTGAAGTTGCTGTGGTGTTAAATATGAGTGAAGACCATTTGGATCGTCATGGTGATATGGCGGGTTATCATGCGGCGAAACATCGTATTTTCCAAGGTGTGAAAAAAGTGGTGTTTAACCGTGATGACTCACTCACTCGCCCGTTGGTTCCAGATGTAACCCCAATGCAAAGCTTTGGTCTCAATGCACCTGATTTAAAACAATACGGTATTCTCAGAGAAGACAATGGTACGATCTGGTTAGCGCGTGGTCGTGAACGATTGTTGAAAAGTTCAGAGATGTACATCCAAGGTACGCATAATGTTGCGAATGCTTTGGCATGTTTGGCTTTAGGTGAAGCGATTGGTCTACCGATAGACAAGATGTTGGAAACACTCAAGACCTTCAAGGGTTTAGAGCATCGTTGTGAGTTCGTTAAAGAAGTGGCGGGTGTTCGCTATTATAATGATTCTAAAGGGACCAATATTGGAGCAACTTTGGCTGCTTTAGATGGTTTAGGTGCTGCAATTGAAGCGCAAGGTGGCAAAGTGGCGATTATTCTAGGTGGTCAAGGCAAAGGGCAAGATTTTACTGCTTTACGCCAGTCCTTAGAAAAATATGCCAAACTGGCGGTACTGATCGGTGAAGATCGACCTGTGATCGAAAAAGCAATTCAAGGCACAACTGAGCTATTGCATGCTGAAACGCTACAGGAAGCTGTGGCGCTGTGTCAGCAACATACGCAAGCACAGGATGTGGTGTTATTATCACCAGCATGTGCAAGTTTTGATATGTTTACAGGTTATCCGCAACGCGGTCATCGCTTTGTTGAATATGTAAATGCGCTAAACTAAAAGAATCATAAGGAAAATAAAGTATGGCTGGGTTAGCTCAGACGACAATAAGTAAACTTCATCAAGCGTATGAACGTTGGATGCCAAAATTGCCCGCAGAAATTACCCCACGTAATGTATTGCTGTTTTGTGTCATCTCACTATTGTGTATCGGTACCGTGATGGTTGCTTCAGCGTCAATGCCGTATGCGGAGCGGATGCATGAAAACGAATTCCATTATGTCATTCGTCATGCGATTTCAATTGTGGTGGCTTTTCTAGCCGCTGTAGTGACCTATCGGATTTCGCTGAATCTGTGGTTTAAAAACACCTTTCCTTTGTGGTTGATCACTATTCTACTGTTACTTGCTGTTTTAGTGGTGGGAACAGAGGTAAACGGTTCTACACGTTGGATTCGTGTCGGCGGTTTCACCTTGCAGGCGACAGAAGTTGCCAAGGTGATGATGGCAATTTTTACTGCTGATTATGTGGTTCGTCGTGCTGAAGAGGTTCGAAACAATATTAAAGGCTTGGTTCGACTCGGTGTCGTAATGTTACTGACGGTAGGGTTAATTATTGCAGAGCCTGATCTCGGGGCAACAGTAGTGATTGCGGTATCGATGTTAGGGGTGTTTTTCCTTGCTGGTGCGCCGATGATTCAGTTTGGTTTCGCTTTTGGTGCCATTCTGGTTGCGTTTGTTTCCTTGATTGTATTCGAACCTTACCGTTATGAGCGTTTGATGTCATTCTCTAATCCATGGGCTGACCCTTTAGGTTCGGGTTATCAATTGTCCAATGCCTTGATGGCATTTGGGCGAGGTGAGTGGTTTGGAGTCGGTTTAGGGCACAGTATTCAAAAGATGTCTTATTTACCTGAGGCGCATACAGACTTTATGTTGGCGATCTTGGGTGAAGAGTTTGGTTTCTTTGGGATTGCGACGGTGTTATTGCTTTCATTTGTGATGCTGATTTGTTGTATTCGAATTGGTCAGCGCGCTTTAAATCATCAGTATTTACGTGCTGGCTATTTAGCTTACGGAATTAGTATTATTTTCTTACTGCAAATTCTGGTCAATGCAGGAATGAATATGGGCATGTTGCCGACCAAAGGTTTGACCCTGCCATTTATTAGTTATGGGGGTTCATCTTTGATTATGTGCGCAGTCATGATCAGTTTGATTTTAAAAATTGATGCAACAACCAAAGAAGCCAACCCAGCAAGGGAAGAATCGAGTTTTTAGAATTTTCCTTAGCTTGAATACTTCAAAAGCCATTTGTGATCAAATGGCTTTTTTGTGAGATGTGCTGTGAACTTATAGCATTTTTATTGTTGATATAAGCACTGTGATTATTGATAAATGCCGGTTAAATGGATGCCTTGGGGGATACGTGAAATATCCCATTGTTGCACAGCTTGAGCCAACATATGTGCAGGCTGATCTAAGTCTACAGGTGCCTGACCCAATGCGAGAATTGCCTGTGAAAGTAGGGGCGCTGCATTTTCAATATTTAGTGCATGAGCAAGATTTTGCTTTGAGAGCTTTTGACCTTGTTCATTCATGGCGAGCGGAAGGTGCATATACTCAATTGCTGGATAGCCAAGAAGTTGCCCTAGCCATATTTGACGTTCAGTATTATCCAATAAGTCTGAACCACGTACGATATGGTTAATTCCTTGTAAATAGTCATCTACAACGACTGCCAATTGATAGTTGATGATGCCGTCACGGCGCTTAAGGACAAAGTCACCAAGATCATGTTGTAAGTTAGAGCAATGTAGCCCTTGCAAACGATCATGGAAGCAAATGTTTTGATCTGTGACTTTTACACGAATGGCTTGATCTTTAAACTCAAGCTGTTTATCTCGACATGTGCCTGTATAGATATGGTTTGAACCAAGAATCTTTCGAGTACACGCACAAGCATATACCCAATTGTGTTGTTTGAGCTGGTCGATAACAGATTCATAAATTGCAATGCGTTGTCTTTGATAAATGATTTCAACATCAGATTCAAATCCAAAAGCATCTAAACATTGTAAGATGTGTTGTTCGCTATCGGGATAGATGCGAGGAATATCCGTATCTTCTATACGGACGATCCATTGCCCTCTATGTGCTTTTGCATCGCAATAACTGGCAACAGCAGTAATTAATGAACCGAAGTGTAGAGGACCTGTGGGCGAAGGTGCAAATCGTCCTTTATATTGGTCATGCTTCCTCCCTTCCTTAACATCAGGAAGGGTCGGGGAGGAATGTGCAGACACAGTGTTTAACCGTTGTTTTGCTTCTCTTTGATCTCTGCAAGTGTTTTACAGTCGATACATAAAGTTGCAGTAGGACGTGCTTCTAAACGACGTAAACCGATTTCGATACCACAAGTTTCACAGAAACCATAGTCATCATTTTTAATGGCTTCGATAGACTGTTCGATTTTGCGAATCAATTTACGTTCACGATCACGAGTACGTAATTCAATTGCAAACTCTTCTTCCTGTGTTGCACGATCGTTTACATCAGGTAAAGAAGAAGATTCGTCTTGCATCGTATTTAAAGTGCGATCCACTTCCGACATTAACTCTGCCTTCCAAGCCAGCAAAATTTGACGGAAATGTTCGAGCTGCCCCTCAGACATATATTCTTCATTTTTCTTTGGCTGATAAGGCTCGATACCGAATAGACTTGCTGTAGTACCGTTTTCATTGGTCTTTGGCTTGGCTTTGCGTACACGCTTTGCAGACTTATCATCCATCATTGCTGTTTGCTCATCCAAGACTTGATTTTGGTTGTCATTCGCCATAAAGGGCATTCCTCATCATATACGTACTATCTATACGCAAAAAATATGGTGATATGCAAGTATTTTTATCACTACCAACAGAATGAATCTATCGGGGGCGTCATCATATAGATTTTTTTACAAAGATGAAAGTCACCTCGCCCTGAATTCGACTTTCTGCATATCTTGTTGGACGAATAACTTAATGGAAAAAAAACAAAATGAAAAGCTAGTAACCTGAAATTTCTTCATTAATTGTAACATTGAAGTGGTCAAGTCGATGTACATAGGTCTCAAACTCACCATTGGCTTTTAAATGTAAGCAACGGTAACCAGGTGCAATTGGGTCAAATGAAAACTCTTGGCTAAGCGGTTTAAATTGGACACAGGTGGCTGGTGTAGAAATAAACTGTATGCCATTCCACTCGTTATAAGACTCTTGATGTACATGCCCATGTAATAATAGCTTGATATTGTTAAATGGTTCGAGCACTGCTTTTAATTCATCGGCATTTTTTAATTTGTGTTGATCTAGCCATTTTGAGTGCATTTCAAAAGGATTGTGATGACAGGCAACAATCACAAACTTGTCTCGAAGTTGCTCTAAGCGTTGTTTTAGGCGAACCAATTGTTCAGGTTGAATCTTTCCATCTGTACGCCCACTCACTGTACTGTTAAGCAGAATAATGCACCATTGATCAAGCTCAATCACTGTGGGTTCTGGTTCAGGTACATGAAAGGGGAAAAAACTCAGATTGTCATGATTTCCTGGGATATGATAAAAATCAATGCCAAAGCCCCGCATATAATTTAAATAGCGTGCATAGGTTTCCGGATAAGCTGCTTGGGCCAAATCCCCAGTATGTAGAATCAAATCAGCATTTGGAAAGCGCTGCTGAACATCTTCCATAACGGCATGAAAGCTTTCCTCAGGGTTGATCCCGACAAACTTTGCATCAGGCTTATCCATTAAGTGTGTATCTGTGATTTGTATGATCACTTTATCTTTATCGGTTTGCTGCAATATCTTTGATTGCATGTCTTTCCCCTAGACATTTTCAAGTGTACGCAAGTGCTGTTGTAGCCATTGTAAAGCCATTATCACTGGTGCATTTTTTAAACGATTACTTTGTAATAATATACTAAGATCTGCATAGTCGATGATATGAAGTTGAATATTTTCACCTTCATCGGGCATTCCAAAAATACCGCCTTCGGCAGGCAACTCCGCTTGAGCAGTATAAAGATGAAAAATTTCATCACATGCGCCAGCCGATGGATAGAAACTAAAAAGAGCTTGAATATGTTCAAGCTCACAGCCAGATTCTTCAAGACTTTCTCTTCGAATACAGGTTTCTGGAGATTCATCACCATCCAATACCCCTGCAATAATTTCTAATTGCCAAGGTGAAATTGGGTCATCAATTGCACCAACGCGAAATTGTTCAATCAGTGCGAATTTTTGTCGTTGATCATTATAAATCAAAACACCCGCGGCTTCTTTGCGACGAACTAACTCACGTTGGATGTTTGATGTATATTCGGTTTGGTTAAATAATCGGTGCTGCAAGCTGACTTTTTCGACTTGAACAAAGCCCTGAAAAGCATATTCTCGAGATTTAATTTTTACATCGTTATGGGTGTAAGTTGCTTGCTGAATGATGTTCATGTGTGTAGTTAGGATGAAACATATTCACTTCATCCTAACTGAGAAATAGGCAAAGGCAAAAGTTTTTTTTAACTTTACACTTTGTGGTACAACTTTTGTCCTTGCTCATGATAGACAGATTTCATGGTTTTAAGACCATCCTCTATCACCGTTTGGCTTGAAGTGGCTTGCTCAGCATGTTGCTGATTTTGTGCGTAGTCACGAACATTTTGGGTGATTTTCATCGAACAAAACTTCGGTCCGCACATGGAGCAGAAATGCGCTGATTTATGTGCTTCTTTCGGCATAGTTTCATCATGCATAGAGCGAGCGGTATCAGGGTCCAAACTCAGATTGAATTGATCCTCCCAGCGGAATTCAAAACGTGCTTTAGAGAGCGCATTGTCGCGTACCTGTGCGCCTGGATGACCTTTAGCTAAATCTGCTGCATGTGCGGCGATTTTGTACGTGATGATGCCGTCTTTGACATCTTTTTTGTTGGGTAATCCCAAATGCTCTTTTGGTGTGACATAACACAGCATTGCTGTACCATACCAACCAATCATTGCCGCGCCTATCGCAGAGGTAATGTGGTCATAACCAGGTGCAATATCCGTTGTTAGTGGTCCAAGTGTATAGAACGGTGCTTCCTGACAAACTTCAAGTTGCAAGTCCATATTTTCTTTGACCATATGCATTGGAACATGCCCTGGACCTTCAATCATCACTTGAACATCATGTTGCCATGCACGATGGGTGAGTTCACCCAAGGTGCGTAATTCTGAAAATTGTGCTTCATCATTGGCATCTTGGATACAGCCTGGACGTAAACCATCACCTAGACTGAACGAGACATCATAAGCTTTCATGATTTCACAGATTTCATCGAAATGCGTATAAAGGAAATTTTCTTCATGATGCGCCAAACACCATTGCGCCATAATTGAGCCACCACGTGACACAATCCCCGTCAAACGATTTGCGGTTAATGGAACATAGCGCAATAACACACCTGCATGAATAGTAAAGTAGTCCACGCCTTGTTCAGCTTGTTCGATCAAGGTGTCTTTAAAGATTTCCCACGTCAGGTCTTCTGCAACCCCATCGACTTTCTCAAGTGCTTGATAAATCGGAACAGTACCAATTGGTACAGGAGAGTTGCGAATAATCCATTCACGTGTTTCATGAATATTTTTACCCGTCGACAGATCCATAATGGTATCTGCGCCCCAACGCGTTGCCCATGTCATTTTTGCAACTTCTTCATCAATCGATGAACCCAGTGCAGAGTTACCAATATTGGCATTGATCTTAACCAAGAAATTACGTCCGATAATCATCGGTTCACATTCTGGATGGTTAATATTTGCAGGAATGATGGCGCGACCTTCAGCGACTTCTTTGCGCACAAATTCAGGCGTGATTTCCATCAGATTATGTGCACCAAAATTTTGTCCTGCATGTTGACGCATATCGACGCCTTCACGTTGACGTTGATTTTCACGAATCGCAATATATTCCATTTCAGGGGTAATGATTCCTTGCTTGGCATAATGCATTTGGCTGACATTATGTCCTGCTTTGGCGCGACGAGGCTTTTGAATATGTGCAAAACGGATTTCAGCTGTACGAATATCTTTGAGGCGCTCTTGTCCGAACTTAGAAGTTAGGGTGTTTAAGCGTTCAGTGTCGTTACGTTCAGCAATCCATGTTTCACGAACATTGGGCAAACCTTGATTGAGGTCGATCTTGACATTCGGGTCGGTATAAACCCCTGATGTGTCATAAACCATCACTGGTGGATTTTTTTCCCCACCTAAACCTGTAGGGGTATCGGTGAGTTCAATTTCACGCATCGGAACCTGAATGTCAGGGCGTGAACCTTGAATATAGACTTTTTTAGACGCGGGTAAAATTCGAGTGAGATCTTTGGCTTCTTGCTCATGTTGAGCCAATTGATCAGCAGGGGATAGATTCGTTAATTGGTTCATTACAATGATCCTTATGAATGACATCAACGAATCAAGCACGACCAAAAACGGTGGCAAATTTAGTCTATTTGATGCAACACAATGACCATAAGCATGGCGCTGTATTTCTAAAAAAATAGATAAACTTTGGGCTGTCAGTTTTTAGATGCTTGATTCCTACGCAGGTCTTAACCTGATCAGGTTCAACGGTACTTTAGTTTAAGTTTTGGCAAGGAGATGCAAAACTGACTAAATCTCAGCGAGGAATTACTCGCGCTCCGTCAAGCGATGTTTAAATATTAGCATGTTCTCATCGGGAATGTGATGACATACTCCTATCAAATTTAATTATTTTTTTGAGCAAGAATTTCTTCAACCTGCTTCCTTATTTTTTGTTCAAATGCTGTACGTTGCTCTTGAATGTTTTGTTGTTCAGGGGTTTCATCTTGAGTATTTTCTCTAGATGGCTTTGGCATTTGTTGCCAAAGCGTTTCACTCTTATTGATCAAATTTAGGAAGCTTTGTGCAGTCTGACGGCTTGCCGTTTGGCTTTTGGCAACTTTCTCAATGGCTTTCATGGCTTCTTCATCTGCAATTTTGTCATCATCAAACCATAGGGTACGGGTATTGTCATCGCCTTGAAAAAGAGCACGACGATATTGTTCAATGTTTTCTGAAACTTGAGGTTTATAATGGTTTTTAGGGTAGTCTTTATTGAATTTTTCCCAAAATAATAAGCGGTTGGCGACTTCATTAAAACTAATTGCCAATCCAGCATCCAGTATATAGTTTGCTCCTGTATACTCTTTACGGATTTGTTTAAAATAAACTTGATCTGATTTTTCTAAAGAGGGTGCAAAAATATCGAGATCATATTGTGGATTTCGGGTAAACGTATATTCACCTTCACCCACATAAAATTTTTCTAAATATAAGTCTTTTGCATGATCTACCAAGTATTTCTCACTCGGTTTTAACTTTTTATATAGTTCTTGTTTTTGCTTTGCTGTCATAGACTGACCTTCTGCAAGAGAATCAGTCAAATATTGGAATACTTGAGGTGAAGCATCCATCACAAGTTTCTGATAAATGTCTTCAGATTTTGCTTGCCATTGATAACGAGTTTTTAAGGGTACAGTTGATAAACAGTTTCTAAACCATTGATTGAGATCATGCAAATCCTCAGCAACCACTGTTTTTTCTAACTTTTGAATACTTGAATCGATTTGGCTACAATCTTGAGCAGGTCCTTTAGGACGAGAGGCTTCAGTGGCATCAATCTCAGATGTAGATGTTTTAACGGCTTCAGTTTTTTGATTATTTTCATGTTTTTGACAAGCACTGAGCAAGGTAAAAATAAAAATAGCAGCAAATGGAACACTTTTTTGTAGAAAGTTCATGGTATGACAATTGTTGTGAGTTTTTTGAATAGTGAAAGGATAATAAAAATTGAGCTGAAAAGAAATCTATGTATTAGAACAAATTGCATCACTAAAGCAGTCTTTTTTGACATGTTTAAAATCAATTGGACTTAAATTTAAATATTGATTGAGTTGAGAAAGTGCCAATAATTGAGGGCGATTTTCTAATTTTAAGCGTTCTTTTTCACTGATTTGAATTTTTTGTTGGCGTTGTTCAGGCGTCATTTGTACGAATTGTATAAATTTCTTGGCTTGGACTGAAAGCTCCCCTTCATTTGTTTTAGACAAATGTTCGATGACCAACCAACTTGAGACATCTATATCATTTTGATTTTCAAAATTCATCGAAATGGGCGAGCCTTCTGTACCTAAAAATAACAAGCTGCTGTAAGCATTTTTTAAAAAGCGCGCGTCATGTAGAAAAATGGTATTTGGATACGTCACAAGATATTCTTGCCAAAATTTAGCGCGCTTGGCAATTTCATCAGGCTCAAGGTTCAATTTATTATTTTTGAAAAGCGGTTGCGCATTTTGCTCTGCCAGATTTTCGATAAATACTTGTTCAGGTGCTTGCAGATAAGGTGCAAAAACTTTTGCCAAATACTGCGGGCTTCGGCGATAGTTGATTGCATCCTCAGTCTGGTCTGTTAACTCAATATAAGCCTGTCCTTTATGGCGCAATAAATATTGATCGCGCAAATTGAGTTGTTCAAATTTATTCTGCTGAATGGTGGGATATGCTGCCTGATCTAACACATAGTTTTCAAATGCTTGCTGTTGTTCTGATGTTCGATCTATTTGTAGAAATTGTTGGTACATCTTTTTGGATTGATGCATGAGTTCCATTTGTTCTGTAGATTTTAACAAAGGTAAGCACATGCGAATGTCTTGATTCACCTGTTCAATCGCTAAAGTTGTTCTTTGCGGATTAATTGCCAACATTTCATTTTTTAGATTTTGACAAATTTGCGTCAGATCAGGAACAGGATTTTCTGTTTTTGGTGCTTCCTTTGACTCTTGTACGATATCCGTTGTTGGTTTTTGACACGCGACCACCACCAAGCCACTCAAAACTACGAGTATGCTCGAAATGAGATAATGAATAGGGTTGCGAGGAAATTTCATTAGACCGATATAACAAGGAAGCTCAATGTGGTACTTTGCTATTGTCGCTGAATCAAAGCTAAATAAATGAAATATTTTGTAGTTTTGTGATAATGAAACGTTACGATTTTAACGGAAATGGCAAATTTTTTCATGGCTATGCAGCGTTCATTTATTGAATAATTTGCCTAAAAATAAGCCTGCGGTTTATCTTAAATTAAATGTCAGTATATATAAATTATATAAAGTGAGTGCTATGATTTGAGCTAAATCTTGAAGATGAAAAATCAACATTGCTTCAATGAAAGTTCATCTAAAAGAAAAATACTTGTCATAAAATGTTCATCATTGCTATGGTTTAATATTAAGTCTAAAAAGTCGCATTTGTTGCCTGTGGAGTATCAAACTTTGAGCCCAAGTAATCCTGTATTAAACCATCACATTTCTTCACAATTCAATGAAGATCTACAGGATGTAAATACCAAATTTATGACCATGGGTGGTTTAGTAGAGCAACAAGTGGCAAATGCGGTGCATGCTTTGTTAGATACCAATGCCAATATGGCAATAGATGTGCAGTTTCAAGACAATACCGTCAACCGTTATGAACGTGAAATCGATGAAGCACTGACCTTGATTTTGGCACGTCGTCATCCCGCGGCAATTGATTTGCGCATGGTGATTGCGATGAGTAAGGCAAACACGGATTTAGAACGGATTGGTGATGAAGCCGCAAAAATCGCCCGTATTGCACAGACATTGTGCGAAGAAGGTGAGTCACCTCGTGGCTATATGGAAACACGCCATATTGGCAATCAAGTTCGTGTCATGATTCATGATGCTTTGGATGCTTTTGCCCGTGTCGATGCTGAACAAGCATTAAAAGTTTTGTTGGCAGATGCAGATATTGACCGTGAGTATCAGTCGGCAACACGTACACTCATGACGTATATGATTGAAGATCCTCGACATATTAGTCGTGTTATTAATGTGATGTGGGTATTGCGCTCATTGGAGCGTATTGGTGATCATGCACGTAATATTTCAGAACAAGTCATTTATATGGCGAAAGGTTTTGATGTGCGTCATACCAACATTGAAGAAATTGAACAAAAAGTTCAAGGAAAATAATTTAACGTAGCCTAAAGACTTAAACAAAAAGACCTGGATTATTCAGGTCTTTTTGTTGGGGCATCGGTTTTGAAAAAACGTCAACTCAACGAATTAAACTTGTGCCAAGGCTTGCTCTAAATCTGCAATCAAATCATCAATATGTTCAATGCCTACAGATAAGCGAACCATATCAATACTGACCCCAGCCGCTTTTAATTCTTCTTCATTGAGTTGGCGATGAGTCGTGGTTGCTGGATGACATGCCAAGCTTTTGGCATCACCAATGTTGACTAAACGAGTAAAGAGTTGTAGGGCATCAATAAAACGAGTTCCACCTTCACGACCATCTTGTACTCCAAAAGATAAGATGGCAGATGGTTTACCTTTGACATATTTTTGAGCTAAGGCATGTTGTGGATGGTCTTTTAAACCGGCATAGTTGACCCATTGCACTTTAGGATGTGCTTGCAAGTATTCTGCAACTTTTTGTGCATTCTCGGTATGACGTTCCATACGTAAACTGAGCGTTTCTAAGCCCTGTAAAATAAGGAAAACACTGAGTGGGCTAATCGCAGCACCAGTGTTACGTAAAGGCACAACACGCGCTCGCGCTATATATGCGGCTTCACCTAAGGCTTCTACATAATTGACACCATGATAACTTGGATCAGGTGTATTTAAGACTTTAAAACGTTCAGGATATTTACCCCAAGGGAATTTCCCACTGTCTACAATGGCGCCGCCAATGGAGTTGCCATGACCACCAATGTATTTCGTCAAAGAATGTACGACAATATCAGCACCATGTTCAAAAGGCTTGAGCAAGGCAGGGGTAGCAACAGTATTATCAACAATGACAGGAACGCCGTATTCGTGCGCGATTTTGGCAATCGCCTCAAGATCGATAATATTGCCCAATGGGTTGCCGATTGATTCAACAAAGACCAGTTTGGTTTTTTCATCAATCAGGTTGCGCAGTGCTTCAGGATTTTGGTAATCAAAAAAACGTACTTCAATGCCTTGTTTCGGCAAAGTATGCGCAAATAAATTGTATGTTCCACCATATAGCGTCGATACAGATGCAATATTATCACCAGCTTCGGCAATGGTTTGAATCGAATAGGTGATTGCTGACATGCCCGAAGCCAATGCTAAAGCACCGATTCCACCTTCAAGTGCAGCCAGACGTTGTTCAAGCACAGCTGTGGTTGGATTCATAATACGGGTATAAATATTGCCTTGAACTTTGAGATCAAATAGATCTGCACCATGCTGGGTGTTATCAAAGGCATAGGATGTCGTTTGATAAATTGGAACAGCAACGGCTTTGGTTGTTGCTTCTGGTTCATAGCCTGCGTGAATGGCAAGTGTTTCGTCTTTATAAGTCATATTCCGTCAACTTTTTATTAAAATTCAATAGAGTGTAACAAATAAATATATGAAGTAAACAAGGGTTTCTATATTTTAAAATCATAAAAAAAGATAAAGACAAAGTCTTAGCGATGTGCCGTTTATACAGAATTGAATATGTAAATACCGAATATCGCTTAGTTGAGTCACTGTCATGTTGATGTCACTTGCCGAAATTAGTATTGGAATTTCCATTAAATCAGGCACTAAGTACAATGAATAAAGCACAGATAAGTAAACTGACAATTCGTAAAACCACTTTAACTTTAGTTTTATGTAGTTTATTCGGCTTAACAGCATGTTCAGATGATGATAATAAAGACTCAACCAACAGCAAAACACTTACTCAAAGTATAAGTTTAGCCTTTGGCGATGAGGCTTGTGTGATGGGAGGAACACGTGTTCAAAGCGGGGTAGATAGGAATGGAAATGGTAAACTGGAAGCCAGTGAAGTCACAAAAAATGAGGACAGTTGTAAACCGAATTTATTTGCTCAAGGCGTCGCATTACCATTTACTGTACTCGCACGACATGATGCAAATGGCACGACCATTGATAGTAGCTTTGATATTCGTCAAGGTGGTTTTGGTTCTGATGCCACTGCTCACCCGACAAATAAAAAGCAATTCTATGCTTTGACAGATCGAGGACCGAATGCTGACTTTACTGACAAGCTGTATGGTGCAGGTAAAGTGTTTGCGATTCCCAATTATGTTCCCAAAATTGGTTTGTTTGAAATTCAGGACAATGGCACCGTCAAACTAATCAAAACCATTAATTTGAAAGACCGTAATGGTAAAGATATTTCAGGTTTACCCAATACCTCAGCTTTTGGGGGGACGGGAGAAACCCCTTATGATGTGAATGGTAAAGTGATTACTGTAGATCCAACCAAACCGTTTGATGCAGTGAATAATCCCATCAAATTGGATGATTATGGCTTAGATAGTGAAGGGCTAGTTGCACTTCAAGATGGCACGTTTTGGGTCAGTGATGAATATGGTCCACATATTGTACATTTTGATGCCAATGGCAAGGAAATCGGGCGAATTAATCCATTCAAAGCAGATCAACGTAATCAATGGACGCTACCTAATGAATTTAGTTATCGCCGTGCCAATCGAGGAATGGAAGGGCTCACCATTACACCAGATCAAAAAACTTTGGTGGGCATTATGCAGTCGACCATGAGTTTGCCGAATAAAAGTGTCAATAAATCAACATTGACTCGTATAGTGACCATTAACCTTGAGACAGGTAAGGTTGCACAATATCTCTATCAGCAAGAACTTCCTGAGAACTCCAACTCTGGGATTATTGCATTAAGTGCAACACAATTTTTAGTGCTGGAACGGGACGGTCTTTTTTATAAAGACACCACAAAGGTAATTAAAAATGTTTATCGTATTGATTTAACTCAAGCCACCAATTTAGAAGATATTAAAGATCAAAAGGATTTCAAACAGGATGACAAGATCGGTTTAACGATCGCGGGTAAAACACTGGAAGAATTCCAGTTGGAAAAAGGCTGGGATGGTTTAAAAGCATTGAATATTGTTCCAGCACCCAAAACATTGGTACTCGATATGGGCAAAGCGGTGAAATATCCACATGACAAAATAGAAGGCATATGGTTGATTAATAACACCACTTTAGGTGTATTAAACGATGATGATTTAGGATTGTGGAGTAATGCAAAAGGAATGGAGCAAAAATACCTGGATACAGCGCGAACAAGAGTCGATATCAATACCTTATACATCATGGATAAATTGAATTTGAAAGGGCAATAAGCACTTTGAAAGAGTTGTCAAATTGACGGCTCTTTCAATCTTATGTGTTGAATAACAACAAGCATTAAAATAAAAACGATACTCATACCTTGGTGCAATGTATAGCCACCAGTTTTAGTCCTGTGCAAGCCTTAATTTGGTTGTCATCCAACCAACACATCCAGACTGCATCTACAGTTTATATCGCAATATCAGGCGAACTTTGATTTCATATCTCGTTTGAATAAAACTCAAGGTCGAACTCTTTTGAAGAACGAATCTGAAAAAGCGTGTTTGAAAATATCTCCATCTAATTGGACAAATCTGAACAAAAATAGATAAATTCAGCGTATAATTAACAGCATTTATTTAAGGATTTGTCCGCATTTCATCTGTGGATTGCCTTGTAAGTTAAAACAAACAATGAATGCTGTGAAACGAAGAAAACCGTAAACATGTTTTTGAGTTTTATCGCGCAGACTGAGTGAATTTGAGTTGCAAGTGGATATAAACAAAACCATGTTTTTGTTTATCAAGTCGCTACAGATGACATTCGAGTAAAGCCTATTCGCATTTTGCGAATTTTTATTCATTATAGAGGAGTCCTACGTGGCCCAATATATTTACACGATGAACCGTGTGTCGAAGATGGTTCCGCCTAAACGCGAAATCTTAAAAGACATCTCTTTATCATTTTTCCCAGGTGCCAAAATTGGTGTGCTTGGTTTAAACGGTGCTGGTAAATCTACTTTGCTCCGTATTATGGCTGGCGTAGATAAAGATTTCTCAGGTGAAGCTCGTGCACAACCAGGTATTAAAATCGGTTATCTAGAGCAAGAACCACCATTAGATCCAAATAAAGATGTCCGTGGTAACGTTGAAGATGGTTTACGTGAGCCATTGGATGCCTTGGCACGCTTAGATGAGGTTTTTGCTGAATACGCAGCAGAAGATGCCGATTTTGACGCACTTGCAAAAGAGCAAGAGAAATTAGAAGCAATCATTCATTCTTGGGATGCCCATAACCTGACCAATCAAATGGATCAGGCAGCCGCTGCATTAAATCTTCCTGCTTGGGATGCAGATGTAACTTTGCTTTCAGGTGGTGAGCGTCGTCGTGTTGCACTATGCCGTTTATTGCTGTCTAAGCCAGATATGTTATTGCTGGACGAACCGACGAACCATTTGGATGCAGAGTCTGTATCTTGGTTAGAACGTTTCTTGAAAGACTTTGCTGGTACAATCGTGGCGATTACCCATGACCGTTATTTCTTGGATAACGTGGCAGAGTGGATTCTTGAGCTTGACCGTGGGCATGGTATTCCATACCAAGGTAACTATTCGTCTTGGTTAGAGCAAAAAAATGCCCGTTTAGAGCAAGAACAAAAGC
Source organism: Acinetobacter bereziniae LMG 1003 = CIP 70.12 (assembly GCF_000368925.1). GTDB lineage: Bacteria > Pseudomonadota > Gammaproteobacteria > Pseudomonadales > Moraxellaceae > Acinetobacter > Acinetobacter bereziniae. Next base: position 2,011,131 of record NZ_KB849756.1, on the reverse strand, counting down.
AAGAAGAATCTTTTGCTAAAGCATTGAAAAAAGAACTTGAATGGGTTCGTTCAAATGCCAAAGGTCAACAAAAGAAAAATAAAGCACGTATGGAGCGTTTTGAAGAGCTTAACTCGCGTGAGTTCCAACAACGTAATGAAACTTCAGAGATTTATATTCCACCTGGTCCACGTCTAGGGAATAAAGTGGTTGAAGTTGAAGGCATCAGTAAATCTTTTGATGGTCGTTTATTGTACGAAAATCTAACCTTTACTGTGCCACCTACAGCGATTGTGGGTATTGTGGGTCCAAACGGGGCAGGTAAAACCACCTTATTCCGTATGATGACAGGTGAGCAGCAACCTGATACAGGTACTGTGACACTGGGTGAGTCTGTTAAAGTCGCCTATGTTGGTCAGATTCGTGACACCTTAGACAACAATAAAACAGTCTGGGAAGAAGTTTCAGGCGGTTTAGATATCTTAAGAATCGGTGAATACGAGATTGCTTCTCGTGCCTATATCGGTCGCTTTAACTTTAAAGGTCAAGATCAGCAAAAACGTGTTGGAGAATTATCTGGTGGTGAACGTAACCGTTTACAACTTGCTAAGATTCTTCAAATGGGCGCAAACGTGATCTTACTGGATGAGCCATCAAACGATTTGGATATCGAGACTTTACGTGCGCTAGAAGATGCGATTTTAGTCTTCCCAGGTACAGTGATGGTGGTATCGCATGACCGTTGGTTCCTCGACCGTATTGCAACGCATATCTTGTCATTTGAAAATGAACAGCCAGAGTTCTACGAAGGTAACTATGCTGAATACGAAGCGTATCGCTTGGCTCGCTTAGGTGATGCAGCTGTGCAGAAGCGTACTAAATACAAAAAAATTGGTGGCTAAACACTGACTTTACTGTAAAAAACCAGCTTTCGAGCTGGTTTTTTATTGCAGGTAAGCATGGTGAAGTTGATTTTGCGCTTCGATATGCCCTTGATTGGCTGCAAGTAACAACCATTTTCTGGCTTTATATTGATCAGGAGACAGTCCCAGTTGACCCTGTAGATAAATCATTCCGAGTTTATATTGTGCTTTACTATAACCTTTCAATGCGGCATGTAAAAAATACCAAATCGCATTACGCTGATAGGTATAAACGCGCTCATGACGATGTAAATCATAATGCACACTATAGTGATTATTCAGGGCGAGATGTTCATAACTGGTTGCACGATGATAAATATGCATGGACTCAGACATCCCAAATAAGACATGCCGATGTGTATAATCGTATGAATAAGTCATGAGCTGATTAATCCTCCTTATTTATTTTTATTAACTCCATCATCAACTACAAAATTTAACGCTTATTTCAATCAAGATTAAATGAAATAAAAAGAATATGAAATACCTTGTTTTCATGATTTTTTTTCATAGTAAAAATACTGGAAAAATATAGGAGTTTCAGTAAATAGGGTTAATTCCCTGATTTATATTGAAGGATGGGCTTATTTTAAGACGCTGATATTAAAAATGGAAATGTGACTATTTTCATTTATTTTATCATTACTGAGTGAATTCTCTATTTAAAAATCATGACAAATAAATTGTAAAATTTTATTTGAAAATAAATATTATTAATTGATTTCTTTATGTTGTTTTAATTTAGACTTAATAAAGGTGATATAAAACCATGAATAACTCATCACTTTAGAATGCTTTCATTTTCTTATTCAATAGAGCATTCGAAATAAAATAAGCGCTCAATACAACCCTCTCCCAGTGGAAGAAGGCGTTTTCAGCATGATGCAGTATGTTGATTGAAGTATGAGATTATTTATATAGTTTTTAATCTAGATAAAACGTCATTCATCAAAGACGCATTTCAATCCCTTGTTCTGCGAGATATTGTTTTGCTTCAGGAATCGTATATTGACCAAAATGGAAGATTGAAGCTGCCAATACCGCATCTGCTCCACCTTTTAAAATACCATCTGCAAGGTGTTGTAAATTACCTACGCCACCAGAAGCAATCGTTGGAATGGTGACACGATCATTAATTTGACGCATGAGACCAATGTCATAACCTGCTTTGGTTCCATCAGCATCCATAGACGTAACCAATAGTTCACCTGCGCCGTATTCCGCCATTTTTACTGCCCATTCAATGGCATCAATCCCTGTAGGTTTACGTCCACCATGAGTGAAAATTTCCCACTTATTTTCCGCAGTTTTTTTGGCATCAATCGCAACGACAATGCATTGTGCGCCAAAGCGCTGAGAAGCTTCTTGTACAAACTCAGGGTTAAACACGGCAGCGGAGTTAATACTGACTTTATCAGCGCCTGCATTTAACAATAGGCGAATATCTTCAACTTTACGCACACCGCCACCGACAGTTAAAGGGACAAATACACTTTCCGCCATACGTTCTACAGTGCGATAAGTCGTATCACGACCATTGGAGGTTGCAGTGATGTCTAAAAAAGTAATTTCATCGGCACCTTGTTCATTATATCGTCGAGCTACTTCTACAGGATCACCTGCGTCACGAATATCAAGAAATTGAACACCTTTCACCACACGACCATTATCTACGTCTAGGCAAGGAATAATACGTTTAGCGAGCATAATTTTTTCCAAAAAATAACAGTCGATGATGAAACTTCGTGACTTAGCTATAGCACCACAATAGCCGAAGCGGTTATTCTATCAAACTTATGTAAGTTTTTTCGCAGGTTTTCTATGTCGGTTTATACCACTTTGAGTTTACAAGAAGTTCAGGTCTTTGCAGCACCTTATGGATTAGAGGTGGTTGAGCTGAACCCAATTCAAGGCGGTATCCAAAATACCAACTATTTTATCATTTGTCGTGATGGAACACAGTTTGTTTTAACCTTATTTGAAAATATGGATGCGCAAGCGGCAGGTGAGTTGATCCCTGTATTAGAGCATTTAGGCGAATATGGGCTGGCTGTCCCTGTACCACTCAAATATGAAGGTCAATCTATTCATACGTTGAAGGATAAACCTGCGCAGATTGCACCACGTATGATCGGCAAACATCCTATGCCATCAAGCATTGCTCAAGTTGAACAGATTGCGATGGCTCAGGCAAAGATGCATATCGCATTAAAAGATTTTCCACTACAGCGCAAAATCGCCCGCGATCATGACTATTGGTACAACGTGGCGAAACAAATCAAACCGACTTTAAGTACAGCCGATAAAGCGGTACTTGATAATCTCTTGGGATTGTATCAAGCATTAACACAGATGTATCCAAATAGACCTAAAGGTTGGATTCATTCAGACTTGTTTCGCGACAATACGCTGTTTGAAGGGGACAACCTCAAAGGAATCCTTGATTTTTATGAAATGAATCAAGATGAATTGTTGTTTGATATTGCCATTACATTAAATGATTTTTGTACAGAATATCCTGAAGTTACTTTAAATGAAGCCAAGGCAATGGCATTTTTAAATGCTTATAGTTCAGTTCGTCCACTGACTGAAGATGAAAAGGCATGTCTAGAATTATATTTGGCAATGGCGGCAGGACGCTTTTGGATGATGCGTTTGCAGATTGCACAAATCAATGCTGAATCAGCTCGAACAGGGGATGATATCTTGCAGAAAAATCCACAAGAAATGCGTAATATGTTGATTGAAAGATTGAAATTTGTAACAGCTTAATAAATGTGTGGGATAAAAAATGCGTGATCAAGGTCGGTTAGTTGAGTGGTTTGATGACAAAGGCTATGGCTTTATTCAACCCAATGATGGACTAAAAGAGCGTGTATTCCTGCATATCAAAGACTTTGCGCAAAAAGGTCCACGTCCCATAGTGGGCTGTGCACTTGAATATGTGGTGCAGTTAGATGGACAAGGACGTTATAAAGCCAAGCAAGTGACTTATTTGAAAGCAACTCAAACTGTTCATGCCAAAACAAATCGAACCAGTCAGAATAAACTGAATGCCCAAAAAGCCTCCTCATTACAGCCGATGCAAATCATATGTATCGTTTATATAGTGGTTTTGGCAATCTTAAGCATAAGTGGTTTATTAAATGGCATGATTCTGTTTTTTGTCAGTATTATCAATGTCATGACTTATTGGTTCTATTCGCAGGACAAAGAAGCTGCACAAATGAATCAGCGTCGGGTGCCTGAAAATACCTTACATATTTTAGCCTTTTTAGGCGGCTGGCCTGCTGCATGGTTGGCACAACAACGCTTACGACATAAAACACAAAAACAACCTTTTCGAAAGATCTATTTCTGTACCATAGTCTTTAATATTTTATTGATTTTATGGTTAATTTCACCTTTAAATGTATTCCACATTTAGTGTGAATTCGCCAAGTTTTAAAAAAGGGCTTGCGATGAGTAATTATGTCGATTCAAACAATAGTAAATCTCTCACCTTAATCTTATACATTCTTTACATTATTGCGATTTTCTCCGCTGGAATTCTAGCAATTGTTGCATTGATTATTAATTACGTAAAATTAGATTCTGTTCGAGGTACGATTTTTGAAAGCCATTTTAAGTGGCAAATCAGAACATTTTGGTGGTACTTGATCTGGACCATCGTTGCATTTATTCCATTTCTTTTTCTCTTTTTCACGATGGATAATGTCAACGCATTTGCAGGTGTAGCACTCGGCGCTACAGTGTTTTGTGGTGTGACTTTATTTCTTTCTTGGATATGGATTGTTTATCGAGCGATTCGAGGGATTATCGTTTTGAATGATGATCAAGCTTTACCGCTATAAACCTGACTAAAAATTGAAAGAATGACTGAAGTAAAAAAACAGCGCTTACCTTGAAACGCTGTTTTTTTTATATGGTGTGAGTACTTTTTTGATGTTGTTTTCTGTTTAAAAATCGAGGTCTCCATTCGCTGAGGATAATGCCCGAAACCACAAGTAATCCACCAAAAAGTGCAACTAAGGGAAGGCGTTCACCTGCAATTCTGCCAAATAATGCCGCCCATACAGGTTCGCCAGCATAGATCACTGCTGCTTGAGATGGATCAACTGAACGTTGTGCCCAGTTCATGGTCAGTTGCAATATAGAACTGGTCAAGCCTAATCCTACAGCCAGTATAAGCAGTTCCCACGAAAAGGCGGGGATATGATGTTCTCCAACGAAGGGCATTGATGCAAAAGATAACACTGAGGCAAAAGCCAACTGAATGACAGTCACTCGCTGAATGTTCACTTTCCCTGCAAAGTAACCAATCAAAATAATTTCCATTGCAATCGCAAAAGAACCGAGTAGGGTTACAATTTGCCCTGTATTGAGATTGATTTGGTTGAAGCCATTGCCTGTTAAGAAAATTAACCCGATAAATGCCAGTAAGACACCTAACCATGTCATCACGTGAGGTCTTTTACGAAAAATCAGCCAAATTAAGATGGGTACCAAAGGGACATACAACGCCGTTAAAAATGCAGACTCACTACTGCTGATGGTTTGCATTCCTACGGTTTGTGAGCCATAACCTCCAGCAATCATGCTGCCAATCAGTGCTCCAGCAATAATTTCTTTTAGATGAATGCCTCTGAGATATTTATATGACAATAATCCGACAGCGATGGTTGCCGCTGCAAATCGGCAACCTACGAAGAACATTGGAGAACTATAATTCAAGGCATGATGCACAACGACAAAAGTACCTCCCCAAATCATAGTCATGATGATCAGGGCAATCTGAGGTATTTTCGATTTTAAAAATAAAGCAAAGGGAGAGGATGACATAAAGAACAAGAGGGCAAAAGAAAGCATCGCTATTTTACGCGAAAGCACAGAATTATGCTGATGTTAAGTTTGGTAATAAATGAGAGGTGATCATTAAATTGTCACCTGAAAGCGTTATACTTTAACTATTAAAATATGCATAAAGAGAAATAAGCCATGGTCATTGAACAAGCTTTATTTCATATTATTGAGGGTCAGCAATCGGCTTTCGAAAAGAAATTTTATGAATTATCCGACATTTTTAGAAATGCACAAGGGTGTGAAAAATTTAAATTGATTCGTGGAATAGAGAATAATCAACAATATATTCTACAAATTCACTGGACTGATTTAAAAGCACACACAGATGTTTTTATGAAAACAGAAGAATTTAAACATTGGTTTAATGCTTTAAAACCCTTTTTAGCACAAAAAATAGAAATGCAGCATTTTGAGAATACATTAGTCTAGATTTTTGTTGTGATTGAAAGAATAAAAAAGAGAACCTTACGGTTCTCTTTCTACAAATTAACTGAAGTTAGAATGCTTGGTCATCCAACAATAATTGAGCTTCACGTAGATTGAGCGTGCCTTCATAGATTGCTCGTCCAGTAATTGCACCTAAAATACCTGGTTGACCTTTTAAGTTGCGTACATCATCTAAGTTAGTAACACCACCTGATGCGATGACAGGAAGACCTGAATATTGTGCAAGATTAACAGTCTGCTCAACATTGACACCTTGCATCATGCCATCACGTGCGATGTCTGTATAAACAATGCTTGATACACCTGCATCAGCAAAACGTTTTGCAAGATCAGTCGCTTTTACATCAGTCACATTTGCCCAGCCATCTGTAGCAACCATACCGTTCATTGCATCAATACCGACGATGATATGACCTGCAAATTTTTGACATGCTTCTTCGACAAACTCAGGGTTTTGAACGGCTTTGGTTCCAATGATCACAAAAGACACACCTGCATCTAGGTAATGCTCAATCGTCTCTAAAGAGCGGATACCACCACCAATTTGAATCGGTAGTTCAGGTTGCGCTTTGGCAATTGCTTCAACCACAGGTTTATGGATTGGTGTACCAGCGAAAGCACCATTTAAATCAACCAGATGTAAACGGCGTGCACCTTCATTTACCCAATGTTGTGCCGTTGCAACTGGATCATCAGAAAATACAGTATCGTCTTCCATACGACCTTGTTTTAAACGTACACATTTACCATCTTTCAGGTCTATTGCAGGGATGATCAGCATGCTTTCGCTCCTTGCCTATTCTCATAGAAATTCATTGGCGTTCATCTTAGCAAAAACTTGATCAATTTCTAAGTGTCAGTTGGGGCTTTTATTTTCATTGATCCCCAATTCAGTCGTGATTTTGATGATATCAGCTGGGATTAAATTTAAATCGAGAAGTGCCTTAAAAATAAGAACTGGCGCATAAGCGTCTGCTGCGGCGTACAGAATTTGAGGAATGGTCAGATTCTTTTTCGCCCAGTTCGAGGTGCTTATTGATTTACTTTTAGGAAAATGAACCTGAAATAGGAGCGCCATCGCATTTTTAATGCCTAATGGACTGGTCATTCCGAAGCTTGAGAAAAGTTTGGAAAGCTCAATCACACGATGTAGTTCTACCCCTTTTTTACGAAATAAATGTAAGTCATTTTTTAGACCAAAGCCCACTTTGAGTTGATTTGTGTTTTCTAAAAAGGGTTTTAAAAAGTTTAGAATTTCAGGCGAAACCTGAAATAAATAAGCTTTCTCCGCAGTGGCAAGTTGAATCAAATGAGGTCCTGTCTGAACTTCACCTTTTGTAAAAGTTGGCTTTGACTCTGTATCAAAGCCGAGTAAAGTCGCTTTTGCTAATTCTTCTGAAATTTCATGACACTGTTCCAGCGTATTAATCACCACAATTTTATTTAAAGGCAAATTTTCAAAACGTGGAAAGCTTAGAATTTGTTCCTTGCTTGGGATTTGTTGGCTTTGATCATTCACAAATTTTAGCTCTCAGTTTTCAGGGGTAGCTGAAATTTCATAAATTACTTGCTTTGTCGACTAAAATTGAGCAGGTAAGGCATAAAAAAATTTAACGATATTGTGTTATAACAAACTTTGAATAAAAGATGATAGTTTTGTGAGATGAAATTACAGGAATCAAGCAGATGGTAGAAAAAGAGGATGATCTTTTTATCGAAGGTGCAAAACGTTTAAAGCAATTGATTCAAGATAAAAATATAAAGGCCAGTGATATTGTCAATGTGCTGGAAACTTCAAAAGGTACAATGAGTAAATGGCTACATAATTCTACACCTTCAAGCGCACAAAGTTTAATTGAATTGGCACGTTTAGTGGGTATGACTGAACGTTGGAATATGGAAGCTAAACAGCAAGACAAAACGGAACTTGTGAGTAAGGCATATGCTGAATCTGAACTGGATTTAAGCCATGCCACCATGGAGCAGTTAATCAATGAGATTAAAGATCGTTATGCCGCTTTAAACTTAAAAGCAGAGATTAAAATCAATGTTGAACCGTTAGAAGGTGGCTTTGTTACCAAAGATTAACGTGATGGTTGCATCACGTGATGAGATCCTTCAAATTCGATTTGCGGATCAGTTTTCGGTGGGGGAGAGATCGCCAAAATATAGATGACCACGATGGTTAAGATGGGGGTGAAAATGATTGAGATCAGTGCAACGGTTTTTTCCCAAATAGGTGTTAATCTACTGCTACCGTATTGATTATCATGAAAAGAGCCAGGTGTGACAAAGATTAAAAACAAAAAAAGCACCTGTACAATCGGGATCAAAATCAACACACTCCACCAACCAGAACGATTAAGATCATGCAGTCTACGAATGATGAGTATAAAAAATGTATAGATACATGAGATGTGTAAGGTCGCCCATAAAAACAAAGCCAAAGGTTCAATTTGCTTAAAATCTTCGTCGGTATTCAACATCTGTAATGAGATATAAAGATTTAGGGAGCATAAAATAAGGGTGAGAATGGTTAACCATGCAATGAGTGATAAACGCCCAAAACGTCCATTGGGATGAAGCAGTGCATCATTGATAAGCGTGTTGTTTTTCATCTATAAGCCATTGAATCAATAAGTATTAAAGTTTTTATTGGAGTGTGTCTAAAAGACCAAGTAGTCAAAAGTTTAAAACTTTATTTTTTGTAGCAATTTGAGTTATCAGAGCCAATTTAAATTGGCTCTGATTTTTTTTATCTTGAGGTGTTAAATATTCCATTCCACAAAGTTTTTCAGCAATTGTAAACCTGCTGTATGGCTCTTTTCTGGATGGAATTGTGTAGCAAATAGATTTTCTTTATGAATTGCGGTACAGAACTGCAAACCATAATCACATGTTGCTGCAATCAGTGTTGAATCTTTAGGTTCAACATAATAGCTATGCACGAAATAGAAGCGTGCATCTTGTTCGATATTTTTCCACATTGGATGGCTAGGATCAGCTTGGTGGACTTGGTTCCAGCCCATGTGAGGAACTTTTAATCCCTCCATATCTGGAAAATGTTTGACCATGCCATCAAAAATACCCAGCGCTTGAGTGCCACCATTTTCTTCAGATGACTCAAGTAAAGCCTGCATACCGACACATATTGCCAGCACAGGTTTATTGAAGGCAGCTTGACGTACAACTTCATCGATTCCTGCTTCATGCATGCCTTGAATGCAGTCACGCATTGCTCCCACACCTGGAAATACAATTTTATCTGCTTGAGCAATCAGCTTTGGATCATTGGTCACATCTACAGTTGCACCGACATGTTCGAGTGCTTTAGCTGCTGAATGAAGGTTTCCCATGCCATAATCAAGAAGGGCAATACGGGTCATTACAAGGTTCCTTTGGTAGAAGCAACAGTATTTTCAGCGCGAGGATCAACTTCGCATGCCATACGTAGTGCGCGAGCAAACGCTTTGAACACACTTTCGATCTGGTGATGGCTATTTTTACCTTTTAAGTTGTCGATATGCAGGGTCATTAAGGCATGATTAACAAAGCCTTGGAAAAATTCTGAGAATAAATCGACATCGAAGCTACCAATTCGTGCACGAGTAAATGGAATATCCATCCACAATCCTGGGCGACCTGATAGATCAACAACGACACGGCTTAAAGACTCATCAAGTGGTGCATAAAAATGACCATAACGTTTTAAGCCTTTTTTATCGCCAAGCGCTTGTGCAAAGGCTTGTCCTAGCGTAATCCCACAATCTTCTACGGTGTGGTGATCATCGATTTCCAAGTCGCCATCACAATGAATATCAATATCAAATAAACCATGACGCTTGATTTGATCAATCATATGGTCTAAAAAGGGAACACCTGTATTGAGCGTGCCTTGACCAGTACCGTCAAGATTCACACGAACTCGAATTTTAGTTTCGTTGGTGTTTCTTACCACTTCACTGATACGTTGCGCCATAGACACGTTCCTCAAAAAACGTCAAAAATTAAAAGTTTGATGTAAAGATGTTTCGCTGTGACGAAAGTGACAGCATATTAGATTGCTCAGGAGGGTTAATCAATGCCTATTACCGTACATGCTAAAACTTCACTAGAAAATGAAGAAGTTCGCGATCAGCTTGAGCGATTATATGACACCAGCCCCGAATTTGGGGATGGTCATGACGCCATAGAACAACTTGAGCAAAACTTGGCTCATTATACCCTACTTTATGTCGCAGAATTTAATACAAAGATTATTGGGGCATTATGGTGTACTGGACAAGGTGAAAGCAGAACTTTAGAAAATATTGTGGTACATCCAGCCAATCGAGGGCGAGGAGTTGCTGAACGTTTGGTTGAGGAAGTTTGCCGAATTGAAGAAGAAAAGGGTGTAAAGAACTTTGAGCCAGGTTGCGGTGCAATACATCGTTGTTTAGCACATCTCGGTAAAATCTAAGCGATTTGAGTTTTCTGAATGCCTAAAGCAGCTTGAGTCATTGCTTTTGCTTGCTTTGCTCAAAAACAAGTTGCTCAAGAACAAGGGATGGTGAAATGGTTAGTTTTAAGTGCATTTTGCACAGATTCAAAAACGGAATATGCGCAAATTGGTTATGCTAATCGAGATCATTCAAACAATGTATGGCTCAAATATGTGTGAAAAAGCATCCATTAGCGCGTAAATAGGCTGATTTTGTTGTAAAAATAGACTGTTGAATGATTTTAATGCTTTCTATACTTGACGGCTTATGGATTAAATTGTTTAATACGCCCCATCGGCGTGATAGCTCAGTAGGTAGAGCAACGGATTGAAAATCCGTGTGTCCCCAGTTCGATCCTGGGTCTCGCCACCATATTTAAAAATCTTTAAGATTTCAATCCCTGATCCCATCAGGGATTTTTTTTTGGGTAAAAAATATTCGCTTGAATAAAAAAGTCATGATTTTTATTGACTATTGAATACAGATACGGCTTAATACACCGCATCGGCGTGATAGCTCAGTAGGTAGAGCAACGGATTGAAAATCCGTGTGTCCCCAGTTCGATCCTGGGTCTCGCCACCATATTTGAAAAACCCCAAACATTGTTTGGGGTTTTTTATTGCCTATTTTTAGCGTTCAATGTCATTGTGAGCGTTCTAGAAAATAAACCGATTAAAATACGGTGCAGAGGAATGATTTTAATTGTCTTACAAAATGCCTTGAGCTGATGTGGAAATGACGTAGAATAAATTTTTATAAAACGAATAGATTGTTATAAAAAAACAATGAAAGATTTATTTTCATCAGGCAGTGCGCTTTATCAACAAGCACGACCCAGTTATCCACAGGATGTGGTTCAGGAAATATTAAATCATGTTCCTGAGCGTAGCTTTGCATGGGATTGTGGTGCAGGTTCAGGACAATTCACTCAACTACTGACTCCTTATTTTGATCATATTGTTGCCACCGATTTGAGCGAAAAACAACTACAGCTTGCACCTTATTTTGATAATGTTAGCTATCAGGTTCAATCGGCTGAACACACCTCATTTGCAGCTCACAGTTTTGATTTAATTTCGGTAGCGCAGGCAATTCATTGGTTTGATTTTGACGGGTTTTATAAAGAGGTTCAAAGAACACTTAAACCGCAGGGAATCCTTGCTGTCATCGGATATGGTTTAATTCAAGTTGAGAATAAAGTCATTCATTCCATGATTCAAGATGTATATTTTAAAAAATTAAACGGTTATTGGGATGCTGAGCGCCGTTATATTGACGAAGAATATCAGACGATTCCATTCCCATTTGAAGAAATAACCGTTGCCAGTTTTAAAATGCAGTATCAATGGTCAGCAGCACAACTGTTAAAATATTTATCGACATGGTCGGCAATTAAACATTATTGTGAAAAAAATCAAGATCATCCCTTACTTGAACTGGCTGAACAACTAAGTAGTGAATATGAAGATTTAAAAATAGAATTTCCTGTATTCTTGCGCCTAGGTCGAGTGAAACAAGTCAAGAAAAAGTGTTTTATGAAAAAATAGAATAATGATCTCATTTTATCTTGGATTACAAGATATATGGCTAACAATATACTTAGTTATATATTATTTAAAGATAAGATGATTCAATGAAATTTATATCTCAAGTTACGGGGCTGGCAATTGCTGGGGTTTTATTTAGCTCGAATTCTTCTGCGACAACAGGCTATTTTATGCATGCCTATGGTGTAAAAGCCCAAGGTAATGCAGGTGTATCGATCGCTCAATTTCAGGATGCACTCAGCATCGCTAATAATCCAGCAGGTTTAAGTTGGGTTGGAAACCGTATTGACATTGGGGTGAGTATTTTTTCACCTGATCGTTCTGCAAACATCACTGCAAATCAACTGCCGAATGCGAATGGCTCATATGATGGCAATGGACGAGCGTATTTTGTATTGCCAGAAATTGCTTTGAATCATCAAATCAATGACCAAGTGGCATTAGGTTTAGCAGTGTATGGCAATGGTGGCATGAATACAGGCTATCAGGATAATCCGTTTGCTGCATTTGGCAATAGGGGCACGGCTGGGGTCGATTTAACGCAAGTTTTTGTCTCTCCTGCGGTATCTTGGAAATATGCTGCAAATCAATCTGTGGGTGTTGCAACGAATATTTTATATCAACGTTTTGAGGCAAGGGGAATTCAGGGTTTTGCTGGATTTTCTTCAGATGCTTCAAACCTCAGTAATCGAGGAAAGCAGAGTGCTACAGGTCTAGGAGCACGAGTGGGCTGGTCAGGCATATTCTTCAATGATCGCTTAACTTTAGGTGCGAGTTATGCTTCAAAAATCAATGCTGATCGTTTTGATCAATATCGGGGATTATTTGCTGAACATGGAGATTTTGATGTTCCTGAAAACTATGCAGTGGGTGCAGCATTAAAAGTAAGCCCTCAATTCACCATTGCAGCAGATGTACAACGGATTAACTATTCAGATGTGAAATCTGTTGGACATTCATTTGATGTTGGGCAGCTACAGCAGGGGCAGCTTTTTGGTTCTCCACAGGGTCCTGGATTTGGTTGGAAAGACATCAATGTCTATAAATTGGGGGTATCTTATCAAGCACACCCTCGACTGCTTTTAAGGGCAGGCTATAGCCATAATGATCAGCCCATTCCAGAGCAAGAGGTCTTTTTAAATATTCTTGCACCTGGTGTCATTCAAGACCATCTCAGTGTTGGTGCAACATGGAATATTGATTCTCATCAAGAACTCAGTATTGCCTATACACATGCCTTGGAAAATGAGGTGAAAGGACCAATTTCTCCCGCATTTGGTGGTGGTGAGGCTAAAATTAAAATGAGTCAGGATATTTGGGGAATTACTTATGGTTATAGGTTTTAAGTGTATTTAGCTATACGTACAGCTCTGAAACTTCGACAGCATTGCAATAAATACTTTTAACGCGGTGTAGATGATGCCTCACTTTTAACCGATAGCATTAGACCCATGATGAGGTTAATTTGATGAGGCTGTTCTTAATCCTGAATCAGCCGCTTACCTAAGCAAACCACCTCAATCTCTTCATAGCCCAATTGCTCATAAAAACTTTGTACATCAATATTGTCTTTACGGATCAACAGTTGCAACTTTGGACAGCCCAATGCAACCAAACGCTTTTCAAGCTGTTGTAAGAGAGCTGTTGCCACACCATTACGTTGATCATGTGGATGTACGGCAAGATAATTTACCCAGCCACGATGTCCGTCATAACCGCCCATCACGGTAGCAATCAGCTGTTCATCTTTGACCGCCAATAAAAATAATCCATCTTTTTGAGCGACTTTTCGGAAGATATCAATCTCTGGGCTATTCCATGGACGTGTTAAATCACATGTCTCCCAAAGTGCAATGACATCATCTAAGTCGGTTTCCTGAAACTGCCTAATGATAAACATAGCTTTCTTTTATCTCTTGTTTTTAAAAGAATGTTTGCATCAGATTAATATAAAAAGTGCATCTTGATAAGTTGATTTTTTAGACAATGCGTAAATGTTTGATAGACTTTCTAAATTTGGAATGGAATGGTGCGGTTACGAATGATTATTTTTTATTGCTGGAAAATATGCATAATGATTGAGGAATAATTTAAAACAAAAATGGAATTTCATATGAATAAACAGGAATTTGATTATATTATTGTTGGTGGTGGAAGCTCAGGTTGTGTTTTGGCTGGTCGTTTATCTGAAAATCCACAGGTTTCTGTTTGCTTGCTTGAAGCAGGTGGTACAGGAGATGGCTGGAAAGTCGAGGTTCCCTGCGCAGCGGTCATTAGCATTCCTACAAAAATTAATAACTGGGCATTTGAAACTGTTCCTCAGAAAGGTTTGAACGGTCGCAAAGGCTACCAACCACGTGGTAAGTGTCTGGGAGGATCATCTGCAATCAATGCAATGGTCTATATCCGAGGACATCGACAAGATTATGATGATTGGTCGGCTTTAGGGAATACAGGCTGGTCATATGATGAGGTTTTACCTTATTTCATTAAATCAGAGAATAATCAAAGAATTAAAAATCAATATCATGGTAATGATGGTCCATTGTCTGTGATTGATTTACACAGTGACAATCCACTTCAACAAAAATATCTTGCAGCTGCGAAACAGCAGGGCTATCGAATTTTGGATGATTTTAATGGCGAAGAGCAGGAAGGCTTAGGCATTTATCAAGTCACTCATATTAATGGTGAGCGCTGTAGTTCAGCTCGGGCTTATCTCTTTCCACATCTTAAACGAAAAAATTTAACAGTTGAGACCTCGGCGCAAACCCAGCGAATTTTAATCGAAAACGGTGTGGCTGTGGGTGTGGAGTATAAGCAGAATGGTCAATTGAAACAGATCCACGCGCGACGTGAAGTGCTACTCAGTGCTGGTGCAATGCAGTCACCTCAAATCTTGATGTTATCTGGCATCGGTGACCAGCATGAGTTAATGGAACATGGGATTGAGGTGAAAAAACACTTACCCGGCGTGGGCAAGAATTTTCATGATCATCCTGATTTTATCTTTGGCTATAAAGTACGTGAAATACAGGGAACTTTTGGGCTATCCATCCCCGGGTCTATTGATTTAATCAAGCAAATAGGACGTTATCGAAAAGAGCGGCGTGGTTTGCTTACGACTAATTTTGCTGAATGTGGCGGTTTTATTAAAAGCTCAGCAGAGCAAAAAGTACCGAATTTACAATTACACTTTGTGATTGCATTGGTTGATAACCATGCTCGGACTTTACATACAGGTCATGGCATTTCTTGTCATGTATGCTTACTGAACCCAAAAAGTCGTGGCACGATCAAGATCAGTGGTCCAAGTATCGACGATCCAATATTGATTGATCCAAATTTTTATGGAGAAGAGTCTGATTTAGAAGAAATGGTCAAAGGTTTTAAGCTCACGCAAACTTTAATGCAGTCTGAAGCGTTTAAAAGCATGATCAAAGAAGATTTGTTTACTGCAAATGTCCACACGGATGAGGAGATTCGACAGGTTTTACGAGATCGCTCAGACACGGTTTATCACCCTGTAGGTAGTTGTAAAATGGGCGTGGATGAAATGGCTGTGGTTGATCCACGATTACGTGTTTATGGTATTCAGAACTTACGTGTGGTGGATGCGTCCATCATGCCTAAAGTGGTCAATGGAAACACCAATGCACCTGCCATTATGATTGCTGAAAAAGCCGTAGATATGATTAATCAGGATCAGTCAGGTGTAGCATTTATTGAGGAAAAGATGGTCGTCTAGGCAAGATCATTTAAGCTTTGTGAGCAAGTGGATATGTATAGATCGCAGAGCTATTTTATTTGATTGCCATTTTTTGCAACGAACATATCAACCTGTTAAAGCAACAGACAATAAAAAACGCCCGTTGGGCGTTTTTTATTGAGCTAAAAGATTATGCAAAAAGATCGTGCAGAAAGATTATGCAGATTTTTTAGCTTGATCTTGTGTAGTTAACATATGACCTGTTTCTTCAAAGTTGCAGTGCCAAGAAAGCGCTTCACGAAGAATATGAGGTGTTTGACCGCCTTTTTCACATGCACGATCAAAGTAATCATTTAAGGCATCACGATACATTGGGTGAGCACAGTGATCGATTACAGCGCGTGCACGTTCACGTGGTGCTAAACCACGTAAGTCTGCAAGACCTTGTTCAGTAACCAGAATATCAACATCATGTTCAGCATGATCAATATGTGAGGCAAATGGTACAACAGAAGAAATGTCACCGCCTTTTGCAATTGATTTGGTTACGAAAATAGCCAAATGTGCATTACGCGCGAAGTCGCCTGAACCACCGATACCATTCATCATCTTGGTACCACAAACGTGAGTTGAGTTGACGTTGCCGTAAATATCGAATTCAAGTGCCGTGTTGATACCAATGATACCTAAACGACGAACTAACTCAGGATGGTTTGAAATTTCTTGTGGACGTAAAACCAATTTATCTTTGTATTGTTCAAGATTGTTAAATACTTTTTCGCCATATTTAGCAGAAAGCGTAATTGATGAACCTGAAGCAAATTTCATTTTACCCGCATCAATCAATTCAAAAGTACAGTCTTGAAGTACTTCTGAGTACATCACTAAGTCTTCAAAGTTTGATTCTTTCAGACCTGTTAATACTGCATTGGCAATAGATCCAATTCCTGCTTGTAATGGACCAAGGTTCGCAGGCAAACGACCTTCTTCAACTTCTTTCTCAAAGAATGCGATCAAATGGTTTGCAATCGATTGCGTTTCATCATCCGGTAAAGTCACTGTTGATGGAGAGTCATGGAATTCGCTGTTAATCACGATACCGACAATTTTTGTAGGATCGATATTGATTGCAGGTGTACCAATACGTTGATCAACATGTGTTAATGGGATGGGTTGACGAGTAGGGCGATACGTTGGGATATAAATATCGTGTAAGCCTTCAAAAGCAGGGCTTAAATTGGTGTTGATTTCAACAATCACCTTTTCAGCAAAAATTGCAAAGCTTGCAGAGTTACCTACAGAAGTGGTTGGAATGATGCCGCCATCTTCAGTAATTGCAATGGCTTCAATCACAGCAACATCAGGTTTTTTCAATTGAAGATTACGCATTTGCTCAACAGTTTCTGACAAATGCTGATCGATAAACATCACTTCGCCTTTGTTGATGGCTTTACGTAATGTGTTATCGACTTGGAACGGTAAACGACGAGCAAGTACACCTGCTTCAGTCAATTGTTTGTCTAGATCATTACCTAAACTCGCACCAGTGATCAATGTAATCTTGAGAGGATTTACTTTGGCTTGTTTTACAAGTGCTAAAGGTACAGCTTTTGCTTCGCCTGCACGAGTAAAGCCGCTCATCCCCACAGTCATACCATCTTGGATAAAAGTTGCAGCTTGTTCTGCGCTCATGACTTTGTCATGGAGAGATGCTAAACGGATACGATCTAAAGACATGGTTTACGCTCAATTCTTGTTCAAAACTAGACGGATTGTACCGCCCTCAAACTAAATTGTGCATGCCTCTAATGCTAAGGTCTAATTTTTTCAATAAATGCGGGTATAAATTTTAGTGATGGTTTTTAAGTTATTATTTATTAATGAAATAATGTTGTCTGTTTGATAAATAAACAAAACTGTTTGTTTGATTATTGAGCGATCACTAAAAATGATCACTCAAACTTTGCTTAATTTTTTGAATAGGGTTTGTAGGTGTCGGTTCTTCCTCAACTTTTATCGAAAGTGGTAGGGAGACGATGGCTTGTAAACCACCTTCAGGGCGGTTGGAAATAGACAGTTCACCTTGATGAATATCGACAATTCGCTTCACAATTGCCAGCCCTAAACCACTGCCTTGAACTGTACGTGCAGCATTTCCGCGTACAAAGGGTTGCATTAAGTCTTCAATCTGATCTTCAGGGATACCTTCACCATTGTCCGCAACACAGATTTTGATATGTTCATTTTCAACCAGTGCACTCAATTCAATGGGTTCTGCACCATAGCGCTTAGAATTGTTGATCAAATTACCAATCAAGCGTTTGAGGGAGAGCGAACGTGCGGTGATGATTGGCAACTCTTGAGGTGTAAAGCGAATATCCAAAGGCTTAAACTGAATCACTAGTTCTTGTAGTAAGCTGTTGATATTGGTGTCTTGTAGCTCTTCATCTGAACCATCACGCATATAAGAGATAAATTGGCTCAAAATGGCATCCATATCATCGACATCATAAATCAGTCCTTCTTTTAAGAAGTCATCATCAGACATCATTTCTGCACTTAAACGAATCCGAGTCAACGGTGTTCTTAAATCATGTGAAATTCCAGCCAACATGATTTGACGATCTCGTTCAGTTTGTTCAAGCGTATAGATCATATGGTTAAAAGCTTGATTAACTTCACGAATTTCTTGTGGTCCATGGTTGGTTTCAAGATAAGGCGCTTTACCTGTTTTACTGTAATTATTTGCAGCATGTTGTAAGCGACGTAATGGGCGATTCAACTGTCTAACCAATGTCAAAATAATGGCTGCAGCAATTAAAGGAATCCCCAATAACCAAGCTAAAATAAGTTCTGGACTATAATTCGCATAGGTATTTAACGGTTCACGAACCCAATTCCCATTCATTTCAGGCGTTTGTACCCAGATACGTGGACTAGGTTTAAACTGGAAGTAAACCGTTACGTCCTTAATTTTTAATTCTTCTGCCAATTGCTTTTCAATGCGATTGGTAAAGAAATCAGCAATAATTTTATCTTTAACATTTGGATAGTCTTTAGAGTCTGTAACATATTCCACACCAACACGCTGTTTTAACCACTCATCAATATCTAACTGAATATCGTCGTGGTAGATCTGCAAGCGAGGATTGTTGACCATCTCAAGCTCAACTGCCAGAAAGCGTGCATGTTGTTGAATTTCTGGGAGATAGAGTGTTTTCCAGAAAAACCAAAGAGACATAAATAGGCTAAAAAAAACCACAAATATGACCAGAACCGTAGTTCGCATTGCTGCTGAACGTGGTTTGATTTTATCGAGAAAGCGTTCCCAAGGTGTGCGTTTGCGTTCTTTGTAAGCGACAAAGTCAGTAAATTCTTGTGGGTCTATGGGTTCTAATTTCACAGATTGATCCTGTTACTCGATAATATCGTGTGATGCAATGATTTTAGTTTAATCAATGGTGAATTTATAGCAATAATAAAACTGTGATTTTATCTATGCTTGATCTAACACTTGTGATTTGAATAAAAATAAACTCATAAAATTTAATCTAGTCAAAATAGATTGTTTGATTGAATAAGAAAGCCTAATTTTTATGATGATTTGCTTCTTTTATTATTTTTATTAACCAATTCGACTTTTTGAGATGGTCGAAAAATGCGCATTGAATGTTTACATACATTTTAAATGCTTCTGAAACATAGATGGTCTTTCTATCGTGAGGCGACATGGATGTTGCCATCTTGGGGGGATGAGCAAAAAACAAAGTATTGCTTTGTTTGCAGTGCAAGACCCCTGTTAAACAGAAGTTTTTTGTCATCTTTTCATCTCTGAAAAGTGAGATAGCGCCTACGCAAAGCGATTTAAACTTTAAATGTAAAGCGGTGCATTGCAAACTTGATCTTCATACAATTATTTCTATGTAATGGCAGAGGTTTCATGGCTGATAAGATTAACCCCATTTATAAGTCATCTAAAAGCTTAATTCATAAAAGCATTATTCTGTGCAATAAAATATGGGTGACATTCCTTATTCAAAAATGTCACCCATAAGTCAATATCTCATGCGTTCAGCAAATAGAGATACCATATATCGCTTTATTATTCCGCACCATCTGGAACAAAGACATAACCTACGCCCCATACAGTTTGGATATAACGTGCGCGTGCTGGATTCTCTTCGATTAATCGACGCAAACGTGAAACTTGAACATCAATTGAACGTTCCATTGCGCCCCATTCACGACCACGCGCCAAATTCATCAATTTATCACGGGTCAATGGTTCGCGTGGATGTTGTACCAGTGCTTTCAACACGGCAAACTCACCTGTGGTCAAGGTGACTACTTGCCCTTCACGTGTCAAAGTGCGCGTTGAAAGATCTAAAGACCATGGACCAAACGAAACCACTTCTACATTTTGGCTTGGTGCACCTGGAACTTCACGAACTTGGCGACGTAAAACAGCACGGATACGTGCCAATAATTCATTTGGATTAAACGGTTTTGGCAAATAGTCATCCGCACCAGCCTCTAAACCAGCAATACGGTCAGAGTCACTGCCACGTGCTGTGAGCATGATGACAGGTGTATCAATATTGGATGCGCGTAAGCGTCTGCAAATGCTTAAACCATCTTCTACAGGAAGCATGAAGTCTAAAACGATGAGTGAAAATAACTCACGTTGTAATAGACGGTCCATTTGTGTTGCATCGTGGGCTGTCTTAACAACAAAGCCTTTATCTTCAAGGAAACGCTGTAAAAGGGTACGTAAACGCACATCATCATCGACCACTAAGATGCGTTCGACACGGTCAGTTTCGTTTTGTACGACATCTGTATTTTCAGCAGGTACAACCAAACTCATGATGTACTCCCTTAATGTTGTAAATTATAAATATTCATCAATCTCAGTATAATGCCTAAGCGCTTGTTAAGACTATGTATCAAATTGCTCAAAAATACAATTTTCCGGCTGTTTTGAAACCAAAAGACAACATCTACAAATATTTGAGATCGTTCTATGTTTATAAATAAAAAAACATACCATTTGCAAATGAAACTTTTATGTATTTTAGCAATAAGCTTTTGTTTAAGTGCATGTATTAGCCGGTTATCTCGACCAGAGATCTCTGGACAAGTGATTGATGGTCGTGGACAACCGATTGCATATGTTCAAGTGGGAGAAACTCAAACCAATCAAAATGGCGATTTTCAGTTAAAAGAGCAGCGCTATTCTGCTTTTTTGTTGAAAGAAATCATGTATATGGAAGCGCCACCAGTGTTTGTTCAAGAGACAGTCACTAAACCGGGTTATCAATCGTGTTCTTTACAATATTTCAACCGTTTTGGTGGCGGTCAGAGAAAAGGGGCGAAATGGCAGCTTGGAAAAATTATTTTACAAAGCAATTTGAACGCACAAGGTCAGAGTGAAATACCCGATTGCATGATAAAAACTCAAGAAAAATGAACTTTTATCACTTTTTTCATTACTAATTTGCAAAACAATTGTGGATTTTATGGTCTCGGTCTTTATAATCACTAACTTTTAGTCCTTATCCTTGTGGAATTAAACACGATGACTGACTTAGTTCAGCAGTTGGCAAGTGAACTTGCCGTACGTCCAAACCAAGTAGAAGCTGCCATTAAACTGATTGATGAAGGCTCTAGTGTTCCATTTATTGCACGTTACCGTAAAGAAGTAACACAGGGTTTAGACGATATACAATTACGCCAACTCGATACGCGCCTTGTTTATTTACGTGATTTATTTGAACGCCGTGAAAAAGTAATCGAATCTTTAAAAGAACAAAATAAACTTTCAGATGATTTGCTCGCTCGTGTAAATGCCGCTGAAACAAAAAATGCCTTAGAAGAGCTTTACGCACCGTATCGTCCAAAACGTACCAGTAAATCTTTTAAAGCAAAAGAAGCGGGTCTTGGTGTTATCGCAGAAAAAATTATTGCAGAGCAAGTTGATCCTACAGAAGCTTTGGCTGGTTTTAGCCATGAAGAATATCCAGATGTTGAAAGTCAATTAGATGCGATTCAACACATCATTATTGATGATTGGGCACAAAATATTCCTTTGACAACAGAGTTGAAAACGACTTTTGCAAAAACTGCTGTGTTGAAGAGTTTAGTTGCATCTGAAGAGAAAAAAGAAGTTGGTAAGAAATTCCGTGATTACTTTGATTTCTCTGAAAACCTAAATAAAGTACCTTCACATCGTCTATTGGCGATGCTGCGTGGTCGTCAAGAAAATGTGCTTGGTCTTAAAGTTGATGGTGAAGATCATGCACCACTTTCACGTATTGAAACTGAATATAATCTTGAGACAGTTCAACCACAATCTCGTCAAGACTTTTTAAAACAAACAGCAAAACTGTTTTGGTTAGGCAAAGTTCGTCCGACCATCGAGCATTCATTATTGACTGAAAAACGCCTTGCTGCTGAATCAGAAGCAATGAATGTGTTTGCTGAAAACTTACGTCATTTGTTGCTTTCTGCACCTGCTGGTTCTCGTACCACACTGGGTGTTGACCCTGGTATCCGTACAGGTGTGAAACTTGCTGTAGTTTCAAATTCAGGCGATGTTTTGGCACACAGCACCATTTATCCTTTTGCACCTAAAGAAGATAAAGCGGGTTCAATTGCAGAACTGGCAAGACTGTGCCGTGAATTCAATGTAGATTTAATCGCTATTGGTAATGGAACAGCAAGCCGTGAAACTGAAGCAGTTGTCGCTGAAATGATGGCTGAGAATACTGATCTTAACTTAACCCGTGTTTCAGTCAGTGAAGCAGGTGCATCAGTATATTCTGCTTCAGAGTTGGCTTCTGCTGAACTTCCTGAACTTGATGTAGCGATTCGTGGTGCGGTGTCTATTGCACGTCGCTTACAAGATCCTTTAGCTGAGTTGGTTAAAATTGATCCGAAATCAATTGGCGTAGGTCAATATCAGCACGACGTGAATCAAACCAATTTGGCAAAAACACTGGATGCAGTGGTAGAGGACTGTGTGAATGCTGTAGGTGTGGATGTCAATACTGCTTCTCCTGCAATCTTGGGTTATATCGCTGGTTTGAATAAGGCGATTGCACAGCAAATTGTCGATTACCGTAAAGAAAATGGTCGTTTTGATAATCGTCAAGCATTAAAGAATGTCCCTCGTTTGGGTGAACGTACCTTTGAACAAGCTGCAGGTTTCTTGCGTATTCAAGACGGTTCTGAGCCTTTGGATGCATCATCTGTTCATCCAGAGTCTTATGGCTTAGTCAATAAGATTGTTGAAGCCAAAGCGACTACAGTGAAAGATATTATTGGTAATACTGAAATTATCCGTCAGGTCAAAGCGGAAGATTTTGTGAACGATCAATTTGGTTTACCGACTATTCAAGATGTGTTAAGTGAACTTGAAAAACCAGGTCGTGATCCACGTCCAGAATTCCGTACGGCTAAATTCCGTGAAGATATTACTGAAGTGAGTCAGTTAACCGAGGGCATGCAGCTCGAAGGTGTAATTACCAATGTGACCAACTTCGGTGCATTTGTTGATGTTGGTGTACATCAAGACGGTTTAGTCCATATTTCTGAACTTGCCAATGAATTTGTTGCAGATCCACATAAAGTTGTTAAACCAGGACAAATTGTACAAGTGCGCGTGTTGACAGTAGATGCTGAACGTAATCGTGTGAATTTGTCGATGCGCCCTGAAGGTTCTGAAGCACCTGCTAAAGCACCTCGTCAAAAGCGTGAGTTTAATAACAATGAACAACGTGCTGAACGTAAGCCACAAGGTAAGCGTCCACCGCAAGGTCGTCCAAATCATGACAATAAGGACAAAGCACCTCGTCATGACAAAAAGCCTCAGGCAGCAAAACCTCAAGAAAATAAAATTGGTGGTTTAGGCGCATTATTATTACAAGCAGGGATTAAAGGATCTAAATAAGCCTTAATTTCTCAAAATGAAACCGCCGTAAGGCGGTTTTTTTATGGACTAGACAATCGCAGAAATATCACAATCTTTTTTAAAGGGGCATGCTTCGCCAATCACAAGATTTTCAAGCAGATGCTGAATGTTTTGTAGTTGATGGATTTTTTCACGAATGAGATTAAGCTTGTCGGTTAAAATCTCATGGAATTGTTCCGCTGGAATTTCATTCACATTGACCAAATCTAAAATTTGTTTAATTTCAGCCAAAGTAAAACCTAAATTTTTAGCAACTTGGATCAACTGTAATTGTTGTACATCCTGTTCTGAATAATCTTTGTATCCATTATTGCGTATCAAAGGATGAATAAGATCCAGCTTTTCATAAAAACGAATCGTATCCCGACTGAGATTGAGGTGTTTTGATAACTCACTGATTAACATCACTGGCTCCAAATTTGAATGCACTTGCAAGAAACACTTGACTGTGGAGTGTACTCCATCCTTTAGATTAAGTGTGAACATAAGGAGCGTAGCAAGTGATGCAAAATAATCAAAGTACAGAAAAAATTACCTTAGTCGCAGGTGCAACAGGATTTATTGGTAAATTTCTGGTGGCACAATTACTTCAAGACAATGATCAGGTTTTTGCGCTGTGTCGAAATCGTGAGCAGCAAGAGCCTAGGTTGAAAGCTTGGCTAGAAAAGCAAGGAATAAATCATCAAAAATTGCAATGTATACAAGGTGATATCACCTTACCAGACTTGGGTATTTCAACTGGGGACTGGAAACGGCTTGCAACGGTGACACATTTGTTCAACACCAGTGCGTTATTTGCATGGAATCTGTCGATGCAACAGGCACATGAAGTGAATGTTCGAGGAGTCATCAACTTACTTCAAACTGTGAATGCTCACTGTCACTTGAAACGGGCAATTCATCTTTCTGGCTATATGTTGACACTTACTCAGCATTTGGAAGATGCTGGAGTTGATCTGAAAAATATAGAAAAAACAGATTGGCAGTGTGTCTATCAAAAACTAGGTGCTTATGAAGCTTCCAAAATTGAAGCACATTTTGCTTGGATCAAATCTGCACAAGCGTTGAAAATTGATTGGACTGTGATACACCCTGCAACTGTCATAGGAGATGAAAATTCTGGAGAAATCGCAAAATATCAGCCGATTGAACATCTCATTACCCAATTGATACAACGCAAGTTGACTGCAATTCCTGCCACCCCTCAGCATTATTTGCCTTTAGTTTCAGTGACCATGTTGATTCATGCGATATGTAAAGCCTCACAGGATCAATTGGCAGTAGATCAAGAGATACTGATTGTTAATCCCACCCAGATTTCTTTACAGGTATTGATTCAACATGCGGCAGATCGCTTAAATCTTAAGGCACCACACTATTTTGTTTCTCTCAAAATATTAAAATTAATTTTAAAATGGAAATGGCTTGCTCAAAAGTTGGAGTTATCTGCGGAAATGTTAAATTTCATTCGTACAGAGCAATTGAATATTGATGCATTTTTAAAATTGAATCAAAACTGGAAAATACCCGAAACCAATCTCAAGCAAACCATTGAACGGACGGCTGAATGGGTCAAGCAAAATTATGACGACTAAGAAAAAAGTGCCCATTGAATAAAATGGGCACTTTTCTCGAGCAGCATTATCGTGTTGTATAACCACCATTGGCAAAAATAGTCTGTCCTGTAATCCACCAGCCTTCTGTGACTAAGAAACGTACCAAAGGTTCAATGTCTTCAATTTTGGTTAAGCCCCCCAGTGCTGAGGCAGATTTATGGTACGCCACAGCTTCAGGTGCTTCTTGACCATAGAAAAATGGGGTATCCATTGGACCAGGCGCAACGGCTGTAACGGAAATACCACGTGTTCCGTATTCTTTTGATGCCGCGCGAGTGTAGTGCTCAACCGGTGCTTTTAAGCCTTCATAGGTGGAATACAAACCGGTATAGGCTGCCAAAAGACTGGTCACGATTGAGCAAATTTTTCCACCATTATTGAGATGTTTTCCCGCAGATTGAATGAAGAAATAAGCGATTTTATTGTTAATGTCATTCATTGAATCAAACTCTTGTTCTGTGGTTTCAATCAATGGTTTTTTTAATACTCGACCGACTGTATTAATTGCAATATCGATATCACCAAAAGTTTCTTTGGCTTTGATGAACAAGGTTTCAATATTCTCAATATTAGAAAGATCTGCTTGTATCAGTGTTGCATGAGCACCCAATTGTTCAACAGCTTTAAGTGTTTCTTCAGCATCCTTTCGGGTTTCTGGGCTGTTATAGTGAATGACCAAATTTGCGCCTTGTTCTGCAAATTTACGAGAGATCAAACCACCTAAATTTTTTGCGCCACCCGTAATAATAACGGTTTTATCTTTTAAGTCATGTGAGCTCATTTTTATTTTCCAATGTTAACCAGTGATGTTGAAATTCTAGGTGCTATTTTTTATTCTACATAGTGGATAGAATCGAATGGATTGTTTGAAAAATTTGAATAATAGATGGATAAAATAGAGCGGTTTAAAATTTTTTGTCTTGTTGCAGAAAAACACTCATTTGCACAAGTAGCAAAAGAGTTAGACTTACCACGTTCCACCATTACCTATGCCATACAAGCTTTAGAAAAAGAATATGAAATTTTGCTGTTTAATCGAACTACTCGAAAAGTCAATTTAACCAATGACGGAATGCAATTTTTTCTAGAGGTTAAACACTTAATTCTACAGTCTGAAACATTAGATCATTTCAAATTAAAAAATCGTGAGCATATAGGAAAAATTAAAATTGGTTTGCCGTTGCGTATAGCAACACAATACCTTATTCCTTATCTCAATGAGTTTTATGAAAAATATCCAAATGTTAAAATTTCAATTTATAGTCATGATCATTATTCAGATTTAATCGAACAGCGTTTAGATTGTGTCGTTCGTGTGGGTAGGGTGGAGGATGAAAATTTAATTGTAAGACCGATTGCCAATGTTGATTTATATACCTTGGCTTCTCCTGATTATCTAAATAGGTTGCAACAGCCATTGCGCTTGACGCATTTACAAGAGCATTTTCTGATCGGGTATCAAATCAAAAATTTAGATACTGATTTTGAGCGCCTGTATTTTAAAAATATTCAGGTCAATCTTCCCTACAAACTGTGTGTAGAAGACACAGAAAGCTATCTACATGCTGCTTTACAAGGATTGGGGATCATTCAGATTCCAGCGTTCGATGCAGTGCCTTTTATTGCACAAAATAAATTAATTCGAATTTTTGAAGATGAACCTTGTCTCAAGATTCCTGTTAATTTTTTATTTTTAGAAAGAAAATATAGACCTGCCTATTTTCAATTTTTTATTGAGTGGCTAGAAAGCTTACTTAAAAATAAGCTTTCTAAGATGTTTTAAACTTACCAATGTTCACCAGGGAATAAACGCGCATAGGCACGTTGTACTAGATTAAGTTTCTGTGGTTCACCCACAGAGGCAGTTGAGCTTGGGAATAAATTAAAACCAATCGACATTAATTTATTGTTGATTCCAGGTGCGATTGAATAGGTAATTGAAGCTAAACGTCCTAAGTTGGTTGCAACTTTTTTCGGACGTTTAACAATCGCATAAGCCACCAAATCTGCAGCTTGTTCTGGAGAGAGCGTCGGAACGTACTTATAGATTTTGGTTGGTGCAATCATGGGTGTACGCACTAAAGGCATATACACCGATGTGATCGCAATTTTATGTGAGTGGACTTCGGCAGATAAGCAACGGCTAAAGGCATCTAAAGCCGCTTTTGAAGCAACATAAGCAGAGAAACGGGTTGCGTTTGCCAATACACCAATCGAGCTGATATTGATGATATGACCATCTTTGCGTGTCATCATTTGCGGTAAAATGTTCAATACTAAGCGTACAGCACCAAAATAATTCAGCTGCATGGTACGTTCAAAGTCATGGAAACGGTCGACAGACTCATGTACAGCACGGCGAATCGAACGTCCTGCGTTATTAATTAATATATCAATATGATCAACCGAAGCAATGATTTGCTTAGAGACCCTATCAATTGCATCCATATCATTTAAGTCG
Organism: Acinetobacter bereziniae LMG 1003 = CIP 70.12; assembly: GCF_000368925.1. Taxonomy (GTDB): domain Bacteria; phylum Pseudomonadota; class Gammaproteobacteria; order Pseudomonadales; family Moraxellaceae; genus Acinetobacter; species Acinetobacter bereziniae. The sequence goes on along the minus strand of NZ_KB849756.1, from coordinate 1,983,133 downwards.
CACGGAAAAATGTCCGCTTGACCACCTTCTGCCTGGATTTCCGCTTGAACTTCTTTGAGTGTTTCTTCTGTACGAGACACCAAAAGTACATGTGCTCCTGCCGCAGCAAGTTTTTTTGCAACCGTTAAACCAATACCACTAGATGCACCAGTGATTAATGCAATTTTACCTTGAACCTTTTCTTGAAAAAGTTGCTCCAATTTCTGATTCATAGCTATTTTCCTGATTTTGCTAAAATGAATATATGAGCTGTATTTTTAGTTTCTGGGTGAAGCTATCCTTGTATAAAAGATAGTCAGTTTTATTGGGGGCAATAATATACAAAAAAAATAAAATTACTAGTAGTAAGCCTCTGAATTTAAAAAATATTTTAGAGTAAATACTCTATAGTTTTTTTATTTATTTAGTGATTTTTACCATATTGAAATCAATTTTTAAAGTAAAAATAATCAATGTTTGCGTGAAAAATAAACAAATGAATTCAGGTGGATAACCCAGTATAATTGATCAATAAACAGAGCCAGTTTTAGCTCTGTTTATCGCGCGATATATACAATACAATTAACATAATTTATGAGAATGCAAGTTCGTCATAGGCTTTCTTTAACTGTTCTTTTGCATGAAGATGACCTTGATGCGCCGCTTGTTCAAGCCATTTTTCAGCATGACTATAACTACGGTCTAAACCCAGTTGCCCATTGAGATAACTCAGCCCCATTTTATATTGGGCTTCCTGATCTCCGCGTAAAGCGGCTCTGAGATAACACCACATTGCATTGCGATTTGCGATTTCATCTGAACTTAAATGTTGATCTTCAAAATCATGTGCTTGCGCTTTTTCGAGCGTTGCTTCAGATGCATTTTGTTCAAATGCTTGGCGAGATGTGGAATCTCCTAAAAAACGGTTAAAAATATGCACCAACATATAAAACCTCCTTGCTAATCCATTAACAAAGTAAAAGAGATTGCTAATCATAAAAAATTGATTAGATATCAGTAAATCTAGCTGATTTTGTAAACTTTGCAAATAATTTTATGTAATTTGTCAATTGCTTTTTATATACTTTTGTTTGTGTTAGTCCTAGTTAATAAAAGATTTAGAATTTTTAAAAATTACCTTTCTGTAATTTGAATAGCTCAACAAAGTTGCTATATTCATCATGTATTTTGATTTCGAGTCTCAATCTGTGAAACGTTCAGCTGTTTTCATCACAGTCTTGCTAAGTTTGTTCATGTTCCAGAGCCTTTGGAATGTGGCAGCGGCTTTTTGTGATCATGAAAAAAGTGCTGGAGCAGCTCAGAAATCGGTCATTCAGCATTTTGGTCATCATAGTGCGCCTGATTGTACGCAAGATCAGTTACTACATCCTCAATTATTGGGAAGCTATGGGTCTGAGACTCAAACAGATCATGGGGCTTCTCCACAGAAAGCAACCCATCAGCATGATGTACGCGTTAACGATTTTCTAAATCATTTCAATGATGATCATAGTGATCATTTGCCTTCTTTAGTCCATTTTATTGTCGTGGATGATCAGCAACATGCTGAACAGCCTAAATTTATAGGTTACCGAGAAGCGCCATTTGTTGGCTGGAACAACTTATACCAGTCGCCTGATCTATATTTTCCTAACCCACCGCCCCTCTTATCCCCGCTATAAGGTGGGGTAGCCGAAAAATCACTCACCGCTAATATTTGAATTTAGTGGAGCATTTCTATGCCTAAAAAAACATGTAAAACCTTACAAAAGTCTAGATTGAGCTTTAGATCGTCTCTTCTTGGCGCGCTCATGGTGAGTATCATTACATCTAGCGCTTGGGCGAATGATTCAAAACAGTCATTAACCTTGCAACAGGCAATCGCGAAAGCAGAGCAGTACCAACAAACACAAAATGTGTGGCAGACTCAGCAGCAGATTGCGGATGCGAATATAAAACAAGCAAAACTGTGGACAAATCCAGAGATATCCATACAGCAAACAGGCTTTGGTTCAAATGATGATAAAGAGCTTGCGATAGGTGTTTCTCAGCGCTTGGATATTTTTGGTGAGCGAAAATCTGTTCAAAAATTGGCGCAACTTTCTAAAGATCAAAGCGATTTAAATCAGCGAATTTATCAAGCTCAACTTGAGCTTGCTGTTAAATATCTATGGTCACAACTGGCAATTTTTGAACTCGAACGTAGTGTAGTTCAAGAGCAACTTAAAGTCAGTGAAGAAAATTTGAATGCCATCCAGAAGCGTTATCAAGCAGGTGGTGTTGCCCAAGTCGATGTGGATCGGGTGCGATTAAGTCATGCTGAAAATGCGCGTCTGTATCGCCAAGCGGATCTACAAGTTCAGGTTGCTAGACAGCAATTATCAAATTTATGGGGAGATTCAGATAAATCGATCAGTATCAATCTGAGTCCACAATCATTGTGGCCATCTTCTTCTCATCAACAAGTGCAAGAATATTTATCGGATAATTTGTTTGAAAAATCACGCCGTTTACAAGTGTTGCAGGCAAAAGCGACCGTAGATCAGCTCAAAGCCTCAGCGCGCCCAAATCCTACTGTGAATTTTGGGGTAAACCGCACACGATCACCTCAAGCACAAACGGATAATGCACTTGTGGTGGGGGTGTCGATTCCATTGAATATTTTTAACCGCCAACAATATGGTGTGCAAATTGCGCGTGCGAAAGAAGATTTATTAAACAAACAGCAAGAATTCTATCTTCGTCAAAATGCTTTGCAGGTCGGTACATTATTGACTGAACTGCAAGGATTAGAAGTGCAATTTAATGCTGTGGATCAGTCGCAAATTCCACTTGCCGCTCAGGTACAACGTAAAACTTTAATGGGTTTTACAGTAGGTAAGTTTGCTGTAACGGATGTACAGCAAGCGACTTTACAATTGCAGGATGTACGTTTACGCAAGGTGCAATTACTCAAAGATGGATGGCAACGTGCCATTGAAGCAGAAAGTTTGAGTCTAGGCGTTGAACCAAGTCAAATCATGGCGAAAGATGCAATCGCACAAATTAATCAAAACTTATGGCAAGAGACTCAAGCACTACCAGTGATTGGTGGGAGAAATTAATATGCTAAATCAATTTAAATCGTTTCAGCATCAGCAGGGCAAAATTTCTCAACGCCTACTGATCATTGTTGCTATTGTCGTGACAGCACTTATTGCAACAGCTTTACTTTTTTCATCGAAAAAAAGCACATCAAAAGAAGAAGGGCATGGTGAGGAAGGACATGCGCATGGTGAAGAAGGTGCAGCAGAATCAGCTGAGGGAGGTGCAAATGAAGGTGGGCATAGTGAAGAGGAGGAAAAAGAAACCATTAGCCTGACTGCACAGCAAATTACTGAGCAAGGCATACAACTCGCCAAAGCGGAAATGGGAGCTGTTTTAAAGTCAGCTTCTTATCCTGCAAAAATCATGGTCAATACCGATCGACAGGCGCATGTATCTCCTGCTTTTAGTGGACAAGTGATAGCGGTAAATGTAGAGCTAGGGCAGCGTGTGCAAAAAGGTCAGGCATTGGCAACGCTCGTTGTTCCAGATTTGGTTGACCAACAAGCGAATTTGCAGATTGCACAAACTGCAATGGAGTTGGCGCATCAAGATTATGAACGTGAGCGTCAATTGTGGTCACAAGGCATCTCTGCCAAACAGGATTATCAGCGTGCATACAATGCCTATAAACAGGCTCAAATACAGGTACAAGCAACCAAATCTCGTCTGTCTGCTTTAGGGGCTTCTTCTGGAAGTCAGGGACGTTATGTCATGACAGCACCGATTGCGGGAATTATTAGCAAAAAAGATTTAGTCATGGGGGAAAATGTTCAGCTTGCCAGTCAATTGTTCGTGATTGATCAGTTGGATCAATTGTGGCTTGAATTTATTGTTCCAAGTTCCGAGTTTTCATCTATTGCACCGAATCAACAGATTGAGTTTAAGTCGTTACAAACAGGTAATACTTTCAAGGCTCAGATTCAAAGTTTAAATACTGAAGCTGATGCTCAGACTGGACGTTTACAAGTGCGTGCCAAAGTATTGTCCAATGCTGCTGAATTACGTCCAAACTTAATGGTCAATGTTCAGCTTCAACAGCCGGGTTCTGCTCAAGCGTTACGTGTATTAAAAAGTGCAGTACAAAAAATAGAGGATAAAGATGTTGTATTTGTTGCCAATGAACATGATAAAAAGCTTGAATTTAAAGCACAGCCTGTCGTCTTGGGGCAGGTATCCAGTGATGGACAGTGGATTGAAATTCAGTCAGGTCTGAAGCAAGGGCAGCAATACGCGGGGCAAGGCAGTTTCTTACTCAAATCTGAACTAGAAAAGGGAGAAGCGAGCCATGACCATTAAGGATTCTCCAGATTCTCAATTAGATTTAGACAAAGATCAGGAATTGCCTCAGGCAGAGGGTTTGTTTGATCGACTCATTCAATTCTCAATCAAAAATGCGATATGGGTGATACTGTTTATCGTGGCTTGGATTGGTGTAGGTGTTTATAGCTATCAAAAATTACCGATTGATGCGGTACCTGATATTACCAATGTCCAAGTACAAGTGAACACACAGGCAGCTGGGTTTACTGCATTGGAAGTTGAGCAACGAATCACCTATCCCATTGAAACTGCGATGGCGGGGCTACCTAAACTTGAGATGACCCGCTCAATTTCTCGTTATGGCTTATCACAAGTCACCATTATTTTTAAAGATGGCACAGACATTTATTGGGCGCGTCAACAAATTAATCAGCGTATCCAAGAAGCTCAAGCAGCACTACCTGATGATATTTCACCTACGATGTCACCCGTATCGACAGGGCTGGGAGAAATTTATCAGTGGGTGGTCAAAGCTGAACCCAATGCCAAGAAACCTGATGGTACACCTTATACCGCCATGGACTTGCGTGAAATTCAGGATTGGATTGTAAGACCGCAATTACAACGAGTACCTGGTGTTGCTGAGGTAAACTCGATTGGTGGCTTTAATAAAACATATGTGGTCACTCCAGATCTCAATCGTTTACAACAATTGCAAATCCCTCTCAGTGATTTGCAAAATGCTTTGACTTTAAACAATGAGAACCGTGGTGCTGGTTTTATTGAAACCAATGGTCAGCAATTGACTGTACGTGTTCCGGGAATGCTCAGCAGTATTGAAGATATTCAAAATGTCAGCATTGGCAATAAAAATGGTTTTCCGATCCGTGTTGCTGATGTTGCGACCGTAGCGATAGGGCATGATCTTCGAACTGGTGGGGCGACTTATAACAGTCAAGAAACTGTACTGGGTATTGCCATGATGATGATGGGAGAAAATAGCCGTACAGTTGCACGTGCTGTGGATGCCAAAGTCAAGGAAGTCCAGCAGTCTTTACCGAAAGGCATTGTGATTGAAACAGTTTATGACCGTACTGATCTGGTTGAGCGAGCGATTAAAACTGTACAGAAAAACCTTGTTGAAGGGGCGATTCTGGTTATTGTTATTTTGTTCTTATTCCTAGGTAATTTCCGAGCGGCTTTAATTACTGCCTGTGTAATTCCATTGTCCATGTTATTCACTTTAGCAGGTATGGTGGAACAAAAAATCAGTGCTAACTTGATGAGTCTAGGTGCATTAGATTTCGGGATTATTGTCGATGGTGCAGTGGTGATTGTGGAAAATTGTATTCGTCGCTTAGCAGAAGCTCAACATGCTAAAGGGCGTTTGTTGTCACGATCAGAGCGCTTTAAAGAAGTATTCCTTGCAGCAAAACAGGCACGTCGTCCATTGATTTTTGGTCAATTGATTATTCTGGTGGTGTACTTACCTATTTTTGCTTTGTCAGGGGTTGAAGCTAAACTCTTCCATCCAATGGCAATGACAGTTGTATTGGCTCTTCTTGGCGCGATTATCCTTTCTGTGACATTTATTCCAGCAGCGGTGGCGCTGTTTGTAAATGGTGAGGTGAAGGAAACAGAAAGTCGCTGGATGCTTTGGTTAAAGCGTAAATATGAAGCAGTGCTGAACTTAGCCTATCATTTTAAAGTATTGGTCATCACGCTTGCGCTGTGTATTTTATTTTTGACAGGTCTACTTGCAACACAGATTGGAAGTGAATTTGCACCAACGTTGAGTGAAGGAGATTTTGCAGTACAGCAAATGCGTTCCCCAAGTACCAGCTTGGAGCAATCTTTAAGAATGCAAGAAAATACGGAAAAATTGTTGTTAAAAGAGTTTCCAGAAATTAAAGCCATATTTGCCCGTACTGGTACTGCAGAAGTGGCAACAGATGTGATGCCACCGAATATTTCAGATGCTGTGGTCTTGTTAAAACCGCAGAAGGAATGGAAAAATCCGAAAGAAAGCATAGATGAGTTACGTCAACGCATGATTGCATTTCTGGCAACATTACCCGGTAATAACAGTGAGTTTTCACAACCGATTGAACTACGCTTTAACGAATTGATTTCAGGTGTGCGTAGTGATGTCGGGATCAAAATATTTGGCGATGACATGGATGTATTGAACCAACAGGCGAGTAAAATTGCCCAACAAGTTCAAAGTATTTCAGGCGCATCCGCAGTTAAGATCGAGCAGACATCGGGTTTACCTTTGCTTAATGTTGAAGTGAATAAAGCAGCAGCAGCGCAATACGGATTATCTGTAAGAGCTATTCAGGATTTGGTTGCAACAAGTGTGGGTGGGCAGAATGTTGGGCAAATTTTACAAGGAGATCGTCGTTTTGACTTTGTGATCCGTCTGGATGATGCGCAACGTACTCCAGAACACTTGGCTGTGCTGCCGATTCAAACACCAAATGGTGGCTTAATTCAGTTACAAGATGTCGCTAAAGTAGAAAATATTTTAGGTATCAATCAGGTCAGCCGTGAAAATGGTAAGCGTCGGGTTGTTGTCACTACAAATGTAGAAGGACGTGATTTAGGTTCTTTTGTTGCAGAACTTCAATCTACTTTGGCTAAACAGGAAATGCCTGCAGGGTATTGGTTGAGTTATGGTGGGCAGTTTGAAAACCTCACTTCAGCCAAAGCCAGAATGCAATTGGTGGTTCCATTGGCATTGATTACGATTTTTATTTTGCTAATGGCAGTTTTCCATAACTTCAAAGAAAGCTTATTGGTCTTTACTGGTGTTCCATTTGCACTATGTGGCGGTTTGATTGCATTGTGGTTGCGAGGAATACCATTGTCTATGTCAGCAGGTGTTGGTTTTATCGCACTTTCTGGTGTGGCGGTGTTGAATGGTCTGGTCATGTTGACATTCATTAAGGAATTGCGTCAGCAACTTGATGTTTATCATGCGACTTGGCAAGGTGCAATTTTACGTCTAAGACCTGTATTGATGACAGCCTGTGTTGCTTCTTTAGGTTTTGTGCCGATGGCATTGGCAACTGGGACAGGTGCAGAAGTACAGCGTCCATTGGCAACAGTGGTCATCGGTGGAATTATGTCATCTACGTTGTTGACCTTGGTGATTTTGCCTGTGATCTATCGTTGGATGAATGAGCGTAAAGAGCGAAGTAACTAATTGCTTGTCTAAAAAACAAAGCCCTCTTTTTGAGTAAAACAAGAAGAGGGTCTCTATATTTTTAAGGTTGTATTATTTGCCAGCAGGTAATACGCCTAAGCTAATAATGGTGTAGTTTTGATTGACTGGTTTTGCGGTTGAATTGAAAGGTTCACTGACTTCAACAAGATATTGTCCAGAATATGGGAAAGTAAGTGTGGCAGAGCCATCCGTAGCGACAGGAACTTTTAACGCTTGCTTATCGGTTTGACCTTGAGCTCGAATCAGTAGCTCCGCATTTTTGAGTGCTTGCCCTGATTTTTTAATTAGAATTTGTACAGGTTGTTGTGCAGTGATGTCATTGGGATGGGTTTTAAACTCAACCTGCATGACTGCATCAGTTTTGTTTTGAAAAGCAGAGGATTTATCTTTTGAAATATAGCTTTGGATTGACCATTCACGCTGAATACTGACGGGTACAGGGGCTTTTTTGAAATCAGACGGGACGACATAGTCACGTTCGGAAATATTTCCTGCTTTATCTGCGGCAACATCAAAAAGCATTTTCCATTCTTTATTATGTTGTACATATTTGAGCGGGAAAGAAACTTTAGTACCCAATTGATAAGTGCCTGATTGTGGTAGAGCTAAGTCAAAAACAGTCGCAGATTTTAAAGTGCTGGTAGGTTGAACTTGTAATTGGTTTTGATCAGGTTGAATGACCGTTAAAGTTGTTTGTTTAAGTGCATGTTCAGCATTGAGCGCTTCTTCTGCATAACCAGCAATGACAGGAATTTGTGTATTTGCAGTGAGGTAACTCAAAGGAGCAACATAGGGTTCATGTGCATGGCTATAAGAACAAAACAGTAGGGCGAGCGCAAGATATTTTTTCATTGTAGACATCCTGTTAGAAGGGGTATTGTCAAATCTAAAAATGTTGTGTAGGCATTATATAGAGAAAAAGTATTATTGATAATAATTATTATTATCAATAATTGAAAAAGAAATGAATTGCGAATACATCAAATAAAGAGAGGTGCGAAATGAGTGAACAACAAGGGCATGATCATAGTCACGCCATGGTCACCGAGGGCAATGTTAAAAAACTAAGCTTTGCATTGCTATTGACTGGTACTTTTTTGATTGTTGAAGTGGTGGCTGGGTTCATTACACAGAGTTTAGCGTTATTGTCTGATGCTGCGCATATGTTTACCGATGCAGCTGCACTCGCAATTGCATTGGTCGCGATAAAAATTGGAAAATTACCCGCGGACAATAAGCGTACCTTTGGTTATCAGCGTTTTGAAATTTTGGCGGCATTGTTTAATGCGCTGATGTTGTTTGTGGTGGCGATTTATATTCTTTATGAAGCTTATCAACGCTTTAGTCAACCTCCTGAAATTCAAAGTGTAGGCATGATGATTGTCGCCGTTATTGGTTTGGTGATTAATCTGATTTCGATGAAGATTTTATTTTCAAGTTCCCAAGAAAGTTTAAATATCAAGGGAGCTTATTTGGAAGTCTTGAGTGATGCGCTTGGTTCAGTTGGTGTTATCGTCGGTGGAGCAATTATTTATTTCACGGGTTGGATGTGGGTTGATACAGTCATTGCTGTGCTTATCGGGTTTTGGGTCTTGCCAAGAACATGGATTCTACTTAAACAAAGTATCAATATTCTCTTAGAGGGTGTACCTGAGGAAATTGATATTGAGAAGTTACGGAATGACCTGTTATCAATCAAAGGCGTGGAAAGTATTCACCAACTCAAAGTCTGGGCAATTACTTCCAAAAATGTTCATTTAACTGTCCATTTGTATGCACCTGAAGCAGATCGCAACCAGCTATATCAACAAGCCATGGAAATGCTGAGTCATCAGCATGGGATCACCGAAATGACTCTACAAATCGAGGATGATGCAGATATGGTAGATTCACATACAACACAGAACCATGCTCAAGATTCACCTATAGCTCAAGAAAAAAACCATTCACATTAATGTGAATGGTTTGATTTTTAAATCTGTTAAGTAATGGTTTTAGATTTGCCATTCATGATTACAGTCGCGACACTTCCAATTTTTATTGGCTTGCATAAAAGATTGCATGGAAATTTTAAAATCAGGAAGATCACGCCAAAAAAGCACGCCAGCAATCACTGTTGCAATAAAAACCACCACTGTTGCAATCTGCAATGTCTGACCTGCACCGTTACTGAAAATCCACATCACTATACTGATGACAACCAAAAGCAATAAAATAAAGAGTAGTGGAATCAAGAATACCAAGCTTTTAGGTACAACTGGGCGAGCAGCAGGTGTGTTGCCATTTGCAACTGGGAGAATTTTCCGGCTTTGACACTTTGGACATTGGTATTGCATGGTGACTCCATATTAATCATCTTGCTATTATTCTAATCGTTCTCATTCAGAATGCAAAAAAGACTGGATGACTAAACCCATGATCTAAGATGATACTCGAAGATATTGTCCGCAATTGTTTTAGGCAGAATTCTATTTGTAATCGTTGTTTTACTAGTGATTGAGTGTTTTTGCAGTTCTCTAATAAGTTTTACGGTCAACTGTGAAATTACTAAAAGTGAGCTATGCACGTGCGTATCAACTCTTCACGATGTTTTTTAAAAGTTAAAGATATGTTTAAGTCGAAGTCCCATTCTATAGTTTTTTAACCAAATCCTCGGAGATATTTGTAAACTTTTCATAGGGAATAAATATTCCTTTGCTTGTCATCCGATCATGAAAATAAAAATCAATATGATGGGAAATTAAGTGGTCAAATTTGAGCTGTTCTTGCCAAATGTAGTGAATTAGATTTAGGTGATAACTCAAAAATTGATCTATTCCTAAAAAATGATTGGATGGACGTAATAACTCACTGACACTATCCCAGAAATGAATATCTGGGTTCATGTTTGCCATCAATGCGACTAAATTCATCGTTTCAATTTCTTGAATTTCAATATTTTCATAACTGATGTTGATTTCTAAAATAGCATCTTTCTCACAATTTTTACCTGCTGTACGGTGATTCGCAATCAGCAATATTGTTGTGATTCCTGAAAAGTGCAGAATTCCTTTCATATTGCAATATCTATGATAAGTATCTTGAAGGAGTTCTTCTAAATTTCTTTTTTTTGGCATTTTTCGCATACATTCAGCATAAAAACACGTTGTTATAAAATAATCACCAGCTGCCGCAAAAAAACCAAAGGGTACTTTTCTAATTTTTTGATAATGATCATTGATATTCAGAGTGATATGTTTTTTTGTATCGCTGTATTTTATGACTCCACGTCTATCTGTAGCAAGTATTGCATAACGATCTAAGTTGAAGGCGATGACTAATGACATAAAAAATCAGGACTATTAAAAGATTGTGATGTATAATTTAACAAATAATTAAATTATGATAAACAATGAGGTGAAAATGGGTAGGGAATTTGTTGTTAGAGCTGGTCAGCATAAGTTTGAGAGTGGGGCAAAAATACAAACAGTCTTTCCAGCACTTCCTGTGATGATTGATCAACCTTATTCAGCTGCTGTGACTTTTCTTGATGATGCCAAACAACCGATGGCGAATTATAACTATCGACTGATTGCTGAAAATGGGCTTGAAGTTTCGGGAATCACGGATGAGTTTGGAAAAACTCAACCGATTCAAACTGATCAGCGGGAAAAAGTCGATTTGTATATTGCAGATTTACCAAATAACCACCAACAAAATTCAGGCGAATCTCCGCTTCTTAAAAAAACATATGAAGCCTTGTTTTATGTGGAAGATCCAGAAGATGAATTAGATGATATTGATCATTTAGAAGAATAAGAGGAAATTATGGTTGCTCCAATTGTTGCAGCTGCATATGTTGTCATTGCATTTTTGTTGAGAGTATTGCTCCACGTACTCAAAAAACTCCTCAATCAGGCAGCAAAAGTGACCACTGAATTGGTCAAAAAGTATCTTGCACCTTTTTTAAAAGATATTGGCGCAACGATTGCTCAAGAGTTGATTGAGTTTATATTTTCTTTTGCAACTGAAGTTGCGACTGATATTAAGCGAGAACAAAGAGCTTCTACGACACCCAAACCAAGCAGTTCAACAAAACCAACCGTACCCTCGCAAGCTTCAAGAGTTGGCGCTTGGTATGAGGTTTACACCAAGAAACCAATTTTATTTAAATCGGTGATTTGTAAAGTTTGCTGTTTTAGTAATCAAATTGGTGGTGCAACAGGGAAAGCGTCTAAAAAAGAAACGATTGCTGATAAAGTGATTAATTTATGGGGCGGATTACGCCACCTTAGACAAAAAGCCGTGCAAGTCATTTTTGCACTCGTAGATATTGTGATGGAACATAAATGTCCGATTAAAGCCGAAGTGATTTATGACATAAAAACCAAACAACCGTTGATGGTTGCTGGGACAAACCCGCCTCGGCATAAGTTTATGGAAACGCCTGGGGGAGATCATCGCATAGGGGCAGATGTAGTTGTGCTCAAAGACATCATGAAAGCCCCCACTATTGATAATCTCTTACATTGGGTAGAAATTAAGTTTTTGGACAGCAAAGACCCTCCTGATCAAAAACAAATGACTAACTACACAAGATTTTTAGGTAGTAGCACAAAACTTGCGATGATTCGAGTATCTGCTGATCCCAAAACAAGTGATTGTGGTTGTAAGGCAAAGGCAATACCGCAAAATACACAAAAGCCAAGCAGTACCCCGCAAGGTAAAAAGACCAGTAAAGTGAATAAAATGCGTGAAATTTGGGATGTGATTGTGACGAATGCAGAGAATCTTTGGAAATAATAAGGAATAGATGATGGGTGAGTTATTTCAACAAGCGGAAGCGTGGTTAGATCAGATTGAACAAACACAAGACTACACATTGCCTTATGTTGATATTGAGTCAAAGACTGAGCCACTCCGTTTAAACTTAATGATGTCTTTTTGGTTCTATGATGGTGATCAACTAGAAATTAAGAAAAGATTTGTCAAGAAAATACAAGACTATATTGCTTTGACAGGTGTTGAATTTCAGCGAGAAGCCTCTGTAAAAAATCAACGTGAACGTAAATTTCGTAAGGAGGGTTTTCCTGAAAATTTATTAGAAGATATAAAAAAGGAAAAAACCTCTGTCATTTATTATTTTTCAGATCAACCCAATATGAGCTTTGCCCCTAAGTATGGAGTTAAGGCTTCATTTAACCCTGATTTTGCAAATAACGAATGGTACTCATGGATAAATTTTATTTTCCCTTTTGATTTTACCAATAACAGTGATCGACGATTAAAGTGTATTGAATTTTTTAAATCCATTATTCGTGAAATTAAGATAGAACAAGCCTATTGTGGTTATCGCGTCGGACAGCCCTTAGATTTTACCCAAGCTGTACCATGGCAAGCTTTTGAAACCGCAGCCAATTACCGTTTCTTAGGTCTAGATATTGAAAAAGATATGACGCAGACCAGTGCTGTAACCAATGATGAACCTTCTTTAGAAAAAGGTGTTCGTTCAACAGCTTGGTTGGTGTATCTTGGTCAGCCGTGGCTTGAAAAACTCGATAAAGTACAAGCCATTCAACAGCAAGATTCGAATACGCCATTACGTTTAGAACCGATCAATGGTGGAGTGTTTTTTAGAGCAGATGAATCACCACAATTGGCAAGAATAGGTTTACCACGCCCGCAAGGTTATCAAGCGTTAAACAATATTCTTAAGCCAATTCGAGAAAAAATGCTTCCGTTAACGCAATATGCCGATTCATTGGCAGAGTGGGAACCTGTATTTTTTCAGCCTGAACAATGTGATTGGTG
>NZ_KB849756.1:1961042-1961798 GCF_000368925.1 Acinetobacter bereziniae LMG 1003 = CIP 70.12 | reverse complement strand
GTGAACGTAAATTTCGTAAGGACGGTTTTCCTGAAAATTTATTAGAAGATATAAAAAAGGAAAAAACCTCTGTCATTTATTATTTTTCAGATCAAGCAAAAATGAGTTTTGCACCTAATTATGGTGTTGATGTGTTGTGTAGTTCGGAGATGGCAAATAATGAACGCTATTCAACAGTCAATTTTATTTTTCCATTTGATTTTACTCAAAATAGTAACAACCGTTTGCAATGTATTGAGTTTTTTAAATCAATAGTTCGTGAAATTAAGATAGAACAAGCCTATTGTGGTTATCGCGTTGGGCAACCCTTAGATTTTACCCAAGCAGTACCTTGGCAAGCTTTTGAAACCGCAGCCAATTATCGCTTTCTTGGCTTAGATATTGATAAGAACATGACGCAAAGTAGTCATGTGATCAATGATGAACCCTCTTTAGAAAAAGGTGTACGTTCAACAGCTTGGTTGGTGTATCTCGGTCAGCCGTGGCTTGAAAAACTCGATGAAGTACAAGCCATTCAACAACAAGACCCGAATACGCCATTACGTTTAGAGCCGATCAATGGTGGAGTGTTTTTTAGAGCAGATGAATCACCACAATTGGCAAGAATAGGTTTACCACGCCCACAAGGTTATCAAGCGTTAAATAATATTCTAAAACCAATTCGAGAGAAAATGCTTCCGTTAACGCAATATGCCGATTCATTGGCAGAGTGGGAACCTGTATTTTTTCAGCCTGAACAATGTGATTGGTGGCTTG
>NZ_KB849756.1:1722396-1960382 GCF_000368925.1 Acinetobacter bereziniae LMG 1003 = CIP 70.12 | reverse complement strand
TTGAAAAAATATCCTGTTCCTGAAAACTTAAAGCCACAGGATTAGATTTGATTTATGGGATGTTGATAAATAATGGATGAGTTATTTCAACAAGCAGAAGCTTGGTTAGATCAGATTGAACAGACACAAGATTATACTTTACCTTATGTGGATATTGAGTCAAAAATAGAACCCGTCCGTTTAAATTTAATGATGTCTTTTTGGTTTTATGATGGTGATCAATTAGCGGTCAGAGAGTATTTTTTTAATAAAGTTATTGAATATATTCAATTAACTGGAATTGAATTTGTTCGAGAAGCATCGGTTAATAAGCAAAGAGAACGAAAGTTTCGGAAAGAAGGTTTTCCTGAAAACTGGATTGAAGATATACGTGGAAAAAAACTAGATAGTTCATTAGTTTATTATTTTTCAGATCAAGCGAAAATGAGCTTTGCTCCTCAATATGGAGTTAAATCTTCTTTTTGTCCTGATTTTGCAAATAACGAATGGTACTCAACGGTCAATTTTATTTTTCCATTTGATTTTACCAATCATAGTGATCGACGATTGCAATATATCGATTTTTTTAAATCAATAGTTCGGGAAATTAAGATAGAACAAGCCTATTGTGGTTATCGCGTCGGACAACCCTTAGATTTTACTCAAGCGGTACCGTGGCAGGCTTTTGATACTGCTACAGCCTATCGGTATCTTGGTTTAGATATAGAAAAAAAATCTCAGTCTAGTGCTGTAGACAATGATGAACCTTCTTTAGAAAAAGGTGTACGTTCAACAGCTTGGTTGGTGTATCTCGGTCAGCCGTGGCTTGAAAAACTAGATAAAGTACAAGCGATTCAACAACAAGACCCGAATACGCCATTACGTTTAGAACCGATCAATGGTGGAGTATTTTTTAGAGCAGATGAATCACCACAATTGGCAAGAATAGGTTTACCACGCCCACAAGGTTATCAAGCGTTAAACAATATTCTTAAACCAATTCGAGAAAAAATGCTTCCGTTAACGCAATACACAAGGTTATCAAGCGTTAAACAATATTCTTAAGCCAATTCGAGAAAAAATGCTTCCGTTAACGCAATATGCCGATTCATTGGCAGAGTGGGAACCTGTATTTTTTCAGCCTGAACAATGTGATTGGTGGCTTGGGCGTTGGGATCGAGAAGATGATGCTGAGTTATTGAAAAAATATCCTGTTCCTGAAAACTTAAAGTCGCAGGATTAGATTTATTGATCAAATGAAGTGATATTTTACTCTATGAGTTTTTCAACAGCTTGTCTATATCACTAGGTTGAAGTCACATTGAGTGAATCAAAATTTAGATAATAAAAAACCCAAGTCATTATGCTTGGGTTTTTTACAAAGATGTCGCCATCTTGAATATGGCGTCCCTACGGGGATTCGAACCCCGGTTACCGCCGTGAAAGGGCGATGTCCTAGGCCTCTAGACGATAGGGACAGATGAGGCAACACAGGTAAAACTTTTGGTGGAGTCAAGGAGGATCGAACTCCTGACCTCTACAATGCCATTGTAGCGCTCTACCAACTGAGCTATGACCCCCAGTCTGTGTGAGCGCAATATTAGGGATATTGCGCCTTCACGTCAACAGAAAAATGAATTAAGCTTCGTTGATTGCATCATTTTTCGGCAATTTAATGCTTTCGTTTAGTTTTTCCCAAACTTTTGCTTCTTTTTTGCTCGGACCACCCACAATTTCAAGTGCGTGGCGTAAACGTGCAAATGTTAAGTCTGGACCAATCGTCACCATTGATTGCATAACTGGGGTCGATGAAGTTGAACCCGCAATCGCGATAAAGAATGCAGGCATGAAATCACGGAGTTTGATTTCCATTTGATTCGCCAAATCCATGAGCGTTTGGCTCACGGTATCGTTGTTCCAAGTAAATAAGCTTTCTAAACGCCAGATGGCAAACTGCAAACTTTGACGAACTTGTTCTTCACTGAGTTTTTTACTTTCGAACTGTTCTTTTGACAGAGTAGGGAATTGATTGAAATAGAAACCTGCCCAGTTAACAGCCTCAGAAAGTAAATTAATACGTGGCTGAATGGCTGCAGCAATGTCTTCGAGGGTTTTACGGTCTGCTTTCCAAGCAAGCAAAGTATTGAGCAACTCAGCAGGTGTAAGTGCTTTAATCCACTGACCATTTAACCAATTGAGTTTTTCAACATCGAAAATTGGACCGCCTAAAGAGACACGTTGAATGTCAAAATGCTCAATCATTTCAGCTAAAGTAAACTTTTCGCTTTCATCTGGCATTGACCATCCCATACGACCTAAATAATTGAGTAATGCTTCAGGAAGTACGCCGATATCTTTGTAATAATTGATCGAGGTTGGGTTTTTACGCTTCGACAATTTTGATTTATCAGGATTACGCAACAATGGCATGTGACATAATGTTGGCATTTCCCAACCAAAATATTGGTAGAGTAACTGGTGTTTTGGCGCAGATGGTATCCATTCTTCACCACGGATTACGTGGGTAATATCCATTAAATGATCATCGACCACATTGGCCAGATGATAAGTTGGTAAGCCATCGGTTTTCAGCAAAATTTGCATGTCTACCTGTGCCCATGGAATCTCAACTTCACCACGCAATAAGTCGTTGAATTGGCAAATCCCTTGTTCAGGTACTTTCATACGAATCACATGCGCCTCACCAGCAGCAAGACGTTGTTGTACTTCTTCTTGAGAAAGTTTTAAACCACGCCCATCATAACGCGGTGTTTCACCACGAGCCTGTTGCTCGGCACGCATTTGATCAAGCTCTTCAGCCGTCGCAAAACAATAGAAGGCATGCCCTTTTTCAACCAGTTCTAAAGCATATTGTTTATAAATTCCCATACGCTCAGATTGGCGATAAGGTGCGTGTGGACCACCGACATCTGGACCTTCTGACCAATTTAACCCTAACCAACGCAATGAGTCTAAAATCATTTGTTCAGATTCAGGTGTAGAGCGAAGTTGGTCTGTATCTTCAATACGAAGAATAAATTCACCACCATGTTTTTTGGCAAAACATAAGTTAAACAAAGCGATATAGGCAGTCCCTACATGTGGGAAACCTGTTGGAGAGGGTGCAATACGAGTACGGACTTTCATAACCAAATATTATTCAGAATGTAAATTGAAACTATTATAACGAAAAAGCCCAATCGCTTAAGGGTTAATTCACCAATAAAGGACTGGGCTTCTAAATTCTTTTGAGGAGTAAAGAATTTATTTTCTCAAATCAAGTAACTATGAGGTATGTGGTTGGAAAATTGCTTGTACAAAACGCGAAAATTTTTGATGTTGTTCAGCTAAAAAGTTTTGCGATGGTGTAGTTTTAAGTGAAGTTAAAACTTTGATTTGATCTTTGTCTGAAATCAATTTGCTTTCACCACGTTTTTGCTGATTCAGCGCTTTTTCAATCGGTGATTGTTTGTCGGATACCACAATCATAGATTGTATTGGTCGAGTAGTGTCTTTAATGACAGCACTATGACCTGTTTGCGCCATGATTGTTAGTCCTATACTGATACCTAACAATTTTAAATATGGATACTTCATTCCATCTACTCCCCCGGATGGTCGATTTTTTTTCTTTAACAAGGTGTGTTTAACATGGTTATTGTAGCAAAATAAGTTACAAAAAGCTTAACTACGTCACATTTTTTAATAATACTACACAAAAAATGTCTAAAAAACAACCATTGAAACGAAATGTAATAATTAAATTAATATCATATAAATATGGATGAATCGTGAAGAATTCAAGTCTACATTAAGTTGTTTAGAAAATATTCGAAATTATTAAGCTGTTTATTGCATATATTTGAATATCTTAAAATATGAAAAGAATAGAGTTTATTTTTATAAGTGATTGATTGTTAAATTAAAACAATGAAAATATAGTGCATGCTAAGTACTAAAAACTGAGAAACAAATGAAAAAACGACTGCTTTTAAGTGCAATCAGTCTGATTGCGATAGGGAATACATATGCTGCAAAAGAATTTTTAAATGTATCGTATGATCCCACACGAGAATTTTATCAAGAATATAACAAAAGTTTTGGACAGTTTTGGAAATCGAAAACAGGACAAGATGTTGAGTTTAAACAATCTCATGGTGGTTCAGGAAAACAAGCAAGATCCGTGGTCGATGGTTTACAAGCGGATGTGGTAACGTTGGCATTGGCGAATGATATTGATGAAATTGTCAATGCGGGACTGATTGAAAAAGGTTGGCAAAAGGAGTTTCCTAATAACTCGGCACCATATACCTCAACAGTGGTGTTTCTGGTCCGAAAGGGCAACCCAAAAGGAATCAAAGATTGGAATGATCTGGTAAAACCAGGTGTTGAAATTATTACACCGAACCCTAAAACGGGTGGTGCACCGCGTTGGATTTATTTATCCGCTTGGGGTTATGCCTTAAAACAGCCAGGTGGTAATGATGCTAAAGCACGTGAGTTGGTGAAAAAGATTTATAAAAATGTCAAAGTTTTAGACTCTGGTGCTCGAGGCTCTCTCACTACTTTTGCTGATCGTGGTATTGGTGATGTATTGCTGTCTTGGGAAAATGAAGCAATTTTAGCAACCTCTGGTCCAGATAAAGACAAATATCAGATTGTTTATCCGTCGATTTCTATCCTTGCTGAACCTTCAGTTGCCATTGTCGACAAAGTTGTCGATAAAGATGGCAATCGAAACCTAGCCAAAGGTTATCTAAATTATCTGTATTCTCCTGTAGGGCAAGATCTTGCAGCAAAATACAATTTCCGTCCTCGTGATACAAAAGCGGCTGCTAAATATGCTGCTAAATTCCCTAAAATCAAATTGTTCACAATTGATCAAGTTTTTGGTGGTTGGGCGAAAGCACAAAAGGTGCATTTTGCCAATGGTGGGGTATACGATCAATTTACAGCTGAAAAGTAATGCTTTGAAAGCAAAGCCTTTTGATCTGATCAGGCTTTGCTTTTTTGTACTTTTTTCAGTTTTTACTTTAAATCACTTATCCTTATATTATTGCGATAGCCTTGATGTGTACCTTATTGATTAATATTTTTATGAAAGGTGGTCCTGTTTGAGCATGACTGTTTTTTGGTTTTCTATCTTTTATCTAATATGATCAAAATAAAATTAAACTGGCAATTTCAAACCTCAATGAATTGAAAAAATTCATCAATATCAATCATCATTTATTTTTGCTCCTCATTCGATCTTGTATCTTTATGCTTTTGATTGATGTTTATTGGCTTATTTCATATATTTAGAATAATTTTAAATTTGCTGCGGCGCTCATATGAAAAAGAATTTTAAAGCACTTTTAAGTGCTGTGATTATTGCAACTGGATTTACAGGAACAACTCAAGTCACTCATGCGGCTGATCGTGAGTTTTTAAATGTGTCTTATGATGCAACTCGTGAGTTTTATGATGAGTTTAATAAATCATTTGGTGCATATTGGAAAGCGCGTACAGGAAAAACTGTGGATTTTAAACAATCACATGGCGGTTCTGGAAAGCAAGCACGTGCCGTGGTGGATGGTTTAAAAGGTGATGTGGTGACTCTGGCTCTAGCTAACGACATCAATGAAATTGTAAAGTCGGGTCAAATTAACCCGGGTTGGGAAAAAGAGTTTCCAAACAACTCAGCACCTTATACTTCAACGGTTGTATTTTTAGTGCGTAAGGGTAATCCTAAAGGTATCAAAGACTGGACAGATTTAACCAAGCCGGGTGTGCAAATCATTACACCGAATCCGAAAACGGGTGGATTGCCAAGATGGATTTATCTTTCAGCTTGGGGTTATGCATTGAAACAACCAGGTGGTGATGATGCGAAAGCGCGTGAGTTTGTTTCCAAGATGTATCATAACGTGAAAGTAATGGATCCTGCTGCACGTGCATCCATGACCACCTTTGCTGAACGTGGCATTGGTGATGTTTTATTGACTTGGGAAAATGAAGCCATGGTCAGTAAAAAAGCCACAGGCAATAAGTTTGATATCGTCTATCCGTCTATGTCGATTCTGACTGAGCCTTCTGTTGCGATTGTAGATAAGACGGTTGAGAAGAATGGCAATAAGTGGTTGGCAACAGGCTATATCAATTATTTATATTCCCCGATTGGTCAGGATATGGCAGCACGTCATTTTTATCGTCCACGTAATGCAAAAGTTTTAGCAAAATATGCGAAACAATTTCCTGAATTAAAAACTTTCACCATTGATGAAGTATTTGGTGGTTGGGCGAAAGCGCAGCAAACACATTTCGCAAATGGCGGTGTTTTCGATCAGATTTATAATACCAAACGTTAAGCGGTAATTGATTTGATGAAGAACCTCCTTAAGGAGGTTTTTTTATTCATCAATGAATAGGTTAGACTCAGTTCAAATTGAACAATAACTTGAAATTATGTGCATCCAAATCAGACTGGCGGCAGCCAATGACATTGAAACAATTTTTGATATTCGAACCTCAGTCAAAGAGAATCATTTATCACGAACACAATTGACTGAGTTAGGTATTACGACAGCAACCATATCTGAGTTAATTCACAGTTGTTCTTGTGTTTGGGTTGCTGAATTGAATGATCAGGTATGTGGATTTGCAATAGCAGATCAAGATGAGGGAAGTATTTTTGCAATGTTTGTTTATCCCGATTTTGAAGCAAAGGGCATTGGCACTGCATTACTTAAAAAAGCGGAAGATTTTTTATTTCAATATTTTCAAGAAATTTGCTTGGAAACTGATGCAAGAAGCCGTGCTTGTACGTTTTATGCTCAACATGGTTGGCGAGTCGTTGAACATTTTGAAAATCATGACGTGAAAATGATGAAGCAAGCACGGTAACTTTGTAGCACTGCTTTTGTTGTTTTTTCGCCCTATTTTTTGTTTCAAACACAGGAAAAACGGTTTTCTCTATAAAAAGTAATATTTCCCTACAAAAAGTCGTTTGGAGCTTTAACAAAACAAGGTAATAATGTGCAGTTACTTTTTTTGCTTAAACTGAAACTCTAATTATGTCTCATATTTCTGTATTACTACATGAAACTGTCGATGCTTTACTTGCAGGGCGCAATACAGGAATTTACGTGGATGGGACGTTTGGGCGTGGCGGTCACACCCGTTTATTGCTCTCTAAGTTGGATGAAAACTCCAAAGTATATGCTTTTGATAAAGATCCTCAAGCACTCGAAGTGGCATATCAGCTTGAAAAAGAAGATCCTCGATTTAAAATTATTCATGCAAGTTTTGCAGATTTACAACAAGAATTGAATCAATTGGATATTTATCAAGTTGATGGAATTATGGCAGATTTAGGGGTGTCATCACCTCAGTTAGATCAAGCTGAACGTGGTTTTAGTTTTATGCATGATGGACCACTTGATATGCGTATGGATAATTCTCAAGGGCAAACCGCTGCTGAGTGGTTGCTGGATGTTGAAGAAGAACATTTGGCGAATATCATCTTTCAATATGGTGAAGAACGTTATAGCCGTCGTATTGCCAAAGCGATTAAACAAGCCGGTTATATTGAAACCACAGGAAAATTAGCAGAAATTGTTAAAGTTGCGCATCCAAAGTGGGAAAAGAATAAGCATGCGGCAACACGAACTTTCCAAGCCATTCGTATAGAAATTAACAAAGAGCTGGATGATGTACATACCTTTTTACCTCAAGCCGTAGATTTGTTAAAATCAAACGCACGTTTAGCCGTGATAAGTTTTCATTCACTTGAAGACCGAATTATTAAGCAATTTATTCAAAAAGAATCAACTTTAGCAGAAGATAATGGTTGGGGATTACCGCAAAAAGTACAAGATACTCGTCGACTGAAAAAAATAGACCGAATTCGTGCCAGTGAGGAAGAAGTCAAGGTGAATCCTCGCTCACGTAGTGCTTGGCTCCGGGTTGCAGAGCGATTAGAACAAAAAGGCGCATAATGAAACAAGAAATTATAGAAGAATCAAGTCGTAAACTGGCTGTCAAAAAAGCAATTGTTTATGGTCTTATGGTTGCCGCAGTACTGATCAGCGCTTTTATGGTGGTGTTACAAGTTTTTGCTTATCGTCATGATTTTCGTGATTTAAATAGTTATATGCGTGAGCGCGAAGATATCAATGCAGAGTGGGGGCGTTTGCTCATTGAACAACAGACATTTGGTGCGACAGCACAAATTGGTACGCGTGCAGTAACGCAACTCCGAATGTATTCACCGCCAGCTGCACAAACAGTTGTCATTTCATTACCAAGTGAATCAGAGCAGAAGAAGTAAGGCATCTGTATGGTAGATAAGCAAACTAAACAGACTCGGCAACCGCGTAAAAAGCAGCCGTCCATTACCCAAAAAAGTACCGCATCTATCGATATGTGGCGTTTTTATCTTATGTGGGGCGTGGTTCTTTTATGCTTTGTAGGTCTGGTTGGTCGTGCATTTTATGTGCAAGTGATTAATAAAGACTTTTTGCAAAATAAAGCCAATGCCAATATTTTGCGTACAGAAACGTTGAAAGCCATGCGTGGTGTGATTAGTGATCGCCATGGTGTGCCTTTGGCGATTAGCTCTCCGATCATGAAAGTGGTGATTGATCCACGAGAGTATTTTGAGACCAAAAAGCAATTTGACACCATCACAGCTGAATTACAAAAAACGCCAAATAGTCGAAAATTGAAACGTCAGTTACCGGATGAAAATTTAAATTTAGATGAATTGGCAGATGCGGTAGGCATTGATCGTGCAGATTTAAAGAAACGTTTGAATGAACGTCCTCGCTCACGCTATTTGGTGTTAAAAAAAGAAGTTCCACCGCCTCAGGCAGATTTCATTACCCAGCATAAATTTGCAGGGGTGTATGCTGAGAAAACCTATAAACGTTATTATCCACAACCTCAACCCAATGCTCAGATTATTGGTTTAACCAATAGTGAGGGAACCGGGATTGAAGGCTTGGAGATGCAATTAAACTCACGTCTTGCAGGTGAGGATGGTGAGCAAAAAATCTCACGGGATAAGCACGGTAACCGTATTAGCACGCCAGAAGTGGTCAAAGAGGTTAAAGCAGGCGAAAATATCACTTTAAGTATAGATTCACGTTTGCAATATATTATGTATCGTGAGTTGACTGCTGTAGGTGTGGCAAACAATGCGCGCTCTGCATCTTCAATCGCTGTAGATGTTAAAACGGGCGAAATTTTGGCAATGGCAAGTTGGCCATCTTATAACCCCAACGATAAGAATGGTTTAAATAATAAAGATGCTATGCGTAACCGAGGGGCAATCGACATGTTTGAACCTGGTTCGACCATGAAGCCTTTTACGATTGCTGCTGGGTTGGAAAGTGGTCAATATACGCCAAATACTGTAGTTAATACCAGCCCGGGTTCAATGCGTTTAGGTTCTCATACCATTCGTGATACGCATAACTATGGTTCACTGACTGTTACTGGTGTGATTATCAAGTCATCTAACGTGGGCTCTGCAAAAATTGCCTTGTCTTTGCCGAAAGAAACATTACCTAGCTTCTTTAGAAAGGTCGGTTTTGGTCAGCGTTCAGCGGTGAAATTCCCAGGTGAAAGTAGTGGTTTGGTGCTTCCTCCTGAGAAATTGAATTCATCGCAAATCGGCACAATGGCTTATGGTTATGGTCTAAATGCGACGATTTTGCAGTTGGCACAAGGCTATGCCATGTTAGCCAATCATGGTGTGGAATATCCATTAAGTCTCTATAAACTCAATGACCAGCCCAAAGGGAAGCAGGTCTTAGATCCTAAAATTGCTGATTCAGTTTTATTGATGTTAGAGCAAGTGACTATGCCAGGCGGAACCGCAAAACAAGCCAATATTCCAGGTTATCGTGTTGGTGGTAAAACAGGAACGGCACATAAGCTGCGTCCTGATCATCGTGGTTATTCAAATACAGAATATCGTGCATTATTTGCAGGTGTCGCGCCGATTAGTGATCCTCGATTAGCGATTATTGTGGTGGTGGAAAATCCTCGTGGTCAATATTATGGTGGTCTGGTTGCAGCACCAGTTTTTGCTCGAATTATGCAAGAGTCTTTACGTTTAATGAATGTGCCTTTGGACAAGCCGCTTGAAACGGCAAAGGCGACGCGATAGGTAAATCATGATGATTAATTTTCTAGACATTTATCACAATGGTCGTGATCAAGACCATACACAGAGTTGGATGTCTGAGCCATTTAAGGGTTTCTCTCTAGATAGTCGCTATGTTCAGCATGGACAGATTTTTATTGCATTAACCAGTTATTCTCAACCTGAAAAAACACGGCAGTTTGCTCAGGCGGCTTTGGATAAAGGTGCATTGGCAGTGATTAGTGAAACGGATTTAGGCATTGCATCAGCTTTGGTTTGTCCTCAAGTTCGCAGATTGATGGGACAATGGCAAAAACAATATTTACAAGCAACAACACCTGTACAAGCGGTACGCGTTTTGGCTGTCACTGGAACCAATGGTAAAACAACGATTTCACGTTTGGTTGCTGAGTTGTTGACATTGCTAAATAAAAAATGTGCGGTTATGGGGACAACAGGTAATGGTATTTTACCGCACTTGGAAGCGTCCTCTCATACCACTTTAGATGCTTTACATTTACAAAATCTAATGCATGATTTTGCCTTACAAGGCGCTGAATTTGCTTCAATCGAAGCGAGTTCTCATGGCTTGGAGCAAGGGCGCTTGAATGGTTGTGATATCGAAATTGCTGCCTATAGCAATTTAAGCCGTGATCATTTGGATTATCATGGAACACTTGAAGCCTATGCTGAAGCAAAATCTTTATTGTTTAAATGGTCTTCGTTAAAAGTCGCAGTTATTAATATTGATGATGCGCATGCTGATTTGATGATGAATGCTGCGAGCAGTAATTTGTCGCACCCTAAAGTATTGACTTATTCGACCTCTAAAGCTGCTGATTATCAGGTCTTTGGAATTAAATATAGCTTGG
Source organism: Acinetobacter bereziniae LMG 1003 = CIP 70.12 (assembly GCF_000368925.1). Taxonomy (GTDB): domain Bacteria; phylum Pseudomonadota; class Gammaproteobacteria; order Pseudomonadales; family Moraxellaceae; genus Acinetobacter; species Acinetobacter bereziniae. Next base: position 1,949,399 of record NZ_KB849756.1, on the reverse strand, counting down.
ATGGTGCAGTTTTTCACTTAAAAACAGCCAAAGGCGAATTTACTGTACATAGCCCATTGCTCGGGCATTTTAATATTGAAAACCTTGTGGCAAGTTTAATTGTCGCTGAGCAAGCAGGCTTTGATTTACAACAGTTGATTGCACAAGTACCAAAGTTAAAAGGCGCACCAGGACGAATGCAAGTCATTCGTGATCAGGATCGATTATTTGTTGTCGACTATGCCCACACGCCAGATGCATTAACCCAAGTATTAAAAACTTTAAAGCGCCATGTTGAAAATCAACTTTGGGCGGTATTTGGTTGTGGGGGTGATCGTGATCGTGGTAAACGTCCTTTGATGACCAAAGCAGCATTGGAACAAGCCACCCCTGTGGTGATGACATCAGATAATCCGCGCACTGAAAATCCAGAACAAATTTTTGCCGACATGAAACAAGATATCGATTTTAGCCAGCACGAGGTGCATGAGATTCGTGATCGTCGTGAAGCGATTAAATATGCAGTCAAACATGCACAAGCAGGCGATATTGTGGTGATTGCTGGCAAAGGACATGAAAACTATCAAGAAATAGATGGGGTGCGTCATTGGTTTGATGATGTTGTTGAAGTGCAATCTGCTATAGATGCGCAACACCATAAAACCAATTCAGCCTATCCAGCTCAGTAGGAATAAACGATGCATACCTCGACGACGAGTACTGTACCTTTAGAGCCATGGTCAGCAACAGAACTTGCTGAAGCAACTCAAGGATATTGGTATTTAGATCAAGCACCACAAGGTGAAATTAAACGTATTTTAACTGATTCACGCCATGCTGAATTGGGTGATGTGTTTTTAGCACTTAAAGGTGAACGTTTTGATGCACACGATTTTGTTGTGCAAGTGGCTGAAAATGGCTGCCAAATTGCGATTGTCAGTCATCCTGTTGAAGCCAATATTTGTCAGTTGGTTGTTGAAGATACCCGTTTGGCATTGGGACATTTAGGTGCGTATCGTCGCGCTCAGCATCCTCAATTAAAAGTGATTGCACTGACTGGCAGTAGTGGTAAAACCACCACCAAAGAAATGTTGGGTAGTATCCTTACACGTTTAGCTCCGACTTTGATTACTCGTGGTAATTTAAATAATGATCTTGGTGTGCCAATGATGCTCTTGGAACTACGTTCAGAACATCAATATGCAGTCATGGAGCTGGGTGCAAGCCATCAAGGTGAAATTGACTATACCTCAAACTTGGTACAACCTCAGGTGGCGGGCATTCTCAATATCGGCACTGCACATTTAGGTGAGTTTGGTGGTCGTGATGGAATTTGTCGTGCTAAATCTGAAATTTATCGCCATATTGATCAAACAGGAACATCTATTATTCCTGCGGCTGATGATTTCACTGATACGATTCGCCAAGCTATACAGACAGAACATTGTTTGAGTTTTGGGAATGGTGGTGAGGTTTTTGCAACAGATATCCAGTTGTTGGCACAATCAGCAATATTTACCATCAATACACCGCAAGGCTCCAAATTGGTTAATTTGCCTTTTGCAGGTGCACACAATGTACATAATGCAGAGGCTGCAACAGCATTCGCCTTAGCAATCGGTATCGCTTTAGAGGATATTGTTGCTGGTTTAGAGTCAGCACAAGGGGCTAAAGGGCGTCTAAACTTTATTCAAAAAAATAATCATTTATTGATTGATGATACCTACAACGCCAATCCAACGTCCATGCGTGCCGCAGCTGAGGTGCTTGCACAACAGCAAGGAATTAAAGTCATGGTCATCGGAGATATTGGAGAGCTGGGAGATACTGCGGCTCAACAGCATTACATGCTAGGTCGTGATCTCGTTTCAGTGAGTGGTATTGATTTTGTTGTCGCTGTAGGCGAGTTTGCTCCTGCAACACAAGAAGGTGCTCGAAGCACTCAATATGGTAAAAAATTACAAGCTTTTCTGAATCAAGAACAAGCTTTGCCTTTATTATTAAGTTTAATAAAAACACATCAACCCCAGTCCATGAGTTTCTTATTTAAAGGTTCTCGTTATACCCATATGGAAACGTTGATGGCTGATTTGATGGAGAAAGTTTAATGCTGTTTTGGTTATTTCAACACTTGGCGGGTTATGAAAATGCGTTCCAAGTTGTTCGATACTTATCGTTACGCGCATTGCTCAGTGTATTGACTGCACTTGCGATTGGTTGGGCTTTGGGTCCAGTGATGATTCGTAAACTACAAGCACTCAAATATGGTCAAGCAGTCAGTTCGTTTGCACCTGAAAATCATGCCAAGAAAATGGGTACACCAACCATGGGCGGGATTTTAATCCTACTCTCCATTGGGATTAGTACTTTGCTTTGGGCAGACTTATCCAATCCCTATGTGTGGATTGTTTTAATGGTTATGGTGATCTTTGGTGCGGTAGGCTGGGCAGATGACTGGATTAAAGTTCGTTATAAAGACAATGCTGGTTTGCCTGCCAAGAAAAAATTCTTTTGGACATCTATCGGTTCACTGGGAGCGGGTATTGCATTGTATGTAATTGCAACTCAGCAGGATAACCCTATACATACAGCCAATATGTTGGATTTGTTGATTCCATTCTTTAAGAATTTGAGTATTCCATTGTCTGCAATTCCATTGGGGATTGGGTTTATTATTTTCACCTATTTGGTCATTAATGGCGGTTCAAATGCGGTGAACTTAACTGATGGCTTGGATGGTTTGGCGATCATGCCAATTGTCTTGGTTGCGGCTGGTTTAGGTGTTTTTGCATATTTGGCAGGTGATGTTCGCTTTGCCAATTATTTACATATTCCTTATGTGAAATATACATCTGAATTGGTGATTATCTGTGCTGCGATGATTGGTGCCGGTTTAGCATTCTTATGGTATAACGCACATCCTGCACAAGTCTTTATGGGCGATGTGGGAGCATTATCCTTAGGCGCGATGTTGGGTACAATCGCAGTGATGGTTCGTCAAGAAATAGTATTCGCGATCATGGGTGGGGTATTTGTTGTTGAAGCGATTTCCGTGTTTTTGCAAATTGGATCGCTACGTATGCGTAATAAACGTGTTTTTCTGATGGCACCCTTACATCATCATTATGAAAAGAAAGGCTGGCGTGAGACTCAAGTGGTGATCCGTTTCTGGATTATTACAATTATGCTGGTAGTTTTAGGTCTAATGACATTAAAATTACGATAAGCCAAAGTCAGTTGAAGAAGTCGGCATTTGCCGGCTTTTTTATTGGCTTTTACTATATTTTGTGGAGAATACGATGAATTTATTGATGTGCCCTGTATGCCGTGAGGGGTTAAGCCTATCAGGTCGAACTTGGCGCTGTGTAAATCATCATAGTTATGATGTCGCAAAGCAAGGTTATGTCAATTTACATGTGGTACAACACAAACACAGTAAAAATCCAGGGGATACTGTTGAATCTGTACAAGCGCGACGGGCTTTTCTCAGTGATGGATTTTATGCACCTTTACAACAAGCAATCGTAAAAAAAATTCGAGATTTACGTATTGAAAATCTGTTGGATATCGGTTGCGGTGAAGGCTACTATACTGATGCAATGCAACATGAGGTGATGCAATGTGTTGGGGTGGATATTGCGAAAAATGCAGTTCAGGTGGCTGCAAAGCTCAATAAAAAAGTGACTTGGATTGTGGGAACAGGGGCGACATTACCAGTTTTAGATCAATCCATAGATCTATGTACCAGTTTGTTTAGTCCAATCCCTATTGAGGAAATCCTGCGAGTCCTTAAGCCTCAGGCTTATCTCATCGTGGTTACGCCTGCACCTGAGCATTTGTATGCAATGCGTGAAGGTTTGTTTGATGAAGTAAAAATGCATGATCCGCATAAGTTTGTTGAGCAATTACAAGCGCATTTTGATTTGATTGAGCAACCGATTGTGGAAACGACTTTTGAGTTAAATCAAGCACAATTAAAAAATCTGATTGCTATGACACCTTATGCATATAAAGCAAAACCTGAAAAGCGTATGGTTTTAGAACAACAAGCGCAAACTGAATTAAAAGCCGCATTTCAGATGTATATTTTCCAGAAAAAATAGCCAATTAATAGACATAAAAAATGCCATCTATTGATGGCATTTTTTATGATGAAATTTGACTATTGAACTTCGTTAATCAAATTTTCAAGCGAGTCTTGTTCCCGTTTTGCAGCACCTTGATTCATCGCAGGCGGTGTTGCTTTATTCGGCTTTAACGGCTGATCATTACCCTCATCAGGTAAATCATCAAAATCATTGGACGCGTTACGTGTTGGAGCAACTGGAGCTGGTCTAAAGATTGGACGGGCTAAAGGTGGAGATGAACCATAGCTTTCGTTTTGAGTTTGGTCATCAATTTGAGTTTGATGACGTTGTTCACGCGAAATTGGTGCTTTAGCATCTTTATCAAAGTGTACCCAAGCCGATGGCGTGCCTTTTAAAGCTTTATCCATAAAGCTGGTCCAAACTGGAAGTGCAGCAATACCACCAAATTCGCGTCGACCTAATGTAGATGGTTGGTCAAAGCCTACCCAAGCAATGGCAACCAATTTACCATTGAAGCCTGCAAACCAAGCGTCTTTAGCATCATTCGTTGTTCCTGTTTTACCACCAATATCATCACGACCAATTTTAAGTGCAGCACGACCTGTACCATGTACAATTACATCACGAAGAATATTTGCCATGTCGAAGGCTGACTGTGATTTTAAAATACGTTGGGCTTGACGATATTTACTTTGCTCTTCTTTACTTAAAGGTGTTGCTGCATCATCAACACTGATATTGGCACCTTCAATCACTTCATCATCTGGGGTGACTTCGGCATCAACTGTCTGATTTTTTTGGTTAATACATGGAATACACGCATATTCAGGACTTGCTTCATAGATGGTTTTACCAAAAGCGTCTTCAATACGACTGATAAAATGCGGTTGAATGCGATATCCCCCATTGGCAATAGCTGCATAGCCTGTTGCCATTTGTACAGGAAGTACTTGTGGTGTACCTAAGGCAATGGTGAAGTTTCGCGGAATTTGATCTTCTTGTAAACCAAAGTCCATCAGTAATTGTCGTGCACGTTCAACACCAACACTTTGTAGTAAGCGTACAGATACTGTATTACGAGACAAATATAAGGCACGACGTAATGGGATCATGCCCAAATAACGACCATCGGAGTTTCTTGGTGACCAACGACCAATCGTAATTGGGCTGTCATTGACCATAGTATAAGGTGTCATACCACGTTCAAGGGCAAGTGCGTAAACAAAGGGTTTAATGGTGGAGCCTGGTTGGCGCCAACCTTGTAATGCACGGTTAAATTTCGATTGATAGAAGTTGTACCCCCCGACCACTGCTTCAATCGAACCATCATTTGGATTGATGGCAATAAGTTGACCTTGGACTTTCGGGGTTTGCACCAATGACCAAGCCGTTTTATTGTCATTGGGACGTAAACGGATGATATCTTTCACTGAAACAATTTGTGAGGCACGACTGGGTGCACCACCCACAGCGTTGGCATTGATGTATTTTCTTGCCCAAGACATTCCTGACCAAGGGACGGTTACCGTTGAACCATCTTGCATTTTGGCTTCAAAGGTATTGCTGCCCACTTTAATCACTTCGGCAGGGTATGTATTGGCATAAGGAATAAAATCTTTGAGTGGCTTGTCATGTGCCTCAGCACCACGCCAACCATGACGGCGGTCGTAATCTTCTAAACCTTTTTGTACAGCATCTTCAGCATATTGCTGACGCTGGCTATTGACAGTTGTATAAACTTTATAACCTGAGTCAATCGCTTGTTCACCAAACTTTTCTACCAATTCAGCGCGAACCATTTCACCGACATAAGGAAATTTATTGCTTAAACCGCGATCTGGCATGCTTAAGTTTATCGGTTCAGCAACCGCTTTTTCATATTCAGCCTGTTTCAAATAGCCTAGCTGAAGCATACGTCCCAAAATCCAGTTACGACGCTCAAGTGCACGTTCAGGGTTTACAACAGGATTATATTTAGAAGGCGCTTTAGGCAAACCAGCAATCATCGCCATTTGTGCAATACTGAGCTGATCTAAGCTTCTGTCATAGTAAATTTTTGCTGCAGCAGCAATACCATAGGCATTTTTACCTAAGAAAATTTTATTGACATATAAAGATAAGATTTCTTCTTTGGATAAGTTTTGTTCTATTTTTCGGGCTAAAAATACTTCAGTCAATTTACGCTTCAAAGTACGTTCAGGTGATAGATAATAGTTCTTGGCAACCTGCATGGTGATGGTCGAACCACCTGTCTGTACATTTGATCCAGTCACACTTTCACTCAATGCACGACCTAAGCCCTTAAAGCTGATTCCGCTATGTTCAAAGAAAGATGAATCTTCAGCAGCAAGGAAAGCATGAATGAAATGCGGCGGAATCTGATCGTATTCCACAGGCACAGAAAGCTTGCCACCATATTCAGCAATTAATTGATTATCTGCCGAGTAAACTTGTAAAGGTTTTAATAATGGCGCTTTTTTTAAAGAGCTCATTTCTGGCAGAGATGGGGCAATATATAGGTACATTCCATAAAAGCCCATCGGAATTGCGACTAAGATAATAATAATCAGCAAAAAAAAGGGATGAATATGACCTGAACAAGATAGCTTTTTCATAACAAGTAAGTTTTAATAATAGCTAATGGCAAACTAATTGTGGTCAGTATAGCTTCTCATGTGATGGATTGTTAGATGGGATATTGTATCTGTAAAAAATTAAGACCAAATACAGCTAGTTTGTGTTATTTGTTGGGGATAAAAAAATAATAGGAAATGTATCGTGCTTAGACTATATCGTAAGCAAAATAAGGGGTTGGTAGGAGTAGATATTAGTTCTACTACTGTAAAAATTTTAGAGCTCTCTGTTAAGAACGGTCGTTACTGGGTTGAAAGTTATGGATTAAGTCCGCTGATTGATGGGAGTGTGGTTGAAAAAAACATTCTCAATCCAGAAGCAGTTGCAGATGCATTAGAGCGAGCAGTCAATCTTGCTAACCCTCAATCGCAAAATGTGGCTGTTGCTGTACCTACTTCTATGGTGATTCATAAAATCATAGAAATGGATGCAGATATGTCCGATGAGGAAAGAGAAGTTCAGATTCGAATGGATGCTGAACAATATATTCCTTTTCCTTTGGATGAAGTGAGCTTAGATTTTGAAGTATTGAATGATAAGTTAGCCAATCCGAATCGAGTGAATGTACTTTTGGTGGCGACACGTGCTGAAAATATTGAGTCTCGTGTTGAAGTTCTGGAAATTGCAGGCTTATCTCCTAAAATTGCAGATGTAGAAAGCTATGCCATAGAACGTGCATTCGATGTCTTTTCAGATACTTTACCCATCGGGGTGAATCTTGTTGGGATCTTAGATATTGGTCACACCATGACCACATTGTCTGTGATGCAAAAAGGTAAGATTATTTACACGCGTGAGCAGGTGTTTGGGGGCAAACAACTGACACAAGATGTGCAAAATCGTTATGGTTTATCTTATGAGGAAGCAGGTCGTGCCAAGAAAGACCGCACCTTACCCGATGATTTTGAAACTGAAGTGTTAATGCCGTTTTTAGAAGCGGTGGTTCAGCAAGCAGCGCGTTCATTGCAATTCTTCTTCTCCTCCTCACAATTTAATGAGATTGATCATATTTTGCTGGCAGGTGGAAATGCAAATATCCCAGGTTTGGCAAAATTATTACAACAAAAATTAGGCTATCGAGTCACTGTTGCAAATCCATTTTTACAAATGGGTTTTTCACCGCAAATTGACTTAAGAAAAATAGAAAATGATGCACCATCACTTATGGTTGCATGTGGCTTAGCGTTGAGGAGTTTTGATTAATGGCAAAGATTAACTTACTCCCTTGGCGTGACGAGCTAAGAGAACAGAAAAAGAAACAATTTGTGGCAATCTGTGTGGGTGTTGCATTGATTGGATTGGCAACTGTGTTATTGGCATGGTTTTATTTTGATCATAAGCTTGAAGATCAAGAGCAGGCCAATCAGTTGGTAACCAGTACCAATCAAAACTTAGATATGCAATTAAAAACTTTAGATGGATTGCAAGAGCGTCGTAATGCCATTATTGAGCGAATGAAGTTGATTCAAGGTTTACAAGGACAACGTCCTGTGATTGTTCGCTTGGTTGATGAATTGGTTCGTGTCGTTCCAGCACAAATGTACATCACGAAATTCAGTCGTGTTGGGGATAAATTTACCATCGAAGGTAAAGCTGAAAGTCCGAATACCGTTGCTGAATTATTGCGTGGTTTGGAAGCTTCTGAGTGGTATAGAAATGCCTTTATGAATTCATTCCTAGCCGCAGAAGAAAATAAAAATCAAGCACAAACATCCGTGATTCCTCGAGTAGAAGAGTCTTATGGAAGCTTTGTGGTCACTGTAGATTTAGGGGAAATCGCTTCTGTAGCAGATGATAGTGCAACAAAGGCTGAACAAGTTCCAGCTGCTGGGGGTGCGAAATGAGTCGTGAAGATTTTGAGCAATTAGATTCATCAGTAAACGATGCTCCAAAAAAGAATAAAATGACAGTTGAGAAATTTTTTCAACAGTTCAATACTTTGGATATGAACAACTATGGTAGTTGGCCGCTATCGGTAAAAATTACTTGTTGGATATTTTTGTTCTTTGTGGTTTGTGCAATTGGCTATTTTCTTGCGGTGAGACCGAAGCTGGATGCAATTGATCAGGCACGCACAGTTGAACAGAATCTACTGAATGAATTTAAAGAAAAAGACTCTAAGTTACGAAATTTGCAACAATATCAAGCCCAGTTACAACAAATGGAAGCCAATTTCAATCAACAATTGGAACAGTTGCCAAAAGAAACTGAAATTCCGAGTTTGGTTGAAGATATTAACGTGACTGGGGTGAGTTCAGGGCTAAAATTTAAAAATATCAGACTTGAACCTGAAGTGAAGCAAGAGTTCTTTATTGAACAACCTATTTCCATTGATGCGACAGGGGATTATCACTCATTTGGTACTTTCGTCAGTAGCGTCGCTGCTTTACCACGTATTGTTACTTTGCATGATTTCACCATTACAGGAACTGCCAGTCAGGATAAAAAATCTGATGTTCCTGTGATTGACTATACCATTAAGGCAAAAACCTATCGCTATATTGGTGCTGATGAACAGAAAGCTCAAAAAACTGTGAATCAGACAAATCCAGCTGCACCATCGACACCACAGCAAGGAGGGACACCACAATGAAAAAACACAATAAAATAATCTGTGGAATCTCATTCACTTTGTTGTTGGTTGGTTGTGACTCTAGGATTGATGCCGTCAATCAGGAAATGGCAAATATTCGTAGTCAAACACCTTTGCCGATTGAACCAGCACCTGTATTTAATCCTGTGCCAAGTTTTAATTATTCTGCACAACAATTGCGTAGTCCATTCTTACCAAGTTCGTTGGCAAATGAATTAAAGGTGATGTCAGGAAAACGAGTGTATCCGAATTTCTCTAGACAACCGCAGCCACTTGAAAGTTATCCTTTAGAGTCGTTGACACTGAAAGGAAGTATGAAGGGCAATGCAGGACAAACGGTAGGATTAATCCAAACACCAGATGGTGAAATTGAACGTGTTCAACTGGGCAATTACATGGGGATGAATCAGGGTCGAATTATTGAAATTACACCGACCCGTATTGATTTATTGGAAATTGTTCCAGATGGTCGAGACGGTTATATCGAAAGACCACGCAGTCTAGTTCTAATTGGTCCAGTGGATTAAAACGGAATAAAGGAATAAAAATGAAAAAGAGTTTGAAAAATATCTTGATTGGGGATGGTAAGTTTATGAATAGTCAACTTCGTCAATTTACTATGGCGACGGTCGCAATTGCAATTACACAAGTTGCAGCAGCACAAACCACGATGACCAACATTGTTCCGATGAAAATACCGGGGCAGGGTACAGAAATTCGTGTCATGTTTAATGGTCTTCCTCCGCAGCCACAAGCCTATCAATTGGATAATCCATCTCGTTTAGTATTGGACTTTGACAATGCTAAACAAAATATTAGCCAAGCATCTATTCCCGTAGCGAGTGAGGAAGCTTCCACAGTCGATGTCGCTGCAGATGATCAACGTTCTCGGTTAACAGTAAATTTAAAAAATAGTGGCGCTTTTACAACACGTGTAGAAGGTAATACTTTTATTTTAAAAATTAATAATGCCAATCAAGCACCGAGCTTACCGAGTTATGTATCTCCGACGGTCAATAAGCAAAATCAAGGGATTGCTGATATTGGCTTCCAACGTGGAAATGCTGGCGAAGGGCAAGTAATTGTGAGCCTTTCGGGTGCAAATACCCCAGTGGATGTTCAGCAGCAAGGCAGTAAGGTCGTTATTCGAACATTGGGAAATAAAATTCCTACACATTTATTGCGTCGTTTAAATGTCAATGATTTTGCAACACCAGTTTCTAGCGTAGACGCTTATAACGAGGGTTCCAATGGTGTCATCACCATTCAATCATCGGGTAGCTATGAATATATGGCTTTCCAAGCTGAAAATAAATTAACTGTCAGCTTGAAACGACCTGCAGAAAATAAGGTGGCTCGCCCAAGTGCAAGCCAATCTTATACAGGTAAGAAAATTTCTTTAGATTTCCAAGATATTGAAGTCCGTCGAGTATTACAGTTGTTGGCTGACTTTACCGGAATCAATATGGTGGCTGCTGATTCGGTACAAGGCAATATTACCTTGCGTCTGAAAGATGTGCCTTGGGATCAAGCTTTAGACATTATCCTAAAAACAAAGAATTTGGATAAACGCCGTAATGGGAGTGTGATTTGGATTGCGCCTGTAACTGAGTTAATTAAAGCGGAAGAGGATGAAGCAAAAGCATTAGCGCAAAGTGTAAAATTAGCACCTATTCAAACAGAATATATAAATCTAAATTATGCAAAAGTTGCTGATGTCTTGAAATTATTAGAGGACTCTCGAAATCCTAAAGGTGCTCAAGCGAATGGGACAAGCAATACAGATTCTTTGGCCTTGGAAAGTTTATTGAGTTCAAGAGGCAGTGCAGTAGCTGATATACGAACAAATACACTTATTATTAATGATACTGCGAATAATATTGATAAAGTTCGTAAAATGGTTGATCTCCTTGATGTTTCAGTAAAACAAGTAATGGTTGAAGCACGAATTGTACGTGCTACAACGGATTTCACCAAAGAGATGGGGGTGAAATGGGGTATTTTATCTCAAGGCATCACCAAAAATAATGACCTTTTGGTGGGGGGGAGCGACCAAACGCTTTGGGATTTAAAAACACCTGATGATGAAGGAAAATATACCATTACACGACCTGATAACCTGAATGTAGACCTTGGGGTTACAACAGCTGGAGCAAGTAAAATTGCTTTTGGTTTAATCAGTTTGTCTGATTTTATGTTGGACTTGGAGTTATCTGCTTTGCAATCTGATGGGTATGGTGAGGTGATTTCAACACCAAAAGTCATGACGGCGGATAAACAGAAGGCTAAAGTCGCATCTGGTCAACAAATTCCTTATCAAACAGTATCAACAGCTGGTGGTACAGCAACAGCAACCACATCATTTAAAGATGCGTTATTAAGTCTGGACGTGACGCCAAGTATTACCCCTGATGGTAAAGTACAAATGCAGCTTAATATTACCAGTGATTCTCGAGGTGGTATTGCCCCGAATGGTGAGGTCATTCTGAATAAGAATGAAATCAATACCAATGTCTTGGTGGATAATGGTGAAACTGTAGTTTTGGGTGGGATTTTTGAGCAAGAAAATACCACGAGCCAAACTAAAGTGCCATTCTTAGGAGATATTCCTTATTTAGGGCGTTTATTCCGAAAAGATGCCAAAACAGAGAACAAACGTGAACTGCTAATCTTTGTGACACCAAGAATTGTTAATGACAGTCGTACGAGAAATCATTAATATAGTTTCAATGAAAGCAATTCGATAGGTGACTCCTTGCCAAGCAAAGAGTTTGAAACCCTGCCAAATATTTATTTGGTAGGGCCCATGGGAGCGGGAAAAACAACAGTCGGTCGGCATCTTGCGGAACTGTTAGGTCGTGATTTTTTAGATAGCGATCATGAAATAGAAAGAAAAACAGGTGCATCCATTCCTTGGATTTTTGAAAAAGAGGGTGAACAAGGTTTCCGTACTAGAGAAACCATCGTCATTGATGATTTAACCTCCAAAAAGAATTTAGTTGTTGCGACAGGAGGCGGGGCTGTAACGCAAGCCATGAATCGTGAATATCTCAAGCATCGGGGTATTGTGATTTATTTATATACACCTGTAGAAATTCAATTATTGCGTACACATCGAGATAAAAATCGTCCCTTGTTGCAAGTGGAAAATCCTGAAAAAAAATTAAGAGATCTGCTTAAAATTCGTGATCCATTGTATCGAGATGTTGCACATTATATTATTGAAACCAATCAGGGGGCTGCACGAGACTTGGCGCTGAAAATATTGCAGTTGATTGTTTCAAAAGAAATTGTTTAATCGGTAAATTCTTATTCATTGTTATTTGGCAGGATCATGCAAACTTTACATGTTGAACTGGGTGAACGTCGCTATCCAATTTTTATTGGAAGTCATTTAAATCCTCAAGAGTTACTTGAACCTTATATTAAAGGTCGTCAAGTGATGGTAGTGACCAATAGTACTGTTCAGCCTTTATATTTATCGCATTATGTTGAAGCGATTCAACAATTGGGTAAGCAAGTTGCAACATGTGTCCTACCAGATGGTGAAAAATACAAGAATATTGAACATCTCAACTTGATTTTTGATGCTTTACTTGAGGCTGGTTTTAACCGTGATTGTACGGTTTTGGCTTTGGGTGGCGGTGTGATTGGGGATATGGCTGGTTTTGCCTCAGCCTGTTTTCAACGCGGTGTTTATTTTATTCAAGTGCCAACCACACTGTTGTCCCAAGTGGATTCAAGTGTCGGTGGAAAAACAGGAATTAACCACCCACTCGGTAAAAATATGATTGGTGCATTTCAGCAGCCTCAAGTGGTTCTGGCTGATATGGCACAATTGAAAACCCTACCTGCACGGGAACTTTCAGCAGGTTTGGCTGAAGTCATTAAGTATGCGCTGTTGGGAGATGTGGAATTTCTCACTTGGCTAGAAGCACATATGGATGGTTTAGTTGCTCAAGATCCCGAGTTATTGGCAGAAGCCGTCTATCGTTCTTGTGCACATAAAGCTCGCATTGTGGCCAATGATGAAAAAGAACAAGGTGAGCGTGCGCTGTTAAATTTAGGGCATACTTTTGGTCATGCCATTGAGTCTTATCTCGGTTATGGGGTGTGGTTGCATGGAGAAGCGGTTGCAACGGGCATGGTGATGGCTGCTGATTTATCTCATCGTATGGGCTGGATTTCATTTAATGATTTAGTGCGTACAAAAAAAATCATACAACGTGCGCAATTACCTGTAGCATGTCCACAAATTCCATTAGATGAATTTTTGGCTTATATGTCGCATGATAAGAAAGTATTAAATGGTCAACTTCGTTTAATATTGATGAAACAACTCGGGCAAGCTGTCATTACCAATGATTTTGACGTTGAGTTGATGAAACAAGCGATTTTAGCAAATCAAATATAGAAAAAGGTTCGTGTTCAAATGGCAGCAATTCGTACAAATTGGCAAAATATTCGACAATATATTTGGTTGGTTGGTGGATTGCTGTGTCTGGTGATTGCCGTGATTTTTTGGGCAGTCACAGATACTAAAGAATTGGTCACTGTAGAAAATCCGATTGAAGAGACCCAAGTCCAGATTCAACCAGAAAAAGTGGCGGCTACTGCACATTTGGGCGCTTTAATGGATGAGGTGCGTCCACTTGAAATGACCACTCGTGTGGTGACTGCAGGTAATCACGATGCTGAATTTCGTGGAACAAAGTTTTTTCAAGAGAATAAAAAGGCATGGACAATCGAATTGTTCAAAGCTTCAAATGAAGATGTCATTCAAAGTTTTTTACAAAAACAAGCCGATCGTAAAAATTTTATCTATTTCCGTTTAAGTGGCGAAAATCAAACAGAACAGTATGTTTTAGCTTATGGATTATTTAAAACGGATGATCAGGCGAAAGCGCAATTACAACAGTTAAACCTCAAATTGCCTGCATCGATACATCCTCAATCAATTCAATTTGAGAAGTATAGCGCTTTGGTGAATGATTTAGGCGCAGATGAAATGGCAAGCGCCAATAAACTTTATGAAGTTAAATTGAAGTCAGCCCCGTTGCCAGTGGTCGATGAAACTGTATTGGCTCAAGCCAAATCAGCTTTATCATCATTGACCAATTCTTCTGGTGCAAACAATGAAACCACCAAGACGACAATTACTCGTCGTGATGCCTCGGGCAAGGTTGTTGATGTGCAAAAATCAAATTCAACCACTCAAACATCCTCTGGGACAAAAGAATCGAGTGGCGTTGCAACTGAAAAGAAACCTGTAGAGCATGAAGTGAGTGATCCATTTAATTAAATGAGCGCTAAAATGAAGCAAAATAGATCGTGAGATTTATGATTTGCACAAAAATGGTGCTAAAAATGTATTTAAAAGAAACAGCTAATTTTAATCAATATCTTTATTTCACTGTATTTTAGCGATTTGGTGAACAAAAATAAAAACTGGCATATTTTTTGCTTTATTGTTGCGCTAATTGAGTTGATTGTCCCTATTTTGGAGCGAAATGATTTAGTTGGTGTGCGATTTTAAGTCATGATTGGTGCTTTATTTCAGTGCGAAAGCTGTAAAACAATTTTGCAATTAAAGTAAAAAACGGACTGGTATTCGATTTAGACTAAGTGTTTACTTGGTATACGAAAATACTTAAAAATCGTAATTGAGTGTTTGAATGTTTTTCGCCCTCATGGGCCTATGTAGAAAGAAGGGTACGCTATGCACATGCCATCGCCTAATACTGTAGCTCCCGCTCAAGGTTTATACCAACCGGATGAGTTTAAAGATAACTGTGGTTTCGGCTTGATTGCCCATATGCAGGGTGATGCGAGTCATGATTTAGTCAAGACCGCGATTCATAGTCTAAGTTGTATGACACACCGAGGTGGTATTGCCGCAGATGGTAAGACCGGTGATGGTTGTGGTTTACTCTTGGCTATGCCGAAAGCATTTTTTCGTGAAGAAGCAAAGAAAATTAGTGACATTACACTGAGTGAAGTATTTGCAGTCGGTACAGTATTCTTAAACTTAGATCCTGCTCTTGCAGCGCATGCGAAAAAGATTCTCACTAAAGAAATTGAGGATGAAGGTTGTCGTGTGATTGGCTGGCGTGTTATTCCCACCAATAATGATGCATTGGGTTCAATTGCAATGCAGTCTTTGCCTGCGTTCGAACAAATTTTTGTCAACTGCCCAATGGGCGTAACTGAGGTTGAGTTTAACCGTAAGTTACTTATGGCACGTCGTCGTGCTGAACAACAGCTGACTGCTGACCCGTATTTCTATGTCACTACATTGTGCTCTACTGTAATCAGCTATAAAGGTTTGATGATGCCTGCATATATTGCAGAATTCTACAAAGATCTTGCTGATGAACGTTTGGATTCACATATCGTTGTTTTCCATCAACGTTTCTCTACCAATACTTTGCCTCGTTGGCCATTGGCACAGCCTTTCCGTTATTTGGCACATAATGGTGAAATCAATACCATTACAGCAAACCGTAACTGGGCTGTAGCACGTACACCAAAGTTCGAAAACCCTTTATTGCCAGGGATCACAGAGCTTAATCCGATTGTAAATCGGACAGGCTCAGATTCGTCAAGTATGGACAACATGCTTGAGCTTCTTGTTGGCGGTGGTATGGACTTATTCCGTGCATTGCGCATGTTGGTACCACCTGCTTGGCAAAACGTTGAAACTTTAGATGCAGATCTACGTGCATTTTATGAGTTCAACTCAAAGCATATGGAAGCATGGGATGGTCCTGCAGGTCTAGTGATTCAAGATGGTCGCCATGCGATTTGTATGCTTGACCGTAATGGCTTACGTCCTGCGCGTTGGGTGATCACTAAAAATGGCTATATTACATTGGCATCAGAAATTGGTGTATGGGGCTATGAACCTGAAGATGTGGTATCGAAAGGTCGTGTAGGTCCGGGGCAAATTCTTGTGATTGATACATTCACAGGCAAAATGCTGGATACTAAAGACGTCAGTAATCATCTGAAAAAAATGCGTCCATATCGTGAATGGTTGCGTGAAAACTCAGTTCGTGTGCAAGGTAGCCCAGAACTTGAAGAATATTTATGCGATCAAGGCTTAAAAGGCGATGACCTAAAAGCAGCGCAAAAAATGTTTATGGTGACCTTTGAAGAGCGTGACCAACTATTACGTCCAATTGCGGAAAGCGGTCAGGAAGCTGTGGGTTCTATGGGAGATGACACTCCTATGGCTGTGTTGTCACGTCAGATTCGCCATGTCACGGATTACTTCCGTCAGCAATTTGCCCAAGTCACCAATCCACCTATTGACCCACTGCGTGAATCTATCGTGATGTCGTTAGAAACATGTATGGGGCGTGAGCAAAATGTATTTGAACAAGGTCCTGAACATGCAGATCGCTTGATTATTTCAAGCCCTGTCTTGTCAAACTCTAAAATGCATCAGATTCGTACCTTGGGTCGTAAAGGTTATGAAATTGCAGATATTGATTTGAACTATCCTGAAACGGAAGGTCTTGAAGCTGCGATCAGCAGAATCTGTGAAGAATCTGCACAGGCGATTCGTGATGGCAAAACTTTATTGGTAATTTCAGACAAGAAAATCCGTCAGGGTTATCTGCCTGCCAATTCTGCTATGGTAACAGGTGCAATCCATCATTTCCTGATTAATGCAGGTTTGCGTACCGATGCCAACATTATTGTTGAAACTGCTTTAGCACGCGATCCACATCAATTTGCAGTTATTCTTGGTTTTGGTGCTACGGCGATCTACCCATATCTTGCATATGATGTAATCAATGACTTGATTGCAAAAGGTGAGTTATTGGGCGATCCAATCCATGCACAGGCAAATTTCCGTAAAGGCATTGAGAAAGGCTTACTCAAAGTTTTGTCTAAGATGGGAATTTCTACAGTTGCATCTTACCGTGGTGGTCAGCTGTTTGAAGCCGTTGGTTTGTCTGATGAAGTCGTGAATAAGTGTTTCACGGGTGTACCAAGCCGTATTAAAGGTGCAACATTCACTGATCTTGAAAATGATCAGAAAAAATTAGCGGAAACAGCTTGGAAATCTCGTAAACCGATTGACCAAGGTGGCTTACTCAAATTTGTATTTGATAAGGAATATCACGCATTCAATCCAGACGTAATCAATGCTTTGCATAAAGCAGTACGTTCTGGAAACTATGCTGACTTTAAAGAATATGCTGAGTTAGTGAATACACGTCCAATTGCTACAATTCGCGACTTATTAAAACTGAAAACTGAGCATTCTATTCCATTAGAAGCTGTTGAATCGGTTGAAGAAATTTTACCGCGATTTGACTCAGCAGGTATGTCTTTAGGTGCTTTATCGCCTGAAGCGCATGAAGCGATTGCAATTGCAATGAACACTATTGGCGGTCGTTCAAACTCTGGTGAGGGCGGTGAAGATCCTGCACGTTATGGCACGATCCGTAACTCTAAAATTAAGCAGATTGCTTCTGGTCGTTTTGGTGTAACACCTGCATATTTAACATCGGCTGAAGTTTTACAGATTAAAGTAGCCCAAGGTGCGAAACCGGGCGAAGGTGGTCAGTTACCTGGCGGTAAAGTGAATGGTCTAATTGCCCGTTTACGTTACTCAGTGCCTGGTGTGACCTTGATTTCTCCACCACCACATCATGATATTTATTCAATCGAAGATTTATCACAATTGATTTTTGACTTAAAACAAGTCAACCCTCAAGCGATGGTTTCGGTGAAACTGGTTTCAGAGCCTGGCGTAGGTACGATTGCTGCTGGTGTGGCTAAGGCATACGCTGACTTCATTACTATTTCGGGCTATGACGGTGGTACAGCTGCTTCGCCATTATCTTCAATTCATCATGCAGGTTCACCATGGGAATTGGGTCTTTCTGAAGCGCATCAAGCACTTCGTGTCAATGATTTACGTGGCAAAGTTCGTGTACAAACAGATGGCGGTTTGAAAACGGGTCTAGATGTTGTAAAAGCAGCAATTTTAGGTGCGGAAAGCTTCGGTTTCGGTTCAACACCAATGATCGCTTTAGGTTGTAAATACCTGCGTATTTGTCATTTGAACAACTGTGCAACAGGTGTTGCAACGCAACAAGATCATTTACGTCAAGAGCATTATATTGGCGAGCCAGAAATGCTGATTAATTTCTTCCACTTTATTGCGGAAGAAACTCGTGAATGGTTGGCAGCACTCGGTGTAGCATCATTAAAAGACTTGATTGGTCGTACTGATCTGTTGGAAATGTTGCCAGGTGAAACAGAAAAACATGCGCACTTAGACCTGAGTGCATTGTTAGAATCGCATCCATCTGCGGAAGGGAAAGCACAATATTGCCAAGTGCAAGGCAACGAGCCGTTTGATAAAGGTATCCTTGCTGAGAAAATGGTGGCTGAAATGTTACCTGCAATTGAAGCAAGTACTGGTGGTGCGTTCCATTTCACTGTGGGTAACTGTGACCGTTCGATTGGTGCGCGTTTGTCTGGTGAAATCGCAAAACGTTATGGCAACTTGGGTATGGAAGCACACCCAGTTAAAGTGAATTTAACCGGTACAGCAGGACAATCATTGGGTGTTTGGAATGCGGGTGGTTTGCATATTAGCCTTGAAGGTGATGCAAACGATTATGTTGGTAAAGGTATGGCAGGTGGTCGAGTTTCGATCTTCCCACCAAAAGGTTCACCATTCCAAACCCAAGAAACAGCGATTATTGGTAATACATGTTTGTATGGTGCGACAGGCGGTAAATTATTTGCAGCAGGTACAGCAGGTGAGCGTTTCGCTGTACGTAACTCTGGCGCATTTGCTGTTATTGAAGGCGCTGGCGACCATTGCTGTGAATATATGACTGGCGGTATCGTGACTGTGCTCGGCAAAGTTGGTCACAACTTTGGCGCAGGTATGACTGGTGGTTTTGCTTATGTACTTGACTTGGACAATGACTTCGTCGATTACTACAACCACGAATTAATTGAGTTAAACCGTATTTCTACAGAAGCGATGGAAGAACATCAAGAATTCTTACTTCGCATCTTAGATGAACATATTGCTGAAACAGGTAGTGCTTGGGCGTACAAGATCCGCAACGAGTTTGATTTCTATAGCCGTAAATTCTGGTTAGTGAAACCAAAAGCTGCTAATTTGCAAACGCTTTTGAAGACAACTCAAGCAGATCCACAATAATTCCACTACTCATATTTTAGGTAGGTGTGGATAACTTCACAGATATACACAAGTGAAAAAGTTATCCACGCTCACCCACGGAGAGAGACATGGCAGAGCGCCTAAATAATGACTTTCAATTTCTGGATGTAGCACGCCAAGATCCAGAGAAAAAAGATATTAATGTCCGCAAAGCAGAGTTTGTGGAAATTTATAAACCTTTTACAGCGGAAGTGGCAGCAAACCAAACCCACCGTTGTTTAGGCTGTGGTAACCCGTATTGTGAATGGAAATGTCCTGTACATAACTATATTCCAAACTGGTTAAAGCTGATTGCAGAAGGGCGTATTTTCCAAGCTGCAGAGCTTTGCCATCAAACCAATACATTGCCTGAAGTCTGTGGTCGTGTTTGCCCACAAGATCGTTTATGTGAGGGTGCTTGTACCTTAAACGATGGTTTTGGTGCTGTAACCATTGGTAATGCGGAAAAATATATCAACGATACTGCCTTTGCTTTAGGCTGGCGTCCAGATATGTCCTCAGTAAAATGGACCGACAAAAAAGTTGCAATTATTGGTGCAGGTCCAGCCGGTTTAGGTTGTGCAGATATTTTGGTACGTAATGGGGTAAAACCTGTTGTTTTTGATAAACGTCCTGAAATCGGTGGTTTACTTACATTTGGTATTCCAGAATTCAAAATGGAAAAGGATGTAATGAAACGCCGCCGTGAGATCTTCACCGGTATGGGCGTTGAATTCCGCTTGAATACTGAAATTGGTACAGACATCACCATTGACCAATTACTCGTAGACTATGACGCTGTATTCATGGGTATGGGAACATATACCTACATGAAAGGCGGCTTTGCAGGTGAAGATTTTGATGGCGTTTATGATGCGCTGGATTTCTTGATCGCCAATGTAAATCGTACACAAGGCTGGGAAAAAGATCCATCTGAATACATCAGCGTTCAGGGCAAAAAAGTCATCGTTCTTGGCGGTGGTGATACTGCGATGGACTGTAACCGTACTTCAATCCGTCAAGGTGCTGAAACGGTCACTTGTGCTTACCGTCGTGATGAAGAAAACATGCCAGGTTCTCGCCGTGAAGTGAAGAATGCGCGTGAGGAAGGTGTGGAATTCCAATTCAATCGTCAACCGATTGAAATCGTAGGCGAAAATGGTAAAGTGACAGGTGTTAAATTTGTAACGACTCAACTCAGCCAGCCAGATAGCCGTGGTCGTCGTAGCCCTGAACCGATTCCGGGTTCTGAAGAAGTTTTACCAGCAGATGCTGTATTGCTTGCTTTTGGTTTCCGTACTTCTCCAGCGGATTGGTTTGCAGGCGCAAACATAGATTTAGATGGTTCTGGTCGAGTACTTGCTGCTGAAAAGCAAGAATTTAAATTCCAAACCTCTAACCCAAAAATCTTTGCAGGTGGTGATATGGTTCGTGGTTCTGACTTGGTTGTGACCGCAATCTGGGAAGGTCGTGAAGCAGCGGAAGGTATTTTGGATTACCTTGATGTTTGATTTTTAAACGCTCAACATTCAAAGACCCATTTCCAAAGCCTGCGTCATCGCAGGCTTTGTTTTTGTCGGAACTTTGTAGGTTTTAGTGACAAAATATAAATCATTATAAAAGCTTTATTTTTATCCTAATTTATTGATTTTTAAATTTTTATCCCATATTTCAAAAAGGTTTTTATCAATGTTTATCTGGCTTTTTTGACATAGTGAGCATTTTTGCTACTTGATGAATGATTCTGCAATATACAAATATTGAGATTGTGCCAATATAGGTTAAATTCAGACAAATGTAGGATTAGATCGATGTCAACAGTTCAAGTGACGGCAGAAAAATCATATCTAAATCGTCCTAAAGCTATTGGTATTAAAGTCCGTAAACCAAGCTTTAACCCTAAAGCCATTCGTAGACATTTTTTTGCGAATTCACCCGTGATGTCACACTTACTCACGGCATTATCTTCGACTTTTCCAATTGGTGAGCAATTCTTTGTGCATAGTGTCCGCAATGTGCGTGACAAAATTACAGATGAAAAATTACAGGCACAAATCGCTGCATTCATTGGGCAAGAAGCGATGCATTCCAAAGCACATACAGAATTCAATGATGCATGGCGTCGTGATGATTATAACCTCGATAGTTTTCAAGCATGGTTAGCGCGCCGCGATGCATTTATAAAAAGTGTACATCCAAAATTACAGCTTGCAGTCACCGCTGCTTTTGAACACTTTACTGCCTTGTTGGGAGGCTATATTTTGCGACATCCTGAAGTTTTAAGTACATTGGATGATGATGCTGTCAAACTTTGGGTATGGCATGCCATTGAGGAAATCGAGCATCGTTCAGTGGCTTTTGATGTATATCAGGCGATTTATAAGGATGATCGTACTCGTCGTACAGTCATGCGCAATGTAACCACAGGTTTTGCAAGTTTAACGTTCTATTCTGCAACACGTTTGTTTATGCAAGACTGGAAAAAAAGTTTGCCGAAAGTACCACAAAATATTTTTGGAATTTATATGATTTCTAAGATGCTGATTTCATTGATTCCAGAATATTTGTCTTATTACAAAGCTGATTTTCATCCAGATGAAATTGATTATTCAAAGATTGTTGCTTATTGGAAGGAAAAGTTGGCGGATGATTATGGAATGGAAAGTTTCCAAGAAGAAGTTCATCCACCGCTGTATAGTTAAGGATTGATTCGCACTTGAAAAGCCAATGATTTATATTGGCTTTTTTTATTTTTCATTGAGACGTTGATGGATACTTTCTAAAGTATCCACCATAGTACGGGTCATTTGGTCGATTTCATAATTGAGTTTTCCACCGATTTGGACATGTTTAAAGGTGGTCAATCTTAAGGTTTCTGGAATTAAATCCACGGATATTTCATTGCTTTGTCGATCAACTCGATTGACTGTTAGGCTACAACCTTGCAGCCCAATAAAACCTTTTTTAAAGAAGTATTTGATATTTTCATCAGGGATGACAAGATCAATATGTACAGTCTCACCTGTATGGATAACATCTTTAATGGTTGCCATACCTTCAATATGTCCATAAAGATTGTGTCCACCATTTTCCATTCCAGCTTTAATCGACCTTTCGATATTGACTTGATCGCCAATGTTTAAAAATTGTAGTGTGGTCAGCGATGTGGTGAGTGCTGAGACATCAAATGACACCGTATGTAACACGGTATCATAACCTGTTGCGGTTAAGCATGTTCCATCAATTGCAACACTTGCTCCAATAAATATATCGTCGAAAAAGTGATTTTCATTGGAAATATAAAGGGTTGTAAAGTGATCGCTATGTCGGATATTGACCACTTTTTCTAAGCCTTGAACAATGCCAGTATACATACTCAATCTCATTTATTAAGCTGATTTTATTGTACATGTTTCAGTGCATTGGCATAGCGTTGAATTTTAAATTTATGTGGAGTAGTGTTCTAATTTCTTATTTTAGAAGGCTTAGTATTGCCTTATTAATATTAAGTCAATTATCTTGAAATGTGACTTCATTTACTGGGAGTTCTTGTGTTAAGGCGCGGTATGAGGCAGTGTTAAAACTGAATCTTTAACACTGCTTTTAAGCTCAAGGTGGATTAAATATCCTCCTTAAATTGTTTGATGATTTTCTGACGTTGCCAAGGTAAAGGGCGATTGATTGCTTCAGGAACATCGCCAGAGGTAGAACGGAGTCGTAAATGGATTGCGGCTTGCGCAATTAAGTTTGCAGATACAGGTGCTGTAATAAAAGCCAATAAGGTGATGAGCAGTTCTGCAAAACCTAAGCGACTATTGAATGCGGCATAAATCATACCTGCAAGCAGAAAGCTGCCTAAACCTAAAGTACTGGATTTTGTGGGCGCATGAAGTCGCATAAATAAGTCAGGCAGTTTGACCATCCCGATACCACCCACCAAAGTAAAAAATGCACCAATGATGAGGAAGAATGAAACGATAATTTCCATGATGAGTTGCATATTATTTTCCATGATCGTCCTCCTTAATCAATAACATGACCCGTTGTAAAATAACGAGCCAGCGCTGCAGTTGAAACAAAGCCAAGCATGGCGACCAAAAGTGCACCTTCAAACATCGAGGTGCTGGCCCAGTAAATCCCCAAAATAACGATTAAGCAGGTCGCATTTAAAAACAAGGTATCTAGTGCCAATAAGCGATCTACAATCGAAGGTCCCATCACCAAACGGATTAAACACAGCAACATAGAGAGCGTGACAGCAACGAGGCAGATGCCTAACGCATAAGGCAGGATACTCATGAGCGTTCTCCTTGTTGAAGGTCAAATATCTCGATTAACGGGACTTCATAGCGTGCTTTAATCGCTTGGATTTCAGCATCCACATCATCACAACTTAAGGCATGAACCAAAATGTCACCACGCTCTTGATCTATCCCCGCACTGACAGTTCCGGGGGTGGTGGTAATAATCATTGCCAACAGGGTATTGACGTGTTCATGATCAGTGTCTAAAGGAATCCGAAACCACTTCGGTTGGAGATTTTTTGTGGGTCCCAAAACCTGTTTTGCGACTTTAATATTACTGATGATAATGTCCCATAGCACTACAAAGAATAATTGAATTGCACTTTTCCAATGAATATTCGGGGTGCAAACAATAAAGGGTTGGATCAATTTGGGAATAATCAAGCCTAGAGCGATTGCAACCACAATGTCAAAACTTTCAGCGCTATGATTCAGCATCAGCCAACTCATTGCCACAATCACCGATACAAAGGGATGTGGCACTATACGGGTCAATAATGATTGATTTTGCATTTATTGCTCCATTGGCTTCAGTTGATTATTTTCCGTATGCTGCTGTTCCTGTCCTTTGATTTGACGTTGCTTATACTCGGAGATATGTTCACCTTGTAGCGTATCTGGGCTAATAATATAAGGAATATAATGCGCGTTTGGATCGACCATTTCACCATTGTATTTGGTTTCAGGAACATAGTTTGGATCGAACGGTTGGACACTAATGGTTTGTCCTTGTTCATCAGTTTTTAAAATACCATGTTGATACAAAGAGGCATCAGTAATTTGTGCTGCTGTTTTTTCAACATAATTTAAAATCGGTGCGGCACAGACGACATAGGCAATTAAACCTGCCAATAGCAGATAAATCGTTTTATCGTTGCGTGGCGGTGCTTGATTTGGCAAAGCTTGATAAGCAGCATAAGCCTCTTCTTTAGGATTATTTTCAGGTGCAGTTGCACGCCAAAACAGAATGAATCCGACGCGGGTAAAAGCAATAATACTCAATAGGCTGACGATTAAAATCACCGCAATAATCCAGCCTTGCGCTGCCATATTTGCAGTGGCTTGCAAAATCAAAACCTTGCCTAAAAAGCCACTAAATGGCGGTAAGCCAGCCATCATCAATGCAATCACAAAGAATGTCATTGCCAATACTTTGTCTTGCTTCATTTTAGGTGCAACTTTGAGGTGATCTTTCATTGCACCACGTTGTGAAGTAATCCAGCCACACACTAAGTAGAACGATGCTGCAATCACAGTACTATGCACAAGATAATATAAACCTGCCGACCATGCTTGTGTATTCAGCATTGCAATAGCAACTAAGATTGTGCCAATCGAAGACAGTATCATAAAGCCGACGAAACGACGCAAACGCTCTGCAGCCAGCGCTCCAATGACCCCATAAAGTGAAGTCAGCAAACCAATCGGCAGTAACCATGTTTGAAGAAAATGCGCAGCTAAAGCATCATTAAACACTGTGCCATTAACGCGTAAAATCGCATACACACCGACTTTGGTCATAATCGTAAAAATGGCAGCAACAGGTGTTGTTGCGACAGCATAAGTTTTTGGTAGCCAAAAACCGACAGGTAACATGGCTGCCTTAATTCCAAAGACCACGAACAGTAGTAAACCACCCGCTACGGCAAGTCGATGTTGATCGTTGTCTAAAGTCGGTAACAATCGTCCTACATCTGCCATATTTAAACTACCCACACTGCCATAAATCATTCCTAATCCAATCAAGAACAGGGCAGAAGCAAGTAGGTTAATCGTGACGTAATGTATACCAAGTTGAAAACGTGCTTTGCCTTGACCATGTAATAGCAATACATAAGATGCCATTAACAATATTTCAAAGAACACGAAGAGGTTGAATAAATCGCCTGTTAAAAATGCACCACTTAATCCCATCAGCAATAGATGGAACATGGCATGGAAGTAGCGACCACGCTCATCCCATTCCTTACTGGCAAACCATAAAATTGGGGTTGCAAGCGCGTAGGTAAGCACCAACATTAATGCGGATAAACGATCAAGCACCAAGACAATACCAAATGGTGCGGACCATTCAGCCAATTGATAAACAAATATTTTTCCAGTATTGGCTTGAAGCAGATAAGCAATAGCAGTCGCAAGTCCGAGAACAATAGAAACTAAACTCAGACCACGACGCCAAGGCTGCCGCCAATCATGTTTTAAAGCCCCAGAACCAGGATTGCCCAGTAAAATGAGTAAGAAACCAGTAAATGCTGGAATCAACACACTCATAATCGGAGAGTGAGCATACCAAAAATCTAAAAAGCTGCTCATTACGGCTCATCCTCACGTGGGTCAAAACTACTTGGTTCCTCTTTTGCATCGACATGGTCAGTACCCGATTCATATCGGCTACGCAATGCCAATTGCACGATAAAAGCTGTGGTTGCAAAGCCAATCACAATTGCTGTGAGTACCAATGCTTGTGGTAAAGGATCAGTGACTTTTGTTGCCTGAATGAGAATGGCAGGTGAGCTGATTTGTATTCTTCCCATTGCGAATAGAAAAATATTCACGGCATAACCAATCATTGCCAATCCAAGTACAACAGGAAAGGTACGAGCTCGAAGAATAAGGTAAATACCAGAGGCAACCAATAATCCAATCGCAGATGCAATTAAAAATTCTAAACTGATCATGCATTACTCCTTGGGTACTGGACCAGACATACTGGAATGTCTAGAGTCGCCTAAAACAGAAATGAGTAACATTGTTGCACCAACCACAGTGCCATATACACCAAGATCGAATGCGGCGGCAGAAGCAAGGTGGAATGTACCAAATAGGCTTGATTCCACATAGACATGTGCGCTGGTGAGGAAAGGACGAGCCCATAACCATGAAGCAATGCCTGACAGCCCTGCAATCAATAATCCTAATCCAATCCAGACTTCATAAAGTCGACCAGATTTTGCTCGCAGCATTTTCTCCGCTTGGTCTTGTCCGAGTGCAATGTATTGAATCACCAGTGCCATTGAGGTAATTAAACCCGCAATAAAGCCACCCCCTGGATAATTATGTCCACGTAGAAAAATATACAAACTGACCACCAATGCAACAGGAAGTACCCATGAAGCGGTCATACGGAACATTAAAGGCGACGGGTTAAAACGATAGCTTAATCCTTTTGTCATGGTTGTACCGTGTGTACGCATCCCATCCATCATGCAGAGTGCACCAATCGCTGCGATACCTAATACGGCAATTTCTCCAAAGGTATCGAAACCACGGAAATCGACCAAAATGACATTGACGATATTTGAACCACCACCCAATGGAAGCGACTGTTGTACAAAGAACCATGAAATTGAATTGTGATCACGTGTCATGATCAACCATGCGATCCAACCGATTCCAATACCTCCACCAATGGCAAGCACAGCATCACGCCAACGTCGTGTACGGCTTGATTCATAAGGTGTCAATTGAGGAAGAAGGGACAAACTCATCAACAACAGTACGGTGGTGACCACATCTACAGTAATTTGTGTCAGTGCAAGATCAGGTGCTGAGAGCGTCACAAAAATCATGGTGACGACCAGACCAATTGCACCACTAATTAAAACTGCCTTGATCCGTTCATGATGGAACCACAACATCATCCAACATGCAGAGAACAGCAACAACCAAAGGACGATTGCTGTGAATGGTGCATGTGTCAGTTCCCGTGTTCCTGTAGTGAGGTTTTGGTTGAGTAGCGGGGCAGCAACTAAAGCAATACTTAAGGCTAGAATCAACAACAGATAATTTTGTAATGAACCTGTTTCAGTATTTTTCTTTACTTTGCGGGATAGCGATAACAGATTTTTCAGGAAGTCTTCAAATAATAATTTCCCTTGTAAACGCCCTAAACTTGGGTCAAGGTCAATTTCACGAATTCGCCCACCTTTGGCTAAAGCAAAGTAGAAAATCACACCACCGATGAGGGCAATCGCACTCATCAGTAAAGGCAGATTAAAACCATGCCAAATGGCTAAATGAACACCTTCAAAGTTTGACAGCTGTGTAGAGGCACGTGTTCCTGCATTGACGATATTTTCCACCAAAAGTGCAGGAAGAATACCCACTAGAATACATAACGTTGCCAAGATAATTGCCGGTAAGCGCATGCCAAGCGGAGGTTCATGCGCATTTTTGTTGGGCACATCACGTCCTACATCACCATCAAAAAATACACCATGTACAAGACGTACCGAATAAGCTACTGCAAAGAGACCTGCCAATGTTGCAAGGATTGCAGCTAAAACAACATAGCCACCAGATAAGTTCGCCAATAATTCTGTAAAGAACATTTCTTTAGAAATAAAACCATTGGTGAGTGGTACACCTGCCATACTGGCAGCAGTAATCATGGTCAATGTTGCAGTAAAAGGAAGCAGTTGCCACAATCCACTGAGCTTTCTTAAGTCACGTGTACCTGATTCATGATCAATGATGCCTGCAATCATGAACAAAGCAGCTTTAAACGTTGCATGGTTAATAATATGGAAAATTGCAGCTGCAACAGCTAATGGTGAGCCAATGCCCAATAGGCACATGATCAGACCTAAATGACTAATCGTTGAGTAGGCCAGTAACCCTTTTAAATCTTCTTTAAAAATGGCAAAGAATGCTGCCATACATAAGGTAAATAATCCAATAGTGGTCACGAGGTTATGAAACAACGCTGAACCCACAAAAATCGGAAGCAAGCGAGCAACAAGGAAAATCCCTGCTTTGACCATAGTTGCTGAATGTAAATACGCCGATACAGGCGTTGGGGCTGCCATTGCATTTGGAAGCCAAAAGTGAAACGGAAATTGTGCACTTTTGGTAAATGCACCCAATAAAATCAATAATAAGGCAGGAACAAATAAACCACTATTTTGAATTGTTGTTGTCATTGTGGTGAGTTGGTCAATTTGATAGGTTCCTGCAATATGACCAATTAAAATAAAACCCCCCAGCATGGCTAAGCCACCCATCCCGGTGATGGTCATTGCCATACGTGCGCCACGTTGCGCTGCTTCGTAATTACTCCAATAACCCACAAGCAAGAATGATGAAATACTGGTCAGCTCCCAGAACACCAATAATATGATGAGGTTGTTTGATAGAGAAATACCCAGCATCGCTGCCATGAATAGCATCAATAATGAATAAAGTTTGCTGAGAGAGTTTTTAGGATTTAAATAATAGTAAGCATAGATATAAATCAGGGTGCCAATACCCGTGATCAGCAATGAAAAAATTAAACTTAATGCATCTAAACGAAAGCTAAAATCAATCCCAATTTGGGGTAACCATTGCCATTGTTCTAAAATGGCATTGCCGCTCAATACTGTTTTTGCCTGAGTCAGTAGCAGTACGAAACTGCTTAAACTGACCCCGATTGCCCCTAAAGCTGTTACCCCTCGAGAGAATTGCTTCAGCCACAGGACAAGGGTAGTGCCAAGTATTAACGGTAATAGAATAATAATCGGAAGCACACGCGTATCCATTATCGTGAATAGGTCGTGAAACCTATGTGAATCTTATCTTTCAAGGATTTGAGGAATGCAAGGAACAGTCCAATAACTTAAATCTTGAAAGCCGAGTTAAATTAATGAGTAAAAATCAGTTGTGTTGCGCAACATGAGAAAACGATTAGAAAATCAATTAAGATTGAAAAATCTAATTTGAATTGATTTTTTCATAGTATTACATGCGCAGAATAACATCAATTTATTTTGTCAGTTTTTGCGCAAACATTTGTAATTATACGCTTATGATCGCATTTGGCTGTCTAATCTTTAAGCCATGCGTCACAATCTATAGGTTTTATCGTCCTTGCTAAAAAATCAGGTAAAAGCAAAGAACATCATGATTTGAGAATGATGAAAAAAATAGAGATTGAAAATTTCTCAACATTCATTCATGTCTGTAAGTTAACGCTCAGATCAAACCCAGTTTAGAGCAATGATTTATGTGAAGATTGATCATCACCTGATTGGATTAAACGTTTCAATTCAGCTTGTTGTTGTTCATTGAGTTGTTGAAATTGTTGAAACAATTGTTGAGCATTTAGGCTCTGCATACTGGGTTCAAGTAAAGGTTGTTCGGTATCTTTGGGAATTTCTTTTAATAAATTTTCATAGATGTGTTGATATTCATCCCATACATCATTGCTTTTAATTTCATGAAGTTGTTTGTTTTCAAGCTTAAAGCACTGATATTCATCCGCTTGCTCTAACAAGGCTTCATGACTTGCGGTTGCAATAATTTGGAGGCGTGGAAATGCCATATTTAAGCGATCCAGAATGAACTGTAATCCGAGTTGATCTAAGTCAACATCAATTTGATCGATCAGCAAGATTCCTTCGCCTTCTTCACATGGATAAAGGCTCAGTGGGTTAAGTAAACACAGTCGACGTACAATATCACCCACCAACGCCAGCCAATTTTTAACGGTATTGGATAATTGCTGATAACTAAAATTCTGGTCTTTATAGGTGACCATAAGTTGTAGTTTTGGTTGGTACTCAAGATAGATATCGGTGATCTCAGGAATAATCGTATTTAGGCTCTTTTTTAATGCCTGTAAGCTAGGCGCGTGTAACTGTGAATGCGCTTGAAATAAAAGATGTTGAAAGTCTTGATCAGAGTGATCAGCAGGCTGTTTTTTTTCTAAAATATTTTGAAATAATTGTGCGAGTTGAGCATTTTCAATATCGCTCATTTCCCTGAACCATTCGAAAAAACGTGCAAATGTGGTGTAAGGAATTGGCACCAGTTCATAGGCGTTATGTGGCTGTAAAACGATTGGATTGTTTTTATTGAGAATATTAACTTCATTGACAAAACGTTCAGCAGGGTAATACGCAAGCATGGGTAATCCTTGTACAGGATCATTTTTAATGACTTGGTTATAACGTTCTACCAACTGTTCGAGTTGCTGTAAATCAACTTTGCTAATGCCTATCCCTGCGCTATTTATAGTTTTATAAACTTGCCAACGACAGCTTTGAGGATCATTTTCAGTCGTTGCACTACTTTCTGCCAATTGTCCCATTTCGGCTGGAAAGTGGATATTCACATCGATTTTAGATTGAACACGATCTTGCATAATATCCTGATCAAGCATCACGATACCAGGTGTTCTTAAATCTTTCAGGCGAGCGGGAAACCAGCTCAGCGCTTGATAAATATTCTTAATAATGGCGGTTTTACCGCTGGCTTGATCGCCTACAATGAGCGTAGTCGATTTATTATTTTTATCATTAAAATTTATTTTTAAATCAGCAAAATGGTATGTATGCCGAAAATGAATTGATTCTAGTTTCATAAGATACCTGACATTTAACGGGCAGCGTGAAAATCTATGACGATTCATCTTTTGACTATATGATTTTACATCTTGATGAAAGGACCAAAACCTTATGCTGTCGCCTTATTTTTAAATGGAGTTTTTACTTTCAGTTGTTGAACCAGATCATAAATGTGATGAATATTTAAACTGACTTTTGCTCGGGTACAAGCGACATATAAAAGTCTCAGTTCTTCATCACTGATTTTATGTTCCAAACCGTTTATTTTAAATTGGTAATCATCTTCGATATGAACGCGATTCCACTCAAGTCCCTTGGCTTTATGTGCGGTAGAAATCACATAATCAGCTTGCTCTATTGGGGTAATTTTAGCAAGTGCTTTTTTGAGTGGATCTGTACCATGATCATCAACCAATTTAACTAAAGGCTTGATATCGCTGCCATCATTGGTTTCACAATATTCATGTACATCATGCCAAGAATTAAACCATGCCAATTCAGGAACATCGATCACACGTTTGCCTTGTTTTAATAAACTTGCTGCATCGACAAAACGGTTTAGTTTGGCATGATCGGCTTGTAAGCTGACTTTATCTCCCTGAACCAAGCCTGAAAGTAGTAATTCCATTGCACGCGCGTTAGTACGACATAAAATTGCATCACGCATTTTGGTATGTGGTTTATTGACCACAGCGGATTTCATTTCTGAATTCCCCAAGAGAGGAACCGTTTCGTCCAAGGCACCAAGCAGATGATTTGCGACATCTGCGATTGCATCACCAAAACGAAATGAAGTGGTTAAACGTGATTCAGGAAGTGGCATTTGTTGCATGGCATTAACGGCACCACGCCAAGCGTAAATTTGTTGATGTGCATCACCCACATATATAACTTGGGTGTTGCGTTGGCGCAACAGGATACCCAGCATCAAGGGGTCAGCATCTTGTGCCTCATCAAATAGCACATAATCTGCGGGAATAAATGGATCTGACAGTGCCCAGAGTTTGAGATAAATATCATGACCAATCCCTGCTTGATGGTTTGAATCAATAGACTCTAACCAACGACGCTCTACGGCTTTATAGAGGTGGGTTTGTAAAGATTCAACATCATCAGGATGTAACCAGCTGGGTGCTTGTATATGACGTGGTGCAGGATATTGAGAACTTGTTGAGCAGAAATAACTGACTGCGTTGGCAACCAGGCTGGCTAAACGGCTCGGCATCAACACATATTTTTCATAACGACCGCCCATCAAGCGTCTCAATGTAATCGGCTCAAGTCGATATTCTTTTGCAATAAAACTTGGACTTAGGCGAGGTAGACGTAATTTATCGGTTATTCCACGAGGCACACTACGAAATGCAAGTGAATGGAAGGTTCTGCAGTCTACATTTTGATGAAATTTATTTTGTGCTTCAGTTGCGATGGCTTTATTAAACGCCAAATACATCCCACGTCGATCAGTCATCGCATCGCTGATTAACTGTAAAGTCGTGGTTTTACCTGTGCCAGCATAGGCAATCACTTTAAAGGATTGTCCTTTTTTTGCTTCTGCAATTGCAAAACTTTGCTCGGAGGTTGGGCTAAAAGAATAAGGCACAGTCGTTATGAAATCTTATTGGGTTGAAATTCAGTATGCATTGAGTATAGCAAAGAATAATCCGGGCTAGGGTGAAATCTATTGTCTTGTTGTTCAATGAGGATGAACAGAAGAATGAAGATAGATATAAAAAAACTCAAAACAACAAACCTGATCATTTTTATCATCATACGAATTTTTATATATGTTTGTCTTTAAAATGACTTAAAAGTGAAACTAGATTGTCATAACTGATTCTTAAACTGGGCTCGGGAAAATTCTATAACATATTCGGATAAAGTTATGACAAATTCAGCCAACCAACACACACGTCGTGAAGTGCTTACATGGTTAGCCAGCATTCCGTTTCTTCCACTTGGGGCAATGGCAACTTCTGCTACTCTTGCAGGTTGTAATGATGATGACAAAGATACAGTTCAACCCATCAACCCAGCTAAATTAAAAACTGCAACATTTACACCAATGGATGCACCAACGTTGGCAAACCCAGCAGCGATGGCGACAACAACAGTTGCTTCTAGCCTAGCCGTAACATGGGATGACAATACTAAAACTGACTACAAACTTGCTTATAAAACCTTCTTCCAAACAGGTGATTTGGTCAGTGATGGAAAGGGTAGCAAAATCTTGGCAGGTGGCTATTATGATATTAATAATAAGCCAATCATGGATAACTCTACAGGTTCACCACGTCAATTCTTCTCAGATTGTCCAGATGGAACATCTTTGCTCACTGTTAAAGATGCCAAAATTGATGGTGTAAAAGGCAATCCGGTATTTGCTGTGGTGCAATTTGAATATACCACACGTGATTTGGCGGGTAATGACATGTATGGCAAGTTGCCATCGCCAATTGGGGTGATTTCACTTGACCAAGATCCGAAAACGGGTCATTTATCTTTTGTGAAATATCACAATGTAGATATGTCAAAAGCACATGGTTTATGGATTACTTGTGGTGCAAGCCTGTCACCGTGGGGCACACATCTTTCAAGTGAAGAGTATGAGCCAGATGCATTTGGTCAAGGCTTAGGTACAGATATGACCACCATGAAAGCTTATAGTAAAAATGTCTATGGTGATGAAACCTCTGCAAAACCTTATAACTACGGTCACTTACCTGAAGTCACTGTAAATAAAGATGGTACAGGCACAGTGAAAAAACACTATTGCTTGGGTCGTATCTCACATGAGTTGATTCAAGTGATGCCTGATAATCGCACTGCATTGATGGGTGATGATTATACCAATGGCGGTTTGTTTATGTTCGTTGCGGATAAAGAGAAAGATTTATCTGCTGGAACATTATATGTGGCGAAGTATTTAAATGAGTTGAATGAAACCTCAACTGCACAAATCCAGTGGATTAACTTGGGTCATGCAACCAGTCAAGAAATTGAAGATTTGGTGAATGTTCAAAATATTCAACCAAGTCAAATCATGGAAAGTTTAGATAAAGATCCACAAGATGCAAGCTATACCAAGATCATTCTGCAAAAGAAAACAGTTTGGGTAAAAGTTAAACCAGGTATGGAAAAAGCAGCTGCATTCTTGGAAACGCATCGCTACGCAGCGTTGATGGGCGGTAGTATGGCGTTTACCAAAATGGAAGGAACAACAGTCAATGCTAAAGACAAAGTTGCTTATTCAGCCCTTGCCAATATTCAAGATTCAATGATTAAAGGCAATGCTGCTTGGTTAGAGTCACATAATGTAGCATTTGCGAAAAAGATTTCTGCTGGTGGTATTGTTGCACATGATATGGCAGGCTCTAAGAGCGATAAATCTGGAAAAGCTATTCAAAGTGACTGGGTACCTTACCAATCACACATGCTTTTAATTGGAAAAGATATTGATGCTTCTGCTGATCCGTTAAATATCGGCAATACTTCTGATCCAAATACGATTGCAAGTGCAGATAACTTAAAATTCTCTGAAGCGTTACGTACATTATTCATCGGTGAAGACAGTGGTAACCATGTGAATAACTACTTATGGGCATATAATGTGGATACAAAGAAATTAGACCGCATTCTTTCATGCCCAGCAGGCGCAGAGTCGACAGGTTTGCATGCCGTAGACTCAATTAATGGCTGGACCTACATCATGAGCAACTTCCAGCATGCTGGAGACTGGGGCTCTTTGCACAGTAAAGTTCAAGCAACTTTAGATCCATTGATTCGTAGTAACTATAAAGATCGTTACGCGGCTGCAGTGGGTTATTTGACTGCTGATCCAATCGCGCCTTCTGTTGAGAAGAAATCTTCTTAATTTAAGATTTGAATAAAAAAGCAGCGAATACTCGCTGCTTTTTTATGGCTGATATTTATTGAATAATGTCATTAATTTTTTAGCAAAGTCGGAATTTTCAAAATGTTTAAATTCATCAAAGCAGATGATCGCAAAATCTGACTTTAAAAAACGTTGTATACATTGAAGTGCCCAACTTTGCGTTTCAGGCTCGTCCCAATTCAACTGAATATCTTGATAAACTTGTTGAGTAATATTTTTTGCATTCTTTAAAAGTAAAAGATGATAGGGATCATTCGCGACTTGGACTCCCTTTAGTGTAGAGGACTTAATTTGTATGAATTTTAAACGAGCCTCTGAAAAATCAAGCCCATCAATGACAATATCTGGGTGATAAAAAGCATTTGCCGTCTTTTCTTGAATTTTCTTTTTGATCAGCGCTGCTTGTTCTGGTGTCTGATATTGAGTTAGTTCTGCAATATCGAGTTTTTGGATACTGATGTCTTCGAGTGGACCCATAAATTTAACATTGTTCAGATAAAGGCTTTGGATCTCAACAGTTTTAAATTTACAATGATCAAAAATGCAATCAATTAAATAATAGGTATCAAAAAGAGGGTTGATTTTGCATTTAATAAACTGACAATTAGATAAGCCACCACCCCAAGCACCAAGATAAGTGTGCCTCAAATCTGTATTTTTAAAAGTACACTCATCAAAGAAGCATCCCCAAAAACGAGCACTAGAACACGAAGTTTTCTGAAAAATACATTGGTAAAAATTCACATTTTTAAAAATTACATCATCCATAATGCTATGACTAAAATCACAACCCACAAAATTAATATCTGCAAATTGGGTATGGGCTGGAATCGTTAGATTTTTATATTGATGATCCATTTAAGATTTCTCAAAAATAAGATATTTCCTTGACTTGATTTTATTGTATCTAAGTTGATCTATATAGGCATAAAAAACGCGCTTAAAATTGCGCGTTTTTCTGAATTAAAATGCCGATATTACATCTGCCAATTAATGCTCACGGTTGGCTTTTTCAACTAAACCTGAAAGCCCTTGACGACGTGCAAGCTCGTTTAAGACCAGTTGTACATCCAAATCAAAATAACCCAGCATCACAATGGTATGGAACCATAGGTCTGCAACTTCATAGATTAAATCATTTTTATGATTTTCATTGGCTTCGGCTTTAAAGTCTTTTGCCGCAATGATGGTTTCAATGCTTTCTTCACCGATTTTTTCTAAGATTTTATTCAAACCTTTATGATAAAGCTTGGCAACATAAGACGATTCAGGATCAGTCGCTTTACGCTCAGCCATCATTTTGCCTAGATAACCTAAGACTTCAACTTGTTCAGCTTGAGCATTCGATGCATTCATCGCAATTGTATGTGCATTCGCTGAAGTATTATCACCATAAATTGCTTGTGGATCTTTGAGTTGAGCGTCAACAATTTCCCAGCCATGTGCTGTCAATTTACGATAGAAACAAGACTCACGACCTGTATGGCAGGCAATACCACCATGCTGTTCGATTTGTAAAACAATGACGTCAGCATCACAGTCTAAACGAATTTCATAAACAGTTTGGAAATGCCCTGATTCCTCGCCTTTGAACCACAATTTATTACGTGAGCGTGAGAAGTAAACACCACGCATTTTTTCAGCGGTCAGTTGCAGTGCTTCACGGTTCATCCATGCCACCATCAAAATACGCCCAGTTTGATGATGTTGTGCAATAGCAGGAATAAGTCCTTGTTCGTTAAATTTTACTTCATCGAGCCATTGCAGATTGTTCATAGGATTTCACCAGGTTAATCAATATAAGATAATTACTTTAAACGCATGTGATAGATAGCGTAGCGCTTGTATAGTGTACGTTATTTCCAACATTTTAGGAAAATATTGATCATGGATTTCGTTGAGATCAAAAATCTTGCTCGCACATTTAAAGCCGAAGATGAAGGCATTGATTCAGCAAGTATTTAAATTAAAACAGCAGGGTGTGGGTTTATTGGGGCTCATTTATTTTGTGCAGATGAATCAACGATTGCCATTAAGCGAAGCAAAAACAAAGACTCTCAATTTTAGCTTTTGGCGAGCAGAAGAACGATTGGGCGTCGAAGAAAGTTATCAGACCATAATGCACGATTTTAAAGGGCATAGTTTTAACGAGCGTGGTTTTAATGAGCATAATTTCATCGAGCACAATTTTATCAAACAAGATGAGTTACAGCACTATCGCACTGTTTTGTATTACAGTGAGCATCATTTTTTTCGGTTCAGTGACGAGTGTGCAATGTCCTGATACTTCATTTGGCTGAACATACCTGATTTTAAACCTGTCACGGTGATTGCCATCTCCTTTCTAAAATAGGGTATTCGATACATCCAAGAAAAGCTAAAATCTCGCAAAGTACCTGCCCACCATAGATCAGATTGATAAAGAGGGGTAAGCAAGCGACTTAAAAATTGATAAAAATCAGTCGAGCTTTTTCGGTGCTGATGGTAATGTTGCCAAAGCTTTACACGATCAATAGTTTGATTATCTCTTGCATGCCGAACAGCTTGACCTAAAGCCCATGCATCTAACAACGCCATATTTGCGCCTTGACCAAGTTGCGGGCTCATTGCATGTGCAGCATCACCTATAATTCCAATACGCCCTTCACCAAATTTGGAGAGCACCACATCACGATAATTGGCTGAAAGCCATTGTTGTTTTTCCTCTGGATTGGTGATGACCTGCTCTAACCAATCTGCTGCTGGCTTCCAGCGTTGGGAAATTTCTTTGAGCCATTCGGAACGTGCGTGCTGATCGGGCAAAAAACTTTCTAGTTGGTTGGTGGGAAGGCTCCAAAAAATACTAGAAAGTCGTTGTTGTGGTTGGTTTGGAATAGCACCTGTAGGTAGAATGCCCATCATTATTTTAGCGCGGTCATAAAATTGATGCAGGATCTGCGTATCCAGTGTTAAACATTCAGGCACTATGGTCCATTTGGCTCCCCATGGGTAAGCTTGATCAACTTTAACCCATTGACGAGGTCTCAGCCGGCTTCGTGCACCATTGGCAATAATCACATGATCAAATACGTCTTCAAAATATTCTTGATGTTGTGTACCGATGACTCGGATTTCATGTGAGGATTCATTAAGTCTTTCAATATCAGTATTCATGTGCCATGTGATCAATTCAGCATATTCATGACATTTTTTTTCTAATACATGGCATAAGGTCGCTCGATGGATTCCTAAACCATAAAAATCTGGGTGGGCTTGTACGTAATGACTGTCGACCAACTTAAATCCATTGGCGAGTTGACCTTCTAAACCTGTCACCAATGCACCCAGTTTCAAGGCATCTTCTAAAACTCCTAGATGCTCAAAAACAGCCAAACCAGAGGGTTGTAGTAATAAACCCGCACCAACAGGTTCAAGTGCATGCGCTTTTTCAAAAATGGTGACATGAATATGTTGTTGTGCAAGTAAAATTGCAGCGGCAAGCCCAGCTGTTCCTGCCCCAACGATGGCAAATTTTGGGGTGTTATTTTGATTCATTATTGGCATAAGTATTTTGAATGGTTTAAATTTAGCAAAAAAAATCAGTGATCAACACACTTTATTTTGTGCAACATCCTTGTTGTTTTGACTTTATATCAATCAATATTATTAACTGAATAAAAATGAAATAGTCTTTGCTTTTTTCATCAGCGAATTTTACCTAATGTCGCTATCAAAGTTGACGGCATGGATGCCGCCGTCGGTCAAGGGCGATATGAGCAAAAACAAAGCACTGCTTTTTTTTGCAGCGCAAGATCCCTGTTAAACGCAAGATTTTTGTTATTTTTTCATCTCTGAAAAGTAAGGTGTCGCTTACGCAAATCTATTTAAACTTTAGAGGAAAAGTGTGGCATTGCAAGCTTTATATCATCAAACAATATATCTATCGCCTTGATTTTATTTACTGTATGCGTTTTTAACAAATTGGCTATACTATGCGAGTTCCCTTGAATAGCATTAAATAAAAATCAGAGGCTATAAGTCTTGTATATGTTCAGCCCAGTTCTGCTTTTCGATCAATTCTAGAAACTCATCTCCCAGTCGTTGGCTTTCTGCGACGGATTGTTTCCATAGTGTGATCCGTTTTTGATCATCTAAACCTTTCATCACAAAGTCTTTACGGTCAGGTAAACGCCCTAGAGCTAATGATTCTAAATAGGCTTGAGAGGGCGAGATTAGTAATGTTCTCGCTTGGTTTTGAGGATTTGCAGTTCGAGATTTAAACATTTTATCGAACCAACCTGGAATAATTCGGTCGGTAAAATGTGGGTATAAAACAATGCCGTTACTTTCAAAAGGCAAGTCGATGTGATAGTCAATCAAACCACCATCACGATATGCACCATGAGGTGCATTGGTGATATTTTTGACTGCTGGCGTAACTGCCGGAATTGAACCTGAAGCCATGAGCCAATCGGCAACATTGTCTTGGTCAAAATTTAAATAATGTGTTTTAAAAGCGTCATCTTGAATTTTAAATTGTGGAAATTGTGCTGGCTGACAAATTACGCGTTGCATAAACTTACTGAGATGTTGTCTAGAAACAGCATTACTGCCGATAATGCCCAATAAAGAACCATAAAGTGCAAGCTTCTGATCACTTTGAAATAAATGTTCTGCTTTGGCTGAAATAATGGTGAGGTGATAATCAGGATGTTCGACCAGTTTTTGGGTTTGGTGGTCTAAAATACTGTACAACATCTCCCGAGATATTTTTTCAATCTCTGCGATCTTCATCTTTTTATGAAAAGGTAAATGGATATATAACTCAGCCAATCGCTCAGGTCCGAGTAGTTCTCCCTGTGCTAAAATCCCAGCAAAACGCCATGCGCCAACGGATGAGCCGATAAGAAAGCGGCGTTGCTTGACACGTTGTAGAAAATCACCAAAAATCGCTTGATCAAGCCCCATCAGCCCAATGCCTTTTGGACCTCCTGCTGCACCGGGGATCATATCCACGTGTTGTGACTGCAATCCTTCTTTTGCGATGAGTTGTTTGGCGAGTGAGCCTGCACGAAGGGTTAAAGCAGAAGGGCGTTTCTGTAAAATCTGAATCATTGCGACACTCACTCAAACGGATTTTTCATTTTAAGTTGAGTGGCATTTTCAGCAATGGCGAGAGGTGTCAGTAGATGACTTTACAGTCATGGAAATTGAATTGCTTAAATCAATGATCAACAAAGGTTTGCTAAGTTTTTAATGAGTTAAAGCAATCATGTTTGTTGGAACCCTGTTTTTGAGGATCGCTAACACAAAATGTAGTGTTATCAATATTATTTAAGTTCTGATTCATGTAATTCACAAACTAAACCTTGCATTTTTATCCATTGTTGAATATCAACATGGTTTCCGTCTTTAACAGTCTTTTTACATCTTTTCCCCTGCTTTGTAGTCCCACAACATATGACACTCATGTTTTGTTGTAACCACAACACATATTCTGATTTTGAAACACCATAATATTTTGCTAATGCTAAATATTTATCCAATACATATTCCGATACAAGATTTTTGTCTAAATTGATCTGTGTAGTTCCGTAAGGGATAGGTACAGTTAGGGTAAAGATAATTCCACTTTTAGAAAGTAAATCAATAATTTCTTGGCTTACATTTTGACTCATGTCTAAGTTTTCCAGACCATACTTGTGTTTAAACTATAACGTAACTGTAGGTTATTGTGAGTATAAGCAACCAAGAAAATAAACCTGTAACTATTGAGCGATAAATTTATTACTCCCTCATATCACGTTAAGGAAATCAAAATGGCTCTAATTAATTGCAAAGAATGTGGTAAAAGATTCAGTGACCTCGCTATTTCATGTCCAAAATGTGCTGCACCCACAGCATATTCGACTGATAAATTTTCTGATGTTCACAATCAAGATATTGAAACTCCCCCGATATCATTCGATCTCTTGCAATCAGAAACTTGTAATAAAATTATGGATTACTACTGGGGGTTGCATAGTGAAATTGATCGACTGGGTGGTAAGATTCCAGAATATCCTGAGTTTAAAGAAGAAGAAATTGTAAGAGCAATAATTACAAGAATGGTGCAATTCAAAAGAATGTT
Source organism: Acinetobacter bereziniae LMG 1003 = CIP 70.12 (assembly GCF_000368925.1). Taxonomy (GTDB): domain Bacteria; phylum Pseudomonadota; class Gammaproteobacteria; order Pseudomonadales; family Moraxellaceae; genus Acinetobacter; species Acinetobacter bereziniae. Next base: position 1,908,271 of record NZ_KB849756.1, on the reverse strand, counting down.
TTTAACAATTAGTCATTTTGATGGAAAACCACAGATCCAATTCATTCCAAGTAATTGCTGGATCATGGATAGCGAAAGTATCGCAAAAATGATTGGAGACTCATCAGGGCCTCGAAAAGAACTATTACCAGATATTATTCAAGCTGCAGTAAACAGGCTAGCAAATAAAAGATAATTTCAGTTTGATATAAAGCTTATTAAAATCAAATGAAAACCAAACAATAGATGTTTTTTTATCTCTTTATATAATGATTTATTTAGTTAATAGGTCTCTTGCTTTGGTTGAAATTTGAGCAGATGTAACCTTTGATTTATAAGGCATTATATAAAACCCAAATGACAAAAAAATCTACTTTCGCAAGAGGTCTAATGTTAGAGTGTGGATGTGTATCCTGCAAATCGTCCACCTTATGATTTAAATATTATCTTAATCTATATATTGTTCATTCTATTCCAATAGTTTAAGTCATCGGAGATGACTGAAGGTAAAATTAAACTTGGAACATGAATTGCTATATTTCTTCCTGTCACACAAGATTGTAAATAGAGATCAAATGATGTGGTAATACTTGGGTCTACTTGAGCATGTGTCGCAAAAATTTTTTTTAAATGTCTGATGTAATAGAAAACGAATTCTTTTTCGTCTGTAAAATCGGACAGCGCTTTTAAATTTCGTTGGAATTCCTGTAGGTTGCTCATATCTGGTGGAAGATTAAAGCAGGTGACATCTACATCATAAGCTTTAATTGTAAGTACTTTAGGCTGAATGATTTTACGATCATTTTTTTCAATGACGTGAAAAAAAGGCTCAATGGGGATAGAGTGTAATAAAGTCTCAACGCCATTAAACATGGAAAACATAATGCAGTTATTGTATAAAACTTTTGGTGGAATACCTTCAAGCATTCGTTTTTCTATCTCGTCATAAATTCTATCTAATTGTTTTAAATGGTACTCATCTTTTTTAAATTGAATAAAATAATCTGCAACTCGATCTAAAAATATGGTTTCGCCTGTGCCAGCAATTGCGCCTCGATTCCATAATTTTATTTTTTGCTCATTATCGTTTGCCAATTTGATTTGTCCAGTTTCTAAATTACATGACATTGCTCTTTTATCTGCGGCGATCAGGATACAATCTCCTAAATGGGCAGTGATAATCATTGTCATCAGAAATTTTTCTCCATTGTTTAGGCGTATGCTTCCTTTTTGTAGCTATGGTTCTTGATGATTTTAAGATTTAAGAAATTCTTATAAATCATGATTTGTTTTGCTTAAATTTTGACTATTTTGACTATATATTATACTATTTTGTTAAACAATGCATATTTGAGTAATAAAAATGGCAGGTGGTTCTCGTATTCAAATTGATGGTCAAGGGATTACTATCTCGACAGGCGGTAAAGTTGTGTTTCAGGCAGGACAACATAAGTTTGAGGGAGGGCAAAAAGTCGTTACAACATTGCCTTTTTTGCCAAGCTCAAATTTAGAAGGCTTTAATCACGGTTTTAATTTAATCAGTGATGAAGATATTAAAAATTTACCTTTTAAACTCTTTAATTCAAAACGTAGTTATCAGTTCAATGCAAATTTAGATGATCAACAACAAACTCAATTTGTTCAAACTGGAACGGAGGCTGAAAAATTGGAACTTAAATATTTAGGCGATGATGATATCAATCACCAATGGAAAGAAGAGTGATTAAAAAACTGAATTTGACGAAAACAAAATTCATTATATTCATCATCAGCCTCTTGGTTGCGACGATTGTTGTCATCAAGTTGGTAAGTTGGGGGAAGGATGCCATGAAACCAGCTGTTGTCTTTTTAATTCCTGAAAACTTCATAGGTCCTGTGTTTGTGGTATTTGACCAAGCAGATGGACAAGACTTAAAAATGGACCCGCTAGGCATGTCTTTAACTGTTCCTGAAAATGGTTTAATCAAAGTTAAAGCTTCACGAAGAGAAGTTCTGACTAAAAGTATGAACTACACTTATCGAAATGTTTATTGGATTACACTGACCAAAGATGGACAACGAATCAATATGCCTTATCAAGGTGGAGGGGGGTATGATTACGATCAAAGAGTTAATTGGTCCTGGTATATTGATAGCAATAATCAAGCTAAACAGATGATATTTGATCCTAAACTTTACCCTAAAACAAATGACTTAGATGTTTATCATTTAACACGAGAGCAAGTAAAATTAAAAACAGCCTATGCTTGGAATATTTGTGATGCTTATATTTGGAAAAATATAGATGAATATGAATCGTATATGGGGGATTTTGAAAGTTTAGGTAAAGAAAAAGGAGAATATTGGGATTGTATGCAATTTAATATTTCTTACCCCAAACTTAATGATGACAAATTAAGTTATGAAAATTTTTTGGGGGATTATTCACTTCCTGAATTAGAAAAAAAACTAAATGGAGTACAAACTTTCAGACTTCAATATTTAGCAGAATATTTAGAACACAATAAAAAGGATTAAAAATGGGAAAAACTTTAGCATCCGTAATGACAACACCTGCTGATCCAAATAAAAAACGCCATGATGTAATAATCAAATTAGTTAAATTGGCAAATTATCAGATCAATCTACGTTCTTTTCACCCCAATGCGCAGTTTGAAGCCAAAGGTTTCTTTTTCCATGGCGATAATCGAGGATTTTCTTTAGAGAGAAGTTTTTTTGAACCGAAGGCTAAAGCTCCTCCTCCTCGAAGTGTAAGCTCTCGTGTTTGGTCAAAATCAAATATTGATTTATCTAAAACAAATCAATCGCAAAAATTAAATTCTATAGAAGTTCAATCTAATACATCTGGACCATTAAGAATTTTGGGAGTCCCTATACTCGGTCATGATGAGGACTATGCCGATATTAAATATAGACCATCAGGTGAATTAAATATGATAGTCCCTGAAATAAAATTTGAAAGCCCTCGTAGTTTTAACTTTATTTCTCATTATCATGGTAAAAACCATGCTTTTGCCCTTTCTCGTGATGTTTATGATGCAACAGGTAAAAGTTTTGTTCCTGATTTAGATGTTCGTCATGAGTTGATGATTCGAGTGGAGCGAATTAATAAATATATGGATATTACTTCACTGGTATATGGTGATGGATTCCCTAATAGTGAAGGATTTATTGAGGATGCCCTAGGCAATAAAGTTTTTCTTGGCGCTCATATTCGTATTGGTACACCTGCAACACATTTATTTGGAGATAATAAACGTCTCATGTGGGCAAATGCGATTCGTATTGGGTTAAAAGAAGATGGAACTTTTGGAAATACATTATGGGTCTTTGCACAGGGTTTAGGAGGCCCTAAAATGTTAAGAGATCTTTATGGATTACAGTTGGTTGAAAGACGAGCAAAAACAACAAGATCACTCTATGATCCTTTTAGCACAACAGGTGTATTTTTTTGGGATTTTCAAGAAATAGACACGATTACGAAAAAAAATTATAAGGCACCATTTCGACTGAAAATCAGCAGTAAACTTTCAGCTATTGAAAAGCAATTATTTGAATCATTTAAAACACCGCCCATATTAAAAACAACAGTTCAAACTTGGAATGAAATTTTTTTAAATCAAAATCCAAATGAAGGTCGGGACAAGGCAGTATTCCAATTAGATGATTCACAATGGAAAAAGCAGAATATTTAAGGTTTCAATTATGCGAAGTCTTTAGGCGTTTATATATAGTTCTCCAAGTTAAACACCTAACTTGCGGTAAAAAGCCTATTCATTGAATAGGCTTACTCATATTATTTGGCAATCCGCCAAATGGCTAAGATACTGGTCAAAATAATTAAAATAATCGAAATATACCAAGGCGCAATGATGGCTATTGATAGCAAAATCGCCATGAGACTGCCAAAAATCCAACTTCGTTTTTGTTGATGCTCGACTTCTAAGCGCATCATTTGCAATTCATGTAGTTGTTTGGCGTGCCAAGCAGATTGATTTTTTAAACCATTTAAACTATCAACCATTAATGTTGGAAAATCCTGAGCACCTAAAAGTAAATCAGGAATTTTTTGTCCCAACTCCTTTAAGTTTTTCTGCGGATTCATTTGTGCTTTGACCCATTCAGTCAGAATAGGCTTTGCCAACTTCCAAATATCTAGCTCAGGGTATAAGTCCGTTCCTAAGCCTTCTACATGTACCAATGTCTTTAGCAATAACATTAATTGTGGTGGGATTTCTAAATGGAAACGGCGAGCAATATCCATGACTTGAATTAAAATCCCAGCAAAGTCTAATTCATGCATCGGTTTAGACACCATCGGTCCAACAGTACGACGCATTTCACGAGCCAGCGCATCTTGGTCCGTGCCTGGTGGAATCCAACCCGCTTGATGCACAATTTGAATTAATTGCATAAAGTCGCTGTTCATGACCGCCAATAGCATGCGGGCAACAGTCATTTGGTCTTGCTTGGACAACTCGCCCATAATTGCACAATCCAGCGCGATATAGCGAGGATGACTTGGGTTTAAAGTCTCAACAAAGACATTTCCAGGGTGCATATCTGCATGGAAAAAATTATCTCGGAACACCTGAGTAAAGAAGATGGTTAAACCTTTTTCGGCAAGATCCTTACGATCCATACCCAAGCGTTCAAATGTTTCTATATCTGAAATCGGAACACCAGTGATGCGTTCAGCCACCATAACATCTTTGCTGTCCATATAGACTTCAGGCACGTACATCATGCTTGAGCCTGTGAAGTAATGGCGCATACGGCGAGTGTTGTCTGCTTCGAGTGTCAGATCGAGCTCGTTTAAGATGACTTGACGATAATTTTGAATAATTTCAGATAAATGTACTGCCCGTGCCGCTTCAAGGCGTTTTTCCAAGCTTGCACCGAGCCATTGTAAAATCTCAAAGTCTTGTAAAATCTGACTGCGAATATCTGGACGAGTCACTTTCACCACGACTTCACGACCATCATGTAAAGCAGCCGTATGGACTTGTGCAATTGAAGCCGCAGCTAAAGGCTGTTCATCAAAACGTGCAAAAATGCTTGAAATATTGGCTTTCAGCGATTGCTCAATTCGTGTCTTAGCCACATCCGAGCCAAAAGGTTTTACCCGATCTTGTAGTAAAACCAATTGCTGCAATATTTCAGGTGGAATTAAATCCCGTCGAGTTGACAACAACTGCCCCAATTTAATTGCAAGTGGTCCCATTTCCTCTAAAGCTTCTTTGAGTTTAAGCGGATTTTTACGTTCTTTACTTGACCATGCAGCAGGGTGTAAGCGAATTAAAGACAATGCATGACGGGCTTTTTCAGGTAACTCTTCCGCAGGAACCAGTGTGTCGAGTCTATAGTGCGCTGCGATACGCCAAAGTTCGAATAAACGGGCAATGTGCGGAATCATAAATTAAATTACCTGATCTTGGTGGGAATTAAGTAAAGCTTGGAGTTGTTGGATTTTTGCTTCAATGCGATCAATATTTTGATTAAGCAGACGCGTATCGTGTTGCAGATCATCCATTTGCCAACGTGGAGCAAAAATGCCACTGTCTTCTTTTAAAAAATCTTCAGCAAAAAATAAATGGCTTTGTAAAGAGCGCTTTAGATGTTGAGGCGCAAATTGAATCTTTGCAATTTCATGGGCAAGTGCAGGACCAATCCATGGGCTTAATTGTGATGCTAAATCAGGTTCAGCCTGTTGGATAATCTTTTGAATATCCTGCAAAAGATGATAATCGCCCTGTAGAGGAATATTGCCAATCTCATCGGCAATAAATAACTTGACCAGTTCAACCACATTTTTAACATGTAATGTCGCCGTCGCTTCTGAAATAGTACGGCTTTGATCAAAAGGACGCTGTTCAAAAACAGAAGGCGTTTCACTTTTGCCCGTTACGGTCGGTTCAAGACGAACTTTATGTTCATCAAAAAAAACATCGACAGAAAGCTGAGGCGCATCCATCACGACACGTAACAGTTTGCCTTGTAACTGATTGAATTGAATGCGAGTAATCGCATCCAAATTAATCCCATGATTGATGAACCGTTCAACTGCACCGAGTGCCAGAATTGACCACATAACCCAACCTTGCTTGTGCTATCTTGGAAAATTACAGTTTGAAACCACGGTGTACCGCAACGATACCACCCGTTAAATTGTGATAATCACAGTTTTGGAAGCCTGCATTTTCCATCATACCTTTTAATGTACGTTGATCTGGATGCATACGGATAGATTCTGCTAAATATTTATAGCTTTCAGAATCATTCGCCACAATTTTACCCATGATCGGCAATGCGGTAAATGAATAGAGGTCGTATAGTTTTGAAAATGGTTCAAACACAGGTTTAGAAAACTCAAGGATCAGTAAGCGACCACCTGGTTTTAAAACACGATACATAGCTTGTAATGCAGCATCTTTATCGGTGACATTACGTAAGCCAAAGCTGATGGTAAGCAAGTCAAAACTGTTGTCAGCAAAAGGTTCCAATGTTTCAGCATTTGCCAAAACAAAGTCAACATTGGTACAGCCAGCATCGATCAAACGATCACGACCAACATTCAACATTGACTCATTAATATCTGATAAGACTACATGACCAGTAGGACCGACCTCACGACTGAAAACTTTGGCTAAGTCACCCGTTCCACCTGCAATATCAAGTACATGTTGCCCACGGCGCACGCCAGACATGTTAATCGCAAAGCGTTTCCATAAACGATGAATACCAAATGACATCAGGTCGTTCATGATGTCATATTTGCTTGCCACAGAATGAAATACTTCGGCAACTTTTTGTGCCTTTTCTTCACTGTTTACAGTGGAATAACCGAAGTGGGTTGTTGCACCGACATTGCCCGTATTTGCACCACGTGGCAGATTATATTTAGGCACTTGACCTGACACAGGTGTATCCGTCATCTGCTGTTGTAATGATTGCTGTTGCCCCTGAGGCGCACCTTGCGGTAATGGTTCACTTAGAAATGGACTCACTTTGTCTGTATTTGTTGCCGTTTCAGCTGATGCTGTTGGCTTTTGGTTTTCATTCGACATTTGAGTCACTCCTGAACACAAAAATAGGAAATTTTATATTGCACTGCATAATGACAGATTCTGCAAAATTTTGCAGTCCTCATGATGCAATTGTTATGAATAATATACAAAAACCGATCTAATAGATCGGTTTGATAATGGCGCAAATCCGATTAGATTTGGAAAGGATTGGGATCGCCACGATGGACTTTTTCAACAATCTCTCGTTCTTTGAGCGTAAATTCATGGATAAATTGAGCAGCAGATTTCATGGGCTTCATGGCAACAAAGCCTTCACCAATAAAGTCATACATCAATTCAAATTTATATTTTGTTGCCGCACCTTTACACATTTTAAAAGCGGTATGCATAATAAATGAACGCATATACTTATCGAGTGCACTCCCTAAATCATCCAGTAAGCTCAACTGTTGTTGGCGAGCCTCAGCTTGATCGAGTTTTAACAAAGTCAGTCGCATCATTTCATCATCAATGATTTGATGTGCAGGATAGTCTTTGAGTAATTGAGCTGCGACTTGCTCATCCAGCTGCATGGCAAGTACAGCCAAACCAACAGATTTTAGTCCGGTTTTGATGGCATTTTCCGGAATGATTTTTTCAGCCTTATGAGCATATTTCAGCAAACGTTCAATCTGTATCGCCAAATCATCAAATTCAGGTCCACCGTATAAACGATTGATGAAATACTTCGCCATCAATTGATTCTCTTTTTGATTAAACAAATCATGATGAGTGTTTTGGATACGGGCTTTTAACCAATCCTGTGCTTCATGCAGACGTTGTTTTAAAACCGGGTCAGTGTGATAGCTGAATTGTTGGTATTGTTCTAAAAGCTGATCAAGCGCAGCAAGTTTTGACATACAAAAACTCTAAATTTCGTTTATTTACAGGATAAAGCTAGTTTAGGGATAGCACTATGACAAAAGTGAAAAAACAATAGAGAAATATGGTCAGTGGATTTTTAAATCGGCAAAAATGCAATGTTTTGTACAGAAAATATATAACTCTGTTTTTTGCGAATGGGTATACTCGATAAAACCTTCAGATAAGTAGAGAAGCAGATGATTGAAGAACAATTACCGTTTGCGTTGCGTGATGAAGAAGAATTATCCGTTGATTTGATTGAGGCGCAATATGCGTTAAAGAATTCCAAAGACAAAAACAATGCCAAAAGTTTAGTCATTTTAGTCAGTGGAATTGAGCTGGCAGGTAAAGGGGAAGCCGTTAAACAGTTACGTGAATGGGTTGATCCACGTTATTTACGTGTCAAAGCAGATCCACCGAGCTTATTTAGCAACAAACAAAGTTTTTGGCAGCCTTATGCACGGCATATTCCATCTGAAGGTCAAATTCAGATTTTTTTTGGGAATTGGTACAGTGATTTGTTGTCAACCGCCATGCATGTTTCTAAGCCCTTAGATGAAACCATGTTCGATGCTTATATCGAAAACATGCGTGCTTTTGAACAAGACCTTAAAAATAACCATGTCGATGTAATTAAAGTGTGGTTTGACTTACCATGGAAAAGTTTGCAAAAACGTTTAGATTCAATGGATTCATCTGAACAACGTTGGCATAAGCTCATGGGGCTGGATTGGCGCAATAAGAAACAATACGACACCGTACAAAAGTTGCGACAACGTTTTACTGATGATTGGTATGTGATTGACTGTGATGATTGTATTTCAAGAGATCAGCAATTTGCCCAGTATATTTTACAAGCATTGAAAAAGTTACCCAAGCATAAAACCACGGTCAGAACTAAATGGAAACAAACGGCTGTTCCAGAAGCATTATTACAACCAGCGACGGATGAATTAGATAAAGATCAGTATAAGGATGAATTAAAAAAACTCACTAAAAAAGTTTCAGAAGCGTTGCGAAACGATTCTCGAAATGTTGTGGTGACATTTGAAGGTATGGATGCGGCAGGCAAAGGTGGAGCAATCAAACGTATTGTCAAAAATCTTGATCCTCGCGAATACGAAATTTATACCATCGCAGCACCTGAACAGTATGAGTTGCGTCGACCTTATTTATGGCGTTTTTGGACCAAGATTCAACCAGAGGAAAAAATCAGTATTTTTGATCGAACTTGGTATGGACGGGTCTTGGTTGAACGTATAGAAGGCTTTGCCAAACCTGCTGAGTGGCAACGTGCTTATGATGAAATCAATCGTTTTGAAAAGGACTTGGTAGACAACCAAACGGTATTGGTTAAATTCTGGCTAGCGATCAGTAAAGAAGAGCAAGAAGCCCGTTTTAAAGCCCGTGAACAAACACCGCATAAACGCTTTAAGATTACACCTGAAGATTGGCGTAATCGTGGACATTGGGATGAGTATTTAAATGCAGCGGCGGATATGTTTGAACGAACCAATACTGAATACGCGCCTTGGCATATAGTGGCAACCAACGACAAATATTCAGCGCGTATTCAAGTGTTGAAAGCCATTCTCAAACAGCTAAAAGCAGATTGAAAATTCTTAGGCGTTGGTAGGTATGAGAACATTACAAAAGATTTTGCTTGATCATAAACAGCATTTAACTCTGCCGAGTGAAAAATTAATTCAGCAGTTGCTTCGAAAACTAGATAATGATTCATACTTACCTGATCGTAAAAATGCACAGAAATTGCACCTGCTTTCTACGAATGAGGTCGATAATTTTTTGCTCAATTGTTTTGCTAAATATCAACTGTGCAATGAGCTCTATGATTTAAGCAATCATGATATCGGCAGTTTAAGAGCGGTCTAGGTTGTATTAAGTTTCTCGAAAAATCCTGAGGTCATTCAATAATTTGATGATCTAAAGCTTGCACTGCCACGCTTTAGTGCTAAAGTTTAAATTGTTTTGCGTAGGCGATGCCTCACTTTTCAGAGATGAAAAGTGACAAAAATCTTTCGTTGAGCGAGGGGTACATCCTATATACCCCCGCTCAACATGGCGACATCCATGTCGCTTCACGATAGCAAGACCATCTATAGATTCAAAAGGGCGAAATAAATGAATCATCTAAATCACTTGTATGAATAATCAGGCGGTTTACCTATATAATTCAACGTAAAAAAGTTGAGGCGTGGATCAAAAATCGGTTTGTGCTTGAATGACAAATTTTCTTTTTCTATGTTCATTTTTTTATGTTGATTTTGTCTCATAAAGCGGACTAAGTCGCGCTTTATGAGTGTATAAATAGAGATTATGAATATTTAACAACGCTGGCTTGTTGTTTTTGCTGAATGCCTTTGGCAAGCTTATAACATTCATCTACATGCGTTTCAGCCACTTTTTTCATGACAATATAGCCTAAACTTGCAGCAATAATTGAACCACCAAGCGGAATGAATTTGGTCACTTGTTTGGTGATGATTTTTGCAGCCATATTGTTAAAGGATGCTTTAACAGCAGTACGTGCCACCACTAAACCTGAAAATTCGAAACCACGTTTGCGCAGTTCATTCCAGTGGATTTTCTTGGTGGCAGGATCATAAACACTGATTTGATCTGGTGCCAAACCAAAGCGAGCATTGATTTCAGGAATCAGGAAAGACAACATACCGACATCAATGACCACATCAAAAAATGGCACTGGTACAACAGCTGCACCTGCGGAGACATAGGAACGCTTTTTGACAAGTTCTAAGCATTCTTCACGAATCTGTTCTAGATTCAAGGTGGGATCAATCGAGTCTGGAATTTTATCAATTTTCATAAATCAAATACCTATGTTTCAAGCTTTTTGTCATATTTCTGGAAACTCATGTTTGAGCTTGAAATTGTGAAGTTATTTCCAAATAATGTTTTAAAAATGCCATAGTATATTGTTGTTGTATAGTGGCGAATGTTTATGTTTTGTGCATGAACATAGACAATAGAATATTGAAAGTCGAGGAATTATGGCAATACATGTGATTCAAAGCCAACGCATTGATGTCTTGGTGCAAGGGCTTTTGCAAAATACCATTCGGCCATCCAAAAATCCTTTTGCAGTTTTGCAAACGCAACATTTTATTGTACCCAGTCCTGCGGTGCAGGAGTGGTTAAGTCAACGTATCGCAGAACAACAGGGCATTAGCGCCAATAGCCAATTTCATCAGCGTATCCGTGGATTTCAATGGTTTGCTTATCAACAAGTACTTGATGATAAAGACAAAGTACGTAAAGCCAATATTCCACGTCTGATTATGAAGTGGCGGATTTATCAGACTTTAAAAAGCTTTATTGAACATGAGGAAAATAGTCTGGCTGAAGACCATCCGTTGCATTCTATTATTCAACGGATCTATGACGCCGCTTCACAGTTACAACAAGGTTTAGATAAACAACTGAAAAAGCAAAGTATGTTGTATTGGGTGTCTGAGCAGGTTTCAAAACTGTTTAGTCACTATATGTTGTACCGTGCTGATTGTGTACGTGGCTGTCCGCAGAATCAAGCTTGTCAGTGCCCAAGTAATTGGTTGGCGCAATGGGGGCGTGGAGAAGCACTGAATTTAGAACAGCAATTTTTTAAGACCAATCAGCAGATTTCAGCATTTACGCTGAATCAGGCACAAGAACTGGAAAACTGGCAACGTTGGTTATGGCAACATACATTTCATGATGATTTTATTGAAATGCAGAGTATTGATGCTGATTTTTGGCATGTGATGGAGGATGTTCAACAACGACCACAGGCTCTAAAAAAATTACCAAGTCAACTGATTGTCTTTACCTTGTTGGATTTGCCACCCAGTCAATTACAGTTTTTGAGACGACTTGGACAATATCTGGATGTGGTGATTTTACATTACAATCCATCACAAGAGTACTGGGCAGACAGTGTCGATCCCAATTGGAAAAAACAATACGATTTAAGGGTTAAAGAACGCTTTATTGGCAAAAATCCCAATGCAACAGATGCGGATATTCAAAAATTTTTCGATGAATTTACCTTAAATTTTAATGCTGAAATTCGAGAATCTCGTCATCCTTTATTGACACGTTTTGGCAAACAAGCGCGTGATCATTTTTCGATTCTTTCCAATCTATCTTCTGGAGAAGAAGGACAGTGGGTAGATGCTTTTGTCGATGAACAACCGATTAATTTATTGACTAAACTCCAGTCCGATATTCTTTATTTAGTTGAGCCAGAGGCACATGCTTATCCAATCGCAAAAGAGGATGATTCGATTCAGATTCATGTATGTCATTCTGCATTAAGACAACTTGAAGTACTGAGAGATCAATTGATTGCTTGGTTAGCCAAAAGTTCGTTAGATCAGCCTCGTCGTCCAAATGATATTTTAGTTTTAGTGCCAGACTTAAAACAGATTGAGCCACTGATTCGCAGTGTATTCCCACATACACCGAATCAGGACAGTGTTTATTTGCCTGTGAAAATTGCAGGAGTGACGGCATTGGATGCTCATAATGCTTGGCGCGCTGTGTTAGGACGTATTCAATTGATTGAAAGTCGTTTTAGCATTGAGGATTTTGCAGATTGGTTAAGTTTAACTGCGACTCAATTACGTTATGATTTAGATATTGCCAATACAGAACGCATGATTGAATTGCTGATCAATGCTGGATTTAAACGTGGTTTAGATGCGCAACACTTAAAGCGTTCGTTGAGTCATGATGACGATGATTTTCGTTTTAGTTTTAAATTTGCATTGGATCGTTTGGTATTGGGCATTGCAATTCCAGAACACCGATTATTTGAAAATGTATTGAGTTATGCACAAGTCTTTACAGCTGATTTTGAGCTGATCACGACCTTGGTACAGATTTACCAAGATTTTGATCATCGTAGAGATTGGATGATTGCACATGAGCTCGGCAAACAAACCACATTAAAATGTAATGTGGAAGCGTGGTTAAAATTGCTGATGCAGGATATTGTTGAATTTGAACAAGCAGGTGTCGAATCTTTAAAAACGGTACGTGAGATCGTAAAAAAACAAGAACGTATGCTGACTTTGGCGAGTTTCTATGACGAGCAAGAACAGTCTATTCTCCAAGATATTGATTTGCCTTTGGTATATTTACTCAATGAAATTCAAAACTTATTAGAGGGGCAAATTGATCAGGCTTTACCGACAGGGCAGATTACGTTTAGTCAGATCGGACAAATTCGCCCGCTGCCTTATAAGCTGATCGTACTGTTAAATTTGGATGGTGGTAAATTCCCAGATCGTGATGTTCATGTCCCTTTCGACTTAATGCAAATCCTTAAACCACAGTTGGGTGATCGTTCACGTTTGGATGATGATCAAGGTGCATTTTTAGATGCTTTACTGTTGGCACAAGAAAATCTATGGTTATTTTACAATGGCTTTGATGTCAGTGATGGTGAGGTTCGAGACCCATCAAGTGTATTACAAGAGTTGATCAATCATATTGCCTTTATTAGTCAAGCCGATCATTTGCAATCAACATCCACATCAAATACAAGCCCTGAGAACTTGACTGCTGTAGCACAAACCGTGTCCTTAGATGGAATTGAAGTACCAGAACAGATTCAAACTTTATATCATGTCCACACTTTACAGCCCTTTGAGCCTTCTGGTTTTGAATCCCAACAGTCCATCCGTTATCAGGACCAATGGTTCCAAGTCGCACAACAGATTCGTCAAACAGAGGCATTGGCTCAACGTGATGCTTGGGTGAATACCGCTTATCCATCAGCTCAAGACGATATTATAGTATTGGATGCAGGGCAGTGGATTCAAGATATGACCTTCCCTGCACGATTATATTTAAAAACCTTGGGGGTTGAAAATCTAAGCGCAGATGATATGCCAGCATTGAATGAACCTTTGATTTTGGATGGCTTGGCACGTTATCAAATCCGAGATTTTTTACAAAAGGCGACGCTTCATTCTGTAGATGATGCTGCGGTAAATGATATGCGATTATTACAGAATCAACTTCCGATAGGCAAGGTTCAGCTCAGTGCATGGCAAATCGGCTTGGCTGAACAAGATAGTTTAAAAGCACGCTTAAAGCGTTATGCGCCTGAAGTGACATTGACCACACAGCGTCAGTGGCGGATTGAATCTGGTTTGGTTATGAACATTACCTTGCCTCAACAGCAGCGCACAGATTGGGTCAGTTTAGATGCCTCAAGTGGTCGTGCTAAACGTCGTACTAAAGTTTGGTTAGAGTATTTGTTGTGGCTGAGTTATTTAAATCTGGATGCCGAACAGTCGAAAGGTTTACAACGGATTGCGGTATTTAGTGATGTGACGATCATCAATACAGGATTAAGTTCAGCACAAGCAAAACAATATTTATTGGCATGGTTTAAAGCCTTTGCTTATGGACAGTCTGAGCCTTTGGTATTGCCCGCTGCATTATTGTTGAAGCTCAGTGAAAATAATAAAACATTGACCTGGATAGCTGAAGACTCTGGTCGTTCAGTGATTGAGGATTTCACAGTAATACTCAATGAGTGGAATAAAAGTGATGCATTTTTACCTTATGATTTGACGGAAATGGAGTGGAGTAAAAAGCATCGGGATTGGCAATTTATTTTGCAAGAACAAGATACGACTGCACTGCTCAAGCATGCTTGTGATCAATTTGCGTATGATCTGTATCAACCCATTTATCAGTATCAAACTGTTGCGGAGGAATCATGATGACTTCCGTAAATTTATCGCTTAGTAACACAGCCAGTAGCAAAAAAAAGCAGGTTTCGATTCAACCGATTGAAGATATGCACTTTGCTGGTTTACATTGGATCGAAGCTTCTGCAGGTACAGGGAAAACCTATACCTTGTCCAGTTTGATGGTGCGGATTTTTTTAGAAAAATACTTACCAAGCCAAGTGATTGCAACCACATTTACTCGAAAAGCTGCTGCAGAGTTGAAAAGTCGGATTCGTTCACGTTTACAAGATACGTTTCACTATTTTGAATCCTGTCGAGAGCTGACTGAATCACAGGTTTTAAACAAAGCCCAGCAGGAAACCGATCCTTTATTTTCTAAGTTGTTGAAAACATTTGCATCGCAAGTGGCTTATGCCTGTGAACGTCTAAAACTGGTGATTGATCAACTTGATGAATTGTTTGTGGGGACCTTAGATAGCTTTAGTCAAAAACTATTACGTGAATTTGCTTTTGAAAGTGGCAAGATTGAACGTGCAGAAATTACTGATGATGCAAAAAGCTATACTTATCAATTAATTCACGATGTTTTAAGGGCATGGATTCAAAAACAACCGCAAGATATTGTCGATAGTTTGATGTTTGCAGGAGAGTTACATGGTGTCGACTACTATGCATCGACAGTTGAGCAAAGTTTAAATTTCGCATCGGCAAAATTTGTTGAGCCACAATTTTCTACTGTGGATGCTCAATCATTTCAACAGGCAATAGAACAACTGTCGCAAATTCAATTGCAACAGTTACAAACACTTGAAGCTTATTATTTATTGGACGGTGATTATTATAAGTTTTGTAATGGGACAAAATTTAGGAGTGATCGTTTTCATCGTATTTTTACCAAGAGTCTGCCACAAATTATTCAAACCACCCAACAACAGGGCTATAAACATTATTTGAGTTCCGGGTTGACAGTGGAAAAGTCTGATTTTTCCACTTTGATCAAAGTGCTTCGTGAACAACAGATCTTTAAGAAAGCAGCCCCTGAACATGTACAGCTGGGATTTTATCAACATCCGATTGTTCAACAGCTGTTGAGTATCTATGCGCAAATCGAAGTATTTGAAAATCAGTTGCTCGGAACCAATACTTTTCTTAAATATTATTTGGCGCAAGAAGTGAAACAGCGCTTGCCACAAGTATTACAACAAAAGGGCGAAACCACCTTTGCCCAGCAAATTCGAACGCTTGCGGAAGCTTTACAAGGTGAACAAGGACAACGGTTTGCTACTTTTGTCCATGCACGTTATCCCTTAATTTTGGTTGATGAGTTTCAGGATACCAACCAAGATCAAGACGATATGTTAGCGCAAATTTGGCGTCATCCAAGTCGAGTTAAGAATGGCTGTATGATCATGGTGGGTGATCGTAAACAAGCGATTTATGGTTTCCGTGGTGGGGACATGCTGACTTTTTTAAAAGCACATCAGGATGTGTTTGGTAAAGATGGCAACGAATATAACTTGATCTATAACCATCGTTCAGTAAAACCCTTGGTTGAGGTGGTCGATGCCTTATTTCAAAGACAAATGGATTTTGGCGAGCAGGTGATCTATACCCCTGTGCAAGCAGGCAGTCGCCCACATCCAGATTTGATTGATCAGGGACAGATAAATCCTCAACCTTTAAGATGGCTCAAGTTAGCAGATAAACAGCTTGAAGCAGAACAAGTGGCATGGAAAATCCGTGATTTGCTCAATCAAGGTATTCAAGGCAGTTTATTGTTTAAGGAGAAATCCGCGCAGCGTCCGCTAGATGAAAATGACATTGCTATTTTATCGAAAAACCACGATGGGCTGGATAAGGCACAAGCTGCGTTAGAATTTCTGGGGATTCGCACCAATCGACCTTCAAAGAAAAGTGTTTTTGAAAGTCAGATTGCACATGATGTTGGGGCTGTACTGACTGCAATTTTGCACCCTTACCATGAAGCGAAAGTAAAACGTGCCGTATTAAGTCGTATGATTGGTTTGAGCTTAAAAGATTTGATTGCCTTAGAACAGCATGCAGATGGCTTAAGTGAATACATTGAGTTGTTTGATCAGGTCCGTGAAATATGGCTGAATCAAGGTTTCTTAACTGCTTGGCAATATCTACTCAATCAGTGTGCGGTCTGGAAAAAACTGGTGGAAAAGCGTAGTAGTGATAATGAGCGTGTGGTGGTGAATTTACGTCATTTAACTGAACTGCTCAGCCAACACAGTGAAACATATCAAGGTGCGCAAAATCTTTATCATTGGTATTTAAAACAGCTGACTGCACCAATGGAACGAGAGTGGGAAATGGAGCGTAAACTGTCCAATGAGGCAGGGGTCCAGTTGATGACCATTCACCAATCGAAGGGTTTAGAGTTTAAATTTGTTTTTTTACTGGGTGCAGACAAAGAATTTAAAGAAATCAATAAGACCTTGAACTTTTCGACAGCAGTCCAATTAAATAGCCAGACAGGGCAGACTGAACAACAGCGTGTGGTGGCTGTTAATGACAGTAATTTACTGGATAAAAAAGATATCGAACAACATAATGAGCGTGCTTTAGCAGAACATCATCGTTTGTGGTATGTGGCGTTGACCCGTGCCAGTTATCGTGTTTATGCCATGTTGAGTGATACCAAAGAAAAGTCGACAACAGGCTTGGCATTTTGGCGGGGTCAAGGTGCTGATGTTTTTCAGCATATCGGTAGCTGTATGGAAGACTTACTGACTGAGCGTCCTAAAGCACTGGAAAAACCTAAGTCTGAACATCCTTTACCATTAATTGCGCAAGCATTTCCAACACAGCGTTTTTATCCGCGGGGAAAAACCAGTTTTAGTGCTTTGGCCCAACATTTAACACGACAACAAATTCAAGATGCCTTGGCAGTTTCTGAACAAAAGCAAGACCGTGCAGAAGATGAAATTCAACAGCCGATGATTGAAATTATTCAGCAAACACAGCCTGAGCAACCGATTGCATGGATCAAAGCCAATTTTCCAATGGGTACCATTGCAGGAAATTTCTTGCATGAAATCTTCGAACATATTGATTTTCAGAATACACGATATTGGCATCTTGAAATTCGTCGACGTTTTAAAAATGACTACTCCAGTTTGTGGACAGAATTGCTTGAAAAATACCGACTGGCTTTTTTAAACCAAACTGTCGAGGAGAATGCTTTAGCACAATCCAATGCTGAAGAAACTTTGCTGACTTGGGTTGCTGAGTGGCTGGCTGAGGTCTTATCCACACCAATTCTCAAAAATTTCCAATTAAAACAGCTTGAACCTCATCAACATTTGGCTGAGTTCCCATTCTATTTATCGCTTTCAGATCGAGTTTTGGCAATTCAACGGATTTATCAGTTATTTGATGAGTACGGAATAAAAATGCCTGAGTTTAATGATGCTCGTTCAGCCCGTTATCTCAATGGCTCAATTGATTTGGTTTTCTTTGATGGGCAGCAATATCATATTGCCGATTATAAAAGTAATTTTCTGGGTGCGGATCAACACAACTATACCTCAGAAGCCGTGCAAGAGAGTATGTCACATGCCAGTTATTGGTTGCAGGCAGCGTTATATTTGGTGGCTTTACATCGCTATTTAAAAATCCAACTTGAAGACTACCAAATTGAACGGGATTTAGGTGGTGCAACTTATTTGTATTTACGTGGTATGAATGCTCAAGTCGATCAAGGCTATTATTTCTGGCGCCCCACCACAGAGTTTATTTTGAGATTAGATGCGATACTGGGCTATTTTGTTGAGGATAAATCTAGTGAAATTGTGTGAATAGTTGTTTGAAAAACTGTATAAACAATAGGTTATCATGTGGATAACTGTGTTGAAAACCTTGTAGATAACTCTGAGGATAACTGTGTGGAAAATCAACAGGATTTAGAAAGTCAAGTCCCACAATGGATTGAGACATGGAGTAAATATGTTTTAACACAGTATTCCACAAGCCCTAAATTAGATGAACATGCACTTGAACTGGCACAAGAAATACTTTTGGCAAGTACTCAGGGTGATAGTTGTATTCCCGCAAAGGATAAAAATACAACAGGGTTAAAGTCCTTGATGATTCAGGCAGACAATCTAGAAAGCGCAGTTGCGCCGTTTGTACAAGATCATGAATATCTTTATCTCTATCGTTATTGGCAACTTGAGAGACGCTTGGCACAACAAATTAAACGTCTGAGTGTGCAATCTACTACTCAGGTGGATGTTTCGGAATTTGATGAACTATTGACTGATGCTTATCAAAAAGCGGCTTTGGCTATGGTCGCGAAATCGGCTTTGAGCATGATTACGGGGGGACCGGGTACAGGTAAAACCTATACTTTGGCAAGAATCATTGCCGTATTATATCAAGCAACTCCAGATATTCGAATCGCGATGGCAGCACCTACAGGAAAAGCTGCACAACGTATGGGGGAAGCTTTGCAGAAGTCCTTGTCTGATCCTAAATTACAACATTTTGGTTTAAGTCAAAATCTATTTAATCCGATGACCTTGCATCGTTTGTTGGGATTAGGTCATCAACAGACCCCGCGCTTTAACCAACGCCAACCACTGCCTTATGACGTTGTGGTTGTAGATGAAGCTTCAATGCTGGATTTAAATTTAGCAACCATGCTGTTTGAGGCGATTCCTGAACATGGACGTTTGATCCTGTTGGGCGATGCAAATCAATTGGCTTCAGTGGATGTCGGTGCAGTCCTTGCTGATCTACAACAGATGGAAACTTTGTCTGATCATCGGGTCAATTTAATGACCAGTCAACGCTTTAAAGAAGGTGCATTGATTGGGAAAATGGCAAAGTTTATTCAAATGCAAAAAACGCTGGATACTGCTCCATCGCAACTTTTAGCACACTTTGAACAAGAGGTGGTTGTTGCACGAGAACTTAAACCAGTCGATTTATTACCAGACATGCAAGATGTCATTCAACTTGAGTATCTTCCTGAAAAAATTGCGCAAGCTGATTTAGCGGGCTACTACAAGAAATTAAGTTTAGGTTTCCATACTTATTTTGAAAGCCTTCAGGTTTATTTGAATACCGACACAGAACATGATCAAGCCAAGATGGTTGTACACGCGTTTGACAGTTACCGGATTCTCACCGCGATACGTCATGGGGTAATGGGTTTAAACAGTTTAAATACAGAAATGGAAAAAGCTTTATTTGAATATATTCCGACCCTATCCAAACGAGGTGATTGGTATGTGGGGCGTCCTGTGATGATGACCTACAATGATTACCAATTAGGACTCTCTAACGGAGATATTGGGATTTGTCTGAAACACCGTCAACAGCAGGGACAATTCGAAGTCTATTTCCCTAGCCTGGATAAATGGTTTCCTGCAACTCGTTTGCCTAAAGCAATGCAGACGGCTTTTGCACTGACGATTCATAAATCACAAGGCTCAGAATTTACCCATACCGCAGTGGTTTTAGATTCGGCAGCAACTCGGCTATTAAGTCAAGAGTTGATTTATACCGCAATTACACGAGCCAAATCTGTGGTCAGTCTCTTGGTGGATCAAAGCGCATTTGTACAATCTCTGAATATAGCAACCACACGTACTAGTGGATTGGTTAGGATGGTTAATGCGGTATAATTATTTTGAAGTTTAAATTGATAATTTGAACATTGTACGAAATTGCTTACATGAATTCGAGAGATTTGCGCATAGAGCTTCATGTTAGTTTTTGAGATGATGAAGCCATAAAGAGCTCAGCAAGGATCGTTGAGTAAAATCGCAAAATAAGAACAACTTGAAGTCGTGAGACTGCGAACTTACAAGAAAGTAAGTAATAAAAGAGGAAACTTACAGCCGCTAAGCCTTGTAGTTTTGGGAGAGACTACAGGGCTTTTTTATTGCCAAGGGATTGCCACTCTAGTTTTCAAATTATGATAGGTTCATCTTTTATTTTTGTTAGTTTAGATTAAAAATTATACTTGAAATCTACATTTATTATGTCATCTATCACATTTTAAAAGGCTTTTTATGAAACTCACCACGGTCATTTTTCTGTACGCAATTTCTCACATAAAGATGAGTTAAATACGACTTTTGTCTTACATATTTGACATGCATAATAAGTCATATATGGACATAATTGGTCACATGGTCGTGAAAATGAATGTCAGTGATAAAATAATAAGTGTCGAGAGCACAATAAAGATAATAAATAAGATACCGACAATAACTAAACAAGAAACTACAGCGCAACGGAAAAGCCCTAAGAGTAATCTTAGGGCTTTTTCATATCTTATTTTTTGATTTAAACCAACTCTGTTTCAGTACGATCTGTACCAAATACAGCACGACGTTGTGCTTTCGGGATTTTAGGGCAGTTATTGGAAATTTGGTAAAGTGTTTGTGCCAAAGCAGGAATATGTGTACCCATGACGGCTTTTCCTGTATTTAAAATACTGACACTAATATCACGTTGAGGGTCAGCCCAGCATAAGATATTGGAAAATCCAAGATGACCAAACGCTTGTCCTGTCATTGGACCAAAAATACCCAAAGGATTGCTGCCTAACATTGGACCTAATGCATAGCGCATAGGGGCAAGTAGTGTTCGATCAATATTGGTGGTGGATGTTGGTAGCGTTGCACGGAAAACCGTTTCTGGGCTCATGATCCGTTTGCCCTGATATTCTCCGCCATTCAACAACATTTCAAAAAAACGGTTGGCTTGTTCTGCACTGGTATAAATGTTGCCAGCAGGGCAGACAGTATCCATAAAGCGTGGATCATTGGTTACATCTACCGCAAGTTGTAATCCCCCACCTAAAACATGATTTAAATATAAATCAGTTCCAAGTTTTGGATGTACACCAGTCGGATAATTCAGCGCGACTTGATCGCGATATTCAGGTTTTAAACCATAATTGAAAAACGGCATATTCATGGGTTTTTCAATTTTTTCATGGAGGAATTGACGGAGATCTTGTCCAGTCACGCGCTCGATCAATTCACCGAGAATATAACCTGCTGTGACTGCATGGTAAGCTAAATGTGAGCCTGCAGGGGAAATCGGCTGTGCAGCATAGAGATATTGTAAAATTTGATCTTTATCAAATAAGAGCTCTGGGGTGACTTGCATTTCTATACGTGGAATGCCACCACGATGCGACAGTAAATGAAAGATTGTGGCACGGCGTTTGCCATTTTGTGCATATTCAGGAATGTAATGACTGATCGGGTCCAATAAGTTGATTTCACCTGTTTCATCTAACATGTGAATCAAGATGGCGGTAATCATTTTGGATGCTGAAAATAAGCAAATGGGGGTATCTGGATTTGCAATCACAGCATTTTTGGCTAAACCATCCGCAGAGTTTCCTGAGGCATGCCCCAAACTGCGGTTCAATATGATTTGACCTTTACGTCTTAAACACACACTGATCAGGGGGTGATTACCTGTTTGATAAAGGTGCTCAATACTCTGCCAGATTTTATCTACTTGTTTTACGGTCATTCCCCCGAGTTCAGGATGAACTTCATTTTTACTACTGGTGATGCTGCCCAAATCCTTGGGTACAAAACAGGTGTTGGTCGAAAATAACTTCACAATCGTTGTCCATGCTTATTTTTATTCAGAACAAGTGTGAACTGAGTCGAGATAAATGTCTGTGTCCGAATTGCCATGCACTGTGTAAAAAAAGTGCAATATTGATGTGCTTTTATCATCAAGTGAAACTTGCTAGAAGTGAGATGTACAATATTTTTGCAATCTCAACATACTTCCTTTAAAATAAGCCTCTGCTGTAGTGATGCACGGCAGTTAAATTGGTTTTGAAGAATCAATTTGATTTGTATCAAGTATTTAAATTAAGCATCTCGGAGAAATCGAATGGCTTTAACAAACGCAGATCGCGCAGAGATCGTTGCAAAATTCGCTCGTGCTGAAAATGACACTGGTTCACCAGAAGTACAAGTTGCTTTATTGACTGCTCAAATCAATGATTTGCAAGGTCACTTCAAAGAACACAAACACGACCATCATAGCCGTCGTGGTTTGATCCGTATGGTTAACCAACGTCGTAAGCTTCTTGACTACCTTAAAGGTAAAGATGCTACTCGTTATAGCGATTTGATTGCTGCTTTAGGTTTACGTCGTTAATTCGATTTAAACTTTTATTTTCGGATTATTGCATGCAGAATGCTGTATTGATGAAAACTAAAGTCTATCCAGTATTTACTGGATAAAAGGGAAGGGGCGAATATTCGCTCCTTCTTCGTGTTTAAAATTAGTCTAAATAAAGATTTATTGTCTAGTGAGGTCGGCTTCTAAGCTTTGTCATTTATGTAACAGATATGAATGCCAAACCTTAGGGGTCTCCACTAGAATAAAATTAGGAAACAAAAATACATGTCAATGTTTAATGTTATTCGTAAAGAATTTCAATATGGTCAACATCAAGTTGTATTAGAAACAGGTCGCGTTGCTCGTCAAGCAAACACTGTATTGATCACTATGGGTGGTGTAACTGTTCTTGTAGCTGTCGTTGCACAACCTACTGCTAAAGCAGGACAAGACTTTTTTCCACTTACAGTAAACTATCAAGAAAAACAATATGCTGCAGGTCGTATCCCAGGTGGATATGGTAAGCGTGAAGGTCGTGCTTCAGAGTCAGAAACTTTAATTTCTCGTCTTATTGACCGTCCAATTCGTCCATTGTTCCCTGAAGGTTACTATAACGAAATCCAAGTGACTGCTACAGTTGTTTCTTCTGATAAAACAATGGAAGCGGATATCGCTGCAATGTTGGGTACTTCAGCAGCTTTAGCTATCGCTGGCACACCTTTCCGTGGTCCAATCGGTGGTGCGCGTGTTGGTTTAATCAACGGTGAATATGTTCTTAACCCAAATTTAGAACAGCTTGCTCAATCTGATCTTGATCTTGTTGTTGCAGGTACAGAATCTGCGGTATTGATGGTTGAGTCTGAAGCGAAAGAGCTTTCAGAAGACCAAATGTTGGGTGCTGTGCTTTTCGGTCATGATGAAATGCAAATTGCGATCCAAGCGATTAAAGAATTTGCTGCTGCCGCTGGTGCAACAGAGTCAACTTGGACTGCTCCAGTTAAAAACGAAGACCTTCGTGCAAAATTAAAAGACGCATTTGAAGCGAAAATCTCTGAAGCATATACCATTGCGGTTAAACATGACCGTTATGCTGCATTAGATGCTTTACAAGCTGAGGCTGTTGCGCAGTTTGTTCCAGAAGAAGATGTTGATGGTATCGCTGACGACTTAAATGAACTCTTTGAAGATTTAAAATACCGTACAGTGCGTGACAACATCCTTTCAGGTAAACCACGTATTGACGGTCGTGATACCAAAACTGTTCGCGCATTAGACGTACAAGTGGGTGTATTGGATCGTGCTCATGGTTCAGCATTGTTTACGCGTGGTGAAACTCAGGCGTTGGTTACAACGACTTTAGGTAATACACGTGATGCATTGATGGTTGATACTTTAGCGGGTACAAAAACTGACAACTTCATGTTGCACTATAACTTCCCTGCATACTCTGTGGGTGAGACAGGTCGTGAATCTGGTCCTAAACGCCGTGAAATTGGTCATGGTCGTTTGGCTCGCCGTGGTGTTCAAGCGGTACTTCCACCCGCTGATCGCTTCCCGTATGTGATTCGTATCGTGTCTGACATTACTGAATCAAATGGTTCATCTTCAATGGCTTCTGTATGTGGTGCATCATTGTCACTTATGGATGCAGGTGTTCCGCTTAAAGCGCCAGTTGCTGGTATTGCAATGGGTCTCGTAAAAGAAGGTGAGCGTTTTGCTGTGCTTTCTGACATCTTAGGTGATGAAGACCACTTAGGTGATATGGACTTTAAAGTCGCAGGTTCTGCAAACGGTATTACTGCACTTCAAATGGACATCAAAATCGAAGGAATCACAGAAGAAATTATGGAAGTTGCGTTGAATCAAGCATATGCAGGTCGTATGCATATTCTTAACGCAATGAACCAAGTGATTTCACGTGCTCGCCCTGAAATTTCAATGCATGCGCCAACATTCCAAGTGATCAACATCAACCCTGATAAGATCCGTGATGTGATTGGTAAAGGTGGTGCGACAATTCGTCAAATCACTGAAGAAACTAAAGCGGCAATTGATATCGAAGACAACGGCACAGTACGTGTATTTGGTGAAACTAAAGCAGCAGCTCAAGCAGCGATTGCAAAAATCCAAGCACTTACAGCAGAAGTTGAACCAGGTAAAATCTACCCAGGTAAAGTGATTCGTATTGTTGAATTCGGTGCATTTGTAAACATTATGCCGGGTACAGATGGTTTACTTCACATCTCACAAATTTCAAATGAACGTGTTGCAAACGTGACAGATATTTTGGCTGAAGGTCAAGATGTTAAAGTTCAAGTTGCTGATGTAGACAACCGTGGTCGTATTAAATTAACGATGAAAGATGTAGACCAAGCATAAGCTTGCTAGGCTTTAGACCTTTTTAGTTTGTTTAAAGTCTAATAAAAAAAGCCCGCCTTGAGTTTTGCCAAAGTAACAACTTTGGCTTGCTCAGGGCTTTTTTTATGGCATGATGCATAGCAAGAAAGATCAATAATTACTGTGAATATGCAAAGTTTCTATTTTTTTCAGCATCCTGATGAACCTTATACTTGTATACAGAAACAACCTGTGCTCGATGCAGAACAACAGTTCGTTTGGGTGGATTGTACGCGTGAAGATGTAGTTAATCGTGCGGAGCAATGGCAAAAAGAAATTCATAATGATACGGACGTTCATCTCAATGAATATCATATTCGAGATATTTTAAACATCGAACACCCATGTGCCTTTGATACGATGGAAGATTATGATTTATTAATTTTTCGGAAACTGATTACTCCAGATGATCAGATCAGTAGTGGTGACACGGCATTAGAACAACATGATCGTGTTTTTGGTTTAGCGACATCTCCAGTCAGTTTTATTATTACCCCTCAAGCTTTAATCACCGTACGTGAGCAGGGCAATCATGCCTTTGAAAGCTATTTAGCTCGTATCCTGAACATCATGAATAAGGATTTAGAAGAGCAAAACAAACCACGCAAACTCCCGAGAACACCCTTAGATTTAGCGTTACGTTTATTAAATAGTATGATTGATGGCTATCTAGATTTGCGCAATCCGCTTTCACGCCGTGTGGAGTTTTGGCAACAAGAACTTTTGCAAGGCAATCGTCGCTTTTCAAAATGGCATCAGCTATTTCAAGAGAATATGGTGTTTCAACAAATCGAAAACCTATGTGAAGAACAAATTGATTCTTTACAGGAACTTCGAGATGAAATTGTTGAAAACTATGCCCATTTAAAGGGTAAAAAGCATAGTGAAAAGCAAGATATTATTTTGGTTCGGGTCGATGATTTGGTGAGTCATGTCGAGCGTATCCAAAAGTATACGGTGAGATTGAGCACAGCCATTCAAACAGCAATTGATTTACATTTTTCAGCAATCGCCAATCAAACCAATGAAAACATGCGAATACTTGCCATTATTACTGCGGTATTTGCACCACTCACCTTGTTAACGGGTGTTTATGGAATGAATTTTGAATTTATACCAGGTTTGCGTAGTCCCATGGGATTTTGGATTATGCTTGGGGTGATGCTGGCATGTACGATCGGCTTATTAATCTACTTTTACCGCCGTCATTTGGTTGGACGTGGTGAAAGAAGTGTGATTGATATGTTGGCACAACAACATAAAAATCAACACGTGAATTTACTCTGGTTTTTGGATTATGAGCCGATCAAACAAACCATGAAGGAAGTTGAAAAAATCACAAAACTGAAATAATTAAATATTATTCTGGTTGAGGATTGATATGAGCTGTTTTTTGTAAAATCAAATAGAGTTGATCTTTTAATCTCAATTTTTTACGTTTAAGTTGCTCAATATTTTCATGAATATGATTGAGGGGATCAAGTTCAAGATGACTGATTTCACGATCCAGTTCATCATGATCAATTAAAAGCTTGGCAAAATGCGGATCTTCTTGTTTTAGCATACACATGAGATCACGATATTCTGGGAACATGTGTTTCAACTTTTTATTCATTACTTTCGAATTCATTAGCGCCTATAACCTCTTGCATAAAAATTCTAACAATCAAACAAAAACGGAAAGACAAGTTCTGCATCATGACAGGTTAAATATTAACCTGTCACTAGGCATTAACATTTTGAAATGAATTAATGAACATGGAGGTGAAGGTGTTTGACTTGTTTGCGTAATTGTTGAACCTCGTCAAGTAAATCCATCATCATCGCGACAGCAGATAGACTGGCTTCAAAGTCACGTTGCAAGCGGTAGGCTCGACGTGCTCGTGAAATATCTTCTCCAAAAAATTGATGGATACGATTTTCTGGGCGTGCAGGTAAAATCTCATATTCCAATAATTGCAAAATCCATTCAGGGCTTTGACCGCATGCTTCAGCAAAATGTTTGAGATCTAAATTTATGTTTTCATCTACGATTTCCGCATCATGGAAACCGTCATAGACAATTTCACGATATTGAATGGTTGTCATGATTGCTCTCCTTTAGCATCGCTATATGCATCTATAAAAATTATGAACGTGGGTGAAAGTCATTAAAAGCATCTGCAAAATCTTGATATGCTTTTTGCTGTTGGTCTGTGGTGACTTTGGGATAAACAATATTGATCACCAAATAAAGATGCCCGGGTGTCTTATTGGGTATGCCTTTGTCTTTTAGGCGTAACTGTTGATCGTTTTTGGCATTTTTAGGAACAGTGACTTTGACTTTACCAGCAGGGGTGTCGATTTCAATACTTTGACCAAGCGCTGCTTCCCAAGGTGTGACATCAACTGTGTAGTAAACGTCAGCGCCTTCAACGCGAATGCGGTCAGTGTCTTGATATTGAATTTCAATATACAGATCACCATTTTCACCCCCATTGATACCCGCTTGCCCTTGTTTGGACAGACGAATTTGCTGTCCTTCTTTCATGCCTTTTGGGATTTTAACTTGCAATGTTTTTCGCTGTACTTCAGGCTCACCATAAGCATTGTAAGTGGGAATTTGCAAGGTAATGCTTTGTGTTGCACCTTCATAACCAATATTTACAGGAATTTGAATACTGGCATGTTGATCCTCACCTCGATAACTGCGTTGCTGTTGAGACCCTCTTTGTCCAAAATCTTGTGAGCGCCCACCACCAAAACCACTGCCAAAGCGACCAAATAGGTCTTCAAAGCCACTAAAGTCTTCGCCACCACCTTGACTATAACTGCGATGGAACTGGCTACCATCAAAACCACCTTGCCCTGAAGATTGCCCACCGAAGCCACTTGCATTTGCATAAGGGTTGTCTAACTCAAAATCATATTGTTTTTTCTTTTCTTCATTGCTTAGGGTGTCGTAAGCCACATTGATTGCTTGCATTTTGACTTCGGCATCTGCCTCTTTACTCACGTCAGGGTGGTATTTGCGCGCTAATTTTCGATATGCCTTTTTTATCTCATTTGGTGTCGCAGTTCGAGAAACACCTAAATCTTCGTAATAGTTTTTTGCCATAGTTCAGGTCATTATTTTGTTTAACTTTATTCTATTTTTATGCCTTTTTTTAGGCAGATGGAAGAGTAACTTAGTGTGGTTATTGTTTCAAAACTTATTTTTGAGTCATATTGGCATCATCGTGAGTCAAAATGCATTAATATAAAAAAGGGTATAAGCCATGATGACGGCTTTGTATCATGTAATATTCATTGAAAAATAAATGTATCCAAAAAGATGAATCCTGTGAACTCACATCAAAAATATTATAAAAAAAGCGCCAAAGCGCTTTTTTTATAATTAACCACAATTATTCAATTCTGACCCAAGTTTGAGATCGACCCAATAAGGAAATTCCAATATATCCACGGAGTGTTAATCGGTTGCCTTTAGGATTAATTTTAATTTTACCCGAATAGACATTGCCAGATAATGGGTCTAAAACATGTCCTGAAACATATTCACTAGGATTATCTGGACTTTGTTTAAAGTCATCAATAATTTTCAAGCCAACGATTGGGGCGTCTTTAAGATTACCTTTGCATTTATGGCAATATCCCACTAAAGGGCTATTGGGCAGGGGGCGGGTATTATAAATTTTACCGCTATAAGTCCCATTTGGATTTTTACTGATTTCAACATCTGCTCTGGAATAGCCAGTTTTGTCATCAATCGCCTTCCATTTACCTGCAAGATCTGCTGCTTGTGTCAAACCTGTAAACAACAGGAAACTGAACATAACAAGTGCTTTTATTTTCATTGGACATCCTTGTGATGAATTGAAATAGAATAAAAAAAGAGCAAATTAGTTTGCTCTTTTTTAAATTAAAATCAATATGTTAAAGGGTTGGAAACTTAAATATAAATCACTAAAATGTCGATCAATTAACTTAAATGTTCACCAAAGAGATTTAATGCTTCTTTTGCTGTGAACTGATATTTTTTATTGCAGAATTGGCAATCCATTTCGATTGGATTTTGGATTTCCAAAGTTTCCTTCACTGCATCTAAGCCAATTTGAATCAATGCATTTTTACATTTATCACGTGAACAAGTGCAGTTAAATTGAAGTTGTTCAACATCAGGCAAGCGAACTTCTTCTTCATTGTATAAACGATACAGAATTTCTTGCGCAGTCAAGTCGGTTAACTCTTCAGGTTTGAGAGTTTGGGTCAACATAATCAAACGTGGCCACAAATCTTCATCTACACGCTGTTGTTCTTCTTCATTATTACGTGGTAATAACTGAATCAGTAGTCCCCCCGCATTGTGGTGGGTGCTCGCTAAAACAATGCGTGTTGGAATTTGTGCAGAAAGGTCATAGTACTGCATTAAGCAACCCGCAAGGGTAGGTTGATCAAGTGGTACAATTCCTTGATAACGTTCACCCATTTCAGGTTCAATGTTAATAAATAAAACAGGTTGTTGTAGCGTGCTGAGTACAGTGCTGCTGTCTTCACTCAACATAAAGTGTGGATCTTCTTCATAATCTGCAAGCGCACGTACATCACCTAAATGATTGCACTCAGCCATCGCCCATTTAAATGTACCTTGGGCTTGAATTTGTAAGCTAATACGTCCTTTTATTTTTAATGTACTTGCCAATAATGCGGTAGCACTCAACATTTCACCAAGTAAGATACGCACAGCAGGCGCATAATTACGTTGTGACAAAATGGTTTGTAGTGCAGTATCTAAATGCACAATCTCACCACGCACAGGGCTATCTTCAATATAAAAACGTTGACGTAAATCAGACATAAAATTCTCCAAATCCCTGTTTAGATGGTGACGATATTATAAATCACAAGTTCATTTCACCCTAAAAACTATGCTTCTTAAAGTTAATTTTCGTCATCACGGGCAATATTGATACGATCATATTGGGTTGATGCATTTTCGGATTGAGCCACAGGACGTTCTAGACCTGATTCATCCAGATCTGGCATATCTTTGTATTTCTCCAGATTTTGATGTTCTACTTGGGCATCACTTTCAAATAGATGCTCAAGTTCAGAAATAAAATCACGGTAACTTTCAAAAACTTTTTGCTCATCCGTATAAATGCGCTGTTGGCGTGCTAACAGTTCTTCATCATAGTTTCTAAACAACTCAACACTTTTATAAGCTTCTTCTTTGCTCATGCCCAGTTCACAGAGTGTTCGATAACCCATACCCAATGAGGTTAAATAGGTTTCGCGCCAAATATGTTTTACCCCCACATCACGCAGTAAATGCATATGATAGCGATCACGAGCACGTACCAATAATGTCAGGTTGGGGTAATTAAGTAAAATATGGCGAGAAACATTCATGGAGTCCTCAACATCGTCAATCGCCAAAACAAAAACTTTGGCTTGTTCTATTCCTGCTGAACGTAATAAATCGGGTTGTGTGACATCACCATAATATAAAGTACCGCCATAACGGCGAACAAAGTCAATTTGCTGCAGATTGTTGTCAATTGCAGTAAATGGAAAATGGCGAATACGTGCTAAACGTGCAACGATTTGTCCGACACGACCAAATCCAGCAATAATTAAAGCAGGATGTTCATTGGGAATGTCATCGTATTTAGGTGCTGTATTTTTATTGATTAAGGGTAAAAGCCAACTGCTGACCAACCAAAATACAACAGGGGTGAAGATCATGGACAAAGTCACAATCAAGGTGATCGGTTCCAAAATTGCTTCAGTCAACACTTTTTCACTCTTGGCGACATTCAAAACCACAAATGCAAATTCACCACCTTGAGCCAAACAGCTTGCAACCATCAAGCTGTTGGTCCAAGTCATTTTTTTATAGCGTGCAATCGCTAGCATGGTCAGCAGTTTAATCAGGACTAAACCAATCGCCCCACCGACGATCAGGAGCGGCATGTCTATGACTAATGAGATTTGTGTGGTCATACCCACAGTCATAAAGAAGAGACCGAGTAATAATCCTTTAAATGGCGCAATGCTGGCTTCTAGTTCATGACGAAACTCTGAGTCTGCTAGCAATACACCTGTTAAAAATGCACCTAATGTCGTGCTGATGCCCAGTGTATCCATCAATAAAACCACACCCAGAACGATAAATAATCCCACTGCGGTGATGAGTTCTGTAGCACCACTTTTTGCCACAAAGCGGAAAAAGGGACGCATGACATAACGACTAAAAAGAAATAAACCTGTAAATGTCGCGACAATCGCAGCAAAGTAAGCGACACCGTGATGGCTAGATTCACTGCCTGCTAAAAGCGGAATGATAGCAAGTAAGGGAATTGCGGCAATATCCTGAAAAAGTAAAATAGAGAAAGACTGTTGACCGTGGGTGGTGTTGAGTTGTTGTTTTTCTTCCAAAAGCTGTAAAACGAAAGCAGTTGATGACAATGCTAAAGCAAAGCCGATGACAAAGCTTGCGGGCAGTGATTGTTGAAACAGTAAAAAGAGCGTACCCATCAGTACCACGCCGGTCACAACGACTTGTAAACTCCCCATGACAAAAATCGACTGACGCATTTCCCACAAACGTTGTGGGCGAAGTTCCAAGCCAATTAGAAACATTAACAGAATCACGCCAAACTCAGCGAGATGCATAATTTCTTCCGGGTCATTGGCAATATTCAGCGCACTTGGACCAAGCAATATTCCTGTAAAGAGATAACCGAGCACTGTCGCAATGCCCAGTTTTTTCCCGAGGGGAACAAGGATTAAAGCTGCACCAAGAAAAATGGTGATTTGGAGTAACAATGACATTCACGTGCCTTACATTCTTTTCTTTCTCAGGAAATTGTAGCTTGATTTTGTGACTGACTTGGAGATATTTATTGAGAAATTGCTTGTGAGTAGAATAAAAGTAAATAATTTCTTTAAATTTAAAGCCTTAAAATAATGGATTTTTTTAACGTGCTTTTTAAAGCAAAAATCATCTAAATACTTCTAAACCTAGCCTTTTATCGATGTGTGAGGTTACCATCAAGATCAATATTATTAATAACATATGATATTTTTGACTTTTGTAAGATGTCTACGATAGGGTGGATTATTAGGGATGAATTTTAATTTTTTTACTTTATTTTTATAAATTTTGGCTTTTAATACTTGGATTTTTAATAAGAATTTTCAACCAACCGTTATTTAGAAAGACTTAATAAAATCAGAAAGTAATTAAAAAATACAATTGATAATGATTATTATTACTGAATTGGTTGTGTTAGCGTGTCCTATAACTCGAACTTATAGAGAATAACAATGAAAATATTCGTATCTTTGATTTTTTTAATTTTTTTTCCAATTAAAACGTTTGCTGTGTCAACGTTAGAATGCAGAATGGGTTCGGACTCGGAAGAGGAATACAATGAGTGTATTTACGGTGGGAATAGTGGCATAGGGTCATTGCCGACAATAACCGTCACAGCGACAAAACCCGATCCATTTCCTAGTGGAATTTATTACCCTTGGAGTGGCGGTAGCGGTGGGGGAAATTCGGGTTCTGGTGATCGTGAGGTTATTTTTCCCAATTCAACACAAACGGAGTGTTCTACAGACACTACTGCTAATCCTATCGTGATTGCAAATGGAAAAAAGATCCAACAAGAGCAGGACTTTCTAGGCTCTGGTGAAATGCCATTAGCCTTTGTTCGATATTATGATTCTTTTGCGAGTGGTTCTGCGAACTTCTCAGCCAATGGTAAGTGGCGGCACAATTTTGACTATCGTTTAGCCAATGATGCTCAAGGAAGAAAAATTCGAAAATTACCAAACGGTGAAAATTACTACTTCAATGAGTTGATGCTGCTTCAGGGAACTCGTACAGAAACCAATGTTATTTTACCCGATGGTGGTGTTGAAACCTACACACTAGATGGACGGCTACTTCGTAAAAAGAATGCTCATAATATTGGCTGGGTACTTTCTTATGATGAAAAGCAAAGATTAATTAAAGTGACACATACCAATGGGAAAACGGTGGTTTTAACATGGAATCAAGATGGTATGTTGGGCTCAGTGACAGATCCATCAGGGAATATTTATCTTTATAATTACGATTATAGATATAGATACTCTAAAAGAATTGGATTCACCAAAATAAAAATCCCATATCTTGTTTCTGTCACTTATCCAAATAGTTTAGGTTCGCGAGCATACCATTATGGAGAGAATGGTGCAGGTAGTCAGGTACTGAGTGGGATCTCTGTAAACGGTACCCGTTACAATAGTTATTCTTTTAATGGAAATAAAGCGATTCAAAGTGGTCGTAGTGATGGTACACAAGTTGATAACTTGGTTTTTGCCGATAATTATACAACAGTGACAAATCCTTTAGGTGCTGTATTTAAGTATATTTATACCAATAATCAAAAAAATAAACTCGCAAAAATAGAAAGAAGTGGGGTCAATAATTGTCCAAATAGCAGTGCAACCACCACCTATGATGACAATGGGTATGTGATTTCCAAAAAAGACTGGAAGGGTATAGAAACACGCTATCAGCGTGATGGTTTTGGACGAATTACACAAGAAATATCAGGTATCCAGAACAATAACCTTGCCAATGCTCAAATCAGAAATTATAGCTATCTTGAACGAACAAATTTAATTACTCAAATCCAAATATTGGATGGTTCTAATCGTTTAATTCGGGATGAAGTATATAGCTACTATGGTGTGAATGAATCTGCGAGTTATCGACTTAAAAGTCAGAACATCTGTAATAAAACAGGGACAGTCAATTGTCGTGCAACGGGCTATGGCTATAGTTTACACAGCAATGGAATGTTGAGTGCTGTTGTGATCAACAGTAATGGTAAAAATACAATTTATCAATATGATTCTGAAGGGAATTTGATTCAAAACACCAATGCATTAGGGCATGTAACATATTATTCAAATTATAATGGCTTAGGATTGGTCGGTAAAATTACCTATCCAAATGGTTTGATCGAAAACTATCGTTACAATGCTCGTGGTCAAACGACTCAAATTACACAAATACTTGATCAGAATCAGATTCGGACTCAAATATTTGAATATGGACCATTTGGTGCCACGCAGATTGACCGTAATGGCGTGAGAGAATCTATCTATTACAATAATAATGGCACAGTTTCTCAAATTACTCATGGTCGGGGACGCGAGGTTTTAAATAGCCAAGAATACCAGTATTCAAATCTTGGGCAACTGTTGAGCGTTCGCTATAAAGAAAGCGGTTCGGTTCGTTACTCCAAAGCCAATCAACATAATCAACTTGGTTGGACCACTGCGGATCTCGGTAACAATGGGCAAAACCAACGTTATGAATATGATGCAAATGGAAATGTCATCAAACAAACAGACTCTTTGGGCAATATAACGTCATATTCTTATGATTCACAAGGCAATATTAGTCGAGAATCTCGTAGTGATGGCTCATCTGTTACTTATTCCTATGATGCTTTTGGACAATTAACTAATATCAAAGATGCTAAAGGGAATATAACGACATATGCTTATGATGGGTTTGGTCAACTGTTATCAACAAACAGTCCTGATACAGGAGTGACCCAATATCAATATGATAATGATGGTAATTTAATTCGTTTAACACGAGCAAATAATGTTATTACAACGTATAGCTATGATGCTTTAAATCGTCGTATAAAGGCACAATCAGGCAATCAAGTTCAAACTTGGGTTTATGACAATTGTACTAATGGTATTGGACAATTGTGTGCAACAGCAGATGGAGTGACTTCCACAGGTTATGGATATACCAAAGACAGTCAGCTTGCGGTAGAAATCAAAACAATCGCTGGCGTTACTTATTCAACCTATTGGAGCTATGACAATCTCGGCAATTTGATTGGTGAAAGCCGTGAAAATGACAACAACAAAGTCATTTACGAGTATGACCAATTAAATCGAGTGAGTGCGGTTAAATTTAAGACAGGTTCATCCACACAAACAGTAGTCAATAATGTCACTTATGAACCCTATGGTGGCATTAAAAGCTGGACTTATGGCAATGGTTTGTCACGACAAACCAGCTATGATCTAGACTACCGTTTAACAAATATAAACTCACAAGGCGTACAAAATTTAATTCATCGTTATAATGCCAATAACTGGATGACTCAAATTAATAATGGTTTAGATGGTAATAAAACAACTAGTTATCTCTATGATGCTTTAGGACAACTCAATGTTGCTTCTTCAGTGCAATACACTGAAAGATGGCAACAAGACAGTAATCACAATCGGATCAGTCGTACAGGTCATAGCAATGCTGTGACGAATTATGTAATAGGTCAAGGAAATCGCTTAAGTAGTACCACGGGCGCTGAAGCAAAAAGTTTTAGCTATGATAGTGTTGGTAATCTAATCCAGAAAACTGGTTATGGCGGAACAGTTAACTATACTTATGATGGCTTTAACCGTTTAAAAAGTGTCAATACCGGTACTACGGTAAGTTATGACTATGATGTTTTTAATCTCCGTAGCCGTAAATCTGGCAGTGGCGGAACGATTAATTATATTTATTCGGTTGATGGTCGCTTATTGGCTGAAAGCCCACTATCTAGTTCGCAAAATGGTAGTTTGTCTAAGATTTATATTTGGTTGGGTGGTCAACCGATTGGATTCGTTACAAACAATCAATTTTACTATATCCATAATGATCATTTAGGTCGCCCAGAGATCATTACAGATGTAAATCAAGCTATAGTATGGAAAGCACAACTCAGTAGTTATGACAGTGCAGTAGTTCACAGTAGTATTGGGGACTTTAACTTAGGTTTTCCGGGGCAGTATTTTGATGTTGAAAGTGCGCTTTGGTACAACTGGAATCGTTACTATGATGCCAGTATAGGGCGTTATACTCAGAGTGATCCGATTGGCTTGGCGGGTGGTTTAAATACCTATGCTTATGTAGAAAATAATCCGATTAGTTTTATTGATGAAAATGGACTTAACCGAAGACTTCCAAATCCATCTAGTGGATCAGCCTTTATTAACTATCAAGCGGCATCCTTAATAAATCAAATTCGGAGATATGATCCTTCGTTTAGCTATCCAACGATTAGTAATACTTATAGCCCAGCAAGATATACTCGAAATGATATTAATGAATTAAACCAAAACCTACGTAATGCCCAAGCATCAGGTCAATGTGGAAATGGTGTCGCTAATCCAAGACGAGTTAATGAATATGAAAAAATTACTAATCTTAGACCAACTCATGGTCCAACAATGAGTAGGAAAGATTTAAAAGAGCTAACGCAAAGTATTAGGCAACAAGGTGTGAAAGTACCAGTTACTGTAACAAAATATAATGGTCAACTATATATTCTTGATGGTCATCATAGAATAATTGGAGCTAACCGATCGGGAATATTTGAAGTACCGATTGAAAGAGTTGAATTACCATACGGTTATTACAGAACACCAGCAGATCTTATGTACACACCAGGAGGATATTAATGGATATTATTTATTCTATTCGCGCAAACATAATCTCTTGTAGAAATGTTTTGTTAAATGGAAATCCAAAAGAGCATATTGTTGATTGTCTTCAATATGTTATTGATAATTCCTCATTCGTTCCTGTAGAGAGTACGCGTAGAATACTTGATTTCTGTTTAAAAGAGGTATTATTACAAGTTCATTCTTCGGATTTTCGTAGTGCTGGAATGATTTTGAATTTAATACACAATCTACCGCTAGATAAAGAAAAAGAAGAGGTATGGGATGTTGACTATTTTTTGTCTTCAGAATTAATTACCTTTTTGCGAAATTATAAAACTATTATATCGGCAAGAAAAATAGCTTTTTTTGTCTGTAAAGAGCTAAGTTCAAAGTATGTTGAATGAAGAGGACTGGGGTAAAATAAATTATTAAATTTTTATTAGCGCGGTAATCCTTAAATAAAGAGATGACTTGTAATGGAGAAATAGAAATTGTTGACTAAAAACATATTATTCTTATTTTCTTTAATTATAGGTATTCTTTTAATAGGATGTATTTATTTGATTTCTACATTTCATAAATTAAATTTTGTGGAGTCTAATCTATTAAAATCTAGAGTTATCAATGTATGCATGAGGATGCCAAATGAGAAAATTCCTAGTTATTTTTGGACTTCGATGGATTATGAAATTAAAAGAATTAAATTTATAGATCGTAATCAAAGAGTAAAATTTTATACTGCTATTTTAGTTGTCTGTGGTGATAAAATTTCAAGAAATCATGAGCAAAGCTTAATTTTTTACGAAAATGTAAAAATTGAAGATACTGAATTATTAATAAATAGCTTAAAAGAATTTATAAATAGGCATAAATATAAAAACGTATCTGGAGGTGAAATTCAAATGTTAGAGAAATGGGTGGAATATTTTAATGTGAAGTTAAAAGAGAAAAGCTATGAAAATATCCATAATTAGCTTTATTTGTCTGATGATTACTGGGTGCAACTTTATGAAGGTAGACCGCTGTTTGGATAAAGGTGGTCGTTGGGATAAAGAAAAACAAGAATGTATCTACCTTGATGAGTTAAACAAAATTGCTCTGAGAGGTGGTTTTGAAATACCAGAAAAATTTAAATGATATTGAATACTTACACCACTTCTAAAATACCGAACACAAACAACAGCGACTCAACTCAACTCTTGTGGATCAACATCAATCGTTACTTTCATTGTAGAGGGTTTTTGCTGTAGTAATTGGGTCCACCATTGATGCACATAAAAGTGCATTTTTGCTCGATCTTGTGAAAGCAATACCACATGTGCTTGGTAACGACCTGCTTTCCGCTCCATTGGAGCTGGAATAGGTCCCCAAATATCGATTAAATGTGGTTCCGACATTTGACGAAGTAATTGCGTCATTTCAGTCAAAAACTTTAGATTTTCTTCCTGATGTTTAGATTCACAACGTATCAAACTGGCATAGCGAAAAGGGGGAAGCAAAGCGGCTTGACGATCTTTTAAGGTTTGCTTGGCAAAGGTTCGATAGTCATTGTGAATCAAAGTATTTAATAAAGGATGATCAGGTCGAAGTGTTTGCAAATAGACTTCTCCTTTGTTCTCTCCACGACCTGCCCGACCTGCAACTTGAATAATCAATTGGGCTGTACGCTCTGTTGCTCGAAAGTCGACACTGAGTAAACCTGCATCTATATCTAAGATTGCAACCAAAGTGACATAGGGGAAATGATGCCCTTTAGCGAGCATTTGCGTCCCAAGCAAAATCGTGGGTTCACTTTTTTGAATCTGATCATAGATTTTCTGCCAACTGCCGACACGGCTAGTTGAATCCCGATCGACGCGAAGTACAGGAAAGTTGGGGAATAATTCAATTAAGGTTTCTTCAACCTTTGCAGTTCCCATGCCGATTGGTTTTAATTGTTGTTGATTGCATTGTGGGCAGGCATCAGGCAAGCGATTAATCGTCCCACAATGATGACAGTGTAAATGCTGATAAGGTTTTAAGTGTAAGGTAAAGTGTGCATCACAATTTGGGCAGTTGGCTTGCCATCCACAACTTTCACAAATTAATACAGGTGCATAACCGCGACGATTTAAAAAGATTAAGACCTGTTCTTTTTTATCTAAACGCTTTTTAATTTCCCCGATTAAAACATCACTTAAGCCATGTTGCTTCTTAGCAACTTTTAAATCAATCAAATGCATTTTCGGCATCAATGCGACGCCTGCACGTTGATTTAATTCAATACGTGTCAGCTTTTCTTGACGAGCCAAATAATAGCTTTCAATACTTGGTGTGGCAGAACCTAAGATAATTGGACAATTTTCTAAATGCGCACGGTATAACGCAACATCACGGGCATGATAACGGAAACCTTCTTGTTGTTTAAATGAAAGATCATGCTCTTCATCCAGAATAATTAAACCGAGATTAGGTAAGGGTGTATAAATTGCAGAGCGAGTCCCTAAAATAATAGAGGCTTTACCTGTTTGTGCATGTTGCCATGCTTGTAAACGTTTGCTGTCATTTAAACCGGAGTGAAGCAATGCAATATTGCAATGAAAGCGTGACTGAAAACGGCTGATGGTTTGTGGTGTTAAGCCAATTTCAGGGACTAAAACAAGCACTTGTTTGCCTTGTTTCAGTACTTCGTGCATCACTTGTAAATAAACCTCAGTTTTACCACTTCCCGTTAAACCATCTAACAAAAATGCTTGATATTTCTTTAGTGCCTTTAAAATCGTTTGGATGGCTTTCTTTTGATCTTCATTGGGAGTGAGTGGCAACTGAGCCAATTGAACTGGTTCAGGTTGAGTATTTTGAGGTTCAAGTGCAAATTGGATAATTGCTTTTTTCTCAAGCACTTTTAGTGTTGCTGTTTCAATACCACTCAGATTTAGGATATTTTCCTGCGTTGCTTTTGGATGTAATTTTAGAATTTTATAAGCATCTTGTTGTTTTTCAGAACGCTTTACTTTGTCTTCAGCATGTAAATCTATCACTTTCCAAACACGAGCCAATAAATCATAAGGTTTACCTTGGCGGAGTAATGTAGGAAGGGCAGTTTGAATCACCTCACCAATTGGGAATTGGTAATATTGCGATGACCATGTCAATAAATTTAAAACTTTACTGTCTAGAATAGCGTGATCATCTAATAGTTCAATAATTGCTTTGAGTTTAAAATGAGAGTCTATAGGTTCATCAATCGGAATTTTTTTTACAATCACCCCAACAAGATTTTGTCGTCCGAAAGACACAGCAACACGTGCACCGATTTCTGCCTGTGCGTACTGTTCAGCACTCACTTGATAGTCAAAACAGTCATTCAAATACACTGGAACAGCAACTTGAACACGATAAATAGTTTGTGGTGTAACAATGGTATTCGGCATTTTAAATTCAGTGGCTCATTAATTTAGTGAGGCTGTGATGAAATTGTTTCATGTCCATATTCGGCTTGTGTTAGAGTGTAACCGTCATTGATAGACATGAATATGAATGATTTATAGGGTATGACGCAACAGCGTAATCAAAAAATTTGGGAAAATTAGAGCATAACAATGCCAGCATATCAATTTACTGCGCTTGATGCTTCAGGAAAGCAGCACAAAGGCGTGTTAGAAGGTGATTCAGCTCGCCAGATTCGTCAACAATTACGGGATAAAGAATGGATTCCTGTAAGCGTAGATGCTGTTGAACAAAAAGACAAAAATAAAAGTTCGGGTTTGTTTCAACGTAAATTTTCAGCCTATGATTTGGCACTCATGACACGTCAGCTTTCCGTTTTGGTTGCTGCTGCAATTCCACTTGAGGAGGCTTTACGTGCCGTTGCCAAACAAAGTGAAAAAGTCTACGTGCAAAATCTTTTGCTTTCTGTACGTTCCAAAGTTTTAGAAGGACATTCTCTAGCACAAGCGATGCAACAAATAGGGCGTTTCCCTGATTTATATATTGCGACAATTGCTGCGGGTGAGCGTTCAGGGCATTTAGATTTAATTTTAGACCAACTTGCAGACTACACGGAAAACCGTTTTGCGATGCAAAAGAAAATTCAAGGTGCAATGATCTATCCGATTATTCTCATGTTTATGTCTTTTGCAATCGTTATGGGCTTGATGACTTATGTTGTTCCAGACATCGTCAAAACGTTTGACCAAAGCAAACAGGCTTTACCTTGGATTACGGTGGCTTTGATGAAAGCCAGTGAAATTATTCGGCAAGCTTGGCCATTTATTTTGGTTGCCAGTGTGGTGGGAATCTTCTTACTGATTCGTTTTTTACGAACATCGGCAGGGCATTATGCTTTTGATCGTTTAACGCTCAAACTGCCATTAATTGGTAAATTATCTCGTGGTATAAATGCTGCACGTTTTGCCAGTACCTTGTCCATTCTCACTCAATCAGGTGTGCCTTTGGTCGATGCTTTAAAAATTGGCGCAGCCGTGAGTAGCAATTGGGTCATTCGTGATGCAGTCAATGTTGCTGCAGAAAAAGTGACAGAAGGTGGGAATTTGGCAACGCAATTGGAGCGCTGTGGTTATTTCCCACCAATGATGGTACAAATGATTAAAAGCGGTGAAGCTTCTGGTGAGTTAGATCGAATGCTAAGTCGTGCATCAGATATGCAGGATCGAGAAGTATCTTCATTTATTTCAACCTTATTGGCCTTGTTGGAACCGTTAATGTTGGTATTTATGGCGGGTATTGTTTTAGTGATTGTGATTGCTGTCATGTTGCCAATCGTCAATATGAACAATATGATTTAAGCCAATTATTTTTATAAAGAATAGAGAGTAAGTAGATGCTACGTAAGATGAATAGGACTCGTCAGTCAGGTTTTACCTTAATTGAAGTGATGGTTGTGATTGTGATTTTAGGTGTACTTGCCGCTTTGATCGTGCCGAATGTGATGGGACGTGGAGAAAAAGCCAAAGTTGATACCACAAAGATTACTTTAAAAGGTGTGGCAGGTGCACTTGATCAATATAAGTTGGACAATGGTCATTATCCAAATAGCCAAGAAGGTGGTTTAGATGCGTTGGTCAACCAACCTGCAA
The DNA here is from genome assembly GCF_000368925.1 of Acinetobacter bereziniae LMG 1003 = CIP 70.12. Lineage (GTDB taxonomy): Bacteria > Pseudomonadota > Gammaproteobacteria > Pseudomonadales > Moraxellaceae > Acinetobacter > Acinetobacter bereziniae. The sequence goes on along the minus strand of NZ_KB849756.1, from coordinate 1,866,517 downwards.
CAGCGAAAAACTGGTTACCAGGTGGTTATGTTAAAGGTGGCTATCCAAAAGACAGTTGGGAAAATGATATTCAATATGTCATTCCGGGTTCAGAAGGTCGTAAGTTTGATTTATATTCTTTTGGTGCCGATGGTAAACAGGGCGGCGAAGGAAACGATGCTGATATTTATTACCAGCCATAATTAAAAGTATTTTTTGCAGTACTTTATGGAATTAATCACTTCACTTTATCGAGATAATAAATGTGGAGTGAAGTGATAATATTTCTTATTTGATAAATATATTATAAGCCATTGAAATTTATCAATTATATTAAATAATTAATGTTTGAGAGTTATAATAAGAATTATTCCCATATTTGATAGTTACAAGAATGATAAATTGTGAATAAAAATAGACTTTTTATTTATTAAAAAGCTTGCATAATAGTTCTCAAGGCAATTTAAATTGCTTGGAGGATGAGATGAAAGCATTATTATTATCAGATGAAATTAGCCAATTTCATTGGACGATGCTCAAATCTGTTCTTTTAATTTTGAGCTTATTGCCGATTAGCCAGTTTTTTTTAAACCTTTGGCAAAATGCTGATGCCAGTAGTCAAATCGTGATTGGGTTTATGGCGATTAGCGTATTTAGTGCATTATCTATTATCAGTTTTTATAATGCTTTAAATTTAACGGTGATTCAGTTAAAAACTGAATTCTCATCATTATTAGAACAATATTTAGTACGTTTATACCGTTATGTTCCTATGCTGTTTCTAGCAGGCATGTTGTCATATTTAGTGACTCAAATTTAATTGGTGCGTTAAAACCGAGGAAATGTCCTCGGTTTTTCGTTTCTGTGTTTTACTGTTTTGATTAAAAACTGAAATTTAATCCAATTAACTCGGTTGAACAATAAGCATCGTTATTTTACGCACAATCGGTAAAACCAGAAGCAATACTGGAAATGCGATCAGCCATGAAATTCCCCATGCTGAAACCCACGTATTGACGGAAAAATTGTCGAAACCCATACTTCTCAACGTACTAATACATGACACAATAAAGGTCATAATAATTGATAAAAAGAAAGGCATTACAATTGCAGTATAACGATTTGGAATTTTTCTTAAATAAAAAGATTGAGATTTTTGCATTTTTTACTCCGTAAACCAACAAACGCCAGTGCCACATCAAAATATTCAAATTTTGAAAAAAAATAGCTCCAAGCCTTGTTGGAGATATGTTGGCACGTTGATTGACGTAAACGTTTACGGCTTTATGATCAGCACAGCTAATGTAGCATAAAGCGAGAAACAATTGAAAGAAAAAATCAGTGAATGGCAGGTAAAGTATAGCGACATATAATTGAATTAGATTCGTTTTTTAAAAATTTGATATGTTGAATAAATGTCCTTTTTAAATGATTCATTGTCCATTTCATATAAGGTCGATGGGGCTAAATTTATTTAAGATGTTAGGGCTGTTGACATTTCATAAATGGCTTGCGCTGTAGGTTAAAATTGAGCAGGCATGAGGAATATACTCCGCAAGGAAAGGAAGAGAATAGCGAGACTATTTTCAAGTTTCATAACACCGGCTGAGATAATTTGAACCACAACCCTGAGCAAAAAAAGCATGACTTTGTTTGTAGCGCAAGTTGCAGCGGGGGGACTCGTGTGTTTTGTATCGCTTCGTCGTTCCCCTGTAAAACAGTGTTTCTCATCATTTAGAGTGGCTAAATTTCGTATTTTTTGCCTAGTGTCGGCTAAAAACACACATAGTCGCAAACATAGGTGAATTGTCAGCAGATCCTAGATATTTATGGTGATCAATAGAAAGAGGGAAACCAAATGCAACAAATTGAATGGAATGACTTTCTTAAAGTGGAATTACGTGTAGGAAAAATTATTCAAGCTGAAGTATTTGAGAAGGCGCGTAATCCTGCCTATATTTTACATGTCGATTTTGGAGAGGAGATTGGTGTTAAAAAATCCAGTGCGCAGATTACCCAACTCTATCAGCCTGAAAACTTAATTGGAAAGTTGGTCGTTGCTGTGATTAATTTCCCAAAGAAACAAATTGGTCCGATTCAATCTGAGTGTTTAGTAACAGGTTTTCATAATCAAGATGGGCATGTTGCCTTGTGTGTCCCAGATTTGGATGTGCCTTTGGGGACCAAGTTACTTTAATACATTATGATATATCCGTATCAAAAACACCTCCTTTATGATGCATAGAGAAGGTGCTTTTGATACGATTGGGGGACTGCTTTAGCGTCGTGCTTTAAAACTGATGTCGACTGTTTTAGGGCGATAAAACCAACCTAAAATTAACAATAAAAGCGATAAAATTAAAATCGGATAATCGCTAAAACGGGTATACCACGTCTCACCTTGCATTGCAGGTAAATCCCCACGCAGAACCGCTTTCTGATCTACAGGCGCTTGTTTTACGATATGTCCATTGTGGTCAATAAAAGCAGTTACGCCTGTGTTGGTGGCACGGATAAACCAACGCCCATTCTCTTTGGCACGCATTTGAACCATTTGCAAATGTTGTAATGGACCTGCAGTTCCCGTAAACCATGCATCATTCGAAACAGTCACTAAAAAATCACTGTTGATCGCATTACGTCGGGTAAGATTTGGATAAGCAACTTCATAGCAAATCGCAGCAGCTAAATCATGTCCTTTAATATTAAAAGGCTTTTGATTCGATGCACCTTGAGAAAAGCCACTCATCGATGGATCATTTTGCAAAGCGGGTAAGACCCAAGATAACAATCCAGAAAGTGGAATGTACTCACCAAAAGGGACTAAACGTTGTTTTTTATACAAACCTGAAGAATCTGCACCAGAAGCCATCATGCTGTTGTAATACATTGGATAGCCATTCTTTTTTGATTCTTTTAAATCCCAATAAGGAATGCCTGTCACCCATGCAGTACCCGAGCTTTTGGCTTGCTGATCCATCATATCCAAAAATTGTTCAATATCTGTTTGAAATAGGGGAATGGATGATTCAGGCCAAACAATAAGATCTCTACCCCATTCAGTACGACTTAAGTTGACATAAATTTCTAAAGTCTTGACTTGGTATTCGGTTAACCATTTTAAATCTTGAGGAATATTACCTTGAATGAGCGATACAGAGAGCGGTTTTTCAGCTTTCGGTTGTACAAAAGTGATAAAAGAAGCTCCCCAGGCGCCAAGCAAAACAACAAGCGCAGGGACAACCCAAAACACTTTCCTATTCAGGATTTCCACCACGGCACAGGCAAGAAGAATAACGGCAAAAGACACCGCAAATACACCAAATAAAGGCGCATAACTATCTAAGAATCGTTCAGTGAACGCATATCCTGCAAACAACCACGGAAAACCGGTGAACACCCATGTTTTAGACCATTCAAAGATGATCCAAAGCGGTGTAAACGTTAATGGGGTTTCAGGGAAAAAACGACGATAAACCCATGTCTGGACTGCCGTAAATAGCCCCATCACAAATGCCATAACTGCAATCATCAATACGCTGAGGACTGCATTGGTATCACCATAAACGTGGATGGAGGTATAAAGCCAAAATGCCCCAACAAACCACAGTCCAAAGCCATAGCTAAGACCTATGGCAAAGGCTTGACGAGGACTACGACCTTTTAAGCAAGCGTAAAGTAAGGCTGGTGATAAGATTGCCAGCCACCACCAATAATAAGGTGCGAGTGCTAAACTAAACACTGCACCTGAGATTAATGCGATGACTAAAGGGAAAATGAGGGGCAATTGTTTTTGTTGTTGTGATGAATTTAACAGCTTGTCAAAATAGGCTCTCATTTACGTACAGCTCGAATCAGATGAATAGTGCGGGCATCTGCTTCAACAATGGTAAATTGCCAATCTTCAAGTTCAACCACTTGACCTTGAAGATCACTGACCAAACCAATTTCCTGAAGCAGTAATCCGCCCATAGTTTCTACTTCATCATCGGAAAATTCAGCATCTAAAACATTGTTAAAATGTTCAATTGGTGTAAGTGCTTGCACAATCCATGCATTGGCTATGTTATGGGTGGTATCAGGAATGATAAATTGAGCTTCTTCATCGGCATTGTCATGCTCATCTTCAATTTCGCCAACAATTTCTTCAAGAATATCTTCCAAAGTCACCAAACCAGCAGTTGAACCATATTCATCAATGACAACGGCAATATGAGTCTGGGTATTTTTTAACATTCTCAAAACTTGATCTGATCGCGCACTTTCAGGGACGAATAAAGGCTGGCGCATTAATGCATGAACATCTACACCAGAGCTACGATTGGTTAAAAATGGCAATAGATCTTTTGCCAATAAAATCCCTACCACGTTTTCAGGTTGGTCAGATGAGAAAACTGGAAAACGTGAATGTGCGGACTCAATCAGCACATCTAAAATATCAAGAAGTTGGTCGTCTTCTTGCAAGCTCACCATCGCTGTGCGAGGGGTCATTACTTCACGAATTTTTGTGGCAGGAAGGTCTAACACGCCCTCTAACATTGCCACAGTATCGGGTTCTAAAAAACGACGTGAATCTTGTACTAATTTTAGCAGTTCATCGCGGGTTTCTGGTGCTGTACCTAACCATTTGCGTAAGCCACGCATTCCCCACGACGGGCCTGATTCCTCGTGCATGATCTTTCCTAAAGACTCTTAATATCTAGTAAATGTTTTTTTATCATACCGAAGAAAATACAGATGTCTATCTATTAAATAAGGTAAATAGATGAATGCATGCGTCATTTTTACACAGATATAACAAGCCTTATTGATTATTTGAGTTTGTGTTAAAATCTTGGACTGATTTAGCTTTTTTGAGATGAGATATGTCTGAACCATTGCCTATAGCAAACATTCAATTAAATACACGTGGCTTGCGTTGTCCTGAGCCTGTAATGATGTTGCATCAAGCAATTCGGAAATCTAAATCTGGCGATGTTGTTGAAATCTTTGCAACAGACAATTCAACCTCTTGGGATATTCCTAAGTTTTGTATGCATTTGGGACATGAACTCGTTTTACAAGAAGAAATTTTGGATGATGCGGGCAATAAAGAATTTCATTATCTCGTCAAAAAAGGTTAATTCTTAAACAATAGCAAAATCATAGAACATTCGTTGAGGCAGATGCATAAACATAATTTTATTGTTTTTATCAAGTGCATCTGGCTAGCGATATTCAACAGCTCATCAATGTTTAAAAGCCAATTAACAAGTAAACATCTATATAAAGTTGAATACAAAAATGAGAGATAAAGCTTTTAAAAATAATCGATAATTGTGGTACAGATTTTGAATAAATTCTTTCTAAAATCAATTACAAATGAGAGTGTCTAGAAAGTTGGATAATCTTCGTACTTGGTTTTAGTTATTTTATATTTTTGATAAATATAAGAAAATATTAAATTTTACAAATTTTCAATGACAGTTTTTTGACTTTTGAGTATAATCTAAACACATTTGTTAATAATAATTAAATCATTCTAATGAATAGTTTAGTCAATAGTATTTATAAAGTATTGGATCAATTAGGATTAACCGCTCAAAAAAGAGCTTTGCATATTCAGTTTAGCAATCCTGATTTGACCGCCCAAGTGTTCTTGCAACGCATTGATGGACAACATGCCATCAATCAAGGCGTGTCTGCGGAACTGATCTGTCTTGCAACATCTGCAAATATTCCACTCAAACAATTTATCGGTTGCCAAGCTGCAATCGACCAAGTCACCGACCGAGGACAACTGTTCCGTACCACAGGCATCATTACCAAAGCTGCACAGGGACAAAGTGATGGTGCACTGACGGTCTATAAGCTCAAACTTGAAGATGCAACGTCACTGTGGCATAAACGCCGTAATAGCAGAGTGTTTCTGAATAAGTCGGTGATTCAAGTTATTGAAATACTTCATAAAGAGTGGCAGCAAAGAAGTCCGCTGTTTGCTGCTAGTTTGAGTTTAGATAAAACTGGTCTAAGCAAAGACTACGATGTTCGTCCATTAATTATACAGATGAACGAAAGCGACCACGATCTACTTACTCGTTTGATGAGAAGTGAAAATTTAAGCTGGTTGATTGATGAAGCAGAACTCAATGTTGCCAACATTTCAGCACCGATCCAAGCCCAAAAACTACGTTTAATTGATGACAACAGCCAATACACTGCGCTAGAACGCAGAAGCATCCGCTTTCACCGCAGCTCCGCGGTAGAACAACAAGACACGATTACATCATTTACAGGTATACGTTCACTCCAACCGACTTCAGTACATATTCACCGTTGGCAAGCCGATATTCTTGAAACCGAAGAAGGTGCTGGCAATGTACAAAGCAAACATCAGCACAGTGACCAGTACGACAATGCTAGTCTAGGCTTAGAACAAGTATGGCACTTTAGCCCTGCATGGATACCTGACTTGAATGGGGAAGATGGTGCAACGGCATCAGGCAACAGTCAGATCGAACGCTTTAACCAAAACCTTAGCAACTACTACGATGCCCAAGCCAAACAATTCACGGCAATATCGACGGTACGAGATGCACAGGTCGGCTATTACCTTGAGCTAAAAGGGCATCCTCAAATCGATCAAAAAGATTCTGCCGATCAGCAGTTTTTGATCATCTCCAAAAACTTTTATAACCAAAATAATTTACCCAAAGACCTCAACGAACAAATCAATCGTTTAGTTGAACACAGCCATTGGCAGCTCACCAGTATCCCCACAAACAACAGTGAAGAACGCCAAGCCAATCAGCTGATCTTACAACGCAGAAACATCAGTACGGCACCAGAATACAACCCACTCAAACACCGTCCAGTGGCGTATCCACAACGCGCCAAAGTGGTTGGTCCGAGTGGAGAAGAAATCCATGTAGATGAATGGGGACGCATCAAGGTTCGCTTCCTCTTTACCCGAAATGAAGACCACAGTCACGATGGTGGTGCAGGCTCGAATGACAATGATACCGACTCAGCTTGGGTTGATGTCTTGACCCCATGGGCAGGCGAAGGTTATGGAGCTCGCTTCCTACCAAGGATAGGAGAGATTGTTGTTATCGACTTCTTTGATGGCAACATTGACAGACCATTTGTGGTGGGTCGAATCCATGAAGCGCAACGCAGCCCGAGCAAGTTTGATGACCAAGGCAAGTTGCCCGATACCAAGAAGTTGGCAGGGATTAAAAGCAAGGAATATCAAGGCAGTGGCTATAACCAACTGAGATTTGATGATACCACCAACCAGATCAGCAGTCAGTTACACAGTAGTCATGGCGCAACTCAACTCAATCTTGGCAACCTCAGTCATCCAAAAGAGACAGATAGTAGTGAAGGGCGAGGAGAAGGCTTTGAGCTAAGAACGGATCAATGGGGTGCGGTACGTGCAGGTCAAGGCTTACTGCTGAGTACGCATGCACAAGATGGGGCATCAGGTAATCATCTAGATACAACCGAAGCCAAAAGTCAGCTAGAAAGTAGCCTGAACAATGCCAAAGCCTTAAGTGAAGTTGCCAAGAATCAACAGACTGATCCTTTAGAAAATCTAGATTATTTGAAATCATTTATTTCGGATTTGGAAAAAGATCAGTCTGATGAATCCAAGAATCAAGCCGATGCATTTAAACAAGCCTTGATGGTTTTAGCCTCGCCGAATTCAATTGGCTTGTCGAGCAATGAAGACATTCATGTCTCTGCGGATAAGCAAATTAGCCTTAGTGCAGGGGATAGCGTCAATCTGAGTACGCAAAAGAATTTCTTGGTGCATGCACAAAACAAGATCAGTATGTTTGCAGCACAAGAAGGTGCAAGGCTTTATGCAGCAAAAGGTAAAGTGGAGATTCAAGCCCAAGGGGATGGTGCAGATTTGATTGCCCGTAAAGGCATTCAGATTATTTCGACTGAAGATCGTATTGAGATTAAAGCCAGTAAGAAAATTGTGTTAATTGCTGATACTACTCAAATTGAGATTGGTGGTGCAGGTGTTTTGCCAACCACACCAGGTCTGTTTGAAGTTAAAGCTGGACAACATAAGTTTTTGGGACCACAAGAAATTGCTGTGGGTTTTGATAAGTTACCAATAAGTTCTATTTTTGATGATAAATTTCAATTATTAGATCCACTAGGAAAAAAACTTGCAGATTTAGATTACAAAATAACGAATACTACCTCTAATGAGCAATTTTTAGGGAAAAGTGATAAAAATGGTTTCACTAAAAGATTGGGTACAGTATCAAGTCAAAAATTAAAGATTGAATTTAATTACGAAGATTTAATAGTTAATGAAATAGAAGATAAAGAGGAACAAAAATGACGATATTGCAAGAAACAGATACAAATGAAATATGTAATAGTAATTGTATTACTAAAGTTGATTGTAAAAATATGTGGTCATTAGTTCAATACTCATCATATATGGCTTTAACAAGTTATAAAAGCTTAGAAGTTATAAAGAAAGTTGTTCATGGGGGAGAGGTTAAGAGAGAATTTTTATATAAAGGAAGTGATGATCAAAAAAGAGTAAAATTAATTTCTAGTCAATATGCGAAAATGTATTTAGAAAAAAATAAAATAGGTAATGTTAAGTATAAAGGGCGATTTTATTGGATGGCTTTAGGAGCGATTGCAGCAAAACAAGTTTATTGTGGAATTTTAGCATTAGATGATTTTGTTTCAAAAATTGGAGGTGGTGTTATTCTTGATGGAGCCAATAAAGTTTTAGATAAAATAGATATAAGTGATAGACGTTTTATAGCGACTGGTGGGATCACAAAATCAGATTTTGATTATATGAGATATTGTATGTTAAAGGGTAATCTTTGGCTTTATTTAGATATATATCCTTATCATGAGTATTATTGTAGATTTTCTAATACATTTAATGACTGTTTATCAAAAAGAGATGGTAACACTTATGATACTAAAGTAGCAAATGATATGCATAAAATTCCATATAATGAAGCATATAATAAATTAGAAAAATTTAAATACTCAGATAATATTTTGAATAATTTGAAAGAAGCTTTTCAATATGTAAAAATTTTTGAAACTGAAAAAATAATCCAAAAGAAACAAGATGCTCAGTTTAATAATTTAATGACAATTGCTGTTCATGAACAACATATTGTTTTAGAAAAAAGTTTTTATTCTCCGAATGGACAACCTGATCAGAGATTAAAAGATATCTTTGATAAACAGTCTAAGCTTGAAAGTAATCATCCATACTATACACAATTTGGAGCTTTAATTGCAGACGTTCAAAATAGGCAGGCAGTATTTACAAATTCATGTACATTGCCAATAGGATTAAATGGATTATCTGATAAAGATAAGTTTTTTGAAGATATGCTAAAAAACGAAAGGCTATATATAGTTAAAGAAAGAATGAAATTTATTACACGCATTGCTGAAGATTTTCATTATGTTATGAAAAAATATCCTGGTTATATGGAAAATTGTTTAGCCAGATTAGCTGAAGGTGATATAACTGAAAAATTGCCAATAATTTAAGTCGGGAATCATAATGAATTCAAATCAAATCATTCAAGTCTTGGTAATTGCACTAATATTCAGTTTGGCAGCATGTAATTCATCCTCAGAGACAATGAGTAAACAGGAAGAAAAGAAAATGAATGAATCTGATTATATTATTAGTTTTATTGTTGGAGATTCTAGAGAAAATTTAATTAGTAATAATGCTAAATTTTTTTCACAATATAGTTCAGGTGCAAGTGTAGGTTTTATAAGACCAAATTTAGATACTAACCAAGAAAGAAAGCTTAAGTTAAATTTAAAAGATGGATATGACCATACAGTTTTAGTTTTCAATCATTTAGAAAATTTAGTTTTTGTATCAGATGCTAACTATCCAAAGCAAGGAATTACTGATATAGGTTTTGATATGAGTAATATAGAGGCCAAAAAAATTAATGAAAAAAGTAGTTATCTTGCTTATGAGGGAATTGTAAAGCAATTGAATAAAAATGGTTGGAAAGTCTTTTACTTCGAGTCTGAGCCAAGAATATTTGGAAAGCAATCATTTGAAGCGAATAATAAAATACCTAACTATCTCGGGAGTTTGGATGGTTTTTATTTAGATAGTGAAGAAAAATGGGAGAAGTATTCGAGTGATTTAAAACGTCAACCTCTTCGATTTTATAAAAACAATGTCATCTTAACGATAAATTTTCGTGAATCTATTGATGATGTGAAAATTCATTTGGATTTCGTTACTTTCTTTTCTCATTATTTTTACCAATATGATGAGAAAATTAGAGATAAAGATTGGAACACATTACTGTCTAATGATTTAAATAAATGGAAGATTGAAAGAGATAGATCTGAGAATAAAATGCAAAAGCTTGGTTACAGCATCAACAAAGATTATCAAAATCCTAACGTTTTTAAATTTTTGAATGTTCATTAGTTATATTTCTTGTTTATATCATGCTTTTAATTAATTGATTCTTACGATACATTAAATGTTGATCTATAAATAATATGAAATAATAAACCCGCCGAAGCGGGTTTATTGATTTACATATTTGGATAGTTAGGACCACCACCACCCTCAGGTGTTACCCATGTGATGTTCTGAGAAGGGTCTTTAATATCACACGTCTTACAGTGAACGCAGTTTGCTGCATTAATCTGGAAGCGCTTAGAACCATCATCATTTTCCATGATTTCATAGACGCCAGCAGGGCAGTAACGCTGAGCAGGTTCATCCCATTTTGGTAAGTTGACATTCACAGGAATCGTTGGGTCAGTCAGTTTTAAATGTGCTGGCTGATTCTCTTCATGTACCGTGTTAGAAACGAATACAGAAGACAAACGGTCGAAAGTCAATTTACCATCTGGTTTTGGATAGTTCGGTTTAAAAGTAGATGCATCTACAGTTTTCAATGCGCTAAAGTCAGGCACAAGATCATGTAAAGTAAATGGAACTTTAAAGATATTTTGGTCGATAAAGTTAAATGCGCCACCCATCCATAAACCGAATTTATGCATTGCAGGACCAAAGTTGCGTGAACGATGCAACTCTTCTTTTAACCAACTGTTGTTGAATTTGTCTGTATATGCCGTCAACTCTTTCGCAAAGAAGTCTTCACCCTCAGTCACGCGAGCAATGGCTAAATCACCACCTTTTGCATGACCTGCTTGGATTGCTTCAAATACAGCCTCACCACACAACATACCTGATTTCATTGCGGTATGAGAGCCTTTGATTTTAGCAAAGTTTAAGAAACCCGCATCATCACCAATCAGGCATCCACCTGGGAAAGTCAATTTTGGCAGTGAGTTTAGACCACCTTTTACAACTGCACGTGCGCCATAAGAAATACGCTTACCACCTTCAAGATATTGCTTGATCAGTGGGTGTGTTTTCCAACGTTGCATTTCAGCAAATGGATACATATGTGGATTTTCATAAGATAAATCGACAATCATACCCAAAGTCACTTGGTTGTTTTCAGCGTGATATAACCACCAACCACCTGAAGAACCAGTTTCAGCAAGTGGCCAACCTGAACCATGCATCACCAAACCTGGTTTATGTTTTGCAGGGTCGATTTCCCAAAGCTCTTTAATCCCGATACCATAATGTTGCGGATCGGCATCTTGGTCTAAGTTGTATTTTGCAATTAAACGCTTACCGAGATGTCCACGGCAACCTTCTGCAAAAATCGTATATTTGGCATGAAGTTCATAACCAGGCGTGAAGTTATGCGTCGGTTCACCATCTTTACCAACGCCCATATCACCAGTTTGAATCCCTTTTACAGAACCATCTTCATGATAAAGAATTTCTGAAGCAGCAAAGCCTGGGAAAATAGAAACTTCTAATTCCTCAGCCTTTTGACCCAACCAACGAACAACATTACCCAATGAAATGACATAGTTGCCATCGTTGTGCATGGTTTTAGGAACCATCCAATGCGGTGCTTCTTGAGACTTTTCAGCAGACATGAGGAAATAAGTCTTGTCCTCAGTCACAGGCACATTTAAAGGTGCACCTTGTTCTTTCCAGTCAGGGAAAAGTTCATTGATTGCACGAGGTTCAAGTACAGCACCAGAAAGGATATGCGCACCAACTTCAGAGCCTTTTTCAACCACACAGACAGAAAGGTCTGAAAGGTTGTTTTCAATAGCCAATTGACGAATTTTAATCGCAGCAGAAAGACCCGCAGGACCTGCGCCTACGATCACTACGTCAAACTCCATCGATTCGCGTTCGATGTGTTCCATGTAGGACTCCTCATATTTCTAAGGGTGGCAACCGTGAGCATTTATTGGGAATTAATAAATCGGTGCTGCCATGAGTGTTCTAAAAATTCCGAGATACGAATTAACGCTCGTACCAATAATATATTTTGCGCTAGTATAGTTATAAACCTCAATCTAGCCAATTGGCTGAGTCGTATTATTTTTTAGTCAGCAAGGCATAAACCATGGTAAATCAAAATAATTCAACATCAGCGGCTCAAAATCAGCCTGATTCTGATAATAAAAACTTAATGTCTATTACACAATACTTAAAAGGTGTACAGGCGGGTCACAAAAGGTCAATACCCCCTTTAGAGCAATGGCAGCCAAAGCATTGTGGCAAAATGGATTTGAAGGTAAAAGCCAATGGAGAATGGTGGCACGAAGGTCAATTAATTAAGCGTCAAGCACTATTAGACCTGTTTACAAAAGTACTTTGGAAAGAACAAGGGAAATTCTACTTAAAAACACCTGTTGAGCAGATTGAAATCGAGGTTGAAGATGAGCCTTTATTGGTTAATCAGGTTGATCAAGTCGAGATCGACGGACAGACTTATTTACAAGTCACTACCACCAATCAAGACATCTGTTTGGTGGATAAAGAACATGCTATTTTTATGCGCGAATATCAAGGTGAGTTAAGACCATACGTGCATATCCGTTTTGGGATAAATGCGTTAATTCAACGCAATGCTTTTTTTCATTTAATTGAATATGGAAGCTTACTTGAAAATGAGCAAGGAGATACCATTTTGTCTTTACAAAGTGGTGATTTGCACTTGCAATTAGGCACTTGAGGTTTAAGCTAGTTAATTATTTTCAATACCTATCCATAGTGGATCAAATGAGCGCTATTCTTCCCCTGTATCCTTTAGAAAATCCTATGCCAAAAGCTTTGGCAAATGCACCTATTGGGATTTTTGATTCAGGAATTGGCGGGCTTTCAATTGCACAAGAAATTGCCCATTATTTGCCAAATGAACGTATTGTTTATTATGCAGATACCGCACATGTTCCATACGGTCCACGAACAGATCAGAATATTCGAGAATTAACAGCACAAGCGATTGAGTGGCTGTATCGCCAAGGCTGTAAGATTGCTGTTGTCGCTTGTAATACTGCATCTGCTTTTAGTCTGGATTATTTGCGTGAGCATTATGGTGAAAACTTTCCTATTGTCGGTTTGGTTCCTGCATTAAAACCTGCGGTTTTACAAAGCCAGTCTAAAGTGGTTTCAGTGTTGGCAACTCCTGCAACTTTTCGTGGGCAACTGATTAAAGATGTTATCCAACGCTTTGCAGAGCCTGCCCAAGTCGAAGTACTCACCATTACCAATTTAGACCTAGTTCCATTGGTCGAATCTGGACGCTATAACACGCTGGAGTGTAAACAAAGTTTGCAGAAGGTTTTGGATCCTGCTGTTGCAAAAGGTGCAGATTACTTGGTTCTGGGATGTACACATTACCCGTATTTAAAGCAAAGTATTCAAGAGCTTTATGGTGCTAAATTGAGCTTAATCGATTCAGGTCTGGCGGTTGCACGACAAACGGCGCGTATATTATTGAAAAATGAGTTAATATCGACTGATTCGCAAGAGAGTGGCGTGCGGTTGCGATGTTTTGTGAGCGGGCAAAATGCAAAAGAATTAGAAAGCGTCCTCAAGCATCTCATACAACCTGAAATTACATGGTCTATCGAAAATATTGTTGAAAAACTCGGCTAATTCTTTCAATATTGGAAAGATTTAATATTTTTAATAAGTGTAGGGCATATTCTACTTAAAGCTCAAGGATGGATTTAAGTTGAGTATGACAAGAATGGGTTAACCTATGCTCGATAAACGTTATCAAGTTTTTATTACAACATCTGGCAAAGAAATGCAGCCAGAACGTATGGTTGTGTCTCAAACATTGATTGGGATGGGGTTCTTTTCTTGGGGATTAGAACAGCGTACACCGTTAAGTACCGCTTTTGCACGTCGTCAGATTGATGATTGTGATTATGTGTTATTGCTGTTGGGGAGCCAATATGGTGAGCAGTCTGTTTCAGGGGTGAGTTATTTACATCTTGAATATATTTATGCAGTGACCAAACAAAAGCCAATTATTGTGTTTATGCATGAAAATCCAGATTCTCGTGAGCCACATTTAAAAGAAGAAAGCGCGATATTAAAAGGCAAATTCAATGAATTTCGTCATCAGCTACAAAAAGAAGTTGAGCAGGTTGTAACCTATCGCACCTTGCGAGATTTAGAGCTCGCTGTACGCTCTTACATGCCACAAATGCTTGAGCGTTATCCTGTTGTTGGTTGGGTAAGACCACAAAATATTCAGGTCTTGCAAGACGAAATTGATCGTTTAAAAGCAAAATTAGCACAGGTCTCAGTTGAACAAGGACGTAAAGAAGCAGATCCATTTTTAACCTTACCAAAAGTTTCACTGCATGAAGTATTTAACTTCGATTACCGTATGCATGCTTATCAAGATGGTAATTTTAGGGAGCTTTCTCCAGCACGTGAAATGACTTGGGCAGAGTTATTAAAAATATTGTCTGTTGAATTCAGGAAACCAACACCTGAGGATTTTTTCTCTAAAGTGCTGAATGACTATTTAAATAATACAGGTCTGACAGATGCACAAGTAGTCATGCCTCGTGCGCATGCTGTATCTAGAGCACAGATCAATATACGTTCTTTACATACGATTAAACAACAAGTTCGTCAAAATGAATGGATTGTCCCTGTTGGGCGTGATGATCGTCAGCGTATGTTATGGCAAATGACCGATAAATGTGTCAAATTGCTGGAAAATTCACAACGTATCAGTCATCGTTCCTCTATTTTTTAAGGGTATACAGTGTGAATATACAGATAAAAATTCTGTTTATAGATTGACTCTGTTAAGCTGATATTTAGAGATCATGGTATTGTGCAAACAGAGTAAAAATGTCTTTATCCAAACCTAAAGTCCTGATTATTATTGCCAATCTTGGCACACCAGACGCACCAACAGCTCCAGCGGTTCGGGCTTTTTTAAAGCAGTTTTTATCGGATCAGCGGGTTATTGAAATTCCCAAAATTTTGTGGGCAATTATTTTAAATGCTTTTGTTCTCCCGTTCCGACCTAAGCGTGTAGCGGAAGCCTATGCGCAGGTATGGTCGAATGACTCTCCAATGCGAGAAATTTTATTTAAACAGGTTCAACAACTTCAAAAGAAATTGAGCGTATTCAATACTGATTTTGATTTAACCATTGTTCCTGCAATGACCTATGGTCGACCAGGTATTGATCGTGTGTTAGATGAAGCTGAATCACAGCTTTATGATCACATTATTCTTTTTCCGCTATTTCCTCAGTACTCGGCAACATCCACCGCACCGTTATATGATGCAGTGGCAAAATGGCTGCTGAAACAACGAAATATTCCAGGTCTAAGCTTCATTCGTGATTATTATCAACACCCGTTATATATACAGGCTTTAGCCAATAGTGTCCGTGATTATCAACAACAGCACGGTCAAGCGGAAAAGTTATTAATGTCTTTTCATGGTATTCCGCAACCTTATGCAGATAAGGGTGATCCGTACGCAGATCGTTGTCGTGTGACTGCGCAAAAGGTTGCTCAGGCACTACAGTTGAGTGATGACCAATGGGCGATAAGTTTCCAGTCACGTTTTGGGAAACAGGAATGGGTCAAGCCTTATACGGATCAATTATTGCAATCATGGGCAGAACAAGGTGTAGCATCTGTGCAAATCCTGAGTCCTGCATTTTCAGCAGATTGTTTAGAAACTTTAGAAGAGTTGGCAATTCAGAATGCTGAATTATTTTTGAAAGCAGGGGGTAAAGATTATGCTTATATCCCTGCATTGAATGATCGAGACGACCATATTGATCTATTGGGACTGCTGTTACAGACTCAATTAGAGGCACTCAAGTCACAGTTACAGGCTTAGCGTTTTTTGCAATGTCAACAGACGCTATTCTTTTAGGAAAATTATTATGTTACAAGTCAAAATTGTACCCGTAACGGCGTTTGCTCAAAACTGTTCGATTGTTTGGGACTCGGAAACTAAAGAAGCGGTACTGATTGATGCAGGTGGTGAGCCTGAAAAATTAAAACAAGAAGTTGAAGCGCTTGGCTTAACGGTAAAAGCGTTATGGTTAACGCATGGGCATTTGGATCATGCAGGTGCTGTGGGTGCATTGGTTAAAGCATGGAATGTACCTGTGATTGGTCCACATAAAGAAGACCAATTTTGGTTAGATATGATTCAAGAAGTGTCTGCTCGTTATGGCTTTCCTATTCCCGAGCCAGTTAAAGTTGATCAATGGCTTGAAGGTGGTGAAACTTTGAAATTAGGGCAGGAGGAATTTGAAGTTCGTTTTGCGCCTGGACATACCCCTGGTCATGTCATCTTTTACAATGCTAAATATGCTGTGCTGTGGACGGGTGATGTATTGTTTAAAGGTTCAATTGGGCGCACAGACTTTCCAAAAGGCAATCATCAACAATTACTAGATTCTATTCAGCGTGAATGTTTTAGCTTACCTGATGAAACCCAATTTATTTCAGGGCATGGCCCTATGAGTACGATTGGGTTTGAGAAACAGCATAATCCATTCGTGGCAAGTAAAGCAGGGTAATTTTTTCGAAACTTGCCATCTAATAAAATACAGCTCAGTCAGTGTTGGATAATGCAATGAGTGAGCTAATGATCGTTCATTCTCAATTATTTATTCGATGGTAGTGTTAGCGTTTTATAAACGGATTGGTTGATCGATTTTGCGCCTCTAAAACAATCAAGAGAATTGAAGCTGCAAAGAGAATACCAATAATAATCAGTGATGCATCAAGTGCATAAATGCCTATCGTGGTAAAAAATACACATAAAATGGCTAAAATAGCAGTAAAAACTTTTAAACCTATATACATTTTGATACTCCAATTTAGTTTCAATGAAACTTTTTTTAATTTTTTATATGGAAAAGTGTGACATTTAGCACGCAATGATCATATAGCTAAGCGTGTGTTAAAAAATAGGCGTTTATTGTGAAATATATATGTCTATTGTGTTTAAATTATAAAAAAACTGTTTAATCAGAGTAAGAAAGTTACACTGAATTAAAATATGGAACAAAAATTGTCTTAATTTTGGATTTTGATCTACCTCGTCGGACATGGCGAATAATTTTTACTCATTTTTAACGATAACGACTATCGAACAAAATATTAACTAAACAGGGTCTACAAGGATAGTATTTTTATTTAGAATAAAATTTGAACACTGTTGTGGTACTGATTAGGTGTTAATTTTTTAAATAAGAATTGAATTTGGAGAAAAATTTTATGCAATGGATAAAACCAGCTTTTACTGACTTACGAATTGGTTTTGAAGTTACCATGTACTTCGAAGCCCGTTAATTATTTTTACTTTCAAACCCAAATAAGCCCTAGCCTTGATCTGGGGCTTAGATCTTTATCATCATCAGATCTTACTGCTATGTATATTTATGTATTGGGTTCAGCCGCAGGTGGTGGATTTCCACAATGGAATTGCAATTGTGTTAATTGTGATGGTATCCGTAAAGGCACGATCCAAGCCACAGCTCGAACACAGTCCTCGATTGCCATTTCTGAAAATGGCACGGACTGGATTTTGTTAAATGCTTCACCAGATATTCGCCAACAGTTATTTGATTTTAGGGCAGCTCAACCAGCGCGTAAATTACGTGATACTGGCATTACGAATGTCATTCTGATGGACAGTCAACTTGACCATACCTCAGGGCTTCTTATTTTACGTGAAGGATGTCCAATCTCTGTATGGTGTACTGAAATGGTCTACCAAGACCTCAGTATAGGTTTTCCCGTATTTAATATATTGAAGCACTGGAATGGTGGACTGCAATATCGCCAGATTGACCCAAATCATGCTTTTCGAATAGATGGTTTTAAGCATTTGGAATTCATTCCTCTGCTGATTCAAAGTGCGGCTCCGCCATATTCACCCCATCGCCATGATCCGCATGAGGGTGACAATATTGCTTTAATTATTAAAGACCAAAAAACACAAAAGCAGTTGTTTTATGCGCCTGGTCTTGGAAAAGTTGATGACATGATTATGGCGACGATGAGGAACTCAGATTGTGTGATGATTGATGGGACACTATGGACAGATGATGAGATGCAAAAATGTGGTGTAGGCGTAAAAACTGGAAGAGAAATGGGACATCTGTACATTAGTGGTGAAGGTGGATCATTGTCTTATTTGAATCAGCTCTCAGACGTAAAAAAAATACTGATTCATATTAATAATACCAATCCAATTTTAAATGAGAACTCTATCCAATTTGCTGAACTTCAAGCAAATGGGGTAGAGGTTGCTTACGACGGAATGCACATTGAACTTTAATAAGATGCCCTATGAATCAAATACCAAAAGCGTTGACACTAGAAGAATTTAAACAAGCGATTATAGACAAAGGACAGTATTACCATATTTATCATCCGTTTCATGTCATGATGTCGGAAGGAAAGGCAAGCCAACAGCAAATTCAGGCGTGGGTTGCAAATCGTTTCTATTATCAAATTAATATTCCACTTAAAGATGCTGCGATCATGGCAAATTGTCCAGATCAACGGGTACGTCAGGAGTGGATTCAACGAATGATTGATCAAGATGGTACGTATCCCGATGGTGGGGGGCGAGAGGCTTGGTTATGTTTGGCAGAAGCTGTAGGTCTTCGACGTGAACAGGTAATTTCTGAAGAGCTCGTCCTCCCAGGGGTACGTTTTGCTGTAGATGCTTATGTCAACTTTGCACGCAGAGCGTCATGGCGGGAAGCTGCAAGTAGTTCATTAACTGAATTATTTGCACCTAAAATCCACCAATCGCGGTTAGACTCATGGCCAAAACATTATCCCTGGATTGATGATCAGGGGTATCAATATTTTCGCTCTCGATTAAGTCAAGCTCGACGAGATGTTGAGCATGGTTTGACGATTACACTGGATTCCTTCACCAGTTATGAGCAACAGCAACGAATGTTAGAAATACTACAGTTTAAACTTGATGTTTTATGGAGCATTTTAGATGCTTTAACTTTGGCTTATATACATCATGAAGCGCCTTATCATACTGTGACTAAACAACGAGTTTGGCATAAAGGATTATTTAGATGAACAATAAAGCACTTGATCAAAATCTTATTCCTATTTGGCGACCTGGCTACCGTTTTCAGTTTGAACCTGCGCAAAATAGTTTTGTTATTTTATATCCTGAAGGCATGATCAAGTTAAATGAAAGCGCTGGTGCGATTGGGCAATGTATTGATGGGATAAATAGTATTTTAGATATTATTACTTATTTAAAACAACAATTTGGAGATATTGCTGAAATAGACAATGATGTTTTTGATTACATGTTAGTTGCTCAACAACAATATTGGATTGATTTTAAATGACAACCGATATTGGACTACCGTTATGGTTACTTGCAGAGTTAACCTATCGTTGTCCATTACAATGTCCATATTGTTCCAATCCTTTAGACTATACACAACATAAAAATGAGTTAACGACCCAACAGTGGTGTGATGTTTTTGATCAAGCTCGCCAGCTTGGTGCTGTGCAGTTAGGCTTTTCTGGTGGAGAGCCTTTGGTTCGTCAAGATTTAGATCAGTTAGTCGCACATGCACATCAACAAGGTTTTTATACCAATCTTATCACTTCGGGTATGGGGTTGACGGAACAAAGAGTAAGCTGTTTAAAACAAGCAGGTCTTGATCATATACAAGTGAGTTTTCAGGCAAGCGATCCGTTGGTAAATGATGCATTGGCGGGTTCGAAATATGCCTTTGAACAAAAATACAATATGTGCCGTATTATTAAAAAATATGAATATCCAATGGTGCTTAATTTTGTCATTCATCGACATAATATTGATCAGATTGAACAGATCATTGAGCTTTGTCTTGAATTGAATGCGGACACTGTCGAGTTAGCAATTTGTCAGTTTTATGGATGGGCTTTTTTAAATCGTCAGTATTTATTACCTACTCAAACCCAGTTAATACGTGCTGAGCGCATTACCAATGCTTATCGAGAAAAATTACGTCAGCAAAAGCGTCCTTGTAAGCTTA
The DNA here is from genome assembly GCF_000368925.1 of Acinetobacter bereziniae LMG 1003 = CIP 70.12. GTDB lineage: Bacteria > Pseudomonadota > Gammaproteobacteria > Pseudomonadales > Moraxellaceae > Acinetobacter > Acinetobacter bereziniae. The sequence goes on along the minus strand of NZ_KB849756.1, from coordinate 1,846,097 downwards.
TTTTTGTGGTACCTGACTATTATGAAGAGCGTCCAAAGGCATGTATGAATAGTTGGGGGAAAATATTCTTAACGATAGCGCCTGATGGCATGGCACTGCCATGTCATGCGGCTCGTCAATTACCGATGACTTTTCCGAATGTCCGTCAACAATCTTTAGCAAAAATTTGGTATGAATCTAAGGCTTTTAACCAATATCGTGGAGATGCTTGGATGCCTGAAGGTTGTCGTACATGTCCTGATAAAGACCGTGACTTTGGTGGCTGTCGCTGCCAAGCTTATATGTTAACGGGCAATGCATCTAATGCTGATCCAGTCTGTGCTAAATCGCCATATCATCATTTGATTGAACAAGCACGAGCAGAAACTGAACAAGATGTTTCCCTCAGTAATTTGATTTTTCGCAATAGTAAAAATTCTAAACGAATGAATAATCACATTTCTGTTTTAAACATATCAAATGGATAATTTTAGCGAGATGTGCAGTATGCGCCACGATGTAATTCCAATTTTCGATGGTCATAATGATGTTTTAACAAGGCTGTGGTTATCTGATGATCATGATCCTGTCGATGCTTTTATCCATCAAGGATTGCCTGGGCATCTTGATTTCAAACGCTGTCAGAAAGCAGGTTTTGCAGGTGGGTTTTTTGCTATTTTTCTACCGCCATTTGATTATGTAAAGCAACATCATCCGAATAAACTATTCGATCAAAGCATTGATGAGTTTACCCAACAACAGATTGAACAGATTTGTTTGCAGCAGCTTGATTTAGCTCAACAGTTGACTAGACGTTCGCACAATATTCAAATCTGTACATCTGTTGAAGACATTGAATTTTGTATCACTGAAAAAAAGTTGAGTATTGTCCTTCATATGGAGGGGGCAGAAGCTTTACAACAAGATCCTAAACTATTGGATGTCTTATATGATGCAGGGTTGCGTAGTATAGGACCACTATGGAATAGACCAAGTCAGTTTGGACATGGTTTAAATGCTAAATTTCCTCATTCTCCAAATACAGGTCCCGGTCTTACAGTTGAGGGTAAAGCTTTAATTGCACGTTGTGCGGATAAAAAGATGCTCGTTGATGTCTCACATATGAATGAGGGTGCTTTTTGGGATACAGCAGAGATTTTAGCGCAACCGATTGTTGCAACTCACTCCAATGCTTATGGATTGTGTCCACAAGCACGAAATTTAACGGATACTCAATTAAAGGCGATACGTGATAGTCAAGGTATGGTTGGAGTAAATTTTGATGTGGCATTTTTACGACCAGACGGACAGCGCAATGCCGATACGGCCATCAATATTATTTTAGATCATTTGGAATATATGATGCGCTACTTAGGTGAAGAACATGTCGGCTTTGGTTCTGATTTTGATGGTGCACTGATTAGTAATGAACTCAAAGATATTATGGGAGTTTCGAAACTCATCAGTGCAATGCGACAACGCAGTTATTCAGATCAATTGATTGAACAAATATGCTTTAAAAATTGGCTTAAGGTACTTAAACGAATTTGGGCAGCCACATGATTGATTAATCTTCATAATCATCTTCATGTCGTTTTTGATCCATTTGAGGCGCATCTTGAGTAGGAAGTTTATATTCATCATTCGCCCAGGCACCGAGGTCAATCAATTTGCATCGGTCAGAACAAAATGGGCGAAATTCATTTGCTTCCCATGTTGAAGGTTCACCACATCGTGGACAAGGAAATGTTTTAGCCATACAGAAACTCTCATTTAGAAAAGCAAAACCTGCAAAGAATTGTTAAACTTGCAGCGATTTTTCTTAGTTTGATCTGATTATGCCGATTCGTCAATTTCAAGCACAGCGTATGCATGCTCCCCGTGATTTTCAATGTATTGAAAATACTCCTATTTGTGTGGAAATTGGGGCAGGGAAAGGCAAACATGCATTGTTGTTTTCAGGACAACATCCAGACTTGAGCCTGATTGCAATCGAGCGCACACGTGAAAAATTTGTGGCGATGCAAAAACAGCATCAATTAGAAGGGCAAACCAATTTAACACCAATTCATGCCGATGCATTGCCATGGGTTGTACATGCATTGTACCCAGCACAGGTGCAACAGTTGTTTATTCTCTATCCAAATCCTGAACCGCATAATCCAGCACAACGCTGGTTAAATATGCCTTTTTTTGAGTTTTTGATTTCTAGGCTACAGCCAAATGGCAGCATTACATTGGCCAGTAATATTCCCGAATATATCGCGGAAGCAGAGCAACAGTTACAAGACGTTTGGAAACTTCCTTACGAGAAACAAATTATTGCATCAGATTCAGCACGAACACATTTTGAAATTAAATACTTAGAACGTGGTGAGTTGTGTCAGCAATTGATTATTCGTAAGCCTGAGCATTATTTAACTCGTTTTGATGATATGCAACCTCGTCATGGGCAGGCAGCCGAGACATCATCCGAGCAAGCACATGTCGATTAAGAGAGTTGCAATTGTTGGTGCAGGTCCTGCAGGTTTAATGGCGGCAGATGTTTTAAGCCAATATAAAAATTATGAGATTCATGTTTTTGAACAAAAGCCATCGGCAGCACGTAAGTTTTTGATGGCGGGAAAAACGGGACTGAATATCTCACATGCTGAAACCTTTGAGCAATTTATTCAACGTTATGATCAAGTGGAATGGTTGAGACCTTGGATTGAAAAGTGGGATGCTGCTTGGATTCAAAAGTGGATGCAAAGTTTAGGCATTGAATCTTATGTAGGCAGTTCTGGGCGGATTTTTCCTGTAGAAATGAAAGCTGCACCACTGTTAAGAGCATGGTTGAAGCATTTAGTTGAGCAACAGGTTAAGTTTCATTATCGTCATCAAGTTACTGACCTGAAACATCAGCAACTCAAGATGATTGATTTAAAAAGTAATCAAATCAATGAGCAGAAATTTGATGCGATTATTTTGGCATGTGGTGCTGTGTCATGGTCTCGTTTAGGCAGTGATGGCGCATGGCAAAAATGGTTGTCCTCATCTGAAATTGAAACTTTTCAACCCAGTAATGCGGGCGTAGTTTATCCATGGTCAGACTATATGCAGTCTGTTTTTGGTCAGCCTTTAAAGCGCGTAGATGCTTGGGTTGAGCCTTCGGTTAAAACTCAAGGTGATATCGTTATTACCCATTATGGCTTGGAAAGTGGGCTCATCTATAAGCAAGGACGCTCATTGCGTCAACTGATTCAACAAAGTCAACCACTCGTCATGTATCTGGATTTGTTACCCGATCAATCTATTCAGCAATTGGTACAAAAATTACAGCCATCTAAAAAGCAGTCGACTGCCAATATTTGGCGTAAAGCAGGCTTAGACACAGCAAAATCAAGTTTGCTACGTGAATTGGTTGATAAAGCGCTTTGGAATGATCCAGAACAGTTGGCGCAACAGATTAAACACCTCAAAATCGAATTACAGGGATTCCGCCCTATCGAAGAGGCGATTAGTTGTGCAGGTGGTGTCAAAGAACAAGCATTGACTCAGGATTTACAACTCAAATCTCATCTTTCGGTGTTTTGTTGTGGTGAAATGCTGGATTGGGATGCACCGACAGGTGGATATTTATTGACGGCTTGTTTTGCTACTGGTCGAGCGGCAGGTGAAGGCGTGCATCAATATCTTTCTGACCTGTTATAAAAAAGGATTTATTTCCGCTAAAAGTAGATATTTTGTGCTAACTTGATGGAGTAACTAATCATTTTGCACATGGTGAGATTTTCAAAAATGTCTGCTGAAAAATTATATACAGGAAGTTGTTTGTGTGGAGGGATTCATTATGAGGTTCATGGTGAAGTAGGTCCAGTCATCCAATGTCATTGTAAACGTTGCCGAAAAGCAAATGGTACGGCATTTGCGACCAATGCACCCATTCAAAAAGCAGACTTTAAAATCGTAAAGGGTGAGTCGTTGCTAAAACAGTTTGCATCAACCGAGACTACCACGCGATGTTTTTGTCAGGAGTGTGGCTCGCCGATTATCAGCATCAAAGCTGAAGCTCCAGAGACCTATCGTTTAAGAATTGGAACACTCGACACGGCATTGGAACATCAACCCACCATGCATATTTATGCAGCCTATAAAGCAGAGTGGGATCATATTTGTGATGGTTTGCCACAATATGATGAGCGACCATAAGCGCAGAATAAAGGGATCAATTTGATCCCTTTATTGTTTTAATTGCGATATGTAGCTTGAGCCAATTCATTGATGTTTACAATGATGATAGATATTATTTCGCAGTTAAAGCTACACCCTCAAATTGAATGCCATCCCAACCATTTTGCATAAATTGACGAATATTTTGATGATCTGACGCATCTGGAGTCGCCAAAACAGAAGCATAGTGTTCTGCGAACAAGTTCAAGGTTTGCTGTTGGTCGAGTTGATTTAGCTGAGCAAAAGAAAAAACTTTAGCACTGCCTTGGTTTTCTGTTGCTGCATTATGTTGTTGACCATTTTGAAATGCGGTTGGGGTATGTGTATAACGCGCTTCAATATGTTGAATAACATCGGCAAATTTTGCTTTGCCAGTTTGAAGTCGTTTCAATAAATCTTGAACCATGATTTGAGAATTCCATATTCAGTCGTGCACATAGCATAACCTATCGTTCATAGATCAGTAATGTTCTCATGTGTTTTGCCAGATAAATTATTTTTTAACGGTATTTGTTAGAATCAAATGCTTGAAGGGAACAGTCATCGTGTCTTATGAACCGACATCGTCTTAAAAAACAAACTGCAGGCGTTACTTTAAAACTCATTGCATTTTTTGCGCAATGCTCATTTTTACTTCGTTTACGCCGTATCTTGATGCGTTTTATTCCCTTTTTGCAGTTACAAAGTCAGGTAAAAAATATTGTTTATTTGTCGTGGTTGGTGGATATAGAAAAAGTCCGTTCACGCTATCCGAGTCATGTTCAATTGTGGGAAAAACAAGGTAAAACGATTTTTAGTATTTTGACTTACCAACACCAGCATTTTGGCTTTTCTTTTTTAGGTCGTTTACGTCAGCTCATGCCATCACCTCGACAAAGCAATTGGCGTTTTTATATTGCACCTGAGCAACAAGACAAAACGGTGATTTTTGAACAGGTCATGATTGATCAGAAACTGTATGTACTCAGTGGGCGTTTAACAAGTGATGCGATGCCTGCACAATATGCCTTGCAATTTGTCCATGAAAGACAAGATGATATTATTCAGACACAGATTGAGCTAGATGCACTTTATCGACTTTCCAGCGCAGTTAAGATCAAAACAGATCAGCAACTCCCTCAAGCTTGGCACCCTTTGTTTCCTTCATGGAAAGACGCTATTGCCTATCTTGTGGATCAAGATCATGCTTGGGTGGAATGGGTTGATCAGCCTGAACATTTGTCACAAGGTGATATTGAAATGCCTTTTGATTTTAATCAAATTCAAGCAGCACAGGTGCTAAATATTGATTGTCCATTACTACAACAGTGGGAAGTTCGGGAACAAGATGTCTTTGCATTTGTGGTTCCTGCATTGAACTTTTATGTAAAAAATGAGACACCACTCGATTAGATTGCTTACTATTGTTGTGTAAAATTGTGGATAACTATTGGGTTATACACAAACAAAGTGGCATTGCGTCGTTAGTGTTAAAAGAATTGATTTAAAGAAGATTGAAGGACGTTAGAACATGAATTGGCTATTGGTCGCATGTGGTGGAGCAATTGGTGCAAGCTTACGTTATGGGGCTGGTTTTTTGATTTCTAAACCTCTCAGCCTTTTTCCTTGGGCAACATGGTCAATTAATATTTTAGGGTGTTTTCTGGCAGGAATTTTCTTTGCTTTTACCCTGCGTTATCCAATTCTACAACAAGAAACACGCTTGTTTTTCATGGTGGGAATCCTCGGTGGATTTACGACTTTTTCCAGTTTTGGCTTAGAAACTTTTCAACTCATTCGCCAAGGACACTTTCCTATTGCGCTGGCCTATACAGTTTCAAGTGTTATTGTCGGTGTCGTCTTTTTAGCGATTGGTTTTTATATTGTGCAAATGATTTTATCAACAAAATAATATAAATCTCTGTTGCACTTCATCAGAGAATCTAAGAATAAAAAAAAGCCTAAGTTTAGAGAGGTAACTTAGGCTTGAACAACAGTTTTAAACTTAACGTTTAAAACGTGCAAAACGTTTATTAAAGTTGGCAATACGACCTTCATTGCTTGCTTGACGGATTTCACCCGTATAGAAAGGATGAGAAGCACTCGATATATCTAATGTTACATAAGGATATATTTTACCTTCATGTTCTTTGGTATTTGCAGTCTTGATCGTACTGCCAATTACGAAGAATGCATTTGCATTGGTGTCATGGAACAACACTTCACGATACTCTGGATGGATACCTGGACGCATGATTTGATCCTCTCATTATTTTGGCTTAATGAAATATTATAACATAACATATAATTTGTAAAGTCTATTTAAATTTGAGTTCAATCTGTCAGATAAAAATGATTTCATATTGCTGAAAATAAAAAAGAAACCTAAGCAGGAGGAGGGTGCTTAGGTTTCAAATATGGTTTTAATTTAAGATGATTGCCTTAAAATAAAATTAATCACTACCGTGAGAGATAATGATTATTCAATTCGAGTTTTAACGATACATCCCCTGATTCACTCACTGTATAAATGACCTTAGTTATCAACCTTTTCTTAATCTTGCAGTGGAACCAATTCTTCGAAAAGATCATTCAAATTATCATGAACTTTCAGTTGAATCAGATTCCAGTATTGCCCTGAAATGGTACGATTTACCATTAAAGTATCTGGAGATGGCTTAAATACATCCCAGTATTTCAGAGATTTTTTCACCAATTTAATACCATCATGATGGGCTGAGTTTTCAGCAAAATCATAATGTGTCGTCAGTGGGCGTAATAAAACTTCGAGCCATGCTTGATAAAGCTCTTCAGGGAACTCGCTTTTTTCAGCCAATGCATCCAATGCGGTTAAATGCTCTTCAATGCTAGCAATATCTTGTTTTCTCGCAGCTCTGACTAAAGCTTTAAAATGGGTAATGATTTCATTGGATAAGGTTTTTACTCCACCAAAATCATAAATAATCACACTACCATCTTCACGGAAAGCAAAATTGCCTGGGTGTGGATCGCAATGGAAGCGTTTTAAGAAAAAGATCTGTTGACCCAGTGCTAGAATCAAACGACGACCAATTTCATTGCGAATATCTAAGTCCCAAGTGCTTGCAGTTTCAATACTTTCACCTTTTTCAAGGCTTAAGGTCAGGATTCGACGACTTGAGTATTCAGTAAAAACTTTTGGAATAATAATTTTGCTATCCAAAGCCTGATGGAAAGTTCGAAATACTTGTAAATTTTGTGCTTCGATTTCGTAATTCAATTCTTCATGCAGGCTGTCTTGAATTTCTTTAAATAAGCGGTCTTGTAATTTCTTATCAACTTTAAGTACCCCCATAAGACGTAATGCTAGGCGAACTTGTTTTAAATCACTTTCACAGGCTTCATCCACACCTGGGTACTGAACTTTAACCACCACTTCTGTGCCATTTTTCAAAGTTGCTTTATGTACCTGACCAATTGAGGCTGCGGCAAAAGGTTGCTCATCAAAATATAAAAAGGCTTGATCAATGGGTTTGCCAAGCTCTCGTTCGACTTGCTGCTTAATTTCAATAAAGGGCATTGCAGGTGCTTGGCGTTGTAATTTGGCAATGGCACGAGCAACTTCTGGCGGAAAAATATCTTTGTACTGAGAGGCGATTTGCCCAACTTTCATTACAGCACCTTTCATTTCACCTAAGGTGTCTGCGATTTGTACGCCAATATCTTGAAACAGCTTGCTGCGCGCTTCATTTTTCTGCTCTTCATCTGCATTGAAGTTACGAATTGAATTTGATACCGTTTTTGTCGCAATACTTGCAGTCATACTGGCAAGTTTCATAAAGCGGCGACCGGGTGTACTGGTACTTTTCGACATTCGTAATCATCCTTCAGTTTAGATTAGATGTTTCATTTATTTTGATCATAGGCGACTATTGTTAAACTGCCTACTCTAATTTGTTAAGCGTTTGTTTCTGCTTGGCTATTTTTGATATTTAAACTCGTTGGACAGTATAAGCCTGTTTTTGTGTATTTTGGATTAAAATGTTTTCACATATTCATATAGTTGTAGTTGGATGAAAGTTTATCGTTATTTAACGGGCAAAGATGATGTTCACTTTTGTGCAAGGGTGAGCAAAGCGCTTAACGAAGGTTATGCGTTATACGGCGCGCCAACCATGACGTTTAATGGTACGGATGTGATTGTTGGGCAAGCAATCATCAAAGAGGTTGCAGATGTATCGGAAATGTCTGAGAAATTTCAACATGCCTATCAGCTTCAATCTGAATAGATGGAAAAATTTAAGTTCATCATGAACTTTATATGATCTGGTCAAGTCACCTGAGGATTTAGACAGATGATGTATTGTTTAGATGATATAACTCAGTTTGAGTTGACTTGATTTAGAAAAAATAATGCTGCTAATAAAACAGCATTATTTAAAATTTTAATTATTAGTTTTGTGCTAAGCGTTTGTTATTGTTATATAAGCGCATAAGCAATAAGACGCAAGCAACCGTTAATCCAATAATTAAACCTGTCCAGACACCCGCCGCACCCATATCAGTATAACGTGCCAAATAGATTCCAATTGGAAAGGCGATGATCCAATAAGCCAGCATCGTGATCCACATGGGTCCTTTGGTATCCTGCATTCCACGTAAACAACCAGCAGCACTCACTTGCCAAGCATCCATGAGCTGATAGCCAATTGCAAATAGAATCAAATAAATGGCAGCTTGAGATACATCATAATCACGCGTATAAACAGAAACGATTTCTGGACGTAATAGCAACAGTAATAACATGGTGGTACAGGCAAATAAGGTACTGGTCATTAATCCAACTTTTTGCACTTTACGCATGGCGAACCAATTTTTTTCACCAAAATAGGTTCCTGTACGAATCGTCAGCGCCAAAGCGAGTGACATTGGGATCATAAACAGCTGAGAGGTGACGGATAAGGCAATTTGATGTGCGGCAACCGTAATCTCTCCCAATGGACTGAGCACAATTGCACCCGTACTAAAAATACTCACTTCAAAGAAAATCGCTAAACCAATCGGTAAACCCAGTTTAAGAATACGCTTGATGAGTACACTGTCCATTTTCTCAAATTTACTCAAGGGTTGAGTCGACTGATAACGCTTTGCTTTGAAAATATAAGTACTGATTGTAATGAACATGAGCCATTGCAATAATGCTGTGGCGAAACCGCACCCCGCGCTCCCTAGATGTGGAATCGGTCCAATACCATACATAAAAATAAAGTTGAGTGGAATTTGCACCACCAGTGCCACGAGGCTAATCACTGTGACAGGACGTGGATAACCTAAAGCTTCAGAATATCCTCGTAAAGTTGAATACATGGTAAAAGCCGGCATACCGAAAGCAATTGCATGTAAAAACAGGCTGGCTTTAGGAAGCAGAGACTCAGGCACACCAACAAGAGGCAAAAGCAATGGAATGATTTGCAAAACCATCATTCCAATCAAGCCAAGTAAGAAAGCAACCCATAACGATTGACGAACAATCGAAGGAATTTTTTCAGGCGTACGTGCGCCGTTGGCTTCAGCAACCAAAGGTGTTGTGGCAATCATGATACCGCTGAACAGCAACATCACTGGAATCCATAATCCAACCCCAACAGCAATTGCGGCGAGATCTTCGGCAGACATATGCCCAGCCATGATGGTATCAATCAATCCAAAGCCTGCGGCAGCAAATTGAGTGATCAAAATCGGCAGCATCAAATGAAAAAGTTGCTTTAATTCAAAGCGGGTAGTCGTGGCTTTTACTGATACAGACACAGGTAATACTCGTTTTAAATGTGCTTAAGAAAAAATAAACTGGTTAGCGTTGTAGAGTGAGAAGCACACCTATAAAAATCACCACGCCACCTATAAGACGTTGCCAGTTGACTGGCACTTTATCTGTACCCAATACACCAAAGTGATCAATGATCATTGATGTGGCGATCTGCCCGAAGATAATCAACCCTGAAAGGGTTAAGAAACCAAGTTTAGGGGCAGTATAAATACTAATACTAATGGCATAAACCCCAAGACAACCCCCTAGCCAGAGATACCAAGGAATCACAGCGAAACTGTGTAGTGTTGGTTTTTGTTCAGACTGGAAGATTACCAAAACTACGAGCAATAGTGTACCCACCAAAAAAGATAAAAGCGCGGCTTGTAAAGGGGAGTAAAGATATTCACGCAGTTGCGTATTGATGGCTGTTTGAAACGCCATAGCAATACCAATGCCCATGGTGAGTGGTAAAAGAAATAACAATTGACTGGATAATTTCATCATTCTTGTTCATCTACTTTTTATTGCGCATATCCAGTCTAAAGCAATTTGATGAGTTGTTCTAATCAGAAGCTAGAAGTCATGTTAAAATTAATTATTCTGTTAGTTGCTTTGAGCTTTTCTTTGACTGCTTTAATCCCTCAAAATATTCCATTATCGCTTTATATCCATATGCCGTGGTGTGTGCGTAAGTGTCCATATTGTGATTTTAATTCGCATGCTGTACCCGACGGAAAATTGTCTTTAGATTTGGAACAGGAATATCTACAGGCATTGGTTGAAGACTTTAAAACGCAAATTGAATTTGCCCAAGGGCGAGAAATTCATAGTGTGTTTATTGGTGGAGGAACGCCGTCACTTATTTCAGCTCAAGGTTATCAATGGTTATTTTCTCAATTAAAAGCCTTACTGCCTTTTGAGCAGGATTGTGAAATTACTTTAGAAGCCAATCCGGGAACAGTTGAACATGATCCTTTTGCAAGTTATTTAGCTGCAGGTATTAATCGATTATCCATAGGCGTGCAAAGTTTTAATACCGAACATTTAAAGAAATTAGGGCGTATTCATTCCAATGATGATGCTGTTTCAGCGATTCGAAATGCTCGAGAAGCAGGTTTTCAACGAGTGAATGTTGACTTGATGCATGGATTACCAGAACAGACCTTGGAACAGGCGTTATACGACTTAAAACTGGCTGTTGAAAATGGTGCGACACATATTTCCTGGTATCAATTAACCATTGAACCCAATACAGTTTTTTTCCGTACACAACCGATTTTGCCAGTCGATGATGTTTTAGAGGCGATACAGGAACAAGGTGAGCAATATCTAAAAGCCAGTGGTTTTATCAATTATGAGGTATCTGCTTGGCGTAAAGAGCAACCATCAGCGCATAATTTGAATTACTGGCAATTTGGTGATTATCTGGCAATTGGTGCAGGAGCACATGGCAAAGTTACTCAAACTGATGGTGTTTACCGCTATCAAAAGACCCGTTTGCCTAAAGACTATTTAGCCAAAGTGCCTGCTGAACATTTGCAGTTTAAACGTATCGAAGATGTTGAGATGCCGTTTGAATTTATGATGAATGCTTTGCGTTTAAATGATGGTGTCGTTGCTGAACTCTATACTGAACGTACAGGTTTGAATCTTGAGGATTTAAATGAGCGAATCAGCCCATTAAAACAGCGTCATTTAATGGTCAATGATGCAACACGCTTGTCCTGTACGGCGCAAGGGCATATATTTTTAAACTCTGTTTTAGAGGCATTTTTATAAATATATTGCTCAAAATAAACAGCAGGAGATATCCAGTTTTGTTATGCTGTGACTGAAAATAAATATTTTAAATCTTTAGGTTATAACAATGAATAAATATCTCATCAGTCTGTTTTTTACCCTAACAGCAATCTCAATTGCTCATGCGAAAAGTGCAGTTCCCCAGTTTCGTGATTATCCTGTGAAATCGGTATATACGGGTAAGACCGCCAAACTGGATATTTCTGATCCAAGAGCCAATATGTTTCGTACTCGACTGAGAGATGCTTTGAAAGAAAAACCAGATTTTGCTGGTGAATATGTCACCACCATGTGGGGATGTGGTGCAAGTTGTAGAATGTATTCTTTCGTCAATAAACGTACAGGGCAACTGTTAGCTGATGGTTTTGGGGGCGAGGCACGAACAGAAGATGTCATCGCAACACGTGCGAATAGTCGTTTATTGGTCACACAAGAAGAACATATGGATCAAAACTATGACGTGGAACAAGTGACTACACGTTTTTATGTGCTTGAAAAAAACGGCTTTAAATTGTTTAAAACCATCGTTGAACCCGTGTCAAAAAATCAAAAATAAGGCAAAACAAGAGATGATTTTTTGGATTCCTGCACAGAATTTTTTAAAAACTTAGCATTTATTTAACCTGAGTTCGATAAAAATCCTTGATGAAAGATGATACAGCCAAACCGCCTGATTATTCATACAAGTGATTTGGATGATTCATTTATTTTGTACTTTTTGAATCATTGATGGTCTTGCGATCGTGAGGCGACATGGATGTCGCCATGTTGAGCGGGGGTATGAGGATGTACCCCTCGCTCAAAGAAAGATTTTTGTCACTTTTCATCTCTGAAAAGTGAGGCATCGCCTCATATGCGCCGAGTTAAGAGTTAAAGCATTGGAAAACATTAATAAATTTGTGATGATGGTGTGGCAGATATTAACCTCTTACTGTGAATATTTACCAACAACCATCATTAAGTCACAATCATGAATGTATTTGAACAATTAATGCAAGCCCTTCCTACTCATTTTTCCGAACTCGCTTACCAACATGAAGCATTTCAACGCATTAGAAAAATCAAAAGCCCTGAAGAACTTTTTCAAATTATCATGTTGTATTGTGTACACGATTTATCATTGAAAAGCTGTGCAGGCGTGTTTGCTCAAACATATGGTCGTCTGTCCGATGATGCGATTAAAGAACGATTATGTAAGAGCATAAACTGGATTAAATCACTCATAATTCATATGTTTAAAATCACACACCGACAAAGTGACGACAGCTTACGTTTTGTAATCGTTGATAGTACAAGCATCCAAGAACGCGGTGCAGATGGAGCGACATATCGCTTACATACAGCAATGGACTTATGGAATTTATCTTTACTTGAAGTTGTACTCAGTACTCGTAAAGTCGCAGAAAGTTTACAACATCATAGGTTTGAGAAAGGAGATGTGGTGATTGCCGATCGTGGCTACAGTCGCACAAAAACCATCCTTCCTGTTGTTGATATGGGGGTAGAAATAGTGATTCGGTACAACCCAAATTCGATGCTGACTTATGAAAAAATAATAAAAAACGATCATATAGAGTTCAAACAAATAGATTGGCAAGAAAAATTAAATCAAAATTCTAATCAACCGCAAGTGATAGAAGCTTGGATGATAGGAGGAACGAAAACAGAGCAAAAATACTACAAAGTATATATTCATGCATTTCCTAGAAGTGAAGCAGACGCAGAGCAAGTACGTCGAAAAATTAAGAGGCAATCCAGTAAAAGGTGTGCAAAGAACCCACCAAAAGCGATCACATTGTATTTGGCTAATTGGATGTTGATCATCAGTACTTTGCCACCAACACGTCTTTCGGCAGAACAAATCAAGAATATTTACCAAGCACGTTGGCAGATTGAAATAGCATTTAAACGACTGAAAAGTATATTAAATATTGATAAGTTACGCGCTAAGAAAGGAAGTATGCTTGCAGAGGTTTATTTATTGGGTAAGTTACTCTATGCGGTCTTATTAGAAAAATTGATTGTGCAAAAATTTCCGCATACAACTTTATTTGAGTTTTGGAATGAACGTCCGTTAAGTCTTTGGCGACCACTCACTCTAATACAAAATCAAGTTAAAGCAGGTTTGATGGCATTGTTTCCGATGCGCTCTGAATTTACAGAGGATATACTTTATAGCCTGTCAGAACGCAGGCGAAAGCGGAAATTACAGTTTATGATCAAATGAATTTATGATGAAATTCAAATAATTGAAGAGTTATTATGGCTTAACTCGGCGCATATGAGGCATCGCCTACGCAAAAGAATTTAAACTTTAGCATTAAAGCGTGGCAGTGCAAGCTTTAGATCATCAAACAATCTATTGATCGCCTTCATTTTATTGATCAGAGCAATGAAACTATATTGATGGTGGCGCTTACGAAGCTCCGCTACTCATCCAAAATCGGATGAAAATCCAGAAAAAATCCACATAGATTTATTATTTTTCAATGAGTCGAAGATTTAATTGCATCGAATTCACGTTGTTTAGTATGTTTTAGTGCATGGTGGGTGACTAAAAATGCGAAAAAATCAGCTTTCTATTGTTATAAACAAGTAGAAAAGAGGATGAGTTATCGCATATTCCGGCAGAATTTCAATTAACTTTCCTTAAAAATACAAAAGAGCGCCGAAGCGCTCTTTCTATTTTTCTTAGCGAAAACCTACATATTAGTAGTCAAAACTAAAATGTTCAGCTTCAAGTGACATCATGGTCTTAGATGGGTTGACCATCGACTCAGCATGCCCTTGTGCACGCGGTAGCAATTGCTCAAAGTAGAAATCAGCAACTTTGATTTTTGCTTTATAGAACTCAGGAACTTCAGCACCATTTCCTGACGCCAATTTTTCAGAAGCCACGGCTGCTTGTTGTGCCCAGTAATAAGCCATCATTGCATAACCAGAGAACATCAAGAAATCTACAGAAGCAGAAGAAACGATGTCACGGTCTTTACGTGCTGCAAGCATGATACGAACAGTTAAAGCATTCCATTGCGCACAGATTTTAGTTAAATCCCATGCAAAGCGACGCATATATTTATTACGTGCATGTTGACCACAGAACTTCAAGATTTCAGCGGTGTATTCACGAACCACTTTACCTTTAGAAGAAAGCAATACTTTACGCCCGATCAAATCAAGTGCCTGTACGCCAGTTGTACCTTCATACAAGGTTGAAATACGTGCATCACGTGCAATTTGTTCCATGCCATGTTCTTTAATATAACCATGACCACCAAAGACTTGCATCCCGTGATTTGCAGCCTCTAAGCCCATTTCTGTTAAGAAGCCCTTGAGAATTGGCGTATAAAAACCAAGTTTATCGTCATATTCATCAAATTTTGCTTGATCACCTTGCGCCAAAGCATCAGTCATCTTATCAGCCAATTGAGCAGCATGATAAATCATTGAACGACCACCTTCAGCAATTGCCTTTTGGGTCAATAACATGCGACGAACATCAGCATGGTGAATAATTGCATCGGCAACTTTCTCTGGATCTTTTTTACCTGAAAGTGCACGCATAGACATACGATCTTTTGCATAAGGCAGTGCGCCTTGGAATGCTAACTCAGCATGTGCAAGACCTTGAACTGCAGTACCAATACGTGCAGTGTTCATGAAGGTAAACATGGCATGTAAGCCTCTGTTTACTTCACCGATCAAGTAACCTGTTGCAGCATCAAAGTTCAATACCGCAGTTGCTGACGCACGAATCCCCATTTTGTGTTCGATTGAACCACAAGTCACTGGGTTGCGTTCACCAATACCGCCATCTACCGTTGGGATAAATTTTGGTACGATAAATAATGAAATCCCTTTTGTGCCAGCAGGTGCATCTGGTAAGCGCGCAAGTACGATATGAATGATATTTTCAGTCAGATCATGTTCACCCGCAGAGATAAAGATTTTTGTACCAGTGATGGCATAAGTTCCATCTTCTTTTGGCTCTGCTTTGGTTTTAACTTGTCCTAAGTCTGTACCACATTGTGGTTCAGTCAAACACATCGTACCTGACCAAGTCCCAGCAGTAAGATGTGGCATGTAGGTTGCTTTTTGTTCATCCGTACCAAATTGCATGATGGTGTTCATACAGCCCATGCTTAAACCTGGGTACATCGTGAATGACCAGTTTGCAGTTCCCATCATTTCCGATTTAATCAGATTTAAAGACATTGGTAAGCCCTGACCACCAAACTCTTCTGGGTACGACAAACCTTGCCAACCACCTTGAACGAATTGATCGTAAGCTTCTTTAAATCCTTTTGGTGTAGTGACTTCACCTTCTTTAAAGTGGCAACCTTCTTCATCGCCAGACTGATTCAAAGGAGAGAGCACATTTTCACAAAAATCTGCTGCACCTTCTAAAATCATATCAATCGTATCAGCATCGGCATTTTCGCCAATTGATAATGTTTTATAGTGCCCAGAATAGTCAAAAACTTCGTTGATTAAAAAACGAATATCACGGAGCGGCGCTTTATATGCTGGCATGTATTTAATCCTAATTTAGAAATAGTTTTGGATATTCAATCGATAGTTTCATTATTCATAATCATATGAGAAATACATTGATAAGACTCTCTAAAAGAATTGTCAGAAATGCGAATTTGGTAGAAAAAGTACATGCGAATCTGTTGGTTTTTTGATAGTATTGAACAGTTTGTTTTTGTAGTTTCATTGCTATTTTTAGTATCTTTATAATATTGAAGTGAGTCAATCTCTCATGCATTTAAAAAAATTAACATTATGTCTTTTAGGTTTGAGTTTGTCGGCATGTTCAACACATGTGATTAAAAGTAATGCTTTAAATGCAGATCAAGACGCTCCTCAACGTGCAATTCAAGGGTTTAATGCGCTGTATGAATATCCTAATTTTGATTATCGTGGGCAATTTCAAGTTCATTTAGATCGCCCACAGAAAGATCAAAATCTAAAGTCTACGGATTCAAAGCAACTAGATCCTGCCATTGAAAAAAAGGTCAATCAGTATTTAAAAGATCAAAAAATTAAACTGACAGATATACAGAAAAAAGAACTTTATCAAGCGATTGCGAAACAGGATTCAAACTATATCAGTCGTTTTGTCGGCATGGGAGCAGATGTTGTTCAAAATATTGTCAATGATTTGCAAATTCGATACGACGGAACAGTGAATTATCGCCAAAAAATGGCATCGTTTAATTTAGAAACACAATACAAAAAGCCAAATTTATCTGTGGAAATGCGTATTCCTACAGTTTTGGATATGAATAATTATAAATTCTATACCCATATTTTTTCGATCATGCCTTATTTGGCAAATTCTCAAGATCAAGACAAATATGCGTATTATGATTTTTCAAAATATAAAGATGATATTAACAAGGTGAATGGCAAAGCCTTGATCGAGTTGCTTAAACAGTCGGGTGCAACTTCATATTTAATTGCCGCGCCTCATCAAATTCAAAATCTTGCAGTGAGTTCTGCGGACAAGCAAGCAGGAATCGTTGAAAAAATTCGCTTAAATACATCAGTAGAAGAAATGTTCTTACAAGGGCAATTATACTCTACAGTGAATCGTCAATATTTGATGAATTCAGTGTTTGGATTGAATCAATCTAATATTGCAAAAATCCTAGGACCGAGTAGCGACAGTCAGGTAAGTGATGAGGCTTATGAAGCTGCTCAGGAAGCGATGAAAGCTGCAGATGAAGCGGTAGCAGGCATCACATCGAGTGATGATAGTGCCAATGATGCATCAAGCGCAATGTATGAACTTTACAATGCCGTCAATCGTAAGTCTCATGAAAGTTTAGAGGAAGAAGTAGAAGCAGGGGATGCATCGCAAGCAGCATATGATGCGGAACAAGCAGCACGTGCTGCTGTAGAAGATGACGGAGACGATGCGACTGCTGATCAAGAGCGTGATTCTGAAAATGAGACTGTTGAAGCTGCAGCAGACGGCAATACGACAAAAATCTTAACTGAGCAACAATGTGAAGATTTGTCCAAAGCTAAAACAAATCCTCGTTTTGGTGATGTGGAGTATTGTCAATATCATTACGAAATAGACGTCTTAAAAGGTGAGCAACAAAAAGAATCCTCATCAGATACTGCGTTGAGAGAGAAAAATAAGACTGCATTGGTCAGCACATTTAATGGCTATGCGAAAGATCAGTTGGTCGATGCGCAACAATTTAAACAATTGTGGAATCAACATCTCACTGAGATTGAAAGCAGTTTGCCAGCTCCAGACAAACGTAACCCACTGATCGTTGATTTGTCATTGGACAATAAAGGACGAGCAGTTAAAGCAGATTATGATATGGGCTTAGATTTAGATACCTTAAATCGTAAGTTAAACATTAAAATGGACATGCAATTCCTTAATTATGGCAATGCAAGCAAGATTGATCAAAATGTTCTCAAACAGGCGAAACCTTTTAAAGAGATCTTTAAAGGCAGCATTATGCAACAAGCTGTAGGAGGCATTGCAGGTTCAGAACGTAGTGATGAGCAAAAATACTTAAGTTTAGATGAACGTTTAGCGCTATTGGCAGAACAAGTATTTACACAAACTGGGTCTTATGAAAAAACTTATAAAGCAGTGTTTATTGCAAAATTGACTGCGCAAAAACCTGAATTGATCAAGCAATATTCTGTTCAAGATTTACAAGAGATTGCTGCGATTTATGCATATGCATATTCTGATGAAGAGATCTACAATCCAAAAGGTCAGGCTTTAAAACAAATTCAAGCACTTCAGAAAAAGCATCATTTAGAAGATGATCATCAGTATGATGATGAACTTGGAAATGATGTAGATGAGATTGTTGCTAAAATCTGGAAAGCTAAACAAAGTACTTTAGAGGTGCAGGGTTTAGTTAAAAAATATAAAACAACCGAAGCTGTGTTTGCACAATATTACATGCAGAAGTTTGAAGCAGAAAATGAGATTGAAAAGTCTCAGCGTGGAGAGTTTATAAAAACAGCAAAAGTTTTAGCAAAATCTTATGTTGCATTTAAAAATAATAAGTTTAATGATCAAGTCGTATCGACATTGAATGTTGATTCTAATGAATTTATTGATTATGACTTATTCAAGCAAGCTTATCAGGCATTGAGTGATGCCAAGTTAAAGTAATTGTCTTGTAGCGATTGATAAAAAAGAACCTCAATAGAGGTTCTTTTTTTGATGCTTATTCTGTCCTAGATAAGCATTCTACAGAGCTTATACATCAGTATACATTCAGAGAAAATCTTTTAGATTTGGACGGACACCATTCCAGATATAAAATGCCTCTATTGCTTGCCCAACCAACATACCAAAACCTTCCGAGCTTGGAACTTGACGTGCTTTGGCTTGTTCAATAAAACTTGATGCTTTGCCATATGCCATTTCATATGCATGATTAAATGTTAATGTTTCAGGGAGTATAAGGGCGTCACCACTTAGGCTTGCTGAGGTCGCATTGATAACAAGATCAAATTGCCCCTGTAATGCTGTTAAGCTACAAGCCATCAGCTGTGCTTCAGGCACGCTGTCTGCTAAGTCTGCAACCAATTGTTCAGCACGAGCAAGTGTACGGTTGGCGATCACGATTTTTTTTACCCCTGCTTTTACCAACGGATAGATCACACCTCGAGTTGCACCTCCTGCACCAATAATCAGCAAGTCTGCATCCTTTAAGTCCCAATCCAAAGCTTTAATGGCATCGACCAGACCTTGACCATCTGTATTGTCTCCATGTAGCTCACCATTTTCCATCCATAGCGTGTTTACAGCTTTGGCAATTTTTGCGCGTTCAGTAAGTTGCGTGCACATGGCAAAAGCTTGTTCTTTAAAAGGAACTGTGACATTGATTCCTACGCCATTTTGAGAGAAAAACTCATGCACACTGCTTTCAAAACCATCTAGTGGGGCTAGACGTCTGCTGTAATTCAGATCAATACCTGTTTTCTTTGCAAAAGCATGATGTAACTCAGGAGAACGAGAATGTTCAATCGGATTGCCAATGACTGCGAATTGTTTGCTCATGTCCAATGTCCAAGTATTGATAATATTGATTTTTAAGGCGTGGCAACAATATACGGGAAAACGTTGAAGACAACAAAAAGTATCTTGGCGTACTTTGGGATTAAATCGTTATATTTTGATTGTTAAGATTTAAAAAAAAAGAGAAATTATTTTTGAATTATGGATTACATACAGATTCTAGAAAATCGAGAAAAATCATCGCAAAAACGACAACAAAACCAATCGATAAAACAACACTGGAAGTAATTGAAATACTATCCGATAAATCATTGGTAGAGATGATTGTGGTTGAAACAGAACACACCAGTAAAAACAGAATGCCTACTGAAAGTGTAAGTTTATGATTTTCTAATAAATTCCTCATATCAACCTCTCGCGTTAACTGCTATAATCTTCTGATATTCAATATAAATTTATCGAAAAAATTAAGGAAATTTTAAGTCTGCTATAGTAGCCGAGTTTAAGGTTAATTTAAATTAAAAAAGCTGCGTTATTGTGAATAATTCTCATCTTAATTGTGAGTAAATCTTTCAAAACTTATTTTGATGAAGCATAAAAAAGCTACCTCATGTGACTGGGTAGCTTTTTTTAATTGTTTTAGGTCATTTGAGTATAGATAACCAATCATGAGGTTTTAAATAATATTCGGTTAATTGTTTTTCTGGGCTCTGTTCGTCCCATTCAGGACGATAAGACCATGCCGCAAGCGGTGGCATACTGACTAAAATAGATTCAATGCGCCCCCCCGTTTGTAAACCAAATAAAGTGCCTCGGTCATAGACGAGGTTGTACTCAACATAACGACCACGACGATACAACTGGAAATCTCGTTGGGCTTCGGTATAGGGTTTATCTTGATTGCGTTGAAAAATAGGCAAGATGGCTTTTAAATAACCGTTACCCACAGCTTGCATATATTCAAAGCATTTTTCAAAATCCCACTGATTTAAATCATCAAAAAACAAGCCACCAACACCACGTTGTTCATCTCGATGTTTTAAATAGAAATAATCATCACACCATTGCTTATGTTCTGTATAGACTTCTTCTCCAAAGGGTTTGCATAAATCAAATGCGCTTTGATGCCAACTCAATACGTCTTCTTGATTGGGATAAAATGGTGTCAGATCAAAACCACCTCCAAACCACCAAATTGGCTCTTGACCTTCGGGTTCAGCGACGAATAAGCGAACATTGGCATGAGAGGTCGGAACATTTGGATTTTTGGGATGAATCACCAAGGATACGCCTAATGCTTGAGCTTTAGCTCCTGCTATAGCAGGATGGCGCTCAGTCGCAGAAGCAGGTAGTTTTGAAATATTGATGTGTGAGAACATCACACCACCTTTTTCGATTACTGTCCCATTCTGTAAAACGCGGGAACGACCACCGCCACCCTCAGGTCGTTGCCAGTCATCTACTTCAAATTTTGCAGTCCCTTGACCTAATTGTTCTTGTTGTTCCAAAGCTGAACAAATTCGCGCTTGTAAATCGACAAGAAACGTACGAACACGTTGAATATCTTCAGAGGTTGGGTTTTGCATGACGATCCTCAAAGGCGCACAAAATGATTTTATACATCAAAGCATAAAACCATTAAAAAAGAAAACCATTGAAAAAAGAAGATGTTTTTTTGAATACTTTTGCTACTGGATTCAATGCATAAGAATATTATTGACTGTTTCAAGTCTTTTACAAAAAATCCCGAGCAATTCGCTAGGTTGAAATCTATGTTTAAGCTCAGCACAATGGATTGAGGATAGAGGCACTCGTGTGCATTTATAGGTTTGTAAATCTTAATATGGTACTGAGCAGTAAATATGAGTTGTTCTTTAATTCAGAAATATAATGTGGCTGGTCCACGTTATACCAGTTATCCAACAGTTCCGTATTGGGATGAAAGTTCTTTTTCATTGCAACAATGGAAACAGACCCTAAAGCGTTCTTTTGACGAGTCTAATCAAAGTGAGGGCATTAGCTTATATATCCATTTACCGTTTTGTGAGAGTTTATGTACTTTCTGTGGATGTCATAAGAAAGTGACCAAACGGCATGAAATGGAGCAACCTTATATCCAAGCCGTTTTAAAAGAGTGGGATTTGTATTGTCAATTACTTCAAGAAAAACCCATCATTAAAGAAATTCATTTGGGTGGTGGTACACCGACTTTTTTTTCAATAGAGCATTTACAACAGCTTATTCAAGGTGTCTTAGCCAAAGCTGATATTGCGAAAGACTATGAATTTAGTTTTGAGGGACATCCAAATAATACAACACGTGCGCATTTGCAAGCATTGTATGATCTCGGATTCCGCCGCGTAAGCTATGGTGTGCAAGACTATAACGATACTGTTCAAAAAGCCATTCACCGTATTCAACCTTTTGAGCAGGTTGCCAATGTCACACAGTGGGCGCGTGAGATTGGCTATCGTTCAATTTCACATGATCTGGTTTTTGGTTTGCCTTTTCAAAATCTAAATGATGTTTTGAAAACAATTGATTTAACCAACAGTCTTATGCCAGATCGTTTGGCTTTTTATAGCTATGCGCATGTACCTTGGATTAAGGGGAATGGACAGCGTGGTTTTAAAGATCAAGATGTTCCAAAAGATGATGTGAAGCGAACCTTGTATGAAGCGGGTAAAAAGCAACTCTTAGCGCATGGTTATCATGAAATGGGCATGGATCATTTTGCCTTAGCACAAGATGGTATGTATCAATCTTTTCAGGCGGGTACACTGCATCGCAACTTTATGGGCTATACATCGTCAAAAACACAACTCATGATTGGTCTTGGAATATCTTCGATCAGTGATAGCTGGTATAGCTTTGCTCAGAATGAAAAAGACCTGGAAGCATACTATGCGTGTCTAGACCGTGATGAAATTCCTGTCGTAAAAGGTCATGTACTGAGTGCTGAAGACTTGAAAATTCGTCAGCATATTTTAAATTTAATGTGTACTTTTCAGACATCATGGGCTGAGCCGTCTATGGATTTCACAGAACGAGCTCAGGTTATCGAGCAACTTATCGAGATGCAACAGGATGGTTTGCTGACAATTGAAACAGATCGAATTGTGATTACTGAACAAGGCAAGCCTTTTGTTCGTAATATTTGTATGGCTTTTGATTTGCATTTAAAACGAAGAAAGCCTGAAACACAGATTTTCTCAATGACAATTTGATGAAAACTTAATGCCTTTGTTTTAATCATTCTCAATCTTTATGATGGCTCTATTCTGAGCTAAAACATCCTGAGCTAAAACGGCTTTAAACGTTAGAGGAGGTATAGTGCATACCTCCGACTATTAAGCAGACGATGGTTTTTATCACTGCGTTTAGCAATTTCTCAAAAACATACTTGCAACGAATCAGTGATTAAAAATCATCTTTCTCATACATATGAGACATACGATCGTGTTTGGTTTTTAAATAATCTTCATTGAATTTATTTAAGCCAACAGTTAAAGGAACACGATCAACAACGTCTATACCCAAATCTGTTAGCGCTTTTAGTTTTAACGGATTATTGGTGATTAACTTGACTTGTTTAACCTGTAAATGATCCAACATGATGCTACACATGTCATATTGGCGAGCATCAGCAGGGAGGTTTAACAATAAATTGGCATCTACAGTATCATGACCTTGGTCTTGTAAAGCATATGCACGAATTTTATTGGTTAAACCAATTCCGCGACCTTCTTGGCGTAAATATAAAATTACACCTTGACCTGCCTCATTCATCATTTTCATGGTGTTATGTAACTGTGGACCACAGTCACATTTCAATGAGCCAAATGCATCACCAGTTAAGCATTCGGAATGAATGCGAACTAAAACAGGATGTGTGGGAGCGATTTCTAAACCCTTAGAAAGAGCAACATGCTCTTCGCCTGTCAACGGATCTTGAAATACAGAAATTTTAAAATCACCATAAGCGGTGGGTAATTTTGAAGTGGCAACAAACTCTATTGACACAGAATCTTCCATCTATTTGTTTAGAAATTAGCTAAAGTATAGCGTAATGCTTGGACATTGGTAGAATTGAAAAGCATGTTTTTATAGATAACTTTGCGATAAAAAATTCTTTTTTGTATAAAGCGCACGATAATAGTTGATATATAGATAGATTATTCATGATAATTGACACCAAGAGCACACTTGCTGACTTGGAAGTCTCCAATGACGCATCATTATAAATGTGGCTGATCGAATGTGATATGATTTGTTTTCACAATCATGCTAACCCGTGTACCTAGCTTAGATTTGCCAGGCTTTAGAAGGCTTTGCCACATATGTTGTATACCGAAATACCTAATCAACGTCCTGTTACGCCATTGTTGGATGAAGTAGACCATCCTCAACAATTACGTCAGCTTGAGCAAAGCCAATTGGTGCAGGTCGCAGACGAATTGCGTCAATTCATTTTGTATGCTGCTGGACAAAGTGGCGGGCATTTTGGGGCAAACCTCGGCGTTATTGAACTCACTGTCGCTTTACATTATTGCTTTGAAACACCTAAAGATCGTCTAGTTTGGGATGTGGGGCATCAAGCTTACCCACACAAAGCATTGACTGGTCGTCGTGAACAATTAACCACGATTCGTTCCAAAAATGGTTTGGCTGCTTTCCCTGCACGAGAAGAATCAGAGTTTGACACTTTTGGTGTTGGTCACTCTTCAACTGCGATTTCAGCGGGCTTAGGTATGGCGTTAGCACGTCGTTATCAAAAAGATCCTTGTGAAGTCGTGGCGATTGTGGGGGATGGTGCGATGACGGCAGGTATGGCTTTTGAAGCCATGAATGATGCTGTTGCACACAATGCTGATTTGATTGTGGTACTGAATGACAATGATATGTCTATTTCGTGTAGCACAGGCGGTTTTGCAAAGCATTTGGCTGCAATTTGGGAACAAGGGCAATTCATCAATATTGATGAAGAGGGGCAAGCTTTTGTTCAAGACTGTCCAGAGTGGGACTACAATTCTCGTTTACACCAGTCAGCAACAGATGCAGCCGATAATTTATTTAAAGCAATTGGCTTTGATTATTTTGGTCCATTTGATGGTCACGATGTTGAGCAGTTGGTACAAGTATTCAATGCATTGAAAAAACGTAAAGGTCCACGTTTAATCCATGTATATACGGTAAAAGGTAAAGGTTTTGCACCTGCCGAAGCTGATCAAATCAAATATCATGCGATCGGTAAAACGCATGCTTCGCCTGCTAAAAATTCAGCGCCGAAATATTCAGATGTATTTGGGCAATGGTTATGTGATGAAGCCAAACAAGATCAACGATTGTTAGCGATCACACCAGCGATGTGTGAAGGTTCGGGGATGGTGCAGTTTGCCAAACAATTCCCAGAACGCTACTTTGATGTCGCGATTGCAGAGCAACATGCAGTCACTTTAGCAGCAGGTATGGCTTGTGAAGGCTTAAAACCTGTTGTTGCAATTTATTCGACCTTCTTGCAACGTGGTTATGATCAATTGATACATGATGTTGCTTTGCAAAATCTCGATGTAACCTTTGGTATTGATCGTGCGGGATTGGTTGGAGAAGATGGACCGACTCATGCTGGCGCTTATGATTATGCTTATATGCGTACAGTACCGAATATGGTGATCATGGCACCAAAAGACGAAAACGAATGTCGTCAGATGTTGCACACTGCCTATTTATATCCAGGTCCTACGGCTGTGCGTTATCCACGAGGAAATGGTTTAGGGGTTGAAATCCAGCAACAACTGACTGAGCTTGAAATTGGTCAAGCCGAATTATTATTAGAACTCAATACTGAACATGATGAAGGTATGAGTATTTTAGCATTTGGTAGTCGTGTCCAGCCTGCCTTGGAGGCAGCTAAACAGCTTGCTCAACAACTGGATATTGCCGTTCGTGTGGTGAATATGCGTTTTGTTAAACCACTAGATGAGCAGATCATTCGTGATTTGGTGGATAAAACCAGTTTATTTGTTACCGTGGAAGAACACGCTGTCATGGCAGGTGCAGGAAGTGCGGTGAATGAATTTTTAGCACATGCTCAAATCATAAAACCGATTTTAAACTTAGGTTTACCTGATGAGTTTCTGGCTCAAGCAACTCATACTGAAATGCTTCAAGACTGTGGTCTAGATGCGGATGGCATCAAAAACTCAATTCAGCAGACATGGTTGAAACTTGTTCAACATGTTTAAATGACTGTAAAAACTCAATATGTAAAATTTTAGAAACAAAATTTCCCAAAAAGCGCAGATATTTGTTAAAATGCCTGCGCTTTTATGCATTATTCTTTATCAGTATCTTCAAATTTGTAGTGGGTGTTCAATGGAACCTATGGTGGTGATGGCTGCGCGTGCGGCTCAATTAGTTGGTCAAGAGCTTTTAAAAGCGCATCAAAATCGTCATAAACTCGATCTACAAGTCGAAGAAAAAGGGATTGATGGTCCTGTGACTCGTGTAGACCGTTACATTGAGCAACTTACCATTGATACACTTCGTAAAAGTTATAAAAATCACAGCTTCCTTGGTGAAGAATTTGGTCTACAAGAAGGTAAAGGTCACGATGCCGATTGGTGTTGGGTGATCGATCCACTTGATGGCACTTTAAACTTTATCAATGGTTTTCCACATTTCTGTGTATCTATTGCAGTTCAACATAAAGGTGTAACTCAACACGGTGTTATTTATGACCCTGTAAAAGATGAGTTATTCTCAGCAAGCCGTGGTCGCGGTGCTATGTTGAATCAACGCCGTATTCGCGTAAATGTTAAAGACAGCCTTGAAAATACTTTTGTTGGTGTAGGACATGCTTATCGTGCAAAACGTAACGGTGAAATTGTTTCTTATGCAAAAAATCACTTTGAATCTTTGTTAAATGTCACTGAAGCTGGCGCACAATATCGTCGTGCAGGTTCTGCTGCATTAGATTTGGCTTATGTTGCTGCTGGTCGTTTAGATGCTTATTTTGAACTTGGTTTAAAGCCTTGGGATATTGCGGCAGGTGAATTGATTGTGAAAGAAGCGGGCGGTACAGTTGTTGATGCTCGTGGTGGTTCAGAATCAATGGAAAATGGTCAAGTTATCGCTTGTTCTATGAAGTTGTTAAAACCATTGATGCAACAAGTTGTTCCAGCATGGGGCGAAGCTGCGAAATAATTTTTAATTATTTGTGTAGATTGAGTTTTAAAAAGCCTTCATGTGAATGAAGGCTTTTTTATGTTATTTTTAAAACACAAGTTAAAGCAAAAAACACTGCTTTTCCTTGTTTTTTTATTTGTTTCTGCATGGATATTGATAGAGATATTATATGTTGTAATTGAATAAGAAATATTGGGTTTAAAGCTTTTATTGAGAGAACAAAGAAAAATATATTACTCATAACAGGTGTTGAGACAATCTAAACCTTATGAAAACAATTTATCAAAATGAAAAATTCAGTATAGAAACACATCATCAAATTCCCAACAATGATATTACTCAGCAAAACATAGATTTTTGGATTAAAACAGAAGGTAAAAGTTATTGGGGGAGTGCAACAACGATTGCAAATATCCAATATTTAATTCAAAGATACAGTCAAACAGGTGAGAATTCTTTTGGTGCATTTTATTGGCAAGCAAATACCATAATCATTCATGAGTTCACTGTTGATAGTTTGGTTGCTAGTGTTAAAAGTCTGATTGAGGATAGCCACGACAATTTAGGTGATATTTTTTATTTAATTATATAAAGAGCCACAGTAAGTGAATGATACAGGAAAAAACAATAAAACTTCGTGACATTATTATAAATTCTGCTATACTCCGCGCACGCACTAAATTTCGTTCATTACCTGAACATTCTCTTCTATATTGTGTATGCGCGTCCGGTCCAAAGAGAGGACAATATTTCGCGCCCCACCCAATCGCTTAAGCGATTCCTTCAGGTTGCGGCTGTTATCAAATGTGCGTTATACGCATCGTCGTTCTCGGATCGCCGCTGATTCTATATTTTCAGCGATTATTGCTGTGCCGCTTTTTGCCGATGTCCATCAGACCATATATTAATGGAGCACCCACATTAGGGTGAATATCTCTATGAGCAAAACTTTTGCTGAATTTTCATTAGACGAGTCGCTACAGAAAGCACTCGAGAGTCTTGGTTTTACTACACCGACTCCTGTTCAAGAATTATCTATCCCAGCGGCTTTAGAAGGCAAAGACCTTTTAGTATCAAGCCAAACTGGTTCTGGTAAAACTGCTGCATTCTTACTCCCAACGTTAAATGCTTTAGCTGGTCAAGATACATTTGTACCATTTAAAGAACGTATGAAAGCAGTCACTCAACCGAATATTTTGGTGATTTCACCTACTCGCGAACTTGCACAACAAGTATGTCAAGATGCGATTGCATTTGTACGTCACATGAAAGGTGTACGTGTTGCTGCGATTATGGGTGGTATGCCTTTTGGTAAGCAAATCCAACAATTAAAAGGTGCACAAGTTGTTGTTGCAACTCCAGGTCGTTTACTTGACCTTGTGAACCGTCGTCAAATCAAACTTGATTCAGTTGATGCTTTGATTGTAGATGAAGCTGACCGTATGCTTGATTTAGGTTTCTCTGAAGACCTAGAAGCAATTAGTGATTTGGCTTTAAATCGTAAACAAACATTAATGTTCTCTGCAACATTTGCACCACGTATCATTAACCTTGCTGAACGCATGATGAATGATCCAGAACGTATTGCAATTGAAACAGGTCATTCTACCAATACCGACATTACCCAAACCTTACATTGGACTGATGGTTTTGAGCATAAGAAAAAATTGCTTACCCATTGGTTAAATGAAGAAGACGTCGATCAAGCAGTTGTATTCGCATCAACTCAAGAAGATACAGATATGTTGGCTGAAGAGCTTGCAGAAGCGGGTCTTTCTGTTGTTGCGCTTCATGGTGCTATGCCACAAACTGTACGTAATCGTCGTTTACGTAGTATCCGTGAAGGTCGTGCAAAAATCCTTGTTGCTACAGATGTAGCAGCACGTGGTCTTGACGTACCAACAATCTCACACGTAATTAACTTTGGTCTTCCAATGAAGAACGAAGATTATGTACACCGTATCGGTCGTACAGGTCGTGCAGGTCGTACAGGTAAAGCAATCACTTTAGCGACTTACCGTGAGCGCGGAAAAATTCGTGCTTTAGAAGATTATTTGGAAGCGCGTTTAAGTGTTTCTGAAATCGAAGGTTTAGAGCCATCTCCACCTCCTGCACGTGGTGGTCGTGATGGTGGTCGTGGTCGTAACGGCGGTGGTCGTCGTGATGGCGGTCGTGGTGGTTTCGGTGGCGGACGTCGTTTTGAAGGTGAATCAAACTTCAAACGTCGTGAAGGCGGTGATGATCGTCCACGTCGTAGCTTCGATGACAAACCTCGTGGTGATCGTCCATCTTATGGCGAAGATCGTCCTAAGCGTTCTTTCGGTGGTGAAGACCGTCCACGTCGCGAATTTAATTCGGATCGCCCACGTCGTGAAGGTAGTTTTGAAGACCGTCCTAAGCGTTCTTTCGGTGGTGAAGATCGTCCACGTCGCGAATTTAATTCAGATCGTCCACGCCGTGAAGGTGGCTTCGGAGATCGTCCACGTCGTGAAGGTGGTTTTAATGATAAACCGCGTTTCAATGATGACAACCGTGGCAACAGTGTAGATTATAAACCACGTCGTGAAGGTAGCTTCGGTGACCGTCCTAAACGTTCTTTTGGTGAAGATCGTCCACGTCGTGAATTTAACTCAGATCGTCCACGCCGTGAAGGTGGTTTTGAAGACCGTCCTAAACGTTCTTTTGGTGGTGAAGATCGTCCAAAACGTGAGTTTAATTCAGACCGTCCTAAACGTTCTTTTGGCGGTGAAGATCGTCCAAAGCGTGAATTTAACTCAGACCGTCCACGTCGTAAATTCAATGACTAATTAAGCCTTTGCAATAAAAAACCAGCCATTCGGCTGGTTTTTTATTGCAAGTTGAAAAGTATTTGGTAAAATAAAATGTGATGCAGTTCAATTTATTTAATGAAACAGTTAGGTTGTTCTATTCTGTGAGATATTGAGTCTGAAATGAAGGCGATGAGTTTTTTTGAGGCAATTATGTTATACATGTTTTCAGCTTTATTGATTTCCAATGTAGGTTATTTCTTTTATAGCTTCATTTTCAAATAAGCTGGCGTTGTACAATTAAAACACTGCAATTTAGAAGTAAAAAAACAATGCATTTGATTTAAATGATATTATTTAAACAATACATATGAGTTTAAAGCCGTAGTTTTATCTTTTAATTACAAAAAATACAGATATTTCAGAGTATAGTATCTGAGCTGGTAAATGCAGGAAAATGTTCAGCTATGAATAAGCAAAGCCATTCCGAAGCTGAAGCTTTAATTGAAGTCAAAAATTTAAGTTTTAACCGTGGTGAGCGTGTAATTTACGACAACGTGGATTTAAAAATTCGTCGTGGGCAAATTACTGCAATCATGGGTCCATCAGGTACGGGTAAGACGACCTTATTGCGTTTGATTGGTGGTCAGCTAAGCCCTGATGAGGGGCAAGTATTACTTGATGGAAAAAACATTGCGTCAATGTCACGTAGTGAGCTTTTTTCTGCTCGCGCACGTATGGGGATGCTTTTCCAAAGTGGTGCATTATTTACAGATATGACGGTCTATGAAAATGTCGCATTTCCAATTCGCGCACATACACATTTACCCGAAAATTTAATTGCAGAATTAGTCGCGCTTAAACTAGAGTCAGTCGGTTTGCGTGGTGCTGAAAAACTTATGCCTGCTGAGCTTTCAGGTGGGATGAATCGACGTGTTGCTCTGGCACGCGCCATTGCGCTTGATCCAGATTTGATCATGTATGATGAACCTTTTGCCGGACAAGATCCGATTGTGATGGGCGTTTTAACGCGTTTAATTCGTTCATTACGAGAAGCACTAGATCTCACCACGATTATTGTTTCACATGATGTGGATGAAACATTGTCTATCGCTGACTATATTTATGTGGTGGCAGAAGGCAAAGTACAAGGTGAAGGCACGCCTGAGCAATTAAAACAACATGCTTCTCCATTTGTGCAGCAATTTTTAACAGGATCTGTTGAAGGACCTGTGGATTATCAATTTAGCCATCAAGCTTATTTAAGCAATGAGGTGAGTTCATGAATGCTATTGCCTTATTAGGTAGACGCGTTCTAGAACGTGTTCAAGGCATTGGTGTAGCAATGCTGATGTTGTTGCGAATCTTATTTTCGCTTCCCACAATACTGGGCGTAAAGCTGTTCATTTATCAAATGTATCGTGTCGGTGTTTTATCTTTGTTGATTATTGCTGTATCTGGTTTATTTATCGGTGCAGTTCTAGGTCTACAGATGTATAACATTTTGGTGACTTTTGGTAGTGAGGCGATGTTAGGCGCTGCTGTAGCTTTGACGTTGTTGCGTGAGCTTGCACCCGTGGTCGCTGCCTTACTTTTTGCAGGTCGTGCAGGTTCTGCTTTGACTGCTGAAATAGGCTTGATGAAAGCTACAGAACAATTATCCAGTATGGAAATGATCGGTGTTGATCCTTTGAAACGTGTAATTTCACCACGTTTATGGGCAGGTATTGTGAGTTTACCAATGCTTTCTGTCATTTTCGCCGCAATCGGCATTATGGGCGGGAAAATGGTTGGTGTGGATTTTCTAGGTGCAGACGAAGGTTCGTATTGGAGTGGCATTTTAAGCAGCACCCAGTTTATGAAAGATGTCTTTAACGGCACCATCATCAAAAGTTTAGTCTTTGCTTTAATTTGTACTTGGATTGCGGTGTATCAAGGCTATGCCTGTGAACCAACATCTGAGGGAATCGCAACATCTACAACACGTACTGTTGTGTATTCATCACTATGTGTTTTAGGTTTTGATTTCGTGTTGACTGCGGTCATGTTCGGAGGTGTTTAATGAAATCACGTACTAGTGAGTTGACCGTAGGTGTTTTTGTCATCATCTTTGGTATCGCTCTATTCTTTTTAGCAATGAAAGTGAGTGGCTTGGTCGGCACAAACTTAAAAGACAGTTATGAAATGACTGCAACATTTGACAATGTGAATGGTTTAAAACCACGTGCAAAAGTTACAATGAGTGGTGTTAAAATTGGTCAAGTTGATGCAATTACACTTGATCCAGTGACCCGTCAAGCGACAGTTAAATTTGATTTAGATGGTTCATTGACGACGTTTAATGCTGAGCAGCTGAAAAAAGTCAAAGAAAATGCTTTAGGTGATTTGCATTACAGTGCAGATTATCAGGCAGCTACGCCTGAGAAACAAAAAGAAATGGAAACACAACTTTTAAGTAACATGAAATCCATCACAAATATTGATGAAGATGCTTACATAATGGTCGCAACCAATGGTCTTTTAGGCGAAAAATATTTGAAAATCGTTTCTGGTGGCGGCATTAACTATATTAAACGCGGTGAAAGTATTGCCAATACACAAGGTACGATGGATCTAGAAGATTTGATTACCAAATTTATTACGGGTGGTGCTGGAAAGACATCGACTGGCGCATCAGATGCTAAAGACACATCTGCATCCACTGAAACAACTGATGCTCAAACTTCATTCGTTGAATAAGCATTAGAGGAGTTATTGAAATGAATATGTTATTAAAACAAACTTTGACTGCAAGTGTTTTGGCTACGATGGTCGCTACAGCTGTTCAAGCTGCGCCAGCGGAAGCACCGCCTGCCTTTGTTAAACGTGTTGCTGATGGTTTGATTTCACGCCTAAAAGCAGAGCATGGTAAATTACAAAATAATCCAGCTGCGGTGAAAGCGATTGTCCGTCAGAATCTTGATCCGTTTGTAGATGGTCAAGCTTTTACACGTATCGTGATGGGGACTTATGCCAATAACAGTACGCCAGCGCAACGTGCTCAATTTGAACAAAACTTCCGTAATACCTTGATTGAAAACTATGGTAGTGCTTTTGCGAAGTATTCAAACCAGACCTATACAATGCGTCCTTATAAAGCGACCAATAGCAAATTCCCTGTTGTGACGATTGATTTCAATAACAACGGTGAAAAAATTCCAGTTTCTTTCCAATTATCTGATGCAGGTAGCCAATGGAAAGTGCGTAATTTAAATGTGTCTGGTATTGATCTAGGTTTGCAATTCCGTAATCAATTTGCGGCAAATGTGCAACGTAATGGCGGTAATATCGATAAAGCCATTGCGACATTTAAACCAGATGCAGATGCTGCTGTAAAAAAATAAGCGTATCTCATTGAGCTAAGATAGGTGTAAGCAAGTGATTGAATTTAAGAATCAGGAATTATATGTCAGTGGTAAAGTTGCTTATGAAAATGCGGAAAGTTATTATTTAAATGGCTTGAAAGTTATTCAAAGTGAGAAAAACTTTCCATTGACGGTAAATCTGTCTCAGCTTGAACATGGTAGTACGCTTGCACTGTCTGTCTTTGTACAATGGCTGCGTCAAACCCCTGATTTACAAGGGTTACAATTTAAAGCAGTGCCAGAAAAAATGATGAAAATCATTCAGGCTTGTCATTTGCAAGATGATTTGAAATTGATTTAAATCACTTCTCAATAAAAAAGCACCATCAGGTGCTTTTTTATTGAATTGAACTTTGTGTCCTAAAATACTGATTAAAATATTCATCGCTTATGCTGAAAAAGTCATATAACCCACCAGTTTTAGATCCATTTTTTCCATCTAAAGTAAGCCAATGGACCAACAAAAAATGCGATCAACAATGAAATAACAACGTAGAAACTCCAATGCCCATGCGCAAAAGGAAGAATTTCAGTGTTCATTCCATAGATGCTGGCGATCAACATGGGTGGTGCAAGCATGCTGGGTAAAATCGAGAATCGACGAATCGTATCGTTCTGTTCTGTGTTAATGAATCCAGAAGTCGTGTCGAGTAAGAAGCGGACTTTTTGAAACAGGAAGGCATCATGTTCAACAAGAGAACGTACGTCTTCGCTTAACTCTCGGATATCAGCATCATAAATATGACTACCCAATGCACGAGGACGCGATAAGAAGGTGAGAACACGGCGTAAATCAATTAAACAGAGCTGTGCCTTTCCAAGCATGTCCTCTTTCTGTGCAAGACGTGTAATCATGTCATCAAGGTCGAGAATCATCTCACGATGACGTACGTTGAGGACTTCAGTAGAGTACAGTTCTAAATCTCTGTGGATATCTTCCAAGATATCCGCAAGCTCATCAAGTTTCGCTTCGAGTAAACCGAGAAGAATCCAAGTTGGATCTTTATAGTCGATTTCATAATCATTACGTCGAGCACGTGCACGGAAGGCGCGAAAGGCAACCAGTTTCTCTCCGCGCAAAGTAAATAAACGCTCTTTATGCAAGATAAAAGCAACGGTTTGTACATTCGCCAGCATATTCGAGGTGTCTTCTGGATCACCCTCAACTTGGTAATTTTTATTTTTTGTTAAAAAATACGTACTGATATGTAGAATACCATCATCATCACGGTAAAATCGTGCAGAAGATGAAATGTCTTCTAAAGATTTGAGGGTTGGTAAGTTTTGCTCATAGGCATCTAAAACCCATTCTTGTTCTTCTTGTGAAGGTGCAATAAGATCAACCCAAACCAATTCAGGATGTAGGTCGAATCCACCATTAATGGTTGCATCTTCTAAGCTACCGCGCTCAGTGGCGTAAAAGGCTTCAAGCATTGTGTCTTTTCTCCCTTGCGCAGTGTGGTGTCAATTTGATGTGTGTATTTTAGACAAGGATTTTAGGAAAAACACTGCTTACAACGCTCTTTTGTAAAAAAAATCTTTATTGTTCGTCTATATTTTTAGCATGACTAAATTAAAATTAGGTTAAATTTATGAATTCTATTGCTATTTTTTGTGGTTCATCTTTAGGTACAGATCAGATTTTTGCTGATGTTGCACAACTGACTGGTGAAACTATCGCCAAGCATGGTCAAACATTGGTTTATGGTGGTGGACGTTCAGGCTTAATGGGGATCGTCGCTGACAGCGCATTGGCGGCAGGTGGTCAGGTAATTGGTGTGATTCCTCAAGGTCTTGTGGATCGTGAGCTGGCACATCCCGGGCTCACTGAACTTCATATTGTGAAAAATATGCATGAACGTAAAACAAAAATGTCTGAATTGTCTGATGGCTTTATTGCATTACCGGGTGGTGCAGGGACGATTGAGGAAATTTTTGAACAATGGACTTGGGCGCAACTCGGCATTCATTTAAAACCATGTGCATTTTTAAATGTTGAAGGGTTTTATGATGATTTGTTGAAATTTATACAGTTGACCACAGACAAAGGATTTTCTAAGGCAAGATTTACAGATCAATTGATTCATTCTGGATCAATTGAGGATATTTTGGCTCAGTTTAAAGCCTATCAAGCACCAGAACCAAAGTGGGGCGTTAAAGAGCGCGAAGAATTGGTAAAATTAGATTAAAACTTAATTTACTGGTTAGTGCTTTATTCAGTTTGTTTCGCTAATTTTTAAAACACAATATATTGTTTTTAATTTTATTAATGTCACAATATATTGTGTTTTTTAATGTTCCTTAGAATGATGAATGTAATTACTGTAGCTGCCGCTGTGATTTTAAATAATCAAAATCAATTATTACTGGTACGAAAAAAGAATACACAGTTTTTTATGCAAGTTGGTGGGAAGTTGGAACCAAATGAAGCACCTGAACAGACCATGTTACGTGAAATCGCAGAGGAAATAGGTGTTCAAGCTGAGATTAAACACTATATTGGTCGATTTGAAACTTCAGCTGCGAATGAGGCAGGGCATCAGTTGGTGAGTTATGTCTATCAAGTTAATTTACCTGATGCACCCAAAATTGATGCAGAAATTGCTGAAATGAAGTGGATTGATTTAGACGATCAACAGACGTTATTGGCACCCTTAACAAGAGAAGTGGTGATCCCTTGGTGTAAGGAAAATTTTTTAAGCTAAGTCAAATGAATTTAAAAAGCATTATTCTTTAAATTATTGCAATGATCATTTCAGAGAAGGATGTGCTGCTGCAATACAAAGACTGGAAATCTGCTGACAGCCCAAGCGTTGTAAAGCTTGGGTGAGGGCATGAATTGAACTTCCTGTTGTGACCACATCATCCACAATCAATACTTTTTTATATTTTCTCTTTTCGGATTGAATGGTTCGAAATTGATGCTCAATGTTTTCCAGTCGTTCAACTCGACTTAAGCCTTTTTGTGAATGTTGAGCTTGTCGAACCACGGGTTGCCAAACAGGAATTTTTAATTGTTTTGCCATAATTTTAGCCACAATCAACATTTGGTTATAACCCCGTTCTTTAAGGCGCTCTGTTGAAATGGGCATGGGAACAATCGCTTGAACTCTAGAAAATCTTAAGTTTAATAAACTATGTGCAAGCACGTTTTGATATTGTAATTGTTGCTCATATTTATAAGTTTGAATGATGCGATCAATTGGGAAATCATAGTGATGTGCGCAAAGTATTTGTTGTTCATGTCGCTCTATGGATTGTTTGTACCAAGGGAGTTGATTCCAACAGTCCTGACATAAGGAGTGAGCTTGTTGTTGGTCAATGCCGCACAGTAAGCATGGAGAAATATATTGAACGCCTTTATGGAGCAGTTGATGGATAAATTGGAGCATATTTTCTAATCTTTATTTGATCAAACTTCAGCGATGATCCATTCATATCAGCAATTTCAAATAAAAACTTTTCATTCGACGACATCCATAAAGACGATAAATCATCACGATTGTGAAAATTGTATTGCAAAATCCTAGCGTAGTCGAAAGCCTAAATCATTCTATTTTCGTTATGTTAAACATAAGCATATCGCGGTGCTTCAGGGAGCCAACGTTTGAGTAATGCTTCTGCACTTTCTGGAAAATCTTTAAGTACTTGGGCAGCCACATAATGCGCTTGATTGAGCAAATGGTCATCTCGTTCAAGTTTGGCAACCCTAAATCCCATATCTCCAGTCTGTTTTGTTCCCAGTAATTCTCCAGGACCTCTGATTTCTAAATCTTTTTCGGCAATGATGAATCCATCATTGGTTTCACGCATAATTCTTAACCGTTCTTGTCCATTTTGAGACAGTGGGTTTTTATAAAGCAGTGCACAGAAACTTGCTGTTGCACCACGTCCTACACGTCCACGTAATTGATGGAGTTGTGAAAGCCCAAGCCGTTCAGCATTTTCAATCACCATAATCGATGCATTGGGCACATCGACACCCACTTCAATCACTGTAGTGGCAATTAAAAGTTGTAATTCATTGTCTTTGAATTGCTGCATTACAGTTTGTTTGTCGTCAGCTTTCATTTTGCCATGCACTAAACCGATATTGAGGTTTGGAAAGCGTTGTTTAATTTCTTGATAAGTTGCTTCTGCTGCTTGTGCATCCAAGGTTTCAGATTGTTCAACCAGTGTACAGACCCAGTACGCCTGTTTACCCTCAGCACAATTGGTAGCAATTCTTGTTAATACTTCTTCACGTCGATCAAGTGGAATCGTGACGGTCTGAATCGGTGTTCGTCCTGGTGGAAGTTCATCAATGACAGAGGTATCTAAATCACCATAGGCAGACATTGCCAGTGTGCGAGGGATCGGGGTGGCTGTCATGACCAGTTGATGAGGAGTGGTGTTATCCACGCCCTTATTGCGTAGCGCCAGACGTTGATCTACACCAAAACGATGTTGCTCATCAATAATCACTAGACCAAGTTTAGAAAATTCAACATTGTCCTGAAATAAGGCATGGGTACCTACAATAACATTGGCTGTTCCATCCTTAATCGTCTGCTCAGCTGCTGTACGTGCTTTACCTTTTTGTTTGCCTGAGAGCCAAGAAACATTTAAGCCTAAAGGTTCAAACCACTTTTTAAAGTTTAAATAATGCTGTTCTGCTAGGATTTCAGTCGGTGCCATCAGTGCAACTTGCCAACCTTCTTCCAAAGCATGACAAGCAGCAACACCTGCAACCAATGTTTTACCTGCACCCACATCACCCTGTACAAGGCGTAACATCGGTTTATTTTGTTTCAGGTCTTTGGCGATTTCATTCGATACACGTTTTTGCGCATCGGTCATTTCAAAGGGCAAACTTGCCAACAGGGCTTTGGCAAATTTTTTGCTTGGCGAAAAAGATGGGGCCGCAATTTGTTGAATATATGCCCGTCGAGTGAGCAAACTAATTTGGTGTGCAACCAGTTCTTCAAAAATCAGACGTTGTTGAGCAGGATGAGCACCTTGCGCAAGCTGTAGCATGTTGGCATTCACGGGAGGGTGATGGATATATTCCAGTGCTTCTTTGAGCGCAAAACCATTGGTGAATTTTTCTGGCAATAATTCAGGAAGCTCATCTGCATGTTGATTCAGTGCCTGTTTGACATATTCACGTAATTTTGGCTGGGTTAAACCTTCTGTAGCGGGATAGATTGCCGTTAATTGTGTTTTAGGAAGCGGTGTATGTTCGGTAATCAGTTGTATTTCTGGGTGATAAAGTTCTAAGCCACGCGCACCGACTCGCACTTCACCAAATATTCTTAAGCGATTGCCTGCTTTCGCTCGATCAGTTAAAGCTTTATAAACATGGTAAAAGCGTAGCGTGACTTTGCCAAAGTCATCTTGTAATAAAATCGCCATGGATTTACGTTTACCAGGTGGCATGTCGATAGATTTAACAACACCTTCTAACAAGTAACTCCGACCTACCTGTAATTGGTTCATGGCAATGATCGTGCTACGATCCTCATAATCCCGTGGCAAATGAAACAGCAAGTCATCTGTTGTGAAAATATTCAGTTTTTCAAGTAAGGTAGCTGCGGCATTGCCAACCCCTTGTAATTGATGAACTGCTGCCATGTCCCCTCAGCTTAAGTTTGATTGATTTTGAAGAATAGGTCGTGTCATGCATATTCTATTTGTAGGTTATGGTAAAACATCACAACGTGTTGCTAAACAATTATTTCAGCAAGATCACCAAATTACCACAGTTAGCCGTAGCCCGAAAGCGGATGATTTTGCTCAGCACTTGATGCAGGATATTCATGCACTCGACTTGTCACATATTCAAGCTGTGGATGCGGTCTATGTCGCACTCGCACCTTCTCGAAATACTTCGCTCAATGCCTTAGACATGTATCAGCACACCTATGTAGATTCTGTACAACCCATCGTCAAGGCACTGAGAAATCATCCAGTGAAACGTATCATCGTGGTGTCATCTACACGGGTGTATGGAGAAAATCAGGGTGAAGTAATCACCGATGATTCTGTAATTATTCCGAGTGATGAACAAGGTCATTTACTGCTAGAAATGGAACAATTGTGGAGACAGGCTTACCCTGTTGAATGTGTGATTGTTCGACCGACAGGAATTTATGGCATGTCTACAATGAGAATGGCAAAACTTGCAGAAACGACTCGAAGTTATCCAAATATTCATTGGTCAAATCGAATCCATATTGATGATCTTGCCAATTTCTTAGCGTATTTGCTTCACGTGGAACATCCTGAAAAATCATATATTTGTACAAATAATAAGCCGCAACCTTTGCATGAAAAAATTTTAAATCTTCAGCGCGAATTGAATTTATCCGAGTTGGCTTTAGAAAGTGATCGGGAGTCGGGAAAGAAAATTTTTGCGGAGAGGGTGTTGGCAAGTGGGTTTAAATTAATGCATTAAGATATAGTCAATCTGTTGAAAAATTCATACAGTAGAATATCATTTCTCTTGATCAATAAAATTAAAGCGATCAATATATTGTTTGATGATATAAAGCTTGCACAGCCACACTTTAGCTCTAAAGTTTAAATTGTTTTGCGTAGGCGATACTTTACTTTTCAGAGATGAAAAGTAACAAAAATCTTCCGTTGAGCGAGGGGTACATCCTAATACCCCCGCTCAACATGGCGACATCCATGTCGCCTCGTGATAGCAATACTGTTTATGATTCAAAAGTACAAAATAAATGAATCATCCAAATCACTTGTATGAATAATCAGGCGGTTTGACTATAGCTATAAAGCCTAAGAATAAAGATGATCAGTAGGTGATGAATATAAATGTAACCCGAACAAAGAGAGATTCTTTGATAGAAATATTCACATTTTTATAATTTCCCATTTCCTAATCGGAGAGAGGTAGCTAATCATCCCCCTCCTCCTAAAGGAAGAAGGGGGGTGACATTTATTTTTTCTTGCGCTTTAAACGCTTCTTGGCTTGTTGTGCGGCTAAAGCATCTAACGCCTCTTTTAGCTCCTCATCGGTAAACGAGGTAATGTGGTGAAGCATTTGTAAGGTCACATCATCCAGTACCAAATTGGCATATTGCGCAACATTTCTGAACTGCTCATCAAAAACGATTGCATGATCTTCGTTGGTTTTAATATAACCTTGTTCAATTAACACTTTCATAAAACTTTGGAATAAAGCTTTATCAAAGAACTCAGGTGAATTGAACTCGTACAATACGGATAAACGTTGTCCAACCAAATGACTTAATTCTTCAACTTGGCGAATTGAGATATTTCCAGAGCCACGCTGAGTAATAAGCGCAAGCGTCATGTAATAACGTTCAAGACTTTGACGAACAGGTGCAGCTAAAACAGCAAGTTGATTGTGGTCTTCAGAGTTTGGTGCAGGGCTAAAGATAAAGCCTTCATCATCGACAAAAATTAAATTTGCTTGTGCCAAAGCATCGACATATTCAGTCACTTGAGCTTTGATTTCATGATCTTTCCATTTTAAAAACAATTCAGCTTTTAAGAATGGGTATAGTGTGCGAATCACATTGAGCAGATCGCTCTGGCTGATTTTACCATTATGCTCGACCAAAGCAGCAATCAATGATGGAAGTACAAAGGCGTGTAAAATATTATTGCGGAAGTAGGTCAGTAAAATAGCTTGATTATCTTCAATCGCAATAATATCACCCAGTACATGCTGAACCCGTTTAATCAATTTCAGTTTCATGCCATAAGCAATGATTTCTTTACCTGAAAGTGGTGTCACCTGAGTGCGTTGATCATAAGGAATTGCCGTCAATAACTTACGATAAGTATCCAGTTGTTTAATGCAGATTTCTTCATCCAAAGTGTGTTTTGGTGTCGCCAATAAAATAAGTGATAACAGCGAAACAGGATTGATCACTACAGCGCGGTTAATATTTTCTAAAATGGCATTGGCAGAACTGTTGACTGCATTGGATACTTCTTGAGGGATCGGCGCATCATTGTGTTCAATGCGGATTTGATCTGCACCATGCTGTTTCAATAAGTCGTCTAAAAACACAGGTTCGCCGAAGTTAACATGTACTTTACCAAAAATACGCTCAATTTTTTTCAGGGTTTGTACAATCCCCCAAATGGATTCAGCCTCTTTGGGTTTACCATTCATTTCACCCACATAGGTTGCGCCTTCCATCAAGCGTTCATATCCCACATAGGTTGGAATGAAAACAATCGGTTTGGCACGACCACGTAAGTGACCATGTACCGTCATTGCCAACATCCCTGTTTTAGGAGGTAATAAGCGTCCTGTGCGAGAGCGCCCACCTTCAATAAAGTATTCAAGTGGCGTATTACGAGAAAGAATGCTGAATAAATATTCTTTAAACACTGATGTATATAAAGCATTACCACGGAAAGAGCGACGAATAAAGAATGCACCACCACCACGAAGCAATTGCCCTACAAATGGCATATTCAAGTTATCACCAGCGGCAATATACGGCACCATCAAACCACGTTTATAAATCACATAAGACAACAGTAAGTAGTCAATATGACTGCGATGACATGGGGTATAAATCACTTCATAGTCTTTGACCAATTCACGTACTGTATTGAAGTTATGTACTTCAACACCATCGTAAAGTTGCGTCCATAGACGGGTTAATGCCATATCGGCAAAGCGTACAGCCGAAGCGGAATAATCCGATGCAATTTCGTTGACAAAACCGATGGCACGACGTTCAGCATCAATCATACTGAT
Organism: Acinetobacter bereziniae LMG 1003 = CIP 70.12; assembly: GCF_000368925.1. Taxonomy (GTDB): domain Bacteria; phylum Pseudomonadota; class Gammaproteobacteria; order Pseudomonadales; family Moraxellaceae; genus Acinetobacter; species Acinetobacter bereziniae. The sequence goes on along the minus strand of NZ_KB849756.1, from coordinate 1,804,216 downwards.
TTTAGAGCGAACACTTTCTTTGCGAATCGCATCTTGGACATCAGGTGCTTTGATCAAAGATTGCATCACATTACGGCGATCAGATAAATCTGGTCCAAGAATAACTTCTCGCTGGCGATCTAGAAAGTCATTGAGTTGATTGACAATATAGGTTGCTGGAGAAATGTTGGGATGATGGATTTTTGCATGTTCAACTAAGCCACGCAGTGATTGTGCTTCATGAAATTCTAAGAAGGACTGACGACCATGTAAGCCGATATTCATCAATTGTTTGACTTTACTTGGTGTCGCCCAAGTGTCGGTAAACAAAAGTTTAAACCAAGAATCTTCTTTATCAGGTGAACGTCCCCATAATACTGTCACAGGAATCAGCTCAATGTCTAAGTTCGAATCTTGATCCAGAGACTCAATCAATCGGAGTAAACGTGGCGGAAATGCATGCTCAGGAGGGTTAAAATAATTATTTTCATCCTGATGCTGTAAAAACAGAATCGCCGCTTTTTCACGGTTCGCACCAATCACTAGTGGATCAAGGGCTGGCGCAAGTTGTAAACGACGTGTTTCACCATCAACGACCAAAGCATTACTTCTAGAGTAATTCTGTAATACATAACACACTACTTTCTGAGGTGTTGATGTATTATTTTCAGTGCGATCTGTTGACTGGTCTAGCGTTGGAGTTTCTGTAGGAACCTCTCCAAGAACATGTGGGGTTACCACAAGGTCAAGTATTTTACTCGAAAGTCGACGATACATTTGACCAAAGCCACTCTTGGACATAAATACTCCTAGCCAATGATGAATCACGCAATACAGCGTATAAAAATAAAAGTTTCTGTAATTGAAGCACAGAACAGGATGTCATTTTCTGACAAATTCACTATTTCTTGTCAGATTTTATCGTTAAAAATCGTATTTTAAACAATCCAGCTAGACAAGAGAAGTGACAGCATAGTTTATGAAAGTTTAGTTTATCACTCTGGATTTATGGCAAAATAGAGTTAAATCTCTAAAATATGAATACTTTATTCTATCCATTTGAATAAAGTCAGTATATAGATAGGTCACTTATGAATGCTTTAACCCAAGAGCTTGTAGAGCTTTTAACGCTAGAAAAACTTGAAGAACATATTTTCCGTGGTCAAAGCCGAAACTTAGTGGGCAAACGTGTTTTTGGTGGACAGGTTTTAGGGCAAGCGCTACGAGCAGCATCATATACTGCGGACCGTCCTGTACATTCATTGCATGCCTACTTCTTATATGGTGGGGATATTAATGCCCCGATTATTTATGAAGTGGATCGTTTGCGTGATGGTAAAAGCTTTTTAAGTCGTCAAGTGCGTGCCATTCAACATGGGCGTACTATTTTTTCAGCAATGGTTTCATTTGCAACACCTGAAGAGGGGTTGAATTATCAAATTGCTGAACCTGAATATCCAGATCCAGAATCATTAAAATCTGAACAGGAATTAAAAGAAAATTTAATCAGTTTTATTCCTGAAAACATTCGTGCTGCATTTATGCGTCCACGTCAGGTAGAAATTCGTCCGATTAACGTAACCAATCCTTTTCAACCGCAGCCAGAAGCGCCATCCTATGCGCATTATTTGCGTACACATGAGCCATTAGCCGCGGAATTGGTAGATGATATTTCATTAAATCAGGCGATTGTTGCCTTCTATTCAGATTATACCTTGATGATGACTGCATTGCGTCCACACGGTTTAAACTATCTCTCGCCAAGTTTGCAGTGTGCGAGTATTGATCATGCGATCTACTTTCATAAGCCTGTCAAAGCAGATGATTGGATGCTGTATGACATGGATGCAACGGTCAGTGCAAATTCACGCGGTCTAAACTTTGGGCGGATGTGGCAAAATGGTGAATTGGTGTGTAGTACTGTTCAGGAAGGTCTGATGCGTGTACGTGAAATCGAAACACAATAAACGAATAAACCATTCAGGATTAAACCATAAAGAATTAAGCCATCACCATTGATGGCTTTTCTATTTTTTAGCAGAGCTTGTGACAAAAAAATGCTCGATTCTAAATAACTTCAATGGCATAGTTTAAAATGTGAAAATATATAACAGTCAATGACGATGAGCTTAAATACCCAAATTTTAATTGCCGCCATTCTTGGTGTGGCATTTGGATTTCTGTTAAACCAATTCCCTGATACTCAGTTTTTAGACGGCAGTATTTATACTTTGAGTATCGCCAGCAGTATTTTTATTGGTTTACTCAAAATGCTGTTGGTACCGCTAATTTTCAGTTCAATTTTAGTTGGGGTTTCTAATTTAGAAGCAGGTAGCCAGTTAAGCCGTGTCTGGAAAATTACCTTAGCTTGCTGTGTAACGACAACCACTTTGGCACTGATTCTTGGTTTGGCCTCCACTCACTTTTTCCATGTCGGGCAGGGTGTGGATATTGACTTGTTTAAAGATGCTATGAGTCAGCATAAAAGCCCTGATTCATTAACGCCTAGTTCATTTCTGACCAATTTTATTCAAAATACCTTAATTAACCCTTTTAAAGCTTTTAGCGATGGCAATGTTTTGGCGGTTGTGCTGTTTGCATTGTTATTGGGTTTAGCATTGGTGCAGGGCGGAGAACGTTTTAATTCAATCAAACAACTGGCACGTCAATTTTTTGACATTATGATGATGTTGGTTGGTTGGGTAATGAAAGTTGCGCCAATTGGTATTTTTGCCTTAATGGCAAAGCTGATTGCAACAGAAGACATCTCTATTTTGAGCCGTCTTGCTGAGTTTGCGATTGTGGTTACTGGGACAACCATATTTCATGGCGTGGTGGTTCTACCGCTGTTGTTATGGATTTTTGGGAAAATGGATCCCATCACTTTTTTCAAAGGAACGCGTGCGGCATTAATCACGGCCTTTGCGACCAGTTCAAGTTCAGCAACAATGCCTTTAAGTCTGAAATGTACCCAAGAAAATTTAGGGGTACGTCCACAAATTGCAGGTTTTGTCGTTCCATTCGGTTCGCAGTTAAACATGGATGGGACCGCACTTTATGAAGCAGCAGCAGCATTATTTATTGCAAACCTCATGGGATTGGAGTTATCGATTACCCAACAAATTATTGTGTGTTTGACAGCGATGATTGCATCATTAGGTGCCCCAGGAATCCCAAGCGCAGGTATGGTCACCATGATTATGGTCTTACAGTCTGTGGGCTTGCCTGCTGAGGCGATTGCGATTTTATTACCAATTGATCGAATTCTCGATACGGTGCGTACTGTAGTGAATGTGCAAGGGGATATGATGATCAGTGTTGTGGTTGATCGACATACTCGAGATATGGAAAGTTCATCTTAGTACAGGGTGTAGACAGAAGCGTTATGCACTTATTTTAAAGTGTTAACTGATGTTACGCAGTAACTCTAAAATTAAATTTTGGAGCTAGAAGAATGTGGATACGCGGAAACGTCATCCGCAATTGCTTGAGGCAGAACTCCTTCTAATAAGTAAAGTTTCTGCGAAATTTTGAATATTTTGACGATAGTGAATGAGTTCTGCGGTGAGCAGCGATGTCGCTGCACAAGATGGTTGCCCTTGCGGAGCTTTGCTCCTCATGCCAAAGCAAAAGTACCTCGAGCCGAAGGCTATTCCATAAATTTAAACTTTGGATGTAAGTCTCCGTCGTGTAAATTTAGCTTTTTCTTTTTCACCTACTTAATTTAAATCAAGTGCGTAACATCAGGTGTTAAGCATAAAAAAGCAGGATTTAAAATCCTGCTTTTTTGATTTCAGTACTATTTAGGCTTGAGCAGTCCCTATGCTGCAACTCTAGGCAAAGCGCGTTTTGCAGCAGGCGATTGATCTAAATACGCAATTGCATCTTCAGTTTTGGCTTCATGTACAGGGTCGTACCATGGCATTAAATACCCCAACTGCTGTGAAACCAACCAAAGAGGGTGTGGCATTAAACGATTGTCAGATTGTGCAATACTTGCCCATTCACGCCAAATCCAAGGTTTATAGAATGCTGGCTTTTTGTCTGCAAAACGTGGGTCTTGTCCCATGATATGTGCAGCACCATCTACCCATAAACCTAATACGGCAGCAATCACGATCACACTTTGATAATAACGTGAAATATAACCACCACCTAAGTGACGATATAGATCAAATGCAACTGTGCGATGTTCAATCTCTTCTGCACCATGCCATTTGACCAAATCGAGCATGTTTGGATCTGCGCCTAATTCAGCCCACTTTTTATTATAAAGTGCATATTTACCCAATACACAGGTCATATGTTCAACAGTTGCCACAATACCTAAACGGAACAAATCCCATTGATGATCAAGAACTTTAGGAACTTTGAAACCAAGTGGTTGATCTGCCAGTAACTTTCCAAACAAGAAATCCATAATTTCAAGATTTCTTTGAATATCAATATGGCGAACGGTTAAGTATTCTTTATTTGCTGACACATGTGCTTGTGCATGCATGGCTTCTTGGCGGATAAAAGCACGAACATCTTCTGCAAGTTTTTCATCTGTGACTTTGGGTAAAACGCGGTTGTATAAACGGCAGAACCAAAACTCACCCGCAGGAAGAATATTGTTGATCTCGTTGATAAAGTAGCTGACAAAAGGCTGATTTGGAATCCAATCGACTGGTGTGTCTTGCCATTCAAACTTCACTTTACGTGGTTTGATGTGGTACTGAATAGACGATCCAATCCGACTGTTTTTAAATTTAGCGAGTAACTTCATCACAGTGTCCTAATTTTTCTTTGGTGATTTCACACTTTATTTATTCAAGTATAAAAAAATGTCCTAAATAGTTATTAGCAATTTAGGACATTGAAGTATCAATATGTGATGAATTTTGTCAGACAAGACGATTTTTAGTTGTTACTCTGGTTTTTCATTTATATTTCCATCAATATTTTCAACATCAAGGTCTGCTTCAGCATCTTGATCGATAAACTCATCTTCGATGTCGTCAGCACTGAGTTCTGGAATCGCATCGAGATCAAAGCCTAAAGTTTTATCTAAGGTGTAATTTAGACGACCTGCCATCACAGAAGCGAGTTCTTCTAAACCTTGTTTATTCAGTGATGAGAACAGTTGAATCGAAAAGTTCAGCTTCATCTTTTTGAGTTGTTGCTGTACTTCTAACAATGCTTTATTGGCAGGACCACGATTGAGCTTATCTGCTTTAGTGAGTAGAACGTGTACAAACAAATGACGAGAATATGCCCATTCCAACATCATGACATCAAAATGTTGCAGAGGATGGCGAATATCCATCAATAAAACTAAGCCTTGTAAACTTTTTCGATGAATCAAATAATTTTCAAGTTCTTTTTGCCAAACGATTTTCATTGCTTCAGGGACAGCGGCATAACCATAACCCGGTAAGTCGACTAGACGTTGGTCTGGATTTCCCAAGCTAAAGAAGTTAATCATTTGGGTGCGACCAGGTTTCTTAGATGCGCGTGCCAATTGTTTTTGATTGGTTAGTGCATTGATGGCGCTGGATTTCCCTGCATTTGAGCGACCCGCAAAGGCGATTTCATAACCTGTATCTTCTACACAAAGATTCAGTTTTGGCGCACTCATCAAGAATTCAGCTTTACGTAACCAGTTTAAAGATGAGGTTGAGTATTCCGAAATCGCAGGATCAGCCTTTTTTTCATAACTGATTTTCTGTTTAGGGGCATGTGATGCCTTACTATTTTTAGACTTTCCACTGCTGCGATGCATACTTCAACTTCAATAAATGGATAAACAAGGGACATTATAAAGGAAGTCGAAGATTCAAGCGAATTTTGACACAGATAATTCAAACGGGATTGAGGCGCTTATTTAAATGCAGACATTAAAATAATTTTAAAACAGTTCAATTGAGATCCAAATGCTTAAACATTCAAGTTTGGGATAGGAGAGTTAACAATGGTAGTTTGTGGTGGGGCATTTAAAACATCGGCAACCGTATATTGGTCTAAACTCTGATAAAACTGTTCAACTGCCTGATCTAGAATACCTTTTAAACCGCAACGAGGGCGAAGGACGCATGGTGGGGTATTGCATTCTACGATTTGTGCATCACCTTGCAGGATGCGCACGATATGCCCTAATCGAAACTCAAGGATTACAGGGTTTAAGCGTAAACCTCCACCTTTACCACGCGTGGTAATTAACCAGTCCTGTTTTCCCATAAAATGCACAATTTTAACCAAATGATTCTGTGAAACATTCAAGTCTTGTGCAATTTCGGCAATCGTATAAGGTGTATCTCTTGGAAGAGAGATGTACATCAAAATACGTAAGGCATAGTCGGTAAATTTATTAAGTTGCATAGATTTAAATTAATTGGACATGAACAGATTGCATGTTTATCTTAGCGTGAATAGACAATGAAAGATATGTTGTCTACAAATTGGCATATTCGAGGATCTCTTGTCCCATGAGTATGCAACCACTTTGGCTATAATACTCAAAGCGCATACGATACTGACCTTTATATATGTAGCCCCAGACTTCTAATACATCGAATCTTTGCTTTTTATTACGTGGGTTGACGATAGATGGAAGCGCTTTGACCTCTGGTTGAATTTCAATACGATCATCTGGACCAAAATGAAACTCTAAAAGTTTGGCGGCTTGTTTGATTGCTTGATCTTTACATTGCGTAGAAGATTTTATTTCAGCTGCATGGCTAGCCACTGAAAAAGATAACAAACTAATGCTTAGACTGAGAATCAATATGATACGTTGCATGATCTGAACTCTGGTTCATCAATATAAGTATCAGTGTATAAATATTGATTTAAAAGTTAAAGCGCAAAAAGATCAACGATAGTGTAGAGATTTTGAGCTATTCAAAGCATCGTAATGTATGGATTAATCAGACACCATACATTACGGGAAATATCATTGAGTATTATTTTACCTGTGGTGCAGTCAATTTGACTTGATCACCCACTTGATAGTGATTCAATAATATATTGGATACCGAATATTCAGTGTGATTTTCTTCAGGCTTTACAGCAAATTGATAAGTGTTTTCAGTCGCCTGAAGGACAGTGTATTGATGTGGTTGCTCAATATTTTTTTGCGGTACTTTTACTTTCACTGAAATGAATTCGCCTCCATGAATCTGGGCAACTGTCTGTTGATCTGCTGACTGTACAGTAAATATTTTACCGTTTTCAGATACTTCAATCGCGATAATTTTAAATGCTCTCCAACCTGCCCAACCGCCATTTTGAGCAACTAGGTTTTCATATTTTTGCTTTTCAACACCAATCAAAATATCTGCCAATTGTAGATAAGCCACTTTCCATGCAGCAATCAATTCAGAGTCCATCGGCACATCTAAAACTTCGCTAATAGAATGCAGTAGATTCTCTCCGACAATTGAATACTGATCAGGTTGAATATCTAAGCTAACATGCTTGGTCGTAATGTGTTGAACTGCTTTTGCTAAAACAGCAGGATTTTCAATATTCTCAGCATAAGCCAAAACTGCTGCTGCAAGTGCACGAGGTTGGCGACCTGAGTTTTGACTATCTAAGTTGAAAATATTGTTCAGCTCAGGATTATTACCCAACATTCTTTTATAAAAATAGCTGGTTAATGCAACACCATTTTCACGAAGTACAGGGACTGTAGATTTTACAAGTTCAATATGCTGTGGAGTCATTGGCTAGACCTTTTTTATCTGGCTTTATAAGATGTATTTAAAATACATCTTATTAAAAATATTTGCAATACATCTATTTGAAAAAGACATAAAATAATTATGGTTTATTTTAAGATTAAGCCTTATTGCTTGAAATAAATGAATTTATTTTTAGATTTTCTGAAAGTTCTTATATGAGTTCGGAGCAAATGATAAGAAAAAAGCAAATATCAAAATAAGTAATATATGTGGCTAAAGCATGGGAAATAAAAAGGAGCGTTAACGCTCCTCATAGATGTGTTTAAAAGAATTAACGTCCACCAAATAACGAACCTAATAAGCCACGTACCAGTTTTTGTCCTGTTGGACCGCCAAGTGTTCTGGCTGCACTCTTGGCAAATGTACCAATGACATCCTGCGTCAGTTTGGCACGAGCAGCGGCGGCTTTGGCTTCTTCTTTTTGTAAACGTTCTTGCTCTTTGGCTTGTTGTTTGTCTAGGACTTGTTGCTGTTTTGCGAGTTCTTCCAATTGTTTGGCTTGTTGTGCGGCAGCTTCAAAGGCAACTTGTTGCTGTGTGTTGTCGGTCACTTTACGTTGAAGCATTTCATAGGCACTGTCACGATCCACTTCATTGTCATAAACACCCGCCACAATACTTTGTGCCATCAGAGCTTTACGTTCTTCAGGTGTGATTGGGCTAAAAGAGGAGTAGGGTGGCATAACCATACCACGCTCTACAATTTGGGGGGTGCCTTGCTCATCCAGAAAACTAATTAATGCCTCACCAACTGCCAGCTCTGTAATGGCTTGATCAACTTTGAATTCAGGGTTGGCACGGAAAGTATCTGCAGCTGTTTTTACTGCTTTTTGGTCCTTGGGGGTGAATGCACGTAAGGCATGTTGTACTCGATTTCCCAATTGCCCTAATACATTTTCAGGAATATCCAGTGGGCTTTGAGTGATGAAATAAATACCCACGCCTTTTGAACGAATCAGACGAACCACTTGTTGGATTTTTTCTTGCAATGTTGGACTGGCATTATTGAATAATAAATGAGCTTCATCGAAAAAGAATACCAATTTAGGTTTGTCTAAATCACCGACTTCAGGCAATTTCTCAAATAACTCTGAAAGCATCCACAGCAAAAAGGTTGCATAAAGCTTTGGCGTATTCATCAACTTATCCGCAGCCAATAGGTTGATGTAGCCATGCCCATTTGAATCAGTTTGAATAAAATCCATAATGTCTAGGCTTGGTTCACCAAAAAAACGCTGTCCGCCTTGATCTCCTAAAGCCAATAAATTACGTTGGATTGCACCTAAGCTGGCAGGAGAGAGATTGCCATATTCAGCTTTTAAGTCAGCAGCATTTTCGCTGACATAAGTCAACATGGCTTTTAAATCTTTAAAATCAATCAATAATAAACCTTGGTCGTCTGCAACACGGAACACAGCTGAAAGCACACCTTCTTGGGTATCATTTAAATTCAACATTTGTGCCAACAATAAGGGACCAATTTCTGAAATGGTGGTGCGAATTGGATGTCCTTGTTCACCAAATAAATCCCAAAAAATGGTTGGTGATGCGGCAAAAGGGATACTGTCTATCCCTAAGCTTTTAATGCGTTCATCGAATTTAGGATTGCTTGAGCCAGCTTTGGCAATACTGGATACATCACCTTTGGCATCAGCAAGAAATACTGGAACACCAATTCTGGAAAAACTTTCAGCGAGCACTTTTAGGGTTACGGTTTTACCAGTACCTGTCGCACCTGCAATGAGTCCGTGACGATTGGCAAATTGTGAGTGTAGAACAATATCTTGAGTGGAATCTGAGGTCTTTTTTGCAATGACGATTGGTGTGCCCATTGTTATTCCTATAGCTTTGATCTAAGTTCGAATCTTATTCATTTGACTCGGTATTTATATGCTTATTGTTATACAAAATTGCATAAAATGATGATGTTGTAAATCTGTGTTCAGTGATAAAAAGTTTTCACGTATCAAAAGCGATACGTGAAGTCATTAAAGCGCTATATTAAAAAAATATCAGATATAAATTAAATTGAAATCGCTTGAAGAGCTGTTTGAATATCATAGATTAAATCTTCTGGATCCTCTAATCCAATACAAAAACGCACCAAGATTCCTTGTTGTAAATGTGGACGTTCTAGCTGACGCATCTGGTCAAGTTGATACAACATCACAAGGCTTACTGGACCGCCCCAGCTAAATCCGAGCTTAAATAGTTGAAGCTGATCGCAAAATTTACGAACTGCCGCGAGATCGAATTCGGATTTGAAGATCACGCTGACGAGTCCAGCACTTTGCTGAGTTTCACAAGTTTCTTTCCAATAAGCGTGACTCACATTGTCTGGGTCCGCTGGATGTAAAACCTGTGCAAAGACCGCTTGTTGTTTTAACCAGTTTAAGAGTTTTAAGGTACTTTGAGATTGATGCTGATAACGCAATTGCATTGACGCTAGACTACGTTGTACTTGGGCAGCATCATCACCTGATATGGAGATTCCTTGTATTGCATGCATACGATACAACTGATGATGTAAAGCCCGATCTTGTGTAACCACAGAACCCATCAAAATATCGCCCCCACCACTAGGGTATTTGGTGAGTGCATGTATGCTGATATCAACGGCTAAATGTTCTTGGCTAAAATCAAAAGCATTAAATGCCAGTCCTGCGCCCCAAGTATTATCCAAAGCGACCAGTATATTTTTGGCTTTTGCTTTTTTCACTAAATTAATCAAATCTGGGAATTCAAGCGTGACTGAACCTGCGGCTTCGAGCCAGATTAATTTTGCTTGTTCAGACGGTTGAAATGAGTCAGCACAAATAGGGTCATAAACTTTGACGATGATCCCATAGCGTTGTTCAAGATTGCGCAAATGTTCCATATTTGGACCATAGATATTGTCTGCAACCCAAACTTCATCACCATGGCTTAAAAAACATGAGTTCACAAGGTTGATGGCTGATAACCCACTTGGAGTAAGCAAGCAATATTGACCACCTTCTATTTTTGCAATGTTGTCACCCAGCGTGAAAGTTGTTGGAGTGCCGTGGGTACCATAACTATAGTCATAATCATCAGTCCAATGGCGATTAAATAGTGCATCGGTATTTTCGAATATGATTGTCGATGCACGAAATAAGGGAGGTTGAACTGTATGGATGTACTGTGGCGCTTGTCTTGGAGAATGAATTAAAGCTGTTTGTGGTTTTAGTTTCACAAGAATACTCAAATTTTGTAAATATCAGGACTAAAATAAGGAAAACATAATCACTCGGTGACGAAAAGCAATAATTTGTGAAAAATAATAAATAAAACTGATATTGGCTTCATTTTTGCATTTGTTGAACTGTGTTTTTTGATTTGTAGCGTAGTCGATACAACAAGAATAGGTGATAACATGAAAAAACTTAAAGTGCATTATTTTCAACATATTGCAGGTGAAGGCTTTGGTAGTTGCTATGAATATTTAAAGGCAATGGGTGCCGAAATTACTGCAACAGAGTTTTTTGCTTTACCGACAGATTCAGCATTAGATATAGATGCATTACCTCATGTCAATGATGTGGATTTGCTCATTATTATGGGTGGGGAAATGAGTGTAAATGATGAAGCAAACTTTCCTTGGTTAAAAGTGGAAAAACGCTGGATTAGACGTTATTTGGCATCTGAGAAACCGGCAATTGGCTTGTGCTTGGGTGGGCAGTTAATTGCTAATGCACTTGGTGCAAATGTGCGCCGTAATAATGTGCAAGAGTTAGGCTGGACTTTTGTCAACAAAAGTGATCATGTGCCAGCAGAATACTTTCAACTTCCTGAGCAAATCAGTGTCATGCAGTGGCATAGTGAGACTTTTGATATTCCTAAAGGTGCGATTCGTTTGGCAGAAAATCAAGCATGTCCAAATCAACTCTATCAAATTGGTAAAAATGTTTTGGGTTTCCAGTTTCATCCAGAAATTACACCGCATAGCTTAAACATATTTATCGAGCATGAAGAGGAAGGAATGGTATTTAGCGATATACATAATCAGTCACTCTCCAATTTGAAAAAAACGCCAAACGCAGATTATGTCATTGGAAACCAGTTGCTGAATCATGCAATTGACTATGTTTTAAGGGTTTAAACCTTTGTTTAAATCTTAAACATTTTATTTCTTTACCAATATTGGAATACTGCGAAAAAAATCTAAATTTATTTGCTTAAGCGTTAAACAATCGTTATAATGGGCGACCCTTCGATATGAAGGGATGAATGGCGAAGAAAGTCATTCAGATCGTTACAGTCGTGGCATCGATCACGACCTTAGTGATTTTCACTGCCTTTGACACTTGCCTTATTTAGTGGGGTGAGATGCGTCAAGGGTGATTCTTTATATATTTGGCTTGGAGTTAACTGGTATGTCTAACCAGAGAATTCGTATCCGTCTTAAGTCTTTTGATCATCGTTTAATTGATCAATCTTCTCAAGAGATCGTAGAAACAGCAAAACGTACTGGCGCACAAGTTTGTGGTCCAATTCCGATGCCTACTCGCATCGAACGTTTTAACGTTTTGACATCACCACACGTGAACAAAGATGCGCGTGACCAATATGAAATCCGCACATATAAACGTTTGATCGACATCGTTCAACCTACAGACAAAACTGTAGATGCATTGATGAAGTTGGATCTTGCAGCTGGTGTTGATGTTCAGATCGCATTGGGTTAAGGCTTTCGGTTAATTAACGCTCTAAGTTAATTAAGCCGCTTTTTTAGAGGTTTATGCACATGGCTATTGGTTTAGTCGGTCGCAAGTGCGGTATGACACGTATCTTTACAGATGCTGGTGTTTCTGTGCCTGTAACAGTGATTGAGGTTGATCCTAACCGTATCACTCAAATCAAAACGCTTGAAACTGATGGTTATCAAGCGATTCAAATCACTACTGGTGAACGTCGCGAATCTCGCGTAACTAACGCTCAAAAAGGTCACTTTGCGAAAGCTGGTGTTGCTGCTGGTCGTTTGGTTAAAGAATTCCGCGTTGCAGAAGCTGATCTTGAAGGTCGTGAAGTTGGTGGAACTATCGGTGTTGATTTGTTCACAGTAGGTCAAGTTGTTGATGTTACTGGTCAATCAAAAGGTAAAGGTTTCCAAGGTGGTGTTAAGCGTTGGAACTTCCGTACGCAAGATGCTACACATGGTAACTCTGTATCTCACCGTGTAATCGGTTCTACAGGTCAAAACCAGACTCCTGGTCGCGTGTTCAAAGGTAAAAAAATGCCTGGTCACTTAGGTGATGATCGCGTAACTGTACAAGGTCTTGAGATTGTATCTATTGACGCAGAACGTTCAGTTCTTGTTGTTAAAGGTGCGGTTCCTGGTGCTACTGGTGGCGACGTTATCGTTCGTCCTACGATCAAGGCCTGAGGGGAAATAACGTGAATTTAAAAACTGTTTCCGGCTCTGCTGTTGAATTGTCTGAAGTTGCTTTCGGACGTGAATTTAATGAAGCTCTTGTACACCAAGTTGTTACAGCTTATTTAGCTGGTGGTCGTCAAGGTTCTAAAGCTCAGAAGTCACGTGCAGACGTTTCTGGCGGTGGTAAAAAACCATTCCGTCAAAAAGGTACTGGCCGCGCTCGTGCTGGTTCTATTCGTAGCCCAATCTGGGTTGGTGGTGGTAAAACTTTTGCTGCTCGTCCACAAGATTGGTCTCAAAAAGTTAACCGTAAAATGTACCGCGGTGCAATGCAATGTATCTTAGCTGAACTTGTTCGCCAAGATCGTCTTGTATTGGTTGAAGAGTTTGCAGTTGAAGCTCCAAAAACTAAAGAATTGCTTGCAAAACTAAACGGCTTGAACGCTACTCGCGCATTAATCGTTACTGAAGCTGTAGATGAAAATCTATACTTAGCTGCACGTAACCTTCCACACGTTGATGTGGTTGATGCTGCTGGGATCGATCCTGTTGGTTTGATTGCGTTCGATAAAGTTGTTATGTCTGTTGCTGCTGCTAAGAAAATTGAGGTAGAACTCGGATGAACAACGAACGTATCTATCAAGTCCTAAAAGGACCTGTATTCTCAGAAAAAGCACAAGTTTTAGGTGAAACTGCTGGTGTTCAAGTATTTAAAGTTGCACTTGATGCAAACAAGCTTGAAATCAAAAAAGCAGTAGAACAATTATTTGGTGTGGAAGTTGTTAAAGTTAACACGACTATCACTAAAGGTAAGACTAAGCGCTTTGGTCGTACATTAGGACGTCGTTCTGATGTTAAGAAAGCATACGTCACCCTGAAAGCTGGCCAAGATGTTGAAATGGCTGACTTGGGCGATACCGCTGAAAGCGCAGCGGAATAAGGACGAAAATTATGCCGATTCAAAAATGTAAGCCAACGTCTCCAGGACGTCGCTTTGTAGAGAAAGTGGTTCATGATCACCTTCACAAAGGCGCGCCTTATGCACCGTTGGTTGAAGCTAAAAAACGTACTGGTGGTCGTAATAACAACGGTCACATTACTACTCGTCACGTTGGTGGTGGTCATAAACAACACTACCGTATCGTTGACTTTAAACGTAACAAAGATGGCATTCCTGCTGTAGTTGAGCGTATTGAATACGATCCTAACCGTACATCTCATATTGCTTTATTGAAATATGCTGACGGTGAACGTCGTTATATTATCGCTGCTAAAGGTTTACGTGCTGGTGATAAAGTACAGTCTGGTAACGATGCTCCAATTCGTCCAGGTAACTGCTTGCCACTTCGTAACATGCCTATCGGTTCTACACTACATAACATCGAGCTTAAAATCGGTAAAGGTGCACAATTAGTGCGTTCAGCTGGTACTTCTGCTCAGTTGTTAGGTCGTGACGGTTCTTACGCAATCATTCGTCTTCGTTCAGGCGAAATGCGTAAAGTACACGTTGAATGTCGTGCTGTGTTAGGTGAAGTATCTAACTCAGAAAGCAACCTTCGTTCACTTGGTAAAGCAGGTGCTGCACGCTGGCGTGGCGTTCGTCCTACCGTTCGTGGTATGGCGATGAACCCAGTAGACCATCCACATGGTGGTGGTGAAGGGCGTAACAAAGGTATTCAACCTGTAAGCCCATGGGGTCAAAAAGCTAAAGGGTACAAGACTCGTACCAATAAGCGTACGACTAAGATGATCATTCGCGACCGTCGCGTTAAGTAACAAGTAAAGGAATCTGACAATGCCTCGTTCTCTGAAAAAAGGCCCATTCGTCGATGCGCACTTGTTCGCTAAGGTTGAAGCGGCAATCGCGGCTAATAACCGTAAGCCGATCAAAACTTGGTCGCGTCGTTCGATGATCCTCCCGGATTTTGTTGGTTTAACAATTTCTGTACACAATGGCCGTAACCATGTTCCAGTGATCGTATCTGAACATATGGTTGGTCATAAATTAGGTGAATTCGCGCCAACTCGTACCTATCGTGGTCACGGTGTTGACAAGAAGTCTAAACGTTAATAGGTGCTATGATGGAAGTAACTGCTAAATTACGCGGTGCCGCTATCTCGGCACAAAAAGCACGTTTGGTTGCAGACCTAATTCGCGGCAAATCTGTTGCGCATGCTTTAAATATCTTGAACTTCAGCAACAAAAAAGCTGCAGTTTTAGTTAAAAAAGCTTTGGAATCTGCGATTGCAAACGCTGAACACAATAACAGTTTAGATGTTGACGATCTTAAAGTATCTACGATTTACGTTGATGAAGGCATGAGCCTTAAACGTATTATGCCACGTGCTAAAGGCCGTGCAGATCGTATTACTAAGCGTACTTGTCACATTACCGTTAAGGTAGGGGTTTGATATGGGTCAGAAGGTTCATCCAATCGGTATCCGCCTTGGTGTTGTAAAACGTCATAACGCCAACTGGTATGCGAGTCCGAAACAATACGCTGAATATTTGCTTAAAGATCTTCAAGTTCGTGAGTTTTTAACTAAAAAACTTAAAAGCGCGATGATCAGCAATATTCTTATCGAACGTCCTACAGGCGCTGCTAAAGTAACAATTAGCACTGCTCGTCCAGGTATCGTGATCGGTAAAAAAGGCGAAGACATTGAAAAATTACAGCGTGAACTCACCACTATTATGGGTGTTCCAGCGCAAGTAAGCATCAACGAAATCGATCGCCCAGATTTAGACGCTCGTTTAGTTGCTGAAGCAATCGCTTCTCAATTAGAGAAACGTGTAATGTTCCGTCGTGCTATGAAGCGTGCGGTTCAAAATACGATGCGTGCTGGTGCTAAAGGTATCAAAGTTGAAGTTTCTGGTCGTTTAGGCGGTGCAGAGATTGCACGTACTGAATGGTATCGTGAAGGTCGTGTACCTTTGCATACACTTCGTGCTGATATCGACTATGCAACTATGCGTGCTGAAACTACTTACGGTACGATTGGTGTTAAAGTTTGGATTTTCCGTGGTGAGATCTTAGGTGGCATGAAACAAGTCATGAACCCTGCTCCTGCTGAAGAACGTCCAGCTAAACGCGGTCGCGGTCGTGGTGAAGGTCAAGAGCGTCGTGGTCGTCGCAATGATCGTTCTGCTGAAAAAGGAGAATAATCCATGTTGCAACCTAAACGTACTAAATTCCGTAAGGTGCAAAAAGGCCGTAACACTGGTCTAGCGCATCGTGGTAGCACAGTATCTTTCGGTACAATCGCACTTAAATCTATTGAACGTGGTCAAATGACTGCACGTCAAATTGAAGCTGCGCGTCGTACAATTAGCCGTCGTGTTAAACGTGGTGGTAAGATCTTTATCCGTGTTTTCCCAGACAAACCAATTACTGAAAAACCATTAGAAGTTCGTATGGGTAAAGGTAAAGGTTCTGTGGAATACTGGGTTTGCCAAATCAAACCAGGTAAGATCTTGTACGAAATGGATGGTGTTAGTGAAGAATTGGCACGCGAAGCGTTTACGCTTGCAGCTGCTAAGCTTCCATTTAAAACCACTATCGTTACTAAGACGGTGATGTAATGAAAACTAAAGATCTACGTGAAAAGTCGGTAGAAGAGTTGACAGCTTTGCTTGATGAGCAACAGTTGAACCAATTCCGTCTTCGTATGGCGAAAGCAACAGGTCAATTGGGTAAATCGCATGAAGTTGCGTTAACTCGTAAGACTATTGCTCGTATCAAGACCCTCCTTACCGAAAAACAGGGGAACGCACAATGAGTGAGCAAACAGTTCGCACGTTAACAGGCAAAGTAGTAAGTGACAAAATGGACAAGTCTATTGTTGTACTTATCGAACGCCGCGTTCAACACCCGTTGTATGGCAAATCAATCCGCCGTTCAACAAAATTACACGCTCATGATGAGAACAACACTGCTAAAACTGGTGATGTTGTAACCATTAAAGAAAGCCGCCCAATTTCAAAAACTAAAGCTTGGACTTTAGTGGAAGTTATTGAAGCAGCTGCTGAGTAATTAGACGTTCTTGTTGCATCATCGGTCAATTTCGAGTACTCTTTGAGCCTTTCGAAATTGCGACCGGTGATGCTCGGTTTTGGAGTAGGGCAATGATTCAGACCGAAAGTATGCTAGACGTAGCAGACAACAGTGGTGCTCGCCGCGTACAATGTATTAAAGTACTTGGTGGTTCACATCGTCGTTATGCTTCTGTTGGCGACATTATTAAAGTTACTGTAAAAGAAGCAATTCCGCGTGGTCGTGTTAAAAAAGGCGACGTGATGAATGCAGTTGTAGTTCGTACTAAATTCGGTATTCGTCGTCCAGACGGTTCTGTGATCCGTTTCGATGATAATGCTGCAGTTATCTTGAACAACAACAAGGCTCCGATTGCCACTCGTATTTTCGGACCAGTGACTCGTGAACTTCGTACTGAACAGTTCATGAAAATCATTTCATTGGCTCCTGAAGTTCTATAATAGAGGCAATCATGGCTAAGATTAGAAAAGGCGATCAAGTAATTGTGATCGCAGGTAAAGAAAAAGGCAAACAGGGTACTGTTTTGTCTGTTTCAAATGACCAAGTTAAGGTTGAAGGCCTTAATTTAGTTAAGAAGCATCAAAAGCCGAACCGTGCAACAGGTGCTGAAGGCGCTATCGTTACACAAGAAGCTTCGCTTCATATTTCAAACGTGGCAATTTTAAATGCTACAACCCAAAAGGCTGACCGTGTTGGTTACCAAGTGATTGAAGGCGTGAAAACTCGCGTTTACAAATCAAATGGTGAATCAGTGGCGGTAGCGAAGTAATAGGTTGAAATAGGCTATGGCCAGACTTAAAACACGTTATAACGACGAAATCCGAGCTAAGTTAAAAGAAGAACTTGGTTTGGCTAATGTGATGGAGATTCCTCGCATCACTAAAATCACCATCAACATGGGTGTTGGTGCGGCTTCAGCTGACAAGAAATTGTTAGATGGCGCTTTGGCGGATATGCAAGCTATTGCTGGTCAAAAACCAGTTCTTACATTAGCGCGTAAATCAATCGCTGGTTTTAAAATCCGTGATGGTTGGCCGATTGGTTGTAAAGTAACTTTACGCGGCGAACAAATGTACGAATTCTTAGATCGTTTGATCTCTATTGCGATTCCTCGTATTCGTGACTTCCGCGGTTTTTCTGCGAAATCATTCGATGGTCGTGGTAACTACTCAATGGGTCTCAAGGAACAAATCATGTTCCCTGAAATCGATTTTGATAAGATCGATCGTATTCGTGGTATGGATATTACTATCACTACGACTGCTCGCACCGATGACGAAGGCCGTGCGCTAATCCGTGCATTCGGCTTCCCGTTCAAATAAGAGGTCGATATGGCTAAGAAAGGTATGATTAATCGCGAATTGAAACGCGAAGCTACAGTTGCTAAATACGCTGCAAAACGTGCTGAATTAAAAGCAACAATTGCAAACGTAAATGCTTCTGATGAAGAACGTTTCGAAGCGATGATGAAGTTACAAGCATTACCACGTAATGCGTCTCCAGTACGTCTTCGTAACCGTTGTGGTTTAACTGGTCGTCCTCATGGTTACTTCCGTAAGTTCGGTTTAAGCCGTAACAAATTACGTGACACAGTAATGCAAGGTGATGTACCGGGCGTTGTTAAGGCAAGCTGGTAAGGAGCGACTATAAATGAGTATGCAAGATACCGTTGCCGACATGTTAACTCGTGTTCGTAACGCACAAATGGCAAAGAAACAAACTGTTTCTATGCCTAATTCTAAGTTGAAAGTTGCAATTGCAAACGTACTTCAACAAGAAGGTTACATTTCAAATGTAGAAGTTGCTGATCTTGAAGGCAAAGCTACTTTGACAATTACTTTAAAATATTTTGAAGGCAAACCAGTTATCGAAACTGTGAAGCGCGTAAGCCGTCCAGGTCTACGTCAGTATCGCGGTAAAGATGCACTTCCGAGCGTTAAGCAAGGTTTAGGTATTGCAATTGTTTCTACAAGCAAAGGCATCATGACTGATCGCGCTGCACGTGCTGCGGGCGTTGGTGGTGAAGTTATTGCTTTTGTTTCTTAATAGGTGATTCCTCATGTCTCGTGTGGCTAAAGCCCCAGTAACTGTACCTAACGGTGTAGCAGTTACTCAGAACGGCCGGCAGGTCGAAGTGAAAGGCAGCAAAGGTACGTTGTCTTTCAACCTGCATGCGCTGGTCGAGCTTAAACAGGAAGAAGGTCAACTTCATATTGCTCCAGTTAAAGAATCTCGTGATTCTTGGATGCAAGCTGGTACTGCTCGCGCTGTTCTTAATAACCTTGTTAAAGGTGTTAACGAAGGCTTCGAACGTAAGTTACAACTGATCGGTGTTGGTTATAAAGCTGCGGTTAAAGGTACTGTTGTAAACCTTAACCTTGGTTATTCTCATCCAATCGATTACGCTCTTCCAGAAGGTGTAACTGCTGAAACTCCGACTGCTACTGAAATCATTTTGAAATCAGCTAACAAGCAATTGTTAGGTCAAGTTGCTGCAGAAATCCGTGGTTATCGTCCGCCAGAGCCTTATAAAGGTAAAGGTGTTCGTTATTCTGACGAAGTTGTACTTCGTAAAGAAGCTAAGAAGAAATAAGGCGCGAGGTTCTTATGAACGAAAAGAAACAATCCCGTTTGCGTCGTGCGAAAAGCACACGCTTGCACATTCGTGCATTGGGTGCGACTCGTTTGTGTGTAAACCGCACGCCGCGTCACATCTATGCTCAAGTTATTTCTGCAGATGGTGGCAAAGTATTAGCGCAAGCTTCTACTTTGGATGCATCTTTACGTAGCGGAACTACTGGTAATGTAGATTCAGCTACTAAAGTAGGTGCTTTAATCGCAGAACGTGCAAAAGCTGCTGGTGTAACTAAAGTTGCATTTGACCGTTCTGGTTTTAAATATCATGGTCGTATCAAAGCCTTGGCTGATGCTGCTCGTGAAAACGGCTTGGAGTTCTAATCATGGCTAAAGTTGAACAAAACGAAGGTCTTGTTGAAAAGCTGGTTGCCGTTGATCGTGTAGCCAAAGTTGTTAAGGGTGGTCGTATCTTCTCTTTCACAGCATTAACTGTTGTGGGTGATGGTAATGGTCGTGTAGGTTTTGGTCGCGGTAAAGCGCGTGAAGTTCCAGCTGCTATTTCTAAAGCACTTGAAGCTGCACGCCGCAACATGATCACTGTTGATCTTGTTGATGGTACTGTACAACATCCTATTAATGCTCGTCATGGCGCTAGCCGTGTTTACATGCAACCTGCATCAGAAGGTACTGGCGTAATCGCTGGTGGTTCTATGCGTGCGGTTTTAGAAGCTGCTGGTGTACGTAACGTATTGACGAAGTGCTATGGTTCTACTAACGCAGCTAACGTTGTAAACGCGACTTTTAACGGTTTGCGTGATATGACTTCTCCTGAGAAAGTTGCTGCGAAACGTGGTCTTTCAGTAGAACAAATTTTAGGGTAATCAATCATGAAAACGATTAAAGTTACCCAGACTAAATCTTCTTCGCATCGTTTGAAAAATCACAAACTTTGCCTACAAGGTTTAGGTCTGCGTCGTATTGGTCATACAGTAGAAGTGGTAGATACTCCTTCTAACCGTGGTATGATCAACAAAGTCTACTATATGGTTAGTGTAGAGGAATAAGCCATGACTCTGCGTTTAAATGAGCTTGCACCTGCTGAAGGTGCAAAACGTGAAAACCGTCGTTTAGGCCGTGGTATCGGTTCTGGCGTTGGTAAGACTGGTGGCCGTGGTGTCAAAGGTCAAAAATCACGTAAAAGCGGTGGCGTTCGTCCAGGCTTTGAAGGTGGTCAAACTGCGTTATATCGTCGTTTACCTAAATTCGGTTTCACAAGCCAATTGGCTTTGAAAACTGCTGAAGTACGTTTGTCTGAACTTGCTAAAGTTGAAGGTGATATCGTTTCACTTGAAACTTTGAAAGCTGCGAATGTAGTACGTAAAGATATGATACGTGCTCGTGTCGTTCTTTCTGGTGAAATCACTCGTGCATTCACTGTTCAAGGTGTTGCATTGACTAAAGGCGCT
Source organism: Acinetobacter bereziniae LMG 1003 = CIP 70.12 (assembly GCF_000368925.1). Taxonomy (GTDB): domain Bacteria; phylum Pseudomonadota; class Gammaproteobacteria; order Pseudomonadales; family Moraxellaceae; genus Acinetobacter; species Acinetobacter bereziniae. The sequence goes on along the minus strand of NZ_KB849756.1, from coordinate 1,783,021 downwards.
AAAGCTGCTGTTGAAGCTGCTGGCGGTAAAGTCGAGGAGTAATCGCGAGTGACTATGTCTCCTAGTTCTACAGGTCATGTTAACATGATGAAAGGTCAGCCATTTCACGTGAAATACCGTGAAATTATTCGCCGATTAATGTTCTTGATTGGCGCATTGGTGGTCTTTCGACTAGGAGCGCATATTCCGCTGCCAGGTATTGATAATGTTGCTCTAGAACGTTTTTTCAAAGCTAATGAAGGTACTTTCTTAGGTTTGTTTAATATGTTCTCGGGTGGAGCATTAGAACGAATGTCCATTCTTGCGTTGGGGATCATGCCATACATTTCTGCATCCATTATTGTGCAGTTAATGTCTACAGTGGTTCCTTCGTTAGAAGCATTGAAGAAAGAAGGCGAGCAAGGTAAGCGTAAGATCAATCAATATACGCGTTACGGCACTCTATTGCTTGCATTGGTTCAAGGTATCGGGATGTGTGCTGGTCTGATTAGTCAAGGGATTACTTTGACTTCAGGACTGGCTTTTTACGTTCCAGCACTAACATCGTTGGTTGCAGGTACTATGTTCCTGATGTGGTTAGGTGAGCAGATTACTGAACGTGGTGTCGGTAATGGTATCTCAATGATTATCTTTGCAGGTATTGTTGCTGGTTTACCGAACTTAGTGATTCAAGCATTTACTTCGGTAGATAATGGTCAATCCAGTCTTATTGGTTTGGCTGTATTTGGATTGCTATCAGTTGCTGTTTTAGCCGCAATTGTGTTTATTGAGAAAGCTCAACGTCGCATACCTGTAAACTATGCACAAAAACAGCAAGGTCGTCGTGTATTTACTGCACAGCAAACGCATTTGCCATTGAAAATCAACATGGCAGGGGTAATTCCAGCAATTTTCGCAAGTTCGTTATTGTTGTTCCCTGCAAGTTTAGGACAATGGTTAGGCAGTGCTGATCCAAATGCAGGAATTGTAAAACGTAGCCTACAAGATTTGGCATTGGTATTATCGCCTGGACAACCGTTGTATTTAGTGCTCTTCGGTGCGTTAATTATCTTTTTCTGTTATTTCTATACGGCGCTTGTATTTAGCCCGAAAGAAGTATCAGAGAACTTGAAACGCAGTGGAGCTTACGTACCTGGTATTCGCCCAGGTGAGCAAACTGCTCGTTACTTAGATCATATTCTTAATCGTTTGACGTTTATTGGTGCAATCTATATCACGGTCATCTGTTTAATGCCGATGATTTTACAAAGCTCTTTCGGTATTCCATTCCATTTGGGTGGTACCTCATTGCTTATCGTGGTTGTGGTTGTGATGGACTTTATGGCTCAGCTTCAAGCCCATCTCACTTCGCATCAATATGACAATCAATCGTTAATGAGAAAAACGACTGCTCATCCTAAGGGATAAGCGCACTTAGAAGGTTTCATCATGAAAGTACAAGCTTCTGTAAAGAAAATTTGTGGTAGCTGTAAAGTTATCCGTCGTAATGGGGTTATTCGCGTAATTTGCAGCGCAGAACCTCGTCATAAGCAGCGTCAAGGTTAATTTAATTAAGACCTGTTGATTTCAGTAGGCTAATTAGGTTATTATCCGCCCCTCAAGATTTTTGTGGGGCGGTTGATTATCTCTACTGCCTTTTTGGAGAAATTTGAATGGCTCGTATTGCCGGTGTAAACATTCCGGATAACAAGCATGCTGTTATCTCTCTCACGTATATTTTTGGTATTGGTCGCCACACTGCTAAGAGCATCTTAGCTGCTGCTGGTATTGCAACTACGACTAAAATCCGTGAATTAGATGACGCTCAGCTTGATGCGATTCGTGCTGAAGTTGCTAAGGTTCCTACCGAAGGTGACTTACGTCGCGAAATTTCCATGAACATTAAACGTTTAATGGATTTAGGCTGCTACCGCGGTCTTCGTCATCGTCGCAGCTTGCCTGTTCGTGGACAACGCACCAAAACTAACGCACGTACCCGTAAAGGTCCGCGCAAACCTATTAAGAAATAAGATTTCTGGAAGCTAAAAGATGGCTAAAGATACTCGCACACGCAAGAAGGTCACTCGTACCGTCTCTGAAGGTGTTGCACACATTCACGCTTCTTTTAATAACACCATTGTTACGATTACTGATCGTCAAGGTAATGCATTGGCTTGGGCTACTTCAGGTGGACAAGGCTTCCGTGGATCACGTAAATCAACTCCGTTTGCTGCTCAGGTAGCTGCTGAAGTTGCTGGTAAAGCTGCTTTAGATTACGGTTTGAAAAACTTGGACGTCCTTGTTAAAGGTCCTGGTCCAGGTCGTGAATCTGCGGTTCGTGCATTAGGTGCAGTGGGTTATAAAATTAACAGCATTACCGATGTGACTCCGATTCCGCACAACGGTTGCCGTCCACCTAAAAAACGTCGCGTGTAAGGAGAAACATTCATGGCTCGTTATATTGGTCCAAAATGCAAACTCTCTCGCCGCGAAGGGACAGACCTGCAATTAAAATCTGGCGTTAAACCTTTTGACGTCAAAACAAAAAAATCTGCTAAAGCTCCTGGTCAACATGGCCAAAGCCGTGCTAAACAATCTGAGTATTCACTACAATTACGTGAAAAACAAAAAGTACGTCGTATGTACGGTGTTTTAGAGCGTCAATTTAGTAATTACTACAAAGAAGCTGCTCGTGTTAAAGGCGCAACTGGTGAAAACTTGTTGAAATTGCTTGAAAGCCGCCTCGATAACGTTGTTTATCGCATGGGTTTTGGTTCTACACGTGCAGAAGCTCGTCAGCTGGTATCTCACCGTTCAATCACTTTAAATGGTCGTCGTGTTAACATCGCGTCTATCCAAGTTAAAGCGGGTGACGTGATTGCAGTTCACGAAAGCGCTAAACAACAATTACGTATCAAAAACGCAATTGAATTAGCTGCTCAACGTGGCACAGCTGCTTGGATTGACGTAGATCATTCAAAACTTGAAGGTACATTTAAAGCTGCACCTGATCGTTCTGATTTACCTGCTGAAATCAACGAAAGCTTGATTGTAGAATTGTATTCTAAATAATCCTTGAGGTAGCAATAATGACGCGTACTGCAAACGAGTTTCTAACTCCGCAAGCGATCAAGGTCGAAGCGGCAAGCGGGACCTCGGCAAAAGTGATTCTTGAACCATTAGAGCGTGGCTTCGGTCATACTCTTGGTAATGCTTTACGTCGCATCCTATTGTCTTCTTTACCTGGCGCTGCTGTGGTAGAAGTTGAAATAGAGGGTGTCGAGCACGAGTACAGTACTTTAGAAGGCTTGCAGCAGGACATCGTCGAGCTCTTGCTGAACCTAAAAGGATTGTCTATTAAGCTGTTCGATCAAAACGAAGCATATTTAACATTGGAAAAGCAAGGTCCTGGCGATGTAACTGCTGCTGATCTTCGCTTACCGCATAATGTTGAAGTGGTTAACCCTGAACATTTGATCGGTACTTTAAGTGCTTCAGGCTCATTAAAAATGCGCTTGAAAGTTTCTCAAGGTCGTGGTTATGAAACTTCTGACTCACGTTTCCCTGAAGGTGAAACGCGTCCTGTAGGTCGTCTACAGTTAGATGCTTCTTATAGCCCAATCAAACGTGTGTCTTACACAGTTGAAAACGCTCGTGTAGAACAACGTACTGACCTTGATAAGCTGATCATTGATCTTGAAACAAATGGAACAGTAGATCCTGAAGAAGCGATCCGCAAAGCGGCAACAATCTTGCAACAACAAATTGCAATTTTTGTTGATCTTCAGAAAGATCAAGCTCCAGTTGCTCAAGAGCCACGTGAAGAAGTTGATCCAATCTTGCTTCGTCCAGTTGATGATCTAGAGCTTACTGTTCGTTCTGCTAACTGTTTGAAAGCAGAAAATATTTACTACATTGGTGATCTAGTACAGCGTACTGAGGTTGAGTTGCTTAAAACTCCTAACCTTGGTAAAAAATCGCTTACTGAGATCAAAGATGTTCTGGCTTCTAAGGGCTTACAGCTCGGCATGCGTTTAGAGAACTGGCCACCAGCTAGTCTCCGTATGGACGATCGTTTCGCCTATCGTAGCCGTTAATTAAGTAGGACTATCACCATGCGTCATCGTAATAGTGGTGTGAAATTAGGCCGTACCAGCAGCCATCGTAAAGCGATGTTCCAAAACATGGCGAATTCTTTGTTTGAGCACGAGTTAATCAAAACAACTGTGCCTAAAGCAAAAGAGTTACGTCGTGTAGCTGAGCCTTTAATCACTTTAGCTAAAAACGATACTGTAGCAAACCGTCGTTTAGCGTTTGCTCGTACTCGTTCAGCAGCAACAGTTGGTAAATTATTTACCGTTCTTGGCCCTCGTTACAAAGAACGTAACGGCGGTTATCTACGTGTTCTTAAAGCTGGTTTCCGTGCAGGTGATGCTGCGCCGATGGCTTATGTAGAGCTTGTGGATCGTGAAGTAAACTAATTACTTACGTCATAGAACAATCGGTTGTTCGAAAAAGGTCGGTATTTCACCGACCTTTTTTTGTGCCTGTATTGTTAGACAATTTTTTAAATTTGTCCTCAATTGACATGAATTTCGTCAGAAAAATTCAAACTTGACATTGCGTATTGTCAAATTTATGCTTTAATAAAAATGTACTCTTAAAAAGGTTATAAAAAGAACATGGAAAAGCAAGTTGATATTCTTATCGTTGGCGCAGGTATCTCTGGTATCGGTGTTGCTGCACATCTTTCTAAAAACTCGCCACAACGTTCATTTGAAATTATTGAACGTCGTGCAAGCTTCGGTGGTACGTGGGATTTATTTAAATATCCTGGTATTCGCTCTGACTCAGATATGTCTACATTTGGTTTTAATTTTAAACCATGGCAAAAAGCCAATGTATTAGCTGATGGCGCATCAATCAAAGGCTATGTTGCAGAAGTTGTTGAAGAGTTTAAGTTAAAAGATAAAATTCATTTTAATCATCGTGTGCGTACTGCAAATTATGATTCTTCAATCAAAAAATGGATTGTAGAAATCGAAGATGAAAATCAAAAATTACAAACTTGGGTCGCAAACTTCGTAGTTGGCTGTACGGGTTATTATAATTACGATCAAGGGTATCAACCCGACTATCCAGGTAAAAATGATTTTAAAGGTGAATTCGTTAATCCACAATTTTGGCCAGAAAACTTAGATTACACAGGTAAAAAAGTAGTGATTATTGGTAGTGGTGCAACTGCCATTACTTTAGTTCCTGCAATGGCTAAAGGTGGAGCAGGTCATGTGACCATGTTACAACGATCACCGACTTATATTGCCTCTATTCCATCTGTTGATTTTGTTTATGACAAGATGCGTAAAGTTTTACCAGAAGATATTGCCTATAAATTGACTCGCGCACGTAACATTGGCATTCAACGTGGTTTATATGCTTTGGCACAGCGCCAACCAAAAATTGTTAGAAGTTTTTTACTGAATCGAATTGAACGTCAGTTAAAAGGCTCAACAACAGATATTAAGCATTTTACACCTAGTTATAATCCTTGGGATCAACGTCTATGTGTTGTTCCAGACAGTGATTTATTTAAAACCTTACGTTCAGGTAAAGCCAGTGTGGAAACCGATCATATAGAAAGAATCACTGAAACAGGTATTCAGCTCAAGTCTGGTAAGCATTTAGATGCAGACATCATTGTTTCGGCAACCGGTTTAGAAATTCAAATTTTAGGTGGTATTAAAGCTACTATTGATAATAAGCCAATGAATACCTCTCAACATATGTTGTATCAGGGTGTAATGGTCAGCGATGTGCCAAACATGGCGATGATTATTGGTTATATCAACGCATCATGGACATTGAAAGTTGATATTGCAGCTGAATATATCTGTCGTCTGGTCAATTATATGGACAAGAAAGGCTATGATGAAGTGATTCCTCAAGGTGATGCAACAGAGTTGATGGAAGATACTGTGATGGGTAGCTTAAGCTCGGGCTATATCGCACGTGCTGCGGATGTTATGCCAAAACAAGGTAAGCATGCGCCTTGGAAAGTGACCAATAATTATCTTGCAGATCGTAAAGAGCTTAAAAATGCCAAGTTTGATGATGGGGTTTTAAAGTTTCACAAACGTGAAGCGCAAACAGCAAAAAAGCCTAAACTGGTTTCCTAATTTAATTTAGAAATAAAAAAGGAGCATAAGCTCCTTTTTTATGTGATGATAAAATTTAATTATAAAAAGCTTGGCTACAGAAAAAGGAGCCGGAGCTCCTTGATCAGAACATTTCAATTATAAGGAGCGTGAAATGAGTTCTTTCATAATTTCATTGGTGCCTGCATAAATCCGATTTGCACGATTATCAATATATGCACGAGCAATTGGATATTCCATCATATAGCCATAGCCACCATGCAATTGTAGACATTCATCGACAACATTTGAAAATAGTTCAGAAATTTTATATTTTGCCGCTGCTGCAGCATCGACCCCTAAGCTTCCTTGAAGTTGTAATTCCATACAACGATCAAGATAAGCACGGCAGAAATCAATTTCTGTGCGCATTTCTGCAAGTTTGAAACGGGTATTCTGAAATGCACCAATCGGTTTACCAAAGGCTTTACGATCTTTGGTATATTGAACGGTATGCGCCAGTGCGGCTTCTGCACCCGCCTGACAAATAATTGCCACCAACATACGTTCCCAAGCCAACTCTTTCATTAGCATGATGAAGCCCATACCTTCCATACCCAAAAGGTTTTCTTTCGGGACTCGTACATCTTCAAAGAACAATTCACAAGTGTCTTGACCTTTCATCCCAATTTTATTGAGGGGTTTGCCTTTGGTAAATCCAGCACGGTCTGCTTCAACGATAATTAAGGATAGGTTTGCCGAACCTTTATCAGAATTGCCTGTTTTACAGACCACAATTGCCATATCACAAAGATAGCCATTGGTAATAAATATCTTAGAACCATTGATGACATATTCATCACCATCCAGAACGGCTGTAGTGCGAACACCTTGCAAGTCAGATCCAGTACCCGGTTCAGTCATTGCAATTGCAGTGACGGTTTCACCAGATGCCATTTTAGGCAACCAATGTTTCTTTTGCGCTTCATTACCAAAATTATTGATATAGTTGGCAACGATATCTGAATGTAGAGAAAAGCCAGTTGAAGAATCCATCGCATAGGCTTGTTCTTCAATTAAGATCATGCTGTATAGGCGATCTACTCCATAACCACCATATTCTTCAGGCATGGTTGCACAAAGTAAACCCAGCTCACCAGCCTTATTCCACAAGTCACGGTCGACATGTTGTTGTTGCTCATACTTTGCAATATTCGGTACAACTTCTTTTTCATAAAATTTTCGTACAGTTTCACGAAAAGCCTCGTGATCTGAATTAAATAATTGGCGTGGCAACATATTGCTTAGAGGTCGAATTGCACCTGATTGCATTTTTATAATATCCATATGAGTTTTAGTGAGTTGAAATTAGGTGAAATGTCGAATTGCCGCAATGAGATGAATGCTCAAAACTTATTTTTAAATGATGAATTTGGTCATTTCAAAGAATTTAGCGCGAAATTAATGTTGAATAAGGTAAACTAAGCCAGAACTGAATCATTGGGGTAAAAAATGTCAGAAGAAATGAGTTTAGAAGAGCGTAAGGTGATTTATCGCGCACGTCGTGGTCTAAAAGAGATTGATGTTTATTTTGACCCTTATGTAAAACAATATTACTTACAAGCGGATGCACAAGAAAAAGCCTTATTTAAAGAATTGGTTGATCAAGAAGATCCAGACCTACTCGATTGGTTTATGGAGGTTTCTGAACCACCACGTCCAGAGTTAAGAGTATTGATCAATAAGTTAAAACATTATGTTCATGGCTGAATCAAGTCAACATCAGCGATATGAATTAAGACCCAGTCGGATTGCACTGGGTTTTCAGCTTTTATGCCTAGCATTGATGTTTATTCTGTGGCTGAAAATTTTGAATATTTGGTTGTGTTTGTTGTTACTGTTGTTGGGATTACTCAGTTTAAAATGGTTGAGAAAACATCGGCAGGTAAAAAGTTTGGCACAATTGGATTTAGCTGAATGGGTGATTCAATATACGGATTTACAACAAGCAAAGCATGTGCAGATCAAACACATGATTGATCATAGTTTTTATGTTGTGGTGTATTTTAATGAAAAAAAACATGCGAATTTGATTATTTGGCAGGATCAAATGAGTATTTTGGCGTGGAAATCTTTGAAATCTCGGGTCAAACTTCAATAATTGTCTAACAAATATAAATTTTTAAAGTTAAATTTAATCCTGATAAAACAATTTCTTAATTAAAAAAATGGCAATCTAGTTCACATTGTTAGACCAAAAGGATAAAAAATTGTGCAATTCAGCAATTGTCTGACAATTATCTCTTCAAAAACATACTTCTACCTGTAAATTAAAAAAACCAACAGCGAGGAGGAATTTCCAAATGGGTGAAATTCATACGTTTTGGTTCTTAGTGGTTGCAATCATGCTTGCAATTATATTTGGAAGACTAGGAACTATGCTGAGGGAACAGATTGAAAAGGCTCACGATAACAAAGTTAACGCGAGTAAGTTTAAAACCAATAAGCTCTCTCAATAGAGTTTACCTTTTAATAAGTAGCATGTGCTGAACCGTCGCAATGCTACTTTTTTTTGCCTAAAATTTCTATAAAAAAAAGATCAGGTCAATTGAATACACAACGAAGTCTGTCAAATTGTTCAGATAGAATTAGAGCAATTACTCTTTTATTCAGAGAATGCATCTGATATTGTTATTTAAAAAGGATATAAACACAATTATATAGAGGACAGGAGTATGTCTAAGGCCCGTAAATTTGGTCAATTGATGCTGACCGCTGTGATTGCTTCGTCTGTATTATCAGGATGCTCATATGTCGTTAAATCAGGTGCCAATGTTGCACTTGGATTTAGTGAAAAGCATATCGTTCCACCAATTTTGGCGGGAAATGATACTGATATGGCTTGTAATTCTGGCAATGCATTAACTCCAGCAATCATGGCAACTAAAGATATGGGGGCAGATCCAACCCGTATGGCAGTATTACTCTATTCCGCTGCGGGAATGTGTGCAGAAAATCGCGCCTTGGATGCTGAACTCAGATATTTACGTGCTTCCAAAGACGGTAAAGTCACAGAAGCGCAAGATGCGCGTGTAGAACAAAAGCGCTGGGCAGCATTGGCAGCAGAACGCCAATACACGGGTTATCAGTTATTTGCAGAACGTTGGCAAGCCAAATATAAATATACCTTGGGTGACTCTTGTACAACCATGCGTAAGGACTTAGATCAAACAATCTATCTCATTGGTTTATTGAGTGGCTTGCAGGCTATGACCAATGATATTAACTCTGGCGGTGCAGTGAATGTGCCTAAAGATATTGCTGCAATTGTTGAACGTGGTATGACTTGTTTAGACAATAACAAATTCTGGGGTGCGCCAATGGCGACCCGTGCTGTAATTTGGATATTGTTACCAGGTGCAGGAGATGGTAAGCCAGATCCGACACAAACCTTACAACAATCTATGCAAATTGCAGAACAAAAAGGCGTTCGTTTGGCATTTGCAATGAATGCTGTGGCTGCTCAAGCCAGCGGTGATGACGCAAAATTGCGATCTGCGTTAAAAGCTTATGCTGCATCTCGTGCTGATGATAAGCCTGTTAACCCTGAATTTAGATTGTTAGATGGTATGGCAGGTCAGATGATCCAAGGTATCGCAGATCGTTACTGGACTGAAAATACAGGTGTACGTGCGCCAGATGATGGTATGTCTACTTTCTGGGATGAACAAGCTTCTTCTGGTGATGACGAGTTATTCAATGACTTACCTGCGCCAACAGAAGATCCTGCTCCATCTACAGAAGAACCCGCAAATAATCCATAATATTCATTTTCTTTCTAATGAATAGATTGGTTAGAATCAAAGAAGAGCAATAGCTCTTCTTTTTTATGGTGTCGCATGGTCCAACAGAAGCATAATGAGAATTTTTGGTTTATTGGTTTAAGCATCACTTTTTTTGCAGTTCTTCAGCTTTTTCAAAATGCCTTGATTTATCAATCAGACTTATTTCTGACTCAACCTTGGCGTTGGTGGACAGGGCATTGGGTACATGTGGGATGGATTCATTATGGCTTAAATGTGTTGGCTTTGGCATGTCTCCCTTTGCTATTTCCCAACATTCAACAAAAAGTCTTAATCTTATTATTGCTGGTTTTATCACCTTTACTCAGTCTTTGTTTTTACCTGTTTTATCCTCAGATTTTCGCTTATGCAGGCTTGTCAGGTGTTTTGCATGGTTTATTTATTTTTGGTGCAATTGTAAGTTTGCAACAACCGTATGAACGTAAATTTGCTGTATTGCTACTCTTACTCATCCTTGGAAAAATAGCTTGGGAATATCGCTTTGGCGCTCTACAAACAGAACAATTGATTGGTCATCCTGTATTGACGCAGGCTCATTTACTAGGTGTCATTTTTGGCAGTATTTGTTCAATTTTAACTTTGGTTTTTCATTTTAATGTTTTAAAGAATAAGTAATATTATAAGGGGAGACAAAAATATTAACTTCTTACAATTGATTAATTTTGATCTGCTTTTGTTCTTGATTCTTCAGGCATTCAGCGTATTTTAGTAAGAATAATAGATAAACACTGATTTTTTCTCATATTAAATTATAAATTTAGAGGTGAGTTGACAAAAAGGTCGCCAAAAAAATTAATCTTTGTCATGTTTTTTCTAGGAAAATTACGGCAAATTTAAGATGTACCGATAGGAATGGGTATTGGTAAAGGATTTTACCTCTGACCTAATAATAAAGATAAGTTATGCAAGCAATTGCATAGTGGTTTTAAAACTGGAATAACAATGCAAGAACCTGTAAATAATAGATCGGGATTAGGTCTACTCAGTTATCTCTGGAATGAGTGGTTCTCAACCTTTTCCATCCTTATTCTACTCCTGCTGACCTTGATTATTGGGACAGGGGATATGATCCATGGGCAAATGCTCCGTTTAGGCGAACGCCTGTATGGAGACGAAAAAATAGGAATGCAATATTCCTTTTTACGTGCCGAACCAAAACAACCTTCATGTGATCGCAATCTAGACATCGATAAGCTGGTAAAAGAAAAAATGCAACAGGAAGCCAGTGATCCTGATGCTGCGTTTTTCGGGTTAACACCTGAGGCAGATGTCCGAGCGTCATTTGTTTCAGCCCAGACTGATTGTGAACAAAAATATGCGTTCTATGATAAGTCAATGAAGCATATGGAAGATCATCCATCCATTCGTACTTATCGTTCAATGGAAACGGGCTTTTTCTGGATATTGAAATGGGGCTCTGAACATCGCGTCCTGATTTTAATTTTGATGGTGGTGATTGCTGCAATCACAGCATCATTAAAAATGCATCATATTGGTTTACGCCCTGCACGAACCAAACTTGATTTTAAAGTTTATAACGTTGCAATGGTGCTTGGTAATGCATTGCTCAGTTTCTCGGTAATTAGCCAGTATCGTTCCGTACAAAACTCAGGTGTAGAATCTACACTGGAAACCATCGGTGTCTACTGGTTGTGGATGATTCTATTTACCGTCCTCACCGTGATTAGCCTGTATAAATTATTCCGCACACCTGAAGCAGCCGAAGAAGGTGGGAATTTTGGACTAGCACTGCTCAGCATTCCTTTATATGCCTTCATGGCGATTGTAACGGGTATTGCCTTTACATTCTTTATGGACTATCCAATGGGACAAGGGATTTACCTTGGCTTATTGACTGAGTTCTCTAATATCTTCCTGAACTTAGCGCTGTTCATTTGGGCGGGGATGTTACTGACTCAAACCCGAGTCATGGACTTGTTCTTGGCGATTTTACGCCCTTGGAACTTGGCGCCAGAAACATTGACTTGGATCATTTTGATTGGTGCTGCAATTCCTACAGCCTATACTGGCGCATCGGGTATCTTCGTTGTTGCCGCGGGTGCGATCATCTATAAAGAAGTATGGAATTCTGGTGCACGCCGTCAATATGCATTGGCTGTTTCAGCAATGTCAGGTTCATTGGGTGTGGTATTACGTCCATGTCTGTTGGTGATTTTAATTTCGATGCTTGATAGCCGCCATGTCACTTCTGATGAATTATTTGATCACGGTATCTATGTATTCTGGTTAACTGCATTTATTTTCCTCGGGGTGTCATTGTTCCTTGCAGAGAATAAATTCCGCATTAACTCACCAAAAGTTGCAGTTCCAGGTATGTTGCGCGCATTTTTACCTGTGATCCCATATATTTTGATTGTTGCAGTTGTGATCGGCTTCTATAAGTTCGGTTTAGACACGCAAATGGATGAGTTTACTGCACCTGTTATTCTTCCAATCATGCTGTTGGCATTTATTTTGTTTGATAAATTATTTGGCAATAAATTACCAATTCCGGAAAATCCAAATAAAGCACTTGCACTGGAACATGAAAAGAATTCAGAGTACTTACGTGAGCATGGAGATACCGCAGAAACTAAGCGTGGTTTCCGCAGTGCGATTCGTTTTGCGACCTCTGAGAGTGTAGGACATATTGGTGCACTGATTATCCTGATGGCATTGTCTGCAAGTGTGGGTGGTTTGATTGAGCGTAGCGAAATCGTGACCATGGTTCCAACGCATCTGGGCAGTATCTTGGTAACGCTTGGCTTTATGGCGTTATTGCTTGCAATGATCGGGATGACAACAGATCCATTCGGTGCGGTGATTCTTGTTGCTGCAACGATTGCGCCAGTTGCATTTGATAATGGTATCCATCCAATCCACTTCTGGATGATTGTATTGGTTGCATTCGAGTTCGGTTATGTGACGCCACCAGTTGCACTGAATCATTTGCTGACGAGGCTCTCTGTGGGCGATGCTGAAGTCGCCGCCGCTGACGCTGAAGCGAAAGCAAAATATACCAGCTTCTATTATCGTTATGAGCGTTGGATCTTACCAATCGTGGTCTTGTTCTCTGCCTTAATGATCGTGACCTATGCACCTTACTTATTTAATCTATTTGATTGGTATAGTGCGAAGTAATGACCACAATTAAAAAGCGCCTTAGGGCGCTTTTTTTGATGGTATGTATTATGTGGAGAAATTACAGCTTTTAAGTGCTGATATATTTGAGCAAAAAAGTTAAAGCGAACATTTATAAATAGCTGTAGTCGATATGTCGATGATTGTGCTAAAACTTGATGACCGTGTTTAGAGTGAGTCAGACTGAAATTGTTGAATATATTCACTGGGCGTTAAACTGGTCTCTCGTTTAAACATGGCACTAAAAGCACTTGCACTGTCATAACCTAAATCTAAAGCAACATTGAAAATTGACTTATTCATTGCGAGATCAATCATTGCTTGCATCAAGCGGGCTTGGCGAACCCAATGACTAAAATGCATTTGGGTTTCTTTTTGAAAATGTCGTGTAAGGGTTTTGGGGCTGATATGCAAAAGTGCTGCGGCATGTGCTAAGCTCCAATCCTGAGCCAGATCATTTTTAATAGCAACGCAGAGTTTTTGCAGTTTAATATTTTGCGGTTCGGGCAAATTAAAAGGCAGTACATTTAGTAGAGCCACTTCATCTAAAATCAACTCAAGTAATCGCTGCTCTCGACTGTGTGGCTGAATTGGGCTTTGAATCTGCATGGCATGACGAATCAACTCTTTGAGCAGGGGAGAAATACTCACGACACGACAATGATTCACCAATTGATCACGTGCATCAGGCTCGATAAATACGCCATAGGCTTGTACATCACCACTGATGTGTAAGGCATGAAGCTGATAGGCAGGAATCCATACACCACGTCCAGGAGGTGTAACCCAAGTTCCCTCTGTGGTTTGTACTCGAATTACACCCGTAAGCGTATGAATGAGCTGAACTCGATCATGGCTGTGCCAATCTTCTACATGACCGTGACTATAGTTTTCTGTAAATGCATATACAGGATAATCTAAAAATCCATGATCGTAATTATTGCCCAACGACCTACCCCCATATTTGAATGTTTGGTTTTATTTTCAACATGACCCTGTGCCTATCATAAATAAAATGTCCTTTTCTCGATAATTTTTATCATTTTGTCGTACAAGCCCGAAATCAATATTTTTTAACATGATTGCTTCTTTCTGTATAGGCAGAAGCTTATGTTCCAAAAAGCATATTTCTATCCCTTGTTTGCCATTTTGTTTTGGGCTGGAAATGTCATTGTGTCCAAAATGGCGAGTCATGCGATTTCACCGATAGCGATTACATTTTATCGATTGGTCTTTGCATTGGCTGTGATGAGTACTTTTGTTCTGATTCCGACATGGAAAAATCGTAAAGTCATTGCTCAATACTGGAAGCACTTGGCTTTAGGTGGCTTTCTATCAGTCTCATTATTTCAGTTTTTATCTTATCAGGCTGCTGCTACCACGACTGCAACCAATATGTCGATTGTCACAGCGCTGATTCCCTTATTGACAATTATTTTAAGTACTTGGATTTTAAAAGATCAGATGAGTTATGGTTTGGTGATCGGGGGCTTATTATCTTTTTATGGTATTTTGTACTTATTGAGTCATGGACATATTGCTCAGGTGTTTACTCAACGTATGCATCTTGGTGATGCCTTGATGCTTATTGCATCAATCGGTTATGCGCTATATGGTGTTCTGTTAAAGCGTTGGAAAATGCCGATCCCTGCTTGGCAAGCAAATTTTGTGATGTCTACTTTTGCAATCCTATATGTTTTACCTTTTTCCATTTTTTTACCTGCTTCTCAAATGCAGTTGAATCAACACACCATTCCTTTAATTTTATATGCCAGCATTTTCTCGTCTATTTTGTTGTCTTATTTATGGATTGAGGGGGTAAGGCATTTAGGACCGAATAAGAATAGTATTTTTATGAATTTATTGCCGATTTTTACTGCTTTAATTGCAGTGGCGTTGCTCGGAGAACAGCTGCAAGTTTTCCATTTGGTTGGTGGTGGTCTGACATTGTGTGGAATTTTATTGGCACAAATGATGCAAAAACCGATTCAATGGGGCAAACGAAATAAACAGTCACTCGACTCACTTTAAATGTATTTTATTGACCATAAAAAAGCCTAAACAGTGTGTTTGTTTAGGTTTTTATGAATCCACCGCTTTATTGCTTTTGAGTAGCAAGTTGTTGTTCTAATATTTTAATTTGCTCTTCTTTCAACTTAATCAATTGATCTGCATCCGCATGTTGAGAGGTGAGGTTCTGCTGTTGATCATCCAATTGTTTTTGAATGTCTTCTAACTTGGCAACTTCCTCTTTTGCCAAACTGGCATTCTCTGGGACTTTATCTTTTAAAATCGTTTCATTGACTAATTCCACATTGGCTGCAGAAGCGCTTTGCTCAGCGGGCTGTGCGGTAACTGGAGCAGTTTCTGGTACTTTTTTGGTAGGTGCAGTTTGATGAATTTGCTCATTATTTTGTGCCGTTTCAGATGAATGATTCAACCAGAAAAAACCTGCAATTAATAAAATAACCGCTATTAAGCCACCTGCAATGATCCACATTAATTTTGAATTATTTCTTTCTTCTACATACATTTTATAAGATCCAATTTATTTTGAAGAGCGAGGCTTGAATTGAATCACCCCAATTTCATCAGGTATGGCTGGCTCTTCAGGCGCATCTACATGAGTAGGGCGATTTTCAGAGTAACCACACTCGATGCATTCAATCCATTCAGCATCGCCTTGGGTGAGCATTACAATACGATCCATCGCTTCACATTTCGGACATTTTGCACCAGCAATGAAACGACGTTTAATATTCATACACCCACCACACTTTAAACAATTTTGACCGTTAGTTTAAGCGTTTTTTTAGCTATTAGTCCAACCTTGATGACGCAATAATGCATCTATTTTTGGCTCACGACCACGGAAATTGATAAATGCGTCAAGTGCTGTATCTTTTCCGCCAACTGCAAGAATTGCCTTACGAAATTCTTGACCAGTCTGGGTGTTAAAAACACCTTCATTTTCAAAACGGTCAAAAGCATCACTGGCTAAAACTTCAGCCCATTTGTAGGAATAATAGCCTGCAGCATAACCTCCTGCAAAAATATGACTGAACCCATTTTGGAAACGGTTATAAGGTGCAGTCGCTAACACTGCATATTTATGTCGAATATCATCTAAAGTCGCTTGGATCTGTTCTGCATTCAGTGCAGGAGTGAGCTTGTGAATGGTTAAGTCAAATAAAGCAAATTCGATTTGACGTAACGTTTGCATACCTGATTGGAAGAAACGTGCATCCAACAATGCTTTAAGCAGGTGATCGGGCAGTGTATCTTTAGATTCGATATGTTCACTGATTAAAGCTAAACTTTCACGGTCCCAAGTCCAAAACTCCATAAATTGACTTGGTAATTCAACTGCATCCCAAGCCACACCGTGTGTTCCTGCAACTGCGATATTATCCACTTCGGTTAACATGTGATGTAAGCCATGACCAAACTCATGGAATAAGGTATTCACTTCATCATGTGTTAATAACGCAGGTTGATTACCTACAGGAGGGGTGAAATTTCCAACCATATAGCAAATTGGTTTTTGTAAACCTGTTTCGGTTTGCATACGTGACCGGAAGCCACTCATCCATGCACCACCACGTTTACCATTGCGGGCATAAAGGTCAAAATAGAATCCACCTATTACAGTCCCTTGATCTTCTAGCTCATAGTAGTGTGCATCTTTATGCCAAAGTGGAGCTTCACGCTCAATCACTTGGATACCATACAAGCGTTTTACAATATTGAATAAGCCTTGAATGACTTTAGGTGCAGGAAAGTAAGGTTTTAAATCTTCTTGAGAAAGATTGAACTGTTGAACTTTAAGTTTCTCAGAATAATAGGTACTGTCCCAGGCTTTCAGTTCATCGATACCATCTTGTTGGGCGATGGCTTTGAGTTCATCAACTTCTTTTAATGCTGGAGTGCGCGCATGTTCTGCTAAATCCACAAGAAATTGATCTACAGTGGCAACATCGGGTGCCATTTTTGATGCAAGTGAATATTCAGCATAATTGTCAAAACCTAAAAGCTTTGCCATTTCCTGACGTAAGCTCAGGATTTCAACCATGACCGGCGCATTGTCAAACTGTGTGTCAATTGCTTGATCAGATGCACGTGTTACGTAGGCATGGTAAAGCTCTTCACGTAAAGCCCGATCATCAGCATAGGTCATGATCGCCAAATAGGATGGAATATCTAAAGTAGCAACAGGTTGGTCTAACTCACGTTGCTGTCCATATTGTTTGAGCAATTCGATGCTACTTTGCGGTAAACCTTTTAACTGTTCTGTCGTTAAAACTTTACTATATGCTTGGGTCGAGTCTAAAACATGATTTGAAAAGTCTGACGAGAGTTGTGATAGACGTGCTGAAATTTCAGCATAGCGTTTTTTGGCTTGACCTTCTAAAGCGACACCTGAAAGCTTAAAGTCTCGAAGCGCGAGTTTAATTGCACTCTGTTGAGCTGCTGATAAGTCAGCAAAAATTGAGTTGTCATAGACATTTTGATAAGTCTGGAACAAAGCAACATGTTGACCAAGCTGAGTGTAGTATTCGCTGAGGCTTGGTAATAAGGCTTGATACACTTCGCGTGTTTCGGCATTGTTCATGACCGCATTGAGGTGTGACAAAATTCCCCAAGATTCACTCATATTGTTTTCAAGTGTATCTACCGTTTCAATCACGGTAAGTTGTTGCTGAATCGTTTCAGGAACTTGAGTCAATTCATTTAAAAAGTTTTGACCATTTTGAATGGCTTGTTCAATATTGTGTTGAAGTTGATCTAGGGTGATTTGATCAAATTGGGGGATAGGCAAAGTTGCCTTTTCTAATGTCATATGCTTTATGCCATATCAATTCTAAAGTTATAGATAGATGTAGGGCTTTTAAGTGGCGAAATCAAGGTATAACAATAAAATTAACACAGTGCTTAGTCTAACTGTTTGGTTTTGATGTTGTATTCAAAAGGTACAGAAAACGGTCCAGCATCGAAACTAATGCCTAAAATATCTTTGTTCAGATAAAAACCATCTGCTTTTTTTAGATCAATGATCTTTCGATCTTCTGCATAGTCTCGATATAGATATTGCAGATCTGCGCTGTCACAAGTCTCAGCGATTGCTGATTTTTGTTGCTCAATACATGGATCAAGTTGTTTGGCAATTTCACTTGAAATTTGGCTTGCGGACAATTGATATTTTTTGAGTAATTGTGGCAAAGTCACGAATTGTTTCTTTTTTAAATCGATCACATAGTATTTTTCACGATAATAACTTCGACCACCTTCAATCTCTAAATGGATATGAATACTTAAATAATCGTGATTTTGATAAACCTGCTCTGAACTAAAATCAATTCGAGATGTTTCATCTGCTAAAAGTTCTTGCTGGATCTGTTGATTGATTTTTTCAAAGCCTTTGCCTTGGATAAAAGGAATAGTTCCTGAAAAGTTTGTGTATTTTGAAGGAATCGTTTGAGTTTTAAAGGTGATGGTTTCAGCAGAAGCTACACAGCTGAGTAACAGTGTTGCAAGTGACATGGTGGTTTTAATTTTCATAACTTTGCTTCTTGGGCTATTCTTATTTAATAATTATAGAGTAAACGCATATTGAACATTTCAATTTTAACGAATGGAATCATCCGTGACTAAATACTTTAATGTGAGTAATTAAAGAGCCTAATGGTGACTCAACGACAATAAGTTGAGTCGGAATTTCTTGCTGATCCTTAAATTTGTTATAGAAATCTTCTGAAATGCAGAGATTTAGAAATTCATTAGAATGATCATTGATACCCAATTGATAATTACACGTGAAAAAATTACGGCGATTTGATTTATAAATGGTATGTGTTTGAACATTTATCAGTTTCTGTTCTCCCAAAAGTGAGGTATATGCTATAGGAACAATTCCAGAAACTTGGCAATCAATAAAAAAGAAAATAAGTAGGGGTAACCATAATAAATTAAAAGCTTTTTCTGGATCATAAATTATATTTAAAGGATCAATTTGTTTGATATTTTTTCTAAAAACATAAATTAAAATTGTAGCAATTATCGTGAGTACTGCACAAAGCACCAATAATGCAATATCTAACTTAGGGTTAAGTAAAAAGCTTGCATTTGATTTAACCCAGATCGCACTGACGAGCATATAAATATAGATCAAACAAACAATAGATTTTATATTTTTATTTTGCATATTTTGAATGATAAAGTGACTCAATTAATCAAAAGAAGCCTTACAAAGTAAGGCTTCCTAAAAAATTATTCATCTTTTGCTTTCGCATTCGACTTTTTCTTTTTTACCTTTTTCTTCACTTTATCTTTAGTCTTTGTTTCAGACTTTGTTGAAGTACTTTTTCCAGATTTTTTACTGTAAGAGCTGGGTTTTCCTTTGGCTTTTTTCTTTCGAATGGGGCGTTCTCCATCTTCACTGACATTTGAACGATCAGATTCAGATTTAGCTTTGTTTGGACGCTCAGAGAAAACTTCTTCTTTTGCTGTTGGTTTTGCAACACGTGGAGCACGACTGCGAATCGCACGACCTG
Source organism: Acinetobacter bereziniae LMG 1003 = CIP 70.12 (assembly GCF_000368925.1). Taxonomy (GTDB): domain Bacteria; phylum Pseudomonadota; class Gammaproteobacteria; order Pseudomonadales; family Moraxellaceae; genus Acinetobacter; species Acinetobacter bereziniae. The sequence goes on along the minus strand of NZ_KB849756.1, from coordinate 1,763,353 downwards.
CATGAGACAGTTGTTGCAACAACTCAAAATCAATCTTACGCTCATCCAGATTGACGCCAGCAACCTTAATCTTCACCTCATCACCTAGACCAAAAACTTGTCCACGATTTTGTCCAATTAAAGTTTGGCTCATTTGATCGTAAACAAAATAATCATCGCCTAGCTGGCTGACATGCACCATACCATCGACATACAAGTCTTTTAAGGTGATGAATAATCCAAACTCAGCCGTTGCGCTGATTACACCAACAAACTCTTCACCCAAATGCTGTTGCATATAGTGACATTTCAACCATGAGGTGACAGAACGAGAAGCTTCATCTGCACGACGTTCAGTTGCAGAGAAATGTTCACCTGCATCTTCTAACGCCGCACCTGAAAGTGGATACTTTTTGTTGGTTAAACTGGCTTTAATCGCACGATGTAAGAGCAGGTCAGGGTAGCGACGAATTGGTGAGGTAAAATGAGTATATGCTTCATAAGCCAAACCATAGTGACCTACATTTTTTGGTCCATAATAAGCTTGCATCATTGAACGTAACAACACTGCATGGATACTTGGCGCATCAATACGATCTTTGGTCGCTTCAATAACAGCTTGATAGTCCGCCTGTGTCGGCTGATCAGGAAATTTAAGACCAAGTAACTTGACGAAGTCTTTGACTTTCTGAATTCGAGAAAACTCTGGTGCCTCATGTACGCGGTATAACATTGGTACATCATTTTTTAGACAATATTCTGCTGCGGCAACGTTGGCGAGCAACATACATTCTTCAATCAGTTTGTGTGCAACATTTCGAGTGCGCGGTAAAATCTCTTTAATTCCACCTAATTCATCAAAGGTCATATACGTTTCAACGGTTTCAAATTCCATTGCATGACGCTGTGCACGTAAACCTTTTAATGTTTCATATAATTGGTAAAGTGTATTGACAGATTTACGCACATCACGATCTTCAGGAATCGAATTGCTGTCGCCATCTAAGTATTGTGCAACTTGAGTGTATGTCAATCTTGCTTTTGAATGCATCACCGATGGGTAGAATTCAAATTTGGTTACACGACCTGCACGGCTGAGATTTAAATCACAGACCATACATAAACGGTCAACATGTGGATTTAAAGAACATAATCCATTTGATAACGCTTCAGGCAACATGGGCAATACATAATGAGGGAAATACACGGATGTACCGCGCTCTTGTGCTTCATCATCTAAAGGTTGACCGATTCGCACATAATGGCTGACATCGGCAATAGCCACGACTACACGATAACCACCACCTGCACGCTTTTCAGCATAAACGGCATCATCAAAATCACGAGCATCTTCACCATCAATGGTGACTAGTGGCAAATCACGTAAATCTATACGCCCTTGTCGATCTTTTGCTGAAGGTTCTTTATAAGCTTCAGCCTCTTTGATGACTTCTTCTGGGAATTCATAAGGTAAACCATATTCTAAAATGGTTTGTGGGATGATAATTTCAGTATCTGCTTTATCCGCCATGGACTGAATCACATGACCTGTGGCAAATTCGTCCCGTGTAGGATAATCATCAATTTCTACACGTAAAGCATCACCCACTTTGGCTTTGGCATGCTCAATGAGTTCTTTTTCTAAGGTAATGGGTTGATGTGCATTAGGATTGGCAGGTTGTATAAAGTACTCACCATCAAATTCTGCAACTTTACCAATCAATTGCTTCACTCGGCGTTGAGTCACTTCGGTGATATATCCCCAAGCTTTACCTTTACGGTCTACAGAGGTTTGCTGAACTTTTACTCGGTCACCATGAAAGACTTGGCGTAATTCACGCTCAGGTAGCAAGTATTCATCTTTTTTACCATCCAGACTGGCAACCCCTAAGCCTTTTGCATTGACATAAACTGTGGCATCAAGGGTCGGTTGATCTGCCATGAGTTGATATTTAAAACCATCTTTCATCAACTGACCATCACGTACCATTGCACTTAAACGATGGCTTAAAGCATCTATACTTTTTTGATCGACAATTTCAAACAGTTCTACAAGATCGGCATGTGACAATGCTTCTTGTTTTTGCTCAATGATTTCTAAGATCAGCGTACGACTTGGAATGGGATTGTCGTAACGCTCAGCTTCAGCTTTGGCTTCAGGATCGACCCAATTTTTCATGATGTATTTGGTTTCTAGTCAGAAGATAGGATTAGCATAAGACATACCGTGCAATACTGCACGTAATTGATTGCAATATTGTGTTTTTAATTTGGTTTTTTTAGAAATTGGGCATGTTTTTTAAGATGATGAATATTTTGCAGCATAAAAAAACAACAAAATGATGAAAAACGCTTAAAAAGTATTTAATTGAGTAAATTTCTCTATTTTTTTTAATATCATCACTTGCCGAATCGGGTTTAACTTTGTATTATGGCGGCTCGTTACGGTGAGATGGGTGAGTGGCTGAAACCACATCCCTGCTAAGGATGCATACGGGTAACTGTATCGAGGGTTCGAATCCCTCTCTCACCGCCAACGAATACTTATGATGCGCTCATAGCTCAGCTGGATAGAGCACTTGGCTACGAACTAAGGGGTCGGGAGTTCGAATCTCTCTGAGCGCACCAACTAACTAAGTATTTGAAAAGTAACGAAGCCTTAACATAGGCACACAAGTATTGCGCTCATAGCTCAGCTGGATAGAGCACTTGGCTACGAACTAAGGGGTCGGGAGTTCGAATCTCTCTGAGCGCACCAACTAACTAAGTATTTGAAAAGTAACGAAGCCTTAACATAGGCACACAAGTATTGCGCTCATAGCTCAGCTGGATAGAGCACTTGGCTACGAACTAAGGGGTCGGGAGTTCGAATCTCTCTGAGCGCACCAACTAACTAAGTATTTGAAAAGTAACGAAGCCTTAACATAGGCACACAAGTATTGCGCTCATAGCTCAGCTGGATAGAGCACTTGGCTACGAACTAAGGGGTCGGGAGTTCGAATCTCTCTGAGCGCACCAACTTGATGAATATACATTTTTAATACCCAATCTATTCCCATTCTCAAAAATTGATTTGTTTAAAATATAAACATAATCGATTTATTCTTTATTTTGAAAAAACCTTTACGGTCTATAAAATTTTAAGTAATAAAGTAATTTTCTTAATTTAATTATTAATATTCAATATTTTATGTGTTTTTTCAAAAGTAATATTTAAGTAATAAACAAGTAATTTAATACTGTATAAATTTGTGATTTATCTTTAATACATGCATTAATAAAATCAAACACTTATAAAATATTACTTCAAAAATTACAAAAAATTACTTAAAAAAGTAATAAATATTTCATTTTAATTTCAACAGCTTACTTATATAAATTACTTTATTACCTCAAATTATTGCTAGGTCATCCAAAAGACTCAATTTTTAACCTTTTACAATGTTCTCGGTATCCTCAATGTTCGTAAGATTTTGCGGTGAAATATTTGTCTGCTTGTCAGAAATGCAAATGCATAATTTGCAGTGAAATGCAGTATTTGAAAAATTCAAAAAGACTTGAAACACTCTAATAACAATAAACCTTTGGCTATTTTCTCGTTTAGCTTGTTGCTGTAGTAAAACTGACCTATTTAGAGTGTGCAGGTGGGGTGGGGCAACTGCGCGGCTGCGCCTGTGTAAGTCACATAAATGACAATGATTCTCAATAACTTGGGTTTTTCAATAAATACAAAAAAAGCCTGCATTTCGCAGGCTTTATTCATAAATGATGGTTACTTTGTAGTTATCAGCTCAAACTCTTTAAACTTAATGACTTCATCACCAACCAATTCATTGAGCTGAAGCATCTTAGCTTTCAATGGTCCACCTTCATTAAAATTATATGCTTCCGATGCGGATTTGATATCACCAAAGCCACCAGCATTTGATGGAATGATCCCCAAAAGCTGTGGGTAAACTCGCATAGATGCAAGCATGTCATCACGACTGGTTCCTTTGATGCTAACAAAATCATCCTTTGCAGCAATCTCAGATGTGGGAATGACTTGAATACCATCCTTCTTGCCATTTGGGCTGTAATAGAACAGGTTGCGAAAGTTCCCAGGTCCTTTACTTTCTTTCAGTGCTGTTCTAAGTGCAGTAATGTCATTCGGATTTGAAGCTGGGTCATTCACATAAAGAATAAATCCTGTATGAGATCCATTGTTATAATATTTACGACGAAATAATGTTGCCGAATCATTCAGCCACGCGCTTTGTAATGCTGATAAATATTCAGGTACGCCATAAATTTCTTGATCAATATCTGTTTCACGGACATGAAACACTCGATCATTCATAAATTCATGTTCAACATAACCATTATGATCATTGGACAAATAAAAAAATTGACCAGGTAAATCACCAACTCGTGTGTATTTCGACAAAGCAGCTTTAAGCTGAATGCGGTTATTCAAACGTGATCGAATATCTTCCAAGTAAAAGTTACCACTCCATAAAATATCTAAAGCGATTTGATCAAAATCTTTTTTACTCAAATGTGGATGTGGAATAAATAAATTCGATAAATAATTCTTCTTAAAATTGATCGCACTACTTAAATATGGTGTGCCTTTTACTGTTTTTGATAAACCATGTAAGTTGGCTTGTGGTTCATACCAACGGCCATTGAACCAACATTCCATATAATTTGATAAATCATGGCCATCAGTTATTGGTATTGCATCTCCAAATGTAAATGCCTCAGTTCTAGGATTTGAATGCATTGGTCTATTAGGATGAGGTCGTAAATCCAGCACATTGTTTAAAATGCTTTTTGCAATAGAAAATGGTTTCATGAATAAATCTCGATCATTGAAGAATTGGTTTCTGTAATACCTGCGAGTGGTTCGTTATAAATTGCATGCATGAGTGCCCACGCGAGATCCGCATGACCAACATCATCCGAACGCCCAGCTGTAAACGTGATTTGTTTTTGTGAAGCAGTTAGTGTTTTTTTAATGCTCATTAATGACTGAGTTAAATCTTTGTTGCCTGAGTCATACTCAAGACGACCATTTCTGACGACATCCAATGTTTTATAAACAAGATTAGATTTAACTTCTGGCGAATAATTAAATGTGGTCAATGCAGGGAAAAACTGGCGTACAAGTTCTGCAACACCATAGCCCATACCAGTAGTATCAATTCCGATATAAACCACGTTATAACGTAGGGTTATATTTTTGATATGTTCTGCTTGTTGTGCAAAATCATCGCCTTTGAATTGATGACACTCCAGAACTCGGAACTTTCCACCAGGAACAAGAGGAGGGGCAACAACAACTAAACCTGCATTATCACCTGTTCGTGCAGGATCATAGCCGACCCACACTGGTCTATTTGCAAAAGCTCTTGCATGATGTGGTTTAAAATCATTCCAAACTTCAAATGTATCCACCATGCAACATTGCAACATGCTAAGCGGAAACATGGACTGCCCATCATCGACAAATTTACACATGAACAAGTTTTGAAAATCGTCAGGCGCATATTCAAATTTGAGTCGTTCAATGTTAAATAGATCACATCCGCCTGCCTTTGCATCTTCTACAGTGACAATCTGACGCCACATCAAATCTTCACAAACACGCCCATCTTTTAAAGCATCATGACTAACATCAATTTTTAATTGCTGGTCTTTAGTCCGACCTTTATTGAAACGAGTACCTGTCCAAAATTCATAGGCTTCATGTGTGATTGTTGAAGGTGTTGAAAAATATGTTTTTCTCCATGTCTCATGTGTTGCCATTGCTGAAGCAACTTTTTCAAGTTCAGCAAAACCATGAGTCCAGAAAATTTCATCAAAATACAAATTTCCATGATGACCTTGAGCCGTTCTATAGTTGGTACCTAAAAACCGAAGTTCGGCACCATTAGATAGAACTATCGGATCTCCTGTGAGTTCAACACCGCAGATTTCTTCTGCATAAGTTCGAATGTAATGTTTAAAAATATGTGCTTGGGCTTTAGAAGCTGACAAGAAAATTTGATTTCGACCTGTTTTTAGTGCGTCGATTAGTGCTTCAAATGCAAAATAATATGTTGCACCGATCTGACGACTTTTTAGGATCATTCTAGAACGCTGATCCATTGCACGGTACCAAGTCCACTGGTACTCAAACAGCCGTTCTTCAAATGCCAAAACCATCTGTTCGATTTGTTCTTCATCAAAATGGTTCGGTACTTTTTTACGAGAAGCAGTATTTCGACGTTGAATATTGGGATTGAGATCCGCTTCTGATCCATCCAAGCGGTATTTTTCAATACGTGCAAATTCCTTGTATTGACGCATCAAAAAATCAATTTCTTTCAGATCACCTGAGGTCTTTTTATTTTTTAAAATGAGTTGCATCAAACGTACAGTCAGCGCACATTCAACACGGTTTTCAGGTTTTTCCTTTTCCCATTCGTCACGTGTTTTCCATGCCTGAACTGTCCGTTCTTTTTCTTCCAGTACTTCTGCAATATCGACAATTTTCCAACCAAGCCAATAAAGGAATTTTCCTTTCAGCTTGTTGTCCATAATCAAGTGCAGATTTGCGATGGGGGATAAGTCATTCATGCCAATAACATTTGCTTTTTCGCAAACATTGGCAGTCATGCCTTTATATATCAGTCTTATTCAGTTGTAGTGGTGCGGTTTACAACTCAAACAAATTGCGAATGCATCCCTATTTTCACCATTCTGCATCTATTCAAAAACGTGATTTTTATCCGTCCCTTTTTTTATGAATAGGTTTGCAAATGAGCAAAGAAGATAAGAAATATAAATCCAAGTGGACCCGTATTGCTGTGGCAGGGGATACCACTGATGGTCGTGAAATTAAATCCGAATGGATTGTCCAAATGGCTCAAAATTACGATCCAAATACTTATGGTGCTCGCATCAACATGGAACATTTTCGTTCAGTATTTCCAGATGGCGTATTTGGTGCATATGGCGATGTTTTGGCACTGAAAACTGAAAAAATCACCATTGATGGTGAAGAAAAAGATGCATTGTTTGCTCAAATCGAACCAACACAAAGTCTGATTGATCTCAACCAAAAAAGACAAAAAGTTTATACATCAATTGAAGTGGATGAAAATTTTGCCAATAAAGGTTCTGCTTATTTAGTTGGTTTAGCAGTAACTGATAGCCCAGCATCTTTGGGAACTGAAATGTTAGCCTTTGCTGCAGGTGCGACAGTCAATCCATTGGCAAGTAAAAAACAACGTCCTGAAAATCTCTTTACTGCTGCTGTTGAAACAGACTTCGAATTCGAAGAGGTTCAAGAGTCGCAATCGTTTTCCGCAGGCTTAGTAAAAAAAGTAAAAGACCTGTTTTCAAAACAACAAAAATCAGAACAGAAGTCTGCGGAATCTTTTTCTGAGCAAGAACAAGCGATTCTAGAAATTGCAACTGAAACAGCGAACCAAGGTCAAGCCGTTACTGATTTGGACAAAAAATACAGCACCTTGAACACAGCACATGAGCAGCTGCAAAAAGATTTCAATGAATTGAAAACCAAGTTAGATGGCGAGTCAGATCAACAACAGCGTCCAACTTCAGGAAATTCAAAATTCACTGAAACCGTCGATTGCTAGTCAAATAAATAAGAATAAAGAGGAATAAATATGCGCGTTTTTACACGTCAAAAATATACAGCTGCAATGGTTAAATTAGCAACTATTAATGGTGTGACAACAGTATCTGAAAAATTTACTGTTGAACCATCTGTACAGCAAAAACTTGAAGAAAAAATTCAGCTCTCTTCAGCCTTTTTACAGAAAATTAATATTTTCTTAGTCAATGAGCAATCTGGTTCGGCTGTCGGTCTTGGTATTTCTCGTCCAATTGCATCACGCACAAATACTGATACAACAGATCGTCAAGCCACTGATCCAACTGCGATGGACGAACGTTCATATTTCTGCCGTAAAACTGACTTTGATACAGCCATCAAATATCAGAAATTAGATCAATGGGCAAAGTTCCCAGACTTTTATGCACGTTTTAGTGGTCAGATTCAAAAACGTCAAGGTCTTGACCGTATTATGATCGGTTTTAATGGTACCTCTATCGCAACTACAACCAATATTACGGCCAATCCAAAACTACAGGACGTCAATAAAGGTTGGTTGCAAAAAATGCGTGAAGAAAACCCAGCGCGAGTAATGTCATCAGGAAAAGTCGTTGGAAAAATCACAATTGGTGCAACGGGTGACTATCACAATGTTGATGCATTGGTGATGAGTATGACAGATGAGTTGATCGATGAAGTTCACCGTGATAATCCAGATTTGGTCGTGCTGTGCAACCGCAAAACTTTGGCAGACAAATATTTCCCTATTGTAAACAAAGAACAAGAAAACTCAGAAAAATTGGCAGCAGATATCATTATCAGTCAAAAACGTATGGGGAATTTACCTGTTGCTGCTGTCCCATTCTTCCCAGAAGATGCCATTTTGGTGACGACTTTCGATAACCTTTCGATCTATGTGCAAGAAGGTGCTCGTCGTCGTACGGTTATCGACAATCCAAAACGTGACCAAATCGAAAACTATGAATCTTCAAATGAAGATTACTACATTGAAGATTTGGGTCTTGCTGCAATGGCTGAAAAAATCGAATTGGTGTGATTATGAATTTAGCACGTCAACACTTCCAAAAACATCAAGCCAAAGAGGCAGCCGAAAAGGCTGCTGAGTTTGGTGCGATGCAAGACATGACGGCTTATGAGTTGCAGATGATGCAACTCAATAATGACCGTCAACGTCTAAAACAAATCCAAGCCAAAGATGCGAAAGTTGTTTTAAAAACAGCTTTGCTTCCAAATTATCTACCCTATATCGAAGGTATTCTTGAAGCTGATAAATCTATTCAAGATGAAGTCTTTATGACTATTTTGGTTTGGTGTATCGATGTCGGTGATTATGCAAAAGCATTGTTATTAGCAGAGTTTGCATTACGTCACAACATGATCATGCCAGATGCATTCAAGCGAAATACAGCAACTTATGTTGTGGAAACCATTGCTGAAGTGTATTTGAAGCAATTAAAAACCAATGCAATTGTCGATATTTCTGTTTTAGAGCAAGTCGAAAATCTGATTCTGAATCCAGACTTAGATCCTGCAGTTTTGGACATGCCACACCAAGCCAAAGCCAAGCTTTATGTGGCATTAGGCAAAGCACAAGTCAAAAGCATTCAAAGCAAAGACGAACCAAGCGATGCAGATTTGGCAATAGCTCAATCAGCAAAAGTCTATTTGTCGAAAGCGTATGAATTGGATGATAAATCTGGTGCTTTAGGTGAGCTCAAAGCAAATGATAAATTTTTAGAAAAATTTGCAGATCGTTTGCCAAAAGTTGAAAGCACATCTGATCAAAATGCAGAAGACAATTCTGAAAAAAATGCTGGGGATACATCTCCAACATAAGAGTGCCCACGCACCGCATGGGCGAACAATTTCAGTGTCATTACATCGTAATACACGCTTAGAAAATTGTTCCCACCCATGCACTAAATTCAACAAAACCAACGGCAGGGGACAGCATGGGATTCGTCGCAAATGGCAATACAACACCAAGTCAAATCATCATCGAAAGTGACCCGTTTTATCCGAGTGTTTGTCTTGATCATATCCGAGAAATTGTCCGTATTGACGGAGCTGTCACCAACGAACGACTTAAACAAACCATCATCGAAGAAGTCATCGACTTAAATCGGCTACTTAAATCTCTAAAAGAAAAAGCAACTGTTTTATCCGATCTTGCTGAAACCCAGATCAACGACCAACCTGCAACCGACTTTCTATATTTATCAGCAATTGCCAATGGTGTCGCAGCCAAGGTCAATGAGAACTATCGCAATTATGACAGTTCCAATTCAGGTGCGAAAAAAGCAGAGCAAGCGGAATGTACGGTTGATGATTATCGACGCAATCGACAATGGGCAGTTCAACAGTTGCTCGGTGAAAACCACACCATAGTGGAGTTGATATGAAAATGAATATTTCATCAAAGGAAACACATCAACGGGTTCATTTCTATCGTTTTTCTCAGAAAGAGTTAGAACGACTTGCACTTGAAAGAATTGCTATTGAACTGGGTTTGGATTTGCAATCTAAAGCAATTCAACCTGAGGCACGTGTTCTTACTCAAAATAATGGGATTAATCCAACGACGTATGAATGTGAAATTCGAATTGTAGAAGTATTGGATTGTAAGGATTAGTTCATGGCTAAAACTATCACTGCTCTGCAGAACGACACGGTCGATGCGATCTGTTGGCGTGAGTACGGTCGTAGCTCAGGCGTGGTCGAAATGGTTTTAACTGCCAATCCCAAACTTGCTGAATTTGGTCCATTCATTCCAATGGGGACACAAGTCACATTGCCTGAAATTGAAACACCGCAACAAACAAAACAAACCATAAACCTATGGGACTAATAACAAGATGCCAGAACCAACCACAACAGCAGCTGCAACAGCAATCACATTAAGTGCAGCTTCACTTTTACCCTTTATCAACGGCAATGCATTGTTGGGGGCAGTTTTTGGCGCAGCACTATTTGCTACGACTAAAAAAGATTTAAAACCCTTACAACGTATGCTGACTATGCTTTTAGCAACGGGCATTGGTTATTTGCTTACACCTGAAATTACATCCCGTTCATTTATTAGTAATGACGCAACAGCTGGAATGGTCGCAGCCATTTTCTCACTTCCAATCATTTTGAAAGTCATGGTGTGGGTAGATCAGTCCAACTTAACAGACATCATCAATAAAATTTTTCGTGGTGGAGGATCATCATGATGGAACAATTATTTCAATTTGTAGCACTTATTGCATACATGATCTGCGGTTTTCGTATCATTTGCTTTAATTCTGAAGGCCTATGCCACCGCCAAGGATACTCGATTCTTGCTGCCATTCTGATTGGCTCATTTATCGGGCAAAGCGTACATATTTTATTTTTCAAAGATCCTGTCACCTTGTGGGACGCAATCTTTGCCATCCTGCTTTGTGTGTTGATTTTGCGCACAAAGGGTAATGTGGCCAAACTGATCTGGAGTGCATCATGAGTTTAATTAAATTTGGTGCTCGAGGCGATGCAGTTGTTATTATCCAAAAGCAACTCCTTGCACTGGGATATAAAGGAATAAACGGAAAAGTACTTATTCCAGATGGCGACTTTGGTGCAAATACTGAATATGCAGTGATTCAGTTTCAACGTAAATATGGTTTAGTCGATGACGGTAAAGTGGGTGATAAAACCCGTACAGCGTTGATGGGTGGTAGTACTGATAAGTTTTTAAAAGGTTCCGACTATAAAAATGCTGCAGTCCGTCTCAATGTTCCAGAACTCAATATTCGTGCCTTTGGTGCAACCGAAGCGCGGGGTGTTGGCTTTCTGAAAAATGGCAAAGCCAAGATTCTATTTGAACGCCATAAAATGTATGCCTATTTGGTCAAATTTAAAGGCAAAGCCTTTGCCAATGAGCAGATGAAGCTCTATCCGAACTTGGTCAATACTGCTACTGGTGGCTACAAAGGCAATGAAGCGGAATACACCCGGTTGTCACTTGCTAAAAATATACATGAAGAAGCTGCACTTATGTCCTGTTCTTGGGGGCAGTTCCAAATCATGGGTGAAAACTGGCAAGACCTTGGCTATAAATCGGTATTTGATTTTGTTGAGCAGATGCAGGCCAGTGAAACATTACAGCTTGAAGCCTTCATCCGATTCATTGAAACCAAAAATGGCTTGTTGTCTGCATTACAAAAAGAAGATTGGGACACGGTATTCCGTTTATACAACGGTCCTAATTATAAAAAACTCGGTTATGAAGCCAAATTCCTTGCTGAACGTGCGCATCTTGAACCCATTTATGGAGTGCAAAAAGCATCATGATTGCTTTAACTGTACTTCGCCCATTCGCAAAGCCAATACTGGCTTTGCTTTTATGTTTCGTATTGTTTCTAGTCTTCAAACATTACATCCATGTTCAACAAAAAATTGGTCAGTTAGAACAACAACTTGTAGAAAAACAACAGCAGCTGCAAAGCCAAGATCAAACACTTGAAAAAATCCGTACACAAGTACTTGAGCAAAGCAGATCCATTGCAGAATTACAAAAAGCACAAACAGAGCTTCAGAGTAATTATGAACAGCGCAAAGTTACGCTGAACGAGATATTTACCCATGATCAAAACAGTAAAAGTTGGGCTAGTCAGCCTGTGCCTGACGCTATTCGTGGCATGTTCAACAGCACCCAAAAAGCACCAGGTGCAAAATCTTTATCCAGTACTCAGCCCATGCACTAAACCCATTTTTGTATTGAATACCAATCAAGACTTGGTTTTTGCGCTAGAACAAATCGAATTGGCACGTTCACTTTGTGCAGCACAAGTAGATGCGGTCATAAAAATTCAGGAACAGCCATGAAAAAATTGGAAAGCCTACGCACTCACATGCTTAACGCAGTTAAAGAATTACAGCGTGATCCTGAACGTATGCTTATTTTTACTGAAAAAGGCAATGTCCGTTGCACTTTGGCTAACGGGCTTTCATTTGAATATGTCTATGATCTCAATTTGATTTTGACTGAGTATGCAGGTGATTTAGACGCAGTCATGATTCCATTACTGGACTGGGTACGTATCAATCAGCATGAATTATTATCGAACTTGGAAAAAAGCAAAGAAGCCTTTAAGTTTGAAACTGTTGTCTTAAACAACGGTACCGTAGACCTTGCATTGACACTTCCACTCACAGAACGAGTCATTGTCAAACGCAATGATGATGGCACTTTAAGTGTTTCATTCCCTGACGAGTCTCAGTATGAAAAAGCATTACCATCGCAACTGTTTAAAATGATCGACAGTAAAACGGGACAAACTTTGGCTGAATGGCAGTCAGCAGAACCTGAGGAACAATATTTCTAATGGCAGAGCTTGAAGCGCTTACCGAACATCTGGGTAGTATGCTGAACCAACTCAGTGATCAAGAACGACGCAAATTAGAAATGCAGATTGGTCGAAAGTTACGAGCATCACAAAAAAGCCGAATCACAAAACAACAAAATCCAGATGGTTCGGCATATGTTCCAAGAAAGTTTCGTCTCCGGGACAAAAAAAATAAAATCAAAAATAAAATGTTTAATCTGATTAAAAATGCCAAATACATGCGCTTTGAGCGCACAGCCCAAGGCATCGCAATTGGTTTTGCAGGTCGTGTGGCATTTATTGCCCGAGTTCACCAATATGGTTTACGTGACAAAGTTGAAAAGGACGGACCAACTGTTCAATATGCCAGTCGTGAACTTTTAGGATTTACCGCAGAAGAAATGGACATGATCGAAAAAGAAGTCATTAACTTCATTAGCAAGTAAGTTGTAAACCGCACCACTACAACTGCCATAAAGTGCATTAAAAAAATGACTGCAACACGATTGCAGTCATGAGCGCAGACCTATTTCGACGTTTTGAAAACCTGATTCGTTTAGGAAAAATCAAAACAGTAAAACCGACCAAAAATTATCTAACAGTGACCGTCGATTGTGGCGAGATTACCACTGCACCCATCCGTTATCTCAATTTACGCGCAGGCAACGATAAAACTTTTGATCCTCCATCTATTGGCGAAGAAGTTGTTGTTTTAAGTCCATGCGGAGTTTTAGAAATTGGCATTGTCCTTGGTGGCTTAAACAATTCTGATAATCCAATACTGTCCCAAGATTTAAATAAAAATATTCGCCTATTTTCTGATGGTTGCTTGATCTCTTATGACACCAAAGCGCATGCCCTAGAAGTGATTTTACCGAGCAATGGGACTGCGGTTTTAACTGCCAATGGTGGTGTGACAGTCAATGCCAGTGGTGGTGTTACAGTCAATGCAAATGATGGCTTAACCATCAATGCCGTATCTGGTGGGACAACCCACAATGGCAATTTTTTTCTCAATGGAAGCCAAGTCACATCAGGTAATAACACAGTCCAAGGTAGTCAGTTAGTCCAAGGTTCAAGCCACTCAACAGGCAATTTCAGTACCGAGGCTGACGTAACAGCAGGTTCTATCTCATTGAAGTCACATAAAACATCAGGTGTCAAATCAGGTGGGGATACTTCGGGAGAACCCGTACCATGATTGATAAAAATACAGGTCGCAGTCTACAGACAGAACAACAGTCTATCCAACAATCATTGCAAGACATTATCACCACGCCGATCGGATCTCGTGTTATGCGACGCGAATACGGTTCACTCATTTTTGAATTACTCGATCAACCGATTAACGATGTCTTGGCTTTGAAATGTTACAGCGCAATCTATACCGCCATTTCACGTTGGGAAGACCGAATCAGCATCAGTCAAATTTATATGTCGAGTGTTGAGGGAAATGGTTTGGTATTCGATATCGAAGGCTTTTCCCAAATCACAGGTCAACAAATGAATCTTAGAATTCCATTAAACATGGGGGCTGGCGCATGAGTGTGGATTTTAGCCAATTACCTAAACCAAACTTTGTCGATGAAATTGATTACGAACAGATATTGGCAGAACGTAAAGCATTTTTGATCTCGCTGTATCCACCAGAAGAACAAGAAGCCATTACGATTTTATTGGGGCGTGAGTCGGATCCTCTGCATAAATATCTACAAGAAAATGCTTATCGTGAAATGGTATTACGAACGCATATCAATAAAAAAGCATTAGCAACACAGTTGGCATTTGCAGAAGGTGCAGATCTAGACGTTTGGGGTGCAAATTTTGATGTTTCACGTTTGCTTATTACCCCTGCGGATAATTCAATCACACCACCTGCACCTGCAGTTTATGAAACCGATGAAAATTTCCGTTATCGCATTCAGAAAAAATTAGATGCTTTAAGTACAGCAGGACCTGAATCATCTTATGAATATCATACGCTGTCAGCAGATGGGCGTGTGGCGGATGTTAAATGTAGTTCACCATCACCTGCACATGCGTTATTGACCATTTTGCAACATGACACAGCAAATAATGCTTCTACGCCAGAGTTAAACAATATTGTTTTGAATTCCGTTTCTGCTGAAAAGAAACGTCCAACAGGTGATCGTGTTCAAGTTCAGTCCGCTGAAATTGTGAATTACACAGTAGAAGCTGTTTTAGTGACTAAAAACGTTCCTGAAACAGATTCAGTTTTATCCGCTGCGACTACCAATATTAATAACTATGCCAAAACGCCCAAGCGCATTGGTAAAGGTGTGTTCTTTTCAGATATTTATTCTGCTTTAAAAGTATCAGGTGTGGAGCGTGTTGAGTTAGTTAACCCAATTGAAGAAGTCCATATTAATAACTTTCAGGCAGCTTTCTGTACTGAAATTAAACTCAGTGTGAGGAATGAGTCATGAACTTACTCCCTCCAAATGCGACAGATTTTGAAAATAAAATTGTAGAAACCTCGGCACAAATGACCGAACTCAATGCAGATCTGTCGAGTTTGATCCGTATTGATGATGCACCAAGTGATTTTTTATCCATTTTAGCGTGGCAGTTTTCTGTAGACCGTTGGCAAGACGATTGGCCAGATGAAGTCAAACGTGCCCAAATTAAAAATTCAATCAAAGTGCATCAACACAAAGGCACTAATTACGCACTCCGTCAGATCGTTGAAAGTTTTGGCTATTCGCTGAAAGTGCATGAGTGGTTTGATGAAACTCCTATGAATGAACCAGGCACGTTTCAAATCACAGTAGAAACTAACGGAAAATCTTTGTCCGAACGAACCTACAAAACATTAGTTGAACTTATTCATGATGCAAAACCACTGACAAGGGAACTCAAAGGCATCGAAATTAATGTCATCAATGTCAATGGTGAAACCAATGTTGGTGCTGCTATGTATTGCGGTGAAGACGTCACGATCTATCCCAAAATTGATGACCCACAATCTTTGATTTACCCCATTTTTGCTTTTTATGAGCACGAAATTACTGTTGTTTATCCCAAATAGACGAATCAAATAGAGTATAAAAATTATGGCTTCACAATATCATTCATTGTTTACAAAACAAGGCTTAGATCTACTTAGAACGGCAATACAAAGTGGAACAAAACTGGGAATTACCCACATGTCTTATGGTGATGGTGGGGGGGTACTTCCAGAGCCCAATGATGAATTTAAAAAAATGGTCAATGAGGTCTATCGCACACCACTTAACCGACTTGCACCTTCTAAAGACAATCCAAATTGGTTAGAAGCCGATGGGGTGATTCCATCAGCAGTTGGCGGTTTTAATATTCGTGAAGTAGGACTTTGGGCTGGTGATGTTATGGTTGCTTATGCCAACTATCCACCGACTTACAAACCTTCAGCAGATCAAGGCACAGCACAAATTAAGACCATTCGTATTGTTTTACAGATCGATAATACTGCAAATTTTGAATTGAAGATTGATGCTTCTGTTGTCATGGCTACTATTCAATCTGTTGAAGAAGCAAAGCAGGCTGCTATTTCACATGCAGATCAAACAAAAATTGAAAAAGTTGAATCTCTGAGGGATTTAAATCAAATTGAACATATCAATGGTCGTATGATCCAAACTAAATCATGGTGGCCCGATTTAAATACAGGTGGTCTTCGTTATAGTTATAGTGAAACCGCAGCTAAAAATTTACACAATGGTGGAACAATTATTGACCCAGACCTTGTTTTCCCTACAACATTCAGTGCATTACCTGCATATTTGCAGAAAAAAACAACAGCAGGCAATGGTTGTTATATTGCTGTTAATGTAAAAGAAACTGTTCCTGCGGAAATTTTTGGTGCATATCCAGCAGATACTCATATATTTAATGATGCAGCAATTAATGCAGCAATAACGGCAGCGCAAGCAACTACAACAAGTAAAGCAAAAAAAGTGACAATTGGTGTTGGTACTTTTTACACATCAAATGCTGTGATTATTACTTCAACAAATCACATTATCCCACCAAAACTCATCGGCGCAGGTCGTGAAGCAACAATTCTCATTAAAACAACAGCGAATCCACTCGGTTCAGGTTATTTAGCAAGTTCAACAGCAGATGCAGTATTAGTATCAAGTCCTCGTTCAGATAATCCTGAAGGCACTGCAGCATATTTAATATCAGAGGAAGTAAAGGGGATATCTTTAAAACATAAAAATGAAGTTGTAAACAGTTTAGGCTGGCTCAGACACAGATCTGCAATGGGATATGTAGACGATATTTATGCAGAATATAATCACACACATTTCATTTTTAATGACTGCTGGATGACAAATTTTGGTCAGCTTTGGTGTCATGGTGGAACATTAGGCTATATTTTTGATGTCGGAACATCACTCCGTGGGGGACAACTTTATGCAACAGCAACGAAAGGTCGAGCTTTCTTATTCAGTAAAGTTATTTATTCAGATCTAAAATGTTGTGCAGATGGGTGTGGTACAGAAGGTTTATCTGGTGCAATTTGTTACGAATTTATAGACTGTAAAGGTGTCTCAGGAAAATTCAATAGTGAAGGGCATAGAGGAAAAGCATTCTCATTTTCTGGAAGCTATGGCATGCAAATCGGTGGACAAGATTGGCGTGCAAAAGCAGTAGATTCAAGTGTAACGGTAAATAGAATATCTTTGTCCTATTCAATTGTTAAATTTGTTGCTTTTGATTTTCTTGAATCTGCGACGAGTTTGACAGTAGCACAAAGAAAAAATTATGAGCTTTATACACGAGATGATATTTCTGTTTTAGATTTTGACTGTTGTGCATTGCCACAGCAAGAATATGGGCTATCAGATCAAAAACCAATACATAGTATTCTAAATAACAAAGCATTTTTTTCTAAATTTGTAGATTCAAGATTCAATCAGATTAACAGGCAAGTACAACATATTTTAAACATTTCAACAGCATATAAAGCATTATGTTACGTTGGAAAATCAAGTCGATTAATTATTCAAAGTGCGAACTCGCTCGATCCGAATCAGCCTTATTTTTGCTATGTAGATGATGATGAAAAAAGAAAAGTAGGCATAATTGTTTCAACTATTTCAAAAAACCAGAATACACCATCCGAAATTGCGACAATATATGTGGATTTTATCGCGAATAAAGAATATTCGACCAAATTATTGGGGTATGTCGATACTGATGGTTGGCTTTATGTAAAATCTGCTGCAGAGTGGTATGCACTCGATTATGCATTTAATTTAACTATTTAATGTGAATGCTATACAGGATATTCAGTCAAAATAGTTTATCTCATCAGCGAATATGTTTAATAGCAACCATGTAAACCTGTTAATTGAAGTTAAACTCAAACTACATGTTTTTTATGTCAAGTTGTAAACCGCACCACTACAACAGCACAAAATAGTCAAATAAAAGCCAATTTGTAAGCCTGTGATCTGAAAACATAACAACAGATCACAGGCTTTTTATATGGCTACAGATTCATACCATCATGGTGTCCGAGTCCTTGAACTCAATGAAGGCACCCGACCAATCCGTACAGTTTCAACTGCTGTGATCGGATTGGTTGCAACTGCAGAAGATGCAGATGCAGCAGCTTTACCACTCAATACTCCAGTCCTTGCGACAGATATCAAAACAGCTTTGGACAAAGCAGGTGAAAAGGGAACGCTTGCACGTTCTTTACAAGCCATCGCAGACCAAACCAATGCGGTTACTGTCATTGTACGTGTAGACCAAAAAACCACAGAAGCTGAACAAAACTCAGCAATTATCGGTGGTGTTGATAATGGCCGTTATACAGGTATGAAAGCCTTATTGGCAGCAGAACAAAATCTGAAAGTACGCCCTCGTATTTTGGGTGTTCCTGGTCTAGACACTGCACCTGTGGCAACGGCTTTAAACTCAATTGCTGAAAAGCTTCGCGCATTCAACTACCTATCTTGTTTTGGTTGTGAAACAAAAGAAGAAGCAGCTGCATATCGTGAAGCAATTGGTGCGCGAGAAGCGATGCTTATTTATCCTGACTTTTTAGGATGGGACACAGCGACATCACAAACCACAACATTTGATGCCACTGCTCGTGCTTTAGGTTTACGCGCCAAAATTGACAATGAAACAGGTTGGCAGAAAACACTTTCAAACGTTCCAGTCAACGGTGTAACTGGTATTTCTCAAGATATTTTTTGGCAATTGCAGTCCATGGATACCGATGCTGGCTATCTAAATAGCAATGAAATCACCACGCTGATCCAAAAAGATGGCTTCCGTTTTTGGGGTTCTCGTACATGTTCAGCAGATCCGCTTTTCGCCTTTGAAAACTACACCCGGACAGCACAAATTCTTGCCGACACCATGGCAGAAGGGCACATGTGGGCAGTAGATAAAGATCTTCATCCATCATTGGCTAAAGATATTGTCGACGGCATCAATGCCAAATTCCGTGATTTAAAAAATGGTGGCTACATCATTGATGGTGAATGTTGGTTTGATCCTTCAGTCAATTCTAAAGAGTCGCTCAAATCAGGACGTTTACTGCTTGATTATGACTTCACGCCAGTACCGCCACTGGAAGATCTTACTTTACGTCAGCGTATCACAGACCGTTATTTAGCTGATTTCGCTTCTCGTATGACTGCCTAACAGAAGAATAAAAAGGATAAAACGACATGGCTTTACCTAAAAAATTAAAAATGATGAACCTGTTCAACGAAGGTAATTCATACCTTGGCCAAACAGGTGAAGTCACTTTGCCAAAACTCGGACGTAAGTTGGAGGCTTGGCGTGGCGGTGGTATGGACGGTAGTATCAAGTGGGATGCAGGCATGTCAGATGACATGATCGAATTTGCTTGGAAATTGGGTGGTATCGACCCATTGGTGATCGGGCAATACGGTGCTGCAACTGTTGGAGCAATTGGTCTACGTTTCGCTGGATCCTATCAGCGTGACGACACTGGAGAAACTACGGCACTCGAAATGGTCGTGCGTGGCCGTCATGAAGAAATTGACTTTGGTAATTCAAAACCCGGTGACGACACTGAACTTTCGATGAAAACGGTCTGGTCATATTACAAATTATCAATCGATGGCAAAGCTGTGATTGAAATCGATATTCCAGGCACTGTATTCAAAGTCGATGGTGTCGATATGTATGAAAAACATCGTCAAAACATTGGTATCTAGTTTTCCTACCCTTCTGTAGTCCAGTGCTACAGAAGGTTTTTTTACATCAACTTTTATATTTATGGAATTTGCCATGCAAACTCAAGAACAAATCGAAAACTTACAAGCAATTCAGCAAGATGTGGAAATCGTAGATTTAGATTCACCTTTTAAAATTGGTGGACAAGAAATTAAGTCAGTCGAAGTCCGTAAACCATCGGTTATCGCACTTCGAAAAGTCCGTATTGCCGATATTTTAAATGGTGATGTCAACTCCATTTGTACCTTATTGCCTTTGTGTACAGCCAATCCAACATTAACGAAACAACAGCTCGACACACTTGTGGATCCAGTCGACATCATTCAAATGGGTAGTGCAATTATCACTTTTTTGCAACCGAAATCAGTACGTGCAGAAATTGCACTCCAACAGTAGAAGATGCCATGGCAAATATTGCGGTGGTGTTTCACTGGTCACCGCAAGCCTATGAAGGTATGTCACTCAGTGAATTGATGGAATGGCATCAAAAAGCCATTGAACGAAATGGGTCAGATGCCGAATGAAACAATTAAGATTAGAAGTCATTTTTGGCTCAAAGAACAATACACTAAGTCCTGCACTTAGAGCAATCCTTGGTAGTAGTAATGCTGCTACCAAGGCGTTAAAAAAAACACGTGACGAGATTCGAAAGCTCAACGAACAACAAAAGAAAATAGACGGTTACCAAAAACAAAAAAAAGCCGTTCAAGATCAAGGCAAAGCCTTACAAGATTTACAGAACCATATTAAAAGCCTTCGACAGCAGATGAAAACCAATCCGTCTGCAGACTTAACACGTGACTTCGAAAAATCTGTTCAAAAAGCTAAAAAACTTAAACAAGAGTACCAACGCAATCGCATAGAACTTCAGCGAATGCGTACAGAAATGAACAATGCAGGTTTATCTACAAATCGGCTGTCTGAGCATCAACAACGTCTGCGAAATGATTTAAATCGAGCGAATCAGTCTATGCGTGAGCAAGAACAACGCTTACAACGTATGACACAGATGCAACAGAATTATGAACGTCATGCAGGGCGGTTAAGAGCAGCTGCAGGTTATGGCATGGGTGCAGCGATGACAGGTGCAGGCGCGCTATATACCATGCGTAAACCAATTGAAGAATCCAAACGTACAGATGTTGAGGAGCATCGCATTGCATCCCTCGGATTAGGTAAAAAAGCGACTGAAGAAGCCATTTTGTATGCTAAAGCAATGAAAACTTATGGGACTTCAACTTTAGAAAACTTAACTTTAGTTCGTGATGGGATTACTGCTTTTGGTGATGTCCATCATGCGGAGATGGTTGCACCAACATTGGCAAAAATGAAATTTGCCAATGAAGCCATGTTTGGTAGTGAAGGTGGGGCTGAAAATGAAAAAAAATTCATGGACATGCTTAAAGTCATTGAATTACGTGGGGGCTTAAAAAGTGAAAAAGCCTTTAATGATCAAGCCAATATTATTCAACAAGTGATTACCGCAACTGGCGGACGGGTACAGGGTGAAGAATGGCTGAATGTCATTAAAACAGGTGGTATTGCTGCCAAAGGCATAGATAACAAAGCTTTTTATTACAAGATGGAACCACTGGTACAAGAAATGGGTGGATTCCGTGTTGGTACGGCTATGATGTCAGCGTACCAAAACTTGTATCAAGGTCGTACAACTCAACGTGCGATGGGTAATTTGGACAAATTTGGCTTGATTGGAGATCCGTCTAAAGTCAAACACAACAAAACAGGTGATTTGTCATATTTAGACATTGGGGCAATAAAGGGTGCAGATCTTTTCAAGAAAGATCAATTCGCTTGGATGGAACAAGTTCTTGTACCTGCACTAAATGCTAAAGGCATCACTAAAGAGGGTGATGTGGTCGATGCGATCGGGAGTATTTTCTCAAATCGTACAGCATCAAACTTATTTGCACAGATGTATCAACAAAGGGATCAAATTCATAAAAATGCCAAGCTAAATGAAGGTGCAAATAACATTGACCAGTTATATGCGCAAGGTAAAGACACAACGACAGGTAAGGAACTGGAAGCCAAAGCCAAACTGCATGATGCCTATTTACGCTTTGGTCAAACCATTTTACCGATTTATACCAAAGCCATTGAATCAGCCACATCAGCTTTAGCAATATTTACTGGATGGATGGAAAAGAATCCAACACTAGCAAAAGTACTGGGTGCAGGGCTGGTATTTATTGCTGTAAGCCTCGTCGCCATTGGTGGAGCATTAGCCATTTTTTCTCCATTGATTCTAGGGATGTTAAGTCTAAGGCTCATTCTTGCATCGACTTCAACAGCTGCAGGTTTATTTTCACGTGTGTTTGCAGCAGCTCCAGTCGTACTCAATATTTTAAAGTCAGCCTTAATGGGTGTCGGTCGAGTATTTTTATTTTTAGGTCGTGCATTACTCATGAATCCGATCGGCTTGGCAATCACAGCCATAGCGGTTGCAGCCTATCTTATTTATAAAAACTGGACACCGATAAAGGCATTCTTTATCAACTTATGGAATGGTATCAAAACTGCATTTAATGCTGGCGTGTCATTTATCAAAGGTATTTTTCAAAGTATTGATCAAACCTTTGCAGATAACCCGATTTTGAACTTTTTAATGCCCTTTATTGGCATACCACGCATGATCATTGCCAACTGGGAACCAATCAAAGCCTTTTTTGGTGGATTATGGACGCATATTTCAACCATTTTTGCACCGATTGGCCAGTGGTTTAGTTCACGAATGACAGAGGTGAAAACTGCATTTTCAGGTGGAATCACAGGCATGAGTGCATTAATCATCAACTGGTCCCCATTTGGATTGTTTTATGCTGCTTTCGCTAAAGTCTTGTCATGGTTTGGTATTGAATTGCCTGACAAATTCTCTGGCTTTGGAAGCATGATCATTGATGGCTTAGTGAAAGGGATTCAAGCAGGTTTTGAAAAGCTCAAATCACTTTGGGCAACGATTAACAGTTGGATGCCTGACTTTATGAAAAAAACCATGGACATTCACAGCCCATCCCGAGTCATGGCAGGGCTTGGTGGGCATATCATGTCTGGTTTACATGGTGGTATAGAAAAAGCCTTTCCAAATCTAAAAGCCAAGTTTGCAGATGTGGTAAGTATTTTCAAACCTGATTCTGAGTTACTGCAAAAAATTAATGTAGCTCCAGCACTAGGAAAAATTAATCCAGCACCCTTATCTTCTGGTTCAGTGAGCTCTGGCAACTATACCATTGAAGGTGACACGATTACGATCAACATAAATGCTGCCCCTAGCCAAAACATCCAACAGATCCAAAGCATGCTCGAAAACATGCTCAATAAACGTGAACGCGAAAAAATGGCACGAGTACGTAGCAGTTTTAAAGACCAGGAATAATAAAAATGATGATGATTTATGGCATGTTTGTATTTTCTATACCAACCGCTACTTACCAAAGCCTACAACGTAGTAATACTTGGAATCATGTCAGCAATAATCGTGTTGGTGACATGCCTGCATATCAGTATGCAGGCAAAGGTGAAGATAGCATTACACTTGAAGGTTCGATTGTACCCGAGTTTGGTGCACCTATGTCATTGACGGCAATGCGCTTGATGGCAGACACAGGCAAATCATTTCCGCTTATTTCAGGTACGGGCAAAATTTATGGCTTATGGGTGATTGAATCGCTAAATGAAACACAAACCTATTTCTTTAAAAATGGTAAACCACGGCTGGTGGAGTTCAGCCTAACATTAAAGAAAACCCAAACCGCAGGTGTACTCATTGGCAACGTATTGGGATCAATAGTGGGGAGTATTCTTTAAATGTCATTGCTCAGTCTTGCCAGTACTGCCATCAACTTTATCAGCAACAAACTCGATGCCAGTTACCCTCATGCTTTTTATAAAATCGTGGTCAATGGAGTAGACATCGGCGGTCTGGTTCAAACACGCTTAATGCGCCTAACCATTACAGACAATCGTGGTATCGAAGCAGACACAGTAGAGATAGAACTTTCCGATCATGATGGTTCACTGGGTATTCCGCCAAAAGGTGCGGATATGGAAATATGGATTGGTTGGAGCAATGAAGGCTTGGTCTACAAAGGCAAGTACACCATCAAAGAGAGAGAGCACTCAGGTGTGCCCGACGTTCTTACTATTCGAGGCGCAGCTGCAGACCTAAAAGCCACATTTAAAAAGAAAAAAGAACGCAGTTTTGACAACAAAACCATCGAAGATATTATCAATACCATTGCCAGTGAGCAAAACCTCAAAGCCATTATTCATGACAGCTTGGGGCAGATCACACTTGCACATATTGACCAAAACGAATCTGATGCCAACCTCATCACACGTATAGCTGACGAGCATGATGCGATTGCGACCGTTAAAAACGGCTATTTATTATTTATGCCCAAAGGTGAGAGTAAAACCATTTCAGGATTAGATCTGCCAACATTTTTTATCACACGTAATATGGGCGACTCACATCGTTGGTCAGACACGGACGGTGCAGATGAAGTTAGTGGCGTAACTGTTTTTTATTATGACAATGACAAAGCCGAACGCCAAAAAGTTACAGTCGGTATGTCAGACGAAAACACCCGTGAACTTCGAAATATTCAACGAGATGAAAAATCTGCTAAACGTGTGGCGCAGTCAGAGTTCAATCGGATTAAATCTAAGTCAGCAACATTCAGTTATAAACTGGCCTACGGTAAACCTGACCTCATTCCTGAAATGCAGGTACAGTTTATGGGCTTAAAGTCAGAAATAGACGATATTATTTGGCTTGGTTCTCGTGTGGTACATACATTATCTGCAGACAGTGGTTTTGTGACGGACGTTGAACTTGAAGTCTATTTACCCGATTCAGATGATTTATCTGAACTTGTAGACGATGACTCAGGCAGTTACACAGGGATTTTGGCGTATTATAAAGACGGAAAAAACACAGGTAAGGTTACACAGGGCGATCAAACTACACCAAAGCGTTTAACCTATTTGTATAAAAACAAACAGACAGCAACTACTGCAGCAACGAGAGAATATAAAGCCATGCAAGCGGAAAAAGAACAACCACAATCCGAAAATAAATAATGAAAAGGGTCACATTCAAAATGCGACCCTTTAAAAATTAAAAATTGGTAATAATCAATTCATTCCCATTATGTTCTTCATGCGCTGCTTTATTATTTACAGACCAACGGATCTTCTTATGTTGGATTTTATAATCTTGAAACAGTTCCCGAACTTCAGGGGTATCGTTCAAACTGAGAATAAATTTACCCTGTATTTTGTCCAGGTAATCTTTCAAATCATAAAAGTCCTGTTTCGACCAAATTCCTTTGCCATACACATTTTCACAGTCCCAATACGGTGGATCTAAGTAGAATAATGTATCAGGACCATCAACACGTTTAAGCACATAGTCATAACTGGCATTTTCAATAACCACATTTTGCAACCGGGTGTGAATCGACTGCAGATGTGCTCGCAGATCCTCACCGAGTTTCAAACGGCTTTTACGGTCACGACTATAACTAAACGAGCCGTCCAATTGACATCCAAAAGCTGAACGTAATAAATAATAGAACTTGGCAGCACGTTGGATATCAGTCAAGCCACGGTCATTTTTACGCATTTCATTAAAAACAGTTCGTGAAAATAAAGTATTTTCAAACTCAGTTAAAAACGCATCAAAGTGATATTTCAGCACACGATATAAGTTAATCAAATCGTCATTAATGTCATTAATCACTTCAACAGGCGATTCAGTCTTTTTAAACAGTACCCATCCTGCACCACCAAACACTTCAACATACGTTTTATGTTCGGGCATGATGTCTATGATCGTACGTGCTAGTTGAGATTTTCCACCTAGCCAACCTGAAAAGCTGTGACCCTTAGGATTGTATTGCGGTATTACAGAAGTGTTGCTCATCGATCTTACCTGTTTCGATGTGACGCTCATTTTGGCGTTCAGGTAAGGCACTCGGGGTGCTCTGGAAGTTATTTAACGTTTTACAACGTGGACATTTGATCTCGATACGATCAAATGTGCCTATTTTAGCGAGTAGCTTAAAACAGCACTTACATTTCACATTTTGCATGAAATTTTTCTACACAAGAAAAACCAAACAAATAGTATAAAAATTAGAGATAAAGAACAAATATTTCACCGAATAAATTACAATGGTATTTAAAAATGTTCTTTGGGTGGGAAATGGCAGAAATACGCGAATACTCCAATTTTGTAATGTGTTGTCCTCATTGTGAGAAAAATTCATTGCGCGTTAGATCGAGCAAACAACCACATCCATTGCTCAAGATTATTTATTTTCAGTGTAAAGACATAAATTGTGGCTTTACTTGCCAAGCCAACCTTGAAATCAAGCATCAAATTTCCCCACCAGCTTTAGCAAATCCCAACATCAATATTCCTTCTGTAAAAGTGATTAAACCAAAAAGGCAAAGTCATGGCTGAGTTTTTACTTTTTTCATTCGAGCTGGGAACGCTTATCAACGGTTATTTATTTTTTAAATTTGTTTATGGCCTATAGGATTTACAAATGATATTTGACTATTCAATTAATTGGTTTGCATTTTTCGAATGGCTTATTCGAGGTTTTATATTTGGTGTTGGTTTCATGCTTGCTTTGATTATTTTTATTAAAGTGACTAAGGCAGATAAGAAATGATCAATGTCACTCCAGATCATCCGATCGCACACGAAGCCTACGAACAGGTGAAAAACCTGCGTTGTGTTTACGTCAACATCATTGCCCATACTTTTAAAAAGTCCGAAACCGAGCAGGGCTTTTTTATAGCAGGCATTTATCCAAATTCAGGTGAAGGCGGTTTTAATCGTTTGGACTGGTTGACTGAGTTTGAACAGTTAAATTCAACTGGAGAAAAGGAATGATGCAACATGCTGCAGAAGGAAGTAACTTTCAATATTTGACTGAGTTTAAAGAAAAGTTACTCAACGCCACATCTGAAACAATGGGTAAAAGTTTAAACAATGTCCATTGTGATGGCTTGTTTTCACTGGTGATTGCAGGCAATGAACACGGCAAATTACTCCGTGTTTTTATCGCACATAAAAAGATTAAACCTGCGCAGATCCAGTACCACACCCACCGCTATCCGATCCGATTAACGGTTCTAAAAGGCACGATGACAGATCATGTTGCGACTTGGGACAAGGGTTCACCTGACTATAAACCAGAATCTGTGGCGATGGACTGGTTTATGTATCAGTCGCCATTGAACAATGGCAAAGGTTTAACTTTTGCAGGCAAGCGTAAATATTCACTTTCCGATCGTGTTATTCCCAAAGGCTGTTCAGTCAACATGGCGGTTGAGCAGTTTCATACAGTGAGCTGCTCGAAAGGCGCAATTTGGATTGTGGAGGAGCAAGGTTTTCAGGTTGATCATTCTTTTGTGTTGGGTACTCCTTTTGTCACGGAAGGTTTATATACCGAACCTTTGCAGTTTCAAACAAATGACAACTGGCAACTTGTTAAAGGTGCATTAGCCGAAATTCTAAATTCTTATCAAGTTTTAGGGATATCAGATGGTTACGAAACTGAAAAATCTTAATGTCTATATGAACGGAAAAGCCATTGGTACTGCTACAAGTATTAGTTGTGACCTTGGATCAAAGCCTGATCACTCTGTTGAAAGTTTGTATTTGAAACATGGAGGACGAATTAGCTTTATAAAAGCTCGGCAAATGGGAAAAACGGAAATTCATGCGGATTATTTTAAAAGTTTGATTGATCAATTCCGTAAAGAGTATCAAAAACAAAACCGCCAGTTATTACCTGGTACTTTAAGGAGATGTTACATGGCTCAATGTAAATTATGTGGTACACGTTATTGGTTTTTTTCAAATCATATTTGTAAGCCACAACAAGTGACTAAGAAAAATTACACATATCCAAAGACACCCGTTTCAAATGTCACGATTAAGCAGACAATTCGACGTGATTCGGATTCAAGTGCTGTAAATGATCTACAACAGCAACAAATGTATGCTCAACAACTACTTCAGCAACAAGCATTTTTAACATCTGCAAGTGATGACGCGTGTAGATCTGAACCAATAAAGCCAACTATACAAGGTCATCATCACGAATCTGTTTCCGCACCATCAGACTCAGGCAGTTCTTATTCGAGTGACAGCTCATCGAGCAGTTGCGACAGTGGATCATCATCCAGTTCAGGTTGGGATTGAATGCTATGAAAGATATTAATTATCTAAATCCTATTTACCGACACTTTTCTAATAATAGCTTGATCATGGGCGGACGTTTTCACTTAAAAAAATATTGGATCATACGATTATTAGAGCAACAGATCCCTGAGTTGAAATTTAATATCGAACTCGATTTCCCATTCAATCCAAAGCACATACCAAAAGTAGCACAACGAAGAATTCGCAGAGTCTGCTACCAATCCTTTGCACTTTATAAAAAATCATTCAAGTCTAAACGCCTGCCAAGATTTAGATTTATAAAAGATGAATTACCATGGGAAAAATATGATGATCATATCGATGCTGTGTCCCATTTATTCTGCGATGAATATTTCTGTAAACAATATTTAGCTTCATGGGCTCAGGAACCTGAACAGCAGGTCTTTAAAGGCTTATATCCTAAACAACTGATTAATAGATTAGATATTTAGACCGAAAATTTCTTATTCTAATTTTTCAGAGATAACTCGATCATATTGGAAATACATAGGTTCAGATGTACTTTTTTTAATGGTATCTGAAAAATCAATAATTTCACGATTTGTTGGGTATCCTGGTTTAGGAATATTTGGTAAGTTAAATTCGAGTGGTAAATTTTTTTCCTTTAAAACACTTAACTTTTCAAAACAAAGATCTGTAAAAAGTGGAAACTCTAGAACGATAGACCCAAATCTAAAAAAAACCAAATATTCAAAATCTTCTTTTAAAGGAAGATTTTCATTAAATTCATCTAAATTTGATACTTTTTTATGAAGAATAATAAAATCCAAAACAGATGTACTAAAACCATCTAAGCGAGTTTTTACTACGTTCATAGGTGAAAATAACTTAAAGTTAACATCTGGATTAATAATCCATTGTCTAAGTTTTTCAAAATTATTTAAGTGTTCTCGCGGTAATAATCCATAACTGATCTTCATTAAAGACTTATATACAGTCATTGGCACATATTTATTTTGTTTTAATTTGAATGTGACAATATTAGAGTTCTCAGCAAAGGTGATTTCATCTTCATAAAAATCCCCTGTATAAGTCTCTTTAGATTGGTCGAATTTAAATTGTCGATTTTTACCAAGGTTGGTGCTAATCAAATTTCCAGATCTATTTTTTAATCTATTAAGGGTTCGATGCGGAGTAACATATTTATCAAGTTCACACTCAAGTGTATTACCAAAGTATTCATTACACTTATCACATTCTTCATAATGCAATAAATAATTATTTCCTAACAAATAAGGGATTACGTGTGGAATTTTTTCAAAACTGGTTTGGTTTGAATCTTTTAGACAAAATATACATTTTTTAAATTCATGATTATCAATTTCATATAAATATTTATTTTCTTGAATATTTCGATATTCAGAATAATTAAATAAAGGCTTATAAGTGCTAATCTTGATTAGCATTTGAATAATTGTTTCGATTCTTTCCTTATTCCAAATAAATAATTCTAAGCTGAAACTTCTAATTCTATATGTGGATTTATAAGCAAAATTCATTATTCAAACTACCTGTTAGCCATGTGTTATTTAACTATTGACAGAAACTTCCCGATTTTTCAGCATTATCATCTTTAGCACACCAACCTTCAAACATCTCATGTGCTACAGGACTACGCAGACCAAACATCGCAAAGTTTAAAAATAAACGATGGTCTACATAGTCCGCATCAATATTAATTTTCTTGATTTCAGCATAATCATAAGTTAACTGGAAGATTGGCTCATTTTTCTTATTATTATATTGGTCACGTAGGTCAGCAAATATCACAAATCGGATAGCCGAAAACTGTTGTGTTGGTGGGTTTTTTAAAATTTTGATCAATATATCACGGGTCGTTCTACTCGTATGATCTATATAATCCAAATCAGTAAAAGCAACCTCAGTAGCAGGCAAATCAATTTCTAAAACATTATTCCCATGATTACGAACAGCTAAAATGGCTTTGTTATATCCTTTAATTGTTTCAAGTTCTTTTTCTTGATTATTTTCTTTTGACTCAACCTTAACATCAGTTGCTTTTTCAGCCTTAGGCTCAACTACAGGCGTTTCTTTTTCCATGTTTTCCACAACAGCAGTTGTAGACGCAGGTGCCTTAGGCGCAAAAACACCAATCAATGCAAACAACACTAAGCAGGTGCCAAAACCATACAATGCGATTTTCTTACGTGTCAGCGCAGGTCTATTTTTAAACTGTGACAAACTTGGCTTTGCCATAAAAACGCAAGTAATAATTAAGCCAATAAAAAACAATATAGAAAATAATTCTGCCACAATAACCTCTTTATATTCATTGTTTTATAAAAAATAGTACCTCACTATATTGACATAACAGCACACTATAGAGCAACATGTATTTACTCAGCAAAATCTGAGTACAGGCGTGGAAACCTGTCCAATTACTCAAAGAGCATTAAACAACCGCTCTAAGCGGATTTTTTTTGCTTAAAAAAAGTCGTATCTGCTAGACTTGTCATGGTAGATCGGCAGGGCAGTCGTAAGGCTGGCCGTTTCTTTGAGTACGGTATTTCCACCCCTGTCGGTCTGCCACCATTCCGTGGAAAGAATGGGGGTAGGTTTCAAACTTACTCAAAGGAATTTTAGTCATGAAAAGACAAATTCAAGTCCGTAAAACTGCGCCAATCATCCAAGTTCAAGAACATACGCCTATATACGATCTCGAAGCGTATGAAAAACGCCTCAAACAACGTAAAATTCAACAATTCTTCAAAAGCCTACTTGCCAACAGCTTTATTCTCAGTACATTTGTGCTTACATTCTCATTATTATTTATTGGGGAATAAGCCATGCCAGAACAAATAAATGAATCCATTATCCCCTACGTCCCCATTGCAGATCGGGTCGAAGCATCTAACGACAAAAGCCAGTTACTGTGTCAGCAGTTTTTTAACATGATTGACCATTGTGTCCGTTCTCAAATCTTGTTTAACCATGACACGCAGCGCGGTTTTTTATCTATTTGTCCCGAACAAATCAATGATTTGATTCAGGAAATATCAAAAACTGATCATTTAGACAAACCTATAGATATAAATCTTTTAAAACAATCGCTTAATGATTTAGTTTATCCTAAATTCAATGGTGTATATAAGGTCACAAGCCCCATTTGGAATCAAACGGAAGTCACCGTTTGGCAATTTCAATTAAACCAAATTGCCAATGGGGTAGATATGCAACATATAGAGAATGATGCCGAATTAAATTTGGATATGGCTTTAAGTTCAATTCGTATCTGGAGAAATTCACTGGAAATAGGCAGTGAGAACAAGGATGTTATTTATAAACAAAATGACTTGGTTTACAAACTCATGGATTTAGAGGAAAGATTAAAGATCGTCCAGCATTCACTGGAAGAATAAAATGCAAAAGCCCACTGTAAAAAGTGGGCTTTTTTATGGCTGCATAACATTATTTTTCTAACTCTTTTGCCACGACTTTAGTAAAACCCAACAGCGCAGTTTGAGCTTCAGGACTAAGTTGTCTATAGGCTTTTAATAATAAACTTTCTTCACTGGTTAAACCTGCATAGTCGGGATCTATCCCAAGAATCACATAACGAATATCAATCCCTTTTTCATGCAATTTAGCCAAATAAACCCATTGGTCAGGTACTTTTCCACGAATGTAGTTGCCCAACGTATTTTCATGCGCGCCTATTTCTCTACTTGTTGTTTTCGCAGCAAATTTATTTTTTGACATTTCATTTTTAAAACGTTCTGCGATGACGGCTGACTGCTCGTCAAAATTATCGGACATAAATTTCACCTAAAAATATTGAACGGTTAAATATTTGTGCTATAGTGTGCCTTAGCATACCACTATAACCGCTAGGATAATGTATGAGCACAAATAATTCACCTGTTAATCCGACACGTTCTGAAAAGCTAGACGGTGGCAGAGTACGTTGTGTTGTTTATCTTTCCAAAGAAGAAGCTGCACAAATTGAAGCTGAAAGAAAGAAAACGGGTGTCAGTCAGTCAGGCATTATTGCCCGTTATTACGCATTGGGCAAAAACAACATACAACAAGAGGTCTAACCCATGGCTTTAAAACAAAAACGTGACAATCGTTTCAATGTCAATCTAACTGATGACGAATCACAATTATTCGTTGCCGTTTCAAAGCTGACTGGACTTCCACCAGGTGTGATTTTGCGTCAGCTAGTCATGAAACAAGCATTAGCAACACTCATTGCAGAAGACATAGACAATTTTAATCTAGATGAATACTTAACCAAAGGCGCACAAGGTCACCTTTCTCGGAGCTGAAAAAATGCCAAAACAGCAAATTGCATTAAGCGATAAAGAGAAAGAAATCGTACAGGAAGTTCAAACCGAACTCGGTTTTAAAAGTATCGAAGAAACCCTTGAGTATCTTGCCAAGCAACGGATACAGGAACTACTTGCAAAACTTGCAGGACAAGAAATTAAAAGCCACCGTCACAATTTTTAAGGCAGTTTATTGAAAATGATGTTCCCAGAAACACAAATCTTAATTGAAGAAAGATTATCAAGTGTCTATGGCTTTAAACGTAAGCCGAGTGCAAAGGGTTTTACTTTACGTGGCAGATGCCCAGACTGTGGTCATAAAGAAGCGTCAGCATGGGCACATGCTGAAGAACCGTGGGTCGTTTTCTGCCCACGTAAAAACGAATGTGGACATGAAAACCATGTTCGTGACTTATTCCCAGACCTATTTGAAAAATGGGAAAAACGCTTTGAACCTACCCCAGAAGATCCATTACGCACCGTCAATGCTTATTTACAAGAAAGTCGGGGATTTCCACTGGAAGCATTGAAGGGATTATATTCACAGGAAAACCGTGTCAAATATAATCCTAAAATGTCGACCATTACTTTACGCTTTCCCATTACAGATGAAGAAGGTAATGAAGGATGGTGGGAACGTGTATTAGACGAACAAGGCGTATTTCATAAAACATATTTTAAAGAAAAATGGTCATCAAGTGGTCATGCTTGGACGACACCAAACACGAACTATATCGATTCAAAAGAAATATTTATAACAGAAGGCATTTTTGACACCATCGCACTATGGTTATCAGATATCACTTCATTTTCACAACTTTCTGCTGGAAACTATCCATCTATATTTTTAAACCATATTGCTGAGAAGTGTGCAGAGCAGGAAAAACCTTTACCCAAACTGGTTTGGGCTTTAGATAACGATCCTGCAGGGCATGCAGGCATATTAAAAAACATCGAAAAAGCAACAGCAGATGGTTTTGAATGTACAGCTGCATTACCACCGTTTGGTCGCAAAAAGCAGGACTGGAACGATCTCTACAAACAAGATCGACTTAAATTTTCAGACATTGAAAACTATAAATATTATGGTGCACTGATCACAGCCGAAAAAGCTGTGGATAAAGGCATACTTATCTACAAGCACAAAGGAATGAAGTCTTTCCCATTCGACTTCAATAATCAAGTCTATTGGTTCAAGTTAGATATGGACAAATACGACGATTATATGAAAGGTTTAAATGGCACAGATGATAATGATGACTGGGCACAAGAAGAAAAAGATTTAGCAATCGCAGAACGTCGTGATTCAGCATTAGAACATGCATCATCAGTCGAAATCATGATGGAGTGTCGTCCACATGGTTTGTATTACCAGTACCAAAAAGAAATTGATGAAGCTGAATATTATTTCAAAGTTGATTTCCCTCGAGGCGGTCAAAGCATCAAAAACACTTTCACTTCGTCACAAATCACATCTGCAGGACCTTTTGGCGATCGCTTAACTCATATTGCACCCGGTGTATTTTATGAGGGTAACAGTAAACAACTCATTGCATTTCTAAAAAGAGAATTACGTGATATTCGTCGTGTCGAACTGATTAATTATGTGGGCTATCACAAAGAACACAAAACCTATGTTTTAGGTGATGTTGCAGTTCAAAACGGCAGACGGTTTGACATTAATAAAGAAGATTTTTTCGAACTGCCACGTAAAACCAATTTAAAAGCCCGTGCCCCATTTCAACTAGATATCAATTCAAATTTAGGCGATTACACTCATTCTTGGGTCACAGATCTACTCGATTCATACGACGTTCGTGGCATGGTGGCTCTGACTGCATTTTTCGGTAGTTTATTTGCACAGCAGATCCGAAGCATGGACAAATCATTTCCATTTGTAGAATTGGTCGGAGAACCAGGAACAGGGAAGTCCACACTCTTAGTTTTCCTTTGGAAGCTTTTGGGGCGTTCAGGCTATGAAGGAACAGATCCAGTGAAGTCTTCAATGGCAGGCTTACTTCGTTCATTTCGCCAAGTATCAAACTTGCCAATGGTATTACTTGAGTCAGATCGTGAAGGTGATAAAGGTGTAGTTAAACAGTTCGACTGGAATGCTCTTAAAACTTTGTATGACAACGGTTCATTGGGTGCAAAGGGTGTAAAAAATGGAGGCAATGAAACATATGAGCCACCATTTATGGGCACATTGGTTATCAGCCAAAACGCAGAAATTGTATCGACCGAAGCGGTCATGGGACGTATTGTTCAGTACAAATTCACCAAAGAACAAATGTCTAAAAAAGGTCTCTATGCCTCACGAAGATTAGAAAAATATGAACAGTCAGAAATAAGCCAATTTATTCTACTTTGTGTCGAAAAAGAACAAGCAATATTAGAAAGTTATCGTTTGGGAATGCAGAAATATGATGAATTTTTACATCATGAAAAATTCGGTATAAAAAGTTCCCGTGTTATTCATAACCACGCTCAGATCATGTCTTTGTTTGATGCGTTATGTATGCATGTCCTTATTGAAAAAGATTCTCAAGGCACAGTCAAAAGCCTGATTTCAATTGATATGCAAAAAAAGGTACATGGCGAATTATTAGAAATGGCGATGAACCGCGACAAGGTACTTAAGTCAGATCCAATCATTGTGCAAAACTTCTGGGCTACGGTCGAAGAAATGGAAGATGCAATTAAGCTTCCAGAACATAAAGAATCCAATGTCAATCATCACGCCAAATCACAGCAGTTTGTAGCGATTAATTTTGCTCAGCTTTATCAACTTGCAGCCAATTATCGTTATTCATTACCAGATCTTAACGAACTGCAACACGCACTTCGTCACAGTATTCATTATCGTTTTATCGAAGCCAACAAAATGGTGGCAAGTAAAATCGATGGTAAATCAAAACGTTGTTGGGTCTTTGAAAAACCAACTTCACAACGGGATTAATCCCATTTTTAAGGAAAAAACCATGACTCAAGCCATGTATCAACTACATATTTCTACACCATCATGTATGAAAGCCACTTTGCCAGTATCTGATGAAGTTGCCAATTATTTAGCTACACGTTTGGTCAATCCCGATTCAATTGAACGTAAAGAGCTATTAAAACAAATTGGTTATCCAAAAGGTGTTGGTAGCCAAAATGGTTCATTTTTGGACAGTGTTTACAACTTTGCCAATGCAATTTTAGCTGAATCCAATTCACCAACATTTACAGTTCAAATCGAAGCAATCCCTGCACATCAGAAAGTTTTTTACTCAGCAGATGATCTGCCAATTGCCAATAAACCTTTGATTGTTGTGTTTAAAGATAAAGACATCATCAGTGCGGAATATTGCAATAAACACGATGCTTGGCATACCCAGCACGGAAATATCAATGTTCGCCAAATTCATCAGTGGGCGTATGTAGAGGATTTTTACAATCAGTTGAACCTTCCTGAATTTCCAGAACGTTCGAAACGTCCAGATCCATCGGAACTGATCAAAGGTTTAAAAGGATTATTAGAGGCATTATCCGATGCAGCGGTTGAGGTACATGTTCACAAAGTAAATTCAAAAGGCAACAGCTTGAAAGATATGTTTGAAGAAGTATTTGGTGAAAAATCAGATATTTTCAAATCAAATTCTAAACATTAATTGAAAGCGCACATACGAAAGCTGCCACTTCCGTATGTGCTACATCACCCAGTCGGAGGACTAAACAATGCAACATGATTCTAACGTACAAACTGCAGAAGCAGAAATTTCAAAATACCACTGTAAATGCGGTGGCTTAATTCTTCCAGACTTCGAGTCTTACAAAGTTGATGATGAAGTCAACTTTATGCAACAGCAAGTTAAGCAATTAGGTGGTGGATTAGTAAGTGTAAATCAAAAAGCTTACACAGGTATTATCACCAAAATAACAGGTGATGATATTCAGGTGAAATCAGGTAATAAGCTATATGACCTTTACCGCTTTGGAATTACGCCTATCGATGCACCAGGACCAATTGAATATTCACGAATTGGGAAATGCCGTTGTGAGTTAGATCAGCAACAGGTTGAGGGCTAAAAAATGACTGAACAACAGCACAAAAACTTTATTCTTCAGGAAAAAGAATTATTTAAAAAGTCATTCGTAAAAGGAACAATTTACGATTTATCTGAGCATCCTAGTTCAGAAACTCATCCTTATGACTTTGCAGATAAAAATACCAATGAACGTTGGTTGGGATGGTTGGATCATGCAACGGAGAACCTGAACTTAAAAAGTGACTGCATGATCGGACATACATGGTTTATGAAAGGCTCACCAGTATCAGCATTGATAAAACATGCGGAAGAAATTTATAAGGCTGAAGTGATCGCTCAAAATTCCAAAATTAAATTTGGCACAGATGACAATGAAGTTTGGTGGGCTCACGATGTTCCATACTTTGGTGAAGTTCAAATGAATTGGATTAAAGAAGATCAGGAATGGGACATTTATTTAGATGGTTGTTGGCAAGGCCCATTTAATTCCAAATCTGAATGTATTCAACATCTGGAAGAGTGCATTCAAGAAAAGCGAGAAGAAGACCAGGAACATACCGCATGAGCTTTAACTTCAAAAATGCAATGTTCATCAATGTTCTAGCATCGCTATTCATCACCACATTTGTTTATTTAGTTGGAGAAAATCAATGATTCATCAATTATACAATGCAAGAGAACTTGCAGGCTTAAATGGTTATCGTAATAAACCATCTAAAAATATACAAAAAATCTCAAACATCAAACGTTTAAAACAAAATGCAGCTGCTGTTGGTCCATACACACTCAGCATGGAATTTTGTGTAGATGAAGTGAACACGGTCATCGACAAATACCGTACAGAAACTGGATTGCAAGATGCAGAACAAACACCAGAGCATGTTGCTTACTCTGTTTATCACGGTGACCTCATCATTTGCCTGAAAAATATCCTCATCCCTTTGGATCAAGAATGGCATCTCGGTGTAGACAGCCATTACTACAACGCTGAAACGGACGATGTGATGACTGTACCGGTGCAATTTCAAATGCCGAAAATGTCATTTAATGAGTTCAAATTCGGCAGTACTCTCGCGGTCGATCGTGGACATGGATTAAAAACCCGTTGGAAAGGCATCAATGACGAACTGAATGCCATTTTATTGGCAGATGTTCCACTTGGTTATGATCGTGTCAGATCTGATGCCAAGTTGACATGCGTCACAGGCTTTACCAACTATGAATGTTTAAAAGAATTTAACTTTGTCAAAAAAGTCATTCGAAATAGCGGATTAGAGGGCATTAAAAAGGTCAATGATGCAATCAAATCTTTTAAAAGCCAAAACATAGAGCAGGTGGCGTGATGATCATTGAGGAAGTCAATCAAGAATTAAAGGCTGAAATTGAAGTATTTAAAGCTGAAGCAATGAAAACGCATATTGTTGCTTGCTGGGCAAACTCATATACAAATTCAGATCCATTTGCTTATGCAGTGAATAACGAAAATGAAATATTTTGGATGAAAACACAGGCGCATCAACTTTGGCAGTTTTGGCAATCTGCTAAAGCAAATGTAATACCAAAAGATTTTGTTTTGGTGAAAATTAAGGACATCCGTGAAGTTATTTCCAATGCTAGTGATGCTATGTGTGATGAAAAAACATCTACTGTGTACAACGAAACTGGCAAACCTTCAACTTGGTTTGATCATTACACTGCTGCTGAGAGTGCAATTTTAAATATTATTGATACACAGGAGCAAAGCTAATGACAGCCCTGATTTTCGACACTGAAACGCACAAATTACATGGCGATATTATCGAAGCAGCTGCGATGGAAGCATATTTTTGGGAGTTATCTGGCAGAAAGGAATTTTTACCGACCATGTTTGAGTACCAAAAACGCTTCAAACCCAGTGAACCTATCGGTTTAGGTGCAATGGCAGTCCACCATATTGTCGATGAAGATTTGATAAAATGCCCATCATTCACTAAGTTTCAAATGCCTAAAGATGATGTCAAATACTTGATTGGTCACAATATTGACTATGACATTGCAGCCATCAATCGTGCAGGGACAGAAACCAATGGCATCAAAGCAATTTGTACACTGGCAATGGCGCGTTATATGTGGCCAACATTGGAAGCGCATAATTTAACGGCTTTGGCTTATCACATTAGTTCCGATCGCAAAGCGACAAGACGTGGATTACGCAATTCACATTCAGCATTAACTGATTGTAAAACTACTTTCTCACTGGTAGCACGAATTATTCGTGAAAAGAACATTACCAGTTTAGAAGAGTTGTGGGAATTTTCAGAACAGGCAAGGTACCCAACCCACATATTCTATGGAAAATATAAAGGTTGGGCGATCAAGGACATGGATGATTATGACTTAGGTTGGTTACTGCAGAGAACAGATGAACCATATCTTCGAATTTCACTGCAAAATGAATTTGAAGGACGACATAATATAAGCGAAAACGAAGAGCTACCGTTTATATAATTCCACACCTTTTAATCACCTCAAAAGCACCTCCAATCGGAGGTGCAACCGCATAAAATATCCCCAATACTTTAAAATACTTAAATGTAGGTCTACTTATGTCTGCAGGACTTGAAATACGTGGTAAATCCATGCGAATTTGGATAAAAACCAAATCAACAGAAACACCCATCAAAGAAACCCTCGACTGGGCACATACCCCAGAAAATATCGAACGTGCAAAAAAACTAGCGGATCTCATTAAACTTGAGATCCAACTCGACCAATTCGACTTGGGCAAACACTTTCCAAACTCAAAACATATCAAGAAGAACCAAATCGCATATTATGCAAAATTATGGCAAACAATAGCGGTCAAGGAAGTTGCACCTATTACCTATGATAACTATCTCAGTAAAATTAATATACATGTCCTACCTCGATGGGGGAAAACTCACCCCAAAGATGTAGATACCGTTTCAGTAAAAAAATGGATTCACAAACTCAAAGAAACCCTAAATCCAAAAACGATCCGAGAAGTGGTCACACGCCTGGCCACTATCCATGCCATCTGGCGACATGAGCATCAGATTTCATATAACCCATTTGAATCTATCAATATTCAACAGCTTGATGGTCCTGAACCTGATCCATTTACAAAAACAGAAATAGCATTGATCTTAAATACTCCCACAGATCTAGATATCGAAAATTTACTTCCATGTATTATGTGGACAGGTCTCTCTATTTCAGAACAGCTTCCGATCGCATGGGAGGACATAGACCTAGATAAAGGTCTAATCTATATCAATCGCTCGTTTGTCAAAAATATTTACCGAGTCACCAAAAACCGTCGTAGAAAACGAGAATTGAAATTGCTGAAACCTGCAATAGATGCATTGCGTAAACAATATAAAATTACAGGTCACTACAGTCCCAAAATCATCAACGTATTGCAACGAGATAACCAAACTTATAAAAAAGAACAAGTCCGTTTCGTATGGATCAACCAGGAACAAAACACCCACTTCAAATACCACGAACTCTGCTATAGATGGAACAAACATCTACGCAAAACCAATGTCAGAAAAAGAGGAGTCAACCAAGGACGTCACACCTTTGCCAGTCAACTTTTATCAAGTGGCCAAGTTCCACCAGAATGGATTGCAGATCAGCTTGGGCATACAGATACATCCATGATTTACAAACACTATGGCAAACTCATTGCAGATGACATGCCCGACTACCTTACTAAAATTAATAACTACATTAACCAGTAATATTTATGACTTGAAAATTACCTAAAAATTACAACCCAATCAAAAAGTAAGTGCTTAATTTTATAAGCACTTTTTTTATTTATTACTCTATTACTCGGAACCAATCAAACAAACTGATTATTAAATTTTTTGTGTCAAAATGGTCAATTAAACAAAAAAGTATTGATAAATATAAAAATAACTTGACGAAATCAAAAAAATAATTTTATTGAGATACTCCCTATAAAATTCCCATATTCATGATTTTTATATAAAAAATATCAATAAATAATTGGTTTATATGTAGAAAATAAAATCAAAATTAAGGGTTCGAATCCCTCTCTCACCGCCAACGATTACTTATGACGCGCTCATAGCTCAGCTGGATAGAGCACTTGGCTACGAACTAAGGGGTCGGGAGTTCGAATCTCTCTGAGCGCACCAATAAGTTAATCAACATGT
>NZ_KB849756.1:1708597-1722386 GCF_000368925.1 Acinetobacter bereziniae LMG 1003 = CIP 70.12 | reverse complement strand
GCGCTCATAGCTCAGCTGGATAGAGCACTTGGCTACGAACTAAGGGGTCGGGAGTTCGAATCTCTCTGAGCGCACCAATAAGTTAATCAACATGTAACGAATGCCTTTAGGCAACACAAGTATTGCGCTCATAGCTCAGCTGGATAGAGCACTTGGCTACGAACTAAGGGGTCGGGAGTTCGAATCTCTCTGAGCGCACCAACTTGAACATCTTCGGATGGTAAATCAACCGCTTCATTGCGGTTTTTTTGTGTCTGTAATTTGATAAACTAAAAAAAATAACTTAAGAAAATTATCTATGCAGAAAATTTGTGACTTATATATTCCTCATATTTTGGATGATTATTCACCTCTAGAATATTTACATATCTTGGAACCACATTTTACATATGACCCAGAGAAAAGTTATCAAGGATATTTGAATGTTAATGTTCGCCGTATAACACTAGTAAATTTTATTACAGAATTCCGAAAACGGAAAATGCAAATTTATAATGTTCCAATTCAGTATCGAGATCAGGCAAATTTATCAATAGATCAAGCATTTGAATATGCATTAAAAGCAATAGATTTGGAAAATTATCACATAACTAAAACGAGTTTTATGGGAATGGATTCTCCTGTTGTTTGGCGATTTCCGTTGTCTCATTTATTTGAGGAAAAAGCGGGTGCAGGGATCAGTGTGGATAAATTAGATGGTCATATTTGGACAATGGAAGAAATAGAAGAATATGATTATGATTTTAATAATTTTTTATAGTTTATTAAAAGAAATTCTTTGAGTTTGTTTTTAGGTTTTTGATTTATCTTTTATGATTCAATGTTAACAAATTGGACCACATCAGCATCTAAATCATTTCGCATATTCTCTTCTAAATATAGTTCAACAGAAAGCGCTAAGTGAGAGTAAGCTTTAACCTTTTTTAGGTTAGGATTTTTTAGGAGTTGAGGATAAAAATTTAACATTTTGATTAAAATCGAGTACACATTTTGAGTATCTGATTCTTCCACCATCGCAAATAAATCATCAAGTCAAGAATTACATATTCTTGACTTTGACTTTTTAAGAAATCTAGAAATAATTGGGAAAGCTGTAGTGCTTCATAACTAAAGTGGATCCCTGTCCCAAAATATTTCTGAAAATTATAAATAGTATGCAAGTAGTTGTTTTATAGTTAATAATATGAATATTTACCCTCTATTTGAGATTCGTAAAGATGGATATTTTCTTTAGAAAAGAGTGCTAACCAAAATAAAGGAATTAAATTTTTGATGCAAAGCCAAGCGCACTAACATCATTGAAATCACATTTAGGAGAAGGACTATTTGAAAAATACAAAGTAATACAACAGCTCATTTTTAATATAGTGGCTAAGAGTTATTTAATTAATAAAACTATAAAAGTTAAGTAAAGTGTACACCTCTAATTGCATTTAAATCTACGCGTCTATTCTTGTCGCGAAGTAAGTTGTCTAAGCCCAATTTCCAAGCTAAAAACTTTAAAATGGTAACAAGAATATTGGCTTTGAAGGGATCACATGACAGCATATACAGACGGATACTATATCTATGAGCATGTGGATTTCATTTGCCATTTTAATTTACAACAATGTGATGGCTGTAATCGAACCTTGACAGGTTTTGTCTATGAACTGCAAATTCAAAGCTTGGACAATGAGTCTGTGATTTTTTGTACCGCATGTATGGAGCAATTGGAGTTGGTGAACGTGGATTAATTACTTTAAATCTTGTGCTTTATTGTTCTGATTATCCCCCCGATATTCTCTATAAAAAATCAACGACGGACCATTATATTTATCGAAAAGCTTATCTGATAATCATATTTATTTAGAAAAAAATATCGCTGTAAGATAGTTCAAAATCATTTTTTCTGCTTTAGCACATTGCATAAAATAATTATTCTGGATGATTTCTTTGAATTGGCAATATATCTATAGTGTGATGCCTCAGTTTGTTTCGGCAACGCTGACGACACTTAAAATCTCAATCATCAGCATTATTCTCGCCATCTTGGTGGGTTTAATATGCAGTATTTTGATGACTTATCAAGTACGTGTATTCGACAAAATAGCCAAAGTTTATATTGAGCTATCTCGCAATACCCCCTTATTAATTCAGCTTTTTTTCCTTTATTACGGTTTACCCAAATTAGGAATCAAAATCGATGGATTTACCTGTGGTGTGATCGGTTTGACCTTCTTAGGTGGAAGCTATATGGCGGAAGCGTTTCGGGCAGGATTGCAATCAGTTGCCCAAGGGCAAATTGATTCAGGGGAAAGTATTGGTCTGAATCGAGTGCAAGTCTTTCAATATGTCGTTTTCCCCCAAGCCCTATCCGTTTCGATTCCTGCAATTGGGGCAAACTGTTTATTTCTGATTAAAGAAAGTTCAGTCGTCAGTGCAATCGCCGTGGTTGAATTACTATTTGTCACCAAAGACTTGATTGGTATGGACTATAAGACCACAGAAGCATTGTTTCTGCTGATCCTGTCCTATCTGATTATTTTAATGCCTGTCTCTATTCTTACCAGTTATCTGGAATACCGTAGTCGGAGGGCAAGCCATGGAGTTTGATTATCTCTTTCAAACAAGCCACCTTGTTCGGTTGTTTGAAGGGCTATGGGTTACTGCCAAAATCGCCTTCATTTCTGTATTTTTCTCGGCAATTTTTGGCACTGTTTTGGGGGTGATCATGACCTCAAAAAATATTCTGATTAAAGCAATTTGTCGTCTGTACTTAGAGGCGATACGCATCATCCCTATTCTGGTTTTACTGTTTGTTTTCTACTTTGGTTTTGCAACATGGTTTAACTGGCAATGGTCAGCAGTGTTGGTTTGCATTGTTGTTTTTGTTTTGTGGGGAACTGCGGAAATGGGTGATTTGGTCCGAGCGGCAATCACCTCTATTGATCAGCATCAAAAGGATGCTGCCTATGCACTGGGTTTGAGCCCAATACAAACTT
This sequence comes from Acinetobacter bereziniae LMG 1003 = CIP 70.12, assembly GCF_000368925.1. Taxonomy (GTDB): domain Bacteria; phylum Pseudomonadota; class Gammaproteobacteria; order Pseudomonadales; family Moraxellaceae; genus Acinetobacter; species Acinetobacter bereziniae. The sequence goes on along the minus strand of NZ_KB849756.1, from coordinate 1,719,402 downwards.
TGAGTTTTGTGGTTTTTCCATTGAGCCTTAAACGTGTTACGCCTGGTGCAATCAATTTGTTTACCCGTATGATCAAAACCAGTTCCTTGGCTGTCCTGATCGGGGTGGTGGAAGTGATCAAAGTTGGACAACAAATTATTGAAAACTCGCTGTTGGTTGTACCCAATGCCTCGCTGTGGATCTATGGTTTGATCTTCTTTTTATATTTCCTCATTTGCTATCCCTTATCTCGTTTGGCAACACATTTAGAAAAAGTTTGGGAGTCACGATGACTTTGTTATCTATACAACAATTACAGAAATCATTTGCAGAAAGTCATATTTTACAAGGCATAGATTTGGACGTAAAACAAGGTGAGGTTGTGGTGGTTCTGGGTCCTTCAGGATGCGGAAAAAGCACTTTGTTGCGCTGTATTAATGGCTTGGAAAAGATCCAAGGCGGTCAGATCTATTTAGAGGGTTCGGGAGTGTTAGGGCAGGATTTACCATGGGTTGATGTACGTCAAAAAATTGGCATGGTGTTTCAAAACTACGAACTTTTTGGACATATGAATGTGATTGATAACATTCTGTTAGGACCCTTAAAAGTTCAGAAACGTCTTCGCATAGAAGCAGAAAAGGTTGCGGATGAATTATTAAAGCGGGTCGGATTATATGATCGCAAGCAGGATTATCCACGACAACTTTCGGGTGGTCAAAAACAACGTATAGCAATAGTGCGCTCTTTAGTCATGCAACCCCAAGTGATTTTACTGGATGAGATTACAGCGGCTTTAGATCCAGAAATGGTGCGAGAGGTTTTGGATGTGGTGTTGAAACTTGCCCATGAGGGAATGACCATGTTGATCGTGACACATGAAATGTCGTTTGCTCGAAAAGTCGCAGATCGTATTATCTTCATGGACAAAGGCAAAATTATTGAACAAGCCACACCTGAACAGTTTTTTCAGCAGCCACAAACTGAACGTGCGAAAGCATTTTTAAATATGTTGAATTATTAGCAAATCGATTTAGAAATAATAACGAGGAAGTATGGCTTTATCTTATTTAACACAATCTCCGAATTTTTTAAAAATTTCCACGGCTGTTCGAACATTGGGTATCGCACTATGTGTGGGAATAATGACTGCTTGTAGTCCCTCATCAGAATCACAGCAATCGATCACGCAGGATCAACAAAAGGATCAATCTTTAGAAAAGATCAAGCAGAAAGGAATTTTTCGAGTTGCCGTTTTTGCCGATAATCCACCATTTGGTTATGTGGACAGTACGGGTAAACCACAAGGTTTTGATATCGCTTTAGCAAAAAGAGTGACCAAAGATATGCTTGGGGATGAAAATAAGATTGAACTTGTGGTGACTGAGGCTGCAAACCGTGTGGAATTTTTAAAATCAGGTAAAGTGGATGCCGTATTTGCGAGTTTTTCAGTCACACCAGAGCGTAAACAAGTGGTCGATTTTGCTCAGCCTTATTTAAAGGCAGCCTTGGGTATCGTATCGCCTAAAGCTAAGGTGATTACAGATATTCACCAGCTCGAAGGTAAAACCTTGATCGTCAATAAAGGTTCAACTTCTGATATTTATTTCACCAAGAACTATCCAAAAATTAAATTATTAAAGTTTGAACAAAATACCGATGCATTTAATGCCCTTAAAGATGGTCGTGGTGATGCTATTTCGCAAGACAGCACTTATGCCTTGGCATGGGCATCGGAAAACCCAACATTTACTGCGGGGATTCAACAAATTGGAAACCAAGATTTTATTGCACCAGCCGTAAAAAAAGGTGATACGCAACTTTTAGCTTGGTTGAATCATGAAATTTTAAGCTTACAAAAAACGGGCGAAATTCAGAAAATTTACGATCAAACCCTACAACCCGTTTATGGCACAACCATAGATTCCAAAGTCTTTTTGGATGTCACACCGAAATCATAGTTGAACAAAACATCAAAATAACGATCGCTTAAATATCAAAATAGAGCAGAGGATAATGAAATGAATATATCGCTTAAACAGTTCACTCATTTACTGGCGGCATCCGTATTGAGCTTGGGTTTGGTGGCGTGTAATAAAAATACAGCTAGCACTGACAAAACGGTCGAACCTGAGCAAACAGCGACAAACAGTATTGAACAGATTAAGAAAAATGGGGTTGTTCGTATAGGTGTATTTAGTGATAAACCACCTTTTGGTTATCTCGATGCACAAGGTAAAAATCAAGGCTTCGACGTGGAAATTGCCAAGCATGTTGCCAAAGACTTATTGGGTGATGAAAATAAAGTTCAGTTTGTTTTAACTGAGGCGGCTAATCGTGTTGAATATTTAAAAGCCAATAAAGTGGATATTATTTTTGCCAATTTCACTGTGACACCTGAGCGTCAGGAAGTGGTCGATTTTGCTAAACCTTATTTAAAGGTTTCTTTGGGAGTGGTTTCACCTAAAGCCAAGCCGATTACAGATCTGGCTCAATTAAAAGGGCAAACCTTGTTGGTCAATAAAGGCACTACAGCAGATTCATTTTTCTCTAAATCCCATCCTGAAATTAAATTACAGAAATATGAGCAAAATACAGAAACTTTTGACGCGTTGAAAGATGGTCGAGGTGTCGCACTGGCTCATGATAATTTATTGGTTTTGGCTTGGGCAAAAGAGAACCCAAATTATACAGTAGGTATTACCAGCTTAGGTCAGCATGATTTAATTGCACCTGCAGTGAAAAAGGGCGACAAAGCACTTTTAGATTGGTTAAATCAAGACCTCGAAAAATTATCTAAAGCAGGTGTAATCCAACAAGCCTATGAGAAAACACTCAAACCTGTCTATGGCGACAGCATCAATCCAAAAGATTTGCTGGTGGAGTAATGTCATCATCAGGTTCTACGACTGAAAAAGCTTAGCACGTTGAGTACAAGGGAAGCATTTTGCAACTAAGAGATTTTTTTGACGAAAGTATCTTGTGCAAGAATCTGCTTTCCTTGTTTTGTCATGGGTTGCATAAGTGCTAACTCTTCTCCTGTATGTTGATCTATCAAAATAGAGTGGGGTTGATTGTGATCAAATAAAAATTGTTCGCCCCATTGTCTGAATGCAACCACAATTGGAAATAAGGCAATGCCTTGTTCTGTTAATGCATATTCTAAATAAGCAGAGCCATCTGAAGCAGGTTGAGTTTTAAGAATTTGCGCATCAACTAATTTGGTCAAACGATCGGAGAGAATGTTTTTGGCAACATTTAAATTTTTTTGGAAATCGCTAAAACGCTTAAGACCATCAAAAGCATCTCTAATGATCAGTAAGACCCAACGATCTCCAATCAACTGTACTGAACGAGCCACAGGGCAGGCTTGGTATTTTTCTTGATTCATTTTATTTACACGTCATCAAAACTAAGACTATAAAACCAGTTGCAATTTAAAACAAGTTTAAGTAGTTTTAATCTGGTTGCAAATTAAAACCAGGTTAATATGAAATGAAAAATAAGACGATCCAAGCGCAACAAATAAAAGCCCATCAAGAAAATTTCTCAACACTGCCACAGGCTTTGGTGATTTTATTGGCATGTGCTGCTGGGTTGAGTGTGGCAAATGTTTATTATGCCCAGCCTTTACTGGATTTGTTTGCTCAAGATTTTAAATTGTCTTATTCATGGGCAGGTCTCATTGTTTCATTGACTCAAATAGGCTCAATCATTGCGCTGATTTTTATTGTGCCTTTAGGTGATTTATTACAACCAAAGCGATTGATATTGTTGCAAATACTGAGCTTGTGTGTGTCACTGGTTTTATTGATTGTTTCAACGCATATTGTTGCTCTATTTGCAAGTATTTTGCTTGTGGGAATGCTGGGAACAGCAATGACTCAAGGGCTAATTGTATACGCATCAGTATTAGCACCTGCTGAAGCACGTGGAAAAGTAGTGGGTACGGTTCAAGCTGGCGTGTTGTTGGGCATACTGTTATCCAGAGTTGTGGCTGGAACTTTAGCCGACTGGTTCGGGTGGCAAGGAACTTATGTATTTTCACTCATCTGTATGAGCATGACCTGTATGCTGTTATGGAAATTTCTACCGATGACTTTTCAAGGTATTGCATTATCTAAAAAGCCCAGTTACTTACAGATTATATTTTCAGTATTTGAACAACTATATCGTCATCGTGTTTTACAAATTCGTGGTCTATTGGCTTTGATTATTTTTATCAATTTAAATCTTTTTTGGAATGCTTTGGTTTTTCCTTTATCTATCCCGCCGTTTGAATATTCACATCGTTTAATCGGCTGGTTGGGTGCGATTGGTGCGATCGGAGCAGTAATGGCGATTCGTGTAGGGGGATTGGCAGACCGCGGTTATGCACAACAGGTCACCCAATTTGCATTTTTACTCATGATCATTTCGTGGTGGGTGTTGAGCAGTTTGTATTTTTCAATTTGGATATTTATTTTGGGTATTGTCTTGTTGGATGTTGCCATTCAAGCCGTACATGTGATTAACCAAAGTTTAATCTTTCAAGCAGACATTCAGTTACATGGGCGTTTGGTGGGGGCGTATATGTTGTTTTATGCATTGGGTAGTTCTATCGGTTCAATCTTAGCAACAACTTTATATAGTTCTTGGGGGTGGTCAGCCGTGTGTTTGGCTGGCGGAATATTGAGTTTAGTCGGGTATTTATTTTGGTATTTGACTCGGAGGATCGTTGCTGAATGGCAAAAAAGTATGCTTCGGTCGATTGCTAAAGCTTAAAGCGACTGCTTTTTAGCTACTTAGAAAGGAATAGCCCAAATACTAGACACTTAGATCATAACGGGATAAATAGCACTTAACAAAAAACTGAAAAGGCGTATAATGCGTCTCATCAAGACGTCGCGCTCATAGCTCAGCTGGATAGAGCACTTGGCTACGAACTAAGGGGTCGGGAGTTCGAATCTCTCTGAGCGCACCAACTTGATAAAATATTGAAAAAACCGCTTCTTTGCGGTTTTTTTGTGCCTAAAAAATGTCACAATGACAAGGATAACAAAAAATAAGGTCAGTGTTTTGATGTATGAAAAATCTTTATTTTTGCTGATGGTTGTTGTTACGCTGTTGAGTGGATGTACAGCAATTTTATGGAATAATAGTGATTCTGGAACGCTAGCCACAGGTAAAGTAGTTTCTAGTCATGCAGATAGAGTCACTGTAGATCAGGATCAAATTGTTGGCTTTGCCTACTTAAAAGAAAGTTCCTCTTCAACAAACAATGTTGATATAAAAAAACTGGACACATCTTTAATTGTGATTGGGCAAAAATATGCTTATATGATTGATATTGGTAATCAGGAAATTTTAGAGACCATTCAATCTGATTTAGACCCAAAATATTGGCGAATTAGACCTGTTCGTTCAAATGAAGAATATTTTGGATTATCTTTACTCCCTAAAATCGATGACGATAAGCATTTACAACAGGTTAAATTCAGTGCTGATATTGAACTGTATTATGCTAAAAACAATTTAACCCAAAATGAGCAGCAGCAATTATCTCGGTTGGATTTGAGTCAATATGAATATGGTCAAGAAAACACTGAGTTCTATCGTAGAAAAATTGGATTGGTAGGGCATATTGTGGGTCTAAATGCTGAAATGAACAAAATGAAATTTCAGGACTTTAGCCATAATTATCCGATTGATATCTATACAAGTGGTAAAACACATTATTCTCTACATGGGAAAAACCTTTTACAGAAGATTGCACTCACTCCTGTGACCTTAGTCGGGGATATTGTGGCAATCCCGCTTTATTTGCTTTTCAATATCGGATCGACCATTAAAAATATTGCCCATTGATGGGGGATAGCAAGCAACACCGATTATTTCACTTTCTGAGCAAAAATAGCATTTGCCCCTAATGCAGGTAACATTTCATGATAGGGTAAGCTACGTGCTGCTTTGAGTAAAAATGGTGCTTTTTCATCGATTTTGATGGTTGTGGTCATCTTTAATAAAGTGTCATTGCCTTGAGGTAAGAACTGAATTTGACCTTTGAGATAGCGCAAATCTCCTCCATTGGCGTAGAAGTTATTTTCAGTTGCTTTGGGGTAGCTAAAATGCATCTTAAAATCAAAAGGAATACTGATCACACCTAAACCTACACTGACTTTAAATTCCGCATCTTGACCTTGTTGAGTACTAGGTGTTGTTTTTATGTTTTTGATTTGTCTTGGAAAAATTTCTTTATAAGACATCGGTTGAGTCCAACGCTGTAACTGTTGTGGTGTTGCATTGATATATTGGTAAGTGGTGGTAAAGCGTAGAACTTCACGACCATGCGTATAAGGAACTGTGACAGGATTTAATATCAGGCTCACAGGTTGTTGAGCATTGGCACTCACTTGAACAATTTTATTGATTTGAGCTGTGCTCAATTGAGGACTAGGCAGTTGACCTGCGTTTAATGCGGTTATCTTTTTCGTTGAAAACTTATTTTTTAATGCTTCCAATACAAATGCACTTGAACCATTCGGAATGGCAAGTTTGACTTCAGGAAATGCATTTAAAATCTTCTTAAATAAAAATCCTTGCGGCTGATTTAAATCTCCCCACTGCGTTAGGGTAATTAAGGTTTTATTCTCACCTAAACTAAACCATTCAAATTTTCCTGCTGCATAAGGAATAGGACCATCAATCACCAGTGTTGAAACACTGTTTGTTCCGAGTTGATGTTGTAAGATAACATCTTCGTTAAAATTTAAAACAGGGATCGGTGTAGGGATTGAAATACGATATTTCAGTTGACTGACTTGACCTACGGTTTCCATGACTTTTGCTGATTTTAAAGTGGGAAATAATCCGACATATTGGCTGTAATTGCTTAACGTTTTTGCAACGTCTTGACTGCTTACAGGGACAACGATTGCCGCTGTAGAAAAATGAGCAATCGGTTGTGGATTTTTGGTCAAGGTTGGTAACGCCGTTTTAATGGCAGGATGCGGATAAATTAAAATATTATCTTGTGCAATTGCAGCAATTTGTTGTGCATTTTGGTCAAAAGGTTTTAATGCACTTGGAATGTTTTCTGTCCATGCTACTAATTTTGCAACACTATTTTGGTTTATTCCAAGCAAAATAATCAAACTGATATTCACATAAACGTGTTTCATTGCGGTTCCTTTGCAAACTTTATTTTTGGTGATCTTCATTCAATTTAGACGATCTTTGTCTTATGGTTATTAAAAAGGGTTTGGCTGAAAAAAGTAGAACTGTTGTGTAAAACGTGACGAAAATCGGTCTATCAGGCTCTAATCTGGTGTAATATCTTGGCATCCTAAAATATTTATATTGAAGCAACTATGTCAGACACTCAGCCTGCATTATCTGCACGTTATTATCTTAATCTAGAAGAATCTCAAGATGGTTTTAAACTGGCGACATTTGGAAAAAAACAAATCAGCCAATTGCTTACCCCTTTGGTCAGTATTGGGATCATTGTATGGGGTATTTATCTTGGTTTGGATGGTGTGGGTAAGTATTACGTTTGCTTGGGTGCTTTTTTCTTAATTTTACAGATGTTGATGCGCTATTGGTTTTTACCGATGATGTTTAAACGCCAGTTTGTAAAGTACCAATTTGGTAAGAGTGAGCAAGGCATTGAACTGTTCCAAGATTATATGGAATTATTCAGTAGTGGGCGACCGAAACAAGTGCATCATTATTCAGATGTACAGAAATTTGCAGAAGGCAAACTCACTTATATGATTGAATTAAAAAATCGTACTGTGGTGATTGTACCAAAACGTGCTTTTGCAACACCCACAGATCAAAGCATTTTTATTAATACATTCAAGAAGTAATTAGACTGAACAGTTTTTAACGGTGATCAATAAGAAGGGAATAATATGAGTACACGTCCATCTAAAATTGTGTGTGTAGGTCGTAGTTATGCAGCACATGCAGCAGAATTAGGAAATGCAATTCCAGACCGTCCAGTCTTATTTATCAAACCACCTAGTAGTCTGATTTCATTACAAGAGGGTATTTCTTGGAATGAAGCATGGGGAAATTGCCACCATGAGTGTGAACTGGCTTTACGTATAGATCAACCCCTCAAAGCTGAGACCAATCTAGACAAAGTTTTAGATGCAATTGGTGCTGTGACTTTAGGTTTGGATCTGACGTTGCGTGATTTACAGGATGATTTAAAGAAAAAAGGTCAACCGTGGGAGCGCGCTAAAGCATTTGATGGTTCATGTGTGTTGGCGGATTGGGTTAGTGTAGATGAAGTCAAAGACTGGTCGGCAGTAAAGTTTGAATTTGCTGTAAATGATCAAGTTCGACAAAAAGGGGATACCTCACTGTTGATTTTTGATATTGCTTATTTACTTGCAGATATTAATCAAGTGTTCTGTTTAGAACCGGGTGATGTCATCATGACAGGAACGCCAGCAGGGGTCGCTGCCTTGGCTTCAGGGGATCAACTTTCGATGACATTACATGGTCAAAGTCAAGATTTTGTTTGGAAAACCTTTGTAAAATAAAAAAGCAATCACCAACATTAAACCCATTGTTTATACCTGACTAAACAATGGGTTTTTTGTTGAATGTGATTCTTATTTGTCTCTTTTAAATACTTGAATTTTTAAGATAAATTTCTTGTTTTGGTTTGTTGAAAATTACAAAAGCCCTATTTTTTTGATTCAATATTCAGTATATTGACTACTATTGTTTATATTTAAATATAAATCATTTTAATAAAATTAAATTATAAGAGCAGAATTATGAATAAGCCGATTATTGTCCAAGGCTGTAAAACTGATCATGGTGGCGTTGTTTTGCATGGTCATCCAACAATATCAATAAATGGTATAGGGATGGCAGGCAAAGGTTATATGGTCGCTTGTCCTAAGTGTAAAGGCATTTTTCCAATAACCGAAGGTGCACCTAATTTTATTCTTCCTGATGATACTCAAGTTGCTTTAGTTGGAATGAAAACTGCCTGTGGCGCAAAATTACTGCCAAGCTCATTTCAGGTGGTTGTTGAGCCCAGTTCACCCTTTGGTTCTCAGTTAATAGGCAATCCAAATGATGAGGGTGAGGAAACAGTCCCACCACCACAAGACCATCAAGGGCGTTTTCAATTGGTTGATCAAAACACTGGTGAACCTATAGCGAATCGTCGAGTTCGTGTGACGATGGGAGATGGTACAACGACGATTTATGCAAGTGATGACCAAGGTTTTACCGATTGGATCTATACGCCATCCGAAGAGGAAATTCATCTTAATTTAGTGGATGAATTAGACAATGGCTGATCAAGGAAAACCGCAAGGGATTTTAACGACAGGACCCTCTCAAAATCCGACCATTAAAGTCGTTGCTATTATTAGCGATGCCTTAGATCTTCAAGATAAAAAAGTGATTTGTAAGGCGATTTGTTATTGTGAAGTCAATCCCAACAAAGGAAAAAAGAAAGAAACCAATCAATACCAAGCTTGCGTATCAGAACGTTTAGGAGAGCTGGATAAATTTTTAAATTATCAAAGCCCTTACAAAGCAGAAGTGAATTATGATATGCATCGGAATCCGCCCGCACCAATTATGGAAAAAGGAATAATCACCAAAGTACACCCTTATCTTCCAGGTTGGATTAAAAAGTATTGGGAAGTTGAAAAAGGTTATTCTTTTGAAAAGGGGCAGGGTATGGTGCGTCGTCCTGATGTGGTGATTGTGAAAGATCCTAATCTTCCCCCAACCCAAGACAATATCAAACATGTTATTGAAATAAAATTTAAAGACAGAATAAGTAAAGCGCAAAAGGATGATTATCCAATAATAGCAGGAGATCCAAACAAAGTTAAACAATTAGATCTCAATGAATGTGATTGTGGAAATGATGATGAGAATGGTAAAACCTCAACGGTTGTCGAGTTTATAACTTGGGCTGCTGGACTGATTGCTGCTGCAATTCAATTAAGAAAAGGCAAACTTCCAAAACTTCCTCGATTTCCATCACCTAAACCTTCACCTCAGCCTGCGTGGTAAACGGAGAATACAATGTATTTAAAAACTGAAGAAGAATATAAACTGTGGGCTGAGCAACAAGAGCAAGGTGCAATTGGTGGGGGGCTTTTTGCTAAAGGTGGTCCTGAAGATTATGTGGGTGCAATACCTGCAATTCGTGCAGTTTTATATTTTAAAGAGGGCTTTAGTGATGATATGCGAGAAGCGATTGCCCAATGCTTTGATGATTATCAAGCTTATGCCAAAGACCATTTAACATGGTTATGGCAGGATGAACCGCCAAAAGGGGAAAGGGATAATATTGCTTATAGTGATGCCAAGCCTATTCGGGAGAGCTTAAAAAACTATAGTCCAATGAAAGCTTTTTACTTTATATATATTAGCGGTAAAGAAAAATTTGCAACTGGAGCTTGGGAATTTACCGTTGCAGGAAAAAGTAAGTGGCAAGTTGAAATGGGAATTCATCAAAGTACCTTAACTTTTTCTATGCCCATTGAATGGGTAGAAAAAAATACGAAAATTTTTATTGAGTTATTTATTAAATTTGCAAATCGCCTAAAAGCCAAGCATGGTTATGCTGGCTATGCTTGTATTCTCTCTCAAATTCGAGATGAAAAAAATGAACCAACGGAAGCTTACTTATCTCGAAAATGGTGGGCAATGGATGTAGGTGACCCTATTTTAGGAGCAAAATATCTCATAAATGGTATGAAAACAGTGAGTTGGTTAACAGCAATTAATTATGAATGGTTTAATCCGATCAAGGAAGAACAAGCGCTCAATAGTGAATTGCCCATGAGTTGGTTTATTGG
>NZ_KB849756.1:1677515-1708357 GCF_000368925.1 Acinetobacter bereziniae LMG 1003 = CIP 70.12 | reverse complement strand
TTTGATATCGAAGAAGCAGAAAAGTTGGATTATTTTGGGAAATTGCAACAAGAAGCTAAATTGATTTCTAAATATGCCTTTTTAGATAGGCGAGTAGATTGGTAGGATAATCTGTTTATCATATGTATTTAAAAACTGAAGAAGAATATAAATTTTGGGCTGAGCAACAAGAACAAGGTGCGATTGGTGGAGGGCTTTTTGCCAAAGGTGGTCCTGAAGATTATGTGGGTGCAATACCTGCAATTCGTGCAGTTTTATATTTTAAAGAGGGCTTTAGTGATGACATGCGAGAAGCGATTGCCCAATGCTTTGATGATTATCAAACTTATGCCAAAGATCATTTAACATGGCTGTGGTTGGATGAACCACCCAAAGGAGCAGGTTCTGATAGCACAGAATTTAAAAATGTAAAACCCATACGTGAGATTTTTAAATTTTATAGTCCAATGAAATCACTGGGTTTTTTATATACCAGTGGTAAAGAAAAGTTTGCAACGGGAGCATGGGAATTTAATATTGGTGGTGCGAGTAAATGGCAAATCATAAATGGTACTTATCAAAGTACCTTAACTTTTTCTATGCCTATTGAATGGGTAGAAAAAAACACGAAAATTTTTATTGAGTTATTTATTAAATTTGCAAATCGCTTAAAAGCCAAGCATGGTTACGCATGTATCATTTCACGAATTCGAGATGATAAAAATGAACTAACGGAAGCCTACTTATCTCGAAAATGGTGGGCAATGGATGTGGGTAATCCTTATCTTGAGTCAGACAATCTACTGAATGGAATAAAAACCGTGAGTTGGTTAACAGCAATTAATTATGAATGGTTTAATCCGATCAAGGAAGAACAAGCGCTCAATAGTGAATTGCCCATGAGTTGGTTTATTGGCTATGACTATGGCACAGGGATCGTCATTCAGGCAGGAAATTTAGCTCTAAATGGCTTTGTTGAAGAAGACCCATTACCTGCTCCCTATGTATTGTTAAATCGAGTTCTAAAACCGTTACGTGTTGAAAAGATTCGAGCAATACACTATGGGAATCATAATAATGAAGAAAATCCTTTGATTACTGGTTATCGCGCAGAAGCATGGATGAAACGCTTTGATATCGAAGAAGCAGAAAAGTTGGATTATTTTGGGAAATTGCAACAAGAAGCTATTGTTGAAGAAGACCCATTACCTGCTCCCTATGTATTGTTAAATCGAGTTCTAAAACCGTTACGTGTTGAAAAAATTGGAAGTTTACATCGGGGAAATCATAATAATGATGAAAATCCTTTGATTACTGGCTATCGCGCAGAAGCATGGATGAAACGCTTTGATATCGAAGAAGCAGAAAAGTTGGATTATTTTGGGAAATTGCAACAAGAAGCTAAATTGATTTCTAAATATGCCTTTTTAGATAGGCGAGTGGATTGGAGTTGATTTGTATGTGTCAAAATTTTTTAATTTATTAAAACGTTTTTATTTTCAATTAACTGATCATTATATTCAGTAGATTGACCATTTCAATTTATTGTTAAAACGGTCTAATGATCAAATAATTTTCTAAACTGATCTGGTGTGAGCATCATCCAACGTTTAAACATATTAATAAATGCAGAGGCATTGGCATAACCTAGATCTAAAGCAATACTTTCTACAGTTCGACCTTCATTCAGCAAAGACATGGCTTTCATGACTTTGAGGCGTTGTCGCCATTCATTCAAAGACATAGCAAGTTCCTTTTGACTGAGTCGCGCTAAAGTACGCTCAGTCATATTGATTCGTTTAGCCAAGCTTTCCAAGGTGCTTTGATCAGCGGGATGGGCATGTAAGAAATCTAAAATTTGCTTGAGCGCATGATGTTCTGTGTGAGGTAAATAGCTGCCAATGAGTTCTGCATGTTGAAGTTGATCCAATAAGACTTGTAATAATCTTAAATATTCAGGTTCTGTCTCTTGAAGTGAATGCTGTTTGAGATGCTGTAAAATGGCAGAAACAAGCGGAGAGGTTAAAAGAATCCCTGCTTGTTGCGGTAGGGCATGACAAAGTGACTCATGTATATATAAGGTGGCATGTGAAACAGGGGTCCGGTTTAATCCACTATGTTGGGTATTTGGAGGTAACCAAACCCCATAAGGTGGTGGAGTAATATAATTCATCTGATGAATATTCACTTCCATAACACCATTGAATGCATAAATAAATTCTCCCCAAGCATGCCCGTGTTGAGGATAAATAGATTGTGCAGGATCATGTCGAAAAATAAGCCAAAGCGGGGCAATAATCTCATCATTGGTCGTGAGTTGAGTAAAATGCATTGCATGGACTGTTTTTCTTATGACCACGATAAATTGCCTGAATTAGATGATGCTTTGTCTACTTTGAATTATATTCTATAAAACAGACAGGAATATAGTGTAACTATTCTCTTGAGTTCGAGTGCAATATCGTGGATACGCGTAAAATGCTGGATCGCAAAGCATCTGCTTTGATGGTTGGATTATGTATGATTTGGGGCTTACAACAAGTCGTACTTAAATTGGCAGCAGCAGATATTTCACCCATGATGCAAATTGCCATTCGCTCAGGACTTTCTGCAATTTTAGTCTATCCCTTAATACAGCGACAAAAAGGGACAACGCTATGGTCTAAACAATATTTATTTCCAGGCATGTGGGTTGCATTTTTATTTTCAGCGGAGTTTTTCCTCGTAGCAGAAGCACTTAGGTATACTTCTGCATCTCATACCGTAGTTTTACTCTATACCGCACCTATCTTTGTAGCACTGGGTTTACATTGGAAACTTCCTGCAGAGCGACTCTCCATGTTGCAATGGGTGGGAATTTTTATTGCATTTTTAGGTATCGTGGTGACCTTTTTAGGTCGGGAAGAAGTACACAGCACTGCTACACAAGCGATGATTTCTAATACTTTGTTTGGTGATTTTCTCGCTTTGCTTGCGGGCTTACTTTGGGCTCTGACCACGATTTCTTTGCGTTTAACTCAGTTATCGGATGCGCATCCGACACAAACTTTATTCTATCAATTGGTTGGTGGCTGTGTATTGCTATTGCCTTTGGCTTTTCTGATGGGGCAAGCTGAAATTCATTGGACAGGTTTAGCTATTGGGAGTCTGATTTTCCATACCATTGTGGTGTCGTTTATCAGTTTTATGCTGTGGTTTTGGCTACTTCGAAATTACTTGGCTAATCGCTTGGGGGTATTTTCTTTTCTTACTCCGATTTTTGGAATGTTATTTGGTGTACTTTTTCTGAATGAACAGATTGAATTAAATTTTCTTTTTGGTGCAGCAATGGTCATGTTGGGCGTAATTATTGTCAGCTTACATCATTGGATTGAAAAGAAATTCTATTCTCAAGTAAAGACCAATGAGTGGTCTGAATAACAGTATTTCAATCGCAAAAGGCTAAGCATTTTTTATTGCCACCGACTGATCAGTGGGATGGAAAATGCTTAGCGCCAGTGACTTATTTCAATTATTTATCATCTAAAATCGTTGAAAGTGGAATTGATAATTTGGCTGCCAAATATTCATCAGACTCAATCAGTGTTGGACCAATATGTTTCATCCACACATCATCATCATGAACATGTTCGACATCTTTACGACGTGGCAGTGTATAAGGCAGTGAAGTATAGAAAGACCAAAAATCGATTTCATCTAAATTTCTGACCAATACATACTCGTTGTTATCTGTGCGTTTAACCAAATTCTGCTTTTCTAAAAGCTGCACGTAAAGAGGCCAGCGTCCAATTTCACCACGACCTAAAATATCGAGAGCTTCAGTATCCGTGACCACTTGTCCTGTTTTTTGCTTTTTATAGAATAATTCCAAGATGTCCAACATCATCAGTACAGGGTGGCGCGTCTGAATCTTGCCTGTATGAAAAGCAGTTAAGGCATAACTAATTTCCACACCCAATAAGACGATATTCCAAGATAAAAATATCCATAACAGGAAAATTGGTACAGCAGCAAATGCCCCGTAGACTAAGGTATAGCTGGTGAAATTGGTCATCACAAAACCAAACAGATTTTTTAGTAATTCAAAAGCAACAGCGCCAAATACTCCAGCGATAGCAGCTGCCTTGATTGGAACGCTACGATTGGGAATCGTCCAATATAAAATAAAAAATCCTAAAGTGGTGAGTGCAAAAGAGATCACTGCAAATAAGGCTGTACCATCTACTTCATAGCCCGCAAAGTTATTACTGAGTACATTCATTGATGCCAATGTAGACGAAATCACAAAGGCACTGCCCAACAAAATTGGTCCTAAGGAAATAATCGTCCAATAGCGCATAAAGCCTATGATGCCATTACGTGTTTCTTTGACGCGCCAAATACGGTTGAACACACTTTCAATACTGGTCAGCATCAGCACGGTTGTGATGAATAAAAACAATACCCCGATCACGGTTAAATTGCTTGAATTCTCTGTAAACACATTAAAGGCTTTATCAAAAGCAATACTGGTTTTAGGTAGAAAATTACTGTAAATCATCTGCTGGAGTTGTTGTCTGGCAGGTTCTAGCGCCTTAATCGACGAAATGATGACCAAGAACACTGTCAACATGGGGACAACCGCAAATAAAGTGGTATAGGTCAGTGATCCTGCTTGATCACGACAACGATCTGCTTCAAAACGACGTATTACAAAAAGAATGAATTGAAACCAAGTTTTTTGATAGAAGGGTAATTTTTTAATTAATTCAAACATATATCTCTGATCTCAATTATTTTTCGGCATATCTTTCAGTTTCATTTATTAAGCTTACCCAAAAAAGCCGAAAAATACCGTATAGTTTTATTGTCTTAGCTATTATCAACCCATACTTATGCAAGCCTATGTTCTCGTACTTTACTATAGCAAATATGGATCTACCAAAGAAATGGCACACTTGATTGCCAATGGTATCGAAGCAACCGGAACGGCGGTAAAAATTCGCACAGTTCCTCATCTTTCAACGGTGGTTCAAGAAGCACAACCGAGTATTCCAGAAGAAGGCGATATTTATTGTAGTTTGGAAGATTTACAAAACTGTGCAGGTTTGGCGCTTGGCTCTCCAACACGCTTTGGAAATATGGCTTCTGAAATGAAATATTTTTGGGACCAAACCACCAGTCTCTGGTTAAACGGTGCTTTGCACAATAAACCTGCTTGTGTCTTTACCTCATCAGGTTCAATGCACGGTGGACAGGAAAGTACATTACTGACCATGTTACCGCCGTTATTTCATCACGGAATGATGATTATGGGATTGACCAATGCTCATCCCGCATTATCAAATACCAAATCTGGTGGTACACCTTATGGGGTGAGTCATGTCAGTGGACCACGTCATGACCAAAGTTTGAGTACAGATGAAAAATTATTATGTACTGAGCAGGGTAAGCGTTTAGGTGAAATCGTTCAAAAGTTAAATCGTTAAGCAGACACTGGCTTTAATACTGCTTTGATTCTTTTATAAAATAAAGCCATGCGTATTAAAGCCACAATTATAAAATAAAGTCACGATGCAAGATGATCTGGATTCACTTTGGGACCTTCGACATTTTGTAAGTTCGTGATGCTTTATGATAAAAGCATCATGTGACGAGTCCTGTGATTTTATTGTTTGATATTAAAGCGATATTTGCATTTTTGGCATTGATAATCAAAGAAAATATTTTGATCGACAATCACACCCGCTTTTTTACCAAAGCGATTTCCTAAAAAACCACCAGTGATACCTACACTGATTGCCCCCACAAATGTACCGACAGTGCCGCCAACAATCACACCCAAAGGTCCAGCGACCGTACCGATTGCAGCACCAATTGAAGCCCCTGATGCTGCACCGCCTACCGTGCCAGCTGCTGCACCTGCAGAGGTCAGCAAGACACTTCCTGCTTTGCCTAAAAGTTGTTCATGATCACGTCGTGTTAAGTCTGTCGAGCCACATTTTGGGCAAGTTACTGCTTGTTCATCAGTCATTGATTGTTTACTCACTCAACAAAGTCCATTTGTCTTCGCTAAGTTATAGTTAATATTTCACTCATTTTCACGACAGCTGTTTTACAATGCTGATCATGAGACTTGATTCGATTGTAACTGAATATAATGTAGATTCTTTATATTTTATGTGAAGACGTTGGGTAGAAAAGTTTAAATATAAATATAGGTTTAAGCGATTAAATCAAAAACTTACATGATACCATGTAATGTTTTATCGTGATTTAACACGCATTAAACTCTCTTGGGTGACGCTGCATACTAATTTTCCAGCTTGCCAGATTCGCCCAAAATTCAGCCCTCTAGATTGACTGGAAACAGTCGCATCCATGTCATACAACAACCATTCATCAACTCTAAATGCTGAATGAAAATAAATGCTGTGATCTAGACTTGCACTGCGAACTCCGCCATTTGCATAACTTACGCCATGCGGTCTGAGTGATGTGGTCAACAGATTATAGTCGGAATAATAAGCAACAATTGCTTGATGAATCATGGGAAGATCGAACTCTGCAGGGATTCTGTGAAAAGTTTGCATATATTCGGCATAGCGGGTTTCTGATTTGACGGGTTTAAATGGATTAAAGGGTTGTACTGGATGTACTTTAACGAAAAACTGACGCATAAACATATCCTGAGCAGCTTTAGGCACATCCTTATAGATCAACTGCTTATGCTGTTGTTCTGATAAAAGATGATCGGGTAGAGGATAATCTGGTGCTTCAATGTGATTATTTAAACCAGTTTCAATCAGTGCAAATGAAATCATCGCTGAAAATATAATATGACCAGCTTGCCATGCATTCACTTGTCGAGTGGTAAAGCTTTTGCCGTCTCGTAAATTTTCCACTTTAAATAAAATGGGTAAATCTGTACGACCACTACGAATAAAATATGCATGTAAGGAGTGTGCAGGACGATCAGTGGTTTTTGATGCAGCAATCAAAGCCTGTGCAACCAATTGTCCTCCCATCAAGTGTGAACCAAATAGTTGTGTATTTTGTCCTTGAAATAAGTAGCTATCCAGTTGTTTTACATTCAACAGATCAATGAATTCTTGGGTGAGTGATCTCATCTATAATTGCCTGAGTGCATCATTATTTAAAGAATATAGAATAAAAAAACAAGGAAAAGAATGGTTAAAAAGACCTGAGCACTTTTTTATAAGCGATAAAAAAGAGCGCATAGAGCGCTCAATTTTAAGATAAAAGCTTAAGCTAACAGTCTTAGTCTTTTACAAAAGTAACAGTACCATTTGCCAAAGATTCAACACGTGCCAAAGATTCAACACGGTAACCTTTATCTAGCAACAGTTGACGACCGGGTTGGAATGATTTCTCAATCACGATCCCGATGCCAACCACCTCTGCTTCAGCCTGATGAATTAAGTCAGCAAGACCTAAAGCAGCTTGACCATTGGCTAAGAAATCATCAATGACTAAAGCTTTATCGCCTTTAGTAATATGCTTTTTAGAAATCGCAATGGTACTTTCAATTTGTTTTGTAAAAGAGAATACTTTTGAACGATATAAATCATCTTTAAGGGTTAAAGATTGATATTTGCGTGCAAAAATAACAGGTACACCAAGCTCCAAACCAGCCATTACAGCAGGAGCAATACCTGACGCTTCAATTGTAATGATTTTGGTAATACCCGCATCTTTAAAGAGGCGAGCAAATTCCTGACCAATCAGTTGCATCATGGCAGGGTCAATTTGGTGGTTTAAGAAAGAATCGACTTTCAGAACTTGATCAGATAGAACGATACCTTCAGCTAAGATTTTCTGTTCTAGTGCGTGCACAGGGAGAATCCTCTAGAGGCAAGGTGCTTTTTAAAGCAAAGGCGTATTTTAAAAAGCACCAAAAAAAATGCAAGCTCAAATTGACCAAAAGGTGAAAAATCTCTTACTTTTTGTAACTGGTCAGGGTTAAGTTATAAGAGGTCTTACCATCTACATGCGACATTTTTACAGGTAAATAGTCCAATTGTGGTGCTAACCAGAAGATTGAGCTTTTTTCCCCATTATCATGAGTGAGTACCACTTTGATGGTATTGTACGTTCCCGCTGGGGTTTTAATGGATTCAGTACCTTGTTTTACAAAACGACGAGCGTCAAGCCCCTTAGCATCAGCGATCAGATAGCTCGATTTTAAACCAGAACCTTTTAAGTCTTCACGTACTTGTAATTCAGCATTGAGTTCATCCAAAGCACCTGCTTTCCAAGGGAAAGATCGTGCTTGATCTTTTTTCTTGGTATTGATGGTTTTATTGTTTGGATTGAAGTTAATGGTCATCGTGTCGTTATGTACCAACACTTTACTGGTACGACTAAAACTATTGGAATTAATTTGACCATTGCTAAAAGTAAAACGACTGGTTTCGCTTGCTGATGCAATTGCAGCCGCTTTGGCAGCAAAGACATAGGTCCAATTGTTACCATTTTGACTTAAAGTACGGGTAGCAGAGCCTAGATTTTTGCCATTATAAGCAAATTGATAGCTGGCTTGGAATGGACTCATGGCAAGAGCATTGCTTGAAAATCCAACCAATAACATTGCAGTAGAAATACCGGCTGCTGTGCTGAATGTTTTAAATAACGTTTTTGCCATCATTAAATGTCCTATGCATTTAAAAGTATCTGTGAGTTATAGCATCTATTATGCAATGTAATTGGGGAGAAAATATTCACTTTATTTCAAATCCTGTGAATTTATGTATTGGTTTTGCTCGGTTTGACTTGAAATTTGACCCAAAATGAACGATTTAGCTTTTTTGCTCGATGGGTGTGACCTTATCGTCGATATAATCCTCTTCTTCTAAGTCAACCATGCGGTCATCATCTTCTCTAAAATTACTGAATATGGCTGTGAGATTGACATTCCCAATCACCACTAACTCTGTTTCACGAAGTTCGGCATGATTAACATGAACTTTATTTAAAGTGTCCATAATAGAGCGGTTTTTACCTAACCAACGGTTAAGGTCTAAATGTAATAATTCATCCTTCACGCGAATGACATCAAATTTTTCTAAGATCATGCCCAAAGGATCTTTTTTAAGTACCTTTTGATAGAAGAACAATGCACAATTTACGCCCATTTTGTACCAAATATTAGGATACTTTGCTTCGATGACTTGGGTGTTGCTGATTTGTTCAAAAACAATCAGTTGCATATCTTTGTTCATTTCCATTTGAACTAATTTAAGATCGACAGACAATACCAAATGCATGCCTTTAACATTCAGTGTTGCATAAAGTCTTAACCAATCATCATGCAAGTCGGCATGTAAATCTTCAAGAATTTTGACATTGTCAGTCACATAACGTTTAAACGTTGCATTTAAAAATACTTGAGAGAGTGGAAATTCGCGCTCTTCTTCTATAAAACCTTCGGCTTTTTGGTATACTTGTCGAATACGTTTAACAATGTTAGAAAGTAGCGTCGGCATAAGTATGGTCCCAAATCATCATCACTTTTAGGCGATAAACTTGTCGATGATTAAAAAAATTCAAGTCTAAAGATTGCAGTTTAGCAAAAAACATTGCACCATTTTGAGTGTTTTAAAATTACGTTTTTACTTTCATTAAGTCAGTCACAAAGTTTGTGAATAATGTAAGACTAAACTTATTTTAATAAATTTTAAATTTGGCAATTGGGGAATTTTGTCGGATTAATGTCATGATAAAAAAATTATTTGCCAATACGCAACATACTGGGTACTGGTGGCAAGATGCATTATTTGTCGGGGCAGTTTCAATTGCTGTAATTGTCCACGGGTTATTTTTATCTGTGCAATTTGGTATGCCGCAAGAAAATAATACTGCGACAAAAGAAATTGCTGTCAGTATTCGCCCAAGTGAAGATAAAGTCAAAGATGCTGATTTCCTTGCGCAAGCAGATCAACAAGGTTCAGGAACCTTTCGTAAAGAACATCGGATGTCCTCTGATATGCCAGCACAAGCTGAAGATAAAAGTGCAGGGGATCAACAGCTTGAAGCTTTAGAGCAAATACAGCAAAAACGTGAATTAAAATTTGAAGAAAAAGTGCTGATGACCGTTTTAAGTTGGCAAAAGCAAGCTGAACAAAACGATCGAAAAAAGGCAATGGAAGAATTACAAAGCCAAATGCAAGCCAAAGCCGCGATGGTGGCGAGCTTAGAAGCACAATATTTACAAAAGCAGCAAAATTTTAGTAAACAACAAAAAATTAAAACCTTAGATGGCATTCAAGCGAAACAAGATGCATCGGCTGGTTATTTGGATAAATTCCGTGAAAAAGTCGAAATGTATGGCAACCGCTATTATCCTGATCTTGCTAAGCAACAGCGCCTTTCAGGTGAAGTTCGTTTAATGGTGATTCTGAATAATGAAGGGGGAATACGGGCAATTCGTTTAATCGAAAGTTCAGGTCATGCCATTTTAGATGAAGCCGCTAAAAATTCGGTACGTAAGGGTGCTCCATTTGGACGTTTTGATGCAAAAATGAAAGATATTTCTGAACTACGAATTGTCAGAACGTGGCGTTTCGATCCCGCTGAGTCTGAATTTGAAGTCCATTAGAGCGCTTAGCAAAACCTTGTATTGCCTAGTTCAATCAATGCACTCGCAGCTTAAAAATCTGCTAAAGTCGACTGACTATAAAGAATGAGTTTGGTACTGTTGCACCAAGCTGATACCTTCTGGGAATTTCATCAACAATGCCAAATCATAAGGGCTTTTCGCAGAGCGATTTTTGCTGTTTAAATCAGCACCGTTTTCTAGTAATAGCTTAACCAGATCATAGTGTTGTTGAGCATTAAAAATAGCAGTCCAAAGCGAAATATTTCCTGAATGATCTTGCAGTGATAAGTCTGCGCCATGTGCGATGATTGCGCGAGCAATACCGATATTATTTTTATAAACAGCTATCAAATGTAATGCTGTTTGTCCTTGATTATTTTGCAAATTTACATCAATGCCAAGCTCAATTAGTTTGAGCGCAATGTCATCTTGTTGATGTTGCAAGGCATACATCAGCAATGATGAACCATCAAGCTGTTGATTGAGGGTTTCAGCGGTGAGTTTTCCTAAAGCAGCGTTGCTTTCGCCGTGTAAAATCAGTTGGAATAATTCTGACATAGCAAAGTCCTTTTATAATTATATTTGGTCTGCCAATTTTAAGCGTTTTATGAAGAGATTGTCGATATTTCAGCTGTCGTAAGCATCTGTGAAGTGTCAACAGATGTTAATAAGATCTTGTGATTTCACAAATTTCGACACGAAAGTTTTTATACCACTGCAGTTTGCCAATCCTTTGAGCTGCTTGATGTTCTGCATCTTTATGCCATGCTTGGATATCTTCAAGTGAGTTCCAATAGGAAAGCGCAATTTCAAAGTCATTTTCGCAAATCGATTCAAATTTTTGACAGTTAAATTGAGTCAGCGCTTTTTCTCGTAAATGCTGCGCGGTTTGAATATAGGTCTGATCAAGTACATTGACCTGAGCTTTAAAAATAACCACATATTTCATATTTTATCCCTAGCTCTATATCACAGACATCATTCGATGTTGAATCCGCTTGGAAGCATGCTTGAGTTACTTAAGATCAGTTCTCAAGCGATTCTGCATTAAAGTAAATTATGATCCTGTGCTTGAATTGGTGGTGGGGTAGGTTTACCTAGGGTTCCGAGCAGTTCAATTTCAATCATACGAACCATCGAGTCGAGTGGTAAGTCATTGCTTTGAGTACCAAAAGGTTCTTCAATCTCAGTACTTAAAGCATCTAAGCCGAGAAATGTATACGCCAAAATGCCCACCAATAACGGTGTGGCTAAACCCAATAATGAACCTAAGCTAAATGGAAGCATAAAGCAGAAAAAATAGACAGTTCGATTTAATAAAACTGAATAGGCAAATGGTAAAGGTGTCGTAGCAATACGATCACAACCTGTTTGTACCAAACTGAGTTCATTAACATGCTCATTGAGCTGGGTGTAGATGATGTCTGAAATCTCACCTTCTTTCAAAGCTTGCATCAATTCCCATTGAATTAGACTCAGGGTGTATTGCGGTGCATTGGTCTGTTGGTAGAGTTGGGTTAATGCTTGAGGACTCATACCACTAGTTTCGACCAGAGCATCGGGATTGGCAGTTTGATGTCGTAAGCGATCTCTCAATAAGTTTGCAAAAACAATGACATGTTGAATAATTCTTTCGCGACGACCTTGCGGAAAAATACGGCAGTCACGGTCAAAGTGACGCGCATTTGCAATCAACATTCCCCAAAGCTTACGGGCTTCCCACCAACGGTCATAACATGCTGTGTTTTTAAAGCCTAAAAAAATAGACAGGACAACCCCGATAAGGGTAAAACCGACCAGAGGAAGCTCAGGAAAACGATATAAATCAGTATATTCAATTCCACCTACGATGGCAGAGATGAGCATCACAAAACCTAGCGGTGGTAACACTTTTGGCAGAATCGTACCACGCCAAGACAGGAGTAATTTAAGAGTATCGTTTTGATCGCGGACAATCATGTTTTTAAGTCTATAATTTTTTAGTGATCTTCACCGCTTCAAGGATACTTGTCAATCTTATTTGCAGGGAAAGTTTTAGATTTGATGAGTCCATGTTCAGTAAAGGAATAGCTTTGTTCAGCGGCGATGATCATATGATCTAATAATTCTATTTCAAGCAGTTGACAGGCTTTGAATATTTGCTGAGTTAGATCGTAATCTTCACGTGAAGGTTTTGCTAAACCTTTAGGATGATTATGGGCAATGACAATAAACGTCGCCTGTTTTTGTATGGCATGGCGTAATAATTGATTGATCGAAATGTTGCAGTAATTGATAGAACCAAAAAATAACTTTTTAAAGCTTAACTTGCGTAATTGGCTATCTAAACAAAGCACAGCAAAGACTTCTTGTTGTTCTCCAATCAATTCATAACGTAAATAATCTCGAATTAAATCAGAACGACTTAAGTCCATACCTTGTTGGAGTTGATGTTTAAGATAGCGACGACCTAATTCTTTGACTGCCATCAGTTGCGAATATTTAGTTTCTGCAATCCCATGAAACTGACGAAGCTCTTCTAAAGAGGCATCAAAGACGGCATTTAAATGTCCAAAATGCTGAATCAATATACGTGATAATTCGACCGCAGAGTGCTGTTTAGAGCCTGAACGAAGGAAGATTGCCAAAAGTTCGGCATCGGATAAACTGTGTGCCCCTTGCAAGAGTAATCTTTCACGTGGGCGTTCTTGTTCGGGCCATTGTTTGATTGAATGGTTCATTATTTTCCACATTTTTAATTTATTGTACTTTTCATTTTTCTCCCGATAACTGCTTGGGAGATAGACTATTTAATGCTATTGTGAGCGCCACTGCAACAGAAAGGTAGCCTGATCGTGAGTTTCGATCTCAGTGTGTTTTCTAATAAAAATATTATTCTTGCTGTCACTGGCGGTATTGCTGCCTATAAAAGTGCCATCCTTGTACGTCGTTTAAAGGATTACGGTTTTAATGTCCGTGTGGTGATGACGCATGGTGCACAAGCATTTATTACACCGCTGACTTTTCAGGCATTGTCAGGTAACCCCGTTCATACAGAATTATTAGACCCTGAAGCAGAAGCAGGGATGGGACATATTGAATTAGCACGTTGGGCAGATCTGGTTTTGGTTGCGCCAGCCAGTTGTGACACGATTGCAAAATTTGCTGCGGGATTGGCAGATGATTTACTCAGTACGCTTTATCTGGCAACAAAAGCACCTGTTTGGGTTGCCCCTGCAATGAACCAACAGATGTGGGCTGCCAAACCTACTCAACGTAATTTAAATACATTGGTTGAAGATGGTGTGCATGTGATCATGCCAGAAGCAGGCTCTCAAGCTTGTGGCGATGTTGGCTTAGGGCGTATGCCTGAACCAGAAGATCTCGCAGAACAGGTTAAAAATTATTTCCATCAGGCACAACGTGCGATTGCGGAAAAATTTGGCTTATTGGCTGGAAAGCGTGTGGTGATTACCGCAGGACCAACACGTGAAGCAATTGACCCCGTCCGTTATATTTCCAACCACAGTACAGGAAAAATGGGTTTTGCCATTGCAGCTGCGTGTTATTCAGCAGGAGCAAAAGTCACCTTATTGGCAGGACCAGTTAGTTTAGATACCCCGAATGGTGTGCGTCGTATCAATGTCTCTTCAGCAATCAAGATGCTGGATGAGAGCATGCATCAACTCGAAGAAGGTTGTGATGTTTTCATCGCAACTGCTGCTGTTGCGGACTATCGTGTGGCTGAAGTTGCTGAGCATAAGATCAAGAAAGCAGGTGATGAACTCAATGTTTCTCTAGTTAAAAATCCTGATATTGTGGCGACGATTGCACAACAGTCCAAGCGTCCATTTATGGTGGGTTTTGCTGCTGAAACACGCAATGTTGAAGAGTATGCAGCAGGAAAGCTAGTAGCAAAAAAACTCGATATGATTGCATGTAATGATGTTTCACGTGCAGATATTGGTTTTGCTTCAGATCAAAATGCAATGACGGTGTTTTTTGCTGAGCAATATCAAATGGAAAAGCGAGACTTGGAAAAAGCATCTAAACAAGAAATTGCTCAACAGTTGGTTGAAGCGATTCACGATGCTTTAAATCACAAAATTGAGCCTGTATAGATTTTCTTGGTCGGTTTTAAATATAAAAATGCAACGATTTCGTTGCATTTTTTATTTGCTATTTTTTGTGGTTTTAAACTATGTTTAATGTTGAATATGGATAATAGCTGTACTTTCATTCCCGTTGATAATTCACAATAGCCACAGTTTTAAGGAAGATCACAATGATCAAAAAAACTTTAGCCACCGTAATGATGATGTCTGCTTTGAGTTTGAGTTCAATGAGTTTTGCAGCAACTCTGCAACAGAATATGCAGGCATTGGGTAAAAACTATAAAGCATTTAATCAAACCACAAATCCAGCAGAAGCCAATAAAGCACTAGACAACATGCGTGCGGCTGCAACAGATGCAAAAAAAGTTAAACTGAAAGGTCGTGGTGATGCCAGTGCGCCAAGCTCAACACAACTTTATGATCAATTGATTGCACAGATTGATAAAACGCAAGCCTTAGTCAAAGGTGGACATTTAGATCATGCCAAAATGGAAGGCAAAAAAATTGCTGAAATTCGTGATCAAGGTCATAAGATCTATCAATAGTCTTACTGCGGAACTATGCATTTAGATGATTTATAAATAAGTCAAAATTATAGATCATATATTTATATACGTTCATTAACGTGATCCATATGGTTATAAAGCTTGCAATGCCACACTTTATAATTTACGTGTAGTGATAGCTCATCACGACAAAGAATCAGGTAAATTTATATCGCTTGTGTATAAACGACTTGTTTTTTTGACTAACGCAATTTCGAAGAATAGATTTATCCATTTAAAAAGCCGCTAGTTTAATGACTAACGGTTTTTTATTGTATGGTGATTTTTAAACGATATTGAATCACTAAACTCAGCATGATTCGGATTTGTTCATCACTTTATCTTTGTTAAGTTATAACGAGAAGATCAGGAGACATGTGATGCAACAGCAAAATCACTTTGCACGTATTGCAAAAGCCATAACCTATATTCAGCACAACTTTAAAGCACAGCCCAATCTTGATGAAGTGGCGGCACATATTCATTTAAGCCCTGCTCATTTTCAACGCTTATTTACTGAATGGGCGGGAACCAGCCCTAAAAAATTCTTGCAATATATTAGCTTGGAACATGCCAAAACATTATTAAAGCAAGATCATTCGGTATTTGATGCGGCTTATGATACTGGGCTTTCCAGTACCAGTCGTTTGCATGACTTATTTATACAAATAGAAGGGATGACGCCGGCTGAATATAAGCGTGGTGGTGAAGATTTAACGATCCATTATCAATATGCTGAAAGTCCATTTGGAACTGTTTTGGTGGCATCTACAGCGAAAGGCATTTGCTTTATGTCCTTTGTGGACAACGAGCAGGAAAGTTTTGCTGCAATGCTCGAAAAATTCCCCAATGCTCAATTTTATCAACAAGCAGATGTACTCCATGAGCATGCTTTGGCAATTTTTTCATCTGATTTTTCATCTGAGAATCAGCAATTAGGACAAATTAAACTTCATTTAAAAGGGACTGATTTTCAGCTAAAAGTCTGGGAAAGTTTACTTAAAATTCCAATGGGACAATTAACCACCTATGGTGATTTAGCTGAACAAGTGGGAAATCCTAAAGCCTCTCGTGCAGTGGGTAAGGCAGTGGGGCACAACCCCGTGGCATTCTTAATCCCCTGTCATCGAGTCATTCAAGCCACAGGCGTACTCGGTGAATATCATTGGGGTAAAAGTCGAAAAATGGCGATGATTGGTTGGGAAGGTGTTCAAACCCATGTCGACATTTAATATTCAACAGGCTCAAGTTCTGAGCGAGAAAATTAAGCATTTGGACTGGACAATAATCCATGAGCGGCTCAATCAGCAAGGTTATTCACACATTGAGAATTTTTTATCCGATGAGCTTTGTGAATTAATCAAAGCACATTATCACCATGAAGATTTATACCGTAAAACTGTCAATATGCAACGCTATCGTTTTGGCGAGGGTGAATATAAATATTTTCGTCACCCTTTACCCAATTTATTGCAATTGCTACGTACACAGTTTTACTCCCACCTCGTTCCGCTCGCCAATGCTTGGTTTGCGAATTTAAACATCGATCGGCAATATCCAGCATCACATGAAGCATTTTTACAGCAATGTCAGCAAGCGGGTCAAAACAAAGCGACTGTATTGATTTTGCATTATCAACAACATGGTTTTAATACCTTACATCAAGATCTCTATGGTGAGGTTTATTTCCCAATTCAAATGGTGATTTGTCTCAATCAAGCCAATGCTGATTTTAAGGGCGGTGAGCTGGTACTGACAGAGCAAATTCCTCGTGCACAGTCCAAAGCAATGGTGATACAACCGAACAAAGGTGACGTTTTACTTTTGACCACACACTTTAGACCCAAGAAAGGTACGCATAGTTACTATCGGGTCAATATGAAGCATGGTGTAAGTCAGTTAACTGAAGGAGAGCGTTATAGTTTAGGTATTATTTTTCATGATGCAGTGAGTTAAAGCATGATTCAGCATAGTGAAATAGAGAGATTAGCGTTATATAGCAAGCTTAAAAATGCTGAAATTTTATTTGCGGGCAACCAAAAACTAAGAATTTATGGACGTCTAGACTGCGCCTCTGGTAAACGGATGTTAAAAAACAATCGAGTATTCTTTAGTAGTGAAGCGGAAGCTTTAGCATTGCAATATCGACCTTGTGGACACTGTATGAAATCAGCCTATTTGAAGTGGAAAAATGCAACAACTTGAATTTAAACCTGAGCAAAATCAAAACTTGCTTCCATATGATGGCGTGGTTCATTATTTTGGAATCATTATGCAAGAACCTGTGGCGCACGCTTATTTTGAGCAACTGTTAAAGACGATTGAATGGAAAAATGATCAAGCGATTATTTTTGGCAAAAAGATCATCACCAAACGAAAAGTGGCATGGTATGGCAATCAGCCTTATGAATATACCTATTCCAACACATCAAAGTACGCCTTGCCGTGGACAAAGCAATTACTGGAACTTAAACAGCAGATTGAACGGATTACAGGTGAAACATTTAATTCCTGTCTGCTTAATCTTTACCACACAGGCGAAGAGGGAATGGCTTGGCACAGTGATGGTGAAACAGATCTAAAAAGGAATGGTACGATCGCATCTTTAAGCTTTGGAGCAGTCCGAAAATTTGCCTTTAAACATAAAAATAGCCAAGAAAAAGTTGAGATTTTTCTCGAAAATGGCAGTTTACTGATCATGAAAGACACCACACAAACCCATTGGTTGCATCGCTTGCCACCGACCAAAAAAGTCCACACTGCTCGGATTAATTTGACCTTTAGAACGATTGTTGAGACGGGTGTATAAAAATTTTTGTTGTTATTTTTCATGCAGCAGAAATAGGATGCCGCCAAAGATAAAGCCAATAAAACAACCATAAAAAATAAAAGAGTAGGGAATTAAATTTAGCAAAAATTGAGTTTGACTGAAGGGATAAAAAGGGTACATGTCTGCATGCATCAAACCATCTAAAAGAATGTGACTAAAACTGCCCGTCAGTGCACTGAGAGTTGCCACTCGCCATGTGATTTGCCAATTTTTTTGTTTGAGTAGTCTGCGCAAGACAAACTCACTCATCACTTTGCCTATGGGAATTGCGATTAAAGCAATCAAGAAGGCACCGATTAAATTGTGGGTATAAAGATGTAAAGTATTCCAGCCCAAAATCATACCAAGCAAAGGTTCGATATCCATCAGGACTTGAACACCCGAAAAAATAAGTAAGCTAAAGCGATGATTTCCGATTCCTTTACACGTTGTACCTAAACCTAAATGTAAGGGGGTAATGGGCATAGATGATTTGTCGTCGTATTTTGATTTTTAAAGTATAAAAAATGCCATGATCGAATTTTGTGAAATTTGAGTGAACTTTATTTTACTGATTCGGCAATAAAAAAGACCGCACAAAGCGGTCTTTTCAAACTTAAAATCTAAGAAATTAAGCTTGACCTTCAGCAGCAGCGGCTTGAGCGCGCTCCATATTTGCTTCGAACTCAGCATCAAAATTGATTGGCGTAAGAAGTAATTGTGGGAAGCTACCTTTAGTCACAAGATCGTTCACAGCTTCACGTAAGAATGGGAACAGAATGTTCGGGCAGTATGCACCTAGGATGTAAGGAAGGCGATCTTCTTCGATACCATCAATCAAGAAAATACCTGATTGTGTAACATCCACGATAAATGCTGTATCACCTGCATTATTTGCTTGAACCACGACTTTTAACGATACTTCAAAGTGTGTTGCATCAACTTTTTCAGCAGCAGAAGACAAGTTGATGTTTAATTCAGGTTGCCATTCTTTCGTAAAAACTTGAGCGCCAGGTACTTCAAAAGAAATGTCTTTTGTATAAATACGTTCTAAAGCTAGTTGTGGTTGAGCTTGTTGTTCTTCACTCATTCTTTATTCCTTAAATTTTAAGAAGTGATTAATTACGCAAGTAATTCATCGAGTTTGCCCGCTTTTTCTAAAGCATAAAGCTGGTCGAAACCACCGATGAATTCATTATTAATAAAAATCTGTGGCACAGTACGGTGCTTGGTTTGCTGGATTAGCTCAGTCTTAACCTCAGGTGCTTCTTGATCGAGATTAATTTCGGTAAAAGCAACACCTTTACGCTCAAGCAGAGATTTTGCACGTACACAGTATGGGCAGAAAGTTGTTGAATAAACTTTTACTTCAGCAGACATGTTGAGCTCCTTAAGCTTATTTTTTAGCTTTAACTAATGGCAAGCCTTGGGCTTTCCAGTTACTAATACCACCATCTAGACGATAACTGTCTGCATGACCGACTTGTTGCAAGGCACTACCTGCCACTTGACCTAAGTTACAGATAAAGACTAAAGGGCGATCTGCAGTTTTCAATTCTTCAATATGACTGGCAATTTGGCTGTATGGAATATTGCGGCTACCACTGACATGACCTTCGCGAAAATCTTTCGCATCACGTAAATCAATCAGCATTGCATTTTTGGCTTTCACCAAAATACCAAGGGATTGTGGTGAAATTTTACGACCACTACGTTGTCCTTCAAAAATAAAGAACAAGACAATGAGTGCCCCTAAAATACCAAATAAGAAGGGGTGATTCCCCATAAACTCAAACCAACGTTCCACAAGTCACCTAATTACAATCAAAAACTGCGTCGAGTATAGCGTATATATATGGTGATCAAAATCACCGCTTCAAGGTTATCGCAGAAGAAATTTAATTTTTTTGTTGCGCATCAGTGATTTCTTCAATTAAGCGCAAATAACTTTCCAGACGTCTGGCTAGTATTTCACCATCATCCACTGCTTTTTTAACCGCACATTGCTTTTCATGGGTATGCGTGCAATTACGATATTGACAATGTCCAATCAAGTTGGAGATTTCGGGAAAACCAGCATCAATTTTTTCAAGGCTTAGATGCCACAGTCCAAACTCACGGATTCCTGGTGAGTCAATCAATGCACCATTTTCACCAAAGCGAATTAAACGTGTTGATGTTGTCGTGTGTTGTCCAAGTGCTGAGTTTTCAGAAATGATGTTGGTTTTCTGTTCTGCATCGGGAACAATAACATTAATCAATGTACTTTTGCCTACACCCGATTGACCTACAAAAGCGACGGTTTCATTGTCTAAACGTTGCTTCAGTTCGCTAATATCGCCTTCAGACTGTGTGATCAACACTTCATAGCCCAAGTCTTGATACTCTTTGATGAGATCTAAAATTGGGTCACTGTCTTTGAGTAAGTCGGATTTGTTCAAAACCAAGAGCACAGGAATATTGGCATCTGCACAAGCCACCAAATAACGATCAATTAAGGTAGGTGCAGGTTCTGGTAAAGGCGCAAAAACAATCACGATCAAGCTGATATTGGCTGCCACAGGTTTGACCTTGTGATAACGGTCTGGGCGAGTTAACAGTGATGTTCTCGGGTGAATAGCTGTGATAATGCCTAAACCAGTATTGGGGTCTGCCTGCCATTTAACTTTATCCCCTGTGACCAACAATTCAAGATTGGTACGGGTATGACAACGCCAGACACTGCCGATTTCAATCGGTTTCCAAAAGGGTTCAGGTTCGCCTGCTTGAACAATAGGTTTTTGTGGATGTTGAGCGGGTGTAGAAAGGGCTTGTACTTCGAGTTGTCGTCCATAATGCTGAACAACCAGACCTTCTAGGTCGTTGGAAGTGTCGATTTCTTCTTGACGTGTTTTATGTTGTTTCTGAATGCGGCGTTGCTGCTGTTCAGTCAAACGACGTTTACGAATTAAAGCCATTCATGTCCTAAAAAAACCTTGAAAATGAGAAGGCAAAAATACCATGATGAGCGAATGAATTACAGCGCAGAAGTAAGAAATTTGCTACTATTCATTTTTTTATTGACCTAATAAGATTGACTCTATGAGCAGTACACAGGATACCCGCTTAATTTGGATTGACCTCGAGATGACAGGTCTAGATACTGATAATGACAAGATCATTGAAATCGCAACCATTGTGACAGATGACCATTTAAATATTTTGGCGGAAGGTCCAGTACTTGCAGTGCATCAATCAGATATTATTCTCAATGCAATGGATGAGTGGAATACCAAACAACATGGTCAGTCAGGTTTGATCGAACGTGTACGTCGCAGTAAACTCACAGCGCAAGATGCGGAACAACAAACCTTAGAATTTTTAAAGAAATGGGTCAGTCCGAAATCATCACCGATGTGTGGTAATTCAATCTGCCAAGATCGCCGCTTTATGCATCGTTTAATGCCAGAGCTTGAGCAATTTTTCCATTATCGTAATTTGGATGTATCTTCTGTTAAAGAGTTGGCAAAACGCTGGAGACCAGAAATTATGAGTGGTCTTAAGAAAAATGCATCACATTTGGCGATGGATGATATTCGCGACTCAATCGCAGAATTAAAATACTACCGTCAATATTTCTTTATTGAGAATAAAGATTAAGCCAGTTTTGGTCAGATGATCGGCTAGGGTACTCCCCCTAAGCTTGTTGCTGTTGCTCTTTGGTATTCAAAGAGCAACATCGTCTGACTATATTGGATTGGTTTATTCAGTCAAGTTATGCCTACATCGTTGATATAAAATTTTCAATCTCAACATCGCTCGTGTAAGTTATCGTCAATCTGTTGAAAATTTATACATTAAATATAATTTCAATAGATCAATAAAATCAATGCTACGAACATTTTGTTGAATAATATAAAGCTTTTAATGCCCCCGCTTTATTGTTAAAGTTTAAATAGATTTGCGTAGGCGATGTTTTACTTTTCAGAGACGAAAAGATAACAAAAATCTTTTTTCGGTCAAAGGGGATATCCATATCGCCAACCGCGATAGCGACATCGTCTGACTAATATTGGATTGGTTTATTCAGTCAAGTTATGCCTACATCGTTAATATAAAATTTTCAATCTCAACATTGTTCGTGTAAGTTACAGTCAATCTGTTGAAAACTTATACAGTAAAATATAATTTCAATAGATCAATAAAATCAATGCTACGAACATTTTGTTGAATAATATAAAGCTTTCAATGCCCCGCTTTATTGTTAAAGTTTAAATAAGCTGAGTTTGATCTAAAAATCTTGATAAAACATGAGACTCGGAAAGGTTATCCGCAATATGTGAGGAGATAACATGGCTTTACTGAAATACGTTCAGTCTCATCATGGATTGGGCTTTATCGGGTTTAAACTCATCTAATCATTTATTTATAACAAGTTTATTCATCTTTCAATTGTTAGATATAAACTGATATATGTATATATCAGATTGAAACAAGGGAATTTTTAATCTCTTTTTTACTATGAATTTTGATTTTTTAAGCTATACTGAAAGCGATGTCTTCTGACAACTCGTTACAAAAAAGAGCAAGCAGTTCAAATTGTTTGCATAAAAAACGTTTTAATATCCTTTTATATTTGAATTATTACAAAGAGATTGACTATGCAAAGTAATAACCCAATTTTAACGCGTGCGGAAACGTATGCGGATTATGAACAGCCAATGACCATACAAGGCGCAATTCAAAAGTCTATTTTATTGACTGTGATTGCTGCGGTATTAGGTGTTGGAATTTTCTTTTATAGCTTTAGCACCATGAATGTAGGAATTGCATACGCTGCTACAATGGTTGGTGCAATTGGTGGTTTGATTTTAGGTTTAATTGCGACATTTAAACCGAATACAGCACGTGTGTTGGCGATTCCTTATGCATTCTTTGAAGGTGCATTTTTAGGTGGTGTTTCCGTCATCTTCCAATTGAAGTTCCCAGGTATTCCTTTACAAGCGCTTTTGGCAACTTTTGTCACAACTTTGGTGATGTTTGGTTTATATAAATTCCAAATTATCCGTGCAACTGAAAAATTTAAATCGGTTGTGATTTCAGCGTCTATCGCCATTGGTTTGGTGTTTGTGGTGCAATTCATCATGCGTTTGGCATTTGGTTCAAGCATTCCGTTCTTATTTGAAAGTAACCTGTTAGGTATTGGTTTTGCTGCATTTGTTGCCGTGATTGCTTCACTTAACTTGATCCTTGACTTTGATTTGATTGAATCTGCTGCTGCACAACGTGCGCCTAAATCATATGAATGGTTATGTGGTATTGCTTTATTGGCAACTTTGGTTTGGATGTACTATTCATTCCTACGTTTATTGAGCTTATTGCAAGGTGATGATTAATCATTGCTGATCGAGCAAAATAGATTTGATAAAGACGCACTTTTTACAGTGCGTTTTTTTATATTTTTACTAAACTTTTAAAAAAAGATGCATTATGCAATTTAGTTCTGAGCCAAGACTTGGCATTATGCTTACAAAATTAATCAAGTGAGAATTTCATGGCACAAGGACTATTGGCAGGTAAACGCTTTTTAATCGCGGGTATTGCAAGTAAATTATCCATTGCATTTGGTATTGCTCAGGCATTACACCGTGAAGGTGCAGAACTCGCATTTACTTACCCAAATGATAAATTAAAAAAACGTGTGGATGAGTTTGCAGAACAATTTGGTTCAACGCTGGTTTTTCCTTGTGATGTTGCTGTAGATGCAGAAATTGACCATGCTTTTGCTGAACTGGCAAAACATTGGGATGGTTTGGATGGTGTTGTTCACTCAATCGGCTTTGCACCTGCGCATACGCTGGATGGTGATTTTACGGACGTAACTGACCGCGAAGGCTTTAAAATTGCACATGACATCAGTGCTTATAGCTTTGTGGCTATGGCACGTGCTGCGAAACCCTTATTGCTTGCTCGCCAAGGATGTTTACTGACTTTGACCTACCAAGGTTCTGAGTCTGTGATGCCAAACTACAACGTGATGGGTATGGCAAAAGCATCTTTAGAAGCAGGTGTACGTTACTTGGCTTCGAGTCTAGGTGCAGAAGGAATTCGTGTAAATGCGATTTCAGCAGGTCCAATCCGTACTCTAGCGGCATCAGGGATTAAGTCTTTCCGTAAGATGTTAGATGCCAATGAAAAAATTGCACCACTGAAACGCAATGTGACAATTGAAGATGTTGGTAATGCGGCATTGTTCTTATGTTCACCTTGGGCAAATGGTATTACAGGTGAAATCTTGTATGTCGATGCAGGTTTCAATACTGTGGGTATGAGCCAATCCATGATGGATAGCGAATAAAGTTAAGTATATTTAACTGACTGAATTCAAAACATAAACCTCAATATTAAAATATGAATATTGAGGTTTTTTTACAATTTATTAAAAATTAACCGATCAATAAACTAGGATTCAATCGTTTTTTTTGATTAAATATAGATAAATATTAATATTATTTTAAGTTAGATAAGAAAATGAATTTTGCCAATATATTTTCGGCTTTAGAACAACTTGGATTAACCGCTCAAAAAAGAGCTTTGCACATTCAGTTTAGCAATCCTGATTTGACCGCCCAAGTGTTCTTGCAACGCATTGATGGACAACATGCCATCAATCAAGGCGTGTCTGTGGAACTGATCTGTCTTGCAACATCTGCAAATATTCCACTCAAACAATTTATCGGTTGCCAAGCTGCAATCGACCAAGTCACTGACCGCGGACAACTGTTCCGTACCACAGGCATCATTACCGAAGCTGCACAGGGACAAAGTGATGGCGCACTGACGGTCTATAAGCTCAAACTTGAGGATGCAACGTCACTGTGGCATAAACGCCGTAATAGTAGAGTGTTTCTGAATAAGTCGGTGATTCAAGTTGTTGAAATATTGCATAAAGAATGGCAACAAAGAAGTCCGCTGTTTGCTGCTAGTTTGAGTTTAGATAAAACTGGGCTGACCAAAGACTATGATATTCGACCACTCATTATGCAGAATAATGAACGAGATATAGATCTTATTCAAAGGCTTCTAGCATCGGAAGGTGTGACGAGTTTAATTGATGAAGCACAGCTTAAAGTCTCTCATTTTAATGAACCCATCCAGCCTCAAAAGCTTCGATTGATTGATGACAATACTCAATACGAAAGTTTAGAACGACGCACGATCCGCTTTCATCGAAGTTCGGCTATAGAGACTAGCGATTCGATTATCAATTTTACAGAACAACGCTCCCTTCAACCGACGTCTGTGCATATCCACCGTTGGCAAGCCGATATTCTTGAAACCGAAGAAGGTGCAGGCAATGTACAAAGCAAATATCAGCACAGTGACCAGTACGATAACGCCAGTCTAGGCTTAGAACAAGTATGGCACTTTAGTCCTGCATGGATTCCTGATCTGAATGGGGAAGATGGTGCAACGCCATCAGGCAACAGTCAGATCGAACGCTTTAACCAAAACCTTAGCAACTACTACGATGCCCAAGCCAAACAATTCACGGCAATATCGACGGTACGAGATGCGCAGGTGGGTTATCACTTTGAGCTTAATCAACATCCAAGCCTAGAGCTAAAAGATTCTGCCGATCAGCAGTTCTTGATTATCTCTAAAACGTTTTATAACCAAAATAATTTACCCAAAGACTTGAGCCATCAAGTCGACACTTTGTTAAAACAAAGTGATTGGCAACGCACCCATCTCACCGTAAACAATAGTGAAGAACGCCAAGCGAATCAGTTGGTGCTACAACGACGTAATATTACGGTTGTTCCTGAATATAATCCCTTAACTCAAAGACCCGCAGTCCATCCAATGCGAGCGAGAGTGGTTGGTCCAAGTGGAGAAGAAATCCATGTGGATGAATGGGGGCGCATCAAGGTTCGCTTCCTCTTTACCCGCAATGAAGACCACAGCCATGATGGTGGTGCAGGCTCGAATGACAATGATACCGACTCAGCTTGGGTTGATGTATTGACGCCATGGGCAGGTGAAGGTTATGGGGCACGTTTCTTACCGAGGATTGGGGAGATTGTAGTCATCGACTTCTTTGATGGCAACATTGACAGACCATTTGTGGTGGGTCGAATCCATGAAGCGCAACGCAGCCCGAGCAAGTTTGATGACAAAGGAAAGTTGCCCGATACCAAGAAATTGGCAGGGATTAAAAGTAAGGAATATCAGGGCAATGGCTATAATCAACTGAGATTTGACGATACCACCAACCAGATCAGCAGTCAGTTACACAGCAGTCATGGTGCAACTCAACTCAACCTTGGCAACCTCAGTCATCCAAAAGAGACAGATAGGAGTGAAGGGCGAGGAGAAGGCTTTGAGCTAAGAACGGATCAATGGGGTGCGGTACGTGCAGGTCAAGGCTTACTGCTGAGTAGCCATGCACAAGATGGGGCATCAGGTAATCATCTAGATACAACCGCAGCCAAAAGTCAGCTAGAAAGTAACCTGAACAATGCCAAAGCCTTAAGTGAGGTTGCCAAGAACCAACAGACTGATCCTTTAGAGGTCTTAGAACGAATCCAAGGGTTTATCAATACACTGGCTCAACAAGATCCGAAAAAAGCGGATGCATTTAAGTCCGCAGTAATGATGCTGGCTTCACCAAATTCAATTGCACTATCAAGCAATGAAGACATCCACCTCTCTGCGGATGGGCAAATCAGTCATAGTGCTGGCGGAAGCATTAATCTAAGCACACAAAAATCCTTGGTGGGGCATGCGAGTTCAAAGATCAGCCTGTTTGCAGCACAGGAAGGTGCAAGACTTTATGCTGGCAAGGGGAAAGTAGAGGTCCAAGCTCAAGATGGAGGTGCTGATTTGATCGCCCGCAAAGGCATTCAAATCATTTCGACAGAAGATACGATTTATATTATCAGTCCGAAAGAAATCAAGCTGATTGGTGATGGCTCGGAAGTGAAGCTCAATGGTTCAGGTGTATTTGCAACGACTGGTGGATTATTTGAAGTGAAATCTGGGCAGCAGAAGTTTACTAGTGGTGCAAAGGTTGAAATGAAATCTCGTGAATTCAAAGAAACGCCTTGTTATTTAACCTATGAAGCTAAAGACTTACTTGGAAATCCATTAGCGAATAAAAAGTATTTAATGATACTGCAGAATGGTGATGTTATTCAGGGTGTTACGGATAGTCAGGGTAAAACACAAAAAGTAACAACACCATCTCCTGAAAATATCTCTATTTATATAGAAGATGAAAATATTAATAGCTATAATTTAAAAATAAAGGAATAGATTGTGGAAAACTTTTTATTAAAAAATAATCAAAATGGCGATATTTTTAAAGCAAATATACAGCCAAAAAATAATAAACTCATTTTGGTTGTAAAAGATAATGTAGGTAATGTGCTTTCTGGAATAAACTATAAATTAATAGTTAAAAATTTAAGTACAATTGGTCCAAATGTACTACTACAGGACTCCTTTTCAACCAATAGCAAAGGAGAAACGAGAGCAGTATATTTTGATGCTTATTTGACTGCGGAAGTTACTATTTGGCTTGATAGTAAGAAGCCCATAACTAAAGATGATAAAAATGGTGTTTATAGAATAAAATCGGAAAGTTATAGTTATATCAGTACAAGACCAGTTTTTAATAAATCTGGTGATTTAAAAGTAAACAAGAAAGAGACGATTGTTGTAGAAAAACGAATTGATGTTTTACAGAAAGCTTTTATTTTATATCAGGTTTTTATGAGAGTAGGAGGGCAAATAAAGTATTTTCCTAAAGGTGGTTATCGAATATTTAATGAAAAAAATGAAAGATTGGATGCCTCATCAAAACAAATTAAATCCAGTGTATTGAATGAAAAATCAATATCAAATCTGTTATATACGGATCATAAAACTTATATTGAATTTGATTTGAATGGAATTAAATTTAAATCTCCATTAATGGCGCCACTAGTGACTTCAACTAAAGGGAATTTTCATCCTTTTGAAATTAAGCTAAGTAGCACGACTACAAATCCTAAAGAAACTTATACAGCGAGTTTAGGTGCTAAAACAACATTACCGATAATTATTGTACCAAAAACCAATGAAATTTATATTTTACCGATGGATGTTTTTAAGCCGTTCGATAAGTTAACTAAAGATTTTGAGAAATCTATATCTTCAATTTATAAAAATAAAAAAGATTTAGAGTTACAACTTGAAGCAAGAAATCCAACTGACATAAAAAAAATTGAAGAAAGACTGGGTATCGCAAAAAAGGACGCCCTAGACAAAATTAATGGAGAGTTTAAAAACAGTGCAGAAATCCAAGAAGTACTTGTGATCGAAGCAAGTGGAAACTCAAATGGTAATCCAAATATCTTAAGAAGATATGCCAATAAACGTAGAATCGAAGAATTAAGAACTCAACGAATAAATAAAAGCACAACTAAAATCAAGATAACCAGTGATACAAGTACAAATGCTAGAGAAGGGACAGAGGAAATAAACACATCGAATCCTCGAGAGTTTAATGATAGTTTAAAAAAATTTATAAATGGTGTAGGTGTTGAATTAGCGAGTTACAAATCAAAATCAGCGGATGAAAAAAGCATTCGAGATTTGTATTTACCAGTGTTGGGACGTGTGGGTGGAGAGTACTCTAACCAATACAATATGATGAGTGAAAATGATGAACTCACAGTAGATGCGCAGTGGATGAGATTTGTAGGTACAAATGGTACAGAGGCTACGCTTAACTTGTCTAAGGAACATTTACATGGTAAAGCTGAAGCAAAGGCGACTGCAAAATTTGTATTATTTGAGGGACGAGCAAATTGGGACTTTTTTTGGCCATCTAAATACGGTTGGAGTATTGTTTTTGATGGTGGCGATCCCATTGCGACAATTCGGGTTGTTGCTGGTGCAGCATTACAAGGATTTGCAGGTGCAAATCTAGCAATTGCAGGTCAAACGAGTGTCGCGATTGGTAACGTTGCAGGCTATCAAAAACTACAAGCAATTTCACATGATCCTAAAAAATCGATGAAAGATGCAGTGGATGCAGTAAAAGGCTTAAAAGTAGAAGTCAAAAGTAATGAAGATATACCTCCTGATGTGCTAAATAAAGCTCAAGTAGAAGTAAAAGCCTTTGCTGGCGCCCAATTAGCGCTTACTCCAAAAGTTGAATTACAGTGGTTTAATGCGAATGGAAACCCTCGTGAATCAAGTGGAGAGCCTAAGTTTGAAACATTAGCAAAAGCAGCCGTTACTGCTGGCGTGAGTGGTGGTGCAGGAGCAGAATTTAATTTTTATATGTACATTCATCCGAATGGTTCGATCAGGATCAAGTTGGCTGCCCATTTGTGTTATGGGATTGGGGCAAAAGGCGCGGTTGATTTGGAGGTGAATCCTAAAGATTTAGTATCTTTAATGCTATTTATCAAAAAGAATTTACTGAAAATGGGCTTTATGCATTTGGCCTATATTGCTGATAATTTATTTGAGCAATTGTCGCAACTTTTTGCAATGCTTGCCGCAAATAATGATTATACAATTTTAAAAAAATATTCTACCCAATTAAATAATATATCCACTTTTTTTAAGGATGTGACTGAGGATTTTAGAAAATGGACAGCGAAAATTAAATCTGAAGAAGCAAAATTGGCATGTGCTCAAAATATAAATAATAATTTACAATCATTGATTGGATTAACACCCAACTCCAAAGGGATCTTGGTATATTCTCTCTGCCATTGGAATACTCGCTGGGCACATTATGATGATTTTCCAAGTGTAGATTGGGATGGTATTCATTATTTAGATCAACGAAAAACAGCTATTGTTAATATTTTTAAATCAACGATACATGTCAACGAGTGGAAAAATATTATAGAACGAATAAATGCGGAGGGAGAAAAAATAACTGGTGGTCAGAAAAATTTAGAAAGACATATTATTAACTTTTTAGCCAGTGGTTTAAACTTGGTACGGTTTCAAATAGAAAATATTGTTTTGGCTTTAAATAATAATACCAAATATACAGGGCCTACCAATAAATGGATTAAAGACTTTATAGAAGCAAGAACAAGTTTGGAAGGAATTAAGACATGGCCTTTACCACAAATTGCTTATAATCAGGATGATAGTATTTTTAAACAAGTCAAAATTATGCAAGGATATGATGAAAATAATGAGATTCTATATTTGGCGAGTGCTAACGATAAACCATTATTCTCAGAACCTGATAATGATACATATTTAACGTAAAATATTGAGGATCTTAGGGCATAATAAATATTTCCTAAGATCCGTTTTATGGTTAAAACTGAAATTTAAAATTTCACTGAATAAAAAAATATGAGCTTAGACTTTAAACTAATGGGGTCATAGGTATTCTATTTTTGTATAGGCGTTGGACTATTGGCAGCACATCGGACTGATGTAGTGTAATAATGAGCAAAATCCTTTCCTTTTAAATCGGGTTCTTTAAACATTCTTGAAAAAGTGAAGCCAAAAGCAGTTCGAATCATATATTCATCATTAATATTGGTACTTCTAAGGACTTTAGCTGTACCAGTTTCGGGTCCTGTGGGATTTTTTTCAGATGATTTTGAGTAATAGTCAGGTGCATACCAGTCAGCGACCCATTCTAAATTTTCATTGATTAAATCATAAAAACCTAATGGAGTAGGTTGGTACGCACCTAATTGAGAAACTAAAATGATGGCATCTCCTGAAACCTTACGAGAGAAATCTTTTTGTTGTTGATAACTATTAAAGTTTTTCCCATATTCTAGTTTACCATTATCGGTGGGATA
>NZ_KB849756.1:1676137-1676883 GCF_000368925.1 Acinetobacter bereziniae LMG 1003 = CIP 70.12 | reverse complement strand
GTGCCACCTTGTACAAAAATCATATTCTTTTTGGTTTTCTCCACCAATGTTTTAATTCTTTGTTGTAACTCAAGATCGTTTTTTTCATTGGTCTTTTGAGCTGTTGAGTTGCTATGCGTCTCATTGGTAGTTTTTGCACAAGCAGATAAGGCTAAAGTGGAGAGTAAAATAGCAATTATATTGTGTTTCATCATTTTTAAATAAGACTATCAATATTTTAGTTTTTATCTTAACTGCTAATCTGCATAATATAAAGTTTGATTCTGTTAAAAAATATATAGGTTAAAGGGATTTGGCGTTTGAATAATAATAATTAATTAAAATAAAGGGTTAGTGTTGTTGGTGGCGCATCTAACAGAGGTATTATAATAGGATAATTCATCATTTTGTTTTTTAGGTTCCATGAACATTCTTGAAAAAGTAAAGCCAAAAGCAGTTCGAATCATATATTCATCATTAATATTGGTACTTCTAAGGACTTTAGCTGTACCTGTTTCAGGCCCCTTAGGATTTTTTTCTGGTGATTTTGAATAATAGTCAGGTGCATACCAATCAGCAACCCATTCTAAATTTTCATTGATTAAGTCGTAAAAACCTAATGGAGTAGGCTGATGAGCGCCAAGTTGAGTGATGAGTATTATTGAGTTCTCTGCAACAGTTTCTGTGAATGCTTGTTGTTGTTGATAACTATTAAAGTTTTTACCATATTCTAGTTTACCATTATCGGTGGGATAGACCACTTGTTG
>NZ_KB849756.1:1525947-1675007 GCF_000368925.1 Acinetobacter bereziniae LMG 1003 = CIP 70.12 | reverse complement strand
GTGGTTTTTGCACAAGCAGAGAAGGTTAAGGTCGAGAGTAAAACAACGATTATATTATGTTTTATCATTTTTAAATAAGACTATCAATATTTTAGTTTTTATCTTAACTGATAATTGGCATGTTATAAAGAAGACTTATTAAAAACTGAATTGAGTCTTTAAATATTTATATTTTAATGATATTAGCGTTGTTCAGTAATTTGGTTTGTACTAAATAAAATAGGTTTAAAATGAAAAATCCATGGTATTTCGTTCCTCGTACCAAAGTTGGAGAACGTGTAAAGAAGTATCAGCTTTTTAAACTTGATACTTTTGAACTCAAACGAGTAATCAATCATAATTTTTCAGTTGTTCAGATGAACTCTAACTTTATTGAATTCACAAATAAAAATTATGTTTGGAAAGGGAAAAATTTAATCTTTTTATTTTTATTGGCTATTCCTTATGTTCTTTTAGTTCTGTTTGGTAGTTATTTTATTTTAAAAGATGGTGTCGAAGATGAAAAAATTATTATTTATTCGAGCGCTATATTACTAGCATTTGGTGGATTATACGTTTTTATCACAATGTTAATTCCTTTTTTGAAATTCGATTTTTTAAAGCCTCTATATTTACCAGTTTTAATAAGTAGACACAATAATTCGATGACAGTGTGCTCTACAGGGAATAGCACCACTCAGTTTTCATTAGATGATTTGTATTTTGATATTGTTCAATCACAAGGTGTCGTTGGACTCCCTTTGTATGAGTTACATGCCTATATCCTTGATGGTGAAGTGATAAAACATGATATACAGTTGGGTACACCGAATATTCATAAAGACTATATAGAAGGCTTTTTATTGTTTATTAAAACTTATGTAGAACAGGGACCTGAAGCGTTGTACTACAGAAAAGGAATAGACGACCCTGAGCAAGATTATAAAAGTAAATTAACCTATTGCTATGATATTCAAGAGAAAAAAGAATCCTTTAAGCAAAGTTGGCAAACCGTGTTTATCAATCATTTTCAGACACCACTCTATGCGCTTATTTTTGCTGTACCTGAATTTGTAAGA
Organism: Acinetobacter bereziniae LMG 1003 = CIP 70.12; assembly: GCF_000368925.1. GTDB lineage: Bacteria > Pseudomonadota > Gammaproteobacteria > Pseudomonadales > Moraxellaceae > Acinetobacter > Acinetobacter bereziniae. The sequence continues at coordinate 1,673,949 of NZ_KB849756.1, read as the reverse complement.
TTCTTTGGACGACGAATCACAGTTGTTTTTTCAAAGCCATTTTATTGGAGTGAAACGCTGAAAAAGGAGCATGTTGTAGATGAAAATGATCCCTATAGTGTGACAGCAAAAGACAATTTGAAATTTGGTTTTTTTAGTGTGAAAGAGAAGCAACATGAATAATGAAGCTTTATACATATTCAGTTTAAAACTAAAGATAGCAGATAAAGCACGAGAAGGTGATTTTATCTTAAACCATATTGAATAGGTCAAATATGCTTAATGGTACATTACAATATCCAGTGTATAAGAATGCTAGGCACCTAACACCTAAAGAAAAGCAAAATATTCTTTCGAAGAAAATAGCTTATAAATCAAGTGTGTTTCATGGCTATCACTTTGTAAAAATGAATTCTACCTATATGGAATGTGTAAATAACAGCTTCTTTTTAAAAGGTAATTCCTATTTTAATTTGCTTGGAGTTCTTTTTATAGCAGTTCCAGTTATTTTGATTGTTTGGCTCATATTTTTTTATATAACAGTAATTCGTGATGCTGAAAGTTTACTCGGCTTCATCGTCGTTTTTTCTCCAATGCATATTTTATTTTCTTTTATTTTTTATGTTTTTTATAAAGGTTATCAAAATTTTAAAAAGTATGAAAAATTAGGCTATAACTATTATCCAATCCGATTTAATAGAAAAAATCAAAAAGTCTATGTTTATGATGTCAGTGGTCAAATCTTTTCAGAGAATTGGGAGAAGATTGATTTTATTTTAAATCATCGACTGGGAGGCTACGAGGGCACTTTTTGGGAGATCAAGGGGTTTATCAAGGATAACAATGGCTTGATTACTTATACCTTTGCTTTTGCACTGAGTAAGCATAAAAAGCAAGAAACGCTTGAAATATGGCAGTTTATTAAAGAGTATATGAATAATGGACCTGAAAAGCTTTATTTTAATAAACATATAGTAGAAACGAGTCCTCGTTTAGTACCTGAGAAATTAAGCTATTGTTTAAATATTGAAGCACAGCCTGAGTCTTTAGAAACCAGTCAGGAAATCGTTGCATTAGATTATCAAAGTGAATTTCGATCATTCTACTCAAGGGCAATGATTAAAATTTTAGGTGCAACGCGCAATAAATTTATTCGTGCTGATAAACAACCGAAATGGTCTCAACAAGTTGAAAATGAATGTCAGGTTGATGCTAAAGACCCCTATGTTGTTGATGCTTCGACAACATACCAACTCGATACTTTTGGAAAAATAATCAAATAAAAAAAGCCCCGAAGGACTTTCTTATCTCAACAAATTTTTAAGGCATCTGCTGAATCGGACTACCACCTAAAGCCTGCATCAACGTCACATAAGCGTTGTACTGGCTTTGTTTGGTTTGTACCAAAGCCAAACGAGCGCTACGTGTTGTTTCCTGTGCATCCAAAAGATTTTTTAAAGCAATCGCACCATTACGATAACGAACATCAGTCAAACGTTCAGTTTTTTCTGCAAGCTCAAGATTCTTTTGTTGTAGCGCAACTTGTTTATCTAATTCAGTTCGATTCGATAACGCATTTTCCGTGTCTGCAAAAGCTTGATATAGGGTATTGCGGTATTGAACGATGGCTTTTTCATAGTCCAATTCACTAATCTTTAGGTTCTTTTGCATATCGTTATATTGCAAAAACGGTAAACTTAAACTTGCACCTAAAGTAAGCGCAGGATTTTTCAGTAAATTGGTCAGAGAGGTGCTGGTCGAACCTAGATTTCCAGTCAAGCTAATAGATGGATAATAACTTGCTTTGGTCGCATCTTTGGTAGCTAAAGACTCACGTAAACGTAACTCAGCAGCTCTCAAATCTGGACGACGTGACAAAATATCGGCGGGTAAGCCTGCCGCAATTTCAGGTAAACGAATCCGTGGCAACTGTTGAGGTTCTTGAATATTCAACTGTTGTACTGGAATCTGCAATAACACAGCCAAAGCAGTACGTGCTTCAACACGCTGTTGTTCAATCTGACTTAAACTTGCTTTTTGGCTTTGTACAGACTGCTCAGCTTGGGTTAAATCTAACCCTGAAACAGCACCTGCACGGTATTGGGTGCGCACCAATTCATAGGTTTTTTGGGTAGAGGCTAAGCTTTGTTGTGCAGAGCTATAGCGTTCATTTAAATAACCCAATTGCCAGTATAAGTTTGCAGTTGTACCAATTAAGGTTTGTCCTGTCGCTTGCAAGTCTTGTTCAGTGGCTAAAGACTCCCATTTAGAGGCTTCAGTCTGACGCGCCAATTTACCAAATAAATCGACTTCATAACTTACGCCAGCACTGAGCGATAGACCTCTGGCAGCATCATCGCCCGAGTTGAGATCAAAGCTATGTCCAGTTGAAACACTTGAATTGACACGTGGTCCTTGTTGATCACGTGCTAACCCAGCTCTTAATCGTGCAGTTTGTAAATTGATCCCTGCCACAGCCAAATCAGCATTTCGTTCAATCACTTGATTGACCAATTGATTGAGTTGCGTATCGCCAAATAAAGTCCACCATTGGTCTGCATAAAGATCAGCTTGAACTTGTTGAGATTTTGCTTTGTCATAAGCAAAACCATTGGGGATTTGTACCGCAGGTGCTTCATACGGGGTTTTCACCACAGCAGCACATCCCACCAGTGAGCTTCCAAGAATCAAGGCTGTTGCAAGTTTGCTTAAATTCATTTGCATTAATATTTTCCTTATTCTTCGGTTATTCAAGTGAAAGTGCATCGACAGGATTCAACTGCGCGGCATTTCGTGCTGGGATAAATCCAAACACCACACCAATCAAAGTTGAACATACAAATGCTGCAATGATCGAAGTACTTGAATACGCCATTTGGAAACTGCCTTTGGCAATATGTCCGATCAACTGTCCAATACCTAATGAAAGTAAGACACCTAATATTCCGCCTAAAATACACACCAAAATCGCTTCAATCAGAAACTGTTGTAGAATATCGCTTTGTCGTGCACCCACCGCCATACGTACCCCAATTTCCTGAGTACGTTCAGTCACGGAAACCAGCATAATATTCATTACACCGATCCCACCCACCACAAGCGAAATCACTGCAATTGCAGACACCAATAAGGTCATGGTTTGGGTGGTTTGTTCAATAGTTTGACGGATACTGTCAGAGTTTTGTGTAAAGACATCTTGTGCACCGTGGCGCTGTTCTAACAAGCTTAAAATGGCATTTTCAGCCACAGCGGTCGGGTAGGTGTCTTTGACACGAACAATGATGCTACGTACATTAGACTGCCCTAACATGCGACTCATCACGGTTGAGTAAGGGAGATAGACATTTAGGCTATCAGAACTCATAAAGCCTTGTTGTGCATCAATGACCCCGATGATTCGACTCGGAACACTGCCCAATAAAATCACTTGCCCTAACGGGTCAGTACCATCAGCAAAGAATGTCTTTTTGGTGTTGGAGTCAATCACGACATCCTGTGCACGTTGAGTCACACTTTGTTTGTCAAAAGGTTGACCTGCGACAAACTCTAAACCTCTTACATTGAAGAAGTCTGCACTTACGCCATTTACGGTGGCTGCTGCTTCGGTATCTTTAAATCGCGCTGTAACGCTACTGTTCACTGTTGGGCTAACTGCTTCTACATAGGGCTGTTCAGATAGTGCTTCAGCATCAGCGGGCACAAGGGTTTTAAATTGAGCTGTCTTTGAGTTGTCACCAAAGCCTCGACCCTGAAAGACCGTAATGGTATTGGTACCTAAACTGCTGATGTTTTCCAAAATTTGTTTTTGTGAGCCATTTCCGAGTGCAACGACAGACACCACGGATGCAATCCCGATAATGATCCCCAACATGGTCAGGAAAGTACGCATACGATGTGCATTCATTGCGAGCAAAGCCATACGGAAAGCTTCAGCAAAACGATCTAGTGCTGAACGCCAACGAGATGATTTTTTTCGACTGGATTTGGGCTCTGCATCTGCAACAACCTCAATCACATCGTCATGTTCTGGAACATTAGGCTTATCTGCAATAATATTCCCGTCACTGATTTCAATAATACGTGTCGCATTTTTTGCGACATTCATATCATGTGTAACCAAAATGATGGTATGACCTTTGGCATTTAGCTCACGCAAGATGCGCATCACTTCGATACCGCTATTTTTATCCAATGCGCCTGTTGGCTCATCGGCAAGAATAACATCACCACCATTCATCAAGGCACGGGCAATCGAAACACGCTGTTGCTGACCGCCTGAAAGTTGATTTGGACGGTTTTCAGTTTTTTCACCAAGTCCAAGATCAGTCAGGATTTCATGCGAGCGCTTTTGACGAACGGTGGGGTCCATACCTGCATAAATTGCAGGGACTTCGACGTTTCCAGCAGCATTCAAATCACCCAATAAGTGATAGCGCTGGAAGATAAAGCCAAAATACTCACGACGTAACTGAGCCAGCTCATCAGGTTCAAGTTTACGGGTTTCACGCCCATTTACCTGATAGCTTCCTGATGTTGGCTGATCCAGACAACCCAAAATATTCATCAAGGTCGATTTACCAGAACCAGACTGACCAACGATGGCAACCAACTCACCCGGATAAATCTTTAAATTAATACTTTTTAAAATCTGAATAGTGGATTCACCCGCAGGGAACTCACGTATCAGATTACTAACCTCGAGTAGAGGTTTGATCTGATGATTGTTCTGATCCATGCTTAGAGTCTCATTGGGCCATTTCTGTTACTACGTTTTGCAGAATCATTCGACGTGTCTGAACCATCGGCGAGAATCACTTGATCACCTTCATTTAAGCCACGTAACACTTCTGCTGTAACACGGTTATTTAAACCAATTAATACTTGTTTACGTTTGGCGCTGCCATCAGCCTGTAAAACACGAACGATTGCAACGGATGCTTTACCTTGATCTAGCAAAGCTTTCTCGTCTGCGGTTAACTCAAGACGCTCTGGGCGATCTGCTGCATTTTGTCCCTCTTTATGGGTTTGACCTTGAGCAGAAGAAGCAGGGCGATTTGAATTTGCACCAGATTGACCATTTGATTTATTGGCACGTTGTGGGCGATTTGAGGCTTGAAGTGCAGCTGCAGGAACAGTCAAAGCATTTTTAGCTTCCGCTAAAATAATATAAACCTGAGCTGTCATATCAATACGCAACTTGCCATCATCATTTGGCACATCGAAGAGCGCATTATAATAAATCGCAGTGCTTGATGACGATGATGAAGAATTGCTGGTTGTTTCTGTATTGATTGATTCAGGTGCAGGCTCTACTTGACGCAGTGTTGCATAACGTTTTTTCTCACTGTCTCCCAGTGTTGTGAAATAAACTTTTTGACCTTCCTGAACTTTCATGACATCAGCTTCTGATACTTGGGCTTTGATGGTCATGGTGTCAAGTTTAGCAAGCTTCACAATCGTTGGAGCGCTTTGATTCGCGTTAACGGTTTGACCTTCTTCAGTCACAATTGCAACCACAGTACCATCCATCGGCGCAACAATACGGGTATAACCTAAGTTTTCTTGTGAGGTTGCCAGTGTCAGTTTAGATTGTTCAATTTGCGCATTCATCGATGCAATATCGGCTTGTGCTGTCTTAAACGCAGCCAACGCACTGTCGTAATCAGCCTTAGATGTCGCATCTTGTGCATACATATTCTTCTGACGATTATATTCAGCTTCAGCCTTGGCTAAAGTGGCTTGTTTTGTGGTCAATTGTGCCTGTTGGTTTTTAATACTTGCTTCTGCTGTTTTTAAATCGTTGGTTTGTCGTACAGAATCAATTTGTGCGATCAATTGTCCTTGTTTGACTTGATCTCCCAGCTTTACATACATTTTTTTGACCTGACCAGAAACCTGTGCACCCACACTGACCATTTTGGTTGCTTCCAAGTCACCTGTTGCAAGTACAGAATCTTCAATATCTCCACGGGTTACTTCAGCAGTAATATACTGAGGCTGTGTATTTTTTGGTTTTAATGTGTACCATGCGATTGCTGCGACGATCGCTACACAGGCCGCTATAAAAATGGCTTTGGCTGGTTTTATTTTTGGCATAGCAATAATGAGACTGAGAGAAAAATTGATCAAATTATAATGATGAATTAAGGATAAAGCGTGAATTTTTTATAATAAATAGAAATGAGAATTATTCTAGTTGATCTTTGTGATTAAAAATTAAGCATTGATAAATAAAGACTTTCCACACAACTCTGCAATACATTGTTGAATGATATGTTCTGGTTTTTCTTGACTAAGCCCTTTAATAGCAGCATCAATGCGTAATAAAAGTGTCGGCCATGTTAAAAACGATTGTGGATTTAAACGTCTAAGTGCTTGTTGGTACAAAGAAATTTTTGTTTTCCAAATGCCAAGTTGTAAAGCATTTTGTGGCTGTTCATACAATTGCATCAAAAGACGCATTTCTTTACTAATGGTCCATAAAATTAAACTATCAGGTTCTCCAGACTCCAAAAGATATTGGAAAATCTTAATGGCTAAAGCTAAATTTCCAGCGATCAATGCATCGCTTAAATCAAAAGTGCTGTAGCGGGATTGATCTTGTAAGCATTGTTGTAAATGGTCGATTTCAATCTGTTTTTGATCGGGGAATGTATCTGCAACACGCATTAAACTGTTTTTAGCAGCCAATAAATTGTGTTCATGATGTTGTTCAAGCCATACCCATGCATCTTGATTGAGTTGAATACCAAGTTGTTCTGCTTCAATTACCAAGATGCGCTGACGGTCTTGTGGGTAATTCGCCGTCAATGCAACAACTACACCGTTGGCTTCAACCGTTTGGAAGAAAGCAGATTTTAAACTACTTGAATCCTGCTTTGGCATCACGATTACAAGTAAATTGTGTTCGTTATGTTGAATATATTGTTTGAGTTGTTTTAATCCATTGGCATCTGGCTTGATATTGCCATGCACTTCAAGTGCGAGATGTTGTGAAAATAAAGACAGGCTGTTTAAAGCATTAAAAACATTTTTCCAGTCTGAAACACTATTTAAATCATGACGCTGTCTTTCAATTTCATGCTTTGCCCAGCTTTTTCTTAATGCATCAAGCAAATTTTGCTCTAACAGTGGCTCTTGACCATGTAAAATCCAAACACCGCGCGCTTCATCAACACGTTTAAGGGCTTGTAAATAGTCAAGTTTCATAAGTTTATTGTGCTACTGGTTGGGTGGTAATATTTCTAGCTTTCGGTAAGCGGTTGGCTGCAATTTGACGAGACATTTGTTGAGCGATGTCATCAATCAAAATTTGGCTTAAATATTTATATTGTTGGTCATCGGTATTGACTGTCGCAACATCATATTGATAACTACGAGAGGCAGTCAATGTACGAGGTTCTGTAATTGGATTTCCTTGTTTGTCCTCAATCTGGAAAGTTACAGTGAGACGCAGTAAGGTTTCAACCAATTTACCATTGAGCTCATGGCGTACAGGTTTGTAACTGAGTACACGTAACACATAGGCATCATTCGCATTACTGAGTTGGACACCCGTTGCAGTCAAATAAACACTGAGTTTTTTCTCAAGATCTTCTGTATTTTCAGGTAGAACCAACTGTAATTTGGTATAAACCAAAGGCGTTGCTTGAGTATTGGTTCCCTTTAAATGAAAGCCACAACCGACTAAGCCCGCACTCAGACCCAAAGTTAATACAACTGCTGCAACACGTTGAACCAAATGCATGCTTTGTCCTCATGATATTTCATTAAAATATGAAATATTTAATCTTGATAAATTGTCCACATTTTAGAATCAAAGCCCGTTGAATGACAACGGGCTTTGTTTGGGTTTTGTTTATCGCATTAAGTCCCTCTTAGAAAGAGAGGCTTAAAAACTTTTAAACCACCAAATTCACTAATTTATTCGGCACAACAATTTCTTTCTTGGTTGGACCCGTCAAGAACTGTTGAACTTCTGGAAGTGCTTTCGCTAAGGTCAATAACTCATCTTTTGATGCATCTACAGACACTTCTAACTTACCACGAAGCTTACCATTTACCTGAACCACAATAGTTTGTGTATTACGAGTGAGTGCTGACTCATCCACAGTCGGGAACAAGACCGAAGTCAAGTCAACATTAAACTCAGCCAATAAAGTTTGACTTAAGTGTGGTGCAAAAGGTGCAAGCAAGGTCAATAGGGTAATAATCGCTTCACGTTCAACAGCGACATCATTGTCATCTTTTGCTTCAAACTTATTGCTGGCATTGAGTAATTCCATCAATGCTGCAATGGCTGTATTGAATGCATGACGACGTTCAATATCATCACCTACCTTTTGAATGGTTTCGTGAGTTTTACGACGTAAATCTTGTGCTTCTGTTGAAAGTTTAGCTGCATCAATCGCAGTTGCAGTATTGCCTTTTTCAAGGAACCCAGCTACCAAACGCCAAACACGTTTTAAGAAACGGTTTGCCCCTTCAACACCTGCATCCGACCATTCCAATGATTGATCAGGTGGCGCAGCAAACATCATAAATACGCGGGCAGTATCTGCGCCGTATTGGTCAATAATTGCTTGTGGATCGATGCCGTTATTTTTTGACTTCGACATTTTTTCTTGCCCACCAATGACAACTTCTTGTCCATCGCCATTATATTTAGCAGAAAGTATGCGACCTTTTTCGTCTTTTTCTAACTCAATATCCGCAGGGTTGAACCAGGTTTTTTTACCACTTTCAGCTTCACGGTAGAATGTGTCCGCCAAGACCATGCCTTGAGTGAGTAAGTTGGTGAATGGTTCGTTGCCTTGAACCACACCTTCATCACGCATTAACTTATGGAAGAAACGTGCATAAAGAAGATGAAGAATGGCATGTTCTACACCGCCAATATATTGGTTCACTGGCAACCATGACTGTGCAGCTTCAGGTTTTACCATACCACCAGTAAAATCAGGAGAAGCATAACGCGCATAGTACCAAGAGGATTCAACGAATGTATCCAAAGTATCCGTTTCACGACGGGCATCACCGCCACAGCTTGGACATTTTGTTTGATAGAATTCAGGCATTTTGTTTAAAGGATTACCTGAACCATCTGGTACCACATCTGTTGGAAGCACAACAGGGAGTTGGTCTTCAGGAACAGTGACTTGACCACACTGGTCACAGTTAATCATTGGAATTGGGCAACCCCAGTAACGTTGACGAGAAACACCCCAGTCACGTAAACGGAATTGAACTTTAGAACTTGCCAATGATTGTGGTTCTAATTTTGCAAGAAAAGCGTCAAAAGCAGCTTGGAATGTTAAGCCATCAAATTCGCCAGAATTAACCAATTTACCTTCTTTAGAACCGTACCACTCTTGCCACGTTGATGCAGAATATTCGGCATCATCTGCACCTTTGGCATCGATGACTTGTTTGATTGGCAAATTAAATTTATTGGCAAACTCAAAGTCACGTTCATCGTGCGCAGGAACAGCCATGACTGCACCTGAGCCGTAGGACATCAATACATAGTTGGCAATCCAGACTGGAATTTCTTCACCAGTCACAGGATGCTTCACCGATAAGCCTGTTGCCATGCCTTTCTTTTCAGCGGTTGCCAAGTCTGCTTCTGCCACTGAACCCATGCGACATTCTTCAATAAATGCAGCAAGTTCAGGCTGTCCAGCTTCTGATTGGATCGCGGCAGCTTTCAACGCCATTGGATGTTCAGCTGCAACTGCAACATAGGTTACACCCATGAGCGTGTCAGCACGTGTGGTATAAACCGTCAAACCATCGGCATAAACTTCTGGGTTCGCAGACGGGAAGGTGATGTCCATACCCGTTGAACGACCAATCCAGTTACGCTGCATGGTCAATACTTGTTGTGGCCAACCGTCTTTTAGTGTGTCGAGATCATCTAAGAGTTCTTGCGCATAGTCTGTGATGCGGAAGTAGTACATTGGAATATCACGCTTTTCTACCAATGCACCTGAGCGCCAGCCACGACCGTTTTCAACTTGCTCATTGGCAAGAACAGTCTGGTCAACTGGATCCCAGTTTACTGTAGAGAGTTTGCGATAAATCAGTCCTTTTTTATACAGTTGGACAAATAACCATTGTTCCCAGTGATAATATTCTGGTGTACATGTTGCAAATTCACGGTCCCAATCAACAGACAAACCAAGTTTTTTCAATTGGTCGCGCATATATGCGATGTTTTCAAACGTCCATTTTGCAGGCGCAACTTGATGTGCAATTGCTGCATTTTCAGCAGGCAAACCAAAAGCATCCCAACCCATAGGTTGCAGGACAGTTTCACCCTTGAGACGGTGAAAACGACTAATCACATCGCCAATCGTATAGTTCCGCACATGACCCATATGCAGTTTGCCACTTGGATAAGGGAACATCGAGAGGATATAACGACGTGGACCTTCTACAGTGTCGGCAACTTTAAACGATTTACGATCTTCCCAGTCTTTCTGGACTTGAGGTTCAATCGCACTAGCTTGATATTCAGGATCAATATGAGTAGTCATAAACGTATTTTGAGAACAATGGTTAAAAAACTGTGTTGCACAGCATAGCGCAAAATACACCTAAAAGTGAATTTTGCGCGTTTTTAAATATGAAAAACTTGCAATTTTGTTCTTAATTGAACTAGCGAAGCGTTGAATCGCTATTGGTATTATTTTGTGGAATCACTGTAGGTTGTTGTAGCTGTGGTGGATTCACGACAGGAACATTATTTACAGGTTGTCCATTTTGAGGAGCATTTTGCTGCGTATTGGATGGATTGTTTTGTGGGGCTGTCTGTTGGGCTGTAGGTTGGTTGGTCGGTGAAGGCGTTCCACGATAACCATAAGTGTCGACTTTAGTTTTATTGCGTGCATTTTTAGGTGGTGGCGTCGTGGTGTAATGGGTAGAGCCGTTACTGTCGACCCACTTATAATACTGTTTTGCATGACTGGTTGCAGCAGTCACAGACAACAAAGCAAAAATGGTCGATACAAAAACTGTGTGTGTAAAGCGTTGGTGTTGTTTCATGGTGCAGAACCTTTGCGTCAATTTTTATGCAGACTAAAGCTAGAAATAGTTATAGCGTCTAATATACAACGGATTGTTTTAGCTTGATCTGGATATTTTTTAAATTGTATTTATTTTATACAAAAAAATAAGTTTTAAAATAATTCTTTTGCAATTTTATTGGGTTATATCTGTGTTCTCTTATACGGAAACACGAGGTTTAGTGTTGGGTGCCATAGAATATCGTCCTCACCCAACACTAAATTTTTATTTCTCTTTTGAATAAAAGCCATGGTTTTTTATCATTAAAATCATTGTATATCATCTTGATATTCAATAAATGTGATCTTGACTGAAACTATATTTTGCTATCGTCATCTTTTAATTTCTATTTATGGCAGAGTTGTTTTAACTTGGACCGTTGCTATTACTGGTTTTCCGTCTATCAGAACAGGTTGGTGTTGATCATTGGCGAGCAATACGCCTATTGTATGTTCTCCAGCAGGTTCAGTGCAGGCGCCAAAATTGGCTTTGATAAGTGGACCTCCAAAATCACTGTTCATACTGTTATACGAACGGTTGGGTAAATTACAGCTATCACCTTGTGGATCAATCTTCATATGAATATGACCACAATGTGAATCATTGCCACACTGCCCCGCAGGTAATAATTTGAAATTACTACTTACGATGACTCCGATCGCACGCTCAGAGTCATTGCCTAAAGGGATTGCTGAGTGAGGAATAGGCCATACAATCTGTAATTTGGCAGATTCAACTTGAGGTGTTGTTGGTTTGGGTTGCGCCATTGCTGGATTGATTGACCCAACGTATAGTGCGAGTGAATAAAAAAGAGTGGATGTAGAGAGTAATGTTTTAAAAGAATACATAGGCTTACCGTTGTTTTTGTTGAGTTGGAATTTTAATGTAATCAGTGCATACATTGTGAAAATAGCATATCGTATAACCGCAACGAATTGCAATAGAGGAGAGTTATGACTCAATCGTCTTCAGATAAGTCAGCTGTATCAAGTACACGTACTACTTATCATCATGGTCACTTACGTGAAGCTTTAATTGAAGCCGCAGTACAATTGATTGATGAACAAGGGGTGGAGAAACTGAGTGTACGTGAGACCGCTAAACGTGCAGGTGTGTCTCCAGGTGCACCTTTTCGTCATTTTGCAACTCGTACTGCATTACTTACAGCTGTAGCTGAACAGGCAACAGAGCGCTTAGAGCTAGAAGTGCAACAAATGATGCACGCAGTAGAGGAGCAACCGCCATTGGTACGTTTCGCCACTATTGGTCGGAGCTATCTAAAGTGGGCGGCAACTTACCCTGTACACTTTCGTATTATCAGTGATCGTTCACTCATCGATTATGAGAGTTCCGACAAGTTAATATCCAGCAATACGAACATTCGTCATTTGATGCAACAATTGTTAAGAGATGCGTTTGGTGAGCAGATGGATGAACATAATCAGGCATTGGCAATCATAACAGCTCGTGCATTGGTGTATGGCTTAGCAAGAATGATGGTGGATGGTCATTTCCCAGAATGGGGTATAGCACAACAAACAACAGAACAGACAGTGGAGGAAATATTAGATTTTTTTGTCAAACATTTGTCTAAAATGTAATCATATTATTTAGCGATATATCAAAACGTTATTGATCGGAATGTAATAAATACTTTAAGTGAAGTTTTACAGTATTTTGATCATTATTATTTTGGCTAGAAAAAAATAGTGTGCCTGAATGAATTTTTTATATCAATTTTACAAAACCATCGTTATTTGGTGGGAGGATATTTTTCATACAAAAATATAAGTTTTAAAATAATTCTTTTGCATTTTTATTGAGTTATAAGTGATTGAAATTTTATTTATAATACACTTAAAAAAAAGGAATAGTTTTAAAAATAAACGGTTGGTAAATAATCAATAAAAACCTTATGAGAAACCTTGACTTTGTTCGCTAAAACTACAAAAATGCTTGCTCAAGTTTCAGATGTTTTTTTCGATCACCCTTCGAATAAAAGTATCAAAGCAAGCAATAACATTTTCTCTAAGCCGAGAAAATGACCAATACCGAAACATGTTTATCCCAACATATTTCAGTGATTCATACAGCCCACACGGTTGCGTGACGATTTATTTTTTTATTGCTGCAAAAACGAGTCAATATGTGTGCTATAACAGAGCGCACAATCAATGAATGAAACACAGTCTATGTCTCCCATAGTGCTGTGGAAAAAAGATTAGGGTGAATACGTTGGAACTTTTATCTGGTGGTGAAATGCTTGTTCGTGCATTGGCGGACGAAGGCGTTGAACATGTTTTTGGATACCCAGGCGGCGCAGTATTACATATTTATGATGCGCTATTTAAACAAGATAAAATTAATCATTACCTCGTGCGTCATGAGCAAGCTGCTGGTCACATGGCAGATGCATACTCACGCGTGACAGGTAAAACAGGTGTCGTACTGGTCACTTCTGGACCTGGCGCAACCAATACCGTAACACCAATCGCCACAGCTTATATGGACTCAATCCCAATGGTGATTTTGTCTGGACAGGTTGCAAGCCATCTGATTGGTGAAGACGCATTCCAAGAAACAGATATGGTGGGGATTTCTCGTCCAATCGTAAAACATAGTTTCCAAGTGCGTCATGCAAGTGAAATTCCTGCAATAATTAAAAAAGCATTTTATATCGCTTCTTCTGGACGTCCGGGTCCTGTTGTTGTTGATATTCCAAAGGATGCGACCAATCCTGCAGAAAAATTTGCGTATGAATATCCTGAAAAAGTAAAAATGCGTTCTTACCAGCCTCCGCATCGAGGTCATTCAGGTCAAATTCGTAAAGCAATTGATGAATTGGTGAATGCAAAGCGCCCAGTGATTTATACGGGTGGTGGTGTGGTTCAGGGCAATGCTTCTGAATTACTCACGGAATTGGCGCATTTATTAAATTATCCAGTGACCAATACCTTGATGGGTTTAGGTGCTTTTTCTGGAAATGATCCGCAATTCGTAGGCATGCTCGGAATGCATGGTACTTACGAAGCCAATATGACCATGGCAAATGCGGACGTTATTTTAGCAATCGGCGCACGTTTTGATGACCGTGTAACCAACAATCCTGCTAAATTCTGTCCAAATGCTAAAGTCATTCACATTGATATTGACCCTGCGACCATTTCGAAAACGATTATGGCGCATATCCCAATCGTCGGTGCGGTAGAACCTGTACTTCAAGAGATGTTGGTTCAGTTGAAGCAAATGAATGTTTCAAAGCCAAATCCAGAAGCGATTGCAGATTGGTGGACACAAATCAATGAATGGCGCAAAGTTCATGGTCTGAAGTATGAAGCAGGTCAAGATGGTGTGATGAAGCCACAACAAGTGGTTGAAGCATTGGATAAGATTACCAATAGTCAAGCAATCATTACTTCTGATGTTGGTCAACATCAAATGTTTGGTGCCTTGTATTATAAGTACACACGTCCACGCCAATGGATTAACTCAGGTGGTTTGGGGACAATGGGTGTAGGTTTGCCTTATGCAATGGCGGCAAAATTGGCATTCCCAGATCAACAGGTGGTGTGTATTACAGGTGAAGCATCTATTCAGATGTGTATCCAAGAGCTTTCTACATGTAAGCAATATGGCTTAAATGTGAAAATTCTTTGCTTAAATAACCGTGCTTTAGGAATGGTTAAGCAGTGGCAAGATATGAACTATGAAGGACGTCATTCAAGTTCTTATGTTGAATCTTTACCTGATTTTCCAAAACTTATGGAAGCATACGGGCATGTTGGTATCCAGATTGACCATGCAGATGAGCTTGAATCTAAGCTTCAAGAAGCGATGGCGATCGACGATAAATGTGTGTTTATCAATGTCATGGTTGACCGTACAGAGCATGTATATCCAATGCTGATTGCAGGTCAGTCAATGAAAGATATGTGGTTGTCTAAAGGGGAGCGTACTGAATGAGACATATAATTTCTGTACTCGTTGAAAACGAAGCTGGTGCGCTTTCTCGTTTGGTGGGGTTGTTTTCTCAACGTAACTACAACATTGAAACTTTAAATGTAGCACCAACTGAAGATCCAACCATGTCGCGTTTGACATTGACGACTTATGGTGATGATCACAAGATCGAGCAGATTACCAAGCAACTCAACAAATTGGTTGAGGTGGTTAAGGTTGTTGATCTGTCTGAGGGTGCGCACATTGAGCGTGAACTGATGCTGATTAAAGTCAAAGCATTAGGTTCTGCACGTGCTGAGATCAAACGCACTGCGGATATTTTTCGTGCGCAAATTGTCGATGTAACACCAACGACTTATACCATTCAGATTGCGGGTACAACAGAAAAAATTGACGGCTTTATTGATGCGCTTGCAGAGAACACAATTTTAGAAGTGGTTCGTTCTGGCGTATCAGGTATTGCCCGCGGTGAAAAAGTTCTTTCACTGTAATTTATTCAACCCTTAATTAATTATTTGATTTTTTATTCCCTCATGTATAACCTCTTCTCGGAATAGAAGAGGGACTTAGACTAGAAGATTCCAAACAAAAATCTTCAGGATAAGAAGAGGAAACACAGCATTATAGCGGAGACAGCAATGCAAATTTTTTATGATAAAGACTGCGACTTATCTATCATCCAAGGTAAAAAAGTAGCGATCATTGGCTACGGTTCACAAGGTCACGCACATGCGCTTAACCTTAAAGATTCAGGTGTAGACGTTACTGTTGGTTTACGTGCTGGTTCAACTTCTTGGAAAAAAGCTGAGAATGCAGGTCTTAAAGTTGCTGAAGTTCCAGCTGCTGTTGCTCAAGCTGATTTAGTCATGATTTTGACGCCGGATGAGTTCCAATCACAACTTTATCGTGATGTGATTGAACCAAACATCAAAGAAGGCGCAACTTTGGCATTTGCTCATGGTTTCTCTGTTCTTTATAACCAAGTTGTTCCGCGTAAAGATTTAGATGTAATCATGGTTGCACCAAAAGCGCCTGGTCACACTGTACGTTCAGAGTTCCAACGTGGTTCAGGTGTTCCTGATTTGATCGCCATCCATCAAGATGCTTCTGGTAATGCACGTAATGTTGCACTTTCTTATGCTTCTGGCGTAGGTGGTGGTCGTACAGGAATCATCGAAACTTCATTCCGTGAAGAAACTGAAACTGACTTATTCGGTGAGCAAGCAGTTCTTTGTGGTGGTGCGGTTGAATTGGTTAAAATGGGTTATGAAACGCTTGTTGAAGCGGGTTATGCACCAGAAATGGCTTATTTCGAATGCTTACACGAACTTAAATTAATCGTTGATTTGATGTTCGAAGGCGGTATCGCAGACATGAACTATTCAGTATCAAACAATGCTGAATATGGTGAATATGTGACTGGTGTTGAAGTGATCAACGAGCAATCACGTGAAGCGATGCGTAATGCGCTTAAACGTATCCAATCTGGTGAATATGCGAAGATGTTCATTCAAGAAGGTGCGTTGAACTACCCATCAATGACTGCTCGCCGTCGTCAAAATGCAGCGCACGGTATCGAAGTAACAGGTTCTAAGTTACGTGCAATGATGCCTTGGATTCAAGCGAACAAAATCGTTGATAAAGAAAAGAACTAATTTTTAGTTTTACCAAAGCCCACTCTTTTGAGTGGGTTTTTTTATGCTATATTTTAGATAAATTGAATAATAAAGTCGCACAAAATGGTATTAAAAAAACAATTTACCTTGATTGGTTTGCTGAGTTATTTTGCTATAAGTTTGACGTTTGCGCAAAATAGAGTTGTAGAAGCTACTCGGCATACATCTCAGTCTGAATCGAGTAATGTTCAAAATTTGGAAAAGAATGTGCTTGATGAAAAGCTTGCCTATGATGCTTTAGAAAAAGCCAATCAGTATTTAATCGCAGGACATCCGCAGCAGGCGATTGTAACCTTACATACTGCAATTCAATATTTTGAAAAATATCAAAATAGTCGTCAATATGTCCTTTATGCTGCCAGCGGAACAGCTGAAACCTTACTGTATCTAACGCTTGATATCGGAAAGCAAAAAGATATTAGAGTCTTTTCAGGAACTTGGGCTGACTTATATTTTCAAACAGCTTATGCCTATATTGAAATGAGTGATTGGAGCAATGCACAGTCAGCGTTACAAAAAGCATTGTTATTGTCTCCTTTTAATAGTGGGTATTTAAAAGAACTGGGATTTATTCAGCAAGCACAAAAACTGTGGCAAGCATCATTAGAAAGTTTTAAAGCAGCTGAAGAGTATGTGTATTTGGTTGAGCCTAAGCAGAAAAGATTGACGATTCAACAGGGTGTAATGCGTAGTCTAGGAGTGAGTTTAATTGAATTAAATCAACTGGATGAAGCGGTTAAATATTTTAATCAGGTGTTAGAAGTTGATCCGTCTGACTCAAAGGCGCGTAATGAATTAAAATACATTGATGAGTTGAAGAAAAAAGGTGATATTGCCAAACAGCCAATTGGTCGCGTTTAGATTCCGATCTTTTAAATCATCTAAGGGGCGCAATAATTAACTTATAAAAAATTATTTTGTGATAAATTACACATTATTGATTATCGTTGAATATGGTTTTGAATCATGAAATTTAAACTTTTTCTCACTATGATGACTTTGTCTATTTCATGTTTTAGTTATGCTGAAACTCAGTCTACTTCTGTACAGGCAAATACCAGTTTAAAGCCATTAAGTGGTGTGCGTGTGTCGATGCAGCGTATGCTTAAATCAGGTGAAGGTCGTTATTATATGAATCTTTATGCAGGGATTGCACATCCGCATGGCGTACTGACTGATTTAATGAATGGTACAACGATAGACTTTAAAGGAACTCAAAAAGGCGATCAGTTAGATTTAAAATCACTGGCTTCAGAAGCAGATAACACCACTGTTGGCAAGTATCAACTGACAGGTGTGCTGAATGCAAATAGCGGATTGTTTAAAGCTACACTTTTAGAAGCAGGCAAAACAGCTGGGCAATCCATACAATTTGAACCTGCTTTTAAGGTCGTGAATAAACCAGTTTTTATCTTTAAATTCTATGGTCAGGACGATGCCAATAGCCCATTTGGCAAAACTTTAAAACGTGTAGATGTATTGAATAAAAACAACAATACTGTCGTGCAAAGCCTTACTGGGTTTACAGGCTATCCAAACAGTGTCGGTTATATGGATATCAATTTTGATGGTTATTATGATGTAATTGTTTCTGACTTATCTCAAGGTCGCGCAGTAGAGGATAAACGCTATATTTATTGGATGTATAATCCAAAAACTCAACAGTTTCAGCGTTCTCCACAACTGGAAAAGATTGCAGGCTTTCCAAACCTGCATGGTGAAAAGCAACAGATTGACTTTGGCAATGGACAAGTTTACCAAGTGGAAAACGGTCTACTCATTCGCGTGAAAGGCGATCAGTAATTGGTCAAAAAACTGTCATAAAATAATCATTAAATTGTCAAGAAAATAACCTAATCTGTTAAAAAAATGAACAGATTAGGTATCGTATGAATAAACCGTTCACGAACACCTTGCAATTTAAACAACAAGATTTTCCCGATAATATTCAGTATTATTTCAACCCAAACAACAAGAAAACGACAACGAATAATGATGACCTTATTCGTGATTTATCTCGACCTCGTCTCAAAATTGCAATCGTGACTGAAACATGGCCACCAGAAATTAATGGTGTTGCTTTATCTTTGATGCAACTGTGTAAAGGGTTGCAAAATCAAGGACATAAAATTCTGCTTATTCGTCCTGAGCAAAAAGCGCAATGCTATGACTTCGTTCCCAATAAAGAATGCTTGGTGAATGGGCAATCAATTCCAAAATATCCAGATATGAAGTTCGGTTGGCCACAATTCCTCAAAGTTTCTCAAGCGATTTCTGCATTTACACCCGATGTCGTGCATATCGTGACTGAAGGACCATTAGGATTTACAGCATTACACGCAGCTAAAACACGACGTATCCCCGTTTCAAGTGGCTTTCATTCACAATTCCAAGAGTTTAGTCGGTTCTTTGATTTGGCATTCTTGGTCAAGCCGATTCAAAGTTATTTGAGATGGTTTCATAATGCAACACAACTGACCTGTGTCCCTAGCCGTGACACTGAAATCGCTTTACGTGAATTTGGTGTGACCTGCCCATTGGTCGTCGTAGGCAGGGGGATTGATACAGATCGGTTTTCTTCACAACGTTATTCAGCACAGCTTAGACAGCAGTGGGGCGCAGATGAAAACACTACGGTGTTGATTTATGTTGGGCGTTTATCTTCGGAAAAAGAAGTTAATGTGGTAATTGATGCTTATTCCGCGTTACGTAAGCAATCTCAGCGTCAAGTCAAATTGGTGTTGGTGGGAGATGGTCCTGATCGTAGCCGATTAGAAAAAATGCCAGGTGCAGAACATGTGATTTTCATGGGTAGCCTAAGTGGCACGCAACTTGCTGAAGCTTATGCAAGTGCTAATGTTTTTGTATTTGCCAGCCAAGTCGAAACTTTTGGTAATGTGGTCATTGAGGCGATGGCAAGTGGCTTACCGATTATTGCCTATGATTATGCCTGTGCCCAACTTCATGGCAAACACACTCAAACAGGTTGGTTATGTTCAATTGGCGATATTCAACAGTTAACACAACATGTGTTGCAAATTCCAGATAACAACATGCTGAAACGCATGGGGCAACAAGCCATGCAAGATGTTCAAAGCATCGGATGGCAACATCCAGTTCATCAATTCGAAGAAGCACTATATCAGGTTACGCACTATGCAAAACGGCTGACCTAGTTCATCTCAAATAATGAGAGGAGAGTGAAAATGAATTTTAAAAATACCAAAATAAAAATGCTCGATCTCGATCTTAGAGGTTGCTTATATCTCAATAACTTATCGCATACGCAAAGTGTTGCAACGTTTTTTAAAACCATTAGTCGTCTAGGTGATGGTGCTTTTTGGTGCGCAATGTTAATGCTGATATGGTTGCAAAAAGGCTGGATGTATGGACTGCAATTGCTCTATGTCGTGGTTGCAGGTCTGTTAGGAACGGGGATTTATAAATTTCTAAAACATAAAACAGTTCGCCCGCGACCTTATCAAGTTCATCAGGTGATTATTTTAGGTGAGCGCCCTTTAGATCATTTTAGTTTTCCATCAGGTCATACACTACATGCTGTGATGGCAACGATTGTTTTTGGCTATATCCAACCCCTGATGTTATTTATCATGACACCTTTCACTGTGTTGATTGCGCTGTCACGAATGGTTTTGGGCTTGCATTATCCAAGTGATGTGATTGTTGGGGCACTGATTGGTGCAAGTGTCGCAAGCTTGATTGTTTTAACTGCGCCTTATTTAGGAGTAATTCTATGATGGTTTATTTATTGGTGGTGTGTAACTTCATTTTTAAAGAATCAGATGACTTTGATCATCAAGGTTTTAATTTTGAATGATGGTCTACACCTAGTCGCAAATATAGATGAATTGTCCACAGCCCCTAAGATTTGGTAAAGTAGCAGAATTAAATAAAGCAAAGGAATATGAGCATGGGCTTACGTTGGACAGATACGATTGACATCGCAATTGAACTCAGTGAAGCGCACCCAGATGTGGATCCACAATGGGTGCGTTTTACCGATATGCATGCTTGGATTTGTGCTTTGCCAGAGTTTAGTGATGATCCAACAAAATCGACAGAAGGTTTGTTGGAAGCCATTCAAATGGCATGGATTGATGAAGCAAATTAATCGCTTCTCGATGTAATTCAATGGTGGAATCTCACTACACATCGAAAAATCCAATTTTTTTACAGATTAAAAGCGGAAAATTATTCATTATTCGGTATAATGCGCCAAAAATTTCGTGTCAAATTGACTTAAGGAGCCAATCATGGCTATTGAACGTACTTTATCTATCGTAAAACCAGATGCAGTTGCTAAAAACCACATCGGTGACATCTTTGCTCGTTTCGAAAAAGCTGGTCTTAAAATCGTTGCGACTAAAATGAAACACCTTTCTAAAGCTGAAGCTGAAGGTTTCTATGCTGAGCATAAAGAACGTGGTTTCTTTGGTGATTTAGTTGCATTCATGACTTCTGGTCCAGTAGTTGTATCTGTTCTTGAAGGCGAAAACGCTGTTCTTGCTCACCGTGAAATTCTTGGTGCGACAAACCCTAAAGAAGCTGCTCCTGGTACAATCCGTGCAGATTTCGCTGTAAGCATCGATGAAAATGCTGCTCACGGTTCTGACTCAGTTGCATCTGCTGATCGTGAAGTAAACTACTTCTTCGCTCAAACTGAAGTTTGTCCACGTACTCGTTAATTCGACGTATTTAGGGTCTATTTTCTTATCCAATAAATCTTCGATTTATGAATTGATAACAGACCCGAAACCAGATAAGTGATATACTGCTTGTCTGGTTTTTTTATTTTTGTTGTTTTTATTGATTAAATACTGATCAATATTTTTCATTCTACGGCATGATTTAGGTAATCCCCATGAGTTCTGAAGTTGTCGCTTCATCGTTAAATTTAGATGAACAGCAGCCTGCATCGTCACATACAGTACAGGCTGACCGTGTTCAGTCTGCACATGCACAGAAAGTGAATTTACTTGGCATGTCACGTCCGCAATTGGAAAAATTCTTCGAAGAAATGGGGGAGAAAAAATTCCGTGCTGGGCAAGTAATGAAATGGATTCATCAGTTTTTTGTCACTGATTTTGCTGAAATGACCAATATTTCAGGCAAACTTCGAGAAAAATTAGAACGAATTTGCGAAATTAAGGCACCAGAGGTTGTTCATCGCAACTATTCAAAAGACGGCACACGTAAATGGGTTTTCCGTGTGGGCGATGGTGCAGGTTCACTGGTAGAAACCGTGTTGATTCCTGCTGAGGATAAGACGGGGTCACGTAAAACCTTATGTATTTCTTCACAAGTCGGCTGTGCGCTTGACTGTTCATTCTGTTCAACAGGTAAGCAGGGTTTTCAGCGTGATTTATTGCCAGATGAAATCATTGGGCAATTGTGGATGGCGAACTATTCTTATATGGAAGATGTACCAGTCGCAGAGCGCGAACGTTCTGTGACCAATGTGGTTATGATGGGAATGGGCGAACCACTGTTGAACTATGATGCAGTTTTGAGTTCGATGAATATCATGCTGGATGATTTTGCTTATGGAATGTCAAAACGCCGTGTCACATTATCGACATCAGGTGTTGTTCCGAAAATTGACCAATTGGCACAAGATATTGACGTTGCTTTGGCGATTTCCTTACACGCGCCAAATGATGAATTGCGTAATGAATTGGTACCAATCAATAAGAAATATCCTTTGGCTCAATTGATTGCTGCATGTCAGCGTTATATTGCCAAAGATGGTAATGAAAGTTCACGCAAGCATGTGACGATTGAATATGTGATGTTGGATGGTGTGAACGATCAACCTGAACATGCACAACAAATGATTAAATTGCTGAAAAACTTACCAAGCAAAATTAATTTAATCCCATTTAACCCATTTCCACATGCGCCTTATGGGCGTTCAAGCCGAAATCGAATTATTTCTTTCCAAAAAACTTTGTCTGATGCAGGTTTTGTGTGTACGATTCGTCAGACACGTGGTGATGATATTGATGCGGCTTGTGGACAATTGGTGGGGCAGGTTGCAGACCGTACACGTCGTGCTGAACAGTGGAAAAAGAAAGTGGCTGAACGTGGTGAAATTATACGTTCACAAGGTTAAAGATCTGTAGACATAGATTTATATCAACAATGAATCAGGGGCTGACTTTGAGAAAATCGATGTATCAAAAAGCAGTTGTAATATTGGCAATTGGTTTATCTGCATTGGTGGTACAGGGTTGTCAAACGACAAACTCAGACACAATTATAAAAAAAGATCCTGAGAAAGCCGTCAAAGTTCGTACCCAGTTAGCTGCGGAGTATATTCGATCAGGCGATCTGGATGCAGCCAAACGTGCACTTGATCAAGCCCTTGAAACAGATTCACGAGATTCTGCTGCCAATATGATGATGGGAGTTTTACTACAACAAGAAGGTAGTAAGATCAGCATGGAAAAAGCGGATGGTTACTTTAAGCGTGCAATTTCCAGTGATTCGAAAAATGCGCAGGCTCGTAATAATTATGGAACATATTTATTTGTTAGCGAGCGTTATAATGATGCGATTGAGCAGTTGAGTATTGCAGGCGCATCTCTTGGATACGACCAGCGTTATAAGGCTTTAGAAAATTTGGGGCGGGTATATTTAAAAGTTGGTGATACAGCAAATGCCGAAAAAGCATTCAAAAATGCCCTACAAGTCAATCGCGATTCGATCATTTCTTTGGTAGAGTTGTCAGAGATTTTCTATTTGCAACAAAAAAATGCGCAAGCAAGTCAACTCTATGAACAATATGTTCGTTTAGTAGGTCAGGACAAACAGGGCGCAAGAGCACTCTGGATTGGTTTACGTATTGCACGTGCCAATAATGACCAGATGGGAATGCAAGTACTGGTGAACCAGTTGCGGGCATTATTCCCTGACAGTAAAGAATATCAACGTTATCTGCAATTACAGTACAGTACTGAGGCCGTATGGAAGTAAATCCTAATTCACAGCAACCTACAGGTTCAAACGTAGCATCTAATGGCTTAGGAAATGTTCAACGTCCAGGTGAGTACTTGCGTCAAATTCGAGTCTCGAAGAACCTAGACATTCAAGATGTTGCAAAAGAGCTGAAAATGCCTGTAAAAACCTTACAAGCATTAGAGCAAGATGAATATAAATCTTTGCCAGAAGCGACTTTTATTAAAGGCTATTATCGTTCATATGCGAAGTTTTTGGGTGTTGATGCAACTGTCATCATTCAACGTTTTGATGAAATTTATCAAAATGATACAGGGCTTTTGCCGAACCATGCATTGAACAATTCTCCGATCAAGATCATGGGTAAGCTTCCGGGTTCAAACAGCGATCGTAATAAAAAATGGTTGAAGCGTGCTTTGATTGCCATTGTTGCGATTGCCGTGATTTGGGCTTTGATCGCAGGAATTCAAAAGTTTACATCTAGTAAAAGCAATGACACTGATGCTAAACCACAAGAGTCTGAAGTAGAGGTATTGAACTTAAACAATGCAACTGCGACTTCTGGTGACCAAATGGTGTTGAATTTTAGCCATCCAACTTCTGTGCATATTGTGGACAGCACAGGGAAAGTTTTGGCAACTGGTCGTCAATCTGCGACATTGACACTGAGTGGTCAGTCACCATTCCAAATTCGACTCGATGATGCAACTGCTGTGTCATTAAGCCTTAATAATGAACAGATTTCATTGTCTCCATATACAGTGAACGGAAAAGCAGAATTCCGTTTGTCACGTTAATGGGCAAGAGTAGATAAGATCATGATTGAGAATCCAATCAAGCGTCGTCCAACACGTAAAATACGTGTGGGTTCGGTGTATGTCGGTGGTGATGCCCCGATCAGTATTCAAAGTATGACCAATACTGAAACATGCGATGTTGATGCAACGGTTGCGCAGATTCAACGCTGTGCAGATGTGGGCGCTGATATCATGCGTGTTTCAGTACCAACGATGGAAGCTGCCGAAGCTTTTGGTGAAATTCGTAAGCGTGTTACCGTTCCTTTGGTGGCGGACATTCATTTCGATTATAAGATTGCTTTGAAAGTCGCTGATATGGGTGCAGATTGTTTGCGTATCAATCCTGGTAATATTGGTTCTGAAGCCAAAATTCGTGAGGTTGTGGCTGCCGCACGTCATCACGATATTTCGATGCGTATTGGGGTCAATGCTGGATCTTTAGAGAAAGATATTCAAAAGAAATATGGTGAACCGACAGGACAAGCTTTGCTTGAGTCTGCGATGCGTCATATTGATATTTTGGATCGCTTGGATTTTCATGAGTTTAAAGTGTCGGTAAAAGCGTCAAATGTATTTTTGACAATGGATGCTTATCGTTTATTATCTGCACAGATTGATAACCCACTGCATTTGGGTGTGACTGAAGCAGGGGTATATCGTACAGGTTCTGTGAAATCTGCGATTGCTTTAGGTGGTTTGTTGATGGAAGGCATTGGTGACACCATGCGTATTTCATTGGCAGCAGAGCCTGAAGAAGAAGTTAAAATTGGTTTTGATATTTTAAAATCATTGAGTCTTCGTTCAAATGGGATCAATTTTATTGCCTGTCCAAGTTGTTCACGTCAAGAGTTTAACGTGATTAAGGTCATGCAAGCTCTTGAAGAACGTTTGGAAGATATTCGTACACCGATGGATGTATCTGTCATTGGGTGTAAAGTCAATGGTCCGGGTGAAGCCAAAGAAGCTGATATTGGTATTGTCGGTGCAAGTCCTCGCTCACTCGTGTATCGTAATGGCGAAAAGAGTCATTTAATAGATACAAATCAGTTGGTTGATGAAATCGAAACGATGGTTCGTCAACGTGTTCAAGAGCTTGAAAAAGCTAAAGCTAAAGAGATTATCCGTAGTTCATCATGAGTTCAATTGTCGCAATTAAAGGTTTTAACGATGTTCTTCCAACGCAAACTGCTGCATGGAGACGTCTTGAGCAACATTTAGCATCAATTATGGATGCTTATGGTTATCAGCAAATCCGTTTGCCGATCGTTGAACATACCCATTTGTTTAAACGTTCAATTGGTGATGCAACTGACATCGTTGAAAAGGAAATGTATACATTTCTGGATAAAGGTAATCCACCTGAATCTTTAACATTGCGTCCAGAAGGGACTGCGGGTTGTGTGCGTGCGATGTTGGAGCATAACTTGTTGCGTGGTGCGAATCCACGTGTTTGGTATGTGGGGCCAATGTTCCGTTATGAGAAACCTCAAAAAGGACGCTATCGCCAATTCCACCAATTTGGTGTTGAAACTTTTGGTGTGGCAACGCCAGATCAAGATGCTGAACTGATTCTCATGACTGCACGTTTGTGGAAGCGCATGGGGGTTGCAGATAAAGTTCAACTTGAGTTGAATACTTTGGGTGAATCTGATGAGCGTGCCGAGTATCGTGCAGCATTGGTTGAGTTTTTGACAGCTCATCAAGCGGACTTGGATGAAGATTCACAACGCCGTTTGACAACTAATCCTTTACGTATCTTAGATTCAAAAGATGCGCGTACCCAACAAATTCTTGAAAATGCGCCAAAGTTGCATGATTTCTTGAAAGAAGACAGTTTGAATCATTTTGCCCAGTTACAACAGTATTTAACGGATGCTGGAATTAGTTTTGTGATCAATCAAAAACTGGTACGTGGTTTAGATTATTACAATAAAACAGTATTTGAGTGGACCACAACGCATTTGGGTTCTCAAGGAACTGTCTGCGCAGGTGGTCGTTACGATGGTTTGGTTGGGCAGCTTAAAGGTAAGCCGGATCAATCTGTGCCAGCTGTAGGTTTCGCCATGGGGATGGAACGTTTATTGTTGTTGCTTGAGCAAGTTGAAGACAATACTCCAACGCGTGAGTGTGAGCTGTTTTTGCTTTCTGACCCGGCGACACAAGGGCAGGCTCTGGTTCTGGCTGAGCAAATGCGAGATCAAATCGAAACGGCAAACAGTGCAATCCGTTTAAAAACAGGTTCACAAGGTTCTATGAAGAGTCAAATGAAGAAAGCAGACCAGTCTGGTGCGATCTATGCATTGATCTTTGGTGAACGTGAAGCTGAAGCACAGCAAGTTTTAGTTAAAGAACTTGCTACAGCTGAACAACATGAAATTCAGGTGTCTGAAATAGTACCGTTTTTCATTGAAAAACTTTCGTCAAAATAAGCCGATAATCATAAGGAAAAGGGGAGTCAAATGAGCGCAATGACTGATGAAGAACAACTGGATAGTGTGAAGTCATTCTTTAAAAAATATGGCTCGGCTATGGTCACTGGTGTGCTCATTGCATTGATTGCCTTTTTCGGTTGGGAATATTGGCAAAAGAAAACTTTGGCTGAAAATCAAAACCAAACAGCTAAAATTCAACAATTGATGGATGAGGCAAGAGCAGCCAATGGTGATGCTAAAGTCACGGCTGCATTGGTGTCATCCGCAGATAAAATTGTGAAAGACAATCCAGATTCAGTGCAGGCGATTCAGGCTCAAATTATCATGGCAAAACTTGCTTATGATAAAAATGATTATGCCTTGGCTGAACGTGAGTTGAAAAAAGTCGAAAATTCTAAAATTAAAGATGCTGGTTTGTTACAAGTTGTAAAAATCAAATTGGCTGATGCGCAATTGGCGCAAAAAAAGTTTGATGATGCTTTAAAAACCTTGTCAGCTGTGAATGATCCTGCATTTCAAGCCAGTGCTGATGAGATGAAAGGCGACATTTATGTAGCAAAAAATGATACTGAAAATGCCAAAAAATCGTATCAAGCAGCATGGAATGCAGTTGTTGAGCGTAAGCAAGAACGACAAATTTTACAAATTAAACTCGAAAGTGTTGGCGTATTAGTAGAAGATCCTGATCTTGAGCGCCCAATTTTAGCAACACAAGTGGATGAGTCTTAATGGATAGAAACTTTAAAATACCTTTTGCTTTAGCAATCTTATCAATCGCTTTAATCGGCTGTTCAAGCAATAAGACGAAAGAAGTTAAGATTAAGCCGAATCCACTCCCTAAAGTTGCACAAGCATCAAGCTTGGTTCAAGTTTTTTCGACCAGTGTTTCGTCGACCAGCAGTGAAGATGCACTGCGTCTTCGTTTGGATACGGACAATGGTGTCGTATTTGCTTTAGATCCAAAAGGTGAGGTGTCAGCCTATAAAGGTAAACAACGCCTATGGGAAGCTAAAGTGACCAAAGAAGGTCTAAGCTCAGGTGTTGAAGCTGCTGACGGTGTGGTGATTGTGGGCAATCAAAAAGGGCGCATCTTTGCTTTAGATCAAGCTACGGGTGCAACCAAATGGTCTACACAGTTATCGGGCGCAATCATTAGTTCAGCATTGATCCAATCTGGTCGAGTAATTGTGGTTGCAAATGATGGCACTGTCTATGCGTTAGATGTTGAGTCAGGTCAACAAGCTTGGACCTACAAATTACCAAATGCTTCGTTGAGCTTACGTGGTCAGGCTGCCCCAGTAAGTTTGGATCCGCGTACAGTGCTTATAGGAACATCTACAGGCTACCTTTTTGCAATTGATAGTCTTGCAGGTGTGCCTCGCTTACAACGTCGCGTTGCCGTTTCAGAAGGGCGTTCGGATATTCAACGTTTAATTGATGTTGATAGTGAACCTGTGGTTTCTGGGCAGTATGTCGTAACAACAAGTTTTCAAGGGCAAGTTACTGTGCTTGATTTAGCGACACAACGTATTTTGTGGAGTGAAAATTCAAGCAGTATCAATCGTCCAGAAGTGACAGATGGTAAAGTCATCGTGTCACAAACAGACGGTCAAATTATTGCGTATGATTTGATTACTGGGCAAGAAATCTGGAAAAATGAGCAATTGCTAAATCGTAACCTGAGTAATCCTGTACTACTCGGCTCAAATCTTGTCGTTGGTGATCTTGATGGTTACTTGCATCAAATTGATCTCAACAGTGGAACTACACTGGGGCGCGCTAAAACCAGTGGTGAAGTCCGTACTTTAAGAGTGATCGATAATCAGCTCTATGTTTCGACACGTAAAGGTGCTTTAAGTATTTGGCAAAGTCGTTAACTGATTAGGATTCTCTATTTTTTTAGTCTTGTGCTAAAATAGAGCCATCCGTAAGAATTTCATGCACGGGGTGATTGCAAATCAATACCCCGTGTTTTTATTTTAGGTTTTTCCTACTTTTCTTCCTATACATTTCTGATGTTCAGACCAGTCATACTGGCTGATCTTGAATAAAGGTTATTTTATGAAACCCGTAATTGCGCTCATTGGTCGTCCAAACGTCGGCAAATCAACGTTATTCAACCAGATTACCAAGAGCCGTGATGCACTTGTTGCTGACTTTGCAGGTCTAACCCGTGACCGCAAATATGGTGATGCAACTTATCAAAATAAATCTTTCATTGTTGTCGATACTGGGGGTATTGGTGAAAATGAAGGCGGTATCGATTCATATATGGCAGAACAATCAAAAACTGCGATAAATGAAGCGGATATTATTATTTTTGTCGTGGATGCGCGCGCAGGTTTATTGGCTTCAGATGAGCAGATTGCACGCGAGTTACGTACGCTTGGCAAAAAAGTGTATTTGGTTGCCAATAAAGTCGATGGTGTCCATGCGGAAGCTGCTTTAGTTGAATTCTATAAGTTGGGCATGGGCGAGC
Organism: Acinetobacter bereziniae LMG 1003 = CIP 70.12; assembly: GCF_000368925.1. GTDB lineage: Bacteria > Pseudomonadota > Gammaproteobacteria > Pseudomonadales > Moraxellaceae > Acinetobacter > Acinetobacter bereziniae. The sequence continues at coordinate 1,644,581 of NZ_KB849756.1, read as the reverse complement.
CTTTGCAAGTGGCTGCAAGTCATGGGCGTGGTGTTCAACAAATGCTTGAAGACGTCTTGACGGATATTCCTGAAGATGAAAATGAAGATGAGCATGATCAAGCCACAGGTTTACGCTTAGCAATTATTGGTCGCCCAAATGTGGGTAAATCAACACTGGTCAACCGTTTATTGGGTGAAGAGCGTGTGGTGGCTTTTGACCAACCAGGTACAACGCGAGATTCAATCTATATTCCTTTTGAACGTGATGGGCGCAAATATACCTTGATTGATACGGCAGGGGTGCGCCGTAAAGGTAAAGTAGATGAAATGATTGAGAAATTCTCAGTTGTGAAAACGCTACAAGCCATGAAAGATGCACATGTTGTTGTGGTGGTGGTTGATGCGCGTGAAGGGATTGTTGAACAAGATTTGCATTTAATTGGTTATGCACTTGAAGCTGGTCGTGCGATGGTAATTGCCATTAATAAATGGGATAACATGACCGAATATGACCGGAAACAATGTAAATTAGATGTTGAACGTCGTTTTGATTTTATTCCTTGGGCAAAAATCCATTTAATTTCTGCTTTGCATGGCACAGGTGTGGGGGAGCTTTATCCATCTATCCATCGTGCTTATGATTCTTCTCATTTGAAAGTCTCACCTGCAAAATTGACTCAAATTTTGAATGATGCGACTGATGCACATCAACCACCAATGATTAGTGGTAAACGCATTAAAATGCGTTATGCGCATATGGGTGGGCAAAATCCACCAACGATTGTGATTCACGGTAACAAAGTGGATAAGACACCAGCAGATTATCGCCGTTATCTTGAAAATGTTTTCCGTAAAGTCTATAAGCTTGAAGGAACACCTGTTCGTATTGACTTTAAAACTTCAGAAAACCCATTCGAAGGGCGTAAAACCCAAGTGGATGAACGTACAGCAGCACGTCGCCGTCGTTATATTCAAAAGTTTAAAAAGGCTGAGAAAAAATTTAGCCGTTAATACAGTCCTCTATGTTGATAAAAACCCAAAGTGATCTTTGGGTTTTTTTGATTTAAACTAAGAAAAAATCTTTGGAATATATTGTGAATCGTACTATTCGGCTTGACCTTAATTCTATTCAAAATATTCTTCCCACTTTTCAATCAACTGATCGTAAAAGCCAAATTCAAGAACTCAAAAATGCTATTTATGAATACCGTAATCAATTGATCTCTGATTTGTTATGTAAAGAAATCACAAACCCCAGTTTTGCTCAGACTGAATTTGGCAAACCATACTTAATTGATTATCCAAAGTTTCACGTGAATCATTCGCACAGCCAGCAACATTATGCATTGGCAAGTAGCCAACATATGCATGATTTAGGGGTGGATGTCGAAGATTTAGATCGTAAAGTGCGTTTTGAAGCACTGGCAAAACATGCTTTTCATCCTGAAGAATATCAGACTTGGCAGTCGTTAGATTTTGATCCAGTATTTTGGTTTAAAGTCTGGACAACCAAAGAAGCGATTTTAAAAGCTTCGGGCTTGGGGATTCGTTTAAGTTTAAATGAGCTTAATACGCATGTGCATCGTATAAATGATGGGGGATTATGTACTCATCCATTATTAGGCAGTTTTGCCTATCAGAATTTTAATCTCAGTCGGGTCATGCTTACGGTTGCGTGGCGTTCAGAATTATCCTGCAAAGGTTTTGCTTTTCCACAAATTGAAATTATTCAGCATGATTAAAATACGACTCAAAAGCAATGACTCAATTGAATAGTTGAATAAGTGAAATACACCTATTTTCTTGAATATACACTGCATTATAGACAGAAATTTTGATGTTTATTTGTGTGAGTCAAAGGCTGGTTTTTGCAAATCACCAAGCAAATTGAATATTATCAATATCATCTAAAATATATAAAGATCCACAAGTCGATGAGTCGTGATAATTTCTTAAAAAAGAGTTTATTTATTCTGGAAATTCTCTATACTTGATAAATTAAATGAAAAGCAAGTCTCTGAAATATTAATTATTGTGAATTTAGAGTAATAAATGATCAATACATTAGGGTCAATGTGTGCAATTAAAATATCTCCTCAGTTTAATTTTTCTCATATTTGTTTGCCCAAATTTTGCATTTGCTTCCGCGATAGAAAGTGACATTGCTGCTTTTAATCTTATTACAAATTATAAACTTCTATTCCTTGGTGGTGTATTTGTCATCTTGATGCAAGCAGGTTTTGCTGTTGTTGAAGGTGGTTATGAAAATACCCAAAAATCCGTTTATGCACTGATTGTGAATTATATTTCAGCGATTTTAGGCACACTGTTTTTTAGTTTGGTGTGTTCCAAAATATTTCATGCTGATGTGGTGGATTCAGTCAATTATCTTAGTGCCATGTTACGGGGGTGGCATTGGAATCTTTTGTTTTTCTATATGCTGATGGCAACGACGATAACCACTGTCGTTGGAAGGGTTATTCCAAATAGAACTTCTTTATGGGGCAACTGGATTGTCGGCTTTATGATCGCAGGGGTTATTTTTCCATTTTTCAGTAGTTGGGTTTGGGGAAATATTGCTTTTGGTGGTGGTTGGTTAAAAGCCCTAGGTTTTATCGATTTTGCTGGCTCAACTGTAGTACATTCAACTGCGGCATGGATTGTCTTGGCGGGATATTTCACCTCTAAATCAAATGATAAGCAGGAAATTTCTAAGAAAGACTTAATCTTTGAAGATTACAAAATTTTATCCTTGGCTTTGGCGGGTTTTATTCTTTGGTTAGCGTGGTCGGGCTTAAATATTGTTTATATTTCGACATACCGTATTGATATTGGTTTGATTGTCGTCAATGCTTTTGCCGCTTTATTTGGTGCAATGCTGGCTTCTTGGGCTTTAACTTTGTTGATGAATAATAAAATCATTTCATGGGCTGAATTGATCAAAGCTGCATTAGGTGGTTTGGTTGCAATTACCGCCAGTTGTGGTTTGGTGGGCTTTTCATCAGCATTGATTATTGGTTTGGTTTCAGGTGCATTGACAAACTATCTACCTCATTTGTTGACCCGTTGGATCGCTTCAAAACATATTCGCGAAGTTGTCGTGGTACATGGAATATGCGGCATTTGGGGAACTTTGGCAGTATCATTGAGTAACAATCCAAACATTCAACTCACTCATAGAGCCAGCGTACTGGATCAAATTATGGGAATTGGTGTGAATTTTATTTGGAGCTTTGGCGTTGCATTCCTAGTTTTTAAGCTGATTTGTAGCATCAATTCAAGATTTAAAGCTCAGATTTAAGACCCTTATGCTCAAACTGCCTGATGATTGATATGCATGATTTTATTTCAATCATTCATATTCAATCGGCTTTATACTTTTGTAAAGATTGCTAAAATCATAAGTGATTCATTTATTGCGTACTTTTAAATCATTGATAATCTTTCTATGGTGAGGCGACATAGATGTTGTAACGTCAAACAGAGTATATGAACAAAAACAAAGCTTAATTGTGTTTGCTGCTCAACAATGTGGTTAAAAAAAAAAGTAAAGCCAAAAAAGAGTAAAGCAAAAAATGGGTGAAGCAAAGTAAGATATTGCCTAAGCAAATTTATTTAAACTTTAGAGCTAAAGTGTGACAATGAACGCTTTAGATCATTTGATGATAGATTCATTGGATTGATGTGAGAGATCAAGAAAAAATTTATAGTATCTTATGGGGTTTAATAGATCGACTAGCGCTTATTAATGAAGATTATAGATGCAAAAAAAGCGACATAAAGTCGCTTTTTCTATTTTTACAAGTTCAGAAAAAGTTTAGGCTACACTTTCAGGTGTTGCACGCCATAAACTTTCTAAATCGTAAAATTTACGTGCTGTTGGAAGCATTACATGTACAACCACAACACCGAGATCAATAAGGATCCATTCAGCATCTCTTTCACCCTCAACACCAATTGGGCGAAAACCTGCTTTACGTGCTTCGTCAGCAACATTATCAGCAAGGGCTTTAACATGACGAGTTGATGTTCCGCTCGCAATAACAATAGCATCTGCTACGTTACTGATTTTGCTTACATCAAGTTGAATAATATCTTTGGCTTTTACATCAAGTAGAGCTTCTTGTACGACATTTAAACAGGTCTGTACGTCTTGATTTTGAGTGTTCATTGCAAGTTCGTGAGAATTAGAAGCGCTGGGCGATGGTTCTAAATTCATATAAGGTATATTTTCCAGAAAATATCTCATCTTCTAATATAGCGCTTTTGGCTAAAAAATACAATTATTCAGTGCCAATAATGATGCAAGATATTGTTTAATTAATAGCTATGATTGTTTGAAAAGTATTTTTCTTTCCATGCAAAAGATTGATTCGAATGAGATTGTGGCTTGTATTCTGCCGCAATAAAACCTGTGTAATGACTTTGTTTTAACCATGAAAAAATGGATGAATAATCAATCTGTGCAGTGTCTGGTTCATGTCGCCCTGGGCAATCTGCAAATTGAATATGTCCAATCCAGTCAATATTTTCTTGCAAAGCAGGAAGAACATCTTCGCCCATCATCGCCATATGGTAGCAGTCAAACTGCATTTTTAAAGCAGGGTATTGCACTGCCTCAAGCATTTCTTGGGCTTGGGCAATATTCTGTACCAGAAAGCGAGGCATGTCTGTTCCATTGATCATTTCAAAAACTGGTTGAATATCGTATTCAGACAACATATGGCATGCCAGTTTGAGGTTGTTTGCTAAAGTGTTTAAACATGGCAGTAAATCTGCATCTTCAGGTTGTTTACCTGCCAATATATTGATGTTTGGAACATTCAGTGCATCGGCATATTCGAGTGCTTGTTCTAAAGCTTGGTGAAACTCAAGTTCTTTACCGGGTACGCCTGCAAGTCCATTACCGCCTTGCATCAAATCTCCGGCAGGTGCGTTGATGAGACAGATATGCAAATCATATTGTTCCAATTGTGCTTGAATTTCTTCAATACTCAATTCATAGGGAAATTGAATTTCTACATGTTGAAAGCCGTGGCAATGTGCCAAAGCAAAGCGTTCAATGAGTGGAACTTCAGTAAAAATCATCGATAGGTTTACTGCGAGTTTAGTCATGGCAATCTTCCGTGCTCTTCTTGGCTTTTATCTTCAATGTAGACGGCAATAGATTATTTTTCAACTTATTTCTGTATGAAGTAAAGCGCCTATATGCCTAAATTTTCTCGACTTGGTGAATGACTGTAGCAAGATCTGCTTCTGCAAAACCCCGGCTTTGGTGGCTGTGCAACTGGTCTAAGGCGCGTTGAGCAACAGGAATGTCTAAACCAAATTGTTGGGCTAATTGAACGGCATTATTGAGATCTTTGGATAAGGTTTGCACTTTCCATTGTACGGGTTCAAAGGTATGACTCGCCATACGTGGCGCAAGAATTTGAAAGGGTTTAGAGTCTGCAAATCCACCGGCTAATGCAGGTGCAAGCAGAGTAGTATCAACACCCGCCTGACCAGCAAGTGCAACGGCTTCCGCAATCAGTGTACTGTTTGCAGCAACGATCAATTGATTACATATTTTGGTTGCTTGTCCTGTGCCCGTTTCCCCCATGCAAGTCACTCTTTGCGAAAGAACGTTATAAACCAAACTCAAGTCTTGGATGGTTTCGCGATGCCCCCCTGCGAAAATCACCAACGTACCATTTTCTGCACCTGCCGTACCACCCGAAACAGGTGAGTCAATCCAAATCACCTGTTTGTTTGCTGCCTGACTTGCAAGTTGTTTGGTGACTACCACAGATAAACTTGAAAAATCCACAATAACTTGTTGAGCGCGTAAGTAAGGTTCAATGTGTTGGTAAACCTGTTGAACGGCTTGGTCATCCGCGAGGCAGGTCAAAATAATGGGGTAGTCTGCAATTTGACCGAACTCTAGAGTATGCGCACCCATATCAATCAGGGGTTCACATGCTGTTGCTGTGCGATTCCATACTGCCACATCAAATCCAGCCTGAATTAATCGAGCTGCCATGCGACTTCCCATCAAGCCCATACCAAGAAATGCAATTTTACTGTTACGATCAAAATTCATCTTATTGTTCCCAAGCCTTGTACAGAAATGTTTTTAAACTATTTATATTGGCGTGGTAAGAATTGTACTTCAGGATTCTTGTCTTTTTTACGCGCAATTTGACTGTTTTTTCCTAGAAGTAATTTTAACTGCCAAATCTTTTCTAAACGTAGCGCTTTTTTAGGCTGGTGCTCCATGGCATCTAAAACACGTTTGGCAGCCATCAAAGCATCAGGAGAGCGTTGTAACATTTCTTCAGCAATGGCTTGGGCTTTTTCTAAGGGTGAGGTGCTTAGATGCGTAACCAAACCAATTTCTTTGGCATAATGTCCATCAAAAATACGTGCAGTCAGTGTAAGCTCTTTGGCTAAATCGATGCCGATTACGCCTTTGATAGAACGTGTAAGCCCCATATCTGGTACAAGCCCCCAACGACTTTCCATGATTGACATTTTAGTCTCTGGATGCGCAATACGAATATCAGCAGCTAAAGCCAGTTGCATTCCCGCACCAAAGCAAAATCCTTCAATGGCGGCGATGACAGGAACAGGCAATTCTTGCCAAATTAGGAATGCTTTTTGGAACAGGCTTTGCCCCGGTTTAATCAATTCCCAAGCTGCAAATGCAGTATTTTTAGGACTATTTAAATCAGCTAAATCAATCCCTGCACTAAATACATTGGCTGCGCCTGTCAAAATCACTACTCGAATGCTGCGATCTTTTTTAATTTTCTCTGCGACTTTGACGAGTTCACGCAGTAAAGCAAAGCTCATGGCGTTGCGTTTATCTGGGCGATTTAATGTAACTGTTGCGATACCATTGTTTTTTTCTATATGTAATAGTGCCATGATCTTGACTCATTTTTCCTTGGTCATCAGCATAGCATGTGGATGGAAGAGTTACATGACAGTACAGTCACAGAAAGTTAAAGCGGAAGTCAATGCTGAATTCTAAGCTTGATTAAGCATCATTTAGATGAACGATATATCTCTACATTTATTCGGCATTAGAAATTCGATAGCAGATGATTTATAGCTACTTGGTAATCATGGGCGACTGATATAGAAATTAATTTACTAAGATTTGCTGCGCCGCAGTTTCGACTTCATGAATCACCAATTGCAAATCATCCAAACGTTGCATCACATCCTGAATGAATGCCTCATCTGCCTTCCGACGTTCTTTGCGTAAGGTTGAGATAAATTGTTCAAAATCACCTGTAACTCTCTGCAATTTTGGTGTGCCAACATAACGGGTCGCACCATATAAACGATGTAATACATGTTCAAGCTGAGGGAAGTCCTCAAGCTCGATCAGCTGTGAAATTTCATCCAGTTCAGTTGGGAAACTGTCGACCAGCATTTTTAAAAGATCTTGTGCAAGATCCTCTTTGTTGGCTGCGAGGGCAAGACTTTGTTTCCAATCGAGAATATCGGTGTCAAATGCCTCAATATAAATTGTATTTTCAACAGGTGTTTGATGTTGGATAAACTTATCCGATGTCCAGTTGGTGAGGATTTGAATAATTTGTTCGATTTGAATCGGTTTGGTGACATAGTCATCCATGCCAACTTTAAGTAATTTCTGTTTTTCATCTGCCAATGCATGGGCAGTTAAGGCAATAATTGGCATGCGCATGCCATCTAAAGTCGATTCTAATGATCGGATCGCTCGTGTGGTATCAATGCCTGACATGACAGGCATTTGAATGTCCATAAAGATTAAATCGAATGGTTTTGAACCTTGTTCAACAGCTTGTTGAATAATGGTGAGCGCTTCTTGACCACTTTGTGCCTTGGTGGTTTTTACATTCAATTCACCAAGTAGTGCTTCCAGTACAATTAAGTTCGGTAAATGATCATCAACTGCCAAGATATGTAAATCTTGACCTTTAAAGTCTTTATGTTGTTCCTGCTCAAAGATCGGTTTATTGCTGAGTAATTGAATCACTGAGCTACGACTAAGAGGTTGATACAATGGACGCGCCATATATTCGTTTAACATATTAGGATCAAGTGACATCTGATAACCATAAACAGCCAGATGTCCTTGATAGCGACCACGAATTTCTTTTAATAAGGCTTCTGTATCGCCACTGTGATCAACGATTAACCACGTATTTTCAATATTTTTTTCCAAGCTATTTAGACGGCTGAACAAATCTAAAATTGATTGTGCCTCAGTGTGCTGAACTTGATAATTTTCTAAATAGTGTCGTAAAACATTGGCTGTGGCGGGGTGTGCCAAGAAGGACACCACATTTAAATCTTTAAAGGATGGATGGATAATCTCTTCATTTTCATTGGTCGTCAACATCGCGGTAAACCAGAATGTTGAGCCTTTTTCTGTAGGCGCACGCTCTTGATTATCTTCAAAACCAATCTGACCATGCATCAAGTGAACCAATTGTTTAGAAATTGCCAACCCTAAACCTGTACCACCAAACTGACGAGTAACAGATGCATCACCTTGCGAGAATGATTCAAATAGTTTTTTACGGTCTGTACCACTCAGCCCAATACCACTGTCTTGTACGCTGAAATGTAATAAGCATTGCCCAATATCATCATGTTCCATACGCGCACGAACAATAATTTCACCATCAGGAGTAAATTTAATCGCATTGGAAATTAAATTGGTCAGGACTTGCTTAAAGCGTAAAGCATCACCAATCACATGTTTTGGCACGTTATCGGCAAAATAGAATGCCATTTCAATATGTTTTTGCGCGGCTAATGGCGACAACATATCCATCACATCGAAAATCGCTTCTTCAAGATCGAATGGTGCTGTTTCTAACTCTAATTTACCCGCATCAATTTTAGAAAAATCGAGCACATCATTAATCAATGCCAATAAATGTGCAGAAGATTTTCGAATGGTTTGTAAATACAAACTTTGATCATTGCTCAGATTATCCTGACGTAGCATCAGATGAATGAAACCGTCAATACTGTTCAATGGTGTTCTTAATTCATGGCTGATGTTTGCAAGAAATACGGATTTTGCCTGATTTGAAGAAATTGCCTGATCACGTGCTTGTTTATAAGTGATGTTTTGAACTTCTAAGGTGTCTAAAGTACGTCTTAAATCATCTTCTGTTTGTTCAGTATGTTCTTTAAGTTCTAGAAAGCTGAAATGCAGGCGTTTAACCACATTGGCAATGTCACGTTGTAACAAACGTAACTCACCTGTACTGTTAATCACCATGTGTTGATCAAGAGTATCGGCATTTAAACGTTGTAATTGCATCCGAATTTCGTACATCGGGGCGATCCAGCGACGTGAATAAAAATTCAAACACAATAAAAGCAAAAGCAATGTCAGTAGCGCAGTCGTAATCAAAACAATCATGACGCGATAATGTGAGATTTCTAAAGGTTGATTATCTAATTCAATCACTAACCACATATTTTGCACATTATTGATTGGATTGAGTTTGATTCCATAAATATTGTTGTACTTATTATGAATAGGTCCAAAAAATGTTCCTGTTTTAGGTATTTTGGGCCATTCACGCTGATTTTGATAACCGACACTTAAATGATTGACATTGTTTCCATCTAAGATTGCCGCACTGAGCAAATGTTTTTCATTAAATATTTTTTGTAGAATATTTTCAGCTTTGGTGTGCTGTAGTGGACTTTTCTCCATCACTGCGGTGAGTTGTTCCGCGGTGTATTGATAACGGCTCAATATTGCAATGGCTTGAAAGCGTTGTTTAGACTTTGCAGCTGCAGATGTTTCGGAAAGTACAAGCGCTGTTCCGACACATGCCAAAATCATGATCGGCACGAAAATTAACGCGATGAGTTGACCATAAGCGTGATTGAGTTTTAAACGTTTAAAGAGCTTTTTATTGAAATTCGACATGGTTCCAGCAACTCATTGACCATGCGCAAGATATTAACATGCTTTAATGATCCTGCATGACAATATGATTAAAAATCTTGCAAATTACGTTCCAGCTATGCTGTTTTAGAGATAACCTTATCACTTCTAATTCTAAGTCTTGATGTTTTTTTTATATCTATCTAATTTTATTAGATAAACAAATTTTTTCTTGGTTTTAACTGAATTGTTTAGAATGGGGTTTGTTTGATCATTCTCGTAAAAATCAAATGGAAAGATGTGCAGTGACATTTATTTTTTCATACAATATGCCCACCTCAATATAGGTGCAGTCCATGAGTAACACACAACCTGATTTCTTAGCCGACGAATTTTTGTTAGATCACTATGTTGGGAAAACACCATTAGTACGTCTACAGCGTTTGGCAAGTCATACTCAAGCAACAGTATTGGCTAAACTGGAAGGGAATAACCCTGCAGGTTCGGTAAAAGATCGCCCAGCATATAACATGATTATGAAAGCTGAACAACGTGGTCAAATCAAACCAGGCGATACGTTGATCGAAGCGACAAGCGGAAATACAGGGATTGCATTGGCAATGGTGGCTGCCATGCGTGGTTATAAAATGAAGTTAATCATGCCGGGGAATTCAAGTCAGGAACGTAAGGACGCAATGCGTGCTTATGGTGCAGAATTGATTGAAGCACCGAATATGGAAGCTGCACGAGATATGGCTCTACAAATGCAAACTGAAGGTTTGGGTTTGGTTCTCAATCAATTTGGTAATCCTGATAATGTCGAAGCGCATTATCTGACCACCGGTCCCGAAATTTGGCAACAAACAGGCGGCAAAATTACCCATTTCGTGAGTTCTATGGGAACTACAGGCACGATTATGGGTATTTCAAAATATTTAAAAGAACAAAATCCAGAGATTCAAATTATTGGTTTGCAGCCTTCTGAAGGTTCAAATATTGCAGGGATTCGTCGTTGGCCTCAAGAATATTTACCGACGATTTTTGATCCAAAGCGTGTTGATCAAATTATGGATATTCCGCAAATTGAAGCGGAAAAAACGGCTCGCCGTTTAGCACGTCAGGAAGGTATTAGCGCAGGAACATCTTCTGGTGGGGCAGTGTGGGCTTCAGTAAAAATTGCAGAAGAAAATCCAGATGCGGTGATTGTATGTATCGTGTGTGATCGTGGTGATCGTTATTTATCTACAGGTTTATTCTCTGTTGAAGATGATGAATAATGGTTTTAAGTCGATCCATGATTTCATGATCACTAGAGAGTAATTGAGTAAGTTATATGCGTCTTCCTGTTTTAGTTTTTGATATTGAAACCCTAACAGATCTCAAATCTGGGGCGCATTTGTATGGATTGGACTTAGCTGAAGATGATTTAGAGCAAGCACTTGCCAAGTTACGCCGTCAAGAATCTGGTATGGATTTTCAACGTTTGGCTTTGCATGAAATTGTCTGCATTTCAGGTTTATGGATTGATGAAAATGGGGCGATGAAGCTCTTTTCATTTAGCCGAGAACATTATACCGAAGCCGAAATTTTACAAAAATTTTTATCTATTTTTGATAAGCGTCATCCGACTTTGGTGAGTTGGAATGGCTCACAGTTTGATTTACCTGTGATTTTATTCCGTTCGATGTATCACGGATTATCTGCACCAAGTTTGTTCGATCAAGGTGAGATTGACACGCAAAAAAGGTATAATAACTACCAGAATCGATACCACAACCGTCATGTTGATTTAATGGATGTGATGGCGATGTTTAATGGGCGTCATTTTCAGAAATTGGATGATGTTGCGCATTTGCTAGGTTATCCCGGCAAACGTGGTATCTCAGGTTATTTTGTCCCTGAATATGTGAAGACCCAGCAATGGCTAAAATTGACCAGTTATTGCGAGGGTGATGTTTTAAATACCTGGTTGATTTATTTGCGTTGGTCCTTGTTAAAAGGACAGATCACTTTGCAAGATCACCGTTTGTGGGTTCAAGCTTCGATTCATTATTTACAAGGACAACCTCAGCAACATGAGTTTTTAAATGTTTGGCGTGAAATGTCACAACTTACTGAATTTACTCAGGCAGATTTTTCCTCCACACCCAATTAGGTATTCCTTTGAAGCATAGAGCCAAACCTCGACCATCTCAACTTCCTCAATATGTTTTTAAAGTTGAACGATTGTCACATGAGGGGCGAGGGATTGCACATTACGGGACTGAGTTTTCCCATCCAACGGAAAAACAAGGTAAAAAAGTTTTTATTCGCTACGCATTGCCTGGTGAAACCGTTAAAGCTCAAATCACACGTCAGGTTTCAAAACTTGAAGAAGCTGACAGTATTGAATTACTGAGTGAGCCAAACCATTATCGTATTGAACCCATTTGTCCGCATTTCGGGACTTGTGGTGGATGTAATATGCAACACATTCATCCTGATGAGCAAATTCGCTTAAAACAGGATGTGTTAAAATCCCATCTCAGTCATTTTGCAGGTTTAGAACCAGCGCAATGGTTGTCACCACTGCGCTCTACACGTGTCGATTATCGTCATAAAGCACGGATTGGTGTACGGTTTTTGCCCAAACAAAATAAATTATTGATGGGCTTTCGGGAAGCTCAAAGCAACCATCTCACTGAAATCCAGACCTGTAAAATCTTAGACCTTCAACTGGATCAAGCCTTACCTGAAATTAAGGCATTACTCGAAAGTCTAAAAGGCAAAAGCAGTATTGGTCATATAGAATTAGCCAAAGGGGATTGTGAAATTTCTTTACTGGTTCGCCATACTGAAAAATTAAAACAGCATGATGTCAACCTATTGCAACAATATGCGTTACAGAAGCAATGGCAGTTGTATTTGCAACCTGCAGGGGTTGAAAGTGTCCATCGGGTCGATGATGTTGATGCAGCGATGTATTTACATTATCGCTTAAATGATTTTGATGTTGATTTTGCGTTTAATCCTACCGATTTTACCCAAGTCAATCCGACAGTAAATCCGCAAATGGTCAAACTGGCATGTGATTTGCTTGAGTTAAAGCAAGGTGAAAAAGTTTTAGATCTTTTTTGTGGATTAGGTAATTTTTCTCTTCCGCTTGCAAAATGTGTGGGTGACACAGGCAAAGTTGTTGCGGTGGAGGGAAGTGAGGCGATGGTGACGCGTGGTACAGAAAACGCACTGAACAATCGTATCAGCAATGTTAAATTCTATTCACAAGATTTAACAAAAGACTTTTCGCATTATTCTTGGGCAAATCAAGGATTTGATGCATTATTGATTGACCCACCTCGTGCGGGAGCTGAGCAGGTTATGCATTATCTCCCTAAATTTGGTGCGAAAAGAATCGTTTATGTATCGTGTAATCCAGCGACTTTAGCGAGGGATGCAGGGATTTTGGTGCAACACGGTTATCAGCTAAAAAAGGCAGGTGTAATGGACATGTTTACACATACTGGACATGTTGAATCCATCGCTTTATTTGAAAAGAAACTAGAGATAAACGATTTATAATGAAATATAGAGTTAGAGGAGTAGGGTATGGTCACAGTACGTGAGCAACTTCCTGATCAGCTCAATGAGCTATCAGAGGAAGCGACTGTAGAGCATGCCGATGAAGCGCAACAAGCTCTAGCAACTTGGCTAGATCGGGTGCGTGGAATTTTAGACGGTGCTGAACTAAAACAGTTAGAAGAAGTTGCACAATTAGTATTACAAAAAGAATTGGCGACCACAGTAAATTCACGAACCAATACCTTTGCTACAGGTATTGGGATGGCAGATATTCTTGCACACTTGCATGTAGACGAAGACACACTGGCAGCAGCAGTACTCTATCGTAGTGTGCGTGAAGATCTCACCACTTTAGAGGAAATTCAGCAGCAGTGTGGGGAACAGGTTTACAATCTTGTCAAAGGCACTTTGGCAATGGGTAAACTGTCTGAACTGATTGAAAAAAATAAACGTTTAGAAGACCATTTTAATAACAATCAACGTGAGCATTTGACAGGCATTTATAAGATGCTGATTTCTGTCACAGAAGATGTGCGTGTGGTGTTGATTAAATTGGCTGAACGTACTTTTGCGCTTCGTGAATTGGCACATTCTTCTAAAGAGCGCCAAGAGCGTGTCGCACGAGAAATTTTAACCATCTACTCTCCATTGGCGCATCGTCTGGGGATTGCTCAGTTAAAGTGGGAGTTGGAAGACCTCGCTTTCCGTTATCTGGCACCTGAACGCTATAAAGAAATTGCCTCATTACTGAATGAAAAGCGTTTAGAACGAGAGCAATATATTCAATTTGTGGTAGAAAAACTTAAAAGCGAACTGGCTGACCATGATATTGAAGCTGAAATATCAGGGCGGGTGAAACATATTTACTCAATCTACCGGAAGATGAAGAGTAAAAACCTAAGCTTTGATCAGCTCTATGATATTCGTGCTTTACGGGTGTTGGTCAAATCGGTTGCTGAGTGTTATCACGCCTTGGGCATCGTTCATCAAATTTGGCGTCATATCCCACATCAATTTGATGACTATATTACCAATCCGAAAGCCAATGGTTATCGCTCATTGCATACGGCGGTAATTGCTGAAAACAAATCTTTGGAAATTCAAATTCGTACCAAAGAAATGCATGAAGAAGCGGAACTTGGGGTATGTTCACATTTCAATTATAAAGAAGGTTCTAAAACGACAGATTATTCATTTAATCATCGTCTACATTCTTTACGTGCGGTATTGGAACATTATCAGGAACGTACTGAAACCAGTGCGCATCCTAATGAAGATGAAACTGAAGATTTTGAACAAATCCAAGATTTTGAGGGTTTTGAAAAGATCTATGTCTTCAGCCGTGATGGAGATATTAAAGAGTTACCCCGTGGCTCTACAGTGCTTGATTTTGCCTATCATGTGCATACAGAAGTTGGTAACAAGTGCTATGCAGCACGGGTAAATCAACGTTATGTACCATTGACTTATACCTTGAAAACGGGCGAACAGGTTGAGATTTTAACCAAAAAAGACCGTGAGCCAAACCGTGATTGGTTGGTCAATTCATTGGGCTATATCAAGACTGCTCGTGCACGAGATAAACTTCGTCATTGGTTTAGACAACAAGATCGTAGTAAGAACTTGGAAGTTGGACGTGAGTTGTTAAATAAAGAGCTTTCACGTTTAGCGATTCATCCAAAAAGTATTGATTTAAGTGATTACTGCAATCACTTCAATGTGAAATCTGGCGATGATATTTTGGTTTCACTGGTCAGTGGTGATATCAGTCTTCATGCGTTGATTAATCAAGTCAACCGCCATATGCATTTGGATCAGGATGAACCAGAACTTGTACTGAAACCTACATTAAATCCACGCGCAAGCCATACGTTGTCTGCACATGGTATTTTAATTGATGGTTTGGATAATGTTGAATTGCACATTGCGCAATGTTGCCAACCTGTTCATGGTGAGTCGATTGCAGGTTATATCACCTTAAATCGTGGTGTAAGTATCCATAAAGTTGCTTGTCCTGATTATATGCGGATGATTAAGTTAGAACCTGACCGTGCAGTCGAAGCGGATTGGGAAATGCAACCAACGCGTGGGCAAAGTGTTCAAATCGTTGTGGAAGCCTATGATCGTCGTGGATTGCTCAAAGATTTGACTCAAGTGATTTTCTCTGACCAAATCAATATTCGCCAAGTCAATACGATTTCAGAAGCAGATGGTATTGCGAATATGAAATTGTTGATTGAGGTTAAAGGCTTGGCGCAATTGTCTCGCTTGCTCGCTCGTTTGGAGCAACAACCAGGTATTATCAGTGCACGCCGTTTGGTTCAAGGGAACTAAACAGGATTGCATTGATTAGACTCACTCATTGAAGCCATAAAAAAACTCGCTAAATGCGAGTTTTTTTATGGCTTACAAGAATATATTGAAATGGTTAAGCAAAATG
This sequence comes from Acinetobacter bereziniae LMG 1003 = CIP 70.12, assembly GCF_000368925.1. Taxonomy (GTDB): domain Bacteria; phylum Pseudomonadota; class Gammaproteobacteria; order Pseudomonadales; family Moraxellaceae; genus Acinetobacter; species Acinetobacter bereziniae. The sequence goes on along the minus strand of NZ_KB849756.1, from coordinate 1,628,710 downwards.
GTTTGATTCGTTTTTAATTTTATGCAACTCAACTTTTAGGCTTTCGTGTAAGGATCAAATTACTCAAGCGATTGATAAATTGAGGGCTAATTGCAGAAAGTGTAAACATGACCTTGGTCTTTAATCCCACTGGGCGATGTGTTGCTGTGAAAAGTGTACCTTTGGCTTTCACCTGAGCAAATACCTGTTCTGCAACATCTTGCGGAGAAAGACTAACACCAATATTTTGAATCGCACCAGAATCCATATCCTTGACCATCGCCGTCTGAACAAAGAGTGGCATGACATCAAGTACACGAATGCCATATTTTTGCCATTCGATATCTAAACCTTCTGTAATGCCACGTACCGCAAATTTACTGGCAGAATAAGAAACTAAATCAGCCTGACCATAGATGGCTGATGCTGAAGAAAGGTTGATGACACGAGCAAATTTAGCTTCTTTAAGGTAGGGAAATGCAGCATGGCAACCATTGAGTACGCCATTCACATTGATATCAATCGTGCTTTGATGTGCTTGAATGTCTGTTTTTTCAAAATCACCTGAATAAAGAATGCCCGCATTATTGACTAAAATATTTAAGCCTTGAGCCCACTCAGAAAATTCTGCTAATGCTTTTTGCCATTGTGCATAATCACGAACATCCAATTTTCCAGCTTTGGCGTTATGACCCAATTGATCTGCTAAGGCTTGCGCTTGTACTTCATTGATATCATAAATACCAACTTGGTAACCTTGTTGGTAGAATAGACGTGCGATTGCAGCCCCAATGCCTTGTGCTGCTCCACTAATGAATATACTTTGGCTCATTACAACATCCTTCAATTTTATTTTTTAATTGCAAAGAGTTGAACATAAAATATTCGCAACAACAAGCGTTGTACCGTCATTTGTTATTGATCTTAAAGGACATAAAATGGAACAGTTATTAGCCATCATGAAACAGTTACGTACAGAGTGTCCTTGGGATCGTGAACAAACCCCAGAAAGCCTAACTCAATTTGCGATTGAAGAAGCTTATGAAGTCGAAGAGGCTGTGCGTTCTGGAAATATTGATGAGATTAAAAATGAATTGGGGGATTTATTACTCCAAGTCGTTTTTCAGTCACAAATGTACAGTGAACAAGGTGCATTTGATTTTAACGACGTGGTTGATGCAATTTGTCAGAAATTAATTAGACGTCATCCACATGTATTCCAAAAGCAAAAATTTGAAAATTTAACCCCAGAACAAGTATCGTCATTATGGCAAGAAATAAAAAAACAGGAAAAGCAGGGTAAAGTTCAATCCCGATTAGATACGGTAAAACATGGACCAGCGTTGACTCAGGCAGAAAATATTCAAAAAAATGTGGCAAAAGTGGGGTTCGATTTCCCCGATGTTACGCAAGCTTATGACAAGGTCAGAGAGGAGTTGGCTGAGTTTGAAGAAGCCATGCAAGCGGGAGAGTCTGAAAAAATTATCGAAGAATTTGGTGATTGTTTATTTTCTTTAATCAATGTTGGGCGTAAACTGAATATCTCGAGCGAAATGGCACTTTTAACCACCATTTTTAAATTTAAATCACGCTTTGCTTATATTGAAGAACAAATCAATTCTAAAAACAAAAAAATAGAAGAAGTGACTTTGACTGAAATGGATCAATTATGGGATGAAGCAAAGCAAAAATTACAACATTAGGAACATCATGAGTCGTTTTAAATATGTGATAAATTGTATAGTTAAATTAAATAAATCTGTGCTTTTGAGTGGGTTATACCTAGCTTTATTGGGTATGACTGTGATGTCACATGCACAGAAATTTGATCAGGCTTATTTAAAATGGAAAGCTGAGCAACAAGCACAAGATGCTCAGTTAAAAAAAGTAGATGACAATTACTATCTTTCACGCCCCAATATCCAGCCTTCCCAAACTCATTTGGGAAGAAAAGGACAGGCTTCTTCAGCACAGGTTCCATCCGCTTCCAGTCCAAAAATAAATTTGAACAGTGCCAATGTCATCCAATTACAGCAGTTAAGTGGGGTTGGTGCAAAGAAAGCACAAGCCATTATTGATTATCGAAATCAGTACGGAAAGTTTAAAAATGTGGAAGAGCTAAAGAATGTCAAAGGGATTGGTCCTTCACTTTATGAGAAAAACAAAAACCAACTTGGAATATAATCAATCATCTTATATTGTTTTTATCCATCGGAGCGTAAAACCTCGGGGTTTAGCCCGAGGATATAAGCGAATAGCGTAAACCATACGACATGAAATGTCGTTTTAATATAATAATATCATTTTTCATGAAAAGTTTTTGTTAATATAATGCTATGAAAACACTTAAATTACGTATAAAAGACAAACATTGCAAGGCACTAGACTAACTAGCGACCGAAGTCAATTTCGTCTGGAATTTCGTCAATGATTTGTGTTTCAAGCATCTACAACGCACACAACAATTCTTTTCAGCATACGACATTGCCAAGTACACCAAAGGCACATCAAAAGAATGTAATTTGCATAGTCAAACCATTCAAGCCATAACAGAAGAACTCATTACACGAAGAAAGCAATTCAAAAAAGCAAAATTAAAATGGCGTGTCAGTCATAAAAAATCAGCAAGGCGTTCACTCGGTTGGATACCATTCAAAAAGGTAGCAATCAAGTATGCCGATGGTTATGTGCAGTATGGTAAGCATCAATTCAGGCTTTGGGATAGTTACGAATTAAGCAAATACAATGTTAAAACAGGCTCGTTTGTGGAAGATGCCCGTGGTCGTTGGTATGTATGTTTAGTTGTAGAAGCTATTCCAATAATCAAATCAGAAGCTAAAACCTCAATAGGCATAGACTTAGGTTTGAAAGACTTAGCCACTTGTTCAGATGGCATAAAGCTCAAAGCACCTAAAATCTATCATGAATATGAACAAAAACTTGGCATTGCTCAACGAGCAAAAAATAACAAACGTGTCAAAGCAATTCACGCTAAGATTAAAAATATCCGTCAAAATATGCTGCATCAATTCAGCCGTAAATTGGTAAATGAACATGCAGCAATCTTCGTTGGCAATGTGAATGCCAAAGCACTCGCACAAACTAAATTAGCTAAATCAGTGCTAGATGCCAGTTGGACAACACTAAGAACAATGCTCAAGTATAAATGCGAGAACGCAGGAGTGTGGTTTGAAGAAGTCAATGAAGCGTATACCACCCAAACGTGTTCGTGCTGTAGCTCACGGCTCAGTAGTCCGAAAGGTAGGATGGGTCTTGGAATAAGAGAATGGCAGTGCATGGAGTGCGGTACGCTCCATGATCGAGATATAAACTCGGCAATGAATATTCTTGCGCTCGGACATGAGCGTCTCGCAGGAGGAATCACCCTCTTTTAAGGGAATGAGGATGTCAAAATCAAAGCTAAACGTCATTGATCTGAAATAAAGTATTGTTAAAAAACATGCAAGCTTAAAATTGAGATCAATCATTTAAGGATCACAATTTCAATGCAAGATTGCGAGAATCAAATTGCCCTTTAGCTGTGTAAGCGATATGATTAGCACAATTATGATTTTTACGTCCTGACGTAGGAGACAGTGTCTTTTGCAAACTTTGCGTGCGTCAAAGTGTGGATTATCCACCGCTCAATTACCTTCTTCCATTTTAGATGTTATTGATTCTTTAACCAAAGCTGGCTATGAGGCTTATATAGTCGGTGGAGGTGTGCGTGATTTAATGCTCGGCTTAAATCCGAAAGACTTCGATGCTGTGACCAATGCAACGCCATCGCAAGTCAAAGAAGTTTTCGGTCGTCGTTGTCGAATTATCGGTCGACGTTTTGAATTGGCACATGTCTATTCTGGTCGTGAATTGATTGAAGTCGCAACATTTCGTGCCCCACCCAAGAAAGCGATCACTTCGGCTCAAGGCATGATTCTGCGTGATAATAACTGGGGAACCATCGAGCAAGATTTTGCACGTCGCGATTTTTCTATCAATGCGATGTATTATCAACCACGTAAGGGTGAAGTGCTTGATTTTTGTAATGCCATTGATGATATAAAAACCAAAACTTTAAGATTATTGGGTGATCCGACTCTACGTTTTGAAGAAGATCCTGTACGTATGTTGCGTACATTGCGTTTTGCGGCAAAATTAAATTTCAGTATCGATCCTAAAATTTTAAAAATTTTTACCCAAGAGATGACGCAGCTTTTGCGTGATGTTTCTCCACACCGTTTATACGATGAATCACAAAAACTATTCACGATGGGACATTTACATCGTGTCATGCCAATGTTGATCGAGTTTGGTATTTGGAAACAATTATTTGCTGATATTAGCCCTGAAATTACTCAATTTATGGAGCGTGCAGCAAAAAATACTGACCAGCGAATTCAAATTGGCAAAACCATCAATCCTGCTTTTTTCTATGCCGTGTTACTTTGGAACAATTTTTTAGCACGTTGTGATTTTTATCAGGCTAAAGGTGTAGTTGCGGCAGAAGCCCGCGCACAAGCAGGTTTGGATGTTTTAAAACGACAAGCGACGCGGACCATTATCCCTCGATTTGCGGAGACGTTTATCCGTGAGGTTTGGGAAATGCAGACACGTCTGTTAAATCCAAAACCGCAACAAATTGAAGCGCTGTCAGGGCATGCGCGTTTCCGTGCTGGATTTGACTTTTTACTGTTAAGAGAAAAGTCTGGTGATTCGACGACCAACGGTATGGGGGCTTGGTGGGAAGCTTACCAAACCATGTCTAGTGATGAAAAAGAGCGTGCAATCAGTAGTTATAATCGTCAACGAGCAAAAAGCCGTAAAAAGTTAGCTGAATCTCCTGTTGTTGAAGAAGTGAAAACTGTTTCAACCGAGATTGAACCACTAGTCAAAGAACAAGAGTCACGTAGTCGCCGTTCTCGTCAAAAAGCCAATGCCAGCCATACTCCATCTGCAGCATCACATGATTTTAAAAGCAGAAATGACAGCAGAGCAGCAGTCAACAAAGGTGAAATTACAGCGGATCACCCGATCACCAAGCGTAGACGTGTACAACGTGATTTGAGCAAAGTGATCTTTGGACCAACGCAATGATGAATAAAACCTATATTGGTTTAGGCAGTAATTTGGGTGATTCAGAACAGATTTTGCGTGAAGCTGTTGAGCAGTTAAAACAATTGGGTGAGGTGAAGGTTTCCAAGCTTTACCACAGCCCACCCATGGGCCCACAAGATCAACCGCATTACCACAATGCAGTTGCCCAATTGTTAACCCATTTAGCGCCATTAGATTTATTAAATGAGTTGCAACGGATTGAAAATGAATCAGGTCGAGTGCGTTTACGCCATTGGGGTGAGCGGACTTTGGATTTAGATCTTTTGCTTTATGCTGAAAAAAACATTATAAATGAGCGACTCACAGTACCACATGTTGGTATTTTGCAGCGTGATTTTGTGGTGATTCCTTTATTAGACTTGGATACTGAGTTAAAGGTAAACGGACAATCATTACAAAACCTAGAACTTGTGCAACATTCAACATTGACTGTTTTGGCTGATCAAAGTTGGGCAGGCTGAACTGTTGGATGTGCTAAAGAACTCTCATTGATAGAGGATATCGTCATGATCAGTCTAAGTGATTTAAGACAATTTAAAACTCAGGGTCGTAAATTTTCATGCTTGACTTGCTACGATGCAAGTATGGCAAAAGGTATGGAAGTTGCCGAAATTGATACTATTTTAATTGGCGATTCTTTAGGGATGACCATTCAAGGGCATGATTCAACCTTGCCTGTTACGGTCGCGGATATGGCATATCATACTGCCGCTGTACGTCGTGCGAATCAGCATGCCTTTATTTTATGTGACCTCCCATTTATGAGTTATGCAACGCTCAATGATGCTTTAGTGAATGCTAAAACTGTCATGCAAGCAGGCGCGCAAATGGTTAAAATTGAGGGTGGTGCTTGGCTTGCAGAAACTGTACAAGTGCTGACACGAAATGGTATTCCGGTATGTGTACACTTAGGTTTAACACCTCAATCGGTACATGTTTTCGGTGGTTATAAACTTCAGGCAAAAACACGTGAAGCTGCAGATCAATTGATTGCAGACTGTAAAGCTGTGGTTGAAGCTGGTGCGGCAATATTACTGCTCGAATGTGTTCCGGCACAAATGGGTAAAGAAATTGCTGAATTATTCCCACATGTCCCTGTGATTGGTATTGGTGCTGGTGCTGATACAGATGGTCAGGTATTGGTTGTGCAAGATATGTTGGGTTTGACTTTTGGAAAAGTAGCACGTTTTGTACGCAACTTTATGACAGAGCAAACAGGTGAAACAGCAATTGTAGATGCATTCAAAGCATATCATCTTGCTGTGCAAGACAAATCTTTCCCTTCGAAAGAACATACTTTCCAAGTAGAGCTGTAAAAGATGAAAACAGAAACGACCATTCAAGGATTATCAGCATCACTGAATCCTGCTCGATCAGCGCGTAAAATCATTGGTTTTGTACCAACGATGGGGAATTTACATGAAGGTCATTTAAATCTGGTTCGTGAAGCACGTAAGTTGTGTGATGTGGTGGTAGTTAGTATTTTTGTCAATCCGATCCAATTCGGACCAAATGAAGACTTTGATAACTATCCTCGAACATTAGAGCATGACAGCCACTTATTGGCTGAAGTGGGATGCGATATTGTTTTTGCGCCATCTGTTGAGCAAATGTATGGTAAATATCCACGATTGACCAATATTAGTGTTGGTGAAATTACAGATGATTTATGTGGTTTACAACGTCCAGGTCATTTTGATGGCGTTGCTGTTGTGGTCACCAAGCTATTCAATATTGTACAACCCAATTTTGCATTCTTTGGGCAAAAAGATTATCAACAATTGGCTGTGATTAAACAGTTGGTTCGTGATTTGAATATGCCGATTGAAGTGATTGGTGTACCGATTGCTCGTGCTGAAGATGGTTTAGCTTTAAGTTCTCGTAATGGATATTTATCTGAGCAGGAACGCCAAACAGCCCCTGTTATCTTTAATTCTTTAACAACTGCTGCAGATGATCTACATGCGGGTAAAACACTTGTAAACGTGCTTCAACAGATTCGTCAAAGTCTGACTGATGCAGGATTAGTGGTGGATTATGTTGAAGCACGTAGCCCAACCTTACAAAAAGTTGAACAGTTCGACCAAGATGTTGTATTGTTTGTTGCAGCGAAATTAGGCAAAACCCGTCTGATTGACAATTTACAAGTGAAATATTCTGCATAAACTTTGCTTTTAGGATCGCTATGCCATGAAGCGTATACTTATCGTGACAGGACAATCTGGTTCAGGTAAATCCTCTGCTTTGCAGGTACTGGAAGATTTGGGTTATTACTGTATTGATAATTTGCCTCTGGCATTGCTTCCTGAAATTGTTGAAAAACTTGACCGAGAAAATAATTTAGAATTGTTAGCGCTAGGTGTAGATGTTCGTAGCGCAAAAGAAGATTTACAAGGTTTTGATGATGTTTTTCAACAAATACAAAAACATGGAAGTGTAGATGTTATTTATTTAACGACCCGTGATCAGGAGTTAATTTCACGTTTTAGTGCATCTCGACGTCCTCATCCGCTTTCAAATCGTTTTCAAAGTTTAAATGAATGTATCCAAGAAGAAAAAAATCTATTGTTGCCGATTCAACTGCGGGCAACAGCACATATTGATACCACTGACAAAAGTGTACATGATTTAAAAGATACCTTATTGTCCAAACTGGGACAGTCCGATAAACTAATTTTAATTTTGCAATCTTTTGGATATAAACATGGTATTCCATTAGATGCAGATTTTGTTTTTGATGTAAGGCATTTGCCTAATCCACATTGGGATTTAGAGTTGCGTAAATATTCGGGTTTGGATGAACCTGTGCGTAATTTTTTAGAAGCCAGCGAGCAAGCAAATGAGATGTATCAAGACATCTATCAGTTTTTAAATAAGTGGTTGCCTGCTTTTGCGGAAGGTCATCGTCACTATATTACAGTGTCAATTGGCTGTACGGGCGGTCAACATCGTTCGGTTTATATTGTGGATCGGTTGAAAAAGGCTCTTGAGTCGAAATGGACCATTCAAGTATTACATAGAGAAATGAAGCACTGGTCATGATTGACACAACTGTTGACGTAATTAATAAATTAGGGTTACATGCGCGTGCATCTGGAAAACTCATCGAAGTCACTACCAAATTTAAATGTTCTATTCAAATTGGGAAAGGTGACAAGTTGGTTGATGCCAAGAATATCCTTTCTTTACTTATGCTGGGAGCTGGTAAAGGAACAACCTTGCGTTTAGTGATTGACGGTGTAGATGAAGAAAAAGCTTTGTCTGAAGTTCAAGCACTTTTTGCAGATAAATTTTACGAGGCAGAATAATCGTGGCACGTCGTCCGCAACGTTTTACTGAAGATGATTTTGAGTCTTTAGAAGGGCGTGCAAGTAAAACCGAACAGAAAAAAGCTGTACAGCGTATGGCTGCTTTAGGTGAGCAACTCGCTGAGTTGTCAAAAAAACAAATTCAATCTTTACCTGTTGAAGAGCGCTTAATTGAGGCTTTATTAGATGTGCAGTTGATTACATCTTTTGAAGCGCGCCGTCGTCAATTTCAACGCATTGGAAAGCTTTTGCGTAATGAAGATGAAGCTGTAATTTTATCGTATTTAACGCCAAAACAAGGCGTTAAAAAGCTCGCACAGCTTGATCGTTGGGTTGAACGTATGATTGAACAACGTGACCCTGCAATTAAAGAGTTTTGTAAGTCTTATAATGCGGCAGAAGGGCATTCCTTACGTCAGCATGTATTACGTATTCACCGTGATATTACGCGTCAGGCTTCTGCTGAAGAATTAGCAGCTTCAAAACTGAAGTTGTTAAATTACGCGCAACAAGTGGCATTGATTTCAGACAATTCAAAGTAATTGAATCGCTAAAATAGAATAAACGATCCTAAAGGATCGTTTTTTTTATGAGAGATGAAATATGACTGATGCTTCGAGGAAAAATCCATTAGGGGGGTATTTATATAGCCAATCTGTTGAAAGCTCATACAGTAAAAACAATTTCTCTTGATCAATAAAATTAATGTGATGAATATATTGTTGAATGATTGAAATCAAATCACTTGTATGAAAAATCAGGCGTTTTATCTATAAAACAAAACCTGAATCTCAGTGCTGAGATTCAGGTTTTATGATCGGGATAATCAACAAGTTATGCCGTTTTATCCCACATATCTTTTATACTTTAGGTGGCATGGTCGGCATTGCACGGTCTGCTTTAAAATCGGGTTGAAATTTCACAACACATTGACCAGCTAAAGTTTTATCACCGATTTTCACTTGAATGGCTTTTCCATCAGTCTGACCAGCACAAGATTTTTGGATTGCATCCCATTGCGCTTTACGCTCTGCACGTTTTTGCGCAAATTCCTGCTGAATTTGAGCACGCTGTTCATCTGTCATATCTTTCATACGTGGTCCATCGTGACGCATCATACGTCCACGATCCTCTCCATCACGACGGAAATCATGTTTCATTTCTTTCATCGCTTTACGATCAGCTTTGAATACAATATTACATGTTCCATCAATACTTTGTTCACCAGCTTTGACCTGAACAGTTTGACCAATCGCTTTACCGTCACAGGCTTTTTGCATTTGCTGGCGCATCTCTTTATGTTGCGCACGCATTTTTTTCATTTCTTCACGTTGCTCAGGTGACATTTTATGATGTCCGCCATGCATCATTGGACGACCTTCTGGATCGTCTTTGGGACCTGGATTAGATTGACAGGCAGTTAAAGCCCCCATACTTAGAATACTTGCTGACAATAATGTGATTTTTGTGATCATTTTCATTGTTACTACTCCAATGAATGTTCTGTATATTTGTGGATACAGTAAAGATTAAATAATAATGATGTAGAAACAATGGAGAGTATTTTAAGCAAGTGTTGGGTACAATGTTGAAATGAGAAGAAAAACGAGAGATCAGTTTTGAAAATACGCCGAGTCCCCATCGCTTTACGTTTATTTCTCACGGTGTTGTTGACGACATTAGTCATCACGACAGTGAGTTTGAGTGTATTGCATTGGACCATGCAGAAAAACTTTGCCAGATATGTTGCTGATGTCGAAATGCAAAAACTTGATCATTTGATTGAGAATTTGGCAGATGTTTATGGTGTATATCAAGACTGGGGCAATGCAGTTCAGGCGCAAATTTTACAAATCGAAGGTGATGCTGCACCTGATGATTATGACAAGTTATCGCGGTGGTGGTTACGTCGTCAGTACGATATTGCTTTGCAGCAACGTTATTTTAAAGAACATACGATGATGGCAACTTTGGGGCAGACCGAAGGTGCTACGCCAAAATCCCAATTAGACAAAGAAGAAATAAAAATTCTTGAAGAAAACTTGCCTTCAGCCTACCAACCTTTTGAAGGTTTGAAATTTCCGCTCAGTTCAAATCAAAACTTATTTAAACCTTCTGATCGCAAAGCTAAGCCCCCGATGGACAAAGGACATATCGCGGGAGGTCACGAAAACCCTCCTGCTGAAGGAAAAGAATCGTCTATGCGTGATCCAATGCGTATGGTTAGTCCAAAAAATGGCAAGAAGATGTTTGTATCCATGCCAGACCGTTTAGGATTGAGTTCACGTCTTTCTTTATATGATGCCAAACATCAGTTTGTATTGGGTGAGCCTTCAGATGATCAAGTCTCTTATCGCCCAATTATTGTCAATGAACAAGTGGTGGGTTACTTAGGGCTTAAACCTGTTTTGGATGAAGATGATGCTTCGAGCATCAATTTCTTTAGTAGCCAAAAACGCTATTTGGTACTGATCTATATTTTTACATTTTTGTCGAGTTTGGTTGCAGCATTACTTTTAGCGACCTATTTTAAAACGCCAATTCAACGCTTACTTAATGGTACACGTGAACTCACCAAAGGTAATTTCCAGCATCAAGTTGCAATTAAACGAAATGATGAGCTTGGTGATTTATCAACAGAATTAAATCAATTGGCAGTGATTCTAGATCAGCATGAAACCTCTCGTCGACAATGGGTTGCAGATACTTCACATGAATTAAAAACACCATTGGCTGTATTACAAGCACAAATTGAAGCCATGCAGGATGGTATTCGTAAACCTACACCTGAACATTTTGCTGCGATGTTGCGTCAGGTGACGAGTTTGAAAAAACTCACTCAAGATTTGGCTGATTTAGCACAGGCAGAAGCACAGCAATTAAAATGTTATTTTGCAGAAGTTGATCCGTGGTCTGTGGTTTTGCAAGAGATTGATAATTTTAAACCAAAGTTTGAACAAGCCAATCTCAATGTCTCAGCAACAGGTGAGGGGGCGAAATTACAATTAGATATAGATCGCTTTAAGCAAATTATGGTCAACTTACTGGGAAATAGTATTCGTTATACTGAAGCGGGTGGTGAAGTTCAGGTACATACTGAACAAGACGCTGAATCTTGGAGTGTGATTGTGGATGACAGCCCGCTTGGCTTGAGTGATGAACAGATTGCACGTTTAGGAGAGCGATTCTATCGTGTTGATGATTCACGTACGCGTAGTACAGGTGGCACAGGATTAGGCTTGGCTTTATCTGGTAAAATTGCGCAAGCACTGGGTGGACAATTAACTTTTGATCATTCACCTTTAGGCGGTTTGCGTTGCAAATTGACATTTTCAAAACATACGAAAGTTTAAAAGGAATAGCACAACATGAAACATATCATGCTGGTAGAAGATGAAGTTGAACTTGCGCAATTGGTGCGGGATTATCTAGAAGCGGCAGGCTTTGAAGTCAGTATGTTTCATGATGGTCAAGAAGCCTATGAAAGCTTTCAACAACGTAAGCCAAGCCTCATGGTTTTGGACTTGATGGTTCCTCGTATGGATGGTCTCACGATCTGTCGTAAAGTGCGTGAACAAACCGATCTGCCGATCATTATGGTCACAGCGCGTACTGAAGAAATTGACCGTGTGTTGGGCTTAAATATGGGTGCTGATGACTACGTTTGTAAACCATTTAGTCCTAAGGAATTGGTTGCACGTGTACAAGCTGTGTTACGTCGTTTAGAACGTAAAGCTGAACCTGAAGCCAATGATTTATTCCGGATTGATAAAGCACAACAACGCATCTGGTATCAACAAAAATCGTTGAATTTAACACCAACTGAGTTTCGTCTTTTAGAGCTTTTCCTCGAACATTTGGGACAAGTCTATTCTAGAGCGCAACTTTTAGACCATATTAACCCAGATAGTTTTGATGTTGCAGACCGTGTTATTGATAGTCATATCAAGAACTTACGTCGTAAAATATCTGAAGCAGCGGAAACTGGAAATCGTCATGAATGGGTACAAGCTGTTTATGGCGTAGGCTATCGTTTTGAATATCCAGAAGATTAAGTTTTCGACATTTTAAGTTCATCGTTGTGGATAAACACAGGTTTATCCACAGATATTGTGGGTAAATGTTTATAAATGTAAAAAGTTATGTTTGAAAAATAAACATATAACTTGATATTTATTGATACATTCTAATTTTGACTGAATCGTGAATAGATAGAGGTTAGCTCTGTTGATCTAATGTGCGATCCAAAGCCCGCTAATTATTTAATATGTTGATAAACCGCCAATACCTGCTTTTGGGCTTTGGTCAGGCTCTTGCTCACAAGCTCATAAGAGCCTTCAACCAAGTCTTGAATCAGATCAGCACTGATCTGTTCGCCTTCATAGACTGAAATCCAATGACGTTTATTCATATGGTAGCCCACCTGAATCGAGGGGTAGAGATCTCTCAACATTTCGCTATGATCAGGTTCAACTTTTAAATTAATCAGTTTTTTGCCATGCAGTTCAGAGCCTAACATAAACATTTTTCCCATCACTTTAAAAACAGGAACATCCTCACCAAAAGGATAGTCAAGTTCGGATTTAGGCAAATGTGACGCAATCTTAAATGCTAAAGTTCGGATTTCTTCACCAGTCATTATGTTCTCTTTTTAATTCAATTATGGGTAAATGCGAATCATGGTTCCATCATCCACCAGTTTCCAGATTTCATCCATATCAACATTTCTAACGGCAATACAGCCCCATGTCCAGTCATTTCGAGGTAAATAGTTCATTAAACTCGGCATTTTCTCGATTTGTGAAGTGGTTGCAGAACCGTGAATCATAATATCACCACCCGCGGAAACACCGAGTCGTTTGGCTTGTGCGAGATCTTGCTGGTTTGGATAAGACACATGCAGAGATTTATAAAAGGCACTATTCGGATTGCGCCAATCTAAAATATATTGTCCCTCAGGTGTTTTTCCATCACCTTCTTGTACTTTATAACCTTGGGGGGTAAAGCCTAAGCGCATTGGATAGCTTTGAATTTTTTGATCATGGTGCATCAATTGGACAATGCGAGCAGACTTATAAACTTTAACCTCTGTAATCGGAGTGTTTTGACGAATAAGAGTGATGTCTTGCTGTGATAAATTTTTGACATGTATGGCAGCATTTGCTGTTGGAATAAATTGATTATATTTTTGATAGAACCATCCACCAGCGATCATCACAATGAAAATAGCAAAAATTGAAAAGAGATATTTTTTATTCATTTTAAATTACGAATGTTGTAAAGCAATGTATTGTCTAAATTTTACCCAAATTAAACTGGGAAGCTGTAGTTGAATTGTGATTGTGGATTTATCCTGTGGATAAACACATGGTTATCCACAGAAATTGTGGGTAAGTATGATTACTCAAAATAGACCTAAGATGAGCAACTCACCATAACTTCAGGTAAATCACTTGCTAAAGGAGCCAAATCTGCAGCGGTTTCTAAATCAGTTTGACGTGTAAAAGGTTGGCTGAGTAACTTAAATAAACGATCAACTTCAGAAAAATCATCACGCTCAGCCTGCTCAATGGCTTTTTGAGCCATATGATTTCTTAAGATATAAACTGGATTGGCAAGTTTCATATCAGCATCCAATTCATCTAAATCTTGATGTTCACGAATACTTTCATATTGAGTCAAAAATAATTCAAATTGATGGCGATCTAGGCAATCATCTTGAATGGCTTCATACTGCTTATTTTGTAAACGGATAAAGCTATTGGTATAGTCAAGCTGTTCGCTTTGTAAAATTTTTAAAAAGCTCATACCGCAGTCAAAGCTGTCTTTGTGAAAGTTTGGAAGCCCAAGTTTTTGACATAGCCCATCTGTATAGTGTTTAAGAAAGGTAGGTTCAAAATCTTCCAAGCATTCGACCAAATCCTGTTTAAATTTTTCTTTTGTTTCAGGTTGAGCAAGTGGAATTAAATGATTTAACCAGTTCCATAAGTTCCAATGTGCGATACTGGGTTGGTTTTGATAAGTGTAACGTCCATTGTAATCACTGTGGTTATTGATCCAGTTTGGACGGAATCGTTCCATAAAACCATAAGGACCAAAATCGAGAGTTGAACCTGTAATGTTTAAATTATCAGTATTCATCACCCCATGCGCAAAGCCAACCAGTTGCCACTTGGCAATCATGATGGCTGTATTTTGAATCACTTTGCGTGCAAAAGCCAAGATATGATTTTCAGTGCCTGCTTGCTGAAGCTCTAAACATTCAGGGTAGTGCCATTCGATACATTTTTGGGTGAATTCTGGCAATAGGTCAGGTTGGTATTGGTTGATCCATTCAAAATGCCCTAAACGAATGTGACAATCTGATGTACGTAACATCATTGCACCAAGTTCAAGCTTCTCTCGCTGAACACCTTGAGTTGATGAGGTAAAACCTACTGCATTACTTGATGGGACACCAAGCGAATTTAAGGCATGACCTGCCAAATACTCACGAATGACTGAGCGAAGTACAGCTCGTCCATCGCCCATGCGAGAGTAGGGCGTAGAGCCTGCGCCTTTTAAATGCAGATCAATGGTTTGATGATGACGATTGATAATTTGGGCAATCAACAAACCTCGCCCATCCCCCAATTGTCCAGCCCATTGACCAAACTGATGTCCTGCATAGACCATCGCTAAAGGATGGAATTCTGGGAATGTTTTTTGTCCACTGCAAATCTCCACCCACTGTGCTTTTTCTTCATCCGACCATTGTAATTCATCAGCAAGTGTAAGATTAAAATGTCCTGCTTTTACACCTTTAAGCGGGTTGGGCATTTGCTCATGGTATAGTTTTGGATTCAACGTGGGATAACGAGGATTGAAGTACATAACAGTTGATCGCAATGGATAAATCATGACTTGATCAATATAGCAAAATTTTAATGCTGTGGGAGAATGTCGACTAATTTAGTCGACAATAAATAACTTTGCGCCTGATGTGGTTGAAGAACGATGTGCTTCCGCTTGATCTGCAACTTGATAACTCATACCAGCGGTTAAAGTAAATGTACGTCCATCGTCAAGTTCTGTATATAACTCACCCTCTAAACAAAAAAGGATATGACCTTTCAAGCACCAGTGATCTGCTAAATATCCTGCTGAGTACTCGACCATTCGAACACGAATTTGATCAAATTGTTGAGTTCGCCAAAGTGCAAAACCTTGTTCACCTTGGTGACGGGTGGTCGGAATCTCTGTCCAGTTGGTGATGCCAAAAGGGATATTATTGATCTGCATGTCAGTTGCTCGGTTTAGATTTAGATGGTTATAAAAATTAGGCAAAAGAAAAGCTCCAGTTGGAGCTTTTCTATTTATGTGGATTTTTACTGATTTGATGATTGATAGATTAAGAAACAACGTTCTTTTTAATACCGCGCATCAATGTTTCTAAACGCTCACGGTGGAAAGCCAATTTTTGCTCAACCAACTGAAAATCAACTTTAAGTTTGACATCCATTTGGTGAATTTTTTCCGCAACCGAGGCTTTTTTAGCTTGTAACTCTTGCTCTTTTAAAGCTGCCCAATCGTTTAATGTATGGGTGAAAGCTTCATATTCTTGAGAGACTTTTTGTTTCATTGCTAAAATGTCAGCATTTACATTGTGACCGTAAATTGCTAAGTCCTGTTCAGCATATTTAAACTTCATTGCTAATTCTGCTTTTTTAATATTAAAGCTCGGAATACGACGAAGATTTTTTGCTAAACCAATTTTAGAGCATGACCAAATCAACCATTTCGTCGGGTCATATTGCCACCATTTCACGCCATTACGATAATCGTATTGGAAAATATGATGGTAGTTATGATAACCCTCTCCCCATGTCGCAATGGCAAGCAGGAAGTTATCACGTGCAGTATTTTCGTCTGTATAAGGACGTTTGCCCCACATATGACATAAAGAGTTAATAAAGAAGGTTACATGGTGGCTAATGATTAAGCGGAGTAAACCACCTAAGAGCAATACGCCCCAGATGTCACCTACAGCCCAACCCAATGGAAGGAGAATAGCTGCATGAACTGCAATGACCAATGGAATGTAATATTTGTCTTGGAACATCACCACTTTATCATTTAACAAATCTGGTGCATTTTTATAGTTTGATTCAGCAGCAGGATAGTTACGTAACATCCAGCCAATGTGTGCATACCAAAAGCCATTGTTAATTGAATATGGATCTTGATCAACATCGTCTACGTGACGGTGATGAGTACGGTGACCTGAAGCCCAGAACAAAATACTGTTTTGAACAGCAAATGTTCCCATAATCATCAGAATAATTTTAAGAGGTAAAGTCGCTTCATAAGCACGGTGTGCCCACAAGCGATGATAACCCGCAGTAATGCCTAAACTACTGAGGCCGAGTAAAACGAATAAACTAATCCAAGCTGCCATACTAAAATCATGATGGTAGGCATACAATGGAATCGCAATTAATGCCACAAGTGGTAAGAATACCAGAGCAAAAACACCGATCCAATTTATTGGGGCTTTGGGTAGGGGAGCATTCATCTCCAACAGCACTCCTAAGAACCTTCATTAGGTAAAGTTAAACGCATAGCTTCAGCATTTTTCTAGGCTATACTATTCACGAATAGTATCATGAGCGAACAGATGTTCACTAGTATTAGTGTACATCTGTATTGTATAAAACAGTAACAGAATAAAACACAGATTTTAGCGATTTGATCGAAAAAAATGAATGATTAAAAAGTCGTACTTGATTGTCAAAAGTGTGTAAAAAAATTTACCCAGAATAAGTGCCACAACTTCATACTTGGTCGTGACTGAATCCAAGAAAGTTATGAGTTAAATCACTTCCAACACTATAAAGAAAATCCGATTTTATGCGACTCAATTTATTTTAAATTATTGCAATTGACCTAATGCATCTTGCATCATTTTTGGAAAGTCTGTTATTAATCCTTGGATACCTAAATCACGTAAATGTTGAGCACGTTGAATATCATTCACTGTCCAAACGCTGATATTCAAACCTGCTGCTTGAGTCGCTTGAACTATTGCATCGCTTGCCAACTGATTCATCCAGCCAATTTGGCAACAACCCAGTTCTAATGCCTGTTCAATGGCTTGTTCCTGAATGTCCTCTTCAATCAGTAAACCACGTTTAAATTCTGATTTTTGTTGTTGTAAAGCGTGGTGTATTTTTAAGTCAAAACTGGTAATGACCGCCGTATGTTTAAAATCTTTGAGCTGTTTCTGTAATTCAACAGTGAGCTTTTCAGCATCTTGTACGGTTTCAACAGCCTTTACTTCAACTTCAATATGTTCAAAATCATGCATGATATTTAAACTTTGCCTCAAAGTCGGTGTCATTTGTTTTTCCCAATCCATCCAGATATTGGCTTGGTTAAACGATGCGAGTTGTGCGCTGTCTAAAGGGTAAAGTGGTTGATCAATTCCTGTGGTTCTTAAGAAATTATCGTCATGCATGATAATGAGTTCATCATCTTTTAATTGTCGCACATCAAACTCAACCGCACGGATACCTAAGTCATGAATATATTGAAAGCCACCCAAGGTGTTTTCAGGTGCTTCGCCACGTGCACCACGATGTCCGATAATTCTCATAGAATAAACTCGATATTCAGATCATCGATCTCATCATAGAAGCCTAACCATTAGATTATTTTGACTGATGACGAAACTTTAATCTTTAACTGAAAATTTGTGTTTAGTCCTATTCTTTCAGTAGGACTAAACATGATCATACTGTCAAAAAATCATAGATGAATGGTCAAAGATAGTTAAATTGTATCGTTGATGTTCTTTTGCCAAAGCACTTCACTACCACCTTCTGCACGTTGTAATGTACGAGAGGCAACAAAAAACCAATCTGACAAGCGATTGAGTAATTGTAAGGCTGTGGCTTGAATATTTTGGTCTCTGCTATGCACAGTCATGAGGCTACGTTCAGCACGGCGACATACTGCACGTGCTTGATGAGCATAACTGCATGCCAAGGTGCCTGATGGAAGAATAAACTCTTTTAGCATCGGCAAATCTTCATTCATTTTATCAATTTCATTTTCAAGAAATTCCACACAAACAGGTTGCAGCAAGTTGTAGTTGGGAATACAGACTTCACCCCCCAAATCAAACAGCCAGTGTTGAACTAAACTGAGCGATTTGTCCCAATGGGCTTTATCCGTAATATCACTGATTGAGATTTGTGAACGTAATACACCTATGATCGAATTGAGTTCATCCACATCACCTAAAGCGGTAATACGTAAGTCATCTTTAGGTACACGAGAGCCATCTCCTAATCCAGTGGTTCCCGAATCACCTGTACGGGTGTAAATTTTACTTAAGCGATGTCCCATGATTTTGTCCTAGATAAAAATGAAAAGCTAAAGAATAAAAAAGGATAATGTCGGTCAAAACATTATCCATAAACTGCGCTGTTTTAGATATTTTTTTGAGTCTAGCTTTTAGTAACGGAAAGTTACCCCAACCGAAGCTTGGCGACCATTATTGATATACCAATCTTGTGATGGATAATTATTGAAAACTTCACGATATTCAACATCACCCACATTTTGAATGTTGGTAAAGACTTTAACATTTGGTGTTGCGTTCCAATAAGCGTTTAAGTCTACAGTTGCATAACCAGGAACACGAGTTTTATTGACCGCATCTGCATAAGCTTTCGCCCGTGCAATGAGTGAAGCGCTAATACCATAATTAGTATTTTCTAAACCCGTGGTGAGCGTTAAAGTCTGACGGGGACGATAAGCAATTTCATTACCATCTTTGTCATTCTCTGTCTTCACATAAGCATATGCGGTAGAGAGGAACAAATCATCTTGATGCCATTTAACTTCAGCTTCACCACCGGTAAATTTAGCTTGATCAATGTTCTCATTACCCGCAGGATAATTGTAAACAATCAAGTTTTTGATTCTAGTGTGATAAGCAGAAATATTTGTGCTGATGTTTGATGTTAAATCATAATCAAAGCCCAGTTCATAAGAGGTACTTTCTTCAGGCTCTAACTTCTCATTACCACCCCATTGTGAATATAACTCATTTAAGGTTGGCGCACGGAAAGCGCTTCCGATATTGGCATATACACTTGCATTCGGTAAGAAATGATAACGTACGGCACCTTGTCCTACAGTATGCGTACCAAAACGCTCATTATCTTCTACACGAATACCAGCTTGGGTATCAAACAACTCATTTTTGAATTGGTGTTGTAAATAGTAACCTGTGCTATTTACACTTTGATCATTTTTTAAGATGGTATTACTTTTATAGTTCGCATCATTATATGTTGCACCAACCAAGACATTTTGATTTGGTGTAAACTTCCATTTTAAGTTTAAATCACCCTGATTATTCTCTGTGTTGTAATGCGATGCATAAGCTGGAACATTTTGTTTGTCTTGAACATTGGAATATTGTGCATTTACGATCAGTTCAGGCAAAATATTATAAGAGACTTTGGCATTGATCACACGATTTTCAAATTCACGTGGTGATGTGTTGACAATGTAATCATTACTAAAAATATTTGTACCTTTGTTTTCACTGATTGATGCGTAAGCATCCACGATATCTTCTTGTGAATAACCAAATTTTGCATTATAGCCCTTTTGATCAAAGCTTGCTTTTTCATTTTTTGGTTGGCTTTCAAAAATACGTGTACCGTCACTTTCTAAACGTTGTCCACCGACTTGTGCATAAAAGCCTTGATCAGTCACTAGGTCTGCTTTTGCAATCGCTTTGTAAGTATTATTTTCACCATAGATACCTGTTAATTCTGCTCCAGATTTAACTGGTTTTTTTGAAATAAGCTGAACAACACCACCGATGGCATCACTACCATATTGCACTGAAGCTGGACCTTTCAATATTTCAATCTGTTGAACATCAGTTGTATCCAAGAAAGCAGGATATAAAGGACCAAGTTCATTTTGACTGTTTAAACGAGCACCGTCTTTTAAAACCAATGTATGTACTGCTTTAGTACCACGAAGAGCAATTTCTGAAACTTGTCCAATACCACCACTTTGTTTAATGTAAACAGCAGGATCTCTTTGGATGACATCTGAAACATTCAGTAATGGGTTTTGTTCAATTGTTTTTTGATCAATTACAGTAAGTCGAACAGGAATATTTTTTAGACTTTCTTCTGAACGAGTGGCTGTCACAACAATCGGTGACAAGGATGCTATCGAATTAGAAGTCTGGTCTTGCTGTTCAGCAAATGCAGCAGAAGATAACCCCATCGCAATAGCGACAGCACCTACAAGCGCTGTAGGTTTAAAAATAACAGACATGATACGCTCCATACATTCACTCCCCGTGAATGATTGAGTTTAAGGGCACAACAAGCTGGTATCCGGACTTAAATATAGAATCTAAAACAATTCAGATTATTCCACCTTCCCACAAAATATTGCAGTGGTGTAAGCCATGAGACTTATAAAGAATAATATTTTCATTTTACCGTTGCGGGGGCAGTGTTGGATTTTCACCAACTTCCCAAAGCCTAAAGCTAGACTTGTTGCATTTGTGTGCAGTATAAAGTTTGTTAAGTGTATAAACAATGTAAAACAGATAATCCTATATAACTTTAACGCAAGTGAAGGAATTTGCTTTACAATGATTTGTCCAAAATATTGAAAAAATCAGTTTGATCTAAACAAATTCGAGTTCAAAACTATGCGTACCCGTGCCAAAATTTGTGGAATTACACGACCACAGGATATTCATGCTGCCGTAAATGCAGGTGTGGATGCGATTGGTTTTGTGTTTTATGAACCCAGCCCACGTTACGTGACAATTGAACAAGCACAACAACTCGCGCAACTCATTCCACCCTATATCAGTATTGTGGGCTTGTTTGTGAATGCCAGTGCAGAAGATATTGCACTAGTCTTAGCATCTGTCCCTTTAGATATTATTCAATTTCATGGGGATGAAACTGCACAACAATGCCAACAGATTGCCCAATATAATAAGCGTCGTTGGTATAAAGCAATTCAGATCAAACCTGACGCAGACAATTCAGCAATTATTACGACAATTCGACCATACCAACAGGCAGGCGCGAGTGCTATGCTTTTAGATGCATGGCATCCTGAATTGAAAGGGGGAACAGGGCACAGTTTTGATTGGTCGCAATTCCCTAAACTTGATATTCCTTTGATTTTGGCAGGTGGTTTAAAGCCTGAAAATGTTGAAAACGCCATACAAACGACTCAAGCCTATGCAGTCGATGTGAGCGGAGGCGTAGAGTCCGCAAAAGGTATTAAAGACCAACAACTCGTAGAACGATTTATGCAAGGAGTCCAACGTGGATCAGCAAAGTAATCAACAAAATAGTGTGATTGACTATACCCAATTCCCAGATCAAAACGGGCATTTTGGTATCCATGGCGGACGTTTTGTGTCAGAAACTTTAATGGCAGCTTTAGAGGATTTAGAGAAGCTCTATTTCCGTATGAAAGATGATGCTCAGTTTTTGGCAGAATTCGACCGTGATCTCGCTTATTATGTAGGACGCCCTAGTCCTTTGTATTATGCTGAACGATGGTCGAAAGAGTTGGGTGGTGCGCAGATTTATCTTAAACGTGAAGACTTGAATCATACAGGCTCGCACAAGGTCAACAATACCATCGGTCAGGCATTATTGGCGAAGCTTTCTGGAAAGAAACGTATTATTGCAGAAACAGGTGCGGGGCAACATGGTGTTGCAACAGCAACCATCGCAGCACGTTTAGGTCTCGAATGCGTTGTCTTTATGGGTGCTGAAGATGTTAAACGTCAGGCGATGAATGTCTATCGTATGCGTTTGCTCGGAGCAACTGTTGTTCCTGTAGAAAGTGGCTCTAAAACATTAAAAGATGCCATGAACGAAGCAATGCGAGATTGGGTCACCAATGTTGACTCAACTTATTATGTCATTGGTACAGTTGCAGGTCCGCATCCGTATCCACAATTGGTACGTGATTTTCAGTCGATTATAGGTCGTGAAGCACGTCAACAAATTCAACAGCAGGCAGGTCGTTTACCTGATGCCTTGGTTGCATGTGTGGGTGGTGGTTCAAATGCGATGGGCTTGTTCTACCCATTCTTAAATGATCCAGATGTGAAAATGTATGGCGTTGAAGCTGCTGGTCTGGGTGTAGAAACAGGTAAACATTCAGCACCACTTAATGCAGGTCACGTTGGTGTTCTACATGGTAACCGAACTTACTTAATGTCTGATGAACAAGGTCAAATTATTGAAACACATTCAATTTCAGCTGGTTTGGACTATCCAGGTGTAGGACCTGAACATAGTTTCTTGAAAGATATGCATCGTGTAAATTATGTGCCAATTAACGATACAGAAGCTTTACAAGGTTTCCGTGATTTGACCCATATTGAAGGAATTATTCCTGCATTGGAAAGTTCACATGCGATGGCTTATGTCACTAAGCTGGCACCAACGATGTCAAAAGATCAAATTATTATCGCAACTGTATCAGGTCGTGGTGATAAAGATTTAATGACTGTGGCGCGTATTGATGGTGTGGAAATGGTGGAAATGTAATTCATCATTTTTATTTGGAAAGCCTCTTTTATAAGGGGCTTTTTTATATCTTGATGATAAGCACTCTATACACAGTATTTGGAATTTACGTTCTTTTGCGCAAAATCTACTAAAAATAAAAGATTATCTTGGTTATGCATTTTTTACAAAAAGTTTGGGCTGAAAACTTCCCTGAAAAAATTATCTGGGGATGGAAAGACACTTTTGCCGTTTCTATTCTCCCATTGATTGTTATAAATGGTCTTATTTTAGAAAAAATATTTGGAATCTCGATAGCTGTCAGTTTGGGCGATACTATTTTAAGAGGCGTACTGTTTATTTTAGTGTGCTGCTTATATAAGGATATGTTGTTTACGCATTGGAAAAAATATCAACAGGCTTTTTGGCGTTCAAGTATATTGGTTGTGGTGGGTGCAATATGCTTACAAGTGATTATCTCACTCACACGTCAATTTCTTCCTGTGAGTGAAAGTCACGAAGAAAGACCATTTATTGATCCTGAAAAAATTGCTTTTCTGAGTTTGTTACTCATCAGCTTTGGACCTTTATTTACTGCACTTTTAGAAGATATCGTGTTCCGCTATACCTTATTACAAAAACTATTTATTCAGCCGTGGTTATGGCGCATGGTTTTGATCATGCTGAATTCGATTTTATTTGGTTTGATTCATTATTATAATTTTGATGGGAACCTAGTCGCAACAATCAGCTTTATGAGTGCAGGATTATTTTTAAACTTGATCTACTTATGCACAAGAAATATATGGCATGTGTTACTCATTCATTTTCTCAATAATGCGGTATTATCTGTGGGTGGGATTTTACTATTAAAACTTATTCAAACATTCACTTAGTTATTTAGTTGTTGCATATGTCTAGTTTATTTATCGTTATGTTGGGTGGTCGCCATGCACGTGCCAATACAGAAGTCCATGATGTCGTTTTGGCTGTTGGAGACACACTTGAAGAAATTTATCCTCAATTAAAAAATGCGTGGTTTGGTGAACAACAAGGTTTGCATATTGATGCTTGGCAAAAGCTACAAGTCATTGAGTTTGAAAATAAGACATATCAGATCCGTTTTAGTGATGCTCAACCGAATCTATTAGACGCTAAGTTGTGGTTAATTAACCTAGGTGGCTACGATGTAAATGAGTTTGGAGAGTTGCATCGTTATGTTCTTGTTGTCGCCCAAGATGCCAGTGAAGCAAAAAGCAAGGGCAAACAGCATTTTGCCAACCATTGGCAAAAGCAGCACACAGATCGGGTTTTAGATATCGATGATTGTATTGCAATTGATCATGTACATGGTCGCTATGTTGAATTGATTGAAGTAGATACGAAAACAGATTTAAGTCAATTCTGTGAAAGTACGTGGGAAAATACCTACTTGACGATTTAACAGTAAACGCGATTTGATTCATCGAAATGGCGCAGTATTTCAGCCTTAAAAGATTAACAGTGGTTTAATTAGCAACAAACAATATAATTCTTTGCAGTACTTACGCATAAGCCTGTTGTTTATACAACAAAGTCTCCGCAATGTTGAACATGAGACTGAATACAATGAGAACTCAAACAAAACACTGTGGAGTGTATGCAATGAGCGGATTATTAGATGAATTGGGTAAAATTGCAGGTGCTGTAATTGCTGAGCAAGGTGTTGATAAATTAGATCCTGATGCTGGATTTTTAGAAAAAGCGGCAGGTGCATTTGCAGGATATGAAGCTGCAAAAATTGCTGAAAATAAACTGGAAAATGATACTGAACAGCAAAGCTCGGATGACCAATCCTAAATTAGCTCTTTAAATCTTTATCTACGAGTGAATCCAAGAGATGATCATGTGTTTAACTCAAGTATTTAAATTGCTTCATGGTTAATCCTCTTTTAATAAGTCTTCAATCAGTTAAAAAGGGCATAGAATCTATGCTCTTTTTTTATTATCTTAAATAAAGATAAGTAATGAAGAAAAACATCAAATGCATTATAACGCTGAGGATATTAAGCGAAGTCTTGCCAATTCAATCCCTGGAGGATGCTTATCAATAAAACCGCTATAAAATATGGAAAAAAAGCATTTCTTTGATAGATCAATACTCGTTATATTGTCCATCGTTATAATGAAACTACTAGCTGTACGCCATGTATTTATATACTGATTTTGATCAGCAACTGATCAACGAACGTGTTGCACAATTCCGTGATCAAACGGAACGTTATTTAGCTGGAAAACTCACTGAAGATGAGTATCGTCCTTTACGCTTACAAAATGGTTTATACGTGCAGCGTTATGCGCCAATGCTACGTATCGCTGTACCTTACGGTTTAATGAATTCTAAACAATTGCGCAAAGTTGCTGAACTTGCTAAAGAATACGACCGTGGCTATGCGCATGTTTCAACACGTCAGAATATTCAGTTTAACTGGCCTGCACTGGAAAACGTTCCTGATATGCTTGAAGGTCTTGCTTCTGTTCAAATGCATGCCATTCAAACCTCAGGAAACTGTATTCGTAATACAACTACTGATCAATATGCTGGCGTTGTGGCTGGAGAAATTGCCGACCCACGCCCAACTTGTGAATTGATTCGTCAATGGTCGACATTCCATCCTGAATTTGCATTCTTACCACGTAAATTCAAAATTGCAGTGTCTGCACTTGAAGAAATTGATCGTGCTGCAACTTCATTCCATGATATCGGTGTATATTTAACTCGAAATGAAGCGGGTGAATTGGGTTATAAAATCAAAGTCGGTGGCGGTTTAGGACGTACACCGATCATTGGTTCAATGATTCGTGAATGGTTACCACGTGAAGATTTAATTGCATATTTGGAAGCAGTACTTCGTGTATATAACTTACATGGTCGCCGTGACAATAAATACAAAGCACGTATTAAAATTTTGGTGAAAGCATTAACACCTGAAGTGTTTGCTGAAAAAGTGGAAGCTGAGTTTGCTGAAACCATCAAAACATTGAAAGTACAACCCGAGATCTTAGAAAAATTAGATCAAGAATTCATGCCGTTTGATTATCAAGATTATGCGGATGAAGACTTTAGTGCCTTATTTGCTGAATATCCAAAATTCAAGCATTGGTTCAATATCAATACCAATGCACATAAAGTGGCTGGTTATCGTATTGTCACCATTTCACTCAAACGTGCAGGTATTGCACCGGGTGATATGACTGTTGAAGAAATGAATTTGATTGCAGATCTTGCAGACAAATATACTTTTGGCGAGTTGCGTACTACGCACGAACAAAATATTTCATTGGTGGATGTTCCGCAAAAAGATTTATTTGAATTGTGGCAAGTTCTTGAAAAGAACAATTTGGCTCGTGCACATATTGGCTTTATTACCGATATTATTTGCTGTCCGGGTGGTGACTTCTGTTCTTTGGCGAATGCGAAATCGATTCCAATTTCTGAAGCGATTACACGCCGTTTTGATGATTTAGATACAGTTTATAATTTAGGTCATATTGACTTGAATATTTCAGGTTGTATGAATGCTTGTGGTCACCACCATGTCGGTAATATCGGTATTTTAGGTGTAGATAAAAAAGGTGCGGAATTCTATCAAATTACTTTGGGCGGAAACGCAGACCACGATGCTTCAATTGGTGACATTTTAGGACCATCATTTGCTGCGGAAGCTGTACCTGATATTATTGATGAAATTTTAAATACTTACCTTGATCTTCGTAATGAAGGTGAAGCATTTATTGAAACTTACCGCCGTGTCGGCATTAAACCATTTAAGGAGCGTGCATATGCTTAATACCGCACTTCAAGTCCTCTCTAAAGATGGCTCTATTGCAGACAATACTTATCAAATTATTGGTGAGGATGGTGTGTTACCTCAAGGTGATGTATTGTTGACTGTTGAACAGTTGGATCAGCTTGCCAATGTAACAGGTAAAAAAGCGCTATTGATCACTGTGGATGCTTCGCCAGAAACTAACCAGTTTCCGCTTGATCAGTTAGATGCAATCTTTATTGATTTTGCAGGGTTTAATGATGGTCGTGGTTATTCCTTTGCGGCATTATTGCGTCGCCAAGGTTACCAAGGTGAGCTTCGTGCAACTGGTGATGTATTTAAAGACGTTTTGAATTATATGAAGCGTTCAGGTTTTGATACCTTTGTAATTAAAGAAGGTAAAGATATTCAAGAAGCTGCTGCTGGTTTAGGTGATTTTACTCACCCTTATCAAGCCTCTACAGCAGTACCGAAAGCGCATTATCAAACCGGCGCTTGATTATTTTAAGCATTGATTTTGAATTAGAAAGCCGAACATATGTTCGGCTTTTTTCTGGATGATTGGTCGAATTATTAAACATGAATGCTTTCATGCCGACTAAAACTATGTTCAAAGTTAAATCAGGAATTTAAATTGATCGTTGCATTTTTGCAATGTTGTATGCTGTAAAAGTCGCTGTTTTACCGAATTGAAAGATCACATAATGAAATAAAGATTTATTATGGTGAATGAAATGCTCAATCAAACAACAGGTGATTTATCGTTACTCAAAGGTTGGAATGCAACTTTACCGAATACTGAAGTCATGCCTGTATTGTTTCTTGGGCATGGTTCTCCAATGAATGCCATTCAAACCAATGATTTTACACGTTCGTGGAATCGTATTGGTGCTGAAATGGAGACACAACCGACAGCAATTTTATGTATTTCTGCACATTGGCTTACACAGGGTGTTACAGCAGTTACTGCCATGCAACAACCCAAAACGATTCATGATTTTGGTGGCTTTCCTCAAGCATTATTTGATATGCAATATCCTGCTTCTGGAAATAAAGCACTGGTTGAAGAAACAACTGCTGCGATTCATCGTGTTGAAGTTCATCATGATCATACGTGGGGCTTGGATCATGGAACATGGGCGGTGTTATGTCATGTATTTCCACAAGCCAATATTCCCGTCGTACAGTTGAGTATCGACTACAGTCAGGATGCACAATATCATTATGATTTGGCAAAAGAACTAGCTCAATTGCGCCGTAAAGGTGTTTTGATTGTTGCGAGTGGTAATTTGGTCCATAACCTTAGAAAAGTTGCTTTTGACAAATTTGATGGTCACTTTGGTTATGATTGGGCTTTAGAAGCAGATGCAAAAATGAAGAATTTTTTGTTAAGTCATAATCATCAAGCATTGATTGATTGGCAAAAGCAGGGTCCTGAATTTTTATTGTCGATTCCAACACCAGATCACTATTATCCAATGTTATATGCTTTAGGTTTACAGGAAGAAAATGATCAGCTGAGTATTTTTAATGATCAAGCCGTAGCAGGTTCTTTGACCATGACATCATTTAGGTTGGATCAAGCATAGTTTTTAAAATTCAAACCTAAAAAGGTGAATCGAGGGATTCACCTTTTTATTTATCCAAAGATTCTGCTGGTTGTTGAGGTTTACTCAAGATAAAATTTGACGATGATGATTTGAACTAAAACGACAATGTCTTTCTTACTTGCAAAAATTAATCCTGGGGTATTTTGGCTGTTGATCGCAATTGCGACTGATGTTCTATCCACATTTTATTCTGCTAAAGGCAATGGTCTGGTCAATAAATTTGATCAAGGCATCGCTCTAGTTTTGTATATCATTTCTTTTGCATGTGCTGCTTATGCGTTGAAATTTATGCAAGCTGGAATTCTATATGTTTTATGGTCTGGGCTTGGGGTGATCGCCACTGCGTTATTAGCCAAGACATTTTTAGGTCAAAATATTGATTTAGCTGGCTGGGTCGGGATTGCTTTTATTACTGTTGGTCTCACAATTATTGCGCAATTTTCCAATATTGATGTCTAAAGCTTAACCATAGCTTAGACATCAGTGAGTGAATGCAAAATTTAAAATAGTGGTGAATTAATAAACTTATAAAAAAATGCTGTGCCCAGAGAAGGTTCTAAAAGTAATGGGAATAAGAAACCATAGATTGCACCAGTAATATGAGCACGATGGTCAATCAGTGGTGAATGCCCAGAACGAATCGCATACATGCTATAGCACAAATATATTGTTCCAAAAATAATTGCGGGAACCGGTAAAATATAGATATAGATCATGCCCCAAGGATTAAATAAGATCGAACTAAACAGTACTGCATTGACTGCACCTGAGGCGCCTAAACTTCGATAAGAGTTTAAATTCCGATGATGCAAATAGCTTGGAATAGCAGCAATAATGATGGCGCTACAATAAAATAAGACAAAGCCCATACCACTTAAATAACCACGGAAAAACCATTCAATATTTCGTCCAAAGAAATACAAGGTAAACATATTAAAGAATAAATGCATACCATCATTGTGGATGAAACCATGTGTTAAAAAGCGATCATATTGACCATGCTTAATTGCTGAAATATTGAAAATCAAACGATTCATGACATTGCGTTGTTGCCAAGCAATGATAGAAATTGCAATCGTGATGAGAATAATCAGAAGTGTATGGGTAAGCCCTGTGATCATATTTGTTATAAATGATGTCGTTTTCTTGAGTAAACTATAGCCTATATCATGTCGAATCAATAGGCTATATTTTAATGAGATGATTAAACTTCATTGAGTTGGCAGTTTACCATCCATCGAATACCAAACTGATCTGTGAAAGCGCCATATAGAGCACCCCAAAACGTTTTATCCAAAGCCATTTCAATCTGACCATTGGCAGAGAGTGCTGTAAATAATCGTTGAGCTTCATCCGCTTCATGTGCTTCTAAATTAATCGAAATATAATGATTAGTTCCTTTGCTGAATGGAGCACTATTTGGTGCACAGAACTGTTCAGTGGTATCCGAGCCCATCAATACAGTAAAGTCATTAATGGGCAAAGAAATGTGCAAAATATAATTTTTCTCTTGTTCAGGGACTTGGACATCAGGCAATTCTGAATAGCGCTTTAAAAAAGAGAAATCTCCACCAAAAAACGACTTATAAAAGTTAAAAGCGGCTTCTGTTTGACCTTCAAAATTTAAATAATGATTGAGTTGCATTGTGCTTGTGTCGATTTTGTTGTTTTGAAGTGACTAATTTATCAGCTCATTGTTTAAAAATTGATGAAGGTTTTGTAATTGGACAGATGAATGCTTGATACCAAGGATTCATCTGCCCATTGAGCTTTAAAGCTGTTTATCTTGTTTTTGCTCTAACTTTAAATCTTGTTGATTGGCATATCCATCAATGTCTGCATTTTGCAGTGGTTCATTTGGATTTGGACGATCCACAAAACCAATTTTAGGCACAGGAATCTCAATTTGATTTTCCACAAAGCGATTACGGATCAGCTCATGAATTTCATCTTTAACTTGTAGATAGTTGGCTTGCATACACCAAAGTGCAAATAAAATTTCAATGGATGATTCACCAAACGCGGACACAGTCACACGTGGTTTAGGATCTGCCAAAACCAATGGGTAATCGTTGGCGACCTCAATCAATACTTCACGGACTTTGTTAATATTTTCATTAAAATTAATTGCTACCGTGATCGACAATCGTCGTATCGGGAATTTTGATAGATTATGGACTGGTGCTCGAATCAGTTGCTCATTGGGTAGGCGTACATAAACATTGTCCATGGTTAAAAGTTTCACGGACAAAAGGTCAATGGAAATTACTTCACCTTCAATCGTATGCCCACGAATGAGGGTGATTTGGATTGTATCACCGACTTCAAAAGAACCTTCACCGATTAAAAATAATCCACTGATCAAGTTAGATGCTGAGGTTTGTGAGGCGAAACCCAGTGCTACGGTCAAAATCCCTGCTGCACCTAAAAATACACTGAGTTTAAATCCTGCTTCTTTTAAACTGGCAATTACAAACAGCAAGAAAATAAAATAAAAAATACCTCTGCGCCACACCAAACGTTGATGTGCATTAAAACGTGCACCTATAGTTCGAATAAAAGTATTGGAAATAACACGCGCCAGTACAAAGCCAACAAAGCAGAGAATCAGTGCAACGGCAATTTCACTTAAACGATCTAAATTTACATTGGTGAAAATGCCTTTTAAGCTGTCCGCGATGTCTTTGGGAATATTGGATTGAGCCATTGTTTACCTCATCCCTTAGAAAAATGAATCAAACATGTTAAATAATGCGCCACCCGGTGAACGTGGTGGATGAACATAAATCACTTCTCCAGCCAGTGGTGGGGTACGATTTTCAATTCTAACGCGAGCAGGACGATCATTACCTTCATAAATGACCTTAATTTGTGAGGTCCATAAACGACCTGTACTTTCACTATAAAATAAAGGCAATGCAGGAACAGGCACATTCATCCGATCGAAGCGTAATTGATGACTGCTGACATTGTGAAAATCAATCGGGGTAACAGCACGGAAAGCACGGGGGCGCAATAAATTCAATTCTGTACGACCATCGACTGAGGTCGCATAACACATTTCACCTGTACGGTGATCTGGACCAAACCATGTATCCTTAGGCAAAATCACAGGAATATCAAATAGTGGCTCTTTCTGTGCCTGAACAAAGCCTGAAATCCATAAGGGGGTACTGATATACAGCGTACCACGTTGTCCTGCTGGAATATAAATAGGATCGACAGGACGAATAACTACAGAACGGTCAGCCAATCGGGGCATTAACTGAAATGTTTTGTGAGTTTCTCTAAACATGTAGCGCTCAACATGCACGGGTTCAGGAAAACCAAAATTCACATCATGAATTTTATGCCATTGCTGTTCATAGTCGTACTGGAAGTGTGGGCGATAATATTCTAGACGCCATTCTTGTAAACCGCGTGTAATGCGCATCATCATTGAACCAAACTGCCATGCTTTGGATTGGTTCAATTCAAAATTTTGTTCTCCCCACCACTTTAAATCGGGAAGTTCTGGTTCAAGATGGTCTTTCTTTTTAGACAAAAGTGTTCATCCTATTCATAAAATCATCATCAAATCTTTAACAAACAGACTTCACGCTGTCATGTGCATAGAGTACACTCAAAGCAATTTAAATGATTAATATAAGTTGTAATGCAAGTTCTTAAACAATTACAAATACCATATAGTTTTGCAAAACGGCATGGAGTGCTGTTGCGTTATGAAGGTGATCAAGTTTTTATTGTTCGTCGTCAGGATACCGCACAAATTGCGATTCAGGAAGCACGTCGTTATCTTGGTCGCGTTGCACAACATCAATTATGCAATGAAACTGAATTTAATCAAATGCTCAGTTCAAGCTATGCAGGTGAAACAGGTGAGTCACAACAAGTCGCAGCTGGCTTGGAAGATCATCCCGACTTATTAAGCCTTGCTGATCAAGTTCCTGAAACAGAAGATTTGATGGATCAGGAGGATGATGCACCTATTGTCCGACTGATCAATGCCTTGTTGTCAGAAGCCATCCGTGTGGGTGCATCTGATATTCATATTGAAGCATTTGAAAAGAAATTATCTGTGCGATTACGTGTTGATGGTCAGTTGCGTGAGATTGTACAACCACGTCGAGAACTTGCACCGTTGTTGGTATCACGTATCAAGGTGATGGCAAAACTGGACATTGCCGAAAAACGTATTCCGCAGGATGGTCGTATTTCTTTACGTCTCGCTGGGCGTGAGGTAGATGTTCGGGTATCCACACTGCCATCATCTCATGGTGAGCGTGTAGTGATGCGTTTGCTGGATAAACAGGCTGGACGTTTAAACATGACGCATTTGGGGCTGATGAAAAACGACTATGATCGCTTGACTCAATTGGTTCACCGTCCACACGGCATTATTTTGGTTACGGGACCAACAGGTTCTGGTAAAACAACAACTTTATATGCCGCACTTTCTGACTTAAATGATGGTTCAAAAAATATTCTAACCGCTGAAGATCCAATCGAATATCAACTTGAAGGTATTGGACAAACCCAAGTTAACACCAAAGTGGATATGACTTTTGCGCGTGCGCTGAAAGCGATGCTTCGCCAAGATCCTGATGTTGTGATGGTGGGGGAAATTCGTGACTTAGAAACCGCAGAAATTGCAGTGCAAGCCTCTTTAACAGGTCATTTGGTTTTATCTACACTTCATACCAATACTGCAATTGGTGCAGTAACACGCTTGAAAGATATGGGAATTGAACCCTTCTTATTATCCAGTTCATTGATTGGTGTGATTGCACAACGCTTGGTTCGAACTTTATGCTCTCATTGCCATACATGGCGTGAAGCAGATGATTTTGAAAAAGATGTATTTAAACCTGTAAGTTTAGAATCAGATCTAAAGTTACCTGTGCCAAACGGTTGTGATTATTGTTCACATACGGGTTTTACGGGACGTACTGCGATTTATGAAATTGTACCGATTGATGAGCAAATGCGTCGTTTAATTCATGGTAATGCTGCTGAGTACGAACTTGAAGAATATGCACGTAGAGATGCGAGTTCAATTCGTGATGATGGTTTACGTAAAGTATTGGCGGGTAAAACGACCATGGAAGAAGTATTACGTGTGACCAATGAGGCGGCTGAATAGTTAGAGATGACTTGGTTGTATAATTCGAATTTTCTTTCGCTTTACTGCGTGTGTGACTTAAGTAGCAATTAATTCTATCTCGTTCATAAAGTTCAACGAGAAATAAAACAGTGCGCCCCTACTTAAAAAATAAAAATTCCACTTTTAATTAAGTAGGGGGCATAACATTAAACAATCACATTCAATGTCACATCAATATTGCCACGAGTCGCATTTGAATATGGGCAAACAATATGAGCAGCATCGACTAATTTCTGTGCTTCTTCTTGCTCTAAACCTTCTAAATGAATGTTTAACGTCACTTGAATACCAAAGCCAGTAGGAATAGGACCAATACCGACATCACCTTCGATATATACATCTGGGGTAATTTTTAAATGATCACGATTCGCAACAAATTTCATCGCACCTAAAAAACAAGCTGAATAACCTGCTGCAAAAAGTTGTTCTGGATTGGTTCCACCACCAGCACCGCCCATTTCTTTTGGAACAGCGAGTTTAACATCTAAAATTCCATCTGATGATGTTGCACGACCATCACGACCACCTGTTGCTTTTGCATGTGCTGTATAAACCACTTTTTCTAAAGACATTGGATGCTTCCTTTGATTGTGTTCAAATATATCGTATACGATATAAATATTTAAACAAGTAGTGTTTGTGTAAAATTTAATAAAAAATTATTTTGAAATGTTGTCGCGTAAAGTTGAAAGGAGCTCTTTAAGCTCGGTCAATGTGTCTAAATTACATTCACTGGCTTGAGCGATTTGAAGTGGGATATCAACGGCTTTTAATTTTAATTGCTGTCCTTCTTCAGTTAGGCTAATGATCACTTGACGTTCATCAAGGGTCGAACGTTCCCTATTAAGTAAACCATGACTTTGTAATTTTTTAAGCAAAGGGGTTAGCGTAGAGGATTCTAAAAACAGCTTTTCACCTATTTCAGAGACAGTTACACCATCTTTTTCCCAAAGCACGAGCATGACTAAGTATTGTGGGTAAGTTAAGCCCAATGGTGCAAGTATTTTTCGGTACAGTTGATTGAGTGCCAAGTTCGTAGAATAAACAAGAAAGCAAACTTGATGATCAAGATTTAAATGTGAATAGTCTTGTTGCATGCTTGTCTCAAAAGATATGACTCATACTGAGTATAACGCTGTTTGTCATATTCATAAAATAAAGTCATTTGGGAAAATATTAGAGAGTAATCAATCGGCGATGTTGTATCAGTGGCATTGATGCACGAACAGCATCTTGTTCAGCTAAATCAAAAGGTACAGTCAGCAGTTGAGCGCCTTCCTGATTTGACATTGCCAAAATTTGACCTCGGCTATTGGTTGCCCCAGCATGGCCCCAAGTTTGGCGTTTCTCACCGTGCCAACCTTGTTGAGCAGCACCTAAAACTTGACATTGACTGTCCATCGCACGAGCTTGCAGTAATAACTGCCAATGCATTTGACCTGTGGTATAAGTAAATGCAGCAGGCGCTGTTAAAAGATTTGCACCTTCGGAGCGAAGTATCAGTGCAAGTTCAGGAAAGCGTAGGTCATAGCACACCATCAAGCCGATATTGCCAAAAGGTGTTTTTGCAACCACAACATCATTGCCTGGTTCAAAGAATTTTGATTCTTGATAGCCACCAACAGCATCGCCCACTTGCACATCAAACAAGTGAATTTTGTCATAACGCGCCTCAGTACGTTCAGGGCTAATACATAAGCTTACTGTACGTACACGACCATCTTCAATGATAGAGCCATCTGGACGGAACGGGCACGGTAATGTACCGGCAACTATCCATATTTGATAACGATGTGCTAAATGCTCTAAACGCTTTTGAATATCTTCAAAGCGTGTCGCAGTTTCTCGTTGTTTTCCAGCCGCGAAACAGACAAAGTTTTCTGGGAAAACAATCAAAGATGCACCATCAGCTTTACTTTGTTGCACCAATGACTCAATCACACTGAAGTTAGCTTCAATGTCATTTTGAGAATTCATTTGAACAACAGAAAGTAAAGTCATGTGCTATCCCTAATCATAACAATTTTGAAAAGATTAAGCGTTTTGCTGATCTGAAGATACACATTCCATAGTATCTTGCTGCTTTTCAAGTTGTTTCACTAATGGCTCGAACATATTTTGATTGTTTTCGTTGAGCTTCATTAACGTTTTGTGTGCATCGAGAACGGTACACAACATGGTGCTGTGATTCACATTGTCGTCAATCAAAGCAT
Source organism: Acinetobacter bereziniae LMG 1003 = CIP 70.12 (assembly GCF_000368925.1). Lineage (GTDB taxonomy): Bacteria > Pseudomonadota > Gammaproteobacteria > Pseudomonadales > Moraxellaceae > Acinetobacter > Acinetobacter bereziniae. The sequence continues at coordinate 1,592,942 of NZ_KB849756.1, read as the reverse complement.
TGGTACATACTTTAGGGTCACCACAATAATTTAAAATGACAAACACCTGCCCTAAGCCCATGCTATTGGCTAGAGTGGTAATGTCTGGATTTGTGGATAGCATGACTGCTTGGATGTGGTGTACTTGTTTTAACTTTAAACCAAGTTTCGCAAGTATTCCAAGAACAGTACTATCAATAAATGTGGTTTGGGTTAAATCAACAATTGCGCCAATGACGTTTTTCTGTTGTTCAATCCTTGCCAAAAGTTTGTCTAAACTAATACAAGATTGGGCTCGCACTTCACCAATAAGTTTGAAAATATGCGTTCCATTCAAGCTTGCATATTCAACATGACCTGTTGACATATAAATGCCATTTGCAGAGAAGGATAGGAAAATTATCACATAGCGCAAGTCTATACTCAAGCGTTTGCATATCAGTTAATAGTCTAATTAGTTATATGTATTTGATTATAATGTTAATTCATTCTGCGAAGACTGAGGATGGCAATGTCATCTGCGACGTGATCTGGCGCGCGGAATGATTGATTTTGCAAATGATAGACCAATTGAGCGAATTGTTCATTCAAACCACCAGAAAAAGGTTCAAGTGCACCATCAGAACAAATAATGAACCGCGCATGCTTATTTAAAGTACATTCAAATTCTTCAACCTCTAAGTCTTCTGTAAGTCCTAAAGGAAAGCTACTGGTATTTAAAACACGAGGAGCTTGATTGGGTTCAAAAATAATAGGGGGTGGATAGTGCCCCGCACTTGACCACTTTAATGTATGTGTCTCAATGTTGAGAATTCCTGCCAGCATAGTGATGTGTTTTTCAATATTCTCTTGTACAAGCATTCCATTCAGTTTCTTAATTAACTCTCTTGGTGTTTTTGAACGCCCGTGAAAAGCTGCCATCCATGAAGTCAACAAAGAGCTGGTTACGCCATGACCGGAGACATCCGCCAAATAGAACATGATTTCTTTATCACTGATTTTCCAGTAATCATACCAGTCACCAGACAAGTAAGCTGAAGGCTGAAAAAGGGTTTCAACTTTATAGTTTTGCAGGTCTATTGGATTGGGGAGGAGTTTTTTTTGTAATTCTGCAGCAGAGGGTAGATCGCGACTATCTTGGTTTCGTTTATATTGGGCATCTATCTTAAAGAGCGAACCTTCAAGGTTGCTAGGAAGCTTGGTCCATATCCAACCAGCAAGCGCACCAAGTTCCCATGCTAGGGAAAGCTCAGCACCTTCATTCTCTTGTGCAATGACAATCGTTGGCAGTGCCCATTGATATTCTAAAAAATCATGTACATCTGCAATCGCGATTCTGGTTGGATCATAAAGATGAATCTCTTCAATGGTAATCATCTGCAAGCTTGGAAGCGTATTTAATACGTGCTCTAAACTTGAAATCTGGCGACTGGGTTGAATGAAATACATAGAAGAAATGAATGATCCTTAATCAATATAAAAAGCGATACCCACTAGATTTACTATAGATAACACCACATTGCTAGTAAAACTAAAGAGATTACTAGCAAATAAGTTTAACAAAATATTGTGATTATTTGTTTGTGCCTGTATCAGATGAATCATCAGTATCATCATCGTCATCATCAACAAAAGAAACAGCTTCTGCACCACCGCCTTTTTTCTCTGCGATTTGGAAAGCAAGGCGCTGTAAATAAATATCACGGATTGCTGAATAGCGATCACCTTGCAATACATTTTCCACATCTAATAGTTTTGAGCGTGTATTGATCCCGCCTAAAACACGATTTCCCCAAATTAAACCTGTTTGATTGTTATCATCCATTGGATAGCTAATCGGGTTTGCATAGCTTTCAGCAACGTAATCCACAGAGTGGCGAAGTGTACTTGGTCCTAAGACAGGTAACATGAGATAAGGACCACTCGGTACACCATAATAGCCAAGTGTAATGCCTAGACTTTCTTCTTCAGTCGATAAACCTAAACGAGTTGCTGGATCTGCTAGACCTAAAGAAGTAACAGTATTCAGTGTAAAACGACCCAATGATTTAGCTGCACGCTTAAAACGACCTTGAGCAAGCTGATTAACCGCATTCCACGGTTCGCTTAAATTTTTACGAAACAGACTATATGAAGAGCGCACATCTTCAGGAACTTTTTGCTTATATTGAATGGCGACTGGTCGAGCGACATTACGGTCAATCATATCGTTAAATGCATAAATTTCACGGTTTAACGGTTGTAGGGGGTCTTTTACAGCATCTGGTTGAGCAGCATTTGCATTTACTTTTAAATCATTTTTTGTAATGTTTTTGAGCTCTTTAAGTGCTTCAATTCTTGGATGCTTAGACATTGCTGGATCAGAAGAATTCTCTTGAGACAACTTATCAGCTGAAACAGAGTCAACAGCATTGTCAGAATTTTCTTGGGTAGATAATTCTTCTTGAGCAAATACATGGCTCGTCAGACCAATGCTGAGTAAACAAGCCCAAAGTACGTGATAAGGACGCATAGAATTCCTTGAAATATGCTTATAGTAAAAATGGTCGATAATATTATTAAAGACACTTTCGTATTCTAACAGTAGTTGTTGCATATGTATTAAAGCAAATTTGATTAAAAAGTGTGAATAAATTTGATTAATGGATAATATTTGTACAAACAAATGAAATAATTAAAAAAGGGGGTTGTGTTAGGTTAGGAATGCTGTAGAATGCACATCCATCGGCGGTGATGAAGATTAAAACTTCTGATAAAACAATGACTTGGTTGAATTAATTAAGTTGGGTTTTAGAAAGGAAGTTTAAAAAATAATTTGAAATCACAGTTGACTTTCTAGAGATAGAGAGTAATATAGCCGACCTAGCTTGATGCTGACGAAGCATGAAGAAGATCATTAAGAGAATATGAAGAACAACTTGTGTGGATTTTTACTGATTGATTGATCGAAATATTATCATTGATTGATTGGTTTAAATTACTCGAAGTTTATTTGAGAGAATTTGTCAGTAATTGATGAGCCAGAATTGTGACCTTAAGTCACTAATGATTTTAACTGAAGAGTTTGATCATGGCTCAGATTGAACGCTGGCGGCAGGCTTAACACATGCAAGTCGAGCGGGGGAGATTGCTTCGGTAATTGACCTAGCGGCGGACGGGTGAGTAATACTTAGGAATCTGCCTATTAATGGGGGACAACATCTCGAAAGGGATGCTAATACCGCATACGCCCTACGGGGGAAAGCAGGGGATCACTTGTGACCTTGCGTTAATAGATGAGCCTAAGTCGGATTAGCTAGTTGGTGGGGTAAAGGCCTACCAAGGCGACGATCTGTAGCGGGTCTGAGAGGATGATCCGCCACACTGGGACTGAGACACGGCCCAGACTCCTACGGGAGGCAGCAGTGGGGAATATTGGACAATGGGGGGAACCCTGATCCAGCCATGCCGCGTGTGTGAAGAAGGCCTTATGGTTGTAAAGCACTTTAAGCGAGGAGGAGGCTCTTTTGGTTAATACCCAAGATGAGTGGACGTTACTCGCAGAATAAGCACCGGCTAACTCTGTGCCAGCAGCCGCGGTAATACAGAGGGTGCGAGCGTTAATCGGATTTACTGGGCGTAAAGCGTGCGTAGGCGGCTTTTTAAGTCGGATGTGAAATCCCCGAGCTTAACTTGGGAATTGCATTCGATACTGGGAAGCTAGAGTATGGGAGAGGATGGTAGAATTCCAGGTGTAGCGGTGAAATGCGTAGAGATCTGGAGGAATACCGATGGCGAAGGCAGCCATCTGGCCTAATACTGACGCTGAGGTACGAAAGCATGGGGAGCAAACAGGATTAGATACCCTGGTAGTCCATGCCGTAAACGATGTCTACTAGCCGTTGGGGTCTTTGAGACTTTAGTGGCGCAGCTAACGCGATAAGTAGACCGCCTGGGGAGTACGGTCGCAAGACTAAAACTCAAATGAATTGACGGGGGCCCGCACAAGCGGTGGAGCATGTGGTTTAATTCGATGCAACGCGAAGAACCTTACCTGGTCTTGACATAGTAAGAACTTTCCAGAGATGGATTGGTGCCTTCGGGAACTTACATACAGGTGCTGCATGGCTGTCGTCAGCTCGTGTCGTGAGATGTTGGGTTAAGTCCCGCAACGAGCGCAACCCTTTTCCTTACTTGCCAGCATTTCGGATGGGAACTTTAAGGATACTGCCAGTGACAAACTGGAGGAAGGCGGGGACGACGTCAAGTCATCATGGCCCTTACGACCAGGGCTACACACGTGCTACAATGGTCGGTACAAAGGGTTGCTACCTAGCGATAGGATGCTAATCTCAAAAAGCCGATCGTAGTCCGGATTGGAGTCTGCAACTCGACTCCATGAAGTCGGAATCGCTAGTAATCGCGGATCAGAATGCCGCGGTGAATACGTTCCCGGGCCTTGTACACACCGCCCGTCACACCATGGGAGTTTGTTGCACCAGAAGTAGGTAGTCTAACCGTAAGGAGGACGCTTACCACGGTGTGGCCGATGACTGGGGTGAAGTCGTAACAAGGTAGCCGTAGGGGAACCTGCGGCTGGATCACCTCCTTAACGAAAGATTGACGATTGGTAAGAATCCACAACAAGTTGTTCTTCATTGATGTATCTGAGGGTCTGTAGCTCAGTTGGTTAGAGCACACGCTTGATAAGCGTGGGGTCACAAGTTCAAGTCTTGTCAGACCCACCAAGTCTACTGAACACAGAAGAGCAGATATATTAAGATCTTAAGCTGGGGACTTAGCTTAGTTGGTAGAGCGCCTGCTTTGCACGCAGGAGGTCAGGAGTTCGACTCTCCTAGTCTCCACCAAATTTGAGGGAAAACAAAGCAACGCTTTGTCCGAGAATTTAAGCAAGGAGCTGTGCTTCGCGCAGGCATCCATTTGAAAGATGAAATTGATTATAGAAATTAATGAACTGAAGTTTATAGAGTTTATTAACTTCTGTGATTTATCACAGTGAACTACTTGCTGACGAGGCGGTAGTGAATCATTAACAGAATATATTTGAGTTGAAATAATTGTTTAACTCGTTTTATGAAGCTTAACAAGCAATTGTTAAAGCGGAATGAAATGAGAACTAGCGATAAAACTGAATCAAGCGTTTTGGTATATGAATTAAATTGAAGCTGTACAGTGATTAAGTTCACAAGCAACAAATAGAAGTGGTTAAATCCACATTGTTGATCCTCCTTGTAGGGATTAACGACTGTTTGGGGTTGTATAGTCAAGTAATTAAGTGCATGTGGTGGATGCCTTGGCAGTCAGAGGCGATGAAAGACGTAATAGCCTGCGATAAGCTTCGGGGAGGCGGCAAATATCCTGTGATCCGGAGATTTCTGAATGGGGAAACCCACTTACCATAAGGTAGGTATCGCATGATGAATACATAGTCATGCGAGGCGAACGAGGGGAAGTGAAACATCTCAGTACCCTTAGGAAAAGAAATCAATTGAGATTCCCTCAGTAGCGGCGAGCGAACGGGGATCAGCCCATTAAGTTATATGTGTATTAGCGGAAAGCTCTGGGAAGTGCTACCGTAGAGGGTGATAGTCCCGTACACGAAAGTGCACATATAATGATGACGAGTAGGGCGAGGCACGTGAAACCTTGTCTGAATATGGGGGGACCATCCTCCAAGGCTAAATACTCCTGACTGACCGATAGTGAACCAGTACCGTGAGGGAAAGGCGAAAAGAACCCCTGTGAGGGGAGTGAAATAGATCCTGAAACCGCATGCATACAAGCAGTGGGAGCCGACTTGTTCGGTGACTGCGTACCTTTTGTATAATGGGTCAGCGACTTATATTCAGTAGCAAGGTTAACCGCATAGGGGAGCCGTAGAGAAATCGAGTCTTAATAGGGCGTTTAGTTGCTGGGTATAGACCCGAAACCGGGTGATCTATCCATGAGCAGGTTGAAGGTTGGGTAACACTAACTGGAGGACCGAACCCACTGTCGTTGAAAAGCCAGGGGATGACTTGTGGATAGGGGTGAAAGGCTAATCAAACTCGGTGATAGCTGGTTCTCCCCGAAAGCTATTTAGGTAGCGCCTCGGACGAATACCATAGGGGGTAGAGCACTGTTTCGGCTAGGGGGTCATCCCGACTTACCAAACCGATGCAAACTCCGAATACCTATGAGTACTATCCGGGAGACAGACTGCGGGTGCTAACGTCCGTAGTCAAGAGGAAAACAATCCAGACCGCCAGCTAAGGCCCCAAAATTATAGTTAAGTGGGAAACGATGTGGGAAGGCATAGACAGCTAGGAGGTTGGCTTAGAAGCAGCCACCCTTTAAAGAAAGCGTAATAGCTCACTAGTCGAGTCGGCCTGCGCGGAAGATGTAACGGGGCTAAAACTATATGCCGAAGCTGCGGATGTATACATTGTATACGTGGTAGGGGAGCGTTCTGTAAGCCGATGAAGGTGTGTTGAGAAGCATGCTGGAGGTATCAGAAGTGCGAATGCTGACGTGAGTAACGACAAAACGGGTGAAAAACCCGTTCGCTGAAAGACCAAGGGTTCCAGTCCAACGTTAATCGGGGCTGGGTGAGTCGACCCCTAAGGCGAGGCCGAGAGGCGTAGTCGATGGGAAATTGGTTAATATTCCAATACTTCTGTGTAATGCGATGAGAGGACGGAGAAAGTTAAGTCAGCCTGGCGTTGGTTGTCCAGGTGGAAGGTTGTAGGCATGCATCTTAGGCAAATCCGGGGTGCTCTATGCTGAGAACTGATAGCAAGCGAGTTTACTCGTGAAGTGGCTGATACTATGCTTCCAGGAAAAGTCTCTAAGCTTCAGTTACACAGGAATCGTACCCGAAACCGACACAGGTGGTCAGGTCGAGTAGACCAAAGCGCTTGAGAGAACTCTGCTGAAGGAACTAGGCAAAATGGTACCGTAACTTCGGGAGAAGGTACGCTGCTGACGGTGATAGGACTTGCTCCTTGAGCTATTGGCAGCCACAGAAACCAGGCCCCTGCAACTGTTTATTAAAAACATAGCACTCTGCAAACACGAAAGTGGACGTATAGGGTGTGATGCCTGCCCGGTGCTGGAAGGTTAATTGATGGGGTTAGCGTAAGCGAAGCTCTTGATCGAAGCCCCAGTAAACGGCGGCCGTAACTATAACGGTCCTAAGGTAGCGAAATTCCTTGTCGGGTAAGTTCCGACCTGCACGAATGGCATAATGATGGGGGCGCTGTCTCCAGCAGAGGCTCAGTGAAATCGAAATCGCCGTGAAGATGCGGTGTACCCGCGGCTAGACGGAAAGACCCCGTGAACCTTTACTGCAGCTTGACATTGAACTTTGATCTTACTTGTGTAGGATAGGTGGGAGGCTTAGAAGTAGCGACGCCAGTTGCTATGGAGCCATCCTTGAAATACCACCCTGGTAATATTGAGGTTCTAACTCTGTCCCGTTATCCGGGACGAGGACCATGTCTGGTGGGTAGTTTGACTGGGGCGGTCTCCTCCTAAAGAGTAACGGAGGAGTACGAAGGTGCGCTCAGCGTGGTCGGAAATCACGCGTAGAGTATAAAGGCAAAAGCGCGCTTAACTGCGAGACCCACAAGTCGAGCAGGTACGAAAGTAGGTCTTAGTGATCCGGTGGTTCTGTATGGAAGGGCCATCGCTCAACGGATAAAAGGTACTCTGGGGATAACAGGCTGATACCGCCCAAGAGTTCATATCGACGGCGGTGTTTGGCACCTCGATGTCGGCTCATCTCATCCTGGGGCTGAAGCAGGTCCCAAGGGTATGGCTGTTCGCCATTTAAAGAGGTACGCGAGCTGGGTTTAGAACGTCGTGAGACAGTTCGGTCCCTATCTACCGTGGGCGTTGGAAATTTGAGAGGATCTGCTCCTAGTACGAGAGGACCAGAGTGGACGAACCTCTGGTGTACCGGTTGTGACGCCAGTCGCATCGCCGGGTAGCTATGTTCGGAAGGGATAACCGCTGAAAGCATCTAAGCGGGAAGCCTACCTCAAGATAAGATTTCCCTAGGACTTTATGTCCTCTAAAGAGCCGTTGAAGACTACGACGTTGATAGGTTGGATGTGGAAGTGCGGTGACGCATGAAGCTGACCAATACTAATTGCTCGTGAGGCTTGACTATACAACACCCAAGCAGTTGTATGTGAAGCATCATTTGATTCATAAAAGATCAAAGAAACTTGATTTAGTTGTAAAGCTAGTTACAATAACCAACTCAAATGTTCTTCTGTTAAACTCATTTGGAACAAAGTAAGGCATACCCATAAGACCCGAAAAAGTCCATAACAGTTTGCTGGCGACAATAGCAAGAGTGAACCACCTGATCCCTTCCCGAACTCAGAAGTGAAACCTCTTAGCGCTGATGGTAGTGTGGGGTTACCCATGTGAGAGTAAGTCATCGCCAGCTTTTAATTCTTAAAACACCCTCAACTAATTGTTGAGGGTGTTTTTTTATGCGTAAAGAAAAGAAAATAATAAAGAAAAGAAAAAGATAGAAATGATAAGAAATTAAGAATAGAAATAAAAGCGCTACCTTGTGGTAGAGCTTTTAACTGAAAGGAATTTTTATCTCAAATTTAATTGTCGTCTTGCATGTTTTAAAGCTGTTCTTATGCCTTCTTCCAATGTGGGGTGATAGAAAGGCTTGCTTAATATTTCATCGATAGTGAGATCTTCAGCGATCATCCAAGACAGTAAATGTGCCATATGTTCTGCAGATTCAACAAAAAGCTCAGCACCAAGCAACTTTCTGGTTTTTTTATCCACATAAACTTCAATTGCACCTTTATTTTTTCCTAAAACTAATGCTCGCCCTTGTTTTTCATAAGAAACGAATCCTGTAATAAATTCTATATTTGATTTAGACAGTGCAGCATAATTTTGACCGACCATTCCCATTTCAGGGCTACAGAAGACAATACCCAGCGGTGCCAGCGTATTTAAATCTTGAATTTTTGGGAAATTTAAACAGCTTGAAACAACATTCCTCCCTTCATGCGCTGCTTCATGTTGTAATGGCGTTTGTGTAAATGCATCTCCAACAATAAATATTGGAAAATTAGCGAGTTGTTTTGAGTTTTTATGAATAGGTAGATTTTTTAAATCTGAAAATGAAGCATCTATATTTTCTAACGCAAGAGTTGATAAATTTGAACTTCGACCTGTTGCCGTTAAAACATAATCTACCTGTATTGTATTGGTTTCATCATTTTCTATAAATGAAACTGCAACCCCAAGCTCTGTGTCTTCAATTGAGTTGGGTAAAATCTCGAATTTAATATCCAGCTCTTTTGAAAGTGTTGTTTGCGCAATTGCTTGTAAACTTGGGCTGGTCAATACACCAACTTTTTTACTTCTAGCAAAAATAGTCGTATTCACGCCTAAACGATGCATGGCTTGGGCTAATTCAATAGCAATTACGCCACTCCCAATTACTGCAATTGATTTAGGTAGCGTTTTAAGTTCAAAGACTTCATCGGATGTGATGAGTTTATTCCCAATATTCTTTTTCCAATCTTTGTCGTAGGTTGGTGTTGAACCGACAGCCAAAATAAATGACTTTGCTTGATATTGTTGACCATTGACCTCAACTGTATGGGCATTTATAAACTTAGCTTCACCATCAATTTTATGTTTCTCTTCCCAGCTTTCTACATCTTTCAGTGTTGCTCGTGCAAAGCGATCACGTAAATTTTGGACATGTTTCATCACTCGATCTGTATTAATTTCTGATTGAACACTTAAGGCAACTTCATCCGCGTGTTGAATATCATGCATTTGATTGGCTGTTGAAATTAAAACTTTACTTGGCATGCATCCGACTCGAACACAGGTAGTATCCCAAGGTCCTTTGTTAATTATCAATAGGTTGGAGGTATATTTAATTGCTTCTTTATATGCGCTGATGCCTGCTGTTCCTGCACCAATGATAATGATGTCGTACATTGTATAAACCTGATTTTAAATAATAAAAATTACATTAAAAAACATTTTGAAATAGCGTATTTACACATATAAATATCTATGGTTACATAGCACTCAAAATAATCTACAACAATTTTTTGGGGACTCTTACGTTGAGTAAAATTATGGACACTAAGAAGGTTACTGGCAAGTTAAGTGCTATAGCAATTTCAATTTTGTTAGCAAGTTGTGGTGGCGGTGGCGGTTATTATGATGGTAATAATAGCGGCTCAAATAATGGTAATAATGGCGGTGGCACAGAAATAGCTCTGACTTCAGCTGAACTTTTGTCTGTAGGGCAAAGTAAAGCAAGTTTGAATGCTGGAACTGATGATAGTTTAACTTTAACAATTAGGACATTAGATAAGAATGGTGCAATTATTCCAAAGGCTAATGTCAAAATTGAAATTGTTGATGCTGCTAATTCTGGTGCAAGCTTAAGCACCCTGGGAAATTTACCGAGTGATGACAAAGGTATTGTAACAACTAATGTTGTACTGTCAGCGAGTTCAAATTTAAATTTTAAGATGAATCGAACAATTACCATCGTTATTACATCTGGAAAAGTGAAACAAGAACTTACAATACCTGTAAATGGTACAGTTGTAGCGATATCTTCTGATGTTAGTCTACTTGAACAAGACCAAATTGGCACTGTTACTGTAACTGCAGTTGATGCTGCAGGAAAAGCATTGGTTGGTGCAAAAGCTTCACTTGTTAATGCATCGGGTGAAGAGGTTTTTTCAGCTATCCCGACTGATGTCAGTGGAAATGCTATTTTCAAAATACCGTATGTTACTGTTCGAAATTCGACGAATCAAAAGTTGGAGCTAATAGCTAAAATTGCGGTAGAAGGACAAAATCAAACAGTTTCAAATTTACTTTCCTCAGGTGGTATTATTTTAACTGCTAATATTGCCAATAAAGTAATTCAAGCAGTCTCAGATAGTAATCCTGTTGGTGTTGGTGTAAATAAGAATATTACGGTTAAGGTTTCAGCTCTTACACAAACTGAATTGCAAGGGAAGACAGTAAGCTTTGAGACAACAAATGGCACTGTAACTCCAACAGCTGCAATCACAAATATTCGTCAAGAAAATGGGCAGTGGGTTGGTGATGCTACAACTGTTCTAAATGGAGCAATTGCAGCTATCGCGACAATTTCTGCACAGTTTGGCAACAATGTAATTTATATCTCACAACAAGTGAGTGCCGGCGTTCCAAAAACTATTTCAATTCAATCCGAGGCAAGTGTTTTGGCTCCAGGAGCTAATACTAAAGTTATTGCATTGGTAAAGGATCAAAATGGTACACCAATTCCAAACATAAAAGTTAACTTTAAAACTCTGAAAGATACTTCGCTCAGTGGTCGTATTTCTCAGCCATCTGCTATCACCGATTCTGCGGGACGTGCTACAGTTATTTATACTGCTGGTTCTGCTCAAACATTAGGTGGGGGCGTTGAAATTCAGGCTTCAACTGAAAGTGCTGTTGCTCCAGCCCCAGTTTATTCTGAAAACTTATTACTTACAGTTTCTATGCAATCCGCATTTATCACAGTTGCCCATAATGAACAGATTTTAAAAATTGTTGGTGATGATACCAATTATTATAAAGATTTTTCTGCGACTGTAGTTGATACGGCGGGTAATCCTATTCCAAATCAAAAGATTAGTATTTCTTTAGATTTAGACAGTTTTTACAAAGGTGAGTTTAAGTGGGTGCGTGATTATACCTATGGTCAAGATGGTTCTGGAATTTGGGATTGGTATAGTTATCTTGATTGGTCACGTGATTATACAGTTTACGAAAATAAGGTTGCTAAGCGTGTAGTTACTTATGTTCAGTGTCCAAGTACAGAATTCCCAAATCCTATTTCTATCCTGGCAGCGGATGGCTCCATATTGAATACAAAGGGTAGCTTTGTTACTGATTCACAAGGTAAATTTGCATTCAGAATTAGGTACAATCGAAACTATTCAAATTGGTTACGAGTTAATTTAACAGCTTCAACAATTGTATCAACGAAAGATAACAAAACGGCTTTATCTTTTATGCCATCTGTTGCGGAAGATGATGTTGATAATTTAAATGGTAAATATAGACCTGATCGTGTTAGTCCCTATGGAACAGATATTTCTAGCTGTTCAAATTATAAATAGTCTGAATTAATTTAAAAAAACAGCGCTTCTGCGCTGTTTTTTATTTTACGGATGTACCCATACTCACGCCAACAGTGGGTCTTACATTCATTGAACTACATGCAGATAAAAATAGGCAAGAGATTAAGATCAGACCAACAACTTTCATTTAAATATTCTCAATTTTAAATCAGCACTATTGTAAGTCGAATTATTCGTTTGCGTGTGTAGTAAAATTATTGTCTTTATTTTTTTACTGATTACTGATTACTGATTACTGATTACTGATTTAAAGCTAAAAGCTTAAACTTTTAGCCAATGTCTGTTATTAGCTTTTCAAAGCTTAAGGTGTCGTAAATTGCAAAACACGATTACCATATTGATCGACTAACTTTAAGGTCTTGTCATAGACTTGAAAGCCCTGAACTTTGCTTAAAGCTTCAGTATATTGTGTGGCGATTTGCATGCTGCTTGGACAAAGCATTTTGGTCGAAGCCAATTGCCCGATCGTAATATGTTGTCCTTTTAATGCATATTGTCCCATGATGCGATTACAGCCATCACTGCCACTTACACGTAAATCTGAACCGAATTGAATACTGGGAGCATTACGTGAGCTTGGGTCAGCCTTATATTCTGTTGCACCAATATGTGTGAGGGTCCAATTTTTATTTTGTAATAAACTGAGGTTTTGTGCTTGCTGAGTGCTACTTGTTGTTGAGGTACATCCAGTTGCAAAAAGTGTTGATGTTATTATTGTCGCTACAATAATGGCTTTGAACATGAGTGTTCTCCCTAATCTTGTCATAATTTTATATCAATAGAAATGAAGTATATCACTGGATTAATTTAAACACCGTTACATATTATTTCGCATATTCTTCTGGTAAGCCTAAACGGAGAACCTTAGAAAAATTAGCACTATTTTGATATTTAAAATGTGCATATTCATCAGTTCTTGGATTCACATGGGCTTTTTCGTACCATTCATGCATAGACCACTGATGATTTAGAGCACCTAGATCGTACAAATAATTGGGTAAATATCCAGAAGCAATTAAACGATAGTCTGTTGGAAGTTTTTGAGCTGAAATAGCTTGAACCATATCAAAAACCAAAGTTGTGCAGTTGCTGGTTAGGGTGTTATACCATTTTGGATGCTTGGCTAAATCTGCAGATTTAGATAAGTATTCTTCAAATAATGCTTGGCTTTCAGCCTTTGGTAATCGAACAGGGAAAAAATAAACTTGTTCACCTCGGATATTGCTTCGTGTATAGACAATATCTTTTTCATCTGCGGCAATGAGGCTTAGCTCAAACTGTCTAAAGAAACCACCTATCGCAGAAAAACTTTCATTTTTTTCTTTACGAATTTCGATTGAGAAGACTAAAGGTCGTTGATTTGAAAAATTAAAACTCACTAAGGTATGAGCAATTTGTGGTCCCATCCAATATGAGGTGATGATATTTACACCTGTAATATCATCTAAATTATACGTTCGTGTTTCCCATCGCTCATCATATTGATCGGCTGTGCGCCAATCGAAATTTCGAACATTATGAATTGTGACCAGTTGACCTTGCTTTTCATAGCTAAAAATTCTGGAAACTTCAGGACTCCATTCACGGTCTTGTTTAGCGGGGATATTAAAATACCAAACCAAGCTCAGAAGAAATGCAACCAAATAAATCAAACTGTCAATTTTTCGAGTAAATAGATTCTTGTTGAAATAAATTCCAAGAATGCTCAGCGCAAAAATCGCCCATAGGATAATAATAAAATAGCTAAAGATTTGACCTAAAGGTTGTTGAATCCAAATGGCAAGACAAAACCAAATACTCGTCATGAAAACAAATAAGCTAAATAAGGAATGGAGTAAACCCATTCCTAATCTGTTTAGCATTGGTTTCGTTTTTAAGCTATCCATAAGCAGCTATTTTTATTAATAAAGTTCAGTGCTATTTTCTATATGTTGCAAATTCAAAAGCAATAGCTGTTTTGTCGTCAACATGTGACTCGCTGGCGACTTTCTTAAATTCTTGAGGAATTTCTGGATAATGTGCATCACCTTGAACATCAAGATCAATATGAGTCAATTCAAGTCGATCTGTAATATGAATCGTTTGCTTGAAAATTTCACCACCACCAATAATAAAGATGCTGGTTGGTTTTTCTGAAGCCAAAACATCAGGAATGGCTTGTTCCAAAGCAGATTCAATATTGTTGGCCGTTTTTACACCCTCAAACTGCCAATCTGAATCACGTGTAATGACCCAATTTACACGCTTTGGTAGTGCGCGTCCCATTGATTCAAGTGTTTTACGCCCCATGACAACCACGCCACCTTGGGTAATTTCTTTGAAATGTTTTAGGTCTGCCGAGATGTGCCAAGGAAGATCATTTGCTTTACCAATGCAGTGTTGTTGATCCATGGCAACCACATGAACAATTTCAAAATTTTTAAATGTCATACTCAATCCACTTCGTCATCCATTCTATGATTTTCCTCCTTGAAAGAGGGAGCAAAATCACAAATTGGATTATTAAAAATTACACAGCAACTGGAGCTTTAATTGCAGCATGGGATTCATAACCCACAATTTCAATATCTTCAAATTTGAAATCAAAAATATCTTGAATCGCAGGGTTAAGTTTAAGCTGACATAATGGCAAAGGTTCACGGGTCAACTGTAATTTTGCCTGTTCAAAATGGTTCACATATAAATGTGTATCACCACCAGTCCAAACAAAGTCTCCTACGCCTAGACCACAAACTTGTGCAATCATATGAGTCAGTAATGCATAACTGGCAATATTGAAAGGAACACCCAAGAAGACATCAGCACTACGTTGATACAGTTGGCAAGACAGTTTTCCATCTTGAACGAAGAACTGAAATAAAGTGTGACATGGCGGTAAAGCAACTTTGCCTGCTTCTTTTGGATTCCAACCTGATACAATTAAGCGACGTGAGTTTGGATTGGTCTTAATTTCATTAATTAACCAACTGATCTGATCAAAACCATCATTTTCAAATAAACCATTTTCTTTTTGAGTTGCCCCAAAATTACGCCATTGATGACCATAAACAGGACCAAGTTCGCCTTCAGGACGACCAAAACGGGCAGTTTGTTCCGCAGTAGACCATTCATCCCAAATCGACACTTTATTGTCTTTTAGATATTGAACATTGGTGTCACCTTTTAAGAACCACAATAATTCAATCACGATTGAGCGGAAATGAACTTTTTTAGTGGTAAGTAAAGGGAAGCCCTTAGACAAGTCAAAACGCATTTGATGACCGAATACAGAACGAGTACCTGTACCTGTACGATCACCTTTGTCACCGCCATTGTCTAGGATATGTTGTAGAAGGTCTAAATACGCTTTCATAGAAGTTCCAATTTGGGAAGGGGGGATGGTACAAATGACAGATTATGTCGCACCATTACCCATTCGTAATACTTTCGAATAGTCTCAGAGTTTATACTAATCTGGCTTTGTTTTTAACAAAGAATATTTTTCTGTTTGTGACTTTAATCGAATATTTAGAGAATTTGAAAATGAGTATAAATTTGAATGAACTTCCAGTAGCTTTACAAGCGTATAAACAACAAATTGCGGCAACTAAAAAAGACAGCATCGAAATATCATTACTGCCTGCTGAGCATTTAGAAATTTGGCAGAGTAAGGTTGGCGGACATCCTTATTTACCTTTAGTGCAGCAATATCCGCAAAGCTCAGAAGGCGAAAATTTACAATTATTGGCGCAAATCAATTTTGCTGAATTACCAGAAAATAATATTTATCCCCAATCTGGGATTTTGCAATTTTTTATCAATCCACATGATGACTTATATGGAATGGATTTTGATGATCAGCAAAAGCAAGATGGTTTTAAAATCATCTTTCATGACAGCATTGAACATGATTCTGCAAATTTGCAAACAAATTTTCCAAGTTTTGATGGAGATGATATTTATAGCCCGATTGCAGGTCAAGCCGCGATTCAGTTTGAGAAATCTGAAAGTTATATCGATATGAATAACTTTGATTTTGCTGAAAAAGTGACTGATCCTTATGACCGAGATGATGAGGAGGAGTTCTGTGATGAATATACCGAAGTCATTTCAGCGAGTGGGCATCGTTTAGGTGGGTACCCATTTTTTACTCAAACTGATCCACGTGAATACAATGAGTCGATTCAAGACTATGTGCTATTACTGCAAATTGATACAGATGATGCAGGTGAAATAGATATCATGTGGGGTGATTCGGGAGTAGGGAATTTCTTTATCCACCCCGACGATCTCGCCAAGAGAGATTTTTCTAAAGTTGTTTACAATTGGGATTGTTATTAAGTATTTTTTGGTGAGCGAACAAGCTGATGTTTTGCATCAGCTTTGAGATAAATAGCGATGTTAATGATTTAGTTTTAGTGCCAATAAAAAACAAAAAATGTGACCAAATTGACAGTTTAATATATTGATTAAATTAAGAAAAAGTTTTACCAATACGGCTAATAAAATTATTTGTGCTTATTTTTTGATCAAACAATCCTTGCCTGTTTTTAAGCTAATCTCAAAAGTTTCAGTAAGTTGAAAGCACACAAATGAGATTTATTAACACTTACATATTTTTTTACATGTTTTAAGTCTACATTTTAAGATTTGCTGATTAGTATTCATGGCTTGTGAAAAGTTGTTATTGGTTTAAACAAGGTGGTTTGAATCAATTCAAAAGGGCAGTTTGAGGACAGTACATGATTTACGACCACAATGTTAATATGAATGAATACGTGAATCCCACGGTTCATATTCAGATTCGATCGGAAAATCAAAATAATAATTTTCGACCAGAAGAATACCTAAAAAGCAAAGCCTTTGAAAATTTAAAAAATCAAACTGAAGCGTTCAAGAAAGAAAGTTTAATCGATATTGGTAAATTCACCGAAAAACTCGTTAGCATGTCACGAAGCACTACAGCACATCGTTGTGCAAGATATGTGCGGATTGCATTAGAGTCAGCAGGTGCCCGTTTTTCTGATCATCCGGTAGCAGCATCAGATTGGGGTTCAACTCTGACAGAAATTGGTTATAAACAAATCCGCCCAGATTTTGATAATCCGCAAGAAGGTGATATTTATATCATTAACAGTACAAGCCGTCATCGCTATGGGCATATAGCCGGCTTTACAGGTACACAATGGGTTTCTGATTTCAGACAACGTAGTTATGATGTTTATAAAGATCCCAATGTGACATATGAATATTATCGTCTTGAAGCCTAGTTGATTCGCCCACTTTTCTCAAAATACCCAATACAGAAGCAAGTTTGAAATCATTCCTTTGCTTTTTTATTGGGTATTTTTGATTTGATCAATCTGATTCAAATCGTTTAGCACGATTTTGATAGATCGATACAATAAATAGACCCAATGCAGTAAAACCCACCGCTTGAATTGATATCCATAATTTATGTGATGGCGGCAATAAAAACAAAATCAGCAACAAAGCGAAAATTGGGAAAATAGAAAAAAGAATTTTAAATCCCTGAGCATATGGGGGTGTTGTGGAAAGTTTTAAGCGCAATTGGAACAAAATATGAATCAATACGCCCAATAATAAGCACACGACTGTGAAAATAGGGCTTAATTTTTCAATTGAAGCGCAATAATAAATGATTGCACAGGTCAAAACTGAGCTGATTAATTTAATTTCACGTGTACAACGTGAGGAATACCAAAAATCTAACATTATTTAGATACTTACTGTGGTGTATTTTTATTAAGTAACGACAACGGGGAAAAAATACATACTGCCAAAACCATAAAGCCGATGCCTTGTGCGCCTGGAATTAAAATTTCACCCTGATTCATATTTTTGAAAATCAAGACCAAGAGCAAAGCTAAGGGAATCCATGTCAATAAACGATAGAATAGTCCAGTTGGATTTTTCGCAGCAAAATGAATTTTACAGTAACGACAGATCAAAAAAATAAGTCCTGTGCCAGCAAAAAGCAAAATATTATCGATAGTTAAAGGTTGATACCAATATAATCCAATACTGAGTATTGCGGATAAGATGAAGAAAATTAATTTCTTGGTGATTGAGACTTTAGGATCAAACCAAAATTCAAGCATAGTAATTTCATTAAAATTAGACCTTTCTAATTTAGCATAAAAAAGGTGAAGCATCGCTTCACCTTTTAAAACTTAAACAGAAATGCTTAAGTGTTTTTTTGTGGTCCCCAATCAAAGATTTTCTTTTGATATGCATACCAAATCATCCATAGGCCTATAAGAATCATAGGGAATGAAAGGATTTGACCTTTGGTCATCCAACCAAACAAGATATAGCCCTGATCTGCATCTGGTTCGCGGAAAAACTCCATAAAGAAACGCGCACAACCATAACCCATTAAGAAGATTGCAGAAACTGCATAACGTGGACGAGGTTTGGCACTGTAGAACCAAAGAATAAGGAACAGCAATAAACCTTCACATAATGCTTGATAAATTTGTGAAGGATGGCGAACTAAATGCAATGGGTCAGTTGGAAAAATCATCCCTAAGGCAAAGTTAGGATCAGAGACTTGACGTCCATACAATTCACCACCAATAAAATTACCAATACGACCAAACATTAAGCCTGTTGGTACACAAGGTGCAATAAAATCAAGTGTTTCAAACCAAGTCTTTTTATACTTATGACACCATAACAGCATGGCAATCATTACCCCAAGGAATCCGCCATGGAAACTCATACCGCCTGTCCAAACTTTAAAAAGCCAGATTGGGTCTGCTAAGAATTTATCAAACTCATAGAATAAGACATAGCCAATCCGACCACCCAAGACGACACCAAGTGCACCATAGAACACTAGATCGGAAACCATTTCGGCATTCCAGTGATCGCGTTGTTTGGCACGATAGTTGGCAAGTCCCCAGGCACATAAAAATGCCAAAAGGTACATGAGTCCATACCAATGAACTTTGACTGGACCCAGTGATATTGCAACCGGGTCAATATTCGGGTAGGTGAGCATTCCTAATCCTTGATTTTCTATTTTGCACAGATTTTAGCTGAAAGATATTAAAAATGTTGTACATTCAGTGTGTAAACTTCATGGAATGTGCTTTATGTGTATTGTGGCGTTGGCTTGGCAGGTTTTAGATGACTTACCTGTATGTTTGATCTCCAATCGCGATGAATTCTATCATCGTCCGAGTACTCAATTACAACAGTGGTCAGAACACGGAATAATTGCAGGACAAGATTTACAGTCGGGTGGAACATGGATGGGCGTTACTCCACAGGGGCGATGGGCGATAGTGACCAATTATCGCGATGGAGCAGATAAACAGACTTATCCCACCACGCGCGGAGATTTGGTTCAAAGTTTTTTAGAATCTGAGCAAACACCTATCCGTTTTGCCCAAGCACTTGAACAACGGCAGCGAGACTATGCGGGTTTTAATCTATTTGTAGGTGATCAACATCAAGCTGTGTATATGAGTAATCGTGGTGAAGCCCCACAAGTTTTATCGCAAGGCGTATTTGTGGTTTCCAATGGATTGATGTCTGATGATTGGGAGAAAACTAAGCATTTGCGTAAACGATTTACCCAAGAATTTTTACCTATGCTACAAGTCACTTCTATTCTTGAATCAGATTTACAGCATGCAGTTTGGGATATTTTGGAGGATGAGCGCAAAGTTATTCCAGATTTACTTCCAAATACAGGGATCAATGCAGAGATGGAAGCATTATTGTCTTCAACATTTATACAAAGTCCAGTCTATGGCACACGTTGTTCAAATTTTTTAAGAATTGGTCTCTCTGAGCTGGACTGGATTGAAAAAACGCAACAAGGTGAGCATTTGGGGGAACTGGTCGAAGTTAAGTGTAATATTGAAAGATAAAAAGCCATGCAAAACTAAATCTGCATGGCTTTAAAAGCATAATACTTATTTAACCTGCAATCACACCACCATCTTTGCGTGTGATCACGACAGTTGCTGAACGTGGACGAGCAACTTTATTATTCGCATCCTTTTGTGATGCAGGCCAGTGACTTGAAGGTTTATCAAAGCTTGGTGAGTCTTCACCAGGATGTTGAACATTGATGAAAATCGCTTTGTAGTCCGGAGTCATGGTCACACCCGTAATTTCACATTGTTTTGGACCTGTAAGGAAACGACGCAGATTCTCATCGGTCACTTGCTTGCCAAAAATGGTTTCTTGCCCCGCTGAGGTGATTGCTTTTGTACCATCACCGACTTTACCTGGCAATGCGGCAAGCATCATACAGTTGGTTGTATCTGTATAAGCACCATCATCGGTTTGAATCCAAAGAACACCACGAGGGTCAAACCACATGCCATCTGGTGAAGACAAATCATTATTATCATTCAACGCAGAAAGGTTAATGTTGCTCGCCATTTTTGCTTCAGCGCCAAATAGATAAATATCCCAAGTGAAGCTTTCTGCTGTGGTTTTATTATCTTTCTCATGGAAGCGGATAATATGACCATTGACGTTGCCTTTACCGCCTTCAGGATCACTATAGTTTCTCGGGTTGGCGGCATCTAAAGCATGTGTTGTACCACGATTTGAGTTGTTCGTAAGCGTGACATAGACCTCACCATTTTCAGGATTCACTGCAACCCATTCTGGACGATCCATTTTAGTCGCTTTGACGGCATCACCAGCAAGTCGTGCAAATGTTGTGACATCCGCTTGAGATTTAAATGGATACACCGTGTTGGTATCATTTAAACCATTTTTTCCATATGCCAACTCAATCCATTTACCCGTACCATCATTGTTGA
Organism: Acinetobacter bereziniae LMG 1003 = CIP 70.12; assembly: GCF_000368925.1. GTDB lineage: Bacteria > Pseudomonadota > Gammaproteobacteria > Pseudomonadales > Moraxellaceae > Acinetobacter > Acinetobacter bereziniae. Next base: position 1,571,995 of record NZ_KB849756.1, on the reverse strand, counting down.
ACTGGGCTACGTAAAGTTTGCCACTGTTCATATATTTATCACCAGCGCGATAACCGCCATTGACATCTTTGGCGTCCCATTTGGCATCCGATACGAATTTATAAATGTATTCGCCACGTGAATCATCACCCATATAGAAAGTCAAATTTTCGCCTTCGATTAAACGACTGGCACGACAATCCTCATGCGCAAAACGACCTAATGATGTCCGTTTTACTGGGTTTGAACGACTATCAAATGGGTCAATTTCTACGATCCAACCAAAAGTATTGGCGCTGTTACGATAATCTTTGTCAGCAGTCTCTGCGGTAATAGACGAATTCCAACGATCATATAAATCTTGACTTTCGATTGCACCAATTGCCGTTTCCCAGCCATAACGAGAACTTGCACCATCTTTTAAGCCATAGCGATTGAGTGCAATGATTTCAGAAGCAGTCCGCTTTGTATCATCCCCTTTGTTACGCACAAAATAACCAATGAAGTTTTCTTCTGTGGTGAGATAGGTTCCCCATGGTGTATAACCATTACCACAGTTGTTATGCGTACCGCGTGTTTGCTTTGCCGACGGTGAATATTTGGTTTTAATTAAATCTGAACCTGCAACAATGCCCGCAAAATCCATCACTGTAGATGCGGTAATACGGCGATTAAATGGAGAACTTTTAACAATATCCACTTTTTGAGTAGCTGCATCTTTTTTTAATTCAATAATGGATACGCCGTGTGCGTTCATTTCACGAATAACTTCATCTTCTGGACGACGACCATTGACTCTTGTTGCACCTTTAGGATGTAAAAAAGTTTGGTTGATGTATTCATGGTTCATTACCAGTAAACCCCTATTTGATGCTTTTGCATCATATTTAGCTGTACTGGAATTTAAACCAAAATAGCTCATCCCATCATGACAATCCCCTGATCGTGCAGTGAAACTCACGCCTGAAGGAACGTTGTTGTCATCCCATTCAGCAAGGTTTTGTGTCAGTGGATCTCCGAGCGCATAAAGAACTGTAGCTTCGTAGCCTGCTGGAACAGTAACGATATCATTCAGATTTTTTGCAACAGGTGTAAAGCTGAGTTTTTCTGGTTTTTTTACCGAACTATCTGTATTTGAATGGTTGTCATCGTCATCATTACAACCTGTCAAGCTAGATGCTAAAGCTAATGCAGCTGCACCACTGGCTGTTTTGGTAATTAAACTACGACGAGAAATCCGTTGTTCTAAGATGTCACGGAAATGAATGTTATTCGAAGTATTGTTATCTAACTCTTGATCTTCATGATATGGCGTGAGGTCTGTCATAAGATTCCCTATGGCTTTAACTTTAGATGAAATGTGATTTTGATTCAGCTTAAAAACATAGCGAACTAATATGTAAACTCTCTTACTTTTATATTTAATATTGGTTAAATTTAATATTAATTTAAGAAAGTAATAGGGCTGTCACAAAGAGATAAATGTTGAGTAATTTGTTGTTAATTTATACATTAAATTTATGATCTATATTTAATAGTGAGAATTTATTCGGTGTAAAATATTAATACTCACTAAGTTTTAACCAAATTATTTTAAATATTAAGAATAAAAATTAGGTGATATATCTTTTGATTGTTGAGGGGGAGATGGTCAGATAAATTTTAAGAATAAAAAAAATGGCTTTTAAAAGCCATTTGAGTGTTGAATATTTTCTTATTTTTATGATTTAGACATCTGCAGTTTTGCGCTTTTCGATCATTTTACCGAGTAATAAGCCGAGTTCAAATAACATCCACATTGGAATGGCTAACATAATCATTGATATTGCGTCTGGTGGAGTAATAAACATCGAGACAAAGAAGCAGCCGACCACTATAAAACGACGTTTTTCAGCCAATGTCTTCGTGGTTACGAAGCCAATAAGAATCAAAACTAAAGTAATAATTGGAATTTCAAAGGTTAGACCAAAGACCAAGAACAGCTTTAAGCAGAAACTTAGATAGCTATTAATATCAGTCATCGGTGCAACTGTTTCAGGAGAGACGCTGATGAAAAAGTGTAAAATTGAGGGTAAAGCAACGAAATAAGCAAATGCGATACCCGAATAAAACAGAATAATGCTGCCAAATAAGAGTGGAAATGCTAGATTCTTTTCTTTTTCGTACAGTGCCGGTTTAATAAATGCCCAAAGTTGATAAATAATAAAGGGCATAGCGAGCATCAGTGCAATAAAAAAATTCAACTTAAATGGTGCCATAAATGTTGCAGTGACATCCGTTGCAATCATGGTTGATGTTGCAGGCAATTGCTTTCTTAATGGTTCCGATAGAGCAATATAGGTTTTATTGGCAAAAGGCAATAAACAAAAAAAGATCAGAATTAATGCACCCACAATTTTAAATAGATGCTTACGCAACACCATGAGATGTTGTGTAATCGGCATTGCATCTAAAGGGGGACGTTCTGTCGATGCGCTGTCTTGTACCTGAGGCGCGAGTGAATCCGTCATACGGCTACCTTAAGTTGTGGTGCTGAGACCATCTCGATGGGAACAATTTGTGGAGCTGGCATCATGCAACTTTGCTGATTTAAACCATGATTTAACATATAAATAGAAGGAACCTGAGTTTCTAGTTTATGGTAATGGTATGTTGCTAAAAGATTTTTTTGACCTAGCTGTTCAGCATGGGTTTCTTGTTCTATCGCGATTTTTTGTTGTTGTAGCTCTTGTATCTGAGCTTGCATTTTTTGTTCAAGTTCTTGAATCTTCTGCATCTCTTGTTGCATTTGCTCTCTAAACTCAGAAAGACGTAACTCACGATCGATATCATTTTGGACACTTGTGATCGCCCGTTTAAATTTACTGTACCATTTGGCAGCAAAACGAGCAGCTTCAGGAAGCTTATCGGGTCCCAATACCAAAAGCGCAATGATCCCGAAAACTAACAGTTCTGAAAATCCAACATCTAACATGATCTACGCCTCACCGATTAGTGTTTTACAGTAGAGTTCACATCAGTATTGGTCGTTTGATGCTCTAATGTACGAGTTTCAGTGATTGAAGCTTGGGTCGCTTCTTCATCTTTGATTGATTTCTTAAAATCTTTTACTGCACCGCCAACATCTTTACCTAAATTTTTCAGTTTCGATGTACCAAATAGTAAAATCACCACGATTGCAAAAATAAGTACATGCCAAATCGATAATCCAGCCATAGTTTTAACTCCTATTTTATTTAGAGCTATAACAACAGTTATCCGTGACAGAAAAGTGACATTAATATTTCAATTTAAAGACAGAAAATATTTTTGAAATATTTTGCGATGTTAAACACTATCGATTTTGGAAAGTGCTAGTATGATCATGATTTGAGAATAAGGGGTATAGTGTGTCTTTGTTATTTCCAGTTCTGTCATTTATTTGTGGGTTAATACTGGCGAATAGCAAATTTTCAATGAATTTAAAGACGATGATGTCTTTATTGCTGGCACGTGTCTTTATCCCGATTGTCATCATCTACAATATGGTTTTTTATAAATCGGGCAGTATTGCTTTAATTCTATTTGCCTTTTTCTCGTGCTTTATCCTTTTCTTTGTTTACTTAAAACGCTCGAAAGATCGTTTGGCATCGCTATGTTTTAGTTATACCAATATGGCATGGTTAGGCTTTCCAATCGCTTTAGCAATTTTTGGTGCTGAGCATAGTATGGTCATGATTCCGCTTTATATCGGTGTTTCGATTTTTGGCAACTCATGGGCTGTGACCTCTGTAAGCTCAGCGCCTCAATCTAAAGTATTACTGTTTAAAAAAGTGCTTCAATCACCGCCCGTGATTGCTTTAATTATTGCAGGACTTTTACGTTGTTTCGATGTGCAACACTTTCAAACCCAGCAATGGGTGGATTGGATATATAACGCCTCTAAGTGGAGTATGAGCTTTACGGGGATGTGTGTATTGGGGATGTGGTTAAGAAAAACCAAAGTGCATGTGGACGACTTATTGATCAGTACTCGACTGGCAATACTGAAACTGTTTTGTGGGATGATCTTATGTAGCTTAGCGTATTTCTTTTTACCAGTTCCGCAGATTCATGACTATATCGGTGTGATGTTCTTACTATTTTGTTTACCTCCAGCCGCCAATATTGTGGCTTTAGAAACGCACTATCAAGGAACGGGTATTTCAGCAAAGTATATTGCTTCAGGAACAATAGTCAGTTGTGTGATATGTGTCTTATATGGTGTGTTGATTCATTTTTTATCATTCTAATTCTTTATTTTTGTTAATTTGTAAGGCTTTGAAAAGCCTCATGATTTATTTGTGCGTCTATAAATTTTATTCCTCCCTCATTTTAAAGTAGGGGAGGAATTTTCAAAGGTAATTTTTATTTCAAACTGGCTTTAAATAATTGCATCGCTTGACCACGATGACTTATTTTATTTTTGTCTTGTTTGCTCATTTCTGCACTAGAAATCCCCAACTCTGGTAACCAGAACAGTGGATCATAACCAAAACCATTTTCACCACGGGCTTGTTCTAGCACCTCACCTTGCCAGATACCTTGGAAAATCTGTGGTAAAGGATCATCCGCATGCTCAACTAATGCTAATACGCAGACAAACATGGCTTCGATCACCTGATTCTCTTTTCGCAACGGCTTGAGATTTTCGAGTAGTTTTGCATTATTTGCTGCATCATCGCCGTGTTCACCTGCATAACGTGCTGAGTAAATTCCTGGCGCAGCACCTAATACAGGAACACAAATCCCAGAATCATCTGCAATTGCGGGTTTACCTGAAATACGGCTTGCATGACGCGCTTTGATAATTGCATTTTCAATAAAGCTTAAGCCATCTTCAATCGCATCTTCGATATTCAACTGACCTTGAGGAATCACGTCAACAGGTAAAGCCAATTCAGCAAACAGTTTTTCAAACTCAGCAATTTTGCCTTTATTATTACTGGCAAGTACCAGTGTTCCTTGGGATAACCAATCTTTAGATGACATGATCCAAACTCAGAAAGTTAAAATAATGCTATTTTAACTGAATCTGTGAATTAAAATGTGGCTAAATTTGATGATTAGAGCTGTTTTGCGCGAGGAGGGATGTAATAGTCTAGCGCTTGCTTAAGCTCAACGATGTCATCATTACGCATCAGCCCTGAACTCAGATTGAGTTTTTGGATACTTTGGTCTTTCATGATCAAGCGTAAATAATAATGACGATCCAAGAATGTTTTTTTGAGTTCTATTTGAGCAATATCATGCAACAAAACTTCTTTCTTAATGACACTTCTGCCTTTGAATTCGATGGTTCGGATTTTATCCTGAGTCAAAACTAGAATAGGGGATTGATTTTTAAATAGTAAAACTGCTTTTCGACTCAAAAAATATGAAAAACTTGCCAATAATGCAATGACAAAAATTAAATAAAGACTTTTAACACCATTCTTAAATTCAAACAGTTCAATAATGAGGAGTAGGGTAGCGTACCAAAATGGGCAGGCAAAAATACCAGTAAAAATTGCCAGTGGAAGCATTTGACGATGTGAAGCATAATATTTTTTCTTATTCATATTTTTCCATGTATAGAAGAATCTGACTCAGCGGACAAATGCAAAAGCGTACCTTGATGAAAAATCATTTGCCATACTTGCTGATCATTCATTACCCAGATCGAAGCACGTAAAGCTGAATTATATTTTACTTGAGTATTGGTATCGACTTGATAGCTGAGGTAAGTCAACAAAGCACTATGAGCAGAGAGTTGCTGTAGTTCGAAGTCTTGTGCATGAATCATATCAGTGTTTAGATCATTTAAAAGTGCTTCAAGCATTTGGCTTTTTTTTATGATCCGACCTGATTTTGTGATTTCTTTGAACTCTGGGTGCAAGCGCTGATCCAATATTTTATGGTTTCGTCGCTCAGAATGATGTAATTGGGATTCAAATTGGATTAATTGAGCGAGCGTTTCTTGCATTATGTTGAACTCCTATTGAAATATTTAAAAGTCTGACAATCAGTGCTGATTGAAATGAGCCTTGTTATGCACGAAGTGTTATCCACTTAAACTAGTTTTTTAATTCTTGTTTGAGCTTATGTTCCAATTCAGCATAGTTTTCTATAAACCAGCATGCCTTTCCATGATTTGATTCATAAACAAAATCTGTGAGTGCCTTACTGTTATGGATATATTTTTCAATATTTCCTACAAAGGCTAAACGAATTTTATAATTGACAAATTTTTGGATGAATTCGCCTGCAATTCTATTTTCCAATTGAAAAAAGCACTTTTCTAAAGATGTTACAGGCAATGCAATCAGCGCTATATTTTCAGCAAATGCCAAACTCAACAGGTCATTGATATTGTGCAATGAATACGTTGTAGCCTCATTTTGAGGAATAATTAAAATTCGTGTGTTATGAAAAAGTTGAAGCATATGTGCCATTTGTAACTACTCGTTGTTGCATAAAAAAAGCACCCGAAGGTGCTTTATAATTTTTTCAAGCTTATTGAGCTTGAATCCATTGATCTGCACGTTGTGTTGCTGTACGAATTTGATCTTGAGTTAAGTTCGCAGCCAAAGCCGTTTTTTTACTTTGAGACATATTGATCACTTTATTGTCTAACATGCCATCGCGTGTAGAAAGTTCATACCATTGGTACGCACCCATGTAGTTTTTCTTTTGTTCTTCCATGACTGCAAGGTTAAAGCTCGCACGGTTGTCACCGTGGCTTGCTGCCTTTTCAAAGTATTGGCGTGCAGATGTTTCATTTTTAGCAACACCTAAACCGTCAGCATACATACGACCTACATTTAACTGAGCCGCAGAAATACCTTGGTCAGCTGCCGCTTTAAACCATGTAAATGCTTGTTTAAGATCTTTAGATACACCACCAGTACCGGCTTGGAAATGTGTTGCTAAATAAAATTGTGCTGCTGGTTGTCCAGCTTTCGCTGCTTTTTGTAAATCTGAAACATTCATATGTGCATACTGAGCTGCCATCGCTGAAACAGATTGTTGTTGCTGCGGTACATAGTCCGCATGGGCTTGAATACTGAGCAGCCCAAAAAATAATGTACTGCCTAATAATAATTTCTTCATAGAGCGCTCACTCGATAAATAGCGACTTCGCCGAACAAATTTGGGACAGCTTTACTTAAAAAGCTCCCTTGTTGGTTCCCATTTACAGCGAGTCGATCAATAATTTGAATCTGATTTTCAGCACATAAGGCTTCAAAATCGCGAAAAGTGCATAAGTGGATATTAGGTGTATTGTACCACATATACGGTAAGGCATCAGAAACAGGCATCTTTCCTTTCAGCGCAAGGAATGAACGTGTCTTCCAATACGCAAAATTAGGAAACGTAATAATTGCTTGTTTCCCCACACGCACCATATCGCGCAGAAGCACATCAGGTGCATCTACAGCTTGCAAAGCTTGTGCCATTACGACGTAGTCAAAAGACTGGTCAGCAAAGCGTCCCAAACCGAGGTTTAAGTCTTGTTGTATAATATTTAACCCTTTGCTGACCGCAATTGCAATCTTTTCTTGATCAATTTCTAATCCATAAGCATGAATTTGCTGTTTTTTGCTCATTTGTGACAATAATTCACCATCACCACAACCTAAATCGAGCACACTTGCACCAGGATTGATCCATTTTTCAGCCAATTGTTGGTCAATACGCATTACAAAGCCTCCTTAGGTGTTGAATTGAGGTGTTCAGTACCACCTAAAAATGCACGTAAGGATTTGACGTACAATGGGATTGGGAACAGAAAAGAATCATGCCCCTGTTCAGCATCAATATCTAAGTAGCTCACAGGTTTTTGATTGGTGATCAAGGCATTGACGATTTCTTGAGAGCGTTCTGGGCTAAAACGCCAATCCGTGGTAAATGACACCACTAAAAAGCGACATTTGGTATTGGACAAAGCTTTGGTTAAAGATTGTTGGTACTCACGTGAAGGATCAAAATAATCCAAGGCTTTGGTCATGATCAAATAAGTATTTGCATCAAAGTTACGACTGAATTGTTCACCTTGATAACGTAAATAGCTTTCGACTTGGAACTCAACATCAAAACCATACATAAATTTGCCAGATTTTAAATCACGACCAAATTTCTGTTTCATGGCTTCTTCTGAAAGATAGGTAATGTGTCCAACCATACGCGCCAAAATTAAGCCACGCTTTGGGTAACTATCTAATTCCAGATAACGACCATTGTGAAAATCAGGATCAGACAAAATGGACTGACGAGCGACTTCGTTAAAGGCAATATTTTGTGCTGAAAGTTTAGGCGCACTGGCAATAATGACGCATTTCTGTAAACGGTCAGGATAATCAACAGACCATTGTAAAGCTTGCATGCCACCCAATGAGCCACCAATAATTGAATACCAAACTTGGATTCCTAAACGATCAGAGAGAAGTGCTTGAGTTCTTACCCAGTCACGCACAGTCACTAAAGGAAAGTCAGGACCATATGGGCGATTTTCATTTTCAGGGTTAGGCGATGTCGGTCCTGTTGAACCACTACAACCACCAATATTATTTAAGGCGACCACAAAGAATTTTGAGGTATCAATGGCTTTTCCAGGTCCAATACACGCATCCCACCAGCCAGCTTTTTTATCGTCGTCATGATGGTAACCCGCAGCATGATGATGTCCTGAAAGTGCATGACAAATGAGAATGGCATTTGATTTGTCAGCATTCAACTCACCATACGTTTCCACCATGATTTCATAGCGTGGCAACACTCGACCACATTCAAGTTCTAACGGTTCTTCGAATTCAAACTTTTGTGGAGTCACAAGCCCCACTGAATCAGCTGGAAAAGACACTGGAAATATTCACCTTAAAATTTTAGGTAGCAGAATAAATTGATGTTACTCACAACGACATCATCATTATTGCGAATAAACGAATGATACGAAAGTCATTTTTCAACTGCACATGACTTTAGTCTAGGTTTAACCACTAGGTTTTAATGCCTTAAATGATGATCATTCAGCCAATACTTTAATTTTGCTCAAATTTTATTGCACAATTAATGACAATATCAAAAAACATATTTTGTGAATAGTTGCTGATCGATATTGAGTTGATCCAAATCGCATTTAGATGAAATGAATGGTCAAAGCACTTTTAACTTATCCCTGCGTCATGATGTGTAATATCAATCAATATCAATAGATAAAAGAAAGGATACCACTCAGGGGTATCCTTTCTAAAGTCATTTAATTGATATAGCTTATACAGCAGCTGCGATCACTTGATCTGTGCTGAGTACCCCTTGATCAATTAAACGATTGGTCGCTGCAATTATTGCCTCAATAGATGAGGTCACAATGTTGTCATGTACACCAGCACCAAATGCTGACTTACCTGTGCCTTGAACTTGAAGTTCAATTAATGCCAAGGCTTTGGCATGTGCACCAGAGCTGATACTACGTTCTTCATAGTTCAAGACATCAATTGGTAATTGAAGTGCATTTAAAATCGCTGAAATTGGACCATTGCCTTCACCACGTAAACGCTGACTTTCTCCATTCACGACTACCTCAAGCTCAATGACCTGATTGCCATTTTCGTCTGAAAGTCTGTAGTTTTTCGCTGAATAATGAGCATCTTTTGCAGAAACATAAGTGTCTTTAAACAAAGTCCAGATTTGCTGCGCTGAAACTTCGACACCTTCTTCATCGGCAACTTGCTGAACAATTTGCGAGAATTCAATTTGCAAGCGACGTGGTAATACAACGTTGTAGTTTGATTCTAATAAGTATGCAATACCCCCTTTACCCGACTGTGAGTTGACACGGATAACCGCATCATAATCACGACCTAAGTCTTTAGGGTCGATCGGTAAATAAGGCATATCCCAAATTTCTTCGTCTTTTTGGAACTCAAAGCCTTTTTTAATTGCATCTTGGTGTGAGCCAGAGAATGCAGTAAAGACTAAATCGCCTGCATATGGATGTCGTGGATGGACTGGTAAACCTGTACATTCTTCAATAGTGGCGATAATTTCATTAATATTAGAAAAATCTAATTCGCAAGCCACACCTTGGGTATACATATTCAAGGCAATTGCAGCCACGTCAACATTACCTGTACGTTCGCCGTTTCCAAATACACAACCTTCAACACGATCTGCACCTGCCATGATCGCCAACTCAGATGCAGCAATACCACATCCACGGTCATTGTGGCAGTGTACAGAAATGATCACTCCATCACGACGGGCTAAATTACGATGCATCCATTCAATTTGATCTGCGTAGACATGAGGACCAGATACTTCCACAGTCGCAGGCAAGTTTAAAATAACTTTATTATCCGGAGTTGCTTCCCAAATTTCGGTTACAGCATCGCAGACATCTTTAGCGACTTCTAATTCAGTCGCAGTAAAGCATTCTGGGCTGTATTGAAAAATGAATTCGGTTTCAGGCTGTTTTGCAGCATATTCTTTAACTTTGGTTGCAGCATTGATTGCCAATTGTTTGGCACCATTCACATCGACATTCAACACTTTCTTACGGAAGGTTGGAGAGTTTGAGTTATAGATGTGAACAATAGCACGTTTAGCCCCTTGCAATGATTCAAAGGTACGTGCAATCAAGTGATCACGAGCTTGTACTAAAACTTCGATATAGACGTCATCTGGAATATGACCTTCCTCAATCAATTTGCGTGTGAAATCAAAATCAATCTGAGATGCTGAAGGAAAACCAATTTCAATATGTTTAAAGCCAATTTTGACCAACATTTGGAACATTTTGAATTTCTGTTCAATGTTCATCGGTTCAAAAATTGCTTGGTTACCATCACGGAGGTCGGTACTCATCCAAATAGGCGCTTTATTGATTTCGTTGTTTGGCCACTGACGGTCAGGCAAGTCTACACGCTGGTACATGCGACGGTATTTTTTACTTGGATCAGCCAACATCATGAGGGAACTCCTTGTGTAGTTGTCGTTGCTCGCTTCTTGGGTAAAGGCAACTTACTACCGATATAGATTGTGTCTATCTGTTCAATTTACAAGTATTTTTATGGTGAAAATAATGTAAATTTCAAAAAATTATACGTGGATATCACGATATAAATTTAAACACTGAAGACTTGCAAATGGTTTAACTTGAGATTAATTCTAAAACAGTTGTCTTGGAAATAATTTCCTTAATTTGCATAAAAAATATCAGTTGAGAGAAAAATTTCCTTTGAATGGCTTAATCTTGAAAAATATATTCTTGATTGATTTCATTTATGCGAGCTGTTCCCATTAATGCCATGGTAATTTCAAATTCTTCCTTTAAAATTTTAAGCACATGTGCAACCCCTAAAGCACCTGCAACAGACAATCCATAGATTGCAGGTCGTCCGATCAGCACCGCATTTGCACCTAAAGCCAACGCTTTAAAAACATCGGTACCACGACGAATACCCCCATCCAAAAGTAGGGGGAAGTCATTCGGTACGACCTTACGAATTTGTTCAAGTGCTTTGAGTGGTGAAATGGCACTATTAAGTACACGTCCACCATGATTGGAGACGATCAGTCCTTTTACTCCAGTTTCGACAGCTTTTTGGGCATCAAGCGGATGTAGAACCCCTTTTAAAATCACAGGTAAAGAAGTTTGAGCAATCATAAACTCAATATCCGCCCATGTCGGTGCAATTTGCATTAAGCCCTGAAAAACTGGATGTTGATCTGTTGAGATTTCGGGCAGAGGAATATGTGTAGGTGTGTGTGGATGTTGCATTCCTTCGGGCAATTGAAAATTCACACGACGTTCACGATCACGAATACCTGTATGTGGTGAGTCCACAGTGATCACAATCGCTTTAAAGTTTTGTTGTTCTGCTAAACGCACCAAAGCCAACGATTTTTCACGATCACCTTGCCAATACAGTTGAAACCATTTAAATGGATTTTCTTTCTTGATCAAGCGCATATCGGTGTTGGTAAATGTGCTGAGTAGCATATTACTTCCGAGAACCTCAGCAGCTAGGGCTGTTGCTGACTCACCGTCTGGATGAAACAATTGCTGATGTCCGATGGGTGCAAGAAAGATTGGATGAGGGAATACTTCGCCTAAAATTTCACATTGCGTTGAACCTTGGGTGAGGTCATTCAGTAATCTGGGGATGAGTTGAATTTTTTTAAATTGTTCTAAGTTGTCTCTGACACTTTGTTCATCCATCGCCCCACCTTGAAGGTAGTGCCAAGTATTTTCAGCTAAATGCTGTTCAGCCTGCTTTTCATAATCAGCAATAGTCTGTAAATGGGGGGGAATTTGTGTGAGAGGGGGGAGGATTTTTTTATTCATTGCTGATTTCTCATTTATCCAAATTTACACAAATGGGTTGATCAATTACCGTACAAATAACCTGTGAATTAAATTTATAAATCACTCCATTCGCGCAATAGATTGTGATAAATCCCAGTTAGACTAATTACTTGCTCATGTGTTGCAGAAAGTTCTATGGCCAATTTTTGAATATTTTGATCAAGATCAAACAACATTCGCCGTTGAGCATCCGAAGAAACAAAGCTTTGCACCCAGAAGAAAGAGGCAATGCGAGCACCTTCAGTGACAGGATTAACACGATGCAAGCTGGTGGCAGGGTAAACAATCGCATCGCCTGCGGGGAGTTTTACTTCTTGTGTTCCGAACGTATCTTCAATAACCAGTTCTCCACCTTCATATTCATCAAGATTGGTCAGAAAAACAGTACAAGATACATCGGTTCTTAGATACTGATTTAACTGAGGATGGTGACGAATCGCATTATCGACATGCATGCCAAAGTTTCCACCGTGTTGATAGCAATTGAACAGGGGGGGCAAAAAAGTTTTTGGAAGGGCAGCACTAAAAAAAAGTGGATTTGAATTCGCTGCATGTTGAATGATTTGACCTAACTCTAAGGCTTCTTGGGAATCTTGGGAAAGTTGTAAATTATTTTTTAAATGTGCGGATTGATAGCCTGTAGTGACTTTTCCATCAATCCATTCCGCTTGAGAAAGTTTTTGACGACAATGATTTAATTCATCCATATTGAGTAAATTTGGAATGTGTAAAATCATGATTTTCTTCCCCAAAAAAGAAACAGCGCCTGATCAATCAGACGCTGAATTTTAACATAGTTTGTCTACATCTTAGAATTTATAGTTAATGTTAAATACACCTTTACGACCTTCACCTGGCATCGCCCAACCATTGTTACGAATATGGGTATAGTACTTTTCATCACTTAAGTTTTGTCCTAATAATTGGAAACTTAAATCTTTGTTGTAGCTATATGTCACAGAGGCATTGTGAATCAAATAATCATCAGATTTGATCTGTTGTACAAGATTATTTGTCGCTGAACGTGTGCTTAAATACATTTCACCTTGATAGGTTAAACCGTATCCAGCTTGCCATTGATCATTAAGTTGATAAGTGGTCCATAAGCTACCTGAAACTTTCGGAACATTGACTAACTTATCGCCTTTTTGAAAATCAATATTGGGTGAACCATTGACTTTGGTTTGATCATATTTACCCTCCATATAGGCTGCACTTGCTGTGATGTTCCATTTAGGTGTTATTTCACCGGCTAAACCAAACTCAACACCCTGAACATAGTTTTTACCATCTAATTTTGCATCAGGCTGTCCCGGTATATCATTGGTTACACGGACTTTATCCTGTTCATTGCGGAATATTGCGGCAGAAATTAAGAAGTTAGGATTTGCTTGCCACTTCGCACCAACTTCATAGGCAACAGCATTTTCAGGATCAGTACTACAAGAGTTTGCTGTGATTGCATTATTGGTAATGGTTTGAGAACATCCACCACTTGCAGTGTTTTGTACAGGCTTTTGAGCATTGGCATAAGACAAATACAGACTGGTTGCAGGCGTTGACTTAAACGTTAAGCCAGCATTATAGGAAATTAAATTATCAGATTGTTTGTAGTTTTGACCACGAGTCACGGCTGCTGTAGTTGTAGAAACAGTGTCTGAACGATATTGACCATCAGTATAGTCATTACGTACACCAAGGTTGAGTAACCATTGTTCACCGAACTTTAAAGTGTCAAACACATACGCGGAATAAACATTTAAATAGCCTTCAGCTACACCTGTTTTACGGAAGTTTGTTGGACCATGCCAAAAGTTATCTGGATTATATACATTCATGTAAAGCGGTGTTGTAATGGAACTACCAGCAGATGAACCATTTGAATTATATAAATACCCAGCTGTTGTAATTGAATAGTCTTCACGACTAAAACCTACACCAGCGACAACAGCATGATCAATGATTCCTGTTTTAAATTGCATATTGATATTGGTGTCATTGGCAAATTGTTTATTGTGGGTATCTCGATAATAGCCACGGGGACCAGAAATATAATAAGAACCATTTGGTACTGTAATGGTCGTTGAACCAGAAGTCACACTACAATTCTTATAACCTGTTTGATTTGTATTTGTGATCGCTGTTGGTGATGTACCATCTGCTAAGCAGAAGGTTCCCTGTGGTGCAGATACAGTCGCTTTTTGTTCAATATCACTATAACGGGTGATTGAGTTGAGTTTTGCGTTAGGGCTGATTTCGCTTTCTACTTTGAATGTGACAACTTGATTTTCAATATTTTGTTGATCTAGATTGCGATAACCATAGCTGTTTTTATCTGAAATCCCCTTGACTGATTTGCCATTATAGTAAGGCACGCCGTATTGTGGGGCATTTTCATCTTTTTGATAAAGGTAAGATAACGTTGCTTTGGTCGTATCACTTATGCCAAATGTAACCGAAGGGGCAATTCCCCAGCGCTTCATTTCTTCATCACGACCAGCATAAGTGTTTTGATGCCCCATAACGTTTAGGCGGAATGCTAAATCTTGATCTACAACTTTATTAAAATCACCAGTAAAGCGTTTATAATTGTCTGAACCGAATCCCAATGTGATTTCATTGCTATCACGGTTTTTAGGCGTTTTTGAAACTAAATTGACACCACCACTAATTTGACCTACGCCGTTTTCAACAGAGTTTGCGCCTTTGATGACTTCAACAGCTTCATAGTTGAATAAATCTGAACGGTTGGTTAAGGCTGCGTCTCGTAAACCATCAACCGTGGTGTTGTAGGTTGCGTCGTATCCGCGCAGATTGATTTTATCTCCATAACCACCACCACCTTCACCCGCACCGAAACTTATACCTGGGGTCGTTGCTAATGCCTGCTGCAATGAAAGTAAACCTTGATCTTTAAGTGCTTTTTCAGTGATCACTTGTACTGTCTTAGCTGTATCTAAAACCCTTTCTGTCCGTTTGGTCGAGGAAGTTTTAGGTGCTAAATAGGATGCATTTTGTTCTGCACGTGCCTGAATTGTTGGAAGTTGGGTAGGAGTTTCCTCAGCAGCAGCAAACGCTAAATTGGGTAAAGCAATTGCCAATGCAACTGTTTTCACTTTTTTGTTTTTTACAGAATACTTTCGAGCCATTTTTGCATCCATCGCAGATCATATTGAACTTATCCACTACTGCGCAAAGACTTTTATGTCGCAATAATGGAGAAATTGTTAAGGTATGTAATCAATATTGCGAATTCTAATGATAATTATTTTCATTAACAATGTGTGTAAATAATTATTCATACGGAAAAACTGTTTAATTCATTCAATATAATTAAAGAAAGCTATAGAAGATATGATTGATTGAATTTGATCATATTGCTGAAATATAGTGTATTTTTAATGATTGGTAAAAAATAACTATTGGAAATTATAGGATAATTTTTTAGTGAGAATTAATAACAGTGAGGTTTATCTTTAATTGAAGGAATAACAAGCTAAATTATACGAAAAAAATGGCCCCCTATGAAAAGGAGCCATTTCAATTTAATTTTTAAAGTATTAACTATTAATATTTAAAGTTGATCGACAATACTGCATTACGACCTTCAGCCTCTGTTGCATAGTGTGATGCATAGGCTTTGGTGAAATAACGTTTATCTGAAAGGTTGTTTAGATTTAATTGTAGATCAACATTTTTGTTAACGTTATAACGTGCCATTGCATCGTAGCGAACATAGCCTGGAACAAATTTAGTATTGGCAGCATCGCCGTAAACTTTATCCATCGCTATTGCCCCAACACCTAAATTCAATTGTGGAAGCACTTGATAGGTTGTCCATAGAGTGGCTGAGTTCTTCGCTACGTTTTGAACTTGATTTCCATTGGTTGAACTTGGAGAATAAGTTCCATCAGTATTTTTTGTAAAACCAGCATCTACGATTTCACTATCTAGATAGGTATAACCTGCACTGATTGCCCATTTATTGGTAATATTACCATTCGCACCTAATTCAATACCATCTACACGAGTTTCACCAATATTACGTGTGAAACCATCAGTGTCTAATGCACGTGTATTTTCTTTCTCAGTACGGAAAATAGCTGCTGTTAAATTTAACTTATCACCAAACAGATCCCATTTTGTTCCAATTTCATAGGTTTTAACTTCTTCTGGCTTTAAGTTATTAATTGCACGAGATTGTTCATCAGTGGTGTTACGTCCTGGAACACTAATTCCTTCAGAACCATCACCAGCATCCACACCGACAGGGTTTGCTGAAGTTGCATAGCTTAAATAAATGGAACCATTTTCAGCAGGCTTAAAAGTTACGCCTAATTGGTAGTTAAAGAAGTCGTTATCAGAGGTATAATGTGTGCCAGCTTTAATTGCTGTCGCGCCTGAACCTGAATCTTGATTATATTTCATGTCAGTTTCGAATTTATCCCAGCGAACACCCAAATCGAGTAACCATTGAGGCGTAATTTCAATATTATCTAAAGCATAGACTGATTGTGTTTTAGAGGTAATATTGGTTACATTTGGATTAGCAGTTACTTTCCCTAGCCATGCATCATGAGAGTTAGGATTGTTTAAATCAGTACACCAACCATTAGAGTTTGTCAGCGAACATGCGTTATTTGCATTGTTATTACTTGAACTACCGCCAATTTTTGATGTATTCGGGTCTGTAACTATATTCGTTCCACGATCAGAATCTTGTTTTGAGTATTCTGCACCGATATTAAACTTATGTTTGAAAGCACCTGTATTTAGTTTACCTGTTAAAGCCAATTGATCAGTAAAACTGTCGGTGCTTGTAAGATTGGTGTTCACACGACGCCAAACTTTACCATTGACAATGTTGCCTTGGCTGTCATCTGGTTGAGTCCATAGGTAATTATTTTTTGATTTATTATAAACAGCAGTATTACTTAGCGTAAGGTTTTCTGTGAGATCATGTTCTAATTTTAATGTACCACTTTGATTTTCCTGTTTTTGGAAATCGCGATCTAACCAACCATAATAAATGCCTTGCTTAACATCGACAGGCTTGCCAACAGTTGCTTTTTTAGAAACATCATAATTATATGGAACACCTGAATCGGGTGTATCGTCTGATTTTAAGTAATAATAACTTAGAGTTGCACGAGTTGGCGTGTCTAAACCAAAAGTAATACTAGGCGCGATCCCTGCACGTTTGTATTCTGCGCCATCATCTTGCCCAGCTTTTTCGTTGTGATGTCCCATCACCGCAACACGTGCAGCAATACCATTACCAAAATCTTTATTTCCATCTAGGGTAATACGTTGGTAATTGTCTGTACCACCAGCGACAGAACCTTCTAGAAAGTCACCTTTTTTAGCGACTTTAGAAATCATATTAATGCTACCACCTGAAGTTCCAGCACCGCCCATAGCAGAGGCTGAACCTTTGGTTACTTCTACTTGCTCAACTGCAAACATTTCACGGTTTTGTGAAGTTGAATTACGAACCCCATCTATATACATTGAACTTTCAGAGTTATAACCACGGATAAATGGACGGTCACCATTTGGGTTACCACCTTCACCCGCCCCCAAAGTAATTCCTGGTACTGTACGAAGTGCATCGGCAAGTGTTGTGACTTGCGTATCTTCAATAAGTTTTTTTGAAATAACTGATACCGACTTAGGTGTATCAAGAAGTGGGGCAACAAATTTTGTATTAGCCGACTGATCTACTTTTAAACTTTGTTCTGCAGTTGCTTGTGCTTTAATTGTTGGTAGTTTTGCGATTTCGTCCTGAGCGATAGCTGACGTTGCAATAACTGAAAGTGATGAAGCGATTGCTCTGCTAACAATCTTTTTGCGTGATTTGATAAATGACATACTTTAACTCACAAAGAGTAGTGTAAATTTGTATGCGAATAATAATAATTCTTATTTTTTTATGCATTAGTTTGTGATTGTATTTGCCGATTGAATTAGAGAAACTTGAAGTAAAAATAAATAAATTTAGCTGTTAGTTTTGAGTTAATGGATTGAAAGAAATAATTTTTTTATACTTGTTAAATATTTCAAAATGTAAAAAAAAGTGAAGCGTGTGTAAATAAAATTTTAGATTTAGGTAAATTCATCAAAATGTATTTAATCCTGAGAAATGAATTGATTTAATTTTTTGTTTAAAAACTCAGCATAAAGATAAAAACAATCATTGAAATAAAATGATTTACACAGGTGTTTTGTATATATTCAAATGTTGTCATATAATGTGGCACTTTTTGAAAAACTGTAATTATTAAATTCTATCGAGGAAGCCATGCAAGTAACTTCTGAAGCGGTTTCGGGCGTTGCCCGTCGTTTAAATGTATCTGTACCGACGAGCCGTATTAACGAGCAGTTTGAAGCTCGCTTGAAACGCACTGCTAAAACTGTGAAGATTAACGGCTTCCGTCAAGGTAAAGTGCCTGTAAATGTTGTACGTCGTGAATATGGCGCGGGTATTTATCAAGAAGTTGTCAACGATATTATTCGTGACACCGTATTTGAAGCAATTCAACAAGAAAAAATCAATGCTGTTGGTATGCCAAACATCGACAAAGTTGAAAACAAAGATGATGCTTTAGTTTATCAAGCAACTGTTGAGGTTTATCCTGAAGTTGAAGTTAAATTTGATGGTCTAGAAGTATCTCGTAAATCGTCTGAAGTTACAGACAAAGATGTTGACGTGATGCTTGAAAACCTTCAAAAGCAACGTGCTGAGTGGACTGAAACTAAAGGCATGGCGAAGAAAGACATGCAAGTGACTTTCGACTTTGAAGGTACTGTAGACGGTGAAAAGTTTGAAGGTGGTGCTGCTGAAGACTTTAAACTTGTTTTAGGTTCTGGTCGTATGATCCCTGGCTTCGAAGACGGTATCGTTGGTATGAAGAAAGGCGAAGAGAAAGTAATTGATGTTACTTTCCCTGAAGACTATCAAGCTGAAAACTTGGCTGGTAAAGCTGCGCAATTCAAAATCACAGTTAAACTTGTTGAAAAGCAAAAACTTCCTGAAATTGATGCTGAATTCCTAAAAATCTTTGGTTTAACCGAAGAAGAAGGCGTTGAAAAATTAAAAGCTGACGTTCGCAAGAACATGGAACGTGAAGTGAAAAATGGTTTGCGTAACCAAGTGAAAGGTGCAACTTTTGATGCACTTGTTGCTGCAAACGAAGTTGAAGTTCCTGAGTCTATGTTGGCTCAAGAAATTGACCGTCAACGTCAACAAATGATTCAACAATTTACTCAACAGTTTGGTGCTCAAGGTGCAAAAGCATTTGACAGCAGCATGCTTCCAGATGAGTTGTTCAAAGAGCAAGCTGAGAAATCAGTGAAGCTTGGCGTACTTGTGAGTAAAGTATTGGCTGATGCTAAACTTGAAGTAGATCAAGCACGTGTTGATGCTTATATTGAAGATATGGCTTCTTCTTATGAAGATCCAGCTGAAGTGATTGAATATTTCAAAACTGACAAGCAACAACGTGCTCAAATTGAAGGCGTTGTGTTAGAAGATCAAGTGGTTGACCACATCTTGGCTAGCGCTAAAGTGACTGATGAAGCTGTAAGCTATCAAGATTTGTTAAAAGAGCAACAAGCACGCCAACAAGGCTAAGTTGTTTGATGTTGAAAAAGGCGCTTTGGCGCCTTTTTTTATGAGTTTAAACATTGGCTTAGTTAATCTGTTCACAATACTTATGCAAAAAATATCGGATATTTAGTTGGGAATATTTTGCATTTTCAGCAATTATCCCTCATATTGTGAACATGAGTGACGTAACAAAAATTCAGGAATAAATAACGTATGTATGTTCCATCAATTGAAAGCGCTTTAGTGCCAGTAGTCGTAGAACAATCTTCACGTGGTGAGCGTTCTTTCGATATTTTTTCGCGTCTTTTACGTGAACGTGTGATTTTTTTAACGGGTGAAGTTGAAGACAACATGGCAAATCTTATTGTTGCACAAATGTTGTTTTTAGAAGCTGAAAACCCAGATAAAGATATCCATTTATATATCAATTCACCAGGCGGTTCTGTTACTGCAGGTATGGCAATTTACGATACCATGCAATTTATTAAACCTGATGTGGTGACATATTGTATGGGGCAGGCTGCATCAATGGGTGCGTTCTTATTGAATGCAGGTGCGCAGGGTAAACGTTATTGCTTGGAAAATGCTCGTGTGATGATTCACCAGCCACTAGGTGGTTTCCGTGGTCAGGCATCGGATATTGAAATCCACGCACGTGAGATTCTATTTATCAAAGAACGTTTAAACCGTTTAATGGCTGAACATAGTGGTCAGGATTACGAAACTGTTGCCAAAGATACAGATCGGGATAATTTCATGACCGCGCAGCAAGCAAAAGAATATGGTTTAGTGGATCAGGTATTAAGTAAACGACCTCAAAACTAAGCATTTATAGATATGATTTAAGAATTTGGAGTGAAAATGTCCGATCTTCCTCAAGGACAAAAGCATTGTTCATTTTGCGGTAAAACGCAGTCTGAAGTCGGTAAGCTGATTGCAGGCGAGGACGCATATATTTGTAATGAATGTGTGGATGTGTGCTTAGACTTAGTGCAAACGAGTCAACAAGTGGAAACAGGCGATTGGGCAACACGCCCATTGCCAAAACCACATGAGATTCGTGCGGCTTTGGATCAATATGTGATTGGTCAAGATACTGCTAAGAAAACGCTTTCAGTTGCTGTATATAACCATTACAAACGTTTGAAAGTTTCTCAAACTGGTCATAAGCCTAAAGATGCGGTTGAAATCGCAAAAAGTAATATCTTGCTGATCGGACCAACAGGTTCAGGTAAAACCTTGCTTGCGCAAACTTTAGCTCGTCTACTTGATGTACCTTTTGCAATGGCGGACGCGACAACATTGACTGAAGCTGGTTATGTTGGTGAAGATGTTGAAAACATTATTCAAAAGCTGTTGCAAAAAGCAGATTACGATGTAGAGAAAGCGCAAAAAGGCATTATCTACATTGACGAAATTGACAAGATTACCCGTAAATCTGAAAACCCATCAATTACGCGTGATGTCTCTGGTGAAGGTGTACAACAAGCATTGTTAAAAATGATTGAGGGTACAGTTGCATCCATTCCGCCTCAAGGTGGACGTAAACATCCACAGCAAGAGTTTATTCAGGTTGATACTGCAAATATCTTGTTCATTTGTGGTGGTGCATTCTCTGGTCTTGAAAAAG
The DNA here is from genome assembly GCF_000368925.1 of Acinetobacter bereziniae LMG 1003 = CIP 70.12. Classification (GTDB taxonomy): domain Bacteria; phylum Pseudomonadota; class Gammaproteobacteria; order Pseudomonadales; family Moraxellaceae; genus Acinetobacter; species Acinetobacter bereziniae. The sequence goes on along the minus strand of NZ_KB849756.1, from coordinate 1,550,410 downwards.
TGGTACAACAACGTCAAGAGAAAGGTGGAATTGGCTTTACTGCGGATGTGAAGAATAAGGATGATACTAAAAAAGTCTCTGAATTATTCCGTCAAGTTGAAGCAGCTGACTTAGTGAAATTTGGTTTAATTCCAGAGTTTATTGGTCGTTTACCTGTGATCGCAACTTTAGAAGAGCTTGATGAAGAAGCATTAATGCAGATTCTGACTGAGCCTAAAAATGCTTTAACACGCCAATATCAATATTTATTTGAAATGGAAAATGTTGATCTTCTCTTTGAAGACTCGGCATTACGTGCGATTGCGAAAAAGGCTTTAGAGCGTAATACAGGTGCGCGTGGTTTGCGTTCTATTTTGGAAAACGTTCTACTTGAAACGATGTATGATTTACCAAGTCGCTCTGATATTGGTACAGTCATTATCAATGAAGCAGTGATCAATGATAAAGCTGTGCCTGAGTTCAAACCTGAACGGCAACCCAAGCAAGAAAGCAATGAAGTTGAAAAAGTAGATCTAAAGGTTTTAGACAGTAAATCGGCTTAAATGTTCGATTTTACTCAATATTACTTTTGCATCTTATCTGAAACGTGTAAGTAGCTTGACTATTTACACGTTTTTTTATTTTTAAATTGTCATTGTAATGTTAAGCTCACTGTGCAGAATATTGTTTCTTAAGAATGAAAATAAAAAATACGCGGTGAGGGAAAATCATGCGTTACATCAGTCTCGTTGTTTTGATGAGTTGTGGATTAGCAGCTTGTCAGAGTCATCAATCTGTAGAACAGCAATCAACCAAAGTTGTTTCGACTTTAGATCCTATTGATTTTAAAAAAGAACAATCATTGGTTCATGAAAAGCTTGATCAATATAAAGTGAAATCTTTTTCTGTAGGTTCTTGGGTCAATCAAAAACCCGGTCAGTACTTTCATTTGGTGAAGCCACAGAATCCTCAAGCTGCTGTGATTTATTTTTATCGTCCAGATAGTCGCTGGAACAGACAAGAAATCATTCCCACCAATTTCTTTTTAAATGGTAAGCGGATTCCGAGTTTAATCAGTAATCACTACTATTGGATTGAACTTGCTGAAGGTGATTATAAATTAAGTTTAAGTCGCCCTTTAACAGTTTTTCATTTTCAAAAGCCTAAAGTTGCCTATTTCTCAGTAGAGGCGGGTGGGCAATATTTTGTCAAATATGAGGAAGAAAAATTCCGTGGTGGACCAAACGGTGAGGCAGGGCTATTACGTGTTGGACCATTGATGCAAATGCCAACTCGACAGGGCTTAAAAGAAATTGCTATGACGCAACTTAAAACACCTGGATTGAACTTTGTGGCAGAGGTGACGGCGGATGGGCGTGTGATTAAACCGCAAGAGAAAATTAAAGGTGCACCATATAAGGTGAGTGATGATGTGCACTTGGGGCAACCCTTTAAGCTTTGGAATCCAACAACTTGGTAAGCTTTTTAGTATTCAGATTAAAAAAGAGAGCGAAGCTCTCTTTTTTAATGTTTATGGGGTATTCGCTGCTTTTTTTAATTCAGCAAGTTTCTTATTTATCTCTTTAAAATCTTGTTCAGTATTTTGAAGGGTATTGCTAAGTTGAGTATTCATCATCTTCATCGTTTCTTGAGCAATTTGTGGAGACTTTTTAAGTATAGATTGCCCCACAGCACTCGAATAAAAGTCGATTTGTGCTTGTACTTCTTCCGCATTGAAAACATCTTTATAAATTTTTAGATAAAGTGGTTTGATCTGTTCCCACGATACTGTTTTTTGACTTTGAGCATACATTTTATCTGCCAATTCATTGGCAACAATTTGTTCTTGTGGACTTAATTGTTCCTTGTTTACGGACATTTTAATGATTTGATAAGCCTGCTGATCTAATTGAGGACGGATCTGTTGCATCGTTTCTTGTAAAAGTTGATCAATGTTCATCACTTTTAACAATTGTTGTACTTGTTGATCAGATGCTTGTGCTGCAAAAGCAAAATTGGCAGTTAGACATGAGCCAAGCAGCACTAAATGTTGTAATAATTTCATAATATACCTATAGGATCACGTTGTTATTTATACGACAAAGGTGTTACCCACATTCGAAAACAATATAAAGCTTTATTGGGTTTGCAGTATAGGTTTTAAAATGGCTTCCATTTTATCTTTAATCACTTTTTGATTTTCTGCTTTAAGCATTTGCTTCTGTGAGAATTTAGTGGTTTCTTGCATGACTTCAGTCATCAATAGATTCATTTTCTGATTGATCGATTGCCCTAAAGGTGTGCTGAGGAACGCAATATTGGCTTGGATTTCTTCTTCAGTAAAGGTTTTTTTAAAAAGTGATTTGAATAGAGCAAGATATTCAGGATCTGTAATCATTTTTTGTTGAACATCGCTATAGAGAGCACTAATTTGCAGTGCTGCATTTTGTTGATCAATGTTGAGTGTCTGAGCGCCAGTCACTTGCCGAACAAGATCTTCAGCTTGCTCATCAAAATAGGGCTGCATATCTCGAGTACTTTGTTTGAATATCTCGGTGATATTGGAAAGTTGCATTAATTTGTCTACGCTTTTATCTGTTGCTGGAGATGCAAAGCTCGACACTGTCATACAGCATAAACTTAAAGTTAAAGCGAACTGTTTAATTTTCATGAGTTTTCCTTTCTTTATTATCCTCTAACCGATGTAGTTGTTGAATAATTTCTCCAATTTTATTGCGATATTGCTGAATAAATTGAGGATCATTAATTGCTTTATGAATCGCAGCATTGCTTTCTATGAATATTTTCGTGTCAACATTTGCAAGTTTTGTGTACAGTGCTTGGCTTGGCGTTGTGTCATGCTGATAAAGTGCTTCAATTTCTTGAGGGCTTAACGATTCTAAAATAATTTGCTTGGTTTGACTGATAAATTGTGGATCTCGAAGAATATCTTTCGTCATTGATTGATAAACCGCGACAATTTCTGGGATGATTTGTTTTTCATTATCCGTGAGTTGTATCGTACTTATCCCATTTTTAATTAAATTTTCAGCTTGATTTTGATAAATACGTTTTACGTCTTCATTCGTTTGAAGACGCCATATTTGATTGCCAATGATACCCTGTGTGAGTCGATCAAGGGATTCACTTTCTGTATTTGAGGCAAAGCTTTGTATAGAGATCGAGAATAACAATAATACAGAAAAAATAATATATTTTATAAAGTTCATGACCTGACTCAAAATAAAAAGCACCCTAATCATAGAGTGCTTTTCAAGTGATGCTCAAGCTTAATTTCAGCTTTTATGCAGATTAATTTGCAGCATCAACAACTGGAATTTTGCCAATTTTTGCTTGCCAAATTTTTGGTGCAGTTGCATGAACAGAAGTACCATTTACATCAACAGCGACGGATACAGGCATATCTTGTACTTTGAATTTGTAAATTGCTTCCATACCTAGGTCAGCAAATGCGACAACTTCAGCTTCACGAATGGCTTTAGATACTAAATAAGCAGCACCACCAACAGCCATTAAATAAGTTGCTTTATTGTCTTTGATCGCTTCAACAGCAGCAGGACCACGATCCGCTTTACCGATCATACCGAACAAGCCAGTTGCTTCAAGGACTTGACGTGTAAACTTATCCATACGTGTTGCTGTTGTTGGACCAGCAGGACCTACAACTTCATCACCTACAGGATCTACAGGTCCTACGTAGTAAATGAATTTACCTTTTAGATCTACAGGTAACTGTTCGCCTTTATTGAGCATATCCACCATACGTTTATGCGCAGCATCACGACCTGTATAGATGGTACCATTTAATAATAATGTATCGCCCGGTTGCCACGAGTTCATTTCTTCTTGTGTGATATTGTCTAAATCAACACGTTTAGATGTTGAAGTATCCCAAGTCACTTCAGGATAATCTGAAAGTAAAGGTGCTTGAATATGTGCAATACCTGAACCGTCTAATTGGAAATGAGCATGACGAGTTGCAGCGCAGTTTGGAATCATACCGACTGGCTTACCAGCAGCATGACAAGGGTAGTCTTTAATCTTAATATCAAGAACAGTCGTCAAACCACCAAGACCTTGAGCACCAATACCTAAAGCATTCACTTTTTCAAAGATTTCAATACGTAGTTCTTCGATTTGGTTCTGTGGACCGCGGCGAAGTAATTCGTCCATATTGATTTCTTCCATGAGCGATTCTTTTGCAAGCATCATGGCTTTTTCAGCAGTACCACCAATACCGATACCGAGCATACCAGGAGGGCACCAACCTGCACCCATCGTTGGTACAGTTTTAAGCACCCAGTCTACGATCGAGTCAGAAGGGTTCAACATTGCCAGTTTAGATTTATTCTCTGAACCACCACCTTTCGCTGCAACAGTAATATCGACTTTATTGCCTGGAACGAGTTTGTAGTGAATTACAGCAGGTGTATTGTCTTTGGTATTTTTGCGACCAAAAGCTGGATCTGCTAAAACTGAAGCACGGAGTACGTTGGTGTTTTCTAAATAACCTTGGCGTACACCTTCATTGATCGCATCATCTAAGCTCATGGTTAAATCAAATTTAACATCTAAGCCCACGTCAACAAATACGTTAACAATACCAGTATCTTGACAGATTGGACGATGACCTTCTGCACACATACGTGAGTTAATTAAGATTTGTGCAATTGCATCCTTTGCAGCTTGGTTCTCTTCACGATCATAAGCACGGCTCATCGCTTGGATAAAGTCTTGTGGATGATAGTACGAAATAAACTGAAGCGCGTCCTTGACCGATGTGATCAAGTCATCTTGTTTGATAATAGTTGTCATATCAAAAATCTCTTGAGCGGGCTGTTAGCTAGCGGGCTGAATTATACGTGATATTGCTTGTTTTGTGGTGGCTTTGATGGATTTTTAGGCTAAAGTTTTATTATTTTATTTGGGCTAAAAACTTTATACTGATGATAGAATAAAAGCTTGCAATGGGCACAGAAGCGTTATGGGAAAGCATACTCATCTTGCAGATAATATTATTGAAATTTATAACAATAAAGCCTACGCATGGACTGCATTAAGAGGGTCTTGTTTATATGAGAAAGTATGGTTAGATCGGTTTTTAAAATTACTCCCACAACACTCAAATATATTGGACTTAGGTTGCGGTTCAGGACAACCCATAGCGGCTTATTTGATTGAGCAAAGCCATAATGTGACGGGTGTAGACAGTTCAGAAGAAATGCTGGATATGGCGCGAGAAAATTTTCCTGAAGATCTGTTTCCAAACTGTACTTGGATTCAAGCGGATATGCGCACAGTTGAACTGATTGAAAAGTTTCAGGGGATTTTAGCTTGGGATAGTTTTTTCCATTTATCAACTGAGTGGCAAAGGGCAATGTTTCAACGATTTGATCGTTTTGCAACACAGGGGACGGTTTTAATGTTTACCAGTGGACCTACATTTGGAGAGCAAATTGGAGATCTGTTTGGAGAACCTCTATATCATGCCAGTTTATCGCCAGAAGAATATATCCAATTATTCCATAATTACGGCTTTAAAGTGATCAATAGGGTCGTAGAAGACCCTAATTGTACGGGACATACAGTTTGGTTGGTGCAAAGGAAATAATTGGTGTTCATTTAATCAATTGAATAAAATAGTTAAATAATTATAAGTGTGATAAATATCACATAAATAGCACAAGAATATTTTAATTATTTTTTTGAATTTTATAGATATTTTTTATAATTATTTAGTTCTTACTTAAGATTGTTATTAGTTTATTTCAATAAAAATATGCTCAAATAAGGAGAAAATGGTTGTTTATGTGCAGAGATTGATATGTTTATGTAAAAAATTATGAAAATTTGTATTATAATGATAATTATTATCATTACAATTTTTTGAGGATGCAATGCGTTTTGTCAAAAAAAGCTTAACACTCATGATGCTATCAACGGGATGCCTGTTTGTTTCCACTCAGGCATTTTCTGATTCTGATACGGTTAAACAAGAACAAAAAACCAATACAGCAACACTTCCCACCATTGTGATTGAAGCAATGGCAGATGGTGACCCCATTAAAACCTATGTGGACTATAAACAGGCCAGTGTGACGCGAAATGGTTTGGATAAGAAAGATATTCCTCAAACTGTAGATACGATTGATGTGTCTAAATATAAGTTGTATGGCGCAAATGATTTAAGCGTGATGTTACAGGGAACTCCTGGTGTTTCGACCAGTTATGACACGAGAAATGATGGAATCACTATTCGTGGATTCAATGCCGATGAGAATGATATCTATCGTGATGGGATTCGTGAAAGCGGACAATACCGACGCAGTACCGCCAATGTTGAACGTATTGAAATACTCAAAGGACCAGCTTCTGTGCTCTATGGACGAAGTTCAGGCGGTGGCGTGATTAATATGGTGACCAAGGTTGCCAATTTTGACTCAAAAAGTTCAATTGGTGCTTATGTTGGGTCTTATGATAACGTTGGTGGCGTCATTGATTTCAATAAGGTACTTAATGACAACTGGGCTGTGCGTTTAGTCGGTGAAAAGTCAGATACCAATAGTTTCCGCTCGGGAATAGGTTTTAATCAGGAAATGTTATCTCCAAGTTTGACCTATCGTAGTGATGACGAAAAATTACTTTGGACGACTGAATATACTTATGACAGTTTAAACAGAACGCCCGATCGTGGTCCAGTCTATAATGAGTTGCCATCAGGGGTTTCAATTAAAACGGGCTTTGCAGGTACAAATGATAATATTGTTGATGAAACCAAGTCATTTAGAACTGATCTGAAATATGAATTTGCACCAAATTGGAAATTTCATTGGGCATTGAGTCATCGTGAATCTTTTCAAGATTTTGATAACTTCTTTAGCGGTACATGGTGTTCAGCTGCAGGTTTGCTAAATGATGGTAAAAAATGCGACTGGCAAGGAAAAATTCGTCAAAACTATGCTTGGCAGCAAACCACCAATAAAACACTCTTAAATACCTTTGACATTACAGGTCAATTTAAAACAGGTGTTTTAGACCATAAGGTTATGTTTGGTAGTGATTGGTCAAATGAAAAACGAGAACCAATTTTAGGGAATTATTCAAGTGGTAGCAGTGCTGGACTCTATTATCGTTATGTCAATCCATTTGATACGTCTGATAGTTATTTATCTGATGGTTGGTCTAAGCTCAATGGTTCTCGTCCAGCAGAAACCTCTCACACTAAAACCGATGCAAGCTCTTTAAGCTTCTTCTTACAAGACCTAATTTCATTTAATGAAAAATATAAAATGATGTTAGGTGTTCGTTACGATAGTTATGATTTTGCGACCAATGATGTTCGTAATCAGCGTAAACGTTCATATCGGGATGATAGTTTAAGCCCAAATATTGGTTTTGTTTGGCAACCAGTTGAGAGTCAAAGTTTTTATACCTCTTATAGTAAAAGTTTCTCTCCTTATGGTGGTCGAGGATTGTTATTGGTGAGTACAACGGTAAGTCCAAGTACATACGATGCTGAACCGCAATATAATGAGCAATATGAGATTGGGGTAAAAAGTGATTGGTTGGATGGTCGTTTAAATACCCAGCTTTCTGTATTCGATATTACTAAAAATAACATACGTTACCAGCCTGACTCTGTGAACAGACCAAATGATTGGGAAGTAGGGCAGAAGCAACAATCGCAAGGTGTAGAGTTTAGTTTTATTGGTCAAGTCTTGGATAATCTTTATGTACGAGGCGGCTATGGTTATACCGATGCTAAATGGAAAAATGATAGCCGAACTACAGTGAGGGAAGAAGACCGACTTAAAGGTAAAAAGCTCGCAAAAATTTCTGAAAATACGGGCAACCTATTTGTACGTTATTTACCAACAGAGAAATGGTATGGTGAAGTGGGTGCGACTTATGTTGGCTCGTATTATACTACTGATAAAAATTTAATAAAAATGCCAGACTGGACTCGTGTCGATGCAGCAGTAGGGTATAAAGATGATAAATGGGGTGCAACATTTGCTGTGAATAATCTCACTGATAAAGAATATTGGCGTTCAAACTCTATGCCAGGGACACCAAGAAACTATCTGTTCCGTGTGAATTATTATTTCTAAGTCCTGTGAAATAACTTGCTATGTGCCTTTTATTGATTTGAATTATGGTATTGGGCACAGAGCTGGTTGAGTTATAGAAACAACAAAATAAAAACCCACGCAAATAATTTGAGTGGGTTTTTTATCTGTATAAAAAGCTTATTGCGTTGCTTGTTGTTCTGATTGAATCGCCGTCAATGCTATGGTAAATACAATATCATCAACCAATGCACCACGGGACAAGTCATTCACAGGTTTGTTCAAACCTTGTAACATAGGACCAACACTCACCACATTGGCTGAGCGCTGAACTGCTTTATAGGTGGTATTTCCTGTATTGAGATCAGGGAAAATAAAGACATTGGCACGACCTGCAACCTGAGAGTCTGGTGCTTTAGAACGCCCCACACTTTCCACAGACGCAGCATCATATTGTAATGGTCCATCAATCAACAAATCTGGGCGACGTTGTTTGGCAATTTCGGTTGCTTTAGCCACTTTCTCCACTTCTGCACCAGCGCCTGAAGTCCCAGTCGAATAGGAAATCATCGCAATACGTGGGTCAATACCAAAAGCTTTTGCTGAATCTGCTGACTGAATCGCAATCTCTGCCAGTTGTTCAGCATCTGGATCTGGATTAATCGCACAATCTCCGTACACATACACTTCATCAGGCAAGAGCATAAAGAAGATTGAGGATACTAAAGAGTATTCAGGGGCTGTTTTAATCAGTTGGAAAGCGGGGCGAACAGTATTGGCTGTAGTATGTACTGCACCTGATACCAAGCCATCCACTTGATCTAATGCCAACATCATCGTCCCTAACACTACAGTGTCTTGAAGTTGTTCACGTGCCTGCAATTCATTGAGTTTACCTTTACGCAGTTCAACCATTTGCGCGACATAGTTTTCACGAATAAGGTCAGGGTCAATAATTTCTAAATCAGCGGGTAATTCGATGTTGCGGGCTTTAGCCACATCAAAAACAGCTTCAGGTTTTGCTAACAATACACATTGTGCAATTCCACGAGATTGGCAAATGGCTGCTGCCTGAATGGTACGTGGTTCATCACCCTCTGGAAGTACAATACGTTTTTTTGCTGCAATTGATTTTTGCACCAATTCATGACGGAATGCAGAAGGAGAGAGGCGAGGTTTATAATCACCATTGAGGATTTGAAGTAACCAATCTTGATCAATATGACTAGAAACAAAACGAGTGACTTGATCCGCTCGCTCTGTATCATCTACAGGAATTTCATTCCCTAGATTTGCCAATTGTTGCGCAGTTTCAAATGTACTGAGTGGTGTGTGTAAAATCGGTAAGCCATTTTTAATTGCAGATTGGCAGAACTCTAAAACCAATGGATTAGGTTCATGATGTTCAGTAAGAACTAAACCTGCAAGTGGAATACCATTGCTGGTGGCTAAGCTACTTGCCAACAGGACATCAATACGATCGGATGCACTGATAATTAATTCGCCAGCAACAAACTTTTGTAATTCATGCTCAATATTTGAAGCAATCAAACTGCTGTGCAAAACACGGCGTGTGTTGGCTTTACCTTGATTAATCCATGTTGCCTGAATCTGTTTTGCGAGATCAGAGATGCGGGGTACACTCAATGTATCACTGAAAGGCACCAATCCAATGATTGGGAAAACTGCTGAGCCAATGTGAGCATGTGTTTTCTGAATTTCAGTTTTGAATTTTTCGGTATCAGAGATTAAACGTAGACTTGGGTCAATGGTCACTGGAATTTGAGCAGATTCCTCTGGTAAGCCACGTGTACGCATAAACAATACACCTGCATTACGCGTAGATGAAGCACCTCCAAAGTTACGTAATTGTGCTTCGACTTTTTCAGCAGTATATTCAGGTCGATTGATGTCGGCATTGCTGACAAAGATAACTTTTGCATCTAGTGCTTGTGCCAAAGAAGCATTCAGATCACTGGCAAAAGCATCACGCGCTGTCGGGACTAAACCTTCGACAATAATAATGTCATGTGATTTAGCCACTTGACGCTGTAAACTCACTGCTTCTTCTAAAAGCTCATCAGTTTCGCCATCATTTAACTGTTGAGTAATTTTTGCATAAGTAATCGGTTCAACAGTGTCTAATTTTGAAATATGGCGATACAGAGCTGTTGTGCGATCTGGTTCTGCTTGTAATTCTTGTGAAAATGGTTTGACGAAGCCTGCTTTAACACCTTGGCATTCCAAAGCATAAACTAAGCCTAGGCATGCAGAAGTTAATCCGACACCTTCCCCAGTTGGAACCAACAGAATTGTTTTCATAGACTATTCTTTAATAAATTAAAAGATTGAAATTTGTATATACAAGAAGATCACAAAGCAGAATACACTATTTGACGCAAAATCTTTATTCATCGATACATTTGAGTCAAATACTTAGAGTTTCTGTAATTAGCGACATGATTGTATGACTTTTATTCAAAGATTACAGGAACTCTAAAATGTATAATTTTTTGCTTTGTTGTAGATCATGCTTTTAAGAATTTCATGATCTCACAACGGATCATCTTGGCACAGATTATTGTTAACGACAGTTTAAGCTGTCGCAACATCTGATTCAGGCTTTTTTGCAGCCTGTTGTACCTCATGCTCAACCACATGCACTGTTTCTTTGGCAATACGACCTTCTTCATCCGTAGGAACAACCCAAATTTGCGGACCTGTTCCTGCATCGATACGACCTTCAGTGCCGCGTTTTAAACCATCATTTTGTTCTTTGCTTAGGTTAAAACCGAAGTGTGGTAGGTATGACACGGTTTTTTCACGAATATATGCTGAATTTTCGCCAATACCACCTGTGAAGAATAAACCATCGATACGCGGTAAGCCACAGCTTAACGCCGCGAGTGATTTTGCTAAACGATAACAGAATACTTCTATGGCTAAAGTGGCATCTTCGTTGCCTTGTTCTGAAGCTTCAATCAAAGTACGCATATCGTTAGAAAGATCAGATAAGCCGAGCAAACCTGATTGGCTATTCAGCATTTTATCAATTTTATAAATATCCCAGCCTAGATTAGACGCGAGGAAGCTATGAATACTTGGATCTACATCACCACTACGTGTCCCCATCACCACGCCTTCAAGTGGCGTAAGTCCCATTGAAGTATCTACACTTTGACCATTCCAAATTGCGCATGTCGAGCTACCATTACCCAAATGTGCAGTTAACCAACCACCATGTTTATAGCTACCAGCAAGTTCAGAACCACGTTCAGAAACATAGGCATGGCTAGTACCGTGGAAACCATAACGACGAACATTGTGTTGGGTATAAAGAAATTTTGGCAATGCATAACGATAAGCATGTGCAGGCATGGTTTGATGGAATGCAGTATCAAATACAGCCACCTGCGGTAGTTCTGGGAATAGACGCATTGTTGCATCAATACCGACTAGGTGAGCAGGGTTATGCAGTGGAGCTAAAGGTGTTGCTTCACGAATTTTTTCTACAATTTCAGGTGTAAGCAATTCTGCTTTGGTCAATGTACCACCATGAACAACACGATGACCAATTGCCTTCGGTTGATATTGTGATAAACGACTCAAGATGGTTTCAAGAGCTTTTTCATGGTCTGCATGTGGAATGGAGAGTTCAAGTGGCTGATTGCCCGCAGTGATCCCTTTAATACGTGCATCAGCAGAGCCAAGGTTTTCTGCTAAACCAAAGATCCGATCTTCACGACGTTCAGAAACAAGCGCATATTTGATTGATGAAGATCCGCAGTTAATTACTAATACTGATGTAGACACGTTTTAATACCCGAAATTGTAATTTGAAAAAGTCATCCTGATTGATCTGATTACGCTTTATTTATAGGGCCAATTAGATCAGTAGTGATGTTGTACCATGTGTAGTTTTTTTGTCCTAGATAGACTTTAGGTGATTAGACTTTCGGACTATCGACCTGATATTGATTAATATTTAATATTTATCAGTTGATTATTAAAAACTATCATTCATCTTTATTTTAATCTATCTGGATTGTGAAGTTTCTTGTAAACAAACTTATATCCTTGTCTAGCAATTAATCTGTCTGAGCATAAAGCGGATCTGTTGGTTTTGTCATTATTATTGATGGTAGGCTTTCTTGCGAAACAAAGCTTTGCTTTTAAAAATTCATATATAAAGATAAAAGGTTTATTTGGGGAATAAATGATTGAAATCATATCACTTGTACGAATACTCAGACGATTTGGCTATAGAGATGTTACTGCGCAAAAAGTCGCCCCTTATCTTTAGACAAAACTTATAAAAAAACTCAGCGCTGTAGGACACAACGCTGAGTGTTTAAAGTTTCAAAAATGCGATTAATGACGAATTTGACCGTCACCCAATACAATCCATTTTTGCGAAGTTAAGCCTTCGAGTCCAACTGGACCGCGAGCATGGATTTTATCAGTTGAAATGCCGATTTCAGCGCCTAAACCATATTCAAAACCATCTGCAAAACGGGTAGAAGCATTGACCATCACTGAACTAGAGTCTACTCGTGTTAAGAATTGGCGTGCCAAACTGAAGTTTTCAGTGATGATCGCATCGGTATGATGGGAACCATATTTATTGATATGTTGAATGGCTTCTTCAATCCCTGTCACAATTTTTACTGCCAAAATTGGACCAAGATATTCTTCATACCAATCTTCTTCACTTGCCGGTTTTACGATATTGCCTAAGATCTTTTGAACTTTGATACAACCACGTAATTCAACCTGTTTTTCCGCATAGAGCTCGGCAATACGAGGTAAAAATTCTTCCGCGATGTTTTCATCGACCAATAAAGTTTCCATGGCATTGCATACACCATAACGATGTGTTTTCGCATTTAATGCGATTGGCAGTGCTTTGTGAAGGTCTGCCTGAGCTTCAACAAACACGTGACAATTACCATCCAAGTGTTTAATCACAGGGATTGTTGCTTCATTGCTAATACGTTCAATCAGACCTTTCCCACCACGTGGTACGATGACATCGACATATTCAGACATCGTGATCAACTGACCAACTGCTGCACGATCAGATGTATTGATGACCTGTACACACGTTTCAGGTAATCCTGCTGCTTTTAAGCCGTGTTGAATGGCTTGAGCAATTGCCTGATTTGAATTCAGTGCTTCAGAACCGCCGCGTAGAATGATGGCATTGCCTGATTTAAGTGCTAATGACGCTGCTTCAAGGGTTACATTTGGACGTGATTCATAGATCATACCAACGACACCTAAAGGCACGCGCATTTTACCGATTTGAATTCCTGTTGGACGAAAAGCCAAATCAGTAATTTCACCAATTGGATCTACAAGACCTATTACATCTTTTAAGCCTTGTAACATGCCTTTGAAGCGTGTGGGGTTAAGTTCTAAACGATCAAGTAATGCGCTATCTAAATTGTTGTCACGACCTTTGGTCATGTCAATTTGGTTAGCAGCTAAGATTTGCGGTTCACTATTTTCCAAAGCAGTATAAATAGCAGATAAGGCATTATTTTTTACAAGTGTAGTCGCACCTGCCAAAGCACCAGCGGCTTGACGGGCTTGAATTCCTACAGTTTGCATATACTGTTCAATTGAATCTTGCATAGCAGTTTATTTGATCGTTTAAAAATTTCCCTTTGATAGTAGCAGTCTAAGCAAAGGCAAGGAAGTATTTCATTGAAATAAACTTATTTACCCCGCGCATAGCTACTAAATATCTTGCAATGTTTTTGCCATTTAAACTGGACAGACGGTCAATTTAGCGATTGCGTATAAATCACACATCTGTAAGAATGAAACAATAAGGACATTGATGTGATACAGAACATATACGTATCACAAATTTGAAAGAATAATGAGGGTCGAAATCTTGCATATTAAAAGAATAAAGCAAGGATGGAGGAAGGATATGAATTCCATTATCCAAATGGACACAGAATCACACCAATCTTTATCAAGCTTTGGTTTTTTCGACATATACCATAAAAATAGTTTCAAACAGGAACCCAGGACAACTTGGATCGATGGTTGGAAAGTTGAGTATATGGCGATTGCTGATGCACGAACTATTCACAATACCCCGATTGTGATTGTGGGAGGAGCATTTCAAAATTTTAACTCCTATAAATATTGTGTTGAGCAATTCTTTGAAAGTGGTCCAGTTATTCTCATTGATCTACCCTCTATGGGAGCGAATCAGCAAATTACCAATATCGATTCTGGTCTATCTGCGGGTACTTTGGAACTGCCTGATCTTTCACGTATGTTGGGTCAGTGGCTAGATATCGTGAATATTCAAAAAGTTGCTGTTGTTGGTATTTCCCTAGGATCGGTGATCGCCTCCTTTTTTGTTGACCAACGTCCAGAACTTGTTGAAAAGATGATCTTAATGGGCGTCATGCAGGAAACTCGTAAGAGCTGGCGCATGTTATTGGAAGAGTCTTTAATGTTGATGAAAGAGCAACGGATGGACGAATTTGGTCAAGCCGTTATTCTTTATTTGGTCAATCATGCCAAACTCGATAAAACTCGAATGTCGCCTACCGCGAAAAGATTGTTCTTTAAGCAAATGGCTGAGTTTTCAAATACAGAACAAGAACGTTATGAAATCAACTGCAATCGTTTATTACGTTTGAGCCACGTTCCTGTTCCACGTGTAAATACACTGGTGGCATGCGGTCAGTATGACAGTTTTACGCTGCCCCATGAAAATGCTCATTTTGCTTTGCAATGCCCAGATATGCAATTTGCCATGATTGCCAATGCGGATCATGTGCCACAATTGCAACGCCGTAAAGAAACCATGAATTTATTTACGACCTATTTGCAAGGGAAATCTATTCAGGGATTGGATGGAATTATCAATTTAACACGCGAGCAAATGCATAATATTGAACGTCGTGGTGAGGCTCGGATTCATGTGCTTGATCCACAACGTCAATTAACGCATCGTCATTCTAATAAAGTGATTCCCGTTCACATTGTTGATTTAAATTATTTTGGACTTTTAATGGATCTTGATCATCTGCCTGATTTGAGTTTTGTGAATGAACATACTCGAGATTTGGCATTGAATCTGAGTGATGATGAGGGCGAATTTGCAATTGAGTGTCTAATTTTTGAAACTTGTGAAGATGGTGTTCGTGCATTATTTAAACATGGTAGTTTTGAAAATGCAGATCGTTTGTTACGCTTTATCACTCGCCAAACTCAAGCCCAGACCTATAGGGTTGAAGATACCGCTTTAGCTTAATGAGGCAATAAAAAACCAGTTCAATGTTAACTGGTTTTTTTATATTTTATTTCTCACTTTTTATAATTGTGCATCAACTACCCACACTAAGTCGCCATGATGTTCTTCAGGATTTTGTTGATGATCTGGATTGAAGTAAAGGCGAGGTTGAATCACTTCAACCTTTTTAAAACCTGCTTCAGAGATAAAATGTCTGACTTGTTCTGGAGAGATAAAATGAAAAGTAAAGGCACTTCTAGACATCAATTTCAGTAGTTTGCTGCTGTTCCAGATAACGGCAGCCAATTTGTTTTTGACAGGTTCAGGATATAGGTCGGTGAGATAGTGTAAAGCTTTAAAGCCTTGCCCATAATTTGCTATGGATTGGATCAATTGTTTTAAAAGGTCTTTGTTAAAGTAATTGATTAAGCCTTCACTGATCACAACGAGGGGTTTCTGAGGATCAAAAACTTTGAAGGCATTTTGAAAGTCTTGGGTAAATAAGTCGACTGATAAAACCACTGGGCTGGCGGGATCTATTTGTTTTAATGCTGCTTGTTTGGTTGTTGCCATCTCAGGCAAATCTAATTCACGATAATCGATTTGAGCGTATTGTTGTCTAAACCACCATCCACGTGGAGATAATCCAGCAGCAATTTCAAGTACTTGTAAATCAGGGAATTGTTCAATCAATTGATGTAAACGATTATCCAAGATGGTGTGACGTTGTTTTAACGTGGTGCGCATACTGCCACCAACAAATTTTTCGCCCCAACTTTCGATGGGATGCGCAATCATAGCCAGTCTTTTGCCTTTCGCTGTTGCAAGCAAAGGATGGGAAATCCCCATTTGATACCAAATATAGCCTGTATAATGTGCGGTAAATGAAATATGACGATGTTTTGAAAGTTGTTGGTCTGACATAGTTTTCCTTAACTATTATTTTTTTAATTGGGACATCAAATATGGCAACACAAATTATAAATTCAACGGTTGCCTGATGTGTTCTTCCTGATTTCCATATAGGACTTTACAGTGCCTTTTAAGCCACGCTGAAAAATGAAAAATATTTGCACACTATTCATCGTGTTATCTTAGCGAGCATAACGCAAGACTAATAAACTTAAAATGCCCTCCCTACAATCTGCTATGCGTTGTGGGAGGAACTTTATCTATCTTTTTAAAGAGAATTTCTAAATTCTTCAATGACTTTTTTGACAGTTTTCCATTCATCACCTAAATCAAATGATTCACCGATGATGATATTGGGAATTTTGCCGCGCATACGTGCTAAACGTGTTTGGTTTGGTAATGGTAAGTTCTCAATACCTGCCAAAGCAATACATGCGGATTCACGATTATTACAAACGAGTCCCATATCACAGCCCGCTTCGAGTGCTGCACGAATACGAGCATCTGCACCTCCAGCAACACAAGCAGCCTGCATACTCAAGTCATCTGAAAAGAGAACACCATCAAATTTTAAAGTTTGACGTAATACTTTTTGAATCCAGTAAGCGGAGAATCCAGCAGGGTTTGGGTCAACTTTTTCATAAATCACATGAGCAGGCATGAGGGCATCCAATTGCCCCTGAAGTTGGATAAAACTCTGCATGTCATTGTCATAAATGTCTTGGTAATCTCGTTGATCAATTGCCGCAGCCACATGTGAATCTGCTTTGACCGAACCATGACCAGGGAAGTGTTTACCCGTGGTTGCCATACCAGCACGTTGCATCCCTTTCATAAAAGCACTTGCCAATGGAACAATATCTTGCACATTTTCAGCAAAAGCACGATCACCAATCACATCACTGATGTCATTGATATCCAAGACTGGAGCGAAACTAAAGTCAATCCCAACAGCAAGCACTTCAATTGCCATCAACCAGCCACATTGCTCAGCCAATGCTATGGCTTTTTCAGGTTGGCTTAAGTAAAGTTGACCAAAATGCCCCATGGCTGGAAGCAAAGTAAAACCATTTTTTAAGCGTTGTACACGACCACCTTCTTGGTCAACTGCAATTAAAATGTCTGGGCGAATTTTACGCATATGGTCAGTCAAGGCACGGACCTGAGCAGGAGATTCTATATTTCTTGAAAATAAAATCATGCCACCGACTTGCGGAGCGCGTAATAGTTCAATATCTTCTTGAGTAAGTTCTGTGCCTGCAATATCAAGCATCAATGCGCCGATCATAGGAATCCACGGTTGTATTTATATAAACTTGGAAACAATACCCGATTTCTGCAATGATTTGCTACATTTACTCAGTACAGATTATGCTAAAACTACACAACACACACAGATAAAATCGTTTAAGATGTTGAAACTGTTGAGTTCAGATTGAAAAACGATAGAGAAATTGGAAAACCCAAGGAAATATTAAGAATTTATGAAAATTCAAACTCTCGCTTGCGCTATAGCACTTGCAACAGGTGGTTTGTTCTTCACACATACCATCAATCAAGCAATGGCGGAAACCAATGCTACAAACGTTGCTCAATCGCTTCATCCTTCACAAGAACAAGCACTTGTGACTCGTCAATTGGCAACATTAATTGATCGTCAGCATTATTTAAACATGCGTTTAGATGCCAATACATCCAATCGTATTTTAGATATGTATATTGATAGTCTTGATCCTGAACATACGTTATTTTTAGCTTCAGAAATTGAACAATATAAAAAGCAATATGGCGCAACGTTAGGTGCAAAACTAAAAGCGGGTGATTTGTCTGGACCTTTTGCCATTCATGCACATTATCGTGCACGTTTAAAAGAGTTTTATGAATTTGAATTGGCTGAACTGAAAAAAACACAAAACTTAAATCAGCCGAATGAATTTATCGATACAGACCGTGAAAAAGCTGCATTTTTTGGTAGTAAAGCTGAATTACAGAATTATTGGCGCAAAATGCTGGTTTCGCAGTTGATTAATCTCACTATTGCAAAACAAGAAGATCAAGCTAAACAAAAAGCATTGAAAGACGATCCAACGCTTGCCAACGGGCAAGATTTAGCTGCATCTGAAGATCTAACGCCTGTTCAGACCTTAACTAAACGTTATACACGTCAATTGGAACGAATCGGTCGGACTAAGAGCGATGATGTGCTTGAACGTATCCTCAATGCAATGACATTAACCTATGATCCACATAGTAATTATTTCCCGCCTGTTGATGCGATGGAGTTGAATCGCCAAACGACCTTACAACTTGAGGGGATTGGTGTGTCCATTCGCCCTGAACGTGGCAATGAGGACTATACGAAGATTGAAACCATCGTAGATGGCGGACCTGCAAGCAAAACAGGACAAGTGAAGTCGGGTGATCGGATTATTGGTGTTGCCCAAGATGGCGACAAAATGGTTGATGTGATTGGCTGGCCAAGTTCTGAAATTGTTGGTTTGATTCGTGGTAAACGTGGAACCAAAGTTTCTGTGAAATTACTCGGCGCTGGTGCTTCGATGAGCCAAGCTCGCGTTGTGACCATTACTCGTGATGTTATCCAAGAAGAAGATGCTGGTGTACGTTCACGTACAGTTGAAATCAACCGTGATGGGCAAAAACATAAATTTGGTGTGTTAGAAATTCCATCATTCTACTTGAACTATCGTGCTCGTCGTGCAGGTACAGAATATCGTTCTGTATCTGAAGATACCAACAAAGCATTAAAAGCACTGGCTGCTCAAAATGTAGAAGGGATTATCATCGACTTGCGTAATAACCCAGGTGGTTCTTTAGAAGAAGTTGCCAAAATGATTGGGCAAGTGATTAAAGAAGGACCTGTCGTCCAAATTCGTGATGGTAATGGCAATGTCAGCGTGTTTGAAGACACAGATGGTGGTGCACAAACCTATGCGGGTCCTTTGGCTGTACTGGTGAATTTAGCTTCTGCATCCGCAAGTGAAATTTATTCTGCCGCACTTCAGGATTATGACCGCGCCGTGATTCTGGGAAGTACCACCACAGGCAAGGGAACTGCACAAGTTCAGTTGGATAGTTTGGCTTATGGTCAAGCAACATTGACACAACGTAAGTTCTACCGTGTTACGGGTGGAAGTACACAAAATAAAGGTGTGATTCCTGACATCAAACTGGTTGACATCTATGATGAAGAGTTCGGCGAGCGTAAAGCGAAGAATGCTTTGAAATGGGATACCATTCCAACAGCACCATTTAAGCGTGAAGGTTCAATTCAACCTTATGTGGCGCAACTCGATCAAAAATCTAAGGTGCGTGTAAGTCAGGACCCTCAATTTCAATATCTAGAAACACGTAAAGCAATTGCTCAAGAAACCAAAGATCAAAAACGTATTTCTTTGGATATTGATAAACGTAAAGCAGAGTTGGTTGCGCTTGAAATGAAAACTTTAGCTGCTGAAAACAAACGTCGTGCTGCGACAGGCTTGAAACCTTATTCTAATTGGGAAAGCTATCAAGCCAGTTTAGATGCATTGGCAGAGTCCAGAGCTAAAATGAAAGCAAATCAACGTCCAGCGTTGCCTGAAGAAGAGACTTTTGTGAATGAGGCTGCTAATGTGTTGCTCGATATGTCACATTTGAAAAGTAAATAATGAATGACCTTAAAATAGGTTGACAGTGATTTTATATAAACGCCCGATGAGCTTCATAGGGCGTTTATATTTTTAGAAGAATCTAATTTTTTATATAGTCTAAATTGATGTTTTTATAATATTTTTAAATATCTGGTATTTTGATTGATGGGCTAAATTTCATTTTTCAAAATATAGCAAAATCACCTGATTATTCATACAAAGATTTTGATTTCTATCCTTGCAAATCTATTTAACCTTTAGGTGAAAAATATGACATTGAAAGCTTATATCATCTAGCAACGTATTCTTAACGTTCATTTTATTGATCAAGAGAAATGATATTTTGTTGTATGCATTTTTCAATAGATTGACTAAAGCATTCGTTTTACTGTCCAAGCATTTTTTCTATATCATTTTGCAATAGTCTATCTGCTAAATAACATCAATTGTGATATTTCTGGTATAGCACCAGATATTGCTTAAACAGGATTCTAGATTTTGATCAACATGATCAATGAAAGGGCAGAATTTTGATATTTGGAGAAGCACTTTAATTAACGTGAGTTCGATGCAACCAAATCTTCAACTTAATTTGAATAATTTCACTTGACGTTCGAGACGGTATCTTTTCTTTCGGGATGAGGAGCGAAGCTCCGCAAGGGCAACCATCTTGCGCAGCATCATCGCTGCTCACCGCAAAACTCGTCAACCACCAGCAACACATTCAATCAGTCGCAGAAACAATACTTTATAAAAGTAGTCCTGCCTCAAACAACTGCGGATGACGTTTCCGAGTATCATATTTCATCAAGACTTTTTATCGAACTCAGGTTAATTAAACTTGATGAACAGTTTCTCTAGCAACTTATTCAACATATGAGATCATGGTTTTTTTGAAGATGTGCCTATTAGCCAGTTCTCGGTTTAAATTGTTTGTTACTTTGTCGGTTGAGGGGCAGTTATACCATCCATCCGGAGTCATTCTGTTTTGATCAACATCATGACTCTCTGCTTTAGGATCGCTTGTTTTAGGATGGGGGTTTTTGATGTTACCAGTCATGATGGTCTATGGGTCAATCAAATAATCAAACTTTGCGCATCATGTTCAATGAATGATTCTATGGTCTACACATACCCTCTTGTTACAAGCTGAAATGGTTTAAAATCTTGATCAAACAGGTTGAATGCGTTACGCAAGCAACTCAACCAAAATTTGTTCATAAATTTCAGCCAATGGCTCTAGTTCATCAATATTCACGTGTTCATTAACTTGGTGGATGGTTGCATTAAGTACGCCCAATTCAAGTACTTGTGCGCCAGTTGGAGCGATAAAACGTCCATCAGAAGTACCGCCACTAGTGGAAAGCTCGGTGTCGGTACCTGTTACGTTTTTAATGGCAGTTCGTGCGGCATTCACCAATTCACCTACAGGTGTCAAAAATGGTAAACCTGAAAGTGTCCATTCAATATCATAGCTCACTTGATGGCGATCAAGTATCTCTAGCACACGAGCTTTGAGTTGATCTGCTGTGACTTCAGTGGAGTAGCGGAAATTAAAGGTTACTGTCATTGTACCTGGAACAACATTGGTTGCGCCTGTACCTGCTTGAATATTAGATACTTGGAACGAGGTTGCAGGGAAGTATTCATTGCCGTTGTCCCAAACAGTATCACAAAGTTCTGCTAAGGCTTTGGATGCGGTATGAATCGGATTAATTGCCAAATGGGGATAGGCAACATGACCTTGTTTACCTTTCACTGTCAAGACGGCATTCAATGAACCACGACGTCCATTTTTAACGATGTCACCAAGGGTAGAAGTGCTTGAAGGTTCACCAACCAGACACCATGTCATTTTTTCATTACGGGCTTCTAATGTTTCGACCACTTTGACAGTACCATTGATTGAAGGACCTTCTTCATCAGAGGTAATCAAAAAAGCAATAGAACCCTTATGGTCAGGGTGGTTTTTAACAAAACGTTCAGAGGCAACCACCATTGCTGCCAAGGCTGTTTTCATGTCGGCACTACCGCGACCATAGAGCTTACCATCGCGGATTTCTGGTAAAAATGGATCTGATTGCCAAGCATCTAAATGACCTGTTGGAACAACATCGGTATGACCTGCAAAGCAGAAAACTGGCGAGCTAGTTCCACGTCTTGCCCAAAGATTGTCTACATCTTCAAAACGCATATTTTCAATATTAAAACCAATTGCAGACAAACGATCTGCCATGATGTTTTGGCAATTGTGATCTACAGGTGTCACAGAGGGTTGACGAAGAAGCTGTAAACTGAGTTCTAAGGTATCCGAACGATTCATGGACATTGATCAAGTAAGAAAATTGAACAATATAATAGAGGAAGATAAAACTGAATGAAAACCCAAAAGCAGAGAAAGTCTAAAAGCTTTTAAATAAGCATGAAAAAGCCTTATCTGTGGCAGATAAGGCTTTCCAAAAATCAAATTTTGGTGGTTGTGAATTACATCTTATTTTCAACTTTTTCTGCAGAATTCGTAACCGCATCCCCCGCTTTAGACACATCCTTACCAACACCTTTAAAAGTGTTACAGCCAGACAAAACAAAAGCGAATAACATTGAAACTGCTAAAATTTTTTTCATTACTATCTCCGTGTTTCACGCGTTAATTACATTTATACTATACGAAATTATTTGAAATATATCGTTATGCTTTTATGAGTGGATTCGTAAAGCACTGTATGAAAAACGTGAATAATTAAGTCTTTGTGTCAAGAGAAGACAATAAAGGTGCTTGGCGATACATATAAAATTGCTGGGTATGATGGTCATGGTACAAGCCATTGCACCACCATTTAGCAGTTGTTGAACTTTGTTTCAAATCTGGACAAATCCATTCATGTCGCTGTAAGCGATATAAACCTTGTTCAATGTGCTGTCCCCATTGTCCCAATCTACGTTGTTGATTAATCCATGAAGGGAGTGGGGCGGTGTGTCTAAAATAGGGGATATACAATTGTCCTTTGAGTACAGCCCATTTTTTTTCGATGTTTCGATCTAAAACTTGGCTAAATTGAAATTGTTTTTCAGAGAAATGATTTAATTTACGAAATAAAGTATCACTACGATTTAAGCCATACCAACGTGCTAAATGTAAATCTGCTTCACCTAAATAGTATTTTAAAGCAACTTCCCAATGCTCAATTTGTTGGGTTAGACGATTTAACACCAAAAAATCAATTTCTCCTTTTGTATGTTTTCCCTCAATGATTTGAATACTATGTTGAATCAGTTGGTAATGTGGATTGGCTTCATCTTGTAACCAAAACCAGAACAAATATTCAAAACGTAAACCTAAACGCGTACTTTTGAGTTGTTGAACAAACTCAATTAATGTTGTTGGATTTTGGTCCAATTCATCTAAACGTGTTTGATAGGCGAGAAATTGTTGTTGCCAAAACTCAGTATTATGTAATTCAAAATGATGGTGAATCTGCAATTCATCAGGGAGTGCTTGAATAATATTTGGACTGGCAATGCAAAAAGCCAATTGACGGACAATCGGATGTTGATATTTCAACCAGGGTTCAAAATAATCTGTCATTGCATCACATTTCAGGTTGAAACTTAGGATTAAATAAAGAGAGCATAATGTGGTGATTCAAGCAAAGAAGCTTATCGAGATGCAAGTTTAATTTGTTGAGTATCGGAAATAATGAACAACATGATTCTAAAATAAAATGAGCAGTGTCGTTTGAAAATATACAGCGTATATCATTTGAACGTTATACTGGGTTGTGCGTAGATTGAGTGAAGCTATGAAAATTTTGTTTTGGCGAACATTGGTGGTGTTATTTATTGTGCTTGGATTTATTGGCGCATTATTACCTGGAATGCCAACCACAGTTTTTCTTATTTTAGCTGCATGGGCAGCCTCAAAAGGTTGGCCTCAAGTTGATGCATGGTTAATGAATCATCCTAAATATGGTGCAACACTTCGAGCATGGCGAGAGAATGGTACTGTGCCACGTAAAGCGAAATGGATTGCCAGTATCATGATGTTGATCAGTGGCATTATCATGCTCTTTACCAATGCACCTTTGGCCGTCAAAATTTTCACTGATCTCACGATGTTTATTGTCGCAGTCTGGTTGTGGTTACGTCCTGAACCTCGTTCTGTTTTAACGGGGAAGCAGCAGGACCAGCAGTGATTGGGTAGATTTTAAATATGCCCAATCCTCTAAAAGAGTTTTAAAGTCGTCATACAATAAAGCTGTAATACTGGAAATATCACTTAACCTACGAATGAAAGACAATAATAGCTGTTGAATGGATATTTGATAAATAGATAAATAATAAACAAAAAAGAATAAATTAAATTAAAATGATCTATTTTTTAATCACTCACGCCTAAAATACTTAAAACATAGAGAAAAGCGTTTGACACACAGTAAAGATTCTCTATAATGCACCTCACAAACGATGAAGTCGTTAGGGCGCTTAGCTCAGTTGGTAGAGCGTCTGCCTTACAAGCAGAATGTCGGCGGTTCGATCCCGTCAGCGCCCACCAAGCTTTAACGTTGAAT
>NZ_KB849756.1:1464550-1525487 GCF_000368925.1 Acinetobacter bereziniae LMG 1003 = CIP 70.12 | reverse complement strand
GCAGCGGTAGTTCAGTTGGTTAGAATATCGGCCTGTCACGCCGAGGGTCGCGGGTTCGAGTCCCGTCCGCTGCGCCATTTATCTTGATATCCTGAGATTAAGATATTCAAATGTAAAATGATTGTTCTTTTTACATCTCATTTAGTTTAAGCAGTGCAACATTGTTTATTCTCCTCAGGGCGCTTAGCTCAGTTGGTAGAGCGTCTGCCTTACAAGCAGAATGTCGGCGGTTCGATCCCGTCAGCGCCCACCAAGTTTTCTTTCTTCTATTTATTTATTTTAAAATTTTGTGTAGAATATCTATATAATTATTTTAAAAATAAGTATCTTATGCGAAATCCATATCAACGCAAGGCTGCGTCTTCGGTACAGAAAAATACTGCTCAAGCGACAGATCAATATAAGGCATTTATCGAAAAAATAGTGTCTGATGCTAAAGTTTTTGCACTTTATGATGAAGGTTGGGCTTTATGTGCAACTCCTACAGGACAACAAGCTGTAGCGGTATGGCACAGTAAGAGTCTGGCGCAATTATTGGTCAAAGACAACTGGAGCCGTTTCGATGTTCAGGAAGTCAATTTTATTTCTTTTATCGAGCAAATGATTCCTTTTATTCAACAAAATGATACTTTGCTGTCAATCAATTTAACCCCTGAAGGGCAGAATATTTTGGTGTCAGGACGTAAGTTCTTGTTGGACATAAAAAGTTATTTATATCAGCTTTACATAGCTCAACCTGAGCTTTTTCGAGATCAAACCCGAATCCCTTTACCACGCAAGATTCGGATACATCCTTGATAGATGGTGAATAGAGTTGTATTTAATTTAATACTCTCCAAGTACCCAACCGCTGATATATGCAAAATATTCTCTTAACCATGCGTTATATCGAGTACTCAAGGGTGTTTCGGCTCCAATCGTGATGAAGTTGCGATAACCTTGTTTTTTTGCAATCGCTGCTGCTCGTAGTGTATGGAAATCACTGGTGACAATTGCAATTTTTGAATTTAAAGACAAATCATGCTGCTGCAAAATAGCTTGGCTGTTCTTGAGGTTTAAATCTGTACTGGTACTTTTATTTTCTTGAAGAATTCTATGGGGTTGAATCTTATAATTTTCCTCTAAGTAGTTGGACATAATTTCAGCCTCAGTTTTAATCTCACCAAAATCTTTCCCACCACTTACAATAATCGATGTTTGTGGTTGTTGTTGTGCAATATTCCCTGCACGATCTAAGCGCTTGGCGAGTGTAGGTGACGCTTTACCTTGTGTTATTCCACTACCTAAAACAATGATTGCATCTAAACCATTCTCAGCATGATTTTGTTGTGTTTTAAAATGGATATAGCCAAAAAAGCCAATGAGACTGATCAACCAAATTCCAAACACAGACCAGCCTAAACGCCAGAGTTTTTTAAGTTTGCTGTGATGTGCCAGATATTGTTGGATTACCTTTCCCCATATGGCGGTGCAGATAAAACCCAAACCAATCAATAAGGGTAAGAGAGTGCCTAAATGAATTTTTTTATACAGTAGCAAAATAAAGCCATCAAGAAATAATAATAAGCCGATAATGAATAGGCTTAAACGCAATAATTTATTTTTGTTCATGGTCTGTGATAAATAATGTCATCCAGCGCACATTGTAAACGATCTATAGCAATTGAGGTTAGTGAAAAACAAACCGAGCAATTTTGCTCGGTTTGATGGACTTATTTAGAACTGCTTAGATGCTATAAGTAGCTTAGTAAACATCACGTCGATAACGTCCATCTAGGCGTAATTGTTCAACTGTATCTTGCCCTAGAATATCAATCAAAGCTTGATCAACATCGCTTGCCATACCTTCAATGCTTCCGCAAACATAGATCACGGCATCATTGGCAATCCATTTCCGAACTTCATCAGCATGATCACGCAGTTTATGGTGAACATAGACTTTTTCTGCTTGATCACGGGAAAAAGCCAAGTCGATTCGTTGTAGCATTGCTGTATTTTGCCAAGCTTGAATAGTCTCTTTGAAGAAGAAATCATGTGCTTGCTGACGTTCACCAAAAATTAACCAGTTTTCCGTATAATCCAAGCGAACACGGGCATGGATTAAACTCATTAAACCTGCAATCCCTGTTCCATTTCCAATACAGATAATCGGGCGATTATCCGTGATTAGATGGAATGAATCATTATTGCGAATTCTTAACGCAACTTTGTCACGCAATTTTAAGTGTGAGGTCAACCAGCCTGAACCTAAACCAAGTTCACCTTGAGCATCACGTTGTTGACGAACCACTAAACGTAATACCTGCTGACTTGGAATACTGGCAATGGAGTACTCACGAGTAGGCAGGGTAGGCAACTGCTCAAGTAAATGCTCCATATTGGCAAAAGGCTCAACTTCGACAGTTAAGTCCCGATTCCAAAGGATATTTTTAATCGATTGTTGCTCATGTGAATCGACAGCTGTATCTGGATTAATTTGGTATTTATCTAAAAATTGTTGAATACGTTCAAGGCTATTTCCAGTTTGTATTTCTGCAATATCACCGGCTTGCCAGACTGTTTCATGACAGGCATGAAGTTCAATGTTGAAAGCTGGTGCGCCCAAGCTCTCTGGATTGAGTAATTCTCGTTTGCTCAAATGCCATTGATCAAACACTTTATCAATCGACATGGTTTGCAGGTCAAGTTTGGTGGCTTGAATTAAAGCTTTATTCCATTGTTGAATATCGCTATTGCTGCCATTATTCACTTCGATGGTCGTAAATAATTGCTGTGCGCCAGATTGTTTTAACCAGTGATCTATATGATGACCAAAACTACAGTAAGTTTCAGGATAGTCTTGCGAGCCTAAGGCTAAAACGGCATATTTGAGATGAGACAGATCTAATGATTTACTCATTAACTTCTTCTCAAAATGTGATGCTAAATCAGGTGCTTCACCAGTACCATAAGTGCTGGCAATCCATAAAACTTGTTTTGCTTGTTTTAAATCTTCTTCAGAAAGCTGTTGAGCAGATTTTACTGTAGTGGGTTGATGTGCTTCTTGTAGACTGATAGAAGTACGCCATGCCAATTGTTCAGATACACCTGTCTGTGAAGCATAAACAATCAACCACGGAGTTGCATCCGGATCAATTTGAATTGCTGAGCCAGATTGTTTTGCCGCAAGGGTTAATTTCTTTTGTTTACGACGTTTTAAGTACAACATCCATCCCGTGATAAAGAACAACGGCATTGCCAATGCGGCAAGCATAATGATGAATTGGAACACTGGACCAAAAAAGCTACCGCGATGAACAGGTAACATACTGCTCATGATTTTTTCATTCAGCGGTTTAACTTCATATAAATCAACTTTTTCAATTTGAGCTTTTTGATAATCATAAATCGCTTTGTTTCGTGCGCGCTCGTGTTGAGGAATTGCATCAACAAATGTCAGTTCGACCTTACCATCAGCTTTTTTAGGAATCGAAATTGTTAGGGTCGAATAATCACGTTTGATTTGTGAATTAAAACCATTCCATGTTTGTATTAGGACTTGTTGAATCTGTTCAGGTTTTAGCCCTTCATTTGCTTCTCGATGACCACCACGCGGATGTTGATCACGTCCTTGTGCTGAAAGATTGGACGGTGTGCGTGTTGGTTGCGGGTCTGCGGTATTGCTTTGGCGCCCTTTGCCTTCACCCATGCGAGGTGCTTGCATTTCGGGTTGAGGTCTTTCAACGCCCATCACCTTGAACATCCCGTCACGCCACCAGTCATATGACCAATACAACCCTGTACATGCTAGAAGTAAATAGAAAATAACAACCCAAGTTCCAACCACTGCATGCAAATCCCAAAGGAAATTACGACCTTTGAGTTTAGGCTTTATTGCAAACCATTGTTTGAAAGAATGTTTTTTTGGCCAGCGAAGATATAAGCCACTGAGTACAAAGAAGATCAGCATCAATGTACTTGCACCTGTAATCTGTTTGCCGACTTCGCCTACAGTGAGATTACGGTGAAGTTGCTGGATAAATTGGAAAAAATCTTTGCCTTTAACTTCAGGCAAGATTTCTGCTGTATAGGGGTTAACCATCATGGTATACCCTCTACGTGCACCTTCTTTAACAATATTAATATTTGACGCTTCTTCAGGTGCTTTGGCGACAGTGATACTGTTAATCTTCATTTCAGGATTTTGAACTTGAAAATGTTGATAAATTTCAGCAGGAGTTAACTTTGCATGATTTTCAACTTTTACAGTAAAACTGTCTGGATTTAACCATCTTTGAATCGGTTGTTCATAAGAATAGATTGCACCAGTAACCCCCATAATCGAAAGGATCAAGCCCGCTGTAATGCCTAAAAACCAGTGTATTTGGAAAAAAGTCTTTTTAAACATGGTGATGGAAAGGGAAGAATTGTTTGATTACAGATTATAGCTGAATATCTTGGAGAGATAATGAATTTTGCAGATAATATTTATTCTCATTATCATTTTTATTAAAATAGTCATCATAAATGTAAAAAAACCTCCAACGATGGAGGTTTTGTGAAGTCTTTACTGTTTACAGTGTTTTTGCTTCACCAACTGATTCTTTAAGATGTTTGCGTAAAGTCTCGAATGGAAAATTTTTGCTGTCCATACGCTTAGGTAAAATATACGCACCTTGCTGACCTTTTACTTTAAAATTCACAAGTAAAAATTCTGGTGTGTTATACCATTCATAAACATCTTTCCAGCCAATCGTACCGACACCTTCTTGTACGCCCATTTGCTGACGCATTACGATACCGCTTGGCTGTACACCGAGTTTGACACCTTTGATTTCTTGAACTGGAAACTCATTCATCTTACGTTTTACATACCATTCAAGCCCAAATTTGCGCACTAAGAGATAAATCGCCACACAGGCAAGAATAACCCAAAAAATAATGGTCGAGTAGTTTTTAATTAACGCAATACCCAAGATGGAAAGGACAACAGCGACACCCATGATTGCCCAAGCTTTAGTCCCAATTTTATTGGTACTGCGCCAAATCGCAAGTTGAGCACTACGTTGTTCGGCTTCCGATACTTCGTATGGAACTGGTTGTAAGGTATAAGCGTAAATATTCTTGGCAGTCATAGTGTCAGTAATGTATGTAAATCTAGTCAGAGTTTAGCACTAAATCCCAAGATTTAGTGCGCCTATTGTACCAAATATCTAGGCAAATTTTACGCTCTTTTATAAAGAAGCTAATTCTGTAGATTGATCGTCACGGGCATGGCTTAAATTTTGTTTGAGGCTACTCAATTGTTTGAGGATACTAAACATTAATGAAAGTTGTTGAAGAATAATCAATGACTTAGAGTCATCTGCTTCTGACTGCCCCAAACGGGTACGAATCGCTTGCAGCATATTATGTGCTGTTAAATCAGGCATTTCATCCCGTAACAAGGCACCACGGATATCATCCAAAGCTTGATCCAGTAGATTTAAAACTTGCTGATCCTGGATTTTTTCACGATGTGCACCCAATGCAGCGATGTAACTAAGGAAAGTATGATTTAAGCATAAAAACTCAAAAGCCAATGTTTTTTGACTTTGGTCAAAATCTGGTTCCGTTGCTAAAGTTGAAATCAATGATGCAACTTCAGCATCTGTATTGTGGGCTGCTCGACGAACAATTCGATAGTTCAAACTGTTGTTACGTCCCTGATGATATTGAGTAACAACATCAGCCAAATAATTACATTGCGCTTCCAGAGAACGTTGAATGGTTCTTGGCAAACGACGGAATCTCCAATCTGGAAAAATAAAACTCACGCCAAACCATGCCAAGGCACACCCAATTACCGTATCAATCATACGAGGTAGAGCTGCTTCAAAGCCCAACCCATCTAAGTTAAAGTTGATCAGTGCCATGATGGTAATGAACGCTGTAGCTTGTGCGTATTGTTTACTGCGGAGGTCGAAAAATAACACACCACTTATCACAAGCAACAACAGTTGCCCTTCGATGGAAGGTACAAAGAATAAGATGGCATAACCTAAAATAATGCCACCGAGTGTCCCCACAATACGTAATCTTAGGCGGCGTTTGGTGGCATTGAAATTTGGTTGGCTGACAAAGAGTGCTGTTAATAAGATCCAATAACCATATTGAATATTGGTCAATTGCACAAAAACGTAACCGATAAATAAAACCACAGAAACCCGAATCGCATGTCTAAACAAGACCGATTCTGGGGTTAAATTTTGTTTAATGCGGATAACAATATCATCCCAGCCTTTTAAATCATCATCTTTCAGTTGTTGTTCAACATTTTTATTTTGATCATATTTAATATGACGTTCAGTCTCTAAGTTCTGTAATTGGGCATCGATGGATTTTAAGTTTTGATAAAGTGCAAATAATGAGTTGATCCAAATGAGGTCATAGTGTTCTTCTTTTCTGAGCTTATTTAACGACTGTTTTAAATTTTTAAAGGCATATTCAAAGCGGGCGTTATGTTGGTATGTGGTCCGATGTAAAATGCTATCACTTAAATCCTTACATGCTTTGCCTTGTAGTGCCAAAATACGTTGAAAGCGAAATAAAACATCACTATGTTCAAACATTTTTGCCAGTTTTTGATAATCAATGTGTGCTGAATCCGCACGCTCATGTATATCTTGCGCTACAAAGTAATATTGCAAGCTACGCCGTGTATCACGTTGCCCACGGTCGCCTTTGAGACGGGTGAGTAGTGCTGTGCGCATATCGTTAAAAATGCTAATCAGCTGACCATTCTCCATGGACAGGCTAATCATGCTGTCTTGGTAACTGGTCGCTGTCATATCGACATCAAATAAGTTAGATTTGGAAAAAAGAAAATTCCCCAATGATGAAAAACATTGGGACAGCTTGTCTTGAACCTGACGTACTGGGAAGAGCAAAAAACTGATGGTGGAAATGAGACCGTACCAAATCGCCCCAATCACTAACAGACTAGGTTGGATATACCAATGCTCAAAAAGATGAACGCCAAGCATAGAATAAACTGAAACGACCAAGCAACCATAAGAAATGGTGGCATAGCGTCGTCCCAAAGAACCCAATAAAATCCATCCGATACAAGAAACAATTAAACCTAAAGCAAAAAGTACAGGATAAGGGAATAACAAACTCACTGAGGCAGCGGTGATAAAGAATCCAATATAGGTATAAATCAAATTCATGATCCGCACTGAAAAGCGGTCATCAATATCACTCAGACCTGCGGCAACCACACCCAAGGTCAATGGAATGGTCATCAACTGCTGACCCAATAAATAAGGGACAAAAGCAGTGCCTGTAAAGGCGATGACCATCCTCAAGTTATACATGAAACTTGTGTTATAGGTGGCTTTTCGTAGTTTTAACAGCCATGTGTTCAAAGGAAATCCTTATTCAATCGATACGGTGTTATTGCTGGGGTGCTTGTTTTATTGCTGAGGTGATTTTTCACTTATCTTTGTGACACATCTTACAATGGACAGTGTAAACTTGTTCGCAATATTTAGTATGAAATTATAAACGATCTATGTCTGAAAAAAACGCTGGTCAACAGTATTCAACAGGTTGGATTATGCTTTTGGCACTATTTACCTCGTTAGGTCCTTTATCTATCGATATGTATTTGCCAGCACTCCCACAAATGGCGCAAGATTTTAATGTCACCACCCAGCAAGTTGCCAATACTTTACCTGCGTATTTCTTGGGTTTGGCTGTAGGACAATTGATCTATGGTCCAATCAGCGACCGCATAGGTCGTAAAAAGCCACTTTACTTTGGTATGACCTTATTCGCTTTTGCCAGCTTATTATGCGTTTTAGCTCCTGATCATTGGTCATTGATTGCTGCGCGAATTTTACAGGCTTTGGGCGGTTGTGTAGGTGTGGTCATGGCACGTGCAGCCATTCGAGATCGTTTAGATGTTCAAGGTTCTGCTCAAGCTTTTGCCAGCATGATGATTGTGATGGGAATCGCGCCTATTCTTGCGCCATCTATAGGTGCTGCAATTCTGTATTTCTTTCACTGGCAAACAGTATTTGTTGCTTTATTTTTAATTGGTTTGATCTGCTTAGCCTGTGTTCATTTCTTATTTAAAGAAACTTTAGCGCCATCACGTAGACTTCAACTGAATTTTAGTCAGGTTTTTATTTTATATGCTGCTATTTTTAAAGATCGAAGTTTTCGCTTTCCAATGATGGCAGGTTGTTTTACAGGGGCTGCGCTATTTTGTTATATCAGCTCCGCAGCAGCGGTATTGATGGATGGCTATCATTTAACACAACAACAGTTCGCAATTGCTTTTGGTTTTAATGCTTTTGGTATTATTTTACTGTCCTCAATCAATAAACGTTTAGCCAATCGTTTTTCAGTGATCCGCCGTTTAACCATGGGGGGATTGATTCAGGTTGCAGGTGCATTAATTATTGTGGGAGCGGGTTTAATGTCTCACGCGCCGTTAGTGGTTGTTATGCTGGGTTTATTCTTGACTGTTTCAGGGATCGGTTTTACAGGACCTAATGCGATGGCACTTGCAATGTCAGAACAAGGTTCAAGAGCAGGTACAGCCAGTGCAATTATGGGCAGTATGCAGTTTGCTTGTGGTTTATTGGGTGGTGTGGTGTTGAACTTTTTAGTTTGGAATCACTTATTCAATATGGGGATATTGATGTTGGCTTTTACTGTCGCAGGATTCTTGGCAATTTTAAAAGTATCGCAACAACTTAAGCTCAAACAACTTTCATAAATTCCACGCCATTTTTTACACAAGACATAGAAAAGGTCAAATGTAAAAAAACAAAAGCCGACGATTCGAGTGATGAGTAAATCGTCGGCCAAAATACTTCGTTTATAAAGATTCAGGCTGCTATTCTAAATCTTGAAGAAGCATAAGTTTTTAGTCTCTCTGGGGGAGTTAAGGTCTCCAAATTTAACTGCGGATGCCGTGCAATAAACTTGGTTGCTGCAGACCTTATACTTATATAACGACAACAGTTTCTGATTGGTTGACAAGAAAATGAAAAAAAATTTAAAAAATTTTATAATGTCGGTCTCATTGCAATTTAAGTTGACACTATGGTCTCTTTAAATAAATATTTTTTATGGTTTTTTCTACTTTGTTTAGTGTTAACAATGATTGCTGGCATATTGGCGGCAATTTTACCCAATGAGATTGCAGGTGTGTTCACTGCGCTACCTTATTTACTTGCCATGATTATTGTATTGTATCGTTTTCTAAAACAACAACGTCGAGCACCAACCGATCAAGAACGTAGAAATTTAACCTTAGGTTTTACGCTCATTTTCTGGAGTTATAATATATTGGGCGTTTTCACGGGCGTCTGGTTTTTTTCTCGCAACGACCCTGAAATTTGGCAATCATTCATTGCCTATATGCAAAATATCCGATTTTTGAGCACGATACTTATTATGCTTCTTTTGCTTGCCGTTCCTCTCTTTTTAATTACTTATTGGTTTTATGGAACGCAAGCAAAACGAATGGCGGCAAAAATGTTTGAGAATGAAAATTAGGTTTGCTGGTGTGCTAGCTAAAGATCAATGCACAAACATATCCATAAATTCACGTAACTCCTGAATCGCGACTTCAATATCAGTGGTCAGCCAAGTGGGTTCAAAAATACCAGCATAATGTTCTAAACGATCTTGAGGCACGACGAGACGTATTGGACAGTCTTCTTCGAGTAAGCGCCAAGGAATAATAGGAACTTCATTGTCAAGAAAGGAGTTGATATTACGAATGTCAATGATCATGGCATTGATACATTCGGGGAAGGGCATTACTGAAAATTCATCAGTACGTCTACGGAAATATTCCAGATCTCCCCACTTTAAAATATAGCTAGGCTTACTAAACTCAATGATTCCGATTAAATGATCATCTCTAGATGTATGTAAGAAGCATTGATGAGTGACATCGGTGTCTAAATCGAGTGCGACACTTTGTCGTTGATATGCCATATATACAATAGTCAACAAAAATGGGGGTATATATTATAGCCCATTTATCTGTCTCTTACCGCTTTAGATTAAAATTTACTTTTACTTAAAATATTTTACACAAAGTTGATGAATAGACTGATAGTATAAAAATACATCAAGTTGATGGAGGTGGATGTCATGAGACACGATTTCAATAAACCATCTTACGTAACCAGTAATGAAGAGATTACACATAAGAATCGCCTACCAATTTATATGCTTATTCTTGTGGGATTATTTCTCGTATCATTGCTTATTTATATGGCGGCCGATTGGCTCTAATTTAAAACTTATCAATAATTTAAACTATACATTAAGCAGAAACCCTAGTCAGCAAGCTAGGGTTTTTTGATTCTGCTTAGTATTTATGCTTTGTTTTGTTGTATTTATGCAGTAAAAATTGATCGTTATATAAGCAAATTATAAAGTAAAAGAGTAGTTCATCACGCTTTCTGTTGAAAATAAGAATGATGCTTGGAGTCATTTGAGCACACTCAAATTGTTATAAATCTATGACTTGAGGGAATAAAAATGAATGAAATTTTACACACTCAGGGGAATTTTGATGCCATGTATTATTGGAATCAATTTCACCCAATTTTAGCCGCTGTAGCTATCCTGATTGTCGGATGGATTATTGCATTAATTGTCGCAGCAGGTTTTAGAAAAATCCTAGAGAAACTGGGAACAAATTCGAAATTATCTTCTGCCACAGGGCATCGTTCAAACATCGAAAGTATCCTTTCCAGAATTATTTTCTGGGTGGTCATGGTCATTGCTGTCATTGGCGCGCTCAATGTACTGAATTTGAACAGTGTGAGTAGCCCATTCAGTTTGATGATTCAACAATTCTTATTGTTTATCCCGCAACTATTGGCTGCTGTAGCAATAGGATTCATTGGTTGGATTGTAGCAAACCTCGTCAAGGTTGGGCTAAAAAAAGCTTTGGATCGTACTCAACTTGATGAAAAGCTAAGTGCAGATGTGGGTGTTAGCCCAATCAGTCATAACATTGCTGATATTGTTTACTGGTTGATTTTGTTGTTGTTCCTGCCGATTGTTCTGTCGATTTTAGGCTTACAAGGATTATTGGTTCCTGTTCAATCTATGTTGAATGAAGCCATCTCTTATTTACCTAATATTTTCATTGCAGGTGTAATTGTTTTTGTCGGTTATATTTTGGCAAAAATTGTGCGTGGGATCGTAGAGGGCTTAATCAGTAGCTTAAATTTACAAAGCCAAGCTGAAAAAGTGGGGCTATTTAAAAACTCAGATCAGGGCTTATCTAAGTTTTTAGGTTCATTTGTTTTTGCTGTGGTCATGATTACTGCTTTAATCGTGGCATTTGAAGCTTTAGGTATACAGGCAATTTCACAACCTGCAACAATGATGCTCGGTGAAATTATGTATGCGATTCCACATATTATTGCAGCGGGATTAATTTTAATCGTTGCCTATGTGGTGTCTCGTTTTGTAGGGCGTTTGGTTGCTGAAGTTGTTGCAGGAACAGGTGTAGATTCAATTCCTGCTAAATTAGATGTGCAACGTTTTTTAGGTGAAACTAAAGTTTCTTGCATCATTGGATATTTAATCGTGTTCTTTACTATGTTGTTTGCAGTTTCAGAAGCTGCGAATCGACTTGGTTTTGAGCAGGTCAGTGGTCTGATCTCGATGTTCATTCACTTTGGTGCGAATATTCTCTTGGGTGCAGTGATATTGGTTATTGGTTTCTGGTTGGCCAATATCGTGGCAAATGTTGTACAACGTGGAGAATATAACAGCTCGCGATGGTTAGGAAATCTTGTTCGTGTATTGATCATGGGCTTAGTGATTGCAATGGGCCTAAAAGCCATGGGTATCGCAGACTCTATTGTCAATCTTGCATTTGGCTTAACCTTAGGTTCTGTGGCTGTAGCATTTGCTTTGGCATTCGGTTTAGGTGGTCGTCAACCTGCTGAACGTGTTTTAACAGATTTGATTGACAAAGCAAAACAACAAGCAAATCAACCGAATCCTCTAAATCAAAAAAATACAGATTCCGTTGTCACTCCGGCAACAGACTCTAGTCAAGTTACAGCGGATACACCTACGATCGAAAATGAATATAAATCTTTAACCGATTCATTTAAAGAGGATAAAGATGACCCGAATTAACATGTAAATCCTTACAAAGATCGATCAGGATTAAAGCTTGATCGATTTTTTATTCTAAGGTCAAAAAATAAGGGAGATTGAGATGTCCAAGAAAAAGCCAAATAATTTTATTGCTCCAATTGTGATCGCAGGTATTACGGTTGGTTTTTTAGCAAGTGCATATAAATTTGTTTTTGCAAAACCGAAGAAGCAACAAGCGGATTATGTTGAAAAACAAGATGAATCTCAAAATAAATCCCAATCGTGATTGATTAGGCATGTGTGAAGTTGTTTATATGATGTTTTTTCTTGAAAAGAGATAGACATCGGCTGATTTATTGTCTAAATTTAAATCATTCATATGCAACAAGTAAAACACCAATCGAGCTGAATAAAAGTCATTTTTAAAGGAAATAGAAATGAAAATAATCCATTTTGTACAAAAAATTCATCAGTCTTTATTTGCTAAAAAAGACCGACAAAATAGTATGGATTTGGCGATTCAACGTGTGACTCAAAAACAGCAAATCCAAAATCAACTTATTTTGTTTAAAACCGACTATTTAGAATAATTGGATAAATTTGAGTGAGGATGGATTAAACATATTCAGATGCGGCATGTGCTGAAGCCCATGCCCATTGAAAATTAAACCCACCGAGATGCCCAGTGACATCTAGGACTTCACCAATAAAAAACAAACCTTTTTGCTTTTTACTTTCCATGGTTTTGGAAGAAACCTCAGTAGTATCTACCCCACCTAAAGTCACCTCAGCTGTTCGATAACCTTCTGTACCCGAAGGTTTGACCTCGAATTGATGTAATTGCTTGGCAATGTGCTCAAGCTTTTCATCACTGAGTTGTCCGATGGCTGTTTCTGCCCATGTTGACCAAACCAGATTTTGTAATTCAATCACCACACTTTTTGGTAAGTGTTCAGTCAATAATGTTCTCAGCAAAACTTTAGGCTGAGTTTGTTTTTTTGCCTTGAAGAAATCAAACAATCCGAGACTTGGTAAAAAATCGATATTAAAAGTCTGCCCTGCATTCCAGTAGTTGGACAGTTGTAATGAACTTGGACCACTTAAACCACGATGGGTAAACAACAGTGCTTCAGTAAAACTATTGAGATCGTTGGAAAGTGTTGCTTCAACCGCATTACCACTCAGACGTGTGGTCACTTCTTTAAATTGATCTGAGAATGTAAAGGGGACTAAGCCAGCGCGTGTTGGAAAG
This sequence comes from Acinetobacter bereziniae LMG 1003 = CIP 70.12, assembly GCF_000368925.1. Lineage (GTDB taxonomy): Bacteria > Pseudomonadota > Gammaproteobacteria > Pseudomonadales > Moraxellaceae > Acinetobacter > Acinetobacter bereziniae. The sequence continues at coordinate 1,512,118 of NZ_KB849756.1, read as the reverse complement.
ATGTGATGACCAAACTGTTTAGCAATTTCATAGCCAATCCCTGAGCCTCCTAAAGTGGGTATAGATAAACCACCTGAAGCAACCACAACAGACTCAGCTTGAAAATAGCCTATATTGGTTGCAACCTGAAAATGATCTTCCGCACTACACGTTACCGCTTTGACTTCACAACTGGTTTTGATGTCAACCAAATGAGTTTTTTCACATTCCTTGAGTAGCATGGCTAAAATTTCTTTGGCGCCATTCAGGGTAAATAGTTGTCCGTGTTTACGTTCTTCATAGTCGATACCGTATTCACAAACCAGACCAATAAAATCCCAATTGGTATAACGACTAAGGGCAGAAATAACAAAATGCGGATTATGTGAAATAAAATTGTCAGGTTCGACATAAAGGTTGGTGAAATTACACTTTCCACCACCAGACATGAGGATTTTTTTACCGACTTTATTAGCTTTCTCTACGACCAAGACTTTACGCCCACGTGCAGCAGCTTTGGCTGCAAGCATTAACCCTGAAGCACCTGCACCAAGGACTACCACATCGTATTGGTTCGAAGACATAACACACTCATGAAAATGACAAGCAGGGGATTATAGACAAATTTAGGCAATTTTTCAGAACAATTGTTAGTGTATTATATTGTGAGACGCCCTTGTAAACCGCCAGTATGAATCAACAGAATTCTGCTGTTTTCGACAAAATAGCCTTTAGAGATCAGATCAAATATCCCATAGAACATTTTACCTGTATAAATATGTTCCAATGGTAATTGATACTCTTGCTCAAAATGATGAATGAATCTGAGTAATTCTGGTGTTGTTTTGGCATAACCACCACAACAATATGCATCGGTAAGTGACCAATTAGTTCGCTGGGTCCACTGTTGGATCTCTTGTTTAAGAAAATCTCCTTTTAAAGCTGAGAAGCCGAGAATATGTTGTTCAGGCGCGCTGCGCTCAATAATGCCTGCAATTGTTCCGCCTGTACCGACAGCACAGCAAATCACATCATATTGAGTACCGTCTTGAGGCTTTAAAATCTCCTGACAACCTTGTATTGCCAAAGCATTTGTACCGCCTTCAGGAATAATATAGGTATCGGGATACTCAACTTGGAGTTGCTGATTAAATTCAGGATCTTGCTTTAGCTTGTAATTTTCACGTGAAACAAATTTAAAATCCATGCCCATTTTTTGAGCAAGCATGAGGGTAGGATTATATGTTTTACTCGCTAATTCCTCACCACGAATGATTCCAATACTTTTAAAGCCAAATAATTGTGCTGCATAAGCTGTGGCGGCAATATGATTAGAGTATGCACCACCAAAAGTCAGAATTTTTTTAAAGCCAAGGCGTTGAGCTTCAACGAAATTATATTTAAGTTTAAAAAACTTATTGCCAGAAATATTGGGGTGAATTTGATCAAGACGTCTGACCGTGAGTTGCACAGAACAAGCTAAGTTTAAGTGCTGGTCAGAAATTGTTTGGGCAATAGGATCAAACATCGTCATCTTAAGTACAGGAAAGTGTATTTACACGTTAGTTTACTCAAATCTGCCCAGTGGAATAAAGAATTGAGTAAACATACTTGGTAAAACGCTATTTAGTTATCTCTATTCACTACGATCGTGTATCAACAGAAGTCACTACAGACATTCCCGGGCGTAAAAACTCTAGACCTTTTTGATTTGGATCAATCGCAATCCTGACTGAAATACGCTGTACAACTTTGGTAAAGTTTCCAGTGGTATTGTCAGGTTTCAATACGCTAAATTCAGCACCAGCAGCAGGTGAAATTTGTTCAACGTGCCCAGTAAATTTTTGATGCTTCATTGCATCCACCGTAAAGCTTGCCTTCTGTCCAATACGCATATCCGCGATTTGAGTTTCTTTAAAGTTGGCAATCACCCATGTTTGTTGTGGAATCAGATACATTAACTGTGTTCCTGCTGAAACATATTGTCCGACACGAGGTGTAACTTCACCTAACTGCCCATCCATTGGCGCTGAAATTACACTATAGTCTTTAGTCGTAACGGCTTGGTCAAATTGTGCTTTGGCATTGGTCACTTGTGCTTTGAGCCCTGATTCAGCAACTTGTGCTGTTTTTAAGGCTTCTTGAGCGACTAAAACGTTTGCCTCAGCCTGCTTTAATAATGCCAAATTGTTTTTTACATCTGCTGCGGCTTTGTCCTGTTCGGTTTTAGAGGTCGCACCACTGTTGCCTAATTGTTGATAACGACGAAGTTGTGCTGTAGATAGCTCATAGCTTGCTTTGGCTTGTTCCACTTTGGCTTGTGCCGCAACAATATCAGCTTTGCGCTGTTCAATCGCTTGGCTTTGATTGGCTAAAGTTGTATTGGCTTGGTCAACACCTGCTTCAGCCTGAGTAACTTTTTGATCATAAGTGGTGGTATCAATATGCATCAATGCCTGACCTTTTTTAACGTGATCGAAGTCAGTGACCAAGACATCTTTGATATAACCATTAATTTGCGAAGATAGAACAGTCGTTTTACCCTTGATATAGCTGTTATCAGTTGACTCTATTGCACTGTCAAATGGACCAATTTTCCAAGCACGCATAATTACCGCGATCCCGACCAACAACACCAAAAACATAATCAATAAGGTTCTTTTGGCGGTAGGAATTAATTTACTTGATGGCGGTGGCGTTACAGCTGCTGCGGATGCCTGCTGTGCAGGTGCTGGCGTTGCTGGTTCAGTTGGTTTTTGATCTTGTGACATAAGAGTTCTCAAATATTTTTAATGCATAGAATGACGTCATGGGGTATTGAGTTGATAAAAATCATGAGCGTTGTCTAACTGCTATTGAGGGCTTGTTGCTGTTTTTTGAGTTGGTAACGTGTCCAAGTAATATTAAAACTACTCCAAATCAACAGTAAAATGGCAAATATTCCATTTAATGCAATCACATCATTATACGCACGTACCTGAGCTTCACGTGTCACAATCTGGTTAAGGTTACGATAAGCTTGATTCTGTTCTAATGCTTGATCAATTGTATATTTATTGGCAGATTGCTGATACAAAGCAAGGCGCTGTGCAACTAAAGGGTCTGTTGGCGATAAATCACTGACAATTTCTGCACGATAATTTTGTGTACGCAATTGTTGATAGGTTGAAAAGAACGAATTTCCAATTAAGCCACCAAAACTTTGTGTTGCTGAGAATAGCACCACAAAAGTAACCATATGCGTTGGACCTTTTTGTAAGACACTGATAAATCCTGTCAATAATAAAGGACCAATAAACATACCACTGGCAAAACCCACGATAAACTGACTACGATAGAAGTTTTCTGGTCGCACATCACTGGTCAGGTGATAATCCAAAGCACAAGCGATCAGGACCAAAATCACAGCACCGACCAGATGCCATGAAATTCGTTCTCGTTTAAAGGTCAATGCACTAAAAATAGTCCCCGAAGCAATTCCTAAAAAAATCACGCTATATAGTGTAACGAACTGATCTGGACCCATGCCCATGGTCTTTAAGAAATTCACAGCAGCATAGCTTTGCTCTGACATCAGTAAACGAATTGCCAATGCACCAAAAACAAATTTTAATGTGCTTGCTGAACCCAGCCAACGGGTAATAATCAATGGATTAACCCGGTAATGTTCATAGGTCAGCCCAATAATAATTAGGCTAAATCCTGCAATGAGAGCATAACCCAACCATTTAACTTCAAACCACCAAAGAATAGGACCTTGGCTAAGTACGATACAGAGTAGGGCAAATCCTGGGGCTAATAGGGCAAAGGTCAAAAAATCTTGCTTTTCAAATACTTCAATTCTTAAACTACGCGGCAGTTTTAAAGAGACCACCATCGCCAAACAACAGATCGCCAAACCCAGCTCAAAGGTATATAACACCACCCAGTCATTGACATCGACCAGTGATGGAGAAATGATCCAAGCCAGTGGAATGCCCAACTGTTGGAAGCCCAGTGCAAGATAGATTCCACGTCCGAAATTTTCCCGTCGAAAGGCTTGCATAATGTAGTACATACCCAGTGAGCTGAGTGGGGCTGCAGCCAGACCACTGATGACACGAACAAACAGTGCCATTTCAAACGTATGAACAAAAATATGTAAAACCAAAACGCAGATAAACAAGACCAATCCGATTTCGGAAAAAAGCCGTAGACCATATTGTTGTCTTGCTTTAAACAAAATCATGTTGGAACTGATATTTGCCATGACATAAGCCGCAGGAATCCATGCAGCTTCTGACGGAGTGAGCGAATATTCACCTTGAATCAGGGGGAGGTTTGCGGTAATAAATCCATTACTTAAACTTCCTGAAATTGCCACAAATAAGCCAATAAAAAAATAAATCAGTTTTTTATAGGTTGGATGTGCAATAACAGCAGGCGAACCGGGTAAGGTTGGACGTTCTTCAGGCGTCCAATCGGGTGCAGGTTCAAGTATACGTGGTGATTTATCCATAGCAGTCCCAATTACGCCTTGATACCATCAATCAGCAAATCAACAGCTCTTGTGGCAAGTTGCACCTGTTCCTCATCAGTGAGACCTTGAAATGAGGCACGTAAAATTCCTGTAATCAGTGCATAGTCTTTTGGGGTGAGATCAGGACGGCAAATTTGATGTGCAATTGCTTGGTCAATCAACGGTTGTAAAATTGCATCTCGCCGTTGGTAGATATCCACCATCACTGGATCATTACGATCTATCACACGCCAATATTCCATTAAGGCGGTCAGATAAGGTAAATTCTCAACATGATTACGAATCAAACGAATCAGACCGTCTGGATATTCGGAAAAACTTTTTGCCCGTTCATCTAAGCGAGTCAGAGCTTGTTCCATTAACGCAACCACCAGTTCTCGACGATCCTGAAAGTTACGATAGAAAGTGGCTCTGCCTACTCCAGCCTGATCAATCACTAACTGTAGAGGCGCACGTATCCCTTGTTTGCGGAAAATTGTGAGAGCAGCATCGAGTAAATCCTCACGATTTTTTGCTGCCTGTTGTTGGCGTTTACGCATAGCGATAGAGAGAGTTAATTTTATAGTGATATTTAACGGACATTTTTGTCCGTTGTAAATCATTATCTGTGTGATTTTTTGTAAAGTCAGCGCTTATTGTGGATGGGATTGGTTAGAATATCTTTGTGATTCAAATCATAACTAGTCAAAATCCAAGTTTTTATTTATTTATTTTTTAAAATAAAACAATACGTGTGCTGTCATTGTGAAAAATTCTAAATTAATATTCATCATTATGAGCTGTATCAGTTGGGTGGCTTTGAATGGCTGTACACCATCTGAAAAAAATGCTGAACATTCATCGTCTTCAAAAAAAACATCAGAACAACAAATTGAACAACAATTCAAAGTTTGGAAGGCTCAACAAGACCCTCATTTATTGGCAGATTATTATCAATTTATATCGCAGTATCTAAAACATCCGCCAAGCTTAATGGAACTTACCACGACTCGAAACTATATGCCTGAACAATGCTATCCCAAACGTTTTGCTGTTCCTCCCAAAGCTAATTGGAAAAACGTGGTGAGTAGTTTACAACTGGTGGAAAAGTTAAATCGTAATGGATATTTTAAAACCTATACCATCACAGCGATCTATCGTGCACCTGAATTAAATAAGTGTGTTGGCGGTGCAGGGAAGAGCAAGCATTTAAGTAATTATGCGGTAGATTTTCACGTATTGTCTCCTAAAGAAACGGTTGAAAAAGATCGCGAATTATTGATTAAAAAAATGTGTCATTTTTGGAAAGTGGAAGGCAAAAATTATAAAATGGGGCTAGGGGTGTATGGGAATAACCGCTACCATATTGATACCCAAGGCTATCGAACTTGGGGGAAAGACTATAAATCGAAAAGTTCAGTATGTTTAAAAAATTAGAATAGTATTTTAAAATCAAGCATCATGAATGTGTTTATATTTAAAAATGCTTGGACTTTAGGAAAGTGATATGTCAAGAATAATAAAGAATTGTTTATTTGTAATCAGTGTCTTAACCAGTGGTTTGATTTTTGCACAGAGTAATGCCGCTGTCGAAGTAGATACTGAACAAGATCAGATTTTGGGACATGCAGGAAAGGTAAAAATTAAAGCAGAATCATGTGCTAAGGACAATTATATCTGTGATTATGTACTGTATGATGCTAAAGGCAAGCGCAAGGTATTACTAGAACAATGGAGTAAAACCGCACATGTTTATCAGTTTAATTCCAACTTAATGGGTTTTCTGATGGGAGCAACGGGTGGTGATCATAACCTTATGGTGGTGAATGATAAAAACCAGCAAAAAGATTATGGTAGTTTTCTTGCTATGAATGCCTCACAGAGCTGTTTTGTCACCTATGAATCAAATTTAAAAAATATGCCAAATTCCTTGGTTTTTTATAGTGTTCCTGATTTTCGAGTCCGTTTAGTGCTCAACAATAAAGTGCCTCAATTCAAACAATTCAGTTATCCAACCACTGCAAATTTTAATGATAATGGCAATTTTTCTTTTAATTATAATATTAAAATTGAAGGTGAAATGGGCATGCAAGATGTCATTATTCAAAACCCATGTCAGTCCGATTATCGGGTCATTATGAGTTAGGGTTAATAAAATAAAGTTATTAATTTTATTAAAAAGCATCATTTTTATTTTTGAATTAAGTTGACTATTGTAGATTTATTCAACCAAAAGGAATCTATTATGGTCACTCAACATCAAGTCAATCAAAAACAATATCAAACTAAATCAGAAGCTTATTTAAATAGTGCTGTACATGCTCAGGGGGACGAGTTTGCAAAAATGCAAAACTTAATCCAACAGCATGACTTTAAGCGAGTCTTGGATTTAGGTTGTGGTGGTGGGCATGTGAGCTATCAAGTTGCACCCATTGTAGAGCAAGTAATTGCTTATGATATTACCCCCGAAATGGTCAATCTTGTGACCACGCAATCTCAACAAAAGGGATTTGATCATGTGGTTGGACAGGTTGGTGCAGCAGAAAAATTGGATTTTCCTGCAGAGCATTTCGATTGTGTGATTAGTCGTTATTCTGCACATCATTGGCAAAATATCACGCAGGCACTCCATGAAATTTACCGAGTATTGCGTGTGAATGGCAAAGTGATCATGTTTGATATTATTGGTAACTCCAATCCTGTCTTAGATACCTTTATTCAAACCATTGAAATGATTCGAGATCCAAGCCATGTCCGAAACTATAATTTATCTGAATGGATGGCTTTTGTGGAACAGGCAGGCTTTAAAGTCGAAATCATTGAGAAACAAAGTTTAGCGTTAAATTTTCGTAGTTGGGTAGAGCGGATGCAAACACCTGAAGATGGCATCAGCACGATTCGCTATTTGCAATCTACAATATCAGATCATGTACGCAAATATTACCAAATTCAGAAGGATGGCACATTCACCAGTGAAGCGGTATATTTGGTATTGAGTAAAATTTGATTTATACACCATGTCAAAAATAACAATGAAAAGATGTTTAATCATAATATTGAGCCTGATGTTTTACACAGTAAATAGTCATGCTGAAACATTTAAACGTACTGTGGCAAACATTGGGCAGTTTTCTGTTATTCAAGAATCATGTGATGAGGATGCCAATAAGCATTGTGATTTTGTGCTGTATGAAGGTGATGATTACAGACTACCTTTGGTTGTGGATTGGGAACGAGGTTTAAATTTTGAACATCAGACCAACGATTTTTTGCATTTAAGTTATGGGTATACCTTCAATCTTCATCATAGTTTGTTTATCTCCAAAGATGGTGTAGTTCAAGCCTTGAATGATGTTGTTGCGGTAGATGAAAAGTCGGGGTGTATTGCTCGATTTGAGTTCAAAGATGCACCTACAATTATTTTTCAGAAAATGTTTCGCTCGACAGCACTTAATAAAATACAATTAAAACCTAATGAATATCCCCAAGCCGAATCTGTATGGGTGGATGCTTCGCAGTACTTTAGTGATATGAAATTTGATGAACAAGGACGTTTTAATTATCGTTATGCCAATAAAAATGCTGAAGAAATCACTGCTTACTTGAAACACCCTTGTAAAGAATAAAGTTTTAGACCAATAGAAAACATTTGAAATAAAAAAAAGCTGTATTTTTAATCAAAACTGTTATGCTCAAAGGATAAATAAAACAAAAAGTAGAGGAGATGCTATGAAAAAGCTATCCATGGGTTTGAGTGCAATATTGGTGGTGTTGTTAGTTGGATGTGAAAAAAAACCTCCTACACCGACCAAGACTGAAGTTCGCTCCATTCATATTGCAGGAATGCCAGTATATGAAAAAGATTACCGCTTAACTGCTCGCGATACACCAACCGAAATACAACCATAGAAGCGTATTTTGAAAATATTCAACCCACAGATCAAAGTTGATCTATGGGTTGAATTAAATTGACTTAATGAAAGACTGTTTCTAATGCTTTTAATCCGACTTTAGGATCAAGTAAACCATTATAAATATCGGGAATTTCACGTTCTACGCCAAAAAATGCATAAATTGCGAGCATTGCACCACGAACTGAATATTCAACAGTAAAAACAACATCATCTTCAATTTCAACGAATTGTCCCAAAAAGGCAAAGTTTTTAGAACCTTGAGGAATCACTTGAGGGCGATCACCAGACTTGCGACAAGCAAATAATGCTGATGCATAAGGCATCATTGCTGTTGTCACTGTGGTATTCGCTAATACATGTTCGAGAATATCATCAAAACCAAGTTGTTGAATCAGCTCAGTAAGGATCTCATTGCCTGTGGCTTGGGACATCGGCTTTTTGATGTAATCCCCATTTTGATCAATTTGGAAACCATAGCCCCAAAGTGTAAATGTGCCTTGAGGTAAATCAGCAAAATGTGGTTGGGCTGGGACAACAATCGATAAATGCCAACCAGACTCAAACCAAGTCATCAATGCACCTGTGCCAGGTTGATTACCGGTATATTCAATAATCCGATTTAACAGCACATCATCATGCATGGTGAGGGTGAAAGATTCCCATTTATGTTCATCGATGTTGCCATAAAAAGTCATTGGACGACCAAAGTCAGGCGCTTTTTTTGCCAAGGTTTCCCACAATGTCCAGCCATGATCAAGACGATCACGAATAAGTGCTGGCACATCATCATTGCCACCATAACGGGAATCAGCTGTAATCGAACCTAAAGTAAATATAGCCAGATCTTTTTCTTTTAAATCGATTTGCTCAGCACCTTCAGGGAGGTTGATATATAAGCGTGTCGCTCGTCGTTCTGAGGTTTTCTCATCGGTTTGGAAATCAGCATCAGTTACATAATGTCCAAAACGAACATCGACGCCTTGCTCTACCAGCCAGCGTTGTAATGGTAAAATCATTGAGTCATATTGGTTATATTTGGTTCTTTTTACGCCTGCGAGCGTATGAATACGGGGCAGTTCTTGAATAAAGCGTAGAAAATAGCGACGCAGTTCTGCTGCACTGTGCCATTTCTGGAAAGCGAATGTTGTACGCCACATACGCCAGAAATTTGTTTCAAAGAAGGTTTCATCAAAGAACTCATCTATACGACGACTGCCAATTTTTTCTTCTTTTGATGCCAATAAACGTAACATTTGTGCACGATGTAAGGTATTTAAACCCAGTTTAGATGCATCAGAAATAACATGTTGTGCATTGATCAAGCGAGCTTGGGCATGAGTTTTAATCTGCTCATTGAATTCACGACACTCTTCACGAACAGAAATATCAGGATTTTCTAAAGACGGAATACTGGAAAACAAATCCCATAGACATAAATAAGTTTCATCAGTAAGCATACGTCCACCGCGAGTGACCCATGCTTGAGATGTATTGGGTGTGTGTGCACCATCCATAGATCCACCAGATACATCCAGTTCTTCTAGGATATGAATATTTTGAGCAGGAACCTTGGCATCACGGATCGCAAATGCAGCTGCTGCCATACCTGCGATACCACCGCCAACAATCCAAAGATGTGCTTGTTTAGCATCTAAATGATTAGGTTTATAGTTGTTCATTTTTACCCCTGAATATGAAATTTTGATGATGTATAAATTAAAACCATAGTTTTATTATGGGTTTTTATAGCTTAAAAAAGAGTGAAAAGGAAAGTTATTTTTTGTGATCAAAATCTACAGTTTTATGGATTTTCAGAATATTTCAACGCGATCTATTAATTTTTTGATATGATACAAGTTATTGAAAAATAATTTTTTATTGAGCTTTTGCTCTAAAATGAGTCAAAGCTATTGTATTTGAGAATAATTCACAACTGTATAGAACAAAGTGGATGAATTCGATATGGTTTTAAACTATAGAAAAACTTCATAGTGAAATAATCAATTTTTTTGTATCTTCAAAAAACGCTTGTGGCTTAAAATAAGCTTCTTTAAATACTCTTTGTGACGAGGTAACTCTTGGAATCGTTATTGATTTTAGGCTCTATTGCGCTAGCGTTAATGTTGGGTGCAATCAGTCCTGGTCCTACATTTGTGTATGTCGCTAAAAATTCAATTGCGATTTCTCGTAAACACGGATTATTTACAGCATTGGGTACAGGAACTGGTGCAGCATTATTTGGCTTTCTTGCAGTGATGGGCTTACAAGCCATATTACTGGCAGTGCCATCTGCCTATTTAGTTTTAAAACTCTGTGGTGGGCTGTATTTACTTTGGCTGGCTTATAAAATTATAAAACATGCCAAAGATCCAATGGAACAAGCATCTGGCTCTTCGTTTAGTATGAGCTATCAACAAGCTTATCGCTTGGGTTTGATCACACAGTTGAGTAATCCTAAAATTGCCATTATTTTGGCGAGTATTTTTACCGCACTTTTACCTAAAGAAATTCCAACCTATTATTATTTTGTTTTACCCATTTTGTGTTTCTTTATCGATGTTGGGTGGTACTCCTTGGTTGCTGTTGCATTGTCAGCAGAAAGACCACGCCGTGTATATTTAAAATTTAAGAAAGTATTTGACCGAGCTGCTGGCGGTGTGATGACTGTACTGGGGCTAAAGTTGATTTTTGGATTGAAATAATCAAGTGATTATTCTATAAAAACAGCGCCTGTTATTGAAGTTCTTTTATTTTGTTAATTAAATTAAATAGTTAATTTAGTATTTGCTTGTTATAATTGGCTTGAAAATTATAATGGCTTTGACCATAGAGAGATGTAACCTTGAAAAAAATATTATTTATTGCTGCCCTAAATGGGTTAGTTCTGAGTGCTTGTTCAACCACTGAAACTTCAAAAACGATTCAAGCACCGCAAGTGACTGCTGCGACGACAACGATGAAATATACAGGCGTTAAAACACCAATCTCGATTGGTAAGTTTGATAATCGCTCAAGCTATATGCGCGGCATTTTTTCTGACAATGTTGATCGCTTAGGTGGTCAAGCAAAAACAATTTTAGAAACGCATTTACAGCAAACAGGATACTTCTCTGTACTGAATCGAGATAATCTTTCTGAATTACAACAAGAAGCTGGATTTGGTAAGGCTGCTCAGTCGATTAAAGGTGCTCGTTTTGTTTTGACTGGAGATGTTTCTGAGTTTGGTCGTAAAGAAGTGGGTGATCATCAATTATTTGGTTTACTTGGTCGTGGCAAGACACAAATTGCGTATGCAAAAGTCAATATCAATGTGGTGGATGTAAAAACTGCAGAAGTTGTACATTCTGTGCAGGGTGCAGGTGAATATGCGCTGAGTGAACGAGAAGTTTTAGGTTTTGGTTCAACCGCATCATATGATTCAACACTCAATGGTAAGGTTTTAGATTTGGCCGTTCGTGAAGCTGTCAATAATCTTGTGAATGATATCCAAACCAACAAGTGGTCAACACAATAGGTTTGAATCAACCCATGAAAATTGTTTTATTCTTGATCAGTTGCTTGGCGACCTTAAGTTTAGTCGGCTGCGCTTCTGGACCAAAGTCTCTATATCGTTGGGGAGGATTTCCTCAACAAACTTACCTGATGTTGAGCGTTCCTGAAAAAACTTCACCTCAGCAGCAAATTTTGCTGCTTGAGAAAGATATTGAAAAAGCAAAAGCCAAAAACGAAGCAGTACCGCCTGGTTTATATGCACATTTGGGTTTATTAAACTTAAATATCAATAATGCTCCACGTGCAATTGAGTATTTTGAATTGGAGCGTCAAGTTTACCCTGAGTCCACAGTATTGATGGATCGTTTACTTAAGAAAATGACCACTCGATCTGTTGAGGTTAAGACGCCATGAAGAAAATGAAACAATTGCTGATTTTGAGCTGTTTCGCGATGCTTTTTACTGGCTGCGCAGTGGCACCCAAAAACAACCGAGATTTGGCTGCATATCATGCGCATCAACCTAAGTCGATTTTGGTACTACCACCCATTAATAACTCGCCTGATACGCGTGCAACTTATGGATATTGGTCAACGGTGGCACTTCCGGTTGCTGAGGCGGGTTATTATGTGTTCCCCATTTCTGTGGTTGATACCATGTTTAAAGAGAATGGGGTCACCAATGGATTTGATGCGCAAGCAATTGCTCCTCAAAAGTTAAAAGAGATTTTTGGGGCTGATGCTGCACTTTATATCAAAGTCAACGAATATGGTTCTAAGTATCAGGTGATTCAATCTGTTTCGACAGTTGCTGTAGAAGCAAAGTTGGTGGACCTCGCATCTGGAACTTTACTTTGGCAAGGTGAGGAGCGACTTCAGCAATCCAATGATAATAGCAACGCAGGTTTACTAGGGGCTTTAGTGGGCGCTGTGGTGGATCAGATTTCTAATCACTTATCTGATAAAGCTTATGCCTTATCTGGTGTTGTGAGTTCGCAGTTGTATTCCCCTAATTTAAGCCAACAAAAAGGCTTGTTATACGGACCAAGATCGCCCAACTTTACTCAAAATACAGTAAAACCTTAGGGGCTGTGGACATTTCATAAATGGCTTGCGTTGTAGGTTAAAATTGAGCAGGCAAGGCATGAAATGAAGAGAATAGCGAGACTATTTTTAAGTTTCATAACGTAGCCTGAGATAATTTTAGCCACAACCCTTCGGGACTAGCGTGTTTTTTTGTCGCTTCGTCGTTACGAACTACTCATTTAGAATGACTAAATTTCGTATTTCGTGCCTAGAATCGCCTAAAAAACACACCTAGTCGCAAACATAGACGAATTGTCCACAGACCCTAATAATTTATTGTTCTTGTTAAAAAACAAAACCCCAATTTTAATTGGGGTTTTGTTTTAAAGCCTAAATATCAATGTACCATTGAAATCTTGTCTAAGAAGAACTTGGTTCTTTCATGACGCTCATCTGGTTTATTAAAGAAGTCATCGGTTGCACAGTCTTCTAAAATTTTACCTTGATCCATGAAAATCACTCGGCTTGACACTTTGCGTGCAAAGCCCATCTCATGGGTTACGCACATCATGGTCATCCCTTCTTTTGCCAGCTGACTCATAACTTCAAGAACTTCGCCAACCATTTCTGGATCAAGTGCAGAAGTCGGTTCGTCAAATAACATACATACTGGATCCATACACAAACCTCGGGCAATCGCAACACGTTGTTGCTGACCACCTGACAGTTGTCCAGGAAACTTGTTCTTATGTGCTGCTAAACCGACACGATCTAAATATTGTAAGGCTTTTTTCTCAGCTTCAGATTTAGAACGTTTCAATACTTTGATTTGCCCAATGACTAAATTGTCTAAAACGGTCATATGCGGAAACAATTCAAAGTGTTGGAATACCATACCAACACGAGAGCGAAACTGTGCCAGATCAGTTTTTGAATCTTTGAGCGCTGTTCCATCAACAATAATATTGCCTTCTTGGAAAGGTTCTAATGCATTGACTGTCTTAATCAGTGTGGATTTTCCAGAACCAGATGGTCCACAAACGACCACAACTTCACCTTTTTCAATGGATGTGGTGCAATCTGTGAGAACCTGAAAATCTCCATACCATTTTGAGATATGTTGTATTTCTATCATTGGCATATTGATTCTCCAATTATCGAATTATTGCTATTTTTTGATGTAAACGCTTCACAAGTCTTGAAAGCGCAAAGGAGATACAGAAGTAAACAACTGCTACAATCAGGTAGAAGGTTGCTTTGGTTTCAGCACCATACGTATTTGCTAAAGTATTTGCATTGCCTAGGAAGTCTGGCGCACTGATCACATACACCAAAGAGACGTCTTGGAAAAGTACGATAGATTGAGTCAATATAACAGGTAGCATATTTCTAAATGCTTGAGGCAGTACGACATTGGACATAGTTTGTCCATAAGTGAATCCTAAGGCATAACCTGCATTGACTTGACCTTTTGAGACAGACTGAATACCTGAACGAACAATTTCTGAAAAGAATGCAGCTTCAAAAATTGCAAAGGTGACGACACTGGAAAAGAGTGGTCCATAATAGGTATCAGATTGAAACTCAAAGAATTTAGGCAATAAAAAATAGAAAATAAAAATGACCTGAATCAGTGGAACACCACGGAAAAAGTCAACATATGCTTTAGCAAAATTACTGGCGACTTTATTGTCGGATAAACGCATCATGGCTAAAGGCGTGCCAATCAGAATCCCGCCAATAATAGATAAAATCGTCACAGTAACGGTAAACTTAAACCCTGCAATCAGTGTTTGAATCACATCGTGATTTTGTAAAATACTAAAATCCATGACTATTTACCTCCTGAACCAAGACCAGGAACAGCCATTCTTTTTTCAATCCACGCCATAATAAGCTTAATGGTGTAGGTAATGACCAAATAGACTGGTGTTGAAAGAATAAGAATCACAATATCTTGTGATGTTTCTTCTCGCATCGTTTTGGTATAAGCAAAGAAATTTAAAACACTGAGTGCATACAGCACGGCAGAGTTTTTGAAAATATTCATTGCTTCGGAAGTGAGTGTCGGCCATACAATTCGATATGCAACAGGAAGAATGACATAACGATAGCTTTGGCTTTGGGTAAGACCAATTGCAAAAGCTGCATTTTTTTGACCTCTGGAAACTGTATTGATCCCTGAGCGGACTTGTTCTGCGATACGTGCTGCTGTGTACAATCCTAATGCAAAAACCCCAACTGCGGCTGGATTGTCATTGAGAATATTTTGCCACCATCCACCATGTACCATTTCACCACTGCCTGTGCTGAGGCTGAGTGGGAGTAGTTCTGGAAAAACGAATGCCCAGAAAAAGAGTTGGACAATCAGAGGAATATTTCGAAACAGTTCGACATAACATGTGCCAATAAAGGCAAGTGGCTTGTTGGGAATCGTACGCAAGATTCCGATTAACGAACCCAGCAGGAAAGCGATAAAAAATGCAAGTACCGCAGTCCAAACCATGGTCCAGACACCTGAACCTAAGAGTTGTAACCATGTTGGTGCATCAGCAACAGGAGAGTAACTTTCACCACCTATAGCTTTACAGACGGATTCAGCCCATGCAGCCTTATCCAAACTATATTCATTTGAGGGGAGACAATATGCTGTCCAGTTAAGTGAGCCTACTGACATGTGTGCTCCTTTGTATTTTTAATTTTGTAAAAAACTTATAGACCAGACCTTGATTTAAGCCTGATCTATAAACTGTGATTTGAGCACGGAATTAATTAATGCCAGCGTCTGTAGGATTGGCTTTAAGTTTTAAGTAGGATGAACTCATTGGCATATTTAAGTTCACATTCTTTGGCGCAATTGGAGATTGGAACCACTTTTTATATAAAGCGGCCATTTGACCATTTTTCCACATTGTAGTGACAGTCTTATCCGCAATGGCTTTATATGCTGCATCACCTTTAGGAAGCATAATGCCGTAAGGCTCAGAAGAAAGCACTGGACCTACAATTTTAAAGTCTTTCGGATTTGAAGATTTCGCAATGAGACCTGCAAGAATATTGTCATCCATAACAAATGCTGCTGCACGTCCTGATGCCACCATTGCGAATGAATCAGAATGATCTTTACCGTAAACGTTGTTTACGTTGACCTTTTCACCTTTTTCACCCATTTTGATGTATTTATCAGATGTAGTTCCTTGTGTTGTCACTACAGCTTTACCATTTAAATCTGCTATTGATTTAATTGGTGCATTTGCTTTGACTGCCATGCGTACTTCTGTCGCATAGTAGTTGGTAGAGAAGCTTACTTGTTGTTGGCGTTGAATAGAGTTGGTGGTTGTTCCACACTCCATATCAATATTGCCTGCCAGCATTTCTGGAATACGTGTAGATGAAGTAACAGCCTTATATTCCACTTTAAGATTAGGCATTTTAAGGGTTTTTTTAAGTTCGTTGGCAAAGTTGTTACAGATATCAACCGCATAACCCATTGGTTTACCACCAACAACATAGGAAATTGGATCTGAAGACTCACGATAACCAATGATGACTTTTCCTGATTGCTTGATTTTTGCCAAAGTATCAGCAGCTTGAACTTGTGAAAAAGCGCCACCAGCCATAAGTACGCCAAGCGCAGTGGTGAATACTTTTTTTGATAGTGCTTTTGTAGATTGTGTCATTTTGAGTTCTCCATTACATGATTATTTTGGCATTACAATAGTGCTTGTCCTTAAATTAAGCAGTTATCGTGCCAATGCTTTTCCTTGAAAGAATGATCCATCATATTTCTTTATATCATTATTTTTATACTCACTATTCCAATAAGTAAAGGATAAAAATAATAAATTTAGCAAAACTAGAAATGTGATTGGTATCACAAAGCGAAACCTATTTTATTTAAATATTTTGAAATAAATAGCCCTAAGCTCATTTATTTTTGCTTATAGTTTTTTAAACTATATTTAGATATTTGATGGCTATTTCACCAGTACCAATATGTGACTATTCGATAAGTTATTCATAAAAATAATACATTTTTAAAATTTAACTTTAACTTATAAATAATAAATATTTTTATGTGATTTATTCATTTTTTTTGCTAGTCGTCCCATGGTTACTGTGGTATAAAAAATGAATAGGCATGAATTTTGCTTTATTCACTAAAGCAAAACAAAGTGAAATAGAGCACTGTGGGAAGTATAGGTATGAAGTTATCGGTTGGATTAAAAGTTGCAAACTCGTTGTCGCTTACGCCACAACTGCAACAAGCCATTCGATTACTACAATTATCGAGCTTAGAACTTGAACAGGAAATTCAAATTCAACTGGACAGTAATCCTTTGCTTGAAAAAGTTGAAGAAGAAACACATGAAAGTTTGGAAAGTGTACAGCAAGAACAACAAGAGTATGAACTTTCAGATGCTTTAAATGCCAATCATTTGCCTGACGAGTTACCTGTTGATACTGATTGGGATGATGTATATACCCATCAATCTACTGCAATTGAGCGTCCAGAGTTTGAAGACCGTGAAGACAATCGCCATTCCAATGCATCATTAAAAGAGCATATGCTGGGACAAGTGAATTTGTTACATTTTTCCCCAGTCGATAGGTTAATTGCGTATTGCATTGTGGATGCCTTGGATGAAAAAGGTTTTTTGGAGGCGGATATCGATGAAATTGTCAGTTCTGTTCAACATTTGCTACAACAAATGGACTATGACATTGAAGTAGAAGAAGACGAGGTTTTGGTTGTCTTAAAGCATATTCAACGGCTTGAACCGATAGGTATTGGAGCACGAAATCTTGCAGAATGTCTTTTTGTGCAAATCGAGGCTCTCCCTATAACGACTTTGTTTAGGAAAGAAGCCTTGATGTTATTAAAACATTATGAGCTTTTGGTCAGTAATGATCTCAATAAATTGATTAAGCAAACGGGATTAAATGCTGAATCATTGAAATCAGCAATTGAATTGCTCAAAACCATGAAGCCATATCCTGGGGCAGAGTTTGAGCAAAAAGAATCAGATTACCAAATTCCTGATGTGGTAGTTTCCAAAAAGAATAATCACTGGCATGTTCAGCTGAATCCAGATGTTTTGCCTAAGTTGAGAATCAACTCTTTTTATTCAGGCATGATCAAACGTGCAGATCAAAGTGATGAGAATCAGTATTTACGTAATCAAATGCTGGAAGCTAAAAACTTTATCAAAAGTGTCGATGAGCGACATAAAACGTTATTAAAAGTCGCCAGTTGTATCGTACAGCATCAACGTGAATTTTTAGAAATTGGTGCAGAAGGTATGAAGCCTTTGGTGTTGAGAGATGTGGCTGAAGAAGTTGAATTACACGAATCAACAGTGTCGCGAGTCACCACGAATAAGTTTTTACTCACACCATTGGGTTTGTTTGAGTTGAAATATTTCTTTTCAAGCCATGTAGGAACGACTTCGGGTGGTGAAGCATCATCAACAGCAATTCGTGCCAAAATTAAAAAACTGGTGGCGGATGAAAATCCTCGTAAACCATTGTCTGATAATACGATTGCTAATTTGTTAAAAGAGGATGGAATCGATGTTGCACGACGTACGGTCGCAAAATATCGCGAATCGTTACATATTCCATCGTCATCAGACAGAAAAGTCTTGATCTAGTTTTTAAAGTGTGGCTATTCTAATGATTCATTATGACGAAATAATGAATCGCTTGTTTGTCTTTTGGAGTAACTTAAATGATTGCATGATATTAAGCACAGTTTTTTCCTTGGTGAATTCTGTCATGAAATCGTTTTGGTTATGACTTTCATATTCCTATAAAAGGAGAGGGATAAAGCTATGCAAATTACAATTCGTGGACATCATTTAACCATTACACCTGCAATAGAAGAAAATATTCGAGATAGATTCGCGCAGATGACAAAGCATATCGATCAAGTGAACAGTATGCAGGTGAAATTAAGTAAAGATCATCAATTAGATAAAAGATCAAAAAAAGGCAGTGCAAATCATATCGCAGAAGCGATTGTTCGTTTGCCCGGGATCGAGCTTTTTGCGCAAGCAACTGCGGATGATATGTATAATGCCATTACTAAGCTGACCGATAAATTAAAAAGACAATTAGATAAGCATCGTAAAATGCAGCTGGATTATCAGCCGATGAATATTTTAGCGACTTAAACTTCAATATTTTTAAACATTTTAGAAAGAGGTTGAAAATACCTCTTTTTTTTATCTATATTTTTTGTACCAGCTAATGAATTATTTTAGTGAGTTATAGTAAAATAGCCAGTTTTTACACTGTTAGTCCTAATAAGAGGTCGATGCAATGAATAGTGAACAGCTCACTGAAATCTTAAAAGCAGCTTTTCCTGATGCTGAAGTTGCTGTCAGTGGACAAGCAGGTAAATTTGATCTCCGTATTGTCGATGATCAGTTTGAAGGGAAACGTCCTGTTCCTCGTCAACAAGCTGTTTATGCACCACTTAACAGTTATATTGCTAGTGGTGAAGTACATGCGGTCACTATTCGTGCGATGACTAAAGAAGAATGGCGCAAAGCCAGTATGTTTGGAGCTTAAGCGTCAATGGATAAATTTGTCATTCAAGGCGGTGTAAAACTCGAAGGCGAAGTACGCATTTCGGGTGCAAAAAATGCGGCATTACCTTTGTTGGCTGCAATGATTCTTGCAGACACACCAATTACTTTAAGAAATGTCCCAAATTTAAAAGATGTCCGTACCTTGGTTAAATTGATTGGTGGTCTTGGCGTCACCATGAGTTACGAGGGAGAAACCGTGATTGCGGACACCTCTACTCTGGATAATCAATTTGCACCTTATGAATTGGTAAAAACCATGCGTGCATCAATTTTGGTGCTTGGACCATTATTAGCGCGCTATGGGAGTGCAAAAGTCTCACTTCCAGGTGGTTGTGCGATTGGCTCACGCCCTGTAGACCAGCATTTAAAAGCGTTGGAAGCTTTAGGTGCGCAAATTGAGGTCGAAGCGGGTTATGTACATGCCAAAGTCGATGGGCGTTTAAAAGGTGGTGAAGTCATCTTTGATATGGTGACGGTCGGTGGAACTGAAAATATTTTAACCGCAGCTGTTTTGGCTGATGGGGTCACGACGATTCGTAATGCTGCACGCGAACCTGAAATTACAGATTTAGCGCAAATGCTGATTAAAATGGGCGCAAAAATCGAAGGTTTGGATACAGACACTTTGGTGGTTACAGGTGTTGAAAGCCTACACGGTTGTGA
Organism: Acinetobacter bereziniae LMG 1003 = CIP 70.12; assembly: GCF_000368925.1. Lineage (GTDB taxonomy): Bacteria > Pseudomonadota > Gammaproteobacteria > Pseudomonadales > Moraxellaceae > Acinetobacter > Acinetobacter bereziniae. The sequence continues at coordinate 1,491,951 of NZ_KB849756.1, read as the reverse complement.
GTATTCAGTGGTTGCTGATCGTATTGAAACTGGTTCATATTTGGCTGCTGCGGCAATCACTGGCGGTAAAGTAAAAACCACCCATACTGATCCAAATTTGCTTGAATCTGTTTTAGATAAATTTGAAGAAATGGGTGCGGAAGTCACTCGTGGTGAAGACTGGATTGAGCTTGATATGATGGGCAAACGTCCAAAAGCAGTCAGTTTCCGTACTTTACCTCATCCAGAGTTTCCAACAGACATGCAAGCACAGATCATGGCTGTAAATGCAATTGGTCGTGGCTTCGCAACAATTTCTGAAACGATTTTTGAAAATCGTTTTATGCATGTTCCTGAATTGGCTCGTATGGGTGCAAATATTCAGGTTGAAGGTAATGATGCTATTGTGACAGGTGTAGAAAAACTATCTGCTGCACCTGTAATGGCAACTGACCTGCGTGCTTCATTTTCTTTAGTTTTGGCTGCTTTGGCAGCTGAAGGCGAAACCATTGTTGATCGTATTTATCATATTGACCGTGGTTATGAGAATATTGAAGCAAAATTACAAGGTCTAGGTGCCCAAATTAAGCGAGTGAGCGAGACAAGTTAATGAGCGATATGAGAAACGATGATCCAAATTTTGACGTTATGGGCAATTTTGATCATGGTTTGACTTTGGCATTGAGTAAAGGACGTATTCTCAAAGAGACGCTTCCTTTACTTGAAACTGCGGGAATTAACTTACTGGAAGACCCTGATAAATCGCGTAAGTTAATCTTCCCAACCACACATAAACAAGTTCGTATTTTAATTTTACGCGCTTCTGATGTGCCAACTTATGTTGAAAATGGCGCAGCAGATATTGGTGTCGCAGGTAAAGATGTGCTAATGGAACATGGCGCTCAAAATGTCTATGAACCATTAGATTTAAAAATTGCCAATTGTAAGTTAATGACTGCAGGTAAAGTGGGCATGGTACGTCCTAAAGGACGTTTAAAGATTGCCACAAAATATGTCAATTTAACTCGTCAATACTATGCAAGCCTAGGTGAGCAAGTCGATGTGATTAAACTTTATGGCTCAATGGAGTTGGCGCCTTTGGTAGGTTTAGGGGATTACATTGTAGACGTGGTTGATACAGGAAATACTTTGCGTGCCAATGGTTTAGAACCTTTGGAAGAAATTTGTAAAGTGTCTTCACGTTTGATTGTGAATAAAGCAAGCTTTAAGCGTAAGCAAACTTTATTAAATCCTATACTTGCACAGCTTGAAAAAGCAGTGGAAGAGCGTGAACAGCAAAAATAATATCCTCAAGTCAATGTATAATCAAAAACACCACTCAAACTAGAGTGGTGTTTTTTTATAATCAAAATCAAATTTTTAACAAATTATGGCATAACCTAAATACGGTTTATGATAAAACATCATAGTCATTCATATATAAAAGCTCAGATGAAAACGCCTCAACAACGTAAAAATCAATCTATACAGATCCTTAAGCAAAATTCAATTCCCTATATTGATCACTTACCTGTGATCGAATCTGTGGAAGAAGTGCAAATGCGTACAGCTGAAGAGATTGCAAAACGAGCGATTGCTTGTTTATGGGTCATTCAGGTGGCTTGTGATCTAAACAACGATCAATACGATGATGAAACGCAGGAATTTGTATTTGATATTTTAAAAAAAATGCAAGTTTTAGCGGAATTGACCAAAAAAGAGCAGGCGATTTTAAAGCGTGATGTATCGGAACAAGACGTTGTTAATATGGTTTGGAAATACGAAGCTTATTGGGTCTTGTTATGGGCTTTAGGTCTCGTGGATGAGCTCACTTATCCTGATCATATTATTGATTGTGATTTTGCGATTCAAGCGGTGACCTCCTGTGAAACATTTGATGCTTTTATGAGCAAAGTGAAATTACGTGAGATTGAGGAAATTTTAGATCAGGCAGATTTAATTTATCGTTATGATTGGGCTTGTGTGGATGCGCGTTTAAAACAACAGCAAGCACCTGCAAATCTAAATTCATCGGTTGTTGTTGAAAGACATGGTGCATTGAATTGGTTAATTCAGGCAGATAGTGACTGGGATTATCCAGATGTAAGTACTTAAATCAGATTTTGTATGATCAACAGTGTTTCTCATCAGACTTTCCTATCAAACTAAGTTAAATTGACCATGTGATCTTTGCCCACAAGATGTTCAAAACAAGGTAAACTAAATCTTTCTTAAACAACCTTGTGGGTAAATTGATGCGACGTTTATCGACTCAAGAGCAGAACTTTAAACAAGTCTTTGCTGACTTGTTAGCTTTTGAAACAGTGAGTGATCCTGAGCTTTTAAAAACAGTAGACCAAATTATTGCAGATGTGCGTCAGCATGGCGATGCACATGTATTAAAACTCACTCAACAGTTCGATCGACATCCAGCGCATCAATTTTCAGATCTAGAACTGTCACAAACCCAATTGAAAGCTGCATTTGAGGGCTTAACGGTTGAAATTCGTGACGTCTTAGAAATGGCAGCACAACGTATTCGTTCATTTCATCAAGCACAAAAACAAGAAGGTTGGACTTATATTGATGATTTGGGCAATACCTTGGGTCAAAAAGTAACACCTTTAGATCGTGTTGGGATTTATGTTCCAGGTGGTTTGGCATCTTATCCATCTTCTGTGCTGATGAATGCCATACCTGCACATGTTGCTGGCGTACAAGAAATTATCATGGTTGTACCTGCGCCGAATGGTGAATTAAACCCTTTGGTCTTGGCTGCTGCATATCTGGCTGGAGTACATCGTGTATTTACCATTGGAGGTGCTCAAGCAGTTGCGGCATTGGCTTATGGTACAGAAACAATTCCACAGGTGGATAAAATCACTGGACCCGGCAATCGTTTTGTTGCCGCTGCAAAACGTGCGGTTTTTGGTCAAGTGGGAATTGATATGATTGCTGGACCTTCTGAAATTTTAGTGTATGCAGAAGGTGAAAATAATCCAGAGTGGTTGGCGATGGATGTATTGTCACAAGCAGAGCATGATGCTGTTGCACAGGCAATTTTTATTACACCGGATGAGCAGCTTTTAAATGATGTGGAGCTGGCAATTGAAGCGCATTTGGCTGCTTTGCCAAAAGCAGAAATTGCGCGAACATCGATTGCGAATCGTGGTGCTTTGGTTTTGGTTAAAAACCGTCAAGAAGCGATTGATTTAATTAATCAAGTTGCGCCAGAACATTTAGAGTTGTGTTTGGATGAGGCACAATTGATGTCAGAAAGCATTCGCCATGCAGGTGCGATTTTTATGGGACGTTATACACCTGAAGCGATTGGTGATTATTGTGCAGGTCCTAACCATGTATTGCCAACATCAGGCACAGCACGCTTTTCATCACCTTTGGGTGTTTATGATTTCCAGAAACGTTCGAGTTTAATCATGTGTTCTGAGCAGGGGGTTAAACCACTGGCGAAAACAGCAGATCTTCTTGCTCAGCAAGAGGATTTGGATGCACATGCACGATCTGCACGATACCGTTACCAGTAATTAAATTGAATACCTCACTGATCATGTAATACAAATTCCTCTCAAAGCAAAAGAGAGGAAGCTATTTAAAGTAGAGTGCTGGGTCTAAAGCATTTATTTTGATAGCTTTGAATTACCTTCTCTCAATGCGCTTTTAGTGAGTTGCACTTAAAGTGGTGTAAGAGACAGATGAGACAAATAAGAGATAAGAAAATGTCAAAGATTCGTCCTGAACAAATGCGTTTTTGGAGTCCTGAGGTACGTGAGTTAGATCCGTATGTCCCAGGAGAACAGCCTAAAATTCAAAATTTATTAAAACTGAATACCAATGAAAACCCTTATCCGCCATCGCCGAAAGTGGTTGAAGCGGTTGAAGCTGTTTTGGAAAATTCCGCGGATGCATTACGACTTTATCCAGATCCCGATGCAACTGTATTGAAACAAGCAATTGCTCAACAACAGCATGTCAATATTGCCAATGTTTTTGTCGGCAACGGTTCAGATGAAGTTCTAGCCCATATTTTTAAGGCTTTTTTCGTACAAGATCAGCCTATTTTATATCCAGATATTACCTATAGTTTTTATCCTGTTTATAGTCAGTTTTTTGGGCTTTCTGCTCAAACAAAAATCATTCCTCTAAATGAGCAGTTTGAAATCGTGGTGGATGATTATAAACAGCCTAATGGTGGAATTATTATTACCAATCCAAATGCGCCCACCAGTATTGCATTGGGTTTAGATGCTATTGAAGAAGTTTTACAATCCAATCCAGATGTTGTGGTGGTGATTGATGAGGCTTATGTTGACTTTGGAGCGGAATCTGCGGTAAAGCTGGTTGAAAAATATGAGAATTTAGTGGTCTGTCAAACGACTTCAAAATCTCGTTCTTTAGCGGGATTACGCGTTGGATTTGCGATTGCACAGCCACATCTCATTGCAGCATTAGAAGCTGTTAAAAATAGTTTTAACTCCTATCCGATTGATCGTTTTGCCATTGCTGCTGCCGTTGCGTCATTTGAAGATCAAGAATACTTTGAAGCGCAATGTCAAAAAGTGATTCTCAGTCGCGACAAACTGGTTGCAGACTTAGAAGCGATAGGCTTTAAAGTGCTGCCATCTAAAGCGAATTTTATATTTGCATCTTTACCGTCTAAAGATGCTGGTGAACTTGCACAGGCGTTGCGTGAAAGGGGGATTATTGTCCGTTATTTTAATAAGCCTCGTATTAACCAGTTCTTAAGGATTACGATAGGTACAGATGAGCAAAATCAACGGCTTGTTGATACTTTAAAGCAGGATATCTTGTCATAACTGTAATTGTTGCATGTGGTCGACATGGATGTCGCCTTGCGATTGTAATGTAGATAAAATGGCTGATAGGGAAACAAAAGCCATTTTATTTATATTGCGTGAATCATGCTCATTAATTTCGTTCCGTTTATTGGTCTTTTGGCTGATACCAAGTATTGAGCAGATCAAGCATTGCGGAAACTTTATCAAAACATTCCTGATATTCAGCATCGCAGTCAGACGCAATGGTGATTCCCCCACCTGCCCATACAGAAATATCATTTTGATGTTTTTGAATGGAGCGAATCAAAATATTCCAAGATCCTGTACCATCAAAATTAAAATATCCCAAAGAACCACAATAAGCACCACGCGGAGCACACTCTAACTCTTCAATAATTTGCATTGCTCGAATTTTTGGTGCGCCTGTGATTGAGCCACCTGGTAAAGCCGTTAAGAGTACATCAAATGGATTGACTTCAGGTTTTAATGTTGCTGTGACTTCACTCACCATGTGGTGGACTTGGTTAAAAGACTCAATATTGAAAAGTTTAGGTGTTTTTACTGAACCTGTTTCGGCATATACACTTAAATCATTACGTAACAAATCAACGATCATGACATTTTCGGCCTGATCTTTTTGAGAATGAATTAACCGATCTTTGGATTGTTGATCTAAATCAGGATCATCATAACGTGGCATCGTGCCTTTGATGGGCTTAGTGATAATTTTACGATCCGCTTTAAAATCAATAAATAATTCAGGTGAACAACTCAGTAACTCAAAATCATCAAGTTTTAAATAACCTGAATAAGGTGCATCAGTCAGTTTCCAAAAACGTTCAGCTGTATCTAAAAGTAAGCCTTGCGCCTTTGCGCTGAACTCTTGTGTCAAATTGATTTGATAGCAATCGCCAGCCTTAATGTATTCTTGAACTTGGGTAAAAGCTCGTGCATAGTCTTGTTTTGTCCACATCGCTTGACAAAGCGTGTTGAGTTTAAATGTGCTTGGTGCTTGATTTGTATGTAGTAGATTCTGTACGAATGTGAAAAATTCTTCTGCACAAGATTCTAAGCTGCAGAAAACTAATTGTTGATTTTCGATGTGAATAAAAGTTTGATATTCACCCATATAAAAATTAGGCTGGGTTCTTGTTGCTGAATCAATATGTTGGGCACTGGCATAATTGTAGTCGATAAATCCAATATAACCTCCTTGAAAATTTTCAACGCTATCCGAAGAGGAGAGTGGATTAAAAGAAAAAAAATGATCGAACTTATTAGTATTTTGATCTTTTTTATAATTGCTAAAGTCGCTTCGTGTATAAGTCTGATATTGCTGTGAAGTTGAAATACAATACTTTTCAGGTAAGAAGGCGATGACATCTTGCCCTGAATTTTTTAAATAGACACAACCAAAAAGCGAGTGAAGTCGATGTAATACTGTAGCAATGCTGTTTGATGGAAAATGTAATAACTTCCGAAACATAGGGAGATTGAACTCAAAAAAGAAAAATTGATTGATTCGGCTATATTCTACCTGAAAACCAAGGTGAAAAAACTGTTTACCGTTTATCGGTTTTATCAACTTTGTGATAAACAGCGGTTGAACAAAAAAATAACATGATGTAGTGAAACTGCTTACCGTTTATCGGTTTCATCACCTTTTTGATAAACAGCAGTTGAACAAAAAGTAACATACAGTTAACTTAAAAGGGCAAAACGGACTACTCAAGGATTGGTGTTCTAAGTTGTAAAACAACTAAAAACAACAGGGAACTACGGAGAGTGGTTAAAAATGAAAAAAAATGCTCTTGGGAGAGTACAGATTATGAAATTATTTACTAAACTCGCTTTAGTTTCTGCTGTTGCGATTAGCTCAAATGCAATGGCTCTGCAAGCAATGGATGATGCTGCACTGAGTGCAACCACGGGTCAGGACGGTATCGATATTGGAATTAATGCATCTAAAATTGAAATCGCTAAATTACATATTTTTGATACAGATGGTTTGGCACCAGGTACTTTAACAGCTGGTCAAGCTGGTTTTGGTGGTACCAATAAAGCGGGTGCAATCACTTTAAATAATGTGGTAATCACTAACCAAGGTGCAGCAAACAGTAATCTGGCAACTTTGTCAATTGATACAGATGGTAGTGCAGGAGCTGGTAATGCTGGCAAACCATTTCTAAACGTTGCAGCATCAATTAATGCATTAGGTGTTAGTTTAGGTAAAATTGAGGTTAACAATACTACTAATACTGCTGGTGTTTATAAGCCAGATACAGGCTCTGCTGAAATTTTAAGCGGTTTAACGGTAAATGTTGGTGCAAGTACAGCCAATATTCAATTGGGTAATACACCGCAGGGTGCAATGATTAAGCTTGCTGGTAAAATGATCGGTGGTTTATCAATTAGTAACTTGGCACTTAAAGATGCATCTGCTGGCGGCGGTGGTTATATCGTATTGGGCGGTATCAAACTTAATGATACGGGTAGTGCTGATTTAGCTATGGATGCTGATATTGCGGTAACTCAACAAGGTTTAGCGGTAACTGCGTTGAAAAGTACAACAGGTACTGATATTTACTTAAGTCGAGTTGTGTTAGGTGGTGGTACAGGTTATGTACCGGGAACTCCAGGCACTCCAGGTACAGGTACGGGTTCTGCTTCGATTGGTGATGTTGCAATCAGTGGAATGAAATTTTATAACGGTGGTTCAGCTACAGCAAATGGTGTAAAACTAACAATCTCAGGTCATTAAGTTAGAATTGATTAGTTGTAAAAAGACGCATGCAGAGCATGCGTTTTTTTTTACAAAAAACTGCCCTAAAAACGACAAAAGTTCAAAAAAAGACTGTTTTTTTTTTCAAAAAACGGTATCTTCTAGTTTCAGGGATGTAGAGTGTTCACTCTAAAAATAAAATCAGCACTTTAGGCAAAATACTGCCGATACTTGATAGTTAAAATTATGTTAGAAATTACTTTAGGTTCGGCATTAATGTACTATTTTGCCAACCACGCACTTGATGTAAAACCCAAGCCAAAGGATGCTGTTTATTATACTGAGCTTGCGGATTCTCGGGACCCATCATTCTCACGAAATCATCGTGAGATGGTACAGATTAAACCTGCTTTAGAAAATCAATTCCGTGGGATCGTCCGTCAGGCATATGACTATAGTTGTGGCTCTGCGGCGCTCACGACATTGCTTAATGGATATGTCGGAACAAATTTAACTGAACAACAAACCATGGAAGGTTTATTACGTTTTGGAGAATACAACCGTATTATCGAACGTCGAAGTTTTTCTCTGTTGGATATGAAACGTTTTGTGGCTGCGATTGGTTATGAGAGCGGCGGCTTTAAAGGGGAATTCACAGACTTAATTAATCAAAATCAACCTGTGATTGTGCCTATTTCTTATGCAGGCTTTAAACATTTTGTCGTATTTAAAGCGTATAAAGATGGGCGAGTCTATGTGGCTGACCCTGCATTAGGAAATATTAGTTTTGACCAAGAGCGCTTTAAGCAAGTTTGGGAAAATAATACTTTATTTATGATTAATGCGCCTAAAGACCAACAACGTAATATGTTGGCTTTACAAGAGGCAGATATGCGTCATGTTGATGATGCAACAATTAATCGTTATGCATTGGTAGAGGCTCAATATTCAACAGATTACGTCAATAGATTGGCAGATAAAGCATCAACCATGCGTAAAGTAATTGACCTAGATACCAAGTCAGCAACCTATAATCAGCCAATTACAACTTACCTTCGACTCTATTATAAACGTAAGTAAAAGATGGACTAAAAATTACATAACTGAATTGGATTTTTTGGGATAGGAATAATATGAATAATCAATGGATGAAAAGAACTTTACTTGCAGTGAGTATTCAGTTTGCAATTGGAAGTTTATATGCGGCTGAAACAAATACTGAGGTTGATGCAAGTGCTGAAGCAGCAGTAGATCAAGCTGTTCCAGCTAAAGAAGATGTACAGATTAATAAAGATGAAACAAAATCTTTAGCACCAAAGTCAGGCTCTCAAGCGGCTGAAGCATTACAAAAGAAAGAAGGTGATGCTTCTCAGGAAACCAACTTACAAGAAGTTTTTACATCTAATGAGCGGCAATATTCCTTAATTAAAAAAGGTGAAATATCAACTTTCTATGATTTGGATTATTCATATTATCGTGATTCACAACTGAATTTGGGGATTAATGAAGGTACTGCTTACCAACTTCGTGTAGACGAGGATGCAAGTCATACCATTACCAATACCTTTACAGCGCAATATGGCGTTCGAGATAATTTAACCTTTACCGCCTCTCTACCTTTTATCGCAAAATCAGATAGTTTAAAAGATGCAACTGCCGCAGGTTTAGGGGATATTAACTTCGGAGCACGTTGGGAACCGTTCCCACTTAAAGCTGGTCGTTTACCGCTGATTTTATTTGGTAGTGTATCGACAAAAACAGGGGATAGCCCATACGAAATTAATCCGAATACAGATCTCTCTACAGGTAAGGGTTATTATTCTGTCGGTTTCGGTGCAAGTACCCGAAAATATATTGACCCCGTTGTATTATTTGCCTCTGTTTCGGCTAACTATGGATTTAAAGAAACTGGTTTAAACCAAGTGCGTGGTGGTGGAAATGCCAATGGTCAGGGTGGTCAGCAGCTCGGTCAACGGGTTTTAGAAGAATTTGATCCAGGAGTGACAGGCGGATTCTCTTTCGGTTTTGCGTATTCATTTAACTATGATGTATCTATGACCATGTCATATCAACAATCATTTAATATGAATACCTCCTTTACATATCAGGCAAATCCAGCAACCCCTGAAAAGGGGCGTGAAAAATATGATGCTGCGAATCAATCAAGTGGTATGTTCTCGATTGCTTTAGGTGTGCGTGTAAATCCTGAAACCATTGTGAATGGTACATTGGGAATTGGTTTAACTGAGGATTCACCGGATATTTCACTTGGATTGTCCTTCCCATTAGATATTATTGGCTTTGGTAAGAAAAAAGCTCGCTAAGGAGTGTAAGGTATGAAAAACATACGTTTGCGCCCATTAGTAACAGCAATTTTATTAACAGGGTGTTCAACTCAAGTATTTGCACATTTAGGGCTTAACCTATCTGTAGATATACGTTCATTGACGATGGGGAATGCTGTCACTGCAGACCCTCCAGGAATTAGTGCAATTCATTTTAACCCGGCTGGATTGACGAAACTTAAAGGTCTACAGACAGACGTACAAGGTATCATTGCAAACTTTGATGTTCAACGAGAGTTTTCTGCACCGCCAGGTTATAACGTATTTGGTTATTCTGATGATCCTTTAATCTGTAATGATGCACCTGATAATCCATCCAGCTTATGTACAGACTATAAAGACTCTGTACGTGGTGATGTTGAATATGCAAGTTTATACATTCCTATTTTAAAGAAAGTTGTAGATTTGGGACCCGGATGGCCGGTATTGGCGCCTACTGGTGGGGTTTCATATAACCCACCAGGTTCAAAATTAACCTATGCAACCGCAGCTTATGCACCGATGGTGGCAGGATTTGGTTCAGAAGATAAAAATCCCGGTAACTTTATGGGACAACAGGTTGCCATTGAACGTATTACATATTTATCACCTTCTGTTGCATATCAAGTCAATGATCAACTCTCTTTGGGAGCTTCGATTGGGATGTCATATAATGCCATGGCATTAAAGACGGACTTACGCTTCCCCAATGAAATGATTGGCGTATTACGAATGGTGGATGAGTCTGTTTGTGGACCATTCCGAAATAACTCCAATATGATCACGGATCTTTTGCTATTTGGTATTTGTAATGCCAATGAGGGTATGAATCCTTTTGGTCAGTTCGGGAAAATGCAGGTTTCTTTAGAACAAAGTCTGAGTCCAAGCTATAACTTGGGTTTAATGTGGGAGCCAACTGAAAACTTTGGTTTTGGTATGGTCTATCAAAGCTCGGCAAAAATGCGTATGAAAGGTAAATATTTCATCGATAATGCCAATGCGCCAAGAGAACTGATTAAAGGCTTAAACTCATCTGCGACGGGGCAGATCCTTGCTGCGATTCTTGGGTTTCCAGGTTATATACCACCAACAGAATCTGGTTTGATCGCAATGGATTTAGAATATCCAGCACATTTCCAAGCAGGGATAAAATATAAGGTTTTACCTGATTTACAAGTGAATTTCGATGTTGGGTGGACAGACTTTAAAGCGTGGGAAAAATTCCAATTTGAGTTTGATCGCCAAATTTCAGCATTAAAAATTGCTAAACTTTTATCCAATCAAGTCACAGATACTTCATTGGCTTTCCCGCTTGGCTTTAAATCACCATGGAGCTGGGGAGTTGGTGTTGAGTATTCGGCCAATGACCGTTTAAAACTTCGAGCAGGTTATGAACCTCGTGCCAGTGCGATTCCGGATGATAAACGAAATACTATGGTGCCGATCAATAATGCTCAATTATTCGGTTTAGGTTTAGGTTACCGTTTTGATGAAGATACGGATATTGATTTATCTGTGGGCTTCTTACGTAGCCGAGATAATATTCCTGCAAATACCAGTAGTTTAGCAAATAAAACAGGGGTAGATAATTTACTGCTCAACCCATATGCTGGATTGAATGTAAAAACAAATACCAAAGTCACAATTCTAGGGATTAACTACAGAACGAGATGGTAATGCATTTAAAAGCTGAGAAAAAAATAGTTTTGACTTCTTTGTGGCTGGTAATTGGTATGAGCTTAGCCACATCAGCTTGCTATGCATCCAGTTTCTATACCATTATCGGACCTGATGGGCATCCGATGATTATCCAAAAACCTGAATCATCAACAAAACCTGAAACCAAACAAAAAAATAATGAAAAGAATGAAAATAAAACTGTAAAATCTATTGAGGCTATTCAACCTCAATCCAGCACAACACAAAATAAAAATGTGACTCAACCTGAGCACTTTCCTACAAGTGCACCAGAGCCAAAAAAATCTGTGATACCTTTAACTAAGCATTCATCAGAAATCCAAACAAAGCCGCAAGAAACTGTTAAGGTTTCACCACAACCACAACCACAACCACAACCACAACCACAACCACAACCACAAAAAACTGTTTCGTCATCAGTACAGCCAGATGAACAAGAAAAAACAGCTGTAGTTGTTCCAGAAACTAAAACTGCTGAAATAGCTAAATCACAACATGAAGCTACACAAGTCGAAAAACAACAAAAGAGTTTAACGACTCAGAACTCACAAATTTCCAAAGCTGCGCTTAAAACGCAGAGTATCCAAGAAACTGAAGACAAAAACTTCACCATCATTGATGGTGAAAAGTATGTAAATAATGAATATCTGGAAGATCGTGAATTTAATCTCGAGGGGAAAAAGCGATTTTATATGACCCCAGAGATTGGTGCAGTACATGGGCGTTATGAAACAATTGAACGACAAAAGGGACTGAGTACAAGTCTCTTAAACCGTATTCGAGGCAATCCAGATGCTGACGAAAAAAAACCAGTCGTGCTATCTTCAACTTATTTCCGATTACCTAAAGACGAAGTGGTTCATAATTTAGAACAAGCTTGTTTCACAGGTAAAAAAATACTTAAAGCAAAAGGTTTATCACTTAAAAATCAAGAGATTGGTTTATGGCCTGTTGCGCCGATTAAAGCGCATTTTGCTTATGAAGTGGTGAAATTAGATGCTCAGGTACAAAATATACTTTTGACCTCCTACGCATCCTCTTCTAAGACACAAACCTACTATTGGCCTTTAGTTGTATTTTTAGATGAACAAGGCTGTGTCATTGAAGGTGTGAGTGGCTTTAAAAATGAAGAATCACACGACAACAATTTACAATATGCCGCAATGGAAGGTGTGTTGAGAAAACCAGAAAAAGCGACTTATCTATTTTTAACACCATTATCCTCAGCTATAGATGTTGAAAATAAACAGTTAACAAATCATGGACAAATTAAGCTGAGTGTTATTCAGTAAGGACGAGATTATGAAAAAAAGAGTATTAGCCCCTTTCGTTTTAACGAGTTTAGGTTTAGCACTTACTGGTTGTGGTGGTGAAAGTTCAACAGTCAATGAAGATCCTTACAAAGGTATCGTCACTTATACCAATGGCTGTGATGCATCTTATGAAAAATGTTTAGGTTTTTATGTCGATTATCCAGTGACTGGATTAAATTTTGATTGTAGTACAGATACTCGAAATCATTTCAACACCAAATTAGAAGGTGGTTTGGCTTCTGGCGGTTGTTTAATTGGTGATAAGGCAAAATTTTATATTCAGGGTTCTCAATCAGAACGTAAAATTGTTTTGGGGGATGTAGATTTAAATAAAATTCGTCCATTAAAGGTGAGGGGACAACCTGCTGCGATTGGTTTGATTGATATCGCAAGTGCCATGACAGGCAAAACACCTGCCAGTATGGATATGAATGATGATACTTTTAAAGTCATGGTTGGCTTGGTTCGTGTTTTCCAAGCGATTGGTGTAGAGCAAAATAACAACCAAGTTGGAGATATTCAGCCAATCGAGTTATCTGATAATTTAAAAAATAACCTGAAAGATTTACCAGCAGATATTGGTGTTGCTGATTTTCTTGATGGCAGCTATATAGAAAAATTAAAACCATGGCTTAATCTTGAAACGGTCGATAACGATTCGGCACAATTAACAGCACAGCGTTTGATTCAACAGTCGCTAGTTAATATTTACTCTACAAACTTCCTGATTTTTAGTGGAGCAAATGTTGATATCCAAGGCTTTACAGGGAAGAGTGACTTAAATACGAAGAACGAATCGATAGCCAATATGTATCTCGTGACGGACCGCCAAGGCTATACGACAGGTTATGCGATGCAATGGATAGGTGTTCCGCAAAAAGTCGAAGGTAGCACCATTGCTGATTCATTGTTAAAGTTCCTGTTACTCAATCAAGTGGTTCCACAAAAATTAGATGTCAATCCACAGCAAGGTTGGATCAGTCCATTCACTCGAAAAATCAGCAATCCATTGATATTCAAAAAAGATCAAACAACAACAGATCAACTGAGCATTTATCAAGGTACATTACTGAACAATACCAATGTAGCTGGTACGGAATATATGTATAAACGTGCCACTGGTGCGACCACTGCTCCGACAGATACGACGGTTTATGGCAAGTGGCGTCAGACATTCAATGGGGATCAGCTTTCAGGTGGTATTGATATTTATAAAACCAATCCTGCGAACTATCTAGATCGAAGAGTTTTCATGACGAAAAATACAGTAAAAACAGGAGAAAAATATTACTTCCCACTGTATGCCAATATTACATTTACGTTTACGAATCCTGAAGTTAATCCAAATACTCAAACCCTAGGTATTGTGATTGATGAAAATGGGGATATCCGTACTAATCTTGGTCGAAATGGTACTTTAAATTCAAATACCTGTGCGGATGTCGATCCAAGCACTTACATTGATAAAGAAACAGGTGTTCAACAATATCGACTGGGTACAACTGGAACTGCTTATATTAATGGGGATATTGAAAAATCAATTACACTGCGTATGATTTTAGCCAATCCTATTTTTGGAAGTCTTGATGGTGCTTTAGTGGGATTGAATGAAAGATTAGTCGTTACCCCTACGAGTGGGACTACCAACGATGACTTAAATAAAGCTTCAGTCTCTTCTGGCGGTATTCGTTTAAACCTTCAACGATTAATTAATGAACAAAATACCTCTAGTGGGGTGAATATAACCAGTTGGGATGGAGACAAAACAATTCAGGCAACTTGGGTCAATTTACAAGCGGTTTATCAGGCAATCTATAACAATACAGATACTAATAAAGATAAGCTTACTACAGAACAAAAAGAGTTAGCGAAGCGTCAGCAAGGGACGCTATCGGTAAGTTTGCCACAGTGTTATACAGTGAAAACCAAATAATCTTATTGTGCTAAAAAAATCCCCCAATTGAGATTGGGGGATTTTTTTAGCTCTCTATATAATTGACTATCAATAAAATAATTTTTAATCAACCTGTTTGGTCGAGACGTGTTCCTAATGTTTCTAAGTGCATTGGGAAGATATTATTTTTCCGATCTTCAAAATAATGACGTAATGTACGTTCAACGCTTGGGAATGCTAAATCATTCCAAGGGATTTCATGTTCTTCAAATAATCGGCTTTCGAGTGTTTCTTCTCCAGCACCAAAAAAACCATCTTTAATTTTTGTTTTAAACAACACATAAATCTGTCCAATGCGTGGAATATTATACATACAGTACAATTGTTCGATTTCTACTTCTGCTTCTGATTCTTCACGTGTTTCACGTGCTGCACCTTGCTCCATGGTTTCAAACAGTTCCATATACCCAGCAGGTAATGTCCAAAGCCCATAGCGAGGTTCTATTGCACGGCGACAAAGTAAAACTTTATCTTCCCAAAGGGCAAGTGCGCCGCAAATAACTTTAGGGTTGACATAATGAATAGTGCCACAGTGTGTACAAACTTTACGGATTTTTTGATCACCTAAAGGAATTTTTTCGATTGTCGAATGACCACAAACACTGCAAAAACTCATAAGCTTCATTGAAAATGTGAGATAACTCAGCATAACTGAAAAATTCTACTTTCGCATCATTTATAGCCTTATCCATAAAATTTCATATATGATAGAAAGAGAACAAAAATATTGAGTGAGATACATGCAGGATCATGAGTTAACACAAGTATTGCAAAACAGATTACGTTTTGGCAGAAGAACATTTCCTGCCAATGCTGCGGTTCTGATTGCAATTACTCAGGAAGCTGATCCTAAAATTTTGTTGACCAGACGTTCTGCATATCTATCAAACCATGCTGGTGAAGTTTCATTTCCGGGCGGTAAGCGTGATCCGAATGATACCAGTAATATTGTTGTGGCTTTACGTGAAGCTTGGGAAGAAACTGCGTTAAATCCTTTTGATGTCAAGCTGATTGGTGATTTACCCATGGAGCGAGCAAAAAGCGGAATTACGGTGAAACCTGTGGTGGGGTTAATTCCACCTGATATTCAATTGATTCCACAACCGACTGAAATCGATCGTATTTTTTATGCACCGATTAAAAAAATGATGGAATCACAACCCATTCCTTATGAAGTGCGATTGGCACATCAATCTGTATATTTTCCTAGCCTGCGAATCGAAAATGAAATTATTTGGGGTTTAACGGCTAGAATTCTAATTTCATTATTTAAATATGGATTGGATTATCAGAAAAACTGGCCATTTTTATTGAATTCTCCATCATTTAAATCTCAAATCTTTAATCGAAAATAAGTTTTATATTTAAAAGTATTGTTACAGGGAAAAATTGAAAGGAATATCACACGATGATGTATAAATTTAAAGGACTGGCACCTAAAGCGTTACATGAGCCTTTTGATGGTTGGGTTGCTGATAATGCAACTGTAATTGGTCAAGTAGAGTTGGGACAACAAGTCAGTGTTTGGTTTGGTGCCGTTATTCGTGCGGATAATGCGAAAATTCATGTAGGGAATTTCAGTAATGTTCAAGAGAACGCAGTGTTACACACTGATGCAGGTATTGAATTACACGTTGGCGATTATGTGACTATTGGACATCAAGCAATGCTGCATGGTTGTACCATCGGTGAGAATAGTTTGATTGGTATCAATGCAGTGGTTTTAAATCATGCTGTGATTGGTAAAAACTGTATTATTGGTGCCAATAGCTTGATTCCTGAAGGTAAAGTCATTCCAGATAATTCGTTGGTGGTGGGTTCTCCTGGGAAAGTCATTCGAACTTTAGATGAAAATGCAGCTAATTTATTAAAAATGAGTGCAATGCATTATGCCTCACACTATAAAGATTTTATCAATTTAGAAGAGTTTAAGTTTGATTAGCATGGTTGTTTCAAAGTGAATAGCGTCATTTAAAAATGAATAATGTCTTTGAATAAGGCTTTATTTTTCTCGGGCGAGGGGTACATGCTGTACTCTCGCTTCAATACTCATCCCATTAAGTAAAATTACATAACATAAATAAATTGCTTTCATCGCCTTATATTTTAAGAAAATTTAATCAGTTTGCTTAAGTCGTATCCATGCGTTAAAGATATTCAACGGAACACTGCCATCGAGAGCGTTAACATTTTTTTTGCTCAGGAAAAAAGTCTATTGCCTTGATTTTTTGTAGATGAATTTGATCTGATGGATTTTATCTGACAGGCTTTAGCGCTTAGTTCTCGCGCTAATGAAATGAGTGGAGTATCATAGGCAGCATTTTTAATACAGTAAGGTTGTGCATGAAATTGCTGGCATTGGAAACTGCCAATGAGCAGTGTTCCGTTTCGATTGTTGATGAAACTCAAACACTCTATTTTCAACTTGATACGCGAGCAAAGGCACAGACTCAAACGATTTTGCCAATGATTGAGCAAGGCTTTCAGCAAAACCAAATCAGTAATCAAGCGCTGACTGCGATTGCGTTTAGCCGTGGACCTGGTTCTTTTAGCGGTGTACGTATCAATGCCGCAGTGACCCAAGCATTGGCATGGGCACATGATATTCCTGTCATTCCTGTGTCTACATTACAAGCATTGGCTCAGGCAGCATATCAACATGCTCAACTGGTAGAAGTTACAGCCGTTTTAGATGCACGTATGAATGAAGTTTATATGGCGAGTTTTAAGCTCGATCAAAATAACATTATGCAACTTGTAGATGAAGAAAAATTATTAGACTATCAGCAGGCTGCAGCGTATCAAAAATATACTTTAATTGGTTCTGGTGCAACATTGGTCGATGCTGAAGCGACTAAATTTCAGCAGCTTACTGCAAATGCCAACGATATTGCGACGATTGCAAGACAACATGCATTGAAACAGCAATGGCTCAGTGCTGAACAGGCATTACCTGTATATTTACGTGATAATGCATGGAAAAAAATACCAGAACAAGGCAAGCCATAATCGTTTTTCGCTTTAATTTTTAGGATTTAACATGGATCTTTTACTGCTACTCAAAGCAGCCATTATGGGTATCGTTGAAGGTATTACCGAATTCTTACCTATTTCAAGTACAGGGCATTTAATTCTTGCATCTGAATTAATGAATTTCTGGACCAAAGAAAAGAGCGACTTATTTGTTGTTGCGATTCAAATGGGGGCAATTGCTGCCGTCATTTATGAATATTGGGGCAAGCTTTGGGGAGCTGCTATTGGCCTGTTTTCTGGCGAGCCTAAAGGTCGACATTTAGGCGTGAGCATTATTGCTGCTTCAATTCCGATCATGATTGTGGGTTTGACTTGTGGTGATATCGTAAAAGAACTTTTGTTTAATGATATTTCAGTAGCGATTGGCTTAATTGTTGGTGGTTTAATTATTTGGTGGGTAGAGAAAAATCCACCTAAAGTTAATGCAGTTGAAGTCGATAATATTACGATTAAAGAAGCAATCTATATTGGTTTGATTCAAGTTTTAGCGCTTATTCCAGGTACTTCACGTTCAGGCGCAACAATTATTGGCGGTATGATGTTGGGTGTATCGCGTAAGGCATCTACTGAATTTTCTTTTTTCTTAGGTATTCCTGTTATTGTCGGTGCAGGGTTATTAGATCTTTTTAAAAACTATCATATTTATGAAACTACTCAAGATTGGACGGTATTTTTTGTAGGTTTGATGGTTTCGTTTGTTTCTGCATTAATTCTGATTCGTGTTTTGGTGGCTTATGTTTCCAAACGTGATTTTATGGTCTTTGCTTGGTATCGCATTGCATCAGGTTTAATCATTTTATTATTTGCTTTAACAGGTTGGAAATTATGGTAAGCGAGATTCGCTTATTTACAGAATCCACTTTTTTAGAGAAAGCACAGTCTTATCAAACTGT
This sequence comes from Acinetobacter bereziniae LMG 1003 = CIP 70.12, assembly GCF_000368925.1. Taxonomy (GTDB): domain Bacteria; phylum Pseudomonadota; class Gammaproteobacteria; order Pseudomonadales; family Moraxellaceae; genus Acinetobacter; species Acinetobacter bereziniae. Next base: position 1,473,218 of record NZ_KB849756.1, on the reverse strand, counting down.
GCTTTCTTTACGTGGAGTCGTGGTTAATATAGAGGTGATTGAAAAACTCAACGCGCGTTTTTTAAGATTAAACCCTGAACTCGCACTGTGTGTTGATGAGCAAGGTTTGAGTCTATGTGCCAATGGCATGAGAATGCAGCCTGATTGGAAAGCTGAAATACCACGTCTAAAACGTGCCAGTTTAAAATCAGAAATGATTGCTCGTGCTTGTCATCTTTCAGAAAAACCAAAATTGGTCGATGCCACAGCAGGTTTAGGTCATGACAGCTTGTTGATGGCTTATCTGGGTGCCAATATTCGCTTGGTAGAGCGTCATCCAATTTTGTTTACTTTGCTTGAGGATGCAAAAGCACAGGCTGAAAATGATCCATTTCTAGGAAAAGTCGTTGCGCGAATTGATTTAATTTTTTCGGATTCTACCGTCTATTTAGAGCAATTGATTCAAGACAAACAAACAGTCGATGTGGTTTATTTAGATCCCATGTTTCCGCAACGTGATCAACATCAGCAGGCAGTCAAAAAGCAGGCGCAAGTCAAAAAGCAAATGCAGTTATTGCACATGCTGCTTCCAGAAGATGGTGAAATGGATTTAGGAGATCATCTTTTAGTCTTAGCTCAACACATTGCCAAACGGGTTGTGGTAAAACGTCCTCGATTGGCTGTATTTTTAAATGATCAACCAACCCATCATCAGTGGCAAGGGGATGCTTGTCGTTTTGATGCTTATTTTAACAGCAATCTTATTGAGTAGTTTGGTAACTGTTTCAATAATAGTCGAATTATTGATATATAGTTAAATCAAACATTGATAATTTTTTAGCCAAGCCTAAACTAGATAGGCTGATTGAAGCGACTGCCTTAACAGAATCTATATGATAGACCTTAAACCCTCAATTAACTTTTGGCATGATTTGAAAAGTAACCAACGTGCAGGGATCTGGTTATTCTTGGGTTCGCGAAAGTCTTTACAAATTGTTCGTCCGTCAATTTTACAGCTTATTTTTTGGGGGCTGTTGGGTGCATGTGCCAATACTTTATTTAGTTGGTTGGTCGCAGGTGATGGTGGGGTATTTAATCGTCAAGGCTTAGTCAGTTATGCTTTGTGGCCATTTATTGCTTTGATTGTTGGGATATTTCTCTCTCAACGGACCAATAATCCACGTTTAATGTTGGTGCCAGCACTATTATGGTTGGTACTTGATACGCATATCATGTTGTTTCAGTGTCTTTTACAGTATCTGGGCAATCATGATCTGTTACCGTATTTCACTTATGATGTGATTCCGCTGTTGTTCTTTGCTTTATTTATTTGGCAGAGCCTTGCAGTGGTTTGGGTGTTTTCGAGAGAGTTAAAATGGCCGTGGTGGGAACGTGCACTGATCATGTTTGCTACGGTTGCGACGCTGTTTACTTGGCAAGTGTCTATTAAAGAGCAGCCGATTTGGAAAGTAGAAGAGGTTCCACCGAGTATCAGTGAAAATGCGTTCTATGCCCAAAGTCGTTTACTCAATAAGGCACTAGAACAAATTCAGTTTGGTGAGTTTGCCAAAACACACTGGTACTTTTTAGGTGTGGCAGGGGCAAGTTATCAGGATGTATTTAAATTTGAGATCGATCGAATTAAAGAGCAATTCGATACGCGTTTTGGAACATTCGGGCGCTCTATCGAGTTGGTGAATAATCCTGCAAGTATTAACGAGACTCCAATCGCTTCAAAAACCAGTATAGATCTCGCCTTACGCCGTATCGGGCAGCAAATGAATCGTGAAAGTGATGTGTTGTTTCTGTATATGACATCACACGGTTTACCGAATCGTTTTGAATTGGAAAATGAACCGATTGATTTAAGCGATGTTGATCCAAAATGGCTCAGAGAAAGTTTAGATAAATCGGGTATTCGTTGGAAAGTGATTGTTATATCAGCCTGCTATTCAGGTAGTTTTGTTTCAGCACTGCAATCACCAGATACCTTAATTATTACTGCTTCAGCAGCTGATCGTGCCTCATTTGGTTGTTCAAATGAAGCAGATTATACTTATTTCGGTCGAGCGTTCTTTGATCAAGCAATGCGTGAACAAGGCTCATTAAAAGCGGCATTTAAAGAAGCATCTGAAACAGTTGCGAAATGGGAAAATGCGCAAGGATTTGATCCATCTGAGCCGCAGTGGGTGATTGGAAAAAATATGGAGTTGATGTTGCCTCAATTGGAGCAGCATTTATTTCCACAACAAGGTGTGATTGCTTCCGCACAAAGTCAGAATGAAAAGTTAGATCCAGCTAAACCTTGATGGTTATTGTCATTTAGGCATCAGGTAAGTGATATAAGACTATAAACCTTAAACAATTTGTAAATCCAAATTTAGAGAGAGATGGCAATGGAACTTTTAAGTAACACGATTTGTTTTGATGGTGAACAACGAATTTATCAGATTCAGTCGAATTATTTAAAAGGTGCAAGCAAAATTGCTGTTTATATGCCACCTCAAGCTTTAAAAGGGCAAAAGTGTGTAGCATTGTTTTATCTGGCTGGTCTGACCTGTACTGAGGAAACATTCATTATTAAGGCGCATGCCCAGCGCTTGGCGTCACAACTCGGTTTAATATTGATTGCGCCAGATACTTCGCCACGAGGTCAAGACGTTGCTCAAGGCGATTCATGGGATTTGGGACAAGGTGCTGGATTCTATATCAATGCAACTCAGGCACCGTGGTCTGAACATTTTCAAATGGAAAGTTATATCGTCGATGAACTTTATTCTTGGGCGCTTGAAACATTCCCAATCCAATCAAATGCGATCGGTATTTTTGGACACAGTATGGGAGGACATGGCGCTTTAACATTGGCATGGAAATATCCACATTATTTTAAATCTGTGTCTGCCTTTGCGCCAATTTGCGCACCAAGTGAATGTCCTTGGGGTGAAAAAGCTTTTTCCCATTATTTAGGGGATGACCAATCAGTATGGCGCCAACATGATGCCACACAGTTGTTGCTTAATAAGGGTTCACTGTTTGATGAGGTTTTGATAGACCAAGGCTTAAAAGATCAATTTTATAGTCAATTGAATCCTGAGAAATTTCAGCAAGCGTGTAATGCTGTTGGGCAAAAGATCAGCCTGAGATTTCACGAAGGCTATGATCATGGATATTATTTTATCCAAAGTTTTATGGATGATCATTTGCAATTCCATGCTTTACAATTGCAAAAATAGAATACGATTTATCTCAAAATATTAAAAAAAGCAAATTGATGCTGAGTAAAAGTAAATAGTTGTTTGCTTTTACTCTATTTCTTTCAGTTTAGAAAAAATATACACTGGCACTGATATTTTTTATTATGAAAAACTTGAGTTCACCATCATAATTTGAATAAAGAGAATAATATGCAAGATCAAATTCCACCTCCATTTCCTGATCATTTGAATGTGGATCAACAGGTCACACCACCCATTATTCCGCAATATACAGACCAACAATACCCTAAAGTTCACCGCTTTAAGTTTCATGGTGATGCAATGGAGTATTTTGGAATATGGATTGTCAATATTCTATTGACCATTGTGACTTTAAGTTTGTATGCACCTTGGGCAAAGGTTCGTCGTTTACGTTATTTTTATGGAAACACGGAGTTTTTTCAGCGACGCTTTGACTTTACGGGTATACCAACCAAAATTTTAATAGGGCGTTTGATCGCATTGGGGATCTACGCAGCATTTTCCATTTCATCCCACTATTCAATGATAGCAACTGTGGTTGGGTTGGTTGTGTTATATGCTGCAGTCCCATGGTTGATTCGTGCAACTATGCGTTTTACTGCGCGAAACAGTAAATTCGGAAACAGCCGATTTTATTTTGCTGGAACCACTAAAGAGTCTTATAAAGTCTTTTTCTTGAGCATATTGGTGTATATTTTTACTTTGGGTATCTTTTCGCCTGTAGCGATATGGCTATATAAAAAATATTATCTCAATCATTTATATGCAGGGCAGTTAAACTTTAAATTAAATGCAGATTGGTCTGCTTATATGGCGGCTGTCTATGTGCCTATTTTTATGTCGATTGGTGTAATTATTGCATTTTCTGTGGTTTATTTCGGCATCATTGGCACTGTTGCAGGTTTCTCACCAAGCTTTTTTATTACTGGGATATTTATCATGTATGCAGTGGTTGGATTATTTATTTATCCATTGATTGCTGCACGTCTTTTTATTACCACATGGAACAATACCACAGTGGGCAATAGCCAGTTTAAAACAGATTGCAATCAGTGGCGTTACGCATGGATTATTGCCTCAAACTGGATTGTCAAAATTTTAAGCATAGGATTGATGTCTGCTTGGGCTGCGATTCGTATTCACAAATATCAGGTTGAGTCGATGAGCTTAATTTTGCATGATGATCCAGATCAAATGATGAATTTGGCACAGCAAGAACAAAGCGCTTTAGCCGAAGAAATCAGTGACATTTTTGACATTGATATTTCTTTATAATGATATGAGTTGAATAATCTATGTCACAACCAGTAGATATTATTTTCTATGATGGTGTGGTGTCTAAACCGCACCATGCACAGATTTCAGCTCAATCTGAGTCTGAAGTTCTGATTCGCTATGGTGATCGTTTAGAGCAGCATCGGCGCTATCAATATTCAGATATGGCATTGATTGGTGCGCTTGGGCAATTACATCCTGTGATTGAATTAAAAGACGATGCGCGTATCGAGTTTCATGGAGCATTACCTGAATGGTTTAATTATGGAACTAAAAAAGTTCAGCATTCAATCTGGAAACTTGAACGTTCACCAAGCCTGATCATTTTTAGCGTGATTTTTGTGGTTGCTTTTGTGTTTGCCTTAGTCAAATGGGGCGTTCCAGCTGCTTCACATTATGTGGCTTTTCAATTGCCTGAAAATAGTTTGAAAAAATTAGGGGATGAAGCCGAAACCTATGTTTTAAATAATTGGACAGCGCCCAGCCAATTGGCTCAAGGTCAAAAGGATTTAATTTCCAAACAATATTTAAATACAGTGGCTGAAGGCAAACCTGCCAAATTGGTTTTTCGTGAAGGAGGGCGCTTGGGTGCCAATGCGGTGGCATTGCCCAACAATACCATCATTATCACGGATGAATTGATCGAAATGGCACATAGTGATCAAGAAATTTTAGGCGTCTTGGCGCACGAGCAAGGTCACTTAATTCAGCGCCATAGCCTACAACAAGGCTTAACCAGTTTAGGGCTTAGCGTCTTGTATATTGCCATGACGGGAGATAGTTCGGACTTATTTACTTCATTACCTGCTGCAATGATTGGTGCAAATTATTCACGTAAATTTGAATCTGAAGCTGATCTATATGCTTTACAGTTGATGGATCGAAAGGGCATTGAAGTCTCACATTTTGCCAATTTCTTACAACGTTTAAGTGATGAAACAGAAGATTCAGAAAAAGCTGACAATGCGAGTCAAACTGCCAATGCTGATAAAAAGGCATCCGCTAGTTCGCCTTCATCGCAAAAAGAGTCGGATAAAAATCAGTCTTTAGCAATTCTGGATGCATTATCTTCGCATCCTGCAACTGAAGAACGCATTCAAATGGTTCGCGATTTTGAGAAAAAACAGCAAGAGAAGCATCAGCAGTCCAAATGATCTTCTATCTTTAGATAACGACTGATTTGATCAAGGGCTTGTTAAAGCCCTTGATTTTTTTGGTTATCCAAAATGCTTAAAAGAAAATATTTTAAGTTTGCAGTATCATTTATTGTAGTTGGAAACAATTTACACAGGATTCATCGATGGTCTGCATTAGAATTATTTTATAAATACTGATGAAGATTAAAGCTGTCTACTTTTAAATCAACCTTGTAAGGTAAGTTTGTTATAATAGGAAAAATTTTTATATCTGCTAGGTTGTTTCATGTCCAAGCCATTTCTAATTGCCCCTTCAATTTTGTCTGCTGATTTTGCCCGTTTAGGTGAAGAAGTTGAAAATGTATTGGCTGCAGGCGCAGATGTTGTCCATTTTGATGTGATGGATAACCATTATGTTCCAAACTTAACTTTTGGTGCTGGGGTGTGTAAGGCATTAAAGAAATATGGCATCAAAGCACCGATTGATGTGCATCTCATGGTTTCTCCTGTAGATCGTATGATTGGTGATTTTCTTGAGGCAGGTGCGGATATTATTACCTTTCACCCTGAGGCAACACACCATATTGATCGTTCTTTGCAACTGATTAAAGATGGTGGCGCAAAAGCGGGTCTAGTATTTAATCCAGCAACACCATTACATTATTTAGATTATGTGTTGGATAAAGTAGATCAAGTCTTATTGATGAGTGTTAACCCTGGTTTTGGCGGTCAAAAATTTATTCCAAAGACTTTAGAAAAACTCCGTGAGGCACGTAAGATTATCGATGCTTCAGGTCGTGATATTCGTTTAGAAATTGATGGGGGCGTTGGACCTGCCAATATTCGTGAAATTGCGGAAGCGGGTGCAGATATGTTTGTGGCAGGTTCAGCGATTTTTGGAAAACCCGACTATCAAGCGGTAATCAATGAAATGCGAGCTGAATTAGCCAAAGTAGGTCAAGTTTCAGTTTAGAAGTTTTCCACAAAAATTGAAAATACCCTGTGGATAACATTGTGATTAACTATATGGATAACTATGTTGATAAGCATATGGATAAGCTGGGTATAGATTAAACAATTAGTTGTCAATTGTTTAGTCGTTCATCAAGAATCGTTTAAAAAGAGTTCATATGCGCTCTTTTTTTATGAAATGTGTTGTTTATTGACCTGCTCAATGATTCAGCATTGTATAAAAAATAACGTGCTGAAGATTTATCCAATCAGTACTTATGCATTGAAATGTGCGATATTTGCCAAAATCGAGATTATTGGCTATGCTTTAGGCTCATGATGGGCTTAACAAGGTTCAAGTTTTGTTTATACAACTCCGCAAACAGCTGTGGTTTGTTTGTCTTATGGTTTTTGCCATAGGGTGGAGTGGTGTGTCTATTGCATCTGCAAAAGTCATGCAGATGAGTATGCAGCATCAACAAATGATGTCATCATCTCATCACATCGATGGGCATCAAACAAAAAAGGAATATGGGTCTGTACAACAGCTTAAAAATCTTTGTACAGATATAAATAAGAATAAAAATGGACAAAATCAGCATACAAATAATGATCAAGCGATAACGGATCAAAATGATTGTCATCAGCAAGTGAGTCAATCTGAGCCAACACAAGCGTTTAAGTGCCAAGATTGTAGCTTGTTATCCTGTCAATCTACCGTGATTTGGTTGAATAGTGATATCCCCAAATTGACCATACCTGATCATTTTCAAAATAGTGCTTCTTATCCAGCAACTTACAGAGCACAGCATCTTGCTGGTTTTTGGCAAGAAATCTTACGTCCACCCAAAGCTTAGCCTGATTTTAGAAACTTTTTATTCGTAAAGTTTATTTTTAAAATTTAGGTTAAGTTATGTCTATTTATTTAGTTCAAAAACGTTTGGCGAAAAGCCTGCTTGTCTCATTGTGTTTGTTTTCCTCAACATGGGGAATGGCGGCAGTGAGAGAGTATCGATTAACGATTGATGAAGGAATGGTCAATGTTATTGGCAAGCCCTTAAAACGTATTACTGTGAATGGTCAGTTTCCAGCACCACTTTTAGAGTTTGAAGAAGGTGATGATGCTGTTATTCGTGTCACCAATAAATTAAAAAATCAGGATTCCTCTGTTCATTGGCATGGTCTGTTACTTCCTGGAATTATGGATGGAGTTCCAGGTTTTAATGGTTTTAATGGAATTAAACCCAACGAAGAATATGTATATAAGTTCAAGGTTCGTCAAAGTGGAACCTACTGGTATCACGCGCATTCAAAAGGACAGGAACAAGACGGTTTATATGGTTCTTTAGTCATTTATCCAAAAGATAGAAAACCTTTGGCAGCGCATGAACGAACAGAACGTGATTACGTGGTCATGCTATCGGACTTTCATAAGCAGACCAGTGATCAAATTCAAAACAATTTAAAAGTCTCAGCGGAATACTACCAAAATCGACGAGAAACGGTTTTTGATGTTTGGAAACAAATACAGCGTGATGGTTTAAAGACCACGTGGTCTGATCGGAAAATGTGGAATCAGATGCGTATGTTAAAAACAGATATGTCTGATGTGACGGGTTATACCTTTTTGGTCAATGGCAAAACCCCTGAACAGAATTGGACGGGTATGTTTAAACCAAATGAAAAAGTACGTTTACGCTTTGTGAATGCATCAGCAATGTCATTTTTTGATGTCAGAATTCCTCATTTAAAAATGACGGTTGTCAGTGCTGACGGGCAACCAGTGAAACCTGTTGCTGTTGATGAGTTCCGCATAGGAACGGCTGAAACTTATGATGTAATCGTTGAACCTAAAGGCAATCATTATCAAATTGAGGCTGAGTCGATTGACCGTTCAGGATTTGCGATTGGAACACTGCATAATGAATTGATGCCTAAAGCCTCTGGTATTCATATGCCTAATGCTCGTCCACGTTCACTGTTGACCATGGAAGATATGGGAATGGACCACTCCAGTATGGGAGGAGGGAGTATGCAGGGCATGGACCATTCAAAGATGAGTGCCGACAGTATGCAGGGCATGGATCATTC
>NZ_KB849756.1:1405432-1464355 GCF_000368925.1 Acinetobacter bereziniae LMG 1003 = CIP 70.12 | reverse complement strand
TGCTGACAGTATGCAGGGCATGGACCATTCGAAGATGAGTGCTGACGGTATGCAGGGCATGGACCATTCGAAGATGAATGCTGACAGTATGCAGGGCATGGACCATTCGAAGATGAGTGCTGACAGTATGCAAGGCATGGATCATTCTCAGCATGACCAAGCCTCAAAGTCTAAGAATGACCAAGTGGTTTATGGTTGGGCAAATGCTTCAACACCTCAAGGAGATAAAGCGCTTCAATACAGTGATTTAAAGTCACTCACACCACAACCAGATACGCGTGAGGCGACCAGCGAACTGGTGGTGCGTTTAGGTGGAACCATGGAGCGTTATGTCTGGACGATTAACGGTAAAAAATTTAGCGAGGCTGAACCGCTTAAAGTGAAATACGGTGAGCGCATTCGTATTAAATTTATTAATGACAGCATGATGGCGCATCCAATGCATTTGCATGGCATGTTTATGCAGTTGGAAAATGGTCAACCTCCAGTAGATATGCCAAATAAACACACTGTTGTTGTACCGCCAGGTAAAACAGTGACGGCATTGCTTACTGCTGATGAATTAGGTGAATGGGCAATCCATTGTCATCTGTTGTATCACATGACGTCAGGCATGATGAATAAGTTGATTGTTGCAAATGTCAGTGATGGCAAAGTGTCAACACAACCTATTCAAGCAACAAAAGCAAATCAAAAAACTGAAATGAAAGGAGGCGAACATGCGAATCATTAATCTTTTTTCAAAATCAGTTTTAAATATTTCATTGTTGTCAGTCAGTGGTTTAGCAATCGCCCATGAAGGTCATCAGCTGCAAGGTGTAACGAATGCAATCACTGAATCCACCACGACGATGAGCAATTCATCCATGGATCATTCCAAAATGAACTCAATGGAAAACCCAAACCAAACAGTTGATCATTCTCAACATCAAATGGATGCTGAGCAGAGTAATGACTCAGCAAATACGGGTTTATCCCATGATACACATGACCATCGAAAGGAGCATGGTGGACAAGTATATCAACGGGTAACGATCGACAATGCCTGGATGTTGGATGAGGATGGTAAAGGTACTCTGGATTCTTCATTCGAACTCAGAGTTGGAACAGATGAAAATAAACTGTTTATTAAAGGAAGTTCCAGTAAAGCCGAATCAAGCAAAGCTGAATATGATCTGAGTGCCTTATATAGCCGTAATATTGCAGCATTCTGGGATGTTCAAGCGGGTGTGCGTTATAGTGATAATCCTGAACGAGAAACTGATCAAGAACGTGTAGATGCTGCACTCGGTTTGCATGGTTTGGCGCAGTATTTCTTTGAAACAGATGCTTATCTTTATTTTGGTCAAGACAGCAGAGTGGCGTTTAGTTTAGAAACCTCACGTGATTTACTGTTAACTCAAAAACTGATTTTGCAGCCATATTTAGATCTCAATGTGGTCTTTAGTGATGACTCTCGATATGCAAAAAAGTCAGGTCTAAACAGTATGACGACGGGTTTAGAAACACGTTATGAAATCACCAAAAAAGTCATGCCTTATGTCAGTGTTGCCTATACTTACTCTAAGGGTAATAAAGAAACCCAATGGCAAACAGCAACTGATTCAGAAAACGGTTGGTTATATGGTGCAGGGTTGCGTTTAAGATTCTAATTTTTTATTTTCAAAAATAAATAAAAGGTCACTTCTGAGGAGGTGACCTTTTATGTTTCAGCGATACCTGCTACGGTTTCAAGCTGATCATTGACAAACTTAAACTCCATTCCGTGCTCAGTATCCAAATCATAATGAATGGATAGCCTTAATATGTCTGGTGAACTTAGTCGTAAATTTAACATGGTTTGAATATAAGGATTATGTGACTCAACATCGTGAATACTTAAAGCCGCTTCTCCTGACTTTTCAGGATTTTCATAGTGGTGTGCATAAAGTTTTTGGTAACGTTCGAAAGCATGTTGCTGTATTGTTTTGAGGTGTTGTTCAAAATTTTGTAGAAATTTTTGATATGTTTTGGCGAATGCATTAAGTTGTTCTTGATCAGGTTCTTGTTCTATTTCATTACCTTCTTCATCGAACTCTTCTCCCAAAAAAATTTCTCGATCTGCATGTTGATTAAAAAATGTATGTGAAAAAAAAGTTTCTGAACTAAATCCTGCCCAACTTGGATGAATTTCACCCCAATAATCATGTTTCATGGCGTATCTACTCCGCTTTTATAATGACTGTGAATGATCATAAAGCAAGCCTGATGAAAAAGTACCATTCAAATGTAAATAAGGTCAAATTTTGTAAATTTTAATAAATTTAGTCAGATGAGTTGATATAATTAGGATTCTTTAGGAGGAACGACCTCCCTCAATCTGAGAAAAATCGTCAGGACGACCTGATTCTAATTTAATTTTGGAGCTGGTCATGGCTTGGATTGTTCTCGTCTTTGCAGGTATCTTTGAAATCGTTTGGGCATATACCATGAAAATGTCTGAAGGATTTACTAAGCTCACACCGAGCATTATCACTTTATTTTTTATGATTTTAAGTTTTGGTCTATTGGCATATGCGATGCGTACCTTGCCATTGGGAACGGCTTATACCATTTGGACAGGAATTGGTGCAATTGGTTCATTCTTAGTGGGGATTTTTATCCTCGGTGAACCTGCAACAGCAATGCGTATGCTGGCAGCTGTACTGATTATTTTCGGTCTAGTGCTGATGAAGCTTTCATCCAGTTAATTGGAATATCGAAGTGCCATCCTGATTGGGGATGGCACTTTTTTGTGTGATCATATTGAGAAATAACATATAGAAAATGGTGAATATCGAATGGCATGGGTTTTATTGGCGGTTGCAGGGTTATTTGAGGTGGTTTGGGCATATTTTATGAAGGTCTCAGATGGCTTTAGTAAACTGATTCCTAGTGTTTTAACCCTTATTTTTATGATCGCAAGTTTTGCCTTATTATCTTATGCAATGAAAAGCTTACCACTTGGTACTGCCTATACGGTTTGGACAGGAATTGGCGCTGTGGGTTCATTTGCTGTCGGTATCTTCTTTTTAGGTGAACCGGCATCTGCCATGCGGATGTTGGCTGCTGTGCTGATTATTTCCGGTTTAGTGTTGATGAAATTATCTTCAAGCTAAGTTAATCTGTGAAAATAGATATCAGCAACAGTGAGTCAATTGATGCAGCTTTCATTTATGGAAATGAATTCACCTGTAGGAACATTAAAACTAGTGGCCCACGATCAAGCGTTGGTTGCAGTACTTTGGGAAAATGAAAATCCTAAACGTGTTCGTTTAGCACAATTGATTGAAAATAAAAATCATCCTGTTTTGTTGGAAACACAGCAACAATTGAATGAATATTTTCAAGGACATCGAACCCAATTTGACTTAGCCCTAGATTTTGCTGGAACAGAGTTTCAACAAAAGGTTTGGCAAGCTTTACTTACGATTCCATTTGGTGAAACGCGAAGTTATAAGCAAATTGCTGAACAGATTGGCAACGTGAAAGCCGTTCGGGCAGTCGGCGCTGCGAATGGTAAAAATCCAATTTCTATTATTGCACCATGTCATCGTGTGGTGGGTGCAAATGGTAAATTGGTAGGTTTTGCCGGAGGTTTGGAAAATAAGGATGTGTTATTAAAGTTGGAGAAAATTTAGCTCAAATTTGAATTAATTTTTTGACTTAATCTCCGTCAAAACGAAATTAAATTTGAGCAATGCTATAAATAGCTTTTCAATTCTTCACTTTGATCAAATCGTATATATGATTTAGACACTTAGAAAGAGAGTAAAACTTTCATGATTTTGAACTAAATAAGAGTTTCATACTTAAACCAACAAAACTCATAGAAAATATGCGCCTAAGCCATTTTAGTACACTCGGTTTTCCTAACACATATCGGCGCATCATTGCAGCGAAACACCCATAGAAAATAAAAACAACTAATGTAAGCAGCATAAATATTAGACTTAAGCCGAGCATGTCCAATATAGGTTGAGCGGTATGGCTAGAAATAAACTGAGGTAAAAAAGCTAAAAAAAACAAGGGAAGTTTTGGATTGAATAAATTAATAAATATTGCGTGTTTGATAATTTTAAGAGAGGAGTGCTTAGTCTCATTTTGTTCAAATTGAAAGGAGCCTTTCTCTTGGAGTGTTGACCAAGCCATATATAGTAAATAAGTCACACCTAGAAACTTTAAAATCATAAATACTGAGCTACTCATGGTAAACACGAACGCCAGTCCGAGGATTGCTATGAATATATGGGGAATAATCCCTAATGTACATGCAATTGCAGCAATCAAACTGGCTTTTGTACCACGTGATATCCCTGTGGCTATGGTATAAATGGCACCTGTACCCGGTGAAATAACAACAATAAGTGATGTAATTAAAAATTCGAAACTCATGTACATGAGCCTGCTCCAAATATAAATGAAGCTTGATTATCTTAAAGATATAAAATTAAAGTCTTGAATAAAATTGCAGGATACTTTTAACACAAATAATATTTTTGATAGCGACTTGGCGTCATTGCAAATTGACGTGCAAAGGCTCTTGTCATATGACTCTGATCGGCAAAGCCTGCAAATAAAGCAGCTTCAACTAAAGTTTTTCCTTGTAATAGGTAGTTTCTCGCTTGGCAAACACGTCGTTGCATTAAGTAAGCATGTGGTGTAATGCCAAATTCATGCGAAAAACTTCTGAGTAGTTGAAATCGACTGATATCGCATAAATCAGCGAGCTCACTCAGAGTAACTGTATATCCAGACATCTCGTCAAGATATTCTTTAGCACGCTTTACAGAAAAGTGTTGCGTGGGTCGATGTTTTTTCGAGAGTATGTGATGACGACTTGTATGCATTAAACTAAACAAAAGCATTTCTTCTAATGCAACACTTTCAATGTCAGGTTGAGACATATGTTTAAAAAGTTGAGATAAATGCTGACTCAATAACTGATCATGTATGAGTGGATGCAATATGGCATCTGCACAGCGTCCTTCAGCAAGCAATTCTTGTTGCAATAGTTCTGGTTGAAAATAAATCATTTGCCAACAACGTGGTCCATCAATAGGAATACCATCATGAATTTCACCGGGATTTACGATAATGACATCACCAGATGCTGCTTCCACTTGACCAATTAAACTCCAAGAACGTTGTGCTCCCCGTGTAATAATACCTATACCAAAGTAATCATGTGAATGCCGAGGAAAAGAGTGCTCCGTCAACAACGATATTGCTTCTGTGCCAGCAATAGGAAGGCTTAATGGGGTGATTTGATGAATACGTTTGGACAATCGTTATCTTCTCATTTTGTTATAATGATTAATTTCATTGAAAAAGCATGATCACCATTTCAAGTTATTAATTTACGCTTTTATATGGGGTGGGTAAAGTTTTTGGTCCTTGCTATTTATTGTGCTGATTTTTTAAGACGCGCTGATCATAAAATTGTTGAATCATTCATCCTCTGCCTTAGATTTTAACCATTTCCATTGCCCATGTTTAAATTCAAAGGTATCAACCCACCATCTTGCGCCACCTCGACATGAACTGGTCATTTGTTTTTTCTGAGGAATCAATTTGAGATCTGCCAATATAGAACATTGGGCATGGCTAAAATCAATCTTACTTTGATCTAATACTTGATAATCTTTGCTTTTGGGTTGGTAAAGAAAAATATCAAAGACAGCATAAACCCCCATACCCATATCTGGAGCAGACACTGCAATATCGGTATATCCATCAAAATTATAATCATTAAAATAGATCTGGTAGGAGCGTTGATAAGGCAATTCTTGCAGTGGGAATGTTTGCCGTTTTGATGCAGTTTTAATGGTGAGCTGCCCTAACTCTTCATCGCCATTTTTAAATAAAAATTGAGTTTTTTGTCCATTTACAGTGTAGTTTAAATTCCCTGTAACAGTTTGTTGTTGGGGGAAGGCAAAAGTGAGTGGACTGAGGGAAAAAACACAAGCCAAGATGATTGAGCTTTTTTTAATCATTGTTGTTCTCTGTTATGTTTGATCAATTGTCCAAAACCTTACCTATAAATGAATGGATAAAATTTTGGACATTAGTTTGTTTAGGATCATTAGGTTTAAAAACGTTTTGGAATTTTTTGCCCACCTTCGATGGGTGTTTCTGCATTTTTCAATACACCAAATAACCATGTTTCGGCGTGTTGTACCGCAATTTTAAGTTGATCACCCAGTGCCAAGCGCCCAGCAATAAAGCTCGCAAGTGAACAACCTGAGCCATGATATTCACCTGCTAAACGCGGACATTTCGATTCAGTGATCATTTCACCATTTACATATAAAGCATTGCGAATATAGTCAGGTGTATCTTCATGTCCACCTTTAACTAAAACGGCTTGAGCACCCATTTCAAAGAGTTTCTGGGTTGCCTGTTCTATATTATCTTCACCTGTTAAGGCACGTAACTCAACTGTGTTTGGGGTAATGACAGTTGCTAACGGAATCAGTTCAACAAAGGCTTTAACTAAGGTCTCTTGATTACCTAGAGAACCACCACTATTCGCCACTAAAACTGGATCAAGCACATAGAGATAGTCTGGATGTTCTCTTAAAAAATCAGCCAAAGCGGCAATGTTATCTGTAGTTCCCAGCATCCCAGACTTCACCGCTTTAATCGGTAAGTCGCCAACAACAGCATTGGCTTGAGCAAGTAAGAGTTGTTTTGAGGTCGCTTCAAAACCAAAGACTTGTTGAGAGTTTTGAATGGTTAATGCTGTACAAGCAATTGCCGCATGCGCACCACTTTGACCAATTGCTTCAATATCAGCTTGTAAGCCAGCTCCACCTGAAGGGTCTAGACCTGAAAAACAAAGTACAGTAGGGCGCACGATGATGTCCTTAATTCTCAAATTTGCGTTAGTATAGGCAACTTTGAGAGAACACTCGATAGTAATTTGATAATTGTTTGAAACGCAGATTTAAAGGATTGGACCATGATAAAGAATATTTTAATTGATTTGGATGGAACACTCACTGACCCAAAGGTAGGGATTACCACATCTGCACGATACGGTCTTGCAAAAGTAGGACATCCTATTCCTGAGTCTGAAAATATTGATTGGATCATTGGTCCACCGCTAAAAGCATCTTTAGCAAAATTGTTGAATATTGATGTAAATGATGTATTGGCTGAGCAAGCTTTATTGGGTTATCGAGAGCGTTTTGCTGTTACTGGGCTATTTGAAAATCATGTATTTGAGGATGTTGCGCAGACCTTAGCTGCACTGAAAAATAAAGGTTATCGACTGTTTTTAGCAACAGCAAAACCTGAAGTCTATGCGCGTCAAATTCTAGATCATTTCGATTTATTGAGTTATTTTGACTATCCTTATGGAAGTGAACTCAATGGTGAACGAACCAACAAAGCCGAATTGATTGCCTATATTTTAGATAAAGAACAGCTCAATCCAGAACAATGTCTTATGGTCGGAGACCGAGAGCATGATATTTTCGGTGCTCGCAAAAATGGCATTGAAACAATTGCAGTTGAATATGGTTATGGAAGTCAGCAGGAGTTAGATCTTGCTCAGCCAAAGGCTCGGATCAAAAGCTTTGCTGAACTGCTCAATTTTGTTTGATACGATCCATGTTGATGAGCTAAATTAAGTGAATTGTTGTAAGTTGTTAAAATAATTTATTTATTTGACATCAAGGTACAGTGATTCTTTAATTTCTTCCATCACAATATAACTATGTGAAGATGCGGAAGAGGGAAGTTTTTTAAGTAAGTCACCCAGTAAACGACGGTAAGCACTCATTTCTTTTAATCGGGCTTTGACCAGATAATCAAAGTCCCCTGAAATGAGGTGGCACTCTTGTACTTCTGGTATTTCCATTAAATCTTTCGCGACTTGTTCAAAAACGTCACCAGATTTTGCAGAGAGACTAATTTCAAGAAAAACCAATAAGTTACGATCGAGGTGTTTTGGATTGAGGCGCGCATGATAGCCCATAATGATGCCATCACGTTCCAAACGCTTAACTCGCTCAGAACAAGGTGTTGTTGATAAACTAACTCGCGAAGCCAATTCACTGATGGCAATGCGACCTTCATTCTGAAGAATTTCTAAAATCATTCGATCTATACGGTCTAATTTACGCATCAATAATTTCCTTTTTTTGGTGAATTTTCACGACAAAAAATTAAAACACCTAAATTTTAACATTAAAAATAGTGAAATAAACTATTGAACCAAAAATATACTAGTTAAATAAACTAGTAAATGCGTAAAGGATAAGAAATGCGTGTAATCGTATTAGGTAGTGGTGTGATTGGTGTAGCAAGTGCATATTACCTCGCGCAGCAAGGAGCACAAGTTACAGTTTTAGATCGTCAAGCAGGTCCTGCTGAAGAAACCAGCTTTGGTAACGCAGGTCAAATCTCCCCAGGATATTCAACGCCGTGGGCTGCACCCGGTATCCCATTCAAAGCTGTGAAGTGGATGTTTCAACACCATGCACCGCTGGCAATCAATATCGATGGAAGCATGTGGCAATTACAGTGGATGGCGCAAATGCTTAAAAACTGTAATTCAGAAAGTTATGCCATCAATAAAGAACGTATGACACGTGTTGCTGAATATAGCCGTGACTGTTTAAGAGAGCTTCGTAAAGATACAGGTATTCAATACGAAAACCGTTCAAAAGGTACCCTGCAAGTCTTCCGTAATGAAGCACAATTAGAGATGGTTCAACGTGATATTGCTGTACTGAAAGAGTGTGGCGTTCCTCATGAGCTATTGCTTAAAGATGATCTTGCTAAGGTTGAGCCAGCACTCGAACATGCGAAAGATAAATTGGTGGGTGGTTTGCATCTTCCAAATGATGAAACAGGCGATTGTTATTTATTTACCAATGCCTTAGCCAACTTAGCCAAAGATTTGGGCGTAGATTTTAAATTTAACCAAAATGTTGAAAAACTTGTGGTTGAAGGTGATGAAATCAAGGGGGTTCTGGTCAATGGTCAAGTATTGACAGCTGATCGTTATGTATTGGCATTTGGTAGCTATTCACGGGATTTCTTAAAACCTCTTGAGTTAAATTTACCAGTCTATCCTGTAAAAGGTTATTCATTAACCATTCCGATTGTTGATCCAACATTTGCACCACAGTCTACAGTTTTAGATGAGACGTATAAAATTGCAATCACGCGTTTTGATCAACGTATCCGTGTGGGTGGAATGGCTGAGCTGAGTGGTTTTAACCATGGTTTAAATGCTGACCGTCGTGGCACTTTAGAAATGGTTACTCAAGATTTATTCCCAGGTGGTGATTTGGCACAAGCATCGTTCTGGACAGGTCTTCGTCCAATGACACCAGACAGTACACCGATTATTGGTGCGACACGTTTTAAAAACTTATTCTTAAATACAGGTCATGGCACATTAGGTTGGACGATGGCATGTGGTTCAGGAAAATTGATCAGTGATCTTGTATTGAATCATCAAACAGATATTAGTACAGAAGGTCTATCTATTCAGCGTTATCCTCACGCAGCTTAAAAACTGCATTCATTTTTATTATTCACATTGTATTAAGGCGTTTAGAGATAAACGCTTTAATTGCAGATTCGTATTCAGGGACGAATAACATGCCTAGACCAATTACTGCTGTCATTCATCATGATGCATTACAGCATAATTTAAATGTTGCTCGTCAATTTATGCCTCAAAGTAAGGTTTTTGCAGTGGTCAAAGCCAATGCATATGGGCATGGAATTGAGCGTGTTTATGAAGCGTTTAAATCCGCAGATGGTTTTGCTTTATTGGATATTGATGAAGCAAAAAGATTAAGAAAATTAGGTTGGACAGGTCCAATCTTGCTTTTAGAAGGTATCTTCTCCGCAGAAGATCTAATGGATTGTGAAAAGTACCAATTGAGCTTTAGTTTGCATCACACAGCACAAATTACTTGGTTAGAGCAGTTCCAAACACAACATGCTCGATCACAGACCCAATTCGACGTATTTTTAAAAATGAATACGGGCATGAATCGTCTGGGTTTTAAACCAGAGGTTTATCGTACAATGTGGCAACGATTGAAACAGTGTGCTGCGGTCAAGTCCATCACCCATATGATGCATTTTTCAGATGCAGATGGAGAGCGTTTGGGAAAATCTGGGATTGAATATCAACAACGTGTTTTTGATGAGACGATTCACGATTTAGCGGGTGACCGCTCGGTCTCAAATAGCGCTGCCATCCTGAGACATTCACAAGATTTACATTCAGATTATATTCGTAGCGGCATTATGCTTTACGGTAGCTCACCTGATTATCCTACCCATTCAATCCAAGACTGGAATCTTAAACCAAGCATGAGTTTGCGCAGTGAAATCATTGCAGTTCAAGATTTACAGGCAAATGAAACAGTGGGGTATGGTTCAAAGTTCACAGCACCCCATGCGATGAAAATCGGTATTGTTGCATGTGGTTATGCTGATGGTTATCAGCGTATTTCTATGGATGCGCCAGTGTTGGTCAATTCTGTACTGACTAAAACCATTGGTCGAGTCAGTATGGATATGCTCGCAGTTGATTTAACTCATATTACGGATGCTGACATTGGCAGTGAAGTGGTGTTGTGGGGACAATCTTCTGACGGTGCTGTACTGCCGATCGATGATGTTGCTGTAAGTTCAGGCACAGTTGGTTATGAACTCATGTGTGGTGTCACTGCACGCGTTAATTTCAAAATTTCGAAATAAGGAAATAAAGATGTCAAATAATCTTCAACATGCTGATATTCAGAAACTGAATAGCAATGAAGTGATGAGTGCAGTCACAATTTTTAATAAAGTGGTTTATTTATCTGGTCAAGTACCTAAAAATACGCAACTTGATGTTGTGGGTCAAACCAAAGATATCTTGGCAACCATCGATCAACTATTGCTTGAAGCCGATACTGATAAATCACGTTTATTGTCTGCAAATGTTTACATAAAAAATTTATCAGACTTTCCAGCATTCAATGCTGTTTGGGTGGATTGGTTAAAAGGTTGTGTTGCCCCTTCTCGTGCCACAATTCAAGCAGATATGGTGAATCCAGATTGGTTGATTGAAATTGCAGTCACTGCAGCACAGAAATAAGCTTTTTAATGTCTACGCATTGATCACTGCATGACTTAAATCGTACTTATTTAGAAACAAAGCCAAAGCACATGTAAACCATGTGCTTTCGCTCAAGTTGGGTAAAACAAAATAGAACGGGAATGTTCTGTTGCCACAAGCAAGTTTTACCTCCAGAAAAATTGTCAAAAAGGATATTTTTATGACAACTTCAAGCCATACAGATGACGCACCATCGTCGCCACATGAGCTGCAACGGAAACTATCAAATCGTCATTTGCAATTAATTGCCATAGGCGGTGCGATTGGTACAGGTTTATTTATGGGATCAGGGAAAACAATTTCTCTAGCAGGTCCCTCGATTTTAATCATTTATATGATTATTGGTGCCATGTTTTTCTTCTTAATGCGTGCATTAGGGGAAATTCTACTTTCCAATTTGCATTACAAATCATTTATCGACATGGCACATGACTTGATTGGTCCTGGTGCAGGTTACTACATCGGCTGGTCTTATTGGCTGGGTTGGATTTTGGTTGGTATTGCTGATTTAGCTGCAATTATTAATTATTTGAATTTTTGGTTACCCGATGGCGTTGCTTTTACGCCCATGGGGCAAGCCCTGATTAGTGCAGGCTGCGTGCTTTTGGTCCTCGGGATTAACCTGCTTACCGTAAAATTGTTCGGTGAAATTGAATTTTGGTTTGCATTGATTAAGATTCTAGCCATTCTGGGCTTGATTTTGATTGGTGGGTATATGGTATTTAGCCACTTTCAAGCGCCAAGTGGCTCCGTTGCCAGCTTTAGCAATGTGTGGTCATATGGGGGAATGTTTCCGAAAGGCGGAACTGGCTTTTTAGCAGGCTTCCAAATTGCCTTATTTGCCTTTGTGGGGGTTGAGCTGATTGGTACGATGGCGGCTGAAACCAAAGATCCAGAAAAGAACTTGCCTAAAGCGGTCAATGCAATTCCTACACGGATTATTTTGTTCTATGTATTGGCATTGTTTATTGTAATGTCTGTAACACCTTGGACAGAAATTCCAGCTGACCAAAGTCCTTTTGTATCGTTATTTATGCATGCAGGTATTGGTGGTGCTGCCATTATTATGAATCTGGTGGTGTTATCTTCTGTGATGTCATCAATGAACAGTGGTGTGTTTTCAACCAGTCGTATGCTCTTTGGTTTAGCCAAAGAAGGTCAAGCGCCTGAAAAGCTAGCTGAGCTATCAAAGCGTGCTGTTCCTGCAAAAGGGTTGTTGTTCTCTTGTGGTTTCATTATGGCTGGTGCAGCCTTACAGTATTTTGTACCGAATACTGTTGAAGCATTTACGCTGGCAAGTTCTCTGTGCGTGATTTTGTTCATCAGCATCTGGAGTATCATCATGGTATGTTATATACGCTATCGTAAATTACGCCCAGAACTGCATGCAAAATCAAACTTTAAAATGCCAGGTGGCGTATGGATGTCATATATTGTATTGGTCTTCCTTGCGTTTACATTGGTGATTCTCAGCTTGGAGCCTGATACTTTAAAGGCACTCATCATCAGTCCGTTGTGGGCGATTATTTTGGCGGTCACTTATCAGTTCATGTATAAACCGCGTATGAGAAAACGTAGTCATCAACAAGACTAATGTTGAATATCGTCAACTTTTAACTGATCAGGAGATGGTTTTAGGTCATCTCCTGTATATTTTTTCTAATTAAATTGATTTCGTTATAAATTTTATATAGTTCACGATGTCTTGATTGGCATTATTTTTAGATTCGCAATCCATAGGCTACATCAATTTATTAACAAATTGTTCAAAATAAAATACTGAAATAAAAATAAAAAACACGTTTAATAGCACCACTTTAGGTAAACAAAAATATCTATGCGCAATAACAAGATTGATTTATTACGAGGCATTTCAATTTTATTGGTGCTGATTCATCATTTTAATATTCCTTATAAATTACACGACACATTTTTAGGTGTACAAATTTTTGGAGAAAGTCTTAATAATTTGATTGCGCGTAATGGCAACTATGGGGTGACGATGTTTTTCGTCATTTCAGGCTTTCTGATTACCCAGCACACTTTACAAAGAAGTGGATCGTTAGGACATATCAGAGTAAAAGACTTTTATGTTCGCCGTATTGCACGAATTATACCTTGTTTAGTCCTGCTTGTTGCTTTGGTCACGATATTTGGTGCGATGGGACTTAAACCATTTATGAATCAAGCACCCAATGACATTGAAGTCTCTTATGGGCTCACTGTATTTTCTGCTTTTACCTTTTGGATGAATATATTGATCATTGAGAATGGTTGGGTGAATTATGCACTTGGTGTCTTATGGTCATTGTCGGTTGAAGAGGTGTTTTATTTAGCCTTTCCAATACTCTGTTTGGCTTTAGGGCGAGGGAAAGGTTTTATTGCATTGTTGTTGGTGGTTATTTGTTATGCACCTTACTTTCGTTCTTTACATTTTGCTGAAGAAAGTGGGGCATATTTATATCACTATTTTTCGAGTTTCGATGGCATTGCAATGGGGTGTTTGACCGCATTAATTGCTCAAAAGGTGGGGACAAAGCTTGATATTCCAAAAATCATCGTGCCTGTGGTTTGTATTTTGATGATTATGTTGTACTTTTATGCCCCAATTAAAGATGTCAGTACATGGGGAGTGTCTATTTTTGCGCTATTGTCTGCGATTTTAATTTTCTGTTTTGCTCAACATCCGCAAGCTGAATCATCCTCTATGCTCTCCAAAGCTATGGAGTGGGTAGGGCAGCGTAGTTATGAGATGTATTTATTTCATCTGATTATTCTAGGTATGTTTAAAGTTTTTTATCTTCCCAAAGAAACTCTACCCGCCGAAAAATTGATGCTATTGCCCATTTATTTTATAGGTGTTTTTATATTGAGTTGGGCAATCGAAAAGTATTATTCAGCACCTTTGAATTTGAAAATTAGACGTTGGTTGATTAAGTAGAATTTAAAGTTAGATGCATACTCATGAAAATTAAACAAAGTAAGGAGTATGAAGGAATTGATTTAATCTGGCTTGATTGTGGCATTTTGTATTGCCGATTGTACATTCATTCATTTACAAGCATTAAACTCTAAAATAAATTCATTCGATATTTTTCTGACTTTGAATTGATGCTAACGAACTTACTCAAAATGGATGATTCTATCGATATTGCCAAAAAAGATATTTTTGTTTATGGCTGGACAAATATGCACAAAGTATTTTTGAAGAAAAAATACTCATGAGATCGTTGAAATTCCAAAAAAACTATTTTTATCAATGATGTTGACAATGAAATTTTAAGAAATTATTGATTGAATATTTAGTTTAAAGATACTGATTTCACTCAGCATAAACTTATTCAAATAGAAAGCACACTTTAAATTGGACGAAATGTCTAACTTTGAGTGTGCTTTTATAGCATGAGGCTTGAATTTTTTAGTTAAAACGTAGGTTTAACCACCACCAAAATAATCACAGCAAATAAAATTAATGTCGGCATCTCATTAAAAAAACGCCAAAACTTGTGTGATTTATAATGGGCATTGCCAATCAGTTTTTTACGGTAATAACCACAAACAAAGTGGTAAATCACCAACAGACCAACCAAGCCAACTTTGAGATAAAACCATAATGCTTCATGGTAGTGGCGTGTGGCATCACCCCAATCCACTAAAAAATGCGCAGTAATTAGTGTTGCAATCATTGATGGCCACATGATGCCACGATACAACTTACGTTCCATAATTTCGAAACGTTGATGACTGACCGTATCCTCACTCATTGCATGGTAAACGTATAAGCGGGGAAGGTAGAACAATGCAGCAAACCAGCACACGACTGCTATGATATGTAAAGCTTTAACCCAAAGGAAAGCTTCAGAAGGAGCATCCATCAATTTACCCTTTTAAGGGCAGTGTGCGAAAACTTGATCATTCACAGTATAGATAAACCATGAATGATCAGAATTGCTTAAATTAGCCTTCCCATTTTTTGAAAATGAGACAAGCATTTACACCGCCAAAACCGAAACTGTTACTCATCACAGTATTCAATTTTGCGTCACGTTTTTCAAGTACGATGTCATAACCTTTTGCACCTTCATCAAGTTCAGTCACATTGATGTTTGGTGCGATAAAATCGTTTTGCATCATCAATACAGAGTAAATTGCTTCTTGAACACCAGCAGCACCTAAGCTATGACCTGTCATAGATTTGGTTGAGCTGAGTGGAGGTACATTGCCTTCACCGAACGCACGTCCCATAGCCAATAATTCTGTTACATCACCAGCAGGAGTGGAAGTACCATGAGTATTGACATAGTCAATCTTGTCTACACCATGTTGTTTAGCTTCTTCAAGTGCCATAAGGATACAACGTGTTGCACCTTCACCTGATGGTGCAACCATATCCGCGCCGTCAGAGTTCGCCGCATAAGCAACAACTTCAGCAAGGATATTTGCACCACGAGCTTGGGCATGTTCAAGTGATTCAAGTACAACGAAACCACCACCGCCAGCGATAACAAAACCATCACGGTCAGCTGAGTATGGACGAGAGGCTGTTTCAGGCGTTTCATTGTATTTAGAACAAAGTGCGCCCATTGCATCAAACAATAAACTTTGTGACCAGTGATCTTCTTCACCACCACCAGCAAGCATTAAATCTTGTTTACCCAATTGGATCAGGTTGTAAGCATAACCAATGGCATCAGCAGAAGTTGCACAAGCGCTGGTAATGGAATGTGCAACACCTTGTAGTTTGAATGCAACACCGACATTGGCGGTGATTGTGTTTGACATATTGCGCGGTACAAAGAAAGGTCCGATTTTACGTGCACCTTTTTCTTCTAAAAGCTTAACCATTTCTGCGACAGAAGCAGTTGAGTTACCACCTGAGCCTCCTGCAATACCATAACGAGGATTACCACCGATTTGTTCAGGAGTTAAACCTGCATGTTCAACAGCTGCAAGCGCTGAATTATACGCATACATGGCACAAACACCCATAAAGCGTTTCAGCTTACGGTCAATAGCATCAAAATCTTGTTCAGCCGCAGCACTGACATGACTTTTAAAATTAAGTTCTTCGTAGGTTGAATTATGACGTGTTCCTGAAATACCATTTTCCAAAGAATGCTTAACAGCTTCCAATGTATTACCGATACATGAGTTAATACCCATACCAGTGATCACAACACGACGGTTCATGCAAAGTCCTTTATTTTAGAATACAGAATGAATGGTCACATTTAAACGCGTTTAGTTTTTCAGTTCAATGGCGAAAGATACTGATTCTCAGGCATCATTTACACGATTAACTTCAAGGATTAAATGTTGTTTAATTGATTGAAAACCCAAGATTTTATGGCGTGGTTTAGCATTTTAATGAATCATGAGAATTTACATCAATTAGGCAAAACCATCCATAACAACAAGTCATTATAGATGGTTTTGATTGGTGGTTTCTTAAATCAACTTTAAAGAAATATGGCTTACCACGGAGTTTTCTTTTCCCACTCTGGATCAAAACCAGATGTTGCTGCAGCGACTTTTAAATAATCCGCGTAGCTTTCTGCCAGTAAAATAGGTGGGATCTCTTTGATTGGGAGTTCATTATTGTTCCAAGAGCGGCTGGCTTTTTTACTAAATGCCAATTCATATAGCACTGCTGGAATGTTCTCTTCAGGAACATAACTGCCACTGAATGTAATTTCGACATCGATTCCCAGTTGTTTATAAGGCTTGGTATATCGGTCAAATGAGCCACCATCTTCAATGCTGGCACGCTGATATCCCAACTTGGTCACTACACCACGCAAGGTAAATGTATCGGTTAGCCAACCTTTATGATCACTGATCTCTGTGACATTATCATCTTCAAATTGAGGTAAATGATGAGTCATTTGTTCAAATAAAAACTTCACTTTATAGTCTTTGAAGTGTGCAATCCAAGCTTGGGCTTCTTCTTTACCAACTAAAACCGCATGTGAAATTTGAATCTTACTGTCAGGACTGAGTTCAATTTCATCATCGTCCAAATTCAACAGTGCACCGTCATCACTCGGTCTAAAACTGACTTTATCACCGTTGCTTTTAATTTCAAGCCAAGTCAGACGTTGAATCAAGCGACGCATAATTGGATGTTCAAAGATGTATTCTTGCCATTCAGCAACATTCCACTGACGTTCACTGCACATCGCCTCATACAAACGACCTGTTTGCATATCAACCACTTGTTTAAATTCTTTTTTACTGGTGCTGAATAGTGATTTAGCCTCTTTGATTAAGCTTTCATCATCATTTTGCCGTGCAGCAGGCAAGGCTTTAACTTCTTTTCCTTCTTCATTCTTTAAAATGAATTTGTCTTTATCATCCACAATGGCAGTAAAGTTACGTGAGCCATATTGTAGTTGTAATACACCATTTTCGTCTAAGCCGGCAGTTGGAATGGTGCGATCAGCAAGTTCATCGCTGGTCCATTGATTGCGTTCTGCGATCTCGGCGACTAAAGCATTCGCAAGGGATTGTACTGAAGCAGTACGATAACGGCGAGAAAGTGCAAGCAATAGCTGGATAATCAAAGGATCATTGCTGATGGACAATGCACTGATCATTGCTTCAATTTGCGAGCGACGCGGGTAGTGCTGTTTCATATAGTTTTGGAGTTGTTTGACTGCAAAACTTCCTTGTGCATTAGCGGTGAGTGAAAGCATACCTTTACTCTTGATTGCAGAACCAAGATAGAGCCCTAAACGTTCACGCTTAATTTCTTCAATCACCTCTTCTAAAGTGATGGTCGCGTATTTGGCATAATACTCAG
Source organism: Acinetobacter bereziniae LMG 1003 = CIP 70.12 (assembly GCF_000368925.1). Taxonomy (GTDB): domain Bacteria; phylum Pseudomonadota; class Gammaproteobacteria; order Pseudomonadales; family Moraxellaceae; genus Acinetobacter; species Acinetobacter bereziniae. The sequence continues at coordinate 1,446,395 of NZ_KB849756.1, read as the reverse complement.
GATATTTCTCACCGTAGCGTTTATAGGCATCGCGATAAGAGCTTAAGCGACTAGGCGCTTCTTTGGTTGCGTATTGTGTTGCTTCATCAAGTGGTGTTTGCAAAGTATCTTGATGAATAAAACTGTGTAATAAATGGTTTGCCAGTTGAACTTGGTCTTTTTCATCAACTAAGCCCATGTACCGCTGTAATAATTCATTGGCTTTTGGTTCTTTCAGTTTTTCAGCCAAAATCACCCACCATTTGATGATCTTAGGATCGACAGCTTTGCCATTTTTCCATTTCACTTTTGGCAGTGTTTCAAAATCAAACCAAGTAAAACTTGCCGATAGTTTTCCTTTGAGTCCGTCTTCTGCTTCTTTGAGTAATACTTCTGGTTTGAGATAGGCGCTAATATCTTGCCCTAATTTTTCTAGAGCGGTTAATAGTGCAGCACGTACAATTTCTTTTTTCTCTTTTTTCAATAAAGCGTTTAGTGGCTTGACTGCATCTTGATTTTGTAATCGTGCGAGCCATTCAATTGCTGTGATTCGAATCTCTTGTTTACCTGAGTCTAGCGCTTCAATCGCACGCTGATGGATATCAGGAAGGTGTTGCAAGGTTTCTTGAGCTTCATAACGTAGTCGTTTGTTTTCACCTAAGGCAAATTCCAATAAACGTGGAATAAATTGAGTTGGCAATGACGGGAAGCATTTCAACACAAAAATTGCATCAGATGGGGTAAAGCTTTGATATTCATTTTTTTCGAGTGATGGGGAAAGCCCTAAAGCTTCTGTTAAGTATTGTTGATTCTCAGCAAAGAATGGCCAAATTTTATCTGCGTCGTAAATATAATCCTGCAAACTTTCATAATAAGATGATGACGATAAAATACCTTTAGCAACTTTACGTTGAGGACTGAAAAATTTAGCTGCCTCTAAAGCTTGGACAATGTGACGCAACTCATATTGAGCATATTCCTCTGGACGTAGCATTTCAAATAAGTTTGGCCAATAGATCCAGTCTCGATTTCGTGTAGAAACAATTCGAGCAGCGTGGATTATCGAAAACTCAGGATATTTTTTATATTTGTTTTTATAGGTAATAATATTTTCAACATTGTGAAAATTTTTAAATGGTGCATCACCATTTAATTGATCCACAAGTGCCAATAAACTCTCTCGACTGATCTTCTTCAATTGTTTTAAATGGTCTTGTGCCCAGTTGCGCTTGTAGTTGGCAGTTTTATTTTCTTCAATCTCATCAAGCGCATTTTGTTCAGCTTTTGCTAAAATTTGCTGATAATTTTCTAAAATAACCTCTGAAAAACTCTGTGGAATTTTTTGTTCGATAAAGGGCTTAAATTCAGGGGTTTCAATATTTTCTTGAAGTTGTGCACTGTCAACGGATCTTAAGCGTTGAATTGCCATTTGTAGGATTTGTTGTACGGACTTTTGCTTTTCTTGCTCAAAAGCTTGTTCTAAAACAGCAAGATTGTCTGCACCTAAACGCGCCAATAAATCTGCTGAAAAGCCACGTTCTTGGCTAGAACCTTCCAGTAAACTGTGCTGTAAATATTTTTGACTATCTTCAGCATTGAGATTGCTCAGCAAACTGGTTGCCTTGGTACGGATCGTTTTAGACTTACCTATCGCGAGTTTTACAATTAAGTCAGGTACCTGTTTGATTAGAGAAGGTTGTTTAACAATATAATCTAAAAAGTTTTCCTGTCCGATAATGCTTAGATTGGGAATAATGTTTTTTAATTGTTCTAGGCGTTCAATAATAAATTCTTTGGTGTCTTTTAAGAGCAATAATTTTTCTAATTTATTGGCATGGTAACTGTCTATATTTTGACGTTCAAATAAATAAGCTAACAGCTCTTGCCCTAAACCTTGCTGTTCATTTTCAAGTAAATCGACCAGTTTTTGTTGTGTCCAATTTTGCTTTAATAATTTATTTGGATCAGTTTCACTAAAATGCTGGCTGTCAAAAGCAGTGATAAATGCATCTACGGTGAGGTAGATAAACCAAGAAGGTACCTTTTCATAAATATTGGTGAAATTTTTTTGCTTGGTGGCGGCTTCGAGCACTTTGGCAAAACGGGTAATTTGATCAGCGTTTAATTCATCAAAAATCTCGCCATAATAACGACGGCGTAGTTTTAATGCTGCATCAGCAAGCTTGTTTTGTTTTTTATCTAGTGCTTGACTATTTTGAGGCCAATACCAGCTATAAGTGCCAGGCTTGCCCAATAAAAGTAACGCTTTTTCATCGGTGTACTGTTGTAGTTTGATGAGAATTTCTGGGTTTTCACCTTCCAAAATAAATAAAACTACATGCTGATCAAGTTGTTCTTCAATGACAGCCAAAGGGCTAAAAATATGATAAAGCTTTTCTACTTTACTTTTGAGGTTCTCATTATATTTGTCAATATCTTCAGCTGGGGATGAGTTTGCCTGTTGTGCTTGAATGCTTTTATCTTCAGGCTTCGAAAACATAGACTCTATTTTTGAAAAAAGTTGATTTAACATATACATTCCTTTTGAGCAACTGCGTGTTGCTTTTCTATAGTCTTTAATACTTCGCTAGGTTGTTCAGCAAAATTATAGAAAAATATCATCAATTTAAATACCAGGACTAATTTATCACGACGTAACTTGTCCTTCTAAAACGATTCTTTGATTTAAACGTTGTAGTTGTAATAAAACATGTCGCCATTTTAAAAGTTGCGTTGCAAGAGCGTCTTGAGTAGAACCCATTTGTAATGTGTTGCGAATAAAACTTAAACCTAAGTCTGCAAATTGTTGGGCAAGCTCATTGAGTTTATCTTGATCATCACGATCAAATTGAGAACGACCTGTATTGGCATAAAACTCAAGCAATGTTTGTGTTTCTAAAACCAACACCTCTAAAGCAGACAGATGTTGTTGCTTTTGCCATTGTTTTTTCTGTTCCAGAAGCTTTTCAATTCGTCCTGTGATGAGTTCAGCCAAACTACTTTTCTTTTGTATTGGATGGTCATAGTCAAGACTAAAAATTTTTAATCCTTTGGAGGATTGCCAAATCACACTACATGGAATGAATTGCAACTGTTGTTGTGTTGTTTTAACACGCACCAAGGTTGCAAGGATTTTTTCATTTTGGATAAGATGGGTAAGATGCTTAATTCGAACAAGATATTCTGCTTCGATTGGAATCACTAATTTCAACGCAATGTCTTGTTGGTCTGTCACGCGATATTCAAAATATTGTTCAAGCTCGTTAAGTTCAGGTGCATTGATACTGCGATGGCGCAACAGAACATAACGTGATTTGAGTTGTTCTAGACTTGAATGTGGGACAAACATCTTTTGTAAAGTTTGCCATTCAGATACGCCGATATTCATCTGGTCTAAGTCAGAAATGTTCAACTCATTGAATGAACCTTTCTGTAAAAAACGGGTATCTGTGCTTGCACTGAGCTGAGTATCTGAACTTGATTTTGCATGGGTCAGTTCAAGTTGGTGTTGAAGTAAAAAGTTTAAAGAGCTTCCCCAAATTCCTGTGTTAGCTGCACTATGCATATCAAAAGTGCGGTCTAAATGATTGGCTCTAGCTTGAGTGACTTCTTTGATTTGTTGTTCAGAAACATCCCAAAAACACACCGTTAAACCATGCGCACCGCTGTCGGTACTCCACCATTCACAACCCAGTGGAATCAAATGAGCAATCGTTTCATTTTGATAATCACGTTGTATCACACCGCGAAGCTTGGCTAAAGCTTCTGTTTGAAACTCTGGGTTTAAAGACTCAATTTCTGAAAGTGCAGTCAAATAAGCATATAGATGTGCCAATTGATTATAAATCTGTTGTTCATCAACCTGTATATCGTCCTCTAAAAATTGCCGCATAGTGCCATGTAGTGTACGTAATAAACTGCCTAGGCGAGGAAGGTTTTGGGCGCGTGCCTGCATATTTAAAATATGCAGTGACATAACGCTTTCTTTGGCAAGATGAGATAAACCGTGTTGAATAAAGTTCTGACAAATTGTTTTAAGTTCTTCGATGAACTCACGATCATCCAAAGCAAGTTGTTGGTTTGGATTGTTTTGTTGTTCGTTTAACTCAATCGACCATTGCCATTTTTCTGGTGCATATTGCAAAAAGAAATAAGCGACGCATGCTAAATGCCCCGCAATTTTTTGTTTGTGATTGATTTCTGACAAGATGCCTTCAAATCCAGTTGCAGGGTAGAGTAGAACAGGATCAGGGCTTAAATCTGTTTGAAAAGAAATTTTATTGGTTTGAATGTCAATCTGACATTGTTCGGGTTGTGCTAACCAATTTTGAATAAATTCATAAGCTAAACGAATATTGGCTTTACCTGCCTGCTTTTGAATTTTGCTTGGATCAAAGTCCAAGAGTTGTTCTTTTGCAGATGCTGTGGCGTGCTCAGAGGTAACGGATGTATTGGAGCTTTGTTGCAGAGTTGTACTTTCAGTCGTATTTTCCAATACAAGCTGATTTGTTGAAAATTGAGCGACGTTTTCTTGAACCCATAAAATACTGGTTAAAATATGTTTGCAACAACCTTGAGCAGGGCAATTACATTGCGCCTGAGTGATTCCTTTTATCGGTAATAGAACCTCACATTCTTCAACTTTAAAAAGTAGTTGTTCATCACTGTGTTGAAGTAATTCAACGTCATTGAGCGCTTTTCGTGCACGTCTTAATAAGCCTGCATTACTGTGCATAATGAGGCTATCTTCATCGTATAGGGTATATATCTGCCAACTCATTGCATTACCTCTGCAAACCAAGTCGCTAAATGTTCAGGTGTCATTGCGGCGATTTGCATGCCACGTTCTTGGAGTTTTTGTGCCATATTACTGTCATAAACGGGATTGGCAGCTTGATCGAGTGCTGCAAGTCCAAGTAATTTACAACCTTGTTGGTTGAGTTGACTGGTGGTATTGAGCATCTGTTGAACAGATGCTCCTTCTTCAAAATCGCTGATCAAAACTAAAATACTGCGATGAGGCTGTTTGATTTTCTTTTGACAATATTGTAAAGCCTGCCCAATATTTGTTCCTCCTCCAAGTTGCATGGTGAGTAGAACTTCAACAGGGTCATGCGCCAAATGACTGAGATCAACAATTTGAGTATCAAACAGTACCAGACTGATGTTTACTGCAGGCAGTGCAGCTAAAATACTGGCACAAATCGCAGCATACATGATCGAGTCCATCATTGAACCACTTTGATCCACGCAGAGGACAATTTCCCAAGGCAAATGCTTTTGGACACGGGCATTAAAATAAGGCGTTTGAATAATCAGTTTTTGTAAGTCAGGCTGGTAGTTTTTCAGATTGGACTGAATGGTACGTTTCCAGTCAAAATTCTGTGCCTGTTTTAGCTGCGAACGTTTAAAACGATTACGACGCCCCTGAAAGGCTTGTAAAAATTGTGTACGAATTTTTTGTAGTAATTCCTCAACCACCTTTTGAATCAGCTCTCGAATAGCCGCTTTCATCTCATTGTTTAAACGACCACGCATACTCAGTAAGGCTTTGGCTACAGCTGGATTGGGTTCAAGTTGTCGAACATGTTCAGGATTTTTAAATAACTCGGTTAATTCATATCGTTCAATCGCTTGTTTTTGCATGCGTTCAAAAGTCGATTTTGGGAAAAGTTTGCGACTTTGATTCAGCCAATTAATTGCATTTAATTGGGATGCTTCTAAACCACCATGACGATTTTTACCTTGTTGGATTCCACGATGTTTATATTCATTTTGATAGAGATAATCGAGATTGCGTTCAAGCTTCAATTGCTCGCCAGAGAGCGTAGCAGCAGATAAATTTTGATCCGCGTAACGACCCAACATCAGACGCCAGCGACGTGCTTGATCCATTGCATCAAGCGAAACATGGCTGTCTGAGTTGTCATGTTGATTTTGTTCAGGAGGCAATTGGCTCATGAGTTTGCTCCCCAGTGTTCTAAATGGTCATATGCAAATATTTTATAAAGTTGCTGATTCAGTTGAACGCCTTGTAATACATCTTGCTCACTGATATGACTCAATACCTGATCCAGAATGGTGTCATTTCCAAGCCCTGTGATTTGGGCGATAAGTTTAGACACTTGTGTACTTTGTTTAGGCGTGAGTTGACTAAAGATATAACGTAAATCAGGCAAAATCTGAATAAAGGTATCTTCAGTCCAATGGCTGACCAATTGATGTAATGCATCAATTGCTACTTTTGATTGTACAAAGATTTCTGGTGCAATAAAAAACATGCCATGTAAATACTGCACCGAATCTTCAGGAGAACTGCCTGCGGCAAACGCCAGTTGTAAGTATTGTTGAAGCTGCTGTTGCTCGATTTGATGATCTAAAAACTGTAAAGTATGCAGTGCACCTTTCAATGCATTGAGATGGAACTCATCCAGTTTTGTTAGATCAATCTGTTCATACATCAAACTCAATAAATCGAAGTCTTGCGTTTTAAATACATGATGTTCAAGCGGCATCTTCTGTTGTTGGATGTTTAAAATCAGTTCATGTAAACTTTTTAGGTTTTTCAGATTTTGTTCAACTTTTTCTTCATGGGTATCATAAAGTTGATCAAGTAAAAAACAGGCTTGATAGACTGCAAAGCTTAAACTTTTTAATAGCATTTGTTCTGGAAGCTTGAGTAGTTTGCTACCATGCCATAAATAGTAGAGTTGTTGTGCTGCGCCAATTACTGAAGCCAAGTTTTGATCGCTTTCAAGATATCCATCGAGTTGCTGATTCAACAGTTTTAAATGCTGTTTCAATCTCAAACGGCAGGCGAGAGCCAATAACTTAGCAGTTTCAAATGCAGATTGCCCCATACCCTGTTTTTCATTTTCTTGCTGCAACTTGCACATTTTAATCAAAGCAATCTGTTCAAGCTGATTGCCCATTTCAGCTAGTTCAATTAAGCGTGCCTCAACACTAGGGGTCCATGCATAACGCCATTCCTCGAATAGAAGGTCCAAGCTTGCCCCTTGCACAAAATCAGGTCCTGAAATACGTTGTGCAAAATGACAGCCGATAAATTCCAATAAATGTAAGTATTGACTGATTTCTTGATGCAATGGTTTACGATAAATATCGAGTTTTCGATGACGTAAAATAGTGTCATTGAGATTAAAACGGTAAGTCTTAATTTGTTGATAGGTATTTTGAAGTAAGGCTGGACTATGTTGATTCTGTGCAACTTTACCAAGTCGTTGTCCACTTAAAAATTGAAAGATATGGGTAAATAAGTGTTGTTGCCCATCATCCATTTCACCTTTGATCAGTGCAGATTGTAATGCATCGAGTAGATCATAACGGCTAGGTTGATTGTGTCCGCGCAGTACCGCCAATTGCCATGCGATTTCCGCAGTATTTTTAAGTGCAATATATGGGGTGATATCAAGCGCATTTTGTTGATTTAAAAAATGGCACAATTCATTTAAATACTGAAAAAAAACTTGTTGTTGATCTGCTGGTGTTGGGGTGTTCTGAGTATTTAAGTTTTGCCAGTGGTATTGATAGTAGGCTGGTGATGGCATTCCAGAAGCATAACCATTCAGAGCATCAAGACGATCAAAACTATAACGAATCAGCCATGCTTGTTCTTGCCACTTTTGAGTTGAGTCTTGAACAATAAAGCGTTCAGCCTGAGCGGTATCACTCAAATTTTCAATTAAGGCAATACTATGGAACCCGCCTGTCACCACTAAAACTTTGTGTTCGGGATTCATCACCTTTTGGATACAATTCCACATCACGTCTTCACGGTGTAAAGAGGCTTCTCGTAAAAGTACCTCTCGTTCATAATCCAAACGCGCCAATGAGCACCACACAAACACATCATCAAAAAAACGTTGCGCCTGTTGTAGTTGACTGGCGTTTTGTAGTTCAAATAAATGATCCCATAGTTCGTCATGATTTCGACAATGCATGCTTTCAGCAAGTTTTTGAATATATTGGCTATGTGCAAAATATCGTTCAGACATCAAACTTTTTTGTTGCCAGTCAGCATCCTTTTGCTGACTTTTTAAAATGCTTTGCTGAGTCCAATCCAAGTCAATAAACTTAACTTCTGCATGCTGCTGTTTTGCCGCTTGAATCGCCACCCATTCTGGTGAATATTCACAAAAGGGGAAATAGGCAGAAAAAAACTCAGGTTGAGATTGATTGGCTTGATGTTGTTCATCCTGTTGTGCGCGAGACGGGGAACCGTTGTGATGAGATTGTGCTTGCGCGAAGATCGCAATCGGAGGCTCGGTGGCTTGGTCTTGTAAGCTTTGAATCAAGAACTCAAAACTGGTTGGCGCTTCAATCAATATATGTGTGGGTTTGATTTCATTGATGTATTGTTTTAAAGCAAAAGCACAGGCTGGACTATGATGGCGAATAGGTGCAAAGAATACATTTTGCTGTGCCAATTGTTGTTTAAGGTGAAATGCTTGTTTTAATCGAGCGGGCATTTCATCAATGACTGTGATTGGGTCCAGTAGTTGCATCATTAAAACTCTCGACTGGCTTCATAAAAACTTTTCCAATCGGCATCTTTACGTGCCCGTTCTTTTACTACTGTGTCCAGATAATAACGCAAGCGTTTGGCATCATCTGGATTATCTTTAAAGACAACCCCAACCAACTGTTGTGCAATATGCTCTGCTTTTAAAATACCGTCACTCAGATAGATGGCTTGAAGTCCTGCGGCATGGGCGATATTTACAGCTTCGGCTGTAGACATGACCGCATCAGGTGTTTTTAAGCTTGCACCTTGTAGACTTTGCCCTGTTCTTAATTCATTGAAAATAGTGACTAATAGCTCAATGATTTGTGGGCGTATTTGAATTTCTTGATAAAGTTCTGCAAGCTGCTGTTTCAGCTGCAATCCAACCAGCTCAATTTCAAACTTTCGGTCACGAATCGCTTTGACGGTTTCAAAATTAAAGCGGCGTTTTAATGCAGCTGACATCTCATGTACACCACGATCACGTAAGTTGGCTGTGGCAATGATATTAAAACCCTGAGTTGCAGCTAAGTTAAAATCTTGTCCCATTTCTGGAATCATCATTTGTTTTTCTGAAAGTAATGACACCAAAACATCTTGAATTTCTGGTGGGCAACGGGTGATTTCTTCAAACCGTGCAATTTGACCATTTTTCATGGCGTGAAATAAGGGGGATGGAATCAGTGATTTTTCAGTAGGACCTTCTGACAATAGCAGGGCATAGTTCCATGAGTATTTAATGTGGTCTTCGGTTGTACCCGCAGTTCCTTGTATAGTGAGATGAGAGTTTCCAGAGATGGCTGCACTGAACAGTTCTGAAAGCATGGATTTAGCCGTCCCCGGTTCACCTACCAGCATCAGCCCTTGATTTCCCATCAATGTGACTAAGGCACGGTCAACAAGTGCATCATCGCCATAAAACTTTTTTTGAATATCAAGTTTGTGATCACCTAAAATAAATGAACGAACCGCATACGCTGAAAGTTGCCAACCTGCTGGTTTTCTGTGTTGATCCTGTTCTTTTAAACGCTCAAGTTCTGCTTGATATTTTTGTTCTGAACTGTATTTAATTTGACTCTGTAAATTCTGTTTCATAATCATTGAGTAAATATATTTGAAGGAATAAAACTATCATAACTGGCAAAAGCCAAGATCACCACCCGTTCAATTGTTGTTCGCGACAAATTGTGACATCTATTTGTTAATCTTATTGTTTATAAGAAAATATATTGATTTATCGCCATCGAGTAGCGTTCAGATTGTTTATAATTGTATCGTATACTGATCTGTACTGAAATTTTATGAAATAGTAATTGTATTGGTGAATGATTCGGTACATTAATGTACAGGGGGTGTTGCTGATTCCATCGTAGATGATTTGTCAGCAGACTCAGGGTATATGTCTTAGTATTAGTAATATAAACATAGTTACAGAGGATGCAGATGGTAAATTCCAATAAAAAACATTCAAGCGGACTTATTTCAAATGCTTTTGGTGTAGCAAAAAAACTCAGTGAAACGGGTTTAAATGTGCTTCAGCATGTCGCGCCAGGAACAGTCAGTAAGCTTACACAAAGCCCTCAAGCAGACTCAGTTGTTCAAGGTACAGCCCAAGAAAAAAATGCTTTTGAGCGAAAAAAATATGAAAATCCTCAGCAAATGATGCGTGAGCATTTACCCAATGTAACTGGCAAACTGTTGGGAAAACATTCAAAAAAAATCAATCATGTTGCTTCATTTATTTCCCCAGACTTAAATGAAAAACTGTCAGATTTCCTTTTCGATAAACTCAATGATTTTGTCTCTGAGTTGACCTCTGCTGAGTCCGTATTAAAAGAGGTTGGTGCAAAAAATCTAGCAGAACTTAGTCAAGATACTGAACGTTCACGACGGATCAGTACTGCATTAGCGAATCAAAATAAGATTATTGCCGCAATTCAGGGGACATTGACAGGTGCGGTTGGAGGCGTTGGTGCGATTATTGATGTACCAACTTCCTTGGCTCTGGCGCTACGCAGTGTTTACCATACTGGGCGAGCATATGGTTTTGAGTTACAGGCTAAAGACCATACCGTTGTAGAATATATTTTTAAACAGATTGACCTTGGGACTGTCGCTGAAAAGCAGGCATTAATTGCGGCAATTCGAACATTTGCGGGTGTTTTGCAAACCCATAATGTCAATCAACTCCAGCAATTATTAGGTTCAGCAAATGATGCTGAGCTGTTAAAAAAATGGATTGCCAATGAAGATGGTTCATTTAAATTATCATGGATGAATAATCTTCCACAGTTTAATCTGTTGACGCGTTTAACACCTTTAGCCACGATGGGAATCAGCGCTGTATATAGTTGGAAATTGGTGGATGATGCCACAGCGCAAGCTCAAATCGTTTTTTCAGGAGCACGTCAATATTTGCTTCAGCACCCTGATCAAACAATCGATACTTTAGAGGCTTATGAGCAGTTTACTCAGTTGCTGTCTGATGCCAATCCATTACTTTTAGTGGATTCATCGCAAAAGAGTAATCCAGAGAAAACAGACACACAAATTGAGAACAAAACCATTACTCAAGTTGAAGTGAAAGAAAAACCCAATGAGAAAGATGTTGTTTCAAATCCTGTAGAAAAAGTTGAGCAGGGTATTCAGAAATTAGCTGATACGCATATTGGAAAAAACACGTCTGAACAGTTGGATGAAAAATCGATCCCGGCAAAACCTCGCCGCAATGTACAGAAAAAGCCAGCTACAGCTACTTCAACTTCTGCGGTAAAGGCAACGACAGCCGCAAAAACTGTAACAAAAAAACGTACACCAGCCAAACCGAAAGTTAATGCTGAAAATGCAGTAAAAGGCACTGGAAAAAACGCAGAAGCTACTGATAAAAAATCAGAAAATAAGCCGGAATAAGTTTGCTTGGTTTTATCTGCAAAGTTCGAAATGGTCAATATTTGACAGTACGTTGAATATTGACCATTTTTACATCTTGGCTTACAATTGCATGCCCTCAAAAAGTGGTAATTTTTTGAGGCTTTTTATTAACGGGAGAATTGCCATATGGCAACAACAAATCAGTTGATCCGTAAGGGTCGTACAACTTTGGTTGAAAAATCAAAAGTTCCTGCGTTGAAGGCTTGTCCACAACGTCGTGGTGTTTGTACACGTGTTTATACAACTACACCTAAAAAACCTAACTCAGCAATGCGTAAAGTTTGCCGTGTTCGCTTAACTTCAGGTTTTGAAGTTTCTAGCTATATCGGTGGTGAAGGTCATAACCTACAAGAGCACAGTGTTGTTCTTATCCGTGGTGGTCGTGTTAAAGACTTACCAGGTGTACGTTACCATACCGTTCGTGGTTCTTTGGACTGTGCTGGTGTTAAAGATCGTAACCAGTCTCGTTCAAAATACGGTACTAAACGTCCTAAGAAATAATCTTTCGAGATTCGCTTCTTAAGCCGATAGAACCACAATCCTTTATCGTCTCGCTTGTCTGATTTCTGCATTAATTTTGTGAAATTCAAGCGACGTGTAGTAAGGCCAGCGAATAGCACATGACACTTTGTGCTGATGCTGGATAAACCTGAAGTGTCATATTTATAGGTAGATTAAAATGCCAAGACGTCGCGTAGTTGCTGCTCGTGAAATCCTTCCGGATCCTAAGTTCAGTAGCCAAACAATCGCTAAATTCATGAACCACGTAATGCAAGATGGTAAAAAGTCTATTGCTGAAAGTATCGTTTACGGTGCTTTAGACCGCGTTCAAGAAAAAAACAAAGTTGACCCAGTTGAATTTTTTGAGACTACTCTTGAAAAAGTTCGTCCTATGGTCGAAGTAAAAGCACGCCGTGTTGGTGGTGCTACTTATCAAGTACCTATGGAAGTACGCCCATCCCGTCGTACTGCCTTGGCTATGCGTTGGTTAGTAGATGCTGCTGCTAAGCGTTCTGAAAAAACTATGGCGTTACGTCTTGCTGGTGAGTTGCTTGATGCAGCTGAAGGTAAAGGCGCAGCGATCAAAAAACGTGAAGATGTGCACCGTATGGCTGAAGCTAACAAAGCCTTCTCTCACTACCGCTTCTAAGCGGCTAAAACAGTCCCTTATCAGGAGAATACTCATGCGTATTGCAGCTCGATTTAACATCGCCCTCTACCAAAGTGGGGGATTTGCGGGTATTTAAGTTGCCCATTACGTATTGAGTATCCGTACGCATCAATGCTTCATTGATGCGTCCTGTTTTAAACAACAAAATTTAGGAATGCAAGAAATCATGGCTCGTCAAACCCCAATTTCTCGTTATCGTAACATTGGTATTTCTGCGCACATTGATGCTGGTAAAACCACGACTACAGAACGTATTTTGTTCTACACAGGTGTATCTCACAAAATCGGTGAAGTACATGATGGTGCAGCAACAATGGACTGGATGGAACAAGAGCAAGAACGTGGTATTACAATCACTTCAGCTGCTACGACTACATTCTGGTCAGGTATGAGTAAACAGTTCCCTGAACACCGTATCAACGTAATTGATACACCGGGACACGTAGACTTCACAATCGAAGTTGAACGTTCTATGCGTGTTCTTGACGGTGCTTGTATGGTTTACTGTGCTGTAGGTGGTGTACAACCTCAGTCTGAAACTGTATGGCGTCAAGCGAACAAGTACCAAGTACCTCGTTTAGCATTCGTGAACAAGATGGACCGTACAGGTGCAAACTTCTTCCGTGTTGTTGAACAAATGAAAACACGTCTTGGTGCACATCCTGTACCAGTTGTGATTCCAGTTGGTGCTGAAGAAAACTTCCAAGGTGTTATCGACCTGATCGAAATGAAAGCGATCATTTGGGACGAAGCTTCTCAAGGTATGAAGTTCGAATACGGCGATATTCCAGCTGATCTTCAAGCGACTGCTGAAGAATGGCGTACAAACATGGTTGAAGCTGCTGCTGAAGCTTCTGAAGAGTTAATGGACAAATACCTTGAAAATGGTGATCTTGATAAAGAAGACATCGTTTCTGGTTTACGTGTTCAAACATTAGCTTGTCAAATTCAACCAATGCTTTGTGGTACAGCGTTCAAAAACAAAGGTGTTCAACGTATGTTGGATGCTGTAATTGAATTCTTGCCATCACCTACAGAAGTGAAAGCGATTGAAGGTGTACTTGACGATAAAGCTGAAACTAAAGCTGTTCGTGAAGCATCTGACGAAGCTCCATTCTCTGCGTTGGCGTTCAAAATCATGAACGACAAGTTCGTAGGTAACTTGACATTCGTACGTGTTTACTCTGGTGTTCTTAAACAAGGTGATTCTGTTTATAACCCAGTGAAATCTAAACGTGAACGTATTGGTCGTATCGTGCAAATGCACGCAAACGATCGTCAAGACGTTGAAGAAATCCGTGCGGGTGATATCGCTGCGTGTGTAGGTCTTAAAGACGTAACTACAGGTGATACACTTTGTGATGAGAAAAATGTCATCACACTTGAGCGTATGGAATTCCCTGAGCCAGTAATTGCACTTGCAGTTGAGCCAAAAACTAAAGCTGACCAAGAAAAAATGTCGATTGCTTTAGGTCGTTTGGCGAAAGAAGATCCATCGTTCCGTGTTCGCACTGACGAAGAATCTGGTCAAACAATTATTGCGGGTATGGGTGAGCTTCACCTTGACATCATCGTTGACCGTATGAAACGTGAATTCGGTGTTGAAGCGAACATTGGTAAACCAATGGTTGCTTACCGTGAGACAATCAAAAAGTCTGTTGAACAAGAAGGTAAATTCGTTCGTCAAACTGGTGGTAAAGGTAAGTTCGGTCACGTATACGTACGTTTAGAACCGCTTGATCCTGAAGCTGGTAAAGAATACGAATTTGCTGAAGAAGTTGTTGGTGGTGTTGTACCTAAAGAATTCTTCGGTGCAGTTGACAAAGGTATTCAAGAACGTATGAAGAATGGTGTCTTGGCTGGTTACCCTGTTGTGGGTATCAAAGCGACATTATTTGACGGTTCTTACCACGATGTCGACTCTGACGAATTATCGTTCAAAATGGCAGGTTCTTACGCATTCCGTGATGGTTTCATGAAAGCAGATCCGATTTTGCTTGAACCGATCATGAAAGTTGAAGTAGAAACTCCAGAAGACTACATGGGCGATATCATGGGTGACTTAAACCGTCGTCGTGGTATGGTTCAAGGTATGGATGACTTACCTGGCGGTACTAAAGCAATTCGTGCTGAAGTTCCACTTGCTGAGATGTTTGGTTACGCGACTCAAATGCGTTCTATGTCTCAAGGTCGTGCGACATACTCTATGGAATTTGCTAAATATGCTGAAACTCCACGTAACGTGGCTGAAGGCATCATTTCTAAATTCCAGTCTGGCGGTAAAAAAGGTGACGACGAGTAATCTTTCGATTACTATAAGCCCAAACTAATTCATAGTTAAAAACCAAGTGCTCATGCAGTGACCCTGCATGAGTAGTTAAAAAAGGAAGCTCTCATGGCTAAGGCTAAGTTTGAACGTAATAAGCCACACGTAAACGTGGGTACAATTGGTCACGTTGACCATGGTAAAACAACTTTAACTGCTGCAATTGCAACTATCTGTGCAAAAACTTACGGCGGTGAAGCTAAAGACTACGCAGCAATCGACTCTGCACCAGAAGAAAAAGCACGTGGTATTACAATTAATACTTCACACGTAGAATACGATTCTCCAATCCGTCACTACGCTCACGTAGACTGCCCAGGACACGCCGATTATGTTAAAAACATGATCACTGGTGCTGCTCAGATGGACGGTGCGATCCTTGTATGTGCTGCGACTGATGGTCCAATGCCACAAACTCGTGAACACATCCTTCTTTCTCGCCAAGTAGGTGTACCTTATATTCTTGTATTCCTTAACAAGTGTGACCTTGTTGATGATGAAGAATTACTTGAATTAGTAGAAATGGAAGTTCGTGAACTTCTTTCTACTTATGACTTCCCAGGTGATGACACTCCAATCATCCGTGGTTCAGCACTTGCTGCACTTAATGGTGATGCTGGTCAGTATGGCGAATCTGCAGTTCTTGCACTTGTTGAAGCGCTTGACTCTTATATCCCAGAACCAGAGCGTGCAATCGACAAAGCATTCTTGATGCCAATCGAAGACGTATTCTCAATCTCTGGTCGTGGTACAGTGGTAACAGGTCGTGTAGAATCTGGTATCGTTAAAGTAGGCGAAGAAGTTGAAATCGTTGGTATTAAAGATACAGTTAAAACAACTGTAACTGGCGTAGAAATGTTCCGTAAACTTCTAGACGAAGGTCGTGCTGGCGAGAACTGTGGTGTACTTTTACGTGGTACTAAGCGTGAAGACGTACAACGTGGTCAAGTACTTGCTAAACCAGGTACAATCAAGCCGCACACTAAATTCGACGCAGAAGTATATGTACTTTCTAAAGAAGAAGGTGGTCGTCATACTCCGTTCCTTAACGGTTACCGTCCACAGTTCTACTTCCGTACAACTGACGTAACTGGTGCAATCCAATTACAAGACGGTGTTGAAATGGTAATGCCAGGCGACAACGTTGAAATGTCAGTAGAATTGATCCACCCAATCGCAATGGACCCAGGTCTACGTTTTGCGATCCGTGAAGGTGGTCGTACAGTTGGTGCTGGTGTAGTTGCTAAAGTAACTGCATAATCGCTGATTGTGTATAAAAAAGCGCTCCTATGGGGCGCTTTTTTTATGGCTAAAACAAAACCTATAAATTGTCAGACAATTACAGTCTAAAGCTGTCCTTAACTGATATTTGTGTGACCTAATCTGCAATTATCCAAAAATTATAAAAAAGTAAGATAAAGAAAGAGAAAAACAAACATAAAGAATTTAAGTGATATCTCGCTTAATAGGAGTAACTGCAATGAATGCAAAAGTGAATATTTCAAACCGTGCTGGTGCAACCTTCCCTGTACGTCGTATGGATTTTAATTTTGACGATGTACCTGAATACTGGGCAAATGACTCTGCAGGTATTACACATTTCATGACGGCATTATCTGCTTTGTTCCCAGATGGTGAAAAGTTATTTATTGATTCTGTACGCGCAGTGCGTTATCACCCAGCAATTAAAGACAATCAAGCATTGCAAAAAGAAATCAGTGCTTTTATTGGTCAAGAAGCCATGCACACCAAAGAGCATGAAAACTTTAATGCATCCGCAAAACGATTTGGACACGATGTTGAGAAGTATGAACGTGAAACAGGTGCGCTTATTCAAGGTGCACGAAAATGGTTTGCAAGAGTTGTTAAACCATTTGGCATGACTCAAGAAATGGTTGATTTGACTGCGACAACAGCATTAGAACACTTTACTGCCACGATAGCCTCTCAACTATTGATAAATGAACATATTCAAAAGCTCATGACCGATCCAACCATGTCATATATGTGGTATTGGCATGCGGTAGAGGAAAATGAGCATAAAGCGGTGGCTTTTGATGTGTATGAAGCGGTCTTTGGTAAAGGCATTAAAGCTTATGGATTACGTACAACAGCCTTGGTGGTTTCAATGGTACTGATCTTTATGGCGCAATCTTCATTTGTTGTACGTCTATTAAAAGAGGATGGAAAGCTTAATCTAAAAGAGCTCGGCATCATTTATAAATATGCTTATAGCCCCTCAAAAGGCATTATTACAGGCATGACCAAAGAGATGTTGGCTTACTTTAAACCTGGATTTCATCCAAATGATTTAGATACAGTTAGTTTGCTTGAAACATGGAAAGCAAAATTAGGGCTTTAATGTTTCATTGAGAGCATTATCTAAGAGCAACATTTGTTGCTCTTTTTTATTCGACTAATTGTATAAATTACATATAATTCATTTTTTATATTGAGTTAATGAACGAAGATGATTCGTTTAATGCAAGCTTCAGATTTACATGTTGTGGCTGAAATTGAAAATCAAGTACAAAGCCATCCTTGGAAAATAAGTCAATTCGAGGAGTCCATCACAAGCTATGTGAGCACGGTAATTGAACAGAACCATCAAGTTGTTGGTTTTTGTATTTTGCAACCTGTGCTAGATGAGGCAAATCTATTACTCATGGCTATTCATCCAAGTCAGCAGGGGAGAGGGTTAGGTTATCAACTGTTAGAGGAATCGATAACCTTGTTAAAAAATAATCCTGTACAAATCTTTCTTGAAGTTCGTGAGTCAAATCAAGCAGCAATCGCATTGTACGAAAAATCTGGCTTTCATCAGATTGATTTGCGCAAAAACTACTATCCCAATAAAGATGGTAGCCGTGAGCATGCCATCATTATGGTCAAAACATGTAGTGATGATTTTTCGAAGTTATTTAAATAAAATGATTTAACAAAAATAGTTTAAATAACAGCTCAAGCCGATTATTTAATAATTGGCTCGTTCCACTCAGAAGGGAGTGTGGTCATTAACATATCGCCTAACTCTTGAATTTCTTTGGCGTCCAAATGTCGATTGATACGACGCCATTGTCCGTCTAGTAACAATTCAAATGGGGCATATTGGGATTTGTAATTCATTTTGTTGGCATGTGGAACCCAATAGCCTAAATAGACATAATCCAAGCTCAACGATTTAACATATTCGATTTGCTTTAGTATCGCAAAAACGCCAAGTGAGCGTTTGCTTTCACTTGGATCAAAGAAGGTATAGACCGCAGAGACACCATCATCCAATTGATCACAGGTAGACACACTGATTAAACGATCATCTTTCCACAGTTCAAGAAAGAAACTATTGGTACAGCTGTGGATCAAGAATTTTTCAAATTGATCATAGCTCGGAGGGAACATATCACCATCAGCATGCCGTTCAATAATATAACGTTCATAAAGCTGATAATGTATTTGCCTCGCCTCTTGGGTGGAAATAATTTTTACTGTGAGATCTTGATTGCGTTTCCATGCTTTTTTTTGCGCACTGTTCATTTGAAATTCAGCAACGGGGACGCGGCAAGATAAACATTGACGACACAGATGGCATTCAGGGCGATAAACAAAGTCACCACTGCGTCTAAAACCCACGCGTGATAATTCAGAAAGCGTGACCACATCAATGCGATGTACAGGATCGAGAAAAACCATACGTGCAGATTTATTTTCTAGATAGCTGCAATCATGGGGTGGAGTAATATAGTACTGTAAGTCGTTCAATAGGGACTTAGGATGATAAGAATTCATAAATCAGCCCCTCCTTTTATTGTCATTCCATTAAGCGCGAAAAATTCGCTATTGTTTTACTTGAAAATACACGCTCTTGATAACTTTTCCAATCTATAGGGGGCTGTTTTATTACATCTTGTAACGATTTAAGATATTCATGGCGAGAAAGTGTGCAAGCACCTAAGCTGATTAAGTGATCATTGACTAGCTGACAGTCAATCCATGGCAAATCATTTTCGCGACCTAAGAGCATCAGTGTATAAAACGCCATTTTAGAGACATCCGTTTGTGTGCTGAACATGGACTCACCAAAACAACCGTGCCCAATACTGACCCCATAAAGCCCACCAACAATTTTGTCTTGGTCCCAAACTTCAACACTATACGCATAACCCGCCTGAAAAAGCTGACAGTAACCTTGAATAATTTCTTCAGAAATCCAGGTTTCATCGGCATATTGACGGGGCAGTGAACACGAACGAATGACCTGTTCAAAAGCATGATTAATGGTGATTTGATAATCAAACTTTTTCATGTTGCGCAGCAGTGATTTGCTGGGCTTATAGTCTTGAGGACGAATAATACATCTTGGTTCAGGGCTCCACCAGCAAATCGGCTCACCTTCAGAAAACCACGGAAACAAACCATGGGTATAGGCTTCGTAGAGTGTTGATGGATCTAAATCTGCGCCAATACAAATTAAACCTTGTTCGTCTGGATCAGCTTCTATTGGATCGGGGAAAATAAATTGTGAAGGTGCTAATGAGTTCACGGAATATCATCAATAAAAAAAGATCAGCTTTATCTTAGCTGATCTTGAATAGAGATGTCTAAATAGAAGCTATGCAAAAAGTTTCAATTGTTGAGCAATTTTGAGTTTATCGCTGTCTAAAAAGAACTGTGCTTTTTCTTCAATAATTTTCAGGCTGGTTTCAGTGTCAGAAACAGGCTGCCCTTGTTTATCCAAGACCAACCATCTTAATTGTGTGAGGACATCCCAAACATATTGAGCAAACTCTGATGCAGAATTTAAACCATCAACAAAATGGGCACGATAGAAAAGTTGAGTAAACTGATCACTTGGGATACCAATTCCAGTTAGTGGGCATGCCAAAACCTGATAATTGGTATGATAACTGGCTTGTTCGAGGAAGTAGTGATTTAACTTTTGTGCTTGTTGTATTGTTTCGTCAGATAATTGGTGCTGACATGGCTGAGCTAAACCTAAGTGACACAAGATCACCAGCGCATTTAACAGTTTGGCATAGGTAATATCAGGCATGACTTGTTCGAGTTGAGCAAGGGTTTGTGGCTGATAGTCAGAATTTTTAAAGTGTGCGCCTAAAGGTTGGTAAACTTCTTGGAGCAAATCAAATTCACCTAAGTAGCCAGCAATAGTGGTAGGTAGCTTTTCAGGTGCAATCAATAGCACAAAAGCTGTATTTCTCAGACGATGTTGAATTTCGAGTGGGGTGAGGGTATTTTTACCACGAATAAAAAGATCTTTTCTAAATTGAGTGTTGGCAAAGTAATCTCTACATTGTTCTTTAAAGATCGGATGCTCAATGGTATTTAAAAACTGCTGGTGTTGATCACTAAAATTAATATTATCTAAATGGGTATTTAAATCAGTTGAACCTGCATAGGTCAGTTTAATTTCTTCTAGGATTCGTACCACTTGTTGAAATGAAAAACATTGCCAATCTTGATTGAGATATTCATGAACCAAATAATTGGGATTTTGTTTTTTGAGGTCTTGAACTTTATTGAGTGCATTGGGATTTCGTTGTGCAAATAACGGATTTTGAGTGAGTAAGGCTTCACTGAACTCAAGTGAGTCATTTACTTTTTGCAGTGGGTTGGTGCTGGTGCTGTTAAATTTAAAATGACTATGAAATAACTCTCGAATCGGCATATTGGCTGCCCAACCCGTTAAGCAATTATAACTGATATAGACAATCCCGTTTGGGCTTAAAAATTTTCGGATGAACTGTAAAATAATATGTTGGTTTTCATGACTGATCCAACTCCAAATACCATGCAGGCTGATGGAGTCAAACATCGGTAGATCTTTATTCAATAATTCTTCAAAACTGGCATCATAAAAATGGTGCGGAACTTGCGTTTGTTCAGCCAAAACATTGGCATGTGCTGCATGTGCAGGGTTGAAGTCAGTACCAAAAAATAAGCCGAAACTAGAAGTGGCATGGATATTCAGACTGACCCCTTGTCCAAAACCGAGTTCACAATGTTTATGATCATCTTTTGCAGGTGGGCAATCTACACCATTGAGTAGTAAACAAAATTTCTGATAATTGGGGCTAAGATCTTTGTAGTAGCCATAGGTGTAATTTACTTCAGTCTGGTAGCCATCGGTCCACGTTGTTGTCATCTTTTTTCCTATAATTGATATTTATTTAAAATCATTGATCTTGTTTATTTATAAATCAAAAATAGACAAACCGCCATGTAGGCGGTTTGTTTTTACAAAAATAATGAAATTATTCTAAGCCATCTAAATAACGGTCTGCGTCAAGTGCAGCCATACAGCCTGAACCTGCCGAAGTAATTGCTTGACGATACACATCATCAGCCACATCACCTGCAGCAAATACACCTGCAACAGATGTTGCTGTTGCATTACCTGCTGTACCACTGCGGACTTGGATATAGCCATTACGCAATTCAAGTTGATCTTCAAACATCGCAGTATTTGGTTTATGACCAATCGCAACAAACAGACCTGAAACATCAACGTCTTGTAATGAGTCATCTTGGGTTGATTTAAGACGTACAGAAGTTACGCCTGAGTTGCTGTCACCGAGAACTTCTTCAACCTGATGGTTCCAGATGATCGAAATTTTTCCTTCTTTAACTTTCTCATTGAGATGATCTTGAAGAATTTTTTCTGAGCGCAATTTGTCACGACGGTGTACAAGCGTTACATGTGATGCGATGTTGGAAAGATATAATGCTTCTTCGACCGCAGTATTACCGCCACCCACAACCATGACTTTTTGGTTTTTGTAAAAGAAACCATCACAAGTTGCACATGCACTGACACCTTGACCCATATAGGCTTGTTCTGACTCTAAACCTAAGTATTGTGCTGTTGCACCAGTCGCAATAATTAAAGCATCACAGGTGTATTCATCCATGTCGCCTTTGAGAACGAATGGACGCACTTTCAAATCAACTTCATTGATGTGATCGTAGAGTATTTCAGTACCAAAACGTTCAGCATGGGCTTGCATACGTTCCATCAATGCAGGACCTGTTAAACCTTCAGCATCGCCCGGCCAGTTTTCAACATCAGTCGTCGTGGTTAATTGACCACCCAACTGCATACCGGCAATCAATGTTGGCTTTAAGTTGGCGCGTGCTGCATATACTGCCGCACTATAACCCGCAGGACCAGAACCGAGAATAATCAACCGAGAGTGACGAGCGCTCATAAGTCATCCTTTTTATAAAAAATATAGCAATTGCTCGAATTATACGTGAAACTTGGTCAAAGTTGTGTGGCTTCAATGTCGATAATATTGATCATCTAAATCGAATTGAGCTATATAGAAAGACGAAATAAGTTTGTTGAGCATTTTCATGCAAATAAAACTTTAAATTTCTAACAATGCTTTACAACACAAGTAAATAATAGTGCATCTTTTTTTTAAGAACAGGTGCATAATATAAAAATTTCTTCTCTCAAGAAAAGCTTAAAAGCTTCAGAAAAGAGTAATTTGAATAATTGGTTACAGGATCGTATATGACTGCGGTGTCAAATGTTTATGCACAGCGCTTTTTAACAACAATATTCTTGATTTCATTTGGGATCTATCTGTTCCTTGCAACAGTGACTTATACCCCATTTGATCCAGGTTGGATGCATATTTCCAGTGATACACAACAGGTTTCAAATGCCAGTGGTGTTGCAGGTGCTTGGATTGCTGATTTATTGTTTGGTTTCTTAGGTTGGGCAAGTCTACTTATCCCTGTATTTATGTTTATTGAAGCCATACAAGTATGGTGGCCACGAAGCTTTGTGAGTCGTCCATTTCGTTATGCTGCTCAATTTTTCATTTTGCTGGCGACATCGAGTTTATTGTATTTGTTATGGAATGTGCCTGCAGATACATTGGCAAATGCCTCGGGTGGGATTATTGGCTATGAATTAGGTGAAAGTCTATCTCAACTGATGACCATCTATGGTGCTGTAATTTTTATCCTGATTTTACTCATTGTGTTATTTACTTTGGCTTTTGGAATCCAATGGAATAAAACATGGGCAATGTTGAAAGCCACACCTGCATATTTACAAGATTTATTTTATAAAAATGTGCCTGAAAGTGAGTCAGCCTATGATTTAACTTCACCACAAAAGAATAAAGTGCATTCGCATAAAGCTGAGCCGATTACAGCACAGGCAGAATTTACTGAAGCTGATCAAGAGCAACAGCCTAAAGAACATTTAATTGTTAAAAATACTAAACATAATCAAACGGCTGAGCGTTTGTTTGATGACATGATTGAACAAGAACATAAAGCTCATCAAGAGACTCACTTTGATCGAGATGATATCGATGATGAAACCTTGGAACGCACTTTAGAAAAGGCGCATCGTTTAGAACAAGACAGTCAACGTACGGTTTCATCTGGTGAAGTATGGAAAGCACTGAATCAAGATCAAGATCACAATCGTGATATAGATGCATTATTAAGAGCTTCAGAAGATCAAACTGAAAATAAATATCCTGATCATTTACCGCATGCACATACATCAGTAAGTCATGTGGAGACAAAACAAAAATCATCACTTGACTGGGATGATGATCAAGTTTTTGATGAATTATTATCTGTTGTTCCGAATGGGCAAACTGCAACAGATATTCATACACCATTCAATGCCAATACAGCACATACGCAAGTTGAATCTACAGATACAATTCAGCCCACCACGAGTTTTGCCAATGTTGCTGGAGCGACTGCACCGACTGTTGTGACAACATCAGGTTTAGCCCATGAACTGGATGAACTTGCTTCACTTGCTGATGATCCATTTGCTGAAGCACATGATATAACGCATTCAGAGCAGTCTTCCATTGAGCCTAGAACAACGGCTGAGGCAAGAACCACCAGTAGTTATGCCCAATCTTCGCCGTTTACCCGTGCCAATATTCAAACTCATTTAGCAGCATCAACTTTGGTGAGCGAAGAAGAGAAATCTCTGATTTCTTCCGATAAAGATGCGTTTAGGGAGGCGTGGCAAGAAACAGCAGGTAAACCTCAAGATGAATTGCAGACTGAGTTTGCAGAACTTGAAGATGACTTCGACTTAGATGCACCGCTTACAGACGCTTTTGGTCGACCAATGTCACGAGCAATGCAGGTTGCCCAAAAGCGTCGTGATTTACCTACTTTGCCAGGCTTTGAGTTACTGGATAAAGTTGATCCAAATAAAAAGGTTAACTTTACAGCTGAACAACTTTCACGTTTATCTGAATTGCTAGAAATTAAACTACAAGAATTCAATGTCAAAGCAAAAGTCATTGAAGCACAACCTGGACCTGTAGTAACACGTTTTGAGTTGGATCTTGCACCAGGCGTTAAAGCTTCCAAAGTCACCAATATTTCACGAGATTTAGCACGTTCAATGTCTATGGCTTCGGTGCGTGTTGTTGAAGTTATTCCAGGTAAACCGTATATCGGCATTGAAGTGCCCAATAGCAGCCGTGAAATGGTGCGTTTGATTGAGTTGCTTGAAACTCCTGCTTTTAGAGATCCAAACGGTTTGCTTTCAATGGCAATGGGTAAAGATATTTCAGGTAATCCAGTGATTACTGATTTAGGTAAAGCCCCCCATATGCTGGTTGCAGGGACAACGGGTTCGGGTAAGTCGGTTGCAGTTAACTCGATGATTTTATCGATGTTATTGAAATATACGCCAGACCAATTACGTTTGATTTTAATTGACCCTAAGCAATTAGAATTGGCAAATTATAATGATATTCCTCATTTATTGACCCCTGTTGTTACAGACATGAAAGATGCTGTAAGTGCTTTGAACTGGTGTGTAAATGAGATGGAACGTCGTTATAAACTGATGTCATTCTTGAAGATTCGTAAACTGGCGGACTATAACCGTAAAGTTGAAGAAGCTATTGCCAATGGCGAGGACTTGATTGACCCAACGTGGAAAGCCAGTGATTCTGCTACGCAGGAACGCGCACCACGTTTGCAACCTCTCCCATCTATTGTGATTGTGGCGGATGAATTTGCAGACATGATCATGCAGGTGGGCAAAAAGGCAGAAGAGATGATCACACGTCTGGCGCAAAAGTCACGTGCGGCTGGTATTCATTTACTGCTAGCGACACAACGTCCGTCTGTAGACGTAATTACAGGCTTAATTAAAGCCAACATTCCAACCCGTGTAGCATTACGCGTAAACAGTAAAATTGATTCACGCACAATTCTTGATGGTGGTGGTGCAGAAGATTTGCTCGGTCACGGTGACATGCTCTTCCTCGGGCCGGGTAAAATTGATCCCGAACGTGTGCATGGTGCATTTATTTCCGATGATGAAGTAAACCGCATTTGTGATGCGTGGCGTGAACGTGGTGAGCCAAATTATATCGATGAAATTCTTACCCCATTTGATGAGGAACCGACCTCACGTGGTTTTGAGGACGGGGATGGTGATCCAAACCGTGATGCACTGTATGACCAATGTGTTTCCTTTGTATTGGAAACCCGCAAGGTATCAGTATCATCGTTACAACGTAAGTTTAGCTTAGGTTATAACCGTGCTGCACGTATTGTCGATCAAATGCAAGAGCAGGGCATTGTCAGCGAACAAGGACCTAACGGTAAACGGGATATTCTGGTCTAACTCGATCAAGTTGCAATGGGTTTCGACCGATTGCAACTTCACTATTATATAAAAAATTTCAATTATACTTCGCATAAAAAGCTGAAATACATGTGTGGTAAAACATGAATTTTCACACTAATATAAAACAGCCATCTTTAAATGGAATTTAGCAAATGTTGATTGCATTAAGCACTTTAATCTTTATTCATTTTTGTGCACTCATCACCCCAGGTCCAGATTTTTTCCTCGTTTCTCAAACAGCAATAAGTCGTTCAAGAAAGCA
Source organism: Acinetobacter bereziniae LMG 1003 = CIP 70.12 (assembly GCF_000368925.1). Classification (GTDB taxonomy): domain Bacteria; phylum Pseudomonadota; class Gammaproteobacteria; order Pseudomonadales; family Moraxellaceae; genus Acinetobacter; species Acinetobacter bereziniae. The sequence goes on along the minus strand of NZ_KB849756.1, from coordinate 1,420,542 downwards.
ATCTATCTTTGTCGTGCTTGGAATCACCGCAGGCGTGATGTTCTGGGCATTCTTCGCACTGATGGGGTTGAATATTATTTTTGAAAAAATGGCTTGGCTTCGACATGTCATTTTGGTGGTGGGTGGAATTTATTTGTGTTGGCTTGGCTATCAAATGTTGAAATCTGCATTGAGTAAAAAAGTGATGACAACTCAACATCATTTTGAGTTGCCGCAAAGCAACTTCCGCTTTTTTCTCAAAGGTTTTTTAACCAATTTATCTAATCCTAAAGCGGTGATTTATTTTGGTAGTGTTTTTTCTATCTTTTTAGCAAATCCAAATTTAGATGGATTACATTCATTATTATTTGTCATTGTGTCAATTGAGACTTTAATTTGGTTCAGCTTTGTGGCTTTTGTCTTTTCATTGCCAAGCTTTAAAGCAGCTTATCAAAGTGCCGCAAAATGGATTGATGGTGTGTCTGGTGGAATCTTTACATTGTTTGGGATTTATTTGATAGGCAATCATTGATCTTGTCTTGCATAAATAAAAAAACCTGCTTCTGAACTGAACCCTATAAGTTGGACACAACTTATAGGGTATTTTTATGAAATACAATTTAAAGTTTAAACAAGCAGTCATTGCTTATTATGCTCAAGGCCATTCTAGTTTATCAACAGCCAAGCATTTTTCGATTAGTGATAAGGATGTCTCTAAATGGTTGGCTCAATTCAACTTAGGTGGAATTGATGCAATAAAACCAAAACAGAATAAGACAATTTATACAGCTGAATTTAAATATAAAGTATTAACAACTATGCAGGATGAGCGATTAAGTTTATCTGATACAGCTCTTCGTTTTGGTATTTCTTCCCCGAGTTTGATCAGTGTATGGCGTAAAATCTATCAAACCGATGGTATGCTTGGACTAGAACCAAAGTCTAAAGGAAGAGCACCCATGTCTAAAAATAAACATAAATATATTGTTGATAAACCTGATCATGAAAAAACAACTGCTGAGCTTCAGCATGAACTACTCTATTTACGCGCTGAGAATGCTTACTTAAAAAAGCTCGACGCCTTGCTGAATCCACCCAAAAAGGACAACAAGCAAGGTTGATTGATCAGATGAGTACTGAGTTTGCTTTGCCATTGCTTTTAGATATTGCTGAGTTATCGAGGAGTAGTTTCTACTATCATAAAGCCAAGCTAAATGCCGTAGATAAATATGCAGAGCTCAAGCAACGAATTTGCCAAATTTATGATCAGCATAAAGGTAGATATGGTTATAGACGAATCACTTTAGCCTTGAAGCAACAAGGTCTTCATCATAACCATAAATTGATTGCTAGGTTGATGAGAGGCTTTGGTTTAATTTCATTGATTCGGCGTAAAAAGTACAATGCCTACAAAGGTACATCCAATAAAATAGTCAAAAATAAACTCAAACGTAACTTTGAAGCGAAGCGACCCAATAAGCGTTGGCTGACAGATATAACCGAATTTAAAGTTGCTGATACGAAGTTATATTTATCTCCGATTTTAGACTGCTATAACAATGAGATTGTGAGCTATACACTTTCAAGACGCCCAGTATTTCAACTTGTTAAAGATATGCTTGATCAAGCCATAAGTCATTTACCAAACTCACGAAAACACAAGCTTATGCTTCATTCAGATCAAGGCTGGCATTATCAAATGAGCCAATTTAGGAGTACGCTTAAAGCGAATAAGATTAAGCAAAGTATGAGTAGAAAAGGGAATTGTTGGGACAATGCTTTGATGGAGAGTTTCTTTGGTACATTAAAATCAGAGACGATTTATCTAGAGAAACCAGAAAGCATTGAAGTCTTAGAGCAACAAATTCATGACTACATCCATTACTATAATCATGAGAGAATACAAATTAAACTAAAAGGATTGAGCCCTGTTCAATTCAGAACTCAATCCAGCGTTAACTAAACTGTCCAAGATTTGGGGTTCAGTCCATTCAGCAGGTTTTTTTATTCAGTGTTCACAGAATACATCTTCAGCGATTGATTGGTTATTCAGCTGTTTTGCTTAACTGATATAGCTCGGCATTTGGACCTTCAATTTTTTCGCCTGTATCAAAACGACGTGCTTCCAGTATATTTTCACCCACGAAGTATTTACGTCCATCGGCATTTTTATCTAGACCGATAATCGATCCTGACTCATCAAAGCTAAAACTGCCTTGAGTTTTAAATGGTTTGCCTTCACCTTTAACCCCTTCATATTCTTCAATCAGTTCGTAAGTATGATCTGATTTGAGAATCAGTTTGGTTTTAATTCCTGAGCAATCAGCACATGGTAGTAAGCCAGTATATTCGCCCGCCCAGTCCAAACTATTTTGTGCATTGTGTTCAGAGTCAATAGTTGGTGTTGCTGCTTCATGAGATGCAGCAGCTTGAGTTTGTGCAGTTGTTTGAATATCTTCAGATGCTTGATGAGTCGGTTTAGAACAAGCACTTAAAGTTAACCCTAATAGTGAAATAACCAAGAGTGTTTTTTTCATCGTATCACCTAAATAGATAAGTTTTTATATCATGTTTTGTTTATGTCATTTGAACCAATAACGCAATGCATGGTTGAAATGTCAACAGATCCTAAGAATATAAGCTATCTCACTGATAAGAAATGTGAATTATGTAAGGAAATGCAGTGCAATGTAGTCTGTTTACTCAAGTTGAGCTACTATGTTGGTTCTGTTGTGGTGGTGTTATTTAAAGTTATGACTCATTTGGCTGAATATGTTGCTTGTATTTATGATATGCAAAGTAATCAAGAAACACGTAATGACCACCTCAAAATACAACATGTGGTTGAACAGTCTGAACAAACGCGTTTGAATGATATAACATTTACTCAGACCACTAAAATCTATACCTTTATTGATGGAACTCAAATAAAACAGACCATAGAACAGGACAATCAGCTTTTTGAAGTGGAAGCATGTTTGGAAAGTTGGACCGAGTATCAAGTCATTCACCAATCAAATAAAAATATTCATCCGCAAAAAATTCATTTTGATAATCATTGTCGTGAATTACATTGGATTCAGTATTTTAATTCAGTTAAAAATTGATATATGCAAATTCTTTGCAAAATTGATTTAATTTGGATGATTTACTGACAAGTTTAGCTTTTAATTATTTTTATACATTTATATATTAATCGTTTGTTTTATAGGCGATTTGCATTTTTATCTAGGATGATGATTGCTACAATCCTGCGCAAATTTTATCTGTTGGGGCGTAGGGTGTTTGAAAAATTAGCTGAGCGAAGTTTGGGATGGATGGGGTGGCAAATCGATAACCATTGGGATTTAAACATTGATCAATGCGTTATGATCGCTGCTCCACATACCAGCAATTGGGATGCACTCTATGCACGTTTAGCACTCAAAGCATTGGGTGTTCATGTTCGTATTACCATCAAAGATAGCTATATGAAATTGCCTTTTGGACCTTTTGTCCGCGCAATGGGCGGAATTGGTATTGATCGCCGTCCTAAGAAAGATGGTGAAGCTCGTCCAAGTATGGTTCAGTTGATGAGCGATTTATTTAAAAGCCATTCTAAATTGGTGATGCTAGTCACGCCAGAGGGAACACGTTCTAAACAGGAACAGTGGAAAACTGGCTTCTATCATGTGGCGATGAATGCAGGTGTGCCAATTGCATTGGCATATATGGATTATGCAAACAAAAAAACGGGTATTGGTAAAATTGTATATCCGACAGGAGACTATCAGCAGGATATGGCTGAAATCATGGCATTTTATGCGCAGATTAATCCCAAACATCCAGATTTATTTAGTGTGGATACGAGATTTATGCAAGAAGCTGAGTTTTAATCGACAACTTAGCTAAAATAATAAATACAATCTGTTGGACGTGATTTCATGGGAATAAGCGTTTTGCTTATTCCCTATTTTTGTTTGTCCCAAATAATTAGTGCTTTTCCGTTTGCACACCACCAAGTGATTCACATGCAGTCTTATAAATATCATATTGCTGTTGAACCACTTCATCTAAAGGAATTTTAAATAATTCCTCTCCTGACTTATAACGTTCAATGTAATCTGTGGCTTTTTCTTTACTCACAGCAAGTGAATGCTCGTGATAAAGATTAATTGCACTATGATTGAGTTCAGCGGTTTCTATATTGTTACATTGAAATTGGTTGAGAATTTTTTCAGCCGTTTTTATTTCACGAGATGTACCCAGTGCACATCCAGCCAAGAGAATAATGACACTGAATAATAAAAAGGCTTTCATTGTAGATATATAACAAAAAGAGATGCGAAATTTTAAGATGAATCCCTAATTAAAAATAGATTGAAATTGAACAATCGTCGGAATTGGATGGGTAATTGGTGAATAAAACGACAGGCAGCTTGGCGCGATAGTTTAAGTAATTATTCAATGCATCATTGTCAACAATACCACTTTGAAATGGATGAAGAGAAACAGGCATCTATCGGCTAATTTTTGCATTTTATATCACATCCGATTAAGTACAGATTTTGACTCAGCAAAACATGATTGATGAGTTACTTTGAAAATTCAGAACATCTACATCAATTTTTAAGAATTACTTATATGGTTGCCGTGGAGTATAAAAAATAAGCAATACACATAAAAGATTAGCTGTGAAAAACGGAAAAGCTTTTTGATGAATATGTATTTATGACTTTTTCAGAAATTTGAGCTGAATATTCATTGAGCGTAAGCAGGGATAAAACAATGAGTAATATTGTTTACTACAATACAAAAATTTATACCGTGAATGAATCACAACCTTGGGCGGAAGCCATGTGGGTCAAGGCGGGTAAAATTTTAGCAATAGGTGATCAAGATGAACTCTTGGCTTTGGCTGAGGGTGCAGAGCACTATGATTTAGCAGGAAAAATGGTTATGCCGGGTATACATGATGCGCATACTCATCTTTTAAAAGCAGCATTGCGTCGGTTGGAATATTCTTGCGAATTAAATGATCCCCAAACCTTAGATGAACTGGCACAACAACTAAAAACATACTGGGCAAAATATGCTTCAGAAAGAACATGGATTTTTGCAGGTCTCTACAATCCTTTAATTTTCACGGCAGACATATTGACACGTGAATGGTTAGATCAAGTGATTCCCCATGTACCAATTGTCATACATGATTTTTCATTTCATAACGTTATGGCGAATAGTCTCGCCTTAGAGCTTGCTGGCATTACCCGTGATACACCCAGCACAATACGAGCAAAAATCGGAAAAGATCCTTTAACTGGTGAACCCACAGGAATCTTACGTGAAGGGGCTTGGGTTAAATTATATATGGCTGCGCCTACTGAGAGTGCAGAACAGAATAAGCAAGCGCTTAAGATGGCGGCAAGTATTTGTAACCAATATGGCATAACTTCAACGCAGGAAGCCTCAGCAACACGTCCGTTCTTGATTGCGGCGCAAACTTTGGATGAAGCGCAGGAACTTACACTGGATTTGTTTTGTCATCTGCCTTGGCGAGCGGAAGTGGTGTCCCTAAGTGATCGTGAGGAAGATGAACAGGTCATTGCACAGCGCGAACAATATGCTTCAAAACGTGTCATGGTCAACGGTATTAAAGTCATGTTGGATGGTACGTCTATGGCGCCTACTTTTAGTCATGTACCTCTAGACCCAGTCACAGATCAGCCAATAACCTATAACTTACTTCTTGATTCAAATGAACTTACTGAAAAAATCCGTGAATGGACCAAGGCAGATTTGATTGTTAAGGCACATTGTACGGGGTATGGCTCCGTGCGTATTGCGCTGAATAATTATGAAAATGCAAATTATATCGAGCGAAAAGCAGGACATTTTCATGATATTGCACATGCTCATTATGTGTCTTTAAAAGATCGTCCCCGTTTTGGAGAACTCGGCATTATTGCTGAGATGTCTCCAGCAATTTGGCATATCCCTGAATATCAGCAAGCGCTAGGTAAAGCTTACGACTTTCGAAGTTTGTATGAAGCTGGTGCAATCATGACGGTGGGAACGGATTGGCTCTTACCCCCAACCCCTAATTTATTCCCAGCTTTAGCTGGCATTTTGCAACACGGTGATGAAAGTGTGCCATTGGAGGTGGCGCTACAAATGATGACTTTGAATGGTGCAATTGCCATAGGTCATCGCCATCGCACTGGAAGCTTAGAAATGGGTAAAGATGCAACTTTTATTGTTTTGGATCGCAATATTTTTGAGTCAACAGTAGAAGAAATTGCAGCGACTCAAGTCATCACCACTGTATTGCAAGGTCAGCATGTATTTCAGCGGACCAGTTAATACCGTTTAAAAATATTGTTTGTTTCGCTTAGGGAGAACAGAGATGAATGCAGTAAAACGTATCCCTGTGACATTACTGACAGGGTTTCTAGGGAGTGGTAAAACAACTTTACTCCGAAACTTGTTGGCTGATGAACGAATGAAGCGCACAGCTGTCATCATTAACGAAATCGGAGAGATTGGTTTAGATCATCTGCTGGTTGGTCAGATTGATCAAGATATGGTTTTACTCAAAAGTGGTTGCGTGTGTTGTAGTGTTAAAACTGAATTTTCAGAGACGCTCAAATTACTTTATCAACGTGCACAGGCAGAAATAATACCTATATTTGATCGGGTCATTGTTGAAACAACGGGAATGGCTGATCCTATTCCAGTGCTTAAACAGTTGTTGGTTGATGAAAGTGTAGCCGTGCTATTTAGTGTGCAAACAGTGATTACGACCGTGGATAGCTTATTACCTCTCGACCTCCCCAAGCAACATATAGAACGATTGCGGCAAATTGCGGTTGCGGACAAGATTATTTTGACGAAAACCGATTTATCTCATGCCTTTTATAATTTCGTTGAAGGGATAGCGGCTTTAAATGATGCTGCTGAAATCATTGATTCTTCAGATGTAGAAGCTGTTGCTTCATTAATTTTTGATCGCGAACAGTATCCAATTGTACGTGATTTACCGCAGATCCAATGGTTTAAACAAAATAGTCATCTGAGAAACAAGTTGGGTCAATCACTGCACCAAGGTATGAGTAATTTATGTTTATATGCTGATCAACCATTAGCTTGGCGGAGTATAACCCTGTTTCTTCAGAAACTCGCTCGCCTGCATGGAGAGAATTTACTCCGAATCAAAGGTTTGATTCATATTAGGGAGTCTTTGAGACCTGTTGTAATACATGGTGTACAGCATTATTTATTTCCAGAGTCTTACCTCGATACATGGTCAGATGATGACCCAAAAACAAGAATTGTGATCATTTTTGAAGGTGCAATTCAGCAGAATATACAAGCCTTGTTTGATGACATTGTGCTTGAACCGATGCACTGATAGCACAACTTTTTTCACCCACTCACTTCAATATTTTTCAAATGCGTACTTGAGACGCAGGGGAGTTTATATCTCTAAAAAAGCAATTTAAACAAGAAATCTAAATTTTAAATCTTCCTTTATATAAGGAGCTATATCATGCAAGAACAACCTGTTCATTCGATTGAACAACATACCATTCAGCAAATTCCACTCAATGAACGGCATGGTCGACCTTTGGACCTCTTTACCTTATGGTTTGGTGGAAATTTGATGTTATTGACCTTTGTGACAGGATCACTTTCTGTCATTATTTTTCAGCAATCTTTTATATCCGCGATTCTCAGTACGATTTTGGGAACATTGATTGGTGCTATTTTTGCAGCCTTACATGCAGCTCAAGGTCCTCAACTTGGTGTACCGCAAATGATTCAAACCAAGGGACAGTTTGGATCTCTTGGCGCATTGCCGATTTTAGGAATTGTGGTGATCATGTATGTTGGTTTTCTTGCCTCCAATATAACTTTGGCAGGACAGGCGATCAACTTGCTTATTCCCTCATTTAGTCAATCTTTCGGGATTTTACTGGCAGGTATTGTCGCTGTGACAGGTGCCATCGTTGGCTATAGGTTGATTCACCTCTTTACCAAAATTATCTTTGTCATTTGTGGGATCGGGTTTGTTTTGGCATATATATGGGTATTCATTATTTATGGATTACCGCTAGACTTTTTTGAAAGAAACTCTTTTTCTGCAACAGGTTTTCTTGCCTCACTTTCGATAGCCGCTTTATGGCAAATAGCGTATGCACCTTATGTCTCTGATGCAAGTCGTTATCTGCCTAAAGAAACAGGAGCTCATTCCGCATCTTGGGCAACTTATTGGGGATGCTCTTTGGGGACGATTATCCCCATGTCCTTGGGGATCACAATCGGATTGTTGACACCCAATGGTGATGTTATTTCTGGATTGATCAACTATGTACCAGAAATAGGTAGTGGAATTATTTTTATCCTTGTCATCGCAATCGCAGCCATAAATTCAATGAATTTATATTGCGGTGTATTGACCTTAATCTCTTTTATTCAAACCCTTATTCCATCATTTATTCCAACAGCGAAGGGTAGGGTACTGATTTCTTTTGTTTTTATTGGTATCGCATTGTGGATTGGGATTAAGGCATCCAGTAATTTCTTGCCGATGTTTACCAACTTTATCTTCTTACTGATTTACGTCCTTATTCCTTGGACAGCAGTAAATTTGGTGGACTATTACTGGGTTCGGCATGGTGAATATGATGTGAAATCATTTTTTCTACAAGATGGAGGGAAGTATGGAAAATTTAACATTTTGGCTGTCTCGGCATACATCTTTGGGGTTGTTGTTCAAATCCCATTTATTGCCACAGAGTTGTATACAGGTTCTATTGCCCATGTATTGAATGGTGCTGATATTTCATGGGTTGTGGGGTTAATTCTAACTTCTATTTTTTATCTTGTTGCCATCAAACTCTGCGGAGTTCAAGAGTATCCATCCAAAAGCAAAAACTAAAAATAATTTCAAGGAGATATTGATTATGGAAAAATCATCTTATTTTCATTCTATGTTCTGTGTTGTTGTACTTTCCTTTGTGCCTTTAGCAGCTGTTGCTGAGTATGAAATAAAATCAGGAAATCTTACTGGAGAATTGGGATTAACCATAACTGCTGCCAATCTGTATGCAGATCATATTAATTTTGGTAGTGGGCGAATCGATTTACGTGATCAGACAATGACAGGTCAACAAGCAACTTGGCAAGAAGCTTATTTAAAACCCAATTTAAACCTGAACTATAAGCTAGATTCAGATATAAATTTAATACTTGGTACATCAATCGTTGCTTCACAAACTTTTGGAGATGGTGATGCCGGTGGCTACACCCGACGTTCAGATGGTCGAACCAGTGTTGAGGAGCTTTATGCGGGTATTGGATATGGTGACTGGAAGTTGACGGCTGGACGGCAAAATTATTCGATTGCGACAGGTTTTATCATCATGGATGGTAATTTGGATCAATATCAAGATGGAACCTATTATATTGCTCCACGTTCTGCATTTCGCAATTCCGCAGTGCTTGCATGGGAACAGCAAAATTTAAAAGCACAGCTGTTTACGTTAGGTACAGATTATGATTTGGGCAGTTTTAAAATGAATGGTGCGAATCTAGATTATGATTGGAACGAAAATCTTACTTTGGGTTTAACTGCATTTAAAGTTAAAGCTCCTTCTTCCGATGCTGCCCCTAAAGATGGAATGCAAGTTTATAATTTAAGGGCATTAAATGCTAAATCAGCACTGATTCCAGCCTTAACTTTGAACGGTGAATATGCAATTCAACGCGGTCGTGGGGATGGTGTGAGTTATCAGGCAAATGCCTGGTATACCCAAGCTGACTATGTTTTTGACGGTTTGCCATTTCAACCTACATTAGGCTATCGATATTCTTTTTTTTCTGGAGATGATAATTTACAAGATAAGCAACGCCGTAGTTGGAATGCGTTAAGTAAAGGTTATATTGGGTGGGGAACTTGGTTATTGGGTGATGTTGCGGGAAATTATGCTTTGTACAATAGCAATGAAAAAGTTCAGCAATTTTCGATTAAATCCCAATTGAATGATCAACTTACATTCGGAACAATTTATTATCAGTTGGCGTTGGATAAAGCCAATTATTTTGGAACACCTGTTCATAATCGTCGTTTTGCGGATGAGTACAGTATTTATTTAGAGTGGGTACCTACAACTAAACTGTACACATCTTTATCCTATAGTTGGCTTAACCCTAAAAGTGCAGCCAAAGAGGCGTTTGGAGATCATAAAAACTTTTCCGCATTTGGAATTTATTTAAAATATCGTCTCTAACGTTCAAAAAATAAAGCTGTTATGGTGTGACTAAATTGTCGTATTTTCGCTCATGTCGTTTGAGCAAATAAGTCATCTTAATCATCAATGATTCGTTATAAATGTGTCGAATGGTTAGCTCATTCGTTGCTCCTATTCACAGCGTTAAAATCATATTTGTCGTCTATGTTTTCATCAGTAGGATGAGGTTCAAGATAGTATTATTTTAACATTGCAAGACTTATAGATAAGAATAGACCCCAATAAAAAACCAATCCGTAGATTGGTTTTTTATTTCCATTGATGTATTTCAACCCATGCTTGATGATCTAAAACTCAACGCTCTCTTAATGCTTCTTTGGCTTTATTGAATGGTTTCAACAAGTATTCAATAATGGTTTTCTGACCTGTGCGAATATCAACAGTAGCCACCATACCCGGCGTAATCGAAAAAGATTTACCTGCCTTATTCACCAGTTTATCTTTATTGGTTCGAATATAGACGCGATAGTAAAACTGATCTTGTTTTACCTCATCACGGATAGTATCCGGTGAAATCACCGTCACTTTACCTTCCAAACCACCATAAATAGAGTAGTCATAGGCCGTGATTTTCACTAAAGCCGGCTGCCCCGGATGAATAAATGCAATATCTCGTGGGGAAATTCGTGCTTCAATCAATAACTGCTCATCAATCGGAACAATGGTCATCAACTTGCCATTTTGCGGTACCACCCCACCAATCGTGGTCACGGCAATTTCTTTGACCACACCACGGACAGGCGCTTTAAAGGTGGAACGTTTGACTGAGTCATTTCGACCTGCCACGATTTGCTGTAACGATTGAATATCTGCATTGGCTTTCGCCAACTCTTCGCGTGACTTTACATAGTAGTCATTACGCTTGTCATTGATCTGATTTTCAAAGTTATTGATATCTCGTTTTAGACGTAATACTTCAACCTCGGATGCCGCACCTTTGGCGACCAATGGTTGAGTCATTTGCAATTCATTTTGCACCAAAGCCAAGGCATGTTTTAACCCCGTGATGGACTCATCCAAATTGGCACGACGAGAGGTATACAGTGCCGTTTCCTCTCGAACCAAGGCTGGTACTGCCAATACATCTTTAGGGAAGCGTAGCGGTGTACCGTTCACTTCCGCCTCTAAACGTGCAGCGGTGGCTTGGGTTGCCAGTAATTTAGTCTGGCTTTCTCCGACTTGTGACTCAAATCGAGTGGGGTCAATCTGAGCAAGAGTTTGTCCTTTTTGTACAATATCACCTTCTTTGACATCCAAACTGGTGAGCACCCCACCATCTAAGGATTGAATAATTTGCTCTTTGGACGAAGGAATTACTTTACCTGTGCCCGTTGAAACTTCTTCCAATTTAAAAACGCATGCCCAAATCAAGAATGCCAATAAGCCCACTGCCACGATCCAAATAATAAAACTGGATTTAGGCAAGGGTGGTTCTGAAAACTTGAGTGCTGAGGGATTACTAGGACGCTTGAGTAGATCGCTCGTCTCACGATCATCGGAGTCAACAGCTGTCGTGCTTTGCAGTTCAATCTTTTGCGGATTTTGTTCTTGGCTCATGCTGAAGCACCTCCCGCATTCGGTTGATGTTGAGGATTTAAAATGGCATCTCTTGGTCCATCTTTAATGATCTTTCCTTCATGTACCACAATAATCCGATCCACCAGTTGTAATACTGCAGGGCGATGGGTGGCCACCACCAAAGTGCGATGACCCAGCCATTGTTTAAGATGTTGAATCAAGACTTTTTCAGAGACATCATCAATCGAGGCAGTGGGTTCATCCAACAACACAATATTCGGGTTTCTCAACAGCAACCGGGTCAGCAATAGCGCTTGTTTTTGTCCACCTGAAAAGCCCACACCTCCCTCAAGAATGGTATGGTCCAAGCCTTCTTTTTTCTGCTCTACGATTTCCAGTGCATTGGTGATTTGCAAAGCACGCACGATTTCTTCATCGGTTGCCAAGGGCGCACCCAAGGTTAAGTTTTCTCGGATGGTCCCAAAGAATAAATGGGCATTTTGATTGAGCAGTGCCATATCTCGGCGAATATCATCAGGATCAAGCAAGGATTGATCGACACCATCCAGACTAATTTTGCCCTGTACAGGCAGTTGCATCCCAGCAAGTAATTGTAAAAGGCTCGATTTTCCTGCACCATTGCGTCCCAGAATCGCCACCTTTTCTCCGACCGCAATTTTGAGTTGCGGTATGACCAAGGTCGGACGTGGGTCATCTTCAGTGTATTTAAACACCACCCCTTTAAAATCATAATCCCCTAACAGCACTTTACGCTGAATCAATTGAGCACGCTCAGGGCGGTCAACCGGTTTTTGCATCAACTCATCTAAACCATTCTTTGCTACTTTGGCTTGTTGCCAACGCCCAAGCACACCCGTCACTTGAGAAATGGGTGCCAGCATCCGTGAAGAGAGAATCGAACACGCCACCAATGCACCCGTGGTCATGTCACCTTTCATCACTGCAAAACAACCGACCAACACCACAATGGCATAGGTCAAGCCCTGGATCTTCTGTGTCCATGCATTTAACCAACCGACAATTTTTCGTTGACGCATGCTGACATCTGCTGAGACTTCATTCATGTGATTCCATTGATTTTGGAATCGGGCTTCAGCACGCAGTAGTTTGATATCTTCGATGCCTTGCACCGCTTCAACCAAAATCGCATTACGAATTGCCGATTCACGCATACCTTCAGTTGCCAATTGTGCCAATTTCTTTTGTACCAAAAAGCCCGGAACAATCATCAGCGGCACCACCAGCAACATCACCCAGAAAATGTTGCCTCCAATCATCCAAAAAATCACCAAGAACAGGAAGAAAAAAGGAAGGTCGGCAATTGCACTGATGGTGGTTGAGGTGACCAATTCACGGACCCCTTCTAGTTCGCGAATCTGCGAAATAAAAGAGCCTGTTGAACGTGCTCGGTCTTTATTGCGAATGCGCAGTGCATGACCAAATACCCGATCTGAAATCTTTAAGTCGGCACGTTTACCGATAATATCGGATAAATAGACCCGTGCAATTCGCAGAACAAATTCAAAGATTGCAGCGATCAGTACGCCACCTGCAAGCACCCACAAGGTCGGAATGGATTGAGACGGCACCACACGGTCGTAAACTTGCATGGAGAAGATAATGGTCGCCAATGCCAAAATATTGGCAATCATTGAAGCTACCATGATGTCGGTATAGCGTTTCCAGTCTTTTAAAACAATGTCCCAGAACCAGCTTTTTTCATAAGGCTTAATGTATTCATCAACACGCGCATCCGGTACAGAGGTTTCAGGTCTAAATATATAGACGCGCTTGGCATGGGCTTGTAGTTGCTGCACACTGAAGCTTTGTGACAGCCCTTGATCACCACTGAGTTGTAGGCTGACATTTCCAGCAGCATCTACTTTCTCAATCACCGCCACCTGACCATCATTCAGCTCAACCACCACCGGCAAGCGCCATGGATTGAGAACATCCGTGCTAAAGTCAGCTTGACGTATATTTAAGCCAACTTGACGGGTAATCAGTGCCAGCATGTCATCAAGATTGTGATATTTATTCCAATCCAGTTGCAGACGAATTTGTTCTTCTGAGGGTTGAATACGATAATGTTGTGCAACCGCGATAATGGCTTGTAACCAGGGTTGATAATTTAATCTATTATTATTCATGGCTGAACTTCAAACCCCTGAATTTGAATATTATTTAAATGATAAGCATGTCTACTCTTTCCGGTTACATTGATAAATAATGCAATCGTGTCATAGATATCAAATCGTGCTGCTTCTCTTTCAATCCTTGAACTTTGGTACGATTGTTCTGAACTGAGTAAATCTAAAATCGAACGTTTGCCGAGTTTGTATTGTTCTTCATACAGCTCTCGGGTTTTGGCGGTTGAGCGTTCTCGGTCCATCAATACCCAAATTTGTTTATCGGTGTTTTCAATACTTTCACGGGCAATTTGGGCTTGATCCATAATATTGAGATAGGTGGCATTCAGCTTGGCACGTGCCGCTTGTTCAGCATAATTTGCTGCTTTAACCTGTGAACCCACTGCACCGCCTTGATAGAAATTACTCGACATCTGTACCCCAATCGAACTGTCGGTATCATTCTCAATTCCAGTATTGGGATTTTGACCATTCAATGCTTTGGTCACCGCACCCACCAAAGAAATGGTCGGATAGACACTGAGTTGAGTTTGTTTCTTTTGGCTTTGTGCCACATCAATTTCAGCCTTTGCGGCAATCATACTGGGGATGGTATTGACTTCGGGGTCGTCATATAGCCCTGATTGCTTGACGAATTCATCAGGAATATTGAACTCAATTTGACTGACATCAAAACCCAATAAGGTGCGTAACTTTTGTTCTTGCTGTTTAAGAAAATTCTGCTGGGTAATCAGGTAGGAACGAGAATATTCAACATAACTTTGCGCTTGCACAGGGTCTGCATGACTGCTGATGCCCGCTTCTGCTCTTAAACGTGCAATCTCATGTAAGCGACTGACCCCATTAAATTGATCTTGGGCGATTTTTATAATATTACGATATCTCAATAAACCTAAAATATCTCGAGCCGTCTGGGTAGAGATTTCATCAATACTGATCAAGACATTGGCTTGTTCAACCGCCAATTTATTTTGTTGTGTGGTGACACTGCTTTTGACTTTGCCAAAATCATAGAGCAATTGATTGGCTTCAACAGAATATAACTGCCGCCCTTTATCATTTGAGGTGAAGTCACCAGTATTCATGCCAGCTTTTAATTGTGGATAGTATTGTGCCTTGGCGACATCAATATTGGCGTTTTGGGAAGCCA
>NZ_KB849756.1:1395312-1397817 GCF_000368925.1 Acinetobacter bereziniae LMG 1003 = CIP 70.12 | reverse complement strand
GGTTTGATTAAACTCGATACACTTTCCTTGATGCCTTTTAAATAGCGGGTGTCTTGTGCATGGCTATTGTTCTGAATCAGAACACATAGACTGATTGCACCCAATCTTTTTAAAAAAATTATGGGTTTGTGAGTGATTAACATTCCTGAATGGCACCTAATCATGCTTGTAATTATCGGCATTGGTTTATTTCAAGTTTCTCGTAAATATTATTTTATTTTACACAGTAATGATTTGATTTTAGCAGAATGATTTAAATTTAATATAAATTTAGCTATTGTTTTGATTGTTAATTAAACAATGAATGATAGTGTATTGGTTGTTAATAAATGATTATAGATTGTGGCTTTGCAAAGAATATAATATTTAATTTAATGTTTATGGAATTATAATCTATACATTTGTATTTTAGAGATTATGCGGGAGATAAGAGATTATATGCTGAGCATTTTCTGGATAAAAAATATAAAAATAAAATAAAATTGTAAATGTATTCTTTATAAAAAATACTTTTTTTAACCCGTTGATATGATAATTGTTTTTTTATAAAGAAAACCTAAAAAATCATAAAAAATTTATCATCAAATAAAAAAAAGATAATGATTTGTATCATTTTTATGCTAGGATTGTGTGAGTTAAATCTCATAAAGTTAAATTTAAAGGACTTAATTTATGCGAATACATGAATGAAAAATACCTGTATTGAATAATATTTAATCTATTTAGGCTGAAGTTATCTCCCAATTTTAGTGTAAAAAATATACATAAATTTTGCTGATTTATTTTTATAAAATATTTCGGTAAGGGTATTGTTTTGCATTTTTTTTGTTGAAGTTTATTTAGTCTATTTTTGATTTTAAATTAATGGGTTTTCTATTTTTGTAATTATTTTAATCCTTATGCTTTATTGATTTGTGCTGGATGGAATATAGATTTAATTGAATATCATATAAAGATAATACGAG
The DNA here is from genome assembly GCF_000368925.1 of Acinetobacter bereziniae LMG 1003 = CIP 70.12. Classification (GTDB taxonomy): domain Bacteria; phylum Pseudomonadota; class Gammaproteobacteria; order Pseudomonadales; family Moraxellaceae; genus Acinetobacter; species Acinetobacter bereziniae. The sequence goes on along the minus strand of NZ_KB849756.1, from coordinate 1,396,852 downwards.
ATATAAATGATCTGTTTTTTCATCTAAACCTGCTTATTTTAATGTTGTGAATTTATCGATTATTTTTAATGTCGGAGTACGGTGATGTCAAAAGTTATTTTGATGGTAGTGACTGCTGCAATAGGTATGACAGCCTGTGTAAGCAATCAGTATCAAAAACCATCAAATTTAAGGTTTCAAGAGAAAAGTTTGACGAACAATCAAATTGTTCTTGTGAAAAGAGATGAAAAGCTTTGTTCTGGGGATACCGCAACACATCAGAAGTGTGCGATTGATTTCTATATTGATCGTATACAAGCAGGGAACTTTTATATAAATAATACGGCAAAGTATCACTTAAAGTCTGAAGTTTATAATTTTAAAGTGAAAAATTGCAATACTGAATCATGCTTTAGCTGTGATGTTGATGTAGATGTGCAAAAGTTGAATAGTCATAATTTTTTACTTTCAGTAGATGGAGAGGGAAAACCGTTTATTTTAAATGACGGTCAGACGCTTCAATGTTCTAACAAAAGTGAACCCACTCAAACTGTCGTACCTCAAATGTAATCATACTTAATTATCGATTTATTTTTTACTCATAAATATCTCCCAACCCCATCAAAAATTTCATTTTTGTAGGGTTTCTGCGTGCATATTTTTAAGTAATTGATTTTTTAAAAGATAAATGTACATAATCTCCTTAGGTAAAAAATGGCTAATTTTGTTGTAATTGAAAAAGATTCTTTAAGTAAATCAACGGTAGATACCAACCATATCACTTTGTCAGAAGCATCAATTATTCATACTAAAATGAATAGAGATGATGTGGCTGAATATATTCGAGATGGTGATCATTTATTATTAAAGCTTAAAAACGGTGAAGTGATTGTTATTGAAAACTTCTTTGTAGTTCACCAAGAAGTAACTTCAGATTTAGTCTTTGAAGATGAAGATGGTTGTATTTTATATTGGTTTGATGGAGTTTCAGGCTTTAAAGAAATCACAGGGCTGGAAGCATTATTACCTGAAGCAAGTAGTCATTTGACTGGAATGCTTCCTTGGCTGATTGGGACAGGTGTAGTCGGTGGTGTCATCGCAGCAACACATGATAATGATAAAAATAAAGAAAATATTCCCAATGGGAAAAATAGTGTTGAAGTAAAAACGGATGGCTCAATCATTGGTAAAACAGAAAATATTCCTGAAGGAACGAAAGTTGTTATTACCATTACAGGACAAGACAAGAACGGAAATACATTAAGCAAAGACATCGAAGTTACTGTTCAGCCAGATGGAAGCTATACAGCTGAAGTTCCAGAAGAATTTGTGGATGGTGATTTGACTGTAAGTTCAGAAGTTGTTGATCGTAATGGCAATACTGTTCAAGCGGAAGATCAGTTAGGTAAAAATGCGACTGATGATCCAAATACTCCAGAGGACGAAAGTGCTGGGCTTGATCGTGTAGACAGTAACATAGACATTCACATTGATAATACAGGTAAAATCACTGGAACCACCACAGATGTTGCACCGAATAGCGATGTGGTGATTACCATCA
>NZ_KB849756.1:1383631-1391953 GCF_000368925.1 Acinetobacter bereziniae LMG 1003 = CIP 70.12 | reverse complement strand
GGTAAAATCACTGGAACCACCAAGGATGTTGCACCGAATAGCGATGTGGTGATTACCATCACGGGTTATGATGAAAATGGAGAACAAGTTAAAATTGATAGAACGGTTCAAACAGATTCAAATGGTCATTATGTTTATGAGTTAACACCAGCAGATGGTATTGCAACAGGTACGCAAGGTTCTACAGTAGATGTTGTTGCAAAAACCAATGATCGTAATGGAAATACGATTCAAGACCATGATATTGAAACAGTTGATCCTGTGATCAAAAATGATCAGTCGACGGGTGTTACAAATGGGGATAACTCCATCATTGGTACATCAGGTGATGATTTAATCGCAGGAGACACGGGTGGCTTAAAAACAAACTTTGTGGCTGGAAAGAACTATAACGTATCCATCGTTTTAGACTTGTCAGGAAGTATGCTATTTAATATGGCAGGAACGATTAGAAATGGCGCGAATGTTCCAGAAGGCGAAACGCGTCTTGAAATTGCCAAAAAAGGTTTAAAAGCCTTTATTCAACAGATGGTTGATCATGACGGTACGATTAATTTACAAATCGCATCTTTTTCAGCAAATAATGGTCTTGGAAACACCGTCAATAAAATCTATACCAATGTAAGCGTAGACAATATTGATCAAATCTTTGCGGATATTGGAACTGGAAAAAATGATGGGCTTCAAGCAGGAGGCGGAACTTATCCTGAACTAGGTTTTAATAAAGCTGTAAATTGGTTCAATGATGTGTCTGATGCTAACTTTGAAAATCAAACATATTATATTACGGATGGTGAGCCAAATAGTTCGCAAAACACACTAGATAGCGCCTTCCGTCCATTGGCTGATCAAAGTAAAGTCTTTGCTGTTGGTGTGAGTAGTGCTGTAAGTGATGCAACTGTGTCACGCTACGACAATACAGATGCGAATGGAAATAAGCTACCTAGTGCTTGGAGTGGTTCAAATCATGGAGAAGCGAAAGCAATTGCTGATGCGGATAAACTCATTGCATATTTGATCGGCGGTTCAGAAAACTTTGTACCTGCTGATGTAGGCAGCGATACCATTAAAGGTGGTGCAGGTGATGATATCTTGTTTGGTGACGCGATGAATACCAACTGGATTACATGGTCAGGTAGAGATCCTTTGATGCATCCACAATATTCAGGTTATTCAACACTGATTGCGTATTTAAAAGCAGAAGTCACAAGTGGAGCAGAACCAACCCAACAGCAAATTTATGATTTTGTGAAAGAAAATTATAAGAAATTTGTTGAAGCTGATGCGAATGACCCAGCCACTAAGGGTGGGAATGATACGATCTATGGTGGTGCCGGTGATGACATTATTATTGCAGGTGCAGGTAATGATATTATTTATGGCGGTTCTGGCAATGATATTATTTCTACAGGTCGTGGTAATGACACCATCATGTATGATGTGCTTATCAATGCTGATGCTACTGGCGGCAATGGTACTGATGTTTGGGTGGATTACCAATCAAACGATAAAATTGAATTCAGTTCTGATTTCTTTGATGGCTTACTTTCAGATAAAAGTAATATTGGAGAATTTATCAAAATTGAAGATGATGGTCGCGGTAATGCAGTACTCAAAGTAGATCGTGATGGTAGTTTAAATACTCAGCATGAATGGGCGGATATATTAATTATTGAAGGTAAGAGTAAAATAGATTTAATGGATATGATTAATCAGCAAATTGTGATCGGTTAAGTATTCTTGGCTTTGATAGATTAAATTCTAATTTTTTATAAATAAAAATGCTCCATTTGTGGGGCATTTTTATTTGACAGAATATATTGGAAAATCAATCTAAAATATTAAATCTCATTCATCCAGCAAAATCTCATCTTTATCAACCATTACGCGAAGAGTTGAAAAAATACAGATTTACTGTAAAGGCGGATTAACAAAGCTATATACTGAAGATCACGTTGATTCTGTCTAGGATAAGTTGATCAACAACAAAAGCCCAAATAATTGATTCTAAAAATAGTCCACGCAATTAAGATAGAAGTGCTTTGATTTGACTTCCATCTTAATCTTGTGATGCGAAGGATATGTTTTAATCTACGCTCCATTATAAAGAGAATAGATTAAAAACTGGGCTTACTTAATGAGCTTCTCCCCAGTTCTTGCCTTGACCAACCTCAACCTCCAAAGGGACAGATAAAGTCACAACTTTTTGCATGACATCTTTAATCTGTTCAGCCACTTGATCGGCAACAGCTTCATCGACCTCAAACACCAATTCATCGTGAACCTGTAAAAGAAGTTTTGCTTGATCTTTAGGTAGGATTTTATCAACTTCAATCATTGCCATTTTGATGATTTCTGCTGCTGAGCCTTGCAATGGTGCATTAATTGCAGCACGTTCAGCGCCTTTGCGCACCATCATATTCCGTGCATCAATATCTGGTGTATATAAACGACGGCCTGTAATGGTTTCAACAAAACCTTGCTCCAAAGCGACCTGACGAGTACGTTGCATATACTCATAAATGCCTGGATAACGGTGGAAATATTGTTTGATGTAGTTTTGTGATTCTTCACGGGTAAAGCCCAATTGACGAATCAAGCCAAACTCAGACATCCCATACAATAAGCCAAAGTTCACTGCTTTCGCTTGACGACGTTGGTCAGAAGTCACATTTTCAAGAGCAACGCCCAATACTTCAGATGCTGTGCGGCGGTGTACATCTTGTCCATTTTTAAAGGCATCGACTAAAGCCTCATCTTGCGAAAAATGTGCCATTAAACGTAATTCAATTTGAGAATAATCGGCAGCGAGTAACACACGACCTTTGGGTGCAATAAATGCTTTACGAATTTGTCGTCCAATTTCTTCACGTATTGGAATATTTTGTAAGTTCGGATCTGTTGAAGATAAACGACCAGTTGCAGTTAGCGCTTGATGATAGCTCGTATGCACTCGGTGGGTTTCATTATTCGCTTGTTTGACCAAAGCTTCAGTATAAGTACTTCGCAATTTGGTTAAACCACGATACTCAATGATCAGTTGGGTTATTGGATGATCAATTTTTTCCAAGACAGCTTCAGAGGTACTGTATTGTCCTGTTGCTGTTTTCTTGCCCCCTTTTAAACCCAGTTTTTCAAATAAGACTTCACCCACTTGCTTTGGTGAACCGACATTAAAAGATTCACCAGCGATCTCAATAATTTGATTTTCAAGGTTTTGAATTGTATTGGCGAAATCAACACTGAGTTGATCCAAAAATTTTAAATCTAGCTCAATACCATTTTCTTCCATACTGGTCAGAACGCTAGCAACAGGCATTTCAATATTGTGTAAAATTCCGCTGAGCTCTGGGATTTCTTTGAGTTTTCGTTCTAATACTTCATAAAGGCGATAAGTGACATGCGCATCTTCTGCTGCGTAATGACCAGCAGTTTCAATATCAATTTGATTAAAGGTTTTTTGCTTCGCCCCTTTACCCGCAACCTGTTCAAAGGTTGTCGTTAAATGACTCAGATAAACACGAGCAACATCATCCATACCATGACGAGTTGCTACTGAGTTCAACACATAAGATGCCAACATGGTGTCAAAGAACCAACCTTGTAGATGAATCCCATGGTTTTCAAAAATATGCGCATCATATTTTAAATGATGCCCAATTTTTTCAATATTTGGATCTTCTAAAATAGGTTTAATTTGTTGAATGATTGTTTCGCGATTGAGTTGCTGTGGCACACCTTCATAATCATGTGCTAAAGGGATGTAATAGGCATCATGCGCATCGAATGCAAGCGAGAAACCTACCATTTCAGCAACACGATAATCCAAACTTGTTGTTTCTGTATCAATTGCAAAGCGTTTTGCCGTACTTAAACGCTGGAATACTTTGTCCCAAACATCTTGACTTAATACAGTATGATACGTTGCTTCACCTAAACGGTCATCGACACTTGAACTTGTGGCTTGATCGGTGATTTCACTTTCAACAGCTTGTTCAGTTTTGATGGCACTTTGTGCAGTTTGTTTATAGGTTGAACTATTGGGATTGTTGGGATGATCTAAAGACTGTAATTGGTTACGGAACTCAAGCTCTGTATATAAGTTGCGCAATGCTTCAACATCAGGATCGCAAAGTTTTAAGTCCTCATAGCTGATGTTTAAATCAAGGTCAATGATGATGCTGGCAAGTTGATGATCAAGAGTAATCCCATCAACATTGTCTTTTAGACTTTGTCCAACTTTACCCTTGATATTGTCCACATTTTTTAAAATGCCATCGATTGAACCATATTCATTTAAAAGCTTGGCGGCAGTTTTTGCACCTACCCCAGGAACTCCACGAATACCATCTGATGCGTCTCCCATTAAGGTTAGATAATCAATAATCTGATCCGGACGTACTCCAAATTTTTCAATGACACCATCAACATCCATTGGTTTGTCTTTGAAACTGTCTTCCAATGTCACTTTATCTGTCACCAACTGCGCCATGTCTTTATCGCCAGTTGAGATTAAAACTTGATAACCTTCTTTTTCAGCACGTTTGGCTAAGGTACCGATAATGTCATCAGCTTCAGCACCTGGAAGGGTGTGAAGTGGAATCCCTAAGGCGCGAATTAGCGCATGTAAATAAGGAATTTGTTGGGATAATTCTTCAGGCATACTTGGGCGATCACCTTTATAAATCGGTGAAAGCTGATGACGAAAAGTCGGTTCAGGTGTGTCGAAAATAACAGCCATATGGGTTGGTTGTACACGACGCATAAGCTTTTGGATTGCCGAGATTGCTCCACGAATCGCATTGGTCTGTAATCCCGTTGATGTTGTTAGAGGTGGGAGTGCATGAAAGGCACGAAATAAAAAGTATGACCCATCGACCAATACAAATGGTGGCATTGATATTTTCCTAATTCAAATTACCGCTTTATTGTACGTGATTTTTCTCTGTTGCGTAGTGGCAACCATCGTGCTTGTGTTACTGAATATCTGATGAATTAACAGAATCATGTTGGAATGCTGTTGTATGATCAATATATTGAGGATGAAGAAAGTAAAAATATGCTGAAAGGGCAGAGTGAAATTCGCATTATCTGGTTAATGATGCTCATCATTATTGCGGTGAGTGCATGGTTTTTAGATGCACACGTATTGACTTATCTCTGTGGTTTAGCTTTTGTCATGAGTGTAATGCACTATGTCGATGCGATTCAAAATCCGATGTTAGATATCGCCCAAAGCATGCATTTACCGTTACATAGTACCTCAAAAGTCCCGCTCTATATTTCTTCTATCATTGCTGTTGTCGGATTAACCCTACATTTGAGTTGGATGGTGGGACTAGGTTTAACGGCATGGATTTTCTTTTTTCTTAGATGGTTGAGGCGTCTAGAACGTTATCTCACACAAGTTCAGATACAAATTCAGTCGCTTGAATATTCTGCGAATCGATCAACTGCTTCATTCTCAATTCCTTCAACGCAATCTGAAGAAGTGCCACGAGATTCCGCAACGAGTTTGATTTCACAAATTCAAGATTGGATTTTTAAGGGGAATCCTGTACTGAAAGTTGCCATATTGGTGTTGGTCATTGGCATTATACTGTTACTGCGTTTTGCAACAGAGCATTGGCAATTGAGTCTCGTAATTAAACTCACATTGGTTGCTTTATCGAGTATCGCAATCACCACACTTGGTCTGAGTCTGCAAAGTAAAAATCGTAGTTTTGCATTGGCACTGGAGGGATTGGGGCTTGCTGGATTATCTCTCACCTTATTTTTTGCATATTATACCCATGTAATTTCTAATATTTATCTGGCAAGCCTTTGCTTTGTTATGATTATGCTCATTACACTCAGCTTAAGCTTAAAGCAGCAAAGTGTTGAATTGGCACTTATGGCAATGTCAATTGCCTACATTGCACCCTTTACCTTACCCGTACGCGACGCCACTGTCGTTGAGCTTTTAACCTATTATTTGCTGATTAATATTGCAATTGCGATAATGAGCACTTTGAGACCGTGGAAATATCTGAATCAAATCGGTTTCTTGGTTACAGCAATCGTTGCGAGTGTCTATGCAATTGGTCATGGTGATTTACAAGACAAACAGACACTTACCCTTTTAATTTTTGCGCATACAGCTGTTTTTATTTGGTTGGGTTTCCGTTTTAGCCAACTAATTGCCAAACAAGATGTGGAACAATTTAAGCTTAAACCGAGTTTAGATATTGCCTTGATTTTTGGTGCTCCGATTGTCAGCTATCTTTTTTTATATTTGCTTTATTTTCATCAAAGCATGTTATTGGCGAGTTTTAGTTTAGCTTTTGCTGCGCTTTTCGCAGGTATTTATCAATTTTCAAAACGTAATCAGTCGATTCGATTGATTTCACAGAGTTATTTTAGTCTTGCCTTGATCTTTATGGCTTTGATTCCACCTATTTTATTACATGGACAATGGAGTGTAGTCGGATGGGTACTCGAAGGGTTATGTATATGGGGGTATGCATTATATCGACAATCAGCAATTAGCCGTTATTTGGCGATGGCATTGATGGTCGTTGCAGGGGCAACAAGCCTGTATTATTTATTTAAACTGCCAAACTTCCCAACTACAATGTACTGGTATTTATGTATTAGTTATATTTTTGCAGTGTTATTGGGAAATAGTCGTGAGACATTTCGACAGCAACTGAATGCGCTGTCTACCTTATTTCTGAGTTTATTGATGATTGCAGCAACGTCGATGTTGCTTATTCTACTCCTTGACTATTTTAATGGTGCTTATCGCTACATATACACATTGCTGATACTCAGCGCTACTTATCTGTTGATGAATGAATTGATGTTCAAGTTAAAAGCATTATCAACATGGTTGATCCCCAAGTGGATTGGTATTATTCCTATTTATGTTTTTGCACTGATTCTTTTATTGGATATAAGTCAAAATGGTGTATTGGTTTGGCAAACTGACATTGATCGATGGGGAATGACATTAGCAGGATTGATATTGACCACACTATGGTTAAGACCTTTTCATGCGCTACGCTTTATGGAAGAGTGGGGGAGTTTAGGCGTTTTAATCAGTTTAAGCTTAGCTAGCTTAACTTTAATTCCTTATACACCTTATATTAGTGTCGTGATATTACCTTTATTGTTTTGTGGGTGGTGCTTTATTCAGAAAAGTGCGGATTGGAAAATTTTTTGGCAAACACGAACCAGTTTGGCGCTGATGCTGATATGGATCATCTGTTCGCAATTATTTTCTCAACAGGCTTTTCAAGGCTATTTATTGCCAATCTTGAACCCATTTGATTTGGTGAGTATTGCAATGTTAATGGGCTTTTTATGGATGCTCAACTTGCAACAGAAGCTGGCTCTACAACAGGGTACAGACCAAGGTATTCTGGCTGTTTTGTCGGTTTTAAGTCTACTTTGGTTAAGTAGTTATATGGTTCTGCGTGCGCTACATGTGTATTTTGCTACACCTTATAATCAATTGGATTTATGGCAAGATGCGACGGCACAATTAAGTTTGACCTTACTTTGGGTGAGCCTGGCGTTGATTAGTATGAGTTTTGCCAGCCGTAAACAATTACGTCCTGTATGGATTTTAGGTGGCAGCATTCTGGTCATTGTGACCTTGAAGTTGGTTTTGCTTGATTTATCTCATATCGGCACACTGACCCGAGTCATATCGTTCTTGGGAGCAGGTTTTGTGATGTTACTCATCGCCTATATTGCCCCTATTCCTGAACCAAAGCGTTTAGAGTCTTAATTAAGTCTGTGGATGGTTCAAGGCGAGATATTGAAACCTTAGTGTTTATTGAGTTAAGTTCTGAGATGATTTTAGTGAGAATGTGGCTAAATTTTATTTATTCTGAACCTTCTAGTATGACTTAGAAATAAATATACCAAGTTCAAGCATATCACGAGATACTTTATTTTAGCGTTTCAATCAAATCGCTAAGATGGTGCCCAGTAATAGAAGTCCCGTATATGTTTCATCAATGTTTAGATTTATCTCAATATTAAATACTTTTTACTAAGACAAAAAAGCTGATTAGAGATTTTGATCAATGCGTGGTATATTTTTGATATTTATTTATATTTAACCTGAGTTCGATGTAATTAAATCTTCAACTCATTGAAAAATAATAAATCTCTATGGATTCTTGCTACCTTTTCATCCAATTTTAGAATGAGGAGCGGAGCTCCGCAAGCGCAACCATCAATAGCGTTTCATTTGTCTTGATCAATAAAATGAAGGCGATCAATAGATTGTTTGATGATCTAAAGCTTGCACTGCCACGCTTTACTTCTAAA
>NZ_KB849756.1:1255514-1383521 GCF_000368925.1 Acinetobacter bereziniae LMG 1003 = CIP 70.12 | reverse complement strand
AAAAGTACAAAATAAATGAATCATCCAAATCACTTGTATGAATAATCAGGCGGTTTGGATGTATCATCTTTCATCAAGGATTTTTATCGAACTCAGGTTATATTTAAATCTTTTGAAAATAAGGTCAATTTAATTAGAAAGGAATAATCATGAAAAGAATATACGCGCTATTGACCCTCCTTGGAATCATTCTTCCATTCTCACAATTTATCCTGTGGTTAAATCAACATGGATTAAACTTAACCCTGTTTTTTCAGCAAATTATTGATAACCCAATCGCTGCATTTGCATGGCTAGATGTCATTGTCACCGTTGTGGTGATTGTCGTTATGGTGATACAGGATGGTCAACAACTGAAAATGAATAGATTATGGGTCCCTGTCATTGCTTCGCTGATGGGCGGAGCATCAGTCGGGCTGCCTTTATTTTTATATATGAAACAATGTCACCTTGAACAAAGAGCGGTATAAATCACAGCATTCTTGAAAATTTACATGGTATAAACAAGGCGCATTTACAGTCTTATATTTTGAGAAAAGTTTTCACTGATTTGCGTAGGCGAAGCGTTACTTTACTCAATCAATTTTTTTAACGCTCTTCTTGCACTGTAAACAAAATAGAGCCTTGTTTTTGCTCATATACTCCCACTCAACATGAAGACATTCATGTCGCTTCACGATCGCAATGTCAGGCAAGATTGGCTGATGAAAAAAAGCAAAGATATTCTATTGATATGAAGTGAATCATATTGATTGGTAGCATATAGGCTTGAGCCTTTTAACAGAGGCGTGGGATGGATTTGGTTTTTTATCGAATGACATTAAAATAAAAAGGCATCAACCATAATGGTGATGCCTTTTTATTTCAGTGAGTTTTAATCTATAAGAAAAAGCTTAAAGAATTTCAATCGCCACAGCGGTTGCTTCACCACCACCAATACACAATGCTGCAATACCTTTTTTGCCACCTGTACGTTTTAATGCATGGATCAACGTCAAGATAATGCGTGAGCCAGTTGAGCCTACAGGATGTCCTAATGCGCAGGCGCCACCATTGATGTTGACTTTTTCCGCATCTAATTTGAATTCATCGATTGGACACATAGTGACCATAGCAAAAGCTTCATTGATTTCCCATAAGTCGACATCTTGAGCATCCCAGCCTGTTTTATTTAAAACTTTTTGGATTGCACCTACAGGGGCAATGGTAAATTCAGATGGATGTTGAGAGTTTGAAGCATAAGCCACAATTTTTGCTAAAGGTTGCAGACCTTTTGCCTTTGCAACATCTGTAGAGGTTAAAACTAAAGCAGATGCACCATCCGAAATTGAGCTGGCATTTGCAGCCGTGATGGTTCCATCTTTAGCAAATGCTGGACGTAAGGTTGGAATTTTTTCAATATTGGCATTAAACGGTTGTTCATCTTGATCAATAACCACATCACCTTTACGACCTGAAACAGTCACAGGTACGATTTCGTCTTTAAACCAACCTTCAGTAATGGCTTTTTGAGCACGTTGTAAAGAACGAATGGCAAAGTCATCCATTTGTTGACGGCTATAACCTTTGCTATTCGCCATATCCTGTGCAAAAGATCCCATTAAGCGACCAGTTTCAGCATCTTCCAGTCCATCAAAGAACATATGGTCTTTGACTTCACCATGTCCCATACGATATCCACCACGGGCTTTCGGCAGTAGATATGGTGCGTTGGTCATCGACTCCATACCACCAGCAACAATGATCTCTGCAGAACCTGCTTTAATCGCATCAGCGGCTTGCATAACAGCTTTCATGCCTGAACCACATAGTTTATTGATTGTGACTGCACCTGTTGAATCAGGTAAGCCAGCTTTACGCATCGCTTGACGAGCAGGACCTTGTTTCAAACCAGCAGGGAGTACACAACCCATAATGACTTCTTCTACATCATTGGGTTGTAAACCAGCGCGCGCAATTGCTTCTTTAATGGTTATAGCACCTAATTCAGGCGCAGTGACATTGGCTAGGCTACCTTGAAAACCGCCCATTGCAGTACGTGCACCATTGACAATTACGATGTCAGTCATTGTTCTGATCTCCACATGATTCTTGTTAAATATATCCAAAACTTAAGCAGTATATAAAAAACAGCACAAGAATAAATGCTGAATATGCAATATATGTAGACGCTAGAGAACAGTTTTTAACATTTTTCAGTAGGCTCCTTATTTAAAGTCGCCATTCGTCCGATTTTATAGCGGGTATTGTTGTCAGTATCATGATGCCCACAATAGTAAAAACTGCCTGGTGAACCACGTGGTAGTCCGGTATCACCTTGAAGGGTCAAGACATCACGGCTACTGGCACTCCCAATCCAAGTCAAGGTTCCATATTTAATATTTTTTTCAGTTTTAAGGAGTATGAGCTCGCCATCGTCAATCTGCTTATTTTTATTACGATCTGTAAAAATAATTATGCCTTTATGCCACGTGTTTTTTTCACATTGGATCAAGCTTTCCGACGAACATATGACAACCGTTGTTCGTCGTGCCAATGCCTGACTTCTTGCATAAGAAACATGCTGTTGAATCATGGGATGAATCGATCGAAATTCTTGCTTTTGCATCCAATCATGATAAAAAGGCAAACTGATTAGGCAAATTATTGCAACGATAACAATTATGCTTATAAGCTCAAACAAAGAAAAACCTTGTTCTTTACAATAAAAATACATGTTTTAATCTTCTGTTAAGTATTGTTTTTTATTTGAAAAATAATGACTTGTCTATTAAATCTTATTGAAACGCTTTTGTAGTAAAATATTTATTACTATCACTTTCTTTTACTGCTAAAATACAGGTAGTAAAAAGATAAGCGATTCACGAAAAAAAATTGAGTAGAAAGTTACCGAATTACAACGGAAATTGTAAGTAATTTTGTCAATAATTTACTTGATTAAAGTTATCAAGCACTTGGAAAAAGCCTCAAGTGTTTGTATGATTCAACGTGAGTAGCTTAAAAATAATACTGGGGTATTAAAATTTATCTCAGGGTAGCCAATAAATTTTAGGCTAGGCTTGAACAACAATTGTTATCTCTGGAGGATATCCATGAAATTGAGTCGTATCGCACTTGCTATGCTTGTTGCTGCTCCACTCGCTGCTGCTAATGCTGGTGTAACTGTTACACCATTAATGCTTGGTTACACTTTCCAAGACTCTCAACACAACAACGGTGGTGACAAAGGCGAGTTAACTAACGGTCCTGAGTTACAAGACGATTTATTCGTTGGTGCTGCACTTGGTGTTGAACTTACTCCATGGTTAGGTTTCGAAGCTGAATATAACCAAGTTAAAGGTGATCTTGACGGTACTGGCGTTGCTGGTTCTGAATACAAGCAAACTCAAATCAACGGTAACTTCTATGCTACTTCTGATTTGATCACTAAAAACTATGACAGCAAAATCAAGCCATACGTATTGTTAGGTGCTGGTCATTACAAGTACAAACTTGATGACATGTCTTACCACAACAACGAAGAAGGTACTTTAGGTAACGCGGGTGTTGGTGCTTTCTGGCGCTTAAACGATGCTTTATCTCTTCGTACTGAAGCTCGTGGTACTTATAACTTTGACGAAAAATTCTGGAACTATACTGCTCTTGCAGGTCTTAACGTAGTTCTTGGTGGTCACTTGAAACCTGCTGCTCCTGTAGTAGAAGTTGCTCCAGTGGTTCCAGTTGCTCCAACTCCAGTAGAACCAGCTCCACAAGTTCTTACTGAAGATTTGAACATGGAACTTCGTGTGTTCTTTGATACAAACAAATCAAACATCAAAGATCAGTATAAACCAGAAGTTGCTAAAGTAGCTGATGCGTTGAATACATTCCCGAATGCGACTGCTCGTATTGAAGGTCACACAGATAACACTGGTCCACGTAAGTTAAACGAACGTTTATCTTTAGCTCGTGCTAACTCTGTTAAATCAGCGCTTGTAAGCGAGTACAACATTGATGCATCTCGTTTGTCTACTCAAGGTTTCGCTTGGGATCAACCGATTGCTGACAACAAAACTAAAGAAGGTCGTGCTATGAACCGTCGTGTATTCGCGACGATCACTGGTAGCCGTACTGTAACTAAATAATTAATTATTTAGTTAAAAAAAGGCGACTCAATTGAGTCGCTTTTTTATTGGAAATACATATAATTGATCAATATCTAAATAAAACTGAAGCAAAAATCAATAATTATAGGTTAGTCATGAAATACGTGATTCTAGGATTGATGTTGTTGAGTTTAATTGCTTGCACGTCTACGCCCATAAATAGCAATACTGTTTCCATCCAAAAACAATATCCAAACGAAGTAAAGTCTTTGAAACATGGGCTTTCTATATATTTTCAGCCGAAATCGACTGAAATCGATCCGCAATATCGCCCAGCTTTATCAGTTGCTGCACAGTTATTGCAAACCAATAAAAATTTTGTGCTTAATATCGAAGGACATACAGACAGTTCAGGCTCATTGGCTGCCAATAATAAAGTCTCATTGACACGTGCAAATATCGTCAAAGATTATTTAGTGAGTGAATATAAGGTTAATCCTGATCAATTGATTACTCTTGGTTTGGGTCCAACAAAGCCTATCGCAGATAATAAAACTGCGGAAGGTAAAGCAAAAAATAGACGGGTCACTGTTATTTTAAAAATTAAGTAAATTCACAATAGAACTCAATTTTTTTCTATACACGTTATAATGATTTACTCAGATTTTTTAAGTGTTTGGATTGTGAATGAGTCTACAACTTCCCGATGAATTACTGAATTTAGAAGCCAATGGCGGTATTTTTGCGGTCTGGATGCTGATGCAAAATTATGTTATCCAAGTTGATATTCAAACGCTCGTTCAGCTTTGCAAGCATGACTCTGAAGATGGAACATTTACAATAGGCTTGGCAGTTGGGCTTAAGAAATTAGGTTTTGATGTTGTATTTCATACAGCAGAAGATCCCAATATTCACTTCAAAGAAATTGAGCATTACACAGAGGCAAATCGTCTAGGTTTGGCTATTGAACAACCCTTAACTTATCAAGATATTCAAACCAACATTGAACAGGGTTATGCCATAGTTGTTTATTATGACACTTTAGAGGGGGTTGGTAATCATTCCTTGGTGTATTCAATTGATGATCAAGAAATATGTTTTTATGATAGCTTTGATCCAATGCAAAAAAATATTTTTGAACAACAACGCCAGGCTGAAGGTATTTGCCAACAGGTCATCGTCATTCGTGAATATTGTCCTAAGCTCCGATACAGTTAACTTTGCGTTCGATTTCCTCTTTGCAAATCGAAACTCACAAAAAGGAAGTGCTTAACTACAATTAAGACTTAGCCTTTAATACACAATACTTGTTTAAGGGTATGCACCACTTCAATCAAATCGCTTTGATTTGCCATAACTTGATGAATATCTTTATAGGCACTAGGGATTTCATCTACCACGCCTTTGTCTTTACGACACTCAACGCCAGCAGTTTGTGTGATTAGATCTTGCTGATTGAACAAATGTTTAGCTTTTGTTCGACTCATTTTCCGTCCTGCACCGTGTGAACATGAACAGAATGAATCTGGATTGCCTTTGCCTTTTACAATAAAGGATTGCGCGCCCATTGACCCCGGAATAATTCCGTATTCATCAAGCCCTGCACGAATTGCACCTTTGCGGGTAACAAAGACTTCTTCACCAAAGTGAAGCTCTTTTTGCACATAATTATGGTGGCAATTAATCGCTTCTTTGGTCATCTGAAAGCTGGGTAATAATGGACGAATGGCTTCCAAAATTAAACGCATCATTTCACGGCGATTTTCAAAAGCATATTCTTGTGCCCATTCAACAGCTTCAACATAATCATCAAAGTTGCTTGAACCTTCTGCAAAATAGCTCAAGTCTTTATCAGGCACATGACCAAAACGGTTTTGCGCTTCTTTTTTGGCACGTTCAATAAAATACGTACCAATCACATTGCCCAAACCACGACTGCCCGAATGTAGCATGACCCAAACATCATCATTTTCATCAAGGCAAAGTTCAATAAAGTGGTTTCCACCCCCTAAAGTTCCAAGTTGTTTCTGCCAAGTGACATCAAAACTACGTAACATACGTTTTAATGCTGGATGCTTGTCAGTAATTAACTTTAGTTTTTTATCTAAAGGTGAAAGTGTTGATGCTTTGGCTTTAATTTGCTTGTGTATTTCAAAGCCAACAGGAACTTTTCTTTCAATCGCGTTACGTAAACTACTCAAGTTGTCGGGAAGTTGAGCAGCTTTTAGACTTAATCTTAAAGCATTCATTCCACAACCAATATCCACACCCACAGCAGCAGGAATGATGGCATTTTTAGTCGGAATCACACTACCTACTGTAGCCCCTTTACCTAAATGTACATCAGGCATGACTGCAATATGCGAGTGAATAAATTGCAGCTGTGACATCTTTCGTAGCTGTGTCAGGCTTTCTTCATCTACATCCGTAGTATAAATTTTTACAGGAACGCCATATTCTGCTTTGGCGTTCAAAATCATTTGTATGCCCATTTTTTCATTCTCTAAGCAAATTATTTTTATTGTCCGAAAGTTTTAAATAAATATTACCCATCCATGACTTGGATTCAGTAGGCAATAAAAAACCTAGCGAATGCTAGGTTTGAAACTGACATTCGGACACTTTGATTAAATCAGTGTCCGTGAGTAGACGACGATTTAATCTTAATTCAATGTTTTCTCAAGTTGTTGCATGTCGTACTCCTGTTTATTTTTTGATTCGAAAATCAAAGACCAAAATTCTGTTTGGATATTATCCAATGGGCGCTATTCTATAAATAAAAAAAACTTTGTCAATCCATCCCGCCAATTTTTTTAGATTAAACAGGGTCCTTTAAGCTAAAAAATAATAAAGCAGCTCGAAAGCTGCTTTATCTAAATACGCTGATTTATTCTTTTTCCACTGAAATTGGACTGACATCCATTTTGTCATAAGGTACAAATTTAGTTTTATGCTTCCATTTATAACCAAGCCAAATCACAAGGAACAGCGGAATACTGATATAAGTGGACAGCACGCTCATCCATTTGCCTGCAAGAATAGCCTCTGAATTTTGTCCAAGAATAATAATGGCACAGAGAATAAATGCAAACCAAGGACCAAATGGGAAGAATTTTGCTCGATACGCTAAATCTTCCAGTTTGTGACCTTGTGCCAAATAGCCTTTACGGAAGCGATAATGCGAGACTGCAATACCTAACCACACGATAAAACCACACATTCCTGACATATTTAACAGCCACGTAAATACCACACTTTCACCAATAAAGGTGGTCAAGAAACACAGTGCTGCAATTGCAGTCGTGGCATAGAGTGCATTCATTGGCACGCCACGCAGATCGAGTTTAGCGAAAATTCGTGGTGCTTTTCCTTCACGAGCCATATCAAATAACATACGTGTTGATGAATACATGCCCGAATTACCCGCAGACATAATCGCAGTTAAAATCACCGCATTCATTAATCCTGCTGCAAAAGCTAATCCTGCTTTTTCGTACAATAAGGTAAATGGTGAAAGGGTAATATTACCGTCGCCTTCAGCGGCAAGAGCAAGATTTGGATCTGTATATGCCACCAAGGTACCGATGATAAAAATACATAAGATATAGAATAACAGAATTCGCCAAAAGATCTGTTTGATTGCAATCGGAATGGTTTTCTTTGGATCTTTAGATTCACCCGCAGCAACGCCTACCATTTCAGTTCCCTGAAATGAGAATCCTGCAATCATGGCAACACCGACCAAGGCTTGGAATCCACCCACGAAAGGTGCATCACCAATAGTCCAATTCTTTGTAATTGAATCTGTTGGATCTAACATGATTTTGCCAATCATGAATAAGCCAATCACAATAAAGAACAGGATGGCAATGACTTTGACCAAGGAGAATAAGAATTCACTTTCACCAAAGCCTTTGACGGTTAATGCATTGATAAAGAAGATAATGGCGAGAAAGATTGCACTCCACCAGAATCCAGGAATATCGGGAAACCAAAACTTCATAATGAACTGAACTGCAACCAGCTCAAAAGCAACAGTAATTGCCCAGTTATACCAATAGTTCCAACCCAGAGCGAATCCAAAGCCTTCTTCTACATATTTATTACCATAGGTAAAAAATGCACCTGAAGTTGGATTGTGGGTTGCCAATTCACCCAAACTGGTCATTAAGAAATAAATCATAATACCAATCAGTACATAGGCAAGTAGTGCTCCACCTGGACCTGCTGTGGCAATGGTTTGACCAGAAGCAAGAAATAATCCTGTACCGATAGAACCGCCAATCGCGATCATGTTTAAATGTCGTGCTCCAAGCTTACGCTGGAGTTGTGGATGATCTGTTTCGCTCATCGTTATTCCTTACTGCTTTTTTGAGTATTGGCGAATAGCACTTTAAAGCCTTGTTGATCGGCTTTTGTAATGCATTGACCAAAGCTCTGCTCAATGAGTAATGGGTAATTTAGGAAGCGGTTTGCCACAATCCATAATTCACCGCCTGATTTTAAATGTCGTTTTGCAGTTTTACATAATGTTTCACTGGCATTGTAGTCGGTTTGAATACCTTGGTGAAACGGTGGATTGCTGACGATGGCATGTAAAAACAATGGCGCATCCTCAATTCCAGTCACTGCTTTTATTTCGAGTTGTTCTAAAGGTAGATGATTCTTTTCAAACGTCATTTGTGTTGAAGCTAAAGCAAAAGCATCAACATCTAAAGCAAAAATACGATTTTTAGGATTGAGTTTTGAGAGAAATGCGCTGATGACCCCCGCACCACATCCAAAGTCAGCAATTTTTCCTGAAGTGACTTGTTTCAAATAAGGCAATAGTACAGCAGTTCCAATATCTAATCGATTTTGACTAAATACACCAGGTAGGGCACAAATGCGAAGATCACCTGAAGGCGTGCTGACATTGTATTCTTGCGCCCATTGTGCGAGCGGTTTCGGAGTCACGGTTTTATCAGTCGTCAATTGCCACATTTGGCAATGACGTGCGCTGTCTAATTTTATGGCTTGACCATAAGGCAATAATTGTTTTGCAGCACGTTCAACACCGCCTTTCTTTTCTCCAACCAAAAAAATTGAAGCGCCGATTGCTAAACGAGCAACCAACTGATGCAGAACATAATTGAGTAATTCTTTGGATTTTGGGACAAAAACGATAGCTTGATCAAAATCAGCCTCTGCCATGTCTGTTCCAAAATGCACGTTGGCTTGTTGGTTTTGGAAATATTGGAACTCATTGTAATTCCAAGTCCAAACACTTGCCTCGATGTCATGAGCTAAATTTGAAAGTAGATCATCCGTTGGTGCATTGACCAATAAAACACGTCCAGAGAGATAGTCATGCTGTCGAATGACAACTTCACTTCTTGGCTCCATATTCACCATCCATCATTAAAATTGAACAATAATGCCCAGTCTAGGCTGGGCATTATAAAGAATTGATTCGTTATTTTTTAGTTTCAGGCAAAACTAAATTTAAAATTAAGGCAGCTAGTCCGCCTGTCGCAACACCAGAACTAAAGATATTGCGTGGTAATTCTGGTAAATGTTCTAAAATTTGAGGAACTTGGGCAACACCTAAGCCAAGTGCAAGTGAAATTGCAATAATCAACAAGGCACGACGGTCAAGTTGAATTCCCGATAAAATGTTAATTCCCGATGCTGCTACAGCACCAAACATCACCATGACTGCACCACCAAGAACGGCTTGAGGCACAGCTTGGATGATTCCAGCAACAGCTGGAAATAATCCAAGAATGATGAGCATTATCGCAATCCAAATACCGACAAATCGACTCGCAACACCTGTCAATTGAATCACACCATTATTTTGGGCAAAAACAGAACTTGGAAAGGTATTGAACAGCCCTGCAAGAAATGAGTTTGCACCATTGACCAATACACCACCTTTGATTCGCTCCATCCAAACAGGACCATCAACAGGTTGGTTTGAGATTTTTGAGGTCGCAGTCACGTCACCAATTGCTTCTAGAGAGGTCACAAGGTAGATGAATGCCATTGGAATAAACAAACTCCAAGAGAAACTAATTCCAAAGTGCATAGGTGTTGGGATTTGAATTAATGGGGCATCTTTTAAGCCTGAAAAATTTAAATAGCCCATAAAGCCTGCAAGAATATATCCAATCACTAAGGCGATTAAAATTGCAGAACTCTTAATCCAAACCACTTTAAATCGATTGAGTAAGATGATAATCGCCAATACTGTACATGACATAATTAGATTGTCTGTACTGGCAAAAGTATGGTTATCCATCGCTTGTTTGCCACCCCCCATACTGATAAGACCTTCTTTAACTAGGGTCAATCCAATCAGCAATACCACGATTCCTGTCACCAATGGTGTAATGAGTTTTTTCACCCAAGGTAAAATGCGTGATACACCCATTTCAATAAATGAACCTGCGATCACCACACCAAAAATAGAAGCCATGACTGCTTCAACAGGAGTACCCGCTGCTACCATTGCAGAACCAATCCCAATCATTGGTCCAATAAAGTTAAAGCTTGTACCCTGTACGATCAATAGACCTGCACCAAAAGGTCCAATTTTTTTGCATTGTAAAAAAGTAGCTACCCCTGAAATCACCAAAGACATCGATAAAATCATGTTGGTGTCTTGAGGCGATACGCCTAGTGCTAAACAAATGAGTAAACCCGGGGTCACAATTGGAACGATAATCGCCAATAAGTGTTGTAAAGCAGCAAAAAATGCGATAAGTGGTTTTGGACGATCATTTAAACCATAAATAAGATCGATTTGACCCTGTTTTTGATCGGAAGAGGTATGAGAATCAGACATGGTACAGAAAGAGGAAGCTGCGAGATGGCGCTATTCTAATCGCTTTACACACTATTACAAAATAAAAAGCCAGCAGTTGTGAAAAAAACTTGTAACTGTCAATAAACTGTCACTACTAAAAGTTATCTTTTTTCTGTATAATTTGCCCTCAAATTTAAAGCGTATCGAATTTACATGTCTGATATTAAAACTCTCCGTAATATTGCCATCATCGCGCACGTCGACCATGGTAAAACGACTCTAGTAGATAAACTTTTACAACAATCAGGTGCACTCGGTGACCGCGCGGGTGAGATTGAGCGTGTTATGGATTCGAATGCGCTTGAGTCTGAACGTGGTATTACCATTCTTGCAAAAAACACTGCAATCAAATGGTTAGACAAACGTACAAACACTGAATACCGCATTAACATCGTCGACACCCCGGGACATGCTGACTTCGGTGGTGAAGTTGAACGTGTAATGTCTATGGTTGACTGTGTACTTCTTTTGGTTGATTCACAAGAAGGTCCAATGCCTCAAACTCGCTTTGTAACTCAAAAAGCGTTTGCGCGTGGTTTGAAGCCAATCGTGATCATCAACAAAGTAGACAAGCCAAGCGCTCGTCCAGACTGGGTGATCGATCAAGTATTCGATTTGTTTGATAACTTAGGCGGTAGCGACGAACAATTAGATTTCCCAGTTGTTTATGCTTCTGGTCTTCGTGGTGTTGCTGGTCCATCTCCAGAAGAACTTGCTGAAGATATGACCCCGTTGTTCGAAACAATCGTAGATATTGTTGAACCACCTTCAGTTGATGTTGATGGTCCATTCCAAATGCAGATTTCTTCACTTGACTATAATAGTTTTGTGGGTGTAATCGGTGTGGGTCGTATTCAACGTGGTTCAGTAAAAACCAATACACCAGTGACTGTGATCGATAAAGATGGCAAGACACGTAATGGTCGTATCTTAAAAATTATGGGTTATCATGGTCTTGAGCGTGTAGATGTAGATTCAGCTCAGGCAGGTGATATCGTATGTATCACTGGTTTAGATGCATTAAACATTTCTGACACGATCTGTGATCCTAAAAATGTTGAAGCTTTACCTGCATTGTCTGTAGATGAACCTACAGTTTCGATGACTTTCCAAGTAAACAACTCACCGTTTGCGGGTAAAGAAGGTAAATTTGTAACTTCACGTAATATCCGTGAACGTTTGGATCGTGAATTGATTCATAACGTTGCTTTACGTGTAGAAGATACTGACAGTCCAGACCGTTTCAAAGTATCTGGTCGTGGTGAACTTCATCTTTCAGTATTGATTGAAACAATGCGTCGTGAAGGCTTCGAGATGGGTGTTTCTCGTCCGCAAGTGATCATGAAAGAAGTTGATGGCGAAATGCAAGAGCCATACGAAAACGTAACATTTGATGTTGAAGAACAGCATCAAGGTTCTGTTATGGAGCAAATGGGTAACCGTAAAGGTGAGTTGACCAATATGGAAGTTGACGGCAAAGGTCGTATCCGTATTGAAGCAACTGTTCCATCTCGTGGTTTGATTGGTTTCCGTTCTGAATTCTTAACCATTACTTCTGGTACTGGTATCATGACTTCAAGCTTCTCGCATTATGGTCCTGCGAAACAGGGTGCAGTTGCGAAACGTCAAAATGGTGTGTTGATCTCTATGGTTAACGGTACTTGCTTAGCGTTTGCATTGTTCACTTTACAAGACCGTGGTCGTCTGTTTGCTGAACCACAGTTAGAAGTGTATGAAGGTATGATCGTAGGTATGAACTCTCGTTCAGACGACATGACTGTGAACCCAACTAAAGCGAAACAGTTAACTAACATGCGTGCATCTGGTACAGATGAAGCATTAACGTTGACACCTGCTATTAAATTCACGCTTGAACAAGCATTAGAATTTAT
Source organism: Acinetobacter bereziniae LMG 1003 = CIP 70.12 (assembly GCF_000368925.1). Classification (GTDB taxonomy): domain Bacteria; phylum Pseudomonadota; class Gammaproteobacteria; order Pseudomonadales; family Moraxellaceae; genus Acinetobacter; species Acinetobacter bereziniae. Next base: position 1,370,694 of record NZ_KB849756.1, on the reverse strand, counting down.
TGAAGATGACGAATTAGTTGAAGTTACACCTAAATCTGTTCGTATTCGTAAAAAATTCTTAACTGAAAATGAACGTAAACGTGCTTCTCGTGGCTAAGTGTTTTAACTAGGAATAATTTCATTTCTAGCAAAAAAACCGCAATTTTTTAATAAATTGCGGTTTTTTTATATAAATGTAAAAGGCTTTTGGTTTTTAACAAAAAACGAGTAAATTAAGCGGAAATGTACATGGAAACATAATGTATACTTCGTCACATAAAAAATACCTAAAATTGGCTTGGAGTTAAAATATGAGTATTCTTTCAGAATTCAGAGAGTTCGCCATTAAAGGCAACATGATGGATATGGCAATTGGTGTCATCATCGGTGGGGCATTTGGTAAAATTATTGACTCATTGGTCAAAGACGTGATCATGCCATTGATCTCTGTAATCACAGGGGGCGGTGTAGATTTCACACAAAAATTTATTGTATTGGGGGACAACCCGAATAATTTAACTTCATTGGATGCTTTACAAAAAGCAGGTGTGAATGTTTTAACCTATGGTAACTTCATCACGATCTTCTTAAACTTCCTGATTTTGGCTTGGGTTGTATTTCTGTTGGTTAAATTCCTTAATAAAATCCGTAAACCTGCTGAAGCTGCACCTGCTGCAACACCTGAAGATATTGAATTACTCCGTGAAATTCGTGATGAATTGAAGAAACGTCCGCAAGCCTAATAAATTGGATTGAAGTTGCAGGATTATATTTTTAAGTGGTTTTAGAAATATAAAATGATTGTAAAGAAACGAATTGAAACGGTACGATTAAGTACCGTTTTTTATGCGAGAACATAAAAGGATGATGGCTATGGTAAAAAAAAGCATAGGGATAGTGATCACACTCATGGCTTTATCCGCTTGTTCTGAGCATCCAAAAGAACAACAGGCGGTAGAAAAGGCTCAGGCTGAACGTGCAGATCAAGCCCAAGCTGCAAGTGGTTTGACATTTAGCGATATGCCGAATGAACAGACCACGTATGCCACCATTGAAACAGATTCAACAGATGAAAATGAAGCACTGTTACTTGCTTTGGAAACACGGTTGTTAAAGGCTAATTTTGAATTTATTGAAAAAGACAGTGGATCATCATGGTCGGAAAATGATTGTACGCTCAACAAAGTCATACAAGTAAAAGGCGAAGGAATTCGTTCATATAAAGCCGTCAGTAAAGAAAAATTAGGTGATGATCAACAGTATCGTCCAGATTTTGTCTTGTTGGTGTTTAGTTTTAAAGATGAAGCGACAGCTGAACAAAGTTTTAAAATGCTGGAATCAGCCGTTAATTCGGCAGGAGGTTACTGCAATGGTAAATCGCCTGAAAATATTGTCAGAAATGGCAATGAAATTTTTTACTTTACGACCAGAGCAGAGATGTTTAGGACGTATATTGATGATTATGCGAAGTTTGTCCATGAGTTTAAACCTGAACAAAGTGATTCAAATATATAAAAGAGTTTAAATTCATGAGAACAGCTCAGATTTTTATTTTTTTGGCGAGTTTTCTAATCTATGGATGCCAAGCCCATGTTAAAGTTGATGAAAATTTTATTAAGCAGTTCAGCCCAGAAATACGCCCTCAAGTAACCTCGATGTGTGAACAATATGATTCTAATGATCAGGTTCAAGGAGTTTATTTTAGTCACTACGCATTTGGTTTATATACCTTTATTGGAATTAAAAACAACAGATTTGAAATATTAAGCTTTGATGATGTCAAGTATTCTTCTATGGATCAAGTTTCAAATATTGAATTGCAAACAGGTCAATATATAAAACGAAATGACCAAATCATTTTAAAAACGGAAAAAATGACTAAGTCAGACCCCTTGGCAAACCAAAGTGCAGATTTTGAAAACTTTATTTATTTGCGAAACTCTCAAAGTGCATTTCTAATTAAAGATATTGAGGATGTAGCCAGTTCAATGTCATGGTCACAAACGATGGGAAGTGCGCGTTCGCAATTTAAGAAGATTCATTGTCATATTCAGGATTATCATCATTATAAAGGTGATGAAGAACCATCACCATCTTATCAAGCATTGCCTAAACGCTTTAAAGCACTTGTGTTTGATCAACCTTTGCATTTGACAGTAAAGTCTGCGGAAGACATTTCAAAGTCATTAGAGCGAAATGATGATTCCGAAACAGTTATAGAGCAAACAGTTCAAATTCTAAGTGGCAATACTCAGAAGTTATTTATAAACCAGCCAATCTGTATTATTCAAGGGCAAGGTAAAGGATTGTATGGATATATCAATCAACCGAGTCAGCCCCTTACTACAGCATGGATGAGTTTTGAGCAAGGTGCAAGTACGGGAATTGCCAGACAAGGCGATATCATTTCAACTTCATACCAAGAATGTAAATCTTTAAACTAAAAATCCATACGAAATTTAATTTCAACCAAATGAAAACCAAATTGACTTTTTACAGGTCCATGTAGGATATGTTCAGCCGCAGTAAATACCAATTTATCAATCACAGGAACAAGCTGTCCTTTTTTCACTTCACCCAGTTCACCACCACGTTTAGCTGAATTACACGTTGAATGTTGTTTCGCAATTTTGGCAAAATCAGCGCCATCATGGATCTTCTTCTTGAGCTGCTCTGCAAGATCTTTGTCTTTGACGAGAATATGTCGAACGATTGCAGTTTTCATTTACTTTTTCCTCGTATCTTTTTAGGTGTATCTTTGATTCGCTTAAGTGGTTGGCATTGGGGGCAAAAAACACTGGCTCTTTGTCCAAGTTTTAGATTTTCCAAAGTCGTTTCACAGTTGATACACATTTCACCTGCGCGACCATATGCCAACAAAGTTTGTTGAAAATAGCCATTTTCACCCATCGCATTGCTATAATCTCGTAAAGTTGACCCACCCAAATCAATTGCTTGCTTTAGGATTCGTTTAATTTCAATCACCAAATTTTGAACTTGTAGCTTTGATAAGCTTGACGCAGGTTGGGCAGGGTGAATACCCAAATTAAATAAGCTTTCAGTTGCATAGATATTTCCTACACCAACGACAATATGGTTATCCATGATTGCAACTTTTGTGCCGACATTTTTATTTTTTAATTTTTCAAACAAATATTCAGCATTAAATTCATCACTTAAGGGTTCAGGACCTAAAGTATCAATAAGTTTGCTTTGGCTTTGTTCATTCAGCCAAATAATGCAGCCAAATCGGCGTGGATCATGATAGCGTAATTGCATATCTTCAAATTGAATGATGAGGTGATCATGCTTTCTCATTTCATCTGACTCATCACAAATTCTAAAGCTGCCTGACATCCCTAAATGCCAGAGCATTGTATGACGTTCGAACTCAGCCAAAATATATTTGGAACGACGAGTTAAACCAATGAGTTTTTGACCTTGAAGTTGCTGAATATCTTCGGGAATTGGCCAACGTAAGCGAGATTCACGGACTTGGACATACATCACTTTCTGATTGATTAAGGGAACTAAGCTGGTTTTAGTTGTTTCAACTTCAGGTAATTCAGGCATGCATGTGTCGTATTGGGATAAGAGCTCATTATTGTATGCAAGAATGGGACGGCTTTAAAGTGCGATACTGTTAGTCCTACGACTTTAGGTTGAAGCCATAAGATAAATCGCAGAATGACTCGTTAGCGTGTTTGATAAGCTTTTGTTAATTAAAATAAAGTTTATTGATAAAATAAAGTTTTCCGATTGATAAAAAATATCTGATAGTTATATGTAAAAAAATGTGTAAATTTCTAGTAAATAATCTCTATAAATAATTTGGATTCTCCATAGTATTTTAGGCGTGATTGTGATTTTAAAATATGATTTTTATATTAATTTTATAAGGATCAAAAGTTTGAAATTAACAAAATTATCTGTATTCATTCTGCTCCAAATTAGGCTGCCCCATGAAAAAAATTGCTTATCCTTTATTGGCAATCTCTACTTTTACCATGATGTCTGTTGCATCGGCTGAAGATGCTTTTGACCTGCATGGATCAACCATGACAGGGGACTGGAATGGTACACGTACTGAGTGGGCTGAAAAAGGGATCAAATTCGATGGTACGATTGCCATGGATGGTTCATATCTTGCTGATGGTGGTTATGATGCACATCAAGCACCAACCTTTGCAACCCAGTTTGGTCTTGGAACTACTTTGGATATGGCGAAATTAGCAGGTTGGAGTGATGTTACGATTCGTGCTTTAGTCACCGCACGCCAAGGGGAAAGCACATCATTAAGAGGGATTCAGGCACCTGATGCACCACAATGGGCGAACTCTCAAGCCAATTGGGGGCGAGGTAATTCAGGAAGTCGTTTGAGTGAACTCTATATTGAAAAAAACTTTAAAGAACAAGGGCTCAGTATTCGTGTAGGTCGAATGGGTTTGGGGACTGAATTTAATACCATGGCTTGTGATTTCCAAGGCAATGCATTCTGTGCTGCACAAATGGGGAAATGGCAAGGTAAGCTTTGGTATAACACACCCGTTTCACAATGGGGCGGACGTTTGAAGTATCAAATCAATCCTGAGTTATTCGCACAAGTGGGCGTTTTTGAATACAACCCAGACAATGCTTTGGAGCGTCTAGGCTGGAACTTGGATACCAAACATGCTGATGGTGTAAATATTCTTTCTGAAGTGGTGTGGTCACCAAAGCAAGGTTTCAATGCTTTACCAGGCAGTTATCGCTTTGGTACGCTTTACAATACTGCTGACGAGGCAAAAAATCAGTACGATGTGGCTTATAAAGCAGCAACTAAGGCTGAAGATCGTACATATGGCGGCTGGATTGCCTTTGAACAGCAATTGACCTCAGTAGGTGAGGGCAAACGAGGTCTACATAGCTTTGGTAATTTTACTGTACATGATCGGACGACAACAGCGGTAAGTGATTCACAACAACTGGGTTTAAAGTACTATGGACTATTTAAAAGCCAACCCAACGATATTCTAGGCTTAGCCGTCAATAGAGTACATTTGAACGATCGTTATACGGATTATGTGAATAATAGTCGCTTAGGCACAAATTTAAGACAGCTGAATGAAGATGCAGAGTATAATGTTGAGTTAAATTACTCATATTACCCTGCCAAATGGTTCATGCTTCGTCCTTTAGTGCAGTATGTGGTGCATCCTGGTGCAACCAATCAGGTCGACAATGCATTGGTCATTGGCTTGGGGTCTAAAATTATTTTCTAAAATTATTTTCTGCAATCACCCGAGGAAACCTAGATGCAAAGAGTGAAACATTTAAAAATTAATACCACACTACTTTGTTTAACAGTCTGTATTTCCCAGAACATCTATGCTGAATCGGAATCTCAGGATTCCACTCAGCAACTCCCCACCATTAAAGTTGAAGCAACACGCTCAGACACGAGCATACTCAATACGCCTGCATCTGTTTATCGTATAGACCAACAGCAAAATCAAAATAATATGGGAGTGAACCTCACTGAAACTCTCAAAGGCATTCCGGGCTTACAGCTCAATAACCGTGAAAATTATGCGCAAGATTTACAACTGTCCATGCGTGGCTTCGGTGCACGTTCAACCTTTGGTGTCCGTGGTATCCGTTTGTATGTGGATGGTATTCCTGCAACCATGCCCGATGGACAAGGTCAGACGTCAAATATTGATTTAAGCAGTTTGGATCATATTGAAGTACTGGGTGGACCTTTTTCATCACTCTATGGAAATTCATCAGGTGGGACGATTCTAACCACGACCAAAGAGGGAACAGGGCGCGATTCGATTGAGTTAGGATACTCAGGTGGAAGTAACAATAAAGGGCGTGCTGATATTGTTTTACAAGGTGGTGCCGATAAAGCCAATGAGCCAAGTTATGTGATTAGTTCTTCGTATTTTGATACTGATGGCTATCGTGATCATAGTGCAGCAAGAAAAACCTTGAGTAATGCTAAACTCACTTGGGATTTGGATGACGGCTCAAAAATTAATTGGATCACCAACTATGTAAATATTCATGCGGATGATCCACAAGGTCTCAGTCGGGATCAATGGAAGCAAAACCCTAAACAAGTGAATGATAGTAAGAATATCTATAATGTGCGCAAAGATATTAATCAGACACAAACAGGTGTTAATTGGACCAAACCCATCAACGACCAAAATGAAATTTATTCAATGGCTTATTTAGGTCATCGAGAGGTCACACAATATCAATCTATTCCGAATACTGCTCAAAAGAATCCTCGCCATGCAGGTGGTGTTATTGATTTCTCTAGAGATTTTTATGGTGCAGATTTACGTTGGACAGGTAAAGAGCTTTTGCCGAACACGCGTATCAGTGCAGGGCTTGCTTATGATGCCATGAATGAAGATCGCCAAGGATATGAGAATTTTGATGCCAATGGTCAATATGGAGTAAAAGGTAAGCTACGCCGTGATGAACGAAATACTTTATGGAATTTAGATCCGTATCTTCAGGTGTCTTGGCAATTTTTACCAACTGTACGGCTAGATACAGGATTGCGTTATAGCAATGTCCATTATGAATCTAAAGATCATTACATCACAAGCTCTAATGGCAACGATAGTGGGCAAACAGATTATAACAAATTACTTCCATCAGCTGCTTTGACATGGGAAATTACGCCTGAGATTAGCAGTTATATCAGCTATGCCAAAGGATTTGAAACACCAACTTTCACTGAAATGGCTTATCCAACCAGTGGAACTTCAGGGATAAACTTTGCACTGAAACCTTCGACCAGTGATAACTATGAACTGGGTTTAAAGGCACAAAATCAATTGGGTAATTTCACGGCTGCAGTTTTTCAAAGCAATACACGAGATGATATTGTTTCTGCCGGTTCTGTGGATGGTCGAGCGACCTATCAAAATGCAGACAAGACATTGCGTCAGGGCGTTGAATTGTCTTGGAATAAAAAACTATGGAAAGATATTACTGCACAAGCCAGTTATAGCTTCCTAGATGCAACATTTGATGCCGATATCCCAAATACAGATCCGAAAAAAGTCATCCAAAGTGGAAACTACATTCCCGGTATTGCTAAAAATCAAGCCTTTATTGGACTTGGTTGGCTTCCAGAAAGTGGTTTAAATGCTGGGGTCGATGTTCGTTATATGGATAAAATCTATGTTGACGATCTCAATACAGATACTGCACCAAGTTATACAGTCACCAGCCTAAATGTCGGTTATATCTGGAAAAACAAAGATTGGAAAGTCCGTAGTTTTGCTCGAGTCGATAATTTATTCGACAAAAACTATGTGGGTTCAGTCATTGTGAATGATGGTAATGGGCGATTCTTTGAACCTGCAGATGGTATTAACTGGAGTGCCGGTTTGAGTGTCACCAAACAATTTTAATTCGCTGGGAAAGTAATTTATGTCTGCTCAACCGAAGTTATTTGAATCCATTCAATTTGGCTCGCTCGCATTGAGCAATAAAATAATTATTGCACCAATGTGTCAATATTCTGCAACTGATCAAGGTGAAATCACGTATTGGCACGAACAGCAATGGGCAAATTATGCTTTGTCAGGTGCAAGCTTGTGTATTGTTGAAGCGACTGCGGTTCAAGCAGAAGGACGTATCAGCTATGCAGACCTTGGTTTGTGGAATGATACACAACGAGATCAAATAAAGGCTTTATTGAATAAAGTAAAAACGATAGCGCCAACGCCTTTTGGCGTACAACTTGCACATGCAGGACGTAAAGCCTCAACGGATAAACCATGGTTGGGGAAAGGGCAAATTGCAGCAGATCATGCGCATGGTTGGCAGACAGTTTCTGCCAGTGATATTGCATTCAACATTGAAGATGTTGCACCACATGCATTAACGCTTGATGAAATACAAGTCATCATTGATGATTTTGCACAGGCTGCAATCCGTGCTGTTGAGGCAGGTTTTTCATTGATTGAAATCCACGCAGCCCATGGCTATTTGCTACATCAATTTATGTCACCATTGTCGAATTATCGTACGGATCAATATGGTGGTAGTTTTGAAAATCGTATTCGCTTAACTTTAGAGGTTTTTCAAGCCATTCGAAATGCAGTGCCTGCCAATTATCCTATAGGTGTACGCCTTTCAGCAACGGACTGGATGGATGCTGAAAATGGTTGGAACATTGAGTCGAGTATTGGTTTATCAAAAGCCTTGGCACAGTTGGGGGCGGTCTATATCCATGTATCCTCAGGTGGCTTACATGCTCAACAAAACATCAAGATTGGTGCAAACTATCAAGTGCCATTTGCCAATGCAATTAAACAACAAGTGAATATTCCAGTAATTGCTGTCGGGTTGATTACCGAGGCTGAACAGGCTGAACAGATTCTTCAGCAGGGTGAGGCAGATGCAATTGCATTGGCAAGAGCAATCTTGTATGCCCCACGTTGGCCATGGCATGCTGCAGCGAAACTGGGCGCTCACATTTCGATTGCACCTCAGTATTTACGTTGTCAGCCTCATGGAATAAAGGATTTGTTTTCAGCATACTGATGACATTACAGTTTTGTGTAATCTATTATTCTTTTAAAGTATTTATATTCATCAAAGATATATTCTAGGATATATCTTTATTTACAAGTTCTGGAAAAGGAACGGTTTAAATGATTTTTTCGGTAATTTTTCCAGTATTTTTCTTGTTATTTCTGGGTTTTATCTCTGTCAAAATCCAATTAATAAATAAAGCACAGATCATAGCCTTGAGCGCTTTTGTGATCAAAATCGCTTTGCCTGCTTTGCTCCTTCATGCCTTAGCTTCAAAAGATCTGCATGAGATTTGGTATCCAGCATATTTTTTCGTTTATGCAAGTGTCACTTTTGCCTTATTTATTCTGGCTTTCTTCATAGGGCAGAAAATTTTTAAAAATCATTTTACCCATGCCTCAGTATTTTCATTGGGGGCTTCCATGTCCAATACAGGACTATTGGGTGCTGCAATTTTAACTTTGCTCATGGGCAGTGAGGCCATGATTTATATCTCTTTGGTGGTCATCATCGAAAGTGTTTTTCTTGTGCCGTTAATGTTAACTTTGGCTGAAATTGGACGCCAACGACAAGCCAATTTAGTCGCTATCTTAAAAATAACTTTTATAACCTTACTAAAAAATCCGCTATTTCTATCGGTAATGATTGGCATGAGTTGCGCAGTTTTCAATATACAGATTCCACATCTGTTGGATTCCGTTTTTGCTATGCTTGGGCAAACAGCTTCGCCACTGGCACTCTTTATTATTGGCGGGGGAATGGTGGGGCTCACTATTCAATCCTTTAATCTGCAAACCATTTATCTTGTGGTCTCAAAAAATATTTGTATGCCGATCTTGGTCTATTTGGGCTTTACCCATTTTACGGACTTAGATCAAAAAATGATTTATGCAGGTACATTAATTGCAGCTTTGCCGATGCCTTCGATCTTTGGAATTTTTGGACAGATTTATGGTTTGAATGAAAAAGCACTGACACCGTTGATGATCAGTACATTTTTGAGTTTTATGATTGTGAGTGTTTTGATCGGTGTATGGTGGTAAAGCACACATAAGCGTGTGCTTTACCCTTTGGCAGATTATTTTTTCGGAGCAGCAGCTTTTGCTGGCGCTTTAGCTTTCTCAGCAATTAACTTATTGACCACTTCTAGGGATTCTTTCGCTTTAGGCACATTATTTTTTGCTAACTCAGCGAAAATCTTTTGCGCTTCAGGTAAGTTTTGATCAATGATATTGCCGTTGGTCAGCATATTTCCTACAGCCATTAATGCAGGAATATAGCCTTTCTTGGCTAAGTTTTGAATTTCATTGAGACCTTGATTCACCGTGGCTGCATTTTTCTTTTTTAAACCATCTGTAATGTCATAGAGGGCTTTGGCATGAATCGCAGGTGCAAAATCTTTTTTCACTAAAGGATCAAGTTTTTGTAAACCCAACTTGTCTGATGCAGGCGTACCCTCTGCAAATAATAAAACAGCCAATTCTACAGTCGCGTCATCAAAACCTTGAGATGATGATTTCTCTAAGTATTCACGAACTTTCTTTTCATCTTTGCTTAAACCTAACTGTCCTACAGCATAGCTTTGAGCCAACACATAACTTGCAACTGGATAGCCTTTTGCTGAAGCATCCTGATAATATTTCAATGCTTTTTTATCATCTTTGGCAGTACCTTGCCCAGTTTGGGTTAAATAGCCTAAGTTATATAAGGCTTGCGCATTGCCTGTTTTAGCGAGGCGATCTAATTCTTGATAGGCTGCTGGGTAATTTTTTGCTTGAATGAGTTCTTGTGCCTTCGCAAAAGCAGGATCAACATTCGTTTTAGGTGCATCAGCAGCAAATGCTGAAATACAAGATAAACTTAGAAGTGCTGCAATAAGTGTTTTTTTCATTTTGAAACGGTACCTGATTTTAATTTCAACATAATTCCATTTATGGTGTCAGAATGGATTGATGACATTTTTAATCATAATTTGAAAATTAATAATGTAAACATACCAATTGTATTTGTTGGTGCATTTATGTTTTAGATTTTTTGTAGATAAGCATAAATTAAGCATGTTTTAAAGTTATTCTTGCAGAAGAAATGAAAATCATTGCTTCTGCTTTTCGAAAAAATTATTTAACTGCTTTTAACAATAACTCAATTTCACCTGCATCACGTGCACCTGAAATACGTGTTCCATCTTGTAAGAAGAAAGTTGGCGTACCATCTACATTAAGCGTTTTAGCCAAAGCGATATTCTTTTCTACAGGGGTGGTGCAAGATTTGGTTGAACTTGGTTGTTTTTTATCAAGGGTATAATCTTGCCATGCTTGGTATGGGTTTTTAGCGCACCAAATTTGTTGTGAGACATTTTCAGCGTTAGGATGTAAACGTGTGATTGGGTATAAGAATAAATAAATCGTCACGTTGTCGACATTTTTTAATTCTTTTTCAAGATGTTGGCAATAAGGACAATCGGGATCACTAAACACATAAATGGTGCGTTCACCTTTGCCTTTGACATGCTTAATGGCTTGTTTTAAAGGTAATGCTTTGACATCAATACTTTTTAAAACCTGTTCACGTTCAGCAGTTAAATTCTTTTGTTCTTTTAAATCAATCAAATTACCGACAAAGAAATATTTCGCTTCTTCATTGGTATAGACAATACGCCCCCCCATATAAACTTCATAAACATCTTTGATCGGCGAGTTCTGTACCGATTTCACTTCAATTTCAGGATATTTAGTTTTTAAGTTTTGTTCTAATGTTTTGATGTCCGCATGTGCCGAAGTAAAGCTAAAAATACTTAAACTGAGAAGAGATAACCAAATTTTCATGATAAAACTCGAAATAATAATATCGATATTGTGCACTCAATGGTACTCAAAAATATATTGAGATCATGTAATTGAGATTAAAAAATCTCACTCAAACCTGTTGTTCATTTTTTCAAAATGCTGTGAATACCATGTTGTGCCAATTGCTGTTGTAATTGTTCAATATACTGATTTAATTCTGCTTGAGAATCTACATTTAAACTCAACTTTGAACTAAAGTTGAAGCTCATTGAACGTTTGCCATTGCGTTGTACAATTCGGAAATGACCAATACAGCCTTTTGCATGTGTTGTTCTGTTTATACTAAATTCCACCTGTTGAATCTGCGCTATAGGATAAGCAGTCAGCATCAAATTGCTGACAATCAATTTATGATTTCGAATATAAAATGGGGCAAAATTTAAATTAAACCTTTTAAATAACCAAATCAAAGCACTGAAAATAACAACAAAGATGAGGGGAGCAACAAAACCCCAATATTTGTCCGAGCTGTTCTCTGTCTTCGCCTCAACCAAAGTTGTGTGTTTGGCTTCAACCATCTTCTGTTCATCAATCCACTGACGAATATCGTCTGTACGTGGTTGAGTTTTTAGTAAACTTTGAATGGTTTGCGGGTCACGAATATGATAAACCGTGGCTCGAATCAGTTGGCTGTCACCAAGCTGGTCAAAATAATAAAAAGCATTGCCATTTTTCCATACGCTACCGCTGTTGTAATTCACATTTCCCAGTTGTTGCCAAGTCGAAACCTGTGGCTCATCTAATTTTAAAATACGGGTTACTCTGGAGGAAGATGAACCTTTGCTACTTCGATATTCACGGGCTTGTAAGTAGAGAAGTTGCTGACCATTCGAAAAAATTGCAGGCGCAATTTCTTTAAAGGATTGCCCTAAAAATGGATTATCCCCAGCACGTACCATTTTTTCTTTATTTACATCAAAATAATAGATGCCAGTGTCGTTATAAAATAACGCATGATTGCTGTGGTCACCATATTTGCTGAGCAGATGATAAGGTGCAAATTGTGGATCAAAAGCAAATTGATTGACATAAACCATGCCATCAATCGGATTGAATAAATAGCTTTGATTGTTAGAGTTCTCTATATCAAGGGTATAAAGCTTTTCATTGTCCTTTAAGCTAAGTCGTGTGTTGTTGAAGTATACGTTCGTACCATCTGCCCTAAAAATATGATTTTCTTCGCCAGAGACGAAGCGTAATTGATGAGAGTGAGCATCTGGAAGTAATTTTCCACGATAATAGGTCAATATTCCGTTACTGGCTGTATCAATGTCTGCATTGACTAAATAAGGTTGATCACCCTGTTCCAGTTTAAAATAAGGATAAAGATAACTTTGTGGTTTTGAACCAATGCCAAAATTTTGTAGTATGATTTGAAAAACTTCTTGAATCACAGATAAATTTTCATTTCGCTCAGTCATCGGTGAACAATACCAAGTCTCTTTTCCATCTGTGAAATAACTGTTGCCGATAGTCTTCAGTTTTTGCGGTTGTACACCTTTTAAAAGGATGTTGCCACAGTAGACATTTTTTTGATCTGCGCCAAGTTGTCGATATTGGTAATGGTCATTTGGCAAATAAAATGTTTTCGCATCTGCTTCGGGAATGAGGTAGTCGCCATTACTCGGTACTGAAGCATAAATTTGGTTGTTATATTTTTCAAATACTCCCATTTTCTCGCTGGTTGCACCAAAAGGTATGGTATTTGAGTCTGGACCTGAACATCTAAATAAAAAGCTCAAGCTCAACAGAAGCCCAAAAGCTGTTAAGAGGAGAGTAATGGTTCGAAGGATAGAAAAAACATTGAATGGATTCTGCATTATTCGCTTTATTTTTTAATTGTGATCAGTCCTCATGACAAGATCATTCTAATTTATTTTTTACCTATTCAGTAGCGAATTTAGTAGAGAATTGTGCAGATTGCTTGTAGCACTATATTTTCATTTAAGGCAAATAAGGCAACATGCTCTCTTTCAAAAGCTCGATTAATGCTTCATCCATGTAGGGATATTCATCCGGAATGTCCAAAACAATCACTTTTTTGTGTTGTAGTGGTTGAGGGAATTTTTCTTTGATGTTTTGTTTGTGCTTTTGCTCCATCACAAAAATCATATCTGCCCAAGCGATATCTTTGAGAGAGATCGTATGTTTGGCATGTTTGCTTGTTCCAGCAGAACGAGTGGCAATGCCATAGCCCACTGCAAAGATACGCTCAGCAGTGGGACTGCGCCATTGATTACGACTACATATAAAAAGGCTGTTCAATCAGCGATCATCCAAAACTCATATTGTGCTTGTTTTCGTCTTTTTGCCGAGGAAACACGCGGATATTCAATCCCAAGTTGTTTGGAGCGAGATCTTTTGAGTGATCTATTCCAAAGCATTTTCCAGTCTTTTTCAGGTTTCCACAGGGTTGAGGTATGTCTACAATCTCGACCACGATGTAAAAAATTGACTTTACGTCTCCATGCGCGGTTTCTGTTTATATCGTTTGCAAATAATTGTGATGTAATGTCCATAGGATAAAACTCATGAGTTGATCGGGTTCAGCAGCCGCGATAACACATGATGGAATTATTTTATAAGTATTTATTGATCCAGACAAGTTGTAAGTATGTGCTGATCAGCACTTTGAACAGACTTAAATGAATTGAAACGTTATAATTGTCATTCAATTGAAGTGATGAGAAAACCATGTTTATTAAAGCGATTAAGCGTAATTATGACAAAATTAGTCAGGACGAAAGTATTGCTGACGAAGACAAGATTGATGCGCTACTGATCAAGTTAGGTGGTGAGTTTCTTGTGAGTCAAGATGATCGTGTCTATTGCTTTGAAAAAGACGGTTTAACTGCAAAATTTGATGCAAAACATGCCCGTGTTTTTCATTTTAAGGAATATGTCTGCAAGGACATGAATAAACTGTTTCATGGTTTTTAAATAGAATTTAGCCGCTCAGGCTTAACGGTTACCAAGAGCCTGATGCGCCTCCACCCCCTGAACTACCTCCAGAACTTCTACTGCTACCCGATGATGAACTGGGGCTAGAGGAAGATGAGCTATTGCTCGATGAACTTGAGGAAGAGCTTGAATAGGATGATGAATGTGAAAAGGTTGAAGGTGTTTCTTTAAACCATTCCTGATATTCAGCAGGATAATAATGTTGATAAGGCTTGGCTATCGAATAAATGAGTGTCCAAATCAAAAGCAAGATGAATGGACAGAAAATAAAAAACATCAATACGGGAATCCAACTGTTTGGCAGAAGAAATGCCAATATAATTGGAATACTGATCAATAAAACAGCATATTTCTTTGGAATCTTTTCAGGTAAAGTTGATAATTTCATCAGTTTATAGATATTTTGATAATGATTAAATTTAGCGACTAGCCAAAGGACAAAAACGTACAAGACAAAAAGCAAAAAGAAATTTAGTCCTGTAACAATCCAACAAAATAGATGGTGAATAGGCAAAAATACGATTAAAAATAAAGGAATTCCTTTGATTCTAATTTGCTGTTTTTTAAGCGTTTGATAAATTGGCGAAAAATAGATGACTAAAATACAACTCACCATAATATTCCAAATAAAAACAACGAAATAGTTGATGAAGTGCTTTGAGGGTTGGTCTAAGTGTATGACATGCGGATTTTCTTGCTGTGGCGTAGCATAATGATATGTGCTTTGTGCTATCGTATCAGGAGTAGATTTTTGTTCAACGTCGTGAAGTTTGGGAATGTCTATGGTTAAGTTGGGTGATTGACCAAGTTCATTCTGTGCGAGTGCAATACCTGTATAGTATTCATCATTTTTAAAATGGGGTGCGAGAGTATTTCGAATAATGCGACCAGATTGTATATCTGTTATATCCCCCTCTAAACCATAGCCAACCTCAATTCGCATTTTTCGATCATCTTTGGCGATCAGTAACAACACACCATTATCTTGTTGAGCATTACCGATTTTGATGATGTTAAATATATCATTTGCCACATGCTCGATTACCTCGCCGTCTAAAGTGGAAATCATTAATATCTTAAGGTCGATATTTTTTTGTTTAAAAATAACTTCGTTGTTCTGTTTGAGCTTTTCAATCTCAGCGGTAGTTAATGTTTGCGTGGTATCTAAAATATTGTATTTTTTTAATTCTTCTAAAAGTTGTGGAGTTAGGGCATGACTGCTAATACTCAACAATAAACTCAATGCTAAAAGAATGAACTGTTGATAAATGGCTTTATTGGATAGATGCATCTTTTATGTTTTTTTAATTTGTTGAACTCATTCTAAATGGAGAGGAGCATGGGTGAAAGAGTTTTTATAAATGAATGAAGTGTCTATGTTGATTTTCTCAGAAGCCTTTGACTATGTATTCATCATTTAAATTGTATAATATCAAAAAAGAAGTTGTTTCTTCATAAGATGAACTGAGAAGTATCAAAAATGAACAAAATACTGTCAATCTTATTATTATGTTTAATTTGTCCAATGACAGTTTTAGCTCAACAGCCAAAGCTAGTACCACATCAAATCAATTTGAAAAATGGAAAGCGCTTTTCTTTAAATTTACCGGCAAATTTTGAAATTATTCCTGCTGCTGAGGGCTTAAAACGAGTCCGCTTTTTTACAAAAGCCCCTGATGGGAGAATGTTTGTCACCGATATGCATGATTTGTCTGATAATAAAAAAGGCATCATCTATATTTTGGATCAATGGAATGCTGAAACAGGTCGATTTGGCAAAATAATTCCTTATATGACTGGTTTGAAAAATCCAAATTCTATTCAGTTTTATACAGATGATACAGGGCAAGATTGGTTATATTTAGCTGAAACTGACCAACTCACTCGACGTAAGTTTACCCAAGGTGAAACCAAACCCACGGATAAAGCTGAAGTTTTAGCTACTTTTCCAGACTATGGCTTAAGCTACAAATATGGTGGTTGGCATCTAACACGGACAATTGCTGTAGGAGGCAATGGAAAAATTTATGTTTCAGTTGGCTCTAGTTGCAATGCATGTGTTGAAAAAGAAAAAGTTCGAGCAACAGTTTTAGAAATGAACCCAGATGGTTCTGAACAAAAGATTTTTGCCCAAGGTTTACGTAATGCAGTGGGTTTAAAATGGATAGGTAAAGTTTTATTTGCCACCAATCAGGGGGCAGACCATTTAGGTAAAAATAAGCCTGATGAAACTTTTTATGCTCTTAAACGTGATGCTGATTATGGTTGGCCTTCATGTTATTCGTCGAATGGTAAAATTTTTGCCGATCCAAAATTCAAACGTTCAGGTGGCTGTAAAAATGTATTAACACCGTACGCCTATTTCCCTGCACATTCATCTGCACTTGGCTTTGATTATTTTGATCATCCAGATTCAGATGAAAGTATTAAAAATTCTTTTTTGGTCGCTTTACATGGTTCTACAGATGCCTCAATTGGTCATGGCTACAAAATTGCGATTATGCGTAAAGGACAAAAGCTTGAGACTTTCATGGATGGTTTTTTAGTGGGAAAAAATGTCTATGGTCGACCTGCTGATATTTATCGAGTTGATGAAAATTCATTTTATTTCTCCGATGACAAAGGCGGTGTAATTTATTATGTGAGGAGGAAATAATCTTCCTCCATCACATGTTAAGCACCTTGACACTTACCATGAACCTGATGCACCACCACCACCTGAACTGCCGCCTGAATCTCGTTCGTCATTGGATGATGAACTGCTGCTAGAGGATGAACTGCTACTCGAAGATGAATCTTGATGACTATCAAAGGATGAATGATGATTTGATGAGTAATTATTGTCTGAATTGGAGTTTTTCCGTAGCGCCTGAAGTCTTTCAAAAGCCTCCTCGCGTACCTGTTGTCGCTCTTTTTCTCTGAGATATTGATTGTAGTAAGTTGTTAAATATTGATTTTCAGTGCGATGTTTGAAGCGATACAAAAACTGTAGATAACGTAAAAAGATTAAAATTACGCAGATAGTTAAACATTTCAACAGAAAAACTGCAGTTGCAGGGATGAAATCAACTAGATAGAAAATACCTAATCCAAAGATTGAAAAAATTTGAAGCGGCAGGCTATACAAAATGCATTTCAACATTTTATGGCTTTGATCTTTAGGTATGAAGACTGCAATTAAAAATGGTGCGTATACTGGAATAAGCGCACTCAAAAAGAAACCTAAATTAGCAAGATTTAAATAAGAAAAAATCAATAGATGAATAAATATCTCTACCACAAAAAAAGCGACAAAGGCTGCTAATCCGCCTCCAGTCCCCAGTTTGACAACCAATTTGGTATAGACCCAATACATTGGAATACAAAGCAAAATAGAAAGAAACAGGTAACCATAAAAGCTGAGATTGAAAACAATTTCTGGGTGTTTTGTGGTGACCTCTCTCAATGAAATATTTTGATTGAAAAGCGTTTTCTGGGTTTGAGAAAGACCTTGATAATAATCATTATTTTTAAAATTTGGTGCAAGGGTATTTCGAATCATTCGCCCCATTTGCACATCTGTCAAATCACCTTCCAGACCATAGCCAACTTCAAAGCGCATTTTTCGGTCATCTTTAGACACGACAAGCAACACGCCATTATTAAGTTCTGAATTGCCTATTTTAATTTGATTAAAGACTTGTTCAGCATATTGTTCTATTGATGTATCTCCAATCGTAGGGATCATTAATATTTTCAAATCAATATTTTTCTGCTGATAAAGCTGTCTATTTTGATTTTTTAATGCTTCGATTTGATTGTTGTCTAGGGTAGAAGTCGTATCAACAATATGCTGTTGTTTGAGTTGCTGTAACAGTTGAGGCGATAGCGCATGACTACAGATACTTAAGATACTGACTAGAAGTAATACGATGATTCTTTTAGATGTCATGGTGTGAAGGTATCTATTCATTTTGTTGTATTAAAATTGAGATTAATCTCATTCAGTTTATTCAATGATCAATATATTTCGATAATTGAAGTAGGGGGGAAATTGTTTAAGCTAAATTTTTTTCTATGGATGCATATCTAACGTCTGAAAGGTGATAATGAAATATTTTGTGCTTTGGCTAAATTTAAAAAACGTAAGAAAATAAAAAATTCAGTTAAATTAATACCAATACGCCAAAATTGTTCGTTAAAAATTCTTAGCGTTGTATTGTAGAAGACGAATACATCAAATCCAGCTCCATTTGCACCAAAGCCAGTTTCGAAATAAATAAACAAACCTGAGGTAATTTTGGGAATATAGGCAATCAAAGGTGTATAAAATGCTGGAATTAAACTTAAAGAAATCCAAAACAAGATTTTTAAACCTGTTTGTCTTTTGTCCCAATATTGAAGTGCACCAAACAACATAAAAACCAGTTGAATGTAAATTAAGACATATAAGATGAATACTAAAATATGAAAGGGATTGGTAAAGAGTTGATAGGTAATCAAGCCCAATCCAATGATGGCAGAAATACCATAATATAAAGCGATAAGTTTGTATTTAGGATCGTTAAATTCTAAATTATTCATTTTCATTTTTCCTTTAATGGAATTTGTGTGTTATTTAATATTTTTCTAAATCGATAAAACATAAAAATTTCAATAAAATTAAGACCAAACCCCCAAGGACTATCACCATTTAAGGTAATGGTCGTGTTGTACCCTGCGTGTAGTTTTAAGGTAGAAAAAAATGATGTATCTGTCCATTCAACGAAAAATCCAAATATGATGGCAATATTGGGGATATATAAAAATAACGGTGTGCTTAATAAGAAAATTAAACTAAAACTGATCCATTTTAATATTTTAAGTCCTGTAATATTCAATTGCCAATATTGATAAGCAGCGTAGAGTGTAATGATCAGTTGAGTCAACATCAATCCATAAATCATTTTGGAGAATAAGTTGATGTTATTAAAATCAATGAGATAAATTAATATACATATCGCAAAAAATGAAAATCCACCATAATATAAGGCAATAAATTTATGTTTGGAGTCCTGGAAACTCTGATTCATAGTTATAAAAAAGATAAATTAATATAATGATTTTTATCATTTTATAATAAATTAAAAGATTTTTTAAGTGTGATTTTAATGAAATAGCATAAAGATAACGTTATCAACGCTATCTTTATATAAAAATTAAATCGTTATTGTGGTCTAGCAACATCACCACTCAAATGCTCAGGTAGAGCTAAAACAGTCACGCCCAACTCTTCTAGAGCATCAGGACGGGCAACAACCAGTGCAATATAGCCATTTTCAAAAGCTGTACTGTTCACGACTTGAACGCTCTTATTTAGTTGTTCAGCAGGAGCAGGGACTTCACCAGTACCCTGAATAAGATGTAACCAAGCCTTAGGTTTTGCTTTAAACCAAAGACGCGCAATTACTTCCTGACCAAGATAACAGCCTTTGTCATAATTGATACCTTCACGTTGATGCAGGCGTAATTCTTGAGGTTGAAACAAACCGTCAGTCACTTTATTAATATAGGCTTGACCATTTTGAATTGCTGAAATTTCCCACGCTGCAATATCAGTTTCAGTGGCAGAAAAGTCAGTTGTAGAACCATTGAGTATTGGAAAAACTTGCCCACCCAACTCAAGTTTCATTTTAGAAAAAGCACCATATTTTTTGATGTGTTGAGCAAATTCTTCAGCTTGATCTTGTGTGGTCACAATTTCTAGATGTTCAGGATTAATCTTTTTTAACCACAAGCCAAAATGAATTCGACCTTTCAAATCGCAGATAGCCGTATATTGACTAATATTTTCAGCTAAATTTTCAACATTTACAGTAACTTGACCTTGTAAGAACTTGACCGCATCAACACCGATTAAGGTAAAAGAGGAGAAAGCTAGATCGCTCATGAATTGCTCGCTTGTCTTAAATCTAATACTAAAGAATTAATCTTATTTTCCGCTATTTTTCAAAAAAAAGCAGTTTTAGTGCAAATATTTTAATGAAGTTGTTACTAAATATTTCTAAAACCCCTGTTTTTATATCTAAGCTTATGAAATATAAACGATTTGGGAAATGGGTTTTCGACAGTGTACTATGCCAAGCATTAGACACGCAGTACAAAACGATGCAAGAGGCACAAACGCAATGAATAAAAATTATCGTAAACCCCTGCAAGGTACCCAGCTCGAATACTTCGATGTGCGTCAAGCCGTAGAAGACATCCAGCAAGGCGCATATGCAAAACTTCCATACACATCAAAAGTATTGGCTGAACAATTGGTACGCCGTTGTGATCCAGCCATTCTCGAACAGTCACTCAAAGAATTAATCCATCGTAAGCAAGATCACGATTTTCCATGGTATCCCGCACGTGTCGTGTGTCATGACATTCTTGGACAAACAGCATTGGTAGACCTTGCCGGTTTACGTGATGCGATTGCAGACCAAGGTGGTGATCCAGCAAAAGTGAATCCTGTCGTTCCAACTCAGTTGATTGTTGACCACTCTTTGGCAGTGGAATACGGTGGTTTTGACCCAGATGCTTTTGAGAAAAACCGCGCTATAGAGGACCGTCGTAACGAAGACCGTTTTCACTTTATCGAGTGGACCAAAACTGCGTTTGAAAATGTCGATGTTATCCCAGCAGGTAACGGCATCATGCATCAAATCAACTTGGAGAAAATGTCTCCAGTTATTCAAAATCGTGAAGGTCTTGCTTTTCCTGATACTTGTGTCGGTACCGATTCACATACACCGCATACCGATGCACTCGGCGTAATTTCTGTAGGTGTTGGTGGTTTGGAAGCAGAAAATGTCATGCTTGGTCGCGCATCTTGGATGCGTTTACCTGACATTATTGGTGTAGAGCTGGTCGGGCAACGCAAAGCAGGCATTACAGCAACAGATATCGTTTTAGCGTTAACAGAATTTTTGCGTAAAGAACGTGTGGTTGGTGCCTATTTAGAATTTTTTGGTGAAGGTGCGGACAGCATGTCAGTTGGAGATCGTGCAACGATTTCGAACATGACGCCTGAGTATGGTGCAACTGCGGCAATGTTCTACATTGACCAGAACACTATTGATTATTTAACGCTGACAGGTCGTGAAGCGGATCAAATCAAATTGGTTGAAACCTATGCTAAAGAAATCGGTCTTTGGGCATCGGATATGAAACAAGCGGAATATCCACGTGTACTGCGTTTTGATCTTTCTACTGTAACACGTAATATTGCAGGTCCATCGAACCCACATGCCCGTGTATCTACAGCAGACCTCAAAGAAAAAGGGATTGCAGGTGTTGTTGAAAACCGTACTGATGGCTTAATGCCAGATGGTGCAATCATTATTGCTGCGATTACGTCTTGTACCAATACTTCTAATCCACGTAATACGGTTGCCGCAGGTTTATTGGCACGTAAAGCAAATGAATTGGGTTTAACACGTAAACCATGGGTGAAATCATCATTTGCACCAGGCTCTAAAGCAGCAGCTTTATACCTTGAAGAAGCAGGTGTAATGGATGATTTAGAGAAACTGGGCTTTGGGATCGTGGCGTATGCATGTACGACCTGTAATGGTATGTCAGGTGCTTTAGATCCAAAGATTCAGCAAGAAATTATCGATCGTGATTTATATGCGACTGCGGTACTTTCTGGTAACCGTAACTTTGATGGTCGTATTCACCCTTATGCTAAACAAGCATTCTTGGCTTCACCACCATTGGTTGTGGCTTATGCAATTGCAGGGACAATTCGTTTTGATATCGAAACCGATGCATTGGGGAATGATCAAGATGGCAATCCAATTTATTTAAAAGACATTTGGCCATCGGATGCTGAAATCGATGCTTTAGTGAAAGAGTCAGTAAAACCTGAGCAGTTCCGCAAAGTCTACATTCCAATGTTCGACTTAGGTGTGGCTGAAAAGTCTGAAAGTCCACTATATGATTGGCGTCCGCAAAGTACTTATATTCGTCGCCCACCATATTGGGAAGGTGCGCTTGCTGCGCCACGAACACTATCGAATATGCGCCCACTGGCAATTTTACCTGACAACATTACCACGGATCATTTATCGCCATCGAATGCGATCATGATGGATTCTGCTGCGGGTGAGTACCTGCATAAAATGGGTGTACCTGAAGAAGATTTTAACTCTTATGCAACGCATCGTGGTGATCATTTGACCGCGCAACGTGCAACATTTGCCAATCCAAAATTGTTTAATGAAATGGTGGTTCGTTCTGACGGTACGATTAAACAGGGTTCTAAAGCACGTGTTGAACCTGAAGGCGAAGTGATGCGTATGTGGGAAGCGATTGAGACTTATATGAATCGTAAGCAACCACTGATCATCATTGCAGGTAAAGATTATGGTCAAGGCTCAAGCCGTGACTGGGCTGCAAAAGGTGTTCGTCTTGCTGGGGTTGAAGCGATTGTTGCTGAAGGTTTTGAGCGTATTCACCGTACCAATCTTGTGGGTATGGGTGTTTTACCACTTGAGTTTAAAGCAGGTACAGATCGTAAAACTTTAAAGCTTGATGGTACTGAGCTTTATAGTGTGATCGGTAATATTGCACCACGTACAGATTTAACTTTGGTGATTGAGCGTGCAACGGCTGACGGTAAGAGTGAAATCATTGAAGTTCCTGTAACTTGTCGTCTGGATACTGAAGAAGAAGTACATGTGTATGAGGCGGGTGGTGTTTTACAACGCTTTGCACAGGATTTCTTGGAAGGTCAAGTGGCTTGATTTAATTACATTTCTTAATCCTCAAAACCCTCCTTCGAAAAAGGAGGGAGTTTTCAGTATTTCAAAAGTGAGTATTACTTTGTATGTGGGGAGATTAAAGAATGAAGTCATTGATAAGGTTTAAAAAATATCCTACTGTTAAGTAGGATATTTATTTTTAGGAAGGAAAATGATTTTATTCACAGAAAATGATCCTGAAAATCCATATAAATCAATGATAGTTGAACATTTTTTTAATGTATTGTCACAAATGCCAGATGATTTTTATGAGGAAGATAGAACTGATGAACCACCTCAAGAAAGAGAAACAATTTAATTAATTTGTGGATTCTAATTTATGGAAAGTCGTTAATAAGAAAAATCGTATTACTTTTTGAAATCATTTCTTGCAAAAATGACACCATCATTTTTTAAAATAGACAGTAGACATACATTAAAATTTGGCTATACTTTATTCACCATTTCTAAAACCTATGGAGAACAAAAATGGTTACTGCTGGTCAAAAACCTGGAACAGGCTTCTATTTTTGTGTCCAATGTGGACATCGCGTTTACTTAGAAATTGGTACAGATCGTTTACCTCCGTGTACCAAATGCCTTGGCAATCAATTCAACAACAAGAATGCCTAAGCAGCACCAACAAAACAGCTACTCGCAGTTTTAAGAAAAAGCCCTATCATCCAATAGGGCTTTTTTGTTAATTTAATAAAAAGTTTAAAAATATAATGAAAATACAGGCAGAAATATCATGATCGAAACACTTCTTAGCTTATGTATAGGCGTAGGTTTAAGCGCAGCCTGCGGTTTTCGTGTATTTGTTCCACTCTTGGTGATGAGCATTGCATCATTGATGGGATGGTTTGAACCAATGAAAGGTTTTGAGTGGTTAGCAATACCCTCTGTGTGTATAGGCTTGGCTGTTGCAACTGTCTGTGAGATTGGTGCGTATTATATTCCTTGGGTAGACAATGCCTTAGATACCATTGCTACACCTGCGGCAATGGTGGCAGGAACACTGACCACCATGGCGGTGAGTAGTGGTGAAATGTCACAGTTTGCCAGTTGGGCGGCTGCAATTATTGTAGGTGGAGGAACAGCAACAGCAGTACAAATGGGAACAGTTGCAGTTCGGGGATTATCCACAGCAACCACAGGTGGTATCGCAAATCCTGTCGTGTCTACAGGCGAATGGATCGGAGCAATTGTTGTTTCAATATTATCGCTCATTGTCCCCGTTTTGGTGGTGATTGTTGGAATTCTCTTGGTGGTTATTGCCATCCGTTGGATTAAAAGAAAAAGACAAGAAAGTACAAATCATTCAACCGTTTAAAGATAAACATGATAATTAAAAGACTTATAAAAATTAAATACTTAGATTGATTGTGGAAAATCAATAAGAACAAAAAATAAAAAGATTGATTTTTATACAATAAAGGCATATTTTTATTATGGAATTAATAAAGGCATAATTTAATTATGGGTTTATTCGTTTATTTTACGAATAAATAGGGGGAAACTTTATGATGGACAAATTTATTATCAATCAAAATCCGCAAGCCAATGGGGTGTATGAAGTACATAATGCTACTCAAGGTTGTAATTATTTACCCCATATCACTCAGCAAAATCTCTTAGGATTTTTTGCGACCAGTGATTTGGCTTTAAAGAGGGCAAAGATGAATTGGCCAAGAGAAAAAATTAAAGTTTGTATACACTGTTGTTCAGAGGCTTAGAATTTGAAATAAATTCTACATCCATGTTGGAGCATTACACAACTGCCGCATGGATGCTTTGATTTCGCTATAAAAATATGATGTAGACTCATCATTTAATACGATGATAGGAAAGGAGAAGGCCTTTAAAATAGGTGTTTGCTTGAGATTTATTATCCTCAAATTAGAAGGGGTATTTAAATATTAGATATTCATTTTTAGTTCAAACAACATTTTATGGACTGCTTCAAATTTTAGATGAATTGTTGTGATCCATGTTGTATTGAAAATAATCAATTTAAAAAAATAATGATAATAGCTGTTTTAAAACAACGATATAAATGCTATTAATTAATCATAATATCAACATCACATGGATAGGTGAGAACAATGAGAAAGTTCGATGTCGAAATCAGTTTGCCTGCGCAAGCAGTAGAATCATTTGAAGCTGAAGATATAGAACAGATTCGGGCAAAATTTTATGCGATTAACTGGCGTCGTTTATTTTTGACTCAACTTCAAGCTGCTGATTCAGATATCTCATTTGCAGTACAAGATACAGAAACAGAATTATATTTGCATATACAGTTAAATACGCAATCGAGTAAAGCTGAGCCTGTCTTCCAAATTGACAGTAATATTCAATTGACTGTAGAAAGTAAGGAGTTTTTAGGATTCTTAACACGCAAAAAGAAATACGATGTGGTGTATAAGAATTTGAATCAAACACAGGTTTCAGAACAACTTAGTCTGTTTTTAAATGGGCAAATTGATGCAATGACAGAACAGTATAGACAATTGATGCACAAAAAAATGTTGCAAGAACATCGTTTAGCCTAATTTTAGATTTACGAAATCTACAAAAATCAGGAAGTCAAAGCTTCCTGATTTTTTTCAATTGCTCTAAATGCAAATACTTAAATAATAGACCAATGAGTAAAATAAACTTGGTGCATGTAAAAAATAAAAAAAGTGAATTTTTTCACAATTTACATTTAAAAATAAATAACTTAGTTTTAAAAGTATGATCTGGTTCTCTATGTTTTTTGAAGAGTATTGTTACACTACAAAAAGATTTTAAGTGTATGCGTTTTAGAGTAATGAGCAATTTTGAAATTCACATTCAGTATCCAAATCACACCAGTGAGCATGATATGGAGCGGTTTAGCAATCTTGAGATTGCAGAAGTACTGACGAAATTTGAAAGCATCAGTTGGCGACGCCAACGCGTTTTACAATTGCAATTAGAGGGTCTCAGTACGATGTTTAAGGTGATCCATCCTATATCCAATGAATTTTTGACCATAACGCTGAATGCTTATGCTAAAACAGAAGATTTCGAGTTTAAGGTAGAAAGTAATATTACGTTGATTATTCCGCAGCGTGAGTTATTCGGATTAATGACACGTAAAAATAAAGCGCTATTTGCCATCAAGCAGAGTACACTTGAGCAGATTAAGACGAGTTTAACAGCGTTCTTAAATCAAGATAGAGTCGCTTTAGAAGACATTTTCACTCAAGTTAAACAAGCTCATTAAGAAAATCAGTATTCAACTGAAAGCATGTTTACATATAACTAAAAAAGTAATGTTGCTGTGTTGGGGGGTGCAAATTTAGAAATTAAATTTGCATTTTTTCTCTATTTTATGCAATAAAAAATCATTTAATTAACTGAGTTAGGAAATTTTTTTTATATTGATTGTTTTAAAGAAAAAATTTCCTGAAAAAGACAAAAATCAATCTATCTTAGGAAAATAATCCCGAAGCAATTTGATTAATATTGTTTTCAAGGATGTAAGGGATCGAAAAGAGCAGATTGCTACCAGTTGCGTATAACGTGCGTGTAGTACTTACCCACAAGGTCTCGATTCGGCTTAGGACGCTATAGATCAAAAGTTTATAGGCAATAGGGTTAAAACTTACAAAGTTTTAATAGTTGAAGTAAACCACAGTTGTTTTCCCGCTCATCCAAAAAATTCAATAAAAATATTTACCTAAAAGTATTTCATCAAATAAATCTATTGAACTTTATTTCTTATATCAGAAAAAAACATCTAACCAAGATACTCTTCATACACAAAGCCACTCAAATATATTCTATGCTTGGTCTTAATCAGGGATTAAAAAGAACCACGATAAGAGTAGCGTTATGAACGAAAAACTTGAGAATCATATTTGCTTTGTGTGTAAAAAGAGTTTTTCCCATCGTGAAGTGGTTCCAATGGGTACCATTCGCAAAGTGATTACAGAAGAAATTGCACGCGATTTCCCAGACTGGTCTGTACAAGATTATATTTGTAGAGCTGATTTAACCAAGTACCGTATGCAATATCTATTGCAATCTGAACAAGGCGAAGTATCAAGCTTAGCTTATGAAGTGCTCAACAGTATGCAACAGCACGAACTAATCACCAAGAATACTGAAAATCAACTCGACGAAAACTGGACTTTGGGAGAACGCTTAGCAGATAAGATTGCAACTTTTGGAGGAAGTTGGGCTTTTCTAATTTGTTTTAGCTTGTTCTTGGCAATCTGGATTATTGTGAATACTGTGGTAATGGTCAAACAGCCTGCAGACCCTTATCCTTTTATTTTACTTAATCTTATTTTATCTTGCTTGGCGGCTGTGCAAGCCCCCATTATTATGATGAGTCAAAATCGTCAAGAAGCTAAAGATCGTCTACGTTCGCAAAATGATTATCAAGTCAATTTAAAAGCTGAACTTGAAATTCGACATTTACATGAAAAAATAGACCATTTGTTGATGCACCAATGGGATAAATTGGCAAAAATTCAGGAAATTCAATTGGACTTGTTGTCAGAAATGAATAAGAAAAAATAGTTTAGCGTCATTGATGTATGTGAGAGCTGAACAGAAAGGATTTCTATTTTTTTCATACTGAGACTGAGAAAAAAATAGAATTAAATATAAAACCATTTAAAAATTCTTTAATCTCGTACTTTGACGGGAAATTTTTTTATATTCAGCTGAAAAGACCTCATCTTAGGAAAATAATCCTGAACAGCTTTGGGTATTATGGTTTGCAAGGGTGATCAGGGATCGAAAAGAGTAGATTGCTACCAGTAACGTACAACGTGCGTGTAGTACTTACCCACAAGGTCTTGATTCGGCTTAGGACGCTATAAACCAAAAGTTTATAGGCAATAGAGTTAAAACTTATCTAGTTTTAATGCGTTGAAGTAAACCATCAGTTGTTTTCCCTAACACCCAAAGATTTCTATTTTATAACAGTATTTATCCTCCTATATATCACTTTACCTTTATTACTATTTTAACTACAGCTAAGTAAACAGTCTCTGTTTTTTTTTAAAAAATTATGTTAAATCTATTTAAAACATTGGCTTATTGATTATTTTTTGAGTTTTTGCTTTGCTAGATTTTTTAATTAATCTATACGATAATGAAATAATAACACAAAGGATTGTGATCATATGATTAAACAGTTGGAAACGTATTTATTTATGAGTTCCATTGTTGTTCGGCGTATTACTTTACTTTTGATCATTATAGTTTTAGGAATCATTGATCTCTCAACGGGCTATGAATATTCTTTTGCTGTTTTTTATTTAATTCCAGTTTCGATTGCCGCATGGTATGACCATAAGTATGTTGTCATCATTGCCGTAATTTTATCTGGACTCACATGGTTATATGCCGATTATAGTGCAGGGCATGAGTACACCAATTCGATTATTCCTTTCTGGAATGCTTGTGTGCGACTGGGTTTCTTTAGTGTTGTAGCGATTTTATTACGTAGAATAAAAATCAATTTAAATGAAATGACGCTTATGGCGATGAAAGATCCCTTAACCTCATTGAATAATACACGGGCGTTTAATTTAGCCTATCAGGCATTAAAAAAGAGACATGGTAAAACAGAACAAACATTTGCTGTTGGTCTAATTGATTTAGATGGCTTCAAAACTGTAAATGATACTTACGGGCACAGTAAAGGGGATGATGTCCTAGTCGAGTTTGCGCAGGTGTTAAAATCGACCACACGCCATTCTGATGTCGTTGCGCGTATGGGCGGTGATGAATTTATTGTGATCTTACAAGATATTGATCTAAACGCCATTGAAGACTACGAAAAACGTTTAAGAAAAAGCTTTTTGTTAAGTGGATTAAAACAGCAGTTCGGTATTGATTTTAGTATGGGGATTCGTACTTATGATGAATTACCTGAAAATATTGACGAGGCTACTCATCAGGCAGATCTATTGATGTATCAGTCTAAAGTACATGGTAAATCGCAAACCACTATTGATGCGAAACCTTAACAGGAATTACCGAACAGTTTAACCAAGATGGGTGAGCCCTCTTTCTATGATTGATCTTGTTGGATAATGGCTTGGCTGGCTTCTTTTAAGTGATAAAGCAATTGTCCGAGTAGTACCTCTTTACTGCTTAATGTGACGATGAGCATAGGATGCTTGGTGCATGGTACAGCTGTTAATACGGCTTTGCCATTCTCAGCATCTAAAGTAATACTTTGACAGCCAATCAAATTAATTTCAGATAAAAATGCACTGACCATCGCTAAAATGGAACTACTCACCGCTGCTAGTTTACTGGAGTGAAATTGATAGCGTTTACTCACAGAAGCTAACTCAAAACCATCACTTGAACAAATCATAATGAATTCAATATGATTGACATGGTTGAGTACTTCTTGGATTTGTTGTTTAGCAAATGCAACCAATGCTTCTGGTGCTGCCCGTTGCTCTGGTAAATTCATACGCACCTCTTGATTGGTTATAAGTATTTAATTTCCAATGCTGTAATCAATGTTTCTAAGAGCAACAGTACATCTGCTTTCTTTCGTGCATCGATAAAGAAAACAGGAAAGTTGAGTTGCCGTTCTAACAACCATTGTCGATATTGGTGAGTCGGTTTAGCCAAATCATCATCGATATGGGTGATACCAATTACAATGTTGTCGCCGTATTGTTTAAAGGTGTTGATGTAATAGTCCAACTCTTCCAAAGGTGTCTGTAAACTATGGTCAATCAATAGGATTGTGCCAATAGCCCCTTTACAAATCACTCCCCACATAAAGTCGAAACGCCCTTGACCAGGTGTTCCATAAAGCCCAACTTTATTGCCATCATCAAGTGTGACTTCTCCATAGTCGATTCCTACTGTGGTATTGAGTTTTTTGTGGCTATGTTCATCCGTATTAAAGGCTTCTGTTGCCAATACAGGAACCTCTGAGAGCGATTTAATCGCTTCGGTTTTTCCTGCCCCCATCGAACCTGCAAAAACAATTTTGTATTTTTGAATAATCATCGCGTATCTATCCCTTAAAACTTAAATTTACTCTTTAATTTGTTAAAAAAGCTTTTTAAGATTCCTTTATTTTCAGTGTGTTGTTCTTCGCTCTGTGTTTTGTCGAACTGGCTGTCTTTTGCTGAAATGACCTCCGCATTATGAATGGCTAGATTGGCTGCTACAAAATGCTGAACAGTTGCAACAGGAATATTGAGTTTATCTGCAACATGTTGAATTTGTGCACCATAGATAAAGCAAGCGGTGAGTTGTAATAATAGTTTCTTATCGAGTTGATTGGGTTGAACCCAAAACTTCAAACGATAATATTTGTCAGCCGCAGGTACAGTAATGAGTTGTGGATTTTTCCAAATCAAATTAAATAACCAGTCTTCTAAGTTGAACTGGCGTTTACGTGAAACCTTAATAAAGTCGGAGGTGAGTGCTGCTGCATAATGTATTGAAAGGTCTGTCTGATACTCATCACGTGTCGCCTCAAGCCAAGCCAAATGTGCATGGTGGTCTATAATGGCAATAGTTCCTAAATGATCACTGAGAATGACTTTGCGGCTGTCCTGTGTATAGAGATCAGCAAAGAAATCAATTTCTTTAATTTCAAGTTGAGTTTCAGTGTCGTCTATAGACAGATCTAAACTGGTTACAGGTGAATCTGCTTGCTGAAGTAATTTGACATTGACCCAATCTTTAAGCGTACATTCATCATAAATTGGGATGCAAAGTAAGTTATCTTGAGCACTTTCTGTATGTTCACTGTGTTTTGATATTTTTAAATAAGGAATATTTTTATTTTGAATAATATTTTGAATATTATCATTTTCAAAAAACTGCTCATTGATCAAAATACAGTTGATATTTTGATCTGAAACACTTGTCCAATTTATACCAATATGGGTTGGTAAAATTTTTCGCAGCCTGATTTTAAGATCATCTGAGGTGGTTAAACCTAAGCCTGAAATTGCGATATTGATACATTGATTGTTCATAATATCACTTATCTGAGATTAAAAGATTAAAGTGTGTAATACATTTTAACAGTCATCATGTGTTTAAATTAACGCTAGATTTATTCTTTTTCCAGTTAAAACATTTTTTTAATGTTTAAATGTATAGCATTTAGTCGTTTTATTTATTTCGGTTTTATCCTCCTTTGTAAATTGTTAATTTTATTTAAAGTTTAGAGAATTTCATCGCTTTAACTTAACACTAGTTATTATTGAAAATCTATCTTAAACCCGAAGATTTTTTTAAATGATTTTCACCAATAGAAGATTAACTTAAAAATTTTTAGGATTTTGATTATTATTGTGCATATTTAATCATTTATAATTTTATTATTGTGATATTTATCACTTGTAATAATTAAATAAACTTAAATATTTTTTGCATGAAAAAAAGCGATCATTTAGATCGCTTTTAATAAATTTAGATTATCAGTAACATTTAAGCAAAAACTTTGCTGACAGCTTCAAAAAGAATATAGAGCACAACAAGTGCGACTACAGGTTCAGCAACTTTTGCCCAAGTTGGTTGAACTGTTTCAACAACAGTAACTTCTGGGTGGTCTGCATGCGTATCTGTAGTTTGAACATTGACCATTTGATTAAACTCCTTCATGGTTTCATCTAATGATATCTCTTCTTGCACTGTAGGTTGAGAGCCAATCAGTTCGGTTAGTTCATTTGTTGACCAAACCCAATCTTTTGCTTGACCAGATAAATGTTCAATTTGCCCAATCACCAGTTCTCTTAAACCTCTTTTTCCCAAACTTCCTGCAGTGTCTAACTGTTTTAATTCAGCAAATTGTAGTTCAAGGATTTCAGTTGTTGCTGATTCAAGTATTGTTTGCTCTAAATCAGATTTGTTCTGTGGTGATGTGGTGAGATGCCGTGCAATTTCTTGACTATATAGATGATCTTGCGAAAGAATCTCCTGATAAAGTGCATCATCATCCTTACGCCACAGGCTAATAATTTTACCTAAAGTGAGCGCATTGATTTCTTCAATATGTGCAGTTCGTTCAACAGCTTGTAGTTGTGATAATAGCTGAGGCTTTTGAATCTTTATCTGCTCAGCAAAGTATTGTACGAGATCAAAAGCCATTCAGTTCTCCTTGTTCTATTCTAAAATGCGTAAGCTCGATTTTTTCTTTGGCGCATCAGTCGTGATTTCTGTTTCATCGCTTTTGTTTGATTTTAAAGCATCTTCTTCGATTTGCACATTGGCATATTCGTCAGGATCAAAGAATAAACCTTGTCCATTTTCACGCGCATACAGTCCTAATACCGCATTCATTGGGATATAAAGATCTTTCGATGCGCCACTAAAACGCGCAGAGAAAGTAATTGCATCGTTACTCATATTTAACATATGAACTGAATGTGGTGCCAGATTAAGAACAATTTGCCCATCTTGTACAAATTGTTGCGGAACATCGGTATAAGGTTGCGTCGCATCAACAAGTAGATAAGGGGTTAAATTGTTATCGCAAATCCATTCATATATTGCACGTGCAAGGTATGGTCGAGTCGGGGTTAAGTTCAATTCTGGTTCAGACATTAGAAAATACTCTATTGTTTTGCGATCTAGGGTTTTGCCAAAAGTTCACTATATCGGCTTTTTTCTTGAAAGGTCATCGACTTCAAAAAAGCGGGTCGGCTAAAAATCCGTTGGCAATATAGTAAAATTGGACGGCATTGCTGTTTAGGCAGCTCAATTCCCATATGTTTTAACCGTACGAAAATTGGGGCTAACATACAATCTAAAATTGTAAAGTTATCAGACATAAAATACGGATAGTGCTGAAAAAGTGGTGTTAAAGATACTAAAGTATCTTTCAGTTGTTGCTGAGCTTTTTTCTTTTCTGCTGCGTTGAGCGTATCTGGGTGGCGGAGCATGGTGTCTGCAAGCTTAAACCAATCTTGCTCAAAACGCCAAATATACTGTCTTTGTTC
Organism: Acinetobacter bereziniae LMG 1003 = CIP 70.12; assembly: GCF_000368925.1. Classification (GTDB taxonomy): domain Bacteria; phylum Pseudomonadota; class Gammaproteobacteria; order Pseudomonadales; family Moraxellaceae; genus Acinetobacter; species Acinetobacter bereziniae. The sequence continues at coordinate 1,337,634 of NZ_KB849756.1, read as the reverse complement.
TGCGCGTGGGGCAGGTGCATCGGCATACAGTTTATTTTGCCGATAACGGTCATCTAGGTATTCAGAAATGATATGGGTTTTAAACAATTTCAAATCGTTTTCAATCAACATTGGCAGTTGATTGTATGGATTAAGGCTTGCTAAGTCTTCATCATCTTCTTCAACGATTATTAAAGTGTGTTTAATTTGCTTTTCTGCAAGCAGAAATCTGATCCAATGTGAACGAAAGTCATCCTCGTGGCTATACAACGTAATCCCTTGTTGAGGCGCATTTTCGACTGACATATTCCAAAAACTAGAAAAAATGAATAGACTAGGATACTAAAAATAGGCAATAAAATCACCTTAACTTTAATAAGCTTACGGTATGCGCTGAATTTAAATCAATATAAGGTCTGGGTCATTCATGAATTTAATAAATAATAGCAGTAAGTTGCTTCTTGCTGTTTTTCTTATGATGAATCTTTCAAATACATATGCAAAGAAACAAATTGTAGATGCTCAAGTGCAGGAAGCGGCTGCTGAAGCTATGGAAGCTGCCGGAGCTGAAGCTACTGTGGCTAGTGACGAAGAAGCCGCATGTCGTGCTGATGATGCTTGTGATGTTGCATCTGCTGTTTCAGAGGATGAAAGGTACGGTGGAATCGAACAGGAGTATGTTGTTAAGGGTTGTAAGGTCACGATTTACAATGATGGACCTGTAAAAATGGTCAATGTAAAGACCAATAAGCCATGTGATGCACCAATTCCGAAAGACCATAAGTTTTCTAAGGAAACTCGAACTTATCAGGAAAATGGCTGTACGATCACAGAATCAAAATATGCCGACGGGATTGCCGATGCTGTCATGGACTGTTCTAAACGAGATAAAACAAAATAACTTTGAAACTTCGAATAGTTTTAATCCATAAAAAAACCTCGGCAAATGCCGAGGTTTTTTGTCCGATTCGGTAAACGAATTAACGTTTAGAGAATTGAGGACGTTTACGTGCTTTACGTAAACCAAGTTTCTTACGTTCAACTTCACGAGCATCACGAGTAACGAAACCAGCTTGACGAAGAGCAGGTTTTAAAGTTTCGTCAGAAGCGATCAACGCACGAGTAATACCGTGACGGATAGCGCCAGCTTGACCACCGATACCACCACCAGCAACAGTGATGTAAAGGTCATACTTTTCAGTTACGTCTAAAAGCTCAAGCGGTTGACGAACAACCATACGAGCAGTTTCACGACCGAAGTACTGTTCAAGAGTACGATTATTGATTACGAGTTTACCAGTACCAGCTGATAGGAAAACACGTGCAGTTGCGGTCTTACGGCGACCTGTACCATAGTTAGTAGCCATGTGCTGTATCCCTTAGATGTCCAAAACTTGTGGCTGTTGAGCAGTATGAGGATGCTCAGTACCAGCGTACACTTTCATTTTCTTGATCATTGCATAACCAAGAGGACCTTTTGGCAACATGCCTTTTACAGCACGTTCGAAGATTTCTTCTGGTTTGTGAGCAACTAATTTTTCGAAATTAGTTTCACGAATACCACCAGGGAAACCAGTGTGGCGATAGTATTTCTTATCAAGTGATTTGTTACCAGTCACTTGAACTTGCTCTGCATTGATCACAACGATGTAGTCACCAGTGTCAACGTGAGGCGTATAAGAAGTTTTGTGTTTACCGCGTAAACGACGAGCGATTTCAGTCGCAAGGCGACCTAAAGTTTTGCCAGAAGCATCAACAACGTACCAGTCGTGTTGAACTTCAGCAGGCTTAGCGCTGAGAGTTTTCATTAAACCACTACCTATTATAGTTGGTTTGGACTATGGAATCTGTCCAAACAAAAAGGAGAGCAAATTCTAGCTGAAATGAGATAGATTCACAATCGAAATATTGAATTTCAAGCGCATTATTATATTGAGTGTTGTTAAAAAAAGCAAAGCTTCTTTATACCTTGAATACTGAAGTATATTTTGTGATTGGAATTATAAAGAAATTGATCAATAATTAGCACTTAAATCAAGAAAAACACAAGGCAAAATGAAAATAATAAGTTCAATAATATTGCTATTACTCCTGTGGGGAGCCGGGAATTTTATCCGAAGTTCTGCTCAGACCGTTTGGCAAGATAAAGCGCATGTGTTGGCTAAACCTCCAGAAAAACAGCATGAGGAATTAGATACGATTCTCGATGTGAAGTGGATGACTGCTGATTTTACTCAGGAAATCGATGATGCTTTTCCTTGTGAGCCTGTTGGAATATTGGTTCAAACACAAAATATTGAGATCGGTCAAGAAATAGATGTGGTAATTGAGTTGAAAAATCGTCGAGATCATCAAGCTGTGGAATATACTGTGTACGGAAAAGTTGAACCCGATCATCACGTTAGAATTATTTTTGATCAACACATTGACCTGAATAGCTGTGAGAATGCAGAATTTGAGCAATAATCAAACCGACTTTTGGATTTTGAAATACCCGTGTGTATCAATGGCAGGATTGATCAATATTTTTTTTAAAAATTTAATTAAGTATCAAAATAAGTGGAAAAGTTAAGTGATGTTTAAGTGAGTTAAGTCAGTTTTAATAGATTGGAATAAATCGTTTTTTATTCGGATAATTGAATCAATAGCATTTATTTTTGCACTCAAATGTTAACTTTTATCCGTTTTTTCAGCATTTGTATGGGATTTATACACAAGCGTTAAAGACTGTTAGTATTGTGGTTTATGTGTGTTTTATCGCATTTTTTCTTTACAATTGATATAGATGTATCATGATTTTTAATTTAGGTTTATGCTTGGGTTGAATTTTTTTAAAAGTTACTTTTATTTTTAAATTCAAATATTCAGCATGCACTTGTGAATAACAATTGTCATGGATTTTGTGGGTCGTCTTGCAATAGTTTTTAGTTTAAGTTTATACATTTTCAGTCAAATTGATGCAAAAATTAACTTGAATAGGAAATGATGATTTGGAACCGATGTATACTATCAATGCAACGTCTGTTTAAAAGAGTTCTCGATGCTTCCTTTATATATAACCAGCGGTGAGCCTGCTGGCATTGGACCAGATATTAGTTTGGATTTGGCAGATCGTGTTGATGATCGTCCAGTAGTGGTATTGGCTGATATCAATATGCTGAGAGATCGTGCCAAAATTTTAAATAAAACGATTCAGTTGATCGAGTATCAAGGACAAAAGCAGGGTTTGGCAGAAGGTCAGCTTTACGTCGAGCATGTTCCTTTAAATGAGGATGTTGTCTTAGGGGAACTTAATCCACAAAACTCAGCCTATGTGATCGAACAATTACGCCGAACGGCTTATTACGCAATGCAAGGCTCAAGTGTTGGTGTGGCAACAGGACCTGTCCAAAAGTCAATTATTAATGATGCTGGAATATATTTCAGTGGGCATACTGAATATTATCAAGAGTATGCAGGTGTAGATCGTGTGGTGATGATGCTTGCTACCAAAACTCTGAGAGTAGCATTGGTCACCACGCATCTTCCACTGCGCGACGTTGCTGACGCCATCACTAAAGAACGCCTACATCAAATTATCGATATTCTGATTCATGATTTAAAAACAAAATTCAAAATTAGTCAGCCGCGCATTCTGGTCTGTGGACTAAATCCTCATGCAGGAGAAGGTGGGTATTTAGGGCATGAAGAAATCGATACGATTAATCCAGTACTTGAAAGCTATCGTGCACAAGGTATACAGCTCAGTTTAAGTATGCCCGCAGATACTTTGTTTACGCCAGATAATTTAAAAAATGCGGATGCAGTTTTAGCGATGTATCACGATCAAGGTTTACCTGTGTTAAAATCACAGGGGTTTGGTGAAGCCATCAATATTACTTTAGGTTTACCTTTTATTCGTACATCTGTCGATCATGGTACTGCATTACATCTTGCGGGTACTGGGCTTGCAAAGAGTTCAAGTTTACATGTCGCAGTTGATTTGGCACTTGACCTTGCCCGATCAAATTAATTGGTAAACAAACTTATATACCGCGTTGGAAATTTTTTATGTATCAAATTAATGCCTTAAACCCAAAAGATGAAGGGCATCATACGCGAAAGCGTTTTGGTCAAAACTTTTTACATGACCAACGTGTAATTGCAAAAATTGTGCGTTCTGTTGCACCACGCACAGGTGACAATATTGTTGAAATTGGTCCAGGTCTTGCGGCACTAACTTCACCTTTGATTGGTGAATGTGATGCTTTAACTGTGGTTGAGTTAGACCGTGATTTGGCAGCAGGTTTACCTGGTCGTGTCCCACATCCTGAGCGTTTAACAATCATTGAAACAGATGCATTAAAATATGACTTTTCTGAGCTGTTTCAACAAGATCGCCCATTACGTGTGGTTGGAAATTTGCCATATAATATTTCGACCCCTTTGCTTTTCCATCTTTTAGAGTTTGGCGATAAAGTCAAAGATATGCACTTCATGTTGCAAAAAGAAGTCGTAGATCGTATTACAGCGGAACCAAATACCAAAGAATATGGTCGTTTGTCTGTGATGATCCAATATTATTGCAAACCTACCTTTTTATTTGAAGTACCGCCTGGCTCTTTTAATCCACCACCAAAAGTAACATCTGCAGTCTTTCGTTTAGAGCCTTATGCAACTAAGCCAATAATCGCCAAAAATGAAAAAGCATTGGCACGTTTGGTTTCGCATGTATTTACCCAACGTCGAAAAACTTTACGTAACAGTTTAAAAGGGATGTTGGTTGAAGATGGTTTTGAGCGGGCAGGTGTTGATCCAATGGCGCGCCCAGAAACATTGAGTCTGGCTCAGTTTGTAGCATTGTCAGATCAGATGGTGGCTTAAAAATGTCACGAGAAAATGTCAGATTTAATTATGTGATTGGTGATGTACAAGGTTGTTTTGAAGCACTGAAAGCATTATTGAAAGCAATACAGTTTGATGCTGATCAAGATTACATTTGGTTTGCAGGTGATTTGGTTGCGCGTGGTGAAAACTCAGTAGGTGCATTACGCTTTATTAAAAAACTATGCGAGCGAGGCTGCGCTGCAACAGTGTTGGGGAACCATGATTTAAATTTACTGGCAGTTGCTCGTGGGATCAAAAAACTTAAAGACAAAGATCATATTGATGATGTCATTCACGCTTTGGAAAGTGATGAGTTGATTGACTGGTTACGTAAGCAGCCTTTGTGTCTTTTTCCAAACCCTCAGACTATTTTGACGCATGCTGGTATTCCCAATATTTGGGATGCAGAACAAACTGCTGTTTTGGCAAAAGAAGTCGAAACTGTATTGGCGGATGATGATTTTGACGTACTCGATTCATTTCTAAAAGAGATGTATGGTGCTGAACCTGCATTGTGGGAAGATAATTTACAGGGCAATGCACGACGACGCTGTATTACCAATTATCTTACCCGTATGCGTTTAACCGATGCTCAAGGTCGTTTAGAGTTTAGTTTTAAAGATGCGCTGGATGAACCGATGCCTGAAGGATTTCAGCCTTGGTTTGAGTTTGAATCAAAGACTGCTCAAACGCATCAGATTATTTTTGGACATTGGGCTGCTTTGCAAGGTAAAAGCATCAGTTCACAAATTCAAAATGTGGATGGTGGCTGTGTATGGGGGCATCAATTGATTGCATATCGACTAGAAGATAAAGAAATTTTTAAAGTTGATAATCCAGTGATGTGATCTGAATAAAGCCACATCCAGTGGCTTTATTTTTAAGTATGGTTTATCTGATTTTAAGATAATATGTAAATAACAACAACTTAGATTTTAATTTAAAAATCCATTTGATTTAAAATACAATGAATTTAGAAATTAAGTGCGACAAGGTTGAAATTAGAATGGGAACATATTAAAAAAGAAAAAAAGTATAACCGCTACTGTTGGCATTAAGCCTCATTCGTCACAGTACCAAACCTTTACAACTCTGAGAGATGCAAAAGCATGGGCGCAAGAATTAGAATTAAAACTAAGTCCTAATAAATTTACAAATGTATTTGAGTTCACAGGTGAACAAGGTAAACGTGACAGTATCATCGTGGTTGCTCAAATTTTTCCAGAGCTCACCGCTCGTTTGGTGGATCTGTGATAAGCGTTATCCCTCTCGGGAGGTTTTTTTGAGAGCAACTTAGTACCAAAAATAACTAATTTAGGATTTTTTTAGTGATACAATAGACATTTACTTATGCCGTTTTGGATAGTTATTAAGTTGTAACTATTGAATACTGTTTTAGAGTAAAGTTAATTGAATTTTATATATAAAACAATATTTTATATGGGTAGTTGAGATTTTTTAGTAATATAATAGCTATTAACAAAAGAATTCTTACTGATACCATAGATGTTGACCTATGCCATGTTTAATGGGTATTATAAGCATGTAGTCGCAGCGCGGTATAAATAATCCACGCCTAGACCGAGGTACGATAAATCCTGCGATAATCGTAAACTTACTGTAAGTAAGTTGCCTCTAGGTGCCGCACCTGAATTCTAGAGCCTCTAAAATTATTTAGAGGCTTTTTTAATACTTGATAATAAATTATTTATGCGAACATTTATATATTTGGATGAGAGTGGTGATTTAGGCTGGAATATGCATGATCCTTATCAAAAAGGTGGGTCAAGCAGAATGCTAACCTTAGCTGCTATTTGTATGCCTGAAGAAAAATCTAAATATATTCAACGTATCGTACGAGCATTATACAAAAAGAGAAATAGACCGCTTAGTAATGAATTGAAGTCTGTTGATTTAAATACAGCAGATAAAGAACTTTTTCTAAGACTGGTGGCAAAGCTGCTCTCAGAACACAAAGATATCCAATTGAGATCAATTACGGTTCATAAAGAGTATGTAAATTCAAAAATGAAGAAAGACCCAAACGTTTTGTATAACTACATGATTAAGTGTTTGTTATTAAAACCAATATGTGAATCAAAATTCGTAGATTTCATGCCTGATAGACGTAGTGAAAAAGTCAATACAAAATGGAATATGGGTGAGTATTTAAACCAAATGATTTTAGAGCAATCTATTGAACATTATGTGGAAAATCAATCTTGTAATGTGTCACCTATGGATAGTTCAAAATGCTTGGAGTTGCAGTTCATAGACTTTTATGCTGGATTGGTTTGGTCAGCATATGAGTTTAGGGACTCTAAAGCCAGAATGTTTATGGCTGGTGCGAGAGTAACAAACCACAAGTTATTCTTTCCACTTGAAATAAAGTAGGCATACAAGAAACCAAACCCACTCACCAGAGTGGAATGCTGATCAGTTAAGACAAAAAAGTTAAAATGCGGTAAAAATGAGTGTATATAAATATGCTCATTTTTTTATGACTTTATCTCAAAATCTAGAACTTACTTCACAACAATCTTCTTTAACATTAGCTCATTTTAGTGAGTTGATCGATTTAAACTGGATTGAACAGAGCCTGCAACAGACAGGGAAAGCATCTATTCGAAAAAGAAAATTACCTGCTGAGCATGTGGTTTGGCTGGTGATTGGACTTGCCTTATTTCGTGATCAACCCATTTGGTATGTCGTACAACAATTACAACTTGTGTTTGGAACAACTGACTATTGTGCTCCTAGCGCATCTGTACAAGCCAGACAACGTCTAGGTTTGGAACCCCTGAGTGTTTTATTTTCAATCTTAAGTCAGGCTTGGTTTAAGGATGCACAACAACAGTATCCAGATTTTCATGGACTTCAGATATGTGCTGTTGATGGTGTAGTCTGGTCAATGCCTCTTACAGATGAAAACTTTAAACACTTCGGTTCATCCAAAGGTAAAACAGCTATTGCACCCTATCCACAAGTAAGAGCAACATGTTTGGTTAACACCAATACTCATGAAATTATTGACGCCAAACTTGGCAGTATGGATCAGGGAGAACTCACACTGGCTCATCAGTTATTGGTTCCATCTGGTTGCGCTCGGCTTTTTTAAAATCGAATTGATTTTTATCTTTACAAACCAAGGCACTACCACTGTCATGATTGCATTTTAAGACAAATTTTTCAGGCAACTGATCAAAGTTAATTTCATTAAAACAATGATGTACACCAAGCAGTGGTACCACATGTGAAATGCAAATCTTATCTTCAATCAATTGTCTAACCGTAAGTTTGTCAGCCAGTGCGGTATAAAGAGAATTTCGCTCAAAAATCATCCTCGAAGTTACTTTTTCATTGAAACTTTGTGGATGATACAAGTTCGGAAGATATCCTAATTTTTGTACGAATCTTTTGCTTAGGTAGGTTTTATCTGGAACAAAATAAGTTCTGATGATTTTTGCGAGATAGGTGAGATGGTTATACATATCGATGCAACCATGTTGGACATGGTGCATATATAAATAGCCAAAGCTTAATATTCCTTTAAAAATTTGCGTAGAGTTGAATTTTATAAAACAGGTTTTATCGGGAAATTAAACATGTAAATGATGGATAAAAGAGATCAGCTTTAGCTATTTGATGATGGCAAATATGTATGATGCCGTGTTTTATGTTTACAGATTAAGTGATTTTAACGAGATGCTGTCTCAATTTGCGTTATACACAAAGCAGGACTTTAGTCCTGCTGAGCTGAAATAGGTGACTGTTTGGGGTTTAAATCCAATGAGTAGCTCATTATTTATTAGCACATTGAATTGAGCTTGAAAGGATAATTATTCCATTCTAATCCATGTTTGACTGCGACCAATCATTGATATTCCAATATAGCCACGTAGCGTAAGTCGGTTACCACTAGCATTTAGGCGTGCTTTACCATGATAAATTTTGCCTCCACGAGGATCGAGAACTTCACCGCCGATATAATTGTTGGGGTCTTTAGGATCAACTTTCATTTTTTGCAAAATGGTCAATCCTATAATTGGCTTATTGGTAAATGGAGCAGGGCAGTTATGACATTGGGTTAAGGGCACTTCACCAGGAGCAGGAAAATCTTTAATGATTTTTCCAGCATAAGTATCGTCTTTTTGTTTTTCAATTTGAATATAAGCACGGACATAACCTGTTTTGTCATCCACCGTGCGCCAAGTTCCAGTAATATCAGCGGCATGTGTCCAGCTGACGATAGTAAACAGCATACAACAGAAAAATCCTTTTTTCATCAGCATACCTACTTTGTTGTTTGAATAAAAGAAGTAGAGATTCGCGAATTAAATTATTCACGAATCCAAGTTTGACTACGACCAAGTGCCGAAACGCCGACATAGCCTCTTAATAATAAACGATTGCCATTTGGGCTGAGTTTGGCTTTCATTGAATAGATTTTACCTGTCAATGGGTCAATGATTTTGCCACCCACATAATCTTCATCACTGCTTTGTTTTAGATTTTTCAGTACATCCATACCCAAAATAGGCTTATTGGTATAAGGCTCGGGGCAATCTACACAGGTTTCTTTTGGCGTATAACCTGGTCGTGGCGTCACCTTGATGATTTTACCAGTATAAGTCCCGTTAGACTCTTTTCGTATTTCAAGAATGGCTTTTGATGAACCCGTTTTATCATCAATATTTTTCCAGATACCCGTGATATCTTTTGCCATACTGCTACAGCTTAAAATGGAAATTAATGTCCCTAAAATAAACTTATTAAACCTCATTTCTTGATTCCTTATCAAAATGGGGAAGTATAGTTCATATTAAGCTGAATAATTACCCTGTGCAATCATGTGAAAAGTTAAATAAATCACACTTATTTAAGAAACAGTATAAAGGTTGGCAACCAGATTGCGGTAAAGACCGCATTTACAGCCATACCAAATGCTGCATAACGCCCAGCAACTGCGCCACGTTGCCATGCTTGCGCAGTTCCAATTGCATGTGCAGCTAGCCCCAAAGCTAAGCCTGACGCGCGTTCGTCATTTATATTACGTAAAATAATCGATGAAAATGCAGCACCAATTACACCTGATAAAATGACGATCAAAATTACTAAAGTGACTGGCGAGTGCAATAAAGTTGCAATATTGATCGCAATCGGCGTCGTTACTGCACGTGTTGCAAAAGCCATAATCGTCGGTTCAGACATGTGTAATAAATAAGCCAAGCTCATGGGTAAAGCGACAGCACTGATACTGGCAAAGACTAAAATACCTACGATAGATTTTAACGGTAAATCATCATAACGCATTGCAGCCAGAGGAATCGCTAAAGCAACAGTGACATAACCCAAGAGGTGACTAAATAGTCCATTCATATCGGTATTGTATTTTTCATAAGGAATTTTAAATAACATTAAAATCCCAATGACAAAAAACATGCCTATCACCAGTAATGGTACTTGAGGAAAACGCTTATTGATGGGTTTTGCAGCAAGATAAGCAATTAAAGTGATTAAAAAACCAGTCAGTACACTTAACATATGTTTCTCCTATAACCACTTTTTTGCCATTTTTGCATAAATCCATAATGGAATCAGCGTACTAACAAACATAATCACTAAAAATAATGGAATTTCTTTGCCCATGCTCACCAACATGATCAATGAGCCTGCACAGATAGGCAGAAATGCAAAGCCACTTTCTTTCATTAATTTATTGTTGGTATCGACCAGTCGCGCTGGAATTTTTTTGAATTTACGCCAAACAACCAAAACAACCAATAAGCTTAATAAGCCTGTTAAATTGCCCAGTTCTGGGTGATTAAATTGCGACATGATAAATACTGAAGCTTCACGAAAAAAGATGATGAGTCCTAACGTGAAGATCCAAGCTTGCCAATCGATACCTTTTAACTGATCCATGTGTGTTTATTTATAAAATTTGACCTTTCACGTTTTAACCGATTTAGCGCTTTATTTCAAACTCTTCTAATGGTCTTTTAAACTGTTGGGCTTTCTCTCCAAGAATTTCATCAATCGGTAAATGTGCCTGTTTAATGAGCTGCTCAAGTTTATGCGGAGCAATGGCAATGCTCAAAAGGAGTTGACCGTCATCATCATAATGTTCGGATTCAATCACATTCAATTCATAAAGCTGATTTTTGAGTTTCCCATAAGCAGGTTTTAAGCGCAGTTCAAATTTTTGAATTTGTCCCATTAAACATTCATGCACTGCTCTACGAAGCAGGTCTAAGCCTTGTTTGGTATGGGCTGAAACATAAACACGCTCGGGTTGATGAGGTTTGGCATAGATGATTTTTGCTTCATCATGACTTTGGTCAATTTTGTTATACACCCTAAGCGTTGGAATATCAGCACCAATTTCTTTTAATACGGTTTCAACCGCATCGATTTGCTCCATCATGTCTGGACTACTGGCATCGATCACATGTAGCAACAAAGTTGCCTCTAAGGTTTCTTCTAGCGTAGCTTTAAAAGATTCGACTAAAGAATGAGCGAGATTGCGCACAAAACCAACAGTATCTGCAAGAACCAATGTGCCAATACCATCCCAATCCAAACGACGCAATGTTGGATCTAATGTTGCAAAGAGCTGATCAGCTGCATAAACATCACTGTTTGCCAAAATATTAAACAGTGTTGATTTTCCTGCATTGGTATAACCCACTAAGGAAACGGTTGGAATATTGGCCTTTTGACGCGCTGCACGCCCCTGAACTCGTGTTTTACGAACTTTTTCTAGACGATCTTTGAGTTGCTCCATACGAATACGTAATAAACGGCGATCTGTCTCAAGTAATGTTTCACCAGGTCCACGTAAACCAATTCCTCCTTTTTGGCTATCTAAATTGCTTCGACTACGCACTAAACGAGAAGACAAATGATCAAGCTGAGCCAACTCAACTTGTAATTTACCTTCATGTGTACGTGCACGTTGTGCAAAAATATCCAAAATTAAACCAGTACGATCAATAACACGGCATTTTAAAATGCGTTCTAAATTTCTTTCCTGAGCAGGGGATAGGGCTTGGTCAAAAATCACCAATTCAATTTCATCATTCTCGACTTGCTCAGCAATTTCTTCTGCTTTTCCTGTACCAATAAAGAATTTTGGATCAGGTTTAATCCGTTGTACGGTTAAATGGTCTAGAATCTCTGCCCCAGCAGACTTTGCCAACAAGCGAAATTCTTCTGGATCTAAATCTTCTAAGATTTGAACATTTACTGTGACTAGAATGGTTTTTTCACAACCTTGACTTTGATCAACATATTCCACAGATAATACAACTCAGCCATTGCTTGGATAAAAATTCATTCTAAAGGATATTGCAGTGTAAATCCTGAATGAGTGTTGGTGTAATGAAATAAAATTGCAAACAATAAGTGAGATGCCCGTTTTAACCGAAAAAGAACGGGCTTAACAGATGCTATAAAAAGATCATATTCTTGAAAAAATTTGATCTATTTAAAATGATAGAGCACCGATTATAATCATCAGTAGTGAGTTAAATTTTACTAAAACGATTTAAGGTCAATGCAAGTTGAATATGATTTGTATACAATAGCCGTGGTTTAATATGAAATATATTCTGTTTAGTGAATGTCTATGACTCAACAACAAGCAATCAAAAAGTCAAAATCATCGAATTTAAGTGCTTTATCTAAAGTTTTTTTATATGGTAAAAAATTAGTATCAAGTACATCTGCTGTTGCAGAAGGCTTTTATCTCGTTTATCGCCATCAATTATATAAAGATCCAAATAATCCAAAAAATACCCGTTACGTTCAATATTTTTGTCGCCGTTTGAGCGAAGTGTTCAATGTGGATGTGCGTGTCCATGGTGATATTCCACGTGAACCTGCATTGTGGGTGAGTAATCATATTTCTTGGTTAGATATTGCTGTTCTTGGCTCAGGTGCACGTGTATTTTTCTTGGCGAAGGCTGAAATCGAGAGTTGGCCAGTCTTTGGAAATCTTGCGAAAGGTGGTGGTACATTATTTATTAAACGTGGTTCTGGGGACTCTGTTCGTATCCGTGAACAAATTGCAGATTTTTTACGTAAAGATATTCCTGTATTGTTTTTCCCAGAAGCAACAACCACAGATGGATCAAAAGTTAAGAAAGTCCATGGGCGTATTTTAGGCGCAGCCATTGAGGCTAAAAAGCCTGTACAAGTCTGTGTAATTTGCTATGTCAATCAAGATGGAAAATTAGATACCGTGGTTCCATTTATTGGTGAAACAGGATTTGTTGAGCATGTACAAGCCGTTTTAGAAATGCCTAAAGTAGTGGCACATTTAAAAACCTTTCCCGCTATTTCTACAGAAGGACATACTGTTGAAACGCTGACTCAACAAGTCCAAGAAATGATGCAAAAAGGTTTGGAAGACTTACAGAAAGAAGTTCTTACAATGGACTAGTTTTCAATAGGTTATTGTATTTTTCTTCATTAAATAAATTTGCGTAGGCGAAGCTTCACTTTGCTCAACCCATGTTTTATTTCGGTGTATTCTTGCGCTGCAAACCCAGCAGCGCTTTGTTTTTACTCATATACACCACTCAACATGGCGACATTCATGTCGTCTCATGATAGAAAGATCATCTATATGATTCAAAAGTACGAAATAAATGAATCAACAAAAAGGTCTAACAATTTTCTAGACTTACATAAAGCCTTCGATCGGCAACCATGAAATCACTTTAATGCCAGCTTTTTGCCACCATTTCATTTTGGGCTCTTTTCTAAGCGTAACAATGCCTTGAGGTGTTTCTTTCAGCCAGTTAATTTTGTTTTGTGAGTCTAAAACTAATTTATAGGCATATTTTTTTAAATGCTCATCCATGGTCTTATGTACCGCATTGGCCAATGGCGGGCTATTGATAATCACCCCAATTTCTGTGTTTAAGTTGGCGGAACGTGGATCAAAATTAAAAGAGCCAATAAATACTTGCTTATTGTCGATCGCCATTAATTTGGCATGCAAACTTGAACGGCTTAATCCTTTTAAACTGACTTTGGCTTTTTTTGAGATTTCTTCTGAATTGGCATATAAATTTTCTTCAGAGACAGCTGGAAGGAATTCATATAGCTCTACACCATTTTTAAGCAAATCATCACGGTATTTAGCATAAAACGCATGGACTAGCGCGACATCATTGGCTTTAAATGAATTGGTCAAAACACGAACTTTGACACCTTCTTGTGCCAGTTCAATCAGTTTTGCTTCTCCCTTTTTCTGCGGCACAAAATAGGCAGAAATGAGATCTACACTTTGCGTGGGGATATCTAAACGTTTAACCATCTGAAAGTTGAGATGTTGTTCTTTTTTTGCTTTTGCCTGAATTTTATCTGGTGCGTCTTTTACGACTTCCGCTTTAACCCAATCGAGTTGGATATTGTGATGCAGCCATTCATCAAAGGCATGTGTGCGATTACTTAAATTTAAATAATTTTGCACTGTTATTTCTTGGTAATGGTGGGTGAGTTGTTGTTTTAAGTTGTCATAACGCAGGGTATAAGTATTGTGATTGACAATATTTCTGACAGGATAAGCATAGCTGTGATTCCAATATTCATCAAAGGAATGGGTAATATCATCTACTGCTTGTCCAACCAACATGACATCAACATCTGAAAATTGGTAATTGTCACTGACATTATAATATTGATTACTCATATTACGTCCGCCAATCAAAGAAATCTGATTGTCAGCAGTAAAGGTTTTATTATGCATCCGGCGATTGATACGTTTTAAATCCAGTACCATGTCAATCGGGCGCAAGCTTCTAAAACGATATGGGTTGAATAATTTAACTTCAATGTTTGGATGCTGATCTAACGCGAGATAAACCCCTTCCATTTGTTTGGCATTGTTATCATCAATCAGTAGGCGGACTTTGACACCACGATCAGCAGCTTCAATAATTTTATACAAAGCCAATGAACCAATTTTGTCATTGTCCCAAATGTAATATTGTAGATCTAATGTTTTTTGTGCTTTTTCGATCAGATTAATACGCGCTGCAATGGCTTCAAGAGGATCATACAGAACGTGATAACCTGTTAATTCTGGATTTTGACTTTTTAAGGGGTTAATAATTTTTGCCAAAGAAGTGTCTTTGGTGTCTATGTCATAGGCATATTCTGGCTTGATATTTTGCTGTTTTGGTAAAGTAGAGCATGCCGAAAGACTTAGAAATAAGCACGAGCTGAGAACAAGCAGCCAGTTTTTAAACTGTTGATTGTCATCTTTTTGCTGTAATTGAGTATTACGATTGATCGTTCGTTGCATAATATTTTCTAAGATTTTTCAGAGCTAGAGTATAATTGTCTTCATTGAAAAGATAAATAATGAGATGACAAGTACATGGTACTTGAGAGATTGAATATGTTTCCAACCCTAACGATAACCTCAATTTTTTATCTCTGCTTTATTGTGCTTGCCATATGGGGAGTCAGCCAAGCATGGATAAGCCAATCTAGAACTGAAACAATCCATCCTTTTAAGTCTTTCGTCCATTTGTTGGCATTTTACCTGTCTTATCTATTAATTCCGTTGTTGTTTTTTAGCATTTATGCAGGTTGGATTGGAATATTTTCCATACACGAAAGTATTTTTGTTTTCATATTGAGCGCTTTATTGATATATGCACGGTTCATTGAACCGCATACGGTACATGTCAAACATTTATCTTATGCTCTAGGACAATCACAACGTTTTGTACGACCTGTCAAAGTTGCATTGTTAGCAGATTTACATATCGGGCTTTTTTCAGGGCATGAACGTCAACTCAAAACAATTGTGAAAAAAGTCAACTTAGCACAACCTGATTTTGTTGTGGTTGCTGGGGATTGGACTTATGAGCCTGAAAATAAACTGGTCGAAGAACTCGCCATTTTAAAAGAGATTCAAGCACCTGTTTATTCTGTCAATGGTAACCATGATGAACAATATCCTGGACCACCTATTCAAACGTTGCTGGCAAAAGCATTACAAGCCAACAATGTAATGGACATTGAAGGAAAAATTGTTGAGTTCGATGACTTTCGTTTAATCGGGATTGGAGACTTATGGGCTGGTAAAGCCGATATGCGATATATGCCTGAATTACCTCAAGATAAACCATGGTTAATTTTATCGCATAATCCTGATACAGTGGATATGGTTCCGCAATTACCGACACGTCCATTAATGCTGTCTGGTCATACACATGGTGGACAAGTTGAGTTACCGTGGTTAACCAGTTATGTGATGAAAAAGGTGTCGATCTTAGGGCATAAACGTGGCTTATATCAGCATGAGAATGCAGATGTTTTTGTCAGTGTGGGTACTGGAATGGTGGGTGTACCATTCCGCTTTAGAGTGCCACCAACGATTGATATTATTGAATTATATTAATTTCAAATGAATTTAGGTCTTAAAATAATAAAAGGCGGCTATCCCGACCAGCAAAATGAATCCAATCAGTAGCCAGAGTGAGCTGGATTTATTTTGATGGTTTAAGTCTTCAACGCTTGCTGGGGTGGATGAATGAGGTGAAGCGCTGGTATCTTGAGATGAAAAGGTTTCTTGCGAGTCTTTATTTTGTGATTGTCCTTGCCTAAAACTTTCAGCAAACTTAGACAATGCATCAGGTTGAGTTAAATCAATATTGAATTGTTTTTTGATTTCTTGCCAATCTGGATGTTGGTCATCAATTTCGACGACTTTTCCTTCCTTATTGGTCATTTTCACTTTACTGGAAGAAAAATTAAACTCAAAAGATTTATGTTCTACCGCTTTCATTTCTTTATCGAATTCAGCAGAATCGGCAAACACAATTTGCGGATTTGCCTGAAAACTTTTCATCGCTTCATCAGATTGGCTGAGTGCATGTACTAAATTCTTTGATGTAATTGGGCTTAAATGAAGCTGTTCAATTAAAAGTTGTTCTGCTTGATCGTATTGACTCAGTTTCATTAGTGTAGAGAATTCTTGTAATTGTTGTGGGTTAAGTTGATACATAGTGCCCTCAAAATACTGATTAATCTTGATGTAAAAGATGGGTAAATAAAATTTTAGAACTTTGTTTAAACATGATTAGATGCATGTTTTTCTTAGCGGGTGCTTAACAAGTAGAGTATGAATGCAATAATGATCACGATAACAATGATAAACAAAGGTGAAAGTTTTTTCTTCGATTGATCTTCAATTCCTACCAATGGGCTTGTTGAGGCGCTTGGACGATTGTGCACGTGAAGCGTGGCATCTGTTGTGGTTTTCTGGGTTCTTGTTTGCATAGCGGTAAGATAATCCGTTGCTGAATCATAGCTTGCTCCACCACCAAATTGATCCATAATATCATCCCAGTCAGGATGATGTTCATTAATGCGTTCTTTACGACCATCCTGATATAAAATAAAAATTTCACCTGTGCTGTAGTTGGTTTGAATAGATTTGTACTGAGGATGAGAACGCTGATAAAAATCCTGGTCAGATTCAAAGTCGAGAATGTTAGAATCAGGATTCTCAGCTAATTCCTCCACAAAATCTTTAGCATCTTTTAGACCCAGATGACATTGGTCCATGACCAATTTTATTGCTTCAATCTTACGACCTTGTTGGATGAGCGATAGAACTTCATGATGTTGTATCGGTTGGGGTGTATTTAAATCATCTGTGTTCTGATGAGCGTATTCACTGTTAAAAAATTGCGCCTGATTTTCAAATTGATCAACAAAGTCTTTGGACTCTTTTAAACCTAAATTTGAGTGATCTTTAACATATTTAACTGCTTCAACTTTACGGTTTTGTTGAAGAAGTAAACGAATTTCCTGCAATTGATGATTATTAAAATGTGTCATTGTTCACCTTTGAGTATTGGTTTTAGCACGACTTAGTAACCGCCAGTAAGCCTTAGGAATTTTTATTTATCATAGAATTAATTCATTTTTTATTACAAAACAAAGCCAAATAAAAGTAGTAATTTGTGTGCGAATAGGCAATATTTTAAAACTGTCATAAAGTTTTGTTATTTTTAAAGTCATCCTATTTTAAAACCCTATAAGAGGACGCTGCCATGACTCGTGATTTTGAAAAATTTCCAGAAGATGATAATGGTAATCTACTTTGGCAAATGCACGAAGATGGTGATGATTTAGACGAAATACATGAGCTTGAATTCTCAATGTATTTCAAGACACAGGAACTTGCTGAAAAATGTGCGATTTCTCTGTTGCTTGAAGAACAAAAAATATCACTGTATTTAGATGAAGAAGTACATCCTAATGAATGGGTGATTACCATCTATGTCAATCTTTTTCCAGAATATGAGGATATTGTGGACTTAGAACAATGGTTTACTAAGATTGCCGAGCAGTTCGATGGTGAATATGATGGTTGGGGATGTACAACTTATGTCTTTGATATCGAAGAGAGTGATGATCAACAATTAAATTGAGATCAATTATTTATAGAGCATATCCAAAGAGATATGCTTTTCTTTTTTAAGTTTCAAACTACTAAAGCCATACAAATACCAATAATTTACAGCGCTAAACTAGATATTTAACAAGAATAAATAATCAAGGATGTAAAAGATGAGTAATACTGTAAAATTGCATCGTGTTTTTAGTGCACCACCTGAACGTGTTTATAAAGCATTTTTAGACCCAGATGCACTGGTTAAGTGGATGCCACCGCATGGTTTCACCGCCAAAATACATCATATGGATGCCACAGAGGGTGGTTCATATCGAATGTCATTTACCAATTTTTCAACGGGTTCAATTCATTCGTTCGGCGGAACGTATGCGGAACTGATCCCGAATCAACGCATACGTTATTTTGATCGTTTTGATAATCCTGAATTGGCTGGTGAAATTGAAGTCATCATTGAAATAAAAAGTGTGCTTGTGGGAACGGAAGTGAATATTACTCAGTCTGGTATTCCTGAAGTCATTCCTGTTGAAGCTTGTTATTTAGGCTGGCAAGAATCGCTGCAGCTTCTCGGTCTTTTAGTCAATCCAACTATTCCTGATCAATAAAAAATAGACCAGTAGAGTTTAATAAAAGTGACAATTTATACAAAGCGTATCTATGAGGAAGTGTCTGAAAAAGATGGAAAACGTATTCTTGTGGATCGTTTATGGCCGCGCGGAATAAAAAAAGAAAATGCACATATTGATGTGTGGCTTAAAGAAATTACACCTTCAAATGATTTAAGAAAATGGTATCACCAAGATATTGAGCATCGTTGGGACGAATTTAGACTGAAATATAAGGCTGAATTAGAGCAACAACAGGCACATTTAGAACAACTGCGACAATGGGGTCAACAGGGTCCAGTGACTTTATTAACTGCTGTCAAGAATGAAGATCATAATCATCTGACAGTACTGCTTGAGGTGCTGAATCATCCAGTCTCGTCATGATGTTTATTATTCCTTATATTTGTTAGGGGTTTTAAGTTGATGAAAAATGGATAGATGTTATGATGCTTCTTTTTTAATATTATAGGAGTGAATCATGTCATTGCCTAACTGCCCAAAATGTAGTTCTGAATATACCTATGAAGACGGTGATTTGTTGATTTGCCCTGAATGTAGTTATGAATGGAAAGAAGGTGAGTTATCACAAGCTGAAGAGCAAGTTGTCATCAAAGATGCTGTAGGTAATATTTTGGCAGATGGCGATGCTGTTACTGTCATTAAAGATTTAAAAATCAAAGGTTCATCTTCAGTGGTAAAAGTGGGTACTAAAGTTAAAAGTATTCGTTTGCTTACAGATAGTAGTGATGGTCATGATATCGATTGTAAAATTGAGGGTATTGGTCAAATGAAGTTGAAATCTGAGTTTGTTAAAAAAGTTTAAACCTTTTGCTCACTGATGTTGCCTGAAATTTAAGCTATTTAAGAGAAGATGAAAGCATGCAGGATATTGAGTTTTTACAATACGCCGTGAATCTTGCTAGAGAAAATGTTGAGAAAGGTGGTCGTCCTTTCGGTGCAGTTATTGTTTATCAAGGCGAGCTAGTGAGTACAGGCGTTAATCAGATTTTAGCTCACAATGATCCGACTTCGCATGCAGAACTGAACGCAGTACGCCAAGCTTGCCAGAAATTACAACGTTTATCTTTAAAAGATTGTGTGGTCTATGCAAGTGGTCAGCCTTGCCCAATGTGTTTGGCTGCAATGCGGATGGTTGGCGTGGAGAAAATTGTCTATGCTTATTCCAATTCTGATGCAGAACCTTATGGTTTATCGACTGAACAGGTGGCTGTGCAACTTAGGCAGCCTCCACAACAGCAAGATGGCTTACAATTTGTTCAATTAAAATTGGATCTGCCTTTTCATTTATATCAAATTTGGCAGCAAAGCAGTAAGTAAGATGTGCTTTAATAAGTTTTTTTCTTAAAATTCAAGTAGCTTTAGAATCACTCATAGATTGATCTATGCGTGATTCAGTTTGAGTTTACGATTTAATGATTTGCTACAATGGCAATTTTTTTCACATTTAAGCGTTGTGCTGCTGCCATAACCATCGCGACATCTTTATATTCAGTGAATTGGTCAGGTTGTACTTTGATCTGATCTTGATCAGATTTTTGCGCAACACTTGCCAATAAAACTTCCAACGCTTGTTTGTTTTCCACCTCTTGATTATTCCAAAAAATTTTACCTTGTGGATCAATTCTCAAATTGATTGGCTCTAGTGGTTGATCTTGATTGGGTGGAGGATTGCCATTAGGTAAATTAATATTAATCGCGTTATTAGGGATTGGGATAGTAATAATGAACATGATGAGCAAGACCAGCATGACATCGATAAGCGGTGTCATATTGACATCCAACATGACATCATCATCTTTATTTGAACCAACATTCATCGCCATAAAATATTCCTCTTATTTGATCATGGTGCCGCAACAGGAGTGGTCACAAAGGCAATTTTGCCAATACCTGCCTGCTTGGTCGCACTAATGACTTCATCAATTGCCTCAAATTTGGTGACTTGATCTCCCCGGATGTGTACCTCAGGCTGAGGGCGTTTCTGAGCTTCCACCTGTAAACGACTGATCAAGGTAGTTTTATCTGCTATATATTTTTCGTTCCAAAAAATATCACCTGCTTTGTTGACTGCAATTTGGATATTGATAGGTTTGGTCACATAAGGCGTATTTTTTTCCTCAGGTAATTTGACTGGCACTGTATGTATGGCAACCGGCACAGTAATTAAAAAGATAATCAGCAAGACCAACATAATATCAACCAATGGTGTGGTATTGATGGCTGAAATTACATCATCTTCATCGCCCTCTGAATTTACGCTCATTCCCATGCTAAATACCTCGTATTATTGTTTATATTATTTAAGATCATCGGTATTTTTGATTTCACCACTCAATAACACTGTGTGCAGATCAGAACCAAAAGTACGAACATTGTCCAAAACTGCTTTGTTACGTCGAGTGAGCCAGTTATAGCCGAGTACGGCAGGTACTGCGACAGCAAGACCGATTGCAGTCATGATTAAGGCTTCGCCCACAGGACCAGCAACTTTATCAATTGATGCCTGTCCTGAAATTCCGATTGCGGTCAAGGCATGATAAATTCCCCAAACCGTCCCAAATAACCCCACAAAAGGAGCAGTTGAACCTACTGTCGCCAAGAATGCCAAGCCACCACTTAAATGACTTTGGATTTTATCTATGGCACGTTGAATCGAAATCGTGACCCAAGTGTTGAAATCAATACGCTCTAGTAAATTACCTCCATGTTTTTTTGTTGAATGAATCCCTTTTTCTGCAATAAAACGGTATGCACTTGTTTCATTTAATGTTTCTGTTGCATGGTCAATCGAAGCTGCATCCCAAAATTTAGCTTCAACTTCTTTTCCCTGACGTTTGATCTTGGCTTGTTGGATAAACTTGGTCACCATGATGTACCATGTACCAATCGACATCAGCACCAAGATAAATAAGGTCGATTTAGCAACGATATCGCCTTCACGCCATAACGCTTCTAAGCCATAAGGATTGTGAACAGCTTGACTTGTAGCAGGTTGAGGTGGTGGGGTGTGGGCACTATTATTGGCATTTTCAGTAGTTTGAACTGCTGTTGCTGTAACTGTTTCTTCTGCAAATACGCTAGAAATAGGCAGTACACTCGTACCTGCTAAAACACTTGTTAATGCAAAAAGTCGGACAGTTTTCATCATTTTATTCATTCAGGATCTCCAATTTTTTAATTAATTCATTACAAATTCATAGGGAATGTCATACCAAGAATCTTGAGGTTCACCATTTTTCAAGGCAGGTTTGAAAGTACATAAACTGAAAGCTTTTGAAGCTGCTCTATCTAAAGCTTTACTACCACTCGATTTTTTAACTTTGGCTTCTTTAACTTTGCCATCAGCACCAACAAAGACTGAAATAAGAACTTCACCTTGTTCTTCATTCTGTAAAGACTCCCTTGGATAATCAGGCTTTTTACAGCCCGCTTCACCACGAGAAACACCATGTGTTTCACCAGCAGGTTTGGATTTTGGCGTAGGATCAGATTTCTGCTCTGACTCTGTTTTTTGGGTTGGTGTAGACTCTGGGCTTTCAGATGTTTTCTGTGTTGGCTTTTCAGTTGGTTTTTCCTGAGGTTTCGAATCTGGATTGGTTTTTTGCACCTGTTTTTCACGAGGCTTTGGATCGGGTGTTTTTAATACTTTCTCCACTAACTTTGGAAGCTCAGGTGGTTTTTCAATAGGTTTTGGTTTTTCTGGTTCAGGCTTTTTGTCCTGAATGATGAGTAATTCAACTGGCTCATTAGTCGGCTTTTCCACATGCTTAGACAATCCTGTAATCAGTCCATAAAGGATGATCAGATGCAGAAGAATTACAGCTCCAATACCAATCAGGCGTTTGGCAGAATTATTTTCTAATTCTGAAAAATTCTTGCCCATTGCGACTCCTGAAATGAGAGACAAACAATAAATAGCGCAAAAGAGGCTATATAAAAATTGTGTTCAATTTTTTGTTTGACGATGTGAACGATTTACTTTCACAAACAACAGAAGAAATTGGGCTGCTGTTTGTGAAATACTCAGTTAGAACTTATAGGTCGCTCTTAAGTAATATGCACGACCTGTTGGATCGGCATAACTTGAGTCATAGCCATATTGAAAGTTATCTGTAACGTTCGAGGCAGGTGGATCTTGATCAAAAATATTTTTGATTCCTGCAGTGAGTTCAAGATTCTTAAATCCACTATAAGTACCTGCGATGTTGTAGAGGGTGTAATCGCTTACACGATGTTGGTCGTATTTTGCTTCACCCGTTGTATTTGAGTCTTTATAGCCACGGCTAAATTGTTGTTCAAAGATCATTTTCCAGTTGTCGTAGCTCCAATTTACATTGGCAACATGTTTCCAGCGTGTATACACTTGTTGATTGTAATAGCTCCCTACACGACCGATCCATTCACCGCCTTTTTCTTCTTGTTTGTCATATTTGATGACATAGGTTCCGTCAATACCAAACCCAAATCGTCCAGTTTTGGTCACAGGTGTAAGATAATTCAAACTTAAATCAACCCCTTGAGTTTTGATCCCTCCCATATTGATCAAAGTGGTACTGACATATTTGATACGACCATCTGCGTCACGGACAAAAAGACTTGCATATTTATTTGGATCTGCGAAAACAATTGAATCTGTAATGGCATCGATTAGATTATCAACTTTGATGTTGTAATAATCTGCTGTGAATACAAGGTTTTTGATCGGTTCAAATACCACGCCAGCTGTATATGATGTTGATTCTTCAGCTTTTAAATCTGGGTTTCCACCTTGCATACGCTTAAATTGGACATTACATTCTGTTTGATATTGTGGTGAACTTGCAACTCCACCTGGGCAAAGTACAGGATCATTGTATCTTGAGCCTGTGTAGGTCTGGCTTTGAGGTGCATTGATGTCGTATAAACTTGGTGCACGGAAGCCTGTGCTATAGGATGTGCGGAACATTAATTGTTTTAAAGGTTCCCAGCGCAGCGCTACTTTAGGATTGAAAGTATCCCCAAAGTCACTGTAATCATCATAGCGAGCGGCAAGTTGCGCCTCTAAATTGGCTAAAATCGGAATATGTAATTCAGTGAATACGGCTGAAATATCACGATCACCTTTACTCACAGGTTTGTCTGGATCTATTCCACTTCCAGGCACTTGTCTAACAATTTCAGCATTAATTTTTTGATCCCAATTTTGTTTGGTAAAACTTCCACCTAAAGCAAAGCCAACATCACCAGCAGGTAAGCTGTAGATGGGGCGAGATACAGTGACATCAACAGAAGTTGAATCTAAACTGGCTTTGTTGGTATCTCCGTTGACTTCAAATGATTTCCAAATATTGGCATCTGCTGAGGGACCAAATGGATTGAGCGAACCATCATTTAATGCAGCTTGAACTTTACTTTGGTTAAGATAACCAGCATTAAAGCTGTCTGTTGCCTCGCTTTTTGCATAAGTTAAACCTGCATTGATATCCCATCCATAAGCTTCACCTTCAATTCCAGCAAAAGCTCGGTGAGAGTCATTGGTTGTTTTGCCAGAGCGATTGCCACCTTGTGAACGCAGATAAAGTTGTAAATCTGCATCATTCAAGCCACTCACTTCTGGGGTGATTCCTTTGCCTGGATAATATTGACTTGTACTTGGGAGTGTTACAGAACGACTGTATACATCAGGGGCAATCGAAGTTGTCACTTCATTGCGAGAAAAAATATACTCCCCAATTAAATTAAATTGATCTGAAAGTTTAAATGTACCTCGACCAAGTGCTGAAATTGTTTCAACTTCTGGGGTAATGCCAATCAGTGCTTGCGTGTTCAAATAGCATAAGCCCCCATCTGCAATAACATTGGGTGTGTTATTACAATTTGTATTGCCATATGGGTTTGCAAGAATATTGGATTTTGGCTCAAAAAAGTTTGCAGGAAAGGCATTTGCTGAACTGGCATCTAGTCCCAGTTCAGGGATTACGCCCCCGCGACGACTGATTTTACGGTCTTTCGCCATGATATTATTGGCTCTACGATAATCAACTACGCCGTAAACGTTAAAGCCTTGTTCGTCTAAATTACCATATCCCCCAAAAATAGAAATGTCTTGTTTATCTCCACCACTGGCTTCAGGTTGAGTAGCACCAACACTAATATTGAGTCCTTCAAAGGATTTTTTTGTAATGAAATTAATTACACCTCCTATTGCATCTGCGCCATACACGGCGGAAGCACCATCACGGAGAATCTCTATACGCTCCACCATTGCCATTGGAATAATATTAAGATTGGTGGTGGATGTGCTGAAAGGGCTATAAGCCAAACGACGACCATTGAGTAATACCAATGTTTTATCTGTTCCTAAACCACGAAGGTTGGCAGAAGAACCCTCTGTATTACTTGCTCCGACGTTTTGTGAAGTTGAAAATCCTGCTTGGTTTGAACTGACTTTGGTCAACGCTTCTTCAACTGTGGTGACCCCTTGTTTCGCTAAATCATCTCCTTTAATAATTGTAATGGGGGACGCACTTTGGGCAGCAACCCCTTTGATCGAAGAGCCTGTGACCGTCACTTTTGCCACTTTGGTTGTTTGAGGGCTTTCTTCATTTTCCGCTGCTTTTGCTACAGAGAGGTACATCAAACTTAAACTAAGTATGCTTAATTTAAGAATATTTTTCCCCATTATTGGCGATTCCAAAGAACGAAACTCTTTGTTCATTTTCATATTTTCAGACATCCGTTTTTTTTTGTACTTAGCGATATTGCTGCAATGCTTTCTAGCAATACAAGTGCCAACTATCTAATTATATGTTGTAAAAATATACAAAAAATTGCTAATAAATTACGTTACTAGTGTCTAATTATCTTATTCTTCCGTGGCTTGATTGAAAAAATATAATTTTTAAAAAATATTAAGGAAAGATGAAAAGATTGTAATTAAAGGTGTTGTTTTATGGTGATTATGTTTAAGCAATGTTTTTAAAATCAAATGTTTAATATAAGTTATGAGTATTATATAAATTTATTATGATTTAAATTTTTATATTATTTTATAATAATCATATATTTATTAATTATTTTAAAGTGTTTGATAAAATAAGTGAGCAATTTTGGAACACTGGTGTGCTTAAATTGTGCAATATAAGTCATTTTGATAAAGGTTATACGAATTTAATATTTATATCAGTTATCGTACAAATTAGTATATGTCGAACTTTGATAAATCTTTAATAATTGTCGATTTATTGCGGTAAAAATAAACAAAATTTACAACGTTGATTATGGGTGGCATGAAATTCGCTTTCGATTTAGGGCTGTTATCTTGTGCAGTTTTTCACTATTGTTAATTTGATATTTGGTTTCGTACCAAAGCGGTAATGTACAGGATGATCGTACCGTTAGCATACTGTTTCATATGATCTGATTCAGAGCTGAGGCGCTTTTCAAGGTTTGCTACTCTTATAAAAATACATAGGTATGAATTTGGAATCTAAGCTTTTACGTATTGCGTTGTGTGCTTATGCAATCGGTTGTGGGGAACTCGCCATTGCGAAAACTCCTGCGCAACCCAATAAAATTTTGAATTTGGCCTTTGAAGCGCCAGATGATGGTTTTGATATGGTTAAAACCTATAATTACTACAGCGGCAATATCGCAGAAGCGATATTTGAGCCTTTGTTAAAATATGATTATTTGGCTCGACCAGTGGTACTCGTGCCCAATACAGCACAGTCCTTACCAAAAATAGAACAAGAGGGTAAGGTTTATACCTTTAAAATTCAGCCTGGAATTTATTTCACTGAAGATCCTGCATTTAAGGGAAAACGACGTGAATTGACTGCGCAGGATTATATTTACTCAATACAGCGTATCAGTGATCCGAAAAATCACTCTCCAACTTACTCTTTTATCGATGGTAAGATTCAAGGTTTAGCATCTGTTGTTGCTCAGGCAAAAAAGACCGGAAAGTTTGATTATGATGCACCGATTGCAGGGCTTAAAGCTTTAGATAAATATACATTGCAATTTACCCTTACCCGTCCTGACTATAATTTTCCATATATTTTAGCTTATGTCACTTTTAGCGGAACAGCACGAGAAGTTGTTGAGTTTTATGGAGATCGTATAGCGCAACATCCCGTAGGTACTGGACCCTATCAACTCAGTAAATATGTGCCACGTAGTAAAATTGAATTAGTGGCAAATCCTGACTATCGTGGTTTTATCTGGAATTATAAATCTACAGGAACAGCTTGGGATAATCAGTTGGTCAAGGAAATGACAGGCAAAAAAATGCCCCAAGTCGGTAAGGTTGTGGTCAGTATTATTGAGGAGGAGCAATCCAGATGGTTAGCGTTTAAATCTGGGCAATTGGACTTTGATAAATTAACCTCTAATGCTGTTCCACAGGCACTCAATGGTACACAATTAAAACCTGAATTAAAGAAACAAGGTATTCAGCACTTTCCCAATAAAGATCCAGAAATTACTTACACCATGTTCAACATGAAAGATCCAATTGTGGGTGGCTATAGTTTAGATAAAATCGCCTTGCGTCGAGCGATTACCTTGGCATATAACCAAGAAGAAGCAATTAAGCAGCTTTATAAGGGACAAGCTGTCCGAGCTGAAATGCTCGTGCCAGATGGTGTACAAGGGCATAATGCCCAATATCGCAGTAGCGTGGCTTATAATCCTCTATTGGCGAACAAACTACTGGATCGATTTGGCTATAAAAAAGCCAAGGATGGATACCGAACTTTACCCAATGGGCAGCCATTGACATTGAAATACAATACGGAAAATAGTTCCAGTTCAGTCATTCATTCTGAGTTATGGAAGAAAAATTTGGACGCGATTGGGGTGCGTGTTGAATTTAAAGTCAGTAACTTTGCTGATAATTTAAAAGAAGCCATGCAATGTAAGCATATGATTTGGGGTGGTGCGTGGATTGCTGATTTCCCTGAAGGCGAAAATTTTGCTCAGTTGCTTTATGGTCCTAATTCAGGAAAAGGCAATTTAAGTTGTTATCAATCTAAAGCTTACGATTCACTTTATCAGCAAGCCTTAACCTTACCACCACAACAACGACAGCCTTTTTATGAAAAAATCAGTCGTCAGATTGAAGCCGATAATCCTTGGATTATACATACCACCCGAATTCGTAATTGGTTATTGCAACCACAAGTTCAAGGCTATAAAGCGCACCCAATGATGAATACCGTTTGGCAATATCTTGATGTACAGTCAATCAAAAAATAACTGATAAAGTTGAAGGAAATGATGAAGGATAATTTAAATAGGAAACTTAAACAGATTGGGTTAAGTGTATTGTTGGGCAGTATGATGCTTACAGGCACGATGAATGTTTTTGCCAAAAATCCAGCAGATCCAAATAAGGTTTTACGTTATGTTTTTCCCGTTGCGGAAACGGGATTTGATCCAGCTGGAACACAAGATTTGTATTCTGCACATGTGCATAATTCAATCTTTGAAGGCTTATATACCTATGATTATCTAGCATCACCTGCCAAATTAGTCCCGCGTACTGCTGTAGCATTGCCTGAAGTGAGTGCGGATGGGTTGACCTATACCTTTAAAATTAAAAAAGGTATCTATTTTGCAAAAGATCCAGTGTTTAAAGGTAAGGCGCGAGAGTTAACTGCACAAGATTATGTTTATTCTTATAAACGTTTATTAGATCCAGGTTTACATTCACCCAATAGTTGGTTGTTGGATGACAAGATCGTGGGTATAGATAAACTCCTTGATCAAGCCAAAAAAACAGGGAAGTTTGATTATGATCAACCTGTTGCAGGGCTTCAGGCAACAGATCGTTATACTTTGGTGATTAAGTTAAAACAGCCTGATCAAAACTTTCCAATGCTCTTGGCACATCAGCCAGCAGGTGCGGTGGCTCGGGAAGTAATTGAACATTATCGCGATAAATCCGGTTTTGCTATGGCTCATCCTGTAGGTACAGGTCCTTATATTTTGACCAAGTGGATTCCTGGCTCACGTATTATTTTAAAAGCAAATCCTGACTATCGTGGCTATGTTTGGGATTTCAAAGCTTCAACACCCGAAGATCAGAAAATTGTCGATGCGATGAAAGGCAAAAAGATGCCGCAAATCGGTGTGGTTGATATTCAAGTGATGGAAGAAGCGCAATCACGCTGGTTATCGTTTAGCAAAGATGAAACAGACTTATTCGTCCTTGATGGTGATTTAACTGTTCAAGCGATTCAGGATGGTCAGCTCAAGCCTGAACTGGCGAAAAAAGGCATTCAACTTTCTCGAATTGTCGATCCTTCGATTGATTATTATTACTGGAATATGCAGAATCCTGTTGTTGGTGGTTTAAGTAAAGAAAAAATTGCTTTACGTCGTGCCATGGCAATGGCGTATTCCCCAGATAACCAAATTAAAATTTTAATGAAAGGGGATGCACAAAGATTACAATTCCCTGTCCCTTATGGGGTAGTGGGGCATGATCCAAATTACAAAACCAGTATCCCTTATTCAGTCAAAGCAGCCAATTTACTTCTTGATCGTTATCACTATAAGGTGGGGGCAGATGGTTGGCGAACTTTGCCCGATGGTAAGCCGTTGGTGATCGAATTAGCAGTTTATGGGGGGAGTGCGCGTAGTCAGCAGAGTGCCGAATTTTGGAAAAAAACGTTAGACAATATTAAAGTCAAAATGACCACCAAATCCTTACCTTTTGCAGAAGGTCTAAAAGCTGAAAAGCAATGTAAAACCATGTTTAAAGGTTCTGCTTGGGTTGCTGACTATCCTGATGCTGACAACTTTATGCAATTGTTCTACAGCAAAAATATTCATGCGACCAACAATGCCTGTATGAAAATTCCTGAATATGACCGCCTCTATGAACAAACCCAAAAGTTAAAGCCGGGTCCTGAACGCGATGCACTCTATCGCAAAATGGCAAGAATATTAGAAGTTTATATGCCTGTACAAATGGCATCAACACGTTATCGAAATGCTTTGGCGCAACCGCGTGTGATTGGATTTAAAAAGCATCCTATTCTTCCATCAGAATGGATGTATTTTGATATGAAAAAGTAATTTATTGCAGTGGTTGAAAAAATAAACAGATTAAATTTTGAAAAATAAATTGAAGATTGGAGTTAAAGATGAAAATGAAGCGATTTAAGCTCTGTGCGTTATGTATGTTATCAATAGGTTTAGGACAGTGGGCATATGCACAATCGGAACGGAGTACTTTACCGAAGTTTCAAGCGAAAGACATTCCAGCCCAATGTGATGCAAAAATTGCTGATGTAAAAAGTAAACTTGCTGAATTTGCCAAAATCAAATTAAAAAATAATGCGCCTGCTGGTAATGTGTTGGCAAAGTGGGATCAAATTTTTGCTGAGTTTGAAGATTTTTATGGACCGATCAATTTGATGAGCAATGTCGATCCAGATGCAGCATTACGCAAAGCTGCTGAGGATTGTGAGGTTAAAATTAGCCAATTCCAGACTGAAGTTTATCAAGATGCCAAGTTATATCAGCAGATTAAAAAAACCAAAGCCAATAATGAGATTGACAGTAAATATCGCCAAGATATTTTAGATGGTTTTGAAGATACTGGTGTTCAGCTCTCCGCAGAAAAACAAGCCCGTTTAAAGGTCATTTTGGATGAGTTGACCAAGATCCAACAAGAATATGCGCGTAATATTCGTGATAATCCAGAAAAATTAGAATTCACACCTGCCGAGCTAAAAGGTTTACCCGAAAGTTATATCGCCAATTTAAAGAAAAATGAAAAGGGTAACTATTTATTGGGATTTGACTATCCCGAATATCGTCCATTTATGGAGTTGGCAGACAGCGATGATGCGCGTAAACGTTATCAAATTGCTTATACACGTCGCGGAACTGAAAAGAATTTAGTCCTGCTTAAACAAGCCATTGATCTGCGTTATGAGTTGGCACAACTCTTTGGTAAAACCAGCTATGCCGATTGGGCATTGAAAAACCGCATGGCGCAAAATCCTGAAACAGTCAATAAGTTCCTCAAAGACGTGCACAATACCGTTGCACCATTAGAACAAAAAGAAGTACAGACTCTCCGTGAATTCAAAGCCAAAACGTTGAACATTCCTGTGGAAAAAGCTGAAATTAATCGCTGGAGTGAAGCATATTGGAGTGAAAAATTACGCCAAGATAAGTACAAAATTGACCAAGAAAAAATGCGTGAGTATTTTCCAACCCAAGCGTCGCAAGACTGGTTATTTGCCATTTCATCTCAGTTATATGGAATCGAGTTTAAGCCTGCTAAAGTCGATGTTTGGCAAGATGAAGTTGAGTACTACGATGTAATCGATAAGCAGACAGGTCAACTTTTAGGTGGTCTGTATATGGATAAGTTTCCACGTGAAGGTAAATATGGTCACGCTGCGGTTTGGGGAGTGAGAGGCGGAAGTACACTGACCCAGCGTAAGCCCATTTCTGCTTTGGTCACCAACTTTAATCGTAAAGGCTTAAACAGTGATGAACTGGAAACATTTGTCCATGAGTTTGGTCACGCTTTACATGGAATTCTTTCAAATACGCGTTATGCCTCGCAATCAGGGACTTCTGTAGAGCGTGACTTTGTGGAAGCACCTTCCCAAATGTATGAGGAATGGGCACGTCGTAAAGAAACGCTTTCTACCTTGGCGGATTATTGTAAGCCTGCATGTCCACGCATTGATGATGAACTGATTGCAAAACTCAAAGCGGTTAAAAACTATGGACGTGGTTTGTTCTATTCTCGTCAGACCTTGTATGCGCAATATGATATGGCACTACATACTGCCAATGCATTAAAAACCCAACCCATGGACGTCTGGAAAAATCTAGAAGCTCAAACGGCTCTAGGCTATGTGCCTACGACAGAATTCCCAGGTCAGTTTGGTCATATTATGGGAGGCTATCAAGTCGGCTATTACGGTTATATGTGGTCTGAAGTCTTGGCCTTAGACATGCTTTCAGCATTTGGCGATAACTTAAATAATCCTGAAGTTGGTGCACGTTATCGGAAGACAATCTTGTCGCAAGGTGGGCAGAAGAAAGCTGAACAATTGGTGGTCGATTTCTTAGGCAGAGCACCAGATAACAAGGCATTCTTTCAAGAAATTACGGGACAACGTAACTAAAGGGAATAAGAACTATGTTGGCATATATCATACGTCGTATATGGCAAATGATTCCTACCATGTTGG
Source organism: Acinetobacter bereziniae LMG 1003 = CIP 70.12 (assembly GCF_000368925.1). Lineage (GTDB taxonomy): Bacteria > Pseudomonadota > Gammaproteobacteria > Pseudomonadales > Moraxellaceae > Acinetobacter > Acinetobacter bereziniae. Next base: position 1,305,502 of record NZ_KB849756.1, on the reverse strand, counting down.
GAGTTGTGTTGCTGATTTTCTTTTTATTTAATTGGGTCGGGGGCGATCCTGCATATATCCTTGCAGGCAAAATGGCGAATCCAGAACAAATTGCAAATATTCGCCAGCAATTGGGCGTTGACCAACCCTATTACATTCAACTTTGGATTTTTATTAAACAAATTATCACTTTTGATTATGGTTTTAGTTGGAGTACCGGGGAGTCTGTTTCAAATATTATTTTGACCCGTCTAGGACCATCACTCACCATCATTATTCCATTGACGATCTTACAAACTGTGATTTCAATCATTTTGGCGTTGGCTGTTGCATCGGTCCGTGGTTCTTTAACAGATCGCATGGTGATGCTGTTGTGTACCATCGGTATGTCGATCAGTATATTGGTCTATATCATTGTATTTCAATACAGTCTTGCTTATCAGCTTGGTTGGTTCCCTGTGCAAGGATGGAGTGACAGTCTGACGGGGAATTTATTTGAGTATGCCTTATTGCCAATTTTAATCATGTTAGTGGTCAGTATTGCGCCTACATTACGGCTTTATCGCAGCTTTATTTTGGATGAAGTCAATCAGGATTATGTCAGAACTGCTCGTGCAAAAGGCGTAGGGGAAGGACGTATCTTGGGGATTCATGTGCTTCGTAATGCTTCAATTCCGATTATCACTGATGTGATGGCAAGTCTGCCTGGTTTATTAATCGGTGCATTCTTAATTGAGCGTTTTTTTGGGATTCCAGGGATCGGGCGTGAAATCATCATTGCAGTTGAGCGTAGTGATTTTCCTGTGATTAAAGCCATTACTGTGTATGTCGCAGCCGCAACCATGATTTTTAATCTCATCGCTGATTTGATTTATAAAGTGGTTGATCCACGCGTACAGTTGAAGTAGGTGGGATGATGCTTGGAATTTTATCTAAAAAAGTAGAAACACAACAGCAAGCTTCTCCGGGGTTATGGCGCTTGGCTATGCGACGATTAAAAGCTGATCGTGTCGCCATGGTGTCGTTAGGGGTATTGTTCTGTTATTTCATCATCTTGATTTTATCCATGACAGGTGTCATCGCTTCTAACTGGAACAAAGAGGTTGCCGAAAGTTATGCACCTCCTACCTTTATGGGAGCAGATCAAACACTACAAAATGCTGCTCAAAAGACAGCAAATACAGCAGCTTTACCTGAAAATCCTGTTGATCCTTTAAAAGATGTTATCAAAGAATTAAATGCTCAAATTGCCACTGAGCAGGCTTCAGGTGGTGCAGTGGATTATTATGGTGTTCAAGATCCACTCGCTGAGGATATGAAGGTCATTGATCAGCAGTTGGGTGGACATTTGCTCGATCAGCAAAGCGAGTTGAAAAAAACTTTGCCTTTTGGTGCTGATAAATGGGGACAGGATGTTTTATTAAAGACCATTAAAGGCGCTGAAACCTCGATTGTTGTAGGGTTGGTTTCTGCATTGCTTGCTGTGGTGATTGGTACTTTTCTTGGGGCGATTGCAGGCTATTTTGGTGGATGGGTCGATGACGTTCTAAACTGGTTTTATAGCATTTTTACCTCTATTCCCTATTTATTACTGGTTTTGGCGATAGCAGCTGTATTACAACAAAAAGGAATTTTGTCTATCGTTTTGATTTTAGGTTTAACTGGTTGGACAGGTGTGTTTCGTTTAATTCGTGCTGAATATATGAAGCATACCTCACGTGAATATGTGCTTGCGGCTAAAGCTATTGGGGTGAGCCACCTGAGACGAATGTTTGTGCATATCTTTCCCAATGTCAGTCATATTGCACTGGTTCAAATGTCAATTTTAGTGGTTGGATTTATTAAATCAGAAGTGATTTTAAGTTTCCTTGGCTTTGGTGTTCCTGTAGGGGTTGTGTCATGGGGCAGTATGCTAAATGAAGCACAAAGCGAGCTCATACTGGGTAAATGGTGGCAATTGGTTGCTGCATCAGTCGCAATGGCAGTACTCGTCACGGCATTTTCAATGTTTACAGATGCATTACGTGATGCACTAGACCCGAAATTAAAATAAGGAGCACATCAATGTCAGAACAATATGTGACACCTCCTGTATTGCTCAGTGTTCAAGATCTGAGTGTGAGTTTTAAGGGGGAAAATAAGCAATTCATTGAAACTGTAAAAGGCATTTCTTTTCAGATTCCTGCCAATACCACCGTGGCATTGGTGGGTGAGTCTGGCAGTGGTAAGTCTGTGACGTCTTTGGCAACAATGGGACTATTACCCAAAGATCAGTCTCGTATCGGTGAAAAAAGTAAAATTATGTTTGAAGGTCAAGATTTACTGGGTTTGACAACCAAACAAATGCGTAAGATTTGTGGTAAAGATATTGCCATGATTTTTCAGGAACCGATGTCATCGCTTAATCCTGTCTTTACTGTCGGTGATCAAATTGCTGAAATTCTACGTATTCACTTAAACATGGGACGAAAACAAGCGCGACAACGTGCACTTGCGTTACTCACTGAAGTGGGGATCCCATCACCAGAAACCAAGATTGATGCATATCCCAATCAGCTTTCAGGTGGTCAGCAGCAACGGGTCATGATTGCAATGGCAATTGCCTGTGAACCGAAATTACTGATCGCTGATGAACCCACCACAGCATTAGATGTTACGATTCAAAAACAAATCTTAGATTTGTTAGAGGCTTTGCGTAAACGCCGCCAAATGTCGATGCTATTTATTACTCATGATTTGGCTTTGGTGAATGAAATTGCTGATCAAGTCATTGTGATGCGTCATGGTGAAATTCGTGAGCAAGGTTTAGCCAACGAGGTGCTAGAACATCCCAAAGATCCATATACCAAAGCTTTATTGTTATGCCGACCAACATTATCACAACGTCCTTATCGTTTACCTGTCATCAGTGACTTTCTTAAACAACAAGAAGGGCATTGGGTCGAAGGCGGAGATTTAGCAAAAACAAAAATACCAGAAAGAACACGTGGTTTAGTCGGTGGTGAGGAAATCATCCTAGAAGTCAAAGGCTTAAAAAAATCATTTTTTAGCAGTAAAGGGTTCTTTGGAAAAGAGGAATATCAAGCGGTAAAAGGTGCATCTTTTCAATTGGCAAAAGGAAAGACATTAGGCTTGGTCGGTGAGTCAGGTTCTGGTAAAACCACGATTGGCTTATTGCTGATGCGTCTACAACAGGCTACAGGCGGGCAGGCATTATTTCAAGGTAAAGATATTTTGGCAATGTCTGAAAAAGAATTCACCCAATATCAACGTAAAATTCAGATTATTTTCCAAAACCCATATGCTTCACTGAACCCACGTTTTACGGTTGGACAGATCTTGATGGAACCGATGCAGATTCATCGCATTGGTGCAAACGATGTAGAGCGCAAACAGTTTGCTTTAGCCTTATTGGAGAAAGTCAGCTTACCTGTACAGGCTTTTGATCGTTATCCACACGAGTTTTCGGGTGGTCAGCGTCAACGGATTGCAATTGCTCGTTGTTTAACCTTAAAGCCTGAAATTTTAATTTGTGATGAGTCAGTATCTGCATTGGATGTATCTGTTCAAGCTCAGGTGTTAAATTTACTTCAGGATTTACAAGATGAGTTTGGATTGAGCTATATTTTTATTTCACATGATCTATCTGTAGTGAAATATATTTCTGATCAAATCATGGTGATGAATCATGGTGATATTGTCGAAATTGCCAATTCTGATGAACTGTATCAGTCACCTAAACATGAGTATACCAAACGCTTGTTGAGTGCCATTCCAAAAGCTGTTGTTGAGTAACTGTTCTGATCCGATGCACATCAAAAAGCCACTCAATCGAGTGGCTTTTTAGCGTTCAGTCTATGTATGACTTAAAACTTTTTAAAACCTTTATTCACTACAAAAGGTTTTTTCTTTTCAGGTTGTTCACTACGTTCTTGACGGTCTGAATAATCACGACGATCATTGCTGTAACGTTCATCTGAGCGGTTACGATTTTGTGGTGAACCATAGCGGTTTTCAGAGCGGTTGCTGTTAAAGCTGTTGCCACGATTATCTGCACGATCTTGATTGTAATGGTTGCCACCAGAACGCGCTTTATTAAAACGGTTTTCAGAACGTTCATTACGTTGATCAGCACGATTTTCACTGCGGTTTTGACCATATTGATTTGAACCCGCTTTATAGTCGCGTTGTTCATTATGGTTAGTTTGTTGCTCACCTTCATTGTCACGACGTTGCTGACGAAGGAAACCGCCACGACGTGCAGCCATTGGTTTGTCTTGCATACGTTCTGTACGGCGTTTTGCCATACCAAATAGACCCGTACCTTGACGTGGTTTTAGTTCAACCGCTTTGGTTAAATTATCAATATCAGTTTTATCCAGTTCCATCCAACGACCTGTACGAAGTTCACGAGGCAAAATCACAGTACCGTAACGTGTACGTAGCAAGCGACTTACTTTTAAACCTTGTGATTCAAAAATACGGCGAACCTCACGGTTACGACCTTCTTTTACAACGACTTGGTACCAGCGATTGATCCCTTCACCACCAATTTCAGAGAAAGATTCAAATTTAGCTGGACCATCATCTAAAACAACGCCATTTGTCATGTTGTTTTTAAGTTGAGGCGTGACTTCTCCCATGACACGAACAGCATATTCACGTTCGATTTCATTTGAGGGATGCATTAAACGATTGGCAAGTTCACCATCGTTTGTGAAAAGCAATAAACCGGTAGAGTTAATGTCTAAACGACCTACCATGACCCAACGGTCGTTGGCAATTGGCGGTAAATGATCAAACACGGTCGGGCGAGACTCTGGATCATTACGTGAGCAGATTTCACCTTCTGGTTTGTAGTAAATCAATACACGACGACGGATTTCGTCTTCAATTTGGAACTGAACCTTACGACCATCGATGCGAAGCTCATCACCTGGTTCGATACGTTCACCCACTTGAGCAACCTGCCCGTTGACACTTACACGACCAGCGGCAATGACCTCTTCCATATAACGGCGAGAGCCCAGACCAACTCGTGCGAGTACCTTTTGCAATTTTTCACTCATGACAGCATAACCTTAGAAATAATCATCAACAGTGCACCTATTTAAGACTTTGGCGCTTGCGCATCCAAAGCCATAAAAGCTTCCTTGGCGTCCTGTAGGGGAGGCAATTGATCCAAAGACACTAGACCAAAGGCATTTAAAAATTGTGGCGTCGTTACCAACAACGCGGGTCTTCCTGGGAGCTCACGGTAACCAGATTCTTTAATCCAGTTCCAATCAAATAAAGTCCTGAGTATTTGACTATTATTTGTCACTCCTCGTATTTGCTCAATATCAGCGCGGGTTACAGGCTGATGATAAGCAATCACTGCAACAGTTTCTAACAGTGATGGCGATAATCTGGTTGGTCGATCAGGCCAAACTTGTGCAATCATATTGCGATATTTAGCACGAACTTGAAAACGATAACCTTGAGCGGTTTCAATCAGCTCAATAGAACGACCATGTTGTAAAACAGACAGTTGTTGTAAATACTGTTGCAACTGCTGTTTAGAGTACTGATTTTGAAATGCTTCTTTTAAACGTGCTAGAGAGACAGGGGCGTCACTGGCAAAGATAATCGCTTCAAGTTGCATCAAAACTTCATGATGTAATTCATCAACATTAAATACATTATTTTGATCTATGGTCATGCGTTTGCACCTTGAATGGAAAGAGGAGCTTCGACACCAGATGAAATAATTTGAACTTTTTGCTGACGCGTCAGCTCTAAGATTGCCATGAAAGTTACCACCATGCCCATACGACCTTGGTTTGGCTTAAGCAATTCTTGAAAACTGAGTACTCCACCAGATTGGGTCATATATTCAATATAAGCAATACGTTCTTCAAGCAGGACAGGCTCTTGTTCAATTTTATGGGTAATTGGTTCAGGGCGGTTAAAAATGCAGTACAAGGCATCTTTTAACATGTTGACATCATAGCCCTCATATACTTTTGGAATTTCACCAATTGCCACATGACTGGCAAAAGTATCTCGGTCTAAAACAGGCATTTGTCCTAAACGTTCAGCTGCTTGTTTGATTCGTAAATAAGTTTCTAAACGATCAATAAGATCTTGTTTTGGATCTTTTTCGATATTAATTGTTTTCGGTTTTGGCAACAACAAGCGCGATTTTAAATCAGCTAACAGTGCTGCCATGACCATGTAGTCCGCAGTGAGTTCAATGTTAAGCGATTTCATATTGTCCATATAAGACAGATATTGCGTTGCAATTGGAGCAATATCCAATTGTAAAAGATCAAAACCGTTTTTCTGAATCAGATAAATTAAAAAGTCGAGTGGTCCTTCGAAATGTTCAAGCAGAATTTCGAATGCAGCAGGAGGAATGTATAAATCCTCTGGAATTTCTTCTTGCCATTCATCCAATACACGGATGTTGGAAATGGATTCCATAGGATGATGAGTTGCTTGAGTCATTACGATTATTAGCCACGCGAATTTTCAAAGGCATGTTTATTCGTGCTACCACGCATAAAACAGTTGCTTTGGCGCAAGGTGGTGACGAATTACGAAAAGATAGTAGGTGCATTTTAAAGTAAAAGTTCGCAGGAATACATTGCTAAATCATAAAAACGATAAAAAACCTGAAAATAAATAGGGAATATCACGTCACAAAATATGTCAGACTGTCGATAAAATCATCGAAAATTTTAAAAATTATAGTGAGATCATCGGTTTACAAAGACCAAGCACATAGAGTATAAATGGAGAATGTTTTTATTAAGCTGTTGTAATTAAAATAATTTTTATTGGTTTTGGTTGGTGTGGAGCTAGCCATTTTATGTATGTGCTGGAGGGGAAGTCTTATAGATCAATAAAAAAAGCATGAGGATGAGTCATGCTAAAGAGGGAACTGAATTCAAAAATATTTAGGTTTTTAGTCCCTTTTATAGGATAGCCATACTAAGCTCTGAGAATTGAGCCTGAAAACTAAAAACTTTTGGTGAGTGCAAAAGTCAAGGTTGAGTCAATCGGATTAGAAACTTTAGCATTTGGGTTACCGTTACTATAGTTCTGATAGAAACCATCTTTATCCCAGGCTTTGCTATAACTCAAACTGCTTGAAATCTGATAAGGCAATTGTTTACTGATGGTCAAACTTGCATCCTGAAAGTTAGCCTCAGAAAAATTTCGAATACGTTGGTGACCATAGTGTGCATTTACAGACCAACCTTGAGTAATGGGTTGATACCAATTCAAGTCTAGATATCCAGAGCCACGAGAGTGTTGATTGTTGCCAATGGCTAAGGTGTCAGAGTTATTGCCAAAGTAGTCTTGTGTATAGGTGATGGCATATTTCAAGCTGAATGGACCATAACTGATTTCAGGAATGATCTCACCATAATTAAATCGGGTATGTGCCGTTTCTGCTGTAGTTTTTGCACCAGGGTAATAGTAATACGCGACTTTTGTACCTAGCGTAAGCTCACCGAAACTACGGCGATATCCGCTATATACATCCCATTCGACAGTCGCATCTCGGATAAAATCATCACTGACTGTAGATGCCCATGTTCCTGCAAAAAAGCGATTGCTATGATTGTAATCTAAGCCACCTTGTACAGCAGGTTTCCCCCAAGTTTGTTGGAAACCACGTGAAATATATTGGCTTGCTATGGTTAGATTCGCGCTATACGGTGATGTCGTGACTGTACTCGATTCGTCTGCATAGATGCCTTGAACGTATATGCTGCAAGGAATGAGAAATAATAGTTGCTTTTTCATCTTATTCGTCCTTGTGTAATGCGCCAGCTCAGTGCTTACTCAGCTGGCGCAATATAGACCTCTATGAATGGATTGCACGCAAAGGTGCTTGGCGTACAGGCGTTGTTCCTGCCTTGTAATAGCCCGCTTCAGATCGTGGTAACTTTTGACCACGGATTTGATCTGCAATTTTTTCTGCGATCATAATGGTGGTTGCATTTAAGTTTCCAGTAATGATCAATGGCATGATCGAGGCATCTACGACACGTAAACCTTCTAAGCCATGCACTCGACCTTGACCATCCACCACGGCCATTTCATCTTCACCCATTTTGCAACTGCAAGAAGGGTGATAAGCCGTTTCTGCATGGTTCCGTACGAAATCATCTAGCTCAGCATCGGTTTGTACTTTCTTACCAGGACTGATTTCATCACCTCGATAGGCATCCAAAGCAGGCTGTTGCATGATTTCACGAGTAATGCGAATTGCATCTCTAAATTCACGCCAGTCTTGTTCAGTGGACATATAGTTGAACAAAATACTTGGATGTTGAAACGGATCTTTTGAATTGAGCTTGATTCGACCACGAGACGGTGAGCGCATGGAACCGACATGCGCTTGAAAGCCATGTTCTTTAACAGCATTACTACCATTGTAGTTAATCGCCACAGGCAAGAAGTGATATTGGATATTGGGCCAATCAAACTCATCTGAGCTACGGATAAAGCCGCCTGCTTCAAACTGGTTACTTGCGCCAATGCCTGTGCCATTAAAGAGCCATTCAGCACCAATCGCAGGTTGATTAAACCATTTTAGTGCTGGATACAGAGAAACAGGCTGCTTACACTTATACTGTAAGTACATTTCCAAATGGTCTTGTAGATTTTCACCCACACCTGGCAAATCATGAACCACAGCAATATCCATTGATTTGAGGAAAGTACTTTGACCTACGCCTGAGCGTTGCAAAATTTGTGGTGAAGCAATCGCACCTGCACACAGTAAAACTTCCCGTTTTGCTTGCGCTTGTTTTAAATTGGCTTGGTCAGCACCCAGAATATACTCTACACCGACCGCTTGTTTCTGGTTAAAAAGAATTTTATTGGTGGTTGCATGGGTGACAATGGTTAAGTTTGGTCGACCTTTCGCCATATCCAAATAACCACGCGCTGTACTTGAACGACGACCTTTTGGTGTTACAGTGCGGTCCATTGGACCAAAGCCTTCTTGTTGATAGCCGTTCAAATCATCAGTACGTGGGTAACCTGCCTGTACGCCTGCTTCAACCATGGCATGGAACAGTACATTGTTACCATTTTTTGGCGTAGCCACAGACACTGGACCGTTGTCACCATGATAGTCATTACCACCGATATCTCGTGTTTCGGCTTTTTTGTAATAAGGCAAACAATCCGCATAAGTCCAGTCTTCCAGACCTTTGTGGGTTGACCACTGATCTAGGTCCATAGCATTACCACGGATGTAGCACATTCCGTTAATCAACGAAGAGCCACCTAGACCTTTACCACGACCGCATTCCATACGGCGATTGTTCATATGGGGTTCTGGGTCGGTTAAATACGCCCAATTGTAACGACGACCTTGTAATGGATATGCCAAGGCAGCAGGCATTTGGGTACGGAAATCTAAACGATAGTCAGGACCGCCTGCTTCTAATAATAAAACAGTGACATCTTTGTCTTCAGTCAAACGAGTAGCCAATACATTTCCGGCAGATCCTGCGCCAATGATAATGTAGTCATAGGATTGAGTATTCATAATTATCCTTTTTGTATTTCTTAAAGGTGCCAATGCAATCAAGTGATGACATGGCACATAGGATGGATTGAGAGGGAAGGGGTGAGTGCATTAAAAAATGCTTTGGTACTCACCTAATTCAACTTGAATCGATTTAATGCGTGTGTAATGTGCGAGTGTAGTCAAGCCATTTTCACGACCCACACCAGATTGCTTATAACCGCCAACTGGCATTTCTGCAGGAGATTCACCCCAAGTATTGATCCAGCAAATTCCTGCTTCGATTTGGTGAATAATACGGTGTGCTCGGGTGATGTCTTGAGTCACAATACCCGCTGCAAGACCAAAAGTCGTGTCGTTAGCACGGCGAATGACTTCTTCCTCAGTGTCATAACTGAGAATGCTCATCACAGGTCCGAAAATTTCTTCTTCAACAATGCGCATATCATCTTGACAGTGACTAAAAACAGTCGGTAATACATAAGCCCCTTTGGCTAAATCACCTTCAGTCGCACGCCCACCACCGATAAGCAGTTTTGCACCTTGTTGTTTGCCTGACTCAATGAAAGACAATACCTTTTCCATATGTGGAAAGCTGGTGAGCGGACCAAAGTTGGTGTTTTCTGACATTGGATCGCCAATGCGAATTCGCTTAACACGTTCAACAATCGCTTTTTCAAAGTCAGCGAGTAAAGATTTAGGCACAAAGACGCGTGTACCATTGGTACATACTTGTCCTGAGCTAAAAAAATTCGCCATGATGGCAATGTCGGCGGCACGGTCTAGATTGGCATCATCGCAAATGATCAATGGTGATTTACCACCGAGTTCCATTGTGACTTCTTTAAGGGTTGAACCTGCTGCACTGGCCATGACTTTCTTGCCTGTTTCTACACCGCCTGTAAAAGAAATTTTTTCAATCACAGGGTGTTCAGTCAGCCATTGTCCAATTTCACGACCTGCACCTTGTACAACGTTAAATACGCCATCTGGCAGACCTGCTTCCGTATAGATTTCTGCAAGTTTAAATGCTGTAAGCGGGGTAGTTTCACTTGGTTTGAAAATCATAGCATTTCCGGCTGCAAGGGCAGGAGCAGATTTCCAAAGTGCAATTTGAATTGGATAGTTCCAAGCACCAATGCCTGCAACCACACCCAATGGTTCACGACGGGTATAAAAAAAGCTGGAATCACGAAGGGGAACTTGTTCACCTTGAATCGCAGTGGCAAGTCCTGCGTAATATTCTAAAACATCAGCCCCTGTGACAATATCAACAGTTGACGTTTCGCTATATGCTTTACCTGTATCCAGTGTTTCTAAGTGCGCTAACTGGTCATTACGCTCACGAAGAATATCTACAGCACGGCGTAAAATACGTGAACGTTCCATCGCCGTCATGGCTGCCCAAATTTTCTGACCTTGTCGTGCGCTTTGAACAGCTGTTTCAATATCTTGTTGTGATGCTTGCTGAAGTGTTGCAATCACCTCACCATTGGCAGGGTTAATACTATTAAATGTTTTACCACTGGTCGCGGCAACATAGCGACCATGGATATACAATTGATGAACTTGTGAATCACTCATTCTGTCTCTCCTGCAAAGGTTTTTGCGCAAATTGCAATTGCGTTTTTACATAATCATAAGCAATGGATCGTGCCAGTTCACTGTCAAATTCATCATGACTGGCTAAACTGCCACGTAACCATAATCCGTCAATCAAAGCTGCCAATCCACGCGCAGCAATACTTGCCTGTTCTTTGTTCAATAACTTGAGGAAATGAAACTTCAAGTTTGAATATAGACGTTGGTCGTTAATTTGTTGCAAGCGTCCCAATTCAGGGAGATGCATACTTGCAGACCAAAAGTCTAACCAGACACGCATTGCTTGTTTATTGACCTGACTGATATCAAAGTTGGAATCAATAATTGCCTTAATCTGGCTTTCTGGATGCGTATCTGCTTCAGCTTTATTCTGGTCGGTTTTTCGACGCAAAACGTTGAGCATTTCTTGCATACAGGTATTGATTAATCCTTGTTTATCACCAAAATAGTGACTGACAATACCTGTTGATAATTCAGCTTTTTTTGCAATTTGTGCAATGGTTGTATTGGACAATCCCACTTCATAAATCACATGAAATGCGGCATTGATAATTTCTTCACGTCGCACATGCTCTGGTTTTACTCTACGCTTTGTCATGCTTTTCCATTCGCCCTAAATAGGGTTTTTATCTAACATTTCTCGATGTAGAGCATCATAACATTTTAATCATACTTTTTATTGATTGAACGTTCAATCAATAAAAAGTATAATCTGCAAAAATCAATAATTCTTTGATGGGCAATATAAGATCTAAATGGCTAAATCAAGTTCGTTGAAGGTCGGTGTGCTAAGTCGAAAAAAGTGCCTATCATCTTATTTTTAAAGAAAATACACCGTTTGCAAGGAGCAAGAGCATGGTGTCAAAAAGTCATGAAGGATCCGAATCCGAACATGTTCGATTAAATTTATTTGTATTTGGAAGTTCAGCAGTCAGTATCGGTATTTTTGGGTTATTATTTGTGTTATTTCCTGAAAAAAGCCAATTTTGGCTGACCTATGTACAAGAGCAAGCCAACCAGCTATTTGGTTGGTACTATATGTTGGTGATCGTCGGCTGCATCGGTTTCGTTGCTTGGTTAGCTTTTTCAAGGTTTGGTCAAATTCCTTTAGGTAAAGATGACGATAAGCCTGAGTTTGGCTATCTGGCTTGGGTTTCCATGTTGTTCTCTGCAGGTATTGGGATCGCCTTACTCTACTATGGTGTTGCTGAACCGGTTGATCATTTCCTACGACCGCCAGAAGGTGAGGGTGGAACCATTCAAGCAGCACGTGATGCCATGATGTATAGCTTTTTACATTGGGGCATTCATGGTTGGGTGCTCTATGCCTTATTGGGTGTGACTCTGGGCTATTTTGCCTTCCGCCTAGACTTACCTTTAGCACTACGCTCAGCACTGTATCCAATTTTTGGTCAAAAGATCTATGGTTTGATTGGTGACTGTGTTGACGGCTTTGGTATTTTAGCTACTGTCATTTCTTTGGTCACCAATTTAGGGATTGGTGCATTGGTTCTGGTCTCAGGAATTAGTTATTTACTCCCAGAAATTCCCAATAATAATATTACCTTGATTAGTGTGGTCTTGGTGATGATGGCTGTTGCGACGATTACCACGGTAGTCGGTATTGAAAAAGGTTTAGCTTGGCTTTCAAGGATTAATTTACGTTTACTCTATGCTTTATTGCTTTTTGTATTTTTAACAGGACCCACCAATCATTTATTGAATGGTCTGGTACAAAATATTGGTGATTATCTTAATCATTTTGTCGTTAAAAGTTTTGATGTGTATTTATACAATCAAAAAGCCAGTGCGTGGTTAGGTTCGTGGACAGTGTTTTACTGGGCATGGTGGATTGCTTGGGCGCCATTTGTAGGAATGTTTATTGCCCGAATTTCAAAAGGTCGTACAATTCGCGAAGTGGTATTGGGTGTATGTCTGATTCCTCTTGGTTTTACACTGGCTTGGCTTTCTATCTTTGGAAATACTGCAATTGATTTGATTTTGAATCAAAAGCAAAAAATTCTAGGGGATATGGTGTTAACTGATCCTGCTTTGTCTTTGTTTAAATTATTAGAATATTTACCTTTCAATCCTTATGTGGCTGGTATTGTCGTGGTGATCTGTTTTGTCCTATTTTTAACTCCAGTAGGTTCAGGGACATTGATGATTGCGAATTTATCAACAAAAGGTGGAAGTAGTGAAAGTGACTCACCGATCTGGTTACGAATTTTCTGGTCAGTGGTGATTACATTGGTCAGTGTTGGTCTGTTGTTGGCAGGGAGCTTCCATTCCATGCAAAGCGCCGTAGTACTTTGTGGATTGCCATTCTCTGTGATTATTTTGTTGTATATGTTTGGTATGAGAAAGGCGTTGTTACAGGATCATTTTAAACCTCAACCACCAATTTCACAGCAAGCACCCCAGCAAGAGAATTCCAGTCAAGACCCATCTTGATTGTGCAAATCCAGATACACCCATTCTGAAATATGTAATCTACTTATATTCAGAATGGGAAAATTGATAGCTAGATAAATAATTTACTTGATGATTTTGACAGTATCTTTTATCTGTGAACAGTATGACACCTTAGTCTTGGTGGTCGTGTTCAATTCAATATCTATCATTCATTGATAAGACTGACACAAATCGAAATTTTTCTCAAAATACAAGGTTGTAAAAGTGCCTTATTGATATGATGCAAGTTTTCAAAAATGGCATCATTTAGATCAATGTTGTGAACAACAAGAAACACCCAGAAGCGAAAAGCAAGCTAAGGACGATACGTTTAAACTGAATTTCAGAAATTTTGTAAAACATTTGTGCACCCATCATTGCTGGAATACTCACTGCAATAATAATCAGTGCAAAATAAGGTAAATGTAAGCGTTGAATTGCCCCTTGGTAGAGATAGACCAATAGGGTAAATAACTGAATGGCAAAATTAAAGTGTCTCAGAATATAGCGTTGTTGGGCTTTGGGTAAGTTTTTAAGCATCACCCATGCAGAAGGTGCTGCACCACAAAAACCACCTAATCCACCTAAAACTCCACCTACAAAGCCGATGCAACTGTCAGCGATTTTCCCCAATGCTTGAATGCGTGGGAATTCAGGTGCAAAAAGCATGATTGGACACCAAAGCATGAGAAACAGCCCGAGTATAATTTTAAAACTATTGCCATCAACCAAGTGTAAAAGGTAAGTTCCTAATGGAACACCGATGAGTCCTGCAATTAAATAGGGTAATACCAAAGAAAAAGAAAAGTCATGTTTTTGCTCTCGCCCCAGTGCGATGAGATGACTCCATAGAGAAGCAAAGACCACCAACGGTGCTGCCAGTTGTGGTGGTAATACCCAAACCCAAAAAGACATCGCAATTAAAGCAAAGGCAAAACCTGTTAAACCTTGCACAAAGCCTGCAATCATGGCACCGAGAATGAAAATAAACCAAGTCATTTTTTAGTGTGTTATATCGAGCTGGAAAAGGGGCATGGTATTCCGACCAAAAGGATGAGATCAAGCACTCGATTCTAAAAGAAATGAATGAATGGCTTCATTATTTATTTAGATTAAAATTGAGATTCAAATCGTCATTCTTGCATTGAATTTCAGCCAATAAAAAAGCCCCTAACTTTAGAGGCTCAATATTCATGTTATGTCTAAATAATGAGTAAATTAATCATTATTAGGTTTTAATGATTGGGTTAAACCATTGATATCACCACCTTTGATGCCTAACTCATTCATTAAACTATCAATTAACGGTGCTTGTGAGCGATAACGAAGTGCGCTGTTGACGACTTGATCAGAAAGCGCAACTTGAGTTTGTTCACCTGATTCTGAGCTTCCAGTCGAGCCAGCAACACCGCCTAAACCATTGACTTGGAGAATCTTAATATCATCAATATTTTCCATCGGTTTAACACTTTCACGAATGATTTCAGGTAGGTATTTCAATAACGCTAAACGAATTTGCATTTCAACTTGTTCAGTTGAAAGGACATTATTGGCTTCGTTCACTGCACGCGTACCCTCAGCATCCACTTGATATTGTTTCTCTTGAGCGGCTGCAAGCAGCATTTTTGCATCAGCCTCACCTTTGGCTTTTAATCGAACCTTTTCTGCTTCCGCTTGTGCTGCAATACGTACAGCTTCTGCATCATCTACTGCCGCTTGTTTTGATGCTTCTGCTGCAACAGTAATGGCAATCGCATCTGTTTCAGCAACTTGTTTCGCAGCAACCAACTCAACTGCTTTTAAACGCTCAGCTCGCTGAGTTTCTCGAACTGTGGTCACTTCTTCTTCCGCTTTTACCGCTTGTGCACGCGCTTGATCTGCTAAGGCTTTTGCTTCAGATTCTGCGCGTGATTTTTCAGCAATCGCGATGGCACGGTCTTGTTCAGCCAGTTCAATGGTTTTCTTCTGTTCTACTTGGGCTTTTTGAATCAACTGTGCTTTTTGAATATTTTCATTTTCAACATCTCGTGCTGAAGCAATCCGTTTGATTTCAACTTCACGTTCAGCGGCAATACGCGCCTCTTCGGCTTCTCGTTTTTTTGCCGCTTCTTGGGTCGCGATTTCAGCAGACTGTTCAGCTTTACGAATGGCAATTTCACGTTCTTGTTGCATTTTTGCATATTCTTCTTCGCGAAGGATTTGCAAACGCGCTTGTTCAGCTTCTAAGTTTTTGGCTTTGATTGCCAGGTCATTGTCCTGTTCGATGTCATTTCGTTTTTTACGACGGTCTTCAATGGTTTCGGTTAATTTGGTTAAACCTTCAGCATCGAAAGCATTTTGTGGATTAAAATATTCAAAACTGGTTTGATCCAAACCTGTCAAAGAAACAGTTTCAAGTTCTAAACCATTTTTAAATAAATCTTCTGAGACCACTTGTTGAACTTTTTGGACAAAATCAACCCGCTTTTCATGTAACTCTTCCATTGCCATTTCAGCAGCAACTGCACGAAGTGAGTCCACAAATTTACCTTCAACCAAGTCTTTTAGTTCTTGCGGTGACATGGTTTTTTTACCCAGCGTTTGAGCAGCGGTAGCAATTGATTCTGCAGTTGGTTTTACACGAACATAGAATTCCGCCATCACATCCACACGCATACGATCTCGGGTAATTAATGCTTGATCTGTCGCACGTTTAACCTCAAGTCGTAGTGTATTCATATTGACAGGAATCACTTCATGTAAAACAGGAAGTACAATTGCACCACCATTCAAAATGACTTTTTCACCACCAAAACCAGTACGAACAAAGGAAACTTCTTTACTCGAACGTTTATATAAACGGGCAATGATCACGCCAATAATGATCAGTGCAGCGAGCACAATGCCCGCTAAAACCAGTATTTGATATAAATTTGAATTCAACATTTTATTATGCCTTCGTTTGTTATTAAAAAATTAATCAAGAATTGCTTGAAAACCTACTTTTGTTCGCTGGGTGAGAATTACCGATTGACCCTGTGAAAAGACTTGGTCTAATTCAGGTTCAACCAAAATATAATGTGTTTGTCCAAATTGATCGATGACTTTGGCTTGAGCAGGGTAGTTCTGCTTTGCTTCGCCTAAAACAATCTGAGCTGTACGACCAATCAACTCGTCACTATGAATGGCAGTGGTTTCATCTTGGGGTAAAATTTTGGAGATCAGGGCTGCACAGAGACGGACTATGGGCATACATAAAAAAAGACTGGCTGGTGCAATTACCCAAATTGAAAAATAATGTTCTGTAAAGTGATAGAAAATTGTTTGAACAATAAAGCCAAATAGGGCATAAACAGTCAAAAAAATAATCAACCAAACTAAGACAGGAACTCGTCCCAAATAGAGCCAATCTAAAAGTTTTACAAAAAAACCATGTTCTGTATGCAGATCAATATCTGGATTATGGGCTTCTAGAAGCTGATCAGGAACAAATTGGTCTAAAAAACCTTGGCTACTCGAACCAATAATGAGAAGCAAACACTCCACCAGTCCCAACAACAACATGAGGCAAAGACTTACGCTAAAAACTAAGTTCGATGAGTGTGTAAATAATTCCCACATATTGTTTTGCTCAAAATTATTGTTAAAAAATTTTTATAGATCATATTTTAAATTTGAACTAATCCTACAATTATCATCAATTAATTCAATTAATAAATAAAGTCTATCGGTTTTGTCGAAATATTGCAACTAAATATTTTTTGATTTTAATTAAAATCAATATCTTATCATTTTTAATAGTGGAAAAGTTGTTTGAAAATGATTGCTTGCATTTTGTTCAATGATTCCTTATAACTGTTGAAGTTAACAGACGGAACTGTAGACAAAAAAATACGCAATGATTGGGGTGATCATTGCGTAGAACAACGAATCTGCTTTCACAGTTCGGTTAAGGAGAAATGTTATGAATTTTGGGGAAGATTCATAACTTAATTAGATAGTAGACGGTTCTGTCTGTTAATTCATTGGTATTCACGTAAACAAGTGTTAAATCTCGTAAATAAGGTTAAAATGTGAACAGTATCAATGAAAGAAACTTAATTTTAATCTATGTTTTTTATAGAGATTTTTAAGTTATATTGCATAAACAAACAATCTAAGCATATACAGTATTTTTTAACGAATGATAAATACACGGTTTGAAAAAATTAGATTTTGGCTATTTTTTAACATCTTAAAAAGCATTTATTAGTGCTAGTTTGAGCGATGTTATGAATGTTTTGCTGAAATGAACTGCGTTGGCTCGCTTTGTTTATTGGTGATTGCTTAGTTTAAATTAAAATCACCTCAAATTGCTGTATTGAAGTGATAAAAATAATTAAATTTCTAAAAACTTATTTTTGACGATAAGCTTCGATTTACATGACAAACAATCCATGTTCCTAATTTACTTTAATCTTCGACTCAAATGTATGTGCGTGTCCAATTTAATGTATAAATAAAACTGCTATTTATATGATCATCATAAAACATGATGGCTGAGTGTATGCGCCGTTTTGAATTGAATTTGGTATGTCATTTTTCTTGCATTTGTAGTGTTTTTTTTCATAATAAGCTTTCTTATATTTGTGCGCTTTTTATCATGTCAGCATTAGAAGTTTTTGCCGTTATTATTAGTGTGATTGGTGTTGGTTTGACAATAAAGCGCAATATGTGGTGTTGGTTATTTAATTTTTTTGCATTTGTCTTATACGCTTATCTATTTTTTACCTTTAAATTATATGGTGAAACCATTTTACAGCTATTTTTTATGCTGGTGAATTTTTATGGTTTTTATCACTGGTTTAAAGGTAAACAGCAAGATCATGAAATTCGAATTGAGCCCATTGCGATAGGTGCCGTGTTTACTCAAATGTTGATTGCTGCCTTAGGTGGGCTTTTATTCGGCTTGTCATTGCATTATTTTACTGATGCAGCTTTGCCGATGCTAGACTCGCAACTAGCGGCATTTAGTTTGTTAGCAACCTATTGGACCAGTCGTAAACACATTGCGACTTGGGTACTGTGGGTATTTGTTGATATTGTCTATGTGGCGATGTTTCTGTACAAAGATTTATTTTTGACTGCAGGTTTATATGCAGCATTTGTGGCTATGGCGGCATTTGGATGGTGGCAATGGGAACAAGTGAAAACGAAACAATTGAGTCAGTTGTATAATGAAATCTAGTGGATATAAAGGTCGAGCATGCTGATTGACTTTGTTCAAATACACAAACAGAAATTTGAAGATCTGGCACAAAATATTGTAGATAGACCTGAAAAGTATCTTGATTTTGATTCAGTATCCGATTTTTATAAAGCTCAATGGCTCAATGATTTTCCTCAAGGAACGACATGGACTGTATCTGGTCTTGATGATGGTGCAGAAGACTTTTGTATTCATATTGAATATAAAAATCATTTTTTATCGATCGATGTGCAAGGTGTGCAAAAATTAATCAAGGTTCGTTATGCAATAAGAGAATAATCGCTCGATGATTCAGATGCTTCATTTCGTTCATACAATTGTCATGTTTGCTATCTATATTGATCATATTGGATAATTTTTAATCATATTTCAATAGAAAAATTTTGAGCGCTGAACTTTTCTCAAAGAGAAATCAACCTTCAAAAGTAAAAAATAATTGAATCACCAAATCTTTGAATCATCTGTATAAAAGCATAAATTTTATTGGATGTGATTGATATTAAAACACATATTTTTTTAATCAGACAGTTTGATGATATGTTCTCGATACATCCTAATTTTTGATTTTGATACTCGTGTTATGATTCAAAAAAACACAAGACACTAAAATTAAAAAATTAAATTTTATAACTTAAATAAATACAGTAATTTTGAATATTTTTTTATTCATTTTAGAAAAAAATATATCTATAAGTATATGTATCAAAATATTTTAAAAAAAATAGCTTATTATTTTTTGAATTTTATTTACTGTAATTATACATTATTATTGAATACAAAGTTCTTTTTGTTTTGGTTTATTTAAATAAATACAATAGGTTAAATATATCTAATGGTTTAAACGAATGCTGTGTAATGTGTGAAATCAAAACAAACCAACTTATTTCATTCAATTCAGTCTTAATATTAAAATAAATAGAATTAAGAAATGGTAGTATTTAAAAAATTGACTTACTTTGACTTTTCTAAGTGTTATATTTTAATCATCGATATGAAAAATAAAAATAGAGAGTAATTCACTATTTTTGACGGGTGAATGGTAATATGAAGCAAAAAAATAGAGGGGTAATACATTCCTCCGCTGAAGTTTTTATACACGACAATATGATCATGAATTGGAGTAATTATAAAAAGTGCGGCTTGGTCCTATTACTTGGTGGTATAGATGTTTTGTTGTGGATCATATGGTGGTATTTCAGTGAAGCAAAAGTAGATATACAACCTTGGATTAATCAAGCCTTTTATCCAACGTATATTCGGATGTTGTCGCTTGCCACAATTGGTTTTTTTGTGCTCATTTTTCTGATTCGATCTTTAAAAAAAATTTCTATTTTTGAAAAAATTATCCCTTATATAACGATTGCATATTTTGGCACTATTTTTATTTATGGTGCTTATTGTATAGGTATCTTTAGTCCAGCTTCGACTGCTGGTTTTGTCAGCTTGATTACGGTTGGTTTGGTGTTGTTTGAACGGCGGGTTGTTTATTTAACAGTTATTCCAATTAGTTGTTTTATGTTGATTTGTATTGTATTGAGTCTTAGCGGTCAGATTAGATATGCCCCGATTTTCAGTGAAGAACTGCTGGTAATGCCCTTGTATCGCAATGCATTTTGGGTATATTGCATGCTGTATTTTTATCTTCCAATTTTCTTTGCAAGTTTAGTTTTGTTTGAGGTTCTTCTTACACAGTGGCGTAAACGCGAAAAAATGATTGAGCAAGTGAGTATTATTGATCCTTTAACTGGCATTTTTAATCGCCGTAAAATCAGTGAAAATATTGATATGCTCAAACAACAACAGAGCTCTTTTGCGATTGTGTTGTTAGACCTTGATTATTTTAAAGATATTAATGATAAATATGGTCACGATATAGGCGATATCGTTTTACAACAAATTGCTGGGATATTGACTGAAAATATCCATGAAGAGGATATTGTTGGACGCTTTGGTGGTGAGGAATTTATCATTTTGACCAGAGGTGGTCAGCTCGCCAAAGCTATTGATATCGCTGAGCGATGCCGTAAAGCAATTGAGAAAGAAGTGATTTTACTGGATACTCAACGCAAAATTAGCATTACTGCAAGTTTTGGCGTTGCAGCCTCAATCAATCCTTTTGGAATTACCAAAGAAGAAATTATTCGTCAGGCAGATCAAGCGCTATATTTGGCAAAAAAGAATGGGCGCAATCAAGTTCGTCATTTCTTGGAAATTAAAATTACCCATTCAATGGAATCTAAACAAGTGATTTAATGTATTTCAAATTTTTTTCGGTAAATTAAGCTGGTCAGTAGGGTGAAGCAACACAACACGACAATATAGTACATTGCACCAATATCACTATATAAACTGAGCCATTGTACTAATGGGAGCGTTAATCCACCTGCGATGGCATAAGCAACGTTATAAGAAAAAGAAATTCCTGAAAAACGAATTTGTGCAGGAAACATTTTTACCATGCTATAAGAAACTATACCTACCGTACCTGAAAATAAACCCAATAGCATATAGAGGCTAAAAATGGTGGATGTAGTTACATGCTCCAAACTGTTGTAAAAAATAGCTGAAATAACAGCGACACACAGTGAACCCCAGAACATAATACGACCTGCACCAAAGCGATCAGCCAATGTTCCTGCAATCACACAACCCAACATCTGCATTAAGATTGCAGCACTTTGCATTTGAAATGCATCTGTACGTTGAAAAGCAAAAGTCCCCGTGAGTAAATTAGGCATCGCTAAAATAATGACCACGACACAACCCGTTAAAAACCAAGTAAACAGCATTCCTATCAAAACCGCTGACTTATGGGAGCTTAAGACTTGTTTGATTGGTAGCGCTTTAGAGAGTTCTTTACGTGCTTGCATGGCTTTAAACACAGGTGTTTCTTTGAGATAGCTTCTTAGATATAAAGCAATTAATCCAAATATTCCGCCCAAAATAAAGGGAATACGCCAAGCCCAAGCGTGAATTTCTGTTTCATTAAATTTGAGTGAAATCAATAATGATGTTAGTGATCCCAATAAAATTCCTAACGATAAGCCTGCTGTGAGTAGACCATTGGCAAAGCCAATTTTCTTTTCAGGGACATGTTCTGAAACAAAAGTCCATGCTGCTGGAATTTCACCACCGATGGCAATCCCTTGTACCACACGCATAAGCAGTAATAATAGCGGAGCGGCAAGACCTATATCAGTATAGGTTGGCATGAGACCAATCATTAAGGTTGGCAGTGCCATTAATAAAATAGATAGACTAAATAGACGCTTACGTCCTACTAAATCCCCAAAATGTGCCATGACAATTCCGCCCAAAGGACGGAAGAAATACCCAGCCGCAAAAATTCCATAGGTGTTCAACATCGCCCAAAAAGGACTCAGTGTGCTGGGGAAAAATAGTTCAGCAATGATTTTTGCGTAGAATACATAAATCACAAAATCATAAAATTCGAGTGCACCACCCAAAGAGGAGAGACCAAGCGTGCGTTTATCTTCCTGATTAAGATTTGTTTTTTCATCCATGTTGTAATATCTAAAAATAGTCGAAAATAAAATTTTAATAAACAATTTTTTCCTTGAATAATCAATCTTTATTTTGATCGTGTCAAAAAATTATTATGGGTGTCTGATGATTTATGTCTTCGCTTATGAAAGCTTTAGGAAAAAAGATGCCACTATATGCGAATAAACCATGGGATGAGGCTAAGAATCATTCCAATAGCGCTGATCAACAGATTATTTTCAATGAAATAGGGAAAAATCATTAAAGCGATACCACAGATGAAGGGCACGATCATTTTTTGTTTTTTTCCATAAATAAAATAACCTAATCCAATCGAACTAAAAATCAAACCGAGAAATAAGGTGGTACTATTCATTGGTACAATCTCATGAGTGAGTGACTGTTATTTACAAGATCATGATTAAAATTGAATTAAAGAAACAGTTTTAAATTTGATATTTGAACAATAAGAGTTGAGCGCAAAAAGTGAATTGCTTGTATGGAATTATTCAATTGCGATTGAATCGCTAAATGTTAAAATCAAGGCATTGAACGATATGCTAATAAATCAGATAAGACCATGAGTATCATTTTACCCATCGCCCAACGTGGTGAAGATATTTTAAAATTAATTGCAGCCCCTGTTGCTGACACTGAGTTTTCAAGTACTTGGTTGGAAGAACTTGCCAAAGCACTAAAGACAACGATGTTGGAGCGAAATGGAGTCGGGATTGCAGCACCGCAAGTTTATATTTCTAAGCGTGTGATTATCGTCGCTTCACGATCTAATCCTCGTTATCCTGATGCGCCTGAAATGGATGCCATCACCATGGTCAATCCTGAAATCATTGAGCAATCATTACAAACTGTATTGGGAGAAGAAGGTTGTTTGAGCGTACCTGATGAACGTGGGCAAGTGGCTCGGGCTGAACAGATTACAGTGCAGTTTTTTAGTTTAAACGGTCAGAAAGTGATTCAGACCTTTCATGGTTTTCCTGCTCGAATTGTTCAGCATGAAATTGACCATTTAAATGGTGTGCTTTTCGTCGAGCGAATTTAATTTAGCAACTGGGCGAGAATGTGCATTGATCAAACATTTAGCCCAGTTTTCAAAGAATACACTTTAACTAGACTTTGCTCTTTGTAAAGCATCATTCCATAAGCTTAAATGATATTCACGTTGATCATTGCTCATATTCGGCTCAAAAGCTCGATCTAACTGCCAAGATTCTGAAATTTCATTTAGATTAGTAAATACATTGGTTTTAAGACCTGCCATAGCTGCCGCTCCCCATGCGGTAGACTCTAAAAGCTTTGGACGTAATACAGGGACATTTAAAATGTCAGCTTGAAATTGCATCAGCATATCATTTTGGCTTGCTCCACCATCTACACGGAGTTCTTTTAAAGGCTGAGAAATATCCGACTGCATTGCTGTAAGGACATCGGAAACTTGAAATGCGATAGATTCCAAAGCTGCTCTGGCAATATGTGACTTATTGGTTCCGCGTGACATGCCACAGAGTAATGCACGCGCATCACTGTCCCAATGCGGTGCCCCCAAACCTGTAAATGCAGGTACAAGCACAACACCATCAGTCGTGTTGACTTGGCATGCCAACTTTTCTACTTCAGCACTGTTTTTGATAATGCCTAAACCATCTCGCAACCATTGCACGATTGCTCCTGCCATAAACACACTGCCTTCAAGGGCATAGTTAGAGTGGTTTTGACAGTTCCATGCTAAGGTCGTGAGCAGTTTATTTTGACTATACTGAATTTCGTTTCCTGTGTTGAATAGCATAAAGCAGCCCGTGCCATAGGTATTTTTTGCTGTACCTGCTTCAAAACAAGATTGACCAAATAGCGCAGATTGTTGATCACCTAATACACCACAAATTGGAATTTCAGCACCCAATAACCCTGTCGCAGTATTGGCAATATAACAGTCTGATTGAATAATTTGAGGAAGCACACTTGGGGGAATATTAAATATTTCTAAGAGTTCTTGGTCCCATTGCTGAGTTTTTAAATCCATCAACATGGTACGAGACGCATTACTGGCTTCGATCACATGTTCTGAGCCTTGGGTTAAATTCCAGATCAGCCAACTGTCAATTGTTCCAAAAGCAACATGGTTTTGCTCAGCCAGTTGTCTTAATCCTTCAACATTGTCCAATAGCCAAACCAACTTTCCTGCACTGAAATAAGGATCAATTCTTAATCCTGTTTTTTTGTGAATTTTTTCAGATAAATTTTGCTGGCTCAATTGATTACACCAGTCAGTTGCACGTCGATCTTGCCAAACAATAGCAGGGGCAAGTGGCTTTCCATTTCTTTTGTCCCATACAACGGTTGTTTCGCGTTGATTGGTTAAGCCGAGGGCTTTGATGTCTTTGGCAAGTAATCTGGCAGAGGCAATTGCTTGTTGAACCACGGCAATTTGTGTGGTCCATATTTCCATCGCATCTTGTTCTACCCATCCCGAATGCGGCGTTTTGATTTGGATTTCACGTTGTGCTGAAGCATATACTTTTCCATGCTCATCAAAGATGATTGCACGGCTAGAGGTCGTTCCTTGATCAAGTGAGAGTAAATAGCTCATCTTTTTTATATTTGTCCCTTGAAAAATACTGATAGTAGCGTAATTATAGGACTAGGCGCATCATTTAGAATAAATGTCGTGAATTATCTGCTTAATTTACAACATTTATGTTATGATGAGTTTGTTATCTGGGGATGTTATTGGCTTCGACGCTGATGATGAAGCTCATAGATGCATGCCGAGAGCGCATTTTCTCTCGTAAATAAAATTTGCATATTTTAGTCGCAAACGACGAATCTTACGCTCTAGCTGCCTAAGGGCAGTTTGTCCGCTTCACTGAATACTTGTGGTCAGTGAACCCGACCGAAGCGCACGCACACAAGTCCGTATAAAGCCAAGCCTCGGGGCTTTGTACTAAATTTAGAGGATCGCGTTTTGTACCCTGTTCGTCGGGTCACTTAGCGTTAAAATAATTGACGATATCTAAGCATGTAGTATTCTCGAGTGTAGTGTTGGCGGACGCGGGTTCAACTCCCGCCATCTCCACCATATATCTAAAATCATATAAACTCTTATAACTTTATATGAATAACTAAGCCTTAAACTTCAACAGTTTAGGGCTTTTTAATGCCTAAATTACTATCACTAACATCATTTGAGAATAACGTACTATCAAGATATGATGTTACACAGGAGTGACACACGTGTAACAGGTGCTAAATGCTTTTAGATTCACAAGTAAAAATCTAAAAGCAAAAGAACAATAATATTCTCTTGATGATGAGGGCTTATCTATTGATTTCTACAGTAAGCTTCTTTATCAATACTATTATTCTTATTATCATAATCACCTCCACACAAGTACTAAAGATCAAAAAGGTTTCAATGACTCTGTTTCATTCATTCCGTTTATCTTGAATTAAGCTTTTCCAATCTATCTTTGAACCCGTATGTTAATGGGGTGTTGTGATTTGTTTCATATTGTTTTTGACTTTGTAGGTTCTGTTATACTCAGGTTGCAAATCTTTCCTCGAAAGGGGAAGTAATAAAAGTGTCTCAGCAATTTGATTACTCATTTTTTGGTCTGTAGTGATTAGTATCGTCTTTATCTGACATTTGTTAATAGCAAGCTTCGGCTTACAAAATGCGGTGATGCGCTTTGGTTTATTATTCTCCATCATTATTTTGCTGTTTTGTGTTTGGCATTAGCCAATGCACTCAAACAGAATCAATTTAATCCTTTAGCAATGCGAGTGATCACGAAGTTAACTCAATTATCACATCATTACATCACTGAAAAATCAGAAACATTTTAAATTGGGTAAATAACTTTTGTTTTTCATTTTCTATTCAGATATTTATTTTCATTGATTAAGCGATGGAAAGATGTAGATGAATATTTTCTTTTTCTTCTCTAACTTCCTGAGGATTGTATGGCAACAGATAATCCAAGAGCAGTTGATGATGCTGCATTAGCAAATAAAGACCATTTAAATCGTGTGGTCTTTTATATTTCAGCTCTACTTATTTTAACATTTGCACTTGTTACGATTTTATTTAACGACTTTGCTAATCATTTATTGAATGTCGTGTTGGCGTGGGTCAGTGACAAATTCAGCTGGTACTATTTATTAGCTGCAACATTGTACTTAGTCTTTGTGATTTTTATCGCTTTCTCACGTTATGGCGATATCAAACTTGGTCCAAAGCATTCGAAACCTGAGTTTAGTCTATTAAGTTGGTCTGCGATGCTGTTCGCTGCTGGAATTGGGACCGACTTAATGTTCTTCTCGGTTGCAGAACCGTTATCGCATTATATGAATCCACCCATAGGTGAAGGACAGACTTATGAAGCTGCACGTCAGGGCATGGTTTGGACATTATTCCACTATGGCTTAACAGGGTGGGGGATGTACGCCTTGGTGGGGATGGCATTGGGATATTTTAGTTACCGCTATAATTTGCCATTAACGATTCGTTCTGCACTATATCCAATCTTTGGTAAAAAAATTGATGGTCCTATTGGGCATACGGTTGATATTGCTGCTGTGATCGGAACGATCTTTGGTATTGCTACCACCTGTGGTATTGCAGTAGTTCAGATTAATTATGGTCTTCATGTGCTGTTGGATATCCCAGAGAATCTCTGGATTCAGATTGCGCTGATTTTAGTTGCTGTGATTGTGACTATTATTTCAGTCACCGCTGGTGTAAATAAAGGCATCAAGGTTTTGTCTGAAATTAATATCTATGCCGCAATTGGCTTGATGCTGTTCGTATTGTTCCTTGGGAATACCGAATTTCTGCTCAATGCACTGGTACAAAACTTTGGTGATTATATTAGTCGCTTCCCGAGTTTAGCTTTAGAAAGTTTTGCCTTTGATCGACCAAAAGACTGGATGAATAGCTGGACCTTGTTCTTCTGGGCATGGTGGGTAGCTTGGTCTCCATTTGTCGGATTATTTCTGGCGAGGATTTCTCGCGGTCGTACAATCCGTGAATTCGTTTGTGGAACTTTGATCATTCCTCTGTTGTTCACTATCACATGGTTGTCTATTTTCGGTAATAGTGCCTTACATAGTGTGATCTTTGATGGTAATAGCACACTGGCACAAACCGTATTAACCAATCCTGCACATGGCTTTTATGACTTACTTGCTCAGTATCCAGGCTTTGCCTTTATTGCCAGTATTGCCACCATTACAGGTTTACTTTTCTACGTTACTTCAGCAGATTCAGGCGCTTTGGTACTCGGGAACTTCACGACCAAATTTTCTAGTGTTGATCATGATGCCCCACGTTGGTTGCGTATCTTCTGGGCTACTGCAATTGGCTTACTGACGGTAGCCATGCTTATGGCGAACGGAATCACCGCCTTGCAAAGTGCAACAGTCATTATGGGATTACCCTTCAGTTTTGTCATGTTGTTAGTGATGGCAGGTTTGTATAAATCCTTGCGCTTGGAAGATTATCGTAAAGCGAGTCGTAGTCCAAATGCAGCACCTGTAGTAGGGAATGTTGATATTCTAAACTGGAAGCAACGTTTGTCTCGTGTCATGTTTCATCCTGGTAGTCGTGAAACACTGAGTATGCTCGATAGCGTGTGTAAACCTGCGGTTCAGACGGTTGCAGATGAGTTGGTTAAACGTGGCATGAGTATCGAAGTAACGCAAGGAGAGGTCGAAGATAGTGATACCTTGTATCATCTTGATTTAACCATCTACATCGAAGAAGAGTTTAATTTTATTTATCAGATCTGGCCTGTGCGTTATATCACACCGACCTTTAGTGAGCGTGGTAAACGCGGTATGCAATATTACTATCGTTTAGAAACTTTCTTGTACGAAGGTTCGCAGGACAATGACTTGGTCGGATACACCAAAGAGCAGGTGATTAATGATATTTTAGATAAGTACGAACGTCATATGACCTTTTTACATATCAATCGAATTAGCCCCGGAAATCGTCCTTTGTATCCTGACTCACAAGACTAATGTTTTGATATAAAACTCCCTCGATTAAGTATGTTCTACTTAAGGGGGGAGTTCAGTAAGCGTCTAAGTTAAAATCCATTTTCAATACATGGGTTTTGGCGAAAGTCTAAAAATCGTTGTGAGAGCTCAATGAGTAGAATAAGCTAAGCCGTTGAGAAAAAGACTAATGCAATAGACAGCTAAGTGGTTCTTTTATTTGTTAAGATTGGGTAAAATTACAGCAAATTTAGCACTTTATAAAATGGAAATTAGCATGTTGAACAAAATTTTACTGATTGCCTTAGCGGTATTGCCAGTATTTGCACAAGCACAAAGCTTCAAATACACAAACACCGAGTCTGGTTTTAAAAATTATCAGGGACAAGCTACTTTAACAGGAAAATTTTCACGTAATTTAGACCCTGAATATGTGGATTATATGGGGGATGATATTTGCTTTGAACCCAATAAAACCTCGGCTGCACTGATACCACGTCCAAAAGGTGACACACGAGATGTATGGTTTTGCTTTAGCAACTTTGATGCAGCAAAAAAGACTTTTAAGTTACCAGACAATATTAAAAAAGGTTATTGCCAATATGAAGGACAGGCAACGATTCAAATTAAAGACTATCATTTATTTATAGAGGAAACTGAAGGTTTTGATTCAACTCAATTAGTTTCAGCGAGTAATATTACTCCAGTAAAGGCAATAAAATGTAAAGTGCAAAATTAATGCTGTTTGATTTAATTTGTAGATTTGATAGCAACAGATCAATAAAGTGATATGTGGCTATTCAATTCATATCATTGATAAACAAAAAAGATCGCATTCATGCGATCTTTTTCTTTTATAACGAATACTTAAGCTATCCATGCTTATTTATTCTTTTTGCTGATTTTTTTATATTCTTCATATGCCTCCTCAGCAAATTTGCGTAATGAAGCTCCGATCGCAGCGTATTGGAACTCATTTAAATTGGCAAGCGAGGCACGTGCAGACGGGTGTTGAACACCAAAACCTGAACCCGGAAGCAGTACTACACCTGTTTCATCAGCAACTCGGAAAAGTAATTCTGTTGGATTCTTATTTTTCATCACCCAATCAGCAAACGCATCACCATATAGTTTTCTTGAGGTATTTTCTAAATTGACCAAGGTATAGTAATCAACAGCGTTTGGATCTTGTGGAACTTCAACGCCAAGCTGTCTATAAAGGGCAGCATCACGTTCTCTTACCACAGATTTCACTGCTTTTTTATAACTTTGACGAGAGTCCATCATATTGAATAATGCAAACAGGACCATTTGTACTTGTTGAGGTGTGGATAAACCAGCTGTATGATTCAATGCGACGTTTCGACTATCTGCGACCAGACGGTCAATAAACTTAATACTAGATGGATCTGTGGTGAGGGATGAGTAACGTTCTTCGAGTTCTTTCTTGTCTTTTTTAGAAAGTGCCGCAATTTTTTTATCTAAAATATTATGATTACTCAAGGCAATGACACCCAAACGCCAACCTGTCGCGCCAAAATATTTAGAGAAAGAATAAACCAGAATGGTATTGTCAGGACAAATCGCAAACAAAGATTTAAAATTATCAGCAAATGTTCCATAAACGTCATCAGTTAAGATAATCAGATCAGGGCGTTTTTTGACAATATCAGCCAAAATCGCTAAGCCTTCATCACTCATTTTAACCGAAGGTGGGTTACTTGGATTGACCAAGAAAAAGGCTTTGATTGATGGATCTTCTAATTTTCTTAACTCTGATTCAGGGTATTGCCAACCTAGATTTGGATCAGCCTCGATCAACACCTCTTCAAGTTGATAATCGTTAAGTTTGGGAATTTCAAGATAAGGGGTAAAGATAGGAGAACCTATGGCAATACGATCACCATGTGAAATAATCTTATTTTCTTTTAATGAGTTAAAGATATAAGCCATTGCAGCCGTCCCACCTTCAACTGCAAATAAATCGAGTTCCTCTTTAGGCATACCTTGTACGCCCATTTCACGTAAAACGTATTCTTTGATAATTTTTTCACTGACTTTGAGCATTCGATCAGGAACTGGATAATTACAGCCGAGAATACCTTCGACCATTTCAAGTAAAAAAGCATCTGGATCTAGTCCTAATTGATCACGCACATAAGAAATCGCTTTCCCAAGAAAAACAACACCAGGTTTGTCGCGATTTTCTAAAACGAAATGGTCAAAGCGTGATTGCAATCCTTCTGCACGGGGAAATCCACCAAGCCCTTCTGGCATATAGGAAAAAGAAAATTCTGATTCAGTGGCTGAAAATAGACCCAATTGGAAAAAGGCACGACGTGGAATGGTTGCGAGAAAATTGGGATTGCCTCGTCCAGCATTGAGCATCATACGGTCAGTATGGCTTTGCGCCAAAGCAATCAATTCATCTTTAAGTTCAAATGGGCTGAGTTTTGCGTATTTTGAATAATCAACGTTCCCCATGGGAAGTCTCCTTCATTATATTGATATCAATGTGTTTGGGATTTATAAATTTATTTATGCTAAACCAACAATCAGTGGGCCGAGCAGGGTCAAAAATACATTTGCGAGTGCATAGGTAATTGCAAATGGAACAGTTGGAATCGAATTTCCAGCTTTGTCTAGTACGCCACCAAAAGCAGGATTGGCACTTCGTGAGCCTGTTAATGCTCCTGCCATTACGGCGACATTGTCATAACGAAGGACATAACGGGCAAAGAGCATGGAAAGAATAAGTGGGACTAGGGTAACCACAACCCCAATCATAAAGAGCGATAAGCCACTTTCTTTAATGGTTTGAATAGCCTGTAGCCCTGATTGCAGTCCAACAGCAGCAACAAAACCAGCAAGACCGAGATCTTTAAGTAGTTGTGAAGCGGCTAAGGGCATGTTGCCATGCACTTGATTTCGGCTACGAAGCCAACCGAAGAGTAGACCTGAAAGCAGAGCACCACCACCTGCGCCAAGCGTTAAAGGTACATCCCCAATTCGGATAACAAATAAACCAATGACCAAACCAACGACTAAGCCAGCACCGTGAAAAATCCAATCTGTTTTTAAACTCTCAGGTAAGGCTTTTCCTGCTTCTTTGACTAAACGATCAAGATCACTTTTTGTTCCATAGACAGTCACGACATCACCTTGGTGAAGTACAGTATCATCACTCAACCTTTGAGCTTCACTGTTACGTTTAATCGCAAGGACATAAATGCCATGTTTTAAATAATCTGGCGTATTGGTCTTAATATCACCAAGTGTGCGGTTGGCATATTTTGAATTTCTCAAAATAACATCGGTCGTATCCATGATCATTTCCATGCCTTGTGAGGACTGTAATTCAGATCCGATAGACGCAGAGATGGAAACAATACTTGCTCGT
This sequence comes from Acinetobacter bereziniae LMG 1003 = CIP 70.12, assembly GCF_000368925.1. Taxonomy (GTDB): domain Bacteria; phylum Pseudomonadota; class Gammaproteobacteria; order Pseudomonadales; family Moraxellaceae; genus Acinetobacter; species Acinetobacter bereziniae. The sequence continues at coordinate 1,273,786 of NZ_KB849756.1, read as the reverse complement.
CGACCCACTACGAGCACAACATCATCTTTTTGTAAGCTGATGTCAGGGCTAACATCAATAAACTGATCTTTACGTTTCAATCGTTCAATGGTCACACTTGGGGCAATGGTTTCAAGTTCTGCAATAGTTTGTCCCGCGGCTTGTTTGACTTTGTAGATTCGTCCAACAATTTCAGGCATTGCCAGTTCTTGACCTGGTGCAAGTTCAAAAGCACCTTTTAACTGTTCTGCTTGTGCCTTCAACGCATCATCATGTATTTCTCGACCCATGAATTTTGGTAGAAGATTTACACAGACAATAATGGCACCCAATGAGCCAAAAATATAAGTTACAGCATATCCAATCGCAACATTGGCTTGGAGCTTTTGGATTTCTGCAAGTGGTAAATCTAAACGAGAAATTGCATCTCCTGCTGTACCGATGATTGCGGATTGAGTCATTCCACCTGCTGCAAGCCCAGCGGCTAAACCTTTATCCAGATTAAAGATTTTTGCCATTGCTAAAACAGTGATCAGACCACATACTGCCATAAAGATCGCTAACAGAATTTCTTTAATCGATTGTGGACCGAGTGATTTAAAAAACTGTGGACCACTTTCAAAGCCAACTGCATAAATAAATAGAGCAAAAAGAATGGCTTTTACGCCATTGTCTATGGGAACACCAATCAAGCTCAGAATTACTGCGACAAGCAATGATCCTGCAACCCCCCCAAATTGAAACTTACCGAATTGAAATTGACCGATCCAAAAACCTATTGCTAAAGATAAGAATAATAGGATTTCTGGACTATGTTTTAACTCGCCTTGTAGCCATTCAATCATTTTACGGCCCACCTTTATTATTTAATCTATATTTGATAATGAAATAAGATATTTAAATTTTTGCCTTCAATGAAAATACTATTTAGTTAAAGCGCTGTAAATTTTTAGGTTTATATTTAAATTATTTCATCATCATTTTTTGTTGAATTTAAATATACAGCGAATATAAAATTATTCTTAAGGGATTGCATTCTTATGATTGATTACAGTTTTAATTGTCTAATAATTTATTATTTAGAGGCTATCTTTAATAAGTAAATTTAAATAATTAAATTAAATTAAAAAAATTATTATAATAATTTAATAGTTTTTTGTTGCTTTTAAAGCAGTTTTATTATCTTTTTATTTTTGTTAAGTATATGAAAATTTAGGTAATTTATTTATGTTTTATTTTTTGTCTTAATGCTGTTGCTAATGTGTATCCGTAGGTAAATTATAGCCAATATATGAATATTTCAATTTTTTTTATTTAGTAGTAATGCGTATGACTTATTTTAATCGTGGAATTATAAATTGTAGTCATTATATGAATAATTTGTGATTTTAATAAGGTAAAAATAATAATTTGTGATTTTATTTTTGTTTTTGTGGAATCGTATATTTTAAAAAGTGAATGGTAAGAGGTTTAAATTATGATAAGCATACTGATCTGAATAAAATGATGGATATATCGTTTTAATTAATAATCTTGGGGTGAAGTGAATTCACAATAGTCTGATTTATTTAATAAAAATTAATTAATTTTGAATTATAGAGATAAGCAACTTAAGCAATGACAGAGTGGTAGTAGAGGTCTAAATACCACCCTATATTGAATAAAAATGACAGCCATATACTATGAGGAAAAACTAGCTTTTAGGATGTGCTTTTGGATTGCCATTGTGGGTAAATCGACAGAATATAGCGCTGAAACTGTTGTGTTACTTTAGGATTATTTGAGCGTTTTAAATAGTCAAAAACGGCATTTAAATAAACTTCACTCGGTTGTAATTCAAAGCCTAAATTTTGACTGAGTTGAGTGTAATGCTGTTTGACCAGATCTGGATTTTCAGGAATTGATTTAATATTGATCTGCATACCTTCAAAAATATAACGCAAACCGTCAAGGTTACCTTTCAATGGTACAGTGCCGTGATCTTCACCTTCATATTGGATATATTTATAGTTCAAATGTGCAAAGGGTTGTTGAGTTAAATATTGATTGAATTTTTGAATACCATTGTAATGGCTGTCCAAACTGGCGGTATTTTCACTGCTGCCGACTTGTGTTAAGAATAGTTTTTTATGTTGAAAATCTTTGTGCTTTACTTCCTTAAAACGCTTGAGCATGATTTCATCATCCCACCAAATACTGGGATCATGCACAATATAAGCTTGAATATTTTTGTGACCGTTGAGCATATGATTCAGTGCAGTGATTCCTCCAAAAGAATGACCAATCAATACATTTAAGCCATTAGTACGATATTTTTTTTCTACGTCAGGCATAAGCTCTGTTTCTAAAAAATTAAAGAAAGCAAGATTTCCACCAGTTTTACCTTCGATCAGCCGTCCTTCTTTAATTTGAGGCTTTTGCGGTGTAGGTGTTAAGTCACGTGCTCGATCTGTATTGACTATGCCGATAACCACCATTTCAGGTATTGAGGGATAAGGAGACTTAGATAATTTTTCAATAATCCCTGTCACATAATGGAAGTTACTTTCACTGTCTAAAAGGTATACAACAGGGTATTTTTGATTGGGATATTGATTATAGCTGGCTGGTAGATAGACCTGAATTGCTCTTTTTTCATTTAATACAGTGGACACGAAGTTGTGTGTTTCTCCAATTTTGATGCTGCTATCCGCAAAACTTGGTATTGAGATTTGCATAGACAATACGCCCAAAGCCAAGTAGAGAAAAGTTTTCTTGATCATAGAAAGATCCATTCTATATTTGTGATGTCATCACACCAATTTAAAAAGTAAACACTTGCTCAATCAGCAGCAGGTATTATATGTAAATCAATACTTAGAGTATTGACCATGATGGGACTGGACCCATGCATGGTGCTTTAATGACGTTTTAAATCAAATTCATTTTTAAAATTTATATTGAATTGATGCGGTATAACGTCGTGGATCGCCATAAGTATTTGCCCACGTATTTAGACGGTATTTTTCATCAGTTAAATTACTGACATTTAGTCCAAGATTAAGATCTTTGTTGATTGCATAACGAGCCATTACATCAACTAAGCCAAAGGATTTTTGACGAAAAGCTTCATAATTTAGACCTGTTTTACTTTTATCATAAAATTCATTTTGCCAATTTACACCTGCACCAACGGTTAATTTATTTTCCATCACGGGTAAGTTGTAGGTGGTGAATAATTTAAATTGTTGTGTAGGGCGATCGGTATTGATACGTTGACCATTTTTATCTTTCGTTTCAGCTTGGGTATAGCCTGCTTGAATATTCCATTCAGGTAAAATTTGCCCTGAAATTTCAAGTTCAAAACCTTGCGTTTTTGCACCTTTGACGCCGTGATAATAAGTTGATCCCGCTGTTGTCCATCCATTGATGACAGCTTGATCTGTATCACTATATTTTCCAGCAGATTCAGCAACATTATCCATTTTTGCTTGAAAATAAGCGGCACTCATATTTAATCGGTCATCATAAAAACTTGCTTTAAACCCACCTTCATAATTGTCACCTTGCTGTGGGGCTAACATATTGTATGCATAATCACGGTTGGTTTGCGGTAAGAAAATATTGGTATAACTCGCATAAGCAGTAAGATATGAGGAGATATCAAAAGTAATCCCTGCATAAGGTGTAAATTGATTGGATTCTTTGATTTTAGAATCTGAAACTGTATTTCTAACTGTATTTGTAGAATGGGTTTTTAAATCATAATTGGACAAACGCCCACCCACAATAATATGTAAGGAATCAATCGGATTAAGTCGAGTTGCAAGATAGTAGCCACTTTGCTGATAGTCTTTATTACTTACACCAGTCGCAATGCGAGCTTCTGGCGGGAGAGCAATTTGCCCATTCCATGTGTTTAAGTTAATCGTATCTTTACTACTATATCCTGCATAAGCATTGTTATTACTCTTTAGATTTTGATAACTTGCACCAAGCATTAATTCATGTTCACGTCCCAAAAGAGAGTAGTCGCCAGTGACTGAAAGATCTAAGCTATGTTCTTCTGGGCTGAAATCATTTTGTGATGCTGCAAGTGATGCAGTCATTTTGGTGTAGTCGACTTGGGCAACACCAATGACACCATATAAAGCATTAATGTCTTGTTTGGTATAATTATAATTGGCTTGAATTTTCCAACGATTGTTGAATTCATGTTTTAACTCAGTAAATAAATTGAGTGTATCCACATTGCTATAAGCCCAACGTGCATTGGGGTTAAATTCACGATTGAACGGCATCAATGTGCCATCATCACCAAATACAGTAATCCCGTGTACACCTTGTCCATTGAGACGAGAGCGACTGAGTAGAGAACCAACACTGAACTGCGTTTTTTCGCTGAGATCTGCATCAACTACTGCATAAAGTGTGGCATCACGTTGATCTCCCCAATCACGCCATGAATTGCTTTGACCATAAGCAGCGACGACTCGTCCACGGACCTCTCCTGACGATGTTAAGGCACTTTGCGCATCAAACGTTGAGCGAATCGCTTGATCTGATCCTACATTGAGTTGAATCTGACCTGTTGGTGTAGTACTGGTTGCATGTTTACGATTGAGATTAATACTGGCACTTGGATAACCTGCACCATTGGTGAGTCCAGCAGCACCTTTGAGTACGGTAATATTTTCATAAATAATGGGATTTAAATTGCTGAGAGATGAACCATTTTTGCCACTGGTTGCAGGAGAGGTCATTACACCATCTACCTGATAGTTCAAGATTTGATTTCCCCGCGCATAATAGAAAGTGTATTCTCCACCATTCCCAACTGCACCTTGTGCACCATAGCGTTGTACATAAATGCCAGGTGTTTGTGATAAAACTTCTTCAACGGTATTTAAATTTTGATCTTCGATATGTTGGCTGGTCATCACCGTTACGGATTGTGGCGTTTCTTTTAAGGTCAGATCAAGCTTCGTTGCTGCTCGAGATTTTCTTTCAGTATATCCCGTGTTTTTTTCTGTATCAGCTTTTACTTCGATTGTTGGCAATTGTGTTGAGAAGTCTTCTGCGATTGCGGTACAACTGATCAAGGTGAGAGAGCTGAAAAGAACATGACGTACAGATAAGCTTAGTGTTGAAAGTTTCATTGGAATAAATTTTTTATAAAGATGTTAGTGATAATTATTATCATTTAAAATAAGGGTAAAAATCAACAAAGATTTATGCTCTTTTTAAATTTTTAATTTATTTAATTGAGGTAAGTCATTGAGCCTCAATATTTTTCAAATAAGATCGAACAGTTAATAGTGCTTATTATTAATATATTCTTCCATTAAATGGAGAATTGCTTAATCGGGCGAAGCTTGGTGAATATGAAGCAATCTCATTCAATTGAGCAGGGATAATGATACAGATTAGGCTAAAATATAAGCATGATTTTAAATCATACATCTTAATTCATAAGCTGTATTTCTCAGTAAAGGCAAAATTTGCTGAAGCAGTTGTTCATCCGTAACCCGATGAGTTTCTGCAATACAGTTTAGCGCTGCGACCGCATCACCTTGACCATTTAAAACAGGAACGGCAATCGCAATAACACCGAATTCATGCTCTTCTTTTGATAAACAATAATCTTGTTTTTGTACTTGATTCAATATTTGATAAAACTGAGTTTCATCTTGGATGGTATAAGCAGTAAGTCTTTTTAAACCATATTTGTTCAGCCATTGTTTTTGCTCTTCTGGACGCAGTGCTGCCAGTAAAACCTTACCTGTTGAAGTTGCATGAGCAGGTAAGCGATTACCCAAATGCATGCCGTACGGACTTACGCGTAGATTATCTTGTTGGGGTAAATAACTTCGTGCAATTGGCACAACTTCGTGTTCATCTAAAACCACCAATGAAAAAGTCAAACCTGTTTGTGCACTCAATAAATTTAAAATTGGTTGTACAACTTTAGGCAGATGAGCAGAACTCAGATAAGAGCTCGATAAGCGTAATACTTTGTGTGTTAACCAGAAATAATGATCATCACTTTCTAAATAACCTAAATATTTTAAAGTTCTTAAATATCTTCGAGCTGCTGTGCGGCTTAATCCAGTACGTTCAGCAACTTGAGTCGAATTGAGTTTTTGACGATCAATACCAAAAGCTTCAAGTAAACTCAGTCCTTTGGCAAGTCCAGCGATGTAGTCGTCTTGCTTAATGGTTTCACCTGAAATTTTATTTTCGATTAAATCGTATCTCATCGTTCATCCTTACTCGATTCTATTTGACCGATATACGGTCATTGTTACCACTATACGGTGATTATCCAGTTTTCACCATATCAAAAGTACAGCAAAGAAATTAATTTAAGTGTCAGGATATGGAGAAAATATTATGGAAAATTTAACCACACAAGTTGCGATTATTGGCTCAGGACCAGCAGGGTTATTGCTTGGACAACTGTTGTTTAAAGCAGGTATCTCCCATGTGATTATTGAACAACGTAGTGCTGAATATGTAGCTGCACGCATTCGAGCAGGCATACTTGAACAGGTCTCTGTAGATTTATTAGCCCAAGCGGGTGTGGACAAGAACTTAAAAAAGCTTGGACTGCCACATGATGGTATTGAAATTTTAACCAATGGCTTAAAGCATCGTGTCGATTTAGCTAAATTAACTCAGGGGAAGCAAGTTACGGTTTACGGACAAACGGAAGTCACAAAAGATTTAATGCATGCTCGTGAAGCGGCAGGTTTACCTACTTACTATGAAGCTGAGCATGTACAAATTCATGATTTTGAGCAAAACCCGTATGTTAGCTTTCAGCATAATGGTCAATCGTACCAGCTTAGATGTGATTTTATTGCAGGATGTGATGGCTATCATGGGGTTTGTCGTGCAAGTGTGCCTCAAGATAAAATCAAAACTTTTGAAAAGATTTACCCATTCGGTTGGTTAGGTGTACTTGCAGATGTACCCCCTGTATCAAATGAGTTGATCTATGTGCAGTCAGAACGGGGCTTTGCTTTATGTAGTATGCGCTCTCAAACACGGAGTCGATATTATTTGCAAGTCCCTGTGACAGATCATGTTGATGAATGGTCGGATGAAAGATTTTGGAATGAATTAAAAAATCGTTTGGATGAAGAAAGCCGTGAAAAAATAGTAACAGGGGCTTCCCTTGAAAAAAGTATTGCACCTTTACGTAGTTTTGTGACAGAGCCAATGCGATTTGGAAAATTATTTTTGGCAGGTGATGCCGCGCATATAGTACCTCCTACAGGTGCAAAAGGTTTAAATTTAGCAGCCTCTGATATTGCTTATTTATCACATGCTTTGATTGATTTTTATCACAATGACTCGGAGAAAGGCATTGAAGAATATTCTGAAAAATGCTTGAAGCGAGTATGGAAAGCGGAACGTTTTTCATGGTGGATGACGCATTTACTGCATCGTTTTGAAACAGAAAGCGAGTTTGATCATAAAATTAAACAGGCTGAATTGAGTTATATTTTAGATTCAAATGCTGGATTAACCACATTGGCAGAAAACTATGTCGGTTTACCTTATGAAATTAAAAGTTTTAATGCTGCGAAATCTATGGATTAATGCTAATTGATTTGCACTGTAGTATTAAACGTGTTGATCTATTAAGCCGTCATAATTTCTGTGTAATTTAAGCGCGTTTGTTTGCTTCACAAAAAAATAATCTTATATTTTGCAAATGAATTTATGTTCGACCTCAAATCGAATGTGAGATCTTAAAGAATGTGAACGTTAAGTGTGTCATCTCGCCACGTTTAACCATGGGGAAAAACACGGCTGTTAAAATTAATTTATAATTTTGAATCAACGATCCTCGTGGTAGGATCGTTAGGATCATTCTGCAAGCAACTTAATTGCTATTTTGCTCAATCCAATGCACCAAGTCATAAATTTTTTCAGCGACTTCAATGCCTTTATTTTCAGATAATGAGTATTCAACATGCGGTGGAATGACAGGAAATTCTTTACGCACAACAAAACCATCATTTTCTAAATCACGTAAAGTTTGGGTCAGCATTTTTTCGCTGATACCATCAATTCTACGTCTCAATTCACTGAAACGATGCGTGCCTCTTCTCAAACAAAACATCACCAGTACGCCCCAACGATTAGTTAAATGCATTAGTTGCATTCGAGACGGGCAATTTTTTGATAAAACATTTGCAGCTAAACAGGACGTGTCAGTTTTCATAGATTTTCCAAGATCAAGTCACTTACTTTTTTGTAAGTACTTACAAAAAGTAATTGTCTTCTTTACTATAACAAATATCAGCTGAAATGTGTTTTGCATATTTCGAAAGTCTATCTATTTCTAAGAGGAAGTTTATGGCGTCTCCGATTCTGCACTGGATTATTGATCCGATTTGTGGCTGGAGTTATGGTGCATTGCCTTTGATAAATGCAATTGAGGAAGGTTTTCCAAATCTTCAACGCTTACATCTTGGTGGTTTATATAGTGAAGATCATCAACCACAAATGACGGCTGCAATGCGTGCACAAATTATTCATTATGATGAGCAAATCCATCAACTCACTGGCGTAAACTTTGGTGACGATTATAAAAATGGCTTGCTCAAAGACAGCACCTTGAAGATGAACTCAATTCCTGCAACACATGCATTGTTAAGTATCAAGCAGGCGCTGGGTCATGATTCGATGATGGTGTTATTAAATTTAATACAACAAGCTTACTATCTGAAAGGCTTAAATGTCACACAATATAGTGTGCTTGCTCAGCTCGTTGCTGAACTGGGTATTAGCCCTGAACAGTGGTCAAAATACTTAGAAGCTGTGGATCAAAATCAGCTAGATCAACACATAGATCAAACACGTCAACTGTTATCACGTGTACGAGGACAAGGTTTTCCTACAGTGGTTTTTGAAAACCAACATGCGGAGATTGGTCAGCTTCCTATTCATGGTTTTTATAATAAACCACAGGATTTGGTACGTTTTGTAGAGCAACAATTACTTAAAACTTCATTTAATTCTAAAGAGAGATAAGGCAATGAAATTATTTTTAAAATCTATTCTAGTCAGTTCAGTTGCTTTGAGCGCCTCAGCATTTGCGACAGAACTTACCTATAAAGTGTATAACCCTCAAACTCAGGGTATTTTTCCTGTGACTTCGACTCTAATCTCGGGGGAGAAGGATGCAATATTAGTTGATGCACAATTTAGCACGCATGATGCTAAAAACTTGGTCAAGTTGATTCAAGACAGTGGTAAAAATCTTCAATATATTGTGATTACCGCAGGTGATCCAGATTATTACTTTGGTTTAGAACCTTTGGTTCAAGCTTTTCCAAATGCTAAAGTGATCGCTACGCCAGAAGTGGTTAAGCATATTGAAGCCACAAAAGTTGGTAAATTCGCCTATTGGGGACCGATTTTAAAAGATGCTGCACCCACTCAAGTGATTGTTCCGAATGCCACTGAAGCAAAATCAATTGAATTAGAAGGTGAAAAAATTGAAATTAAATCACCTGGCAAATATGCATCTTATCTTTGGGTACCACATAACCGTACCATTCTTGGTGGGGTAGGGGTATCTTCTGGAATTCATTTGTGGACAGCAGATACACAAAGTGAAAAACAACGAGATGCTTGGAAGAAAACACTGAAACAAATGAAGCGTTTAAGCCCAAGTGCTGTTATTCCTGGGCATTATATCGGTGATATTCCAAAGGCAACACAAGTCATTGATTTCACTTACCAATATCTTGTGGATGTCGATAAAGTTTTAAAGGATCATAAAGATTCTGCATCAGTTATCGCTGCATTAAAGGAAAAATATCCAAATTTAGCTGAAGAAAGTTCTTTGGAGTTGAGTTCTAAAGTGCTCACAGGCGAAATGGAATGGAAATAATTTAATCCTTGTTTTGATCATGTAAAAATGATCTATGATTGATACGATATGCGCTTGAAACTTAATCTATTTATTTAGGTTAAGTTTCTGGTTTTGTAGCTACTTATTATGATCAAAAAGAATAAAAGAAAAAAATGCTGCGAGTCTAAATTATTCAATTAAATATTAAAAATCAAATATAACTACAGAATTACATTTTTAATTGAATCATGTTTGTCATATTTCATCAGATGAATCAGATACCTATTTTCACTGAATGATATCTGATTTAAATGTACTGCATATTTGTGTTTTAAATTTGTATGTCTAGGGGTTTTCCCTCATTCAAAACGTGTTTTACTCAAGAATATACTCTAGTTCCTAAGCCTAACCACAAAAAGATTTTTTGGAGCGTAACATGACTGAATTAAGTAAACTGCCAACCCCAGATTTAGCTGAAGATAATGCTTTTTTCCCATCCCCATACTCTTTAAGTCAATATACATCTTCAAAAACTGATTACGATGGGACAACTTATCCGACACCGTATACAGGCAATAAAAAAATACTGATGATTGCAACGGATGAGCGTTATATCTTGATGCAAAATGGAAAGTTTTTTTCAACAGGGAATCATCCTGTAGAAATGCTTCTTCCTGTATTTCATTTTGATGCTGCTGGTTTTGAAGTGGAGGTGGCTACACTTTCGGGTAATCCTGTCAAACTTGAAATGTGGGCAATGCCAAATGAGGATAAAGCTGTTTTAGATACTTATCACAAGTATGCTGAAAAACTTAAAAATCCATTGCAGCTTGACGATATTCTTACTGAGGCGATCAGTGAAAATTCGCCTTATGCTGGTATATTTATCCCGGGTGGGCATGGTGTTTTAGCAAAAATTCCAGAAAGTAAAGCGGTAAAACAATTACTAGCGTGGGCGGTAAAACATGATAAGTATGTAATTACCTTATGTCATGGTCCGGCATCATTACTTGCTGCCGCTGTAGATGAAAAGCCTGAAAACTATATTTTTAAAGATTATGAGATTTGTGTTTTTCCAGATTCTTTAGATCAAGGTGCAAATATTGAAATTGGTTATATGCCGGGTGCTTTACCGTGGTTGGTGGGTGAAAACCTAGAAAAATTGGGGGTAAAAATTCTCAATAAAGGTATCACGGGGCAAGTACATAAAGACCGTAAACTACTGACTGGGGATAGTCCTTTAGCTTCAAATAATTTGGGTAAATTAGCGGCTGAAACTTTACTGGCTGATCCTGAATTGGTTTAAACTTTGAGGAAAGTAGTCTCTGCAGAGACTACTTTCGATGCTAAAAATTTAATTGAAAAGTTTATAATAAATACAAATTTAATGCTGATTTTTAACCAAGAGATTAAAATTGACAAATAAAGCGCTACGATTTGCACCACATCAATTGGCTGATCTATTGTTTCAGACAGTGTATCAATTGAATCAGGCGCATTACCTGCAACAGGTTTTTCAGATTCTGGTGAGTTTTGCAGCAACATTAAATTTTGATCGTATTATTGTTTGTAGTGTTTTCCCTCACAATCAAAGTGAATGGGTGGATGAAATTTTCTTTGTTTCAGGACCTTGGTCGAATGTTGAAAATATTGATGAGCGTGAAATCTATTTACGTCGTTGCCCCATCACTCGTCATATTTTTGAATATGATGAACCCTTTTTTTGGACAAAGACTTTAAATAAAAAAACCGGAAAAGAAAGCTATCGAGTTATTAAAAATACGTTGTATCAAGATGAGCTCAGCGGAATACAAGTCCCTATTTTTGGTCGAACTGGTTTAGAAGGTGCTTTTTCCTTTGCTGGAAACCTCTCTGATGTCAGTGATGATTTTAAATTAATGGTTCAAATGATATGTCAGTTTGCATTCCGAAAAATTTTATCCTATCGACCTGATACTTCGGTACAGCAGCGTAAATTGACCCAACGAGAAAAAGAAGTGCTGAAATGGGCTGCAATCGGACATAAACAGATTGAAATCGCGGAAATCTTAAAAATTTCAGAGCGAACAGTAGAAAATCATTTAAGAAATGTTCGTAAGCGTTTGGGGGTAAAGTCCACAACACAAGCGATAGCTTCAGCAATGGTCAGCAAAGAAATTGAAATATAGAGACGTCGCTGAGGGGGATTGATTAAATCAAGCGTGGGTCATTCAACTCTGATAAAGCTGAATTCCGATTGATACTTTTACTGAAAAAAATTAGCGTATGTCTTTTAGACTTCTCACTAGATCGTGATCGTGCTGTGATGAATTGGGAGGCGACAAAAGTCGCCATCCCAAGCCATTTGTAAAGCCACAACAGTGAACGCTTATTTAACACCAGTTTTTTGCATACCTGAATCATTCACTATTCAATTATTCACTAGTAAATCATGAATGATTTTAAGGTATCTATTTGACTGATTAAATCATACGAATTGAATCGTTTGTTAATTCAGTACTGACTCAAATTCCATTATTCCACAGTTTCAAATTGTTTAAGTGCTTTAAAACGACCAGACTCAGCATCTTGGTTATGCCGACGTGCGAGCAGGCTGTATATGGTTGGCAAAACAAATAGGGTGAAGAATGTTCCAATCAGCATGCCACATACAATCACCAGCCCTAAGCCAAAACGGCTATGTGCGCCAGCACCAGTGGCGAACAGTAGAGGGATCAGACCAAACACCATTGCCGCAGTGGTCATGAGAATCGGACGTAAACGAATTTGAGCTGCTTTTAGAATGGCTTCTCGCCGATTTAAACCTTCATGAACTTGCAGTTCATTGGCAAATTCAACCATCAAAATACCATGTTTACTGATCAAACCAATCAGTGTGACTAAACCAATTTGGGTATAGATATTGACAGTTGCAAGCCCAAACGCCAAAGGAATCAGCGCACCACAAATCGAAAGAGGTACAGTGATCAGAATAATAAAAGGATCCATCAGGCTTTCATATTGAGCAGCCAGCACCAGATAAATGACGATCAATGCCGCTAAAAATGCAAACATTAAACTGTTGCCTTCTTGCATATACTGACGTGCATCTGCTTGCCAGTCATAACTAAAACCTGTTGGCAATTCCACAGCGACCTGTTCAAGAAAAGCCAAAGCTTGACCTAAAGATACACCCGGAGCAGGAATTGCCTGAAAAGTTGCTGAGTTTTGCTGATTAAACTGAGTGAGTTTATTCGGTTCGACCTGTTCACTCAAATGTACTACAGTCGAAAGTGGGATCAGTGAGCCTTGATCTGTACGGACAAATTGTTGGGTTAATGCTTGTGATGTCAAGCGCTGCTGACCAATACTTTGTGGTATTACATCATAAGCACGTCCTTGCATACTGAAACGATTGACATAATTTTCACCGACTAATGTTGCCAGTGCTTCGCCAATATCTTGCATACGTATCCCTAAGCTATTGGCTTTGGATTGATCAACCTCTATCCGTGTCATGGGATTATTAAAATCTAGATCACTATCGACCACCACGAAAAGCCCACTGTCACGCGCTTTCTGTTTGATGTTCTGCATGGTTTGGTAAAGCGTAGAATAGTCTTGCGAAGTCCTTAATACCATCTGTACCGGTAAGCCTCCAGTAGAGCCGGGTAGCGATGGGTTTTGAAACACGAATATACTGGTACCTTCAACACTGCCGACCTGACTTTGTAGACCTTGTTGAATTTCATCAGCAGAGCGAGTGCGTTCATTCCACGAGGAAAGTGTGGTTCCACCAAAACTAGAAGCGGGTCCATCAGTCCCATTAATAATCCATGTCGTACTGGTTTCAGGAAAGCGCCAAAAGATTTTATCCAGTTCAAGATTAAAATGTTCAGCATACTTTAGGTTGGCATGTTGTGGCGCTTTAATGGCTGTCAGTACACTAGCTTGATCTTCAAGAGGCGCCAATTCTTTTTGTGGCAATTGATAGAGTAAGGGGAGACTGGCAAAAACACCGATGGCAAAAAGTACAGTGATCCAACGGTGATGCAATGAAAAATCCAATATTTTTCGATAGGTTTGCGTTAACTGTTCAAAAAACCATTCAGCTGCCTTTGCCATTTTTCCTTCTTGCTGTTTAGATTGAAGCAGAAATGAACTCATGACTGGGGATAAGGTGAGGGCGATGATGCCTGAAACTAAAACAGCGCCAGCCAGTGTAAATGCAAACTCTTTAAATAAAGAACCTGTGAGCCCTCCCATTAAACCAATAGGCGCATAGACTGCTGCAAGGGTCATGGTCATTGCAATCACTGGACCTACAACTTCTCGAGCACCAATCATCGCAGCCGCTATTGGAGATAAGCCTTCTTCGATATGACGATGGACATTTTCCACCACCACAATTGCATCATCCACCACCAGCCCAATCGCAAGGACCATCGCCAAAAGAGTCAACAAGTTAATGCTAAAGCCACAAAGCAACATCAGTCCCAATGCACCAAACATGGACAAAGGTATAGTAATCACTGGAATCAATACACTACGCAAAGAGCCTAAACATAAATAGATCACTGCAATGACAATCAACAGTGCCTCGATAAAAGTGTGTAAAACTTCATCAATCGATGCATCGATAAAGCGTGCTGTTTCGTAGGCCAAATTGACTTTGACACCCGGAGGCAAGGTCTTTTGAATTTCAGGTAGTTTGTCTTTAATGCCTTGAACAATGACCAATGGATTTCCTGTTGGCGTGGCTTGTAATCCGATAAATATCGCAGGCTTTCCATCCATAGATGCACTGGTTTCTGTCGATGCTGCACCTAACTCAACTGTAGCGACATCTTGAAGTCGAATTAAATTCTGTCCGTTATTTTGAATCACCAGATTTTTAAAATCTTGAATACTGATGAGGTTGGTGGAGACATTGACATTGGAAATCACCAACTCACCTTTAACCTGTCCTGGCGCAGCTTGATAATTATTTTGGCGAATGGCGTTGGCAACATCAGCAGCCGTAACCCCTCGACTTGCTAGACGATCTGCATCCAACCAAATTCGCATGGCTAAACGTTGACTGCCATAAGATTGTACTTTGGCAACACCCTCAATGGTGGAGAGCATTGGCTCGACAACTCTGGACAAATAATCACTTAACTCTGGCAATGACAATTGTTCTGTGGAAAATCCAATATAAGCAACATCCGTTGATTCACCTGAGGAACGTTCAATCACAGGATCAAAAGCCTGTTGTGGCAGTTTATAGCGAACCTGATTCACTTTAGCCATAATCTCGGTTAATGCCTGAGTCGAGTCTCGGTTCAATTGCATTCTAAGCGTAATGACACTGCGCCCTTGGACAGTAGATGAGCTCAAATAATCAATCCCTTCAACTGAAGAGACGGCTTGTGCAATCGGTTGAGTAACAAAACCTTGTAGTAGTTCAGCAGATGCGCCGGGGTATTCGGTACTGATACTAATGGTTGAGCTTTCAAGTTGTGGATATTGACGGATCGGCAGTTTATTTAAGGCAAATAAGCCTGCCAATAAAATTAAGGTACTTACCACCAACGCAAGTACAGGGCGTTTAACAAAAAGATCGGTAAACTTCATGGCATGACCCTCTTAAACTTCAGGTTTTACTGAAGATGTGAGGTGTTCGAGCGTATTCAGCGTAGGCTCAATTTGCATACCATCACTTAATTTTAACTGCCCAGAAACTACAACTTGATCACCTGCTTTTAACCCAGATTTGATTTCAACACGTCCTTGTTGGCGTTCACCCACCTCGACAGTAACGCGTTGTACGGTAATTTTTTGAGCGTCATGTTTGGCAACAAAAACAGTATTGCCATAAGCGGTATAGGTGATTGCGGTTTCAGGGATAACCAAACTTGAGCGTTGAGCTTCTTGAATGCTTAATTTAGCGTACATTCCGGGTCTGAGTTGGCGATCTTGATTATTCACAATCGCTTGTCCTGAAATGGTTCGAGACTTACTCACGATGGGCTCGATAGCATTAACAATCGCGGTGTAGGTTTTTTCAGGATATGCATCAATTTTTAGCTGTACAGATTGTCCCAATTTGAGTTTTGATGCCAGTTGTTCATCCAGTGTGAAATTTGCCAGCATTTGTTGTGAATCGACCAGATTGGCAATGCCTGTTCCAGCTTCTAAAAATTGACCTTGATGTATTTGGCGGATGCCCATCACACCGGCAAATGGTGCTCGAATGGATTTTTGTTTAATTGTGGCTTGAAGTTGTTGTATTTCAGCACGTGTCATATCTCGATCAGCCAAGGCACTATCCATTTCCGCACGTGAAATCGCATGGCTATCGATGAGCAGTTGGCTGCGTTTATAGGTCATTTCTGCCTGTTTCAGTTTGGCTTGTAAACGACCTAATTCGCTTTGTTCAACATTACTTTTGAGTTGTACCAATAACTGTCCTTGCTGTACATACTGTCCTGATTGGAAATAAATTTTCTCAATCATTCCTCTACTTTCAGAAGAGACTTGAACTTGTCGAATTGCTTCCAATTCACCAATACTGGAAAGTGTTTGTGGCACCGTTTGTTCAGTGACGGTACTCAGGGCAACTTTAACAAGTGGATATTGGGAGGAGGGTGATTCAGTTGCTTTACTAGAGCTGATATAAAAATAACTGCCGCAGCCGATTAACAGTACAATCATGCTCATTGTGAAAATCAGTGTTTTACTTTTCATGCAATGACTCCATGACTACGGAGTTGCTGGCGAAAATGGCTGGCAATGGTAATACTCCAAAGCCCACCGATCACAGCAATATGTTCAATCGCAAAGTAAAACGCAATTGTGGCTTGTAGCCCTGACATTGTCCAAAAAGTATGTACGATAAAAATGGTCAGGAGCAAAAAGATAGAAAGCAACAACGAACCTAGCCACATGTGCCGTTCAAATAAAATGCAGTAAGCACCAACCAGTAAAATCAGTGCGGAAGCATAATTGAAAAACCATACAGGTGTTAAACCTGCTGCCTGCATTTCCATATATCCAGCTTCAACATCTATCACTTTACCCAGCCCCGAACTTAAAAATAAAAAGGCGAGGCTACATTTGACAATGACCCACAGCCACTGGCTTTCTAAACTTAATTTAACCAAATAAGGCATAAGAATATTTCCAGAAGAAATTAGACTGAATGATTAAAATTCTTAAAAAAGAATAGCTTGTTGGTGTTGTTTACCACCGTGTCAAGCAGTCTAAAACCTCAAGTTATATTGAGGTCAACGGTTTTTTCAGTATAAAATTGAGCTGCTCTAGGTTGCTTAAGAATAGTTCGATCTCGATGTTTTGAGCTAAATTTGTAGACTAAAGCTGTGGTCTTAAACACCAAAAACTTCTTGAAAGCTTGAGGATGATTGTGAGTAGATCAATTGACAAATCAAGCGACTTAACCTATAAAACCTCAAGTAATGTTGAGGAATATTGCAATGGAAAAAGACATAAAAATTGATTTTGATCGAATGATGACGGTGGGTGAAGTTGCCAAACGCAGTGGTGTGGCTGTGTCAACCTTACATTTTTATGAATCTAAGGGTTTAATCAAAAGCATTCGAACCAATGGTAATCAACGTCGTTTTCCAGCAATTGTTTTACGTTATATCGGAATTATTAAAGTTGCACAGAAAGTGGGAATTTCTTTGGAGGAGATAAAAACGGCATTGAGTGTTTATCCAATTGGCAGCAAATTAAGTGCGGAGCAATGGTCTGAACTGTCGTCACGTTGGCGTAAAGATTTAGATGAACGAATTCAAAAACTGACACGCTTAAGAGATGAGATGGATTGGTGTATTGGTTGTGGTTGTTTGTCGTTAAAACAATGTCCTCTGCGAAATCCAGAAGATGTACTGGGGCAAGAGGGTTCTGGTCCACGTATTTTAGAGCGTGTTGAACCATAATATTCTATTTGAATTTAAAGAAAGATTTTTCACGTATTATTAAAGGGGGAAATTTGCCTTTTCTATGATTTTGTAAATGATAATCATTATTTATTATGGTATTGTTTTAGACATCGGTTAAAAAAGCTGGTACTTCAACACAGCTAATTTAGATAACGAATTGATAAAATAGAGCCAAAGGTAATAGATTATGAAAACTCAAAACGTTGAATTACTAGAAAAAGAAGATCATATGAGTGGGATGCAACATCACGAAATGACGATTACCTCACTCACTCAACCCTTTGATTCAATCATACGACTACGTGGGAAAATTGAAACGGATCAAATTGAATTGTGGAGTACTGCCAATTTAGCGGTACGGATTGATGTAGAGCAAAGTGTAAATTCGCGACCAATTTCACGTATTTATACCATACGCTCAGAGATGGATCCGTAAATTTGAACAACTCCTATAAGTGATATTCTGCTCCTCAAATGATGTTATAAACATCAATATATGGAGTATTTTATGGCAC
>NZ_KB849756.1:1010270-1254279 GCF_000368925.1 Acinetobacter bereziniae LMG 1003 = CIP 70.12 | reverse complement strand
TGATCAGCTACCCCAACAAAACAAGGTGGCTTAACTAGAGCGGAATATCACTTATAAATACGCTTTTAGTTGTTCAAACAAGTGGGACCACCTCTCTCTTTTGACAAGCTCAGCCAAGAAATTGAAATTGATTTAGTGCGTCATTCATCTCCAAGTCCGGCAATGCGATGGCTAAATACACTAAAAATAGGCGCAAAGGTGGCATTGACTGGACCTCGTGTACATACCAACCCAAATTTTGAAACAAGCAAAAAATGTTATATTTTTGCTGATGACACGGGTATTCCTGCTGTATATGCAATGTTGCATCAATGGCCAGAACATGTTCAAGCTGAGATATTTTTGGACACTCACGAAGCTGAACTCTTAAGTGAATTACCTGATATTAAGGGCGTCAATTATCATCTCATTAATCAAACTGGGCTTAAGCAGAATGTTCAAAATCAAGGTTTATTTGAACAGGTGCAACAACTTGAATGTATTGATGAGATGACAATTTGGGCAGCCTGTGAACGTCAGCAAGCTCGCCAAATCCGAGAGTTCTGTCTAAAACAACTCAAAATGGCAAAAGAAGATGTACGTGTATTTGGTTATTGGAAAGCAGGTGTGAGCAGTAGCGTTATCGATGAAGCTCGATTGGAACATTATTCAAAGCTGGTTCAACAAGGGCAGGGTTTAACTGAGTTTGACGATCTTGATGTAAAGATATGATGTAAATGAAATCATGATAGGTTGATGTAGACATGCTATTGCTGCTACCTTCAATCCATCGTGATTTCTTCACAGTTTTGATGCTAAGAAAATTTAACAATTCGTGTGATATGAAATATACATGGAGAAATTATAGATAGCGTTATTTTATATTCAGCATGTGTAATGCGCCGATAATTAATGCTTGCATACTTTGGATGAATTCTGCTTCCATTTCCGCTTCTTCCATTTCTCGATGATCAGCCTTAATCGGGTCTTTGCCTGCCACAGAGTAAATGGTGTCAGCGACAGCAATGCAATGAAAAGCAATTGTTGCATTTAACCACCGTGCCTGTTCTTGAGTAAGTTGATAGGTTTCAGCAACAGCCTGATGATGGTGCTGTATTTTAGTCACCATGGATGGTGTTGATGCCATCCTACGAATTAAATAAGGGGTAAAACCTGGATTTGATTTGACCAATTCACGCAGTGAATGCATAAAAATAATGAGATATTCTTTTAATTCTATTTGATCAGGAGATTTTGGTAGGGGAATCTGCCATCTCAGAAAAATTTCTTCTGCAATTAGATATTTAAGCTCTTCCAGACTGGCAATATGTTTATATAAAGCCATATGGCTAATACCCAACGCAGCGGCAACACCTACAAAAGTAATATTCAATAAACCTATCTCTATACCAGCATTCATGATGCGCTCATGGGTGATTGTACGTGGTCGTCCGCGAGATGATGATTTGGCTAAAGGAGGCATAATTATTCCATACAATTGATTTTTTCATGTTGCCATGTGACGAGAAGTGGGTCAAATCCGTTTACTTTATTTAATTAGTTTACTACAATGCAACTAAATCTATTGATATTGATTCTCATTTTTATTTATAAATAGATTTACTGTCATTTTCTCAACAACATCAGAACTTGGCGGAACGGGAATAATCAAAACAGGTTTTTTATGTTATGTGTGCAAGTGATGTAAATGAAATTCAGCCTAGATCTATTAATCCTCTCAGCTTTGTTCTGAAACCCATACGGCTCCATTTATTTTTAGCTTCGTTGATTGCTGCTTTGGGTTCAATGCTGACTTTAGTGCCACTCATCGGCATTGCCTATTTCGTCAAAGTTTTGTTTCTTGGTCACAGTACCATGGAGATGTTTAACGTCGATTTATCTGATGCCTTATGGATATTGTTAGGCTGTTCGGGAAGTTTATTGTTGGGGATGCTATTGATCACCCTCAGTGAATTCATTGCACATTTAGCAGACCATAAAATCACTGGGATATTACAAAAAGATATTACTCAGCATCTTACTCAACTGCCTTTAGGATGGTTTACACAACGAAGTTCTGGGGAAGTAAAACAAATTATTCAAGATGATATGGGGCAGCTTCATAGTTTGACTGCGCATTTTTATCCAGCTGTTGGACGAGCGCTAGGTATTATTATTATTGCTGTTATCTTTCTATTTTATATCGATTGGCGAATGGCAGTTCTGTCACTGCTCCCATTCGTAGGTTTTGTGTTTTTTTTGCGCAAAGCCATGCATGCAAGTGAGCAGAATATCCAAGATTTTGCTGTTCAAATGGGGCAGATTAATAGTGCTGCTGTTGAATTTACCCGTGCAATTCCGATCGTAAAAACTTTCGCCCAAAGTGGACAAGCTTCGGTGGGGTATCAGCAGGCTGTTCGTACTTTTGCACACGCATTTAAAGTGTTTACTCGCCCGTTGGTTAAATCTATGGCGCATGCACATGCCATGATTTCACCGATCACGATATTGGGTGTGGTCATGTTGAGTGGCGCAATTTTCATATATCTAGGGTGGTTAAATCCCATCGATTTATTGGCTTTTGTCTTGATTGCTCCGGCAATCTGTGCCCCCGTTTTATTATTGCATACCCTATTGCATGATTTGCAAGCTAGCGATGCTGCAGCACAACGAATATTGGCATTGTTAGAAAAACCGATATTAAAGGTCTCTCCAACAACACAATCACTTGTACTCGAAGATCAGACAGTCTGTTTTCATCAGGTGAGCTATGCCTATGATCAAACGCATGAGGTGTTATCTCAACTGGATTTTTCGCTGCAACCTGGAACTTTTACAGCCATCGTGGGTCCATCGGGAGCAGGAAAATCAACCATAGCGCAATTGATCTTACGATTTTTTGACCCAAGCCAAGGTCATATCACATTGGGCGGAGTCGATTTGCGCAATATTCAGCCAAATATGTTGTATCAGCAAATAGGGTTTGTGTTGCAAGACACACAACTGATTCATGCCAGTCTCTATGACAATATTGCTTTAGGACGATCTAATGCAACCCAGCAGGAGGTTGAACAAGCAGCAAAAGCAGCCAATATTCATGATCGTATTATGCGTTTACCCAAACAATACCAAACCATGATCGGTGATGAGATTCAACTTTCTGGTGGTGAACGCCAACGGATCAGTATAGCTAGAGCAATTCTACTTGATCCACCCATTCTTATTCTCGATGAAGCGACAGCAGCAGCGGATATCGAAAATGAAATGGCTATCCAAAATGCACTGTCCAATTTTGTTCAACATCGAACTCTTTTAGTGATCGCACATCGCTTGGAGACCATTATGCATGCAGACCGTATCTTGGTGCTCGATCAAGGGAAAATCATTGAGCAGGGGACGCACACGCAACTTTTAAACCATCAAGGCTTATATGCCCAATTGTGGTCACATCTGGACAAACATACCCAACAATCAACTGGAGAAACCCTATGCTGAAAACATTTTCTCAACTGTTGGGTGACGATGTCTCTATTTTTCATCGTTATCTTGGGATTGCTCTGTTATATGGTCTAATTTGTGGTTTGAGCATTTTGCTACTGGGATTGATTTTGTCACAGTTAATCCTTGGCAATATTCAACAAATTGGACTTTGGTTGAGTCTATTGTTTGCTGGAATTGTGTTGTGTTGGTGCTTACGCCGTGTTGTTGAAGAAATGGGAATCAAGGTTGGAATTGCACTTTTAGAACATGCTCGTTTAAGTCTAGGTCAGCATGTTGCGAGCCTACCTGTCGGTTGGTTTAATCCTCAAAACACAGCAAAATTTAATCATCTGGTGACACAAGGCATGATGTCTGTTGCACAGCTTCCAGCACATGTTTTTACCCCTTTAATTTCTGGGGTGATTACACCATTGGTGATTATTGTCGGTTTACTGTTTATCTATGGCATTTTAGGATTAATTGCGTTGTTGGCAATTCCTTTAATTGTCGTCGTGTTCTGGTTCAGTTCAAGAATTGCAAAATATGCAGATGAAACTTATCAGCAGCGTTTTGCTGAAACCAGTCAGCGTGTTGTGGAGTTTGCACAGGCACAATCTGTTTTTCGTGCTTTTAATGCTGAAGGAAATAGCCAGCGATTTCTTGATCAAGCAATTGATCAACAACGTCAAGCCAGTTTTAAACTGATTTTACTGTCATCGCTATCCTCAGTAATGAATACATGGGCAATTCAAGCTGTTTTTGTCCTGCTAATTTTGGCTATGTTTATGCTCGTGAATCAGCAAATGACAGGGCATTTTCTCAGTCAGGATATGCTAAGTATCGCCATATCGTTGTTATTTATCAGTCGCTTTATTGATGCATTATTAGAAGTCGCAAGTTATAGCGAAGTGTTGCGCAGTGCAGACAGTCAGTTACAGGAAATGCGAGATATTTTAAACATCCAAGTATTCACAGAAGGAAAAAAACCACAACAGCTTGTAGATGCTTCAATTGAGTTTAAAGATGTCGATTTTCAATATACACAAGATGGGCAAAAAATATTACAAGACCTGAGCTTATTTATTCCTTCAGGAACGATGACGGCATTGATCGGGGCATCGGGTTCAGGAAAAACCACGTTGGTCAAATTGATCGCCCGTTTTTTTGATGCCAATCAAGGTCAAGTTTTGATTGGTGGGGTTGATGTTAAACAACTGCCTGATCAACAGCTTAGCCAACAGATCAGTCAAATTTTTCAAGATAATTATTTATTTGCTGGCACGATTGCAGAAAACATTCGAATTGGTCAGCCCAATGCAACAGATGCAGATATTCTAAAAGTTGCTGAAAAAGTGGGGATTTCAGAAATGATTGCTCGTCTACCAGAAGGTCTTGAGACCAAGACAGGTGAGGGGGGCGCTCGACTTTCAGGTGGAGAGCGACAACGCATTGCGATTGCTAGGGCGCTGATTAAAGATGCACCAATTTTATTGGTGGACGAAGCAACTGCTGCCTTGGATGCAGAAAATCAAGCAATTATTGCTGAGGTGTTAAACGATTTACGTGGGGAAAAAACCATATTGGTGATTGCCCATCAGCTTTCAACCATTGCAACAGCCGATCATATTGTCGTATTAGATAATGGACAGATAATTGAACAAGGAACACCTTCACAACTGTGCTTAAGTGGTGGTTATTATGCCAAATATTTAAAACAGAGTCAGAACGTTAAGGGATGGAAAATTAGCAAAAAAATACAGGCTGAGGCAACTTCAAAATGCCTTTAGCTTTATTTTTTGTTTTCTGTGTGCTTTGTATTAGTTCACTTTTGCTTGGTGCACAACAACTTGATTTTAATGGCTTGTTATCCATGTCGAGTGAAGCATGGTTGACTCTGACTGCAAGCCGTATTCCTCGTTTGATTGCCATTATTTTGACTGGTATTGGCTTATCTGTATGTGGTGTGATTTTACAACATATTGTCCGTAACCGTTTCGTCGAACCTGGAACCACGGGTGGTTTAGATGCAGCAAAACTTGGGATATTGGTGTCACTCACGCTTATTCCAGCAGCAAGTACATTGAGTAAAATGCTATTTGCAATGCTTTTCTGTCTGATTGCTAGTTTGCTTTACATTGTGATTATTCGCCAAATTCGCTTTAAGAACACCGTATTAGTCCCTGTGATTGGATTAATGTATGGCGGTATATTGACTGCCCTGGCGGAATTCTATGCCTATCAAAATAATATCATGCAGAGTATGCAAACTTGGCTGATGGGAGATTTTTCTCGTGTAGTCCAAGGGCACTATGAAATTATTTATTTTATTTTACCCATCATCCTACTGACCTATATTTTTGCACATCGTTTCACTGTACTGGGTATGGGTCAAGACATGGCATCAAGCTTGGGGCTAAATTATGCCACGATGACTGCAATCGGCTTATTGCTTGTAGCAGTTACAGTTTCAGCAACAGTGATTACAGTTGGAGCAATTCCATTTGTAGGGTTGGTGATCCCCAATCTGGTGGCTTTGAAGTATGGTGAGAATTTAGCAAAAACTTTACCCATCGTTGCTTTGGCTGGTGCTTCATTACTTCTACTCTGCGATATCGTTGGGCGTTCTGTCCTTTATCCATTTGAAGTTCCTATCGGTCTCACCGCAGGTGGAGCAGGAGGAGTGATCTTCTTGCTCTTGATACTGCGAGGGCTGCGCTAATGAATATAAACAAGCTCGGCACAATGCTATGTGCAACCGTTGCTCTTGCAATTGTTTTTATATTCTTCGGTTCCCACCTTGATATGGATTATGTCATTCCTCAGCGCCTATTTAGACTTGCTGCGATTGTATTGGGCGGAATTTGTGTGGCATGTACCTCTATCATTTTTCAGACTCTTGTGGGCAATCGTGTCTTAACACCCGCCATCATGGGCTATGAAGCGGTTTATTTACTCTGGCAAGCCCTATTGTTATTTATTTTTGGTACTCAAGGGGTGTTATGGCTTGGCATAACTGCTCAGTTTTTTATGGGTATTTTTCTGATGTTGTTCTATTCATGGGCACTTCATCTATTTTTATTATCGCGCATACACAAAGATCTTTTTCAGCTTTTGCTATTTGGTTTGGTCTTTACCATGGTGCTTGGCACTGTCACTCAATTTATTCAATTAAAAATTAGTCCGGGTGAATTTTCAGTTTTTCAAGGATTAAGTTATGCATCATTTAACCGTGTTCAGTCAGAAACCCTGATCTTTGCCGTGATTATGATTGTCTTTGTTTTATGGCGAGTGCTGAATACTTTACCAATTTTGGACGTATTAAGTTTAGGGCGTGAACAAGCAATGTCACTAGGCGTTGATCATCATCACTATGTCAAATTTTATTTGGCTTTGATTGCCGTTTTGGTGGCAGTTTCAACCAGTTTAATTGGTCCTACAGCATTTATGGGCGTGTTTATTGCCAATATCGCTTATGCCATTGCAAAAAGTTATCAGCATAAATTTACTCTAGCGATAGGGTGTCTGGTTGCAGTCGCAATTTTTCTAATCGCTCAAATCCTTGTTGAACATGTATTTAATTATAAAACGACAGTCAGTATTTTGATCAATTTGGTGTGCGGTATTTATTTTCTCATATTGGTGGTCCGTACTCGAGGTGTGACATGATCAGTGTTCGTAATATCTATAAATCCTATGGTATCAAAAATATACTCTCTGAAGTGACCATTGATTTTCCTGAAAAAAAGTTAACTTCCTTGATTGGTCCCAATGGTGCAGGTAAATCGACGCTATTGATGATGATGGCAAATTTGTCTCAGCCAGATCAGGGGGAGATTTTATTCAATACTCAAAATATTCGGGAGATACACCTCGCGGAATATGCCAAGAATGTGGCAACCCTCAGACAGACACCAGGGATGAATTTGCGGATGACCGTGAAAGAGCTGATAGCTTTTGGGCGCTTTCCTTATAGTCGTGGTTCATTGACTTCATATGATCATCACGTGATTGATGAAGCAATCCAATTTCTAGATTTAGATGCTTTGAGTGACAGTTATCTCGATGAACTCAGTGGTGGTCAGCGTCAAATGGCATTTTTGGCAATGACCATTGCACAGCAAACTGAGGTGCTGTTATTGGATGAACCTCTCAATAATCTCGATATGAAACATGCTGTTCATATTATGCAGGCCTTACGTCGATTGTGTGATGAACAGGGGCGAACCGTGATTTTAGTGATTCACGATATCAACTTCGCTGCAAATTATTCAGATCATATTGTCGCCTTGAAAAACAATACGGTTTATTTGAGTGGACCAACTCAAAGGGTGATTACTGCGGCACAGTTAAGTGACCTGTACGAGCTAAATTTTGACATTAGCTATAGTGAGCATGGCTATATGTGTAACTACTTCAACTCATCAGGAGCTTGAATCTATGAATTGGAACAACAAATCTCAACGTCTTGTGGT
The DNA here is from genome assembly GCF_000368925.1 of Acinetobacter bereziniae LMG 1003 = CIP 70.12. Taxonomy (GTDB): domain Bacteria; phylum Pseudomonadota; class Gammaproteobacteria; order Pseudomonadales; family Moraxellaceae; genus Acinetobacter; species Acinetobacter bereziniae. Next base: position 1,246,348 of record NZ_KB849756.1, on the reverse strand, counting down.
TGCCATTTTGGTCATGTTGAATTTCACGGCTTGCCAAGAATCCAACGATCAAATCAAACCCAAAGACCAAGCACAACAGACTATTCAACTTGATACGCCTATTGTGTTTAAACATGAACTGGGTAAAACACAACTGGATTATCGACCGCAACGTGTTGCTGTATTGGATATGAATGAGGCAGATTTTCTCGACCAATTGGATGTTCCTATAGCGGGAATGCCAAAGGACTACGTACCACACTTTTTAAGCAAGTATAAACAAGATAAAAATGTTCAAGATCTAGGTGCTATTGTTCAGCCGAATATGGAAAAGATCTATGCATTAAAGCCTGATCTTATTTTGATGACGCCATTACAAGCAAATCAGTATCAAGCGTTATCTAAAATTGCACCGACTTTACACTATGACATCAACTTTAATAACAGTCAGCATCATCATATAGACATGATCAAAACCCATTTGATGAGTTTGGGAAAAATTTTTGATCGAACAGTTTTGGCTCAACAAAAAGTGGCTGAATTAGATAAAAAAATTAGACAAGTTCAACAGATAACTGCTACTCGTCCAGAAAAAGCATTGGTGGTTCTACATAACAATGGTGCATTTAGTAATTTTGGTATTCAGTCACGTTATGGCTTTATTTTTAATGACTTGGGTGTAAAACCTGCCAGTACGATGGTAGATACCAGTTTGCATGGACAACCTATTTCGAGTGAATTCATTCAACAGGCGAATCCCGATATTTTGTATATCGTAGACCGTACTGCGGTTATGGAACATCGCCCAACAATTGATGCACAAAATGTTAGCAATCCATTGTTGCGTCAGACCAAAGCATGGAAAACAGGCAAAGTTGTTTTTGTTGATGCAGATGCGTGGTACACCACGGCAGCAAGTCCGAGTTCTATGCAAATTTTAATGAATGATGTTCTCAAGGGGTATCGACTATGAATTAAGTCTTTCTACGATAAATTTATAGCCAGATAAACATCTAGCCAAAAACATACCGTTCAGATATTCAGATCGCATACTTTTATTGAAAAAAGTGTGCTCAGGAAAGCTGTGTCTAAAAAATCAATGGATATACAGATATGAAATTTTTCAATAGCGTTGTATCGACTGGTCAAACGCAATTATTCAGATGTTTACAGTCTAAATTTAAGCTTAAAAACTTGATTTCTGCACAAATGATGTTGGGTTGGGGGCTTACATTAAGCATCCCGATTTCTTTAGTACATGCAGAAGACACCCAAAAGTTAAACTTGTCTCAATCCGCATCACCACAATTACCGACCATCAATGTACAAGCGTTACAAGATAAATCTACAACTTTTGCAGGACAGATTTCATCGCAAAATAACCTAGGTTTTCTGGGTGATAAAGACTTCATGGAAACGCCATTTAATAGTATTGGCTATACAGATCAATATATTGAAAACCAACAAGCTAAAGATATCACTGAGGTGATTGCAAAAACTGATCCTTCTGTTTTTACCAATGGGGCGAGTGGTGGGTGGAGTGAAAATTACTACATTCGTGGATTTTCATCGAGTACCAGTGATATGTCGATGAATGGAATGTTTGGAATTACACCTTTTTATCGCACCTCTCCAGAGATGTTTGAAAGAGTTGAAGTTTTGAAAGGACCTTCGGCTTTGTTAAATGGAATGCCACCAGCAGGTTCGGTAGGAGGTGTGGTTAACTTGGTGACCAAAAGGGCGGATGATGAAGCATTAAACCGTTTCACGGCAACGTATATGTCAGACTCCCAATGGGGGGGACATCTGGATTTGGGGAGACGTTTTGGAGAAAATAAAGCATTTGGTGTGCGTTTCAATAGTGTCTATCGTGATGGAAATGGAGCAATCAAAGATCAAGATAAGCAGACCCAACAATTTTCTTTAGGACTCGACTGGCGTGGAGAAAATGCCCGTTTCTCTGCAGATTTATATCGTGCAGAGGATCGTGTAGACGGTGTGAATCGAGGAATTAACCTTGCGCCCGGGGTGGATATTCCAAAACCGCCTAAGCCAAATACTTTACTCAATCCAGACTGGTCATTTGTTGAAACCAAAGATAAAGGAGCAATGATACGTGGTGAATATGATATCAATGATCAGTTGATGGCTTATGCAAGTTATGGACAGAGCAAAACTGATTATAAATATAATGGTGCAATGTCCGCCACAGTGCTTGATCAACAAGGAACTTTAGAAACTAAAATGGGTCAATTGGCATTTGATCTTGAAAAAAAATCGGCAGATATTGGCTTCAAAGGACATTTGAATACAGGTGTAGTTGCCCACCAATGGGTTGCCAATGCGACCTATTATGAACATGATCAAAATGATTATGGAGTCAGAAATGTTGCTGGTGCTGAATGGATCACAAATTTATATGATCCAGTATGGGGAAAACCAGTACCATTTAATACACCACATATCTCAAAAACTTCTTCGCGCCTCAGTAGTTATGGTATTGCCGATACTTTATCTTTTGCCCAAGACAAGGTGCAACTGACCGTGGGTGTACGACAACAGGAGGTGGTGAGCGAATCGCTTAATATTGTCACAGGCAATCGAATTTTTCGTTATGACAAAAGTGCGACTACACCAGGCGCAGCAATTTTATTTAAAGCCACGAATTATCTGTCACTCTATGCAAACTATATTGAAGGATTAAGCCAAGGAACAACCGCTCCATATACTGCTGTAAATGCTGGGGAGGTATTTGCACCCTTTAAAACCAAGCAAAAAGAGGTGGGATTAAAAGTTGATATCGGTCAATTCAGTAACACTTTAAGCGTGTTTGAAATTGAAAAACCAAGTAGCTATACCGACCCAGTGACCAATATTTTCACTGCGGATGGCGAACAGCGTAACCGAGGTGTTGAATGGAGCTTTTTAACGACACCTGTTGAGCATGTTCGTCTACTGGGGGGGATTGCTTATATTGATCCTGAATTAACCAAAACAGCAGGCGGAAAAAATCAGGGCAATACCGCAACAGGTGTTGCAAAACAACAAGCTAAGCTGGGCTTAGAGTGGGATACGTCGATCTTAGATGGCTTGACTTTGACAGCAAATGCAACTGCGGTTTCTAAGCAATATATCAATCAGGAAAATACATTATCTGCTTCAGGTCGAACATTATTTGACTTGGGCGCAAGGTATAAATCAGCGCTAATACAGTTTCCAATGACCATACGTGCCAGTGTGAATAATGTCACCAATAAAGCTTATTGGGGAATGCCGCAGTTATCCAGTTTAGCACTGGGCGCTCCACGAACATATATGTTGTCAGTTTCTTTGGACTTTTAATATGCCTTGTCTAAGTTTTTCCAAACAGTGAGAACCAGTCAGCGAGCAGATTGAAAAGAGTTTAGCTGCTCTTTTCAATCTATTGAACAATGGCATCGATCAAGCACTGCCTTAAAATATTCCAATCACTTAGTCTAAGCTTTCAACAATACTGATCATGACATCAGCACAATTTTCACGTGCCAATCTGGCTTTACGGTATTCTTCGGAGTGATAACAAGCCTGAGCTGTGGCCAAATCTACAAATTCAATAATGACATGTCGTGCATATTCAGAACCTTCCATCACCAATGACTTCCCACCACGTGCAAGAAATTTTGCTCCGTATTTTTCAAAAGCCAATGGTGCTAAAGCCATATATTGTTGGTACTGTTCTAAATCATGTACGGTGACGTGGGCAATCCAATATGCAGACATCTTTTCATTCCTTTGTTGAGGTTTAAATCATTTCACGATCTATGCTTTCAGGCATTCAAAATATTTTTTGCCACTGATGCCGCTTCTGCAATATGTTCTGCAACTGCTTGTTTGGCTTTTTCAGCATCCTGATGTAAATAGATTGCTTCACACATATTTTTAATGCGTTGATAACCAGAAATTTGTCGTTTGGTGGATTTCATGGTCATGACACGCAGACGGCTGATACGTCCATTTAAACGTTGCACAACTTCCCAAGCGATAAAATGTTTGGCTGTGGTAAAAATGGTTTCGTAAAGTTTGGCTGAGGTTGAAATAATCAGATCAATATCATCAGTAGCGAATGCTTGCTCGAGTTCATTGAGTAAACGTTTGAGTAGAGTTGTCGTTTCATCGGTGAGGTTCTTGGTGCAATCAGCAACTGCACTTTGTTCCAATAACAGACGAATTTCATAAATTTGTGATGCAAGTTCCCAATCCAACAAGGACACAATAGGTCCTTTGTTCGGCAGGATTTCAACCAAACCTTCTGCTTCCAAATAACGAATGACTTCTCGAACCACTGAACGGCTTACACCAAGTTCTTCGCACAAGGTTCTTTCAACTAATCTTTTTCCAGAGGGGAAGTATCCCGTAATAATGGCATTACGAAGTTTGTTCAAACACAACTCACGTAAAGTCACAGGTGGATTTTCAATTTTAAGATTCATGGTGATTGAACTTTCCCAATTTTAATCATGCACAATTTTGTTACATGTTTTTTTGTCAAAATTAGCATAGCAAACTCTTGCTTTTTTTTCACCATGTATTATGGTATACCATAATACGAATGACAAGTTGAATTCACAAGGAAGAGCAATGAATCTAATCCGTAAAACTGTACTGCATGTTGAAACGACCTATGCCGATGGTGGTAAAGAAGCAGCAATACCTTTAAAAATGGTAGCAGCAGCAGCGGTCATCCAAAATCCGTGGGCAGCACAGGGCTATGTTGAAAACTTGGCACCAGAAATTCGCCGTATTGCGCCTATTTTAAGTGAGCATTTAACTCGTCTGATTTTGGATGAGATCGGTTCAGGTGAAGCTGTACAAGCATTTGGTAAGAGTGCGGTTGTGGGTTTAAACGGTGAGCTTGAGCATGCTTCTGCACTGATTCACACCTTACATTTTGGTAATACTTACCGTAGTGCGGTCGGTGCAAAATCTTACTTAGCATTTAACAATACCCGTGGTCCTGCCAATGCACCGATCTTGATCCCGATGATGGATAAAAATGATGAAGGTCGTCGTTCTCATTATCTGACTTTACAATTTGCTATTCCTGATGCACCTGCAGCAGATGAATTGGTTGTGGTGATTGGTGCCGCAACAGGTGGTCGTCCACATCATCGTATTGGTGATCGTTATCAAGATTTGGAAGAGTTAGGTCATGATCTCAAAAACCCTGCAGCTGTCAAATAATCGGATTGCTCATTATTTTGAGCAGGGTGAAGGCGAGCCATTGGTACTTATTCACGGTGTGGGTATGCAAGCCGAAGCATGGTATCCACAAATAGAATTTTTCTCGAAACACTATCGTGTGATTTCGGTGGATATGCCAGGTCATGGACAGAGTACCCAATTGACCAATGATGCGCCTTTACAGGCATTTGTGGACTGGACCATTGAGTTTATATGCCAACTGAATGTGGGTGCTGTGAATTTAGCAGGGCACTCAATGGGTTCTTTGATTACCACAGGCGTGAGTGCAACACGTCCTGATTTAGTTAAACGAATGGCTGTTTTAAATGGTGTTTATAAACGCACAGAAAAAGCCAAAGATGCAGTACTTCAGCGTGCTGAAGCACTGAAAACAGGAAAGATCGACATTGATACACCATTGCAACGTTGGTTTGGTGACAGCGAAGTAGAACGCCAAGCAGCATTAAAGGTAAAAACATGGCTGCAAAATGTGAACATGGCTGGCTACGCTACAGCTTATTCAGCATTTGCCCAAGGAGATTCAACCTACGCAGATGATTGGTCAAAAATCACATGTCCTGCTTTGATTTTAACAGGAACAGGTGATCCCAACTCAACCGCTGAAATGGCAGTACAAATGGCTCAGCAAGCACAAAATGCAAAAGCAATTGTGATTGAAAATGAAAGACATATGGTGAATTTAACTGCACCAGACAAAGTGAATAATGCAATGCAAGCATGGTTGGAAACCAGCGTCTAAATTGCTTGATGAAGGGATATAGCAATGAGTGAAATGGATACGATAAATAAAATACGTGAACTACGTGATGCTTTTGGATCATTTATGACCGGCGTTACCGTAGTCACAACCTGTACAGATGATGGAACTGCGCTCGGTTTTACTGCAAACTCTTTTGCTTCGGTGTCTTTGGACCCACCATTGCTACTGGTCAGCATTGCCAAGACATCGAGCAATTATCATCATTTTGCCAAGGCTCAGCATTTTGCGATTAACATTTTGGCCGAAGAGCAGAAAGATATTTCCAATACTTTTGCACGACCAAGTGATGATCGTTTTGCAAATCTGTCTTGGAAGACGAGTCAGTATCAAAATCCAATTATTGACCACGTGAGTGCATGGTTTGATTGCACCACTTATCAAATTGTAGATGCAGGTGACCATGCGATTTTGATTGGTCAAGTAGAAAACTTTGCTTCAGCAGGCTTTGCAGGTCTTGGTTATTATCGTGGTGCTTATTTCACACCAGCTAAATCATCGACAGATGTGATTTCAAGTATGAAAGTCATGATGATGGCGTTAATCGGTCATGAAAACCAGATTTTGCTTGAACAAACTGCTGATGGCAAATGGACTTTGCCGCATTTGCTCGTCAACAAAGACGGTGCTGAAAAAGCCCTCGAAAAAATCTTCAGTGTCTATCAACCTGAGGCATCGCCAAGCTTTATATATTCTGTATATGACGATATCACCACACAGCAACAGTATATTGCCTTCTTATGTAATACCCCAGTACTTCAAGCACATAAGGGGCAGTTTATAGATTTGAATGATCTTGAGCAGCTTACTTTTGTTGATAGTGCCTTGGAAAGTATGTTGATGCGTTATCGTAAAGAAAATTACCTCAAAACTTATGGGGTGTATTACGGTAATCAAACAACAGGTACAGTTCGTCAAATTGTTAAAGAGGAAGTTTAACTATGCGTTTTTCATTATTTGTACACATGGAACGTGTTTCTGATCAGCAAACACAAAAACAGCTTTATGATGAAATGGTTGAACTTTGTCAGATTGCAGATCGAGGCGGAATGCATGCGATTTGGACAGGTGAACATCATGCGATGAATTTTACCATTGCGCCTAATCCATTTATCAATTTGGCTGATTTGGCCAACAAAACTCAACATGTGCGCTTAGGTACAGGTACAGTCGTTGCACCGTTTTGGCATCCAATCAAATTGGCTGGTGAAGCAGCGATGACAGATATTATCAGCAATGGTCGTTTGGATATTGGTATTGCCCGTGGAGCTTATTCTTTCGAATATGAGCGCATGGTACCGGGTATGGATGCATGGAGTGCAGGGCAACGTTTGCGTGAAATGATTCCTGCCATTAAAAACTTGTGGAAAGGCGATTACGAGCATCAAGGTGAGTTTTGGCAATTCCCGAAAACAACCTCTGCTCCTCAACCTTTACAAGAGCCACATCCACCGATTTGGGTTGCAGCACGTGATCCAAATAGTCATGAATTTGCAGTTCAGCATGGCTGTAATGTGCAAGTGACACCATTACATTTGGGTGATGAAGAAGTTGAGAAATTGATGGGCAACTTTAATGCAGCATGTGAGAAATTTGCAGACATTCCACGTCCTGAAATTATGTTACTTCGTCATACCTATGTCGCTGACAGTGAGCAAGATGCTCAACTCGCCGCAGATGAAATCAATATATTCTATAATTATTTTGGTGCATGGTTTAAAAATGAGCGTGAAATTAGCCAAGGGCTGATCGCACCGATGACCAAGGAAGAAATGGCGCAACATCCTTTCTATAGTCCAGAAGCTATGCGTAAAAATAATGTGATTGGTCAAGCGCAAGAAGTGATTGATCGTTTAAAAGCTTATGAGGCAATGGGCTATAACGAATACTCATTCTGGATCGATACAGGAATGAGCTTTGAACGTAAAAAAGCCTCATTGGAACGTATGATCAACGAAGTGATGCCAGCTTTTGCATAGGAGAGAAGACCATGACTTCTCCATTTCAGTTATATATCAATGGTCAGTTTGAGGATGGTGCTGCACAATTTGACAGTATCAATCCTGCAACAGGACAAGTTTGGGCAAAAATGCCTGAAGCACGTACAGATGAAGTGAATCGTGCGGTTGCAGCTGCTTCACAAGCATTAAAAGATTCAGCTTGGGCCGATTTAACCGCATCTCAGCGGGGTAAGTTGCTATATAAACTTGCGGATTTGATTGAACGATCAGCACCAGAGTTGGCGCTGTTTGAGACACAAGATACCGGTAAAATTATCCGTGAAACGTCGAGCCAGATTGCATATGTAGCCGAGTATTACCGCTATTATGCTGGTGTTGCTGACAAACTTGAAGGTCGATATTTACCGATTGATAAGCCTGATATGCTAGCTTGGACTATTCGAGAGCCTGTAGGTGTTGTTGCAGCAATCGTACCTTGGAACAGTCAGTTATTTTTATCCGCAGTTAAAGTTGGTCCTGCTTTGGCAGCAGGCTGTAGCGTGGTTTTAAAAGCGTCGGAAGAAGGTCCAGCACCTTTGCTGGCTTTTGCACGCTTAGTACATGAAGCTGGTTTCCCTGCGGGTGTGGTAAATGTGATTACAGGTTTTGCGGCTGAATGTGGTGCTGTTTTAACCTGTCATCCTGACGTTGCACATGTGGCATTCACAGGCGGACCTGAAACAGCGCAGCATATTGTCAGAAATTCTGCTGAAAATCTTGCCAAAGTATCTCTTGAGTTAGGGGGGAAATCTCCATTTATTGTGTTCGCAGATGCTGATTTACAAAGTGCTGTAAATGCTCAAGTCGCAGCGATCTTTGCTGCAACTGGACAAAGTTGTGTGGCAGGTTCTCGCTTATTGGTCGAAGAAAGCATCAAAGATGAATTTGTACAGCGCTTGGTACAACGTGTGCAAAGCATCAAAATTGGTCTGCCTGAGGATATGGCAACTGAGTTCGGTCCATTGTGTACTTTACGCCAACGGCAAAAAATTGAACAGATTGTCGCCAGTTCAATTCAGCAGGGGGCAAAGCTATTGACAGGTGGGGAGAGTATTGACCGTGCAGGCTATTACTATCCACCCACTATTTTGGATTGTAGTGATGCGACTCAGGCCGATTGTGTAATGAATGAGTTGTTTGGTCCAGTGCTGTCTGTGGTCAGTTTTAAAACAGAGCTTGAGGCAATACACACGGCAAACAATACCGCTTATGGTCTTGCCGCAGGCGTGTTTACTACAAATCTAAGTCGCGCACACCGCATGACAAAAGCGATTCAATCCGGAATTGTTTGGCTCAATACTTATCGTGCAGTGTCACCACTTGCACCTTTTGGTGGTCATGGTTTATCTGGACATGGTCGAGAAGGTGGTTTTGAGGCGGTATTTGACTACACCACCACCAAAACGGTTTGGTTACGTACCTCTGATCAACCGATTGATGATCCCTTTATCATGAGATAAATAATAGTCATGAGATAAATGATGATCATGAAATAGATGATGGTCATGTGGTAAATGATCAAACTTTAATTCAAGGAATTTAACTTCAAGGATGAAAATATATGCAGAACACTAAAGTTCTATAAATTTTTACTGTAATTGAAAAGGATAAATATTGTTGAGCTTTGAAAAAAGTCTCACATGGGGTGTCTTTTATCTTTTTTAGGCTGAATTCACGCAAACGACAGCGTATTAGTCAGCCTTATCGTCAATATCGTGGTCAGGTCATTTGAATAGGATGCTGACAAAGTAGGTTGTGAAATCTACATTTACGCTCACAAATAAATTCAGATTGAGGAAAATGAATTCCTCAAAGAGAGATTAAGGATATGAGTCAAAATGAAAAAAATGCTTTTGCGATAGAAAGCCATTCGATTGATTATGTAGATCCCTCTGAACGCAATGGCAAGGTTCGGGATCTTTTTACTTTATGGTTTTGTACCAATATTGCGCCTTTGGCTGTGATTACAGGTGCAATGTCGATGCTCACTTTTAAGCTAAGCTTAATCAGTGCTTTGGTGGCAATTTGTGCAGGACATTTCTTTGGTGCAGCGATTTTAGCACTAACCTCGGCACAAGGACCGCAAGTGGGTATTCCACAAATGATTCAAAGCCGTGCGCAGTTTGGGCGCTATGGGGCTTTGTTGGTGGTGTTATTTACGACCCTGATTTACCTTGGATTCTTTATTTCCAATATTATTTTATCGGGTAAAACTTTGCACACGGTTGTGCCTGCAATTCCTGTACCTACAGCAACCGTGATCGGAGCAATTGCCGCAACGACCATTGGGATCATCGGTTATCACCTGATTCATAAGTTCAATAAGATTGGGACTTGGTTTATGGGTGGTTCGCTGTTGATTGGTCTAATCATTATGCTGCCGCATATCAATGCTGAGGTTTTGGCAAAAGGAACATTCAACCTGAAAGGCTGGTTTGCCATGTTTGGTTTATGTGCGGTTTGGCAAATTAGTTTTTCTCCATATACCTCAGATTATTCAAGATATTTACCTAAAAGTATTGGCATTTATAAACCCTTTATTTACACCTATTTGGGTGCATCTCTCGGTACAATTTTTGCTATGGCTTTTGGAACTGTAGCGGTCAGTATTGGTTCCACAACAGATGCGATGGAAGCAGTTAAATCAGGCACAGGCATATTTGGCTACATTCTGATGATTTTATTTCTTTGTAATATTATCGGTCACAATGCCATGAATCTATATGGTGCAGTGTTGTCATGCATTACTTCGATTCAAACCTTTGCAGGACAATGGATACCGAGTAAGAATATTCGAATTGTGCTGTCAGTTGTGGTACTGATTCTGGCAACTTTCACTGCATTATGGGCTTCGAGCAACTTTATCAGTTTCTTCCTGAATGTGATTTTTGCCTTGTTGTTTATCTTAGTACCTTGGGTGTCGATCAACCTTTTGGATTTCTATGTGGTCAACAAGAAATCTTATGATATTCAGTCTATTTTTGCCCAAGATGGTGGTATTTACGGCAAGTTTAATGCCAAAGCGCTGATCGCCTATTTTATCGGGATTATGATTCAGATTCCTTTCTTGACCAATGCCTTTTTTACAGGACCATTTGCCAATGTGATCCCTGATGTTGATGTTTCTTGGGTGATTGGATTGGTGGTGAGTTTTATCGTGTATTACCTGTTTAATTTCAGCAAGATTAAATACGCAGACTCAGCTTTGGATATCAAAGTTTAACATTAAAATGTGATGTGAAAGGAATCTTCACGATGAAAAATAATAATTTACAATGGGTTATCGCTTTAATTTTGGTTGAATATATTTCACCAAGTTATGCTGGAATCAGTTTTGGTGAATCCAATAGTGAAACAGGTCAGCTCACTGTATCTGGTTATGTACGGGGCAATTACCAAGTCAAAGATTATGGTGAGAATGCTGATGATCAGAAAATCCGTTTCGATGCAGCACAACTTAAATTGGATTATGAACGTGGAAATCTGTTTGGACACGCAGAATATCGTTGTTATCAATATGAGCGGTTTTGTGATTTTTCCAGCATGATTGATGCTTATGCAGGTTATCGTTTGAATAAAACAGATCAACTTGTGGTGGGTATGCAAGCCATTCCATTTGGACCCGGACGTTTCTGGGGTAATAGCTTGTATGGTAGTATTAATACTACTGCGGGTTTGGAAGATGTGCATAATGTTGGTGTGAACTATCATGCTGAATTATCGTCAGCGACCAAATTTGATTTTGGTTATTTTGCGATTGATGGTGGTCATTATTCAGGGACCTATACGCCAGATTCAGGTCGTTACACAGCCAATTATGTACGTTCCGATGATGTGACACAAACCAACTTACAAGAGAAAAACATGTGGGTGGGGCGGGTGAGTCAAGATATTCCTTTGGGTATCGATGGTTTAGATACGCAGCTTGGTGCGTCTTACTGGATCTCGCAAATAGACAATAAGAAAACCAACCAGACTGGACGACGTAATGCTTGGTCAGTATTTACCAAAGTAAATTATGGGCTGCTTGGGTTGACTTTGACTGGAGGCAAAAATGATGTCAACAATAAAGATTTAATTCAACCTGACACTTCGCTCATGGGGTCTTATGACACTGAATATGCCGTCGCCAACAAAGCCAGTTATTACACGGCTGATCTGGGGTATGCATTTAAAGATGTCGGAAAAATTGGCAATATTACCCCTTATCTCATGCATAGCCGATATAACAAAGATCAGGCTGAAGCAAAGGATTCCATTCGAAATATCTTGGGTGTCTCCATTGATCATAAAAAGCTTTCTTTGCTTGCTGAATATATCATGAGTAAAAATGATCCTTTTATCGGTGGCAATGCAGCATCATTGGCATTGGGGGATGATAATAAGTGGAATAAGCTATTGAATTTGACTTTATTCTATTATTTTTAACGTTGAATCATAACATTCGGGCAACCGAAAATTTTTTTCATCATTTTCTTGGTATGCCATAATACAAGACTAAGTATCTGCTTATACAAACCATAGCGTTATAAGCACATACGGATGTTTGCATCTAAACAGGATGATCCATATGCAACTCAAAGACATGTCTCTCTTTCACCAACAAGCCTTCATCGCTGGGCAATGGTGCGATGCTGACAACCTTCAAAGAACAGATATTTATAATCCTGCAACTCAAGCGCTTATTGGGACAGTACCCAATATGGGGAAAACCGAAGCAGAACGAGCAATTCAAGCTGCTGCAAATGCTTGGTCAGCTTGGAAAAATAAAACAGCAAAAGATCGTTCAATCATTTTAAAACGTTGGTTTGAATTGATGGTTGAGCAGGCAGATGAACTTGCTTTTATTCTCACCAGTGAACAGGGCAAACCATTGGCAGAGGCGAGAGGAGAGATTTTGTATGCTGCCAGTTTTGTGGAGTGGTTTGCTGAAGAAGCAAAGCGTGTATATGGGGATATCGTGCCAAGCCCATATCCAGATGCACGTATTATGGTACAAAAACAAGCGATCGGAGTCGTTGCAGCGATTACGCCGTGGAATTTCCCGGCAGCGATGATTACACGAAAAGTAGCGCCTGCATTGGCGGCAGGTTGCCCTTGTATTGTTAAACCTGCACCTGAAACACCATTTACAGCTTTAGCGTTGGTTGATTTAGCTGTGCAAGCTGGGATTCCTGCCGAAATTTTCAGTGTGATTACAGGGGATGCAGTCACGATTGGAGATGCTATTTTTGAAAGTGATGTGGTGCGAAAGTTTACATTTACAGGATCTACACCTGTGGGAAAAATGCTTTATCAACGTTCTGCACAAACCTTAAAAAAAGTCTCTTTGGAATTGGGTGGTAATGCACCATTCATTGTTTTTGATGACGCAGATTTGGATGACGCCATTGAAGGCGCATTGATTGCAAAATATCGAAATGCAGGGCAGACCTGTGTTTGTGTAAATCGCTTTTTGGTTCAAGCAGGCATCTACGATAAATTCATCAACGCATTAAGTGAAAAAGTCAGTGCTTTTAAAATTGGCAATGGTTTGGATGTTGGTAGTGAAATTGGTCCACTGATTAATCTGAATGCTGTGAAGAAAGTTGAAGCCCATGTACAAGATGCCTTATCCAAAGCTGCTCGTTTGGTGACAGGGGGGCAACGTCACAGCGCAGGAGAGTTATTTTATCAGCCAACCATTATTGCAGATGTGACCGCAGACATGGATGTGGCAACTCAGGAAACTTTTGGTCCGCTTGCCGCTGTATTTAAGTTTGAAACCGAGCAACAGGTGTTAGAGATGGCCAATGCAACAGAGTTTGGTTTAGCAGCCTACTGTTATACCAAAGACCTTGGACGTGCTTGGCGTATGAGTGAACAATTGGAATACGGCATGGTAGGTATCAATAAAGGATTGATTTCTAATGAGGTTGCACCATTTGGCGGAATCAAACAATCAGGTTTAGGGCGTGAAGGTTCAAAGTATGGCATTGAAGATTACCTTGAAATTAAATATACCTTATTTGGAGGATTAAACAGATGAGTAATGAAAAATTTGAAAAAGGTCTTGTGATTCGTAAACAAGTACTGGGTGAAGATTATGTCAATCAATCGATCAACAATGCGGATGATTTTAATTTACCCTTACAGGAGTTGGTCACTGAGTATTGTTGGGGCGCAGTGTGGGGACGTGAAGAACTGAGCAAACCTGAGCGTAGTCTGATTAATCTTGCCATGATTTCTGCATTAAATCGTCCACATGAGCTAAAATTACATGTTAAAGGCGCATTACGAAATGGTGTACCAAAAGACAAAATTCGTGAGGTGCTGTTACAAGTTGCAATTTACTGTGGTGTACCTGCTGCGGTAGACAGTTTTCGTATAGCCAAAGAAGCTATTCAGGAATATCAAGAAGAACAGCACTAAACTGTAAAGAATTGACTCTGTGCAGTTGGGTTTAGATCTAAACTGGTCTGTATAGATCGATATGCGCAGATTCATATTGATCAACAGAAATTCGATTTTGCGATACATGTTTTTAACTGATTGACTAGATGGATGCTGATTTAACATTAGCTTGTTGAATAAGATCAGCTAAAATTATGACCGCACTTTCCATTTGCTTGAGATTAAAATCACCTAAGCCAAGAATTAAACCTGAACGTTTTCGTTGTGCTGAAAAAGTTGGAGAAATAGCTTTCACTGCAATTTTCATGTCTACGGCTGCTTGGGCAATGGCAAGGTCATTGATATGTTCTGCGAGCCAAAGCACCATATGCATGCCTTGATCTCCTGACTCTAAATAACCGAGATGTTCAGGGATATGTCTTGCAATTATCGTCATCAAATGTTGACGATTTTCGGCATAAACTTGGCGAATTTTACGGATATGTCGTTCTAAATACCCTTGCTCAATAAACTTGGCGAGCACATGTTGATCTGCTGAAGCAGGGTGACGGTCGATCAACACTCTTAAACCACAGAAAGGTGCAACTAAGGCTTGCGGTAAAATCGCATAACCCAGTCGAAGTGAAGGGAAAAGCACTTTACTAAAAGTACCCAAATAGATGACACGTTCAGGTGCTAAACCTTGTAAGGCTGGAAAAGGTTGCCCGTGATAACGTAGTTCGCTGTCATAATCATCTTCAATAATCCATGCTTGTTGTTGTGATGCCCATGCCAATAAGGCATGACGACGAGATAAACTCATTGGCATACCCATCGGGTATTGGTGAGAAGGGGTAACGAAAGCTGCTCGTGCATGAGGAGCAAGGTTGATGGCTGTATTGACTTGCAATCCTTCCTCATCAACAGGAACACGAATAATTTGGATGTTTTGTATAGCATTTTCTAAAATGGCTGACGTTCCACGATAAGCAGGATCTTCGAGCCATACCTGATCCTTCGGTTCAAATAAAATTTGACTGCAAATATATAAAGCTTGTTGTATGCCATTGGTAATCACAATCTGTTCAGGTTGGCAATGAACTGAACGAGAACGACGAACATACGCTGCAATTGCAACTCGCAATGACCATACGCCCTGAGGATCATCATAGCCTGAGGGTAAGCCTTCTCCTTGAGCGCGATAGCGATTGCCAAATTTGCGCCAGACATCATTGGGTTGAGTACGTCCGGTAGGAACAGATATCGCAAAGGGTAAATGGGGCAAAGGTTTAAATTCTTTTAATATCTCGGCATAGGCTTGTGCGGCTGCTGTCAGATTTGATTTAAATGTATTGGTAACAATGTCTTTTTGATGTTGTTGATGTGGCGTGTTGATTAAAGACTGTGCAACAAAGGTTCCCTTACGTGGATGTGCCTCTAAAACACCTTCGGCCAGTAATTGATCATATGCTTCAATTATCGTTCCACGGGAAACACTTAAGCTGAGCGCCAATTCACGTGACGAGGGCAAAGGATCACCTGCCTTTAAATCTCCTTGTTGTACAGCTTCTCTGAGGATCTGTATCAGTTGCGCAGTCACTTTGCCTTGCTGTTTGTTGAGCTTCGAAATTGAAGGAAGCTCAACCACTTTTGCCATTCTCGCCATAATTCTGGACTACTTAAATAAATACAAACTGGTACTTTTGAATAATCCAATTAAATCAGAAAATTTACAACAGAAAGTTCATGTTTAATGACAGTTTTAATGATTGAGAGTGAGAGGAGTCGACCATGTATATCCCTAAAGATTTTGAAATCACTGAAGTGAAAGAGATGCATCAACTGATGTGTGAATATCCGCTGGGAATACTGTTGAGTCATAGCACACAGGGTCTAGATGCTAACCATTTACCTTTTGAACTACAGTTAGAACAGTCAGAGTTGGGTACACTCCATGCCCATGTATCAAGACAGAATCCTATCTGGCAGCAGCTTCATGACGGTGATGAGGTGTTGGTGGTATTCCGTGCTGGAGATGCCTATATTTCACCTCAATGGTATCCAAGTAAACATGAACACCAGCGACAGGTGCCAACATGGAACTACAGGGTTGTACATGCGCATGGCAAAATCCGTATTCATGATGACGAGCGTTATGTACGAGGTGTAGTTGCTCGTTTAACTCGGACACATGAAGCAACTCAACCTACCCCGTGGAAAATGTCTGATGCTCCCAAAGATTATTTAGAACCGATGCTTCAGGAAATTGTTGGTATTGAAATAGAAATCACGAGACTGCAAGGCAAAGCAAAACTCGGTCAGAACAAAGATCATCGAGATATTGTTGGCGTTGCCAATGCATTATCTCAAACGGAGGATGGTGTAATTGCTGATGCAATGTATCAGGTTGCAGCAGAGAAAAATAAATAAATACTTATCTCTATGTAGGTAGAAGGAGAATTGAATGACTTGGCTAACGTCTCAGGTTTTAGAAAATGATCATGTCATTTTAAAACCGCTTGAAATACAACACATGGAAGCGCTGATAGAAGCTGTATGTGACGGAGAACTATGGAACTTATGGTTTACACATATCCCAACGCCTGAGCAAATGGGGGCTGAGATTCATCGACGATTGAACTTACAGACTCAAGGCAAGATGTTGCCTTATACCGTCATTGAAAAACAAACAGCTCAAGTTTTAGGCATGACCAGTTTTATGAATATCGAAGCGGTCCATCGCCGTGTCGAAATTGGTTCAACTTGGTATCGACAATCTGTGCAACGAACACATATCAATACAGCATGTAAGCAGTTACTGCTAAGTTATGCTTTTGATCACTTGGATTGTATTGCAGTTGAGTTTCGCACATCCTCATTTAACTTCAAAAGTCGAGCCGCGATTGAACGTTTAGGTGCAAAACTCGATGGCATATTGCGTAGCCATCAAATTGTGAAAGATGATATTTTGCGTGATACATATGTGTATAGTATTTTAAAAAGTGAATGGGCTGCGGTACGACAACATTTAAATTTTTTGCTTGGCAAGTCGAATAATTCCAAAAGTATCTAAGCAGCTTAAATCACCATGAAAATCAACTTGATTGCCAAGGATGCTCTATATTCATGGCAGTCACTTGTTGATTGCTTTTGATTGATAAACATTCGTGTCGGTCAAATCACTGATTGATTAAATATTTTTTATTCGATAAACATAGTAATGTTATGACTCTTGATCAGACATCAATTCAAGACAATTAGGCAAATTGCTGTCGTTGTAAAATCTATTAATTTAGTTGATATAAAGAATATGCGAAGTAGAGCTTAATATATGATTAAAGTCATGTTAATAAGAATAATATATTTTTACATTAAATCTAGAAGGTAAAAAATACATCCCCTGAGTATATTGTATAATGAGTAAGTGAATTGAATTTCTTATTTATATTACAGAGGGTTATAATTATTTTTAAGTGTTATTATATGGAATGACCCTTATAATTTGTTGATAATATTATGCGCATCTTATTTGAAGGAGATTGGAAATAAGTTTAATAATAATAAAAATATTGTAGTAATAATGATTAAAAGAGCATAAAATTCAAGCAAATGCTGTTTGCAATTGACTCAATGAAACTAAAAAAATTCATATTTTGTTTAAAATTAAACCTAAGGAAACTTATTCTATTTTTGGCTGTTTTCAGTATTGTTATCCTCTTTATTGCATCTTTATTCGTAAACTACTCTATTCAAAAAAAAGAATTATTAGATACGTCTTTGTCTGTGAATATGGAGTATGCAACGAAGATTGCGCAAAAAACAGATTCTCAAATTCAGACGGTATTAAAACAACTTGATTACAGTGCCATGTTATTGGGGCAATCATTTGATGACGAAAAATTTAAACAATCAGAAGTAGACCGCCTCAAATTTCAGTCTAACTTTTTTGATAGTGTGATTATTTCTGATAAACATGGTCGAATCCTGAATTTTTCACCATCGAAAATTGCATTGAATAAAAATGTAATCAATAGAACATTGGGCTTTACTGAATCTTTAGATACCCAAAAGACCGTGATTACAAGTCCGTATTACTCAGTCAAAAAGAATTTGATTGTGTTTATTTCACAACCAATTTTTGATCGGCATAAGAACTATCTAGGTTTTGTAGGTGGTGCGATTTATTTAAAAGAAAGAAATATTATCAATGAGTTATTGACGATTAGTTTTAATTATAAAGACAGCTATATGTATGTGCTCGATAGCCAGCATAAAATCATTTTTCATCCTGATGTTCATCGAATAGGAACATATGCAACAGACAATACAGGTCTGGATTATATGGAGAAACATTCGATAGGAAAAATCAGATTGATCAATAGTAAGGGGGTTGATAATTTAGCGGGTTTTGCAAAAGTGAAACACACCGATTGGATTATTGTTTCGCAACAACCCACGCATAAACTATTAGAAAAAGTACCCAACCTTATCTATAAAATTATTGCATATATGCTTGTTTTTTATATTCTAATTTTTTTAATTATCTGGAAAATTTCCTATTATATTTCTGCGCCATTAAACCGCTTGGCAACGATGGCGAGCCATTTAAACAATCCAGAAACAGCCAACCAAATTAAAGATGTTGATGCGCTGTATTATGAAGTCAGGAATTTTAAACGATCCTTGTTGCAAAGTTCTTCAAATTTTAGCAAACGAATTTCCACACTCAACCATTATGTGAATACTGATCCTTTGACAGGGCTGTATAACCGTCGTGGGATGGAGCTGCATATTGAACGCTTGATGAAATCCAATATTCCTTTTGCCATTATTGCTGTAGATATTGATTACTTTAAAAAAATCAATGATCAATATGGGCATGAAAAGGGGGATATGGTGTTAAAGCGTACGGCACAGCATATCAAGGACTGTGTACGAAATATTGATATTTGTTGTCGAATTGGTGGCGAGGAATTTGTCATATTAAGTCCGATAGATAGCCAAAATTTAAGTATCAATATTGCTGAAAGAATTCGCCAACTGTTGGAAAAAAGTCCAATTGATGATATTCCCGCAGTGACTGTGTCAATTGGTATTGCACACTGGCCTGAAATATCTACAGATATTCATAAGGTATTTAAAGCTGCTGACGAATATTTATACTTAGCCAAAGCAGAAGGACGTAATTGTATTCGCTATAAAAAATAGAACATTGAAGCGTTAAAAACCTTTGTGAATATTATGTGATAAATATATAAAGATTATATATTTATCAATATTTTATTGTCTGTATACACTCGATGAAATATTAGATGATTTGAGTGAGTATGAATAAGTTATTAGCATATGGATTGATTACCATTTTTAGTACAGGGTTACTGCTTTCAGGTTGTTCAAAACAGACACAGGATGATAAAAAATCCATTGATAGCAATCAGATCAGTACACTCAATATAGGTTATCAAAAAGCAGCATTAAAATTGATCGTGGCGAAGCAGAATCAATTGTTTGAAAAACAATTCCCTCATGTAAAAATTGAGTGGAAAGAATTTCCCGCGGGTCCTCAGACTTTAGAGGCTTTATCTGTCAATTCAATTGATTTCGGTTATACCGGTGATGCACCGATTGTATTTGCATTATCCGCGGGGAAACAATTGAATTATTTAGGTTATGAGCAATCCTCACGACAGGCTCATGCGATTTTATTGCCGAATCAGAGTTCGATTAAAAGTCTTGCGGATTTGAAAGGAAAACGAATTGCATTAACCCGAGGCTCAAGTGCGCATAACTTTTTGGCTGAAACTTTAAAGCAAGCTCATCTATCATGGGCAGATATCCAACCTGTTTGGCTGACGCCTTCAGATGCACGTGCTGCTTTGGATAAAAAGGCAATTGATGCTTGGGCTGTTTGGGACCCCTATATTAGCGCTGCCGAAATTGATGGAAATGCAAAGATTTTATTCGAGTCTACAGATTTGCCAACGACCTATAGCTACTATTTGGCGCAGCCTAATTTTGTCAAAAACCATCCAAAGGATGCAGAAAAAGTATTGGCTGTATTAAATCAAAGTGATCAGTGGATTAATGCTCATCCATCAGAAGCAGCTGAGATTTTGGCGAAGAGCACTGGTTTAGATGTCAAAGTGACGCAAAAAGTGATTGCTAAAAAACCAAAACCAAATCCTGTTGCGATTTTAAGTTCAGAGGCTATTCAATCTCAACAAAAGATTGCAGACCTCTTCTATAGTCAAAAGTTGATTCCTAATCAAATTGAAGCTGCACAATTTGTTTGGAAACCTGCTCAATAATATGAGCATTGGGTATGTAAAAAATGGCAATAACTTTAATTCTTAGCGCGTGATTTAGTCACGGTGATGAATGGGTTTTATTGAGTAAGCGCAAGCTAATTTGTCGAGCAAGACGATAAAAAGCTTGCGCAATTTTTTAAACCATATTATTGTCATAGGACAAAATTAATTTGTCATGGGTTTTTTATGGAGCACTTTGTTACGCCGAGCAATTTAATTGGGTTGCAGCAAAACTTTAGTGAGGTTCAGCAACAGATTACAGCGATATGCCAAAAAATAGGACGTAATCCCGCAGAGATTCGCTTATTGCCTGTGACCAAAACTTTAGCGATTGAAAAAATTGAACAGGCATATCAATTAGGCTTTTGTAGTTTTGGTGAAAATAAAGTGTTAGAGGCGAAAGCCAAATATGAAGCGCTACAACATTTACCGATTCATTGGATTTTAATTGGGCATTTACAAAGCAATAAAGTGAAGTATGTTGCCAAATTTATTGATGAGTTTCATGCCTTAGACAGTTTAAAACTTGCAGAAAAACTAAATCATCGCTTATTACTCGAACAACGTAAAATTCCTGTTTTTATTCAGGTAAATACCTCCAATGAACACAGTAAATTTGGTGTTGAACCTGAACAAGCCTTAGCTTTAATTGATCAGTGTCAGCAGTTTACGCAGTTCAAAATAATTGGATTAATGACCCTGGCTATTCACAGTCAAGATGCTGTTGAGGTGAGGCGATGTTTTCAGACTTTACGTGTACTAAGAGATCAAATTCAAAAAATTTATCCTGATGTCCAGCGTTTATCTATGGGGATGTCTGGAGATTTTGAAATTGCCATCGAAGAAGGTGCAACGGATATTCGCGTTGGGCAGGCTATTTTTGGTGCAAGAGCACTGCCTGATCATTATTACTGGGCGGAGTAAGCCAAGATGAGTCAACATTTTCAATTAACCATCTATCAACAGGGCAAATTATTGGGACATTTTCAAAGCCGTTCTATGCACGCTTTAATGAAAATTAATACTTTGTTGAGTTATTTACAGCATACAACCGAATTAAGCTATGAGTTACATCAAGTGATTGAAGATTCGCGTTTTCTTATGCAAAAAGAGGGGACGATGCAGCTCTTGGGAAGTGAATATATCTATCAGCCCTGTTCGATGAATATTTTGTCGCAGGAGATGACATGAGTTATTTAATGCCCGTTTACCAACCTTTAGCCATTGAATTTCAACGTGGTCAAGGGTGCTATCTATGGGATCACCAAGATAAGCGTTATTTGGATGCTATTTCAGGTGTCGGTGTCACCTTACTTGGGCATGCTCATCCTGATATTCATACGGAAATCGTGGCACAATCCCAAACATTCTTACATCTTTCCAATTTATTTAAACATACTTGGAATGAACGTCTTGCTGAAAAACTGGCACAGATTACGGGTTTAACCCAGACTTTTTTTTGTAATTCAGGCACAGAAGCCAATGAAACGGCAATTAAATTAGCTCGTTTATATGGTCATCAGCGAGGCATTCAATGTCCCAAAATAATCGTCATGCAACACGCATTTCACGGACGCACATTAGGAGCGTTATCTGCAACAGCTAAGCCAGATTATCGTCAGGCTTTTGGTCCCTTATTAACAGGTTTTGAGTTTGTTGCATTTCATGATTTGGCTGCGATCGAAGCTTATCAAAATGATCCCGATGTTGTGGCAGTATTACTCGAGCCAATTCAGGGTGAAGCTGGGGTGAATATTGCTTCAACATTTTATCTCAAGCAGCTCAAAGTACTATGTGATCAACAGAATTGGTTGTTGATGTTAGATGAAATCCAATGTGGACTGGGGCGCACAGGAACATGGTTCTATTATCAACAAGCTGAAATTTGTCCTGATGTACTTACCATTGCAAAAGGTTTAGGCAATGGATTACCGATAGGTGCCTGTTTAACCCATCCTAAGTTGGGGCATTTATTGCAGTCTGGCTTACATGGCTCAACTTTTGGTGGGAATCCGTTGGCATGTCGAGTGGCTTATCGTGTTTTAGATTTACTCGAAACGCAGTATTTACAGTCAGTTTCTGCAAAAGGATATCACTTACTCGATTTACTGCAATCTAAATTAACAGGGTTACACAACATCAAATCTGTACGTGGTGTGGGGTTGATGATTGCAATTGAACTGATTCATCCGATTGAAAACCTGACAAAAATTGCCAGTGAACAGTTTAATCTATTGCTCAATGTTACTCAGGGAAAAATTATTCGTTTACTGCCTCCTTTGATCATGACTGATCTACAAATTGAATATTTAGCCCAGCAAATATACGGCTTGCTGAAAGCCTGTTATCTAAGTGACAAGTAGAGTGAGCACAATGAAAATAATCTATGCAATTCAAACTTTGGCATTTGAAGATTTAGGCAGTTTTGCACAGACGCTGAATGACTTAAATTATCAAATTCAGTATTTACAGTTAGGTGTCGATGCCGTGGATGAGGCTCTTGCTTCAAAACATCCTGTTATTTTATTGGGTGGACCGATCGGCGTATATGAAACGGCTAATTATCCTTATTTATCGGATTTAATTCATGCACTACGTACCCGTCTCGCTCATCACTATCCAACACTGGGTATTTGTTTAGGTGCTCAGTTAATAGCAACGGCTTTAGGTGCAAAGGTGTATCAGGGGCATATCAAAGAAATAGGTTGGAGTCGATTAACCATTACCAGTCAAGGCTTTGCCTCAGTTTTAAAGCATTTGGAAAATGTTCAGGTTTTACACTGGCATGGCGACACCTTTGATTTACCTGAATCCGCTAAACGCTTAGCAGGTTCAATTTACTATCCTAACCAAGCCTTTGCTGTGGGTCTCAATATTCTGGCATTGCAATTTCATGTTGAAGTTGATCCAAAAACATTAGAGCGTTGGTTGATTGGACATGCGACTGAACTCAATCAGGCGAAGATTGATATTTTAAAGTTACGTCAAGAAAATGTACTATATGGGCAATCCTTACAGGACAAAGCCAAGCTGTTATTACGTGATTGGCTTAATCACCTCATTCCTGTATAAAACTCGATATAGATTTTTTTATGAAAATTAAAGGCAACAGCGCTCAGGATATTCAAGATAATATTCGTACACTGATCAATGAAGGGCAGTTAAATGAAGGCGACTTCTTGCCCAGTGTCCGTGAGTTAGCAGAACAACTTGGGCTGAACCGAAATACGGTGGCTGCTGCCTATAAAAGTTTAGTGTCGATGGGCATTGTGGTGTCTAAAGGACGTTTAGGCACACAAGTCAAATCAAAACAATCTTGTCGCAGATCAGAAGGCTTTCAAGCATTAAATGAGGGCACAGTCGATTTGGCTCATGGTAATCCCCACCGAGAATGGTTACCAACTCTAAGTCAAATCAATTTTGGTCATCTGAACAGCAGTTTATATGGTGAAAACATCTATCATGCTGAATTATTAAATATTGCCCAACAACAGGTTTTTGCAGATCTTCCTCAACCATTTTCAATTGAATTTACCTACGGTGCAGTCGATGCGATTGAGCGAATACTCGCTGCCTACCTCGTTCCTTCCGATTTAGTGGCTGTTGAGCAACCAGGATTTATCACCAGTATCTCTGCAATTGAACATCAGCAATTTAAAATGCAACCTTTTACAGTCAGGAGCGATGGTTTTGTTCTTGATACAATTGAACAAGCCTTATATGCAGGCGCGCAAGCATTGATTATTACGCCACGTGCGCAAAATCCAACAGGTTATAGTTTAGATCGCACTCAGGCTGAGAAAATTTCAAAACTATTGCAAAACTATCCACATGTATTGGTGATTGTTGATGACCATTTTTCAGTGCTTTCTCAAACCTGTTACCAACATATCATTCCAACCACAACGAAGCACTGGGCTGTAGTACGTTCAGTATCCAAATACTTATCGCCAGATTTTCGTTTTGCATTTGTTGGTTGTGATGCTGAAACTTCAGATAGATTGCGACGAAAATTGAATGCAGGCTCAACATGGGTCAGTCATATCATCCAAGAAATGGTGTTCCAGTTGTTCAGTGCTGAAAAATTTTCAGTCAACTTAAATCAGGCAAAATCTTATTACCAACAACAGAATCAAAAAATTGTGCAGTATTTACAACAGTTTAATATCCCTTGTGCGATGCATTATGATGGTCTAAATATCTGGCTTGAATTGCCACATGCAGACAAAATCAGCAAGATTTTATCGCAACGAGGTTGGTTGGTACGTTCAGGACGAGATTTTAGCGTCAATCAAGAAATTGAAGGCATAAGAATCAGTACGGCTGATATGACAGAACAACAGATGAAAGACTTTTGCCAACAATTTGAACAGATTTATCAAGTTATTATTAATTTATAAATCAATTAGTTATTTAATAACAATGGATTTAACTTATACTTATTTTAGGAAATTTGTGGGTAATTTTGACGGTACTCAATTTAAATTTTAGGGTATGGCGGGTACTTGTTTCGCGATTGAGCAGTTCTGCTTGAGATCATTTCAATATTAAAGCGAACGGAAGATTTTCAAGATATTGGATGATTTCTACTAAACTGTCTCATAAAATAGCAAATTGTTAAAAAAAATTAAAATAATAATTCATTTTTTAGACAATATATCTTGAAATTATAAAGGTAAACTTATAAAACAGTATAGTCGTATTAAAAAAGGCTGCTGTGATGACTTCTCAATATAAACCTAAACTTAACCCTATTAAAGTCATTAAAGATTGGCAAGGTGAGGATTGGGATGTCTATGAAGAATATAAGACAGAGATCGGTCAAATCATTTACAAAGGTCGGGCGTATAGTACGACCCGTGGCAGTTATGCCTGCATCCTAACACCAGAACTGGCAGATTTTATACGGCAAAACTCCCGTCAAGCTGTGATGAAGCAATTGAATTTTTCAGGCATCAAAGTTTCTCGACTTCGAAAAGAATTGAATATTCAACGGGAAAAAGTGGTATTAAATCATCAATGGGCAATCGAACATAAAGATGAGTTATTGGGGGATGGTTTTGAAGATTTGTATCAACAATATGGTTTAAACAAAGATCAAGTCAGTAGTTATGCTCGCTATTTAAGATGTTATGCAAAAGTCAAAAAACCTCATCCACAACGTATCGAAAATAAGCGTTGGCTTTTGGCAAATCAAGCAATCATTACCAGCTCAACAATGACCATGCAACAGATTGCTGAACAATTGCAAACCACCAAAGAAAAAATTGTGATTGCAAGAAAGCAGTTAAAAAGGCTTGCCAATTTGAAAATGAATATTTGATTAATATGGATGCTTTATTGAGATGTGATAACTCTATCAGTCAGTCATCAAACTATGCGTGAAATCAAAGATATGCATGTTTATTTTAATATCTATATAGAGATGAATTAGACAGGTCTGTCTAGACTTGGATTGTAATTTTTAGTACACTACATCACAATTTAAAATCCAATAATAAACTATGTCTAACAATATTTATGCTGCCTTGGATCAAATAGGACTAAGCTCCCAAAAACGTGCGATCCATGCGTCTTTTTCAAATTCGTTATTAAACGATCAAGTTTTTCTGCAACGTATTAATGGAACACATGAACTGAATAAAGGTGTTCATCTAGAACTTATTTGCCTCTCAACGAATGGAGCAATACCGTTAAAACAGTTTATAGGTGCTCAAGTTGCCATTGATATTGTTAATGATCGGTCTGAGTTAAATCGAATTTCAGGCATTGTGACCAAAGCCGATGTGGGTGTCTCTGATGGCTCTCTTACAATTTATCGTTTAACTGTAGAAGATCCAACTGCTTTATGGAAACAGCGTAGAAATTCTCGGGTATTTATGGCGAAGTCGGCTATTGAGGTAATTCAAACCGTATTTCAGGAATGGGTGCAACGTAGTCCGCTGTTTGCTTCAAGTCTCACTTTAGATCTGAGTGGACTAACTAAAGTCTATGACGTCAGACCATTCATTATGCAGAATAATGAACTGGATGGCGAATTCATTCAAAGACTTCTTTCTGAGGAAGGGATTACAACTTTAATCGATGAAGCACAGCTTAAAGTTTCTAATTCAAGTGAACAAATCCAACCTCAAAAGCTACGTTTAATCGATGATAATTCCCAATATAAAAGTTTAGATCGTAAGAACATCCGTTTTCATCGCAGTTCCGCGACAGAACTCACGGACAGTATTACGACGTTTATCGGACAACGCTCAATCCAACCGACGGCAGTGCATATCCAACGATGGCAAGCAGATGCATTGGAAACAGAAGAGGGTGCAGGCTCAGTTCAAAGTAACCATCAGCACAGTGAAAACTACGACAACACCAGTTTAGGTTTAGAACAAGCTTGGCACTTTAGCCCAGCATGGATACAAGACTTGAATGGTGAAGATGGTGCAACCAAATCAGGCAACAGTCAGATTGAAAAATTCAATGAAAACCTAAGCAACTACTACGACTCACAAGCCAAACGATTTACAGCTACTTCCACTGTTCGAGATGCACATGTTGGTTATTTTTTTGAGCTAGATAAACATCCAACCATATCTCAACTAGAGTCCCATGATAAGCAGTTTCTGATCATATCGAAGCGCTTTTATAATCAGAATAATTTACCGAAAGACTTGACCCACCAAGTTGAAACTTTACTCAAACAAAGTGATTGGCAAACCAGCAATATCATCACAAACAACAGTGAAGAACGCCAAGCCAATGAATTGGTTCTACAACGACGCAATATTAAGATTGTTCCTGAATATAATCCCTTAACTCAAAGACCAACTGCCCATCCAATGCGTGCCAGAGTTGTTGGCTTAAGTGGGGAAGAAATTCATGTTGATGAATGGGGACGGATTAAAGTTCGCTTCCTATTTACTCGCAGTGAAGATCATAGCCATGATGGTGGTGCAGGTTCTAACGACAATGACACAGATTCAGCTTGGGTCGATGTACTCACCCCTTGGGCAGGTGAAGGCTATGGGGCACGGTTCCTACCGAGAGCAGGAGAGGTGGTCGTTATAGATTTCTTTGATGGTAACCTTGATAGACCATTCGTGGTGGGACGTATCCATGAAGGACACCGCCATCCGACTAAGTTTGATGACAAAGGCAAACTACCAGAGACCAAAAAACTTTCAGGCATTAAAAGTAAAGAATATCAGGGTAGTGGCTACAACCAACTGAGATTTGACGATACGACCAATCAGATCAGCAGCCAGTTGCACAGTAGTCATGGCGCGAGTCAACTGAATCTCGGAAAGCTTAGTCATCCAAAAGATAAAGCGGAAAGTGATGATCGTGGTGAAGGCTTTGAACTAAGAACTGATCATTGGGGTGCAGTAAGAGCAGGGCAAGGCTTACTGATTTCGACCTATGCTCAAGATCAAGCCAAAGGTGATCACTTAGAGAGTGAGATTGTCAAAAAGCAACTTGAAAGCAGTCAGACCAACAGCAAAGCTTTAAGTGATATTGCCAAGAACCAAAAGACCGATGAAATTGAGTCGATTGAGCAGCTGAAAGAATTTAAAGAACAGCTTGAACAAAAAATTGCGATATTCAAAAAATCGCTACTTTTATTAAGTTCGCAAGATGGGATCGCTTTGAGCACCGCAGAAGACATTCATATTTCTGCAGATGCTCAAATAAATCAATTTGCAGGAAACAGTATTAATCTAAGTACGCAAAAGAATTGGATTGCACATGCGCAAAACAAACTGAGTTTATTTGCTGCGCAAGGTGGGATTAAAGCGATTGCAGCGCAAAGTAAAGTAGAGATTCAAGCGCAGTCAGATGCTTTAAATGTATTTGCCAAGTTAGGTATTACCATTTCATCGACCGATGATAAAGTTGTGATTAGTAGCCCTAAAGAAGTTGTGATTACAGGTGGTTCATCGCAAATCGCATTGAATAATTCTGGAATTTTCCCCAAAACGGGTGGAAAGTTTGAGGTCAATGCTGGGCAGCATCTGTTTAAACCCGGTGTGCATGTCAATGTTTCACAACAAGCATTGAAATCAAGCAATGCCAAAGGTGTGTTGGAACTATTTAATAATTACATTCATGGTGAAGCGATTAAACAAGGTAAATTTAAAGTAGTAGATGTGCAAGGTAAAGAACATCAAGGTGTTCTTGATGATAAAGGGTTTGCACGCATTTCGGGAATTATTCCTGGTTCTGTGAAAGTTTTTTTTGAGGGGGATCAAAGAGACCCTTGGGCTGAAACTAGTGATTTAAAAAGACAAGCTGAATGGCCAACAGCACAACAATTGCAAGGTTTTAATCCAGATATGATATTTAATTCAATTTCAAAAATGAAAAATACAAGATCAGATGTGTCTAAGGCATTTAGTAATGCTTCAAGTTTGGTAGCTAATCTTCATAAATTAAAAAAATAAGGAATAAAACATGGGTCTATTAGGCATGGTTCCTTCAAAGCCAGGAAACCAAACTCCAGAACAAAAACAAGCAATAATAACATTAGCAAATAGTTTAAAAACACAAGTAGTGGTTGCCCCACTTCAAAGTATTGCACCTCAAGATATTGTATCAAGTCGAAATAGCATCAATGATTGGCTAAAACAAAATATTAGTCCTGATTTTGATTTAAATACTCTTGCTCAAGTTGCAGGCGTTATTCCTGTAGTCGGTAATATTATTGCTCTTGTTGATGTGGTCGAAGGTATTATCAATTTGGTTAACAATCCAAATCCAGCCATACTAGATTGGGTAGATCTTTGTATTAATTTGATTGGTGTTATCCCAGTCCCTCCAGGAATGAATACAGCTCGTATGACCCTAAGGCCGATGGTCATGGCGGCAAGAAATGCAGTATCTACAGGTAAAACAACTTTAGCTTTGGCTGTGGAAAGTGCAATACAAGCTAGTTTAAATGATGTTCTTGCGGGTCAAATACAACCTTTCGTAGATAAAGCGACAGGGCAAATTGATACTTTAATTAATGGCTGTTCGGATTATGCGATGAAAATATCTAATGATTTTTCATCGGGCTTAATCAATATTGCAAATGGTCAGGCTGTTAACCCTATAGCGATTGCAAATGCTCAAAAAGATGCACAGAAAAGTTTTAGCAAGGTGACTACAACTAGTTTAATCCGAGACCCTAAAAATACTTTTGATAATTTGTTTAAAGCACTCACCTTATCTGCCTCAGCGCAAGTAGGACAAGTTGCAAATCAAGTTTTACAAAAAATCTTGGCAAGATTGGGTGCAGCCGGGAAAGCAGCACTTTTAGCAGTTGCAACTAAAATAAAAACATTTGGTGCAAAAGCTGCTCAAGCAATTAAGGCAAAAGCAAAGGTTTATCTATTAAAATTTATTGAAATATTAAAATCAGTATTAAAAAGAAGACCAAAAGGTGGTGCTGTAAAACCAAATACAACAACACAAGTTAAAAGTGTTACACCCGCGTCGCCTTTGGAAAGTAAATCAAAAGTTACAAAACCTAAAAAAGATCCAAATCCATGTAATTGTGGTGGGGCTGTCGCAAGTAAAAAAAGTATTAGTTTCATAACTGGTGTTGAATCTCTCACTCATCTTGATGCTGACATATTTTCAACAAGAGGAATTTTCCAAACTCGAAGCTACGCTTCTAATTTGGAAGGCTATGATAAGAGTGAGTTTGGTGCAAGATGGCTTACACCTTGGACACTGAAAATTTTTGTTGAAGATGACAAATTTTTATTTGTCGATGAGACAGGGCGAATTATTCATCTTCCTAAACTCGCTGAAAATACAACTTATTTATCAGTTGCTGAAAATTTGTATATTACCAATCTTGGTAATAATTTGGTCATTGAGTATAAAAA
The DNA here is from genome assembly GCF_000368925.1 of Acinetobacter bereziniae LMG 1003 = CIP 70.12. Classification (GTDB taxonomy): domain Bacteria; phylum Pseudomonadota; class Gammaproteobacteria; order Pseudomonadales; family Moraxellaceae; genus Acinetobacter; species Acinetobacter bereziniae. The sequence continues at coordinate 1,215,822 of NZ_KB849756.1, read as the reverse complement.
TAAGGAACAATATTTATTTGAAAAATATAAAGATCACTACATTCTGAAAGCAATTGTAAAATCTGATCAAAGCACCATACTTATTGGGCATGAAGAAGGTATATTACATAAGATCGAGTTTTTTTATGATAAAAAACTGGACTGTTATATTGAATGCATAAAAAATTCAAATCAAAAAATTGAAAAGCTGATTCTAAACAAAGATGGTAAGTGCTTGGATATAGCAAGTTATTTTTATGATCAGCAAGGTGATTTAATACAGGCAACCACTCGGGATCATGCGAATTATCACTATTCTTATCATAAACACTTACTTACCCGTTATACGGACTTAACAAATCGAGCAATAAATCTAGAATGGGATGGTGAAACATATGAAGCCAGAGCATTTCATGAATGGGCAGACGACGGTAGCCAAGAATTATCTTTAGTATGGCTAGATGATAAGCGTTGTACCTTAGTGATTGATGGCGAAGGTAACGTAACTCAGTATCATTATGATATTGAAGGTTATAATTATCGTATTGTTTACCCTGATGAACTAGAAGAATGGTTTATCCGTGATAGTAATTCAAAAATCACTCAGCACTTTACAACGACTGGCGAAGTCTATATTTATCGGTATAACGATCAAGGGGATTTATTAGAATCTATCAATCCCGATGGCAGTTCAGTCGAATATAAATATGAAAATGGTAATCCAGTAGAAATTAAAAATGCTGAAGGGGCTATCTGGAAAAATGAATATGATGACAAAGATCAATTAACTAAAGAGATTGATCCGTTACAGCGTGAAACGTCATACTGTTATAATGCTCAAGGATTACCGACCAGTATTATTGATGCTAAAGGTGGCTCGAAATCATTTAAATATGATGCACAGGGTAATTTACTCAGTTATCAGGATTGTTCAGGCAAAGAAACCAAATGGGGATATGATGAGCGTGGTCGGGTTAAGTTTGCCGAGAATGCATTAAAACAAAAAGTTGAATACTTTTATACTGGATCAGACACTGAACAAAGAATGGTCATTATTAAAGGCGTTCCATTAAATGCTTTAGGACAACTTGAAAAAATCAAACATGCTGATGGCACTGAAGAACATTTTGTACATGATGCCGAAGGGCGGTTACTTGCGCACCTTGATCCAAATCAACAACAAACCCGATACGAGTATGATGAGTCGGGTCTAATCACTGTGCGAACAGATGCATTAGGTCATAAGCTTAAGTACAAATGGGATCAGCTTGGTCGCCTGCAAAGGTTAATTAATGAAAATGGTGCAAGTTACCAGTTCTTCTATGACGTCATGGGGCGTTTGCTGAAAGAAATTGATTTCGATGGAAAAGAAACAGTCTATAGATACGATGACAGAACTAAACAACTGACAACCAGTATCGAAGTTGCATCTGCTTATGGTCAGGATTTAAAAGACCGTGTTGCACAGAAAGACCGTATACAGCAATTTGTATTTGACAGTATGGGACGACTTGAACAGCGTACTGCAGGTTATGGCTACGACTCTCATGAAGTTGAACAGCAACAAATAGAAGAGTTTGCCTATGACAGCAATGGGCAACTTGTCTTAGCAAGAAATGCAGACAGTGCTGCACACTGGTTCTATGATGCGGTTGGTAATCAAATCCGTGAACATCATCAGGATTTAAAAACCAATAAAACAGCCGTGTGGAAACATACTTACGATGAGCTGAATGTGCGGATTCAGACGATTCGACCTGATGGGCAAAATATCGACTGGCTCACTTATGGCAGTGGTCATGTTCAAAGCCTGATCTTAAATGGTGAAGATGTTGTTAGCTTTGAGCGTGATGATTTACACAGAGAAACCACACGGCACTATGCCAATGGAATTAGCCAAGAACAGAAATATGATGATATCGGACGCTTAACACAGCAAAGGATTGTCAATGGTCATGAATTTGGTTATCAATCTCCTACCCAACAGCAAAATAATGCAATCAATAAAACCCAGCAACTGATTCAGCGTTTATATCAGTACGATAAAACAGGACAGCTTACAGGTATTCAAGATACACGTCGCGGGAATATTAACTACAAATATGACCCTGTCGGACGTTTATTGGATGCAACGAGCAAATTAGGCAAGGAAACATTCCGTTTTGACCCTGCCAACAATATTATCGACCCTTATAATATGGCTTCTGATAAGTCATCTAAGCAAAATACAGAAGAAGGACATTATGGCTATAACCGTCTGGTCAATAACGTTGTTAAAGAATATTTAGAACAACAGTATCAGTATGATGAGTTTGGGCAGCTCATTCGTCAAAAGACTGCTCAGGGTGATTTACATCTTGAATGGGATGTATTTGGTCGTTTGATTAAAAGCCGTAATTCTGAATATACGGCAGAGTATCGTTATGATGCCTTAGGTCGACGTATTCAAAAACGTAGTAAGCATCATCATACAGGCGCTGAACAAAATGTGATTTATGGATGGGATGGTGACTCAGTTGCTTTTGAATCCACTGAAGATTACACCAAACATTATATTTATGAAAAAGGCAGTTTTATTCCTTTAGTTCAAGCGGTTTATTTGGGTAAGGTAGAAGTACATCAGAGTGTAGATTGGAATGATAAACCTTATAGCATTTATCGTGATCCATTGTGGAAAACAACGAAGAAAAGCAAAGGCTTTAATGATGTCTGGTATTATCACTGTGACCACTTAGGTACACCACAGGAAATGAGTGACCACACAGGTTCGATCATTTGGAAAGCGCAATATAAGGCATGGGGTGAGCTCGTGTCAGCAAAGCAACGCTTTGCACGAGCGCAAGACGAGAGCTATGCTCGAAGTGGTAAGTCTGAAAAAGCCAAGTCGAATTTCTTTGAAAACAGTGAAATTATTTCAAACAATATTCGCTTCCAAGGTCAATATTTTGATGAAGAAACAGGGCTCCATTATAACCGTTATCGTTATTACTCGCCTTATGTGGGGCGGTTTGTAAGTAAAGATCCAATTAGGCTTGATGGAGGCAATAACTTATATCAATATGCTCCTAATAGTATATTTTGGATTGATCCTTCAGGTCTACAGCGACAGCAACAAAAGCAAGAAGTATGTGAATTACCTGAAATGGTTGATGTTTATCACTATACTGACAAAAAAGGATACAATGCTATTTCTTCACAATCTCCTTATATTTTTAAATCTTCTGCACCAGATAAAGGTCATCCAAAAGGAGTTTATGTAACTACGATGTCACCTGAACAACTTTTGCATAAACCTGGTGGCTTTAAAAGCTATTTAGGTCTAACTAGTGATAAATCGGAATATTATTTTAAATTTAAGATAGAGAAATGTAAGCTGAAAAAAATTAAGGGTGGACGAAGTTCACATGTAAACTATATAGATCATGATTTAATAGTTCCACGTACTAGTGTTATTTCACATGGGAAAACTGATAAATAAGGGGGCATAATGCAGATTACAGGTTATGATTACGTAATTATATCTAATGTTTCACCAAATATTGCTGTTATTGAGTTTAATCATAGAATTAAATCAATGTGGAACAATGTTCAAACTCATTATATGGAAGAGTTAAATGATGAGAATTGTTTTATTACATATATCAAAAATAATGAAATGGAAGTTTTTTTTGATGAACATGCTTACTCAATAACAAGAGAAGGGGATGGTCCATTTTCACTGATTTCAAATAGTTATGAAAATATTTCTATGGACGTGAATACTAGAAAAATTTCTTTAGATACTGATGATTTAGAATTTGATAATGATGAATATAATTCTTACAAGATATTATTAAAGAATTCATTTCAGTATACATTAGTTTTACCTGAATCTTTAGAAAATGATTTTTGTCGCAGTATTTTTGAAGTTTTGGAAAGTATTTTAACTAAATAGACAGATTGGATACTTAATAGAAAAGGTAGTGATGATTACTATTAACATGCAAAAAACAAGCAAGCTATCCACCAAAAGGAAAAACTGTTGCACCTTTCTTCAGATTAAAGAATACTGATTCTGATACAAAAGCAATAAAAGGTGGAGGTACTTTTGCTACTGGTGATTTAATGCCTATAGAGTTGAGGTTCTAATATGTATTTTGTTTATAGTGGGACAAATCCTTTTGAAAATTCTAATTTAACTTTGAAGTCAAGTATTGATGATTTTATTTATGAATCCATATTTGTTAATCATATTAATCTAAAAAAATATCCTTCTATTAAAAGAGAATTTTTTTTAGATAAAAATGATGATTATGAAACAATTACATTTTTCAACAATGAAATGAATGTTATCTTAGAAAATTTAAATAATTATTTAAAAGAATTTAGTGAGGATGAATTTTTTGAAGAGAAAAAAATACTTAAAGATTTAATATTTATTATGGGGGATACAAAAAAAAATAATGAAAATTTGTATATTATTTATTAAAAATTAAAGGAAAAGACTTTGATGTTTAGGAGATAATCCTTTGGTAGATTCAGGTTTTAAATGAAGTTTCCTCACCAAATTAGTTCTGAATGGCTTTGTTGCACAAAGATTTAAAAGTTAATATTTACCCAAGTCACTCAAATTTAAGGCATAACTTGAGTATGAGGGCGACCTAATTCTGTGAATTTATTCAAGACTGCTACGCGTGCATGAATCTCATTCACCTGACTAGGGAAACTCTGATCCTAGACACTATCGTGGACAGTACTTCCCTCTAAATTCTTAAAATATTTCTGCTCAAAAGCTTCAGGGCTTAACCAACCATTTGCAGAATGCCTTCTGATTCGATTGTAGTAAACTTCAATATATTCAAACAAGACCGAATTTGCCTCTTTTCTTGTAGAAAATACACTGTCATGTACCACATGCCCTTTCAATGTATGGAAAAAACTTTCTGTTACTGCGTTATCCCAACAATTTCCCCTACGTGACATACTTTGTATTGCCTTATTTGTCAGTAATACAGCTCTGAAATCGCGACTGCAATATTGACTGCCTTGATCCGAATGAATCATCAAGCCTGTTGGATAACCCTGACGTGCAAGTGCATAGTTAAACGCATCACATACCAATTGACGATCTATTCGTGTACTTGTCTGCCAACCGACGATACGTCGGCTAAATAGATCTAGTATCACGCATAAATATAACCAGCCTTCCTTCGTTCGAATATACGTAATATCAGTCGTCCAGACCTTATTTGGCTCAGTTACAGTGAACTGTTGATCTAACAAATTTGGTGCTGTTGGCAAACGATGATTTGAATCAGTCGTATGCCTATATTTACGGGCAATTTTACTGTGTAATCCTGGTTTTTTAAGCATTCGACCTATTGTGCGCACACTCATGCTGTAACCTAGGTCATGCATATCATGAACGAGGGATGGTGCACCTAAACGAGCGTGGTGCTGCCAATACACCGCTTGTAAATCATCATACTGCTTTGCTATACGTACCTGACGTTTTCTCCATGCATAGAACCCCGAAGTACTGACACCTAATTGTTTGCACAGTACAGTGACTTTAACCTTTTCCATTGCAAAGTCTTTGATTACCGTGTACTTCTCTTGCCTTGATCGGTGAGGAAATACACATGCACTTTTTTTAGTATGTCATTTGCCTCTTTGAGTTGTTTGACTTCTTTTTCTAGATCTAATATTCGCTGTTGCTCAGGTGTTAACTGACGTTTGCTTGATCCTTCTGGATTAGCAGTACGAATCCATTTATCAAGTGTCGAGTAACCAACACCAAGCTTTACCGCAATTGATGCTAATGATTCATGTGAGTTCGCAAGTGCATAATCAATTGCTTGCTGTTTAAATTCTGGACTAAAGCGTTTAGCCATGTGTACATCTCCAAAGTTAACGTTACATTATCTTCAGAGGGACAGTGTGTCCATTACTTTGGCTAGGATCAGGGTATTAATGGTGTACTTCAAAAGATGTCAAAACTCGCGGGAGGACGGGATGTAAATGTTATGATATTTGATAGTCTAGAAAGTGCCAAAGCTAAAGCGGAAGGTACAAGAATTCCAGCAAACTGTATGTAAGGTGTAAAATGAAAAAGAGTTTTTTTTAGCATATACGACAAACTTAAACCCAATTGATTTAGTTCGAATTTTTGAAAAAAAATTTGATATTTCTTTTATTGAACATAGCAGCGATTATTTGGGAAATTATTACTCTTATGAGGGATTATTTTGTGATAATTTTAAAATATTGCAAAATAAGTTACCTGATGGTGACTTGCAAATAAATGACGGTGGAATAGAAACTATTTTGAAATTGGGCTTTTTTAATGGAAAAAATAAAGAAAAACAAAGTAAGTATGAATTTATGAAAAAACAATTAGCGAGTTTAGATAATTTAAATTTACATTCATTTGATATTTTTGAAGAGGAGTAAAGGCAATAATACGATAAGAGACCATGTGAAAGGAACATAAATGAAGACTTGGGATCAAGTAATAGAAGGTGCAGTTGAATTTATATCTTTTTTGGAAAAAGGTAATTTTTATAATACTAAGTTTAGTACTGAAAAAGATTACAAGATTATTTTTGATGCTAATTTAGGGATAGATTATGCGACTAATGATAGTTTTGATGATTTTGATGATTTTGATGATTTTGATGATTTTGATGATTTTGATGATTTTGATGAATGGGAAACTGTGACTGATACCCCCGATATTTTTCCAGAAAGCTTTGAATGGAGCGATCGGATTAAATATAAACTAAAACAAAAAAATTATTTTGGATTTGAAAATCAAGACTTTAACGGAGCTAAAGAAAAATGGATAACGGGTGAAGCTTGTCTGATAGTAGAGTTAATGTATAGAGATATAGGTATAATATTTCAATGTTATGCAAATGACTATTTTCCTACAATCTGGAAAGAAATTTTAGAAGTATATTTAAATGGTGGTTTTTCTTGTGGATGGGATGGCCATCTACCTGAAGGGAAAATTGTAGTTTTTTCTAATCAATAAAATTTAAAATCAGTTAAGTTATTTCAAACTATACAAAGCTCAATGATAGCTTCATTGAGCTTATTTTTATTTTAATGATTCATATAACGTACGCCAAAATTTGCTATCGAAAACTACTAAGCAAAGCAAAGGTTTCGATGACGTAAGATTCTACCACTGTGACCATTTGGGTACACCACAAGAAATGACAGACCACACAGGTTCGATCATTTGGAAAGCGCAATATAAGGCTTGGGGTGAGTGTAAGGCTGAAAAAGCCAAGTCGAATTTCTTTGAAAACAGTGAAATTATTTCAAACAATATTCGCTTCCAAGGTGCATGAGCAAAGACAGAGCATTGCTCTGTCTGAAGCGCAAGGATCAAGAAACGGGTTTACACTATAACCGTTATCGTTATTACTTACCTTATGTAGGGAGGTTTGTTAGTAAAGATCCAGTGGGTTTATTTGGTGGTCTTAATTTTTATAAATACACACATAACCCTATAGATTGGGTTGACCCTCTAGGATTGAAACAAAGAAGTTTAGATGAAATAAAAGCAGATAGGCGACGTAGAGAAAATTCTAAATCAGGAGTGTATTTAAAACATATACAAGCAAAAATGTAAAGATACTGCAATAAAATATTCTAGTTATGGAAAAACTGTTCAATACTGGGGAATAGTTTAGGTTGTAGTGCGACAACACCACAAGTTACAGCTTTCAGAAATAAAATTGAAAAAGAAGGCTTATCACAAGGCATAGAATATGAGAATGATGGTAAAGGTTCACATTATTATATTTATGATGCCGGAAGAATAATTGGCTACAATGAAGGAAAACCAAAACAATATATGCGTATTGAAGCTTCTTCAAGTACTAACGATTTTCATGGGCATCCAATATCAGAAGCACGTTATAATGGTTATTATCGTAAAAGGATTAAATAAGTATGAGTTATGAAGCTTTTTTAAATGAAAATTTTTTGCTTCCATTAAAAGTGACTAGAAACTGGATGATTGTAAAAAATTATCTATATAACGTAGATTTACAATGGTTGAATTCATTAGATGATGATGAGAAGTTTGATGTAATAGATGCATACTTTTATACAAATATTTTTTATGCGTCAAGTGAAGTTGATGTGAAATCAGTTAGATATAAATTAATTTTAGATGTATATATTATTCCTATAATTGAAAATGATATATATTTAGATTTTGAGTATGAGCTTACAGTAAATTTAATTAATTTAAATAAAAAAAATGAAAGTTTAGATACGATTGAATTTGAAGTGAAAAAAATAAGTAATTTATCAAAAATAATTGATAAATTTATGTCTCATGTATCGCTAGATTTGGTAAATCATATTGAAAGTAATGATTTTAAAATTAGTATTGCTTTAGAAGGTATTGTTAATTCACTGAATCTAGGTGAAAAGATAATAAAGGTTTAGTAATACGAATTACAGGTTGTAATTATGTAGTTATCTCTAATTTTTCACGGCTTTGTTGCATAAAAATTTCATAACTATTTGATTTTAAATTTTTATTCTTGATCTGAAATTGAGTTTATTAAAATAAATTGTTTACATATTTATGCAACAAAGTCTTGTAATGGTATGGTGTAATCGGAAAGAATAGTGGAGGAGATAATCCTTGCTCTGGTTGGCGAGATGATTCACCAGGTCATTCATTTAACGATAAAAATGGTAAAACCGAAATACCATCTCATTTGAATGCTTGGAATAAGCTAGGAGGAGTAGAGAATGTGTATTTGTTATATAAGAAGGGGCTAATCGTTAATGGAAAAAAATACTAATGAAAAATAAACCTTGGAAAAAGTTTAAATATCAAACAGAGTCTAATAAATTTTATTATATTTTAGCTGGTGAAGATTTTAACAATGAATATGGTATTAAACTGAATCCATTTTTGAATAGTGGAAATTTAATGGATAAAGAAGTTGTTGTTGTTCAACAAGAAGACTTGGCTGATTCACCATGCTTTAATATTAAGAATACTGATGCTGGTATTTTTTTGGAAATATATAGCTTGAATAAAGAAGAAATATATATTGTTAATAAAAATTTTGATATGCCTGATTTGATTGAGCTCATTTTTAAATTAAGCCAATTTAGTTATGTGGCTGCTTTGGAATATATTAAGTTTAAATATGGATTCAGAGAAAACTATCTTTTTTTTGAAAGCTAGTCTAAATTAATAATATAATTATAGTCTAAGTATTAATAGTGCCTAACAATCCTGATCTTGGTTTCAACTAAACTTTTATGATAATAGCCTGACCATTTTTTCATATCATGGGCATCCGCTGAATCCTCACTACTAAAATTAATTATATATGTTTATTTTTGTAACCACTTATTTTTAATGGGTACACTGCAAGAAATGACCGACCATACAGGTTTGATCATTTGGAAAGCTGAATATAAAGGCATGGGGTGAGCTCGTGTCAGCAAAGCAACGCTTTGCACGAGCGCAAGACGAGAGCTATGCTTGAAGTGGTAAGTCTGAAAAGATGAATCTCTAGTTTTTTCTAAAAAACAGTGAAATTATCTCAAACAATATACACTAAACATCAAACGATTCAGTCAGTCTTCATTTGATCAATGCTAGTAAAAGTATGAATGCAAATTTGAAAAGGTGTAAAAAATGAGTGAATTTATAGTAGATGAAGATTTTGACTATTTTTATAATGATAAAGGTTTTGGTCCACCTGTATTTTCAGAACCTGTTTCAGATAGCATTATTAATAAATATAAAGGAAAACTACCAACCCAACTCTTAGAGTATTGGAGAGCATTTGGTTTTTCAGGTTGGGGAAATGGTTTATTTTGGTTGGTTAACCCTGATGAATATCAAGATGTACTGGATGTATGGTTAGAAAATATCGAAACCCAACCACATGAGGAATATTTTGTCATTGCTCGAAGTGCATTTGGAGATTTAGAGGTATGGGGAACTCTACATGGAAGATGTCTTACAATTTCCTCCATAATGAATCAAATATTTCCAAATATGGAAGAAATGAAAAAAAATGAAGAGGATTTTTTGGTTCAAATGTTTTTTGCTACACAAAATAAAAAATATTTGGATTTAAAAGATTATAGAAATAAACCTTTATTTGAACGTGTTGTAAAAAAATATGGAGTACTTACGAAAAATGAAATGTTTGGATTTGAACCTGCTCTTGTTTTAGGCGGTCAAGCCAAGCTGGAAAATGTACGTAAGTTACCTATCATTTCGCATTTACAATTTTTAGCCTCACTCGATACTCCACGTATGATGTTGGATATTGGTAAGTATGTAGATGAACAAGGTATAGACCAAGAAAGCTTGAATGAATTGCAGCCTGAAAATTGGATACTATCGATCTAATTAGAGGGGTGTATTTTTAGGGAAAATATTGCCAACTTATAAAATGCCTAAATATTATAGGCACATCTCTGTAACTTTATAGGCAACAGTGAGTTTGCCTTTTTTTATTTTATAGCCAGTAATTTCGATATTGCCAATTTCTGATAAAGATTGAACATGTGTTCCACCACAAGGAAATTTAGGCAGGTCGCCAAAACCAACCTCACGATAACCTTGGTCATTTTGTTGCATCATACGGGGCAAATCACGGCGAATGTATTGCTGACATATCTCTTGAAGATGGATTTGATCGATATCTTGAGCGTTTTCTGACTGCGTAAATTGCACTTTTGCATCTTCAGGCCAATGCTGTGCCTTCACAGGATGCCACCCAAAGCTTTGCATGATATGCCCGATCAAATGACCTGCGGAGTGGAGACGACTATAAAAATGTCTTTGTTTCTGGGCAACTTGGGCAAAAGCCAGACCCAGAGCAATTTCACCCTGACAATAATGAATAATATCACCATCCTGTTGTACAACATGCACGACATTCACATCATTGATTGTACCTAAGTCACTCGGTTGTCCACCGCCTTGAGGATGAAAAGGTGTTTGTTCTAGCCGAACTGCAAATAAGCCATCTTGATTTAATTCGCAGGATAAAACCTGAACGTCTGCACTGGTCTGGTCAGATAAATATAAAGCCTGAGTCATATTAACTTCTACGCAAATTTCTAAGAAAGAATTATATGAAGCAATCCTATTGATGATAATCTAGTAAAAAATGAATTTACTTTTTCCTCATGGGCACAAATCAAAGCATTGCATTACTTCAGGAAATGGCTATTTTCGTCAAGGTTGTGGAGACAGGAAGTTTTTCAGAAACAGCACGACAACTGGGCAATACACCTTCTGCGATCAGTAAGGCCATTACTCGACTTGAACAGGCACTAGAAACCAGACTGTTGCAAAGAACTACACGAAAATTACGTTTGAGCGAAAGTGGTCAGCAAATTTATGGACATTGTCTCGAAATGCTCAATGCTGCTCAGGCTGTAATCGATAACACAGGAAAATTAAACAGTGAACCCAGTGGTACAGTAAGAATCAGCGTACCCAAAGCAGTGGGACACTATATGATTCATCCACATCTTGCTGAATTTTTAGAGCGATACCCCAAAGTCGATATTCAACTGTTATTGGAAGATCGCATTGTTGATTTTATTGATGATGAGATTGATTTGGCGATACGGATTACCAATGAGCCAGCATTGGGATTAAAGGGAAGAAAATTAATTCAGATTGATCATGTACTGGTCGCAACTCCAGAGTATCTCAAACGTTATGGCATTCCACGAAAGCCTCAGGACTTAGTGGATCATCAATGTATCTATTTGGGTGAGCAAGCCAGCGACTCAAAGTGGAAGTTTCAAAAAGGCAATAAAACCACCAGTGTTGTTGTTAAAGGAAGATATTCTGCAAATCATACTGGTATACGCTTAGATGCAGCATTAAATCATATGGGGATTGCAAGTTTACCTTACTTTGTTGCCCGTCAGGCTTTGGCAAACCATACTTTGCTGCAAGTTCTGCCAGAATGGTATTTTAAAACCTATTACAGTGGTGCTGCGTGGTTACTCTATCCACCGACACGCTATTTAGCGCCAAAAATAGAAGTATTTATTCAATTTCTCGCCCAGAAATTAAAATCCGAACCAACACTGAAACATGATGAGTCCCATATTTAAGGGATGCTATGATTCTAATGCGTTGGTGGTATTTTAAGAAAAACTGATGCTAAAATCATTTAGCATCAGTGTGTTGAATGTATATGTGCTGATTTAACCCAAACGCATTTTATAAATATTTTAAAATGGGGATGTGTTTGTTTTGATGTTTAAACTTGGAAAATTTGAGCATCAATGGATAGAGCAAAATACTCAATAGTATGGAGATCAACCATAAGGTAGAGACCTGATCTACACCATAGTATTGACCTTGTGTCGTACCGAAAATTTGCACTGCAACCAGATACAACACTTTTAAAAGATATAAATGAACGATGTAGAAAAACATTGGAACTGAACCAAAAATAATTAACGGTTTAACCCATTTTTGTGTTTCAACTTTTTGTAAAAGTACCAAAAGAATAAGCCCCATACCTGCATTCCAAAGAATAAACAGTAACGACGGTGGGTACTTGGTGAGGTTCATAAAGCTCATCCATGTTTCTGAGAATGCTGGCATAACTTGCCATGCTTGATCACCATAGAGATTGATGATTCTCAGTATGAAAAATAGTGCAATGCTGGATAAACCAAAGCGGAGCAAGATCTGATTTCTTTTTGCCGTATCATTGGATGGGGCAAAAACCTGATGACCAATACAATATCCCAGTGTAATCACACCAATCCAAGGCAAAACAGGATAAGAGGTTCTTAAACGAACGATGTCTCCAATTTCGATCCATCCACGGTCATGTAAGATGAGCCAAAGTTGGTGTAAAACTGGGATATTTTCAAAAGAGATTTGATCAAGTAGGTTATGACCAAAAATAATCATCAAGCTGATACACCACAGCAGTTTTTGCGGTAATCCAATCAGTGCTGCCAAAGCAAGCATACTTATGCCAATTGCCCAAATCACCTGTAGATAAATGACATCGGGTGGAAATTTCCCAGTCCATGCAAAGTTGATTATTAGCAGTTCCAGAAAAACTAAAAAAAGCCCACGTTTGATTAAAAATTCACGGGTCATCTGAAGGCTATTATTTTTTGCTTGATAAAGATATGCCGATAAACCCGTCAAAATGACAAAGACAGGCGCACATAAATGAGCCAAAATTCTGCTGAAGAATAAGGGTTCTTCTGTTGCTGAAATAATCATCGGATCTGGAACTTGATGATGCAGATAAAAGGTTTCTCTGACATGATCAACCATCATGATTAAGATAACTAAACCTCTTAATGCATCAATGGCTTGTAAGCGCTGGGAAGGGGACGTAGACATAAAGAAAAGATAAGGTATAGTGTTATGATATACTGTAACATTAATTTTTCTGCTTTTAAAATTAAAAAATGATCAGTAAAGTTGATGTTTTTAAAATTCAAAATATTGCTGGTTCTAAGCGAAATAAATTTTTTATTTAAATGATCAATACTATTAGCTTTTATGGATATTCATAGAGATGTATTTAATCTATTCACCAAGCTTTTGATTTTCTCAAGCCTTATTAATAAAATAAGGCTTGAGCCATACCGAATTTTTTATGGCGAAAGTATCGTTCTAGTACTTAATTTTCGTACTTTACTTGAGCCAACATTTTTTATTTTTGATCTAATCCTCCACCCAAAGCTTTATATAATTCAATTTGATTGTTCAATTTGCTTTGCTCTAATGTGAGTAGACCTTGTTGAGCAGTATAAGCAGAACGTTGAGCATCCAAAACTGAAAGATAATTGTCGATTCCTGCTTTAAAGCGAGCCGAAGAAAGTCGATAAGTGGTTTGCGTTGCCGAGACAAGTCGACGTTGCGCATCTAAACGTTCGTCTAGATGAGCATGTGCTGCTAAAGCATCGTTAACTTCACGAAATGCTGATTGAATGGCTTTTTCATAATCTGCAAGTGCAATCATTTGATCTGTTTCAGAAATTTTTATATTGGCTTTTCGAGTCCCCCAATCAAAAATGGGTAGATCCAGACTAGGTCCAATTGACCAAACAAAGCCACCTGATTTAAATAAATTTTGAAGATCTGTTGAAGCATAGCCAGTAGAACCCGTTAAGCTAATCGTGGGGAACAGTCTTGCTTTTGCCACCCCCACATTGGCACCTGCGGCAAGAAGTTGGTATTCGGCAGCTTTGATATCAGGTCGATTATTGAGTAAATCACTGCTCAAACCCGTAGCAAAAGTAGCTTGTGTACTGATACGTTCAACTGCTTGATTGGGGAGTAGGCTTTGAGGAACGCTTTGTCCTGCCAATAAGTTCAGCAGATTTTGGGCTTGTGCGACTTGCGTTTTATAGGTGGCAACATCATTTCGAGCTGTTTCCACAGAAATCTGGGCTTGACGTAAAGGAACTTCACTCTCAATCCCTACATCAAATCGCTTTTTATTCAGATGGTAAGAATCCTGTTGGGCGATTAGTGTTTGCTTGGCTAAGCTCAAATTAGATTGTGCAAAAGCATAATCTAACCAAGCTTGAGTCACTTGACTGACTAAGCTAATTTGGGTGGATTGTTGCGCACTTTGAGTGGCAAGATACTGATTTAAAGCCACATCTTTTAAGCTTTTTACACGTCCCCAAAAATCAACTTCATAGGCTGTGATGCCCAGTCCGACTTGGAATGATGAATAAGGATTATTGGGATTAACCGTTGGGTTGACTTGTCTAAGCGCACTGCCATTGGCACCGATTGTCGGAAGTTGATCATTTTTAGTGATTTGATATTGTTGCTGCGCTCGTTGAATATTGAGCGTTGCTGTATGCAAATCACGGTTATGCGCTAAGCTCATTTCAATGACTTGCAATAAACGGGTATCCGAAAAGAAATCTGAATAGCCTTGATGGGCAATTGAGATTTCTGAGCGATTTAGAGCAGAATTTTGAGTAAAATTTTCAGGAATATTAGATTGAATGACAGGCTTTGGTGCTTGTAAATTCATACAAGCGGTCAAAGCAATGGATAGTGTGGAGGCAATCAATCCACGCAATAGGAGTGTTGATTTAGGCATGATTTTTACCCATTTATAAAAGGTGAAAACATCAGCAAGATCAGAGGAAAACATCAGTTTTCTTCTGATCTATTGTGCTGTATTAAAGTTGCGGGTCTTGTTTTGATGGTGATTTTGCAGAGAATATTTTTTCTACTGCGCCTAAGACAAAAATAAAAAATACCGGGACAAAGAAAATCGCTAAAATCGTCGCAGAAATCATGCCTCCAAATACACCTGTTCCTAATGCATGTTGAGTTTCAGAACTTGCACCTGATGCAATCACCAAAGGAATCACACCACAGGTAAACGCCAGTGAAGTCATCAGAATAGGGCGTAAACGGAGTTTAGCTGCTGCAACTGTGGCTTCAATTAAACTCATGCCTTCTTCTTTGAGCATCTTGGCAAATTCAACAATCAAAATGGCATTCTTTGCCGACAAACCGATAATGGTGATTAAGCCAATTTTAAAGAACACATCATTCATCATACCTCTCGACATGATCGCAACAATTGCTCCAAAAATGCCCAAAGGAACCACCAACATGACAGAAAGCGGGATCGTCCAACTTTCATAAAGTGCAGCCAATACAAGGAACACGACCAACATTGAAAGTACCAGTAAAAATGCCATTTGAGACTCGGTTTGTTTTTCCTGTAAAGAAATACCCGTCCATTCATAGCCTATACCTTTGGGCAATTTAGCAATCAATTGTTCCATTTCTCGCATTGCATCACCTGAGGAAGTGTCGAAGTTTGGAATACCTGCAATACTTAAAGATGGTCGTCCGTTATAGCGATTATATTGTTGCGGTGCTTTACTCCATTGAGGTGTGACCACTTCAGACAGAGAAACCAATTGTCCGCTTGAGCCTGCTACCTTGAGACTTAAAATATCTTTTAATTGCATCCGTGATTTAGCATCCACTTGAACAATGACTTGTTGCATCCGTCCTTGATTAGGAAAGTCATTGATATACATTGAACCCATTGAGGTTGAAATAATGTCAGAGACATCAGAAAACTTCACGCCCAAAGCATTGAGTTTCTCACGATCAATTTTTAAAGAAATATTGTCCCCTTGCGGTAAACCTTCGTTCCAGACCATATAGAACTTTTTATTTTTGGCTGCCATTGCCATCAGCTCATCTTGAGCTGCCAGTAATGCAGGCATACCTAAATTTCCACGGTCTTGTAAACGTAAACTAAAACCTGAAAACGTACCTAATTCATCAATGGCAGGAGGTAGCACCGCCATGGTTGCGCCTTCTTTGCTATTCGCCATGAAAGCATTGACTGAATTGGTCATCTCTGTTGCCGTAGAAGTACGGTCTTTGAAATCAGTAAGCGTAGTAAATGCCATCGCAACGTTTTGACCAGCACCACTAAAGCCCCAACCTAAGATTGCTGTATTGCTTTTTACATTGGGATTGTCTTTTAGATGCTGTTCAAATTCATTGACAACGTTGCGAGTACGTTCTGCTGTTGCATCTGAAGGAAGTTGGAAGGAGGTCAGAAACCAGCCTTGATCTTCTTCTGGCATAAATGCGGTAGGCCAATATTTCATGCCTGCAAAGGTGATTGCTGTGATCACCACAAAGATCACCATCATTGGAATGGTATGTTTAATGACTTTGAGTAACAGTAATTCATATTTTTTGGTGACTTTATCAAAACTCCGATCAAACCATGCAAAAAAGCCTTTCTTTTGATGGTGACCATCAATTGGTTTTAGAATCGTGGCACATAGGGCAGGTGTTAAGATCAATGCCAAGAGTGCAGAGAATAAAATCGACACAGACATGGTCAGTGTAAATTGCTGATAGATAATACCGACAGAGCCACTGGCAAAGGCCATTGGTAAAAATACCGCAGCTAGCACCAGTGTTATCCCAATGATTGGGCTGGTGATTTCTTTCATTGCTTTAGAGGTAGCTTCTTTGGGTGGCAAGCCTTCTGTCGCCATAATCCGTTCGACATTTTCAACCACCACAATTGCATCATCGACAATAATCCCGATAGCAAGCACCATCCCGAACATGGTCAAAACGTTGATGGAAAAGCCCAAAAGGAGCATCACTGCGAAAGTCCCGAGTAGGGCAATAGGTGCAACGATGGCTGGAATCAAGGTATAACGGACATTGTGTAAGAATAAATACATCACAATAAACACCAAAACCATGGCTTCAAGTAATGTATGAATCACTTTTTCAATCGAAATTTTAACAAAAGGTGCAGTGTCATACGGGATGCTATACTGCATACCTTCAGGTAAATTCAATTTTAATTCTTCAATTTTGGCTCTTACACCTTCAGCAGTTTTGACTGCATTCGCCCCTGGGCTGAGCTGAATTGCAGCTGCTGTAGCAGGTTGACCATCTTCTAAAATGGCAAAGTTGTAGGCTTGTGAACCCATTTCAACCTCTGCAACATCTGAAAGCTTAATCACGCTACCACTGGTTTTACTTTTTAAACTGATATTTTTAAATTGCTCTACATTGCCCAATTGACCTTGAGCTGACAAAGGAACGGTAATCAATTGTCCTTTTGTCGCTGGAAGATCTCCAAGGCGTCCCGGTGCAATTTCAATATTGTTTTCACGAATTGCCGTATTTACATCGCTGATCGATAAACCATAAGAAATTAATTTATTTGGATCAACCCAGATTCGCATGGCTTTTTCAGCACCAAAAGATTGAACTTTACCAACACCTTCAACACGCTTGAGTTCTTCAACCACATTACGTACCAGATAATCACTCAAATCAACTTCTGAGTATTGTCCATTGGGTGAGTTGATACCGACCAGCATTAAAAAGCCTGATGAAGAAGCTTCTACTTGTAAACCTTGTTGACGAACAACTTGTGGTAACCGCGCTTCCACCGCCTTGATTTTGTTCTGTACATCCACTTGAGCCATTTCAACGTCAGTACCCGGTTTGAACGTTGCAGAAATTTCAGCTGTACCCGAAGTATCGGTTGTTGAACTATAGTAAAGCAGGTTCTTGACCCCCGATAATTCTCGCTCAATCAAAGTGACGACACTATCATTGATGGTTTGGGCAGTAGCCCCTGGGTAGGTCGCACTGATATTGACTTGCGGCGGAGCAACACTTGGAAAGCGTGCAATCGGCAATTTAGGAATACTCAGTACCCCAAATAGAATAATGAAAATCGCTATCACCCATGCAAACACAGGGCGGCGTATGAAAAATTGTGACATCATCATTGAGCTCCTTGTGTTGCAGCTGATTCGGCATGTACAGAGGTATTCGCTGTTGTATTGACAGGAACTTTCCATACGCTTAGCTCAAGTTTTTGGTTAGGTTGGATACGCTCAATACCCTCAACCACCACTTTATCTCCGGCTTTTAAACCTTTATTGGCAATGTAATATTGCTCATATTGTTGTCCCAGCTCGATTGGGCGAATATCAGCTGTACCTTTGGCGTTTATCACATAGACTTGCGGTTCGCCGTTGATATTACGTTGAATGGCTTGAGCAGGAATCAGTAAAGCTTGTGGAACAGAAGCGCGGTTAATGTCTACACGAACATACATGCCAGGGAGTAATTTTCTTTCAGGATTATTGACCTCGATACGAATAGTGACATCACCTGTTTCAGGATCTACATTGATGTCTTCAAACAACATTCTTGCTGTAACGTTATAGGGTTGACCATGACTGTTGGAAATTCGGAAAGTCTTTTGATCATTTGCAGACAGTTCACCATTTTGCAATGCAGTTTGTAAGCGTTCATATTCACTGATCGACTGTTTAATATCGACATAGACTTTATCAATCTGCTGTACTGTAGCCATTTTATTGCTATCACCTTGACCAACCAAGGCTCCTTCAGTGACAAAGGATTGTCCGATTCGACCTGAAATCGGTGCGCGAACAGTGGCATATTGTAAATTGAGATTTTGACGTGTGAGTAAGGCTTTCATTTGTGCTACATCTGCAAGTGCCTGTCGATATTCTGCTTGAGCATTACTGACTTCTTGCTTACTGATGGCATTGCTCGGTAGCAATTGTTGATAGCGTTCTAACTGGACTTTTAAACGTGCCACTTCCGCTTCTGCTTTATTGAGCGATGCACGATTGCTGTTTACATCCGCTTGGAATGTTTCCGAATTAATTTTATAGAGTGCTTGTCCTGCCTTTACTTCACTGCCTTGAGTGAATAACACTTTTTCAATAATACCACCGACTTGGGGGCGAATTTCAGCCGTACGGAATGCTTGTACACGTGCTGGGAGATTCTCACTGAAATTGACTGATTGAGGTTGAATGTTGAGTACACTGCCTTTTGAAGTTAGCGTCTATTGTTTAGTCGCATAATTGAATACTTATCCTTGCATCCGTGGCCCGTAAGTTAAAAATCATGTTAGTAATAGATGCTATCTAATTCCGTCCAAGTCTAAGTAATTGTTGATATGACCATGATTGAAGATATACCAGTAAACTAGATCGCCAAAGTTCGGAAAAAAACTAGAGGAAAACAGATAAACCAGCTTACCATACATATAGAAAATAATTATCATATAATACATTCATGTTCGAAACCCCTTTTAATTGTTAGTGTCGCAAGAAACGGACCCTTGTCGTAAAGAATGAGTTTTATATTTACGTTATTATAACCTGTTATTTTTAAAGGGAAGGTATGAGCGAATTTCGAGCCATCAATGATCTGTATACAATTGACAACCACTCTGCTCACCCCATTAATTTATGTCTTTTTGATTTTAATTATAAAGATAATAGCAGTTGTGAGATGATATATAAATTTTATATATAGAAGCAAACCAGATACTTTATAATTAATGAAAAATATCAAGACAATGATTCTGTTATGTCCCAAAGGATTGTGTCGGACGAGTTTGCAGCCAAACCAATAAAGCCCTATTGAGTAAATGCTTAGGCACCTGCTGTGTTGAAACGTACATTTGGGTCAAAAACTGATCAAAACTTCCAACTCGTTTATATAATTATATAGTTCAATACTAAAATCGATCGCTCCTATATATATCAACAAGACCTCCCTGTTTTACTCAATCAGACAATAACTCTAAGTACAATATTCCTACAGATGATTCACCAACTGCATCAAGTCTATGCTCGCATTGAGTTAAAGACACTTTCCCTGCATAAAAGTGATTCAAATATACTAATGCTTTATAGTCATGTCATAAAGTTAAAGACCGCACTTGCAAACTTTAATTAGCAACAGTCGTAGAGCCGCCTGCGGTAATCCGGATACCTACAAGGTTAGCGCTCAGAATAATTCAACTTTTAATCATAATCTTTGTAATTCTGATCATTACACTTCGTTGTGTAGACGTATAAAAGAACAACGTACTGATCAATTTTTCTTTTTACTGTTGTGCCTGTAACCGTCGCTGTATCATCTAACGACGATGACTCATAAATTTTCGCCTCATTCCCCCAAGAATTGCCAAATTCAAGCTTCATTTCGCTTCTTCAAAAGTACATTCTAAGGAAACGAAATCCAATTCGCCAAGTCAAAGGCTATAAGATTGAGCCGGATTTTCTTTCGGAAATTTATCGTTCGATTGATCTTCCCATTATTCTCTGCAACATTATGTACTGTATTTCTTATGATCGTCCGATGAGAAAACAAAATTGATATGTGAAAAATGTAAGTGAAATCAGCAATCTTCAAACTTTAATAAGTAACAGCACAGGGTTAATTCAGTTGAAAAGCCTAACAGATGTAATTCAATTTTTGGTAAAAAACTGTTGACTACAAGCGGTATTTCAACTTTAAACAGATCATAGTACACGGTTTTGCTGGGTTATATTATCTATAGCTGTGATTTTGTTGGATTTTGTTGTACTTGGAAGAGATTGCTAGTTGAAAAGTACGACAGCCTTTTTGTCGAATCGATCTGTTTATCGAAAGTTGATAGGTACGTGTATGTGAACTTACTAATTAAAAGGTAACATATAACGCAACGATTTAGTAAAGCGCCTTCTTTTTTAGCAGAAACCGCTAAGCACATATGCGCAGTTCACATTTCAGGCCGAAAAGATGAACGCCAGATATCTCCAAATTAAATATCTGCGCTGTTGGAATACTCTATTTTTATGGCACATAAACGGAAGCTTTGAGTTGTAAATGTTCAGGTTGGGTAAACTGCAAAAACGCTTGTAGTTAGAGCACCAATTCCGCGATCACCGCGTCGCTCACAACGAGGTAGCTCAGCTGTTTTTTAACTCAGAGCGGCAGTACTGACACGCCTTGTAAATAAAGTAGAATGTTGATCTCGTTTAGTTGGCGACTTACGCTCATGGCCTAATCTCGAATATCAACCTTTCAGATGAAATCATCAACAAGTGACTCAACATTGTATCATTGCAACTCCAAGTATACTGATCCACTTTCGCGCGGCAAAAGCCCAACATCTTACTTGGATGCAATTTTCCACAAGACATCCTGCGTTCTAGCGTGGTCGCATCGAGCATATTGAAACCTCATTCCTAGATCATGAAGTACGATTATCACCCTCGTGACAACCGAGATTGTCTTGGAGAACTAATCAACATTAATGGATTTTACAGTTAGGGGACTAAGGACCACGCTTTTCACTGGAGTATCCAGATGTTTAGTGCTGATCCTACATTAAATTTGCACAATTTAGAATTCAGTGAGTCGGAATCAACCTTTGACGACTGGCTGTCAAAACGCTGATTGTGATTACTCAACAGTGAGCCATTAGATTTTTAAAGCGACAAACGTATAGTGTTTAGAGCAAACCAAAGCAGCACGATGAATAACCGAATCACACAGTTAGGGCTTCTACAAAGTACCTTATTTATGGATAGGATGTTTGCAACTGAGCCCCAGGACAAACCTTGATGGGAGCGTATACCCAGAACCCGTCAGGTTAGTCAGACAAGGGATATGGGCCTGTCATGTATCTGCTCCTTTGTGAATGCTAATGCCTGGCTACCCTGCTAGGCTACACGGTTGTCTCCATATTTAGCGAGGATAGCGGTTGATCCCCTCGCTCTACGACAGCCTATTGTCGAAACTCCTGTATGAATAGTGGATCATCGCACTCGGCGAGAACTTTGCACATTCGCGAAAAAGCTTGGCAGTACTAATTATAGATGCGCAAACCACCTAGAAAACGCCTAAATTTATTAAGTCATGATCGATGAATATATATTGATGGTGGAGCACCCGGAGCTTACCGCAGCCCGCATGAACGATTGCCGCAAGACCAATTACAGCTTCGTCGATAATTTAAATATCGTAAGTCAGTGAGGGAAGGATGAAAATAGACTGATTAGTTTTGAACTGATTCATGTCTTAATTGAACAGAAAGCATTATAAAAGAAATAAAAAGCATACGGTACTCAATAACTCCAAGGCACACTGCCACCCAAAAATACAGTTTATGAACGATATGTTTACCCTGTTGAGGGTTCCGATACGGCCGTATACAACGGGATTATTTAGTTTTTAGGTAAAAATTTTCAATTAGGGGTTTACCGATCTGTTGACCTCTGGATTTTGGTGAAACATAGAGATCTTCAAGATAACAATAATCCTGCTCAGCCCATGTCGAGCGGTGAATGACATAGTGAACGAAGCCAAATACAGTGTCTCCATGTTTTGCTACAGCACAATAAACAGGTTCGGCATCAGAAAAAAAACGTTGCCATGTGGTTTGAGTGACTGCACTTGATAAACTGACTTGATAAAATTCTTGATAGGCTAACCAATACCCTAACCACTGTGTGTAGTCCACTTGGGTGACAGGTACAATTTGAATTGATAAATTTTCCACAGGTATTCTCCAGTCGGTATAAGTTTGAAAGCAGAGAAAGTAGTGTAATTTTATTGTGGTATCTTCATAAGATACAGTTTTGATCTTTTTGAGAGTACCAGTTGCTTTGAGACCTAAAAAAGGGAGTCTTAGTCTCCCTTGTTTTAGTCAGGTATGTCATAGAATTCCATAATGTCTAAATCACAACTATGGCAAATAGTGGGCACGATAAAAGTGTAATGGTAAAACAATGGTTTATCTTTTAAATTTTCCATTTAAGATCACATAGGACATTAATCCAATGACTAGTCCCCAAAAAGCCCCTCCAATGCCCAACAGATGAATATTTGCAGCAGTGGCTAAAAAGGTGATCAGTGCAGACTCCCGTGTGTCCTGATCATGCATTGCATTTGCCAAACTTCCTGCAATCGTTCCCAGTAAAGCAAGTCCAGCCAACGTTGCAATAAAAACACTCGGGAAAGCACTAAAGAGGCTTGCAAGCGTTAGCCCAAATATTCCAACCAAAATATAAAATATACCTGCAGCAATACCTGCAATCCAGCGTTTAGACGGATCAGTATGAGATGCTTTCCCTGTACAAATCGCTGCAGTGATTGCGGCAAGATTAAATGCATGAGAACCAAAAGGAGCCATTAAAAAAGAGCCCAAACCAGTGATCGTAAATATCGGTTTTAAACTGGTTTGATAACCATCATTTCTAAGTACCAAGATGCCCGGCATATATTGACCTGTGAGTGTGATTAAAAATAAAGGCAGTGCCACACTCAAAAGTGCATTGACTGAAAATGCAGGTACGGTAAAGACAGGCGCAGCCAATTGCAGTTCAAATGCTGAGAAGTCAATACGGGATTGTAAAATTAAAAATATCAAACCTAGCCCAAGTACACTGACAACAGCATAGCGAGCAGAAATTCGTTTAGTCAGCATGTAAACAAATAGCATACTGATCGCTAAGACGGGATCAATACTGATATTGGAAAATGCAGAAATGCCGAATTGTAATAAAATTCCAGCGAGCAGACCTGAACAAATACTTGGAGGGATATAAGCAATCAGTTTTTCAAAATATCCTGTCATGCCTAAAATCACAAAAGCCAGTGCAGAAATCAGATAAGCTCCGATAGCTTCAGCATAAGGAATGCTGACTAATGCTGTAATCAAAAAGGCGGCTGCTGGTGTCGACCACGCCGTAATGATCGGTTCTCGACTGATCCAACTTAGTAGAATGCCTGAAATCCCAACACCAATGGAAATAGACCAAACCCATGAAGCAGTCAGTTCAGCACTTAATCCTGCTGCTTGTGCAGCTTGAAAGATTAGAATAAAAGTACCACCATAGTTGACAATCACCGAAATCAATCCTGCGACAACAGGATGGATCAGATCAGAAGAAAATACTCGAAATGGGCGCTGTTGAGCGTGCATAAGTCAACCCCAAAGATTTTTAATCATGTGTTTAGAGCCCAATCACTTGAGTAAAAGATGTCTTTTTTCTCAATGATTTGGAATGGTCCGATTGAGTGTAGTTTTGATTGTGGTATTTTTATAAGGTACACTTTTGATATTTTTGACAGTACCAGTTTTCTTATGCGTTCACCATCTTCAGCTGTTTTTCCACATTTGATTTTGCCAGAAGGACAGATCAAAGATGGCTTATATCGTGTTTTGCGTGATGCTATCTTGGATGGGCGTTTGCGGGCAGGAAGCAAACTGCCTTCAAGCCGTGCTTTGGCAGAGATGATGTCTATTTCTAGAAACTCAGTTCTGGCTGCGATAGAACGTTTACTGGATGAAGGTTATTTGCAGACCAGACCGAGTTCTGGAACCTATGTTGTTGAAATTATCCCTGATCATTTGATCAATTTACCCTTGGATACAAATTCAACTTCAGTCCAGCCTCCTCAGCAATTAAAGGTTAATCCGCACATCGCAAATTTGTTGCCCGCATGGCAAAAACAAAATGTTTCTGGACAGGGAGAGAAAATCTTTCATGTCGGTGTGGGCTGTACTGATTTATTTCCACACCGACTCTGGGGAAAGTTGCTGGGAAAAGCATGGCGTCAGTCTTACCGACAGTTGGGGCAGTTTCATGATTGTCGAGGCTATTTACCTTTACGCCAAGCCATTTGTGACTATGTCCGTTCGACTCGAGGACTCAACTGCCATGAACAGCAGATTATTGTGGTCAATGGCACACAGCAGGCGATTCATTTGGCTGCATATGCTTTATTGCAAGCGCAAGACCAAGTCTGTTTGGATGAGCCTGGTTATGATGCAGTATTGAATATTTTCCGCAGCTTTGGCATGACTGTAAATCCAATAGCGAGTGACGATGATGGAATGAAGATCAATGAAATCATTCAACATTATCCAGACAGTCAGCTTATTTATACGGCACCATCACATCAGTTTCCACTTGGAGGAACTTTAGGTTTGAGTCGCCGATTGACGTTGCTGGAATGGGCAGTGAGTCAGCAAAAATGGATCTTTGAGGATGATTATAACAGCGAGTTCAGATATGGCACGCATCCTATTCAGGCTTTACAAGGTTTAGATCAACATCAACGAGTGATTTATTCTGGAACATTTTCAAAAATGATGTTTCCAGAGTTCCGTTTAGGATTCATGGTCGTTCCAGAAGCATTGATTGAGACATTTAGTCTCGCCAAGTACTACACCGATACACGAAGCGCTTATCTGGAACAAGTTGCTTTGGCATTGTTTATTCAAGAGGGGCATTATGCGAGGCATGTACGAAAAGTACGCAAAGCTTGTTATGAACGACAGCAGGTGCTTATTGCAGAAATCCAACAACGACTTGCGAATGTCTTGACTGTACAGCCAACAGATTCCGGGATTCATTTGGTGTGTTGGCTCAATCAAGGATGGACAGAACAAGATTTCCTAAAAATATGCGCAGAAGTTGATTTAGCTGTACAGCCTTTATCTCGTTACTGCCAAAGTCCTCCTCAAAAAGCAGCAGTTTTATTTGGCTATGCTGCGCATAGCCCTGAGGAAATCCGCTTTAATATTCAACGCTTAGCACAGCATATTGAATCATATTGATGTTATACAGGTCAGGTCAAAGCAGTTTTAAAAAACGATCACGGTGTTGGCTTTCCTGTGGCAATAACTCCAGTACTCGTTGTATGGCATCAATTCGTTCTGGCATATGGCGAATAATTTTGAGTAATGGATCAATATCTTGCATTTGATAGATCAAATGACTTAAGCGAGCATCGAAACAGTCTCGCCATGTGGTCAATAATGGACTTTCTGATTTTGCGAGGAAACTACCTTTGTACAATGAAAATGTGCTGGCTAGAAAACCAGCATTGAGTGACTGTTCTGCTCGGATAAAGTCAGTTTGAATTTCACAAATCAGTTTGTAGGGACGTGATAAAATACAATTCGGAAGCAAGGTTCTGAGTTGTGACATTTCTGCCTTTAAGGTTTTTTCACTGATGTCACGATCGCCATACAGTGCATAATGCAATTCATCTAAATTTATTCCATCTGGATGCAAAATGAGAATGCACAAAATTTCAATTTGTCTGTGAGTCAGTGTTAGAAGTTGTTGATTGAACTGTACTTTAGGTGTACCAAAAACTTTCAGATACAGCATATTTTTTTGTTCAAACTGGATTGCGCGTTGAACCAATTCGGCACATCGCTCGACAGCCAATACACCAAGCGAGGTATGTTTTTTATATTTGGTGGATAAATTAATAATGCCGTGAAATTGACCAGAAACAGGGTCAACGATTGGCGCTGCATAACAAACCCAATCTTGTACGCTATTCATTTGATTTTCATGAGAATACACACAGCTGGAAATATGATTATTCAGCGCTAGACCGATTGCATTGGTACCAACAGCTTGAGTTGACCAATGACCCCCTTCAACAAAATGGACTTGTTCTGCGGACGAAAGCATAGAACGGCTACTCCATGTCCATAATAATGTTCCATGATGGTCAGTGATCCCAATCGCCATTTCTGAGTCATCTGCAATTTTCAATAAATCTGCATAGTTATGTTGGATTGAACGGCGAAATAATGATTGTTCCTGCTCCATGGGCAGGCTTAAAAGTGGCGCAGCATTCATTGGCGCGATATTGAATAAATGTGTGGTTTGTAATGTTGATGTTTGATTACGCGATTGATTCAATAGCTTCATATCATATTCCTTTATGATGCGCGGTTATCGCCATTAATATGTTGTATTCATTGTATAGTTTGGTTTTGACATCACATTTAAGACATATTAAATCCAGCAAAATGATGGCATTAAAATTCGGGTATTTTTGTCTTGATCTGCATCCACTTTAAAATGTCAGGGCTCAATTTAAAATGAGTTTTCTGCGCATAAATGTTAAATAAAGTTACCCATCCAAAGCTATTCAACTTTGATCAAAGATGCTGAGTTTTAGCCACTTTTTAAGATATTTTCACGTTTAAATGGCTGAGGAACAGGCTCGCCTTTATATTGACGATCGGCAAAGTAACTCGAACGCACCATAGGTGCACTCCAGATATTTTTAAATCCTAATAATTGTCCATGTGTCTGATAATGTTCAAACTCTTTCAACGACACAAAACGGTGAATGGGGGCATGGGACTTTGACGGCTGTAAATACTGACCAATCGTCACATAATCAACCAAATGATCACTGAGATCATTGAGTAGAACAATGACTTCTGCTTCTACCTCTCCCAATCCCACCATCAAACCACATTTAGTCGCGATATCAGGACGCAAATGTTTAAACTTTTTAAGCAACTCAAGAGAATGTTGATAGTCAGAGCCTGGACGCATTGCCCGATATAAGCGTGGTACAGTTTCAATATTATGATTAAATACATCTGGTGGTGTTTCACTGAGAATTTCAAGTGCAAGATCTAGCCTGCCACGAAAGTCAGGAACTAAAATTTCAATCAATGTATCTGGGCTACTTTGGCGAATTTCTTGAATACAGTCGACAAAATGTTGCGCGCCACCATCTTTAAGATCATCTCGATCTACAGAGGTAATCACCACATATTTCAAATTTAAGTTTTTAACAGTTTCCGCCAAATGTTTGGGTTCATCAGGATCTAAAGTATTTGGGCGACCATGCGCAACATCACAAAAAGGACATCGGCGTGTACAGATGTCTCCCATAATCATAAATGTTGCTGTTCCACCTCCGAAGCATTGCGGTAGGTTGGGACAAGCGGCTTCTTCGCAGACAGTATGCAACTTTTGTTGGCGTAATAAGTCTTTAATGCGTTGTATTTCTTCTGGATGGCTGATTTTGGCACGAATCCATTCTGGTTTCTGAGGGATTTGTTCTGTAGTGATGATTTTAACTGGAATACGTGCCAGTTTATCAGCACCTCGTAATTTTTCACCTGTGGTGATTGAACGCTTTAAATCCATTTTAAATAGTCCATTAAATGAAATAATAAATATAAAGTGACATTTTTATTTAATATGTCAACTATATTTATAATATTTTAACTGTGAATAAATATATGCAAAATACTAATATTATAAAATAAAGGTTGGTTAAAGGTTTGGTTTTTTAAGTTTTTGAAAATTATAAAAAATTACAAATATTTTTTGATTTTCAAGTCATTGTTTTTAATGTTTTTTAGTGTTGGATTTAAACTAATTTTTTTTAGTCTAATATTAATTTTTATTGAAATAATTTTATATAAATATACAGGTTTTAAATACCGATTTTTAATTTTAAATATCTGGTTTTTTACTTCTAGACGTGAACATTAAGGATTAAGGATATGCAATTAACGGAAGAGCAATTGCTAGCAGCATACCGACGGATGCGAGATATTCGTGAGTTTGAGGATCGACTGCACGATGAAAACAATACAGGTGATATTCCCGGCTTTATTCATCTTTACAGTGGTGAAGAAGCTGTAGCCGTTGGAATATGTGAAAACTTGACGGACAAAGATTTTATTACCTCAACACATCGTGGGCATGGGCATTGTATTGCCAAGGGCTGTGATATTCACGGGATGATGTTGGAAATTTTTGGCAAAGATGATGGGCTTTGTCGAGGTAAGGGCGGTTCAATGCATATTGCTGACTTAGACAAAGGCATGCTTGGCGCCAATGGTATTGTGGGCGGAGGACCTCCTTTGGCAATTGGTGCAGCTTTGACTGCTAAAACTTTAAAAACAGGTGGAATCGGTTTGTCTTTTACAGGTGATGGAGGCTCTAACCAAGGTTTAACTTTTGAAGCCATGAATATGGCAGTGGTCTTAAAATTACCTGTTATTTTTGTTTTTGAAAACAATGGTTTTGGTGAAGGCACAGCACATGACTATGCCGTTGGTAGCAAGGATATTGCGGGTCGTGCAGCTGCTTTTGGCATGCCTGCTGAAAAAGTTGATGGTACAGATTTCTTTGCTGTTTATGAAGTCGCTCAAAAAGCCATTGAGCGTGCACGTCGTGGCGAAGGTCCGAGTGTGATCGAAACCATTACCAATCGTTTTTACGGGCACTTTGAAGGTGATCCTGGCTTAATTCGTTCAAAAGAAGAACTTGATTATGTCAAAGAGCATAAAGATCCACTGAAAATTTTTCGTGAAAAAGTCAAAGGGAAAATAGAGGACGCCAAACTGGATGCGATTGATGCAGAGTCAAAAGCCAATGTGGATGCAGCGGTAGCAAAAGCACGTGCAGCCAATTATCCAGAAGCTTCTCAACTTCTCACTGACGTTTACGTCTCTTACTAAAGGAATAGTAAAACAATGCCAAATAAAAGTTATCGAAACGCGATTAAAGAAGCGATTGAATCAGAAATGCGTCGTGATCCCACGGTGATTGTGGTAGGTGAAGACGTACGTGGTGGTCATGGTGGCAAAAACACAGATGACAATAAGCTTGAAGGTTTTGGTGGTGTGTTGGGTGTCACCAAAGGTTTATGGACTGAGTTTGGTTCAGAACGTGTAATTGATACGCCAATCACTGAGTCAGCCATTATTGGAATGGCAGCAGGTGCCGCAGCAACAGGTTTACGCCCTGTAGCAGATCTGATGTTTATGGATTTCTATGGCGTTTGTCATGACATGTTATATAACCAAGCCGCTAAATTCCGTTATATGTTTGGTGGAAAAGCCAAAGCACCCTTAGTGGTAAGAGGCATGATCGGAGCAGGTTTTTCTGCGGCTGCTCAACATTCACAATCACCTTACAACGTGTTTGCCGCTGTGCCGGGTTTAAAAGTGGTTGTACCATCCAGTGCTTATGATGTGAAAGGCTTGCTGATTCAAGCCATTCGGGATGATGATCCAGTGGTTTTCTGTGAACATAAGTTGCTTTATGACATCAAGGGAGAAGTGCCAGACGAGTCATATAGCATTCCATTTGGTGTAGCCAACTACACACGTGAAGGGACGGATATTACCATTATTGCGTTGAGTTTAATGGTACATCGCGCCAATGAGGTTGCTGATAAATTAGCAAAAGAAGGCATTTCTGTTGAAGTCGTTGATCCACGTACGATTTCACCTTTGGATGAGGATGGGATTTTAGAGTCAGTCGCGTCTACAGGTCGTGTGGTCATTGTGGACGAGTCGGCTGCGCGCTGTGGTTTTGGGCATGATGTTGCTGCATTGATCGCGCAAAAAGGTTTTCATTATTTGAAAGCACCGATTGAGTTGGTGACACCACCACATTCTCCTGTACCTTTCTCACCCGTTTTGGAAAAAGAATGGTTACCAAGTGTAGAGCGTATCGAACAGGCTGTACGTAAAACGTTGGAGGCTTAGGATGAGCGAAATCAAAACTTTAGAAATCCCAAAATGGGGTTTGTCCATGGAAGAGGGGACGATTGCGCAATGGCTGATTGAAGAGGGGACGCCATTTAGCAAAGGACAAGAAATTTGTGAAATTGAAACCACCAAAATCGTCAACGTGCTTGAAGCGCCCTTTGATAGTACTTTGCGTAAAATCATTGCCAAAGCAGGCGATACTTTGCTGGTGGGCGGATTAATTGCGATTTGTGCTGATTCACAAGTTTCAGATGCAGAAATTGATGCTTTTGCCCAATCTTTAACGGGCACATCGACAGTCAGTGAAAAGCAATCCCATACAAATGCATCAGAAAGAATATCAGAAAAAGTATCTGCGACTCAGGTTGAAACAACAGTCGCTACTGTGACTCAACCGAATAATTTGACTGAACAGAATAATGCTGTAAATACTCAGAAATCTATTGCTCAAGGTGGTTATTCAATTCCCGTCGTATTGCAAGGTTATCAACAGCGTGAAGAGATTTTTGCGACACCGCATGCTTTGAAATTGGCTGAAAAGCATCAGGTCAATTTGGCAAAAATTACTGGTACAGGACGACAAGGGCGTATCAGTGTCCATGATATTCAACAAGCCGTTCAAGCTGCTGGAGGCTCATGGCCAGATATTCGCCAGCAAGCCAGTGCTAAAGCAGCGAAATCTAAAGCAGATGACAGTCTAGTGTTAGCAACACCTGTTGCACGCCGTTTAGCTAAACAATGGGGCATAAATCTGCATGATTGTCGCGCATCAGGCACCAGAGGTCGAGTCTGTAAAGAAGATGTAGAAGCCGTTTATCAGCGTGAAAACCCTGTACAGACACAAAAATGCGATCAGGACAATATAACGCAATCAGCAAAACCTACCACAATTGCCATGAACGGTATGCGTAAAGCCATTGCATCACGATTACAGGAAGCAAAACGTAATGCACCACATTTCCGTTTAACTGTAGATCTCAATGTTGAAGCAATCCAAGCGTTACGCCAGCAAATCAATAGCACTGTCCCCCAAGTGAAGTTGTCGATTAACGATATGCTGATTAAAGCTGCTGCCGCTGCTTTGATGAAAGTACCGCAAGTCAACGTACAATATGATGAAAAGAATCAACAGATTTTACAGTTTGCACAAGCCGATATTTCAGTTGCAGTGGCGATCGAGAATGGATTAATCACACCGATTATTAAAGCGGCCGATAGTAAGTCTTTGGCACAAATTTCAAATGCAATGCGTGATTTGGCGACACGTGCCAAAACTGGAAAATTAGCGCCTGATGAATTTCAGGGGGGGAGTTTCAGTATTTCTAATTTAGGCATGCTCGGCATTCAGCAATTCGATGCCATTATCAATCCACCTCAGGGTGCAATATTGGCGTTAGGTGCAGCAGAAAAACGTGCGGTCATTGAACAAGACTCGATTGTGATTCGTCAAATGGTTACCGCAACCTTGTCTTGTGATCACCGTGTGATTGATGGTGCATTGGGGGCGCAATTCTTGGCAGCATTTAAGCAGTTTGTTGAAAATCCTGCATTGATTTTAGTGTAGGAGATTAAATATGTCAGAGACACAATTTGATCTTATCGTGATTGGTGCAGGTCCAGGTGGTTATGTTGCTGCGATTCGTGCAGCACAGCTGGGCTTAAAAACCGCAATTGTTGAAAAACAACATTTGGGTGGGATTTGCCTCAATTGGGGGTGTATTCCCACGAAAGCATTGTTAAGTGGAGCAGGATTGGCGCAACAGTTTAAACATTCGGAGCAATTTGGTTTTCGTTTGGGTGCAGTTGAGTTTGATATTCAGCAATTGGTTCGACATAGCAGACAAGTTTCAGAGCAATTGGTGCAGGGTATTGGACAGTTGTTGAAGAAAAATCAAGTGACAGTTTTTAATGCAACTGCACGATTCACTGCCAAACAACAGTTAGAGCTGACTGATACGCAGGGACAAAAACAACAGATTTCAGCACCACATATTATTGTCGCAACAGGTGCTAAAGCCGCCAACTTAGCGCATATCCCTGTAGATGGTGAGCAGGTGTGGAGTTATCGAGAAGCCTTAGTTCCTACACAATTACCTCAATCCTTATTGGTGATTGGTTCTGGGGCAATTGGAAGTGAGTTTGCAAGCTTATATCAAGACTTGGGCTGTCAAGTGACTTTGGTGGATATAGCCAAACAGATTTTACCCAGCGAAGACCTTGAGGTTGCTCAATATGTACAAAAGCAATTTGAACAGCAAGGAATGAGGGTTTTAACAGAAGCTGCTGTACAAAAAATCGAACGGGATCATGACTTGGTACATTGCCATATTGAAACTGTACAAGGGGTGCAAGTTGTGACTGTCGAAAAGGTGCTTTCAGCAATAGGTGTTCAACCGAATACACAGCATTTAGGTTTAGAAGCACTGGGGATGGAGTTTGAACATGGTTTTATCAAAGTCGATCCATGGTGCAAAACCAATGTTGCTGGTGTTTATGCAATCGGTGATGTTGCTGGTGCACCGTGTTTGGCACATAAAGCTAGTCATGAAGCTATTTTATGTGTGGAAAAAATTGCAGGTCTTGAACATGTACATGCACTAGATCGTACTCAAATCCCTGGTTGTATCTTTACCCATCCGCAAGTGGCGAGTATCGGTTTGACTGAACAGAAAGCCAAAGCAACAGGATTGAATATCCATGTCGGTAAGTTTCCATTGCAAGCCAATGGTAAGGCATTGGCGTTGGGTAAAACGGCAGGCTTTGTTAAAACCATTTTTAATCAAGAAACGGGTGAGTTGTTGGGCGCACACATGGTTGGGCACGAAGTTACTGAACATATTCAAGGCTTTGCTATTGCCAAATATTTAGAAGCTACAGATGAAAGTCTAGCGCAAGTAATTTTCCCACATCCTACTTTATCTGAGGCGATGCATGAGTCGGTCTTATCGGCAATGCAACGTGCAATCCATATCTAAGGAGTCACAATATGCCTAAAGGTTTAAACAACAAAGTTGCACTGATTACAGGTGCAGGACAAGGAATAGGACGAGGCATTGCCTTACGTTTGGCACAAGAAGGCGTACATATTGCACTGGTGGATCTTCATCAAGAAAAGTTAAATGCTGTGCAACAAGAAATTGAAGCATTGGGTGTAAAGGCCACCACATTTATTGCCGATATTGCTGATCCAATACAGATTAGTGAAGCTATTGCGCATACAGAATCATCTTTAAATGGTTTTGATATCATGATCAATAATGCTGGCATTGCGCAGGTTAAAGCTTTAGCTGAAGTTACACCCAGCGAGTTTAACCAAATCATGAATGTCAATGTGGGTGGTGTACTTTGGGGAATTCAAGCCGCAGCGAATAAATTTAAACAACGACAACAGCAGGGAAAAATTATCAATGCCTGCTCGATTGCAGGGCATGAAGGTTTTGCTTTGTTGGGTGTCTATTCTGCAACGAAGTTTGCTGTTAGAGCATTGACACAAGCTGCTGCCAAGGAGTATGCCAGTGCAGGTATTACGGTCAACAGTTATTGTCCGGGAGTCGTGGGAACTGATATGTGGGTCGAAATTGACCAACGCTTTGCTGAAATCACAGGCGCATCTGTAGGTGAAACTTATAAGAAATATGTTGATGGCATTGCTTTAGGTCGAGCTGAAACCCCAGATGATGTGGCTGCTTTGGTTGCCTTTTTGGCAAGTGAGGATGCAAATTATATTACTGGTCAATCAATTTTGACTGACGGTGGCATGGTTTATCGTTAGAGTCTGAGGACATTTCAATGATGTATTGGGTGATCGGTTAGAACGACATAAACAAAGCATGAGATGCAGATAGTGGCGATGTCTTGGTTAAGTTTTCTATTATCTTTATAAGGAATAGTTCTATGAAAGCGGCACGTTTTTATGACAAAGGGGATATTCGTATTGAGGATATTCCAGAACCTCAAGTCCTTCCCGGAACTGTGGGGATACAAGTCGCATGGTGCGGCATTTGTGGTACAGATTTACATGAGTTTATGGAAGGTCCGATCTTTATCCCACCTTGTGGGCATCCGCATCCAATTTCTGGCGAATCTGCACCTGTGACCATGGGGCATGAATTTTCAGGTGTGGTCTATGCGGTCGGTGAGGGAGTAGAGGATATTCAGGTGGGGCAGCATGTTGTGGTCGAACCTTATATCATTGCAGATGATGTACCCACGGGCCCCAATGATCATTATCACTTGTCAAAAAATATGAACTTTATTGGTTTAGGTGGACGGGGTGGTGGTTTATCGGAAAAGATCGCTGTACAACGACGCTGGGTTCATCCGATTTCTGACAAAATTCCATTGGATCAAGCTGCACTGATAGAACCTTTATCTGTAGGGCATCATGCTTTTGTGCGAAGTGGGGCAAAGGCTGGTGATATTGCTTTGGTCGGTGGTGCTGGTCCCATAGGATTATTACTTTCTGCAATTTTAAAAGCCAAAGGTTTAACAGTCATCATCACTGAACTGAGCGCTAAACGTAAAGAAAAAGCTTTAGAAGCAGGTGTTGTGGACTATGTGCTTGATCCATCACAAGTGGATGTGGTGGCAGAAGTGATGAAACTGACTCAAGATAAAGGCGTAGATGTTGCATTTGAATGTAGTAGCGTCAATAAAGTCATGGATACTTTGGTTGCAGCCATGAAGCCTACAGGTGTGGTGGTGATCGTGTCAATTTGGAGTCATCCTGCCACTATTAATGTGCATAGTGTGGTGATGAAAGAATTGGATATTCGTGGCACGATTGCTTATGTCAACGATCATCAAGAAACCATACGTTTGGTTGAGCAAGGTAAAATTAATCTAGAACCATTTATCACTCAACGCATTGCTTTAGATGATTTGGTATCGCAAGGATTTGAAACTTTGATTCATAACAATGAATCTGCGGTAAAAATTATTGTACATCCTTAAAGGGGTAAAAGCACTTGAATAGACAACAGCGTCTTTGAACAATCAAACTGTAATGATCAGCTATCAATCCTATAGATATTAAAACGGTCTTCTCCCTTTGGGAGAAGATAAAGGATGATGGGCTTTTATTTGTTGAATGATGCTTTGAAACCAGTTTATAAAAGTGATGAATGGTGTAAAAAGCAAAATGACTTAAATGGTTAAGTGAGATTTGATTCATCAGATTGAGATAAAATATGAGAGAAATTGTGCGTATATTTCCATAATTATGAATTTAAAATTAAATAAATTTTAAATAAAAAAGCTAAAATTTTTATGAAATTATTTTTTTAAATATGATTAAAAGACATTAATTATCAAAAATTAATATGAATTTTTAAATTATTTTAAGTCAATATTTCAAGTAAATAATCATGATATTTATTGAACAAAAAATAATCTTGGGTGAAAATGCTCATGCTTAAAATGAAAAAAGAGGGAAGCTTATGTGGATATTCTTGAATCAAAAAATAAAGTATTTACTGTCGATATGCAGCCTATTAATGTTCAGCAGTTTAAGCCATTTGGCGTGGGCTGAAGGTAATTGTCCTCAGGGTATGTATCCAGTGGGTGGGCAGGGTGTCATGGGATGCGCACCAATTCCTAATTACGGTGGTGGAGGGGGTGGCTATCAAGCGCCAACTTATTACACTTATGCTGTTGTCGGAGCAATTGCTTCAGGCAGTAATGGGGTAGTTGGACATTCTTTCGCTAAAGTATTCCGTGGAGATCTCCGTGCAAAAGCTGTAAAAGACTGTCAGGAAAAGGGTGGAACGCACTGTGAGGTTTGGTTTACTTACCAAGAAACCCAATGCGCTACCGTCGGTCAAGCGAAGGGCACAACCAAATTATATGGACAAGTCACGGGTAGAGATCATACATTTAGAAAGAAATTTGGACGTGAGAGTGTGTTATCACAATGCCAACGTGACGGTTTTAGAAAAGATCAATGTGAGGTCGTTTACGAGCGCTGTAGCGGCATCATGTAATACTAAAATGTATTTTTTTTTAAAGAGACTGACAAAGCCAGAAATATAAAAACTGAAAACTGATCAAAAAGTTCAAAATCAGTATTTTTAGAATCTTATGTGCATTGTCAGCTTATACAGTATTTTTCTATTAAAATTATAAAACCTTAAAATATGATCTGGGTTGATAAACAAGATGATCATCCTTGGTACACATCTTTCAATATTGTAATTTTTGTTTAAATATCGACTTATAACTTGAATATTCATTTAAAAAAATAAAGTATTTTGCATGATTTAAATATAATTAGCATAAATTAAACACACTTTGTAAATGCTGACGACATAGTTTCAGCATTGTTTGTCTTGTTGAATTTGTTCATTTTCTTAGCAGGATAAACAAGGAAGTAGAATAATGAAGAAGGCACTCTTAATTTTGGGATCAATGGGTATGTTAGCGAATATGCCTGTTTTAGCAGCTGATTTAAGTATAGGCGATCCTAAAACAGAATCAGGGGAACTGAAACTCACAGGCGCAATTCGAACACGCTATATGTACAAAGATTATGTTGTCGAGGCAAATGAGGGCTCTAAAAATCAGGATTGGCAACTTGCAGATATTAAAGCTGTTTTGAGTTATGAAAACCCCAATTGGATCGCTTCGATGGATGTTCGCTGTTATCAATACAGTCGTTTATGTGATGCTTGGTTTTTAAAAGATGCATGGGCAGGCTATAAGTTTTCAGATCAGCAGCGTTTGTCTGTCGGGTTTCAATCTGTAGATTTTGGTTTTGGTCGATTATGGGGCAATAGTTATTATGAAACATTGCTGAACACTGTGGGTTTTGAAGACATACAAAATCTAGGGCTAAAATATCAATTTAAAAATGATCAATACAATTTTAATTTAGGTTTCTATCCTACTGATGGTGGAAATTATACAGGCACATCCAAAGATGCAAGTCGATACAGTGGCAATTTTGTTCAAGCAGATGATTTAAGTCAGGGTACAGATATTGAAGAAAAAAATATGTGGATCACACGTTTGTCTAGAAAGTTTGATTTGGACAAATCACAAAACTTTTCGACTGAAATCGGTGGTTCATATTGGTATTCAGAATTGGAAAACAACCGAACTCAACAAGATGGACATCGTCGTACATGGGCTGTATTTAACACCTTGAACTACCAAGCATGGCAATGGCTATTTTTGGCAGGTGAGCAAAATATTAACAATGCGGACAATTTGCTACCAAATAGTTCGACTATGGGAGCCTTCGATTATCCATACCAAGTGGCAAATAAAGGCAAGTTTATGTCTAATGAAATTAATTATACATTGGCACAGCCTTTTCATCAGTTGGAGAATATAAAACCTTATTTGGCTTATAGTCGCTACTTTAAAGATCAAACAGGTTACCAAGATTCAGATCGACTCACCGCTGGGGTGTATTTTAACTACAAAGCAATTGGCATTCAGGGCGAATATATTTGGAGTCGCAATGATCCGATGACTGGAGGCGGTGCAAACGGTCTTGCACAGGGAGAAAGTAATCAGTGGAATAAATTGTTTTATTTATCACTAGGCTATTATTTCTAAACAAAGCATGACCATTGGGCCAGCTTTATCCAAATAAGCTGGCTTTTTAATTGAACTGAGGTTTAAAGAGAGTGATGTTTAATTGATGCCTATTTGGGAATGAGCTGTTGGTGATCAAGCGTTAGCTAACTCTCAAAATTAGTGCACCGATTAAAATAATACAGGATGATAGAATTCGGGTGATCGTAGCACGTTCTTTTAAAATGAAAATCGCAATTAAAGTCGCAAATAAAATTGAAGTTTCACGCAATGCGGCAACGATGGCAACAGGTGCGAGTGTCATTGCCCACAAGGCGAGACCATAAGAGAAAAATGAACCGATTCCACCGATTAAACCAAGATGCCAATTTAAACGGAAATAATTCCCCATCTGTCGATACTGCATTTTTAAGGCAAAAATAAAAAAAATCAGTCCAGAAAGTACAAAACTCCATAAGATATAAGAAATAGCTGATCCAGAAAGGCGAATCCCATGTCCATCCACCAAGGTATAACTCGCAATCAAGATTGTATTTAACAAGGCTAAACCAATCCCTTTTCGTCCCTTTTTAGGTGCAGCGAAGATCATGGATAAAATGCCGATGGAAATCGTGATGATACCAAGCCATGCATAGAATTCGAGCTTTTCATCCAGCAACAATGTCCCTAAAACAGCAACGATAAGCGGTGCAGTACCTCGCATTAACGGGTAGGTCAGTCCCATGTCTGCGATATGATAGATTTTTGCGACCATACCAAAATAGACAATTTGTATCACTGTAGATGCTAAAATATAAACCCAGCTTGCACTGTTGGGCATCGGAAAAAAGGGCAGCAATAGCATGGCTAAAACTGCTGCTGATGTAGTAACCAGTACGGTGGTTAAGAACTTATTTGAGCCCGCTTTGACAATCGCATTCCATGTTGCATGAAATACTGCTGCCAGTAAAATTAGACCAAATATCGTTGTGCTCATAGTTTAAGCGTCAGTAGATCATCAGTTTTATCAAGCTGATGATTGATGATATTTAAAAAAACAAAAATCTAAGCATACCTATAAAAATACCTTCTCAGCGCTGTGTTGAACAGATTCTACAGGTTGAATCAACTGTCCTCGTGATAGGTTTTGGATATGTTGCAAACGATTCAATAATTCATTTTGAATAAACAAAATACAGGTTTGTAATTTGGATGAACTTTTCAAACGTGATGGATAGACTGCCCATACATCTGCATCTTGCCAATATTCTGGAAGAATGTGTTGTAACTGTCCACTAATCAATTCATCGGCAACATCCCAAATTGAACGTAAAATAATCCCGTGACCTTCTACAGCAAGCTGATGAATAATTTCCCCATTGTTTGAAATAAAGCGCGGTGTAACATGTACCGACATATCTTCTGATGCGTGACGTAATTTCCATAATACAGAGGATTGATCACGCTCACTAATGGTTAAGCAGTCATGATGCCGTAAATCTTCTAAATTTTCAGGCGCACCATTTTTAAGGATATAACTGGGTGCAGCACAAAAAATTCGAAAATTAGGCACCAGTTTTTTTGCAATCATATTGGGTGCAATTTCGTTACCAATACGAATATCCAAATCAATACTGTGTTGAATCAGATCCTTAGTATTATCAATGGTATCAAACTGTATCTCCAGTTTTGGATACATGGTCATCAGTTTTGACAAGATGGGCGCCACATGTTTTCGACCAAACCCAAAGCTGCTGACAATATCCAGATGTCCTGTTGGCGTACTTAATGGGTTATTGACCAGTTCACTAATCTCATCAAACTCGTCCAAAATATGCGCAACACGATCGAGTATAAGTTTGCCATCTTCCGTCAAACTGACATGGCGTGTACTTCTATGAAACAATTTACAATTTAAATTGGTCTCTAAAATGTTGATCCGCTTACTAATAAAAGCAGGCGAAACGCCAAGCTCATCCGCAGAATCGACAAAACTCTTACGTTTTGCGACTGTGCAAAAAACCTTTAAATCCGATAGGTTAGGTAGATTATTCACGATCCGTGTCCATTGGGGTGATAGTTTTCTTATTGATCATTTTTGCTGAAAACAGCATGTTTACATCTAAGGATATTAACCAAAGGTGTAAGGGAGCGTTATGGCAAAAAAGTATAAAGTTGCCACGATTGCAGGTGATGGGATTGGTTTAGAAGTTCTACCAGAAGGAATCAAGGTTGTAAAGGCAGCAGCTGATAAATATGGTATTGAACTTCAAATGGATACCTTTGATTGGGCAAGCTGCGATTATTACCTTGAACACGGCAAAATGATGCCGGATAACTGGTTTGAGGTTTTACAGCAATATGATGCAATCTTCTTTGGTGCTGTAGGTTGGCCTGAAAAAGTACCCGATCATATTTCACTTTGGGGCTCATTGCTGCAGTTCCGCCGTCGTTTTGATCAATATGTGAATTTACGCCCAGTTCGATTAATGCCAGGGGTGAAATGCCCACTTGCAGGTAAACAGCCAGGTGATATTGATTTTTATGTGGTGCGTGAAAACAGTGAAGGCGAATATTCCGCAATAGGTGGCAAAGCTTTTGAAGGCACTGATCGAGAGTTCGTATTACAGGAAGCGGTATTTACTCGTCATGGGGTAGATCGCATTTTGAAATATGCATTTGAATTTGCCAGTCAACGTGATGCTCAAAAGATCACAGCTGCAACCAAGTCCAATGGAATTGCTGTCAGCATGCCATATTGGGACGAACGTGTGGATGAAATGGCAAAACAATATCCGCAAATCAAAGCAGATAAACAACATGTTGATATTTTAGCTGCCCGATTTGTACTACAGCCTGAACGTTTTGATGTAGTGGTTGCATCGAATTTGTTTGGCGATATTTTGTCTGATTTGGGACCTGCTTGTACAGGAACGATTGGTTTAGCAGCATCTGCAAATCTCAATCCTGAACGTAAGTTCCCGTCATTGTTTGAGCCTGTACATGGTTCTGCTCCAGATATTTTTGGTCAGCAAATTGCCAACCCGATCGCTGCAATTTGGTCAGGTGCCATGATGTTGGATTTCTTGGCAGATGGGGATGAACAGGTGATTCAGGCAGGGCAAGACATTATGCAGGCGATTGAACATATCTTGGTTCATGGACCTAAAACGCCGGATGTTGGCGGAACTGCAAAAACTTATCAAGTTGGAGATGCCATTGCATCATTTGTAACTCACGAGAAAATGGATTTATTCGCTATGGAATAACCACCATATGGAATGATCAAAATCCAAGATGGATTGAATAGATATGGATAATCAAAATACAAAACTCTATACAGATAAGACCTTAGCTATAACCAGTCTTGCCGTTGTATTTATTTCGGTGGCTGGTTTAGCGATCTACTCATCTGAATCAATAGAATTGGCTTCTAAATGGATGCACTGGACGACTTCGGTATTTACCACACCGGTGCTTTTATTTGCTTTTTTATCAATTATTTTTACCTTTGGTTTGGCATTTAGTAAATACGGCAAAATCAAGTTGGGAGAGGGAAAACCTGAATACAGCACCATGTCGTGGATTTTTATGTTCATTTTATCGGGCATTGGTTCTTCGACATTGTATTGGGGCTTTTTGGACTGGGCATATTATTACCAAACCCCGGGCTTAAATTTAGCACCCGAATCTGCCGAAGCACTCAAATACAGTGTGGCATATTCATTCTTTCACTCTGGTTTAAGCGCATGGTCGATCTATGCACTTGCGTCTATTTCACTGTGCTATAGCTATCATGTGAGAAAGAATAAAGGCTTGAGCTTGGCTTCGATGATAGAGGCGGTCACAGGGTTTAAGTCAACAGGACCCGTTGGACGTTTGGTTGATTTAATGTTCTTGCTGTGTATGTTTGGTGCCTTAACCATTTCATTGGTACTGACCGCAGTGACCTTTACCAATATTTTGTCGCAGCTAACCGGTATTCCAAATACCTTTATGACCAAGGTCGTCATCATTTTTGCGGTATCGATTTTATTTGCCTTGAGTTCTTATGTCGGTATGGACAAAGGGATGCAGCGTCTCAGCCATATGGTTTGTCTGGGTGTGGTACTGTTCGCAATCTATGTCCTGTGCTTTGGACCGACCCAATTCATTATGAATAATTCATTGATGAGTTTTGGTCTTATGGCAACCAACTTTGTTGATATGAGTTTATTTACAGACCCGATGGGCGATGGAAAGTTCACCCGTGAATGGACGGTTTTCTATTGGTTGTGGTGGATTTCTTATGCACCGGGTGTCGCACTTTTTGTTACCCGAGTTTCAAAAGGACGCACCATTAAAGAAGTGATTCTTGCCATGGTGATAGGTGGTAGCGTTGGTTTATGGTTCATCTTCGGTGTATTTGAAAACTACAGTGTATATAACTTTATTCATGGCATGGTGAATGTTCCCCAAGTCTTGAGTCAGCAAGGCGGTGAAGTTGCGATCAGTCAACTGTTGGGTCTTTTACCAGCAGGCAAGCTGATGATGTGGATCTTCCTCGGCATTATGGTGATTTTCCTTGCAGCGCATATGGATGCGGTTGGTTATGCCGTCTCGGCAACCTGTACACGTGGCTTAAGTGAAGGACAAGATCCATCACCAAATGCTCGGTTATTCTGGTGCTTGATGCTGACCTTGGTACCCATTGCGATGATTTTTTCTAAAGCACCTTTAGACACTATGAAAACGGCAACGATTGTGACCGCCTTGCCTTTTATCGTGATTAT
Source organism: Acinetobacter bereziniae LMG 1003 = CIP 70.12 (assembly GCF_000368925.1). GTDB lineage: Bacteria > Pseudomonadota > Gammaproteobacteria > Pseudomonadales > Moraxellaceae > Acinetobacter > Acinetobacter bereziniae. The sequence continues at coordinate 1,172,861 of NZ_KB849756.1, read as the reverse complement.
TCTGATACAGACGTATGGCTTAGTGAAATGGTTGATTGAGGATTATTCAAAGATTCCATCACATCTGATTGAGCAAAGTAGCTTTAATGAATTGCAATCATTGGATCATACAGAAGCCAATAAGCATATGCATATTGATGTTGCCATTGAGCCGATTGCAGATAAGGCAAGTCAAAAGGAATTGTCATGACAGCACAATCGAACATGAACTATGAATTAAGTGAAGAAATGCAAAGCTTAGTATATTGGAGCAGTATTTATTCACCTGCGGATCAGGATATTGATTCAATACGTGCTGCCTATGATGCGATGTGTTTACACTACACTTTGCCAAGAGATGGCACAGTCAATATTGAAGATAGAGTCGTACCGCATATCACGCATCCAGTGAATGTTCGATTGTATTACCCACTTGGTGAAGCACCAGAAAAAGGGTGGTCATGCGTTGTTTATATTCATGGCGGTGGTTGGATGGTGGGAAATTTAGATTCACATGAATTTATCACCCGTTATCTGTGTCGTGATCTCAATGTTGTGGTACTGAGTATCGATTACCGATTAGCGCCTGAATATCACTTTCCAGCAGCTTATGAAGACTGTGAAACGGTTTACCTCTGGCTTAAACAACATGCGATTGAATGGAGTATTAATCCAGATCAAATCGTATTAGCAGGAGATAGTGCAGGTGGTAATTTAGCGGCGTCACTGGCAGTTCAGTTACAACATACGGCAAATCAAGCATGTGGTCTTGTACTGATTTATCCAAGTCTAACCACCCAGTTTGATAGCGAATCTTGCCTGCGGCATCGACAAGCACCGTTACTGAGCGTAGTAGACATGCGTTATTACTTAACAGCTTATGCACCCAATGAAAATGATTGGCAAGACTTACGTTTATCGCCGTTGTTCGCTCAGGATTTTTCTGGTATGCCAGCGAGTTTTATTGCTGTAGCAGAGTATGACCCTTTAAGTGATGAAGGACGTATTTTTGCTGACAGCTTAAAACAAGCCAATATCGAAACGGAATTTTATCTTGGAAAGGGATTGCTACATGGCAGTCTACGCTTAGTTCGTGATTGCCCAGTCGTACAGGATTTATATCAGCAGATGCTGAGTTCAATAAAGCAAATGCTCAATTGATTTGGGCATCAGCCAATTTTTAATGAAACGGTCGTTAGGACAAAAGAGTTTAATGGAGTAAAACCATGAATGCAGTTGAAAAATTACCCGAAGATTTCTGCTCAAACCCAGATGTAGCATGGACCTTCCCAAAAGTGTTCTATACATCTTCACAAGTTTTTGAACGTGAGAAAGAAGAAATTTTTGCAAAAAGCTGGATTTGTGTGGCACATGGCAGTGAAGTTGCACAAGCCAATGATTATATTACCCGCAAGGTGATTGGTGAAAACATCATTGTGATCCGTGGTAAAGATAATATTTTACGCGCTTTCTATAATGTATGCCCACATCGTGGTCATGAGTTGCTCAGTGGCAGTGGTAAAGCAAAAAACGTGATTACCTGTCCATACCATGCATGGACATTTAAGTTAGATGGTAGCTTGGCTTTGGCACGTAACTGTGACCATGTTGAGTCATTTGATAAACAAAACTCAAGTATGGTGCCGTTAAAGGTGGAAGAATATGCAGGTTTTATTTTTATCAATATGGATGAAAATGCAACTTGTGTAGAAGATCAGTTACCTGAATTTGCCCAAAAGCTCAATGAAAGCTGTGCAGTCATCAAAGATTTAAAACTTGCAGCACGTTTTGTCACTGAAACACCAGCAAACTGGAAAGTGATCGTTGATAACTATATGGAATGTTATCACTGTGGTCCTGCGCATCCTGGTTTTGCAGATTCAGTGCAAGTCGATAAATATTGGCACACCACACATCAAAACTGGACTTTACAATACGGTTATGCACGTTCTTCAGAAAAATCATTCAAATTAGATCCATCTGTTCAAGACCCAACCTTCAGTGGTTTTTGGACGTGGCCATGCACCATGTTTAATGTTCCACCAGGTAGCAATTTTATGACAGTGATTTATGAATTTCCTGTTGATGCTGAAACGACCTTACAACATTATGACATTTACTTTACCAATGAAGAACTCACTCAAGATCAGAAAGATTTGATTGAATGGTATCGTAATGTATTCCGTCCTGAAGATTTAAATCTGGTTGAAAGTGTGCAACGTGGGTTGAAATCACGGGGATATCGTGGTCAAGGTCGTATTATGACTGATAGACAACGTTCAGGTATCAGCGAACATGGTATTGCATATTTCCAAAATCTGGTTGCGCAATACCATCAGTAATTCATCAATTTAGAGGTGCGGCAAATCTAGCCGTACCTTCTTGTCACTTTATAGGATCATGACATGACAAGTTTGCAAGGTCGTCAGTTATTTCAACAACGTGGATTGGTCAATGGTCAATGGATCGATGCTCAATCTCATGACACTGTACCTGTAACCAATCCAGCAACAGGTGAAGAAATTGGTGTGATTCCGAATATGGGAACAGCTGAAGCAACACAAGCCATTGAAGTTGCTTATCAAGCATTGGCTTCATGGAAAGCGTTAACTGCACAGCAACGTGCGGATTTATTGCTTGCTTGGTATCAGTTGGTGTTGGCGAATGCAGATGAGCTGGCATATATCATGACGGTTGAACAGGGTAAACCTTTGGCTGAAGCATTGGGTGAAGTGAAATATGCGGCTTCATTTATCCAATGGTTTGCTGAAGAGGGAAAACGTGTTTATGGTGATGTAATTCCAACCACCAACAATCAACAACGTTTTATCATCAGTAAAGAGCCTGTCGGTGTTGTTGCTGCAATTACACCTTGGAACTTTCCGATTGCGATGATTACCCGTAAAGCAGCTCCTGCTTTAGCAGCAGGCTGTAGCATTGTGATTAAACCCGCCAATGAAACACCATACAGTGCTTTAGCCTTGGCGAAGTTAGCTGAAATGGTAGGTATTCCTGCTGGTGTAATCAATGTTGTAACCGGTAAATCACAAGAAATAGGTGCGGTATTTACCAGTCATGAAAAAGTTAAAAAATTAACATTTACAGGGTCTACGCCTGTCGGTCGTTTATTGATGCAGCAATGTTCAAGCACCATTAAAAAACTGGCATTGGAATTGGGTGGAAATGCACCGTTAATCATTTTTGATGATGCTGACCTCGATAAAGCTGTTCAAGGTGCGATTTTTGCTAAATTCCGTAATGCTGGACAAACGTGTGTTTGTGCCAATCGTATTTATGTGCATGACAAGATTTATCAGGCATTTACTGAAAAGTTTGTGCAAGAAGTGCAAAAATTCAAAATTGGCAATGGTCTTGAAGCAAACGTACAGATTGGTCCTTTAATCAATGAAAAAGCGGTCGTAAAAGCCCAGCAATTGATTGATGATGCCTGTGAAAAAGGGGCGCAAGTGGCTTGTGGCGGTAAACCGCATGCATTGGGGCAAACATTCTTTGAACCCACGGTTTTAACTGGTGTAAATCAGCAGATGGAAATCGTACAAGAGGAAATCTTTGGACCTGTTGCACCACTGATTCGCTTCAGTGAAGAAGCAGATGTCGTTGCACAAGCCAATGATACGATTTTTGGTTTAGCGGCTTATGTCTACAGTGAAAATATTTCGAGAATTTGGCGCGTAGCTGAACAACTCGAATATGGCATGGTGGGAATGAACTCCACCGCAATTTCCAATGAAGTCGTTCCGTTTGGTGGTGTTAAACAATCGGGTGTGGGGCGCGAAGGTTCAAAATATGGTTTAGAAGAATTCATGACCATTAAATATATGTGTTTAGGCTTATAGCAACAACACAGGTTGGTCGATCAGTGAAGATTAGCCAGCCTGAAATCTGCGCTTAAAATTAAGAAATGCTTGTATGAAGCAGCATGTGGTAAAGAGGATTTAGACATGGCAAGTCATTATGAAATGTTTCCATCAGTGGTTACTCGAGTAGAACAACTCACCCCATTGATCAAACGATTTACATTTAAACGTCAGGATGGACAAAATTTCCCTCAATTCAATGGCGGTAGCCATATCATTGTGAAAATGAATGATCAGCTTTCCAATGCTTATTCACTGATGAGTTGTGCTGAAGATCTCTCGACTTATCAGGTCTGTGTGCGTAAGGATGTCGAAGGCAAAGGCGGATCAGTGTATATGCATGATCAGTGTCTAGAAGGGTGTGAAATCGTCATTTCTGAGCCTAAAAATCTATTTCCTCTGGCTGAAAATGGTAGCAAGCATATTTTAATTGCTGGTGGGATCGGTATTACGCCGTTTGTACCTCAAATGGAGGAGCTGGCGGCGCGTGGCGCAGACTACGAGTTGCATTATGCTTTTCGTTCACCAGAACATGCAGCATTATTAGAAGAACTTAAACAAAAACATTCAGCACATATTTTTAGCTATGTCGACTCAGAAGGCAAAAGCCTTGACCTCGATCAACTGATCGCATCACAACCTAAAGCAACACATATATATGTATGTGGACCTAAGCCGATGATTGATGCTGTGATTGATCGTTGTAATTTTCATCGTTATCGTGATGAATATATTCATTGGGAACAATTTGCTTCAACTGTGCCTGAAGAGGGTGAAGCTTTTACGGTGGTACTGGCGAAATCTAATCAGGAAGTTGAAGTACAAGGCAATCAAACGATTCTACAAGCCATTGAAGCATTAAATATTGATGTGGAATGTCTCTGCCGTGAAGGGGTTTGTGGGACTTGTGAAACTACAATTATTGAGGGTGAAGCAGAACATTTTGATCAGTATTTGAGCGATGATGAAAAGTCTTCTCAACAGTCGATGATGATCTGCGTTTCTCGTGCCAAAGGTCGGAGATTAGTACTGGATTTATAAGTTGAATGATGATTTTACTTTTAATTTAATGTAGCTATTTATTTTAATAATAGTATAAAAATCTAAGAGCTGTAGCTTAGTCCTTATTGTACTTCTACAGCTCTTTTTAATGTTTCATATAAATATTCATAGTCTTTACTTCTTGCATCTTGTAATGTTTCCTTAATTTGCTCATCACTCCAACCTAAATATTTAACATGCGTCAGAAAGCTTGCAATCAAGACTAGACTATGATCACCTTTTCGTAGATAGGTACGTTTCAGTTTTTGTTTGGTTACTTTTTTTAGCAAAACTTTATACCTCCATTTTTTAATAATTTTATTTAAAAAAAGAGCAATAGACTTTCCATATTGCACATGATTTCTTGTCATTTTTAACAAAATGAGTTTTTTTATAGAGATGTTTAGCATTTATGAGTTGGAGGAGAATTTATATCAATATATTGTTTAATATGGTAAAAATATTTGCAAATATGAAATCCAAAGGTGATTTTTGGAGAGAAGTAAAAATAATTCAAATAATAAGCTTAATGATTCCTAATATTATCAAGAAAATATAATACTTAGCGGAAAATTATGTTTTTAAACAAACATAGTTAGTCTCATTATCTTGTATGAAAAATTGCCTCATACACTTTTTGTATGGATCTATATTCAAGATATTCAGTAGTTGTGAAATTGTGATTTGATCTAGTGAAAGCGCTTTCAAGATTAAATTAAACTAGTTATAAATCATATACTTTGATCATTCCGTATAAGAACAAAATTTAGGATTTATTGCATTCATATTTTTATCGATATGACGTTTTCTCCATTCTGAAGGTGATATTCCAGTCCAAGCCTTAAAGGCTCGATTAAAAGAGGTTTGATCTTTATAGCCGAGTAAAAATGCGATGTCGACAATCAGTAGGCTACAATTTTTCAGATATTTCTTTGCCAAACTTTGACGGATACTGTTTAAAATATTTCTAAAGGATAATCCATTCTTCTTTAAATCAATTTGCAATAGTCTAGGTGAGGTATTTAAAGACTTAGCAATTGTTTGAATTTTAACATCACTACTTTCTAAAGCTCGTAAAATACTCAAATTGACAAGTTCTCTTAATGAATCTTGTTTCGGCATTTTTTTGAGTAATGTATTGGCATGGTTAGTCAGAATTGTCAAAAGATTGGGGTCATGACTTTTAAATGGAATATGCAGAAGAGAACTGGACAAAATAATTTTAGTTTGTTCAGTATTAAATTGGATGGGGCACTTAAAATATCGCATATATTTTTCCAAATCTTTCGGCTCGGGTATCGCTAGTTCTAAGCTCAGGAAAATATTTTCTTCATCGTCCAGAAGTTGTTTGAATTGTTGATAGATGATTGCTACATGCATTTCTTCAACAACCTTGCTTTCTTGAATATAAATACCTGCTTGTAAGTAGGAGGGTTTTTCCCACGATATTGAAAAAGTATCGGTTTCAACACGAATTTTTTTGGGAAGATAATTGAACCAAAGTTTTTCATATTTAGGTAAGATTTGAATGTAGTCTGATAGCGTATTGCTGGATTGTGCAATATAAGCAACGACACCGATATGATTAGGTTGAAATAATCTACCCATATCCAACCCTAAACCTTCATGAGGATACTGCTTATCAATGGTTTTGATTTTCTTCAACCATTCTCCAAAAGTAATGTGATCATTCAAACTACTTTGAGTCTTTTTAGGTGATATTAGATGATTTTTTTTGCAAAATTCATCTAATAAGCCCGCTAAACTTGTTGTTACACTTTTGGTTTTTAAAAATGATTTCATCACTCCTCCAATTACTTTAATTTGACATACTTGTTAATTTGATTTAAAATCATTAGGGGTAAATTTTAACTTTTGTTTTTTGATTACAGAGGCAAAACAAATATAAAGACAAATTGCTTTTTAAGAAAATCAGTCCATTTAGTGTGTTAAGTTTTTAAGTTTAGAATAAATCCTAAGTTTTTGTTTTAACTGGGTTTATTCTGGTTTTTACTGATTTACTATAATATTAATTTACGTAGATTCATCATAATGTTCTCTCATTGATACTCTATAGAAAATTGAGCGTTTGCATTCGCTAGCCCTGCTTTTGCTTGCGCTTTGGTTACGATATAATTAGCATAAAATAGTGTAGAAACCTTACCGTTACTGTCTACGATGAATTCTTCACTTTTTTTGCCCAAAGCTAAGCGTTTCTTGTTTTGATCTCTAATTTCTATTGCAATATTCTCGGCTTTATTTACCAAATCATCGATGGCAAGCAGTTCAGCATTATCAGAATCACGCACCCCCTCAAAAGTAATCGTCACGCTTCCATTTGGAGGGCAATTACTCATTTCAAAAGGAATTGGGATGGCTTTGGATTGACTGCCAACAGACGGTAAATCTTTGGTTGCAATTGTGCCAAGATGAATATATTTATCTTGCTCAGAATTTAAGACACCGCAAGTTACAGTCGTTACATTGCCAGAAAGTTCAATGTTTACACGCCCTAATTCAACGCTGGAATCTTGAGCATTAGAGTGTTGATGAATGCTGGAACAAAAAATCACCATAAACGCTACTATATTTTTCATTTTTTCTACTCAAAATCTACTCGGAGATAACCTCTTGATTTAAAAGGTCCAACTTGAGGTGTTTTGCCTGTTAAACTGATAGGCCAAGCTTTAATGGTTACGTTGGCAGGTTGTTGCTGCAGATTAAAGGGAATGACACTGTTAATATTATTGGGAGTCAAAATGTTATTGTTTTGATCTGCCATCTGAAATCCAATATCTGGATTATCTGAAATCATTATATTTCCGTTCGCTCTTTCTGCTTCAATTCGAAGTGTCAGCATGGCTTGTGCATTGATATTGGTGCATTGAATTCCTAGTGTCCGTGTTTCTACCTTGACATTGCTTGGTTTATTTCCAGGTCCTGCATTACTAAATGCAACTGCTGGGATATCGCCAAAAGGAATTTCTACAATTTCACTTGTCCCAATTTTACAACTTTGAGGTACATTGACAGAACCGCTGTAACTCACTGTATAAACAGGAAAAGTTAATGGATCGCCTGTGCCTATTGAGACATATACGGTAAACATGGTCTTTTTAGGAATAGGGACAAAGTCAATAAATGGCTTGATCACTTTAAGCCTAAAGGTAAAGTTTGAATCCCTAACTCCAAAAGGTCTGCCTGTACTGACATTGGCGTCATAGCCCATCTGTACATAATTTGCTGGCGGATAAAAATCACCAGCGATACTATCAGTAATTTTCATTGCACCGACCAAATAATCATTAATAGGTAGATATTGATAACGTCCGATTGTTTCAACAATTGGCAAATCTGTAACATAACTACGCTTAGTTCGATTACCACTGATACCTGAACTATGGGGTTCACATACTGCATATACTTGTGCCGAGAAGTTTTTTCTGATTTCTACAATTTGTCCAACAGCATTATTGGAACTACTGAAGCTATTGGAAAGATCATAGAAAACTTCATCCACAACGCCTTGCCCTTTACTATTCCAGCATGAAATTGCAAAACACTGGGTAGAACCAAGTAATAATAGGGAAGAGATTAAAAGCTTAACTTTCATATACACTCTCCTTATTTACATTCAAGGTCAAATTGAATAACGGGTTTGGTTAAGTCCATTTCTGAAATATCGTAATTAGCCACACACTTTCCTCCATCAGTTTCATTCCAATTCACTTCTAATGTGCCTTTAAGCGGGAGCCCAGTTAAATAGACCCGACCATCATCTCCGACCATGCTTCGAGCTGAACTTTCTATTTCAGCTACGCTACTTGCGTAAGGTAAAAACTTGCCATTATGAGTTAACGTAATCAGTGCTCTCATCCCAATACTGGTGTCGAAGGTTGCTCGGACAATAGCACCTTGAATAGGTACTACATTTTCGACGTTATTACTGATTTCAAGATTATTGCTGAAGCTATTTGAGTTGAGTGCAACACGATTGGCACGGTATTCAGTGGCATAAGGAACAATCGCATAGCCACGCCAATCTGTTTTCACACCAATATAATTTTCGATGTTGACCCCTTTTGCGCCCGGTGCTTTGACCAAAATTGAGGTAGCACCTAAGGGTTGACCAAAAGTAATACCATCACGATGGGCAAGCACACCACCTGAAGCGTTATAGGTAAATTGATTTGAGTTTTGATCATAGTTATAGCCAGCACCAATGCTGCCGTACCGACCCTCATAATTTAAACTGACTGAACCGATACTTCCTTGGTTACTGACATGACCTTGGTTGATGCTATAACTTAAATTTCGGTCTTTGAGTAACGTTCCACTTAAACCCGTTAAGTAAGATTCATGACCATTCGAGTTTTGAGTAGTTGAAAAAGTACTATAAGCATTATTCACAGGACTATTTTGGAAGTTTGCTTTAGGCCATAATTTGTCCAGAGGGAAGGAAATATTCATGGCATACATGGTGTCAGTTTGATTAATTTCTGAATATTTGTTACGACTGATTGAAAATGAATAATTTAATCCTTTCCACGAGTTAGCATAGCCTGCTTGCGCCCATTCATTCTTCTTATTGGTATTCCAATAGGTTTGTTGATTTCCTGAGACAAACAGTGAGCCATAGTTACCTAAAGAATGAGAAATATTGACTTCTAGCCGCCCTTTTTGCGGATTATATAAGTTGTAATAATCTGTAATGATTGGTGTATTGGCTTGATTGCCATCGTGCGTTTCAGAAAGTTCATAACCGCTCATATTGTTATAGCTAACATCATTCAAGGTATAAAAGCCCTTAGTTGAGTAGCGATAACCAAGAAGTTGAAAAGTCGTACCAGAACTTAAAAGCGATTTTGAATATAAAAAGCGTAATGATTGCCCACTGTGTGTAGACTGATCCGCTAATTCACTATCTGCATGAGTCACATCAAAAGATAATGCACCATAATTTCCAAGATTTGCGCCTAAACCTATAAGTGCGCTCTTATATTTTTGAGAAAATTGTGTTCCTGCATACACAGAGATTCCATTTTTCAGTCCGTGAATCGCAGTTGCCTGCACCACGGAAGGATTATCTTGAGAATCTCTACCACTGCGGTATTCACCAAAAACAACACTGTATTTGGTTCGACCTTCACGTTGTAGGACTGGGAGTGTGGAATAGGGAACAACAAAGCTTTGAATTGAGCCATCGTTTTCTTCAATAGTGACCAGAAGGTCGCCACTCATCGAGGTAGGATTTAAATCTTGGATATGAAAGGGTCCAGGCGCCACATTAATTTGATGGATCACATAGCCATTTTGCTTGATCACCACTTTAGCATTGGTTTTGGCTACACCACGTATAGTTGGAGCATAGCCTTGTTGGCTGTCTGGATACATCGCACTCGATGTTGATAAATGCACGCCACGGTAACCAAAGCTGTCAAAAATCTCACCATTTGTTGAACCATCTCCAATAATTAATTGGCTTTTTAATGGAATAATCGTTTTTTGTAGATAGGTATTTAAATTATTCCATTGATTGTATGTTTTTTCTTTGTAGGTGTTATAGTTCCAGCTACTTGAGTGCCTCAATTGCCATGATCCAAGATTTATGCCACTGTCTAAACGTAAAAAAAGACTGTTGGTATCCGTTTTTGAGTTGTCATAACCAGAAAGACTGTAGTTGGTAAATAAGCCATTGATTCCTTCATCCCATTGATCTGGAGGAATATAACCACGAATCTGATTGCTTAATGCTGCTTGAGGTATGCTAATCATCAATTTTTGTTTATCAAACTGAAATTGGCTATTTGCACCCTCAATGATCGTGCTAAAGTCAGTACACTGTTTATTTGTAGACAATTGCTCATATTGAGCTATATTTACGCCAAAACCTTGTAAAGTTTTCGTGTCTAAACAAGGAAATAGTCCCGTAGTGTCCTGAGTGTTTGGCTTTTCAATAAAGTTGATATCACGAGTAAACATATATTGATCATTGACATATACGTCGACTCGATAAAGACCAGGTAGTTGATGCGATGATTTTTCAAATCGGGTTAAATCAGAAATTTGAGTATTGGATAAATTATCTGTTAAAAATGCGGAGTTAAATACTTCCTCAGCATGATTAGCTCTGATTGTAATGATTGAAATAAGCATTGTCACAACAATCCCAAATGGATAGCGTGAAATATTTTTGCTTATACATACACTGTTGTATGGTATTGAAAATAAATTATTCATGGCGATTACTTCAGTGTTAAATCGACTTTAGGTGTTAAACCACCATAATCATTAACGGTTTGATAACTTAAGTTGATTCCCGAAGTGCTCGAAATTTTTGTTTCTGCAAATGGCATCGCCATAATATTAGGGAGCTTCTCACCATCTAAATAAAGGTTGACAAAAGAGACATGGTAGGGCGAAGGATTATTGACGATTATGCTCTCTGCAGTTTTTGAGAATTTAAGTGTTTCTAAGCTGGCTTCAGGTTTTGTTTTTAAATTTGTTGGACGAACAAAAAGCTTGATTCGAGATAATACAGCAAGCTGTAAAATGTTCTTATCTGCTAATGTCGACTTATCAATCGATGGTATTGCCTTCACATTGATCCAAAATACAGACTCGCGATCTTGAGGCAAATCTGAAGTCTCTATATTAATAATTCTGAGTGTGTTTTCAGTTTTTGCTTCTGCTACAAATAAAGGTGGAGTAATAAGAAAATCTTTAGATTTCTTGTCATTATGATCTTCAACCCATGCATTAATTAAAAAGCGCCCTTTATCATTACTATTGAGAATAGGAAGTGAAACTTGTTTTGAATCCACTGGATAAATTACGCGTGTCGATCCAAGAGATATTCCGCCTAAACCATCAGTATTGGCAAAACCTGTAGAAGACAAGCAGACTAAGGTTATATTCAGAATACCTTTTTTTAATAAGTTGAAGTTCATATAGACCCTTAGAATTCATTTATGGATAAAATACAGAAATTAAAATATGCTGTGATTGTGCGAGAGTATTTTCAAAGTTATGATTAATAAAAAGATTTATGCTCTTTTCTTTAATATTTTGATCATCTTTAGGCAAAGTAATATATTGAATAAGCCGTTGCCCTATGCTGATATACTCGTAGCCTTGAATATTAATTTCTTTATCAAAATCATTTTTTGCTTGAGGCGTTGTAAAGAAAATTTCTTGTGTATGTTTGTTTGGTTCAGATAAACCGATCGCAAGATTATCGTAGATGCTCATGGGACAAAACGAAAAATGAATTTGAACAGGGATGTGTGGAGTTTTCGTCGTCAGTCTATTTTTTTCTACAGAAATAGCACAACTTTCATGGACTAGAACCCCACGAAAATGAGCCCGTCCACCAAATACATAACTATCAGCATAAATATGAGAACAAACCAATATTCCAGCGAACAGCGTTATATATTTTTTCATGATGAATAAGCCCATTATGTTTAGTACGTTATAATTACTCTTGGGAAATAATTAATTTTTAAGTAAATAATTACTCATATTTCACAACAAATGTTGCATCAGCATTGGCTTGACCAGGTGTAGATTTACCTGTTGCAACATAACGTGCACTAAATTGAAGAGTGTTATCACCTGCAATAAGGTTTTTTGGTGTAGAGAAGCTTGAGCCACTCACACCTAAGATTTTTGAAGTATCATCCGAAATTTCAATTCCGACATTTGTTGCACTAGTAGCATTTGAACCAGCAGAAACTGTAAGTAAGTTTGGATTTGATGTTTCAGCTTGACCATAGAATGCGACAGCAGCAGTTGCTTGCACTGTCGGATCACAGTCTACAAGTTTGATTTGAAATGGTACTGGCGTGGTCTTGTCACCAGCTGCTTCTAAACGTGCAATACGATATTGACCTAAATCTACAGTTTGATTTGCAGATTCTGTACTCACAGCGCATGCAGCATTTACCAATTCACCCGTAAAGTGAACTGTACCGCCATTCACTGTTACAGCATCGGCAGCAAAAGCTGATCCAGAAATAGCCAAAGCAGATAAAGTTGCAATTTTTAATAGACTCAATTTCATAGTAAAACCTATTTATTTTAGAAAGGTTGATTTTCAATTTTTTTAATCTATTGAGTTCGGTTGACTGACTTCAATAAACTACATTTAGTCTCACTGTTTTAAAAAAAAGTGACACAGTTAAATAAATGTAGGTTCATGGTAGTTTGAATTATGTGAAATATCTTTGTAGTTTCTGGATGATTATTTGTATTTGACGAAAAATATTACTTTAATGTAATTTAATATTTATTATTAAAAATCAATATCTTGTGATTTTATTTTGTTTATTTTTTAATTATTTTTAAAAATAGAATTTCTATTAAGTAGAAATTTTGTTTGAATACTGTCACATTTTTTTTGAAAGTGTAATATTTTTAATACGATGTTAATGACTGAAAAATAAAAAATAATATAATTATTTATATTCCTATTGATCTAAAAGTAAACAAAATACAGATATGTGAAAAAGGTAATAAAATACAGGATAATAAAAACTAAAATTTGGAAAACTATTTTTTATAGTGAAGCAATTGTAATTTAAATATTTTTTATATGTAGATGGATTTACCATTATTCAATGGCTCTTTTTAATGTTGAGTACAAATAGTTGTAGTTTTGACTTCTTGCATCAGCCAATATTTTTTTAATACGTTCATTGCTCCAACCCAAATATTTTACATGGGTGACGAAGCTTGAAATTAACACCAAACTTGGGTCGCCTTTTCTTAAATACGTTCGTTTAAGTTTACGCTTTTCTGCTGATACATTTAGCACTTTAATATCCTCAAGATTTTTTTCTAATGTATTGCAGAAATCAGTCTGAAACTTTCCCTCTTATGCACGATTGCTTGGCATTTAAAGCATAAAAATTATTACACTTACTGAGTTGGATACAGATTTTAAAGCCTATGATTTAATCACTGAATTTGTTGTTCAGTTCTAAGTCAACACTTGGCATATGTTTACAGCATTTAGATTTAATGCTTTTAGAAACCATGTATTAAATATGATGACATAAAGTACATACACGTAAATCATAGATGATTATTGTTTGAATTTTCACCAACATAAGCGATTGAGCAAGAGTTTTGCTTTGGCTTATCTCAGAGATCTATTCATTACCGTGTTTATTGGGGGGATAGTTTGTTGAGGGAGCACTATAGAGATAGAGGTGAAATATGATTTTGATTAAAAATAGGCACTTAAATTTACTTCAATCGAAAAATGAATATCAACCACGACAAGCATTTCGTAGTAACTGATATTTTCCTCATTTAAATTTCAACTCACTATAGATTACATTCGCTTATCGAGATGTCGCTTGCGCCATTCGGAAGGAGAGAAACCTGTCCATCCGCGAAAAGCACGATTGAATGAGGTTTGATCTTTATATGCCAATAAAAAAGCAATTTCAGTGATCGCTAACCTCTCATTTTTTAAGTGCTTTTTCGCAAGATTTTTGCGTGCATTGGCAAGGATTAATTTAAAAGATGAGCCTCGGTCTCTTAAATCTCGTTGTAACATCCTTGGGCTGAGATTTAATGATCGCGCAACAAAATTAATCTGAACATTGTTATGCTCAAGCGCTTGGATCACACTCAAGTTCACCAATTCAATTAATGAATCTTGTTTCGGCATTTTTTTAAGTAAAATATTGGCATGATCTGACAAAATTTCAAACAGTGTCGGGTCATAACATTTAAGTTTGCTGTCTAATAAAGTATTTGAAAAAACAATTTTGGTTTGTTCTGTATTGAAGTAAACAGGGCAGTTAAAAAGTTGAGTATATTTTTCAATATTTTCAGGTTCAGGAATTGCGAGTTCGAGACGATAGAATGCATTTTTTGCTGAATCCATCAATTGTTGTAAGTGATGATAGATAATCGAAACTTGCATCTCTTCAACAATTGACGTTTCTTCTATAAATAAGCCTGCTTGAACATAGGCTGGTTTTTCCCAAGAAATTGAAAAAAAATCGTCATCGAAATTAATTTTTTTAGGAATGTAGTTAAACCATAAGCGTTCATACTTCGAGAGTATTTCGATATAGTCAGCGAATGTATTGCACGACTGGGCAATGTATGCCACGATACCAATGTGTTTGGCTTGAACCATGGCGCCAATCTCTAAACCTAAGCCTTCTTTGGAATATTGTTCATTGATGTCTTTGATTTTATTGAGCCATTCTCCAAACGGAATATGATCATTAAATGTACTGTTATAGCTTTTAGGTGAATCTAAGCCATGTTTTTTACAAAAATCATCTAATAAAAGTGTTAAACTATTACGAACGCTTTTAATTTTTAAAAAAGACTTCATAATTTCTCCAAGTTTCCAATTGACTTGATCGTAAATTGGGCTTAATATGCTGAAAAATTTGTAGGGATAGGCGACTCATCAAATTTAGACAAACTGAATATAATCGCCTAAAAAATTGACAAGTAGCTCTGTTGGCAAAATCAACTAGATTTACCAAAAAATAAAATATGATTAAAATTTAAAATTATTTATTCATTTGTTCTAAATCATATACATGCTCCTAAAATTGAAGGGTGGTTATTATATACTTGTTGGTAAAATTTAAGCATGATGTTTTTTCATTCATATTGAACAGAAAATTGCATCTTTGCATTGCCAATACCAGGCTCTGCTGTGTCCTTAGTCACAATATAATTGGCATAAAACATCAATGATGCATTTCCATTGGCATCGGCTGTGATTGGCTTACTTTTTGTCCCCAATACAACCCTGTTCTTATCTTTGTCGCTAATTTCAATGGCAACATTTTTGGCTTTTTTCGGCACATTATCTATGGCAAGTAACTGAGTATCGACAGTATCATTGGTCCCTGTAAAGGTGATGGTGACAAGACCATTTGCAGGACAACTGCTGACATCAAAAGGAATCTGAACACGTGGGGAACGATCATCTTTATTCATGCCTTTGCCTAGTCTGATGGTTCCCAGTTCTATTTTCTTATCTTGTGCTGTACTTAATACACCACAAGTCTTTTCTGTAACCTTGCCTGAAAGGGTAAGGTTGATTGCATCTAATTTCAGGTCTTGTGCATAGGTTGTTTGAGCGCAACCTAAGTAAAAAATACTTAGCACAGATATCATATATTTGCTTATGGTTTGCATTTTTTTCTCCTAAGGGAAGTCAATTCGGATATAGGCTCTGGAACTAAATGGTCCAACTGCAGGTTTTTTCCCTGTTACGCTGACTGGCCATGCTTTGAAAGATAGTGTCGCCTGTTGACTTTGATTGAGTTTAAATTCGGAGAAGCTTAATAAATTGTTTGGAATCAATATATTATCGCTCATGTCTGAAATCTTAAAGCCGACATCATCATTGTTAGAGACCAACATATCTCCTTGAGACTTTTCAGATTCAATACGGAAGGTGAGTGTTGCCGCAGCATTCATGTTGGAACACTGTACTGATACACTTCTTGTTTCAGGATTGATTGAATGAGGTTTATTGCCTGCACCTGCTTGGTTAAATTCAGAAGCAAGAATGTCACCAAATTGAATGTCTAAAACCTTGCCTGAGTCGATCGTACAAGACTGCGGTGCAACAATTCGCCCACTATAACTAATGGTATACACAGGGTATCTAAGTGGATCTGTATCACTAGTGGTTACATAAACTGTAAACATAGTTTTTGATGGAATGGAAACATTTCCTACAAAAGGTTTAACCACTTTGATGCGTAGCAATAAGTCAGAGTCTCTGATTGAAAATGCGTTGCCATTGTCTGAGTTTGGATCGTAACCCATAGTTTTTTTTATAGGAGGATAAAAAGTATTTACTGCACTGTCATTAATTTTCATTGCACCCAATAAATAGTCGTTGATACGTAGATATTTAAAAGTACTTGTATTTTCAACGATCGGCTCATTGGTTATATAGGAACGAACTGTCAAACCATAAGGAAAGGACGCCGTTTCACATATTGCTTGAATGGGTTTATTGAAATTTAAAGTAATGTCTTTGCTTTGACCCACAGCATTATTGTTTTGGTCAAATGCGGTGGATAAATCATAATTAATTGAATCGACTACAGTATATCCTTTCGAATTCCAGCATTGTCGTGCAAAAGATTGGGTTGAACCGAGTACTAACAGGGTGAGTAATAAAAACTTGAATTTCATCGTATATGGCTTGACACTTAAATTGCTAAAAAAATTACAAATACTTTGTCTAAGTATTTTTGAGGAATAAAGAGCTAAAACATTAAGTTTTGAACTGAACGCTGATGTATAAGAAAGCTGTTGAAGCGCTACATTTAGCGCTTGTATTGGACTGGATAGGTATGTGGTGTGATTTTTCATATTCCAATCCTAGGGGAAGTCAATCCGGATATATGCTCTGGAACTAAATGGTCCAACGGCTGGTTTTTTTCCTGTTACACTGACTGGCCATGCTTTAAAAGAAATTGTCGCAGTTTGGTTTTGGTTCAACTGAAATTCAGAAAAACTGGATAAATTGTTTGGAATCAATATTTTGTCGTTAAAATCGGAAATTTTAAAGCCGACATTATCATTGTTAGAGACCAACATGTCCCCTTGAGACTTGTCTGATTCAATACGGAAAGTCAGTGTTGCCGCAGCATTCATATTGGAACACTGTACTGAAACACTTCTGGTTTGTGGGTCGACAGAAGCGGGTTTATTGCCTGCACCTGCTTGGTTAAATTCAGAGGCAAGAATGTCACCAAATTTAATATCTAAAACAGTTCCTGAGTTAACAGTACAAGATTGAGGTGCAGTGATTCGTCCACCATAACTAATGGTATAGACAGGGTAAACGAGTGGGTCATTCGCTGCTGTTGTGACATAAACTGTAAACATGGTTTTAGATGGAATCGAAATATTGCCAACAAAGGGCTTGATCACTTTAAGGCGTAATGTTAAATCTGAATCTCGTACTTCAAAGGGATTACCGTCAGCAACATTAGGATCCCACCCCATAGTTTTTTGAACAGGAGGATAAAAGTACCTAGCAGCACTATCATAAATTTGCATAGCGCCTAGTAAATACTCATTAATCCACATATATTGAAAATTACCATCTCTTTGAGCAATCGCTTGATCTGTTTCATAGGAACGAACGGTTGTACTGGCGCTGCCTGGAAATGGAGCGGATGAACATACGGCTTTCACACCAGAGTTAAAATTGAAACGTAGATCTTTTGTTTGTCCCAAGACATTATTCGTTTGAGAGAATGTGTTTGATAAGTCATAGTGAACTTTGGCGGTTACATAGTATCCTTTTACATTCCAACATTGTCGTGCAAAGGATTGGGTGGAGCTGAGCAACAAGAAGATCATTAATAAAGTTTTGAATTTCATTGTGTGCAACTCCTTATTGACATTCAAGATCAAATTGAATAACAGGTTTGCTCAGATCCATTTGAGAAATGTCATAAGCCGTGCTGCATTTTTCACCTGTGTTTCCACCCCAATAGGCTTCTAAGGTGCCTTTAAGTGGTAAACCTGTTAAGTAAACTCGACCGTCATCGGCAACCATGCTACGGGTAGAACTGTCTGTTTCGATCACACTGCTGGCATAAGGTACAGGTTTTCCTGCTCGTGATAAGGTCACCAAAGCTCTGACACCGATACTGGTATCAAAGGTTGCTCGAACAATGGCGCCTTTAATTGGAACGACATGTTCAACGTTGTTACGAATTTCCAGATTATTACTAAAGCTGTCCGCGTTTAGTGCGACACGGTTAGAGCGATATTCATTGGCATAAGGCACAATCGCATAACCACGCCAGTCGGTTTTGACCCCAATATGATTTTCAATATTGACACCTTTTGCCCCAGATGCTTTGACTAAGATAGAGCTTGAACCTAAAGGTTGACCAAAGGTAATCCCATCACGATGTGCAAGCACGCCACCTGATGCGTTATAGGTAAATTGATTAGAGTCTTTTTCATAGCTATAACCTGCACCAACATTTCCGTAGCTGCCGTTATAGGTCACACTCAATGAACCAATGTCACCTTGTTGGCTGATTTTGCCTTGGTTAAAGCTGTAGCTTAAATTACGGTCTTTTAGCAAAGTGCCACTGACGCCTGCCATATAGGTTTCATCACCATTCGAATTTCGGGTACTTGAAACAGAGGCATAACTATTCTGGATTGGATTGTCAGTAAACTTGGCTTTTGCCAATACTTTGTCCAAAGGAAAAGAAAGGTTCATGGTATACATGGTGTCAGTAATGTCACGCGCAGAGTATTTGTTACGGCTGACAGCAAAAGAATAATTCAATGATTTCCATGCATTGGAATAACCCGCCTGTAACCACTCATCTTTTTTATCCGTGTTCCAGTAAGTTTGTTGATTTCCTGAAAGAAACAGTGCGCCATAGTCCCCTAGAGAATGGGTAATATTGACTTGGAAGCGACCCTTTTTGGCATTATTTAAATTGTAGTAGTCTTCAATATTAGGAAGATCAGTTTGATCTTTACCTGTGTTATAGCCACTCATGTTTTTATTGGTGACATCATTTAAGGTATAGAAACCTTTGGTCGAATAACGATAGCCTAAAAGCTGGAACGTGGTACCCGAACCAAGTAGTGATTTTGAATATAAAAAGCGTAATGATTGACCACTAGATGAACTTTTATCTGCTAACTCACTGTTTGCATGGGTAATATCAAACGAGAAAGCACCATAGTGTCCAAGATTGGCGCCTAAACCCAATAAAAAACTTTTATATTTTTGGGAAAGTTGAGTACCAGAGTAAACCGTCATACCACTGTTCAATCCATGGATTGCTGTTGCTTGAGCAATAAATGGATTGTCTTGGTTTCTTAACCCACTGCGGTACTCACCAAGTGCAACACTATATTTGGTGCGATCTTCACGTTGTAAAATAGGTAGTGTTGAGAATGGAACTTTAAAGGTTTGTAGAGAGCCATCATTTTCTTCAATGGTCACGACCAAGTCACCATTTAAAGATGCTGTACTGATGTCTTCAATCTTAAAAGGACCGGGCGCAACGTTGATTTGATGAACCACATAACCATTTTGCTTAATGACCACTTTGGCATTGGTTTTCGCAACACCACGGATCGAGGGCGCATAGCCTTGCTGGCTATCTGGATACATGGCTTCAGATGTAGATAAATGTACACCTCGGTAACCAAAGCTATCAAAAATCTCACCTGAAGTTGTGCTATCCCCGATGATCAGTTGACTTTTGATAGGAGCTACGATGGTTTGCGCATAAGTGCTTAAATCATTCCATTGGTTTGACGATTTGCCTTGGTGAGTGTTATAGCTCCAACTTCCAGAGTGTCTAAATTGCCATGCACCAATATTGAGTCCATTGTCCAGACGTAAAAATGCGCTATTGGAATCTGTTTTAGAGTTGTTATAACCTGAGATATTATAATTGAGAAATAAACCATTGATGCCTTCATCCCATTGATCTGGTGAGATATAACCTCTGACCTGATTCATGAGCGATATTTGTGGCAGACTAATATTGAGTTTTTGTTTGTCAAAGTGGAATTGGGTTGTTGCACCTTCAATAATCGAGGTGAAATCTACACATTGTTGAGTGGTATCTGCAAAGCCTTCATATTGGGCAATATTGACACCAAAACCCTTTAAGGTTTTGATGTCTAAACAAGGCAATAAGCCTGTAGAATCCTGAGCGTCAGCACTCTCAATAAAATTAATATCACGTGTAAATGCATATTGATCATTGACATATACATCGACACGATACACACCAGGTAACTGATGGGTGGACTTATCAAATCTGCTTAAGTCGGAGATTTGTGTGTCAGGCAACCCATCTGACAGGAATTCAGGGTTAAACACTTGTTCAGCATGACTCTCTCTCACCATCACTGCGGATATAAGCATCGTTATCGCCATACCCATCGGGTATCGCTTAATAATTTTCCTTATACGTAACGTATTGGATGATGTTAAATGTAGAGTATTCATATGCTTACTTCAGTTCTAAATTCACTTTAGACGTTAAACCACCATAATCATTGACTGTTTGATAGCTCAAGCTACCGCCAGAGCTGTCTGCGATTTTTGTCTGCGTTAATGGAGGGGCCATCACATTGGGTAATTTTTTGTCATCTAAATAAAGATTGACAAAAGACACATGATAGGGAGATGGGTTATTGACTGTAATACCGTCAGCAGTTTTAGAAAACTTGAGTGTATTCAATGAGTCTTCAGCTTTAGTGGTTAAACCTGTAGGTCGAATAAAAAGTTTGATGCGAGATAAAACCGCAAGCTGTAAAACATTCTTATCGGTCAATGTTGACTTATCAATCGAGGGAATCGCTTTGACATTGATCCAAAACACAGATTCACGATCTTGAGGGAGATTTGGTGCAACATTGATAATACGCAAGGTATTTTCAGCACTCGCTTCTGCAACAAATAACGGTGGCGTAATCAGAAAATCTTTAGATTTATTCTCTGAAGAATCTTCTACCCATGCATTGATCAAGAAGCGCTCTTTGCTATTGCTGTTGATAATTGGCAGTGAAACTTGTTTTGCATCCGTAGGATAAATCACACGGGTTGCGCCCAGTGAAATACCACCAGAACCATTCGTGTTTGCAAAACTTGTTGCAGTCATACAGGCTAAGGTTATACCAAGAAGACCTTGTTTAAATAAGTTCAAGTTCATATAAACCTTTAGAATTTACTTATGGATAAAAAATAGAAATTAAAAAATGTGGTGCTTGAGTAGGTGAATCTTCAAATGGCTTGTTTAAGTAAACACGTACACTTTTTGGTGATTCATCGTCATAATGTTTAGGTAGATCAATATGTTGGATAAATCTTTCACCTAAACGTTTATGTTCAGCACTTTGAATATTAATTTCTTTATCAAACTCACTTTTTGTTTGTGCTGTGGTGGTAAACATCTCTTTTTTTAACTGATTGGGTTCAGATAAACTGATAATGAGATTGCTATAGTAGTCAACAGAACAGGTTGAAAAGTTAATTTGAATAGGGGATTGGGGAGCTCTAGTCGAAGTATCAACAATACTCTCAATCGAAATTGAGCAACTTTGATTGAGTAAAGCCCCCAGAAATTGAGCTTTTCCACCAAATACATAACTTTCAGCATAAATATGAGTGCTAACCAATATCCCAGCAATCAGGGCTATATATTTTTTCATGGGTAAAATAAGCTCATTTAGTCAATTGCTTAGAAATTATTCTCGAAAGAATAATTACTCATATTTCACTGTAAAGGTTGCATTTGCATTTGCTTGACCAGGTGTAGTGGCAGCATCTGTAGCTACATAACGTGCACTGAACTGAAGCGTGTTATCACCAGTAATAAGTGTTTTTGCTGTTGAGTAATCCGCACCTGTTAAGCCCAATACTTTTGCAGTGTGGTCCGCAATTTCAATACCGACATTTTTTGCTGCGGTGCCGTTTGCATCAGCAGCAGACACTGCTAATAGCTTAGCGCCAGCTGTACCACCTACAGCATTACCTTGGAAGGCAACCGCTGCAGTTGCTTGAACTGCAGTGTCACAGTCGACAAGTTTGATTTCAAAAGGTACAGCAGTTGTTTTATCACCAGCTTTGGTAAAGCTTGCTGTACGAATTTGACCCAGTGTTACAGTTTGATTTGTAGAGCTTGTACTTACTGCACATGCAGCATTGACAAGATCGCCTTTAAAGTTGACTGTTCCACCTTTTACTTCAACAGCAGCAGCTAAAGCAGATGCAGAAACACCTAATGTAGAGATTGCGATTAAACCTAATGTACTAAATTTCATAGTAAAACCTATTCGTTAAAAAAATTGATATCCAACACTTTCTTTTTGTTTATTGACTTCATTTGTTATGGCATCAATAAACTCTGTTTATTCGTACTGTTTTTAAAAATAGTGACAGATGTAATAAACACACGAACATATTGATATTTACCGCAAGGGAAAACTTTGTATTTTGAACGCGATTAGATTGTATTTAACGACGATTATTATTTTTGTGACTTTATTTTTATTAATTATTATTATTGTGAATTAAGTCTCTAATTTTGTTTATTTTTAATGTTTAAAATCATAATTTAAAATTAAAATTATTATTGAATATTATGTAGATAATGAAAATTATATGTGAAAAATATTATATTTAAAATAGTTTTGAAATATTAATTTATTACGGTGTTGTAATTTTATAAAAAGGTATGCATTTGTTTAGTATTTTTAATTTAAATTAAAATTTATTATTGTGGTTTTTTAAATAGAAACTGGTGGCTGAGAATTTATTTATTTGAGATTGTGGTTTTTGAATAATACATATTTACAAGGCTTAAATGAAAATACTTTTAATCCGTTAAAAAAATAATTTTAGCCGCATTCTTTGGATGACTTGATGCCTCATTTGTTTAAAAAAAATTAACGATTATATGAGTTGCTTGTATGTTGATGCTTTAGGTATATTTGCATTCATTAATTGTTATGTTATAACATAACTTTAAATTGTTGGTGATTGAAGATTGTCTTTTGAGTTTGGATATCAGTGAAATGAAACGATGCTACTTTATTGGATTGATTGGATGCGTTTCGGCATGTAGCCAAAACGGATTAGACTCAAAACAACAGCTCATGACGATCAACCAGTCTTTATCCAAGCTCGTTAGGACAAATCATCAAGTAGATAAACAGCCTATCAAAAACGTGCCGGCTTCCTTTTTGGTGTGGGAGCAAGATGCAGTTAACCAACAAGCGATTGAACATTATAAAAAATTTTTAAAACAACAAGGTATACATACTTATGTGCCTAATTTTGAGTTTTTCCAAACTGCGAGAGATTGGCAAAGATGCAATGCAACTGAATTTGAAATTCCTCCTCAAGCGTTGTGGCGCAATATCGTGCCTACACTCAACATTCTGGACCAGCTGATTGATCAGCAGATTTTGAATGATTTCACAGTGACTTCAGTTTATCGAAATTTAAATCTTAACCGATGCGCCAATGGTGCAAGCGCTTCAAAACATATTTTTAATGCGGCTTTAGACTTTCGAATTGGTTCTGAAATGCCAGATGAAAAAGAATTGGTTGTTATTCAAGGCACAAAAATAAAACTTTGCAAGTTTTGGCATGACTATGGTCAACAACTCAATATGGGTTTAGGCGTCTATCCATCGGGGCAAATCCATATTGATAGTGCAGGTTATCGCACTTGGGGAGCAGATCATCGTTATCACTCATCTCCATGTATGAATACTTTTCTAAACAATCATAAAAAGCAGGATCAATAAAAATGAAACAAGCTCAGGCGCAGCAAAAGCTTTTGCAAATTTTACAGGCAGAACATAAGGCAATGAGCGCATATCAACTTTTGGAAAAAGCCAAGCCTTATGGTTTTCAAGCCCCTATGCAGATTTATAGAGTACTTAAACAACTGTGTGAGCAGAAACTTATTATTAAACTGAATAGTTTAAATCTATATATCGCCACAGTTGCAAATTTGGAAACGCCTTATCAAATCTTAACGGTCTGTACCCATTGTCAACAGGTGCAAAGTATTGTCATTCCCCATTTTGACAGATGTGTCAAACAATCCTTAAACGCAAAAAAATTTAACGCCAAATGTGAATATTTAGAAGTCCTCGGTCAGTGTTTTTCGTGTGTATCGGCGCATGAAAGCCATACAATTTTAAAGTGAGAATGCCAATGAATAACTTATTAGCCACTCCCAAAAAGCTTCCTGTCACTGTTTTATCAGGTTTCTTAGGTGCTGGAAAAACGACTTTACTGAATCATATCTTGAATAATCGTGAGGATCGTAAGATCGCAGTGATCGTCAATGATATGTCTGAGGTCAATATTGATGCTGCTTTAGTTCGAGAGGGCGGTGCAGAACTTTCACGGACCGATGAAAAGTTGGTTGAAATGAGTAATGGTTGTATTTGTTGTACCTTAAGAGAAGACTTATTGGTTGAAGTCCGACGTTTGGCAGAGGAGCAGCGCTTTGATCAATTGGTGATTGAATCTACAGGTATTTCTGAACCTTTACCAGTTGCAGAGACCTTTACTTTTGAAGATGAAAATGGCATTTCACTGAATGAATTTGCCCGTCTTGATACGATGGTGACGGTGGTTGATGCCTATAATTTTTTAAAAGACTATAGCTCTTTGGATAGTTTACAAGCGAGAGGCGAGTCATTAGGGGAACTTGATAGTCGTAATGTGGTGGATTTATTGATTGATCAAATTGAGTTTTGTGATGTGATTGTGCTGAATAAAATTGATTTGATTCAGCCAGCAGAGCAAGAAAAGCTCTTTAAAATTTTACAATCGTTGAACCCTCGCGCAAAAATTGAAATTTCTCAATTTGGTCAAGTGAATTTGGATCGAATTTTAAATACTCATTTATTTGATTTTTATGAAGCGGCACAAGCCCCAGGTTGGCTCAAAGAGTTACGCGGTGAACATACCCCAGAAACAGAAGAGTACGGTATTCAAAGTTTCGTTTATCGTGCCAGACGACCATTTCATCCGCAAAGGTTCTTTGATTTTATTCAAACTGAATGGCAAGGTGTCATTCGTTCTAAAGGTTACTTTTGGTTGGCATCAAATCCTGAGTTGGCAGGATCTTGGTCACAAGCAGGTGCGTTGGCAAGACATGGGGTGGCTGGATATTGGTGGGCAGCCGTGTCTGATGAACATTGGCCAGAAGATCAACACAGTCTGGATGTCATTCAGGGAAACTGGGATGAACAAACAGGTGATGCTCGCCAAGAAATTGTTTTAATCGGACTGGATATGAATCAATCTGAATTAATTAATCAATTGGATGCATGTTTGTTGACGGATACAGAAATGGCATTGGGTGCAGAAAAATGGCAAACTTTTGATAATCCATTTAGTGGTTGGGCGGATTCTATCACAACCCATTAATCCATGATGTATAGCTCAGTCACAGTCTAGTTGTGAGTGTGGTTTAAAAAGAGTGCTTTTAGTCAAGCACTCCTTTATTCTTTTGATCAATGAAAACCTTAGATTAAATTAAAACTTTGCTCTTAATGTAAGGGTAACATTACGCGGTTCACCCCAATAAACGCCGTTATAAAAACCGACATTTAAGTAGTATTTTTCATCAAATAAATTATTGATATTTAGACTTGCAGTCAGCTCATCACTCAATTTATAACTGGCAAAAGCATTTGCCAAGTAATAAGCCTTCTGAGTGACTACACCACCGTTGTAGGCATTTGCAGGTGCTCCTCCCCATCTTTGTGAGATTTCACTTTGCCAGTTGACGCCACCACCTATCGTCAGTTTTTCTGAACCTGACCAAAGATTTTCAGGCAGGGTATAACTGCTAAATAATTTCACTTGGTTTTGAGGAATATTGCTTAAAGCATTAGCATTTGCAGAACTGACACTATTGACATAAGTATAACCAAAACTTAGATTCCAGTTTTCCTGTAATTTACCAATGGCTTCTAATTCAAAACCATTGACTTTAAGCCCTTTGCCCGTTGACATATAGGCAGTATCCATCTCATCAACTTTAGCAATGGTGCCGTTTTTTACTCCTTCACGGTATTCAACATCTTCTACAGCAAGGTCTTTGACATCTGACCAAAATAAAGCCGCACTGGTCAGTAACTTACCGTCCAATAAATCCGCTTTTAAACCAAGCTCACTGGTACTGCCCATTTCGGGATCTAAATAGTCACCAAAGCGATCTCGTCGTGTAGATGGATTGAATACTTTGGTATAGCTGGTATAAGCAGTATAAGTATCATTGAGGTCATATAAAATCCCTGCATAGGGGATGAGCTGGTCAAAATTACGTGGCTTTGTAGGAGAAACAGCAGCGTTAGGATCCCATTTATCGACTTTGT
The DNA here is from genome assembly GCF_000368925.1 of Acinetobacter bereziniae LMG 1003 = CIP 70.12. GTDB lineage: Bacteria > Pseudomonadota > Gammaproteobacteria > Pseudomonadales > Moraxellaceae > Acinetobacter > Acinetobacter bereziniae. The sequence continues at coordinate 1,146,042 of NZ_KB849756.1, read as the reverse complement.
AATCATAGGAACTATAACGTGCGCCTAAAATTAACTTAAGCGGGTCAGTCAGATTTAAACGTAAAGTTGAATATACGCCGTAAAGTTCTGTGGTATTGGTACTACCTGCACCATTTTTTTCATATGTCGGTTTGGGAATATTTCCTGTCCACTCTCGATAATCTGGTATCGCAGCAGGATATGCTATTTTGCTGTTAACACTTAATGAAGTATTTTCACTTTTGAATCCACTATAACCAATGATTAAATCATGTTGGCGGTTTAACAATTGAAATGGACCAGTTGCATAAAAATCAATATTGAGTTTTTTACTTTCAGCATATGGGCTAACCATACTCCATAGACTCAAGCCTTTACCAGTACTAGGGTCTGGAAAGCCACTTCCGCCATAAGCCACGATCCAACTGTTATCCGAAGTGCTGTGTGCAATTGCAGCTTTTACCAACCAATCATTGGCAAAAGTATGTTCTATATCTGCAAAAACTGTTTTATCTGTATTGGCAATTGAGCTCCAGTCCGCAGACAAGCTAAAGTTTCGCGAAAAATTCGCTTTACTTCCATCAGCATTGAAATAGGGCACTGTTCCCCACGTTGAGCCTTTAGGGTCATTGTCTTGATATTGGAACCCAACAGAGGCAGTTGTGTTTGCCGTTAAATCTGCACTGATAATCCCCATCGCGGCTGTTGACTTTAGTTTATAACGATCCATATAAGATTCTTTGTCAGTATAAGCTGCCATGAATCGGCTTCTAACACTGCCATCTTGAGTGAGTGGAATAGAAACATCGGCTTCAACACGGGTGTTGTCCCATGAGCCATAGGTGGAGCTGACATTGCCCTTAAACTCTTTTTCAGGACGTTTACGAACCATATTGATGGTTGCAGAAGGGCTTCCTGTTGAACCTGTTAGACCTGATGCACCTTTGACGACTTCAATACGGTCAAAGAAAAAGCTATCGAAGCGAGGAGCGTTGTCACCTACAGGCATGCCATCAATTTGTCGGTTGCTGATTGCAAAGCCACGGGAATAGTAGTTAGAACGCTCACTGTCATTCTTTGTTGCTGTTACACCAGGAGTGGCAGCAAGTACATCATCCAAAATAGTGAGACCACGTTGCTCAATTTGTTCACGTGTGACTACACTGACAGATTGTGGTGTTTCTTTTAAAGATAACTTGAGTTTCGAAGATGATCGTGATGAATTGGCTTTATAACTGCCACTTCCTTCAGTTTTTTCATCTTGGGTATCTGCTTTGACGGTAATGGTTGGGAGAACAGATAGATCAGTATTGGATGGTTGTTCTTGTGCAAAAGCAGTATGGGAAATTGCACCACATATCAAGAATGACTTGATTGCAATATTTAATGCCGTTTGTCTAAGTTGCTTGTCCATAATGATTAAATTGTGTAAATAAGAATTGTTATTATTATCAATAAGATTGCAAAAAGCTACGCAAATGTCATAATTTATGAATAATTATTTTGATATTTAAAGAGAAAAGAAGATTTAAATTTATGTAATATATTATTTTATATGTAATTTTTTAAAATTAAATACATGAAAATTTATTGTTCATTTCATTAAACTCATAATGATTAAATGTATCAGAAAGTAAATTGATTGGAAGCAAAATTGTTCCAAAAAAAGATTGACATTAAAGTTAACTTTAAACTTAAAGTAGAGCTATACCCAATGAGGCGATAAAAATGAAAGTCTTCGAAAAATTGATATTTCCAAATGGCTCTGAGATTGCCAACCGTATAGCGAAAGCTGCGATGGAAGAAAATATGGCAGATTTAAACCATGCACCTTCTGAAGCATTGATGCGTTTATATCAAGCTTGGGCTGATGGTGGTGCAGGACTGATTATTACCGGTAATGTCATGGTGGATCGTCGTGCAATGACTGGACCTGGCGGTGTGGTACTTGAAGATGATAAACACTTGGATATTTTTAAACGTTGGGCTCAGATAGCACGTTCTCAAGGGGCACAAGTCTGGTTGCAAATCAACCATCCTGGTCGCCAAATGCAGTCCAATCTGGGTCAAGCAACTTGGGCACCATCTGCTGTGGGATTAGATTTAGGCAAAATGTCAGATCGTTTTAGTTTACCAATTGAAATGACTCAAACCATGATCAATGAAGTGATTCAACGTTTCGCTAACACGGCTCGATTAGGTGAAAAAGCAGGTTTTACGGGAGTCGAAATCCATGCAGCGCATGGCTATCTATTGAGCCAGTTCTTATCACCACTGAGTAATAAACGCCAAGATCAATGGGGCGGTTCACTTGAAAATCGTGCACGTCTTTTAATTGAAATTGTCAAAGCGGTTCGAGCCGTGGTCTCAGATCAGTTTACGGTGGCAGTGAAACTTAATTCAGCAGACTTTCAGTGTGGAGGTTTTAGTGCTGAAGATGCTCAACTTGTAGTCGAAATGTTGAATGAATTGGCGGTCGACTTGGTTGAACTTTCAGGTGGCAGTTATGAAGCCCCTGCGATGCAAGGACAAGCGCGAGATGGTCGAACATTGGCACGTGAAGCCTATTTTTTAGAATTTGCGCAAGAGATTCGCAAGATTGCCAAAATGCCCGTGATGGTTACAGGAGGTATTCGCCGTAAACAAGTTGCTGAACAGGTCATAGAAAGTGGTGTCGATATGGTTGGAATTGCTACGGCTTTAGCCATTGATCCAAACTTACCTAATGCATGGAAGCAAGGACAAAATATAACACCAACTTTGAAGCCAATTTCATGGAAGAATAAAACGCTTGCATCACTTGCCAATATGGCAACAGTTAAATTTCAGCTACGTAAACTCAGTTTAGGTAAAAAGCCCAATCCTCAAGTGTCCCCCTTATGGGCATTGATTTTACAGCAAACTGCGATGGCAAGTCGTACTCGTCAGTATAAGCATGCGATGGCAAATATCTTAAAAGCGAGGGGGTAAGATGGGACAAAATCATGATTTGAATTGGATGATTTATGGTGCAAATGGCTATACCGGTGAATTGATTGCCCGTGAAGCTGTTCGACAAGGACTTAGACCGATATTGGCAGGGCGTAATCAAAGCAAGGTGGAGGCTTTGGCACAAGAACTTGCACTTGAGTTCCGAGCTTTTGGATTAGATGATATTGACCTTATCAGTGCACAGTTAAGGGGACTGCATTTAGTGCTACATTGTGCTGGTCCCTTTTCTTTGACATCGAAACCCATGATGCAAGCCTGTATTCAAGCAGGTGCGCACTATTTAGATATTACAGGCGAGATTGCCGTTTTTGAGTGGGCACAATCTCTAAATGCACAAGCACAAAAGGCAAATGTCGTACTATGTCCTGGAGTTGGTTTTGATGTTATTCCAACGGATTGTATTGCAGCTGCTTTAAAGGACGCTTTACCCGATGCGACACATCTGGCATTAGGCTTTGATTCAAAAACAGGGCTTTCCCCCGGAACTGCAAAAACCAGTACAGAAGGAATGGCTGAAGGTGGTAAGGTCCGTAAAAATGGTCAAATTATCAATGTTCCTTTGGCTCATCATGTTCGTCAGATTGATTTTGGACATGGGCAAAAAAGCGCAATGAGTGTGCCGTGGGGAGATGTAGCGACTGCATTTTACACCACAGGAATTCCCAATATTGAAGTGTTTGTACCTGCAGCACCTAAGCTGATTAGGGGAGCGAAAATGTTGAATCACATTCGCCCAGTATTTAAGTTGCAGTGGGTACAGAAAATAATGAAATTACTGATTGGTAAATCGATTACTGGTCCTGATGCAGAAGGACGTGCCAAGATGCCCACTTATGTTTGGGGGGAGGTACGTAATGCACAGGGGCAGACCAAAACAGCAAGAATCCAAACTGAAAATGCTTATAGTTTGACGGTGAATGGTTCATTGGCTGTGGTGAGTTATCTACTTGATCAGCGTGTTAATGGTGGAACATATACGCCTGCCAAATTGATGGGTTATCAGCTTGTTACTCAGCTTCAAGGTTCAGGCGAATTGGTGATTTGCTAATGTTCAAAAGTTGAGAGAAGTGAGATATCGATTGAGTTGTACTTCTTATTCACTCTTAATTGACTTAAAATGTATGAATAAAGAAAAACCAGATCAAGTGATCTGGTTTTTTATAACATCGAGCAATTTTTTTAAGAAATTAATTTAACCTGAGTTCGATAAAAATCATTGATGAAAGATGATACAGCCAAACCTCCTGATTATTCATACAAGTGATTTGGATGATTCATTTATTTCGCCCTTTTGAATCTATAGATGGTCTTGCTATCGTGAAGCGACATGGATGTCGCCATGTTGAGCGGGGGTATATAGGATGTACCCCTCGCTCAACGAAAGATTTTTGTCACTTTTCATCTCTGAAAAGTGAGCCATCGCCTACGCAAAACAATTTAAACTTTAGAAATAAAGCGTGGCTGTGCAAGCCTTAGATCATCAAACAATCTATTGATCGCTTTCATTTTATTGATCAAGAGAAATGAAACGCTATTGATGGTTGCGCTTGCGGAGCACCGCTCCTCATCCTAAAATTGAATGAAAACTCAGTAAGATTCCGCAGAGATTTATTTTTTTCTTCTAGTTAAGGATGTGGTTACGTCGAACTCACATTACTTTAGACTTTTTAATCGTTTTATCACAGCCTCAGCAACTTCTTTACTGGATTGAGGATTTTGTCCCGTGATGATCCTGTCATCAGAAATCACATAAGAGGTGAAAGGGAAAAACCCTCGTTTATATTGAGCGCCGTGTTGTATTAAATTGTTTTGTAAAGAAAAGGGAACTTGAGATTTAATTCCTGACAGCGTTTCCTCAATATTTGCAAAACCGGTCACAGTTCTTCCTGCAATCAGTGGTTGTCCATTTTGTTTTTTTAAAGGCAATAATCCACCGACCCCATGACATACTGCTGAAACAATCCCACCTTGTTGATAAATTTTTTCACTGATCTTTTGTAGGGCTTGATTGTTGGGGAAATCCCACATCGTCCCATGCCCACCAGTATAGTAAACGGCTTGATAATGTGCTGAATCAATTGCATTAGGTGCCAGTGTGGTATTCAGCCGTTGTACAAAATTTGGGTCTGCTAGATGTGCTTTAGCTGATGCATCCATGTAGATAGATTTTAAACTCCGTTCATCCAGTGGAACAGTACCACCTTGAGGGCTGACAAAATCCATGTCGTATCCTGCCGCTTGAGCAACATCATAAAAATGAGTAAGCTCAGTCAGCCACAATCCTGTCGTATCGGAACGTGAGGGATACGTTGCATGATTGGTCATAACCACCAAAATTTTTCCTTTTGATTTTAATGGGTTAGTTTGTTGAGTAGATTCAGATGCAGTGCTTTGACCACTTGCGAATATCACCATAAAAATGCCCATCCACCGATAAAAAAGATTCCAACGTTTAAACATAACAGCTTCCTAATCGTCCACCTGTATTCAATGCTATGCTTAAAGTGAGGTTTAAGGTCAAGCACTTTTATGATTTATAGATAACTGAACTATATTTGTTCCTTTGCATAGTAAAGATTCAGCAAGCGTTGTGCATTTTCCGCACAAGTAATTTCATCAGGTTTGTTATTGATTGCGTGAATCATGGTGCGTAGATTCAGTTTGCTGAGACTTAACTTTTGCTCTAATTCTTCAATATCTTTGATTTTACTTTCCAAAATTCCGATCAATATGTCGTGATTCCATTGTCCAACTTGAGAGGGTAAGAAAGACTTAATTTCATTCAATGAAAAACCGACTTGTTGTGCCTGTTGAATCAAAAAAAGCTGTTTAAGATCATCTTCACTATATTCTCTATAACCATTTGATTTTCTTTTTGCTTTGGGGAGTAGCTTGATTTGCTCATAATAACGAATCGTCGGCGTACTTAGTCCGCTTTGTTTAGATAATTGACTGATATTCATTTTACTAATTTCTTTTTAACACTAAAGTTTACTTTAGGCTTTCACATCATCAAAAGCAAGATGAAAAGATCAATCTGAATTTCATTGAGTGTAAGGGCAAGAACAGTGGGTCAGGGAAAGGATCTTGTATTTTCAGCAGTAGCGTCATGAAAATACAAGATTGGTGAATACCCTATGATCAAAACAGACCCGTTTAAAATTAGAATGCCCAAACAAATTTTAATAATCCGGTATGACCTTCTGGGCGATTTTCAACTTGAGTCTCGGTTAAATATTTCGCTTCGATCGACCAGTTTTTATCTTGATATTGTACGGCAGGACCAACAGCCAAGACCTGACCACGCATACCAATATTGTCACCATGTTGACGATCTGACTTGGTTTGCTTAAACGCATAACCTTCAATAGCAACTTTAACATGATCTGAAAGCTTATAGCCTATACTGTAATCTCCTGCAAAATAATCTCCAGATCGATAATGTGTATCATCGTTTTCTGTATTAAAGCTATAAGAGATTTTCGTAGAAAGGTCTAAACCATTTTCAGGTGCATAGCTATAGGCAAAAATTGGTCGTACGGTATTGTAGTTTTTTCCTATATTGGCAACCAAAGGTTGAGTGATGCTTGCTTTGTCATATTTTCCAGTAGCAAGCACTGTTTCAATTGCGCCAATCCAGTGATGATTACCACGGTGCCAACCAAGCATTGAACCGAGCATTAGGTCACCCAAGGCGGTGTTATGGTCTGACATACCTGCTGCTGAAAGGCGCAAATCGACCATCGGTTGAATCGCATAGAATCCAAGTTGACCTCCCCAATAGTTTTGCTCTGTCATCCAAACCAGTCGAGGAATAAAAGCATTGACGTCTAAATGGAAATTGGGAGGACCTTGATCAAAATGTCCTGCATGATAATTTTGATAATAAGTCAATAAGTAAACACCTGGTGGAGGTAAGGCACCTGCCATCATACCTTCTGCACCTAAGGCAAATGAGTCTGCACCATTTTCCGTAGCATGAGCGATGTGCGTGCTTAAACCGAGCATTAATGTAAGTGAAAGTTTTAAGATGAGTTGTTTCATAGAAAATCCTTTTCAATGATATTTTTATGACATCGAGCTGTACCTATAAGCTTCTGTATAGGTACATTGTGTTAGATGAAATCGTGATGTTTGAGGTTAAGCTGCTGCTCGACGGCGATTAACTTCTGTTGAGGGAACTTGTTGAGTGTCTTTGACCAATTGAAAATGAAAGTTAATGTGCTTAAAAGGCTGATCTAAATTATATTTTTTAATCTCCTCAACAGCTGTAACTTCACTTGCCGTGGCAATTAAGCCTTCACGTGTGGCAAAGGCAAAGTCATCCCACAGGTATTTGTCACCCTCAATATTGAATTGGGTGGTGAGTTTGCGATAACCCGGCGCAGAGACAAAGTAGTGAACATGAGATGGGCGATTTCCATGACGTCCCAGCAAATTGAGTAGCGCTTGTGTCGTACCTTCGGGTGGACAGCCATAACCCACTGGCATAGTGGTTTGCGCGACATATTGACCATTGGTATCTGTGAAAATACTACGGCGCAAATTAAACTCAGACTGAGATTTATCAAAGAAAGAATAATTGCCTAGACTATTGGCATGCCAAATTTCTACTTTGGCATTGGGAATTTTATTTCCAGCCGTATCTGTGACAATACCTTCAATAATCAACGCATCAACATGATCCGATTCAGAACCATCATCCATACGTGCAAAGCCGACAGATTCAGGTACACCTGCAACATATAATGGACCTTCGATCGTGCGTGGTGTTCCGCCTGTAATACCAGCTTTTGCATCGGCCTCATCAGCACGCAGATCTAAATAGTGTTCTAAGCCTAATCCTGCTGCCAACAGACCAAGCTCGTTGGCTTGACCAGCATCGGTAAAATATTCTAACCCTTTCCAAAGTTCAGTTTGAGATATATCCAAGTCTTCAATAGCTTGGAACAAGTCTCCAAGTAGGCGAACCACAATTTGCTGAACACGTGGATTTACTTCACCTGTTGCAGTGTCTACATTCATTTGTTGAACTAATTTATCTATTTCTTGGCGGTTCATCATCATCTTCCTTTGATTGATATGACTGTCGGGAGTGATCTTGTTTTGTCGAGATCACTCAACTGTATCTTTGACTAAAATTGTATAAAGACATGCGTTAGGTCTAAATGTGTCTGAAAAGTGCTGAACGTGATTGTTCCTTTGCACCATCCGCAGCACTCAAGAAACGTTCAGTATGAATATCTTTTTCAAACAAACGGCTTTGCATCAGTGTAGAAATAGCTGCATCAATCATCGGAGGCGGTCCACATAAATAGGCTTTGTGTCCACCACATTTGTGCTCGAAATAATTGGCTACAGCTTCATGAACAAAGCCTGTAAAACCTGTCCAATCGTCTGCTGATTTGGGTGCATTAAGCGCTGGGATGTATCTGAAATTTGAATATTCTTTAACAAGCTGTTCAAATTTTTCTCGGTTATACAATTCAGCCAGATCACGTGCGCCTTGGAAAAGATATATGATGCGTTGATCACCTTGTTCAAGCAGATCCATGATCATGGATTGCGGACTAGACAACCCCGAACCGCCTGCGATAAAGATGACATTTTGTGGGTCAGACTTACGTACAAAGAATTGCCCATATGGACCTGAAAGTACGAGTTTATCTCCCAGCTTTAACTGTTCATGGATATACTGTGTCCCCTGACCGCCCTCGACTTTACGAATGTGCAATTCGATGATATTGGTTTCACTGGGTGAGTTTGCAATTGAAAATGCACGAGTCCCTTCGACATTGGGGATATGGAGATTGATATATTGTCCAGCTTGAAATGCCATCTCACGATCAATTTCAAAACGGATGCCCTTAATCGTCGGTGATAAGTCGGTTATTTCGACCACTTTTGCTTGGTAGTCTTGAACCAAGTAACCTAAGAAATCCTCATCTTCATCCACATCTGCCTCGATGATCATGTCAGATTCAGGTTTACAACAGCAGGCCAAAACTTTATTTTCTTCTCGTTCAATATCCATCAATGCAAACGGTGAAGCCTCACCAACATCGTAGAAACCGTCTGTGACTTGGACTTTGCAAGTCCCGCATGTGCCATGCCCACAGGCAAAGGGTAGCCAAACCCCTTGGCGTAATGCCGCATCCAAAATAGTTTGATCTTGCTCTACTTCAATCGTGGTACCGATGGGTTCGATGGTAACTTGATAGCTCATCTTCATTCTCCTTAAACGTGTGTGCCGTTGTAACCCTGTAATTCAGGCGTAACAAAGCGTAGGAGTGATTTGTGATCAAAACCCAAATCCGCTAATGATTTAGAGAAGTCCACGTTTAACCGTTGCTGGTTAAGGTAAAACTCAACTTTTGACCAATCAATATTTGCAAAGTCAGGATGTTGCTCGAAACCTACTTGAATCTGTCCATCAAGCAACTCTTGAAAAGTTTGATGAGCTGAAACGACAAAAGTATGGGCAGAACAAAAAAGTGTATGATGGTCCCAACCAATAAATAGCAGCATATTGTCGCCGTATTTTTGCTGGAGATCTAAAGGTTCAAATTGATAATTTTCTACAATCGCTTTTACGGTCATGGGGTAATTCCTCAAATTTTTTGAATAAATCCTTGAGAGGATGCAGTCGTTAGCGACGACATCCGTTCCTTGTTGCTGTTGTTTTGAGTGGTGGATTAAGCCGCGTTACCTTTCCATTTTTTCCAGCGTTTTTGGTCTGGGGAACCTTCTATGTCAAGATTGTCTGCACCCACATTGAAATTGTAGTAGTCCCTTAAAATGCTTTCTAAGTCAGGACCACCGCAATTGCCTTGTAAAATCTGATGAACAGGCAACCAAGCTTGGATGTATTTTTCAGGCTCTCTTTCAAAAATGTCATGGCAGCCATCTGAACAGGTATGGTAGCGTTCGTCTTGGTAAATTGACTCACGATAACTGAACATGGTTTGGTCGCCATCCATCTCTGTAAATGTCATTGGAATTTGGCAGACTTGGCAAAGTTGTGGTAAGCCTGCGCTATAGAAGCGTTTACCTTCGGCTTCCATTTTGCGTGCCAGTTCCCAGCGTGGGCGATAGTATTGGTCAAAAGTGTCAGGGTATTTTGCAGATAACCAATCCATTTCTTCATCTGTTGGAATCCAAGTATGGAAGCCAGCCGCATGACCAAAGTTATAGAAAATCCACCATGCTTGGTGTGATACATGCTCTTTTTCTTTGGTGATGACCTCACTGTATTTCGGCATACGAATGCCATAGCGACTAAGGTCTTTGAATAATGCACCACCTGCTTCTTCAAAGTAGGTTTCCCAAGCTTCTTTCCATGACATGACTTTATTTGGCAACATATAGTCCATCATCATGCCGACGATGGAGAGCAAACGGGTGCCACGCCAGAACCATTTATCAATCCATTCTTGAACGATTGGCACATTATCTTCATGCTGTTCAAGTAAGAATTTTACGATTTCTAAACCGAGTGTCATGTGGCGTGCTTCATCTGATTGGGCACTAAAGCCAAAGGTGACAGTTGCCATATCACCGTTATAGGCGGCGCCTGACATAAATGGTACGAATAACAGATTGGTCAGTACATATTCAAAAGCAAAACTGATCGCCAATAAAAACTCAAACGGTCCAGCTGAACGGGCATCTTCAAAGAATGATTTCGGAACGGATAAATACCAAACACGATCATGCATATGTGCCCAATCTTGGAAACCGTCAAAGAACTTGTTGTAATGACTCATCGCGTGAATCTGGGTTTGTACATGACGTAATTCATCAATGGATTGCATCTGTGAAGCAATCCGAGCGCCGATTCCACCAAATTGGCGTCCAACATGTGCATAACCCTGATAAGCTTGATATTCCAACGGAGTCACTGCGGTTAAAAACAGTTTGATGGCATTGACATAACGTTCATTCGAAACATTCATTTGTCCATTGTTTTGCGCAAATGCATCAAAAATGGCATACAGTTTCTTTTCTTTTTCAGCTTGGTATTTCCAATAGGCATCCATGGTTAAACGGAACGGGTCTTCCCATTTTGACCAGTCAGTGATTTTGATGCCTTCGAATTCTTCATAAGGAAAGGCATCTTTTCGATCTGCATAGGAAAACTCCCAGTCCAGATCACGGGTCAATATTCGATAACGCTCTTTGGCATTGAGTTTTTTATTGCTGACTTTAGCTTGGCTATTCATTTTGATTATCCTTTCAATGGCTTGAAGCTGCCTGCTTCTGATGTTTTGCTTTGATGTAGGGCGACGGGTTTAATTCCACTTCAGGGTAAAACTGTCATCATCTTCCTCTACATTGCCACCCAATGTGATCATGTTGAGTTGCAGTTCTTGAATGTCCCAATCCTGTCCGAGCTTTTCTGATACTGTTTCAGCTCGAATCACCAAAATGCTTGTACTTTCTACACGTATCATGGCTGGGAGATATTGGATGTTTGCTTCAGGATTGTCCTGTTCAATGGCTTCAATGATGTAACGTGAGGTGTCATTGTCTTGTAAGGCTAAATAAACTTTAGAACTCATGATGGCAATTCCTTATGCTGCTGAATCAAGTAAAACCAAACCTGCCTTTTTACTGCGTTCTGAAAGAGCATTCAGTGCAGTATCAATATTGCTGTCAGGTAGTGCGTTTTGTGCCCAACTTTGAAATGCCAGTTGAACGTTTGGAAGCATTTCGGTTATCCATGATTGAATTAAAGTTTTGTTTTCTTCTGATTCTGAAATAGCAGTTTTTAAAACACTGTCAGACCACTTTCGTAAATCAGTTAAGCAGTCTTTAACAAGTTCGGTGAGGATGGCGATATCACGCCCACCATGTTCAACAAGCCATTGATCGAGTTGTCCAAAGACCAGTTCTTGTAAGAAGGTGTCGATCAGCAGATTTTGCAGGATGTAGAGTTTGAACCAATCTTGCTCTGTCAGGCTGTGTTCGCAAAGTTTGCGTAGAGGTTGCCACCTCTCATCATTCATCCAAGCTTGTTTCGCCTGCGCTAAGGATTCACCTGTATGACCGTCGAGCATCAGACCGATACGGGAAATATATTGCGCCATCCCTAAACGATCCATTGCTGCAAAAATACAGGCTTGGGTGATCACGGTTCCATAGCCATAAGCACTCCCTGACATCATGTGTAAGTTGGCAGTCTGTTCGACATAGCGAAATGGTAATAAACAAGTGATGATTTTTTGTTTGACTGCATCACTGAGGTTGTCAACCAATTGACGTTTTTCAAAAAATGAATAATTACTTTCAGCAGTATCTTGCATACGTGCGCGATGTTGCACATAAGCACCATAGTAGAACTGACGAGGATCCTTAAATGCATACCAGTCTTGCATTTTCAAAGCTGTATGGGTTTGATCATTTAACGTTTTTTCAGGCTTCCACAATGGACGATAGTGAAAGTTGGTGGATGCCTGTACATCAAAACTGACTTCCTGATAACGGGTGGCAGGTTTGCTACCAAAGCGACGTTCGATATAGGCATAGCTTTGGCGAATCGGCTCTAAATTGGATGTTTTAATTTCTAAAGTCATTTCATTCTCCTTTTCGACTTAAGCCTGATCTTCTTGATCAGCATATTGGCGCGTATGATTGAGAACAGTGGGTTCAATGCCGTAGCGCCATTTATCTTCCTGCGCGTCATTCCAAGCCTGTTGTTCTGCGGTCATTTCAATTACTTGGTTAATTTCACAAAAGTGCTGAAATGCCTGTTGGGGTAAAACCAATTCAACAAATAGGGTTGGATCATGAATTGCAAAATCAAACTCAACGAATTTGGCATAACGATCACCAGTAATTCGAATGTATTTCACCAGTGGGTGAGGGGATGTGGCATCTACCATAAGTGGAATCCTTTTGGTCAACATCAACAACAGCTTTGATGCAGAGCGTCATGCTCTTCGGATAATTCCCTGTAGATATTTCAAAAGTCGTGCCAACTTTATTTTTATATTTAAATACAATTGTTTAAGGTTTTTTTGCCGATTGAAAGAGGTGAGGTTGATTGAGATATTCATCAAATGATGAATACTGTTTGAATCAGATTTCATCAAAACAATAAACACCTTATTGATTGATCCATTCGTTCATTTTTTATTTATGAAATAAGATTTTTTTAAGCGACTGATATAGCTCAAAATTAAGATAATATACCTCTAAGGTATAAAAATATAAGAATAAGGTAGTAAAGCTTTTTAGTCGGAATTAGGTAATATCAAGGTTGCATTCACAAAAGACATATAGCCAAGGATGGATATCATGCCCCAAGCCAAAAATGTGAAGGTATATAAGCAGATACTTGAACAAAACAAAGATATTCAAGATCTATTAGATAAAATCGTTTTTGATACCCGACATGGTCAAATCTGGTTTGATGAAAATCGTATGTTGTTGATGCATACCAGTATCATGGGGTTTTTAAGAAAAGATTTGTTTCAGATGTTAGGGCTTGAAAGAACCAAACGTTTTTTTATTCGTTGTGGTTATCAGGCTGGCATGCGTGACGCAGAAGTGACCTCTAAACTTCGCCCCAATTTAAATGAAGCTGAAGCATTTATGGCGGGACCACAAATGCACGGTATTCGTGGCATGGTGCAGGTAGAAGTCAATGAGTTGCACCTCAGCCATGATCTAAAGCAGTTTTATGCGGATTTTAATTGGCTGAACTCATTTGAAGCTGAAGTTCATTTGAGTGAGTTTGGTTCTTCCGATGAACCAGCTTGTTGGATGCTCTTGGGTTATGCTTGTGGTTACAGTAGTTTTGTGATGGGACAGACCATTATCTATCAGGAAACACATTGTGTCGCTCAAGGGGATGACCATTGTCGAATTATTGGCAAACCTTTAAGTGAATGGGAAAATGCTGATGAGCTTATTCGTTTTATGTCACCAGATCCTGTTTCAGATGAAATCATTGCCTTACAGGCTGAACTCAATGCGTTGAAAAAGAATATTTACACAGACGCAGAAAGTGATTACACCATGTTCAATGCGGTGGGTGAATCAGTGGCTTACCGTCAAGTATGTGATTTACTGAAAAAAGCAGCAGGCAGTAAAGTGGCTGTTTTATTGCAAGGTGAAACAGGTGTAGGTAAGGAAGCATTTGCTCGTGGTATCCATAATGCCAGTCAGCGTAAACTCCAACCTTTTGTTGCGGTCAATTGTGCTTGTATTCCTCCAGATTTGATTGAGTCAGAACTTTTTGGTGTTGAAAAAGGTGCATTTACAGGGGCGACTCAATCTCGAATGGGAAAATTTGAACGTGCTCACGGTGGAACGATTTTTCTTGATGAAGTTATTGAGCTTTCACCACGTGCGCAAGCTGCATTGTTAAGAATGTTACAAGAGGGTGAGTTTGAACGGGTAGGAGATACTCGTACACGTCAAGTTGATGTCAGAATTGTTGCAGCAACCAATGAGGATTTGGAACAAGCTGTGAAAGATGGCAAGTTTCGAGCAGATTTATATTATCGCCTTAATATTTTTCCTGTTTTGATTCCACCTTTACGTGAGCGTAAAGAAGATATTCCTTTATTGATCAATCACTTTTTGGCACGGTTTGAAAATATGTACGACAAAACATTAAAAGGCTTAAGTGATAAAGCCAAAAGTTTCGTGATGAAATATGATTGGCCGGGCAATATTCGTGAATTAGAAAATTTGTTAGAACGTGCAACGTTATTGACGGATCATCAACAGGAAATAAAATTAGACAGTTTATTTCCACAGCAGAAAGATGTGGAAAGTACATCTCATTCGACAAACATGAATATCAATATTGATGAATTATTGACTGAACATTTTTCCTTGGAACAATTTGAACAAGACATTATTCGCACTGCTATGGACAAAAGTCGCCAAAATGTTTCAGAAGCTGCTCGAATTTTGGGAATTAGTCGGGCGACCTTGGATTATCGATTAAAGAAAATTGATCTACTATAAAGAGATCAGCATGCATCGAGATGACAACAGATTCAATCCATAGCTATATCGCCATATGAATTTATTTAATAAATCAAAGGTTTGAATCATATTCAAAACATCTTGGTGCAGTTTGTCTACTTTATGGCGAAGCTAAGATGTTGAGTGGAAAGAATGAGACTTCGCATGTAAATTAATATTCTAAAAACCAATGAATTGAACAGTAAAAACTCACCAGTGTGAGTTTTTATTTAAAACTACAGATTCAAAGAAGATTTAAAATCATCAAGAGACTAGAAAATCTGCCAAGGCTTGATTAAATTGTTGCGGTTTTTCTACATTGGAAATATGAGATGCTTCAATCACAAAGAGTTCAGACTCAGGGATTTGCTCCTGCATAAATTGCCCATCTACAACAGTCGTCACTGGATCCTGTGCACCAGCAATCACCAAGACAGGTACCGTGATGCTATTGATTCGAGTGGTTAAATCCGCTTTAGCCAAAGCCTCACAACAACTTGCATAACCCTCTGTGCTGCTAGCTGCGAGGTCGTTACTCATGGATTTTACAATCGCTGTTTGACTTTGGATAAAGGGCTCGGTAAACCAACGAAGTGCTGCTGTTTCTGCAATCGGGGTTAAGCCTTGCTCACGTACCAATTCGGCACGTGCTAACCAAGCAGATTCCTGACCAATTTTTGCAGCAGTATTGCAGATCACAACATGGTTAAATCGTTGCGGATGATGAATGGCTAACCATTGACCTGTTAAGCCACCCATTGAAATTCCGCAAAAATCTGCTTTTTGAATATTGAGCTGATCCAATAAATGAATCACATCTTGACCCAACTGTTCGATAGAATAGGGTCCTTGGGGTGCTGTCGATTGCCCATGACCACGGGTGTCATAGGCTATGACAAAATGATCTTTTTGAAAATATTCAATTTGTGCCTGCCACATACTCAGTTGAGTACCCAACGAATTGGAAAATACAAGGGCAGGCTGAGTCGGCTTACCCCATGTTTGATAATGAATGACAGCATCATCTGACTGAAATGTTGGCATAGAAACTGATCCTTTTGCCTGTTTGATGATATTGAAAGACCAACAACTTTAATGGTTGGCTACAAAATCTTGTTTTAAATTAAAATTAAACGCGTTGAATAATCATGGCGATGCCCTGACCCACACCGATGCACATTGAACACAAAGCATATTGCCCTTGAATCTGTTCAAGTTGGTTGAGGGCGGTTGTCACCAAGCGAGCGCCTGATGCACCCAATGGATGCCCCAAAGCAATCGCACCACCATTCGGATTGACCCGTGCATCATCATCTGCCAAGCCTAAATCACGAGTCACCGCTAAAGCTTGGGCAGCAAAGGCTTCATTCAGCTCAATCACATCCATCTGCGCCAAACTCAGATTTGCCTGTTGAAGTAATTTCTTGATCGCTGGTGCAGGTGCAAAACCCATGATTCGAGGTTCTATACCCACGGTTGTCGCTGCAATGATTTTGGCACGTGGTTTTAATTGATACTGTGTAACGGCTTGATCTGATGCGATCAGTAAAGCGGCTGCACCATCATTAATTCCTGAAGCATTGCCCGCAGTTACCGTACCTTCTGCTTTCACCACACCTTTTAATTTTTGTAAGGCTTGCAATGTGGTTGACGCTCGTGGATGCTCATCTTGATCCACCAACAAAGCATCACCTTTACGCTGAGGAATGGTCACAGCAACAATTTCTTGTTTAAAGAATCCCTGTGCCTGTGCTGCTGCTGTACGTTGCTGGCTGTTCAATGCAAACTGATCTTGATCAGCACGGTTGATGTTAAATTGCTCAGCCACATTTTCAGCGGTTTGTGGCATGGTTTCTACACCATAGATGTCTTTTAGCTTTGGATTGATAAAGCGCCAACCCATGGTGGTGTCTTCAATTTTTTGGCTACGCCCAAAAGCACTCTCGGATTTGCCCATTACATAGGGTGCTCGACTCATGCTTTCCACACCACCAGCAATGATCAGATCGGCTTCATTGGCTTTAATCGCCCGTGCTGCCATCGCAATCGCATCCAGTGACGAACCACATAAACGATTGACTGTAGTTGCAGGCACTTCAACAGGCAGCCCTGCCAATAATGCAGACATACGACCCACATTTCGGTTGTCTTCACCTGCCTGATTGGCACAACCATAAATCACATCGTCGACTTTTTGCCAATCCACGCTAGGGTTGCGTTGCATCAAGGCTTGAATTGGCACTGCACCTAAATCATCCGCTCTTACAGCTGCAAGTCCACCCGCATAACGACCAAATGGAGTTCGAATGGCATCAATGATATAAGCATTTTTCATGTGTTTTTCCTTAAATAATCTCCCCCTTGCGAAGCAGTGCTTCTCATCCTTTAAAAAGGAGAGAGACTTCAGCCCATTATTTATTTAGGTGAAGTCCCCCTTTAACAAAGGGGGATTTAGGGGGATTTCATCCATTAATTCTGCTGTGTCGCATCAACCAATTCAGCACCCGTCATCGACTGCAATTCTTCAAAGCTGAGACCCGCTACTTTTTCAATCACTTTTAAACCGTCTGGAGTCACATCAATCACACATAGATCGGTATAGATACGGTCGACACATTTTTTGCCAGTCACAGGATAGGTCAGCTCAGCCACGATTTTGGGTTCGCCTTGTTTGGTGACATGGTCAGTGGTGATAAAGACTTTTTTGGCACCGACTGCCAAATCCATTGCACCACCTACCGCAGGAATCGCATCAGGTGCGCCCGTATGCCAGTTGGCAAGATCACCATTTTCAGCAATTTGGAATGCACCCAATACTGCGATATCCAAGTGCCCACCACGCATCATGGCAAAAGAATCGCCGTGATGGAAAAAGCTTCCGCCTGTGAGCATGGTGACAAATTCTTTGCCTGCATTAATCAGTTCAGGGTCTTCTTCGCCTTTGGCAGGGGGTGGACCAAAAGCCAGTAAACCATTTTCAGAATGTAGGAATACATCTTTGTCTGAAGGTAAATATTTCGAGATTTTGGTCGGTAAACCAATACCTAAATTCACATAAGCGCCATCGGGAATGTCTTGTGCAACACGTTCTGCAATTTGGTCACGGCTTAGTTTTTGGTAACTCATTGTGCTTCTCCCTGTCCTGCATTGACAGCAACCACATGCTGTACAAAAATCCCGGGTGTAATGATATGTTCAGGATCAAGTTGACCGAGTTCTGCGATTTCAGAAACCTGTGCAATGGTGACATCCGCCGCCATCGCCATAATCGGTCCAAAGTTTCGTGCAGATTTGCGGTAGACCAGATTGCCCCAACGATCGCCTTGATGGGCTTTGATCAAGGCAAAATCAGCTTTGATCGGATACTCAAGCACATAGTCTTTTCCGTCGATCTGACGGGTTTCTTTTCCTTCGGCAAGCAATGTACCAAAACCTGTTGGTGTGAATACTGCCCCTAAACCCATCCCCGCTGCTTGAATACGACATGCCAAGTTTCCTTGAGGAACAAGTTCTAATTCAATCTTGCCTGCATGATAGAGTTCATCAAATACCCATGAATCAGACTGGCGCGGGAATGAACAGATGATCTTACGTACAGCCCCTGATTTGAGGAGTTTTGCCAAACCATAATCGCCATTGCCTGCATTGTTGTTGACAATGACCAAGTCTTTGATGCCAAGCTCAATCAATCCATCAATCAGCTCTGCGGGTTGTCCTGCGGTTCCAAAGCCGCCAATCATAATGGTTGAACCATCCTTGATTTTTGATAGGACTTCCACCATGGATAAAGAACTTTTATCAATCATAAGACTTAACCTTTGTCTATGTTTCCAAATTGCTATGCATAAATGAGTCAGAACATATTTATGCATAGCGATCTAAAACAGGTCATGAGATAAACGCTGTTATCTCACGACCTCACGCATAAAAAATTTCTAATTAAGCACTTGCACGGCGACGATCTACTTCAGTCGTTGGTGCATCTACTTTTTCTTTTACTAATTCAACATTGAAAGTAATGTGTTTGAATGGTTTGTTAACACCACGACGAGCAAGTTCAGCTTCATCAGTGACATCTTCAGCAGTAGCAACTAAACCTTCACGTGTAGCAAATGCAAAGTCATCCCATAGGTACTTGTCACCTTCAATATTAAATTGAGTGGTGAGTTTGCGATAACCTGGTGCAGAGACAAAATAGTGAACATGCGATGGGCGATTTCCATGACGTCCCAGCAAATTGAGTAGCGCTTGTGTTGTTCCTTCAGGTGGACAGCCATAACCCACTGGCATGGTGGTTTGAGCAACATACTGACCATTGGCATCAGTTAAAATACTGCGACGTAAATTAAAATCAGATTGAGATTTATCAAAGAAAGAATAGTTGCCTAGACTATTGGCATGCCAAACTTCAACTTTGGCACCTTCAATAATGTTGCCATCTGCATCTGTGACTTTCCCCTCGATAAACAGGGTATCAACATGATCTGATTCAGAACCATCATCCATACGGGCAAAGCCGACAGATTCAGGTGCACCTGCAACATATAATGGACCTTCGATCGTGCGTGGTGTTCCACCTGTAATACCAGCTTTCGCATCGGCCTCATCAGCACGCAGATCTAAATAGTGTTCTAAGCCTAATCCTGCTGCCAACAGACCAAGTTCGTTGGCTTGACCAGCATCGGTAAAGTATTCTAAACCTTTCCAAAGTTCAGTTTGAGATATATCCAAGTCTTCAATAGCTTGGAATAAATCTCCGAGTAGACGAACCACAATTTGCTGAACACGTGGATTTACTTCACCTGTTGCAGTGTCTACATTCATTTGTTGAACTAATTTATCTATTTCTTGGCGGTTCATACTGATTCTCCTGAAGTATGAAAGGTGTTACGTGGCTTGCTTTGCTTACTCATGGTTGATTGATGAAATATTTAAACCAACAGCTTCGCTTGCTCCATTGCTCACCACAGTCCTTGTTAATTACGTTGATAAAAAAATGATCAATACAGTTTAACTGTCATCTTCACGCACAGATGATGGGTGACGATTTAAAGCCATCACTTCAATATTCATGTAAGGGTACAGTGGAAGACCTTGTAAAATGCTATGCAGTTCTTCGTTGCTCTCAACATCAAAAATACTGATGTTTGAATACTGTCCTGTAATGCGCCAAATATGACGCCACTTGCCTTGTCGTTGTAAATCTTGTGAATATGCCTTTTCAACAGCTTTAATTTCATTGGCTTTTTCAGCAGGCATATCCAGTGGGATATTTACATCCATTCTGACTTGGTAAAGCATGGGAACTCCTTGAATTATTTACGACGTAGCTTGTCAATTTTGTCTTCATCCAGTTCAATACCTAACCCAGAAGCTGTCGGAATTTTCAGCTCAAAATTTTCATATTGAAGTGGTTTTTTTAAAATTTGTTCTGTGAGCAGCAATGGACCAAATAGTTCAGTGCCATAAGCCAAGTTACTGAATGTTGAAAAAACATGGGCTGAGGCGATCGTACCTACAGGTCCTTCCAGCATGGTGCCGCCATAGAGATCGATTCCCGCTAGATTGGCTAACTTTCCAACTTCACATGCTTCAATTAAGCCACCTGACTGAGCGACTTTCACTGCAAAAACAGATGCTGCATTGCATTTCGCCAGTTCATAAGCACTTTGTGGTCCCATCAAGGACTCATCTGCCATAATCGCAATATCAAACTTTCGCGTTAAGCGTTGCATAGCATCAATATTTTGAATTGCACAAGGTTGTTCGATCAAATCAACCCCGCCATCTTGAAGCATTTTGATGCCTTTAATTGCGGTTAATTCAGACCATGCTCGGTTGACATCGACTCGAATTGAAATCTCACTGCCCAATGCTTGTTTAATGGCCAACACATGTTCAATATCTTGCTCTAAAGGTCGTGACCCAATTTTTAATTTGAAAATGTTATGACGTTTTGCGGTAATCATTTTCTTGGCTTCAGCAATATCTTTTTCGGTATCGCCAGAAGCCAATACCCACAATACTGAAATACTGTCGCGTAAACGCCCCCCTAATAATTCACTGAGCGGGATTCCTAAACGTTGAGATTGAATATCCAATAAAGCAGTTTGAATGGCACATTTTGCAAAACGGTTACCATTGATATTGCGGTGAATGATTTGCATGGTCTGTGCAATATTCAATCCAGACAAAGTCTTGAGCAAAGGTGCAAAATACGTGTCAATATTGGTTTGAACACTTTCCGGGCTTTCTTCACCATAACCTAAACCACCTATTGTGGTTGCTTCCCCCCAGCCAACAAAACCATCTTCAGTCGTGATTTTAATCAGCACCAAAGTTTGTGTTTGCATCGTCGCAACCGCCATCTTATGAGGGCGTATTGTCGGGATCTCGACTAAAAGTGTTTCTATGGACTTATACATACTGCGAATTTCTTAAGTATTAATCTATTTATATACCCTAAATTAATGTAATATCTTTAACTAGGCTGGATTTGGTATTTTTAGATACTTAAAAGGTATATTTTGGTGTGAGATAGATAAAATGGAATTAAGACATCTTCGTTACTTTGTGACTGTGGTTGAAGAGCAAAGTATTACCAAAGCAGCTGAAAAATTATGTATTGCGCAACCGCCCCTGAGCCGACAGATTCAAAATCTTGAACAAGAACTGGGCATCCTATTATTTGAACGTGGTTCGAGACCTGTAAGAACAACTGAAGCAGGGCAGTTTTTTTATCAACATGCAGTACAAATTTTAACCCATACTGCTCAAGCGACATCTATGGCAAAACGGATTAGTGCAGTCAATAAAATTGTACGTATCGGTTATGTTAGCTCACTTTTATATGCGCTGTTGCCCCAAATCATTTACTTGTTTCGTCAACGTCATCCTGATATTGAAGTGGAATTAATTGAATGTGGGACCAAAGACCAAATTGAAGCATTAAAGCAAGGTAAAATTGATTTAGGTTTTGGTCGTTTAAGAATTAGTGACCCTGCTATTAAACGTATTGTACTCCGTGAAGAAAAGCTGAAATTGGCTGTACATAAAAATGATCATCTCGCTGAATATATCGACCAAGGTGTTTATTTATCACAAATTACTCATGAAACGATTTTCTCTTATCCCGCAACTCAAAAACCCAATTTCTCTACCTTAATTCAGTCGATTTTTACTGAACTGGGATTGGTACCTAAAAATATGGTTGAAGTGCGTGAAATTCATATGGCTTTAGGCTTGGTCGCATCAGGCGAGGGGATTTGTTTGATTCCTGAAAGTGCCAGTGATATTGGGATGAAGAATTTAGTTTATGTGCCTATTTTAGATTTGGAAGCCTATAGTCCAATTTCGCTATCAGTTCGAAATATGGATCAAAGTAGTTATGTACCGAACATACTTGCATGTGTAAAAGAGGTTTTTGAACAAGAAAACATTAGTTTAAAAATGAATCTGTAAATGGTCTCAATCTATGCAACCATTGCATGAAAACGTTCTTGTATTCTGGATTTGGAATACATGTGCTTAGAACGCTTCCATTTAACACTTCAAGTTTTGATGAAATAGTGCAATTCATTTTTAAACCATTGATCAATGCTTTAAATTTTTTTCCATTGCAGATTTTCTTCATCAAAATTGATTAAAAAAGATGTTCCCGATTCATCACCAACCAGATAAGAAGATGGATTGACCATGAGGACTTTTAATAAGGTTCCTACCTCAATGGTGATCGGGCGTAAATTTTCTTTCGTTAATGTAACGGGTTGAAGTAATTCAATGATTTCCATTTTTTAAATTAACCTGTTGTTTGACTAAAAATTCATTCATTCATCATGACATAAATGAAGACCTGAGGCTGAAATTTAAATTAAAAAGGTTCAATTTAATGTATTTATATGTAATCTAAAGAATATTGATCAAGATTAAAGCTAGATTTTGATGTGTATGCAAAATCTAGCTTTTCATGTTTACAAAGTGATGTTAGCACCAAGAACTTTAACAAATTGGGCTAACCAAGCAGGATGTGCAGGCCATGCAGGCGCAGTCACCAAATGACCATCAGTCACGGCTTCAGTAACAGCTATATCTGCATATTGACCACCTGCGAGTTTAACTTCAGCAGCACAAGCAGGGTAGGCAGAACAAATACGACCTTTTAATACATCAGCAGCAGCCAGTAGTTGTGCGCCATGACAGACTGCGGCGATCGGTTTCTTTACAGTATCGAATTCACGCACAATTTCAACAACACGTGCATTCATTCGCAAATACTCAGGCGCACGACCACCAGGAATTACCAAACCGATATAATTTTGCACATCAACTTGGTCAAAATCATAGTTAATTGCAAAGTTATGACCACGTTTTTCACTATAGGTTTGTTCACCTTCAAAATCATGGATTGCCGTGGCTATACTGTCTCCATTTTTCTTATCTGGGCAGACTGCATGGACGGTATAACCTAATCCTGTAAGGAATTGGAAAGGAACCATGGTTTCATAATCTTCAGCATAATCACCGACTAACATCAAAATTTGTTTAGACATTTTTTCACCTGCTGTTCAAAAAATAGTTATCCTTTCAGGTAAAATAACATGCTCAGATTGCAGTTTTAAGTTGAATTTATGCGGCTTTAGTCTTAATTTTATTCAGAACGTTGTAATCAATAGATATGTAAATTTCTTATTCTAAAGCAAGACTTTTCAGCTTGAGAAAATAACGCTTGAAGCTCAATCCACAACAGGAAGAAGTCGCCGACTTATTTTAAAAGTGATGAATACAGGATTAAAAAGGAAAAATATGAAAAAGTATCTTTTGGGTATTGGTTTAGTGCTTGCAGCAACAGTAAATCATGCTGCGGCGCAACAAACAGTGTATCGGGGAATGGGGGAGGCATCTTCACAATTTCCAAGCTTTAAGAAAATGTTCAAAGATGGACTGATCAATAAAAAGGCAGAGGTTTCTAGATATGATTACAATGATGTCTATCGACTCAAGAAACCCTTAAATTTTATGGGACAAAGCGTCGTTTTGGTTTCAGATGAGTATATGTCTCAATACGCTGGGTGTTGTGTAAGTGAGGGCTGGGGAGCACTTGTCGCAAAAAATACAGATTTAAAACAATTAACTCAATTTGCAAAAGCCAATCAATGTTCATTGACTGAAATGGATCGAAGCAGTACAGACTACTATTATTACAAGCTGAAACAACTGCCAAAAGCACAATATTATGAACTTTCTTGTCGTGAACGAGATCTAGAAAACCAGCAGTAATTTGCATTCAATTCATTCGCCAAATCCCCTTTAAAGGGGATTTGGGTTTTATTAGCGATATGTTTTATAAACGTTGCATTTTATAGAGGTCGAGATTTCCAAGTTCAGTTGAAGACAGTTAAACCTAATAATAACGTGACTACAGAATCAGTACACCTGTTCCTGCACCAATCAACATTAACCAAACTGGATGAACATTTTTAAACACACTAAGTACTATAGTCAGGACAACGATTGCTATCAGTAAAATATTTTGTGCAGATGCCTGAGCAATAATCCATGCACTGACGAGCACTAAACCTACAGTAATGGGCTTTAATGCTTTTTCAAATCTCGCACGTAATGGATGGCTTTTAAAATTATTCCAAAATTTCAGTGCATAGACAGTGATAATTGAAGAAGGTCCGAATTTGGCAAAAGATGTAACAAGCAATCCCATCGGTCCTGCAACATGCCAGCCGACTAACGGCACAATCATCATATTTGGACCAGGCGCAGCCTGTGCCATAGCAAACATAGAACTGAATTGTTCAGCGGTCATCCATTGGTGAACCACCACAACTTGGTGTTGCATTTCTGGCAAAATGGCATTACCACCGCCAAATGCCAGTAAAGACAATTGAGTAAAAACTAAAGTGAGTGCGATAAGGACAGACATTTTGCTTTACTCCTGAGTGAATCTACGTTGTTTAAAGGCTAAAACAGCCATATTCACAGTGACTAAAATCAACAACGTCAATGCCAAAGGTAGTTTGATCAGCAACATGAAAATAATGGTCAACAAGATGGTGAAATAAGTCAGTTTACTTTTCATGATTGGTTTCAACATTTTAAAGCCTGTGGCAAACAGTAAACCTGCTGCTGCAGCCGCTAAACCTTGGATCATGTGGCGAACGAGGACAATATCTTGGAAATTGACATACATTTGATACAGTGAAATCACAATCACTGTGGGTGCCAACATCAATCCGAATACCGCACTGAATGCACCTTTAACACCAGCAAAATCATAACCAATCGCGACAGCCATATTGACAATATTGCCGCCGGGTAGAATTTGGCAGACCCCAAGCAAGTCTGTAAATTTTTCAGCCGTTAGCCATTTTTGATCTTCAACAATTAAACGATGGGCCAGTGGAAGTACACCACCGAACCCCATTAAGCCAAGCTTCATAAAGCCTAAAAATAATGCTTTGCAATTGGGTGTTTCAATGGCTTGCTCCATTTGCATTGCTTCACTATTCATTTAGACCTCTTCAATTTGCTGTGCTGAGTGGATTGAATGTGATTATCTGCCTGTTGAGTTATAATTAAAAATGCTATTTTTGCTGTTATTCATACTTAAAAAGTATGGTTGTATTGAATTGTTTTCTACAACATGACGCATTATTCGCTTGATACATTTTTATATGGAGGGAGCCACATGATTGATATTCATAAACTCAATGCTTTTGTTGCTGTGGTTGAGGAAAGTAATATTTCTCGTGCAGCCGTACGTTTGAATATGCAACAACCGCCATTAACACGCATAATCAAAAGTCTGGAAGATGAATTAGATACCCAATTATTAAAGCGATTACCTCGTGGAGTTGAGGCAACTGAAGCAGGTAAAGCACTCTATCAAGAAGCAGTCACGATCCTTGCACATGCCCAAGCGATTCCTAAACGTGTGCAGAATATCTCGAAAGGATTGGAAGGGCAGATCAATATCGGTTTCACCAATTCAGTCGGTTTGCATTCATTTTTACCTGCATTGTTACGGAATTTCCGTGAGAATTTTCCTGCTGTATCCATTCATTTAGAAGAAGATGCCAGTAGTTCATTGATTGATTCAATTATTAATGAAAAAAATGACATCGTATTTTTACGTAAACCCGCGCCGATAAACTTGGGGTTAAAAAGCTTACATGTCTTGGATGAGCCATTGATTGTCGCTTTGCCGAGTAATCATCCTTTAACTTTACAGGGTGATGTGATTCATCTGTTGGATTTAGAACCCTATGACTTTGTACTATATCGTCGTTTGGCGGGTCAGGACTTATTTGACAATATTTTGGCATGTTGCTATCAGGCGGGTTTTAGTCCAAGAATTGTCCAAGAAGCACCTCGCTTAACCTCAAGTTTAAATTTGATCGCTGCGGGAATTGGTTTATCGATTGTTCCAGAAGCGATTCGCAATTTTTGGAATAAACAGATCGTTTATAAAGCATTACAAGCAGATACCACTTGTATTGCACCGATTTATGCGGTGTATCAACAAGATGCTGAAAATGTACGTTTAAAACATATTTTAAATTTACTGGATTAATGACATCATTTTTTGTATTTAAAGCAGGGTGTTTTTAGAACAGATATTCGTAAGTGCTATCTGACAATGACTCTATCGAGCATATGTATCGGTAAGCTAAGCGAAATTAAAAAATTAACGCAATCATTGCATTTTTGCTACACATAAAAGTTGAGCTCGGGATTAGTATTATCTTTTTAAATTCAAGCGTTAAAATTAAAATTGAGGATAGGCTTTTGAAACTCAAATTTGTAAAAAATGTTTTAGTATCAGCAATGATGTTGTCCTCTACAGTTTTATGGGCAGAAACAGTAGCGACAGCAGTTCAAATGACGCCTACCACTGTAAAAGATCAGAAAAAATCGGGGATTGACCATCAATATTTTGATCAAACTGTAAAAGGCAGTGATGATTTTTATCAACATGTGAATGGTGGCTGGATAAAAAATACGGAAATTCCAGCGGATAAATCTCGTTGGGGCACATTTGATATTTTGCATGAAGAATCATTAAAACAACTGCACGATATCGTCGATGAACTGTCAAAGCAACAGTTGGTTAATGGAAGTTCTGAACAAAAAGTTGCGACCCTATATGCTAATTTTATGGATGAAAAGCGTATAGAAACATTAGGTATTCAACCGATTCAAGCTGAAATCGAAAATGTTGATGCCCTTAAAAATAAAAAAGATATTGCCCAATTAGCAGCACATTTTTCAAGAATCGGTGTCACCAGCCCGTTTGATGTTGGTGTTGATCAAGACATGAAAAACTCTACACAAATGATTGCAATGATGGGACAAAGTGGTTTAGGTTTGCCTGATCGTGATTATTACTTAAAAAATGATGCAAAATTTAAAAAGGTACGTTCACAATATTTAAGCTATATCGAGAAAACGCTAAAATTGGCGGGTGATACTCAAGCTGCACAACATGCTCAAGCCATTTTAAAATTAGAAACGCAGATCGCGAAAATACAGTGGAGTAATGTCCAAAATCGTGATGTAACCAAACTCTACAATATTTATAAGGTTGAAGACTTAGCCAAACTTAGTCCAAAAATTGATTGGAAAACCTATTTAGAAAAACAAGAATTGGCAGATAAAATTAAAACCATACAAGTGATTCAACCGAGTTATTTTAAAGGTTTGAGCCCAATTGTTGACAATACCTCGTTGGATGCTTGGAAAGCTTATTTCAAGTTCCATTTGGTGAGTGATTTTTCACCTTTACTCAGTAAAGCTTTTGTAGATAACAGTTTTGATTTCTATAGCAATCAACTCCGAGAAATCAAAGAACAAAAACCGCGTTGGAAGCGTGGTGTGCAATTGGTCGAAGGTACTTTGGGTGAAAGTCTCGGACAGATCTATGTGAAAAAATATTTTTCTGCTGAGAAAAAGCAACGCATGGAATTACTGGTTCAAAACCTGATGAAAGCCTATTCACAAAGTATTGAACAATTGGATTGGATGAGTCCAGCAACCAAAGTCCAAGCACAGAAAAAGCTGGCAAGTTTTGCGGTGAAAATCGGGTATCCAAACAAATGGCGTGATTACTCAGCCTTGGACATAAAAAATGATGATTTGATTGGTAATGTGATTCGTTCACGTGAGTTTGAACATCAATATGCGTTGAATAAATTGGGCAAACCGGTTGATCGTGATGAATGGGGAATGACACCACAAACGATCAATGCGTATTACAATGCTTCTTTAAATGAAATTGTTTTCCCTGCAGCTATTTTGCAACCTCCATTTTTTGATATGAATGCTGATGATGCAGTCAACTACGGTGCGATTGGTGCAATTATTGGTCATGAAATCAGTCACGGTTTCGATGACCAAGGCAGTCAATTTGATGAGTTGGGCAATATGAAGAATTGGTGGACTGCCGAAGATCATCGAAAATTTAAAGAAAAAACCAATGCACTGGTGGCTCAATACAATGCCTATGAACCGATCAAAGGCTACCATGTTAATGGCGAGCTAACCTTGGGTGAAAACATTGCGGATAATTCTGGTTTGGCGATCGCCTATAAAGCCTATCAATTGTCCTTAAATGGTCAGCCAGCACCAGTGTTAGACAATTTAACCGGTGAACAGCGTTTCTATATCGGTTGGGCTCAAGCATGGCGTTCGAAAATCACTGATGCGATGCAAGTGGAATTCCTAAAAAGAGATCCACATTCGCCAGATAAAGTGCGTGGCAATGCAACTTTGCTGAATCAAGCACCATTTTATGATGCATTCCATCTTAAACAGGGAGATAAAATGTATTTGCCTGCAAATAAACGTGTCACTATTTGGTGATACCAAAAAAACCTGCCAAGTCTGTTGATGGTTTGGCAGGTTTTTCATTCTTGTCGCTACCGTTTACTCAATAGTGCTTTTGAAAATGGCTGTTTAGGTAGAGCTTTTCTGACTTTAAATTAATTGATTATCCCTAATTCATTTTTTTGTGATTTTTTTATCATTTTATTCAGATAAATAGTGAATAAATTCAATAGAATAAGTTTGTTATTTTGGATTGATTACGCTATTTTGTTAAAAAAATACAATTGAGAAATGTTCGGTGAATTTAAAAGCATTCTTGTGGTTTGCTGGGGCTGGTTGTTTACTACAGGCTTGTACAAGCATTAATACTTCAACATCTGATACATTTAAACAATATGCGTCTCCGCAAGAAATGATTGATAAGAAAAATATCAATGATAATCAAAGGTCATCTAAAGAATATGTTTATGATTGGGGACCTAAACAAGGTCATCAAACGGTGCAGTCATTGACACCGAAAACTTATTTAAACAGTTATTGTGTTGCTAAAGGTGGGCGTTTTAGCCAAGTTCAAACCAGTACGATGAATCTGGTCAAAGATGTATGGACAAAGAAATTATTGAATACCTACAGCAGTGTAAAGCAAGGGATTGGTGCATATCACTGTGTCGAAACGAATGGTCAACAGTGGTATGTTTCAATTGAACCGTTATCTGAACGAAAGCTAGAGCAGAGTGAAACCCGTGCTGTTATCTTGCAAACCAAAATTATATCTCTGGATGAATTAAAAAAACTGTATAACACTAAATCCAATGTCACAAATACCCAGCAAGAAAAGAAAGCAAAAAATCATCCTGCTAAAAGTACTGAAATAAAAGCCAATAATTCAAAAAATACACCTGTAAATATTGCCGTGAAAACTTCTCCTATAAAACCGATCGAGGAAAAGAAACCAGTTACGCAGATTGTGGAGGAAGTGAAAGAAAAACCGCAAACTGAAAAAGTAGTGACCACACCACAAGCACAGCAAATGCAATTATATAGCGCTGCACGTAAAGATTTAGGACGTGGACAAAATCAGATTAATGCCTGTAATAATGCTGAACGCGCCTATAATTATGGGCGTTTACATGGAGCAAGTGGAATCAATGTCTATGCAGAATCAGGTGTTTTGGTGGCAAGATGTTTAACCAATGTACCGAGTTATAGTCAACGGTTCTCTAATCCGCAAGATCGAGCTAAACGGATTTTGCAGAATTTATCCACCAACCAAAATCATGCTGTTGCGAAACATATGTTAAAACAAATGAAGTGATAATGACTTGGTCTTGGTAGCTCAGTGGCATTGATTCAAACCTCAATTAGTCTAAGATTCTTGCAAGCAAATGAAATATTGCTTTGATGAGATTGAAGATTGAGCGAATGATCAGTTGAAAAATAACCTCAACAATAAATTCTTTTATAAAGCTTCCTAGTTTTTTTAAGATGCGAAAGACCCATTTGAACATTGCACTGATCTTTTTAAAGATATAATCAAATATCCTTATAAAAGGTTTGTGTTTATGCAATAGCCAGCACTGTTGGAGTTTGCTTATGCTGATTCTTGGAGGATGCTTACAAAAAATCAGCATGTACAGCCAAATCGAGAAAATAATACCTATACCTGAGAGTGTGATGTACAACATTGACATAAAGTTTTGTTTTTAATTTTCACATGATGTTTGCAGTGTATTCTAATCACATTCATGTCAATTTTTTTTAGATAATGATCAATTTCTAAAAAAAGACATTGAAAAGCATGTATCGAAAAAATACTCAGCAACAAACGAACAGAAGAACCAGTAGACTGGGAAAAACTTTAGTGTCTTGTTTGAAAATGAGAACTCGGTCAAGTTACAGAGTCACAAAAGTGCTGATTCATCATTTATGTTAAAACTGGATCAGTCTTCAATTGGAAATTTTCCCATGTCACGCCCAGCTCTTTCCCTTATTTCAAATCAGTTCTCAAAACTTGGACGCACTGTGTTGATCGCTAGCGCATTGATGGGAACTACACAATTTGCTGTTGCAGGACCAACAGTCGACCAACTGAGCGATTGTTTAGTCAAAGCGACAACTGCTACAGATAAGACCACTGTATTGCAATGGACTTTTGCCGCCTTATCAGCTCATCCTGACTTAAAAGCATTAAGTAATGTCAGTGATGCTCAAAGAACCCAACTTGATCAGAAATTCGCTCAGGTTTTACAACGTGTTATTGTTGAACAGTGTTCTGCACAAGCCAAAGCTGTTATTCAAACTGAAGGCTTACAAGCTGTTGGTGATAGTTTTCAAGAATTAGGGCGTAGTACAGGAGAAGATATTGTTAAAAACCCTGAGGTGAAGAAACAGTTACAGGGTTTACTACGCTATGTCGACTTAAACAAACTGGTCATGACATTTTTAACTCCAGATATTTGGAATAAATTGGGTACGATTCGTCAATAAATCATCTTTCTAAGCATCTTTAGCAAACTAAGCATCTTTAGCAAAGTACGTTTTGTTACCTATATAAATTAAAAACTGTAATGCTACCCCTGACTCTTTCTTATTTATGATTAAGGGGGTAGAGGGGTATCCACAAAAAAATTAAACTTAAACTGATTTTATGCCCGTAAATGATAGTTGCTTGAACCTTATTGAAAGATTAGTTTTTTAAACTATTTACATGCTATCTTGATGATTGAATTGTAAGAATGCGCTAGGTCAATGGAATGGATTTTGTAAAACTGTTTCTTTATAAACAATGGTCAGATCAACGCTTATTCAAAGCCATTGCACAGATCGATCAAGAAAAATATTTAGATGATTATCAATTTGCCAAGCAGCAATTCAATCATATGATCATTGTCGAAGAGTTATTTCGAGCCCGACTAGAACATAAAAAAGCGTTACATACACAGACCAATACTGAAGTTTTACCTGCATTTGATGAGTTACAACAACGGATTGAACATTCTCATGCATGGTGGATTGAATTTGTAGAAAATATTCAATCAGATCAACTTGCTGAAATTGTGTATTTTCAATTTATCTATAAAAAAACAGGCTCTCTTTCAATAGAAGAAATTCTTTTTCATATCATCAATCATGGCACATACCATCGGGGGAATATTGCCCATGCTTTGCATCATGCTCAAGTGATTCATCCAGCGGATACATATACAGTTTTTATTCATCAACATGAACCTGAGCGTAGAGCTGGCTAGAGCATTTCATTTTTCAAATATTAAATTAAAATTTTTAACAATAGACCCAGCCCTATGGATAAGAAAGCAGTCAAGATTTTACTTAAAACCATGAAGCACTCACAGGATGAATGTTTAGAAAATTGGTTTTATTGGGACAGTTATATGAAATTTATTAAGGATGATGAATTTGAATACGCAAAAAGTCATTCAGTCATGTTTGAACCAGAGACAATAAGCCACAACGAGATTTGTAAAAGAATCAAAAAAGCAGTGGATCATATTGAAAAGCACGATGTCGTAAATGCATTTATCTATAGCCTTAGCACCCGACAATTAGAATATCGCTCCTTTTTATCGAGTTTTTGTATTGGCAAAAGTTTGATCGAACATGATTTTCTATCTAGCCCAGAGCCGAATTCAACAATCTGTGCTGTGTGCGGTCTACATCGATTTGAATTTGAAGATCCGATTGAATTTAATACGATGAATTATTTCAAATACAAACATGGAAGCTGTACAGTGAATTTGATTTCAGTTCTATTCGATTTAGAGCAGTTTCCTAGACTTCCTGTTGTTAAACCAAGTGAGGTAGATTTCAGTATTCTCAACCAACTCAAATCAATTATTGAGCATGCACAACCCAATGACAGAATAGCGCAATTGAAGAAGAGTATTGCTCAAGCTGTTAAATCAAATGATGAAGAGCGTTTGGGGCTTTTAGAAATTTTTGGTGTGATTGGAATTTTGCATGATGATGAACATTTTGGCTATGTAGACCAATATGTGACTTATCCTGAAAGGGTACATCGCCCTATTAGAAATGATGATGTGAATTACCCTACAAGATGGTGGAAAGGAAAGTTTGGCGTTGATCAAGAGAAATGGGATTATTGGTTTAAGAGTAAATAATCAGCAGTAGATATAGGCATGGCATTGAAAGCTTTATAAGATTAAACAATAGATTTATCGCATTGATTTTATTGATCTAGAAATTACATTTAATGAATGAGCTTTTCAACGCATTGACTACAAGAGATTTTTGCTTTCTGAAATAAAAAAATAAGTCCTATGATCGTATCAATTGTTTTATAGATTGGTTAAGATTTAATTGTCAAAATTCAACCAATACGTATGATTAATTAAATGATACGCATGAGGTAAAATCTTATGCAAGCGAAATTGACCTTATCTATAAATAAAAAGTGATTGAACGGGCGAAACTTTATGCTCAGGAACATGAGCAGAGTGTTTCGAGTTTGGTTGAAGCTTATTTAGATCGTATTTCAGCACACACTGAAACTTCCAGTAATATTCAAGCACCTATTACTGGAAGCTTAATCGGTATGTTTGCCGATCAAGACCAAGGGCAGGATTATAAGACACTGCTTTCTGAAGCTTGTATGGAAAAACATAAATGAGCGAGCGGATATTTATTGATTCTGATGTGATTTTGGATGTGGCTTTAGCGCGTCAGCCTTTTGTTCATGCAAGTCAAATTGTTTTAACGCTGTGTGAGAAAGGGTAATTTACAGGGTGCGTTTCTTCGAAAAGTATTGCCAATATCTACTATATTTTGCGTAAGTTGGGGGTGATGAAAAAGCTCGTCTTTTTATTCAACAACTTTTAAAATTTTTGGTGATCATCCCTGTTGATCATGTTGGGATTTCTCAAGCGCTGGTGTCTAAGTTTTCTGATTCTAAAGATGCAATTCAATATTTTTCTGCGTTGAGTTTTGGTTGCCGCAAAATCGTAACGAGAAATATTAAAGATTATAAATTTGCTGAAATAAGTGTTGTTTCACCGAGTGTTTTTGTTGGCTGAGCATATTTTCCCAAATTAAATTTTTTGTCAATATTTGGTCATTAAAAGCACTCTCCAAAATTAGACTAAAAGTGTTCAACTTTTGGAGTGCAGTTCAGCAATGGTGGTGTTTATTTAGGAATAAATGATTACCAAAAGACAACATCTTACTTTTATAATGATTAAAAAATTAATAAATAAAGTGTTTAGTTTTTAGCTTTCCAAGAATATTTTACTGGATTACTTGCGCCTTTTTTGCGATAGATTTCAGGAATTCTTTTACCTAAATAATATTGTTGTAATTCAAGTGAAGCTTCTTTTCCAATGAAACCATATCTATTATTTCTTTTGGATTTATCATCTGAGTTTTCATCGATTAGCTTGAAATTTGGAAAATTTTCATCGGTAGCTTCTAACCATTTTTCAGCGGTAAAAACACCTTTTATAATTCCCTGAACAGTTGCTAAAATAATTTCAGCATTTTCAGCTTCGGTTTTACTTAATCTCCATGCAAATCTAACAGCATCATAAACATCTCTCTCAGCAGAACTTTTATTTACTGAAATAATTAAAGCTTTATGCTTAATATCAACAGTTTCAGTTTTATACATATTTATAATTTCCTGAACATGAGCTATACCATATTCGTTGCTTCCTTCGCCATTAACAATATTAGTTAACCCAGGATAAGCATCAATTAATGCAGCTTCAATTTGAGCAGCGATATCTTGGTTTTCTAAACCATGTCTATGTATCACATGAATTATGTCAAGATTTGCTAATTTAATGTCTCTAATTTGCTTCATTTTAAGACTTAAAAATTCGTCATATTGTTCTTCTATTAATCCATTAATATGATCAAATACACGATTTCCTCTTCCTCTGCCAACATAGAAGGTTAGACCATCACGAGGATCAATTAAGCGATAAACATACCATTTTAGTTGTTCAATAATTTCTGAAGAAAATTTTTTTATTGTCATCTATGCCTCTTATAAAAAACCTCACTTAATTGAACTGAACCCTATAAGTTGGACACAACTTATAGGGTATTTTTATGAAATACAATTTAAAGTTTAAACAAGCAGTCATTGCTTATTATGCTCAAGGCCATTCTAGTTTATCAACAGCCAAGCATTTTTCGATTAGTGATAAGGATGTCTCTAAATGGTTGGCTCAATTCAACTTAGGTGGAATTGATGCAATAAAACCAAAACAGAATAAGACAATTTATACAGCTGAATTTAAATATAAAGTATTAACAACTATGCAGGATGAGCGATTAAGTTTATCTGATACAGCTCTTCGTTTTGGTATTTCTTCCCCGAGTTTGATCAGTGTATGGCGTAAAATCTATCAAACCGATGGTATGCTTGGACTAGAACCAAAGTCTAAAGGAAGAGCACCCATGTCTAAAAATAAACATAAATATATTGTTGATAAACCTGATCATGAAAAAACAACTGCTGAGCTTCAGCATGAACTACTCTATTTACGCGCTGAGAATGCTTACTTAAAAAAGCTCGACGCCTTGCTGAATCCACCCAAAAAGGACAACAAGCAAGGTTGATTGATCAGATGAGTACTGAGTTTGCTTTGCCATTGCTTTTAGATATTGCTGAGTTATCGAGGAGTAGTTTCTACTATCATAAAGCCAAGCTAAATGCCGTAGATAAATATGCAGAGCTCAAGCAACGAATTTGCCAAATTTATGATCAGCATAAAGGTAGATATGGTTATAGACGAATCACTTTAGCCTTGAAGCAACAAGGTCTTCATCATAACCATAAATTGATTGCTAGGTTGATGAGAGGCTTTGGTTTAATTTCATTGATTCGGCGTAAAAAGTACAATGCCTACAAAGGTACATCCAATAAAATAGTCAAAAATAAACTCAAACGTAACTTTGAAGCGAAGCGACCCAATAAGCGTTGGCTGACAGATATAACCGAATTTAAAGTTGCTGATACGAAGTTATATTTATCTCCGATTTTAGACTGCTATAACAATGAGATTGTGAGCTATACACTTTCAAGACGCCCAGTATTTCAACTTGTTAAAGATATGCTTGATCAAGCCATAAGTCATTTACCAAACTCACGAAAACACAAGCTTATGCTTCATTCAGATCAAGGCTGGCATTATCAAATGAGCCAATTTAGGAGTACGCTTAAAGCGAATAAGATTAAGCAAAGTATGAGTAGAAAAGGGAATTGTTGGGACAATGCTTTGATGGAGAGTTTCTTTGGTACATTAAAATCAGAGACGATTTATCTAGAGAAACCAGAAAGCATTGAAGTCTTAGAGCAACAAATTCATGACTACATCCATTACTATAATCATGAGAGAATACAAATTAAACTAAAAGGATTGAGCCCTGTTCAATTCAGAACTCAATCCAGCGTTAACTAAACTGTCCAAGATTTGGGGTTCAGTCCATAATGTGAGGTTTTTTATAACATAAAATCAATTAATTATCGAATAAATCAACCAATCAATTTCTTCATCAATTCATTGACTTGAGCAGGGTTGGCTTTACCACGAGAAGCTTTCATCACTTGACCGACTAGACCGTTAAATGCTTTCTCTTTACCAGATTTATACTCTTCAACCATTTTTTCATTGGCAGCAAGTACTTCTTTGATAATAGCTTCAATGGCACCTGTATCAGTTTCCTGTTTCAAGCCTTTTTCAGCAATAATGGCATCGGCAGTTTTGCCTTCTTCCCACATAAAGCCAAAGACTTGCTTGGCAATCTTACCGCTAATCGTGTTGTCGACAATACGTGCGATCATACCGCCTAACTGTTCAGCAGAAACAGGAGAGTCAGCTAACTCTAAGCCAGCTTTATTTAAAGCACCTGAGAACTCACCCATCACCCAGTTTGCAGCAACTTTACCTTGAGCGGCGCCACCAGAAGCTGCAACAACCGCTTCATAGAAGTCTGCTAATTCACGAGAAAGTGTTAATACATGTGCATCATATTCAGTCACAGCGAAATCTGCGATAAAACGTGCACGACGTGCTTTCGGTAACTCAGGAAGAGCCGCACGTGCCGCTTCAATCTGTTCATCCGCAATGATCACAGGCAACAAATCAGGGTCAGGGAAGTAACGATAGTCGTTGGCTTCTTCCTTAGAACGCATTGAACGTGTTTCCATTTTATTTGGATCGAACAAACGCGTTTCCTGATCAATTGAACCACCTTCTTCCAAGATGTCCATTTGACGTTGGATTTCAACATTGATGGCTTGTTCGATAAAACGGAATGAGTTGAGGTTTTTTAACTCACAACGTGTACCAAATGGTTGTCCTGGACGACGTAATGACACGTTACAGTCAGCACGGAATGAACCTTCAGCCATGTTACCGTCAGAAATTCCTAACCAACGCACCAAAGTATGAATAGATTTGATATAGGCAACAGCCTCTTCCACAGAGCGCATATCAGGTTCAGACACGATTTCAAGTAAAGGTGTACCAGCACGGTTTAAGTCGATACCAGACATGCCTTCAAATTGATCGTGGATTGATTTACCAGCATCCTCTTCCAAATGTGCACGAGTTACGCCTATACGCTTGACTGTGCCATCTTCAAGCTGGATGTCGATATGACCTAGCCCAACGATAGGATTGTCCATCTGGCTGATTTGGTAGCCTTTTGGAGAGTCTGGGTAAAAGTAGTTCTTTCGTGCAAATACCGATGCTTGATCGATATAGGCATCAATACCCAAACCAAAACGAATCGCAAGATCAACCACTGCTTGGTTGAGTACTGGCAATACACCCGGCATCGCCAAATCAACAAGGCTGGCTTGAGTGTTTGGATCTTGACCAAATTCAGTCGAAGAACCTGAGAAAATTTTAGACTGAGTTGCAAGCTGAGTGTGAATCTCAATCCCGATAACAACTTCCCATCCGTCAATCAACTTTGAAGGTGCTAATTTTTGAGCTTCAGTCATTATGCATTCTCCTCAGCAATTGCCGCACGTTTGGTATGCCAGTCCGTGTTTTGTTGATATTGATGAACAATCGACAACAGTTGTGATTCTGACCAGTAGTTACCAATAAGCTGTAAGCCTACAGGTAAGCTGTCTTTGTCAAAACCAACAGGTGCATTGATGGCTGGTAAACCTGCCAAGTTCACAGCAAGCGTATAAATATCGCCTAAATACATTTCTGTAGGGCTGAGGTTTGCGCCAATTTTGTAAGCTGTGGTTGGTGCAGAGGGTGCAGCAATCACATCAACATTTTCAAATGCAGTTAAGAAGTCTTGTTGAATGAGACGACGTACTTTTTGTGCTTTTACATAATAAGCATCGTAATAACCTGCTGAAAGGGCATAAGTCCCAATCAAAATACGACGTTGTACTTCAGCACCAAATGCTTCAGAGCGAGAGCGTTTATGTAAATCTAAAATATCTTTTGGATTTTCACAACGATAGCCATAACGAACACCATCATAACGTGACAAGTTTGAAGATGCTTCAGCAGGTGCAATCAGATAATAGGTCGGTACATAAGCTTCAGTCATGTTGAGATCAATCTCAACCAAAATGGCGCCCATGCTTTCCAATGTTTTTAACGACTCTTCAACACGTGCTTTGACCTCAGCATCTAAACCTTGAACATTGAAGTATTGTTTTGGAATACCGATACGCAAGCCTTTCACTGCTGTTGCATTTAAGTTTGCAACATAGTCATCTACTTCTTTGTTGATTGATGTTGAATCTTTTGCATCATGACCTGCGATGGTGTTCATGAGAAAGGCACAGTCTTCAGCAGAACGTGCCATAGGTCCACCTTGATCTAATGATGATGCGAAAGCAATCATCCCGAAACGAGAGACACGACCATAAGTTGGTTTTAGACCTGTCAAACCACAGAATGATGCAGGTTGACGAATAGATCCCCCTGTATCTGTGCCCGTTGCAAAAGGTGCAAGATCAGCGGCAACAACTGCAGCAGAACCACCAGAAGAACCACCCGGAACATGTTCTAAATTCCATGGGTTTTTCGTCGCACCATAAAATGAACTTTCAGAGGTAGAGCCCATGGCAAACTCGTCCATGTTCACTTTACCCAACGTCACTAAACCAGCGGCTTTTGCTTTGGCTACAACGGTCGCATCATAAGGTGAAATAAAGTTATCCAACATTTTTGAACCCGCAGAAGTTTTAATTCCTTGAGTACAGAAAATATCTTTATGTGCCAGCGGAACTCCAGCCAAAGTACCCGCCGTGCCATTTTTTAATAAATTGTCAGCAGCATCAGCCTGAGCCAAAGCATATTCGGGAGTAACCGTTACATACGAATTAACACGATCATCAAGTTTCGCAATACGGTCTAAATAATGTTGAGTCAACTCGCGAGATGAAAATTGTGCAGATTTTAAACCTTCTGCCATTTCACGAATCGATAAACGGTGTAAATCAGTCATGAGTACAATTCTTTACGATTAATTTTTAAAAATAAGTTTAACTGATCAAATATTATTCAATCACTCTCGGAACAAGGTACAAACCATCCTGAACTGCAGGAGCAATGGCTTGATATTCTTCACGATGGTTGCTTTCCGATACAACATCTGGACGAAGTGGTTGTGGATGATCGAATGGGCTCTTAAGTGGCTCAACACCATCGGTATTGATCGCTTTTAAGGTCTCCATCATCCCTAAGATTTTATTTAAACTTTGAGCATATTCAGCAGATTGCGTATCATTCAGCGACAATCGAGCAAGATTGGCGATTTGCGATACAGTTTGTGCATTTAATTCTGCAGAATGCTGAACATCTGAACTTGACATGATGTCTCACCTAATCAGTTTTAAAAAAATTCAAAATATCGTGCGTTATAATAAGCGATTGACTTGTTCAAATCATCACATTTAGTTAAAGTTGCCATCTTGCGTCCATATAAAGTTTAAACTGAGAACGACCCGTGATTCTAAAACGACTAATTGGCTTGTTTTCGCCAGATCTAGCCATTGATTTAGGTACTGCAAATACACTTATTTATGCACCAGGAAGGGGCATTATATTAAACGAACCGACAGTTGTGGCGATTCGTCACAGTGGTTCGCAGAAAATTGTTGCAGCTGTGGGTTTAGATGCTAAGCAAATGCTTGGTCGTACCCCAGCCAATATTTCTGCAATCCGTCCGATGAAGGATGGTGTTATTGCTGATTTCGAAGTCACTGAAACCATGTTAAATCAATTTATTGGTAAAGTGCATGAAAAACGCCTATTCCCACCTGCGCCTCGTGTTGTGGTTTGTGTACCGTGTAAATCAACTTTGGTAGAGCGCCGTGCGATTCGTGAAGCTGTATTCAATGCTGGTGCCCGTGATGTACGTTTGATTGAAGAGCCTATGGCTGCTGCGATCGGTGCGGGTATGCCTGTAGAGCAAGCATGCGGTTCTATGGTCGTTGATGTTGGTGGCGGTACAACTGAAATTGCCATCATTTCTCTACAAGGGTGTGTATACGCAGATTCTTTACGTATCGGCGGTGATGTGTTTGATGAACAAATTATTAATTATGTACGTAAAGCACATGGTTGTGTAATTGGTGAAACGACTGCTGAGACCATCAAAAAAGAAGTTGGAATGGCTGTCGCAGACGGCAAGACTTTAGAAATTGAAGTTCGTGGTCGTAACCTTGCTGAAGGTGTTCCACGCGCGATTACAGTGACTTCCGATGAAATCACGCAAGCGATTGCTGATCCATTACAAAGTATTGTATCTGCTGTGAAATCTGCACTTGAACAAACTCCACCAGAATTATCTTCAGATATTGCTGAACGTGGAATAGTTTTAACAGGTGGTGGAGCATTATTGCGTAATCTGGATAAATTACTTGCCCAAGAGACAGGTTTACCTGTTGTTGTTGCTGAAGATCCTTTAACTTGTGTGACTCGTGGCGGTGGAAAAGTCTTAGAATTCTTTGACAATCCAAACCATGATATGCTTTTTGTAGGCTAAACTATACTCGATTAAGTTTAAGGATGAGGCGGTGCAACCGAATCTCTTTTCAAGACAACCGCCATCTTTTCGCTCTTTTATCATTGCGGTCATCACTTGCTTGGTAGTGTTGTTCTTTAACTGGCGCATGCCTCAAGTGATTCAACCTGCAAGAGAGGTCTTGTATGCGGCATATAATCCAATTTATGCCTTAGCAAGTTATCCTGTATTGTCGAAAGAATGGCTGAATCAACAAACAAAATCTGAAGCTCAGTTGCGTCGCGAAAACACTGCGATGCAAGCTGAATTGCTTCAGGCTCAGGTTCGTCTGCAAAAACTCTCAGAACTTTCTGCTGAAAATACCCGTTTACGAGGATTACTCGATACACCGTTAATTATTGATGGACGTATGGAGATTGCGGAAGTGATTGGAACAGATGCTGATCCATTACGTCATATTATTATCATCAACCGTGGTTCAGCCAATCATCTTAAAGTCGGTCAAACTGTTTTAGATGATAAAGGGATCATGGGGCAGATCATCAACGTTTATCCTCATAGTAGTCGTGTAATGCTGCTTTCTGATAAAGAACATTCTTTATCTGTACGACTTG
The DNA here is from genome assembly GCF_000368925.1 of Acinetobacter bereziniae LMG 1003 = CIP 70.12. Taxonomy (GTDB): domain Bacteria; phylum Pseudomonadota; class Gammaproteobacteria; order Pseudomonadales; family Moraxellaceae; genus Acinetobacter; species Acinetobacter bereziniae. Next base: position 1,104,649 of record NZ_KB849756.1, on the reverse strand, counting down.
AAAGCTCAGGTATGCGAGCCATCGTGACAGGTACAGGTGATTTAGGGCATTTGAAAATGGAATATGTTCCAACGAGTGCCAACATCAAAGTGGGTGATAAGGTTTATAGTTCTGGTTTAGGTCAGCATTTTCCAGCGGGCTATTTGGTCGGTGCTGTGTCTAAAGTGATGCGACATAATACTGGAGAGTTTGCACAAATTGATGTTGTTCCAGCTGCACAGTTAGCCGGTGGGCATCACGTTGTAGTACTTTTCTCGGATTCATTAGCGATGGAGCAGCCAAATGTTGATCGCTAAAAAGTTACCATCAGAAAAACAGCGTAAAGATCCGCTATGGATTATCATTGTTTCAATCGTAATTGCTTCGATTTTGGTGGTCTATCCGATGTCCTATGCAATAGCAGGATGGCGTCCACTTTATATGTTTTTAATCATGCTATTTTGGGTGCTGTGTCAGCCAACTTGGTGTGGTATCTGGTTTGCATTTACGCTGGGTCTGTTTACTGATCTTTTGCTAGATGCACCTTTGGGCATGAATGCATTAAGTTATGTGCTGATTGCTTTTTTAACACGTTATTTTATTCGAGAGAGACGCGTGCTGACATTTAGTAACCTTTGGGTGATCACTATGTTGGCGATTCTTGCACATTTAACCTTTACCTTTATGGCGCAAGTGATGGCAGGAACGCATTTTTCGATAACACGTCATTGGCAAACTTTGATTTCCAGTATTTTTTGCTGGCCAATTCTTTATTATTTATTAAAAAGATGGCGCATTTAATTCTTGCTTCAAGCTCGCCAAGGCGTCAAGAACTGTTGTTACAACTGGGCTTGGCGTTTGACGTGCATAGCCCGGATGTTGATGAATCTGTAAATGAACATGAGCAGATTGATCACTATGTGTCGCGTTTGGCAAAAAGTAAAGCGCAAGCCGTTCTAAGCTTGCATCCTGAGGCGACCATCGTTGCTGCGGATACCAGTTTGATTGTTGCTGATCAAATTATAGGTAAGCCAGCATCCAAACAGCATGCTTTCGAAATTTGGGGAGTATTGTCAGGGCGGAAACATGAGGTGCTGACAGGAGTTTGTGTTGCAAATGCCAATCAATTATTGAGTACCGTGGTTCGCACAGAAGTTGAGTTTCAAGCGTTAAGTCTCAAAGATATGGAAGACTATTGGGCAACAGGTGAACCTCTAGGCAAAGCGGGTGGATATGCAATTCAAGGCATTGCTGCGAAATATGTGACACGGATAAATGGTAGTTATAGCAATGTGGTTGGGCTACCATTACATGAAACGATACAATTACTTGATCGTCTAGATCAATGCAGTTGAGGCACGAAATTAACTGCAAAAAAGAATTTTTATAATGTTTTGAGTTGAGTTATGTCTGACGAGTTACTGATTAACGTCACACCTATGGAGTGTCGTGTGGCGTTAATTCAAAATGGTACGGTCAATGAACTGTTTGTTGAGCGAACTGTTAAAAGAGGGTTGGTCGGTAATATTTACAAAGGAAAGGTTGTGCGTGTCCTACCTGGGATGCAAGCTGCTTTTGTGGATATTGGCTTGTCTCGTACTGCATTTTTACATATCAATGATATGATTTGGCCACGTCATCAGCCCACGCCGAATGTTTTTGAACTCTTACAACCCGGTCAGATTCTAACAGTACAAGTGATGAAAGATATGTTAGGCACTAAAGGTGCACGACTGAGTACGGATCTTTCTATTCCTTCACGTTATCTGGTTTTGATGCCTTATGGTAGTCATATTGGTGTATCACAACGGATTGAATCTGAAGAAGAACGTGACCGTTTGCGTTCAATGATTGAAAGGATTCAAGAAGAGCATAAGCTTCCTGGTTCAGTCATTGTCCGTACTGCAGCTGATGGAATTGATGAAGCATCTATCGCGCAGGATATGGCTTATTTAGCGAAGCTTTGGGAATTTATTCAGAAAAAGCAAAAAATTATTGCGGTTCCCTCACTGATTTTTGAAGAACTTCCATTACCTCAACGTGTGATTCGTGATTTGGCAAATGAAGATACTGCCACGATCTATGTTGACTCTCGTGAAATACATGCCAAGTTACAAGAGTTTGTCGCTGAGTTTGTTCCGAGTATGGGTAGTCGTTTACAACATTATCCAGGAGAGCGCCCACTTTTTGATTTGTACAATGTTGAAGAAGACATTCAAAAAGCATTACAAACTCGGGTTGCATTAAAGTCTGGTGGTTATTTGATGATTGACCAGACGGAGGCAATGACCACGATTGATGTCAACACAGGTTCTTATGTGGGTGGTCGTACGCTTGAAGATACTGTCTTCAAAACCAACATGGAAGCCACCCAAGTCATCGCTCGACAGTTACGTTTACGCAATTTAGGCGGCATTATCATTATTGATTTCATCGATATGCAGGAAGCTGTACATCGTGAAGAAGTCATGAACCAGTTTGAGAAGATGCTTGAGCGTGATCATGCCAAGACAAAAATTACCCAAGTGTCTGAACTTGGTTTGGTGGAAATGACACGTAAACGTACACGTGAATCACTGGAACATTTGTTATGTGAATCATGTCCAACCTGTCAGGGGCGTGGATTTGTGAAAACAGCAGAGACAGTGTGTTACGAAATTTTTCGAGAAATCCTTAGATATACACGAGCTTATGAATCTCAGAGTGGCTTTACTGTTATCGGTCATCCATCTGTGATTGATCGGCTGTTAACTGCAGAAGCCCCAGCTGTCGCGGATTTGGAGCATTTTATTAATCGTGTGATTAAATTCCAAGTTGAAAATTTATACACGCAAGAGCAATACGATATCATTTTAAGTTGAAATTGTAACAGGATGTCGTTAAACAGTTGTTACATCTGAAATTTTACTTTTTGAGCTGATTTCACAATACTAGATTACAAAGGTAGCCAAAGACTCTCTCCCTACCAGTCTTAGCAAGTGAGGTCATAAAATGAGCGTAAGTGAACAATTAATAAGTCGCGGTATCAAACATGTATTAGAAAACCAACCAAAGAATACATGTGTAATGTTGGATGACAATGGTCAAGAAGTGAAAATTACCAAAGACATGGTTGTAAATGTCTGTCACCAATTACTCAATAAGTGTCGTAACGTAAAAGATTAAGGGGCATTAATAAGCCCCTTAATTTTTTTAGCATTAAATTTTCGTGAATTGAATCTAAGAACAAAAAAATAAATCTAAATAGAAGATTGAGTAGAAAAGCCTAAGCAGGCTTTTCTACTGTGTTGGACTCAACAATCAGATCTTGTGCATAGACTTGTGTATCTTCGTTTTTTTCAACTGCCTTTTCAGCAGCTTTTTGCGTGATATTTTTCTGAGTAATCAGCTGTTCAAATTTTTGAATCTCATTCTCTAAATGTGTCAGTAGATTTTGCAACTTTGGTAAAGATTTACGGCAGCCAGTTAAACCCACTTCCAACTTATCTAGATAACTGGTCATAGTAATATTTAATGCCTGACCATCTAGCACAATTGATGCTGGGTAGAGGGCATCCAGTTTAGCACCATTCCAATATAGTGGTTCTCTTGGACCGGGTACGTTAGAAATAATCACATTAAACGCCTGACGCTTAGGCATAAGCCCTGATGCAATGTTGATTCCCGCAGCACCAAAAACAAAAGCACTATAGTTCAGAATTTGGTCTGAACTCATACGTTTAAAGCGATTCTTTGCATTTTGCACACTACGTCGAATGATGTCTAAACGTTCTAATGGATCTTCTTTATGCGTGCCTAAATTCGCTAAAATCATGGTGATACGATTACTCATATCTGAATCATCATCACGAAGAGAAGCAGGCACCATCGCAATGAGCGGTTTCTTAGGAAGTGCGTCTTGAGTAATTAAATAATCACGGATTGCGCCAGAGCAAACTGCGAGTACGACATCATTGATGGTTACACCCAGTGCTTTGGAAATATTTCTAAAACGATCTAGTTCAAAAGATTGGGCTGCAAAACGACGCGAAGAGCTTACTCGTTGATTAAATAAACTGCTCGGGGCTTGAAAGCTTGAAACATAATCAGGATTTTTCCCCATTTCTTTAAAGACTGTTTGAAATAATTCCTGAGTTACTTTTGGTGCTGCTTCGACTTGCCCCTTTAACGCGGCAAAAACTTTTTTGACTCGTCCAAGTTTGGTTTCTTTAAGACGTTTGGCACGTTTGCCTTCAACACACCAAGGGGGAACAATGGTTTTGGAATGCTCATCTTTAGAGAAAGACTTTTCTAAAAGACGCATACCTGCTACACCGTCAATCATTGCATGGTGGATCTTAAAGTACATGGCAAAACGATTGCCTTCGATCCCTTCAATGATATGACAGGTCCAAAGCGGTTTTGCACGATCAATCAGTGCGCTATGTTCTTGTGAAATATAAACCAATAATTCACGGATACGCCCGGGATGAGGTAAGGCGATATGACGGAAATGGTGGTCGATATCAAATTCTTCATCTTCGTCCCAAAATAAGCCATTGAGACGATTGTTAAATGGTGGAACCGGAATAGACTTTGAATTGCGAATATCAGCGACAAGGTCTTGTATAAACGTCGATGGTGCATGTTCAGGTATTTGGAATAAGAACAATCCACCAACATGCATCGGTTGTTGTCTTTTTTCTAAATTTAAAAAAATGAAATCAATGGGGTGTAATGGGCGCATGGTCTTGGATTGCCTCACTGCAATTTCTACAACAACTCATTTATGAGTGTTAGATTGTTAGAATTATAGAACCGAGTAAATAGTATAAAACTTTTTCAGGGATAAAATCCAAGCATTTCGATGAATGTAAAGTTTACAAAAAGTCATTAAATTTAATGACTTTTTTTTTACCATTATTTTTTTAAGTTACCCGCATGTAAACCGCATTCTTTATGCGTTGCTTCTTCCCACCACCAACGACCTTCACGTTCATGCTGATTTGGAAGCACTGGGCGAGTACATGGCTCACAACCGATTGATATAAAACCTTTTTCATGTAAAGGATTATAAGGAATTTCCATCATGCGGATATAGTTCCATACATCTGCACTGGACCAGTTCGCCAAAGGATTGTATTTGATCAGCTGTTTTCCTTCACCTGAAAAACCTGCATCAGCTTGAATGACAGGAATCTCTGTACGTGTTCCTGGGCTTTGATCTTTACGTTGACCTGTAATCCAACCATCTAAAGTTGCCAGTTTTTTACGTAAAGGCTGTACTTTTCGGATACCACAGCATTCTTTATGATCGTCTTGGTAAAAACTGAATAAGCCTTTTTCATTGACCAATTGCTGAACAGCTTCTGATTCAGGAAAGCAAATCTCAATTTTAATACCGTAGTGCTTACGCACAGTATCGATAAACTGATAAGTTTCAGGATACAAGCGTCCAGTATCTAAACTAAATACACGAAATGGCTTGCCTAAATTATGTGCCATATCAATCAGAACAACATCTTCTGCGCCAGAAAATGAAATTGCGATTTCACCCTCTTGAGAAAGTGCAAGTTCTAAAATTTCAGAAGGGGATTTGTCTGCATACTCTGTTGCTAGCGCGTCAACAAGATCTATGGTGGGAATGGCGGTCATATCTGCTCCTGGCAGTTAGCTTGAAGCTATGTTGTTCATCAACATTCTTAAAAGATATTTTAATTTAAGCATTTTAGCAAAAATTAAAGCAATTCAACTTTGTGTGAATGTTATCTTTGAGATGTGCAGATATTTTAAAGTAAATGAAATATCGTGCTTAGCAGATTAATTAAAATACTTATGAATAAAAAAGATTTAATCGATGGATTTATCTGAAGGGTAAAATACCAAAGATACTTAATCGGATATGGATAAAAGCAGCATAATGCTCTCACCAACACATGCTATCATTGATCAATGATTCGCTATCTCATTCTACAGCAAGGTTTTTATTAATCAGTGCCTTGTTAAGCTGTTTCACAGTCTTATTTTATAAGTATTTGAATATTCTTTTAGGAATCTGATCAGATAATCCAGATTTTTTCATTTTATTGGCATAAATCAAATAATTTGACCGAGCTTGGCTTTGATTTTTTAAAGCCAAATAAGCATCAGCTAAATTTAGATAAGCGACTGTCCGATTTGGATCGAGCTGTATAACCTTTTTCAAAATTTCTAAAGATACTTTAGGATGACCCAATTGATTTAAATAGAAAGCAGCATCATTGAGTTCAACCACATCATCAATGTTATAGGAGGAAAGTTGGCATTGTAGTGTTGTAATTTGTTGTTCTATATTGGATATGTTGTTTTTATTGAGATTTTTCAAAGTATTTGAGGTGTTGTAATGAAAATATGTGACTAAACCTCTACCCCCAGCAATATCATCAACCCAAACAGGTGTGCTTTCTTTCTTATCCCACATTCCACCGCAAGTGTTTGAAAGCATTTTAGGAATAGCGTCAACAATGACCTGATTTTTATCATTGATAATTAGACAGTAATTTTCATTGCCTTTTGCTATAGGTAGACTGAGAAAGGAGTAGTGCTGTGTGCGATATATATAATCCTTTGGAATATCTTTTAATGAGAGACTGACTTGAGCATGGGCGAGATCTAAAGCACTACAATTTGTATAGCCCAGAAAACTATCATTCGCATATACGTAAGTACATATGCTACTCAAGAGAAACGGTGCTATTTTTTTCATAGTGTTGTTTGCCTAAATTAATTTTTACATGACTCAATGATGCGGTGCTTTTGTTCCCGTTTTTATAAGTGTAACAATAACAGTTAAAGCTGAGAGAGTCTCTACATGCAGTTGTTGTACTAAGGATGAATTGTGCTGGTACGATGATCTATGACTATTCAAAATGAATTGAGTTTAAAAAACTTTCAGCATTATTTTTAAACTTTAGTGCTATGATAAGCCCAAAATTTTTAACCGACATTGGGAGAACCCATGGAAATCGTATGTCTTGATCTTGAGGGTGTATTGGTTCCAGAAATCTGGATCAATTTTGCAAAGAAAACAGGGATCAAAGAATTAGAAGCAACAACGCGTGATATTCCTGACTACGATGTGTTGATGACTCAGCGTTTAAACATCTTGAAGCAACATGGTTTAGGTTTAAATGACATTCAAGCTGTGATCGCAGATATGGGGCCATTTCCGGGTGCAAAAGAATTTGTTGAGTGGATTCGTACACATTTCCAATTGATCATTCTTTCAGACACGTTTTATGAGTTTGCACATCCGTTGATGCAGCAATTAGGTTGGCCAACAATTTTCTGCCATAAATTAGAAACTGATGAAAATGGCATGATTACAGCTTATAAATTGCGCCAGCCAGATCAAAAGCGTCAAGCTGTAAAAGCTTTGCATGGTTTAAACTTCCGTGTGATTGCAGCAGGTGACTCTTATAATGATACGACGATGTTGGGTGAGGCGGATCATGGCTTCTTATTCGATGCACCTGAAAATGTGATTCGTGAGTTTCCTCAATTCCCACCAATTCACGGTTATGAAGCTTTAAAAGAAGCGATTCGTAATGCGTCAATTCGCGATATTCCTGCTTAATTTTACTTAAAATTAAAAGGCGCTTAATGCGCCTTTTAATTTGCACAGGAAAATGAATGATTGTCGCCATTTACAAACTTATGGCGATTGAATTGCTCATTTTTAAATTTTTTAAAATGCTATGCTTTCGCGTTTTTGATAGTTCTTGTAGGTTAGGAAGTGGCAGTTCATGATTTTCTTTTTAGTTATACTGTTTTGCCAAAAACGTCAGTATTTAAAAAATCAGCAGATGATATCAGATCAAAAATTGCTGAGATAAAAGTTTCATCATGGGTAAAATATACGGGTGTAGAAGTATTTTCAGGAGAGCTTGATTTGACTGGGATTGACCAGAATAAAAGAATCCAAGCGATGGATATAATAAAAAATACAATAAATGAAATATTAATTAAAAATCAATGTGTGTCAAAAGTCATGGTCAATGTAATTTTAATGGTTGATCAATTGGGTAAACCAATGCATTTTACTATTTGGAATTGATCGTACAAGCTAGGAGGAAATACCTAATTAGTGGTTATTCAGAGAGCCTAAAGTCTGTATTGTCTGACTTGCTATGCGGAAATCAGGTGTAAATTTCATCCATAAAAAATAAATAATTTGTTGGGTTTTTAACATGAATAATCACGAATTTGTTAAGTTCAAATGAGTTGGTTCTAAAAGTAATATTGTCGAATTTGGAGATATTAATTGCGTTTGGTAAAGAGCAATGAACATATAATAAGTTAGATGAAAGGGTTTTGTGTTTGATGTTCTAGTAGCGAATAATTCAGAAAATGAAGGAATTAGAAGCGATGACCGAATGTAACTTTTCTTTGATAAGATCTTTATTTTTAAATGGATGTAGCAAATTGATAAGGATGTTGTTATGAAAAAAATATTATTTTTGGTCTTAATTTCATGTTTAACACAAGTTAGTGCATTAACGCCGAAAAGTGGAAAAGCACCAAATTACTGTGAGCAGATTGTTTATGCGCATGGCATATTATTAAAAGCACAAATCGAATGTGGGTACCGTAAAAATAACAATAAACTAATTTCTAGTTCTGCACAGTGTGTCAAAGATCAACTTGGTGAAGAATATGGTAAACAAGTGCTTAATTCTGGTATGAAAGAGTTTGATCGACATGTCAATAAAGACGGGAAAGAATCAAGTTGTAAATATGTTCTAGAAAAATTTCCAGATTATGTATGGAAATAAATGTTTATAAGATGTTGATTAATATATAAATATAATTTTTACGTATCGATGGTTTGACTATAGCAAAAAATAAACCAAGTGGTAATAGGTATGATGAACAGTTTCATTTAAAGGATCAAATTATTGCTAAATCTTATTTGCGAAAAGCTTGTTTGAATAAATCAAATACTGAACTAAATGATATTTTTTCGATGTTTAAATGCAAACATAAGAGCCAAAGAAGCTAATAAAATAATCATGAGAATATAAATATCAGCAGTAAAAGTAAGACCGATATGGCTGACAAAATATCCCGCAATAATGGCAGGTATACTAAATGCTAAATAACTTTCAACATAAAATGTTGCCATTAACCCAGCACGTTGTTCAGGTAAAGCCAAGGGCATCACAGTACGGATTGCGCCCATAAATCCTGTACCAAATCCGACACCAGTGACAACCGAACCAATAAATAGTAAGAGTGTAAGAGAGAAGTGAATGCCAGATAGAATTATTGCTGCACCAAATAGAATACTTAGCGAACCAGTAGTTAAGATTTTAAGTGTTTTTGCGCTACGGAGGGCTAAAATTCCGATTGCACCCGAAATGGTCAAAGTAATAAACATCATACCATTGAGCCATGCTGATTGAACTTTAAATGCTTGGGCTAATAGGGAAGGCATTAAGGATAAGAAAAAGCCACTGACCATCCATAAAGAAATATTGATTGGACTAACAATCCAAAGTGCTTTACGTGCTTGTGGTGGAACAGTAAGACGCGGTTTAAGTGATGAAAATGCTCCGGAACGTTTTTCAGCAGTCTCAGGGCTAAAATATGCAATACACAAGGTACAAAAGAAAATAAAAATGAATATTTCAAAAATTAAAGTTAGTGCATGCGTTGATGTCGCCAATACAATACAGGTCATGAGCATGCCGATTGCCATACCCAACATAGGAGAAATACTGTTGATTAATGAACCATGAGTTTTACTTAAATCTAATAAAGCTGCACCAAAGGTTGATGCAGCCAAAGCTGTGGCGATTCCTTGTAAGGCTCGAGCAATAAATAACATTTCAATATTTGAGGCAAACAGAAAGAACCCCATAGAAATGATCTGTAAAAAGAGAGCGGTAAAAATAACTGGTTTACGCCCAATATAATCTGACAAAGAACCCATTACCAATAATGTTGCGAGTAAAGCAAAGGCATAAGTTGCAAAAATTAAGGTCAATAAAACGGGTGAAAAGTGAAACTGTTGTTGGTAGAGACGATACAAGGGGGTAGGTGCGCTTGAAGCCGCCAAAAATGCCATCAAAGTAAAGGTATGTGTAAAAAGTGCAGTTTGAGGGCTAAATTTAAATGAAGTCATTTGATGATTGAGATTATTAGAATTACTCATCATTTAAAACGCATATAAAAGAAAGGATAGATTCTGTTATACCTGATTTCAGTTGAAAGGCAAGAAGTGATTAAGGTTTTATTTGTGATAATTGACCATATGTTATATTTAATATAATGAATATTATGATTATTTTAATCTTGTAAGGATGTGGTTCTTCAGCTTATATCAAAGGCTTCCATGCCTAAAGCTAATTGGAATGTATTGGTGTTAAAGTGCGCCTTGAATCAAAGGATAGGCATTATCAAGTAAGATTTTTTGTGCCACCGCATTAGGATGGATTAAGTCTTTTTGCATGAGGTTTTTATTGCCTGCAATGCCATTCATAAAAAAGGGGTACAGTTTTACTTTGTACTGTTGGCTTAAGGTTTGGTAATTTTTTTCGAAAGCTTGGCTATATGCTGCGCCGTAGTTGGGAGGAATCTTCATACCCAACAATACTACTTTGGCTTGGCTTTTTTGACTTTGTTGAATCAATTGAGCAAGATTTTTTTGAATCATTTGTGGTGGTTGACCACGTAAACCATCATTCCCACCCAACTCAATCACAACCACATCAGGTTTATGAGTTTGTAATAATTTAGGTAAACGCGCTAAAGCACCACTGGTGGTTTCTCCGCTGACACTGGCATTTACCACTTGGTGTTGTTTGGGAAATTGCTGATTTAAGCGTTGCTGAAGTAATGCGACCCAACCCTGTTGTGGGTTTAAACCATAGCCCGCACTTAAGCTGTCGCCTAAAATCATGATCGTTTTTGCAAAACTACTAACGGGCAACAGACAGATCATGCTAAAAAATAAACAATGAAAAGCGCTTTTCATTATTTTCAAATTTAACAACGTTTTGATTTGCATATTTAAGGTACTTTACAATGTCTAAGGTTCAGGATGCTTTAACTCCTCCCATCATGCCACAAGTGATAATTTCTGCACAGCAACTTACACAAAAGATAGAATTACCTCATCAAACGCTTACAATTTTTGAAAATTTAAATCTCGACATTTATGCAGGCGAACAGGTTGCAGTTACAGGGCGCTCTGGTTCGGGTAAGTCAACCTTATTGGGTATTCTGGCAACTTTAGATCAGGCGAGTGCAGGTCAACTCAATGTATGTGGTGAGCATATTGAACATTTAAATGAAGAGCAACGGGCTTTGGTACGACTTAAGTACATTGGTTTTGTTTTCCAGTCTTTTCAATTGTTGCCGCATTTGTCGGCTTTAGAAAATGTCATGTTACCTTTACGTTTACATTCTGATTTTAATTATGCACACGCAGAGCAAAAAGCACTCGATTTATTGGAAAAAGTCGGTTTAGCACGCCAAAGTCAACAAACACCCAAAGTATTATCTGGCGGAGAGCAACAACGTGTTGCGATCGCACGTGCGCTTATTTCAGATCCACAGATTATTTTTGCTGATGAACCAACAGGTAATTTAGATGAACATACTGCGTATGAGATTGAGCAGTTATTATTTAGTTTGAATCAAGCATTAGGTACAACCTTAGTTTTAGTCACACATAACCCACAATTGGCAGCGCAATGTCAGCGTCATTATGAGTTAAAAGATGGTCATTTGATTGAACATTTACGATACCCACAGAGAAGTGAGGTTGTTTAAATGTTGAATCTTTTTAAACCTTTATTTCGGCAAAGTTTTGCTAGCTCAGGCATTTATTTACTGATCATTGCTTTGAGTTTAGCTATTAGTGCGACCACGGCTTTAAAGTTCAGTAACGATCAGGTTAAGCAAGCAGTTACTTTACAAGCCGCTAAAATGCAAGCTGCTGATTTGGTGCTGAGTGATACCAATCCAATTGACCCTCAATGGTTGAAAAAAGCTGAACAACTCAAGTTAAAACAGTCACATGTCACGATGTTCAGTTCTATGGCGTCGACTCGTGATCAATTTGTGATGGTCAATGTCAAAGCCATTGACACATCATTTCCTTTACGTGGTGAGTTAAGGATTCGCCAACAACAGTCCTTACAAAATGGCGGAATTTGGCTGAGTAAACGAGCCCAAGAATTATTAAAGCTCAATATCGGTGATCAAGTTCAAATTGCAAATGGTCAATTTAAAGTCACGGGCATCATTGAACATGATTCTAATCAAGAATTAGGTTTTTCCGCATTTTCACCGACAGTGATTATTGCTCAAGCTGATGTTGCAAAAACTGGGGCAATCCAGATCGGCAGTCGCATTGAGTATCGGCTGTTAATGGCGGGTGAAAAACAGTCGATTGAAGCTTATCAAGCCTTATTTAAAACTTTCAAAGCGCAAGAAAAAGAAAATTTTGCCCAGCAATTTACACAGGGTCAGCAGAAAAATTCTACGACTTCAGAAATAGGGCAGCCAGCGTCTGAAACGCAACTCATTCATACCCCATCTGAACCATCTCCACAAGACTTGCAAACAGCGGATCAAGCTTTAGATGCCCAGAGCAACTTAAGACTACGTAATGCGGATGAAGGAAACTCACGTTTACTAAAACCGATTGAAAATCTTGATACGTTTTTACAATTGGCAAATATTCTAACGATTCTACTCTGTGGTTTAGCGATTGCTTTAACCAGCCAACGTTATGTGCAACAGAATCAAGATCATATTGCCTTGATGCGTTGCATGGGCGCAACCAGAAGACAGATTTTTCAAGCTTACTTGAGTTTATTGACTGTGGTAATTTTGATTGCGATCGTGATTGGAAGTTTGTTGGGACTGGTTTTAGGTTATTCATTGCTACAACTCATGTTGCAAATGATTCCAAACCTAGAATTACAATTTTCAATATGGCAGATATTTTTAGGTCCATTACCGATCGCTATTTTCACCAGTGCAATTGTACTGATTGGATTTATTCTGCCGAGTTTATGGCAATTGCTCAATACACCTCCGATACGTGTTATTCGCCAACAGGAAAAATCAGCAGGCTCTATATTATGGATGATGGCGACAGGTTTAATCAGTCTGATTATTTTTAGCTTGGTATTGACTGAGAATCTAACGCTGACAGCAGTGATCATGGGTGCAGTCATTGTCCTGACTGGATTATTGTATGCGATGGTTTGCTCAGTCTTAAAGGCGCTGAAAGCAATGAAAAGTCGTTTCTCTGCTTATATTCGAACACCTTCCCAAACAGCTTTGCAAATCACAGCTTTGGCACTAGGTTTGAGTTTAATTACGGTATTGGCTGTATTACGTACTGATTTATTGGAGCGTTGGCAGCAACAGTTGCCTGAAGGTACTCCAAATCAATTTATTTATGGTTTACCTCCATTTGAACTTGAAGCATTTAAACAACAGTTGGCGCAACATCACTGGGAAAGTACACCACTATATCCCAATGTTAAAGGGCGTTTGCTGGCTAAAAATGGTCAGGCTTTTCCTGATTCGTTGGTAAAAAGTAATAATTCATTACGCCGTGAGTTAAATTTAACTCAAGCAGATCATTATCCACAGGACAATATCATTGTTGCTGGTCAGTCTAAATTGACAGATGTTGGACAAGTTTCGGTTGAAGCAAAATTGGCTGAAGAGTTGGGGATTAAGATAGGGGACCGTTTAACCTTTAGTTTGCCAGAAGGAAATTTGCAAGCTCAGGTGGTAAATTTACGTACCGTTCAATGGCAAAGTTTTAGCCCAAATTTCTTCTTTATTTTTACGCCTAAGACTTTGGATGAAAATGCAGGAAGCTATTTAGGAAGCTTTTATGTGTCACCTGCGGACAAAGCTAAAATGATCAATTTAATCCAACAATTTTCAAATACAGTGTTTATCGATGTGTCTTTAATTTTTGATGAAATTAGACAACTGGTTTCTGTCTTGGTGAAAATTATTACAGTATTGGCTGTCTTGGTCAGTTTGTCGGGTTTTCTATTTTTGATTGCTTGTATTAATTTGTTGATGGATGAGCGCAAAAGAGAAGTCGCGCTATTACGTTCATTCGGCAGCTCAAAACGACAGTTAAAAAACATGATGAGCATGGAAATAGGTTTTATTGGGCTGTTGGCAGGGATTGTGTCGTGTTTCTTTGCTGAAGTAATTAGTGCGATTGCCAGTTATCGTATGGAGATGCCTTTACAATTTCACTGGGAAATTTGGTTTATTCTGCCTATTTTGATGGCGGTCTTATGTGCAGTAATCGGAAGGTACCGTTTAAGCTATTTGTCAGATATTCCACCTTTACAGAGCTTAAGAGAACTGAATTAAAACAAGATGATTGAACAGCAATCATTGCGCTATTCTGACTATTCCAGTTTATGGATATTGTGAAGTGATGGTCATAAAGAGGCTCACTTTTTGGTGAGCTTCTTTGAATTAAAACTTTAGATGTAAAGTGAGACATTGAATGCTTTATATCGCCAAACAATAATCCATAGCAGTAATTTTATGAATCAAGAAAACTTATATTTTGCTGTATGCATTTTTCAACAGATTGACTATAAATCCTCGACTGAAATACTTTAATTTTTAGGGATGATTTAAATTTTGCAGATACACTGCTGATCAAAATTGTAATTGCGCTCGCATTTGTGAAACTGCTTCTTGCCAAAGTGGCGTAATTGGACCCACCAAATGTTGGCAATACAGATATGTCGCATATGTAACAGCGATGCCTAAAATCACAATGATCATATTTACAGCAATCGGTGCTTTCATACGTTGCATGACATACCAAGCTAAAGCCATCACAGCTCCCATTAACATGCCTCCAATATGCGCAGCATTGTTGATTCCAGAAGCAAGGAAGCCGAACGCTAAGTTGATTGCAAGCACAGTTAAGAGTGATCTTTTATCCAGAACAAATCTCTGGTTTGGAGTAGGTGGGAACAAAGAAAGTAGGGTTAAAGCACCCCCTAAGCCCATTACTGCCCCAGATGCTCCAGCGGATACATGAGGAATCAGTTTTTGGTCAAAGTGCTGTAAAAATTCATAACTATTCCGAATATCCAAGTAGCCACTGAGTAGACTTCCCATCAACCCCGCTAATAAATACAGCCCTAAGAAATAAAATTTCCCAAAGGTTTTTTCAGCCACATCACCAAAAATATACAGTGCCCACATATTCATCAACAGATGCAAAATGCCAAAATGAAAAAACATACTGCTGAATAAACGATAAGGTTCCTCTAGAAAGGTTAAAGGTGCATAATCAGCACCCCAACGCAAAGCGTCCAATGTGGTAGGGTCAGTAATATTAACGCCTGACAAAACTTGGATGGCGAATAAGCCTACATTGATTGCAATTAACAATAAGGTGATTTTGCCAATCGTGTTGGGTGAGTTATAGATGGATGAGTCTTGATAATTCGACATGCTATTTCTTAGCTTTTTATTGATAGATTCAGCTTAACATGAAATGTCAGCATTTTCGGAGTAAACAGCTGAGATGAAAGCTTTTATTGTTCGTGCTTTGTTAATCATAATCAGTATTTTGATTTTGATTCAGCTATGGATTTTCTCCAGTTTAGTGTATTGGCGTACCCATGATGTAGAAACCACAATGTTTATGCGCTGGACCTATTTTTCTGATTTCAAGCCTATTGAACATCAATGGCGAAATTATGATGATATTAGCGACAACATTAAGCATGCGATTGTTGCGGCTGAAGATGCCAAGTTTTTAGATCATCATGGTTTCGATTGGGATGGGATCGAAGATGCTTTGCAACGTAATCTAAAGAAAGACAAAGTTGTCGCTGGGGGATCAACCATTTCGCAACAACTGGCTAAAAATTTATTTTTCTATAACCGCCGTTCAGTGATTCGTAAGGGGCAGGAAGCCATTGCAACGACCATGATGGAGCGTATGTGGACCAAGCAGCGTATTCTTGAAGTGTATATGAATTCTGTTGAGTTTGGCGATCATATCTATGGTGTAGAAGCTGCTTCACGTTATTATTTTGCCAAAAGTGCAAAAAGTTTAAATCGAGAGCAAGCAGCCTTTTTAGCGGTGATTTTGACCAATCCCAAATACTATCAAGAAAATCGCAATGATCCTAAATTGCTCTATCGAAAAAAACTGGTATTAAAATATATGCGTTATACCCGTATCCCAAATTAATCTGCAATATTTAAAAAGTGAAATTATGATGTTAGGGTCTGTGGATAATTCGTCTATGTTTGCGACTAGGTGTGTTTTTTAGACGATTCTAGGCATGAAATACGAAATTTAGTCATTCTAAATGAGTAGTTCGTAACGACGAAGCGACAAAAAACACACTAGTCCCGAAGGGTTGTGGCTAAAATTATCTCAGGCTACGTTATGAAACTTAAAAATAGTCTCGCTATTCTCTTCATTTCATGCCTTGCCTGCTCAATTTTAACCTACAACGCAAGTCATTTATGAAATGTCCACAGCCCCTAAGAAAAGCACAAAAAAATGTGCTTTTTTTATATCGTGATGCTTTTTTTATGAAATTGTCATAAATTTGAAGCATACTAGAATAATGACATTTTCTTGATGCAGGTTTATTGCATGAATACCGCAGTGACTCCAACAACACCGACAGAATATTCTTATAATGAACGATATATCAATCGTGAACTTTCTATCCTAGATTTCCATTTGCGTGTTTTAGAGCAAGCTGTTGATCCTCTGCATCCGCTACTAGAACGTATGAATTTTTTGCTGATTTTTTCTCGCAACATGGACGAGTTTTTTGAGATTCGTGTCGCTGGAATGATGGAGCAATTAACGCTGGGGAATGAAAGTCGTTCACCTGACGGGCTTACACCTAAGCAAGTTCTAGATCAAATCTCTAAAACAGCCCATGAAGCCATTGAACGCCAATACCGTATCTTAAATGAAGAGATCTTCCCGAAACTCCGTGAAGAAGATATTTGTTTCTTACGTCGTGGAGAACTGACACCTGCTCAATCGGTGTGGATTAAAAAATATTTTCAAGAACAAGTTGCGCCTGTATTGACGCCAATTAGTCTTGATCCTGCACACCCATTCCCACGCTTAGTAAATAAAAGCTTAAACTTTATTGTCACTTTAGAAGGTAAAGATGCTTTTGGTCGACAAATTGATTTAGCTGTTGTTCCAGCACCTCGTTCTTTACCACGTGTGGTACGTTTACCTGATGAGTTAACAGGTGGCAAAGAACACTTTGTGATGTTGTCTGCGATTATTCATGAACATGTCTCTGATTTATTCCCAGGGATGACTGCAACAGGTTGCTATCAGTTCCGTGTGACACGTAATGCAGATTTAGCGCTGAACGAAGATGTTGAAGACTTGGCGAAAGCACTTAAAGGTGAATTGAGTTCACGTCGTTTTGGTCGTGCGGTGCGTTTAGAAGTCACTGAAAACTGTCCAAAACACATATATGAATACTTGTTGGATGAATTTGATTTAGAAGAAGAACAACTTTATAAAGTCGATGGACCAGTAAACCTTGCACGTTTAGTATCAAATTTTAAACGTCCACATATGCGCTATGATTCACATGTGCCTGCAATTCCAAAAGTATTGAAAAAGTCTGAAAATATTTTTTCAGCGATGCAGAAGCAAGATATTCTTTTGCACCATCCCTTCGAATCTTTTGCACCTGTAATCAATTTGTTGCGTGAAGCAGCACGAGATCCTCAAGTTCTTGCGATTAAACAAACATTGTATCGTAGTGGTGCTGACTCTGAAATCGTACAGGTCTTAGCTGAAGCAGCACGAAATGGTAAAGAAGTGACTGCGGTGATCGAACTGCGTGCTCGTTTTGATGAAGAATCAAATATTGCTGTTGCCAATGTATTACAAGAAGCAGGAGCCGTGGTGGTATATGGTATTGTGGGTTATAAGACACATGCTAAAATGATTTTGGTGGTTCGCCGTGAGAATAATAAACTTGTTCGCTATGTTCATTTAGGAACAGGCAACTATCATGCAACCAATGCACGCATATATACCGATTATGGTTTATTAACCACAGACAAAGAACTCTGTGAAGATGTGCATCGTATTTTTCAAGAGTTGACGGGCATGGGGAAAATGGCGAAGTTGAAAAAACTTCTACATGCGCCATTTACCTTACATGCACAGTTAATCGCTTATATTGATGATGAAATTGCCAATGCCAAAGCGGGTAAACCTGCTCAAATTATTGTTAAGGTGAATGCTTTAACAGAGGTTCAGTTAATCAATAAGTTGTATGAGGCTTCGCAAGCAGGTGTACAAGTAGATTTGATTATTCGTTCAATCTGCTGTTTACGTCCAGGTTTAGCAAACCTCTCTGAAAATATTCGTGTGCGTTCAATTGTTGGACGCTTCTTGGAACATACCCGTGTTTATTATTTTGGTAATAACGGAAATGCCCGTATTTATTGCTCAAGTGCGGACTGGATGGATCGAAACTTATTTAATCGTGTCGAAGTATGTTTCCCAATCGAAGATCCTGCACTGAAAAAGCGTATTTATCAGCAAGGTTTGGTGAATTATCTTAAAGATAATACTCAAGCTTGGTTGTTACAAGGTGATGGTACATGGGTTCGTGCTCAACCTAAAGAAGATGAAACCATACATAATGCACAAAAAACCTTATTAGAGCATTTTAACGGCTAAACTTAATATTTCACGATTTAAACCCGATTGATTTCAATCGGGTTTTTTGTTTCTTCAGAATATGGCTAGAGATAAACCCGTTTATAAAACAAGATAGTTAGCTGAAAGTTAAAGCGGTTTAGCTCTGAGTTGAAAGAGTATCAAAGGAAATACAAGCAAATAAATAATTGCAACGATTAACCAGATTGCACCCGACCATTGAGTATGAAAGTGGAAATAAATACTTGAAAAGAATAAGGGAGCAATGACAGAAGCCAGACTCACGGTAGATGCAATCAAGCCTTGAAATTGTCCTTGTAGATCTGCGGAAACTTTTGCAGATGCTAACGCTTGTAAGGATGGTGTTCCAATACTGCCTAAGGCAAAAATTGGCATGATGACAAAAATGATCCAGCCTTGTTGAGCAAATGCCATGATATTTAATGCGACAAAGATACAACCTAGGCCAATGAGTATCGTATTTCGTTCACCCCAAAATTTGACAGCATGTTGAGGGAGCAAGGATTGAACCAGAACTTGGCATAATCCAAAAGTACCTAAAGAGAGTCCGACCCAAAAACTGTTCCAATGGAAGGTGTCATGTCCCCACAGTGCCCAGCAAACCCCATAAGCCTCACCACAGGCACTAAAAATAAAAAATATTAACAACAGGGGGAGTAGGTTTCGTTGAGTAAATACACATTTAAATATTTTAAATGGATTTAAACTGGCATGGTTTTGAATAGCGACATGCTGGGGGTGAGATTCAGCCAAAGCAAAGAGAGCAATTAAAAAATTCAAGCCCGTCAACAATGCAGCGATCAGAAAGGGGAGTTGGAGTCCGTATTGTCCTAATAGTCCACCGAGTATAGGACCTATAATGAAGCCCAAACCAAACATGGCATTGAATCTACCAAAGTACTTGGCGCGATTTTCTGTTGATGAAATATCAACGATATAGGCTGAAGCGACAGCCATATTGGCACTGGTCATTCCAGCAATGATTCTTCCGATGAACAACCAACTTAAATGCGAAGAGAAAGCCAATAATAGGTAGCTGATCGTTGAGCCAGCTAAAGAAATTAACAGTACAGGTCTTCTCCCTATTTTATCGCTTAAACTGCCTAAAATCGGAGAGAAAATGAATTGCATCATTGCATAACAACTGATGAAAAAACCCATCAAGAGTGCTACGTTTTGTTGTTGGCTTAGCGTTTTAAGTAATGAGGGGAGTAATGGGAATACAATTCCGATTCCAATCGAATCTAAAACAATTGTTGAAAAAATAATAAATAAAGGTCGATTCATGGTGCGTCCTATCGAAAATTCAGGCACAGAAAAACTGTGGAAACCTGTTAACGATGCTTGAAATATCCAAGCCCTTGGGAACGCTGACCAATAGAGAGATTGGCTATGTGTCGCTTACAGCATTTTCAATGATTGAAAATAAAATAAAGTAAGTCGATTTTTCGCGATTTTTTTTATCGTAACAATACATACAAAATTAGAGTGCTAACTTTGTACTGAACAAATATTAGCATCTTTGTTTACTAAAAAACATCGTCTTTAAAATTTAGTTTAATCAGGTAAAAATACAATTTGATGATTCAAAGAATCATTTGATTAAAATTAAGGATTAAAAAAGGAGTCATATTTGACTCCTTTTAGAATTTCTTAGATTAACGTAAATTGGTGGTGATCTTTTGAAGAATTTGCAATAAGACATCAAATTCGCTTTGCAGAGGTGTGCTTTTACGTGTGACCAAAGCTAAAGTACGAGAAGGTGCATTTTCAATTGGTTTTACCACAATTTGATCATTGTTTTTCAACATATGAGCATGAATCGCAATCTCAGGGAGTAAAGTATAGCCCAAGTTTGAACTCACCATTTCAACCAGTGTTGGTAAAGAACTTGCCTTTAAACGATGATCATTTTTACGTTCACCAATTGGGCAAACACTTAACGTATGATCACGCAGGCAATGTCCTTCTTCAAGCAACATCAGATGTGACAAATCTAGGTCGTCTAAACTTCTTGCATTCATGGCATTTTGATCTGCTTTATTGCAAACCAAGAATAAATCTTCTTTTGCAATTTCAGCAACTTTTAGACCGCGTGTGTCAAACGGCAATGCCAGCATGATCACATCTAAATTACCATGCTCAAGTTTTTCAACAATTTTTTCACTTTGTGCTTCGTGTAAATGTAGTTGAATCTTAGGAAGTTGTTTATGCACTTCTTCCAAAAGTTGAGACAAAATAAATGGTGCAATGGTGGGAATGATCCCTAAATGTAAATCACCAGTCAAAGGCTCACTCATTTCACGACTTAAACGCATTAAGTCTTGTGCATCGGCGAGTAGAACACGGGCTCGGGCAACAACTTGTTCACCTAAGGGAGTTAAACGTACGTTTTGGCGATCACGTTCTACGAGTACGCCACCCAATAAACGCTCTAACTCCATAATTCCACCCGATAATGTGGATTGAGTTACAAACGAACGGCGCGCTGCTTCAGTAAAGTGCAACGTCTCAGACAATGTCACTAAATATGACAACTGTCTTAGGGATGGTAATGCAGCCATAGTGTCCTAATGCTTATGATTTAAAATGATGTGCAAATAAGCCGCTAAGTTGAGGAACAAAATGCGGTGGGATATCATGCCCCATTCCTTCAATTAATTCAAATTTAGCGCCCGAAATTGCTTTCGCAACTGCCTTACCATGACTTGGAGGTAGTAAACGATCTTTAGAACCATGTAACACCAGCGTTGGCTTATTGATCTGTTTATCCAATTTAAGTAAGGAACCAGTACATAATATTGCTAAAAACTGTTGAAGTACACCCGCTGGATGATAACTACGACGATATAATTTACGTGCAGTCTGAATTGCTTCAACTTGATTAATATAACCTGGTGAACCAATCATTTGAAATACCTTCAATGAGTGATTCACTATACCTTCTTCATCACGAGATTCAGGCTTGCCTATTAGACTAAAGAGTTGCTTTGGAAAAGGCGGAGGTAGGAGCGGTTGATTGTTGCTAGTAAACAAAAGTCCAACTTTCTCAATTTTTTCTGGATATTTTGCCGCTAAAATTTGAGAAATCATTCCACCCATTGAAGCGCCAAGAATATGGGGCTTATCAAGCCCTAAACGATCAATCAATAAGGCAACATCATCAGCCATATCAAATAAATTGTAGGGCGCACCATCATTCGGTAAGCCTAATGCAAAACGCCCCATGAGTTTATACGAGTTTAAACGTGGACCTTTGTGGCGAATTTTTGACGATAAGCCAATATCACGATTGTCAAAACGAATGACATGAAAGCCTTGATCAATCAGTGATTTACAAAAAAAGTCGGGCCAAAATAACATTTGCGCTCCCAAACCCATAATCAAAAGAATCGAAGGGTGTTCGGGGTTTCCTCCTGTTTCGACATGAAGTTGAATACCATTACCTAAATCGACTTTGGTTTCATTCATGAATGAAGCATACGGTGAAATTTGGAATTGAAGTGCGCTATTCATTGTTATTTTCCTAAGCAAGGATATTTTGATTAAAAAATATCCTTGCTATTAAACCCTTAAACTGATGCAGGAATCAAGTCTGGAACCAGTTTTGTTAAACTAAGGCGTTGTTTACCTGCCGTTGCTCCTAGTAAGACGAAACCACGTAATGTTCCATCAGCATCAGTGGCTTTAGATAACATTCCATCGTCAAACTCTTCATTTTCCCACGTGACTTCAACACCAATTGGCGCAGGTAAGACCGTTAATGGTGCAGCTGGCGTTTTTACCGCGACAGGCATTGCTGGATAATGTACTGTGGTCGTTTGACCACTTAATGTTTTGGCTAAAGCGCGAGCTTGTTGCATGATTGGCATTACATATGGCAACAGTGTTCCATTTACTTCCGCACAGTCACCAATTGCAAAAATATCCGCTTGATTGGTTTCAAGTAAAGTATTGGTAATCACGCCGCGGCTGGTGTTGATTTCTGCTGTCTTTGCTAACGCGATATTCGGTTGTAGACCAATCGCGGAAAGGACCACATCTGCGACCAATGACTGACCACTTGCCAATGAAACGATATAACCGCGTTCGGTTTTAGATACTTTTTCTACAGTTGTACCTAAAACAAAGTTGATGCCCGATTCTTCAAGATTTTCTTTAAATGCTTGTGCGACATGCTGCGGAAGCAGACGACCTAAGGGTTGTGGTGCCAAATCAATCACTGTGACTTGATGACCTGTATTTTGTAAATCATTGGCAAATTCGCAACCGATCAGACCCGCACCCAAGATCACGACACGTTTATTTCCACATTCACCTGTTGTGCAATGTTCCAATGTTTCTCGAAATGCACGATAGTCAATCAGCGAGTTCACCACATGGATGTCGTCACTGCCATCACCAGCAATGGCTAAGCGAATTGGGTTTGCACCAACAGCAAGGATGAGTTTCGAGTAGGCTTGAGTTGAAGTCTGACCATCTTTTTCAAGGGTTAACTCATGCTTTTCTGCATCAATGTTTTTTACCCAAGTTTCTTTTTCGATGCGCATATTTAATTGCGTACTCATTTTTTCAGCATCGCCTAAACCTATTTGCTCAGGTGCTTTTTTGCCAACTAAGGCATTCGACAATGTAGGTTTCGCATAATTGACCGCATCATCTGCGCAAATCATCACTAACGCTTGTTCAGTGTTTAACTTACGGAATTCTCTTGCCAGTGTATAACCTGCCATACCAGAACCGATGATGATGATTGGTTGCATATCTTTCTCCATACATGCCTAAAAGAGTGGGGGATTGAATAATTTTTATGACAAATATACGTAAAAAAGACCATGTAAACATGGTCTTTACGCGATATTTTAGATTTCTACCATTTCAAAGTCTGCTTTAGAAACACCGCAGTCTGGGCAAGTCCAGTCGTCTGGGATATCTTCCCATTTGGTACCTGCTGCGATGCCGTCTTGTGGCCAACCCTCTGCTTCGTCATAAATCCAACCACAAACGATGCATTGATATTTCTTCATCTGATTCTCCGATAACTGACAGGTAGATTGCTTTTCTGCCAGTAAAATTCCATCCGCTGCTTGACTCAAATAATATGCAAATAAAGTGTGTACATATTCCTCTAAATTTTTACGCAGTTCTGTGTCTAAAGTAAAGTAAATATCGGAGTTTATCTCACTCTTGTAAAAGCTGAATGGCAGGTCAGGACAAAAGCAATGTTTATTATGCCAACTGATTGGTTAAAGTTTTTAAAGAAACTGATTTTTAGTAAATGTCAATCTGAGGTCCTAAATTGTTTAAATCATAGAATATAGACAAAGGTCTGAATGATAAATTATAAAAGTATTGTTAAAATAAAATAAGGTTAAACTATAGCCAATATTTTGT
This sequence comes from Acinetobacter bereziniae LMG 1003 = CIP 70.12, assembly GCF_000368925.1. GTDB lineage: Bacteria > Pseudomonadota > Gammaproteobacteria > Pseudomonadales > Moraxellaceae > Acinetobacter > Acinetobacter bereziniae. Next base: position 1,080,540 of record NZ_KB849756.1, on the reverse strand, counting down.
ATAAAAATGGCTTTAATAAAATCAATAACTTAAATAAGTGTAAGATTTTTTTGGGTTTGGTGTCGCTGTCAATTTTGCTTAAAAAGCGTTAAAATTCACGTATTAATTTTCTTTTAAATTTCTCCCTAATGATGAACATGTCTACTGCTTTGTGGTCAAGTATTCGTACTGTCCAAGATTTTCCAAAACCAGGTATTTGTTTTTATGATTTAACCCCATTGTTTATGAACAATCTGGGTGAATTGGCTGATGCATTGATTGAAAGTATTCCTGTTGAACAATTGGCAGAGGTGGAGAGTTTTGTTGCGGTAGAAGCACGTGGTTTTGTTTTAGCGAGCTTATTGGCACAACGTACAGGCAAGGGGTTATTACTGGTTCGTAAAGCAGGAAAATTGCCACCACCGGTTGTTGGCGTGGGCTATAGTCTGGAATATGGTTTAGATCGTTTGGAAATGTCTGCTAACATTACACCACAAAAAGTGATTATTGTGGATGATGTATTGGCAACAGGTGGAACACTCAAAGCAGTCAACCAATTGATGCACAAATGTCATCATACAGTATTGGGTGCGAGTATTTTTCTTGATTTGCCTGACTTACATCAAGACTTGGGTTTAAAGATTTGGTCTGTCTTAGATGAACGCTCAAAACCCGTAGAAAAAGCAGTCGCTTAATCTGTTTAAAAGCCTTGTTTTAACAAGGCTTTTTTATATATGCATCGACAAGTTTAGTCTGTTCATAGAAATCAATAAATAAAAGTCTGTTCCATATAGCGAATTAAGCGATTTAGATTTTCGGGTTGAGCCAATCGATGATGTCCCCCTTCAACAGTTTCAATCTGCATATATGGGTCTAATTGTTCAAAAACTTTGTACATATCCAAGACTTCATCACCCAATTCAATATATGCAATTTGAGGAATATCATGCTCAAGATCAGCTTCATTGATCTCAGGATAATCGTCGCGAAAGTCAGGTTTTAAACTTGGATTGGCAATCACAGTCGGGATACGATGTTTCTGAGACATTTTTAATGACCAATAGCCACCTAAACTATGTCCTACCAATAAATCTGGCTTAATTTTTTCAATGATATCGTGATAAAAACGTTCAACAGTTTGATAGTTTAAATTGCGATAATCCACATTAATGCAATATTTTTTAATTGCATTGATGGCATGGAACTTGGTTGATTCTTTAGATGAATCCAAGCCATGTAAAAATAAAATTTTAGTATTGCTCATTGTTATCACTTGCATATTGTCTTTATATCTATAGACAGAAACAATAATTCATGGATTTAAAAACTTTCCATTTCAACTATTTTTGGTATGAAGCTAGTGTACTGAGCAAGATATTTTTTATAACTTAGCTTTTGGTCTAAGAACTTTTATTTTTTCCATCAAATAAATTAGATTCTTTTGTAATATATTGAAAAATAAATATTAAAATTATTTCTATTTAAATGCCTTGTTAACAAAAATTAATCATTTCTATCAGTGATTATACTAAGCTATATGCAACACAATTAAAAAAGAGATTGGGATGATCACATTAAAATACGATATCAAAATCCATGCAACTGCACAGAAAGTATGGAATATTCTTTGGGATACGCACACTTATTCTCAATGGACACAATCCTTTTGTGAAACGTCACAAATGCAATCGGATTGGAAAATTGGTGGTGAGACATTATTTCAAGATGCCAATGGTGATGGAATGGTTGCTACCATTGTCGAGTTAGAGCAATTTAAAAAAGTGGTTTTCAAACATTTAGGCATATTAAGAAATGGTATAGCGGATACCACAAGTGCCGAAACCCAAGAATGGAATGGCACATTTGAGCAATACCATCTAGATGAACAAGACGGTATAACCACTTTACACGCTGAGGTTGAAACTGCGGAAGAATATCAAGAAATGATGGATCGTGGGTTTCAACAAGGCTTTGCTGTTGTCAAATCATTGGCAGAACAACCTTAGTTAAATCAGACCTTTTTATTCATTTAGTAGGTTTAAGATGAATTGATGTTGGTTCGTTTTTGGGTGCATGACATTGAATAATGATCGGTTGTTCGATAGAAAAGGATGTTAATACACCTGAAATATTGTGTGGGTAAAAGCGAATTTTTTTAAGTAAGGGCTCTAATATCATTTTAATGTCGTAATTTATTTTAGGGACATATTCCATTTTTCGAATTTGTCCTTCTGTGCCAACGAGAAATTTGACATTCAATGCGATATTTCCCTGTGAATCAAATTGTATTTTAGGGTTCGAGTTTGCATCTACAGGTTGGCAAAACGGTTCTAACACACTTTGTAATTGGGAAAAATGAGGCTTGATTGCATAGCCAATTGTCTTGGGAAATTTGATAAATAAGCTGTATTTTCCATAATAATATGTTGTTCTTGCAATATTTTCTTCATCAAGATTGAGGGGTTTATTTTTAAAATCATTACTGACCTGAGGAAGTTGTGCCAATGTTATTGTGTTGGCGATTTCTAAAGCTCTTTTGTTGAGTGTTTTTTGTGTGGGGTGTGGATTCATCAATTTAATTTGAATCTTTTGAGTCTGCTGATTTGGGCTGATTTCCAATTGCCAAATATAATCTTGATTTGCAATATTTGTCGTTTCAATTTTTATTGGGAGATCTTTGCGAGTATTACTCATGACAATGATTTGCTCTGCGGCAATTTCGCCTGAAAACAACAAAACATTGAAAAGAATGATACTTTGGGCGAATCCTTGCCAGTATTTATTCATGATTTTTAATTTTTACAGGGTTCATTGAGTTATATTCATACGCATTATGTTGTAAATCTGCTATGCTATGCAACTTCCGTTTTTTAATATAATCGAGGCAGAGATGACGCAACAAAACGCTCAATCGACTTCTGAACAACCCATTTCCGAAAACGATTTAATCGCACAGCGTCATGCCAAGTTAAAGCAAATTCAAGATCATGCCAAGGAAACTGGTGTTAGCCCGTGGCCAAATACTTTTAAGCGTGAGCATTACGCACAGGATTTACAAGATCAATTTGCAGATCAAACGAAAGAACAAATTGAAGCTGGTGAACAAGTCCACGTTTCTGTCGCAGGTCGTGTGATGTTAAACCGTGGATCATTTATTGTGATCCAAGACATGACAGGTCGTATTCAGCTCTATGTTCCTCGTAAAGAACTTGCTCCTGAAGTATTGGAAACTGTAAAAAGTTTAGATCTAGGCGATATTATCGCTGTTCAAGGCTATATTGGTCGTTCTGGTAAGGGCGATTTATATGTGCATATCGAACATTTTGAATTATTGACCAAATCTTTGCGTCCACTTCCTGATAAGTTTCATGGTTTAACTGATACTGAAGTGAAGTATCGTAAACGTTATTTAGATTTAATTGTGAATGAAGAAACACGTAAAACTTTTGAAATTCGTGCAAAAGTAGTCTCTGGTATTCGTAATTACTTAACCAATGAACGTTTTATGGAAGTTGAAACTCCGATGATGCATGTGATTCCAGGGGGGGCGTCAGCGCGTCCATTTGAAACACATCATAATGCATTGGACATGCCATTATTCTTGCGTATCGCACCTGAACTATATTTAAAACGTTTAGTTGTTGGTGGTTTTGAACGTGTATTTGAGATTAACCGTAACTTCCGTAATGAAGGGGTATCAACACGTCATAACCCAGAATTCACCATGATTGAGTTCTACCAAGCTTATGCTGACTACAAAGATCTTATGGCTTTGACTGAAGGTATGTTGGAAAAACTGGCGATTGATATTTTAGGGTCAACGGATGTGCCTTATGGGGATGAAGTATATAGCTTCAAAGGTCCATTTAAGAAAATCTCAATGTTCGATGCAATTTTAGAGCATAACCCAAGTTTGACTGCAGAAAATGTATCTGATCGTGAGTTCTTGGCGACATTTGTACGCGAAGAGCTTAAAGAGCAAGTGAAGCCTGGTTTTGGTTTGGGTCGACTACAAACAATCGTATTTGAAGAAACTGTTGAAACTCAATTACGTCAGCCGACATTCATTACTGAATATCCTGCTGAAACTTCACCTTTGGCACGTCGTAATGATGACAACCCACATATTACGGATCGTTTCGAGTTCTTTATTGGTGGTCGTGAGCTTGCAAATGGTTTCTCAGAGTTAAACGATCCAATTGATCAGGCTGAGCGTTTTCAAGCACAAGTTGCTGAAAAAGATGCGGGTGATGATGAAGCAATGCACTTCGATGCAGACTTTATTGAAGCATTAGAATACGGCTTACCTCCAACAGCAGGTGAAGGCATCGGTATTGACCGTTTGGTGATGTTGTTTGCTAATGCACCAAGTATTCGTGATGTGATTTTATTCCCACATATGCGCCATAAAAATTAATTGATGCGATTAAAAAAGCCACTGAATTCAGTGGCTTTTTTTATTTTTAAATAGATTTAAGCAGATTAGAAATGGAATACACCTAAACCATTTTTGATTTCATCTAAGGTATCTTGGGTAATAACACGGCATTTTTCAGTGCCTGTTTTTAAGATGTCCATGATGTAATCAGGGTCTTTTGCAAGTTCCATACGACGTTCACGAATTGGTGTGATCAACTCTTTTAAAACACCTTCAAGGCGCTTTTTCACTGTGCCATCGCCTAAACCACCGCGACGATAATGTGCTTTCAGTTCTTCAACTTCTTCTTTATTTGGATCGAAAGCATCTAAGTAGGTAAATACAATATTACCTTCTACTTGACCTGGATCTTCGATACGCAAGTGATTTGGATCGGTATACATTGCATTGACCGCTTTTTTGATGTCTTTATCTGTCGCATCTAAGACAATGGTATTGCCCAAAGATTTTGACATTTTAGCTTTGCCATCAAAGCCAGGTAAACGACTCATATTGGATAAAAGTGCTTTACACTCAGGTAAAACCTCTTGACCAATTTGACGATTTAAACGACGAACAATTTCGTTGGTTTGTTCGATCATTGGAATCTGGTCTTCACCTACAGGAACGACTGTTGCTTTAAATGCAGTAATGTCAGCAGCTTGAGCAACGGGGTAGCACAAGAAACCTGCTGGAATATCTCGTTCGAAGCCACGCAATTGAATTTCAGCTTTAATTGTTGGATTACGCTCTAAACGTGACACAGTGACGAAGTTTAAATATAACATGGTCAGTTCATTTAATGCTGGCAAGCATGATTGAACACAGATCGTGGTTTTGGTTGGGTCAATACCAACAGCTAAATAGTCTGTCGCGACTTCAATAATATTGCGGCGAACTTTTTCAAAGTTATCAGCATTATCAGTTAAAGCCTGAGCATCAGCGAGAAGTAGATGCTGATGATGAGAATCCTGTAAGCCTACTCGTGAGCGCAAAGAACCTACAAAATGTCCCAAATGTAGTTGTCCAGTAGGACGGTCGCCTGTCAAAATCACAGGACGATTATCTTGATTCGTCATTATCGCTTCCAAAGTCTTTATAGAGACAGTCGTGTTTTGTGAATGGGCACTATTGTACGAGATAATTTATTTTAATGTCAGCGAAAAATAGCCCAGAACCAATTTTTATGGATAAATGTGAAAATCTACAAAATTTTATATAGAAAAATGAAATTTCACTTTAAAATAGTGTGATAACTAAAATTTTGGATAAAAAATGGCAAGTAGTTTATTAATATTATTAGATGATATTGCAGCAGTGCTTGATGATGTTGCGGTCATGAGTAAAATGGCAGCAAAAAAAACAGCAGGCGTTTTAGGTGATGACTTAGCACTCAATGCACAACAAGTCAGTGGTGTTCGAGCTGAACGTGAACTTCCCGTCGTTTGGGGTGTTGCGAAAGGTTCATTTATCAATAAACTCATTTTAGTACCATTAGCTCTATTGATTAGTGTGGTTGCCCCTTGGCTGATTAATCCCTTATTAATGATTGGTGGTTTGTTTCTATGTTATGAAGGTGTAGAAAAAGTACTGCACAGTTTGAAGCATAAAAAAGCCACAACTGAAGAGGGTGCTCAAGAAGAGCTTGAGCAGATTGAAACTGATTTAGCAACTTTTGAAAAAGAGAAAATTAAAGGTGCGATACGCACTGACTTTATTCTTTCTGCTGAAATTGTGGTGATTTCTTTAGGTACGGTTGCAACCGCTGCTTTTGGTACAAAAGTCATGGTGCTGTCCGTGATTGCTGTGATTATGACTGTAGGGGTCTATGGCTTTGTTGCGATGATTGTCAAAATTGATGATTTAGGTTTGTACTTGACGCAACAAGCATCGAATGTAAAACAAAGTATTGGTCGCGGCTTATTGGCATTTGCACCGAAACTCATGAAAACATTAACTATTGTTGGAACAGTTGCGATGTTCCTTGTGGGAGGAGGGATTATCAGTCATGCGGTATCTACTTTGCACCACTTGACTGAAGAAGCTGTCGATCATATTGAACACATTCCAACAGTGGGAAATATCATTGGTGCACTCACACCGACACTGATCAATCTGGTCATTGGTATTGTTGCTGGTTTGGCTGTGGTATTGGTGGTTGGACTGATTCAAAAATTACGTGGTCAATCTAAAACTGCTTTATAAAACAATCATTGTAAAACTGTTTCCAATTTAAAAATAAAAGGACAAATCTATGCGTTGGAAAGGACGTAGAGAAAGCGATAATGTCGAAGATCGCCGTGGTGGTGGTGTAAAAGCGGGTGGTATTAGCATTTTAGGATTGGTTGTTGCTTTTATTGCTTGGAAATTTTTTGGTGTTGATCCGCAGCAGGCATATCAAGCAACCAAGCAAGTCACCTCAGGTAATGTGAGCCAGAACACTGCACCTGCCAATGCGACGCCTGAACAGCAAGAAACAGCTTCTTTTGTTAAAACAGTCTTAGCAGATACGGAAGATACTTGGAAACAAGTGTTTATTCAACAAGGTGCCCAATATACACCACCAAAACTGGTGATGTTCAGTGGCGCTGTGCAATCAGGTTGTGGAACAGCTGAGTCTGCGATGGGACCGTTTTATTGTCCAGCAGACCAAAAAGTTTATATTGATACTCAATTCTTCAAAGATATGCGCCAACAAATGGGTATTTCAGGTGAAAAAAACCAATCTGAGTTATCTGCACAAGATGAAGCAGGTGATTTCGCACAAGCTTATGTAATTGCACATGAAGTTGGTCATCATATTCAAAATTTATTGGGTATTTCCTCGCAAGTTCAACAGGCTCGTCAACGTGCCAATCAAGCTCAGGGTAACCAACTCTCAGTGCGTTTGGAATTACAGGCAGACTGTTTAGCAGGTGTTTGGGCGAATCGTACACAACAGCGTACACAATTTCTTGAACAAGGCGATATCGAAGAGGCAATGGATGCCGCAGAGAAAATTGGTGATGACTATTTGCAGAAAAAGGCACGTGGTTATGCTGTTCCAGATAGCTTTACCCATGGTACCAGTCAACAACGTATGCAGTGGTTCAATACTGGTATGAAATCAGGCGATATCAATAGTTGTGATACGTTTAAATAAGTTGTTTAAGTTCAATGGTTTAAAAAAGAGCACAAGATATGCTCTTTTTTTCTAAATAGATTTTCCAAGCCAATTTTTTATGTTAAAAAATATAACGAAAAAAGTCAGACTGTACTTTTTTTTGTAAAATTATATTGATTGTTAAATGGTCTTTTATTCTATATTTAATAAAGAAATGATTGAGTGTTTGATGTGCATTTAAATTAAAAATCGAAAATAGGGTTCGAATGGGTAATTATTTCTTTCTCCAAGTTTTTACAGTAGTTTTTGCGCTTTCTATTGCGACGACCATATTTAATAAACGCATACTCGGTTTTCCTCAAGCGATTGGTGTACCTATCGTTTCTGCAATTTTTGTCTTTATCTTGCAATGGGGCGCCAGTTTACTGAATGGTAATCAATTTATCTCGATTAATATTCATAATATTGAAGAGGCAGTGCGCCATGTCGATTTTTATGATTTTTTAGTCAATGGTGTGATTTGTTTCATTCTTACATCATCCGCATTGAAATTTAAAGTTTCTGATTTAAAAGTCTATTGGAAGCCGATCAGTATCTTAGCCACAATTGCACTATTGTTGTGTGCAGTATTTTTTGCAGGATTGGTATTTGGCTTCCAGTTCTTGATTGGAAATCCTGTGCCTATTTTAGTGTTGTTATTACTTGGTTCAGCACTTGGAGCAACGGATCCAATTGGGATTAAAGGCGTACTGAGTTCAGTACGTGCACCACATCATTTGATGGTCAAATTAGAAGGTGAATCCTTATTTAATGACGCAATGTGTATTGCCGTCTTTATGACCTTATTAAATGTCCTTGAAGGTGAACATTTCAGTCTGATTGCAACCCTACAAACCCTATTATATGAAATTGTAGTGGCTGTGATCATTGGTTGGGCATTCGGTTTAGGGATTTTACGTTTATTACGTGGTAAACATGAGATGGAATCTCTCATCTTAACCACGGCATTGTTGGCGTGTGGTTCGTATCTTGTGGCATTGTTTGCGCACGCATCTGCACCAATTGCTTGTGTCATCGGTGGTTTGATCGTCGGAAATAAATGGAAAGAAATTCTACAAGACCGTGAAATTCGTGAGGTCAATCATTTCTGGCACACGGTAGAAGGGATTATTAATTCATTCTTATTCACTCTGATTGGTCTGGAAATCTTTATTTTGGATCTTAGTACCAGTCTTATTCTGGGTGGTATTTTTGCATTCTTTGCCCTGCATTTATCACGTTTTGCGGCAAATTTCCTTGCTTTTGCATTCTTCCCATCATTTCGAAAAAAGAGCTATAACGGTAGTCTTGCCATTTTGTCATGGGGAGGGGTTCGAGGAGGTATTTCACTTGCATTGATTCTTGCTGTGGCAAACGTACCAGAGTTACGTGATTACAGCAGTATTTTGATTGGTTATACTTTTATCAGTGTATTACTTTCAGGTGTAGTCTGTGGTCTAGGCTTACCTGCGGTAATGAATGCTTTTTATTACAATCCCAACGAAGAAACTCAAGGTTTCAAAGGTTGGTATCAACGCATGTGCAATAAAATGAATCGCAAAGGATTTAAATATATTGTGGGTGAGGATGCTGAAGGTCACGAAACTATTACGATTTATAATCCGGAAGCATTGGTTGATAAAAAATCTGATGATGGCGTTGCAACCGTTCATCATCCAGAAAAAGCACAGGAAGTGAAGCGCTTGGAAAATCCGGCAAATTTCTGATTCAAAAAGTCACATTCAAATGTTGAACTTTAATGTCATACCAGCTTAAAAAATACCCTTCAACATGAAGGGTATTTTTTAAGGTCTCATAGATTAGCGAATCATTATTTCGCATTTTTTGCCAAGAAATCCAAATACGGCTTAATCAACAATTGCTCTTGTTCAAGAAGTGGTAAATGTCCTACACCTTTTAAGATTACAGGTTCTTGAGCATTTTTTAATAAACCCTTCAATTCAGCAGCAGCTTCAACATTGATAATTTGATCCTTATCACCCCATGCAATTAATACAGGCTGATCAATAGAGCGTGCTGCAATCGCAAATGAGTCAGGGGTAAACAATTTAGACATTACAATCAATTGTTCAACCAATTTTGTGGTATTTGCAGATTGACTGATCATCAGTTTTTCTTGAGAGTCTTTTAATTCTTTTGGAATAAATGGTGGAAGGCTAGTCGCTATCTTCATTAAGCGATCAAAGTCGCCAGGTTTACTGACGATCATATTGCGTAAAGTGGTTGGATCTTTAAGATATGGCGTATTGGCAGATTTAAATACGCCTGCACTGTCGATTAAGAACAGTGACTTGGTATCGACAGGATACTGAGCAGCATATAGTAACGAAATCGAACCGCCCATTGAATGTCCTGCAACATTTAGACCATTCTCAACTTTGATGGCTTCTGCAAAACGACGTAACTTTTCAGTCAAATTCGGGAGTGAGTAATCAAAATCATTTGGAACTTTACTATCACCTTGACCCGGTAAATCAGGAATAATGACATGATAATATGGTGTTAAATAACGTGCCACACGGTTCCAGTTGTCTCGGCTACCTGCAAGCCCATGTACAAGCATAAGCGTCGGTTTTCCTGCGGGTCCACCTTCACTGTATGCCCAGTCAATATCACCAACTTTGACACGTTTGGTTTCCATTCCCGCCCAAGCGCGTTCTTGTTGAAGAACACTTTGAATATCAATACTTGGAGCAGCATAGGTATTGGACAAACCGAGTGATGTCACAGTGCCCATGACCAATGCGGTAGATAAAAGCAGTTTATTGAAGATTCCTTTCATTTTTGCATACTCTTGTTGTTGTATTTGAGGTAGGGTTTAAGATTAGAATATGTACTATTAAATTACATTTGCCTAAAATGTCGGAAGCTTATTTTCTAAGTCAATTTTGTTGAGTTATTTTCAACATTTTTTAATTATTTAAATGTAAAGGTCCAATGCAGAATCATGAACTGGCGCAGATGATTTTAAATGTCATCGTGCAGATTCCAAAAGGCAAAGTGGCAAGTTATGGTCAAGTCGCAAAGTATGCTGGCTTACCAAAACATGCACGGCTTGTCGGGCGTGTACTGGGACAACTTCCAGAAGATCATGATATTCCGTGGTATCGGGTCGTCAACTCACAAGGTCGTATCAGTCTGAATAAATTGGATGAACATGGTATGTGTATACAGACGGCAAAATTACGCGAGGAAGATGTGGTCGTTGTTGATGGCAAAATTAATTTAAAAAAATACCAATGGGCACCTTAAAATTAAAAAACCTCACGATAATTCTAGCGTGAGGTTTTTAGACATTGAGTCAATTTATTTAATGACTAAAACAGGAATTTGTAATTCAGTTAACAAATTTTGTGCAACACTTCCCATGATAATTTTTTTCAATCCTGTACGCCCATGTGAGCTAAGGATGACTAAATCAGTTTTTAAATCTTGTACGGCTTGATTTAATGTATGCGCAATATTTTCACCTTCAAGTAAGCGAGTTTCTACTTGGACGCCTTCTGCAGCGAATTGTGCTTTGGCTTCGTTGATATTGGCTTGAATAAATTCACGGGCACGTTCAATGAGCATATTACTTTGACCGTTTGCCAAATATTCTGATGCAACATATGGATCCAATGTCATGACTTGTACAACTGTAATTTTACTCTTAAATGCTTTTGCAAATTCCACAGCATGTTTAACAACAGATAAAGATGTTTCTGAGCCATCTACAGGCACGAGAATGTTTTGATAAGCCATGACTATTTTCCTTATTTTAACAAAAAGCTGAATTGAATATTTATACGCATCACCAGTCTACAACATGATCATAACGCGAATATGAAATGAATAAAACCCAGTAAAAGCATAGGGATAATTAATATAAATATCATAAATTTAAATCAATGCATTAGCATAAACTCCCATTAGTTATGCGAGGGCTCCTGGTGATACTGTGCTGAGACAGGAATCCGCCAAAAATGAATTTAATTCACGCTATAATTAATATGTATTTTATTGTTTTTAAAGATTAAATTACTTTGATTTATAAAACATATAGAGAATAAAGTACGGATAAAAAATCAATTGAGACAATTGGTAAATTGTAAATCAAAAACATGCTTTAGAATGAACTTGAAACAAACTCAAAGGGAATAAGACTGCTCCACATCATTTATACAAAAACATTGAGGAAATGATCATGGAATATCAAACAGTTATTATAGAAAAGAAAAATGGGGTAGGTTATTTAAAGCTTAACCGTCCAGAACAATCGAATAGCTTAACGCCTGAGATGAGTCTAGAAATTATAGAGATACTCAGGCAATGGAAAGAGGATGTTGAAGTTCGTGTGATTGTCATTGCAGCAGTTGGCAAAGCATTTTGTGCAGGGCAAGCAATAAGTCCAGAAGTTCTCAATAGTGGAGTCATTGACTTAGATGAGGTGTTGGAAAAATACTTTAATCCACTCTTAGACATTATCAATGATATGCCTAAAGTCATCATCTGCGCGGTGAATGGTATCGCTGTTGGGGCGGGGGCGAGTTTGCCATTGTTATGTGATATTACACTTGCAGCAAAATCAGCAAGTTTCTCGCAAATCTTTAGTAAAATTGGTCTTATTCCTGATTGCGGTGCAACATGGTTACTTCCACGCTTGATTGGCTTTGCTAAAGCCAAAGCATTGATGTTGACAGCAGAAAAGATCAGTGCAGAAGAAGCTGAACGAATCGGAATGATTTATAAAGTCGTGGCAGATGATCAGTTGGCTTTAGAAGTTGTACGTTTAGCTGAGTATTTTGCTACGCAAGCCAGTTTGAGTTTTGCATTGATCAAACAAGCGATGCGGGTCACCATGCACAATGATTTTTATACTCAAATTAAAGTTGAACAGGATTTACAAAGAAGGGCGGGTCAGTCGGAAGATTTTTTAGAAGGAGTCCGTGCTTTTTTAATGAAAGATCAAGCCCATTTTAAAGGACGATAAATCATAATGCCTATCTTTAAAAGCCAATCTAACAACATTGTTCAATGGATAATATTGACATGGGTGTTCTTGCTCTCTCATGCTGCTGTTGCCGATCAAATTAAAGCCATTCCTTGGATAAAGCTAAAAACAGAAAGCTCACAAGCCAAGCAAATTTGTCAGGCATTAAAAGTCAATTGTGGAAAGGATGTAGAAGTTTGGAAAAAGCAATCAGGGGCTGACACTCATTTATATTTAACTGACGATACACCGCAATTAATCGAATTTATAAAAGAAAACAATCAGTATGTTGTACTGAATTCTTGGAGTTTTCAGCAGTATCAGCATCATGGTCGTAACAGTGATTTTGATAAGGAATTAAACAATGATGGATTGAGTATTTATCCTGCATTTTATCCTTTAAATCGTCAAAAGCTTGCTATTGCTGTAGTTAAGCGCTGGAGTACGACTTACTCTGGAGGTGGACGAGCAGAAGAGATCGCTGATTTTGTCATGTTAGAACCGAATCATGCCTATAAGCTGGCGTTGGCTGATGTTGCTTTTCATTCATATGAGATGATTCGAGCCTGTTTTTCTCAAGAGGAATATCAATCTTCTCCACACTGTCATGATGAAAGTGGTTCTAATTTATCCATTCAATTTAAAGATATTGGCAAAGAATATTATCAATGGCGGTTAAATTTTAACGATTTTAATTGGGAAGCGTTCAAACCTGAATCATCAAAAGTTGTAGAAAAGTCGTATAACATTGTGGTGCCTTTTCAGCAAAAATAGTGACCTGATATTTTGAGTAAATAATCAATAAAATTACACAATACATAATTTAATTATGTATTGCATAAATTATAAATTTCTTATAGGATGAATTTAGAGTAAAAGTTCACTGTCACCAAACTGATATTTTTGGCATTAGACAGGCTGAATGATGGAATGAAAAGGACCAGCTTTCATGGTGCTTTGATCAATGAATCAAAGTAACGATAAGCTGTTCTCAGCATTAAAAAACGGATGAATTTATCTAAATAAGGGAAACTAGATGGATATTTTAGATAACCCATTAGAATTATGTGGTTTTGCTTTTATTGAATTTGTATCGACGGAAAATGGATTAGATCAAATTTTTGAAACCATTGGTTTTAGCAAAGTTGCAAAACATAAATCTAAAAAAGCGTATTTGTGGCGTCAAGGTAATATCAATATTATTTTGAATTATCAACCAGAGTCTTATGCTTCATTCTTTTTCAAAGAGCATGGACCTTCTGCTTGTGCAATGGGATTTAGAACCCGTGATGCAGCTAAAGCTTTTAAAAATGCTATAGCACTAGGCGCTGAACCTATGTATTCACAAGCAGGACCGATGGAATTGAATATTCCAGCGATTAAGGGAATTGGAGGAATGCCAATTTTCCTTGTGGATCGTGATATTTACGAAAATGATTTTGTTTTCTTTGATGATGTAGAAAAAAATCCGCGTGGCGCAGGGCTTAATGAAATTGATCATTTAACCCATAATGTGTATAAAGGTCGCATGGAATATTGGGCGAATTTCTATGAAAAAATCTTTAATTTTCAGGAAATTCGTTACTTTGACATTAAAGGTGAATATACCGGTTTGACCTCTAAAGCATTGACTGCGCCAGATGGTATGATCCGTATTCCATTGAATGAAGACTCAGACAAAGGGAATGGTCAAATTGCAGAATTTCTGGCTGATTTCAATGGTGAAGGTATTCAGCATATTGCCTTTATCACAGACGATTTAATTTCAACCTGGGATAAGTTGAAAGGTTTAGGTTTGAAGTTTATGACCGCGCCACCAGAAACTTATTATGAAATGTTAAAAGATCGTTTACCTGGTCACGGTGAGCCAACTGAAGAGTTACAAAAACGTGGTATTTTGTTAGATGGAAATACCAAAGAAGGCGAGAAAAAGCTGTTATTACAGATTTTCTCTGAAAACATGCTTGGACCAGTTTTCTTTGAGTTTATTCAACGTAAAGATGATGATGGCTTCGGTGAAGGAAACTTTAAAGCATTGTTTGAATCTATTGAACGTGATCAAATCCGTCGTGGTGTATTAGAAGCCAAATAAAGTGATTGGTATCAGCAGAAAAAGCCAAGAAAGTATTTTCTTGGCTTTTTTATTTGGGAGATAAAGCTATAACTTAACGCGTTTGAATGTATTGATTAATTGCAGCCACTTCATGTTTAAATAGTTCAAGTTTTTCACTGCCATTATGCACAGGTAGAAATACTTCACTATCCAGAGCCACAATGCAGAATTCCATAGCTTGATGTGCATTAAAAATAGGTAAACCAATAGCATTGATGCCTGTAAGAAGATCACCTTGAGCAATTGCCATACCTTGTTCTAAAGTGGTTTCTTTAAGTTGAATAAATTCATCCCAATGACTCGGTTTAATCTGATAATGATTGATTGCGGCTTTTTCCCATTCCGCAAATATCAATGGTTTAATGATTGGCTCAGGTAAATATGCTGCAAAAACTCGCCCAGCAGCTGAGTTGACCAATGGCATAATTGAACCGACTTTGGTGACTATTGAAATTGGGTGATTAGATTCAATCGATTGTACAACCAAAGGACCTTTAGGTGACCATTTACTGATTTGAATACCACAGCCAATTTTATTTTGTAATTCATAAATTCGATGCTGTACCAACTGTAGGGCATCGGTATGTTGAATGCAGTTTAAACCTAAACGCCAAGCCTGATCACCCAGTGCATATTGACCATCTTCCAGTTGCTTTGCATAGTTCATGCGTATGAGGCTGACTAAATAACGATGTACTTTGGCAGGATGCATATCCAGCTTGCTTGATAGTTCTTTTAATATAATCGGTTTGTTATGTTCCAAAAGGGCATTGAGAACGGCTAAGCCCACTTCAAGTGATTGAACGCCACCAGATAACTTTTCTTCAATCATTCAACAACCCTTGATCGCATTTAATCTTGCAGCTTTGATTTGCTGTCGATATTTGATTTTACATTCAGCACATAATGCCTGAGCATGCTACAAAATAGAAATCATCTTTTTAAATGAGATAAATAGATGAATAGCATAAGCATACTATGCATTGAGCATTTTAGTGTGACTTTACCACGTATTGTATATCAACATGCTCAAGTTAAAATAACAGACCTTGCTGAAATTTAGGCAATAAAAATCGGGATCGAAGCCATTGATCTTCCATCCCGGTCAGATTGTGCTTTATGCAGCTTGAATATTTTTAATCCTGACTGCTGTCGCCGCTTGAATGTCATCAAAACTGACATTATCTGCTAACTCAACCAGTTCTAAACCATTTTGAGTTACATCGAGTACACCTAAGTCGCTGATAATACGATGAACCACTCGGCGACCAGTCAATGGTAGGGTGCATTGAGGTAAAATTTTAGCTTGACCCTCTTTGGTCGTATGCTCCATTAAAATCACGACTTTTCGAACACCTGCAACAAGATCCATTGCACCGCCCATGCCTTTGACTTTTTTACCCGGAATCATCCAATTGGCGAGATCGCCATGTTCAGAAACTTCCATAGCACCTAAAATAGCAAGGTCAACCCGACCACCGCGAATCATGGCAAATGATTCTGAACTTGAAAAAAATGCACCACCTTTTTTAACGGTGACAGTTTGTTTACCAGCATTGATCAAGTCCGCATCTACGTTGTCTTCAGTTGGAAATTCATCAATGCCCAATAAACCATTTTCGGATTGTAACCATACATCCATTCCTTCGGGGATGTAATTGGCAACCAAAGTCGGTAAGCCAATGCCGAGATTGACATAGAAACCGTCTTGCAACTCTTTGGCAGCACGTTGAGCCATTTGTTGTTTTGTCCAAGCCATTCTGTCACTCCTTATACTGCAACTTTTAATGTACGCTGTTCGATACGCTTTTCAGGCTGAGCATTGAGTACAATGGCATTGACATAGATTCCTGCTAAATGAATGTCATCAGGATCAATTTCACCAAGTTCAACAATATGCTCAACTTCAACAATCGTATAACGACCTGCCATTGCACACTCAGGATTGAAATTACGTGCAGTTTTTCGGAATACCAGATTACCAGCTTTGTCCGCTTTATAAGCTTTGATTAATGCAATATCTGCACAAAGTGAAGTCTCTAGGAGAAAAGACTGACCATTAAACTCACGAAGCTCTTTACCTTCAGCAATACTGGTACCAACACCAGTTGCAGTATAGAACGCTGGGATTCCAGCTCCGCCTGCACGAAGTTTTTCTGCCAATGTGCCTTGAGGTGTCAATTCAACTTCAAGTTCACCATTTAAAAACTGTCGTTCAAACACTTTATTTTCCCCAACGTAGGATGAAATCATTTTTTTGATTTGTTTAGACTGCAATAACAGCCCTAAACCATAATCATCCACGCCTGCATTATTACTGATGCAGGTTAGTTGCTTTACTCCACTTTGTTTAAGCGCTTTGATCAAAGCTTCAGGAATACCACAAAGTCCGAATCCGCCCACAGCAATGGTTTGTCCATCTTGCACGATACTTTGCAGGGCTGCTTCGGCACTCGTTGATACTTTATTGACCATAATGATTACCCTAACTCAGCTTCGTGTAAGAAATGCGTATGTTGAGGTGCGCGTTTGGTTCTGCTCCATTCATCCAGCATATCGACCTTCATTTCTTCAGTAATTTTTGAAATTTTCGCATCGGCATGAACATCGTTATATGTTAGTTCTAAACGATGTCCATTCGGATCAAAGAAGTAAATCGAGTGGAATATCCCATGATTGGTAATACCGAGCACTTTGACACCATTGGCTTCAAGATGCGATTTTGCAGAAAGCAGTGCATCTAAGTCTTCAACTTCAAATGCGATGTGTTGAACCCATTGAGGCGTATTTTCATCACGTCCCATTTCTGGTTGAGTCGGTAATTCAAAAAACGCCAACACATTGCCTTGACCTGCATCAAGGAATAAATGCATATAAGGATCAAATGCTTTAGTTGATGGAACATGGTCTTCTGCAAAAGCCAAAATAAACTCCATGTTGAGCATTTTTTTATACCATTCCACCGTTTCTTTGGCGTCTTTACAACGATAAGCCACGTGATGAATTTTTTTAATTGCAAAGCTCATGATAAAACTCCTTTTTTGTTTATTCCCAATCTGGTTGTTGTTCTGGGATCGCCCTTAAGAATGCAGGCAGGCTTAGGCAGTGTTGATCAATGGATTGAATCTTTGGAAAGTCGCTTAGATCAACATTGAAACGTTTGGCGTTATACACTTGAGGAATCAAACAACAATCTGCAAATGTGGCTTGAGTGCCGAAGCAGAATTGACCATTTGAGTCTTTTAATTGCATCTCTAAGCTTTTAAAACCTTCAATAATCCAGTGTTGGTACCATTGACTTTTCTGTTCATCATTTACAGCGAGTTCATGTTTTAAATATTTCAGCACTCTGAGATTATCTAAGGGATGAATATCACAGGCGATGGTTTGTGAAAAAGCACGGATTTTGGCGCGCTCAACAAGATCTGTAGGTAATAAAGGAAGTGATGGGTAACGTTCTTCCAGATATTCCAAAATATTGAGCGACTGTATAAAAGACTGATCTTGATTAATCAAACTTGGTACAAGCTGGCTTGGATTGAGTGCGATGTAGCTTTCTTGTTGATGCTCATTTTTGAGCAAATGGACAGGCTGTATGACATAATCCAATTGCTTCAGGTTTAAAGCGATCCGAACTCGATAAGCCGCAGAGCTACGAAAATAACTATACAGTTTCATCACACAATTCCTTGTGTTGCTTAAAGCTAAACTGTTTGGCTGGTAAAATCGTATTTGTGACTTGACCAAAGCCCACTCGAATAGCACCTTTTTCAGCATAGCCTTTCATCACTACACGGTCGCCATCTTCAAGGAAGCCGCGCTTTTCACCATTGGATAAGGTGAGGGGTTTTGTGGTGTTCCAAGTAAGTTCCAGTAAGCTTCCATAAGAATTTTCTGTAGGACCTGAAATTGTGCCAGAACCCATTAAATCTCCAACTTGAACATTACAACCTGAAATGGTGTGATGGGTCAGCTGTTGCGCCATCGACCAGTACATGTATTTAAAGTTGGTTTGACAAATCACTTCACTTTGCTGTGATTGTGAGCTTTGTAGTTCCACACTGAGATGAATATCAAAACTGTTGGGAGTATGTTCTTTTAAATAATCTAATGGCTCTGGGAGTTGTTGCGGACCTTTGACTTTAAAGGGTTCTAAGGCTTGCATCGTTACCACCCAAGGTGAAATTGAACTGGCAAAGGTCTTGGCATTAAATGGACCTAAGGGCACATATTCCCATTGTTGAATATCACGTGCAGACCAATCATTCAGCAAGACCATGCCAAAAATATGATTCCACGCATCTTCAATTGCAATCGGTTCACCCAACGCAGTTGTCTTACCTACGATAAAAGCTGTTTCGAGTTCAAAGTCGAGTTTACGGGTTGCCGAAAAGAGAGGGCGTTCTTCATGAGGAAGTTTAATTTGACCAGAAGGGCGGACAATCTCCTTACCGCTAACAACCACAGAACTGGCACGACCATTATAACCCACAGGTAGCTCACTCCAATTTGGAAGCAAGGCATTTTTAGGATCTCTAAACATAGTTCCAACATTGGTTGCATGTTCTTTAGAGGAGTAGAAATCCGTATAGCCAGAGATTTGTACTGGTAAATGTAAGGTGACTGTATTTTGTTTGAATAATACTTTTTGGCGTAATTCTGGATGATCACGAAGGGTTGGATTGTCTGCAGAAAGCAAGTCTTGTAGGGTTTGGCGAATGTAATGCCAATTTTTTTTACCTGTTTCGATAAATTTATTCAGGCTGCTTTGATTAAAACACTGAGTTTTGCAATTTGGAAGTAATCCTAATGTTTCTAAAGCAGCGAGGTCGATTACCCAATCACCAATCGCGACACCGACACGTTTATCTCCCTGAGCGGTTTCACTAAAAATGCCATAAGGTAAATTATGAATGCTGAAATCAGATTGAGGTGCAATCTCAAGAAAGGTCGTTAAATGTTGTGTCATGGTGCGCTTTCCTTGTCTCTTATGAATGAGAACTTATTTCGTTTTCTCTTTTTCCACTCAAGCTTATGAAAAACAAATAAATATTATTGTTTTTATTCGTCTTCATTATGCTGACTAGTCCAGAATGATCTACATGATGATTTCTATCATACTGAAAATTAATAATTACGCAATACATAATTTAATTACATAATTCATAATAATTGTTATTTGTTGAAATTTCTGCTTATATGCGCAGTTATGAGAAAAGTAAATCAATTATTTTTCGATTAGATATAGGCATTTTTGATTAACTTATGATATACGTAATTTTGAATATAAAAATTACGCGACAAGGATGAGAATAATCATATGTCAGAACACGAGCAAGGAAACCTGAAACATGGTTTAAGCAATCGCCATATTCAGTTGATTGCACTGGGTGGTGCAATTGGTACTGGGTTGTTCCTCGGGATCTCGCAGTCGATCAAGCTTGCGGGACCTTCAGTGATCCTCGGTTATGCGATTGCAGGGCTGATTGCGTTTCTTATGATGCGACAGTTAGGTGAGATGGTGGTGCAAGAGCCAGTCAGTGGCTCATTCAGCCATTTTGCTTATAAGTACTGGGGCTCATTTGCAGGGTTTATGTCAGGCTGGAACTATTGGGTACTCAATGTTCTGGTTTGTATGGCTGAACTCAGTGCAATTGGTTTATATATCCAATATTGGTGGCCTGAAATCCCAACATGGATTTCAGCATTGGCGTTTTTTATTTTAATTAACGGCATTAATCTTTTGCATGTAAAATTTTTTGGTGAAATGGAGTTTTGGTTCTCCATCGTCAAAATTTTGGCAATCTTGGCGATGATTGGCTTTGGTTCCTATTTACTTGCAACGGGTACAGCAGGACCACAAGCAAGTATTACCAATCTCTGGGCATTGGGCGGTTTCTTCCCATTTGGTGTTGAAGGTCTGATCATGGCAATGGCAGTGATTATTTTTGCTTTTGGCGGTATTGAATTATTTGGAATCACTGCCGCAGAAGCGAGAGATCCTGATAAAACTTTGCCTAAGGCTGTGAATCAAATTATTTATCGTATTTTGATTTTTTATATCGCGACACTGTTTATTTTGTTTGCCTTGTTCCCTTGGAACAAAATGGCGGAAGGTGGAAGCCCTTTTGTTATGGTCTTTGCTTCGCTGGATAGTCAAGGCGTAGCGACTCTGTTGAACTTTGTGATTCTTACTGCAGCAGTTTCGGTCTATAACGGAACGAGCTATTGTAGCAGCCGTATGTTATTGGGTTTGGCTCAACAGGGCAATGCACCGAAGTTTCTTAAACATATCAATAAACGTGGCATCCCAACCAATGCAGTGCTTGTTTCTGCATTTGTCACTGTTTTATGTGTATTGTTGAATTATGCATTTCCAGAAAAAGCATTTGGTTTGTTAATGATGCTCGTGGTTGCCGCGATTGTGATTAACTGGGTGGTGATTTCATGGACACATCTAAAATTCCGTAAAGCTATGCTAGCGCAAGGGCAAACCACCAAATTCCCTAGCATTGCTTATCCATTCAGTAATTATCTGTGCATGATTTTTATGTTCGGTATTCTTGTTGTGATGTCATTTACCCCTGATATGCGCATCGCCGTAATGATGATTCCTGCTTGGATATTGTGTTTGATGTTTGCCTACTATCTAAAACAAAAAAAGTTAAAGAATGCGCATCGCAATGTAGCTTTAAATTCAGATCTATAAGCAACAATTGGTTAAATCTTATAAAAAGGGTTAAATGAAAATTTAACCCTTTTTTGTTTTGATAAGATTGAGCCTACATTTTACTCATTGGTTTGATTTTTTAAGAATTGTATTAGTTGAAGTAGATCATCAGTCTGTAATTGCGCTCGCATTTTCAATATTTGCTTTTCATCAAGGTCATAAAGCCTTAGGGAGAGTAGTTGTGCAATCTCTTGCTCAGTAAAGCGATATTTAATGAGCTTCGCAGGTACACCGCCCACAATTGCATACGGTGGGACATCTTGGGTGACTACTGCACCTGTTGCAACAACAGCACCTTCACCGAGTTTTACGCCTTGCATGATCATGGCACGACTCCCAATCCAACAACCATCCGCAATGACTGTATCCCCGGCAGGTAAAAAACTACGGGTATCAAAAGGAAATGTTGAGATCCAGTCAGGGCGGTGTAACTGATTCCCTCCCATCATGATTACGGATTCAGCACCAAAACAAACGAAGTTACCGATATACAATTGGTCAATCGGCTTTTCGGTAGTGGATGCTTTGTCATGTAAATAACGCACTACACAACGCTCAAAACCTTGATCCCAATACGCTGAGTAATAGGAGTAATTACCTTTTATATGAATGTTTGGATTTTTAACAGTTTTGGAAATAAATTCAAATTCACACCAGTGTTTTACTGGTGAATTTATCGAGTTAGGCATTCTAAAGGTTGCTTGATGTGCGGAGAGTGTTGTGACTATTTTATATGAGCTTTATAGGATTGAGCTATATAAATTCAATAAAATAGCCTAAGTAAATCAGCATCATTTCCATGTTCTATCTTTAAAAAGTGAGAAATATCTGAATGATATTTCAACTTGGTTTGTTTTAAATAAGTTTTAAATGAAGCAAATGCGAGCCATGCGTATGACGAATATGATCTGCACGATGGTTAAAATAGCGCTCAGTGATCTGTTGACCTGATAAATCTTCCAAGACTTGATATCCCATTTTGATCACTGCCTGATGTAAAGCATCTGAACCAAAAGCACCGATCAAAGGTTCTTTAAGAAATTGAGTAAATTGAGTTAAAGCAAACGCACCAAACCGTTCTATACCTTGTAATTCTCTATAATCAATCGAGTAGTCCATAACCACTTCACTTTGTTTATGTGCAATCGAGGCAATATTTTTCAAAGTGGCTAATGTGGTTTGCGGTGTTAAATAATGCGTT
Organism: Acinetobacter bereziniae LMG 1003 = CIP 70.12; assembly: GCF_000368925.1. Taxonomy (GTDB): domain Bacteria; phylum Pseudomonadota; class Gammaproteobacteria; order Pseudomonadales; family Moraxellaceae; genus Acinetobacter; species Acinetobacter bereziniae. Next base: position 1,057,965 of record NZ_KB849756.1, on the reverse strand, counting down.
GTGCCTAACCAAGAGAAAAAAGCAGGGTGTTTAGATTGGAAACCACTTCGGGTTAAAACTTCAGAAAGCTTTTCTTTTTCAAAATCAATGCTGACAAATTCAACATTTTCAGGCAATTGTTGGGATGTAGAAATCTTTTTTAACTTTTGTATTTTGGTCTTCTGTGTATCAGGATGATCAACTTCGAATATTTTAAGTTGCGGATATTGAGCTGCTAAACGTAAAACAAATGAATCTAAGCCTGCACCGACCAAGACATATTGATGAATTTGATGGTTCTCAATTGCATGTTGTAAAAGATCTTCACAATATCGTGAACGACCAACCACTTGCCCAGTCAATTTACCAAAGGTTTGATTCATCAACTTTGAATTAAGTGTTTTGCAAAACAAGGCATTATTCAGTAATACCCGCCAGCGGCTATTGGTCATTGCTAAAGCGTACGGATCTGAAAATACAGGATCGCTAGCGTTTAAATGGTGGTTGGCACGCAGAGCAGCCGCTGCTTCTGCTGTGCGACTTACACGCCCAGCTTTCATATTGTTCCTCAAGAAATTTTTATTTTCCATCAATCTAATGCAAATAGATTATTTAACAATGGCAATAAATTTGGACAAGGTGGTGATAATTGCTATTTTTAAGGCATCAGATCTTTCTCTGTATAGCCAATTTGTTAAAAACTCATCCAGGAAAATATAATTTATCCTGAGTGAAAAGATTAAAAAATTATAATATATATTTGAAAAATATAATTTTTATTTTGTTATTTTAGCTCTAAAGTGTAAATTGATTTGCGCAAGCGATGCCTCCTTAACAATTGCATATGATGGATTAGTTTTTACAGGTTATTTGAATTATTGTTGTTGTAGAATCAAATATTATTCTCGAAAAGAAAAAGGGCTGAATAATCAGCCCTCAATATGATGAGTAGTGTTACTTAGATATACTCAACACTTACCACTTCATATTCTACTTCGCCTTGAGGCGTGACGATTTTTACTTCATCGCCTTCATTTTTACCTAAAAGACCACGTGCGATAGGAGAGTTCACTGAGATTTTATTAATTTTAAAATCTGCTTCATCATCACCTACAATCTTATAGGTTTTCTTTTCTTCAGTATCTAAGTTTTCAATCGTTACTGTTACACCAAAAACAACACGACCTGTTTGCTCAAGTTCTTTTACATCGATCACTTGGCAAGCACCGAGTTTACCTTCAATGTCTTGAATACGACCTTCACAGAAACCTTGTTGTTCACGTGCTGCGTGGTATTCTGCGTTTTCTTTTAAATCCCCATGTTCACGAGCTTCTGCAATTGCAGCAGTAATACGTGGACGATCAACAGATTTCAACTGTTGTAATTCTTTCTCTAAGGCAACCTTGCCTTCGGGAGTCATAGGATAACGTTGCATTGTTGTCCCTCAGTTTCGTATTTAAAAAATACTGGTTTAGAAATGAAAAAAGCCCGCCACCGATAAGGTGACGGGACTTATCGGAAACGAATTAACCTAGTGTTTGCAAATCTTGCAAGCGATATACATCCATTGGCAATTGAATTGCTAAAGCTTGGCATACAGCATCAGCACCATTCAAGGTTGTTGTGTAATACACTTTACCTTGGAGTGCAGAGCGACGGATTGAGAATGAATCCTGCTGAGCTTGTTTGCCTTCAGTAGTATTGATAATGAGGTGAATCTCGCCATTTTTCAAGCGGTCAACAATATTAGGACGACCTTCAGTGACTTTGTTCACACGTTCACATTCAATACCAGCGTCTTTAATGACATCATAAGTACCGCCAGTTGCGATAATTTTGAAGCCTAAATCCACCAATTGTTTCGCAATACCTGGTGCACGAGGTTTGTCTGAATCACGTACTGAAATAAATACATGTTTCACTTCACCTTCAGTTGGCTTTCCTGGTAAACGATCATTAGAGCCTAACACAGCTTTGTAGAAAGCTTCACCAAAAGTTTTACCAACACCCATAACTTCACCAGTAGATTTCATCTCTGGTCCAAGAATTGGATCAACACCTGGGAATTTATTGAATGGGAATACTGCTTCTTTTACTGCAAAATGAGTTGGGATAATTTCTTTTGTGAATCCTTGAGATTCTAAAGATTGACCCGCCATACAACGTGCAGCAACTTTTGCTAACGATTCACCAATACATTTCGATACAAATGGTACTGTACGAGATGCACGTGGGTTAACTTCAAGAATATAAACATCGTTGCCTTTTACAGCAAATTGAACGTTCATCAAACCAATAACGCCAAGCTCTTTCGCCATAGCCACTGTTTGACGACGCATTTCATCCTGAATCTCTTGAGAAAGAGAGTAAGGTGGAATCGAACATGCTGAGTCACCAGAGTGAATACCTGCTTGTTCGATGTGCTGCATAATTCCACCAATCACAACATCTTTACCGTCAGATACGCAGTCAACATCAACTTCTGTCGCATCATCAAGGAAGTGATCGAGTAATACAGGTGCTTCGTTAGATGCTTGAACCGCATCACGTAAGTAGCGCTTAAGTTCATCGTCATTGTAGACGATTTCCATTGCACGACCACCAAGCACATAAGAAGGACGTACCACCAATGGATAACCCACTTTAGATGCTTCAGCCATACCTTCTTCAGCAGATTTGACAATGCTGTTACTTGGTTGGCGAAGATTTAAGCGTTGAACCATTTGTTGGAAACGTTCACGGTCTTCTGCACGGTCAATTGCATCAGGAGATGTACCAATAATTGGAGCACCAGCTTCTTCCAAAGCACGCGCCAATTTCAATGGTGTTTGACCACCGTACTGTACAATGATGCCTTTTGGCTTTTCAGTACGTACGATTTCAAGTACGTCTTCCAGTGTGATTGGTTCGAAGTACAAACGGTCAGAAGTATCATAGTCTGTTGAAACAGTTTCTGGGTTACAGTTGACCATGATGGTTTCATAACCATCTTCACGCATAGCAAGCGCAGCATGTACACAGCAGTAATCGAACTCAATACCTTGACCAATTCGGTTAGGACCACCACCGATGACCATAATTTTGTCTTTGCTAGACGGATTAGATTCACATTCTTCATCATAAGTTGAATACATATAGGCTGTATCTGATTCAAACTCAGCAGCACAGGTATCAACACGTTTGTAAACTGGATATACACCCAAGTTCCAACGATGCTTACGGAATTGCTTTTGCGAAATACCCATTAAGTTTGCGATACGCAAATCAGATAAACCTTTACGCTTAAATGAACGGATATTGTCAGCGTTTAAGTCACCAAAACCTAAAGTTTTAATTTGTTCTTCAGTCTTGATGATGTCTTCGATTTGGATCAAGAACCAACGATCAATATTGGTTGCAGCGAAAACTTCTTCTAGAGTAAAGCCATGACGGAAGGCATCAGCAACATACCAAATACGATCTGGACCAGGTACTTTAAGCTCAACTAAGATTTTATCTTTTGCGCCTTCTGTACCCACAGCGATTTGTTCATCGAAACCACAAGTACCGACTTCAAGACCACGTAATGCTTTCTGTACAGACTCTTGGAAGTTACGACCAATCGCCATCACTTCGCCCACCGACTTCATCTGTGTTGTCAATGTTGCGTCAGCTTGTGGGAATTTCTCGAAGTTGAAACGAGGAATTTTAGTCACTACATAGTCAATTGCAGGCTCGAATGATGCAGGTGTAGTACCGCCAGTGATGTCATTTTTCAATTCATCAAGGGTATAACCGACTGCAAGTTTCGCTGCAATTTTTGCAATAGGGAAACCTGTTGCTTTAGATGCAAGAGCAGAAGAACGAGATACACGAGGGTTCATCTCGATCACGACCATACGACCGTCTTTCGGATTAATACCGAATTGAACGTTTGAACCGCCGGTTTCTACACCAATTTCACGAAGTACAGCCAAAGACGCATTACGGAGTAATTGGAACTCTTTATCAGTCAGTGTTTGTGCAGGCGCAACAGTGATTGAGTCACCTGTATGGACACCCATTGGATCAAAGTTTTCAATGGTACAGACAATGATACAGTTGTCGTTTTTGTCACGAACAACTTCCATCTCGTATTCTTTCCAACCAATCAATGATTCATCGATCAACAATTGTTTAGTTGGCGAAAGATCGAAACCACGCTCACAAATTTCAATAAATTCTTCTTTGTTGTAAGCGATACCACCACCTGAACCACCCATCGTAAATGATGGACGAATGATGACAGGGAAACCAAAACGCGCTTGAATTTCAAGTGCATGTTCCATGCTTTCAGCAACATCGGCACGAGGACATTCTAAACCGATCTTACGCATTGCGATGTCGAACAATTTACGGTCTTCAGCTTTTTCAATCGCTTCTTTGGTTGCACCGATTAATTCAACATTATATTTTTTTAAGATACCGTTGGCATCAAGTGCAAGTGCACAGTTCAATGCCGTTTGACCACCCATTGTTGGAAGAACAGCATCTGGGCGCTCTTTTTCAATGATCGCAGCTACAGTCTGCCACGTAATCGGTTCAATATACGTTGCATCTGCCATTGTTGGATCAGTCATAATGGTGGCTGGGTTAGAGTTCACCAAAATAACACGATAGCCTTCTTCACGAAGGGCTTTACATGCTTGTGCACCTGAGTAATCGAACTCACATGCTTGTCCGATGACAATCGGACCCGCACCAATAATTAAGATGCTTTTAATGTCTGTACGTTTAGCCATGGTCGCTTCCTTAATTACTTCTTAGATGCTTCAATAAGTTCGATGAAATGATCGAACAATGGGGCACAGTCATGTGGACCAGGGCTTGCTTCAGGGTGACCTTGGAAGCTAAACGCAGGTTTATCTGTACGATGAATCCCTTGTAGAGTTTGATCGAATAAAGATTTGTGCGTTGCTTTAAGATTTGCAGGTAAAGTTTCTGCATCTACAGCGAAGCCATGGTTTTGAGAAGTAATCATCACTGTACCGTGGTATTGACTTTGGTCATCAATGTTTTGTACAGGATGGTTTGCACCATGGTGACCATGTGGCATTTTTACTGTTTTAGCACCAGATGCTAAAGCAAGAATTTGGTGACCTAAACAAATACCAAATACAGGCAGGTTTGTAGTTTCAACAATAGTCTTCACAGCTTCAATCGCATAATCACATGCTGCTGGATCGCCAGGACCATTTGAAAGGAACACACCATCTGGATTAAGTGCGAGCACTTTTTCAGCAGGGGTTTGAGCAGGAACCACAGTCAACTTACAACCGCGATCTACAAGCATACGTAAGATGTTGGTTTTGACACCATAATCGTATGCAACTACATGAAATTTAGTTTCAGGTTGAGAGAAGCCTTTGCCTAATGTCCATGAACCTTCAGTCCATTCAAAACCTTCAGGATCGCAACATTCTTTAGCAAGGTCTAAACCGTTTAAGCCACCAAAGGCACGTGCTTGAGCAATTGCTTCTTCTTCAGTGATGTTTTCACCTGCAAGAATACAACCGTTCTGTGCACCTTTGTCACGTAAGATTCGTGTTAATTTTCGTGTATCAATATCAGCAATGGCAACGACGTTATGTTGTTCTAAATATTCGCCAAGAGATTGATTTGCGCGGAAATTGCTGTGTAATAAAGGTAGGTCACGAATGATGAGACCATTCGCCCAGACTTTATGAATTCGACCTGATTCAGTGTCTTCTTCATTACAACCAGTATTACCGATATGAGGATAAGTTAAAGTTACAAGTTGCTGTGCATAACTTGGATCAGTCAAAATTTCTTGATAACCAGTCATGGCAGTGTTAAAAACGACTTCACCAGTCGTACTTCCCGTAGCGCCGATCGATGTACCTTTAAAAACAGTACCGTCAGCAAGGGCTAAAATGGCGGGGGTGCTCAAACCATAGCTCCTGAACTAAAACCACAAAAATAGGGCTGTAAAAAAGCGAGTAGACGAAAAAAAAGGAAGGCTAATTAAATCCTACCCTCCTCTTGTCTGCTCGCTTATAACTTAACAGCGCATTATACGCATGAACTGATTAAAAGTCCATTTTATTTAGGTGGATATTGTGAGATAAATGCCTTGCTATTTTTTACTAGTTCTGCTTTTCATATGAATTTTTTGAAATTGTAAGTATTTAATAATTGTCAGACAAATCAAAATCTAAAATTTATTTCTTCACGCTATCTTATTGTTTCGTATTCCAGGGGGAATCAATATGACGATATCTAAAGAAAGTGTGACTGAAAAAGTAACAAAAGATACAGCAGCTTTGAAAGAGGTTGTAGCTGAAACTGCGGAAAATTTAGAGAAACTGGGCAAAGATGCGCAGCAAAAAGTCTCTCAAGCTGTGGCGGATACTCAGAAAAAACTGGAAGCTGAAACAGAGCAACTGAATGAACAGGTTCAAGATCAAGTCAAAAACTTCAAACAAGATTTGGTACAACGTCTTGATGTAATCAAAACTCAATTTTCTACTTCACAAAAAGACTTGGTTGAATTAGCTGATTTGTTAAAATCGGAATTAAGCCTTTTGGTGAAAGAGTTGACTGAAGTAGGTAAAGAAATTCGTGAAGATGTTTCACAAATTTCCTCTAAGCATAAAGTTCAGCTCACTGAAACACTAAAACGTTCTAAAGAGCATACGTTGGAAGTTTGGCATAAAGTTACGACAAAGCAATAAGTTGTTGTTTGGGCTGTATATAAACAACTATACCTAAATAAAAAGTGAGGCAAATGCCTCACTTTTTATTTAAAAGACAATTCAACAGTGACGATTAAAAGGTATGTAACCAGTCGCGTTTGTTGTGAAAGTCAGCTTGCTGTCCGCTATGCTGCATGGCGAAGAAGTGTTGACCTTGTGTGGTATTCAAAACAGCACTGAGTCCTATAAATAGATCAGACCACTTGAGTTTATGTGCAAGCATAAACTCAGTCAGATCTAAACTCACATTTAATCCATAATGTGTACGCTTAAGCTGATTTAATTCAATATCGTATGCAACTACAGGAGGCATATTCTCAGGATAGCGATATTCTTCAAATTGATAGGCTTGCCAAGCTTGAGAAGGGGAGAGGTTAACTTCTCGATATTGATCTTCGCCCTGCACGCCAATAAAAATTTCAAAACAGGTATTTTCCCAAAGAAAATCTTGACGCGGATGTGCTGTAACAGGTTCAGGGTATACAATAAATTGATTGGGATCTCTTAACCAATAACCTACATTTAAGGTGTAGGGATTGACCTGCTCAATCGCACCCACTAAAGAGATACTTTGAAAACGACGATCAAAAGCATTCAGTTCGTAACTTGCCATGAAAATAAATCTTAATTAGAAAGATGAGCGTGACGAACCAAATTAGAGAGTTTTTGATTTTGTTTGGCTGCTTTTTTGTAAAGCAAAGCAATTTTACCGATGGTTTGCACCACTTCTGCGCCAGTTGTTTCAGCTATTTCAGTGATGGTTGCTGTGCGTGCTTCGCGATCTTCACCCGCAATTTTAACTTTAATTAACTCATGATCATTTAAAGCACGGTTTAATTCTTCAACGACACTTTCAGTCAAGCCTTTATCACCAAGCATTACAACTGGATTTAATGCATGTCCGATTTGACGTAAACGTTTACGTTCTTGGATAGATAGAGTCGCCATAAAAAATAACCTGATTTTAAAAACGACTTAGTATAACAAAAGCCATATCGCTGCGCTGTAAATTCTGTAGAAATATTCGATGAGGCTTATTCAAAAAAACATATCAATATCTATCGATTTTAATCCATATGTATACTGCAATGAGAATATTTTTCACGTACAATCACAAGTTAGTTATCTGTTTAGATCAAGAGAGTTATGGCTACACGCATTACCAACCAGAAGTTATCCAAAAGTAGTCGTGCGTGGATGAGAGAGCATTTAGATGATCCTTTTGTGAAAAAAGCACAAAAAGAAGGCTATCGTGCTCGCGCAGCATATAAACTTCTTGAAATTCAAGAAAAATATAAAATGATTAAACCCGGAATGACTGTAGTTGACTTGGGAGCTGCACCAGGAAGCTGGTCGCAAATCGCAGGAAAACTGGTCGGTGATAAGGGTTTAGTGATTGCTTCAGACATTTTGGAAATGGACGCTTTACCAGATGTTACTTTTTTACAAGGTGACTTTAGAGAAGAAGAAGTTTTCGAAAAATTGTTAAATATTTTAAATGGACGCACTGTAGACGTTGTAATTTCAGATATGGCCCCCAATACATCAGGTAATAGGGCTGTAGATCAACCTCGCCAGATTTATTTGTGTGAACTTGCGTTAGATTTTGCCAATAAAGTCTTAGGACCTAAAGGGCAATTTGTAGTTAAGGTTTTCCAAGGCAGTGGATTTGATGAGTTCCGAAAGCAAGTCGTGGACAGTTTTGATGTATTGAAAACAGCAAAACCTGCTGCTTCACGTGCACGTTCAAAAGAAGTTTTTTTAATTGGACAGGGTCGTAAAAAAGTTTCGCAATAGCGGGCATTTTTAAGGTATGTTCGTAGTTCGTAATGAATTGCCAACAAATGCTTGCCAAGTTGTTAAAAATTGTGCATTTTGTACCTTTTTAATCTTTATTGCGAAATTCATTACTCGCTTTTTGTTACGATCAAGCATGATTGAGCCTGATCAAAATAGTTATATATGGGAATAAAGCTTTGAGCGATTACTTCAAAAATGCCGTATTGTGGCTGGTCATACTGGGTGTGCTGATCTTAATCTTCAGCAATCTCAGTGACCGCAGTAAGCCTTCTGCGATGAATTATTCTGAATTCGTCACAGCGGTGAATGCTGGTCAAATTAGTAAAGTCACAATTGATGGTGAAAGAATAAGCGGCGAAAAAAAGAACGGTTCGAACTTTGAAAGTATTCGCCCAGCAGTTCAAGATCCTGAACTGATGCCTACACTCATCAAAAATAACGTTGTTGTTGAAGGTACTGCACCTCAACGTCAAGGTTTGTTGATGCAACTTCTCATTGCAAGTTTCCCTGTACTCTTAATTATTTTATTGTTCATGTTCTTCATGCGTAACATGGGCGGTGGTGCAGGCGGTAAAAATGGTCCAATGAGTTTTGGGAAATCGAAGGCAAAAATGCTTTCGGAAGACCAAATTAAAGTAACATTTGTTGATGTTGCAGGTTGTGATGAAGCGAAACAAGAAGTTGTTGAAATCGTAGATTTCTTAAAAGACCCTGCAAAATTCAAACGCTTAGGAGCAACAATTCCTAAAGGCGTGTTGATGGTTGGTCCTCCAGGTACAGGTAAAACTTTACTTGCGAAAGCGATTGCGGGTGAAGCAAAAGTTCCTTTCTTTAGCATCTCTGGTTCTGATTTCGTTGAAATGTTTGTAGGTGTGGGTGCTTCGCGTGTACGTGATATGTTTGAACAAGCGAAACGTCATGCACCATGTATCATCTTTATTGATGAGATTGATGCTGTTGGTCGTCATCGTGGTTCAGGTACTGGTGGTGGTCATGATGAGCGTGAGCAAACATTAAACCAGATGTTGGTTGAAATGGATGGTTTCGAAGGTAATGAAGGTATTATCGTTATTGCTGCAACCAACCGTGCCGACGTACTTGATAAAGCATTGTTACGTCCTGGACGTTTTGACCGTCAAGTGATGGTGGGTCTTCCTGACATCAAAGGTCGTGAACAGATTTTGGCAGTGCATTTGAAGAAACTTCCATCTGTGACAGGTGTTGATCTTAAAGTACTTGCACGTGGTACACCGGGCTTCTCTGGTGCGCAATTGGCAAACCTTGTCAATGAAGCAGCATTATTTGCTGCACGTCGCAATAAGAACACTGTCGATATGCATGACTTTGAAGATGCTAAAGACAAGATCTATATGGGACCTGAGCGTAAGTCGATGGTGATTCGTGAAGAAGAACGTCGTGCGACCGCTTATCATGAAGCAGGTCATGCGATTGTAGCGGAAATTCTTCCGGGTACAGACCCAGTACATAAAGTAACCATTATGCCGCGTGGTTGGGCGCTTGGTGTGACTTGGCAGCTGCCAGAACATGACCAAACCAGCCATTACAAGTCTAAGATGTTGAATGAACTTTCTATCTTATTCGGTGGTCGTATTGCAGAAGAAGTATTCATTAACCAAATGTCGACAGGTGCTTCTAACGACTTTGAACGTGCAACTAAAATGGCGCGTGCAATGGTCACCAAGTACGGTATGTCTGACAAAATGGGTGTGATGGTTTACGAAGATGAAAACCAAAATGGTTTCTTTGGAAACGTAGGTAGTCGCACTATTTCTGAAGCAACTCAACAACAAGTTGACCAAGAAGTACGTCGTATTCTTGATGAACAGTACAAAGTTGCACGTGATATTCTTGAAAATAACAAAGATATTGCGCATGCAATGGTGAAAGCCTTGATGGAATGGGAAACCATTGACCGTGATCAAATCCGTGACATCATGGAAGGTCGTGAGCCGCAACCACCTAAGGTTTATGTTGCTGATAATCCAGTGATTGATGTGACGCCTACAGATGGTCCGTCAACTCCGCCACCATTACCGGCAACCTGATTGGAATAAATCAAAAAAGAGTCTCATATGAGGCTCTTTTTTTATGCAAATACAATTTATTATTAAAAGAATTTATCTTGAAATGGAGTGTAATTGCTAAACTAATGCAAATTAATCATGGAGAAGCGACATGCAATTGGTGTCACTGCCGAATAAAATTTTGCGTTGCGGGCGTTTGAGTTTAGATCTATCAAAAGCGCATGTCATGGGGATACTGAATGTAACTCCAGATTCTTTTAGTGATGGTGGGCTACATAATCAAAAAGATCAAGCCATTGCATATGCTAGACAAATGATTGATGCAGGTGCAACTGTGATTGATGTCGGTGGTGAATCTACACGACCTGGTGCATCAACTGTAGCAATCACTGAGGAAATCCAACGCGTCATTCCTGTAATTGCTGAGCTTGCCCAATATGACGTGGTGATATCGGTTGATACTTCGCAACCAGAAGTGATTCGTGAAGCAGTCAAGGTCGGCGCACATATTTGGAATGATGTAAGAGCATTAACTCGTCCAAATGCATTGCAAACAGCTGCAGAACTAGATATTCCTGTGATTATTATGCATATGCGTGGTGAACCATCAACCATGAACCAACTGGACCAATATCAGGATGTAACTCTGGATGTGATTAAGGAACTTCAACAACGTGTCGATCAAGCGATACAAGCAGGGGTTAAGCCTGAAAACATCATGATTGATCCCGGTTTTGGTTTTGCTAAAAATGCGCAACAGAACTTAAAATTATTGAATGAGTTTTATAAATTGAACGCAATGGGATATCCCATTTTATCCGCCTTATCACGTAAGCGTTTTATTGGAGAGGCTTTAGGTGGAGCAGATGCTCAAAATCGTGCAGTAGGCAGTGTCGCTGCGCATTTGATGAGTATTCAGCAAGGTGCATGTATGGTACGTGCACATGATGTGAAAGCAATGTCAGACGCCATTCAAATTTGGCAGGCAATGCGTACCGCGATTTAGCGATAGGTGTTTCAAATTGAATTTGATTGGATCAAATGATCTTTCTTCAAAGGTATAAGTATGACGATTGGAGCGCATTTCTCTCTCTAACCAGAAAAGTGATTTAAAAAAATAGCATTAAGGTCGCAAGTAGATTTGGTGAATTGTATGGTTTGTGTTATATAAGCGCGTGAATTGCTGTTTTATTTTAGGTTGCTATGTTTAACGATCTACTTCTCCCAATGTTCGATGATGAATATTATCCCGATATTCTAGTTGCCGAAATAAAGCAACTCATTGAACAATTTGCTAAAAAGGTGGCTAAAACCAGTTTTAGCGATGCTGAAATTTACTCTTTGGCAAATCTGACTGTGACTGAAATTAATGAAATGAAGCCTCAGTTTGAAGACTTAGACTCCTCACTGGATGATACTGCTGCAGATTATATTGCTGAAGCGTTGATGATGGTGATACAGGATCAAGGTTATCTTGATCTTGAAATGGAAGAGCTGGTTGCAAATAGAGAGTGGTAAACACTCTCTTTTTTATTGCAAGATTTGAATCTTGGAAACATTAAAATTCGATAGTTGCTATAGTGCTCAATGGTTATAAAATTATTTTGGGTCGTTTGTTTTGTTTAAGTCTTATTTTATTCAAACATCTTCATCTATAAAAAATTAAATCTTTAATTTAGCGACGATTAAAATATTGTAGGTAGATTGCAGGATAATTTTATCGCTTGAATATGCTAATTTTCTGATAAAAACATAAATATGTATTAATTTTAAACATTTAAATATCAATTGTTTAAAGTGTGAGCATTAGTTTATTTAAGTGCTTGACGTAGGGTGTATAACTTTAGATAATGCGCACACAGTTTATGGCTATGTAGCTCAGTTGGTTAGAGCACCGCACTCATAATGCGGGGGTCACAGGTTCAAGTCCCGTCATAGCCACCATTTTTATAGACCATGCTCACCGCATGGTCTCTTTTTTTGTGTCCTCAAATTTTTTTAGCGCGAAACCCTATGTCGAGCACATGAGTTTAAAAAATTTGTGTGATCAGGCTGAATTAAATCAAACATTATTTTAATAAAGCTTGATATGTTTATAACCAAAACAAGAGAACTGAAATTGTTACATGAGGATGTTCAATTTATCCAACACATCGTAGTCATATATTAGCCTTTTACCAATGTACGTGTCGTGATGGTTTTTTAAATAAGTGCAAGCTTTATCAACCATGAAATTTCTAGTGCTACATATACATATCCTCAATCTGTTGAAAGCAGTTACAGTAAAATCTAATTTGCTTTGACTCATAAAATCCATGATATGAAAATGTTGTTTGATGATATTAAGCTTTTATTAATGTAACGTGAATTCGATACAATTAAATCTTCAACTCATTGAAAGATAATAAATCTATGTGGATTTTTTCTGGATTTTCATCCGATTTTAGGATGAGGAGCGGAGCTCCGCAAGGGCTCGCCATACTTGTTTTGGTATGAGGAGCGAAGCTCCGTAAGCGCAACCATCAATATAGTTTTATTTCTCTTGACCAATAAAATGAAGGCGATCAATAGATTGTTTGATGATCTAAAGCTTGTACTGCCACGCTTTAGTGCTAAAGTTTAAATTCTTTTGCGTAGCCGATGGCTCACTTTTCAGAGATGAAAAGTGACAAAAATCTCTCGTTGAGCGAGGGGTACATCCTTTACCCCCGCTCAACATGGCGACATTCATGTCGCCTCACGATAGCAAGACCATCAATGATTCAAAAAGTACAAAATAAATGAATCATCCAAATCACTTGTATGAATAATCAGGCGGTTTGACTGTATCATCTTTCATCAAGGATTTTTATCGTACTCAGGTTAATGTACTTTATATTGATGATTTAAATCGCTTAACTGAGACGTTGTCTATAGAAAGACGATCTATGTTTTATCAATGGTTATGCTTTCTCAGCAAGAAAATTTTCTATAAAGCGCTGGGTTTGTGGATCTAAGTAGAATGGTGCTATCAAAGATTGGATGATACTGTCTAACAAGCCGTGCTGTTCTAATGCACCTAATGTATGTGGAATAAAGCGATCTGCTTCAATGAATAAGTCATTTTTATCTAGACCTACAGAGTGTAATAATTCCTGTAGACTGTATTCACCAAAATATTCATAAAATGCTTCTACTACGTTAAGAATAACCTGTTGCATATATTCTGTTTCACGAAGCTCTTTCCATGTTTCATAAACTAAGATAAAGAACTCTTCAAAATCTATGGATTGAAGTTGAGAAAATGTTTCTTTTAAGGAGCGTTGTTTGATTTCAGTCCAGATGTGTGTCGCGATATCTGCTAAATCCTCATTGGGAAGCATAATAATCGTGCTGAGTTGTTTACGTATTGCTGACGCAAGTTGGTTTTCTAATTTTAATTCAATATTTTGCTGTTGGTCTTGGATAAAGCTCATGACTTTGGAACCAAGACGATTTTGTTTAACTGTGTAGTGGCGAAGTTGATTAAGCCAAGGTGTGTTACTTTCAACAATTTGATTGGCGAGTTGTAAGCTGACCTGTTGAATCTGCGGATTATGTTGTAAATTTTCTTGAAGATAATCTCGGAGCTGTTCAAGTTCTAAAATTTTGAACATCCATAATTCAAATGATTCATCTGAAAGTAAATCATTGATAACGGTTTGGCTACCAATTGCATATTGATGAATTTTTTGCGCAACGACACCAATAAACTCAAGAATATCAGCGCCCAAATTTAGTTCAAATGCATATTTTTGAACCACTGAACAGAGTTGTTCAAGTTGTATCACGTCTTTTAAAAGAATTTTGTCAGCATTCTGATAAGTTTGAGAAATAAAATTTTGAATGAATTGAGGATTTTTTTGATCAAGTAATTGTTGTTTGGTATAACGCACTTGCTCAAGCAAAAGTGCTTGAGCAAGTTCCTGAGCAAAGCTCGCTGGGAGTGAATTATTCACATTCACGAGGCTTATACACCAGGTTTCCAGCCATTTACAATCGGGTAGCGACGTTCGCGACTAAATGCACGTGAACTGATGCGTGGTCCAATTGAACCTTGACGGCGTTTGTATTCATTGCGATCAACAAGACGAATTACTTTTTCGACCACTTCACGTTCAAAGCCCTTGGCGATGATGTCCTCTTGGCTTTGTTCTTCTTCGATATAGGCGTATAAAATCGCATCGAGTATATCGTAAGCAGGTAGTGAATCTTGGTCTTTTTGATCTGGACGAAGTTCAGCTGAAGGTGGACGGGTAATCACACGTTCAGGAATTACAGGCGTTTCAGAAATGCTGTTACGATACTTCGCCAATTCAAACACGATGGTTTTATAAACGTCTTTCAGTACTGCAAAACCACCCACCATATCGCCATATAAAGTACAGTAACCGACAGAAAGTTCAGATTTATTGCCTGTTGAAAGCACTAAATTACCAAATTTATTAGATAAACCCATCAACAGTGTGCCACGCGCACGAGCTTGAAGGTTTTCCTCTGTTGCATCAGCAGGTGAGTTGCCAAAGAAAGGATAGAGCGTTTGCATGAAACTGTTTACAATTGGATGAATTTCAGCAATACCAAATGTCACTCCCATACGCTTTGCTTGCTCAGTAGCATCTTCAACACTGATTTGAGAGGTATAAGTATAAGGCATCATTACCGCTTGAACTTTATCCGCACCAATGGCATCAACAGCAATTGCAAGCGTTAAAGCGGAGTCAATACCTCCTGATAATCCAAGAATTACACCAGGAAAGCCTGAGCGTTGCACATAGTCACGTGTTGCTAAAACTAAACCTTGGTAAATCTCAGCCATGGTACTTAAAGCAGGTGCAGTTTCGACGACTTGATAGCTTTTGTTTTCGATTTGGTATTCTGTAAAGTAGAGGTCTTCAATGAAGCTCGGTGCTTGTAATGCAACTTCGCCTGATTGGTTAATCACAAAACTTGTACCATCAAAAATCAGATCGTCTTGCCCACCGACTTGGTTGACGTAGACCAAGTGCAAATTCAATTGTTTCGCTAATTCTTTCAGCGTTACGATACGGTGTTGAGGTTTACCAACTTCATAAGGTGAAGCATTGAGTACCAATACGCTTTCGACATTCAATTGAGCTAACTGTTGAACTGTATTGAGTGACCAGACATCTTCACAGATCAATACACCAAACTTATGACCCAAGTATTCAAAAACGAGGTGTTGATGACCTTCATTAAAATAACGCTTTTCGTCAAATACACTATAGTTAGGTAAATTTTGTTTGTTATAAATACCGAGTACCTGACCATCTTTCATGACAGCAGCAGCATTATAACGTTGACCATCATCTGTAAGATTTACAAAACCAAATACCAAAACAATATCTTTGATCGTGGCTAGTTTTTCAAAAGCTTGAGCTGTACGTTTAGCTAAGCTTGGGCGTAGAAATAAATCTTCAGCTGGATAGCCGATAATAGAAAGTTCGGGGAAAACAATAATTTCAGCATTCTGTTTTTTTGCTTCATTGGCTTGCTCAATCATCTTTTGAACATTTGAATCAAGATCACCAATGAATGGAGAGAATTGCGCAAGAGCAATTTTAAAACTTTTCATTTAAACCAAATCCTATTCCAATAGGGTAATTTATATACATTTTGTTGATTTTTAAAATGTAGTTATTCAACGTATGTATATATAGACACAACAAAAACTGCCAAAGGGCGAAGCTATAAAATCATCAAAAAATCATCAAAAATCTTTATTTTTTTGCAAGGCAAAAATTTCAGACATTGAGTATTTTAACTAAAAAAATGTCAGAAGCTAGTGATTCATCAAGTTTATTCAGTGCAGCATCAATGACACCATGAATTTAGAGTATTTTTTTTGTAGAAACTAGTGATTTTTCATTATTTTTTGCTTTTTACATCGGAATTAATGTTCTTTTTAAAAAAATCATGAAATAGATCACAAAAAAGTCCGAAGCAAAGCGAAAAGTGTCAAATTTTAGCTTTGATTTAATTCAAAATGATATTTTCAATTCGATTTAAATAAATGTCTTTAGCGATGTCTCCTTGTTGCTCGATATTATAGTCAAAATAAGACTTTCCTTGAACCAAAGTATAGCGATAAGGGTTATAGCGACCAAAACTAAGATACATTGCAGACTGCAAAATTGCACCTTTTAGCAGGACTTTTTCATGGCGTTGGTATTGATAGATATGGGCCATTTCATGAATGAATACAGCTTGATAGGCTAAACTCATGCATGAAAAATCTTCACAATAATCGGCATCTTTTAAATGAATATAGCCATTAGGTGCCATTAAGATGCCAACGGGTTGCCAAGGCAAATATGGGTGATTCATGATTTTTACCTGATCATAATCAATCAAGTCACCAAACACAGTTCGGCTAATTCGAATTTCTCCATTTGTTAATGGGCGATATTTAAATTGATCAATTTTGAGTATTTTTGCCAAGCGCCAAAAGTAATTCAACATTGTTAGCAGGGATTAAAATAAAGTTAGAATCAGTTTAGCATTGAATATAGGACAGCCAAATAACAATCAATTTTATAATGATGAGGAAGTCCAACGAGATCATCTGTATCAATTAAATATGCTTATCTGTGACTCACAAATTTTCTAAGAATCTTGATAAAAGTATAGGGTCTGTGGACAATTCGTCTATGTTTGCGACTAGGTGTGTTTTTTAGGCGATTCTAGGCGCGAAATACGAAATTTAGTCATTCTAAATAAGTAGTTCGTAACGACGAAGCGACAAAAAACACGCTAGTCCCCGCTGCGCCTTGCGCTGCAAACAAAGCAGTGCTTTGTTCTGGCTCAGGGTTGTGGCTAAAATTATCTCAGGCTACGTTATGAAACTTAAAAATAGTCTCGCTATTCTCTTCATTTCCTTGCGGAGTATACTCCTCATGCCTGCTCAATTTTAACCTACAACGCAAGCCATTTATGAAATGTCCACAGACCCTAAAGTTCATTGGATTGAATGAGATTGAAATCAAATCATTTTTATGAAATGACGCTATGCAATTTCAAGTCCTACAATAAAAGTATGAATAATATTTAATATTTGCTGAGGATTTTCTTTATGTGGCATATGCTTTGCACATGCAATAATTTCTAATTGAACTGTTTTAGTTGCATAATCGATAAACTGTTGAGGTTGAGCCAAAGAGCCATATTCATCCAGTTCTCCATGAATGACCAAGAGAGGACATTGTATTTGTGTTATCGTGTCTCTTAACTGCCAATGGCGGAATTGGGAAGATAACCATGTTTCAGTCCAAGCATTTAAAACCCATTGAGCTTTTTCTCCATGATATTTTTTAAGACGATTCATTTGTCCTAGATGTTGAAAGTTGGTTTTGGCATCTTGAATTCCAATAAGGGTTTGTTGTTCTACAAAAGCCTGTGCTGAAATGGTGATTAAGGCTTTACATTGCTTTGGATACTGAACAGAACAGTGAGTTGCCATCCCACCACCTACACTATGTCCCATCACCATAAAATCTTGAATTTTGAATTGCTCTAAAATGACTGAAAAACCTTCTATTGCTTCATTTTTCACAAAATCAATATCCCAGAAGTCGGGATGGGGAGATGATTGTCCAAAGCCTAATCGATCGTAGGCAATCTCATTTCTTCATCAAATCAATCTGTGACTCACCATAACGACTTTTTAAACTCAGGTTCAAGTTAAGTGGATGATTAAAAATGTCCTCTCGGGTCATTATTTATCAGCAAATACACTTGTTTCGGTTATTTGTCTGACACTTTGTTGGATAGTCATAAATTGCCAATCGATTGACCGTAAATGCTAATGGTATTTGATGCAATATGTCTTAATTTCGGCTGTATAAAAGCATGGTTTTGACTAGGAATGTGAATTTGTACTGGATTTTTAGACAAAGCTTTGCACTATAGATAAATAGATGAGGTTTTATATGTTGCTTGCTAAACCAGTCAAAAAGGTCTTTGCAAAAGTTTTTCCCAGCCAATTGGTGGATTTAACTGAGCAGGTTGCTAATATTCCGATTCGTCATTTTGATTTTAAATTCAGCCCTGATGAGCTGGATGTCAAATTTTTTATGCAAAAGGAATGGGCGACTGCTTATTTTGCAGCACTTTCAATTTTTTTGACTTATGGCGAAGAATTGGTGATTGAAACTGCACGTCACCATCGTGACCAAATCAAAGATCCAATCTTGAAACAGCGTTTAACCAGTTTAATTGGGCAAGAGGCGATTCATTCTAAAGTCCATGAAGAATATAATGAAACGATGATTCCCAATCATTTGCCAGTACAACTATACCGTTTTCTAGCTGAACAAGTATTTAACAATACTTTTCTAAAATTTCCACAGCCATTGAAGCTTTCAATGATGGCTGGAATCGAGCATTTCACTGCTGTTTTTGCTCAATATGCCATGACACACCAAGATATTTTTAATCATTCACTCGATGAAAAAACACGTGCTTTATGGTTGTGGCATATGCTTGAAGAATCTGAACACAAAGATATTGCATATGATACCTATCAAGTTCTTTCAGCAAATTATAGTTTACGCATTTTAGGATTCTTTATTGCCTTAATTACGCTTGGGGTAGGTGTCGGTGCAGGTGCATTATTTTTGCCGTTTTTACGGCGCCCGCAAAATACCTTGAGCTTAAGCTTTTGGAGAGAAGCGAAGGGGAGTTGGAATTTACTCTTTGGCTTAAAGGATGGGGTGTTTGGCAGTAGTTTAGGGCATATTTTTGATTATCTACGTCCAAGCTTTCATCCCAATGATCATGACACCAGTGAACTATTGGACTATTTCAAGAAAGAGCTACTTGATCCAGAGACAGGAACGCTGACTCCATATTTTATCAAAGAATTTACGCCAGCGATCCGCAGCTAAATCTGAGTGAATTGAACATCTTTTTAAACAAGAGTGACTAAATAGTTGCTCTTTTTTTGTATTGCTTAATAGCACATTTGACCCGTTTTGATTTCTCAACACATCACAGAACTTATCTTCATAGGACATTTTCTATCTTGAAGAACAACACTGTAGAGTAATTGTTAGACAATCCATTGTGGTTGTCATAATTTGCTAATCGAATGTCTGCATATGCCAATGGTAATTGACAAAGCATGTCGTAATTTTTAGTGATCAAATTAGAGTTTTTACTCAAAAGGCAAGCTGTGCCATGTGTTAAATAGACCTGTGCATGGGTGACCAGATTAAATGAATAAAGAGTATTTTCTATGTTCGTGAAACCGTTAAAAAAAGCTGTCGCTAAAATGTTTGCTGCAGCGCCATTTAGTTTGGCAAATCAAACACCGATTATTCCTATTCGGCATATGAAATTTGATTTTGATCCAGCAAAACTCGATCACAGATTTTATATGGATGCCGAGTTAGCAAGTGCTTACTTTGCTTCATTGTCAATTTTTTTGACACGCGGTGAAGATTTGGTGATTGATACAGCACGATATCATCGTGATTTCATCACTGATCCATTGCTTAAGCAACGTGTAACATCATTGATTGGTCAAGAAGCCATTCATTCTAAAATGCATGAAGAGTTAAACGAAGCCTATTTAATTCGTGATTTGCCTGTAAAGCTTTTCCGTACTTGGGCAGGATGGGCGTTTGAATATGGATTTGAACGTCTTCCTCAGCCAATGAAACTTTCATTGATGGCGGGAATTGAACATTTCACGGCTGTTTTGGCGGAATACATGATGAATCATGAGGAAATTTTCTTCCGTTCTCAAGATGAAAAACAGCGTGCGATCTGGATGTGGCATATGCTTGAAGAATCTGAGCATAAAGACATTGCCTTTGATGTTTTTCAAGAATTATCAAATAACTATTTATTACGTATTGCTGGATTTTTCCCTGCTTTGATCACGATTCTTGTATTGATTTCAGCAGCTTCATTTTTGGTTCCTTTTTATCGGAATCCAAAAAATTTAATCAGCTTACGTTATTGGCGTGAGATTCCTTACAATTTTCGCCTGATTTTTGGTTTAAAAGATGGTGTTTATGGCAGTAGCTTTAAGCATATTTTTGATTATCTACGTCCAAATTTTCATCCAAATGATCATGATACCTCTGAATTTTTGGAATATTACAAAGAAAAGTTGCTGAACCCTGAGAACGGTATTCTTACGCCTTATTTAACGAAAGAATTTTACCCGACATTGCGTTCGTAAAATAAAAAAATAGATGGATTGAAGAGATATGGGATTTTTTTCTAAAAAGGCAAAACCTAGCCAAAATGCTTATGCAGTGGTGACTGGTGCTGGCAGTGGAATTGGTCGTAGTTTTGCCTTGGAGCTTGCCAAGCGTGGTGGAACGATTGTTTGTGCTGATATTAATTTAGACGCTGCTCAAGAAACGGTAAATTTGATTGAGTCACAAACTTCTGGAAAAGCCTTTGCGGTGCAATGTGATGTTGGACTGAAAGAGCAAGTCAAAGCGCTGGCTGAACAGGCTGAAAAATTAATGAATCATCCTGTGAGTTTGGTTATTAATAATGCGGGTGTCGGTTTAGGTGGCAAGTTTGATGAAGTTTCTTTAGAGGATTGGCAATGGTGTATGCATGTCAATTTGTGGGGAGTGATTCACGGCTGTCATTACTTTGTCCCAAAGTTTAAACAACAAGGTCGCGGCGCAATTATTAATGTGGCTTCAGCGGCTGGTTATACCGCAGCACCAGAGATGACGGCTTATAACGTGACCAAATCCAGTGTATTGGCTTTGTCAGAAACCCTATCCGCTGAACTTCGCAAAGACAATATTCGCGTCAATGTGTTATGTCCAACATTGGTACCAACCAATATTATGAAAAATGGTCGTTTACCGGGACATTACGCAGGGCTAGCCGATGATTTGCTAATGAATCATGCATTTACCACCAGCGATCAAGTTGCTATCAAGACCTTAAATAATCTGGATGCAAACAAGCTTTATACCATTCCGCAACCCGATGCAAAGCTGTTCTGGATCATGAAACGTGCTTCGCCAGCATTGTATGCCAAGATGTTGGGTATTGGTTATCCATTATTTAATAAATACGTAAAATAAGATTTGAGTAGACGACTATGACGACTGAAACCACTTTAGATACACATCCAGAAGATAAAAGCGTGAAAAAGACGACAACGCAAACAACGTTGGAAGAGATTAAGCATGTGACTCAACCGAACACAGCACAATCTGCAAATTTAGAAGACAAAGCATTAGAAGTAAAAACCGTATCCAAGCCTGCGAAATCCACTGCTGCGAAAGTTGGCGCTGCTAAAGCGGAGATTCAAAAAACGGCTAAAGCTGCGGTAAAGTCGACTCAACAAAAAGCTACAACTCAAACAACAGTGAAACCAGAGAGCGCTGAACAGACTGCTGATAAAAAAGTAACCAGTGCTCAGAAAAAACAGCCCGTTCATACCTATGATACTATTGTGGTCGGGGCAGGTATCTCTGGAATTGCTGCGGCTTATCAAATGAATCAAGTGGGCTATCATGACTATGTTGTACTAGAAAAAGCCAACCGTGTTGGTGGTACGTGGCGTGATAACAATTATCCAGGTTGCGGTTGTGATGTGCCATCTGCGCTTTATTCTTTTTCATTCTCTCCTAGTCATAAATGGAGTCATCTGTTTGCCAAACAGCCTGAAATATTAAGTTATTTAGAAGAGGTGGTGGAAAAATACGACCTTGGTGAGAAAATTGAATTTAATAATGAATTGATCAGTGCCAAATGGGATGAAGTACAACATATTTGGCACTTAGAAACATCTAAAGGCGCTTACCAAGCAAAAACAGTGATTTTTACTACAGGTCCAATTACTGAACCTTCGATGCCTAAATTAAAAGGTATTGAAACATTCAAGGGGGAAATGTTTCACTCTGCACGTTGGAATCATGATTATGATTTAACAGGTAAACGTGTGGCTGTCATTGGTACGGGCGCTTCAGCAATTCAATTTATTCCACAAGTTCAACCTTTAGCGAAACAATTGATTGTGTTCCAGCGCACAGCACCATGGGTACTTCCTAAGGCTGACATGGAATTGAATGAAACTGCGAAAGGGATTATTTCTAAGTTTCCAGTCATTCAACAAACTTGGCGCAACAGTATTGCTCAGATTTTAAATGGGATTAACTTTGGGTTACGCAATCCGAAAGTACTCGAACCTGTCAATTTTTTAAGTAAGCAATTACTCAAATTACAAATTAAAGATGAAAAACTGCGTAAAGACGTGACCCCTAACTTTACCATTGGATGTAAGCGTTTATTGTTTGCGAACAATTATTATCCAGCCTTACAACAAGACAATGTTGACCTTGTTCCTCATGGTTTGGTGGAAATAGACGGTAATACGGTGATTGCAGCCAATGGTGAGTGTCATGAAGTTGATGTGATCATTTGGGGAACAGGTTTTGAAGTTTCTCATCCGCCGATTGGTAAACGTGTTTATGATGCCAATGGTCAAGTCCTTGCAGAGCGATGGAAAAACAGTTCTCCAGAAGCGTATTTAGGTGCAAGCATTGAACATGTTCCCAATGCATTCTTGGTCTTGGGTCCAAATATTCTGGTCTATGATTCATTTATTGGTATTGCGGAAGCGCAAGTCGGCTATATTGTTGATGGTTTACTAAAAATGCGTGATCAGAAGTTCACCCGTTTTGAAATTAAGGGAGATGTGATTACCCAACATAATCGACGTCTACAAAAGCATCTAAAAACAACGGTATTCAATGCAGGTGGCTGTAAGTCTTATTATCTGGATGAAAATGGACGAAATTTTGCGGCATGGCCTTGGTCATTGCAAGAGCTTCGTAATCAGTTAAAACAACTGGATTTAAATCATTACACGGTGACGCGAAAAGATTAAAACGTTCACTAAATTGTAGAAGGTGATTCGAAAGCCCTAAATTTATTTAGGGCTTTTCTGTCTTGTATAAATGCAATTTGAGAATAATGATCTCTGCGACAATTAAATTAACCACCCAACCTAACCAAGACTCCAATTGATAGATATGCACAGGTGTCAGCCAATCAAAATAGGGCTGTAAAGTGTAAAGTCCCATTTTCCATGTTCTTAAACTTAATGCAGAAAGGCTGAGAGCGAAGCTCCGAATCATCCAGTCACGATGTAAAATCCAACGTTTTTTCAATAAAAAGTACAACGCGGATAGGGTGGTAATTGCCCAGAGTGAACTTAATAAGACAAAGCTGATTTGGGTAGATAACCCTCCAGCTGCTGAAAAAGCTAGAATTAAACCACTGGGTAAAGAAAACCCTAAAATGGTGATCAGATACAGCCAACCACTCCAACGATGAATTCGGGGAAAACGCGTGCGAAAGACACGGAAAAACTGTGTAAATCCAGCGATGAGTACAAAGCTACTGCTGATCACATGGATTTTAAAAGCCGTCTGCCAAGGTTGAGTATTGACTACATCTTGCTTAAGCAATAAAAAATGCTGTTCTGTGTTCCAAGGAAAATATTGCAAACATATTGCGACCATGAGGTAACACAGATAGGCATAGACCAAGAGAGAAACTATACCTAAACTTATCGTGGGCAGATTGTTTTTTATTTTTGCCATACTGTTATGTAATAAAACGGGTTCAGTAAATTATAATCAAAGATATATCCAAACACAGTGTTTATATTTGGATTGAATTTGATTTTTTTGCATCATGTTGCACCACAAATACGATAATTTGTTTTAAAATTACCGTGAATATGTATCACTCATCGTCATAACAAATAGGAATAACAATGAATAAGCGATTAATAACATGTATAGGGCTTTCCGCAATTTTTACTCAAAGTGGCTATGCACTGGATATTCAACAATTACAGAAATCTTGGTCTGGAAAATATGATGAACAAAAAATCGGTGTTTTTATTCAATCAATAGATCGAAATCAGGTCAAAGGTTACAGTATTTTGGGTAAGAACAAACAGAACTTCACAGGTAAGGTGCAGAACACAGCTCAAGGCTATAAAATTACCGCAACTGAAAGCGGTGCACCTTCAAGCAGTGGGGTATTTACTTTTGTGGTAAGTCATAGTCAACCTAATTTGTTGGAGTCGAGTTGGGAGTCTACAACAGCAAAAGTAAAACCTAAATATTTTGACTTAAAACCGCAACAATGTCGTTATCAAAAAGATGTGGGTGATTATCCTGTTGCTTCTCAACGTTTATTGAAAGATCAAGATATACAAATTCCCGCAGAAGAACTGGATTGGATGCGTAATGAAATTTATGCACGACATGGTTATTCATTTGCAAATCGTGAAATTGCCAATCAATTTGCTGATCAAAACTGGTATATGCCATGTAGTACCAATGTAGAAAACCAATTAACTCAGATTGAAAAAACCAATATTCAACGAATTAAAAAAATACGTCCATACATGGCTAAAATGGAATGGGGACGTTAAGCACACAATCCATCACAAAATTTGAGCGTTTATTTTATGCTTTACTATTCTTCAGTTCGATTGAGTACTATGGTTTTTGTTCTAAGCGCATCTGCCCTGAGTTTTGCAGCAACTCCTACAGATCAAGCAGTGATCAACAGTATAACGAACCTAAACGATTCTCAAGCGACACCCGCCAAAGCGATCATGATTGATTATATGAAAGAGGTTCATTTGTTGTCTGGAGAGCTGGCTTATCTCTCTGGTGTAACATTTGAAAATGCAGGACGAAATTTTTGGGGAGGCTATATATTGACGCGCCCAAAGTTAAAACAATCTCGAATACTTGAGTTCGGTGGTCAAGCCAATGATTTCACAGTACATACGGTGCAATATCGAGCAAAACCAATCGATTTGGTTGAAATAGAGTCTGCTGGCTCGGGGCAGGGGCAAGTTTCCCAGACAACGGATTTAGTCTATTTTGATGGGTGGAAAGCTAAAATTATTGCAACTGCTGAATCTTCGAGTCATCCGGGTCGTTTTAGTGAGAAGTTGGGTGAGCAAGATTGTAAAACGGGTGGGGAAATTGTTTCAAGTTTAAAGATTTTACCCCGTCGCAATGAAGTGATTAAAACTATTCAATCATCCAATGCATGTAAAAATGCAAAAGTCACAACCCAAACGGAAAGAATCAAAATCGTACTATAAGTGCTCTTGTTGATTGCAGTGTTCGGTGATTCGATCAGATCGGATTCACTTTTTCCATCTTTGAAGAAATGAAGCATCATCTGTGCAAAGTCATTAAACTTTAAACATAAGGCAGGGTGGTCACAACACTCATATCATCACCCAATATATTCGATGGTTAATTTTATTATTGAAGATAAACGATATTTTATTGTATGTGTTTTTCATAAACTCACTATGCAATAAAGTACGGAATTTTATATTTATTATACGCATCAATGGTATATGGATTTTCAAAAAAGCGCACAGTCAAAAGGCTCTGCGCTTTTTTGATTGATATAGAGAGTTAAATTGCTTGGGTATTTTCATTTAGCCAGTTTAAAACATCACCTTCTAAGTGGGACGCTAATCGTTCTCTGACTATTTGATGGTATTGATTCAGCCATGCTTTTTCATCATCATTTAACAACTCTAAAATAATACAGCTTCGGTTAATCGGGCACAGTGTAAGTGTTTCGAATTCTAAGAACTGACCATAAGTCGTATCTTCAAAATGCTTAATTTTGTTGACGACAAGATTTTCAATGCGAATCCCATACTTTTCTTGATGGTATAAGCCTGGCTCATTAGAGCTAATCATGCCTTCACGCATCTTGGTAAAAGATGTCGCTGGCGCATAATAAGAGATGACTTGAGGTCCTTCATGAACATTCAATGCATAGCCTACACCGTGACCTGTACCATGACGATAATCCAAACCATATTTCCACAGGGTTTGACGTGTGATCGAATCTAAAAGAGGTGATTCAATGCCTTCTGGGAAGACAGTTTGAGCAAGCGCAATATGACATTTCAATACCAGCGTATAATCACGTTTTTGTTCAATACTTGTGTTTCCGATAGGGACAACTCGGGTGATATCTGTCGTACCATCTGCATACTGCGCACCTGAATCAATCAGTAACAAGCCGTCACCCGTGATTTCACTGAAACTTTCTTTAGTTGCTCGATAATGGGGTAGCGCCCCATTGGCATTAAAACCTGCAATCGTTGAAAAACTTAGTCCTAGAAAGTCCTTTTGCTTGGCGCGGAAACCAGTGATCATCTCATCGATCGTTAATTCATTGATGGATTCATTATTTGTTAGCGCTGTATCTAACCATTGAAAAAAATGGCACAAGGCTACACCATCTTTGATCATGGCATTGCGCACATGCTGAATTTCTGAAGGGTGTTTCTGGGATTTAAATAATGTGCTGGGATTGATATCTAGAATCAAGTGATTATGGTGTTCAATCGCTTGTGTATGAGCAATCGATGTTTTTGCTGGATCAATTAAAATATTTTGTTGTTTAAGTTCGACCAAAAACTCGATGCTTGCGTTATAAGGTAAGATTTCGATGTTATCCAAAGCAAATCTTCGCTGTATTTCAGTCGAAAGTTTTGCATCATCAATGAAAAGCACAGTTCGAGAATGATCTATATATAAGTGTGCTAAGAACACGGGATTATATTCAACATCACTGCCTCTACAATTTAAAATCCAAGCAATATCATCGAGTGCAGAAATAAAATGCCCCGTTGCTTTTTTCTGAATAAGTTTGTCACGGATCGCAATTATTTTTTCTAAACGTGTTTGTGCATTGAAATCATCTGCCATTTGCCAAATGGGTTGTAGGGGCAGTGCTGGGCGTTCAGTCCAAATTTCATCAATTAAATCGAAGTCTGTTTGGATAAAGAAATTGTGTTCTATTGCAAGCGCTGATAATGCGCTATATTGTTGAGTTGAAATGGTATTTCCATTGACACAAATTTTTGCATCTTTGGCTAAATGTTGTGAAAGCCAAGACAAATGTGTTGAAGCAGGATCAGGTGTCTGCTTTTGTAAAACGTAACCTGTATTTTCCAGTTGCTGTTCAGCTTGTACCCAATATCGACCATCTACCCATAAACCTGCAAAGTTTTGAGTGACGACAATTGTGCCAACTGAACCTGTAAAGCCTGTTAGCCATTGGCGTATTTTCCAATAATCAGGTAGATACTCTGACATATGTGGATCTGCACTCATGGCGATAAAAGCATCCTGCTGATATTTCTTCATAATTGTACGAAGGTTTTCTAATTTGTTGGCAGGTGATAAAGCGTTCATACTTTTTCCAATTGCATATCAAGAGATTTTTGAGAGGGGGTTGATGTTTGATTGAGTAATTTACGAATCGGTTTTTTCATTAACCATAGAACGAGTGCGCCTAGAAGTAAAGCGATGACACATCGCATAAATAGGAGGGGTAATTGCTCAACTTCATTGATAGAAACATGACCACCGATTAAACCTGCCATCAAATTCCCTAAAGCAGATGCTGTAAACCAAAGTCCCATCACTTGTCCACGAATGATGGTTGGAGCAAGTTTGGTCATTGTTGAGAGCCCAACAGGGCTTAAGCATAATTCACCTAGCGTTAAAAGCAGGAGGCTTGATGCGATCCACAATGCAGAAACAGTTCCACCATTTTGGGTGATCAAGTAACTGGCAATGCTCATTACGAGGAAACCACCCGCAGCGAGGAGTAAAGCAATAATGAATTTGGTGATATAGCCAGGGTCACGGTTTTGTTTGCCTAATTTAACCCAAAGCCATGCCAGGATTGGTGCGAAAATAATAATGAAAAGCGGGTTAATTGATTGAAACCAAACGGCGGGTATTTCAAAGCCAAAGAATTGGCGATCTGTAAAGTCTTGGGCGAAAAGATTAAAAGATGTTGGCTTTTGTTCAAATGCTGACCAGAACAGTGCAGCAGTGATGAGTAAAATAAAACAGATGATGATTTGTTTTTTCTCGG
This sequence comes from Acinetobacter bereziniae LMG 1003 = CIP 70.12, assembly GCF_000368925.1. Classification (GTDB taxonomy): domain Bacteria; phylum Pseudomonadota; class Gammaproteobacteria; order Pseudomonadales; family Moraxellaceae; genus Acinetobacter; species Acinetobacter bereziniae. The sequence goes on along the minus strand of NZ_KB849756.1, from coordinate 1,029,425 downwards.
TATTATTCAAACCTGCAAAGAGCAATAGATAGCAGAAATATAAGGCAATACAAATACAAATTGTGATTGTGAAATATGTGGCGATCTGAATTGGATTGATGTTGATTATTCCAAAAGAAACTAGAGCGATAATCAAGCCAACAACTGCAAGAAATCCTATGATCATTTGGGGTGCTTTAGGATTGTAATGTACAGGACGAGCCCAGTTATTTTCATTGCCACGCACATGATTAAATTGTTTTAATTGAGGCACAGTGATTAACTTAAAAATCAGTAAGGCGATTAACATTCCAACCCCACCGATGCCGAATCCCCAGTACCAACCATGTTCTTTTACCAATAAACCAGTCAATAGTGGGGCAGTCAATGAACCTAGATTAATTCCCATATAAAAAATGGAAAATCCTGCATCACGCCGTGAATCTTGAGCCTGATATAAAGTGCCAACAATGACGGAAATACAGGTTTTAAATAAACCAGAACCGATCACAATCAAAACTAAACCAAAATAAAAAAAGAAATGTCCAAATAAGGCTGCCAATGCAATGGATAAATGTCCGAGTGCGATGATCAGTGAGCCATACCACACAGCGCGCTCTTGACCGAGATAATTGTCAGCAACCCATCCACCCAATACGGTCATTAAATACATACTGCCTGCAAATAAGCCGACAATTGCTGATGCTGTTGGGCGATCTAAACCGAGACCGCCATCAGCAACTAAAGCCGCCATATAGAGGATTAATAGAGGGCGAATACCATAATAGGAAAAACGTTCCCAAAGCTCGGTAAAAAATAAACCTTTTAATGGTTTAGGGTGACCAAAAAAAGCTTGGTCTGGGTCGAGCACTTGTTTGGATAAATATTGAGGCATCTTCAATTCCTTTGAAAATGTATGATTAAAAATTTTTAAACAATATATAAAATAAAGTTATTGGTTGGATGTTTTATAAAGTAGTGATTTGTAAGTTTTATCGAGAACATATGAATTTGAGCTTTCAATACTTATTATTAATATTGTTATATTTTGATTTTTAAAAGAATTTTAAAATAAATAGATTGTGCCAGCTGGTATGAATATGTAATAAAAAACCACCCCAAAGGGTGGTCTCTTGTTCGATCTGAACGCGTAACGAATTAACGTTTGATATCGCGTTGAGTTTCGCCAGTATAAAGCTGACGAGGACGACCGATCTTGTAAGGTCCGCTGTGCATTTCTAACCAGTGGCTGATCCAACCCACAGTACGTGCAAGCGCAAAGATTACAGTAAACATTTCTGTTGGGATACCAATCGCTTTAAGGATGATACCTGAATAGAAGTCTACGTTCGGGTAAAGTTTACGTTCAATGAAGTACGGGTCGCTTAACGCAATGCGTTCAAGTTCCATTGCAAGCGCAAGTTGTGGATCATTGATACCAAGTGCACTTAACACTTCGTCACAAGTCTCTTTCATAACTTTCGCACGTGGATCGAAGTTTTTATAAACTCGGTGACCGAAGCCCATAAGTTTAACTTCTTTAGTTTTAACTTTTTCCATGAACGGCGCAACGTTTTCTACAGTGCCAATTTCATCAAGCATCTTAAGAACTGCTTCGTTTGCACCACCGTGAGCAGGACCCCAAAGCGCAGCAATACCTGCAGCAATACAAGCGTAAGGGTTAGCACCAGTAGAACCAGCTAAACGTACTGTAGACGTAGAGGCATTTTGTTCATGGTCAGCATGAAGCGTAAAGATACGGTCCATTGCTTTAGCAAGAATAGGGTTAACTTTATAGTCACGATCTGCTGGAGTAGCAAACATCATGTATAAGAAGTTTTCAGCATAGCTTAAATCGTTACGTGGATATACGAACGGTTGACCGATAGTATATTTGTAAGTCCAAGCAGCTAAAGTAGGAATTTTAGCAACTAAACGAACTGCAGTGATTTCACGGTGATCTACGTTTTCAACGTCAAAACCATTGTGATAGAACGCAGATAACGCACCAACAACACCACACATCACAGCCATTGGATGAGCATCACGACGGAAACCATTGAAGAAACGGCTTACTTGGTCATGAACCATAGTGTGGTTGCGGACTTTGTTTTCGAAGTCTGATTTTTGTTCAGCAGTTGGAAGCTCACCGCTTAACAATAAATAGCAAGTTTCTAAGTAAGAAGCTTGAGTCGCAAGTTGAGCAATAGGATAGCCACGGTGTAAAAGAACGCCTTTATCACCATCGATGAAAGTGATTTTAGACTCGCAAGAAGCTGTCGCCATAAAACCAGGATCAAAAGTAAAGTGACCTGAAGCCAACACATCCTTAACGTCGATTACATCTGGGCCCAATGTGCCGCTGTAAATTGGTAATTCAATTTTTTTGCCATCAAGCTCTAGAACGGCTTTCTTGCCAGTTGCTGCAGACATTCAATAGATCTCCTGTCCTGGTGGATATTTTATCTAACTTGCTTAGTCATCTTGTAATGCACAAGTCAGACGGATCAAAAATTGCTATTTAGCTTAGTGAGTACTGAAATTTTGTCAATTATACTTATGGATGAAAAAGTCATGTTTTCATCTACAGTTAGTCCAACTTTAACCAGTTAGATTGAGCATCAAATTTCAGAGTCGGTCAGTATAATAAGGTAAATTCAGAGTTAGGTGCAGAAAAATAATTAGGATTGCTAGACAGGAAATGGCATTTTAGACCAATATTTTGATGTTTTTGTAAGCCAAATTCCTTAGATTCCATGTTTTAAAAACTTCTAAATTTCACGACTTACATAGCTTTTAATGTAATGGCAGTATGAAAAGCATCCAAATGAAATGATGAAATATTTATTTTCATTTTAGTGCTTAATTGATTAAAAAATAGTTTTTGCAATCTAGTTTTTGGTACAAAAAACACCCAAAACAACCGTTAAATCAGGTTTTACATGTTGTTAAAACAAGCAAATGTGCGCAATATTGAGCAGTCAAAATTGAATTATTCACAAACTAAGTCGTTCTTTCTTATTGTAAAGCTTTAAATTAAATCACAGAATAAAATAATGACCATTAAAAATGAAAATAAAGCGATATTTAGAAGCGACATAATGGGTATCTGTATAGGGTTAAATTGAATACAGAATTTAAAATTCTAGGATAAGGGTAGGAGAGGACGCTTTTGTCCGTATTGTTGTGCTTTAGTCTAAATTTATGAAAATAATATCCACCATTATGATGTCGAAAAGTATTATGTTTAAAAATCATAAAAAATAAAGGGATAGCGCTAAATGCTTGATTTAAAATATTGATATAAGCTTACAAATGAATGTAAATGATTCTTATTTGAGTGTTTTTTAAAGAAAAAGCCAATTCCGACAGTTTGTAATTTGACTGTTCACGTTTTATAATTCAGTGTCGTTTAAAGTTCAGACAATTTAACTTGTCTGACAATGCTAGCTTTCCTTCGAATTAATTCCAACAAACTCCGGATGGAGTTTTTACTTACAGGATGCCCGCTGTGAAAAGCAACAGACCTGTCAATTTGTCCATGGGTCAAGTTTTAGATGTAAACTTAAAATCCCCTGTGGCTATTGCATCAATTCTACACCGTCTTTCAGGTGTCATCGTATTTTTACTCGTACCGGTACTTTTGTGGCTTTTAGACAAGTCTTTGTCTTCGCCTGAAGGTTTTGCTCAAGTTCAAGCAATCTTTGGTGGCTTCGTTGTACGCTTCATCGTATGGGTATTTGTCGCTGGTTTATTATTCCATTTCATTATGGGTATTAAGCATCTACTTGCTGACCTAGGTTTTGCTGAAGAGTTGCAAAGTGGTCGCGTAGCAGCAACTATTGCATTAATCTTGGCTGTGATAGCAATTATCGCATCATTCGTATGGATTGTTCTCTAATGAAAAGTGCTACAGGTTTAACGGGGTCAGGTTCTCGTGATTGGTATATCCAACGCGTAAGTGCTGTTGTTCTAGCTGTTTATACTGTTGTGGTATTAGGTTGGATTCTGTGCAATGGCGGATTTAACTATGAGCAATGGTTCGGCTTTATGATGACACTTCCAATGAAGATTTTATCTTTATTGGCAGTCTTATCTCTTGTTGCGCATGCTTGGATTGGCATGTGGCAAGTATTCACTGACTATGTGACTACTCGTCAAATGGGGCCTTCAGCTTCAGGTTTACGCATCGTGTTAACTTCAGCAGTGATTATTGCTGTAATTGCATATGCGATCTGGGCAATCCAGATTTTTTGGGCGAATTGATAGGAAGATGTCATGGGCGCTTTAACCCCTAAAGAAGATTATTCAAATATTCCAAGCCAGTTCTTCGATGCAGTCATCGTTGGTGGTGGTGGTTCAGGTATGCGTGCTTCATATCAACTTGCTCAAGCAGGTTTGAAAGTTGCAGTGCTAACTAAAGTATTCCCAACACGTTCTCATACTGTTGCGGCACAAGGTGGTATCGGTGCATCACTTGGTAATATGCAAGATGATAACTGGCACTATCACTTTTATGACACAGTAAAAGGTTCTGACTGGTTAGGTGACCAAGATGCAATCGAGTTCATGTGTCGTGAAGCACCTAAAGTTGTTTATGAACTTGAACACCTAGGTATGCCATTTGACCGTAACGCTGACGGTACAATTTATCAACGTCCCTTTGGTGGTCACTCTGCGAACTATGGTGAAAAACCAGTTCCTCGTGCATGTGCTGCTGCTGACCGTACAGGTCATGCGCTTCTTCATACGCTGTATCAAAGCAATGTGAAAATGGGTACTCAATTCTTTGTTGAGTGGATCGCATTGGATTTAATTCGTAACGAAGCAGGTGATGTACTTGGTGTAACTGCAATTGACCAAGAAACAGGCAAGATTGCAGTATTTCAAGCAAAAGCAACTTTATTCGCTACGGGTGGTGCTGGTCGTGTTTACCGAGCATCTACCAATGCTTATATCAATACGGGTGATGGTCTAGGTATGGCTGCACGTGCTGGTATTCCATTACAAGATATGGAATTCTGGCAATTCCACCCAACGGGTGTTGCTGGTGCGGGTGTATTGTTGACTGAAGGTTGTCGTGGTGAAGGTGCAATCCTTCGTAACAAAGACGGCGAACCGTTCATGGAGCGTTATGCACCAACTTTGAAAGACTTGGCACCACGTGACTTTGTATCACGTTCAATGGACCAAGAAATCAAAGAAGGTCGTGGTTGTGGTCCTAAAGGTGACTATATTCTTCTTGATATGACGCACTTAGGTGCGGACACGATCATGAAACGTTTACCTTCAGTATTCGAAATTGGTAAGAAATTTGCCAACGTGGATATTACCAAAGAGCCTATTCCAGTGGTACCAACAATCCATTATCAAATGGGTGGTATTCCAACGAATATTCATGGTCAAGTGGTTATTCCTGAAGCAGCTAAAAATGAACCAGGCTTCTATGCTGGATTTGATAAAGCAGCCAATGAATATACAACCAATGGCACAATGAATTACACAGTACCTGTAAAAGGGTTCTATGCAATTGGTGAATGTTCATGTGTATCTGTACATGGTGCAAACCGTCTGGGTACTAACTCACTTCTTGACTTGGTTGTATTCGGTAAAGCTGCAGGTGAGCACATCATTGATTATGTGACAAAACACCACGGTGATGATTATCAACCACTTCCAAATGATGTGCTTGAAAACACTTTGAAGCGTATTCGTCATTTAGATGATTCAACTTCTGGTGAAAATGCCCAAGAAGTTGCAGATGCGATTCGTGACATCGTTCAAGACCACGCAGGTGTATTCCGTACTCAAGCATTGCTTGATGAGGGTGTTAAACAAATCCTTGCGATTGAACCACGTGTACGTAACATTCATTTGAAAGACAAATCAAAAGTATTTAATACAGCACGTATTGAAGCTTTAGAAGTTGAAAACTTATATGAAGTCGCAAAAGCAACCTTGATTTCTGCTGCTGCGCGTAAAGAATGTCGTGGTGCACACACAGTTGTGGATTATGAATTGCCTGCTGATGATGAGCACTATTCATATGGTCGCCGTGATGATGAGTGGATGAAACATACGTTATGGTATTCAGCAGATAATCATCTTGAATACAAACCTGTACGTTACAGCCCATTGTCTGTAGACCCAATTGAACCTAAACCACGTACATTCTAATCGGGAGAGATAAGATGAGTAGAGGTACTCGTACGTTCGAAATCTACCGCTATGATCCTGATAAGGATAAAGCGCCGTATATGCAAACTTTTAAACTAGAGTTGACAGATAAGCATCGTATGTTGCTTGATGCACTTCTAGCATTGAAAGTTCAAGACGAATCATTGACATTCCGTCGTTCTTGCCGCGAAGGTATTTGCGGTTCTGATGGTGTGAACATCAATGGTAAAAACGGTCTTGCTTGCTTATGGAACTTGAACGATTTACCTGAAAAAATCGTCATTCGTCCATTACCTGGTTTGCCAGTGGTTAAAGATTTAGTTGTGGATATGAATCAGTTCTACGATCAGTATGACAAAATTCAGCCATTCCTGATCAATAACCAACCTGCGCCACCTAAAGAGCGTTTACAATCTCCAGAAGAGCGTGAACACTTAAATGGTTTGTATGAATGTATTCTTTGTGCATGTTGTTCAACTTCATGCCCATCATTCTGGTGGAACCCGGATAAATTCTTGGGTCCTTCAGCATTATTGAATGCGTATCGCTTTATCATTGACTCTCGTGATACAGCAACTCAAGACCGTTTATCACGTCTTGATGACCCATTCTCATTGTTCCGTTGTAAAGGAATCATGAACTGCGTATCTGTATGCCCTAAAGGTTTAAACCCAACAAAAGCAATCGGTCATATCCGTAGCATGTTGCTTGACCAAGCAGGTTAATACGACGTCAATAAAGAGCGCACATCCTAGATGTGCGCTCTTTTTTTTATGCAAATTCATTGAGGAGAGAGCAGGAAAGGAGAATGTTGTTTTTTATTGTGATGATTTGCGATAAAAGCGTTGAAAACAGAACAACTGACCCGATATAAATGGAGGGATAATAATTGATTATTTCTTGTATGTATTTCGCTAATTTATAGATGGTATGTGTCAAAAAAATCAATTGAAGTGGCAGATCATGTTACGATTTAACAAACCACTATATGTGAAAAAGTGACTTTGTTTTTGGTACATTTTTTCAACATAAGTGTGACTCAGATCGGTTTATAAATCTTTTTTATAGATGCCGTTTAGAACCGCTTTAGAAAAAGCAAAAAGTCTTTTGTTTTTTCTAAGTCGATTTGCAAAAAATTGCTCAGCCTCGGTTGAGTATATAAGTGAGTGATGATGCCAATGAAGGCGTTATGATTCATTGTATGCATTAGTAATAAGCTAATGTTTATAACGCCCCATGGTCATTAGTACCTGATGGGTGAATGTCAATTTACCGATTTGGCATTATCAATCATGGGAGTGCTTAAAAAGCACCCTCTAATGTTTTTGCAATAGGAAATGGGTCCACAAATGCAAGAAGTTGCTGACGCATTGCGTCTTGATACTGAACTTTCCGCTGACAGCGCAGCGTATATTGAAGAGCTTTACGAACAGTACCTTTCTTCTCCAACCTCAGTAGGTGAGGATTGGCGTCAATATTTCGATAAATTCCCTAAAGGCGACCAACCACACGGAAATATTCGTGAGCAATTCTTATTATTAGGTCGTAATTCAAGTCGTGTTCAGCCAGTGGTTCAAAGCGAAGTAAGTACTGAGCATGAACGTCGTCAAATCGGTGTATTGCAACTGATTGCAGCATATCGTAACCGTGGTCATCAAAAAGCAAAACTTGATCCACTTGGTTTGGCTAAACGCGAAGACGTGCCTGATTTAGACCTTGCTGCCCATGGTTTAACCAAGTCTGATTTAGATACGGTTTTTAATGCGGGTAACTTGGCGATTGGTAAAACTGAAGCCACTTTAGGTGAAATGGTTAACGCAATGGAAGCGACGTATTGTGCTTCTATTGGTGTAGAATATATGCACATCGTTGACACAAAAGAAAAACGTTGGATTCAACAACGCCTTGAAAGTGCGCGTGGTCAATTTGGCTTTTCAGCAGATCAAAAGAAACATGTACTTGAACGCTTAACAGCGGCTGAAGGTTTAGAAAAATTCCTTGGCAATAAATATGTTGGTGCTAAGCGTTTCGGTGTGGAAGGTGGTGAATCTTTCATTCCTATGGTAAACGAACTGATTCAACGTGCAGGTTCTGTAGGTTGTAAAGAAGTCGTTATTGGTATGCCTCACCGTGGTCGTTTAAACTTACTTGTCAATATCATGGGTAAAAACCCTGCTGATTTATTTGGTGAGTTTGAAGGTAAAGCACTGAATAAAAAAGGTTCAGGCGACGTAAAATACCATCAAGGTTTCTCTTCAAATGTAATGACACCTGGTGGTGAAGTTCACTTGGCTTTGGCATTTAACCCATCACATTTAGAAATCGTTGGACCTGTTGTTGAAGGTTCTGTACGTGCTCGCCAAGTCCGTCGTAAAGACATTGGTGGTGATGACGTATTGCCAGTGATTGTTCACGGTGATGCTGCATTTGCAGGTCAAGGTGTCAACCAAGAAACCTTCCAAATGTCACAAACTCGTGGTTATACCGTAGGTGGTACAGTTCACATTGTAGTGAACAACCAAGTGGGTTTCACAACCTCTGATCCACGTGATGCGCGTTCAACAGAATACTGTACTGATATCGCTAAAATGATTCAGGCACCGATCTTCCATGTCAATGGTGATGATCCTGAAGCAGTATTGTTTGTTTCTCAATTGGCACATGATTTCCGTCATACATTCCGTAAAGATGTTGTGATTGACATGTTCTGTTACCGTCGTCGTGGACACAACGAAGCAGATGAGCCAGCAGCAACTCAACCGATGATGTATCAAGTTATTAGCAAAAAGCCGACGACCCGTACGCTTTATGCTGACCAATTGGTACAAGAAAAAGTATTAGACCGTGCATCTGCTGATGCGATGGTTGAAAAATACCGTGAAGATCTTGAAGCAGGAAATCACGTTGCAAATGCATTGGTGCTTGAGCCAAACAAAAAAATGTTTGTTGATTGGACACCATACCTTGGTCATGACTATACCGATGATTGGGATACAACATTCCCGATTGAGCGTTTAAAAGAACTTGGTACAAAAATGCGTGAGCTTCCAGAAGGCTTCGTGATGCAACGCCAAGTTTCAAAAGTAATTGATGATCGCTTTAAAATGCAAACAGGTGAAATGCCACTCAACTGGGGTGCAGCAGAAACTCTAGCGTATGCTTCTATTCTTGATGATGGTTATTTGGTTCGTTTGACAGGTGAAGACGTTGGTCGTGGTACATTCTCACACCGACATGCAAAACTACATAACCAAGTTGATGGTTCTGTTTACATCCCACTTTGTCATATCAAAGAAAACCAGCCACGTACTGCAATTTATGACTCATTATTGTCTGAAATGGCGGTTCTTGCATTCGAATATGGTTATGCAACTACATTGCCAAAAAGCTTAGTGATTTGGGAAGCTCAGTTCGGTGACTTTGCAAACTGTGCGCAAGTGGTAATTGACCAATTTATCTCATCTGGTGAAACCAAATGGGAGCGTGTTTGTGGTTTAACACTTCTTCTTCCACATGGTTTCGAAGGTCAAGGTCCAGAGCATTCATCTGCACGTCTTGAACGTTTCTTACAGTTATGTGCTGAAGAAAACATGCAAGTGATTACACCAACAACACCTGCACAGATTTTCCATGCAATGCGTCGTCAAGCGGTACGTCCAATCCGTAAACCGTTGATTGTGACTTCGCCTAAATCATTACTTCGTCACAAACTTGCAACATCTACTTTAGATGAGCTTGCAACTGGTACGTTCCAGACTGTGATTGATGAAGTGGATCAAATCAACAAACAAGATGTAACACGTGTTGTACTTTGTGGTGGTAAAGTTTATTACGACTTACTTGAAAAACGTCGTGAAGAAAACTTGAACATTGCAGTTGTACGTGTTGAACAGTTATATCCGTACCCAGAAAAACGTCTTGCAGAAGTTCTTGCTACTTATCCAAACGTGAAAGAACTCGTTTGGTGTCAAGAAGAACCGAAAAACCAAGGCGCATGGTTGTTCATTGCTCCTCGTTTATATGAAGGTGTAATGAAATCTGGTCTACAAGTTCAAATTAGCTATGCAGGACGCGAAGCTTCAGCTGCACCTGCATGTGGCTCACCATATTTGCATGCAAAACAACAAGCTCAGCTCGTAAATGACGCTTTAGCGATCGTGGCTGATCAATCAGGAGAATCTAAATAATGGCAACCGAAATTAAAGCACCTGTGTTCCCAGAGTCAGTTGCTGACGGAACAATCGCAACTTGGCACAAACAACCAGGTGAAGCAGTATCACGTGATGAAGTGATCTGTGATATTGAAACGGATAAAGTTGTTTTAGAAGTTGTTGCTCCTGCTGATGGTTCTATTTCTGCAATCATCAAAAATGAAGGTGATACAGTTCTTTCTGCTGAAGTAATCGCAACATTTGAAGAGGGTGCAGTTTCTGGTGCAGCTCAAACTCAAGCAGTTCAATCTGAAGAGAAAGTTGAGCAAGCTGCTGCACAAACTCAAGCAGGTAATGCACCTGTTGTTGAGCGTGCTCAAGTGCAAGATCAAGCACCTGCAGTACGTAAAGCACTTACTGAAACAGGTATTGCTGCTGCAGATGTTGATGGTACTGGTCGTGGTGGTCGCATCACCAAAGAAGATGTTGCCAATCATCAAACTAAACCAGCTGCTGCTCCTGCAACCCCATTGAGTGTTGCTGTAGGTGAGCGTATCGAGAAACGTGTTCCAATGACGCGTTTACGTAAACGTGTTGCTGAGCGCCTTCTTGCTGCAACTCAGCAAACTGCAATGTTGACAACGTTTAACGAAGTGAACATGAAGCCAATCATGGAAATGCGTAAGCAATACAAAGATGCTTTCGAAAAACGTCATGGTGCACGTCTAGGCTTTATGTCATTCTTCGTTAAAGCTTGTACTGAAGCGCTTAAACGTTATCCAGCTGTAAATGCATCAATTGATGGCGATGACATCATCTATCATGGTTATTATGATATCGGTGTTGCGGTTTCTTCTGATCGTGGTCTTGTTGTTCCAGTTCTTCGTGATACTGACCGCATGAACTATGCTGAAGTTGAATCTGGTATTGGTGCATATGCTGCTAAAGCACGTGAAGGTAAATTGTCTATCGAAGAAATGACTGGTGGTACGTTCACAATTACCAACGGTGGTACTTTCGGTTCATTACTTTCAACGCCTATTTTGAACCAACCACAAACTGCAATCTTAGGTATGCACAAGATCCAAGAGCGTCCTATGGCAGTGAATGGTCAAGTTGAAATTCTTCCAATGATGTATTTAGCGCTTTCTTATGACCATCGTATGATTGATGGTAAAGAAGCTGTTGGTTTCTTGGTAACGGTTAAAGAGTTACTTGAAGAGCCAGCTAAACTTATCCTTGACCTTTAATTCTTTAGAATAACATCACAAGCTTAGGGCGATCCTCTAGGCTTGTTCTTGGAGATAAGCATGTCTCAACAGTTTGATCTTGTTGTAATCGGCGGTGGACCAGGTGGTTATGAAGCGGCAATTCGCGCTGCACAACTTGGTTTTAAAGTTGCGTGTATCGAAAAACGTGTACACAAAGGTAAGCCATCTTTAGGTGGTACTTGCTTGAATGTAGGATGTATTCCTTCTAAAGCATTATTAGATTCTTCACATCACTATGAAGACACACTTCATGGCTTAGATGTACACGGAATCTCAGTTGAAAATGTACAACTTGATCTTCAAAAGCTTCTTGCTCGTAAAGACAAAGTTGTTGACAATTTAACTGGCGGTGTTGCTCAGCTCCTTAAAGGAAACGGCATCGAATGGTTACAAGGTACTGGTAAATTACTTGCGGGTAAAAAAGTTGAATTTACACCATTAGAAGGTGGTGACGTTCAAGTTTTAGAGCCTAAATATGTGATTCTTGCGACTGGTTCTGTTCCTGTAAATATTCCAGTTGCAAAAGTAGATGAAGACTTAATTGTTGACTCTACTGGTGCACTTGAATTCCAAGAAGTACCTAAGCGTTTAGGTGTGATTGGTGCTGGTGTAATTGGTCTAGAACTTGGTTCAGTATGGCGTCGTCTGGGTTCTGAAGTTGTTGTGTTTGAAGCATTAGATACATTTTTACCAATGGCGGACAAAGCTTTGGCAAAAGATTATCAAAAACTTTTAACGAAACAAGGTTTAGATATTCGTATTGGCGCTAAAGTTTCTGGTACTGAAATCAACGGTCGTGAAGTGACTGTTCAGTACAACCAAGCTGGTGAAGACAAAACTCAAACTTTTGACAAATTGATTGTTTGTGTGGGTCGTAAAGCATATGCAGAAGGTTTGTTGGCTGAAGATTCAGGCATTAAATTGACTGAGCGTGGTTTGGTTGAAGTAAACGATTGGTGTGCAACATCTGTTGATGGTGTATATGCGATTGGTGACTTGGTGCGTGGTCCAATGCTTGCACATAAAGCAATGGAAGAAGGTGTAATGGCTGTTGAGCGAATGCACGGTCATGCTGCACAAGTAAACTATGACACCATTATTTCTGTGATCTATACACATCCTGAAGCGGCTTGGGTAGGTTTAACTGAAGAACAGGCTAAAGAAAAAGGTCATGAAGTTAAAACTGGTCAATTCCCGTTTGCTGTGAATGGTCGTGCTTTAGCTGCAAATGAATCAGCAGGTTTTGTGAAATTCGTTGCGGATGCTAAAACAGATCGTTTATTGGGTATGCATATCATCGGTCCTGGCGCTTCAGACATCGTACACCAAGGTATGATTGCGCTTGAGTTTGTATCTTCTGTAGAAGATTTACAATTGATGACTTTCGGTCACCCAACATATTCAGAAGTCGTTCACGAAGCTGCTCTTGCAGTTGATGGTCGTGCGATTCACGCCATCCAACGTAAACGTAAATAAAACAAAAAAGAGCGGTTTCGACCGCTCTTTTTACTTTTGATGGTTGTTTTTAATTGAATAATCATCTAAGAATACAACAACAATTTTTAATAAATGCCAATAGTTATTGTGATGGAAGTCTAGGTATTGGTGTGTCATAACAATGTGAAAAGTAGTAAAAGGTAAAAGATGAATCTACATGAGTATCAAGCGAAAGCGCTGTTGAAAAAATATGGTATGCCAGTTCAAGAAGGCATTTTAATCACTACTCCAGAAGAGGCATCAGCAGCATTTGACCAGATTAGTGGCAAATTCGCGGTGATGAAAGCCCAAGTTCATGCAGGTGGTCGTGGTAAAGCGGGTGGTGTGAAAGTTGTTAAGTCAAAAGAAGAAGCAGCTGAATACGCAAAAAATTTATTAGGTACGCGATTAGTCACCTATCAAACTGATGCAAATGGTCAGCCTGTAAATAGTATTCTTGTTTGTGAAGATGTATACCCAGTAGAGCGTGAATTGTACCTCGGTGCAGTTGTCGATCGTTCTAGCCGTCGCGTGACCTTTATGGCGTCGACTGAGGGTGGTGTGGAAATCGAAAAAGTTGCAGAAGAAACACCAGAAAAAATTATTAAAGTTGAAGTTGATCCATTGGTAGGTTTATTGCCTTTCCAAGCACGTGATGTTGGCTTCCAATTGGGGCTTAAAGACAAACAAATCAATCAGTTTGTAACGATTATGACGGGTGCATATAAAGCATTTGTTGAAAATGATTTTGCATTGTTTGAAATTAACCCACTTTCAGTTCGTGAAAATGGTGAAATTTTGTGTGTAGATGCAAAAGTTGGCATCGATTCAAATGCGTTATATCGTTTACCTGAGATTGCTGCAATGCGCGACAAATCTCAAGAAAATGAACGTGAGCTAAAAGCATCTGAATTTGATCTAAACTATGTTGCATTAGAAGGTAATATTGGTTGTATGGTGAATGGTGCAGGTCTTGCGATGGCGACCATGGACATTATCAAACTGTACGGTGGTCAACCTGCTAACTTCCTTGATGTAGGTGGTGGTGCAACGAAAGATCGTGTTATTGAAGCTTTCAAAATCATTCTTTCAGATAGTTCAGTACAAGGTGTATTGATCAATATCTTCGGTGGTATTGTTCGTTGTGACATGATTGCTGAAGCGATTATTGCAGCGGTTCAAGAAGTAAATGTAACTGTGCCTGTGGTTGTTCGTTTAGAAGGGAACAATGCAGAGTTAGGTGCAAAATTACTTGATGAATCAGGTTTAAAATTAATTTCTGCAAACGGTTTAGCCGATGCGGCAGAAAAAGTTGTTGCTGCAGTGAAAGCGTAAGGAGTATCAATCATGAGCGTATTAGTAAATAAAGACACAAAAGTATTGGTACAAGGCTTTACGGGTAAAAATGGTACATTCCATTCTGAGCAATCAATTGCATACGGCACAAAAGTTGTTGGTGGTGTAACACCAGGTAAAGGTGGTCAAACGCATATCGGTTTGCCTGTATTTAATACGATGCGTGAAGCAGTAAAAGAGACAGGTGCTAATGCAACCTCGATCTATGTTCCAGCTCCATTTGTATTGGACTCAATCGTTGAAGCGATTGATTCAGGTATTGAATTGATCGTTGTGATCACTGAAGGCGTACCGACTTTAGACATGCTTAAAGCAAAACGTTACCTTGAAACTTATGGTAATAATGCACGTTTAATCGGTCCTAACTGTCCAGGGATTATCACACCGGGTGAATGTAAGATCGGGATCATGCCAGGTCATATCCATCAGCCAGGTAAAATCGGGATTATTTCACGTTCTGGTACATTGACTTATGAAGCAGTTGCACAAACAACCAAGCTTGGTCTAGGTCAGTCGACTTGTATCGGTATCGGTGGTGACCCAATTCCGGGTATGAACCAAATTGACTGCTTAAAACTTTTCCAAGAAGATCCACAAACTGAAGCAATCATCATGATTGGTGAGATTGGTGGTTCTGCGGAAGAAGAAGCTGCTGAGTATATCCAGTCAAATGTCACTAAACCAGTGGTGGGTTATATTGCTGGTGTTACTGCGCCTAAGGGTAAACGTATGGGACATGCTGGTGCGATTATCTCTGGTGGTAAAGGTACTGCTGAAGAGAAATTTGCTGCATTTGAAAAAGCAGGCATGGCATATACGCGCAGTCCTGCTGAACTCGGTTCAACAATGCTTGATGTATTGAAAAAGAAAGGTTTGGCTTAATCCCGGTATTTCAAAAATGATCTAAAAAATGAGAGTCTAAAGGCTCTCATTTTTGTTTTAACTGTTTATTTTATTTGCTTCAATCTTCGCTATATCATTAACCTTTGACTAAGCCACCGTCAACGATGAGGTTTTGTCCTGTCACTGCTCTAGACCAAGGCGATAAAAATAACAATATTGCATCTGCAAACTGCTCAGGGGTTGTGACTTCTTGTAATGGTGTCGATGCAGCAATTAAGTCAAAGACTTGATCTGGTGTTGCACTACTGGCATCAGTCTTACGTAATAGACCACCTGAAAGCATATTGACATTGATTCCATACTGTCCAAGATCATGTGATGTTGTTCGAGTAAAAGCCAAAAGTGCTGCTTTCGCTGCTGTATAATCATGATATGGAACCACAGGATTTTGTACGAGGTTTGTTCCAATATTAATAATACGACCAAAATGATCTTTCTTCATATCTTCTAAGGCAGCTTGAGTTGTATTTAAAGCTGCTTTAACAGCACTATCTAATTGCTGTTGCATGCTATGCCAACTCAGCGCTTCGACTTTAGGACGTAAGTCTCCATCAAATTTAAAAGATAAAAGTGCATTATTAATGACTGAAGTAATGGCATGCCCATAATGCAATTTAGCTTTTTTGAACATCAAGTTCACTTGCTCTTCGTCAGTCACATCTGCCTTGTAAATAAATACTTGTTCAGCATGTTCTCTGGCAAGTTGTTGTGCGGATTCTTCGCTATTGAAATAGTTTACAACAACCCTTGCACCTTCTCGTATTAAAGCACGAGTAATGGCAAGACCTAAGCCACGTGCACCACCCGTAACAAGAATAATTTGATCACGTATTTCCATGCGAATCATCCACTGAATTGAAATAAGTTAGAGTTTAGCGTTTTTATACTAAGCATTTAAAATGGGTTAATCTTGTATAAATTTTAGTATTTTATTTTAAATATTAGCCTAAAGGCTTAGGCATTAGTTAAACAATGATTAACCTTTCATGATTGAAAAAGCTTCACCACTTTTAGAAATATCCTAAAAACTTCATTTTCAAAGAACAACAAAATTATAGATATAGGCGTCGAAATTCTTTTGCTCATCTGTGACAAGATGTTGGGAATAAAAAAGATGAATGTTTGTTCAAAAGTAAACTTATATTTTTTAGCATTTCATACTTAGAATATTTGAATTTAACTATTTATTTAATGTGTTGTGGTTTGCATTAACTCTATATATTGTGTTCTATTTATTGTTAATGTTTGAATGTATTTTATAATGATGATTATTTAATTTAATAGATTATTAAATTTGATAAAAACAATAAATAATAAAATGTTGAAAAATATTGATTTAAATTATTTTATTTAATTTTTGATTAATTTTTTTTATAAAATCATTAAAAAACATGGGTATATGTTGTGACTTTTTATATTAGTTATTTTGTTTAGTGCGTTTTATATTTCAATAATAAAATACTAAAAAATAGTTCAATTCAATTAAAAGTGCTCTCAAAAACGTTGCAAATAAAAACATGAAATTCAAAACATTTAATGAAATTATAAAGGGAAAAAATTATGTTAAATATTCAAATAGTTTCTAAAGAAACTCACCAGGTTTTAGACTTAAAGGGCTCAACCGATGTGAAGTTGGTTGAAAATTCAGTTGTTATTATTAATGTGAAAAAAGAAGATATTGCATCAACAGAAAGAGTGGGAAATGCATTGGTCATTCTATTAAAAAGTGGTGAGAAAATTTCAATTGAGAATTTTTTTGCTACCCATTCAGATAATGACATTGTTTTAAAAGATGACCAGAATAAATTATTTTTGTTGGAATTAAATCAAACACAAGATGTTTTAGAAACTGTAAACTATATTTCTATCAATGATATAGAACCACTTCTATATCATGATGTAAATATTGAGATTCTACCTTGGGTGATTGGTGGTGCTTTAGGTATAGGTGCTATTGCTGCTATAGCCAATAACGATTCATCCAGTGATAAAAAAAATGGAGATGTGACTCCACCCAATCAGCCTCTTGTTCATTCGACTAATGGTCGTTTAATTACAGGAACAGCAGAAGCAGGAAGTACAGTAAATATTACTGATAGTTCAGGTAAAGTCATCGGGACAACAACAGCAGGAGCAGATGGCAAATTTACTTTTACACCAACAACACCTATTCCAGATGATACAGCGCTAAAAGTGACGGCTGTAGATGCCTCGGGAAATGTCAGTCCGCCTGCGCAAGTCATTGTGGATAGTACTGCACCCGCTCAACCCATCGTTAATCCTACAGACGGTAGTCCAATTACAGGAACAGCAGAAGCAGGAAGTACGGTAAATATTACTGATAGTGCAGGTAAAGTCATCGGGACAACAACAGCAGGACCGGACGGTAAATTTACATTTACACCAACAACGCCTATCCCAGATGGTACAGCGCTTAAAGTGACGGCTGTAGATGCATCTGGAAATGTTAGTCCGCCTGCGCAAGTGATTGTGGATAGCACTGCACCTGCTCAACCCATCGTTAATCCTACAGACGGTAGTCCAATTACAGGAACAGCAGAAGCAGGAAGCACAGTAAATATTACTGATAGTTCAGGTAAAGTCATCGGTACTACAACAGCAGGACCGGACGGTAAATTTACTTTTACACCAACAACCCCTATTCCAGATGGTACAGCGCTTAAAGTAACAGCTGTAGATGCCTCGGGAAATGTTAGTCCGCCTGCGCAAGTCATTGTGGATAGCACTGCACCCGCTCAACCCATCGTTGATCCTACAGACGGTAGTCCAATTACAGGGACAGCAGAAGCAGGAAGTACAGTAAATATTACTGATAGTTCAGGTAAAGTCATCGGGACAACAACAGCAGGACCAGATGGCAAATTTACATTTACACCAACAACCCCTATTCCAGATGGTACAGCGCTAAAAGTGACGGCTGTAGATGCCTCGGGAAATGTTAGTCCGCCTGCGCAAGTCATTGTGGATAGCACTGCACCTGCTCAACCCATCGTTAATCCTACAGACGGTAGCCCAATTACAGGAACAGCAGAAGCAGGAAGTACAGTAAATATTACTGATAGTTCAGGTAAAGTCATCGGTACTACAACAGCAGAACCAGACGGTAAATTTACATTTACACCAACAACCCCTATTCCAGATGGTACAGCGCTTAAAGTGACGGCTGTAGATGCATCGGGAAATGTTAGTCCGCCTGCGCAAGTGATTGTTGATAGTACTGCACCAGCTCAACCCATCGTTGATCCTACAGACGGTAGTCCAATTACAGGGACAGCAGAAGCAGGAAGTACGGTAAATATTACTGATAGTTCAGGTAAAGTCATTGGTACTACAACAGCAGGATCAGACGGTAAATTTACATTTACACCAACAACACCTATTCCAGATGGTACAGCGCTTAAAGTGACCGCTGTAGATGCATCGGGAAATGTTAGTCCGCCTGCGGTAGTAATAGTAGATAGTACAGCACCAACAGTCATTATTAGTATGAGTGATACGATTCTAACTATAGGTGAATCAGCGCTTGTAACTTTTAGTTTTAGTGAGATCGTAAAAAACTTTGGTAATGATGATATCTTGGTATCAAATGGGACGTTAAGTCCAGTAAGCAGTAATGATGGTGGTCTAACTTGGACAGCCATTTTCACACCCAACGCAAATTTCTTGGCAAGCAATAATAAAATTAGTGTGATTGCAGGAAGTTTTACAGATATTACAGGTAATGTTGGTATTGGTGGTGTTGGTCCCAACTTTGCTATCAATACTACAACTGCCCCAACAGCACCAGTGGTCAATGTCACAGGCAATCCAGATGGTTCGGT
>NZ_KB849756.1:633428-1006189 GCF_000368925.1 Acinetobacter bereziniae LMG 1003 = CIP 70.12 | reverse complement strand
TATGTTGACAATATTGTGCCAACACAAGTCGCAACGATTACAGGTATAAATGACAATGTTGCGCCAAATACGGGTCATATAGATAGCGCTGGATATAGTAATGACACATCACCACAAATTTTAGGTGAAATTAGTGCCGTTTTAGGTGCAACAGAAGTCGTTGCGATTTATCGAAATGATGGTAATACAAATATTAGAGTTGGAACGGCAACCATTACAGGTACTGGCACAACTTGGATATTTGATGATAGTGGTTTAAGTGATGGCATAAGCTACACCTATACTGCACGTGTAGAAGATGGCGCGGGTAATCAAGCGAATTTATCAAATGCATATGTATTGAACATAGATACAACACCACCTTCAGTAAGTACAACGATTAATATCGTTTCGATTACTGATGATACTGGACTGAATACGACCGATTTTATTACCAATGATACCAGTCTGACAATTAATGGTACGGTTGGGACTTTGGCAGTGGGTGAAACTGCACAAATCAGTATTGATGGCGGTTTGAATTGGATTGATCTGACTGTAAATGCAGGAACATGGCATTATGAGGATACTCGGACACTTTTAGAAGGAGAATATACTTATCAAGTACGTGTAGTTGATGCAGCTGGAAATATTGGTCAAAGTGATGATCAGATAGTGATTGTTGATTTAACAGGACCTTCAGTCAGCACTTTATTGAATATTACATCTATCAGTACAGACAGTGGGACGAGTTCGACGGATTTTATCACCAATGACCAATCAATTACCGTGAATGGTGTTGTCGGTACATTGGCAGCAGATGAACAAGTTCAAATAAGTGTGGATGGTATCAATTGGGTAAATCTAATCGTTACAGGAGGTACATGGAGTTACCAAGACCCTTGGGTTTTAAGCCCTGATGGTGATTATATCTATCAGGTTCGTATTGTGGATGTTGCAGGTAATATTGGGGCAACAGATAGTCAAGTAATACAAATAGATACGACTGCCCCAACACAAAATGCTTTTATTAATAGCTATTTTGATTTAGTTGATCCTAACACAGGATTAATGGGAGATAATACTAACACCAATGATACTACCCCGACATTAATTGGCTCAATCACAGCAGGAGTGCAAGCGGGCGATATTCTTGAGTTATATCAAAATGGTACATGGATTGCATCGATTACATTGAGTCCTGGTGATACCACTTGGACGTACTCATTATCTGGTTTGAATGATGGTATGACCTATCAATATACTGTTCGTATTGTTGATATTGCAGGTAATGCAGGTTCAATGTCCCCAGCATTTACATTAACTGTAGATACCACTGCACCAACGACAACCGTGATGATTGATAGCTATACAGATAATATAGGTATTTATCAAGGAGATAACAATACGAATACAACGACGGATGATACCACACCGCTCTTAAATGGAACTTTGAGTAGTGCTTTAAGTTTAGGGGAAGTTGTTGAAATTTATGATGATAGTGATACGCTGCTAGGTGTTGCTGTTGTCGATGCTACAGGAACAGGATGGAGTTTCCAATTACCTTCACTGAGCAATGGCAGTTATACTTATTATGCAGTCGTTGTTGATGCGGCAGGTAATCATGGAACTAATTCTGCGAACTTCACACTGACAATTGATACGCTTGCACCCACACAGACCACAACTATTGACAGTTTCACTGATGATTTGGGTACGAATACTGGAGATTATCCAAGTGGCACACATACCGATGATACAGCGCCTCGATTAAATGGAACCATCAGCGGTGGTGCATTGGCTGCAACCGACGTTGTTCTCGTTTATGAAGGGACAACACAAATAGGTGTTGCAACCTTAAATGCCAGTCGCACAGCTTGGACCTTTGATGTGGCAGGTTTAGTGAATGGTGACAATAAAAATTATACGGCAGTTGTTGCGGATGCGGCGGGGAATCTTGGAGTATTTTCGTCTCCAGCATTTAGAATAATTGTTGACACTGTGGCGCCAACACAAACCGCAAATATTACCAGTTATTTAGATCTAACTGGACCAGTTATTGGCACTTTTGGGAATGGTACAACAACAGATGACAGAAATCCCATACTCAATGGAACACTTAGTTCTGTAATTCCACCTGAATATGAAATACGTATTTATGAGGGGACAATTCTAGTTGGTGTTGCGACAACAACAGGTGGCACAAATTGGTTTTTTAATTTACCAACCTTAACAGATCCAAGTACTCACACTTATACAGTCAAAGTTGCGGACGAAGCAGGTAATGAATCTCTAGCGTCAGCGCCATTTACTCTGACAGTTGACTCCACTGTACAGCCAGAAGATATCACGATTACCCTCTATAACGACGATTATGGCGACAATATGGGGAATTATTTATCTGGAAGTCAAACAGACGATAGTTCGCCACTCTTAATGGGAACTCTTGGAAAAGTATTAAATGATGGAGATAAAGTGCTGGTTTATCAAGTTGATCAAGTACTGGGTACATCAATATTACTGGGAGAAGCTGATGTTTTTGAAACGTCTTGGAGTTATCAAGTCACAGGTTTAAGTGATGGTCTTTATAGCTATCGTGCAGAGGTGATGAATAGTTTTAACAGTGTTCTGGCACAGTCCAATATATTTGAATTGATTGTGGATACGATTGCACCGACAGAAGTTCCAACTATTACTGTCTATAATGATACGGTTGGATTATTTCAAGGCGATTTTGTGAGTGGTACTACGACTGACGATAGTCATGCACTTTTAAAAGGAACGCTGAATACTGCATTATCATCAGGAGAAAGTTTACATATCCATGATAATAACGGCAATTTAGTTGGTATTGCTTCAGTCACAGGAACAACTTGGACTTTACCTTTATCGCTAGGAACAGATGGCACTTATACCTATACCGCTGTTGTGGTCGATCAGGCTGGTAATGAAGGACCTGAGTCAGCTGCCTTCACATTAATATTGGATACAACACCACCAACTCAACAAGCGATCATTAATAGTTTTACAGATGATGTCATCATGAACACTGGTGATTATGGATCAGGTAGTTATACCAATGATACGCTGCCTGTTTTAAACGGTACACTCAACACAGGTTTAGGTGCGAATGAAGTATTGCGTATATATGAAGGCTCAACCTTTTTAGGTATTGCAACCGTTACAGGTTTAAATTGGACTTTTGAATTTACAAACATTTTAAGCAACGGCAGTCATGATTTTACTGCACGTGTGATGGATGCTGCAGGCAATCAAGGACCGATATCCAACACCTTCAATTTAATCGTTGATACGATAGCCACCTCACAAACAGCCAATATTAATAATTATATTGATAATTCCGGTGCAGTTACTGGATTGATGGGGAACAATACAACGACGGATGATACCACACCAACCTTGATTGGGGCGGTCACAGCAGGCGTACAAGCTGGTTATACCATTAACCTTTATCAGAATAATGTTTTAATCACCTCAATCGTATTAACCAATGGTCAGACTTCATGGAGTTATACACCGAATATCTTAGGTTTTGGCACATATAATTACTATGTCAAAGTTGCAGATCAAGCGGGTAATGAAGGAACTGCAAGTCCAATCTTCACCTTAACTGTTGATGCAACAGCCACACTCAGTTCTCTCATGACCGATACTGCTTATGGTCAGATTGGCAATTACTCTACCAATAATAATGCGACCAATACTGATTTGATCACTCGTGATAGTACGCCAATACTGAATGGGACGATCAGTCGTGCTTTGGAAGCGAATGAACAAGTCACGATTAGTCTGGATGGTGGGAACAGTTGGATTGTGGTGCAAACGACTTTGGGTGCAACAAGTTGGGCATATAATCCGCAACCATTCGGTTATGCAGTATCGACAACTGTTCCATTACAAGTACGGATTGAAAATACCGTGAATGGAACGCATGGCTCAACCACCACAACAACATATACCTTTGATTTAACAGCACCATCGATGACTTTGAGTAATCCAGATTTTGCCAATGCTGGTTCGATCGATGCTGATGGTGACAAAACAATCCTTGCAGGTACAGCACAGTTTAACAGCAGTGTGGATGGCACAGCTGAGGTTGGCAGTGTTGTGGCGCTGATCAATGATATTAACAACGATGGGATTTATACAGAAGGTGTTGATAGTGTCCTCAATGTTGCAACAGTCGCAGCAGGTGGGACATGGAATATGTCATTGAGTTTGACAGCAGGTCAGTACCATCTGGGTTATGTCATTTGGGATGCAGCAGGGAACCGTAGTCGCCTAAGCATGACTTCCGATATAGATGTCGTGAACAACTTGGGTAATGCGCCATATACCAACAGTGCTTTTGGTACCAATGCAACACTGGGTTATGGTAGCAGTATGGTCATTAACACGAATGGACACTGGACTTTTGTCAATGATCAAGCGGTTTATGCTGGTGCTTCAACGACAAGTTATACCACCACAGCTTTGACACTCGCTTCTGGTACGGTCAGTTCATATTCTTTCGGTGATTACAATCTGGATGGAAATATTGACATCATCGGCACAGATAGTGCCGTGAGTTCGACAGCGCCGATTTGGACGGGTATTGCTGGCGGAGGATTTACTGCTGGTACTGTAGATGCTGGACAACTTGTTGCACGTGGTGGTTCAGTATTTCTAGATATGGATGGTGATGGTTATTTGGATGCTGTGATTGGTGATAGAGGAAACGACTCCTCAGCATTTTTGAAAAATAATAGTGGTGTATTCAGTGTCTATGGACGGGCATCAGGTAATCCGACAGCAACAGGTCTGAATACATTGACCATGGATCGAGAAAATTCAGCAGTAGATTTAAATAATGATGGTAAAGTCGACCTCGCTATACATGCCACCACTAGCCAATCTGGGGTAACAGGCGCTTATACATTAAGCTTGTTGTTAAATAACGGTAGTAGCAGTGCAACGGGTGCAAACTGGACTGAAACACAGGTCATTACCAATGTATTCGGAGCCGCTAGAGCAGATGATTCGACCACCCCGTTATCGATGACTTGGGCAGACTTTAATGGTGATGGTTATCTGGATTTATATTTAAATACAACTCAAACAGGAACCTCCGCCAATAGCAAAATTTTCCTCAATAACGGTGGTAGCTTATCAAGCAATGGAATTGCAATTGCAAATGATAGCCTAGCTGGAGAAGCGTCTGTTGCTGTCGACTGGAATGGTGACGGCAAAATGGATGCAATAGAGGTCGATTATACGACGGGTATTGCGAATCTATATACCAATAACGGTAATGTGGCTGCGGGATGGGCGACTACGCAATTGGCTGATATGGGGAATAGCACGTTAAATGGTATCGCCGCTGCTGACTATGATTGGGATGGTGATATTGACCTGTTAGCCAGTTTTAATACGAGTACACAGACACAGTTAATCAGCAACACCAACCAAGTCAAAGATGGAACAGCTTTGCATCTGCGTATCGTGAATGCAGAAGGTCATAATGTCTATTACGGTAATACCGTTCAGTTGTTCGATTCTTCGGGGCGTTTAGTATCCACCCAAATCATAAATCCACAATCAGGAAATTGGGTCAACGATGGTTCTGCATTGGTCAACATTTTTGGTTTGGATCCATCACAAAGCTACACAGTCAAATTATTGGCGAATGATCATGGCGTGACAACGACGTACTCATGGAACGTTACTCCAAGCAGTGCGGTTGACGCACAAGTGTTGACCACAACAGCTGTGACCACTGCCAATGCAACAACATTGGTGGGTACTGGCTATAACGATACTTATGTGGTTTCTAATGTGACAGGGGGGACCACAGCTTATAACGGCGGTGGTGGCTGGAATTTACCTGTCATGAAAGGTGAAAGTAAAACTTGGGTTGCTTCAGGGGGTATGGATATTATTGATTTCCGTAATGCATCTACAGGTGTAACGGTTAATCTACAAGCTGGTACGGTATCAGGTTGGGGGACGATTAGTAATATCACCAATGTTGAGGGGGTACGTGGTAGTGCACAAGCAGATACCTTAATCGGTTTACTCGGTTCATTTGGTAATAACACTGATAATATTTTTGAAGGTCGTGGCGGGGATGACATTATCACTTTAGGCTTTAATGGAGGTAATGATCGAATAGTATACAACCTGATTAATCCTGCTGATCATGTTACTGGGGGAAATGGTACTGATACGATCAATGATTTCAGTGGAGGGAGTTTAGCTTTTGCACCGAATTCTGATGCAGATATCATTGACCTGAGTGGCTTATTGACAGCTTATACTGGCACAGCCTATGTCTACTTTGATGCTGGTACAGGAACCTATGTATTGGACAGTGCATCGCTCGGGTTGCGCAATTATCTTCAAGTCATGACAGCGGGTGGTAACACTGTGATTTCAGTTGATCTAGCGGGTACTGGGAACTTTACAACGCCTTTGTTGATACTCAATGGTCTGAGCATGAGTATGGAGTCTTTGCTGGCGAATGGGCAACTGTTACTGGGTTCTTCAACTGCCGCTTTAATTCATATCAATGCACAAACCACCACAGATACTACGCCAATTGTGAGTGGAACCATTCCTTATGGCTTAAATATTGGTGAGGTTTTACAAATAACCGTAAATGGTACGACCTATAGTACGGCAAACAATACTGTGGTCGTAGATCCTGTAAATCACACTTGGTATGTGCAATTGCCTGTCGGTGCAGTCAATGTCGGGCGCTATGATGTAATGGCAAACATCGTGGATGCGAATGGCTCGATAATCATGAGTGATGCAAGTCGTATGGAGTTGGAAGTGCTCAGTTCGTCAGGTTCATTGACGCCTACTTGGGGGGATGCTGATGTCGGTAATGTTGTGGGGGGTGCAACCATGACGCTGGGGCAAAATGGTTTATGGTCATTCTTCCAAACCAGTACGACGAGTGATGTTGGAATGATCTATAACAGTACTGGATTGAATACCTATACCAATGTCAGTGTTACTGGCGGAAGTGGTGGATTGTCAGGCGCATCATTTGCTGATTTTAATCGTGATGGCTTTATGGATATTTTCACAAATACCAGTACAGGTGCTTCATCGCAAAGTGTATGGACCACGATTGATGGTATCAATTATAACCATCAGGTACTGGTAAGCGGCACATCTATGTGGAATGGTGCTGTGGTTGCTTATGATAAAACAGGCGATGGTTATCTAGATTTTGCTTATGGCGATACAGGTAATGACTCTATGACGTTTATTACCAATACTGCAGGTAGCCTGTCTTTAATGGCAGGGGGCGTGCAGGGTAAGCCTCCAACAGTAACAGGAAATACGTTCTCTGAAGTCGCGGCAGTGGATTTGACCAATGATGGTGCTGTAGATGTGGTTCAGCATACCAGTGGCGCAACGACACCGACAGCAGGTGGTGCTTATGCCTTGACTTTATTGACCAATGTACAAACTGCCAATAATACGTTTACTCAAATCAATGTGGCTGGTGTATTTAGAACAGGAGCAGCAGGTGACCCAGCCTCTGCGACCGCGATGACATGGGCAGACTTCAACAATGACGGTAAAATGGATTTATTCCTTGGTGCTGGTCGAAATGCTGCAAATACTGCTGATAGTACAGCGAGCCGTATTTACTGGAACAGTGGCACAGGAAGTCTGTTTGGAACAGCTTCTGGGACTGCGGGCGGTCAGGCAACTTACCTTTCAGATACTTTAGATGGTGGTGCTTCAGTCGCAGTGGATTGGAATCATGATGGTAAAATGGATATTGTGGAATTGCCGCGTTCTGGCGTCAGTGCAGTACCAAACCTATATACCAACAATGGGGCAGGAAGCTTTACGCAAAGTACACTGGGAACTGCAATTACAGGTGTGAATGGAGCTTTAGCAGTAGATTATAATTGGGATGGTGCAGTCGATGTATTGGCTTATAAAGGCGGTGCCAATACGATCTTATTGCAAAACAACAATATTGTTGCAGATGGTACCAGTTTGCATTTACGTATTTTAGATGCCAATGGTCTAAACGTGTACTATGGCAACACTGTACAGCTTTACAATAGTGCGGGTACATTAGTCGCATCACAAATATTGAATCCACAATCAGGTGTATTTGGTGCAGATGGTTCAGGTATCGTCAACTTCTACGGCTTGAATGCGAATGACAGCTACACCGCTGTATTGATTAAGAGTGTCAATGGTGTATCTCAGGATGTGGGTGGTTCAGCAAGCCTAGGCGGAAACAGCATTGAAAATATTAACCTCAGCTGGGCAGGTTTAACCGCTGGTGCAGCGACCCAAGCTTATGTCTTATCAGGTGAAGCAACGACCAACGTTGCGAATGGTAAATTCATCGGTACTGGTTATAACGATATTTTCTTTGCAACAGCAGGGACAGACAGTTATGACGGTAGTGGTGGAACGGCAGTGGATTTATCTGGTAACAGTAATTGGAGTGCAACTGGTGGGTTGGATACTGTTGACTATAAACTGGCAGGCAGCACTGCATTGACCATTGATTTGTCTAATATGAGTGCTCAAAACACTGGTTTTGGAACAGCGAGCTTTAAGAACATTGAAGCTCTTGCTGGTGGGAATGGGAATGACACGTTTACAGGCAATACAGCCAATAATCAGTTTGAAGGGCGGGGTGGTAATGACACCTTTAATCTTGCCAACGGTGGTCAAGATACTTTGTTATATAAAGTATTGTTAGCCGATGCAACGGGTGGCAATGGTACAGATAGTGTGAATGGCTTTAAAGTGGGTACAGTTGAAGCCACAGCTGACGCAGACCGGATTGATCTGAAATCTTTATTGATTGGGTATACTGCTGATAGTGATGGCGCTGCACATTATGTGAATGGTATTGCAACGCTTGATTCTGGTGACAATATTGGCAGTTATTTACAAGTGTCTCATAGTGGTGGCAATACTGTGTTGAGTATTGATCGAGATGGTGCAGGTGGTGCATATGCTATGACTAATCTGCTTACACTGAATGGTGTAAATACTGAACTGGAAACATTGTTAGCGAATCATCAGATTATCATTGGTTAAGTTCGCTTAGTTAAAAGAGCTGTCATGTTGGCAGCTCTTTTTTATTTATAATTCTCTAATTTCTTGCAAAAATCAAATTGAGTATATGCTTTAACTTAACTTTAAATATGATACATTTAATATAACCTATCACATATTTTTCGCATCTATATTAACCACAAAATTCATCGTAAATTGATCACCTTACTTATGCGATTTTTCTGCAAGTTTTACTTCATACTGATTATTCTATTTGGATTTAATTCACAGCTCTATGCTTTGGATCAAATGATCGTTATGCCTGAATCTGCTGCTATCGAAAATTTAGAAGGTCAGCAAAACGCTCAACAATCAGATATTGAATTGGAACACGAGACTTTATTTCATATTGAAAATCCAGAAAATAGCCTAAGCTATTTTGATGAAATTACAGATCAAAATGAAGATTTTTTACAACAAAGTGAAATTCAGAAAAAATTAGCTGAGGAGTATGAGCAGCAATTGGCAGATTATTCAATTCTGAGTAACCAATTTTATGAAAATGATCGAATTCGGATCTTTAATTATACAGCTTATAATGTACAGCAATTAAAAATTTCATTGATTAACCCAAACTCAAATAGTGCCTCTGTAAATGAACTTTATCTGTCCTTTGGTTACGGAATTGAGTTTAAGATCAATGCTTTAAATAGAGTGGGTTATGAATATATTTCCAGTTTTCCCTATGATCGAGGACAACTCATACGACTATTTTGGATTCATACATTAACCTATTAATTTAAAATAGCTTTTTATCTAAAAATAAGTAGTGTGAATAAATCATGTTGAAATAACTACACGTTGAAACACAAGCTTGCGTTGAACTTCACATTACACAGTTAAGCTTCAAAAATAAGATGAATAGGGCGCTACTGTCATGATGAAGAAAATTATTTTACTCGGTGTTTTAGGTGTTTCCTTAACGGGCTGTATTGTTGCACCATACGATGATGATCATCGTGGTGGGCATGGTCGATATGATCATCGTGATCGTGACCGTTGGGATCATCGTCATGATCGTGACCGCGATCGCTATGATCGAGATCGCAATGATCGTGACTGGAATTGGAAAACGCGTTAATTATTGATTAAAAAAATGGGCTGTAAATGCCCATTTTTTTATAATTTTTATACGCAAATTGATCAATCAAATTCATGCGATGAATTTATTGTTTAATCATATAAAGCTTTTATTGCCACGCTTTACTTCTCAAGTTTAAATAAATTCAAGTTTAAATAAATTTGCGCTAGATAGAACAAAATGATGTATAAATCACAATTGATCAAATCTCCATCATATTATTTTTTTAAACAAGCCTGCCTGTACCACACCAGCTTTGGTTTGTTTTTGCAGTTGCCACGTTGCAGGTAAATTTAATTGATTTAAAGCACGATCTGCTTCAACGTAAATCAATGCGTCACTAGACAAATATGGATCAACTTTTTGAGCCAATTCTTCCCACAAATTTAAACTATACGGTGGGTCTAAAAATACCAAATCAAATTGTTCATTCAGGTTGGACAACGCTTGTTGTGCTGTCTGAATTTTAAGTTGGCAATTTTCTACTTTGAGTAATTGAATATTATCTTTTAAAAACTTTGCCTGTTTAAGATTTGGTTCAATCATCACCACATAACGCGCACCACGAGATAATGCTTCAAAGCTTAAAGCACCTGAACCTGCACAGAGGTCCAGCACTTTAGTATTTTGAATATCCCACATCAACCAGTTAAATAAAGTTTCTCTAACACGGTCAGGTGTAGGACGCAAACCCTCAATATCAGCAAAAGGGAGAACACGTCGTTTCCATTCTCCACCAATAATTCTTAATTGGTTTTTCACTTTATTATTCACTGATATCAGCCTCATTAGATGGTGCGGTAGCTGGTTGCGGAGTATTGTTTCTATGCCCTTGAGTATTGCTATGATTCTGCGCTGAATTGGTTGCTGAGTTTGGCTTTGGTTTAGGCATTGCATTTGGATCAGCTGCAAGTGAAACATCACCACTCGGCAATTCACCCGGTTTGATCCCAGCAGTCATTAAACCGCCACTGACCTGATGATTGAGTGGAGCAATTGGATTTTTCTTACGTGTTAATAGCCAATAATCAAAAACTGGACGGGCAATTTTTGCAGCAGAACCCCCATGACGACCATTTTCCCAAATCACTGCAATGGCAATTTCAGGATTTTCAGCAGGCGCAAAGCCAACAAATAGACCGTGATCGAGCTGACGAGCTGTAAGTGCAGCTTCGTTATAACGTTTTCCTTGAGCAATACTCTTGACCTGCGCCGTCCCTGTTTTACCTGCAATTTGATACATTGGTGTACGAATACCACGACCTGTACCAGATTGAATCACGTCCACCATTGCGTCACGCATTTTGACCCAGTCATCATCGGTACCGCTAAAATTGATTTTTCCTGTAGGTGCGTTATGCACAGGATGTTTTTTTGCACCTTTGGATTCGCGTAAAACATGTGGTGTTACATGCGCACCATGATTGGCGGTAATCGCCGTTGCCATAGCAAGCTGTAAAGGTGTTGCAGTAAATGCACCTTGTCCAATACTCACAGAAATCGTTTCACCCTTGAGCCATTTGCTCTTACGGGTACGCATTTTCCATTCTGGGCTTGGATAAAGTCCTGTACTTTCACTCGGTAAATCTACTCCAGTTTTTTCGCCAAAACCAAATTGGCGCATCCACTCGTTCATACGGTCGATACCCATTTGATAAGACAAAATGTAGAAATAGGTATCACAAGAAACGACGATGGATTTATGTAAATTGACAGAGCCGTGTCCTGTTTTTTTCCAGTCACGGAATTTATGCGAGTCGCCAGGTAAATGGAAATAACCTGGATCAGAAATAGCAGTGCCCCAATCCACAGTTTTAAAGTGAATTCCCCCTAATCCTTCCATTGGCTTGATGGTTGAACCCGGCGGATAAGTTCCTTGAACAGCACGGTTATAAAGCGGTTGATCGAGATTATCACGCAAGGCAGTATAGTCATCATGCCCGATCCCAGTGACAAATAAATTGGGGTTAAAGCTTGGACTGGAGACGAGTGCTAGAATCTCACCTGTACGAGGATCAATAGCAACAATAGCGCCACGACGGTCTTTCAGTTGTTCAGCTGCTACAGTTTGTAAACCATAATCAAGTGAAAGATAGAGATCATTACCACGCGTTGATTCTTTACGACCTAAATGGCGTAGCACATTCCCGTGCGCATCGGCTTCAATAGATTCATAACCTGGAACACCATGTAATAAATCTTCATAAGATTTCTCTACACCGATTTTTCCGATTAAGTTGGTTCCTGCATAACTGTCTTTATCAATGGATTTAAGTTCTTTGTCATTGATACGACCCACATAACCAATCACATGTGCAAATAACTCCCCATGTGGATAGTAACGTGTCATCTGTGTTTCGATATCTACCCCAGGAAACTGAAATTTAACTTCACTGAAGCGTGCAATATCTTGCTCAGTTAAATTCAGTTTTAAGGTGACACGTTCGGTTTTTTTAGAGGTTTTAATACGACTATTAAAACGGTCAATATCTTCTTGACTCAGATTTAAAATAGGAATTAAACGTTGAACAGTACCCTCAATATCTTCGACATCAGCTTTACTCAAGGTTGCAGTAAAAACAGGGTAGTTGTCAGCCAATAAAATACCATTACGGTCATAGATATAACCACGTGCAGGCGCAATCGGCTGTAAGCGTATACGGTTTTTATCCGATGCTTCGCTAAACTCTTGATGATGAAAAATTTGCAGATAAGCATAACGTGCAATCAGTAGACACATAAAAAATGAAACAATACCAATCGCAAAAAAAACACGGCTCCGAAAGATGCGTTTTTCTTGTTGGACATTTTTTAAAGGAAACTGCTGCTTCATACGTCGTCGGCTTTAGATACTGAAAATAGGTGAATGCGAGGGCGAAACATTTTACCCTAGATTGAGGATTAAAAAGTAAAAAACACAAATAACTCGTAAAAATTTATTTTAACTAAATACTCGAACAAATCATGTTCGATCACATGGTGCGGATTTGACCTTAGCGACATTAAATTTATAGTGTTTTGTATATGAGTGCTAAAATAATTCTGTTAAAGTCGAGCATTAAGGATAAAGAACTCGACCCAAGTTAACGTTAGGGGTAATGGAGAAAATAATGAGAAAAATATTTCCCTTATTAATATTAGTCGCTGTAGGAAACTTCGCGCATGCTGATGTTAAAGAATATTTGCCAGATTTGAAGGGAATTTTACCAGAGGCGAAGATTAAGCCTGAGGATGCATCTAAATGGAACTTTGGTGCAGGTGTGACTCAACAAATCGTTCACTTCAATGCTGAGTGGGTCAACCCTTATGGAATTGCCTATACCAAATTAGGTGCTTTTTATAATGGCGACAATGCATTTGCTGGACAAGTGGGTTATCGAATTCCTGTTGCATTAAATGGCACTGACAAAAATGGATTCTATGTGGGACTGTATGGTGGCTCACTTAAAAGTAAAAAAGTAGACGGAAGTGATGAGGTTCAATATGGTGGTGGGGCTGATATCGCTTATGTTTTATTGAATAAAGAACGTATAAGTACATTCAGTGTAGGTATGGGTGCAGGAAGTGAACTTCATAATAAAAATGGAGATATGATCTTGGAAACTCGCCCTCAGATACAATTCGCTTATACTTTAAGTGTAGGTTTTTAAAATTTTATGATTTTATACAGATCCTTCGACCGCCAATAGAAATAAATACGAGAGTCATGCATGTTGGAATACGTTAATGGTTTGTGGCACGCTTTTACGGCTAGACCCGATCATCTTGCTATCTTAAGTATCATTCCTGTGACTGCCTTTGTAACTTGGGCACACGTTTGGATGGCACTGAAAATGGTATTCT
Source organism: Acinetobacter bereziniae LMG 1003 = CIP 70.12 (assembly GCF_000368925.1). GTDB lineage: Bacteria > Pseudomonadota > Gammaproteobacteria > Pseudomonadales > Moraxellaceae > Acinetobacter > Acinetobacter bereziniae. The sequence continues at coordinate 992,175 of NZ_KB849756.1, read as the reverse complement.
ATCCAATTACGTTTTGGGGATTTCATTTAGGTCCTTTACCCGTAGGTTGGCAAGGCATTGTGCCACGTAAAGCTGGACGAATTTCTGGCATTATTACCGACAATACCTTATCTAAATTGGGTTCTTTGCGTGAGTTCCTGGATGCAATGGATCCAGAAGATATGGCGCGCATCATCGGTGAGCAAGTCGGTTTTGAACTTGAGCATCTGATCGATGAAGTGATGTTGGATCGCAATGCTGTATTATGGGAAAATTTACCTTATTCCATCAAGCGTCGTATTTATGGTCAAGCACATAAGCAACTACCAGGTACCTTAAAAGAACTTGTGACCGAACTGACCATGAACGTTGAGTCACTGGTCAATATGCGTGATATGGTGGTCAATCAAATGGAAGGTGACCGCCGTTTGATGGTGCGTATGTTTTTAAAAGTCGGTCAGAAAGAAATTAATTTTATTTGGCATATTAGTGCTGTTATTGGAAGTTTTTTTGGTATTTTTCAAATGTTTGTGTACGTTTTTGTACCACAACATTGGACTGTTCCGTTCTTTGCAGCAGTGTGGGGGTTTCTCACCAACTGGATTGCAATCTGGATGGTATTTAACCCTATAGAACCGCATTACATTCGTTACCCACAATTTTTTGAACGTACAAAAAATCGAAAATTTCCATGGATTAAACCTGTTATTCCTCGAATAGGCACATATAATGTTCAGGGCGCGTTTATGAAACGCCAAGAAGAAGTGTCAGAAGTCTTTGCAAGTGTAGTGACTGAAGACCTCATTACGTTAAAATCGATCATGACAGAAATGATGTATGGTCCAAAGAAAGATAAAACGCGCCGTATTGTGAAGCGTCATATTAACGAAATTATGGAAACTCCATTGGTTCGTACGTCTTTACAATTGTCTTTGGGACCAAAAGAGTATGCAAAACTCAAGACAGACTTGATTGATCGATCAATTGAAATTACGATGGTGCCTGTTTGCGACCCAGCGTTTAATGCGAGCCGTGCACAGAAAATTTTTCAAATGTTTAAAGAGCGGATTAGAGAGTTAACGCCGAAAGAGTTTCAAAATTTGTTACGTCCTGCATTTCAGGAAGACGAATGGATTTTGATTGTACTGGGTGGTGTCACTGGATTCTTTGCTGGTTTAATACATTTATTTGTGGCTTTCTTATAAATTTGATGCCATTACGATGATAAGTTTTAATTTGTCATGGCAAACGGTATCATAAATATTGTTTTAAATGAGGATGTTTTTTTATGCGCATTATATTACTCGGACCACCTGGAGCAGGTAAAGGTACACAAGCTCAGTTGATCTGTAAGCGCTACAATATCCCACAAATTTCAACCGGTGATATGCTCCGTGCTGCGATTCGTGAAGGTACTGAATTAGGTCTTAAAGCTAAAAGTGTAATGGAGTCAGGCGGTCTAGTATCTGATGAGCTTATTATCGGTCTAGTAAAAGAACGTATTGCACAACCTGACTGCGTGAATGGTTGTATCTTCGATGGTTTCCCTCGTACGATTCCGCAAGCTGAAGCTTTGGAAAATGAAGGCATCACGATCGATCATGTGATCGAAATAGAAGTGCCTGATGAAGAAATCGTAAAACGCCTTTCTGGTCGTCGCCAACATCCAGCATCTGGTCGTGTTTATCATACGATCTATAATCCACCTAAAGTGGAAGGTAAAGATGATGAGACAGGTGAAGATCTTGTTCAACGTCCAGATGATGAAGAAGCAACCATTCGCAAGCGTTTAGGTTCTTATCACAATGAAACTGAACAATTGGTAGGTTTCTATCAAGGTCGTGCAGCTTCTGGAGAAAATGCACCGACTTATAATAAATTAAACGGCTTGCGTGGAATCGAAGACGTTCAAAAAGATTTATTTGCTATTTTAGATAAATAATCCTTTAAGTTAAAACTTGACCTTAAAGTTTTGACAATCGAAGAGACCTGATTCATATTAGGTCTCTTTTTTTGTTAGCGTGACATTTAGCATGAAGCTTTTATTAATTGCCTTGGTCATTATCAGTGTTCTGGTTTTATTGGGCTTGTTGTATATGAGCTTTAAATTGTTACGCAAAGCGCAAAAAGAAGAAATGCAACAACGCCACGAGATGAGAAAAACAGGTGAATACCAAGTTCATCCTCAAGTGGCAGAGGAATGGAAACGACTCGAAAAAATGAAGAAAGATTTGGAAAATAAAAAATAAAGCATCAAGGATAAATACTGAGGGGTAAATACATTCTTATCCATCATGGATGTTCAATATTCAAAACAGATGAGTTTTGCTGATTGAAAGATGTAAGCAAATAATTATAAATACTTTTTCTATCAAGCTACATGTTATATTTAAAGCACACTATTATAAAAAGACGATCAAAATGAAATGGATTGCCATAGCTAAACACAGAAGTGAATATATAGCGCCGATTACTTTTTCAAAGGGGGCTTTGCTAAAGATAGGAGAAAAATATCAAGGCTCGGAGAATTGGGACAATTGGTATTTCTGCAAAGTTGATGACGGATTAGAGGGCTGGGTTCCTGCACAAATCATTGAATGGGTTGATAAGCTTCAAGGCTATGCAAAAGCGGATTATACAGCGAAAGAGTTAAATGTAGATCAGGGCGATCTATTGGTCGGCGAAGAGCAATTAAATGGTTGGATGTGGTGTAGTAGATCGTCTGATGGGCAATCAGGTTGGGTGCCGTTAGAGGTACTCAATCAAATTTAATAGAAATTATACTAAGTCATTATTTTAGCATAAAAATTTTATACTAACGTGAGTTCGACGCAACCATACCTTTAACTTATTGAAAAAAATAAATCTGTGCGGAGTCTTGCTGAGTTTTCATCCATTTTTTGGATCAGCCTGCGGCTCACCGCAAAACTCGTCAACCACCAGCAAGATATTTAATCAGTCGCAGAAACAATATCTTATAAAAGTAGTCCTGCCTCGAACAGTTGCGGATGACGTTTCCGAGTATCATATTTCATCAAGGATTTTTATCGAACTCAGGTGATAATAAAGCAATGATTAATCAAATCTTCAATGCTATCAACGGTGCGGCTGGTTGAATTAAGCCGATTTGATTTCTTTTGTCGCTCCAAACTCAAATTTATCAGGCCAATTGCAAACGTCTGATACCACACATTCATGACATTTTGGCTTGCGCGCGATGCAACAGTAACGACCATGTAAAATAAGCCAATGATGAGAGTCGATGATAAATTCTTTTGGAATCACTTTGATCAGACGATGCTCAACCTCAAGCACATTTTTACCGACAGCAAGCCCTGTGCGATTACCTACACGAAAAATATGTGTGTCAACAGCCATGGTGGCTTGACCAAAGGCTGTATTCAAGACAACATTTGCTGTTTTACGCCCCACCCCGGGCAATGCTTCTAAATCAGCACGATTATCAGGAACTTGGCTGTTATGTTTCTCAATCAAAATTTTACATGCTTTAATGACATTTTCTGCTTTGGAATTATATAAACCAATGGTTTTAATATATTCCTTTAAGCCTTCCACACCCAATGCATAAATTTGTTCAGGAGTATTGGCAACAGGAAATAATTTATCGGTGGCTTTGTTGACACTGACATCTGTTGCTTGAGCTGAAAGTGTTACAGCAACCAAAAGTTCAAATGGTGTGGAATAATTCAGTTCAGTTTTTGGATTTGGACGTTGTTCACGAAGTCTTTCAAAGAAAATTTGAATCTGTTTTTTTGTCATATTTTTTACAGTCATTCACTTTCTCCTTGTAAAACAGATAATTGTCGTAATAATTGGTCAAGTTGATCTTGCTTATTTTGATCGGCTCGTACGCTGAGCTGTTTTTCTAATTTTTTAATTTGTGTACGTAGTTTAGCCAGTTCAATGGTGGTTTTCGCATCTGTAACGATGGGTTTCTTTTGAGGTGCTTCTACGATTTCAATCGTCGGTAAAGACTGACTATTTTGAGTAATCTGTGCAAATAACTCTGTATCAATCTCTGCACGAACTACAGGACCTTTACGATGAATACGCTGTTTTTCTTCACGTTGAATATGCGCATAGTAGCGACTGCGTAAATCATTTTGTTCGAATAGGCGTTGCTCATTATTTGGGATGGGTTGAATATCTTCAACTAAGTCGATGCAGTCTACAGGGCAGGGCGCAATGCACAACTCACAGCCTGTGCAAAGATCTGTCAGTATGGTGTGCATTAATTTTCCTGAACCAATAATGGCATCTACAGGGCAAGCACTTATACATTTTGTACATCCGATACATTCATCTTCACGAATCACTGCCTTCATCCGTTGCGGGCGACCATCGCTTTGAATTGGCCACACACTCGGTTCTGCAATCAGTTTATTTCGATGAAGCAATTCTGCCAAAGCGTCAGCAACAGGTTGTCCCCCGGGAACACATTTATTGGCATCTTCACCTTCCACAATGGCTTTGGCATAGGGTAAACATCCATCACGGTGACCGCAGAGTCCACATTGTGTCTGAGGCAAAATTGCATCTATTTGCTGAATGATGGAGAGAGATGAATTCATGTGACTAAAGACTTTAAGCAAAAATAAACAAGAGCTGGGTAAAAGCGTAGCGATGATGCGGATTTTAGCATGTTTTATGTTGAAAATCTTTGCTCTAAATTAGCGCTAAAAATGCGCTAATTTAGATCAAAATCAAGGTGTATTTTATGGAATAAAATGCCAATAATTAGACTATTTTTTATAGCTTGATTAGAAATTATCATATTGAATTTAAATATTATTTGAAAAAACATTTGAAAAAAGGTTGTGGATTGTCCACAAAAGCGATTAAATACTTTGCGCCAAAATTTATCATTTTATTGAAAAGTTTGACCTTTTTTGTATCATTTTCTGCTGAGGAATGAACGTTGAAATATAGTAGCCTGAATGACTTTTTAAATTACGTAAAAGCACGTGATCCAAATCAACCAGAGTTTTTGCAAGCTGTGGAAGAAGTGATGACCAGTTTATGGCCATTTATTGAAAAGAACCCAGAGTATGCTGAACAAGGTTTGCTTGAGCGTCTTGTAGAGCCTGAACGAGCTATTCAATTTCGTGTTTCTTGGGTAGACGATAAAGGTCAAACACAAGTTAACCGCGCTTTCCGTGTCCAATACAATTCTGCAATTGGTCCATTTAAAGGCGGTATGCGTTTTCATCCATCGGTAAACCTATCAATTTTAAAATTCTTGGGTTTTGAGCAAACTTTTAAAAATGCTTTAACCACATTACCTATGGGTGGTGGTAAAGGCGGTTCTGACTTTGATCCTAAAGGTAAGTCAGAAGGCGAAATCATGCGTTTCTGTCAAGCATTGATGATCGAACTTTATCGCCATTTAGGTTCAAACACCGATATTCCAGCGGGTGATATTGGTGTGGGTGGACGTGAAGTGGGTTATATGGCTGGGATGATGAAAAAACTCAGCAATGACACTTCATGTGTATTTACAGGTAAAGGCTTGTCTTTTGGTGGCTCATTGGCTCGTCCAGAAGCAACAGGTTTTGGTACAGTTTATTTTGCTGAAGAAATGCTTAAAACTCGTGGGGATAGCTTTAAAGGCAAAACTGTCGCTATTTCTGGTTCAGGAAATGTAGCTCAATTTGCAGCAGAAAAAGCAATGTACTTGGGTGCAAAAGTGGTTTCTCTTTCTGACTCGAATGGTACAGTCTATGTAAAAAATGGTTTTACCAACGAACTCCTTGCAGAAGTGATGGAGCTTAAAAATGTAAAACGTGGACGTATTTCTGAATTTGCTTCGAAACATGGCTTTGAATATTTAGAAGGTCAACGTCCTTGGTCAATTCCATGTGATATTGCTTTGCCATGTGCAACACAAAATGAATTGAATGAAGATGATGCCATAGTATTACTTGAAAACGGTGTAATCTGTGTTGCTGAAGGTGCAAATATGCCTTCTACACTTGAAGCTGTTGAAAAATTTGTTGAAGCTAAAATTCTTTATGCGCCAGGTAAAGCATCCAATGCGGGTGGTGTAGCAACTTCTGGTCTTGAAATGTCTCAAAACTCAATTCGTTTGGGTTGGACTTTTGAAGAGGTTGATGAGCGATTACATGCCATTATGAAAGAAATTCATCGTAATTGTGTGAAATATGGTACGCAAGAAGACGGTACAGTTAACTATGTAAACGGTGCAAATATTGCTGGTTTCGTAAAAGTTGCTGATGCAATGTTAGCGCAAGGTGTATTCTAATATAGAGAAGCGATTTTTCGAAATAGATCAAAATTTTTTCTTAAACCGAGTTAAGTGATTAGCTCGGTTTTTATTTGATCAAGATACAATTTTTGTTTAAGGTTGGGTTGTCGTTTCAATAATTGAATCAAACGTATACTGGTATTGAGATTGATCTGCTGCTGGATGCAAAATCTCGGTACGTTTTACTTTAATAATTTGGGTTAATTTAGGATTGTGTGTAAAACCATCAATGCTGTCATAGAAATAACTCGGTTGTTTTTCAAGATATGTTTTTTCTCCTGTTGAATTGATAGTTAATTTGCGAACTAAAAGGCATGTTTGTGGTGCTACGCCTTCACACGGTTTGGTCTCTGGACTAACTTCTAAAAAAATCATTGTCGTTGGCTGTTTTTTAGTTGCATGCTGTTGTGTAACTTGAGTTTCAACAGGGGCTTTGGACTCAGTTTGGGGTTGTTTTGTGCATGCAATCATCAACAAAGGCAAGAGTAGAACAGGGCTTAATTTATAATTCATCGTATTTACCATGTATTGATGTTAAGTAAAAGTATTGATTACAAAGGTAGATCAGCGATAACTTGAATCAGTTGTGATTGAGTATGTTGGTGAATCAATTAAAAGCCTGCTGAATAATTTTAGATTTTTAAATAAGGAATCAAACAATTTAATCTTTTAAATAAGTAAATTAAGTTAGGTGTTATATCAATAGGTTTAACTCAAAAAGAAAAGCTGAAGTTTAACTTCAGCTTTTCATTAAATTATTTTACAGTTTCACGCTCAATAATCATGTCTTGCACATAAGCATATTTAGACTGATCAGCAGCAGGATTTTTAATTTCATAACGTTTTAAACGTACAACTTGGCGTTCACCTGGATTATGTGTAAAGCCTTCGATTTGGTCATAGAAATATGTCCAATCTTTGTCTACTTGAGTTTTTACGCCGTTGTCAGCATATTTGATTTCACGTACTTGAAGGCATTGCATTTTCATCACGCCAGCAGAACATTCTTTAGTTTCTGGGCTAATTTCTAAGAAAATAGTTTCGCCTTGGCTTTGATATTTCGTTTCAGGTGTCATTTTACCTGTAAACACAACTTTACCGCCTGTCGCATTCACTAAAGTTAAAGTTGGGCTTTCAGTATTGGCTGTGTCAAGTACAAAAGCAGTCTTGCCTGCTTGGAACAATGAAGCAGCAAAGCTTTCTTGCTTCATTAATTCAGGTGAACACATCATGTTTGTAGATGCAATATTGCCTGTAACAAGCAAGCCATTTTCAACTTTTGCACTTGTCATTAAACGGTTACAACCTGTAGCGACACTTAAGCGTTGATCAGCAAAGTTGAGTACGATTGGCTGTTTAGTTTCAGTTGGTTGGTATGACCACTGATAAGCATTTAAAGTTTGTTGAGCAGTACCTTGTTGTTGTAATACTTTCACAGCGGTATCACCTAATTTTTGAATATCACCCGATTGACAAGCAGCAAGCGCTAAAGGAAGTACAGCTAAAGCTAAATATTTGAATTTCATATTCTATTCACGTTATTGAAAACTAGGCACAGGATAAAGCATTGTCCATAAAAAGATATGGAGACAGTTTATTAGTTCGGTTTCAAAATGTATCCATATAACCAAAAATTAAACAATACTTAACAAATTGTTATCAATTGTAATGAATTTGAGCCAATTCAGCAATTTAGTCGAAGCGATAAATATCCATACCTAATGCACCCATCGAAAAACTGCTATGTACAATACTAAAGCGATGTCCAGTTCCCATTGCAAAAAAGAGTGGTGCAAAATGTTCGAGCGTAGGGTGGTTTTTTTCGATATAGGGTAAAGCGTCCCACTGCAATACTGCATCATAATCACTATGATTTAATTTACTTACGACATAATTTCTAAAGCTTGAAGCCCACTGAGGAACACGGTTATTTTGATCTTGCCAAGATAACTCTCTTAGATTGTGTGTAATGCTACCTGAGCCTATCAGTAAAATTTGTTTTTCACGTAATGGGCGAAGCGCCTGACCAATTGCATAGATCTGATCAGCATTCATGGTCATCGGTAGGGAAATTTCAATCACTGGAATGTCTGCATCAGGATACATGTGTAACAGAGGCATCCAAACGCCATGATCACGTGGACGTGTACTATTTGCATGCGCAGGGAGTTGAGCTTCAGCCAGTAAATGTAAAATTTCTTCGGCGAGTTCAGGATTTCCCGGTGCAGGGTAACGCATCTCATAGAGTGCTTGAGGAAAACCTCTAAAATCATGCCATGTTTCAGGTCGTACACCTGTATTTACTTCCAGTGCATCACTTTCCCAATGTGCTGACATCACAACGATCGCTTGTGGTACGGGAAGATTTAGCCCAAGTCGATGTAAAGCAGGACCAACTTGTTCGGGATCTAGTGCAAGCATGGGTGAGCCATGTGAGATAAATAAACCGGGAAGTGTTTGTAAGTTCATATCTTTGCGCCTAAATGATCGTTGAATAAATCAAAAGTCCATTCTAACTCAATGAATAATTGGGCGTCAGTGTTCTACTTCAATATCCTGTTGCATGAATACAACATATTCTTTAAAGCTGAAATTATCGATGACGAGATATTTAGGCGTGTAAATCGATATTCCTAAAATTAACCTGCACGATGATAAGGGTGGTTATGATTTATACTCATCGCACGATACAGTTGTTCGATTAACATGACACGCACCAATGGATGAGGAAGTGTTAGTTTAGAAAGCGACCAGTGCCACGCCGCTGCTTTGCGAACTGCTTCTGAATGACCATCAGGTCCACCAATTGCAAGCACGACATCATTACCTTCGAGCATCCAACTTTTCATGGTTTCAGCCAGTTTTTCTGTACTGAATTCACGACCACCTACCTCAAGCGCAATTAATGTTTCACCTTGTTTGAGTTGACCAAGAATACTGTCACCTTCGATTTGACGGTATTTTAAAATATCTGCTTCTGAATCATTTTTGCCACGTTTAGCCATGGGCAATTCAATAATTTGAGTTTGTACAAAAGGCTGAATTCTTTTGAAATAATCTTCAAAACCAGTCAGTACCCATGCAGGCATTTTTTGACCAATAGTCAGAATACGGATTTTCATATTAACAATTTCAAACGCTGGAATTACGCCATTATAACGTGATATTGGTTATCCTCAGGCATACAACAAAAACTGTTTTTCCTATTGCTGTTTTTTTAATGATGTTTATTGCATAACTTTTATTGAGTTTATCTATGTTGATGCATTGTCTAATGACTAGAATTTTAAAACAAATGATCCTGATGCTTGTACTGAGCTTTATACTCCCAATATGGGCTATGGCAGCTCAGCCTCTCAATATTCAGCAAGCTGAACCTGATCGGCTTAATAGCTACCTAAAACAAGTGATTCATCCTCAAGCTTTTAGAAATTATCAAAATATACAAGAGCTGGATCGCGTTGCTGCCTTTATTAAACAACAAATCGAACAGTTTTCCATCCCATGTGAATATCAAACTTATGCGGTTGATGGAAAAAACTATCGTAATGTGATTTGTCATTTGCAAATGGGACATGCCAAAAAAGTGATTCTTGGGGCGCATTATGATGTTTATGGTAATTTCAAAGGTGCAGATGATAACGCCTCTGGCGTTGTTGGACTGATAGAGACGGCTCGAATTTTGGCAACAAATCGACGCCAGTTAAAGCAAAATATTGATTTTGTGTTTTATACCTTGGAAGAGCCGCCTTACTTCCGTACAGAACACATGGGCAGTTTTATCCACGCCCAGTCAATATTAAAACAGAAAGATCAAATTCAAGCGGTCTATATTTTGGAAATGATCGGGTATTTCGATCATAAAAATGTGCAAGATTACCCATCAGGATTGGCTGCATTTTATCCCAAACATGCAAATTTTATTGGTGCTGTGAGTAATTTTAGCTCACGCGCAATAGGTGAAAAATATTGTTCGTCTATGAAAAATCTAAAGCGTTTGGATTGCCAAAGACTTATTGCACCATCATTTGTCAAAGGTGTGGATTTTTCTGATCATTTGAATTATTGGCGTTTCGATATTCCTGCTATTATGATTACCGACACGGCATTTTTTAGAAATAAGCATTACCATACTCCAGAGGATACGGTTGAAAAGCTTAATTTAAATAAAATGGCTGATGTGGTTGATGGTCTAGTCAATACTTTGTTAAAAGACTAATTCTAGGTATGTTTTTCATCAGTCAAAATTACTTTAAATAAGGAGAGCTTATGCAATACGGTGCAATGCAATTGCTCTCAATGTGGATGAAAGATCGCAAAATTCAAAATCAGTCTGAGCATACATTGGATGCTTACTTTCGAGATGTATCGAATTTTATTGATTTCTGCTATGACAAACAGCTTGAATTAAAACAAGTAGAAGCATCAGATTTACGTGAATATGTGGCTTATCGTGTTGAAAATGATCAGCTTTCCACCAGTAGTCTACAGCGCCATTTGACTTCGATTCGTCAATTCATGAAATGGGCAAAACAAGGCGGTTACTTGGAAATCAATGCTGCTGATGATTTTCAATTGAAACGTCAACCTCGACCATTACCTGGGATGATTGATATAGAAACGATCAATCAAATCATGGAGCAAGCAGAACCCGAAAAACCAGTAGAAAAGCAATTATGGATGAGAGATAAAGCGATACTTGAATTGCTCTATTCCAGTGGTTTACGGCTTGCAGAAATTCAGCGTTTAACGATTCGTGATATTGATTTCACTCGACATTTATTGCGAATTACAGGGAAAGGCAATAAAACTCGAATTGTTCCTTTTGGCTCTAAGGCGCGTGAGAGTCTAGTTGAATGGTTGAAAGTTTATCGAATTTGGCAAGGCGAATTTAGTCCAGATGCTTTTGTTTTTATTACGCAACGTGGCAATAGTATTACACCTCGACAAATTGAAAATCGTGTGAAGTATCAAGCCTTACGAGCAGGAGTAAATGTTGATTTACACCCTCACTTACTTAGACATTGTTTTGCCAGTCATATGTTGTCTAATAGTGGTGATTTAAGAGCGGTTCAAGAAATGTTAGGGCATAGTAATTTAACCACGACTCAAATTTATACGCATGTCGATTTCGATCGTTTGGCACAAGTCTATGATCAAGCACACCCAAGAGCATCAGCTGCAAAAATAAAATAAAAATGAGTAAAACAACGTTGAATAGTTTTTAATTCATGTGAAAGTTGGTTTATTGGTAAGAATAACTAAACATTTTGTAAATATTTAGCTTGATAGAAAATAAGAATATCGAGTATTTAAGTATATAGTTGATGTAAATAATACTCATTAACTTTTATGGGTATTAACTTATACTTAAAACTAAATAGGAAAAATTATATGCAGGCGTTTATAACAAGAGGTTGCTCAACTGATCATGGGGGTAAAATTATAGAAGGCGAAGATTCTTGGTTGGTTGAGGGAAGGGCGGTACATCTAGAAGGAATGACTCATTATTGTCCAAAATGTAAAATATTATCTAAAGCGATTGGAACTGAACGTGGATTTATATTGATTCAAGGTAAAAACCCGATTGTTCATGGCGATCGTTCAAGTTGTGGTTCAAAATATATCAAAATTTCAGATTTAGCTGGACGTGATGCAGGGAAAGATCATACATCTTCTCAGCTCAAATTGAGTCAACAAAAAATGGATATTCTGCACAATATCAACTTATAAATGAGTTGGATGGTACAGTGTATAAAAATGTTAAATATAAAATTACTTATGACGATGGTCATATTGTAGAGGGTATTACTGACAATGACGGAATGACTGAAAAATTAGACAGCCGTGATCAGTCTAATCAAGTTAGTATTGAAACTTTTGAGAATGACTCATGGTAGATATTTATCGAGGTCAAACAAAACAAAACGCCAAAGTAGAGCAAATCAAAATTAAGCTTCCTGTGCGATTAATCATTTATGGTGGGGCGAGGTCTGCGAGTGACAATAGTGCATTTTTACATGCATCAAAAAACGTCATCAAAGATTATAGGAATGACCTACCTATCAAATCTTATTTTATGTCGCAGGGAATAAAACAATTGATCAATGCGGTGAATCAGGAAACAGAAAATTCGGTACAATCTTTAGATATTTTTTCACATGGATCTGAGCTTGGACTTTATACAGTAATAGGAGCTTCCCTTAAAAATTTCATAACTCATGAATATGCTCAGGTAAATAATTTAGCTTCCAATTTATATCGAAATAGATTAACCAAAATTAATCAGTATGAGATATTTGGAGGAGCAAATTGGCGAAACTCTTTTGTTATTTCTGAAATTAATTTTAAAGTATTTACTATTGAATCCAAAATAGAAATACATGGATGCCACTCTGCATTTGATGGTGAAAGTGATACCTTATGTGCCTTAATGTCTAAAGCTTTATATCAGGTAGGGAAAAAAAGAAGTGTCGTCATCGGGCATGCTGATTTTGCAACACCGAATAGAGGTGGGACAAAGATAATTAGTCAACAGGACTATCGTCATGAAGAGCGAGTAATTTATAACAATGGTAATGTTATTGCTAGAACCCGTGCAGAAGGTCGAATTTCGTCGTCTTTTATCAAAAGGGCATTAGGTGGTTAAATGGATGAATATAACTATTGGGTAAGCTTATACTCGATAATTTTTACATTGCTAATTATATCATTAAGCCTTAATTCTATTATTTTTTTTAAAGGTAAAATTAATAAAATTTTAGCATTTTTTGTTTTTACAGGGATATATTCTTTAATTTTAAGTTATTTTTTTGGTAAAGCATTTATTGGTTATGCTCAACAAGAACTATTATATAAGTTTATTTTCGATGGCTATAGACATCAACTATTTCATGGAAATATATATTTAATATTAACTTGTGCGATACTGATTATCTTAATAATACGATTGTTGATAATGAAAAAGTAATTTTTAATTTTATATTTAAATCGCTTGTAAGGAAAATCAGATCAGGGAATATTTAAAATTGATACTTATATTCATCTTGTTGGGTAGCATTTTTTTGTTTTTACTTGAATTTATTTGAGTGTTTTAAATTATTTTTTATTTATATATTAATAGGTTACATTGAAAATGTTTTTTATCTAAATTTATATATAAAGGGTACTCATCTAACCTTTTCTTTGGAGTTTTTTTACCATTAATTTCTGTCTTATCAACGATCACTTTGTTGGTCAGAATATTGATTAGAATAAAAATGAAGAGTGTATGAAATGGAACAATATAACTATTGGGTCACCCTTTATTCGATAATTTTTAGTGTACTGATTGCATCCTTGAGCCTTAACTCTATTACTTTGATTAAAGATAAATTCAATAAAATCTTAGCGTTCTTTGTTTTTACTGGAATTTATTCTAGTGTTTTAAGCTTTTTTTTTAGTTATGCATCAATAGGTTATATGGAAAACGATTTTTTATCTAAATTTATATATAAAGGGTACTCATCTAACCTTTTCTTTGGGGTTTTTTTACCATTAATTTCTGTCTTATCTACGATCACTTTGTTGGTCAGAATATTGATTAGAATAAAAATAAAGAGTGTATGAAATGGAACAATATAATTATTGGGTCACCCTTTATTCGATAATTTTTAGTGTACTGATTGCATCCTTAAGCCTTAATTCTATTACTTGGATTAAAGATAAATTCAATAAAATCTTAGCATTTTTTGTTTTTACGGGGCTATATTCTTTAATTTTAAGTTATTTTTTCGAAAGATCATCCATAGGGTATACACAGCAAGAATTTTTACCTACATTTATTTATAAAGGGTATAACTCTCATATTTTTCAAGGGAATATATATCTAATCCTAACTTGTGTATTATTCTTTATTCTAATAAATAGATTGTTGAGGAAAAGAAGAACAGCTGCATGTTCGTGAGTACATTCGATTGATGACGGAAGTCCATCTAAGTTGTTGAAAACTTCTCATCATTGAGAACATGCACACAGATTAGACACATTTAGCACAGAAAAAAGTCGAATAGATAATTGTTTTTAAAAATGCTCTCATGTATATCTAAGTTTCGTATTTATCAAATACATTTTTATTGATTCAATTTTGCAAAAAATTTAGGTCTTTCAATGATCCCCGAACTTGAACAAAAATATAAGCAACTGACTGAAGCTCAAAAAGAGATTTTTAAGGGCTATGGCTTACGTCAAATTAAACATTTTGTAGAATTTAGCTTACCCAAAATTGAGGCGACATTGCCTGAAGCGGGGAAGGTCTTGGGAATTAATGCTGAAGGAAAAGTCCAAGCAATCAATACCCAAACCAATCAAACCTATCTATGGATATCAGATCAGCAATGGCAAGCGGCTCATACTGTTTCAAGCCATATTGATTTAAAAGAAGATTTTATTGAAATTTGGCAGGTGTTGGAGCTTGAAAAGCAAGATTTGATTGATTTAAGTCATATCCATCGTGATTTTTTAGAGAGCATTGCCAAGTAAGATCTCTTAGTCTTGAAAATCCTGTTTTTTAATTCGATATAACTTTTCCTCTCGTAGTGGATGATGATCATCAAAATCAGGATGCAAGAAGTCATGTGAAAAACGCATTCCGATTTTTTCCATGACTTTTTGTGAAGAAAAATTATGTTTTGCAGTAAAAGCAACAATTTCTTCAAAACCCAATTCTTCAAAAGCAAATCGTAAACAGGCATGAGCACCTTCAGTTGCATAACCTTGATTCCAAAATTTAGGATCAAGTCGCCATCCAATTTCGATACACGGTGAAAAATCAAACTTTGAAGGTTGTGGATGTAGCCCGATGCAGCCGATGAATTCTTGAGTTTCTAATAGTTCAACAGCCCAAAGCCCCCAACCTTTGATTTCAATAAGGTATTTGATTTGATTGGCTAATTCATCACTTTGCTGGCGATTTAATATTTTGGGGAAAAACTGCATCACTTCAGGATTGGAGGTTATTTTTGCAAAAGCTTCTAAATCAGAAGGTTGCCATTGTCGAAGCAAGAGTCGATCCGTACATAATTCATAAATCATCGTTGATGGGCATCCTTACTTGTTTATTATTAGCTGATGCTTGAATCTTAGCATGTTTACTTTTTAAAGGTTTGGGGTGGCTATACGATAAAGTACATGTTCTGCTAGCGCATGTTGCGCATCTAAAGCTGGATGTTGAAAAGAGCAAACATACTGCATTCCCAATCGCTGCATCACTTTTTCAGAAGGTCGATTGGATACAGCTGTAAATGCGACGATCTGTTTTAAAGCCAATCGCTCAAATGCAAATGTTAAGCAAGCTTTAGCAGCTTCTGTTGCATAACCTTTATTCCAATAAGGTCGATCAAGACGCCAGCCAATTTCAACACAGGGTGAAAAACTGAACTTTTCTGGTTGGTCAGCTAATCCAACAAAACCAATAAATTTTTGATTTTCTTTTAACTCGACAGCCCACATACCCCAGCCATAACTTACGATAAGATGTTGAAATCTTTCTGCTAAAAGATTACTTTGTTGTTTACTCAGTGTAGATGGAAAATACAACATCACTTCTGGATCTGCATTTAAATGTGCAAAAGCATCTAAATCGCTCGCTTGCCATTGTCTTAAAATTAATCTCGGTGTTTCTAACTGTATCGGAGAACTAAATTTTTTCATTGTATTGCCTTCAATGATTATAATTGCCTAATCGGTGCTTAGATCATTCATACCAACTTTAGTGATTACAGGTCTTCTAAGGGAAGCTGAAAACTTTGTTTGATGATCTGACTGGGTACATCCGTTTTGACACTGGTGATACCATTTTTCTTGGTCAAATGGGTCGATTGAAATTTACGGTAACTTTCCAGATCGGGAACGACTACTTTTAACATCGCATCACACTCTCCCAAAATGATATAGCACTCCATGACTTGAGGAAGCTCTTTCATGGCTTCAATGAATGTATCAATGGTTTCAGCATCTTGTCCCAATAGCCAAATTCGTGAAAATAAAATCAATTGAAACCCAATTTTTTGTGGATCTACCACAGTAGTGTAATTCTGAATGACTTTAGCATCTTCCAAGAGACGAACGCGTCTAAGACAAGAGGAAGGTGATAAGCCAATTTCACGGGCTAAATCGTTATTCTGGATTCGACCATTGGCTTGTAAGGTTCGAATGATATTTTTATCAATACGATCTAACTTTATTAGAATAGTCTTAGATGAAATTTTCATAAAATAGAATTTAATTCGAAAAATAATTGGAATTATAGAATATTTGAAATCCTATTTTAAGCGTTTTCACAGATACTATTTTCTTCTCTCATTCAGACAGAAAGGAAAATTGAGATGTCTGTATTTGTACTTTTTGCCTTAACGGTGCTGCCGTTAATTTTCACACCAGGACCTGATATGTTATTTATCCTGTCACAAGTGATAGGTAAAGATGCGAAATCAGGCATGATGGCGACCCTTGGGGTTTGTTCGGGATATTTGGTTCACTCGATATTGGTTGCACTCGGAATTGCGGCAATCATTGTGTCATTTCCAGTTTTGTTCGAAACCATTCGCTATTTGGGAATTGCTTACTTGTTATATCTAGCTTTTCATCTAATTAAGTCTGTATTTAATACTAAACAAATACAGATTGAGCAAAAAGCGGTATCGAATCCTATTCATAAAGGTTTTTTTACAGCGTTATTGAACCCTAAAGGAATACTGATATATTTTGCAATTTTGCCGCAGTTTATTGATAAGTCAGGAAATACGGTTACTCAAGGTTTTGCATTGTCCTTTATTTTTATTGCTTTGATCTTTGTGGTGTATTGCAGTTTGAGTTTGGTTGTTGCCAAAGTGACGCAAAAACAACAGATCAATGAACGTAATCAAAAATGGATTGATGGCGGTTCTGGAACTTTATTGACCCTTGCGGCAGCTTGGCTAATCGTAAATTCATAAAACCATAAAGATAAGACGGGATTCAAAATCATGCCCGTTTTATCTTTTTTTGTATTTTGTTACAAGTTTAATGCCTAAATAATCACAAATTTAATGAATAAACATAGTGAGAAAAATTGCTGAATCTGTCTGAAATGACAAAGCCTACATTTGTAAATTTTTTTATGTTGGCATCCCGTTGATTGATTGATAATTTATCTTAATCATTTTGATTATTTATACAGAATTTATACAAATAATGTTATTTATCAATATATAAATATTGTCGAAATAGTATTCTTGTACGTCTTAGTTAAACCTTTTAGAAAAAATGTGAACTGTACGTTCAGGCTTTTTTAAGACTTTTTAGCGCTGTTTTGTGAATTGTGACTTGACCGAAATGCCAATCACATTGCAAGATAGGACACCTAAATAATTTTAAATGAAGCGTTATTATAACTCTTCTTAACATTTACTTTTGCTAAAACAGCCGAGGATTACATGAAGGCTCTTGTTGCTGTAAAACGTGTGGTTGATGCCAACGTTAAAGTTCGCGTTAAACCGGACAATAGTGGGGTAGACCTTACTAACGTTAAAATGTCAATTAACCCATTTTGTGAAATCGCAGTGGAAGAAGCGGTTCGCTTAAAAGAAAAAGGAACAGTTTCAGAAATCGTTGTTGTTTCTGTTGGTCCTAAAGAAGCGCAAGAACAAATTCGTTCTGCAATGGCTTTGGGTGCAGACCGCGGTATCTTGGTTGAAACTACAGATGAAATTGGTGCTTTAGAAGTTGCTAAAATTCTTAAAGGTGTAGTTGAACAAGAACAACCACAACTGATCCTTTTAGGTAAACAAGCGATTGATGATGACTCGAATCAAGTAGGTCAAATGCTTGGTGCATTATTAAATGCAGGTCAAGGTACATTTGCTTCTGTTGTAACTGTAAATGGCGACAAAGTTCAAGTTACTCGTGAAGTAGACGGTGGTTTACAAACTGTAGAGCTTAACACGCCTGCGATCATTACTACTGACTTACGTTTGAACGAGCCACGTTATG
The DNA here is from genome assembly GCF_000368925.1 of Acinetobacter bereziniae LMG 1003 = CIP 70.12. Classification (GTDB taxonomy): domain Bacteria; phylum Pseudomonadota; class Gammaproteobacteria; order Pseudomonadales; family Moraxellaceae; genus Acinetobacter; species Acinetobacter bereziniae. Next base: position 973,901 of record NZ_KB849756.1, on the reverse strand, counting down.
CGGCACTTCCAAACATCATGAAAGCACGTAAAAAACCGCTTGATACGAAATCTCCTGCAGATTATGGCGTTACGGCAGCTTCTAAACTTAAAACAGTTAAAGTTGAACCGCCTGCAGAGCGTAAAGCTGGTGTGCAAGTGAAGTCTGTAGACGAGCTTGTTGAAAAACTTAAAAATGAAGCGAAAGTGATCTAATACAGAAGGATAAAATCATGAGTATTTTAGTTATCGCTGAGCACGACAATAAGACACTTAACGGTGCAACTTTAAACGTTGTTGCTGCAGCTCAAAAAATCGGTGGTGATGTCACTGTATTGGTTGCAGGTTCTGGTGCTCAAGCAGTTGCAGATGCTGCTGCAAAAGTTGCTGGCGTAAGCAAAGTTTTACTTGCTGATGATGCTGCTTATGCAAATCAGTTGGCTGAGAATGTTGCGAAACTTGTTGCTGAATTAGGTAAAGGCTATTCCCATATCCTTGCTGCTTCTACAACGACTGGTAAAAACATTCTTCCACGTGCTGCTGCACTTTTAGACGTCAGCATGATTACTGATATCATTGCTGTTGAAGGTCCAAAAACTTTCAAACGCCCAATCTATGCAGGTAACGCGATTGCAACAGTTCAATCTGATGAAGCAATTGTTGTTGCAACTGTACGTGGTACTGCATTTGACCCAGTTGCTGCTGAAGGCGGTTCTGCTGCGGTTGAATCAGTTGCTTCTACAGGTGATGCTGGCATTTCTAAGTTTATTTCTGAAGAAATCGTGAAATCAGAACGCCCAGAATTAACAGCAGCTCGTATTGTTGTTTCTGGTGGTCGTGGTGTTGGTTCTGGTGAGAACTACCATAAAGTACTTGATCCACTTGCTGATAAGCTTGGTGCTGCTCAAGGTGCTTCACGTGCTGCCGTTGATGCTGGTTTCGTTCCAAACGACATGCAAGTTGGTCAAACAGGTAAGATTGTTGCACCAGACCTTTATGTTGCTGTTGGTATTTCAGGTGCGATTCAGCACTTGGCAGGTATGAAAGATTCTAAAGTGATCGTAGCGATCAACAAAGATGAAGAAGCACCAATCAATGCAGTAGCTGATTACTGGTTAGTGGGTGATTTGAATACTGTCGTTCCAGAGTTAGTTTCTAAACTTTAATTCTAGAATTCAGTGTCAAAAAAGCGCTTAGGATTACCTGAGCGCTTTTTTAGTTTTTGAATGATTGAAGTTAACACAATATAAATCAGATCATTAACATGGGTATTTTAAGCGTTTGTATTGAACGTTTATTTTGAATTTTAGGCTTCAATAGCGTTATTTATTCATATTTTAAAGAACTATAATTTAAGATCAATAGATCATTGCCTTAGTGATCTGTCCACAAAAGGCATTCTCAATTGCTATGCTTAAACCGTCTTATTATTCATATAAGTGATTTAATATTAATTATTTACTTCAAATGAACTGTAGATCTTTTATACGAATTTTTAGAAGCTTTGGATGATTTAATTTGCTTTGCATTTTTGAATTATAAATTGTCTATGAATCGTGATGCGACATAGAAGTTGCCATAGAGAGTGGGCTGATACGATAAAAAACCAGGCACTGCTTTGTTTACAGCGCAAAAATACATTTAAACAAGTAAACTCAAACCTTAACTGGTTTATTGTTTTTTTAATTTAAAACAAGTACGTCATTTGTTTAGTTTTGCTTTATAACCTGATAAAATTAAATAAAATATTGTGATATTATTAGATTTAGTGTTCACTTTTGTGATTTTGTTAACATTTGAAATTAATTAAACTTAATTTTAAAAATAAAACTCTAAAGGTGGAGTCAACATATTATAAATTGAATAGGAAATACTTTGAAAATCTCTAATCAAAAAAACATTACACAAAAAATCACGGCACAAAAAGTCATAGTATTGATCTTGCCTATGATGCTCACAGGTTGCTTTTCAATCACACACCAAATGTTAAAAAAATCTGCTGTAAATACTGAGAATATTGTTGTTTCTCAGTCGGATGATGTATTGGTTGGTTTGGCACAGCGACAACAGCAATACTATTTTATTGGACAGCACTATATTCTTGAAATACCGAAGAAACAATTGAATCTTGAGAGCTTACAATCTGGTTTAAACATACAAAAAATAATCATTAATGAAAATCAGCCTTTGCAAGTGAACGTGAATATTGCAACTCAACAACAGCAAGGGTTAAATATTATATTACGTTATGAAAAAGCTGATCAGACGTTATCTGAAAAAGAACGTCAAACGCTACAGCAGAACGGTTTTAGCAAAACCACAATACAGCCTAATTGGAGTAAAACTTTCAAATCTGATTTTAAATTTTATAAAATTGGAGCGCAAACACAGCTAAATTTTCAGCCTTATACTGGGACATTACAGAAAATTCCTGTACAAATTAGCTTCTTTAAGCAAAAGAAATCATTTGATGCTGTACAAGCGCTAGACAATACTTTTAATATGGTATTGGCAGGTGCGTTGGATGTAGTGACTTTACCTTTTCAAATTTTAACAGTATCTGTGATTCGTGAAGGTATTCATCAGACCGCGGAACAACGAAAAAAATCTGAATCTCAACCTGCACAGAAAACTTTACCGCAGACTCAATAATTTAACTTTAAAATAGAAAAAATATGAAGTGTCCTAAATGTAATGCTGAAAATATTAATGAAGCTGTCAAATGCGGCATTTGTGGTGCTCGCCTAAAACATATTAAACAGAATAATATATTTACAGGGAGCAGCAATGTTGAATCGTCCGTACGCCGAGAAAATAAAAAAGCACCAACACCACCAAAACAGGGCACTCCACCTGAGTCAAAATCATTAACAGAAAGCTTAATGGATAAAAATGTTTCTATTGAGGATAAGGCACGGATTTTTTTAGATTCTTGGCAGGATAAAGCCAAAGACACTTGGGGAGATACACAAAATCCGAAGAAAAAGAAAAATTTAAAAATTGTATGGATACTTTTAGCGGTTTTTATGTTTGGTCCAGCCGTGTTGGGCATCGTTGCGAGTGTCGTGATTCCAGCTGTAATGTCAGTGATTGGTATTACAAATGTCGATCATTCTGCTACAGATGAAGATGCTGAGGCGACAGATGTTGCAACAGCCGCCGCTGAAGATATAAATGCGGATGATGAAATAGATAGTATTAAAAATCAGTTATTTTCTCGCTATAGCGCAGTAGAAGAATTTCAGAAAGATATCGAAAAGTATTATCAGAAAACAGGGAAACTACCTACGCAGTTGAAGCAATTAGAACCCTATACTGAAACTGGTTTTAGTGATTATACTTATCAATATTTTGCGGTGGGTCCAAATGGCTCAATCGTTGGGTTATTTCGACTGGAACCAGAAAAAAAGATCTATGCTGTACCTGAAATTCGACATAAAAAAATTGTAGGGTGGACGTGTTATAGTATTGGTATAGATGATGATTTGCTCAAAGACTGCCAATACTTAGACCATGATCCTTTTAAGTAATCGTTTAATATGAGTTCAATCAAAAATACTGAACATCCAATGTTTGGTAGAATTTACATTTTCATCGTCTGCCTTTTTGCTTTAGTAATCGGTCTGCCGCTATTTTTTAAGATGCAACATTCGATGTGGATGCAAGGTTTACTGGCATATGGGTTTCTGTTGATCTTAATTGGATTTGTTCTCTATCATTTAGCATTTATTTATCGTGCCGATGATGCTGATGTGCAAATGTGGATGGATCAATATGTTTTAAATGAGCCGACTTATTTACATCATGTGATTTTTCATTTTGTATTTTTTATGAGTTTATTGGTCATTACACATTTTGTTTTTGTATTTTATAAATTATTTAGAACTATAGATTAACAAAAAAATGTTATAAATCAGGTTAAATTTTACCTCAATTTATTTGAAAATGCTTTGATATAGACATGCATACTCGGTGATTTTCGCTGTTATTGATTTGATCTTAATACAGTAAATCTAAGTTGGATAAGTGATTTAAATATCGACGTGTTGATCAGTTTGAGTTTTGTTGTTCTACTGCTAATTTTACAGGCATTTTTAATCTCAAAAAAATCTTAAATTTGCTTAAAAATACTACAAAAAATCATGATTATAGTGGGGATGGATTGGCACAAAAGCAATAGAATTTATGCTATACTGTATGACTGAATTTTACATTTTGGCTCAACTTTTTTTGAGCTAAATTTTGACTAGCTAGATGATATAAATGAACAGCCGCAATGAGTGCTGTTTGTAATAAGGAGTATGCATGAGCGTATCGGAAACTAGACCGATTGCCATTGAGGATGAACTAAAAAGCTCATATCTCGATTATGCCATGAGTGTTATTGTATCTCGTGCATTACCAGACGTGAGAGATGGCTTAAAGCCCGTTCATCGTCGTGTGCTATTCGCTATGCACGAGTTAGGCAATGATTATAACAAAGCTTATAAAAAATCGGCACGTGTTGTTGGTGACGTAATCGGTAAATATCACCCACATGGTGACTCAGCTGTTTATGAAACCATTGTTCGTATGGCGCAAGACTTTAGCTTACGTTATCAATTGGTTGATGGTCAGGGAAACTTTGGTTCTGTCGATGGTGACAGTGCCGCAGCGATGCGTTATACCGAAGTTCGTATGCGCAAATTGACCCACGAAATACTGGCTGACCTAGAGAAAGATACAGTCGAATGGGAAGATAACTATGATGGATCTGAGCGTATCCCTCAAGTTATGCCAACACGTATTCCCAACTTATTGATCAATGGTGTAACGGGTATTGCTGTGGGTATGGCGACCAATATGGCGCCGCATAACCTGACAGAAGTGATCAATGCTTGTTTAGCATATGCAAATAATCCGAATATCTCTGTTGAAGGATTGATGGAACATGTGACTGGTCCAGACTTCCCTACAGGTGGTATTATTTATGGTAAATCAGGAATTGTAGATGCTTACCGTACAGGTAAAGGTCGTTTGCACATTCGTGGTAAATATCATTTTGAAGAAGACCAGAAAACAGGTCGCACAACAATCGTATTTACAGAAATTCCATATCAAGTCAATAAAGCAAAAACCATTGAGCGAATTGCTGAATTGGTTAAAGAAAAGAAACTTGAAGGTATTTCAGAGCTACGTGATGAATCTGATAAAGACGGGATGCGCATTGCGATTGACTTAAAGCGTGGAGAAAATGCTGAAGTTATCGTCAATAATTTATTCCTCAATACCCAATTAGAAAACTCTTTCAGCATTAATATGGTCTGTCTTGATAATGGTCAGCCTAAATTAATGAATTTAAAAGATATTGTTGCGGCATTTATTCGTCATCGTCAAGAAGTTGTGACTCGCCGCACCATGTTCGAATTACGTAAAGCGCGTGAACGTGGACATATCTTGGAAGGTTTGACTGTTGCTTTAGCCAATATTGATGAAATTATTGAGACCATCAAAACTTCGGCAAATCCAACAGAAGCGCGTGAACGTCTACTTGCGGGTGAATGGGCAGGTGGCAATGTTGTTGCATTGCTCGAAAAAGCAGGTGCAATTTCAGTTCGCCCAGATGAGATCGAAGGTGAAGATCCAAATCGTCCATTTGGTTTAGATGGTTTGGTTTACCGTTTGTCTCCAGCGCAAGTCGGCGCAATTTTAGAATTACGTTTGCATCGTTTAACAGGTCTTGAACAAGACAAGTTACAAGCAGAATATTCTGAAATTTTGGCTCAAATTGCTGAACTCACTGCAATTTTAAATGACTTTAATTTGTTGATGGGCGTGATCAAAGAAGAGTTAGCGTTGATTCTTCAGCAATATGGTGATGGTCGTCGTACCGAGATTGTTGAGTCTCGTATTGACTTCTCACGTGAAGATTTAATCCCTGAAGAGCAAGTGGTATTGACCGTTTCTAAGTCAGGTTATGCCAAAACTCAGCCATTGTCAGACTACGCTGCTCAACGCCGTGGTGGACGTGGTAAGTCGGCTACGACGATGAAAGAAGACGATTATATTCAGCACTTAATTGTGACTTCAAACCATGCAACAGTGTTGTGCTTTACCAATGTGGGTAAAGTATATCGCTTAAAAGTATTTGAAGTACCACAAGCATCTCGTGGCGCAAAAGGACGCCCAATGGTGAACTTGTTGCCATTAGATGCGGATGAAACAATTACAGCGATTCTTCCTGTGATTGATGCACCGAAGAAATTTACAGAACGTTTAACTGAGTTTAGAAGTTTTGTGCGTACAAATGTCGCAAAACTTCGTGAAAATGCAATTATCGATTCGCACTATGAAGCATTAAAAGCTGCATTTGCTGAATTAGGCGAAAACCCAGATGATTTATCAGATGCTTTACGTAAGCAGTTGAAAGAAATTGGATTGGAATTATCTGCTTCAGATCTTGATGATGAATTGATTGCAGAATTTGCAGAACGTGTAGAAAGTGTTCGCAAAAACTTCTATGTATTTATGGCAACAGCATCAGGTACTGTTAAACGTGTTGAATTAGAACAATTCAGTAATGTACGTTCAAATGGTTTACGTGCGATTGAGTTAAAAGAAGAAGATACGCTGATTGGTGTGGCAATTACCGATGGTGAACAGCAAATCATGTTGTTCTCAAATGAAGGTAAGGCAATCCGCTTCTCTGAAACTGACGCGCGTGTGATGGGGCGTACAGCGAAAGGTGTTCGTGGTATGCGTGTTAGCTTGGCTGCTGCTCAAGCTGAAGAAGACTCAGAAACCGATGTAGATTCAGATGATGAAGATTCATCAGATTTGAATATCGTGAGTCGTATTGTCTCATTGGTTGTTGTGCCTGAAACTGGAGAGGTGCTTTGTGCATCTGCAAATGGTTATGGTAAACGTACACCTGTAGATGATTTCCCAACCAAGAAACGTGGCGGTAAGGGTGTGATTGCAATCAAAACATCTGAACGTAATGGTGAATTGGTCGGCGCGGTTGCAATTGATGCATCCAAAGAGTTAATGCTGATTTCTGACGGTGGTACTTTAGTTCGTACCCGAGCTTCGGAAGTTGCAAGAACGGGTCGTAATGCTCAAGGTGTTCGTTTGATTCGCTTAGGTAATGAAGAAGTCTTGGTCGGTGTGGTTGCGGTAGAAGCAGTTGAAGAAGAATTAGCTGCACTTGTTGATGAAGATCATACTGATAGTTCAGAGCAGTTGATTGATGCTGAAAAATTAGTAGATGAGGAAACTATCATGGACGAGGGTGAAACTGAGTCTGATGAAGGTGCCTCAGAAGAATAATTCTATACGGCATAGAAGGACGCTTAGGCGTCCTTTTTATCATTTAAAAATCAATAAAAAAGATCGTTGAGTCAATTAAACAATGAAAAAATTATACAAACTTTCTTTGATAAGTAGTGCTTTTATAGTGGGTGCTTGTGATCAAGTGAAAAATTTTAGTGATCAAAAAAAGCAAGAACTCGTCGCAAAGCTTGAGCAGAAAATGAATGAAAAAATGCGAGAATTGACTGAGCAAGAGGAGCAAAATGCAGAGGCACTCTATATTGCGATTCGAGACAAAGATGTTGCAACCATAGAAAAATTACTCGAACCTAAAGCTTATCAAGAGATGCAGGATGATGAAACAGCGCTTTTAGAGTTATCCAGTTATATTCCTTACTATGATCCTTTATTGAAAAAAGAGCGAATTTCATTTGGCAATCAGTATTATGTCGGAGAAGGGCATTTTGTTATAGCCACTTATCTTTATGATTATGGTAAATCACAAAATCGCTATACGGTTACATTTCGAGCAGATCAGACTCAAAAAAATATTGCAGGTATCAATATACATAGGACTATTTACTGATCGCAATTGAAATTCAACTGACTATTTTAATTATATTTTTTCATCAAACTTCTAGAAATTTAACAATAAAGGTAACATATTTGGAAAATTTAACGATGCGATGTGTCGAAGGTACGATCGCAACAACGTCATATGATAAAAATACTGAACAATTTCGCTTAGTGATTGATCAAATGAATTATACATTCCCATTAAAAAGTGATTTCTATTTTAAGGTGGGTGATCGCGTCAAAATTATTTTCCATGGAAAACATGATGAAATAGACGCGGTGTTTAAACTAGATGATGGATTGCTATATTTGAATGATGCAATCTATCAGGTGAACGCTAAAAAACTATCTAATCAATTATATAAAACATGGTTTTCTACATTTTGGATCATTTTAATTTTAGTTTTAGAATTGGTGATTTATCAATTGGTCATGGACAGCACGGTTTATTATTTTGATATTGTCCAATACGTTTTCGGTATTTTATGTTTATCTGTACTATTGACTTGCTTTTTTTTAGTTCATCGTCTGATCAACCCTCAATATCAATATGCAGATCAAGTATTTAAATTACTGCAACTACCTAATTTAGAACAACAGCAACTCCAATATTTCAGGATGACAAACTCGTATTTTGAAGTCATTCCAGATCTTTATTTTATGGAGCATGTACTGAATATTTCTAAAAAGCATAATTTGATTCAATCTCAAGCATTGGTTGAAAGAATGTGCAATCAGCGGAATAGAGAAAATTTAACTGAGTTTCAAGAGCTTAAATTTAAGCTGCAAGCACAAAAAGGCGAAATTAACAATATTCGATCGCAAAAGATTCCTTTGTCAGCAAAAGACACAGACCCATTTTTTGAGGTTACAGCAACATTAAATGGCTTACCGATTTATGGTTATTTTGATGAGTTTTATGTCAAGAATGGACGAAATGTTGATGTTGTTTTAACAGAATTTCCAGATGAGAAGGGCTACTATATTTGGTATTTATACGACCGAGAGCGGTATTTATACTTAGATGAAGATCAACCTACCACCCTGAGTCAACATCATGGATGGGCTGAATGTGTAATCATGATCATTGTGATGGCTGCAATCTTATTTTTTATTTGGTTGTTTTTTGCTTTGGTTGCTGACTTTGTATTTTTCACCTATCTATATTTTGCAATCATGTTATTGGTCATCTTGTATCAAGTGGCTTTAGTTTTTTATAAACGCAAATTTGATACTGAAGCTAAAATGGGGTTTTATATTTATAATCAGATCACAGCACTGATCAAACTTCCAAGAAGTATTTATTTATCAGACTTAATTTTATATAAGATCGATCGAGATGAGGCATTTGAAACCAAAAGTAGAACTGGATATGACCTTAGACTTAAACCGTAGTCTTATGGTCGTTTAAAGATAAGCCAATTGGTTTTGATCTGGAGTGTGTCTATGCTTAAACTTATTTATTATGTTCCTGAATCCCATTTGGAAATCACCAAGCAAGCCATTTTTGATGCGGGTGCAGGAGGAATTGGGGACTACGAGCATTGTGCATGGCAAGTATTAGGTATGGGACAATTTAAACCAATAAAGGGAGCGAAGCCTTTTATTGGGGAGTTAGGTCATTTAGAACAACTGCCTGAATGGCGTGTAGAAACCATTGTTCCAGAGCATACAGCTAAAGCTGTTGCAATAGCTTTGAAAACGAGTCATCCTTATGAAGAACCAGCTTTTGAATTTATCCAAATGATTGATATCAACATATAGCACAAACTAACCCGCTCTCTAGAGAGCGGGTTAGTTTGTGCTTTAAAATTAAACTTTTTGAATGAATAATTTACGATCAAAGCGATATTGTGGGAAAAACACACCGTCCTCAGCACGCTCACCAGCACTGATGACCATGATTGGAAATTCTTTAGGACCTAAGTTGAGGATTTTACGGACTAAAGGCTCATCAAAACCTTCCATCATACAACTATCAAAACCATAAGCACGTAAAGAAAGGACCAGATTTTCACAAGCCAAAGCTGTGGTTTTACTTGCCCAAAGTTGAGCATCCGCAGGATTAAATGCAGTAACAGGAAGCTGTTTATCTAAAGTTCGTGCAACTTTAAAAGCCACTTTTTTAAAGTTACCGAGAGCATTGAGATAACCTGTTTTATAGTTATAGGCGATAAACTTATAATATTGCTTGACCGCTCTTGGTGCTTCTGGAAATGGAAAATCACTTAGATTCATTTTTGCCATTTCATCAATACGGTCTATTCGAGCTACACAGACGATTAATTCTGCCGCAGTTTTGGCTGATAATTGACTGAGACACGCTTTAATCAGTTGTTTCTTTTTAGATTCAGATTGAACCACATAGAACGTCCACGGTTGTAAATTAGATGAGTTAGGCGCAAGCAATGCCAAATCTAAACATGCATCTAACACTTCCGCAGGAATTTGTTTTTCAGTGAATTTACGAACCGAACGACGGCTTTCAATTACTTTTCGAAAATTTTCAATATCGATATCTTGCGGAGCCGGTTCGTAATAACGTTTTTTAGTGCTTGATGAATCTTGAGACATAATATTTGTACTGAATGTTGAATCGTTCAATTTTAGAGAATCAGAAATAAAAAAAACCACTGAATATTTGTAATACAGTGGTTTTTCGGATGAAATGAATTAATTAAACTGTGAAAAGTTTGGCTTGCGCTTTTGCATAAATGCGGCGACGGCTTCTGCCATTTCTGGTGATTTTACTCGTTGCATAAAGATGACTGCTTCATCATCTACACATTGAATAATTTCTTCGAGATTGTGCTTCATTAATGCTTTGGTTTGTTTGATTGATGCCAATGGAAGCGCGGCAAGCGTTTGAGCTTGATGAAGTGCATGACCATAAACATCGTCTTCAATACTATTGATTAGCCCCGCATTTAAAGCTTTTTCACTGTTAAATTTTTGTGCTGTTAACAACAGTTCAGCTGCTTTGTGATAGCCTGCCTGTTGAATTAAAAGTTTGCTTGAAGCGCCTTCAGGTGATAATCCTAAGCTTACAAATGGAATCTGGAACAGTGCAGTATTGTCTGCATAAACCAAATCCGCATGTAAAAGAATCGTTACACCGATCCCGATTGCAACGCCACGTACTGCGCATATTAAAGGTTTAGATAAACGTGCAGCAGCTTTGAGTAAGACAAAAGGAGGACCGTCTCCTTCCTTGCCTTCAAGCGGTTGTTGAATGAAAGCCATAAAGTCTTTCATATCATTTCCCGCACTAAAATCAGCTTCGGCACCACGTAAAATGACCACACGTACATCATTGTCTTGATCCGCTTCGTCTAACGCTTTTGCAATCCAAAGATAGAGTTCTCCGTACAGTGCATTTTTAGCTTCTGGTCGATTAATTGCTAAAGTCAGTACACCATTTTCTAAATTTGCGTTTAAATGTTGATGAGGTTGTTGAATACAACTGAGTGTCATCGTACTATCCTTGCTTTAAAATTTAATTGGATTTTATGCCCTCATTATGTCGCATATTTGAATTTATGTTGCAACTGATGAGTTCATAAAAAATTTGCTTTATGACTTATAAATTTGATTATCTGGTTTATATTGGACGTTTCCAGCCTTTTCATTTAGCGCACATGCAAACCATCAAAATTGCATTACAACAGAGTCACTTCGTGATTTTGGCGTTAGGGTCGGCACAGAATGAGCGGAATACCAAAAATCCTTTTCTGGCTTCAGAAAGGGAACAGATGATTTTATCAAATTTCTCAGCAGCAGATCAAAAGCGAATTAAATTTGTTCATGTGATTGATGTTTATAATGATGCCAAATGGGTTGAATTGGTTAAATCATTGGTCAAAGGAGTTGTATTAGACCATGATAAAATGGGTTTAATTGGACATTTTAAAGATGATTCTTCTTATTATTTAAAGCTTTTTCCAGAATGGGAAATGGTTGAGCTGGACAGCTTGGTAGGTTCTATTTCTGCTACGCCGCTACGTGAGGCGTATTATCGTGGTGAAATTTATCAAGCTGAATTTCCACTAGGCACAGCAGAGTTTTTAGCGGAATTTCAAAAAACTGAAATTTATCAACAATTAAAATACAAATACCAAACCGAAGACAAATCAAATCTTTAATCTATTTTGATGCTGATGCAATACACTGTAGAGCAGGACAAAAAATAGCAAAACAAGATTTGGAGCGGTCTATGAATTTTAAATCAGTTGCAACAAAGAGTATTGCTCTATGTAGTTGTTCGATTTTCGCACTTTCCGCTTATGCAGCAACTTGGTCTTTGACAGCAAATAGCCAGGTAGGTTTTCACATTGACTCATTGGGAGTCAATATTGTTAAAGGGCAGTTTCAAAAGGTTCAGTCGCAACTAGATTTTGATATAAATACTCCTCAATCTGCATCGACTCAATTTGTGATGGATGTAAATAGCCTAAGTATCAGTAAATCATCATTAAAAAATATGATTATGGGGCAAGATTTGTTCTATGCAGAAAAATATCCAACTGCAAGTTTTAAAAGCACTTCTTTTAAACCATTAGCCAATCATCAATATTTAATTTTAGGTCAGTTAACGTTACGAAATGTAGTTAAACCGGTAACATTTAAGGCGACGATTAAACCTCATTCCAATGATCCAAAATTATTGGATTTTACCTCGTCAACAACCATTAAACGTAGTGATTTTGGCATGAAAAAGGCAATAGGTGGCGTCGGGGAGAAAGTCAATATTCAGGTTTCTGGACAATGGAAAGCAAAATAAAAATACCAAGTTGGGTACTAAAGTAATTGGCTATCCGTATTCGATTTAATCTAAATTAAAGTGCTTAAATGCTCGATTAGAAAATCAATGAACAAACGGATATGTCGTTGTTCATATTTAATTTTAGGATATAACAGCGAAAAAGGTCGTTGCGCCCCAGCATATTGTTGTAGGACTTCAATCAGCCGTCCCTGCTTTAAATCATCTTCAATCGCAAATCGACATGTTTGCAATAGACCAGCCCCATAGCGAGCAAGCGTAATGGTCGCTAAAATATCCTCATTACAACTTAAATATCCTTGTGTTTGAATATCCATGATTTCTTGATTGAGTAAAATAGACCAAGGCAGTGCTTTTCCCGTACTCGGTAATAAGTATTGAATACATTGATGATGCTGTAAGTCAGTAATATTCGAGGGAATGCCATTTTTCTTTAAGTATTCTGGTGATGCGACTATAAGTAGATCAGCATTTTCTAAACGACGAGCAATGAGATTTGAGTCAGGAATATTTCGACCGCGAATGGCAAGATCAAATCCTTCTGTAATAAAGTCAACATTTTTATTGGTGAGTTGTATTTCAAATTTAATTTCAGGATAAAGCCTTTGGAATTTAGGTAAAAGTGGAAGTACTCTAAAATGCCCAAACGGTGTAGGTAAACTTATCCGAATCATTCCTGATAGTTGTGCTGAATCATTCTTTAATCGCTGTTCGACTGCAATAATCTGTTTCAGTACTTGTTTACATTCAAAAAAATATTCTTCACCTGCCTGAGTTAAGCGTACTTTACGAGTGGTTCTGCTAAATAGTTGCAGACCTAGCCGTTGTTCCAGCCGAGCAATGGATCTACTCACAGCTGCCGGTGTCAAACCTGCTTGATGAGCAGCATTAGAAAAACTTTGTTGTTCAGCAACTAAACAGAATATCTCAATATTGCTGAACATTGTTCGATTTAATGCTGTATCCATTATATACACCATGTAATAAGTGAATTGATATTATGCGTATTTATTGTTCATGATGTTAAGGATAGCATGAGCTTAAATCAATTCAGGGAATTAATCGATGAGACTTTTTTATACCGCAGGTGCATGTTCACTGGCTCCGCATATTGTGCTACAAGAAATTGGACATGATTTTAAGTTAGTCAATGTTTCATTTAAAAACCACCAAACGGAAGATGGACAAGATTTTTTGAAAATCAATCCGAAAGGACAGGTCCCATTTCTGATTACAGATGAGGGATTGCATCTCAGTGAGGGGGCAATTATCAGTCAGTATTTGGCTGAAATAATGCAAAATACTCATTTATTACCAGCATTTGGCGATTTGAAGCGCTATAAGGTATTAGAATGGATGAATTATATAAGTTCAGAATTGCATAAATCCTATGCACCTTTTTTCCAAAAAGGTTTTGATGAGGCGAGTAAAGATATTTTCAGAGAAAAATTATTAAAGCAATATGCATGGGTAGATCAGCAATTTGCTGATTCAGAAAATGTATTGGGGCAGGGTTTTACAATTGCAGATATTTATCTATTTGTGGTCACTCGTTGGGCATCGTTTATTAATTTGGATCTTAGTCATCTCAAGGCATTACAAGGATTTATGCATCGTATGCAACAACATCCCTCGGTACAAAAAGCAATGAAGGATGAAGGAATCATTTAACTCCAATAATCTTCAAAAGCTATACTTTTAATGATTTGTATAGCTATAGAAATTGTGTAAATCATAAAGCTTTCAATGCCATGCTTTAATTCTAAAGTTGCAATAGATTTGCTTAGGCGATACTTTACTTAGCAAGAACGATCATATCTGCTCATAAAAAAAGCCGACTTGTTTCTAAATCGGCTTTTGGGTATTTTTAAGGTAGCGGTAAGATCTTAAAACATTGACTTAAAAAAGGCTTCTAAAATATTATTTTGGGTAACAGTGATTATGTTAAATAGGGAAATCTATGTAATCAAAAATTAATTTATTTTTAGTTATAAATATCAATTTTCCAAATAGAGTTTTAATCATATAATTTAAAAAATTAGTATCTTAGGGGGAGAATATGTCAAAGGCAATGGAATGGATTGGAAAAAATCTAAGCCTCGGTGGTCTTGTACGTCATGCTGGTAATGGACTTGGTACTGTGACGAATATTACTGCACAAAGTGTAGGAGTGGTGGCTAGTTTATGTACAGATGACCCAAAAACTAAAAAGAATATAAAAGATACTTGCTCAAATATAGGAAAAACACTTGATTCTGGTATTACAAAAGGTACTGCTGTAGCTGGTCAAGGGATCGATTATGGAGTCCAGAAGGTTAGTGTTGGAATAGGCTATGCAAGTGGTAGTGCTGCAAAGTTAATGGGAGCATCTGAAGAAAATGTAATACTGGCAAAAAAAGTAGGAACAGTCGTAGGAGCTGTTGGTATCGGTGTTGTAGCTGGTGGCGGAGTAGCCGATGCAGCAATTGCTATTGGCGCTGCTTCAGGTACTGCTGGAGCAGCAGCAACAACTAGTGGATTAGCCACGCTTGGTGGCGGGTCAATAGCTGCTGGTGGTGGTGGAATGGCTGCAGGACAGGCAGTAGTAAATGCCATTGTTGCAACAGGTGGTGTATCTGGTGCAGCAACAATAAAAGAAAATAGCTGATTTTAGAAATAGATATAGCCTGATGTTATGTAAGTTTTTCTTAAAATTAACATAGTACACCTTATTTGAAATAATTTTCTATCTGACATAAATCATAGCCTTATTGTTCTATGAAAAGCCCAATACATAGTATCTGGGCTTTTTAATGACTTGTCACTTTCATCTTTGAAAAGTAAAGCTTCGCCAAAGCAAATTATTCAGAACTTTTCTCAAGATATGAGGTTGTGAAAATGCCTTATCTATACGATATAAGTTCGCAATAATGATATTGATTAGTTTAACTGATTTTTGACTTTTGATACTAAATTAAAATCGCTTGCGTATGTGAGATCAATGTGGAAGTTAACTGATCCAATTGCTTAGACTGCTGTTTCCAATGATGCCAATAGAGATGTAAATCTGTTCTAGCTTTAGGTAAAATTTCTACCAATTGCCCTGTAGATAATTCTTTCTGAATTTGCATTTCAGGCACCATGCCATAGCCGAGATCAAGTAAAATAGCATCGACAAATGAATTGGTGGAGGGAATAAAGTGGCAAGGATAACTGTTTGGCATTAAGCCAAAAAGCTGTTGTAAAACCTCGCCATGAACATGATCTTTATCATTAAAAATCACAGCTGGCGTATGTCTAAGCACTTCCCGATGTAGACCTTGGTCTAAATACTTTTGCACAAATGATGGGGTTGCCACCATTTGATAATTCATTTTGCCTAAATGAATGGCTTCACAACCTTTCATCGCTTGCGCTTCGGTAGAGATACAGGCATTGACCAGTCCCGCCTCAAGCAAATGATGGGTTTGGGTTTGATCATCAATCTTAAAATCAATCACAATTTTTTCTTTGATTAAGGTTTGTTGAAAAAGGGGAAGCAGCCAAGTGGTAAGTGAGTCGGCATTTGAGGCAATATTTAATTTAAAAAATTGGGATTGTGCAGATTGTCCTTGTAGACTCTGAATTAAATTTTGCTCCATTAAGCGATGATGCTGTAGAAAAAGTAAAACGTCTTGTCCTGCTTGTGTAACTTTGCAAGGTCTTTCTCGAATAATCAGCACTTGTCCAAGTTGCTTCTCTAAAGTTTGTACACGAAGTGTGACTGCTGAAGCGGTGATATTTAGTCGTATTGCAGCTTGTTCAAAACTTCCAGTCTCCGCAACAGCCAGAAAAGCTTCACTGTGTTTGCTTTGTAGCATTATTATCCTATTAATTCGTAGCTGTTATTTTGCTGTGTTATATCGTCGTTCAATTATAACGATAAACATAAAATAAGAAAAATTTAGTTAAGTTGAAATTTATTTAGAAATACTCATTTTATCAACTAAATTTGGAT
Source organism: Acinetobacter bereziniae LMG 1003 = CIP 70.12 (assembly GCF_000368925.1). Lineage (GTDB taxonomy): Bacteria > Pseudomonadota > Gammaproteobacteria > Pseudomonadales > Moraxellaceae > Acinetobacter > Acinetobacter bereziniae. The sequence goes on along the minus strand of NZ_KB849756.1, from coordinate 957,301 downwards.
AATAGCACCATTCATTAATATGTTAAAAGTGTAGTTCGAGATGTTGCAAAGCTATATGCAGGGTTTGGCAGTTGGATTTAGTTTGATTATTGCAATTGGCGCACAAAATGCATTTGTACTTAAACAAGGTTTAAAAAAACAAAATGTATTTTGGATTTGCGTGGTTTGCGCTGCATCAGATTCGGTTTTGATTTTATTGGGCGTGTTAGGCTTTGCAAAAATTATCCAAACTCATCCTGAATTTGTCGATTGGGCAAAATATTTTGGTGCGATTTTTTTATTGGTCTATGGGGCACAACATTTTATTCAAGCTTTTAGAGCGTCCAGCGGTCTGGCTCCAAGTGAAAACAATGAGTCTCAGCTTTTTAAAATGATCATGATTTGTCTTGCGTTAACTTGGCTAAATCCACATGTATATCTGGATACTGTTGTATTGATTGGCTCTATATCGACCAAGTTTGAATCAACTGCTGTGTATTTTGCAATGGGTGCGGTCACTGCGTCATGGTTATTCTTTTTTAGCTTGGGTTTTGGCGCACGTTTTTTATTGCCAATTTTTCAAAATCAACGATCATGGCAAATTTTAGATTTCATTATTGGGTTAGTGATGTGGGCAATTGCTTTATCTTTGGTACTTTGATCCATATGCGCTAACAGATTAAGAATGAATTTGGATTGAAAATCGTTATGATTCTAGGGATTTTAAATATCCATGTTTGAGAATATTTTAAATCCCCCTGCAAGCCTAAAAATATTTCAACTTTAGCGCGAGTAGGGGGATAACCATCATTAAGCTTTTTGCAAGGTTTTTAAATCTTCTAAAACTTGTTCAGCGTGTCCCGCAGCTTTTACTTTGCGATATTCCTTGACCAACTTGCCTTGATGATAAATAAATGTTGAGCGTTCTATTCCCATCACTATTTTACCATACATATTTTTTTCTTTGATCACGTCAAAGTGTTTACATAACGTTTCATCTTTGTCACTGATGAGATTAATGGTCAATGATTGCTTTTCAGTGAAGTTCTGATGTGCTTTGACTGAATCACGAGAAACACCAATAATCGTTGTGTTCAATGCGTCAAATTGATCTTTGATGCATGAAAAACCAACCGCTTGAGTTGTACAACCCGGTGTAGAGTCCTTCGGATAAAAATATAGAACCAACCAATCTGTACTGAGTTCAGAAAGGTTAATTTCACCAGTTGTTGTTGGAAACTTTTGATTTGGAAGTTTGATTTGTTCAGTCATAGGTTATCCTTCAAGATGATTTTGTTTAAGTTGTAGTGTTAAAAAGGCATAATTTTCATGATAGAGAATATCACCTTTATCAAGCAAAAGTGGTGCTTTAAAAATAGGACCATCAATAAGGGTCGTATGAAATTCACCCGCCTCACCACAAGGATCAATTCCACGCTCAATCAATTCTTTTACAAACTCAACGGTTAGTGTTTTACCAAGATCTTCAACTCGCATACCTAGATTTAAGTTGATCGTGACAATTATGCTGACAAAACCTAATTCAATAAATTCGCTAACAATGTCAAGCCGCGGTTTCTGCCATAAAGGCATGACCAAATTTAATTGGCTTTGATCACACATGGATTGATTCCATTGTGCATGTTGAATCAGATCAATATCTCCAGTTACAAGCGTTTCAGCACCTAATCGTTTGGCTTGCTTTAGCAGGCTTAAAAACTGTTGTTCGTAGTCATTCCAAGTTGCTGATGCTTTTAATATCGGTAAACCAATCAACTCAGCCTGTGCATCTATAATATCAAGTGGCATTGCGTGAGAACGAGATTTAAGTCCTTGTTCTTCAAGCATGACAATCAGAACAATAGCTTCTCCCGTTTGCAATGCGTGATATAAGGCGAGACTACTATCTTTACCACCACTATAGGATGCAACAAACTTTTGCTGTTGTATTACAGTTCTGTTCCATGAAGTATGCATCGTATTTATACCATTTACATATAAAAAGAGCCTGCATAGGCAGGCTCTTGAACACAACAAGAATTATTTCTTCGCTTGTGCAGCTTTCATTGCTTCTTCAGTTAAGGTTTTTAATTTACCTGTTAACTGAGGACCAAAACAAGTTTGAAGGTCTTGGTTATTTTTTTGAACGAAAGCTAAAGTTGCTGGGCTTTTCTTTTGGTTAATGGCACTTTGAATTTGCCATTTTTGATCATTGGTCAATTTACCGTCAGATTCAACAGCACATGTACAGTATTTGCTAACTTCAGCGGCAGTGAGTTTTCCACCTTTCGCAGTTTCTGTTTTACAAACACCAATCAGTGCAGATTTAACATTGGCACTTTTATAGGCTTGTTGAATTGCATTTGACTCAGCAGCGAAAGCCGTAGATCCCATTAAAGCCGAAGCTGAAAATAAAGCAGAAAGAATAAGACTTGATTTTAAATTTTTCATAAACAGTACCTTGTTATTGCGGTATATAACGTGTTGGGTCTGCAATACCTGCATCTTTAAAGCCTTCTTTACGAAGTCGGCAGCTATCACATTTGCCACAAGCACGTCCTTGGTCATCTGCTTGGTAGCATGAAACCGTTTGACTATAGTCTACGCCATGTTCGATCCCTAAGCGTATTATATTCGCTTTGGATAAATGTAACAGAGGTGTTTCAAATTTAAGAGGTTTTCCTTCTACTCCAACTTTAGTGGCAAGTCGAGCCATATTGGCGAAAGCTTCGATAAATTCAGGACGACAGTCAGGATATCCTGAATAATCAACAGCATTGATGCCGATAACAATGGCTTGGGCATCAAAAACTTCCGCTGCTGCGAGTGCATAAGACAAGAAAATAGTGTTACGTGCTGGAACATAAGTTACAGGAATACCATCAGTTTCATGATCAGGCACATCAATGTTATGGTCTGTAAGTGCAGAACCACCTAAATTACCCAAGTCAATATTGATGACACGATGTTCTACACCAGCATTTTTGGTTAAAGCACGCGCCGCATCAAGTTCCGTGGTTGAGCGTTGACCATACATAAAACTTAATGCGATACAGTCATAATTGGCTTGAGCCCATGCTAAGCAAGTTGTTGAGTCTAAGCCACCAGATAGCAAAACTATGGCACGAGGGCGCATATCCAATTCTCCAAATATTAATAAATAACGGTAGATTAACGACCAGTTTCATCATTCCAAAGCAATTTATGTAACTGCAATTGGAAACGAACAGGGAGATGGTCTTCTAAAATCCATTGGGCTAAATCACGTGCCAGTTGTGGTAAACGTGTTGCACCTTTTTCAACAGCAAAAGCAGGTGAGAACCATACAGTGCTGACTTTTTGATTTAAAGCATAGAGTTCTACTTGCTGTTTTGACCATTCATAGTCTTCACGATTACAAATCACAAATTTGATTTGGTCGTGTGGAGTCAAATGTTCAAAGTTAGTGATTAAATTTCGAGTTACTTCACCTGAAGTAGGTGTTTTTAAATCTAAAACTTTGGAAACACGAGAGTCAACTTTGGAAACATCCAGTGCACCACTAGTTTCTAAAGAAACCTCACAGCCCAAATCAGCAAGACGTTGCATTAATGGCAGTGCATTAGGTTGAGCAAGTGGCTCTCCACCTGTAACACAAATATAGGGAGTTTTATAATCTAAAGCAGTTTGAATAATTTGATCAAGTGATTGACGTTCGCCACCTTCAAAAGAATAAGTGGTATCACAATAGGTGCAACGTAGTGGGCAACCTGTTAATCGAATAAAAACAGTAGGTAAACCTAAAGTATTGGCTTCACCTTGTAATGAATAGAAAATCTCCGTGATACGCAACCCCGCAGATGGATCAGAAACAGGAATAGTTGAAGAACGAAGAGAACTCATGAGATTTACCACAGATTACAAAATGAAAAATCTCTACGATCATTGTTGACCGTAGAGATGGGAGTATTAATGACTCCGCTTGGTGCTTTAGATCGATAATAAATCTAAAATGCAACCAAGAATAAAAAAAGCTTAGTCTTCGCGAAGTAATTCGTTCAAGCTAGTTTTTGCACGAGTTTTCGCATCTACTTTCTTGACAATAATTGCTGCATATAAGCTATATGTACCACATTTAGATGGTAAGCTGCCTGAAACAACAACAGAACCTGCTGGTACACGTCCATAATGGATTTCACCAGTTTCACGATCATAAATCTTGGTTGATTGACCGATGAAAACGCCCATTGAAATCACAGAACCTTCTTCAACAATCACACCTTCAACGATTTCAGAACGTGCACCGATAAAGCAATTGTCTTCAATGATTGTTGGGTTCGCTTGAAGTGGCTCAAGTACACCACCAATACCTACACCACCTGAAAGGTGAACATTTTTACCAATTTGAGCACATGAACCTACAGTCGCCCAAGTGTCAACCATCGTACCTTCATCTACATAAGCACCAATGTTGACATATGATGGCATCAATACAACATTTTTAGCTTGGAATGAACCTTTACGCGCTACAGCAGGAGGTACAACACGTACACCAGAAGCTTTAAATTGCTCTTCTGTCCAACCTTTAAACTTAGTATCTACTTTGTCATAGAAACGAAGGTCACAAGATTCGATTGGTTTGTTATCATTTAATTTAAAAGATAATAAAACAGCTTTTTTCAACCATTGGTGAACCACCCATTCACCGTCAATTTTTTCAGCTACGCGAAGTGTGCCGTTATCTAAACCAGCAATAGCTTCTTCAACAGCTTGACGTACTTCAGCAGGGCAATCTACTGCTGTAAAGTTGGCACGGTTTTCAAACGCTTGTTCAATGATCGTTGAAAGCTGAGACATAATCATCCTTCCCAAAAAAATTTTAAAGATTCTACACCAAATTGGACTCAAATTAGAGATAAAATCTAGTTTCAATCGAAAAAACTCATCCCATAATTTAAAATAAAACAATCAAATAAGTGAATTATTAAGTTTTAATTTAATTTATTTCTTTTAAAAACAACAATTAATATCTAATTGTATCAAAAAATAACAAAAAGTAATCAATTTCTCTATTAATTGTGTAGATCGAATCACATATTATCATTTCGAACCAAACACATTAATGATTAAAGAACAAACTCTATTTTTTGAGGAGACATAAATGAAAGTGTTAAAACTATTAGCGGTAACAGCTGCATTATCTGCTTCTGGTCTAGCAATGGCTGATGGGTCTGTTGTTGATCAAGGTTATGCTTTTGAAGCTAATCAATTAATCCCGACAGGTGCTCGTCTTGAAGTAGGTACAACTGGTTACGGCGGTGCTTTACTTTGGACTGCTAACCCTTATGTTGGTTTAGCATTGGGTTATAATGGTGGTGATATTTCTTGGTCTGATGATTTAAAAATCAATGGTTCTAAGTATGACTTAGACATGGACAACAAATTAGCATATTTAAATGCTGAAATTCGTCCATGGGGTGCAAGCCAAAATGTATGGGCTCAAGGTCTTTATGTTGCTGCTGGTGTAGGCTATGTAGATAATGAATATGGTCTCAAACGTAATGTGAGCGCAGGTCGTAACTTCACAGTAAATAATACTGATTTCCAAGCTGGAGCAAATGGCGTTAGTATCGAAGGTCAAATGAATTATGACAACCAATTTGCACCCTATGTAGGTTTTGGTTTTGCTCCAAAAATCAACAAAAACTTCGGTGTATTTGGTGAATTAGGTGCATACTATACTGGTAATCCTAGTGCAAACCTACAACGTGTTTCAGGATCTGCAACATCAAATATTAATAAAGATCTTGACCAAGAGCTTGCAAACGAAACTAATAAACTTGTCAATGATGACAAATACAAGTGGATGCCTGTTGGTAAAGTAGGTGTAAGCTACCACTGGTAATTCATTCCGAATTTGTATAGAAAAAACGAGCTTCGGCTCGTTTTTTTATGTACAGAATAAATGATCAAATTAAGCTAAAAACGGTACCCAATACGAATTCCATGTGCAAATGCAGTATTTCGACCTACTTCGGATAATGTTGAATTTTGAGTGATTGGGCTATTGGCATCTAAATCTGCAATTTTTGCTTTATTAAATCGAAAATATTTGATGCCATAGGAAATAAAACTGTTTTTATTGATGTTATATAAGCTGCCTAAGCCTAATGCATAAAAGCCGTCAGAAGGATTGAGCGTTCCAGCAGGATTATCATTGCCCGAATCCCATGATATATCAGCTGTGATAAGCCATTGATCTGAAAGCATATGGGCAATACCGAGTTTTGCAGACCATTGATTGTTTTTATAGTCAATCAGATTGAATGGTTTGATTAATTCAGGATATTGTTGGGCAGCATAATCAACCACAGCACCAAATTGTCTAGGCTGAATTTCAAAGTCTTTCCAATTGACCCAACGAAGCTGACTATAAACAATATTGTTTGCTGTTAAACCAGACTGAATTTCTAAATTGACAGATTGTGGTGTAGAAATTCGCGTTTTTTCAAACGGAATTACTGTTAAATTTTGCCCAGAAATATACTCTGTCACTGCTGATTGATGATTGATTTTAGATCGATAAGTCAGTGAGCTTTTTAAGGCATATTCTGGAATTTGATAACTAAAACCTGCTAACCATCCATGACCGGCACTTTGCTTAAATTTTGCCTGATAGCCACTCAGTGCTGAATAGTTTGCACCAAAAATATTTAATTCGCCTTCAAATTGTTGATAAATCGCTCCAGTATAGATATTCCAACGACTAGTAGGTTGATAACCCACCAACATGGTGAGATTTTGACTATCAAAATTAAATTGACCAGACTCTAAAAGTTGTTTTCCATAATTAGTCTGAGGGCGGTATTGATAAGCAATGTCAACACCATAAGGTTGGTCGTAGATTAAACCAAATGACCACTGTGGTGTGATTTGTAATTTTGCTGCTGCATTGACGAAATGATAAGTATTGACTAAGTTGCCTGTAGAAAAATCATCAATACCTTGTTGTTTTAATTGTTCGTGTTGAGGTAATTGCCCAGATACATCTGCATAAAGTTCAGCATAAGATAGTTCTAGGTAATGATTAGGTTCAAGAAATGTGCGGACGGATTGATCAGATTTTTCCATACCTGCGGCATGACTAAATAGAGGAATAACGCCCCCGATGGCTAAACTCCAGATCTGATAATTCATCCTTGTCCCCAAAATGACAATATTAAAATATGATTCAGGCTAAATTTTATACTAAAAAGATTATCTTTTGATAAATAATAAATAAAATCAATAGTTTTAGTTTTTCTTAAGAATATGTGTTGTGCTTTTGGATATTTTAATTTAATGAAGAGAGAGCGCAAAAATGCGCTCTTTCTTATCTGCTTGGCTGATTAAGTTTCATGTATAAACTTAATCTTCAGGATAGGCGATTTTCTTTAAGGCTTTAATATCAGCCTCTGGTGAGCAGAGTGAAATAAACTCATAACCATAACCACGCAGTAAATGACCTTTACGTACTGCAATCCAAGTGGTATTTAAACCAAAAATATCAGTATCAATTTGTTTTAAACGATGATCACGTTCTGTATCGTAAGCCACATCATTGACAATACCAACACCCATGCCAAGCTCAACATAGGTTTTTATCACATCGGCATCCAGTGCAGACATCACGATATCAACATCAAGATTGGCATCTTCAAAGGCTTTATCAATTTTTGAACGACCTGTGAAACCACCGTGATAAGTAATGATTGGATATTCAGCCAATTTTTCTAAAGTAATGTCTTTAGGATTAAGTTTGGTCAGTGGATGGTCTTGAGGGGTAATAATGCTGTGTTTCCAATTATAGAATGACACGCTTCCCAAGTTTTCTTCGGTTGTCAGTGATTCAGTCGCAATACCAATATCTGCCAAACCTAAAAGTAACATTTCTGAAATTTCAACAGGACTGGCTTGTTGTAAAATCAAATGCACTTTCGGAAATGCTTTTTTAAATAAATTCACGATTGGGGGTAACACATAACGTGCTTGGGTATGTGTTGTTGCAATCGTCAATGTCCCTTCATCGACTTTATTAAAGTCATCTGCAAGACGTTTAATGTTGTCAGCATCAATCAACATACGTTCAACAATACTGAGCAAGGCTTGTCCTGGTTCTGTTAAGCCTAATAGGCGTTTGCCTTTACGAACAAACAATTGCACACCTAATTCATCTTCTAAATCTTTGATGTGTTTACTGACACCTGATTGAGATGTGTAAAGTGCAGCTGAAGCTTCAGTTAAATTGTAGTTTTGACGAACCGTTTCTCGGATAATTCGTAATTGTTGAAAGTTCATGATGTTCCATACCTCAAATGTGGATGAGTAGGTGGGGAGTACTCATCCTGTCGACGATTACGCGACTTGATTTTCAAATAGGTGAAGTGTAGATGCACTTACCCAAACTGTTTGATTTGGTCTGTATTGATGTAATTTTGCTTCTTCTGGGTTTAAAGCAATTTCAATCAGTTGTCCTTGGCGATCTTGTAACTCCGCCATGACTTTACCGGCAATCCATAATTCACGTAAAAAGGTTGCTTGAATTGCATTTTCAGTCGGTTGTGCGTGAATTTTCAATTCATTTGGTCGAGCAAAAGCAATCACTTTACCATCAGCTGTATTTTGTGTTGAAGGCAGTTGGATTCGATCATCACCAATTTGAATAATACCTTGATGGTTCTCACCTTCAAATCGATTCGCTTGACCTAAAAAGTCAAAGACAAATGGTGTTGCCGGTTTCTCATAAACTTCTCGTGGCGAGCCAATCTGTTCGATATCACCTTTATTCATCACCACGATTTGATCGGCGACTTCCAATGCTTCTTCTTGGTCATGGGTAACAAAAATAGAGGTGATATGCAATTCATCATGCAGGGTTCTGAGCCAACGACGCAATTCTTTACGGACCTTGGCATCTAGTGCACCAAATGGTTCATCCAGTAACAACACACGAGGTTCAACGGCTAAAGCGCGTGCCAAAGCAATACGTTGGCGTTGACCACCAGACAGTTGCGCAGGATAGCGATCTGCCAAGAAACCCAACTGAACTAGATCCAGCAAACGTGTGACACGTTTTTTTATTTCAGTTTCATTTGGACGCGTAGATTTAGGACGAACACGTAAACCAAATGCGATATTGTCATATACGGTCATATGGCGAAATAAAGCATAGTGCTGAAATACAAAGCCTACTTGACGTTCACGTACGTGACTATTGGTTGCGTCTGTACCCTCAAGAATCACTTGACCTCGATCTGCTGATTCAAGACCGGCGATAATACGAAGTAGTGTGGTTTTACCACAACCTGAAGGTCCAAGTAAGGCAACCAGTTGACCTTCTGGAAAATCCAGAGAGATGTTTTTAAGTGCATGGAATGCACCAAAGTTTTTTTCAATATTTTTAACTTGAATACTCATGTGCAATTCCTTAAGAAACAGTAGATTCTTTACTTTCACGGTCTTGTTTTTCTTGGCGATATTCAACCCATGTTTTTAAAATAAGGGTAATAATTGCCAAAAATGCTAACAAGGTCGAAACCGCAAAAGCAGCACTAATCGAATTTGGTTCGTTATATAAAATTTCAATATGTAAGGGTAAAGTATTGGTTTCACCACGGATATGCCCAGATACGACCGACACTGCACCAAACTCACCCATTGCACGCGCATTACACAAAATTACGCCGTAGATCAGACCCCATTTAATGTTGGGAATGGTGATTTTCCAAAAGGTTTGCCAACCTGATGCGCCGAGTACAATAGCCGCTTCTTCTTCCTCTGTACCTTGAGCTTCCATGAGTGGAATTAATTCACGGGCAACAAATGGAACGGTAATAAATACGGTGGCAATGATGATTGCAGGTGTGGCATATAGAATTTTAATGTCATGTTCAATTAACCATGACCCAATCCAACCTTGCGAACCAAAGATCAGAACCAGCATCAAACCTGCAATCACTGGTGATACAGAAAACGGTGTATCAATGATCGTGGTGAGTATAGACTTGCCACGGAAATTAAATTTAGCGACACACCATGCGGCAGTAACACCAAAAATGACATTAAGTGGAACTGCAATTGCTGCTGTGAGTAAGGTGAGTTTTACGGCTGACAAGGTGTATGGATCGATCAATGATGCGAAATAAACCTGAATTCCTTGCTTAAATGCCTCAACAAAAATCAGCACCAATGGGAGCACTAAACAGCCCAAAAAGAAGAGTAACCCGATGATGAGTAAGGTATATCGGACCCATGTTGGTTCACGGGTTGCATCACGAGACTGTAGTTTTTCAGCCAAAGCATTGCTGTTGGTATTTAAGCTCATCGTGCAGTTCTCCCTGTGCGGCGACTTGCCCATGCCTGAACCAAGTTAATCAGGAACAAGATAAAGAAAGAAATAATCAGCATTACAACTGCAATGGTGGTTGCTCCAGCATAATCATATTCTTCTAAACGAGTAATAATCATTAACGGTGCAATTTCAGTTTCGTAAGGAATGTTCCCTGCAATAAAAATAACTGAACCATATTCACCAACGCCCCGTGCAAATGCTAAAGCAAAACCGGTTAACAATGCTGGGAAGAGAATAGGTAAAATGATTTTAGTCACGATTTGAAAACGATTAGCACCGAGTGCAGAAGCGGCTTCTTCCAGTTCTGTTTCAAGGTCGCTCAATACAGGTTGCACTGTGCGTACAACGAAAGGGATTCCGATAAAAATCAGGGCTAAGGTAATACCCAGAGATGTATAGGCGATTTTAATCCCTAATGGTTCAAGCAATTGTCCAATCCAACCTGTTGACGCATATAGAGAGGTCAGAGCAATACCTGCAACAGCGGTAGGTAAAGCAAAAGGTAAGTCGACCAGAGCATCGACTATACGTTTGCCTGGAAATGAATAACGCACTAAGCACCACGCCAATAAAAAACCAAAAATCACATTGATCAAGGCTGCAATGAGAGCGGTGGTAAAACTGAGCTGTAATGATTTTAAAATACGTTCAGAGCTCAAGATTTCCCATAAACCATCCCAACCTACGCCTAATGATTTTATGAATACGGCAGAAAGTGGTATCAGTACGATTAAAGATAGATACGCTAGGGTGAAGCCTAGTGAAAGACCAAAACCTGGCAGCACTCGGGATCGCTGCGACATGATGACTCCTCAAAAGAGAGAAAGCTTATTGAAATCAATAAGCAAATTTAAAACGATTTTTGCAAGCTTAAAAGGCAATGATTAAATTGCAAATTTAAAAAACAACTTGGTATCATCAGTATTACTCATAAAGATTTTTTGTTGCTCTATGATTAAGTGATCATAAATTTCTGGAAAATGTCCAAAACCTGAAGCAACATTGATATGACCGACTTGACCTAAATTTCTTGGCTTGATTTTCCAAGCACGCGCCAATTTTTGAGCATCTTCAAAGTCTAACCAAGGGTCATTTTCAGAAATAATCATTTCAGCTGGAACAGCAATATTTAAGGTTTGAAAATAATTTTCATAATTGCCAATACTGTTTCGAGCAAAACCAGCTTCACCAAAACGTGCAGGATTGGCTGGTGCAACTAAAATAACTTTTCTCACTTTAGTGGTAATTTCAGGATGTTGTGCCAAAGCTGCAACAGTCGTCAAGCAACCAAAACTATGTGCAACAATTTGAACAGGCTGAGGCGCATTCAATACAGTTCTGACAAATTCAGCAACCCAGTCTTTTAATATAGGTAAGTTCCAATCCTGTTGCTTTACACGAGAGCATGACATGAGTTCACGTTGTAATTTAGACTGCCAGTGATCGTAATCGCTTCCACCAACGCCCGGAACAATAATGGTATGAATCATGTCGGTGCTCCTGTTTTTTAGTTTAAGTTGATTGAGATCAGTTATTTACTGCTCGCATTGGCTTTAACAATTTGATCAAATACACCATTGTTGTCAAAGTGTTGTTTTTGAACTTTTGTCCAACCGCCAAACTCTTTATCAATTGTCACCAATTTCAATGGCTTGAATGTGGTTGCATATTTTTGCAATGTCGCAGCATTACGAGGACGATAGAAGTTTTTAGCTGCAATTTCCTGACCCGCAGGTGAATACAGATAGTTCAAATAAGCTTTCGCTAGATTTAAATTACCGTCTTTTTGAGCATTCTTTTCTACGATCGCCACTGGTGGTTCTGCCAAGATCGATAATGATGGGGTGATGATCTCAAATTTACCTGGCTGCTCACGGGTAGACAGATAAGCTTCGTTTTCCCAAGCCAATAACACATCACCGATGCCACGTTCGGCAAATGTGGTTGTTGCACCGCGCGCACCTGAGTCAAGCACTTTGGTTTGTTTATAAATTTGACGAACAAAATCTTGCGCTTTTGCATCTGAACCATATTTATGCTTTGCCCAAGCCCACGCTGCTAAATAGTTCCAACGTGCACCACCCGACGTTTTCGGGTTTGGCGTAACGATTTCTACGCCCGGCTTAACCAAATCACCCCAGTCTTTGATTCCTTTTGGATTACCTTTACGCACCAAGAATACGATAGTAGATGTATATGGTGTTGAGTTCTGAGGAAATTTCTTTTGCCAGTCTTTTGGCAATAAATTGGTACTTTGTGCAATCGCATCAATATCTGCTGCTAAAGCAAGGGTAACCACATCAGCCTGTAAACCATCAATCACTGATCGTGCTTGTTTACCTGAACCACCATGAGATTGTTTAAACTGAATGTCTTGCCCTGTTTTAGACTTCCAGAATGTCGCGAATTGTTTGTTGAAGTTATCGTACAATTCTCGTGTTGGATCATAAGATACGTTTAAAAAATCTTTTGCTGCCACGCTGAAAGATGTGGTTGAAATCAGTGCTGCTGCTACAGCAAATTTAAGTTTAGAGAACTGCATTTTTTGCCCCATTTATTTCTGAAGTTCGGTAAGATGGTGTAAGCATAATGCGAGTCTTTATTCATAAAAAAATAATAAAAAACGAATTTTATATGAATAAAAGAGAAATAGATGTTGTGTATGTTTCAAAATGTAATTGGGTAAAGCCATAGGAAATTGTGTAATGATCTGTTTTAAAAATGCTCAACAAATTGATTCTATTCCACTTTTGGATCGAGCATTTCATTATGGTGATGGTTGCTTTACTACAGCCAGATTTCATCAAGGAAATTTTGAACTGGAGTCTTTGCATCGTGCACGAATAAAATTGGCGGCTGAACGGCTTTACTTAAAATTTGATTTTGAGCTTTTGGATCAAAGCTTGGCGTTACTCAAGCAACAATTTAGTATTTTAAACGGGACGCTCAAACTTGTTTTGAGTCGAGGTGAGGGGGATCGTGGTTATGCGATGCCTGATCATGATGCTGATTTTTATTTGATGTTTTACCCAAAAGCGACCAGTCATTTTCAACCTGAATTTATTCAAAGTGGTGTTTTAAATCAGGCGATTGGTTTATTAATGCCCAATTTAGTGGGTTTGAAAACATTGAATCGTTTAGAACAGGTCATGCTAAAAAAAGAAGCACAACAAAATGGCTGGATAGAAGCACTGGTGACCGATGTACAAGGTTCAATTGTCGAAGGGATCAGCAGTAATTGCTTTTTTCAAATAAACAATACATGGATTACCCCTGAACTTCGCTATAATGGTGTGCATGGGGTGATGCGTGCTGAAATATTGTCACGAATGCAACATGATGGTGTTTCCTGTGAACAACGTTTTATTGATATGGATGAAATTAAGTATATTCAGAGTTTATTTTTCTGTAATGCATTAAGTCCAATGAAAGCGGTGACAACATTGAATCATCTGAATTTAGACACTCAACCTTGTGTTGAGTTATTTAACACTTTAAATTTAAGTCAGTTTAATTCTCATGCCTAAAGCGAAATCTAAGCCCAAATCTAAAAAGAATACTCAAGCCAAAGCAGGCACTAACATCTATAAAGGCATTGCAATTTTTGTGGTGGTTTTTTTAGTCATCATTGGCATTATTTTAAAAATGAGTCTTTTTAAAAGCTACCCAGTTTCTGGAGCGAAACAAAAGCTTTCCATTACAAATGGAGAAACCTATACAGGTTTTATTGATGATTTAGCCAAAGAAGATAAAGTCAACTTTCCAATTATTTTAAAGTTGTATCGTAAGATTTTCATTCACGATACCATGAAAGCTGGAGTCTATGAAGTCAGCAAAGGCATGAGTGTACGCCAAGTTTTAGAAATGGTGTCAAATATTGAAAATGCTCAAATGAGTCGACTTTTGGTCATTGAAGGTACAACGGTAAAGCAACTGATTCAATCTTTAAATAAAGATCCATTGATTGAAAAATCAGTCATTCAGCTTCCTCGTGCCGAGATGCTAAAAGTATTGGGTATTCCTTATCAGCATCCAGAAGGATTGTTTGCACCAGACACGTATTTTTTTGATAAAGGGGCTACCGATAAGCAGATTTTGACAGATTTGTATCAGCGTCAAATGAAAATCTTAGATGATGCTTGGGAAAAACGCGCACCAAACTTACCTTATAAAACAAAATATGAAGCCTTGATTATGGCATCGATCATAGAGAAAGAAACCAGTGTTGACAGTGAGCTTAGGCAAGTTTCTGGTGTATTTTGTCGCCGTTTGAAATTGGGAATGCGTTTACAAACGGATCCAACCGTAATTTATGGTATGGGGGATAAATATACAGGTAAGATTTCAAAACAAGATTTGCGAACGCCAACCGCCTATAATACCTACACGATAAATGGTTTACCGCCTACGCCGATTGCGCTACCAAGTAAAAAAGCGATTGAAGCGACAATGCATCCAGATGATTCTGAAAATATTTATTTTGTTGCAACAGGAAATGGTGGTCATAAATTTAGCTCAAATTTAAATGACCATAATCGTGCGGTACAACAATATATTGAAGTTATGCGATCTAAAGTTAAGGAATGAGTATGTTTATAAGTTTTGAAGGAACTGAAGGGGTAGGAAAAACCACACTCATCCAAAAATTGTATGAACATTTTCAACAGCAAGGTAAACAAGTTGTTTTAACGCGTGAACCTGGTGGCACACCTTTAGCTGAGCAAATCCGTTCATTGTTGCTGTCTGTAAATCATGAAGAGCAAATGAGCCATGATACTGAGTTATTGTTGATGTATGCAGCACGCGCGCAACATTTGGCAGCTGTGATATTACCTGCATTGGCACAAGGCAAAATTGTATTATGCGACCGTTTTGTCGATTCAAGTTTTGCCTATCAATGCGCTGGTCGTGGTTTAAGTCGGGAAAAGTTACAACTGTTAAATCAAAATTTTGTTTCTAAAATGCCAGATATTACTTTTTGGTTGGATGCACCGATTGAACTTGGGATGAATCGTGCACGAGCCCGTGGCGCTTTAGATCGTTTTGAACAAGAAAAAGTGGTGTTCTTTGAGTCTGTACGTAGTGGCTTTTCTGAAATTCATTTACGTGATGCGCAAAGAATGAAACGTTTAGATGCTACTCAAACACCAGAGCAAGTCTTTGCAGAAGCTTTGCGCTACCTAAAATAACTGTAATTGATTCATTTATTCTGATGTTTTCAATCTTAAAAGTCTTTATATTGTTTTAGGTCAAGGATATAAAGACGTGAATGATGAAAAGTACAAAAACTGAAATCGTTGAATTTTTACAGCAATTTTTTTCACCAAGCTTAGCGCGTTGTGAAATCGAAGAAGTGACTGAAAAAGGTGCTTCTTTGGTTTGGCATGTCAGTGATCAAGACATTCGCCCAGGTGGAACAGTATCAGGTCCAACCATGATGGCATTGGCTGATTTTGCCTTATATGTGGCGATTTTAGGAGAAATCGGATTAATTGGCTTGGCTGTAACGACCAATATGAATATCAATTTTCTGCGTAAGCCTACTGGCGGTGTAGATATTCGTGGTGTTTGTAAATTAATGAAGGTCGGTAAAGCTCTAGTTGTCGGTGAGGTATGGATTTACTCTTTAGATTCAGATGATCCTGTTGCTCATGTCACTGGAACATATTCAATTCCTCCACAAAAATAAGCAACGTGTATAAAAAGCACAAATACTTCATTTATTAGGTGAAATATATCATTTAATCTAGCTGGAATTCGCTTTGAGATGCTATATTGAGTTATCTCGGGGATAATGCTAATTTATTCATAATAAATAGTTTATTTTTAAAAATTAAATCATTTTATAAACGGAATAGAGAATATGTCATCAGATCATGAAGTCGTTCGTTTGTTTAAGGAACATGTTTTTCCCTTATCAAATAAATTGACAGAGATGTTAAATGAACACTATTCGCATCAGACGGAACGCCGAGGTTGTGGATACACACAAGCAACACGAGTCTTGGCTGAGTATATTAATTTTCCTCGTGACAACGTTGAAGCGACAGATTTAAAAATATTTCAAGACTATGACTTTAAAAGATTAAAGAAAATTATTGATCAAAAAAATATCTATGGTTTTGATATTGAGGATTGGCATAATCTAGATCAAAACCGCTCAATTGAAAACTTTCTCGCTGACCCGCAGCAACAAAAAAATGATGATTTTAGAGTCCTTGTTGAGCAAGAGGTTACAACCCAAGCAAGTTTAAGAAAATTATCTCAGCAGGCTGAACTTGAAGAAAGCCAAATCATTTGTTGTATGCTGGAAGATGTGATTTTACCGAAAACAGCCGAGAAAACAGGTTATGTTGAAATCCAAACATTAGCGGGAAAACCTAAAGTAGGTTCTTGTCCAATGGCTGAAAATTTTTTCCTGAAAATCGCGCACCGTTCAATGCTGAGACAAGGTTCAATCAATATTTTTATCGATGAACAAAACCGCCCATTATTGATTGAAAAAATGAATATGGGGGATGATCATTCCTGTATCAACTTACAACCTTTAATCATGAATGGTATTCGCATTCCAGTTGGTTCTTTATTTTCGGTAGAATATGATATTGAACAAATTGACAATAAAGTGCCTAATCAAGAATTCAAAGGTTATATCATTCCATATAAAGAAATTCAGGGTTTTTGGTTTTTACGATTGACCACTTTAGCGATCTCACCTGAGAATCGAAAAAGAGCATTCACCACCCATTTTGAACAACAAGTGAATAATGGATTATTTAGTCCTGATACAACCTTAATTAAACAGCTGAATGACGTTGCATTGTCACAATTGAGAGTCGCTAGTCTCGGATAACTTTATGTTAAATGTTTGTTTTTCATCGCGCTATTTTGCTCAAACACATACCAATAGCATGGAAAAACTTGTTGCAGTTGCTGAGCAATTACAACAATTCAATCATTATAAATTTCACGAACCCCAACCTATCGATCCAGAAATTTTAAAAGCCTTGCATTCCCCAAGATATGTTGAGGCATTTTTAACAGGACAACCGACTAAACTTGCAACTTTTGCTGGTTTTAAACCATGGAATGAACAATTACGTGATGCTGTTTTGTCCATCAATGGTGGGCAAATACTGGCGACAGAGCTGGCTTTTCAACATGGTATTGCAGCCAATATTGCACAAGGTTTTCATCACGCCAATTATGACTATGGCGGTTCATATTGTACCTTCAATGGCTTGGCACTGATTGCGCAGCATTTTGCGAATAAACGAATCTTTATTTTGGATTGTGATCAGCATGGTGGCGATGGAACTGCCGAATTTACCCGAAGATTAGAAAATTTATATAATTTTAGCATTTATGGTTTGGCATTTGGCTATCCAACTTATGAACGTGCCGAAAGTCGCCATGTACATACGAAGCATGGAAGTTTTGCGCAGTATACCATGGCGATACATGAGGCTTTTCAAAGAGCCAATGAGTGGAAGGCTGATATAATTATTTATCAAGCAGGCATGGATTGCCATCAAGCAGATCCTTACGGTTCAGCGTGGTTGAGTACAGAATTAATTCAAAAACGCGATGAAATCGTATTTAATCTTGCAAAGCGGGAGGGGATTCCACTGATGTTTGTGCTAGCAGGTGGATATCAGAAGCTTGAGGATTTGGTCAATTTACATGCTCAAACTTTTCATACAGCACATCAGATTTATTATAAAAAACCATAAAGATAAAATTCATAAAAATTTGGCTGGATTACCCTATTTTTTGGCTCAATTGGGTAATGTGTATTCATGTGGGCACAATAAAATGATAATTATTCTTATTTGAGGAGCCATGCCATGTTTATCCAAAATTTAGAAAATTTTCCAATCATCCCTGTGAGCTTCCGACCCACTGATGCCGTTTCAGTTAGTGAAACCATTGCCATATATGAATCATTACTTAGCCGAAAAGAAACATTTATCTTTCTCAGTGAAGGCGCATTTCCTGCACAAAAGGCGGATCACGAGGCACGTAAACAGGTTGCTGCTTGGGTAAAGTCAAAACGTGAGATTTTGGCACAATACGTTAAAGCATTTATCCATATTGAGCCAGATGCAGATATTCGCTTGGAAACTCAAAAGTTTGCCAATAATTTTATTAAGTTCTCAGGTTATCCGATGTTTATTGTCGATAATCATCAACAAGCGAATAAAATAATTGATGCTGTGCTCAGGAGAAAAATGGGCGAATAATGATGCAAAATGAAACCTTCCATTCACGATTGGATCAGCATAATTTGCCCTTATTTGTATTAAAAATCGATCGGCAAGTTCCAGACTGGGAACTTGCTTCTCACCAACATGAGCGAAGTCAGTTATTGGCAACTACAAGCGGATTGATTACGGTTGAAACACCATCAGGAATTTGGGTAGTTCCAGCACAGCATGCCTTATGGATTCCATCAAATACCTTACACAAAGTCAGTAGTTACGGTATTTCAACAGGTTATGTAGCATTTGTTAATACTGTGTTGCAGCATTTTTCAGCACACACATGTACCATGTTACAAATGACCCATTTAATGAATGCAATGTTAGAACGGGTTGAAACATTTTCTGAAACATCATTTGTAGAAAACAATCGACGTTTAATGGACTGTTTGCTAGATGAAATACAGTCTACTGCTCACCCAATATTTTATTTACCGATGCCAAAAGATTCGCGTATGTTACAGATCGCGCATGATTTATTAAAACAACCAGATCAAAATCTAAATTTGGCTGAATGGGCGAGTCGTTGCTGTATGAGCGAACGCAGTTTGACACGGATTTTTCATCACAATACTGGAATGAGTATTAATCAATGGCGGCGAAAATTACATGTGGTCTTGGCACTGCAATGGTTGACTGATGGGGATTCAGTCCATCAAGTTGCAATGAAATTGGGCTATGACAGTGATAGTTCTTTTATCGTCATGTTTAAGAAAATTATGCATCTATCGCCAAAAAGTTATATGCGACAATCATGAGAAATAATCAATAAAACCCAAGTGCGTTATTATGCAAAAAATGAATAATAGCCAGAATCATCTGGCTATTTAATTGTTCTCTTTAAACTTCAGCATTCACTAAAGGGGTTTCGACCGTAAAGTTAGGGGGGGTCAAAACGGTTTTTCTTAACTCGCTAGAAAGCTCTGGATAGTCCAGTGTGTAATGTAGACCTCGTGACTCTTTACGTTGCATCGCACAGCGCACGATCATTTCTGAAACCATGACCAGATTCCGTAATTCAATCAAGTTCTTACTGACATGGTAGTCTTGATAATACTCAGTAATCTCTTTTTTAAGCATTTCAATACGGTGTAAGGCACGTTGCAAACGTTTCGTGGTACGAACAATACCAACATAGTTCCACATGGTTTGGCGCAGTTCATCCCAGTTTTGTAAGATGACCACATCCTCATCTGGATTTGTTGACTGAGATGCATCCCATTCAGGAACATTCGGGCTTTCAAATTGGTGGTCAAATTTGGCTTCAATATCTTTTGCCGCACTCATGCCATATACGAAGCACTCCAGCAGAGAATTACTTGCCATACGGTTTGCACCATGTAAACCTGTATAGGATGTCTCGCCAATCGCATATAAACCTGCAATGTCTGTTTGGCTGTTTTCATCCACAACGACACCACCACAGGTATAGTGTGCAGCTGGTACGACTGGAATCATATCCTGGGTAATATCAATTCCCAACTCTAAGAGACGAGCATACAGGGTAGGGAAGTGCTCTTTGACAAATTCTTTAGGTTTATGGCTAATGTCCAACCAGACATGCCGAATACCTAGACGTTTGATTTCATAGTCAATTGCACGGGCGACAATATCTCGTGGAGCAAGTTCAGCACGTTCGTCAAAGCGTAACATGAAACGTTCGCCATCAGGGAGACGTAAATACGCACCTTCGCCTCGCATCGCTTCAGTGATTAAGAAAGAGCGTGCTTGAGGGTGATATAAACAGGTTGGGTGAAATTGATTAAATTCCATATTTGCAACACGACAACCTGCTCGATATGCCATGGCAATTCCATCACCAGTCGCAATATCAGGGTTCGAGGTGTACAAATAAGCTTTCATGGCGCCCCCACAAGCAAGTGCGGTAAATGGGGCTAAAAACGTATGTACTTTTTCATTACTTTCATCTAAAGCATAAAGACCCACTGCTCGGTTCTGTTGTTGTTTGTGCCCCAGCTTATGTGTAGTGATTAAATCAATCGCAATGTAGTTTTCAAAAATTTCGATATTTTTCTTTTCACAGGCTCTTTCAACTAAGGTGGTTGAAATCGCTTTCCCAGTGGCATCAGCTGAATGAATGATACGCCTTTGAGAATGTCCACCTTCACGGGTCAAGTGTAGTTGCTCATCTTCATCTAAGGTAAACTGAACACCGTGGTTTAACAGGAAATCGACTGAAGGTCGTCCACCTTCAACAGTATGCTTCACTGCATCAAGCTCACATAAATGCGCGCCTGCAATCATAGTGTCATCAATATGCTGTTGAATAGAATCAGTTTCATCAAGCACAGCAGCAACACCACCTTGAGCATAATAAGTGCTTGCATCTGTCAATGTAGATTTTGCTAAAACAGCAATATTGAAATGTTCAGGTAAGGATAAGGCTAAACTTAAGCCTGCACCGCCACTACCCACAATAATCACATCGAATTGATGAGTTGTGTTTAAATTAGGCATGTCCATCAGCTAATTTGAAAAATGTTTGCTAATAACACTCTTTTTTTTAACAAATTACAATAGTTAGATGCGTCAGATTTTAGTATAAATAGGCTATTCTCAGTCTCTTAATATGATTTTAAGTAAAGTATTGTTTTATAAAAAAATGTAAACATATTATTACGCAAAGACATCAAATAATATGTTACAAATATTTTTTAAGCACAATCATCAGATGTAGGTTCGTGATAAATGAGTAATGGTCTAATGCAAAAAGGAATGTATGCAGCAGTATTCACTGTCGCTGCGGCTACATCACAAGTACAAGCTTCAACACCTGTCGATTTCTCTAATTTGGTTGAACAGGTGAGTCCGGCAGTTGTTAGTGTAAACGTTGTGAAAAAACTGTCTCAGGAAGAATTGCTACAGCAGCAAGTGCCTGAAATTCTGAAACGTTTCTTTGGTAATCAGATCATTATTCCGCAACAGCGAGCGCCACAAGAAAAAACAGCTTATGGCAGTGCATTCTTTATCAGTAAAGATGGTTATCTACTCACCAACCATCACGTGGTTGAAGATGCTTCTAAAGTGACCATCATGCTCAATGACCGTCGCGAAATCGATGCTAAAGTGGTGGGGAGTGATGAACGTACAGATGTGGCTTTGCTTAAAGTTGAAGGAAATAATTTCCCATCATTGTCGGTAGGCAATGTCGATCAACTTAAAGTGGGGCAGCCTGTACTTGCGATTGGTTCACCATTTGGTTTTGACTATTCTGCATCAGCAGGTATTGTCAGTGCGAAATCGCGAAATATGATGGGCGAAACTTCTGTTCCATTTATTCAAACTGATGTTGCCTTAAACCCTGGTAACTCAGGTGGTCCATTGTTTAACCAACAAGGTCAAGTGGTTGGAGTAAATTCACGTATCTTTAGTGGTACGGGTGGATATATGGGCTTGTCATTCTCTATTCCGATAGATGTCGCGATGGATGTCGTGGACCAACTGAAGAAGAATGGTAAGGTGACACGTTCATATCTTGGTGTAATGTTACAAGATATCGATCGAAATCTTGCGGAAGCGTATAAGTTGGATAAGCCAGAAGGCTCATTGATTACTCAAGTGGCTCCAAATTCTCCAGCAGAAAAAGCGGGCTTTAAATCAGGTGATGTGATCCTAAAATATAATGGTTCACCAATTTCACGTACTTCAGAATTATTGAATTATTTGAATCGTACTCAACCAAATCAATCCGTGAAACTTGAAGTATTGCGTGACGATAAGCCGAGAGTGATTACGGCAACATTAACAGTTGCTCCTGATGATACTCCAGCAAAAGTTGATAATACGACAACGTCAGCTAAGCCTCACAAAGGTCCTGTCATTGGTGTTGCGATTCGTGCTTTGACTGAGCAAGAAAAGAATCGTTTAAATGTGAAAGGTGGTGTGTTAATTCAAGATGTAACACGAGGCGGTTTGGCTGCTCAATCTCGAATCTTGCCAGGTGATGTGATTACGCAAGTGAATAATAAGAAAATCAACACACCGAATGATTTCGTGGATGCTGTAGCAGAGTTGCAGAAAAATACCGTTGCACGTGTGGCAATTGTGCGTGAAGGGCAACATGCGATGATTGGATTACGTATTCAATAAATCGAATTGATGTGAATCAGCCACTCTAAGAGTGGCTTTTTTATGTCAAAATGCAGCAGATTTTTTAAATAGTGATCAAGAGAGAAGGAACGTTTACATGAGCTCAGTATTTGATTTGGTTCTTCAAGTTAAACCAGAACATATCGATGTTTTAGGTCATGTGAATAATGTTGTCTATGTGCAATGGATGCAGGATGTGGCTTCAGCACATATTGAAACCTTAGGTGTGGGCTTAGATCAATATTTAGAAATGAAGCATGCTATGGTAGCCGTGGAGCATCATGTGCAGTACCGTAAAGCAGCGATGTTAGATGATAAGATCATTTTACGGACATGGCTCTATGATATTAACGCCTTGTATTCTTTCCGTCAGTATGCGTTTTTTAATGCCAAAGATCAGACTTTACTATTTACAGGCAATACCAAATGGGCGTGCATTGAAATTGCCACAGGTCGCCCAAAGCGTATGTCACCAACCTTTATACAGGCTTATCAACCGATAAATACAGACATAGATCCTTATGATTTAGACTCAATCGTAACAGTTTGAATCAAGACTCATGATTTGTTTTGAGTTTGATCATTAAAATAGTTTGGATTAATTCATCCAATAAAATATTACAGATTGAATATTGCTTTATAAGTTAAAGAAAAAGGTAAAATTCAAGTGCGAGTGAAAACTTTAAATTTAAGATTTATTTTTCTCAAAAGCAACAGTCTGTAGTTGAATTGACGTTGAACGTAATCGTGGGCGGTAGCTGTGATCAAAGACCAATTTAACCCGAAAATTCAGCTCGATTAGAATAAGGGTAATGTAGGTCAAAGCACAGACAGATAATAATTTTGCCGAACCTAAAGCAAGTGGATAACCACCATCAAAACGCCATAGAAAACCTGCACTGATTGCGGCTAAAGCATATAAAATATTGGCACTAAAACGAGTTCGACCAATTTGTTTGGTTTTTGAGGACAGTTTTAGGATGATTGTTGCGCTATACCATCCCCACAGCGCACCAATCACAATATCTAATGGCCAGTGAACACCAACCACCACACGGCTTAATGCGATCAACGTTGCCAATGAAATTACACAGAAAGTAAATGCTCTGTGATATCTAAAACTATTGAGCTTAATATATTTACTCAATACACCCGCCAGTACAAATGCTGTTGCGGCATGACCGGAAGGGAAGCTATGATATTTTAGTGTCTTTCCGATGATCTCAACATTGTCTATGCCTAGATAAGTAATCGGACGAACAATTTCAAGGAATTGTTTAACGACATGTACACCTAAGCCAGTAATGAGTACGGCAAGAAGACCTAACCAAAGTAGATGAGCGTTGTGACGACAGAAAAATATCAACAGGACATAAGCCGTTAAACCATCTCCCATAAAGGTTATATTTTGCCAAAACCAATCTGAGTGTGGTGGCATTCCATTGATCATTAAGAAAAGCGGCGTATTGATTGCATAATAGTGATGAATAAGTTCCCAAGCTAAAACGCAAAATATTGGAACAATAAAGAATAGAATCATCATGAACTTCCTTTCATTTTCGGAAGTTTGACTAAAATAACACCTCCTTTGTTGAATAGAACTTCTGCATTAGGAAAGGCTTGAAGATTTTCTAAACCTGTAAAAACCACCTCGCCAGGTCTAGGTTCTCGTATAGGAACAACTTTTTGTAAGTAGATACTGAAACTGGGCATGTCATGGCGCCACATCACAATGGGTTGCGTAATCTTCTGCGCAAATATTCCAGCTTGTTTGACAGGCTGCTGCTGAATAGATCCATAGGCAGGTATCACCACATGAATGATGGTTAAACTGAAAATGATGCTGGCTAAAACCTGACGTAGCCAAAGCACGTATTGACTACGGAATAAAATGATGAGTATGAGGAGGAGTGCGAAAAAAATAGAAAGCCGATATTGCAAATCCAGAAATGGTAATCCATCCCGGACCATTGCCACCACTTCAATTTTCTTTTCATGCGCAATAATGTACTGTCCAATTTCTGGAAGAAAAATCAGCGGCAGCATCAATAAAACGATGGGTAATGCGACCAAGTAGCGTGATCGCAATTGATCGCGATATTTTGCCATCAGGATAAAAATTGGTGTTACACCATATAAAAGATAATGTGGAAGCTGGGTTTTAGAAAAGCTGAAGAATATCAGCACAAATAAAAACCAGCTCCAGCAAAAAATATCGAGTGAATCAAGACGCTTTAAAGCAGAAGAAGAAAAAAACAGCCGCAGATGACTTAATAACTGAAGAAAGAAACCTGTGACAGGCATAAAAACCAATAAACTTACAGGCAGGTAGTAAAGTAAATTCCCACCATGATTTTCCATCGTATTGGAAAATCGAGAAAGATTGTGCTTTAAGAAAAAGCCGTCAATAAATGCTTGCCCTTGTGCGATATATTCAGCAATGTACCAAGGTAAAAAAACTGTAAGGCAAATTAACCATCCAAGTGGATTGATCAGCAAACCTTGCCAAGCTTTAAATTTTTTACTTAATAAGGCGTAAATTGTGATGCTGGCAATAGGGATTAAAATAGCAATCGGACCTTTGGTCAGCACACCTAAGCCCACCCAAATATATGCACGTAAAGCATATTTGGATGAAGCCTGAGAGTGTGTATGCTGTTGGTTGAAATGACGATAAGCATCAAATAAAGCAAGACAGATCCATAAATTAAGCAAAGCATCAGCTGTGGCTGCGCGTGCGATAATTGAGATAATCAGTGAACTCGCAAGCAGGATACAGGCTGTTGCTGCTTTTGAGGTATCTAAAAGCTGCCGACAAAACTCATAAATTGCCCAACACCATAGTGTGGCACATAATGCAGATGGAAGGCGTAATGAGAATTCATTTAATCCAAATAGAAAGACAGAAATGGCTTGCAGCCAGTAGATCAAAATGGGCTTATCAAAGCGCAATTCACCGCCCATATAGGTGGTGATATAATCGCCTCGAATTAACATTTCCATGGTCGCAGAACTAAAAGCACCTTCATCAAGATCAAATAAGGGTGTACTTCCGAGTCCTACTAAAAAATTGACCGCGAGCAATAAAATTAACCCTCGAGACTGTAAGATTTTTTCAATAGGCTGAAATTTAGGGGCAAACAATGAAGAAGATAAATGCACTGTCATTGCCCTCTCCGATGCTGATAAACACGACGGATCAGATAGCTTTTATGATTTTTACTGTCTAGATAAGTTCGAGTAATCAGTTCAGCGATAATACCAGTCATCAAAAATTGTAGTGACATCAACACGCACATCACGCCAATGAGCAACATGGGACGTGTACCGATGGAGTGACCCAGAATATATTTATCAATTGCCAGATAGGTCAGCATCACACTACCGATACAGCCCAAGAGCAGTCCGATTGAACCAAATAAATGACCGGGACGCATGAGATAACGTTGAAAGAACATCACCGACATTAAATCTAATATCACGCGAATCGTTCGAGAAATACCATATTTGGATTGCCCGAATTGTCTGGCATGGTGACGTACTGGTACCTCTCCAATACGTGATACGGGAACGACACTGGCAACCCACAGAGGAATAAAACGATGCATTTCGCCGACTAAACGGATTTGTTTGATAATTTCGGCACGGTATATTTTTAGGCTGCATCCATAATCATGTAAGCGTAGACCTGATATTCGACCAATCAATCGATTGGCGAGTAAGGAAGGAATTTTTCTTAACAATAAGGCGTCTTGTCGGTTTTTACGCCACCCCACCAAGAGATCAAGATCCTGATCGATCAGTTGTTGCAACATGGCTGGAATATCATGTGGATCGTTCTGTAAGTCACCATCCATCGTCACAATATACTGCCCTTGAGACTCGTCAATTCCAGCCTGCATGGCTGCTGTTTGCCCATAGTTGCGGCTTAATTGAATCAGTTGTGCATTCAAAGGGCTTTGAAGTAATTTTTGCTGAATAGTGTTTACGGTCGCATCACAACTACCATCATCAACCACGATTAATTCCCAAGGTTGCTGTTGAGTGCCCAATGCCCGTTGTATGGTGTCGATTAAAGCGACAACGGTTTCCTCTTCATTGTAAAGAGGAATAATCAGTGAGAAAAAAATAGATGAGTAAGAGGGCTTAAGTAGATATAGCTCTTCCTCAGGTTGTAATAAAAATGCGTTATGCATAGCTGATGTAATTGTTATTGGTTCGTGTTTGAATTATATATTGTTGAATTTAACTGAAAGATTACGATTCCATGATTTTTTAATGACAATAACAAAAGGTAACGCCTGTGTCTGAACAGAGAGATCCAAATATAAATAATCAAGTTGGCAGGCGACCCAAATATTTGCCACAACTGTTACTGATGATTGCCATCGTTTTGTATGGTGTGGTGATTGAATGGTGGTTTGGTTGGTTACAAGTTTTTCAGGCTTGGGCACATGTGCCTATCCAATATTTGATTATGGCTTTGATCCTGATGCAGATGACTTATCTGATACGAGGTTGGCGAATTTATGATTTCTTTTTACCCATCACCCGTGGGCAGAGGATGACATGTTGCCGAATCATGCTGATTCATAATCTACTTAATAACTTATTGCCTTTTCGTTCTGGAGAAATCAGTTTTCCTTTACTGATGCGACGTTATTTTACTGTAAGCCTTAGCTATGCGACCGCGGGATTATTACTGCTGAGAATACTTGATTTACAAGTGCTGCTTGGATTGGGTTTTTTCGCCTTTTTATTGTTAAAACACTCTAATAATGTATGGTTGTGGGGGGGAATGGTTTTATGGTTCACGTCTCCATTAATAATATTACTTTTTACGCCGTGGCTAAAACGTTATTCAGAAAAGCTCAATACTCAGGGGCGATTGAAAAATTTACTTGAACAAGTTTTATTGGCAATGCCATTGCATTTGAACAGTTTGTTGCGGAGTTGGTTATTCACACTCATCTGCTGGGGAAGCAAGATTATGGTTTTTGCAGCTGTTTTAGGCTGGTTCATTCCATTGCAATGGTGGGAAGCAGTAGGTGTGAATATTGGAGGTGAGTTGAGTTCTGTATTGCCTATTCATGCCCCAGCAGGACTTGGGACCTATGAAGCCGCAATTTTGGCAACTGGAAAACTGTTTAATCTCTCAGAAGCTAAAGCATTATTATTTGCCGCTGTACAATTGCATTTGCTAATACTCATCAGCACACTATTCGGCGGTTTAATCGCGTTATTTATCCCTGCTCATGTTCAGTTTCCAACTAAAACTAAGGCAAATAAAAAGCAGGAAAAAGATGAAATAGATTGAAAGGGAAACTTACATACAGCCTATCGGAGAGATAGTTTTTCTCAAAGCCTTACTATATTTTTAACATTGATCTGCTTATACTGTGCAGCAATTGGGAAATTTCATTTTTTGCACGCCATAGGTACTTTTGATATTGAGTACATGATGGTGTACATATTTTTAGAGTAGTTTATGGCAGTAGCTAAGAAGTCTGTTAATATCAATAACATACGCAATTTTTCTATTATCGCTCACATCGACCACGGAAAGTCGACTCTTGCTGACCGATTTATCCAAATGTGTGGTGGATTACAAGATCGTGAAATGCAGGCTCAGGTTTTAGACTCTATGGAGCTTGAGCGTGAGCGTGGAATTACCATTAAAGCGGCTTCGGTAACATTGTATTACACACACCCAAATGGTCAAGAATACCAGTTAAACTTTATTGATACTCCGGGACACGTTGACTTCTCTTATGAAGTTTCTCGCTCATTGGCTGCCTGTGAGGGTGCTTTATTGGTGGTCGATGCTGCACAAGGTGTAGAAGCGCAATCAGTTGCCAACTGTTATACCGCCATTGAACAAGGTTTAGAAGTACTGCCAATTTTGAATAAAATTGACTTGCCTCAAGCTGAACCTGAACGTGTAATCCATGAAATTGAAGAAATTATTGGAATTGAAGCAACACATGCACCGACTTGTTCAGCAAAAACAGGTTTAGGTGTTGAGTCAGTTTTAGAAACTTTGGTTGATATTATTCCTGCACCTCAAGGTGATCGTGATGCACCGCTCCAAGCACTGATTATTGACTCATGGTTTGATAACTATTTGGGCGTGGTTTCTTTGGTTCGGATCAAACAAGGTCGTGTGCGTAAAGGCGATAAGATGTTGATGAAATCAACAGGTCAGTCTCATATCATTACCTCAGTGGGTATTTTCAATCCAAAACATACAGAAACAGGCATTTTAGAGGCTGGTGAAGTTGGTTTTGTGATTGCGGGGATCAAAGATATTTTTGGTGCGCCAGTGGGTGATACGATTACACTAGCAACAACACCAGAAGTTGAAACTTTACCCGGCTTTAAAAAGGTCAAACCACAGGTCTATGCGGGCTTGTTCCCAATTGATGCCAGCGATTTTGAACCATTCCGTGAAGCCTTACACAAACTGCAAATCAATGACTCTGCATTATTCTTTGAACCTGAAAGTTCAGATGCGCTTGGTTTTGGTTTCCGCTGTGGCTTCTTAGGCATGTTGCACATGGAAATCGTACAGGAACGTTTAGAACGTGAGTATGATTTAGATCTGATCAGTTCTGCACCAACAGTGATCTATGAAGCATTGATGAAAAATGGTCAAACGATTTATATCGACAGCCCATCTAAAATGCCAGACGGTTCAACTGTAGAAGATTTACGTGAACCCATTGCAGAATGTCATATCCTTGTTCCTCAAGAATATTTGGGCAATGTAATGACGCTGTGCATTGAGCGTCGTGGTGTACAAAAAGATATGAAGTTCTTGGGTAATCAAGTATCGATTAGCTTTGAAATTCCGATGGCTGAAGTGGTCATGGATTTCTTTGATAAATTGAAATCATGCTCACGTGGGTTTGCCTCTTTAGATTATAACTTTGTCCGTTTTGAAAGTTCATCTCTGGTTAAGGTTGATGTATTAATTAATGGTGATAAGGTTGATGCTTTAGCAATGATTTGTCATCGTAATGATGCACGTCACCGCGGTATTGCTTTAGTTGAAAAAATGAAGGATTTGATTCCACGTCAAATGTTTGATGTTGCGATTCAAGCCGCAATTGGTGCGCAAATCATTGCGCGTTCAACGGTAAAAGCGATGCGTAAAAACGTATTGGCTAAATGTTATGGTGGTGACGTTTCTCGTAAGAAGAAATTGTTATCTAAACAAAAAGAAGGTAAGAAACGTATGAAGCAGGTGGGTAGTGTTGAAATCCCACAAGAAGCGTTCCTTGCTGTGTTAAAAGTAGAAAGATAAAAACTAGAGGTCTGATTGGTCATGGATTTTGATTTTAATTTAATTCTCGTTCCTGTAACGCTGGTATTTTTTGCGCTGTGGTTACTTGATAAGTTTGTACTGAAACAACGTGCAACAAAAGGAAAGGGGAATGAAAATGTCGTTATTTCATGGGCATATGATTTCTGGCCTGTTCTAGCGGTTGTTCTTGTTTTACGCTCTTTCTTCTTTGAGCCATTCAATATTCCTTCTGACTCTATGGTTCCGACCCTAGAGACAGGAGATTATATTTTGGTCAATAAGTTTCAGTATGGCGTACGTTTACCAATTACCAATACCAAGATTCTGGATATTGGTGAACCACAACGTGGTGATGTTGCTGTATTCCGTTATCCTGAAAATCCAAAAATTAGCTATATCAAGCGTATTATTGGATTACCGGGTGACCATATTGAATTTAATCAAGGTCAGTTGACGATTAATGGCAAAAATGTAGAGCAAGTTCCAGCTGAATTTAGTCGTGAAAAAGATATTTTAGATACACCAAAATCGATTTACTACTATGAAACAATGGGTAACCATAAGCATTTAGTTCGTTTATTGGAAGGTCAAAACCCGCTTGTTGCTGCATTCAATTATGCACAGAACAAACAAGACTTACCTTATGTAGCGACTGCAAATGATCGTTTTGTGAAGTCAAATGGTCAAAGTTGGGAAGTGACTGTGCCTAAAGGTCAATATTTTGCGATGGGTGATAACCGTGACCAAAGTGCCGACAGTCGTTTTTGGGGATTTGTACCTGAAGAGAATTTAACAGGGCATGCAATTTATGTTTGGATGCATAAAGAGCCAGGTCTAAAAATTCCATCATTTAGCCGTAATGGAGCAATTCAATAAAACCTAGTTGCAGCAAGTGTTAGAAATAAAGAAAGGTCAATGTTTATTGACCTTTCTTTTTTATCTGTTAAAACTATGAAGTTATATTGATTTATAAGAAAAATAAAACAGAACAAATGATTTGAACTAGCAACTTGACGTCGTTTAAAGGATAATAGTGGCGATAAATTTTTTATCACAGTATTGTTTTCCAGTGTATAAGAAGTTTATAGCCAATTGAAAATGATGAATCTGCCTAAATCAAATGGTTTGATCTTGGCGTTTGCTGATTTTTTAATTGTCATTAGGGATTATTTATTCTTACCTGTTGGATAAAAAAATGCGTAAAAATCAACAAGGCGCTTCATATATTGGAATTTTATTGGGGATAATTGCTTTAGCTTTTATGTTGAAAATCATAGTAGCTGTATGGCCATTATACTGGGATGATCGTGTGATTAACGGTCAAATTGTAGAGCAAATCAAAAATAGCTCTGCTGAAATCACACCATTGAAATTTGCAACAGAAGTTGACAAAAGGTTAGAAATGAACAATATCCGAGACACTAAATTCGAAGATATTGCGACTGTTTCAACTAAAGATGGTTTACAAGTGACTAAAAAATATGAAGTACGGAAAAATTTCATGCTGAATATTGATTTAGTCCTCACTTTCGAGAAGAGTTTTGATCAAAGGTCAGTTGAAAGTAAGTGATCTTCGCTTACAAAGTAGAATCGGTTACCAGTTTAAACAACCCGAGTTATTACAACTCGCGCTGACTCATCGTTCGGTGAGTCACAAACACAACTATGAGCGTCTAGAGTTTCTGGGTGACTCATTGTTGGGGATGATCATCGCAAATTACTTATATAATGCCTATCCGCATGAAAATGAAGGGCGTTTAACCCGTATGCGTGCAACTTTAGTGCGTCAAGAAGCGTTGGGTAAAATTGCCAATGACTTAAAATTAAGTCAAAGTTTAATTTTAAGTACAGGTGAATTGAAATCTGGCGGTCATCATCGTGAGTCAATATTGGCAGATACTGTTGAAGCGATCATTGGGGCGATTTATACAGAAAGTCAAGATTTACCTTTGTTGGAATCCATTGTTCTGAAATGGTATGAACCTTATTTGGATCATATCGAACCTACAGATCAGTTAAAAGACCCGAAATCACGCTTACAAGAGTATTTACAAGCCCGTAAAAAACATCTCCCTGTTTATGAGGTGGTGGATATTCAAGGTGATGCACCCAATCAACATTTTAAAGTAGAATGTACTATAGATGGCTTACCTAAAATGATGGGTGAGGGATCGAGTCGCCGTTTTGCAGAACAGGCAGTCGCGGCGGATTTTTTAAAGCTATTGGAGCAGTAAACTGCATGAATACACATTCCGATCACAATGATGCTGATCACGAGTCGTCTGAAAACGGCAATGATTTAATTAATCAATTTTTTAGTTCACAAGGCACTGAAATTCCTTCGGATTATCGCAGTGGTTTTGTCGCAATCGTGGGACGTCCAAATGTGGGTAAATCCACTTTGATGAATCATTTATTGGGTCAAAAGTTATCGATTACTTCACGTAAACCGCAAACCACACGCCATAAAATCATTGGTATTGATAGCCGTGAAAAGTCGCAGGCAGTTTTTGTGGATACTCCGGGTATGCATAAAAAAGAAGTGCGTGCCATCAATAAAATGATGAACAAAGCTGCACACTCTGCTTTACGTGATGTCAATCTGGTTTTATTTGTGCTTGATGCCCAAAAATGGACCCAAAACGATGAGTTGGTTTTAGAGAAACTTAAAAACGCAGAAATGCCAGTGGTTCTCATCATCAACAAGATTGATACCTTAGAAAATAAGCGCATGGTGTTGCCGTTGATTCAAGAACGAGCAAAGTTAATGAATTTTGCTGAAATTGTTCCAGTGTCTGCATTGCGCGGTGCAAACTTGGATCATTTGCGTGATGCGATTGAAAAATATCTACCTTTCCAACCGCCATTGTACTCATTGGATCAGTTGACTGACCGTTCTGAACGCTTTCTTGCGAGCGAAATTATTCGTGAGAAAATTATGCGTCAGTTAGGTGAAGAACTTCCTTATGATTTAACAGTTCAAATTGAATCCTTTAAAACAGAAGAAGCAACGATCAATGAAAAGACTGGTCGTCCTAAAGCTGCATGTACATACATTGATGCTACAATTTTTGTTGATCGCCCTGGTCAGAAAGCCATCGTGATTGGTGAAAAAGGTGCTAAGCTGAAAAAAATTGGTATGGATGCTCGTATCGACATGGAAAAAATGTTTGAGCAAAAAATCATGTTAACGCTTTGGGTCAAAGTTAAAGGTGGTTGGTCTGATGACGAACGTGCTTTAAAAAGCCTAGGCTATAGCGATATTTAAGTCATTTTGTTGGGAACTGTCATGATCCGAGTTATTTCCATTCTTGCATGCGTCATAATGCTACAAGGCTGTATTACTAAAATTGTGACGGTTCCAGTCAAAGTTGCTTATAAAACCACAAAAGGCGTAGTCAAAGGGACTGCGGCTGTTGTGGGAGCTGTTATTCCTGATGGGGATGATGATGATGACAAGAAAAAAGAAAAGGATGATTAAGATAAAGCAAGATGCGCAATGAAATCTTGCATGGTTATTTAATCCATCATCGAAAATACCGCGAACGCAGTCATATTGTACACTTGTTTACGCAAGAGCATGGTCGCGTCGATGGTATTCTTCGACAAACTCCACCTCCTCAATATCAACCGATTACCTTGCAAGCTTCAGGAAAATCTGAGCTTAAAAACTTTTCTAAACTGGAAATTTTAAATCAGCCGATTTTCTTTTATGGAGATGCCTTTTTTTCAGGTTTCTACCTCAATGAGGTCATTCTTAGGCTTTGTCCACTTGAAGAAATGATGCCTGAAACTTTTCAGCAATATCATATGACATTGCAACATTTGCAGAAATTAGCTGAACATACACAAGCAGATTTATTTCTTCGACAAATTTTACGTCAGTTTGAACATGCGCTTTTGGAAGAGTTAGGCTTTCCAATGGATTATGAACATGATTCAAATCAGCAGATGATTATTCCCACACAACGTTATCAGTTCCAATTATCAGAAGGCTTTACTCCTGTATCACATACTTCTTCAGCCACTTTGCTCGGACAACAAATTTTGAGTATGGCAAGCTATGAAAAAGGTAGGGATTTTAGTCCAGAACAGTTACAATTATTGGCCAAGCTTTACCGACAAATGATTACATCACTTTTGGGTGATCGACCATTAAAAAGTCGTCAGCTTTGGGTTCAAAACGCTCAATCTAAATCTTTGAGCCGTTAATTTCACTTTATTGGTTAATTAGGAAAATGTTATGGCTGCATTGCTAGGTGTAAACATTGATCATGTTGCAACACTAAGACAAGCACGTGGAACTACTTATCCTGATCCTGTGAAAGCAGCATTGATCTGTGAACAAGCAGGGGCGGAAGGCATTACTTTACACTTGCGTGAAGATCGTCGTCATATTCAAGATGATGATGTACGCCGTATGCGACCAGTATTGAAAACCAGAATGAATTTAGAGATTGCTGTAACAGATGAAATGGTTGCATTTGCAACAGAGATCAAACCGCATCATGTTTGTTTTGTGCCTGAAAAGCGCCAAGAAGTGACCACTGAAGGTGGTTTGGATGTTGTTGGGCATTTTGCTGATGTAAAAGCGGCAACACAAACACTCACCGCGATTGGCTGTGATGTTTCATTATTTATCGATCCTGACTTTGCGCAAATTGATGCAGCCATTGCCTGTGGTGCGCCTACGATTGAGTTGCACACAGGTGCATATGCAGATGCTGAATCTGGTGCAGAACAACAAGCGGAGCTTGAGCGTATTGTGAAAGGTGCGGAATACGCAGCAGCTCAAGGTTTGGTGGTGAATGCGGGTCATGGTTTGAATTTGGACAATGTTGCTGCAATTGCTGCTATTCCACAGATTCATGAATTGAATATTGGGCATTCTATTGTTGCCGAAAGTGTATTTGTTGGTTTGGCGCAAGCTGTAAAAGACATGAAAGCCGCTATTCAAGCTGCAGCTTAAGTTACCTTTTGATTTACCTTATTGAATTTTGATCATGTCGAATATGAATTATGATGAACTCATGCAACCTGTGATTGCTTTTTTGGGCTGTGAAACGCCAAAAGCTTGGTTGGATGAAGCATTAAACAATCTCCCATTGCTGATGCAAGATCATGCGAATTGTGAAAAAAAAGCAGCAGGAACAGCAATGAACTTGATGTTTCGCTACAGTTTTTTTACCGATTTACAAGTGAAACTGGCACAGCTTGTTCGTGAAGAAATGTTGCACTATGAGCAAGTCTTAGAATTTATGCAAAAACGTGGTCAAGCGTGGCAGGGATTAAGTGCAGGGCGTTATGCAGGTGGTTTACGTAAGGAAATCCGAACTTACGAGCCTGAAGCTTTGATTGATATTTTAGTCATCGGTGCTTTTGTTGAAGCTCGGTCGTGTGAGCGTTTTTACGCATTGGCACCGTTGGTGGATGATGAGCTTGGGCGTTATTACCGTTATTTGCTAAAATCAGAGTCACGCCACTATGAAGACTATTTGGCATTGGCTTTAGATGTTGCTCAAACTGCAAAATTAAAAGATCCTGAAGAAGATATTCAACAACGTATTGAATTGATTCGTGAAGTGGAAAAAGAGTTGATTTTAACTCCAGACAAAACTTTCCGCTTCCATAGTGGAGTACCCCTCAAGGGACGTGCTTAAGTCGAGATCTGTAGAAAAGACCAAAGTACTATTTTGGTCTTTTCGATTTTATAATCAAAAAAACGATAAAAACACTGATTTAAAATTTTTCTATTCCAGCCCAACCTGCTTGAGGATAGCGATCTCCTTGTATGTGCTCAGGGCTAAAGAGTTGATCTAGTTGCTGAATCTGTATATCACTCAGCATGACTTCATTGGCTTTTAAGTTATCGTGTAGATAACGTGATTGCCGAGTTCCAAAAATAGGTGTGACATGAGTAAATTTACCCATTAACCATGCTAAAGCGACTTGGGCATTGCTATGTTTCCATGAAGCACATATTTGACTGAACTTTTCTAGCAAAAGCTGATTTTTCTGGAATGAATCCCTTTGTAATCGAGGGAGGTGTTTTCTGAAATCTTGTGCATCCATTGTTGCTGGATTTAAATCAGCCGTTAAAAATGCACGTCCTAATGGACTATAGGCAACAAACTCAACATTGAGTTCTGAGCAGGTCTGGAGTAACTCTTGCTCTGGCTCTCTTGACCAAAGTGAATACTCACTTTGTACTGCCGTAACAGGTGCAACCGCATTTGCTCTTTTGAGCGATTGAGCAGAAATTTCGGAAAAACCAAAACTTTTGATTTTGCCTTGTCGAATTAAGTCTGATAGTGTCCCTGTTACATCCTCAATCGGGACTTCAGTTTGTCGACGATGACAATAATATAGATCAATCTGCTCAATGCCTAAACGTGTTAAAGATGCTTCACAAGCTTGGCGAATATAGTTTGGCGTGTTGTCGATACGTCGTTCATAGTGATTTTGATCACGTACAATTCCAAATTTAGTTGCAATCACTATCGCATCTCGTTGATTTCGATAATGTGCGATAAACTGTGCTAATAATTTTTCGTTGTGTCCATGTCCGTAGGTATCTGCGGTATCAAAAAAATTAATCCCAGAATCAAATGCTTGCTCTAAAATTCTAAGTGAATTTTGATCATCTGTTTGACCATAAAATTCACTCATTCCCATACATCCTAAGCCCATTGCTGAAATTTCAAGTGATGTCTGATTTAAATTCTTCATTTTGCTTGACCTATATAAGAGGGTTCATCTTTCAACCATGAGTCGTGTAGCCATTTTTCTGTTTTGCGATGTCCAGGAAAGTTAATCCAAACAATATCTCTTTCAAAAATAATTGGATGTTGATTTTTTCCAACTATGACCCAAAACCAACGACCATCATTTAAATTGCGCATTTTGACTTTCATGCCTGAAATTTTTTGATTATTTCCATTGAGCTGTATAGTTTCATCATGCTGATCAACCCATTGAATTTTTCTATGTTGCAGTAAATCAGGTGCATAACGTTGTAAAAAATCATCAGCAATTTTTTGTGCCTGTACTTTGCTGGGTAAATTTCCATGAACCAGACTTGCATCTAAATAAGAAAATCCTTTCAAATTATGTGCAGCATCTGATAAATAGCTAAAGTTTTCTTCATCTAATGTAAATGATGGTGATTTTTGAAAGCGTATCCATTGCACTTGTTGAGCATCAATCGGGACAGGTTGTTCATGTACTTTTTGATAATGTGTGGGCATAAATTCAGCCAAAAATTGAAATATTTTACTTTCCTGATTGGGGGTATTTATCGGTGCTGTAACATTTGCAGAGCATGAAGCAGTAAATAAGGCACTGCCAAAAATTAAGGCGTATTTCATAGGGTGACTCCTAAGTTGTTAAGTTGAGATTTGCGGGAATAACAGCAATAGCTTCTACTTCAACTAAAACATCAGGGTGAAATAATTGTGCAACTCCGATCAGACTGCTCGCAGGCGGCAATTGTGGATCAATAAATTGATCTCTAACTTTTCGAATTATGGCTAACTGATCAGGCTTTAGATCACGGATATAGATGGTCAGTTTTACCAAATGTTGAGTGTCAACACCTGCCTGATGTAGTGTTTTTTCAATATTTTGAAAGGCTAAATGAAGTTGTTTCTCCATATCTGCCTGTAAAATTTCTCCTTGCTCAGTCATGGGCACATGCCCTGACAAGTACATGAGTTGTCCTTGTTGCACGACGATTGCTTGTGAAACATTAGGAATATTCAAATGGATCGGATTGATTGCATAGAGGATTGGATTGGTTGATGGTGTTGTTTGTTGATACATATCGACCTCATGTGAATTGTTATTGTGTGCGTAGCTTAAATTGCTGATAAAGAGCAAAACGAAGAAAAATGGAAAAGCAAAGAAGCAGTAACGCATATTGGAGAACCTATTTAGAAAGCTCATTTGATTGTGCTTCGATTTCATTTTTTATAGAATGGTTATTATTAATGGTTATAAATTCCAAAAATGAAATGTTAGATGATTTGAGTTTATTTATATCGATAGTCAGAGCTGGAAGCTTGAATATGGCATCGGAACAACAAAATATTCCTGCTGCTACATTGACCCGTCGTTTAAAAAAATTAGAAGAAAGCTTGGGCTGTAAGTTATTACATCGAAACAGCCGAGGAATACAGCTAACTCAGGAAGGGCAGCGTTATTATGAACGTTGTCAGCCTTTACTGAGCGCGTTATTGCAAAATACGTATGAAATAAAAGAAGAAACAACCAAAGCTAAAGGTCGTATTAAAATTTTGGCTCCGATGAATCTTGCGATTTTTCCTTTGCAAGAATTTTGGAATACTTTTCTAAAACGCTATCCAGAGATTGAACTTGAATTGCAGTTAGACAATCAACTTGATGATTTAATGACTCAAGGTGCAGATTTAGCTTTGCGTGTCGGTAAAATGCCCAATAGTGTATATATTCAAAAACGATTAGCCAGTATCAAAACCTGTATCGTGGCTTCTCAAGACTATTTAAATCAGCATGATATTCAGACGCCAGAAGATTTAGCGCAACAAGATTGGTTATTGGCTTATCCTTTAGAACAAATTGAACTACGATACCAACAACAAAATTATCAATTTAAAATTCAAACTAGTCGTTTAAAAGTGAATGAAATCAGTCTATGTGTCAGTCTTGCAGAACGTGGCTTGGGCTTATGCTATGTTCCATTTACCCAATGTGAAGATGCTTTGAAGGCTGGAAGACTCAAGCAGGTTTTATCTGAATGGCAATTGCCAATCAGAGATGTCTATGCTGTTTGGCATGCTCAAAAAGTCATGCCTGCAAGAGTCAAAGTTATCATTGAAGAGTTAGATATTTTTTTCCAGAAACAGACTTGGAATCATACATAATTCAAAATTTTATTCTTATAAAAACAATAAGCACTATTTTTGATGAAATTTACGTTATAGCACTAGTTTTTATTGAACTTTAACATCATATAAAAATGATCTTTTTTAGCAGTTTATTGAGCTGCAAAGGAAGTATGTATTATCGTTTGCAAGATAAATTAAATTTTAAATATTTAATTGATAAATAAATTATTTTATATGAGGTATGTCGTATGATTCTGAGGAGTGAATCTATTAGAGTTTGTATTATATACTGCTATAACTTGTTGCTGATGAGGCAAAAGTGAACAATTTAGGGAAATATGCTTTTAATAGAATTACGATTGTTCAAATATTTTAACCCAATATTTTTTTACTCTTTAACAACTGAATAAAATCAATAAGTTATATTGGTAAGTAAAAACTTGGGTCATTTGATGATTTTTAGGTTTAACTTACTGTTATCACTTTATTTTTTGATCTAAAATTATAGTTCACTACCGCATAGGTAGCTTAGAAATGAAGCAAAGCAGGCATTCGATGCAATGGGTGGTTCACTACCGCATAGGTAGCTTAGAAAGTTTGAGGAAGCATTCCCAATACCAGCACACTGTTCACTACCGCATAGGTAGCTTAGAAATTTCAAAGCTAGTGCATTCGCAACTTCACTGGGTTCACTACCGCATAGGTAGCTTAGAAATCATTGATGTTAAAGAGGGTTACAGTCCAACAGTCCACTACCGCATAGGTAGCCTAGAAAAATTGTTAAACCTCTCTTATGATTTTAAAAATTTATAGTTGTATAAATTGTTTATTTTATAGCAATAAAAAAAGCCCACTTGAATGAAGTGGGCTTTTAGAATTTGGCTCTCCAACCTGGGCTCGAACCAGGGACCTGCGGATTAACAGTCCGTCGCTCTACCGACTGAGCTATTGGAGAATCTGCATGCGATTATAAGGATATATCACGAGTGGTCAAGCCTTTGATGTCATCTTTTCTTCATTTTTGACTTGTATGCTTTTTATTTAAACAAAAAAGATCAAAATTAAAAAAATGAATTTGAGTGGTTGCAAAGCGAGAGCTGACTTGTTAGATTAAAAACATAAAGAGCGTTTAAGTTTGACTTAAACCGTGTGGATTTAACCAACTTGCCAGCACTAAAATGGCTAAATAGGAGACAGCGCAATGACGACGCTAAATATTTCTCAAATTTTTGAAAAATTTTGTTTTTATCAAGAAAAGTACCTTTCTATCCTGCAAAATCCTGAACAATATCATATTGAAGTTGAGCAAGCATATTTAGATGTTTGGCCTTTTTCTGAGAAAAAACTGTACTTGGGCGATTTGTTACAACTGTGGTTTAGTGAAAAGTGGCTGATTAATTCAACATGCAGATTATTACTGAATTCATCGACATTAGATTCATCTGATTTAACTGCTCAACCCACTCAAAAACAGATCCAAAGAACACAGGATTTATATTTATTTCAATTAAGTGGCAGTACTTTATCAGGTTCAAACCATGCACAAGTCTGGTCTGTTTCTGAACAGAAAGTACTGTATGTCTCTTTAAACAGTATTTTTAAATATTACTGCTATTTTGAATCGATTGAACGTCCAAAAAATTACCAAAACCATCAATTTAAAACTTTTGGTCAAGCCATCTAATCCACAATTTGAGAAGCTTTTAAGTTGAGTATTTTAAATCTGCTTAAAAGCTTCAATTGCGCGGATGCGACTTTGTTTTAAATCAACTATAGGTTGAGGATAATTCAGTTGTATTTCTGAATTTTTGGCATAAGGTTCATGAATGGTTTTTGCATCCAAATCAGCAAGTTCGGGTACCCATTTTCGGATATATTCACCTTCAGCATCAAACTTTTGTGATTGACTGACTGGATTGAAAATACGGAAATAGGGAACTGAATCTGTGCCTGTTGAAGCGCACCATTGCCAACCACCATTATTTGCGGCCAAGTCGCCATCAATTAAATGTTGCATAAACCATTGTTCCCCTAATCGCCAATCAATCAAAAGATTTTTGCTCAGAAACATGGCAACAATCATTCGTACACGGTTATGCATCCAACCTGTCTGTAGTAATTGGCGCATCCCAGCATCAACAATCGGGATGCCTGTCTGCCCCATTTGCCAAGCGATTAGATCCTCAGGCGCATCACGCCATGCTAATTTTTGTGTTGTTTGTTTAAATGGTAAGTGCTTTGATACACGAGGAAAATCAAACAGTATATGTTGATAAAACTCTCGCCAAAGCAACTCGTCCATCCATGTTTGTTGACCTATATTTTCAATCGTAAATTGACCGTGTTGCGATCTAAATAAAGCATTTAAACACTGTCGAATCGAAATGATGCCAATATTTAAATATGCGGAGAGTTGACTGGTGGCTTCAAGATTTGGAAAATCTCGATGTACTTGATAATTTTCAATATGATTGTCTAAAAATTCATCTAAAAGATGCCATGCATGTGCTTCGCCTACTTGCCATTGCGTTTTGGCATTTTTCTCTACACATTCAAATCCGAGAGTTTTTATTGTTGGAAGCGGATTTAAATCATCTTTGTAAATACTCATATCCAAAGATTGAATTTCAGGGGCAGGATAACACTGAGGTACTGAAATACTCAGTTGTTCATAACAATATTTTTTAAATGCACCAAAGACTTGATAGGGTTGATTTGATTTATTACGGATCGAGCCTACAGGAAACAATGTACGATCATGATATAAAATTAGATCATGTCCATTTTTATTCAAACGCTTTTGAACGTCAAAGTCTCTATTTAACTCATTGACGCCACACTCAATATTGGCATGAATATTTTCAATATTTAATTTTTGACAGAGTTGAGTGACTTCTGTTGCTATATTTTCCCACAATGGAATGGTTTGAATGATCAGCGGAATATTTAGCTTCGTTAGGGCGTGTTGCAGCACCTCGATTTGACGTAGATAGAAGTCGATTTTAATCGGTGCATCATCATGTTTTTGCCATTGTTGAGGTGAAAGTACAACCAGTGCGATCACCATGCCTGACTGGCGAGCATGCCAAAGGGCGGCGTGGTCATGGATACGTAAATCTTGTCTAAACCAAATGAGTTGTTTTTGCATAAAATTTTCACAAATCGTTTTATTGATACATGATGCAAATCACTTTAACGCGATACATATAAAAAAGGCAAAGTAAAAACTTTGCCTTTTCAGATCAGATGAAACAGATCTTAGTGGTGATGACCACCTGCGCCATGTACATGACCGTGTTCTAATTCTTCTGGAGAAGCGTCACGTACTTCTACGATTTCTACTTCAAAAGTAAGATCTTGACCAGCCAATGGGAAGTTAGCATCAACGATTACGTTTTCGCCTTCAACTGCTTTAACTGTAACGATTTGAACGCCATCATCAGTTTGAGCTTGGAACTGCATACCCGCTTCAATGTTTTCAACGCCTTGGAACATTTGAGCAGGAACTTCTTGAACGAGGTCAGGATTGTATTCACCATAACCTTCAGCAGCAGGGATAGTCACTGTAAATTTGTCACCTACAGTTTTACCTTCTAAAGCTTTTTCTAAACCAGGAATGATGTTACCTGCGCCATGTAAATATGCAAGTGGTTCACCTTGAGATTTATCAAGAGTTTCACCCTCAGCGTTAGTTAACGTATAGTGGAAAGAAACCACGTTGTTATTTGCAATAGCAGTCATGTTATTGATCCATTCGGTAATCGATAATTTTAAGGCTACATCATAAAGTGAAAAGCAATTTTTGTAGACTAAATTTAATAAAAAATTGCATTTTCAGCTGTATTTTGACCATTTTTTCATAGATTGGGACTAAAAATTAGATTTCAATGCAATTTAATTTTAGGTGCAATTTTTCGTGTAACAAAATCTTTGGCTGTTAATAGACCTGCATGTGCATAACCATAAATTGTGGCTTGATGGATACGGTATAAAGAGACATACATTGATTTTGCAACAAAACCTTGCACATTGACTTGACCCAACAATTCACCCACAGCTTTATTTTCACTTAGAGAGACCAGTGAACCTTTGTCTGCAAATTGGAACATCGGCTGTTGGCGTCCTTTGATACGTGCATGCATGGCATCTACCAGAAAAGCGGCTTGTTGACTTGCTACTTGTGCACGTGGACCAAGCGGGGCTTCACGTGCATCTAAGATACAGTGTGCGCAATCTCCAAAAGCAAATATATTTGGATCTGCTTGGGTTTGTAAGGTTGCATATACTTTCAAACGACCCATGCGGTCTTTTTCAAAACCTTCTAGGTTTGCAATTACTTTAGGTGTTTTGATACCCGCCGCCCAGACTTTTAATTGTGCTTCTACAGATGTACCATCATTGAAATAAACCGTTTCAGCATCGACTTTTTCAACACGCTTTCCAGTTAAGACATCAATTTTCATGCGTTTTAATTGCTGAGTTGCATGTTCAGCTATTTTTTCAGACAGTGCAGGCAAGATACGGTCAGCACCTTCAACCAAGGTGATTTTGACATTGTTAGGATTGATTTTATTCAAGCCGTATTTATAAAAGTTTTGTTTGGCTTGAACCAGCTCTGCGGAAAGTTCAACACCTGTTGCACCCGCACCAATGACAGCAATATGCAGTTCACGATCAATATTTTTATTTTGTGCGTCTAAGTACAAGTGGAGCAAGTCTTGTTGGAAAATTTCCGCTTGTTGTCGGCTATCCAAATAGTGACAAAATTCTTTAACGCCCGGTGTATTAAAATCATTGGAAACAGAACCAACAGCAAGAATCAAAGTGTCATAACTGAGCACTATTTTTTCTT
The DNA here is from genome assembly GCF_000368925.1 of Acinetobacter bereziniae LMG 1003 = CIP 70.12. Classification (GTDB taxonomy): domain Bacteria; phylum Pseudomonadota; class Gammaproteobacteria; order Pseudomonadales; family Moraxellaceae; genus Acinetobacter; species Acinetobacter bereziniae. Next base: position 913,560 of record NZ_KB849756.1, on the reverse strand, counting down.
GGTTGGATTCATACTTGCTGATTTGCGTTTTACTTAGCTCAATGGTTTTATGCTCACGATCGAGCTGTTCAAACCGCCCTAAAACAAACTCATAATGATGTTTAGCGGCATGTGCATAGTAGTTGGTTTCTTCATCGCTTGGGTTCATGGTTCCTGCAGCGATTTCATGGAGTAGCGGCTTCCAAATATGGGTGAGTTTTTGGTCAACAAGGGTGATTTTGGCTTTCTTACTTTTACCAAGCGTATCACCCAGTTGTGTCACCAACTCTAAACCACCAGCACCACCACCAACAACCACAATATGATGTAGATTAGACATAAAAAACCTAAATAGTTGTTATAAAAAAGGATGGCTTAAATATGCCATCCTATTTAATTATTTAGGTTTTTTTTGTATTACAGGTTACATAATTACAATAAATCTAAGTAAATTGGTTGGTTTTATTAAATCCCAAAAATTGACTTGATCCATTCCAATAAACGTTCGAACCAAGAGGCTTGTTCAATATGAACCTCATCTTCAATGTCGAAGCTTTGGATAAGTTGATTGTCTTGATAAACATTCACTTTAGCCAAATGCATGATTTTTTCTAAAGGTGCGGTCAATGATGTTTCATTGAGTTGAACATTTAAACGCGTTTGTGTTGTTGTCAAAGGTTCTACAGCTGTTAATAATCCATTGCTATCAGTTTTCATGACACGGCTATTGACTACATCAAAGGTGTTTAGATCAATTGGATTTACATCGTTATAAAGTGAGGTGGTAACCAACTGAGGCTTTCTTGCCTCAACTTTAAACATTTTTAATGTGGATTTGACGACAGGGAGTTCAGCAATTAATTGTTTGTCTTTGATTGCTACTTCGTCTCGTGTATAGGCATAGCCCAAATTTAACAGCTTATGGGCAATTTCAGCACGTTTAACGGCACTTTTAGCACCCATGACCACAACAATTAAACGACGGTCAGGAGACTCAGCAATGGCAGAAGGGCGGTGTGCTGTTAAAGCTAAATTATAACCAGCAGCTTTGGTAAAACCTGTTTTTAAACCATCAACACTTGGGTCTGTTTTTAAAACAAGATTGGTTGCGTGATGAAAATGTTGGTTATAACTGAAACTTGGCATGACTGAATAATGCATATATTCAGGGGTTTGTGAGGTTACAGCTTGACCCAAGATCGCCATGTCATGCGCAGAAGAAAAATGATCTGGCATGGTGATCCCTGGTGGATTGGCAAAATGAGTATCTTTCATTCCCAAAGCTTGTGCTTCTTGGTTCATACGCGCAACAAATGCGGGTACGCTACCAGAGATGCGCTCTGCCAGAGTCACTGCTGCATCATTGGCAGACATGACAATCAATCCAGCAAGAAGTTGATCAATCGAGATCTGCTCACCTTGTTTCAGGTACATCTGAGATTCATCCCACTGTACGACTTGAACCACAGGTGTCGCGGTAATAATCTCTTCTTTTTTAAGATGACCTGCTTTTATTTCTTTTAAGGCAATATATGCCACCATCATCTTGGTCATGGATGCAGGTGCACGCTGAACATGACTATTATATTCCGCAATGGTTTGACCTGATTGCGTATCTAATATTGTCCAAGCTTCAGCTTCAACAGATTGCGGGTTAATATTTAAGAGTGCGGCATTAACAAACGTGGAACAAACCAAGCCCGTTATTGCAATAAAAGAAGCAAGAATTTTCAACAGATTTACCTTTAAGCCAATCCAATGGCAAGAGTAGACAAACTGTGCGAATGCTATGCCTTTTTTGCATTCTACGCTAGTAAGAATTGCAGACAATTTCGACTAAAATCGCCCGACTTTGTAAAAAAATGCTAATCTAATTGGTAATTTCTCACTGTCTATTTTCGAATATATATTTATGTTGCATTATCAGATTGAATTTGACGATTATCGTCAACACCTCATCCATGTCACATTGCGCTTTCTTGCGAATCCAACTCAAGTGTTGTCACTGCCGACATGGATTCCAGGAAGTTATTTAATTCGCGAATTTTCAAAGCATATCGAATCGGTTAAAGCTTATGATGAAGCTGGTCGTCAACTTAAAATAAATAAATTTGAAAAAAATAAATGGCGTTTATATAACACAGATCATGAACTGATTACGGTTGAGTACGATGTTTATGCCTATGATCTTTCAGTGCGAGGTGCATATGTTGATCAAAGCCGTTTGTATGTGAATCCAGCTTGTGTATGTTTAGGGCTTCAAGATCAACAAGATTCTGCGATTGAAGTTGAAGTGTTTTTACCCGAGGAGTTAAAGCATTTTCAACTTGCAACGGGTTTAGTATCGAAGAGTTTGGTGAAAGGTCGTTTTACCTTAAAAGCCGATCATTATGCCCAACTGATCGATGCACCATTTGAGTTGGCAGAACAAACAAGATTTAGCTTCGAGGCGAATGGAATTCCACATGAGTTTGTGGTTTCTGGTCAACATGCAATGAATGCTGAGCGTATGAAGCAAGATCTTGAAAAAATCTGTAGTACAGAAATTAGCATGTTTGGTTCAGCACCTTTCGAAGACTATACGTTCATGACAATGGCAACGGGCAATAGCTATGGCGGGTTAGAACACCCAAATAGCACGAGTCTGATTACTCCACGTAGTGACTTGCCAAAGTTGAACGAGCCTGAGGAACCATCGGCAGATTATCAACGATTCTTGGGGCTTTGCAGTCATGAGTATTTTCACTCATGGTTGGTTAAATTTATTCGACCAGAAAACTTTGCCAATTATGATTTAGATCAGGAAGGTTACACCTCTTTATTGTGGATTTTCGAAGGTTTCACTTCATATTATGATGATTTGATTTTGTACCGCAGCGGCGTGATTTCTCAAGCGTCATATTTGAGTTTGCTGAAAGGACAAATTGATCGTTATTTGCAAAATCCGGGACGTTTTATTCAGTCTGTTTCTGAATCAAGTTTTGATGCTTGGATTAAATTTTATCGTCAAGATGAAAACTCAAACAATGCTGGAACCAGTTACTATAACAAAGGCTGTTTAGTAGCACTAAGTTTGGATTTGGGATTACGTTTACGTGGCTCTAGTCTAGATGCTTTGATGCGCCGTTTGTATGAAAATACTCAAAAAGGTATTCAAGTCAATGAGCGCACAATTGTTGAATTATGTAATGAATTGACAGGCAGCAATTGGATTGAACAAATTAATCATTTGATCAATACCACTGATGAATTGCCACTGGATCAATTGTTCCCTGAATTTGGTTTGAGTTATCGTTTAAAAAATGAAAAGGCATTGCCATTTGGACTGAAATTGGTGGATAAACCTGAAGGGGTGCTTATTCAACAGGCGAGACGTGAAGGTACCGGTGCGATTGCAGGACTTTCAGCCAATGATGTGATAGTTGCGATTGATGGGTTAAAAGCCTCAGAAAAACTTTTATCCCAATATTCCAAACAACAAGATAGATTTACCGTGTATGCCTTCCGCCGAGATGAATTTATGCAGTTCGAGCTTCAAGGTGGGGAAATTGATTTAACTACAGTTGAATTGACTGTTTTAGATCAAGACAAAGCAGAAAAATGGCTCAACGTTTAAATTGGCTTGAACTGAAAACCGATGTTTGATACATCGGTTTTTTAGGGCGGAATTTAAACTAGGGTTGATTATTTAAGTTTAATTACCACGATAAGTCGAATAACCATATGGGCTGATGAGTAACGGAATATGATAATGCTCAAGCGTACCATCAATTACAAAAACCACAGGGACTTCAGGAAAAAAGCTTCGTTGGTTCTTTTGTTTAAACCATTCACCTGTTTCAAAAGTAACTTTATAGACACCTTTGTCGAGCACTTTATTTTCAGGGTATAAGGCTAAAATTCTTCCATTGCTGTCAGTAGTGCCTTCATTAATTTTTATCCATTTATCTTTTTGCTGAGCTTCAAGAATGACTTTAACATTGCTTGATGGTAGACCACTTTCAAGATTTAGAACATGCACACTCAATGGATTTTGAGCAAAACAAAGCCCAGAAAAAAAAGTGGCGAACATTGATAAGGTTAGTTTTTTCATCATCATGTTTAGCTTAGATTAAAATCTCTATGTTAAAGTCAATGTACAATTGTGCCGCTAAAAAAATGTAAGATTATATTAACTGTTCAAATTTATTTTGCTTACTTTCTTTTATATCATTTATTAAACAATGATTTAGTTGAAGTTTGTTCATTTATTTAAAACTGTTCTTTTATTCATTTGATCTGCTGATTCAAGGCAAAGTACGATATTTTCTCAATACAAAGCAAATTTTCTCCTGTGTCTAATCATTACTTGGCATCATTTAGATTTGATTTTGTATAGTAAAAAGAATGAGCAATTCGCTTTTTTGAATTTTCGATGATATATTCAAATTTTATTGTTTAGTTTTATAGAAATAATATATTAATTAAATTTTACAGTGAATTATCAAATTTATATTGTGACAACGAGTTGGAAAAATAAAAAGTTGTTTGCAATATTTGATTAAATCAGAAAACAAGGAAATACAAAATGGGACAATTTCAGATGTATATTTTACGTATCGTGCTGTGTTGCAGCCTTTTATTCACGGTATCAGTTACACGAGCAGATAATACCGGAAAACTACAGTTTTTATATACAGCATATTTGGATGTACCAGCACTCATTTCAAATGTGCTCAAGTCTTGCGAGCAATTCGATCCCTCGACCAGAAAAGAGTTGCAGAATATGTATGATGAATGGAATCAAAAACATGGGCGCTATCAAAATGAGTTACAACAACTTTTATTTAAATTTCTCAGTCAGCAGATGGGAACGGAGAAAGCACAGGAGTTGGTGACTTATCTCAAAGTAGAAGTTCAAAAAGAGCTAGGAAGTTTGCATTTTCCTCAGAATCATACATGGAAAGACAATTGGTACTGTACTCAAGGATTACCTGATGACTTAAGAGGTAAAGGTTTAATGCTGGATTATGCAGACTACGTAAAAGAGCTTAAGCAAAATTTGGATCAACTTAAACAGGAAGTGGAATAAGTTATTTTATTGATTTCAAATTTTAACTGATTTTGTCTTGGTGGCAATTCAGTCTTATTCATAAACATGTAAGCACAATTCAAATAAAAACAAATAAGTATTTTTGCTTACTTATGATTAATAAATGACAACATATTTGTCATTCAACCCCTAAACGACATATTTTAAGATCGATAAATAATAAATTTAATTTTTTAAATTTAAAATGAATAATTCAAAGGGTTGTATCAATGAAAAAACTTTTCCTAAATACCATCATCATTTCATGTGGTTTAACGGCTGCGCAACTTGGATTTGCAGCAAATTGCACAGGTGCAATCAACAATAATGCGGTGTCGAATTTAACAGTACCCGCAGGTGCAACTTGTATCTTAAATAGTAGTTCTGTCGATGGTAATGTTAATGTACAAAATGGAGCCAGTTTGATTCTCAACAATTCTTCGGTGAGTGGTAGTGTCCAAGCCAATTCAGCCAAAGTGTTGAAGTTAGTCAACTCTTCAGTAGAGGGGGATGTGGCTGCATCTCAAGTTTCAACGACATTGAGCTTAAATAAGTCGATGGTTTCGGGAAATTTACATTGTTCAACATTAACAAAATTACAAAGCAATATGAGCAGTATCGAAGGTAAAACAATTGGAAAATGCCGTTAACAACTGCTGATACTAAAAAAGCACGCTTTATAGCGTGCTTTTTTAGTATATGCTTGAATCAGTTTTAAGCTTCGATCGCTTGGACTGCAATTTTCTTAGCAGGATCTACTTTACGACGAACTTGTGGAACAGGCTCTCCATAATATTGACGATCAGCAAAATAACTTGAACGAACCATCGGTGCTGCCCAAATATTTCTAAAACCTAGTTTTTGCCCATGCGCAGTATAACGTTCAAACTCTTCTGGCGTTACAAAACGATCAATAGGGGCATGTTCTTTTGATGGCTGTAAATATTGTCCAATAGTGACATAGTCAACACCATGAGCATGCAAGTCATCTAACAATGCAATCACTTCGTCTTCAGTTTCACCAATACCAACCATTAGACCACATTTGGTAGGGACATCAGGACAGTATTCTTTAAACATTTTCAATAGATTTAAAGAGTGCTGATAATCTGAACCTGGACGCATCGCCTTATATAAACGAGGTACTGTTTCAATGTTGTGGTTAAACACGTCAGGCGGACATTCAGTCATGATACGCAATGCAATGTCCATACGACCACGGAAGTCAGGCACTAAAATTTCCAGTAAAGTTTTTGGACTAAGTGCACGAGCTTCTTTAATACAGTCTACAAAATGCTGAGCTCCACCATCCAATAGATCATCACGGTCTACTGAAGTGATCACAGCATATTTCAAACCTAAGTTTGCAATCGTTTCAGCCATGTGACGTGGTTCATCTGGGTCAAGCGCATTTGGTCGACCATGTGCAACATCACAGAAAGGGCAACGACGGGTACAGATATCACCCATAATCATAAAGGTTGCAGTACCACCACCAAAACACTCAGGAAGGTTTGGACAAGCAGCTTCTTCACAGACCGTATGTAATTTTTGCGCACGTAATGTGGTTTTGATACGTTGAACTTCATCAGGTGCAGCCATTTTCACACGAATCCAATCTGGCTTTCGTGGTGCTTCAACCGTGGGAATAACTTTTACAGGTATACGAGCAACTTTTTCCGCGCCACGTAATTTGACACCCTGTTCTGGTTTACGGTTCTCTGACATATTCAACTTTTCCACTGTTTTCTACGGGGGAGATAAACCATTATAGCGGAAATGCAAAACGATAGGGCAAAAACACTATTCATATACTAAATGTCGTTATCACAGAATATATGCATGTGAAATACAGAAAATTGTTTCGGTTTAGTTCATAATATCGCATGAGAAAAGATATTGACTGAATTTACTATAAGGAGCTTTGAATGCCACGTAAGAAAGAAGTCGTTAGTGGGAATTTTGTGAAATACGATGCAGTCGTACTTGGCTCTGGTCCTGCTGGTGAAGGCGCGGCAATGAAGCTTGCTAAATCGGGTAAGCGTGTTGCAATTGTAGATATTCGTGAGCAATTGGGTGGTAACTGTACGCATGTCGGTACTATTCCAAGTAAAGCTTTGCGTCAAACAGTTTCAAGTATTATCCGTTACCAACGTGATCCAATGTTTAAAAAAGTGGGGGATTGGAAACAATTCACCATGAAACAAGTATTGCGTAATGCACATAAAGTGATTCAACAGCAAGTTGATACACATTCACGTTTTTATGACCGTAATAATATTGATGTTTTTCATGGTCGTGCATATATCCAAGATAAAAATACCGTCATTATTTTTAGTGAAGATGGTATAAAAGAAACTTTGGGCTTCAAGCAACTCGTTGTTGCGACTGGTAGCCGACCGTATCATCCACAAGGTTTAGACTTTAATCACCCACGTGTATTTGATTCGGATAAAATTTTAGATCTCGATTTCACTATTCATAAGATTATTATCTATGGTGCAGGTGTTATCGGCTGTGAATATGCGTCTATTTTCATTGGCTTGGACCATAAAGTTGATTTGATTAATACTCAACATCAACTCTTAAGCTATTTAGATGACGAAATTGCAGATGCATTGTCATATCACTTGCGTGAACAAGGGGTGTTGATTCGCCATAATGAACAAATTGATCATTTAGAGACTTTTGATGATCATGTTGTGCTTTATTTACAAAGTGGTAAGAAGATTAAAGCAGATGCCATTCTTTGGTGCAATGGTCGTTCAGGAAATACGGATGGCATGGGACTTGAAAATGTCGGTCTTACGCCAAACAGTCGCGGTCAACTTGCTGTCAACGATCAATATCAAACAGAAGTTGAAAATGTGTATGCTGCGGGTGATGTGGTGGGTTGGCCATCGCTTGCTTCAGCTGCATATGACCAAGGTCGTTGCGCAGGATCGAACATGGCTGGTGAAAAAGATGTCAAGCCTGTAAAAGATATCCCAACAGGTATTTACACGATTCCAGAAATTTCTTTCTTTGGTAAAACTGAAAGTCAGTTAACTGAGGAAAAAATTCCATATGAAGTGGGTCAAGCATCTTTCCGTCATTTGGCTCGTGCGCAAATTACGGGTGACACAGTGGGTGAACTTAAAATTTTATTCCATCGTGATACCTTGGAATTGTTAGGTGTCCATTGTTTCGGTAACAATGCCGCTGAAATTATTCATATTGGGCAAGCTGTGATGCAAAGCGGTAACAATACCATTAAGTATTTTGTTGAAACCACCTTCAACTATCCGACCATGGCGGAAGCTTATCGTGTTGCGACCTTGAATGGTATGAACCGATTATTTTAGTCAAAGCGGTTCATGTAAGTAAGTACTAGCACGACCATTGAATAAAAAAACGAAAGCCTTTCTCTTGAATAAGGGAAAGGCTTGTTAGTTTCAATGACGCTGGTTTTTATTGCCAACCATAACGGCGGATGTACATTGTTTTAACCCACTGTGTCAGACACATATAGGCAATTAAAATAAATGGTAAGTAGAAGAAATAACTCAGCGGTAATGCTTCCAGTTTTAAATAACTCGCCAATGGTCCCATAGGTAAGAATATACCAATACACATAATGATTGCGGTCATGACCAATAAAGGCGTTGCGGCACGGCTTTGAAAGAATGGTACTTTGGCTGTGCGAATCATATGTACGATCAGTGTTTGAGTGAGTAGTCCCACCACGAACCAGCCTGATTGGAATAAGGTTTGTTGTGCTGGCGTATTTGCTGAAAAAACAAACCACATTAAGGCAAAGGTTAAAATATCAAAAATTGAGCTGATTGGTCCAAACACAATCATAAAACGACCAACTTCACCCGGCTGCCAACGTTGTGGTTGAGCAATTAATTCTTCATCCACATGGTCAAATGGAATAGCGATCTGAGAAATATCGTAAAGTAGATTTTGAATCAATAGGTGAATGGGCAACATTGGTAAGAAAGGAATAAAGGCACTGGCAACCAATACTGAAAATACATTACCAAAATTGGAGCTTGCGGTCATTTTGATATACTTCAGCATATTGGCAAAAGTTCTACGACCTTCAATCACGCCGTTTTCCAAGACCATCAAGCTTTTTTCGAGCAAAATTAAATCTGCGGATTCTTTGGCAATATCCACGGCTGTATCAACCGAAATCCCAATATCGGCAGCGCGAATTGCTGCCGCATCGTTGATTCCATCACCCAAGAAGCCAACCACATGCCCATTGGCTTTGAGTTGTTCAACAATACGTTCTTTATGAACAGGACTAAGTTTTGCGAAGATATCATAGTGCTCAACGGCTTCTTTCAATTGTTTATCTGACAGTGTTTCAATAATTCCACCAAGTAAGATACGTTCACACTGAATACCAATTTCACGACATACTTTCTGTGTGACAAATTCATTATCTCCAGTCAGTACTTTGACAGTAACGCCATGCGCATGCAGGCTTTTTACAGCAGCCGTGGCTGATTCTTTCGGCGGATCTAAAAAGGCAACATAACCAATTAAAATCAAATCCCTTTCATCGGCAACAGAAAAATTTTCTTGGTCAATTGAAAATTCACGATAAGCCACAGCTACGACACGCAAACCATCTTGGTTATAACGTTGAGTCAGTGTTTCGATAGCCGTTTGCTTTTGTACGGTTAAGGCTTCTACTTTGCCATCAATTTCAACATAACGGCAAACTTTGAGCATTTCCTCAACTGCGCCTTTGGTGATCATGCGGACTTTGTCTTGAGGGGTTTTGACTACCACTGACATGCGTCGACGATCAAAATCAAAAGGTACTTCATCTATTTTTTTATAACGTAACTTTTGTGTTTTGATCTCTGGGTCAACGGCGTCTAATACAGCAACATCAAGTAGATTTTTCAAACCAGTTTGATAATAACTGTTTAAAAATGCCTGCATTAAAACATAATGTGAAGTTTGACCGTGTATATCGACATGTTGTGATAGAAAGATTTTGTCCTGAGTTAATGTTCCTGTCTTATCCGTACATAACACATCCATTGCGCCAAAGTTCTGAATGGCGTCCAGACGTTTAACAATGACTTTCTTCTTAGATAAAAATACTGCACCTTTTGCTAAAGTTGAAGTGACAATCATCGGCAACATTTCAGGTGTTAAGCCGACTGCTACTGAAAGTGCGAATAAAAAAGCTTCTGTCCAATCGCCTTTAGTAAATCCATTGATAAATAGCACAACAGGTACCATGACCAGCATAAAGCGAATCAGTAACCAACTGACTTTGTTGACCCCCATTTGAAAAGAGGTTGTACCACGATCTGTTGCCGTTACACGATGAGCCAAAGCACCAAAATAAGTCTGTATTCCTGTGCTCACCACTATGGCATGTGCTGAACCTGAAACCACATTGGTTCCCATAAATACAATATTTTCTAGCTCCAAAGCATTGCTTTGCTCTAGATTTGACTGCACAGAGAATTTTTCTACAGGCATCGATTCGCCTGTCATGGCTGCTTGCGAGACAAATAGATCTTTAGCAGAGAGAATGCGGCAATCAGCAGGAATCATGTCTCCAGCGGAAAGTAGAATAATATCACCAGGAACCAGATATTGAATTGGCATTTCAAATTGGGAATTTTTTTGATGTTTAACATCAATTCCATAGCGTTGTTGCATCAGGACAAGATCATCATAACTCAGCTGATCTCTTAAAACTGTTGCGGTATTAGTCACCATCGCTTTCAAGGCATCGGCGGCTTGGTTGGATTTAGATTCCTGCCAGTAGCGAAGTAGGGTGGAAAGAATCACCATGACACTGATAATACATGTGCCTGTCAAATCATCCGTAAGAAATGCCACCAGCGCTAAAAGACTTAATAAAATATTGAAAGGATTGCGATAGCAATACCAAAGGTGTTGCCACCACATCAATGGCTTTTCATGTGAGACTTCATTTAAGCCGATAACCTTTTGTTGGGCATTTGCTTGTTGTTCGGTTAAGCCTGCTTCTGAACTGTTAAATTTGTGGAGCAGTTGCGCAGAGTCAAGTTTCGCAGCCTTCACTAATCGGGTAGATAATGTTTTGCTGATTTCTTGTGCATAACTGGATTGATGCAATTCTTTAAAAGATTGACTGCGCCCAAAGAAACGCATGAGGTGAAATCTTTTGAGAAAGGTTGTAAATAGCTTGTGCCAGAGTTTCATATCGAAGTCCTCTTTTTTTAGGCGTGCAAAGTCTCTGACCTTATTGTTAAAATAAAGCCGATTTAAAAAATATTTTATAAAATTAAGGGGTTAATTAAGATTGTAATTAAGGTGTGTAACTTAATCCAAGTCCAAACCATCGCTGTCGGAAAGCATTGAAACGATCACCGAAAGTAGCTTCAAGTGTTATGATATTTGGGATCAGGCGATAGTGCACAGCGGTCTGAAAGAAGGGCGCATCACGATCTTGATTATAAGTTTCTGCACTTAACGCCCAACGATCGTTAAGCGAATAATGCGTTGCAATTCCCCAACGAATTAAACGTGAATGATCAGGCGCATATTGGTAACCCAAGTTGGTATCAAGTTCTAAACGCGGAGTTAAATTAAAACTCATTGGTAGATTGAGAAACCAATCGAGATCAGAAGAATGCTGAGACTGTTCGTCTTGTGACAGCATCAGACTACTTGCAATTCCCCAGAACTGATTCATAGGTTTTAATACAGTTTTTGCTTGAGCTGAAAAACCATGGACATTATCAACATCTTTCGATGCATGATATCCTACTGAAATTTCTAGATTTTCAGAAAAGTTACATGCAGGAGTGACTTGGTATGACCATGTACCTGATGTACTATGTGAATAAGCACTTTCTAATTGGCAGCGGTGTGCTGCAGTAATGGATGCATCGTCAGTATTTAAAAGAGGATCAGCTTTACTCTTTTGAGCAAGCACAATAATCCAACAGAGTAAAAATACACTGATTGCACAATACCATTGAATGGAAGCATGTAAAAACATCGGCTTCTCCCCATTTTTAGGTGAGAAACTAAACGGGTTGTAGTCAACACATTAAATTTTTGCTGATATGTAAAAATTTTATAGGGGGGATTAAAGTATAATTTTTTCAAGGCTATCTCATTGCAAGATAGCCGACCTAATAGGCTATATTGCTCAGTATTCGCTTTGATTTAAAAGATAATTAAACCCGAACCTCGAACAACTTCCCATTTAGGATCTCCATTGAATAAACTCAACGGCATTATAGTGCAAGTGCTTGGATTAACAAGTCCTATTTGATGAATTTTTTATTATAAATTTAAAATTAACAATCAATGCTTTGTAAATAAAGGACTTGGCTGAGTTTTTTTATTTTATAAGCTTCTTAATAATTATGAGTCGTCAGAATAATTCGATTTTAATTATTTAGATAATATTTGCTTCTATCAAGACTTAAAAGTCTAAATAATGATATTGAATATGGCTGTTTGACTTAAGCGGCATACTTTTTAGAAATTAGATCTATGAACAACATAGTTTTAATAGGTTCAAAGGTTTATCATAGCGACAGCTTAATGTGTGGATAGTGTTATGAAAATTGTTGCAGATGAAAATCTAGCATTTACTGAATATTTCTTTTCAGAATTCGGAGAAATTCATCAAGCAGCAGGGCGCAATCTTAGCTACGACAATGTGAAAGATGCTGATGCTTTATTGATTCGATCGGTCACAAAGGTTAATCAACAGTTAATCGCAAATACTGCATTAAAATTTGTAGGAAGTGCGACAATTGGTACAGATCACTTAGATATTGAAGCTTTAGAAAATCATCAAATTACATGGTCGAATGCAGCAGGATGTAATGCACAAGCTGTTGCAGAATACGTCATCACTGCTTTATTACATCTTCATCCAGAATTCTTGGACGCAGGAAAACAGTTTACTTTAGGCATTGTAGGTTTAGGTAATGTGGGAACACGTTTAGCTTACATGGCGCAATTATTGGGCTGGAATGTGATCGGTCATGATCCTTTTGTGCAACATGACAGCATTAGACAAGTTGAACTTGAAGAATTACTTAAAAATTCCAACGCAGTGACCCTACATGTACCTTTAACACACACAGGGCAACATCCAACACATCATTTAATCAACGCTGAAACATTAGCGATGATGCATCCAGAAACAATCCTCATTAATTCTGCACGTGGTGCAGTAATTGAAGAAGCGGCATTGATTGCAGATATTTTAACAACACGACGTCAAGTGGTGCTCGATGTATTTGAACATGAGCCTGAAATTTCACAACGCTTACTTGATTTAATTACTCTCGTAACACCCCATATCGCAGGCTATAGTTTAGAGGGCAAGGCGAGAGGGACACAGATGATCTACGAGGCATTTTGCAAACGATTTGATTACTCAGCACACAAGAAATTTGAATCACAATTGCCTGCTTGTGAACAATATTTCTATGGCAATAGTATTAAACAGACACTGAAAAACTATTTGACTGAAATCTATAATATTCAGCGTGATGATGATAATTTGCGCGATTGTCTAAAAGATGGAAAGGTGGATCAAAAAGCGTTTGATTATCTCCGTAAAAGCTATCCTTTACGCCGTGAATGGTCTGCTCATGGAGGTCCAAAAGCATGATGACTAACTTTAAACCGACTTGTGATCTTCAGGCACTGAAAGCACGTGCAAAATTGTATCAGCAAATTCGTCAGTTTTTTGAGCAACGGGATGTTTTGGAAGTTGAAACACCTATCTTGTCGCAAGCAGGTGTCACAGATGTTCATTTGGCTTCTATACAAGCTCAACGCCATCTACAAGGTAAAAAGCTGACGCATTATTTGCAGACTTCTCCTGAATTTGCGATGAAGCGTTTATTGGCAAGTGGCAGCGGGGCAATTTATCAAATTTGCAAAGTATTTCGTGATGATGAGCATGGTCGCAAGCACAACAGTGAATTTACCATGTTGGAATGGTATCGTCCGCACTTTAGTTTAAAAGACTTGATGTTTGAAGTGACAGATCTATTAAATGTTGTTTTGGCTGAACGTTTTGGTGATGTTCGTCCGACAGTCTTGAGTTATAAACACGCATTTATTGATCGTTTAGATTTAAATCCGCTTAAGGCAACTTTGTCAGAACTTAAAGATGCAGCCCACCGAGTCGGGTTAAATCTGGATTTGGGTGATGACCGTTTGGCATATATTGATTTGTTATTTTCACATATGGTTGAACCGAGTTTAGGCTTTGATACACCTGTATTTTTAACTGATTTTCCACCAGAATTGGCATCATTGGCGAAAACTAAAATTGATGAAGATGGTGAGTTAGTTGCTGCACGTTTTGAGCTTTATATCGAGGGACTTGAGCTTGCCAATGCCTATGATGAATTGATAGATGCAGCAGTTTTACGTAGTCGTTTTCAAGCGGATAATGCTGAGCGTGAAAAACTTGGTTTACATGTAATGCCTGTCGATGAGTATTTATTGACGGCTTTGCCGAATATGTCGGAATGTGCAGGGATCGCTTTAGGAATCGATCGTCTATTGATGGTGGTGATGAACCAAATGAAGCTGGAAAAGGTGATTACATTTCCTGCGGATGTGTCGTAGTTAATTTTGCATACCTAGTTAGTTTTTAGTTGGGTATGCAATCATATTATTTTAAATAAAATAAATAATTAAAGAGTGACTAAATGAAACCATACTTTATACAAGATGATGATGGAAATTACTTAAATCCAGATTATATATTTAATATTCAAGTTATTAGATTTTGTAATTTAGGCTCATTATTTGCATTTGAGACTGTAAAAAAAGTAAGAACGAGTAGTCCTGATTTACCAAGTTTTAAAAATATTGAAACGTATAATGTTCATAGTTGGATGGAAAGTTTTCATAAAATATTCCCTGATTTTGAAGAAGAATTGAATAGTTATAGTTGTGAAAATTTAAACTTAAAATCTTTTGAAATATCTGATCTAATCAATGTAGAAAAACATACAGCATTGGATAGTGATAAAATTTCACATATAAACTCTATTTATGGAAACAATATTTTAAAGTATTTTGAGATCATCTATATAGATTCTGATCAAGCTACTATCAAAGAATTTGAATCAGAAGAACTAGCACAAGCTTGGATAAATGAGAATTTTACGATTATTTAAATATCAGTAAAATGATTAAAGGAGACGGTCATGAGTTTTTATACAGAATTACATATAACCAATAATAACTTTGAAGAAATTGATATCTCTGAGCATAAGCAAAAAATTCTTGAAATTTTAAAAGAAGATGCTATTCATGAGGATGTGTATCTTGATTTACTGAATGCTTTTAGCGAGGGGAAAGCAGATTTTGCAGTTCATTCACTTTATCTATTTGAATTATTAGTGAAAATTGTACCATTATTACCTCAAGCAAGTTTTGAAAGTCGAGGTTTAGGTGAAGAGTTTTTTTACACATGGATACTCTGTGTAGAGGACGGAAAAATTATTTATAGAAATGAGCCGTGGAATACACCAAACCCATTTAGCTAACATTTTGAATTTACAAAAACCTCTCAAATTTCTGAGAGGTTTTTTGCTTAAACTGTATGATGATGACCTAATTGATCTTTTAAGTGCGTAATCGCCTCGATGCGTTTTTGAATCAGCATCTCACCAATATCTGCACCTTGAACTTCTGATGGTAAGTCTGAGGCTTTGATGCTACGTACAGTTTTCATCACCTCTAAAAGGAAATGGGCTTGAGGGTATTCACGATCTTCTAAACCCAAACGACCTTTTGCATCACATTCACAAGCTTGAACAAACGCTTCAACACGCTCTGGACGGCGCAATACGTCTAAACGTTGTAGTAAGCGCCATAATGTGCCTGCTTTTAAAGTAAAGGCTTGGTGGCATTTTAAATGCTCTTTACATACAGCAAGGGCAAGTTGTTTGGTTTGAGTTGGTACACGCAAACGATCACATACCGCCGTAACAGGTTGAATACCACGTTCTTCATGCATGATATGCCGTGGTAGCTCATCTTTTGGCGTAAGCGCTTTACCCAGATCATGTACCAGTACAGCAAAGCGCACATCCAAAGCATAATTGGCTTTACATGCTTGTTGTAGAGACATCAGGGTATGAATACCACAGTCAATTTCAGGATGATATTCAGGTCGTTGTGGTACACCAAACAGTGCATCAATTTCAGGGAATAAAACTTTTAAAGCACCACATTCACGTAATACTTCAAAATAAACATCAGCATGATCTTCCAATAAAGCACGAGAAGTTTCTTTCCAAACTCGTTCTGGTGTTAAAGCTTGTAACTCACCAGACTCAGCCAATAGGCGCATTAAGCTGATGGTTTCATCGGCAATACGAAAACCATATTGAGCATATCGAGCAGCAAAACGTGCTACACGCAACACACGTAAAGGGTCTTCTGCAAAAGCACTAGAAACATGACGTAAAACTTTATGTTTAAGGTCATCTTGTCCGTGATAAGGGTCATAAACTTGACCAGCATCATCCATTGCCATGGCATTGATGGTGAGATCACGGCGAATCAAATCTTCTTCTAAAGTGACATCTGGATCAGTAAAAAACTCAAAGCCATGATACCCATGTCCTGACTTACGTTCAGTACGTGCGAGCGCATATTCTTCTTTTGTTTCTGGATGTAAAAACACAGGGAAATCTTTTCCCACAGGTTGATAACCTTGGGCAAGAAGTTGTTCTGGCGTAGCACCAACCACAACATAATCTTTTTCGTGATAGGGATGACCGAGTAAATGATCTCTAACGGCACCGCCTACTAAATAAACTTGCATGAAAAAACCTCTATTCTTGATGCCATCATGCAACAGAATAGAGGTTTTCTCAAGTACAGCACTTGAGTTGCTTGACTAAAGTTCTGCAGTATTTATACCTAAGCTGGGTTAGCCTTGAGCTTGTTGAATTTCAGCAACGGTTAAAGCAGTCATATTCACCAAACGACGTGTTGTTGCAGTTGGTGTTAAGATATGAACTGGCTTCGCAGCACCAAGCAAAATAGGACCAATCGTTACATTATTGCCTGATGTAGATTTTAACAAGTTGAATGAAATGTTTGCCGCATCAAGATTTGGCATGATCAACAAGTTTGCAGAACCTTTGAAGCGAGAATTTGGGAATGCAAAATGACGAATGTTTTCGTCTAATGCCGCATCTGCGTGCATTTCGCCTTCCACTTCCAACTCTGGTGCAATCTCAGTCAAGATTTCAAACACTTTACGCATTTTCTGTGCGCTTGGATCGTTTTGGTCTGAACCAAAGCTTGAATGCGACAATAAAGCAACACGTGGCGTCATACCGAAACGACGAACTTCTTCAGCAGCTAAAATTGTCATTTCAGCAAGCTGTTCAGCCGTTGGGTTGGTGTTTACATAAGTATCGGCAATGAAAATATTGCGATCTTCAAGCATCAATGCGTTTAGAGTAAAGAATGTGCTACGACCATCTTTCAGACCAATCACATTTTTAACAAAGTCTAAATGAATGTCATAACTTGCATAAGTACCACATAACATACCGTCTGCTAAACCATGACGAACCAACATTGCAGCGATCAGCGTAGAACGACGACGTGACTCACGTTGAGCATACTCAGGCGTTACGCCTTTGCGTTGCATCAAGTTGTAATAGTCATCTGCAAACTTATCGTAATCAGGGTTTTTCTCTTGATCAACGATCGTGATGTTTAGACCATGTTCTAGACGTAAGCCCAATTTCTTAATGTTGGTTTCGATGACAGAAGTACGTCCCACAAGAATAGGTTGTGCTAAACCTTCATCAACTGCAATTTGTACTGCACGTAATACACGAAGATCTTCACCTTCAGCATAAGCAATACGTTTAGGTGCAGTTTTTGCTTGCGCAAAAATAGGTTTCATCATCAATGCTGAGTTATAGACAAACTCAGATAAACGTTGACGATAAGCAGAGAAGTCAGCAATTGGGCGACTCGCTACACCTGAGTCCATCGCAGCTTGTGCTACAGCAGGTGCAATTTCCAAAATCAGACGTTGATCAAGTGGACGTGGAATTAAATAATCACGACCAAACGATGCAGATTTTTCACCATAAGATGCAGCATCTGCTTCAACATGTGCCATACGTGCAATTGCATGCACACAAGCAATTTTCATCTCTTCATTAATTGTTGTTGCACCTACGTCAAGCGCACCACGGAAGATATAAGGGAAGCACAGCGCATTGTTGACTTGGTTTGGATAGTCTGAACGACCTGTTGCCATAATCACATCTGGACGTACTTCATGTGCATGTTCAGGCAAAATTTCAGGATCTGGGTTGGCTAAGGCAAAGATGATCGGATCTGCTGCCATCACTTTAACCATTTCTTTGGTCAAGATTCCTGCTGCTGAAAGACCTAAAAACATATCAGCATCTGCAATCACATCAGCGATTTGAGAGCCTTCAATATCTTGTACATAACGCTTTTTCGACTCATCTAAGCCTTCACGTTTTGTGGTTAATAGACCACGTGAGTCTGCCACAATGATGTTTTCTTTTTTCGCACCAATCGCACAAAGTAAATCTAAACATGAAAGTGCCGCAGCGCCAGCGCCAGAAGCGACAATTTTGATTTCATCAATTTTCTTGCCGTTTAATTGCAAGGCATTGAGAAGTGCTGAACCAACAATGATAGAGGTACCGTGTTGATCATCATGGAACACAGGAATTTTCATGCGTTCACGAAGTTTTTGTTCAATATAGAAACATTCTGGTGCTTTAATGTCTTCGAGGTTGATTCCACCAAAAGTAGGTTCTAATGCTGCTACGATATCAACAATTTTATCAGGATCATTTTCAGCAATTTCGATATCGAAAACATCGACACCCGCGAATTTTTTAAATAATACGCCTTTACCTTCCATTACTGGCTTAGATGCCAATGGACCAATGTTACCCAGTCCTAAAACGGCTGTACCATTACTGACCACTGCGACCAAGTTACCACGCGCAGTATAAAGCGCAGCTTTAGAAGGGTCTTTTTCAATTTCTAAACAAGGTGCTGCGACGCCAGGAGAGTAGGCAAGTGCTAGATCATGTTGATTGACCAATTGCTTGCTTGGTGTGACGCTGATTTTTCCTGGTGTTGGAAATTCGTGATAGTAAAGGGCTTGCTGTTTTAAAGATTGATCATCCATCTGAATCTCGATTATTACATGTTCCAGCGAGGCTGGTGGTTTGACTAAATTTGATCGAATATAACATTTGTTGAACAATACCGACAGTCAAAAAGCAGTTATTTCCAACAAAGTTATAGATTTAAAGTCTAAAAAAATTAGCAAATCGTAATTAGCTTATGCTGTTCTAAATATTTTGTACTGTCTGCTGAAGAAAGTGCTTTAGAAAAATAGAATCCTTGTAAAATATAGCATCCATGTTTTTCTAAAAATAATGCCTGTTCTTTGGTTTCTACACCTTCAGCAACAAGCGTAATCCCTATGGCATTTCCCATGGCAATAATTGCATTCACAATCGCTTCGTCTTTCTCTTGACCAATTTTTGAAATAAAGGCTTTATCTATTTTTAAAATATCAAATGGATAACTGGTGAGATAGGCGAGGGAAGAATAACCTGTACCGAAATCATCTAAAGAAATTGAAATATGACGATCTTTCAGTTGTTTTAAAAGTAAATTGACTTGGTCTGATTTTTCAAATAAAGAAGATTCGGTTAATTCAAGTTCAAGCATATCACCAGAAATATTATATTTTTTAAGCGCATAATCAATATCTTCAATCAACTGACCACGATAGATTTGTTGGGCAACAATATTGATGGATACTCTAAAGTGATCAAAGCCAAGAGATTGCCAATACTGAATCTGTTTACAGGTTTCATGCAATACGATCAATCCAATATCAGAAATTAAACTGGTTTCTTCTGCGAGTGGAATAAAAATATCAGGCAAAATATAGCCCAGTGTAGGATGATGCCAACGCACTAAAGCTTCAAAACCATAAATACGCTGTGTTTTAACACAGATTTTAGGTTGATAGTGGACAGTCAACTCTTTATGTTTAATCGCTTTTCGAAGTTCGCTTTCTAAGTTTATACCTTGATTCAGTAAAGGTGTTTTCTTATCAGAATAAAAATAAACTGTATTGCCACCTAAGCGTTTGGCTTCTCTCAAAGCAGATTCTGCGTGACCATTTAAACTATCCAGTTGCAGCCCATGCTCTGGGTACAGGGCAATCCCAATTGAAAGCGTAATGGTTTGTTCTTGTGCATTGATTTCAAACGGCTGTTTAAATGCATCTAAGATGTTTTGTGCATGCTGATGAATATTGATATTACTGTTTAAATTATATATCACAGCAAAATCATCATTGTTCAAATAGGCAATAAGCGAGGCATTGCTACAACATAATCTTAAGCGATGTGCCACTCGTTTGAGTAATTCATCACCTTCTTTATGGCTCATGAACTCATTAAACAGTTTAAAACGATCAATGTTAATGCGTAAAACCGCAAAGTTTTTAAATGTACTCGAATAATGGGTTAAATAATGATGAAGTCGTTGCTTGAAATAAAAGCGATTAGGCAGATCGGTGAGGATATCGTAGTGTTCTAAATAAGAGAGTCGTTGTTCCTGCTTTTTGCGATCAGTTAAGTCCGTAATAATGCCTACATAGTTTGAAATTTTATTTTTTTCATCATAAATCGCATTAATATGTACCCAAAGCACCAACTTTTTCCCTGATGTGAAATCAATTTGTAATTCTGATTCAAATTCACCATGTTGGACTAAACTTTGGGTAATCACCGTATACATCTTTTGCGTACGTGCATTGTTGTTGAGTGTAATATCAAAGAGATGGCGACCAATCAAATCATTTTCGGTATATGCCAGAAGTTGTTCAAAATAGGGATTTACTTCTAAATAACACAAATTATTGTCTAAAATAAATACACCTTCAGCCACTTGTTCTAAAACATTCGCAGCCAGTTTTAATTTTTCTTGATCTGTTTTTTCTTTTTGAATATTGCGTTGAATACCCACCATTCTTAATGGTTTATTATTAAAGTTCTTTGAAACTACTTTACCAATATCCTGAATCCAGCACCATTGATCATCGCGCTTTACACGATAAATTGCTTCAAAACGTTCAGTCTTGCCTTTGAGATGTTGTTTAAGTAGAGTTTTATAATTTTCAATATCTTCAGGATGAATGAAATCATCTACACTGTTCTGTTTAAGATTTAATTGTCTAAATTCAGCATCACTCTTTGAGTCGGCTATTTCAAAGGTACGCTTCTCTATGTTCCAGACCCATGAATGGATTCCAGCGGTTTCATGTGCAAAGGTAAGATTGGCTTGATGATTCTCAAGACGATCATTCATTTGCTTAAAATCATATGTTCGTTCTTTAACTTTTTGTTCTAATAAATGATTATGCAGTTGCAACTCATTTTTCATGGTTTCAGTTTTGGAGATTTCATTTTTGAGTTGAAGCTGTAAACCTTTTGATTGTTCAAGTTGTTGCTGAGATTGTCTAATCAATACGCGATTTTTCAGATTTAAAATTTCCGAATTCAAGTAAATTTTATGTGAGATATACGCACTGAAAAATAACAATGCGAACCAAACAATAAATACTGTGCTATACACTTCATTGGTATTTTGTGGAAATAGTAATGGAATGCTGAAAACAGGAATCGAAGACGGGACAAACAAAGCGGTGAAATAACTGAATCGTTGATTCAGAAAGTTCATCGCCATGACATAAGAAAAACTCAACAAAAAACTGGATAAAAGAAAAGAATAAAAAGGGTTAAGTGTATCGGGTAATCTGGTCAATTCTAAATTGATAATATAGATGCCAATACCAAAGAGACTGCCTAGAATTAGACTAAAAAATTGAAAAAATACATGCATATGCTTAAAAGATTTTTTTTTCTTTTGATACAGCATACAAGTTAGAAAAATACAGATCGACAGGATAAATAAAACAGTGGTAGCAAACCAAGATGTCAGTAAATCGGTATGTGTCTTAAACAAATAAAGATAAATAAAGGCATCACAAATGCACGTAAATAATACCCAAATAAAAAAAATTCGGATATTTTTAACAGTCTTTCTGATGTTCGATGAATTCACATCATATGAAAGAAGCTCTTCCTGAACATCATTCATTAGCTGTTGCACCTCTGCTATTTTTAGAATGCGTAGGTTTAAGGGGAGCAACTATTGAAAATTTGTTAATTAATAGTCTCTTTGCTACTAAAATACTGTGAAATCACCAAATTTGCAATTGCTTTGTGTGATAGAAGTCACTTTAATGGGAAATAATAATTCAAAATAGACAGGGCAACGATAGGTGCAGTCTCGGTTCTTAATACACGTTGACCAATACACCAATTTTTAAAGCCATATTGGTTCGCTGTCAAGATTTCTGCTTCACTGAGTCCACCTTCTGGACCAATCAAAAGTGCAAGATTTGAGGATGCATTTGCTAGAACATCGGTTTGCTCTTTTTCAGGAGCAAGAACAAAACGAGTCTCTGGTAATTTATTTTCCAGCCAGCTTTGTAAGCTCAAAGGAGCAAGAATTTCAGGCACAATATTCATCCCACACTGTTCACAAGCAGCAATCGCAATACCTTGCCAATGATCAAGCTTTTTTTGGTCGCGGTCATATTTTAAACGCATTTCACAACGTTCAGAAGTCAGTAATTGAATTTTGGATACACCAAGTTCAACCGCTTTCTGTATGGCATAATCCATACGATCACCTTTACTCATGACTTGTCCTAGCAAAGCATTGAAAGCAGGCGTCCGATTATCGGGGTGAAATGATTGCACCGCAACAGAAGCTGACTTTTTAGCAACCTCTGTTAAGCGCACTTCATATTCTCCACCTTGTCCATTGAACAAAGTGGCTTGTTCACCGACTTGTGCACGTAATACCTTAACCCAATGATGAAATACGGTTTCAGTCAGTTCAACTGTCGTATCGACAGCCAGATCCGTTTCAATATAAAAGCGAGGCATTCAGTTTAACTCACAAGTAAGGAATTCAATTTTTTGATTTAAGCTAAGCCAAGATCAAGGACAAGCTGACGATTCGGTTCAGTATGGTTCATCGTATAAAAGTGCAAACTTGGCGCACCACCTTCGATAAGGCGTTCACACAGTTTAACGACCACCTCATGACCAAAGGCTTTAATACTGGCAGAGTCATCACCATAAGTGGCAAGTTGCTTACGGATCCAGCGTGGAATTTCAGCACCCGTACCATCAGCAAAGCGAATTAAATTACTGGCATTGGTAATTGGCATAATGCCTGGTGCAACAGGAATATCAATTCCTGCTTTTTGGATACGATCTACAAAATAGAAATAGGCATCTGGATTAAAGAAAAATTGAGTAATGGCTGCATTTGCTCCAGCATTTACTTTTTCAATAAAGTGTTGAATATCTGCATCATAGCTTTCCGCTTGAGGATGCATTTCTGGGTATGCTGCGACTTCAATTTTAAAGTGGTCACCAGTATGTTCACGAATAAAACGAACCAAATCGGTCGCATAAGGGAGTTCACCTAGCCCAACTTGACCTGATGGTAAATCACCACGTAATGCAACGATACGATCAATACCCTGTGCCTTATAAATATCTAATAATTCAGCAATGCGTGCCTTATCATCTCCAATACATGAAAGATGTGGGGCAACAGGTGTACCTTTACCATTAAAATCATTAATTGCGGCTAAAGTACGTTCACGGGTAGAACCACCAGCACCATAAGTAATGGAAAAAAACTCTGGATTGAATTGTTGCAATTCTTGATGAACGATTTTAAGTTTTTCCGCACCTGCATCGGTTTTGGTTGGGAAAAACTCAAACGAAATGGGAATACGTTTGCTCATGATTAAATCCTTTTTTATAAATGCTTTTTAATATCTTTCACTTTTACCCAATCCTCTCCCTAAAGAGAGGATATCCACTTTCAATATATAAACTTTGAAAGTGTAGGGTAGATAGAATGAAAACTTAGTATTTATAAGCTTCAGATTTAAACGGACCCTCAACTTGCACACCTAAGTAGTCTGCTTGTTCTTGAGTCAATTGTGTCAATACACCACCAAAACCAGCAACCATTGCAGCAGCAACTTCTTCATCCAGTTTTTTAGGAATTAATTCAACACGGATTTTTGCTGCTTTTTGATCTTCTGGAAGATCTGCAAATTTTTCAGCAAATAGATGCATTTGACCTAATACTTGGTTGGCAAAAGAACCATCCATTACACGAGAAGGGTGACCTGTTGCATTGCCTAAGTTAACCAAACGACCTTCAGATAAAAGGATCAAATAATCGTTTTCATTTTCTGTACGATAAACTTGGTGTACTTGTGGTTTAACTTCAACCCATTTGTAGTCACGTAAATAGTTGGTATCAATTTCAGTATCGAAGTGACCAATGTTACACACCACTGATCCTGCTTTTAACGTATCCAACATTGCTGAGTCACACACGTGGTAGTTACCTGTTGTGGTCACAATGAGGTCAGTATTTTGAAGAAGGTCTAAGTTAATATCTTCTTTCTTACCTGTTTGAACACCATTTTTGTATGGAGAAACGACTTCATAACCGTCCATACATGCTTGCATTGCACAGATTGGGTCAATTTCAGTTACGCGAACAATCATGCCTTCTTGACGAAGTGATTGAGCAGAACCTTTACCCACATCACCATAACCAATTACGAGTGCACGACGTCCAGATAAAAGCATATCTGTACCACGTTTGATGGCATCATTCAGAGAATGGCGGCAACCGTATTTATTGTCATTTTTAGACTTGGTAATCGAGTCATTGACATTGATTGCTGGAACTTTCAATGTTCCATCACGGAACATTTCATGTAGACGTTGTACGCCTGTAGTTGTTTCTTCAGTGATACCATGAATTTTAGCGATGAGTTCAGGATATTTTTCATGAACAACAGCAGTTAAATCACCGCCATCATCTAAAATCATGTTGGCATCCCAAGGTTTGCCATTTACATTGATTTGCTGTTCAAGACACCACATGTATTCTTCTTCAGTCTCACCTTTCCAAGCAAATACTGGAATACCAGAAGCAGCAATAGCCGCAGCAGCATGGTCTTGAGTCGAGAAGATGTTGCATGAAGTCCAACGTACTTCTGCACCAAGTTCAACCAGTGTTTCAATCAAAACAGCGGTTTGAATGGTCATATGGATACAACCAAGAATTTTTGCACCAGCAAGTGGTTTTGCTGCTGAGTAACGCTTACGTAAACCCATCAATGCTGGCATTTCTGCTTCAGCAAGTTTGATTTCTTTACGACCGTAATCGGCTAGGGAAATATCAGCAACTTTATAATCTGTAAATGAAGCATTAACCGCGTTCATCACGATCTCCTTTATAAATAACAAATATTGATCATTCAGTTCGCGGATGCCGTTGTTGACCAGCACGAATGTCTGACCGAATCGTCGAGCCTAGCGATTTCACATTTATGTGCCTGTGAAAAAGTCGCAGCATCCCTCGACTGGCGACTATTGTACCTAGATTTTATTAGAGTTCAAATGTAGTTGGTTAATATTCAACTAAAAGATAGAATTAGTTTTTGGGCAAAATCTGTATGAAAAATAGTTCAGTATCAATAAAGCGATCAACATCATAATAAAGGCAAATAATGCATTCATATCAAATTAAACAATATTTAGGCGTTATATTTGTAGCTGTATTTGTGATTTTTGGCATATTTTTCTATTTTATTGCAGATGAAAATATTCACATTTTTCTCTATGTGTTCTTGTTCTATATCATTTTCTCTGTATTTCTAGGGCGCAAATTTTCTCTTTCCAAGCACAGCCATGTGCATGCTTTGGTGTTGATCTGTAGCTATTTTATTTTGCAGTGTGTTTATACCGCTTCACCACGTATACAATTTGAAGAATTTAAACTCTGGCATCCGACTTGGGAAAAAGTACAACACGTTCGTATCATTGATTACTCTGCTGAACAGTATCGAATCGGGCGCAGTACCAGTTTTGCTTATATGAATGTGATCTATGAGTATCGTTATCAACAAAAGATGTATACAGTCGAACAACCTGATATTACTCGGCAGTATTATCTGTGGGTTACAGATCAATCTGATACTTTAAAGCAATCTTCACAGCAAAAGTTTGAACATTCAATAAACAAGCATGAATTTGAGGTTTGGGTTAACCCAGCACAACCCCAAGACGCTTTTTTATTTTATTCTCAGAGGTGGTTTGATTTAAGAGGGTCGTGGCTCGCTAAAATCTTTTTTATTGCCCAGTATTTTTTGGTTTTTGCCGTGGCTATTGCCGGTTCGATGTATGTAGTGGGACGATTAAGAAAGCATTTGTCAGGTTTTAGCCAAGCACTGAATCGTCAACCCGCTTGGTTGAGATATGTGCTGATCAGTGTGATATTTATTGTAAGTGTGATGACGTTACTTTTTCTTTGGATTGGTTTTATGGTTTTAAAAAGTCAGTATTGGGGCTGAAAAAATGATAGATATCGTTAAAATTATTGATTTACATACTTTTGCACTCAAACAAGCGATTGAACAAGCCTCAATTGAACAACGTAAAAGTTTGGTCAAAGCCCTTTTTAGTTTTTATGAGAAATTACCTCATTTTTATGTTTTTATTGAAAAAAATTATCAAATTACCATCAATAAATCCCAACTATTTAATGATATTGATCATGAGCTTTTGATTCACTATCAACAAAAGATTCAGCGCTCTAATGCGGCAATTGATGAATATGCAGATGATTATGAGGAACTGGATGAAATTGAAGTGATTTGTTTAGATGCTTTTGCAATGATGGTATCAAAACAAGATAAATCTCAAGCATTGGTGGCTTTATTAAGTGGGGTCATCGAGCTACTAGACTACTATCAAAACTTTTCAGATCAACCTGAGTATTGGAATGCCATATTAGAAAAAGAAGTCCTTTTTCAAGAACAGATCATGAATGATATTTCGACTCACATTACTTTTGATGTCGCTATTTACGCTCATCGTTATCAAAATATTGAATTTCCTGATTTGGATGGAATTTAATATTGTGATAAACAGAAATAGAATTATTCGTCAAAGTGGGTAGAACTGAGTGCTTAGATAGGGCAGATTATTTGTTTATAAACGATCCTAAATACATTTTTTTCATAAATAAAAAAATGATCATGTTGAACGAATCATATTAATATTGAAAGTTCGTTCTCCCAAAGGGATAAAACAAGGATGGGGAAGATTTTGTGTTGAATTATAATTTTTAAAATGCCTGATGCAAGAAACCTAATATCGATATGAATAAAGATTAGTATTTTTAATGTAAATATGGGTTTAAAATTTATATATATTTTCTCCTATTTTATGAATATATTTTTTAACTTTTGATGTTTAAGTTTTTGTAATTAATGACAAATATGCTGGTAATAAATGTATAAATTTATTTTATTGAGTGTGGGGTGGTTTTATTTATAATAATTTTTTTATTTTAACTATATTGAGTGATTTATTATATTGGAGGTTTTATTTGTCAATACAACCTAGGTCTAATATTATATTTTTTATATCCAATTAAATTGGAGCTGATTGTCTATTAAATGATCTTTATAGGTGAAATTCAATAATTATAATTTTATTGAGGCGCCAGATTTATGGGAATCGAATGGTCAATCTGAAAATATAATTTTCCAAAAGGATGGTGATAATAATGGATATTAGTGCAACAAAAATATTGGGACAGCTGAATATACCTGTCAATCCGAAAACTCAAGCAGAATTAGAACAAAGATGGCAAGGAATAAAAGCGCTAAAAAAAACGGTTCAGACTCAAACTAAAAATGACCATGATATTTGTGTCACAAATACAGCTGGAGGCGATCATGTTAAATAAAGACCTCTTAAACCTTTCAGTTGTCGAGTTGGCTAAACGCATTCAAGACCGTAGTGTAAGTTCAGTAGATTTAACTCAACTCGTATTGCAACATGCTCAAGATTACAATGCAGAAATCAATGCATATATTTCATTTCGCGCAGATAAAGCCTTAGCAGAGGCTGCTCAAGCAGATGTAGAGATTGCGCAAGGAAACTATAAGGGCATATTCCACGGTATTCCAATGGGGATTAAGGACAATATTTATATTGGTGGTGAAGTGACCACTATGGCTTCTAAGATTCATGCCAATTTCATTTCTAGTGATGATGCAACTGTGATTTCCAAACTCAAGGCTGCGGGCGCAATCATTATCGGTAAGTTAAATATGCATGAGTATGCATGGGGCATTACCAATAACAGTCCACATTTCGGTCCGTGCCGTAATCCATGGAATCTTGATAAGATTCCTGGAGGGTCAAGCGGTGGTTCAGGTGCAGCTGTTGCTTCAGGAATGTCGACCATTACATTAG
Organism: Acinetobacter bereziniae LMG 1003 = CIP 70.12; assembly: GCF_000368925.1. Lineage (GTDB taxonomy): Bacteria > Pseudomonadota > Gammaproteobacteria > Pseudomonadales > Moraxellaceae > Acinetobacter > Acinetobacter bereziniae. The sequence continues at coordinate 885,018 of NZ_KB849756.1, read as the reverse complement.
GAACTGACACAGCAGGTTCAATTCGTATCCCATCTTCAGCATGTGGTTTAGTTGGGTTAAAACCAACTCATGGTTTAGTTGCAAAGTATGGTTGTTTTCCATTGGCATGGACTTTAGATCATATTGGACCAATGGCTAAAACTGTTGCAGATGCTGCTGCTATGTTAAAAGTAATAGCAGGATTTGATGAGCGAGATCCGACCTCTAAACACGTTGAAATTCCAGATTATATTGCCTTGCTCAATAGTGATGTCAAAGGTAAAGTCATTGGTATTAACGAAGACTATTTCTTTCATCAAGTCGATGCGCCGATTGAAAAATTAGTTCGTGAACAAATTGCTCAGCTTGAGCAGCGTGGTGCTATCATTAAGAAGGTCACAATCCCAGCATTGAAAAATGCTGAATATGTAGAATTAGTGACGAGTCTGTCAGAAGCCGCTACGATTCACCATGATGATTTACAGCAGCGTCCAAATGATTTTGGCGATGATATTCGTCTATTATTTGAATTGGGTGAGTTGCCAACGGCAGTAGAATATTTACAAGCTCAACAATTAAGAAGGGAACTAAAACAACAGTTTGCCCAAGCCTTCGAAGAAATTGATGTTTTGATTGCACCAACATTACCTATTTTGCCACCTGATATAGGCAGTTCAGTTGCAAAACTTAATGGTGAGCGTGTCGATCTATTAAATCATATTATTCGTTTTACGGGTCCGAGTAATTTAACAGGTTTACCTGCATTAACTATCCCATGTGGTTTGATTGATGGGCAACCAGTAGGATTGCAAATCATAGGTCCTGCTTTCCAAGAACCAAAGGTATTTAATATCGCCTTAGCTATTGAAGAACAGGTTAAGTTTAATTATCAACAGCCAGTTTTAGACCGCATTTAAACCTTTTAACGTTTTAGTGCTAAGACAGGATGATAGAAATATGAGTCAAGGCTTGTATTTCTATTGGTTAAAATCATCATGCTGAGTTCAATTTTTGCAATGATAGCCGTATTTGCCAATGATTCAACAGGTTATGTGAGGACAGGTGGAATTGAATACCTTAAAAATAAGAATATTGCGGTGTACAGTGAAGATTTATGGATCAGTAAGAAGTTAATTAAAGAAACTCAGCATCAAGCCCATATTATTAGACTTGATGCACTGCTTTATTTTTCAGTATCTTCAATCGTTTTGACTTTATCTGCCCAGAAGTCTGCTTTTTCATCATCAATATCAACACCTAAGCCATGCTCATAAACACAGACCAAATCACGCATGGCTTGAATTTCACCTAATTTCGCGGATTGTTCTAGCAATTCCACAGATTTAAGTAGATCTTTTTCAACCACATCACCACGACGATAAAAATTAGACAATTCTAATAATGCAGCAGGGTGTTGATGTTTTGCGGCTTGTTCTAACCAGCGATATGCATGCTCGAAGTAGGTTTTGGATTCATCTGGGTCTTCTTCCAAAATTTCTTTTGCATAATAAGTATAGCCTTCACCTAACCAGTACATGGCTTCTACATGTCCTAATTGTGCTGCTTTCAATGCCCATTCTTCGGCGAGTTGGTTGTTATCTTCATCCTCACTTTGCATGTAAATTTCAGCAAGTTCAAATTGTGTAGCAGGATTTCCCATCGCAGCACGATTTAACAATTCTGAAGGGATTGAAAGTGGTTTAGACATAAAAATACCAATGTAAAGACAAAAGAGTTTTAACAAAAAAGCCAATCTAAGATTGGCTTAAGAGTATAACTGATTTTGACCAAACAATTTAGACCAGTAGGATGATGCCTGTAATACAACTTACAATGAGGCAGATGATTGCTACAGTTTTTATTTTAGTACTGTAATAGCTCAACAATGATCCTACGAATAATGCTGAAAAAGTGAGTATGCCCACCCATAGACTCAGCATACTACTCGGTTTTCCTGACATTAAGCAGATGATTAAAGAGATGAACAATAAGCCCCAACCTGATAGTGTCGCAAATAGGGTTGGTTTTTTTGCTAATTCATGACCATAAATTTGTTTTTGATGTTTTGACATAACGCTGGCAAGTGCAATCATCGCTAAACTGGATATAGACCAAATCAATAAGAAGAAAATCATACAGCGATCTCCTTGGTTGCTGGTACATTTTTAGCTTTTTTGACTGGAAGCCCTTTATGTTTTTTGACTTTATAAAATGACAAGAAAAACAAAATTGCGATTGCCCATGTCATTAAATCAAAAGATGCAATCATCCATTGACCATTGGCAATACTGTTCCAAAGTGCTTGACCGCCTGTCATAAAATTAATGAGTGGTAACAGGGCATAGGCAATGGTTGCCAGCATTAAAAGTTCTAACCAAGCCTGACGATGTGGTCGGATTGCCGCATAAATTAAACTTGCAAGCCATGCGATAAAGAAGGCACGAATTTCCCAGTTTAGACGTGCTTCTACTTCAAAAGGAATAAAACGATTGGCATAGAAATAAGCTGCACAAGCAATCGGTAATCCAATCACTGCAGCAATATTCATGACCTCTACAAAGCGATAGCCAAAAGATTTATAACCTTGTTTTTGCTGTTGAGGCGCTCTTTTTACACACCACAAGATCAAGCCCGTAGCCACCATTAAAGTGCCCAGAACACCAGAAAAGAACAATAACCAGCGGAAAGTCAAATCTAGTCCACGTGCTTCATGTAAGACAGTCACAACGTTGTAGATACCCATTGGAACAGAAGTATTTCTGGCTTGTAGATCATCAGAGATGTCTTTCCCCGTAACACCATCAAACTTTAAAACAGGATATACACCACGTTGTATTACACTTTTTGCATAAAGTGCTCTAAGTTCAATGCTTGCATTGGTAGTGTTTGGTGCAATGATCTGGATTGACGCAATTGGATTATCTTTCCACTGGGTTTGTGCATTTGCAATAATTGGTGCTAAATCAGTGAGTGCTGCGGGCTGTCCAGCTTCTTGTTGATGTTTAGCACGTCTTTCACCACGTGAACGTTGTTCATTGCCCGCAGTTTGTTGAGCTTGACCACTTTGCCCTTGAGCTGTGTTTGCAGTTCCGTTACGATTTTCTGTTGTTCGATTACGTGTATTATTCTGTTGAACACCACCACGCATTTCCTGAAAAAACTCTTGTCGATCTTCATAAACTTGGTTGATCCCCCAAGGCATAAACATAAACATGAGCAATAACAGACCACTAAATGTGATCATGATATGAAAAGGAAGTGCAAAAACCGCTGTAGCATTGTGTGCATCTAACCAAGAGCGTTGTCCTTTCCCAGAACGGAAAGTAAAGAAATCTTTAAAGATTTTTTTATGTGTAATGATGCCACTGATGATCGCAACAAACATTAACATGGTTGCTAGACCGACTAACCAACGTGCCCAAATCCGATCTACGCCATAGAGTTCAAAGTGAAAGCGATAAAGAAAACCACCACCCCGAGTGTCTCGTGCTTCGATAACTTGACCTGTTGCACTGTCAATGGTGATGCGTTCACCACCACGGCGGGCTTGTAAATCTTCACCTTGTTTGCGGATGTTTAACTCAGTGGTGGTTTGTCTCGAATTTGGTAATTGGATGGTCCAACTGCCTGCATCGGGATAATTCTTCTGTAAATAATTTAAAGCAACTTGAGTTTGTTGTAATTGCGATGAGCTTGGAACAGATTGGTGAGTTTCAGGTTTCATCCAAACAGAAATTTCTGACTGAAAAAAGCTCAATGTTCCGGTTAAAAAAATCGCATAGAGTAACCAACCCAAAATTAGACTTGCCCATGTATGTAGCCAAGACATGGATTGACGTGGACCTTCAACTTTTGCATCTACACGCATGTTAGTTCCCCATCATTTTTAAAATGATCAATAAAATGATGCATGGAACAACGATCCCTAAACTGGCTTTAAAGGTTTTGTTGACCATAAATACCCAAATGAAAGCGGCGCAATGAATACAGAAAGCAAGTAGGGTAGATGCCATCGCAGCTGAGGCTCGATAATCTGCAAAAGTTTTTGCGATCACCATAGCGGACAAAGAGGCAAGTAAATAGCCACCTAAAATTGCTAAGGCAAATCGATAAAAAATCATGAAGCGGTATTTTAACAGGGAGGGTGTGGATTTAGCTCGTGCAGAGACAGTCGGAGTTGAAACTGATGCATTCAGCGCATCGAGTTCAGTCTGGCTATTCATAGGCAATCAAATCAATAAAGGTTAAAAATTAAGTAAATAATAACAATTATCATTTACTTTTTAAACATAAAAGTTAAATTTCATTCAAATAAAGCAGTGGATTTATTTTAAATTTTATGAATTGATCGTATGTAAACCGCTCAGACCTGTTGAAAAAAATGTGTAAATTGATCGATCTAGCGAGCTTAGCTTTGATTTGAATTTTAAAGATATCTTAGCTAACACAAACCACACAGCGTATTTTTACTTTTATTTATATCTTGTAATGACCGCAATAAAAATATGGAAATAAAAATGTTTATTCATGCCGATGATGCAAAACAGCTGGCAGCAAACTCAAATCTCAATATCGAATTATATAAGATTCGCCTTGCTCAAATGATTGAAGAAAATGCAAAGCAGGGCAATACCGCAGTATTTACAGTTTTACCCAAGCATTTAGCCTTAGAAGATATACGAGCACTATCTTCCGAGTTGACACAATTGGGTTATCACATTCGTTTTGAAGTCGATGAGTTTTTTTATACGTTCAATGTGTTTTGGAACTAATGATTCAATCGTAGATATATCTTGTAAATATCGACGATTGATCAAAAGCAAAGCTCTATAAAACTAAGACAGCTGGCTTTGGTATTCGTTGATGACTTCAAGTGCAGCTCGAAAAGCTTCTTGAGTTGTCGGTGCGCCACAGTAAGGAAGGCTGTGTAAAAGAACTTCCTGTATTTCTTCTACGCTTGCACCATTGTTTAAAGCACCACGAATATGACCTTTAAGTTCAGTTGGACTTTTTTGTGCAACCAGAAATGCGATGGTAATCAATGAGCGATATTTACGAGGCAATACATCTTCACGTTGCCAAGTCGAGCCCCATGCATGCTCATTTATCCAGTCTTGCAGTGGTTGTGTAAAAGGCACAGTATTGTCTTGGGCACGTTTGACAAAACTTTCACCCATCACTTCTGTACGGACTTTTAAGCCATTTTCATAATCTTGTTTAGACATCATCGTTTTTCCTGTGCTGTTGTATTTTTGACACTATACTGAAATAGTTTAATGCCCCCATTGGCAATAGGTCTAAGAAAAAGCAGTGAAGGTGATTCACTGCTTTTGATAAAAGTTTATAGCATTGAGAATAGTGTATTCCCAAATATTTCTATGTTTGATGAAGATGGGGGTTATCTAGTTCCAATACGCGTTCCAGTTTTTCGTCAAAAATATCGGTGAGCATACTGTCATAGCGTAACGCATTATATTCCGCCAACTTATTTGCAAGATCTTGCTGAATTGCCCCACGACTGACTGCATCAGCCAAACGTTCCTCAAATGTAAGACCTTGATATTCACCTTTAGATTCCGCCTTTTTAAAGTGATTCCACTCATTTTCTACTGTTGTCAGTAGATTAAAGGTTGCTTCCATTCGACCAAAGGCATCCTGAGGATTAACCGAATAATAGACTTGAGTTTTTAGATAATCACGGAATGGATTGTTCTGCATGATCAATTCAGCAGCTTCACTCTTTTGACGATCACTTGGTTTTTTGAGTGGTCTACCGAATGGGAAGCAAACAAACTTCACCAGACCTGAGGCGATTGGAATCGGGAAATTATCAAACAAGCCGAAAAATGCTTCTTGTGCCAGATAAAGCGTTTCATCTAAAGCAAGTTGGGCATGTAATTGTTCGGCTTCACTTCTTTGACCATGTTCATAAAATTTGAGAATCGCCGTTGCAATGAACATATGTGAATGAATATCGGCTAATCGCCCTGAAAGCATTTCTTTACGTTTAATATCTCCAGCTAAAAGCCCTAAGCACATATCCGCAGTCAGTGCAAAGTCAGCACTCAAGCGATTGATGATTTTGTAATAAGGTTGAGTAAACTTGTCTGCGGAATCTGGTCGATGCTGGCTTGAACCAAACCAACCATATGTAAATGCTCGGGCAGCTCGGTTCAAGGTATAACCTAAATGCTGGTAGAGCATGGTATTAAAGGTTTCGAGAGCCACATTTTTATCCTCAGCTTGTAAAAGTTGTAGCTCTTCAAACAAATAGGGGTGACAGCGCATAGAACCTTGTCCAAAGATCATGAGGGAACGACTTAAAATATTTGCACCCTCGACCGTAATCGAAATTGGAATAGCTTGGTACATATTGGCAAGGAAGTTGCGTGGACCTTGTTGAATACCACGACCGCCTGTAATGTCCATACCATGATTGACCAGTTTACGCATGGTCTCAGTTGCATAGTATTTTGCCATTGCTGTCATCACAGCAGGCTTACCTCCTTGATTAAGCCCACAGGTGACTAAATAACGGAAAGCTTCAAGTTTATAAGTACTACTGACGATTTCACTGCTAACTTCTTGTACCCCTTCAAACTGACCTACCGAAAGCTTGAATTGTTGACGAATTTTTGCAAATGCACCGACAGATAAATAGGTCATTTCACTGGCTGCGGTAGATAGGGCAGGCAGTGAAATTCCTCGTCCGACGGCAAGACATTCCATCAACATTCGCCAACCTTTACCTGCGTTTTCAGCACCACCAATGATCCAGTCGATTGGAATAAAAACGTCTCGTCCTTCAACCGTACCATTCATAAAGGGTGAACCGCCCGGATGGTGGCGAGGTCCTACAACAACGCCTTCATGAGATGCAGGAATAAGCGCACAAGTGATGCCATATTCAGTTTTGCTTTTATCCCCCAATAGCCCTTCGGGATCATAAAGTTTAAAGGCTAAACCGACTACAGTGGCGACTGGTGCTAAGGTAATCCAGCGTTTGGAGAAATTCATCTTTAAACCGAGGGTTTGTTGTCCTTCAAAATCGCCATAACATACAACGCCTGTATCTGGAATTGCCCCAGCATCAGAACCAGCTTCTGGACTGGTCAAACCAAAGCATGGAATTTCTTCACCTTTGGCTAAGCCAGGAAGATAACGATTTTTTTGTTCGTCAGTTCCGTAGTTGAGCAATAACTCACCAGGACCCAATGAATTTGGCACCATACATGTCACTGCCGCAGTCAATGAGCGAGATGCAATCTTGCTCATAATTCGGCTTTGAGCAAATGAAGTGAATTCACGTCCACCATATTCTTTGGGGATGATCAGTCCAAAAAAGCCTTTTTCTTTAATGAATTGCCAAGTTTGTTCATTTAAGTCTTTATTTTGATGGATTTCCCACTCATTCAATAATTGACACAGTTGTTCAACTTCGTTATCTAAAAATGATTGCTCTTCTTTTGAAAGTGTCGGATAAGGGTAATCATTGAATTTTTCCCAATCGGGTGCACCCATAAACAATTCTTTTTCCCACCAACTGGTACCTGCATCAAGCGCTTCACGTTCAGTGGTGCTCATACTTGGCATCGCATTGGCAAGCGTATTGTAGGCAGGCTTGGTCAATACTTGCATTCGCAACGGTTCAATGACTAACACCAGACTGATTAAAATCAGTGGAAGACCAATGATCAGAGACCATGGGCTGATCAATGCAGCTAAGATGGAAATCACTATGATGATCACAGCCCCTATGTTTCGAGACAGCGCGAAAAAGAAAATAGCCCAAAGTGTGATAATTTGAATAAGTATCGCAATGAGTAACAGCATAAACATATTACCTCTAAAGTTTTAATATTAGTTTTGGGAAATACGAAGACCTGATGACATTAGATTTATTCTTTCATTAAAAAATAAGGTGAAAAAATAAACATATTATTTATTAATAACGATTTTTTATCTAAACATTAAGGTAAAAGTATTGTTGTTTTGTGAGTATAAGTTAATCAATCTTGGTCACGATCTTACTCAAAGTCCATATAAGTGTGATAAGCAGAGTTTATTGGGTATTTATTCTATGAATACTTTTCAATTTTTTAGCAGTCTCCGTTTTGAACTGATTGAGCGCAATCCAGCGTGGATCCTATATTTATTTTAAAAAATGAATCTGCTGATGTTATAAATTTGTGTTAATTTCCAGAATATTGATGATTTTTATTAAAAATGCTTATTTTTTGTGCAAATATTCGCTTTGATGCAATATTTGTGATGTACCATTTTTTTTCGAAATGTCGTTATCACAGATCTTGCGTTGACTCTCATAGCATGAAGGCTGATACTCTCAGGGTTAATTTTAAGCAAATCGGTTCGTAGGAGTCGGGTCACAAGCTCGGTTCTCAAAAACACAATCAACAGCAAGGGGCTATATATGGCTGGTGGAAAGTCAACAATCATTTACACACTGACTGACGAGGCGCCACTATTGGCGACTTATTCGCTACTGCCGATCATTGAGACCTTTACTAAGCCAGCTGGCGTAGAGATTGTCAAAACTGATATCTCTGTAGCTGCACGTGTCCTCGCTGAATTCGCGGACTATTTAAGCGATGAACAGAAGGTATCTGACAACCTTGCACAGTTAGGTCGTCTTACTCAAGATCCAGACACTAATATTATCAAACTCCCGAACATCAGTGCTTCTGTTGCTCAGTTAACAGCTTGCATTAAGGAACTTCAGTCTAAGGGTTATGCAATCCCTGATTATCCTGAAAATCCGACTACTGAAGAAGAAAAAGCAATCAAGACCCGTTATAGCAAATGTCTTGGTTCAGCAGTAAACCCAGTATTGCGTGAAGGTAACTCTGACCGCCGTGCGCCTGCTGCTGTTAAAAACTATGCGAAAAAACACCCGCACTCTATGGGTGAGTGGAAACAGTGGTCGCAAACTCATGTTTCTCACATGGATGAAGGTGATTTCTACCACGGTGAAAAGTCAATGACACTTGACCGTGCGCGCAATGTGAAAATGGAATTAATTACAACAACAGGCGAAACCATTGTACTTAAGCCAAAAGTTGCACTTCAAGATGGTGAAGTGATTGATTCAATGTTCATGAGCAAGAAAGCACTGTGTGATTTCTATGAAAAAGAACTTGAAGATTGCCGTGAAGCAGGGATTTTGTTCTCTTTACACGTAAAAGCAACCATGATGAAAGTTTCACATCCGATCGTATTCGGTCACTGTGTGAAAATTTATTACAAAGATGCTTTTGAAAAACACGGTAAATTGTTTGATGAGCTCGGCATCAACGTGAATAACGGTATGGCGGGTCTATACGAAAAAATCGCGACTTTACCAACATCTCTACGTGAAGAAATCATTGAAGATCTTCATGCTTGCCAAGAACACCGTCCTGCATTGGCAATGGTGGATTCTGCAAAGGGCATCACAAACTTCCATTCACCAAATGATGTCATTGTTGATGCGTCAATGCCTGCCATGATCCGTGGTGGTGGTAAAATGTGGGGTGCTGATGGCAAACCTTATGACTGTAAAGCAGTAATGCCTGAATCTACTTTTGCCCGTATTTACCAAGAAATGATTAATTTCTGCAAATGGAATGGTAATTTTGACCCACGTACGATGGGTACTGTGCCAAACGTAGGTTTGATGGCGCAAAAAGCTGAAGAATACGGTTCTCATGACAAAACTTTTGAAGTTTCAGCTGCTGGTGTTGCAAACATCACTGACCTAGAAACTGGTGAAGTTTTGATGTCACAAAATGTTGAGGAAGGCGATATCTGGCGTATGTGTCAGGTGAAAGATGCACCAATTCGTGACTGGGTAAAACTTGCTGTAACTCGTGCGCGTAACTCTGGTATGCCTGCAATTTTCTGGCTTGACCCATACCGTCCACATGAAAATGAATTGATCAAGAAAGTACAAAAATACTTGAAAGAGCATGATACAACGGGTCTTGATATTCAAATCATGTCTCAAGTTCGTGCGATGCGTTATACACTTGAGCGTGTTGCGCGTGGTTTAGATACGATTTCTGTAACTGGTAACATCTTGCGTGATTACCTCACAGACTTGTTCCCAATTATGGAATTGGGTACTTCTGCGAAAATGTTGTCTATCGTTCCGTTAATGGCGGGTGGTGGTATGTACGAAACAGGTGCGGGTGGTTCAGCGCCTAAACACGTACAACAACTTGTAGAAGAAAACCATTTACGTTGGGATTCTCTTGGTGAGTTCTTGGCATTGGCTGTTTCTTTAGAAGAAATGGGTATTAAAGAAGACAACGCACGTGCGAAACTACTTGCGAAGACTTTAGACCAAGCGACTGGCAAGTTGCTCGACAATGACAAATCACCGTCACGTCGTACAGGTGAGTTGGATAACCGTGGTAGCCATTTCTATCTTGCGAAGTTCTGGGCTGAAGCTTTGACTGAACAAGAAGAAGATGCAGAATTAAAAGCAAAATTTGCACCTCTTGCACAAGCGTTAGCGGACAATGAGGAAAAAATCATTGCTGAACTTGCAGCAGTTCAAGGTAAACCAGCAGATATTGGTGGCTACTATGCTGTAGACACAGCCAAAGTTGAAGCTGTAATGCGCCCAAGTGCTACACTGAATGCAGTGCTAGAAAAAATCTAGTAAACCAATCAATTCATAGATAAAAATCGGTGCTTAGGCACCGATTTTTTCATTTGAGTTTCTTCTTATCTTTATTTAATTTAAATTCAATGTTGTTCAATTAAATACCGCCCCCATACAATCATAAAAAAAGCCCACCAAGGTGAGCTTTAAGCATCATTAAATTTCAACGACCATTACGTCCACGACCACGCGGAGCTTTGGTATTTGGGCGTGTAGTTCCATTGGTTTTACGACGCGGTTTTTCGCTGTCATCCATCTGCCAAATACGTTTGGTTCCAGATTTTTTAGTAGAACCGTCTTTGTTCTTACGTACCATCGGTTTTCCGCCAGTACCGCCTGGTTTTTTGACATAAGAACGCGAACGATATGGTTCTTCCGCAGGTACATTTTGAAAATCAGGATAAAGCAATGGTTCGATTTCTTTTGTTTCGCCCGGTTGTAAACCCATCTGAACTAAATCAATTGCACCGATTTTGGTGCGAATCAAACGTAAAGTTGGGAAACCAACAGCAGAGGTCATACGACGCACTTGACGATTACGCCCTTCACAAATCGAAATTTCTACCCATGAGGTGGGGATATTGGCACGGAAACGTACGGGTGGATCACGGTCCCACAACCATTCTGGTTGTTCCACTTTAGCGGCTTGAGCGGGTAAGGTTATACCGTCTTTTAACTCAACACCTTTGCGTAACTGCTCAAGTGCCTCTTCAGTAATATCACCATCGACTTGAACCAAATAGGTCTTAAACTTTTTATTGGTTGGATTGGTAATATACTGATTTAGACCACCATGATCAGTTAAAAAAACTAAACCTTCAGAGTCCATATCAAGACGACCAGCTATACGCAAGCTAGGATCGTCAACGAAGTCAGATATGGTCATATGTGCTTCGTCTTTACGAAATTGGGAGAGGACGTCATAGGGTTTGTTCAGAATGACAATTTTCACTTTAAGCCACTAATATATATAAATAAAATTTTTTGGGTTTGATTTGTTACCCGATTGAATACCCGTTTTGATAAAAATGGGGTGGTTTAGGTTGCAAAAAGCCCAGTTGATTGTGGACTACTATAACAGATTCAGCTTTGTATTCTTCAACTTTATTTGTCATTCAACAGGAGGAGTAAAAGAGCGCCTGACTTTGATTTTAGATTTTTGAATATTTACAGGGGCGCTGGTTTTCCTTAAAAAATACTGTCTACAGTCATTTAATTGGTTTTTTAATGCATTAAGATTCAAATGAGAGGAGCGTTCTGTGATCTTTATTGATTTATTTTAAGGATCAAAATTTATTGATTTTGTAGAAATAAAAGAAAGCTATGATTTTTATAAAAAATACATTCTAGAAAAGCATTAAATCATGAAACAATGCGTTTTATTAAGTTGAGAAATGTTGTTATTCCTCGTATAAATCTCAAAAAATGATCGAATTCGATTACACTGATCTTGCTAAAAAAGTGGTCGCAAATATTGCTCATAGCGCAATTTTTTTGGATTTACTCACTATAAGAAAATGGAGATCCTGAACAATGGGTTATCAGAAGATCGTAGTACCTGCAGATGGTAGCAAAATTACTGTAAATGCAGATTTGTCACTGAATGTTCCAAACCATCCGATTATTCCTTTTATTGAAGGAGATGGTATTGGTGTGGATATTACACCTGCTATGAAGGCAGTGGTCGATGCCGCAATTCAAAAAGCTTATAGTGGCAAACGTTCGATCGAATGGATGGAAGTTTACTGTGGTGAAAAAGCCAATAAAATTTATGGCACTTATATGCCAGAAGAAACTTTTGAAGCACTCAGAGAATTTGTAGTTTCGATAAAAGGTCCACTCACAACGCCTGTAGGCGGTGGAATTCGCTCACTTAACGTTGCTCTACGTCAAGAATTAGATCTATATGTCTGTGTGCGACCTGTGCGTTGGTTTAAAGGTGTACCATCACCTGTTCAACATCCCGAACAGACAGATATGGTAATTTTCCGAGAAAATTCAGAAGATATCTATGCAGGTATTGAATGGAAAGCTGACTCCCCAGAAGCAAAAAAAGTGATTAAATTTCTTAAAGAAGAAATGGGTGTTACTAAAATCCGTTTTGAAGATAATTGTGGTATTGGGATTAAACCTGTTTCAAAAGAAGGTACCCAACGCTTGGTGCGCAAAGCGATTCAGTTTGCGATTGATAATGATAAGCCGAGTGTAACTTTAGTGCATAAAGGCAATATCATGAAATACACTGAAGGTGCTTTTAAAGAGTGGGGGTATGAACTTGCATTAGATCGCTTTGGTGGTGAACTGATTGATGGTGGACCTTGGGTTAAAATTAAAAATCCAAGAACAGGCAAAGACATTGTTATCAAAGACGTGATTGCCGATGCGTTTTTACAGCAAATCTTAATGCGTCCTGCTGACTATTCCGTGATCGCTACTTTAAATTTAAACGGTGACTATATTTCTGACGCACTTGCAGCAGAAGTAGGTGGTATTGGTATTGCGCCGGGTGCAAATATTGGTGGCGCAATTTCTGTATATGAGGCAACACACGGAACAGCACCTAAATATGCAGGACAAGACAAGGTAAATCCGGGGTCTATTATTCTTTCAGCAGAGATGATGCTTCGAGATATGGGTTGGACTGAAGCTGCCGATTTAATTATCAAAGGCGTTTCAGGCGCGATTTCTGCAAAAACTGTAACTTACGATTTTGAGCGTTTAATGCCAGGAGCTACTCTACTTCGTTGTTCAGAGTTCGGGCAAGCGATCATTGAAAATATGGATAATTAATCAAGAGACAACTTAATCTAAGGTCTGCCAAGTGCAGACCTTTTTTATCATGGTTCATTATTAACGATGCCCAGCTACAGCAAAATCAAAGCATGACTTTGTTTGCAATGTAAATATTGGCATTGTCTGAGAGGAACATTGCCTGTGTGAATCATTCGAAATTTTTTCAAAATATTAGGTAGTAGCAATAGCTTAATGAGGTAGATTTCCAAACAGGAGGTACGCTTTCTATCTCTTTAAAAAGCTGTACTTTTTTCAATATCTATTTATTTCAAATCGCATGCTATAGATACCATGTATATCACTATCATTAAATAATATATATTCATCTTAGAATACAGTTATTTATTTCAAAAAATTGCCCAATCATTCATGATTTTATTCAACTTTAGGCGGCTTGTGATTGTACTTCATTTGGATTGCTGTAGACTGAATTTAGATTCTATTCATACGTTAAATTATTATATTTAAAAAGGTTTAGTTCCATGAATACAGAAATAGATCCGTATGTATTGGTTGCACCTGTTCATCAACTTAATTTTATTCATCAAGACCAACAATGTATTGATAAAAATATCACAGCATCACAAGCTTATCACCTAATGACCAGTACACCACCAAAATGGTTAAAGATAGCTTTTAAAATTCGAGACTTTTTCAGTCTGCATCTGGGTGGTGTACAGCCTATACAAGGTTTTAACTCTCAATCTATGGCACTTGAGCAGGGTGGAAAAGCAGATTTTTTTGATGTTATTCAAGTTTCAGATCATGAACTTTTTTTACAATCAAGCGATAAGCATTTAACTGTATTGGTGGTATTAAAGATCGAAAACTATGATGAGCAGAAAAATCTGCTTAGAATTTTTACCAGTGTTGTCACTTATAATTTTTTTGGGAAAATTTATATGCTTCCCGTTTCTATGGTACATGGTGTGATTGTACGTCGCCTATTGAGAAATTTGAAATAGCATGAAATTTACCACAATGTGAACATGACAAAATGCTGTAAAGATTTGGCAAAAAAAGTCATATTTCACCCTTTATTGTGACAAGAAAAGCAATAATTAAAAAACTCCTGTGTAAATAGCAATTTAGCTTAAATGTTGATACTTTGTTAAAACTTAAATGGAGTGTGTGTTGTGAAAAAAGTCGTGTTGGTTGTTTTAGCTATAGGGTTTTCTCATCACGTTTTAGCTAAAGAAGTACATAAGTGTGTGGTGAAGGGCTCAGTAACTTATCAGTCTCGACCATGTGCGGGAATGGCTGTACCAAATCCACAACAACAGCTTCAACAGAAGCTAACGCAGCGAACGGCTACACAAAACTCCCAACAAAACGTAAAGTCTCAACCTGAGATGCACAAATATTCTCAACAGCAGCATCTTCAGCGTCATTCGAGTAATGGTACGAGCAATGAAATCCCAGATACAGTTGAAGGAAAGAAGAAGAGTTTAGCAATTGCGCAAGCTGCTTATCAGTCTGCTAAAGATCGATGATTTCTTTGAATTTATGGTTCATGTTTTTTATATAAGCATTTGATCTTTAAGGTAATGTTTAAAAAGAAAGCTAAACTTGTATCTTGAATAAGCCGTCATGATGAAGTGTTGGTTTTTTAAATTTCGATTTTTCATATATTGAATAAGTTTGTTCTGTTATATTATTACGCCTACTTAAATTTATTGAAAGATTTAAATGTATGTCACAGACAAGTTCGAAGAAGTTTCCTAAAATTTATTTGCTCGCTGCATTGGGATTATTATTTCCAGTTTTTTTAGTGGGGATGGCATTTTTAGCTGCAAAAAGTGATGCAGAAACTCAGCGAGAGTATGATCGAATTCGTCAAGAACATGCAGAACGGATTGAATTACAAAAACAACAGCAAAAATCGCAACAAGACACCACTCAAACAATCCAGAATTCTACCACTGTATCTTAATCAGATCACAGCAAAAAGTCTTGACCAATAAAAACCGCCATTTGGCGGTTTTTATTTTTTAAACTGAATTATTTGTTTTTGTCTTTTAACTGAGGAACTGCAGAACCCGTACCTACAGCCAATAAGCCTGTATTTGTATAGATGCTGAGTTTTGCACGTGTATCGGTAATATCAAGATTACGCATGGTTAATTGACCAATACGATCGGCAGGGCTAAACATTGAATCACCTTTTTCCATCGTCAAACGCTCAGCTTCATAAGTGAGGTTTTCAGATTCAGTGTTCAAGATGGTGTAGTCATTACCACGACGTAACTCTAAAGTTACTGTACCTGTTATGGCTTTTGCTACCCAACGTTGTGCTGTTTCACGAAGCATTAATGCTTGAGAATCAAACCAACGACCTTGGTATAATAAACGCCCTAAACGTAAGCCGTTAATACGATATTGTTCGATAGTATCTTCATTGTGAATACCAGTAACAAGGCGTTCATATGCAATATGAAGAAGAGCCATACCCGGAGCTTCGTAAATACCACGAGATTTTGCCTCAATGATACGGTTTTCAATCTGATCAGACATACCTAGACCATGACGTCCACCAATACGGTTTGCTTCAAGAATAAATTCAACAGGATCTTCGATACGTTTGCCATTTAATGCAACAGGGAAGCCTTCTTCGAAAGTAACAGAAACTTCTTCAGCTTCAACTTTTACGTCATCTTTCCAGAACGCAACGCCCATAATTGGATCAACGATTTTGATACCCGCATTGAGATATTCAAGATCTTTAGCTTCATGTGTCGCACCCAACATGTTTGAATCTGTTGAGTAGGCTTTCTCTTTCGACATTTTGTAATCAAAACCATTGTCGATTAAGAATTGTGACATTTCAGCACGACCACCCAACTCATCAATAAACTGTTGGTCTAACCACGGCTTATAGATTTTAAGTGCAGGATTAGTCAACAAACCATAACGGTAGAAACGTTCAATATCGTTTCCTTTGTAAGTTGAGCCATCACCCCAAATATTTACGTCATCTTCTTTCATTGCGGTAACAAGCATTGTCCCTGTTACTGCACGACCTAAAGGTGTAGTGTTGAAGTAAGGAACACCACCAGTACTGATATGAAATGCGCCACACTGAATCGCAGCAATACCTTCTAATGCAAGTTGTAAGCGGCAGTCCACTAAGCGTGCTTTAACAGCGCCGTAGTTTTCAGCTTTACGCGGAATTGCATCGTAGTCATCTTCATCAGGTTGCCCTAAGTTTGCTGTATAAGCATAAGGTTCTGCGCCTTTTTGCTTCATCCACAATAAAGCTGCTGAAGTATCTAGACCACCAGAAAAAGCGATACCCACTTTTTTGCCTACTGGTACATTCTGCAAGATCGTTGCATTGTCAGTCATTGCTCGTCCTAACTATTTCGAAAGAGGCACCACATACACGGGTGACCATTGAGAATTTTATAAACGCGGTATTGTAGCACTTTTTCGGTCAATGTTTTATGGGATTTAAATGTTATCATTGAAAAAAATAGCAATTTATGCAGTTAAAGTAATCTACTTAAATTCCAGTTCGTGCCGCTTTTGAAATTGTTGAGATAATTCAAAATTCAGATCAACTGGATTTTTACATGTACTGTTTGCTTTGGCTTATATGGTTGATTTTTGGGGAAACTCATACAGTAAAATTAATTTTAATTAATTAATAAAATCAACAGAATATATCTATTTTTTAATCTAACAAAAGTCAGAATCTGTTCGTGACGCTAAAATAAGTCTGACTTATGCTGTTTAAAGCTGATCATTCAAGCCGATAAATTGCTTTTCAATTGGGGTAAAGACATGCTCACTTCGAGCAATTAAATAAAATCCTATATCTCGATATTGTTCAGGTGTTTCACGATAATACTCAATATTAAATTTTTTGATCAGTGATTTTGCGATCATTGAAATTCCCATACCCAATTGAGTGAAATTCACTAGCGCTTCATGATCATAAATATGGGTGAGCTCACCTTTTGTTAAGTTGTAGTCCGTATAAATATGATCTAAGGTTGTGGCATAACAACATTCTTCTGAAGCCAACAGAATATTTTGGTGATTGAGGCAATCCTCAAGATTCTCATGATTAATAACACTTTTACCAATGATGACCAGTTGATCTTCTGCCTTTTGGATGTACTGTATGTTTTTCTGTTTGGGATGCCCAAGTACATAACCGATATCTAAATTGCCTGATAAAATTTCATCTTCGATGTAGCCTGTTGCACCAGTTTTCATTGTGATTGAAAGCTCTGGATAGGTTTCATAAAGTTGGCTAAAAGACGGGTAGAAGCGCATGCCTCCTAAGCTGGTATTGGTACCAAAACGAAGGTATTTTTCTTGCTGATAAATCTTATTTTCAGTCTCTTCCCAAGTAAAGATCATCTTTTTGTATTGTTGGTAAAGATTCATACCAGACTCAGTCAGTTCAACGCCTTTGGGTTTACGGATAAATAACTGACGTTTGTAGTGGTTTTCAATTTTTTTAATTTTTGCGGTCATATTTGACTGCAAATAGTTAAGTTTGTGGGCAGCAGCAGAAATACTCTTCATTTCGGCAACCGTTACAAATGACTTAATATCTCCGATGTCGATATTCATGACAATTCCTCAAACTTATTCGCTTTTAATAACAATGTTAAATTTTTAAGTGTATTAAAAAAAATGATGGATGTATTAAAACATAGCATTATTCATGATGTCATTTATT
This sequence comes from Acinetobacter bereziniae LMG 1003 = CIP 70.12, assembly GCF_000368925.1. GTDB lineage: Bacteria > Pseudomonadota > Gammaproteobacteria > Pseudomonadales > Moraxellaceae > Acinetobacter > Acinetobacter bereziniae. The sequence goes on along the minus strand of NZ_KB849756.1, from coordinate 866,887 downwards.
TTTTAAACTAAGTCTACTTTCCATCTGTATGAGTACAGCAAATGAATCTTAGAGTAATGGGTGCAATCGTTTTGTTGTGTCTCGTTTGGGGATCATTATGGGGGCTGGTCAAACACAGTTTGCAGGTTTTTCCTCCATTTTTATTTATTTCTACACGGTTGATTTTAGCTGCCTTGACTTTGATGTTGGTTCAACGTTTATTGCGTAAATCTATTTTTCCACAAAGAGGAGAATGGAAAAAACTGATGATTTCAAGCGTGATGATTTGTATTGGTTTTTATGCGACTCAAACTTTTGCCATGCAATTTGTAGATTCAGGCTTATCTGCGGTTTTGGTGTTTACTATGCCAATTTTTATTGGTGTGCTGGCACACTATGTACTCAAAGAACGTTTAAATACCCAGAAAATGCTTGGACTAATTTTAGGTACTTTGGGGCTAGTCGCAATTCTTTGGCCACAATTGCATGATTTACATTTCAACCTATCTTTGATTGGACAGGCTTTCTTGATTTTATCGGGCTTCTTCTGGGCACTGACAACCGTCTATATCAAACAGAATTTTGCCACTTATGACAAAATGAAACTGACCATTTGGCAGTTATTAATCGGTGGTTTTGTAATTCTAATCGGTGCTGTTACTTTTGAGCCTATTGATGTGCATGTATGGATAAACCCGCTCAATGACTCGATGTTGTTTTACATTGCGGTAGTCGGAACAGGGTTTGCTTTTGCACTCTGGAATTGGATTGTGAGTCAGGTGGATACTTTTGTGGCATCAATTTCGATTATGTGTATTCCTATTTTAAGCTTATTTTTTGGCTATATGCTTTGGCATGAACCGATTACTTTGAATATCTTGATTGGTGCGGCATTTATTTGTACAGGTATCATGATGAGTTCTTTAAAGATTCAAATGAAAAAGAAGGTCGTTACACCTATGAATTGTGAGCATCGCTAAAGTAGAGCAAAGGAATTTATATTCATAATAATTTCTGTATCGTATCAATCCACAAAATCAGTAAAACTTTACTGATTTTGTTTTTTATATGATCTATAGCATGCATCAAAATTTTGAATTTTTAAAATGATCAGACCAATAATGAAAGTGTGTGATTAATATCGTAATAAAAATATGTTTTGATATTGGTTAAAATTTGCTTTTTAAATATCATTTTAGACTAAAGTCGTATAAAAATAATAAACCTTTAAAAAAAACCTTTAAAAACAAAACTTTTAAAAATCTATGTGTCTAAGAAATGAGAAAATATGCAATTAAAATAATAAAAACACTCTTGAAATTGGTCATACCATTTTATGAATAATTGGGTAACTATTGATCTTTAAATCAGCAAAAATTACTATAAAGTAAAAATACGCGTTATTTTTTTGTTTTTAACTTTATATTGGTCATACCAATTATTGAGAAATAAATGGGTGATTTTATCAAACTCGAAGTTCTGGCAAGCATTTCAAGGAGATGACAATGCTTCAACATTGGCAACAGATTTATGATCCAATGGGTAATATCTGGGTATCCAGTGCCATTGCACTCATTCCAATTATATTTTTCTTTTTGGCCCTAGCTGTATTCCGCATGAAAGGAAGTGTTGCGGGGACAATTACAGTCATATTGGCATTATTGGTTTCTTTATTTGCTTATCAAATGCCTACCATGATGGCATTGGCATCTATGGTCTATGGCTTTTTCTATGGCTTGTGGCCAATTGCATGGATCATTATTGGTGCAGTATTCCTGTACAAAATTTCGGTTAAAACAGGGCAGTTCGATATTATCCGTTCTTCGATTCTATCGATTACAGAAGATCAGCGTTTACAAATGCTGTTTGTCGGTTTTGCTTTTGGTACTTTCTTAGAAGGGGCGGCTGGTTTTGGTGCACCTGTGGCAATTACCGCAGCATTGTTGGTCGGGCTTGGGTTTAAACCACTTTATGCTGCTGGTCTGTGTTTGATTGTAAACACGGCGCCTGTTGCATTTGGTGCTATGGGAATTCCAATTATTGTTGCTGGTCAAGTCTCAGGTGTTGAAACACATGAAATCAGTCAGATGGTCGGACGCCAGTTGCCATTTATGGTGCCCATTGTACTGTTCTGGATTATGGCGATCATGGACGGATGGCGTGGTGTTAAAGAAACTTGGCCTGCGGTGATTGTTGGTGGTGGTGCATTTGCGATCGCTCAGTATTTAACGTCAAACTTTGTTGGTCCTGAATTGCCAGATATTACAGCATCTATTGCATCTTTGATTTCACTTACGATTTTATTGAAGTATTGGCAGCCTAAACATATCTTCCGTTTTGCCAATGAAGATGCCAGCATGAATGAAAATCTGGCTGAGCAAAAACAGCAAAAATATACGCTTGCACAAATTGCGAAAGCTTGGTCGCCATTTGCCATTCTGACAGTCATGGTGACGATCTGGAGTGTAAAACCATTCAAAGACTTGTTTACCAAAGATGGTGCATTGCATGATTTGGTGATTTCAATCAAAGTGCCTTTCTTGCACCAAATGGTGCAAAAGATGCCGCCAGTGGTATCAGAAATCAAAGATTATGATGCGATTTATAAGTTTGATTGGTTTTCAGCAACAGGGACAGCCATTATTTTTGCTGCAATCATCACCATCATTTTCTTAAAAATGAAGCCTAAAGAAGCTGTAGTCACTTTTGGCGAAACAATTAATGAATTAAAAATTCCAATTTATTCGATTGGTATGGTATTGGCTTTTGCTTTTATCGCTAATTATTCAGGGATGTCTGCAACCCTGGCTTTGGCATTGGCACATACAGGGCAAGCATTTACTTTCTTCTCGCCATTCTTAGGCTGGTTAGGGGTGTTCCTGACGGGTTCGGATACTTCAGCCAACGCATTATTTGGTGCATTACAGGCAACCACGGCACAACAAATTGGAGTGCCAGAAGTATTGCTTGTCGCAGCGAATACCAGTGGTGGTGTGACAGGAAAAATGATCTCTCCTCAATCGATTGCAATTGCCTGCGCAGCGGTCGGGCTTGTTGGTAAAGAATCAGATCTGTTCCGTTTTACCGTGAAACACAGTATAACGTTTACAGTAATGATCGGTATTATTATTACCCTACAAGCTTATGTGTTCCCATGGATGATTCCATGATACTCAGCGACACTGAACCAATGCAATATTAAGGAAAGCAGATGAAAGTCTCCGACAAAGTGGTCCACAGCCTACGCATGTTAATCGCAGAAAAAAACATGCAAGTCGGAGAACGATTGCCTGCTGAACGAAAGTTGTGTGAACAACTCGGTGTATCCCGTTCTTCTTTAAGAGAAGCGATTTCGCAATTGACCAGTATGGGTATACTGGTCAGTAAAGTAGGTGCGGGAACGTATTTGCAACAAATCCCTGTGAACTGGTCGCAAAACCAGATTGTTAGCCCGTTAAGTAATTTAATTGATCAAGACCCTGCCTATCGTTTTGATGTGCAAGAAGCACGAACAATTCTTGAGGGTGGCTCGGCTTGGTATGCAGCACAACGTGCAACAACAGAAGATCTGGCTTTGATCCGTAAATATTATGATCAGATTTCATACTTTCAGTCATTAGGGGATGATGAACAAGCTTCACTGGCGGACGCTAAATTTCACTTGGCGATTGCTGAGGCATCGCACAATTTAGTCTTGATTCAGATGATGCGGGGCGTGTTCGATTTGTTGCAATTTAACGTATTACTGGGCAGACGTAAGGTTTACTCAGAAACACATCGATTTGATCAATTGCATGATCAGCATTTTAGAGTGATGGATGCAATTGAACGTCATGATCCAGATGCTGCAAGAGATGCAGTATGTGGACATATAGAATTTGTAGTGCAGCAAGTACGGATGATTGATGAAGAAGAAGCTCGTCGTCAACGTGCAAGCCGATTAAACAGGATATGAACATGATTATTTCTTCTGCAAATGACTATCGTGAAGCAGCGAGACGTCGTTTACCTCCATTTTTATTTCATTACATTGATGGCGGTGCATATGCTGAATATACACTGAAGCGCAATGTAGAAGATTTATCAAAAATCGCTTTGAGACAGCGTGTTTTAAATGATATGTCTCAGTTAAGTCTAGAAACAAAGTTATTTGATGAAACTTTATCAATGCCGGTTGCATTATCTCCTGTCGGCTTAACGGGGATGTATGCACGCCGTGGTGAAGTGCAGGCTGCAGTTGCAGCAGATAAAAAAGGCATTCCATTTACTTTATCTACAGTTTCAGTCTGCCCAATTGAAGAAGTTGCCCCAGCAATTGGTCGTCCGATGTGGTTTCAGCTGTATGTTTTGCGTGACCGTGGCTTTATGAAAAATGCCTTGGAACGTGCTAAAGCAGCAGGTTGCTCAACTTTAGTGTTTACTGTAGATATGCCTGTACCGGGTGCACGTTATCGCGATGCACATTCAGGGATGAGTGGTCCGAATGCAGCAATGCGTCGTTATATGCAGTCTTGTTTCCATCCACATTGGGCTTGGAACGTGGGCTTACTGGGTCGTCCGCATGATTTGGGGAATATTTCCAAATATTTAGGCAAACCGACTGGACTCGAAGACTACATCGGTTGGCTGGGCAATAACTTTGATCCCTCTATTTCGTGGAAAGATTTAGAATGGATTCGTGAGTTTTGGGATGGTCCGATGGTGATTAAGGGCATCCTTGATCCTGAAGACGCTAAAGATGCGGTTCGTTTCGGTGCAGATGGTATTGTTGTTTCTAATCATGGTGGTCGTCAACTCGATGGTGTGTTGTCATCAGCACGTGCACTTCCTCCAATTGCGGATGCTGTGAAAGGCGATATTAAGATTCTGGCAGATTCGGGTATTCGTAATGGTTTAGATGTTGTGCGAATGCTCGCACTTGGCGCTGATACGTGTATGTTAGGGCGTGCATTTGTCTATGCCTTAGGTGCCGCAGGTGGTGCTGGTGTATCAAACCTACTTGATTTAATTGATAAAGAAATGCGTGTTGCGATGACATTGACGGGTGCCAAAACCATTGCTGACATTACTTCTGATTGTTTAGTCAAACTAGATCAAGCACTGACTGATTAATATATTTTTGAGGTTGAGCAAATATCCATCAAGCTATCGAATTTGCTTGCCTAAATATTAGCTGTGAGCGTTGAAGCCAAACGTTTTGAGCAGTTGATATTTCTAAAAGATGAAACTAAAAAATATTGACCAAGTTTTGCGGATGACTTTGGTTTGATCTATCTTTTTAAATTGAGATACATTAAATCGAAAGCTTTCCATAGTCGCAATTACATTGAAATAATGTCGCTGCAATGAATGCTGAACTTATTTGTTGAGTCAGCATTCATAGATAGGATAGGGAAAATGCAATCGAATTTTGATTCACAGCAAACCATTCAGCAATTGATTCAAATTGTTGGTCAACAGCATGTTTTGACCCAAGATCATGATACACGCCTCTACCGTCAAGGGCGTCGATACGGTTCAGGCAAAGTACTTGCTGTTGTTGTTCCAGGAACTTTATTCGAACAATGGCAAGTGTTACAAGCTGCTGTCAATGCCGATTGCATCGTGATTATGCAAGCTGCCAATACTGGATTGACTGGTGGTTCAACGCCATTTGGTGATGATTATGATCGCCCCGTGGTTTTAATGAGTACGCGCCGTTTGGCTGGCATTCAGGTCATTAATCAAGGTCAACAAGTCATTTGTTTGCCAGGGGCAACATTAGATCGTTTGGAAAAAGAATTAGCTCCATTTAATCGTGAACCACACTCTGTGATTGGTTCATCATGTATCGGAGCATCAGTTTTAGGCGGGATCTGTAATAACTCTGGCGGTGCACTTGTTCGTCGTGGACCTGCCTATACCGAGTTAGCACTCTATGCGCGTGTCAATGATTCAGGTGAGTTGGAGTTGGTCAATCACTTGGGAGTTCATTTGGGTGAAACTCCAGAGGAAATTTTAACCAAGCTCGAAAGTCAAAATTATCAAATCAATGACATTGTAAATAATCCGAGTTGTTGTGCCTCAGATCATCGTTATGCGCATGATGTGAAACAGGTTGATGAAGCTACGCCTGCACGATTTAATGCGGACCCATCACGTTTGTTTGAAGCTTCGGGTTCGGCAGGTAAAGTCTGTGTATTTGCAGTACGTCTAGACACCTTTGAGAAAATACCAAGTCAGGTCTTTTATGTCGGGACAAACTCACATGATGATCTCACCGAAATTCGTCGTTTTTTACTGAAAGATTTACTTAGACTGCCAATTGCCGGTGAGTATATTCATCGTGTTGCCTATGATATTGGCGCTGAATACGGCAAAGATACGTTTATGTTTATCGAAAAATTAGGTACAGCAAAAGTACCTGCAGCATTTGCGATGAAGGATAAAGTCGATGGTTATCTGGAGAAAATTGGTTTACGTAATTTGTCCGATAAAATTTTGCAAATAGTGACCAAACTCTTACCGAATCATTTGCCTAAGCGCATGAATGAGTTTCGTGATTTATATGAACATCATTTGATGATTCGTATCGAAAATCAAGACGTCGATCAAGTTGAAGCTTTTTTACATGACTACTTTCAACAGCATTCTTTAGGTGGTTTCTTCCGTTGTACTGAGGAAGAAGGGCGCAAAGCATTTCTACACCGTTTTGCCGTTGCAGGTGCGGCAATTCGCTATCGAGATACACACCGTTCAGACGTGGAAGATATTGTTGCTTTAGACATTGCACTACGTCGTAATGATCGGGAGTGGGTGGAAACCTTACCCAAAGCGATGGATGATTTAATCATTCATAAGTTGTATTACGGACATTTTCTCTGTCATGTATTTCATCAAGACTATATTGTAAAAAAAGGTGTTGATCCTTTGGCAATGGAACATCAAATGTGGCATTTGTTGGATGATCGTGGAGCTGAATATCCCGCAGAACATAATGTAGGGCATCTCTATGTGGCTAAACCAAGTTTAAAAAATCATTATCAAAAACTTGATCCAACCAATAGTTTTAATGTGGGTATTGGGCAAACCAGTAAATTGAAATATTGGAAATAAAATTGGGAAATTAATTTTGCAGTTCGCAATAGATTAAAATTTTTTCAAAAAAAGTTGTTTAAAAACCATGAGTAATACTGATCGCATTGCTCATGGTTTTTTGTGGCTCATATGTCAACCTGTTCTACTTTGTTTCTCCAATTTTTGAAGAAATGAATCCCAATACAAAAGCACTGATGATAAAAATAAGTACGCTATACAAAATCGAAGAAGTAGAAAACCAAACACCGAGTGTTAATAAGGCAACAATTGCTGTACAGATCCAAATCGCCAATCCTGATGCTGTTGTTGATGGTGGTTTAGTGTCTAACATCGGTGATGGGGACTGTTCTAGGGAATCTGATGCTATACTGCTACTGAGTACATCTGCACCGTAAAAGAAATAAGCCTGATCATCGAAACGTGCAAGATCACGACGTTGCACAGTGAAAAAATCAATATTTTCGGTATCACCCATTTGCGCATTTTCTATGTGTGTTAAGGGTTGAGTTAGAAAGTTTGCGTCATTTAAGTCTAAAGGTAATCCATTGGTTCGTAACAATATAAAGTGAGGATAATATTGTAAGATATAAGATTTAAACTCTTCAAAATGAGGAATATTTTCTTCACCAAAAATAGCTATAAATAAGGGCTTCCGTTGCTCTAAATTATTTAAAGCCTGTTGCTGCTCGATCACTAAATAGGCATAGCAGTTTTCTGCAAAATCTTGTTGATATTCTTCCAAATCACCCTGATTTCTTTGGTCGTTGTGATCCAATTCATCGATATATTTAGCCCAATGCAGATTGTCCTGTTTAAACAGCATTAACCATAAAATCGGAATAAATGCATTGGCTTCCAGTTCAAAAGAAGCTGTTTGAAAAAAATCTGCCCATTGATTTTCTTGACCGATCGGCATATGGCTAAACGTGGTACTGGTTAAAAATACAGGATGACTCATTGTTAAAATGCCTTTTCTTATTTGCTTTTATTCCAAAGTAATAGTGCAAAATAACCAAAATCGCTGCTTTACAGTATTATAGAACTGTATTTTATTGATTAATTAAAATAGATCAGGATGAAGTTTTTTTAATAAAAAATAAATGCAGTAAATTGACACTATCTACCAAGAAATTATCAAAATAAGCCATCCAAAAAATTTTAAAACTCGATAAAGTAGTATGCAACAAGTTGCAAAGCCAAACTAAAAAGGATTCACCATGACAACTAGCTATGCACATATTTTAAAACCGCTTCATTTAGGATTTACAACGATCAAAAATCGTGTGGTAATGGGCTCAATGCACACTGGATTGGAAGATCGTTTTTATCATTATCCCAAACTTGCCGCATATTTTGGCGAGCGAGCTAAAGGTGGCGTTGGGCTGATTATTACAGGGGGGATCTCTCCTAACCGTCAAGGTTGGTTGTTGCCAGCAGGCGGAACGATGAATACTTTGGGTGATATTGCACCACATCGTTTAGTTACCCATGCTGTACATAAGCATGGCGCAAAAATTCTTATGCAAATATTGCACTCTGGTCGTTATGGATACCAGCCTTTTGTGGTTTCAGCAAGCCCGATCAAATCTCCAATTTCAATGTTTAAACCACGTCAGATGAGTGACAGACTGATCCTTGAAACGATTCAGGATTATGCAGAAACTGCAAGCTTGGCAAAAAAGGCGGGTTATGATGGTGTGGAAATTATGGGTTCAGAAGGATATTTGCTGAATCAATTTTTAAGTCGCCATGTCAATCAACGTACAGATCGTTGGGGCGGTCCGATTGAAAACCGGATGCGTTTTGCTGTAGAAATTGTCAAAGCGATTCGTTCCAAAGTGGGTGAAAAGTTTATTATTTGCTTCCGTTTGTCGATGTTGGATTTAGTCCATGATGGCAATACGATGGATGAAGTCATCACTGTCGCACAAGCATTGGAAAAAGCAGGCATTACTTTATTGAATACAGGGATTGGCTGGCATGAAGCACGTATCCCAACTATTGTGACCTCCGTTCCTCGAGCAGCCTTTGTTGATTATACAGCTGAAGTAAAAAAACATGTTTCAGTTCCAGTTATTGCATCAAACCGAATCAATATGCCAGATACTGCTGAAGAAATTTTAGCAGCAGGTAAAGCGGACATGGTACAAATGGCACGTCCATTATTGGCGGATGCTTTTTGGGTCAGTAAAACTGCAACTAATCGTGTTGATGAAATTAATACTTGTATTGCCTGTAACCAAGCGTGTTTAGACCATAGTTTTCAAAATAAACGTGCAAGTTGTTTGGTTAACCCACGTGCTGCGCATGAGACAGAATTGGTTTATCTCAAAACCAAGAAACCAAAGAAAGTTGCTGTTGTTGGTGGTGGTGTTGCAGGTATGTCTGCTGCGACAATTGCTGCAAGTCGTGGGCATCAAGTGACTTTATTTGAAGCTTCTACAGAAGTTGGTGGTCAATTTAATCTTGCCAAAGTCGTACCGGGTAAAGAAGAGTTTCATGAAACCATTCGATATTTTAAAGTACAAATCGAAAAAACCGGTGTGGACTTACGTTTAAATACCAAAGTCAATCGTGAGCAATTAGAACGTGAAGGTTTTGATGATGTTGTGATTGCTACGGGTGTTATTCCTCGTGGTTTAAAGATTGATGGCAGTGATTCACCACAAGTTTTGTCCTATGCAGAAGTGTTGCGAGGTGCACCAGTGGGGTATCGGGTGGCGGTGATTGGAGCGGGTGGTATTGGTTTCGACGTCTCAGAATTTTTATTGAAACCTGAACATCAGCCACAACCACAGCCTTTGGCAGAGTGGCAACGTGAATGGGGCATCGACCCAAATCCAAACTATATGACCGAAGGAGGCTTTGTTCCTGCTGAAGTCGAACCACCGATTCGTCAAATTTATTTGATGCAACGGAAAACAACACCTTTAGGGATTGGTCTAGGTAAAACTTCGGGTTGGGTTCATCGTGCACAATTGAAAAAACATGCGGTAAAAATGTTGCGTGGCGTGCAATATAAAGCTGTGACCAATGAAGGATTGTGGATTGAAAGCAATGGTCATGATCAATTGTTGCGTGTAGATACCATCGTGGTATGTGCTGGACAAGAGTCTGTTAAGGATTTGATGCCAAAAGAGGGTGAATCTACTTTAGCCAATTATCATATTATTGGTGGTGCTAAATTGGCAGGTGAACTTGATGCCAAGCGTGCAATTCGTGAAGGTGCTGAAATAGCAGCTAAACTTTGATCAAAATCAGTGATTTTGATGAAACAATATGCATTTGAATGCTTTAAGCCTATTTTTTTCTTGTCATCGTTAGAAAAGCTTAGTATTCTTGCGCACATGGAAGCGTGGCAGAGCGGTTTAATGCACCGGTCTTGAAAACCGACGAGGGTGTGAGTCCTCCGTGAGTTCGAATCTCACCGCTTCCGCCAAATATTTTAATAAGCCCTTGTTTTTACAAGGGCTTATTTTTTTTCTGTGATTTTACCCCACAACCTACCCCTCATCAAATTTCGGATTGGATTGGCTTTTTTTAGCTGTATTTAGAAGATTAAGGAATGTAGTTTAAAAAACTGTATTTAAATCTAACTATATTCTTATTCAAACATTTCATAATTCTAAATATTTTCACTATTCATTCGCTTAGCTTGCTTGACGCTATATAACGTGCAGATTATCCTTAGCCTGCTGACCTACATCGTCAGCGGGTTTTAGCAGACCCATTAACAAAGACAATATGTGAAATCTCATTTTGCATGTTGTGGACCCGTTCGTCCCCCTTTCTTTGCGGTAGGGCGGAGGGGGGACGCGCTTGCGCGTGCTGGTTTCTTTGTTACCAGTCTGCTAACCCTCCTTCGTTCTGCCACCATCATATTAGCAGTGATTTGGCAGGATTCTTTTAAAACAAATGAGTACGCCATGCGCTTACATCAAGACCGTCTTTTATATTTCTCTTTTTACATGTTTGTGCCGTTGGATGATTAGACCTGATGCTGTGCAGTCAATGCATAGCTGTGTCGATGACTTTCTAAGAATAAAACTTTTTCAAGTACATATTACCGATATGAAGATGAATCTCTCATGCTGTTTTGAGGGTCATAGATCCGTGTGCTTTATCGTCTATAACACTTCAAAAAAACATAGATATTCATTCCAATATTCATGCATGGGGAGCACTGCGTCTGATTAAGACCAAGACGAGTGATGCCTATAAAAAGAGAAAATGATTATGTTTAAAACCTTCCTAAAAACTGTCCTTATTTCATCACTGCTTACAGGCGCATCATTGACGCAGGCAGGCTGGTTTGCGCAAGCCAGTGAAGCCTACTTTGTTAAGGCCCGCAATTTGGGTGGCGGGGTCTATCAGTGCATGTATAAAACCAATCCGGGTAACCGTGGTTGGCGTAATTTTACGGTGAACTTTCAGGGTGGTTGTCCACGCTTCGTTCACTTTAATGCTCAGAACGGTCAAGTCACTGTACCCAACTAAAGACGGGGAGCATGTGAGATGAACCAAAAAACTATATTGGGCTTGGCTGCGATTTTAGCCCTGACCCTGATCAGCATTGCAGGCTTCTATTTCTTTAGCCCCAAACACGTATCTGAAAGAACTGTTCAAGCCAGTACTTCTGAGGCCAGCTCTGCACAGCCTTTGGAATCCGTCAGTTCAGAAGCAGCCTCAACCGAGATTGCAGCGGCAGAAGTGGATGGAATCGATGTCAAAGAATTGACCACGGGAAGCAAGAGTCTGAGTCCATCAGACCATGAACCTGAGCTGCTGAGTTTTGAGTTTGATAAAAACCTAAAGTCTGTTGATACCTTACTATCGATGCTGCCTTATGACGAACTGCCTCAGTTTGAGCAGAACAATATAGACAAGTATCAACGCTATGTCTTTGCCAAAGCCGCAAAAGATACAGGCAAATCAGTAAAAGACTTCAGCTTACAGGAACACGGAGCACTGGAATCGGAGCAGGCGGGTAATCGTTACTACGTTTATAAATTTGATAATGGCACAGACTGTGAAATCCATCTGGTCAGCATTGATTTAAATACGGGCGATTATGGCGTGAGCTATAACTACTGCTAGGGATGAATTTTATGAAGCAATTTTTTAAACCGATCCTACTGGCAGTGACTGCAACCACAGGAATGTTATTGGGTGGCTGTAACTCTGGCCTTGATCCAAATACATTTACAGTAGAACTGGATGTCAAAGATACCAGTAACTGGTATGCGCAAAATCAATCCGCTACAGTGTTAACCATCCGTTCTAACAGCGCAGATCCGATTGATGTCACCAATGTGCTGATCAACAACGGTGAATGCAGTTATGAAGGCTATCGTCGATCGTTGGAATATCCACAGCATTTTAAAATGGGTCTGCGTTTAAGACTAAAATTAACCGGCTGTGGCTATGACAACGTAGTGCGTGTTGATGTTGAAACGGAGAAGGGTACTGCAAGCTATAGCTTTCAATAGCGGCCCTCGACTCTCAACGACAAAGCAAAAACTAAATCAAACCGTGTCCTCAATGGGCACGGTTTTTTTTATGCCCTCAATTCAGCTCTTCGCACTGAATTCATTTAACAAGGAATATTCAATGTCCTTTATTCAATGCCCCTACTGTCAGTCTACCCATGTCAGGCAGACCGATTCAGGCAACGCCCACGCCAACTATTTCGAACAGTTACAACGCTGTATTTCACCGACACAGATGGCGATGTTTGGCATGCAGGTAGCCAAAAAAGCAGGCGTTTCACCTTTTATTGGCGCCACGGTCGGGGTGGTCATCGGTGGCGTCCTAGTCGTGGTCAGCCAATACTGCTTTGAGAAGTACTACAGCAATGCCGAGCAGTATGTCTGCTTGGATTGCCAACAACAGTTTGCATGGATGAAGCAATAGTTACATCGCTATCTACATTTACATGCACGCATTCTTCATTCTTTAAAACCTTACACCACATCTTTACATTTTTATTTCAGGATTATTCACAATGGCACATCAAATTGAACAAATGGCTTATGTCGGCCAAACCCCTTGGCATGGTTTAGGCAACCAACTCACACCCAATCAAACGATTGAGGTCTGGGCCAAACAGGCAGGGATGGACTGGCAGATTGAAAGCTCGAATGTCAGCTATATGGCGCAAAACGAGCGTGGGCAAAGCATCATTATGCCTTATGAAGAACAGCGGGTGTTGTATCGCTCTGATACGCATGCCCCCTTATCTGTGGTAAGTCAACGTTATCAGGAAGTCCAACCCCGAGAGATTCTAGAATTTTATCGAGACTTGACTGAGCAATCAGGCTTTGAACTGGAAACCGCAGGGGTACTGAAAGGTGGGAAGAAGTTCTGGGCATTAGCCAAAACAGGGCAAACTTCTGCTTTAAAAGGTAAAGATGTCAGCAATGGCTATATTCTCTTAGCCACTGGATGTGATGGCACCTTAGCGACCACTGCGCAATTTACCTCAATCCGTGTTGTCTGTAATAATACCTTGGCCATTGCCCTCAAAGGTCAGAACGCGAGTGCAGGCGTAGTCAAAGTGCCTCACAGTACCAAGTTTGATGCTGAGAAAATTAAACAGCAACTCGGTATATCCGTCCGCGTATGGAATGAGCACATGTATGAAATGAAACAACTGAGTCAACGTAAAGTCACTCAACAGGAAGCGGCTGCTTATTTCGATGCTGTGTTTAATAACACGAGCCTCAGTCCAACCGAACAGGATGACAGTATTATTCAGTTTTATCGCAATGTGGCAGCGCAAGGAAGCCAATCCAATAAAGCTGAAAACAAGACTGAACCTAATGGACGCGCCATGTCAAAAGTCATGAGCATGTTTAATGGACATGGCCGTGGGGCAGAACTCAGTTCAGCCAAAGATACCGCTTATGGCTTACTGTGTTCCATTACGGAATTTTGTGATCACGAACGCCGAGCCATGAGTCAGGATCACCGACTGGATTCTGCTTGGTTCGGTGCTGGGGCAGGGCTTAAGCAACGTGGGCTTGAACAAGCATTACGCTTGATTGTTTAAGTTTAGATTCAGATTTAAGATTTAAGATGATCACATCAGATCAACATGATCCTGTAAATCTCCTTGAACTCAAATACCTCTTTGCCACATCTCCAGATGTGGTTTTTTTTATGCCTAAAATTTAATAATCAAAGGACATCTATATGAACTCAGTATTGATTCAACCTCATCCTACTCGAACAAATATCCACGCTCATCGCCCTAAACTCACCCATCCAAAACGCGTTGTGGAGACTAAAAACTTAAGTCAGGCGGAATGGCTGGAAGTGCGTCGCCAAGGCATTGGCAGCAGTGACTGTGCCGCAGCCTGCGGCCTTAATCCCTATATGTCGATGCTCGAACTGTGGATGATCAAGACTGGACGTATTCAACAAAGTATTGAGGATGAAAGTGAAGGCCATGCACCCTTGTACTGGGGCAAACGACTTGAACCTTTAGTGGCAGAATACTACAGCATGCATACCGATTACAAAGTGCGTCGGGTCAATGCCGTATTACAACATCCTGATCCAGACAAGCATTTTATGTTGGCCAACTTGGATTATGCGGTGGTTGGGGATGCTGATGTACAAATACTGGAGTGTAAAACCGCTGGAGAATATGGGGCTAAGCTGTGGCGAGATGGTGTGCCGTTATACGTGTTGTGTCAGGTACAACATCAATTGGCAGTGACAGGCAAGAAAGCAGCGCATATCTGCGTACTGATTTGTGGACATGAAACTCGAATTTTTAAAGTCACCCGTTCAGAATCGGTGATTCAACACATCATCAATGCGGAGCGTTACTTCTGGGAATGCGTGGAAAAGGATACACCACCTGAAGCCGATGCCAGTGAATCCGCAGCCAAAGCTTTACAACTGCTTTATCCAGAACATGTGCCACTCAGCACCACAGACTTATCTGAAGATGAGCAGGCCAATCAACAGTTTGAGCAACTGCTTCAAGCGCGCAACCAAATTGACAAGCATCAGGAGCAGTTTGATCTGCTGAAGCACCAACTTCAAGCCAAGATGCAGCAGGCTGAACGTGTCACCTTTAAAGCGGGTTCAGTGACGTGGAAGAAATCGAAAGACTCAATCAGCTTAGATAGTAAGGCATTACTCAAACAGCATCCTGAATATCTCAATCAATTTCCACAAAGCAAGCAAGGTTCACGACGTTTCAATATATACAGCAAGGATGATTGAAGTCACTTTAGCCTAAGTGCAATTCACAAGCAGCACCTCAAGCTCTACTCAAAAATCCCATGCCACAGCGCATGGGATTTTTTTATACCACTTTCATTTTAAACAAACACTGAAACTCATTTAAACAGAAGAGGAAAGCACCATGATTAAAGGTCTAGCAATCACACCACCAATACTCGGGCGAATCAGTATCGGTAAAATGGTGGAAAAGAATGGCAAGCGCATCCCTGAAAAGGATGACCAATTCACCATTACCAGCCAAATCCAAAATAAGGATAGTGGTTGGGTGAAACATCCACTTGATGAACAACTTCGAGCTAAAGCACCCAATCAAAAACTCCGTTCAATCCCAGTCCGTATGATCTTCAATGATCCTGAACTGAATCTACGAGCGGAATACAGTTTATTTGATCGTCAGACAGGACGTCCCGTTTGTGTGGGTAATGGTGAAACCTGCCAACGACTGACTAATCAAGGGGTAGAACAACATCCATGTCCATCCCCTGATTTATGCCCATTAGCACAAGGCGGAAACTGTAAACCTTATGGGCGTCTGCATGTCAATTTAGATGAGTCCGATGAACTGGGCACATTCATCTTTAGAACCACAGGTTTTAACAGCATTCGGACTTTGGCGGCACGACTCAGTTATTACCATGCAGCATCGAATGGCTTGCTTTCATGCCTACCCTTACAACTCACCCTTCGAGGCAAGTCCACCACACAAAGCTATCGTACTCCTGTGTATTACGTGGATTTGACTTTACGTGATGGCGTTCATTTACAAGAGGCGATTCAAACAGCTAAAGAAATAGACCAGAAAAGTAAGTTGTGTGGTTTTAATCAGGCAGCTTTAGATCAAACAGCCTTGCAGGGTTTTGCTAATGCACAGTTTGAGGTTAATAGCGAGGAAGGATTGGATTTGGTGGAGGAGTTTTATGCAGAGGATACCGAACAGCGAAGCCAGAAACAAACGCATGACCTCAGTCATGCACATGAGATAAAGCAAGGCTTACAGCAAAGTGTTAGGGCTGTGAATTAAGCGAATTTAGATGATCTGATCCGCTTGGGAAATCATTTAATGGATTGAAGTTAAGTTGGAAAGTCAATAGTTGATGGGAGCTTATGGCTCCCTTATTTTTTAGTCGGGCATGATGATACATGAGTCAAATATTTGAATTAATGGCTGTAAATTACCATAAAAACCTTCAATATTTGCTTGTACCCAGTGTTCTTTGGAATTAATTTTAGACCAGTCAATGCCGTAACCACAGTAGGCTATGAGATGTTCAAAGAAAATACGTTGGGTACGTCCATTCCCTTCTCTGAAAGGATGGATGACATTGAGTTCGCAGTATAAATCAGCAAGTTTAGGTATAAAATATTTCGACTCTAGATCTTGAAAGTAATTTTGCTGTTGAAGTGAATTGAGCAGTTTGTTTGTTTCAATTTCAATACGGGAAAATGTACAAAAGCGAGTATCACCTTTAGAAATATCAATTTGTCGAAGTTGTCCTGACCATTCATACAAGTCACCAAAAAGCTGGGTATGGATGGCTTGTAAGTATTGTAGGTTATATGGTGGTTCTGCATAGTCAATTAAGCTACTAGATAAACCAGATAGTTCAAGTTCGGCTTGCTCTAAGATGTGCTCATCACGGATATTGAGTTTATTTTTTAAAATACTTGTACCAGAGTAGCAATATAGGCTGTCCCCCAATTCCCCATATTTATCCATAGTGCTATCCGATTAGCTTTCAGTTTGCGAATACTTTTTATATTTTTGCAAAATTTGTGCTTTGCTAAGCTGGGTTGGGTTCCCTAGTGTGGTCATCCCTTCGAGTTTGAGACTAGCTTGGTAGTTTTGCAAACGCGTCTCTTGAATATATTTTTTTTTCTGTTCGGTGGTCTTAAGCATTTTGAGACTCCATCAATTTAACAACTAAAATAAGTATAGCAGAGAATCCAGCCATACATCAGTGCGACAAATCATGTCTTTTTAACACCGAAGTTCGCTAAAAAACTTGATTTTTTGCTAAACTCCTTCTGCTTATCGATTTTAGACTTTATTGCATTGTTTATGCGCAACACGAAAGAGATTGAATAGCGCATATGCAGCTCGAATCTACAGCTTTTTAACATATGAACAATCTCTCATACTCTTTTAAGTTGTTTTACTTAGGAAAGTGCATTAGGGGATTAAGCTGAGCTGTAAAGTTTTAAAACCCACGAGCTAGACTTTCTTAACAACGATTTTTTAGGATATTTTCATGACCAGTACCCAACAGCGCGCAGCACTGCAACGCCAAATTTGGCAGATTGCCAACGATGTCCGTGGCGCAGTGGACGGTTGGGACTTTAAACAATATGTATTGGGTACGCTGTTTTATCGCTTTATTAGTGAAAACTTTTCCAGTTATATCGAAGGCGGTGACGACAGCATTCAATATGCTGAACTTTCTGATCAAGTCATTACGGCAGAGATCAAAGATGATGCGATTAAAACTAAGGGGTATTTCATCTACCCAAGCCAATTATTTAGCAATATTGCCAAAGGTGCTAATACGAACGAAAGTCTGAATACCGATTTAGCTGCCATTTTCGCTAGTATTGAAAGTTCAGCCAATGGCTATCCGTCGGAGCAGGATATAAAAGGGTTATTTGCTGACTTTGACACCACCAGCAACCGTTTGGGCAATACCGTTAAAGATAAAAATATCCGTTTGGCTGCTGTGCTAAAGGGCGTAGCTGGGCTAGATTTTGGTGACTTTAATACCAGTCATATTGACCTGTTTGGTGATGCGTATGAGTTTCTAATTTCTAACTATGCTGCTAATGCAGGTAAATCAGGCGGTGAGTTCTTTACGCCACAGCATGTATCTAAATTAATTGCTCAGTTAGCCATGCATAAACAAACAATGGTCAATAAAATTTATGACCCTGCTTGCGGTTCAGGTTCTTTGCTTTTACAAGCCAAAAAACACTTTGATGCCCATACTATTGAAGATGGTTTTTGGGGACAAGAGCTGAATCATACCACCTACAACCTTGCACGTATGAACATGTTTTTGCATAACATTAACTACGACAAGTTTAACATCCAGTTAGGTGACACCTTAAGAGAACCACACTTTGGTGATGACAAGCCATTTGATGCGATTGTGTCTAATCCACCGTATTCGGTGAAATGGATTGGTTTGGATGACCCCACTTTAATCAATGATGAACGCTTTGCTCCCGCAGGCGTACTTGCACCCAAGTCTAAAGCTGATTTTGCTTTTGTGTTGCATGCGTTAAATTATTTGTCTGCTAAAGGTCGTGCGGCGATTGTTTGCTTCCCAGGGATTTTTTACCGTGGTGGTGCTGAGCAGAAAATTCGTCGATATTTGGTCGATAACAATTATGTTGAAACGGTCATTTCACTTGCATCGAACTTATTTTACGGCACGACCATTGCTGTAAATATTTTGGTGCTGTCTAAGCATAAAACCGAAAATACAACTCAGTTTATTGATGCCAGTGGCTTATTTAAAAAAGAAACCAATAACAATATCTTGACTGATGCACACATTGAAAAAATTATGCAGGTGTTTGATAGCAAAGCCAATATCGAATATTTTGCTCAATCTGTCTCATTCGATGCGATTCAATCTAACGACTACAATCTATCTGTTAGTAGTTATGTGGAAGCTAAAGACACCCGTGAAAAGGTGGATATTGTCCAACTGAATGCTGAGCTAAAAACGACGGTGGCTAAAATTGACCAACTTCGTAAAGAGATTGATGCGATAGTGGCGGAGATTGAAGGTGAGGACATGGCATGAACAATACAGATTTTATGCAAAAGCTACTTAATGGAGCACAGGTTGAATGGAAAGCACTTTCAGAAATATTTCATTTGAAAAATGGCTATACACCATCAACATCAAAAAAAGAATTTTGGGAAAACGGTTCTGTTCCGTGGTTTAGGATGGATGACATCCGTGAGAATGGTCAAATCCTTGGAGACTCATTACAAAAAATTTCAGAAACAGCCGTAAAAGGAGGGAAATTATTTCCCGCTAATTCCATCATAATTTCAACATCGGCTACGATTGGCGAACATGCATTAATTACTGTTCCATATTTAGCAAATCAAAGGTTTACCAATTTAAGTTTGAAAGATAGTTATGTAAAAGTTTTTGATATGAAGTTTATTTTTTACTACTGTTTTTTATTGGCAGAATGGTGTAAAAAAAATACAACGATGTCAAGTTTTGCCTCTGTAGATATGGATGGTTTTAGAAAATTTCAAATCCCCATCCCATGCCCAGATAACCCAAAAAAATCCCTTGAAATTCAAGCTGAAATTGTACGAATCTTGGATGCCTTTACCGCTATGACTGCGGAGCTGACTGCGGAGCTTAAACTAAGGAATCAGCAATATCAATATTTTAGAGATAAATTGTTGACATTTGATAAGGATGATGCATCCTCGTCTTCGGACGAGATCGGACGAGATCGGACGAGATCGGACGAGATCGGACGAGATCGGACGGCGGATAGAGGTTAAATGGATGACGCTGAGAGAGGTTGGTACTTGGTATGGTGGAGGAACTCCATCTAAAAGCCATAGTGACTATTGGGAAAATGGAACTATTCCATGGATTTCGCCTAAAGATATGGGGCGACCAATTGTTGATTCAGCTCAGGACTATATTACCGAAGATGCAATCGAGAACTCTTCGACAAAGTTAGTGCCAGAAAACTCGATTGCAATAGTTGTTCGCTCAAGTATTTTAGATAAATTACTACCAAGTGCACTAATTCCTATACCTGTTACACTTAATCAAGACATGAAAGCTGTAATACCACATGACCATATTATGCCTAGTTACCTTGCACATATGATTAGATCACGCGGGGAGGATATTTTGCGGGCAGCTAGGAAAACAGGCGGATCTGTAGCATCTATTGATAGTAGTAAACTATTTTCTTTTTATGTTCCAATCCCTCACCTCGATGAGCAAAAGCGTATTGTCACTGTGTTAGACAAATTCGATGCCTTAGCTAACTCCTTTACAGAAGGTTTACCGCGTGAAATTGAACTGCGCCAACAGCAGTACGAGTATTATCGAGATTTACTTTTAAGTTTTCCTCAAACATCAACTCAAGTGCATTGACATCTCTGGAGTAAAAATGGGAAAAATAGGTCAAGTGAAACAGCTCATTCATGAAGTCAATCGGTTGCTCCATGACTTTTCCAAGGCATATTTTGAACAAATTAAGATTAAAAAACTTAACTTGTCTAAAACCATTCGGCACGTGCCAGCTCCGTATATTTACGTTAATAACAGAAGTCATTTTTATTTTCCTTGGGAACTGAAAATTTTGAATTATGAATATATTCAAAGCGATATCGGAAATCACCAAAAATTTAAAAGCAACTTTGTTTAAGAAATCTAACAATCATATTTAACCATTCTACTTAATAAAAAATCAATGGAATCAAAACCATGACGAACTATAAACCGATTGCCGAAACCAATAATTTTATTGTCTTAGACAAATATTGCAAAGAATGGCAAGCGGTGGACAGCTACCAAAGCGAAGGGGATTTAGAGCGAGAGCTGATTCAAGACTTGGTTAATCAAGGTTATGAATATCTACCTGCTTTAAACAATGCTCAAGCAATGCTGGTTAATGTACGTGAGCAATTGCAAGTATTGAATAGCGTACAGTTTTTAGACGGTGAATGGTTGCGTTTTGTTGAAACCTATTTGGATAGACCAAGCGACAGCATTATAGATAAAACCCGTAAAATTCATGATGATTATATTCATGATTTTGTCTTTGATGATGGACGTATTCAAAACATCTATCTGCTAGATAAAAAGAACATAGCTCGTAATAAAGTACAAGTGATTAAACAGTTTGAACAAAAAGGCAGTCATGCAAACCGTTATGATGTCACCATTTTGGTCAATGGCTTACCCTTAGTACAGATTGAACTAAAAAAACGGGGCATTGCTATTCGGGAAGCCTTTAATCAGGTACACCGTTACAGTAAAGAAAGCTTTAATAGTGAAAACTCTCTATATAAGTACTTACAGTTGTTTGTGATTTCTAATGGCACCGATAGCCGTTATTTTGCCAATACTACAGCACGTAATAAAAACACATTTGATTTCACCATGAACTGGGCGAAAGCGGATAACAGTTTGATTAAAGATTTAAAAGACTTTACTGCGACTTTCTTCCAAAAAAATACTTTACTGAATGTGTTGTTGCATTACTCAGTGTTTGATGTCAGTGATACTTTATTGGTGATGCGTCCTTACCAAATTGCTGCGACTGAGCGAATTTTGTGGAAAGTCAAAAGTTCGTATCAGGCCAAAAACTGGAGCAGTCCCTCTAACCAAAATCAGGAAAGTGGTGGCTTTATTTGGCATACCACAGGTTCAGGCAAGACCTTGACCAGTTTTAAAGCGGCACGGTTGGCGACTGAGCTGGATTTTATTGAAAAAGTATTCTTTGTGGTAGATCGTAAAGACCTCGATTATCAGACCATGAAAGAATACCAACGTTTTTCACCTGATAGCGTCAATGGTTCGGACAGTACCGCAGGTTTAAAAGCAAATTTGGATAAAGATGATAATAAAATTATTGTCACTACCATCCAAAAGCTAAACAATCTGATGAAAAGTGAAGCTGACTTGCCAATTTATAATAAGCAAGTGGTGTTTATTTTTGATGAATGTCACCGTAGCCAGTTTGGTGAAGCGCAGAAGAATCTGAAAAAGAAATTTAAAAAGTACTATCAGTTTGGCTTTACAGGCACGCCCATTTTTCCGCAAAATGCGCTGAGTGCTGAAACCACGGCGAGCGTGTTTGGTCGTGAACTACATGCTTATGTCATCACTGATGCAATCCGTGATGAAAAAGTGCTGAAGTTTAAAGTGGATTACAACGATGTACGCCCACAATTTAAAGCGATTGAAACTGAACAGGATGAGAAAAAGCTCACAACAGCGGAAAACAAACAAGCCTTATTGCATCCTGATCGTATTCGTCAGATTAGCCAGTACATCCTGAATAATTTCCGCCAGAAAACTCACCGCCAGCAAGCAAGCAGTAAAGGTTTTAATGCGATGTTTGCCGTTAGCAGTGTAGAGGCAGCAAAGCTGTATTATGAGTCGTTGAATGACTTACAGAAAAATAATGATAAACCGTTAAAAATTGCTACGATATTTTCCTTTGCAGCCAATGAAGAACAAGATGCTGTAGGTGATATTCAAGATGAAAGTTTTGATGTCTCAGCCATGAACAGCAGCGCAAAAGAGTTTTTAAATGCGGCAATTGCTGACTATAACAGTTTGTTTAAAACTAACTTTAGTGTGGATAGTAAGGGTTTTCAAAACTATTATCGTGACCTAGCCAAACAAGTCAAAGCTAAAGAAATTGACTTGCTCATTGTGGTCGGTATGTTCTTAACTGGTTTTGATGCACCAACATTGAATACATTGTTTGTTGATAAAAACTTACGTTATCACGGTTTGATGCAGGCTTATTCACGTACCAACCGTATTTATAATGCGACTAAAACCTTTGGCAATATCGTTACCTTCCGTGATTTAGAGCAAGCAACGATTGATGCGATTACCTTGTTTGGTGATACAAATACTAAAAACGTGGTGCTCGAAAAAAGTTACACGGAATACATGCAAGGCTTTACAGATGTTGTTACAGGTGAAGCACGTTGGGGCTTTGTAGATGTGGTAACAGAATTAGAGCAGCGCTTTCCAAATCCAGATGCAATTTTCAAAGAATCAGACAAGAAAGCTTTTGCGAAACTCTTTGGTGAATATTTGCGTGTCGAAAATGTGCTGCAAAACTATGATGAATATGCCAGTTTAAAAGAACTACAAACCGTGGATATGAATGACTCTGAGGCAGTGGAAGCATTCAAGAATAAGCATTACTTAAGTGATGAGAGCCTGACTGCGCTACAAAGCATCCAAATGCCTGCGGAGCGGAAAATTCAAGATTACCGATCTACTTATAACGATATCCGTGACTGGATACGTAGAGAGAAGTCGGCAGAACAAAAAGAAAAATCAAGCATTGATTGGGATGATGTAGTTTTTGAAGTGGACTTGCTCAAATCACAAGAAATCAATTTAGATTACATTCTAGAGCTAATTTTTGAGAACAATAAAAAAGTGAAGGATAAAGTCTCACTGGTTGAAGATGTACGTCGCGTGATTCGTGCCAGCATTGGCAACCGCGCCAAAGAAAGTTTGTTGGTCGATTTTATTAATCAAACTGATTTAGATCAGATTGGTGATAAGGCCAGTGTGATAGATGCTTTTTTTACTTTTGCTCAAGTAGAGCAACAGCGTGAAGTAAAAGAGTTGATCGATGATGAGAAGTTGAATGAAGATGCAGCGAGACGTTATATTGCGACCTCGCTGAAACGGGAATTTGCCAGTGATAATGGCACTGAGCTCAATGCTATTCTGCCTAAAATGAGTCCATTAAACCCACAATACTTAACCAAAAAGCAGAGCATTTTTCAAAAAATTGCAGCGTTCGTTGAAAAGTTTAAAGGGGTGGGAGGGAGTATTTAACATGATATATCAAGAACTTTAAATTTCTAATTTATCAGTTGTTTATATGGGAAATATATAAAAATTCTCGCTACCTTTTATGGATAAAATACCCCCTGATTTAACAGGGGGGTATTTTTAGTTTCGTGAGAATTTAATGATCTCCGCAGATTTGCTTGATTGCGTTAAACTTTCAAGTTGATTCGATTTGATGGTTGTTGGCTTCATATTAATTATTTGACCAAAATCATCATCTAGAAAGCCTTTGGGTAATCCCGCTAACAGTTCTAAATGTTTTTTTAGGCCGAATTTATCAATAATATTAGCTTTATCGAATCCTCCTTGTTCAAGCAACATCTTGATCGTATTCTTAAGTAGATTAGGCTCTTCAGGAGTAGTTTCAGTATCGTAAGGTTCTGACCTTGTATAACCACGATAACGGTAACTTCTCCAAAGCTTAGAATACTGATCTTCAGAAATAATATTTAAATCCTTAGCTTTATATATCATTGCAGCTAAAGAGATCCCCCAACGCTTTTTAAGTAACATCAGGGATTCTAATGAAATACGACTTCTCGTTTCCGCAATGAAGGCTTTCGTTGGAAATAAAAAACAATTGGCGAAATAGTGAGCTTGTTTTTCAAGCTTATCGAACCAATTTTTCTTATCTTCCTCAGTGAGATATCTATGCATTACGATATGGCCTAACTCATGTGCTAAATCAAACCTACTTCTAAAGTAGTTATGTTTATCGGCAGCAATAAAAATATAAGGCTTATCATTAATCCAAGCGGATGTACCATCCATCTCTTCATAACCAATTTCAAATCTAGCAACTACAAGACCAGCACGTTCCATACGTTTCATTAAATTTGGGATTGGGGAAGAGCCTAATCCCCAATGAGTACGTAATTGCTCCGCCAGTAACTGAATTTTTCCATCATCCAATGATAGAGCCTCTTCTCTAGATAGAGCTGTAATCAAATCAACTTTAGGAAAAGAGATCCATTCATCTGCAATAGCATGTACTTCTGCTAAATTCATTAGCATTGCATTAGATCTAAAACAAGGTGCTTTAAGCACACGTTTTTTTGCACGATTTAGAAATAAAGGGTTACCGTAATTTGGAATTTTACGAATAAACCAATGTAAAGGAATGCCTAAAGCCTCAGCTAGATTATTTAGTACCTCTGGCTGAGGGCTATGAGTACCATCTTCCCACTTTGTAACAGTAGATGGTGCTACATCAATCATTGTAGCCAAAGCAGTCTTGCTTAAATCATCGTACATTTGACGGGCAAGTTTCAACCTTTCTGGCTCGAACTTATCTATACCCAACATCGTCTGTACCTCCAATATTTACTCACTTGAAGCGCGAGAATCATCATCAGCTTGTTCAAGGCGCTTCTTGATCGCGAGTATAGGTTCTTCTGCGACATCAGTCATTGGTTCTAAGGCAGATTTTTTAAGTTCCGCTAAACTAAAATGTAGAATAGGTCTATTTTCAATTGGATGTGGAATTATGAAATCTAGATCGAGTAATTCAAAATCTGAATTCCAATAAGTGGTTACACAAACAAATAGTAAGTCATCAAGCTCTGCATCTTCATTAAGAAGTGCTTTAATTAAAAGATCACTTTGATGATCTTTTACAAGACCAATATTTGACCGAGCTTGTTCTATATAAAAATGAGCATTTCTAGTATTTTTTGAATCTCTTCTAGATATAACGACATGACAAGAGTTGGTTGTCATCTGCACAAATTGATGACCTTTGGGTTTTGTATCTTCAACCGAAGCTCTGTGACCGGCATCTATTGCTGTAGAGTTAAGAGCATCCATTATCAAACCTGGTTCATATTTTGGATTTTCTTGTTTCGCAAGTTCTGGAGAGTCAAAAATTTCTTGAATAAAAATATCTTTTTCTAATAGTTTATTTTTTATAGAAAACTCTAGGTTGTCTAAAAAAATATTACCAAATTCATGAGCGATTCGGCTTTGAATGTGTGGACGGAGCTCATTAATATCCATAAGTTTAAGACTCGAATGATTTTGTCAAAATGTATCATATTTTTTTCGTATGATGTATGTATTTTATGTTTTAATATTTAAAATTATTCTATATGAAGTATAAAGGTCAGTACTTAAACTGACCTAAGATAGGTTCAAACAGCACTAAAAACCATTGGATACCAACGTAGAGTGGCATATTTCTTGAACTCTTTTGCGACAGGAAAGTCAAAAATTACGCCATCTCCTGTATAGAGTAATGGTTCGCAAGGCGCAAACTTCAGTTTATTTTCTTTTATTAGGGTATTGATTGACTCAATAAATTCCATCGTTACATTCGGCCAGAACAATAAGTTAAAACTTTCTTGTCCGAACTGTTCATTTCCCTTTATTTCAGGAAACTGATTTTGTAACTCTACAAATGAAACATGACCGTTCATTTTTTTTACAAAGGCTAAAATTTTTTCTTTCATTTTTTCTTTGTTGAAATAGGGAGGGCACTTGAGTCTAAAAATTTATTTGGTTTTGTGCAATATAGTTTGTTGTTCAAAAGCAAAGCATAGATGAACAATATTGAGTTCAAAGGCGGTCATTAGCTAAGGGGATATATCATTTGATGAGAGAGTTGCTTTAGGTTGGCTATTCTTCCACAATCAGGCAATATAGGGGCAATTTGATATAACTTAAGTAGCTTGTTGGAATGTGGATAACTTAAGACATATCAACAACAAATAAAAACACTCTCTAAATTTTCTATAATTACACCAATTTTGCACCATAATAATTTCTGATTTATTTAATTTTTTTGATATATAAGTATTATATTTTTATTGTTGTCCAATCCATAATAAAACCGCTCGATTAATAGGCTACATTTAATAATGTTAATAGGTTAGCTAATAAAAATAAATCCAATAAGCGGACAGCTCGCTAGATTTATTTAGTCTATATCAACCGTATTGGTGCTCAATTCTAACCGTAGCTCTATTGTCATCCACATATATTCAATAGTCAGTTCAATGAGTTCATCAAAACTCAACGACGCTTTAAACTCTTCGTGTATCCACAATTGGGGTAGCGATTGCACGCTAAAAAATCACCAAACCTCCCTGTTTTTTTCCATAAACGACCTTGTCCACATTTTGGACACAGCCATTCTGGTGGGATATTACTATTGATCTGTTTAGATTCGTCTTGAGGTATATGGATAAATTCTTTAAAAATCTGATCACTGGTAATTTCTTCAAGAAAAACTGAATTACGTTCTCCAATTAAATAAACTTTTTCCTTTGCACGAGTCAGTGCCACATAGAACAGACGACGTTCTTCAGCAAATGCATGTATCTCAGGTTGTGGTAAGATTAAGTTTAGAAGAGGATCATCTTCTTTTTCAGCAGGGAATGCGCTACTGCCACTATTTAAGCCTAGAAGGATGACATAGTCTGCCTGTAAGCCTTTTGAAGAGTGGATGGTTTTAAACTCGAACGTACAATTTCTAAGAAATGGTAAAATACTGTTTAAATTAGGTTTGTGGTGTTTATAGCGACCCAAAATATAAATGGATTTTTTCTTGCCTGAACCTGAGTTGGCATCATTGATTTCCATAATGGTTTTAGTCAGGTATTCGTTAATTTCCTGAGTCTTTGTTAAAAAGTTTATTTCAACCACTTTACTACTGGTATTATCAAGAGCGTTGACGACTTTTTGAAGCTGGGATTTATTTTTTTGGATAAAGCCACTGGCAACATTGGCAATACCTTGATTGGAGCGGAAGGTCTGGGTGAGCTGTGTTTGTTTGGTATAACCAAATACCCTTTCAAACTGTGTGAAAATGCTGATGTCTGAACCTGCAAAGCGATATATTGCTTGCCAATCATCCCCCACACAAAACAGTTTTGCTTCTTGTACCTGATTCAATAAGGACAGAATGAGTCTGGCTCTAGCTTGAGATGTATCCTGAAACTCATCAACGATAATAAGTTTGAAAGGGCTTTTGTATTTCTTTTCATTTATTAACTGAGCAGACTCAATCAGCAAGTCATCGAAGTCGCATTCTTTATTAATTTTTAAGAACTGGTCATATTCTTGGTAAACCTTAGAAAACAACTGTAAAAAAAGACTTTCACGTAGGCTCAGGGATGTTCTGGCTAATAGGCTGGTAATATTGGCTTGATTAGACTTGTAATGACTTAAAAAACTGGCATAAAGATCATTCGCATCAAATTCATAAATAGACTGTGCCTTAGCGTTAATCTCAGCGAGACTACGTGGCTTAAATACCTGTCCTCTTGATTTCAGCTCCTGTTCCAATTTCTTAAAAATAGTACCTGTAATAAATTCATGAAAGGTTGTACTGATTAAATCAGTTTTATACTTTTGATGAGTTTCTGACTTCCATTTCATTTCATCCAGATATTTTTGCCCAAAATGTGCGGGTGTTTTACCATGCTGGTCTACAGCATAATGTTCTAGATATAGATTTATTTCAGGAAGGTAAAAATCAGGCTTATATTGGCGGTGGGCTTCATCAGCTGTTTCATGCTCGTAGTTTCTTTCGTACTGATAAGGAATTCCTTGGCTATATAACCAGTTGGCTATTGCTTTTTCGCCATGTGATTTAACTATCTCTCCTTGATAGGTTTCGAAGCCATCCTTGAATCTGTCAAATGATCGCTTCTGTGCCTTCTCCCAATCATTTCTAGTCTTAAAAGCAAAAGGTGACAACGGAGCTCTTAGATAAGCAGTTTTAAATAAAAGGTACTTTTCCTGAAAGTCTGGGTCTGTTTCGATTAATTGTTGAATAATCCGATTCAGGAGGGCTTGAGGCTTTCCTGCATTGTTGGATACAGATGGGCTTTTACCTGTTGCTTTTCCAATGACCTTAACACCAAATTTATGGAAATTAAGTGCTTCAACACTAGTATCAAAATTGGAGAGAATATCCTTTAGCCTAAAGCTAATACGTTCACTTAGTTCTTCGCCTGCATTTTTATTGAATGCAAGAACCAAAATCTCTTCTGGTTTATAGAGTCCAGTTAATAGGGCATATCCCACTTTTCCAACAATCGTTGATGTTTTCCCCGAACCCGCCGCAGCGACCAATAAGTTGCGGTCTTCAAAGATGATGGAGGAAACCCGTTGTTCATTAGTTAGTGGCGTACTCTCTACCTGATCGAAAAATTGCTTAAAAGCTTTTAACTCACTTTCAACGAAGCGTTTATTTTTGGCATCAATAGCGTAGTTTGCCTGAATCGATAATTCTATAAACTGTCGAAGTTGTTCAAATTGATTTTGTAATACTGGCTCAAATGCAAAAGAGCTATCCCGTTGAATGAGACTGCCAAATTGTTCTACTGAGGCTTTGGATCTTTGTGATAAATCTGATCTAAACAGGTTGCATAGACGATAGGATAGGTAAAGATTTTGTTGGATAAAATTTTGGTATTCTAGTAAAAATGGTTTTAAAGTTTCCTTAATTTTTTCAGCATTTCTTTTATTTCTCAGGAATTCTACATCATCATTAAGTTTGATTTGAAATTCTTCAGCCTGTGCGTTGAATATACCTTTGAACTGAAAATTTTGATCGAGGGTTTTCAGTGTCAATGATGACCATATCCAGCCTTTTTGGATATGTGTTTCCAGCACCTGCTCAAGATTAAGCTTTATGGCTTTGGTATCTAACTCAAGTACTAGCTCCGGGAAAGTATAATTCATTCGCCACTTGGTAGCGTCTGCAAAGATGTAGCTGAGGAAACTTGGTCGTATATCCATAATGGCCTAAAATGAAAAAATGATTTTTTAATACTTGAAGATTTATAACTAATTATAAAGTTTACAGAAATTTTATTCAGCTCTTCTTTTGCTCATTATGGACATAGGTGGTCTACAAACCTACTGAAGTACACTATTCTATTGTAATTCATTTGAAATCATGCATAACTTAAAACCCTGAAAGCCGAAACTTTCAGGGTTACACGAATGTTATTAATCATAAAATAATTGATTAATATGAACTTTTTTCGACTTTAAACGTTGTGTTGGTGTACTTGAACCGAACCCAATATTCTGGACCAATCAAACTGTATTTTAAAGTGGTAAGTCGCATACCAATATAATTCTGACTTGTATCGTAAAAATTGGATTCTATACCATAAATTAAAGGTTCTACCCCTGAGTTCATGCAGGCAATATCACTCCACGCGACACTGGTTTTACCTTCTCGGAATACAAAAGGTTCAACATCTGTATAAAGTTGAGATTCAGCAAAAGGGGTAAAGTCGGTATCTTCGCGTGCTACAAAAAATATGAGCCGAATACTCTTAAAACCTCGAATAGTCGTTTCCTGCTTCGACAAAATACCTAGAGTGTGATTTTCAGCATTGTTAGCCCAGACTGCTTCGATAATTTTACTCGACGTGGCCCGCAGCATATCCTCAACAGTTACAGGACTAAATGTTTTCTGATCCATTGAAAAATCATCGACATTCATAAATTCAGCTGAAACAAGCAATGAATGAACTTGAAACATTGGATTGCTATACAAGACAGCTTCTTCAAAACGATTATAAGCCTTTCTAGAATTGCCAAATGAAGAATCCCAGTGATTTTTCAAGCTCATAAAATCTCGTGTTTTAGACCTCACTTTCAGATCCTGACAGAACCCATCAACAACTGCTTCAAACTGTTGATAAAATCCAAGTGGAAAGTCAATGAGCCTGTGCTTGTATAGTAAATCAACCATCAGCTTTATCTCTGGTCTGATGATCACATCTGAAAATTTACCTGTCAGAAAAGGATTAATCGGAATATCCTGAATAATCTTGAGTAAATTAACACCTTTCGGCGTTAGATAAACATGAGGCACCAGATAGTCGTAGGTTGGTTGTTTGGAGATAATCTTAAAAGTCTTATTTTCAGTAATCATATAATACAACTTCAGATAATCGTCCAAGCCAACAGGAGGGCGATTATTGGGTATATAGCCAATAAAAGGCTGGATATACGCTTGAGTGATCTGGTGAGTACTGAGTAGAGATGCATATGATTCATCAGGCTGTAATTTAATCACGCTTCATCTCCCGCAAAGGCATTGAGTTCTAGATGGTTTTTTCTTGGGCGACCACGAGTCTGTGGTTTTAAAGGCTGGCTAATCTGGAAACGTCGTCCATGTTTCATATTGCTGAAAATGAATAACTGACTGGTTTTACAGTGATAATCGAAACCCTCTTCGAGCCACTTTCTTTTTTGCGACTGGTTATACTCAATCGTGCCTAAAAAACAGTTGTCGTAAGTATGCTTCCGCATATTACAGATGTAGGCATAACCTTGATCATTGGTCACTTTTTTCCATAGTTTCTCAATACCTTGTGCGAGGCTAATGTCTTCCTGATTTTTATTCCCATTGAAAAACCAGAATGTATGCAGATGGAATCCACGTCTTGGCGTATATTCAAAACGAAAAATATAACCGATGGCTTGTTTCAACACAGGATTATGCCGCTTGTTTTCTAGTAGTTGTTCAACACACTTTTTAAATGCATCAAAATCATTTTTAGATAAACAATCTTCAGCTTTGAAACAGGTTTGCAGTAATGTTTCAGGTTTATGCTTGAGATATAAATCAAGTCGAACAACGACTACACGCGAATACCGTTCAATTAAAGAGTTGAACATTTCGATCATTCGAGACTTATTTTTTTTCAGATTCTTCCGCTCATCATAAACTTTGCGTCTGATGTTCGGGCGACGAAAAAAGGCACGAATTAATCCAATAAACTTATTTATTGCATTAATGTACGGGAGCAAATTCTCCTTTAGACTGGAAGGTAGAGGTGTGCCATTACGTAGAAGATCTAATTCATCCTCTGACATCTGGCTTAGTGCATAATCAAATGCCTGAATATCAAGACCCTTTATAATGTCTGAAAGCGTAGAATAGTTTATAAATTCTGCAATATCAGAAGGTAAATTACTCATTTGAGCAGGGTGTTTGACGGCAAAGCCATAGCGACCATTCGATAGTATTTTCGTTTCAGTTGTGACTTCAGGGAAGTTACGTTTTTTGAACTGTTTGACCAGTTTAGCTTTCCCTATAGCAGGAGCTAGGATGTTATCGTGTGAATTTACTAAAAAGGTTGTTTTATAACCATCGTTGACTGGAGTAATTTGCAGTTCGGTTTCAAATTGCTGGAGCCATTGGTCATGTGTTCCCATATGCCGACCAGCATTTACATTTATAATGCGCATATAAATTAAACTCGATTTAAAGTTAAAAGCGCAACTGTGATCAGTATTCTGGGTATAAGCATCCAATGGATACTGTTTAGCGCAGTATCCATGATGGGATGTAAGTTGGTTAAGTTAACTTAGGATGAGTTTTAGTCATATTTACTACACCAGTACGTCTATACACCAACAACCTATATGGTCATATGAGTATTGATGTATCTGAATACTTTAAAACTATTGATCATCTATAAATAGATAGAATATTCTTTGATTTATAGATATAGAGTAATAGTAAATATATAAGACCGCAATTCATTGAAAATTAAAATGATAGCCTAGCCATACTTATAATTTGAGAATGCATTGCACAGCTGCATTATGTTTTGAATTTACAAGTACAGCGTTAGCTCTCAGTATTCCCTTGATTGCGTGTTGAAATTTTACTTTCAATCCACTCTTCAACTTCAGAGAGTAACCACCGTGAGGCATTGTTAAGCTTCAACGGGCGGGGAAAGTTAGGATCGTAGCGTTTAGACCGTCGGTTCAGTCGGTCATAAATAGACGACCGAGATAAACCGATGAGTTTAATCAGCTCAGTTAGACGCAGCATTTGAATTGTGTTTTGGATAGTAGACATTTAGATTTCCTTCTATAACGTTGGTTCAATCTGGAAGGTGTTGAACCAATGATTAGAAGGTACATAAATGTAATTGCATTTGGAGCAGGAAGTGCGTGGAGCCAATATATTTCTCAGTGTGAAATGATGAAGTTAATCATTTAAAAGGTTTTTCAAAGATTGATAGATTTCATGATTCTTTTTGAGCATCCTTTTAGTATCACCAATAAAATTTCTTTTAGGCTGAGTAGTTGGATGCTCCTGAGTCTGAAAACCTTTCTGCTTTTTAGCAGATTTATTCCGAGTGGCTTTTGTTTTAAGTTCAGTTAGGGTATCTGTGTCATGGATAGATGCAGTAGGAATAAATAAGTACGGGTCATAAACAGGCTCACTGCTTATAGTTCCTGTTGACGAATTTGTCAGATTTCGCACAATGTGCTTTTGCAGTTGCATTTTAAAATTGAGCTGTTGGTGTTTTTTATCCTGTTTGTCTTCTAATATTTGTATTATTTGAGGTGTAAATTTAGTTTTAATCTTAGCAATAATCTTAACCTGTTGTTTTCTGTTTAATATTTTTGTCTGATATTTTTTAATGTAAGTTCGTAAAAGTTTGTCAATATTTCCTTGTTGTTTTATATATATATTTTCTTTTCGATCATACATTTGCATTAAAATCTCACGTACATATGCTGTCGCTTTTTTGTCTAGATACTCCATAAGCTGTTCAAACAGTATTATTTTTTTGGGTTTCAGGAACTGGATCTTTGAATTGCGTTGGCGTATAGCAAACTTATTTTTTAATGGACCAATGAATCGAAATGAAAGAAAAGACAATTCCTTGAGCGTATTCTGATCCTGTCTTGAAAAATTTAACGCATTCCAAAGAAACACATGATCATATTCGTATTTCTTGATAAATTCTTTAACAAAGTCGATATAAGCTTTTTCTTTGATTTCATCAGGTTCTTGTGAAAGATAGCTGAGTTGAATTTTATCGATCGTGTTTTGAAGGCTTTCAGGTAATAATTCGACTACGTAACAATCACGATGTTTTGAGTATTGCTGGAGTAAGCTTTTATATATAATTTTTGCTTGCGTATGATTTTTAGTTTCGATGGCGGAACGATAGCTTTTTATGTCTGAAATGATTTCATGATAATGTTTAGGCAAATATTCAAAGTCCAGTTTTTCAACTTTATTATCACCTTTTTTACAAGGAATAGGTACTTGGACAGGATCCTTACATAATCTTTTTATTCGATCTTCATTCGATTCTTTAAATAGCCCTTCATCGTGTAATGCATATATTATTGTTTTAAGCATTTCGAAATCAACGGCCATCCTGATAGACTTGTTGAAATTGAAGGGTGGAGTAGAGTAGATTTTTTCAAATATATACTTTTCCAGGTCATATACGATTTTGATTTGATCCCCTACCGTTGTATTTTCAGAATGTTCAACTACGGTATCCATGATTTCTCTATCCTAATATTTTGGTTGAATATTCTTGTAAATTTTAGCCTACATGCTCCGATCCAAAGTGTACATACTTATGCGTTATTTCAGTACGGACTTTTTAGTAATTATTAAATATATCATTAATATACACGAATATAATATCCTGTAAATATACAGGGGTGAGTTGTAGTTGAATGGGTATTTTTATTGTGTGAATTTTCAAAAAAACTAATCGTAATTTACAACAAAACAGATTCCAATCAGTCATCAATCCTTTTCTATTTTCAAGTTAAACTCCACGTAAATAAGCTGCTTCAACTTCATCAGGCAGTTTATGTGTAAGGACATGTTCGCAGAATTCGCGAGGGTAAATTATTTTGTCAGTTGACCAATCGCGGAAAGTAGAGCGAAAACCATATGTAGTAATCCCTCTATTTTGTTTAGGGTCCATATAGCCTATTCGTCTGAGAATTATATTATTCAATTTGATTTTTTGGATAGAACTGAATTTAAGAATATAGAATCAGATTTTATAACTTGAATAATAAGAGATTATTTAATAATCTGAGGCTAGAAAAGAATAATCATAAGGACAATTAAAAAGATGATACCATATAAAATTGCGATTGACGCCTTTATACGATCTATAGATATTAATAAAAAAAGGCCGATTTGCTTATTATTAGGTGCTGGAGCATCAATATCTTCTGGTATGCCATCCGCAGAGCGTTGTATCTGGGAGTGGAAGCGTGAAATATTTATAACTAAAAATCCACTTCTAAGGGAAACAGTTGGAGAGTTATCTCTACAAGGTACAAAAGATCGAATTCAAAAATGGTTGGATCAAAGAGGAGAATATCCCATTTTGAATAGTCCAGAAGAATACTCTTTTTATGCAAAAGAATGCTATATCACAGAACAGGATAGAAGAAGTTTCTTTCAGCAATATGTTGAGATGGCTAAGCCGCATATCGGGTATAAATTATTACCACTGCTTGCTCAAGCAAAAATAATAAAAACTGTGTGGACTACAAACTTTGATGGTTTGGTTGCTAGGGCTTGTCATTCGAATGATGTTGTATGTATTGAAATTGGGCTGGATAATACCCAACGTATTACCAGACAACATAGTGAGGGCGAGATAAGGGTAGTTTCATTGCATGGAGATTATCGTTACGATGAGCTTAAAAATACAGATGAACAATTAAGACATCAGGAAGAAAATTTAAAAAATAATATTGAACATGAGTTACAGGACTATGATCTTGTAGTTATTGGTTATAGCGGTCGAGATAAATCTTTAATGACAGTTTTAGAAAATATTTTTTCTAAAACGGTTAAATCAAGATTATTTTGGTGTGGGTATGGTGAAACAATAAGCCAGCCAGTGATGGAGCTATTGGAACTAGCAAGAAAAAACAATAGGGATGCTTTTTATGTCTCAACAGAGGGATTTGATGACACCGTAGAGCAAATTTCTAGAAAATTATTGAATGACAACATGTTGAGTAAAGCATTGTCAATGCTACAGGAAATTCCTTGTATTGCTAAGAAGCCAGCTAAATTTACAGCTCCAGAAAATGATATTTCTTCACTTATTAAAAGTAATGCTTACCCTTTTGTTAAACTTCCTAGCCAGTTTCTTAAAGTTACATTGAAATATCCTGAAGGGAGCTTAAATTATATTGATTGGCTTAATAGTAAAGTGGACTTTAAAGAAGTAGTACTTTCAAAAATAGGAAAGGAAATCATAGCTTTCGCGGATGTTGATAAACTCAGGAAATATTTAGGAGAGTTCTATCTAAGTACGCCAACGGTAGTAAATTTTTCAAAAACTGATGTATTGAACGATACAAGGATTCAGTCTCTCATTAGACGTGGGTTAATCCAAAGTATTGTCAAAAATTTAGAGTTCAGTTCAGATCAAAATAAACGGATATGGAATCCAGATGTAAGTTCTATCGAATTTCACAATGGGAAAAAATATAAGATAATAGATGCTTTGATTCTAAATTTAAATTTTATTAAAGATGATATTTATTTAACATTTAAACCTGATTTGCTTGTATTAAATTTAGATGAATCTTTGCCTGATCATGATGTTGTAAAAACTATAAAGAATAAAAAATTCGGTTATCAACATAATAAAGAATATAGTCAGATATTAGAAAAGTGGGCAGATATCATTACAAAAAAAGACCTTATAGTCAGTGGTGGCGGTATATTTAATTTAGGTAAAAAGCCACTTTATGCTGGTTTAGTTAATTATGCTACACGAAAGCTTCCTACTGATTTCAATAAGCATGCAACTCAAAAAGGCTTGATCATTCAGGATGCAAAATTAATTTTTGGTTCAAATTCTATATCTAATGAAATATCTCATATTAACCCTTTAAAAGGATTAGTTGAAAATCGCCCTTGGGATTATAAAAATACCAGTTCTGGTTTATGCCCTGAAATTTGTATCAATGTAATAAGTACACGTCAGGATGCAGGGATTGTAAATAATCTTTTACGGGGAATTCATGAAAAGTCATTACCAGAAAAATCAGAACAAGATTATTTACATCCATTTCATGGATTTACAAATGCATTTGGCGTACCGATAACCTTTCCTAAAATAGGTGAAAATACATGGCGATTTGTAGATGAAGCTCTTTCAGCACAAAAAGCTATTGATAATGCAAAAAGTTTAGCAAATAGAATTTGTTATGAGCTCGATGCTTTGAAAAAATTAGAATTGCGTACGGGTACAGTTGTAATTATTTATATTCCTAAAAGATGGGAATTATTAACTTCAATAAAATCAGAACATGAATACTTTGATTTACATGATTATATTAAAGCATATGCCGCTCAGCAGGGAATAAGTACCCAATTTGTAAGAGAGAAAACGGTTAATAGTTCCCAAAGTTGTAGAGTGAAGTGGTGGTTATCATTAGCATTTTATGTCAAAGCTATGCGGACACCTTGGCGATTGGAATCTATAGATAATCAGACAGCTTTTGTGGGGATAGGCTACAGTATCAATAGGAACACGTATCCTGAAAACTCTAAAAGGATTGTTCTAGGTTGTAGTCATATTTATAGTGCTAGGGGGGAAGGCATGCAATTTCAACTTGGTCGGATAGAGAACCCTATAATTCACCATCATAATCCTTATATGTCTGAAGAAGATGCAAGGAGAACAGGTGAGAAAATTAGACAAATGTTTTTTGATGCAAAAATGCAATTACCACGACGTGTTGTGATACATAAGAGGACAGCATTCACAGCAGAAGAACAGCGTGGGTTTATACAAGGATTAGAAGGCGTGGAAGATATAGAATTGATCGAAATTAACTTTGAGGATTCTTTTCGATATTTGTCATCTAAATTGGTTAATAATAAACTAGAAATAGATGGTTTCCCTATTGCTAGAGGCACGGTAATTGTCCAAAGTTCTAATACAGCATTATTATGGGTGCATGGAGCTACGCCAAGTGCTCAAAATCCAAGTTTTAAATATTTCCAAGGAAAAAGAAGAATCCC
This sequence comes from Acinetobacter bereziniae LMG 1003 = CIP 70.12, assembly GCF_000368925.1. Taxonomy (GTDB): domain Bacteria; phylum Pseudomonadota; class Gammaproteobacteria; order Pseudomonadales; family Moraxellaceae; genus Acinetobacter; species Acinetobacter bereziniae. Next base: position 829,162 of record NZ_KB849756.1, on the reverse strand, counting down.
AGTTCCATTAGTTATTAAACGTTATGTTGGGCAATCAGATATTAGCCAGTTAGCGAATGAAATTTTAGGTTTATCTAAAATGAATTGGAATACTTTTGATTATTATTCTAGATTACCTGTTACTTTGGAATCGGCAAATGACATTGCTAGAATAGGAGTTTATTTTAATAACTTTAGCCCTATGTCGTATGACTATCGGCTTTTAATTTAGTAATCAGTTATAGGAAACATGATTTAAATATGTCTCAAGATAGAGAAAATTTAGCCAAAGAAAAATTAATTGAGATGTTAGGTGATCTCTTCTATATTCAAGAAGAAGTTGCAGGGAGATGGGTTATTGATGACTCTCCTTTAAGATTGGATTTGCTACTCCGCCCAAATGAAAAAGCAAAATCGATGGGATTTGATGTAGACGCTATAGGTATTGAGATTAAAGATCCTCAAAGTAAGGAGAGTGTAAAAAAGTTATTAAACTGTGTGATGCAAGCATATACATATAGCTTTTGTGAGTTTGATGGGGTGCGTCCAGCGTTTATTTTGATTTATCCTGATATAGAGAAATTTTTTGACTACGATTGGCGTAATAAATACAACTCTGAATTTACGGAAGAGCCTACCAAACGTGAAAAAAATTTATTACGAAGATTGATGCAAAGAGCAAATGTTGGTGAACTCATAATTCAGCAGAGGGACTCAAAAAATTACGTTTTTAAATTTCATGGTGGCCCATACTTTTCCTCTACAAAAGGTCGTTCAAAGATAAAAGGTATCGGTCTAAATCGTTTTATTGGATCACAGAAAATTAGAAGTCAGGAATAGGTATAAAAAATAGTAACTAAATTTTGCGTAAAATATTTTTGTCTAGTTTCGTTTTTAACGAATGCAGTCTAATAAAACTGTGTACTACAGAATTTAGCCCAATCAGCCATTAAAGATTTACGTTTTTCAAGATAAGCTCCACGTAAATAAGCAGCTTCAACTTCATCTGGCAATTTATGGGCAAGCACGTGCTCACAGACTTCACGAGGATAATCAGTTTTGTCTGCCGACCAATCACGGAATGTTGATCGAAAACCATGTGTTGTAATTATTCGATTTTGTTTTGGATCAATATAGCCTAAGCTATTTTCTTTTATTTTTTGTTCATGCATACGTTTGATAAGAGTCGTTAATGACATGTCAGAAAGCATACTGCCGCGAGGAGCAGGGAATATGAAATCTTGAGGCTGGGAAAAATCTCGAATTGATTCAAGCAAATTGATCGCTCCTCGAGATAATGGAACACGATGTTCCTTTTCCGCTTTCATGCGTTCTTTAGGAATAATCCAGACCTTATTCTTAAAATCGATTTCCTGCCATTTAGCTCCAAAAACCTCACCAGACCGACAGGCAGTTAAAATTGTAAATTCCAGCGCTTTAGGTGAAATTCCTTTTTTCTGTCTCAGGTGGTGAATAAATTCAGAGACCTGATCATAAGGTAACGATGGGTGAGGGCGCGATTCCCGCTTTAAGTTGCCTAAGATTGGCTCAAGATTACCTTTCCATTCAGCAGGATTATCACCAACAAAATATCCCATGGCCTTAGCATAATCAAAAATGGTTTCTATACGACCACGAATACGTTTAGCTGTTTCGTTCTTCTCAGTCCAGATAGGTCTAAGAACTTCGGCAATATCGACTTTAGTAATTGTACCAATACTGATATCACCTAAAGTTGGGTAAATATAGGTTTCTAATGTAGAAGTCCACTGTCCAATATGCTTTTCATTTTTCAGTTCACGGGCTTTATTGGCAATAACGACTTTTGCACACTCAAGGAATGTTTTGTCACGAAGTTTCTGAACATACAGCTTTTCTAGTTGTTCTTGTTTATGAGCAATTGGATCAATGCCACTTCGTATTTGTAATCTTAATTCAGTTGCTTTGGCACGGGCTTCAGCTAAAGAAATTTCAGGGTAGGGACCGATTCCAATATCGCGGCGATGTGGTTTTAACTTCCCATCTTTATCCAGACGTTTTCCTACCACTGCACGCAAAATCCAGACACGGGAGTTACCTTCAACATTCAGGCAAAGGCCATCAACGCCCCCTACAGTATGTCGCCCAGTCTTCTTTATTTTTGATACACTGAGTGCAGATAGCTCTTTAGATTTCTTTGGCATGTCTTTATTTACCCCACAACCTACCCCTCATAAAATACTGGAAATGGTAGGATGAAACAAGATGTGTTAGGATGATTAAAATGTTAAAACATTGAAATATATATGTTTACAATATTGATTTGGATTGCTTAGGACTATTGTTAGACGGACACCGCTTCCGCCAAATATTAATGACAAAGCCCCGATTATCGGGGCTTTGTTGTTTCTGGGGTTTGGGTGGCGTAAGCATAAAATAATTTCAATGGGTTTATTTAGTAAGCCCATTTTCTAATATATTGTTGAGTATGTATTTATTAATTTATCTTTGATATTAAACTTTCATCATTAGGGTTATTGGAGAATAATTTAGATGGCAGAAGCATTTCACTATCTACCCGAGATACTCAGCCACTAGTCGATACCATTCCTTTGCTATGTCGTAGTAAGAAAGATGTTGTTTTGTTTTTTCGTGGTGCTGGAGTAGCTCAGGATGATCTTGGTGAAGTTGAGCGGTTAGTTGCCGTTAATAAATTCTCAATAACAAAGTATGAGATCGCTAGAAATATTCTTACAAAAGTCAATGCTCGTGGTGATAGTGCGCTTGGCACACGCCGTGAAATTATTAAGAGAGTTGTTGAGTTTGAAAGTTTTGAAACGTGTTGGGAAGGTGATCAATATAAAGCTAAAGGCTTAGTTACAACTATTCGGGAAGCTGTGGGTAAAAAAGATACATTCACTCGTATAAAACAAGAACGAGATGTTGAACGAGAAGAGCGTATGGCAAAGTCACGTGCAGAACGTGCCATAGCTACAAAAAAATCAGAGGATATTGATGCTATTAACCGCCGTCTTTCGGCATTATTCGGCTTGGATGAGAAGCCACATGAAAGAGGTAAGCTTTTAGAAAGCATATTAAACGATTTATTTAAATTTTATGGGATACTAGTTAGAGAAGATTTTCGCCGTAGAGATCCAGATACATCTATAGTAGTTGAGCAAATAGATGGAGTGATTGAATTAAATGGTCAGATTTATCTTGTCTAAATGAAGTGGCTTAATGCACCAGTTGGCATAGGCGAATTTTCACCACATCTAAGTCGCTTGTTTCTTCGTCAAAATGCTAATGGAATTTTTATTTCAGCAAATGGTTATGCCTCATCGGTAGAGTCTGTATGTAGAGATGCTCTTAGTCAAAAAACAATTTTTTTATGTTCATTACGTGAAATTGTTATGTTGTTACAACGCCAAGGCGATCTTGTGGATTTCCTCAGTAAGAAGTCAAATGCTGCAATTATTGATAAAAATCCATTTTTGGAGATTCTTTCATAAATTAGATTTAGTCTAATCATATCTAGTTTTCTCAACTAACTGTTGTTGAGGCATAGCAATCGCTTCCAACTCATCATAAGAAAGAATGGGTGGGAAAGCATCTACAGACAGTGCTGTAAATGTTTTATTCTTTCTGACTTCCTCAATACAATCCAATCGTTTAAGAAATTCTTTAGAAACCTTAGCCATATCAAGAATTACCACATTCAAGATCTTGCCTAAATGTCTAAAGGTGTTATTGAACATATTTCAATTATTAGAGGTCTAATCGACTCATTGTTGTTGTCAAAAGTGTGTAATTGTTAATCAAAATATACTATATAAGTCAAAGTGATTTGAGAAAAAATAATGAATTTGAGTATTTACAAAATGTCATAATTTAGAAATAATTAAATGTGAAATACATCACAATTACTATTGACATGAAAAATTTAAAATTAAACCAAATTTCTTTGGGTGTTTGTTTAATACTTTTGGGAACACTAACAAACGCGGCAGACCCACAATTTCCTCAAAATTTGGAAACAGATGCTACTCAACGTCAACAACAACGTGATGAAGCATTACAAAAGCAATTACAACCTGAACCTGTGGTACAGACGGGATTAGAAAAACAATTAATTACACAACCACAGCTACAATATTTACAGTCACATAGTGAAAAACTATGTTTTGACATTAAAAAGTTTGTATTGATTGGGGATGATGCCCGCCAATTTACTTTCGCGATGCGTCCCGTGATTCAAGGTGAGCATAATTTGATTGGTCGCTGTATCGGGGTGCAAGGTTTAAATCAAGCATTGGATTTGATTCAAAACCGTATTATTAGTCATGGCTATGTGACAACGCGTATGCTGTTGCCCCAACAAAATATCGCATCAGGTGAAATTAAGCTTCAAGTCATCGCTGGTAAAGTCGATCAAATTCAATTTGTTCAAGGAACATCTAAGCGCGCACACAAATTTAATGCGTTGCCTGTGCGAACTGGCGATATTTTAAATATTCGAGATATTGAACAGGGGTTGGAAAACTTTAAACGTGTACCGACTGTTGAAGCTGATTTTAAGATTAAACCTTCAGAACAGCGTAAAGAACCAGGCTATAGTGACTTGGAACTGGCATGGCAACAATCAAAACCTTACCGCATTCATTTAGGGATTGATGATGCAGGTTCAGATTCAACAGGTAAATATCAAGGAACTGCGACTTTATCTTTAGATCATCTGTTTACCGCAAATGATTTATTTTATGGCAGTTATAACCATGATTTAGGTGGTGGGGATTCTGGAAAGCGTGGGACAGATGGCTATTATTTAAGTTATAGCATTCCGCTGAAATACTGGATATTGAGTACCAGTTATAGTCAATCTGACTATAACCAGACGGTTGCAGGCGCCAGTGAAAGTTATAGCTATAGTGGGAAAAGCAAGCTCATTGGCGCAGATTTATCGCGTGTACTTTATCGAGATGCAAAACGCAAAACCACAGCCAGTGTCGGTGGTTGGTATAGAGAGTCACAAAACTTCATCAATGATGTAGAAATTGAAGTGCAGCGCAGAAAAACGGCTGGCTGGAAAGCCAGCTTAGATCATACAGAATATTTAGCCAATGCAACCTTAAACGGAAATTTAACCTATAAACGTGGAACAGGTGCATTTAATGCAATGCGTGCACCTGAAGAGGAATTTGGCGAGGCTTATACCCATGTTGGCATATTACAAGCCAATGCCAGCCTGCAAGTTCCTTTCAAGGTGGGCAATCAATCGTTGCAATATCTTGCTGAATGGCGAACCCAACATAGTCAAAAACCATTGACACCTCAAGACCGTTTTTCGATTGGGAACCGTTATACCGTGCGCGGCTTTGATGGTGAACAAACCTTATTGGCAGACAATGGCTTCTTAGTCCGCAATGAAATCAGTGGCTCGATGTCTAGACTTCCAATGCAATGGTATACCGGCATTGATTTTGGTGAGGTCGGTGGAAAAACTGCGCACGAACCTAATCCATTGTTGGGTACAAGTTTAATGGGGGCTGCCTTTGGATTGCGAGGTCAAATTTTAAAATCCGTCAGTTATGACGTTTTTGTTGGCACGCCATTGAAGAAACCAGCGCACTACAGAACAGACAATGTGACTACAGGGTTTAGTTTGAACTGGATGTATTAATCCATTACATCAAGATCCATATACAACTTTCGATATTGAAAAAACATTAAAAAATTAGGTCAGACATTATGAATAAGAACCGTTATAGAGTTATTTATAGCCAAGCGCGTGGAATGTTTATTGCAGTTGCTGAGATTGTAAAAAGCCGAACAAAAACAGCAGGACAATCACATGCTGTAGGTGAAATCGAAATAGAAGATATCACTGGTGCATCTTCAATCACCTATAAAAAGCTAAATCCAGTCAATTTTGCAGTGGTCAGTCTCTTAGGGGCAGCAATTTACACCTTGCCTATGGCGACGATCGCTGAAAGTCATATTGTGGCTGATAAGTCTGCACCAAACTCACAACAAGCGACCATACTTAATACCAGCAATGGATTGACTCAAGTCAATATTCAAACCCCAAGCGCTGGCGGTGTATCTCGCAATACCTATACTCAATTTGATGTGGGGCAAGAAGGTGCTATCCTGAATAATGCCCGAAACAATACCCAAACCCAATTGGGCGGTTGGGTACAAGGTAATCCATGGCTCGCCAAAGGTGAAGCCAAGGTTATTCTGAATGAAGTGAATTCTAGCAATCCAAGTCAGCTCAAAGGCTATTTGGAGGTCGCAGGTAAACAAGCTCAAGTGGTCATTGCCAATCCATCAGGTTTGGTCTGTGATGGCTGTGGCGTAATTAATGCAGACCGCTTTACCTTAACTACAGGTCAGGCGGTGATGCATCAAGGCTATCTTGATTCATTCCGAGTACGTGAAGGGCAAGTCACGATTGAAGGAAAAGGTTTAAATGGAAGCTTAACCCCGTATACAGATATTTATGCGCGCGCTTTAAATGTCAATGCAGGCTTATATGCCAATGAATTAAAAACGGTATTGGGTCAAAATGACATTAATGTTCAAGACCCATCTGTACCACAAATTGCCAAAGCCACGAGTGGTGTTAATACAACATCTCAGCCTAACTTTGCCCTTGATGTTGGTCAATTGGGTGGTATGTATGCTGGAAAAATCTATTTGGTGGGAACTGAAAATGGTTTAGGTGTACGTAATGCAGGTTCAATCAATGCGACTACAAGTCAACTGAGTTTGAATGCCAATGGTGATTTGATCAATACGGGTAATATGATTGCTAACAAAGATCAAATTATTGTTGAAGCTCAACAGGTTAAGAATAGTGGCAATATCAGCAGTACCCAGCATCAGATCCAAATTCAAGCTGAAAATATTCAGAACAGCGGTTTGATTGCGACCAATGATGAAATTAAACTCAAAGCGCAAGCCAAGATTGACAATAATGAGGGTGTCATCAATGCTGGGCGTATTGATTTTACTGCACAAAACTTAAGCAACAATAAAGGTAAAATTGAGCAAACAGGTCAGCAACAGCTGAATATTCATGCAAAAACTTTAGACAATACTCAAGGTTTGGTTGGACAGGCGACGAAAGAGAGTAGCGGAACAGGTGGAACATCAGGCGGAACAACAACGCCGAGTGTGACGGATCCAGAGCAACAGTCTTCCGCACAAGATTCGAGTAAAGTTGAAGTTGCGCCAATAGATTTAACACCAAAAACTTTCGAAGCAGGCAATATTCAGATTGCGCAAGACATGAGTAATATTGAGGGTGCAATTGTTAACAATGCCGACATTAGCTTAAATGTACGAGACAGTATTAAAAATAATAGCGGTGAAATTCAACTGCCTGAATTGCAATTTAATGGACAAAATTTCGAAAACCAACAAGGTAAATTGACGGCTAAAGTGATAAATATCACGGCACAGCAGGTAGATAACCAAAAAGGCTTGATTGATGCCAATCAAAGCTTTGATCTCAATGCAGTTCAGCTGAATAATACACAGGGACGTGTGCAAAGTGCTAAGGCTTTCAATTTAAATTCAACAGAGATTAATAACAACCAAGGTCAAATCCTTGCAGTAGATAGATTAAGTTTAAACTCTAAGACCACCAATAATTCACAAGGTGTTATTGGTTCAGTCAACGCGGATGCTGAGCTTTCTATCCAAACTTTAGATAATCGTCAGGGAGAGATTTCTGCGCAAAATGTTCAACTCAATGGACAAAGTCTAAATAATCAGCAAGGCACAATTCAAGCGAAAAAGGCAGATCTAACGATCAATGTTGATCAAATTGATAATGGTACGACGCAAGATTCAGCAGGTCATTTGATTGCTGGGCAAAATCTCAAATTGAATGCCTTGCAGTTACAAAGTACGGGACAAATTTATGCTGGCAATAGTGCTGATTTAACAGTGAATCAGTTGCAACAATATGGTCAGCTTGCGGCACTAAATAAAATCAATGTTCAATCAAATACGATCACCAGTGATAAAAATGCGGTATGGGCTGCTGGATTGGATTCAGAAGGGAAACTGAGCAATGCTGATGCCACATTGACTCTTGATGCACAAAATGTACAGATTGCAGGTAAGATTTTATCAGGCAAACAAATTCAAATTAAAGCAGCTCAAAGCACAGACTTAAGCCAAAGTGAAAGCCAAGCGCAGAATATCAATATTGCAACCACTGAATTGAAGACCAACAATGCCAAAATCATTGTAAATCAACAATTGGATTTAATTGCAACACAAAATATTGACAATGAAAAAGGGCAATATAGCGCAGAACAGATCAATCTCAATACAGTACAACTCAATAACGACCAAGGTTTAATTCAACACACAGGTAAAAATGATTTTATTCTGGATGTGGCAAATCGGATTGATAACAATGCAGGTCAGATCATTACTAATGCCGACAATACTGAAATTAAAACCAACACTTTAAATTCCAAAGCGGGTGAAATTTTACATGCGGGTGATCAACAGTTAAAAATCACTGCAAAAAACCTACAAGGACAACAGAGTAAGATCCAAAGTAATAGCCATCTAAAACTTGATCTAGGCATTACCAATTTAGATCAAGCGCTTACTGCCGCACAAAATATTGATTTAAAAGCAACTGAGCTCAGTCATCAACAAGGGCAACTAATTCAAAGTGATGCCAATGGGCAATTGAATGTGAATGTTGCGCAAACATTGAATAATACCTCTGGTGTGATCAGTGCTGCTGGTGATGCTCAGCTCAATATATCGAAGCTGAATAATCAGCAAGGTGTGATTCAAACACTTGCTGACAAAGACCTAAAACTGGTGACACAACAACTCGATAACCAGTCAGGTAAAATTATTGCAGGACGTGATGCAGTTATAGCAACAACTCTATTGAATAATGACACAGGTACTGTCTACGCAGCAGGAAAATTTGGACTGCATGCAACACAAGATGTGTCTAACCAACAGGGTTTAATTGCTGCAAAACAGCACCTTATACTAGATGCAAAAAATCTAAATAATCACAAAGGTCAGATTCAGACTGAATCTGGTGATGCGAATCTCATCATTGCTGAAACTTTAAACAACCAATCTGGAAGTATTCAAAGTGCAAATGCACTTAATATCATGGCTGCCCAAGTTGAAAACCAAGCTGGGCAACTGCTTTCAGGTACCGATACACAACTCGAAGTCACAGATTTGAATAATCAATCTGGGACAATTTACGCTAAGAAACAACTGGATCTCAATGTCTCAGGTACAACTGACAACAGTGCAGGTACCCTTGCAGCAGAACAAAATCTAAACCTAAATACACAGCACTTATTGAATCATGTAGGACAAATCCGTTCAGAAAATGCCAATTCCAATTTAAGAATTGTTCAAGATATTCAGAACAACCGTGGCTTAATCTCAGCAGCAAAAAATCTGAATCTAAAAGCGCAGAACGTTACATCACAAAAAGGTAAAATTCAGTCGGGTGCAAGTGCCGATATTCAACTGAACAACTTAGATAATACTGAGGGTGTGGTTTACGCTGGTGAACAATTACAACTTTCGGCAACAACTGAGCTAAACAATACTCAAGGTGTTGTTGCTGCTGAACAATTGACTGATCTCATAGCTGGTTCTGTCATCAATAATGCAGGACAAATTCGTTCACAACAAGATCAACTTAAACTGAATGTGCAAAAGGATATCAGTAACCAAGCGGGAGAAATTTCGGCAGGTAAATCTATTGATCTGAATGCACAAAATCTCAGCAACCAAAAAGGTAAAGTGATTGCAGGACAGGCGCTTAATGCAACGGTAAAACAAGTTGATAATACTGATGGTACTGTTTACGCCAAAGATCAATTACATCTCAATGTTGCAGATCAACTCAACAACCAATCTGGTACTATTGCAGCCAATCAACACGTACAAATACAAGCCAATAGTATTCACAATACCGCAGGTAAAATCCGCTCAGAACAAAATAAACTCACTTTACAGGTTCAACAGGATTTAGATAACCAAAAGGGAGAAATCTTTGCGGGTACAGATGCTGATATTCAGGCGAGTGGAATCGATAACCAAACAGGCACGATTTATAGCAAAAATCAGTTGGGTTTAAACGCCAAGCAACTGAACAATCAGCAAGGGCAGATCTACTCAGAGGATCAAGCGCAAATTGATGTTCAAGGGGATATTCAAAATAATAATGGCGTATTGCTTGCTGGAAAAAATTTAGATATTCAAAGCCGCCTTTTAGATAATACTGAAGGTACGATCAGATCAGAAAAATCAGATATTTACATTGCAGCACAAGGACAGTTGCTTAATCAAAAAGGGGATATTTATGCAGCACAAAATGCAAGTTTAAATAGTGTTGGTTTAGATAATACAGCTGGGCAGATTGCGACACAGAATCAGCTCAGTATTGATACCCAAAAACAGCAGCTCAGTAATCAAAACGGTAAAATCATTGCCAAAACTGTAGATTTAAAAACAGGCAAATTGGATAACCAAACAGGTTTAATTCAGGCTGAACAGTCAGTTAAGATTGATACACAACAAAATGCCTTGCTGAATAATAATTCAGGTAACAATGCTGGAATACTCAGCCAAGGTAGTCTTGATCTGCTCAATATTACTCAGCTTGAAAATACTCGTGGTTATATTGCGGCAATTGGTTCAGCCAACATTGCTGCGCAGAATATCAATAACAATAGCGGTCAAATCAATAGCCAAGCAGACTTAAACATTCATCAGCAAACATCGGATGGGCGTATTGATAACCTTGCTGGGCAAATTCAGGCACAGCAAAATGTCAGTTTAAATTCGGATACGATCAATAACAGTGGTGTAGGCAGTCATATTGTTGCAGGTGAAAAACTGACCGCAACCGCTAATCAATTCATCAATGCACAGACCAAAGATAGCACTGTACTAGGTGGGCTTGATGCTAAAAATATTGAAATCAATGCACTAACTCTCGATAACCAAGCTGGTGTGATTCGCGCCAGCGACAATGCAATATTGAATATCAACAACCAATTGAGCAACCAATTGGGTTCAATCAGTAGTTTGAATACACTTAGCATTGGTACAGTGAATAAGACGCTGAATTTAAATAATACAGATGGTGAGTTACTCGCAAAAAATCAACTCAATCTGAAAGCCAATGAATTGATCAATAAAGGTAAGATCGTCAGTGAGGGTAATGTCGATATCGACTTAAAGCAAAGCTATACCCATACCCAAGCAGATCAAATTTCTGCGAATGGCACACTGAAACTCAGTACAGAACAGGATTTAATCAATCAGTCTGAATTGACAGCAGGGCAAAAAGTTGAACTCAATGCAAAAAATATTCAAAATCAAACAGGTGCGAGTATTTCATCGAATGAGACGCGTCTGATTGCACAAGATACCCTACACAACCAAGGCTTAATCAATGGTGAGCTCACCCATATTCAAGCCAATCGTGTTTGGAATGATGGTGCACGAATTTATGGTACACATGTTGCGATTCAAGCCAATACTCTGGATAACAAGTCCAACTCTTTCGGTACAGGCGCTGTGATCGCATCACGCGGTGATATGGATTTAGGGATTCAAATCTTAAACAATCAGTCAGGTGGCGTTGTTAAAGAAAGTGCTAGAGACAATGCTTGGATCTTCAGTGCAGGAGATTTAACGATTGGGGGCAAATTAAACCCTGATTTAAAAGCCCAAGGACAAGCACATACTGTCAATAATTTAAGTGCACGTATCGAGTCATTGGGAGATATGACCCTTATTGCAAAAAATATTAATAATATTAATCAAAATTTTGAAACAAAACTCGTTCAAATTGGTGGGGTAACTGACAAAATTTATATCCAGCCTAAAGACAAAACGACAAAGATCCCAGTAGAAAATTTATATTGGAAAAATTGGAGTCGTGCAGGGCTATATCGTTATGATACGACGCCAAATGTGTTGCCTGAAAATATTAAACTGGGTGAAACGCCGATCCCGAATGTTGAATCAGTCAACTGTGTTGGAACTGGAGATGAGCAAAGTTGTAATGTTAATTACAAAAAGTCAGATCCTGTATGGGCATATTTTAATATTACACCACCATCAACAGATGCACCTGAAGCGCCAACCTTAGTTCAACCTGTTCCCCCAACAGGACAGTCAAGTTGTGAAGTTGGTTTAGGTTATGATGCTGTTGCATGTGCAGCATATCAAACAGCGTATACGCAATACCAAAAAGATCAGCAGACTTATGATCAAGCGCAAGCCCAATATAAAAAGGATTTAGATGCATGGAGTTCGAGTGACGAAACTGCTTATCAACAATTAGATGAGGCAATTCAAGCCTATAATTTAAAATTTGATAATACGGAAATAAAAGCATGGACACAGTACGAAGTTAAAGAAACCAAGTTTGAAAGTCAGGTTGTGACTTCTGCTCCAGCAGAAATTATTGCTGGTGGTGATCTCAATATTTATGCTGATGCTTTTAAAAATGATAAGAGTTATGTACTTGCTGGTGGAAAACTCAATGCTGAGCTTGCACAGGCTGTAAATAATATTGATGGTAAAGGTCAGCAAATACTCAAACAATCTGGGATCAGTACATATACTTATTCGAATTGGCGTGGCGGTTTTAAACGCTATCACGAACGTAAGTGGAATAAGTCACAAACCTATAATCCTGCAGATGAAATTAAAGAAATTGATTTGCCTGTGAATCAATGGTTGGGGAATGTTAAAAATCATACCTCAAATCAGAATATTTCAGCGGTGAGTACAGGCAATCATGCAACTATCACCACAGATACTGTTAATACCCCAGAGCAATTGGTAGATCGTCAACAACAAAGTCAACAGGTCGATATAAATGTAAATGCTGGGCAATCCGTTACTGCAAATGGTCAAGAAACAAATACACCCAATACACCTGATCAATTAGATGTGAACTCTGGAGAAAAAGCGCAGGTCAACTCACAAGCGCAAAATCTTCAATCTCTGGATTCTGCTGAAAAATTACAAGCAAATGCAGCGCAAACAACAGGGGTCAAAGGTCAAGGTGATCTTGAAATCCGTAGTGTATCTATGGACTTCATGAGCTTGCCAAGCAATGCACTTTTTAGTACGAATACAGAGAGCCAATCAAAATATTTAGTAGAAACCGATCCAGCATTTATCAACTATAAACAATGGTTGTCTTCGGACTATATGTTAGATGCGATGGATCTTGACCCAGCATTGAAACAAAAACGCTTGGGAGATGGCTATTACGAACAACGATTGGTTCAAGATCAAATTGCGCAATTGACAGGATTTAGATTTTTACAAGGTTATGCAAATGATGAAGCCCAATATAAGGCTTTAATGAATAATGGTCTAACCTTTGCTAAAAATTATAATTTACGTCCTGGGATTGCATTGACGGCTGCACAAATTGCACAACTCACCACTGATATTGTGTGGTTAGAAGAAAAAACCATTAAACTTGCGGACGGTACAACGACCAAGGCACTGGTACCACAAGTCTATGTAAAAGCCCGTGCAAGTGATTTAAAGGGTGATGGTACCTTAGTCAGTGCAAATCAGGTGCGATTGAATGTACAAGGCGATGTACTCAATAGTGCGACAATTGCTGGACGTGAAGCATTACAAATCTCAGCAGATAGCATCAATCAACTCGGTGGGCGGATGCAGGCGAACCGTGTTGAACTCAATACTACTAAAGATTTAAATAATATTGGTGGAACGATTAAGGCAATTGATTCAGCAAAACTTAATATTGGCGGTGATTTTAACCAACATAGTACAACTCAGAGCACTGTGAATAATCTCGGTGCAAGCGTATTTACGCGTGAGGGCTTTGACCGTCAAGCCGGGCTTTATGTTGGTTCGTCTTTAAATTTAGCAGATTACAAGACAGATCCGTTAAGTACTACTTTGGTGATTAATGTTGGTGGCAATACTTCATTAAAAGGCACTGAAATTATTAACCTTAATGGTTCGAGTCTGCTTAAGACGCAAGGAAATCTCAACATAGAAGGTGTAAATACTTCTGTGAATAATCGTGGTTATACCAATAAGGATAACTACAACTATGATAAAAAACAGCAAGATATTGGTTCATTCATTCAGAGTGCTGGCGATACACGTTTTCAAGCTGAAAATATATCAGTGAAAGGTTCACAAATTTCTAGTGAACAAGGTTCAACGATACTTTCAGCACAACAGAAGATCGATATTTCTGAGGGTCGAAAACTTTCAGATTCAGAGACTGCCTATAAAACCAAAGACAAGAGTACATTTAGCACGACTACAGAGAAAGGTCGCGTACGAAACATGAGTAATGAAGCGATTGCTAGCACAATTGATGGTAAAAATGTCATTCTTGATGCCAACAATATCAATATTCGTGGCAGTAATATTATTTCAGATGAACTCACGCAGATTCAGGCGAAAGAGAATGTTAGTATTACGGGTGCTGAAAATAAATATTTAGATTATTCAGAGTCGAGCGTTAAAAAATCTGGGTTGATGTCGAGTGGTGGGATTGGTTTTAGTGTAGGTTCAAAGAAAGAGCTGACAGAACAACAAAATACCCAATCGACCAACACAGGTTCAATGGTTGGCAGTTTAAATGGCAATACCAATATCATTGCAGGCAAAACTTACCAACAGACGGGAAGTACGGTTTCCTCACAAAATGGCGATGTAAATATATTGGCACAACAAGTCAATATTGAAGCTGCAAAAGAACAAAGTACCCGTGATTATAAATATGAAATGGAGCAAAAGGGCTTAACCCTTGCTGTGAATGTTCCAGTGGTCAGTGCAGTGCAATCCGTAGTGGATTCAAGCAAGCAAGTGGGTCAGAGTAAGAATGATCGTGTCAATGCCATGGCAGCAGCCAATGCTGGTTTTGATGCTTATAAAGCGGGACAGGCTTTAGGCAAATTACAAGGTGCACTGTCGGATGCAAGTAAGCTGAATGGAAATGTCGAAGTCAGCGTAAGTCTGACTTACGGAGAGCAGAAAAATACTCAATTTAGTCAGACACAAAGTAGTACAGCCAGCCAAAGTCAAGTTTATGCAGTTGGCAAAACCAATATTGTTGCCACAGGCGCAGGTGAAAAATCCAATATCAATATCATTGGTTCGGATGTTGTGGGTATGCAAGGGACTCATTTGGCAGCCGATCATGATGTCAACATAAAAGCGGCTGAACAAAAAACCATTGAAGCGTCTGGCAACAAGAGTGCAGGTTGGAATGCAGGGGTTTCAGTCAGTAATCAAACAGGGTTTGGGGTCACTGCTGGAGGAAATCTTGGAAAAGGCAAAGGCAATGGGACAGACACCAGTTATGTGAACAGTCATATTGGTTCTAAAGACAGTTCAACCACGATCAGTAGTGGAAATGCAACCAATATTATTGGTGGTCAGGTACAAGGTAAAGGTGTACAGATTGATGCCAATGAACTAAATATCGAAAGCTTACAAGACAAAGCAACCTATCAAAGCAAGCAACAAAATATCTCAGGGCAAGTTAGTGTCGGAACCAATGGTGCTAATGCATCAGGCAGTTTTAGTAAGTCGAATGTAAATGCCAATTATGCATCGGTAAACGAACAGTCAGGAGTTTTCGCTGGAGATGATGGTTATCAGATCAAGGTGAAGAATAATACTGATTTGAAAGGAGCGATCATTACCTCGACACAAACTGCTGAAAACTTAAAGAAAAATATTTTGGATACAGGCACATTGACGCATTCAGATATTCGTAATGTCAGTGAGTATGATGCCAAAGGTATTAGCTTAAGTGCAGGGTTTAATGCAGGCAAAAGCGATGAAAAAGGTGGTAAAACCCCTGATACTGTACTTTCTACACCAAACAAAATTGATCAGCATGCATCCACGACTACAGGTGTAAGTAAGTCGATCGGTTTTGGTTTAGACAGTGATAAAGACAGTAGTGTGACCAAGAGCGGTATCAATACGACAAATATCACCATTCGAGATGAACAAGGTCAGCAAGCATTAACAGGTAAAACCGCTGAGCAGATCAAGTCAGACATCTTGACCAGTGTGACAACAGATACAGCCCGAGAAAATAGTGGTGCGTTAAAAAATAACTTTGATAAAGACAAGGTTCAAAGTGAAATCAATTTGCAGATGGAAGTGACGAAGAAGTTTGGAGAGAATGCGCCTAAGGCTGTAGCTGACTATGCACAACAACAAGCATTAAAACAAAGATTACTTGGAAATGAGGCAGAAGCAAAAAAATGGGATGAAGGAGGAGTTTATCGAGTTGCAATGCATACAGCTATTGGTGCTTTAAGTACAGGTTCAATAGAAGGTGCTTTAACAACAAGTGGTATTGCAGCAGCTGCACCTACACTAAATAAAATTCAAGAAAATATGGTCAAAACATTGACTGAAAAAGGAATGAAAACTGATAGCGCAGAGGCAGTTGTTAACGGTGTAAGCAGTTTGGCACTATTTGGTGCAGGAACTGTGGTTGGATTAAATACGTCAATTGTAGGCACAGCAGTAAATGTCGATTCAAATAATCGTCAGTTGCATCGAGAAGAAGTTAATCTCATTCAAAAGCTAGCGAAAGAATATGCAAAAGAAAAAGGAATTAGTGAAGATGATGCGAAAACAATCTTAACCCGAGGCGCTTTATACAATATCGATGAAGGGTGGAAAAATAGTATTGATCGGAGTCTATCTGAATCAGAAATATCAAAATATCAAGAAGGCTATCAATATTTACGTGCTAAAACTGCCAACACTTCTGTAAGTGATTTGAATAGTGATGGGTTACCTAACTTAGAAATCACTGCACCAAATGGTGGTGCATTTCCAACGATTCGAGTCGAGGCAACAAGGGATACATATGCAGGTCATTTAACTGATTCTGAAATAGAAAAGGCTAAAACTTATATAGATACTGAGGGTAAAGGTTTTACTGCATCGCCAGATGATTTTAAAAATAAAGATGTATTTCTAACAAATACTCTTGGAGGAAGTGCGGATACAAAATCAGCAAATTACAACGATAAAAAAGAGTTTATTCAGGATCATGGGGCAATTAAAAGTAGTGAACTTGGTCTTGGTGATCAATTACTTCAACCATTAAAACGTGATGCGGGTACAGCTGTAGGAACTGTTGAAGGATTAAAAACAGGTATCGAAGGTGCTGTAGAAACAGGATGGAATATATTAAATGGGATTGTTGATTTTGTTGAAAAACCTGCTGAAAGTACTCAAAAGGCGATAGATACAACAGCTACGGTTATTAAAAACGCCCCAGAAATTGCGCAAAAAGTTATAGATGCTGAAGCGATTAATAGAGAAAAATACACGACCACATTAGATCTATACCAGATGCAACAAGATGACTATGAGAAAGCGAGACTTGAAGCACAAATATATGGTGAGTTGATAGGTGGAGCTGGTATTGGTGCAGTTGGGAAGAAAGCGACTACTGAAACGGGTAAAGCCCTGCAAGAAGTCGTTAAAAACGTCGATGATCATTTAACACCAAAACCTGCAACGGTAGCTGGGACACCTGATGTCAATGGTGGAGCAACTACCATGACTGGAAAGCCCGATGCAAATGGAGATGTAGGAAAATCTGAAGTTATTGGGGCGACTATGGCTGTGGGAAGTGATTCAAATAAAAATAGTGGTCTTAGTGATTTAGAATCAAAGAGTAATTCTTCAAGTAGTACTACTATTCCTAAACCAAAAATTGATATTACTGATGAATTTATTTTCAAAAATCAGAATGGAATTATAACCATGAGGTATGGGAATCCTGAAGGTGTAGCAGGGATAATTGTTAATGTTGATAAAAATGGTATTTTAGGTTTTGATATAAGATCAGCACCTGATCATCCTTATATGAATGCATCTGGTGTTGATATGTTTAGTAGTGCAATTCAACGTTTGAATCAGGAGGGTATACAAGTAAATAAAATACGTGGGGCATGGATTTCAGGAACCGATAGTGTTAATACAGCACAATATTCTGCTAATTTAGCAAAAGGTATGTCACCTAATGATGCTGCACTAAATACTTGGACAGGAAAAATTGCTCAAAGACATGGTTATACAAAAGTTGAAGAAATTGAAAGCAGTGGAGGAGTAACATATGTCATATTCGGAAAATAGTGAATCTTTTAATGAAATATTAAGTGGTAAAAGGCCAAGTGAAGTATTCAATTCATTTCTTTTAGAGAATAATATTTTAGATAAATATGACTTAGCAGATATGTTTTTAGCTCATTTTACAATGTTAGACAGCAAAGTTTTACCATTAATATGGAATTGGAGAAGTATAAAATCAATAAGAGGAATAAGTGATGAACAGTTTGATGAGCTAATTATTGAAAATATGAAGAATTCTGGTTATGAACTCCCTTAAAATACTATTTTTTTAATGGATTGCTAAAATTCTGAATTTTCATATAGTCAATTAGTGCAATTGCGTTTAGGAGAATCTCAAATTGATGGTTATACATGGGACCACAATGCTCAATCATCACCAAAAAATATGCAATTAGTTCCAGCTGAATTTCATTCGAATAAAGCTGTACCTCATACAGGACAAAATTCTTTATCAAGTGGTAATAATTAAGGTAGGAAAATAAGATGCGTATTTATGATGATAATGGACAAGTATCCTTAGATATAATACATGAAGTTGAGAGTATTTTAGGATATAACTTTCCTACAAGTTATATTAATTTAATAAAAGATCATGATGCTTTATCTCCAGTTGAAAATATTTTTGATTTTAAAAATATTTATAAAAAAGAAGATGAGCGGGATTTAAATTTTTTAAGTTTTAAAACTGATCATTTGGATGGTGATATTTTAAGCAATCAGAGTAATGTAAATGATCTTGAAAATTATGGTATAAAAAATCTAGTTGTTTTTGGAATATGCGCAAATGGTGACTATATTTGTTTTGATTATAGAGATAATATTGAAGGTACAGAACCCAAAATAGTATTGGTTTATCATGATGACTTTGTTGATTATGAAGATGGAGCAAGTTCTATGGTTGTTAATAATGTAGCTAATAATTTTGATGATTTTTTAAATTTGTTACATGAATAGTAGATATTAATAAAAAGGGCTGTTATTTGCTTAACAGCTCTCATATTTTAATCTGTAGAAAATAAAATATAAAATTAATATAAATATATTTGAAAAATAAAAAATAAAAAATAAAAAATAAAAAATAAAAAATAAAAAATAAAAATTATGTTTATGAGAAGTGATTCTAGCTCATTAAGACCTAAGAGCTTAAGATTAACATTTAAAGTTGATGGGGGAGTTTGAGCAAGTCTTTAAAAATGAAGCAGGTGGTGGTAAATAATGCAATTGCAATTTGAGATATTGAATAAAATTGTACAAGAAGTACATAAATATCGACCTTTTGATTATGATTCATGGAGATTCGAATACAAATTTAATCCTGATGAGGGGTGGTCTGAATATGGGGTATTTTTCTTTCGCAATCATACAGAGTATTTACCTCCAGATTTTAATTACGATTTGATTATAAAATTTAGCCAGGAACTTCATGATGAAATGCAGTCACATACAGGTGGTGATTGGAGGAAGTTTATATTAAATCTAGATGAACAAGGAAAAGCAAAAACGCAGTTTATTTATGAAATACAGTCATGTATGGGTGAATTTAATGATTAATGCAAGAAACCTCTAAAATTTTAGAGGTTTTTTTAAGAGTAAATTTTTGGAAATTAAGTGGATAAAATATTCCAATTATAAGAGCCAGTAAATTATTTTTGTAAGTTTTAATAGTGAATATTAGGACTTCCACTGAGACCAAATCTAAGCTATCAAAAACTAGGTGTATTGGTTGATACGATATCAACAGGATTGTCAGCGCCTACGAGTTCAGGTTTAGGCATAGCGACAGCAACATTAAGTCCTGTAGCAAGTTATGAGATAGGTCAATACTTTAAATCTAAGGATGCAGAAGGAAGTACAGCGCATATTTTAGCGCATACCGTTCTAGGTGCAGCAGTTGCAGCAGCGGGAGGAAATGATGCATTGACTGCTGGGCTTTCAGCGGGTGGAGCGGAAGCAGCAGCACCAAAACTTGCGCAATACTTATATGGTAAGGATGCGAAAGATCTAACGGCAGATGAAAAGAGTACGATCAGTGTAATCACTGGATTAGTCGCCTCTGGCGTTGGAGCGACTACAGGTGATGTATCAAGTACAGTTCAAAGTGGTCAAGTTGCGCAGAATGCGGTGGAGAATAACTCTTTAGCAGGAGATGATTTACGCAAAAATGTTAATGAATTTTTCAATGGGCTTTCATCTAAAGTAAAACATCCAATAGATCAAGGCGCTATCAAAGGTTTAGGGAGCGTTGCCGATGGTATATTAATGATAGCTGATGCATTTGGTGATACAGCAGTATCAGCAATACATTGTCCATTAGGAAGCTCTGCATGTGCAGATGCAATGGAAAATAATCGTCTGAAAGGGCAGGCAGTTATTGATTTTTTAAAAATTAATAACTTAAAGAAACAAGCAGCAGCAATTGAACAATCTTATATTGACTTAAATAGTGGAGATCCTGAAAAAGTAGCGAATGCACAAAGAACACAGGTGGAAGTGTTTACCAGTTTAGGTGTAGGTGCAATAGGGGGTAAGAAACTCGGATACGAAGGTGGTCAAGTTGGAAACTTGACTAGTATTAAACGAATATTAGAAAATGATCCTGCAAAATTACCTTCAGTCAAAACCTCAACATCAGGAAATATTAGTGCGAAGCAAATTACTGAAAATGGGAAAATTATTGATCCGCCAAAAGAAGTTTTAAATAAACAACAGCAATTACTCAATAATACAGATAATAATAAATCTGGTATTTTACGAGAAGAAATTGCGGATAGTTACTTTAAGAATAGTGGTTATACAAAACTTGAAAGTAAGTGTGGAAGTAATTGTTTTGATGGTGTTTACATGAAGAATGGCGAAATTTATGTTGTTGAAGTAAAGCCTTTAAAAGAAAGAGGTTCAGTAAAGTTAAGTGATAACAAAAACTCACCGAATGATATCGGTGTTCAGATGTCAGACAAATGGATTAAGAGTAGAACAAGTGTATTAGCTCGTACAAATAACCCTGATGCTATTAAAACGGCAAAACTAATAAGCGATGCTGTTGAGCAAAGTAAACCAATCAATAAGATTGTACTTGGTGTTAATGAAGGGCGTGCAGTTACTTTAAATCTTGGTAATAAGGTTGCAAAATGATGAAATATAATTTATTAAATCAATTTCAAAGCCTAGAAATTTTTTATGAAGATGGCGACAAAAATAAAGTTAACTTAATTACTGAAAGGCTAAAGAAAAATCAGCAACAAGGCGCAGTTTATGAGTCTTTAGCAACATATTGTATCTATAATGGCTTTAAAAGTTATATTTTTGAGCAAAATGTAAAGCAATTAAAACAATGGTTTTATGTGTCAAGCTTATTAAGGGTAGAAAGTGCAAGATATCCTGGTGGATTCTCTTATACAATGTCTACTCCTGATGAGTTTATCTTTCCAATTTTATCTGACAGTGAGGAAGTGATTAAAAAGTTTGCTAATCTTGATACAGTTCATTTACTTTGGGGTGACTATGAGCCTAGTTATGAAGAAGCAAAATTTAAACCATCTAAAGATGATCCAAGATATCGTACTCATGCTATGCAGGCAGTTTTACGACATGATTGGGAAGATTATCAACGAATAAAAGACATAGCCAACCAAAAAATTAATAAATTAAGAGAAGTAGTAGAGTTTGAATTTGGTGTATATGATGCAATTTATCATAAGGATAAAGATAAAATTATAGATATTATACAGACTTTACTAAAACCAAAAGTACACAAAGCATACAACAAAGATTTTGGCGAAGAGTTTAGTGGAGAAATTTGGTCACATCATCCAGTTATGTTTACCAAATTGGCATGAATGAATGGACTTGAGATAGAAATAGATAATCCGCTTGTTCCAATGGAACTTATGCCAATAAAACCTTTAGAGCATTACGATTATCATTACGACTTTTTAGACCCGAACTGGAAACCAAAAAGCTTTTTAGGGAGATTGTTTGGAAAAAAATAATAATAATGGATTGAGGTATTCAAATCTTGGGTAGAATTTATTAAAAAAAACCTATTGAAAAATATTAGGAAAAATATGACTTGTGAAAACAATGTGAAGAAAGTATAGCCCATACCGTTCTAGGTGCAGCAGTTGCAGCAGCGGGAGGAAATGATGCATTGACTGCTGGACTTTCAGCAGGAGGAACTGAGGCAGCCGCACCAGTTTTATCTAATTTCTTATATGGTAAGGATGCAAAAGATTTAACGGCAGATGAAAAAAGTACGATCAGTGCAATCACTGGATTAGTCGCCTCTGGCGTTGGAGCGACTACAGGTGATGTATCAAGTACAGTTCAGAGTGGACAAGTTGCGCAGGTTGCTGTTCAGGATAATTTTTTATCACAAGAGGAATAATGTGAGTAAATTTGAAAAGATTAATATTTTTAACATTATTGGAGTTAATTTATGACAAAAAATTTCATTATTTTTAGTTTTTCTTTTATTATGACTGCATGCAATAGTATTCAACCTTCACACCAGAATACAGAAACGGCAGACTTGTCTAAAATGGCGAACTGTGATCAGGTTAAGGATACTCTTAAAAGTACATTAGTTAATCTAGATGACTTAAAAAAACAGAAAAAAATAGCTAGTACCGGTAATGCAATGAATGCAGCGGCTGCATTATTGAGTCTGAATCCGCTGGCATTATTTGATCATAGCCTTACAGGTAATCTTGATGATTTGATTGAAAGTTATTAAAATCAAATCGTATTACTAAATAAATTACAGCAAGAAAAATGCAGTCAATGATTTTAAATATTTGACATTTTGATTATATGGAAAAATACAAGAAGGTCTTTATGAAAAAACACCTATTATTAATTTTTTTATTTATATTTGCAACTGGTTGTGCAAGTATAAATAAAATAAATGATTCAATCTTAAATCAGGGAGTTCGATATAAAGAACCTGTCACTGGTAAAACTGCAAATGTTCGGGTTTTTTATGGGTTAGGTGAAAGTATACGAATTTTTCCAAACTCTATCAAAAAAGAGGATATAAAAAATGATAAAGATAAAGGAGATGCTTTCACGAGTGTAAAGACATCAGGTATGTTAGGAGCAACAAAATTTGAATATACTCCTAAAAGTTTGGGTATGCCTAATGTCCCAACAAATAATTTAAATTATGGCGAGTTTAAAGTTCCAGCTAATAGACCTATTCTAATCTCCATGACATACAGCTATAATAATGGTGCTAGAACAGAGTTCTGTAAAACAAAGATTTTTAAAGTTCAGTTTGAAGAAAATAAAAATTATTTTCTAGCAATAAATGTTAATTCAGGTTGTTCTTATTTAATTGAAGAATATGTAGGTAATATAAAAGTACCATTAGGTAATGTGGAAGTACTATAGTTTTTACAGTGCAAATGTAATTTTTTGACTTTGAGTGCACAGAATAGAATAATCGTATTTTATTTGAAAAATTTAATATATTGAATCTATTCTGTCTTTTTATAAATTATTTTTACTCCAGATTTGGAAAATACAGGCGTACGAGATAGGCGAGAAACTGCTGTAGGTAAACTTGGTAAGGAAAAAGATGTTGGGGGATATATTCAAGCTTCTGCATTTGGTCGAACATGCGATAGTTATAACTTATTCTCTCAAATTTCAATAATTCAACTTATAAGGTATATTTTGAAAGGGGCTTAGGAAGTAAAAAAGGTTTATTGCGGAGTAATTTAAGGAAATCGAGGTATAAATTACTATACCGATGATTGAAGTATATTACCTTCTGACTTGATCCTACACGCCCCCCTAACAAATCAACAACAAGCGATACTCTCCATCACTTTCGACTGGGGCTCGATGAACACAAGGCAAAACTTGCTGTGTTGGATGATCAACGGCTAAACGCCAAAGATGACCTAAGCCTAAGTTAATCGGTACGGCGTTGGGTTTAGGCTGATAATGTAAATCAAAAAAATAGTCTTTTAAAAAGTTTTCAAACTCTGCTGCTGACCCATCATGGAGTGCTTTAAGTTTTTCTCGAATTTCAGGAATAAGTATTTTTTGCTCAGCCTCAGCGTTTGGTAGAATATCACTAGACGCGCCATGATAAGTGCATAAGAAAGTATCTGTTTCAATCGGAGAGCGGTCAACATGGAAGGAATAAACATCAGTTGAAATGAATTCTAATTCCTCATCACGTTCATAATATTGAATGAGGTTTAGTGTAGGCGAAGCACCAAGCAGCGTTAATTGTTTTATATCTTTTAAAATGATTTCTCTTGCCAGTTCACCTTGTTCAGTAAGTTTTAAAGCAAAAAGATCTTCCTCAGAAACTTCAGTAATATTTTCTTTTAACTCGAGTTTAGACACAATCTCTTTAAAATCGCCCGTTAAATTTCTGTGCCAACACATTGCATTGGTATCACCTTGAAATGCTGTTTTGATCAGTTCGTCAAAACTAGAAACAAGGCGAATTTGAGGATGGTCTGAAAAAGTATGGGTCATAGAGATGGATCATAATAGGGAAAATAGATTGAAGACTTTAACTTAGTTTTAGAGGTGGGGATTAAAAGCTATAACACTGTCTCTATAGTAGGATATTGTAGCAATAGTGGATATAATTTAAAGAATTTTACATGACAAAAATCATAAAAGGCTCAACTCTTTTCAATTATATTAAAATTTTATATCGTTAATTGATTAATATTCTTCAAATAAATATCAATCTGACAGTCACTATAATTGGATTAAACTGTCAGATTAAATTTGAAAAAGCATCATGCAGGCTATACTTACATTCTGATGTTACCTAAGCGCTATGCATCGCATCTATTCATATAAAAACGATGGCTTAAAGTTGAATCCAAGTAGTCTTTAATTGAGTAAACTTATCGATTGCATGTAGCGATAAATCACGACCAAAGCCAGATTGCTTGTATCCACCGAAAGGTGTGCAGACATCTAAAGCATCTACGGTATTGATGGATACAGTCCCAACTAAAAGTTGCTTGGAAAGAATGATGGCTTTTTGGATATCTTGCGTCCAGATCGAAGCGGCAAGTCCATAGATTGAGTGATTAGCAAGTTCGATTGCTTCTTCTTGAGTTTCAAAGGTCGTGATGCTCACCACTGGACCAAAAACCTCTTGGTGAAAGATATCGAATTCTGCTGTAACGCCAGTCAAAATTGTTGGCGCAATATAGCTTGCTTGATCTAAATCATCATCTAAATTTAAAGTAATGCTATGACATTCAGCACCTTGTGCCTTAGCTTGGTCAATTGCTAGTCGTACATTGTTGGCATGTTGGCGATCAATTAAGCAACCCATTTGGGTATTGGGATCAAGTGGATGCCCAATCTTGATATTTTTGGCTTTTTCGACAAATTTTTGAATAAATTGTGGTGCAATACTGCGTTCCAATAATATACGCGAATTTGCAGAACACACTTCACCTTGATTATAGAAAGCCCCAAAAATCGCTTTATCAAGGGCTTGATCAATATTTGCATCTGCAAAGATAATATTGGCACTTTTTCCGCCTGTTTCAGGCCAAACAGGCTTCATATTGGATTCAGCTGAATAAACTAAAAACTTTTTGGCTGTTTCCGTCGAGCCTGTGAAGACCAAACAATCAATATCAGGGTGGCGTCCTATGGCTTGTCCAGTGACTTGCCCTAAGCCTGTAAGGACTTGCAAAACACCATCTGGGATTCCTGCCTGTTGGGCAAGTTCTGCCAGTTTAAGTGCCGTAAAAGGAGATTGTTCAGCAGGCTTTAACAGCACGCAATTGCCTGTTGCCAATGCAGGTGCAAGTTTCCAACTCGCTAAATCCAGTGGAAAGTTCCACGGCACAACAGCTGCAACAACCCCGATGGGTTCACGAAAAATCATCGCCAACTGATCGTGGTGGGTCGGGGCAATTTCATCATACATTTTATCGATGCTTTCCGCATACCACTCAAAACAGAATGCTGCACCGGGAATATCAACATTGAGTGAATCTTGAATCGGTTTGCCCACATTGAGACTTTCAAGTAAGGCAAGTTCTTCAGCATGCTCAAGAATCAGTTCTGCAAGTTTTTTGAGTTTCTGTTTACGTTCACGTGGAGCTAATCGTGACCACACCCCGCTTTGAAATGTATTTCTGGCATGTTGCACAGCTTGATTGACTTCTTGTGCATCACATGCTGACATGCTGACTAAAAACTCGCCAGTGGCAGGGTTTGTGATAGGGTATGTTTGTTTAGCCTCAACATATTGTCCTGCTATAAAATAAGACTTTGGGAGTTTAATTTGAGAAAGTTGATCCAACCAATCCTGTTTGAGTTTCATTGAGTTTCCTTAGAATTTTAATGTTATGGCACAATAAACCGTATAATTTTTAGATCAGGTTGTGAATTCGTTTTATATAAGCTTTTGCTTTAGAAAAAACAAATTACTAGGCATCCCTATTTTCTTATAGATATCAATACTTCATCTAGTAAAACAGTTGAACCTTTATATCGTTTTGAAATAAAATTTTGCAGTCTGCATCATGTTTAAGCGGCAATATGATTGAGCAAACGCTCAAAAAAAGCATCACATTCATCCATCTGAGAAATTTCGATATATTCATCAGGCTTGTGTGCGACTTGAATCGAACCTGGACCACAAACTAACACAGCCGTATTCAATTGCTGTTGAAATAATCCGCCTTCTGTACCAAATGATATTTTCTGTAATTCAGTTTCGGGTTTGAGCAGTGATTGTAAGAATTTAACCGCTTGAATGGTCGTCGATGTATTCAGTCCGGGGTATTGATTGATTTCCTGAATATTGACAAATTTTGCAGAAGGACTCTGTTCAATATAATTAAAAATTTTTTCTTGTATGGTATCTGTTGTTTGTTCAGCAATATTACGAATCTCATAATCTAAGATACATTCATTGGGCACGATATTTAACGCTTTACCGCCGTGTATTTTTCCTATGTGTACCGTGCTAAAGGGTACATCATAGTCCGTGTCAAAAATAGAACCTTCTGCGATCTCTTTTTGCGTAATGCGAATCGCCTCAATCAAACTTTGCGCATTATGAATTGCATTGACATACAATGGTGCTAAAGCAGAGTGACCTTCTTGACCATGACATATGGCTTTGAATACTGCTTTACCTTTATGACCTGTTGCGATATTCATACTGGTGGGCTCACCAATGATACAAAGCTCTGGTTGAATAATAAATTCGGAGAGCAAACCAAGAATACCGCGTACACCAATACAACCGATTTCTTCATCATAAGAAAGACATAAATGTAGTGGTTTATTTAGTTGAGGCAAGTCTACTGCCTTGATCATGGCGTGAATTGCACAGGCGATGAACCCCTTCATATCCGCAGTACCCCGACCATAAATTTTATGATCTTTGATCAATGCTTGAAATGGATTACTACTCCATGCTTGTCCTTCAACGGGAACGACATCCGTATGCCCAGACAATAAGATGCCAGCTCGGTCTTTAGGTCCAATCGTTGCAAATAAGTTGGCTTTGGTTTGCTCAGCATTTGAATTTAAAAATATACTGATTCCCTTAGATTCAAGTAGATTTTTGACATAAGAGATCAGCGCTAAATTACTTTTATGCGATGTCGTATCGAATTCAATAAGTTTTTGAAGCAATTGAATACTAGATAAGTTAGACATCTGAGGCGTCCTTTTGTGTTTGGTTTTTTATATAGGGATCGTAGAAATGAGCAGAGCTCATACCAGAAATAAATTGATCAGAGATAAAGCTTTTACAACGACTAATAAATGCTTCAACGACAATATTCTTTGGTACATTTTTAGGGGTTGCTATACCGATATACATGGGGCGATGTTCTTCAGCAATGCGTATTCGTATCAATCGCTTACCATCAAGACTGTAATTATTTTTAGGGCGAACATTTAATATAGTATAACCAATATTATTGGCAACCATAGAACGAACCACATCAATATTCTTTGAAGAGCGGACAACATTGGGTTTGAGATTTTTAGTGCTAAATAACGATAAAAAATATTCATTGCTAAAGGGCATATCTAAAAGAATCATGGGATATGTTGAGAGTTCCTCTAGGGTGACAGCAGGCAATAAAGCTAAGGGATGCTGTTCACTGACCAGTGCGTGTGGGGGTAACTTGGTTAATGGTTCAAAATGAATAATATTTGCATCTATATTCAGGTCATAGGTTAAAGCCAAATCAATATCGTTACGGATCAGTGCATTGAGAAGAGCTTGTTGATCATCTTCATAGAGATCTAAAGAAACTTGCTTATATAAATTGGAAAAGCCATTGATGATGTCGGCATAAATCATCGGTGTAAAAGCAGGAAAGCACCCAAGTTTTAAAGGTCCACGAATTGAACCTGAAAATTCAGCCGCAAGTGAGTATAGGCTGGATGCTTGATTTAAGATTTTTTTGCATTCCAACATGACACTTTTGCCCACAGTGGTTGGGATTAAGCCTTTGGCATGTTGTCGGATAAAGAGTTGAGTTTGTAATTCGGCTTCAATATGTGCAATTGCAGCGGAAATAGATGGAGAGGATACATGTATCTTCTCCGAAGCAATGATGATGCTGCCACATTCTGCGGTTGCAACAAAGTATTCCATTTGTCTTAAAGAAATTCGATTTAACACTTTGGATACACCTCCATTGTATACCCTAAAAAGGTTTATTCATTTCCTGGAACACCAAAGCTACGCGCGCGCATTGGATCTAATGCTCTTAATATATAATCATCAATTTGCGGTTGATAAATCTGCCATAGTTCGATGAGATCGGAAATGGGTCGCTCTGACCAGTCTACGCGTAAATCAATGATTGGCCATTCCAACTTGTCAACAACTAAAAGACCAGCAGAATGTATTGCTCCAGCTTCCCCACCAGCCTGTTCTCCAGCTTTTAGTGCTTTGAGCAAACGTTCTGCTAAAACACCTTTACTTTGTTCGAACTGTTTCAGCATAACATGGGGCACTTGATCATTTGCGAGTAAATTACCTGCACATACTGCATGCTTCCCAATATGTTGTGCATAAATCCCTAAGGTGTGTTCTCCACTAAATGCAAAAGGCTCATTCACGGCATCTAATAAACTCAACTGTCGATATTCTATGAAATCTGTATTTCTAGTTAATTCCGTGATCGCGCGATGTGGTGATATATTGTATTTGGTCATTTCAAGTAAAATGTTGGCCAAACTTGGGTCGGTTATATTTTGACTTGCTGCAACCCCGACACCAGCTTTGGCACGAATACATCTTGCGGCAACAGCGGGAGAGGATGAACTGATCGCAGCACCAAATTGTCCTGTTTCACTACATCTTGCAATAATTGAAAATGTCATAACGTTCTCGTGTCGTTGCTTATTTTAATCAGGAATCACAGCAGTCGCATCGACTTCTACAAGCCACTCAGGTCGAGCTAAAGCAGAAACAACGATTCCAGTTGAAACGGGATAGACGCCTTTAAGCCATTTACCTACGACACGATAGACATCTTCACGATAACGTGGATCGACGATATATATGGTGATTTTACAAATGTCAGCTAACTCACCTCCTGCTTCTTTAAGCAGCATGTCGATGTTAAACATGGCTTGTTCAGTTTGACCTTTGACATCAGCAAGCGCGACACTTTCAGATGTATCTAGATTTTGCCCAATTTGCCCACGAAGGAATACAGTGCGACCACGTGCCACCACAGCTTGGCAAAGATCATTGTCCAAGTTTTGTTCTGGATAGGTTTTTTGAGTATTAAAAGTCCGAATACGGGTATGTTTCACAGCTGCGTCCTAAGTCAATGAAAGTATTCATCTAGTATGCTGACTTCGCTTAGAGTCACAATTTGTGTTTTCCTTTCTATTAATTTAGTTTTTCCGTAGCAATCTAAAGCGCAATAAAAATTTAAAAATATTTAAAATTTATTGAGTAATTTCATTGGTTTGGTTTTTGGGTTCAGTTTTCTTGATTCATTTGTTTTGGATATCCTATTTTCTCTTTACTCATCAACTGCCTATATTTTTCTTAAACAATGTTTTTGTTCTTTTCGATATTTCACGTCTGCAAAGCGAAATATAAAGCAAAGCATATATACAACCCGTTACAGCTGGGAAATACAACATTGGAGTGGATTCAACAATGAATTGTTGAAAATAAATGACTCAGTTCGACAAGGATTAAAAATGAGTTTAGATCAATTAGAAATAGATACTGTGGTTATTGGTGCAGGTCAAGCTGGTGTGGCAATGAGTGAACATCTGACTGAATTAAACATTCCTCATGTGGTCTTAGAAAAAAATCGAATAGCGGAAGCTTGGCGTACACGCCGTTGGGATTCTTTAGTGGCCAATGGACCTTGTTGGCATGATCGCTTTCCCAATATGGCGTTTGATGCAGATCCAGATAGTTTTGTACACCATGATCAAGTTGCGGAGTACTTTGAAAAATATGCCAAGCGATTTAATGCGCCTATTTATACACATGTAGAAGTCAAAAAAGTACAAACCAATCCGCAAGGGGCAGGATTTATTGTTGCAACATCTCAAGGTACCTTAAAAGCACATCGGGTTGTGGTGGCAACAGGGCCATTTCAAAAAGCCATGATTCCTGAGATAGCACCGAAAAGACAAGATTTGTACCAGATACATTCTGATCAATACAAGAACCCAGAGCAAATGCCAGATGGTGCTGTCTTGGTTGTAGGGGCAGGTTCTTCAGGTGTGCAAATTGCTGATGAATTAAATCGTGCTGGCAAAAAAGTCTATTTATCTGTGGGGCGTCATGAGCGACCACCTCGTGTTTATCGGCAACGTGATAATGTGTGGTGGCTAGGTGTATTGGGCGGATGGGACAGCAGCAAAACCGATACAGGACCTTTAAAAGGCTTGGCGGTCAGTGGGGCACATGGAGGGCAATCGATTGATTTTAGACGATTGGCAATTGAAGGCATTACGCTTGTAGGGATGACAAAACAATTTGATCAAGATAACGTAAGTTTTCACGATGATCTGCAAAAGAATTTACAAGAAAGTGATCAGGCATATTTTGAATTTCTAGATGCCGCAGACGCGTATGTTCGACGTACGGGTATCGATTTAACCGAAGAACCAGAAGCTCGCCATATCTTGAAAGATGCTCAATGTATTCAACAACCGATCTTAACGCTGGATTTAGCTCAAGCCAGCATTGGCTCAATTATTTGGGCATCAGGTTTTGGCTATGACTATGATTGGTTAGATGTAAATGCCTTTGATGTGAATGGTAAACCCAATCATAAGTTAGGTGTATCCACTGAACCAGGGGTTTATTTTGTTGGCTTGCCTTATCTATATGGGCGCGGTTCAAGTTTTATTTGGGGGGTATGGCATGATGCCAAACGTATTGCAGGGCACATCGATATTCAACGTAAATATTTAGAATATCAAGATAAAACACAAAGACTTTTATTCATCCAACAAGAAAAAACTGCATGAAATAATATTTAAATTCAAATCTTTAATCTTCACTCTAGGAGGGAGGAGCAGATGACAGGACAAAATAATAAGCATGGACGCAGTTTAATTTATCATGCGAAAACAATGAGTGAGAAAAAACTAAGCTTGTTTAATTTAATCGCTATTGCCGTTGGCTTGGTCCTCTCGCAAGGGGTGATGGTGATTATTTTGCAAGGCTTTGGTTTAAGTGGGATCAGTTTTTTTATCCCACTGATCATCGGTTTTTTTCTAGCTATCAGCTATGCAACTTCATTTGCAGAGTTAGCGCTTCTCATTCCTAAGAGTGGCAGTATCAGTGATTATAGCCTAGTAGCAACTGGGCATTTGCCCGCGATGCTTTCGGTATTTTGCGGTTATATTTTGGTTGCGATGTTTGCTGTTTCAGCAGAATTGATTTTAATTGATGATGTCATTAGAAAGATATTTAAACTAGATGTACCTTATTTTGGCATCGGTTTTATTATTTTATTTATTTCAGTCGGTTTAAATCTGCTGAAAATTGATATTTTTTCAAAAGTTCAAAATATCGTGGCTTTTGTCATGGTTGTTTTACTACTTTTGCTGGGAATTTTTGCAATTACCGGTTGGTATTATCCACATACTCAAGTCGTGGATCACCACATAAAATTTGATAGCAATACTGTAGCACTTGTTGCTTTAGCATTTTGGGGATTTGTCGGGGTAGAGTTTGTGGTCCCGATGATCGAGGAATCAAAAAATGCCAGTAAAAATATTCCCCGAGCGATGTATATCGGGCTTAGCACGATATTTATCACGATTTCATTATATGGTTTGGGAGCGCTATTTTTTTTACCTCAAGATCATCTGGTCAATTCTTTGACCCCACATATTGAATATGCAACAGCGGTCTTTGGTCCGACAGGATTGTTGTTTATTGCTGTTGGTGCATTATTTGCAACCTTAAGTACTTTAAATGCGACCTTAGCTGCCTTACCACGGATGTTGCAGGGAATGGCGCTGAATAAACAAGTTTTATCCATATTTGCTCAAGTCAATCAGAAAAATAATGTGCCATGGGTGGGTGTGCTTTTCGTTGCGGTCATCATCATGATTCCAATGTTGTTATCGCAGCGTGAAACCGAAGTCATTAAAGTTCTCTTAACAGCGGCATGTATCTCTTGGTTGATCGCTTACATCATTGCACATATCAATGTCATGGTTCTGCGTCAACGTTATCCCAAAATGTCCCGACCTTATAAAGCACCATTTTATCCATTCCTACAAATCAGCGGCATTGTTGGGATGGTCTTAACGATTTTCTATGCCGTTCCTACGCCTGATTTGAGAGTCAAAATATTTACTTGGGTGGGTGTTGTTATTGGACTGACCACCATCATCAGCATTCTTTGGATCAAATTGGCAATGAAGCAACAACTCTTTCAACCTCACTCAATCGAAAGCTTGATGAAATGAAATTTTAACAAGGAGTTATCACATGAAACAGTTATCAACAACACAAATTACTGAAATTTGGAAGAAAGACAAAGAACACCATATTCATCCTTGGACTGACTTTGCGACTTTTAAAGATGAAGGTGCAATGATTCTTGCACATAGCGAAGGATGTTATGTTTTTGATGCAGAGGGAAATAAATATCTAGATGGAATCGGTGGTCTATGGTGTGTCAATGTTGGCTATGGACGCAAAGAAATCGCTGATGCCATTTCAGAACAGGTGATGCAAATCCCTTATTATTCTGCATTTGGGCATCATACTTCGATTCCTGCTGCACAATTGTCGGCAAAAATAGCAGAATTGGCACCAGGAAATTTAAATCATGTGCTGTTTGGTTGCGGGGGTTCAGTTGCTAATGATACAGCAGTACGTGTGATTCACTTTTATTTTAATCAGTTGGGAAAACCGACCAAGAAAAAGTTAATTTCTCGAAAAGATGGTTATCACGGTAGTACCTATATCAGTATGTCACTCACAGGTGTTGAGTTTGATCATATTGGTTTTGATATTGACCGTGAATTGGTACACCATATTTCATGTCCAAATCCATACCGCAGAGCAGAAGGTCAGAGTCTTGACGAATTTTGCAATGAAAAGGTACTGGAGCTCGAAAATAAAATTTTGGAACTGGGTCCAGAAAATGTCGCTGCATTTTTTGCCGAACCGATTATGGGGGCTGGCGGAGTGATTGTGCCACCTGAGGGTTACCATACAAAAACTTTAGAAATTTGCCGTAAATATGGAGTTTTATATGTATCAGATGAAGTGGTGACTGCATTTGGGCGTATTGGGTATTTCTTTGCTTCGGAATCTGAATTCGGGATTGTTCCAGATATTATTACCTGTGCCAAAGGTTTATCTTCTGGTTACTTACCTTTGGGGGCAACAATTATTTCTGATGAGATTTATGAGGTCATCAATCAACCTCAAGCAGATGGGGCACTATTTACCCATGGTTTTACCTATTCGGGGCATCCTGTTTCCTGTGCAGCTGCTTTAAAGAATATCGAAATTATTGAACGTGAAAATTTGCTTGAACACGTTCAAGATGTCGGACAATACTTTGAAGATCAATTAAAAACGCTGGTTGATTTAGACATCGTTGGAGAGGTACGCGGTAAGAAATTTATGATGTGTATTGAAAATTTAGCCGATAAAAAAACCAAAACGCTTTTCCCGAGTTCTGTCAATGTCGGTGCTCGAATCGCTGAATACTGTCAGAAAGAGGGTTTAATTATTCGTCCTGTCGGACATATGAACATCATGTCTCCACCATTAATCCTCAATAAACAACATGTAGACTTCATGGTTAGAACTTTACGCAAAGCAATTTTAAGTACAACAGCTGATTTGAGATTTGAAGGTCATTTAGCTGCTTAATCTGAAAAAAATAAATTAACTTTAAAGAAATCAAGATTTAAATGAAATACATTTAAATCTTGATTTTTTATAACAAATTATATGATTCATCGAATTAAGTTAAACTCATGCTAATTCAACTTACTTTTATTCCAGCAAAAATTTTATATAGAATTCAAAATGTAAATTAATTTTGCTTTTCCTTTTGCCTATTTTATTTGAAATTGCTATCGCGTTTGGTGGTATAGATACTGCCCTTACTCAAGAGTGATAAGTATCTACCTTCGACCAACAAAGGGCTTTTGCTACTTTTCTCCCAAGAAAAGTAGAGCACCTTCTACACAAATTAAGCGAAATTTTGGACAAAATTGCAGGCATTGAAAACACTTTATTTATATGATGCGAGTTTTCAAGAATAGTGATGATGAGTTTAATTTGTGTGATGTTTGATATGACTTAATAAAAATACTTCCCCTCATTGAAAATCACTTCTTTGACTATTTTCGCAAAAATCTAATATCCAGCATGTCGCTCATTCTTTTATCATTGAAGTCGTTAAATCAATACAACTCTTGATCATCATTCGATGAAGTCTTATTTTTAAGCTAACTATAAAAAAAGAATGTAGGGGGTTGCATTTTTGTTATATGTAATTTATTGATATTAAATAATAATTTTTAATTTTTTTACTAAAATTCTGATTTAAATATGTTTTATTCATATGTTTTAAACTATTGTGTAATTTAGTACATATGATTTTTTAAATTTTTATATAAAAATCAATAGGTTATTCTGTGGTTTTTTCTATTCTTTTGTGTGTTTATTGAGCGGTATTGAGTCGCATGTAATGATTTGTTCGCATTCACATTTAATGTGTCGCAGTTAACAAATAATACATATCATGGGATTTAGTATGAATATTCTTAAAAAATTAACACTTTCTTTACTGTTGGGCACAGGGTATATCGCAACTGCACAGGCTGCTGTCACTGGTCAGGTAGATGTAAAACTCAATGTTTCAACAGGTTGTGCTGTAGAAGGCTCTTCAGTGGCAGGTAATATTAACCAGTTTGGTACGTTGGATTTTGGAAAAACATCGGGAAATTGGGACAACATCCTGACTGCGCAAGTTGCAGCTTCAGCGACAGGGAGTCATCTCAATGTAAAATGTGACAGTACGACACCTGTTAACTTTACTGTAGCAATCGATGGTGGGCAACGTGCTGACCGTAGTCTTAAGAACACAGCAAGCGCGGACACAGTAAGCTATAACGTATACCGTGATGCTGCACGTACAACACCCTATGCAATCAATACACCACAAAATTTTACCGCTGCTTCTGGCGCAGCTGAACAGGTGCCAATTTTTGGTGCAATTGCTGCGAATAGCGGTACTGCAAAAGCACAAGGTGACTATGAAGATACTTTATTAGTGACTGTTAATTTCTAATCTGTATACGTAACAATGAGCAGATTTGTTATGCGTAGCAAATCTGCCTAGAGGAGGAGCGTATGCATTTATTTTTTAAACAATGCGTGGGATTTCTAACTTGTGGTTTTATTGCAACATTTGTACATGCAGGGCAGTTGGGCGCTAAGCTCAAATTGCAGATAGAGCTTGAATCTTCCTGTCAGGTCAATAACCAAACTGTGAGTAGTGGGGCAAGTGGGTTAAATCTAGGTCAATTGGATTTTGGCGAAACAATGGCTTCATTTAATCATGTTATTGAGACTGGCTTAACCAATGCTTCTGGTTCAGGTCTAACGATTCAATGTTTGAATAATTCGCCAATCAAAATCACTTTCGGAAATGGTCAAAATGATGGGCAAGTGCCATTGTCTTTTCGTACAAATTACTTCCGCGCAATGAGTAATGGCACCGATTATCTTGCTTACAATATTTTATATGGAAGTAATAGAGATGTGCTTAGACCAAATCAATTCATTACTTTGAATAACAATGGTCAACCACAGACACTTGATTTAATTGGGCAGACTGTCAATAACGGGCAGCCAGTTTCTCTGGGTCATTATACCGATACGATTCCAATTACTATTGAATTTTAAAGAAAAATCATGAAAAAAATAGCTTTGAGTATTCTACTAATGTTGAATGCAGCGGGTGCTTACTCACAAACTACAGCCACATTTCAGGTTCAAGCGACCATAGATAAAGGGTGTGAGTTGAGCAAAGTTGAACAGTTAATTGATTTTGGTCGTCATCCTGTGGTGTCGCAGGACAAACTTTTGTGGGGTGGGTCGAATACTGCACAAAGTTGGAATATTCGTTGTACTGAGCAATTGCCTGTAAAGATCATGTTGAATAGCGGAGATTACTTTTCAAATTCCTCCCGACGGATGAAACATGCTCAAGAAAATGAGTTTATATCTTATCAACTATATCGAGATATTAATTTGCTGAGTGAGTATGTAAGTGGAAATGCCTACACACTTACCCCAACCACTGTTTCAGATCCGTTATTGAATTTTTCTGTGTATGCTTTTACAGATTTAGATAACAACAATCAACCACGATCGGCTGGACTTTATAAAGATATGGTCGCAATAACGATTACCTGGTGATGATATGAACGTATATAAAATGAAATTATGGTCAGGCAGAACATTATCTGCTGTATTTGTGTCGATAATGGCTTCATCAGTATTTGCCCAAGCGACTTTTTTGATTTGGCCCATTTATCCAAAAATTGAAGCAAACGAAAAAGCATCAGCAGTATGGTTAGAAAATACTGGAAAATCTGATGCGATGGTACAGGTTCGAGTTTTTAAATGGGATCAAACAAATCAACAAGATTCCTACCAAGAGCAAACTGAAATCATTCCCAGCCCGCCTGTTGCTAAAATAAAGGCGGGTGAGAAACATATGTTGCGATTGACGAGAGCGATCAACACAGGTGCTGGAAAAGAAGATGCTTATCGAATCGTTGTTGATGAATTACCCATTAACTTAGATTCAAATTCAGATCAGAATACATCCACTGTAAGTTTTCAGATGCGTTATTCAATTCCGCTTTTTGCTTATGGAAATGGATTGGGGAGTGGTTTGAGTGAAAGCTCACAAAAAATAAATGCCAAAAATACATTGGCAAAGCCGATATTGAGCTGGTGGATTAAAAACAACCCACAAGGTGTACCAGAGCTTTATATTCAAAATAAAGGAATGAAATTCTCTCGGCTTTCGGGTATTCAGTTGAGTCCCAATTCAGAGCAAATCGTACTCGGGAAAGCAGCCTTTGGATATATCCTGGCAAACAGTACGATGAAATTTGAGTTGGATCAGTCAGTATTTACGCGTTTGAATCAGCAGAATACTTTGTATGGTGTAGATACTTCAGGTACTAAACAAGCTCTCATTGAAATGAAAAAAGAAGGAGGGCAGTAATGCGCTATATCTCCGACTCAAATCCACCTTCTTTTTTATGCAGAAGTCTCGCACTTATTTTGATGTCTAATCTTCCTGCATTTGCAACGCATGTATATGCAAATAGTTTACCGCCAGCACCGAAAGATGTTTCTGAAGTAAATGGGTTATTTAAACTTTATTTAGACTTAATCGTCAATCAGCATGCAACTCAACAGGTCGTTCCTGTGATTGTTAAGGGCGATTATTATTTTATTCAACACTCTAAATTAGATGAATTGGAAATCAAAATCCCACTTCAAAATATAGACAGCCAGCCTGAAACAATACTGACTGATTTAGAGATTTTTACATTAGGGTTTTCAGGGAAGGCATCAGACTGGGTTGCTTTAAACCAAATCCCTGAACTGAAATATGATTACAATTCAGCAAAACAGTATTTTAGTGTGGATATACCTGCCAGTTGGATGCCTGTGCAAATGCGAGGACAGGATTCTTGGTTTAAGGCACAAACAGCAGAGTCTGGAACAGGTTTACTGAATAACTACGATTTTTATAGTTATCGTCCTGAGAAGGGGGGAAATAGTACATCACTATTTACTGAACAGCGTTTTTTCTCTCCTTATGGTGTACTGAAAAATACAGGTATTTATCAGAAAACAGATTTAAAATCTATTGTAAATGACTCGAAACTCAACAATGATGGCTATCGACGTTATGATACGACTTGGCAATATGATGATCCAACCACGGTATTGTCCTATTTAGCAGGCGATGTCACGACTGGCAATAAAAACGCTTGGGGGAGTTCTGTTCGCTTAGGCGGTTTACAAATTCAGCGTAATTTTGGTACACGACCAGATTTGATTACTTATCCTTTACCGCAGTTTAAAGGAGAAGCAGCATTACCGAGTACAGTTGATTTATTGATTAATGGGCAAAAAACCAGCTCTACTGAAATACAATCAGGTCCTTTTATTTTAAATAATATGCCTTTTATCAATGGTAAAGGCGAAGCTGTGATTGTGACGACTGACAGTGTAGGGCGTCAGGTGTCTACTGCAGTTCCATTTTATGTTTCAAATACCTTACTTAAACCTGGTCTATTGGACTATTCATTATCTATGGGGCAGGTAAGAGAAGATTATGGAATTAAGAACTTTGAATATGGCAAATTTGCAGGTTCAGCCGATGCACGTTACGGCGTAAATGACTGGTTAACCACTGAGGGACGTGTAGAACTTTCAAATGCTATTCGATTGGCTGGAGTTGGTTCAGTCATGAAACTTAAGCATTTTGGGGTGTTGAGCAGCTCTGTTTCTCAGAGTTGGGCTGACCGTGAATTAAACCGTTTTGAAAATAAAAATCTCAATGGAAATCAATATACATTGGGTTATAGCTACAATCAGAAACGTTTTGGTTTTGGTTTAAATCATTCACAGCGTGACAAAGAATATGCTGATCTTTCTAAGCTTCAATACAGCAATTTGATTTCTGCAAATAGTACCAAAAATTGGGTAGCGAATACCTACTTTGCAACTGAAAATTCAGGTAGTTTTGGTGTTGCTTATATTCGCTCCAAAACCAATGATATTGAAAACAAGTTGATGAATCTGTCATGGGCACCTATTTTGCCACCTTATATGCGTGGTGCGACCGTTTCGTTGAGTGCCAATCGCGATTTCGTTGAAAAAGATTGGAGTGTTGCATTTCAATTGTCTGTTCCTTTAGCAAAACGCAATACCTCAACAAATTTAGGTTATAGCAGACAGTCAAAGGGAGACTATGGTTATGTTAATTTTAACCAGAATATTCCAACGGGTGGCGGCTTTGGGTTTGATGTAAGTCGACGTTATAATGAGAATAGCGATGACTTTAATCAGGCACGTGTAAGTTATCGTAACCGATATGTGAATACTGATGTAGGTATGTCAGGGGATAAAAATTATAACTACTGGTTAGGTCTGTCAGGTTCAGTCATTTTAATGTCTGGAGATATATTTGCTTCAAATCGACTTGGACAGTCTTTTGCATTGATCGATACCAATAAGACCGCCGATGTCCCTGTACATTATGAAAATAATCTGATTGGGAAAAGTAATTCTAAAGGCTACATTTTTGTACCATCGGTCACGCCTTATTACGCTGCCAAATATAGCATTAATCCAATTAATTTAGCCTCTAACTTTAATGCCACCCAAGTTGAAAAACGAATTGCTGCAAAACTGGGTTCTGGTGTCGTTGTCAAATTCCCAATCAAACAATCCTATGCCGCGAACGTTTACCTTGTTCAGGAAAACGGACAACCGATTGCTGTCGGTGCTGTGGTTCATCGTGCTGATCATGATTCTAGCTATGTAGGCATGGACGGAATTGCATATCTTGAAAATTTAAAGGCTGAAAATAGCATCAGTATTCAGTTATCAGATAAAAAGCTATGCAAAGCAGACTTTTTATTGGATCTCAAACAAGCGCAACAGCAAATTGCTGTTGTTAAGCCTGTTGTTTGCCGTGAGGTTGTACAACCATGATTTTTAATATAAAAACCTTGAATTTAAAAACCTTGATACCGACGGGTATTGTGCTGACAGGTTTAATGCTTATTTCTAGTCAGAGCCAAGCGATTTGTTCAGTTAATTCCAGTGGAAATACCAGTATGGGGACCATCTCATCGATCAGTTTGTTGGAAAATGGAACACAATCCAATCAATTTAGTGCAGGCTTATCATGCGTAGGTTTTAGCTTAGCAGCAGCGAATAGAACTTATTTAAAATATATGGTGAGTGAAATGCCGACCAATTTTATTAATGACCAAACGGGTGAAAATTTAATAGTTAATTATTTGGATATTAATAACAATCCGATTGTGATTGGTGCAGAACGAGATCTGAGTACTTTTTCATTGCTCAATATTTTTTCTACAGTGGATGGTGCTTTACCATTTTATGCGAAAATATCTTCTGGACAATCTATACCTCCTGGAACATATAGAGCCAATACGCCTTTCAAAGTAAAGTGGTATTATTCCGTACCTTTCGTTGCTATAGGTGGAATAGGATTTTTTGAAGAAAGTCCTGGTTTTTTTCGCGGTGTATGGGGAGGGGGAATGAATTGGGGATCGGGGCGTGATGCGACATTGAATTTGAGTATTAAAGTTTTGCCTGATTGCCGAATTTCAACCAATGATATTAACTTTGGAACGGCTGCTTTTGCCAATGAGTTTGAACCTGTACAGACTTCTATGGGGATTCGTTGCTCAGCAAAAACACCCTATATGGTAAGTTTGGATGATGGTTTATATCTACAAAATGGATTTCAGCGTGCAATGAAGTCAAATAGCGGAAATAATTATTTACTTTATGAAATTTATAAAAACTCAACGACTGAGCGATGGGGGAATTGGGGAAGTGAACGATGGTCAAGTGCCAATGCAACAACCAATGCTGGTAATTATGATGCATTAACGCAGCAAGGTTATTCATTTACTGCAAAAGTTCTTGATTTCAATCCAGATAACTTACCTGCAGGTAAGTATAGCGATAAATTAACTGTTAAGGTCGAATTTTAAGATGAAAACCCCAAGATTAATTTATGAATAGATAAGTCATATTATCTATATGATATGACTGATTATACTTAGAGCAGATTTAAATTCTTATTTAAAGCGCTGCTCTAATTATGATTGGTAATTAAATTATATAATAATTAAGAAATAAAATAAATTTTTAAACAATATATCTATCAGTTTTATAATGAACCCTTATTTTTGGTTAAGATTGTCTTGCTGATAAATAAATGTTCCATATGTATTTTTAAATATTAGATGGTTCTAAATATTTCTTGAATTTTGGATATAGGTATTGTTGTTTAAAGAGGAACTATTGTGCGTGCTTATGCATATTTTAGAACTGAAGAGGTCTCAAAGGAGGATTTTAATTATGTTGATTATCTTAAAAAGTATGGTTATGAAATTCCAAAAAATAGATTTATTTTTGAGCAGGTGAAGATCGGGATACCATTAAAATTTAGACAAAAGTTAATTATATTAATTAATTATACACTTGAAAGTGGAGATCTTTTAATCATTGATGGAATAGATTCATTAGGAAGTGATTTTAAAGAAATATATTCAAATGTCAGTACTATTTTTAAAAAGGGGATACGTTTAGTGTGTTTAGAGTTTTCAAAAAAAGAAATAAAAGGAGATGTTAAAAAAATATTCTTCCATTTTTTAAAAATGTGTTCTGATTTTGATCGAAAAGTTAAACTCGAAAAAATGGGCGGGCGTAAAAAGATAAATAAAATAGGTCGACCCGAGATATTAACTAAAAAGAAGAAAAAAGAAATTATAGAAAAATTTAAAAATGGGCAAAGTGTATATGCTTTAGCTCGACAATACTCTGTAGCTAGATCGGTCATTCAACGACTACTTTCTCAGGCAACTGCAAATATTAATTATGAGGATTAAAATGAAAAAGAAAACCAAAATAAATCGTTTAGTAAGAGCTAGGCATAAAGACAATATAGAAAAAACGATGGCTGTTCAATTAAGATATCATTTTAATAAAAATCCTTGGGTAAGTGATAAAATTCATCAAATTGAGATTTACTCTGTAGATGGTCTGATTAAGTATAAGGTTTTAAATGTTGCTTATGAGGGAAGGCGTATTACTTTTTTATATGGTTCTCTCACATATGCTGTTGATTTGAGAAATTAATTTTTATATTTAAATTCTTTGATCAAAACATTTGTGTGTTGAGTGATATAAATATCGAAGGTAACTTCTCTCGATGAGAGATGTTTAGGATAAAAGGAAAATTCATAATAAAAGCTACTATAAAAGTAAACCCATGAAGCCCTATAACCAAATGATGACATTCATTTGGTTATTTTAAAACTTAAAACCCATTATTCCAATGTTCTAAGTGGGTGCATACCATCGACCATGCCCATAAAGGGTGGATAGATGGAGTATCCTACCAGTGCCTGAAGGGGAGGTGAAAGCGACTTTACAGTCTCTTTTGATAGCTCAAGCAAATAATTTTCTTGCTGTCGTAAATAAGCCTCACAGTACTGATGTGTCACCGCTAAGCGAGGTGCTTTGGTCTGATTTTCTCCTCCACCATGCCATGTTGTACCCAGAAAAAACAATACAGAGCCTGCTGGCATTACAGCAGATATTGCTGCTGATCTTTGAGCAATTTGATCGTCACCCCAACAATGACTTTTCGGCACAACCACTGTCGCTCCATTGTGTTCAGTAAAGTCATCAATTGCCCAAATTGTTGCTGCACCGAGTGCTTTTCTAGGGCGAGGTAGGCGATAGAATGCATCATCATAATGTAAATGTTGTGCTGACTCTTCTGGAAGAATATTGATCATTTGGCTTTGTGAAAGTAGAAAGCCTGGTTCAAACAAACGATCCATTAAACCTAGAATTTGTGGGTGTACTGCAAGTTGATCAGTGACGCGCGTTTTAGCGAGGACATTATATACACGTTGTGTTTGCAGTCCCTCGAATGAATTTCGTCCTTTTCGCTCAAG
The DNA here is from genome assembly GCF_000368925.1 of Acinetobacter bereziniae LMG 1003 = CIP 70.12. GTDB lineage: Bacteria > Pseudomonadota > Gammaproteobacteria > Pseudomonadales > Moraxellaceae > Acinetobacter > Acinetobacter bereziniae. Next base: position 785,725 of record NZ_KB849756.1, on the reverse strand, counting down.
CAAGGCATATGCTTCTTGTTTAATTGCTTGGCAGCTTTCTTGAGAAATTAAATTTTTGATAATGACATAGCCATCGCGCATCAATTTTTCGAAATCTTGATCAATTTCAGCTGTATTTCGCTCCGAATCTGTCTGTAACTGACGATATGTTTGTGCTTGATCACGCTGTTGATATTCATGAATATTGAATTGCTTCATCCTTCAAAACTCCCTTTTTGATGTTCCTTAAAACAAAATATTGATGCTCAGTATTTAGTTCAGTTTTTTATTCATAACGACTTTGGATGTATGGGGTGTTGGGATAGGTTCAAGTTGTAAAGTATTGCTGATCAGTAACCAAAGCTGTTCCAACAATGTTGTATTCGATGGCTTTTGCTCTGTAAGCAAAGCTTGATCTATGGCAAGGCGTAAGCCACCCATTAACATGGCTACTGTGATTTCAGGATCAAGTGTAAGAGGAATTAGTCCTAACTTTTGCCCTTGAGCAATATTGCGAACACCTTGTTCGATTAAAGCTTGGATATGTGCACGTTCGATATCGAGTACTTCAGGTTCACGAGCAAGACGACCTGCAATCAAGGGTGCTAGAGGATGACTATAAAAATAATCAATGATTGCTTTGGTACGTGCCTTTTCTCTTTCACGCCACTCGAGGTCTATTGAAATCCCGTTACCTAAAGCAATTTCTCTGAGTGGTTCATAAAATTGGTCAACAACTGCAGCGATTAAACCTGTTTTGGAACCAAAGTGGTGATAGGTGAGTCCTACAGAGCTATTTGCTCGTTTAGCAATCGCACTAATTTCCATATGACCATTGTTTGCGATTAACTCTTGTTCTGCCGCAGCAATGAGACGAAGGTAAGTGTCCATCTTTTTATCAGTCATTTTTTGTTCTTTAAAAATTGAATTGAATTCAATTTAGTTTGATTTTAGAAATAGATCAAGCCAATAGCAGTTATTTCTTAATTACATTTTTGTAATACACTAAAGCTTAATAGGTCTAGAAAAATGATCAGTCCTGTTGAATAGCGATGAGTCAATGATTAAATAGATCGGTTTCTTTATAATTTCTGGAAAGAAAGGAGAATAAGTACCCAAGCTATACATAGAGAATGTCTAGGCTTGTATGACGAACAAATGTTTGTTGTGTATTTATTTTGATGAAATGATGATTAGTCTTACGATCTGAATAACACACTATATATGAGGCGTATTTGAGTTACTGCGATGTAATTTAATTCGACTTAGGGTCTATTGACACTTCGCTGTCGCAAGCATCTGTGAAGTGTCAACAGACTTTATCTATTTTCAAAATGCATAAGCCTTAGCTAAAGCGGTTTTAGCAATAAAATGGTGTTAGGGCTTGTGAGTTTTTGTGCTAAATTGGCTCATCAAGAATGATCAGTTAAGTTGATTTTGTCTTGCTTCGTTTTGTTGAGAGAATCTTTACCCCAATTAAACTTTTGAGCACAGATGCCAAGAGCAACAATAAATACCGCAAGAAGGGTTGTATAGGAAACCTCTTTAAAATAAGTTCCTTCAATGACCATCGTAATTAAAGCAACAACAATAAAAATGATCACCACATAGGTTAGCCAAGGAAACAACCACATTTTGAATGGAATTTCTTTTCCTTCAGCTTCAAGTTTTTTACGCAGTTTTAACTGTGAAATCGCGATAACGAGATAGACATATAATGAAACGGTACCTGTTGCTAGCATAAGAACGTCATAAATATTCATACTTTCTGTTGCAGTTAGATATGCAGCAATTATTGAAAATATACTTGAAAAGATGACCCCAATCCAAGGACTATTATTGCGATTCGTCGATGCGAAACTTTTGGGTGCATCACCACGTTTTGAAAGGGAATACATCATCCGTGAACAGGTGTATAACGCAGAGTTAAAGCAACTACATACAGAAGTTAAAACTACAAAATTGACAATATGTCTAGCTTCTGGGATACCAAGCGCAGTTAAAGTTACACTGTATGTTCCCCAAGTCGGGTCTTTGAGTAAAGGGTTATTGTAAGGAATTAAACAAACAGTAATGAACATTGAACCAACGTAGAATAATATGATTCGCCATACAATTGAGTTTGATGCTTTTCGAATTTCTTTCGCAGGGTTATTTGTCTCGGCAGCTGCAACAGTGACAATTTCTGCACCCATGTAAGCAAACATAACACCAAGTAATGCCGTGATCACGGCTGAAAATCCATTTGGCATAAATTCATTAGAAGTCAAATGAGTAACACCACCTAGCATAGAGGCATCACCCCAAGGCCAAAGGTGTAAAACCGCTAAACTTCCGATCACCAAGAAGAGGACAATCGCAACTACTTTAATCATGGCAAACCAGAATTCAAACTCACCATAGTTTTTGACATTGCGTAAATTTACCCATACTAGGCTTATTGTCACCAGTAACATATAGCCCCAAATCGGAATAAACGGAAACCAACTATTAAGGATCTTTCCCGCAACAAATGCTTCCCAACCCATTAATAAAGTCCAAAATGACCAATATAACCACCCGATAGAAAATCCTGCCCAACGACCAATTCCTCGGTCTGCATAGGTTGAAAATGATCCACTGTCTGGGTTGAGTACAGCCATTTCACCTAACATTCGCATAATTAAAAGAACGAGAAGCCCTCCTAATGAGTAGGCTATAAGCGCAGCGGGCCCTGTGGAATAAATCACACTTCCTGAACCTATAAATAAAGCGGCGCCTATTACTCCAGCAATTGAAATCATTGTAAGGTGACGTGGCTTAAGTCCACTTTTTAGACCTTGAGATGAATCATCTATTGAGTTAGGTTGATTTGTTATCATATTATTTCCCTTAATATTCTTTATATGGTTGCAAGGTGATGCTATCTCCATCCATGAACTATTTATCCATTGAAGCGATGACTGATGGCTTAAGTATCGACTTAAAATTTAGCCAGCTTAAAATGTGATGACACGACTGCTTGCTTGAGTGATCACACTGTTGCCATCGGGCTGTCCTAAGCTATAGTGTTGGTAATCTCTCTTTTTTGTTATGAGGTGACTAGAGCCATTTTTTATGTATTTAAAGGAGCCAATTTATTTAAATAATGAAAAGTGTATTAAAAAACGAATTAGGCAGCGCATGAATAGAAAATTTATAAAGAGATTTTTTAAAGCTGAATTATGATTAAAATACTGAGTTACGATTATTTCTTAATTTAAAGTTTGAATACCTGCATCACGTAAACATTCTAATAAGATACCGAAAGCAATCAGTATCTTTTGTTCATTGACACAAGCAAAACCAAGCAATAGCCCCTTATGCTGGGTAGAATATTGTTTGGTGTAATATTGAGAAAGGGCTCGAACTTTTACGCCTTTCTCTAAGGCATTTGCAGCAATCAATACATCATTACTGTCACTTGGTAATTTTAAAATAAGGTGCAAACCCGCTGCTGTATTGTATTCGTGAAGAAAATTTTGTCCCAAATGCCTATGGATTAAGTCAACCAAGAAGGCATGGCGTTTACTGTATAGAAGGCGCATCCTGCGAATATGTGCTTCATAATGCCCTTCACGAATAAACTCAGCCAATATGGTCTGATCTAGTAAATGACCTCCTCGATACAATTCTGAAGCTGCAACTCGTAAAGGTGAAAATAGCTTTTTGGGAACAACCAGATAACCTATACGTAATGCTGGATAAATTGTTTTACTGAATGTTCCCATATAAATGACGGGAGAATCGTCTTCTAGACCTTGTAAAGAGGGGTAAGGTTGTCCTGAAAATCTGAATTCACTGTCATAATCATCTTCGATAATCCAACTTTTATGCTGACGAGCAAATGCGATGAGCTGCTTGCGTCGTTCAAGGCTCAAATGTGATCCCAAAGGATATTGATGCGAGGGAGTGACAAAGATTAACTTTGGCGATTCTTTAACATCAAGGTCAGGAATAATACCATGTTGATCCACAGGCAGAGCACGTATGTGAACACCATTGATGCGTAAAATATTACGAATTCCCCAATAGGCAGGGTCTTCAATCCAGACGTCATCTCCTAAATCACTTAAGGTACGTGAAACTAAATCAATGGCTTGATGTGTGCCTTCGGTAATGATGATTTGATCTGCATCACACTGCACAGACCGTGCAATCGTAAGATATTCGGCAAGTGCTTGACGTAATTCAATAGATCCACCTTCATTACTGTAAATCAATTGACTAACACTGGGTTCACGGCTTAAACGGGTCTGGATTCGACTGAATATATGATGCGGGAATTCGGTTACATCGGGTGCACCTGGAACAAAAGCCCCCCATTGATAAGGAGATGCTGCCGAATAACCGACCAGATAAGAACCTCTTTGAGATAGGTTATAGGACTCGTTTTGTTTATTTTCTTCAGTGAGGCAAATGTTATTTTCTGCTTTGATCAAGAAGGATTCAGGTATTTTTTCTGCAATCCAAGTCCCTTGCCCTGTGCGGGCTTCAACATATCCTTGTGCTCTTAATTGTTCATAAGCACTTAACACTGTGTTGCGTGATACTTTTATTTCTTTTGCAAGATCTCGTGAAGCGGGTAAACGAGTCTTGGGAGCAAGGACACCCTGAATAATTGCATTGCGCAAACAGCGAAAAACACGCAATTGTAGTGTTCCTTCAACATCTTGCTGCAAGCGTTGTAGTAAATAATCTCCAAGTAAGCTTTGCAAATTGGCTCTCTCCCAAAAATTAAAAGTGGCTCTCGCGAGCATAATATCAACGATGCAAAATAATGAGATTAGGTCAATGCTCTGCGTATTTTTCTTAACAATCACGGCAAATATGATTTTTTTATATGTCAGAGCATATACAGACTTTTTGATAAAAGCAAAAAATCTGAGCTTAATTTTTAATAACACAGATTGTGTTATTAAAAACATGGGTCAATCAATTTATAGGTCCATTACTCAAAATGAATAACTTTTGCTGAGGCAAGGAAATGCAACAGCAGATAAAAAATAGGAATAAATAATGAACACTTTACCGCAATGTTTTTTAAAGCAACGACTAATCGCGAAGGCTTTGAAGCAAGATCTAAAACAGCAAGTCTATCCAAGGCAAGATTTTATTGATCCCACTAAAATGCAGGATATTTTTCCTGTTGGATAAAATTCAATTTTGATTATTGAGAATGATTGAAACTCGAAATTCTAATTTTATAAATAATTTGATTTAAACATATTTTAATTAGGGAACTTTTATGACGTCACCACATTTTTTTATAAAGTTATTTGTATTGGTAAACAGTGCTGCATTAGTCACCATTCCAACTCTAGCAAAAGCGGAAATCGTGTCATGGGGCAATGCAGATACAAATTTAGGTAAACTTACGATATCAGGATGGGTGAGGGCGAATTATCAGGATAAAGATTATTCTGATAATGACCACAAATTAAAATTCAATGCAGCCAAAATTGACTTGAAATATGATGCAAAACAATTTTATGGAAATGTGGAGTATCGTTGTTATCAAGAAGATACTTTGTGTGATTTTTCAACACTCGTGAACGCGAATTTAGGATATAAACTGACTGCTGATAGTCGAATCACGGTTGGTCTACAAGACATGCCTTTTGGTATTAGTCGATTTTGGACGAGCAGTTGGTATGGTAGTTCATTGGATAATGTAGGGCTAGAAGACACTCACAATCTAGGGATAAATTGGCAACAACAACTTGGACAAAATACCCGCTTAGATTTGGCTTATTTTGCTCGAGATGGGGGGAATTATGGAGGTCTTGGGGACGCTGCCCGCTATTCTGCAAACTATGTTAAACCTGATAATCCAAGTCTCGATGATACGATTAAAGAAAAAAATATGTGGGTGGCTAGAGTTAATCAAAAAATTCCACTAGATAGTTCTCCAATAAAACTGAATGTAGGAGGATCTTATTGGTATTCCGATTTAGAAAACAACAATGGACGAACAGGTCATCGAAATGCATGGAATGTTTTTAGTCATTTAAATTATCAAAAGGCAAATTTAACAGTGACAGCTGGGCAGAATCGCGCCAAGAATGAATCTTTGGTTGAACCAAACTATACAACAGTAGGTTCATTCGAATCAAAATATTATGTGGCAAACAAAGCTAATTATTATGTCGCAAATTTTGATTATCACATTGATGATTTTTATAAAGACTATGATTTATCACCCTATATCAGCTATGCAGTGTTTGATAAAGATCAATCAGGTTTTGCGACATCTTTCCGAACTATTTTGGGGGCTCAATTGGATATTCATCAGTTTTCGTTAGTTACTGAATATATCATTGGCAAAAATGATGTATTTATTGGGGGAGATGCGAATTCTTTGGCTAAAGGGGATTTTGCTGGGAATGGTAAGTTGTTGAATTTATTGTTTATCTATAAATTCTAATTTTAAAGTTATAAACTTATTCTTAATATAAGCCAACAAAAATAATCCTTCTGCCTAAATCCTTTAGGGAGAAGGCGCTTTCAATATCTAAATGTCTCACTGTTCATACTTATCTTAATTCATAATAGCTCAACAAAAAAACATCTATAAACAAATACTTTTTGTTCAGAGCTTCGCAATTGATTAACTTTAAAACTTTATACATCTCTGAAAAATTATAAATTGGTTCTCTTTAACTCACCCAAAGTGGCTCTCGTCTCTTATTGCTAAAAGTGCAAAATTGGATCAATGACCTGCATCTCATCAACCATATGATTGAGATACTAAGATTTACCATTTATGAATGAAAAATAATGAGGTATGACATGAGTAGTAAGCACATTTCAATAAATACACGTAAACAACAAGCAACACCTCGAGGTGTTGGTGTGATGTGTCAATGGTATGCTGAAAAAGCTGAAAATGCGACGATCTGGGACATGGAGGGTAATCAATTTATTGATTTCGCTGGTGGAATCGGTGTATTAAATACAGGGCATCGCCATCCCAAAGTTATTAGTGCTGTTACTGAACAACTATCAAAATTCACCCATACCGCATATCAAGTTGTACCTTATGAAAGTTATGTCTCTCTTGCTGAGCATATCAATGAACGTGCACCAATTAATGGCAAGGCAAAATGTGCATTCTTTTCAACAGGGGCAGAAGCTGTAGAGAATGCAATAAAAATCGCCCGTTCATTCACTCAGCGTCATGGCATTATTACTTTTAGCAATGCTTTTCATGGTCGTTCATTTATGACCATGGCAATGACAGGTAAGACCGCGCCTTATAAAAGTGACTTTGGTTTAATGCCTGGAGGCGTGTTTCATGCACGTTATCCATCCGAGTTGAAAGGTATAACGGTAGATGATGCGATTCGAAGCATTGAAGATATTTTTGCAGAGGATATTGTTGCACATGATGTTGCAGCGATCGTACTTGAGCCTGTACAAGGCGAAGGCGGTTTTAACGTAGTGCCTGCTGAATTTTTAAAGCGTTTACGTTCCTTGTGTGACCTACACGGTATTTTACTGATCGCTGATGAAGTGCAGTCTGGTTTTGCGCGTACAGGTAAATTATTTGCGATGAACCACTATGAAGCGAAAGCAGATTTAATCACCATGGCAAAAAGTTTGGGCGGTGGTTTTCCAATTTCTGGTGTTGTAGGACGAGCGGATGTCATGGACGCTCCAAATCCTGGGGGGCTAGGTGGGACTTATGCTGGAAGCCCAATAGGTGTCGCTGCAGCACTTGCTGTTCTAGATGTGATTGAAAGTGAAGACTTGTGTAATCGTGCAAATGTATTAGGGGCAGAGTTAGTTGCACTTCTAAATACGATTAAAACGACAACACACATGATTACAGATATTCGTGCACTTGGATCCATGATTGCAGTTGAATTAGAGACAGGTGAACAAGCTAAAATCATACAAAGTTATGCAATGGAAAATGGTTTATTGATTTTGACTTGTGGTCGTCATGGTAATGCGATTCGTTTCTTATATCCATTAACGATTCCTGCTACACAATTTAGCCAAGCATTGAATATTTTAAAACAAGGATTTGCAAACTTAATTGCATCATAAGCAAAAGGACTTGAAATGCTTCAAAATCACTTAAGATATTTATTACAGCATTCAGACGTTTGTTTCGAAATGCCTAAAGATGGCTATTATATCGAAGTCAAAGATGCTGCAACACATCAATCATTAGCATGGGTAAAAGCTTACAATCGTGAGGCTGTAGAGGACGTTATTACGCGTTCACAAACAGCACAAACGACTTGGAAAGCTCATACAGCATTACAGCGCGCGGATATACTTTGGAATTGGTATAAATTAATCATAGAGAATCAAGAGCATTTAGTGCAGATATTAACTGCTGAACAAGGCAAACCTTTGGCAGAGGCACGAGGTGAAATTGCTTATGCAGCATCGTTTATTCGATGGTTTGCAGAGCAAGCGCGCCGTATTGACGGTAATGTGCTTACACCAACGCAATCACATCAACGTTTATTGGTTATTAAACAGGCTATTGGTGTGACTGTAGCAATAACTCCTTGGAATTTTCCAGCAGCAATGATTACACGAAAAGCAGCTCCTGCTTTAGCCGCAGGTTGCTCTATGATCGTGAAGCCTGCTGAGCAAACGCCTTTAACTGCCTATGCTTTGGAAGTTTTAGCAGTTCAGGCAGGTTTACCACAAGATGTATTACTTCATATCAGTGGTGATGCGATTGAAGTTGGTAAAATGCTGTGTGAAAGTGCCACTGTAAAAAAACTCAGTTTTACAGGTTCGACACAAGTGGGGCGTATTTTAATGCAACAATGCGCACCAACAATTAAAAAACTGTCCCTTGAATTAGGCGGCAACGCCCCAGTTCTGGTTTTTGATGATGCAAATCTTGAACAAGCTGTTCAAGGTATTATGCAGAGCAAATTTCGTAATAGTGGTCAAACTTGTGTGTGCGCAAATCGTATTTATGTACAAGATGGGATATATGATCAATTGGCTGAAAAATTAACTGAAGCTGTCGCAAAGTTAAAAGTTGGTGATGGTCGCCTTGAGGGTTCATCCCAAGGTCCATTGATTGATGAGAAAGCTGTTGCTAAGGTGCAATCTCATATTCAGGATGCAGTCAGTAAAGGTGCCAAGATAAAAGTGGGTGGGCAACGTTCAAGTATAGGTGGAACTTTTTTTGAACCTACCGTTTTGACTGAAGTGACTCAGGATATGGATGTAGCAAAGGAGGAAACCTTTGGTCCTTTAGCGCCATTGTTCCGCTTTAGTCATGAAGAACAAGCTGTGGCGATGGCGAATGATACTGAGTTTGGATTAGCAAGTTACTTATTTACGCAGAATACTGCACGTCAATGGCGTGTGGGTGAAGCACTTGAGTACGGTATGGTCGGGATAAATACGGGTCTTATTTCAAATGAAGTTGCACCATTTGGTGGGATTAAGCAATCAGGTTTGGGACGTGAAGGTTCTCAGTTTGGGATTGATGAATACCTCGAAATGAAATATCTCTGTGTAGATTTATCGGTATAAGCAATTTTTATAGTGAATCTCTTTCATAAATCAAAAAATGATTATGTTGAACCAATTACATGGGTTTCGATTTATTCCAAGTCATGACTTGGAATAATCCCAACTTAAAGCAAATAAAAATCATGGATTCTATAAAGCTTTGTGTCCACATCATATATAAAATCATCACGATAAAGAACAAATCACACTAATTTTCATATGACCATTGTTTGCAATCAACTCTTGTTCAGCTGTAGCAATGAGACGAAAGTAAGTGTCCATCTTTTTATCAATCATTTTTGTTCTTTAAAAATTGAATTCAATTTGGTTTGATTTTTAAAAGAGATCAAGCCAATAGCACTTATTTCTTAATTACATTTTTGCAATACACTAAAGCTTAATAGGTATAGAAAAATGATCAGTGATTATGAAAGAATAGCATCTTTCATGTGATATATATCTAATTGATCATGCTTATGCACTATTCAGTTAATATTATTTGATATGAAAATTAGAATTTTATTTCTAAAGGGTTGAGATTATAAATATTTTTATTAACTACCACTTACGGTATCTTAATTTAGAATCACAACAATAAAATTTAAAAACACTCATCAAAATTCAAAAATTAAGGATTAATTCATGAGTAAAATTGAATCTAGCCCTAAATTAGGGACTTTAAGCGCAGATTGTGTAAGAAATTTTACTGTCCATTTTAGACGTCCATATGAAATTGGTCGACCTTCTGATCGATATCATGGAGAGTTTGGGTTTGATTGGGTGCGTGATGAATATATCTATCCTTTGCTTAATATTGAAGGGAAAAAAGATACGGTTCTAATCGTTCCCAACTACAGTTCACTTTATCAAGTTATGTATAGTAATACGGATAGTACTTATCATCTTAAAGATAATTTTTCATATTTCCCATCTTGGCTTTATTTTTTTGCTTCAAATTATAAAGGAATATATGGCAGTGAAGAAATAAATAAAGATGGTGTATGTTTAGATATAGAAATTCATCAGCAATTTACTGACAAAAATGACCAAGGACTGATTGATGAAAAAGAACCTCTGACAGATAATGGAACTATTCTAAAGTTTCAGGCTTCGAGTAAGTTCATCACACTATCAACATTTAATAATAATCAAAATGCTCAGACAGTATTTGAAAATGAAAATAGTATTGAATATAAACCCTTATGTGAACCTTTAAGTAGCTTTATCAACACAAAACGAGAATTTAAAAAACTAGATGCTCGTGAAGACATAACAACAGTTAATGGTGGAACTGTTAAAAAAATTGTAGAAACCAATAGATATAGTTATAAAAAAAATAATGCAATTACAATTCGTTGTTCGGGTGCAGTATTAAAAAACAATGAATACATTAAAGTTATCGCATCACGAAATGGATGTCCGGATAAAGAGGTTGGGGTGATATATATTGGTCAAAATTCTGCGATCAGCGTCATTAGTATGGTTGAAGTTGATGTTAAAGTTAAAGGAGAAATTTTAGAAAAACCCAAAAACTATGAGTGGGAACTTAAAAACAGATATTTTAATCAATCTCTGATGGTATTTAAGGTTGTGAAAAGAGAGCTTTTTGATTTAGATTTATTGTCAAAAACAGATCCAGAAGTCCGAAGTTTTGTAAAAAAATGGTGGGAAGATGAGATAAAGAGTAAATATGGCATCAAATATTTGGAAAATATAACTGGTGAAAATGAAATTAAGGAAAATAATTTAAAAAGAAAGAAAAAGTTTAATCTAACTGAGGCTATTTATACAGAGTTTATTAGAGAGTTAAAAGAACTCTATTGGCGTAAAATGTGGGTAGAATTACGATCGCCATATAGTGATTTAGAAAGAAGAACATTTATTTTTTTCACACCGATTCGTATGAGAGCTGTACCACCTGAAAATCGAAACGATAACTGGGGTGGAATCTCAGGAAGTGCAAGTTTTAAAGCTTATCCAAGTCTAAACTATTTTAAAGGAGAACTTTCTAGTCAAGATGAATTTGATAATGCTATTGTTTTCTTTAAAGATGGTGTTGAACAAGGCTTTTTGGAAACGTATGCCCATGAGCTTGGTCATGCATTAGGATTAACGCATATTTTTGAATATGGGGAATTATTTGAATCGTATCAGGGATATACAGATAATTTAATGGATTATGACTACACCATAAGTAATGCTATTTCTAAGTTTAAAAATAGAGTGAATATATTATCTAAATATCAAATTGATAATATTCGTCTAAATCAACGTATTACAGTTATATTATGGGTTTGGGTCGGGAAAGAGGCTAATTATTGAACTGTAAAAAACACAAACAGGCTTATTTTTCCTCATAAGCCTGTTTTAAATTAGTTTGATTTATTCCATATCATATTTCTAGTAGGTCTCCTTCATAAGTAAAGAATCTTTATTTTGAAGGACTGATATGGATATTGAAAGTTCCTTATTCCTTATGGAGAAGGCTAGGATGAGGAGATTTTTATGTTGATTTATATTTTTGAAAAAGAAATTTTTAAAGAAGTCTAATTATCGTTTAATGCTTTGGTATATTGTGTTGAAGTTTTATATTTTTAATTAGGTTGATTAAGGTTTGCTTTTTATATTTTAGACTGTATTGGTGCAAGGATTGTCTTTGGGTGAAAAATTAATAGCTTAATTATTATTTAACTGTTATTTTTGAGTTTTAAAAAAATTGAGTTGTTATATCTTATGTGGATTTTGATTTATTTTTTAAAATATATTATATTTTTAACAAGAAAATTTAAGCTTTTATTTTTCATATTAATGCCATCAATTCTTCTAATCGGATGTGTGCATACGCCAAAAAATAAATCTAAGCCTATAAACTTTCATGAAAGTTTAACATTAATTTCGAAGAAAAATAATGTATGTAATCTCGCGATTGCTGTAATAAAGAATAAGAAAATTGTTGCCTTGGATTCTGCCAACGGATGTGCCAAACCGTCTAAACAAGATACCGAAAGTATTTTTCAAGCAGCTTCACTCAGTAAACCTGTTTTTGCTTATGTCGTTATGAAATTGGTTGACGAAGGTAAATTGGAACTTGATGCGCCATTAACCCAATATTTAGTTCAAGGCTATCGGCATCAACATGATCCTTTGAAAAAACAACCTTATGATCTGGTCACTGATCGTCGCCTTCAAATGATCACTGCTCGGATGGTATTAAATCATACTTCTGGTTTACCGAATTGGGCATCAGGACCCTTAAAGTTTAATGCAACACCTGGCGAAAAATGGATGTACTCAGGGGAAGGTTTTATACTGTTACAGCGCGCTGTTGAAAATGTGACTGGTATGCCATTAGATCAAGTCATGAAAGATAAAGTATTTAACAGGCTTGGTATGGTACATAGCAGTTTTGTTTGGAATACTGACATTGAGAAAAAGCTTCTCATCGGAACTAAGTCTAATGCTCAGCCACGAAACATTATAAAACTTACTGAGCCTGTTTCTGCATTTTCTCTATATACCACAGCAGAAGATTATGGAAAATTCTTAGAAGCAGTATTAAATGATGCCAAATTACTTCAAGCAATCACTCAATCAACTGTAATGGTCGAGCCTAAACTTAATCTAAGTTGGGGCTTAGGATGGGGTGTCGAAAAAAAACAGAAAAACACTTATATATGGCATTGGGGAAATAATCCCGGCTATCGATCTTTTGTTTTTGCTTCTGTACAAACGGGTGATGGGTTTGTATTTTTGACCAATAGTGAAAATGGCTTATATTTAGCCCAACCAATTACAGATATGATTTTGCCAGATCAGCATAAGGTATTTGAATTCACGATGCTTAAAAGTGATATCGTTAATATTTTATGTAATTCAGTGCGTATATGCTTTTAGCATTGTAATCAGAGTTTGAGTCACATGTTTAATGCTATAATTGAACAATAAAAATAGCGAAGTGTGATAAAAATCCTTCTTGGATAAACACTTACTTGTGCAATTTTAAAGCGAAACCTATATTAATCATAAACAAGGCTTATTTTTCCTCATAAGCCTGTTTTAAATTAGTTTGATTTATTCCAAGTCATTATTTTAAATAATCCAAACATAAGGCAAATCCAGATTGGAATTAAAATGACGGACTCTTTAAAGCCTTGTGTCCACATGATATATAAAATCATCACGATAAAAGTCAGGACGAGATAATTACTGAAAGGCGAAAATAACGCAGGGAATTTAGTCTGAGTACCTTCTATCTGAGCTATTTTTTTAAACTTTAAATGGGTAAAACTGATAATTGCCCAATTTAAAACCAATGCAGCAACAGCCATATACATAAGATGGCTCAATGCTTGTTCTGGTATAAAATAATTCAGCAAAACGCAACCAAAAATAAGGACAGAAGAGAATACCACCGCAGGCACGGGTACGCCTTGTTGCGTTACTTTGGCAAAAATCGTAGGTGCATTGCCTTGAATAGCAAGTCCGTGGAGCATACGGCTATTGGCGTACATACCACTGTTATAAACAGAAAGTGCCGCGGTCAAAATAATAAAATTGAGCAGATGAGCTGCCCATTCAATACCAAGGTGACTAAAAATCATCACAAATGGACTTTTGTCCAAACCACCCAAATCAAGTTGATTCCATGGAATTAAAGACATGATGATGGCAAGAGAAGCGATATAGAAGATTAGGATTCTAAAAATGACTTGATTGATGGCTTTAGGAATACTTTTCTCAGGATTTTCTGCTTCAGCAGCAGTCATACCAATCAATTCAATACCACCAAAGGCAAACATTAAAAAGGCAAGCATATAAAATAACCCTGAAAATCCATGCGGGAAAAACCCGCCGTGTTGCCATAGGTTATTAAAACTTGCTGTTGAATCTGCGCCTGCTGTAAGTAATAAGTATAATCCAAACACAATCATTGAAATGACTGCAGTCACTTTGATAATGGCTAACCAAAATTCAGATTCACCATAAAACTTAACATTGCCTAAATTAAAGCCTGTAACCACGATAAAGAAAAATAGAGTGGATACCCATGCAGGTATATGTGGCCACCAATAATGGATGTATTTGGCGATTGCGGTGAGTTCAGTCATCGCGACTAAAATATAGACGACCCAATAATTCCAGCCAGATAAAAAGCCTGGAAATCTTCCCAAATATTTCTGTGAAAAATAACTAAAAGAACCAGCCACTGGTTCTTCTACAATCATTTCCCCCATTTGACGCATAATTAAAAATGCAATCAAACCCACGATGGCATAGCCCAAAATAATCGAAGGTCCAGCAGATTGGATGACTTGTGCAGAACCTAAAAATAGTCCAGTACCCACAGCGCCGCCCATAGCGATCAATTGGATATGACGATTTTTAAGTCCACGTTTTAATTGGGGAGAAGATTGGTTCAAAATACAATGCGCTGACTAAAAACGGGTATTGTAATAGATAGATGATCAGCCGCCTAGTTCGAAAATGCGCTCAGTGCATGGATATTTTGGGTGAAAATTAAATTATATTTACATTGTAGAAAAACTCATTTCAAATTGACTTGAGTTGGCAAATGCAGCACCACTTGTGCATCCTCAACAACATCTAAGCGTAAGATGGTGGATGCATCTAATTCATTTAATAACTGACTTAGTGGTCCGCCATGACGAATCAATTTAACATGTTTTGGCAAGAGTTTTTGAGTGAATGAAAGTGTGTTGGTCAAAACCTGAGTTTGCTGCCATTGATGATCAACTTGATGCAACATCGTTGTTTTACTGATTCGAGATTCTGGTTTTAGTTTCTTTAATTTCGGTGTTGTTGTCGTTAAACTAAGATCTGGTTGACCTATAGTATCTGTGAGATATGCATGGATTGTCGATGTATTGATATTGACATGAATTTCAGTCAGCCATTTAGGAAGTTGATAGCCATGTACTCCTCTGATACGTGCAATTTCAGTATCTACAGGGAGCGCGACAACATGAGCATAGAAATGGCGTTGACGCATGGAACGGAATAATTCTAAGGCATGTGAACCTTTTGCTTGTGGTTGGCGTACAACAATTGCGACTGAAACTTCGTTATATGGGTCATTATCACAAACATCATAATGGAAAAATGTCAGTGCCACTAAGCCATAACCAGGGAATGCTTGCAGTGGCTCTAATGGTTGTGGAAGTTTGTTTCTGAGTTGTTGAATGGGTGCCAACATTAAAAGTTGAACATTAGAACTCTTATAATAGAAATTCGGCGCCCAAACCAGTCCGACTCTTGATGCTATTTGCTTCTTAGGAATTTTTCGAAAAAAATCGATATTTCCAACAGTAGCGTCTTAAGCGACTTGATCCAAATCGGGATTCATCCTAAAGCGATCATAATATCCACCTGATGGGACTTTGACCTTATATTGTCCAAATTCAACTTCAGTAAACTGCTTATCAGTATTCATTTTAGTTAACCTTTACATGGGAAGCAGGACTAAACCATATGGATTGAGTGGCTTAGAGCTTGATGTAATCACTATAAGTTTGAAGTGGACTTTAAGGTCAAGTCGAAAAATATAAAAAATAAATATGCTTGGGAAGCATGTTGCAAGATTGTAAGATGGAGACCTTTTTTAAAACTGAAATTTAAAAATAAATTGATAGCGATCAAGGCTCAAACATAAAACCGTTATTTTCAACTGATTTTTTGATTTACATTTTTACTATCAGGCGATAACTAAAAGTGTTGACCATCAAGTTTACTTTAATCTTAGTATTGAAATGTAATCCAACAATTCATTTCCAATGGGAATGGGATTTGTACGCATTGATTAAAACATAGATCAACAATTGAAATGTAAATCTCAAACGGGAGAAATAAGCATGGCATATGTTACAACAAAAGATGGTGTGGAAATTTTCTATAAAGATTGGGGACCGAAAGATGCACAAGTTTTGTTTTTTCATCACGGATGGCCGCTTAGCTCGGATGATTGGGATGCACAATTATTGTTCTTTTTAAATGAAGGCTTCCGAGTCGTTGCCCATGACCGTCGAGGACATGGGCGATCAAGTCAGGTTTGGGATGGGCATGATATGGATCATTATGCGGATGATGTCGCAGAAGTTGTTAAGCATTTGCGAATTAAAAATGCTGTGCATATCGGACATTCGACTGGCGGTGGAGAGGTTGCACACTATATTGCTCGACATGGAGAGGAGAATGTTGCTAAAGCCGTCTTGGTCAGTGCAGTACCACCATTAATGTTAAAAACAGAAAATAATCCAAACGGTTTAGCTAAAGAAGTTTTTGATGATTTACAAAGTCAGTTATTTAAAAACCGTGCGCAGTTTTATTACGATTTACCAGCCGGTCCTTTCTACGGATTTAATCGTCCAAATAGCAAAAGGTTAGAGCCTGTGATTTTAAATTGGTGGCGTCAAGGTATGATGGGAGGTGCAAAAGCACACTATGATGGCATCGTGGCTTTTTCCCAAACAGACTTTACGGAAGACCTTAAAAAAATTTCAGTGCCAGTTTTGGTCATGCATGGCGATGATGATCAGATCGTACCCTATGAAAACTCAGGTGTTCTTTCTGCGAAACTGGTTCAAAATGGTACATTAAAAACCTATGAAGGTTACTCACATGGCATGTTGACCATTAATGCTGATGTGATCAATCCAGATCTTTTAGCATTTATTCGTGCTTAATCAAATCGACATGAATTTAAAATAGAGGCAGTGATGTCTCTATTTTTTGCTCGGTTGATGTAGTAAGGAGAAGAATAATCTCATCTAAAATTTAATTTAAGTATTTGAAATTATTTTTAATTTAATTTTTAGTCTGATTTTTAAGTGCATTATTTAATATATTAAATTTCATTGATAAAAACACACAATATTTGATCTCAATTTTGCGGCTCGTAATACAATAAAAAGGAAGTATTAATGTATGCTTTGTTTATTTTTTGTTCATATTGGGGCATTCAGTTATTTGCTAAGAAATAGCATGATTTTTATACATTAATAAGTAATCTATTCAATTCATTGAGCTTTTTAACTTGTTTATTAAAACTTCAATCTAAAGTCAAAATCACTTGAATTATGCTTGTTTACAGCTCAGTTACAAAAAAATAATAATTTAATTAAAACTGAAAAATCAATTTAATGATTATTTAAGATATTAAAAAATATAAATAAATAATTGATCTCAAAAATTGATAGTTTTGCTAGGAATCGTATCTCTTTCTTTAAAAAGTGTGACATTGTTTACATTTTTGTCTGAGTGTGCATAATACACATCGACCAACACTAATCATTTTTGTTTGTATAGGACACTTGGTATGAAAAAGATTTTTTTAGCGGCATCAGTTGCAGTTTTAGGGGTTTCTAGTGCTTTTGCAGCAGATGGTACAATTACAATTAACGGTTTAGTTACTGATAAAACTTGTGACATCGTTACACCACAAGGTAAAGACTTTACAGTAAGCCTTCCAACTGTATCTAAGCAAACACTTGCTAAAACTGGTAATGTTGCTGGTCGTACTCCTTTCACAATCAACTTAGCAAACTGTTCAGAAGGTAAAGTTGCAACTTACTTCGAACCAGGTTCAACTGTTGACTTCGGTACTGGTCGTTTAAACAACCAAAATGCAACTGCAAACGGTGCTAAAAACGTTCAAGTTCAACTTTTAGGTTCTAACAACCAATTCATTCCAGTACTTGCTGCTGGTGCTTCTGGTGCGCAAACGAACTCTCAATGGGTAGACGTTGCTGATAAAGGTTCAGCTGATCTTAACTACTATGCTGAATACTATGCAACTGACGCTGCTGCTGCTGGTAAAGTTACAACTTCAGTTCAATATACTATTATCTATCAATAATTTTTATTGAATTGTGCAGAGCTAAAGTGGGTTAGCCCACTTAGCTCTTTTACTTTATTTTAGGTAGAGATAATCGTTATGTTCTTGAATCATTCCTTTTTTAAAAAAGGTTTACTGGCACTTTTAATTCCGTTTGGTGCAGCAAATGCTGAAATCATTATTCATGGTACACGTGTGATTTATCCATCTGATTCACGTGAAATTACCTTACAAGTGAGTAATAACGGAAATAATCCTGCATTGGTTCAAGCATGGATTGATGAGGGTGATGCTAAATCTACACCTGATCAATCAAAAGCACCTTTTATGATTGCACCACCAATTTCACGGGTAGAAGCAAAAAAAGGACAGTCTTTACGTATTAGCAGTATGCCTAAAGCAAATGAATTAAGTAAAACTCAAGAAACGTTGTTTTGGTTGAATATTTTGGATATTCCACCGAAGCCTTCCGCTAAAGATCAAAATGTTGTGCCAGAGAACTTTTTACAACTCGCGATTCGTTCACGTATTAAGTTTTTCTATCGTCCGAGCGGAATTAAAGAAGATGCTGCTTTAGCACCTGAAAAGTTGCAATGGAGCAGTAATGGGACACAGTTGGCAATTAAAAACCCGACGCCATTTTATATTACCTTGACTTCGATTATGCAAGATCAGTCAGGTAAACGCGTTGATTTACTTGCTGAAGGTTTAATGTTGAAACCGTTTTCTGATGGAACTGTGAACTTAAAAGGTTCGAATGTCGCAAAAATGACTTTCACCACAATCAATGATTATGGTGGTCGTGTAGAGCGCAATATTAAATTGCCTTAAATTGGCAAGGCTTTAAATTTCACTGTGATGCGTCATTTAAAGCACCTTTGAATAATGATGAAACACCTTTAATCATTCCATTTAACTGAGAGTAAGCGAATTAAAAACCTATTCATTTGTCAATAGGCAGACTTCTTTATGCAAAAAAATGAACAAAGCTATAAGTGGATCAAGCGACATATTCGTTATTATGTGGCTTGTGGCGTGATTACACTTAGCATTCCAGCTCTAGTTAATGCAACTGAAACTGACTTAGACGGGACAGAACAGTCTCCGACTGCTGCAGAAGCAGAATTTGATTCGGCTTTTTTAATTGGCGACGCTAAAAAGATTGATGTTAATCGTTTTAAATATGGTAATCCTGTTTTACCTGGCGATTACAATGTCGATATTTATGTCAATGGAAATTGGTTTGGCAAACACCGTATGGTGTTTAAAGCCACTGAAAATAATCAAAATGCCTATACCTGCTTTAACTCAAGCCAACTTTTAGAATATGGCGTTAAAGCAGAAGTATTAAAAAAAGGCGAAAGCACTTATCCAACTGGATGTCAGAAAATTGAACAGTGGGTAGAAGATTCGTTTTATGAATTTGATACCTCACGTTTACGTGTTGACATCTCTATTCCACAAGTGGCTATGCAAAAAAATGCACAAGGCTATGTTGACCCAAGTGTTTGGGATCGTGGCATTAATGCTGCATTTCTTTCATATAATGCCAGTGCCTACAAAACTTTTAATAAATTGCAGGGTGGTGAAGAAACCACCAATGCCTTTACTTCAGTAACTGCTGGGGCAAATTTAGCGGGTTGGCAATTTCGTCACAATGGTCAATGGCAGTGGCAAGATCGAACAACGGTTGATCATACTTCTAAATCAAGTTATGACGCGATCAGCACCTATGTTCAACGTGCGTTTCCTCAATACAGAGGTGTATTGACCTTAGGTGAAAGCTTCACTGATGGTGAAATCTTTGATTCATACGGCTATCGTGGTGTCGATTTCTCCAGTGATGACCGTATGCTTCCAAACAGCATGATTGGTTATGCACCACGTATTCGCGGCAATGCAAAAACCAATGCAAAAGTCGAAGTACGTCAACAAGGTCAACTTATTTATCAAACGACGGTAGCGCCGGGTAGTTTTGAGATTAATGACCTCTATCCTACAGGTTTTGGTGGTGAGTTAGAGGTTTCTATTTTAGAAGCCAATGGTGAAGTTCAGCGTTATTCAATTCCTTATGCATCTGTTGTACAAATGCTACGTCCGGGAATGAGCCGTTATTCTGTTTCAATGGGGCAATTCCGTGATAAAGATATCGACCTTGATCCATTTATCGTACAGGGTAAATATCAACGCGGGGTCAACAACTCAATTACAGCGTATGGTGGTGTACAGTTCTCTGAAGATTATTCAGCTGTGACACTAGGAAGTGCATTTGCTACACCGATTGGTGCAGTCGCACTCGATGTGACACACTCTCAAGCTGATTTTGAGCGCCGTAAAAGTGAAAGTGGGCAAAGTTTCCGAATCAGCTACAGTAAGTTGATTACCCCTACAGATACCAATTTAACTTTGGCGGCTTATCGATACTCTACTGAAAACTTCTATAAGTTACGTGATGCTATCTTAGTTAAAGATTTAGACAAGAAAGGCATTAGTTCTACGCATGTTGGCAAACAGCGTAGTGAATTTCAGATCACGTTAAATCAAGGACTTCCAGAAGGCTGGGGGAACATGTACGTGACAGGTTCATGGGGAGATTATTGGAATCGTCAAGAAACGACACGTCAATATCAGGTCGGTTATAGCAATTCTTACCGTGGTTTGACTTATGGCTTGTCAGCGATCAATCGTAATATCGAAAATAAAGCCACAAAAGTAACCAGTAATGATACTGAGTATATGCTGACATTATCATTGCCATTGTCCTTTAAGAAAAGCTCAGCCAACTTAAACTCAATCATGACGCAAGATAATGCGACAGTGGGTGTGAGTGGTGTGGTTGGTGATCGCTTTAACTATGGTACGTCTGTATCGACGCGTTATGGCGACAATCCAAGTGCTAACTTGAATGCACAGTATCGTACAAACTATGCAACTGTAGGTGGTTCTTATAGTGTTGCTGATGGTTATGAACAAGCAATGTTGACAGCACGTGGTAATATTGTTGCACATCCTCAAGGCGTATTGTTTGGACCTGATCAAGGTCAAACCATGGTCTTGGTTTATGCTCCTGAAGCAGCAGGTGCAAAAGTCAATAATGCGACGGGTTTAAGTATCAATAAATCAGGTTATGCCGTTATTCCATATGTGACACCTTATCGTTTAAATGACATTACACTTGACCCTGAAGGTATGTCTGCGGATGTTGAGTTGGATGGTACCAGCCAACGTATCGCTCCTTATGCAGGTTCAATTTCACAAGTCAGTTTTGTGACTAAACTGGGTAAGGCAATTTATATTCACAGTATGAAAGAGAATGGTGACACGCTACCTTTTGCAGCAGAAGTATATGATACAAAAGGTGAAAATGTCGGTATGGTTGCGCAGGGCAGTATGGTTTACTTGAGAACCAATACCACGGCAGATACAGTAACGGTTAAATGGGGCGAAAATGCCGATGAGCAATGTCGCATTCAGTATGATGTTTCGGCGCAAGCAGCAGACAAAAAGCAAACCATGATCATGGCGGAAGGTGTGTGTCAATGAACTATAAAGTTTTAAACAGTGTATTCCTGCTTTTAGCTGGAGCAGTCAGTTCAGGGGCTTATGCTGCTTGTATACCTGATCGAGGGTTCTCAACAGTAGATGTCAGTATGGCAGTAGGACGTGTGGTTGTTCGACCAAGCGATGCTGTTGGCAAAGTTTTGAAAAAAGCTTCCTTTCCAATCAAACCGAATGGGTCAACCTATAGTTGTGGCAGTTCTGGTACGCTTGAGGCAGTTCATACTCAAAATTATTCATTGAGCCCTATCGGTAATTCTGTTTTTAATACCAATATTGATGGTATTGGTATCCGTTTATATCGAGAAGCACCGTCAGCTCCTGGTTTTGCTGATTATTATCCTTACCGACGTACTGCAACGGGTAGACGTGTTTTGGCTGAAGGTTTTTTTATTGTTGAAATTGTAAAAACTGGAACTTCTACAGGCTCGGGTGCACTCGTTCCGGGTACATATAGTAGCTATCGTTCAGCAGATCGCCCAAACCCACCTTGGTTAACCAGTACAGTTTATGGCAATGCCATTACCATTGCTTCGTCTTCATGTGAAATATTAGGTAATATCAATAAAACGGTAAACCTTCCAACCGTGAATAAAGCTGATTTCAAAGGTGTCGGTTCTACCCAAGGCGAACAAGCATTTGACCTGAACATTTTATGTAATGGCGGTAAAAATCCAACAGGTTATGAAGAAACCAATAAAATTAGCCTAAGTTTTGATTATGATGCGGTGAGTAGTAGCATGCAGAATGTCCTTGCCAATACTAACGCTACTGGAACCAGTGCTTCAGGTGTGGGCGTACAATTGCAGTCTCAATATAAGAATGCCAATCGTGTAATTGCTAAAAATGACAAGCTGGAATTGGGTACTTTAAAGTCAAATGACAACATTCAATACAATGTTCCAATGACTGCACGTTACTATCAAACAGCAACCAAAGTGACCCCCGGAAAAGTCCGAGCTATGGCAACCGTCACAATTGAATATGATTAATTGAAGTAAATCATATTTTACTTCAATTATTTTTTTATTTATCCACTGGATAATCTTGTATTAATAATAAGGTTATGTAATTAATTAACTACACCATTTCTTTAAAGGGGATTGAGATGGAGTTAATTAAAAAATTAGCCTTTTTATTAATAACATTTAGTATATCGATTTTAAGTTTAAATGCATCTGCTGAGGAGATCATGTTTTACGGGGATATAGTAGAATTTACCTGTGAAAGAGATTCAAATAATTCAAATTGCAAAATGATTGATAGCACTGTTGAAGCGATTAAAAGCAAAGCAAACGTTGATAGCCTTAGCTTTAACAGCTTGATTGAAAAGCAAGGCAATAGCATGGTTCACCTCAATATCGAAGATTTAGAAAGTGATCTACATAAAATATTGGTTGTGGATTATTACTAAATAGAAATTATGTTAATTGCATCACGTTTATTTTAATATTTATATTATGTTTGGCTTTAAATATGGTTTAGTTTTTAATTAGATTATATTTAAAGCACTTTTTAATATATTTGTTGAAGTAAACATTATTGAATCGGTGGAACTATTCTTTTTAAAATATCCATAAAAGTTTTTAAAATAATATTAACATTTTTGCCTTTATGTGTAATAAGACATATAGGTGTACTATAATGCATAACATTTTGCATAATAGGTTTCATAAAGCCATCTACGACCCATTTTCTCGCATAGTGATCGGGTAAAAAACCAATAAATTTACCAGTCAGTATAAGAAAAGCGATTCCTTCTCGATCACTTGCAGTAGCAGAACAGTTTAATAACTGATGTAACTTCATTGCTTCTGGGCTAATGGCATAGTTTGGAAGCACTGTATTCCATTGCTTGAGGTCTTTTGGGTTGATTTTACCTGTGTGGTTGAATAAAGGATGATTTTCCCCACAATATAAAAATGAGTTTTCTTGATATAAATGAAAGTAATCCAATCCTGACAGTGGACTGACCAAGGGGATGGCACCTGCATGTAAACGGTTATCTAAAACACGACATTCGATATCGGACAATGTACTCATGCTGATATTGATCACCACTTCTGAATTTTCTTCAGCGAGTTGCGCCAAAGATTTGGTGATATAAGCACTTTGCATGGTGACCAGATTATTAATGATCCCAATGTTGAATTCACCTTTCAATTGATTGTGCATTTGATTGATTTTGGCACGAAAGTCTTCAATCGAGGCGGTCAACATTTCAATGTATTGTAAAACCTCACGCCCTTCATCGGTGAGTGCAAAGCCCGCTCGCCCTCGTTGGCAAAGCCGAATACCTAAACGATTTTCAAGATCACTCATATGTAAACTAATCGCAGATCGGCTAATGCCAAGGATACTTTCGGCAGCAGTAAAGCTGTGGCAATCACATACTGTTTTAAAAATTTTAAGCAACTTTATATCAAAATCAGTCACTTGGTTTAATTTTTTCGGTTTCATTTAGCTTTACTTTTTTATATCTAAACTCAAGATAATTTGAATTTATCAAAACTATATCGCTTTGTACACTCAAGACATAACCCTAAAACAAGAAGAGTGATTATGTTTGAGATCGATACATCAACTGACCGTGACTATGCAGCGGAAGCAAGTCAATCCAATACGCAGATGAATTTGAACTATCAAGCTTACTGGATGCCGTTTTCTGCAAATCGTAATTTTCATCAAGATCCACGTATGATCGTTGGGGCACAAGGATCGTATTTAATTGATAGCCATGGGCGTGAAATTTATGACTCATTGTCAGGTTTATGGACCTGTGGTGCAGGGCATACGAGAACTGAAATTCAACAGGCAGTCAGTCAACAACTGGCGAAATTGGATTATTCACCGGCGTTCCAGTTTGGTCATCCTCTGGCTTTTCAATTGGCTGAAAAAATTATTCAGCATATGCCTGAAAAACTACAACATGTTTTCTTTACGGATTCAGGTTCAGAATCCGCAGATACCGCGATCAAAATGGCACGCGCGTATTGGCGAATTCAAGGAAAACCAAGTAAGACCAAATTGATTGGTCGAGCACGTGGTTATCATGGGGTAAATGTTGCAGGTACCAGTTTAGGTGGCATTGGTGGGAACCGCAAAATGTTTGGGCAATTGATGGATGTTGATCATTTGCCTCATACTTTACAATCCCATTTGAGCTTCACCAAAGGCTGTGCAGAAACTGGTGGCGTAGCGTTGGCGGATGAATTGCTCAAGCTGATTGAGTTGCATGATGCTTCTAATATTGCAGCAGTGATTGTAGAACCAGTGTCTGGCTCGGCAGGCTGTATTGTGCCACCTACAGGGTATCTACAACGCCTAAGAGAAATCTGTGATCAACATGATATTTTACTTATTTTCGATGAAGTCATTACGGGTTTCGGACGTATCGGAAAATGGACTGCGTCGGAATATTTTGGGGTGAGCCCAGATATATTGACCTTTGCTAAACAAATTACCAATGGTGCAATTCCTTTAGGTGGCGTGGTGGCGAGCCATGAAATCTATGATGCCTTTATGCAACAAGATCTGCCTGAACATGCGGTTGAATTTACCCACGGCTATACCTATTCAGCGCATCCAGTCGCGTGTGCAGCAGCATTAGCAACCTTGGATGTACTTGAAAAAGAAAATTTAATTTCTCAGTCTGCACTTTTAGCCCCAAGTTTTGAAAAACTGATTCATGAATTAAAAGGTGCACCTCATATTCTTGATATTCGTAACTGTGGATTAATCGGTGCCTTACAATTAGCCCCTCGTGATGGAGATGCGACAATTCGTGGCTTTGAAATAGGAATGAAGTTGTGGAAAGCAGGCTTTTATGTTCGCTTTGGTGGTGACACCATTCAATTTGGACCGATGTTTAACAGTACCGAAGCACAGCTATCTCGATTAATGAATGCTGTTGGAGATACCTTATACCAAGTGAAATAAGTTTTGTAGATGAAATCAAAGCTCATGGAAAATGACGGTAGACAAGGAAAAGTGATGAATAATTTAGAAAATTTTAGTCCAGCATCATCAGATACAGGTTTTACAGAAACAATCGAAACGGTTGATGTCGTTGGACATTTTATTCAAGGTGGTCTGGTTGCTAAGACCACCAGAAAACAAGCTGTGTATCATCCAGCAACAGGTCAGGTTAGCAAACAGGTGGCACTTGCTGATACTGCACTGGTCAATCAAGTCGTTGAGCTTGCGCAACAAGCATTCCCGGAATGGCGTGATACACCTGTGATTAAGCGAGCGCGAGTAATGTTTAAGTTTAAACAATTACTTGAAGAAAACGCAGATAAACTCTGTGAATTAATTGGACAGGAACATGGCAAAATTTGTCATGATGCCAAAGGTGAATTGCAACGTGGCATTGAAAATGTTGAATATGCTTGTGGAGCACCTGAATTTTTAAAAGGTGAATTTTCAAAAAATGTCGGTCCAGATATTGATTCATGGAGCGAATTTCAACCTTTAGGTGTGGTTGCTGGAATTACCCCATTCAATTTCCCTGCGATGGTGCCACTGTGGATGTTTCCAATGGCAATTGTCTGCGGCAACTGCTTTATCCTGAAACCCTCAGAAAAGACTCCATCCGCAGCCCTATATTTAGCTGAATTATTGAAACAAGCGGGTTTACCAGATGGTGTGTTCAATGTGGTCAATGGTGATAAAGAAGCAGTCGATGCTTTGCTCCATCATCCAAAAGTACAAGCCATGAGTTTTGTTGGTTCTACCCCGATCGCTGAATATATTTATCGTACAGCAACCTCAACAGGCAAACGTTGTCAGGCATTAGGCGGTGCAAAAAATCATGCCATTATCATGCCCGATGCGGATATTGATAATGTAGTCAACTCATTGTTGGGTGCTGCTTTTGGCTCATCTGGTGAGCGCTGTATGGCATTGTCTGTCGCCGTGGCAATCGGTGATGAGGTTGCCGATCTTGTGATCGAAAAACTCAAACTGGAAATGCAACAGTTAAAGTATGGGCACTACGCCGATGAGCAAAATGACTTTGGACCGCTCATTACACAAGCACATAAAGAGAAAGTAGAAGCTTTTATCCAAAGTGCTGAACAACAAGGTGCTAAAATTGTTGTGGATGGACGCAATGCGAAGCCATTAGGTTATGAAACAGGTTTTTTTGTTGGTCCTACTTTGATTGATCAAGTCTCATCAGAAATGGTCAGCTATCAACAGGAAATTTTTGGTCCTGTTTTACAGGTGATCCGCGTAGCAACCATGCAAGAGGCGATGCAATTGATTAATGAGCATGAGTATGGAAATGGAACTTGTATCTATACACGTGATGGAGAGGCCGCACGTTATTTTACCAGCCATGTTCAAGTAGGTATGGTGGGCGTAAATGTACCATTGCCTGTACCAGTCGCCTACCATAGTTTTGGTGGTTGGAAGCGTTCATTGTTTGGTGACTTATATGCTTATGGTCCAGATGGTGTGCGTTTTTATACGCGTCGCAAGACCATTACCCAACGTTGGCCCTCAGCTCAAATCCGTGAGTGCAAACAATTTGCAATGCCAACTTTAAATTAGCGTTGCGATCCAGAGAGAAAATCCTTGGTTTTCTCTCTTTATTTTTAATAGGAATTTAAAAATGTAATTCACAGTTTTATAAAAGCATGACCATTTTTCAGAGCGTTGTGACAAAGCTCAGATTTTAAATGGAAACTGCTGCTGATTATTTTAAGGAAAAAAATATGAATAGTGCAAAAACAACAAAACTAGGTGAAGGACTTTCCAACCGACATATCACGATGATTAGTATCGGTGGTGTAATTGGTGCAGGTTTATTTGTTGGTTCTTCTGCTGCAATTGCAAAGGCGGGTCCTGCTGCTGTACTTGCTTATATTATTACCAGTGTGATCGTTTTTTTAGTGATGCGCATGCTTGGAGAAATGGCTGTTGCACAACCCGATACAGGTTCTTTTTCTACCTATGCACGTAAAGCGATTGGTCCTTGGGCAGGCTTTACCGTTGGATGGTTGTATTGGTGGTTTTGGGTCTTGGTGATCCCGATTGAAGCGATTGCAGGTGCTGAAATTTTACATGCTTGGTTTCCACAAGTCTCCAGTGCGATTTATGCTTTTGCATTTATTATTTTACTGAGTCTTGCCAACTTCTTTAGCACAAAAAGTTTTGGCGAGTTTGAGTTCTGGTTTGCTTTAATCAAAGTGATTGCGATCTTGTTGTTTATTGTGATTGGTGCAACAGCAGTATTTGGACTTTGGCCTTTGGCTCGAGATGTAAGTGGTGTGGGAAATTTATTTTCCAATGGTGGATTTATGCCTCATGGCATGGGCGGTGTGTTGTCAGCGATCTTAATATCTGCATTTTCATTTTTTGGTATTGAAATCCTCTCTATCGCAGCAGCCGAATCAAAAAATCCTCAGGAAAAAATTAAACGCGCGACCAATTTAGTGCTTTATCGCATTATCTTGTTCTTTGTTGTCTCAATCTTTCTTGCTGTTGCTTTGGTCGATTGGCGTTCACCCGACTTACAAAAGTTAGGTACATTTCAGTATGTATTAGTGAGCCTAAATGTCCCTCAAACTAAATTGATTATGGATATGGTGGTATTCATTGCGGTTGCGAGCTGTATGAATGCGGCGGTTTATACTTCTTCACGAATGCTGTTTGCTTTGGGAGCACGCCAAGAAGCACCAAGACTGGTTACTCAAATTAATGGTTCAGGTGTACCGACGATTGCTGTATTTGCTTCGACTTTTATTGGCTTGATTTGTTGTGCTGTGAATTATATGTTCCCAGGGCAGGTTTTTGGCTTCTTACTGTCAACTACAGGCTCTATTGCTTTGGTGGTTTACTTGGTGATCGCTGTTTCGCAATTGCGTTCACGACATCAGTTGGAAAAAAGGGGTGCGCAGATTAGCTTTAAAATGTGGATGTTCCCTTGGCTGACTTGGTTTGTAATTGCCATCATCATGAGTGTGTTGTCTTATATGTTTTTATCACCACAGTATAGTTATGAAACAACCTTGTCCTTGGGTGTAACTTCTATCGTAGTGATATGTGGTGTACTGGTGACCCGTAAGAATAAAACAACCAAAAGAGTAGTCGTACAAGTAGATTAGAGACTTTGCTCCAGTTTGGTCAAAAGATCAAACATTGCTAAATTGAGTTGATCAAGCTGTCAGAATTTATCCACTTTGAAGCCTCTATTCGTTGGCTGATAAAGTGGATAAATTTTATTTAAAAAATAATTTGATTCGTTCAATCAATTGTAGGGATATTCTTGAGTGTTTCTACCCACCATTGACCAAAGCTTGAATATGTTGAGGGAAATTTGCTTCAGCACCTGCAGCATTCACATGGTCAAAATATTGATACCAACCACTGGCACGAATACCATCAAGGAGTGCTTCGCGCGCTTGTGAATTGGAAAAACGCCAAATTCCTAAATATTGATGAGCTGTACTTTGGTCAATTGGAGAAATGGTTTCCGTTAGAGTCAAAACTTCAACCCCCATACTTGATAAGTTTCCTAAAGCCTCGCCAACTTTACTCAGATATTCCATTCGTTGTTCATTTGGAAGTGTCTGCCAAGTGGTATTTGGTGTATATAATTCAACGAGATAATGATACATATAATTTTTCCTTTCTTCGGTGGTTTTAAAATTTTAATTGTGCGTGATTTGATTTTGATGTTTTAAGCTTCTTTTTCATGAATCAGGTTTTGACTCACTTTTTCCAAAAGCGCAGTGAGCTGTATGCGTTCTTGTATCGTTAAGTTGCCAAAAATCTGTGCAATCCAACGACTATGTTGTCCAAACACAGTTTTCGCTGTTTGTTTGCCTTGCTTGGTCAGATGAATCTTTAAAGCACGTCGGTCATCATGGTCAGCATGACGTATGATGAGTTCATCCCGTTCTAATCCATCCAACAAACCAGTCACTGTTGCACGCGTAATACCTGCTTTATCAGCAATATCTTTTGGAGCTAAACCTTGAGGTGATGCATCTAATAAGAATAGAACGATAAAACGACCTTCGGTTAAACCATGTGGGGCGAGTTGCATTGCACAGTCATGATCAATCAAAGATGCGAGTGAAAGGGTTTGAAAGCATAGTTTTATACTTTCAAGGTTCGCAATGTTTTGTTTGCTCGCTTCATCCAAGAGGGCTCGGTATTTTTGTTCTAGCTTCATTTTGTTAGCTGCCATATAGTATGGTGGCTAACTATATGCGTCATATCAAATATTGTCAACTTAATTGAGTCAAGCTTTAGTTAAATTTGAGTCAAAAAATATTGATGAAATTGTTGAATTTTTTATTTAAAGAATAAATTTAAAATGATGTGTTTTAAGTTTTTATAAAGATATTTTTCATAATCAAATTTTGATGATTGAATAAAAGTGGGTGATTGGATTGCTTTTTTGATCTTTATTTTTTTGGAGTCTAGAAATCAGTCAATATAGATATTTGCTAAAGTGGATCAAAAACAATCATGGATAGAGTAGTTAAAAGCTTAGAAAATTTGACAGATTTTTTTACAATTACTATAAATCAATTAGAGCAGAATAGAATGAAAACCTTGGAGTGAGCATATCTTTAAGCTCATCGGTAGGTGTTAGATACAATTCAATATATGTCCTGAGTTCAAGAATAACTATGAATATGTCAATAACTTAGCATTTCTATATTTTATTTAAAGGGCTAAATTTAACGATATTAAAAGTCAGTTTTTTATGTAAAATTATTAGAAATTTAAATGAAAATGATTATAATTGCGATTAAATTTTTTTTGGCTGTTGTTTAATGCAATTTAACAAATCCTCCCTGACATTTTCTGTACTTGCCATCATGGCAAGTACTGCCTATGCACAAACTGAAGTTGGTCTTGAACAGCATGCAGATACTCAAAAACTGCCCACCATCACGGTTCAAGCAGAAAATAATCAGCAGCCTTATGCAGCAAAAACAGCAAATGCTGTTTTAAGATCGAATACGCCTTTATTTGAAACAGCTCAGTCGATTAGTGCAATCGGTCAGCAACAGATTGAACAAAAGCAAGCGAAAACTGTTGCTGAAGCCTTGGAAGGTGTGGCAGGGGTCACGTCAGGACAATATGGTCGCCGTGGGTGGGATGACTTTATTATTCGTGGGCAGATTTCAAGTTCGCAAACTTTTATTGATGGTCTACGGATACAGGCATCTGATAATGTTTTGCGTGCTGAAGATATTTCGGGTTTAGAATCCATCGAAGTAGTCAAAGGACCAACTTCCGTGGGCTTTGGACTTGCCTTGCCTGGAGGACTGGTAAATTTAACGACTAAGCGTCCACAAGCTGAAACAGCCTATAAAGGTACACTGAGTTATGGAAGTTATGGTTTAAAAGAAGGAACATTTGATCTTAACTATGCACCCAGTAATAGTGCAAAAGGTGCTTTTCGAGTTGTCGGACGAGTATCTGATCAGGATGACCCTACTGATCACGTTTATTTTAAAAATCAATATATCGCACCATCTTACAATTTTGATTTAGGTGATAAAAACGATCTTTCTGTCATTGCCAGTTATCAACATCGTGAATATATTCGTCAACAAGGCATTCCATATAGCAAAGGCAATTATAAAAACTATCCATCAAGCCTATTTTTTGGTGAACTTGATCATGGTTATGATGTTGATGTTTATCGTCTCGGTGCAAATTATGCCCATTATTTTGACAATGACTGGGTGTTTAAACAGAACTTTGCCATCACTAAAACAGATACACAGGGCAATCCGATATTGGCATCAGGAAGCAATACATTACCGACAATAAAACGTGCAATTAACAACCAAGATAAACAGGACTTGAACTATACCTTAGACAACAATTTGCAACGTAATTTTGATCTTGGAAAGGTCAATTATGATGTGATGGTTGGGGGCGATATGATGCGTGAACGAAGTGATTATGCACGTCGAACAGATACCATTAATGCTTTTAATGCAGATCGTCCTGTCTATGGAATCACCAGCACAAAATTAGGTACACCAACTCAAGCATTGACTTATAGTCAGTACGCAGGGCTCTATCTCCGCAATACCATTAAGGTGGATGATCATTGGATTATCGGGCTATCAGGTCGTCATGATTGGACACAAATCGAAATTGATAATGTTTTAAAAAATACCAGCACTAAGAACTCAGATCGTGCATTTACTGGTAGTGGTTCAGTGATGTACCGCATTAATGATATGTTTGCACCTTACATCAGCTACTCTACTTCATTTATGCCTGTGACCGATGCAGGAGAAAATGGACAATTATTGAATCCTGAAAAGGGTAAACAAGCCGAGGTTGGGGTTAAATTACAAGCACTTGATCAGCGTTTACAAGGTTATGTAGCCTATTATGATTTAACTCGCAGAAATGTCACAGAAACAGATGCTTCTGGAAATTTTTCGATTCAAACAGGTGAACAAGTCACTAAAGGGTTTGAAGCTGAAATAGCAGCAGCAATCACCAATCAATGGAATATTTCAGCGAATTACAGTTATATCCCAACGGCAAAAGTGACTGAAAGTGTGATCAGCAGCGACATTGGTAAGCGTAGTAACTATGTGCCTAAAAATGCCAGTTCATTGTCAACTCAATATTATTTTAGTCCAGATAAATTAGGTTGGAATATTGGTGCTGGCATTCGTTATCAAGGTTCTCGAACTGCACAACGTAATGCTGACTTCGTCTATCTACCAAGTTATGCATTATTTGATGTCAATGCAGGATATGAGGCTAAAAATTGGGGTGTAGGGCTGAGTATTAAAAACTTATTTGATCGAGAATATCTAGCTGGAACGACACCGAATGCTCAATTGGTCAATTGGGGTGATCCAATGATGGTGCGCTTAAATGTGAAGTTTAAGTATTAATCCATTCCTCTCAGCATGAGTTTCATTTTAAAGTCTCGTGCTGAAAGAATTTTGTGAATGTTCAGGGGGCGAGAACAAATAATTGTATTTATCCTTATGGGTGATAGGTTAAATAAGCCTCATATGCATACATATATAAAAAACTTGTGTATTTCACGAGGTCATTGATCTAGCAATTTAAGATACTTTTCCTACACATTGAACAGCAATTGCTTTAATTTGTGATTGATCCAATTTTAAATTTTCCCACGCACACATCTGTTGCAATATCCATTCAAAATCTTCAGCTTTGGGTGCATTTTGCATTCCAAAAGATCGAATAATATTTTGAATCTTATAAAAGGCTTGGGTATGAATCAAATCAGAACAATTAAAACGTATAATTTCACTGTGTTCTAACATTTGCCAGACTTGTTGAAGGGATTCAAGTGATCTCAAGTCTTGTTGTGCTTGTTGAATGGCAACTTCAAGTGCATGTAACGTATGAGGATGTGTTTGTGCCCATTCTTGCGTCGTTGCTAAAACTTTGTCTGCAACTTCAGGAATAATTTGCTTGCTTTCCGCAATGACCAGACCATGACCTTGAATTTGTGCTTGAATATTCCAAGGCTCACCAACACAAAAGCCATCAATCAGTTGAGTTGAAATGGCATCAACCATATAAGGTGGGGGTAGTGTTAACAATTGATGTGTTTTTGCAGTGTCTAAATCTGCCAAAGCTAACCATTCTCTTAAGCAATAGTGGTGAATAGACTGTTTAAATACATGCGCCAATTTGATTTGATGACCTTGTTTGATTGAGTCAACAATTTTGCTTGCGGACTGTTGTGGTGTGTCTTGAGCAGAGATGTCTAAATCATAACAGAGCTTTTGACTGAGACTGATAAATGCGCGATTGGTGCTGAGTACTAATGTGCTTTGTAAAGGAATTCCCAATTGATCATTGCCTGTAGCAGCGGCTGGAAGCATTGCCGATAAACAATGTGCTACATCTAAAAGACCAAAAGCCAAACGGTCACGCAGACTTGCCCAAGATGGCTCTTTGACCAATGTGACATTTAAACCTTGTGCCGTGAAATAGCCTTGATGCTGTGCCCAAAGGATTGCAGTACAGTCCAATAATGGGATATAACCTAATTGAATATTAATTTTTTCAAGTGTTTGCATAGGTTATTCCTTAAATTGTGATTGAAGCAAAGCCTGTGCTTCAATTAATTTTCGCGCCATTTCGCCCATTGTCATACGATGACTCATGGCATTTTTACGCAATAAACTGAATGCTTTTTCCTCTTCGATTTGATGCATGTGCATCAACATCACTTTAGCTTTTTCAATGTCTTTACGGTCTGCAAGTTTGCATTTGGTCTCGTTTAAATCTTTGAGCAATTTTTTGTGTTTTTTAAATTGTTCGATTGATATCTCTAAGATACTTTCTAATTTTTCAGGATCGATTCCATCCACGATGTAGGCAGTTACACCTGCTTCAATGGCACTTTTTATGGTGTCTTTTTGCGAATTTTTGGTAAATAAAACAGTCGGTAAATCAAACTGACTGACGCAACTTTCGATGATGTCACGATGAGGATGATCCATATCGAGCAAAATTACATCAGCATGTAACTGTTGTAAGTCTGTACTATTTAAATGGTCAATCATTAGGCAAGCAACAACCTCGAAGCCATGTTCGATTAACGATGATCTGATAAAAGATGCGCGTTCTATATCATCATCAATGAGTGCAATTTTTAATTTTGACATGCAACGACTTGAGTGTGTCTAGACATAAAGATTGACTCAATGATAAGCAATTAAGATGCCAATTCTTTTACAGCACTCTGACTTGTTTATGGATGATGGATTGGTTTGTGGATGATGAATTGGAAAAAGGGAAAAATAAAATGCACTCTATTGAAGCAAATTGCATTCTAAACATGCATGTGTAGCGAATATAAAGGGGAGATCAGTGTTTAGGTCTTTATATTTTAATTCTGAAGTCATGATTATTTTTATTTAATAAAACCTAAAGGAATGAAATTAAATTTAAAAACAGTGGTTTAAAAATATTGGCACGAACTATGCTTGTACATGGGTAAGTCAAAGAAGACTTTCAAAATTTGCAAGACGGCCAACGACGTCCGTTCTGATCGTTACTGATATGCCTTGTGCATAACAGCAACTTATATGCGTTCAGTTCAGGAGATCGAAGCTATGTCTTCAAATTTAGATGCTAAAAAAGCAATAAAAATTAATCTGTTTAGTTTCAGCAGCGCAGCAATGCGGGCCTTCCATATGAGTTGGCTCGCTTTTTTTGTCTGTTTTTTTGCATGGTTTGCCTGTGCACCTTTAATGCCTGTGATTGCGGGTGAATTTCATTTAACCAAAGATCAAATCGCCAATATCAATATTGCTGCTGTTGCCATCACTATTTTAGTCCGTCTGATCGTTGGACCCTTATGTGATAAATACGGTCCACGTAAAACATATACGGCACTGTTGATTATCGGCAGTATTCCAGTTTTTGGTGTAGCTTCTGCAAATAGTTATGAGTCCTTTTTATTCTTTCGATTATTGATTGGTGCTATAGGTGCCAGTTTTGTCATCACGCAATACCACACCAGTATCATGTTTGCCCCAAATGTCGTAGGTACAGCAAATGCAACAACTGCAGGTTGGGGAAATGCAGGTGGTGGTGCAACTCAAGCATTGATGCCGTTGATGCTCGCTGCATTGGTCATGTTTGGTGTAGAGCAAGCGATGGGGTGGAGAGTTGCACTGATTGTACCGGGTGTGCTGATGCTGATTGTTGGGGCGATGTACTGGAAGTTCACGCAAGATGCACCACAAGGGAATTTTAAAGAACTCCGTGCACAAGGGCTACAGGTTGGCAGTGATAAGAAAGGCGGTATGGCGATTTTAATACATGCTGCAAAAAACTATCGAGTGTGGATCTTATTTGGTGCTTATGCAGCATGCTTTGGGATAGAAATTTTCATTCATAACATTGTCGCAATGTATTACGTAGACCATTTTAAATTTGGTTTAAAAGAAGCAGGAATGGCGGCAGGTATTTTTGGTTTATTGGCACTCTTTGCACGTGCCTTCGGTGGCATTGTTTCAGACAAAGTTGCGACCAAGAAAGGTTTAGACGGGCGTACGAAAGTGCTGTTCGCCATGATCTTGATGGAAGGTGTTTTTCTCATCGTGTTTTCACAAATGAATACAGCGATTTTAGCGATCCTTGCAATGACAGTATTTGCTTTATTTACCCATATGGCTTGTGGTGCAACCTATGCACTGGTGCCATTTATCGATCGTGATGCATTGGGTGGTGTTGCTGGAATCATTGGTGCTGGTGGAAATGTGGGCGCAGTCGCAGCGGGTTTTTTATTAAAAGGCATGTTGGATATTCAAACCACATTGATGGTATTGGGCGGTTTAGTGGTGATCGCTGCAAGTTGTGTGTTGATGATCCGCTTCTCAGTTGAACATAAAGAGAAAGAGCAAAAGTTATTTGAAGCCGCTGTACTTGAACGCAATAGCATGGAACAAAATGCGACCACAAGTATAAAACACAACAGTGCGGCTTAATTGAATCACAAATAACAAAAGCAAAAGTGAATTGAGGAGAATGAAGATGAAACTTGTCATGATTGGTCATGGAATGGTTGGGCACAAATTTATTGAATCTGTGTTGGAACATGCGGGTGATGAAATTGAAATTACGATTTTGGCAGAAGAACCACGCCTCGCTTATGATCGGGTGCATTTAACAGAATATTTCACTGGAAAATCAGCAAAAGATTTAACCCTTTGTCGCACAGACTTTGCTGATGCTTATGGCATAGATCTTCGTTTAAGTACCAAAGCCATCGCAATTGATACAGTTAATAAACGTATCACCACCAATCAGGGAGATGTCATTGCCTATGATAAATTGGTACTTGCCACAGGTTCTTATGCATTTGTCCCACCTATTCCGGGAAATGAACGCGAAAACTGTTTTGTCTATCGAACCATTGATGACTTGGATGCAATTCGAGCAGCGAGTTTAAATGCCAAATCAGGTGTTGTTATTGGTGGTGGTTTGCTTGGTCTTGAAGCAGCAAAAGCTTTAAGAGATTTAGACCTTGAAACGCATGTGGTTGAGTTTGCACCTCGTCTCATGGCTGTTCAAATTGATGATTTAGGCGGTAAGGTCTTACGGGCAAAAATCGAAAACCTGGGTGTAAAAGTGCATACCCAAAAAGCCACTTCTGCGATTGAAGCAGGTCAAAACAGCACGCACTTGATGAAATTTGGTGATGGCTCTGAACTAGAAACAGACATTATTTTATTCTCAGCAGGAATTCGCCCACGTGACGAATTAGCCCGTCAAAGTGGTTTAGTGTTGGGGGAACGTGGCGGTATTGTGATTAATGACTATTGCCAAAGTTCCGATCCGGACATTTATGCGATTGGTGAATGTGCATTATGGAATAACAAAATTTATGGTTTGGTTGCGCCTGGTTATGATATGGCACGTATTGCAGCCAAACACGTGATGCAACAAAGTTGTGGTGCCTTTGCTGGCGCAGACATGAGCACCAAGTTAAAACTGATGGGAGTAGATGTTGCATCCGTAGGCGATGCGCATGCCATGACACCGAGTGCTTTAAGCTACTTCTATGCAGATGAAGATGCGATGGTTTATAAAAAAATCGTCGTCAATGCTGAGAAAACACAATTATTAGGTGCGGTACTGGTGGGCTGCGCCAAAGAATATAATGATTTATTGCAAATGATGTTGAATGGCTTGGCTGTTCCAGAAAATCCAGAAAGTTTAATCATGCCGGGATATGCTCAGTCTGCTGCTAAAGCAGGTGGGAGTGGAGTCGATCTATTGCCTGATAGTGCCACTATTTGTTCGTGTAATAACGTATCTAAGGCAGATATATGTCAAGCAATCGCTGATGGTTCGACTTCATTAGGTGCGTTGAAAAAATGCACCAAAGCTGCAACGGCATGTGGTGGCTGCGCACCTTTAGTTACACAAGTTTTAAAATCAGAGTTACAGCGTCAAGGCGTCACAGTCAATAACCATCTTTGTGAGCATTTTGCTTACTCTCGTCAAGAGCTGTATCACTTGGTTCGGGTCAATGAAATTAAAAGCTTTGATGATTTGATTCAACAGCATGGACATGGTTTGGGCTGTGATATTTGTAAACCAACAGTCGCCAATATTTTAGCCTCATGCTGGAATGATTTTGTATTGAAAGCAAATCATGCTGGACTGCAAGACAGCAATGACTATTATCTGGGCAATATCCAAAAAGACGGCTCTTATTCTGTCGTACCACGTATGGCAGGTGGTGAAGTAACGCCAGATGGTTTAATTGCCATAGGTCAAATTGCTAAAGAATATGGTTTATATACCAAACTTACAGGTGGACAACGTGTTGATATGTTTGGTGCGCAAGTGCATCAATTACCTGAAATTTGGCAAAAACTAATTGATGCAGGTTTTGAGTCTGGACATGCCTATGGAAAGTCATTACGAACAGTAAAGTCATGTGTAGGCAGTACATGGTGCCGCTATGGTGTGGATGATTCTGTAGGTTTAGCAATTTTTCTTGAGAACCGCTACAAAGGCTTACGTTCACCACATAAATTAAAAATGGCGGTTTCAGGCTGTACCCGTGAATGTGCAGAAGCACAAAGTAAAGATGTGGGAGTGATTGCAACTGAAAAAGGTTGGAACCTCTACGTCTGTGGGAATGGTGGAATGAAACCACGTCACGCTGAATTACTGGCTTCAGATTTAGATACGCAAACTTTAATTCAATACATTGACCGATTCTTTATGTTCTATATCCAAACAGCCGATCGTTTACAACGTACTTCAGTGTGGCGTGACAATATGGAAGGTGGTTTGGATTATCTAAAAGATGTGGTGATACATGATTCTTTAGGCATCGCGACAGAATTAGAGCGCCGTATGAGTCATGTGGTTGGAACTTATCAAGA
Source organism: Acinetobacter bereziniae LMG 1003 = CIP 70.12 (assembly GCF_000368925.1). GTDB lineage: Bacteria > Pseudomonadota > Gammaproteobacteria > Pseudomonadales > Moraxellaceae > Acinetobacter > Acinetobacter bereziniae. The sequence continues at coordinate 746,920 of NZ_KB849756.1, read as the reverse complement.
TGAATGGCGCACTGCAATTGAAGATCCTGAAGTTCGTAAGCGTTTTGTGACATTTATCAATGCCAAGTCGCAACAACAACAAGACCCACATATCCAATTTGCAGAGGTTCGTGGACAAATTCGCCCTAAAACACAAGCGGAACGAGATCTTAGTCGTATTGCTGTAGTTGAAGCTTAAAGATAAGGGAGAGTCTCATGACAATTTTAAAAGAAATGAATGAATTAGATTGGTTGGATATTTGTGCTTTGGACGATATCACACCGAATACTGGTGTCGGTGCTTTGTTGAATGAGCAACAAGTGGCAATTTTTCGTGTAGGGAATGAAAAGCGAGTATATGCGCTCAGTAATCAAGACCCATTTAGCCAAGCATTTGTAATGTCACGTGGAATTATTGGAGATCTTCAAGGTGAGCGTGTCGTAGCTTCACCCATCTACAAGCAACATTTTAGTCTCGCCACAGGACGTTGTTTAGAAGACAAAGACCAAAAGTTGTTGGTCTTCCCAAGCAAGATTGAAGATGGTCGAGTCTGGATTAGCCCAACGCCACAAAAAACCTATATCACTAACAATGGCATGACTCAGGAAAAAATGAAGCTGGTTTTGATTGGCAACGGTTTAGCAGGGATGCGTTGCTTAGAAGATCTGTTGGATATGGCACCTGAGCGCTACGAGGTCACGGTGATTGGTGAAGAACCATGGGGGAACTATAACCGAATTATGCTGTCACCTGTTTTATCGGGAGATAAAACGATAGAAGACATCATGTTACACCCACATGCATGGTATGCCGATAAAAATATTCGTTTCATCGCAGGTGATCCAGCCGTGCGTATAGATCGCCCTCGTAAGCAGATCTACACCCAAAAAGGTTTAATGGTGGATTATGATCGTTTGATTTTGGCCACAGGTTCTAAACCATTTATCCCACCTGTTCGAGGTTCTGATCTCAAAGGAGTATTGAGTTTTCGTGACATTTATGATGTCAACAAAATGCTTGAATATTGTCAGTCCAAACGCAATGCGGTGGTGATTGGTGGTGGCTTATTGGGCTTGGAAGCTGCTTATGGATTAAAACAACGTGGCATGAATGTCACAGTTTTACACTTGATGGATCGTATTATGGACCGTCAATTGGATGCCAAAGCCAGTCAAATGTTGCAAACGGCAATCGAGCAAAAAGGTATTTCAATTATCACGCATGCCAATACAGAAGAACTGTTGGGTGAAGACGGTCATGTCAGTCAAGTACGCTTAAAGGATGGCACGATATTGGCTGCCGATTTGGTTATTTTTGCCGTTGGTGTTCGTCCAAATATGGCTTTAGCACAAAGTGCAGGATTACGTTGTAATCGTGGTGTGTTAGTCAATGACACCATGCAAACCTATGACCCGAGTATCTATGCTGTGGGTGAGTGTATTGAACATCGCCAGCAAACCTTTGGTTTGGTTGAGCCACTATGGGGGCAAGCTTTTATCTGCGCATCACATTTGGCAGAGCATGGCAGTTTGACTTTTAAAGCACCCACTGTTCCAACTCAACTTAAAGTCAGTGGTTGTGATGTTTTCTCCGCTGGACGTATTGATATCGAAAATAGCCAAGAGAATGAGGGCTTTGAAGATATTGTGTTGAATGATGAAAAACGACAAATCTATAAACGCATTATTATTCAAAAAGACCATGTTGTGGGTGCGGTGTTATTTGGAGATACAGAAGACGGTGCATGGTATGCAGAGTTGATTGCTGATCAAACTCCGATTTCTGTAATTCGCAATAAGTTGCTATTTGGTCGAGATTTTGCATTGAAAAAAGCAGGCTAATTTTATTCATGATTTTATCCCACCCACGCTGTATATGGCGCAGCTCAAGTGTTGTCTAAGGCAATTACAGCATTTAACTTCTCTGATTTTGAATACTTCGTTATGAACGAATGTTATTGATCCAGTCTAGTTATAGCGTGGGAATGAAAACCTCTAAAAATTGTTAACTCCATGCACAAGATAAGGAGCACCGCAGAAATGAATAGTATCCCTGTCGTGGAACTGCATAGCTCTACAGAAACTAACATCAAAATCACCCACACCACATGTCCTTATTGCGGTGTAGGTTGCGGTGTGAGTGCGACAGTTGAAGAGACTGCATTTGGGCAAAAGCTGTCTGTTGCAGGAGATATCGATCATCCATCCAATTATGGAAAACTTTGTATCAAAGGAAGTAACCTTGCTGATACTGTTGGTTTGGAAACACGTGTTTTACACCCCATGCTTGGAGGTAAAACAGGACGTCAAGAAAGTGACTGGGATACTGCAACTGATTTGATTGCAGATAAATTTCAACACTATATCCAGCAATATGGGCCCGAAAGTATTGCATTTTATGTCTCTGGGCAGTTATTGACTGAAGACTATTATGTGGTCAATAAATTTGTTAAAGGTTATTTGGGAACAGCCAACATCGACACCAACTCAAGGTTATGCATGTCTTCGGCCGTTGCGGCACATAAACGTGCTTTTGGTGAAGACTTAGTACCTGCCAGTTATGAGGATTTTGAACATACAAACATGGTGGTGTTGGTTGGGTCAAATACGGCATGGTGTCATCCTGTGTTGTATCAACGAATCATGCAAGCCAAAGAGCGTAGACAACAGCAACAAGATGATTTATTTGTGGTGGTCATTGATCCACGGTTTACCGCAACATGCGAAGCAGCTAACTTACATCTACCAATTCAAATTGGACAAGATGTCGCACTGTTTAATGGGTTACTCCAATATTTATATCAACATAACTATACCGATACCGAATTTGTAAATGCCCATACACAAGGGTTGAACGAAGCATTACAAAGCGCTGAAACGGAATCAAGCTTAGAAAATGTTGCGAGAAAAACAGCAATTTCACAGGAAAAATTACAGTTATTTTTTGAAAAATTTGCACACACAGAAAAAGTGATGACGCTTTTTTCAATGGGCGTTAATCAATCCTCTCGAGGTGTGGACAAAGCCAATAGCATCATCAATTGTCATCTGTTGACTGGAAAAATTGGAAAGTTAGGTGCAGCGCCATTTTCGATGACGGGGCAACCAAATGCCATGGGTGGACGTGAGGTGGGGGGACTTGCCAATATGTTGGCAGCACATTTGGATTTGGAGAATCCTCTTCATCAACAATTGGTACAAACATTTTGGAATAGTCCAACGATTGCTCAACAGGTGGGTTTAAAAGCAGTAGATTTATTTGAGGCAGTTGAACAAGGGAAAATTAAAGCCATTTGGATTATGGCAACTAATCCTGTGGTGAGTTTACCCAATGCAGATCAGGTTAAACGTGCTTTAACTCAATGTGAGTTTGTGGTGGTATCCGATATATGTAAAGACACAGACACTACAGCATTTGCAGATGTGCTTTTACCTGCTTTGGGGTGGGGAGAAAAAGATGGAACAGTGACCAATTCAGAACGGCGTATTTCAAGGCAACGGGCTTTTTTAGCAGCACCTGAACAAGCAAAAGCAGATTGGTGGTCTGTGTCGCAAGTGGCAAAAAAATTGGGTTTCTCAGGATTTGATTTTGAAAATAGCCATGAAATTTTTAAAGAACATGCACAGTTATCTGCATATCAAAACCAAAGACTGTCATCTCGTTCAGAGACCGGCACATTTCGATATTTTAATTTGGCAGGTTTAACTGGACTTTCATTTCAGCAATATCAAACGCTTGCACCAGTACAGTGGCCTATTTTGGATTCAGAACATCAGCAGGATGTTGCTCAATTATTTTCTTCTGGGCAATTCAGCCATACCAATGCACATGCCAAATTTATTGCCACAACAGCGATTGATCCAGTGCATTCAACAACACATGAATATCCTTTAATTCTCAATACAGGGCGGATTCGTGATCAGTGGCATACCATGACTCGCACAGGTCTTTCTGCAAATTTGTCTAGCCATAAGGCAGAACCTTTTTGTGAAATCCATCCTAATGATGCATTGAAGTATGGGGTGAAGGACGCTGAACTGGTTGAGATCAAATCCGCATGGGGCTTGTGTGTTTTAAGAGCAATACTGAGTGACAAAATTCGCCGTGGACAAATTTTTGCACCAATCCACTGGAATGATCAGTTTGCATCAGATGCACGGATTGGAAAAGTGGTCAATCCAGTTGTTGATGCGATCTCAGGAGAGCCTGAATTCAAGCATACTCCAGTGATGATTCAACCATTCTATACACAATGGCAAGGCGTGTTTTATGTACGAGTGGGTTATGAACATCTGGTTCAAAACAGTATCGAAAGTACAGTTTGGTGGACCAAAATTAAAACCACTCAGGCGATACGTTATGAATTGGCAGATCGGCGTCGTTTTGAGCAAATTACCCAGCATTTAAAGCAGCTTTTACCTTTTCAAGATGAAAGCTTTGAATGGCTGAATTTAGAAGATCAAACCGCACATATCAGTCATAGTGTAGTGTTAAAAGATGGTCGCCTGATTGCGAGTTTATATATCGCACCAAAAGCTTTATTACCTGATCGGGACTGGATTGCCAGTTTATTTAAGCGTGAACGACTCAGCGCAATGCACCGAAAAGCACTTTTGGCAGGACAAGCCATGTCGATAGCAAATAGTGATGGTTCACTGGTTTGTAGTTGTTTTAAAGTGGGTAAAAATCGAATTATTGCCACCATTAAAGAAAAAAACATCCAACATGAAAAACAAGTAACTGCATGCTTAAAAGCAGGTGGTAACTGTGGTTCCTGTCTACCTGAGATACGTGGACTGATTAAAGCCTGTCAAGCGGAGGCGATAGAATGAAAAAAAGTAGCGCAATAACAACAAAGCTGTCGACATACCCTCAAACTGATTTGGTGATCCTTGCCGGTGGTCAAGCAAGACGTATGAATGGAATAAATAAGCTTTTGCAAAAGTTTGATGATCAAATTCAGTTGCTAAAAATCCATCAACAACTGAAACATCAAGTTGCACAAGTCTGGGTCAACAGTCATCGTGATTATTCGATTTATCAAAAACTTATTCCCAATATTTATTGCTATCAAGATGATGAAAGAGGCTTTTTAGGTCCTCTCATGGGAATGAAAAGTGCGTGGTCTTATGTGAAATCTGACTATGTGTTGTTTGTGCCCTGCGATGTGACATTTGTTCCAGTACAGGTGGTTGAGAAATTACATCGGGCTTTAGCACGAGTCCCGTTGGCAGAGGTGGCTTATGTTGAGTTCAATGGCAAAGCGTTATACCCATTCTGTCTGTTAAAGCGTAGTGCATTCGCCATGATACGCACTCATCTTGAACAGGGACAGCGTAGTTTAAAACAATGTTTTAGTGATTTGCACGCTCAAAAGGCAGCTTTTGAAAATCATGCACTATTTTTTCATAGTATAAATTCTTTAGATGAGCTACAGCAATATCGCCAGTTAAAACTATTGTATTAAAAAATAGATTATTGTTTGAAATCATAAGGTTAGTTTTTAGTAAACAACAACAACAGTGGTTTTATTTTAAGTTCGCTTCGAAATGATCAAAGTTGGAACACTTTTTGCAATTTTAAGCTTAAGAAAATAGCGCAAATTTCAAGTTCAAGAACATTTTGAACCTAAACAGTGCTTCAAGGGATGTGTGTATGAATGCAATGACACCACATAAACAGAATACTGCCTTTATCGACCAACATGGTCGCATTAAGCGTAAGCTTCGAATTTCAGTAACTGATCGCTGTAATTTTAAGTGTGTTTATTGCATGCCTGAACATCCTAAGTGGATCAAAAAACATGATTTACTCAGTTTTGAAGAGCTGTATGTTTTTTGCGAATTTATGGTGCAGCGTGGAATCGAGCATATTCGTATCACAGGTGGAGAACCGTTGATGCGTCAAGGTGTAGTACATTTCATCGATGAATTACAAAAATTGAAAAAGCTGGGTCTAAAAAGAGTTTCGATGACCACCAATGCTTATTATCTTAAACAACACGCAGTGCAGTTAAAACAAGCAGGACTTGATGATTTAAATATCAGTCTAGACAGTTTGCAACCTAACCAATTTAAAGATTTGACCAAAAAAGAATTATTGCCTGTACTTGAAGGAATTCGTGTTGCACAACAGGTCGGATTAAAAATAAAGATCAATGCGGTACTCATCAAAGGTAAAAATGAAGATCAAATTTTACCTTTGGCACATTGGTCGATTCAAAATAATTGCGTCGTGCGTTTTATAGAATTTATGCCTTTAGATGGTGTAGGACATTGGACACAATCAGATGTTGTGAGTGAACAGTATATCTTAGCGCAATTAAAGCAAGATTTTGAAGTCAGCTTACGACAGGGGCAATCCTCTGAGCCTGCTCGACAATATTTAATTAATGGTTATCCGATTGGGATTATTTCAACCATCACTCATTCATTTTGTGGTACTTGTGATCGTGTGCGTCTGACAGCTCAAGGCGATTTCTTCCATTGTTTATTTGCCCCTCAAGGTATTGCTCTCAAGGCACAGATTAGAGCATTACAACAATCATCAGCTCGGATGCATCCAACATATTTCGCTCAAACACCTTCGGTGCAAACCATATCTTTTGCAGTACACGCTAGATTGCCTCAACGCTTTACTTTTTTTCCTAAGACTTTCAATTTACAGTCTAATTTACAACTTCAGCAGACTCTGACTGATTATATTTGGCAGAAAAAAAGAGGTTTTCATGATATCGCTCAAGAAGCAAAGTTAGATCACTCCCCATCCCGAAAAATTAGTATGTATATGATTGGAGGCTAATATGTTGAATTCTTCCGTTCTTTCTAAAACAGCAATAGACCATGATTCAAAGCAATTATCGCCAACGATTGAGATTAAAATTGAATGTTTTGGTGCGATAGAACGTTTATTACCTTCAGATTTAAGTCTGCAAACTAAATCTGGAATGACAATCTCAGACATTTTAGATGACCTAATATGCCGTTATCCCAAGGCAGAATCATTGCTTGATCGTTGTGCCTGCGCGATTGGTGAAGACATTATTCCACGTCAAACTTTATTAGAATCAGACAGTACCGTGGTTTTACTGTCTCCAGTGGCTGGAGGTTGATATGCATACTTTTAAACATAGTCTCAAACAATTTAACCGTATTCAGCATTCAGCACTGCGCTTAGAAAGTTTTGACCCGATTCAAAACTTTCCTGAATGTGGTGGAATTGGTTTTTTTATTGGAACTGTGCGGAATCATCATGAAGGTAAAGCGGTTAAGTCATTAAAATATACTTCCTATGCGCCTGTTTCTGAAAAAATGATTCGTCAAATTGAACAAGAAATCCAACAGCAGTTTGCTGTGCCTTATGTTCGAGTGATCCATCGGATTGGGACTTTGGATATTGGTGAAAAAGCCATTATTGCAGTGGCTTATGCAGCACATCGTCGTGAAGCTTTTGCTGCGTGTGAAGAAGCTGTAGAGCGAGTAAAACATGAAGTTCCTGTGTGGAAAGAAGAGTTTTATCAAGATGGAAGTAGCCAATATGTTGCAGGCTGTTGTATCCGTAAGGACTATGTAGGATCAAGTCAAGTTTCACATAATGAATCTCACATGCAACAGCATTGTGAACACCAACATTCAGCACATAAATCATTGCAGTCAGATCGTGAGCAAAACGTTGTACTGAACAAGACTTGTGAACAGACTATTTATCAATGGCATATGTAAAACATATTCAGCACAACACGATTTGCCTTGGAAAATATCGCAATAGAAGGAAGATGTAATGAAAAATGTGGGCATGAAAGCAGAAAGCTATCGTACAGCGGTTGCAACAGGGATATTACATGCACCTTCGCATTGCATCGAACTGTTAAGAAATGGCAATACTGAAAAAGGTGATGCATTAAAAACTGCCCGAATTGCAGGAATTTTGGCAGCCAAACGTACCGATGAGTTAATTCCACTGTGCCATCCTTTGCCAATCTATCGTGCAGATGTGGAATACGAGTTAAATGAAACCCATGTGGTGATCATGGCTACAGTTGAAACAATAGGTCCAACTGGCGTAGAGATGGAAGCATTAACAGCAGTGAGTTTGGCAGGTTTAACCTTGTACGATATGTTGAAACCGCATTGTGAACCCGAGGACTTATGTCTAGATCAATGCAAATTACAGAAGAAAAAAGGTGGGAAATCGCACTTTACGCGTGTATTGAAAGAACCTTTGATTGCTTCAATTATTGTTTTATCTGATACTGTTGCTTCAGGCAAAAAACCAGATACTGCTGGGCAAAATGTATTGGAGATCCTCGAACAAGCCAATTTTGTGGGAATTGACTATCAAGTGATTCCTGATTCACCTGAACAATTATTGGCTTTAATTGAACAACAAAAAAATCAATATCCACTGATTTTAACAGTGGGTGGAACTGGATTAGGACCAAAAGATCTTACTGTTGAAACCATTCAACCCTTACTTGAGCGTGAAATTCCCGGTTTGATGGAAGCTTCACGCAGCTTTGGTCAGCGCCGTACACCTTATGCTGCCTTGAGCCGTGGGGTTGCTGGTTATATTGAAAAAAGCTTGGTCATCACCTTGCCGGGAAGTAGACAAGGTGCGCAAGAATCATTGATTGCGATTTTACCTGCTTTGGTTCATCTCTTTGATGTGCAAAAAAACATCCCACATGCAGGAGGCTATCAATGAATCAACAGGTTGTTATTCAGGGTTGTGGTGTAGAGAAGGGCTTAATTTCTATTGATCATGCTTTAGCGCTTATTTTGACACATAGCCATTGTTTAGATACAGAAGTTTTACCACTGAGCCAAGCGCTTAATCGATATCTTGCAGATGATATTTTTTCAAAGATTGACTTACCTTTGTTTTCGCAAAGTGCTGTTGATGGATATGCATTATCTAGTCAAGAACCGGTAGAAGCGGGCACACAGTTTGATGTTGTGGGTGAGGTGCGTGCAGGGCAAACAGTCGATGTGAAACTGTTACAAGGACAGGCCTTACGAATATTCACAGGAAGTCAAATACCGATAGGAACTACTACAGTTGCCCGTCAGGAAATTGTGGAAGTGCTTAGCACGCAAGTGATTAGAATTGATGAAAAATTAAAACAATATGCAAATATTCGTGAGAAGGGTGAAGAGGTGACGCAAGGTCAGCGACTTGCGCCTGCTGGTCAGAAGCTAAATACGGGAGTGATTGCTGCGTTGAGTATGGCAGGAATAAAGCAATTAAAGGTTTTTAAATACCCTAAAATTGCTGTAGTAATTACAGGGGATGAAGTTGCTGAGACTGTCGAGTGCTTAAACTCAGGTAAAATTTTTGATGCAAATGGACCTTTGATTCAAGCATGGTTCCAAACACACAATCAAAGCATAGATGTGATCCATGTTGATGATCAACAACAACAAGTCCTCAATTTATTTGACGAACTCAAAAATCAATATGATTTGATTATTAGTACTGGTGGTATCTCTGTTGGGGACTATGATTTTGTTCGACCTGTTGCACTTAAGTTAGGTTTTGAGCAAATTTTTTGGAAAGTCAAACAAAAACCTGGCAAACCGATGTTGTTTGCGAAATATCAGCGCAAAGATCAACGTCATTGTTATTTATTGGCATTACCGGGAAATCCAGCTGCGGTCTATATCGGTATGCAAGTCTACGTCTCAACTTTACTTGGCGCTTTGCAAGGGCATCAATCTCCCCCACAGTGGCAAAATGGCATCATCAGTCACGCACTTAAATCTGATGCACGTGAACGATTTTTAAGAATGAGTGCTGTCTTTGAACAAGGTCACTTAAGTTTAAAAAGTTTAGCAAAACAACAATCTCATATGCTCAGTAATCTCATCCATGCCAACTGTATTGTACGGGTTCCCGCAGAGCAAGACATACAGAAAGGACAGATTTTACCTGTGTTATTCATTCAAAATTGAGGGAATAAAAAATGCGTAGACCGATCAATTTTGTGCTTGCTTTCACGCTGTTTTCGACGCTATCACATGCTGAAACCGTTAAGATTTATTCGGCAGCAAGTTTGACCAATGCTATTACAGATATTGCCAAAGTATATGAAAAGCAAAATCCAGAGATTAAAATTGTGCCTGTGTTTGGTGCATCATCAGCACTGGCAAAACAGATTGAAGCAGGTGCACCCAGCGACATTTTCTTTTCTGCCGATCAGGATTGGATGAATTACTTGGTACAAAAACAAAAAATTCAACACAACCAAGTGAAGCCTTTTCTGTTTAATCAGCTGGTTTTAATCAGCCCAGTTCAAAGTAAGCAACAGTTTAAAGCTGTACCACAGTTCAATTTTGCGCAATCCTTTCAGGGTCGCTTGTGTACAGGACAAATGGAATCTGTACCCGCAGGTAAATATGCCAAACAAAGCTTAATTAAATTGAATTGGCTCGATAGTTTGAATGGTCGAATTGTTGGCACTGACGATGTTCGCTCAGCCTTAGCATTTGTTGAACGTGGCGAGTGTCAGGTGGGAATCGTCTATAAAACAGATGCGTTGATCAGTAAAAAAGTCAAAATTTCAGGTGTTTTTCCACGCATTAGCCATCAACCCATCGTCTATCCGATTGCTTTGACTAAACAGGGGCAAAATAATCCATCTGCAGTCAAATTTAATCAATACTTAAAGGAAAATCCGCAAGCTAAAAAAATACTGCTTCAATATGGATTTACCCTTTAAGGCCATCGTCTATGTTAAGCCCTGAAGAGTGGAGTGCGCTGTATTTATCTGCAAAAGTTGCGACTTGTGCAACTTTATTCTGCCTGCCTTTTGCTGTGATGCTGGCTTGGATACTGGCGCGTTATGACTTTAAGTTGAAGTTTGTTGTTGAAGCATTACTACAGATGCCAATGGTCTTACCGCCAGTTGTTTTAGGTTATTTACTTTTAATCTTATTTGGTGCACAGGGTTGGATTGGTCAATATTTGAATCAACTCGGTATTCAAATGGCTTTTAATTGGAAAGGTGCAGTTTTAGCATCGATGGTGGTGGCTTTCCCACTTATGGTACAGCCGATTCGATTGTCTTTTCAAATGATCAATCAGCAATTAGAACAGGTGGCAGGCTCTCTAGGTGCCAGTCCATTCAAGGTGTTTAGAAGTATTAGTTTGGTTTTGGCGTTGCCCGGTATTTTAATCGGGAGTATTTTATGTTTTAGCCGTAGTTTGGGGGAATTTGGTGCAACCATTACTTTTGTCGGGAATATTCCAGATGAAACCCGCACTATCCCAATCGCCATTTATTCCTTGATTCAACAACCTGACGGCGAGCAGGCTGCCATGCGTTTGGTGGTGCTGTCATTGTTAATCGCTTTCTCAGCATTGATTGCAAATTATTATATTTTGCAGAAGTATCAGCGAAAACTAGGAGGCAAAGATGCTGCAATGTGATTTTCAGTTTCAATATGCTGACTTGAATCTACAGGTACAGTTGCACATGCAACAACAATTACTCGGGATCATGGGACCTTCAGGATGTGGTAAATCAACCTTACTTAAAAATATCACTGGGTTATTACAACCGAGCCAAGGCTCAATATTACTGAACAAACAAGTATTATTTGATGATCAGAAAAAAATTCGTGTCCCGATGCATCAGCGTCGTATTGCTTTGGTTTTTCAAAAGGCATGGTTATTTCCACATATGAATGTTCAACAGAATTTAAAATATGCCGAACATTTACGCACTGATCTCGACAAAAAATTTGCTTTTGAGCAGATTGTGGATTTATTGGAACTAAGGAACTTACTTAAGCGCCATGCACATCAACTTTCTGGTGGAGAGGCGCAGCGTGTTTCAATTGGACGAGCGCTGTTGTCTTCTCCAGATTTATTATTGCTAGATGAACCTTTAACAGGTTTGGATCAACGCTTAAAACAGCAAATTTTACCTTTCCTTGATCGGGTAAAAACCCAGACTCAATTACCGATGATTTATGTGACACATCACGCCGATGAGTTGGCTTATTTAAATGCGCAAGTGCTTTATATGGATCAGGGAAAAATCTTGAAAATTTAAAAACAATTTAGCTTTGCCAAAAAAGTGCTGCTGTGTTTAATAGGCTATTGATTTGTTCCACTTTGAGACCTGAGGAGTGGTATAAAATGTTACAATAATAAGAATCTCTACACTTATATTTTAATAATATTTATATTTCTGTGTTAATTTAATCCATTGATAAGACATCTTGATGCAAGCTTATAAAAGTCGCCATATAAAAAATTAGCATTGAGAATTCAGCATGACTATTTAACTTTATATCCATCTGACTTTATTGGTCAGAAAAATATTCTTATTGATTTACATAGCAAATTAATAAACACAGCTTTATAAACACAGCAAAGAGAAAAAGATGTGCTTTAAACATGCAGTCATTTTGACCGTTTATTTTATCGGAATAGCATTGGCTCCATCTGTGCAAGCGATAAATGAAATCAATATAAACACCGATGGTCGTCTATCGATGCACCCATTCAATCATCAAATCAAAGGAGAAAAGATTATGCAGAAGAGTACACTGCCTGATTTTAGCCGCCCTGTTAAAAGCGAAATGCAATTAAGTCGATATGAAAGAGGTTGGGAAAAACTCAAAGAAATTGATGGCGAAGCAGGTGAAAAAGTCATTCAAAGTCTAAAAGATGTCTCGCCTGATCTAGGCACATACATTATTGAATACGCATTTGGTGATGTTTATTCAAGAACTGGGCTTGACCTAAAGTCTAAAGAAATCGCGGTTGTTGCTGCGTTGACGGCAATGGGTAATGCGCAACCACAATTAAAAGTTCACATCAACGGGGCATTAAATACAGGAACTAGCATCAATGAACTTAAGGAAGTCATTTTACAATTGTCTGGATATTCAGGTTTTCCAAGTAGCATCAATGCAATGAATATACTCAAAGATGTTTTAGTAGAAAGAAAAAAGCAGGGCATCCATGATGAAATAGGTAAAACAGCGAGTAAAATTAATCATGTTGATCGATTAAAATTAGGTGAAGATGAATTATCACAGTTGGACAGTCAGCAAGTAGATCGGCTAAAAACAGCATATGCTGAATTCTCTCCCGAATTGCTCAAGTTTATCCTTGAGTATGGATATGCCGATATTTACGCAAGAGATAATTTAAGCAAGCAATACCGACAAATTGCGACGATTGCGGCATTAACTGCATTAGGAACAGCACAACCCCAACTCAAATTCCATATCCATGCAGGGTTGAATATTGGATTAAGTGAAACGGAAATCAAGGAAATTATGCTTTTGATGTCAGTTTATTCAGGTTTTCCCTCTGCAATCAACGGAACTAATGTACTTAAACAAGTCTTAGCAGAACGTATAAAAAACTAAAACTTTATAAAGAGTCTGATCCGAAATTTTTAGTATGGTCCCTTTCAATTTATAAACAGGTCATTCGAAAGGCTGCATGCCAGATAAAATTGTGTCTAAGCACAGTAATTTGATGCAAAACATTCTATAATTCTGACTTAATTTTTTGTTGTTTGTCTTTTTACATTTGTATTTTATGTCTAAGCTTTCCCAGTATTTTGCGCAAAATCAATTTTGTTGCTTAGTAGAGTATCTCCCTACAAAAAAACAGGTACTGCCTGTCAGGGAAAGTTTGGCAGGTTTTCCAGCCTGTATGACTTTGTCTGATCGTGTGCGTACTGATGAGGATATTGCCCCTTTGATCGCTGCACAAGCATATCCAGATCATATCGAGAAGGTTTTACATTATGCAGGTAAGGGGCGAGACATTGATGATTTTAAATTATTTTTAAAGCAAGCAGATTCAGTCGGATTACGAGATATCTTGTTACTGACAGGTGATAAGCTTAAAAAACACCATGATGGACAGGGGCAACATGCCAGAACCCGCTATTTAGAATCGGTCAATGCGGTTATGGCTGCTCATCAATATGGCGGTTTCCATATTGGTGTGGCTTTTAATCCCTTTAAATATACGCCAGCTGAACAACAAGCACAGTATTTAAAACTACATAAGAAATTAAATGCAGGTGCAGATTACATCATTACTCAATTGGGTTTTGATTTGTCTGCTTTAAAACAACTGCAAACTTTTTTAGCCCAAGAAAAATATATCCAAAAAACGCTCGCTTGTGTCATGCCACTGACTTTAGCGCGAGCACAATTTATGGTGAAGCATAAAGTTGCCGGTATCGTGATTACCCCGCATATGCTAGAGGTTTTAGCACAGGATCAAGTCAATCAATGCCCAGAAAATGTGTATAAGCGCTGTGCTTTACAAATTTTGATTTGCCAACATTTGGGTTATGCCGGTGTACACCTTTCAGCATGTCATAAAGCTGATGAGCAAATGCTGTTAGAACAGTATATTGAACAATATCGCGACCTGAATTTGTCTCAATGCGAGATACTCTGGAATCAATTGTGGCAGTTGGCAGAGGGTGAACAACTTCGACCAAAAGTGGCGGCTAAACGGATAAAGTCAGCATTGAACAACAAGGTGAAATATCAGTTTTTAGACCTGATTCATCGTGCTATGTTTCAGTCTAGCTTTATGAAAGGGGTGGGTACTTTTATTTTTAATGCCAGCTTCTGGAATAGAAAAACTGCCGCCAAAGTACTCTTACAGACTGAATATTTAAGTAAGCATTATTTGCTGGGCTGTGAAAGTTGTGGTCAATGTCGTTTGGCTGAAACTTTATATATTTGCCCAGAAACTTGCCCCAAAGGGTTAGCCAATGGCCCTTGTGGTGGTACCGATTTAGATCGCTGTGAGTTTGGCGATAGGGAATGCATTCATTCGGTCAAATCGCGTTTAGCGCATGATGTAGATCAAATTCAACTGTTAAAAGAACAACTGATTCCAACCGTTCCGATTGAGGTACGAGGAACCAGCTCTTGGAAAAATTGGTATAAGGCAGAGTAGCTAAATTTAGTGCTCTTCATCCATAGCATTACTATAAAACTTTTCACCTAATTTAATTCGATCACGGCCATTTTTCATACGCCAGCGATTGGTATCACGTAATGAATACACACAGCCACAGTATTCCTGCTGGTAAAATTCTTCGCGGTTACTGATTTCAATCATACGATGCGCACCACCATTTTTGCGCCAGTTATAATCCCAATATTCAATTTCAGGATAATGTGCTGCTGCTCGGATTCCACAGCCATTGATCTGTTGCATGTCTTTCCAACGAGATATACCCAAGGAACTACTGATTAAGCGAAAACCATGTTCATAGGCATATAGGGCTGTTCGTTCGAAACGCATATCAAAACACATGGTACAGCGAATACCTTTTTCAGGTTCGTTTTCCATGCCTTTGGCACGGGCAAACCAATTGTCGGTATCGTAATCGCAGTCGATAAATTCAATATTGTGCTTCTCGGCAAAACGAATATTTTCTTCTTTTCGTATCAGATATTCTTTTACTGGATGAATATTGGGATTATAAAAAAAGATCGAAAAATCAATTTCTGATTCAATTAAGGTTTCCATCACCTCACCTGAACACGGCGCACAACACGAATGAAGCAACAATTTATTGTGACCTTGAGGTAATTCGAGTTTTTTTCGTTCCAGCGTCATGTTGAACAATATAAAAAGTGATGGATTGAGTATTGTAAAAGTTTTTATGCGATATGGGATTGCGATTAGGTGAAATGTTTTCATGTTAAGCTGAATGATTTTATATTTAATCCTTTTTATTGAGCATTTTAACCGTTATATCAGTGCTTTATTTTAAAGTTGATGCACTTTAAAAGCTAAATAGAATATCGTAGAGATTATTTGTTTTTTGTTTTAAGGTGAAAAAAAATAATTATAATGAGCATTAGGTGAAAATAATTAAACATAACTTTAGTGAATCAGTTATTCTATAGGCAATGATTTGCGTCACAAACTCATCTGGTAAAGACTGAATGTTAGAACTTCGACATCTAAAAACACTGACTGCTCTTCGTGAGCATGGCTCATTAGTGGCAGCCGCAGGAGATCTGTGTTTGACCCCATCAGCATTGTCGCATCAACTCCGAGAGCTGGATCAATGGTTTGGTGTAGAAGTAGTTAACCGTCGTTCACGACCTGTCAGTTTTTCCAATGTAGGACAGAGGTTGTTGAAATTGGCAGATGATATTTTGCCTCAAGTACAAATTACTCAATCTGATATTACCCGTATCGTGCACGGGCAAACTGGACGAATTGTTTTTTCTTCTGAATGTCACAGTTGTTTTGACTGGTTAATGCCGTTGTTAAATCAATATCGTCAACAATATCCCGATGTAGACTTAGACTTTGCTTCTGGCTTTGAAGCAAATCCACATGAATTATTGCAAACAGGTGAGTTTGACCTGTTAATTACTGCTGATCCAATCGCATTGAAAGGCATCGAATATTTCCCAATTTTTGAATATGAATCACGTTTGGTTTTATCTCAGACCCATCCTCTGGTGCGTATGAAGGAAATTACGGTTCAGGAATTAGCAGAAGAAACTTTAGTAACCTATCCTGTAGATAAGCATCGTCTTGATATTATGTCTAGACTATTTATTCCTGCCAATATTCAGCCCAAACATATTCGTACTACAGATCTGACCCAAATGTTGATCCAGTTGGTTGCCAGTGGTCATGGTATTGCTGCTTTGCCAGATTGGGTGGTAAATGAATATGAGCAAAAAGGCTGGGTGGTGTCTCGACGTCTCGACTGCGTCGCACCTGAAGGTTTACGCCGGACTTTATATGCAGGCTATCGTATTGAAGAAAAAGAAAAAGATTATTTTGATGGTTTCCTTAAACAACTGGATAAATTTTCTAAGAAAAGAGCAAGCTATTATTAGACAAGATAATTTTTCGGACATTTAAAACGGCTTAAAGCAAATCGAGTGACTGTTAAGACAGTAGCAACCTTTGCTATTGTCTAAATTAAGCCACTTAAAGCAATTATAGAATACTGTGAGCCACCCAAGCATAAATCCAATATGTCGAAAATGAAATTGGAAATTTTGCATATTGGACTGATTTTATCAGCAATTATATTCAATATGTTCATTGCCGTGCTTAGGTTTATGTGGGAAAAGCAAGTATTGCGAAATAAATATCTTCATCACAGTGAAACAAGCAAGATTAGATCATCTAAAAAATAAGGGGGACTTTGTCGACTATTGTATGTAAACGATCTCGTATAAGGTTCAACGACCTTATAAAGTCACTGGAGAATGGCAGAATGGATTTATAATCAATAGGCTAAGAGATGATGATCGAAGTAGAAGAGCAATTATTGCAAATTATCGAAGAACAACAGATTCAATTTTAAAGACAAGCTTTAGAAGTAATGTAAATAAAATTTATGAATATTTTTCAAAGCCTTAAAGGGTGATTAAGAGTATATACAGCAGTAATACCTCAGCAACAAATTGTAATTTATCACAAGGATGGTCATGGCGTTATGCGTATAGTTAAATTACTCGTTGTTATATTGGGATTTTTGATTTTTCTCATAGGATATATGTACCTTTCAACAAAAGGAACAGTGAGTCAAAATGAAAAAAATCAAGATGTATCACAAGTTTCTGGGAAAAATGATGATTGGGCTAGTGGTAAAAACCTAAATCCTGAGCTTAACAAAAAAATAGCTTTGAATATGACCGAAGACATGTTCGACAAAATCATGAAAGAAGGTCTAGTCAACGGAGTTATTTATACATCTTTAAATGAATTGGATGAGATTACCAGAGCATCTATCAAACAAGCATTAAAAAATTTAAATGAAAAGGGAAGTCTCAGTGGTGGCGTGAAAACTAATGAGTTTAGTGATTTAGAAAAAGTTAGAGAAAACTTAAGAGACAAAACTTTAGATGAAATGGTAAAAGACCTTGATGGGTTTAAAAGCACGCCGAATAAGATTTTAGAACAATACGGTCTGCAATTGACAGGCGCTCAAAATTTTGGATCCTATAACCAGGGTGAGGGATGGAGTGGGATATATAAACTTTATGAAAATAATAAAAGTAAGGTTGAGATAGAGCAAATTCATTTAAAACCAGAAAAATCAACTCAACAGTTGGTTAAAGAGGCTCTAAATAGTTCACTTGCTAATGATACTCCTGCTATTTATGAAAAATTACCATCAGAAATGCTGCAGAAATTAACTTTTGTTAGTGATAGAAATTATTACCAGATAAATGCTTATAATTTAAGCGAAAATGAATTGATAGAAATAGCAAATTCTATAATAAAAAGTCCTGAAAAATAAAATTTTAGTTGAATAGTAAGTTAAATTTTTGATGAAAAAACTTCTAAATATAAAAGTAGTGGTGGCTTTCATTTAAATTTAATGAATTCAGTTCATTGATGTTTTCAATGTCAATGAACGAAAGAATGGCATTGTTTCCCACACGTTTTGATACTCGCCCTAAGGCTGACAATCGCCCAGGCAGAAGCAGAGAAATAAAACTAGATAGGCTAAGTCGCTAAATCTTGTCTTTCACTTTTTTGATTCAGTAAAGTCATGAGCGAATGCTTTTTTATTGCTTTACCAATCGCATCTCTCCATCTAAATAAAACGATTTTTGACCATAAATGGCGCTTCATTTTTAAAATAAGCCTAAAATGCACCCATATTGCTCAAAATAAGTATGACAAAATCTAAAAATCGTAATACTGAATTGGCATAGCCTTTGCATTCCTTAGCCCTATAAAAAGTGATCTAGGGTTCCGATATTTGTGCCATGCAAATATGTCTGGACCGAGAGTTCGCGGTTCGCAAGAACTACACGGAGGGATAAAAGCCCGGGAGGAAGTCAATCAACTATCCGAACAGGAGTGGCTATGAATACGACAAATTATCATGATCAGAATGAGATTTGGTCTGAAAAATTACCAGGTGGGCATCACTGGTCAGGTCGCATTCCAAAAGGAACTGTACTGCAACTTAAAGCCTTAGCTAAAAATGCCAATGTGTCTTTGTTTTGTGTCAATGCGAATGACAGACTTGAACGCTTCAATATGCCTGACAGCCTAAAAGGGCAACATACTGCATATTTAACACAAGGTCATGTTTTATATTCTGATTTGGGACGAGTCATGGCATCAATTGTTCGTGATGATCATGGCTGGAATGATGTTTTATGTGGTGCAAGTCGATCTGAACAAATTCAGCGCACTTTTGGAACGAAAAGATTTCAAGATGCCCGAAATCAGATGTATCAAAATGGTTTAGATGGTTTGCTGATTGAAATGAGTAAGTATTCTTTGGGGCAAATTGATTTAAGTGCCACGATTAACTTATTTTCAAAAGTCAGTCCAGATCAAACAGGTGCATTGAGTTATGTTACTTCGGATAATCAGGATCAAATCATTCAACTCCGATTTGAAATGGATAGTTGGGTGTTTTTATCCGCTGCACCACATGCTTTAGATCATTCTACGGATTATGCTCCAGCGGATATTGCTTTAAGTCTTTTTCCTGCCTTGCCTTTGTCAGAACAAGATATCTGTCGGGATTCTTGTCCACAAAATCAACGCGCATTTAACAACAATGATCGTTATTTTGCACGCCATTCATTACATAACATCAACGCATAAAGAGGGCAACGATCATGACCATATTCAGTTCAATCGAGCATCGTGTGTTCGACCAAGTACTTGTTGATGACGTATGCCTTGCAGGTGAGGCATGGATGGGCGAAATTAAAAAAGGACAGTATTTTCGCATTGTTGATTTGGAAGGCAATCAAGCAGTCGATACTTTGTTCATATCTGCAGAAAACCCAGTTGAACGTTATAGTGCGACGGACACTTTGACCATAAATCAACATATATATTTAGAAAAAGGTACCACTTTATATAGCAATCATGGTCGTGCGATTGGCGTGATTCATGATGATAACTGCGGTCGACATGATACCTTGGGCGGTGCATGTTCATGTGAAAGTAATACAGTACGTTATGCACATGAGACTTATCCAATGCACAGTTGCCGTAATAACTTTATGTATGCATTGGCGAAACATCCGATTGCACAAAAACACCAATTGAATGTTCGACATATTGGTCCAAATATCAATTTCTTTATGAATGTCCCTGTGAGCTCTGAAGGTCATTTGACCTTTGCTGATGGTATTTCGGCAGCAGGAAAATATGTTGAAATCAAAGCAGAAATGGATTTGATTATATTGATTTCGAATTGCCCCCAATTAAACAATCCATGTAATGGGTATAACCCAACCAAAATTCAATTGATTGTCCATACTGGTACGGAGGCTTAATTATGTTTAAAAAAGTTCTCATTGCCAACCGTGGTGCAATTGCCTGCCGTGTCATACGCACACTGAAAAAATTAGGCATCGCTTCCGTTGCTGTTTACTCAGAAGCCGATCAAGATTCTTTACATGTGACTTTGGCAGATGAAGCATTTTGTATTGGTGCAGCACCAGCACAACAGAGTTATTTGAATATTGAGAAAATTCTGGAGATTGCAAAGCAGACAGGCGCTGAGGCAATTCATCCGGGATATGGATTTTTATCTGAAAATGCGGAGTTTTGTGATCTTTGTGAAAATCAGGGGATTGCTTTTATTGGTCCAACATCCAGTCAAATGCTGGATTTTGGCTTAAAACATACTGCACGTGAACTTGCAATTCAAAGCCAAGTCCCATTATTGCCGGGAAGTGCTTTGCTGGCTAATGAAAACGAAGCCATTACTGAAGCTACACGGATCGGTTATCCAGTCATGCTGAAAAGCACCGCTGGTGGTGGCGGTATTGGGATGCGTTTGGTTTGGAATGAAGCTGAACTCAGAGATGCCTATCAAACTGTCTCTTATCTCGCTCAAGCAAACTTTAAAGATGCAGGTGTGTATTTAGAAAAGTTTGTGCAACATGCTCGGCATATTGAAGTACAAATTTTTGGTGATGGTACAGGACAGGTATTGGCATTGGGAGAGCGTGATTGTTCTGTTCAACGCCGTAATCAGAAAGTTATCGAGGAAACGCCAGCACCCCATTTAAATGCTGAACAGCGCGAATATATTCAAAAAATTGCAATTCAACTGATGCAATCAGTGAATTATCGTTCGGCAGGGACTGTTGAATTTGTCATGGACACGGAAACAGAGCAATTCTATTTCTTGGAAGTGAATACGCGTTTACAAGTCGAACATGGAGTGACTGAACAAGTTTATGGTGTTGATCTGGTCGAATGGATGGTGACTTTAGCCAGTGGTGACTGGTCTGCTCCACAAGAAAAATTAGTCCCGAAAGGGCATTCGATCCAAGTACGTTTATATGCTGAAGACCCGATTAAGCAATTTCAGCCTAGTGCAGGATTATTGACGCATGTGCAATTTGATTCGCAGGCGCGTGTCGAAACATGGGTCGAAACGGGTTCTCATGTTTCTTCATTTTATGATCCGATGCTGGCCAAAATTATTGTCACAGCAGCAGATCGAAACTCAGCAATACACGCAATGCAAGCCAGTCTTGCAGTAACTCAAATCTCGGGTATTGAAACGAATTTGGAGTATTTACAGAATATTATTGCAGGCGAAGTGTTCCAATCAGGAATGCAAACCACGCGTTTTTTAAATACTTTTGTATGGAAAACTCAAAAAATCGAAGTTTTACAATCAGGTATTCAAACTTCGATTCAAGACATCACTGGTCGTTTAGGCTACTGGGATGTTGGTGTACCACCGTCAGGTGCAATTGACCCTTTAAGCTTAAATGTTGCCAATCAACTTTTAGCAAATCCATACAACACGGCAGGACTAGAATGTACCTTACAAGGTCCAACTTTAAAGTTCCATTGTGATAGTCAAATTGTCATCACGGGTGGAGAGATGGCGGTCACACTTGATGGTATCGCTCTACCGATGTGGCAAACAATCAATGTTAAAAAATCTCAAGTCTTAAAGTGTGGCACGATCAGCACAGGTTGCCGTAGTTATATTGGGATTAAAGGCGGATTTGACGTTCCAGAATACTTAGGTTCAAAAGCAACCTTTACCTTAGGTCAATTTGGTGGACATGCAGGTCGTAATTTATTGATTGGAGATATGCTTCCAATCACTGAGTATTGTTCTGAAGACAGTAAGCGTTTAGCCAAAGATCAAATTCCAAGCTTTAGCCGAACTTGGGAAATCGCTGTGATGTATGGTCCGCATGGAGCTCCTGATTTCTTTACTACAAAAGACATCGATCAGTTTTTTACCAATACCTTTGAAATTCATTATAACTCCAGCCGTACAGGGGTTCGTTTGATTGGACCAAAGCCAGATTGGGCACGTGAAGATGGTGGTGAGGCTGGCTTACATCCTTCCAATATCCATGACAACGCTTATGCAATTGGTGCAATAGACTTCACTGGGGATATGCCAATTATCTTGGGACCTGATGGTCCAAGTTTAGGTGGATTTGTATGTCCCGCAGTAGTAATTCATTCTGAACTTTGGAAAATTGGTCAGTTGAAGGCAGGAGATAAAGTCAAATTTATACCTGTAGGTTATGCGCAGGCAAAAAGTCTCGACCAAAAATATCATCAAAGTTTAATCGCTACAGACACGACTACTGTTGATTTCAATCCTCTGATTCAGCCTGAGCATGAAACTTTAAGCAATGCTGTACTCACGAACATAGAGGGGCAAGGCAAGTTGCCAAGTGTCTGCTATAGACCCGCAGGAAACAGTTATTTATTGGTTGAATATGGTGAACTGGTTTTAGATTTGAATTTACGATTCCGTATTCATGCCTTGATGCAATGGGTAAAAGCTCAAAATATTCAAGGGATTATTGATCTCACACCGGGTATTCGTTCTTTACAGATCCATTTTGATTCAATTCAAGTTGATCAATTGGAATTGTTAAAGAAATTACAAAGTGCTGAAGCTGAACTCGTTGATATTGATCAGATGCAAGTTCCTTCAAGAACAGTTTATTTACCTTTGGCTTGGGAAGATTCACAAACGAAGTTAGCGACTGAACGCTATACCCAAATTGTGCGTCCAGATGCACCTTGGTGTCCTGATAATATCGAGTTTATCCGTCGTATCAATGGTCTAGCTTCTAAGCAGGCAGTGAAAGATGTGGTATATAGTGCACATTATTTGGTGATGGGCTTAGGAGATGTATATCTAGGTGCGCCCGTAGCCACTCCACTTGATCCACGCCAGCGTTTGGTCACGACAAAATATAACCCTGCTCGGACTTGGACACCTGAAAATGCGGTGGGTATCGGCGGTGCCTATATGTGTGTTTATGGAATGGAAGGTCCGGGAGGATATCAGTTCGTTGGACGAACTACACAAATGTGGAGTCGTTATCGTCAAAACGCAAATTTTGAAGCAGGCAAACCATGGTTATTGCGCTTTTTTGATCAGGTAAAATTTTATGAAGTTTCCGAGTCAGAACTGCTAAAAATGCGTGAAGATTTTAAAGCAGGTCGTTTGCAACTTCGAATTGAAGAGGGCGTGCTCAACCTTAAACAATACAATGACTTCTTAGCCGAAAATCAAGACAGCATTCAGGCATTCAAACACACGCAACAAACCAATTTTGAAGCTGAACGTCGTCGATGGCATGCGGCTGGTTTACAAGAATATGTTTCTGAAAGTCTGGATGCTGTAGACGATGCAGAAGCCGTCATTATCCCGCAAGGTGGGTGTGCAGTTGAATCACATATGCCCGGTTCAATTTGGAAAATAGAATGTGCTTCAGGTGACATTGTGGAAGAAGGCGCAACCCTTGCAGTGATCGAAGCCATGAAAATTGAAATTCCAATCATCGCGCCTGAGCGAATGAAAGTTGAAACTATTACCATTGAAAAAGGGCAGACAGTTAAAACAGGGCAGGTGTTGTTTACCTTAGCACCGGTGGTTTGAAAAAACCTCTAAAGAGAGAACAACACCAAAACAGAGGGCATCATTAAGATGCCCTTTTTATCAAGTATGAAGTAAATGCTTAAGAATTTTGTCACCGTGTTCGACCGCTTCCCGTTTGATTTTAGACGCTGAGTGACCAGATAAGGGTGACACATCAAAAAGTAAAAAAGTGCCACTTAAATTCATTTGACTATATTGAATGGAGTGATGAACAGATTTTAAAAAGCTTTCGATTAAATTTTCGTGTTCATTGATTAAATTTTTTTCTGACTGTCCAACAGTCATACTCAGCAAAACTTTTTTATTTTTCAATTTATCTCCTTGTGAACCATAAGCAAATTGATAGCTAAAAACTTCATCGAACCATAATTTTAAAATAGCGGGCATATTAAACCAAAACATTGGATATTGCAGAATGACCGTTTCATGTCGCAGTAATGCCTGCTGTTCCGCAGCGACATCAATTTGATAATCAGGGTAGCTTTGGAAAATATCTCGAACTTCTAAATCTGGATACTTGTCTGTCAGTTGATTGACAATGGTCTTGTTTGCAATCGACCGTGTGTAATAGGGATGCGCCAAAATGAGCAGTGCCATAATATGTACCTAGTAACTATAAAAATAATAGTCACTATATTTTTTATATGGATGGCGTACAATAACTATCAAAGTTGATAGCCTAGAGAGATTGATGGAACCTATTGAAAATAAATGTGAAATAAAAATGAATGGTAAAATCTATCCATGTCATATCAGTATGGCAATGGATTTGGTCGGTGGGAAATGGAAAAGTGTAATTCTTTACTATCTCAAAGATGGAGCAAAACGCTTTAATGAAATCAAACAACTGATGCCAACGATTACTGAAATGACACTCAGCCTGCAACTTAAGCAATTAGAACAAAGTGGATTGGTTTCTAGAACCGTGTATGGAGAAAAAGCACCAATCAAAGTAGTCTATGAAATGACCGATTTAGGGCATTCTTTTAAGCCTGTTTTAGAATCATTGTCTGTTTGGGCACATGGCATGCTTAATGAAGATTTAGATTAAAAAATAATTAAATACTATTGCGGAATAAGACTAAAAATAAATCTGATTGAAGAATATAAAGACTTGAATGTTTTCGCCCCATCACTGCGCATGGGGCATTTTTTTGCCCACAAAATAGTCATAAATTTTGATCAATCGCAGTAAAAGCACGCTTAGAAATTGGCACATTTTCTGCATCTATAGGGGCGTAATACAAAAATTTAATTTGGTAATACTGATGTCTATTCTTCTATGTGTACAAATGGCAGATGGTCATCAGACCCTTATATAGGAGTGGTGCGATGAATCATGTAAAAACAGTAGACAAAAAAGTACATCCGCTCAAAACATTTTTTGTCGAATTATTCAGTGTACGCGCTGGTCTGTATATCAAACAAACACACTCAGTCCATAAACCAAAAGGATAGCACTGTGCCTAAACAAAAATTGGCTCGGATCAGTATTACTGTACCTGAAATGACACTCAATGCCCTCGATCAGAAAATTGTTGATCAACACTATGAAAGCCGATCACAAGCAATTGTAGACATGATCAACAAACATTTGATTGCAGAGCAGGTTCAAGCCAATGAAGTGATGGTGGGGACATTAACCATTCTTTATGATGCAGGGCAGATGCCACTTAGAAATCAACTAATTGATTTACAACAACAGTTTTTAACCCAAGTGATCAGCTCACTACATATTCAACTTGATCAGCAAAAAATCTTGCAGGTGATGTTGATGCAAGGTGCAAGCTCAGAGCTCAAGCAAATTAGTCAGCAATTTATTGCACTTAAAGGCGTGATTAAAGGGCATTTAGAACTTATGGATGCAGTGATGCCTCCGATTCTACAAAATGAATAAATTAGGAGTATGGTCATGCAAGACTTATGGACGATCCAAGATTGGAAAAATGCGTATGCAAATCAGCAAATCAATATTGATGGTTTAATCGACTATGTTAAAACCATAAAAAATGATGATCATGCTTGGATTGAAATCGCATCTTCAGCACAAATACAGATGCAAATTGAGTATTTAAAAACTCAAAATAGCGATGATCTACCCCTCTATGGTGTGCCCTTTGCAGTCAAAGACAATATTGATGTTGCTGGTTTTCATACAACAGGTGCATGTAAAGAAGCTGAATATTTAGCAACAACAGATGCAACGGTGGTTGCAAAGTTAAAAAAAGCAGGTGCTATTGTTATTGGTAAAACCAATCTTGACCAATTTGCAACAGGTTTAGTCGGAGTACGTTCGCCGTATGGTGCAGTAAAAAATAGCTTTAATCCAGAATATATCAGTGGTGGTTCCAGTTCTGGGTCGTCTGTGACTGTAGCGAATGGAGTTGTACCTTTTAGTTTAGGTACAGACACAGCAGGTTCAGGTCGAGTTCCAGCAGGTCATAACAATATAGTTGGACTGAAACCTACAAAGGGATGGTTTTCCACCACAGGTTTAATGCCTGCGTGTAGAACACTGGATGTGATTTCAATTTTTGCACTGACCAGTGATGATGCTTGGCTGGTTGCAACATTGATGCAAGGTAATGATAAAACAGATGCTTATTCGCGTAGTCATCCTGCCAATGTTGCAACACAATTTTCTAAAGGAAAAATTGCGATACCTGCTCAACTTGAGTTTTATGGTGATATTGAATCTGAGAAAGCATTTAAGATTGCAGTAGAACGTGTTCAGGCACTTGGATATGAGGTTGAATCTATTGATTTTACGGATTTCAACCTTTTGGCGAGAGCACTTTATAATGACGCTTGGGTTGCAGAGCGAACGGTTGCTGTCGAAGCGCGAGTCTCTCGGCAACAAGCGCATCCAGTGATTGCTGAAATCATTGCGCAAGCAGATCAGTTTAAAGCTACAGATACATTTAAAGCTGAGTATCAACGGGCTGAATTAGCACAAAAAATTAATCTTCAATTACAAGCCTATGATGCATTGATGGTACCGACTTCACCGACGATTTATCGGATCAGTGAAGTTGAAGCAGATCCACTCAATAAAAATTCACATATGGGGGCATATACCAACTTTGTAAATTTTGCTGATCTATCTGCGATTGCCTTACCAAATACCATTCGTGCAGATGGTCTGCCTAGTGGCGTGACTTTTATTGCATCTGCTTGGTATGACCAAGCTTTGGCAAAATTTGCCCAACAATGGCAAACACTCACAGAACTTCCTCTTGGCACGTCATCATATCGTTATCAAAAAAGTCTTGAAATTGAATCACAAAACTCGGTAAAGCTCGCTGTGGTCGGTGCACATCTCTCAGCGATGCCTTTGAATTTTCAATTGACAACCCGGCAATCGACATTGCTCGCAAAAACCCGAACGGCTAAAAGCTATAAGCTATTTGCTTTGAAAAATACCGTTCCACCGAAACCGGGATTGCAATTTGATATTGATGGCACTTCGATTGAAGTTGAAGTTTGGGATATTCCTTTGGCGAATTTTGGGGCAATCGTCGCAGAAGTTCCATCACCACTAGGCATTGGCAATCTACAGCTTGAAGATGGGACATGGGTGAAAGGTTTTATTTGTGAAGCTTATGCAATTCAAGAGGCTGTCGATATCAGTCATTTTGGTGGTTGGCGTGCCTACATCAAATCACTCAGTCTATCAAATACAAAATTTAACTGTGAGAACGTTGGGGGAGTTTCGGTATGATTCGTAAATCTTTTTTATCTATATCCATTTTAACTACAGTTTTAATATCGGGTTGTGACAACACAGCAAAAGTGCCAGAAGCCAAAGAAAATAAGCAAACCACAGCAAAGGCACAACCGATTACCATTGGTTATAGTGATTGGCCGGGATTTGTTGCATGGCAAGTTGCGATTGAAAAGGGGTGGTTAAAAGAAGCGGGATTAAATGTTGATTTTAAATGGTTTGATTACTCAGCATCGCTTTCAGCTTTTTCAGCAAATCAATTGGATGCGGTATTTGTCACCAATGGAGATAATTTGGTGACTGCTTCAGGCGGTACGCAAGGCATGATGATTATGGCAACAGATTATTCTGCTGGAAATGATGTCATTATTGCCAAAGAGGGGATTAATCATATTCAGGATTTAAAAGGCAAATCAGTTGGTGTTGAAAAGGGATTGGTGGACCATTTACTGCTTGCAACAGCGATGTCAGATCAGAAAATTCCCATCAATGAAATCAAATTGGTGAATTCTGCGACCAATCAATTACCTCAAGTGTTTTCAAGTCCTGATATTTCAGCAATTGCAGTTTGGCAGCCTGTTGCCAGTCAAGCATTAAAAGCCGTTGCAGGATCAAAAATCATTTATACATCGCAAGATAAACCGGGTTTAATCTATGACACATTGACGGTCAATATGAGTCATTTAACTGCACATAAAGAGGAATGGAAAAAAGTTCTGCAAGTGTGGGATAAAACGGTGAAATATATCAACGATCCGGCTACACATGCAGATGCAGTCAAAATTATGGCAAATCGTTCAGGTGTCGATCCGAAACAATACGAAACGATGGTGAATGGTACACATTTACTGGATATTTCAGCCAATAAAAAAGTCTTTAGCAAAGGTAATGGTTTCGATTCGATATATGGCTCGTCCTATCATGTGAATAAATTCAATGTACAGAATGGCATCTATAAAACTGAGCAAAATGTAGATAGTTTGATTTATCCAACCTTATTACAAGAGTTACCATAAGGGGATTTGCGCCAATAGGATTGGTCTGGAGAGGCATCTTTATGACCAATCGCGAATTAGCTAAAGACCCAATAGCCTAAGCAGTATCATTCTGGAAACTTAAATAATTAGATAAGAAGCTTCACTGCTTCTTATCTTGTGAAAAGCTTTGATCAATTAGTGCAGACGATGCCTTAGTTTTCAGAGATGAAAAGATACCATCTCGAACATTGAGCTAATTCATTCAAATTAAGTCGAAGGTATGTTATTTTCTTCATCTAATCATATTGATCCGTATCATCGCCTAACTCAGTTGGGCTTTTAATTGTTTAGATCAAATTAAGCATAACAATATTTAAATCTGTTCATTCAGTATTATCTTTTTAAATATAGTCAATCTGTTGAAAAATTCATACAGTAGAATATCATTTCTGTTGATCAATAAAATTAAAGCGATCAATATATTGTTTGATGATATAAAGCTTGCACTGCCACCCTTTAGCTCTAGAGTTTAAATTGTTTTGCGTAGGCGATACTTTATTTTCAGAGATGAAAAGTATCAAAAATCTTCCGTTGAGCGAGGGGTACATCCTAATACCCCCGCTCAACATGGCGACATCCATGTCGCCTCGTGATAGCAATACTGTTTATGATTCAAAAGTACAAAATAAATGAATCATCCAAATCACTTGTATGAATAATCAGGCGGTTTGACTATATGAGTCCAAATTGACCAAAAAGGAATTAAAAAAGAAGATTGAGGCAAATGAGTAGCCTCAAAATTTCAGGCATAAACTGTATTTAAGTGAGTTCTGTACTATTTGAAAAAAGATGAATAATTGAAATCCCAATAATCATCAGTGAAAGTCCAAGAATAGCGGCTAAATCCAAGTGCTGTTTATAATAAAAAAAGCCGACCAAAGAAACCAAAATAATCCCAGCGCCTGACCACAAGGCATAGGTAATACCGACTGGAATGGTTTTCATGGTCAGGGATAAGAAATAAATCGCCACGGCATAGCCACAGATGGTGATGATTGAAGGAAAGAGTTGACTAAATCCTTCTGAAGCTTTCATGGCAGAGGTCGCAATGACTTCTGCCACAATTGCAATAATTAAATAGATAAAAGACATGGTTAAAATATGTTTCCTAGACACTTATTTTTGCATGATGGAAAAGGTGGTTGTGTTCCTGATCAAACCAGGCAAGGCTGGCATTTGATGTTGCTGTCTCTGTGGAAAAACAAAAATCTTGATCAAAAGTATCAATGGTGAAATATAACTGGCAACGTTGTCCTTGAATTAAGCGTTGCTGTACCAATGTGTTGTCATCCAACTGAGTAAAGTCATCAAGTTCTATTTGTGTGCCAACTTGCTCCGTCACAGTACTGAGGTCAATCATTTGCTGTCCAAAACTAACCGATACTTCGTAATCTTGGATATCTTGAACAGTGAAATCTTGCTGAGCAAAGGCTTCGGTCAAAGATTTCTCCATTTCTAAACGTTGTTGGATCTCAGGACGGCGTGATCGTGCAAAGGCAATAAAATGATCACAAATAATTAAGCCACCATCCGCAGGGTAGCTTGTATTTAAATCCAGATTGTCAATTTTAAATAAACGTAAACCCAGAAAAAGCCCACGTTTGGCTTGCTGACGCCAGTCTTCAACATAAGCATGGCTCGGGGAAAATTCTAAAATGGCATTGCCAATGGCATAGAGTTTTGCTGGTTCAGGCCATTGAACATGATTTTGATAATTACTGGTGATTTGCCAAGAAAGTAGTTGCTGTTGCTCATCCCACAGTGTATTGCCAACCCAGCCTTGTCGCTCCAAAACGGGTGTTGTGTTTTGGCTTTTTAAACGTAAATCGATGGTGAATGATTTAGACTGAAACCAATAGACCAGGGTAGTTTCGTCAGTGAGCCCATTGGCAAAGCTAATACTTTTACGGCGAAAAGCACCCAACAAATACTCAGGGAGTAGGCATTTTGAAGTAGCAGATACTTTGAGTTGAGTGCAGAGTGTTATGAGATTCATTGTGACTCCTCGTTTTGGTTTAAACCAAAGGAGTAAAGTGGTCTGGCATTTTCAAGTTGAATTTCACCACGTGCGACTTTATCTTTGAGATATTGAAATGTTTGCGCTGTTTGATTAAATAAATGCTCCCCACCTTTTAATGGCGCATAGTGAGCAGATTCAGGATTGAACAATGGCTGAATGATGTAGTCATAATCACATGAGAAAAAGAATGGAAAAGAATAACGTTCCTCAGCCACTTTCTTCACACGATGTTTGGTGGCTAAATAACGTCCATTGGATAAAATCTCCATCATATCGCCAATGTTCATAATCAAGGTATTTTCAAGCAATGGTACATCTATCCATTGTCCAGCTTTATTGAGCACTTGTAAGCCGGGTGCAGTCGGGAGAAGTAAGGTAAAACATTCATAATCCGTATGCGCACCTATACCTTCTTTATCCTGAATATCCGCAATATATGGATAATGTATCAAGCGAAGTTGACTGGGTGCTTTTGAAATATGTGCATCAAAATAATGCTCATCCAAGTCCAATGCTAAGGCAAAACTTTGAAAAATTTGCTGCCCAATTTTTTTAATATGTTGATAATAATTGGAAACATGCAATTTAAAGCTAGGATCACCAGGCCACTGAGTTGGACCTACCAGTGGGCGTCGATCTTCCAAACTGAGGTGATCATAATTCACATCATAAGCTTCTTTGAGGTCATAGGTATTTTCTACAAAACGTTCTTCCCCAATGGGCACATAGCCACTGTGATTCTCCGATAGACCAATATAATTCTGCATCTTTAAGGCTGTATCTTGGGCAAAATACTGTTGCGCCGTTTGATGGAGTTTTTCAAATAATTCAGGCTTAAATTGTTCACCTTTTAGATAAAGAAAACCAACATCTTTACAGGCTTGATCTAAAGCATGTGCGACTTTCAAGCGTTCATTACGATCAGCGCTACACAATAAAGAAATATCCAAAAGTGGTAAAACATAGCGATTTGTCATGAATATCACCAAAGTTGGTCGTCCAACAAAGAACTAAGCAATTTGGGTCGTCCCAAATGCGATAAGAAAGCGTTTATGGCTTATTTATCCGTACTGATTTGTGTCATACGTGGAATTTTCGGTAAATTTTGTAGTGCTGGATCAAGTTCATCTTCTTGAGCATGCACTAACTGATCAACGCGAGCTCTGAGTTGTTTGAATGCAGAGCTGTTGATTAAGTCTGTTGAACGTGGACGAGGTAAATCGACTTCAATGATCTCTTTGATTTCACCGGGGTTGGCTTTAAGTGCCACAATACGATCAGCCAACAATATGGCTTCATCCATATCATGGGTCACAAAAATAATCGTGATGTCTACGTTTTGCCATAAATCCATCAGATGTTTTTGCATCTTTTGGCGAGTATGAGGGTCTAATGCGCCAAAAGGTTCATCCATCAATAAAATTTTAGGTTCATTGACCAAAGCACGTGCAATAGCGACACGTTGTTTCATCCCACCTGATAACTGATGAGGATATTGATTTTCATATTTTTCTAAACCAATGATATTAATCCATTCACGTGCATGGGATTCAGCAGAAATTTGACTGATACCTTTCATTCGTGGACCAAACATGACATTTTCTTTGACTGTTTTCCAAGGAAATAGCGTATAGCCTTGGAACACCATACCCCGTTCAGGACTAGGACCTGTAATACGCTCGCCATCGACCAAGACCTCGCCACTGTGATAAGGATCTAAACCCGCAATCACACGGCTTAAGGTGGATTTCCCGCAACCAGAAGGACCAATCACACAAACAAATTCTCGTTTATGGATTTTTAAATCAAGCTGTTGTAACACCACTCGTTCAGACTTGCCATGTTTAAATACTTGGCTGAGTTGTTTGGTCTCTAAAATGACAGGACGTGCATAGATCTTTTGAAAATATTCATGTGAGTTAAAAGTTGAATCATTCATTATTTTGCTCCTATTTTCCATGCAAACATACGCTCACCCAACTTCATCAACACCCAATCACAAACTAAGCCGATCACCCCAATAATTAAGATTGCGGCATACACATTGTCAAAGTTTTGATAGCGCGCTTGTTGGGTGATAAACCAAGTGATACCAGAGGTTGTTCCGATCAATTCAGAGACGATTAAATAGGTCCATGCCCAACCCAGTAGCACTCTTAAATCGCGGTAGATATCAGGAAATGCGGCGGGAATAACGACATGAAACAGACTTTTCAATTTATTGGTTCCTAGGGTATAACCCGCTTCAATCAACCCTTGATCAACCATGCGTGTGGTGTTGGCGATAATCAAAATTTCCTGAAAAAGTGTACCAATGACAATGATTGCAATTTTCGGTGCATCATTAATTCCTAAAATCGCTACAGCCAAGGCACCGAATGCAGGTGCAGGCAAATAGCGAAAGAATTCAACAAAAGGTTCAGTGAGTAGAGATATTTTTTGTGAGAAGCCACAAAGAATTCCCAGTGGGATACCAACAATTGAGGAAATCAGAAAAGCTGAAAAAACAATTTTAATACTGTGCCACAAACTTTGATGAAACCAAGGCGTATCAGGTTGTTCGGGTGGCGTGGTAAAAGCAGTCACCAATGCTTTAGCAACTTCATGTGGAGCTGGTAAGTAAATTGGATTGACCAAAATACCTTCTGGTGGTGCAGAATGGTGATCTACAGTATTTTGTGCCTCACTATAGAACACATTTTTATCGACACGGCTTCCGACTTGCAGATATGAAACACTTCCTGAATCGGTAATTTGCACTTGGGGATGCCAAATAAAAGGTAAATAACTAACAGCACACCAGAGACATATAGGGATCAGAAAAGAGCACAAGCTTAAGATCAGCTTGTTCTTTTGACCCATATCCTTTGCGACATAACCCATATTTGTCATCCTCATTCTTTGCTTGAGTATTACGATTATTAAAAAACGTAATATTGATTAAGCAAAATGAGTGCCATGAGTCAAAAGACATGAGATTGAAGTAAATAAAAAAGTAAGTGATGTGTTCAAACAGTTGAAAGGT
This sequence comes from Acinetobacter bereziniae LMG 1003 = CIP 70.12, assembly GCF_000368925.1. Classification (GTDB taxonomy): domain Bacteria; phylum Pseudomonadota; class Gammaproteobacteria; order Pseudomonadales; family Moraxellaceae; genus Acinetobacter; species Acinetobacter bereziniae. Next base: position 713,232 of record NZ_KB849756.1, on the reverse strand, counting down.
TTGAAACATGATGCTTTTAAAAAGCATTTAAAATAAAAAGATAATCGAAAAGTGTTGAATGAAATTATTGAGAATGAAATATAGTCAAAACGTCTGATTATTCATACAAGTAATTTGGATGATTCATTTATTTTGTACTTTTGAATCATAAACAGTCTTGCTATCACGAGGCGACATGGATGTCGCCATGTTGAGCGGGGGTATTAGGATGTACCCCTCGCTCAACGGAAGATTTTTGTTACTTTTCATCTCTGAAAAGTAAAGTATCGCCTACGCAAAACAATTTAAACTCTAGAGCTAAAGCGTGGCAGTGCAAGGCTTATATCATCGAACAATATATTGATCGCTTTAATTTTATTGATCAAGAGAAATGATATTCTACTGTATGAATTTTTCAACAGTTTGACTATAGATAGAGTATTTAAGAATAAAGAGGACAAACGTTGTGCGCTTTGAGGGTGATGTTCATGAATTGAATTCACACTTGTTGTTAAAATTGAACCATAAAGAAGCCGTTCTATTCAATTGAATACAACGGCATTTTGATTGCACAAAAATATAGATCATGATTCACTAAAGTTGAACATCAAAGCATATTCAATTTAGGTGGATAAAATTTAATTTAAAATGGAAGCGGTTCTAATCCTTTGACGATATCGTTAAATTCAGAACCGTTCAGCCAAAATGATTTCTTTAAAAATAGTGTAGTCATGATACTTTCAGCATCATCACTGTTGGTGTTTTCACAGAATAAACCATATTGACTGCCAAGCACATTATTGTCTTCAATTAAACGAATATAGTACGCATGTTGTTCATCAGCATAACCAAGAATTGCATCACGTTGAGTAGCCATTTTTATGTCTCCACATAGAAAATCAATCAAATAAGTGCATAACGAAGACCAGAGAACTTGTTCAAAAAAATCAATAAAATAACATTGAGCTTATATTGTAAATTATTGATTTATGATAAGTATATTGATTGTCTTTGACATCCTTGTTCAAAGAAATGTATCAAAACTGATCGATAGGGTTATTGTTATTCAAAAAAAACTTGCCGTCAACTTGAATTTGTAACTTTTTCAAGGTATATTGATTTTACTGGTTTTTATGTAGCATACAGGATAAAAAATGACTAAAAAAGTAGAATTTGAACATGGAGGTGCGAGAGCCAATGCTGGACGAAAAGCACAATTCAGTGAGCCTACCAAAGTAATCCGTGTGCCTGAATCCCAAGTTGATTTTATCAAAAATTGGTTACTGAAAAATTTCAGCAACGCGCAGCTAAGTGATTTTAGCTCGACTATGAATATCCAAACAGTTCAAGCAAAAAACGATAAGATTTATCAAATTCCTTTAGCGACCGAACGAGTTGCAGCAGGTGTGCCGTTTTCTGTTCAGGACACGATTGAACAATCTTTGGATATGAATGAATATCTGATTCGAAATGAAAGTTCGACTTTTATTGTTAAAGCCAATTCTCTTTCAATGTTGGATGTGGGGATAGATATTGAAGACCCGTTGATCGTCGATCGTAGTATCACGGCAAAGTCTGGTGATATTGTGATTGCGCGTATTGACAATGATTTTACCGTGAAGCGCTTAATGATTGATAAGCATTTTGATCCACCTAAAGTTTGGTTAAAAGCAGAAAACCCTGAATTTAAGAATATTTATATTGAAGAAGGGCAAGAGTTTGAAATTTGGGGTGTCGTCACCTATAACTTAAAGCGTATGCGTTGATTAGCTTCTTTTTTAATTGTCTCTAATTACTCAAGCTAGCAACATTCGTGTTGCTTTTTTTGATCGAATTTTAAGTAAAGTGAATGCATTACATGAAAAAAATGAGTTGATATATCCACTACATTAAAAACCTGCCTTTAGCTGAATTAGCTGTTTATAAACATGCTCGCTTCAAGCAAGCATGCTCAAAATTCATAAATACCAAAATTTAAAAAATATTAATTCGGCATATTTCTTGCTGTTGTTCGCTTAATTAATTTATCGAATGGTAAAAAATGAAAGAGAAGATTTTTCCTTGTAGCAACGGACAAGATGCCGAATTCGTCATTTTGTCTTCAGGTTTAGGTGGACATGCAACATTCTGGCAACCGCAGATTGAGCCGCTAACGCAATATTTTCATGTCTTGGTTTATGATCAAGAAGGCTGTCACGCAGATTCAGCCCATTTGCCTCAATACTATTCCATTCAAAATATGGCTGAACAAGTCCTCGCAATTTTGCAAAAGTATAAAATCGATAAATGTCACTTTATTGGGCATGCCTTAGGTGCAGTGATTGGAGCTGAACTGGCTGTGCTGGTACAAAATACTTCGATTTCTTTATTGAGTTTAACCATGATCAATGCTTGGGATACTTTGGATCCCCACACACAAAAATGTTTTCAAACTCGAATCGCTTTATTAAAAGATTCTGGGGCAGAAGCTTATGTGCGTGCACAGGCTTTGTTTCTTTATCCTTCTGCTTTTATTTCAAAAAATCACCAAGAAATACAACAGATAGAGAATATAGGACTACAAGACTTTCCTCCATCGCACAATGTAATGGCACGATTGAAAGCACTGATGAAATTTGAAATTTTACCCATTCATCGAAATGCTTTATTGAATACAGAGTTGTATTACATTGCCAATAAAGATGATTTTCTGGTGCCTTATCAAAAAAGTCATGATCTTCAAGCAGCATTAGGGCATGGGGACTTAACTGTATTGGACTATGGTGCACATGCTTCAACAATCACTGACAGTAAAACACTCAATCATTTGTTGATTAAAAACTTAAAAGGATAAGCGCGATGAGTAAGCAAGAAAATATAGATTTAGATCAATTGTTTCATCAAGCCAGAACACATAATGGCTGGTTAGATCAGCAAATCTCAACTGAACAAATTCACAAAATCTATGACTTGGTTAAAATGGGACCGACATCAGCCAATTGTTGTCCTGCACGATTTGTATTTTTAACGACGGCTGAGTCAAAAGCCCAGCTTAAACCTGCGTTGTCTATAGGAAATATTGAGAAAACCATGTCGGCGCCTTTGACCGTATTAGTCGCCACAGATCAAAAGTTCTATGATCAATTTGGTAAATTATTTCCGCATGCTGATGCGAAGTCTTGGTTTACGTCAAGCCCTGAACTGACACAAGAAACAGCGTTTCGTAATAGTTCAATGCAGGCTGCTTATTTGATTTTAGCTTGTCGGAGTTTAGGGCTAGATACGGGACCAATGTCTGGCTTTAATCCTCAAAAAGTAAATGATATTTTCTTTAAGAACACGGATTATCAAATTAATATGATCATTAATATTGGATATGGAGATCATACAAAAATATATTCAAGACTACCTAGGTTAGATTTTTTGGAAGCATGTAAAATATTATAAATAATATTTAAATAAGAAAGAATTAAATTAAACCGTATCTATTTTTGATGCGGTTTTTTATTTGATGTAAGTATTTAATTGAGAAGTTTTAGAAATGATCTAATTCGGCGCATTTTGCACCATTTTAGTTTATTGGTGTTTCCATAATATAAAACTATTTTTTACCAAAAGGTAAAATAAAAATTGAATATAAAAAATTAAATATAATAAACAATAGGATAAATTTAGTGGCACGCCCTATGCATTATTAAAAATATCAAAGCGTCTAAATTTGAGTTTATGACGAAGTAGTTTTGTTTAGAATATTTTTTATGCAGTGAGGTTTAAAGATGAAAATAGGTGTATTTTGTCCGATTGGAAACAATGGCTGGTTGCTTTCAGAAAATGCTCCGCAATATAAACCAACATTTGAGTTGAATAAACAGATTGTACAACGCGCTGAATATTATGGTTTTGATTTTGCACTTTCTATGATTAAACTCCGCGGTTTTGGCGGTAAAACTGAATTTTGGGATTATAACTTAGAAACTTTTACATTAATGGCAGGTCTTGCGGCTGTGACCAGTAAAATTAAAATTTTTGCTACGGCAGCAACGTTGGTGATGCCTCCAGCAATTGTGGCACGAATGGCTTCAACCATTGACTCAATTTCTAATGGAAGATTCGGTTTAAACGTTGTTACGGGATGGCAACCACCTGAATATACACAAATGGGCATGTGGCCTGGGAATGATTATTTTGCCAAGCGTTATGATTATTTGTCGGAATATGTCGAAATTTTACGTGAGTTATGGGCAACAGGAAAATCAGATTTTAAAGGTGAGTTTTTCCAAATGGACGATTGCCAAGTCAAGCCAACACCGCAAGCGGACATGAAAATTATCTGTGCAGGGCAGTCTGAGACAGGTCTGGCGTTCTCTGCACAATATGCAGACTATAACTTTGTTTTTGGAAAAGGGCTAAATACACCAACTGCCTATGCTGAAATCAATGATCGCTTAAAAGTACATACAGATCGAACCGGGCGTGAGGTTCAAACTTATGTGCTGTTTATGGTGATAGCAGCTGAAACAGATCAAGAAGCAATGGATAAATGGAAAAATTACAACGCAGGTGCAGATGTAGAAGCAATTAACTGGCTGATGAATCAAGGGGGTAAAGATCAAACATCTGGCACAGATACCAATATTCGTCAAATGGCGTCTAGCGTATCTCCTGTCAATATCAATATGGGTACGATCGTGGGGGCGTATGACAATGTTGCCAAGATGCTGGATGAAATTGCTGAAATAGATGGAACGGAAGGGATTTTATTAACTTTTGATGATTTTGTACAAGGTGTGGAGGATTTTGGTCAGCGTATTCAACCCTTGATGAAAAGTCGTGAAGCTGTTGTTGCAAGTTATCAAGAACCTAGCCAAACCATTTTGGAGAAAAGCGCATGAATATGATGGAAAAAAACCAAGCTCTATCGAACATTGTTTGTGCTGATTTTACCTCTCAAGCAGGTACGGGAAAACTTTTAAAGGCTGAACCTGAATCTATTCAACTGGCACCTGAGCATACAGCACTTATTGTGATTGATATGCAAAATGCTTATACCTCGCTCGGTGGTTACTTAGATCTGGCAGGCTTTGATGTTTCAAAAACTCAACCTGTGGTCGCAAATATAAAAAAAGCGGTTAATGCTGCACATACTGCGGGTATCCAAGTGATCTATTTTCAAAATGGTTGGGATGATCAATATCAAGAGGCAGGTGGTTTAGGTTCACCGAATTTTCATAAATCCAATGCATTAAAAACCATGCGTAAAAAACCAGAGTTGGCAGGCAAATTATTGGCAAAAGGTGGCTGGGATTTTGCATTAATCGATGAGTTAAAACCTAAAGCTCAAGATATTGTTATTGAAAAACCTCGTTATAGCGGCTTCTTTAATACTGCTTTAGATAGCATGTTACGTGCTCGTGGTATACGAAATCTGGTTTTTGTCGGCATCGCCACCAACGTTTGTGTCGAGTCAACCTTGAGGGATGGTTTCTTTTTGGAATATTTTGGCATCGCGCTAGAAGATGCTTGTTATCAGGCAGGTCCAGAAGAAGCTCAAGTCGCAGCTTTATATAACATTAAAACTTTTTTTGGATGGGTGTCAAATACCGCTGCATTTGTAGAAACTTTTCAATCACCTCAAGAAACTACAGTGGTTTTAAGTCAATCTGCCTAAGTATTTTTTAATGATTTATTCATTTTTGCCACCTGTTAATGATTCAGTTTATGGCGGAGATGGACTTTGTAAAATAAGGAATTTTAAATGTCTAAACAAGTTGTAATCCCAGCAGGAACTTCTAAACCACTCGCCCCTTATGTTCCTGCAACTAAAGCAGACAATATCGTTTATGTTTCAGGCACTTTGGCATTTGATGAAAATAATGATGTGGTTTATGTCGGCGATGCTGCGGGACAAACTCGGCATATTCTAGAAACCATCAAAAGAGTGATAGAAACAGCGGGTGGAACGATGGATGACGTCACGTTTAATTCAATCTTTGTCAGAGATTGGGCAGATTATGCTGCGGTGAATACAGTTTATGCTGAATATTTTCCTAATGATAAACCCGCACGCTACTGTGTTCAGGTGGGGTTAGTCAAACCCGATGCTCTCGTTGAAATTGCATCTGTTGCACATGTGGGATAAGCCTTCGTTCAATTTTATTAATCACCTGAATTTAATTTTTCAACGATATTTTTAACCCCTTTGAGCATTTGCGCATCGGGGTGGGAGAGCCATGATGCAAATGATCAAACCAACCAACACAGTCGTAGGTGAAATAATTGAATTCACTCAAGCCAATGAAGCCAACGTTCATTTAGAAGTCGATCAAACCTTATTCAGACAGGGGATGTCTAATTTAGGTGCGGCAGTCAATGTAATCACCACTAAAGGCAAGGCAGGGCAAGCAGGTTTTACAGCTTCCGCAGTATGTAGTGTGACTGATACACCACCCACTTTATTGGTTTGTTTAAATCGATCTTCTTCTGTTTACAGCACATTTTCAGAAAATAAAGTTTTATGTGTCAACACATTAGGGTCAAATCAGGCAGATTTATCTAATTTATTTGGGGGAAAAACACCCATGCAAGAAAGATTTGCACAAGCCAACTGGAGTGAGCTGATCACTGGCTCACCCGTGTTGGAGAGTGCATTGATTTCGTTTGATTGTGAAGTTGTTTCGAGTCAATCCGTAGGAAGCCATGATGTGCTGTTTTGCCAAGTCAAAGCAATAAGACACAATCCAGACTTAAATGCGCTTCTCTATTTTAAACGTAACTATTGTGAACCTCAAAACGTATGTTGATTTTTAAATATGGGGAATTAAAAAATGGCGACAAAAGAACCGTGGTTTGCTTCATTTAAACCTTATACAGGAAATTTAGACCAAACACCTGTGCAGATTGACGAGTATTTACCAGCAGGAAAAAGCATCGTACTGGGCTTACAACATGCTTTTGCAATGTTTGGTGCAACTGTTTTAGCACCTTTATTGATGGGTTTTGATCCGAACTTAACCATATTCATTACAGGGATTGGCACAATTTTATTTTTCCTCATGACTGGTGGAAGAATGCCGAGTTATCTCGGGTCGAGTTTTGCATTTATTGGTGCTGTAGCAGCAGCAACAGGTTACGCAGGTGTTGGAACAAATCCCAATATCGCAGTGGCTTTGGGAGGAACTATTGCCTGTGGTTTGGTTTACGCTGCCATCGGTTTAATCGTGATGAAAACAGGAACAGGTTGGATAGAAAAACTGATGCCTCCGATCGTTACTGGGGCAATTGTCATGATCATTGGACTAAACCTTGCACCGGTCACCATTAAAAGCGTTTCAGCCAATTCTTTTGATACTTGGATGGCAATTCTCACAATCGTGTGTATTAGTGTCATTGCTGTATTTACCCGAGGGATGATGCGTCGACTTTTGCTTTTGCTGGGGTTGGTCTGTGCTTATGTCCTGTATTTTATTCTTGCCAATGTCATGGGACTAGGTAAAGCCATTGATTTTGCCGTGATCAATAACGCTGCTTGGTTTGGATTACCACATTTTGTTGCACCGACATTTAATGCCAATGCGATGCTTTTGATAGCACCTGTTGCCATCATTCTCGTTGCGGAAAACTTAGGTCATTTTAAAGCGGTCTCTGCCATGACTGGGCGAAATTTATCGCCTTATATGGGGCGCGCATTTTTTGCTGATGGTGTTTGTACAACTTTATCAGCATCAGTCGGTGGCACAGGAATGACCACTTATGCTGAAAATATTGGCGTGATGGCGGTGACCAAGATTTACTCGACGACCGTATTTGTGATTGCTGGTATTTTTGCCATCTTATTGGGGTTATCACCTAAATTTGGTGCGGTCATCAGTACCATTCCAGTCGCTTTACTTGGCGGAGCGTCTATTGTGGTATTTGGTTTAATCACTGTGGCAGGCGCAAAAATTTGGATAGATAACAAAATTGATTTTACTAAAAATAGTACCCTTATCATTGCTGCTGTCAGTCTGATCATGGGGGCGGGGAATTTTAGCGTGCATATTGGCTCGTTTGATTTAGGCGGTATCGGTACAGCCACTTTGACTGCAATTATTCTAAATTTATTCCTCAACCGCGGCGAAAAGCCCTCTGGTGCAGTGCAGACGGAGTCTGATGAAAGTATCAAGTCATTTACGCATAGTGCTTAAAACGGAGATGAATGTGATGAGCAATAATACAAAAGACAGTGAGTTGCCCCATGTCGCATTCATTGGGCTTGGGGCAATGGGATGGCATATGGCTTCCCATCTGCCTAAGGTATGTAAAACAGTAAAAGTCTGGAATCGAAATTTTGAAAAAGCCCAACAACATGCGCAAAGCTTTGGAACAATTGCTGTAAATTTACAAGAAGCAGTACAGGCAGACATCATTTTTTCTTGTTTACCCACCAGCGCAGATGTTGAAAACTTGATTGCAAGGGTCAGCTTAAAAGCTGGAAGTATTTGGGTGGATTGTACCAGTGGTATTCCCAGTTCAGCGTGTCGATTGGCAGAAAAGCTAAAAAAGTTAAATATTGATTATTTGGATGCACCTGTTTCAGGACAAACCATCGGAGCAGAAAATGGCACTCTGACCGTGATGTTGGCAGGTCATTATGATGCCTGTCTACGTGCAAAGCCATTTATTCAAGCCTTTGCTGATCTCATTGAATATGTGGGAGAAAGTGGTTCTGGTTTTGCAGTAAAAGCTGTTAACAATAGTTTAATGGCTGTGAATCTTTGGGCAGCCGCCGAAGGGCTAAGTATTTTAAAAGCCCAACAAGTGGATTTAGCAGCGGCGCTTAACTGTATCAATCATTCCAGTGGGCGAAGTGGTATGTCTGAAACCATCGTTGCACAGAGAATCTTGAATGGTGCATTTGATCGAAGCTTTGCTTTAAACCTGCTTCAAAAAGATATGGGGATTGCTATAGATTTAATGCGTCGTAGCCAGCTCGAACTTCAAGTATTGCAAACAACCCATGCTTGCTATGATCTGATTAAAACAACAGATGCAGCATCCATGGACTTTTCAGCAGCAATACAACGTTTGGAGCAAGACACAGGCTACAAATTACGGTTTTAATGACTTGGTTTTAAATATTTGAAATTTAAATAATATTTAATTTATCTTATTGCTATTCTAGCAATAGAAATATCTCAAAAATGTTGATCTTTATATTGAATGCCCTGTGCGACAATTTTTGTCGCACAGGGCATTTTTGTATCTAGTAATAGTTTTCCCAATTTATATAATAGAACCTGTAAGCACGATGAGATTTAAAATATGAATGATTTAATTAAAGTACGCGAAGTTTTAAAGAATATTCAAAATCAACATAATAAAAATCGAGCCATTTCTTTGGTAGGAATGGTTGATTTAAATGAACTTGATATTACATGGTTGATTGAAGAAAATTATATTGAAATTGATGATGCTATTTCATATTTAGATAATAAAAACATTGTTTTTATTAAGGATTTGACTTTTAAAGGTAAAAAATTACTCTACCAACTTAGTGTCTAGTTAAGTTTTATAAAAACAATAAGACATGAATAAGAATAAGATAAAACAATAATCGTTTTTTTACTTTTTTTGAAAAAAATAATAATAAGAATACGGCTGAATAACAATAAGTGAAAAAGAAAAATAAATAACAATAAAATATGATAATTGATAATTTTAAATCCAAATCAATAGGTCAATATTGGTTTGGATTTTTTACGTTTAAAATAAGCAATATTATGCATGGGCGCGTCATTCACGAATTAAAACTTGTATCGTGGTGGAACACTGGTTAAAAATGAATAACGATCAATCGATACTAAAAAGGATTTTAGGATGAAACGACCAAAGTATATGCAAAAATCAGAATGGGAAGCACGTTGCCAGTTGGCAGCACTGTATCGTTTAATTGCATATTTTAAAATGACAGATTTGATTGATACACATATCAGTTTACGCGTTCCCGATGAATCTGATCATTTTCTGATTAATCGTTATGGCGTGACTTTTGATCAAATGACTGCTTCTGATTTGGTCAAAATTGACCATCAAGGCAATATCGTGGCGAAAGGTGATCAAGGTAAGATGGTCAATGTTGCTGGATTTGTGATTCATTCTGCCTTACACCATGCCAATGATCAGATTAACTGTGTGATTCATACCCATACAGCAGATGGTATTGCCGTTTCTGCACAAGAAAAAGGGTTATTGCCTTTGTCTCAACATGCACTGAAGTTTTATAACAATATTGCCTATCATGAGTATGAAGGGATTGCTTTTTCAACCGAAGAACGTGAGCGTTTAGTTAAAGACCTTGGTGAGCATCGTTGTATGATCTTACGCAATCATGGTTTATTGGCAACAGGGAATAGCATAGCTCGAGCATTTCATGAAATTTATTTTCTTGAACGTGCCTGTCAGATTCAGATTAAAGCCATGAGTAGTTCAAAGTTACATTATCCGAGTAAAGAGGTTTCAGAATATACTGTGAAGCAATTTGAAAGTGAAGCTGCTGAACCGATTATCTGTGCAGCTTGGAATGCTGCATTATCATTGATCAAAGATCAGAAAAAGGATTATTGTCGTTGAGTGGGGGAGTACTCGCCCTATCTTGAGCTGAATAGGCAGTTTTGAAATAGTATAAAAAAACCTCCATATATTGCATATGGAGGTTTTTATTTCAGCAGGATTAACTGTTTAAATCAAACCAAATAAATTGGCTGTTTTCATGTGCAGTGAGTGTTGAATCTTCATCAAATAAGTAAGCATCGCCTGCTTTCAGTACTTGACCGGCAATATCAATCTCACCTTCGATCACATGCACATAGTTAAATTTTTGAGTCGCTTTAACGTCTAAGCTGTGATCTTTTTCCAAATACGCTGCTTTGATTTCAGCATTTTGACGAATGTGCATTGGAGCATCATCATTTGGACCAACAATCAATTGCCATTCATTCGGTGATTTTTTAGGATCACGTTCGATTTGTTGATAATTCGGTTCAGCATCACGAACATTTGGAATTACCCAGATTTGAAGCATATGAACAGCTTCATCACCTTGGTTAATTTCGCTGTGTTGTACACCAGTACCTGCACTCATCAATTGCCATTCACCTGCATTGATATGACGTTCATTTCCCATACTGTCTTTATGTGAAATTGTGCCTTTCAATACACAGGTCAAGATTTCCATATTGTCGTGAGGATGAGTACCAAAACCATTGTGTGCGGCAATCGTATCATCATTGATCACACGTAATGAACCGACGCCCATGTATTTTGGGTCATACCAGCTACCAAATGAGAAGCTGTGTTTGGTGTCCAACCAGCCCATTTTGACATGACCACGGTTTTCGCTGTGATGTAAAAAAGTATTCATCTCAAATCTCCAATTCTTTATTTTTTAACATGAGTTGAGTTTAATATTTAAATATTTGAGATGAAATAATGAAATTACAACACATTGTTTTGTTTTTGCAACGCTGTTTAACAGGTACTTTAAATAAAAAACCAGTGCATTAGCACTGGTTCTATACGGTTAAAGTCTTTGATTATTCAAGGAACTTAACGGTAACACCTGATTTCACTTTTTTACCGAGATCATTTGCATCCCAGTTGGTTAGGCGGATACAACCATGCGATGCAGTCTTAGAAATCGCAGATGGGTTTGGTGTACCATGAATACCGAATGATTTTTTGCTTAAACCAATCCAGATATTACCTACAGGTGCATTAGGACCAGGTGGTAATGACAGTGGTTTCAAGTTTTTACCTTGTACAAAGTTGCTCGGTGAGTAGCTGTACCACGGATTACGTGCTACACCAGTTACTTTATAAGTACCTGTTGGTGACGGAGTATCTGAACTACCAATGGTTGCAGGGAACGAGCCAACCATTTGGTTTTGCGCATTAAACAAATACAACTGTTTGGCGCCTTTATGCGCAACGATCAAATGAATGTTTTCAGGTAATTCGTTACGGATATTGGTAACAATGATTTTTTCGCCAACTTTGTTGAAGTTCGCTTTGGGATTAAGTTTCTTTAAGAAATCTTCATCCATATGGAACTTTTCGCCCAACATTTCTGTAACACGTGTGTAGTACAAACCCGGCATTTTTGCTTGTAATGCATAATCATGTGGGATTGATTTTGCATATGGACCTTTTAAGTCCTCCGCAGTGATAGCGTATTCAACAAAAGCTGGTTTGTTGCCTTGTTGAGTCACAAGTGCATCCCAAGTTTCTTTGGTTAATTCACCTGTCGGTTTAATACCATTCATTTGTTGGAATGAAGCAATGGCTTTCAAGGTGTTCATACCACTTGAACCATCAATAGCGCCAGGAGAAGCGTGAGCATTATTTAACATGACGTGCGCACGTGCATAAACAGGGAATTGTCCTCTGCCAATATTTTCATACCATTGAGCGTTGTTTATTCCGTCTAAAGTCCAAGATGCTTTAACTGCATTCGGATTTGTAGGTGTTTTCGCTGGCGTAGTTTGTGGTGCAGATGGCGAAATTGCTGTATCTGAAGTTTTATCCTCAGTTTTTTCTAAATTCTGTAGCGTGTTTGCTGCTTTGTCCAAATCTTGTTGCTCTTGCGGACTGATCTGTGCTTCTACACTTGAAGCAGAACTGTCAATGGCAAGTGGATCGATAGGATCTTCAACAGGAGCAGCAACTTTTTTAGGCGTTAGCGGTTGCTCAGCTGTAGATGCAGCAAATGCTGTACCTGTTAACACACAGCTTAAACTCAAAGCAAGAATTGAGCGAACGAACATGTAGATCAACCTTAAGAATTATTCATAATTTATGACTAAAAATCTGCTTAAGTATTACAGAATTTATAAGGTGTTGCAGTATTTGTTTTGTGTTAATCATTTTTTTCTATAGACATTTTTGTCCCAGATGAGTTTTGTTTTGTTTTCGTATACAAAATTGCTGCTCAAATCAATAAGCTCAAAACTTTATTGAGAAAAATTTTCAAGAAATGAATATCAGTGGGACCTTTTTGTTATGATGGTGCGAAATTAATATTTGATTGGGAAAGTAAATGACGACCTTAAAAAATGATCGTTTTCTACGTGCCTTATTGCGTGAACCTGTAGATACCACACCAGTTTGGATGATGCGTCAAGCAGGGCGCTATTTACCAGAGTATCGTGAAACACGTGCTCAAGCGGGTGATTTTCTTTCTCTTTGTAAAAATACTGAATTTGCTTGTGAAGTGACGTTGCAACCATTACGCCGCTATGCATTGGATGCTGCCATTTTATTTTCAGATATTTTGACAGTACCTGATGCTTTAGGTTTAGGGCTTTATTTCGAAACAGGTGAAGGACCTAAATTTCATAAAACTGTGCGTACAGCACAAGATGTCGCAAACTTACCCAAATTTAATGCCAAGTCTGATCTTGCCTATGTCATGAATGCAGTTTCAACTATTCGTTCTGCATTGGCGGGTCAAGTGCCTTTAATTGGTTTTTCAGGCAGCCCTTGGACATTGGCTACCTATATGGTTGAAGGTGGTTCAAGCAAAGACTTTCGATTCACCAAACAAATGATGTATGCGCAACCCGAAGTCTTACATGCATTATTAGACCGTCTCGCTGATGCCGTAATTGATTATTTAAATGCCCAAATTGAGGCAGGTGCTCAAGCTGTTCAAATTTTTGATAGTTGGGGTGGTGCATTAGCACATCGTGAATATCTAGAATTTTCACTGAAGTATATGCAAAAAATCGTTGCTGGATTAAAACGTGAAAATGAAGGGCGTAAAGTGCCTGTAATTTTATTTACTAAAGGTGGTGGTCAATGGTTGGAACCAATGATCGCGACAGGTGCAGATGCGTTTGGTTTAGATTGGACAACACCTTTAAATGTTGCACGTCAAACAGTGAATGGACGAGCAGCATTACAGGGTAATTTAGATCCTGCAACGCTCTATGGCTCAGCCGCGACGATTGCAAAAGCAACTCAGGCAATGTTGGATGATGCCTATGCGAATGGTGAAAAAACAGGTTATGTCGCCAATTTAGGTCATGGCATAACCCAGTGGGTGGATCCTGATCATCCAAAAATATTTATTGATACTGTACATGATTATAGTGCGAAATATCTAGGCTAAGTGTTTGTTATTAATCATATGATGAACTACTTTAAATCATTGTTTGAATTTCTATCTAAGGCAGCTTCAGCTGCCTTATTTGGTATTTTATTGCTGATCGCATTTATCATCACGGCTAAAATGGGAAGCCAAGAGTTTTACGGTTTTTTCCGTTATGACTATCTTTTGTTTTATGCACTCATTATTCAAGCCTGTTTGCTTTATCTAAAATTAGAATCATGGGCAGAAGCTAAAGTCATTGCTTTGTTCCATATCATGGCAATGGGCATGGAAATTTTCTTGACTCATCCGCAAATTGCTTCTTGGCAATACCCGCAACCTGCTGTATTTAAAATTTTAACTGTGCCTTTGTTTGCAGGGTTTATGTATTCAGCAGTCGGAAGTTTCTTTGCACGATCATTGCGCTTATACCAAGTCTCATTTTTAAATTTACCTCGTTTTGGCAATATGCTGAGTTTAGCTGTGTTGTCTTATATCAACTTTATGAGTAAATTTTTTATTCCAGATTTTCGTAACGCACTGTTTATTTGGAGCGTGGTTATTTTCTGGAAGACTCAAATTCGTTTTAAACTTCAACAGCATGAATTACAACTTCCGATGTTGCCTGTGCTGATTATTTTGGCATTTATTATTTGGATTGCTGAGAATATCAGCACTTTTTATAAAATATGGTTGTATCCGAGTCAGGTCGATGCATGGCATATGGTGGGTTGGGGTAAACTCGGTTCTTGGTATCTGTTACTACTTTTAAGCTTGGTCTTGGTGCTTAAGATTTTGGGAAATCGAATGGAAAATGGTGATTGGTCACTTAAAAAATACAAAAATTAATTTTTAAGTGATTAAATTTTGATTTGCTTATCTGAATTTATGTGATAAATCTACGTGGGTGTAACATCCGTTGCATAGTTTGCAAAACAACAATTCACATATGTTGTATTAAAAATAATACATATGAAAATTCTGGAGACTTATATGTTAAAAAAAATCGCTTTAGCTGCTGTATTGGCTGCGGGTTCTAGTGTTGCTATGGCTGATCCAGACGTCGGTTGTGGTGTGGGTTCTCAAGTTTGGGCTGGTCAATCTGGTAAAGTGCCTAAAATTTTAGCAGCTACCACAAATGGGCTGTTTACTAACCAATTACTCGGTATTACTTTTGGTACTTTAGGTTGTAATGGTAATGGTAAAGTGACTGCGCAAGTGGTTACTTTTACGAATGAAAATTCTGAATCACTGGCACGTGATATGGCTGTAGGACAAGGTGAAAGCTTAACTGTACTTGCATCTTTGTTAAATGTTAAAGATGCTGATAAGGCACATTTCTATGCTGTGGCTAAATCTAACTTTGCCAATATCTATTCAGTAGAAAATCAAAATTCTCTACAAGTATTGGCATCACTTCAACAAGTGATGGCAAATGATGCAGTTTTAAAAGCTTACGTTTAAGCCAGAAAAACCCTGCTTTGGTGCAGGGTTTTTTTATTCAAAATTATTGCTCAATATACGATTGAAAATGAAACAAGATAAGCTACATGAAACAGGGAAAGTCGTGAGTTGATCCCAACTTATAATTACCGCATTTTATAACCATGATAAATTGATGATTGAATGAAATACATAGCACTTAGTTTTAGCGTATTCAGCACATTACTGACCATTTATTCCCATGCAGAAACACCAACATTAGAACAACAGACCTTAGCGAACTATTTGCAACTAGCTCAACAAAAACAATTGGCTGAACAGGTAACATGGAAACGTTTACTTTATGCTGATGGCACTGCTGAACATGGATCAAATCAAAAAAAGCGCAATCAAAGTGAAGTCAGCTATTCAGGTTATTTTTATGCTCCAGATGGTCCAGAGAATATTCAACATGAACTGAATGCTGATATTTCAGCACTATTTCAATCAGCGGATCCGAATCAATCTATACGCTGTAAATTTCCTGCCCGAAGCCAGTGGTTGATGCAGCAGTTAAATATTACTGAACAACAGTTACCTGTTATTTCTTGTCCGGAATTTGATCAATGGTTTGGACAAATTAAACCTTATAAAGCCACCTTGATCTATGCGACGGATTTTATGGGAAATCCAAGTTCAATGTTTGGACATACCTTACTTCGGCTTGATCCAAAAGATCAGAAGCAATTGAATTTGGTATCTTATGCAATTAACTATGCTGCCACCGTCAATAGTGAAGACAACTGGTCATATGCGTGGAAAGGTCTGGTTGGAAAATATCCAGGTGAATATTCATTAATGCCGTATTATCGAAAAGTAAAAGAATATGGTGATTTTGAAAGTAGGGATCTTTGGGAATATGAACTCAATTTAAATCCAGAGGAAACTGCATTTTTAGTCAAACATATTTGGGAAATGCAAAAAGTCAGCTTTCCTTATTATTTTGTCAGTGACAATTGCGCTTATCGATTGCTTGGTTTACTTGATCTTGTTCGTCCCGATTCAAATTTACGAAAAAAATTTACTTATGCTGCCATACCGATTGAAACCATTAAGGCAATTGATCAACAAGGATTAATTCAAGAAACGGTGTATCGCCCTGCATTAGAAACACAATTAAATTCGCAAGCCAAACAGCATGGTCATCAGCTAGCTAAGATAGCACATGAAGTTGCATCATTAGAACCGCAACAGATGCCACAAGCGATTGCTGCCTATAATGAAGCAGATCGAGCTAAAATTTTAGAAATGGCGTATGACGATTTATACTTACAGTTTGTAGCGCGACAAGTCGATGCAGGCTATACACAGCCACGTTTTAGACAATTGCTCGGGTTGCGTAGTCAGATTTCAATTGCAAAGCAACGTCAAGCGCCCGCTGAACCTAAGATTAACCCCGTCAAAGGGCATGATGCACGTAAATGGTCAGTTGCTGTAGGTGAGGTTCAAGGAGATAAGTATGCTGAGCTTGGTCATCGACAGGCTTATCATGACTTAACTGATCCACAAGGTGGTTTCCGAATAGGGACCCAATTACAGTTCTTAGATGGTGCAGCGCAGTGGCGAAATGACCGTTTAAAGCTCGAACATCTTGATCTACTCATAGTGAACTCGTATAACCCGATTACACCTTTTAAAACACCAATAACCTGGGGCTTTACTTTGGGTTGGCAACAAGAAGCAATTCAAAATGGGCAGTTTACAGACCAACAACAACATGGTGTCATGAGTGCAAAAGCGCAGTCTGGTTATACCATTGCGGATGATGATCGGAAACATTTGTGTTATGCCGAGTTGCAAACTCAGTTGCAAGCAGGAAAGTCATTGGATAAGGGATGGCGGCTAGGATTAGGTCCAACTGTAGGTTGTCAAAATATTTGGTCGGATCGGCTGAATAGTGTAGTTCAAGTGGAATTGCCATATTGGCAAGATACAAGTCAGTGGAATTTACGGGTGAACAGCTTGTTTCAATACGCACTAGATTCACAAAATAGTGTGCACCTAAAATGGGAATATCAACAACAAAATCAAATAGATTGGCAGAAAGTCGGTTTGGGTTTTGTTCACTATTTTTAGGCAGTTACAATCATCGAAAAAATTATCCAAGTAGGTTTTGGATTCGTATTCGAAGAATTTGTTGCCACTTGCGTAAAAAAGGGCTTTTGCATTTTGTAAAATAATCACCTTGATCAAGCTCTCGGATTGTATCGAGATAACCTGCGTCAAGTGCTTCTTCGAGTAGTTTAAAATCCGCAAAAACTTCAGCCTGAATTTGATAAGTTCGGGCGCAGATCAATTCGCCAACTTTATTTTTTAAATATGAAATTTCAGATTTTAGTGTGTTGAGGCTGATATTTTCATCCTCATATAGATAAAGGTGTAATTGTTCTAAGCTTAAGCCCATCGGATTGAGAATTAAAATACAGATGATTTCAAATTGGCGTGGTGTTAGAAGTACAGGCTGGTGATTGATTTTTATTTCATATTGGTTTGAATAAGCTTGGATGGACAAACACGGTATTGGTTCTTGATTTATTTTTTGTACAATCATCTCCGCACATTGCGTTGCAGCCAATTGTCCAAAAATATTTTCTTGTTTAAAACGGTTAAATAAAATCACCTCGCCATAAATATAGTGAGTTTTTAAATCGAAAATAGGAGCTTTGTAAACATATTCATTCTGTGATTCAAAGGGATACTTTATGTGTTGTTGTGAAGGCAATTGACTCGGATGGGATGTACACCAAAACAAACCTTTATACATATCCCAAATTTGTATCGTAATTAAAGCCAATGATGCGGTATTGAGTAAGTCATTTTTACAGGCAATTAACGCAAATCTTAGCTTTTGATTTGCAAGTGAATCCTCCTGTATTTGTTTTAGATTTTGATTCAAAGCATCAGTTTTTTCATCCATGGTCTTGGTCACATTGCACTTTATTTGTGTATAAATTCTAAATACTATATTAATTTTATTAAATAAATAGCAACTATGTATTTTTACTCCTTTTAATTTTTGCTTGATGATCGTTTTGTCCAAGTTCTATTTTTAAATGTTCTTCAACTTTTTTCCTACCTTTGTTTGTTAGATTGAAATTGAATCTGTTTTAACGGAAGAAACAGAACACTGATTAAAACAAATGAATAAAAATTGATGTGACCCAAGGAAAGGCACTTTTTTTGCTTATACAAGAAAAGGCAATTAAAAAGGAACGATGATGAGCGATCACAATGAACCATTATCTGTCGGTAAGGCGGGTGATTCCAAAGATTATTTTGCACAAAGAGAACTTAAAAAAGGCGCAGTCGGTTGGCTGTTATTGGTTGGTTTGGGTGTTGCCTATGTCATTTCAGGAGATTTTGCAGGTTGGAATTTCGGGATTGCACAAGGCGGTTGGGGCGGGATGTTTGTCGCGGTTGTTCTTGCTGCCATTATGTATTTATGCATCTGCCTTTCCATGTCTGAAATGTCGACCATGATGCCCACAGCCGGGGGAGGTTATAGTTTTGCTCGGATGGCTTTTGGTCCATTTGGGGGCTATCTGACTGGAACTGCGATCTTGATTGAATATGCGATTGCACCAGCAGCAATTGCGACATTTATTGGTGCATATTGTGAATCCCTTTTTGGTATTGGAGGGTGGATCATCTATTTGATATGTTATTTGGTCTTTATGGGGCTTCATTTAAAAGGTGCAGGTGAAGCGCTTAAAATCATGTTTGTGATTACTGCGATCGCCGTCGTTGCAGTTGTGGTGTTTTTAGTGGCTATGGTTCCCCATTTTAATAGTGCGAATTTATTTGATATCGCAGTTGATTCATCAAAAGTAGGTGCAAGCAGCTTTTTACCTCAAGGTTATTTAGGCATTTGGGCAGCAGTTCCTTATGCGATTTGGTTTTTTCTTGCAGTTGAGGGTGTTCCATTGGCTGCGGAAGAAGCAAAAAATCCTGCGCAATCTTTACCTCGTGGTTTGATTGGAGCCATGTTAATTTTAGCTGCATTTGCTATTCTGATCTTAATTCTCAGTGCTGGCGCAGCAGGTGCAAGTGTATTGAAAGACTCAGGTGCGCCGTTGGTGGATGCACTTGTTAAAGTTTATGGGCATGGTTGGTTAGCCAATTTTGTTAACTTTGTCGGTTTGGCTGGTCTAATCGCAAGCTTTTTTTCCATTATCTATGCCTATTCACGACAAATTTTTGCACTTTCTCGGGCAGGTTATTTACCGACTTCGTTGTCTTTGACCAATAAAAACAAATCGCCTTATTTAGCCGTAATTATACCGGGCATTATCGGTTTCTTATTATCACTAACCAAACAGGGTGATCTGCTGATTTTAATCGCAGTATTTGGAGCAACGATCTCATATGTATTGATGATGATGGCACATATTAAGTTGCGCATTTCTCAACCTGATGTATATCGCCCATATCGAACACCAGGAGGGATTGTAACCTCAAGCATTGCTTTGATTTTGTCGGTTGTTGCGGTGGTTGCAGGATTTCTTGTTGATCCTAAAGTTTGGTTTATTGCTTTGGGGATTTATGTGGTCTTTATTCTGTATTTTCTTGTATATAGCCGCCATCATTTGATTTCAGGGACACCGGAAGAAGAGTTTGCCAGTATTAAGGCAGCAGAACAGGAATTATAACTATGGCTTATCGGCACAATGTTGCACAGCAACAATTTATTTTCCAAGACTTAAAAACTTTAATGGCAAAGGCGACACCGCTGCGTTCTGGAGATGAATTGGCAGGCGTCGCTGCTAGCAATGCAACAGAACGAGTAGCGGCACAAATGGCGCTTGCCGAAGTCCCGTTAAAAACCTTTTTAAATGAGGCTGTCATTGATTATGACAAAGATGACATTACGCGCCTCATTATGGATGAGCATCGTGCAGATTTGTTCGCACCAATTTCACATTTTACTGTAGGTGACTTTAGAAATTGGTTGTTAAGTGAAGAAGCAACGGCTGAGACACTGGCAAATTTAGCCAAGGGGCTTACACCTGAGATGGTGGCTGCTGTCAGTAAAATCATGCGCAATCAAGATCTGATTCTGGTGTCCAGTAAATGCGAAGTGGTCACACAGTTTCGTAATACGATTGGCTTGAAAGGGCATTTATCTACACGCTTACAACCCAATCACCCGACCGATGATGTATTGGGGATTTCTGCAAGTTTATTGGATGGTTTAATGTATGGGAATGGTGATGCGGTCATTGGCATTAATCCTGCCACAGATAACTTACATAATCTCTCTGAGTTGCTCAAACTGCTTGATCACATTATTCAAGAGTATGAAATTCCAACCCAATCTTGTGTATTGACTCATATCAGTTCAGGCATTCAGCTTGCAGAACGAAATATTCCCATTGATCTGATGTTTCAATCAATAGCAGGAACACAATTAGCAAATGATGGTTTTGGAGTAACGCTCGACTTGCTCCAAGAGGGCTATGAAGCGACTTTGGCATTGAACAGGGGAACAATTGGTCAAAATGTCATGTATTTTGAAACAGGACAAGGCAGTGCCTTATCCAGTAATGCTCATCATGGCGTAGACCAACAAACCATTGAAGCGCGGGCTTACGCTGTCGCACGTAAATACAATCCTTTATTGGTTAATACTGTAGTGGGTTTTATTGGTCCTGAATATTTGTATGACGGCAAACAAATTATTCGAGCCGGTTTAGAGGATCATTTCTGTGGCAAGTTACTCGGTGTGCCTATGGGATGTGATATTTGTTATACCAACCATGCCGACGCAGATCAAAATGATATGGATGTGCTGTTAACTTTGTTTGGTGCGGCAGGCATCAATTTTATTATGGGTATTCCCGGTTCAGATGATGTGATGTTGAACTATCAAACCACTTCTTTCCATGATGCGCTGTATTTACGTCAGTTAATGGGCTTAAAACCTGCCCCTGAATTCTCAGCTTGGTTGGATCATCAGGGCATTTTTCATCAAGAACAACGCCAGATTCAATGGCCGAATAGTATGCCTAAAAATTTTGCTAAATTATTATCGTAAAAGGAGCATCAAGCATGAAGCTCTCCAAATTTGAAACCTTCTCTAATGGTCTGTATGAAGACCCGTGGCACAAACTCAAACAATATACCGATGCGCGAATTGCAATGGGGCGAGTCGGCTGCAGTATTCCGACTCAAGAATTACTTAACTTTCAGCTGTCACATGCTCAAGCCAAAGATGCTGTTTTTCATCAATTGAATATTGAAGATATGCAGCACAAGCTGACGGATTTAAACTTTCAAAGCCTCGTGGTCGAAAGTAAGGCAACAAACAAAGAAATTTATTTAAAACGCCCAGATTATGGACGTCAATTATCTGAACAATCGCAAATGCAATTAACCGATTATGTGGCTGACCATCCGCAACCATATGATGTATGTATTGTCGCAGGTGATGGACTTTCCGCACGTGCCATTGAGGAGAATGCAATTGCCTATATCAACTCGTTACGGGATCATATTGTTGCTGAAGGATGGACACTTGCCCCGATTGTGATCGCGACAGGAAGTCGAGTTGCCTTAGGAGATGAAGTAGCTCAAACGTTCAATGCCCCAATGCTAATTATGTTGATTGGCGAACGTCCGGGTTTAAGTTCACCTGATAGTATGGGGATTTATTATACTTGGAAAGCTCGGAAAGGCTGTTTGGACTCAGGTCGAAACTGCATTTCCAATGTACGACCTGCGGGATTAAGCATTCAAATTGCAACTCAGCGTTTAATGGCACTCATGCGAAACTCATTTAAATTACAACTTTCAGGTGTTGATTTAAAAGATGATCATGTGGTGCCTTTGCAAAATAATCAACAGCCTTCCAAATTGTTATTTTAATTGTCAATATTACTTTTTCATTACAATTTTAAGTACCAAGCAATACCTGAATCTTATTGGGTATTGCTTTTTTTCTTCTCTGGCAAAGCCTTAGGGGGCATCTTGGCATAAAACGTCACTGTGCAATACTTTGGTGAAACTTTATACAATTGAACAATCTCTGAGCGCAGTATAAAACAATAAAACAAGTTGTACGTCCGTATTGTAAATATCAAATGAGCTACTCACTGCTAATTGTTAAGAAAAATAAATACAAGGAGTTGAAATGTCTGCTTTAAATATACCCCAACCGATGACTGCCATGATTCCACGTACATTGTTTGATTCGGAACATGAACAATTTCGTCAAACAGCCCGTCGTTTCTTTGAAACAGAAATTGCACCTTATCGGGAACAGTGGGAAGCACAGCAACATCTTGACCGTCATTTATGGCAGAGAGCTGGAGAATTAGGTTTGTTGTGTTGCACGATGCCAGAACAATATGGAGGGTCGGGTGTTGATCGATTATATTCAATGATTTTAATGGAAGAACAAGCCAGAGTAGGTGACTCAGCTTCGGGTTTTGCTTTGCACTCGGATATTGTTGCGAATTATCTTAATAATTTTGGAAATGAACAGCAGAAGCAACAATGGTTGCCACTTATGGCAACGGGTGAGGTCATTGGAGCGATTGCAATGACAGAACCAGGAACAGGTTCAGACTTACAAGCGATTCGGACCACTGCAATAGAAGATGGAGACGATTATATCGTCAATGGATCTAAGATTTTTATTACCAATGGCTACCTATGCGATATCACTATTGTCGCAGTCAAAACGGGCAAAGGGGAAAGTGAAGCACAAAATGTTTCATTGCTGATTATCGAAGCAAGTCGTACTGGATTTACCAAAGGTAAACCACTGAAGAAAATTGGTTTGCATGGACAAGATACTTGTGAACTCTTTTTTGATCAAGTTCGTGTTCCGAAATCGAATCTTCTCGGTATGGAAGGTTTGGGTTTTATCATGTTAATGAAAGAATTGGCTTGGGAGCGGATGATGATCGGAATCATTTGTGCTGCAGGCGCAGAGTTTGCCTTGGCAAGTACTGTTGAATACACCAAGCAGCGCAAAGCTTTTGGCAAACCGATTTCCGTATTTCAAAATACACGGTTTAAATTAGCCGAAATGCGCGCAGAGATACAGATTGCACGGACCTATATTGATCAATGTATGCAATTGGTCTTAAAAAATGAATTGTCTATAGAGGCAGCCTGTACCGCTAAATACTGGGTTTCCGATCTTGCTTGCAAAGTGGTAGACGAGTGTCTGCAACTTCATGGTGGGTATGGTTATATGCTGGAATATCCTATTGCCCGTGCCTATTTAGATATTCGACCAAATCGAATTTATGGTGGTACCAATGAAATCATGAAAGAACTGATTTCACGTACGATTTAGCATTACAACTACAGTCATTGTTCAAAATAATAAGATATCAGTCAAGGAATCGAAATGTCAGAATTACGCTTTGATGGTCGTGTTGCCATTGTTACAGGGGCAGGTGGCGGCTTAGGACGCCAACATGCGCTTACACTTGCTGCCCGAGGCTGCAAAGTGGTTGTCAATGATCTTGGTGGTGGTGCACATGGTTCTGGTCAATCGTCAACTGCAGCAGACAAAGTGGTCGAGGAAATCCGGGCAATCGGTGGCGAGGCTGTCGCAAATTATGATTCTGTTGAAAATGGTGAAGCGATTGTGCAAACAGCTTTAACACATTTTGGAACAGTGGATATTGTGATTAATAATGCTGGTATTTTAAGGGATGTCAGTTTTGCCAAAATGACCGAACAGGATTGGGATTTAATCATGCAGGTACACTTAAATGGATCAAAAAGTGTATCTCATGCTGCATGGTCAATTATGCGTGAAAAAGGTTATGGACGAATCATCATGACCACATCTGCCGCAGGAATTTATGGTAATTTTGGTCAGGCAAATTATTGTGCTGCCAAACTGGGGATACTGGGTTTAGCCAATTGCTTGGCAGAAGAGGGACGCAATAAAAATATTTTAGTTAATACAATTGCGCCTTTGGCAGCATCCCGTTTGACAGAAACTGTGATGCCAGCAGATTTGCTTGCCTTACTTCAACCAGAAGCTGTGAGTCCTTTGGTTGCTTGGCTCGCTCATGAAAACTGCAAAGAAACGAAGGGTTTATTTGAGGTGGGTGCAGGTTTTATGGCAAAACTACGCTGGGAACGCAGTGAAGGTTATGTCTTTCCAAATCAGCATGTATTGAGCGTTGATGATGTTGCCCGACAGTGGGACAAAATTACTGATTTCACGACATCCACCCACCCAAGTTCAACCACAGAATCATTTACTCCAATTCTTGAAGGTATTCAACATCCTAACTTAGGGGGGAATGAATTTATTGACTTAGATGTCGCATCTAAAGCCCAACTCGAAATTGAGTCAAGTTATGATGAACGTGATTTATCTTTGTATGCACTAGGGATTGGGGCAGCTCAAAATCCTTTGGATCATTCAGAACTTGCCTATGTCTATGAGTTGGGGAGTGAATTTCAAGCTTTCCCGACTTATGGTGTGATGCCCCAAATGAATGCCATGCTGAATATGGCTAAACAGGGTATTACCTTGCCAGGCATGAATTATGGTTTTGATCGGGTCTTACATGGTGAACAATATACTGAGATCAAACGACCACTGCCACCGCATGCAAAATTAACACATACCTTTAAGTTAAAAACTGCCTATGATAAAAATCCGAATGCAGTGATTACTTTTGCGATTTCTTCTAAAGATGAAAGTGGTGAAGAATTAATTTATAACGAAATGACAGCATTTGTCCGCGGCGCTGGGGGATGGGGAGGTGATCGCGGTGACTCCTTAGAGACCAATATTGCCCCTGATCGTGAACCAGATGCTGTCATAGAAGAAAAAACGGATATCAACCAGACCCTATTGTATCGTTTGTCAGGAGACTGGAATCCATTGCATGCAGATCCAGCTTTTGCCAAAGCTTTTGGCTTTGATCGTCCAATTTTGCATGGTTTGTGTACTTTTGGTTTCAGTGGAAGACATGTGATAAAAGCATTTAGCAACAATGATGGTCGCTATTTTAAAAGTATTAAAGTACGTTTTGCGAAAAGTGTTTATCCTGGAGATACACTATTGACCAAGATGTGGAAAATTTCTGACACTAAAATTATTTTTGAAACATGGGTCAAAGAGCGAAATGAGATCGTCATCAAAAATGCAGCGGTTGAATTGTATAGCGAAATTCCACAAGCCAAAGTTCGTGCTCCAGATATGGCACAGTCTTCAGAGAAAATAGCGGATACCCCTCAAGAAAGTTCATCTGAGCCAACACGATTAATCGCTGAAGATGTATTTAACGTCATTGCAGAACAAATCGCACAACATCCTGAGTGGGTGGATAAAACTAAAACCCAATTTTTATTCAAACTCAAAAATCCAGATTCAATATGGACGTTGGATTTAAAGAATACGCCTGCTTCATGTATACAAAGTGAAACTGCCCATCCAGATGTCATCTTGGAAATGGACGAAGTGCATTTACAAACAGTGGTGACAAGCACTTTAGCTGATGTACAGAAACTTTTTTTTGGGGGGCAATTAAAAATTTCTGGCAATGTCATGGCATCGAATAAGCTCATGATATTACAGAAAATTGATCCTTCAAGTTTTGAAACGGCTAAAAAGCAGCGTTTAGCTACGGCAAAAGAGCATTTATCAACCGCTTCTGATTCAGATACTTTAACTGCTATGCATCTTGAGATTACGCTTGCAGATGTTTTTACAGCTGTAAATGAATATATCAATACGCATCCAAACATGGTCGAACGCACGAATACAACATTTCAGTTCAAGATTAAACATCCTGAATCGTCATGGTTTATCGACCTAAAACATGACTTGGGCGGTGCAGGTGCTGGGGAGATTGCTGTCCCTGATGTGACCTTAGAAATGGATGAGCAACATGTAGAGACTATATTTAATGGCTCGCTTGCTGATGTGCAAAAGTTATTTTTTAGCGGACAGCTCAAAATTTCAGGAAATGTGATGGCATCCAATAAACTGGTCATATTACAGGATATGGATAAAAAACTGATTGCTCAGGCAAGAGATCAACGAGTAGCAGCAGGTCAAGCGCCAATACAAGCTTCGATTTCTTCTCATCAGCAGACGACAACTAAACAGCAAGCCAAAGCATCTGAATTTTTGAGTAAGTTGCAAACCTGTTTTCAAATACATGCTGAAGTACCTTATGTTTATCAGTTTCATATTACTGAACCGCAGCAATCTTGGAAGATAGACTTTGCCAATGGCACTGTGCAACAAGGTGATGATCCCAATGCTGATGTGATTTTAACATTAACGGATCAGCATTTTTATGTGCTGGTTTCAAAGCAACGAGATTTACGTGATTTATATCAGCATGGTGAGCTGATGATAGAGGGTGCTATTCGATATATTCAGCATCCTGCATTTTTGCAAATCCTGAGAGACAGTTTTGCGGCTACAGCAGATCGTATATGAAGTTAAAAATAAATAAGCGTTGAATAGATACAACTAGAGATATCCAAATAATCGCAATCAGCACAGGAAAATTGCTGATTGAATTTAAAAAACAATGAGGATTAAGGAATGCTAAGACGCGTTAATGTGATTGGTGTGGGTATGACCAAGTTTACCAAACCGGGTGCGAGTGAAGAATATTATGTCATGGCAAAAGAAGCAGGAGAGAAAGCTTTAAAAGATGCAGGAATTGGCTATCAAGAGATTGAGCAAGTTTTTGCAGGTTATGTTTATGGTGATTCGACATGTGGGCAACGGGCTGCTTATACATTGGGTTTAACAGGAATTCCAATTTTAAATGTCAATAATAACTGTTCAACAGGTTCAAGTGCTTTGTACCTGGCAAGACAAGCTATAGCGGGAGGACTGGCTGAGTGTGTGTTGGTTTTGGGTTTTGAAAAAATGGAAAAAGGTGCCTTAGGTGCAAAGTTTAATGATCGTGAACCACCTATGGGGCAACATGCACAAGTCATGTTGGATCTTCAAGGGTTTAATTCATCACCACCAGCGGCACAAATGTTTGGTGGAGCAGGACGAGAGTATCGTTGGAAGTATGGTACAAAAAAAGAAACCTTTGGAAAAGTTGCTGAAAAAGCACGCCGCCATGCCAGCCACAATCCTTATGCTTTATTTGGTCAAACACTTTCCTTAGAGGAAATCATGGCTTCAGAAGAGGTGTTTGATCCGCTCACACGTTTTCAATGTTGCCCACCGACTTGTGGTGCAGGTGCCGCTATTCTTTGCTCAGATGAGTTCGCAAAAAAACATCAGATTTCTAATCCAGTCTATATAGCGGCACAATCAATGACCACGGATTATGCATCAAGTTTTGACGAAAAGAGTATGATCAAAATGGTGGGATATGACATGACGAAACAAGCCGCTCAACAGGTATATGAGGCTGCAGGTATCGGTGTGGATGATATTGATGTCATTGAATTGCATGATTGTTTTACTGCGAACGAATTATTGACCTATGAAGCTCTCGGTCTATGCCCCGAAGGTGAGGCTGAAAAATTCATTTGGGATGCGGAGAATAGCTACGGAGGAAAATTTGTCACCAATCCTTCTGGTGGACTGCTGTCAAAGGGACATCCACTTGGGGCAACAGGTTTGGCTCAATGTACCGAATTGGTTTGGCAATTGAGAGGAACAGCAGATCAGCGTCAGGTCAATCATGCTCGTATTGCATTACAGCATAATTTGGGATTAGGCGGAGCATGTGTCATTACCATGTATCGGCGAGATTAATTTTTTCTAATAAAAGCCATAAAAGGGATGCAATGACATATAAATGAGTCGAAATGACCTATGGAATTACATTCAATTGGGTAAAATTCTAAATACAGCACCAGCTAAATTAAAAAAATGATAATCAGCCAGAGGCAGGATGAACCATGGGAATATTAACGAAATTTATTAAATCTGCGGTATATCATGAACCATTACCG
Source organism: Acinetobacter bereziniae LMG 1003 = CIP 70.12 (assembly GCF_000368925.1). GTDB lineage: Bacteria > Pseudomonadota > Gammaproteobacteria > Pseudomonadales > Moraxellaceae > Acinetobacter > Acinetobacter bereziniae. The sequence goes on along the minus strand of NZ_KB849756.1, from coordinate 684,746 downwards.
ATTCGCCGTGATGTAAGATTTAACTTGCCCGCAGAGCGAATTGCAGATTGGCATACACCAGCAGGTCCAATTTTTACGGCATTATTAAATACATTTTCCATTGTATTGCCTATTGGAGAGCGTTTCTTTATTGATGCTGTTCGAGCACACCGTGATTTAGTTCAGGATCCTGAATTGCAAAAAGCAGTCACCGCATTTATTGGACAAGAGGCGATGCATGGTCGAGAACATGAAGAGTACAACAATGCTTTATTTGCTCGATCACCCATTGCGCCAAAATTCGAAGCGCTCGTACTGGATATTTTTGGGCTGATAAAACAGCATTTACCCGCTTATTTTTGGTTGAGTGGGACGATAGCGTTAGAACATTTTACGGCGTTATTGGCCGATTCAGTGTTGCGTACACCTGAATTATTTGATGGTGCAGAACAACATTATGCCAATATTTGGCGCTGGCATGCCTATGAAGAAACAGAACATAAAGCAGTGGCTTTTGATGTATGGAACACCGCAATGGGACAGGGTCCTTATGCATATACAATCCGTAGCTTTGGTTTGGTAATCGCAACCATTGTATTCTGGGGATTGGTGATTCCTGTGTTTCTTAATATCGTCAAAGGAGAAGGAAAGCTCAGCGATATTTCAAGTTGGAAAAAAGCCTATCGTTATACTTTTGGTGATATAGGTGCACTGAGAAAACAATTGGGAAATTATATTGATTATTTTCGTCCTAATTTCCATCCTTGGGATCACGATAACCGTGAGTATATGCAACAAATGGAACAATTGATTTATCAATTGTCAGAAAAAAAGCAATAAGGAATATCAGAGTCTGTTGACCATTTGTCTATGTTTGCGACTAGGTGTATTTTTAGCCGATCCTACGCGATTAAACCAAGAAAATAGTCGCACTATTTTCTTGGTTTAATGCTTACGATGTATAGGTTTTATGCTCAATTTTAACCTACAGCCAAGCCATTTATGAAATATCAGCAGACCTAGATCAAGCACAATGCGTTTGATGAGATCAGCAAACTTTGATGAGTTGCTCAATCCATTGTGCTTTATCGAAATATTGGACTGTGTTGTAAATATTGATTTATAAATATAGAGTAAGGCACATGACATTGAACCAAGCTATGAATTGCCGACATCTATCAATAACAACAAATCAGGTCTTATTCGGCTCAAATTACTCATAAAATAAGGTTGCAGAATATTGATGAATATATCTCATTCAAATGCTATTCGACGCAGTCAAAATGAACGTAGTGAAGCAATGCGAGCACGTTTGATCGAAGCGACATTACAAAGTTTGATTCAAGAAGGCTATGCGAAAACTACAATTAGTAAAATTATCCAAATTGCACAAGTCTCAAGAGGTTCGCCAGTTCATCATTTCCCATCCAAAGCTGCACTGATGGAGTCGACAGCAGAGCAATTGGTACGTCGCATATACATTGCCTTAGGGAAACTAATTAAGAATATGCAACAATCGGATGATCGTTTACATGATCTTGTTTCAGCAGGCGCAAATTTACTTAAAACACCTGAGATCACAGCATTATTGGAATTATTGGTGGCGAGTCGTCAAGAACCCGAACTTGCTGAGAAATTACAGAAACTATGGATGGCTTCGTACCATACTGTGCATAGTGCTGCAGCACACTATCTTGAACCGATTACTGAGCAAGATCATGTTGGTGATTTAATGATTATTACACTATGGTTTTTAAGGGGAATGGCGGAAGATCGACATCTAAGTCAAAATATTCAACAAGCTGATGAATTTTTTAACCGTTATTTACAATTATGGACATCTATTTTAGCCAACCATTTACAGGCTAAAGTGAATGTGAGCTCACCACCACCCAAACCTGTATTTTGGGATCATCTTACAGAATCCTGACTGGCTAGGCACAACTGAATATTATTAAAATAAATAGCCATTTTGACTAAGTATTGTTTTAGCTTTTAAAGTGACTTCTAGTTGCACGTCAGGCGTTTCACTTGTACCCAACAGATTTCGATAAATTATATATTGATAACCAGCACTGTTAAAAATATAGTGATGATCTCCCCCAGAACCATCCATCACAACTTTACCCTGATTTAAGATTAAATCAGGTTTTTCAGTTTGTGATTGGTTCACTCCCCATGCAGCATAACGATATTGACCATTTGGCATTTCATCGATACGTATTTGAAATTTGGTTGTTTTGAACTGTAAATCTGGTTTGCTGAAATTTCTCAGTGACGGATGTAGTTTCTGTTTTTGTTGGGATATAAGTTGTGCCTTTAATTTTTGTTCTGCATCACTACTATAGTTGATGGCTTTAATCTGATGACCTTCTAACCAAACTGTACCGCTATCCAACATGACACCACGCCAACCCACACTTTGCCACTGTGATGGCTTGGAATTGGCGATATTTTGAATCAGTTTAGCGTCAAACACTTGGTTAAAGCGTTGTTTCATTTCAGTGGGGTTTTGGATACTTGGAAGTGGTTCTTCACGTGCTAAGGGATAAACAATATGATTTGAAATCGCTGAGATATTTTTTTGTTTAAACAACGCAATTACAAGCTGAACATCTTTGAGTTGATGACTATTTAAGTTGTCAGCAAATGCCGTAGAGGAGCTTAATATTGTGATAAAAAATAATAAATTTTTCATTTATAAAAAGAACTCAATTTTGTTTTTCTAAAGCATACATCTGAACTGAAAATAGAGTCAAACCTTTTGACTATTTAGACTAGTGATTTGATTTCAATCATTCTTATCCAATAGACTTTATGGTTTGTATAAAATTTTTAAGAAGATTTGGTGATCCATTTATTTTGTACTTTTGAATCATCGATGGTCTTTCTATCGTGAGTCGACACGGATGTTGCCATGTTGAGCTGGGGTTTTTGCGCTGCAAACAAAGCACTGCTTTGTTTGCAGCGCAAAAACCCTGTTAAACAAAACATATTTTTTAGATTGCTGTAATTAAACTTCAACCACTACAAAATATTTTTTTACAGCTTCTACAACTTCAAATGTTCCTTTAAATCCGGGAGGAATAATACCTGCTTCGCCGGCTTGGATTTCTATAAATGTTTGGGTTAGTTGATCATGTAGACGAACAACGCCTTCAATCATTTGGAAAAATTCTTGTTTATTGTCTGCAAATTGAATATGCCAAGCACCAACTTCACATCGCCAAATACCACAGTTCATATTGGGATGTTCATATAAGCTTTCTGTAAGGCGTTTTGGATTTCCCTGTACCAAACGGTCTGCACGAGGATGGTCTACACTCGTTTCACTTTGTGTTAATCCATAACCAGCAAGCCAAATTGAAGACATGATAAAATCCTAAGTAAAATAAAGCCTCAGTAGAATGAGGCTTTAAGAATTATATTTGAAGCAATCAAATAAACGTCTTAATGTGCTTCTGGAACAGCAGAAAGAAACTCACGGCGTGCTTCTTTATCTGTTTTAAAGTCGCCGACAAATGAGACTGTACGTGTGGTTGACTCTTGTTTGCTCACTCCACGCATCATCATACACATATGCGCTGAATCAATCACCACAGCAACACCACGTGCTTGAGTCACTTCAGCAACAGCATCCGCGATTTGTTTGGTCAGTTGTTCTTGAATCTGCAAGCGACGTGCAAACATTTCAGTAATTCGTGCAAATTTGGATAAACCGAGTACATTACCAGACGGAAGATAGGCAATATGTACACGACCATGAAATGGAAGTAAATGGTGTTCACATAAAGAATAAAATTCAATATTTTTAACCAAGACCATTTCGTCATTATCAGAAGGGAAGACCGCATTATTGGTCACTTCTTCAAGCGTTTTGCTATAACCAGACGTCAAGTACGAAAAAGCTTTAGCCGCACGCATAGGCGTATCTTTCAGACCAGGACGGTCTAAGTCCTCGCCAACGGCAGTTAAAATATTTGCGTAGGATTGCTGCATAGACATAAAACGTGTTCACTTATACGGTTTGAACAAGGACGGCATTGTAGCAGAAAAATCGATAAATTTTTTCAATTACAAGATAAACCGCCACTGTGGGAGATTTTGGGATTGAATCAAATAAAGGATTATGAGTTACGATTAAACTTTGGGTTTTTTTCAGCACGTTTAAGTAGCACCAAAACAGCACCAGTACCGCCTTGTTTTTCAGGAGCACTCACAAATGCTAAAACATCGCGGTGCTGACGAAGCCACCCATTAACATAAGTTTTAAGAATTGCTTCAGGACCTTTGCCATGCACAATTTTAATGACATTTTGATTTTCATCTTTTGCCATTTGAATGATTTGTAAAACTGCGGAACGCGCTTCTTCAACAGTACAACCGTGTAAATCAACGGCCTCAAACCAACGAAGATTTCCAGCCTTTAAATCTTCAAAAACCTTATGTTGCAGTGTTGCAATGCGATAACTTAATGCAGCTTGACTGGCAACAGGGTTGAGCATTGCTTGAGTATCTGATAATTCAGCATCATCAGCTTCAAATGCACCTTCAGCGGCAGCACGTTTTGCGAGCGTTTTTGCATCTGGCTTTTTTCTGACATCATTACGCTCAATTTTAGCAATATTGCTGTTATCCAGTTTAGTCACACCTGTTAAAGCAGTTTTAAACAAATCGGCATCGTTAACGTCATCTTCATGGGATGAAAGCACATGTTTGGTTTCGGGTTGTGCTGCAACTTTTGAAGTGTGTGGATGAGTGATTTGTTTTTTGAACTGCTTTAATAAATCCAGTTGAGACTTGGAAAATGTAGAATCAGACTTACTCATAATTGCAAAAAACAATGGACGGCGATATTTGATGCTAATTATAGTCTGAAAGTGATTAAATTTGAACTGAATTGCATTCACAGGATGGTGTGAAATTTAAGAGTGCCAAGAAGTTTATGGTTTATTGAGATATGATTCGATTAATTTTAGTACACGTTTATTTTTATATTTCTTTGCAACTTCTAATGCTGATTGTTGCTCATTAAATTTTGAAATACAGACTTTTTCTATTGAAGCGCCTTTGTTGAGTAAAAGGGCAACAGTTTGAAATTGATTGAGGCGTATTGCTTTACCCAGTGGTGAACACATCGTGAAATAATATGTGTAGGGTTCGATTTCATCTATCACGATTTGGTTGAGCTGTCTAAGTCTCATATTATTTAAAAAATCCAGATCATGATGTTCGATGGTCGCCATAATTAAATCAATATCATTAAACTCAGTATTTTCGATTAAATATTGAAGATATAAAGCTTTGGCTTTTTTATAATCATTGACGTCCTGACTTTGAGTGAGATTTTTAATTAGATTTTGCATAAATTCATTCATATCATCGAAACGATTGATCGCCGCATAAAACATTAATGTATTCAGCATATAAGGTTCTGCTGACAAATTTTTACCCAGCCAATCTTGAGATTTGACATTAAAATTTTGTTCAAACTGATTTAGTATTTCGAATGAAATCGGTTGAGATTGAATGTTGATTGCTTTGTGCAATCTACGTTCCTGTCCTTTATAAACAAGATGGTATGTTGATTTTTGAACTTCTTTATTTTCGGTGTCGATAGTAAAGTCAATATGGATGGGGGGGGCTTGATAACTGATAATTTGAATTTGGTTGTTTTTAAACAGGTAGTTTTTTTGCTCAAGAAATTCCATATCTATATTTGGAAAAATTTGATCAAGATCAAGTTGAGCAGCAATGATACCTTCAGATGGTTGGGGGATATTAAAATAGAGTATCCGTTTTGAATCAATATAATAGGGTGAACCAGTGTAAATGGGTATTTCCTTTGCCCAACTCATTTGCTGTAACGAATACAACAGCACTAACAATAAAAAAACAAAACTGCGAGTTATAGATTTAGATTTCATTATTCTCAATTCTCAATTAAAAGCAGACTTAAAATAAATTATATTGTTGGTATTTGTGAGAACAATCTATGTAAATATTACTTATATTTAAAATGTAAAACCATAATGCAACAATCAATAAAAGATGAAAGTTAAATAAAATACTTTTCAATCATTAAAAAAATTCTATCAATAGAGGCTAGCTATACAGGTATAAAGGGTGAGCAGACTCACCCTTTATTCAAGAGTTATATGTTTTCAGGTGTGCCAAAGAGCGCTGTAAAAGCATGATCAGGTCGAGGTTGTTTCATAAAGCTTTCACCCACCAAAAATGAATGAATATCATGTTCTTGCATCATTTGAACATCACTTGGTGTTGCAATACCACTTTCCGTAACCAACAAACGTGTAGGTTCAAGTAATTTTTTCAAACGCAGTGACGTATTTAAATCAACATCAAAGGTTTTTAAATTACGGTTGTTCACCCCTAATATACAACGATCTGAAAGTTTTAATGCGCGCTCAAGTTCAGCTTCATCATGGACTTCAACTAAAACATCAAGATTGTGTTCAAATGCCGTTTTTGACATTTCTTCAAGTTGCTGGTCAGACAAGCAAGCCACAATTAACAAGATGCAATCTGCATGTAGGGCACGCGCTTCAATCACGCCATATGGATCAATTAAAAAATCTTTACGAAGGGCGGGTAAATTACAGTGATTTCGTGCAATTTGAATATTTTCATCAGCACCCTGAAAGAAATCAACATCTGTTAAAACGGACAAACATGCAGCGCCTGCTTGTTCATATTGTTGAGCGATTTCGGCAGGATCAAAATTTTCACGAATAATGCCTTTTGATGGCGAAGCTTTCTTAATTTCTGCAATCACACCTGGGCGTTTACTATGTAACGCTTGTGCAAAATGCCGAACAGGGTTTGCTGCATGAGCAAGCTCCTCAACATCCTTTAAACTACGTTGTTTTAAACGAGTTGTAAATTCTTCATGTTTACGATCAACAATTTTACCTAAAATCGTATTGGCAATATCTAGCATGGTCAAATCCTTCTATCCTTAAGCTTCATATTCTTTAAGCGTTTTGGTAAATTCAGACAAAATGCTCATTTTTTCCAAAGCTTGTCCACCGTAGATAATATCATGTGCTAAAGCGACGCCCTGTTTATAGGTATTGGTTAAACCTGAAACGTAGATGCCTGCACCAGCATTTAAAGCAATCATACTTGCTGCTTTTTCACCTTTTGCTGATTTTTTCTTGCCCAGCGCATCTTTTATTAATGCAAGGCTCTCAGCTGAACTTTCGACTGAAAGCCCTGTTAAGGTTTGCGATTCAATATCGACTTCTTCTGGTTGAATTGTCCACTCTGTCACTTCACCATCTTTCAACTCAGCCACATAGGTTGAGGAAGCTAGACTGATTTCATCTAGACCATCTTTAGAATGGACCACCATCGCATGTTCAGCACCTAGTTGCTTGAGCACTTCAGCCAAAGGACGGCATAGTTCTGTCGAAAAGACACCAATTACATAGCGTTTTACCCCAGCCGGATTCGTAAGCGGGCCGAGGAGGTTGAAAATACTGCGGAAACCGAGTTCTTTACGAGGACCCGCTGCATATTTCATTGCTTTGTGATGATTAGGGGCAAATAAAAAACCAACCCCCATTTCTCGAATACAACGTTCAGTTTGTTGCATATTCAAATCAAGATTGATGCCTGCTTGTTCCAAAAGATCAGATGAACCAGACTTTGATGACACACCTCGATTGCCATGTTTTGCTATCGTTGCACCAGCAGCAGCAATGACGAATGAGGATGCTGTCGATACATTAAATAGATTTTGTCCGTCACCACCTGTACCCACAATATCGACTAAATGAGGAATGTCACTGACTTCAAGCTTAATCGCAAACTCACGCATGACACGCGCGGCAGCCGTAATCTCGTCAATACTTTCACCCTTTAAACGTAAACCCATCATGAGTGCGCCTATTTGGGCATCAGTCGCTTCACCTTGCATAATGGTGCGCATCACTTCTTCCATTTGTGGTTGAGTGAGTTCAATATTTTTGGTGATATTATTTAAAGCTTGTTGAATATTCATGATTTGCTACTACACTCATTTCGCATAAATTTCTAAAAAGTTTTTAAAGATTTGATGACCATGCTGGCTCAGAATTGATTCAGGATGGAACTGCACACCTTCTATAGGTAGTGTCTTATGTTTTACACCCATAATTTCTTCCATTGAGCCATCTGTTTCATTGGTCCAGCAGGTAACTTCAAGGCATTCAGGAACTGTGGCTTGATCAATCACGAGGGAGTGATAGCGTGTCGCTGAAAAAGGTGAAGGTAAATTGCTGAAAATCCCTTGATCGCTGTGATACATGTCAGATAAGCGACCATGCATTACGGTTTTGGCACGAATAATATCGCCACCAAAAGCTTGACCAATCGCTTGGTGCCCTAAACAAACGCCAAGTGTAGGAATTTTTCCAGCAAAATGTTGAATTGCTGGAATAGAAATCCCTGCCTCAGTTGGAGAGCAAGGACCAGGACCAATGACCAGATACTTTGGTTGCCATCGTTCAATATCCTCTAAAGTCACGGCATCATTGCGAACAACTTTTACGTCTTGGTTTAACTCGCCAAAGTACTGGACAATGTTATACGTAAAGCTATCGTAATTATCGATCATTAGAAGCATATTGATACTAACCTATAGAAATTTATCAATTTATTTTGTTTGGTGATTTTGGATACCCGTTAGGTTACCCGTTTTGGCAAAAGTACCTAGTCACAGCACAAAATAAAAAAAGCCTGCTAGGTGCAGGCTATAATATCAGATTCTTGTTTAAATTCTTCCACTTTTTGCTTTACATAGGACTCATACCAGAACACATTTTTTTCCAAAATTCGATTGGACCGTTTGATATTTCCTTTGTTAATTTCAGAGTAGAACTTTTTGCTACCTTATTCTAAGTAATCCATAATAACATTAGCTCGGACATGACGATCAATTTCCATCAACCTTCCTCCTTTTCTTCTATCAATTCACCATCACAAAAGCAGCAAAACTTAAATTCATGTTCACTTGGTAAGGATTTCTCTTTCATGGCAGTACTTTAAAACGCCTGCCTATTTCAGAGTTTGGTAAAATTTGTGCAAAAAATCCAGATAATGCGCGTGAAATTGTCACTGGTGCTTTTGAAGCTGTGAGTGTTGATGAAAAAATCACACTTGAATCAACAGCTGAGGGTTAGACGGGCTATTTTTATGATTATTGCCAAGAAGCTGAAAAGCTTCAATTACAAGGTAGAACTTTAGTAATATTAGATTGGAAATTCTTTTTCTTTTTTGTAGAAAAATGGTGAATATACTTTGCCAGTTGCAGGTGAATTGGCAAGACTTGATATAAATTATATAAAACTGACAAATATCTAATTGAGAGATTGATTAATCCATTAACTGACTAGAAATATACACTGAAGCAGTTAAAAGAAATTGATGAGAAGACATTTAAGAATTTAGGGTTTTCAGTATAATGTTGCTAATTTTTTAAATAATGGAAAAAACTTAAATGAAATTAATAATTTATTTTTTAGGATTTTTATTTGTGACTAACAGTTTTGCGGGGGTAGCTCAGCCATTTGAAGATGAATACTACAGGTTGCAAACTAAGTTTATTGAGGCTCAAACTAATAGTAATGATGTTTACAGGTATCCTGACGGGAACATGGTTACCAAGGTTGAAGATAAAATTAAAATTCAAGCCGCTAGAGACTGTTTAACATGGAAAGCAGAAAGGGATTTTGATTTACATATTTTAAACAACTTTAAAGAGTATGAATCTGCAAAAGAGAAATCATTTTTTATTAATGCTAGTAAAGATGAGTGGCTAGACAATTTAAAATATTTAAATGAAAAAATAAACAATCCAGAAAATAAATGCATTTAATCTCAAATTACAGAATGCCGCTGAAAGGCGGTTTTTTTATTGCCTGTGCAAATCTCAGGCTTACAACTCCGCAAGGTGGTTATTCCTCGCCTCTTAAAATTACTGAACTCAAACTTTGCCCAAATTGGATTAATACGGCTACTGCTGACACTGCTGTTCCACCACTAATTGAGATTGCTTTTATTGTTGTTTATATTGGGGCGTGTTGACACTTTTAGATTAAAAAATAGCGAAGTAGTAAAATTAAATCGCCAAACCCAATTCTACTATTCGCTATGCCTCGTACCATGTTAACAGATCAACACTGGCAAAAGTTGAAAGCTATTTTGCGTAATTTATCCATTCATCTCAACTCAAATTTAAGAAATTTTATTGAAGCGATTCTTTATAGGATTAGAACTGGGTGTCCTTGGCGTGACATACCCACTTGCTTTGGACAACCGAACTCTATTTTTAAACGTTTTAATCGTTGGTCTAGCAGTGGTAAGTTACTCACTATATTTAAATTATTATCGCTGAATACAGATATGGAATGGCTGTTCATCGATGGTTCTCATATTCGCGCTCATCAACATTCAGCGGGTATCGCTGATCAGGCAATCTCTAAAAGTGCTGGAGGAAACTCCTCCAAAATACATTTAGTTGTAGATTCAAATGGGAATCCTATTGATTTCATTATTACTGATGGAACGACACATGATGTTAAGGTCGCACCTGATTTAATTTCAAAACTCGATTTAAATGAGGCAGAGATTGTATGTGCAGATAAAGGCTACGATTCAGAGCCATTAAGACAGCAGATTAGAGCAACTGGAACAAAAGCGAATATACCTAAAAAAACCAATAGCCAATCAAACAATGACCATATGGATTGGTATTTATATAAAATCAGGCACTTAGTAGAAAATATGTTTTGTAGGTTAAAGCAATTTAGAGGGATAGCCACTCGATACGACAAGTTAAAACGGAACTATGAAAGTTCTGTTGCATTAGCTTGTATATTTTTATGGCTCCCCTTGTAGGTTAAATTATGAACCCTAAATGTCAACAGACCCTGGTTTCATCCAAAGCATTTGCTGAAAATTAAACGAATGAACTCGAAGATATTCTTCAGAACGATGAAGGTGGTCATTACTTCGTACTAGCAAATAGAGCATTTTCAATTATGGGGTTCAGACAGGATGGAAGAAAGATAAGTGATCTTCAAAATAAGCTCCTTTCTGTAGACGAAAAATACAATAAAAATGAAATTAACAAACTAATTCAAAAAGCTTATAAAGAGCCGATTAATTCGAGTGTAATGGGTAAAATGGTTATCACGTCGAATTTTATGAATGACATCGAGCAAGAATGTATGCAACAAAACCCAAATAATAATGAATAATTTTATATACTTTTAAAAATTCAAATATTAAAGCCGAGTTATCACAGTCCAGTTTTTATACTCTCGTAAGAAGACTATTCAATAGTGGTTAGTTTTTAAATAAAATATTCATAAATTTTTGCCATGTAGAATCTGGTTTAATTTGCTCTCGATATTCTAATTCCGCACATGGATTTGTAAAATAGTAACTATAGACACCTTCAGCAAACTCATTTTTACTGAGTTTCCCATTTTTATCATCATCTAATTTCTCGAATATACTTAACCGATTGGGGTCTTTTTTTGATGGTGGATCTACCCATGGCATTGGCTCTTTTAATAGATTTAGTGCAACCCACTCATTTTTTTCAAGAAGTTTATTTTTGTTTTTATCAGCAGCTTGAAAAAGCATTGCCCAATCAGGTGTTGCAGGTTCACAGCCGTAAACAAAGTTACTTGCGGTTGTACACAACATTATCAATATAAAGTGTCTTATTTTAGAAATTTGCATACAAATTCACTGTTAAAAGATGGAATCAATAATGCCAAATGTCGTTTTAGCTTACAATGAAGAAAAAATTAGCAATTTGCCCTAAACACTTTCTAAGATCATTTTTTTAAATCAATTAAAAATGGGCGTATCACATGACTGACTCAATCAAAATGGTTTTTATTTTAAAAGATTTAAATTAATGAAAATTTAATTTCCGATGTACTTTAGATGAAAACTCATTTAAATAAAGTGTTAATAGTTTTACACATATTTAGTCGAATAAATATTCATTTTTTCTTTACACTTTGTTACATTGAGCGCACTTTATAATAAGTGGTCATGATATGAAAAAAATCACATTTGAATTAACTATTGTGCTGAGCTTTGTTTCATTTGCCGATTTGGGACGAGGTCACCAATTGTTGAATCGTACGTTTTCTATGACCATGTGAGGGCACAGATTGTGAAATATATTGCAGGTGCGCTCATTATTATCGTGTTGTCAATCGGATATTTCATCAATAAAAACAACAAGGAAGACATGGTGCGATTAAAGATGGCTGAAATTCAGCAAAATACAAGACTTATGCAGAATAAGATAGATGAAGTTCAAGCTCAACGAGAATCAGAAGCGAGAATAAAAGCAAAAGCGCTTGAAAAATCGGTGAAAGAAAGACAAGAAGCCAACATATATGAAACTCAACAGTACTCTTCAAATGAAAGTTATCATGATATGAGTAAACAAACTGAAAACGAGTCGATTCCAAATCGATATAGTGAACAAGAGTGGAAAGATATTTGTAGATCTGCATCATTGACGGCAAGAACGGTAATGCATAACAGACAACGTGGTCATTCAATGAGTGATCAATTTGATGCATTATTACCAAATTCAGAACCTCAAATCAGAAGTTTAATTGAGAATATGATCAAACTAGCATATGGAAGGACACGATATAGTACACCTGAGAGTATGAAAAGGGCTGAATTAGAGTTTGAAAACGAATATCACTTAATTTGTTTACGCTCTTATACTTAAAAAAAGGCTTTGTTGCACAAACTTGTTCTTAAAGGCTTCTTTATTAATATAATTTTTGAATAAAGAAGTCTATCCCCGAAAATCTATCGTACTAAGAATTGGTCATCGTACAACCAAGCTCTAATTAGTCGTGGTGATTTCATCATTTGGTTTGATCCAAATACCTAATAGTACGCTAAGGAAAATGGCAAACAATGGCGCACTCCAACCTATTCAGATGCAGCTTCGATAATTCCACCCAGGAAAAATACCAAGCCTTGGAAAGATAAACGAGCGAGTTCAATTGAACGTAATGCACTATTTGATACAGTAAAACGTCTAGGCAGAACAATATGGAAGAAATAGGCAGGGTATTATTGCAGAAGTTTGGTTGAGACCAAGATGCACTGCATCAAATTATTAGGCGATAAATTGCATGCAAGGAACTTCGAAAGTCAGGTCAATGAGGTTCATGGATGTATTGCCGTATTCAATAAACTTACTGAATTAGGTCAACCACATACCCAGATTGTATCTTAAATTCGGTCAACCTAAGAAAAATTGGCTTTTTTATGTTTGTGTAACAAAGCCGATAGGCGGAAATTATATTTTTTAACATAACTAAAAAATAAACATTGTGTTACTGTTCTATTCAGCGTATAACTGTCACTCATTGCTGCGGGATGGAGCAGTCTGGTAGCTCGTCGGGCTCATAACCCGAAGGTCGTTGGTTCAAATCCAGCTCCCGCTACCAATGAAAAATTTAAAGTTTATAGCCTAGTTAGCTCTATGCTTTCTAGGTTTTTTTTATTCAATGCCGTACTTATTAGTAATTAGTTTAGAATATCGGATAAGTTATTTTGGTTAAAGTATTGAAAAATATATTTTTCTATTGATTAGAATTTAAATCAGGGTTGGCTATGTTCCAACTCATATATGTATTCCCTATAAATATGCTGATGTAAAAATTGGAAGTTTAATTTTAGGCGCAATTGCCTCTCACAATTGGATTTTAAAATATCTCTCTCAAATAGTGAATGACTGAACTGTTTTACAAAACCTCAATGAAATGAGTAAAAAATGAAATTAATAAATGGATGGACGATTGCTAAAGCAGTCAATGGAGATCAAATTCAAGTCAGAATTATTCCACTGAAGCGTAAACAAAATAATGTTGGCGGCATTTCTTGGGTTGAAGTAGGCAAGCAAATTCAACTCGAAACAGGACAGAAGTGTAATTTTAATCTCGATGGACGATCTTTCTATATTGGATTAAACAAGCTTTATCGAATAACACTCTAAAATGTTCCATGTACCTTTGTTTTGATTGAAATTATCTTATGGCTTGCTTTGGCTTCTTAATTATTCAAATATTTTTGCATTGTTGAGTTAAAGATTAACTTGGAAAATTTATAATTTTTTGATAAAGAAAAGAACCATAATCGAGAGGGGGTATTTGAATCAATATCACGCTGATGGTCAAGAAAGATTATCAAATGATGAGCTTTTCTATAGCCGTCATATATATTAAAATTGAACCATGAAAAGATTACAGAAAAAACTCCAAAGTCCTCTATCGAATTGGACCACGGATCAAGACTGCTATTTGATTGAAAATAGTGTATTACCTATAGAAAGTTTAGTTCATCATTTACCTTTTACCGAGGAAGAAATCCGTAAAAGAAAAGAAACTCTTGGATTGGTTAGAAGACAAAGACAAATGATGAAAGCAATTCAATAGAGATATATTTATTTAATTCAATGTCTTATGTTTATAAAATTGAGGTGGTCGATCTAAATTATTCACTTTAAATGATAATCATTTGCATTTATGTTGAGTCAATAGTATAGTCTCTAGCAAGAATTAAATAGAATAAAACAGGACATACTAGACCGCCCAGCTTGCATTCTCCTCAAGCTGGGCTTTATTTAAACTGCCTATTCTCATATCAAAAGCGGGACTAGTTTTAAACTAGATTAAGTGCTATCAAATTTAAGTATTTAGAATGCATCCTGTTTGCAGGAAAGTAATCTCTTTTATTTTTTAATGGAAAAATCTTCAAATAATGTCGCATTTTTTATAACTTAATTTAAACAAAGTAAATGAAAAGATTGATGGTTTTTTATAATTAATTGATATAAATTAATGATTTAATATGTATTTTTGAAGATTGTTGTAATTTCATTATTTATACTGAATTAGGTGTTGCATCCCTCATAATCATTGATTGTGCTTATTAATATGAGATTTTTACCATGTTTACTCCTACAATTACTGAAACGAGAATGCACCAGAATCAATCACAATATTTTTCAATTGAGCAACTCAAAAGATTTTTGAAGAAGCAAATCAGATTAAAAGCAGATCAAGGCGAATTGTTTGTGAGCGAATGTCTTGCAAAAGATTTCGCTCTTCATGAACTAGACAAATTAAGTGAAGAATTTAAGAAAGCTGGATACAAGGTAAAGCTTAAAATGATAGGAAAAGAAAAAATATTTTCTGTTTTCTGGAACTGATAGGCGATTATTTTTTTCAGCACAGTAAAAAAATTGTGAGTTTCATGAATTCAACAATTTGGTTATTATTTTCTGCTATTGTTTAATTTTTAAGCAAGATTGGGCTAGATATGAAAATCATTTCGATTGTAAGTTTAGTTTTATTATTGGGCTTAACTGCGTGTCAAAAAAGAGATTCGGATACGCAAAAACAAGATCAAACCACGACACCGCATTCGGTAGATAAAGACAGTTAGATCTTCATACTGCTCATTTTAACAAACAAAGTAGATTACATTGGATTACTGACAGGTTGTTACTCTTGGTGAATTTAGCCTCGTTTTGCGAGGCTTTATACCAATATCATATATGATGAAAGATTTGGCAGTACAAAATAAGAATAGTTAACAATTCACATCGGCTTTGTTGCACAAAGATTTAAAAGATAACACTCTGCTCATTTGAACAGAATTCAAGTGACAACTTGGGTATGAGGACGACCTAATTCTGTAAATTTGTTCAATACGGCTATGCGTGCATGAATCTCATTCACCTGACTAGAAAAACTCCTTGCTGTTAATTTATCACCTAATAGTTTGATGCAATGCATCTTGGTTTCAACTAAACTTCGACGATGATAACCAGACCATTTTTTCCAAAGCGTTCTTCCTAAACGTTTAACTGTTTTCAGTAACTCATTCCGCTCTAAAGATCTCAATTTCTGATCTTTCCATGGTTTTGCATTTTTTCTTGGCGGAATGAGCGCATGTGCATCTCGATCTAGAATGACTTGTCTGCAGTGCTTCGTGTCATAAGCACCATCGGTATAGACCGAATCAATTCGTTCATCTAAGGGAATTTGAGCAAGTAAATCACCGAGTACTTGCGAATCGCTCACATTATTTGTAGTAAGCTGTACTGCACGTATTTGCAAGGTTTCAGCATCGATGCCAATATGAAGCTTACGCCATTGGCGACGATATTCAGGTCCATGTTTCTTACGTTTCCACTCACCTTCACCTAGAAACTTTAAGCCAGTTGAGTCGACGAGTAGATGTAGCCCATCACTACTTTTTTGATAGCTAATCGCAATATCAATATGTTTTTGTCTTCGACAAAGCGTACTGTAATCTGGTGCGGTCCAATTTAATCCACAAAGTTTAATCAGACTTTGAACAAAACCTGTGACCATGCGTAAAGAGAGTCTAAATAAAGATTTGATCATTAAACAGCATTGAATAGCCGTATCGGAGTAAGTTTGATTTCGACCTTGCTTGTTTTGTGGTTGTGCATACCACTGAGTGTTTGGATCAAACCAAATGGAAATGTTGCCCCGATTAATGAGAGCGCGATTATAGGAAGACCAGTTGGTTGTACGATAAGTTTTAGGAGTAGGTTTATTCATTTTGAAATTATAGGACTGAATAAACCTTATAGGCTCTAGGTTTGTGCAACAAAGCCATTCACATCTCAATAAGCAATCACAAGTCGCATTCGAACAATTCAATCTGGTCTTATTTAAAAGCCTTGTGACTCAATAATATATCCTAGGATGCAGTGTGATTTGTACCAGCAAATCAGAAACAACGATTTTATAGAATCTTTTAGTATATGAGAATGAGAGATTATCTCACTTAAGCTCAGCATGAAAATGATTTAATATACAAATGTTATTAAAATTTTTAAATAAAATATTAAGTTTCATTAAATTTTTTAATTGATTAATATGTACCTTTGGTGGAGTTGGGGTAAATGAAATTCAGATGTTATGATTAAGTTATTGAATTATATGTATTTTATAATAAATAATTTATTTTATATATTTTAATGAAAATATTTTATTTAAAGCTCAGTTATTATATTCTTGTATTTGAAACATTAAATTGTATATTAACTTTGCTACAATTTTTTCACACTAAAGATAGTGTTTTTTGTTTTATTTTTTGATAAAAATGATAAACTGGTCACACTCTATACGAGGCCGTGGGGGCTAAATGAAAGAAGAAGTAAAAATTGCGATATTTGGCTTGAGCTTAAATGTACTTGATGCAATAAAGCAGAAAATACGATTGATGTATGATGACTCACTTCAAGTAAGTTGGGCAAACATTGCTGATCCGCATTTAGATATTCTTCTTGTGAATGATATGTTTTTTAGTTCTCCTACAATTCAAAATTTGGTGGGTGTAAAAAAAATACCTTATCTAAGGTTAATCAATAAAAATGAAAAATCAGGGCAAATCGAAGGGGATAAACTGTATTTACCTTTTTCTGCCACTGATGAAATTAGAAAATGGTTTAAAGATCGTTATTTCCATGTGCCTGTTAGCCATAAAACAGTGCATATTGTAAATCAAATTTCAAAAACTTTAGATCTCACAAAAATTGTTCCAGAGTTTTTTAATGAAAGAAACGGTAATGTACAAGTTTTTGATGCCAAGGGTAATATTGCATTAGTGAATATTCGAACTCAGCAAGTATGGGTGGATGCATTACGTAAAATTCAAGGCACTGATGTTTCTTTAAATTTTACTTATGCCACCATGCAAATGGCGCAATCAGTGAGTTCAAATCAAGGTATCGAACTTAAGTCTTGGTTGTGGAATCTATTGTGGTATTCCAATGATATTAATACCACAATCCACAAAGGGGACTATTATCAACTTATTGATTGGCCACAGCCTAATCATCAAAATGAAAGACAAATGATTTTTAAAATAGCAGCTTGTTTTGAGCAAGGAGCGACTATTGCCCAAGTGGTGCAAAAAACGGGTTATAGTAAAGATCAGATTTATAAATTTGTCTCAATTGGTTTATTGAGCAATATGCTCAAAAATATACCTGAAGAAGAAGCAAAATTAATTGTTGAGGAAAAACAGTCGGCAGGTGTTCTACGTGGTTTCTTTGGTAAATTACGGAAAAAATTAGGGCTGTGATTTGGTAGCTGATTGTTCAACTTGAAAATTGATTGCATAAACATGGTTTTTTTAAGTTGAAAAATAAGTACTACAACTTAATCAATGTGTAGCAATAAGAACTTGAATAAAGGTGATAATGTGATTTTACAACAGTATAAAATTGTATTTGGTGGCAAGATGGGGGCAGGTAAAACTGAAGCGATTAAGTCTTTGTCTGAAATTTCAGTTTTATCTACTGAAGCACAAAATACTGATGAACAATCACACAGTAAAGCGTTGACCACTGTTGGGATTGATTACGGCGAAATCCGTTTAGAAGATGGTGTTGTTGTAGGTTTATATGGGACACCAGGACAAGACCGATTTGATTTTGTCTGGTCAGTGATCTGTAAAGGTGCAATAGGTGCTGTAGTATTGATTGATCACTCTCAAAAAGACGCAATTGAGGATTTGAAGTTTTACTTTCAAAGCTTCAAAGAATATGTAAACAACATTGTTGTTGGAGTAACGCATGTCGACGAAAACCCACAGCAGCTGCTAAAACAATATAAAGATTGGATGAGTTTAAATCAGGTCAATATGCCCATTTTCGCTGTAGATGCGAGAAAGCAAGATGATGTATTGTTAATGGTTGAAGCATTGATTGCTCGAGCAGAAGTTGAATTTTGATAAAATCATCAGCTCTTTATAAGAATACGTTCAATATGAACGTATTCTGTCTGAATACACAGTGTAGCCATTTTATGGATACACTTTTTTAATGTGCTTGAAATGATTGAATGTCATCATCACCGTGAAAAATTTGAAAGTAAGCACCAAGATAAAACATTTTAACGAATATGCACAAAAATAGTGCGTTAAAATAGTGCTGAATGATTTTAAAATAAGAAGTGTGTCTGAATATGGTGCAATTCTATTTGCACTCAGTATAATAGAAGCGAAATAATGGTTGCTAAGCTTATTTTCTGATAAGAAATTCAATAAATTAGCAATTATTTTAAAAGTTGGTATGCTAATTGCTTTATAGATACCAACTACTAACACGCACTTCACAAGTGCAACAAAAATTCATTGGAGCAAAATGAGCATGGCGAACAAGGTCCTTCAACTCATACAAGAAAGTGGCGCAAAATGGGTCGATTTTCGCTTTACTGATACTAAGGGTAAAGAGCAACATGTAAGTTACCCTTCAGATACTATCGATGAAGATACTTTCGAAGATGGTAAAATGTTTGATGGTTCTTCAATCGCTGGTTGGAAAGGCATTGAAGCATCTGACATGATTTTACGTCCAGATCCTGAAACTGCTTTCCTTGATCCGTTCTTTGCTGAAGCGACAATTGTCGTGACTTGTGATGTTATTGAGCCTTCAACTGGTCAAGGTTATGACCGTGACCCTCGTTCAATTGCTCGTCGTGCTGAAGAGTATTTAAAATCTACAGGTATTGGTGATACTGCATTCTTTGGTCCAGAACCAGAATTCTTTGTTTTTGACGAAGTTAAATGGGACATCGACATGTCTGGCGCTCGCCATACTTTGATCGCTGAAGAAGCTGCATGGTCTACTGGTAATTCTTACGAATCTGGTAACTCTGGTCACCGTCCACGTGTGAAAGGTGGTTACTTCCCAGTTCCTCCTGTTGATTCTCATCAAGATATGCGTGCTGAAATGTGCGCGCGTATTGAAGACATCATGGGTCCTGGTCGTGTAGAAGTACATCACCATGAAGTTGCATCATGCCAATTAGAAATTGGTGTGAGTTTCAACACGATGGTTCGTAAAGCAGACGAAGTTCAACAGTTCAAATATGCAGTGTGGAACGTTGCTCATCAATATGCAAAAACTGCAACCTTTATGCCTAAACCAATGGTAGGTGATAACGGTTCTGGTATGCACGTTCATATGTCGATCTCTAAAGATGGCAAAAACTTGTTTGCTGGTGATGAATATGCAGGTCTTTCAGAGATGGCATTGTACTTCATCGGTGGTATTATCAAACATGCTCGTGCGTTGAATGCGATTACTAACCCTTCTACAAACTCGTACAAGCGTTTAGTACCACACTTTGAAGCGCCGATCATGCTTGCTTACTCAGCACGTAACCGTTCTGCGTCTATCCGTATTCCTTACGTTTCTAGCCCTAAAGGCAAACGTATTGAAGCTCGTTTCCCAGATCCAATGATGAACCCGTACTTAGGTTTCGCGGCATTGTTGATGGCTGGTCTTGATGGTATTCAAAACAAGATTCATCCAGGTGAAGCTGCTGACAAAAACTTATATGATCTTCCTCCTGAAGAAGAAGCAAAAATCCCAACAGTTGCTCACAGTCTTGATATGGCGCTTGAAGCACTTAAAGCGGACCATGACTTCCTTCTTAAAGGTGGCGTGTTCACCAAAGAAATGTTAGATGCCTATATCGAACTTAAAACTGAAGATGTTCGTCGTTTAAATACAACGACTCACCCAGTTGAATTTGATATGTATTATAGCTTGTAATTCAGATCTGAATTTAAGCGATAAAAACCTGCCTTGTGCAGGTTTTTTTATTGATTAATCATTCAAATTAATCTCTATAATTGACTTGAGTTCCAATATTTTAATTTTACTGATTGCTTGGTATTGATGGAAGGGTAATTGATTCAAAGCGCAGTCAATCTGTGAGAGATACATACAGTAAAATACAATTTCTTTTGATCAATAAAATGAATATTAAAAGTACGTAGTTTGAGATATAAAACTATCAATGTCATGTTTTACATCTAAAGTTTAAATAGATTGATGAAGGCAATATCTCAACATAGAAAGACAATCTATGATTTAAAAGTACAAAACAAATTAATTACTAAAAGACTATAAGAGTTTGTACTAAGTTGTGCATTATTTTATTGTAAAATATTGAAATTTAATAATTTTTAAAGTGATTTAGAGGTTTGACTATATTTTTGAAAGAATAAATTTGAGTAAAAAAAGCCAGTACCATGACTGGCTTTAGTACACATGGATAGATAATGTTAATGCGATACAACACTACTTGGTTGGTATTTTTGAATATATTTTTCACGAATTTCATTGCGTTCATCTGATGTAGATGCTTTTTGCATTTTTTTCCGCATTTCATTACGTTCAGATGTGCTCATTTGTTGCCATGCTTCACGCATTTTTTGCTTTTCTTGTTCAGGAAGTTGAGTAAACCAGTCCATACGTTGTTGTAAAGCAGCGCTTTGTTCAGTTGGGAGCTCTTTTAAATTTTGGTAGCGTTTGATTAATGCTTTTTGTTCATCTTCAGACAGCGCATCCCATGTTTCATTGACTTGCGTATTCGCATCTTTGGAAAAAATCCAAAAACGTTCAAATCCAGCAAAACTTGTTTGTAGAAAACCAAAAGCACAAAATGCCAATGCTAATTTTCTAGCTACCATGAGAATTTTTATCCTCACCAAAAACAGATAACATATCTAAATCTTCCATCATTTGTGGTGAAAGTTTAGGGCTAATCACCACTTGTTGCGGTGTATGAGCTTCATTGGAAACATCGAAAGCATTTGGTACAACAACAAAGCCTGTAATTGCTGCTGCAAGTGCAAAGCCAGTCATTTTCCAATTGCTAAAGCGTGATGTTGGCTGATCTTGGATACGATCTAACACATTATTCATCACCACTGCTTTATTGCGGTGATGACGTGCAAGTTCATCCAGTTTTGCCGTCACTTGTTTGGTGAAATCATCATTATTCATGTGATGAACCTCCATACGGATTTAAATGTGATAGCGCAGTTCTCAATCCTTGAATTGCTCTATGGTAATGGGTTTTTACACTACCTTCGCTACAGTTCATAATTGATGCCGTTGTCTGTGTATCAAAGCCTTCCCATGCACGTAGCATAAATGCTTGTTGTTGGCGTACAGGTAATTCACTAATCGCGTCTTGAATTTCTTCAATAGTGACATCTTGATCTAAAAACTGAAGCGGGTTTGGTGTAGATTCATCAACAATTTCCATCGCTTCTTCATCATCAGAATCTAAATCGATTTTTCGAAATAGGGAAAAAGGAGATGCTCTACGTGCTTCTTTACGACGCCAATCTTGTAGTTTGTTATTTAAAATAGTGTAGAACAATGGATACCATTCTTCTGTGGACTTATCCGCATAAGACTTATGTAAGGAAATAAATGCTTCCTGTACCAAATCCATTGCAATCCCATTATGACCTTGTGTTGCATTTTCCATCATGACCAAGGCACGACCTGTCACATCCTGCATAAAAAAACGCAGGCGCTGTTCACTGGTACTCGTTTGAGCACTGGCTGTTTCAGTCTGTGACTTCTTTGGTGCTAAGTCCATAGAGATGGAAAATCCCGTCATTGGGTACCCACCATTATTTTAAATTCATATCACTATAACGTTTAAAAAATGGTTTGGGTTGACACGTAAATCAATTATTTTTTTCAGTTTAAATGATTTTCTTCAATAACGGGCGATATTTAAAATAATTTAACTTTATAGTCGTTGACGAACCATTTCAAAGAAACAAATTGAGCCTGCAACAGCGACATTGAGTGATTCTTGACCGCCTGGTTGTGGAATAGATACAGCTTCTGCACGTTTTAATGCAAATTCTGAAACGCCTTGACCTTCATTACCCAAAATCCACACACATTGTTTACGTAAATTTTTGGAATACAGACTTTCTGCTTCATGTGAGCTGGTCACATAAACAGGAATTTTGAATTGCTTTAAAATATCCTCAAGTACAACATTCTCATAGGTTTGTAAGGAGAAATGTGCGCCCATACCCGCACGCAGAACACGTGGTGACCATAATGAAGCAGAGCCTTTTGTACAGACAATTTGTTCAATGCCTGCAGCTGCGGCAGAACGCAATAGCGTTCCGACATTACCAGGGTCTTGAACATTTTCAAGAATTAACGTGTCTTCGCTAAAATTCAATGCTTGTGTTGAGCTTGGCAAATCAACGATTGCAAGGCAGGCAAGGGTGGTTCCTAAGGTGCTTAGGTCCTTATATAATGCTTCGCTGATCACGAACACCATCCCTTGGTATTGGTCAATGATCTCACCAAGATCCTCATGATCCAATGCATGCTCAGTGGTGAAAATCGAATTAATTTTGCGTCCCTTTTCTAACCATGCAAGACTCAGGTGTGTGCCTTCAAGTACAGTTTGTCCTTGTTTCTTACGATAAGTATTTTGTTCAATTAAACCTCTTAGGTGTTTAATTTTAGGATTGTCTTTTGATTCAAGGAAAATTGTAGGCATGGGAGAGTAGATCCAAAAATAAGTAAGATCTGTTGATCATTCCAAAATGAATTTACAACAGACCTTTACTGGTTTTACGCGCTTAAAGCGCACGTAAAAATGAAAGAATTAGTGATGATAGCTTGTAACAAGTTCAACTTCATTCTTAGAGCCAATCACGACTGGAACACGTTGATGTAACTCAGTAGGTTGAATATCTAGGATACGCACGCGACCTGTTGTAGATGCACCACCGGCTTGTTCCATTAACATGCTCATTGGATTGGCTTCATACATCAAACGCAGGCGACCTGCTTTTTGAGGGTCTTTGGTGTCGTATGGATATAGGAAGATACCACTGCGGCATAGAATACGGTGAATATCACCCACCATACATGCTACCCAACGCATATTGAAGTCTTTTTCGCGTACAGAAGTTTTACCTGCTTGTAGCTCATCAATATAACGTTTTACAGGCGCTTCCCAATGACGTTGATTTGAAGCATTGATTGCGTATTCTTTAGTATCCGCAGCCACTTGAACATTTTCAGAAGTCAGTAAAAATTGTTGAGTTTCTGGATCGAAGGTAAAAAATACAACACCTGCACCAACTGTAAGTGCCATCATGGTTGATGGACCATAAAGAACATAACCTGCAGCAGCTTGTTGTGAACCTGCTTGCATGAAATCTTCAGCTTGTGTAATGCTATTTTGAGCAGGAAGGATCGAAAAAATTGTACCTACACACATGTTAATATCAATATTACTTGAACCATCCAAAGGGTCAAATAAAACAAGATATTTGCCGTTTTCTTGCGCTGGGGTAAACTCATCTAATTCTTCTGATGCTAAGCCACCCACATTTGAGTTAGCTTTGAGTGCATCAATTAAATAATCATTTGAAATAACATCAAGTTTCTTTTGTTCTTCACCTTGTACATTTTCATGTTGAGCACTGCCCAGTACACCTGCTAACGCACCTTTTTGTAGCGCCTGATCAATGGTTTTACATGTGTTGGCAATCGTTTCAATCACATTGGCAAGTTCAGGTGTTAAATTCCCTTGTTGTTGTTCTAAATATTGGGATAGAGTGCGATATGACATATCAGAGGTGCTCCAAAAGCGATAAATTTTGACACATTAAACAATAACGGTATTTTAGATGAGTTCAGCTCAAAATAAAAATTATCCTGTGTTATTTGTCGTGAAATTACCCTTGCAAGTATTTTAGAAAGTGTTATGTTGGATATACGGATAATAACGTAAAGGAGCACTCACATGACAACGGCAAAGTTTGAAGCGACTCCGACTCAAAATGAAGGTATTGATCTTAAAGAGATTAGTGCTGAAAATGTGAAAGAAGCATGGAAGAATTACGAAGCTAAACCTGAGTTCAAAGAATTCAATAAGCACGATATGATTGAATCCATGCAAAGTCCCAAGCCAGACGAGTCAAAGGCTTAATCAATAAGAAGCGTTTATCACTTTGATAAGCGCTTTTTTATTTTATAATCCAAGTAAATTTCGAAGACTATCGCATCAATCATGATTGAAATTCATCATAAAGCAGATATCGTCTTTCCATTTCATCAAATTGGAGAGCCAGAGTGGGAGGTAAAAACCCAACGCATTTTGCAATCATTTGCAGATTTAAATGATGAAGAAGTTGCATCTCCAATAAATATTGATGAAATTGATCAACTTGAACTGCGCTTAAAAACCACTTTGCCAGTTTCTCTAAAAATTTTCTATCAAACATTTGGCATTGCGGATATTGGTGAAGAGCTACAACAGTTTGATGATATTGGCTATTTAAAAGATATATGGGCTGCCGCACCAGAATATGCACCTGAATTCACTTCAAAAGATCTAGAGGTTTTACCGCATTTGATTACTTTTAGTGACTATCTCGGTAATGGCAATATGTTTTGTTTTCATGACATAAGCAAAGAAGTCTATTATTTTGATCATGATGATAGACCTTATTTGGCAAAAATCTTTGATGATGTCGATGAATATCTCAAATGTTGTTTAATCTTGTTGCAGTCGGATTTATTTGGTGATGCTACCCCTGATCAAGTTGAGCAATGGGTAGAAGATATGGTGATTGAGCTCATCGGTGATCAAAAGCTCCAAAAATGGCGGTATTGATTTTTAATCAATTGAAAGTCTCGTTTTTAAAATTTAACTATAGATGTCAAGCGTGGCAGTGCAAGCTTTAGATCATCAAACAATATATTGATTGTATTCATTTTATTGATCGAGAGAAGTAATATTCTTCTGTATAAATTTTTCAACAGATTGACTATAAATGTCAAAATCATCAATTGGTCGGCTAGCCTAAAATAAAAATGCCCAATTGAATTGGGCATTTTTATATTGTTTTTAAAAATTATTTTAATAACGGTGGAACAGCTTCATAGTTAATTTCGACACGACGGTTTTCTTTCCATGCAGATTCATCATGTCCTGCATTGATTGGCATTTCTTTACCATAACTTACCGCTTCTAATTGGTTTGGCTTAACACCGTTAGTGATTAAGTAGCTTTCTACAGCTTTTGCACGACGTTCACCCAAAGCCATATTGTATTCACGGGTACCACGTTCATCCGTGTGACCTGTTAGAGCAACTTTTGAATTTGCATTGGCGATTAGGAATTGTGCATGCGCTTGAAGTGTCTGATAGTCATCATTTGAAAGATCACTACTGTCATAGTCAAAATGTACAACACGCTTTGCTAAAAATGCTTTGTTTGCTTCAGTTACACCTTTGGCTGAAGCGCCTGCTAAATTTTGTGCATTTAAAGCTGCATCTTCACTTAAGCCCGTCGTGTTTACCGTAGTCGCACTATTGGGATTTGTTCCAGACTCTACTGTTGCAGCAGGTTTACGGCTGGCACAACCAGTCATGACTAAGCTTGCTGCGAGTAATGGTAACGTTAAATATTGAATAGCTTTCATGTTGATCTCCGATACTTCCTTTTTAAATTAAGTCATGCGACATGGGTAAATCATTTAGGTGCCCAAGCAGGCTCACGTACTTCACCTTGTTCACTCGGTAAATTCATACGGAAACGACCATCTGTTGACATGATTGCCAATAAGCCACGATTTCCTTCACGCGTTGCATATACCACCATTTGCCCGTTTGGAGAGAAGCTAGGTGATTCATCGAGACTTGTTGGAGTGAGAATATTGGTAATTCCAGTAGAAATTTCTTGAATCGCGACCTTGTAATTGCTGCCAGAAGGGCGATGTACCAATGCAACATATTTGCCATCTGCACTGAGCGTACCACGAGCATTGAATGCGCCACGGAAAGTTAAACGTTTTGTTGACCCGTCATCAAAGCTATAGCGATAAATTTGCGCTGAACCACCGCGGTCAGAGGTAAAAATAAATGATTTCCCATCAGGTGCATAGCGTGCTTCTGTATCAATTGCACTGTCATTGGTCATTCGTTTAACTTGACGAGTGTCTAAATCCATTTGATATATTTCAGGATTGCCGTGCATAGATGCGGTGAACAACATAGATTTTCCATCAGGAGAAAAACTAGGTGCACCATTCAAACCACGGAATGAGGCTAATTTCTCACGAGCGCCAGAAGCCAAATCTTGAACATAAATGGCTGGACGTTTTGTTTCAAATGATACATAGGCGATCTTTTTAGCATCTGGTGTCCAAGCAGGAGAGAGAATAGGATCTCTTGAGCTCAACACAGTTTTAGGTTGTTCACCATCGGTATCTGCGATTTGCAAAGTATAACGTGTATCAGGTGTTGCAGGATTGCGTAGCACATAGGCGATACGTCCAGTAAAGTCACCTTGGATACCTGTTAATGCTTGATAGATAGCATCACTGATCATATGTGCTGCGGTACGTACACGCGAAGCAGGAACTGTGAGCAATTCATTGAGCAAGAATTTTTGCTTTTCGACATCATACAGTTGGTAATGTACAGCCAATGAACCATCAGCATTTACTTTTGACTCACCTAGAACGACATAAGGAACACCAGCGGCTTTCCAAGCTTCTGCATTCACATTATTTACGCTGGCAGTTGCAGGTAAGTTTTTAGAAGAACTGGTAAAGCGACCAGAACGATTTAAATCCTGTTCGATGATCGGGTAGATGGATTGATCATTGCTAAAAGGAAGAATGGCAATTTTAGGTGCGGACTCAGGAGCTTTAGCAATTTCTAAATGCAATTGTGCATACGATGTGGTGATCAATGCTGGGCTCAATGCAACAATTATCGCTAATCCTAATAGACGTTTAGGCATGATTTTCATTGGACTTCATGTACTCAAATATCAATTTTTAACTATGCTTAGCTTTGTAGCATAAAGACATTATTTTAATCTATATAAAGCATGTAATTATGAATAAAAGATGATAATTCGCTGTTTGTTGATAAAAAATAAATCTAAATGTATGACTCAGATGAATGACAGCTTGATAAGTTATCTAAACAAATTGATTAAAATCATAACCGTTGACGAAACATAGGATATTATTCACTGACAGCGAATTGGAGAGGAATTTCTTGAAATTGTTTTTTAAGCGATTGTTCATTAGGCATTTCAAAGGGAGCAGCTTTATAAATCGCTGTTTTGATTGAAAGCGCAAATTCATCACTAAACTGTCCACCCACGAATAGAATATCTTCAACATTTCCTTGTTCATCTAGATAGACCCGAACATTGGCTTTCTCTGCTAAATCTGTTGCAGGGCGTTTCCAATATTTTGTAATACGATTCATTCTGCTTTTGTAAATTTGACTGGTGATTTGATTTTGTCTAAGTTGTTCATTTTGTGTAGGTGTATTTTTTTGCTGGGGTGGAGCAGTTGGTGGCATTTCATGTGTAAACGGGTTAGAAGGTATTTGTTGCCTGTTAACCTCAATTGGCGGGTTGATTTGATTTTTTTCAGCAAATGAAAATGTTGAGAAACAAATAAGAAAGCTGCTAATCAGCAATGTTTTAAATTGCATTTTATTTTTCCAATGTGTCTATATGACTTGGTTGATAATAGATATTGTTTTAACTATAGAGAATGCAAATTCTATTCTACAATAAAGTTGACTGAGAAACTTTGTACATCTCTCCTAACTTCTGGTTGAGTGGGCAATGTGAATGGCGCTGCATCGTAGATCGCTTGCTCTATACTTGTTTTGACATCTGGAGCTGCTGAACTGACAACGATTGAGTCAATGGAGCCATTTTGTGTAAGCTTTATACGTGCGTTGGCTTTTTGTTCTGTTGCACCTGTTGGTATATGCCAAGCTCTTAGAATTTTATGGACAAATTCTTTTTTTATGCTGAATGCCAGTTTTTTAGCCTTCGCTTTTTGCTCGTTGGCAAGATCACTTTTCTTTTCAAGGGCTGACGCAGTTGTATTCAATTCCATTGGATGGATTGATGCAAAATTAGTTTCAGTAATTTGGCTATTTTGATTTGCAAGCGTGCTTTGATAGATCAATGCAAGAAATATAAATAAAAAAAATTTCACAAATACCTTATCCATAACGTGAATCAAATAAAAACCCTGCTGAAGCAGGGTAGATTACAGATCTTATTTTGCTGTAAATGTAGAGGTTACAGATTTAGCAAGATTTCTAGCTGTTGGATCAGATGGCATTGGATATGGAGCTGCATTTTTAATCGCTGCTTTAATACTTGCATCCAATTGTTCATCTCCACTAGGATTTGTGAGAACTACAGAGAGAACTTGACCTGAATCAGATAGAGTAAATCTTACACTTACTTTTTTTCCAGCTGTTCCTGACGGAACATTCCATGCTGATCTTACCTTGTTTGTAAAATCACGGGTTGCATTTGAGGCGATTGTTCTGGCTTCTGCCTTTTTATTCGCAGCTGCTTCTTTTACTTTCTCAGCAGCAGAGTTCTTTTCTTCCTCTAATTCGCGAGCAAGATCTGCTTTGCGTTTTGCATCTGCTTTGGCTTTAGCATCTGCATCAGCCTTGGCTTTTGCGTCTGCCTTGGCTTTCGCATCTGCTTTGGCTTTAGCATCTGCATCAGCTTTGGCTTTAGCATCTGCCTTAGATTTTGCCTCGGCTTTTGCTTTTGCCTCGGCATCAGCCTTGGATTTTGCATTCGTATCTGCTTTACGTTTAGCTTCAGCATCTGCTTTGGCTTTAGCATCGGCGTTACGTTTGGCTTCAGCTTCCGCTTTGCGTTTAGCTTCGGCATCAGCTTTGGCTTTTGCATCCGCTCTGGCTTGAGCAGCTTTTTCAGCAGCGTCTTTTCTCACTTTTTCTGCTGCTTCAGCTTTACGTTTAGCTTCAGCATCAAGACGAGCTAATCTTGCTTTTTCAGCAGCATCGGCTTTAGCTTTTTGGAGGGCTTCTTGCTTCGCTTTAGCCGCCGTTTCAGCTTTAATTTTTGCATCAGCTTCAGCTTTGGCTTTTTCAGCTGCATTTTTTGCCTGTTTCACTTTTTCAGCGGCTTCTTGTTTCGCTTTCTCCGCGGCTTCAGCTTTCGCTTTTGCTTGTTCTGTGGCTTTTTCCTGATCAGCTCGCGCTGCAGCGAGTGCCATTTTTTGTTCTAAAGCGGCTTTAGCTTCATCAGCTGCTTTTTTTATATCCACTGCTTTAGTATCAGGCTTTGATTCGACTGGAATTTCAGGCGCAGTTTGGTCTGGTTCAGCAGTTTGTTGGATATTTTCTGAAATTTTTGAGTCAGCTGTTTCCGTTGAATCACTGTCTACCAATGGTTTTGGTTCTGGAGGAGGTAAATCTTCAGGTTTGATAAGAACAGTTTTAATTTGCTTCGGAGGTTCTGGTGGTCGACTAAGACCTAAAAAGAGTAAGCCTGTAATCGCCACCACATGAATACCAAGGGTAAATCCAAGTGCAATCGCTTTATCTTTAGATTGTGGCTTTTGAGTATTTTTCATAACTTACTTTACAGACTCTGTCAGTAAGCCAACTTGGCTTAAACCCGCATCTTGTAATGCAGACATAAGTTTCATCACTTCACCATATGGGCGTGACTCACTGCCATTAATCAAAACACTCAATTGTTTGCTGTTTGCTTGAGCTTGCTTTTGATTTTCTGTAAGGACAATTTTAAGCTCTTCTAAAGTAAGCACATCATTGTTATGTGTTTTATCTTCGAGCTGGATGCTTCCATCCGCATTAAGCGTCACGATAGCAGGTCGATCCTCAGATTGAATCGGATTGTTATTGGCTTGTGGCAAGTCAACTTTGACACCCGTCGTAATCATAGGTGCTGTAACCATAAAAATGACCAATAAAACCAACATAACGTCGATATAGGGAACAACGTTCATATCACTTTTTAAAGGCTTTTTGACACGGTCAAAACGTCCTGAGCGTTGGATTGCCATTATTCAGCTTCCTGTGTAGTTCCCACAGACTGACGTTGTAACAGCGCCACCATTTCTTCGGCAAATAATGCACGATCTGAGTAAATTTCTTCACCTTTTGCAGTGTAATGGTTAAATGCCAATACTGCTGGAATTGCCGCAAATAAACCAATCGCAGTTGCAATCAGTGCTTCGGCAATGCCTGGTGCAACAGTGGCAAGAGTTACTTGTTCAACCTGTGCCAAACCGATGAAGGCACTCATGATGCCCCAAACAGTACCAAATAAACCTACATAAGGAGCGACAGAGCCTATGCTGGCTAAGGCACTCAAACCTTGTTCTAAACGACCTTGATCACGACTTAAGCCTACTCGCAAAATACGTTCTGTACCTTCAATCATGGGTACAGTATCAGCTTGGCGCTTTTTCAATTTCAAATATTCACTTAAACCCTGATAAAAGATGTCTTCCAGACCATCGCGTTTAGAGTTAAGTTGCGCATTGTTATAGAGGGTATTAAGTTCAGCGCCAGACCAAAATATTTTTTGAAAATGGTCGTCGCCTTGGCGTGCTTTCTTATAGCCCATATGTAACTTGGCAATCAGATACCAACTAAAAACAGATGCAAGTACTAAGACCAGCATGACCAATTGAACCACAGGGCTCGCTTGTAAGATTAAATCAGAGATGTGCAGAGAAGATTCTAGTTGTGTTGCCATAGTTACATGTGCCAAAAATATTTTTTATTCGTGGGCTAATTCTCGAAGAATTAAATCACGGATTTCGTCAGGAATTCTACGAGGTTTCATATCTGTACTTAAACATGCCAACTCTACCTCGCCAGAAGCAAGCATGATTTCACCACGATATATATTTTGTTGCAACACAAATGACGAAGCTTTACATGAAACTACACTTGCTGTAACAGTAATCAGGTCGTCCATCAGTATAGGACGTGAGTATTTCAAAGCAATTTTATGGACGACAAAATTGTAATCTTTTTGATGCCAGTAATGATCAATCCCAGAAGCACGTAGCCATTCAGTACGAGCACGTTCCATGAAGCGAATATGATTGGCGTGATAGACGATGCCGCCAGCATCTGTATCTTCAATATATACACGGATTTGGAATTCGAATTTGTTACTCATGTTGCTATGCATTCCTGTGTTGTTTATTGCATATCTATCAATAGTTTGTCAGTACTTACTTGTGCTGATTCAATTTCAGATTATCTAATCGGAAAAAAGAAGAACTTTAAATGACGAACCAAATAGCTGAATTGAATTTTACAAGATCTATAAAGAAACATCTCAATAGTACCTCAGCAGCTATGTGGTTTTTTGAGCGACATAGGTATCTACATGAACAACGACGGATTGTTTGAACAGTATCTGTACATAGGCTTTAAAATTAATATTGCAGAAAAAAATTGATTCGGTCCACTTATAGATTTTCACAAGAATTCAGCACTGACTTTGGCGCAAATTTTAGCACAAGGTATGTTTTCTCAAATGGCACAAGATTACATTCCGAGTAAAGTGAAAAGGGCTGAGTATTAGCGAATTGAACATGAGTTAAAGGTTTTGATGCAACATTGAACTTTAGAAATTGCCTAAAAAAGTAAATATCTGAAAAATAGGACATCTAAACCAAAAGTGCTAAAAGATTATGATCAGGATCGACATATCAAACTCAAGTAGACCTAACTTTACAAAACACTGTACATGCCAATAGAGCTACAACATCTCGAGGTGTTAAAATCAAAGTTAATGCCCCCAGATGTTATAAATTGAGTTGACTTTAGATATTCTTAATTATAAAAATGAAGTAAGAAAGCTAATTTTTATAACTGAGATAAAAGTGAAAAAAATAACACTAATTTTTGTATTTTTTGCCTCAATATCTTTTTCCAATGCTGCACCACGACAGCCTGTAAGTGACAAGGAGCATGAATCAAATTGTCGTGATTTAATGGAGATAGCTCATACAGTTATGCAGGAAAAACAAAAAGGAATGTCTTTAAAAGAAATGCTTGAAAGAAATGATCATGCAAATGAATCTGAAAGTAATCAATATTTGTATGAGATGATTCAGTTAATAATTAGAGATGCATTTACTCAATCAGAAAGCGCAGATAAGAATAGACAATTAAGTAACTTTTCATCTAAATATTATCTAGGGTGTATGGAAATGTATAAACCACTATATTGATTTTTCTTAGTTCTTTAAACTTGAACCCACTTACTAGTGGGTTAGTTTTTGTCAGGTGGAAATATAAATATTTCTTTATTATTTTTCAAATTCTGTAGTCATTGAAACTTTATGATCAGTCATAAATTGATAAATGGGTGCTATTGTATTTGGGTCTGATCTTGTATTTTGATAAATTTGGACATTTGGGGTGCCCAATGTTCCATCAATGTTTTCTATGTATGCGGCATAAGAATATTTATTTAAGTTGTCAAAAACCACAATTGCAGCATCAGTATCACATAGGTGTGCTTTACAACCTTGTAATACGACATATTGACCAGCTGTTGTAACTTTTGCACCTACAGACAGTCTGTCTTTAAGCTTTTGGAAGTCTTTTTTGGGAATGTTATTTGGAAGAGCTTGTAAAGCAAGTTTGTTTTGAATGGCTATATAAGGGTGCTTACCGACCAAATAGGACATATCATTTTTAAAATTAGCTGCAATTGCACTTGAAGCTATAACTATTAATAAAACACATAAATATTTCATGTTAAGCCCTTTATAAAATGTTAATTATTCTGCCTTGATTATATCGTGAACTATATTTGAGATACTTTAAATTAACAATAGGAGCTGTTCATATATCCATCTGATCCTTGAAGTTCCATAAATAAAGATCATTTATGTAAAGTCGATTGATTTCTCAAATAAATAAGAAGTTTTTGTTCATTACTTAAATTACATTTAAGTAATATTAAATTTTAAATGTATTAATTCTTCACTATCTCTGATAATTTTTGTATGGTTTTGATGCAAACGAGAATTCTTATTATTTTTTTTTGCATATTTCTCAAATCTGATCTCGTCAATCTCATGGAATTTTATGTATGACAAATTTTAATCTTTGACCAAATACAATTGCGCTTTTAGGTATTTTTATAAAAAGAAAATAAGTTTTAAATTTAGTAATTTCAATTATTTATTTTGAGGTAATCAAAGATGCAAGCATTTATAACAAAAGATTGCTTTACTGACCATGGTGGGCGAATTCTCGAAGGTGATGATTCTTGGATCGTTGAAGGCAAGGGTGTTCATCTTGAAGGGATGACACATTATTGCCCAAAATGTAAAGTTTTATCTAAGGCTATTGCAACACAAAGAGGATTTATACAAGTTAATGGTCGCAATCTTATTGTGGCTGGTGATACTTCAACTTGTGGGGCTAAATACATAAAAATATCTGATTTGGCTGTTCGTTGTAGAGGTCTGCAAAATAGTTCAATAATGAAAATAATACAATTGATGAATGAACAGCTTTTTTCTGATGAATTTATGCTGATTGATGTGGAAACAAGTAGCATTATTGCAAATATGCCCTACAAGATACATAGAGAGAACGGACGTATAGAAGAGGGGGTTACTGATGAGAATGGTTTAATATCATCACTACAAAATACTAATCGTGCTGAAAAACTTAAAATAGAGATTGTTAATAATTTCTTTAACTTAGATGATTTTTTAGATGAACATTTTTAATAAAACACTTACAATGTCAGGAACAGAAGCTAAAGCCCCAGTTAAAATAGGGATTAAAACAAACTATAGAATAACCATTATGGTCAATGACAATACAGTTATCCTTGGCACACATGCTGGGATGTTATTGATAGGACCAAATACATTTGAAATTTATGACCCTAATGGTAGCTTTCATTATCCTGGTATTTCGGGAGGATCTTTAGGATTATTCCCTGTTGATGACTTAGGTAAACAGCATGACGTTTTTAAAAAATATCTTGAATATCAGTTAATTAATGGTGAGAGAGTTTATTTGTATTCATTTTATGTATCTAGAAAAGAGTTCTATCAAATTGAAGAAAATATTCTAAATCAAGTTGGCTGTGGACCAGTTTTAAATTGTACTCAATGTACCTCTGGTGCAATATCTGGAGTTGGTATTTTTAAGAATATACCATCTGGTATTTTTCTTCCTTCTAATTTAAAAAAGGAAATGGATAAAATTTCAAAACCTTTAAAAATCATAACAGGAAATTAGGGTCTGCTTATGAATAAATATGTAAGTTATATTGTTTTAAATACTCAACTACTTATAGGTTTTATTTTTTCATACAATTTTATAGATAGGGCGTTAATTAAAGAAAATTTTTTTATATATATACTTCTTGTTTTTATTTGTTCAAACATATTATTTTTTATGGGTAATTTCATTAAATATTTCTCAGTTAAAGCATTCTTATCAATTTTTATTTCTAGTTTTTTTATTACCTTGATTGTTCTTAAATTTAATAAACCTGAGATGGAGTTAAGACCTATTGATTATGCGTTAGTAATGGGATATTTAATTGTAATTTTAAAGCTTTATATAACGACTCCCATAGTTTTAATCATAGAAATTTTATTAAAGAAAAAGTATAAGTTTTAATACTTCTTTGGTGCTGAAAAAATCCCTGCCTTAATTGTTGAGAAAAAGAAGTAATTTCATGAAATTAAAAATATTATTTTGGCTTTCTACTTTAAATCTGTTTGGTATATTTTTAGTTTATATACTTTCATTTATGACAAGAAATAATCACTATGCCATATCTATAGATATGTTTTTTGTAGGCTCATCGGTTGTTTTATTTGCATTATCACTATTGCTCAGAAACACAAAAGCAATATCAATTAGTTTGTTATCTATAGGGCTTGCGGTCGGTATGAATTTTTTTAATATCAGTATTAGCTATCAGAAATGGATTGAACGTGAGCAACCTGAATTAGGGCATAGATAGGCTTTTCACTGTTTTGAAAAAGTGAATAATGAAAAAAAAATCTTAATGATTATTGAAGAAGAGCATAATAGCTCAGTTTCTGCAATGATTTTTTATGGTATCTCCATAAAAAATACAGCGAGCCTAACACTTAAGCACAACATAAATTTAACAGTATATCCAGCCTAAATATGGACTGTTAAAAATTTTTTTGGTGGATCATCAAGCATCAACCTTCACTCAATTAAGACAATGTTATCTGATTAAAATTAACTCCCTATTCCCCAGAATTGAATCCCATGGAGCAAGTCTGGCAATTCATCAAGCGGCATTGATTATTAAATCGCTGTTATAAGCGTGATGAGGCTATTGCTCATCAAGCTGTCATAACTTGGAATATGATTTGTTGTAGATAATAAGAAAGATAAGCATTGATTGCAGTCTATTTATGATTCTGAAAATTACATTTAAGTAATATTTAATTTTAAATGTATTAATTCTTCACTATTTCTGATAAGTTTTGTACGGCTTTTGATGCAAATGAGAATACTTATTATTTATGTTTGCATATTTTTCAAATCTGATCTCGTCCATCCCATGGAATTTTATGTATGAGAAAGTTTAATCTTCGTCCTGTTTCGATAGCGCTTTTAGGTATTACAACAAGCACAGTCTATGCAAATAACAATGCAGAAGTGAATTCTGCTCAACAACTTGCCACTATTGTTGTTTCAGCTGCAGGCTACGAGCAAAAGTTAAAAGATGCACCAGCCAGTATTACGGTGATTACCGAAAAAGATTTAAAAGATAAACGTATAAACTCTATTGCAGACGCGTTAGTCGATATTGAAGGTGTTGATATTAGCCCTCAAGCTGGAAAAACAGGGGGACTGAATATTCGAATTCGAGGAATGGATGCTGAATATTCTTTGGTGCTAATCGATGGTCGCCGTCAAAACAGTACAGGAGATATTACTCCCAATGGATTCGGTGAATCCAACAATAGTTTTATCCCACCGATTTCAGCAATTGAACGGATTGAGGTGATTCGAGGACCTGCTTCAACACTTTATGGATCAGATGCAATGGGGGGTGTTGTCAATATCATTACTAAAAAAGTATCCAATGAATGGACAGGTAGTTCAACCATAGAAGCAACCTTACTGCCAAATAGTTCAAGCTTTGGTAATCAACGTGCTGTAGATTCTTTTATTACTGGTCCAATTATTAAAGACTTACTAGGTATACAACTTCGCACCCGTAAAGCTGAACGGAGCCAGTCCAATGTAGGCTATCTCGATCAGAATGATAACGTTGTAGAGCTAGGAATGGGGAATAATCCGACTAAATCGGATATTGATACGATTGGTGCTCGTTTAACACTAACACCAACCAAGCAGCATGATCTTTCTTTAGAGTATGAAAAAACAGATCAATGGTACGATAACAGTAAGGGGCAACTGGGTACGCTTGGTGCAAATGGTGGCTACGACAAAGCAAAAGAATTTAACCGAAATCGAACCGTACTTGCGCATACATGGCGTAATAAGATAGGGACTTTAGATTCGAGTATTAGTAATACCCAGACCGAAACAATAGGTCGACTTATTCCATCCCGTGCACAAGCAGGTTCAAACGCAATTAACCCTCGACTTTTAGAGAGTAAAGATACGATTTTTGATACTAAATTAGCGACGCAATATTTTGATGCACACAACATTACCCTCGGTGGACAATGGTGGGATGCCAGTATTAAAGATGGATTAAGGGTAAATAAAGACGTTTCTTTTAAACAGATTGGTGTTTTTGCAGAAGATACATGGGCACTTACTCCAAGTTTGGCTCTCACAACGGGTTTGCGTTTTGATAATCATGATACCTTTGGCTCCTTTTGGACACCTAGAACCTATTTGGTATGGAATGCAAATGATAATTGGACCCTTAAAGGTGGTTATAGTGAGGGATATAAAGCACCTCGCTTAGAACGTTTGACCAATGGGATTTATAATGTTGGTGGACAAGGGCGAACGCCACTTTTTGGTAACCCTAATCTAAAACCAGAAACAAGTCGTAATCTTGAGTTCGGTACTTATTTTAATAATCAATCCAATTTTGATGCCAATATCACTGCATTTTACAGTCAGGTAAAAGATAAGATTGTTACTGGTCCTACAGAGAGAACCTGTGATGCCAAGGACGCTATAATAAAAGCTGATTGTGAAAAATATATGGCAAGCATTGGTACATCATGGTTAATGCAATCTGGTGATACAGGTTCACGTACTTGGAGCGTTAGACGTCCAATCAATGCGCAAAAAGCTGATATTTATGGTATTGAAACTGGTTTAAATTGGGAGTTCGTGCCGACTTGGAAATTGGGATTGAACTATACATGGACTGAAACGGAAATTCAGGATAAAGCACTGGGAAATCCACCTTTAAACGATACGCCTAAACATATTGTGAATGCATCAATGAAATGGCAAGCCGATGATAAAATTCAATTATGGGCGAGGGGTGAATACCGAAGTGAACGTGCGCGTTATACGTCTAGCTATAATAATTTAACAGCAACCGAAAAGGGGGTATATGATGCCCTCGGTGATTTTAAAGCCTATGCTTTAATGCACGTAGGATCAAACTTTAATGTAAATGAGAAGTTGGATATCGGAGTAGGCTTATACAATGTATTTGATAAAAACTTTATTGATTATCAAAAAGTAGGTTCACTTTATTATAATCAGTACAGCAACACGCAAGAAGGTCGTCGAGTTCAATTGAGTACTACCTTTAAATTCTAGCATGAGCTTATATCGAAACTTTATCCTGATAGAGTTTCGATATTTTATAAATTAAAGCATTGATTTTTTGTATTTAAAATTAATCCAAAGAATTTTTATCTTGATGGATACAAAACCATCAATAGGGATCGGGAATATTTAATATTCCCGATCTAACTTACTTGGATTCGGGGGGCGTCATACCAAATTGCAAATAAGCTTGATTAGTCGCAATACGTCCGCGTGCTGTACGCATCGCATAGCCTTGCTGAATCAAATAAGGTTCAATCACATCTTCTAAAGTACCAGAATCTTCAGCCATCGCAGCGGCTAAAGCTTCAACACCTGCTGGACCACCATCAAAGCGTTCTAATAACATCGACAAATAACGACGATCGAGTGTATCTAACCCATCTTTATCAACATTCAGCATATCTAAGGCACGTTGCGCCATTTCTTGAGTGACTTCACCTGTTCCTTTGACTTGTGCATAGTCTCGCACACGACGTAATAAACGGTTGGCAATACGAGGTGTTCCACGTGCTCTTCGAGCGATCTCTTTTGCACCATCAGGTGTAGTAGGCACATCCATTAAATGTGCTGAACGAGCCACAATGTGGGTTAAATCTTCAACGGAATAGAACTCAAGACGTTGCACAATCCCAAAACGATCACGTAATGGAGAAGTGAGTAGACCTGCACGAGTTGTTGCGGCAACCAAGGTAAATGGTGGCAAATCTAGCTTAATTGAACGTGCGGCTGGACCTTCACCGATCATAATATCAAGCTGATAATCTTCCATGGCAGGATAAAGGATTTCTTCAATTACAGGCGAAAGGCGATGAATTTCATCAATAAAGAGCACATCGCCTTCTTCAAGATTGGTCAGCATGGCTGCCAAATCACCTGCGCGCTCCAAAACAGGACCAGAGGTTGATTTTAGATTACCTCCCATTTCACGTGCGATGATATTGGCTAAAGTGGTTTTACCTAAACCCGGTGGACCAAATATCAAAGTATGATCAAGTGCTTCACCACGACCACGTGCAGCGCCAATAAAGATTTCCATTTGCTCACGGACTACAGGCTGACCGATGTAGTCATCCAATGATGTTGGGCGTATGGCACGATCAAAATGATCTTCAGGTTTTTCAGTCCCACTAATTAAACGGTCTTGCATGAGTATTTTGATCTGTCTTATTTATTCATGGATTTGAGTGCAGCACGGATGATGTCGCTTGCTTCAGTATAGTCTGCTTTCACGGCATTAATCAGTTTTTGTGCTTCTAAAGGTTTATAACCTAACGATTGTAATGCTGCTTCAGCTTCAGCAACAGCAGAATTACCTGTAAATTGTATTTGAGCTGTAGTCGAGTTATTTGAAGTGCTGCCTGTCGAAAATGCCTTAAAACGATCACGAAGTTCAATCATTAAGCGTTCCGCTGTTTTGGTACCGACACCTGGAACTTTAACCAAAGTTTTGACGTCACCATTTTCAACAGTATGCACTAACATTTCTACACTTAAGGTAGAAAGAATACCCAAAGCCATTTTAGGACCCACACCGTTTACTTTGAGTAGGGTACGAAAAATGGTTTTTTCTTGCGCGTTTGAAAAGCCATATAACAATTGAGCATCTTCACGAACAGCTAAATGCGTCCATAAGGTGACCTGTTGTCCTTTTTGCAGTTGGCAAAATGTTGAAAGTGGGGTGTCAATTTCATAGCCCACTCCATTAACATTTAAAAGTACTGTTGGTGCTTCTAAAGCGAAGACTTCACCGATAAGACATCCGATCATTGCATTGGTTCACTTAATTTTGTTCATGGTTGAATAGTAGATGCCATTTGCTCTAAACGCAAAATTGCTTTGAGGATTTCTTTACGATTTCGTGCAGATTTTATCCAAGCAGGTAAGCGAGAAAAATAACTGGAATTTCCTGTATTTTGTGTTCTTTCACGTAAATCAGCGAGAATAAAGGATTTGAGTACTTGTAAATGCTCAGGATTGTGTATGTAGAGATTGCCAAGTCGGGTATGCGCAGTCAAATACAGTTTAAGCCCAAATTGCGTATGCTTAAGTCGATTTGCGTTGGCATAGTCGATATCTCGTGGTTTTACGCTGAGTTGAGAAGTTTTATTGCATATAGGACAAATTGCCTTTATATGTGTCACTGGATTTTTAAGATGATATATTTTCTGGTTTACACTGAGTTGAGTTCCACCACAAAAATGACAGCGTTCGGTAACATAAACATAGTAATGACCATTAAATTCTTTATTGTATTCTTTAGAATGACTGTCTAAGTGACGGTTGCATTTACGACATGTAAATACAAAATGCGACGTGCATTCACAACTGAACGTTGTTTTGTCTAACTTTTGATAATGGATGACTCCTGGGGTTTCGCAGTCAGGGCAATGCACCCATTGATCGGCAAAAATAAACTGAGATTTATACACTCCATCATCAATATAGCGTGATGTCATCAGAAAAACCCTACCTTATTCCCTTGAAGTTCTTGCGCCAAATTATAGGCTTGGTGATCTGAGAACTTACTGACAATATCAAGAACTTGCATAATATTGTCATAGTGGTTATCACTAAAGCGAGCGCCAAAACGTTCTAAAATGGACATCAAGCGGCCATCTTTAAAACTTAAAGTTTTATGTGGTGTGGTCAGTGGAATAAATGCATCTAAGATATGTTGCAGGCTTTGATGTGCAATAATTTCCAACCCTGACTTTTGTGGATGTTCAAAGATCTTTTCACGAGCGAGGTTTTTGGCACGATCTATTCCCAGTTCAATATCTTCAGAACAGTATTGCAATAAAGAGCCTTTGAGTTGTCCTGATATAATTTGGAAATGTTGCTTTACAAAAGCAGTCGTGACTTCTTCAACCAAACGTTTCATCACACGACCACGTAATGCTGCAATCTTTTGTTGCCAAGTGGTGTAGGGCATATTTAATTCAGCAGGTATACCAAAATCTCCTAATAAATCAAGAAAAATAGGTTCAACTTCTTCATAAGAAAGCATGTTGAGAATAATCCCGTCTTCTAAATCAATTAAGGCATAGCAAATATCATCTGCAGCTTCTAATAAATAGGTTAAAGGATGGCGACACCAGCGATATTCACCTAATTGAATTAAGCCAAGTTGGTCTGCAATTTGTTTGAGGATTTCTTTCTCAGCTTGATAACAGCCAAATTTTGCCCGTTTACTAGCAGGTGTATTACCTTGAGATTCTATGGTTTGGGATAACCACGGATACTTTAAGTAAGCTCCTAACGTTGCGTAAGTTAAGCGCATTCCTCCATCATGAGGATGGTAGTCAATTTTGGTCAGCAAACGTAATCCTTGCGCATTACCCTCAAACTGACGAACATCTGCTTGTTGTTCAGAACTTAAGTCTTTTAAAAAATCAGTATGTGCTGCATCGTCAAACCATTCACGAATGGCATATTCACCAGCATGCCCAAAAGGTGGATTGCCAATATCATGTGCTAAACATGCTGCTTGTATGATTGCGCCAACATCGGCTGGGGAAATCCAGATTGGAAGTTCTTTTTGTATTTTTTCGGCTGCCAGCATACCCAATGAACGACCAATACATGAAACTTCTAGAGAGTGCGTGAGTCGTGTATGGATACCATCGTGTTGAGTCAGTGGATGGACTTGAGTTTTACGATTCAGTTGTCTAAAACTTTGTGAAAATATAATGCGGTCATAGTCTTTATGAAAAGGGCTTCGTGCTTGTTCTGTACTTTGTTTCTTACTTCCTAAACGAACAGTTG
The DNA here is from genome assembly GCF_000368925.1 of Acinetobacter bereziniae LMG 1003 = CIP 70.12. Lineage (GTDB taxonomy): Bacteria > Pseudomonadota > Gammaproteobacteria > Pseudomonadales > Moraxellaceae > Acinetobacter > Acinetobacter bereziniae. Next base: position 642,445 of record NZ_KB849756.1, on the reverse strand, counting down.
AGAGAAGTTCTAACCAACGCATTTGAGTCATTTATCATTTATCATTTTTTCGTTAATTGTATGATGCCAAATTTATGGAAGATGTACTAGAGCTGGGCGACATAAGTTGTCATGTTGTTGATTTATTTTCATATGAGAAACATAGCAGGATGCAATCAGAATGACCTATATGTCTGGTAAACCACCTAAATTTAAACAATTATAGGGGCTTTGGCTTTCTATTTATTAAATTAACTAAAAATAAGAGTATTACCAATTTGACTTTAATTTTACAGTGATTGAGTAATTTAAAAAATAAATGCTAAAATTATGATTTATAAATGATAAATAATTAGGTTTAGTAAATGACTTTAATAAATCAATTCATAAGTTTTGTGGTTATTTTATGTTTAGCAATCATTTATGCCCATGCTAAAGACTATTCTATTATTGATCCTTCAAAAGAAATTTCTACTACCGAAAATGCATTGGGGCTACGCTCATTTGAAGAACGTACAATAATTGATTACACATTTTATCCTCACAAGCAAACTGGGCAAAATCAGGTATTTAATGCAGATGAGATGAAACAAATAGAATTAGAAAGTTTTGAACTCAAGAATATAGTTAAAACTTTGTATCCATTTGAGATTGTACAAATGAATGATTCACAATTTTCACATTCAAATACAAAGTTATTTACTGCTGTTCAATATAAATACTATGAAAAATGTAATTGTGTTGAGGGTAAAAAACTCATTGAGAAAAATATCGTCGTTTTCCCCCATAAAGTTATTAAATTCAGAAATATAAAAAAGGAAAAGCGTTTTTTACTTCCAGTCGAAATATTTAAAATGAACGGTACTGGACGAGAAATACGCATTACAGATCCTAAATTGGAACTTTATCTATTTAAGCAATTAAAAACTGGAAAATATCAATTGGTTACTCGAACACCAATAAATTATGAAGGCATCGATTCTTATGAAGGATTTGAAATCTCCCTAAGTAAGTTGAGTGTACCTGAAATTGCTTCAAATATTAGGTTAATTGGCGCAGATAGGAAGGGAAGTTTTTTCAGATTATATGCGATAACAAATAATGGAGCACAGTACTCAGATTGGTACGTCTTAAGTCTGAAAGAGGATGAGTTTCTACGAAGCTATTTAGTCTCAAATGCGAGTGAGGACACAACAGAAATGTTTTATAGACCTAAAGCGCACAAGTTTGATTCAAAACTTTCTTTTATTCCTGTAAAAGGCCAATCATATTATCCAATAAAGATCCAATATAAAGGTAATAAATTTATTTTTTCTAACTATAAACTGGAAGATAAAAATCAGATAAATAGAGTAGAATTTGATCCAACCTTAGGGATTTATAGCTATGATTCACCGACTATGCAACGTATGTTGTCAAAATAACGCAAAATAATAATGAAGGGTATTCAGTGAATAATAAATTTATATTGCTATTCATAATTTTTTTGTCAGGATGTAATCAAACTGATAAAAACTTAAGCAGCCAAAATAAGCAAATCGAAACTCAGAAAAAAACCGAAGAGAGTAAATTTGAAATCGAAGAAAGCATTCCTGTGAAGCCTGAACCAGCAGATCAAGCTTTAGCAACTTTTGCTTTTCAGAAAACCTCAGATGGTCATCTGACCAGTAATTGTATCTGGACAGATGATCCAGATGCACAAGGAAAAGTGTATTGGAGCGTCATACCGAGCAGTATGTTGAATGGAAAATCTAAATTTACTGCAGAGGATATTACGCCAAGCAAAGTAAAAATTGGACAACCAATAAAAAACTGCAATGAAGGTTATCAAAATGAAACAGCAAAATATGCTTATGCGATAGATCATGATGGTGATCTAGTGAATACGGTTGCCCTCAAATTAGACAGGATGACAGAAACAGCAGACCACCTTTATACAATTGATCTGAATAAAAACGCACATCCTGAAAAAATTTATGTTTGCTATAACATGGAAAGTTTAGATGTATTTTTTATAGATTCTGTACCCAAAAATCCCGATTTAAGACATGTAAATGTTGAATTGTCCTATGCAATTGATGGGGAAATTGAACCAGATATTTCATGTGGAAAAGTTTTTTATCAAAAAAGTGGAATCATCGCAAAAGAAGATCCGAAAACAGGCGAGTCTAGTTATCGTGCTCAATAATTCAATTGTTACGAATCATGTTTAAAGACGAAAGTCAAAGTAAATCGAATGTTTAAAAGCAAGATTTCAGCATTTTTTAAGTTGGATATGACTAGCTGAAATCTTGCTTTCACAGTAGAATATGCGCTCTCTTCAAGTCACATTGAGGTAGGTTGCCAAAGCCTGCCCGTGGAGCCAAAAACAGCATGTTTATCGTTGCCGGTGCACCTGCACACTCTTCTTTTAAGCAAACACAACTATTAACACGCCTTGCGTCAATCAGTTCTGTTCAATCAATAGAAAGCCAATGGGTTTACCTTTTCGACCAAGCGCTCAACGAGCAACAACAGCAATCTGCTTTACAGCTTTTAAACGATGGTGCATCGTTTGAACTACATCAGGCAACCAGTGATGAAGTACAGATTTTAGTCACGCCACGTGTCGGTACAATTTCGCCGTGGTCGTCTAAGGCAACCGATATTTTTGCCAATTGTAATACGCCTGTACACCGCTTAGAACGCGGTGTTTTGTTTACTTTAAAGGGTATTTCTGAAGTATCTGAAGAAGTGAAACAAGTTTTACATGACCGTATGACAGAAAGCGTTTTCAATAAAATTGATGATGCATCCGCATTGTTCTCAGAAACTGCACCTAAGCCGTTAAACTCAATTGATATCTTAGGTCAAGGTAAAGATGCATTGGTTAAAGCGAACTCTGAATTCGGTTTTGCATTATCAGATGAAGAAATTGATTATTTAACAGCAGCATTTAATAAATTAGGTCGTAACCCACACGACATCGAGTTGATGATGTTTGCTCAAGCAAACTCAGAACACTGTCGTCACAAAATTTTTGGTTCTGAATGGACAATTGATGGTGAAAAACAACCATTGTCATTGTTCCAAATGATTAAAAATACCTATAAAGAATCTCCGACAGACGTATTATCAGCCTATAAAGATAATGCATCGGTGATTGTTGGTTTTGATACGCAACGTTTTTATCCTAAAAAAGATGAAGCAACTGGGCACTATGTTTATAAATATAAGAGCCAAGCTGCACACATCTTAATGAAAGTGGAAACCCATAACCATCCAACTGCAATCGCACCATTTGCTGGCGCGGCAACAGGTTCAGGTGGTGAAATTCGTGATGAAGGTGCAACTGGTCGTGGTGGTAAACCAAAAGCTGGTTTAACAGGCTTTACGGTGTCTAACCTGAATATTCCGGGTTTTGAACAACCTTGGGAAGAGAATTACGGTAAACCATCACGTATGGCTTCACCACTTCAAATCATGATTGATGGTCCATTGGGTGGTGCTGCATTCAATAATGAATTTGGTCGTCCCGCACTTAATGGTTACTTCCGTACTTTTGAACAAAACGTAAATGGTGAAGTAAAAGGTTTCCATAAACCGATCATGATTGCAGGCGGTTATGGTAACATTCGCCCTGATCATGTCGAAAAAGATGCGATTCAACCTGGTGATTTACTGATCGTCTTAGGCGGTCCTGCAATGCTGATCGGCTTAGGCGGTGGTGCAGCATCTTCTGTAGACAGTGGTAAATTAGGTGAAAATTTAGATTTTGCCTCGGTTCAACGTGAAAACCCAGAAATGGAACGTCGTTGTCAAGAAGTGATCGATGCATGTTGGAGAATGGAAGATTTTAACCCGATCGTATCTGTGCATGATGTTGGTGCTGGCGGTATTTCCAATGCAATGCCTGAATTGGTCAACGACCATGAATTAGGTGCAATTCTCGATCTTCGTAAAATTCCATCATTAGAACCAGGCATGTCGCCAATGGAAATCTGGTCAAACGAAGCACAAGAACGCTATGTGTTGGCAATCAAACCTGAATCATTAGAGTTGTTTGAATCAATCTGTGCACGTGAACGTTGCCCATTTGCAGTATTAGGGGAAGCAACAGAAGCACGTCAACTTACTGTGAATGATCCATTGTTTGATAACAAAGCAGTGGATATGCCAATGCAAGTCATGCTTGGTGGTACACCACGTATGAGCCGTTCATATGAAACAATTGAACGTAAAGGCAATGCATTCGATGCTTCTAAAGTTGACTTGAAAGATGCAATTTTCCGTGTATTGAAAAATCCAACTGTTGCGTCTAAATCTTTTCTAATTACCATCGGTGACCGTTCGATCACAGGTATGGTTGCACGTGATCAAATGGTGGGTCGCTGGCAAGTTCCTGTTGCCGATGCCGCAGTAACCACAACCAGTTTGCAAGGTTATACCGGTGAAGCAATGGCAATGGGAGAACGTCCACCAGTCGCATTGTTAAATCCTGCCGCTTCTGCACGTTTAGCAGTTGCCGAAGCAATCAGCAATATCATGTGTGCCAATATTGAACAGATCAGCGATATTAAATTATCAGCAAACTGGATGGCGGCAGCAGGTCAAAAAGGTGAAGATCAAGCATTATTTGAAGGTGTAAAAGCCATTGGTATGGAAATGTGTCCTGCCTTGGGTATTGCGATCCCTGTTGGTAAAGACTCACTGTCTATGCGTACCACTTGGAATGATCAAGGTGAAGATAAAGCAGTCACTTCACCAATGTCAGGTGTCATCACTGCATTTGCACCTGTATTAGATGTACGTAAAACTTTAACCCCTGAATTGAAAAATGAAGACTCCGTTTTAGTCCGTATTGATTTATCTAAAGGTCAGTTCCGTTTAGGCGGTTCGATTCTTGCTCAGGTATATAAAGCAATTGGTTCTGTAACGCCAGATGTTGACAGTTTTGACGATTTCAAAGCATTCTTTGCTTTAGTACAAGACTGGAATAACCGTGGTTTAATCAAGGCTTATCATGACATTGGTGATGGTGGTCTATTGGCAACTGTTGCTGAAATGATGTTTGCTTCACGCTTAGGTGTGTCACTTGAAAACCAAACGAATGAAAGCTTATTTGCTGAAGAAATCGGTGCAGTATTGCAAATTTCTCAAGCAGATTGGGCAACTTTGGCTGATGAGGTTGCAGTCTCAAGCTTAAGAGATGCGATTGCTGTAGTCGGTACAGTCAACGATTCTGATCAGCTTACTGTCAATGGTCTAGTGCTAGAGCGTGCTGAATTACAACAAGCTTGGACTGAAGTTTCTCATCAAATCCAGCGTTTGCGTGATAATGTAGAAACTGCTGACTCTGAGTTTGCATTGATTGGCGACCGTGAGCATAAAGGCTTAATCGCATTACCAACATTTGATTTAAATGAACCTGTTGAAGCGCCATATATCAACGAACGTCGTCCAAACATGATGATTCTACGTGAACAGGGCGTTAACGGTCATGTGGAAATGGCTGCTGCATTTGATAAAGTCGGCTTCAATACTGTTGATGTCCACATGAGTGATTTACTTTCAGGTCGTGTTGATTTAGATGATTTTGAAGGTTTGGTTGCTTGCGGTGGCTTCTCTTATGGTGACGTTTTAGGTGCAGGTGGTGGTTGGGCTAAATCTGTATTGTTCAATACGAAGTTGCGTGATCAATTTGAAAAATTCTTTAATCGTGACAATACTTTCTCCGTAGGTATTTGTAATGGTTGCCAAATGTTGGCACAGCTTGCACCACTGATTCCAGGTGCAGACAACTGGCCACGTTTCCGTCGTAATACTTCAGAAGTATTTGAAGCACGTGTAGTCAATGTAAAAGTTGAAAAAACGCCTTCTATTCTTTTAGAAGGTATGGAAGGTTCTATTTTACCAATTGCTGTTGCACATGGTGAAGGTCGTGCAGAAACTTCTGCGGAAAACTTTGCTTCACTCAATGCGGGTAATCAAGTTATTTTACGTTATGTCGATAGCTTGGGTAATGCAACTCAACAGTATCCATTGAACCCGAATGGCTCGCCTGAAGGAATTTCTGGTGTAACCTCAAAAGATGGTCGTGCCAGCATTATGATGCCACACCCTGAACGGAATTTCCGTGCAGTTCAACACTCTTGGAAACCTGAAGAATGGACTGAAGATGGTGCATGGTTACGTATGTTCCGTAATGCACGTAAGTTTATTGGTTAATTAGATCTATACCAACGAATTGTAAAAGCCCCGTAAGGGGCTTTTTTAATTGATGATTTTTTGAATTCGAATAGATATCGTTGATTTCATATTAAATGGATTCAATAAGGAATATTGCTAGGGAGGTATCCATCGAGCAATAAGACCTTTACTGCTAAGTATCGAAAAAATTTATGCCTGCATTGATAAATTGTTACATTTTTTGAGTTGGTTTATTTCTTGCTTGTTATAAATTGTCTATTAAAAGACCAATGTTTTGCCCCAAAGGTGTTCCAACATGTAGCAAGAATGAGGTGATAAAATGATAAGAACAGTAAATTATTCAACAGCAGAAAAGGTCATCCTTCGCCAAAAAGGATGGAAATGGTTTGGTGCAGTTTTACTGCTACAAATAGTGATTATTTTGAGCGCATATTTTATTGCTTAAACAATGCTTTTATTCACATTTAATCGCAAAAGCCACTTGATTGTGGTTTTTGCATATAATTTTTATAAATGATGCTAAGTATATGCAAATGATAAAAAAAATGATGATTTATAAAGTTAATCTTATTTCAAAAAATATTTAACGCTATACTTTCACAAATAATATTATTTTAAATATCAGACAAGCTTATCGCGCTGAAGAAATAATGAGAGTAAATAAAATAGGATTTCGATATGACAAGAATAATCTTTGCGATTTCAATACTTTTTGGATTGCAATTTACGCATGCTCAAGAAGTTCAAATTGGATCATTAATTGACATCAAAGCTTTGAATTGCGACATGATTTTTCAAAAGCCTGAAAGCAAAATTGCAGTATTATTGCGTGACTTTAGCGCAAATGGACCAAAGCAGGTCAAATTAAATAAATCAAAACAAATGATGACGATTGGAGGGCATACTTATGTGGGAATACAAGGTCATCAGTATTATAAAACAGCACATACTGAACAGGATGATTTTGCGGTTGATACTGATGTTTTTGGGGTTCGACTAATCAAAATTGCATTACAAAAACATCAATTGGCAAATACGCAATCCAAGGGCTATTATTTTGTATTTCGAGGGGAGCCAACCACAGTACTTTATCATTTACGTAAGGTTGTAGGTGATGAATGGAATATCGAAAATGCTATAGATGAAACACCTCAAGGAAATTCAAAATTAAGTTGTGGTTATACAAGTTAAATCATGAATAGAGCTATATTTTTAATTACTTTTATAATTGCTTTAACTGGCTGTTTTCCATATATAGTGATGACAGAGCCTAAAATTAATCTGATTGTAAAAGATTCAGATGGGAGATTAGTCGATCAAGCCCATGTCGTTTTAGCAACAATATTAAAAGATGGAAAGATGACTCAAACATATAAGTCCCAATATACTGAAAATGGGATGGCATATTTTGATATTAGAAAATCGTTGACATTAAATATGGGAACAAATAGACAGTATTTTTGGTCGATTTGTATCTCTAAAGAGGGTTATAAACTGCAAACACATACGATTAAGGACCAAAGTAATCTTGAGATCCATTTAGAAAAATTGCAAGACTTTGAAGTAAATCAAAAGTGTCCAACTCATATACGTCGAGTAGAAAGGTAATTGTCAATAAAGAAACAGTCTTTTAATAGATATTTCGATTTTAAGGAAGATGAATGTATGGACAAAAATATTTTTTTAATTCCCTTTTTCATCTTTTTAACAGGATGTTTTCCTGTTTATAAAACACAAAAGCCGCAACTGACTGTAAATGTTGTAAATGAACGGGGAGTCGCTATTCCTAAAGTAAAAGTCGTCTTAGTGACCAGTGTACGTCCAGCAAAAATAGATGACCAATATGATGAAAAGTATAGCAACCAAATAGGCGTCGTAAACTTTGAAAAGCAAGCGCAATGGAAAGTTGAAAGTCTAATGATTCATGGTGTGCAGTTTTACGATTGGCATTTATGTGCGGCAAAAGAAGGCTATATCACTCAAGATTTTATTGTTGTCACTAAAAATGAGCAGATTAAAATTATTTTAAAGCAGGGTAATACACCATCAAGACAATATGCTTATCAGTGCTAAGATGTTAAATATTAATGCTGATTATCATACTTAAAGGTAAATAACTCATAATAAAGCTTGTTCTCTCCTAAGCATTTAACAGATATGGTCAACTTGATGAAAAATTCAGACAGTAAAATATCATTTCTCTTGATCACTAAAATGAATGCTATTGAGATATTGTTTGATAACCTAAAGCATGCACTGCCAAGCTTTACCTCCAAAGTTTAAACCGTTTTGCGCAGGCGATACTTTGCTTTTCAGAGATGAAAAGTAACAAAAATCTTCCGTTTAACAGGGGTCTTGTGCTGCAAACAAAGCAATGCTTTGTTTTTTGCTCATATAGCTCCGCTCAACATGGCGACATTCATGTCGCCTCACGATAGCAAGACCATCAATGATTCAAAAGGACAAAATATATGGTAATACTCCCATTTTTAATTGATTTTATAAGTAGAAAGGCAAAGTCCTTATCATTGTTTAAATTTAGGTGGTTTACCATCAACTGACATATGTGGTCGTTCATGATTATAAAAGTGTTGCCATATCGTTGTATAGTCTTCAACTTCTTCAAGCTCTCGAAATAAATATTGATTCAAACATTCATATCTAACCGTCCTGTTGAAGCGTTCAACATAAGCATTCTGTTGTGGATGACCTGGTTGAGTAAACACATGCTCAATTCCATGTTGAGTACACCACGCTTGCATTAAATCACTAACATACTCGGGTCCATTATCACTACGGATACGCTTTGGCTTACCTCGCCATGCAATTAATTGGTCTAATCCCCTCAG
>NZ_KB849756.1:600002-633418 GCF_000368925.1 Acinetobacter bereziniae LMG 1003 = CIP 70.12 | reverse complement strand
AGCTTCAGTAGCCAGTCTGCAATCATCTTATTTTGCTCATCTAATTGAGCTTTATAACGATAACAGGTTTGACTAAGTTGAAAGATGAAGCAAGCTTTACTCACTGAAATCTTGAATTGTTCAACGGCTCGCTGAGCAAGAGATTTACGTTGTACAGGCTTTATAACTTCTTTGACAGTGCATCCTGAAGAATATCTGCTTTAAGACGTTCGTCAGCATACATACGTTTCAGACGAGCATTTTCAGCCTCTAATTCTTTAAGTCGTGTCATCATTGAAATATCCATACCTCCATATTTCGCTTTCCATTTATAAAATGTAGCGGAACTCATACCATGTTCACGGCATAAGTTAGGCACGGGTGTTCCTGATTCAGCTTGTTTTAAAATGCTTATGATTAAGCTGTCTGAATATTTAGATGTTTTCATAAAAAATCTCCTTGAACAGGATTATTCGATTTTCTACTTTTGAGTTCAATTATTTTGAGGGGGGATTACCATATGAATGATCAAAATCTTCTAAGGAGTATATAGGTTATTGAATATCAATGATTGATCGCAAAGTACTTGTATGAATCATTAGACGGTTTGACTATATGCATAAAAAAACCACCCAAAGGTGGTTTTAGTCATCTTAAAAAATTAATGTGTGGCATCAAAATTATAAGATTTTTGTTTTTCAGTATCGAATTTGCCTTCCCATTTACTGATTACAAGAACAGCAAGTGCGTTACCAATTACATTTAATACTGTACGTGCCATATCTAAGATACGGTCAATACCCGCAATAAATGCCAAACCTTCTAGTGGAATACCCACACTGCCCAATGTTGCCAGTAGCACAACGAAAGACACGCCTGGAACACCTGCGATCCCTTTAGAGGTAATCATCAGTGTAAGCACTAAAACAATTTGTTGTGTGATGGTTAAATCAATACCATAAAGTTGAGCAATAAAGATTGCCGCAATACTTTGGTAAAGCGTAGAACCATCTAGGTTAAATGAATAACCAATCGGTACAACGAAACTGGTGATTGACTTAGGCGCACCATAAGCTTCCATTTTTTCCATCATACGAGGTAAAACGGTTTCAGAGCTTGCAGTCGAATAAGCAAGTATCAATTCATCTTTTAAGATTTTGATAATTGTCCAAATACTGAAACCACAGAATTTAGCCACAAAACCAAGCACGATAAAGATAAAGAATAGAATTGCTGCATAAACCAATACTGCCAGTTTAATCAGTGGCAATAAAGAACTGAAACCAAAGTTTGCGACAGTGGCAGCGATCAAGCCGAAAACACCAAACGGTGCAAACATCATGATCATATGCGTTACTTTAAACATGGTTTCAGAAACAGCTTTTAATACATCGATTAAAGGCTGTTTGGTTTCTTTAGATAATGATCCAAGACCGATACCAAAAATCACTGCAAAGAAGATGATTGGCAACATATGCCCATCGCTCATTGCAGCAAAGATATTCGGTGGAATAAGTGAAAGAACGGTATTCACTAAACCATGAGCTTCATGACTGACTTCCTGTGTCGTTTCTTTATATTGAGAAATATCAGAAGTTGTCAGTGTAGACATATCAATGCCTGCGCCTGGCTGGAATACATTCGCAGCAACTAAGCCCACAATGATGGCGACGGTCGTAATAATCTCAAAGTAAACAATGGTTTTTAAACCTAATTTACCGACACTTTTACTGTCACCTGCATTGGCAATCCCTAAAATCAGCATGGAAAGCACAAGTGGGATTACAATCATTTTGATCAGATTAATAAAAATCTTACCCAATGGTTGTAGAAAGTTTGCAACGATGTCATTACGAAGTTCAGGAGAGTTGTGCAAGAATGCACCAACAAGGATACCTAAGAAGAGCGCAATAACAATTTGCCAAGCTAGGCTAATTCTCATTTTCTTCATACTGAGCCCTTAAAATTCAGATTTTGGCGAAAAGAAAACTCTATCAAAAAAATGAAAAAAAAATCCCGCTAAAGTATGTGGGTACTTTAGGGTGGGAGATTCTGAACATTCAGAGTATTTTGAAAATGGTGTATTCTGACGCTATTTGACTCTGTAATACTAATATTTTTATTCAAAATGCGTTCAATTGATTAAAAATAATTCAGTTTGATTAAATTATTCGATTTTATTGTGAAATTTTATTAATTATATAAATTATATTTTACATATTCATTCTATTTGTTTATGTCTTTTGCTGAGTCGGAGATAAGCCCATATCATCAAAATTGCAAACAGCGATCCAAGATAGATCAACTTAGGAATAACGATGAAAGTGGGTACACCCATTTGATTGAGTTGGATAAACAAATTGATGCCTTGTGTGGATGGTAAAATATGAGCAAACGCTTGCATCCAATGCGGCATTGCCGCTAATGGCCAAGCAGCGCCAGATAATAAAAACAAAGGAATTGATGTAAAAACAATAACATGTCCAGCCCGTTCTGAAATATCTAGATAACTTGCTAGAACCATTGCCATTGCAATTACACAGCTAATAAAGATGGGTACTGCAAATAACATTCCCCAAAAGTTTCCACCTCGTGGATAATCATTGAGCCAATAGGTAAAACCAAATAAATAAAAACAACCCAAACAACCGATGGTTAAAGCGGCTAAATAAATCGCAACAAGCTCAGACAGGGTGGCACGCCAGTATTGTTCACGATAACCAGCAAGCAGCATGCATAAACCTAAAACGATGGTCTGGTGGATAATTAATGGTGCAATTGCTGGAAAAATATAACTGCCATATCCAGATAAAGTATTAAATAGTGGAATTTGATGAACAGGAATTGAGGGTTGAAAGTGTGAAATTTTCCCAAACCTTTCTGCATGCTCTGCAATTGTATTTTCAATCGAAGTGGCTAGACCTAAACCAATTTGTTTAGTTTTAAGAAAATAAGCACTACTTAAATATAAACCGATACCGCCTTCTTCGCCCCGTACAACACTATTGGATAAGTTCTCAGGCAACAATAAAATACCATCGGCTTTTTGTTGTTGAACCATTTGTTTAGCATGTTCAAAATTACCCGTAATTTCTGTAATTGCTACATTGGGGCTTTTAGAAACTTCGACAATAATTTCATGACTGAGAAAGCTTTGTTCTTCATCTACAATAATGATCGGTAAGTTTTCTGCTGTTTGGGCTTTATAGGCAGTAGGATAAAAAAAACTATAAAAAAATACTGAGAGTACCATTGTGGTCAATATGGACGAATTTTTCGCTATATTTTTAAAAGTGGCAAAATAGTGTTGAGCGAGTGCTTTAAAGAAATTAATCATATTGCGCCCCTTGAACCACTTTTTTGAGGAGCAAAGTAGAGATTGCACCATATAAAATACAATAAATGGTTAAAATTCCGAGAGGAAGCATCGAGATAAAAATGGGACTGCCCACGACCCATTGTTCAGTTTGTAATTTTGCATAAGGTGTATAAGGAATAATATTGGCCCAAAACTGAGTGAAGATAGGGGCATTATTCAAAGGCAGGGTGACACCTGCAAAACTCAAAGAAGAACCGCCATAGACTGCAATAAAGCCAAAGGTTTTAGATAAATTTTTGGTTGCAAGTACAACTGTGCTACTGATTAGGGCATAAGCTGTATAAAGTAAAAATTGTCCAAGCAAGATCATCCATAAACTTCCAGCAATAAACCAACCTCGAATTTCAACCAGCCAAAACATCCAGACCCATGTCCAAAAACAGAAGATCAATACATAGAGCATATTTTTAGCCAGTAATGCTGTAAAGACAGATCGTCCTTGAACCCATTGCTTAACACTTGCGTATTTCAGTTCTTGACCAACTGCAAAAGCAACGCAACAACAAAGCAAGAGGTGCAAAATTGCTGGAATCATAAAAGGTTCTAGATAGAACTCATAACTCAGATTTGGATTAAATAATGGTGAGATTTTAACATTCGGTGTCGCGATTTCAGCATAAGGAGTTTTGTTTTGATAATAAGAGTGTTGTGCAAAATCACCGATTGCCTCAACTGTTGAGAGTAACATTGCAGATGAAATGCCATTTCCGATACTGAAATAGGACTGGTTAAATGCAATGCTGATTTGCGCATCTTGTGCTTGTACCAATCTTTGTTCAGCACCTACAGGAATATGTACATAACCCCAAATTTTGGTTTGATTCAGTAAATGTTCAACTTGATTTGGGTCATTTGAAACCGTGTAAATCGAAAGTGTGTGGTTATGACTGAGATATTTCTCGATATTACGACTTAACTCACTTTGATCTTGATCAATGATAGCAATCGGTAAATGTTCTGCTTTGCCTGCATAAAACATGCTACTAAATAAAACAATAACAAACAAAGGAGCGAGTGTGACTAAGCATAAATCCCACTTATGTATAAACAGATATCGAAGCTCTCTTCGCATGCTCGCCCACATGTTTATTGATGCTCTTGAAGTTTAAAAATCACACTCATACCAACCTTCAAATCAGGCAATGCTTCAGCAGGCGTCAATTTAATTTTGAAACTACGAATATCATAACCGCCTGTTTGACGTGTGGTTTTAATGGTTGCAAATTCACCTTCTGCATCAATGTTTTTAATGTGAAATGAAACAGTTTTGTTTAATGCAGGTATAAATCCATCGAGTGATTTTGCTTGATAAACCTGTGCATATTGATCTTCTCTAACATTTAAGCTGACCCATTTTTCTTCATCTTGGATAATACTCACCACAGGAACGCCAATTGCAACCAATTCAGATGGTTTGCCATAGGTTTTGGATACAGTGCCATTCACAGGTGAATAGAGTTTGGTTTCTGCTTCTAGCGCATTTGCTTCTGCAACAGCTGCTTTAGCAATCTCAACTTGTGCATCAGCACCTGATTTTTGTTCAGCAGTGCTGCCACGTTTGGCACGCGCATATTGTTGATAGGCAGCTTCACTCATTTGCGTGGCGGATTGGGCAGCAGCAAACATTTCATCACGGCGTTGGCGTGAAATTACGCCCTGAGCAAAAAGAGTGGAACCACGTTGGTAGGTTGCTTTAGCAAGATTTTCTTGTGCCTTTACACTTTGCCAATTGGCATAGAGGGTATCAATATTTTCTTGTTGCGAGCCACGATCAGTTGTGGATTGCAATGCCAAAGCTGATTGTAGGGTGGCAAGAGCCTGCTGTTTTTTTGCTTCAATTTCTGGACTGCTCAGAGTAACTAGAAGTTGACCCTTATTCACTTTTTGTCCATCACTGACAAAGATACCCTCAATTCGACTGGGTACTTTGGTACTGACATGCAGTGTTTCTGCTTCTACACGACCTTGCACATCTACAGTTTTAGGTTGGTAACTTTTCCATAATCCAAATGCAATCAATCCGATAAGAATGATGAGAATAATCAAACCAATTGCAATTACGGTTCTTTTTTTAAAGGCATTTTCCTTGACTGTAGAATGCTGAATTGCTTGTGCTGGATCGTCAGTTGACTGAGATAATGTGGAGTTTTCAGCCTCATTGGTTACACGATCATGCTGTGAGTTTGAGTTGTTCTGATGTTCCTTAACTTGATCTGAGGCTTGGGTATTAGCGATGTTGTCATGCGAACTTTCAGCATTTAACTTAGCGTCTGATGTTGAATCATTATGCGTATTCTGATGGTTATTTTCTTGTGTCATTTTTAGCTCCATCTTCAACGAATAAAATCGGTGTTGGTTTGATTAACATAGTCTTTGAACTGAGAAATTGAGCCATGACTTTGCAGTAGGGTCGCCAAAGCCATTACATATTTATAAGCATTGAGTGCTTTTTCAGTTTTTAATACACTCAATTGATTCTGTGCATCAATCACTTGGCTCGCTGTCCCCATATCTTCTTTAAATGACAATTGCTGAATACGGAGATTTTCGAGCGCAGCTTGTTCATTTTGTTGTAAAAGTTGATTGGATTGTTGGGCTGTACTTAACTCACTATAAGATTTGTAAATAATATTCTCAATCTCTTGTTGGGTACGTGCAGTCATCAATTCAGTCGCATATCGCTGCAATTCAGCAGCTTGTACATTTTTATTTTTATCAATGCCTGAGAATAAGTTGTAACGGGCAGCAACTCCTACAATCCAGTTTTGATTGTGATCTAAACTATATTCCCCAAAAGCAAATAACGTAGGTTTTTTGGTTGCACTTTGAATTTTGACATTTTGATTGGCCAACTGTGTATCCATCTGCATCTTTCGAACTAGACTTGATGTTTCAGGATAAGAATCAAGCAATTGATTTAGGGATTGGCTTTGTTGACGATTGACAAAAAGTGGGGTTGTTAGTTGGTCTATACTGGATTTATTGAGTAAATTTTTTAGTTGAAACTGACTGGATTGTAAATTCGCCGTGGCATTTTGTTCAGTTCGCAAGGCATTATTTCGTGCAACCTCAAATTGCATACGCTGTCCTTTGCTGACAAAACCCTGTTTCTCCAGTTTGAGGGCATTGTCATAGTGTTGTTGCATTGCTTTAAGGTTGAAACGGCTGGCATCTGCAAGTTGTTGTTGTAATTGCACATTAAAATAAGCCTGTATCACTTCAAAACGTTGCGTATCTTGTTGCTGTTTAGCGTCCAACTGACTACGTTCAGCTTTTAAATTTGCAATTTGTTTGGTGCTGGATGTAACACCACCAGTATAAATTGGCATCATTACTGAAACTGTTGGGCGAACAACTTCATCTTCTAACACAACGTTTGCTGTATCTGGAATTAAACCAATACCACTATGAATGCCTTGTGTTAATCCCTGTTTTAAAGGATCCGTGATCGTGGAAGGAATATTTTGTTCTGATTGCCATTGATCAACACGTTCATTGACACCTTGCGATAAGGTTTGTTCGAGATTATTTTTCACACCGTTTAATGGAAGGTCTGTTTCAGTATGAAATTTATAAGCACGGACATTCAAGTCTACACGTGGTAAACCAATATTTTTTACAGCCTCAGCTTGAAGTTTTGATGCTCGATTTAAAGCGTCACTGGCTTGAGTTGTATAAGAATTTTCAAGTAAATATTGTTCTGCTTGGCTGTAGCTTAAATTCTCAGCAAAACTCATTTGCCCCAAGATCAGGCTGTAAAAAACATATCCGAAAGTTGAAAGTTGAAGTGTTTTGGATAATGCTTTTCTATTTTTAAGGTGTTGTGATTTGATCAGCATAATCTTTTGCATCTGACTAAATTTAAAAACTATTTTACATGGAAAAGGCTGGAGTAAATAATCTAAATAGCCCTAAGAATATGTGTAGTTTTGTAGTTTTATACAGTATATAGGATTGATTAAATTATAATCGCTGGGGCGATATTTAAATAACAATCGAATCGAAAAACAATTATGGAGAAGAAAATGTCAAAAATTATCGTGGAATCTTTAGTTAAGGCACCCATAGATGTGGTATGGCGTATTTATAATAACCCTCAGGATATAGAGCAGTGGAATACAGCTTCACCTGATTGGCATACGGTAAATTCGAAAAATGATCTGCGCATCGGTGGCGAGTTTTCAAATCGTATGGAAGCTAAGGATGGCAGTATGGGCTTTGATTTTGCTGGCACTTATACAGAGATTATTCCAAATGAAAAAATTGCATACTCATTTGGAGAGCGCCAAGCTGAAATTACCTTTACTCAACAGGACCAAGCTATATTGGTTCGCATAAGCTTTGATCCTGAAACTGTATATCCTGTTGAACAACAGCGTGCAGGCTGGCAAGCCATATTAGATAATTTTGCGCGCTATGTGGAAAACGAAAATTAGCGCTGTACAAACGTATAATACAAAATATTTTAAAGTACTTAACTTAATGATCTGAAAATATTTTAGATCGAAGTTGGGTACTATTTTGGAAATCTTATTGTATACCTTGAGTGTGATGTATAGCCCTGGTCCAGTCAATTTTATTGGGTTAAATTCAGGATTAACTGGCAAAATTTCTTATTTCGTGTCTAGTATCAGTTAAAAAACACGTGTAGTCGCAAACATAGACGAATTATCAACAGACTCTAGTAGTAATTGATTGAATTATAGATTATAAACTTAAAATACACGGCAATTTTGACCAATAAGTCTACTACAAGCCAAGACGGTTTATGGCTATATCCATCTACTTGATTGCAAACCAACAATATCTCTAAAGAACCCAAATATATGATCAGTTCAACAAGATTATGTTTAAAACCGTTTACTTCTGATGACGCTGATGAGTGTTATGCCTGCATTACGCCGACATTGACAAAGTATATGTCCTGGGACCCACCTCAAGATCGAAATGCTTTCGAAAATATTTGGCAGACATGGTTAATCACCATTCAAGATGAGTCAGATTGGGTTTTTGTCATTCGAGATCAATTGAATGATGAATTTTTGGGTTTGGTTGGTTTTCATCAAGCAAAGCAGCCTAGACCTGAGTTAGGTATCTGGATTAGAGAAGATCGCCATGGTTTTGCTTATGGAAAAGAAGCCGTGACAGCAATTGCCGATTGGGCTTCAAGACATTTTAATTTTGAAGCTTTCATTTATCCTGTTGCAATTGAAAACTATGCAAGCTGTCGTATCGCTGAATCTTTAAATGGAACGCCAATCTATTGTTCGCAACAACCAAAATATAAATCAGTGACCTACTTGATCCCTAAAATTTAAACAATATTCAAATTTTGTTATTGAAAACTTAGCTCTAAATATGCAATTACATTGAAATATTGACTGATAAAGCTACTGCAAGAAAAGGCGATTTGTGGTTAAATGCGCCTATTTCATTCGTTTCACTTTATAAAAGGGAAAAATCATGCGCGCGTACAATTTCTGTGCTGGTCCTGCTGCATTACCTACTGCCGTTTTAGAAAAAGCTCAAGCTGAGTTATTGGATTGGCATGGTAAAGGCTTATCCATCATGGAAATGAGCCACCGTAGTAAAGACTATGTGGCTGTCGCTGAAAAAGCAGAAGCAGACTTACGTAAATTGATGAATATCCCTGAGAACTACAAAGTACTGTTCTTACAAGGTGGCGCATCACTTCAGTTCTCTGCAATTCCACTTAATTTATTGGGCAAAAACTCAAAAGCCGATTATATCCATACCGGGATTTGGTCTGAAAAGGCTACTCAAGAAGCGCAACGTTATGGTGATATTCATATTGTTGAGGCGGGTACAACAATTGAGGGGAAATTAGCCATCTCTGAGCAAAGTACATGGGATTTGTCTGATGATGCTGCTTATGTTCATTATGCCGACAATGAAACGATTGGTGGGATTCAATTTGCCAATATTCCTGAAACCAATAAACCTTTAGTTTCAGATCTATCATCAAGTATTTTATCTGCGCCACTGGATGTTTCAAAGTTTGGTTTGATTTATGCTGGTGCGCAAAAAAATATTGGTCCTGCTGGTTTAACTTTGGTGATTGTTCGTGATGACTTGTTGGATCAAGCAAAACCTGAAATTCCAAGTTTACTGAAATACGGTGCACAAGCTAAAAATGATTCTATGGTCAATACGCCTGCGACCTATGCATGGTATTTGTCTGGTCTTGTGTTTGAGTGGTTGCTTGAACAGGGTGGTGTAGATGCAATGCATAAAACCAACCTTGAAAAATCTAAATTGCTTTATGGTTATATTGATTCAAGCGATTTTTATAACAATCCAATCGCAGTTCAGAACCGTTCGATCATGAATGTACCTTTTACCTTGGCTGATGCTGCACTCGATAAATTGTTCCTGAAAGAGGCAGAAGAAAATCATTTATTAAATCTTGCAGGTCACCGTTCAGTAGGTGGAATGCGTGCAAGTATTTATAATGCTGTACCTTTAGAAGGTGTACAGGCATTAGTCAACTTTATGGATGATTTCGCTCAACGTAATGGCTAATAGGCTGTTCTGAATAAAAACATGCCATCTTTTAGAGAAAGCAAGGGCGAAGATTAAAGCGAATAAAAATCCCTCTGATCATCATCAAGAGGGATTTTTTATGTAAATAGATCATGTTGCGCATTAAGTCGTTGGAAAGATGCCTAATATATGGATCAATATTGCAGCTAAAAACATACCCAGAACAAAAAAGCAACATGCTCCTTTATCCAAACGTAAGTGAAAACCACTAACTTGATTGATTAGACTAGTCGATTGTTCAGGTATAATTTTCATTACTGAGCCTAGATTTTAAATTATTGTTAAATCCTACTGGTTCGTCGTATTTTTAACATAATTGACTGGTTAAATAAAGCGCTAAATCTAATTATTATAATTTTTGAGAAATTATTATCTCTAAAAAAATATAAACAGTATGAATTTAAAATATGGGTTTTGTGGATGGTTTGTGGATAACTTTAGCTGTTTCAAAATTTTATCGGAAAAAATACGCAGAAATGCATGCTAAACGAGCCTAGCCTATACACAAATCAATGATATTTAATAAATTAATTTTTAGGGCTAAATGTTTGTTTTTAAATTTATTTATAAATTCATAAATCTCTACTTTGAGAAACATAGGGATCATTTGATTATTAAAATAATTCCTTATATTGCTTAATTTATTAACAAACAAATTGGGGGAGATTAATTCATTTTGAATTTAAATTGTGGATAAGTCGTTATTTTGAATTCAAAACAAGAAAAATTTAACAGCAAAAATTCAATATATCAAAAATGTTACAAAACGTGTAATAAAAAAGCATGATGGACCTTCATCATGCTTTTTTAATGCTATACAAGTTTATGCAGCAGAATAAATATTGGCTTGAATCCAAATATTGCCACGAATGTATTGACCAATTTCGAAATTTTTATAAGCAGGGTCTTTGGTTGCAATTCGAACAAGAATCGCAGGTTGATTTTCTTCAAGAATCAAGGTCACATCGTAAAGTGTGTAATCTTGTTGCATAAACTGCATTTGGGTCTTTCCAACGACTTTGCCTTGGAACCATGCTTCATCTTCTTGTCCGAGTGTTTCACCGTACAGATATGCCACCATTTTTGAAAAATCAACGGTTACAGGAGCTTTATCGTCCTCAGATTTGGGTTCCCATGCATCGATTTGCTCTTGCAAGTTTTCTGGAGCAACACCATTGTTTTGTGAAAGAATATCATTCAATGCACGATGATGTTTGATTGAAGCAGGATCATCAACAATGATTTGTTCATGATCAGAAACTTTCTCTAGTTCATATGCCCATGCATTTAATTGAACTCTATATTGCTGATCTTGTAGGTATTGATGACTGTTGACACTGTATAAACTATCAAAGGCGTAGACCACACTGTTAGTTCCAACTTTTAAACTCAGTACTGCTTGAGTATTGGTTTTACAGGTGATAATACGATCAATAGAAGCATTTAATTGATATGGGCTTTCAAAACTAGGAAATGCGGTTTTGACGGCTTTAGGCTTATTATTTTCAACATCGATGACTTGGCATAATTGCACAGCAGAGCCATTTGGACCTTGAATCAGCCAAGTTGATACATCCATATCGCACTCTTGTGAACATAGACCCATCGGCATAACAGGCGCATCTAAAGCAAGACCTAACCATTTGGGCACTTCTGTTGTTGGATTCTCAGTTAAAAGATTCCAATGTTCGACATGGCTACCAAAATTTTGATCTTCGATGATAATTGTTTCAGGTCTGTTTTGATTGTTCATTTTCACGTATTAAATGCCTCTCTTATTCTATTAAATCGAGGATGATGTATAAATTTCAAGTCACGAAATGTAAAATCATAAGAAAAACCAGAAGATTAAAGCGAATTTTCGACAAGAATGGCTAGGGTTGTATTTTAAATGAACAATATAAGAATCTTCTTGTGAAGATTAATATGATATTGAGGTAGCATGAACAAATAAAATAATAAGCATAGGACACGTCATAAGCATTTTGCTAAAATACTGGAAAATCTTGATTAGAGATATTTTGTGCTGCCATTTAAACTTTGGGTCGATGCAGATGCACTTCCTAAAATTCTTCGTGAAGTGATTTTACGCGCTTCTGATCGTTACCAACTCGAAGTCACTTTTGTTGCCAATCAACCTGTTGGAATCACGCCTTCGGTTCGAATTAATTCAATTCAGGCGATGTCTGGTGCTGATCAAGCCGATCAAGAGATTGTTGAGCGTATGGGTGAGCATGATATTGTGATTACTCAAGATATTCCTTTGGCTGCTCAAGTTATTGAGAAAGGGGGTGTTGCAATCCATCCACGTGGAGAGGTGTATACCTCAGCCAATGTAAAAGCTCGACTGCATTTACGTGATTTCATGGATACTTTGCGTGGAGCAGGTGTACAAACAGGTGGACCGCCGCCAATTTCTGAACGTGATAAACGTGAATTTTCGAGCAGCCTAGATCAAACAATTCAAAAGCAGAAACGGAAAACTTCGATTTAAGCCATTTTCATTCGCTTTTTATTTTAAATTTTTATAATTGTTTGATCTTATCATCTCTAACTCGACAATCCATTGAATTGAACTGATGACTTACAGGACAAATTATGCCTTCCAAATCTAACCTAGTGACGACCTATATTTTATTGGTCTTCATTTGGGCAAGCACGCCTTTGGCGATTGTTTGGAGTGTGGCTGATTTGCATATGATGTGGGCGTTGGTATTGCGTTTTTTTATCGCATTGCCGATTGCATTACTTTTACTTTTAATCCTCAAAGTCAAACTACCGCTCAATAAAATTGCTTTGCATAGTTACCTTGCAGGATCATTCAGTTTGATTGGTTCGCAGATTTTTACTTATGCAGCAACCAGTTATTTGAGTTCAGGAATTATTGCGTTAATGTTTGGTTTAGCACCGATTATGGCGGGATTGATTGGTCGTTTTGGTTTTGGTCAACGCTTGCTCGGAATTCAATGGTTAGGCATGCTGGTCGCGGTATGCGGTTTGGCAATCATCTGTATGAGTGGTAGTGCAAGTCAACATGTACATCCTATCGGTATCGGGTTGATGTTGATGAGTGTATTTACTTATGCTTTGTCAATTTTTTGGGTCAAAAAGGTCAATGCCGATGTGCTACCCATGGCACAAGCAACAGGTTCAATTCTTGTTTCAACCTTAGCAGCAAGCTGTCTTATTCCTTTTATCTGGCAACATGCCCCAACACATATCCCAGAAACTAAATCTTTATTTGCCCTGATTTATACGGTGTTGATGGCATCATTGTTGGCGATGTTCTGTTACTTCAAATTGGTTCAAAATATTAAAGCAACGACTTTATCCTTAACAACGGTCATGACACCCATGATCGCCATGTTTTTGGGGGCAATGTTGAATAATGAAAAACTGACAATAACGGTATTTGTTGGTGCAGCCGTATTAATTTGTGGTTTATTTTTATATTTCTATAAAGATTTTAAAGCCAGTCGAAGACTTGCTGAAAAAATCAAAACTTCATCTTGATTATTTATACTGAGTAAATTGCAGTATTACTCTCAAAGTTATATATTTTTGTTTTAAACACAGCAATATGAAAAGATGTGAGAAAACAATATAAATAAGCCATAAAATAATATAAAAAATTTCATGATAATCATCGAAGATATTAAGATAAAAGAATAGACATAAATGGCATAGGATAAAAATAATATGAATACCGATGTTGAATAGAAATGACTAAGCAAATTAGCTTCAATGCTTTTGAAATGAATTGTATTGCACATCAATCTCCGGGGTTATGGCGTCATCCATCAGACCGTTCTACAGAATACAAAGATATTGAATATTGGACTGATCTCGCCAAGATTTTAGAAAAAGGCTTATTTGATGGGATTTTTATCGCAGATGTGCTGGGAATTTATGATGTATATCATCAAAGTGCTGAGCATGCTTTAACAGGAGCAGTACAAGTTCCTGTAAATGATCCGCTACAAATTGTCCCAGCAATGGCAGCAGTGACACAGCATTTAGGTTTTGGCGTCACCACCTCTATTTCATTTGAGCACCCTTATCCCTTTGCGCGAAGAATCAGTACTTTGGATCATTTGACTAAGGGGAGAGTAGGTTGGAATATTGTCACTTCTTATCTAGAAAGTGGCTCTAAAAATCTGGGGTTAAGCGCACAACTCAATCACGATGACCGTTATGACGTTGCAGATGAATATTTAGAAGTACTGTATAAGCTTTGGGAGGGCTCATGGGAAGAAGGAGCAGTTTTAAGAGATAAACAAGCTGGTCAATTTGCAGACCATACCAAAGTTCATCCGATTTTGCATGAAGGTAAATATTTTAAAGTACCTGGTATTCATATTTGTGAACCATCACCACAGCGTACGCCTGTATTGTACCAAGCAGGGGCTTCATCTCGTGGACAAAAATTTGCCAGTCAAAATGCGGAATGTATTTTTATTGCACCACCTTCAAAAATTGCTGCAAAGAAAATTGTTCAGAGCATTCGTCAGAAATTGCGTGAGGAAGGGCGAGACCCTTATGCTGTTAAAATTTATACATTATTGTCTATTGTGACTGATGAAACCGATCAAAAAGCACAGGATAAATTTAAAGAATATCAAAGTTATGGAAGTTATGATGGGGCGCTAACATTGGTTTCAGGCTGGTCTGGAGTAGATTTCTCACAATATCAAGCAAAAGATAAAGTGGAATATATTGAAACCAATGCTATTCAATCAATGTTAGATGCTTATGTTAATGCAGATCCTAATCGTGTATGGACGATAGAAGAAATTGCACAATGGAATAGTGTTGGTGGAAATGGTCCTGTAATTGTCGGTTCAGCTCAAACGGTTGCTGATGAATTGCAACACTGGATTGAAGAAACTGACGTAGATGGTTTCAATCTGGCTTATATTTTGGCACATCAAACTTTTATCGATGTGGTGGAGTATATTGTCCCCGAGTTACAACGACGTGGGGTCTATCAAACTGAATATCGGACTGGAACGCTAAGAGAGAAGTTATTTGGGCAGGGTGCATATCTGGTCGAAAACCATCGTGGTGCACAATTCAGAAAAGGAATTAAAGACAAATTTGCACAAGCCAGTTAAGTGTTTTCATCAGGTTTAAAGGTTTTTAAATTTGTTCATTAAATATATAAATGTGCTGGTTTAAGCAAGTATTCAATGTTTTATTTAAAGCTTAATATTTAGTAAAATAATAAGCATTATGCATCGTTTAGAAATAAAACATGATAAATTCAATAGAATGCCCACTTTATGTGGGTATTATTTTGTGATTTTATTGATTATGAATTTTAATGATAAATTTATGATTTTATTTTGAATATTGAATGCATTTATTGATATAAATGACTGAAAAAAATAATGCTAGTTTAATGTCATGCTTATTTTAAGAGAGTGACAACAATGACTGATTTAAACCAAGAAAAATTTTCTTCGCAGACGGCGGTACCTTTACATTTTTTTGAGCTCAGCCAAGATGCGCATGTGATTCAATCAGATGCAGAAGCTGTTCAAGTGGCTCAAGCTTTGGCGAAAGAGTTTGCCAAAGAAGCTTCACAACGTGATTATGAGCGCCGTCTCCCTCTTGCTGAAATACAACAGTATTCACAAAGTGGTTTGTGGGGAATCAATATTCCTAAAGCTTTTGGTGGAGCAGAAGTCAAATATCGAACTTTAGCAGAAGTGGTCAAAACGATTTCAAGTGTTGATCCATCCTTGGGGCAAATTGCACAAAACCATTGGGCATTCATTGAACATTTACGCTTGGATGCAAGTCCAGAACAGCAAAAGTTTTTCTTTGGAGAGATATTAAAAGGGCGTCGTTTAGGAAATGCCTTTTCAGAAAAAGGCAGCAAAACAGTTGCTGATTTGGAAACGAGAATTCATCAAACAGCTCAAGGCTATGAAATCAATGGGCAAAAATTTTTTGCCACGGGTGCATTATTGGCGCATTGGGTCCCTGTAGTTGCGGTCAATGAAGAAGGTTTGCCGGTCGTAGCTTTAACACCTCGAACCACAGCTGGATTAGAGGTGATTAATGATTGGTCCGGTTTTGGACAACGTACCACAGCAAGTGGCACAGTGGTATTGAAACAAGTACAAGTGGATGCCCAATATATTGTGCCGATCTATAAAGCATTTGAAAAACCAACAGTGGCTGGCGCAATTTCTCAGTTTATTCAAGCTGCCGTCGATGCAGGAATTGCACGTGGTGCGATTGAAGAAACCATTCAATATGTCAAATTGCATTCCCGTCCTTGGGTAGATTCTGGTTTGGAAAAAGCATCCGATGATCCTTATACCATCGCCAATATTGGTGAATTAAAAATTAAATTAAGAGCGGCTGAAGCCGTTTTAGACTTGGCAGGTGATGCAATTGATTTAGCAATTGCTCAACCTTCAGAAGAGCACGCCAATGAAGCGACATTGTTGGTCGCCGAGGCTAAAGTGCTAACTACTGAAATTGCAATTTTGGCATCCAATAAATTGTTTGAGTTATCTGGTACTCGTTCAACTTTATCTGAGTTGAATTTAGATCGTCATTGGCGCAATGCACGTACCCATACTTTACATGACCCAGTACGTTGGAAGTTTAATTTGGTTGGTAATTATTATTTAAATAACATCCACTTGCCACGCCATGCGTGGAGCTAAGAGTGATAAGAATAGGATAATGGAGAGCCAGCATGAGTGAACAAAATATTCAAACCAATATTAATGATGATTTATCAATCACAGCCAATTATGAAAAAGTTGCAGCAAAGTATCGTCCAATTTTCGAAAAAATCGCCGAAGGAACTCTCGCGCGTGAACAGCAACGTTCATTGCCATATGAACAAATCAACTGGTTAAAACAAGCGGGTTTTGGGGCACTTCGTGTTCCTGTGAAGTTTGGTGGCGATGGTGTTTCTCTACCTCAATTGTTCCAGTTGCTTATAGAACTTGCCAAAGCAGATTCTAATATCGTGCAGGCATTGCGGGGGCATTTTGCCTTTGTCGAAGATCGTTTAAACGCGCATAAAGTTGCTGATCAAACGCTGTGGTTTAAACGTTTTGTTCAAGGTGATCTGGTGGGAAATGCTTGGACTGAAATTGGTCAAGTCAAAATTGGGGATGTGATCACTAGGGTAAAACAAAAAAATAATCAACTGTTGGTCAATGGGAAAAAATACTATTCAACAGGCACTATTTTTGCTGATTGGGTCGATCTATTCGCCTATGACGAAACAACTGACCAACATGTGATTGCTGCTATTTCTCGCCATGCCTCGGGTGTGCAGGTATTGGACGATTGGGATGGTTTTGGACAAAAGACGACGGGAAGTGGTACGTTAAGCTTAACTGATGTTGCAATTGAGCGTGATCATATATTGCCTTTTGAACAACGATTTAAATACCAAACAGCATTTTATCAAGTCATTCATTTGGCGACCTTGTCGGGTATTGCTCAATCAGCTGTTGCCACATTTATTCATGAAGTACAAAAGCGTGATCGTATCTTTAGTCATGGCAATGCAGATCTGGTTCGTAATGATCCGCAAATTTTACAAGTGATTGGTAAAGCATCTGCACAAGCCTATGCCAGCGAAACCATTACCTTACGAACAGCAGAAGCTTTACAAAAAGCGTATCTTAGCCATTTTGGAGAGTCTGAGATCAAAAATATTCAGGCGAATAATGATGCTGAACTTGAGTCGGCACAAGGTCAAGTGGTGATCTCTGCGTTGGTGTTGGATCTAACCAGCCAATTGTTTAATGCATTGGGTGCATCAGCCAGTACAACATCTAAGCAGCTCGATCGCTTTTGGCGAAATGCGCGAGTCGTGTCTTCACATAATCCTTTAGTTTATAAGGAAAAAGTGATTGGAGATTGGGAGGTGAATCATGAGCCTTTACCTTTTGTATGGCAGATAGGCGCGAGTCCAAAGGTTGGGGCAGCTTAAATTTTTCATGTGAACATATCAAAAGCTTGCATATGCAAGCTTTTGTTTTTGAGGCGAGATAAAATTAAAATAATTAATGTACTGGTGAGTACATAAATTGGAAGTTTTAATACTATAAGAATAAAATAAAATTTAGTAGATTAGAGTCTGTTGACATTTCTATCCTAACCCTTTGGGATAGGAGCTTTTTTGTTGCGAAGATGTTGGTCTTGTTAACTTAGACTGGTTAAGTTTTGCAAAGCCTGCCTTGTGCGGTTAAAAATGTCGAATCTCGCCAGCATCTGTGAAGTGTCAACAGATTCTAACCGTCAAAAACAAATACAAAGAGGATGTTATGTCACTTCAAGGAAAAACACTTTTTATCACGGGTGCAAGTCGTGGAATAGGGCGTGAAATCGCACTAAAAGCTGCTCAAGATGGCGCGAATATCGTGATTGCTGCAAAATCTGCAGAAGAACATCCAAAATTGGGCGGTTCGATTTTTACTGTTGCGAAAGAGGTCGAAGCAGCAGGTGGGAAGGCGCTGGCAATTCAATTGGATGTGAGAGATCAAATTGCTGTGGCAGCAGCCATGCAACAAGCCGTCGCGCAATTTGGTGGGATTGATATTTTAATCAATAATGCGGGTGCAATTAAATTATCTGGTGTTGAACTACTTGACCCAAATCGTTTTGATTTGATGTATCAAATCAATACCCGTGCGGTGATGGTATGTAGCCAAGCAGCATTACCTTATTTAAAAAATAGCGATAATCCGCATATCCTCAATCTTTCTCCGCCCTTGAATTTAGATGAGAAATGGTTTGCTAGTTATGCACCATATACCATTACTAAATATGGTATGAGTATGTTGACTTTGGGAATGAATCAAGAGTTCGCTAGCTATGGAATCAGTGTAAATTCACTTTGGCCAAGAACGATTATTGCAACTGCTGCAATTGAGTTTTCTTTAGGCGGTAAGGCGTTGTTCAGTAAGGCACGCAAACCAAATATCATGGCGGATGCTGCTTATCATATATTGAATAGCCAACAACGTGCGTTGACTGGGCGATTGTTGATTGATGAAGATATTCTTCGAGAATCAGGCATCTCAGATTTTTCTGAATATCGCTATGCTGATTCAGACGATGAATTAATGGGTGATTTATTTGTAAAAGAATAGAAATGAATACAAGTCAAATGTACCGATTTTTCATCACTGGTCTGATTGTTTAAAATCGGTACATTAAAACATTGGAAATTTTTATAAAAAAGCAGAAGATATAGCACCGAATACAAAAAATGTGAGAGTTGTAATTTCGTGTTTGAGTTAGATTGTAAGTTGCTCAGTATTTTTTACTATATCTACAAATTTAAAAGTGTGTCTGTTGCTGCAGACCATTTAGCAATGAGCCAACCTACAGTAAGCAATATTCTGAACAAAATTCGTGCTCACTATAACGATCCGTTATTTTTACGGATTGGTAATGAAATGGTGCCTACAGAATTGTCGAAACAGCTTTATCCTCTGGTGAGCGAGGCTCTGAGCAAAGTTGAAATTATCAATAACTTTAGTGTGAACTTTGACGAAACAGCATCGCATCAACAGTTTACTGTTGCTATGACGGATGTTTCACATTTGGTTTTGCTTCCAAAGATTTCTCAATACCTCAAACAACATGCACCTCATGTTAAATTAAATGTTCGTGCCATTACTTCTGAAACCAGCTATCAAATGGCAAATGGAGAAATTGATTTAGCCATTGGCTTTTTACCGCAATTGGAAAATGGCTTCTATCAACAAAAATTATTTGAACAGTTCTATGTGGTGATTGCTTCAAAAGACCATCCACGTTTAAATCAGCAAAGTATGACTGTTGAACAGTATTTGAGTGAATCTCACATCGATATTGATGCAGGGGTGGGGCATTATCACATTGCCAATGAGCTATTGAATTTGGATTTAAAACGCAATGTGTTGATGCGCATTCCAAGTTATCTCGGTGTGGGCTTGGTGGTACAAGATACTGACTCGATTGCAACCGTTCCGTATTATTTGAGCGAAGTTTTGTTGTCTCGAGGAAATTTACAGATTTTTCCTGCACCTATCTCGTTTCCGACCTATTCGATTAAACAGTATTGGCATATGTCCTGTCACCATAAAACCAGCCATCAGTGGCTCAGACATATGTGTTATGAAATTTTTAGTCAAGTTAATTCCATGCCATTACCTAGTCAGTTACTCAGCCCTCAAAACGAATTAGATATATAGCAAATCATAATGT
The DNA here is from genome assembly GCF_000368925.1 of Acinetobacter bereziniae LMG 1003 = CIP 70.12. Classification (GTDB taxonomy): domain Bacteria; phylum Pseudomonadota; class Gammaproteobacteria; order Pseudomonadales; family Moraxellaceae; genus Acinetobacter; species Acinetobacter bereziniae. Next base: position 613,260 of record NZ_KB849756.1, on the reverse strand, counting down.
CTTAATTAAACAGAAAATCTGATAAAAAACAATGAATATCAGTCATTTGAGGTTTCTGAATCAGTTAATTTATCAGGTGTCATCAGGGCTTGATTGACGTAAAGTTTAATCAAGCGTTCACGAGAGCCAATTGACTTTTGATAATGGGTTGAATTTAACAGTAGGGATGCGCCATAGGTGACTGTCCAAATATAAGACAGATAATCACGGATCGACATAATGCTGTTTAATGATTTGAGATGTGCACCAAAGAGATCTTTAATTTCTAAAATTCGTTGCTCACGGATTGAATAAAGTTCTTCAAATAAATCTTTGAGCTTGCGTTCATTGTTGGTTAAGCGCTCTTCGATCACATGTAATAGAATCGTACGATTCGAATTCAGCATGTTATACAGCATATACTGAGAGACATAAATTTTAATGTCGTGATGGTAGGCTTTGGAAATATCTAAGAGTCTTTTTTCATTTAAGATAATCAGTTCAAGGTAGAGTTGGTTTTTACTTTTAAAGTGCTTGTAAATCGTGCCTTTAGCAATATCAAGTTCTGCGGCAAGCTCACTTAAAGTAATATCCTGATTATTATCAAGCAATAAGGTTTCTGCCATTGCTAAAATTTTCTCTTTACGGAGAAGAAAATTTTGTTGGCGCACTGAACTCATTCTATTAATCCAAAACCACTGATGAAGAACTAGAATCAGAGTATATCAGCTATTTGAGTTATTCAATAAAACTATAGTCGTCATTTTCAAGAAAATATTTCAAAAGAACCCTGAGATTCCAAGTCAAAAATCATTGATTTATCAATTGGCAAAAGATAAAGAATTTTCTTTTTTAAAGTCAATAAAATTGAACCTATGAGGTCAAATTATGTAAATATATTTCCATTATTTTAAGAATTGGATTATTGTTTTTTGACTTACTTTTGCCTTAAAAAGCTTATGATTTATTTATTTTTACAAATTATATAAGGCTTTAGCTAAGGGGTGTTTAAAGAAAACAAACTTCTAATGTTGATCAATCTTTGTAAATTTATATATGTTTTATATATAAAATAGCTAGGTTGATGAATGAGGTGTTTGCTTTTTTAATGCAAAAAGATTTATACACGGCTTTAGTCGCAACTGAAAAGTCATGTCACAAGGAAAGCAATCATGCCAATTTACAATGCACCACTGAAAGATATGCAATTTATTCTTCAAGATGTGTTTAAGGCTGAAACGTTCTGGCAAGAGAACGAGAATTTAGCGCATTTGGACATGGCAACTGCCAATGCAATATTAGAAGAAATGGCAAAATTTTCTAAAAATGTCATTCTGGATTTAAATCGTAGTGCGGATGAAGAAGGCGGTGCTGAATTTAACCAAGGTGAAGTTAAAACCCCACATGGTTTTAAAGAAGCTTTTCAACAGTTTGCCCAAGGCGGTTGGATTGGTTTAGGTGCCAATGAAGCATGGGGTGGTCAAGGCATGCCTAAAATGCTGACCGTGCTTGCAGATGAGATGATTTGGAGTTGCAATCCTTCATTTATGTTGTATCCACTGTTGACTGTGGGTGCAGGGATGGCAATTGATCAAGCAGCATCAGAAGAACAAAAAACCACTTACTTACCAAAATTTTATACAGGGGAATGGTCAGGGACCATGTGTCTAACAGAACCCCATGCAGGTACTGATTTAGGGATTATCAAAACAAAGGCAGTACCTAATAATGATGGTTCATACAATATTTCAGGAACAAAAATATTCATTACCAGTGGAGAGCATGATCTCAGTGAGAATATTATTCATCTTGTATTAGCCAAAACGCCGCATGCACCAGCAGGTTCCCGAGGTATTTCTTTATTTATCGTACCGAAATTTCTTATCAATCAAGATGGTTCATTGGGTAAGCGTAATACGGTGAGTGCGGGTTCTATTGAACATAAAATGGGAATTAAAGGCTCAGCAACATGTGTCATGAATTTCGATGCTGCTCAAGGATATCTTGTAGGTAAAGAAAATGAAGGCTTAGCAGCCATGTTTATTATGATGAATTATGAGCGCCTTTCTATGGGGATTCAGGGAATCGGTGCGTCAGAGTTTGCTTATCAAAATGCAGCGCAATATGCCACAGATCGTTTGCAGGGGCGATCTGCATCAGGTCAACAATCTCCAGATAAGCCTGCTGACTCAATCCTGGTTCATGCTGATGTGCGCCGTATGTTGCTTAACTCACGTGCCAATAATGAAGCATCACGTGCATTTGCTGTGTATGTTGGACAACAACTTGATATCACCAAATTCTCAACAGACATTGATTGCATAACAAAAGCCAATGAGCGTGTGGCATTGTTAACACCTATTGCAAAAGCATATCTGACCGATAAGGCACTGGATGCGGCACTTGAAGCGCAAATGTGCTTCGGTGGGCATGGTTATATTCGTGAATGGGGAATGGAACAATGTATTCGTGATTTGAGAATTTCCCAAATTTATGAAGGAACAAATGGTGTTCAAGCACTCGATCTAATTGGACGAAAAACAATTAAATCGAATGGTGCCTTTATCGCAGACTATCTGACAGAAATACGTGAATTTGCCGACAGTATGCAGGACGCAATGTCAATTAAGGCGGTCACATTGGATGTCTGTGCTCAAGTCGACGAAATCACGAAAATAATTATTGAGCAGTCAAAAGTGAGTCCAGATTTTCCGAGTGCAGTTGCCGTAGATTATTTACATGTGGTTGGCTTGTTGAGCTTTACTTATATGTTTGCACGAATAGCTCAAGCGGCTCAAAGTAAATCAGACACTTTTTATCAAAACAAATTGGTCTTAGCACAGTATTATGTTGCTAAAGTGCTTCCAGACTTAGCAACAAGAATACAGCGTATCCAAGCTGGTGCTGATCTCATTATGCAACTGCCTGAAGATTATTTTACAGCACAGGCTTAAAATTTGAGATTGACAATGGCAAACCATAAGGGTGTTTACTTCTTTGTGGTTTAAAACAAGATTTAAAATCAATGGACAGGGAGATAAAAATGATCGTAATTGTTGAAGCAGTACGTACAGCAATGGGGGGATTTCAAGGTGCTTTATCAGCTTGTACAGCCCCGGATTTAGGCGCAGTTACCATTAAAGAAGCAATTGTTCGTGCAGGTTTACAGCCTACAGATATTGATGAAGTGATTTATGGTTGTGTGCTTCCTGCGGGTCTAAAACAGGGTCCTGCACGTCAAGCCATGCGCCAAGCCGGATTGCCAGATTCAACGGGTGCAACCACGATCAATAAAATTTGTGGCTCAGGTATGAAAGCAGTCATGCAAGCTGCTGATGCAATTAAGGCAGGTTCGGCGAATATTGTTGTTGCGGGCGGTATGGAGTCTATGACAAATGCACCATACTTGCTTGAAAAAGCACGTGCTGGTTATCGAATGGGGCATGGTAAAGTCATTGATCATATGTTTCAGGAAGGTTTGGAAGATGCTGAAACAGGGTTGTCCATGGGTATTCTGGCGCAAGAAATGGCAGATCAAAAGGGCTATACACGTGAACAGCAAGATGCTTATGCAATAGGTTCTTTGAATAAAGCGGTAACGGCGATTAATAATGGTTATTTTAAAGCTGAAATTGTGCCTGTTACAGTATCATCTCGCAAAGGCGAAGTTGTGGTCGAGCAAGATGAGCAGCCATTGAATGCCAAAGCAGATAAAATTCCAACTTTACGTCCAGCATTTAAGAAAGACGGTACCATTACCGCCGCGAATTCAAGTTCAATTTCTGATGGTGCTTCGGCATTGGTGATTACCTCAAGTGAAGAAGCCAAACAACGTGGTTTAAAGCCACTGGCACAAATATCAGCATATGCGACACATTCTCAGCACCCCTCTGAATTTACGATTGCACCGGTCGGTGCGATTGAAAAAGTATTAAAGAAAACAGGCTGGAATGTTGAAGATGTTGATTTATGGGAAGTGAATGAAGCTTTTGCAATGGTTGCCATGTTGGCGATAGATGCTTTCCAACTGGATGCAAATAAAGTCAACATCCATGGTGGTGCTTGTGCATTAGGGCATCCGTTAGGTTCTTCTGGTTCACGCATTATTGTCACGCTTATTCATGCTTTAAAACGCACTGGTGGTAAGAAAGGTATTGCAGCACTATGTATTGGTGGTGGTGAAGCTACAGCAATTGCCATTGAATTAATTTAATCCTATCCCTTTCATAAACGAATAATTCAAAATCTCCTCTATCCCTGTTCGCAGGGGTGGTGGGCGCTTTCATGCTTTATTTTTATATTTTTGAGATTTATTTAAATGATTAACGGTTTGGAACGTGTACGCTTAAATTGCCTGCACAGTAAAATAATGTCTGCTGAACAGGCTGTGAATTTAATCAAAGATGGTTCAGTGGTCGGTGTAAGTGGTTTTGGCGGTGCAGGCGAGGCAAAAGCAGTCCCTTTAGCATTGGCAGATTATGCGCAACTGCATCCTTTGAAAATTACTTTGGCGACTGGTGCAAGTTTAGGTAACCGTATAGATGGTCGCTTAACTGAAGCGCATGCTTTGGCACGCCGTTACCCTTATCAGGCTGATCCTATTTTACGCAAAGCAATTAATGCAGGCGAGGTCATGTATATTGATCAACATCTATCTGAAGTTGCAGATAATATTCGCCATCATAATTTAGCAAAAACCAATGTGGCGATTATTGCAGCCACTGCGATTACTGAAGATGGACAAATCATTCCGACAGGTTCATGTGGAAATGCAGCAAATTTTGTTGAAATGGCGGATCAGGTAATTGTTGAAATTGACACAACTATTCATCCGATACTGGAAGGGGTGCATGATATTTATCTTCCAAAGAAGCGACCTTATCGCGATCCAATTCCTCTTACTCAAGTGAGTGATCGCATTGGAACTTTTGGTATTCATATCGATCCTAGTAAAATCTCAGCCATTGTTTTGAATGATATTCCAGATACTTCATTTAAGATGGATCAAGCAGACGATGAAACACTTGCTATCGCACAGCACTTGATACACTTCTTTGAAAATGAAGTAGCACTTGGGCGTTTACCTGAAAACTTAGGTCCATTACAGTCTGGCGTTGGTTCAATTGCAAATGCTGTTTTTGCTGGTTTTGCACATTCAAACTTTCATGATTTAGAAATGTATTCAGAAGTTTTGCAAGATTGTACATTTGAATTAATTGACTCTGGCAAAATGAAGTTTGCTTCAGGTTGTTCAATGACTTTGTCTGATGAATGTGCCAAGCATGTGATGACAAATTTTGAACGCTATAAAGATAAAATCGTGTTACGTCCACAGGAGCTGTCGAATCATCCTGAAATCATTCGGCGCTTGGGAATCATTGCAATCAATACCGCATTAGAGTTTGATATTTATGGAAATGTAAATTCAACACATGTGGGAGGTAGCAAAATGATGAATGGTATTGGGGGATCAGGGGACTTTACTCGCCATGCCCATTTGGCTATTTTTGTGAGCAAGTCGATTGCCAAAGATGGTGCAATTTCTTCAGTTGTACCTATGGTCAGTCATTGTGATCACGCAGAACACGATATTGATGTTTTAGTGACAGAACAAGGATTGGCTGATTTAAGAGGATTAGCTCCTCGGGAGCGTGCGCTTAAAATTATACAATGCTGTGCACATCCATCTTATCGGAATGAATTGACGGATTATTTTGAACGGGCATGTGTATTAGGTGGGCAAACACCACATCTTTAACGTGAGGCTTTGTCTTGGCATGCGCAGTTTGAAGAAACAGGAACGATGAAATCTGTTTAAAAACATAAAGCCAATAAAAAACCTGATCTTAATCAGGTTTTTTATTGGAAAATACTACATGACTGAATTAATCAGCGCGACGCCAAATTGTACCTTGACGAGTATCTTCGAGTACTACTCCTTGAGCAAGTAAAGACTGGCGAATTTCATCAGCACGCGCAAAGTCCTTATTTTTTTTGGCATCTACACGTTGCTGGATAAAATCTGTAATATCAGCTTCAGATAAGCCTAATGCTTCTTGCCCAATATCAGACTTTAAAAACTCATCAACATTGTACTGAACTAAACCTAGAATATTAGTCAAATGGCGTAAAGTCGAATAATAAAGCGTTGCTTGCTCTGCATTTTCTTCTTTAACTGCACGATTCAGTTCTTTAATGATTTCGAACAATACTGCAATTGCTTCTGAAGTATTGAAATCATCCCGCATCGCGATATTAAAGCGTTCCACAAATGTTTCATCAAGTACATCTGTAGATAGATCAGCATACACTTGCTGATATGCCTTAAATGCATGATAGAAACGAGAAAGTGTTGTTTTTGCTTCTTTTAATGCAAAGTCAGAAAAGTTCACCGGGCTGCGATAGTGTGAAGAGACAATAAAATAGCGAATCACTTCTGGGTGGAACTTCTCCATCACATCACGAATGGTAAAGAAGTTGCCTAATGATTTAGACATTTTCTCACCATCTACATTGATAAAACCAACATGCATCCAGTAATTCACATATTGTTCATCTGTAGAAGCTTCTGATTGTGCAATTTCATTTTCATGGTGTGGGAATAAAAGGTCTGAACCACCACCATGAATATCGAAATGATTGCCTAAGCAGCAGGTCGACATTGCTGAACATTCAATATGCCAACCAGGGCGTCCATTGCCCCATGGTGAAGCCCATGAAGGTTCATTTTCTTTGGCATGTTTCCAAAGCACGAAATCAAATGGATGTTTTTTCTCAACGTCTACATCGACACGCTCAGAAGCGCCAGCTTGCATATCATCCAGTTTACGTCCAGAAAGGCGACCGTATCTGGCAAATTTCTCAACTTCAAAATACACATCACCATTTGCAGAAGGGTAAGCAGCACCTTTATTGACTAAATGACCAATCATATTTTGCATCTGATCAATATAATCGGTGGCACGTGGTGCTTCATCTGGATGTAGACAGCCCAGATTTTCTGCATCTTCATTCATCGCTTGAATAAAACGGTCTGTTAATGCCGTAATACTTTCACCATTCTCATTGGCACGTGCAATGATCTTGTCATCAATATCGGTGATATTTCGAACATATTTTACATTCCAGCCTTGGCTGCGTAGAAAACGAATGATGTAGTCAAAAGCAACCATCACTCGAGCATGTCCAATATGACAGTAATCATAAACTGTCATACCGCACACATACATGTCGATATGTCCTTCTTTACGGGGAACAAATTCAACTTTTTTACGTTGCTCAGAGTTGTAAAGAACAAATGGTTGCATAGGTTTTCTAAATGTTTCAACAAAAGGGTGATTTATCTTAACCTAAGCTCCATATTTCATAAAGATTTATACGTTAATTTTCTAAGAAAATGAAATTTATACATTTAGGAAAGCAGGCTATTGTATTGCTATGCTAAAATAGCAAAAATATTCCGTTTGATATTCAAAACTCGTCTAGAGTTAAGGTAAGTCCATTTTGAATTCTGAAAATAAGTCAAATCATGTTGATTTTCAAAAAGTTGCGCTTGAAACCCTGCGCATTGAAGAGCATGCCTTAGAAATTTTAGCGACCCAAATCGATGAGCGTTTTACCCGCGCCTGCGAAATTATTTTGCAATGCCAAGGTCGTCTAGTGATTACTGGGATGGGAAAATCAGGGCATATTGGACGGAAAATGGCTGCAACTTTTGCCTCTACAGGAACGCCTTCATTTTTTATGCATCCTGGCGAAGCTGGTCATGGTGATTTGGGCATGTTGGTTAAAGGTGATGTACTGATTGCGATTTCAAACTCTGGAAAGAGTGATGAAATTATGATGCTGATGCCACTCATTAAATATTTGGAAGTACCATTAATTACCATCAGTGGTGATGATAAAGGTCCGATGCCACAAAATGCTGATGTGGCGCTAACACTGGGAAATATTAAAGAAGCTTGTCCATTGGGCTTAGCACCGACATCGAGTACAACTGCAACATTGGCATTAGGTGATGCTTTAGCAGTGGCATTGTTAGATGCACGTGGTTTTACTGCGGATGATTTTGCGATGTCTCATCCCGCTGGAGCGTTAGGTAAGCGTCTGTTATTGCATGTGAAACATTTAATGCACACAGGCAATGACTTACCCAAAGTATTACCCAATACACCTATGAATAAAGTACTGTATGAAATTTCTAATAAACGTTTAGGTTTAACCACGATTGTCGATGAAAATGACACCTTATTGGGTATCTTTACCGATGGTGACTTGCGTCGTTTAATTGATAAGCAACAAGGTTTTGATGTGAATTTAGCAGTGTCTGAGGTGATGATTAAAAACCCATCAACGATTTCTAAAGAAGCACGAGCTGTGGAAGCTTTGGAAAAAATGAATGAAAAGAAAATTAGTCAATTTGTGGTTGTCGATGAGATGCATAAAGTGATTGGGGTTATTAGTATGCATGATTTGATTCAAGCTGGAGTAAATTAATCAATGGCTTCTTATGTTTTATTAGAACAAGCGCGTCATATTGAAGCATTGGTTTTAGATGTAGATGGAATTTTGAGTGATGGTTTTGTGACTTTGACCAATTCTGGAGACGAAATCAAATCATTTGATATTCGTGATGGATTGGGCATGAAATTGGTCCAAAAATCTGGGATTAAAGTCATTATCATTACTGGACGTAAAAGTCACATCGTAGAAAAACGTATGTCTGATCTCGGTGTCGATTTGATTTTTCAAGGTCGAGAAGATAAGGGGGTTGCGCTTAAAGAAGCATGTGCACAACTTAATTTAGATCCTGAAGATTGTTTATACATGGGCGATGACTGGCCTGATCTTTCAGCATTTGCACTGGCTGGAATGAAAGTTACAGTACCTAATGGTCATGTTGAAGTTCGCCGTCGAGCAGATTTAGTCACACAAGCAATGGGTGGACGTGGGGCGGTACGGGAAGTTTGCGATATGTTGCTAATGGCTAAAGGCACTTACCAAGAACTACTTGAAAAATATACAGCTATACCGCATTAATAGCTTAAATTCAGATTGATCAAATGTTGAATATAATTTATGGATACTAAGGTTCTATATGTGACCGCTGTTGTCATTGCGGCAATTAGTGGTGGCTATTACTATTACAGCGGGAAAGGTAAAAAGCTGGATGGAAATTCAGCACAAAGCATGACCTATTCTGCTGAAGGTATTCAGTTGGTCCAGACCGATGAAAAGGGCAATCTTTATGTTCGTGCTCAAGTTGATCATCTAGAACAAGATTTACAAAGAAAAACGTCTAAACTCAGCAATCTCAATGCTTCAATGTTTAATCAAAATCAAGTTGATTCAACTTTTTTTGCCAAAGAAGCAAGAGGATTTAATGACAATGAGAAGGTTGTTTTATCTGGACAGGTTAAAGCAACTAAACTTGGTGAACGTGGGACGATGGAATTTCAAACAGATGAATTAACAGGCTATCCTAAAACTCGTCAGTTCGAAACGACTCACCAAGTTACTGTTAATGCACCTGATGCAGAATTTATTAGTCAGGGTTTAAAAGCTGATTTAAACCAAGGTCAATATGAATTTGCAAATATTCGAGGAAAGTATGTACCTAATTAAGATCTTTTCACTGAAACAATCTTTCCTGAGAAAAGCGATCTGTACGATCAGTATGTTGAGCTTGTCAGCAACGGCATTTGCATTACCATCAGACCGTAATCAGCCTATTTCACTTGTTGCTGATAAAGCAACGTATAGTGAAGCGACAGGTGTGACAACCTATACCGGCAATGTCATTATTGAACAAGGTACAATGAAGCTACAAGCGTCTTCAATTGTTGCTCAATTGAATAAAAGTAAACAAATTAGCACTATTACTGCGACAGGTGGACCAGCAAAATTTCAACAGCAGGTAGACAGTGCAAAAGGCGTGGCGCGCGGTGAAGCACAAAAAATTGTTTACAATGCTGAGACTGGTATTATCAACCTGATTGGAAATGCTTATCTATACCAAGATGGAGCAAGTATTCGAAGCAGCACTTTAAAATATAGTATGAACAAAGGTGATGTTGAAGCTTCGGGTTCATCGAATACAACAGGTTCATCTAAAGGACGTGTGCAAATTATTATTCCACCAAACAGTGCTAAGTCTTTCCCTGGAGCACGTGATTAATGACAGCTTCGAATCAAAGCCAAACACTGTGTATTAAACACTTAGCCAAAGTTTATAGTAAACGCTGGGTGGTAAAAGATGTTTCTTTTAGTATGCAAAGCGGGCAAATAGTAGGATTGCTTGGTCCAAATGGTGCTGGTAAAACAACAAGCTTCTATATGGTTGTTGGTTTGGTTCGTATGGATAAAGGCGAAATTCATTTAGATAATGAAGATATTTCCGACTTAGCCATGCATCAACGTGCACGTAAAGGAATTGGTTATCTGCCACAGGAAGCTTCTATTTTTAGAAAGCTCACGATCGCTGATAATATTATGGCAATTCTTGAGACTCGAAAAGATCTCAATAAACAACAGCGACAACAACGTCTAAAAGAATTGTTGGAAGACTTTAAAATTACCCACATCAAAGATTCATTAGGCATGAGTGTTTCGGGCGGTGAGCGTCGCCGTGCTGAGATCGCAAGAGCTTTGGCAGCAGATCCCAAGTTTATGCTATTGGATGAGCCTTTTGCAGGGGTAGATCCAATTTCTGTTGGAGATATTAAAGATATTATTCGGCAGTTGAAAGATCGCGGTATTGGTGTTTTGATAACAGATCACAACGTTCGTGAAACTTTAGCAATTTGTGAGCATGCTTATATTGTGAGTGAGGGAGCAGTCATTGCAGAAGGCACTCCTGAAGAAGTATTGGCAAATGAAACAGTACGTCAAGTTTATTTGGGTGATGATTTTACTGTTTAATTAATATTATTAAAAGAATGGAGTTTTATACTCCATTTTTTTTTGTTAATACAAACTATTGGTTAAATAAAAATAAATTCTTAATTTATTAAATTTGCATAATATGTTTTTTTTGCAATATTATTTACATTGATAAAAAAAATTACATTTTTTATATAAAATTTAATTTATCAATAATTTTTAAGTTTCAATAATACCCGTAAATTTTAAATGGAAATAACTTGGCTATAAAAATGAAGGTTAATCAGCTTACACTGTAGGTGGTTTTTATCAGAATGTAAGATTATTAATAAAAAATTAATAAATTTGTAAAAATGATGAAAGCAACAGTAAATGATGAATATAAGGCGATAATTAAATTTAATTGCGTATAGACAGTCTAAAAATATTGAATAAAAATAAATAAATGATAAGCACATCACGAATTTTTTTTAAATAGATTAGTTATTATAGACAACTAATATTTTTTATAATGTTATCCATTTTTATTATTAAAACTATACACTTGTGAATTTTGTCGCACTTATTTATCTTTTTTGTATAAGAGTGAATTATAAGACGGAAGAACTATTATGAAAAACATCACAATTTACGAAAAAGGAACGGCTAAAATTCTGACTCAGGATTTAGTGAATAAACATCACGCTGTTTATAAAGTCAATTTAGATAGTGCTGAAATAGCCAAAATTGTTAAAGTTAATAATAATCTGGAGGTTTATTTACAAAGCGGAGAAAAAGTTGTTATTGAAGACTTTTTTATTGGAGAAAAACCAAAAGAATTTACTATAGAAACTTCAGATGGAAAACATTATTTACTTGAATTCCTTGAATTTGATGCAAATGGCACTGTGACTAAAATTGATTATCTGGGTATTAATGATTTTCATGAATATTTGGTTGGGGAGCATGCAGCAGTACCAGTATGGGCATGGGTTGCAGGTGCAGCAGGAATTATAGGTATAGCCGCAGCTGCAGGAAGTAGTGGTGGAAGTTCAAATCATTCTGGAAATGGTGATAAGACTGCTCCTAAAATAACACATCAGATTTTAGATAATCAAAAAATTAAAATAACTGCGGATGAAGCAAGTAAGATAACCATAGTTGATTCTACTGGAAAAACAATTGGTAGTGGTCAATTAAATCAAGCGGGTTCGTTGGATATTACTTTGACAAGACCATTGGTCGATAATGAAAAAATTACAATTACAGCAATTGATAATGCTGGAAATAAAACAACAGAAACAATAAATGTTGGGGATGTTACAAAACCAGAAGTTGAAGTAAATATTGTTGATAATAACACTATTCATATTGTTTCAAATGAACCAGGTAGCAAAGTTATTATAAAAAATGAAGCTGGTCAAACAATTGGAGAGGGAGTCATTGGTTCTAATGGGGAGCTAAATGTTGATTTAAATACTACATTAACTGATGGCAGCAAAATTATTGTAGATGTTATTGATACTTCAGGTAATCAAACAGAAAAAGTAATAACGGTAGGAGATGTAACACCACCGATTATTGAATCAAATATTAAAGACGCAACTCATATAGAAGTTACCTCAAATGAACCAGGGCAAGTAAAAATTACCGACAGCAAAGGNAATGTAATTGGTACGGGCACGATCACTGGGAATAACGTGGTTGATGATATTCAACTGACTCGTCCATTGGCGGATGGTGAAAAGGTCACAGTGACAGTAATAGATGCTGCGGGCAATCCTAAAGCCATTGATATTACTGCTGGGGATGTAACAAACCCGCAATTTGAATCTGCAAATGTTGATAATAGTGGGACACAGTTAACGCTGACCTATAGTGAAGCTCTTGATTCGACAAATTTACCAACACCAGATAGTTTTGTTGTAACTGCGGGGGGGCAATCCGTAACTGTTACTGGCGTATCAATTAATGGCAATAACGTTATATTGACTTTAGCTCCACCAATTACAACAGGGCAAAGTGTTCAAATAGCTTATACTGATCCAACGACAGGCAATGATACCAACGCGATTCAAGATGTAGCTGGCAATGATGCAGCGAGCTTACCTGCAACAACAGTGACCAATGATTCGACAGTTCCAGGTACGGACACTACACCCCCTATTTTTGTTAGTGCTACAGTGGACAACACAGGAACTCAATTAGTTTTAACTTATAATAAAGATCTGGATAGTGCTAATTTACCTTTGATCAACAGCTTTGCTGTAACAGCAGATGGTCAGATTGTTGCAGTGACTGGTGTGAGTGTGAATGGTTCAACTGTTGTGCTTACTTTAGGTACACCAGTGACAGCAGGTCAAGCGGTTGAAGTGGGTTATACCGATCCAACGGCAGGCAATGATGTCAATGCAATTCA
>NZ_KB849756.1:576287-592299 GCF_000368925.1 Acinetobacter bereziniae LMG 1003 = CIP 70.12 | reverse complement strand
AATGATGCAGCAACACTACCACCAACTTCAGTAAGCAATGGTTCGATTGTTCTTCCGCCACTTAATGCTGTAAATGATGAATTTGCATTAAATCTAGGTCAGGAAGTCCGAGTAAACCGTACTGAAGTTGCAGGTTCAGATATCGCAGTTGTTGATATCTTGGGGAATAATGCTACTGGTTTAAATTTCTCAATTCCACAAACACCAGGAAGTGCAGGTAAGGGAGCGACAGGTAATATTTCTGTCACAGTGTCACAACAAGACCTGATTTCGGTCGGTGAGGCTGTTCAGATTGTTATTTATCAGCAAACTAGCAATGGACCAGTGGAAGTTGCACGTGGTACGAGTCAAGGTGGTATTGTCACTGTGGGTGGTATTGGAATCATTGGTGTCGTGAATAGTAACGACTCAATTAAGCTTGATTTCACTAATTTACCTGAGGGTAATTATACGGTTGCAGTTCAGGCTGATGATAGTGCTCTAACAACTTTACTCAAAGACGTTGCGATTACTGACCTTGGTGGCGAAGGAGAAATTCTGGGTGCTTCAAATGCGGCAGCTATCGAGGCAGCAATTAATGCAGTACTTGGTCCATTAGGTGCTCCAGTTCTCGCTTTAGTCAATACAATTTTAATTCCTGTAAATACACTCGGTTTACCGCTTTCAAGTGTCGTTAACCAACTATTAAATGTATTGCCAATTAGCGTAGTTGATTACATTGTTGATGCAGCTGTTGCTCCTCTATTGTCAAACTTATTAACGATTTACGAAAAAACAAATATTAGCGTAACTGGAACTGAAGAGGTTTTTGCAAACTATGCAGTGACAGGTAATGTTTTTGCTGATAATGGAAATGGTCAAGATGTAATTGGTGGTGGTTCAATCACTGAAATAGATGGTGCACCTGTTGCACAAGGTAGTGTTACAATTCAAGGAGAGTATGGAAGTCTTGAAATTAACACACTAACAGGAGTCTTTACTTATACTGTGACAGCTGGAGAATCGGCTGTTGGAAAAACTGAAATATTTGATTATAAGCTGTCTAATGGAGCAACATCTGATACGGCTCAAATCATTATAAATATTGCAGGAACACCAGCAGACCCTGGTGACTTAACACCACCAGATTATGTTGATCAGGTTGTTGCAAATGATGATCTTGCAACTGTTAAAAATTATCAAGAAACCGTGGGTGATGATGTAGGAGTACAAGGAAGAGCTTCTCAATTATTAGGCGTAAATTTACTAGGACTTAATGTTTCTTTAGGCAACACAGTTCCATTTAATTTTGAAGTTGAAGAGAACAGTACTTCTAGTATTAATGTAAATGTGAGTGGAAGCTTTGTAAATGCTGCACTTGGTGGGATTGTTGGCACTTTATTAGGTACCTCTGGTAAGGTATTTAATGCTGTACTTGAGCGTCAATATTTGGATGAGAATGGTGTCGCGCAAAAAGAATATTTTATTGTGCAAGATGCCGTTAAATTGACAGCAACAGGTCTATTGGGAGCCGTATTTACTTATTCTGGTCAGATTAATGTGGATAGTTTGCCGCCAGGTGTTTATACAATTGCATTGCAAGAAAATCCAACGGATGCTGGTTTATTACAACAGATACTAAATCTTTTGGATTCAACTTTATCTGCACAATTGTTCGGCGGTGTCGAGTTGACCATGCAAGCGCAAACCAACAAATATTTGGGTTCAGGCAGCATAGAAGGTAATGTTATTTCAAGTGTAGATGGTGCAGATGAAGTTAATACAACGACATTTGTGACACAAGTCGAAAATGAAATTGGTGGTCCAATTGTGACATTGTCTGGTGCAAATACAGTTGTGGTTGGGGCTTATGGAACATTATATATATCTCCAAATGGACATTATAAATATGTAAGCAATGGTGCACCTGAGGACATTGGTAAAGTAGATACCTTCACATATACAATTCGAGATTTTAATGGAACTCAAGCTACTGCCCATTTGAATATTCGTATTGATGGAGATAACTCTGGTGTGGTTTGGGATAATGCAAATCCTCAAAATGATGTGACACTTCCTGCTCCAATAGTGCTTGATAATTCAGATCATGCGGTGATTGGCGCTGTGACAAATATTCATCAAACAGTTACATCGACTCAAGGTGAACTTAAGGTTGCATCGGGTCTGTTTGGTGCTGGTGGAAATGGTACTTATACTCCGACAACATTTAGTATTGCAAATACAGATTCCGCTCATGTGGTTGTAAAAGTAAATATACCTGCACTTTCAATTGGTGTAGCACCACAAATTATCCTTACAATAAAAGATCAAAATGGCGTTACAGTCGGAACAATTACGCAAACACCTGTTCTTACGGTATTAGGTGGAACAGTCACTGTAGATATTCCTAATTTAGGACCAGGAACTTACACAATTACATCATCTGCTTCAGGAAATACTGGTCTGGCATTTAATGCAGCAGTGACAGTCGATCAAAACATTACCCACTATAATGATATTGCTCCAGTTACTGCGGCTCCTATCACAGGTAATATGTTAACTGACGATACCTATAATCATGCTTATGCTAAATTTAGCATAGATACGGGGAATGGTCAGTTTACCGAAGTTGGGTACAACGGTATTACCATACAAGGCGACTATGGCAGTCTATTCGTGAAAAGTGATGGAAGCTATGTTTATACACCTAAGGCTGGGGAAATTGGTCGTCAAGAGGTATTTGATTATAAGCTGACTGTTTTCGGTCAAGATCATATCGCTTCACTTACTGTGACGATTGATGCAATTACGACGGGTGATGCTCTACGTAATACGCTCATTAGTGGTGAGCTGAATGATAGTTTCACTGGTAATGGTGGCTCCGATGTACTTGTTTATCATGTACTAGAAAATGCAAGTGCAACGGGTGGAAATGGTACGGATCACTGGACAGATTTCCATGCTGGAAATGTGACCACTGATAGGAATGCAGACATCATTGATATTTCTGATTTACTGATCGGTTTTAACAGCGCGAATATCACCACTGACTTAACAGCTTCAGCAAACTATTTGAAAAACTATCTTGGTGTAAGAGTTGATGGCAATAATGTCACACTCACCCTAGATCGTGATGGTGCAGGAACTACCTACACTGGAAAAACTGATTTGCTTCAATTGGATAATTTGGCGCAATCAGGTGCTGCATTTAACGGCAAGACAGAGGATGATATCTTGAAACTCCTGCTTCAAAATCATCAACTTGTTCTCTAATCATCCAGTTGTGCTTAAACCCTAAGTTCGCTTAGGGTTTTTTATTGCCCAATATTTTTAAAATCCACGTTATAATCAGAACATATTGAGTTTGAATGTTTTATTTTCATTATGGTTTTTACACTTGCATCCGAAACGTTTTTTGAAGAAGAGATCAAAAAAAGTCGATTTCAAGCCATTGCAGCGCCAGTTGAAAATGAACAACAGGTTAAAATGTTTTTAGAAAAGCATTTAGATCCTACAACCACTCATCAGTGCTGGGCATGGAAAATAGGACACAATGTTCGTTTTAATGATGACGGTGAACCTTCAGGTACAGCAGGTCGCCCGATTCTTGCAACCATTGAAGGAAATGATTTAACCAATTCAATTGTATTGGTCAATCGATGGTACGGTGGTATCAAGTTAGGTACAGGTGGCTTGGTTCGTGCTTATGGAGGCTGTGCAGGGCAGTGTTTGGTCTCGGCAGAAAAAATAGAACTGATTGAAAAGAAAAAAATATATTTTCAATGTCAATTCAATGAGTGGGCAATATTTCAATATGAATTAAACACACAACATATTGAATACAATGAACAATATACTGCTGAGGGTGTCGAGGTCGAAGCATTGTTGCAAATACATCAACTCGATCCAGTACGTTTAAAAATTCAAGATGTTACACGTGGACGTGAACAACTTAAATTAATGGATGAAAGCAATGACTGAACAAGATCCATTATTAAAATATCGAGAACAGCATAAACACCGTTTAAATTATATGCCTTGGCTATATTATTCACTTAAGCCGAAAAATCGAATTTGGGCTGAACAGTGGCAACAAGAATATCAAACATATTTAATGGAAATGGAAACTGTCGAAATCGGAGAAAATTGCTTTATATCTCCGCTTGCACATATCTTTGCTGAGCCAGGACGAAAAATTAGTATTGGAGACAATACCTTTATTGCAGCTGATTGTACCTTACATGGTCCTTTAGAAATTGGCAGTGAGGTTGCGATTAATCATCACTGTATTTTAGATGGAGGTCGTGCAGGGATTAAATTACATGACCAAGTACGAATCGCAGCCTATTGTCATCTCTACGCATTTGATCACGGTATGGCGTTGGACCAACCAATTTATCAACAAGCAGTAAGTTCTAAGGGCATTGAAATTGGTCAAGATGTTTGGTTGGGTGCACATGTCGGCATCAAGGATGGAATTAAAATTGCCTCACATGCTGTAGTGGGTATGAATAGTATGGTAACTAAAAATATTGCTGAACGAGAAATCGTCGCAGGCAATCCAGCGCAATTGATTCGTTACCGTGAATAACCGCACAATTTGTACAAATACATAATTAAATTATGGAATTAATTACATAAAGCTGTCCAATTTTATAGAAACTTATGCTAATTTAAAATCAAATAGACCCAAGGCGATATCGCCAAAGTGAGGTTAAAAATGAATAGAGTAGTTGCTTGTATTGACTCTTCTCCTTGTATTAATGCATTGGCAGAAGCAGCAGCTTGGATTGCTCAGAAAACTGGTCGACAACTGGTTTTATTGCAAGTATTAGACTATTACCCTGCAAGTTATCATTTAGGGGAAATTAGTGGGGTAATCGGTTTTGAAAGTAATGCAATGTTACTCAAAGAGCTTGCAGAACTTGAGCAAAAACAAAGTGAATTAGCACTCGATTATAGTAATAATCTTCTTGAACATATTTCTGAAATGATTCAGGAAAAGTATGGTATTACCCCTGGGCGAATTCAGGCGAAAGGTGATTTTCTTGAGCAAAGCTTTAATGAGTTGACTGAGGATGATATTGCAGTCATTGGTCGAGTTGGCGAGCGTTCAGCTGAAAAAAATAAAACACTGGGAAGTAATGTAGAGAATTTCATTCGTGGTGCTAAAAGTACGGTATTGACAGTAGGTCAAACTTTTAAACCACCAACACGTTTTATTTTTGCTTATGAACTTTCTGAAGCATGCCAAAAAATGCTGAAACGTGTAGAAAAAAGTGACTTATTAAAACTTTTACAATGCCATTTACTTTATGTGGGAGATCATCCTGAAATCCTCAATGAACCCGCACAACGGTTAAAAGATGCAGGCTTAGACGTTGTTGTTGAATATCGTTACGGGGATGTTGCTGAAAATATTTTGGATTATCAAAATCAACATCAAATCCAATTAATTGTATTAGGCGCATTTAGCCACAGTAAAATACATCAATTTTTCTTGGGCAGCGTGACAACGACAATTTTTAGGAATTCGGCTGTTCCGTTGTTGGTGACTAAATAATGAGACTGAAAAATGTGATCATGAAATTAGCTTTTTTTGAATATTGATTACATTTTTCTCTATCCAAGTTCCTGCGATTATCAACATAGAAAAAAGCCATAAATCAGAGAACTTATGGCTTTTTTCTATTAAAAAATTTTGAATAAATCTTGCATTTCTAAAAGCAAGTGCTTTTGAAACTGTAATGAATTTAACTGGTTGAAAATTAATCTATCATTAAAATATATTATTTTTCATTGAGTTATTTGGTAATACATAAGTTATCCACAATTCTACAAACAAGTTCAGGGGATAACTTTAAGAAAAAAAATTATGACCTAAATTTTAGTAGAAAATTAGGCAATAAAAAACCACCATTTTGAACTGGCGGTCTTTTGTCATTACATCTGTATTTCAGCAGGGTATTTGAATATTTATTTGACGATCGCAATTGCAAATCCATCATGCCCTTTACTGCCTACTGTTTGTAAAGCTGTGCATGATAAAATTTGGGGGTGATTCTGCATCGCTTTATACATATCCCGAATGCCTTCAATGCTTGGTTTAATGTTATTTGGATCAAGAATATCACCTGCGCGGATCACATTATCCAAAACAATCACTGTACCTGAATGTGATCGCTTTAAGCTTAATTCTAAATATTCAGGATAACTTTGTTTATCTGCATCGACAAAAATAAAGTCAAAAGGCGCAGTATCTTCAGGCAAAGCTTTTAAAATATCAGCAGCACGCCCACACTTTAATTCAACAGTTTGTTTAAGTTTTGCGAGGTCAATATTTTCTTGACCTAAAGCTGCATGCGTATCACGTCCTTCAATTGTTAAAATATAACCATCTTCAGGTAGAGCACGCGCTAACCACATGGTGCTATATGCTGCAAAAGTCCCTAACTCTAAAACACGTTTACATTTGTTCATTTGAATCAGCATTTGCAACAGCATGCCTTGATTTGCAGCAACAGCGAGATGGTCTGGAAAGCCTTTATCCGCAGTATTTTTTAATGTTTGTGTGAGGATCGGATCTTCAGGAATTAAATGTGATTCGATATAAGCATCGATGTCTGACCACATTTGTTGCATGTTCTACCACCTCATTGGATCTGTGTTAGATGCATTTTAATCGTTTAAAAGAAGAGTGCAATTTTAATAAAAGCTTTTGGATTAAATTTAAGCATTCTCAATCGTCCTTATCGTTAAATCGAGAAATGAAGGATCGTGAAACCTACTTATATAAAGTTAAAAGAAGTCATCAAGACCTCTTTCTTAAAGTTAATATTTAATTGAGCTAGGCAGCGAGTATTTGACTAAATCCAGCTTTTCTAAGCAGCTTTCTATACATGCTTGAACTGCGATCAGCAGGAAAGTGTGCTTCCATGGACAGGTCTAAAGGTAAATATTCTGGTTTCTGCGTTTCAACAATCAAGCGGTCTTCTTCAAAAATCTTAAGGTTGTATTCATAGGCTTCTTCTATGGGTAAATCTTTATCGTAGTTACGACAAATTGGGGCAAATAATCGTGTGCTTCGTGCCGTCATTGGTGAGGCAGCATTCATGATGACTTGTTTGCAATCATTGGGAAAATGTATTGTGAGTGTTGCTGTAAATGGTAAATGAACCTCAAAATGACGTAACCATTGAAACCCTTCTTGTCCGAATTGATCTAAGCCAATTGGATAACGTCCAACATGACTAAGATAATCAGCACTGAAGCCATAATGGGTTTCTTGAGTTGTATAGTCAGCTACCTCAGGATGCTCTGGATCTCCAAATGTATCAGCATGAACCCAAGCAAAATGAGCGACGTCAATAAATCCTTCCAATTGTCTACCCGCAAAACACTTTAAATCAATCCAAGGGCAAACCAATTGTTGATATTTTGCTTGATCCCAATAAGGCATATCGGGAATATTTGGGCTATCTTGTTCATCTGCCAATAAACAGCACCAGATTAATCCATATCGTTCAATGGTTGGATAAGTTCTCAAGTGAAAACGATCTGATATTTTATGGTTTGGGTGGGCAGGAATTCGATTGCATTTACCTTTCTCACCAAAGCGTAAACCATGATAACGACAAACAACCCCTTGACCATCATGTGTACCAAGACTTAACGGTACGCCTCGATGTGGGCAGGCATCCTTTGCAACAATAATCTCATGATTAAATTTGTAGATGACCAAAGGCATATCCAATAACATGGTAGCTTGAGGTTGTTCTGATATATCACGTGCTAAAGCAATTGGATACCAATACTGTGCCAATAACAACCAATCCTGTTGCGAAAAAGTCATATGGACAGGAAATTCGGAATGAAACATGTATTCTGTGCGACTATTCATATACAAATCTTCTGTTTAGAATTGATTTGAATATAAAAGAATCCAGTGTTCTTAGAAATTTCAATTATTGCGATCAATATTTGCAAAAATTAGAACAGTACAGTAGATCAAGTTAAAACAATCAGTTGTTCAAAAATATGCTAGTTGTAATAGGTTTTTAACATTTGGGTAAAATTGAAGAAAAAAGAACTTAATACAATGAGAGCAATAGAAAAGCTACTACAAAAGAAAATTAATTTTTGATAAGTATGCGCACAACTATTCATTAAAGGTAAATAATAGACATGGTACATTGAACGTAATGTTTGCATGGTTAAGATAAACAAGCTGATAAAACTAAAGCTACTCACTATGTTTTGAACGATAAAATATTGACTAATTTGTGACAATAATATGTAGATAATCAAACAGCTCATATAGATAATGAAGGTGATCATACTTGCCGAAGCGACCATTTTCAGAAAAGTCTCATGCCATTCTTTTCGGTTTAATGAAGTCATTTTAGTTGCTCTTTTTTTATTAATTTTAAAACTTTTTGCATTAAAAATTAAGCTTACTACGACATGAAATGTCGCGGTATCAATAGGGGGATAATAGAAGTTTTGTGACATTCACATGAAATATTACAATTTGAAGGGCATTATTCTAAATTTATAAAAATAAAATACAGTTTATTACATATTGAATTTTAAAGATTTTTAATAAAATCAAATGCGAATCATCAATTATCATAAAAGCGTCATAAAGCTGTAACTTATTTGTCATATTTTAAAATCAAAATGCAGTTATCCGAAAAGTACAACACAAAAAGAAGTGGCGTACTTCAAATTGCAGTTTATTTAAGAGAGAAAAGAATGCGCATTAACCATATCGCACTTGCATTAGCAGTTTCAGGGGCAGCAGTGGCAGCAAACGCTCGTGATACCATCCAAATCGCTGGTTCTTCTACTGTACTTCCTTATGCAAGTATTGTTGCTGAAGAATTTGGTAATACTTTCCCTCAATTTAAAGCACCTGTAGTGGGTTCAGGCGGTAGTTCTGCTGGTCTTAAACAGTTCTGTTCTGGTGTTGGCGATAATACAATCGATATCGCGAATGCTTCTCGTAAAATCAAAGATACTGAAATTGCAGCTTGTAAAAAAGCAGGCGTAAATAAAATCCAAGAAATTAAAATTGGTTATGATGGTATCGTTTTTGCATCAAATGCAAGCAAAGCAGCTTATAAGTTACGTCCACAACACGTATTTGCAGCTTTAGCAGCTGAATTACCATCAAATGGTAAATTGGTACCAAACCCGTATACACGTTGGAACCAAATTGATAAATCTCTTCCAAACGAACCCATTACTTTAGTGGTTCCAGCATCTAACCACGGTACTCGTGAAGTATTCCAAGAGAAAATGGTTGAAGCAGGTTGTGAAAGCTACGATTACTTCAAAAAGTTAGATAAAGATGCTCAGAAAAAAGCATGTTCTGCTTTCCGTAAAGACGGTAAAGTGATCGAAATCGCGGGTGACTATACTGAAACTCTAGCACGTTTAAAAACATCTCCAAGTGCGGTAGGTGTATTTGGTTTAGGTTTCTATGACCAAAACAAAGATAAATTACGTGTTGCGACAGTAAACAATGTAGTCCCTTCAGAACAAACTGTTCTTAATGGTACTTACCCAGTATCGCGTCCTTTATACTTCTATGTTAAAGGTGAACACTTACAATCTATCAAAGGCTTAAAAGAATATACTGAATACTTCTTAAACAAAAAAGTATCTGGTAAAGGTTCTAAATTAGACAAAGCTGGCTTGATCTCATTGTCTGACTCTGAGCGTGCAAAAGTACTTGCTGGTTTCAAAGCTGGTAAATAATAAAACCGTAATCATGGAGCTGATGGTGGGAGACTACCATCGGCTTTCATTGCTAAGCAGAGTTTTTTCAAATAATTAGGATTGAAAAAACGGTGGAGAATACATGAATCTGCTACTCATTGGCGTGTTATTAGCTTTAATTGCTATCGCATATCAAATTGGGCTACGAAAAAGCCGAAGCCTAGCAGGTAAGGGAAATAACACTGCAGTTTTACATTCACGTCCAGGCTATTATGGTTCTTTGGTGGCGTTGTGGTGTGGAATCCCAGCTTTTTTAATTTTAATTGTTTGGAATTTGGTAGAACCGAGTGTTTTACAACATTTAATTCTAAAGAATGTTCCAGCAAATGTTGCTGCATCTCTTGATACGGCTGGAGTAGATGTACTTGTAGATCGCATCAAGGCAATTGCTTCTGGTTTTGGTGTAACAGATACGCCTGCAGCCTATGAAGTAGCCGCTGCAGAACAATTAGCAAAGTTTGAAAGAATCAGTTCTTTTGCCAAATTTGCTGTTGTGGTCTGTGCAGCAATCTTGGGATTAGTGTGGGCAAGAAAAAGAATTAGCCAACAATTCCGTGCACGTAATGAAGTTGAAAAAACCATTAACGTAGTTTTGATTTTATGTTCTGGCGTTGCAATTCTTACTACAGTAGGCATCGTGATGTCGATGTTCAGTGAAGCGATGCACTTTTTCCATTTTGTCAGTCCAATTGACTTCTTCTTTGGTACAGAGTGGAATCCAGGTTTTAGCACTTCAGGAAATGCTGAAGGTAGTTATGGTTTACTACCATTACTATGGGGAACACTCATGGTCAGTGGTATTGCTTTATTGGTTGCTGTTCCATTGGGTTTAATGATTGCAATTTATCTCGCTGAGTATGCATCACCTAGATTCCGTTCATGGGCTAAACCAACGATTGAGGTTTTGGCAGGTATCCCAACCATCGTTTATGGTGTATTTGCCATGATGGTGATCGGTCCAATCTTTAAATCAATTGGTGATTCAATTGGTATTGAAGTGAATGCAACCAGCGCACTTACTGCTGGTTTTGCAATGGGAATCATGATTATCCCATTTGTATCTTCACTTTCAGATGACATTATCACTCAAGTCCCTAGATCATTACGTGATGGTTCTTTGGGTTTGGGAGCGACCAAGTCTGAAACAATACGCCAAGTGGTACTGCCTGCGGCGTTGCCGGGGATTACTGGCGCATTCTTGCTTGCTGTATCACGTGCTATTGGTGAAACCATGATTGTTGTACTTGCGGCAGGAAACAGTCCTTTACTACATATCAATCCACTTGAAGCTGTTTCTACGGTAACCGTAACGATTGTAAAACAGTTAACTGGCGATACTGATTTTGCAAGCCCACAGGCATTGGTTGCCTTTGCATTGGGTCTGACGCTATTCACTATTACATTGTGTCTAAACATTGTCGCACTTTACATTGTGCGTAAATACCGTGAGCAATACGAATGAGTACATCAAATACATCTCCAGTGGATCAAAATGTATTTGATCCTCAAGTTGCCGCAGAACTACGTGAAAAGCGTAAAGCTAAAATCGCAAGTTCATTATCAAAACGTCATCGTAAAGAAAAGACATTCCGTTTTGTTGGCTTTTCTGCCGTGATTATGGGACTGGCATTTGTCGCGATTTTGTTTGGAAGTATCTTATACAAGGGGCTTCCTGCATTTTGGCAAGCAAGTATGACCGTACCTGTCTATTTTGATCCAACTGTGATTGATGCTGGTCCAAAACCAACACAAAAAGTCGGCGAGTCTCCAGCTGTGTTTCAAGAGCGCTATGTAGACTGGCAAACTAAAATGGGTATGGTGGATTGGGATGCGTTGATTGTAAACGGCATTATTTCTAAAGATCCATCACTTGAAAGTCGTCGTGACGACCTTTCTAGCCTTTATACCAGCTCTGAAGCATATCGTATTCGTGATATGGTTTTTAAAGATCCATCTTTAGTGGGTAAAAAAGTTGAATTAAATTTCCTTGCAGACGCAAACATTGATGTTTGGTTAGCAGGACATATCGATCGTTCATTACCAGATGATCAGCAACAGTTAAGCCCTGAAGTACGTAAGCTTTCAGATGATTTGGCTGCGAAAGGCATTATCAGTCGTACGTTCAACACGCAAATGTTTACCAACCCAGATTCACGTAGTTCACCAGCAACGGCTGGTTTGGCGGGTGCATTCATGGGTTCATTATTCATGATGTTGATTGTGATTGTGATTTCTATTCCATTGGGTGTTGCAAGTGCGATTTACCTAGAGGAATTTGCACCAAAGAACTTTATTACAGACATTATTGAAGTCAACATCAATAACCTTGCAGCAGTTCCATCGATTGTATTTGGTCTGCTGGGTGCAGCGATCTTTATTGGTTGGATGCATCTGCCTATATCAGCACCGCTGGTCGGTGGTTTGGTGCTCAGTTTAATGACTTTACCAACGGTCATTATTACTACACGTGCTTCACTTAAAGCAGTACCCCCATCAATTCGCCAAGCGGCACTTGGTATAGGCGCTTCGCGTTTGCAAACCGTATTTCATCATGTACTTCCTTTGGCATTACCGGGAATTATGACAGGTGCGATTATTGGTATTGCTCATGCACTGGGTGAAACAGCACCGTTGCTGTTAATTGGTATGAGTGCATTCGTTGCGAATATTCCAGTATCTCCACTCGATCAATCTACAGCTTTACCTGTTCAAGTTTACTTATGGCAAGGTAATGAATTGCGTAACTTCTTTGAGGGTCGTACAGCTGCTGCAATCATTGTGTTATTGGCACTAATGGTGGGTTTAAACAGCTTTGCAATTTGGTTACGTAAGAAATTTGAAGTTCGTTGGTAAAAGAGGGCAGAATAGATGAATACTGTAGAAACTAAAAATTCCTTAAAACAGGATACAACCGTGAATTCTGAACAATCTCAATTTACATCCACTGAGCATCAACAAAAGCAAGCAAATACATCTTTTGTCTCTCAGTTTGAATCTTCAACACCGAAGAAAGAAAAAAATACGACAGTCAAACTTAGTGCTGAAGATGTACATGTTTACTATGGTGAATCAGAAGCGATTAAAGGTATTGATCTTCAAGTTTATGAAAATGAAGTGATTGCATTTATTGGTCCATCAGGTTGTGGTAAATCAACATTTTTACGTACTTTGAATCGTATGAATGATACGATTGATAGCTGTCGTGTGACGGGTAAAGTACGTTTAGATAACCAAGATATCTATGACCCAAATCTTGATGTGGTGCTGTTACGTGCTCAAGTCGGTATGGTTTTCCAAAAGCCAAATCCATTTCCGAAATCAATTTTTGATAATGTTGCTTATGGTCCAAAACTACACGGTTTGGCAAAAGATAAGTACGATTTAGAGGAAATTGTTGAAAACAGTTTGCGTAAAGCAGGTCTGTGGGATGAGGTTAAAGATCGACTAAGCCAACCGGGTACGGGTCTTTCTGGTGGTCAACAACAACGTTTGTGTATCGCACGTACCATAGCTGTAAGTCCTGAAGTGATTTTAATGGACGAGCCGTGCTCAGCTTTGGACCCAATTGCAACTGCAAAAGTTGAAGAGCTGATTTCTGAACTCTCTACTCAATACACCATTGCAATCGTGACCCACTCAATGCAACAGGCAGCGCGTGTATCTGATCGAACTGCATACTTCCACTTGGGTGATTTGATTGAAGTGAATTCCACAGAGAAAGTATTTACACAACCAGATCATCAATTGACTGAAGCTTATATTACAGGTCGTTTTGGTTAAGTTCAGCGAAGTATTAAAATGAAAGAGCCGAAAGGCTCTTTTTTATATTTAAAAAATATTGTTTTGATCCGCAGATGAATAATCAATACCTATTAAATAATGCTGTGAAATAGATCAATCCTGACTGTTTGAGTAAGGAAATAAATCAATCTAATTGGCATGAATGATCATCATTGAATGAAAAAGGAATATTTTTATTTAGTACACCGACTGATTTCAAAATCAGATGAGTATATTGGGGGGAGATGTATGATTTAAGCATCTGTATCGGTGCAGTTTAATCGAATCAATTGTGTGGTCATTAGATTTAGATCAATAAAAAAGAGCCTGATGGCTCTTTTTTATACTCAATTTTTAACTAGTCCATTGGGTCTTCACGATGTTGTTCTACTGCTTTTTCATCATAATGTGACTTTGGTGGGTGAGCGAATGCGGCAGCCAATTTATCTTTGTCTAATGCATTGTCCCAACGCGCTACAACGATTGTTGCGCAAGCATTACCGACTAAATTGGTTAGTGCGCGACACTCTGACATAAAGCGGTCAATACCAAGGATTAAAGCCATACCCGCAACAGGCACAGCAGGAACGACAGAAAGTGTTGCAGCCAAAGTAATAAAACCTGCGCCAGTTACACCAGCAGCACCTTTAGAGCTGAGCATTGCTACAAGTAACAAAAGAACTTGATCTTGAATGCTCAAATCAATATTACATGCCTGTGCGATAAATAGGGCAGCCATCGTCATATAGATATTGGTACCATCCAGATTGAATGAGTAACCTGTTGGAACTACGAGTCCCACCACAGATTTTTCACAACCAGCTTTTTCCATTTTACGCATTAACGATGGAAGTGCTGCTTCAGAAGAACTCGTTCCAAGCACCAGCCACAATTCATCTTTGATATAACGAATCAGGTCTGTAATTCTAAATCCATTATAGCGTGCAACAGCACCTAAAATAACCAGAATAAACAACAATGCAGTAATGTAGAAAGTCATGATTAAAAGTAAAAGATTACCAATACTTTCAATACCATATTTACCAATTGTAAATGCCATAGCACCGAATGCACCAATCGGAGCAAATTTCATCAGCATTCCCACCAAGTGAAATACTGGTGCTGTTAAGTTATTTAAAAAATCAACAATAGGCTGACCTTTTTCACCCACCGCAGCAAGAGACAAACCAAATAGTACAGCAACAAAAAGGACTTGCAGAATGTCACCACTGGTTAGCGGGCTAAGGATGGTGGTAGGAAGGATATTCATTAAGAAATCAACGATAGAAGCATCGTGTGCTTTCTCAGCGTATTCAGCCACTTTGTCTGATTTTAATGTTGTTGGATCAATATTTAAACCATGCCCAGGTTGAATAATATTGGCAACAATCATACCGACAATTAATGCCAGTGTAGAAAATGTTATGAAGTAAAGCATCGCTTTACCAGTAACACGACCTACTGTTCCCATATGTTTCATGCCTGAAATTCCTGTGACCACTGTCAGAAAAATTACCGGCGCAATAATCATTTTAACCAATTTGATGAAGGCATCACCTAAAGGTTTTAAACTCGCACCAATATCTGGCCAAAAGTGCCCTAAAAGGATACCAAGTACGATTGCAAAAATGACTTGAACATACAGGATTTGATAAAACTTTTGCTTTTTAGGTGGTAGGTGTTCATCGTGTGAAGAGATATCCATACTCATTCCTTATCCTTGATGTTGATAAAATTCAACATTTCCTAAAGAAATGATTATTAAAAAACCATAAAATTAAAAAATGTGATTCTCGTTTTAACGTGTTGATTTTAAATAAATAAATTAAAATAACAAATATGTTATTTAGATAAAAAAATGTGATAAATATCAAATTATCAATAAATTAAATACCTAGTATTTTATTTTTGTATGATGTAGTTGGAAAAATCATGTCTATGTTTTTTTTGTGAATTTGTCCTACAAAGATTGGCATAAAGTTATATAAAAAGCATTGAAAGCTGTTTTGTATCATTGATGACTATATTTTTATGAATTAATCATCATTTATTTAGACGTAAAAACGATTAATAAAAAGTGGATTATTTTAAGTAAAAGTATCGTTAATCTTGGAGGTAGTTAATTTTTTATAAAAAAAATATATACGTTTTATAACTAAAATTTTGGATTGCTGATCTGCGTTAAACAAATTGGAAAACATCTATAATTTTTACACCTGTATTTTAAACCTGAATCGGTGTTAGCAAAACAATAAGTGGGACGTAAAGTGACTAGGGCGTGTTGACACTTTTAGATTAAAAAATAGCGAAGTAGTAAAATTAAATCGCCAAACCCAATTCTACTATTCGCTATGCCTCGTACCATGTTAACAGATCAACACTGGCAAAAGTTGAAAGCTATTTTGCGTAATTTATCCATTCATCTCAACTCAAATTTAAGAAATTTTATTGAAGCGATTCTTTATAGGAT
>NZ_KB849756.1:280822-575787 GCF_000368925.1 Acinetobacter bereziniae LMG 1003 = CIP 70.12 | reverse complement strand
ATAGCCACTCGATACGACAAGTTAAAACGGAACTATGAAAGTTCTGTTGCATTAGCTTGTATATTTTTATGGCTCCCCTTGTAGGTTAAATTATGAACCCTAAATGTCAACAGACCCTAGAGATTTGTCGAATTTTTCAAAATATGTATTGAAATTTATTCAATCCGTCCGCATCTTAATGGAAAAGCATTTATCCAGATATTCGAGATTATAAATTCTATGTTATTTCATTTACCTAAAGTTCCCGCAGAAATTCGTATTAGTCATTTAAATGCACGAATTAATGAACAAAGAAAAAGAATTGCTCAATCAACTGCATCTAAACTTGAGCTTTTGCAGTTGACACAACAATTGGTCAAAGAAGCACGTGTACGTAAAAAGCATAATCAAAAAATCTATGTTTTAGATTTTAAAGGTGATGTTCAAGCTTCTGCTGTAGAGAATTTACGTGAAGAAATTACCTTGATTTTAGCAACAGCAAAAGCTGGGCGAGATCGAGTAATCGTGCGTTTAGAAAGCCCAGGTGGAATGGTGCATGGTTATGGCTTGGCAGCAGCACAATTGGTTCGTTTACGTGATGCTGGTTTTCACTTGACTATTTGTGTGGACAAAGTTGCTGCTAGTGGCGGTTATATGATGGCGTGTATTGCCAGTGAAATTGTTTCTGCGCCATTTGCTGTAGTGGGTTCGATTGGTGTGGTTGCGCAAGTGCCTAACTTTAATCGACTGTTAAAAGAGCACCATGTTGATTTTGAACTATATACCGCAGGGCAGTTTAAACGTACCGTGACAATGTTTGGTGAAAATACACCTGAAGGCAAAGCTAAATTTGAAGAAGAACTACAACAAACCCATCAATTATTTAAACATTTTGTTGAAAAATACCGTCCGCAATTGAATGTGGAAAAAGTAGCCACAGGCGAGCATTGGTATGGTGAAGATGCACGTGATTTGAACTTGGTCGATAAGTTACAGACTTCGGATGAATATTTACTGAGTTTGCTCCCACAACACGATGTTTATGTGATTCAAACACGTCGTAAACCGACATTGGGTGAGAAACTTGGTTTACAAGCAGCGCAAATGGCAGATGCCTTAATTCCATCCCTTGTTGGAAAATTATTCAATGAAGTGACTAAATTGAATTCTTCACTTCCTATGCTGAGAGACAATAAGTTCTGATTCGTTTGTTTTAATCTACACAAATGATCGAAATCTCGATATATCACCAAAGAGCAGTTGGTTTCAACCAATTGCTCTTTTTTTATAACAAAGTCTTATAAAGCAGCTTTATGGATTGGCAAAAGTGCCAAAAAAAAATGACCTCATGCGATCATGACAAGCTTAAAAAAAATGATTAGGATGCTATACATCATAAAATCAAAAACTCAGGTTGAAAGGAATATAAATATGTTGGCATATGATGCAGATTTAGAACTTTTTCGTGATAACTTCAAACGCTTTATGGCAGAACATGTTGCTCCATTTTATGAGCAATGGGAAAAAGAAGGCTTGATGCCACGATCAGTGTGGTCATTATTGGGTGAAAATGGCTATCTTTGTGTCGATGTTCCTGAGCAATATGGCGGTTATGGCGTACCAACGGAATACTCTTTGATGTTGGTTGAAGAGTCGGCGCGTGCAGGTTATGGTGCATTATCTACAGCAATCTCTTGTCACTCTGAAATCGCAGCGCCTTATATTTTGCATATTGCCAATGAAGAACAGAAGCAATACTGGTTACCTAAAATGGTCGCTGGTGAGGTCGTCGGTGCTATTGGGATGACTGAACCTGGTGCAGGTTCGGACTTACAGGGTATGCGCAGCAGTGCTATTTTGAATGGTGATCATTATCTATTGAATGGTTCAAAAACCTTCATTTCAAATGGTCAGCATGCAGATTTAGTCGTATTGGCAGCAAAAACAGATCCACAAGCTCGTGCCAAAGGTGTTTCATTGTTATTGGTCGATACTCACTTGGATGGTTTTAAAAAGGGAACCAATCTCGATAAAATTGGGTTGCACTCTCAAGATACTTCGGAATTATTCTTTGATAATGTGAAAGTTCCTGCCAACCAGTTATTGGGCAATGCTGGTCAAGGCTTTGCTTATTTGATGCAAGAACTTCCTCGTGAACGTACTGCAATTGCTGCAACAGCATTGGGTGCGATTCGTGGAGCAATTGATGTAACGACTCAATATGTGCAAGAGCGCCAAGCATTTGGTCAGAAAATTGGTAGTTTTCAAAATACTCGATTTGTTTTAGCACAAGCTAAAATTGACGAATTGGCAACTGCAGCATTTTATAATCAGAATTTAGCATTATATAAAGAAAATAAATTGGATGTTGAAACTGCGGCGGCGTTGAAAAGTTTCAGTACGGATATGCAAATGAAAATTATCGATAGTTTGCTGCAACTCTTTGGTGGTTATGGCTATATGACGGAATATCCAATTTCTCGTTTCTTTGTAGATGCCCGTATTCAACGTATTTATGGAGGAACAAATGAGATTATGAAAGAAATCGTCGCTCGTGGAATCATTGGTCGTTAATTTTTTTTAAGAAAAATGAATATCTAAACTGTTCATGCTTTTTAGGGAGCATGTGCAGTTTTTATTTTTATGATCAAGACTTGAAGTGGTTTAAATTAAACGATTAAAAATAAGAATTTTATAAAAGTAGTTCTGCCTCAAACAGTTACGGATGTGTTTCCGAGTATGATATTTTATCAAGAATTTTATATTGAATTTAGGATCAGGTAGTCATATTGATTGTTCTTAGAGGGGGGTAAAAGGAATACATATAATCATGAGGAAAGTTTAAATTTTAGAGAAAATTAAATGATTGACAATGAAAGACAATTTTCAGTTGAATCCACAGTTCAGCGCTATTCTGGTGCTGGTGGCTGGCACTATGTGATTGTTCCTAAAAAACAAGCCATGGAAATAAAAAACTATCTACTTCAAAGGCAAAGTTGGGGTCTTATATCTGTTACTGTGACAGTAGGACAAAGTGTATGGAAAACTTCAATATTTCCAGACAAGCAATCAGAAGGTTATTTGCTACCACTTAAAGCAGAAATTCGTAACAAAGAAAAAATCTACTTAGGCGACAGTATTTTATTCTCAATTGCTTTATCTGTTTAATCAATAACAAGAAATTATCAGGTTAAATTTGAATATAAGGTTTAAAATGTATCTTTGGTTTAATGCTGAACAGTGAATAAAAATTCAATTAAACGCTCAGTACATTTAAACATTCATCGATAAAAACGGGCAATTCATAGGTCGAACGTGAAGAAATATAAAGATTATTGTCGTTCACAACTTCACGATCAAAAATAACCGCGCCCGCATCTTTTAATTCTTTGATCAATTCATCAATCGAGGTCAAACGACGACCAATTGCAATCTGTGCGTCGATCAAGAGTTGAGGGCTGTAACAACACAGAAAAATCGGTTTTTGTGCATTGGCAAAACTGCGGAGAAAATCAATGAAACGCGGATCTTTCTTTAAATGATAAGGTGATTGCCCGCCTGGAATCATTAAGGCATCAAAATCTTTAACTGAAATATCATCAATCCCTAAATCTATACTGACGGAAGATTTACGTTGTTGGCTGTAGACAATGTTGCCTGCGGATTTTTCTATATTTCGAACAGAATGACTTGCGGCACGAAAAGCTTCTACGGGATGATGATATTCCGTATCTTCGAAATCATGGGTGATGAGAACAGCGATTTTTTTATTCATTTTCTTTGTCTCGAAATCCGCTTTTAATTTTAATCATAGTGGGCAATGATTAAAATTCCATAGCTACTTTGTAAGTAATGGATAGCGGAGTTTACTCATACATTGCTGATATTTTATTCAAAGTGGTGGCAATAACGGAATCATCGATAAAAGCGTTATTGCTCAACAAATTTAACTGAACTATTGTTATACTGTTTTGGGTCTAAAACTTAGACTTTTCGTAATTCTTGACTTTCAAAGGGCGATATAACAATGATCAACGATGATCAAAAAACGACTTCTCTAGATCTTGCTCAAATCCGTGAAGATATTGATTCTGTAGATCAACAAATTCAACAACTCATCAATCGCCGTGCAAAACTGGCGGAAGCAGTTGCTAAAGCAAAATTTGCATCAGAAGAGAATCCGTTGTTTTATCGTCCAGAACGTGAGGCACAAGTTTTACGTAAAGTTATGGAGCGTAATGAAGGACCCTTGTCAGATCAAACAATGGCTCGTTTATTCCGTGAAATTATGTCGGCATGCTTAGCACTTGAAGCACCACAAAGTATTGCATTCTTGGGTCCAGTCGGAACGTATACTCACTCAGCAGTCTTAAAACATTTTGGTCAAGATGCTGTGGTTCGCCCATTGCCAACAATAGATGAAGTATTCCGTGAAGTTGAAGCAGGAAGTGCGCACTATGGTTTAGTACCCGTTGAAAACTCATCAGAAGGGGTTGTTAACCATACATTAGATTGTTTTAAAGCATCACATTTGAATGTGATTGGT
The DNA here is from genome assembly GCF_000368925.1 of Acinetobacter bereziniae LMG 1003 = CIP 70.12. GTDB lineage: Bacteria > Pseudomonadota > Gammaproteobacteria > Pseudomonadales > Moraxellaceae > Acinetobacter > Acinetobacter bereziniae. The sequence goes on along the minus strand of NZ_KB849756.1, from coordinate 571,262 downwards.
GAGGTTGAATTACGTATTCATCATCAATTCCTGATTTCATCAAATACACGTAAGGACAGCATTAAACAAATTTATGCGCATCAACAAACCTTAGCACAATGTCGCAAATGGCTTGATGCTCATTATCCGGGTGTGGAGCGTGTTGCTTTAAGTTCTAATGCAGAAGCTGCTCGTCGTATTCGTAATGAATGGCATTCGGCAGCAATTGCATCTGATGTCGCTGCAAGTATTTATGACTTGGAAATCTTGCACGGCAATATTGAAGACAATCCTGAAAATACCACACGTTTCTTGGTGATTGGGCGTGAGAAAGTTCCACAAAGCGGTAATGATAAAACGTCATTGTTAATTTCAGCACATGATCGTGCTGGTGCTTTGTTGGAAATTCTTGCACCATTTGCCAAGCACAATATTAGTCTGACCAGTATTGAAACCCGTCCAGCATTGCCTGAGAAATGGGCATATGTATTCTTCATCGACTTAGAGGGTCATGTGGAACAAGACAATGTTAAAGCTGCGATTGAGGATATACGCCCGTTAGTTAAAGAAGTACGAGTACTGGGTTCTTATCCAATCGCTGTACTTTAAAGTTGTTGTGAAGAGGGTAGTTTAAAATCGTCATGTCACAACCTTTATTTAAAAAAGTTGCTTTTATTGGACTTGGGCTGATTGGCTCAAGTTTGGCGCGTGTGATCGCAGCAGAACATCTTGCAGAAAATGTTGTTGCTGCAACACGTTCAAAAAAAACCTTAGCAGATGCTAAAGCTTTAGGGATTATTTCTGAAGGTTTTAGTGATCCAGTTGATGCAGTTCGAGATGCAGATTTAATTGTTTTGGCTTTGCCTGTTCGTGCAACGCAAAAAATTCTCGAAACAATAAAACCTTATCTATCTGAAAATGCGATTATTACCGATGTAGGCAGTACCAAAGGCAATGTGGTCGAAGCTGCACATGCTGTATATGGTCAGAATATTCCGGTCGGTTTTGTACCCGGACATCCTATTGCTGGTGCTGAACATACGGGTGTTCATGCAGGTAAGGTGGATTTATTTGCCAATCACAAAGTGATTTTAACGCCATTACCGAGTAGTGCGGAATGGGCTGTTGAAAAGCTGATTCAACTTTGGCAGGCAGCTAAAGCTGAAGTGATTTGTATGGATGTTGAAAAGCATGATGAGGTTTTGGCACATACCAGTCATTTACCGCATTTGATGGCATTTAATCTGGTTGAACAGCTTGCAAACCGTGAAGATAATTTAGATATTTTCCGCTATGCAGCCGGTGGATTTCGAGATTTCTCACGTATTGCAGCCAGTGATCCACAAATGTGGCATGACATTTTTTTTGCCAATAAAAAAGCCATACTCAAAGCTGTAGATGGATTTGAAGCGCAACTCGCAACTTTGCGTCAACTGATTGAAGATGAAAATTCACAAGCCTTGATGGGATTGCTTGGTCATGCACAAGCGGCACGCCAACATTTCAATCATATGCTCGCCAATAAACCTTTGATGGAGAAAAATAAGGTGACACAACAATTTACCATTTTGCCGGGTGAGAAGACATTTAAGGGTAAATTTACCATACCAGGTGACAAGTCAGTGTCTCATCGTTCCATCATGTTTGGAGCGATTGCTGAAGGAACTACACATGTGACGGGCTTTCTCGAAGGTGAAGATGCTTTAGCAACACTTCAAGCGTTCCGTGATATGGGGGTAAGTATTGAAGGTCCGAAAAATGGTGAAGTGACCATTCATGGTGTGGGAATCAATGGCTTAAAAGCGCCTAAAACAGCGTTGTATATGGGGAACTCGGGCACCTCAATGCGTTTGCTCTCAGGAATGTTGTCTGCACAACAATTTGACTCTGTTATGACGGGTGATGCTTCTTTGTCTAAACGTCCAATGGAGCGTATAGCCAAGCCTTTGCGTGAAATGGGCGCACAGATTCAAACTACGGGCGAACGTGGTACACCGCCTGTTTCTATTACGGGTGCTCAAGCATTGAAAGGAATTCATTACGATTTACCTATGGCTTCTGCACAGGTGAAATCAGGGATTCTGTTGGCGGGTTTATGGGCTGAAGGTGAAACATCTGTTACTGAACCAGAACCAACACGTGACCATACAGAACGTATGTTGCGTGCATTTGGTTATGAAGTAAAAACAGAAGGAAATCGTATTTCACTGCAAGGTGGTGGAAAGTTGGTAGGTACTGAGATTCAAGTTCCTTCAGATATTTCTTCTGCTGCCTTTTTTATGGTGGGTGCTGCGATTACAGAGGGTTCAGATGTTACGCTTGAAGCCGTTGGGATTAACCCAACACGTACAGGTGTGATTGAAATTCTTAAACAAATGGGTGCAGACCTCACTGTTGAAAATGAACGCATCGCTGGCGGTGAGCCGATTGCGGATATTCGTATTCGTGGTACGCGTACGTTGAAAGGTATTCATATGCCTGAAGATCAAGTGCCATTGGCGATTGATGAATTTCCATCTTTGTTTATTGCTGCTGCATGTGCTGAAGGGCAAACTGTTCTGACAGGTGCAGCTGAATTAAGAGTCAAAGAATCTGACCGTATTCAAGTGATGGCTGATGGTTTAAAGACTTTAGGTATAGATTGTACGCCTACAGATGATGGCATCATCATCGAAGGAAAAGGTAAGTCAGGAGACTGGTCCGCGATTTTCACTGGTGGTGAAATTGAATCACATCATGATCATCGTATTGCAATGAGTTTCTCGATGGCTGGTTTACGTAATTCTGGCGAGATTAAAATTATGGGAACTGAAACAGTTGCCACTAGTTTTCCTACATTCACTCAGCTTTCGAATCAGGCTGGACTTGAGATTCAAGTTTCTGAATAAAACGGAATCGTGTCTCCATAATACTTGTCTAATATTTGTATAATTAATTGAAAACAGCCAAGCAAAAGCTTGGCTGTTTTGTTTATATTGCTTATTCTAAAACCATACAACTATAAAGCCTTTTGGATGAAGCAATGAGAACATTACAATTTACTGCAAACTGCGAAAATCATGTTAAAAGCAATGGTTATGGTCAAAATGCATGCCATGTTACTCAGGCGTATGTAACGGATTTATTGTTAAAACAACTTTCTCAATATGGTTTTAAGGCGGAAACGACATCTTCTCATGAAGATTTGGCAGTGAGTGTGGAAAATCATCCGATAGGTTTAGGGGTGAATTGTCGTTTAAATGATCAAGGCTTGTTGACCTGTGAGATTTCTGCACATGCTGATGAAGAGCAGGTATGGTTTAGAAAAATTGCCACTCAAAGCATGATTAAGCAATTGGCAAATGCTGTGGAAAATTCTTTAAAACAAGATAATGCCTTTAGTGGTTTTGAGTGGAAAGGCTAAGCTTGAGCCTTGGTTAAGCAATTTAGGTTTGAGAATAACAATGCAATTACAATTATTTATTGATAAGTTTCCTGTAGATCAGGTGGGCAATACAGTCAACATTGAAATTATTAAAAAATATCAATCTTATTTACCAGAAGCGTTGTTAGAGCTCTGGCGTGAGCATGGTTTTGGTTTCTATGGGAATGGTCTAATTCAGATCATTGATCCTGAACGTTATCAGGACGTATTGTGGTCATGGTTAATGAAAGATGAACCTGATATGACGCGGTTGCCTATTGCAATATCTGCTTTTGGAATAGTGTTCTACTATCGGCGTCTAAGCGATGCAGGCGATGAAGATATTTCATTTATGGATCCACACAATTCTGATATTGGAGTAACGGTTTGGTCATTGAATGACTTTTTTAATGAATGGTTGTGTGATGATGAAATCATAGAGCAGTTTTTAGAAAAATCAGCACTGAGCCAAGCACAAGAAAAATATGGAAAATTAGCGCATGATCAAATGTATTGTTATCTGCCTGCACTTCGATTAGGTGGTCGTGCCAGTGATTTGAATTTGGATAAGGGGGTTGCTCCCACCCATTTGGATTTTTTATATCAACTTGCTTTAGACAATTAAGTCTAAGTGTTCAGCGTTATTATTGGGGTGAAATAAAAAAGACAGCTTATATAAGCTGTCTTAATGAAAAGGTTAAATTACTCTACACGTAACCAAGTTTGGCTACGACCTACGACTGAAATACCTAAATAACCACGAAGAAATAGTTTTTTACCATTCGGGCTGATCTTGCCTTTTAGGCGGTAGATTTTTCCAGAAACAGGATCAATGATTTTTCCATCGGTGTAATTCACATGATCATCTGTTTTTAAGCCAGAGATTACTTGTAAACCAATGATCGGTTTATTGGTATAAGGGGCAGGGCAATTGGTACAAAATTCTTTAGGTGTATAGCCTGGACGTGGTGTTGCTTTTAAAGCTGTTCCTGCATAAGTTCCATTACTTTGTTTTTCGATTTTAACCAAACCTTTGGCTTCGCCTGTTTTGTCGTCAATATAACGCCAAGTCCCTGTGATATCCTCTGCAAAAGCTGAAGATGTAAAAAGCACCATAGACATTGCCCCAAATAAAACTTTCTTCATTTCCCTTATCCTTTATTTGAATATTTTAGTTCAATTTAAAAATACATTGATCTAAGGTATTGATTATATAATGGATAGTCATAATAAATATTTACATAATGTGCCAATAAACATGAAAATTAATATGAATTGGCACATTAGGATAAGTGATTAAAAGGGTGGGCAATTTAATGGTTAAGCCATCATAAGGCAAAGATTAAGTCACCACACGGATCTTAAAAATATCGTTTAATGCTTCGATCTGAATATCACAGTCTAAAAATTTTTGAATCATTTCAGCTTGGGTTTTAGTGTGATCGCTCAATACTTGTGCTGTAAATTCACCACCTTTGCCTAAAGCCAAAGGTAATAAAAGTTGGTCGGCTAAATATTCATCAACCACAGCATGTGAGTTCAAATAGGCTCTCACCTCTTTGGCTAAATCATGTGCCACTTTTTCAGCACATTTTTTCTTTTCACCTAAAGCTGAAAAGACTTGCTGATGGTGTTCATAATTTAAGATAACAAATGCAGTGTTGCCTTGGCTGATCCCTTGAAAATTAATACGTTTACGTTGATTTAAACCAAGTTTATTATTCAAGACATCTAACTCTCGATCTGCAATATCTTGTTGGATGTTTAAGGCTGCTGCAAAACCATGTATTTCCAGTAATTTTCCCTTGGTTAAAATAGATTGCTCAAGTTTATTGTTCCATGGATGAATGGTGATATTGATTTGACCTGCACCAATCGGAAAAAAGCCAACGCGTTCGCATTTAAAATCAACTTCTATGCCAAGCTTTTGAATAAAAGGCAGGAAACAATGTTGAATAAAATCTGCTGTGGGTGCCAAAGGATTATGTGTTCCGCCGTGAATACTCAATTGACTTGCTTCTGGTTGCATCATGAGTGCAGGAAGGAGTGTTTGCAAAACCAAAATTGTGCTGCCTGCCGAACCGATATGAAAATCATACTTCCCAGTTTCAACTTGTTGAGGTTGAAAATACAGTTTTTGGGAATGTAACTCAGCACCTTCAACAATTGCATGACTGATACGTTGAGAAGCTTGCACACAAACCAAATGCTGACGCATTAAGCCAGGTTTCTTTCGACCTGCACGGATATTGATAAGCTCAAAAGGAATACCTGTTAGCATAGATAGGGAAAGCGCAGTTCTTAAAATTTGCCCGCCGCCTTCGCCCAGTGAGCCATCTATTTGGATGGATTTATTTTTTACTAATGTGTTCATTTTCTATTTCATCATTTCTTGCTAAATCATTTGGTTTTCGGACATGTTTTATAAAATGTAATTCATTTACACCATATTATGGATCGTTATACTGTGCCTCAGCTAAAGAGATCGCATTCGCTCCACTTTTGAATTTGCATCATTATTTTCTACACAGTCATCTTCCCAAAAAACAAACGGGACAAATTTCATAGTCAAAATTACCCGAGGCTGATCTCGAGTGTCATGATGACAATAAAAACAGGGGTAATTCATTCAAACTCCAAAAAAAAGGTGAACATACTGTCAGTACATGGTAATGCTAGGTGCATTGTGACTTTGCTTTCACAAAGGTTTGCCTTGTTTGTAGTGATGGGTTGATTTGTGCTTATGGTTTTAAGCTAACCCGCTCGCTCATCAAGCCACTACACTATTTTCAATCCTGTGTTGTGGAGGTAGAGGATCTTGCACTCGCCCAGTATGTTCGGGTGATCTCAGATGACGAATCATTTGAGAAAAATTGAAATATATTGTCAGTACGTGGTAATGCTATATAAATAGTCACTTTGATTCACAAAGGTTTAAATGATGCTTAGTGATGGATTGATTGGTTCGTTTCCGCCCTAAATCCGCTTCGCTGTCATTACCCAAAAATGATGCTGACTTTTATTTCAATCTATACAGCCTTAGATCTTGTACTCGCCCAATATATTCCAAATCTGATCGGCTAAAGCCGATCAAAGCTTTTAAATGATCGCTTTAAACGTCCAGTAAATCAACTTGCCAGTTTGTGGCTTGTATTAATACATTTAAATCACGTAATTTAGCACTGATATCATCGGATTGTTTTTGCAAAGATGATACTGGAATTACCTTATGCCATTTGATTTCACGTGTACTATAGCGATCTGGTTCACGTTGAGTGTTGCTGATGGCAGACGTTAAAATTTTATGGCGCTCCACAAGCTCATCACGTTGAGTCAGTAAAGCCAATAATGAACGACCATCAGTTAATTTTGCCAAAGCATTGGTTTGATGAATGGCATAAACAAGTTTTTGAGATTCTTGAGTTAATGCAAATACTTGCTTTAATAACTCGTTTGGATCTTCCGATGGTTCATCACCGTCTTGTACCAATACATTTGCATTGATACGTTGTTTCAATGAAGCGATTTTCTTTTGTTGATCGCTTCGTAATAAAAGTGCTTCTGCAAGTTTCATTTTATTTTTCCTATATCTTTAATTGATATTTAACACCACAATTTCATATAAGGTTTGCTGACGTAATGTATCAACGTGGATTGATTCGGCAAACCTTATAATGTCTTCTAAGCTTTGGTATTTTTCTAATTTGGTCATCATGATACTAACCCTTTACACAAACAACCTGACTTAAAGTGTAAACCACTTCCACCAAATCGCTTTGCGCTTTCATCACATCTTCAATTGGCTTATATGCCGATGGAATCTCATCAATCACGGCTGCATCTTTACGGCATTCTACACCTTGGGTCTGTTCAATCTGATCTTCTACAGTAAACAACTTTTTCGCTGCAGTACGGCTATGTACACGACCAGCGCCATGCGAACATGAGCAGAAAGATTCCTGATTTCCCTTACCTTTGACAATAAATGACTTAGCACCCATTGAACCCGGAATAATCCCATACTCACCCAAACGGGCACGTACAGCACCTTTACGTGTTACCAGTACTTCTTGACCAAAGTGTTCTTCTTTATCCACATAATTATGATGACAATTAACCGCCTCAACCTTAGCATTAAAGGGTTTATTTATAATGATACGCAAAGCTTGCACAGCCGCTTCCATCATTAACTCACGGTTTTTCATGGCAAAACGTTGTGCCCATCCAACCGCAAACCAATAGTCGTCAAAATGCCCCGTACCTTCTACCAAGTAAGCTAAATCTTTATCAGGCAAGTTAATAAAATGCTTTTGCATATCTTTACGTGCCAGTTCGATAAAGTGATTACCGATTGCATTTCCTACACCGCGAGAGCCTGAGTGTAGCATGATCCACACCTGTTGATGTTCGTCTAAACAGATTTCAACAAAGTGATTCCCAGTTCCTAAAGTACCTAACTGTTTATGGTTATTGGTATTTTTTAAACGTGGATGCTTCGTACAAATGTATTCAAAATCAGTCACTAACTCAGCCCATGCCTGATCAACACGTTCAGTAGGTGTATCCCATGACCCTCGGTCTCGACGACCACGACCTTTGGTCATTCCATGCGGGATCAAGCGTTCAAGCTCGGTACGCAGTGCATGTAAATTATCGGGTAAGTCTGATGCAGTAAGTGAGGTACGTGCTGCCATCATCCCACAACCAATATCTACGCCAACAGCAGCGGGAATAATTGCACCTTTGGTTGGAATGACACTCCCAATTGTTGCTCCGATTCCGACATGTACATCTGGCATCACTGCCATCCATTTATAAATAAATGGCATTTGCGCTGTCTTTAATAATTGTTCTTTGGATTTCTCATCGACAGGCACACCTTTGGTCCACATTTTTATAGGGACACCTTTTTTATCCTGAATAATATTATAAGCACGTTCATTGGATGCTTGTTTTTCAATTTGTTCTGATACTGACATAGTCATAGCTTTATCCTTTGCAAAACCTGCCTGCCAAGCGGTTGCAGGCAGGTGATATTTATATACATCTCATGATGTATGTTCTATATATTGCAGAGAGTGTGCCAACTTTGTTTTTTAATTGATTTTATTTTATAAGATATTGATATTTAATTAATAAATGTATTTAAATTTTTCTTTAAATACATATTTCAAAAAAAATTATGCAAATTTAAATATTATTTTAGATAGTAATCTATCTATTTTTATATTTTAAATAAAATATAAAACAACCAATGCCTAAACATAATAAGAAAAGTAGGCTAAAACCAATAGAAAAGATGAGGTTTATTTTAGAGCCTTGTAAATATGCAAATAAAGTAATTGAAAACATTAGGTTATAAATACTACTCAGCAAATATCTTCCACAATGTGGTGCAAATTTAGTAGTAAAATAGCCGAACCAAATTGCAATTGGAAAGATTGATATAATTGAAAAATAATAAATTTTTGAGCAGGTTGGGATGTTCTCTTGAAGGAAGCCGCAACCCAAAGTGAGTGAAAGCCAAAAAACGACATAGAAGAAAAATAAAAATACAAAAATGAGTAAAGGAAATAAGAGGAAAGCAAACCAAGCACGCATTGTTATTATTCAGGGTATCTATCACGTTGCAGAGTATAGTACGAAATCTAGCTTGGGAGAATTTCTTCTCCCAAGCTGAGTTTGATGAAATCTGTGATTCTTAATCTTTGCTTATATCCCATACCGTATGATCATCAGTGGATTGATAATGTTCTTCGATATGGATTTTTAACCTGAGTGAGAGAGGATCATCTTCTAGGATTTGGCTATGCCCATGTAAAAGTTTCAGTTCGTTTTTTTACGACTTTTACTTGGCGGTTTTTCATGATAATTCTGGCATTTCTTATACCAGTGGTTGGTTTCTAAATAGTATTTTTTAACTCTTAGTTTCTCTAAAGCAAGATCGAGATTGTCGTCTTTCACGAGGACTTTAATAGACATGTTTTGCGTTTTAAGGACTGACACCTGTCTCTGGTTTTAAATTGAACGATTAAACTAGCAAATCGTCGATCAATTCACAAGCGATATTCTTAAAACACGGGCTTGATACAGTTTCATCTGTATGAGGTTTACCTACATTCGATAAAACTCTTAGTGAAATACCATACTTGGATACCTTATCCGTAACTGTTTGAGAGAGTGTGATCCAAAGAAAGAAAAAAAAGCGCAGTAAGGCTCCGCTAAGAACATTATTTTTCAATCAGTTGAAGATGTCGTTACTTTCAACTTACGTTAAATAAAACGCAATCACAACAAATTTTGATCAGATTTTCGTGAGTCATCACGATCGGGACTTGAACCCTGCGCAAAAGCGTTACCATGTAATCCGATCTGCATTTGTAATTGCTTAATTACAACATGATTTATGATGATCAAGTATACATCAACAAGGAGTTGAGGACGGTCGTGGCTCTACCGACTGAGCTACTGTGTGTTGCCACACAGGGTGGTATCGAAACACCGACAAACGAGTAATGTAGTCCTCATTGCATTTGATATACTTGAATCATGGTTACCGCATTGCATAAACAAAATGTTGAAGACGTTTCGTTGCTCTATCCAGCTGAGCTACTTTTCAATCTTAGCTAAGAATGAAAAGGATGGATTTGAACCATCGACCTACGCATTAAAGATGTAGTCCTCAACGCATTTTATGCATTAAATATTGCCAACAAGTTTTCGATAAAACATCAATTATTCAAAGTAATGTAGTTCTATCTGCATTTGGCAACAGTTTTACTCAGCACAACAACTTTATATAGAAACACTTCATTCTGGAAAAATGTAGTTCCTATGGCATTTGTGCTTTTTATCTAACATCATTGCCTCAAGTTACATCATTTGATGCAGAGACTTGAATACAAGATGTTAAATGAGGGAGCAAACTCAGCTAACATGTGACTGAATTTGCGTTAAGTCTATGTTTTCGATTTCACTTATCCAATGATTTACATGCATTTCATTATTGGCAAAGCTTTCAATCAATTTAAATACGTTATCTGAAAACCCGCCAATGTTCATGACATCTTTTTGCTCGGGGAGTTGAGTTGTCGCATAAGGTTGTAAATCAACACATACCAGTTTTGCATCAGGATTAAGTTGTTTTAACTGTTTCCAATAATGCATCATCCCTGTTTGGCGATGCGCTCTTGGGATTTGATCTGCCCAAGATTCATTGTCCGAGAAATAAATCACCATATCGACTTTGGCATTTTCTTTGACCAATAGTGCTAATGGCTTAGAACAATCCGTTCCTCCACCACACATATTGGCAAATTTTTTTGCCAGAGCAAAAATATCAATTTCTAAATTTGGCTGTTTCATCAGATTTTTTCTTTTCAAATATTCTTGCACTTTGCTTAAATTGGATAACTGACGTACTTCTGTATCAAAAGCCATCAAGCGAATATTTGGATTTACATATTTAAATGCACTCGCAAATAATGCTGCTACATCCACACAACGCAATTGTGAGGTTGCTCCCTGACGGTAACCAGTGATGGAACTTGACATCGAACCAGAAACATCAATCGCAATCACAACATTACCTTGGAGTTTAGGTACATTTGAAATTGAACATTGCACCGCAAACTTTAATGCTTTGGCAATTTCAGGTGGCATACCTTCAGCAAGTGCAGACCATGCCATCATCAATTGATAGGGGAATACACGACTTTTTTTAATCGCTTGTTCATCCATCAATTTGTCAGCAATGATTTTAGTCATTCCTTTGATTTTGAAGACATCGTGACGTAAAAATGTATTTAAGTTCATACGAAGCATTTGCCAAGAACCATGACAGGCAATTTCCGCCCACTGCTGTGTAGTAAGATTCAGATGGGTTAAAAGTTGCATAGGTACTTTGGGCAATTCTGTGCTTACACCTGATCGAAACTTTTCCAATGCCTGTACTTGGGCAGGGAGCTGTTCAAACTGATATTCTTTGCCTAATACATAAGCAAAAAATGCATCTTGTTCAACAGTCTTGGGTTTTGGATGCGTCATTTTTAGTACATCAGCAAGTGAAGGGCTGTTCCCAATATTGGCAGCAAGCAATTGTTGAGCAGATGTAGAGAGAATCCATTCGTTTACCATGCGTTTTGGTAATGAACCTAAAGACTTACGACCGATCATTCCTGAACGCATGATTTGTACAAAATTTCTAAGCTGTTTTCCATTATCAATAATTAATGGAAAGATTTGCTTAAAGAGGTCCGTATCTAGCTCAGACAGTAATGCCAATAATACGACAGGTGTATCTTTCATCTGTGCTTTTTGACGTGCATAAATTGCAGTTTTAGCAACAAATGCAGGCTCTACTTCAAGTGCGAGGTTGAGAATATGATCAAGTTGTACTTGTGCATTTTGATAAAAAGTCTGATTCAGTGTACCTGTCGCTGTGAGTTGTGCTAATGCGGCACGAGATTTTAATGTATATGCACGCCCACCAGCTTCATTATATTCAATGGTTTTTGGCTTTGCCTGTTGTTTCGAGGCAAAAATTGTCTTGTTCGCCATGACAGCATCCTCAAGTAAACTTTAATATCTTGATTGTTATATTGCAGAGAGTGTGCCAAGTTTGCTTTTTAAGGTGAAATATATTTTTAAATTTTTGATTTTTATAAGATAAAATTATTTTATAAAATTTAATTTTCAACTTTTTAATGGTTTAGAATATAAATTTAATATCTTTATTTATATAATTTTATCTTTTTTTCTATTTTTTTATAATTAAAAATTAGAGTCTCTAATGTTGTGTAAATAAAAAAAGAGATAACCAGCACCTAGAGAGAAAATAGTCTTACTCGCGGAATATAAAAATATAGAAAAAGTGGGTCGAAAATTCCAAATTGTAAAGACTACAGAAAAAAATTCATTTTGAGCGGTGTAGCATATTTTCTAAATAGATGATCCAATCAAATCGCCAAGACAAATCATGCGGTAAATAAATATAGTCAAACCGTCTGATTATTCATAAAAGTGATTTGGATGATTCATTTATTTTGTACTTTTGAATCATAAACAGTCTTGCTATCACGAGGCGACATGGATGTCGCCATGTTGAGCGGGAGTATTAGGATGTACCCCTCGCTCAACAGAAGATTTTTGTTACTTTTCATCTCTGAAAAGTAAAGTATCGCCTACGCAAAACAATTTAAACTCTAGAGCTAAAGCGTGGCAGTGCAAGCTTTATATCATCAAACAATATATTGATCGCTTTAATTTTATTGATCAACAGAAATGATATTCTACTGTATGAATTTTTCAACAGATTGACTATGGTTAGTGGCTTTTTTTTACACACCTCGGAATTCTTGATGAATCCTATCCACAGCTGATCAAACCAAGAACAATGATGAGAATAAATAACAAGCTTAATACAATCCAGAGGATACATATGAATTCTAAAAGGTTTTTAATGTGAGCTATTTATCTTTTATAGACGGATATTTAAAACGAATATAGCATTAAAGAAGTCTTGGGAAAATCACTTTCCCCAAGGCTAAAGTTATTTAATAAGCGTGAGTTCGCCGCTCGCACTAAGTGTATAGCGATGGAAATCATCAGCAATATAAAAATGACCATGATAATACTCTGCAATTTCATCATGAATTTTTTGAATACCATCAGCATCGTGATAACGCGCACTGAGATGCGTGGCAATCAAATTCGGCAAGCTCATCATTTGCGCAAATTCTGCGACTATTTTTGCAGAGCTGTGCATTGGACCAGAACCAACTTTATCTAATACCGCTTGTGTGTAGGTGGTTTCATGAATTAACAGCGCCGCATTTCTACACGCATCTTTCAATAATTCAGGCTGGTCGTTATCTCCACTGACAATTGCAGATACATGCTGTGTATTTTCAATTACAAAATCTTTTCCATGAAGAAGTTGTCCATTCCACTCAATAGTTAGTCCTTGTTGCAAATAGCCCCAAAGCTTACCTTTCGGAATTTCTAATTGAACTAATCGTTGATGATCCAGTTTGCGCTGAAATGATGTTGCTTTAAAAGCATAAGCATAACTAGGTACACGATGATGTAAGGAGTGAACCTCAATCGAAAGTTTTTCATCCAATTCAAAACTGCTATTGAATGTATGGGAGTCAATAAAATGAAGCGGGTAGGGTAGAAACAACTCAGTTAAATGACGAGTTGCTTCCAACCAGTCTTGAATCTCTTTAGGTGCAATGATGGTGATAGGATCTTTACGTCCGTTCATGCCTGCACTTGCGAGCAAGCCCATCAAGCCATAACAATGATCGCCGTGAACATGAGTAATGCAAATTGCTTTTAAGTGCTGTAAGGATAGTTTGGCTTGTTGAACTCTATGCTGTGTTCCTTCACCGGCATCGACAAGAATCCAATCTTTAGTTTTGCCATAATGAATGGCTAAGCCTGAAACATTGCGTGTTAATGTGGGTACACCTGAAGATGTCCCTAAAAAAGTAAATTCTAACATGGGAAATTTATGCCTGTAGTAAAATCTTATCTGTGGTTATTGTTGTGACAAAGCAAGGCAGTTCCATCAAAAGAAGTGTCGAATCAGACAAAGATGGAGGAAAATAAGTAAAAACTTTGTACGTCAGTAGTATAGCATGATCATGTATATGAAAATAAATAGTGATTTTTAAAAAATATTAGGCTCAATACAGCGAATAATATTTGCTTATTGATAAAATAAAACTATGATTTAGACAAGATATATAAATTTTTATAGATTTATAGAAATATGCAAAAATTTAAAAAAACAGTTGTAATTGGTTTTGTTGGTTCTACCTTAGATCAAGGAAAAAAGCCCGAACGATGGCAACGATGGCGTCCTACGATAAGTTTGTTGATGCATGATGATTTAGTTGTTGATGAGTTGGTGCTATTACATGATCGACGTAATGCCGGCTTGATTGCGCATTTACAGCAAGACGCCTTTGAAATTTCCCCACAGACCAAAATCACAGGACACAAAGTCAATATTCGAGATCCTTGGGATTTCTCGGATATGTATGGAGCACTCTACGATTTTGTAAAATCCTATCCTTTTGATACCGATAATAATCATTATTTACTGCATATTACGACAGGTACACATGTCGCTCAGATCTGCTGGTATCTCTTGATTGATGCGCATTATTTGCCTGCAAAACTCATTCAAAGCTCACCCACAGGGAAACAGCAACCTGAAGGTGAATATCGCATCATTGATTTGGACTTGTCGCGGTATGCAGCATTAACACAGCGTTTTGAACATGAGCAATCCGAAAATTGGCAACAGTTAAAAGCCAATATTGCGACAAAAAATAAAGGTTTTAATCAACTCATTCAAGAGGTTGAATTGGTTGCCACCCGTTCAAGCGCACCGATTTTAATTATGGGTGCAACTGGTGTGGGCAAATCACATTTGGCCAAGCAAATTTATCAACTGAAAAAGGAAAAATTTCATCTCGCTGGTCGATTTATTGACGTGAACTGTGCAACTTTGGTGGGTGATAGTGCAATGTCCACTTTATTTGGTCATCACAAAGGCGCATTTACCGGGGCGATTGCAGCACGTACTGGTTATTTAAAAAGTGCGGATAAAGGCATCTTATTTCTCGATGAAATTGGTGAATTAGGACTGGATGAACAAGCAATGTTACTTAAGGCACTGGAAGATAAATCTTTCTTCCCCGTGGGAAGTGATAAAGAAGTTCAAGCTGATTTTCAATTGATTGCTGGGACTAATCGAGATTTACGTGAAGAAGTTAGAGCAGGTCGCTTTCGAGAAGATTTATGGGCACGCTTAAATACATGGACATTCTTCTTACCCAGTCTAAAAGATCGTGTTGAAGATATTGAACCAAATATCGCATTTGAATTACAGCGCTTTGCTACTGCACATCAGCGACAATTGCGCTTTCATAGTGATGCACTTGAAAAATACTTAAAATTTGCTCAATCAGTAGAGGCAATTTGGCAAGGCAACTTTCGAGATCTTACTGCAAGTGTGACTCGAATGGCGACACTGGCAAATGGAGAGCGGATTGGCTTAAACGAAGTAAATACTGAAATCCAACGGCTTCAACGTATTTGGAGCATCTCTGAGCAAGAAAAGGACAACAAGCCATCTATATTGACGGATATTCTAACCCATGAACAAATAGCGCAAATTGACGAGTTTGATCGCATTCAGTTACAAGGGGTTATCGAAATATGCCAAAAGTCGAAATCCATGGCAGATGCAGGGCGGCGATTATTTTCTGTGTCACGTGAGCAGAGGCAAAGTACCAATGACAGTGATCGTGTGAAAAAGTATTTAGCGAAATTTGGGTTACAGTGGGATGATATAAACATATCAATAAGGTGAGTGAACCACCTTATTGATTTCATTTTTTCTGTAATACTGCTTTAAGGCACTAATAAGAAACGTGAAATTGCAACACGCAATTGTTTTAAATAACCTGTAAAGAAATGGTTAGCGCCCGGAAGTACGGTGATCAAATGGCGTTGTGGTTTTGCCCATTCAATTAAATCACTGAGTTTAGTGGTCGGGTCTGCCTCACCATGAACAAAGAGAATATCGCCTTTGATCGGTGGTGTAACATAATGGCGTAGACCATCAACTGTAGAGGTTGGCAAACCACATAAAATCACTTGTTTGGGTTTAATTTCGTCAGGTAAGGCATGATAGGCTTTTGCCATCACATGCGCACCAAAACTAAATCCGCCAACATAGAAAGGTAGACTTTTGTGTAATTGTCTAACGTATTTGATGACATCTAAAATGTCTTCAGTTTCGGCAAAACCTTCATCATGGACACCATCACTTTGTCCTGAACCTCGAAAGCTTGGACGATAAACGACACAACCTTGTTCGTTGAGAATTTGTGCAAGTAAAGCTGGAACTTTATGTTGAGGGGTACCACCTTGAAGTGGGTGAGGATGACAAACGACAGCAAATCCTTTTACTTCGCCCACAGGATAGTCAACAAAAACTTCGATTTTGCCAACCGAACCTTGAATGAACAGTTGTTCGGACATAATTTAAACGATCATAAAGCAGGGAAGTGATATAGTTTACCGATTCTGCTCACAGAAAACATGAATTGGAATTAAAATATTCCGACTGTTATAGTTTGATTAGTTATTTTTTGATCAGGAAGACCATGCTCGCCTTAATTTCCCCTGCTAAGACGCTCGATTACGAAACCGCACTGCCGACTGATAGCCACACTTTACCAAGACTATTAGACCAATCTCAACAGCTTATAGACCTAAGTCGTAAACTATCTGCATCCGATATTGCTCGTTTAATGCATGTTAGTGAGAAGATTGCCAATTTAAATGTTGAACGTTTCCGTGATTGGAATGCTGATTTTGATTTTTCTAATGCACGACAAGCCATTTTTGCATTTAAAGGCGATGTATACACTGGGCTAGATGCTTATAGTTTGTCGCAAGATGATTTAAAGTTTGCACAAGATCATTTGCGTAGTCTTTCAGGATTATATGGTTTATTGCGTCCATTGGATTTAATGATGCCATATCGTTTAGAAATGGGGATTAAACTTGCCAATGAGCGTGGTCATAATCTTTATGATTTTTGGGGAGAACGCATCACTCAACTCATCAATGAAGACTTGCAGCAAAGTAATTCAAAGTTGTTGGTGAATATCGCTTCTGATGAATATTATAAATCAGTTAAGGAAGCAAAAATTCAGGCAGATATCATTAAACCTGTATTTTTAGATCAGAAAAATGGTCAGTATAAAGTGATTAGCTTCTATGCCAAAAAAGCACGTGGCTTAATGGCACGCTATATCATACAAAATCAATTGGAAAAATTAGATGATTTAAAATCATTTAATCTGGACGGTTATTATTTTGATGCTGAAAGTTCATTGAAAGGTGAGCTTGTATTCAAGCGTGATGAGCAAGCTGCTTAAAAGACCATTTATTTTGAGAATTGGCTTAGCATTAAGCCAATTCACGTTCAAAAATACGATATTCATTACCTAAAGAATTCATTACCATGATTTGAATAAAATCAAATGCATTTGCTTTGAGTTGTTCAATAGAAATAATTTCCCCTGAAATGAGTTCAATCTCACCAACTGCATTGGTTAAACTCTCCATTTCATCATCATCTTCATAGTCAATATTGTGATAAACCTTTACAATCACTTCAAAGGTGTCTTGCTGATCTTGATCTATGAATTCATGAATGACTGGGCGATGAGTAAGTTGTTCAGATGTAAATTCATCACAAAACATTGGATCGTAACCATGTTTTGCACCATCAAAAAGTAATATTTCTTCATTGCTTTCAATATCGACCGCGTATATCAATTCAGGTGCAAAATCTGTCCCACAAATGAGCTGATATTCTTCAAACAGCTCACCATAATATTTAATCTTAAAGCGCTTATTCTGTGTAGAAGATTGTATTTGTCCTCGCCATTCGATCTCCATTAGGTCATTAAAATAAGCCTCATGTTGATAAGTGACAAAATGATTTAAATGTGTAGGTGCTGAAAATTTTGATTTATTGATCATGTGATTACAGTCAAAAATGTTGTATTAATAGATAAAAGTAGCATGTATCCAATACATATGATCATAGATAGCACTGAAAATATCGTCAATTTATTCCGTAAATATTGGCTTGAGTTTACCCAAAAAGCTGAGATGTCTAAAGTACAAGATAATCTTTTGTATGAAGTTTTATTACGTGCTTATACTGAGCCTCAACGGCATTATCATACACTGCAACATATTGTGGAATGTCTGAATTTATTTCATCAAGTGAAGGCTTACTTAGACGATCCTACGGCTGTTGAGTTGGCGATTTGGTTCCATGATGTGGTGTATAACCCTCAAGCCATAGACAATGAAGTGCAAAGTGCTGAACTTATGTTAAAGCGCTGTCAGAATACGTTTAAACAGGCTGTTGTTGAAAAAGCGTATCAATGGATTATTGCAACTCAAAAGCATCAGCCCTCTCAAGAAGATGATCTTAATTATTTATTGGATATTGATCTGGCGATTTTGGGGAGCTCTGAGGCACGTTTTCTGCAATATGAACAGCAGATTCGATTAGAGTATGCATGGGTAGAACAAGAGCTTTATCAAGTAAAAAGGGCAGAAGTGCTACAGCATTTTTATCTCATGCAACCTTTGTATCAGACTGAATATTTTAGAGCGCATTTGGAAGAAAGTGCTAAAATGAATTTATCTAAATCTTTATCATCTTTATAAATAATGGCTTATTGTTAAAAAATGATATGTCAAAAAATGATATGTCAAAAAATCAAAATGATATTGTCAACGTAAATTGCGATTCGGCATCTTTATTCAATATCAAATATATAGAAACACTGAATGAGAGAATATTTTGAAAATTTTAAATCTTGTTGTACTGAGCAGTATCTTATTTTTGACGGCTTGTCAGAAACATAAGCAATCTCAAGAAGATATAAAAACACAACAGCAGTCGATTGATTCTCAAGCAGTCGCAAGTCAAGTGAAAAGCGAAGCTGAAGTAGAAATCCCACCGACTGTTTCAGAGCCTAAAAAGAACGCCAATACTTCAACTATTACTTATCCAGAAGCCTTGATTAAACAAGTGACTGAGGCAGAACAACGCTGTCAAACACCTGAAAAACAAGATTTGAACAGTATCATAAAGATAGTCGATTTAATGGGGGATGAACAACCAGAATATATCTATGAACCTGATTCAATTTATTGTATTGAGGATGGGGTATTTAGAGGTCATGGTGGTGATCAACTGGTGATCTATCAATCTAAAGATGGTAAAAGCATTCAAGAGATTTTTAACAGCACTGTTTTTTCATATCAAGTTTTAGAGCATCAACCCAAGGCGATCGTGCAAATCGAAGTGGGTGGTGGCTATTGCGGTCAAAATATGGATGAAATCAGTCGAGCCGAAGCAATTATGTGTAAACGTAATTTAGAATGGGATGATGCATCTAAGCAACTTAAAATGGGTAAAATCCAATTGATAGAGAAGCAGGCTGATACAGAATAAGTGCTATTCATGATGAATAGCACAACTGATTCGTTTATGGACGAATAATCATACAGGTCGCTGTGGCATGTGCATATAACTTGCCATCTTCATCAACCAGTTTTGCTTCAGAAATTGCCAGATTTTTACTTGAATTAATGACTTGACCAGTGGCAAGTAATTCTTTGTCTTTTGGGACAGGGCGGCACATTTTTACATTTAAGTCGATGGTGCCATAACCAACACCTGCCTCCAATGTGGTATGTATCGCACAACCTGTTGCTGAATCTAATGCGGTAGCGGCAAAACCACCATGTACGCCACCTAAAGGATTTAAATGGCGTTGATCCGCTTTGACTTTAAAACAGGCATAACCTGGGGCGATTTCATGTAAATCCATCGGTATTGTTTCACTGATGGATGCTCTTGGAATATCCCCATTTGCCATGGCTTGTAAAAATTCTAGTCCAGTCATTTCTTGTAGCTGTTTCATCACTTTGTCCTATTATTAAAGTTCTAAAAAGGAACTTAAATATTAAAATAAAATGCTTGATGATGGCTGTCAAATATTTTTGGAAAAAGGAATAATTTTTTAGTATTCGATATCGTAAAATTTTTCGATATGATCGGATTGGTGCAGTATTTTTAACGCTATTTTTTCACCTGTTGCCCATGTTGCAACCGATTGACTTAAATCCACATCAATAATATCTAATTCTTTACACAAGGTCTGATGGCTTTCAATCACAATAAACTGTGGTGATTGAGTTTTTAGACATTTTGCAATATACCGTTGAATATGATGAAGCTTATAAACATCTATAATCTTATAACGCATAGTTTTCCAACTATTCTATTTAAATTGTAGTGATTATTAATCTAGAGCTAATTATGTTAGTTTTCAATTATAATTAGATTACAAAATTCAGATTTGTATAAAAAATCTATGCTTCACCATAACATCAACAGTTAAATATAGTACCGTAACTGGAAATTTCTAAAAACAAGGATATATCTATGAAAGGGCAATGTGTCTGTGGGAAAACAACATTCAATGTGGAATTAAAAAATCATGATGTACATGCTTGTCATTGCTCAATTTGTCGCAGACAAACCAGCGGTGTGATCATGACCATTGATGTCGAACAGGGCGGATTAAACTTTATTAACAATGATCATTTAAGTATTTATGATTCGTCAGAATGGGGCGAGCGTGGTTTTTGCAATGCTTGTGGGACCAATTTATTTTGGCGTACTAAAGATCAAAGCTACTGTAATATCAATGCTTTTGCTTTAGATGAACAACCACAAGATATTCATTTTGATATGGAAATTTATATCGACAATAAACCCGCTTTTTATAATTTTGAAAATCAAACTAAAAAGCTGACTGAGGCTGATGTTGTCGCCTTATTTACAGGAAATGGTGAATAATTTTTTTGTTGTTTGTTTTCGTCAAAGAAAATTTTAAACGCATACTCGTTAAAAACGCCAGTCAATTTGACTGGCGTTTTACTATGTTTCTTAGGGTTTATATATACCAAGTTCAATCAGATGTAATCTTAAAATACGGCGAAGTTCTAATACTGCTTCAGGTGTCTCTTGAATTGAATGTCCACCTTTGATGATTACTTCAGAAGCGGCACCATCAAGGTGTGAACTGGTATAAGGAACGACACCATCAGTCATGACTTTGGGGTCTTTACTGTCCGTAATATTGCCCATGATTGAATGATAGACCATTGCTTTTTTAGGCATTACATTTTCAGTTAATTGGGTAAATTTGGAATTATGGCTTAGATCACTTGGTCCATTCTGAATAATTCCATGACCTACATCTTTTAGAAAGTTTTTCGCATTTAGATCACGTTCATCAATCGAGTCCGCTAAAGCGCCGAGAAACGCGCCTGGTAGTTTGATGATACGCCGAGCAGCCAATGTAAACCATCGGTCAGCAAATGCTGTACCACGGTGAGGTGCTGAAATAAAAATGGCACGATCAAAGTTAGGTACTGATTGAATGGTTAAACGTGCTTTAAAGATCGGATCATCTTTGAATTTATCAAACTTACGGTTATTCAGCATTTTTAATGCAGGCTGAGTGAGATCAGCATCACTGACCAATAGGCGTGCGATAATGCCACCCATACTGTGTCCAATCAATACGGCATCTTTTGCTGAGGCTGATTTTTGGTCAATTGAGGCAAAGCTTTGATTGATGATCGCATTGATTTGATAACGACTTTCTAAAATTGGCATATTGGTTGAGTAGAAAATTTGCCAAACCTGATAGTGTTCGCGGAGGACATTGTCTCCCATAATATCGTTGGTTAGTCGAATCCATGCTTCTGGGCTACTGGCTAAACCATGCACCAATACAATGACTTTCTTATTGGGGTTATAGGGTTCAAGCATGTATAAGTGTGGCATGGTCAAGCTTTGATCGCGATCAATTAAGCTAAGATATGCAGCGATTCCTAAATTATTTTGTGCAAGCCATAAACCATATGGTGCTGAAAAATTAGCTGCAAGCGGGTATTGTTTACCACCAATTTTAATATTTTCGACACTATATGGATCATAAATATTTAATTGGAAATTTGGGCTATGCAAGATGTTGTGCAATGATTCATTGGCATTTTCAGGTTGAGCCGCAATACTCACCGATAAATAACGTGGTTGGTGAATATTGGGATTTATGCCATGTTTATATTGGTATTCAAACGGATTGACAATATATTTGTTTTCTTCAGGGGCATCAGTTTTCGGTAAAATCGCAACAAACTCTGCGCCGAAACCATCTCTACGGTTGATCGAGCGTAAACCTGAAAAGTTTAGATTGTAGCTGGAGACGAGATCTTCTAACTCTGTATTGGCAATTGCAGGATAGCCATTAAAATTGATGCGGTATGTACTTGTTCCCACTTTAATTTGTTTGGCGACTTTTTGATTTTTATGTCGTGTCGCATAGGTGGAAATGAGCTTTGCCAATGCCTGATTGTAAAAATCACGTATTTGAACCTGTCGGTTATTGAAAATACGATCTTGGGGTTGGCGTTCTGTCTTAAATAAATAAGCATAACTATAACGAATGCTGTTATCCAACATGACCATTTGTTGGTCTAAACATTGTTCATAATTTTTCTGGGTGCTTTGCTGCTTTTCTGTAGATTGATGCTTAGAAAATACGCTGATTTTACAATTGGATGAGTCAGCTAAATTAATTGCTTTAGTCAGATAGATTTCGCTGGCTGTAGACAGCAATTGTTCATCTTGAATCTGTGGGATTTTAGCCAAATCTGCAACACATTTTTCAGGTTCTTCTGCACATGATTTTGCTTCACGACCCGTCATGGAGAGCACATTTAAACTTGCCTCACTCATTTTGGAGCGTGTTAAAATGCTATCACGCTCATTGGTGATCGTAACATTAACCTTTTGATTTTTTACACTTACAACCTGACATCCAGAGAAAATCAATGGGCTGATGGCTAAAACATAGAGCAAAATTTTATTTTTTGAGTTTTGCATAAACATTAACGAGATCAATCTTTTCTGAATAATACGATAGTTTTCTAGAATTTCAATTTATAAGCAAAAAAATAGACTGAATGCTCAGTCTATTTTTTCAGCCTAGAAATTATTTCGCGAGCGCTGGGTTTTTCATCACTTGCCAAACATTATAACGACCTTGTTTTTCAATTTCTTGAATCAAGCGATCAGCAACTTCTGCTTCTTCTGGGTATTTCACTTTATAGTTTTTCAAAGTTTGGACAGCATTTTTCTTTTGTTCCATACCAATATAATTATTGGCAGAAGATAGATAAGCCTCTTGAACACCAGCTTTCATTGCTTTGTCTAAATATGGCATCGCTTCTTTTTGACCGCCACCTTCAGATAAAGAGAAACCAAACCATAAGTTTGCCTCTGGATCTTCTTTATTGATCTTCAGGATACGTTGTGCATAATCCAATGATTTGGTTGTATAAGAAGAACCAAGGTCAAGGTTACGCCCGAGAATACTGGCTTTAAATGCACGAATCAGAATATCAAAAGAAGCATTCGGTGCAGCAGCAAGTTGGTCGAGTTGAGTAGACACTTCTTTTAATTTGCCTTCAAAACCTTTACGTTCTTTACGGTCGCTAAATTGTGGTGGGTAATGACGCGCTTTACCTTCAACCATTTGCAAGAAATCATCAATCGCCGTAATGTCAATTTCATTGCTACCTGCTAAAACAGCATATTTCATAGCACGTTGCGAGCTGTTCACTGTAGGTACAATTAATTTATTGGTATCCAGTACAATTTTTTGATTTGGATTCGCTGGATCGGTCACTTCTAGTTTATTGACAGGTTGGGCAGCAGCTTTTTTCAATTCAAGTTCAAAAACAGGGGGTTGCGTGTAGTCGAATGGATTTAATGCATAAAAGGGTGGTGATAATTCTGGTTCAGTATAAATGAAAGGCTCATTTGCATCTATTTTGTTACTTTGTTTGGTCGGTGTAATAGAACACGCAGTAAGTAATGATGTTGCGAGCAATGCATATGCCAAAGGCTTAATCGTCATGTGTTTCTTCCATTAATTTATATTAAAAAAACTGCATGCGCATCAGTCTATGAAAAGACGTCTGAACATGCAACTTGATTTAGTTCGTATTATTAAAAATTATACATGAGGATTTGTTGTCAATTCGTCATGAAAT
Source organism: Acinetobacter bereziniae LMG 1003 = CIP 70.12 (assembly GCF_000368925.1). Lineage (GTDB taxonomy): Bacteria > Pseudomonadota > Gammaproteobacteria > Pseudomonadales > Moraxellaceae > Acinetobacter > Acinetobacter bereziniae. The sequence goes on along the minus strand of NZ_KB849756.1, from coordinate 547,126 downwards.
TTAAAAACAACGCTAGTATTTCGTTATTTTATGCTGAATTTTAGACTAGAACGCAAACCATTTAGCCAACATCAACAGATTAGAAAATATCAATATGCCCTAAGCTTTTGAAGACGTTTTTTGCGCTTCACATTCACGTCTAACTTCTTCAATGATTTTGATTTCTTCATCGCTTAAAGGTTGTTCTATCGTTTGTTGTAAATTAAATGTTGGATCTAAAATCGATAGGCGTGTACATAAACTATGGATACGTTGTTCGTTTTGTTCAAGCCGATCTAACAACACGCGCATACCTTCAAGCATTGGGTCGGGTTGTTCTTGAGTCGCTGCATAGGCTTGGAACTCAGTATTTTCAACGGTATTGGCAATTTGCTCAGGACAACGCGGTTCTGCGGTTGTAATAACTTCTTTGTCTTTAGTAATAAAGCGAGCAGGGTTGCCTACGGCTGTTGCACCATCAGGAACTGCTTTGGTAACTACCGCATTTGAACCAACCTTGGCATTTTTACCTACCACAAATGGACCCAGGATTTTTGCTCCGGCACCTACGACTACACCATCGGCAAGTGTTGGGTGGCGCTTACCAGTATTCCATGTTGTACCACCGAGCGTAACGCCATGATACAAGGTCACATCATCTCCAATTTCAGCAGTTTCACCGATAACCACACCCATGCCATGATCGATAAAGAAACGTTTGCCGATCTTAGCACCGGGATGAATTTCAATTCCTGTTGCAAAACGACTGAAAGAAGACAAAATTCTGGCTGAAGTTTTACAATCTTTTTCCCATAATTCATGAGCGATACGATGCATAATTAATGCATGTATGCCTGGGTATGTGGTTAAAACTTCAAATGTATTTCGCGCAGCAGGATCTCGCGCAAATACAGCTTGGATGTCTTCTTTAAGCTGTTTTAGCATTAGTTTTGATCCTCATGTTTTGACTTTTTCCATGTACCATTATTTAGGGCTTGAACTCGGCTAAAAATGCCCCTTAATAAATGATATTCCATCTTATCTAATTGTATACGCCCAAATAATCGACGCAACCGTAAAGGAAGAAGACGTGGGTTTTTAGGGTCTAAAAATTCAATTTCAGCCAACATTTTTTCAATGTGGGGATAAAATTGTTCCATCTGTTCATGTGTGACCAGTGGTTCATCCCAGTGCATATCAGTTGAGTCTGTTACTTGCATCACGGCTTGCGTATCAACAGTTTTCTCTGCCAGTGCCAAGGTCGCCATACGCATTTCATAGCAGATCACCTGAATAGCTTGAGCGACATTCAATACGCCATAATCACTATTTACAGGAATTGTGACATGGTAGTTTGCTAGTGCAAGTTCTTCATTGGTCAGTCCACGGTCTTCTCGACCAAAAACGACAGCAACCTCCTGTTGATTGTGAATCACAGACTGCATTGATTTTTCTGCGGCAGGGCGAGCATCTAACAACGGCCATGGAATAGTACGGCTACGTGCACTGGTACCAAACACTAAATGGCAGTCTTTGATTGCATCTTCTAGGCATTCTACGATTTCAATCTGTTCGATTAAATCTGTTGCGCCTGCTGCCAAAGCGTCAATATCTGGATGTGGATAAGTTTTAGGTGCGACTAAAACCAATTTAGATAATCCCATTGTTTTCATTGCACGTAAGGCGCTACCAATATTTGCAGGCAGTGTGGTATTGACCATCACAATACGTACATGACTTAAATGCTGTGAAATAACAGCATTGTCAAAAATGTCCATTGATGTTCCAAAAATTAAATAAAGAGAAGATAGGGGGTGTTAGGAGTATTGATTTGCATCAGCGAGATACTCATCCATTGCATCATCCATGCTCATATTGTCTGGAGGTGGTGCAACTTGAGTAGTTTGTGCCAATTCACGATGGTCAACTGCCTTAGCCGCCTTAGATTTGACATGGTATTCAATATGAATCGACTCCTTACCAAAATAGTCTCGTAATTTTGATAAGAGTTCATCTAAAGGTGCAACTTTCCATTGTTGTCCAAAATGCAAATCAGCCGTTGCATAATCATAGTCCAGTAAAATGTGTATAGGGATATGTTGGCACATATCTACATTGCAAAATGGCAGTAAAATTTTTTGAATATCTGAGGCTAAGGTTTTGCTGATGACTTCTGGGTTTAATTTAATCGCAATATTATTGGCACGTTTTTGACGAATTTCATTGAGTGTAAACGCTTTGGTTAAGCGCCCCATTGGACGATCAAAGCCTTCTCGTTCATAGATTTCACCTTCAATCACCACCACTTTTTCATTCTGAATGATATCTTTAAAGCGTTGGAAACGCTCATGATTGGAGGAAACTTCGATACGAGCTGTACCATCATCCAATGTGATGACCATACGATTGGGGAAGTTAGCCACATCGACCACTAAGCCGGCAAACACTGTAGTTACACCACGACGTGTTGGTGTCAGTTCATTAATCTTATGAGGGATAAATGCTTTTAACTCAGGACGATATACATCAATTGGGTGACCAGTCAGGTATAAGCCAAGCGTATCTTTTTCACCTTTTAAGCGTACCTCATCTGACCACGCTTTCACAGGTTTGGCTGGTTTACGTTGAACTTCTTCAACTTCACCAAACAGATCCATAATGCCTGTTTCACGGTTTGATCGGGCTTGTTCTGCTGCTTGAACTGCTTCGGGAAGTTGAGCCATTAAGCTCGAACGTTCAATACCTAAACAATCCAGTGCGCCTGCACGGATTAAGGCTTCCAAGGTTCGTTTATTGATTTTTTTCAAATCAACACGGTGGCAAAAATCAAATAAATCTTTATATGGACCGTCTTGTTCACGTGAGTCAATCACGGACTGCATGGCTTGTTCACCGACACCTTTAATTGCACCTAAACCATAAATAATGGTTGTCGCATCACTGGCATAGAACTGATAGAACGACATATTTACGGATGGAGGCAATACAACTAAATTGTTGATTCGACAGTCATCAATTAAAAATACAATATTATCAGTATTTTGCATTTCAGAAGACATGACTGCTGCCATAAACTCCGAAGGGTAATGTGCTTTTAACCAAGCGGTTTGATAGGCAACTAAAGCATAGGCTGCCGCATGTGATTTGTTAAAACCATAACCTGCGAATTTTTCCATATAGTCAAAGATATGGTTTGCGGTAGCCTCATCAATATCCTTTTTCGCAGCACCTTCAATGAAGGTGGCACGTTGCTTGACCATTTCCTCGACTTTCTTTTTACCCATTGCACGACGAAGTAAGTCCGCACCACCGAGGGTATAGCCTGCACAAAACTGTGCTGCTTGCATAACCTGTTCTTGGTACACCATAATCCCATAAGTCGGTTCAAGTACACCTTCGAGAAGCGGGTGTAAATATTCAAATTCACCGCCATGCATACGATGAATAAAGTCAGGAATTAGATCCATAGGACCTGGGCGATATAAAGAAACGAAGGCAATAATTTCTTCAAATTTACTCGGGCGAGCTTCTTTGAGCATTTTTTTCATGCCCACGGATTCAAACTGAAACACCGCTGTTGTATTTGCATCAGCAAAAACAGCATAAGCTTTTGGATCATCCAAAATAATATTTGAAATGTTTAATGGTTGATCCGATTGAATTCGCTTATTGATATTTTGAACTGCATCTTCAATTACAGTGAGGTTACGTAGCCCCAAGAAGTCGAATTTAACTAAGCCTGCCGCTTCGACATCATCTTTATCGAATTGTGCAACTCGACCCGTACCGTCAGCTTCACAGAGGATTGCTGAATAATCAGTAATCTTGGTGGGTGCAATCACTACACCACCAGCGTGTTTACCTGTATTTCGGGTAATACCTTCAAGCTTGAGCGCCATTTCCCAAATTTCAGCAGCATCGTCATAATCTGGATTGGATGGATTGGTGACGATGTCTTTGAGTTGGGGTTCTGCTTCAATAGATTCTTCTAAAGTTAAACCTAAAGGTTTTGTTGGAATCATTTTGGAAATACGATCAGCCAAACCGTAAGATTTTCCTAAAACACGAGCGACATCTCGAATTGCACCTTTAGCCGCCATGGTACCGAATGTTGCAATTTGAGATACAGCATCACGACCGTAGTGGCGTGCCACATAATCAATAACTTTATCTCGCCCTGCGATACAAAAATCAATATCAAAGTCGGGCATGGATACCCGTTCTGGATTTAAGAAGCGTTCGAAGAGTAGATCATAACGAAGTGGATCTAAGTCAGTGATTTTTAAACTATATGCAACCAGTGAGCCTGCACCCGAACCACGTCCCGGACCAACTGGAACACCATTGTTTTTTGACCATTGAATGAAGTCCATGACGATTAAAAAATAACCAGGGAAATCCATTTTGTTAATGATGCCCAACTCATAAGCCAGTCGCTCATCATAAGGTTTACGAATTTCCGCCCAATCTTCATTTCGTGTTTCAACAGGATAAAGAAAGTCTAAACGTTCTTCTAAACCAATTTCAGACAGATGCTCGAAATAGGAGTGAATGGTGTGACCTTCAGGAATCGGATAATCAGGCAGGTCATGGAAGCCTAAACGCAGAGAGACTGTGCAACGTTTTGCAATTTGCAGTGTATTTTCAATAGCACTTGGAAGATCAGCAAATAGTTCAATCATCTCAGCAGATGTTTTAAAATATTGTTCAGGACTATAGTTTTTTGGACGTTTATTGTCACCTAACACATATCCATCGGCAATACAGACACGCGCTTCATGCGCTTCATAATCTTCTGCGGTGATAAAATGCACATCATTGTGTGCAACCACACCAATCTTATATTTTGCGGCAAGTTTAACGGCTTCTTGATTGAAGTCTTCTTCAAGTGGACGACCTGTTCGAGTTAGCGCCAAATAGACCCGATTGCCAAATTTTTCAATCCACTGCTCAAGTAAAGGTTCAGCTTTTTCTGGGTATGCTGAACAGAGCATTTCACCTACATCACTGTGTAGACCTAACAGAAGAATGATATCTTCGGATTGTTCAAGTATCCATTGCTTTTGAATACATGGAATTGAAAGTTGTTGACCTTCAATAAAACCTCGAGAAACGATTTCTGTCAGTCCACGCCAACCTTTATTGGTCATTGCAAGCAGGGTTGCTTTATGGTTGGCATCATTGAGACGAATCACACTGCCGAAAATAGGCTTAATGCCTTTACTTAATGCTTTATTATAAAACTTGACTGCGGCATGCAGGTTAGAGAGGTCAGTGATGGCTAAAGCAGGCATTTCATCAGATGCAGCAGCTTTAATCAGATCAGGTATACGTACAATCGATTCGGTAATCGAAAATTCGGTATGAATACCAAGATGAACAAACTGCATAGACCAATCCTATATGAAACTGCGTGCTATTTTATCACGCCTAAACTACGATGTGCTGAAATATCATCAGCTGACGAAATTAGTAGTGGAATTTTAAATGATTGAAATATATATAGAATATAATGTTTTAATATATTTGATATTCAATTGCATGTAATTCCAACAATTCTGATATGTAACATGTTGCAGTTGAATGTGTTTAGGGTCAGTGGACATTTCATAAATGGCTTGCGTTGTAGGTTAAAATTGAGCAGGCAAGGCATGAAACGAAGAAAATAGCGAGACTATTTTTAAGTTTCATAACGTAGCCTGAGATAATTTTAGCCACAACCCTGAGCAAGAACAAAGCACTGCTTTGTTTGCAGCGCAAGGCGCAGCGGGGACTAGCGTGTTTTTTGTCGCTTCGTCGTTCCCTTGCGAAACAGTGTTTCTCATCATTTAGAATGACTAAATTTCGTATTTCGCGCCTAGAATCGCCTAAAAAACACACCTAGTCGCAAACATAGACGAATAGTCCACAGACCCTAAATACACGTGTTGTTAAAACATGATTTGTTGTAAGTGAAGAACAACATAATCAACAAAATACCCTGATATTCGAATCAGGGTATTGGTTGGCAAATACTTGAAAGAAAGGATAAAGATTAGACTGATTTTAATCGCTCAGAACCAATCCAGTGCTTAGAAAACTGATATGCGGCACGCCCTGAACGTTGTCCACGCGCTTGACACCATCTCAGTGCTTCAGCGCGAACTTCCTCGCCAAAGGGCATGGATTCTTTTTTAAGATAATGTTCAACAATTTCCAAATAAAGATTCTGATCCATGGGATAAAATGACAGCCACATTCCAAAGCGATCAGATAAAGAAATCTTCTCTTCAATGGCTTCTTGAGGGTGGAGTTCTTTATATTGAGGTACATCGACTTTAGTAACGGGGGTGTTCTCGTGCATAAACTCCGGCAATAAATGACGACGATTACTGGTTGCATAGATCACAAAGTTACTCGAACCGGACTGTAAAGAACCATCTAACACACTTTTTAAACTACGATAATTTTCATCTTCAGCATTAAATGCCAAATCATCACAATAAACGATAAATTTTTCAGGACGATTTTGGATAATTTTTTGAATTTCTGGAAGATCTGATAAGTCATCACGTTCAATTTCAATTAAACGTAAACCTTGTTCAGAATACTGAGTTAACAAGGAGCGTACAATAGAAGACTTCCCAGTACCACGCGATCCAGTCAGTAGGATATCATTTGCAGGTAATCCATGCAGGAACTGTTCGGTATTTTGTAAAATTTTGGCTTTTTGCCTTTCGATTCCTTTAAGATCATCTAGGTGAATGGCTTTGGGATTGTAAATGGCTTTGAGTTGTTGATCATGCCATCGAAAAGCAACTGCCGAAAAGTCTGGTTCTTGTTTGGTTTTAGGTAAAAATTGCTGTAATTGATCAAGAACTTGAGATAATTTTTGGATGATATTGTCTGGTAAATCTAAAGTTGCCATATCCGTTCGCTATTTTCAGAAATTACAAAGTATGGATGATATTAGCACAGTAATTTTATTGAGCTCATCTCAATTGGTGATTATTGGCGTTGATTGCCAAAAAATTAAATGACTTGTGGTAATTGATTATCTGCTTATTTTTAAGCATAGTTTACAGATGAGTCTTCATCCTCGGGTTGAAATCAAAGGAAAATTAGAAATGCTATTAGAACTCACTCAGGATTTAAATCCGCACCAAGCCTATCGAATCAAAAAATTAAAGCGAAAACTTGAACATGCGGAGAATTACGAAGAGTGGAAGTCGATAGCATTAAAACTAGATGAAGAAACCGGTGCGCAAGAATGGAAATTTGACAATGGGTCTCCTTATTTTGATGCTGAGATCATTTCACATCGTTTAAACCTTTTGCGACGTTATCGACAGCAAAATCGTACACATGACTTGATGTATATCCTCAGAGAAGGATTTAGTCACGATGTTGCAAATATTGGGCATCCAATGTTGTTCGCACATACCTATGTAGGGACTAAAAAAATCATTGAAGACTATATAGATGAAGTGAGCAACAGTTTGGCATTTATCGCTTCTGAAAGTTGCCATTCATTATGTTTAAACAGTAAACGAGATTTTTTTAAAAACTGTGAAAAAGCCTATGGTCAACCTGCACTGATGTTTTCAGGTGGTGCGACATTAGGTTTATTTCATAGTGGTGTGTGCAAAGCACTTATGGAACAAGATTTGATGCCAAAGGTACTTTCTGGTTCAAGTGCTGGAGCGATCATGACTGCGCTGTTGGGTGTCAATGAACCAGTAGAAATTCCAAATCTTTTGTCAGGTGATCAGTTCTATAGTGAGGCTTTTCATTTTCGTAGTTTTAAAGAATTAATTAAAGGCAATGGTGGTTTTGCAGATGTGCGTTATCTGAAAAAGTTTTTGATTGAAAACTTAGGTGATGTAACTTTTGAAGAAGCTTTTGAAAAATCTGGTTTAGACATTAACGTTACTGTTGCACCATATGATGTATCTCAAGAAGATGCACGGATTATGAATAAATATACTTCACCAGATTTATTGGTATGGAGTGCGGTGTTGGCTTCTTGTGCAGTACCGATTTTATTTCCGCCAGTCCGTTTAATCAGCAAACGTTATGATGGTGTTCATACGCCGTATTTAGCCAATACGCGTTGGGTTGATGGTAGTGTACGAAGTGATTTTCCTCAAGAACGTATGTCTCGTTTATATAATTTAAATTATACCATTGCCAGTCAAGTGAATCCGCATATTGTCCCCTTTATGCAGAACGATGAAGAACGCTATCGTAAAGATCTATTGAGTTGGCCAGAACGTATCGTTCGGATGCAAGGACGAATGGCGGCAATGGGGGTTATGGATTTTGCTCGTGGTCGAATGTGGCGTATACCTTCAATGAGACGTCTGCTTGATCATGGTTATGGCGTGATTGACCAACGCTATTATGGTGATGTCAATATCATTGGAAATTATAGCCTGCGTCATTATAGTTATATGCTACAAAATCCGCGACCTCATTTATTTAAGTTATTGCAAAGAGAAGGGGAGCGGGCTACATGGCCGAAGATCTCGAGTATCGAAACACATGCCCGTATTGGTAAGACAATTCAACACTGTCTGGAAGTGCTGAACCATTCTATAAATCATTCTCAAGCTGTTGGGCAGCTATCGGAAGTATGAGCCAAAACAAAATTATTCTTCCAGTCGCATCAAATTCAATTCAAAGTCAAAAATTTGGTCGCCGTGTTTATCAGCTTAAACAGGGCGATCAATTTTTTTGGCTAAAGCTACAAATAAAAAATATCAATCAGGATTATGAGCAAAGTTTTTTAAACGAGTTAAATTGTTATACACAATTAAATGCTTTAGAGACACCGACTCATAAGGTGCTGTGCGATTTTTCAATCATTGATCCGTATCTACAATTTCAGTTAGATGAAGCGATAATTGAACAGGCGATCTGGATTAAAGATACTGAGCTTCTGTTTAAACCTGTGAGTGATCAATTCTCCCAAGAAGATGTCTACGGTAAATTGATGTCGAGCTTGGAGGTGCTGGAAAACTTGCATAACTATGGTTTTATACATGGTGATTTAAAACTTCAGCACTTTCGCTCTCAACAACAGCGCAGTTATCTGATCGACTTTGAGCAAGCTTGCAGTATTGACCAAAATCGCTATGGATTGAAGCCGATAATAACTGCAACGCCTCGTTATATGGCACCGGAATTATTTCATGCACAACAGAAAACGTTTCAATCTGATATTTACGCATTGGGCATTATTTGGTTGGAATGGTTAACACAGCGACGTTTGTCTGCAAAAAGCTATCAAGACTGGGCAATTTTGCATTGTCAAAAGCTGAATGTGTGTTTACCAGATCGTTTTAAATATTTAGAGTGCATTTTAAAAAGTATGTTGAACAAAAAAAATGAGCAACGTTGCTCAAATATTTATCAAATAAAACAAGTATTAAGCCAAATTGTTTAAACAAAAAGCAGTATTTGCAGCTTTTGTTTTTTATTTAAACAAACGAGTGGTTTTTTCGAAAAAAGGGCTTGTCATAACAAAACGATCTCTATAATATACACAGCCATTGGGGACGTGGCGAAATTGGTAGACGCACTGGATTTAGGTTCCAGCGCCGCAAGGTGTGAGAGTTCGAGTCTCTCCGTCCCCACCAAGCAATTCATTTTGTGGCATCAAAATGAAATGTAATAGAGGATTGGTGTAATGGTAGCATGACGGTCTCCAAAACCGTTCGTCAAGGTTCGAATCCTTGATCCTCTGCCAACTTATTTTAAACTATATTCGTATAGTTGTTTTATCCGGGGACGTGGCGAAATTGGTAGACGCACTGGATTTAGGTTCCAGCGCAGCGATGCGTGAGAGTTCGAGTCTCTCCGTCCCCACCATATTCGAAAAAGCATGATTTTTATCATGCTTTTTTATTGCCTGTAATTTTATATTTAAGGCAATAAAAAAGACCAAATCAAAAAACAATTTGGTCTTTTTCAGAGAGACTTCATTAAATATTAAAAATAATAGAGACTTGAATTAAGCTTTTAAGTGATCCTCAAATTCTTCACCCAGTTGCATTGCCAAATTATTACCAGATAAATCACAAGTCACTAAACCATATTCTTTTTTAAAACTGAAAGTAAATCCTTTACCATCCGCTAAGTTTTTGACTGAATAGCCTAATTTTTCTAACCAAATACGAAATGCAATTAAATTTTTTGCCTTAACAACTTTTTTCACAGAAGATCTCCTTAATTCCTGCCTACAAATTTAATAGGGATGACCTTTAAACTTTTAAAGGGGGAATTTGTTGAATTTTATTTTTTATATCAATATTTGAGCACTTTGAGAAATGACGCTTTTGTATCAATGCGTATTTTTTTTGCTATCAGTATGAATATAATATGAATAGTTGTTAAAATACTAAAATAAAACAAATGGTTATATTTATTATTGAAAGATGTTTGTAATATTTTGATGCAAAGTTATGGTTTTTTAAAAGAAGAAATTTTCTCATTCTTGTTGCTTTAAATGTAAGTAAATTTAACAGAAATAGAGGGGATTCAGCTTATATTGAATGATATTGTTGTAAGAATTCTAAAATATCGCCAAATAACTGTGTTTGATCACCTCCAAGTGTCATGAGATGTCCTGTATTGGAATAATTCTTAATCTTTTTTTAGTAAAATTCACATGATCATAAATTGTCTGAGCACTCGATTGATAGAGTGCATCATCAAGTTCTTCATATAATAAAAAATCGGTGCTATTACCGACGCAGTGTCTTTAATTGTCGTCTGAATGAGCTGTTGAAGTGTTTGAAGCTGGTTCATCGATTTTTTTGCTCAGTCTAGTGAGTTGAGCGTTGTCTTGTTATTTAGAAACTGATTAAGGTAGTTGTTATATTGCTCTAGGTGTTTAAAAAGATCGTTTACCTTTCATTCTAGTGGTGCAGACATGCTAATGCATGCAGAGACAGGGAACTTTTTACTGAGTTCAAGGGATAATATCGCGCCCAAAGATACACCGATGACAGCAATTTGCTCATAACCTTGTTGTCTTAAGAATTGATAAGCCTTATGGCTATCCTGTAATCAATCTATTGAGGTGTAATTTACAAAATCATCAATCGCTAAGCCATGTCCTGAATAGGAAGCTGTGTAACATGTGTAGCTGTATTGATGCAGAAATTCTGCCAATGCTTTCATATCTCGCACAGCACTGGTATAGGCGTGTAGTCACAATACTGCGCATTGAAAGGCTGGTAAAAAAAATAGGTTTGGGTTGGCTTAGCTTGAATATGCAAGTTTGGCTCAGTATAACGCGTTAAAAATTATCTTTAAGCGCCCGAATTCGAGCAAATTCTTCAGCACTTTCAACACGTAAAAATGGATTGGTTTCAAGTTCGATTTCAATGCTGCTGGGTAAGGTAATTTTTCCTTGTTGTCTCAGGTGTTTAATTTCTTCTGCTCGTTGTTGAATGGCGCGATTCTCAGGTTCAATGTGTAAAGCAAATTGTGCATTTGAAAGAGTATATTCATGGGTGCAATATACTTGAGTTCTTGGTGGGAGCGCTGCAAGGCGATTGAGCGAATGATAAAACTGTTCTGGCGTTCCTTCAAACATGCGACCGCAACCCATAGCAAAAAGCGTATCTCCACAAAATACGCTATCGAGCGCATCTATGAAGTAAACAATGTGTCCTAAGGTGTGTCCTGGTACCGCGATAATATCAATTTTGACACCATGGAATTCAAATTGATCATCATGTTGTAGTGGGTGAGTTATAAAGGGGATATGACTTAGTTCTTCACGTGGTCCATATACAGGAATATTGCGATTCGCAATCAGTTCTGGAACACCACCAATATGATCTTTATGCCAGTGTGTGAGCCAGATTTGCTCTAAATTAAGTTGCTGTTCTTTACAATAATCCTCAACCAATGATGCTTCAGTCGGATCAATCGCAATAACATTATGGCTTTGTTGGTGTTCGATAAGCCAAATATAGTTTTGTAATTGGTTTTTAACATCGATGACGTGAATTTTAAATTGCATCATTGTATTCCCTGTATACGCTGACTTAAATTTAATATCAAATTCACTCAATAGACAAGTTGGAAAGTCACTAAATCATCTCGCTAAGCATGCATTAAAGCAGGGAGTGAGAATGAGAAAGTAGGCTGTTGGTTAATCTGAAGGATTTTAATTGTCAAGCATAGCCAATCAATGATCAGCTATGCTAAGTCAACTTAACAAGCCATTCCTTGGTTGATTTCAAGTTTATTTAGCTTACTGTTTTTGAAATCAAAATGGACATAGGCGGTATAACCTATTTCAAATTCGGTGGATTTTTTTAAATATTGTTTCGCTTCAGCACTGGTTAAAATCAGAACATCTGTGCCGTTCTTTGCGCTGTTTGGAAAATCTTTTTTAAATTGATTGAGTGTGTATTGATGGGTGATGGCTTGGTTATTCACGAAAATACTGTCATTGATGTTCTGACTATTTGACCAAGATAACCAAACACGCCCTTTGGTTGTTCCCAGTTGTTGAAAGTTTTGTTTATTTTTATAAAAACTGTCAGATTTAATTTGTGGGTTGTCTTCAGCAAATATTTCAAATTTCAATTTTTTTCCAGATGGTGTAGAGGTTGAATATTCATAGTTTCCTGTACATTCTGCGTACTCTTTGGTGATCTTTTGACTATTTTTCCCCAATAATTTGTCAACTTGTACTGCACTAATTGCTTGATTGAGTTCTATTCCATTTACTTTTACTGTTGTGGTGTAATCTTCGGAACCATGTGCAAAACTTCCCATCGTAAAAAGAAAAAGTGTTGATATAATAAGTGTTCGATTAAATATTTGGTTAAGTTTATTCATTTTAAAGATGCCTCAATTTTTCCATAACTTACTTAGTTATGAGTGTTTGATCAAGAGAATAGCGAGTAAGGACTAAGTTTTATAGGGTTCAATTCAAATTATACTGAGTGCAATCAAAAAAATACCCTCAAAGTAGAGGGTATGATTTCAGAATCACGATTATCTCAGTTTAGATAACCAATTTCCTAAGCTTTGAACAATTTGGACTAGAACCAACAATACAATAACAGTGAGATAGACCACACTTTGGTCAAAGCGTTGATAACCATAAGAAATAGCTAAATCACCAATACCGCCAGCACCAACGGCCCCTGCCATAGCAGTTGCACCAATCAAACTGATGGTCGCTGTGGTTAGACTCAGGATCAGAGAACTGCGTGATTCTGGAATGATAAATTTAAAAATAATCTGCCAAGGAGATGCACCCATTGCTTGAGCTGATTCAATAATTCCTTCATTCACTTCGAGTAGCGACGTTTCCACTAAGCGTCCAATATATGGACCAACATAAATCGTTAACGGAACGATTGCTGCCCATGTTCCGATGGTAGTACCCACCAGTGCTTTTGTCAGTGGGAATACAGCAATAAGCAGGATAATGAAGGGGAGTGAGCGTAAAGCATTTACAATCGGGTTCAGAATTTGATAAACGGCACGATTCGGCAGAATACCATTCGGGCGAGTGACCAATAAGATAATGGCTTGAATAAAGCCCCAGATTGTACCGAACAACATCGCAAAGAAAACCATTTGTAAGGTTTCTTGCATTGCTGTAACAAATTGGTCAATGCTGAGTGAGCTTTTCCAAAAGGGAGCGGTCAATGTTGTTAGCCACTGTACAATGAGCTCTCTCATACTCTCACTCCTGACTGTTCAACTTTTACACCATTTCTTTCAAAAAATTCAATCGTCTGACGAATATTATCTGCATCACCGAGAAGCTGGATAAACATTTGACCGATCACTGAACCATTAATTTCAGTCATATTGGCAAACAATATATTCAAACTGACATCAAATTGTTTAATTGCAGCTTGAACGACAGTTTCTTGAGCAGATGTGCCAAGGAATTATAGGCTGTAAATACTTTTATGATTTTGATTTTCTAAATTATTTAAAATATTTACAGGCAATTGTTGCTGTAAAACAGTCTGTATGAAGTTTTTTGTCGTAGGGTGTTGTGGTTGGCTAAAGATTTCAAGAGTTGAACCCGTTTCGATGACTTTCCCTTGTTCCATGACAGCCACATAGTCACAAACAGATTCGATGACATCCATTTCGTGGGTAACCATCACCACAGTAATTCCTTGTTCCTAATTAATTTTTTTAAGCAAAGCAAGCACAGATTTTGTGGTTTGTGGGTCGAGTGCAGAAGTTGCCTCATCACAAAGCAAAATTTTTGGATGATTTGCCAAGGCACGGGCAATACCGACACGTTGTTTTTGACCACCTGAAAGCTCATCGGGATACGCATCTTTTTTATGCTTTAAGTCAATAAACTCAAGCAACTCATTTAGGCGTTTTTCACGTTCAGACTTGTTTACGCCCAATAATTTCAGAGGCATTTCAATGTTGTCTGCCACTGTTTTGGTTTGTAGTAAATTAAAATGCTGAAAGATCATCCCGATGTTTGCACGTTCTTGACGTAATGTACGTGCATCAAGTGCCGTAAAGTCTTTTTGATTGATAATGACCTGACCTTCATTGGGGCGCTCAAGCAGGTTAATCAAGCGGATTAAGGTACTTTTACCAGCGCCACTATAGCCAATAATGCCAAAAATACTGCCCGCAGGAATTTCCAGATTAATCTGATCCAACGCACGTATGGTTTGACCTTTTAACTCATAGTGTTTTGAAATGTTTTTAAATTCAATCATATCGTCAAAAACTATACTAAAAAGAAAAAACAGGCAAAGTCGCTTTGCCTGTTTTGTTTATAAGCCATTATAAGACTATTTTGCTTCTGTGAGGTAGCTTACTGGTTTATTCACATCCACTTTAGTACCACCAAAGTGTTCTTGAACATATTTACCAACAGCTGCAACATGATATAACTCACCCACTTTTTTCAAGATAGGATCGTCTTTACGCGCATCAGCTACCGCTAATACATTGACATTCATTTTGGTGGTTTGGTCTACTGGTTCATAGTAAATTGAATCTTTAAGTACATTTAAACCACCTTCCATTGCGAGCGTGTTGCCTAAAACAATCGCATCAACTTCATCTTTAGCACGAACCGCAGTTGCCATTTGAATTGGTTTGATCACGATCTTTTTAGTATTTTCTGTGATGTCAGCAGGTGTACCTTTAACAAGATCAAAGCCATCTTTTAATTTGATTAACCCAGCAGATTGAAGCAACAATAAAGCACGTGATTCGTTTGCACCATCGTTAGGAATCGCAATCGTTGCACCATTTGCGAACGCTTCAACTTTTTTAACTTTGTTAGAGTAGATACCCATAGGCTCTAAATATGTTGTAGAGATCGGTGCAATTTTTTCTTTGTTAGAATCATTGAAAGCCACAAGGTAAGCGTACGATTGGAAAGCATTAATATCGACTTCTTTGTTGGCAACAGCAGTGTTCATTGCAACATAGTCAGTGAAATTTTTAACTTCAAGCTTAATTCCTGCTTGTTTGGTTTCAGGGAGTGTTGCGATATAACGCCAAATATCTGCATCCGAACCCGTTGAAGCCATAGTTACGACTTGTTCTTTTCCTGCATCTGCTTGAGCAGTGTCATTTTTTGGAGCTTCTTGTTTTCCACAAGCAGAAAGGGTAAGCACAGATGCGCTGAGTAAAACGCCAAACAGCTTTTTCATGAATCAGTCCTAAGTAGGAAATGCAATCGAATAGAGTCCCTTGCATTCTCGATGGTTTAAATCGAATTTTTAACATCTTTGAAAATAAATAATGCGTTGACGTACATGTCGTATTGCGCTATCTATGATCTTTACATTTGGGAATTAGAGTGAAGTTTTAAAGGAATTTTAATTGTTTAAAACCGCCCCTAAAGATTTGTTTATCATATCAATAAATCAATGTTATACATAGTGGTTGTTTTTTAACAATGTATCATGCTGCATCAGATTGAATATCAATGTTTTTATTAATTTATGAGGTAAAACAATCGCTTTTGTTGAATTTTTTGATAACGTTGTTTAAATTTTATGCTTATTCATTATATATAAATTTTTTAGGATTTTTTATCTCAATTTTAGATATAGGAATTTGATAGGGATGGCCAAAACAAAGGGAGTATTTAAAATATTTTTATATCTCGTGCTTAGTTAGTCTCATAAAAATATCAGTTTGAATATATTGACTGGCTTGTCTCATTGAATGTTTTAGATCATAACGTCAGTTGGGTATATATTTCATGATTTAGCTTTTTCGCTGGCTCGGAATGAGTTTATTTCTGATGTGAATTAATTTGTTAGTGTGATGTTCTCAATGCGGTATGAATTCACTTGACACTCACACTACTGCCATACTTTAGCATGATGAATGTCCTGTCAACAGAGTGCTAAACTTATGAGATTTATCATTGTTGTATTCAGTTTTTTTCTATTGATCAATGCAGCATTTGCGCAAAATAATATTTATATTATTCATGGCTACGGTGCAAATGTGAATGATCATTGGTTTGGTTATCTTGAGCGTAACATAAGCGATCAAAATAACCGTGTTATAAAAATTGCTTTACCTGATTCAAGTCATCCTCATCTTTTAGCGTGGAATAAAACGTTAAAAGACAATATTCCTCGAATTGATAAACATACATTTTTCGTTGCGCATAGTTTGGGCTGTATCACCTTACTTGATTTTCTTGCGCAATCGAAATTTCAACAGATTGGTGGGGTGGTTTGTGTGTCAGGATTTTCTGAACGATTGAAAGCCTTACCTCAGTTGGATGGATATATTCTTGCTACGAAAAAAGACTTTTCTTTTAAAAATAAAATTCTGCATGGACAGATGTTTATTTCTGATCATGATCAATATGTCCCAAAAGAATTAAGTCTAGCGTTGGCTCAAGAACTTAACTTTGCTTATACAGTGATTCCCAATGCTGGACACTTCCTTGCCAGTGATGGTTATATTGAATTTCCACAATTGCTAGATTGGTTAAGAAATGCAACTGAAGCTCATGATTAATTTGAGGGGGCTAATTTAATAAACGAAATTAAAATTTGTACTTGAGTGAGCAATAAAAAAACCCGCATTGAAGCGGGTTTTAAGCTTCTTTGAGATTAAAAGCGATGACACTTAAAACTGTCTGCTGTCGCAGGCATTTGTGAAGTATCAAAAGACTTTAGGCATTTTCACGTGCAATTGCGCGGTAACCGATATCTTTACGATATTGAACACCATCAAAAGTTACTTTTTGGCAAAGTTCTAAAGCTTTCGCCTGTGCTTCACCAATTGTGTTACCTAAAGCAGTCACGCAAAGTACTCGACCACCCGCAGTGACAATCTCACCATTGGCATTTTTAGCCGTGCCTGCATGGAATACTTTTGCATCAGCCATTTCTGTATCTAAACCAGAAATGACATCATCTTTGCTCGAAGTTTCAGGATAACCTTTCGATGCGAGAACGATCCCTACAGTTTTACGCTCATCCCATTCAGCTTCTGCCGGAAGTTGACCGTCGATACCCGCTTCAACCAAATCAACCAAAGATGATTTTAAACGCATCATGATCGGTTGTGTTTCAGGATCACCAAAACGACAGTTGAATTCAATCACACGTGGTTGACCTTCATCATCAATCATTAAACCTGCATAGAGGAAACCTGTATAAACATGACCATCTGCTTTCATGCCATCTACAGTTGGACGCATCACTTCTTTCATCACTTTATCAAAGACTTCAGCTGTGACCACAGGGGCAGGAGAGTACGCCCCCATACCACCAGTATTTGGTCCTTGATCGCCTTCAAAAATACGCTTATGGTCTTGTGATGTTGCCATTGGAAGAATGTTTTCACCATCAATCATACAGATGAAAGACGCTTCTTCACCTGCAAGGAATTGTTCAATCACAACACGAGAACCAGCATCGCCGAACTTATTGCCTGCAAGCATGTCATCAATCGCATCAAATGCTTCTTGATTGGTCATTGCAACAATAACGCCTTTACCTGCAGCAAGACCGTCAGCTTTAATCACTATCGGCGCGCCATTTTTTTCTACGAATGCTTTCGCCGCATCTACTTCTGTGAACACATCATAGAAGGCGGTTGGAATATTGTGGCGTTTTAAGAAATGCTTAGCAAAAGCTTTTGAACCCTCAAGCTGAGCAGCGAATTGAGTAGGTCCCCAAATTTTAAGTCCAGCAGCTCGACCTGCATCTACAACACCATTTACAAGTGGTGCTTCTGGACCAACAACAATTAAATCGACTGCATTATTCTTAGCAAAGTGAATAATTGCAGGGTTGTCGAGGATGTCGAGCGCAACATTTTCACATTTATGCTCTGTAGCTGTACCTGCATTGCCAGGTGCAACAAACACTTTTGTGACTTTTTCATCTTGAGCGATTTTCCATGCAAGTGCATGTTCACGACCGCCATTACCCAAAACTAAAATGTTCATTGAATGTATCCTTTTTAAATTCTTTCCTCTCATTTATTGGTGAGGCGGGAATTTAAAGCGTCCTATATTTCGTAACAAATCCCCCTTTTTATAAAGGAGGATTTGGGTGAATTTTCTAATTTGATTTATCGTAAATTAATGACGGAAATGACGCATACCTGTAAAGACCATAGCGATTCCAGCTTCATCAGCTGCTGCAATGGTTTCTTCATCACGCATAGAACCGCCTGGTTGAATAATACATTTAATACCTGCTTTTGCAGCATTATCAATACCATCACGGAATGGGAAGAATGCATCAGATGCCATTACCGCACCTTCAACCACTAAGCCAGCATGCTCAGCTTTAATAGCCGCAATACGTGCTGAGTTGACACGGCTCATTTGACCTGCACCTACACCGATAGTTTGACGACCTTTAGCATAGACAATTGCATTTGATTTAACATATTTCGCAACTTTCCATGCGAAGATCAAATCATCAATTTCAGCTTCAGTAGGAGCACGTTTTGTTACGACTTTAAGATCATCCTTGGTGATCATGCCAAGATCTTGGTCTTGAACAAGTAAACCGCCATTAACACGTTTATAGTCATATTGTGCAGCACGTTCATCAATTTTTGGCAATTCGCCACAAACTAAGACACGAACGTTTTTCTTGGCACCAGTCACTTCAAGAACGCCATCTGCAATGCTAGGTGCAATGATCACTTCAACGAACTGACGATCGACAATCGCTTGAGCAGTTGCTACATCAAGTTCGCGGTTAAATGCAATGATGCCGCCAAAAGCTGATTCTGGATCTGTTGCATAAGCAAGATCATAAGCTGTTTGAATCCCATCAAGTGATACAGCAACACCACAAGGGTTGGCATGTTTTACGATCACGCAAGCTGGTTTAGCAAATGATTTCACACATTCTAAAGCTGCATCTGTATCAGCGATATTGTTATAAGAGAGTTCTTTACCCTGTAACTGTTTTGCAGTAGAAACTGATGCTTCAGTTGCAGTTGCTTCAACATAGAAAGCAGCAGACTGGTGAGGATTTTCACCATAACGCAGGTCTTGTACTTTATTTAATTGTGTATTGAAAGTACGTGCAAATTTATCTGCTTGACCTTCTTCTTTACCTACTCGAGCGCCTAAGTAAGATGCAATCATGCCATCATATTGTGCAGTATGTTCAAAAGCTTTTACTGCCAAATCAAAACGAGTTGCATAAGATAGTGCACCCTCAGTCTTGAGTTCATTGATCACCGTTGCATAATCGGCTGCGTTTACCACAATGCCCACAGATGCATGATTTTTTGCAGCAGCACGAACCATTGTTGGACCACCAATATCAATATTTTCAATTGCATCAGCAAGAGAACAATTTGGTTTAGCAACAGTTGCGGCAAATGGATAAAGGTTTACAACAACAAGATCAATCGCATCAATATTGTGTTCAGCCATGACAGCTTCGTCTAGTCCACGACGAGCCAAGATGCCACCATGAATTTTAGGATGTAATGTTTTTACGCGACCATCCATCATTTCAGGGAAGCCAGTGTGCTCTGAAACTTCAACTACAGCGACATTGTTGTCTTTAAGCAACTTATATGTACCACCAGTAGATAAAATTTCTACCCCAAGAGCAACAAGGTTCTGGGCAAATTCAACGATCCCGGTTTTATCAGAAACAGAGATTAAAGCGCGTTTAATAGTCATGATCTTCGTCAACAGTTTTTAAGTCTAGAGATTGAACAGGTAGGCAAAACGTAGGTAAAAAAAATGCCCACGCAAGCCGTGAGCATTTTATCATTTATTCACTCATTAAACCGTGAGCTTTTAACTTTTTGCGTAAAGTTCCGCGGTTTAGTCCGAGAATTTCAGCAGCGCGTGTCTGATTCCCGCGCGTATATTCTAGAACGACAGATAAAAGAGGTTTCTCCATTTCTGCTAGCACCATATCGTACACTTGAGATGGTTGCTCACCTTGCAATTGTGCAAAATAGTGACGAACTGCGCGATCTACGTGAATACGAAGAGCGACATCAGATTGTGCAGTAAAAATAGGAGATTTGCTATTCATGCGAGTTAATCCGAAAAATCAAAATATTGCTTGGGTAAAGCAATATAAATGTGGTCTAAAAAAATCTGAGCCCCGTTTTAGATCCTAAAACGGTTGGCTCTAAAACAAGAACAATTAGCTTGCCACAAATCGTCGAGTTGAGTGAAAAATAAGCGTAACAATAGATTAATATTTGTTACTACACTCTTTTAAACAAAAAAATGTTCTACTTGCGCGATATTGGATATAAAGCACATAACAAAACAGTAGTTTTTGTGAAAAATTGCGAGGAGTTTGCAGGACAAAGCTTTCGTGGCGCGTATGATAGCATTGTCTCAGAAAAAATGAGCAAGAAAACTACATTTTTTTTCATTTTTTTGTAGTTTTTTTTAATTTTATGGATGAATGACGTCTAATTGATAGTCATCAAAACTTTTTCTAGGCTCTGTAATGACAAATTTAAAAGGATATGGGCTATTTTGTGGAATTCGTTTAATTCCTATCAAACTCTTGATGAGATAGTCTTCAGCTGGGATTGAATAAGTTTTGACTATTTTATCATTTGCTTTGAGTGTGACCTTTATTATCGGGAGCTCTAAACTTTTAGAGTACTGATTATTGATTTGACCTGAAAATTGAGTTTGTTGTGAATCAATTGCCTTTACTCTGAGATTACTAATCACGATATGTTTGTAACGTTGATCAACAGTATCACAATGAAAAACTGAACATGCTTTGGTGAAAACAGTATTGATTGCAGGATAGCGGTCAGTCAAGTTTGGGTTAAACCAAACAATTTGGAACATTAAAATGCTAAGCAATGAAAGATTAATGAAACTCCAAGCCAGATAATACAAAGTACTTTTCGGTTTGAGCAGATCATCGCCTTTGTGATTGAGTCCCTTCGATAGATTTAAACTGGGAATATTATGAACAGGTTCATTATTAAAGTAGTTCAAATTATTTAAGTAGGTTCTCAGATCTATATTGGAATGTTCAACTTTACGATTGAATATATCCAGCACGCTGGTTTCATTCCGACGATTATCAAAAGACTCCTGATTCGATTTGTGTGCTGTTTCAGGGGTATTTATCGCTTGCTGATCAGAAGGAGAGGGCTGAAGATGAACCAGTGCATTAAAGTTATCGCCACATTTTGGACAACAAACCATACCTTGCGCAACAGTAAGCTGTGTAACTGACACTTTATAAATTGAAGCACAATTAGGGCAGCGGGTTTGTTTTTCAGCCATAGATAGTTAAATATTCATCGATTAAAATTTCTTACGCGAACCAGAAATTCTGCACCAGTTTTCTTCGCGTTTCTCTACCTCTACTATATCAAAAAATTCAGAATAAACACTAGAAACATCAGCAACTTGCTCTTCAATTACACCTGCAAGTGCGAACTCGCCCTCAGATTTAATTAAAGTTGAGAATTCTTCGGCAAGGGACATCAATGGACCAGCAAGAATATTTGCAACCAGTACATCTGCTTGTTGAGCCTTAAACGTTTCGTTAAATTCTTCTGGAAGCCCGACATAAAGATTTTCAAGTACACCATTCAACTCAGCATTTTGTTTTGTCGCTAAGACTGCTTGTGGGTCAATATCAGTTGCATAGACTTTTTTTGCGCCTAATAACAATGCTGCAACACCCAAAATGCCTGAGCCACAACCATAATCAATCACAATTTTGTCTTTAACATCAGTTTTACCCAGCCATTGCAAGCAAAGGAAGGTGGATGCATGGTTGCCTGTACCAAAGGCTAAGCCCGGATCAAGTTTGATATTGACAGCATCAGCTTCAGGAGGCTCTAACCACTCAGGTACGATCCAGTATTTTTCACCAATTTGAATAGGTTCATAGTAGTCCATCCAAGAGCGTTCCCAAACTTGGTCTTCGAGGAACTCACTTTTCATTGGGGCAGTCGGGAGTTGAGTGCGAATAAATGTCTCTAAAGCCGCTACATCGATTTCTTCATGGTCTTCTTGAGCGTAAATGCCTGTAACAATGACTTTATTCCATAAAGGTGTTTCACCTGGAAGAGGCTCAAGCAAGTCTTGATTTTCAGCATCATCGAGCGTCACACTTACTGCACCTAAAGAACTTAATAAAGTTTCAGTAAAATCAACTTGAGCTTGTTCAACTGTAATATGAATTTGTAACCACTTCACGGGAAAGACCTAAATCGTTTTCTTAAAGCCAATATTGTAACGGAAACTGTCAAGGTGCGCCTAGCTTCAGCCAAAATAAAAAAAGTGGATGTATCAACATCCACTTCGGTTTTATAGGATCATTTTTCATGCACGTTCAATTACAGATTCTTGCGTGGCATGTCTTGAAATCAATGCACCAAATATCGCTGCAAAAATATACATAAATATCGAATAAACTGCAGCAGGCATTGCCACTGTTGAATTTGCCATGACCGTCAATGCGATGGTCATTGCCAAGGTACTGTTATGAATACCTATTTCAAAAGCGCAAGCACGTGCTTGCGCACTATTGATACCTAATAATCTTGGGACAAAATAACCGATGAGCAAACTACAAATACAGAAAATTACTGTAGCTAAACCGACTTGAGTGAGATATTCCAGAATATGTGCGCGCTCTTTAGCAATTGCTCCGATAATGATGAGTATCAAGAAGACCACTGAGAAAATGCGCAATGGTTTATTTAATTTTTCCGTAAAATGAGGTGCATAATGTCGAATCAGCATACCGATACAGACAGGAACTAAAATAATTGCAAAAACCTGAAGAATTTTGCTGAACTGCATACTGATTTGCTGTCCATCATTCATAAAGTATTGAATGGAGAAGTTAACAATCAGAGGGAGGGTAAAAGCTGCGATCACAGAATTAATTGCAGTCAAGGTAATATTCAGTGCAATGTCACCTTTAAATAAATAGCTAAATAAATTTGCGGTACTTCCACCTGGTGATGCAGCGAGTAACATTAATCCAACTGCGAGTAAAGGTGGTAGGGCGAGTACTTTACAGATGACAAAGGCGATACCGACCAAAAGTACCAATTGACAAAATAATGCAATCAAAACCGCTTTGGGATGTTTTGATACCCGAGCGAAATCTTTCGGAGTGAGCTCTAAGCCCAAACCAATCATAATGATGGCGAGGGCGAGTGGAAGCATGATGGTGATTATTCCTGAATCCATAGTTTCATCCTTTTTGTTGTTTTAAATCATTTAAACAGGTGAATATTCCTTACTCAAAATTGAGTGTAATCGAAACAATCAAAATATAAAAATAAAAAACATGACTGATGAATAATTAAAAAAAATACTCTTTTGGAGAATAATAAATTTTATTAAAAAATTAATAAATACAATATTTTATATTTAGAATAAGTGGAGTGGATTCAAGTGGTCATTCAAAGACTATCCCTAATTTTAAATCCCAAAAAATAAATGAATCACCAAAACTCCTAACAATTTGTATAAAGCATAAAGTTCATTGGATATACATGATTGAAATTAAATCACTTGTATGAATAATCAGGTGGTTTAACTATAGGATCCCTGAATATAAAAAAGAGATCCCGTTAAACGGAATCTCTTTTAATCTCAACATTTATCCATTTTTCAACATAGATGAATGAAATTATCACTCACTCCATCAAGATAAGAAGAAGTGTTGAATTAGAGGAAATTATTGAGCTTGAATTGGGTCTTCGCTTGGTGCAGCTTGGCTAGGTTGTTCAACCGCTGGCTGTTCCGCTTGAGAAGCGTCATTGGTTGCAGGTGCATCAGCACTTGCAGGAGCAGCTTGTTCTACAGCAGGACGATTTTCCATCGCAGGTTCTGGCGCTGCAGCAGCACCTGTTGTGTTACTGCCTGCTGGTGGTGCAGGGAAGCTAAATTGAAGCTTACCATTTTCATTGGGTTCACACGTACCATTAAAAGTTACACCTTTATTGGCATAAGTGACCCAATCACCTTGCTTTTTCTTAGCACACACCTGAATTTGCTTTTTCACTTCAGCTTTACTGGTGTTTTCCTCAGCAGCATGAGCAAAACCAATTGCCATACAACTCAACAATGAAGCCGTCATCATCTTAGACAATGTATTTTTCATAATCGTATTCCTTGTATTCATGATGGAAAATTTAATTATCTGAGTGATTCTCATGGTATAGCGGTTTTTTGCTAAGTTAAATTTGATTTGTAGGGACTTACTGAAACGAAGTGTCAATTTATGTTGCCTATGTATCTAAATGTTTAATTGGAAATAAGTGTGATTTGTGAGATAAATTTTTGTAAAACCGCCTAAAACTGAGCGTAAATTTTTGCTATAATTTCCTGTCATTCTTTTTATCTCTCATTTATCACTATGCATTATCCTAAAGTTTACGATGTCATTGTTATCGGTGGCGGTCACGCAGGTACGGAAGCAGCACTTGCTGCGGCGCGTATGGGTCGACAGACTCTGCTTTTGACTCATAACATTGAGACTTTAGGGCAGATGAGCTGTAACCCTGCTATTGGCGGGATTGGTAAATCTCATCTGGTTCGCGAAATCGATGCGTTGGGTGGAGCAATGGCTCTCGCTGCTGATAAAGGTGGTATCCAATTCCGTATCCTGAATTCGCGTAAAGGCGCTGCTGTCCGTGCAACACGTGCTCAAGCCGACCGTATTCGTTATAAAGCTGCAATTCGTCATACTTTGGAAAATCAAGCCAACTTAGACATTTTTCAACAAGCCGCTGATGATCTTATCGTTGAAGGCGATACGGTGAAGGGTGTCGTCACTCAAATGGGTATTCGCTTCGATGCGAAAACAGTTGTGTTGACAACAGGTACATTCTTGGGCGGGGTTATTCACGTTGGATTGAATAATTCGTCGGGCGGTCGTGCAGGTGATCCTCCTTCTATTTCTTTAGCTGCGCGTTTACGTGAATTAAACTTACCAGTGGGGCGTTTAAAAACAGGTACGCCACCACGTATTGATGCTCGTTCAGTTGACTTTTCTGTGATGATCCCACAACCGGGTGATTTTCCATCTCCAACCATGTCATTCATGGGAGATGTGTCTATGCATCCAGAACAGGTGAATTGCTATATTACGCATACCAACGAACGTACCCATGAAATCATTCGTGGTGGTTTGGATCGCTCACCGATGTATACAGGTGTGATTGAAGGGGTTGGTCCACGTTATTGTCCATCTATTGAAGACAAAATTCATAAATTTGCTGATAAAGACTCGCATCAGGTTTTCTTAGAGCCTGAAGGCTTGGACACCCATGAGCTTTATCCAAATGGTATTTCAACATCATTGCCATTTGATGTTCAGTTTGAGTTGGTACGTTCAATTCGCGGTATGGAAAATGCACATATCCTTCGTCCAGGCTATGCAATTGAATATGATTATTTCAATCCGCAATCGTTGAAATTCTCGTTAGAAACAAAATCCATCAATAACTTGTATTTTGCTGGTCAGATCAATGGTACGACAGGCTATGAAGAAGCCGGTGCGCAAGGTTTATTGGCAGGTTTAAATGCTGCTCGTCGTGCTTGGGATCAAGAGCAATGGACACCTAAGCGTGATGAAGCATATATGGGTGTTTTGGTTGATGACTTGATTACTTTAGGGACTAAAGAACCGTACCGTATGTTTACTTCGCGCGCAGAATACCGTTTGATGCTTCGAGAAGACAATGCAGATCAGCGTTTAACAGCGATTGGTCGTGAAATGGGCTTGGTTGACGATGAGCGTTGGGCTGCATATTGTGAAAAAATGGAAGCAGTTGAAAAAGAAACAGGTCGTTTGCAACATCTATGGGCGGCACCAAATAACCCGATGGGTAAAAAATTCGTTGAAATGACTGGTGCAGATCTTTCCAAAGAGTGTTCTGCGATTGATTTGCTTAAACGTCCAAATATCAATTTCTCTCAAATTGCGGAATTGACAGGCTCTGAAGTATCTGCATTTGTGGGTGAGCAAATTGAAATTGCGGTGAAATATGCAGGCTATATCAACCGTCAGCAAGAAGATGTTGCTCAAATGAAGCGTTTGGAGGATACCAAAATTCCTGCTGATTTTGACTATGATGCTGTTTCAGGTCTTTCTCGTGAAATTACCATGAAACTTAAAAATGTATTGCCAGAAACGCTTGCACAAGCGAGTCGTATTCCAGGGGTAACACCTGCGGCTGTTCAATTGGTGATGATTACGATTCGTAAACATAACCAAATGAAAAAATCTGCCTAAGTTTGAATCCTTAAAAAAGCCCGCTTATTGCGGGCTTTTTTATAACCCAAAGAATGTATAGTTGCTTGTTGAAAATATATGGTCTTTATGACAATATAAAATAAATGAGTAGTTCTGAGAATAACATGAACAAGCAAGATCGAATTAAAGGTGCAATTTATGGGCTATTGATTGGAGATGCAGTCGGTGTGCCTTATGAGTTTAATCTGCCTGAACAGTTACCTGAATATAATCAAATTGATATGCTTCCACCTGCTTATTTTTCTAAGACTTATCCAGAAATTCCACTAGGGACATGGTCGGACGATGGTGCACAAGCGCTAAGTTTGCTCGATTCACTCCTGTATAAGCATAAAATGGATGCAGAAGATCTCATGAAGCGGTTGTGTAATTGGTATCAGTATGGATATATGGCAGTTGACTATCAAGTTTTCGATGTCGGTGTGCAAACTGCTGAATCGATAAGAAAGTATTTAATGGGTGTCCCTCTATCTCAGGTTGCTAAAAATGATGAACATGCCAATGGTAATGGTTCACTTATGCGTGTATTGCCTTTAGCGTTGTGGCATCAAGGTTCAGATCAACAGTTGATTGAGGATGCGTATACTCAGTCTCATATTACCCATGCACATCTAAGGTCAAAGGTATGTTGTGCTTTGTATTGCTTATGGGCTAGATCAATTCTGAACGGATTGGATATTGAGCCTGCGTGGTCGGATGCAGTTGCAAGACTACGCCAATGTTTACAAGATCGACCAGAAGATTTGCAACAGCTTGAGTTATATATTCGTCCTGATGAATTCGTTCAGGGGACGGGGAGTGGTTATGTGGTTGATTGTTTAAATTCAGCAAGATATGCCCTCCAAAAAAAGTCATATCAAGATGTGATTAAAAGCTCGATTGCATTAGGCAGAGACACCGATACAACTGCATGTGTGGCTGGTGGTATAGCTGGACTGTATTTTGGTTATCATGCCATTCCTCAGCTATGGTTGGATCAATTAAGAGGCAAAGCGTTGGTGGAACCTTTATTGGAAAAACTCAGTATTTACATCGCATCTTCAAAATGAATATTTATATCAATTGAAAAGTCATTTGAATGATGAAGCTTTGATTTTATCAGTAGATTCATCAAGTAAGCATATCTTGATAAAGATTTTAATTGCGCATCTTATTGGTTTTTGTTTGCGATAAATTCTAAATAATTAGATTGAATCTAAGGTTATACAAATAACGCTTAAACAGAATTGGTGAAAAACAAAGCAGTTTTAATTATTTTTCAGTTTGAAAAATCGTGGTTATAGTCAATCTACATTCAAACGAGAGGTGGTTACTATGACGATGAAATCAATCCGTTACAACAATGCTGAACTTGCGTGCTGTCTGATGTGATGTTCAACTTACTCCAATGAAAACTCATGTCTTGTGGACATGTAAAAATGTGACATGAGTTTTAATCAGCGCAAAAATAATAAAATTTAAAAAAAACAAAAACAATAAGATATCAGAGCCGAGAGGCTCTTTTTTATTGGGGCTTGTATGTAGAACTTGTATCTATGCTAGTTAATATTGATTATTCAATTTCATGAACTGCATTAAAAACTTCTACAGGTTCGATTCGAACAATCTTTTTACCGAAGCTTCTCAGCCACCATACCAATTGTGAGGTAAAGGGAACTACTGCACTCACTTGATACAGTTGTTCATTTAATTGTTCAACTTTTTGCTCTTTGCTAAGCTGACTTTCTGTAAAGTACTGCGCATCATCTTCGTGCATCACCAGTTTTAATTCAACATTCTTGGTCGGTTGAGAAAAATCAACTCTAAAACCAAGTGCACCTGAATCAATATACTCATCAATATCAAATTTAACAGGATGTAATGCTCGCAAGTCTAAGACTGTTGCTGATTTAAAACGATGTAAAGCAAAAGTTTGGACTTCGGTTTTATCATGTCTGGTACAAATCAAATAAATGATCGCACCTTTTTGTACCAAGCCTAAAGGATTGAGAATATAAGTTTTTTCCTCACCTTGATGACCACGTGAACGGTAAATACATTCAATTTGCTTGTCTTGGAGTAATCCTTCATAGATTGCCTGTTGCGCCTGTCTCTCAACCAAAGGAGGGATTACAGGCTGACTAGCAGGAACAATACGAACTCGATTAATCCA
Organism: Acinetobacter bereziniae LMG 1003 = CIP 70.12; assembly: GCF_000368925.1. Lineage (GTDB taxonomy): Bacteria > Pseudomonadota > Gammaproteobacteria > Pseudomonadales > Moraxellaceae > Acinetobacter > Acinetobacter bereziniae. The sequence goes on along the minus strand of NZ_KB849756.1, from coordinate 518,242 downwards.
TTGTCGAACATTATTTTGAGTTGACAAACTGCGACGAGCTAGATCAAACCAAGGATTCATTTCATCAATCAAACTTGGTGGTAACAGGTGCTTTAAATGTTCCTCAACCATCATAAATGTGACTGCCTGAGAGCTGGTCATATGAGGCAAGCTTTGAATTGGTGCATCTGAGCGCCAACGCCAACCTTGAGGCACAGTCTTATTGCTTTCGATGGGAAAGCGTTGCGCAATTTGATTGAGATCACGTTGAATAGTACGCAAACTGATCTCAATTCCTTCACGTTCTAAGACTTCTTGTAACTCACGTGTGCCCATCCATTTACCCGTAGAAAGTCGGGACAAAATTTGCCATTGGCGATAGAGGCTGTTGGAGGTTTCTTTTTCTTGTGCAGACATGTCAAATATCGTTGAAATCGTGAAGGTTTAAGGGAAATAAATCTGCTACACAATAGAAAAATAAAAAACTTTCTGCAAGTTCTATCCTTAAATTAGTTTGTTAGACCTTGAAAACACACACTAAAAAATTTTGAAACAAGTTCGATCAAAACTCACATTGAGCTAAACAATAAACAATGAATTAATAAAAGCTGGTTAAAAGATTTCAAACCTGATGCTGAAAACATTTTAAGACTCAATGATTGTTGGCATTGATATTGCTTGATTCATCCTGCCACCAGAGAACATAAGAAGAGGTTTGTATGCTAAAAGAAACGATGGATACAAATTCAAGTAATGAAAATTATGCAGAACGTTTTGCTGTGTCAATGATTGAAGAGCAGACTCAGTCGAATACAGGTGAATTAAAAGAGATAAAAAATATTCAGGTAGCTGTTCATTTAAATATTGAGATGCAGCAACCAGCAGTGCATTTACTTAAACAACTCGATTCTATTTTCTTTAATGAAATGACTGATGATCATGTTCTTTCACCTGAAACTGCGGAAAAAGTTGAGCATTGGTTATCTCAACATAGTATTTATGAGCTTGAAAAACTAAATGAAACAGCTAAAGCGCATTTTTTATATCAAGGAATTACCTTTGCTGTATATGGAGAAAAATCTGGGATTGATCGCACCATTCCTTTTGATTTGATTCCCCGAGTGATTGCCAAACAACAATGGAACAAAATCGAGGCAGGATGTACACAACGTATCAAAGCTTTAAATCTATTTCTTGCTGATATTTATCATGAGCAAAATATTTTAAGAGAAGGTTTTATTCCTGAATTACCAGTGCTTTCACATGAAGCGTATCAACCGATCATGATGAATCACAGTTTAAATGGAAATATTTATAGTCAAATCAGTGGTATCGACATTGTCCGTGATCGACACGGGGAGTTCTTTGTCTTAGAAGATAACTTACGTACTCCTTCTGGTGTGTCTTACATGATTGAAAGCCGTAAGATGAGTCAAAAATTGATGCCTGAATTATGCAATCAGCAAGTTGCAAGTATCGAGCAATATCCACAGCTTTTGCGTGAAATTCTCGTTGAAAATTCAAGAGTCACTACACCCACAATCGTGGTGCTGACGCCGGGTCGTTACAATAGTGCATATTATGAGCATTCATTTTTAGCAAGAGAGATGGGTGTACCCTTGGTGACATCTCGTGACCTTTTTGTTGAAAACGACAAGGTTTATGTGAAAACCATCCGAGGACGTCAACAGGTTGATGTAATTTATAGACGTTTAGATGATGGTTTTTTAGACCCTTTATGTTTTAGACCTGACAGTACTTTAGGTGTTGCAGGGCTGATGTCAGCTTATTTGAGTGGAAATGTGGTCATTGCAAATGCACCAGGTACAGGGGTTGCTGATGATAAGTCAATTTATCCTTATGTGGATCAAATGATTGCTTATTATCTGAATGAAAAGCCAATTTTATCAAATGTACCCACTTATCAATGTCGTGACGCTGATGCATTGGATTATGTGTTGGCAAATCTCGATCAATTGGTCGTAAAAGAAGCTCAAGGTTCTGGTGGTTATGGGATGCTGATAGGTCCTAAAGCAACTGAACAAGAAATTGATTTATTTAGAATTAAATTAATGGCTTCACCTTCAGCATATATTGCGCAACCGACATTAGATTTATCAGTAGCGCCAACTTTAACCTCACAAGGAATTGCTGAACGTCATATTGATTTACGACCATTCATTTTAACCTCACCTGAACGTATAGAAATCGTTCCTGGTGGTTTGACCCGAGTTGCAATGCAACAAGGTTCATTGGTGGTTAACTCATCACAAGGTGGTGGAATTAAGGATACATGGGTGATTGATGAATATTCAATTTAATCAGTCCTTAGCAATCCCAACCAAAGGAGAGAAAAGATGATTTTACTCAGTACAAATGCACAAAATATATTTTGGTTAGGGCGTTATTTGACTCGCATACAATATTTATGTAGCCAGTTCCCTTTTAAAACCAATGAATTGGCATTAGATTATGCAAATGCATTTTGTTTACCGGCATTCGATGCCAGCTCCTTGAATGAACTCATTTTGGACACTGAGCAGCCTGCATCATTTCACCAACAGTTTTTATGTGCCAAAAATAATATTCATGACTTGCGTGGGGTTATTTCTGCGAAATCATTTGCTGAGTTGAATCAGCTTTTACACCAAGCCGAAGAAAATGCCAGTTTTATCTGTGATGTCTGTGAGGAGTGTAATGATGTTCTTGAAGCAGAAGATGATGAGTTATTGTTCTTATTCTTTAGTCTTGGGCAAAAAATGGAACAGTTCGACCGTCAGTTACGGCTAAGCCAAGATAAATCGCTAACATTGACGCAATTAAATGCGGTGATTAGTAGTTTGAATCAGCATGGGATGTGTAGCTTGCCAGAAGTGTGGGAGGAGCTAAAAAAACAGCCTAATAGAATGAATTATTATCATTTTAGTGATCATATTGATTCTTTATTTGAATTGGATCGCTTATGAAACTCATGATTAATCATCAAACCCATTATCAATATTCTGACTGGGCAAAAAACAGCATTCAATATATAAAAATGACCCCGCAATCGAATTTACATCAACAAGTGACGGGGTGGCAAATTAGTATTCCTGGAGAAAAACAATATAAAAAAGATGCTTTCAATAATATTTGGTTGACCAGCTCGCAAACAGAACCTTATCAACAAATGTTGATTATGGCGCAAGGGATTGTTGAAATTAATACAGACAATCAACTTGGTTTACAGGATACACTTGCTCCCGCCGTATTTTTACAACCTACAACTGCAACGCTGTGTAATGATGAAATGATTGCATTTGCAGAATACTATTTACCGCAAAAAAGCTGGGCTAATTTTCAAAAATTAGCCGAAGCATTGCTACAGTACATGCCATATATCACCGCAAGCACAACGGTTACGCATACGGCTATAGCATCCTTTTCTGCACAACAAGGGGTTTGTCAGGACCATAGTCATGTATTGATTGCAATGGCAAAAGCTTTGGGTATTCCTGCACGCTATGTCTCAGGGTATTTGTATGTTAATAATCAGTCACATTTGGCAAGCCATGCTTGGACAGAAGTCTACTTGGAAGGGCAATGGCATATGATTGATGTCAGCAATCAGCTTTTTAGCCCACAATCACATGTCTATGTCGCTGTTGGTCGAGATTATTGGGATGTTGCTCCAGTTCGAGGTATACGTGAAAAAGGGGGTGCAGAATCAATGTATTCTATCGTTCAGGTACTTGCATGCTGATGCAGAATGATCAATAGTGTCTTGTATTGCAAAATGATTAATTTCTAATTTTAGTTGTATAGGTAGCTCCATGACGTATTGCTGTGCTTTAAGACTCAAACAAGGTTTAGTATTTATTAGTGATACTCGAACCAACGCTGGAGTCGATCACATTTCGGTATATCGAAAGCTCTATACTTTCGGGATCGAAGGCGAACGTTTTATCTGTATACAAACTTCGGGTAATCTGGCGACGACTCAAGCAGTGATTGGGCATTTGGAAAATCATTTAGCTCTAAAACAAGAACCCAATCTATATAGCGTCAACACCATGTTTGAAGTTGCTGGCTTAATTGGTCAGACTTTACGAAAAGTGATTGCTGATGTGACTGAAGATACTCAAGAGCAAAGTAATTATTACTGTAGTTTGTTGGTGGGTGGACAAATCAGCGGTGAAGAAATGCAGCTTTATAATATCTATCCACAAGGGAACTTTATTTCTGCGACCAGTGATACGCCGTATTTCCAGATTGGAGAAAGTAAGTATGGTAAGCCGATTTTAGATCGGGCATTGAGTTATGATATGCCTTTGGATGAAGCTTTACGCTGTAGTTTGATTTCATTTGACTCCACACTACGTTCGAATGTTTCAGTCGGTATGCCATTAGATGCCATGATCTATGATAAAGACAGCTTAAAAATTCCTAAAGGGAAGCGTATTGTTGAAGATGATCCATATTTTCAGCATATCAGTAAGCAATGGTCGGAAACCTTAAAAAAAGGATTACAGGATTTGCCAAAACCTACTGTGGACTATTTTGAGTAAACTTCTCAATAGATGGGAACGTGCATTAATTAAAATTTAATCTCCATCCATTATTTTAATAAGTACTCTAATTTTTTAAATGTAAAGAACATGGAATTAGTTCAACTTTGTTATGTATCAAGCATAAATTTAAAAGATTTGCGTTTAATGGCTGAATTTAGGAATGCGATGCATCGTGCAGCCACTTTTTTTATTGAACAGCATATACATGGTGTTTCATTTTATGCAAATGAACACTTCTTACATTGTTTTGAGGGTGAAGCGGAATCAATAGATTTAATTTATCAACATATTTTAAATCATCAAGATCAGAATTATCGTTTTTGTTTCCTTAACAATATTGAAGAGTTTCACTTTGAAGCTTGGCAAATGAAGTATGTCGATCGTAATGGAGTGGTCAGCATCTTCTGTAAAAAATGTGGCTTAAATCATTTTAAACCCATGAGTTTAACTGATCAACAAATCGACGAACTTATGCAAATAGTGTCTGTTAGAACAGTATCAAAATAGAATTAAATATCTAAATAATAAAAAGTTAAGGCTTGTACATTAAATGATAATTGTTTATAACAATATAAAGATAAAAATAGAAGAATTACATGACTTTTCAATTATGCTGTGCAAGTAAAACAACATCACCTCATCATCAATTACTGAATGATCTAAGAGAAATTCTTGGTGAAGCGAGAGACTTTAATGTACTGCATCAAGTTCGAGGCGTACTTTATTTTGCCGATGAGCATTTTTTTCAATGCCTTGAAGGCGAACAGTCGGTAATTTTACGTCTGTTGGAGAAATTATATAAAGATCCTAGACATCATCAGATAAAGCTATTTAGAGCTTTACAGGTAGAAAGAGGGCATTTTTCTCAGTGGTCGATGAAGTATGTCAGGCGAAACAGTAAAATTCAGCAGTTTTTTGAGCACAAAGGTTTTCTGCGTTTTCAGCCATTAAATTTAGATAAGCAAGATATACCTAATTTACTCAAATTACTTTATGAGATCGAACAATTTGAAGATATTGTGGATGATTTTGTTTAAAGCCATTTTTTAATGCTATTTAAAAAGTACTTTTGTGGGCTGTGCTTTGAGTATGAGTTTTTTAAGATGATAAAATTAAACATTCAATCCTGGCTGTTGTTTTAACAGTTAAACAGACAATCGCCGATATCGAGTGAATCTTATCTGACTTTTTTGCCTATACTTCCGAGAGTATTTTTTCTAAAAATGATAGAGATATTAAGTGTATCTCTATCATATACATGGCTTTTATTCTGAACGATGGGTACAATTTGGCATAAAAAGATTTAAATCTTTTTACGTTTTGGACGACCTGTCATACGACATAATAATTCATAGCCAATCGTACCATTTGCTGTCGCAACTTCATCAACTAAACGGTTTTTACCCCAGAGTTCTACGAATGTCCCGATTGGTGCATTCAATCCAGTGACATCAATGGCAATCATATCCATTGCAACACGACCAATAACACGGGTTGCTTGCCCGTGAATAGAAACATAATTCTGCGTGAGGTATGCACGAGGATAACCATCTCCATAACCAATAGAAACGATTGCGATATCCATCTCTTGCTCTGAAACGAAAGTTGAACCGTAACCGACAGATTCACCTGCTTGAATATGATTTAAAGCAATAATTTCAGCGGTAAATGTCATTACAGGACGAATATCGAGATCATGTGCAGATTGGTCTGCAAATGGTGAAGCACCATAGAGCATGATTCCTGGTCGCACAAAATCAAAATTTAGTTCAGGCCATTTAAAAATAGCGGCTGAGTTACAGCACGACGCCAAAATAGGTGAACATGCTTCTTTAACTTGCAAAAATTGTTGCTTTTGCAATTCATTTAAGGGGTGATGATCGACATCAGCGTTTGCGAAGTGCATAGCAAGTACACAAGTAAAACCTTCAGCTTGTAATGAATGGATCACTTCAATAATTTCAGCTACTTTAAAGCCTAAGCGATTCATGCCACTGTTGAGTTTGACCCAAACTTTCAGTCCTTTTTGGATATATTGGTCTTTGTAGGCGCTTAACCAATCAAGCTGCTGTTGATGGTGAATCATTAGCTCAAAGTTACTGTCTAGAACAATTGGCATTTCATCTGCATTGAAAATACCTTCAATCAGGGTAATCGGTTGTTGATAACCTAATTCACGAATTTCCAAAGCTTCTTCAAGGCAGGCGACACCGAAAGCATCAGTTGAACTTAAGGCGGCTAAGCAATCCTTGACGCCATGACCATATGCATTGGCTTTTACCATACTGACAATTTTTGCGGTTGGGGCAAGTTGTTTGACACGGTTTAAATTATATTGCAGCGCTTCGCTGTCAATATAAACTGTTGCTTGGCGCACCCTCGTTACTCCTTGGGAATGGCAAATACAGCATAAAATTGATGAAATTATGCGGTTAGAAATGTAATGATGGTTCTATATTGTCTTAAAAAGATCATGATCAAGAACCAAGATTATTGTAGTCCGATCAAGGCTAAATGGACACGAACATTTGTGTTTTTAATGAGTTATTGATTTTGTATCGATAAAATTCTTGTATTTTTGCTTAAACATAATTTGTAAAAATATTGATCTTTATTTTTTTTACAAAATCGTACATTTTATATTCAATTTCATGATTAAGGTATACGTGTATGGGAACATGGTCTCATGAACCTTTTGGCAATGATACAGCCAGTGATTGGGCATATGAATTCGAAGAACATAACGGTTATGACGTGATTGAGGATGCATTTGATCAAATCATTGATATGACCACAGAAGAGTTTATTGACGCTGATTTGGGATGTATTGCGCATGCGGCAGCAGAGGTGTTGGCAAAATCTTTTACAGCGAGTATTGCTGACAACGAATATTACCCTGAACCTGTAGAAAAATGGCTAGAGCAGAATAGAAATAAGCAAAATTATGCATTGATTCCAAAAGCCCTACTTGCATTAAACTTGTTGACTTCTGAAAGCTCTGAATTGGATGAGCTATGGCAAGATTCAGATGATTATGAAGACTGGATCAGAAATATTGATGAATTGAAAGAGACTTTAAAATCTAAGATCTGAGTCCAAAGTCTCTTCATTATTTATTGGCGATAAAGCTTATTCTTCGTCTTCGTATTGAGCATAGTACTCAGGAGATAAATTACTGAATCGGGTGTATTGACCTTCAAAGGCTAGACGTACTGTACCAATAGGTCCATTACGTTGTTTACCAATGATAATTTCGGCAGTGCCAGCTTCTTTTGATTCTTTGTTATAAACTTCATCACGGTAAATAAACATAATTAAATCGGCATCCTGCTCAATCGCACCAGATTCACGTAAGTCTGACATAACAGGACGTTTATTTGGTCGATTCTCTAAAGAACGGTTAAGCTGAGACAGTGCAATAACAGGACACATCATTTCTTTTGCAAGCGCTTTTAAGCTTCGTGAAATTTCACCGATCTCACCCACACGGTTGTCACCCATACCAGGGACTTTCATTAATTGGAGATAATCGATCATGATACACCCCAATTTACCACCATGTTGTTTGGCAATACGCCGTGCGCGTGCACGTACCTCTGTTGGAGGAAGTGCAGAGGAGTCGTCGATATAAAGATGCTTTTCTTGAAGTTGTAAAATCGTGCCAGTCACTTTAGACCATTCATCACCATCCAGTTTTCCTGAACGTAAGTGTCCTTGATGAACTTTACCGTAGGCAGAGATTAAACGCATTGCAATAGAGTCTGCTGGCATTTCCATAGAGAAAACCAGTGCGGGTAGGTCACAGTTGAATAAAACGCTTTCGACTAAATTCATTGCGAAGGTCGTTTTACCCATGGACGGACGTGCCGCAACAATAATCATATCACCTGCTTGCATACCTGAGGTTTTATTGTCCAATTCCATAAAACCTGTAGTTAAGCCAGTGATATTGCCATCTAGCTGAGATAATTCATTTAATTTATCAAAAACGTCAGCAACCACGGAAGTAATTGCTTTAGGACCTTGTGCCTTCGCATTATTATTGTGTTGCTCTGCAATAGAGAAAATATTGGTTTCAGCAAGATCTAAAATCTCACTGACATCACGACCTTTGGTGTCATAGGCATTCTGCAAAATTTCATTGCCGACTTTAATCATATTTCTCAAAGTCGCAAACTCTTTGATTTTTCCAGCATAAGTTTCTAAATTATAGAAACTTGAAGGGGAGTCTGCCATCAATTGCATTAAATACTCTTCACCACCAATTGCATCGAGTAAATTTTGCTTTATCAGCCAGTCATTGACCAATACCGCATCATAAGGTGAGCTTTCTTGAGCAAGTTTTTCGATTGCACGAAAGATATATTTATGACGCGTTGCGTAAAAATCATTTTCACTTAAAGTATCGCTCACTTGTTCAAAAGATTCAGCGACAGTCATTAACGCAGCAAGTACAGCTTGTTCAATTGCCAAATTGTGGGGTGGCGTACGAAACTCTTTTAACTGTGCATTGTCTTTATTTTTTGCATCAGCATTGAAAGAGTTTTGTTGAGCAGTGGCGGTTGCCTGAGACATAGAAGACCTTGTTTTAAATCTTGCGAAAACATTATTTAAAATAATGTATGGAGACACTTCAGTACTTACTTATCTTAATGTAAAATTGAGAAAGTATCTAACAGTAATACCGATAAGTAGAGACTTAATGAAGTGAAAAAAAACAACTGTAAAGTTTGAAACTAAAAGCTTAGAGATAAAAAAAGAGCATACAAAAGTATGCTCTTTTTTTTGCTTGAAAATTACTCAGATACGATAGTAACGAGAACTTCAGCAACAACATCATGATGCAATTGGATTGCGATGTTGAATTCACCAGTGTGACGAAGCGCACCGTTCGGTAAACGAACTTCTGCACGGTCTACAACAAGACCAGCATTTGTTAACGCGTCAGCGATGTCACGAGTACCGATTGAACCAAATAGTTTACCTTCATCACCAGCTTTCGCAGTGATAACGATATTTACTTCGTTCAATTGATCAGCACGTGCTTGAGCAGCAGCTAAAACTTCAGCTTCAGCTTTCTCAAGTTCAGCACGACGAGCTTCAAAAGCAGCAGTGTTTGCTTCAGTCGCAGCAACTGCTTTACCTTGAGGGATCAAATAGTTACGACCGTAACCAGCTTTAACTGATACTTTATCGCCTAATTTACCAAGGTTTTTAATGCGTTGTAATAAGATAATATCCACGGCTCAACCTCACTTATGATTGTCAGTGTAAGGAATCAACGCTAAATAGCGAGCTTGTTTAATAGCAAGCGCCAATTGACGTTGGTAACGAGCTTTAGTACCTGTAATACGGCTAGGAACAATCTTGCCATTTTCAGTGATGTACTGTTTTAAAGTGTCGATATCTTTGTAGTCGATGTACGTAACGTTCTCAGCTGTAAAGCGGCAGAACTTGCGACGACGGTAAAAACGTGCCATTGATGTTCTCCTTATGCTTCAACAGAATCTTGAGCTTGTTGTGCTTCTTCACGTTGAGCTTTACGCGCACGTTTTTCTTCAGCACTCTTAGCAAGTAATGATTCTTCAGTGATTGCGTGTTCACGACGGATAATCACGTTACGAAGGATTGCATCGTTATAACGGAACAATTCTTCTAATTCATTAAGCGTAGTTTGGTTACATTCGATGTTCATCAAAATGTAGTGCGCTTTATGAATTTTGTTAATTGGGTAAGCCAATTGGCGACGGCCCCAATCTTCAAGACGGTGAATTTGACCTTCAGCATCTTTGATGTGAGAAATGTAGCGTTCTACCATTCCCACAACTTGATCGCTTTGGTCTGGGTGTACCAGAATTACGATTTCGTAGTGACGCATTGTCAGCTCCTTACGGTTTATACAGCCCCATTCAAAAGAATGAAGCAAGGAGTCACAATCTGTAATGCCTTTAAACAAGAGTTAAAAGCAATAGATTATGCCGCAAAAATTGCGAGCGCCTATTATAGGAAAGTTTATGAGCAAACACAATTTAATATTCAATTATTTATTGGAAAAGCCACTAAATTTTTACAGAGGGTGAATTGAATTTTGTATTGTCACTATTTAGATTAAAACTGAATAAAAAAGGATAGCAACAATGACAAACTACCGTATTGAGAAACTTGAAACCATTGAATCTTATATTGAAAATCCAACACAAGAGTTTTACTTTGAGGTATTTGATGGTCGTTATGACATTGTCATGGTGGTGGATTGGGGTGAGGAGGATGATGCAATCATCACATATTGTGAAAAAATTCTAGAAACTGGACAACTGTCTGCAAAATTTGAAGCTGCCAATAACAAACGAGGTTTTACCATTACGATTCAGTTGGGTGAAAAAACATTACTGATTCCTTATCAAGGTGAGGGTGCTGATCGTGATACAACTTTACGAGCACTCAATGAAATTTTACATCCAGAGTATGAAATCCGTTTCTGTAAAGCTTCTGATGGTTCAGACACATTAGAATTTATCCCACTGCCCCAAAAATTATGGCATCAATTAGATCTCAAATATGCTGAAAAAATGGATGATTTGTTTGCTCGGTTTGAGCATGATTCTGTATTTTTTGGAAGTTAATTTAACTTTTTAAATCAGCCATTAAACTGATCAAAGGATCGGTTAATTAGGGTGTTGCTTGAATATTGAACATGTTAAATAGTCGTTAGAATTGAAGTTGAATAAAATCCAATTAAAAACAAGTTCTTAGGATGGAATGTAGATGTTTTTATATATGCTTTTGGAAAAAATGTTCATTGTTGCTTTGAAATAAGTATGTCGCTTTTTAAATTATAGTCACTAATTTTTAGTAAGCTATGTGTTGGAACTGCATTGCTGTTTCTTTGTTTTTACATGTTGCCTTTTTAGGCTGAAAAGTAATATTGAATAATTAAATCACCAAGTCGAGTAAATACACAACAGTGTTAGCACACAAGCATTTTTTAGAAGATGGAGATTTGATCAAATTGTTATTTTTTTAAGTTACAATCAAATCATTGTATTTAAAATCGATATTGATAGAGTTTTTTATATTCAACAGGACTCATATCTAAATTCCTCATAAATAATTGCCTTAAAACCTGTTGATGATTCAAGCCACATTGCATTGCAACTTGTTTAACAGCCAACTGATTTTCTCTAAAAAATTTTAACCAATTCTAGACACATTGCTTTTGACCATTTTGCTGAAAATCGTCCAAATTCTATTGAAAAGATTGGTGATTGGTGATTGGTGATTGGTGATTGGTGATTGGTGATTGGTGATTGGTGATTGGTGATGTGCTGTAATTCCAAATTTATCGGCTAAGATTTGTCTATTCATCTTTTAACGAAAGAAAAGTAGCGCGAACTTTAGGCTGATCCTGAAATTGAGTAAAACCCAGCAAGACTGCGAAGCAATTTATTTTTTCAATAAGTCAAAGAGTTGGTGCGTCGAAATCAGGTTGGATAGTATTCAATTAAATATAATTGCAATGTCAAAAAAATTAAAAATTTTGCTCGATATAAATTTTTACAGGATGAATATTTTCAAACGTAAATAAGATTTCAATTATTTTGAGAATGCATTTATGGAAAATTAAAAGATCAAAAAAAAAGATAGAGTAAACTCTATCTTTTTTAAAACAGTGGCAAATGTGGTGCAGGGGAGACGTAACTAAAACTAAAGCTAAAACTGAGCGCTGTAATTAGAATTACTGAATACAAAAAATATTTTCTTGCCCAAACCTGATCATTCTCTGCTTTAAAGCCAATAATAGACAAATAGAGCCAATAGGCACACAAAGCATTAAAGGTGATTAAAAAGAAAATGTTGGTATAGCCAAAACAATATAACCCATTTAAAACCGCAGCAAAAAGTACAACATAAATTAAACTTTCAACTTTGGTTCGAAAAATCGAACGTGCTACAGGCAAAATAGGAATATCTGCATTTTTATAGTCATCGAAACGATAGATTGCAATTCCCCAAGAATGTGGCATTTGCCAAAGTGCATATGCTAAAAAAATCAGCAAAGCGGCAATATCAAATTCATTGGAAACAGCAGTATAACCAATCACAGGAGGGCTTGCGCCAGAAATACTTCCAATCACAGTTTGATGAATGGTGGTACGTTTACTCCAAAGACTATAAAAAATCACATACACAACAAAGCCGAGTACAGCGAAGCCAAATGCGTAGGCGTTGACAAAAAACCACAACAAAGCAAAGCCAATTAAACCCAGTACAGCAGAAAATATTAAAGCAACTGTTGGACTGATGGTCTTTTTGACAAGCGCACGATTCATTGTGCGTTGCATTTTTTGGTCAATGTCTTGGTCAATGACGTTATTCACAACACAGCCAGAAGCAACAACAAGTGTTGTACCGATGAGTGTGATGAGAAGTAAAAGGAAATCTACTGAACCTTGAGCGGCTAAGAAAAAGCCGCCCAAAGTGGTAACGAAGTTACCAAAGAGAATTCCTGGCTTAGTCAGGAATAGATATTTTTTCAACATGACACCCTAGAGCATCATGTTTGAATGTAAGTAGTTCATGATCCATACAGAACCAATTAAGAGAACGGCAATCGTCAGAATCGTATAGATGAATGCAATGACGTTCCAGCGTTGTTCAGAAGATGAATTCATGTGCAAGAAGAAAATCAACTGTACAAGAACCTGAGCAACAGCAGTGATCGCAATTGTTGCAACAACAGCACCACCAGTCATGCCTTTCATCACCATCCCAAATGGGATGATGGTCAAAACGACAGAAAGGATGAAGCCGATAGAGTATTGTTTGATGTTTCCGTGCGACGCACCAGCAGCATTATGATCATGACTCATTATAAAGCTCCCAGTAAATAAACTACGCTGAATACACAGATCCAAACGATGTCAAGGAAGTGCCAGAACAAGCTTAGGCAAGCAAGACGACGCGTGTTTGGTAATGTCAAACCATATTTCTTGATTTGAACCATTAACACGATCATCCAGACTAAACCAGAAGTTACGTGGATACCATGCGTACCAACTAGAGTAAAGAACGCAGATAAAAACGCACTGTGGCTAGGACCATGACCCTCAAGAACTAAATGATGAAATTCATAAAGTTCCATGCCGATGAATGTTGCACCAAAGAGCCAAGTGATAATTAACCACATTAGCACTTGGTTGACATTTTTCTTGTATGAAGCAAGAACCGCGAAACCAAAAGTCACAGAAGAAATCAAGAGAGCGAAAGTTTCTACAAGTACGAAACCTAAAGACTCACCAAATAACTCTTTTGGACTTGGAGTACCAGGCGGAATATGACTGCTTAATACAGCGAACGCGATGAAGAGTGTACCGAATAAAATCAAGTCACTCATCAAGTATGTCCAGAAACCAAAGACTGTGATGTCAGTATCATCGTGATGATGATGCTCATCGTGTCCATGGTTGTCGTGATGAAGTACTTCAGCCATATCCTTAGTCCTTCTTCAAGTGTTTTTCAAGTAAAGCATAACGCTCATTTTCGATACGTTCTACTTCAGCAGCAGGTACATAGTAATCCACTTTCTTCGTGAATGAACTTACGATGAAGCTAATAACAGCACCAAGGAAAGTTACAACGACTAACCACCAGATATGCCAGATTAAAGCAAAGCCCATTGATGTAATGAACAACGCAATAACAAAGCCTGCAGCACGGTCGGTTGGCATATGAATATCTTCATATTTCTCAGGACGCGCATATGCAACACCATTCTCTTTGTCATTCCAGAAAGTATCAATACCATTGATTTTTGGAATTTCAGCAAAGTTATAGAACGGAGCAGGGGAAGAAGTAGACCATTCAAGTACACGACCATCCCATGGATCGCCAGTGTGGTCCATGTTGTCATGACGTTGTAAGAAACCTACGATGACTTGCATTAAGAAACAAGCAATACCGATAGCGACAAGTACAGCACCGAATAAAGCAATAGCTAGGTACGGATCCCATTCAGGGTTGTCATATGTATTCAGACGACGAGTCATACCCATGAAACCAAGGATATAAAGTGGCATGAATGCAAAATAGAAACCAAAGAACCAGAACCAGAAAGATGCTTTACCCCAAGTCTCATTTAACTTCCAACCAAACATTTTTGGCCAGTAGAAAGTGATACCTGCGAACATACCGAATACAACACCACCAATAATTACGTTATGGAAGTGAGCAATCAAGAATAATGAGTTGTGTACTAAGAAGTCAGCTGGTGGAACAGCCATTAATACACCAGTTAAACCACCGATACCGAAAGTCACAAGGAAACCAAGTGTCCAGTACATTGGTGATGTAAATGTAATACGACCCTTATACATGGTGAATAACCAAGAGAAGATTTTCACACCAGTAGGAATCGCAATAATCATGGTCATGATACCGAAGAACGCGTTAACGTTGGCACCAGCACCCATGGTAAAGAAGTGGTGTAACCATACGACAAATGCCAGTACAGTAATTGCAATTGTTGCATACACCATAGATTTGTAACCGAATAACGTTTTACGAGAGAACGTTGAAACGATTTCTGAGTAAAGACCAAAAGCAGGCAATACCAAGATATAAACTTCTGGGTGACCCCAAGTCCAAATCAAGTTCACGTAAAGCATTGGGCTACCGCCAAGCTCGTTGGTGAAGAAGTGGAAATCGAAGTAACGGTCAAGTGTTAACATTGCAATAGTTGCTGTTAATACTGGGAACGATGCGATGATCAAAACGGCTGTACAAAGTGCAGTCCAAGTAAAGATCGGCATGTCCATAAGTTTCATACCAGGCGCACGCATTTTAATGATGGTAACAAAGAAGTTAACACCTGTCAGAAGCGTACCTAGACCCGAAACCTGAAGTGCCCAGATATAGTAGTCAACACCAACACCAGGAGAATATTGAATGCCTGAAAGTGGAGGGTAAGCCATCCAACCAGTCGCAGCAAATTCACCTAATACAAGTGAAACCATCATCAAACCAGCAGCACCAGCAAATAACCAGAAACTTACAGAGTTCAATAATGGGAATGCAACGTCACGTGCACCAATTTGAAGTGGTACAGTAATGTTCATCATACCTACAACAAGACCCATGGCTACGAAGAAGATCATAATTACACCGTGTGCGGTGAAGATCTGATCGTAGTGGTCTGGATGTAAATAACCTTCACCACCACCTTTTGCAAGGAACAGTTGAAGACGCATCATGATTGCATCAGCGAAGCCACGAAGTAGCATCACTACAGATACAAGGATATACATGATACCGATTTTTTTATGGTCTACTGATTTAAACCATACATTCCAGAGATATCCCCATTTTTTGAAATAGGTGATACCGCCTAAAACTGCAATTGCGCCAAGGGCCATAACGACCATTGTCACAAGTACAATAGGCTCTTTAGGGATCGCGTCCCAATTGAGTTTACCTAATAACAAAGACATGTCTTATTCCCCTACAGAAGCAGTTGCATGTTCAGCACCTGCATGTTCAGCACCTGCATGGTCTGCACCATGATAGTTGCTCATGTAAGTGTTGATAATGCTCTTGAACAAGTCAGGCGTAACTGAAGAATAATAAGTCACAGGATGAGGCTTAGTAGGGAATGGACCTTTACGTTCAGCTTCGTGTGCAGCTTTAATTTCTTCTGGCGTATGCGCATTGTTCAGCATTGCTTCAATTTGGTGTTTAGAACGGTCACCATCTTTGAGCGTAGCAAATTCAGTCGCATCAAGCGTGGTTTTTTGGATTGCTTCAGGATTAATTGAAGTTCCTTTACCTGCTTTGATTGCGTCTACCCATGCGTTGAAATCAGCATCAGAAACAGCGTGCGCACGGAAACGCATTTGCGTAAAGCCATAGCCGCTATAGTTCGCTGAGAATCCACGGTAGCCTTCTGCTGGACTTGGATGTTCTGCAAGCATATGTAACTTAGTTTGCATACCTGCCATTGCATAAACCTGACCTGCTAACTTAGGAATGAAGAAAGAGTTCATCGTAAAGTTAGAAGTGATTTGAAATTCAATTGGTTTATTGACTGGGAAACGAACTTCGTTAATTGTAGCTATCTGTTGTTCAGGATAGATAAATACCCATTTAAATTGTTCAGCGACAGCTTGAATTTTTAAATGTTCTTCCATCTGACCTTGAGTATTTGTTAATGGTCTGTAAGGGTCATACTTATGTGAACCCCACCATGTTAAATACGCAAGAATAGCAATAATAATACACGGGATACCCCATACTACAATTTCAATTGCAGTTGAGTGTGCCCATGTAGGTTTATAGTCTGCATCTTTATTCGACGCGCGATATTTCCAACCAAACCACAATGCCATTAAGATCGAAGGAATTACGACCAAAAGCATTAAATAGATCGCAGTCATCATCAGGCTACTTTGACCTTCAGCAACTGGACCTTTCGAGTTTAGAAGTACTAAATCACCACCACACCCAGTTAAGAGTGCAGCCATCGCAGATAAAGACAATACAGCTAAAGTCGTTTGTCTCATTTTACAACCTCGGTGAAGAGTCCCATTCCCTATATAAATATGGGATAGCGATTAAAGTGTCGCATGATTGAAAATGACTATTGTTTACAAATAGAAAACATTCTCAATGATCTGACACCGCTACGTTGTAGGGCATTATGCCTCATATCGGCAAACTTAGCTATAGATAGGGCATGAATATATTAATGTAAAAATACCTGATATTTTTAGTCGGAATTATAAAAAAAACAAAAACATAAATTATTATTTTTTCGTGATTTAGTATCAAAAATGGCGGGGTCACCGCCATTTCATTTATTCTGCAAGATCAATCACTTTGGTTTTTGCCAGGCGATCATGGAGTGCATAGTTGTTTTTTGAAAAAAACATAAATAAATCAACAATAAATACAATTGCAATAAGCGGAACAATGCTCATCAACTGAGAGAGAATCAGAAATAAAAACGAACGTACAAAAAAGCCTCTGAATGAGCCCGGTAGTTGATTGGTATTCACATCAACGATTTGAAGTTTGAATATTTTTTTACCAATCGACTGCCCCGACTTGGTAATCATAAAACATTGAATAATCAAGATTGCCAATACGAATACCATTAAACCAATATTGACATAGTTTGGTATGCTTTTACTGATTATTTCAGCGATCTGCATTTGGCTTTCTCTAGAAAATCCACCTTCAGCAATGTTGACTGCACTTTCAGGCATAAAATAAGCAATAGCAAGAATTTGCGGTAAAAACAATACTGCAAAATCGACGAGTTTTGCTGAAATACGTTTACCAACAGGTGCAGCTTTAATTGCTTTTTTAGTGGATCTTTCAACTTTTATGTTGGTAATTGCTTGGTTTTGTTGAGTGGGATGTTCAGGGGTAAAAGTTGTCGGTGTAATATAACCAACAGGTTCATAGACAAGTTTACCTTGTGTAAGTTCACCAAGTGCTTTCCATTCAGTCATTCCTTGATGCCAAGCTAAATCAGTTAATAAGACTTGCTGACTCGCAAGCATTTGATTCAGTTGTTCTATGGAATAGGGTCCAGCTTGTTGGTTATTTCTCGCCAAGTAAATTTGCATAAAACTCAATTCTCAAAATAAATCTAAAATACAAAAAGCGTAGATGATCAACGATAGCGTTATCATCAATATTCATCTACATTGTAATCCACTATGTATACTCGATTTTTGCACATATTAATATTAAATTTACACGAAATCTTAAAATATGAAGCAATATCATGTTGCTTTTATAAGGAATTAATATCGTGAAAATGTGTTTAACTTTAAAACTTAGCGATGGAAATTTTAATACATAACTGCGTATTCAGCAGTTGAGTTCAAATGAATTGAAGTTATAAATATTATTTCAAAAATAAAAAAGACCCTACAGGAGGGTCTTTTTTAGAGCATACAAATTAAGCTTGTTTGGTTTTTTCTTCTGCAAGGAAGAACCAAGTATCTAACACTGAGTCAGGATTTAAAGACACAGACTCAATACCTTGTTCCATTAACCATTTTGCAAGATCTGGATGGTCAGAAGGACCTTGACCACAAATACCGACATATTTCCCAGCTTTACGGCATGCATGAATCGCCATAGAGAGGAGGGCTTTAACCGCAGCATCACGCTCATCAAATAGGTGAGAGACAATACCAGAGTCACGGTCTAAACCAAGAGTTAATTGTGTTAAGTCATTTGAACCGATTGAGAAACCGTCGAAATGTTCAAGGAATTGTTCAGCCAATAATGCATTGGTTGGCAATTCGCACATCATGATGACTTTAAGACCATTCTCACCACGTTTCAGACCGTTTTGAGCCAATAACTCAATAACACGCTTCGCTTCAGATACAGTACGTACGAAAGGAATCATGATTTGAATGTTGGTTAAGCCCATTTCATCACGTGCTTTTTTCAATGCGCGGCATTCAAGTTCAAAACAGTCACGGAAGTTGTCAGAGACATAACGGCTTGCACCACGGAAACCAAGCATTGGGTTTTCTTCTTCAGGCTCATAGAGCTTACCACCGATTAAGTTCGCATATTCATTTGACTTAAAGTCAGACATACGAACAATCACTGGTTTATCTGCAAATGCAGCTGCAAGCGTAGAAATACCTTCAACCAATTTTTCAACATAGAATTCGATTGGAGATGCATAACCTGCAGTACGTGCCATAACAGCAGCACGAGTTTCGCGTGGCAGGCTGTCAATGTTGAGTAATGCTTTAGGGTGTACACCAATCATACGGTTGATAATGAACTCTAAACGTGCAAGACCAATACCTTCGTTTGGAATTTGAGCGAAGTCAAATGCGCGGTCAGGGTTACCAACGTTCATCATAATTTTGAACGGAAGTTTAGGCATAGATTCAATAGAATTACGTTGGATTTCAAAATCTAACGAACCTTCATAAATAAAGCCAGTATCACCCTCAGCACAAGAGACAGTCACTTCCTGTCCATCGACAAGCACTTCTGTGGCATTACCACAACCAACAATTGCAGGAACACCTAATTCACGAGCAATAATGGCTGCGTGACAAGTACGACCACCACGGTTAGTCACGATTGCTGCTGCACGTTTCATTACTGGTTCCCAGTCTGGGTCAGTCATGTCTGAAACGAGTACGTCGCCTTCTTGTACTTTGTCCATTTCTTTAATCGATGTCACGATACGGACTTTACCAGAACCGATACGTTGACCGATTGAACGACCTTCACAAAGAACCGTACCTTTTTGTTTAAGAAGGTAACGTTCCATTGTGCCAACATTTTCACGGCTTTTTACTGTTTCAGGACGTGCTTGAACGATATAGATTTGACCATCATCACCATCTTTTGCCCATTCAATGTCCATAGGCGCTTGATAATGTTCTTCAATAATCAATGCTTGTTTAGCAAGCTCTTGAAGCTCTAAATCATTAAGAGCAAATTGTTGGCGATCTGCTTTTTCAACATCAACCACAACGACAGATTTACCTGCAGCACCTTCTTCGCCATAAATCATTTTTTGGTGTTTAGAGCCAAGGTTACGACGGATAACAGCATGTTTGCCATTTTTGAGAAGTGGCTTTGAAATATAGAATTCGTCAGGATTGACTGCACCTTGAACAACCATTTCACCTAAACCATAAGAAGCGGTAATGAATACTGCTTCACGGAAACCAGATTCTGTATCGAGTGTAAACATTACACCCGCAGCGCCAGTTTCAGAGCGAACCATACGTTGAACGCCAGCAGAAAGGGCAACGATATCATGTGCAAAGTTTTGGTGTACACGGTAAGCAATCGCACGGTCATTATAAAGAGAAGCAAAAACTTCTTTAATTGCGATCAAAACATTATCGATACCACGAATGTTCAAGAAAGTTTCTTGTTGACCAGCAAATGAAGCATCAGGTAAATCTTCAGCAGTCGCAGAAGAACGAACAGCAACTGCAATGTCAGGATTGCCATTAGAAAGTGCAGCAAATGCTTCGCGAACTTCAGCCTCTAGACCTGTAGTAAGTGGAGTTTCTACAATCCATTGGCGGATTTTTGCGCCAGTTTCAGCAAGTGCAATGACATCATCAACATTTAATGCTGCAAGTTCTGCATTGATTTTAGCATTTAAGCCACTTTGCTCTAGGAATTCGCGATATGCATCAGCAGTCGTTGCAAATCCACCTGGTACAGATACGCCAGCATTTGCTAAATGACTGATCATTTCCCCAAGTGAAGAGTTTTTACCACCCACGATCTCAACGTCGTGTTTACCTAATTTTTCCAGACCGATTACGCGTGCTTCCAAAGTTGTTACTCCACTTATGCAGTATTAATCACTATCTTGGCATGAAATTATAACAAAAAACTTAGCATTTTGATTCAACTAAGTGATAGTCATGTAAGATGGGCTTACTATAAAGATTATACATCGCTAAGACAAATGTTTGAGGAGATTTTTAATGTCAGAAAGTAACCAAATAAAGCGGAGCGTATTTTTTATTTCTGATGGTACGGCGATCACAGCTGAAACCCTTGGACATTCATTATTAGCGCAATTTCCTCATGTAAAGTTTGATATTCATATCATTCCCTACATTACATCTGAAGAAGCGGCGATGAATGTGGTCGAAGAAATCAATCGAAGAGCTGATAAAGATGGTCAGCAACCATTGGTATTCGATACTTTGGTTGACCCTTATGTGCGTGACATTATTAATACTGCAAATGCAGTGAATCTTGATGTTTTTGAAGGGCTTATTAGTAAGTTGTCTGATGTTTTAGGAACTCAGCCTACAACTTTAGTCGGACAAACCCATGCTGTAACAGATTCTGAGTCTTATAAAGCACGTATTGATGCTGTACATTTTGCTTTAGACAATGACGATGGCGCGCGTACGCGACACTATGATAAAGCGGATTTGATTTTGATTGGGGTTTCTCGTTCAGGTAAAACACCGACATCTATTTATTTGTCATTACAATTTGGAATTCGTGTTGCTAACTATCCGCTCACTGAAGAAGACTTGGACGATAACCGTTTACCTGCTGTACTCAAAGAACATAAACATAAACTATTTGGTTTAATGATTGATGCTGAGCGTTTGGTTGCAATTCGTTCAGAACGCAAAGCCAATAGTCGCTATGCAAGTTTTTCACAATGCCAGATGGAACTTCGCGCTGTAGAGGGTATTTATATTTCTGAAGGAATCAAATATCTCAATGTTTCTGAAATGTCGATTGAAGAAATCTCAACACGAGTCCTACAAATGACAGGCTTAAAACGCAGAATTGGATAAATTGTCCTTAGCTTTGATCTTGCGAATATGATGGAATGACTGCTAAGAGCAGAATGCACATTTTGCTCTTATAAAATATGTATAGATGATTATGATAATGTTGAGTTGTTATATGAAAAAGATATTAAAAATAAGTTCATTTTCGATGTTTTTTTGTGCGCAGGGCATGATACTAACGCAGTTGCATGCCGAATCCTTAAAGGATTTCGAAACAACGTTGATTCAGAAATATTATCAAAATAGTTGTTCGTCGCGAAATGAATGTGATCAATACAATGAAAATATTTCTAATGCGATTGAAACAAAAATAAAAAAGGATCCTGCAAGTTTCACTTATTCTTTTCCTAAACTAACCGAAAAGAATATGTTGAAAATTCATTACAGCCCAGATCGCAAAATTAAATCTTATACAATGGATATTTCTGCTGGCGGTACGATGCGAGACTCCACGAATTTGATTCAATTGAAAGGCAAAAAAGGTCCAATCACTCAAGATTTAACAACAGTTGGATTTATCAATAAAATTGAGCAAGTTAAAATAAAAAATCGAGATGTATATTTAATCACCAGTGTTTTTGTTGGGAGTACATGCTCAAGAACTTATCGTATAAATTCATTCATATTGAACCAAGATAAATTCGCCCCAGTTCAAATTTTTGAAACGAAAACGAAAAATTTGGACTCAATAGACGTTGCAAACGATTGTCAGGACTGGGAACGTCCATTGGAAGATTTTATCCGTATTTCTAAAGATTTAAAGAATATCGATATTATGCTGATCAATAACGCTGGAAAACTGACGAACAACTACTTGCGCTATCAAAAGACTGCCAATAGTTATCGCTATATCGGACAGACAAAATAAAAGGAGGCAATACATGCCTCCTTCAATTAAATTTTATTCAAATCTATGATGTATAGGTACTAATAACAACATCAACGACATACTCTGTTCCATCCATACCGTGTATTGAATTGGATGTAATTTTAACAATTGGCCAAGCAATATGCTTGCATCGAGGATGTTGCAAGGCTGAATAATAATTATCGGATTTCAAAAAGACTTTATTTTTCATTGCCAGATTAGGCGTAAGCTGGCGTTTTAACCACTGGTCTTGGACTTGAGCATCTAAATATCGAATAGCCAACATTGCTTTAATTCGATGATTAAACAAACGACGATTTTTAATAATTAATGGATGCGAAATGAGTTTGTGTATGCCACGTTCTGTTTGTGGTAATACAAAAGCAGGCGAAATCTGAAAAACTTTGACCAGTTCAGCTTGCTTTAATAGCTGATCAAGTTGCGTTACAGTAAATTGATCAACCCCAATAATTGCAACTTTTAAACCAGAAAAGTCATGCAGTTTCATGTCTGTGGACGCAATGATTTTACCTGTATATGGCTTAAAAAACTCGGATTGGTTTTGAAAAAAACCTTCGTTTTGGCTCTTGTTCCTGGTGAGCATATTTATTCCTTTTTTTATTTATAGGTCGCTGAGAATCGCGACATTTATTGATATAACCAACTTAATCACAGAGGTAAAGTCTTTTCAAAATCTCACCAGTCATATTTTATAGACGCAACGCTGTAATGAAAAAACACACAAACTATATCGAAAATATGATTTTGCAATTTTGAGGTTTAAAAAAAACTATTTCTGATGTACTTGAATATCCATATTCGTCAAGATTTTAGTCAATAACACCAGAGTTGAATTCAATTCTTCTGCGTGATGAATGGTCAATATTGTTATTTATTCTATTTCATCTCATTTTGAAAAGATTGGCGAAATTATTCATTATCAAGTGATGAAAATATCAACTCGATAACAACTCAGTGAATTATTTGTCATATGAAAAGATTGTTGAGACATATAGTCATCCTGATGAAAAAACCATGTAGTGAAATATCATTTTTCTTAATCAATAAAATCAATAGATTGTTTGATGATCTAAAGTTTGTACTGCCACGTTTTAGCTCTAAAAGTTTAAACCGTTTTGCGTAGG
Source organism: Acinetobacter bereziniae LMG 1003 = CIP 70.12 (assembly GCF_000368925.1). Taxonomy (GTDB): domain Bacteria; phylum Pseudomonadota; class Gammaproteobacteria; order Pseudomonadales; family Moraxellaceae; genus Acinetobacter; species Acinetobacter bereziniae. The sequence goes on along the minus strand of NZ_KB849756.1, from coordinate 494,370 downwards.
CGATGGTTTACTTTGTCCAGCTCATTTTTATCCAATAGCATTATTTGCGCTGCAAACAAGCAGTGCTTTGTTTTTGCTCATATACACCCGTTCAACATAGCGACCTCTATGTCGCTTTACAATAGCAAGACCATCTATGATTCAAAAGGGCGAAATATATAAATGATCAAAATCTTCTAAGGAATATACAGTTTATTGAATATCAATGATTAATAACAAAGTACTTGTATGAATCATTAGACGGTTTGATCATAGGGCTAGACGAGGTACTTTTTTGGAGGCACATTTCGGTAATTTCTTCTGTATTTTGATGCATTAAAAAAGCCCAACAAAAGTTAGGCTAAGCGTTTTCCATCATTTTATCTGTTGAAATTGAATCGCGTGTCTCTCAATCTGATTAATTGATCAATACCTAAATTATCAGTGCCTTGAACAAATTATAATTTATCATCCTGTGTTTCGATCTCTTTTATTTCCACTTGGGATGGAAGAGAATGGGTTAATTCAGGTTGTGTATGTGTTCTCAAATACTCTAAATCACGAATGTTTTTCTGTACTGCAACAGCTCCGAATAGGCTGAGTAAAAATGCCATAATATAAAAGCCTTTTTCGCTCAAAGCCATGTTGGCATTCCATAAACCTAGTGCTAAAAGTACAACACAAATCACCACTGAGACCCAACATAAGCCATAGTAAATAGCGGTAACTTGTTGTCCTTCTAACTTATCTCGAACAATTTTTTGCAATGAAACAGCAGAAAATAATCCATAAAGAATCAAGATGAGGTAATAGCCTTTTTCGTTTAAGAGAATTTGTGCATTAAACAGACCCACACAGTAGGCGGCAGCGCCAGCAAGTAGTGCCACCCAGCTCACTGCAACAAAAGCAGGTGTTGGCTTATTGATATATTGATTCATTGTTGTTCCTAGTTGATATTCTACTGATTTTTATATGTTCTATTATGCTGATTTGAAAAGAGATGGCAAATCTTTTCATTTTTTCTGTTGTATTAATCTATGTTTTAAATCATAAATCACTGTAAATTTATATTTAAATTAATGATTTAGTGATATTGAAATCAAAAAAAACCAAAATGAAAATTCATATTTCATTTTGGTAAAGAGGAAAAGATAATGGGTTTGTATTATTTTTTTAAATCCATTAATAAACTAAAGTTATCTAAACGTTTCGATGTGTCATAGATGTCACAAGTGAAAATAAATTCATCCACTTGATATTGTTCAAGCAGTCGATTCAAACCTTTTTTCACTGTTTCTGGTGAGCCAATTTGCGCCATTGCGAGGAAATTTTGCACGGCCATTTTTTCTGAAACAGACCAGCGACCTTCCATACTTTCAACAGGTGGTTTGAGTTTTAAACTTTGCCCTGTCAGCAAAGCTTGAATTCGCAAATAGACACTGGTTGCAAGATATTCAGCTTCTTCATCTGTTTGAGCGACGACAGTAGGTACACCCATAGAGACAAAAGGTTGATCCAAATATTCAGAAGGTTGAAAGTTTTCACGATAAAGCTGGATGGCTTGTCCCAACATTCTCGGTGCAAAATGTGAGGCAAATGAATAGGGAAGCCCTAATTTTGCTGCAAGCTGAGCGCTGAATAAACTTGAACCTAAAAGCCAAACTGGAACATGCGTGCCTTGTCCAGGTGTTGCCTTAATTCTTTGGTTTGAATGAGCATCTGCAAAATAACTCAATATCTCTAAGACATCTTGTGGAAATTGATCTTCAGTTTCTTGGCGACCACGTCTTAATGCACGCATAGTCAGAGGATCTGTACCGGGCGCACGTCCTAAACCTAATTCAACGCGATTCGGATAAAGTGTTGCCAAAGTACCAAATTGTTCAGCAACCACCAGTGGTGCATGATTGGGTAGCATGATCCCACCTGAACCAACTTTGATGCTATGCGTATTTGCCAAGATATAACCTAAGAGTACTGCTGTTGCAGAACTGGCAATGCCATCCATATTATGATGTTCAGCTAACCAAAGACGATCGAATCCTAAGGTTTCAGCATGTTGAGCAAGTTCTAAGCTATGTTTAAGAGAAAACCCAACTGTTTGATCTTCACGTACAGGTGCAAGCTCTAAAATAGAAAACTTGGTAGTTTTTAATGCCGAATCTGCTATAGATGTCATTTTTTAACTCGATATAACTATATATCGAAATACTACGATATATGTTGAGTAATGTATATCGAAAATTGTCGATATTTGTATTTAAAGCTGAGAAAATACGACGGATAAAAAAAATCAAGCATCGGTAAATGCTTGATTGAATATATTGTTATATCAGTAGAAGCGGGAAATTAACTCTACCAACGGTTTTTATATTGACCATAGTGATGCCCGTTGTCATGGCGATAATTACGATTATTATAACGATAGTCTACATTGCGGTATCCGTTACGATCATAACGGTCATTATAACGTCCATAGCGGTTGTCATAACGGTCATCATAACGACGATCTTCACTGACTTTTTTACCTAAAGCTGAACCACCAGCAGCACCAAGACCTGCACCGATATATCCACCTGTGGATGTACCTGTCACATTACGACCAACAGTATAACCACCTGCGCTACCTAAAGCGCCACCAATGATTGCACCATTTCTATCACGTTTATTCGATGCCGCACCAGCACCAACACCACCACCGATCGCTGAACCAATCATTGCACCAGTGGAGCCACCCATTTGTTGACCAATTGCTGCACCTACAACACCACCAAGTGCAGATGTTAAGGCTGTATTGGTTGAGTTACCTGCATGTGCAGTTGTGACTAGAGTTGCTGCAAGAACAGTTGCACCAAGTATTGCTTGTAGTTTCATTTCAAACTCCTTGTCGAAGCTTCTTCAAATTATTTAACTTGAGCTTAGAATAACGAAACAATTAGCAATAATTATGGATGTGGATGTAAGCAATTTCTGTGTTTTGTTTCTAGATTGTATTTCTTGCTCTTTAATTGGTTCATATTATGTGAATGTTAAACTTTATTCTCAGCGCGATTGATCAGAGAGCATTCATATTAAAATTATGCAACAAGCGAGACAAAATAGAAGATTGAACTCTAAATGCGACTATCACAGCCTAGCACCTCATAGCAAAAATAAGTCGGGTGAGCCGTCAGTTAGATTTAAAATTAGATGAAAATTTAACATGAGTTCGTGAAGATTATTGTTATCTCAATCCGCTAAATAACTTGTTAAATTAATCATATAGGGCTTAGGTAGCGACAATATTATTGACTTAATATAGATGAAATGTTCTTTGCTTTTTCCATCATCCAATTCTAGCTGATGCCATTATCATGTTGGGTGGCATGGATACAGTCGACCATTAAAGGCGAGATGGAATCATTTTTAAATATTGAGTGTAAAAGGCTGATATAACAAATAAAAAGCACCCGAAGGTGCTTGATGTCATTCACGGATCAATTAGTGATGACGACGATGTTTTTTGTAGTACTTTTTATTGTACTTGCGTTGATCGGCATGACGGTCTTGAGATACTTTTTTACCTAAAACGGAACCACCCGCTGCACCTGCTGCTGCACCAATATAGCCGCCAGTAGTGCCACCCATATTTTTACCAACAGTATAACCACCCACACCACCTAAACCGCCACCGATTGCAGCAGCAGTACGATCTCTTCTATTGGTTGAAGCTGCTGCACCACCAGCACCACCCACTGCTGAACCAATCATTGCACCAGTGTTACCGCCAATTTGTTTACCTACAGCTGTACCAACAACACTTCCTAAAGCCGAAGTTGCTGCAATACGTGTTGAGTTGTCAGCATGGGCACTTACTGTAAACATTGAAGTTACTGCTAAAGCAGTACTAAATAAGATTGTATTAAATTTCATCTGTTGCTCCATGTCCTTAGATGGACAGCTCTATCTGTATTCGATGAAGCAAATGTAACAAAAGTTTTTCCAAAAAATGTGGAGATGAACCCGAAAATTGATAACGTTTGGTATCTGAATGTATGTTTTCTATTAAAAGTGATTTTAAAACATGCAAACGCTGGGACAAAAAGGAGAAATGATGAAGATAATACGGTTATGAATAAGCATAAAGCTCGTAAATTGGCAGATAAATTCGTTAAGTTCACGGCAGAGCGCCTATATAAATGTGTCATTTAAATGGCAGAATCGGTAAACTATGCACAATTTTAGAATTTTCTTAGCCATGTGATTGAGGTTGTATTTTAAATCTTAAAATGTGGTTAAGGCTTAGCTTGAGAATGTATTTAAAATGAAAGAATCGTTACGTTTACGATTAGATCAACTTTGTGATCGGCATGAGGAATTAGAGGCATTATTGGCAGACGTTGAAGTCATCTCTGACAATAAGCGCTTTCGTAATTTATCACGTGAGCATAATGATTTATCAGAAATTACTGAAGTTTGGAAAAAATATAAGCAAGCTGAAGAAGATATTGAAACAGCTGAAGTGATGTTAACCGATCCAGATTTTAAGGATATGGCTGTTGAGGAAATCAAAGAGAATAAAGCTTTAATTGAGCAACTCGAATCTGAGTTGAATATTCTCATGATTCCAAAAGACCCGAACGATGCGAACTCGGCATATTTGGAGATTCGCGCCGGCACAGGTGGTGATGAAGCGGCGATCTTTTCAGGTGATTTATTCCGTATGTATAGCAAATATGCTGAGTCACAAAATTGGCGTATTGAAATCTTATCTGAAAACGAGGGTGAGCATGGTGGCTATAAAGAAATCATTTGCCTCGTCAATGGTGAGGGCGTTTATGGGCGCTTAAAGTTTGAAAGTGGTGCGCATCGTGTACAACGTGTACCTGCCACAGAGTCGCAAGGGCGAGTACATACTTCTGCATGTACAGTTGCAATTCTTCCAGAAGTTGATGTAGATACAACGGTTGATATTAATCCTGCTGATCTGCGTATCGATACATACCGCGCATCTGGTGCAGGTGGTCAGCACATTAACAAAACTGATTCAGCAGTCCGTATTACTCATATTCCAACGGGAACAGTTGTTGAATGTCAGGATGAGCGTTCACAGCATAAAAACAAAGCCAAAGCGATGGCGTTATTGGCATCACGTTTAGAAAATGCAAAACGTGCTGCGGCAGATGCTGCAACTTCTGAAATGCGCCGTGACTTGGTCGGTTCTGGTGACCGTTCAGAAAGAATCCGTACATATAACTATCCGCAAGGTCGTATGACAGATCACCGTATCAATTTAACCTTATATAAGTTGGATGCTGTTATGGAAGGTGATTTGACTGAACTTTTAGATAGCTTGCATCGTGAATATCAAGCTGATCAGCTGGCAATGCTTGCTCAACAAAACGGTGGATAATGAATATTGCACAGGCATTAGCCTTACGTGGAGAGCCAGAAAGTTATGAGCGTCAAGAGAATGCTTGGTTACTTGAGCATATTCTAAAAATTGATGCTTTTGATTTGTCACTTAAATCAGCTCAGGAATTAACCACTGAACAAGAACAGCAATATACGCATGGTTTAGCACGTATTCAAGCTGGTGAACCTTTGGCTTATGTGACGGGTTCACAGCCGTTCTGGACATTGGATTTAACAGTGAGCAAAGATACTTTAGTTCCTCGTCCTGATACCGAAGTTTTGGTGGAAACTGTACTGCATTTAGATTTACCAGAAGATTGCCGTATTGTAGATCTGGGGACAGGGACTGGAGCGATTGCTTTATCATTGGCAAGTGAACGTCCGAATTGGTCTGTAACAGCGACAGATGTTTATGAGCCAACTTTAGAGGTTGCACTACACAATGCTGAAAAACATGATTTACCACAGGTGAAGTTTTATTTGGGCAGTTGGTTCAATGCCTTAAATCGGCAATATTTTGATGTGATTGTTTCCAATCCTCCTTATATTGATGCTGAGGATGAACATATGCCACAGCTTGCTTCTGAACCTGAACGTGCTTTAGTTGCCGATCAACATGGTTTAGTAGACATTGAACATATTATCCAGCAGGGTAAAAAATGGCTTGCAACACAAGGTTGGATCGTGCTTGAACATGGTTATGATCAAGCTGAGGCAGTACAGCAGATATTTAAGGGTGCAGGTTTTAAACAGGTTCGAACTGTAAAAGATTATGGCGGTAATGATCGTGTGACTTTAGGTCAGTGGCCCAATTAATTTCTTGCTGTATCAATAAGGCTTTACTAGGTGTTTGGGTAGACAGATGGTAAAGCCTTTTTATTTATTCTTGTTTTTTATTCTATAGTCAATCTGTTGAAAAATTCATACAGTAGAATATCATTTCTCTTGATCAATAAAATTAAAGCGATCAATATATTGTTTGATGATATAAAGCTTGCACTGCCACGCTTTAGCTCTAGAGTTTAAATTGTTTTGCGTAGGCGATACTTTACTTTTCAGAGATGAAAAGTAACAAAAATCTTCCGTTGAGCGAGGGGTACATCCTAATACCGCCGCTCAACATGGCGACATCCATGTCGCCTCGTGATAGCAATACTGTTTATGATTCAAAAGTACAAAATAAATGAATCAGCCAAATCACTTATGTGAATAATCAGGCGGTTTGACTATAAATATTAAAGTGAGTGCCAAAAGCAGTTTTATTTTTCTTAAAAAGTTTTGCACACTCATTTTCATAAGTTCAAGCCAATTATATTACTGATGATCTGCATGACGTGCATATATTAAACTGCTATGAAGTTAAAAATCCGATCAATTAAAAAATCCATATTAAGTCAAATTACTTTTAACCAATTTAATCGGTTCGAGCAATTCCTCGCCCAGAGAACTCAGCATTTCTCTTTCGATTAAACGGGTAATTGCATCTAATGGCAAATCATTTTCTTGTAAGCCAAAAGGTTCTTCGAGTTGCGCACTCAATGCATCCAAGCCTAAAAATAAATACGCAATTAAGCTAACAATCACAGGTGTCCAGATACCAAGACTGGCTTCTAAACTAAAAGGTAGAATTAAGCAGAAGCAATACACCGTACGATGTAGTAATACTGAGTAAGAATAAGGTAGTGGTGTACTCAAAATACGATCGCAACCAGCCTGAATATTTCCCAAAGCAACAATATGTTGATTTAAACCTTGGTAAATAATATCTGAAATTTCACCTTGATGAAGAGATGATACTAAGGATTTTTGAATCTGTTCTAAAACATATTGTGAGGCATTGATGTGATGAGGCAGTTGATCGAATATAGAGTCATCTAAGGCAACTTTGTTTTTATAAAACGCAATGGGTTGATTCTGATTGCGTAGGCGATTTCTGAGCAAGCAAGTAAAAAGCATGACACGATACATCAGCACTTGACGTTGCTGTTCAGGTAAAACATGACTGTCTCGTGAAATATGGCGAGATGTGGCGATCAATGCACCCCACAATTTACGACCTTCCCACCAGCGGTCATAACAAGCAGTATTTCTAAAGCTTAAGAAAATTGAAAGAATAATACCAAATACAGTAAATCCAATTGCGGGTACGGCAGGAAAGGTGAAATAATGATGGGAAGATAAATAGACTAAAATTGTGGAGATCAGCACAACGAATGCCAATGCAGGCAAGACTTTGGGAAGAATGGTGCCATGCCAAGCAAAAAGTAGGGCAAAGCTATTACTTTTATCGCGAATGATCATACTGTCTACCTAAATGTAACGGCAACAGTGTTCCATATGAAAAACCCTAAATGCAAGTTTCAGATAAGGAAATTAAAAAATACGGCTTAGAAAAGCCGTATTTGATTGATTTACGTCCGCCAACGTAACAACCAGTTTTCAATCCATTTCATCATGGTGTCTGTTAATTTACCAAGAACAGCCAATAAAATAATCGCGATAATTACAATATCTGGTCGTGAAGTTTCGCGACCATCACTAAGTAAATAACCAATCCCTTGTGTTGCTGCAATCAGTTCGGCTGCAATCATAAACATCCAAGCCAAGCTTAAACTATTTCTCAGCCCCACTAAAATTCCTGGTGAAGCTGCAGGAAGAACGATTTGAAAAATTATTTGCATATGGCTTAGTCGATAGACTTTTGCGACTTCAAATAATTTTTTATCTACATTATGAATGGCTGAAACTGTATTGGTATAGGTGGGGAAGAATGCACCGATGGCAATTAAAGTAATTTTTGAAGCTTCATCAATTCCTAACCACAATAGCAGTAGTGGAATCCATGCAAGGCTCGGGATTGATTTAATTGCAGAAAATGTCGGTTCTAAAAATGCTTCAATATGTTGGTTTAAACCAACAGCGATTGCAAAGATAAGCCCAAGTGCACTTCCTACAAAAAAGCCAAAGAAAACTCGCCATGTACTGGTATATACATGCGTGAATAAATCACCCTGTGCCAAATCTCGAAATGATGCGAGTAAACTGCTGGGTGCTGGCAGTAAATAGGGTTCAATCCACCCTGTGCGAACAAGGTATTCGCATAGGAGTATGATCAAAACAGGGAGGGTGATTGCTTTTAGCCACTTCAATAAATGAGCTTTAATTACAGGGTTTTTAACAACTGTAGGCACATTTGTATGTGATGCTGAAGCAGAAATTTTGTTCATTATTTCCCTACAACCTTTTGCGCGTATTTACTGTCAAATAACTGATCGATGACTTGGTTAACATTGGTACCTTTACGTACTAACTCCTCTTCATTCAAAATCGCTCCTGCCTTCTTTAAGGCATTCAAATGTTTTGTGGTTGGAATGTTTTGGTCGAGATTGGTTCGGCTAAGTTGAAGTTTAGCAACTTCAAGTGGTAATTTTGCTTCACGGGCCAACAGTTCAGCTACTTTGTCAGGGTTGGCTTTTGCCCATTTACGTGCTTGTTCATAAGCTTTGATTACGGCATCTATAGCTTCAGGACTTTGTGCTGCAAACTGATCTTTAACACTTAAAACACTATAGCTATTAAATGAAACATTACGATAAAGCAGCTTAGCACCTGATTGTAACTGTGCAGAAGCCATAAGTGGATCAAGCCCAGCCCAAGCATCGACCTGTCCTCGTTCTAAAGCAGTTTTACCATCTGGATGTTGTAAATGTACCAGTTGTACATCGCGTTTACTTAAGCCAACTGTTTCAAGTGCTTGGAGAGTGAAAAGGAATGGATCAGTCCCTTTGGTTGCCGCTATTTTCTTACCCTTTAAGTCCTTTAGTGATTTGATGGCTGAGTTTTTAGCCACCACCAACGCTGTCCATTCAGGTTGGCTTTGAATATAAACAGTTTTAATTGGGCTTCCATTGGCACGACTTAATACTGCAGCCAGCCCAGCTGTTGATGCAAAGTCGATACTGCCACTGTTTAGATATTCGAGCGAACGGTTACTCCCTTGGCTGAACACCCATTTGATCTCTGTTTTTGGCAAGGCTTTTTCTAAGAGTTTTTGCTCTTTGACGACTAAACTTGTTGGAGCATAATAAGCATAGTCGAGTTTTAATATTGTTGGGATGGCAGCGAAAGATGCTGTAACTGTTAAGCTAAGAGCAACGCTAGACACTAAAGCTGTTATTTTTTGACCAAAAGATTTCATAAATACCCCATAAAATTCAAAGAGAAAAACAGAGTAGATATGTATAGTTTTTATGGCATCAGTACAAAAAAGAATAATAGATAAGCACTTCAATAAAACAGAATTATCATTTTTTTGCGATTAATTGATTGATTTTTATATACAATAATTATCCTAATCTGTTTTTGATGTATTTAGTAGATTAGTAGAAAGCGATAGTAAAAAAAATTCTTAGCACTTTTTGCGATTTAAACATAAAAAAACGGCTTGATTTCAAACCGTTTTTTATTGAACTACTTTTATATTGGATAATCTTCGAGGCTATCTGCAATTTCAACTTGGTCTAAGGCATTGGTTTCAAGTGCAAGACACAGTGCTACAATTTTCGCTGTATCTGCAATATTTTCTTTTTTCATTGCCAAACCAGATTGGATCGCTTCAATACGCTCTTGCTGGATATCGAGTGCTTGAGCAAGATCTGAAGCATTGTTGATGTTCAGAAAGTCATTGATCGCATCTGCAACATCACGATCTGAAGCTTTTAAAATTCCTTCTATCAACTCATCTAAATGTTCAGTTTGAGCAGAAAGGGAATGGATAAAATTTTGAACTAGATTTTGCTCTAGTACATCAATCATCTTAATCATGTTAGTGACCTGAAAGCTGATTAAAGGGGAGGAGGGTACCACAGGAAGTAAGCAGAAAGACTGCTTTGAATTGAGTGAAAAATATACTAATAATGGCGAATTTGCAACCATGTTCAGATAAGCTGTAAAACTTTATACAAGCTTTTCAAATTTATAAGAATAAAATTAAAATACCTTTAATACATACTTGAGTAAGAACATGAAATCATTTTTGCAAAGCCATTTAAGCTTATTCTTTTAACCTAAATGTTTATGTTCGCGATAAGCACCAGGGCTTACACCAGTCCATTTTTTAAAAGCACGGTGAAATGCACTTGCATCTTGAAAGTTTAATAATTCGCTGATGTCTTGTAAGGTATGCGTTGTTTTGGTTAAAAGATCAATTGCCATGTCACAGCGAATATCATTTTTAAGCTGTTGATAGCTTGTACCTTCGCTTTTTAAACGACGCTGAATTGTTGCTTCAGAAATATTCAGTTGTTCAGCTAAATCACCTAACTCCAACCAAGCACAAGGTGAAAGAGAAAGTAATTTTTTTCGTACCATAGAACTCAATGCCAAAGGATTCTTAAACCTTAATAGCAAGTTTTCAGGACTGTTTTTGATAAATGTATACCAAGATTTTTGGTCACGTTTAATCGGGATACTTAAGTAATTTGCATCGAATTGCAGATAGTTTTCGTCTGTTTGATAAGTGATATGTTCACAAAAGCGAACGCGATAATCTTGATCGTCTTCAGGAGCTGTGCATTTTAATTGTAATTGTTTGAGTAGAATACGTTGATCAGCTAACCAACAAATCAAACTATGAATCAGCATAATGTAGGTGGCATAACAGAACATGGCTTTGGTTTGTAATTTATCTGTAATGACAATGTAGGCATAATTTTCATCAATTACCAATTTACTGGAAAAATCATCAAGAACAAGATTAAAAAATTGTAGGATTTGTTCGATGGCAATGTGAAGTGTATCGGCTTGCATCACCATCTTCGTGAGTAATTTATAGCAGCCACGGCGCATTTGATGAGAATCCATACCAAAGAATTCATCATTCATTTGATCTGCAATTTCAGTCCAAAGTTTTGCATAGCTTGAAACAGCAATTCTTGCTTTAGGCGCATTAAAAAGTTCAAGCGGAATCTCGGCATTGGCTAAGATTTTTTCAATATCGAAGCCTTTGTTTTTTGCACCAATCAACGCCTCATGTACGAGTGCAATTGAGATGGTTCCTTTACTTTCAATGAAGTGTTGATTGTTCACAGTATATTCCATTATCTTGTGAGCGCATTTAAGACGTGGTTAAGTGACCCAAAAATTCTAAATTGTCCAAATCCATCATACAGGATGCAACTTTTGGAAATTGTACTCAAGCTGGACTATGTTTACTCTTCATCTTAAGTCGAAAATGGGTTTAATTTAAAATCTATAGCTATTTATTTAAACAATGAATTAAGGAAGAAAAATGAAAATTGAAGGAAAAGTCTTTGTGGTAACAGGTGGTGCATCTGGACTCGGTGCTGCAACGGCAACACATTTGGTGGCTCAAGGCGCAAGCGTGATCATGGTAGATATGAACCATGAACTGGGTGAAGAAATGCAAAAACGTCTTGGTGAAAAATCCAAATTTGTACCATTGGATGTGACCAATGAAATTGCGGTAGAACAATTCTTTAAACAACTCGAACAAGATTATGGACAACTTAACGGTTTAATTAACTGTGCAGGTATTGGTCCTTCTGCAAAGGTATTAGGGAAAAACGGTATCCATGCTTTGGATGCATTTCAGAAGGTTTTAAATATTAATGTATCAGGTACATTTAATATGCTTCGTTTTGCCGCAGATGTTATCTCACGTTATGAACTTGCAGCTGGTGAAGAAGATCGTGGAGTCATTATCAACACAGCTTCAGTGGCGGCTTTTGATGGACAAATTGGGCAAACTGCATACGCTGCGTCCAAAGGAGCTGTTGTCGCAATGACTTTACCTTTGGCAAGAGAGTTGTCGCAACATGCAATTCGTGTCATGACGATTGCTCCCGGCATTATGGAGACACCGATGTTGAAAGCTTTGCCACAAAATGTTCAAGATGCTTTAGGGGAAATGGTGCCTTTTCCTAAGCGTCTTGCCAAACCTGAAGAATTTGCACAACTCGTTGGGCATATTTGTGAAAATAGTTATTTAAACGGAGAAACAATTCGTTTAGATGGCGCGATTCGTATGCAACCGAAGTAAGTTACATCCCTTTATGCTTTTAGATGGGATTAGCTTCAACTGTTGATTACGCCATTTATAAAGCAAAACACCTGAAAAATAATGTCCCATACTGCTTAAAAGGTGGTATTGGGCAAATTTGACTTTAAATTTTGTTGATCAGTTCCTGTGCTTGATTTTGAGATAGGAATTTAAATATTCAAAATTGTTAAAAACGAACTAAAAGGGAAGCTCGATGATACTCAATGATGATCAAAAGATGGTTCAAGAAATGATGCGGAATTATGCTCAAAATGAACTCAAGCCAACTGCTGCTGAACGAGATAAGCATTCACAATTTCCGAAACAGCAATTAGCAGCATTGGGAGATTTGGGTGCATTAGGAATGACCGTATCAGAACAATGGGGCGGCGCAGGTTTGGACTATATGTCCTTGGTCGTTGCAATTGAAGAGATTGCGGCTGGTGATGGCGCGATTTCTACCATTGTGAGTGTACAAAACTCATTACCGTGTGGGATTATTCAAAAATATGGCTCAGAGCAACAAAAACAAGATTATTTAATCCCATTGGCAACAGGGCGATGGCTTGGTTGTTTTTGTTTAACAGAGCCACAAGCAGGTTCAGATGCTGGTGCTCTATTATGTAAAGCTGAACGGGATGGAGATACATGGGTCATTAATGGCACCAAGCAGTTCATCACTTCGGGACAAAATGCCCAAGTTGCGATTGTATTCGCCATGACGGATAAGACAGCTGGAAAAAAGGGAATTTCTTGCTTTATTGTTCCAACTGATACGGAGGGATATATTGTTTCCCGTATCGAAGACAAAATGGGGCAACACTGTTCTGATACTGCGACGATTGTTTTCGAAAACTGTCGAATTCCTGCTGAAAATTTATTGGGAAATGAGGGTGAGGGCTACAAAATTGCCTTATCCAATTTAGAGTCAGGACGAATTGGCATTGCATCGCAATGTGTAGGTATGGCTCGTGCAGCATTGGATGCCGCCGTTGAATATGCCAATGAGCGTAAAGCTTTCGGTGTGGAACTGGTTCAGCACCAAGCGGTGGCATTTCGACTGGCTGACATGGCAACTCAAATCGAGGCAGCACGTCAATTGATTTACCATGCCGCAAGTTTGAAAGATGCTGACTTGCCTTGTTTAAAAGAAGCATCTATGGCAAAACTTTTTGCATCGGAAATCGCTGAAAAAGTTTGTTCAGATGCCATTCAAATACATGGTGGCTATGGCTATGTTTCAGATTTTCCTGTTGAACGGATTTATCGAGATGTGCGTGTTAGTCAGATTTATGAAGGTGCATCAGATATCCAACGTTTGGTCATTGCGCGTGCTGTGATTCAATAACACACAACTGAGAAAACTCCTTTTAAAAGCAAATATAGACCAGCTAAATGCTGGTCTTTCTATTGTTGTTTGGAACGCAAGTAGTAGTGTCCAAACACCGCAGAATGATTGAGGTATTTGGAAATTGTGTATGATTTATAATCATGTTTATCTATATGCATAGGAACAAATGCTGAATGATTCGGCATTTTAATAAGAGCTAGAACGCAGATATATGGAATTGCACATCGAGATGATGTGTGTAACAAATACAAGGATATTGCCATGAAAACATTGCAACAAGCTTATCTCGAATTCGACTATGAAAAGTTGATCGACGAACAACTGGCTGGAAACCCTCAATCAATCAATGCCTATAAAGAGTGTTGTGGGCGCTTTGTTGGTTTAAATAAAGTTGCTTTGATCTGGGAAGGAAAAAATGGTGAATCAGCACAATGGACGTTTGAGCAACTTGCAGAAGCTTCTGGACAGCTGGCAAATTATTTCCAATCGATTGGTTTAAAACCAGGAGATTGTATTGCTGGATTATTGCCACGTACACCAGAATTACTCATTACTATTTTGGCAACATGGCGAATTGGTGCAATCTATCAACCTTTATTTACTGCATTTGAATCTAAGGCAATTGAACATCGTATAACAACAGCCAATACGCAGTTAATGGTCACCAATCAAGAACAACGTAGCAAATTAGATCAAATTGAATTACCTCATATTCTGACAGTCCATCTCAAGGACTCAAGTCAGATAAAAGAAGCTGATTTTTGGGAAACCTTAACCAAGCAATCAGCCATACATAATCCGGTTATGTTAAATTTTGAAGACGATTTTTTAATGATGTTTACATCAGGAACTACGGGTTTAGCTAAATCAGTTCCTGTGCCACTCAAAGCTGTTTTAGCATTTAAAGAATATATGCGTCATGCCGTTGATTTACGCGAAGAAGATTCATTTTGGAATCTTGCCGATCCAGGTTGGGCATACGGTTTATATTATGGTATTACAGGTCCGCTGGGACTCGGACACAGTATTATTATGGATGAGCATGCATTCAGTGTCGATCATGCCTTAGAGGTTATACAGAAGTATAAAGTCAGTAATTTAACAGGTTCTCCTACGGCTTTTCGAATGTTCTTTGGTTTTAAAGAACAATTCGATGGTTCAATCAAAGACCATTTACGTGTGGTCAGTAGTGCGGGAGAGCCTTTGACCCCTGAAGTGATTCATTGGTTTAACCATGATCTAGGCGTTAATATATATGATCAATATGGACAAACAGAGTTAGGCATGGTGATTGGAAACCATCACGCTTTAGCACATCCAATCAAGGTAGGTTCGGCAGGTTTTGCAAATCCTGGGCATCGTTTTGCAGTTTTAAATCAAGATTATAAAGAAGTGACAGTGGGCGAGATCGGAACTTTGGCGATTGACTTCAAGCAATCACCGCTCACTTGGTTTAAAGGATATGGTGGGAATAACCGTAAATCTTTTATGGGAGATTATTATTTAACTGGAGATACAGTTCGACTTAATGAACTAGGTGGGATTGATTTTATTGGTCGTGCAGACGATGTCATTACAACGTCAGGCTATCGTGTTGGTCCGTTTGATGTAGAAAGCACCCTGTTGGAGTGTGCAGAGGTTTTAGAATCAGCCGTGATTGGTAAACCTGACCCTGAACGAACAGAAATTGTAAAAGCTTTTATTGTACTAAAACCTCAAGTTGTTTCATCTGATGAATTAAATGCAAAATTGCAAAAATATGTTCGATCACGTTTATCCAAGCATTCTTACCCACGTGAAATTGAATTTGTGGAAAGTTTGCCAAAAACATCCAGTGGTAAAATTCAACGTAATTTACTCAAGCAACAGGAAGTGGCTAAGTTACAGCAACTGCAATTCGAGGCTTAATCTGTAATATTTTATAAAGTTGTTAAAGCCCCATGCTCTTGCACCCGAAAGGGTGCTTTTTTTGTAAGAGAGCATTTGAAAATTTCCGCAATTTTGAGGGCTTATACTCACCCATATAATGTTTGATTATTCATCAATAAATAAATGCGTATAAATCTATCATTCAAATTCACGATATTGTCATTAATAAAAATTAATCTGCTGTAAATTTCAACAAACGTTAAAAATCATGCAAATTTTAAAACCTCATACTCTATGTTTAAGCCTAGCTTTATTGGGCTGTTCATTTCCAAGTTATGCTCAGTTGATGTTTAGTCAATATATTGACGGCACAGCAAATAAAAAGGGATTAGAAATATATAATCCAGATGCATCCACTATTAACCTTGCGGATTATGAGATTCAACAATATACCAATGGAGTAACGAGCAAAACTGCAACATATACTTTACAAGGAAATTTAGCCAGTAAAGCAAAATTCATTCTAGGTCGTAGTGAATTACAGGCAGAAATTGGGAATAAAGTAAATCAGGTCGCTGGTTTGGCATTTAATGGTGATGATGCATTGGTGCTTTTATATAAAGGAACCCCAGTCGATCGTTTTGGGCGTATTGGTGAAGCTCCAACAGGTGGTTGGGGAACAACATTTAAGAGTGCTGGAAATAGCCTAAGCAGAATAAAAAATAAAAATGATGTGAGTTCAGTAGATCCAAATAGTGCTTTCGACTTAGATAGTGAATGGACAAAATGGTCAGATCGTAATGCCTTTAGTATCTATTTAGGAGGAGATACAGCAACGCCACCAGCAACAGCAGTGAGCTGTAGTACAGCAGATACCCCCATCGCAGATTTGCAATCTGCAACTCAGAATCAGCAATATGTTGTTCGTGGTGTAATCACAGCTGACTATCGTTATCAAGATGGATTTTCAGGTTTTTATATCCAAACACCTGACACAAAAGCCAAAGCGAATTTAAGTAATGCCATTTTTGTGTATATTCCTGCTGGAAGTACAGTCACTGGTGGAAAAGTGGGTGAGGAAGTTATTCTCAAAGGACGTTTAACGACCTATCAAAATCAGTTGCAGCTTGATCAACTGAGTAACAATATTGGCACTTGTAATAATCAAGCTGCTAATTTGATCAGTGCAACACCGATTCAACTTCCATTTTCAAGTTTAACGGACGCAACTGGTCATTCACCTAAACGTTATCAGGGAATGTTGGTGAAAATGCCACAAACCTTAACGGTCAGTGAAAACTATGATTATGGTCGTTATGGTCAGTTGTCATTAAGTTTAGGACGTTTATATATCCCGACCAACTTATATCCAGCAAAATCAGCCGAAGCAGTCGCATTAGCTAAAACCAACCTTTTATCAAAAATCATTTTAGATGATGGATATAATAATCAAAATAGAACACCTTGGCTTCCAGCGAATTTTAATGCTGCCAATACTCTACGTACAGGTTATCAGTTAAAGAATGTTGAAGGGATTTTAGAATATCGTTTCAATGCGTGGCGCATACAACCCATTCAAAATAAAACACTGCCAGAAATCGTCAAAGACACCAACCTACGTAATGCGAATGTTCCTCTTAAAGATAGCAAACAAGTCCGTGTGGCGGCATTTAATGTATTGAACTATGACAACTCTCCATTAATTGGTGTTAAACCAGATCGTGGTGCGAATACCTCTTCAGAATTTAATCGTCAACACGCAAAAACGGTGAGTGCGATTAAAGCAATTGATGCTGATGTCTATGGTTTGATGGAAATTGCCAACAATGGTTATGGTGATAAAAGTGCAGTCGCTTATTTGACCAAGGCTTTGGGGGCAGATTGGAAATATGTTATTCCACCAAATATGGATAAATTAGGTACTGATGTGATCGCAGTTGCGATTATCTACAACAGTAAGCGTGTCAAAACTGTGGGTAACCCAGTAGTTTATGATGACTTGACCCAGAAAAACCGTGTCACTATGGCACAAAGCTTCCAAGCGCTAACAGGGGGTAAAACCTTTACGGTCATACCGAATCATTTAAAATCCAAAGGCAGTTGTCCTGATGATAAAACGTCACCTGAAGCCAATCAAAATGATGGTCAAGGCTGCTGGAATCCAACCCGTGTAACTGCTGTACAAAAGTTAATTCAATGGATTGCAACAAATCCAACCAAAGCTGAAAAGCCTAATTATTTATTGGTTGGAGATATGAACAGTTATGCCAAAGAAGACCCAATCTTAGCCTTTGAAAAAGCCAACTATAAGGTATTGTTAAATGATGAAAAAATCGGTCAAGGTAAATTAGCATATAGCTATGTCTTTGGAGTTGCGAGTGATGCAACGGGTAATGGCGGCGCGGGTAATCTAGATCATGCCATAGCAGATGCAAACTTATATCCAATGGTTAAACGTACTTTTGCATGGCACATCAATGCAGATGAGCCAACAGCTTTAGACTATAATGAAGAGTTTAAAACAGAAGAACAAATTGCATCTTTCTATAGTGAAGATGCATTCCGTTCTTCTGATCATGATCCTGTTGTTGTAGATTTAGACTTAAATGAATCAACTACAACAAGTGGAAAAAGTAGTGGGGGAAGTACTGGATTATGGTCTTTACTTGGCTTGATGTTATTGACAGCAACATCGGTATTGGCACGCGCTAAAAAGAAATAAACTTGAACAGTCCAAACCAAGAGAAACTAGAGATCTAGTTTCTCTTTTTAAATTCAGTCATTTTTATCTTTTAAGGGCAAGATAGCACGGATGAGTGTAAATCCTTGCTGTGAATGTATTTCAAAACTCCCTCCAATTCGTTTGACCCGAACCTGCATGCTTTGTAAGCCAACATGTAGCCCTGACTGGACCTGATCTACTTCAAATCCGATGCCATTGTCTTGAATGGTTAAAATCAATTGCTGGCGTTCATTTTCAACTAGGGCGACCTCGACATCTGAAGCTTGACTATGTTTTATAATATTGGTCAAAGCTTCTTCCGCTACACGCGACAAGGTTAAACAAATCAAAGGTGGTGGTTTGAGTAGCCAATTTTCAGCAAATACCCATGTCGATTCAATTTCCATTTCTTCGAAAAGTTGAATAAATCGATGTCTTAAAGGTGCAGCCCACATGATTGGATTTTCAGGAACTTTTTCACCTAAACTTGTACCTGAGTCAATCACTTGTCGGAGATCATTCCGTAAAAGTTTAAACATGGAGAGCACTTGTTGTTTTTCGATATGTTCACTATGCTCGAGTAAAATCATTGAACGTACAATTGAACCACCCAGCCCATCATGCAATTCATGAGACAAGTTCAAGCGTTCTTGTAAACGCATATTATCGATTTGCAGTTGGTGCTTTTTCTCTAAAGACTGTTCTAAATCAAAAGTAACTGTCTCAACTGTTTCTTCAAGCGTTTGATTGAACTTTTCAATTCGAGAAACGTTTTGTGAAATTCGATAAGCGAGAATAAAAGAAATTGCCAAACTCGTGATTGGTGCTGTAAATGGCGTCCAATAGAGCTCCTGATCATCATGATGGAGCATGATGTAGAGGTCATGAACAATAATCACCAAGTAAATTAGAAAAATAAAGGCTAAAAGTAAAATGTCGACTTTGGGTTTTTTAAAAGCAATCCATTGAAACAGCATGCAGTTAAAAATAAACACCAGACCTGCATAAAGAAATGTAATCAGTAAGCTTTTGGTCAAATATGCGTTAGGCGTAAAGAGTAATGCTATGATGCAAATCATGAAGCTTGCGAAAAGCGAACGTTCAAGATAAGTGTATTGTTGAAGTGCAAAGCGCCATGCAAATAAACATAGACAATATACATAACCCACTAAAAAGACTAAATTCAGTCGAGCTGTGAATAAAGTATCTGTAAATGGAAGGGGTACGGTGGATATAATGTTATACGCAAATAACACCCAGAAAAATGAGGTTAAGCCAAACCATCCAAACGCTTTTTCTTCACGCCGAAACAACCAAATCGTAAAGCCAATGGTTCCTAGAACAAAGCTGATGATAATATTGATAAGAAATAAAGTACGTCGTTCGAAAATCAGTTGATCATTTTGATTGATAATATCTTCTGCACGCCCAAATCGAATTTTGCCTAAGCCAGAATGTTGTGATGAAACACCAACAACACGGACTAAAATTTCATTTTGCTTATTTTGAACAGAGGAAGACGGAAGAACCCAATATCTTGGCATGTTCCAACTTCTTGATAATGGTTCAACGAGAGACTTATCTTTCCATAACAATTCATTATTGCTATAAATTGCACCAGCTAAATTAATACGTTCTATCAAAAGTGCAACGGCTTGATGGTCTTGATTACATTGGTAACGCCATTGAATTTTATACCATGCGCTACCCGTATAGTGAGCCCAACGCTTTTCCCAGTCATCAGGTAATTGAACACGCTCCCAGCCAGATTGAGGAGCATGTTCTGGTTGATTCGCCGTCGCTTGTGCAACCTCTATATTAAGAATTTCAAAATGACAGCTGCTATTTGCTTCAAGATGTTGATTTAAGAGATTTGCTTGAGCAAAAGATGCATTTTGCAACATAGCGAAAAGCAAATACAGAAAACCAATAATATTGAGAGTTAATCGAGTAAGCCCATGTTGCGTGCTGTATCGATGGCTTTGGCTCTGTTGCATACCGCAAGTTTCCGGTAAATATGTTTAATATGAGATTCAACGGTATAGCGAGATAAATTGAGTTGATCTGCAATTTCCTTATTGCTTAAACCCTGTGACACCAGCTCTAAAATTCCAAGTTCTCTTTTTGATAAAATACTCTCATTTTCAATCGATTTTTGGCTATTTATCGGTTTATTTCCATTATTTTTTTCATTGAAGTGTAATTGTTTTAAAATTTTTTGCGCGATAAATGGATCTATAGGCGCACCGCCACGTAAGACACTTTTAATTGAAAGTGCGACTTCAATATCATCACGTTCTTTAAGTACATACCCTGTTGCACCAGCACTTAATGCGTTGAGAATCGCATCTTCAGTACTCCACGCCGAGATTACTAAAACCGTAATGGTCGGATCATAGTTCTTTAAAATTTCAATAAACTCAATCCCATTTCCGTCAGGGAGACCTAAGTCAACCAAGGCAAAAGATGCAGATTGTGTTTCAAGTAATTCTTTGGCTTGCGCTAAACTTTGGGCAAAAGCTAAGTCTGATGTTGAATAGCCAATATTCACCAATATATCTGATAGCCTTTTTTGTATAAGCGGTTCATCCTCTACTATGATGACAGGTACAGGTAAACTTAACTCATTGTTCATGATGTGAAAAAGCTCATTGATGCTTAATGTATCTAGTTTTTCAGATATTTAGATACTTCGCTATACCTGATAATAGGTATTTTTACGATTTAAACATGATTTAGAACATGGAAATTATAGTTTTTTGGAGGGTGTCTACGGAAAGCAAACAGCATACAACCTAAGTTGATGCCGTTTAAATTTTAAACATGCAGTTCACTCGCAGTAAAAGTACACCACATGCTTTATAACATTTCTCAAATCATGAAGTAGCGCTTGCTGTTGATGAACTAAATTGATCTACAAGCGTACGGCTTGCTTCATTCATACCGATCACTTCAACTTGAACATTATTCTGTAGAAATTTATTTTGTACCTGCTTTAACATATTGACCGAGGTGATATCCCAAATATGCGCATGAGTTAAATCAATAGTGACTTTTTCTGTTGTTTCATGAAAATCAAAAAATTGAAAAAACTTTTCGGCACTGCTAAAGAAAATCTGACCATAAACATAATAGTGACGGCTTTGGTCTTCGGATAATTCAGAACGAACACTGACTCCGCTTTCAAGTTTATTTACCAAGAACAGTGCAGATAATAGAACGCCAACCAATACACCCAAAGCTAAGTTGTGGGTCATCAATACAATAACAACCACTGTGAGCATGACTGTATTACTTTGTTTAGGATGTTTGGAAAAGTTTTTGAGCGAATCCCAATTAAAAGTTGTGAATGCCACCATAATCATAATTGCTACCAAAGCAGCCATTGGAATATATGCCAACCAATCTTTTAAAAAGACCACTAAACACAGTAAAAATACTCCAGCGACCAGCGTTGACAAACGTGTACGTGCACCTGAAGAAACATTGATAATCGATTGTCCAATCATTGCACAACCTGCCATACCACCCATAAATCCACTGGCGATATTGGCAATACCTTGACCACGACATTCTTTATGACGATCGCCTTCAGTTTGCGTGACTTCATTGACAATTGTGGTCGTCATCATGGTTTCAAGTAAACCTACAGTTGCCAATGTAACTGCATAAGGAAAAATGATTTTTAAAGTATCAAGGTTAAGCGGTATTTCAGGAATAAGAAAAATAGGCAATGTATCGGGAAATTTGCCTAAATCACTCACAGTACGCATATCTGTGTTGAACAGCATTGCGACCAGACTAAGTACAATGATACATACCAAAGGTGAGGGAATCAGTCTGCCAATTTTTGGAATATATGGAAATAAATAGACAACAAGAAGTCCTAATCCAACAAATAGATAGGCGGTCAAATCCATTCGTTGCAATTCGGGAATTTGTGCGACAAAAATTAAAATTGCTAATGCATTCACAAATCCATACACCACAGATTGAGAAACAAAACGCAGTAATTTTGCGACTTTGAAATAGCCCGCGAGGATTTGAATAATGCCTGTTAAGATTGTGGTAGCAAATAAATATTGTAGACCATGATCTTTGACCAAAGTCACCATAAGCAATGCCATAGCGCCTGTAGCAGCGGAAATCATGGCTGTGCGACCACCAAAAAAAGCTATGGTCACAGCAATACAAAATGAAGCATAAAGCCCGACTTGAGGGTCAACACCCGCAATTGCAGAAAATGCAATAGATTCAGGAATAAGTGCTAAGCCAACGACTAATCCAGCGAGTACATCTGTACGAATATTGGAAAACCATTCTGCTTTTTTCAGACTAATCACTACAAACCTTTCATCATTCTTTAAAGATGCGTATGTTAAAACATCTTTTAGTGAAAATGCAGCTAAGTTTGACTTGAAAAAGTCTTCGTTTTGCTGAATATTCAAGTTGTAGCAGTTTTATAAATTTAAGCTGATTTGCAAATTTCTATGTTTCTTAACTTGAAATTACCGATGAAGCCATTTACAACTTAAACAGTCATATAACAAGGATTAGATATGAAGTTATATTATTCACCAGGTGCATGTTCTTTAGCTGCTCATATTCTATTGAATGAAATTAATGTTGATTTTGATCTGGAACGTGTTGATTTAAAAACGCATAAGACAGAAAAGGGTGCTGATTATTACGAAATTAATCCAAAAGGCTATGTCCCCGCTTTAGAAATTAATCCAGGTTTGATTTTGACTGAGAATGTCGCGGTTCTTCCTTTTATCGCTCAACATGATCCAAAACAAGATTTGATCCCACCATCTGGTTTGGGACGTGCCAAAGTATTGGAATGGCTAGGTTATTTAAACTCAGAACTACATGATGAATATGCTGTATTTTTTGATCCAGCAATAACAGAAGATGAGAAAGTGCGTGGCTATGCTACATTAGATAAAATGTTGAAATATATTGATGATTATTTGGCAGAATCAGAATACGATTATTTGGTTAACGACCGTTTTGGTCCAGCAGATGCATATTTATTCGTGCTAACCAACTGGTCGAATTATATTCAACATGATTTAACGCCGTTTACCAATATTGTAGCTTTACGCAATAAAGTGGCTGAACGCCAATCTGTGCAAATTGCAATGCGTGATGAAGGGCTGATTCCTTGATGTGCTGATCATTTTAAAAACACCTTCGGGTGTTTTTTTATGCATGATTAATTGCCATTGCATTTCGATCAGTACTTTAAATCATGTGTTAATCATAATTGTTGATTTTTAGTCAATAATATTTTGCTTATTTTTGCATTTTTTGCGATAAAAATTCTCACTATAGTGGCGCCATAAACTTAATACATAGCTGAGACACAGGTGAGCAATGAGTAATATTTTGATTGTAAATGGCGCAAAACAGTTTGCACATTCAAATGGTGAATTAAACGATACCTTGACCACTTTAGCTGAACACGTATTATCTGATTTAGGGCATAGCATTAAAATCACTCGTACAGATTCATCTTATGATGCTCAGGAAGAAGTAGAAAAATACCTTTGGGCAGATACCGTGATTTATCAAATGCCAGGATGGTGGATGGGTGCACCGTGGACAATGAAAAAGTATATTGATGATGTATTTACCACTGGTCATGGAAGCTTATATGCCAATGATGGTCGAACTCGTTCTGATGCTGCTAAAAAGTATGGTTCCGGCGGCTTAATTCATGACAAAAAGTATATGTTGTCACTGACATGGAATGCACCTATAGATGCATTTGATGACCCAGAACAATTCTTTCATGGCGTGGGGGTAGATGGTGTTTATTTACCTTTTCATAAAGCCAATCAATTTTTAGGTATGCAAAGTTTGGATACGTTTATTGTGAATGATGTCATTAAAGCACCTCACGTTGAACAATATGAGCAGCAATATCGTGATCATTTGAATCGCCTTTTTGCTTAAGTAATGCAAATTAATAGCCCATTGACAATGCCGAGAAAGATAAAATGTTAACAATTATTGCTGAAATTTATGCTCATCCGAATGGCATACATAAACAACAGATTATTCAAGCCTTTAGGAAAATCACGCCAACAGTACTGCAAGAACAGGGCTGTCATGGCTATCAGCTTTTAGTTGATGCCAATGTCGATGTGAATTATCAAACTCAGGATGCTGATTTGATTGTCATGCTTGAAAAATGGGAAAGTATTGAGCATCTTAATGCTCACTTACAAACAGAGCATATGCAAGCATATCAGCTTGCAGTCAAAGACCATGTGGCTGAAGTTAAAATCCGTATTTTAGAGCACGGGTTCTAATACTGCTTTTCTTCAAACTGTTGCTTCTCCCTTTAGGAGAGGCTAACGGTGAACATAAAGCGCAAAGTTGATCTGCTCCAATTTGAGTAAAGGTGCTTTGTTTAATTTTGACTGTGATATTTGTGGTGAACGTTTAAGGTCAAGCTCAGGAGTGCTTAAGCTCTGTTTGAATTTTCTGGTTAAAAAATCAGTACTTTCACTACGACTATTGCCTGATGGTCGATCAAAGTAATGTAAATCGTAGCCAATTAGATAAAATGCTTGGTTTTGATAACGGAAGCTATATAAATTATTAAAAACCTCCCATGACTCACAACGAAACCCAAAATTTAGAGAGATTTTGAGTAATCCATTCTGGATAATGGGGGAGTGGTCTACGATCAGAGGGTCAATTAGGCATTTCTTTTCATTGCTGTTTTCCCTTGGCAGTGAATCGTTACTGGCGATTTGATGGTAAGTTTGATCATCTTTAAATAAAACCAGTAATTTTCGTTCATTTAGGTTCAGTCTTTGATTTTCTGAATTTTTATCATATGAGTCATGATGAACAATATTTTTGGGGTCAGTATTTTCAATAATCAAAGCAAGATCGGGTTGTTGATCACCATTTAAATCACCTTCAGCTTTACCTAGTATTTTCCAACCTTTTGGAATATACGTTTCAAGTCCAGTAGTTTCACCAATATCTGCCATAACCAAGCTTGAGCAGTTTGCGAGCGCAAAAAATAGACAGAATAAATTTTTACGATACATTGTTTTGATCCCATATAATTTTTATTAAACCTATAATGAATTTGTTTTTATCATTCATTTAATGTCGGCTTGATCAAGTTTAAAACGTTTTTATTCATATTCTCCATAGTTTTTAAAGTCAATTCGTTCCAGTGTGAGTGCATATTTTTGTTTTAACTTTGACCATGATACTTGGGCAGTTTGTTTTTGATCTTCAAAGCCATTGCCACCCGTAGTTTTTTTGATTTTTCCTGTTAAAAAATTGATACTTTTTGCATTGGTTTCACCAGACGGACGATGGAAGTCTTTAACATCATATCCAATCAGCTGAAAAGATTGATTTTGGTAGCGGAAAGTAAAAACATGATTGCTCACATACCATGAACCACAACTGAGCCAATAATGTAAATTAATTTGCACTAATCCATTTTTGATGGTGAGTGGATTACCTTCGCCTAAAGGGTCGGCAAGACAAGGAGATTCTTGGTCTCCTTCGCTGGGTAAAGTGGAATTACTTGCTGCAAGACGATAGCCTTGAGGGGATTTAAGTAAAATTAATAGCTTTCGTTGGTTTAAATTCAGTTGAGGGTTACCTAAGCGATCATTGGTCACAATATTTTTGGGATCAGTATTTTCAATAATCAAGGCAACATCAGTTTGCCGATCACCATTTAAGTCACCTTGTGCTTGACTCAATACTTTCCATTTTTTAGGAATAAATGATTGATAGGGTGTGGTGTTGTTTGCACAAGCTAAAGTTGAACAGGTCGTCAATGCACAAAATAAAACTAAATCAATTTTGTTTTTCATTATTTTTTTCTCCAATAAATTGAGCACTAAAATTGAAAACTAACGCTTCATTCTCCCAAGGTACAGTTTCCACAGTGTGGCTTTTGGCTGAATTGATTGTTTTCCAAATCACTTTAGGTGGCGTTTCAACTTCAGCAAAAATATTTGGAGTTGTGCTGAGTTTGGCTTTACGTGTCAAAAAGTTAATACTAATTTCGTCTTGTTGACCAGTAATTTTATCCAGATAAGATGAGTCATAGCCAATTAAATGGAAGTGATTTTGGTTTAGTTTAAAACTATATGTGGTAATTAAACCATAGGTATTGCTACACGATGACATACTATTGAATAACAATTCCAAACGTTGATTTTTAATGTTTAAAGATGAATCATCAAGCGCATCTTCCGCACAAGGCTCATTTGCACGGTAGGTCCACTTTGGAATGTGTTGACTTAGTTTGAGTTGTAATTGCTGATCCGTTTTTAATAATATCAAAAGTTTACGTTTGTGTTGATGTTTGTTTTTCGGTTGGATGAGCAGTGCAATATCTTCTTTTCCATCCTGATTCAAATCACCCTTGGCTTGAGAAAGTATTTCCCAATCATGCGGTACAAATTTTTGTAGAGCGCCTATTGATTGATTTGCAAAACTTATGACGGGTAAACAAGCCATTATGAAAAGACATGTATTTATTATTTTAAACATCATTTTTCTCAATTGATTTATTAACTGTTTATTAACTGATGTTACGCAGTAACTCTAAAATTAAATTTTGGAGCTAGAAGAATATGGATACGCGAAAACGTCATCCGCAATTGCTTGAGGCAGGACTCCTTCTAATAAGTAAAGTTTCTGCGAAACTTTGAATATTTTGACGATAGTGAACGAGTTCTGCGGATGACAATGGTTTTGGGTACTTTTGACAAAACAAAAGTACCTTGAGCCGAAGGCTATTCCATAAATTTAAACTTTGGATGTAAGACTCCGTCGTGTAAATTTAGCTTTTTCTTTTTTACCTACTTAATTTAAATCAAGTGCGTAACATCAGTTAGTAAGATATTTTCAGTCTAAAAGAATTTCGAAAAACCCTTTTAGACAATCTAAGTCTTTGAGTGAATCATCAACAAGCGATTTGGTTGAAGTTATTTAAAGAAATAACCTGTTTCAGGTGAACTTGCATTTGCCATTCGCTTACGTGGCATGCGACCTGCCAAATAAGCTTCACGACCCGCTTCGACAGCTTTTTTCATTGCTGAAGCCATCAAAACAGGATTTTGTGCAGCAGCAATTGCTGTATTCATTAATACACCATCACAACCCAATTCCATTGCAATAGCTGCATCACTCGCTGTACCAACACCAGCATCGACCAACACTGGAACCTTTGCATTTTCTTTGATGATGGAAATGGTATGTGGATTTAAAATTCCAAGCCCTGAACCAATGAGGCTGCCTAAAGGCATAATCGCGACACAACCCATACTTTCAAGTTCTTGTGCAACAATTGGATCATCCGATGTATAAACCATCACTTCAAACCCATCATCAATAAGCGTACGTGCTGCTTCGAGTGTTGCGGTCACATTCGGGTACAGGGTTTTTTCATCACCCAAAACCTCAAGTTTGACCAAGTTGTGTCCGTCCAAAAGCTCACGTGCCAACATACAGGTACGTACCGCACTATTGGCATCAAAACAACCTGCGGTATTTGGAAGGATGGTATATTTCTCAGGTGGAATCACCGACAATAAATTCGGTTGATCTGGATTTTGTCCAATATTTACACGTCGAATAGCAACCGTCACGATTTCAGCACCACTCGCTTGGATGGCTAAATCTGTTTCCTGCATGTCTTTATATTTGCCTGTGCCGACAAGAAGACGAGACTGGAAGGTGCGTGAACCAATAATAAGTGGCGAGTTTTTAGTCGTTAAATCTAGCATGGGAGAGCTCCAAATTAGCCGCCACCAACCGCATGAATGATTTCAATACGATCTTTTTCAGCAATAGGGGTGAGTTCAAGTTTGCTTTTAGAAATGATCATTTCATTCATTTCAACCGCAAAGCGTTTACCTTCCAGTGAAAGTTCTTGAACCAGTTGTAAAAGATTTTGGCAAGAGGTTTCTTGGGGCTCACCATTTAAGAAAATTTGCATAGACATTCCATTTGATTGCGCAAATTGTGATTTCAAAAGTCAAAACAGAATTATTTTGCGTATTTTAATGCATTCCAGGCAAGCACCAACCATCCAGCAATCATCAATGCACCGCCAATCGGTGTAATTGCACCTAAGCCACGTGGTAAGCCAAGTGCCATGATATATAGCGAACCGCAAAAAAATAGAATTCCGATTTGGATCAGCATAAAACTGGCTTTGATTGGAAGTTGAGGAATGACTTTACTGAGTATTGCCAATGCCAATAAACCGAGGGCATGATAGAAGAAATAATCAGTTGCTGTTTGCCACCAAGTCAACTGTGCTTCTGTTGCTCGGGCTTTTAAACCATGTGCCCCAAATGCACCTAAGATTACTGCAAGTGCTAAATTCAGTGCTGAAATTGCAATCCACATAAGCCATTCATCTGCATCAATTTGCGCATAACCATAACATAAAATTTAACTCGGATTAAAGGCAAAATCTATGAAGATACGAGATTCAATAAAACTTTAAGCAAAATAAAAGGGCAGATCGCCCTTTTATTAAAACCGATGTTTTCACGGATAGAAGTTAGTTGGATGACATGGCAATCTTAATTTTATCCATAGCATTTTTTTCTAATTGGCGAATACGTTCAGCTGAAACATTATATTCTGCCGCTAACTCGTGTAATGTAGATTTATCATCATCTAACCAACGGCGTTGCAAGATATTTCTTGAACGATCATCTAACTGTTCCATCGCATCATGTAAAGCCGAAGTACTTTGTTCTTCATAATCTTCTTCTTCAACCAAACGCGCAGGATCATAACGGTTATCTTCTAGATATAATGCAGGGGCAACATGGGTTGAACCTTCATCATCGTCATCACCTTGAGCTTCGAAAGCTGCATCATAAGCAGTCAATCGACCTTCCATTTCCAAGACTTGTTCTGGTGTAACATTCAAGTCTTTAGCAATTGATTGTGCTTCTTCAAGGGTCAGTTTTTTGCTCGACTTTTTAAGACTACGTAAATTAAAAAATAATTTACGTTGCGCCTTTGTGGTCGCAATTTTGACAATTCGCCAGTTGCGGATCACATATTCATGAATCTCAGCCTTAATCCAGTGCACTGCAAAAGACACTAAACGCACGCCCATATTAGGATCGAAACGTTTAACAGCTTTCATTAAACCGAGATTACCTTCTTGAATTAAATCACCTTGTGGCAAGCCATAACCTGCATAACTGCGGGCAATATGAACCACGAAACGTAAGTGAGACATCACTAACATTTTTGCAGCATCTAAATCTTGATCATAGAAATAACGATCAGCTAACTCTTTTTCTTGCTCAGCTGTCAAAATTGGAATCTGATTTACGGTGCTGATATAAGCACCTAAGTTAACACCTGGTGCAGATAAGGACAGGGGCATCAACTGATTGCTGCTGTCACTCATGAGTTCTCCTTATAGGAATTTCGTCGTATTACTAATGCATTCATCTTAATTCGAATATTGTACATAAGTAAGAAAATTTGGGTATAGAAATGTAAATATATATGCCAATTTGCAAAAATAAATTTTAATTGAAAATAATTAAGATTCAATTAAGTAATGAAATTCATGCTCGGATACTTGAGTCAATTGACAGTCGAGCTGATGTATTTCGCAGTAACGGGCAATGTCGATCATACTATGTGGGTCAGATGACTTTAACAAGAACATTTGCTGAGGCAGTGCTTTTTTTAATTCACGTTTCAACATTAACAAAGGCATAGGGCAGGGTTTACCCATACTGTCAATTTCAATTGGATTTGTATCAATAGGTATTTGACCTAAAGTTTCATTCATTTTATGGCAAAAATATAACACTGTTATGGAAGTATTATTTTAGCAAGTTTCTTAGAACTACCCAACACAATTTGCAATATTCTTGCGTTGATAAAAAATAATATTTAAGGTGTTTAAAAAATAAGCTTGATATCGAAAATAATTATCAAAAAAAATTCTATTAATTGTCATAAACCCATGTTAAGCTCGTTGCGTATTTAGGATTTGTCAGAAACAATTGTTGTTTTGAACCCTATTACAAATGGATGTAACCGGGATTTTGTTAATAGTTTTACAGAATGATTACAAGCTTTGAAATTACAAAATATTTTAAAACTTTGTTTGCTCTGCTGTTTGCAACACCGGGTGGTCCCTTTTCTTAATAACTGAGGATTAACTTATGACAGCTCGTGAACAAGGCGTAGTTAAATGGTTCAACGACACTAAAGGCTTCGGCTTTATCCAACGCGCAGGCGGTGATGACGTTTTCGTTCATTTCCGTGCTATTCAAGGTGAAGGTCATCGTTCACTTCGTGACGGTCAACGTGTTGAATTTAGCGTTGTACAAGGTCAAAAAGGTTTTCAAGCTGAAGAAGTTCAGCCTTTAGACTAATCTTAAATTTTTAAAAATTTAAGTGGCGCTCCAATTTTTTATAAATTGGGGCGTTTTTTGTTTATAATGGGCGCAATTCAAAGTGTCTACAGTTAGAGCTCGTATTTATGTCATCAGGTTTCGAAACCCTTAATTTACATCCGCAACTTAAACAAGCGATTGATGCTTTAGGGTTTAAAGAAATGACCCCCATCCAACAAAAAGTATTGAAGTATACTTTGGCAGGTCATGATGCAATTGGGCGTGCTCAAACAGGTACTGGAAAAACAGCAGCATTCTTAGTCAGTATTATTAATGATTTGCTCAATAATCCGATTCAAACACAGCGTTTTCGTGGTGAACCACGTGCTTTGATTCTTGCACCTACACGAGAGCTGGCGATTCAAATTGAAAACGACGCCAAAGATTTGGTGAAATATAGCGGTTTAAATGTCGTCACTTTGGTTGGTGGTGTAGATTTTGACAAGCAGAGAAAGCAGTTGGATCAAGGTTTTGTTGATATTTTAGTCGCAACACCAGGGCGTTTAATTGATTTTACTGAACAAAAAGAAATCTGGTTAGATCAAATTGAGTTTTTAGTCATTGATGAAGCTGACCGTTTATTGGATATGGGCTTTATCCCTTCAGTAAAACGCATTGTGCGTTTTTCTCCACGTAAAGAACAACGTCAAACTTTAATGTTTTCAGCTACTTTTAGTTATGACGTACTTAATCTTGCACAACAATGGCTTTTCGAACCTGTCACTGTAGAAATTGAACCTGAAAAGAAAACCAATGCTGATGTTGAGCAACGCGTTTATGTGGTCGAAAAGAAAGACAAATATAAGTTATTACGTGAAATTTTAACGGATGAACCAATCGAAAAAGTGATGATTTTTGCGAATCGTCGTGATCAGGTCCGTAAATTGTATGATCATTTGAAGGCGGATGGTTATAAAGTGGTCATGCTGTCTGGCGAGATTGCACAAGACAAGCGTTTGAAAATGCTAGACCAATTTAAAAATGGTAAACATAACATCATGATCGCAACAGATGTTGCAGGTCGTGGTATTCATGTAGATGGTGTATCGCATGTGATCAATTTCACTCTACCTGAACAGTCTGATGATTATGTACATCGTATTGGGCGTACTGGGCGAGCTGGAACACAAGGGGTAAGTATTAGTTTCTTGTCGGAAGATGATGCCTTTAATTTGCCAACGATTGAAAAAGCCATTGGACAGAAATTACCTTTGACCCGTTTAGAAGGTTATTGCTAAACACATAAATTAACTTGGCATAGATCAAATTAAAAATCCCACTTTAATCGTGGGATTTTTAATTCAACTCATCGTATTAGTTGGCTTTACAGCTAAAGGTTAAAGTGCTTTGGTAGTCAGTATCTTTTTCAATACCATAATTTTTACCCATGACCGAGCCGATTACGCCAGCCGCAGCAGTGATCATTTTACCCGTCTGCTCATCGACCACACCATTTAAACTGCCATGATATTCAGTTTTTTCATTGATTAAGACAGGTGCTGCTTTTTTGCCACAAGTTTTGTTGGCAGCAACAATGGCGTTGTTTTTTGCCATAATTTGATCTTTACCTAAGCCTGTGACTTCATATTGATTGTCGGCTTTTTGAATTGCTAATGTTTGTGTTGGGTTTGATGCACATGCACTAAGAAATAGTGCAGAACTGGCAAGGAGTGAAAGAGCAGTAAATTTATTCATATTGACTCCAAATGATCAGTGAAAAATAAAAAGAATTTTATTAATTAGCTATGATTTGAACATAGAATATGTGCTAAATATTGAAAAACATGTATAAATTTTGCAGTTTTTATGGGACTTATTGCTAAAAACGCCTATTTGTTGATCATGGTAATTCTCAGAAAATAAAGTTTTGTCTGAGAGTTATTTAAAAAAATAGACATAGCTGTTGAGTAAATTTCTGCTGAGATAGCGTAATGATTTTAGAGTGTGCTAATCTTACAAACAGTTCATTTAAATAGATTACAGCTAGGTCAATGTCAGATTTAAATTTCAAAGCAGTACATGACAATATTCACAAACGTCAGTCCATTGGTCATTTGATTGAACCTGCGCCCTCACATGAGCAACTGAATGTGGCATTTCAGGCAGCGCTTACAGCACCCGACCATCATCGTTTAAAACCGACACAATTTATTGTGATCGAAGGTCAACAGCGCGAAGCTTTTGGTGAGTTATTGGCTCAATCTATTGCGGACTTAGGGGAAACTGACCCAGTTCAAATTGAACGCGTAAAACATCATCCATTTCGAGCACCGATTTTGGTTTTGGCTGTGACTAAATTTCAAGATCATCCCAAAGTTCCATTTTTTGAACAGACATTAAGTAGTGGCGCAGCGATTCAAAATTTTTTATTGTCTTTACAAGCACAAGGTTTTGCAACAATGTGGCGTAGTGGGGCAGTGGTTGAATCTAAACACTTAAAGTTAGCACTTGGTTTAGATGAACGTGATTTAATTTCAGGTATTGTCTATGTGGGTACTGCTGCAAAAGAAATTGCACCGCGTCCCGAAAGTGACACTCAAGCATATGTTCATTTTTGGCAGAATTAATCACAAAAATAACGAGATATCAACTGTGAAAACTCGTTAAACATTTACATGTAATATTTAGGATAGGTTTTTAGGATAATAATAATGTCGGATTTACGCTTTAAAGATTTAATTGAACCCGTGGTATTGGATCAAAAAACAGCATTACGTGTGACTGTACTCGGTGGTGGTAGTTTCGGCACAGCAATGGCGAACACAGCAGTACGCAATGGTTGTGACACCATGATTTGGATTCGTGATGAAGCTATCGCGGCAGAGATCAATGCGACGCATATCAACAAACGCTATCTTCCAGACTTTCAATTAGAAGCAGGGCTACGTGCTGAGTCAAATTTGGAAAAGGCTGTACGTGATCGTGACATTATTCTGGTTGCTATTCCTAGCCATTCATTTCGTGATGTGTTGCGCCAGATCAAGCCGTTCATTAGTGCACAAGCTGTGGTGTCTTTAACCAAAGGTATTGAAGCCAAAAGTTTTAGTTTCATGAGTGATATTATTCGTGAAGAACTGCCAGAAGTACCTTATGGTGTACTTTCTGGTCCAAACTTAGCCAAAGAGATTGTGGCTGGACAACCTGCAGGTACAGTCATCGCAAGTGACAGTGAGTTGGTGCGTTATGCAGTACAACAGGCTTTACACAGTGCATTATTTCGGGTCTTCGGCAGTGATGATGTACATGGTGTCGAGCTTGGCGGTGCATTGAAGAATATTTACGCTGTGGCAATGGGTATGGCTGTGGCGTATAAAGTAGGTGAAAACACACGAAGTATGATTTTAACCCGAGCATTAGCAGAAATGAGTCGTTTTGCTGTTAAGTTGGGTGCTAATCCATTGACATTCCTTGGCTTATCTGGGGTTGGGGATTTATTTGCAACCTGTAATAGTCCATTGAGTCGAAACTATCAAGTTGGTTTTGCATTAGGTTCTGGAAAGACACTGGAACAAGCGACAAAAGAACTGGGGCAAACCGCAGAAGGCATCAATACCATTGTACAAGTAAATGCGCGTGCTAAAGAATTGGACGTTTATATGCCGATTACCACAGCACTTTATGAAGTTATTTTTGAAGGTGCACCACCACTCAATATCGCAGTTTCCTTGATGAAAAATGGACATCGAAGTGATGTAGAGTTTGTGTTGCCACACAATGAGGTTTAATTGATTACAATTTGAGGTTGAGAGATAGATTTGTAACAAAGCCTCGTTATAATCAGTGCGGTATTAAAAAGGAAATCTTATGCAACTGACTTTGGTGCGTCATGGTGAAGCAGCCCCAGCAATCAATGGTGTGGACAGTAAACGTCCTTTAACAGAACGTGGGCATTTACAAGCGGAACAAACAGCACAATTTTTAAAAGAAACAGTACAACCAGATGTATTTGTTGTGAGCACGTTATTGAGAGCACAGGAAACATTGTCCCATATACAGGCTTATTTTCCTGAAGTATCAGTATTGATCTGTGACAAAATTAAGCCTGAAGATGATGCAAAATTAGCAATTGAATGGTTGTCACAATTACCATTTGAACGTATTGTGGTGGTATGTCATATGAATGTGGTTGGGCATATTGCTGAACAACTGACACATGAGCATTTTAATCCTTTTGCCTTGGCAGAAGCTCGTATTTATGAGCAAACGGTCATTGCAAATGGTCTATCTACTCAAAATAAAGCCTTTATTCCAACTGTATAAAAGCATTGTTAAAAGAACACACGGCAGAAAACGATAAATGTTGTACTTATGGATGCCTGAAGCCAATGGGGTTTGGCAATGGTCTCGAGGAAGTGATTGGACTACATCTTCGAGTCTGGAACAATTAATACAAGATATTAAACTTTACCAAGGTGAAGAAGCGGTTGTGTTCTTTCCAAGTCGTGAAGTGCAAATTCTTCAACAAAAGTTTAGCAAAGCTCAATATAAACAATTGGGCCCAGATGGTGTTAAATATTTACTTGAAGAATATGTCATTTTACCGATTGACCAAATGAAAGTGTTTTCGCACTTTCAGCAACCCGATCAAGTTTCAGTATTGGGTGTGAATCAACATACGATCACTACAATTCAGCACTCTTTGT
Source organism: Acinetobacter bereziniae LMG 1003 = CIP 70.12 (assembly GCF_000368925.1). Classification (GTDB taxonomy): domain Bacteria; phylum Pseudomonadota; class Gammaproteobacteria; order Pseudomonadales; family Moraxellaceae; genus Acinetobacter; species Acinetobacter bereziniae. Next base: position 458,906 of record NZ_KB849756.1, on the reverse strand, counting down.
CTTTGATTCCTTTAAAGATTGTTTCTTTATTGCCTGACTTTCTAATGTTGTCTATTCCAGAAGAAAATCAGCTGATCTTAGCCAATGTCAATGGGCAATTGTTGGTGCGTGAGAATGAGTTTCTAGGTAATTCAATCGATGATCTTGGTCTGTATTTGGATTTTGCAGATCGAGAAAAAACTTTTTTATATAGTGCGTTGACTGATGCACAAGCGACCAGTTTATTTGCTGTAGCGACAGCTGAACAACGTGAGCCATTTAATTATCAGTTTACTGAAATTAAAAAGGCAAAGCAGCATCCATTTAATGTCTTGCCTAAAGCCAAACAGGCAAATGACGGAGTGTCTCGTTATTGGCAAGCATGTGCAGTTTTAGTGGTGGCTTTGATTGTTGCACAGCTGAGTTATGATGCTCTGCGCTGGTTTAAACTGAAAAAAGTTGCCGATCAAACAGCATTGATTGCAGTAGATCAGTATAAAAAATGGTTTCCCAATGAACAGCGAATTACTGAGGAATCTGTTCAACGTCAGTTTAAGAATAAACTAGAACTTAGTCAGGGTGCGAATACACAGGCATTGCAATTGCTCAGTCGTGTTGGTCCAATTTTGATGCAGCATCAGATTATTGCCAATCGAGTTAATTATGAAACTTCTGTCTTGAACATGGATTTAGTTGCCAAGAGTTCAGAAGCATTACAGACATTGGTCACGCAGTTAAACCAACAAGGTTTTAAGGCGGAGCTGGGTAATATTCAGACACAGGGTGCGACTGTGGTTGGTTTAGTGAAGATACAATGATGAAAACAATGGAAAGCTTTCAAAACCGTTTAGACACGTGGTCCGAAAAGATGACTGACAATTTAGAAAAAATGTCAGCACGTGAACGTATTATGGTTATTTTCACAACGATTTTTGTAATAGTTGCCGCCGTTGGTGCAGCCTTGTGGTATACCCATAAAGCTGCTGAAAAACAACAGTTGCGTTTAAATGAAATGAAAGACCTCGTGGTTTGGATGCAAAGTAATGTAGTTACCATGAAACCTGCGGATGATTTAGCATTAACCACCGCAGATAAAATTCAACGTGTTGCACAACAACAAGGGCTTTCAGTGGCTTCACAACAGGTTGGTGAACAATTTCAAATTGTTGCACAACATCAGAATTATGCTGTTCTGGCAAACTTTCTGACTCAAATCGCGCAGATGGGTGTTAGCTTGGAAAAGATGGAACTGGTTAAAGAGGGCGCACAGATTAAATTAACAGCGACGGTACAGTAAGTACTGAAAATAAACACAGTTCAAGCATAGCCTTTTCAGCATACTGTGCCTATAATGTGGCAACTTAAAAAGCAGTAGACTTTTATAGCTATGTTGTATTCACTTGCTCGCCCTTTGTTGTTTTCTTTAGCACCAGAGCGTGTACATGAACTCACATTATCCATGCTTAAATCTGCCCATAAATTGGGTGCGATGCGTCAAGCTGTTGCGTCAAAACCAGTCACCTGTATGGGGATTGAGTTTCCTAATCCAGTTGGATTAGCTGCAGGTTTGGATAAAAATGGTGCATATATCGATGCCTTAGCGGGTTTGGGTTTTGGTTTTATTGAAATCGGAACCATTACACCTAAACCACAAGAAGGCAATCCACACCCACGTCTTTTCCGTATTCCACAAGCAAAAGCCATCATTAACCGTATGGGTTTTAACAATGATGGGGTAGACAAATTGGTTGAGAATGTCAAAGCAGCAAAATTTAAAGGCATTCTTGGAATCAATATCGGAAAAAATGCCACAACGCCTGTTGAAGACGCTGTTTCAGATTATTTAATTTGTCTAGAAAAAGTTTATCACTACGCATCTTACATTACGGTGAATATTTCTTCACCGAATACGAAAAATTTGCGCTCTTTGCAAAGTGGTCATGCACTGACTGAACTTTTAGAAACCCTCAAAAAACGTCAGTTAGAGTTGGCTGAAGAATTACAGCACTATGTTCCACTTGTTCTCAAAGTTGCACCAGATTTAGATACAACAGATATTGAATTTATTGCTTCACAATTGTTGCAGTTTAAAATTGATGGGCTTATTGTAACCAATACAACTTTATCTCGTGAAGGTGTCGAAGGTCTACCATTTGGTGATGAAGCTGGTGGGTTATCTGGAGCACCTGTATTTGAAAAGAGCACAGCTTGTTTGGCTGCCTTTTCAAAACTATTACAGGGTAAAATTCCGTTAATCGGTGTTGGTGGAATTTTATCGGGTGAACACGCTGTTGCAAAACAACAGGCAGGTGCGAGTTTGGTTCAAATTTATAGTGGTATGATCTATACAGGTCCTACACTGATCAAAGACTGTGTTAATGCTATGACCTAAATATGAATACCCTAGACATTATCATACTGATTATATTGCTCATTGGAGGGCTAAACGGTTTGCGACAAGGATTCGTGAAAGCCTTTGCGAACTTGATAGGATGGATTTTTGCACTGATTGTTGGTGCTAAATATGCCAATATCATCGCACCTTCCATGTCTGCACTCAGTCAAGATCCTGTGGTGCAAAAAATTGCAGCATTTGCATTTATTGTCTTGGTTATTATCGTTTTAACATGGATTGCAACAGCAATTCTCAATCAAATTTTAAAGAGCTTAAAACTAGGTCCTTTAAATCGTTTGGCAGGTGGTGCACTGGGGACCTTGAAAGGTTTATTCATTGTCCTCATAACAATGCAAGGATTAGGTCCTTGGGTTGACAGTTCGCCAACATGGAAACAGTCAAAATTTATTCAAACACTTTTGCCGTTTGCACCCTTAGCTTCAGAAATTTCTAAAGATGCTGCAAATGAAGCATTAAATCATATACAGTCACAAGCGCATCCCGATGACGCTGCTGTGAGAAATACTGAACGATCATCAACATCTGAAGAGGATGATCAATCAGCACATTCGACAAAAAATCCGTTTTATTAGTCCTAGCTGGTCTGCGAGGTAGTTATGTGTGGAGTCGTTGGTATAGCAGGTAAAGCACCTGTAAACCAAATGTTATTTGATGCGTTGACGATGTTACAACATCGTGGACAGGATGCAGCTGGGATTGTGACTTGTCATAATGGTCGTCTTTTCTTGAGAAAAGACAATGGTATGGTTCGTGATGTATTCCATACTCGCCACATGCGCGCATTGCTCGGTAACTATGGTATTGGTCATGTTCGTTATCCAACTGCTGGTTCTTCAAGCAGTGCTGAAGCGCAACCTTTTTACGTAAACTCACCTTATGGGATAACTTTGGCGCACAATGGTAATCTTACCAATGCTGCTGATATTCATGATGATCTGTTTAAAACTGACTTGCGTCATATGAATACAGATTCTGACTCAGAAGTCTTGCTGAATGTGTTTGCACATGAATTGCAAAAATGTGCCTCATTAACACCATCTCCAGACGATATTTTCCATACAGTTAAACGTGTACATGAGCGTTGCAAAGGTGCCTATGGTGTTGTTGCAATGATTACTGGACATGGTTTGGTGGGGTTCCGTGATCCAAATGGTATTCGTCCATTAATCTATGGTTCGCGCCTGACTGAAAATGGTGAAAAAGAATATATCATTGCTTCAGAGTCAGTTGCGATTACTGCATTGGGCTTTAAAGTTGAGCGTGATATTGAGCCGGGTGAAGCGGTATTTATTAACGCTGAAGGTGAGTTCTACTCCCAGCAATGTGCCAGTCAACCACGTTATCGTCCATGTATTTTTGAATATGTGTATTTTGCACGTCCAGATGCCACTATAGATGGAATTTCTGTCTACAAAGCACGCTTGAAAATGGGTGAGACGCTGGCGAAGAAAATTCTTCGTGAATGGGGTGAAGCGCATGATGTTGATGTGGTTATCCCGATTCCAGATACAAGCCGTACATCTGCTTTAGAATTGGCGAATATTCTCGGGGTGAAATTCCGTGAAGGCTTTATGAAAAACCGTTACATCGGTCGTACCTTCATTATGCCAGGTCAACAACAACGTAAAAAATCTGTACGTCAAAAGTTAAACCCAGTTGAACTTGAGTTTAAAGACAAGAACGTGTTGCTGGTGGATGATTCGATCGTACGTGGTACAACCTGTAATGAAATCATTCAAATGGCACGTGACGCAGGTGCAAAAAATGTTTATTTTGCCTCTGCTGCACCGATGGTGAAATATCCAAATGTGTATGGGATCGATATGCCAGCTAAAGCAGAATTGATTGCATCTCATCGTAGTGTTGAAGAAATTCAAAATATTATTGGCGCTGATCGTTTGATTTTCCAAGATTTGGATGATTTAAAAGCTGCGGTGAGAACCAGTAAAGTACCAGAAGTTCAAGAGTTTGATTGTTCGGTTTTTGATGGCGTTTACGTGACTGGCGATATTGACGAACAATATTTAAATGATCTTGAGCAAAGTCGTAATGATACTGCGAAAAAGCAAAAAGATGGTTATATTGATGTCAATATTGATGCATCTTCGGTTGATCTATGTGGTATTAAAGAAGAGATGTAAATCAGAATTGATTTTCATTGAGAAAAAGCGGGAAGTTCCCGCTTTTTTCATTTATAGTGTTTTGCAATGTAATGAGGAATTTTACATTGAAAGATGTCAGCCATTATTTGATAAAAAACAAGAATATGTTGTGGTCTGCGAGTATTTGTTTGCTTGCAGTCATATTGACTATTTTTATTCTCAATACCGTTTTGGGGTTATTGGTACATTATGTCGATCGTGAACAGCAAATTTGGTGGCATGTTTTAAGCCCTTACTGTATTGGGTTGATTATTATCATTATTGGTTGGTCAATTGCCTATGAATTTTATGTTTTTCGTACTGGTGGACACTCATTAGCCAAACAGTTAAAAGCACGTCGTTTAAGTCAGATCGAAAGTACCCCAGAAGAAAGTGTAGCAATTCATCTTGCAGATAAATTTGCAGAAACCTTTGAGATTGATGCACCGACTTTATATGTTTTACCGGATGAAGTTGGTGTTAATGCCTTAACTGCAGGTTTCCACCCAAGAGATACTGTAATTATTTTAACTTGGGGTGCATTGCAGAATCTTGATGAATTAGAACTTTACGGGTTGTTGGGGCATGAGTTTAATCAAATTTTGTCTGGCGAAGCCCGTGAAAATACTCGACTTAAGATTCTTTATAGCGGACTGATTACATTTAGTCAGTTAGGAAGCAAAATTGCCAAGCAAGGTTTTAATCGCTACAACGCCAAAGGCAATCAACATAAATTTGAAACCAGTTTTGTTGCTGTGGGTGGTGTGATTTGGCTATTGGGTAGTATGGGAATTTTAATCAATCGTTTGATTAAATATTTCACATTGGGTGGACGTACTTTTTATAATGACTATAAAACGAAGAAGTTATTGCTGAATAATGCTAATGTGCAGACTTTATTACGTATTTATGTGCATCATGCAGGTTCGCAAATTCATAGTGAATTTTCAGAAGCAATTGCGCATATGTGCTTTGCCAATTCACTGAGTCCACAAAGCTGGTTGAATATTCACCCCAACATTGAAGATCGGATCTATGAGTTGAATCCGACTTTATTGCAAGATTTACAATTAGAAAATTTAAAGAAATTACGCAGTCAGCCGTTGTTTAGCTTGTTGCGTCCCTTAGAAGAGTCTTCTGGTGAAGTCTATAATCCGTGGGTGTCGCCACAGCCATTGCCTTTGTTACGTTTATCGCCCATTAGCTTTGCCCTGAATGATGCGATTAAACCCTTAAATCCAGAAGTGCGCCGTCAAATAGAACGCTCAGATTTAATCCAACGTGCAATGCAGACTGCGACTGGGTCACGTGAGGTTATGGTTGCAATTTTAATGATTCGGCAATATCGCGAGTTTATTCCATCTGATGCTGCGGTGAGTCGAGCCATTATTGACTCATTGTTAAGTATGGATGGGCGTATCCACATCCAAATTTTTCATGATGCTTGTGAAAATCTGGGTAATATGCCTGCAACGAGTGCGCGTCAATTTGTAACGAAACTTGCGAAAATTATTCAGGAAGATGGCGAAATAGGCTTATTGGATGCGCTGTTAATTGAGCGGGTAAAAGCTGAATTACATTTGCTACCGATGCATACACCTTCATCACTTGAAACTGTAAAACCTCAGATTGTGCGTTTAATTGATGCTTTATTGCATGTTCAGCAAATTAACAGTGCCAATCAACTCGATGTACGTTATGAGATTTTAGAACGTGTTTTATCCAAGGATGAGCTTGAGTTATTTGAAGAAATTTCAGATGAGCCGATTGATTTAGGTGAAATCTTAAATGATATTGCAGGTCTATTATTACGTGATCGTTTAAGTATTCTTGGTGTTGCAGAAATTTGCTTATGGAATGATCGGATTATTACCCAAGATGAATTGGATGTATTGCAATTATTGTATTGGCGACTTGGTTTTAAGTCAGATGATATTGTAGATCAAATGCAGAAGAAAAATAGTGTAATGATTATTTAAGCGAGCTTTTAGAAATACAATTTTTAGAAATAGAACTTTTAGAAATAGAGTTAAGAAAGAAAGCTAAGAAAAAGTGAAGCATTTTAAAGCCAAGCAATGTTTCTAACACCATGCACAAAGACATGATGTTAGAATTTAAGCATTAATTAACTTGCCATTGCATCTACAGAAAGTTCAGCAACAGTTGGTTTGGCTTTTTCAGCTTTTAGACCTAATTTATTGAATAACTGTTTGTCTTTGCCTTCACCAGCATTCGGTGTGGTTAATAACTTTTCACCACTAAATAACGAGTTTGCACCAGCCATAAATGCCAAAGCTTGATCTGAGTCGGTCAGTGATTCACGACCAGCAGAAAGACGAATATAGCTATTCGGCATAATAATACGTGCAACTGCAATGGTACGAATCCACTCAGTAACATCAAGCTTTTCTACATCAGCAAGCGGTGTTCCTTCTATTGGAACTAACATATTGATGGGTACAGATTCAGGATGTACAGGCAGGGTTGCTAATTCATGTAATAAACCAATGCGGTCATTGCGGTTTTCACCTAACCCCACAATTCCACCACTACAAACTTTCATACCTGCGTTACGCACATGATCTAAAGTGTTTAAACGATCATCAAAAGTACGGGTGCTGATAATGTGCGAATAATATTCGCGGGAAGTATCTAGGTTGTGATTATAATAATCTAAACCTGCTTCATGGAGACGCTCAGCTTGTGATTGGTTGAGCATACCTAGTGTCATACATGTTTCTAGACCGAGTGCTTTCACTTCACGCACCATTTCTAAGACATATGGCATATCGCGTTCATGTGGATTACGCCAAGCTGCACCCATACAGAAACGAGAAGAGCCAGATTCAAGTGCTTCTTTGGCTTCGCTGATGACTTTCTCTACGGCGATACGCTTTTCAGCTTCTAGTTTTGAGTCATAGCGTGCAGATTGCGAACAATATTTGCAATCTTCAGGGCATTTTCCTGTTTTAATTGAAAGTAAAGTACTGACTTGAATGCTATTTGCTTCAAAATGCTCGCGATGAATTTGTTGAGCCTTAAAGACTAAGTCTAAAAAAGGCTGTTCATATAAAGCTTGAATTTCTTCACGAGCCCAGTCATTACGTACTGTCATTAGTTTAATCCATGATCATCATTATCTATCCCTGTATATAATACATAATTCATGCCAATTCCATAGGGCAAAAATGTTCAAATATGATGGTAACTTACGATTGAAAAGTTCAATCATATAGAAAACTAAAATTATAAATATAGTCGCAAAGTTAACCAGATTTCTTGAAATTTACTTACTAAATTTTATTTTTAAGATTTTAAAAATTCTGGGTTTTAGTCATTAAAAATTAAAAAAAATAACAACTTTGCAAAGATCTGAACATTAAAAGTCAGTCGTTTGATAGACCAAGAATATATTTATAATGAAGATTTTTTATTCAATTGCTCTGCAATAGCCCAGTCAATATGGACTTGCACAACTTCATCATGCGATGTGCGATGTTGGGTCAAAGCTTGAATAATTTCGCTTGAATATGGTGCATTGCCTAAACCTATTGCGATATTTCGCATAAAACTTTGATAACCTGTGCGGCGAAGTGGGCTACCTTCAGTGCAACTTAGAAATGTCTGTTCATCCCAGTGCCAGAGGTCTAATAAACTCATTTGGTCCAAACCATGTCGAGGGTTAAAATCTGTGATGGATGCGGTTTTAGCAAAACTATTCCACGGACAAATCAGTTGGCAATCATCACAGCCAAATACACGATTTCCTATACCACGCCTCAAGTCTTCAGGGATGATTCCTTTATATTCAATGGTTAAATAGGCGATGCATTTGCGTGCATCAAGCATATAAGGTTCGACAATGGCTTGAGTTGGACAGATGTCAATGCAGGCAGTACATGAACCACAATGTGACGTTGCTGGTTCATCAAATGGTAAATCCAGTGAAGTGAAAAGTTCACCTAACACAAAAAAGGAACCTGATTTTTTATGAATGAGTAGGGTATGTTTGCCTGTCCAGCCCATTCCTGCATTTTCGGCAAGTGATTTTTCAAAAACAGGCGCGGAATCTGCAAATGGGCGTGATTCAAATTCACCCACTTTATCTTTAATGATTGTGGCTAAAGTTTTTAAACGGCCACGCATAATTTTATGATAATCACGCCCACGAGCATAACGTGCGATGATGGCCAAATTAGGCTCATCAGGAACATAGCGTGGTTTAGGTGTTTCGACCAAATAATTCATTCGCACACAGATGATACTTTTTGTGCCTGGAACCAATAAGGTAGGATCAGCTCGTTTTTCTAGATTTTCCTCTAAAAACTTCATGTCACCATGATAACCGCGCTTTAAATATTCTTTAAATCTTGGTAATTCAGCTTGAGCATCAGGACGTGCAATGACACAATCAGCAAAGCCCAGTTGCAAAGCCTGTTGTTTGATCCAAGCTTTTAATTCTTGAGGATCAAGCTGTTGCAAAGAAATTGATGAAGTGGTTGATGTTGCTGACATAGTAATCAATGTGCTGAAAAGAGTGAAAATAAAAGGATAAATACATGCAAGCTCAAGTTTATCATAGCCATGAAATTCAAGCATGGGAACGTCGATGGTTTAGTCAACAAAATAGTGCTTTTGGTTTAATGCAACAGGCAGCATGGTCGATTGCTCAGCATTTGCTTCAACTCTTTCAAAATAACTACCCCGAAGTTAAAACGATCGCAGTTTGGTGTGGTCATGGAAATAATGCAGGCGATGGTTACTGTATTGCTAGTTATTTAAAGCAAAGTGGCTATGCTGTAGAAATATTTGCCGCCGAGATTGGTGCATCGACTGACTTGAAGCAAGCCATTCAACTGGCTGAACAAAATCAATTAAAAATTCATTTGGATTTTGATCTTCAAGCATCGTTTGATTGTCATATCGATGCCTTGTTTGGTATTGGTTTAAATCGTGATTTAGATCAAGCATGGCAAACCATCATTCAAAATTTTAATACGCAAACAGGGATTAAAATTGCCGTCGATCTACCAAGTGGTTTAAATGCCAATACAGGTCAAACACAACCTATTGCGGTCAAAGTAGATTATACATTTACTATTTTGGGGCTTAAAGCAGGATTATTTACAGGGTTGGGTAAAGAATATTCTGGACAAATTGAAACGATTTCTCTGATTCCAACTGACTCAGCACTAAAAGCAGTAGCACTATTAGCGCCTCAACAAATTCAATTGCCACAACGTCAAGCCTTTGGACATAAGGGCAGTTATGGGCATGTCTTGGTCGTTGGTGGTCATGCAGATATGGGGGGAGCAGTGATCTTAGCTGCTGAGTCTGCATTTTGTGCGGGTGCTGGAAAAGTGAGTATTGTCTGTCACCAAAAACATCATACGGCTATTTTGGCGCGATCACCTAATATTATGGTCAAAGATATTAATGTGTTTACTGAAGATGAGATTCAATCTTTAATCAATCATGTGGATGCAGTGAGTTTTGGTATGGGCTTAGGTCGAGATGATTGGGCTGAACAACAATTTTTAAAATGGTTTAAACCCATCTGTGCAAGTACACATTTACAGGTGGTTTTTGATGCGGATGCTTTATGGTTTTTGGCAACGCAAAACACCCAACTCAGTCCAAACACTTATCTGACACCACATCCCGGAGAGGCAGCGAAACTACTCGATTGCTCCATTGCTGAGATTGAGTCTGATCGTATAGCTGCCATCCACAGGCTAAAAAAGAAATACTCAGGCAAGTGGGTATTGAAAGGAGCAGGCAGCTTAATTCTCGAAGATAAGCTGTGGATTTGTACTGCAGGCAATCCTGGTATGGGCACTGGCGGAATGGGAGATGTTTTGGCAGGAATGATTGCCAGTTTAAAGGCTCAATTTGCCGAAAATGTGCAATTACATGATATTGTCACTTTACATGCACAGGCTGGTGATTATCTTGCACAACAAGGTATTCGTGGTTTACAGGCACAACATATGGCACATGCTGTGTACCGTGTGATTAATTCGTGTCAGGAGTAAAATAGACAATGTATGCGGTTAAACTGTTGATATATGGTAATGTACAAGGTGTTGGCTATCGTCGCTGGTTTGAGAAAGAAGCACTACAGTTAGAACTCAAAGGTTATGTCAAAAACTTAGTATCTGGTGAGGTTGAAGCGGTTGTCGTTGGAGATGAGCAAGCAATTCTACGTTTAATTCGTCATTGTTATGTCGGACCGTTAAGGGCTGAGGTCACCAGTATTGAACAGTACAAAATCAATCATGATTTAGATTTTACTGATTTTGAAATGATTCGTTAAATCAGCCATTTGGCATAAAAATACTTGTAGATATGTTAAAATGATCACTAAAATATTTTTATTCAGTTGCTTTTTGATGTGTAGTATTCACAGTAGTGTTGTTGCGCAAACAAATGAAAAAATGGCTGAAAATCATCATGCTAAAACTATTCTAAAAGATTTAGACTTTGAAACAGTGATCAATACTTTTTATCAAAAACAGCTTCAAACTACAAAGATTGATCAATTGGATCAGCAAAATATTTCCTATATCGGCATTAAAAATGCAGAATATACCAATGCTTTAAATAGTGATGATGCGGTGGTGGTGTTTAGTCCCGCTCGTACCTATCGAAATGCACAAAATGAATTACGTTATGTGTTCACAACTACTGAAGTTTCAGTAGATAAAAATAACCATGAGCTTAATTTTTGTGGGGCATGTGCGACTTTTACCCGAGTTTACATCTTTAAGAAAAATGCTTCTTCACAATTTGAACTGATCAGCCAAAGTCAGGATGAAAACAGTTGGATGAATGCTGATTTTAATTATTTGCCATATCCGACCTCAGATATTGTAAAAAATATTCGTAAAGTGGGACCACAAATCAAAGCCTATGTGGAAGAACAAGAATTTAGTCGTCAAGGTTACTCAAGCACCACTTTATATATCGTTCCTTTTGATGAAAAACCGTATATTAAAAAGTTAATTGTTGCAGAAATTGGCAATGACAATGAAGTCTCAGGGAGTGAGCAAATTTATAATACCCAAGGTGATTATCAATTCCTAAGCACCGTACATGATGGTTTATATGATATTGAAATTGCCTATACAGGTACCCAACGAATTTATATCGCAGATCGTGCTAAAATTATCCCTATAAATGAAACCCATGTTTATCACTACAATGAGAAACAGCAAAAATATATTCGAGTGAAATAAAATGTTAGAGAAGTATTTAATTGTTGGAATTGTTTTTGCAGCATGTATTGTGTTGATTATATACACGCAGATGGATAGTCGTAAAAAAGAAGATAAAACACTGAGCTTCAAAGAGAAGTTACAGAAAGAGTTTCCGAATTATAAAATTCTTGAACGAAATCAAAGTTTCATTATTTCTCGTGAGGGTAGTAACCCACGTATTCCAGAAGAATTGGTCTTAATTCGAGTCGATCCAGAACAGAAGAAAAATTTGAGAAACTCAGGAAAGATGTTGATTGCAACGTACTCTAAACAACCCAGTATTCGAGAGGTGCGTAAAGATGCACTGCCTTATTTAAATTAACTGAGGCGATTGAAATATAGCGAAGTGGATTCTTATTTAAAAATTTTCTAATTCGATAAAATATTTTGGCTTGATCTAAGAACGTATAAAACTTGATTTTGTATATTTACAGGCTAGGTACAGATGAGGCTTCATCTGTACCTTGATTTATAAATTGTAGATTGTGTGAATATATTAGCGTCTACGACTACTATTGCGGCTACGTCCTCGTGCCATACCACCTAAGGCATTCAGTACGGCTAACTTACTCATACTGCCTGAAGCATGTGCGTGGCAAATTGCGGCTGCAAGCGCATCAGCAGCATCTTGTTGAGGCTTCACTGAAAGATTCAAAAGCTTCATCACCATCATTTGCACTTGTTCTTTGTCTGCAGCACCATAACCGACAACAGATTGTTTAATTTGCCGAGCAGTATATTCAGCAACTTGCAGATCTAAATTGACCAAGGCTGCAATAGCCGCACCACGGGCTTGACCTAGCTTTAATGCTGAGTCTGGGTTTTGTGCCATAAACACTTGTTCAACCGCTGCTTCTGTCGGACCATGGAATTGAACAATACGATCGATTCCTGCAAAAATTCGTTTTAAACGTTCAGGCATTTCGGTTGTTTCAGTACGAATCGTACCTGCATCAATAAAAGAAAGTTTTTGACCATCTTTTTCAATAATCCCGTAACCTGTTAAACGTGAGCCGGGATCAATTCCAATAATTAAGGGCATAATACTGTTTATCGTAAATCTTGTTTTGATTATATGATGCTATCCAGCGATTGTAAGTAAAATTTTAACTTATTGGCTGTATAATCAAACAACAAACAGGAGTGTTTGCTTGAAGAGTTTTGTACAAATTAAAAACCAGCATGTGTATTGGATTCATCGTTTAATCACATTGATCTATCTGCTGGGTTTTATCTTACTCGGTTTTGGAATATTGCAGAAATTTGACTTAGATGCATTGATTGCCTTTTTGATATTAGTATTAGTTTTCGGCTGGATGATGTATTTGCATTTTATCGCCTCATTAGAAGCTGAAAAAGGTTCAGAAAGAGGGCGTCGTATTTCGCGATTTATTGCAGTGATTTTAGTGTTTCTATTTCCGATTGGGACAATATTGGCACTGTATTTATTTTATAAAACATCCTCTAATGAATGGCAAAAATAAAGAAATTAGAGATTAAACACAAAATTGCCCTTTAAAAATTTGGGAAAGCCCTTATAAATATATCAGTGATGAAATTCATGGCATTTAATGTATGACTTTCAAAGCTGAAATTTAATTTATCTTTGAGATGCTTTGTTTCGATGAAACTTTTTCCTATTATTTTGATTGGTATCATTCTTGAAATTGCTGTGTGGATTGGCGTTGCACAATTCATTAGTGGTTGGTACGTATTCTTCTGGTTTATCATTGCTTTTGTGATTGGTTTAAATCTATTACGTTCCAGCACTTCAACCATCATGCCACAATTACAGCAAATGCAAATGACAGGAATGATGGGAAATGATCCTGCGATTGCTAAAAAAATGGCAACAGCATTTGCGGGCATTTTATTGATGATTCCTGGTTTGATCACAGATGTTTTAGCCTTGTTGGTGATTTTACCGCCTGTTCAGAATGCAATTAAAAATGCAGGAATGAAATATATGGCGAAAAAACAGCAAGCCATGATGAATAATATGATGGGGGGAATGGGTAATATGGGGGATGCGCAAGGGCAAAATCCATTTGCAGATTTAATGCGTCAAATGCAGGATATGCAAAACCAACAATCTGGTGGTCAATATCGTGATTCCACAATTATTGATGGTGAAGCACATGAGGTTGAACCAGAACATAAGCAAATTGAACTCAAAGATGTGAATAAAAAATAAAGCCATCGCTAATATGATTTAACTTAAAAGCTGAGTCGAAAGATTCAGCTTTTTTTATCGCTAAAATTTGTAGTTTTCAATTCAATATGTTTGATCAACAAAATATTGATCATGTCGGGTGACGATTTTTGTTGAGTTGAATGATGTAGCTTTGATTGAGATCGACATCGGAATATTAGGTACTTGATTGTTTAGGTATACTTTCTGAGCGAACAAACAATATCACTATTCAAGATGTAGGATTATTTCTTAAATGATTGATCAAACGGTATAATTGGCTCGCCCTAAGCGATAAGATTAAATTATGTCGATGTTATTGACCATTTGTGCACTACATTTTGTAGCACAACTCAGTCCAGGACCAGATGTTTTATTGGTTGCTAAAAGCTCAGCATCTACTACACGTGCCAATACACTTAAAATTATATTGGGCATATCTGCAGGTGTCGTGGTTTGGGTGATTTTAACGCTATTGGGCTTTACGGTTTTATTAGAACATTGGCCTTGGATTCAGCAAGTATTGATGTTGATTGGTGGATTCTTTTTGGCTCGAATGGGTTACGCCATGCTAAAGGGTGGTATTGCCACACTTAAACAAAATACCAATCTCGATGGGGTCATTGAACATGCACCTAAAAATTATTTCCTTTTGGGACTTTTTACAAATTTAGCTAATCCTAAAATTGTGATTTATTTCAGTAGTGTTTTTTCATTGGCGTTAAGTTCAAGTGCAGGATTAAACTTAAAACCACAATTGGCAGTGATCATTCCGATTCAGACATTTTTAGTGTTTAGTCTATTGATGTTGATTATGTCGGTTCCCAAAATAAAAGCAATCTATCAACGTTCTGGAAGCTATATCGATATTCTCTCTGGAAGCTTCTTCTTATTATTTGCAGCCTTTCTTTGGGTGGATGTACTTAAAATGTTTTATTGATTTTCATTATTTTGAGAAGTTGTTTTTTCATTATCGACATGTTTTGTCGGGTTCTCGCCAAGCTGTTCTTGGGTCTGATAACGATGTGGATCTAAAGTTTTGATATTGTTTTCGGACTCAGCGTATCTACGGCTACGGTTGGCGCGTTCACGTAAACCACCTTTTTTGATCAGTTGTACCAAAATAATCTCCAAAAAAATTTAATATTTGTCTAGGGTTGAATTATACCTTGAATACGTATGATACAGGATATTGAATACTGGGTATTGAGTGGTGTATAGGTTTGAATTGAGAGTGTTTTTTGGTTTTAAGCTGAAGTTTATCTAAGCTTATGAATTTTAAAGTAAATAAATAGAAACAAAATTTGCTTGTCAAACATTACTATTCATGTAAACTAAAAATGTAGTTAAATTTTTACATTACTTATATGGATATAATAGTAGTGTAATAAATAAAAACAATAATAGTGCGACAAGAAGGAGATCCAAAGATGATTTTACAATATCATTGTGCTTGCTGTAATGAAACAGTGACTTCGACACAAAAAGTTTGTCCGAAATGTGGCTCTCAGCATATCAAAAGCCCATATGGCTTATGGACTTTTTGCTTAGTGGCTTGTTTGATTGTGGCTGTCACCTTTAAAGTTGGGCATTTATATATTCAAAATCATAATACTGAAGCGCCTGAACAAATTTCAATATTAAGTGTTTTACAACAGGATGCTAAGCCTGGTTCACAGTAATTGATTTTTTATTTTCCAAAATAAGATGAAGTACATGCAAATAATAGAGATAAAAGAAGATAAGTGTTTTTTGATTTAATTTAAATTGAAACTGCTAGAGAGGAGGGAATTTTTTGAGGTATATATTTCCATATCTTTAACAAACAAAAAAGCTCGCATTTGCGAGCTTTTTTACGATGAATTTTTGAGAAATTATAGATTTGCTGATGCTTTAAGCGCTTCAACTTTATCTGTTTTTTCCCATGTAAATGCAGTGTCTGAACCTTCGCGACCAAAGTGCCCATAAGCAGCAGTTTGCTTATACATTGGCTGAATCAAATCAAGCATACGGGTAATGCCATAAGGGCGTAAATCGAAGTGTTCACGTACCAATTGAATGATCAATTCATCAGATACCTTACCTGTATTGAAGGTATTGATTGAAATTGAAGTTGGTTCAGCCACACCAATTGCATAAGACACTTGGATTTCACACTTATCAGCAAGTCCTGCTGCAACAATATTTTTTGCCACATAACGACCAGCATACGCTGCTGAGCGATCAACTTTTGATGGATCTTTACCAGAGAAAGCACCACCACCATGACGAGCCATACCGCCATAAGTATCAACAATAATTTTACGACCAGTTAAACCACAGTCACCCACTGGACCACCAATCACAAATAAACCTGTTGGGTTAATATGGAATTTGGTTTCAGCATGGAACATTTCAGCAGGGATGATCTTTTTCACGATTTCTTCAATCACTGCTTCTTTTAAATTCGCTTGTGAAATTTCAGGATCATGTTGAGTAGAGAGTACCACTGCATCTAAACGAACAGGCTTGCCATTTTCATAAGCAAACGTAACTTGGCTTTTGGCATCTGGACGTAACCACGGCAATGTACCATTACGACGTAATTCAGCTTGTTTTTCCATTAAGCGGTGTGCATATGAAATAGGTGCTGGCATCAGCACATCTGTTTCACGGCTCGCATAGCCAAACATTAAGCCTTGGTCGCCTGCACCCTGATCTTCAGGTTTTTGACGATCAACACCTTGCGCAATTTCAGGTGATTGTTTACCAATCATGTTGATCACAGCACATGTTGAGCCATCAAAACCAAGATCTGTATGGTGGTAGCCAATACCATTAACCGTGTGACGAACAATCGATTCAAAATCGACATTTGCTGTCGTGGTGATTTCACCCGCAAGAATCACCGCACCAGTTTTTACTAATGTTTCGCAGGCAACCCGTGCATATGGGTCTTCTTTTAAGATTGCATCCAAGATAGCGTCACTGATTTGGTCAGCCATTTTATCTGGATGGCCTTCGCTCACAGATTCCGAAGTAAAAACAGCATACTCGCGCATGAAAGTCCTATCACAGTAATTTATAAAGACGCAATATGTTACATCGACTTCAGCCTGAGGACTAGCATTACCTGATTAAAAATCATGAATAAAATTCATTTTTATGTGTTTTTAATTGATATGTTCATTAGGAAAATTGATAAAGGTGCTTGAATTGTGCACATATTGCCGATTTTTAAAAAACAACAAGTTGTTTTAATTGAGCAATTTATTGGTTATGCGATTAAATTAAACTTTGTTTGGTTCTCTTCATTTTTCATTGTGATCGTGATAAAAACTCAGTTTAAAAATCTACTGTATTGCTTTGAGTTTATATAACGGTTGATGCAAAATCATGACGGTTATCGATCAGTATTAATGTCGTTTCGGCTGTATTTCGTTTATTTTTTAATTAATTTGCAACCAAAAGGGATAAATATAGACTTAAGTCTTTACCCTGATCGTTTTTTTTAAGACAATACATCACAGTTTTTGAATATCTATTCATCTTCCTATATTTTTTATTTATTGGACTCTGATCTATGACAACCCCGTTGAATGAACGTCGTATAGCTAACGCAATTCGTGTATTGGCTATGGATGCTGTGCAAAAAGCCAATTCTGGACATCCAGGTGCACCAATGGGGATGGCAGATATCGCTGATGTCGTATGGCGCGAATTTTTAAATCATAATCCAACAAATCCGCAATGGGCAAACCGCGACCGCTTTGTATTGTCTAATGGTCATGGTTCAATGTTGCAATATGCGCTGTTACATTTAACTGGTTACGATCTTTCTATTGAAGATATTAAACAGTTCCGTCAATTACATTCTAAAACACCAGGTCATCCAGAATTAGGTTATGCACCGGGTATTGAGACAACGACTGGTCCATTGGGTCAGGGTATTGCTAATGCGGTTGGTTTTGCACTGGCTGAAAAAACTTTAGCTGCGCAATTCAATAAAGATGACATTAAAGTTGTAGACCATTTTACTTACTGTTTCTTGGGTGATGGTTGTTTAATGGAAGGTATCTCCCATGAAGCATGTTCACTTGCTGGAACTTTAGGGCTTGGAAAACTGATTGCTTACTATGATGACAACGGTATTTCTATTGATGGTGAAGTAGAAGGCTGGTTCTCAGATGACACTGAAGAGCGTTTTAAAGCTTATGGTTGGCAAGTTCTTCGTGTAGATGGTCATGATGCTGATGCTATTCGCGCTGCAACAGTTGAAGCACGTGAAGAAATTGCAAAACCAACGTTGATTATCTGTAAAACCATTATTGGTTTAGGTTCACCCAACAAGCAGGGTAAAGAAGACTGTCACGGTGCGCCATTAGGTAATGATGAAATCACATTAACCCGTGAAGCATTAGGTTGGAAAGAAGAAGCATTTGTTATTCCTTCTGATATTTATACGGCTTGGGATGCAAAAGCGAAAGGTTCAGCGTCTGAAGCGACTTGGAACGAAACTTTTGCTGCCTATGCTGCAAAATATCCAACTGAAGCAGCTGAATTTAAACGCCGCGTAGAAGGTGATTTACCAGCAGATTTCTTGGCTCAAGCAGATGCATATATTGCTGAAGTCAATGCGAAAGGTGAAACAATTGCAACGCGTAAAGCGAGTCAAAATGCTATTCAAGCGTTTGCGCCTTTACTTCCTGAAATTTTAGGTGGTTCTGCGGATTTGGCAGGTTCAAACTTAACCTTGTGGAAAGGTGCCAAAGGTGTTGAGTCTGATCCAGCAGGTAACTATGTACATTATGGTGTACGTGAGTTCGGTATGACTGCGATTGCCAATGGTGTTGCCTTACATGGCGGTTTCATTCCTTATGTTGCAACATTCTTGATGTTTATGGAATATGCACGAAATGCAGTACGTATGTCTGCTTTGATGAAGCAACGTGTGATTCATGTCTATACACATGACTCAATTGGTTTAGGTGAAGATGGTCCTACACACCAACCTGTAGAGCAAATTGCTTCTCTACGTGGTACTCCAAATTTAAATACTTGGCGCCCATGTGATACGGTTGAAGCTTCGATTTCTTGGAAATCTGCATTAACACGTAAAGAAGGTCCAACAGCATTAATCTTCTCTCGTCAAAATTTACCATTCCAAGCACGTACTCAAACACAAATTGAGAATGTTGCAAAAGGTGGTTATGTATTGGCTGAAGAAAAAGGTGAATTAAAAGCAATCATTATTGCAACAGGTTCAGAAGTTTCATTGGCGATGGAAGCACATGCACAACTTGAAGGTGTACGTGTGGTATCTATGCCATGTGCAGAAGAGTTTGTTAAACAAGATGCTGCGTACCGTGAAGCAGTATTGCCATCAAACATCCGCGCGCGTGTTGCTGTTGAAGCAGGTCATGTGGATTACTGGTGGAAGTTTGTCGGTTTAGATGGCAAAGTTATTGGTATGACAACTTATGGCGAGTCTGCTCCTGCAAAAGACTTGTTCCAATTCTTTGGAATCACCACAGAAGCTGTGGTTGCTGCTGTAAATGAGTTAACTGCTTAATATTCAGCTTTTTAAAGCGATAAGAACGCCCCAAAGTGGGCGTTTTTATTTTGTAGATAGTTTTTTAATGTTGTCGGTAAATTCAGCAAATTTTAGTAGCAGTTTTTAGCAAAAGGTATATAGTTGTGCCATTCATTCTGTATTCATGAAATATGGTGATACATATACCATAAGTGAGGAAAATATGAGCCTTTATGAACAGATTAGTGATGAAATCACTTTGATGGATGCGGGTGAGCAAAAGTGGATTGGGCAGGATTTACCACTTGAATCCATGGTTGCAGTAGAGTTGCTATTACAGGACTTTCAAGAAGACAAAATCATCAAGATTCGACGCAAAAACCATGAAAAGCACTCTGGCTTAAAACAGGTTGATCGTGTCTTGGTTGAAAAGCTTTAAGACTAAAAAGCCCCGAAAGGGGCTTTTGATTGATATAGATGAATATAAATAAACCTAAATTGTACTAGCTCAGATCTAGCTCAGTCTGAATCTGAATATTTGAGGTTAATAGTTTATGAACAGGGCAACTTTCTGCAACTTTGAGTAGGCGTTTGTGTTGTTCTTCAGTGAAATCGCCTTTCAGTTGAATTGTTCGCGTTATAATGTTTTGCCCAGCTTCTGGTTCATCTTCTGGATTTAATGCTAAATCAAGTTGTACATGTTCAATTTTCAAATCTTTATGCTTGGCATACATTTCCAATGTGATGACTGTACATGCACCTAAAGCAGATAAAAGAATTTGGATAGGATTTGGTGCAGTATCTTGTCCTCCCTTATCGTTTGGCTCATCGGCATACCAGATATGTCCTTGAGGGTTGGTTAATGTGACCTGATAAGGGATTTGCGTACTTTGAGCTTGAGCAATGTTTACCATAAAATTATTCATCACATAAAAGACATGTTCTATAAATATAAAATTTTCACTTGATGATCTAGTGAAATTTATTTCATTCTTGATTCCAAGTACTCAAACGAAGTGTGGATTTCTGATCATTTGAAATGCCAATTCCTCATTTTATGTCTATAAAACAAAGCATTGTATAGGTAGATAAGGTTCAAAGTTATGTATCATAAGATAGCAATTTGAATCGTTGCATATATGCAACATATCGTATTATCAATAACAGTGAATTTGTGTTGGAAGCGTATAGAATAATAGTCATTCGATAGCGAGATTAACAATATGAACTTTAAAGCATTAACATTAGGTTTGGCGGTAGCTTCAGTTGCAACTTTTAGTGTTGCAAAACCAGTTGATTATAAAATTGATCCAACGCACACAGCGACAGTTTTTACTTGGAATCACTTTGGTTTTTCAACTCCTTCAGCAAATTTTAGCGACATTCAAGGAACAATTTCTGTTGATAATGCAAAACCTGCTGACTCATCTGTCAACGTGACCATTCCATTAGCAAGCTTAAATACCAATGTAAAAGCTTTGGATGAACATTTAAAAACTCCTGATTTTTTTGATGCTGAAAAATATCCAAACATCACTTTTAAAAGTACCAAAGTACAAGCTTTAGGTAAAAATAAATACAAAATCACAGGTAATCTTACTGTGAAAGATGTGACTAAACCTGTTGTTTTAGATGCAGTTTTAAATAAACAAGGTGTGCATCCAATGACCAAAGCACAATCTATTGGTTTTAATGCAACAACTTCGTTTAATCGTTCAGCATTTGGTGTAGGTGCATATGTGCCAAATGTGGGTGATAAAATCACTGTAAACATTACGACTGAAGCTTCTGTTCCAGCAAGCAAGTAATTATCAAAACTGGCTTACATTGGCAAAAATCAATGTAAGCCTTTTTTTGATTTGTCGATTAAGTGGTCTGATTATTTTCAATAAAACAATATTTAATATTAGCCAAAATACCCTATTAAAAATCAGCATTGTTCTTAACGATTTTGAAGGTTTGGGCTCAATGATTTATACAGCACTTTTTAAGGTCAATTATAAGTACAAGACTTGAAACCATTCCAATGTGGTTTTGATCATTCTATTCATATGAATGAGCTGTAGTTATAGAGCATAAAAAAATTTTTTATTCTAAAGCATCTTATTTCAGGGATGCTCTAAGCAAGATTATTATCGATCAAGTCAGTGGATAATCAATAACGGTTCAAATAACCGAATGAATTATTTTCATTTTTGGCTGAATTTTTATAATTATTCTTTATACAAGAATTAGGCTAATATGGCATGGCGCAATGGACTTGCATATTTATAATATCTCATTACTAAAATAAGATATTGCGCATACCAACTTTAGCAAGTTGGTTTTTTTTCGATGCAACTTTTATATCATCAGCTGTCCTTAATCAATCTCTTTGGGGATTGTTTTTTGTGCAAAGAACTTTTAGCTGAATTGCTACCGAATCAAGAGAATACTTATGATAATTCGCTTGCATTTTGATACTTCACCTGTTTAAGGATTATGCTGTAGCTTTATAAAGCTTATGGTTTATTTTAATCTTTAGAAGGCTTATTCATACAGGAAAAAATAAGGCTAAAGCTTGCTTAGTTAAAGCTTGGGATAAGCTAAAAATTCTTATCGATTATGCGCATTGTTGTTGGTGCTTGGCATCAAATGAAAACAAATTTTAAATGTACTGTTTTTCTTTTTTTTTAGATTTAGATGAATTTATGGATTAGATTGTTACGGCAATATCTATGTTTAAATAAAAAGTGTAATGTTTGATTTTTAGCTTTGTTTTTATTCATTATTTTTTAAATCAATTAAAAGTGATAAGGAAGATTCTCCATGTTGAGTACAGCAAATGGCATTCTAATCATTGCTGCATTATTTGATGCTGCAGCTGCAATCGCACATTTGGCTTGTCTTGCTATCGGTGGTTCAGCCTTTCGATTTTTAGGGGCAGGTGAACGTCTAGCAGGTGAATTTGAAGCGGGTAAAATTCAACCAATTTTGGTGACCATTTTGATTGCGCTCATTCTTTTTTCATGGTCTATTTTTGCACTTTCTGGTGCTGGGGTAGTGGCTCTACTCCCATTCACGAAATGGATATTAATGGCAGTTTCAATTGTATTAATCATCCGTGCTTTGGGGGTTTCCTTATTGAAACCCTATTTTCCTGAAAATTCGATGAAGTTTTGGCTTATTTCATCAGGCATTTGTTTTGTAATGTGAATCGCTCATTTGTATGGCGTAATGTCACTATGGAATCAATTATAAAGCATAGGTGAAAGAGAGTTTTAATTTAACTTTGGTCATACCATGAATCATTAAAATTTGTTTTGATCGAGAAATGGCTTTTCGATTTGACATGTATCGGAAAGGATTATATTTTGTAAATGATTTTAATTATCATTTAAGGCTTTAATCCAATGAACATGAAGTTAAAAATTGCAGTGCTGGCAATGACTATGGGATTCAGTTTCTCAGCAAATGCCGACTTTAAGCAAGCACCTTTACCATATAGTGTTAACGCATTGGAACCTGCAATAGATGCGACGACAATGGAAATTCATTATGGTAAACATCACAAAGCCTATGTTGATAATTTAAATGCGCAAATTAAGAATTATCCTGATCTAGATCAGCTCAGTATAGAAGCGGTTCAAGCACAAATTTCAAAATACAATACAGCAGTGCGTAACAATGGTGGTGGACATTTTAATCATGCATTTTTTTGGGAAAGCTTATCTCCAACAGCATCTTCAGGAAAACCTTCAACGAAATTATTAAAACAAATTAAAAAAGATTTCGGTTCATTTGAAAATTTTCAGACAAAATTTAATGAGGCTGCAACAGGTCGATTTGGTTCAGGGTGGGCTTGGTTGATCGTGCAACCGAATGGCAAATTGGCAGTGAGTTCTACACCCAACCAAGATAATCCTTTGATGGATGTTGCAGAAGTAAAAGGGACACCGTTATTGGGATTGGATGTATGGGAACATGCTTATTATTTAAAATATCAAAATCGTAGAGCAGATTATACTAAAGCATTTTGGACAGTTGTGAATTGGAAAAAAGTCAGTGATCGTTATGCGCAGGCAAACAAATGATCCACAATTAAAACCACTTTCAAGTGGTTTTTTTAAACCTTGACGAAAGGAGGGAAGGCGAGAAATAAAATTATTTTTATTGAATGTATCTATTGAACCTTTAATGAAAAGGGTTGTAGCGATTTTTCCTCAATTCAAGAAATGCTAATAGCGTTGCTACAATCGCTAGAATCCCAACAGATAATATGATGAGATCAGACAAGTAAAGTCCAGCTATGATACCAAGCAAGGCAATAATAAAAGATATGATTAAGATAACTTTGAGTACAATACTGCTCATGAGGCATTCCTCGTTGGATAAGTAGAATAAGGTTTAACTGATAATGATAATCAATAACAATATTTTACATTAATCTTAGGTCTAATGAAATCTAAACGAAAGATGTTAAGTGCATATGAATAAACTCATTAAATCTACTAATTCAATGGATTTACGTGGTATCTCAACTAAAAACAACGCAAAATTTGTAAGTTTATTTGAGCAGTGAATAGTTCTTTTATTTAAGCTTATGTTTTTGCGTAAGAGTTTTTTAAATTCTACACTCGTTAAAAATTATATATTTTCTAGCACTTTTGTTATATTGAAGAAGTATAAAAGCAAAATTCCGTTGAAAATTTCATTTGCTCGTTGAGCTTATCAAAACTGAAATTTTATAGGAATATAAAAAAATAAAGCCATTACAATAAGATATTGTAATGGCAATAAAACATTAGGTATTCATTTAAAGTTTATCCTGGCTGCGCTTTTGAATCTTCTTGCTGAGCACTTCTAAATAACTCCCATTCCTCGACGACTTTGCCATCTGCTAAACGACAGTATCCAACTTCATTGCCACGAGAATCTTTCTTCACGATTGATGTGCCGCCAACTTTATTACAATAAACACTGGCAGGATTTGCCATACCAAGCGATTGTGGTTCTGGTGTCTTCACTTCAGGTGTTGAACAAGCTGAAACTAGCAAGGTTGTGAGCAAAGATGCTCCAATCAGTATTTTTTTCATTGCAAGATGGATATAAGTTATGAAGTATAAATTATAAAACGATCACCTCAACCCAATGTATTTAATATGTTATCTATTACGCATAAATTAGACATTCTATTCGCTAATAGAAGATCAACGATTTTGATATTGATCGATCATAATCATTCATTTGAGGCAAATATTGTTGATCTTAATATTTGCCAAACCTTCAAAGCAAAACTATTGATCAAAGTTTTTGAGATAATGTTCAATAACAAGTGGTGCTTGTAATTCTAATTGTGGGGCATATTTTTCATTATCTGCTCGCAATTGCGGAATATTTAAACCCGCTTGACGAAGTTCACTTGTATGACCAATCAACCACTTTTCCATATACTCCGCTGCAACTTCTAGATGAAATTGTAAGGCGAGAATATTTTGTCCTACTCTGAAAGCTTGATTGGTATAAATCGATGAGCTTGCGAGTAATTCAGCAGTCACAGGTAAGTCAAAACTATCCCCATGCCAGTGTAAAACTTCGTGATTGGCTAGAGGCAATAAAGGATTATTTTTTACCAAACTGAGTCTTAATTTACTCCAACCAATTTCTTTTTGATGTCCTGGATAAACTTTTGCGCCCAAGGCATGCGCAATTAACTGAGCGCCTAAACAAATCCCTATAGTTGGGAGATTTTTAGCGATCCGCTGCTCAAGATATTTAATTTCATCATTTAGGAATGGGTAGTCTTCGGTCTCATAAACCCCAATCGGTCCACCTAAAATAATGGTCAGTCCTTCAAACTCAAGTGCAGGTTTTAAATTATCCACACCCGCTTCAAAGTAGCGAACACGATAGCCGAGTTCATAAAAAGTATCTTCGAGTGTTCCCAGATCTTCAAACGCTAAATGTTGGATGGCATAGATCGTTTTGGGAAGCGTTGTATTAGAGATAGCCATAATTTGACAGTGGATTGAATAAGGTTATTGCTATTTATACCAGTTTATACTTCGTTGAACACGTGGTTTATACTGTAATTTATAACATTGCCTGTATCGCTTTTTTACTCGACTCTAAAATGATCAATTTAATGTTTTCATCAGCGATACTGCGTGCCATTAGAATCGCACCCACCAATTGACATAAAACGCTCCAAGCTTTTTCTTCACTGCCTAAATGTTTCGAAAATAGCGCATGTCCGCGCTGTAATTCTTTTTGATAAAGTTGTTTAATTTCTAGATCTGAACGGGAAATTTCAGTGGCTAAGGCAGGTAAAATACATCCATACTCAGCGTGTTCAACATGTGAAACTGTGAGATATCGATTCAATTCGAACTCTAGCCATTGTTCTGCTTGGTCATAAGGGTTATTTTCCCATTTTTCGATACTGTCTTTCAGTTCATTTTCAACAAGTGCTTTAAATAAATCCTGTTTGGATGAGAAGTGTGAATAGAACGCTCCGCTTGTCACACCTGCAGCTTTCATGAATCCATCTATACCAGTTACGGCAAAGCCATTCTTTTTAGCGAGTTGTCCACTAATTTCAAGAAGTTGCTTTCTTTTTTCTGCTTTATAGCCGGATTGGTATCGCATAGTTTTACATCAATCTTTTCTTGACCTTGTTTTAAAACTATAACATAGTAATCGTTATAATAACGATCGTTATGTAAAAGGGTGATATTATGCAAGCTCATAGTCAAGGACAAAGTAATAAAGTCGCGCTAGTCATTGGTGCTGGAGATGCAACAGGAGGTGCGATTGCCAAGCGCTTTGCCCGGGGCGGTTATATCAGTTGTATGACCCGTCGTAATGCGGAAAAGTTACAACCGCTGATCGATGAGATCGAGGAAGCAGGTGGGCGAGCCTATGGTTTTGCTTCAGATGCACGAAAGGAAGAACAAGTTATTAAATTGATTGAAGATATTGAAAATAATATAGGACAAATCGAGGTGTTGGTTTTTAATATTGGTGCAAATGTGCCTTGTAGTATTCTTGAAGAAACAGCACGTAAATATTTTAAAATTTGGGAAATGGCATGTTTTGCTGCTTTTTTAACTGGACGTGAAGTTGCAAAGCGTATGGTTACACGACAACAGGGAACCATTATATTTACTGGCGCAACAGCAGGTTTGCGTGGCGCTGCATATTTTTCTGCATTTGCTGGGGCAAAGCATGCACTTCGAGCGCTTGCACAAAGTATGGCTCGTGAACTTGGTCCACAAAATATTCATGTGGCGCATGTTGTTGTTGACGGTGCAATTGATACCGATTTTATCAAAAATTCTTTTCCACACATTTATGAAAAGAAAGATCAAGATGGTATTTTAAATCCTGAACACATCGCTGAGAATTATTGGCATATTGCTCAGCAACCACGAGATTCATGGACACATGAATTGGATTTAAGACCTTGGATTGAGAAGTGGTAAGTCACTTTCTAGAAGAAAGTTTGATCAAGGGATTTTTAAAATAATAAGCCGAGTAGGCTAAAGGATGATAGAACATGAAACAGATTGAATTTTACTTTGATCTAGGAAGCCCATACAGCTATCTTGGTTTTTATCAGATTCAAAAAATTGCAAAGCTACATCAAGCACAGATTGTATGGAAACCGATATTACTCGGTGGCGTATTTAAAGCGACAGGGAATAGTAGCCCCATGACTGTGCCTGCCAAAGCACGTTATTCGATGGTTGATATGCAACGGTGGTCAAATCTCTGGGATATTTCAATACAAATGAACCCATATTTTCCAATAAATACGCTGAATTTGATGCGCATAATTACTGCGGTCCAGCTTTATCGCCCTGAATGTTTTTTGACAGTACTGAATGCTTTATTTGATGCGATGTTTGGGCATCCACAAAATTTAAATGATATTGATGTATTAATGAATTTGATTGAATCTCTTGGCTTTAGTGCTGAACAGGTGCAAATATGGCTATCTGATGATCAAGTTAAAATGCAACTGAAGCAAATCACAGAAGAAGCAATCGAATGCGGTGTGTTTGGTGCACCTACATGGTTTGTAGGGAAAGAAATGTTTTGGGGTGTCGATCATCTCCATTTTGTTGAAATGGAATTGAATCAACAATAAGCTTATCATTTGGGCTAAATTAATATTTGATGAATTAACCACTTCAATGAAGAAATTACATTGTTTCGTTTTTTGCTAAAAGTGCTGTAATTAACCACAGCACTTTTTATTGGTAATTGAGTAGGCTTTAAAATATTTTATACAAGTTAGAAGTTCTTTTTTCATATTGAGTAGATCAAACTCAGAACCTGTTGTTCAACTGCTAATGATAAAAATACTGCAATAAACTCAAAATTAACGCCAAACTAAATACAGACAATACCGTTTGCATACTGATGGTTGCAGCCATTAGTTGATAATCACCATTTAATAATTTTGTTAAAATATAAGCAGATGATGCCGTTGGAATCGAAAAGAAGATCATAATGGCAATGACTGCTGAAGCATTAAATGCAAATAATTGCATCATGATAAATGCCAGTAGTGGAATAACCAATAATCTGATTAGGCTAATGATGAACGATTTTTTCAGATAATATTTGAGCGTTGTAAATTGTATTGCTGTTCCAACACATAACAGTCCTAGCATGAGACTACTGCTGGAAAAAGCGCTGAGTAAATTCGCAAACCCTGACCAAATTGGAATATGTAGGACGTTAAATGCGATGCCAAAAATACATGAGCTAATTAATGGATTTTTGATTAAAGATAAAAAGATAGCTTTAATGTTTAACTCATTTTTAGGGCTCAATGAAAGAATGGAAATGACATTAACCGCAGGAATTGCAATTGCCAGAATATTGACCAATATGCTTTTGATTTCAGGATTATCTAAACTTGTCGCAATGGATAAACCCAAATAGGTATTAAAACGAATCAAGCTCTGTATATACACTCCAATTTGTGCCACAGGTGTATGATTCAATTTTGCAAATAAATAGACAGTGACGACGATCAGCGCCATTATTAAAAAAATCATAGCTAAAATACTATGCAGATGTCCCATATTCATATCTGCATTGGCAAGAGAGCTAAATAACAAGGCTGGAAATAAAATATAGTAGTTGAGCTTTTCTGCACCATTCCAGAATTTTTCATCAATTGTGCCAGATTGGAATAGATAAAAACCTAAACCAATTAATGCAATGGATGGAAACAGAATTTGAATCATTTGCAACATGCTGAATGCTCTATACAAAATTAGCCGAACAAGTGATTTAGATATCAGTTTAGGCGCGACGTATGTAACTTTAGATAAAGAATATGACTTATGTCGATTCATGGTAAAATGAGTTTTTACTCATGGATAGAGTAGCCATGACATTTACCCAACTCAGCATCTTTGCCATGCTGGCTGAACAAAAAAGCTTTACAGGGGCAGCACAACGCTTGCAAATCACTCAGTCTGCAATATCACATGCAATTAAAGGTTTGGAGCAAGAGTGGGCTGTAACACTTTTTTATCGCAATCATAATGAAGTTGAGCTGACTGAAGTAGGGATTAGGCTTTTAGTTCATGCCAAAGAAATTCTAAATACATCTAATCTTTTAAAACAAGAAATCTCTGACATACATGGTTTTCATTCAGGAACATTGAGAATTGGATCATTCGGTGCATCTTCTTCTAATGTACTCATTCCCTTAATATTAGAGAAATTTAGTTTGCAGTTTCCAAATATTGAAGTGTTTATCAAAGAGGGAACTGACAAAGATATTTCACAATGGATTCATGATCGTACAATTGATGTGGGTTTTGTGGTATTGCCTGAAGAACGTTTTGATACTTTTCCAGTAATTGAAGATATTTTTATTGCCCTCATTCCCAAGTCAAATCCATTGGCTCAACACAGTGCAGTGAGATTAAATGAACTGGTTGAATATCCTTTTTTAATGACCTCTGCGGGGAGTCAGAATCACGTGACTGAGATGTTTAGAAAAGCAAATTTAAGTCCAAAGATTAAAAGCTATTTTTCTCAAATTTTAACCATTATTAATATGGTGAATAATAATGCTGGTGTATCAATTGTTGCAGATATGGCGCTAAATAAGGATTTGATGACTCTTTTTCCAAATGTACAAAAGATGCCGTTGTCTCCAAATGTTAAGCGATCTATAGGTTTGGCTGTAAAAAATAAAAAGCAAATCAGTCCAATTGCGCAAGCGTTTATTGATATTGCTCAGACGGTTTAACAGGTTTTTGAAACTAAAAATCTCTTTGGATGTTTTTGCAAAAAATAGGTAGAAAGATGATGGCTCAATTGTTCTATAAATTATTAGAACAACCAAAAAAAGCATTTATATTTTGCCTGATTATTGCCAATCTTTGTTTATGGGCAATTGGTTTTATCAAAGGTTTTGAGGTTTTATGGGTACTTGGCTTTCTTTTTTTTACTGCTTTTTCTGCATTTTTTATGTCTTTGGTATTGGCTGATACCGTAGAAAAAAAGTTTAGCTATAAAATATACTTTCAATTATTTTTTTATGGATTATTTTTTATTTTATATTTGGCATTGAACAAATATAAAACACTTGGTGAGCAGAACTTCTATACGCAACGTATTTTCATGTTTCTGGTTGTATTTTTAACCATGTTATTGATGTTGAATTTAAGAGCAACGTTAGGCTATAGCTTTGAAAGCATAAAATTATTGTGGCGTAAATATAGATAAAGCAATGAATAGCATTATCGTAGCGTTACTGTTTTATAAGCAAAAAAGTGTGTGTTAATAAGAGTTTATGGATTTTGATCTATGCATTTAGAAGATTTACAAAAACAAATTTGTGAGAAATATAATTCAGAATATATCCCGCTTGATGATATGGAGATGGTGGCTTTTGCAATGCAAAGTTTAGGTCAACAACCAATTTATGCAGTACGTATGGTTCTTGAAAAAGAGGAAAATGTATCTTGGTTTATTCATTGTGGTGAATATTCTTCAGCGTCTGATTTTTATCAAGCGATGCATGTATCTCATTTGCATCAATACTTACCTGAAATTTTACCTTATTTGGCGCTTGAACCAGGTTTTCAGGTGATTATTGATAAACATGGTTATGAAGATGTTTGGTTAAATCCTATAGCTCAATAAGCTGAGTTCGATAAAAATTTTTGATGAAAGATGATACAGCCAAACCGCCTGATTATTCATACAAGTGATTTGGATGATTCATTTATTTTGTACTTTTGAATCATAGATGGTTTTGCTATCGTGAGGCGACATGGATGTCGCCATGTTGAGCGGGGGTATGAGGATGTACCCCTCGCTCAACGAAAGATTTTTGTCACTTTTCATCTCTGAAAAGTGAGGCATCGTCTACGCAAAACAATTTAAACTTTAGAAGTAAAGCATGGCAGTGTAAGCTTTAGATCATCAAACAATCTATTGATCGCTTTCATTTTATTGATCAAGAGAAATGAAACGCTATTGATGGTTGCGCTTGCGGAGCTCCGCTCCTTATCCTAAAATTGGATGAAAACGCAGCAAGACTCCATGGAGATTTATTATTTTTTCAATGAGTTAGAGATTTAATTACATCGAACTCAGGTTAAATAAAATAATAACTGTTTAAGCTAAAATGATGATTAAACCTGTATAAATATTTAAATCATGTAATTAAAAAAGCGAACCGTAGTTCGCTTTTCTATGAATCAAAACCAAGCTAAGAACTTAGAAGAAACCCATTGCTTTGGTTGAGTAGCTCACCAATAAATTTTTGGTTTGTTGATAATGATCTAACATCATCTTGTGATTTTCACGACCAATACCTGATTTTTTATAACCACCAAATGCAGCATGGGCAGGATAGATATGGTAGCAGTTGGTCCATACACGACCCGCTTCAATTGCACGACCTGCACGGTAAGATGTATGCGCTGAACGTGACCATACACCTGCACCTAAGCCATACATGGTATCGTTGGCAATTTTGATTGCATCATCATAATCTTTAAAGGTTGTAACCGACAATACAGGTCCAAAAATTTCTTCTTGGAAAATTTTCATGCTGTTGTCGCCTTTAAAAATCGTTGGCTCAATATAGAAACCTTGTCCAACTTCTTGGCGATCTCCACCACCTGTAAGCAGTTGTGCACCTTCAGCACGACCTGTTGCAATACAACCCAGAATTTTATTTTGTTGTTCTTCAGAAGCTTGTGCACCAATCATGGTGTCTGTATCTAAAGGATGACCTGTCTTGATACGTTTTACACGTTCGACTGCCAATTCCAAGAATTTATCAGCGATACTTTCTTGAACCAATGCGCGAGATGGACAAGTACACACTTCACCTTGGTTCAATGCAAACATTGCAAAACCTTCAAGTGCCTTGTCTAAATAGTCATCATCTTTATCCATCACATCTTCAAAGAAGATGTTTGGAGACTTACCGCCGAGTTCAAGCGTAACAGGAATAATATTTTCGGTTGCATATTGCATAATCATTTGTCCAACAGCAGTTGAACCTGTAAATGCAATTTTAGCAATGCGTGGATTGGTAGCCAGTGGACGACCTACTTCAACACCGTAACCATTGACAATATTGAGTACACCTGGCGGTAAAATATCTTGAATCAGTTCAGCAAGCACCAAAATACTCGATGGTGTTTGTTCAGCAGGTTTTAAAACAATACAGTTACCTGCTGCAAGTGCAGGTGCAAGCTTCCATGCAGCCATGAGAATTGGGAAATTCCATGGGATAATCTGACCCACTACACCCAAAGGCTCGTGGAAATGATAGGCAATCGTATCTTCATCAATCTCAGATATGCCACCTTCTTGAGCACGTAAACAACCTGCAAAATAACGGAAGTGGTCAATCGCCAAAGGAATATCCGCGGCAAGTGTTTCACGAATTGGTTTACCGTTTTCCCAGGTTTCAGCAACTGCCAATAACTCTAAATTTTCTTCTAAACGATCTGCGATTTTTAACAGTAAATTAGAACGTGTTGTTGAAGATGCTTTGTTCCAAGAGGCTTTCGCTTTATGTGCTGCATCTAAGGCAAGTTCGATGTCCTCAGCGGAAGAACGTGGAATTTTAGTAAAAGCTTTACCATCTACGGGTGAGATATTGTCAAAGTATTGACCTTTGACGGGTGCTACCCATTTGCCATCAATGAAGTTTTCATATTGAGCTTTAAACTGAACCTTTGAACCAGGTTGGTTTGGATCGACATAACGCATAAGAGTATCCCTTTACTTATTTTCATGATCATTCATGATTTGCTGGATATTGCATGTATGAACAGTGATTGTTTACATGATAGCTTGAGCATAGAGAGTCAAAGGTAGGAGAAAGGTTGGATGAAAATCTAAAGAAATTTGCGCTATGATTTAATTTTTGAAAGTGTTTTCTTGTTTGTTGAAAAGCAGCTAAATATTGATAAAAAAGATTTTATTCTAACGCTTTGGTATTAGTTGTGTTGACCAAGGTGAATGTAAAGATGATAGTGTGCTAGAGTGATTTATAAGCAGTTCCGTTGGATAAAAATAACAGAAGGGAATCGGATATTTTTGGACAAATTACAGAGGAATGTAGCGTATGTTAAGCCAACAAGAGTTAGCACATAAACGAAGTTTAATCGAACAGTTACGTCAAAGCAGTAGTTTGTCTTTAAAACATGCTGATCAACTTGGACAGAGTATTTTAAGTTCATGGCAGCGCTCTAATTCAGCTGCAATTCCTAAAGATCGTGAAGCTGCACCTTTAATGAGTGTCAAGCAAGAACGTAAAACTGTATTAGAAAGAGCGATTGAACATTGCAGTGATGAGTTGACGCATATTGCGGAACAATCTGCAATGGTCGCTGCTGTGGGTGATATAGGTAGTACCATCATTTGGTCGGCTGCTAGTGGTCAAATGCGTAATGCAGCAGAACGCGTGCATTTTATTGCAGGGGGACAATGGCGAGAGGATTTGGTTGGAACCAATGCCTTGGCACTTTCATTGAAAACCCAGCAATCGAGTTGCGTGTTTTCTAACGAACACTTTATGTCTTCTGTACATGATTGGGTATGTTATGCATCACCGATTATAGATCCATATTCCAAACAAGTTTTGGGTGTCATTGATCTTTCGACTACATGGAACTATCACAACAGTTTGGGTTTATTGGCTGCTGAACGTTGTGCTTCAATTATCCAATCTGCATTACTTGAATTTCAACAACAACATTTATTTATTCGTGCCTTCGCTGTTCCGCAAGTTTTATTCAATGGCAAAATTGTGGTCTTGACGCCACGTCAAATCGAGATTTTGACTATACTTGCATTATGCCCCCAAGGTATGAATTTGGAAAATTTACATCAAGCTTTATATGGCGAGCGTAAAGTCAGTGTGGGTACTTTAAAAGCTGAAATGTCTCAATTGAGAGATATTTTAGGGGGCATGTTAGGGTCACGACCTTATCGTTTGTTGGCTCATGTTGAAGCTGACTTTTTACAAGCTGAAAATGCATTGGATGCAGGATATATCGAATCTGCATTAAAATTATGCAAAGGCGTTTTTTTAGCTAAAACAGAAAGTCCGTTTTTATCTGCTTGGCGAGATTGTTTGGAATCACGATTGAGTGAAGCAATTTTTAAAGCCAATGAAACAGATGTATTACTGAAACATTTGGCGCATTTCCCCGAGGCAATCGATGCGGTGGAGCGCTTGATTGAGTTAACACCAGTAGGGCACCCAGCCCATCAGATGCTCATGAAATATAAAGATGAGCATTGATTGGCAAGTTCTGAGTGCATCATCAAACAAAAGGTGATGAACTCATTCAGCTTAACTCTGTTTTTGCGTAAGCCATGCAAACAGTTGCTGGTAGACTTCAGCTCTGACTGGCGGTGCAGATAAAACTAAATCATGTAAACCATTCTGTATGGTCATCACATTAACATCACCTTGGATTTTGTTGGCATATTTGATGATGTCTTTCACTTCTAAAATGACATCTGTAGACTGTGCATCCTGATTAAATTTTTTAGGATACGTGGTTTTATGTGAATGCATAATTAAACTCGGTATATTGAGGCGTACACCATGATGAATTTCTTTTTGCGCTTCAAAAATTGCATGGACAAAGCTTAAATACACTTTCGGATAAGTTTTCTTTTTCCACTCTAAACTAAAGTTCCATTCGCCTTGCAAATCTTGATGCAAACTGGTGACATACCATTTATTTAATTCACTTGGGAATTTTAAATTGGGTAAACGTTTACCCAATGCACTGAGTCTTGGAAGTGCCAGTTTCTTTTTCCAAGAGGGCATATTGAAGTCATAAAATGGGCTGTTACACCATAAAGCATGAAGGAGTGGGTGTTGTGGGTTGTGGGCAGCATATAAGGTTGCAATCAAGCCACCTGTCGAATGTCCTGCCAAAACAATCTCTGTATGACCTTCTTGCCCAATTATTTCTAATGCTTGAGCTATTTCTGCATCATATTCGTTCAGATTTAACACATAGTAATATTTTTGATGAGGGAGATGAGAACGTCCATATTTTCTTAAATCAAGCGCATAAAAGTCATAACCATGCTGGTTGAATTGCTCTGCCATCTCAGTTTGAAAGAAATAGTCAATAAACCCATGAATATACAGTACGGCTTTCTGTGTAGATTGAGCTGCTTGCTTGCGAACTAGAGTTGCGGTGACTTTACCATCATAATCATCAGGAAAATTTAAAGTCAGTTGTTCATAACCTGCACCAAGAATATCTGCTTGGTATTGTGGAATTTGAGTGGTCATGGTGAATTCCTGTATATTTATTTAATTAGAGCCTGTTAACACTTCATAGATGCTTAGATGAAATGTCAACAGACTTTTATAAAATCCCAAAATTACAAATAGTCTTTTACAAGATGATAAGAGACATCATATAGTTTTTGAGCAAGTTGCATATTTTTCGCTTTTGCTGAACGAAAAGCAGGCGTTTGCAAACTCGCATATTCACCATTACGTTTTGACCATGATGGATCAAATGCAATTTTTTTGATTAATTCAGCAGGCTTTGAGGGTGGAATGAGTCCAAGCTTGATGATGGCATATTGCCATTTTGGCAGTTCGCGATAAATTTCTGAATCTACTCCACCTGGATGTAGTGCATTGCTGGTGACATTGGTTCCTTGTAGTTGTTGGGCAAGAATATTGCTGAATAATAAATTAGCAAGTTTACTGTTTGCATAACTCAATACACCATTATATTTTTTAATTTGATCCGCTTTAAAAATTTCTGGTTTGATATTGCCTAATACGTGCATCATAGATGCTAAATTGATAATGCGCCCTTGTTCTGACTTTTGGACAAGCGGAAGCAGTTTAAGTGTCCATAAGAATGGACCGAGAAAATTCACACCAATCTGCTTTTCAAAACCGTCTTCTGTTGCTTCGAGTTTCGGTGTCATCATACCTGCATTATTCACCAATACATCTATTTTAGGATATTTAGAAATAATTTCATTTGCTGTCGCATTGATTTGCTCCAGACTATTCAGATCAAGGGTAATATGATCGACTTGACCTGTGCCAAAAGATTGTAAGTATTGTTGAGCTGCTTGAGCTTTTTCAGGATTACGGCAGGCAAGAATAACGTGATGACCTTCTTTGACAAATGTTTCTGCAGTTGCGAGCCCAATCCCTGTATTTGCACCAGTGATGATGATGGTTTTGATTGTTGTTGTCATTGCTGAAATAATCCGCTTATGTTTTAAGCATCATAGACAGGGTTGTTGATCTTTTCAATGTTTATGACAATCAGTATTGTCACATTTAGGTTAAAATTAAAAAAGGACATAAAAAAAGGAATATTGTCGAAACAATATTCCAGAACACAACATGGGCTAACAAAAAAAGCTGTTAGCTAAAGTAGTAAAGTGAAATACAAATGAATTACATTGCAGATTCGAAGATCGCAATCACTTGAGCATCAGTTGCTTTACGTGGATTTGTTAACATACAGGCATCTTTTTGAGCATTTGATGTCATCACAGCATGATCTTCAGCTTTAACTCCCAGTTCTGCTAAACCAGATGGAATACCAATGGATGCTGATAATTCACGGATTGCATCAATTGCAGCAAAAGCAGCTTCAGTGGTGGTTAATCCGTCTGTATTCACACCCATTAACTGTGCAATTTTTGCATAACGATCAGGGCAGGCGATTAAGTTAAATTCACATACGTGTGGCAATAAAATCGCATTACATACGCCGTGCGGAAGATTATAAAAACCGCCAAGTTGATGCGCCATTGCATGTACATAACCGAGAGAGGCATTGTTGAAAGCCATACCCGCTAAATATTGTGCATATGCCATTGCATCACGCGCTTCGATATTTTCACCATTCGCCACCGCTGGACGCAACCATTCACTGATCATTGAAATTGCTTTTTCTGCACAGGCATCTGTAATTGGGTTTGCAGCAGTAGATACATAAGCCTCTACAGCGTGGGTCAGTGCATCCATACCAGTTGCAGCTGTTAAAGCGGCAGGTTTTGCAATCATCAGTTTAGGGTCATCAATTGCAACAAGTGGGGTACAACGCCAGTCGACAATTGCCATTTTAACATGGGTATCTGTGTTGGTAATAATACAGAAACGAGTCATTTCAGAAGCTGTCCCTGCTGTTGTATTAATTGCAACAAGCGGAGTCATTGGTACTTTACTTTGATCAATCCCTTCATAATCACGGATATGACCACCACCAGCTGTAACTAGACCAATCCCTTTTGCACAATCGTGAGATGAACCACCACCCAGTGAAACGATAAAGTCACAACCGTTTTCATTATACTCATTCACACCATTGTGAACGTTAATATCTGTAGGATTTGGTTCTGCGCCTGGGA
This sequence comes from Acinetobacter bereziniae LMG 1003 = CIP 70.12, assembly GCF_000368925.1. GTDB lineage: Bacteria > Pseudomonadota > Gammaproteobacteria > Pseudomonadales > Moraxellaceae > Acinetobacter > Acinetobacter bereziniae. The sequence continues at coordinate 421,504 of NZ_KB849756.1, read as the reverse complement.
ATACGTGACTTTCTACACCTGCTTCCTTGAGATATCCAACAATAATGTCAGCAACGCCAAATTTGAATAAACCTGCATCAGTAACGATGAGCGCTTTCTTCGCCCCTAAATTTTGAGCTTTTGTACCGACTTCTTTGGCACAGCCAGGTCCAAAAAGTGATACACAAGGGATATAAAAACCGTTTGTTTGGTCTGCAATATTTTTAAAAGCCATGGTGCGATTCCTTCTACCATTGTTATTTCATGTTTCCAATAGGTGTTGTTCACCTTGAGATTGAGTATCAATATTGCAGACCAGATTGCATACCTACTAAAAACCTACCAAACACCCAGCTATCTTTTTTCTAAATAAAATGATGATTTATATGGTTTAAAAAAAGATATAAAGTTTTTCTTTATAATCTTACAGACCAAAATTAGCGAGTTTGAATTAAAACAAGTCAAAATGATCAAAAAACAATTTTATTTGGCATTTTTTGTTTTGACAGAGGGTGAAATGTCAAATAAATGAATATTTATCTTATATTTTTACAAGATAGAAAGGAATCTATAAAAAATCATTAAATTCTCACTTTTTGATAATGTGTTGAATTAATATAAAGTGAAATTTTATGTGAGATATTTAATATTTTTATTTTAATCTTTTTTATGGAAAATAGACTTTATAAATATCATATAATTGTTAATTTATGCTAAATGGTAAAATTAATATGTTGTTATAGAAGAAATATTAAAAATTATTTTAAAAAAATAAATAATATAAAAATATCTTTTATCAATTATTGTGAATGTTGTTGATCAGAATTTAAACCATAAATATTGTTTTTTATGTATGTTTTTTAGGCGGACTACCAAGGTTGGGTAATCTCAAATTTAAGGATAAAAAATGAAAAAAACATCTGCTTTAAAAAGAATAGTTATTGCAAGTTCATTATTCGCTATTGCCAGTTTGAGCTCTGCACATGAATACAAACGTTTTTCAGTATCAGCAGGTTGGTTACATGTCATGCCTCAAGGCAAAGCCAATCCATTTAATATTGATACCCGTGTCAAAAATGGTACGAATGCAACGGTCGGCAGTATTTCAACAACCAGTTTTTTAAACTCAGTTGATCCGAATGCGATGGGAAAAGACTTAGGCGGAGTTCCATTCAATCAGAAAGAGGTTTTAACTGAGTTTCTTAATGATGACTTTATGAAGACGTTGTTAACCGATGGTAAGGGGAATATTTTGCCAGAGGTTGCTGGAAGTGCAAATATTCATGGTCTAGAGCATTGGCAGTCAGCAGGTACAGGATTGGAGGCTGATGATGTCGATACCTTGGGGTTAACATTGAATTATTATATTAATGATAATGTTTCATTACAATTGATTGGAGGGATTCCGCCAAAAGTTGATATCAAAGGAAAAGGGGAAATCTTTGCACCAATGACGGGTTTAGCAACTTCACCCAGTGAGCTGGTTGGCATCTTATTCCCCGATGGTATTGATTTAAATCAGGCAATACCAATAACCAATTTAGGCAATAAATCTAAAGCTGCGTCAGTTCGTGCTTGGACACCAGCAGTTGAAGCACAATATCAATTTGGACAAACAGGGGTAAACAAACTTCGTCCATATATTGGTGTGGGATTGATGTATTCACGTTTTACAGATATTAAATTAAATCATCAGATTAACAATGATTTGATTGCAGCTGGGCATATGATTCAGAATGTTATGGATGGAAAGGCAGGGGCTGCCTTAGATGGGAAACCGTCCAGCGCCAATCCTTATGTTCGGGTCAAAACAACTGATGCAATTGCTCCGATCGTGAGTTTGGGGGCGACCTATGACATTGACAGTAATTGGTTTGGGATCGCTTCTGTGTCTTATGCTAAATTAAATAATCAAGCCAAAATAGATGTGATTGATGCCAATACAGGCAATCGTTTAATTCATTCAAAAACCAAAGTAGATATTGACCCCTTAATCACTTATTTAGGGATAGGGTATCGTTTTTAAAATCAACACTATTTTCCCTAAGAATAGTGATGGTTTTAAATGGTTGGCTTCGGCTAACCATTTTTTATAACTTATAAAAATGAACATAAAAAAAGCATCCATTACGGATGCTTTTTTAAATTTGATTATGTTTTAAGATGAATTGAACTTATTTTTCTACAATAGCCGTTACGCCTTGACCACCTGCAGCACAGATTGAAATCAATACACGACCTGAGCCTTTTTGATTAATCAGTTTTGCAGCAGTCGCTAGAATACGACCGCCTGTGGCTGCAAATGGATGCCCAGCAGCTAAAGAAGAACCTTTAACATTAAGTTTGCTACGGTCGATTGAACCCAATGGTACATCTAAACCTAAACGTTCTTTACAGAATTTTGGATCTTCCCATGCTTTTAATGTTGAAAGTACTTGAGATGCAAAAGCTTCATGAATTTCATAGTAATCGAAGTCTTGAAGTTTAATGCCAGCGCGATCCAACATACGTGGAACGGCATAAGCAGGTGCCATCAATAAACCTTCTTTTTTACCAACAAAATCAACGGCAGCAGTTTCGCTGAAGGTTAAATATGCAAGAACTTCATGACCATTGGCTTTTGCCCATTCTTCAGAAGCTAAAAGTACTACAGAAGCACCATCTGTTAGTGGGGTAGAGTTACCAGCAGTCATTGTTGCAACGTCACCTTTACCAAATACAGGCTTGAGTTTAGCTAATTTTTCCACTGAAGAGTCTGGGCGTAAGTTATTGTCTTTGTCTAATCCCATGAATGGTGTGATTAGATCGTCAAAGAAACCTTCTTCATAGGCTTTCGCCATTTTTTGATGTGATGATGCTGCGAGTTCATCCTGAGCTTCACGAGGAATACCCCACTCTAAAGCAGTAATTGCTTGGTGGTCACCCATAGATAAACCTGTACGAGGTTCACCATTTTTTGGCGCGTCCATCAAATCTTTAACATTGATTTTTGCCAATGCTTTAAGACGATCTTTACCTGTTTTTGCAATGTTGAGTTCAAGCAATGCTTTACGCAGACCATCACCAAATGCGATTGGAGCGTCAGATGTTGTATCAACACCACCAGCAACGCCGACTTCAATTTGACCTAATGCAATCTTATTGGCAACCAAAAAAGCAGCTTGTAAGCCAGTACCACACGCTTGTTGAATGTCGTAAGCTGGTGTTTCAGGAGCAAGCTGTGTATTGAGAACACATTCGCGTGTCATGTTAAAATCACGGCTATGTTTTAAAACAGCACCTGCGACAACTTCACCCAAGCGTTGACCCTGTAAGTTGAAACGTTCAACCAAGCCGTTTAAAGCGGCTGTTAGCATATCCATGTTTGAAGCACGGAAATATGGACCATTTGAACGCGCAAAAGGAATACGGTTACCACCGATAATTGCGACACGACGTACAGTGCTTTGACTCATAGTTTTGTCCTGTTGACCAGAAGTTTGAGTTTTAGTAGATGATGGGGTTGCTTTTTTTGTGGTTGATGCAGCACTTTTACTACGTGAAGCTGTAGTTGTAGCACGAGCCGGTTTTTTTGTCGTGCTTGCTGCAGTTGCTGCTACAGAAGTTGTGTTTGCAGTCTTGGTCGTACGAGTACGAGCTTTTGATGTATTTGACACAGATTCTGTTGCAGAATTTTCAACATTTGAATTGTCTTGAGTTGTTTTGCTCATAAGGCTTTTCCAAGCATGTTCGCAATATTCTTAGGGCTTACATTAACATATTCAAGGGTTGCTCGAATTGACTAAAATGACATTTGCATATTCTTTCAGGTCAAGTCATCATTTTGGCAACTCAAGTATGATTTAACAGAAACTTATGGATCATAGATATTACACTGAAGTTTAAAGATAACTTATGATCTATATAAAATTAATTTGAGATGAGAGATAACAAACATGTCTGACCAATACCAAGCATTTGCAAAATCTCCAATTGGTAAATTTGTCATTAAAAATCTAGGCTTACCTTCACCAATTCAATTAGAGCGCTTTGAATCTGCGACGCCTGTGGTAAAGGGTGCTGTGTTGTTTGGTGCAGCACCAAAAGGACATTTTACCAGTGAAATCGCTCAGGTTTTAAGTAACATCCATGCGAATACATATGCAGGTAATAATGCAGAGCTACAGCAAGCCGCTGCAAAATCAGGGTTGAATGTAGGTGCTTTTAACGAAGGTGATAAAGAGTCTAAGTTTAAAGCCGTTGTATTTGATGCATCTGGTATTCAAAATTCAGAACAATTACAAGAATTACACAAATTTTTCAATCCTATTGCACGTCAAATTGCGACTTCTGGTCGTGTTATCGTCATTGGTTTAACACCTGAAACTGCACCAACGATTAAACAGGCGATTGCGCAACGTGCATTAGAAGGTTTTGTTAAATCTGTTGGTAAAGAATTTAAAAAGGGTATCGCTGCTGATCTTATTCTGGTTGATGCAGATGCTGCACAAAACTTGGAGTCAGCGTTACGTTTTGCTATTTCTCCACGTTCAGCTTATGTTTCTGGACAAGTGATTCGTGTTTCTAAAGGTGACCTTGTTGATGTGGATTGGGCGAAACCACTTGCAGGTAAGACCGCGTTAGTGACTGGCGCAAGTCGTGGTATCGGTGAAGCAATTGCACATGTATTGGCGCGTGATGGTGCGCATGTGATTTGTTTAGATGTACCGCCACAACAAACAGATCTAGACCGCGTTGCTGGTGAAATCGGTGGTTCAACTTTAGCGATTGATATTACAGCTGCAGATGCTGGTGAAAAAATCAAAGCTGCTGCAGCTCAGCACGGTGGTTTGGATATTATTGTTCATAATGCCGGTATTACACGAGATAAAACTTTGGCAAATATGAAACAAGAGATGTGGGACCTTGTCATCAACATCAATCTTTCTGCTGCTGAACGTATCAACGATTATTTACTGTCTAATGATGGGTTAAATGCCAATGGTCGTATCGTCTGTGTATCTTCAATTTCTGGTATTGCAGGTAACCTAGGTCAAACCAACTATGCCGCATCTAAAGCAGGTGTGATCGGTTTAGTTAAATTTACAGCGCCTGTACTTAAAAATGGAATTACCATTAATGCTGTTGCTCCTGGTTTTATTGAAACTCAAATGACAGCTGCCATTCCATTTGCAATCCGCGAAGCAGGTCGCCGTATGAACTCAATGAGTCAAGGTGGTTTACCTGTTGATGTTGCTGAAACTATTGCGCTATTTGCTTCTTCAGCTTCTACTGGTTTAAATGGAAATATCGTACGTGTTTGTGGTCAAAGCTTATTGGGTGCATAATCCCTAAAGCAATGTCCTGTTTTAATGTGCAGGAAATGAGAGGTGTGGTTCATTGATGTGAATCAGCCTCTGATTAACTTCTGTATGAAAACACTGCATTTTCTAACTGATAATTCGTGATTTCCAACGTTAGTGTTGGATTTTTTAATATTTAATAAGAATTAATTTGCAAAGGTCTAGTATGAATACTCGCCATTTTAGTCAACTTCCAAAACCATATTTAGCTTATCCAAAAGTCATTCAGGGTTTGGTTTTTAAAAAGCCAAAAGGTGAAAAGGTACTACCGCAAGTTGAATATGTGGTGGACTCATTTAAAATCGATCCAAACCATTTAAAAGCTTATAATGAAGTATGTGGTTTTAAGAACAATGGATATATTCCAGCAATTTATTTGGCTGTTTTATCACAAAGTTTGCAAATGCATATGATGACTTCAGAAGCATTTCCTTTTGCAATTTTGGGTTTGGTGCATATCCGCAACCAAGTAAAACAGACACGTAAAATTGGTGTGAATGAACAGTTAACTTTATCGTGTCAATTTGGTGAATTAAAACCGCATGATAAAGGTGTTCAATTTGATTTTGTAACTACTGCAAAAGTAGGTAATGAGATCGTTATGCAAGGTTTAACCACTTATTTGGCACGTCAAAAAACACAAGGTGTGGTTTCTGAAAAAGCCAAAGAGTCCAAAGAGCCTAATTTCCAAGTCGCTGCGGTATGGGAAGTTTCTGAAAATACAGGTCGTCGTTATGCAATCACATCAGGCGATTTTAATCTGATTCATATTCATGCGTTGACTGCAAAAGCCTTTGGTTTTAAACAAGCGATTGCTCATGGGATGTGGAGTAAAGCAAGAGTTTTAGCGAGTCTGAATTTACCAGATGCTTATGAGGCAGATGTTGTCTTTAAATTACCCATGTATTTACCTTCAACGGTTGAATTCTTGACAGCAACATCAGGCAAAGATACTGATTTTCTGATTCGTAATCAAAAGTCACAAAAACCGCATGTATCTGGTGTAGTGAAAACTTTATAAGATAAAATACAAAGCCTAAGTCGAGATGATTTAGGCTTTTTTAATAAAAAGGCATGAATAAAAATAGGGTAGGAAAATGAGTAGCTTGACGGATATTATTTTTGCAAATACTAAAAATTATCAAGGTTATGTAGATGAGCGTTTTGAAGATCTTGCAATTCAATTTAGCCGTTTACAGGATGGTCGATGTGAAAATGGTGGAGCTGCTTTAACTGTATATTTCCAGCAAGAGAAAGTTATAGATATTTATACGGGGCAGAAATCTCTAACAGAACAATGGAATGAGCATACATTATCTGTTTGTTATTCCACAGGAAAGGGTATTCTTGCGACCTTAGCGCATATTCTCGTGAGTGAAGGCTATTTAGATTACGATACGCCTATTGTAAATTATTGGTCTGAGTTTGGTGAAAATGGTAAACAAAATATGACTTTACGTCATATTCTCAGCCATCAAAGCGGCTTGTATGATATCCGAAATATCATCAACAGCGCCGTGGAAATGGCGGATTGGCAGCATATGCTTAAAGTGCTTGAAAAGGCGACTCCGCGTTTTGCAATAGGTACAGATATTGCTTATCAGGCACTCACTTTTGGTTGGTTGGTTGGAGGTGTATTGGAAAAAGCAACTCAACAGCCACTTACTGTGTTAATGCAAAAATACCTAGTGGAACCACTGCAACTTGATGGTGCATATTTTGGTGTACCTAACACCGAATTAAATCGTGTTGCGCGTTTGATTCAGAAAGCAATACCCGAACAAAAAGCAGAAGGTAAATCAACTAAAAACAAAGCCAAGCAACGCAAACCCTCTTTTTCAGATAAATTGGTGGAATTAACTGGTCAGAATCCGCAAGACTTTTTAGATGCGATGGTGCCAAAAGGAATGCGCGATTTTAGTTTTTTCAGTGATCAAGGATTGCAGGCGATTATTCCAGCAGCCAATGGTGTATTTACTGCAAATAGTTTGGCAAAAGTTTATGCCATGATGGCAAATAAAGGTGTTTGGGATGGAAAAGTATTTATTCGCCCTGAAGTTTTTGCTGAATTAAGTCAAATTCAATCGATTAAGAGAGATCGTGTCATGCCAATTCCGATGAAATGGCGTCTAGGCTATCATCGTGTCATTAGCATGGGGAAGCGTGCAAAACAAGGCTTTGGTCATATTGGTTATAATGGTTCTGGAGCTTGGTGTGATCCGCAGCGCGAACTCAGTTTTGCTTATACCCATAATTTTGCAATTGGTTCAATCACAGGTGACTATCGTCTGTGGGGATTGACTCAGGAAACGCTGCGTTGTGCGGATAAGCTTTTAAAAGGCAGTAAAGGGTGGTTTTAATTGAATCCTTGTTGTTAAAATAATTCCATTTTAAGCACCAACTCTACATGGTGCTTAAAAGAATGATTATCCAATCCTTTTAAACCCAATTCATAAATGCCTTCTAATCCACAGACAAATGCAATAAGCCGCCATGCGATATCTTGGCTTGAACTCGAAGTGGATATCTTGAATTCTTGTTGACCTCTCCCATATTCAATCGTTGTCACTAAAGCAAGATGCCATTTTTCCATTGCGATATTATAGGCTTTTTTAATTTCTTGATCCTGATCAATCAAAACTTCTGCTTCGTTCCATAAACGTAAATAAGGTTGGGTTTGTTCAATATTTTCAATACCGAGTAATAAGCATAAACGTTCGACACTACTCTCTGTGGTAATGAGATTTTCAACTTCATCAAGCTGATCCATTAAAGCGATGAATACCTCTGCTTTTAAGTGTGAGCTGGATTCAAAATGATGATGCACTTGCCCGGTAGAAACTTGGGCTTCACTCGCAATTCGACGTACCGTTAAACCATTTAGTCCATCTTGAAGCGCCAAACGTTTGGCTGCATCCAAAATCATGTTTCGACGTTGCTCGCGATTTAAATAATTCATACTTTGGTTTTCAACTTAATTTACAAAACAGATATTAAACAAAGTTGGACACTTGTTCAAGTGTGGGTATAATGCGCTACACTTGAACAAGTGTCCAACTTTTAATTAGGTGTGTTATGTACCGCAAATGGGTGATTCTCGCAATCATCGTACTCATTTATTTACCTGTTTCAATTGATGCAACAGTACTCCATGTTGCCATTCCAACATTGAGCACGGCATTATCATTATCCGCCAATGAGATGTTATGGGTAATTGATATTTACTCCCTAATCATGGCAGGTTTGATTTTACCAATGGGTGCATTGGGTGATCGGATTGGTTTTAAACGTCTGATGTTGATTGGTGCCAGTATCTTTGGTGTGGCTTCCTTAATGGCTGCTTTTGCGAATTCAGCCTATATGTTGATAGCAGCCAGAGCATTTTTAGGTGTCGGTGCAGCCATGATTTTACCTGCAACTTTGGCAGGTGTTCGGAATACTTTTTTGGATGAGAAGCAACGAAATTACGCATTGGGTATTTGGGGAACTGTCGGTGGCGGTGGGGCGGCCTTTGGTCCACTACTGGGTGGTTTTATTTTAGAGCACTTTAGTTGCGGCGCTGTTTTCCTGATCAATGTACCGATTATCATTCTTGTGCTAATTTTGACCTTATGGTTAGTCCCTAAACAAACAGTACAAACAAATCAACCTTTAAACCTATTACAAGCCTTGATCTTGGTTAGTGCCATATTGATGTTGATCTATTCGATTAAGACATCAATATATGCATTCGATCTGTCTATAGTATTGGTTTTTGTTGTGGGCTTGGGTTTGCTGACGGGTTTTGTTCGTCATCAACTTCGTACGGTCCAGCCGATGATTGATTTTACTCTGTTTAAGAATCCTGTAATTTCAACCAGTATTGTGATGGCAATGGTTGCTATGATTGCATTGGTTGGATTTGAATTATTGCTTTCTCAAGAATTACAGTTTGTGTATGGTTATACGCCACTTGAGGCTGGACTATTCATCTTACCATTTATGATCGCAATCAGTATCGGTGGTCCTTTTACCAGTATCTTAATGAATCACTATGGTTTAAGACCTGTAGCAACAATTGGAATGTTGATGTGTGCGGTCTGCTTTTTTGGTTTGGCAATGACTGATTTTAATGCTCAAAATATTCAAGCATGGGTGTGGATGGTGTTTATGGGAATTAGCGTCGAAATTGCTTTATTGTCATCTACAGCTGCAATTATGTCAGCCGTGTCTCCAGAAAAAGCGACTGCTGCGGGTGCGATTGAGGGAATGGCGTATGAATTGGGTGCTGGTTTAGGTATTGCTATTTTTGGTTTGCTGTTATCTATATTCTATGCGCAATCCATTGTTATACCGTCTACACTTCCAGAGAGTTTGGTAGCTGGAGTAAGTTCATCCATAGGTGAGGCTTTGTCTGTGATTCAGCATGCAGATCCTGCATTGGTGCAACAAGTAAAACAAGCCGCCTCAGAAGCATTTATCCATTCGCATAGTAAGGTATTGAGTATTTCTGGTGTGATGTTTTTAATTTTGTCAGTATTTGTTTGGCGTGCATTACCTGATAAGAAACAAATAGTAAATTAGTTGCATTGATAGTCTTGTAGTTAGAGCTTAATAGCAGTGTTTGATTGAGTTCTAACATTTTACCATTTGAAGTTGATAATAGTTTTGGCTAATTTTAATTTTTAAATGACTTTGGTTGGATTCATAAACTTTACGCTGTGAAAGCATTGTGCTAAAAAGTGCAAAACTAACTTCGATTTTAATTAAATGATAAAAAGAGAATTATCAATTACAGAATTATTCGGTGTCTTGTCTGTTGTTGCATTAACCATATCTGTATTTTCCAATGCATATTTTTATTATTCTTTAGATGCAATTTGGGTCATGTCGATTTTATCACCTACATTTTATATTTTTGAAATATTGAAAGTTCTTGTATTAATGGCAGGAAGTATTCTTGTTGTTGGCTTTTTAATGGATATATTTAAATGGATGATTAAAAAATCATATAAGTTTAGACAGAAAAAACGTTTCAAATTATCCACTCAAAATATTTTAACTGACTGTAAATATAAAGAAATTTTTAAACAAAATGAATCATTTCAATTTTGGCAAACAACATTTGTCATTGTCATTTGCACCATTATCGTTGTTTTATTTACCTTGTTTGGTTTGATTAAGTTCAATTCAATGCTGTGGAATAGTTTTCTCATTGGATTGACCTTAGGAATATTCACAAATAAGGAAATAAAAAAAGATAAAGAGCTTAAACTATTTGTATTCATTGTCTTTTTTGCATTAACAACTTGTTTCTCTGCACAAATTAAATTAAATGATATTGAAAAATTGCCGGTTGCGAAGTTGAAAAATGACAAAGAACTTATAAATTGGTATGTTTTAGATGGAAGCCAAGACAAGCTAATTCTCTTACAACAAAGTTCAAGAAATGTCATTAAAATCGTCAAATTTGAAGAAATTGATCGAATTATCTCTAATAAAAAATAACTCTACAGTTCTTCATTCACTAATTGTCAAAAAAACAGTATCCTTAGACCTGTAACTAGGAGCTTCCATGTATCAGGTACTTGCACGTAAATATCGCCCACGCAACTTCAATGAATTGGTCGGACAGAACCACGTTTCTCGTGCGCTGACCAGTGCTTTAGATCGTGGACGTTTACATCATGCTTACTTATTTACAGGAACACGTGGAGTCGGAAAAACCACAATTGCGCGAATTTTAGCAAAATGTTTAAACTGTGAAACTGGCGTAACTTCGACACCTTGTGAAGTTTGTGCAACATGTAAAGCTGTGAATGAAGGGCGTTTTATTGACCTCATCGAAATTGATGCAGCATCACGAACCAAGGTTGAAGATACCCGTGAGCTGCTTGATAATGTACCTTATGCGCCTACACAAGGTCGCTTTAAAGTATATTTGATCGATGAAGTGCATATGCTCTCTACGCACTCATTCAATGCCTTGTTAAAAACATTGGAAGAACCACCAGAGCATGTAAAATTTTTATTTGCGACAACCGATCCACAAAAACTTCCTATTACCGTGATCTCCCGGTGCTTACAATTTACATTACGTCCATTGGCTGTGGATGAAATTACCCACCACCTCAGTAGTATTTTAAATAAAGAAGAAATACCAGCAGAGCAAGATGCGATTTGGCAAATTGCGGAATCTGCACAAGGTTCATTGCGTGATGCCTTGTCTTTAACTGATCAAGCAATCGCTTATGGTCAAGGTGCAATTCATCACCAAGATGTTAAAGAAATGTTGGGCTTGATAGATCGAACCATTATTTATGATTTGATTTTGGCAATACATCAGAATCAGCGGGAACGTGTCAGTCAGTTGTTATTACAATTTAGACAGCAAGCCTTAGATGTTTCACTGGTTTTGGATCAATTTATTTCAACATTACATGAGTTGGCAATGTTGCAATATTTGCCAGATCTCAGCCTAAAATATAGTGCTGAAATAAATCAAAAAATTATGCAGTTATCGAAAATCGTCTCTGCTCAAGATTTACAGCTCTATTATCAAATTGCATGTAAAGGACGGGCTGAGTTGCAACTTGCTGTGACACAAGAGCAAGGTTTTGAAATGACGGTATTGCGTTTACTTGCTTTTAGACCAATGCAAGTCAATGAAGTTGTAATTTCTCAACCACAACAGCATATTGAAAAGCAAGCGCTTTCAGTTGAAACTCAAGATAAACCTTTGGATATTGAACCTCATCAGACTGTAAAATCATTTGCACAAGCAAAAGATCAGAATCTGATTGATACTAAGATAGACGATGAGGCAAAGATAGACGCTGAAGTTAATATAAAAAGTGAGGCTATTGAACCTGATCTATCTCAACAACAGTTGGAGCCATTAAAATCTGATTTTGCTGTAATGCCACAAACACTCCCTGTAGTGAGTGATCCTGCTTTTGATGCAGTTGAGGATGAGTTATCACAGCAGATTATTGAAGATCATGAGCCGTATAGTGATGATGCTTTTAATGAGCAATTCATTGAAGATATTGATAGCACAGTAAACACAGCACAAATACAGACTGTGGTTACTGAACCATCTCTAATCATTGATCAGCAGGCAAATCATAATGTTCAAAATGAAATGTCTATTGATTCTACCGCACCAGATTTAACGCTCTTTGGTGCTGAGCTTCATTCACAAAGTACAAATGAAAATTCTTTAGCATCAACAGCAAATCAGGATGTGTTCTTTTTAGCTCCTGAAGCACAAGATCAACAGCTTAATATTGAAAATGCTGAAGCTATCCAAAAACAGCAGCCAAGTGAAAATCAAGTTCAGGTGGTTAAGTCTGAGAATCAATTAGGCTCCTCTGATAATGCGCAAACACCGCAACAAATATTAACGTTACAATCTCAAGATTTAGAAGGAGATTGGACTGTTGATAAATGGGAATATTGGTTTAGAAACAGCTCGCTTTCTCCTGCTGTTCAAGAACTGGCACAACATGGTTTGATGATGGGTATGATTAATGGTCAGTCTATTTTTCAAACTTCACCAAAATATGAAAAATTACTGAATCAAGCGCAACATGATCTAGAAGCAGCTTTAAAGCAACAATGGTCACAAACGATATTTACAGTTCAGTATGGTGAGGTCGAGTCGATTACACCGTATATGATGCAAAAAGAACGTAAAGTGCGTGCTTTTGATCGTGCAGCTGAAATGCTTCAACAAGAGCCCGTAGTAAAAAGTTTGATTGATGCATTTGATGGTCAGATTGAAAATATTCAACTCAAAAGTTAAATACATTCTTCGATAACATTTGATCTGCATTCAATATAATCATATATAGAGGATGGGTGGTGTTTAGTGTGCAACAGGGACGTTGCCAGTGCATCAAACAAGGCAGGCTAAAACTTAAAGTGTGACTGCATACAAAATTTTAATATTGTTGAATGATCTTATAAAATAAATATCAATTAAAAAATGCGGTTTTTATTTAATGACTTTGTGGTTATAATCGCGCCAATTTCAACAAAGGGGTATCTAAAAATGCCAAATAGTTCGTCGAGGTGCTGTAGTTTATCTATAGTGATTCTAACTTATTAAGCAAGGTACTTTTGAGAATGTTGTCTTGCAATAAGATTGCATTTCTATTTTTAAATTACATTTCCTCCTTAAATAAAATGCCTACTCAAGGTCTGTTTTTATATCTCTCGTTTTATCGTCCTGTTATTAGGGGCTGTGGTTAAAATTATCTCAGGTTACGTTATGAAACTTAAGAATAGTCTCGCTATTCTCTTCATTTCCTTGCGGAGTATACTCCTCATGCCTGCTCAATTTTAACCTACAACGCAAGCCATTTATGAAATGTCCACAGCCCCTAATGTAAAGAAGGCAACTTTGGTTCAAATATCAGACTATTTATATCTAACTGATTTTTTGAAATTGAAAATCTTTAAAGTGTTGAGTTTTAATACTTTGCAATACTTTTGTCATTTGCATGTGATAAAACAGTGAAGGATTTTTATTCCGTTATTCATGAGATATCAAAGATATAGACCATAAATTAAAATAACTGTGGAGCGTATAGATGCAACTCCAATTTATGCAACATTTAGAATTAACAAACATGCTTGATACATTGATTAGTCTTTTTTCTGCCTTTATTTTAGGTGGTTTGATTGGATTTGAGCGACAGTATCGACAACGTACAGCTGGTTTGAGAACCAATGTTTTGGTGGCTGTGGGTGCTGCTATTTTTGTTGATATTGCCAATAATTTAACTGGCGCTGATGGTTCTGTTCGAGTAATTGCCTATGTTGTTTCTGGTATTGGCTTTTTAGGTGCAGGCGTGATTATGCGCCAAGAGGGTAATATTCAAGGTCTGAATACGGCTGCAACGCTATGGTGTTCTGCCGCCGTGGGTGCAGCAGCAGGCTGTGATCGTATTGTTGAAGCATTATTGGCAACACTCTTTATTTTGGCTGCAAATACTTTGCTACGTCCGATTGGTCATATTATCGACCGCAAGCCACTCAATGTTGAGTCAGAAATGCAACATGAAATTTATGTGGTGTGTCAAAAAGAACATAGTAAGTATGTTATGGATGAGTTGAGTAAAGCTTTAAAGCATTATCACTTTCCAGCCAAAGATTTTGACGTAGAGCCTTTTGGAGAACAAGATGTTGAGATTAAGGCAATTTTGATTGCAAACTCGGTTGAGGAAAAAGAAATTCAGCCCATTATTGAAATGTTAAATCAAATGCCTGAAGTCAGTCAGGCTTTTTGGGATCAAAATACTTTAGCTTAAAATATTATCTTTGAAATATAGTTTATTCGATCTGGCTTAGCTATAGAGCTTAAAATGAATTATTCACTAAGATAAATCTGCAAAGCATCTCGCATATCTTGAGGGATTGGGGTGCTTTTTTTTGTCTCACGAGAGACAAATACATGAACAAATTGCCCCTGAGCTGAAGCTTGGCTTTGTCCTTGTTTAAAAATTGCTAAATCATAAGTCAGTGAAGCGTTTCCTATTTTTGAAATGGCAACGCCTACTTCAATAATTTCGGGATAAGTGAGTTCTTGAAAAAAATCACAAGAAGAATTTACAACTAGGCCAATGATCGGCGATTGATGGATATCAAAGTCCGCTTTTTGAATTAATAATGCATTGGCTGCGGTATCGAAATAACTATAGTAGGTTACATTATTCACATGACCATAAATATCATTGTCAGCCCAACGTGTTTGAATTGGGAAAATAAAGGCATATTGATCACGTAATTTTATTTGTGGTTTCATTTTACTTTACTCTGCGCTAAACGGACATTTACATTAAAACGATGACAGTGTGAATAAGAAGCGATGTACATCAAATTTAATCAATTTCTCATCATATCATTCTACAAGACTGAATAGATATGACGATGTTTTTCGTATAAAGCGTATCTTTTATACAATTTTAGATTTATTTATCTTACTGATACCATCTAAGAAAACTTGGATAATAGAGATCAGACATTTTCACAGCCTTATATTTTAACAAAAATTTTAATTGATTTACTTCAGTGATGTCTTACTTTCCAGAGATGACAAAGATCTTTTATGGGATGAGAGCGTTGTTTGTTTTTATTCAAAATGATGATGGTTTTAAAGCGATTCTATTTTGTTGGATACATCGCAGGATGATATGTATTAAGGATGATTTAAAAAATAAAAAGCTCATTAAGTATGACTCAATGAGCTATAGAAAATGAAGACTGATCTCAATCAGACTTCATTAATTAGAAACGGTAGCCTAGACCTAAATAAGTCACAATTGGTTTAATTTCGATACTGCTTTGACCTGAGATCAATGTTGTAGTACCAGCTGGTGTAGTACCATTTACATTTAATTTAGCTTTAGTTGTAAGGTGCGCATAAGACACAGAAGCTGTTGCATACCAGTTTTTGTTGATGTTGAAATCAGCACCAAGAATAGCCACTGGTGCAAAAGCATCATCAACTTTTACTTTACCCAATTCTGGATTGAACGGAGCAAGATAAGGATTTGCCTTCAGTGCCTGATTAATCGCGCGGTCAGTTTCAACATTTGAGAAGTGAGCATACATCAATCCAGCACCAACATAAGGGCGGATTTTATTGTTGATCGAGCCAAAGTGATAACGACCAGAAATGGTTGGTGTATAGGCATCTGTAGTTGCAGCTTTGTCATATTTGCTGAGGTCAATGACATTGATCCCATGAACTTTAATGCTGCCTTTGCCTGCAAGTTCCATTTCAGGAGGTGCGCCCAAAGTTAATTCTAATGAAACGTTATCATTGACGAAATAATCAAGCATCAAACCTGCAGTATCAGCATTTTGTACTTCAAAACCAGCATCAGGATTAGCTGCTTGTAAATTAGCCAAGGGACCTAAGTAAGGTGAATTACCTGTTTTCCCATTGACACCTTGTCCCTTACTTTGTGGCATTACATGCAACCAACCTGTAGAAACAGCAAAAGTTTTACCGTCTGAAGTCGCTGCATGAGTAACAGTGTTTAAGCCAAACGCTGCTAATGGTAAAATCGCCAATGTAAGTTTTTTCATAGAATCATTTCCAATACTGTCTGTTATCTTAATTTCCCGATTAAGATCGTCGGCGATTTTAGAGTAATTATTTTAGAAGTTAAACGGAAAACACGGTAAATTATCAACCAGTCAGTCATACAAATAATAAGTAATTAAAATAATATTATGATAATTAAAGTTATAAATAGATATTTTCTAAAATACGCAATAATCTATTTGATTAAAAAATAGAATTTTATTGACTGTTTTTTGCACATGTTGATAATTTAAGGTTTTTCTTGTGAAGATTTGTTCGCGGATTTTAGCAATTTCTTATGCTAGAGGAATCAGGCTAGTCTTTCATGATCAAAAGACAGTTTTTACTTTTTGTTTGAAATGTAGTGCATTACCTAAGTAAATCGCTTTATAGCTTAACTGTATTTAAAGATGATTTTACAACATCAATCGCAAGCATTCTGATGATGTGTTTTAAGTTGGTTGATACTTTACAGATGCTTGTAATAAAGATTTTTTTAGATATCACTTGGCAGGTTTTGTGAAACTCAGTGATGCTAAGTCAGCAAAACCTAAGGTAGACCTCGTAAAATATCTCTATTCAGCTGGTTGTGATTAAAGTCTTCCTCAACTGCATTTCGAAACTCGACAATAGTATGGCGATTGTTGGTATTTCACTTCTTGTTTATGTCGTATTAATCGATAACGCAATGTGCTGTTGAAATCTCAATAGACCCTAATAAATTGCCTGATAAATGTTGAGTGTATCGGTGTAGTTTAAAACCTTAGGATTGTTTTGTAATAAGCGTGTTTGAAGCATTGCATCTTCTGCAAGGACTTCAAGTTGTTGAGATTGTACATTTAACTCTCTCAGTTTTAGGGTTAAGCCACTATTGTTGAGATGGTTTTGCATATGGTCGATAAATAAATCACAGAGACCTTCAACACTGCCTTTACTATATGGATCTAACCATTGCATCAGTTCAGCGTAGTGAGCTTTGGCTTCAGAGGCATTAAATTTTAAAACCTCTAATAGAACCAAAGCATTGGTGTGTCCATGAGATAAGTGGAAATGTCCACCTAATGGATAGGCAAGGGCATGAACAGCGCCAACAGGCGCGTTGGCGAATGCTTGTCCTGCAAGCATTGACCCTAGAAGCATATTTTGACGTGCTTGCACATTCATCCCATCCGCCAAGACAAGTTTCAAGTTTTTATTGAGAAGTTTCAGCGCTTGTTTTGCCAACATGTCAGCATAAAAGTTTTTCTTTATTTTTGAAGTATAGGCTTCGATGGCGTGCACCATTGCATCAATGCCAGTTGCGGCTGTGATATGTGGTGGCAGACCAGTGGTAAATGTGGCATCAAGGATTGCGATATCCGCATATAAGATCGGTGAGACAATTCCTGTTTTTGTCGTTTCACCTGTCGTAACAATGGAGATCGGCGTAACTTCAGAACCAGTACCGGCAGTGGTTGGAATCAGAATTAACGGAAGTCTTGGTCCATGAACATTATTGATACCGTAGATCTCTTGAATACTTTGGGTTTGTTGAGCATGAGCCAGTACTGCAATAAGTTTGGCAACATCCATTGAGCTGCCTCCACCAAAACCAATCACAACATCGACTTGATTTTTTTTGGCAAACTCCACTGCGGATAGAACAATATGTTCTGCAGGATCAGCCTGAACGTCAGCGTAAATTTCATAAGCCAAATGAGCATCTTCTAAAATTTTCAGTACAGGTAAATGCAGTGCATGTTGAATCATCCCTGCATCTGTTACAAGCAAGGCTTTTTTATATTTGTTAGCTAAAATTGTCTTTAATTCTTGGACTGATCCTAGCCCAGAAATAATATTGGCTACAGTTTGAAATTGGAAATGCTGCATTGTGTACTATCCTTAATCTGTCATCACAAAATTAACATTATTGTTTTAAGGTTCTATAGGATTCACTTGCTAAATAACTTAACATAAGCGCTTATAAAAGAAATGATCATTTGAGGCGGTTTATGTTATCCAAAATGCCATACAAGGTTTTATGTGTGTGCTTAGGAAATATCTGTCGTTCACCTACAGCAGAAGTCGTCTTGCGACATTATTGTAATGAACAGCAATTGAACGTGATTGTGGATTCAGCTGGAACGAGTAATTATCATCCGAATAAATCACCTGATCACCGCAGTCAAAAACATGCAATAAAAAGAGGCTATGATCTTTCAGATTTGCGTGCTAGACAGTTAAAAATACAAGACTTCTTGGATTTTGATTTAATTCTTGCAATGGATCATGAAAATTTAGCGAATATCAAATCTTTACTTCAACAAGCGATTCAACAATTTGGTGTACAGTCTGTTAAAGCGCAAGTTGCGCTGATGAGTGAACATGATGCTGATTTTCCGAAGCAAGCCATTCCTGACCCTTATTATGGTGAAGCAGATGGATTTGAGCGTGTTCTTGATCAATGTGAGTCAAGTAGTTTAGCGTGGGTGCAAGTTTTTCAGCAACAGTTTCAATATAAGTAATTGATATACATTAGGAATGAAATTTAAGTTATGAATATTGAATCTCAGGTTCAACTTAAACCATTTAATACACTCCGTTTAGACTCAGTTGCATCACATTTTGTCAAAGTACAATCTGTTGCTGACCTTCAAAGCGCACTGCAATTTTCCAAACAAAATAATTTAAATGTGCTGGTTCTTTCAGGTGGAAGCAATATGATTCTTCCTGAGCATATTCATGCCCTGGTTGTTGCGATCGATATACAGGGGATAGAGTTTATCGGTGAAGATGAACGGAGTAAAACAATAAAGGTGGGTGCAGGGCAAGTCTGGCATGACTTTGTATTGTGGACGACTTCACAGCATCTTTATGGTTTACAAAACCTTGCATTGATTCCTGGTTTGGTAGGTGCTTCTCCTGTACAAAATATAGGGGCTTATGGCGTTGAAGCAGGTGAGTTTATTGAATCTGTGGAAGTATATGATCGTGAATTAGAGCAAATGCATTCCATCTGTGCTCAGGATTGTCAATTTTCTTATCGTCACAGTATTTTTAAAGATGATCCAAATCGTTATGTTATTACTCATGTGATTTTTAGATTACTGAAACAGGCTGATTTAAAAATCAACTATGGTGATTTAAAAGCAGCAATGGCAGATGACTTGAGTGCGGAGAATTTGCAAAAACAAGTCATCCAAATTCGACAAAGTAAACTTCCTGATCCTAAGGAATATCCAAATGTCGGAAGTTTCTTTAAAAATCCGATTATTGGGCGAGATGTATTTTCACAATTAATTGCAAAATTCCCTAATATTCCACATTATCCTCAAACAGAGGATCGCGTTAAAATTGCAGCTGGTTGGCTGATTGACCAATCAGGATGGAAAGGTAAGCAACTTAATCAAGTCGGCATGTTCCATAAACAAGCTTTAGTTCTGGTGAATTATGCGGATGCAACATTGTCAGATGTTCAAGCGGCTTATCGAGCTGTTCAGCGGGATGTGTTTGATCAGTTTGCTGTGCAGTTAGAGCCAGAACCTGTACTTTTTAACGAAATGGGATTAATTCAGAACCATTAACATTGAGTCTATATATGGTTAAACAACATTGGATGGTCAGATTTTTACGGATGGTTGCAATACTATTTGTACTTTTTGGCTGTCTGATTGTATTTTGGTATACGCCATTTTATTCGAACCTTATGGTGAGGATTCTCAATACATTTGTGCCTGTTGAAGTCAATCAGGTTGCCGCAAAAAGCCAACAAAATGCGGCATTATCTGAAACAGAAAACTTAGAACCAGGTTCGGATTTGTGGATTGCTCGTCAAGCTTATCTAAAGTTGATGGAAGAACTGTTAAAGAACAACGATGCTAAGGATTTGCTTGCTCTTCAATTGCGTTATCGAGCTTTACAGGAAAAAATTGCCAAAGAACAAAAAGAAGATGATGAAGAGCAAATCAAACCAGTGATTCCTTTAGTGTCTGAACATGCAGCTTCTGATGCTGTAGAAGACCAGCCTAATGATGTGGTTAAAAACTTATTAGATTTAAATAGTGAAGACAACAAAGCGCTGATGGATGAATATTTAACTTTCTTAAAAAAATATAAGGTTGATGATAAGGCTTTATATGAAAATCCCTCAGCTTCTGCCGTTGAATTATCAAGTTCACAAGTACAACAAGATTTAGAAAGCTTACCCAATAAAAATAGTGAACTCCCAAAACCAGTCAGTCAACCTTATGCCATTGTGGTTTTGGGTGGTGGTCTAACTTTAGATAAAAATCAGAAAGATATTATTGTCAATGATTACACTAAACTAAGACTGGAAACGACTATTGAACTAGAGAAAAAAATCAAACTGCCTATTGTGTTGAGTGGCGTTGAAGCACCTTATATGCAAAAGTGGTTGGCTGAACGTGGGGTGCAGGCAAAATTATTGGAAAATCGCAGTATGAATACCTGTGAAAATACACGTTTTAGCTCATTACTATTACAAAAAAAAGGTGGAGCACCTACAGTCATGTTGATTACAGATCGTTATCACATGCCTAGAACACGTCGTTTATTTGCATTGAATGGTATAGAAACCATTCCAGTGGACGCACCAATGCCTACTCAACTTACAGAATGGCAACCAAGCAAACAGAATTATGATCATAGCCGCAGAGCCAACTATGAAACTTTAGCAACAATTCGAGATATGTTGTTTGGTTCGAGTGGCTGTAGAGAGGTGCCTTAATGGCGGATATCCCATTTTTAAATCCTACAATTTTAAAACAACTTGATTTGCCAGTACCAAGTCGTGATACCACACCACAACTATTAGAAGCTTTAAATTTAAATCGTACCTATGTGCCAAACCAAGAAATAAAGGCTTATCAACGACTTTATGGTTTTGATCAATTAGATTGTGTTCAATGGCAAGGCTTTATTGACATGCCGTTGTTTAAACTGCATGTTCAGGTATTTAAGCCTAAAATTGAAAAAGTAAAAGGAACAGTCTGTTTATTACATGGTTATTTAGAGCATAGTGGTATCTATCAACCGATTGTTAAAGAAATCCTTGAACAAGGCTTTAGTGTTATTACTTATGATTTGCCAGGACATGGTTTAAGTAATGGCTCTCCAGCAAATATTAAAAATTTTGACCACTATCAACAAGTGCTGCATGCTGTTTACCAATATGTTAAAAACTCACAGCATCTTCCTAAACCTTGGTTGGGGGTAGGACAGAGTACAGGTGGTGCAATTTGGATGCATCATTTACTTGAATATGCACAAAAAAGAGAAAATCCAATTGTTGATCGTGTTTTACTCTTATCACCTTTGGTGAGACCAGCTAAAACCGCATGGTGGCACAATTCTATTGGTTTGGGTATTATTCGTAGAATTAAAAGAGAAGTTCCACGTCATTTTAAACGCAATAATCATAATCCAGAGTTTTTAAGATTTGTACGACTAAAAGATCCTTTGCAACCCCGTATGATGGGAATGGACTGGATTCTTGCAATGTCGAAATGGATGCAGGAAATGGAAGAATTTCCAAAATGTCGTATACCTGTGTGGTTGGCACAAGGTGCTCAAGATCAAACAGTGGATTGGAAATATAATATTGATTTCGTACGTCGCCAATTCAGATTGCAAACTTTATTAATTCTTGAAGAAGGATCGCATCAACTCATTAATGAACGTGCAGATATTCGGGCAGCATTAACGGGATTAATCCCTGCTTTCTTACATGCACATTCTTCAGGTGATTATTTTTGAATAAGAATCAAATAACGACTATTGATTGATGAGGTCTTTTTTAAGATTTTAAAAGCATGAGTTTAAAGAAGTGCTTAAAAAATGAGTGAAAAATGCAGTTTTTTTTGCGCTTTTTGTTGAAAAAATAACCATGTGGTTGAAAAAGTTCAAAATAGGGGTTGCGTGTCTATAAAAAATATATAGAATACGCAGCATCCCGACGCGATACAGCAAACGAACTTAGCTTAGAGGGTTAAGTTGTTGAATGTTTATTGCGTCTTATTTATCACTGACGAGGTGGTAAATTGATCATTAAGAGAATATGAAGAACAACTTGTGTGGATTTTTACTGATTGATTGATCGAAATATTATCATTGATTGATTGGTTTAAATTACTCGAAGTTTATTTGAGAGAATTTGTCAGTACATTGATGAGCCAGAATTGTGACCTTAAGTCACTAATGATTTTAACTGAAGAGTTTGATCATGGCTCAGATTGAACGCTGGCGGCAGGCTTAACACATGCAAGTCGAGCGGGGGAGATTGCTTCGGTAATTGACCTAGCGGCGGACGGGTGAGTAATACTTAGGAATCTGCCTATTAATGGGGGACAACATCTCGAAAGGGATGCTAATACCGCATACGCCCTACGGGGGAAAGCAGGGGATCACTTGTGACCTTGCGTTAATAGATGAGCCTAAGTCGGATTAGCTAGTTGGTGGGGTAAAGGCCTACCAAGGCGACGATCTGTAGCGGGTCTGAGAGGATGATCCGCCACACTGGGACTGAGACACGGCCCAGACTCCTACGGGAGGCAGCAGTGGGGAATATTGGACAATGGGGGGAACCCTGATCCAGCCATGCCGCGTGTGTGAAGAAGGCCTTATGGTTGTAAAGCACTTTAAGCGAGGAGGAGGCTCTTTTGGTTAATACCCAAGATGAGTGGACGTTACTCGCAGAATAAGCACCGGCTAACTCTGTGCCAGCAGCCGCGGTAATACAGAGGGTGCGAGCGTTAATCGGATTTACTGGGCGTAAAGCGTGCGTAGGCGGCTTTTTAAGTCGGATGTGAAATCCCCGAGCTTAACTTGGGAATTGCATTCGATACTGGGAAGCTAGAGTATGGGAGAGGATGGTAGAATTCCAGGTGTAGCGGTGAAATGCGTAGAGATCTGGAGGAATACCGATGGCGAAGGCAGCCATCTGGCCTAATACTGACGCTGAGGTACGAAAGCATGGGGAGCAAACAGGATTAGATACCCTGGTAGTCCATGCCGTAAACGATGTCTACTAGCCGTTGGGGTCTTTGAGACTTTAGTGGCGCAGCTAACGCGATAAGTAGACCGCCTGGGGAGTACGGTCGCAAGACTAAAACTCAAATGAATTGACGGGGGCCCGCACAAGCGGTGGAGCATGTGGTTTAATTCGATGCAACGCGAAGAACCTTACCTGGTCTTGACATAGTAAGAACTTTCCAGAGATGGATTGGTGCCTTCGGGAACTTACATACAGGTGCTGCATGGCTGTCGTCAGCTCGTGTCGTGAGATGTTGGGTTAAGTCCCGCAACGAGCGCAACCCTTTTCCTTACTTGCCAGCATTTCGGATGGGAACTTTAAGGATACTGCCAGTGACAAACTGGAGGAAGGCGGGGACGACGTCAAGTCATCATGGCCCTTACGACCAGGGCTACACACGTGCTACAATGGTCGGTACAAAGGGTTGCTACCTAGCGATAGGATGCTAATCTCAAAAAGCCGATCGTAGTCCGGATTGGAGTCTGC
Organism: Acinetobacter bereziniae LMG 1003 = CIP 70.12; assembly: GCF_000368925.1. Lineage (GTDB taxonomy): Bacteria > Pseudomonadota > Gammaproteobacteria > Pseudomonadales > Moraxellaceae > Acinetobacter > Acinetobacter bereziniae. The sequence continues at coordinate 397,590 of NZ_KB849756.1, read as the reverse complement.
AACTCGACTCCATGAAGTCGGAATCGCTAGTAATCGCGGATCAGAATGCCGCGGTGAATACGTTCCCGGGCCTTGTACACACCGCCCGTCACACCATGGGAGTTTGTTGCACCAGAAGTAGGTAGTCTAACCGTAAGGAGGACGCTTACCACGGTGTGGCCGATGACTGGGGTGAAGTCGTAACAAGGTAGCCGTAGGGGAACCTGCGGCTGGATCACCTCCTTAACGAAAGATTGACGATTGGTAAGAATCCACAACAAGTTGTTCTTCATTGATGTATCTGAGGGTCTGTAGCTCAGTTGGTTAGAGCACACGCTTGATAAGCGTGGGGTCACAAGTTCAAGTCTTGTCAGACCCACCAAGTCTACTGAACACAGAAGAGCAGATATATTAAGATCTTAAGCTGGGGACTTAGCTTAGTTGGTAGAGCGCCTGCTTTGCACGCAGGAGGTCAGGAGTTCGACTCTCCTAGTCTCCACCACTACTACGCAGTTACCTGATTAAAAAAGATTGATTATAGAAATTAATGAACTGAAGTTTATAGAGTTTATTAACTTCTGTGATTTATCACAGTGAACTACTTGCTGACGAGGCGGTAGTGAATCATTAACAGAATATATTTGAGTTGAAATAATTGTTTAACTCGTTTTATGAAGCTTAACAAGCAATTGTTAAAGCGGAATGAAATGAGAACTAGCGATAAAACTGAATCAAGCGTTTTGGTATATGAATTAAATTGAAGCTGTACAGTGATTAAGTTCACAAGCAACAAATAGAAGTGGTTAAATCCACATTGTTGATCCTCCTTGTAGGGATTAACGACTGTTTGGGGTTGTATAGTCAAGTAATTAAGTGCATGTGGTGGATGCCTTGGCAGTCAGAGGCGATGAAAGACGTAATAGCCTGCGATAAGCTTCGGGGAGGCGGCAAATATCCTGTGATCCGGAGATTTCTGAATGGGGAAACCCACTTACCATAAGGTAGGTATCGCATGATGAATACATAGTCATGCGAGGCGAACGAGGGGAAGTGAAACATCTCAGTACCCTTAGGAAAAGAAATCAATTGAGATTCCCTCAGTAGCGGCGAGCGAACGGGGATCAGCCCATTAAGTTATATGTGTATTAGCGGAAAGCTCTGGGAAGTGCTACCGTAGAGGGTGATAGTCCCGTACACGAAAGTGCACATATAATGATGACGAGTAGGGCGAGGCACGTGAAACCTTGTCTGAATATGGGGGGACCATCCTCCAAGGCTAAATACTCCTGACTGACCGATAGTGAACCAGTACCGTGAGGGAAAGGCGAAAAGAACCCCTGTGAGGGGAGTGAAATAGATCCTGAAACCGCATGCATACAAGCAGTGGGAGCCGACTTGTTCGGTGACTGCGTACCTTTTGTATAATGGGTCAGCGACTTATATTCAGTAGCAAGGTTAACCGCATAGGGGAGCCGTAGAGAAATCGAGTCTTAATAGGGCGTTTAGTTGCTGGGTATAGACCCGAAACCGGGTGATCTATCCATGAGCAGGTTGAAGGTTGGGTAACACTAACTGGAGGACCGAACCCACTGTCGTTGAAAAGCCAGGGGATGACTTGTGGATAGGGGTGAAAGGCTAATCAAACTCGGTGATAGCTGGTTCTCCCCGAAAGCTATTTAGGTAGCGCCTCGGACGAATACCATAGGGGGTAGAGCACTGTTTCGGCTAGGGGGTCATCCCGACTTACCAAACCGATGCAAACTCCGAATACCTATGAGTACTATCCGGGAGACAGACTGCGGGTGCTAACGTCCGTAGTCAAGAGGAAAACAATCCAGACCGCCAGCTAAGGCCCCAAAATTATAGTTAAGTGGGAAACGATGTGGGAAGGCATAGACAGCTAGGAGGTTGGCTTAGAAGCAGCCACCCTTTAAAGAAAGCGTAATAGCTCACTAGTCGAGTCGGCCTGCGCGGAAGATGTAACGGGGCTAAAACTATATGCCGAAGCTGCGGATGTATACATTGTATACGTGGTAGGGGAGCGTTCTGTAAGCCGATGAAGGTGTGTTGAGAAGCATGCTGGAGGTATCAGAAGTGCGAATGCTGACGTGAGTAACGACAAAACGGGTGAAAAACCCGTTCGCTGAAAGACCAAGGGTTCCAGTCCAACGTTAATCGGGGCTGGGTGAGTCGACCCCTAAGGCGAGGCCGAGAGGCGTAGTCGATGGGAAATTGGTTAATATTCCAATACTTCTGTGTAATGCGATGAGAGGACGGAGAAAGTTAAGTCAGCCTGGCGTTGGTTGTCCAGGTGGAAGGTTGTAGGCATGCATCTTAGGCAAATCCGGGGTGCTCTATGCTGAGAACTGATAGCAAGCGAGTTTACTCGTGAAGTGGCTGATACTATGCTTCCAGGAAAAGTCTCTAAGCTTCAGTTACACAGGAATCGTACCCGAAACCGACACAGGTGGTCAGGTCGAGTAGACCAAAGCGCTTGAGAGAACTCTGCTGAAGGAACTAGGCAAAATGGTACCGTAACTTCGGGAGAAGGTACGCTGCTGACGGTGATAGGACTTGCTCCTTGAGCTATTGGCAGCCACAGAAACCAGGCCCCTGCAACTGTTTATTAAAAACATAGCACTCTGCAAACACGAAAGTGGACGTATAGGGTGTGATGCCTGCCCGGTGCTGGAAGGTTAATTGATGGGGTTAGCGTAAGCGAAGCTCTTGATCGAAGCCCCAGTAAACGGCGGCCGTAACTATAACGGTCCTAAGGTAGCGAAATTCCTTGTCGGGTAAGTTCCGACCTGCACGAATGGCATAATGATGGGGGCGCTGTCTCCAGCAGAGGCTCAGTGAAATCGAAATCGCCGTGAAGATGCGGTGTACCCGCGGCTAGACGGAAAGACCCCGTGAACCTTTACTGCAGCTTGACATTGAACTTTGATCTTACTTGTGTAGGATAGGTGGGAGGCTTAGAAGTAGCGACGCCAGTTGCTATGGAGCCATCCTTGAAATACCACCCTGGTAATATTGAGGTTCTAACTCTGTCCCGTTATCCGGGACGAGGACCATGTCTGGTGGGTAGTTTGACTGGGGCGGTCTCCTCCTAAAGAGTAACGGAGGAGTACGAAGGTGCGCTCAGCGTGGTCGGAAATCACGCGTAGAGTATAAAGGCAAAAGCGCGCTTAACTGCGAGACCCACAAGTCGAGCAGGTACGAAAGTAGGTCTTAGTGATCCGGTGGTTCTGTATGGAAGGGCCATCGCTCAACGGATAAAAGGTACTCTGGGGATAACAGGCTGATACCGCCCAAGAGTTCATATCGACGGCGGTGTTTGGCACCTCGATGTCGGCTCATCTCATCCTGGGGCTGAAGCAGGTCCCAAGGGTATGGCTGTTCGCCATTTAAAGAGGTACGCGAGCTGGGTTTAGAACGTCGTGAGACAGTTCGGTCCCTATCTACCGTGGGCGTTGGAAATTTGAGAGGATCTGCTCCTAGTACGAGAGGACCAGAGTGGACGAACCTCTGGTGTACCGGTTGTGACGCCAGTCGCATCGCCGGGTAGCTATGTTCGGAAGGGATAACCGCTGAAAGCATCTAAGCGGGAAGCCTACCTCAAGATAAGATTTCCCTAGGACTTTATGTCCTCTAAAGAGCCGTTGAAGACTACGACGTTGATAGGTTGGATGTGGAAGTGCGGTGACGCATGAAGCTGACCAATACTAATTGCTCGTGAGGCTTGACTATACAACACCCAAGCAGTTGTATGTGAAGCATCATTTGATTCATAAAAGATCAAAGAAACTTGATTTAGTTGTAAAGCTAGTTACAATAACCAACTCAAATGTTCTTCTGTTAAACTCATTTGGAACAAAGTAAGGCATACCCATAAGACCCGAAAAAGTCCATAACAGTTTGCTGGCGACAATAGCAAGAGTGAACCACCTGATCCCTTCCCGAACTCAGAAGTGAAACCTCTTAGCGCTGATGGTAGTGTGGGGTTACCCATGTGAGAGTAAGTCATCGCCAGCTTTTAATTCTTAAAACACCCTCAACTAACTGTTGAGGGTGTTTTTTTATGCGTGAAGAAAAGTGAAAAAGTCCCATAAAGAACAAATATAGGAAAATATGAAATAGAATAGCAAAAATATACCATTCATATATTTTAACCAATAGTAAATAGTGTCTAAAATAATTTAATCTGGTTAAGCCGAATACATCGTTTAAACATAAAAGCATGAGGACTATAAAAATGCCATCATATACTTTGCCGTATTTTGGAACTATAAACTCAGAAAACTTAGAAGAATATTATGAAGTCGATGCTGAGGTGAATGGAAAAGTGGTTCAAATCGATTTGAATTTTGAAGCGAATACTTTGAGTTTAGAAAATTTTGAACGAGTTAAATCATTTATAGAAAATATAGAAAAATTTGACCAAAACAACCACGCTTATATTCAACAAAATTTTGAAGGTGAGCAGGACGGGACTGTCAAAGAATATGTGGATTTTCATCTTGATGAATTGGGTGATGATTTCTTAGCACACATCGGGATTTCCAACTCAATAGACAAGACACAACAGTTTTTAAACAAGTTATATTTAACAAGGATAGGGCTTTATCCCGATGGGAAATATGACACATCGTATTTTGCAGTGTTTGATTACACAGTTAACAGTGAATTATCTGATCAACTGATGGTGGTTAAAACAGATCATCAAGGTCATTTAGATCATTTGAGTTGGGAGAGCTGATATACAGAGTTAAACCTAACATGTTCATAACTTTGCTAATATGAAACAAAGCTAAAGCTTTAAGCTTGATATATTTAGTATTGAGTTTATATACTTATTTGCACAATCATCAGTACTCAAGTTTTAGCTCAAAAATGAATAGTGCAGTTGAAAAATAATGGATGAACATGGATAGAGATACTCCCATTTATATTTCTTTAACAGGTACGGATAGCCATCAAATCAAAATTCCTGCTGGTCAAGGGAGTTTCTCGATTGGGCGAATTGGCATGGACAAGAAAAAGTTTGATGTTCTTGTTGGTGAAAATGCTGTAATCGATTGGGATGTCTTTAATACCTTTTATACGCCACATGGTCAACAAAATGCGCATTTGCATCCTTATGGAGATTGGCCAAGATTTTTTTACTATTGGGGAAATGATACTAGTTTTGTGGAGTGGTCGAAGAAGAGAGTAATTGAAAATTTCTTTTGGCAACCCTCTCGCTCGTTGTGTCTTGATTTGAGTGATGCCCAAATTCGTAATCTTGCAATAAAAAGTAATGATGATCTGATCAAATTGACTTTGGATCATAGTAATAATATTAGTTTATATTCACTTCATCTCTCTGGAAAAATTGAGCTTTTTGAAATTAAGACCAAGCAAGAAATTCATCATATTCGAATAGAACCCAATACTGAGAAAGATCAATCTGTATCCGCGTACCATCTTCCAATTATTACTGACTTGGCAAAAATTAGTTCACTCGATGTAATTGTTAAACCAATTGGTCAGGCTTTTGATTGTGAAAGCTTACTACAGTTTCCTAATTTGAAAAATTTGAACTTAACCGGGAATATAACCAATACAGCATGTTTAAAACAACTTCACCAACTTGAACGTATTGGAATACGTTATGCAGTAAATTTGGAAGGCTTTCCTGCTTTAAATACTTGGGAAAACTTAAGCTCTTTCATTGCATGGAATATTGATGAAAAAACTGGGAAAACATTAAATACCCAATTAAAGCATTTGGCTAAAGAAAAACAATTGGATTATTCTTCGGTGTCTAAACTGAGAAGTCCAATATGGTTTAGCACTGAATATGGAATTCCATTTGAAAGCTGGCAAAGCAAAAATGCAAAAATTGCGATCAAAGCATATAAATCTGCTTTAAAAAAAATCTCCAAAGCACAGAATGAGCAAGATGTGAAAGAATCAATTATTGAACTTATAGAGATGATTAATACATTGCCCAATATTGAAACTGTTGAAAGGGAAGATACAGGAGTTGCTGTACAGCAACTTGTTGAATCTTCAAAATTTGATATAGATCAAAAAATAGTAAATGCGTGGTTTGATGAGTTTCGAGATTTTTAGAAAAGGGAATTGTAAAAAAAAACGGCAAGTAAACTTGCCGTTTTTTGTGTAAACCTTCGATTTGGAATTAGAAGCTATATTCCATACCTAAGCCAACAACAGTTTTCTTTTTCTCAGCTGTAGCAGAAGCAGCCCAATCACGTTTTTGTTGCCCCACTACACCGTAGAAGCGAACTTGCTTGTTGATGTTATAATCTGCGCCTACACCGTAAAGATCTTGTTGACGATCATCACGACCATCTAATTCAGTGGTAGATGAGATATATTGAGCTTTCAATTTAATTGGTGTTGAAGGAATTGCATAAGCAGCAGTGATACCATATGCATTTTCTTTTAAGCCTTTAAATGAAGTTGTTGTTGTGACTGGAGGAGTGCCAGCGGTTTTAGAAACAGCAACAGTATCATCAGTTGGTTTAAATGTTTGCCATAATGCACCTAATACTAATCCATCAAGACCTAAAGGTTTGAAGTCTAAAGAACCTGTAACACGGATTGCATCAGAGTAGATAGAGCTGCCACCAAGTTCAGAGCTATATGCATTGTATTTTGATGCGATACCGAAGTTCCCACCAACAGCAGCTGCTAAACCATAGTCTTTATTTTCATAAGTGAGCGATGTTGAAATACCATCACCAAAGCCATCGCGACTGCCTTTTTGACCTTTTGCATCATTTTTCAATGCAGATGATTCTTCACCTTGCTGGAACATGATGTTAAAGCCTAAACCACCCAATAATTTTTTATCAGTTTCAAAACCAATAACGTTATTGATACGGTCTTCACCCGCCAAAATCGCTGTCATATCGAGTTCAATAAGGTCATTGAAGATATCTTGATTGTTTCCTGCTGTATTTCTTAAGTAAGTATCGAAACGACCCACTTTTAATGTTGCAATACCGTCTGATTTAATCCCCACATAACGGTTACGCATACTTAGGTCAGTACCGTCACCATCTGTATTTACTTGCCATTCTGCTAAGTAGAGAGCAGATAATTTATCTGTTAATTTTTCTTCACCTTTGATACCAATACGAGAGTTGTTAGAGGTTACATTGGTAACGCTTTCATCTACGAATTTATTTTTATCGATTTGATCTAAACTTACGTTGAACTTACCGTACAATGTAGGCGCTGCTTGAGCTGCGCTTATGCTAAGGGTAGTGATGGCTGCAGCGAGTAGCACTTTTTTCATTGAGTTTTCTCCAAAACATGTTCAATGGGTTTGCTGATACTTTTTTTATTCAGTAAGTGTTGGTTAAGCACTACTTACTAACTTGCATGCAGTATCTGTAAACTTTGTTACATATAAGTGAAGAATAAATGACAATTTGATGACGTAAGCGATACATAATAAGAATTTGAAGCAAAAAAATGAGGCAATAAATGCCTCATTTCTAAAGAAAATTTTTTATAAGAGTGCGGACTTAATTTTTTCAGCCAACACTTTAATTTTTTCTTGATCGCCCATTTGTACAGCATGACGACCTAATTCGTGTACAGAGCTTGGAATAAGATGAAAGTGTACGTGCGGCACAGTTTGTCCAGCTGATGCGCCAGAGAGTTGCATTAAAACAATCCCTTTTGCATCTAAAGCTTTTTCAATTGCCTGAGCAACTTTTTGTACAATTTTAATGGTATAGGCAGCAGCTTCTGGTTCTAAGTCCAATAATGTAATGGCTTTGGTTTTTGGAATAACTAAAGTGTGACCATCTGCCTGTGGCATGATATCCATAAATGCAAGTACATGATCATCTTCATAAACTTTTAATGCTGGAAGTTCGCCACGTAAAATTCGAGCAAAAATATTCTGATCATCATAAGCCATATTTACTTCCTTAAATGTATGAATGTAATTATTTACAATTCAATTCTTTCTGACGTTCCTTGATAGAGTCAAGTTTTTGTTGCTCTTTTTCAGTAAATTTAGGCTTACTTGTATAACAATTGTCATTATTATATTTTGCCTTTGCTTCAGGATCTTTGAAACAGAAACCTTTTGATGCATAAATCACATTGTAATCATCCTGCAATTTTTTGCATTCTTGTGCATTATCTGCGAAAGCTTGTGTGCCCACAAAAATGGATAAAGCAGACAGTGTAGCAATAAAATATTTGTTCATGAGTTTGCCTCAAAATTGACATAATCGTGTGTCACTTGATTAGATTATAGGGGCTGGTTGTGATTATTCAATGACGAAAAATTAATCTAATGTAATTTTGCTCCATGATTCATACATTTTTACCGCAGTTGAAAAGTCACTGTCTGGTGTTGCAAGACTGTTTGCTGCTTGGATTAGGCTTTGTGTTAAACCAAGAATTGGTGTAGAGAGTTTCGCCTCGCGAACTAAATCAATGGCAATTCCTGTATCTTTTGCCAATAAAGGTAGCCCAAAGGTCAGTGGAAAACTTCTGTTGAGAATACGTTGCGGAAGGATTGATTCAGTAACACCACTTTTTCCACTTGAAGCATTAATACAATCTAATGCCTCATGCAAATTTACGCCATGCGCTTTGAGTGTGGTAAAACCTTCTGCGGCTGCACATAAATGAACTGCCATCATCATATTATTAACTGCTTTAACCGCAAATCCAGCACCGGAATCGCCAACATGTTTAATTAGTTTTCCCATTGCTTGCATTGCAGGCAAAGCGCGTTGGAATGCATCATTCGATCCGCCCACCATGAAGGTGAGTGTGGCATTTTCAGCACCAATGGTTTGTCCGCTTACAGGTGCATCCAAGAATTCAATATCAAGTTGTTTAAGCTGTAATGCTTGTTGACGTGCTGCATCAGGCACACCGCTGGTGCAATCTACCCAGATCGCACCTGATTTAATTTTTAGTCCCTGAATTAAATCATCAACATCTTGGCTGGTGGGTAAGCATGAAAAAATTATATCAGCCTGAACAGCCTGTTCTAAAGCTACCGCCTGAGTGCCGAACGCAGTTGCATGTTGTTTGGCTTTTTCAAAATTTCGATTCCATACATAAACAGTATCAAAATGTTGAGGCAAATGTGCTGCCATACGATAGCCCATAGCACCTAAACCGATAAATGCAACTGTAGTATTCATAACTGTCTCTTAACTTTTAGTCGATCGTTGTTCTAACCATTTGGATAATGTCGGCCAAAATTCTTCTGCACTTTTTTGGCTAGACATCAGTCCTAAATGTCCTCCAGAGATTAGAGTAAACGTGACATCGCTACTATTTGTCAATTCGATTAAAGGCTTAACTGCATCGGCAGTGACCATTTGATCACTTTTTCCAGCACCCACCAACAAAGAACAATTGATATTTTTAAGTTCTATTTTATGTCGGCTGAGTTGTATAACACCATTTTTTAGTGGATTTTGGAGCCATACATTAAACAACATGTCTTGATTAACACCCCCAGGATAATCCACCATATGATTGAGAAAATTGCCAAGTGTGGCATGCTCATGTAAAAGTGCTCGATCATCTAAATTGAGTAATAATTGTTTGTGACCTTCATACCAGCCTTTGGGATCAAGAATTTTAAATCCAATCGCATTTAGTAAACCAGAAGTATGGATCAGTTTTCTCGGTAAGCCTCCTTTATAAAGTGTATCTTTAAGTTTTTGGTTTTTGATAATCAGACTATTGATTCTTTGATACAGTTTTCCAATTCCACCAGAAGCATAACTGTCGATAGGACTGGCGAGTACAATGAGATTTTTTACATGATTGGGCTGACGTAAAGCACTGTATAGTAATACAAAAATTCCGGCCATACTCCACCCATGCAGTGAAATTTGATCACTTTGTGAATGCTCTCGGATCTTGTCGATACATAAAGGCATCGATTCGTCGATAAAGTAAAGGAAGTTTAAGTCACGATCTTGATAGCTTAATTTTCCCCAATCCAATAAATAAACATCAAAGCCTTGTTCTGTAAAATGTTTGATTAATGAGCGATACGGGTATAGATCATAGATCGCCATATTGATCGACAACGGTGCGGTAAAAACCAAAGGTTCTTTAAACTTTTTTTCTGGCGCAGCATAGTAACGTACTTTGGTTTGATGATGCTCTGCAATGACTTCATAAGGTGTACTTTGAGATAAAACCAGTGACTTGCCATTGAAAATCCGTGTCGTCAAATTTTTTAACTTGGCTTTCCTTGCTTGGAACTTGGCTGATACTTGGGTCATAAGCGATGTTTGTCTCATTTTTATACAGATTTATGCGAAGTGTATGTGATAATTTGCGATTTTACCTTGACCTTAAATACATAGGACGCTCAAAATGTTGGCAATATTTTACAAAGGCAGTTTTAGGACTGAGCAGTTGAAATGAGCCAGCACGACGACATTGAATACCAACTTGACACCTTAGCGATTCGTACAGGTCATACTCGCAGTTTTGAAGGGGAACATGGGGAACCAATTTTTCTGACTTCATCATTCGTTTATGAAAATGCAGCTGAAGCAGCAGCAAAATTCTCAGGTGCAGAGCCAGGCAATATTTATTCACGTTTTACCAATCCGACGGTTACGATGTTTGAAAAGCGTTTAGCTGCTCTTGAAGGTGGTGAACGTGCTGTGGCAACAAGTTCAGGTATGGCAGCGATTATGGCTGTAGCGATGTCTTTCTTGAAAGCTGGCGATCATGTGATCTGTTCACGTGCTGTTTTTGGTTCAACAGTCGCGTTGTTTGAAAAGTATGTTGCTAAATTTAATGTTGCCGTGACTTTTGTTGATTTGACTGATCTAAGCGCATGGCAAGCAGCTGTTCGCCCTGAAACAAAATTACTTTTTGTTGAATCGCCATCCAATCCATTGGCAGAAGTAGCTGATATTCAAGCCTTATCTGATTTGGCACATGCAAATGATGCTTTGTTGGCGATTGACAATAGTTTCTGTACGCCAATCTTGCAACGTCCTCTACAATTTGGTGCGGACTTAGTGATTTATTCAGCGACTAAATATTTGGATGGTCAAGGTCGCGCATTAGGTGGTGCTGTTGTCGGTAGTCACAAACTTCTAGAAGAAGTATTTGGTTATGTAAGAACGACAGGACCGTCGATGAGTCCTTTCAATGCTTGGGTGTTTTTAAAAGGTCTAGAGACGCTAAGACTGCGTATGAAGGCGCACTCTGAAAGTGCACAGATCATTGCTGAATGGTTGGTTAAACACCCGAAAGTGGAAAAAGTTTACTTTGCTGGATTGCCCGAGCATGTTGGTCATGAATTGGCGGCAAAACAGCAAACAGGCTTTGGTGGGATTGTTTCATTTGAGGTGAAAGGTGAGCGAGAAGGGGCTTGGAAAGTCATTGATCACACACAATTTATTTCAATTACTGGCAACTTGGGCGACGCCAAATCGACCATTACTCATCCTGCAACAACAACACATGGTAAGCTTTCGCCTGAAGCAAAAGCTGCAGCGGGCATTCGTGAAGGTTTAATTCGTCTGTCTGTTGGTTTGGAAGATGTCAATGATATTATTCGTGATCTTTCTCATGGATTAGATTTAATTTAAGATAAGCGTCATTGCTCAAATACAGTCTTGCGCCCATTTGTGATTTTTGAAAAAAAAAGCCAATGTGTGCAAGACAAAAATTTATTTAAAGACTTTTTGTTCGGAGTACCTTATGAACATTAATATGTTGATGCAACAAGCACAGCGCATGCAAAAAGACATGGAAAGTAATGTTAAGAAAGCAAAAGAAAAACTTGCTCAAACTGAAGTTCAAGCAGAAGCGGGTGGTGGTTTAGTCAAAGTGACGATGACTTGCCGTAATGTTGTTAAGCGTATCGAGATCAGCCCAGATTTATTACAAGATGATCCAGAAATGATCGAGGATTTGATTGCAGCTGCAATGAATGATGCTGCACGTCAAGCAGAGGCTATTTCAGAAGCAACCATGAAAGAAGCCAATTCAGGAATGGGTCTACCACCTGGTCTTTCAGGTTTGTTCTAAGGAATCTTAGGTGTTTAGCGACCGTTTTGATCAGCTTGTACAAGCGTTACGGATCTTACCAAGTGTTGGACCAAAGTCGGCTCAACGCATGGCATTACATCTGATTATGAAAAACAAAGAAGGCGCGATTGGTTTGGCGCATGCGTTAAATGAAGCGACTTCTTTTATTCATGAATGTAGTATTTGCCACTCTCTGACAGAAAATGAAGTTTGTGATATTTGTTGTTCGAATGATCGTGATGATCAACTGCTTTGTGTAGTCGAATCTCCAGCTGATGTTATGGCAATTGAACAAAGCGGAAGTTTTCGTGGAAAATATCATGTATTGGGTGGTCATTTATCGCCTTTAGATGGAATTGGTCCAGAAGAAATTGGTATACCTTACTTGGTACAGCGTTTGAGTGATGGCAATATTACTGAAGTGATTTTAGCAACCAATGCAACTGTAGAAGGGCAAGCGACAGCACATTATCTTGTTGAAGCAACCAAACATCTTTCACTACAGATGACAAGAATTGCTCAAGGTGTTCCACAAGGCGGTGAGCTGGAATATGTGGATAGCCATACACTGAGTCAAGCAGTACACAATCGTATGCGGATGAAATAATACTTTTTTGTCTTCATCAGATGTTGGGTTTGTTTATTTTCATTCACTTTATTTTGAATTCAAAGGTGTTTAAAAGATAAACAAACTCGATTTTATTTAAAATTATTTACATAACTTTGAGAAAAATTAGGTAAAATCCCTTAGATAGAACGGTCCGTCTATGATTCGTTATTTTTTCTAAAGGATCAATTCATTAAGTTCTAAAACCTATATATAAAATGGATATTTTAAAAATAATTTTATTGAAAAATAAGACATTTATCTCAAATTAGTTCAAAAATATTATATTTAAATTTTATATATTAAGGTAAAATCATATTTCATTTGAATGTAACATTTTGACTTAAACTGGGCGAATTCAAACATGAGGTGCGACAGTTTGAAAAGTCTTATGATAATCAACAAGCTGAGCAAATTTCTCTAATGGTGTAAGCCAATCTAACGCTTTTCTAGGACGAGTATTCAGTGACATGGCAACTTGATTTAAATAATGCTGATCTGCCTGATTTAAATCAATCCCTTTAGGTAAATATTGCCTAATTAAACCATTCATATTTTCGCATGTGCCTTTTTGCCAGGGTGAATGTGGGTCACAGAAATATACATCTATGCCTAAATCTTCTTCAAGTATTTTATGTTCTGCCATCTCGCGTCCACGGTCATAGGTCAACGTTTTACGCAGTTCTGCAGGTAAATATTTCAGAGCTTCAGTTAAAGCCTTGCGCACTGATTCTGCCTTTGCATCAGGTAATGTTGCCAAGATACAGAGCCGTGTATTTCGTTCAATAAGTGTTGCTATCGAACTTTTATTGTCTTTACCTTTAATTAAATCAGCTTCCCAATGACCCGGTATTTTTCTTTCTTGAACTTCGGCTGGGCGCTCATGAATAGTTTTAATATCCTGTAATATAGAATCTTTTTTAGGTTCACCGTTAGCTTTTCGCTTTTTATTTTCATGACGCAGACAGGATAATAAGTCTTTTTTCAACTCACCCTTTGGTAATGCGCGTATCGTTGAATAAATCGTTGTATGGCTTACATTCATTGTTTGATCCAAATCAGGAAATGTCTTTAAACGCTTTGCTATTTGCTGAGGAGACCATAAACAACGGATCGCTTCAACAATAAATTTCCAGAGGATTGAATCGATTTTGAGTTTTCTGTGACCACGTCTACGTCTAGCGAAGGTGTTATCAGAAGCATATCGAGCTTGATAAACGTCATTGATGCTATTTCTTTTAAGCTCACGATAGATCGTACTAGGATGTCTTTTAATGAGTTCAGCAAATTTTCTGGCTGAAAAGCCTTCTTTTCTTGACTCAAGCATTAATGCAGTACGATCTTCAAAGTTAAGATGATGGTATGACAATTTTATATACTCCATAAACCCTTTAAATTAATTAGGTGGTTTATGTCGCACTTCAAGTTTTACTCTGCCCTGACATGTTCCAATTTATTAATCAACAGACTGAACTTGAATCTGTGTTGAATTTAATGCAACACACATCAACATACGGTCTAGACACTGAATTTATCAAGGTTGATACATTTTGGCCTAAACTCGGTGTATTTCAAATCAATGTCAATGGTCAAGTGTTTTTACTCGATGGTACCACGCTCAATTTAGATCAGTTCTGGCATCGACTTTTTCAAGCGCAGCAAAATATTTTTCATGCTTGTGGTGAGGATATTGATTTAATCTACCATTATGCTGATAAAAAGAATCTTGAGAATGTGTTTGATACGCAAGTGGCGTTATCTTTCCTAGGGCATGGCTTACAAGTCAGTTATCAAAATGCCTTAAAACTGATATTAGACATTGAGATTGATAAAGATCAGACCCGTTCAGATTGGTTAGCTCGTCCTTTGACCACTGAGCAGATGAATTATGCTGCAAATGATGTTCTATACATTATGAGATTGGCTGAAAAAGTTAAAGCGCAGTTGGAACAGAAGAACTTATATCAACAAGTATTGGAAGATTGTCAAAATCTCACCTTTGAAATTGCTTCAGAAACACCAAAAGAAAAGTTATATAGTGATATTGGTAACTATCGTCATTCGCGCAAACAATTGATGCAATTACAACAATTGTGTGTGTGGCGCGAAGAAATGGTCAAGGCACTGAATCAACCCCGCAGTTTTATTCTTAAAAATGCCACGATGATTGATTTGGTTGAAGTTAATCCGAAGAATAACTTTCAATTGTCTAATGTAAAGGGCATTCGACCTAATATTGTTCGTGAGCACGGTAAAACCATTTTAGACTTATTAAAATTTTTACCAGAGATGGATGAGTGGCCATTACGAATCGCACGACCAATTAAACACTCCTCGCAAGGTATCACAGTTGAAGTTGATGAGTTAATTTCACAAATTTCATTGGATATGCAAGTCCCTAAAGAAGTACTCATGCGTAAAAAGTGGTTGAATGCTTTGTATCATCATGTGGTGTTTCAAGGCAAAGAACAAGATTTGCCACGCTATCTACTGGGGTGGCGTTATGAACAATTGACGCAACCACTGATTCAGTTATTACATGCCGATGTTCACTATTTAAGTATGCAAATGAAAGTGAATGAATAACTTGATGTCATGTTTTGATGGTCTGTTTGCTTAGCTTTTCAACAAGATCTGTAAATGTGGTGTCATGATATGTGATGCTTTATTTTTACTCAAAGATTTTACAAATGATCATAAATAACGACTGATACGTTAAATTTCGATAATGTGTCTGTCGTTTTTTTCATGTATGCTGTCACATAAGTTTTATGGAAGCTGTTGTTTAAAATGCATTGTGATATTTATAAATCGAGCAAGAAAGATGAAATGTATCTTTATGTGGCTCGTCCTAATCATCCAGACCATGACGAAAGTGCAGATCCTTTAGAGGTACTATCTGAACCTGTACGTATTGCTTTTGGTCGTGCAACGCATGTCATGCACCTTGAACTTAATGAATCAAGAAAATTAGCACGAGTAAATGTTTTACATGTGATTGATTCACTGAAGACGAAAGGCTTCTTTATTCAAATGCCGCCAGAAGGTTTAATTAACCCTAATGCGGCAGAACCAGAGGGATTACGCGGTGCTTGATCAGTTATCAGGAATATGGACAAGTTTTTTAGATCTATTGGATTCGATCCCAGAAGATAATATTGCAATTTCTGTCTATATTCTTGGGACGCTCTTAATTTTATGGTGCTGGTATTCGATTTCAAAACGATTGCCATCACCACTTGGTGGGATCACATGGATTATTGTATTTGCAGTTCTTGCAACGCCCACCATTTCTGAAGGACCGAACTCAGCAATTGCACCTGCAATATTTGGCTTGTTATTTGGTATTTTAACCAAAGATTCAGCATTGATTTGGTCAAACATTGCCTTGATTGCATTTGTGATGGGGCTGGGATTAATCATCGGATTTTTTTGGTCTAAATACAAAACCAATAAAAATACGCAAGCCAACGCTGTCGCTAAAAATATTTCACCACTTTAAATAAAAAATAAAGGTAATCTATGTCTGTTGAT
The DNA here is from genome assembly GCF_000368925.1 of Acinetobacter bereziniae LMG 1003 = CIP 70.12. Lineage (GTDB taxonomy): Bacteria > Pseudomonadota > Gammaproteobacteria > Pseudomonadales > Moraxellaceae > Acinetobacter > Acinetobacter bereziniae. Next base: position 381,407 of record NZ_KB849756.1, on the reverse strand, counting down.
GCTCAACAATTCACTGGTACTGAACAGTATATCGCAACTGATAGTTTAAAATTAGCCGTAAAGGCTGCTCGCGCACTTCAAAAACCACTACTGGTTAAAGGTGAACCTGGGACAGGTAAAACTTTACTGGCAGAACAGGTTGCTGAAAGCTTAGGACTTAAACTGATTACATGGCACATTAAATCGACAACAAAAGCACAGCAAGGCTTATATGAGTACGATGCTGTATCACGTTTACGTGACAGTCAGTTGGGTGATGATCGTGTCTATGACATCAAAAACTATATTAAGCCCGGAAAGTTGTGGGAAGCGTTTACCAGTGAATCACGTTGTGTATTATTAATTGACGAAATTGATAAAGCAGACATCGAATTTCCGAATGACTTGTTGCATGAATTAGACAAGATGTCTTTTTTTGTTTATGAAACAGGTGAAACGATCACTGCTACTCAGCGTCCTATCGTGATCATCACTTCAAATAATGAAAAAGAACTTCCTGATGCCTTTTTACGTCGTTGTTTCTTCCATTATATTGAATTCCCTGATGAAGCGACCATGCGTGAAATTATCGCAGTACATTTTCCCAATATTTCTGGAACTCTGGTTTCTGAAGCTTTGCAAGTCTTCTTTAAATTGCGCCAAGTTCCAGGCTTAAAAAAACCACCCTCAACGTCTGAATTGATTGATTGGTTGAGTTTACTCATGGCAGATGATATGCCAGAAGATATTTTGCGTAATCATGATAAAGCGAAAGCAATTCCACCCTTATATGGCGCATTGATTAAGAATGAGCAGGATGTTCAATTGCTTGAACGTTTAGCTTTTATGTCACGTCGTTAATGAGGAGATCGCCATATGTTTGTGCGATTATTTTATACCCTCAGAAAATATGGTGTACCTGTATCTACCCGTGAATTGATTGATCTCAACCAAGCGGTGAGTGAGGGCTTGGTGTTTGCAGATCAAGATGATTTCTATCAATTGGTGAAAACGGTCATGGTCAAAGATGAGCGCTTCTTTGATAAATATGATCGTGCCATGAAAGATTATTTTGAAGGAATTCACACCTTTGATATTGATGATTTGCTCAGCAAAGTTCAAAAACTGCCAAAGGATTGGTTTGATTTAGAGCTACTTGAAAAGCATCTGACACCTGAGCAACGTGCTGAATTAATGAAAGCAGGTTCGCTTGAAGAATTGATGAAAATGTTGGAAGAACGTTTACGTGAACAACATAAAAAGCATCAAGGTGGCAATCGAATGGTGGGTACTGGAGGTACTTCTCCGTTTGGTGCTTATGGTGACCACCCAGAAGGTGTTCGAATTGGTGGACCAAGCCGCAAAAACTCAGCAGTCAAAGTATGGGAGCAGCGTAAATACCAAAATTTGGATGATGAGCAAATTTTAGGTACACGGCAAATGCAAATGGCTTTACGTCGGTTGCGTAAGTTTGCTCGTCAGGGTGCTGCTGAAGAGTTAGATATCAACAGTACTATTTATGAAACTGCCAAGCAGGGCATTTTAGATGTACAAATGGTCCCCGAACGGCGTAATCGTATTAAAGTTTTGATGCTATTTGATGTGGGTGGCTCGATGGACGCTCATATTGCACAATGTGAAAAATTATTCAGTGCAGCAAAAACAGAATTTAAAACTTTAGAATATTTTTATTTTCATAACTGTTTATACGATTACGTTTGGAAAGATAATCATCGCCGTTCTTCTACACGAATGAACACATGGGATTTGTTTAATACTTATGGTAAAGACTATCGTGTAATTGTTGTTGGTGATGCCAGTATGGCACCCTATGAATTAAAATCGGTGGGCGGTTCCGTTGAATATATGAATGATGAAGCTGGTGATGTCTGGTTACGTCGTTTACGTCAACATTTTGAAAAAACAGCGTGGCTGAATCCAGAAGAACAAAATTACTGGCACTACACGCAAACCATTGCCTTGATTAAACAGATATTTGAGGACCATATGTTTCCAATGACTTTAAAGGGCATTGAAGATATGACCAAATATTTGTCACGCTAAATTTGGGATCGTATCAAGGTCTAGTTTGTTTTTTGGGTTGGTAAAAAATAGCTTCTGAAGTAGGCTAAAATTGCGCATGAGATGTATATGGCGTGAGACATGAAATACAACAATAGTGAAGCTATTTTTAAATTTCATGTCGATGCCTATGATCGTCTAAGATAATTTTAGCCATAGGCTGAGCCAGAATAACGCAAGGTCGAGCTTGTAGCATCAAGTATAGTGAAGACTAAAATGGTTCTACTATGGGCTTGTTGCCTTGTGAAATAATATTTTTATCATTTAGAATAATTCAATTTCGTAAGTTGTGCCGTGTATGAGTTAAAACATTGAGTCGAAAATATTGCAGAACTGTCAATAGACCCACTCATTCAACGGCTTATATTTTAATGAGGGATAGATATGGATCATCAAATTAATGGTATTGCACTGCCAAATGAACAAGGATTTTTTGGTGAATATGGTGGTCAATTTATTCCACCACATTTAAAAGCGGCAATGGACGAAATCAACATTGCTTATGAAGAAATTCGTCAAACTGCTGAATTTCAGAATGAGTTAGCGGATTTATTTGCCAATTATGTTGGTCGCCCAAGCCCTTTATTTTATGCCAAACGCCTTTCTGAGCAATTGGGCGGTGCACAAATTTATTTAAAGCGTGAAGATTTAAATCACACTGGCGCACATAAAATTAACCATTGCTTAGGTGAGGCTTTACTTGCCAAGTATATGGGTAAAACCAAAGTGATTGCAGAAACGGGTGCGGGTCAGCATGGTGTAGCCTTGGCGACTGCTTGTGCACTTGTAGGGATTCCATGTGAAATTCATATGGGACAAGTCGATATTGAAAAAGAGCACCCAAATGTTGTCAAAATGAAAATTTTAGGCGCTAAATTAGTTTCAGTTACGCAAGGTACGGCAACATTGAAAGATGCGGTAGATAGCGCATTTGATGAATATTTAAAAGATCCACAAAACTTTATTTATGCGATCGGTTCTGTGGTTGGTCCACACCCATTTCCAAAAATGGAACGTGATTTCCAATCTATTATTGGCAATGAAATTAAAGTTCAAGCACAAGATCGTTTTGGTGCTCAACCCGATTATGTGGTTGCCTGTGTAGGTGGCGGTTCAAATGCAATTGGCGCATTTACGGCATTTTTAAATGATGCAGAGGTTAAACTGGTTGGTGTGGAACCTGCTGGTCATGGTTTGGATACTCAACAGCATTCAGCAACATTGACTTTAGGGAAGCCAAGTCAAATTCATGGTATGGCTTGCTATGTACTTGAAAATGAGCAGGGTGAGCCGTTGCCTGTGCATTCGATTGCATCAGGTTTGGATTACCCTGGTGTTGGACCACAACATAGCTTTTTGAAAGATTTGGGACGTGTGGAATATTCAACTGCGACTGACCAAGAATGTTTAGATGCATTTATGATGCTGTCCCGTGTAGAAGGTATTGTACCGGCATTGGAAAGTTCACATGCTGTGGCTTGGGCAATTCGTGAAGCACCGAAATTATCGAAAGAAATCAAAATTGTGGTCAATCTTTCTGGGCGTGGTGATAAAGATGCAGACTATGTTGCTGGCAAGTTAAATCTCAACTGATTTAAAATTCAACAATCTAAAACCTGGCTTCGGCTGGGTTTTTTATTTATCTGTTATCATAATGAAATTATTGAACTTTATTGGAGAAAAAGAGTTTAAACGACGCCATTAGCATAATTTATTTGATATGTAAATTATATCAAATAGCATATTTTTAATAAAAATCATTGAAGCATCATCGCTTAATTTTATAACATTGTTGAGTTATTACATTGGAAATCAGAAACCGTAAATATATAAATTATAATTTATGGCAGCAAGAGCATATTGCTCAAGTCATGCCTATTTCAAATTTAACAGAAAAAATTTCCTTAAAAAATTGTTTAGGTAGAAAGCTTGCAGAAGATATTTATGCTAATTCAGCACATCCGACTGTAGCATTATCAGCAATTTATGGGAAGTTTTTGAATATTCAAGATGATATTACTACTGTAGAACAGTATAAAGAAATCGAAACGATACATTTCTTTCGAAATTTAATGAATGGGGAAAATCCATTTGCAATTAAACAGACAAACACATTCCTATCTGATATAGCTCCATATATGAAAATAGGAGATATAGCAAATACGGTGATACCCTTAGAGCAACATTTACCTTGGTTTAGAGCAGCCTATCTTAGTCCTGAAAAAGGAGATGTGTTGGCTGATATAAAAAAAGGAACGGGCATTGTCAATATTGGGGCTGACTACCAAGAGAAAGATTTAGTTTTAAAAAAAGATGATATTATTACAAATGCAAAAAAAGCCTTACTAAGACAGGCTGGCATAAGTGAAATAAAAGTTTATAAAAAATTAAGATTTGCTGTGCTGTGTGTAGATTATGACCTCGAAAATTTGAATAAAAATTTTGAAATGGAATATATTCAAGATTGCATGCAAAGTTGGGGTTTTGATTTTGAAGTAATTAAAATAAAACCATTCAAGAATGTCCCGCTAGATACAAAAACTACGGATGACAGCATTGCGACTAGTTTTGAAACTTATTTAAACAATATTCAGCAGGTGACCCAAAACTATGATTATATTGTTGCGTGCGGTTTAGCAGATCATCGTTTTTTCAATCAATTAGGTTTGTTTAGATCTCTGAATGAGTTAAGAAGACTATACTCACAAGGTGAATATAATCAAAAAATTCAATCGTCTGGCAATCATTTCAGATTATTTTCAGGTGATTTAAGAAACCCAGTATGCCGAGAAGAGGTAAAATTCTACAATCAACAAGGACGTTTAATTGTCCAAAGGACGATGAAGTATGAAGATAAAGCGTTGATGGGCTATATCTCAGGTTATATTCTTGACATCATTGTAAATATGCATTTATTGGTAAAGCCAACAATATTGCAACGGATGTACCGAAAACCATTTTTACCTGAATGGAAAGTAGGAGTATTATCCCATGATTATAGTTTTGATATTGACCGAGAATATAAATACAAAATTTTATGGGCTTATGTATCACGTACGGCTTATGATGAAAGGTATAGAATTGTGACCAAAGAGATTCCAGAAATTAAAATAATCAATGTAGAAAATGAACGTCCTGATATGCTGAATTTCTTTAAAGAATGTAATTGTTTTATTCCAGTATTAAATGAAGATCATCAGTTAAAAGCAGGTGATTATTTTTATTATCTAGAAATTTGAAAAATGATTGAAATATTCATTATGATTTATAGTCATTGATCATGTAGCCCTCCATTTGAAGGGCTATATCTATCTTTTTCTTAACCTGAAATATATTGTTGTAATTGTTCAATTAATTTTCTTTGATCTTCCATCGTGGCTTTAACAAGATCACCAATAGATACAAAACCAACTAATTTTTCTGCTTCAATTACCGGTAAGTGACGTAAATGACCATCGGTCATTAGACCTAAACACTGCTCGACTGTATGGCTGCGTGTTACAGATATGACTTTGGAGGTCATAATCTCAGCAACAGTTGTATGATCTGAAGTACGCTGCATAAGGGCAATTTTACGCGTATAGTCACGCTCAGAAAGAATGCCGACAACTTTGGTATCTTCTGTGACTACGACAGCACCAATACCTTTATTTGCCATAAGTGTAATGGCTTCTAATACAGTGGCAGAGGGGGAAATCGTGTAAATTTCGTGACCAATTTTATCTTGGATGACTTGTGCTACTGTCGTCATAATTATTCTTCCTTTTCTTTGGTGCTGATCAATCTGCACCTCTTTAAATTAACTGTATTTTTTAACTTTGCAAATACTCTACAGTCACAAAATATAAAGTTTATTTTTTACAACATTTTGAAAACATCAAAATATACTGCTTGTTCTTTACGCCGTTTGAAATTGAGCGGTATTGTGAAAAAAGAAATGATCCATTTGAGTGGTTGATAGTTTGAATTTCCGAGATGAAGAATTAAATAATGCAGGCATGATGTTCAAGCGGGTAAGCGTTGGCAATAAAGATTCTCTAAAGTCTTTTGGTGTTATTTTGCGTGGTGTATAGTGAGGCCAGTGAATCTTGGCATACTGATGTGCTTGAACCGCATTCAGCCAAAATGGGAAGTAGACTTCTTCTGAAGCTGATTTCATTGCCCATCCTTCATGGTAAAGCCCCCAAAGTACACCACAATACATCAGTGATTTTAGAATAGAAATTTTAATAAACAATTCGTTCGATATTGGTTGGAGGTGGATATACTTCTTCATAGTCGATAGTCTGTTTATGTACCAGTGTTATTGTAATAGAAATACATTTAAGAACTGTGAGTACTTTATAGTGAATCGTAAGCATTTATTAAAACAATAAAAATTGTATCAAATGCGTAAGTATTTATTAATTAAAAAATCCTCAGGCATTAAAAAACGCCACCTAGGTGACGTTTGCTTATGCTTGCATCGTGGCCATCTTTTGCCAGTACTGCGCTTTTAAAGAATCACGTTCTACGCGGAAACCTTGGTAGTAAAGTTCTGCAAGAAACATTGCTGCTTTACCATGTCCAGCTTTTGCTGCATCTTCTAATGCTTTTACTGCTTCTACAAAGTTCATTTCACATTGGATTGTGTTTACAGCATCCGCATATACATGTTCTAAGTCTTGATGAGAGATTTGGTGAATCATAGGTAACTCCTTATTGTAATTATGATCTTTTAACATAGCTCCCCATCGGAGCTTATACTTAACTAATCTAACTTAACTTTATTAAACTAATATTACAGTTTGCGTTACTTGTCAAGTAATTTGAAATCTACACTTGACGAAAATAAGATTACATGATTAAACATTAAACAGAAATAATATTTATTAAAATCAATATGAGAATTAAGACAAAGGGAGAGCAAAAATGACAAACACGATAGATGGCTTTACTTTTGATGTACCCGCTGCTGAGTCTCAGATTGTTGAATTAGCTCAGTATCATCGTCGGCAGTTGGATGAAGCAATTTACCATCAAGAAATTCATCTTGGTGATTATTGTTTAGCCCAACGAAAACGTGTTTATGATTATACCAGAAATTTAGACCCAGTGCAAAAAAAGAACTTTTACCATGTTTATGATGGGGAATTAAGACGTCTCGCTGATGATGACGATCTACATCCTGCACATGCTGAAGGCGGTGTAAGTATTTTTGCTGTATGCATAGCTTTAGCAATTATTGCAATCATTCTATATTTTGCATTCTTACGTGCAACCATTCTTTGATCGTTGAGTCTTGAGCTTATTAACAACTTTATCTGGTTTGATTTAAAGCCCTTTTCTAAAATAGAAGAGGGCTTTACATGTATATTAGCCATGGAGCAGTTGAGAGGGTAAAAGGTCATATTGCATGTTCTGAAAGTCAACTCATCTTGTCATAGAGCAAAGACAAAACATCGATCTTTGCAGTGTTGTTCAGATGTCGTTCAGAAAGCGCTATATTTTTATATTCAGAATGATAAACTATCTGTAATTAGAGGTAGTTCATGCAAAAAATCAAAGATTATTTTCAAAAATTATGCTGTTCATTTCCTGTGGAAAAAATCTTGAATTCTTTTGTCGTTGTGATCATCGCACTGATGATTGTTCTTGCAACATTGGCCTTATTGCGTCCAATAAGCCCAGAACAATATCAATATGTGATTCAATATTCCCAACAAGCCGCTTATCCTCAAACCCAAAATATAGCTAAACAATTACAACATCAGGATCAAATCAGTGTTGCTGATTATCTGCGTTTGTTGCGAGCTTATCACTTTGAACATCAGCGTGTTAGGGAATATCCTGCTGTGGATATCACTGATCCTGAATAATCCTCAAAAGCTATTTTAAAGACTCTTCTTGAGGGCGAATGGTTTTTTTGATGATCAATGCTGGGATATCTGGCATTGGATTTTTCTTTATTTCGTGAGTTTGACCTGATTGGATTTGAGGATTGGCACCTATATCATCTTTCAGCATTTGTTTAAGTGCTTGTTGATCCAGTGTAGGTGCAACAACAACCAAAGTGAGACGATCCGCGCGGAGATGCTTTTGGATTGCTGTTTGAACCTGCTTGACGGTAATTTGACTCAATTGTTTCTGATATTGGGCTAAATAATCGGCAGGCAGTTGATAAAATCCAATTGATGCAATCTGTGCATTAATATTAGCATTTGAACTAAAGGTCATTGGAAAGGAACGTAGCATCCCTTCTTTGGTTTCCTCAAGTTGCTTCTTTTGTACAGGTTTTTTGACAAAATCACGCAATGCTTGATGTGCAACTTGAATACTGTCCATCAATTGATTTTGTTCAGTTGCATAGTTCAAGCTAAAAAAGCCTTGTGCTAAAGTGGTCGCTAAGGTGCTATATGCGCCGTAGGTATAGCCACGTTTGACGCGAAGTTCTTTCATAAGTACTGAATTAAAACCACTACCGCCAAACATTTGGTTAGCCACTTCTAAAGCTATTCGATCAGGATCACTTCGTTTTACACCCAGATGCCCCATCATGACATTGGCTTGTGTAGAATTAAATGGAATGTAATGAATATTAAAATCATGTTGTTCTTGCGGTTCTGGTAATACTTCAGCTGCTTCACCTTGCGTCATATTTTGGCTAATGGTATTGGCAAGTTGAGTCGCATCAGCAGCAGTTAGATTCCCTGTAATGGCAATATTCATATTTTGAGCGACGAGTAATTTTTGTCTAAATGAACGTAGTAGCTCTGGCGTAATTTTTTTTAAACTGCCGTTGGTGCCAACAGTGGGTTCAGCATAAGGATGTTGTCCATAGAGTGCGCGATAAAAACGGATGTTCATCATTCTGCTTGGATTTTCTTGAATTTGTTTTTGCCCAACTTTGGTATTGTTGAGGATAAGATTTAAACCAGATGGATTAAACTGGGCATGATTGAGTACATGTAACATCATATTGACAGCTGGATTTAATTTTTCCGGATCTGACAATACGCGTAATCTTACGACAAACATATCTCGATATGCGGTTACATTGAATTGTGCACCTAAGCCTTCAAAGGTTGAGGCGATTTCTTTTGCAGAATATTGATCTGTACCTTCTGTAATCAGTTTGGCAGCCATATTCGACATACCAAATAAGCCCTGTCCCAATGCTTGATCTTGAGAAGAACCTGCATTGAATGTCAGTTGAATATCGACGATCGGGAGGTCCGTGGTTGAAACGAATAAAGTTCTGACTTTTTGGTTATTTTCCAAGTCTTGAACAAAAGGTGTTTGATATTGCTGCTGTTTATCTAAATTTTTTAAGCTTTGTAAGGTTAAATTGGCCTTTAATGTGGAATCATCCATCACGTTTTCACTTTCTTCGTGGTTATCAAGTTCGACTTCAGCATAGTTGACACTTGAGTAGAGTAAGGTGATCAATACGAGTAATGGTGTTTTAAATGAATAAATAGAGAATGGTTTGAAATTCATGATGCTTCCTTATTTATTCTTTTGAATCTTCGGGTAATAAATACATACTACTGAGATTGTCTTTGACAAAATAAATATTGGCAATCCGTTTTAAATCCTGTGGTGTCACTTTGTCATAATGCTTTGGCAATTCATCCATCAAACGAAAACTTAAACCATTCACTTCTAAGTTGCCAATCATGTTGGCCTGACCACCAATATCATCTTGGCTGTAAATTAAATTGGAAACGAAGTTATTTTTTACGCGATCTAGTTCGGCTTGATTAACTAATTCTGTTTTAAATAAGTTCATTTCTTTTTCTATTGCTTTCTGCGCATCTGGCAGGGATACACCATCGCTCGGTATTGCCGAAATCATAAATAAGCTGTCACCTCGATTATACGGATCATAACTGACACTAATGGCAGTAAGCACTTTTTTATCGCGAATTAAACGATCTTGCAAACGTGCTGAAATTCCCCCATCGAGTAAGGACTGAATGATGGTCAATGCATAAGCATCTTGTGGGTTTTTTGCTGTAGCGATAGATTTAACATTCCATGCCATAAACAAGTTTGGAACTTGTACTGGGAGGTGGACTTCCATATGTCGATAACCCATTCGATCAAATTCCAGCACATCATTGCGATCAGGAAGTTCTTTTTTCGGGATTGCTGCAAAATATTTTTCGACTTGTTTTAATGCTTGTTCTGAGTTGACATCTCCTACAATAACGAGTGTTGCATTATTGGGTGTATACCAAGTTTGATACCAATGTTTGAGATCATCTAAACGAATATTTTGTAGATTTTTCATAAATCCAATCACGGGTTGTCGATGATGGCTGGTTGGATAGGCAATCCATTTAAAACGTTCAAAAGCAAGATTACGTGGATTATCATCTGTTCTTTGCCGTCTTTCCTCCATAACGACTTTGATTTCTGGGTCAAAGTCCTGCTGTCTCAACACCAAATTGGTCATTCGATCTGCTTCAAGTTCTAAAGCCAAGGGAAAATATTTTTTAGGGTAAAGCTGATAATAATTGGTGTAATTGGTATAGGTTGCTGCATTAGTACGTCCACCATAAATTCGGCTTAACCGAGCAAACTCATCATCTGGAACTTTCTTTGTTCCCTTAAACATCATATGCTCAAGTACATGAGAAATACCGAGTACATTCCCAGATTCATCACTACTGCCGACACCATACCAAATTTGAGTCATGACAATAGGGGAGCGGTGATCTTCGCGGATAATGACTTTTAGACCATTCTTTAGCGTGGTTTCAAAAGTTGTACGTGCAAGTTGACTTTCTGGGGCTGAATGAAGCTGAGTATTGAAAGTATAAGTGCATAAGAATAATAAAGGCGCAATAATAACTTTGGAGTGTTGCATAAGTTGTAAGAATTTAGATTTCAAAATATACACAGATGACCTAAAAAAATTATTCTAAATTTATAACTATTCTTAAAAAATGAATCAGTTAAAGCAAGGCGATCGTGTTGCATTTTGGTTTGCTTGTTTTATCACTGCTTTAACGCTAAAAATGTTTCAATCTATGCTAAACTCATTCTTTTTTAACGCTATGCTTTTCAAGGAATCGGCATGCAAGAACAGCAAAATAAATTCTTGATTGATGCGGATATCGGGGATGACGATGTCACATTACCTAGTTTACCAGCCGTCAATGTGCCTATTATTGAAAATAATAAAGTAGAAATACCGAAAACGGAATCTACTCAAGCTGATAGTCAAGAACAACAGATTGAAGCGACTGAAGAAAAAGCCAAAGGTGGTTTTTTCAGTCGTATGAAAGAAGGTTTGTCTAAATCACGCAAAAGCTTCGCAGATGGTATGGTCAACATATTGATCGGCGGGAAAGAGATTGACGATGAATTGCTAGAAGAAGTTGAAGAACAGCTTTTAGTTGCTGATATTGGTGTCGAAGCGACAAAAACCATTATTGCGAATTTAACTGAGCGTACTGAACGTGGAGATTTGATCTATTCACATTCATTGTATAAAGCTTTGCAAGAAGAGTTGGTGACATTACTTGCCCCACGAGTAAAACCATTGCATATCGACCCAAATAAAAATCCATTTGTGATTTTAGTGGTTGGGGTAAACGGTGTGGGTAAAACAACTACAATTGGTAAGTTGGCAAAACGTTTACAGGGTGAAGGCAAAAAAGTCATGCTTGCCGCAGGTGATACATTCCGTGCAGCAGCAACTGAACAGCTTCAAATCTGGGGGGAGCGTAATAATATTGCTGTTGTTGCTCAAGGTCATGGTGCTGATAGTGCGTCTGTAATTTTTGATGCTTTTGAAAGTGCGCGTGCTAAGGGAATTGACGTTCTTATCGCAGATACCGCTGGACGTCTACACAATAAAAGCAATTTAATGTCTGAACTGACCAAAGTAAAACGTGTAATGCAGAAAATTGATGCGACAGCGCCGCACGAAGTGATGTTGGTTGTGGATGCGGGTACAGGGCAGAACGCGATTAACCAAGTGGAAATGTTTGATGAAGCTGTAGGTCTTACAGGTCTAACGATTACTAAATTGGATGGTACTGCAAAAGGTGGAGTGCTATTTAATATTGCCAGTCGTACACATGTACCAATCCGTTTTATTGGTGTTGGTGAAAAAATAGATGACTTACGCCCATTCTCTGCTAAATCATTTGTAGCTGCTTTATTTGAAACAGATAAATGATTGTAGTCTGATTCGCTGATTTGGAAACTCCGCTTGATGCGGAGTTTTTATTTTCTGTTTAAATTTATGCTTTAAAGTATTTAGCGTACCAGATGCTGAGAATAGCTTGATCTGTGTTGAATTAAAGATGATTTTTACCTTAATTTCTTTTGTGGTCTACGCAATAACAATTTGAAGAAAATGGCAACAATATTTTTTTAAAATTAGCTGCATGGATTTAATTTTTATAAAAATCAGTATATTAGTGTGATTTTGGATAGGGGTATAATTGTTTAAAAGTCTTTCTATTTCTAATATTGTTCTAAATATAGAACACATTGTTATGTATTTATGCATGGAAACAGTCAAAATCATGCAATAAACTTTGTCTATGTTAAAGAAAACGGCGTATCGCGCCAAAGAAGGATTATCATTATGTCATTTTTAAATCAAATCAAACAACGTCGGACAATTTATGCATTGGGTAAAGATATCAGCTTAGACCAAGCAAAAGTTGAAGAAATCATCAAAGATGCAGTAAAACATAGTCCATCTGCATTTAACTCACAATCTTCTCGCGCAGTAATTTTATTTGGTGATTCACACGTAAAATTCTGGACAATTGTTTTAGAAACTTTACGTAAAATTGTTCCTGCTGAAGCATTTGAAGGAACTGCTGGTAAAATTAATAGCTTTATTGCTGGCGCAGGTTCGGTGTTGTTTTACGAAGATTTAAGCGTAGTGAAAGGTTTGCAAGAGCAATTCCCACTTTATGCAGATAATTTCCCGGTTTGGGCTGAACACTCGACTGCAATTGCGCAATTTGCAGCTTGGACAGCTTTATCTGAAGCAGGTATTGGTGCTTCATTACAGCATTATAACCCGATCGTGGATGATGAAGTTGCAGAAACTTTTGAAATCCCTGCGGATTGGAAACTTCGTGCGCAATTGGTATTTGGTTCAATTGAAGCACCTGCTGGTGAAAAAGCATTTATTGATGATGCTGCACGTTTCAAAACATTTAACTAAATTTGTATCAGATCAAAAAAATCAAATCTCAAATCTATGTTTGATTTATGCCTGATTTTCGTTTGATCAAATTTAACCTGCTTAAGAGACCAATTTTAAGCAGGTTTTTATTTGCGTTGATTTTATCAAATTTTAAAACAAAACAACCAACCATAGAGTGTCTCAGTTCACTTTAGTTATTCCTTAAAAACGAGTTGATCATACTTTCCAGACAATCATTGAGCTAAAAATTCAAGCCATAAAGGATCGAACAATTCTTTACATAGAAATATCACTTTACTTTATCGACATTTAGCTTTATTCGTGGCTTAATCTTTGCTCAAGGAAAAAAAGTGTATTAAAAAATGAGTAAATTAGCGTAGATTCAGCACTTTGGTCTAATTTAGACATTTTAAAAAATTTATACACTGTAAATAGCCATTCAAGTTGATGATATTGTCGGATTTCTGATCGTTATTTTTTAAGTTAATGTATGTATTTATTTTAATTAAAATGATCACTATTTAGGAATGTGATAATACTATTCAGCATGGTTTAAATCGGTATACTAGAAACTCTTGTTATAAAAAGTAGCAATATCAGGAAAGACAATGACTGCACGTATTCAAAAAGGCAAGTTAGCGATTGCTAAAGAACTTTACGATTTCATCGAAAATGAAGCACTACCAGGTTCTGGTTTAGACAGTGAAACATACTGGAAAAACTTTGAGCAAGTTGTTGTCGATCTTAGCCCAAAGAATAAGGCGCTTTTAGCAAAGCGTGACGAGATTCAGGCTAAAATTGATGAATGGCACCGCAACAATAAATTTGAACTTGAAGCTTATAAAGCTTTCCTAAAAGAAATTGGCTACTTATTACCAGAAGTAGAAGATTTCCAAATCAGCACAGAAAATGTAGATGAAGAAATCGCATTATTGGCTGGTGCGCAGTTGGTTGTACCTGTGCGTAATGCACGTTACTGCCTAAATGCAGCAAATGCCCGTTGGGGTTCTTTATACGATGCACTTTACGGCTTTGACGTGATCTCTGAAGAGGGTGGCGCAGAAAAGGGTAAAGGCTATAACCCTGTTCGTGGCGACAAAGTTATTGCATTTGCAAAGAACTTCTTAAATGAAACATTCCCGCTTGCAAATGGCTCTTATGCAGATGCAACTCGCTATGCAGTTGAAGATAAAAAATTAGTGGTCACGCTAAAAGATGGTTCAACAACCACTTTAGCAAAAGAAGCTCAATTTGTGGGTTTCAATGGTGAAGAATCTGCACCCGTTGAAATCGTACTGCTCAATAATGGCTTGCACGTAATTATTGAAATTGACGCAAATAGTCCAATCGGTAAAACAGATGCGGCTGGCGTTAAAGATCTTGTGTTAGAAGCAGCAGTAACGACGATTCAAGATTTGGAAGATTCGATTGCAGCTGTAGACGCAGAAGAAAAAGTTGAAGGCTACCGTAACTGGTTAGGCTTGATGAAGGGTACTCTTGAAGAATCTATCGAGAAAAACGGTAAAACCGTTACCCGTAAATTAAACAAAGATCGTAGCCACAAGAACCTCATTGGTGGTGAAACGACACTTCATGGTCGTTCTTTGATGTTGCTTCGTAATGTGGGTCATTTAATGACAAACCCTGCGATCCTTGTAGATGGTGTTGAAATTTACGAAGGCATTATGGATGCTTTAATCACGCCATTGCTTTCTTTTGCGGACATCAAAGGTCAAAACGAAAACAAGAACTCTCGTAAAGGTTCTATGTATATCGTTAAACCAAAAATGCATGGTCCAGAAGAAGTTGCTTTTGCTGTTGAATTATTTGAACGTGCTGAACAAGCATTGGGTCTACCAGCGAAAACTTTGAAAATCGGGATTATGGATGAAGAACGCCGTACTTCTGTAAACTTGAAAAACTGTATTGCTCAAGCAAAAGATCGTACGATTTTCATCAATACTGGCTTTATGGATCGTACTGGTGATGAAATCCATACATTCATGGAAGCAGGACCATTTGTTCGTAAAGGTGAAGTAAAAGCGCAAATTTGGTTCCCAGCATATGAAAACCGTAACGTGATGGTAGGTCTTCAAGCTGGATTACGTGGCAAAGCACAAATTGGTAAAGGCATGTGGCCAAAACCAGATATGCTTTTAGACATGTACAAAACCAAGATCGAGCATCCTGAAGCTGGTGCAAGCTGTGCTTGGGTTCCATCTCCATCAGGTGCGGTGATTCATGCGATTCATTATCATCAGTGTAATGTTTCAGCTCGTCAGCAAGAATTGTTGAAAACTGAAGCTTTACCTTTAGATGATTTACTTACTCCACCTTTGGCGACTGATACAAACTGGACTGAAGAAGAGAAAACCAAAGAGCTTGAAAACAATCTTCAAGGGATCTTGGGTTATGTTGTACGTTGGGTTGACTTGGGCGTAGGCTGTTCTAAAGTGCCTGGCATTAATAATGTTGGTTTAATGGAAGATCGTGCAACATTGCGTATTTCATCTCAACATGTTGCGAACTGGTTACGTCACGGCATTGTAACTCAGCAACAAGTTGAAGAGGTTATGCAACGTATGGCAAAAATTGTGGATGAGCAAAATGCCAATGATCCAGAATATACCAACATGGCACCAAGCTTCGATGGTTATGCTTACAAAGCTGCTTATGATCTAGTCTTTAAGGGCGGTGAGCAACCATCAGGCTATACTGAACCATTATTGCATGCATACCGTTTAAAATTAAAAGGTTATACAGGTGATTAATTTTACACTGTAGATTTTAAATCAAACATAAAGCCTCTTCGGAGGCTTTATGGCTTTCTAAAGTGGCAAAAAGACAGTTTTAAGTCCAGAAAATTTGTTTTCGCTGATTCTGGTTTAAGCCAACAACATGAAAACTCTGCTACAATTTAAAGGAGTTAATTATTATGTTGAATTATAAATGACATCAATTCTGAAATTAGATGCGCTGAAAAATGCTGAAGTCGTCACGACACCTTATCCGTTTTTTGTGGTTGAAAATGCGTTGGCAGACAGTGAAGTTCAAGCAGTGATCAAGGACTTCCCAAAGATTGAACAAGGTGGAAGTTTTAATATTGAAGATGTAGAAATTAAGCCTAATTTTGATCGTTTTTTAAAATCTTTAGATACACCAGAGTTTCGCCAAATTCTGACAGATAAATTTGATGTTAATGTGATGGAACATCCGATGATGATCACTTTACGTGGTTACTCTCGCCAAAAAGATGGACGTATTCACAGTGATTCTAAAAGTAAACTGTTGACTATTCTGATTTATCTAAATGAATCATGGGATGCACCGAATGGTCGTTTACGTATTTTAAATGACGACAAAGATATCAATAACTATGTTGCTGAGATTGGCGCTGGTCCTGGTTCTTTGGTTGCATTTAAAGTTACTGATAATGGTTGGCATGGCTATATTCCTTATGAAGGGCAGCGCCAATCGATTCAAATTAACTTTTTGACCAGTGAAAAAGCCAATGCTAAACATAAGTTTTTCCATGGTTTAAGTGCGAAAGTTAAAAAAATCTTTGGATAAGCTATTTTAGATGGACTTAGGTTAATTCTGAATATATCAGGAGTATTGAGTTAGATCACATTCATAAAATAAAGAGAATGAATGTGATCAATCCATTATCATTTTTTATGTGTGCTAATTTTAAACCGATCACAGCCATACAAGTAAAACAACTTGGCTTACCTGCTATTCCTTTTACATATCAACCAGAAGTATTTCCTAGTTTTGCAATGCCATTACTTTTTAACGCTCAAAAAAGTCTTGAGTGGCGTTTGGTCAATTTTGGTTTAATTCCAAAATGGGCTGAAGATAAAGAGGCGGGGAAGCATACTTATAATGCGCGTAATGAAACATTGATAGAAAAACGTAGTTTTACAGAAGCATTGAGTAAATGCCAATTCGGGGTTATTCCCGTTACTGAGTTTTACGAGTCTAAGTATGTCAATGGAAAGCCACAGCGATGGGGTGTTAGACGGAAGGATGGTCAGGCATTTTATATTGCAGCATTATATGAAATTGCACGGTTAAAAAATGGTGAAGTAATTCGGTCAGCAACTATGATTAGCATGGATGCTCATTTTCATCCCATGATGAGTGAGTTTCATGAGCCCAGAACAGATAAGCGTTCTGTTGTCGTGATTCCACATCATCGCTTGGATGCGTGGCTGAACTTGAAACAGCCTGATATTTCGAGTTTTATAGAGGGATTTCCTGTGGAGGAGTTTGAATGCTTTTATTGTCCTAAACAACGTAATGACATCAACTCTCCACAGTTAAGTATATTTGATGAATAATTTTCAACATCAATGTGCAAGATTTTTAAAAATAATTTTTAAATTCTCTATGGTTTTTTCAATTTGAAGTGGGGTAAGTCCTTCAAAGGATTGCTCTAAAATCACACCCATTAAGTCATTGATTTTTTGGGTTATTTGTTTCCCTTCTTCAGTTAAACAGACGCGTGTAATCCGTTTATCTTTTTTGCAAGAATACGTGTCTACTAACCCTTCTTCTTTTAAACGGTAGACAATTTTTGTGGTTGTCGACATTTTAGAGACAATCATTTCGGAAAGCTCAGATACACTGGCATCAGGTTTGGCTTCTAAGGAAACCAATAAACGACGCCGTGAATTATCAACCCCATACTTTTTGAGCACTTGATCTAAGTTTAAGACGTACTGAGCATGGACTTGTGTAACCCAATAATAAGGAAAATTTTCAATATTAAAATTTTCCGCAGAAGGCAGAAATTTTGAATATTTCTTAGTCATCTGAATGTCCCTGTTTTTTTGTAATTATTGCCATATGTTAAGCACTAATAATATTTTATTTCGAATATCTGAATCAATATGTGCGTCACACTTAATGCCAAAAAACTAGAAAAATCGACGAAAAATAGATCCATCTAGAAAATTAACTTAAGTTAAACTATTCCAAAAATACATTAAAATGCAGTTTTTATATGAATAGGTGACAACTTCATATAGCGGAAAATAGTTGCTTCTTCATGCAATTGCTTGATTACCAGTTTCATGTTTTACAGTCTTTATAGTGCATTATAATTTTTTTAAAAAAACTGAATTGATTAGTTACTCTTAAAAAAATCATACTATAATCGACAGTGAACCCCTTTGATTATTGCTAATCAAAATGAAAGATGGTTTAGCCATTGTTTGAAAAACAATCATGAAGAACTTTGTTCAACGTTTTTATTTCCATGATTCAAGCCATAAATTTCAACAATGTTTTGCAACAAAATAGGTTTATTTGTTAAACAAATTAACATCAATTGTTATTATATCTGAAAAATAAAAAAAACCAAGTTGGCTTTATGAAAAATATTGTCGATTGTAGCCAATGAATTTCACAATTTTTTTGTATAAATGCATAATATATCAATTTTTAATTTAAAAAAATCAATAAAATCAACAGGTGAAAAATAATTAAAATTTATCGAAATCTTCGACTATTTTCTAAAGTTATTGAATCTCTTATTGGCAACAGCGCGAAAGCTTGATAATCAGATGTAGCTTTGAAAAAATCGATAATACTTAAAGATTAAATAAATGTAAAAATTTCATGAAATATAATTACAAGTCGTCGATATTGTGCATAATTAAAGTAATTTAGTTGAAAAGGTATCATTCATGGATCCGTCGCCGTGTAGGTTAAGCTTATTTTTCTCCAATTTATATACTTATAAGAATAATCGGGAGATCTAATAATGGAATTTTTATTAGACCCTGGAATTTGGGTTGGACTTTTAACCCTTATCGTTTTAGAAATTGTACTGGGTATCGATAACCTGGTATTCATTGCCATTCTTGCAGATAAACTTCCTCCAGAACAACGAGATAAAGCACGTGTCATCGGTCTTTCTTTGGCGTTGATCATGCGTTTAGGTTTATTGACGATTATTTCTTGGTTAGTCACTTTAACTAAACCTGTAATTGCATTTGGGGGACTATCCTTTTCAGGACGAGACTTAATTTTATTATTTGGAGGATTGTTCCTCGTTTATAAAGCTGTCACTGAATTACACGAAAAAATGGAAGGGAAGCCTGAAGTCAAAAGTTCAGGTGCTGCTGTATATGCCAGCTTCTGGGCTGTTGTTGCCCAAATCATTGTTTTAGATGCTGTATTTTCACTAGACTCGGTGATTACTGCGATTGGTATGGTGGATAATATTTATGTGATGATGGCGGCAGTTACGATTGCTGTAATTGTAATGTTAATTGCATCTAAGCCATTGACGACATTCGTAAATAAGCACCCTACAGTGGTGATTCTATGTCTAAGCTTCTTATTGTTGATTGGGGTTAGCTTGATTGCGGAAGGTTTTGGTTTCCATATTCCGAAAGGCTATATCTACTCAGGTATTGGCGTTGCGATTTTAATCGAAGCATTTAATCAATTCTCAAGCCGTAATGCTGAAAAACATCAAGCTAAAACGCCATTGCGTCATCGTACTGCGGATTCAATTCTAAAATTGATGGGCAGTAAGTTAGATGCTGATTTATTGCAAAGCCCTGAAGCTTTAGCAGCACAAAAAGCGTTTGGTGATGAAGAACGTTATATGGTCGGTGGCGTACTTACCCTTGCGGAACGTTCTGTAGCATCGATTATGACACCAAGAACTCAGATCTCATGGATTAACCTAGAAGATGATGCAGAGAGCATACGTCAACAAATTTTAGCTGTACCGCATAGTTTATTCCCTGTCTGTCGTGGGCAATTAGACAAAGTGGTTACGGTTGTTCGTGCTAAAGAGTTAATTGATGTATTGGACGAGCCAGAACAGCTTCAAGCTTTATTGAAACGTAATCGTCCCATCTTTATTTTTGAGAAAATGAAGGTCATTGATGCAATTCATACACTAAGAACTTCCAAAGGTTCATTGGTTTTGGTGAGTAATGAGTTTGGAAATATTCAAGGTTTGATTTCTCCGCTTGATGTGTTTGAAGCCATTGCAGGTGAGTTTCCAGATGCAGATGAACAGTTGGAGCTGATTAAAGTGGATGAAAACACTTGGAAGGCATCAGGTATGCTTGATTTGTATCAACTTGAATTGGAGTTGGGAATGCTTGACCTTGTTCAAGAGGATTCTGGCTACTTTAGCGTCGCTGGATTAATTCTCGATAAAACGCAAGGCGATGTGCATTTGGGTACGCAAATAGAGCATGAAGGGATTTGGTTTGAAGTGATTGAAATGGATGAGAATCGAATCAAAACGGTAAAAATTACTCGTCCAGAACAGTTTTCATAATCATTGTTTGTAAAGTGATTTAAATCATTCATCCTTGATAAAAATGCCTCAGTCCTGAGGCATTTTTTTGAATAAAAAGAGCACTTAAACAGGATTACGTATTTAAGTGCTGAAAACTAAAGTTTTTGATTAAATATTTTTTGGGTCATGATTGGCCAGAGATTTTGATGGCTTTTCTTAAACATTGACATATGCCCAATCACTTTATGACCATGTTGTTGTGGGCTCAGCTCGATCATATCAGTTACGGCTTTAGGGTAAAGACGAAGCAGGTCTTTTACATTAGTGGAAGTTGCAATCTCATCATCTGAAGACCAATAAGAGGTGATAGGGCACTCGATCTCATGATGATAATCTTCAAATACGGTTTTACCTACAGCATTTATTACATAACCTGGTTGGCTACAGAATTCAGCCCATTGCTGTGCTACTTTTTGCGGTAGATTCTCTCCCATGCCGAGCATTTTAGTTGCACCATAGCCTTTGATGCGATTGGAAATTGGGAAGACTAAATTAAACATGACAGGTGCTAAGCGTTTAGTACGACCTTTAAGTCCTTTTACGTGACCAGTAGAGCCAGATATCGAAATAACTTGTGCGACTTTCTTATAATTTGGAACAATACCGAGTAACTGACCCCCTGCACTATGACCAATGAGAGTCAGTTGATTCTTTCCTGTCTTGTTTAAAAGTGACTCAATGGCGGCCGGAATGTCGAGCTGTCCCCAATCTTGAATACTTGCTTTGGATTGAGATAATGGTCCATGTAATGAGTCTCCAATACCACGGAAATCAAAGACCATCACATCTAGACCTTGTTGAGTAAGCCATTCGATAAAATGATGATAAAAGCCCTGTGTAATTCCTGTAGCAGGGCAAACCAGTACAGGTAAGTGCTGAGTTGATTGTTTTGCCGGATAAAAACGTGCACTTAAGCTATAGCTATCTGCGCAGCTTATGGTTAAATTTTCATATATTGTCATAGTACAATCCAAAGCTGTTCAATTTAAAACTACTTTACACAAGTTCTAAAAAGAAACTTGTTTGAAAGATGACTCTTAAGTCAGATCTGAATGTGATAAGGAAAAATAGGAACTTTATTAAATGGATTTAATCACTTTAAATTTATCGGTAAAACTGGCACTTATTTTTAGTGGGGTTTATTTGTGGGTAGGGATGCTCACAGGTGTCTGGAAGTACGTCCAGATCAGTCGTTCAGAACTTGCCAGAGCACACTACTATGTCGATATAGCACATCGAAGTAGCTTGCTTTACGCGCCTGCTAGCTTGATTTTAGCTGTGATGGCGTATTGTTCGAGTTTCCAGGAAATAATTAATTTACTCTGTGTGATCGTAAATTTAGTTTTTTTTAGTTTTTCTATTGCAAGTTATGTTTTACATGGTTGGCTCAAAGATACGACCAACCAATTTAAGCAACCTCATCAATTAGGTGCTGTACATTTACCGAAAATTTTACTTCGTTTAGCGATGATTTTATTGGTGATTGGAGAGATTTTTGCGACAGGAATCTTGCTTTTAGGGATGATTAAAGGATTATTATAATTTTTTGTTATAGATAAAGATGGATGCTTGGCATCCATCTTTTATTCAGTGATTTTTGCGAGTTTTCGCGATTTATGATCTACAACGTCCCAAATATAGAAAGCCGCAGATACCGCTAATGCATAAGCAAAATATTCAGGTTTTAAATTGCCTTGAATAAGTCCGTGGATGAGCAGAGTAGCCAAAAGGGCAATTGTTGTACTCAAATATGTGACTAATTTTGTGTTTGCCTTCAAAGAATTAATGAAGACTTGCTTGTTGAAATGTAATGATAACATCTCCATACCTCCTGTCTGCTCGACAAAAACCAAATTGTTTTAGTCTGGATTGGTTTATTTAGTTGTACCACATTTAATTATTATTTCAAGAGCAAATACCTCTATTATTCAAAATAATTATGACATATTTATTACAAACATGACTTATTTTATAAAAAATGAAAATATGAGTGATTTTTTTCTTAAATAGTGTATTTTTTGTTGAAGAAGTGTGAAGTGGTTATCAAATTAAAATACAGCAACTTATAACAAGTGCAAGAGAATTTTGACTAAAGTCGATGAAAGTTATGCAATATTTATGCAAATTTTATAATAAATTATGATCAATGATGAAAATTTATATTTGATTGCAGCAAATTGTAAGTTGATATGTTTTTATGGTTAAACTTTAATCAGTTGATTGCTGTGTATATTCAAGGAATGTTCTTGTCATCTAAAGAATAAAAATGATCGACAAAACTGAGAATGCAAAAGTAATTTTTAGCAGTGTGTGATTAATCACATGCAATACATTGAATGATTTTAAATTGTGTCGCAAACAATAACAGTCTGTTGGGTAAACATGACAATTATTGATCACAGTTAAAATTAGATTTGGGTAAAATCAAATTTTAAGGACGATGGCTAAGACGCTTTATTTCTTAACTTTATCGATAACGACACAAATAATTAAAACAATCAATGATGGAATAAGCCAAGCAAGGTTTTGTTCATTTAACGGTAAGTTTTGGATCAATAGCGGTAAACTATCTTTAAATTCCGTAACTTTAATACCTTCAATAATTCCAAATAAGAATGCAACGCCAGTTACTGGTGCAACCACTGTTGCTGGATTATTAAATTTGCTCCAAAAGAAGCTCAATAGAATAACGACAATAGCGGGCGGGTAAATCGCACTGAGAACCGGTACAGAAAATGCAATCAATTTAGTCAAACCTAAATTTGAAATGACTAAAGAGAATAAAACCAGAATGATCACTAAAACTTTGTAAGGAATCTTAGTCAACTCAGAGAAATATTCAGCACATGCACATGTTAGACCGATCGCAGTGACCATACATGCGATAAAAATCAAAGCAGTAAGAAATAATGAGCCAAGATCACCAAAAGCGTGCTGAACATAAGCATGCAAAATCACGGCGCCATTTGCTGCATTTGGTGCTGCATCATGGCTACCTAAACCTAGCTTAAATAGGCTAATATAAACCAGTGTTAAGCCTACGCCAGAAATTAAACTTGCAATGATTGCATATTTAGTTACCAGTTTTTTGTCGGTGACACCACGAGAATGTATGGCATGGATAATTACGATACCGAACACCAATGCACCTAAAGTGTCCATGGTTAAATAACCATTTACAAAGCCTTCAGAAACAGGGCTAGTTGCATAATTATTTATGGCAGGAGAGATTGAACCAGTCGGGATGATAAAGGCTGCAATACCAAGAATGGCAAGTGCAATAATTTTAAGAGGTGCAAGAATATGACCTACGGTATCCAACAGTTTGTTTGGATAAAGAGACACTAAAGTAACAAAGGCAAAGTAGATCACACTATAAATAAATAGCGGAGTGCCACCTGTACCAAAGTAAGATGAAAAACCGATTTCATACGAAACTGTAGCGGTACGTGGTGTAGCAAAAAGTGGACCGACTGATAAGTAACACACTACAGTCAAGATTAAACTTGCAACTTTGCCTAAAGGTGAACTTAAAATTGCAATCGAACCTTCAGTTTTTGAAAGCGCCATAATGGTGATGACAGGTAAGCCTACAGCGGTGATTAGAAAACCCAATGCTGCTAGCCATACATGTTCACCCGCTTGTTGAGCGACAATGGGTGGAAAGATAATATTGCCTGCCCCAATAAATAAGGCAAAAGTCATGAACCCTAGAGCAATAATATCCTTGGTACGGAGATTAGTCATAAAGTGTGGTTAAAAACGCAAAACAGCGATTTTAGTGGAAATGCGAGATTTTTTGTATTTTATTTTATGGGTAATATTCCTGTTTTTTATAAATTTTAACCAATTAACCATATGAGTTATATTTATGTGGATGATTCAGCGCTTAATTTAGTTAAATTTGTAAAAGCCAATTTTAAAGAAAATTTTATAGGATTAAAAAACGCAAACTCGTAGTTTAAAGCTTATTTTTATAATTATGCATACCAATCGACATTTTTAACTCTCATCATCAACAAGAAAAAGCCCTAAAGCAATCGAAAAAGCATATAATATCGGTTCACTTTTGCGGACAGATCCAATGAAAGCTTCAACAGTCACCATCAAAACTGAACAAGACCTTGAAAAACTCAGAGTGTCAGGGCGTTTAGCTGCCGAAGTTTTAGCAATGATTGGTGCATATGTTAAGCCAGGGGTAACGACTGAATATTTGGATGACATCTGTAATGATTATATTGTGAATACACTCAAAGTTATTCCAGCCAATGTGGGGTATTATGGTTATACAAAAACTATCTGTATCTCTCCCAATGAAGTGGTATGTCATGGTATTCCATCTAAAAATACTGTTTTGAATGATGGCGATATTATTAATATTGATGTAGCAATCATTAAAGATGGTTATTTTGGTGATACCAGTCGTATGTATTATGTGGGTACTGTAAAGCCTGAATCTAAAAAATTAGTAGAAACTACATATGAGGCAATGGTTGCAGGTATTCATGCTGTAAAACCCGGTGCAACACTTGGAGACATTGGGCATGCCATCCAAAGTGTAGGTCAACGTGAAGGCTATAGTATTGTTCGTGAATATTGTGGTCACGGCATTGGTAAAATTTATCATGAACAGCCCAATGTATTGCATTATGGAAAACCAGGACAGGGGCTAGTGCTTAAACAAGGCATGGTATTTACCATTGAACCTATGATTAATGCGGGTAAAGCCAGTGTCAAAGAATTAAAAGATGGTTGGACTGTTGTGACAGCAGATAAATCTTTATCTGCACAGTGGGAACATATGGTTGCTGTGACAGAAACAGGGTTTGAACTGTTAACACCTTGGCCTGAGGGTACAGGTAACTATCCAGAAATCTAATACTTTAATCTTAAGTTTGGAAAGTTTGATGATTGTTATATATTTTTATGCTTAAAAAGTGTGATGTGTTCAGTTTTAATTTTTTATAATTGTGAACAGTTTAATTTTATTTTGTAAGAAAAACTAGGGTGTGTTGACACTTTTAGATTAAAAAATAGCGAAGTAGTAAAATTAAATCGCCAAACCCAATTCTACTATTCGCTATGCCTCGTACCATGTTAACAGATCAACACTGGCAAAAGTTGAAAGCTATTTTGCGTAATTTATCCATTCATCTCAACTCAAATTTAAGAAATTTTATTGAAGCGATTCTTTATAGGATAAGAACTGGATGTCCTTGGCGTGACATACCCACTTGCTTTGGACAACCTAACTCTATTTTTAAACGTTTTAATCGCTGGTCAAGTAGTGGTAAGTTACTCACTATATTCAAATTATTATCACTGAATACCGATATGGAATGGCTATTCATCGATGGTTCCCATATTCGTGCTCATCAACATTCTGCGGGTATTGCTGATCAGGCAATCTCTAAAAGTGCAGGAGGAAACTCCTCCAAAATACATTTAGTTGTAGATTCAAATGGGAATCCTATTGATTTCATTATTACTGATGGAACCACGCATGATGTTAAAGTCGCACCTGATTTAATTTCAAAACTCGATTTAAATGAGGTAGAGGTTGTATGTGGAGATAAAGGTTACGATTC
The DNA here is from genome assembly GCF_000368925.1 of Acinetobacter bereziniae LMG 1003 = CIP 70.12. Lineage (GTDB taxonomy): Bacteria > Pseudomonadota > Gammaproteobacteria > Pseudomonadales > Moraxellaceae > Acinetobacter > Acinetobacter bereziniae. Next base: position 355,261 of record NZ_KB849756.1, on the reverse strand, counting down.
AGAGCCATTAAGAGAGCAGATTAGAGCAACTAGAACAAAAGCGAATATACCTAAAAAATCCAATAGCCAATCAAACAATGACCATATGGATTGGTATTTATATAAAATCAGGCACTTAGTAGAAAATATGTTTTGTAGATTAAAGCAATTTCGAGGAATAGCCACTCGATACGACAAGTTAAAACGGAACTATGAAAGTTCTGTTGCATTAGCTTGTATATTTTTATGGCTCCCATTGTAGGTTAAATTATGAACCCTAAATGTCAACAGACCCTATTCACTAAGTTTTTTTAAATATTGGTTTGAGTAATTATTCATCACTATAATCTGCACCAGATTCTTTTTTGAAGTTTCTATTGTTGTTTCAAGTTTCGAGCTTATCCATCCTAGGGTAAGCTTTTTTTTAGCTAAAATTCCCTTTCTTTGTATTGGTGTTTTTACAGTCAATATGCTAAAAAAACATACATAAATATAATTTTTAGATCAATAAATCAATGTGATGAGTCTATTTTTTGATGATATAAAACTTGCAATGCGACGCATTACATCTAAAGTTTAAATCGATTTGCGTATGCGATGCTTCACATTACATCATCCATTTTTTTTGTTGAACATTATTCTTGCGCTGTAAACAAAGCAGTGTTTTGTTTTTACTCATATACCCCTGCTCAATATGATTAGTTATTGTTTTGAACAGTAGAGGAGTGAATATATTTATTCAGTTAAATTTTAGATAAGGTAAGTCAAGCAACTCACCTTATCGGATTTGATTATTTTCTGACTCTAAAATTTAAGATAAACGAAACGGCAAAACCAAATAAAAGTCCCCAAAACGCAGAACCTATACCGAAAAATTGTATTCCTGAGGCACTAAAGAGAAAGGTCAGTAATGCAGCTTCTCGGTCTTTAACTTCATGGAATGCAATCGCAATGTTGTGGCTGATCGTACCAAATAGAGCAATACCTGCTAAAGCAACGATAAATAAGTGCGGGAACGACATCAATAAGCTGGTTAAGGTAGCAGCAAACAAGCCCATTAAAATATAGAAAAATCCACAACTCATACCAGCAATATAACGTTTAGATGGATCGGGATGTACTTGATCATCTAGGCTTACTGCGGCACTGATTGCAGCAATATTCACGGTATAGCAGCCAAAAGGTGAAAGTAATGTTTGAGCGGTTCCAGTCCAACCTATTAACTGATTGACATGCGGTTGATAGCCATAACTTTTAATCATCGCTATCCCAGGTAAGTATTGAGATGCCATATTGATCACAAATAGTGGTAGCGCTAGCCCTAAAATTGCTGACCATGTGAATTCAGGCATCATCCATACAGGTTTTGCTAATCCCCAATGTAAGGTTGGAACATGAAACTCCATAAAGAATGGGCAGATGATAATCCCTGCAATCACTGTGATGACAATGCAATAACGTGCCCATAAACGTTTTGTAATCACATACACAGCCAATAAACTGAGGATAAAAGCCCAGTCATTTTGCATGCTAGCAAATAAGGCAATTCCAAATTTTAGCAATACTCCAGCCAACATCGCACTGGTCAGACTTTGTGGAATATAATTTATGATTTTTTCAAAAATACCTGAAAATCCAAGTACAGCTGTAAGCAAACCTGATACTAAAAAAGCGCCAATTGCTTCATAAAGTGAATAACCACTTGCTGTTGCTATGATTAATGCGAGTGCGGCAGTAGACCATGAGGTTGCAACAGGATATTTAAATTTCCAAGACAGAATTAAACCTGAGAGACCAATACCTAGACCTAATGCCCAAAACCAAGAGGTAATTTGTTCTGGATTCGCGCCAAGTAATTGTGCAGCTTGGATCACTAAAACAGCTGAAACACTGATACCGATAAGGAAAGTAATAAAGCCTGCAAATACGGCAGGTACTGAGAAGTCTTGGAGAAGCTTTTGCATGATCCCTTGCTTTTAAATTTGATTGAATGGTTGAAAATGCATCCATCATACATGGATCATTTTAAAGCTGACAGCGTTAATTAGAATTTAATATCAAAAGCAAATAGAAAAATTGAATTTATTATCATTGCTGGATAATTCAAGCTTTTTATGATCAAGCAATTCTACACATTAACATTGCTTGATCCTGACTTAGGCGATGCTTCACTTTGCTTAACTACTTTTTTTTGTTTAACCCCATTATTGCATTATAAACAAAGTAATGCTCAATTTTAACCTTCGAAGCTGTATACCCCTAAATGTGGAAGACGCTTTAAATTTAAGCTTACCCAACTCATTATATGCTTTTACATGGTCGAAACTGCGAGCTTTATACCAAAGGCGCAAAACAATAGACCGACCGCTGCAACACATCCTGCCGCAACTTTATAGCGGGTGTTAAAGAAGGTTGCGAGTTTAACCCCAGAAAAAATTAAAATGGTTAAATAACTCATACTAATGATTTGTAGAATCACAGAAAGAGCAGCAAAACTTAGCGCTGGGTAAGGATAATCTGGGTCAACAAATTGCACAAAAAAAGACAAATAAAATAAAATCGCTTTCGGATTTAACAAGCTGATCGTCAATGCTGTACGAAAAGGATGAAATTGTTCAGTCGTGGTTGATGAGAGAGCATCTGATTGAATCGTTTGTGGTGTGCTACGCCAAGTTTTAACACTGGCAATTAATAATCGAATTCCTAGATAGGACAAATAAGTCGCGCCCACAACTTTAAGAATTACAAATAACCAAGGAAAGGCATGTAATAAGGATGCAGCACCCAATACGGTACAAAGGATCAGGATTAAATCACCAGTAAAAACACCAAACGCGCCGATATAGCCTATTTTAATCCCAAATCTTGACGCAATGGACATCACATAGAGCGAGTTTGGACCCGGGAGAATGACGATAAAAATTGTCCCTAATATATATGTCACGACATCCGTAATACCAAACACAATATTCTCACACTTTAAGAAAAGTGAATAAAAAAGCCAAGTGCTTATGATAACAAACTCGGCTTTAGAATGTGAGCAATTTTAGTGCATTTTAAACACTGTGAATGATTGAAACTCAATCAATAAAATCAGCTTCAAGCCCAAAGGATTGGCGTAATAATAAAGCCAATTGTTCACGGGCTTTAATAAAGCCATCAATTCCACTTTGTAATAATTGGAATGCCATCAAGTCTGATTCGAGTTGCTGTTTAAATTCAGCTTTAGAAATTTCTTGATGCGGTTGATCTTGATGTGATTGTTCATGGTTCAACTGAGCGCTTACTGTACGTTGATCATTTTCCAGTTTTTCAAGCAGTGCGGGAGCAACAGTCAGTAAATCACAACCAGCAAGTCCTAGAACTTGGTCTACGCTACGGAAGCTTGCGCCCATAACTTCTGTTTTAATTTGGTTCTGTTTGTAGTAGTGATAAATCTGTTTGACAGAGCGTACACCCGGATCTTTATCAATCGGGTAGCTGTCAACATTTTCAGCTTTTTTATACCAATCTAAAATACGCCCAACAAATGGAGAGATCAGCGTGACTTTAGCGTCAGCACATGCTTTGGCTTGATGTAAACCAAATAATAAAGTCAGGTTACAATGAATGCCTTCTGCTTCAAGTGCTTTAGCCGCCTGAATACCTTCCCAAGTAGATGCAATTTTAATCAAAATTCGATCTTGATTGATTCCGTAGCTTTGATACAGCGCCAATAGTTCTTTGGCTTTCGCAATTGTTTCTTCGGTATTGTAAGAAAGTGCCGCATCAACTTCCGTAGAAACTCGTCCTTCAACAAGATTTAAAATTTCTACACCGAGTTTTACCGTCAGAATATCAATGGTGCGTTCGACCAGTTCATCAAGTGCATAGCCTTCTTGTTTAGCTTGTGCATAAGCATCTTCAATCAAGGTGCGACTTTCAGGCTGTTGAGCGGCAGCTGTAATCAGTGAAGGGTTAGTCGTTGCATCTAGCGGGCGAAATTGTTGAATAGCGTTTAAATCACCTGTATCAGCAACAATAGTGGTTAAGCGTTTTAATTGGTCTAATGCAGATTGAGTCATTACCGGTTATTTCTTAGTTAAAATATTTGTGATTTAGTTATAACACAATGCCATTTCAGCAAAATAGAAAAATGTACTGAAAGACATATTATTTTGTATGAATTCTTTGATTTCGAATGTGATTAATCAAAAAACGAGCAGCTGAACCTAAATTACTCTCACGACTCCAAACCAAATCAACAAAATATTCAAATTTTGGTGTGAAATCGAGCAAATCAAGTATTTTTAACTTATGTTTGAGCTCTGGGTTTTCATTAAACATTTCTAAGGGAAGTACTCCCCAACCTAATTCCTTTAAGATCAGCGAACAAGCTGAGTGATGATTGTCAGTACGCCAGTAATTTTTAGAATAGAGTAACTCGGGTTTAATCGTGCGATCTCGGCTGGCGACAACAATTTGTCTGGATTGCAATATTTGTTCAAAACTTACTTTTGAGTGGGCAGATAGAGGGTGATTGATTGCAGATACAGGCACTAAAGCTTCTTTTTTTAACTCAACAAATTGTTCGCGGCTTTCTAACATTTCACGTTCAAACATCAACGCCAATTGCGCTGTCTGATTCATAAGCATTTTAAGTGCATCTTCTTGTGGTGCAGAAAAAATGTTGATTTGTAAACTTGGAAACTGTTGGGCAAGCAATGCAATATATTCGGTCCAATCGGTATGTACCAACTCTGAAACCACCACAATATTCAGTGAGGATTCCAAACCTTCGCTGAGGGCAATTGCTTGTTGTTTCCATTGATTCATTTCAATTAGAAGTTGTTCGGTTTTTTCATATAGAAGCTGTGCCTGTGATGTTGGTATAGGTTCGCGTCCGACCCGTTTAAATAGTTTAAGATTTAAATCAATTTCTAAGTTGGCGATCGACATGCTGACCGCAGATGGAACTTTTCCAAGCTGTCTTGAGGCAGCAGAAAAAGAACCCGTTTCCATGACTGTTTTAAAAATCATCAACTGTTCTTGATTGATATTCATATTGGACCGCCATTAGTAAATGAGATCATGTGAAAATGAAAGAAATATCGCAAAGAGAATAAAGTTAATCTTTCAATAAAATTGAAAGAATCTGACTCGATTGATCAATATTATAAAAATATAATGCAACAGTCGAAACAAAAAGAGTAGTTTTAAATGATGATTTCCAAAAGAAGGATTATTCATGCATTGAGCTATGAAATCATCCTATTGGTGATCATAGCGATTGCATTAAGTTTTATTTTTGAAGTTCCAATGGAAGTTACAGGTGTATTGGGTGTGGCTATGGCTGTGACATCTGTAGTTTGGAATATGATTTTTAACCATTTCTTCGAGAAATTTGAGCATAAAAGAAAGCTTAAACGTACTATTGGCGTGCGTATCCTGCATGCCATTGGTTTCGAAGGTGGCTTGATGTTGGCGACTATTCCAATGGTTGCTTATGCAATGGATATGACATTGTGGCAGGCGGTCCTATTGGACTTAGGGATGACCACATGTATTTTAATCTATACCTTTATTTTCCAATGGTGTTACGATTTGATTGAGGATCGTATGGGAATCAAACCAGTACATTCTTAATGAAACTGTAAACATGTAATTTGAAATTCTGTCAGAATTGCCACTGTTGCTTGAAAGGGTTCTGCTGTTCAAAATAGCAGAACCCTTTTCGTTTAAACCCACAATGTAAATCGTTTGTGAAATTCTCCACAGAGACTTAACAAACTTTTGCAAAAGATAATCTAATACGATTTGTTTTGTTAAATGGTTCGCATAGAATATTCAACTCGATAGAATTTTAAAGAGATGGATTAAGCAGATTATGGTGCAGACAGTTCAAGATCAGCTGCCAAACAGACACCAACTTGCTGCACAAGAATTAATTCAAGTTTCAGCAAGCTTAGAGCGTATTTATCTTGATCAGCTTCACTATTTAAAAGCGGTGAATGCAGATAACTTTTTCCAATTTGATCATGCACAGCACAAACTCGGTATAGCCAACCAATTATTGCAGATTAAATTTGATGAGACAGCAGGGCTGTCTTTTGAGTTTGATCAGGATAAGCTGGCACATTTATCTGAGTCACCGCATTATCCTAAGCGACTGATTCAATATGTGTCGCAAGAGGTATTTTTTTATACCAAATCTTATGATGAAATTCATCCCACTGATTTAAAAACCAAAGCACAAATTCTTCGTCAAACATTGATTGAGCAGATCTTTGATTGGATTGATGGTGAAAATAGAGTAGAGCAGTATTTGTATAATATCAATCAAGCAGATGCTGAGCAGATTGATCGAATTTTAATCCATTATAACTATTTTGATCATGCTTATATTTCTGATTTTGCTCAATATGGTAAAGCTATTCCGTTAAGTGTGGAAATTAATATTAAGCATTTATTGCTGATTAATTCTGTCTTGGGGCAAACGTTCTTATCTATCCAGCAATTTATTCCAAAATTCCATCAGGCTATTTTTGCACTAGACCAGTTCCTACCCAAACATTTTTTTCGGATTTTTAAAGTTTTTCACCCCGAGTCATTACGTTTGTGCGAGATTGAGCAATATTTTACAAGTTATCAATTATTGTCGAAACATGCACAAGAGTTCCCACAAATGTTGGCATATGCCAAGCATATGAAACGTGGTTTTTGGCAGTATCAGGACTTATTGAGTAAACAACATTTTTTGCAGGCAGAGGATGAATATTGGGAGTTGGATCAACTTGTAAAATTGCCGATATTTGCTTTAAAACGTACTGTAAATTGGCTATATAAACAAAATGAACAGGTTAATGATTGGATTAGTCGGCATATTACAGATGTAAACGTTAGAGTGACAATCACGGTATTAAGTCTCATTGATACTTCAAAAATCTCTCCTGAAGTAATATTGGCTGTATTAAAATATTTTAAAAATAGTGCTGCACGGTTATTCTTAATAGAATGTCATTCATTTGCCATTACAAATGAATGGCAAAATCATCCCAAAAATAGCCGTTACCGCTTTATAGAATCGGTCAGTGAACATAAATCACAGCAAAAGTTGATTTCAAATTCTTATTTATATATCGAAGAATGGTTGGATTTCGCTACATTGATCCTTGGTGATCAAGCCCAATCTTATAAGAAAATATTTGTCAAAATCAGTCGTGTTGTTCAGGCATTTATGTTGTTTGTTCAGCATATTGCCAATCAATTACCTGCGCCATTAATCAGATTCATCGATCCTCAGTTGCAGCAACATCCTGATTTTTTTATTCAAATGCGCGAACATAATATTCAGGTAGATGATTTTCGTAAGAAGTTTAAACATATCAATTCCGATCGAATGCCGCATTATAGTATTTATGACAGCTTTGTTCTGGACTATGTGATGCATTTATTTAATACACATCATGAAATCGAACGTAATGTGACTTGGTCTGGTCTTTATCAACAAGCGAAGCGATGGCATTTGCACAATGATCTTGTTACGACAATGTCGAAACTCAAAGAAAAAATTACTGTGGATTCGTGGGATCGCATTGCGCCGATGCAAAAGATTTATTTTGAAGATTGGTGTTATGAGGAACTCAACAGTTTACAACGAATTACTCAAGAGTCAGTCGTTTTCAAACATTGTTTAGCTGTCTCCTACAGCACAAGAATAGTGGAGCGTGAATATGCAGCATTCCATATGTCAAATATAGCTGAACCCAATCAAGTCATGACTTTAGGTTGTTACTATAAATTAGGGCAGTTGAGCTTTGATCAACTTCGCTTGCCTAATAATCATATTCCAGATCAATCTTATATAAGCAAGGCACTGGCATTTATCGAAAATGTGAATCAACATTTAAAATGGAAAAGCAGTATTCAACCGAATGAAGAACTCGGTAATTTATAAACATCGTCAACAGGGTCTATTCTTTTTTCTAAGCTATTTTTGGCTTAACTTTTTAATTAAAAATCGTTAGGCTATAGCCGTCCCATCCTGTTAAGGTAATTCAAGGCTGTTATGAAACAAGAAACTGCACTCAAACTCATGAAAGCGGGTGAAAATGTCTTTTTGACTGGCTCTGCTGGTGCAGGAAAAACCTATACGTTGAATCAATACATCAATTATTTAAAAGTCCGTAAAGTACCTGTCGCAATTACAGCCTCTACAGGGATTGCGGCGACGCATATGAATGGAATGACCATTCATACATGGGCTGGTATCGGCATTAAAGATACGCTTTCAGACGATGATTTGAAGAGGATGAAAGAGCGTAAATATCTCAAAGAGCATCTGGAAAATGCTCAAGTATTGATTATTGATGAAATTTCAATGTTACATGCCAAACAGTTAAATTTGGTCAATCAAGTTTTGAAATATTTTAAAGAATCTGATGATGCTTTTGGTGGAATTCAAGTGATTGCTGCCGGCGACTTCTTTCAGCTTCCGCCTGTAGGAAAAAATAATGAGCTGAATCGTGATAAATTTTGTTTTATGTCTAATGCATGGGTTGAGGCAAAATTTCGGGTTTGTTATTTGACTGAACAGCATCGTCAAGATGATTCTGCACTCAATGATATTCTCAATGCAATTCGTGCACAGAATATTCAGCCACAACATATTCAAGCCTTACAAAATACGCGTCATCAAGATATAGGTGAAACGTTCACCCGTTTATATACGCACAACATGGATGTGGATAGCATCAATTTTCAGCATTTAAATGCAATTGAGGGTGATGATCATCAATTTGTTGCAGTGACAGATGGGAATGAAAAGCTGATAGAAACATTAAAATCTTCAGTTCGTGCGCCTGAAGAACTGACATTAAAAAAACATGCCAAAGTGATGTTTGTTAAAAATAATTTTGACATGGGATATATCAACGGCAGTTTAGGTGAAGTGATTGGTTTTGAAGAAGATGATGAAATGGGGATGTTGCCCAAGGTGAAAATGACCGATGGAACAACTTTATTGGTCGCTCCTGAAACTTGGTCAGTGGACAATGAAGGCGGTAAAACGATTGCCAGTTTACAACAAGTTCCATTGCGTTTGGCGTGGGCAATTACTATTCATAAATCACAAGGCATGACCTTAGAAGCTGCTGAAATTAATTTGAGTCATACTTTTGAAAAAGGGCAAGGTTATGTTGCTTTGTCACGGTTAAAATCAATTGAGGGGCTTAGATTGCTTGGCTTCAACGATCAAGCATTAGAACTTGATAGTTTGGCAATCAAAGCAGATCGTCGTTTTCAAGAGCTTTCCAGTGAAGCTGAACAGCACTATGCGGAGGTTGACTTAACACCTCAACATAATGCTTTTATTCGCCATTGTGGTGGGACATTGAACGCCACTGAAATAGAACGCAATGAAAAAAAATTGGCGCGTAATAACGGTAAAGCCAACTATGCTTCAGCCACATTGGACGAAACGCGTGAGTTGTTTGAAAGTGGCTACGAAATTCAAGATATTGCCATTGAGCGAGGTTTAACCCCAGCAACAATAATCAATCATTTGGCGAGACTGCATAAGGAACAAGGGCTTGATATTTCTGTTGCTAATCCGGGTGAAGAGGTGGTCGAGAAAATACGGACAATTTATAAAAAATTAATGAAACGGCAAGATCCAAGTCATTTTAATGATGATGGTGCGATAAAATTACGCCCAATCGTAGAGTTGACCAGCCCTAAAATGGGATATGACCAAGTGCGTTTAGCCCTACTGTTTGTCGAATAAAAATCCTTCTAATGGTGGAAGTATGAATAAGGTTGAGAAAAATTACTCTATTGGTATATTGCAATATTCCCAGAATATAAGCATATGAAGAACTATAATTTCAGCTTTCAGTTGTGCTGATTTTATCATGCACGAACATCAATAGATTGAAGTGTTTCTTTTGAACAATTTGATGATTATGAAAATTTAGAATTGATCATCACTCTAGCGTTGCATCTCAGATGCTATAAGTTGTACAGATCGAGTAAAAACGTACTATTGCAGGCTCGCAATGCTAGATCAAATGTGAAATTTTGATATCGCAAAATTATGTTTGAAAATTGCTCAAGTATTCTTTATGATAACTAAACTTCATTGGGGAGTAGTCGCTTTTTACCTCGGGTAAAAAGGTGATGGTCAACATAATTGCTCAAATGGGCATGGTCATCATAGCAAAGAACCAAAAGATCTTTTTGATCATAATTTCTTTTTGTTGGCAAGACCTTTGATTTGTTACTCTGCTTTGGCTAGCTAGAGTTATAAATCATTGGTAATTATTGCTAGCCAGAGAAAAGTATTATGATGTCTGCTTTCCTTATCTCTCTTGCTGTTGTTGCCTTATCTGAAATCGGTGACAAAACTCAACTTTTAGCTCTGCTTCTGTCTGCACGATTTCGAAAACCCATTCCCATTCTATTGGCGATTTTTTTAGCCACACTTGTCAATCATGGTGTTTCAGCCATATTGGGTCAGTGGATCACCACGGTATTGAGTCCAACTGTACTGTTATGGATTGTTTCATTAGGATTTATTGGGATGGCGATATGGATGCTTATTCCTGATGAATTAGGGGATGAATCCGAAAGTATCAATAAATGGCAAAAATATGGTGTATTTGGTGCAACATTTGTGCTGTTCTTTTTGGCAGAAATTGGGGATAAAACCCAAATTGCAACAGTTGCTTTAGCTGCTCGTTTTGACAGTATCGGCTGGGTGACAGTTGGAACCACTTTGGGAATTATGTTGGTGAATGCTCCAGCAGTATTTATCGGCAACCAACTTGCAGAAAAACTTCCAATTTCATTGATTCATAAAATTGGTGCACTGGTATTCTTAACGATTGGTGTTGCTGCTCTCGTTCAACATTACTTTTTCAAAGTTTAAAGCGTTTAAGTGCTATGCGCCGATTTAATCAACTACCGATAGATATACAACGATGGTTTTTTGCATTTTATTTGCTTTTGCCTGTCTTGATTGTCTTTTTCACATTGGGCTTTGCTGGAAGCTGGGCGGATAGTTTACGTTTGGCATTTTTAGCAATGCCAGGTATTTGGTTATGCTTCCAAGCGAGTAGCAAGTCAAAATTGTTTTGGAAAATATGCGCGATACTTTGGTGGTTTATTTTTTTCTTGCATACAACCTTACTTTCACTGAGCTGGTGGTTATTTAACAGTGATGCAGAAGGCTATTTAATTGTTGAGTCGATTGCAAATACCACATTCAATGAAAGTTTAGAGTTTATACAACAGCATTTAGGATTGTTTGGACTTTTACTTTTGTGTTTTTTAACCACATTGGGATTGTATTTTTTAGTCTTATTTAAATATTTTGATCAGCCACATCACCATATTTATCCAAAGCGTGTAGTAGGGCGCTCAATCCTCGGTTTTTTGATATTACTGTGTGTGGTCAGTTACGTACTTAAGCCTTCTTTTGCTTTGCATCCACTTGCTTATTGGTTTGGATATTATGGCAAAATTAAAGATTTTCAGTCACGTGTTTCACAACACCATCATATACATCAAACTTGGACGTCCAACGCAGAAAAAAGATTGGATAGACGTAAACCGTTTGCTGAACAGCAAACCCATACAGTGGTTTTAACAGACAGTATTACCAGTTTTAATTTTGGCTTATGCGGTTATCCTCGAAATACAACACCTGAATTAAGCAAACGTAGTGGGCAGTTCAAAGTATTTTGTCGAGGTTATTCGCCTGCATCTTCAACCATTCAATCGCTACGTTATTTATTTAATGATGGCACACGCAATGCGATGGATGACCAAGCACCAGAAAATATTATGGGCTATGCAAAAGCTGCAGGATTCAAGGTGTATTGGATCAGTAATCAAGATGATGTTTATATCTCATCATTATTTGCAAACTATGCCGACGAAGTGGTTTTTATCAATAAACAGTCCGGTCGGAGTAGTCGTTCATTGGATGAAAATATTCTTCCAGCTTATAAAGCTGCGTTAGATGATCCAACGCCTCGTAAGCTCATTATTCTACATCTGATTGGTTCACACCCAAATTATAAGTTACGTTATCCTGAACAGTTTTCTAAATTTAATGATGCGACAAATGATGAGGTTGAAAGGACGCTAGAGCAAAATAAAATCAATCATTTTATTCAGTTAAAACGTAATGAATACGATAATAGTATCCTTTATCAAGATTGGATTGTTTCTAAACTGTTTGATTTGCTTTTGTCCAAAATGGCTGATTTTAGATCTTTTACTTTTTTATCTGATCATGGAAATCAAGTGGGTCATGAACTCAATTATGCAGGTCATAGTTCGGATACAGAAGCAGGTTATCGTGTACCAATCCTGATTTGGTATGATCAAATGCCGAAAAAGGGAATAAGTAGCCAAAGACCTGTCGATGCCAGTGATTTAGACCGTTATGTTTTACATTTAATGGGACTTCATGATCGATTGGAAACTCAAGAAAAACTATGTTGGTTAGATGAGAAATGTCATTTTATTCCGAAGTTATTATGGCGCTAAATTTATTTTTTCGTTCAGTATACCTGCCTTGGTTATGAGGTCGTGTATACGTCGTGGTAGTGATATAAAAATTAATGAATATGATGCAACGATCAGAAAGTTACATTCAACAAGATTTTGGGCGTGGAGAATTCTAAGCAAAAAGTTGATAACGAATCCTTTGAAATAGTACTATATCTAAATTTTTGCTTATTTTTTAATGAAGTATATACAACTAAAGTTATAAATTTGCGTTAATTTTACAGTTTCTAGAGTGGGGATGTTATACTGAATACTAATCTATAATATTTTCATATGGTTAACACGATGCCACAAATGTTTATTGATTATTCAGACAATATTCAGAATTTAGATCAAAAGAAATTGATGTTGGGTTTAAATCATGCTTTGTTTGATACGGGCTTAGTCAGCGATGCACATGATATTAAGTCGCGTATTCAATCAGTTTCAGATTATCTGATCGGTTTTGGAGACAATCAACAAGCATTCATCTTTGTTCGTTTACAAGGTTTAAGCGGACGCAGTGAAGAACAAAAAAATTTAATGACGGAAAATCTGTCACAATTTTTACAGTCGTTTCAAGACTATTCAGCTCAAGGTCTGGAAATTCAGCTCTGTGTGGAATTTGCTGAAATGCCGAGAGAAATTTATAAGAAAGTATTTGTAAAAAAATGATCAATCATGGGGCTTAACGATAAGCCCCATTTTTTATTCACGCTTTAATTGAGCAATTTATTCAAACAGTACAACTGACGAAGTTTTCAATCTCATGCAATGTGCCCTCAAAAAATTCTTTTCCTGTAAGAATTAACCAGCACCTAAAATAAAGAAAACGATCATCTGATAAATAGCCATTGAAATGATATAGTCCATGCTCTTGGGTAAAGTTTGATTGCAAAATTGTGGCTAGTTCTGCAATTTAAGCACGATAAAGTCATGAAAGTTTTAAGTTGCAATTTTTTCCAAACAAAATGAATGGTTGCTGATCAAACCTAGACTAATATGCAATTAAATCTTCTAAATGCTGTTTAGTATTATCCTCTAATCAATTTCAGATTAATTTAGAGACTTAATACTTGAATATTACTGTATTCCCAAATTTTATTGGCACTCATTTGGTAAATTTCATCGAGGAACGCCACATTAAAACTCCCCACAGCAGAGGCTTTTTCAAAAGCCAATTTTCCGGCAATGGCAAAGTGAATATGTGCAGAAATAGTGGCAATTGCTGGAGTGGTCACAGCGCTATATGCCGCAATTAAAGCACCTAAAGCACAACCTGTTGCCGTAACTTTAGGCTGTAAAAAACTTCCCCCATTAATTTGAATCACATGATGAAGTTCTTTTGAAAGGACGAAATCGGATTCACCAGAAATTGCAACACATTCACTATGATTTAACAGCGCTTGAGCTTGTAAATAAACCTCATTACTTGACACTGCACTATCAACACCCTTGGATTCAACTTGGTTGCCTGCGAGCGCACTGATCTCAGATGCATTGCCACGAATAATAGTCGGATGAAGTAAAACCAATTGATCGACCATTTCACTACGCCATTTTAGAAATGGACCATAACCCACAGGATCAAGTACCCAAGGCGTATTTTTATTTGCAACAGTCTGTGCTGAAATTTGCATGGCTTGCATTTGTTCAGATGTTGGTGTTCCAAGATTAATACTCAATGCAGCTGCAATAGAGGCAAAACTTTCTGCTTCAAAGGGATTATCAATCATTGCAGGTGATGCACCAGCCGCCAATAAAATATTGGCTGCGTAATTCGCTGCAACGCTGTTGGTAATGCAGTGTACCAACGGTTGTTGGGTTTGTAATTCTGTCCAAGCATCCACAACTTTCTGTAAGATAACATCAGTCTGGATATGAAGTTGATCCGTTTGAGAATGGGTAATATTTTCAGGATGATTCATATAAAGTCCTTACTGAGTAAAGTAGTGATCTTGATGCTTGCAGTTTCGACAGAGCAGTGTCACGTAATTTTGTGCATCATATTCAACAGTGAGTTCATTTGAACCACAGTACATACAGCGTTTTTGTGAATAAAAGTTTAAGCGCGGTTCAATTTTTTTCCAAGACCTCCAGACTGGTTGAAAGAAAATTCCTTCATCGTAGCCTAAAAAATGGTAAAACAGAATTTCACTCATGCGACTTAAAGGGATGTTGGGTGGGCGAGGTAGCGTCGATGTTTCCCATTTTTCTGCGACAGCACGTTCACGATATTGCTGAACGGTTTTTTTTAAAATATTGGTGTTAATAAAATTTTCATTTCGGATTTGCAAGGCTTTTTTCTGATATAAATATTCCAAAGCGGTCTGAATCAAATAGAAAATTTGCCCTACAGCCAAAACATCAAGTAGTCGATAACAAAATGTTTGGAAGTTCTTATTGCCCGAAATTTGAATTCCCCAAGTACGACAATAATGTTGAGTAAATTGCACGATTTCTTGATATAACAACACGTAAAGTGTATTTTTGACTTCTTCTGAATGTCTGAATGGTATACCTTGGCTTAAATTTTCATAAAACCAATGGCGAAGCTGTGTGGTAATGCTAAAGAGGCTGGGTTCGGAATAACCATCTAAACGGACATTGATATAGTATTGATGTGCATCATCACTAAAATCTTTTGGCACAAGAACGTTTTCTTTAATCAACTGATTGAGAAGTTGGCTTTGAAAATAATAGTTGGGTGTAATTGAATGATATTTAATGATTTCCCAATCAATAAACTCTTGATGTTGGCTATTTTCATGTACTTGATTGTCTAAAATACTCAATAAAAATAACTTATGTAAAAAGCTGAGTTGATCTAAGCCCAATTCAAAATCATCTTTTCTTTTGAGTTTTCTTGTTTCTTGCAGGCGAGTTTCTTTAATCAATTTACGTCGTTTATTTTGACACGTTTCACAATGACAGTTGCCTTGATTATTGGGGAACACTTGATGATGACAATGACTGCACTGATGGAAGTGAACGTCTTTTTCAAACTCCTCAGCCTCGACATAATACATACTTGCCTGACACAGTGGGCAAAATGTACTTTCATCAAGCTGTTTCTGTAGAATTTGAAGCATATAGGGCTAAATACAAAATTATTGAGGATTTTTCATTATACACATCTATATTGAGGAAAGCTGATTGCTTAAAATGAATGTTTTATAAAATATTCATATCTGATGATGATTGATGCAATTGTATTACTTTTCAATGAGATTGAAAGATTAAATCTTAATTATCGCATTCAACTGATTGATACATTAGAAGTATCAGTATGGGATCATTTTTTAATTTTTCCAACACCAAATTACATTGAATGTCGTTATGGTATTTTTCCACTGAGGACAGTTCGACAGATTCAAATTAATTCAATCGAAAATCGTTATATTGGTCAACGAGTCGCTTTGAAATGTATTGACCATTCTGAATTATTAGAGGAAAAAATGCAGCAATCAGGGTTGCATTATCATATTGAAAACCAAATATTCACCATCACTTTGCAAAAATAACAGTATTGAGGTTGTCAGTATTAAACGGTTTTTAATGAAAGTGGCAAATACAAGCTGAATTCTATTTGCCACTAAAAGTTGGGTTAAAGTGCGACGCTCATACTGATATAAACTAATAAGCAGCAGGGCAAGGTAATTTTGAGTCCTCAAAATGCTCCATTTTAGCCTGCAACAAAGCTTTCGCCTTTTGGGCTGAAACTTTGTGCTGTCCTAGGCAATCATACTGTCTTAAAATACAGCTGACGTCTTCTGTGGATAAAGGAATACCTTCACAGGTCATAAACAATGCAATCACTTGATGATCTATTTTTGCATCATTCAGCATTTGCATCGTCTTGATATTTTCAACACGGACAATATGGTCTTTAAAAATCATGTTGCACCTCTTTTCTGTTGAGTATTTTTTGTTGTGCGATATACGCCCATTTAAACAAGCAAGAATTGTGCTCAAAATGTAGTCGCTTTGAAAAAAATGTAATGTTATGCACAGTGAGCTAATTGTTATCTCGCGCCTATTGGCTGGTACAATCCTTCACCTCGACCAATCTGTGCTTGATAAATCGGAATCCACGGTGCAAAAAAGATATTTTGTTTCCATTCGTTTAAGACGTTGAAGCCATTACGAGCAATAGCGATTCGATGCTGTAAATTGGCGAGATTTGTGGCTGTAAAGGGTGCGCGAATAATGAGATACGGTGTAAAAATCAGTTTAAATTTATTTACCCCAACAAAAATATCCCCCCTTAAGCCCAAATTCTCTAGGCTTAATGACAACATAAAATTGTTGATGTTGGCAAAGTCTCGCATCAAAGGCTTGTCCCACATCGGTTGTAAAATTTTTTCCTGTTCATGTATACCAAAACTGATAGCAGCATTGGTTGCGAGCTTTTTAAACTGTGATGAGTAAATTCCAGATCGCAATGCTTCCTCATCTGCAAGTTTCTGTAATTTAAATGCTTGAGACAGGTTTGCACCGTAGCCACTGAGCTGTTGTGCCAAAATTGTTGAATCATAATGCTGATGCATGACACTTAGCCCACCGATATCTGCCATCACATTGGCTTGTCCTTGAATTAACTCATTATTGGCTTTGGCGATGGTCGATTGCAATGTTGGGATCGGCATTCCAGCAATGACAACATTTTGTCCGTTTTTGACATTCAAAGGATCTAAGGCATTGGATAAAGAATAGCTCAATGCATATGTAGAACGTACATCATTAGCGACGAAAACTCCTAGATTTGGCCAATAAAATTTGGGATTGTTCCGACTGAGTGCATCGTAATACATCAAGATAAATGCATTGGTTGCCAGTAAAACTTTCTGTTGGGCACGGGTGCCGTAGGTATTCTCAGCCAACTGTTGTACGACTGCAAATTGTTGACGGATTTTACTGCGAACATTTTCGTACTGCTGAACGATTGAAAAAATAGATGGGTTGTATAATGAATTTTGGCTATTGGCGATATTATACAATTGTTGATACAGAGTTCTTTCAGATGTTGTCAAATTACGCTGTGCCATATTGGCATTCATGCTATAGGCAACGCTTGAAAGCTGGGCTGGTGTAATCGAAGTTACATTACTTTTTGCTGCCACCACTTGAGTTGTGATTGATGTTGCTGAAATTGAAGCTATGCCGATGATACAAGCCATTAATATCGCTTTATATCGAGGAGTAGGTTTCTGTTCCATAGTGAATATATCCCTGTTGTTTTTGTTAGAATGATGAACTTCTTTGTTCGAATATTTGTACACGAAGTTCCTGTTTACTTATAGTAAAGTCAATATAGCTTTGACATGTGTTTTTAGGACAAAGGGATGAACGGTATTATTTCAGATGAATACAAGATCAGATATATGCTGTAGATGTCAAAAATCAATTGTTATGTGGCATACCCGATAGAGCTGTTGTATTTTTACGATAAATTGTTCTGATTTTTAAATCATGTAATGAAAACTGTCACTTTTAAAAAATATGGTCGGTATGATCATTTAAAGTGTTGTGATAAATTGCACAAGGATAAAATTACCATTTTATATGTCAAATAAAGATTCAATATTTTAAGCAAGAATCGATTTTATATTGACATAGACTTGGGGTAAATCTCTGTCAAATCAGATGCTTTTGATCAATATGGTGACTAAAAAATAAATCCTATAAACAAAAATAAAAAACCAATGATTTAAGCTTCATGATAAAACGCCAGTTGTTGTCATAAAACTGTCATCACCACATTGCATAGTGCAATAAATTTTACATATTTTTGACATAAGAGTAGAGCAACATGGCATTTAAATACGGAATTGCTGCATTGGGTTTAATGTTGAGTGGGTCAGTTTTTGCAGCAGTTACGCTATCTGCGCCAGAAGAAATTGTTGTATTGGCTGTGAATGATCAAGAAGTCAATTCAGGTTTGATTCGTAAAAAGAACGAGTATCAAGTTGATCCCGGTCAGACTGCTGTGAGTGTACGTTATCAGCAATATTTTGAGCATTTAAATGGTGAACACGATATTTTAAAATCAGGTGTGGTCACGATTACAGCACCTGATTTAAAAGATGGACAAAATTATAAGTTGGCTCTGGTGGGTGCTCCAAATAACTTTGATGATGCAAAAAAATATGCAGAACAGCCAACGATTGCAATTTTAGACAATCATAATCGACTCGTGGTTCAACAAACAGGTGCCAATACTGAAGCAAAACCTTGGTTTGGTTCTGGCGTATTTGGGCGTGTGATTGATTTAACCACAAGTAATAAAGCGCCTGTGAATCAACCTGCGCCAGTATATACCGCGCCATCTCACGCAGTTGTTTCAAATGCTTCGCCAAAAAGTGTACCAGCTGTAACCAATAGCAATGCTGCTGATCAACAATTGATTCAAATTTGGCAAAAAGCAAGCAAAGCAGAACGTCAAAAGTTTATGACTTGGTTGGCTGATCAATAGCGTCAATTGACACTTCGCAGACGCTTGTGACAGTAGAAATTTTTTAGATAATATCAAAGACCATCTCGATGGTCTTTTTTAAGAGTTGATTGATTAAAGGAATTATTTTCTTGTTTAAAGAAGATATCCGATCTTAATATTTCTATTCAAATCTACGAGTGAAGATTACTCTTCAAAACCGCTTTCCAAAATAGCCATTAGGTTTTATAAAGTCATTTGTTTACAATAAAATGATAGACCTAAAATTCAATGAAACACTCACTTAAATTTAGAACTGCACAAATTTTAGATATTCAGAAATTGATTGATTTGATCAATTCAGCCTATCGGCAACAACAGGAAAATAGTTGGACCAGTGAAGTAGAAATGGTCACTGGCACTCGAATCAATGCTGAACAATTGGCACAAATGTTGGCAGATGATCATTTCAAATTATTTGTTGTTGAGCACGCTGAAGAGATCGTGGGCTGTATAGGTTCAACATTTAATCCAATCCAAGTCGAAATTGGCACATTTTGTATAGCACCGAAAATGCAAAATCATGGGGTTGGTAAGAAGGAACTTGATTTTGCAGAACATTATGTGCGTGATCAGATGCTGTCTATTCATCCTGATTTAACGCATTTTGTAATGTGGGTGCTCAGTGTTCGTCATGAGCTGATTGCATATTATGAGCGCCGTGGTTATCAATCAACAGGGCATATTGATGATTATCCTTTAAGTGTAAATGTAGGTATCCCCATTGTGGGTTTACATTTAGTTGAAATGAAAAAGAGCATAGCGGATAGGATTTGAGTTGATATGAAACAATAAAACCCTGAATAAATCAGGGTTTTATTGTTTTTTAGATTAGGTTAAGAACCAAGTGTAATAGCCCCACAACATAAGTGGCCATGCCACATAAGGGCTAAACAACCATTTCCATAACCAAAACTGTGGCAGAAATCCTACACCATGTATAAACCCACCTGAAATGCCAATCATGACCATCATTAGGGCACTATGGTTGTAGTGTCCATTGGCATCAAGCATTGCACCAGGATGGATGAGTAATACTGCTGCAAGTGGCAATGCCATCAAAAACGAAATGGCCATTGCAAACTTGTTCGGCTTCCTTTCTTTTGTTGTCATTGCGATCTCTGCCATGGTTTATTCCTCATCCAAATCTTGATGATGTTCGATATAAAGGGCACTCAAGACACCTGCAAAGCATGCCATCAAGATCCCTAAAATCCAAGCGAAATACCACATAATATTCTCCTATTTGCTTAGACACAGCCTTAGTACAGGCTGTGTGAGTTCTCTTGAACATGTTTGTTGGTAATGACGCCCCACATTTTGTAATAGCACCATGTGGTATAGGCTAAAATCACTGGAACAAAAATTGAAGCTACAACGGTCATTACTGTTAGGGTATTTTTACTGGATACAGCATCCCACATGGTCAAGCTTACAGTAGGATTGATACTGGAAGGCATTAAGAATGGGAACAGTGCAAAACCAGCAGTTAAAATTGAACCTGTTACAGCCAGAGTCGAACCAGTAAAGCTCATACCTGCTTTATTTTTTCCTGCACCGAAGATGATCAGGATGCCTCCCAAGATTGCTGAAACTGGGGCAAGTATTGTGATCGGGTAAGTTGAATAGTTATTCATCCAACCATGGTTGCCTGTAGTCAAAACTTCTTTTGCTAATGGGTTTGCCACAGCATTTGTATCAAATGGTTTGACTAAGGTATAACCCTCGATTCCACCAAAGTAGAGCCAAGCACCAACAGCTAAGAAACAGACCAAAAAGATTGTACCCATGAGTTGAGTTGCTTTTGCAGAGCGTTGACGTAATACGCCATCTGTACGAAGCATTAACCAAGCGCCACCATGTGCACAAAGCATCGATAAACTGACAATACCGCAAACTAAAGCAAATGGATTGAGTAGCGCAAAGAAACTACCTGTATAGGTTGATCGTACAGTTTCATCTAAGGTAAATGGTACACCCAAGAACATATTACCAAAGGCAACACCGAACACCAGTGCAGGTACAGCACCCCCTATGCATAAACCCCAATCCCATGAATTACGCCATTTGGTATTTTCAAGTTTAGAACGATAGTCGAAACCAACGGGTCTGAGGAATAATGCAAATAAGACCAGTAACAGTGCCCAATACATACCAGAAAATGCTGTAGCATAAACCATTGGCCAAGCTGCAAAGAGGGCACCACCAGCAGTGACAAACCAAACTTGGTTGCCTTCCCAGTGTGGAGCAATCGTGTTAATTGCTGCACGACGCTCGTCATCTGTTTTACCTACAAATGGCATCAATGCCATTGAGCCCATATCGAAACCATCAGTGAGGGCAAAGCCGATCAGTAAGACACCAACCAAAACCCACCAGATAATTTTGAGAAGTTCATATTCGATCATGATTGAGCCTCCCCAGCTTGAGCTTGTTGAGCTTCAAGTTTTTCAAAGTGATATTTACCTGTATGTAAAGAACTTGGTCCTAAACGTGAGAACTTGATCATTAGATACATTTCAATAATCAACAGCACAGTATAGAACGCAGCTAATGCAATGATTGAACCCCATACATCACCAGTGCTTAAACTTGATGCAGATAGGTGTGTAGGTAGTACTTCACCAATGGTCCAAGGTTGACGACCACCTTCAGCGACATACCAGCCAGTTTGTGCTGCAATCCAAGGAAGCGGTAAAGCAAACAGTGCAAATTTAAGTAGCCATGGTTTATTTTCAGCATTGCGTTTTGCTACTGCAAAAGTTGCAAGGATAAATAGAAGTAGCATTAAGAAACCTGAAGCAACCATTGCACGGAAAGAAAAGAACAATGCTGTTACGTTAGGAATCGTATCTTTCGTTGCTGCCTGAATATGTGCTTCAGATGCATCAGTTACATTTTCAGTATATTTTTTAAGAAGTAAGCCATAACCTAAATCTTTTTGATTTTCTTTGAAAGAAGCCATAAGTTCTGGCGAACGGTCACCAGCACGAAGTTTTTCAAGTTCACTATAAGCCACCATACCGTTACGGATACGTGCTTCATGTTGAACCATCAAGTCTTTAAGACCCGTTACTTCTTTATCCAATGAGCGTGTTGCGATAATACCCATTGCGTATGGAATTTTTATCGCATAGTCAGTGCGCTGCTCTTCTTGGTTTGGAATACCAAACAAAGTAAATGGTGCAGGAGCTGGGTGGGTTTCCCATTCAGACTCAATTGCCGCCAGTTTAGTTTTTTGAACATCACCCAGTTCATAACCTGATTCGTCACCCAGTAAAATTACAGAAAGTGTTGATGCTAATCCAAAAATTGCAGCGATGGCGAAAGAGCGACGCGCAAAAGGTAAATCACGTTTTTTCAATAAGTAATAGCTCGAAATGGCTAAAACAAAGATTGCCCCAGTGACATAACCTGCTGAAACAGTATGAACAAATTTTACTTGAGCAACAGGGTTAAAAATCAAAGCGCCAAAATCTACAAGTTCCATACGCATAGTTTCAAAATTAAATTCTGAACCTACAGGATTTTGCATCCAACCATTGGCAACTAAAATCCACAGTGCAGATAAATTCGAACCGAGTGCAACTAGCCATGTCACACTTAAATGTTGAACTTTTGAAAGGCGATCCCAGCCAAAGAAGAATAAACCAATAAAAGTTGATTCTAAAAAGAACGCCATCAATCCTTCAATGGCAAGTGGCGCACCAAAAATATCCCCGACATAGTGAGAGTAGTACGCCCAGTTTGTACCGAACTGGAATTCCATAGTCAGACCAGTGGTTACACCTAGAGCAAAGTTAATACCGAAAAGTTTGCCCCAGAATTTGGTCATGTCTTTGTAAATTTCTTTACCAGAAATCACATAAGTGGTTTCCATAATGGCAAGAATAAAAGCTAGACCGAGAGTAAGAGGTACAAATATAAAGTGATACATCGCGGTCATTGCAAATTGGAACCGCGAAAGATCGACCACGCTTTCAGAAATCATCAACGTGTCTCCTTGATTTGGGAAGGACTGCCAGCAATACGCTCAGCAACTTGGTTATCAAAATCTTTAGGAATAGTCGGTGCATCAAACCAGATATGTTTGATCGTCATTAAAAGTGCAATCTTAATTATTAATATGATTGCAATTTCTCTGACTAACCGACGGTTTAAATCATTAGGTTTTAAGCTCATGCGTTAAGCCTATTATTTAAATATGCTTATATTATTAAACAAAACGCAACAAGAAATAAATAGATAAAACACTTAAAATAAAAATATATTATTAAAATTAATTAAAACAAATACTTGGTATTTTAATGTGTTAAAAAATATACTAAGAAATAATGATTTTAAAGTTGATCAAAATGCTTAGAATTAATAAAAATAAAACCAACCAAAATAGTATTGTTTAGATTTTATTAAACCAACCAAAATGGTTTGAATTATTCTTGATTAAAAATAATTCTGATCGAAATGGTTGGTTTAATTCCGGTGTTTTATTCTTATTGAAATAGAGTTTAGAGAATCAGCAAAATAATTGTTGATTGTTATAAGGCTTTATTAGCCCTGATTAAAAAATTTAAAACTGATGATTTAAATGTGAGGTCGCATTTATTTGATTATGAAATATAAGTTCTGCTTTTTGTTTTTGATGTATGCTAGGTTGGTTAAATTTTATTCATATTAACTAATTAATCATCATTTTGGGGATAAATGAGGGGGTTTTATGAAATGCTTAGTTGTCATTGCGCATCCAATCAATGATAGTTTATGCCATCGCATGGCAAAGACAGCAATTGCTAGTTTAATTGCCAATGGTCATGAAGTAGTGGTTGAAGATCTATATGCAGCAGATTTTGCTCCTGCATTGACCTATGAAGAACGTTTGACTTATTACGGTCCTGCATTTGATCAAACAGCTGTTAAACAGAAGATAGTTGATTTACTTTCTGTAGAAGCTTTAATACTGGTCTTTCCAACATGGTGGTTTGGTTTTCCTGCAATACTTAAAGGTTGGTTTGATCGAGTTTGGGCACCAGGTATTGCTTATAATCACTCATCTGATTTGGGTGCGATTCAGCCTAAATTGAATCATTTAAGATATACACTGGCGATAACTTCACTGGGGTCTCCATGGTGGGTTGACCGTCTGATTATGTAGCAGCCAGTAAAACGGATATTGAAAATTGCATTATTGGGTACCTGTGCACCAAACTCACAGTTGTACATGTTATCTATCTACAAAGCTGAAAAGTTAAGCCAAGCTCAAGTCGATTTATATCTTAAGCGTATTCAAAGCAAAATTTCAAAATGGGCAAAATGATGCGCTTTTTACGCGTGCTAGGTACGAATGACCAATCAGCAGACTCTAATCACAAAAATAGATGCTGAACTAATATTGATCTGAGCTAAATAGCTGATTCGATGTTGAAATTTTTTTGGCTATATAATGTGATTTTCTGAAACGTATTAAGATGATTTGTGATTGAAACTCTAATTCACCGAACTCAGGTTCGACTTGGACATAGTGGAGTTGACCATTTTCATCGCGGACACGCGCTTGTGCGGAAAATCCAGGTCGTGCATTACCACTTGATACTGTTGCAAGGCGTCCGAGTAAGTCCACTTGATTCGTGGTGATTTTGGGTTTAATCACTTGATCAAGACAGTGGATCATAAATACAGTAAAAAAAATTGCGATGACCAAAGCAGGTAAAATTACATAATACCAAGCAGCAAATTCTTGTTTGCTGGCAAATATTGATAATTGTAAAAAATAGCCTGCAAAACTAAAGTTAAGCAATAAAAAAACGAAGATAAGAACTTTTGAAAATTTTACTTGTAAAAGAGGGGATTCAATCAACCAATCAGGAGACACTTTTTTAAGAAACGTACTAGGTCGGATACCAAGATAATATCCAAAAGTTTCTGCCATGCTAAGTAAAATTAACGCCAAAACACTCAAATGAAAGGGTATTAATTCATGTTCAAATAAGAATTCCAGCATGGCAGTTGTCCTTGGTTATTAATCTACAATGTAGATTCCACCATCTGAATGAACTGAAATATTCACTTTTTCCAATTTATCACCAAGGCATGGTCCAGAAATACATTCACCTGTTTCGACTTCAAACAAAGCGCCATGTGTTGAACACTGGATATATTCGCCATCTTGATCTAAAAATTGATTTTCAAGAAACTCAAGCTCAGTTTGAAGATGTGGACACACATTTTGATAGGCATAAAAAGCCCCATCCCGTTGAGTGATAAAAATTGTATCACCTGTCATTGTGTCGAAGGCACGTGCTTTGCGCTCTTCAATTTCATCGGTCATTGCAATTTTTTCAGCCATTTATGCACATTCCTTTTTGAATGTTTCGAGCAGAGTCGCATATTCTGCAATTTCTAAACGAGGTCCAAATTTAGCCACTACCTCACTAGAAACAAGAATAGCAAGTTGCGCAGCTGTTTGTAAATTTTCACCACAATTTAACGCATATAGGAATGCGCCTGAAAAGGCATCGCCAGCACCATTCGCATCAACAGCATTGACTTTACGACCAGGGACATAAAAATGTTGATCTTGATTGGAAACTAAAGCGCCTTTTGCACTTAATGTAATCACGACATCTCGGCTCAAGGTTTTTAACTTTGCCAAAGCAGCTTCGACAGTATCCGTTTCTGTATACAGCATCGCTTCTTGTTCATTACAGAAAATCAGATCTACGCCATCGTCGAGTAATTCGTTTAAACCTTGACGAGCATATTGCACCATTGCTGGGTCGGAAAGGGTAAGGGCGATTTTAACATTGTGTTCGCGTGCAATTTGACGTGCTTGTTTGACCGCTAAGCGAGCAGTATCACTGGTGGATAAATAACCTTCAATATAGAGCCATTGTGCTGTTTTTAAAGGCTCAAAATCCATCTGTTGTGCTGAAAGTTCTGCAGTGATGCCTAAATAGGTCTGCATGGTGCGTTCTGAATCATCACTGACAAGTACCATACATGTTCCCGTCACACCTTCGCTGATCGATTTTTGTGAAGTTATGATTCCAGCATCATTCAAGCCGTCAAGATAAATGCGACCTAATTCATCATTGCCTACACGGCAAGCATAAAATGCAGAAGAACCCAGCGCACTAAATGCAACTGTGGTATTGGCAGCAGAACCGCCTGAAGCTTGTCCTTTATAAACTTGGCTGGCATTTAAATTGTTGTAGAGTTGGGCTTGAGTATCACCATCAGCCAATTGCATGGTACCTTTTTGCAAATTTTGTTCAGTCAAAAACTGATCTGAAACTCTAAATTCTTGGTCAATTAATGCATTACCAATTGCAAAAAGATCAACTGTTGCCATGTTCTTCATCACATCAATGTTAAAAAACTAAAGTTTACACCAATGCTCAACTTTACAGTAGATTGTTGAAAAAAATTCATTTATGACTCAAGTAGTACATTCATGAATTTTTATAAGTTCTGCTATTGCACAGTAGTTGAATAGTTCCTAAGATTCAAACACAAGCTCTATCTTGAGTTCGCTATATCATCAGGTTATATATCGAGAATAGATACAAGTTGAGTCAATGGTCTATCGTTTTAAAACACATTGGAGATTGAGTGAATATTTTAATTCAACAGGTTGATCAATTGCCTGCACAAATTCAAGATTTAGCCGCGGTTGCTGAAAAAGAAGGTTTTCAATTTATTCAACGGTTGATTGATGAGTATCAACAAGGAAAAAATAAATTTAATCGTCAAGGTGAATTTTTACTGGTTGCATTTAATGGCGATAAACTGATTGCTTGTGGCGGTCTCAATATTCAAATGAGCGAAGATAGTGAGACCAATCAAAAGCCTGAAACACAGCATAAAATCGGTCGTGTACGTCGTTTCTATGTGTTACCTGAATATCGTAAAAGCGGTATAGGTAAGCGTTTATTACAAGACCTCGAAAAAAAAGCAAAATCTCATTTTTCTGCACTGTGCTTAAATAGCGAAAAAGATGCAGCTCCATTTTATCAAAAGCAAAATTATGTATTTGTTGAAAATCATCCCAATTATAACTATTTCAAATACTTGATATAGTGAATTGAAAATCTTTGCCCAATAATGAGCCTTTAATTAAAGATTAGAAGAATCAATAAGTAGACATGCGCATCATCTGAACTCATGTAGGGGCTTTATGCTTTTGGGGATTGATCTAAATTAATCTCCAAAACTTAAATATTGATTTTTATAATTTTATTTTTCAATAAGCTATAGTCAATCTGTTGAAAAATCCATATAGTAAATATAATTTCTAGATCAATAAAATCATTGCGATAAAGATATTGTTTGATGATATAAAGCTTGCAATACAAAGCTTTATATCTAAAGTTTAAATTGGTTTGTGTAGGCGATGCTTCGCTTTTCATAACCACTTTTTTGTTGAACAACATTCTTGCACTGCAAACAAAGCAGTGCGTTGTTTTTGCTCACATATCTACGCTCAACATGGCGACATCCATGTCGCCTCACGATAGAAAGACCATCGATGATTCAAAATGCAAAAATTAAACTAATCACCAAAAGTTTCTGACGCTTATATAAAAAATCAGATTCAAGTCATTATCAATAAAAAATTTAAGTTTTACAGTGATGATCGAATCTTTTGATCATCACTTTTTTTATTTAACTCATTGCTCATTCTTGATATTTCAACGACGAGTCCTGATTAATCCTGATTGATTTACTAAGAATTAGTGTTAGGAATGAATCGCATTTATTTAAGTTTCAGTTATACTTAAACGTATAGATAAACATTTAATATTGGAGATCGCATGACTGTAGATGTCACTGAAACCTTATCTCAAACTGTTCATCCTGCGTTTCAGCTGGTACGTCAACACCATGTAGAAGCTTTAGACATTTTAGTGTCTGAATATAAACATAAAGTGACTGGTGCAATGCACTACCATTTGGCAACCGATCACGACGAAAATGTGTTTCTGGTTGCTTTCCGTACTCAACCGATGGATTCAAAGGGTGAGGCACATATCCTAGAGCATACTGCGTTATGTGGTTCAGAGAAATTCCCTGTACGTGATCCATTTTTTCTGATGATTCGACGTTCTTTAAATACATTTATGAATGCATTTACTGCGGCGGATTGGACAGCGTATCCATTTGCGACACAAAACAAAAAAGACTTCCAAAACCTGTTGGAAGTTTATATGGATGCTGCTTTTGCTGCTAATTTAAATCCTTTGGATTTTGCACAAGAAGGCATTCGTATTGAGCTGGAAGATGGTCAGCCAGTTTATAAGGGTGTGGTATTTAATGAGATGAAAGGTGCAATGAGTTCACCTTCTGATCAACTTTATCACCAGTTGGCACATCATTTATTCCCGAAAACCACTTACCATTATAATTCTGGTGGTGATCCTAAGGATATTCCAGACTTGAGTTATGATGAGTTGGTGACTTTCTATAAATCACATTATCACCCAAGCAATGCAATCTTCATGACTTTTGGTGATCAATCTGCCTATCATTTACAAGAGCAGTTTGAAAAGTTAGCACTTTCTAAGTTTACGAAAGGCGAAACGATCTATTCTAAAGAAGAGCAACGTTTAACGGCACCGATTGAAGTACAAGAAACGTATGCGGTTGATGCAGAAGATTTAAAAGATAAGACATACCATATTTTGTCGTGGTTATTGCCAAAAACCAGTGATGTTAAATTACGTTTAGGTATGCGTTTGGTTGAAGGGATTTTATTAGAAAACTCTGCTTCACCACTACGTCATTATCTTGAGACTTGTGGTTATGCGCAGTCTACCGGTCCAATCATGGGTGTAGATGATTCAAACTATGAGATGACTTTTTATTGTGGTGTACAAGGCTCCAATCCTGAACATGCCGAAGCATTTAGACAAGGTGTGTTGAACATTTTACAAGACGTTGCTTCAAAACCAATTGACAAAGATATGGTTGATGCGATTTTACATCAAATTGAATTGCATCAACGTGAAATCAGTGGTGATGGTACTCCATATGGTTTAACACTGATTTTGAATGGTCTAGGTAGTGCAATTCATCACAATGATCCAATTCATGCATGGGACGTAGATACCGTTATTGCTGAAGTCAAAGAAGAGCTCAAAGATCCAATGTGGTTATCGAACTTAATTCAAGTTCATTTATTGGATAATCCACATCGTGTACAAATGACCCTTGTACCAGATGCAAATAAATCTGCACTGGAAGCACAAGAAGAGAAAGCACGTTTGGCAAAAATTGGTGCAACTTTAACGGATGCTGATAAAGCTGAAATTATTGCACAAACAGAAGCTTTAAAAGTTCGTCAAGAGACTCCCGATGATTTAGATCTATTGCCTAAAGTGGGTTTGGAAGATATTCCAGCTGAGTTGCCAATTGTACAAGGTCAATTGCGTGAGATTATCTGTAATGGTGTTGATACGCCATTGAATTTGTATCATGCAGGGACTAATGGTATTTACTATCAACAAGTGCTGATTCAAATTCCTGATCAAATTGTAAAATCACCTTATTTCAACTTATTGTCCGTTTTAATGGGGGAAGTTGGTGCTGGTGAATATGATTATTTGCAACTTCAACAACTTCAAACTGCGGTGAGTGGCGGTTTAGGCATGGGCGCATCATTGCGTTCTAAAACCGATGATAAAGGTCAAATTAGTGCTTGGTTAACCCTGACCACTAAATCATTGACAGATAGATTTGATGCGATTGGTTTACTCAAGCTTGCTTTTGAGCAATTACGTTTTGATGAGAAAGATCGCATTATCGAACTGTTACAACAACGTAAGACACGTTGGGCTTCACGTTTGTCTGGCTCTGGTCATAGTTATGCAATGCAAATTGCATCGCGTCAGATGAGTGCTCTGGCAAAACGTGATTATGATAATACAGGCTTGGGTGCTTTAAATTGGTTGGGTGATCTGGTTGCTAAAATTGAAAATGATGAAGTGGCTTATGATGAATTCATTGAAGAACTAAAATCAATTCATCGTGGTTTAATGCTTGCACCAAAACAGTTCTTATTGGTGTGTGAAGAACATCATTCAGAACGTCTGGTTGAAGAAGTCCAAATCGTTTGGGATAAATTGAGTGTAGATCAAGCACCAGTATATTTGTCTAAGGTTGAGCAAGATGACAGTCATGCTGATCAAGCTTGGTTGATTCAAGCCAATGTCCAGTTCTGTGCCTCTGCGTATCAAGCGGTGGAAGTTTCACATCCAGATGCTGCACCTTTGATGGTTCTGGCTGGTTATTTACGTAATGGCTTCTTACACAGTGCAATCCGTGAAAAAGGCGGCGCATATGGGGGTGGAGCGAGTTATGATGGCAATGCATGTGCTTTCCGCTTTTATAGTTATCGCGACCCTCGTCTTGCAGAAACGTTCCAAGACTTTGAAGCAAGTTTGGATTGGTTGTTGAACAAGGAGCAGCATGCTTATCAACTTGAAGAAGCAATTCTGGGGTTGGTTTCAAGTATGGATAAACCTGGTTCTCCAGCAGGTGAAGCAATCACGGCATGTTATGCCTTGCTTCATGGACGCACTCCTGCGTTTAGAAAGCAATTACGTGAACGATTATTAAACGTTACTATTGACGATCTTAAGCGTGTAACACAAACTTATTTGGTTGAGCAAAAGCCTGTAAAAGCAGTCGTAGCACCAGTTGCCAAAAAAGAGTTGTTAGAACAATTAGGTTTTGAAATTAAAAAAGTAAATTAACTCAAAAAAGGGTCTGTGGACAATTCGTCTATGTTTGCGACTAGGTGTGTTTTTTAGGCGATTCTAGGCGCGAAATACGAAATTTAGTTATTCTAAATGAGTAGTTCGGAACGAAGAAGCGACAAAAAACATGCTAGTCCCGAAGGGTTGTGGTTAAAATTATCTCAGGCTACGTTATGAAACTTAAAAATAGTCTCGCTATTCTCTTCATTTCATGCCTTACCTGCTCAATTTTAACCTACAACGCAAGCCATTTATGAAATGTCCACAGCCCCTAAATTCTTTCTGGAGAAATCTATGTCGTTCAAAAGTTTTGAACGTACACCAGTGAATCTGAGCATCTTAATGATGCTCAGTTTTGGTTTGGTGACCACTGTTTATGCAGACGATGCGGCTCAAGTGAATCCTGCAAGCACTCAAGCTTGTGTGGCACTAGAATCAAATGCTGATCGTTTAGCCTGTTACGATAAGATATTTAAAACGCCTGCAGTTCCTGCGCAAGTACTGGTTTCAGAACAACGGGCAGCGATGGACATCGAGAAAGCAAAGCCAGAGCCAGTAACGCTTAAAGAAAAAATTGGGCAAACTGCTGAAAATTTATTTGCCATTCATGGTGATAAGATTGACCCAAACACATCGTTATTGGATCGCCGTTGGGAGTTGTCTCAAGACAGTAAGTTGGGCACATGGAATATTCGTGCACATCAACCTGTTTATTTGCTTCCTGCTTTCTGGACCAGCAAGAAAAATGAATTCCCACATAGTCCAAATCCACAGAATACTGTAGATGAAAATCAAAATTTAAAATCAATGGAAGCTAAATTCCAAATTTCCTTAAAAACTAAGGCAGTGGAAAATCTGTTTGGAAATAATGGTGATCTTTGGCTGGGCTATACACAATCTTCGCGTTGGCAGGTTTATAACAGTGAAGAGTCTCGTCCATTTCGTGAAACAAACTATGAGCCTGAAGCAAGCTTGATGTTTAGAACCAATTATAATTTATTAGGTTTAAATGGTCGTTTGCTTGGATTAACCTTAAATCACCAATCTAATGGTCGTTCTGATCCGCTTTCACGTAGTTGGAACCGTGTGATTTTAAATCTTGGTTTTGAAAAAGATAATTTTGCCTTAATGGTCCGTCCATGGTATCGCATCGAAGAAGATTTCAAAGACGATAATAATCCAGATATTAAAAACTATATCGGGCGTGGCGATTTAACCGCATTCTACCGTTGGAATGATAATGACTTTTCACTGATGCTGCGCCACTCTTTAAAAGGTGGTGATGATTCACATGGTGCGATGCAATTTGATTGGGCGTTTCCAATCAAAGGTAAACTTCGTGGGCATTTTCAATTGTTTGATGGTTATGGTGAGAGTTTGATTGATTATAATCATCGTGCAACTTATGTCGGCTTAGGTGTTTCTTTGATGAATTGGTACTAGTGATGATTGATGTTTAAATTATCTCTTTGTGTGAAAGAAACGGCGCTAGATTTTAATATTTAAGTCATTTGAGCGGTATTTTTCATCGTACAAATATGATAGAAATGAAAATTTACTTAGCTGTATTAGAGAGGTTATTTATATGGATATCTATCTCTAATGACTAAAAATGATAAAGCAAGTTTGGATCAAGTCTAATGTCAAATGAACAGATTAGCGCACATGATGCTAATTTATATGCCATCAATAACCGTTTAACCTTTAGACTCTTTCAACTCGGCAATACGCTTGATCGGATGAGTAGTAAAGAACTTGGTGTTTCTCCAGTGCATTGGGCTGTACTTGGGGCATTGTCAAGAGAGCAGGTAAGAGAAGGAATGTCTTTTTCTGATTTGACAGAATATCTTGGAGTAAGCCGACAAAATTTAGATGGTGTTCTTAAGCGTTTAGAGCGTGACCAACATGTCATTCGTTTTGCGGATCAAATTGATCGCCGTGCTAAGAAAGTGATGTTAACAGAACAGGGGCACGTATTTTGGAATCAGTTGCAACTGAAAGTATATGAATTTTATCGTCAAGCGATGGATGGTTTTTTATTTGATGATAAAGTCACTTTTGTGCATTTCTTGAATAAATTAAATAAAGGGATGCAGAGTGTAGAGCTTGAAGATCAAGAATAAAGCTGTGAAGTTTAAAAGAGTTTAAACGCTTTCTTCAAAAGAAAAGCCACGTCTACAAGATGACGTGGCTTTTCTTTTTATTAGCATTTCATTAATTGTACTAACTCAGGCTTGCTTGTTTCTCTTCATCTTCCTGTTTGATTTTTTGCTCAGGTTCAAGTAAAAAGCCACCAGTCTGTCTTTGCCACAAGTGAGCATAAATCCCATTTTGAGCAATCAACTCTTCATGTGTGCCTTGTTCCGCAATATGACCTTGATCTAAGACAATTAAGCGATCCATCTGTGCAATAGTTGAAAGGCGATGAGCAATTGCAATGACTGTTTTATTTTCCATCAACTCATCAAGGCTGGATTGAATCGCAGCTTCCACCTCAGAGTCCAAGGCGCTGGTAGCTTCATCTAAAATTAAAATCGGTGCATCTTTTAAAAATACACGTGCAATTGCAATACGTTGACGCTGACCACCAGAAAGCTTTACACCACGCTCACCAACATAGGCATCGTAACCTGTACGTCCTCTTAAATCGGAAAGTTGAGGAATAAACTCATCAGCTTTTGCTTTACGTACTGCTTCATACATTTCTTCATCAGTCGCATCTGGGCGACCATATTTAATATTTTCGGCAACTGTACGATGTAATAATGAAGTGTCTTGTGTCACAAGTGCGATATTTTTTCTCAAGCTGTCTTGAGTAACATCTTCAATATTTTGACCATCAATGCTGATTTTGCCATTATTGATGGTGTAGAAATGTAGCAATAACTGAATCAGTGTTGATTTACCTGCCCCAGAGCGACCCACAATACCAATCTTTTCACCTGGTTGAATATTCAAATTAAATTGATCAATCACATTTTTACTGTTGTAGGCAAAAGTGACATCATCAAATCGGATATTGCCTTGGCTTACTACAAGCGGTTTTGCATCCTCTTTATCTTGAATGTTAATCGGGCGACCAAGCGTTTGCATACCATCTTGAATTGTCCCTACATTTTCGAACAGGGCAGAAGTTTGCCACATCATAAACTCAGCCATGCTGTTTAATTTAAGAATCATAGCAGTGGTTGCGGCAATCACACCGATGGCAGCTTGACCCTGTAGCCATAACCAAACTGCGGTCCCCAAAACCCCAAAAAATAAAACCGCAGTCAGTAAATTAATGCAAATTTCATATGAAGTACCTAAACGCATTTGTTTAAAGACAGTGCGCATAAATTCTTTCATTGATTCTTTTGCATATTGGCTTTCACGCCCTGCATGTGCAAATAATTTTACAGTTTGGATGTTGGTATAGGCATCGGTCACTCGACCTGTCATCACTGCGCGAGCATCTGCTTGTTCTTTGGAAATACGTCCTAATCTTGGAATAAAATATTTTGCTGCACTGATAAATAGTGCTAACCAAACCAGAAGTGGAATCAGTAAAATTGGAGAAATTGAGCCTAATACAATACTGATGGTAATAAAGTAAATCACGACATAAGTGACCATATCACCCAAGATTACCCAGAACTCACGCACAGCAAGCGCAGTTTGCATGACTTTGGCTGACAAACGCCCTGCAAAATCATTGTGGAAAAAGTCCAAACCGTGACGAAGCAATAGATTATGGAATCTCCAACGTAAACGCATCGGAAAACTGCTGTACAAAATTTGATGTCTGACAATGGATTGCATATTGGCGAAAAAAATATTCGCTAATAAGATAAGTGAGAGTACAACCAAATTTTGCTGGTGATTGGTCAAAAACGCTTCAGGTTTTGATTGTGTCAACCAATCAACGAGATGACCAATTTGTGAAAAAAATAGTGCTTCAAAGCTGGCTGTTGCAGCAGTGAAGAGTATTAAGATCAATAAATAGCGTTTAACACCAGTGGCAGCCTGCCAAACAAAAGCAAAGAATGTCGTAGGTAATGGTTCGTTTAAACCTTTCGATGGATATGGATCTACTAACTTTTCAAACCATTGCAGCAACATAAAATCCTCATGGAAATTTTATAGATTGATTAAATTATAGCGGTGAAGTGATGTCATTGACTGAAATGCTGGAATCAGTTTAAGCAAAATTCAGCAATATTGGGAGAGTAAAAAAGTGAAATTGATTGTATCGTTTTAGTGGGGATTACACCAGTTTTTTATATCGAAAAAAAACGATTTGATTTATTGATCATGTCAATTATATCTTTGATGGATCTGTTTGAATCACTGAAATGGATATTCAATCGTTGAATATCCAATTTGACGTGAGTCGGCGAGGCTTATCTTAAAATGCTTTTATCAATGTCCTGAATATTCACTTTCCCACAGAATGCCATACTTAAATCCAGTTCTTTTTGAATGATTTCCAAGACGCGATATACGCCTTGTTCTCCATAAGCGCCTAAACCATAAATAAATGCTCGACCAATTAAACAGCCTTTAGCACCTAAAGCGATGGCTTTTAAAACATCTTGCCCACTACGGATTCCACTATCAATATAGACTTCTGTTTTGTCTCCGACAGCGAGTACAATTTCCTCAAGAACTGAAATGCTTGATGGAGCACTATCCAATTGTCGACCACCATGATTGGAAACAACAATTGCATCTGCTCCAGCATTTACAGCAGCTATTGCATCGTCCACTTCCATAATGCCTTTGATAATCAGTTTACCGCCCCATTGTTGTTTGACCCATTCGACATCTTTCCAGCTTAACTTCATGTCAAATTGCTCAGTTGTCCATGCAGCTAGAGAACCCGTATTACTAATCCCATCGACATGTCCGACGATGTTACCAAAGCTTCTTCTTGGAGTCTTAAGCATAGCTAAGCACCAAACGGGTTTGGTACACATATTGATAAGATTGCCCAAGGTTAATTTTGGAGGTGCTGATAAACCATTTTTAATGTCTTTATGACGTTGTCCCATGATTTGTAAATCAGCCGTTAACACCAATGCAGAACATTTAGCATTTTTTGCACGTTGAATAAGCTGTTGCATAAAATGTCGATCTTTCATCATGTACAGCTGAAACCAAAAAGGTTGTGTGGTTGCAGCAGCGACATCTTCAATCGAACAAATACTCATGGTTGACATAATATAAGGAACACCAAATTTTTCAGCAGCTTTGGCTGCAAGAATTTCGCCATCGGCATGTTGCATACCAATTAAACCCGTTGGTGCAAGTGCAACTGGCATGGAAACAGATTGTCCTAACATTTCGGTTTTCACGGAACGATTGTCCATGTCCACCAAAACCTTTTGTCGGAACAAGTATTTTTTAAAATCCTCACTATTTTGATGCCATGTCTGTTCTGTCCATGAACCTGAATCACAATAATCAACAAACATTTTAGGAACACGTCGATGATAAATTTCACGCATATCTGCAACGCAGGTGATTTTTTGTAATGTGGTCATGATGATTCCTTGTTGAATTGTGCAATTGCAATTCAAATTGTTATTGGGGAAGAGTGATAAGGATTATTCTAAGACGATTATTTTAACAATAAGTAAAAAATAGATGAAAAGTAAACTAAATGGTTGAATTTTATTCACTGGTTTTGACTCAGCCATGTTTCATATAAACACTGTATTGTTGCTTATTCATACAGTGTTTTATTTGTTAAAGTAAAAATGTAATTCAGTTTTTTTGTCTATCTTGTCATATATTTTTAAAGATAAAGACTCAAGAACTCCTTGGAGGAAAGGGTACTGCTATTTTTTGGTTTTAGGTTTTAAATCATTTATCGACAGAATTAATCCAAACAGTAGCGGTGTGCTGAGCACACATAAAGCAACAAATGAAATGCTATCGCCATACTCTAGGTTATAGAGCAACAAGGCAATGACAATGCAAATGAATGCAGTGAGTTTTACAGATTTAACATGTTTGCTAAGCACAGAAAATCGACTCTTCTGTGTTTTATTAATCTGTTTAGAACTGACAAGGTAAAGTCCATAACTTGCTATTAAAATCAATAATGATGCAAGAGCAAATATCATGAGCTTATTTCCTGAATTTGTTTGTGGGTTAATTTTTTCTGAATTTTTGCCACAGCTTTATTTTGAATTGGTGTAATTTTTTGATGTAAAAATATACCTAAGAACGCAATCATCCAAATCATGACATCTACACGTAGGAATAACCAATAATCATGGATTGAATGAATATAATGGTTTGAAATAAGATAATAGAGATTGAAAATTGGCAATGCTAATGTCATTACAATAATTAGTTTAAGCTGTGTTTTCCACAAATATTGCTGTTTAGAAACTAGAGCAATAATCAAGCTGAATAGCCATAAATAAAAAAAAGTATAGATTTCATAATTAGGACCATCTGCTTTTATACTGACAATTCGGTTGGCATATAAGTAACCTAACGTGGCAATCGGTAAGCCAAGAATCAGTGCTGTGTTTAATCGATTGACCAAGTAGTGTCCAAAGTGAAATTGGTCATTTTTCTTTTGAAGTTGGCGTTTTAGGCTCCATAATAATAAACCAGAGGCAATCATTGCACAGCCCAGCAAGCCAGAAAAGAACAAAGCTAATCGCAAAAGTGGTTGAGCAAAATTTGCCATATGTAAACCATACATGCTCGCATTTAATGTTGCGATGGCACTGTTATTACGCGTGTTGCCTAAGATTGTGCCTGTAGCGCCATTAAAACTCATTTGTGCTTGATTTCGAGTGATGGAATGGTCTTCCAAAGCTGTGACTGTTACTTTGGCTAATTGTGTGTTCGGTTGGTCCACAGCGATATGATCAAAACTGGTTTTTCCCCATTGTTGTTGCGCTTGTTGGAGAAAGTACTGAATTGGTTTCATCTTTTCAGGTATTACAGTTTGGTCTTTCGCTGTTGTTGAAATATTGCGAATCTCATCGAAATATTGAAATGGATTGTCTGGATAAGATTTTTTCATACCCGCAGGAAAGAGCAAGTAGAAAAAGATAGCTAGCCCTGTAAAGGTAATGGTTAAGAAAAAAGGCAATGCAATGACAGAGCTCATATTGTGGAAATCCAAATACGAGCGTTGACCTTTAAAGGCTCTTAAAGTAAAGAATTCAGTGAATATTTTTTTATGCGTAATGATGCCCGAAATTAAGGTAATAAACATAATCAGTGCAGCAAAGGTAACAATTAAACGCCCAATTGCATAGGGAATGCCATATAACTGATAATGGAAACTATAAAAAAAATCGCCGCCTTGTGTTGCAGAAAGACTGAGTTCTTGACCATTATTGGCATCTAAAGTTTTACTTTCGTATCCACCATCTGCTTTTTGCCAATAAATCTTATTGACTGGGCTATTCGGATTGGCGATACCGATATACCAACTTTTAGCATTGGGTGCATTTTTCTGTAGATAATCATAAGCAGATTGCACAGCCGTTTGCTGATTGACTTGCATACTGGCAAATTGTGGTTGCATCCACATATTCACTTCATGCCGATAGTAAGTCACAGTACCGGTTAAAAAAATTGCAAACAGTAACCAACCAAAACTCAGACCAATCCAAGAGTGTAACCATGCCATAGATTGACGAACAGATTTATGCATGAGCTAACCTATGAATTTTGAAAAGAGAAAGAGGGCAATCATGAGTATGAGGCTGATTATCGACAGCTTTTTTAGAGAACGTACACAAAAACTGATAATCACAAAAACAATGTAAAAAAACAGTGCGATAAATGCGGCCAAATAAATAGACTCGGCTTTTGCCAAGTAAGGATAAAATACATCAATCAATGCGACTGATAATAAATAGCTACCTGCATAGCCAATACCGAATGCCAGTATAAAGCGGTATAACACTGATAAGGGGTAAAGAACAGTTTGCATAAAGGGCACTTTTTTACAATTAAAAACGCCTTAATCACTTAGGACTAAGGCGAGTTCCGATTAATATTTAAATTTTACAGCAACACTATAGTTGGCTGGCGCACCATAAAATGCCTGACCATCTGGAAAACTGTATAAATATTTTTTGTCTGTTACATTGTTTGCATTTGCCTGTAGCGATATATGATTGTTTAAATCATAACTGGTCATCAGATTCACTAACGCATATGCATCTTGGGTAATTGTACTATTTACAGAAGAATCATACAGCTTGGTTGCCTCTTGCCATTGCAATGATGCACCCACTTTAAGCTTTGGTAGTGCAGGTACAGTATAGGTGGTCAAAAGATTAATGGTTTGATTTGGATTATAGGTCCGTGCATCACCACCATTTTTTAAATCTTTTAAGCTAAATTGGCTATAACCAAATGCAATATTTAAGTGATCTGTTAATTGCCCAGCCAAACCAACTTCAACACCTTGAGAGCGTAAGTCGCTGGTTTCCACCTTACGATTGAGTGGGTTTCCGTCAGAATTGCGTAGAGGATAATTCGTTTGTTCTGTACGGAACACAGCCAAGGTTCCAGTAAGTTTGTCATCTAGCCATGAACTCTTAATACCCGCCTCATAACTTTCACCCTCAACAGGCTTGAGTGCTTTATTATCCGTTCCTAATCCAGATTGTGGACGGAAAATAGAGGTATAGCTTAAATAACCTGTATATTCTGGAGTGAAGTTATAGGTAATTCCAGCATATGGGGATACTTTGTTTTCATCATATGCCATTGATGAGCCATAACTTTTACCTTCACTCTTAGCTTGAACATAATTTAAACCAAGTAATAGTTTTAAATCATCATTTAAGTGTACGCGTGTCGCTGCATATACTGAATTGAGCTTTTGCGTATAGTTTGCAGCCTCACTAAAAGCTGACCAAGTGACTGATTGAGGTGTCCAGCTTGCCCAGTCTGTAGTGAATTGGCGTAAGTAGCCTAATGAATTATCGTTCCTGATATTGCTATCATTAATTGTGCCTGATGTCTGTTGATCATATTGCTTGTTTTGTAGATAACTATAACCTAGAGTTGCTTCATGCTCACGACCAAATAGTGAATATGAGCCTTGTACATTCAAATCAGCAAAATGACTTTTTAGACTTTCTTTGCCACCCCAAGCAGTAAGAGCGACATCTCCACCATTTTGATCAGGATAACCATAATAATAGAGTAAGTTACTGTTATGATCGGTTTGGGTATAATTATAGCTAAGCTTGGCTGTCCATTTTTCATTAATCTTTTGCTTTAACTCTGCAAAAGCATTTTGTGTTTTGTTGTCCCAATATGCCCAATCTGGATTAGGGTTATAATCACGATTATAGGAAAGTTGCTTTCCATCTGCACCTAGAAGTGGCAAAGCACCCCAGTTATTTGCATTTGGTTTATTTTGTTGTTGACTATAACCTACGGTAAGTAGGGTGGAATCTGTCAGGTCTGCATCAATGATGCCTGAAAAGCCATTCTTCTCTGATGAATAACGATCGAGATAAGAATCCCCAGTTTGCTCGTAGCCCATCAAGCGACCACGAATGCTACCATCTTTATTCAACGCACCAGAAACATCTGCCTCATAACGTTGAGTATTCCAAGAACCATAACTAATACCCGCATTGGCTTGAAACTCTTGCGTTGGTCGTTTACGAATATAATCAATAGTTGCACTTGGATCACCGAAGGCATTGGTCAGTGCATCTGCACCTTTAATCACATCAATTCGATCATAAAAATAAGTGTCTGGATTGGTGTTGTTATAATTATAACTACTTGAAGGGAATCCAACCCCATCCGTTAATAGATTTGAGATTTCAAAACCACGAGCAGTATAGGTTGAGCGCTCAGTTTCTTGATTGCTGACAGTGATTCCAGGCGTATTACTCAAGGCATCTCTGGTACTATTCATTGCAAAATCATTCATTTGCTGCCGTGTAACGACATTGACTGTTTGCGGAGTTTCTTTAACAGGGATATTCAGCTTGGCAGCGCTGGTTGATTTTTTAACGATATACGATTTGCTTTGCTCGGAGCTTAATTCCGTTTGTTCAGCTGTCGCTTGAACGGAAATCGTGGGTAAGTTTTGTAAATCATCAGCAAAACTTTGTTGCGCAGTGAATACGGCTAAACTCATGAGCGAGAGTTTAAAGCGGGTTGGGAGAGAGTTGATCATTGTGGTCTTAAATGATAATAATTATCGCTTAGTTTATTGTTTGTCTATCTGTGAGACAATAGTCGGCTAATTGAAAATATAAATAGAAAATAGATTAATGATAGAAAACTGAGTGAATTGTCATCCAATATCATTGTTATAAGCCGTTCAAATTCATGTAAGGCTTTATCCTGATTGTATAAAGGCATTGCGGTGAAACTAATTTGACTATGCTATGATGCATGTATACTGCAAAATGGGAAGAATATCTTGCAAAATCGGAAGCTTAAAATTGGAATTGTGGTCGGTGAAGTGTCAGGAGATACTTTAGGGGCTAAACTTATTCGTAGTTTTCGTGAACAGGGTATAGATGCTGAGTTTGAGGGGATTGGTGGACCTCAAATGATCGCGGAAGGATTCAACAGTTTTTATCCAATGGATATTTTATCTGTAATGGGGATTGTGGAAGTCCTTAAAGATTTAAAAAAGCTGTTTGCGGTACGTGATGGTTTGGTTGAAAAATGGTCAGTCAATCCAGTCGATATTTTTATTGGTATTGATGCTCCAGATTTTAATCTACGTTTGTCGAAGAGTTTAAAACAAAAAAATCTGCCAATTAAAACGGTTCAATATGTCAGCCCATCCGTTTGGGCGTGGCGACAAGGACGGGTACATGGGATTAAAGCCTGCATCGATCTCGTGCTTTGTTTATTTCCTTTTGAAAAAAGCTTCTATCAAAAATTTGCAGTTCCAGCTGCTTTTGTGGGTCATCCGCTTGCTAGTCAGCTGCCTTTACAAAATCCAATCTTGGATGCCAAACAAGAGCTGGGTTTGGATCTCAGTCAAAAGCACATTGCGTTATTGCCCGGAAGTCGCCGTGGTGAAATTGAACGACTTGGACCTTTGGTTTTAGATGCTGCAAATATTATTCATCATAAATACCCTGAATATCAGTTTGTTATTCCTGCAATTAATGATCAGCGCAAACAACAAATTGAAGCATTATTAAAGCATTATCCAAGTGATTTGATCGCAAAAATTCACTTGTTGGAAAATACCGATAAAGAGTCAAAAATTGGTCGTCAGGTTATGAATGCTGCAAATATTGTCGCCTTGGCTTCAGGTACAGCAACTTTGGAAGCTTTATTGTTGCATCGACCAATGGTCACTTTTTATAAACTCAATTGGCTGACTTATGTGATTGCCAAATTACTGGTCAAAATTCCTTATTA
Source organism: Acinetobacter bereziniae LMG 1003 = CIP 70.12 (assembly GCF_000368925.1). Lineage (GTDB taxonomy): Bacteria > Pseudomonadota > Gammaproteobacteria > Pseudomonadales > Moraxellaceae > Acinetobacter > Acinetobacter bereziniae. Next base: position 313,120 of record NZ_KB849756.1, on the reverse strand, counting down.
TTCTTTACCGAATATTATTGCGGGAAAGAAAGCAATTCAAGAGTTGATTCAAAAAGATGCTACGCCTGAAAAATTAGCACATGAGATAGAAAAGTTGATGGATATTGAAACTGCTCAAATTCAGGTGATGCAGTTGATTACAATGCATAAGCAGCTTTTGGCAGGAAATAGTGAAGATCCAGTACAAGCAATTTTAGCACTGTTAAAATCATGACTATAAAGTTAATCGTTTGATTAAATGATTGAATTAATTTATTTAATTCTAGCAATATTGAGTTATAGACTTTTGATATTGGTTGTTTGCAAGTTTTCAGGAAGCCTATTGGTTTGGCAAGAAATTTAATAAAAAACTCCTCCTAGATTTAAATCAGAGAGGAGTTTTATAAATATTAAATTCGACACAAAATGGATGATTACTCTGCCCGAACTTTTAGTTCATAGCCTGTATATTTACGGATATTAATCACACCCGTATCCATAATTAAATATTGACCTTTAATCCCTTGTAATTTGCCACGAATAATTGGTGTTTTATCTAGATTGTGAGATTTAATCTTTTCAGGATAAATATCAACAGGGTAGACAAATTCACGCGGTAATTCTTCTTCAAGCAATTCAACTGTCTCGTTAAACTCAAGGTGTTGTGCAAATTCATCTCGAATGGTTTGAATTTTAGGTGCAAATTCTTGTACCAACTCATTACGTATTTCAATCAGATTAATCGGTTCAGCTTCGCCTTTTAACAACTTGCGCCAATCTGTTTTATCAGCAACCTGTGAACCAAACATCACTTCAAGTTGTCCAGATAAACGGCGTGAACCCACTTTCATAATTGGTAAAGCTTGAGTTGCGCCTTGATCTAACCAACGTGTAGGCATTTGACCTAAGCGGGTAATTCCTACTTTTAATGCACTTGAATTCGCTAGATATACAATATGCGGTTGGAAGCACACTTCATGCGCAAAATCATCTTCTCGACAGGTGCCCAAATGATAATGGCAAGTTTCAGGCTTCATAATGCACATATCACAAGATGCTTTGGTTTTCATACATTTAAAGCAGTGACCTTGTGAATAAGACTTAGGCGTTTTCGCACCACAAGAAACACAGTATATATTTCCAGTTGCTTCAATCTCAATTTCTTGTCCCAAGCTAAATGGAAGCTCGATTTCTGAGCGATCTAATATAAATTTATATTCAACATTTGCCTTATGTGTTTGCTGATCAGTTAAACTAAGGTCTTTAAGACCTGCATGCATTTTATGACAAATGCCTTGTAGTTCCATGTTTAATTACTCGCTTCAAAAAAGGTGCAGTTATGGCTGAGCAAAATGTCATCACTTCAATGCTAGACGATTTATCGCAAGAACAGCCAATTCAAACTGCATTGTGTATTGGGCAAAATTTGGCGCAATACTCTACAAATTATTCAATTCAGTGGTCCTATTTTAACGTATCTGAGTTTTTAAATCTGCCTTTTACCCAGCGATATGATTTAGGATTTGTTGTTTTAGATACAGAAGATATGCTAGGTGTTTCAGATTTGCATAAATCGCAACTGTTGGTGAAGTTGCGTGATCTTTTGGCAAGACGAATCGTGGTGGCTTGCAGGCTCAATGATGAGCATTTGCTTAGATCACTGGGCTTTACTCAATTGATTGACAAGACCTCACATGAAAATGATTTTGCACTATGGCAATTTAATATTTTAACCTACAAACATGTACCAGACTGGTTTAATTCTAAGTTTTGGGCAAACCCTGAAAACTGGAATAAGTTTCGTTGGTAATGTCTGTGTGTGTGGGGTAAAAATTACATTAAGACATTGCAAAAATTAACAATTCCAATTTTGGTGAATATATTAAAGCCAAGTATGCTGTAGTCGTGTCATAAAACTTAAAAAAGGAAAACTTCATGACAGATTTAACAAATATTGTTGAAATTTTAGCAAAACAAGCACTTGGCGGACAACAACAATCACAAGGCGGGCTTGGTGGCGGATTAGGCGGTGTATTGGGCTCAGTGCTTGGTGGTTTAGGTGGTCAACAACAGTCACAAGGCAGTGGACTGGGTGGGGTATTGGGTTCAGTCCTCGGAGGCTTAACAGGTGGTCAACAACAACAAGCACCTAAGGCAAGTGGTTTTAATGCTTCTTCTTTATTGATTGCAGTGGTTCCGCTAGTTTTAGGGTGGATTCAGCAAAATGGTGGGTTGCAAGGGGCTTTGGCTAAACTGCAAGGTGCAGGTTTGGGCGGACAAGTTCAAAGTTGGGTTGATCCATCACAAGGCAATAGTGGAATAAATGTAGATCAAATTCAAAGTTTGTTTGGTGGTCAACAAGTTGAACAAGTTGCTCAACAGGCTAATGTTCCGACCAATGAAGTGTATGGTGCAATTTCAACAGTGCTACCGCAAATCATTGATTCACTTACACCACAAGGTGATGCTACGGATCATAATGAAGCCAATGGCGATATTCAGAATGTATTGAACCTAGTCTCAGGTTTTATGAAATAAGCTGTATTTTTACCGAAAAAAGCCAGTTAAAGCATTTTTAACTGGCTTTTTGTTTATTTGGATTCAGGTTCTGGATCGTCACCAATAGCTTCACTGCTTTTCACTTCACCATTGGCTTTTCTTTTAATATATTTAATTTGCCCATAACCTTCAGCATACCATTCATCTAGCGTGCTATCGCCAATTTGCGAGACAAAATGACATGCATTGTTGAATTTTAAAGTATTGTTGTTATTGTCAATTAAGCTGAGATTTTCAAAACCAACAAATTCAATATCAACAGTTTTATTATTTTCAGACTTGTCTGTATTGTCTAGTTGAGATTCAATAACAGCATTATAAGTCATCTGAAATTTTTGATGAGGCTTAAGGTTAGATGGAAAGGTTGGAAGAGGAGCTTGATAGGTGGTTTTGACCAATACGTCATTGGGATTTGAACCCAGTGCGGCAATACCATAATCTAAATTCGCCAACATGGTACGACCCGTGAGATCGTAGATATAATCTGTACGAACACCAGCACCTTGTCTCACAATTGCAATTGCATTCTGACTGTTAAATGTCGTCGGAACAATTTGAATCTCAGTTTCATCACTGTTGTTTAAAGTGAACTGTTTATTGGCTTCTAACTTAAAGCAATCATCTGAATTTGCAGCTTTCAGCGGTTTTTCTTCTGCTACTTTTTCTGCCTGATGCTCTACATTGTCATGCGGTTTGTTTTTAGAGCACGCAACAGTCAAGATTGAAAGTAAGCCGATAACAACAACAGTTTTGTTCATTTTTATCCTAGCGATAAAGTTTAATTTCACGTGGCTATTCTTAACGATAGGCACATAAAAAACAACCATATTCTTAGCAAATATGGTTGGAGTAAACTTTATATTTATGAGTGATTTATTATTCACTGATGTTACGCACTTGATTTAAATTAAGTAGGTAAAAAAGAAAAAGCTAAATTTACACGACGGAGTCTTACATCCAAAGTTTAAATTTATGGAATAGCCTTCGGCTCAAGGTACTTTTGTTTTGTCAAAAGTACCCAAAACCATTGTCATCCGCAGAACTCGTTCACTATCGTCACAATATTCAAAGTTTCGCAGAAACTTTACTTATTAGAAGGAGTCCTGCCTCAAGCAATTGCGGATGACGTTTCCGCGTATCCACATTCTTCTAGCTCCAAAATTTAATTTTAGAGTTACTGTGTAACATCAGTTATTCAGCTAATACAGTTTTATCCTCCTCTTCATCATCTTCAGTGGAGTCCATGCCTAATTCTTTGAGTTTACGGGTTAAAGTATTGCGTCCCCAACCCAATAACTCAGCAGCATGTCGTTTGCGTCCACGTGTTTGTTGTAGTGCTGCATTAATCAAGGTCCGTTCGAACATTGGCGTGGCAATGTCTAAGATTTTCATCTCGCCATTTTTGAGTTTTTGAATCGCCCATTGACCTAAAAGTTCATCCCAATGGTGTAGTGCAATACGATCAACGCCTGCTTGAATTTGTCCTTGATCGTCGGTTTTGCTGATTGGAATCTGTTTTAGCTCAGAAGGTAAGTCTTCTGGGTAAACTTCACGACCCGTAATCATTACAGTTAACCATCGGCAGGTATTTTCCAATTGGCGCACGTTACCTGGCCAAGGAAGTTTCTGGATGTATTCTTGTGTTTCTGGGCGTAAAATTTTAGGACTTACGCCCAGTTCTTTACCAGCACGTGCCAAGAAGTGCTGTGCCAGCATTGGAATATCTTCAGAACGATGTGCCAGTTTAGGAATATGAATGCGAATCACATTTAAACGATGGTATAAGTCTTCGCGGAAACGACCATCATGTACAAGTTTTTCTAAGTCTTGATGTGTGGCAGCAACAATACGTACATCTACACGTACAGGAATATGTCCTCCAACACGATAGAATTCACCATCAGCTAAAACACGTAGCAAACGGGTTTGTGTTTCAAAAGGCATATCGCCAATTTCATCTAAAAAGAGCGTACCGCCATTGGCTTGCTCGAAGCGTCCTTGACGCTGTGTGTTGGCACCTGTAAATGCACCTTTCTCATGTCCAAATAATTCAGTTTCAATCAAATCTTTTGGAATTGCAGCCATGTTTAAAGCAATAAAAGGTTTGCTGCTTCTTGGTGAATGGCGATGTAAAGCATGAGCAACTAATTCTTTCCCTGTTCCAGACTCACCATTGATTAATACGGTGATATGAGATTGTGAGAGTCGTCCAATTGCACGGAAAACCTCTTGCATGGCAGGAGATTCACCAATGATTTCAGTAGACTGAATCGGGGTTGCTTTTGCTGATTCTTGTTGTTGTAATTTATTGATGTGTAGGATGGCACGATTGACCAGTGCAAGCGCTTCATCAATATCAAAAGGTTTTGGTAAATACTCAAAAGCACCTGTTTGATAGCTCGATACTGCAGATTCTAAGTCTGAGTGGGCTGTCATGATAATCACAGGAAGATCTGGATAACTTCCTTTGACTTTGCCTAAGAAGGTGAGACCATCAATACCTGGCATTCGAATATCTGTCAGAATGACATCTGGCGCATCAGTTGGCAGTTGATCTAAAGCAGATTGTGCTTCTTCAAAACTGGTCACATCAAAACCTTCTTCTTTGAATGTTTTTTCCAAGACCCAACGCATAGCTCGGTCGTCATCGATCACCCAAATTTTATTATGCGACATGGTTAGACTCCCAAGGTAAATATAGGCTAAATACTGTTTTTCCCGGAACAGATTGGCATTCAATCATTCCGTTATGTTGATGCATGATGTTTTGTGCAATGCTTAAACCGAGTCCAGTCCCTTTGGCTCGACCGGTCACAAGTGGATAAAAGACGGATTCTAAAATTTCCTCAGGTACACCAGGACCGTTATCTTCGATATCAATACGAATAGCTGATTTATTTAGTACGCCATTAATGGTGACAAGGCGTTGGATGCGTGTACGCAATATTAATTCGGGTTGATGATCAATGAAGAATTCTCGATTTTCTGTCATCGCTTGAACCGCATTGACACTAATATTCAACATGACTTGAATCAATTGATCTCGATCTGCTTTTACATCAGGTAAAGAAAGATCGTAGTCACGCGTAATTTTAATTTTTTTCTTGGTTTGATTCACGATCAGTGAACGAACGCGTTCCAATGGTTCGTGAACATTGACCGCTTCATAACTTGGAAGTTGGCGTGAGCCGAGCATGGTGTCTGCTAAGTTTCTTAAGCGGTCAACTTCACTGATAATAATATCTGTGAATTCTGCATATTGAGGATCGTTTAAACTTCGTGCTAAAAGCTGAGTTGCACCCCGAATACCGCCCAATGGATTTTTAATCTCATGTGCAACGCCACGTATGAGTTGTCGTGCGACTTGGTGTTGCTGAATAAGATTCTCTTCTTTTGAAATTTTCAACATCCGATCAATTGGATTCAATTCTATTAACAATAATGGGTGATAGGGTTTGCCAGTATTCAGTTGAGATACCGAGTAATCAACATGCATGTCTTTAAAATTGACATTGATAATCGCTTCACGGCGTGTATAGGCTTGACCTGTTTTAATGGTGTTGTTGAGTGCATCCAAAGTATTAAAGCTATCGTTTGGTGCATGCAAGATATTGATTACAGGCTGACCAGCGGCGCGAAACAAACTAATATCAAACAGGGCTTCGCAAGATGAATTGAGATAAAAAATATTTAGATTACAATCGACCAAAAGGATTGCTGTGGTTAAATTATCCACAAGCAGTCGATAGTCAATGGTTGGGTATTGATCCATTAGCAGAGCTTTCCTGTCTTAAAATAGCGCAATGGCATCTGCACCTCTATTCTATTTATCCCAATCAAGGGTATTGAATTGATATAAATCGTGCTCATATAAAGCAAGATGCGCGCCAACTTTTATTTGTTGCGCAGTTTTCTTACATGAATAATAAAAATTGCGCATTTAACGACCTTTATTCTCTGTACATCAGTCATCATGATATTAAGCTATCATGATAGTGTTCCAAAATGGTGCAATGTTGGAATTTTATTATTTGATTGGATGTATTTTGGTGCATTATACAAAGAGTCGTGTTTCCACCTGTTTTTATCTCTGGAAAAGTCATACAATACGCGGATTATAGTGGAGCGCAGATTCATGAAGTCCCCCAAAGTCGGTTTTGTATCTTTAGGTTGTCCTAAGGCATTGGTAGATTCTGAACGAATTTTAACTCAGTTGAAAACTGAAGGTTATGATGTTGCATCAGATTATGATGGTGCTGATTTAGTTGTTGTGAATACCTGTGGTTTTATTGAATCTGCAGTACAAGAGTCTTTAGACGCTATTGGCGAAGCCATGAGCGCAAATGGTCGTGTAATTGTTACTGGCTGTTTAGGTAAAGACGAAGACAAGATTCGCCAAATGCACCCTAATGTACTCAAAGTTACAGGTGCTGCTGCATATCAGGAAGTGATGGAAGCTGTACACCAGTATGTTCCAGAGCCACCTAAGCACAATCCTTTTATTGACCTTGTCCCAGAGCAAGGAATTCGTTTGACCCCAAAACATTATGCCTACTTAAAAATATCAGAAGGATGTAACCATCGTTGCACGTTCTGTATTATTCCAAGTATGCGTGGTGACCTTGTATCACGTCCTGTGGGCTCAGTGTTGAGTGAAGCACAAGCATTGAAAAAAGCAGGGGTAAAAGAAGTCTTGGTGATTTCACAGGATACTTCTGCTTATGGTGTTGATACTAAATATAAGCTTGATTTTTGGAATGGTCAGCCTGTTAAAACCAAGTTCTATGACATGTGCGAAGCATTAGGTCAGTTAGGAATTTGGGTGCGTTTACATTATGTCTATCCATATCCGCATGTTGATGCGGTGATTGACTTGATGGCGCAAGGCAAAATCCTGCCATATCTAGATATTCCTTTTCAACATGCCAGTCCGCGCATCTTAAAATTGATGAAGCGACCAGCCCATAGTGAAAATACATTAGAGCGTCTAAAATTATGGCGTGAAAAATGTCCTGAACTGGTGATTCGCTCTACATTTGTAGTCGGTTTCCCAGGTGAAACTGAAGAAGATTTCCAAATTTTACTGGATTGGTTGCAAGAAGCTCAGCTTGATCGTGTTGGTTGCTTTACTTACTCGCCTGTAGAGGGTGCGACTGCCAACGATTTGCCAGATCACGTTCCAGAAGAAATTAAGCAAGAGCGCTATGAACGCTTTATGGAAGTTCAGCAAGCGATTTCTGCTGCCAAATTACAAAAACGTATTGGTCAAACCATGACAGTTTTAGTGGATGATCTTGAAGAAGAGTTCCCTGTGGCTGTTGCACGTTCTTATGCGGATGCACCTGAAATTGATGGTAACGTATTTGTTGAAGATATCGATAAATCATTGATTAAAGCAGGTGACTTACTTGAAGTCGAAATCACAGATGCAGATGAATACGATTTATTTGCAAAGTTGATTAAAATTAAATCGGCATAAAAGTAATTGATTTCAAATTGATTGAATACGAATAAAATTGTAGATATAAGTATTGGAGTTTTGTGATGTTAGATTCTAAAAAGCCGCGCTATGAGCGAATTTTGCTCAAACTTTCGGGTGAGGCGCTTGCAGGTAATAAAGACATGGGGATTGATGCTCCTGTGTTGGATCAAATGTCTTTATCTATTGCTCACTTGGTCGGTTTAGGTGTGCAAGTCGGTATTGTTGTTGGTGGTGGTAATTTATATCGCGGCAGTCAACTGCAAAAAGATGGGCTTGTTGGTCGAGTAACAGGCGATCAAATGGGTATGCTTGCGACTGTCATGAATGGTCTGGCATTACGTGATGCTTTGGTACGCCGTAACATTAAAACACGTTTAATGTCTGCGCTTCCAATTGGTGCAGTAGTAGAGTCTTATTCAAGCCGTGATGCAATTCGTCATCTTACTCAAGGTGAAGTTTGTGTATTTGTTGCAGGTACGGGTAACCCATTCTTTACTACTGATACAGCAGCGTGCTTACGTGGTATTGAGATTGAAGCTGATCTTATTTTAAAAGCAACAAAAGTAGATGGTGTCTATAACAAAGACCCAAGTAAATATGACGATGCAATTAAATATGATCATTTAAGCTTTGACCAAGTATTGGATGAGAAACTTGGTGTGATGGATTTAACTGCAATTTGTTTGTGTCGTGACCATAATGTACCACTTCAAGTGTTTGATATGAACAAATCAGGTGCATTACTTTCTGTAGTAATGGGTGAAAAAGAAGGGACACACGTTACAAACTAATGTACGTGTGGGATAAAGCTCTTTATACTACTGCAATTTTACGTTATACACATTTATAAGTAAGGAAGATCATATGATTAACGATCTTAAAAAAGACGCTGAAGACCGTATGAATAAATCATTGGAGTCTTTGGAACATGGTTTTGCAAAGGTTCGTACAGGTCGTGCGCATCCATCAATCCTCAATGGTGTTATGGTTCCTTACTATGGTTCTGATGTGCCATTAAACCAAGTTGCAAACGTTGGTGTTGAAGATTCACGTACTTTGTTGGTACAACCATTTGAGCGTTCAATGGTATCTGCAATTGATAAAGCGATTCGTGAATCAGACTTGGGTTTAAACCCAGTAACTGCTGATGCAATTCGTGTACCGATGGCTGCATTGACTGAAGAAACACGTAAAGACATGCAAAAAGTTGCACGTAATGAAGCTGAAAATGCCAAAGTTGCGATTCGTAACATTCGTCGTGATGTTTTGGGTGATATTAAGGCATTATTGAAAGATAAAGAAATTTCTGAAGATGATGAGCGCCGTGCAGGTGATGATATCCAAAAAATTACAGACAAGTTTGTTGCTGAAGTAGATAAACGTCTTGCTGCTAAAGAAGCTGAATTGATGAAGGTCTAAGATTTATAATGACCGCATCTGAAGACAACCATCTTCCAAAACATGTTGCCATCATTATGGATGGCAACAATCGTTTTGCTAAAAAGAAACAACTACAAAAAGGTGATGGGCACCGTGAAGGTAAAAATGTCCTTGACCCAATTGTAGAGCATTGCCGCAAAGTGGGTGTTCAAGCCCTGACTGTGTTTGCGTTTTCAAGTGAAAATTGGAATAGACCACAGTATGAGGTTGATTTGTTAATGAAATTGTTGGAAGAAACAATTCATGAGCAAATTCCCCGTATGGAAAAATTCGAAATTGCGTTGAGATTTATTGGTGATCGTAGTCGGCTTTCTCCAGAGCTACGTGAATTAATGTTGCATGCTGAACAAAGGACTGCTAAGTTCAGTAACATGACTTTAACAATTGCTGTGAGTTATGGTGGTATGTGGGATATTACAGATACTGCACGTAAGCTTGCGCAACAAGTCAAAGATCGAAAAATTGATGTGAATCAAATCAATACTGAATTATTTGCACAACAAATAAGTTTGGGCGATTTGCCACCTGTAGATTTGTTGATTCGTACTGGCGGTGATTACCGCTTATCTAACTTTTTATTGTGGCAAGCTGCGTATGCTGAGTTGTATTTCACTCAGACTTTGTGGCCTGAGTTTACGGTACAAGAGTTGGATCATGCGTTTAATATTTTTTCAGGGCGAGAAAGACGTTTCGGAAAAACATCTGAACAAATTCAACAAGAACATATAGAGAACTGATAATGTTAGAGCGGATTATAACCGCATTGGTATTGGTTGCAGTCGTGCTGAGTTGCATATTTGCAACAAAATCACAATATCCGATGTTAGTGTTAATGATTATCGCAGCTGGGGCGGCAGGTTATGAGTGGTTTAAACTCATGCCACATGAATCTGACTCTGTAAACAAGTTAAAAGCTGCTGGATTTGGTTTACTCACCGCTATCTTTTCTGGTTTAGCATTATATTTTAATGATTTGGCACTTATCCTTTGGAGTGCATCTATCCTCACTTGGTTGTGTAGCCTGTATTGGGTTAAAAATTATCCTGAATATGATGGTTGGTACAATGTTACTTTAAATATCGTTGGATTGGTGCTGATCAGTGCTGCTGTTACCGCTATTTTTGAAGTGTGGAAGAGTTCACCGTGGTGGCTGATGTACCTGTTTTTACTGGTTTGGGGTGCGGACAGTGGTGCATATTTCGTTGGTCGTAAATTTGGTAAGCGTAAATTGGCACCAGATGTGAGTCCAAATAAATCTATTGAAGGTTTAATTGGCGGGATTATCACAGTTGCTATCGTTATTGTCATTGTTCAATCGATTTACCTACATTTAACGCTTTCACAACATATTCTTTTCCTTGTTCTGTCTATTGTGACGGTATTTAGTTCAGTGTTAGGCGATTTGTTTGAATCTATGATCAAACGTCGCGCTGGAATTAAAGATTCAGGTCGTATCCTTCCAGGGCATGGTGGGGTACTTGACCGTATTGATTCATTGCTTGCTGCAGCTCCTATTTTTGCAGCAGGAATGTATGTTTTAAAACTTATTGGTGTAGATTTATAGATGTCACAATCTGTTTGTATATTAGGTGTTACAGGTTCTATTGGGCGCAGTACTTTAAAAATTTTAGAACAGCATCCAGATCAGTATTCGGTTTTTGCTGTGACTGGATATAGTCGAATAGAAGAACTGAGTGAAATATGCAAACAGTATCGACCGAAGTATGTGGTTGTACCTTTCAGTAAAGTTGATGAATTAAAACAACGCTTAACTACATACAAGATTACAGATATTGAAATCTTGAGTGATGAAGCAGGTTTGATTGAAGTTTCACAACATCCTGATGTGGATGTGGTGATGGCTGCAATCGTTGGGGCTGCAGGATTACTCCCAACATTAGCTGCAGTAAAAGCAGGTAAGCGTGTATTGCTTGCAAATAAAGAGGCCTTGGTGATGTCGGGGGATCTGATGTTGCAAGCAGCTCAAGAACATGGTGCTTTATTGTTGCCTGTAGATTCTGAGCATAATGCGATCTTTCAGTGCCTTCCACAAAATTATTTGCAGATTGAGCGTCAAGGCGAACCGTTGTTAGGGGTAAAGCAAATCTTATTGACCGCTTCAGGCGGTCCTTTTTTGAATCATACGCTTGAACAACTCCAAACCGTAACACCAGCACAAGCTTGTAAGCACCCAAATTGGTCAATGGGGCAAAAAATCTCTGTTGATTCTGCAACATTGATGAATAAAGGCTTGGAATTAATCGAAGCGTGTCATTTATTTTCAATTAAAGAACAATTTGTTACAGTTGTTGTTCATCCACAAAGTATCATTCATTCAATGGTTCAGTATGTGGATGGTTCGACTTTGGCTCAAATGGGTAATCCAGATATGTGTACCCCGATTGCACATGCACTAGCATGGCCTGAGCGGATTGAAACACATGTCCCACCTTTAGATCTATTCATCCATTCGCAACTTGATTTTCAAGCACCAGATATTGTTCGTTTTCCAGCACTTAAGTTGGCTCGTCAAGCCATGCAGTCTGGAGGACTTGCACCATCAATTCTGAATGCAGCCAATGAAATCGCTGTTGCAGCTTTTTTACAGGAAAAGATTGCTTTCTTGGAAATTTCACAAGTGGTTGAACATACTTTAAATCACGTTCAAAATGGTTCAGCAGATTCGATTGAAACGATTTTGCAGACAGATCAACTTGCCCGCCAAGTTGCTTCACAACGCATTATACAATTGGGACGCTGATCATGAGTGTACTATTTATCATTGTCGCTGCGATATTGCTATTGGGTCCATTGATTGCAATCCATGAATTTGGACATTATTGGGTAGCACGAAAGCTTGGTGTAAAAGTCCTTGTTTATTCAATTGGATTTGGTCCAACTTTATTAAAATGGACCTCTAAAAAATCAGGTATTCAATATCAACTGTCAGCTTTGCCGCTCGGTGGTTATGTCAAAATGCTGGATGAGCGTGAGGGCAATGTGAGTGCAGAAGATCTGCCTTTTGCATTTAATCGTCAATCTCCGTGGAAGCGCATAGCCATTGTTGCAGCAGGACCATTTATTAACCTGATTTTTGCAATTTTATTATTTTGGATTTTATTTTTACCAGCACAGGAACAACTGAATACACGTGTCGGTGCTGTTTTACCGAATACGCCTGCAGCGACTGCTCAGATGCAAGTGGGTGATAAAATTGTTGCGATTGATGGTACACAAGCAAGTACCTGGGAAAAGTTGAATTACGCAATTGTTGATCGTGTTGGCGAAACGGGTCATATTGATGTACAAGTGGAGCGTAATGGGCAAGCGCAAAGTTTTGCTTTACCCATTAAAGATTTCTTAAAAGATCAAAGTCAGTCACCATTTGATGTGCTTGGCTTTACTCCTTATCGACCGCATATTCCTGCCACTGTCTATAAGTTAAGTTCAGATGGTGCTGCAATTCGCCAAGGGATGAAAGAGGGTGATCAAATCATTTCGATCAATCAAGTGAAAATGAAAGATTGGTTTGATGTGGTAGATGTGGTACAAAAATCACCTGAAAAGTTACTCAATGTGGATGTGTTACGCCAAGGGCAAATTGTACATTTACAAGTGATGCCTCAAGGTAAACGTGACAACATGGGGAATGTGACAGGTATGTTGGGTGTGCAAGCACAGACCGATAAATTGTCTATTCCTGCTGAATATAAGCAAACCATTCAATACAATCCTGCTGAAGCATTTGTTGTTGCTGTTGAAAAAACAGGACAACTTTCAGCAATGATTTTGAATTCTATGGTCAAAATGGTACGTGGCTTAATTGGATTAGATAATTTATCTGGTCCAATTACCATTGCTAAAGTTGCTGGTCAAAGTGCTGAAATGGGGTGGCAAACCTTTATTTCCTTTATGGCTTTGATGAGTGTAAGTTTGGGGATTTTAAATTTATTACCTATTCCAATGTTAGATGGCGGACATTTGGTTTACTACATTATTGAAGCAATTCGTGGTAAGCCTGTTTCTGAACAAATACAATTGGTTGGGTTAAAAATTGGTATGGTACTGCTCGGTAGCATGATGCTTCTTGCAATATTTAATGATTTTATGCGTTTATAACGCGATACTGGATTAACTTACTGGAAAATAATAGGCATGCAGCACTCACATTTATTTATGCCATTGGCACTCGTTAGTGCAATGGCAGCTGTACAGCAAGTACACGCGGCAGATGAGTTCATTGCACGTGATATTCGTGTAGATGGATTGGTTCGTTTAACGCAACAAAATGTCCTTGCACTTTTACCAATAAATAGTGGTGACCGTGTTAGTGATCCAGTTATCGCAGAGTCTATTCGTGCTTTGTATGCATCAAATCTTTTTGATGATATTCAAGCTTCAAATCAAGATAATGTATTGGTTTTCAAAGTTGTTGAACGTCCTGTTATTTCAAAGATTAACTTTAAAGGCAACAAACTCATTCCGAAAGAAGCTTTAACAGACGGCTTAAAGAAAATGGGGCTGGCTGAAGGCGAAGTGCTGAAAAAATCAGCATTACAAACTTTGGAAACTGAATTAGAGCAACAATATGCTCAGCAAGGTCGTTATGATGCTGACATTAAAGTTGAACAAATTGCACGTCCAAACAACCGTGTTGAACTGAATATCAATTTTAATGAAGGAAAAGCTGCTAAAGTTTTTGATATCAATATTATTGGTAATACTGTCGTTAGTGATGATGATATCAAGCAAGCATTTGCTGTAAAAGAAAGTGGTTGGCTTTCTGTGATTTCTCGTAATGACCGCTATGCTCGTGAAAAGATGTCTGCGAGTTTAGAGTCGCTACGTGCATTGTATTTGAATAGAGGTTATATCAACTTCGATATTAACAGTTCAAACCTCAATTTGAGCGAAGACAAAAAACATATCTTTATTGAAGTTTCGGTCAATGAGGGTGAGCAATTTAAATTTGGTGAGTCTAAATTCTTGGGTGATGCGTTATATAAACCTGATGAACTTAAAGCATTGCAAATTTATAAAGATGGCACAACCTATTCACAAGAAAAAGTCAATGCGGTGAAACAACTCTTACTTCGTAAATATGGTAATGCGGGTTATTACTACGCGGAAGTGAATGTTGTCCCTGAAATCAATAATGAAACCCATGTGGTGGATTTAAACTACTATATTAATCCAGGTCAACAAGTCACAGTTCGACGCATCAATTTTACAGGGAATACCAAAACTGCTGATGAAGTGCTTCGTCGTGAAATGCGTCAAATGGAAGGTGCTTTAGCAAGCAATGAAAAAATTGACTTGTCTAAGGTGCGTTTAGAGCGTACAGGTTTCTTTAGTAAAGTTGATATTAAACCTGTGCGTGTACCGAATACACCAGATCAAATGGACTTGAATATTGATGTTGAAGAGCAACATTCAGGGACCAGTACATTGGCTGTGGGTTATTCTCAAAACGGTGGTATCACATTCCAAGCAGGGTTAAGCCAAACCAACTTTATGGGTACAGGTAACCGTGTTGCAATTGATTTATCTCGTTCAGAAACTCAAGATTATTATAATCTAAGTGTTACAGATCCATACTTTACCATTGATGGGGTAAGCCGTGGCTATAACATGTATTATCGTAAAACCAAACTGAATGACAACTATAACGTCAACAACTATGTCACTGACAGTATTGGTGGTGGACTCACCTTTGGTTATCCAATTGATGAAAATCAAAACATCAGTGCAGGTTTAAATATTGATAAAACCAAGGTAACGACTGGTGCTTATGTTTCGACCTATGTTCGTGACTATTTACTAGAAAATGGTGGTAAGACACGTGGTTATGGAACACGCTGTGCTGTTGATCTGATTACAGATCCGAGTAACCCAGATGGACCGAAAATATGTCCAGAAGGGCAAACTGTAACTTTTGGAAATGCATTTGAGGGTGATTATTTAACCTATAATTTAAATTTAGGTTGGTCATACAACACCTTAAACCGTCCGATTTTCCCAACCAGTGGTACAGCACATCGAGTGAATGCTGAAATAGCATTACCTGGCAGTGATGTTGAATATCAAAAGATCACTTATGATACTCAGGCGTATTTCCCATTAGGGCGTGATTTTGTGTTACGTGGCTATGGTAAGTTAGGTTATGGTAATGATCTACCATTCTATAAAAACTTCTATGCAGGTGGTTTTGGTTCGGTACGTGGTTATGACAACAGTACTTTGGGTCCCAAATATCCTGGTGTAACATATAATGAAAATCTTACAAAAGATTATGATCCTGAAGAAGTCGGTGGTAATGCTTTAGTGCAGTTCGGTACTGAGTTAGCTCTTCCTGTACCATTCAAAGGGGACTGGGCACGCCAGATTCGTCCAGTGATTTTTGCAGAAGGCGCACAAGTATTTGATACCAACTGTAGTACGGCAACTGGAAAACTGTACTGGAATGGTGGGGCTTCAGATCAAGGTGTAGATGCAAAACAATATTGTAAAGACAACTATGACTTTGATTTAAGCAACATGCGTTATAGTGTTGGCGTAGGCTTTACGTGGATCACCATGATTGGACCACTTTCATTGAGTTATGCATACCCATTGAACGATAAACCAGGCGATCAAACTAAAAATATCCAATTTGAGATTGGTCGTACTTTCTAAGTGCGATCTTTCTTTAATATTTAAAGACGATAAGGAACACATATGAAAACAATGAAAATGATGGTGATGGGCTTAGGCTTAGGGTTTGCTGGACTGGTTCAAGCAGCGGGCTTTGGCGTGGTTGACTTGGAAAAAGTTGTAGAGAGTAGTACGTTCTTAAAACAGCAAAATGCAAGTTTAGAGCAATCTGTTAAACCGCAAACCACTAAATTAGAACAAATCACTAAAGATATTGAAGCGTTGAAGCAAAAAGCTCAAGCTCAAGGTGCAAATGTTCAGCAAATCAATGCGCAATACCAAGCTAAAGTAAATGAATTCCAAACGATTCAGCAAGGTGTTCAGGCAAAAGTTCAGAGCACAATTCAAAATACCAATACGACTTTTGAAACGCGCGTAAAGCAAGCTGCTGAACAATTGCGCCAAGAAGCAGGTTTAGACTTTATTTTGAATAAAAATTCAGCACTTGCGTATGACGCAAAGAATGATTTAACTGCTAAAATGATCCAAAAGGTTAATGCAATTAAATAATCAATGCGATCAAATCAATTTCATCTCGATGAATTAGCTCAACTTGTTCAAGGTGAGCTAATTGGTCAACCAAAGTTGCTACTCAGTGGACTTGCGAGTTTAGAACAGGCTCAATCTCATCATATTGCTTTCGTCAATGGCGATAAATATTTAGCTGAAGCACAGAATTCTAAAGCTGGTGCTTTAATTGTGACAGCTGCGTTAAAAGAGCAACTTTCCAATCACCAGAATTTCGTTGTGGTTGCAAATCCATATCTTGCTTTTGCAATGCTTACGCATCAATTTGAGATTAAAGTGACCAAACGTGGGATTGAAAGTACTGCTCAGATCGCTCCATCTGCGATTATTGCTGACGATGCTTATATTGGGCATTATGTGGTGATCGGTGAAGATTGTGTCATCGGTTCCAATACGATTGTTCAATCTAATACTCGAATAGATGATGGTGTTGAGATTGGTAAAGACTGCTTTATTGATTCTCAAGTCACACTGACTGGTCAGACCAAGATTGCAGACCGTGTTCGAATTCATGCCAATACTGTAATTGGTGGCGAAGGTTTCGGATTTGCACCTTATCAAGGAAAATGGAATCGTATCGCGCAGTTGGGTTCTGTCCGTATTGGAAATGATGTGCGGATCGGTTCAAACTGTAGCGTGGATCGTGGTGCTTTGGATGATACGATTATCCATGATGGTGTGATTATTGATAATCTTGTGCAAATCGCGCATAACGTTCAGATTGGTGAGAATACGGCTATCGCTGCGAAGTGTGGTATCGCCGGCAGCACAATTATTGGCAAAAACTGTATCTTTGCTGGTGCTGTTGGGGTGGTTGGTCACATAAAAATTGCCGATAATGTGACGATTACTGGAATGTCAATAGTCACAAAAAGTATTTCTGAAGCAGGTTCTTATTCTTCAGGAACTGGACAATTTGAAACAAATCATTGGAAAAGAACAGTTGTTCGCTTAAGACAATTAGCAGATGTGCCATTGACCAAATTGGTGAAACAAATAGATCATATGCAGGCTCAAATCGAGTCCATTGAATCAACTTTAAAGTCGCGTAAATAATTATGACTGAGTCTAAATCTCTACCTTTTACGGTTCCTGAATTACCAATGCAAACCCAAACGATTCGTGAGTATCTTCCTCACCGTTATCCGTTCTTGCTTGTAGATCGTGTAACTGAAGTTACAGAGAATGGGATTGTAGGATACAAAAACGTTTCAATTAATGAAGAATTTATGCAAGGTCATTTCCCTGGCTATCCAATTATGCCGGGTGTTTTGATCGTTGAGGCGATGGCACAGGTTTCTGGTGTGCTTGGTTTTATCATGAATAATGAAAAACCTCGACCTGGTTCGTTGTTCTTATTCGCTGGCGCTGAAAAAATACGATTTAAAAAACAAGTCGTACCAGGTGACCAACTCGTGCTAAAATCTGAATTACTCATGCAAAAACGTGGCATTTACAAGTATTTATGTACTGCCAGTGTTGACGGCGTGGTAGCAGCGACAGCTGAAATTATCATTTCTCATCAGAAATTAGAGCAGGCATGAGCAGTAACGATTTAATACACCCAACCGCTATTATTGACGCTTCTGCAGTGATAGCACCTGATGTTCAAATTGGTCCCTATTGTATTATTGGACCTCAAGTGACCATTGGTGCTGGTACCAAACTCCATTCACATGTTGTGATTGGTGGGTTTACCCGAATTGGAAAAAACAACGAAATTTTTCAGTTTGCGAGTGTCGGTGAAGTTTGTCAGGATTTAAAATATCAAGGTGAAGAAACTTGGTTGGAAATCGGTGACAACAATAAGATTCGTGAACATTGCAGTCTACATCGTGGAACTGTACAAGATCATGGATTAACCAAAGTGGGTAGCAACAACTTACTGATGGTCAATACGCATATTGCACACGATTGCCAGATTGGAAATAACAATATTTTTGCAAATAATGTTGGTATTGCTGGTCATGTTCATATTGGTGACTTTGTTATCGTTGGTGGAAACTCGGGTATCCATCAGTTCTGTAAGATTGATTCTTACAGTATGATTGGCGGAGCATCACTCATTCTAAAAGATGTACCAGCTTATGTGATGGTTTCTGGTAATCCTGCACATGCATATGGTATGAATGTTGAAGGAATGCGTCGTAAAGGCTGGTCTAAGAACGTGATTCAAGGCTTAAGAGAGTCTTTTAAATTGATCTATAAAGAAAATTTAACGACTGAACAGGCAATTGAACGCATTCGCCAAGAGATTCTTCCTGAAGTTGAAGAAGCACAATTGCTGATAGATTCTGTATTAGAATCTAAACGTGGTATTGTGCGTTAATCATTTCATGATAAAAAGCTAAATATAAAAAATGCCTCACGATGAGGCATTTTTTATAACTAACACAATGACTTTGTTTTTAGCCCTTTTTGAAATAACCTGCTTCTTCAGACTTAGGGTAGGTGCTTAACAATTTACTTTTATAGACATTTGCTGTTTGCGTATTTTTATTGACATCTTTTGCAATACTATAAAGTTGGTATAAAGCACGTGGTGCTTTTGACGAGTTAGGGAATTTAGCAGCGACGATCTCGTAATTCTTTTTAGCTTCATTGTAGTTCGGTGGATCAATTGCCAATTGAAACTCAGCCAACCAAAAATAAGCATTTCCTGTATAAATACTGTTTGGATAATTTTTAATAAAATTTTGCATTGGCGCAATGGCTTGTTTTGCACCACCTTTCTTATAAGCATCTAAAGCAACAGTATAGGCGGCTTTTTCAAGCGCAATAGGATCACTGGTATTGTTACTGTTTGTAGGTGTTGCTGAGGTTTGAGCTGTTTGTGTTGCAGGTTGCTGTTGTGTGGCTGTTTGATTCGGTGCTGCTGTCTGTGTGGTCTGTTCTGGATTTTCGACAGTAGGATTTGTCGTCGGTGCATTTTCAGCAGGTGTTTGTTGTTCTTGAGAATTATTGTCTGGCTCTAACTTTTGGTTCAATAACTCAAGACGTTGATCGAGGTCGGTATAGCGATTGCTTAGTTCTTTATTGAGCTGATCAATAGCGTGATCTTGTTCTTCAATTTTGCCACGTAATTCACGAATCTGATTTTCGAGTTGCTGATTCTTTTGAATAAGATCCCAATTCATATTTCCAGTAATTGGAGCAGGGGAATTCGCTATATCATTTCCTGAGGACGCGTTGCTTAATCCACGAGACTCAATTGGAATCGCATATAAAGATGCTGAACTGAGTAAGGCAATCGAAAAGAGAGCATGCTTTTTTAGCATAATTGAAAATCCATTAAAGTCAAAATCTTCCCAAATAAGGAATAAAGTTGCTTGAAAACCAGTAAATGTGATCATTAAAAACGGCTAGAAGCGGAATTGCAAGGTGCTTTTACAATGTTCAGATAATTCTAGTGGAATGTGAAGGCTTTTTGTAATAAATCCGTTGATCAATGGGGAATTAAGCTTTTGAGATGACGAATGTGTTACAGCAATTTGTCTAATGACTGTGGTTGCAATCAAGCCATTGTTATTTATTGAGTACATTTTATTTATCATGGTTGCGCTGAATCTTTGTTATGGATAAAGCAATTTAATTTTAAAAGGTAAAGTTTGTTAATTAAGTCTCATCAAAATGTCTGAATTCTCGATTATATCAAAACCAGTATGGGTTTCTGGATCGATGTCACAGTTTTGTTAGGCATTGACGAATGTTTAAATTTAATAGAACAAGTGCGAGTAGGTATTATTTATCATTTTATAGTCAATCTGTTGAAAAACTCATACAGTAAATATAATTTCTAGATCAATAAAATCAATGCGATAAATATATTGTTTACTGATATAAAGCTTGCAATGCCACGTTTTACATTTAAAGTTTAAATTGTTTTGTGTAGATGGTGTTTCACTCTTGCGCTGGAAACAAACTAGTGCTTTTTTTTTGCTCATATATCCCCACTCAACATGGCGACCATCCATGTCGCTTCGCGATAGCAAAACAATCAGTAAATCAAAAATACAAAAACTGTTTAAGCAAAACTTTTAAAAATTCATATAAAAAGCATAAAGTTGATTGAAGATGAATCACTTGTATGTAAATAGGCGGTTTGACTATATTTGTTAAAAATGATGATTGGTTAATCATATTGAGTATTCTTTCTTATCTTTGATAATAGGGAAGCTTCGAGATCGGTCAAACTTTGAGAAAAAGTGAAAAGAGGGTGAGCTATTCTATGAAATTTTCATTATATAAATATGCTAGCTTGATTTTTATGTGTATTACTCCATATTTGATATTAAATTTTTAATATTAATATTATTTTTTAAGTTTTATTTATGTCTAGATCACAAATTTAATCATTATGTACAAAAAGAAATACATTTTTGTTTGAGAGTGTATGATTATTTTGTGTATTATATTGGGACTGTGAACTTTTTTTATATTTGATGAAGTTGATGCTTTGATTATATTTTTAAAAACGATAAATTATTGAAGTGTTTTTAATTTTTAATAAATTTATGATTTTATTTTTGAATCATTTTAAATTATATTTTTGAATTTTTATAATAATGATATATAGATTTTTATAATTAATCATTTTCACTTCGTCTGAATTTAAATGTCAAAATTGTTTTTTTGTATACATTCTTAATGTGAATTATTTAGTAAAAATAAATTTATATTTAAGGATGAGTGTATGAAAAATCAGCTATTGTATGTAAACATTGTACTTGGCGTATCATACTTATTTGCTAGTCATATGGTATATGCTCAAGATTTTAAAAGATTTTCCATTTCAGCGGGTTGGCTGAATGTGCGGTCAACAGGAGATGCTCAACCTTTCAGGATTAATACTTCTGTTGCTGAAAAAACAATGTCTAAAGTAGGGATGATTTCAGGGGCTGCTGTTGCTAAAAATTTAGATCAAGCTCGAATCAATCAAATGGACCCGCAACTGATTAGTTTGGTCAATATGCAAGACCCTACGACAGGGAAATATGTGCTTGATTATATTTTGGAAATGATACCAAATGCGGAGAATCCTGAAGCTGCGCTTGAATATGCTACAGGTATCGCTGAAATTAATGGCTTAAGTGCATGGACGGCAAATGCAGGATTGGAAGTTAAAAACGTCAATACGGCTGGGCTAATGTTTAATTATAACATCAATGAACATGTTTCGATTCAGCTGATGGGGGGTATTCCACCTACTGTAGATTTAAAAGGAAAAGGGCAGATATATGCACCATTTTCAGCGACCTCACAACCATTCGGCGGGGATTCCGGAAATTTATACTTAAAAAATAATTTGTTAATTACAAATTTAGATCAATATAACTATGCCGCCTCAGCACGAGCTTGGACACCAGCATTACAAGCACAATATTATTTTGGGCGACCTGGTATTAATAAATTAAGACCATTTCTAGGTTTTGGCTTTATGTATGCTTATTTCAATGAGATTAAAATCAATGCTGGCGTTAAAAATGATTTAATTGCAGCGGGGTATATGATTCAAAATATTGATGATCAGAAAGCAGGTGCCGCTTTGGAAGGTAAAGCTTCAACAGGTAAAATGCGAGTTAAAGCAGATGCAAATGATGCTTTTGCTCCGATCTTTTCTGCAGGGTTTACTTATGACTTTAAAGAGAATTGGTTTGCTACGGCATCTGTATCATATGCAAAACTTGACAATACAGCCACCATTTCAGTTTTGAATGACAATACTGGAAAACAATTGATTTATGCCAAAACTAAAATTCAGATTGATCCATTGATGAGCTATTTAGGCATTGGATATCGTTTTTAAAGAGAGCAGGTGAATCCTTAAATATGAGTAAGTCATAACACGTTTTAATGATGATTAAGTTTCCCCCTCAAGCCATAAAGCCCGAGTCTAGTCCACTCAACTTTTTTTATGGCTTTTTTTTATGGTTTTTTTGCAAAAAATAACCACATTGATGACGAAATAAGCAAACGAATGAATAACTTGAGAAAATCACAATGTTTGGCTTGCAAGAAAATAAAAAATCTCTATACTCTGTTCTTGCAATGGTAGCCCTGCTGGTGGTTTCGCAATTGTACTCTGAAAACCCCGCCAGGACCGGAAGGTAGCAACGGTATCAGAACTATGATGTGCCGAAATTTTGCTAGTAGGGTTGCCACCAGATTTTCTAAATCTAATAATTATCCAAAATATAATTTTTTCTTCTATTCCACCAATCACTAGCTACTTTATCTATAACTCATTTTAGATATTTATTATCCATCTTCATTTTCTTTTCTAGAAATCGCTTTCATAATCACGTCCATTTCAAAGCCACGATATTGTAAGAAACGGATTTGTTTAGCTTTGATTTTAGGGTCTTTGCTTACCTCAAAACCATATTTTTTGACTTTAAGTTGATAAGCTTGTTCATACCAATCAATTTCAGCAATATCTTCTCGTACTAAGCTTTTATCGAGATGTTTAGCACGCAAGGCTAACTTGATTCGATTAGGTCCTTTGCCTTTGCGAACTTGGCTACGAACCGTCATTTCAGCGACACGTTGATCGCTTTGATAGTTATTTTCAGATAATTCGTCCACTAATGTTAAAACTTCTTCACGGCTTTGTGCCAAAGTCATCAGTTTTTCAATAAGATCTGCTTTGGAATATTCTTTACGGGTTAAGACTGCAAAAGCATATGATCGTAAACGTGTTCCCGTTAAGCCCTGTGGTGCTGGTGTGCAATCTTGATTAGCGATAAAGGCATGCTCATTATTGACCTCATTGCTTATTGTGCTAGTTGGAGGAAGAGGTGCAGTTTCATCCTCGCCAAACTGCTGCTTTAGTTTTTCGTAGTCTAGCATCTTAGGAAATTTAGCTTGGCTCATATCTTTAATAACAATAACTTTCGTTGGTATTTGTCATAGTGTAGCGCCTATTTGGGGTTTTAACAGCGCATAAGCTGTACAGATAGATGAATAGGTGAACTGTCATGTCAGGCATATTATTCAATTTACTAAATAGGCTTACCAATACTGTCTGATTCAATCTGATCGATGATAAAAATCGATTTTGGTCGTAAATATCGTGGTGCCTTTTGACTGATCCAATCTTGTAATTGATTGAGATCTAAATATTGTTTAAGGATGATTTTAACTGCTAAACATTGTCCTAGATCTACATCATCTACCGCATATGCTTGAGCATATTCTATGAGGGAGTGTTGGTATAAAATATTTTCTAAGTCAATTGGATAAACATTGATACCACCACAAATTAGCATATCATCACGTCGACCTTTTAAATAATAATACCCTTGCGAATCTCGGACAGCTAAATCACCACATTCAATCCATTGATTAGGGGTAATTGACCACGCACACTTACTCCATAAAGTACCAATTTGACCGTGTTCGAGAATTTCTCCTGATAGATCAGTAATTTTTAACTCTACACCTTGAATAGCTCTACCAATACTGTCCGGATGTGTTTTTAAATCCTTAGGGGTTGCGATCATATTAATCCCAGTTTCTGAACTTCCATATAGATTGAATAATTGAATGTAAGGGTAGTGTTGTTGAACTTGATGAACCAAATGAGCACTTAAAGGCGAACTTCCTGTAATGATATGCTGGACCGAGCTGAGCATTGAGCGAGACTTAATCAGTCGATGTAAGATTGTGGGTACTAAGTTTAGACAATCAATTTGGTAGTGTTTAATCCATAAACAGGCACTTTGTACATCAAAGCGATTTTGCAAGATGACGGTCTTATGAAAGCTTAAAGCCATTAAACCTGCAGTTAAGCCAGCAGCATGGCAGATCGGTGTCATGACAAAAATCCGTTTAATTTTAAAGAACTTTAATTGTCTAAGCATGAGATCTAGTAAAGGCAGGCATTGTAGTGGATTTGAATGTCGTGTTGCTACTTTAGGAATACCCGTAGACCCTGAGGAACAGACACTAATTTTGTTAAAAAAATAGCGTTTGATATGAAAATGTTGTGAGTCGTGTTGTGGTGGAATATCTGAATAATGCTGAACTTTAATTTTTTTTAATCGCGCTAAATGCCTAATCAAATAAAATTTTTTCTGATCCAGCAGCGTTTGAAGTTTATGTTCGATTAAATTGGGGTTAATGATCACAATATCCTTGCCTAAACGACTTAAAGCAAATAAAGCAGCCAGGCTATCTAAATCTTGTTCAAGCATGAGTGCAAGTTGATTTGGAAATTGACTTTGATATTCTGGTTTTATCCATTCACAAATAAGTTGATCAGTACGATGTTTTAAATCTTGAAAACTCACCTCTACGCCATCGATAATCAATGCCGTTTTATTCTTATTAATTCGAGTTTGCGCATCTAAAATACTGTATAGATGCACACCATGTTTCATAACACTGAATAACAGACTAAGACACCATTTGATTACGAATCGCCATGACATTTTACTTTTTCCGTCCAAGAATAAAGCGATAAAAATAATAAATTGGTCTTGAGAATAGACTTGATGTAACTTGTGCCCAAATTAACCACCATGGCTGCCATTGCCGTTTATGTCCAATCAGGCTATCTAAAATTGCATTTGCTGCACTTTGTGCCTGCATTGCAGGCATGTGATTATAGTGTTTGGTTGGCAAAATCATACGTGTGCGTACCAATGGTAAATAAATGATACTAGTATCAATTTGCTGAATAGCAAGTTCGGGTTGGATGGCAAGGATCCATTGTTGCATAGCAACTTTAGATGCTTGATAACTTGACCAAAGTGGGGGAGCGAATAGTTTGGCATTAATGGTAGAAACAACCAAAATTTGCCCACATTTCAGTTTTAAGTCTGGCAATAATAAACGAGTGAGTTGAGCAGGGTTGATGTAATTAATTGCAATACAGCGATCAATATCTTGAGGTCGATCTAAACTCTCCCAGATCGAGCGTTGAATGGATTTACCTGCATTATGAATCAGAATATCAACGTGTAAATTTTTATTTTGCAGACTTTGAAATATATTTTCAGCTGCTTCCAGTTCATATAAATCTGCACTGACCATTTCAACATGGCAGTGACCACGTTCTAATTCATTTTTTAGCTGTAAAAGTTTATCAGTACTTCGCGCAACTAAAATCAGGGTACATTCAGTATGTGCTAAACCTTTCGCACATGCTTCACCAATTCCAAAACTGGCACCTGTAATGAGAATCGTCTTATTTTTAAAATGTTGATCTATTTTTGCTTGAGTAATTCTTGGACCTTGAAAAAATAAAAACTCAGCCAATCTTATAATATTTGTCTGCATAAGAATAAATGTATTTGATGTTGAATATCATTTTAAATCAGTTATAACTGAAATTTATTAGAAATCACAATCAATTTCAATTCAATAATTTGTATAAAAAAGCGCCTCGAAAGGCGCTTAGGAAAAATAAAGAACTGATAGATCAGATTAAACATCTAAAAAGTCAGGTTCTTCTTCTTTCTCTTCAACAGGTGCAGCATTTGCTGTAGTTAAGAGCTTTTCACGAATCATACGATCAAGATCTTGCGCCAGTTGAGGATTTTCTTCTAAATGGCGAATGACATTGTTTTTACCTTGACCGATTTTATCGCCTTGGTAAGAATACCATGCACCTGCTTTTTGAACCAGTTCTTGAGCAACTGCAAGATCAACCAACTCACCCAAGTGATTAACACCTTTACCATACATGATTTGGAAAATCGCTTCACGGAAAGGAGGAGCCATTTTATTTTTAACAACTTTCACTTTGGTTTCAGAACCAACGATCTCATCGCCTTCTTTGACTTGACCAATGCGACGAATATCTAAACGTACTGAAGCATAGAACTTCAATGCATTACCACCAGTTGTGGTCTCAGGGCTACCAAACATAACACCAATTTTCATACGGATTTGGTTAATGAAAATTACCATACAGTTTGAACGCTTTGCATTACCAGTGATTTTACGCAATGCTTGGCTCATCAAACGTGCTTGTAAACCCATGTGAGAGTCACCCATTTCGCCTTCAATTTCAGCTTTAGGAGTCAATGCAGCTACAGAGTCGACAACGATCAGATCAATCGCACCTGAGCGAACAAGCATATCGGCAATTTCAAGTGCCTGTTCACCATTATCTGGCTGTGAAACTAAAAGATTATCAATATCAACCCCAAGTTTACGGGCATATTGTGGATCTAAAGCGTGTTCGGCATCAATAAAGGCACAAGTTCCACCCGCTTTTTGGCATTGTGCGATTGCCTGTAAAGTCATTGTGGTTTTACCAGAAGATTCAGGACCATAAATTTCAACAATACGTCCTTTGGGTAAGCCCCCGATTCCTAGTGCAATATCAAGTGTTAAAGAGCCAGTAGAAACAGCTTCAACAGCTTGTACAGTATTATCCCCTAAACGCATGACTGTATTTTTACCAAATTGTTTTTCAATTTGGCTAAGTGCCGCGTTCAGTGCCTTGCTTTTGTTATCATCCATCTCGTAAACCTCAAACGATGTAATATCACTAATATCTTAAGTGGATGTCATTAAATTTGATCTTTCGTCCACAGGAGTAATAGTGACAGAAAATTAAAAATGGTTCTATCTTTAAAAACAGTAGTACGACATATTTTGTCGTACTTAACTTAAACGAATTCAGTCATCATCATAGGACCAAGATTGGTCAAATTGCTGATCATTTTCTTGCTTAAATTTGCTTATTTGTCGTCGATCTTTTTTACTCGGTCGATGATCAGGTCGCGCTAGATTATGCAATTTTCTTTGGGTTGAAATCAACTCTCTACGTGCCACACTGACTTCTGTTTCTTCATATAGTTGTTGTGCAATAGGCGCACCGCCACGAATTGCAGACAATGCTTTGATCACCACTGTTTTTCGATCAAATCCTTGCTGTATGGTTAATTCCATGCCCACACGAATTTCTTTAGAAACTTTGACACGCTCATTATTGTGATGAACTTTGCCGCCTTCAATTGCATCTTTGGCAATCGAGCGTGTTTTAAAGAAACGTGCAGCCCAAAGCCACTTGTCTACACGCATTGTTTCAAGTTGTTGTTTCTCAGGCTGTTTTGACATCGACATCCTTATTTTCTAAGTTTAACTTGGTGAGTAATGGTAAAAGCTCAGTTAAATGATGAATTGCAGGGTATTCCAACTCAAGGACATGACGTGCTGCACGACCACTTGATGGTTGAGTAATCGTAATCAAATGTTGTATACCAAATTTCTCAGCACCTTTGAGTACAGGAGTAGTATCGTCAACCAAACAAGCATTTTGAGGATCAAAAGGATATTTCTGCTGAAGAATTTCCCAGAATTCGACAAACTCTTTGGAATATCCAATTTCTTCACTACTGATCATCACTTCAAAATAAGGGCTTAGGTCGATATTTTCAAGTTTAAGCTGCAATCCTGCGCAATCTGCATTGGTAAGTAGCCAGCAACGATAACCTTGTGCTTTTAATTGTTTCAGTAGTTCAAAGCAACCTGGTCGAGTTGCAATTTTGTCTTTATATTCATATTGTAATTTTAAAACATCTACGCCCACTTTTTCCGACCAGTATTTTGAAGAATACCAACACAGTGTGTGATTATGTTGCTGATAAAATGTATTCAGGGTGTTTTGGCTCTGCTCTAAACTACATTGATGTGTTTGTGCGTGACGCTCAGGGAGTTTGGTGTTCCAGATGAGATCGTCAAAAGCCAAATCGAGGAGCGTACCGTCCATGTCAAAAAAGATGATCGGTTTTTGCATTCAAGAAACTCCTAAGATTTTTAAAGTACATCAAAGCTCATCATAATATGTAAAAATACTAAATTTTTTAACTCTATAATTCAGGATTAAAGAGATTTAAAAATTTTTAAAGCCGTATAAAGTTATGTATGTTTGAAGAAAAATTATGTACATATGTGTACATATATTTAAAAACAAATCTCATGACAACCAAGTATAAGAGATTTGAATTCTTAAATCATGGGATTCACTAAACGTTGGTTAAAATCTAACAATGGAAAAACAGAGATAGAGATGATAGAGATAGATTTGAAATCATCATTGTTCGTGATCGCTTATTGGTGTCTGTGCATATGTCGTCAAAGAGAAAATAGCCTTTCAATATTGCTGTCTTTTTAATGGAGAAGTCTAAGGTTTAGATATTTGGACATAAGCTTCGATTAAGACTTGAATTTCAATGTAAACACAGAAATGTGTTAAAAAATGAACATTGATCGACTGTCCACTCTATTGTTTAGGATCAATCCATACAATTTTTAAATTTCATATACTAACTTGCTTCATCACTGGGTATTTTTGTCTTTGAAATTAAAATATCAGTTAAATAGTTTATTTAGATAAACTAATTTTAAATATTGATTTAAAAGAAAAAAATTGAAATAGTCATATTCTGCCAATGTGATAAAAGTATTTTGAATAGAAAATCCTTCTTAGAGACTGCTAATGTGTTTTCTATCTCCTTTACTGGAGTTTTTTGTGTGATGGTACATGTTATTTTGTTATGTAGACCATTTTTAATTTAGACAAATTTTTAGCTAAAATGGATTAAAATGAACATCTGTATTGGTGGACCGTGGAATGGATGCAAGTTATTGGGAGATTCCCATGATAAATCTTTTAAAGTTAAAGATAATAAATTACAGAGAATAGTAAAATATAATAGAAAAATAATTCACATCAAAAAAAATGTATACATTTTTTGGATCGTAGATGAATTGAGCGAATCTGAAGCTTCTACTATGATGAATGATTATTTGCGTGAATACTTTATTAAGGCTGAAATAGAATTAATTGGGGATGAGTAATGAGGCGCTCAAGGACCTTTCTTTCATGAATGAAGTATATAGTCACTTATTGCTGGTGAATTCAAATATAATTAAGAACGGTTTTCCTCTGTTAAATTAAATATAAAACAATATATTAGATCGATTTTATGAGTCAAAAAAATGATCATGTGGTCCGAATCATATGGGGGATTGAAAGTACCTTCTCCCTTCGGGAGAAGGTTAAGGTGCAGGGGCTTTAATGTTGATTTATGGTATTAAAAACGACTTATGAAAGAAGCTTATTGTGTTTTTATCAATCTATTTTGAAAGATCATTGGTTTGGTAAGAATATAATTTTTCAAGTTTTTAGAGACAGCTTAGTCTAGTCAATTAAATAAATACGTAAAAGTCTATGATGATATTCAAAAGCATATCATCTCTTTAAAGTACAATTAATTGTTTAAAAGCTACTGTTTTCATGCACTCAACATAAAAAAATGATAGGCTTAAGCACAAAAATCAGACATCCTACAGGTCAGATCAATGTTTATCACTACTCAAGCACCACAAGATGACCAAATTTCAAAATTGGTTCCTGTTTTGGCCAAAGCAAGTCAAATTTTACTTGAGGAATACCAAAACTATTGTGCTGGGCGAGCATTTAATATTGATCAAAAGGATGATCAGTCTCCAGTAACCCAAGCTGATTTAAAAGTTAATGCTTATTTAATTGAACAATTGGCACAAGTTACGCCCGAAATTCCTGTGTTGTCTGAAGAAAGTGACTATTCAGAACGTCATGCTTGGCATGTGTGCTGGATGCTAGACCCTTTAGACGGAACCAAAGAATTTATTCATGAACGTGATGAGTTCACCATCAATTTAAGTCTTATTCAAAATCATCAAACCATATTTTCCATCATTGCTGTGCCGACTGAACAAGTTATGTATTTAGGTTACTTAACGGAACTTCCATATAAGTATTCATTTACTCAGGGAACATGGGAGCGTTATTGCAAGTTTAAAGAAGTTGAAGAAGATGCAATCCAAATTGGTTTAAGCCATAGCAGTAAAAATCCTAAATATCAGCAGTATATTGATTATATAGAACAAGAGTCGCCTGTTATTAAGCGTGAAGCGGGCAGTGCTTATAAATTTTGTATGATGCTGGAAGGCGAAATTGATATTTATCCGCGCTTCCATCCAACTTCGGAATGGGACACTAGTGCAGGGCAAGGCTTGCTTGAAAGTATTGGTGGTGGATTGGTCAGCTTAGCGGCAGTACCGTTTACTTATAATCAACGAAGTACTGTATTAAATGAAGGTTTTATTGCATTTCGTGACGAAGAAACCAAACAAATCGCTTTAGATGCGCTCGGTAATGTTAGCTTTTAAGATGATATAGATATCTATTTTATAGATGATTTAACGCTTTGTTAGTTATGTTATAGTAAACCTGTATAAAAAGAGTTTTGAGTCGATATGGCGTTAGATTTATTGCCGAAAAGTATGCTGAAAGCAATAGATTTATTGCCAGATGCGCAGACCCCCGTGACTTTGTTTACACGTCATTCAATTCGTGAGGTTGTCAATGGACAGGGCTTGGCTGGCTATGATTTACAATTAACAACTCAGGGGCGTGACTTAGCGCATGCTTGGGGCTCTTATTTAATAGATCATACAGATCGTGTGATTCAGCATTGTATTTCAAGTCCGATTCAACGTTGTGTAGATAC
The DNA here is from genome assembly GCF_000368925.1 of Acinetobacter bereziniae LMG 1003 = CIP 70.12. Lineage (GTDB taxonomy): Bacteria > Pseudomonadota > Gammaproteobacteria > Pseudomonadales > Moraxellaceae > Acinetobacter > Acinetobacter bereziniae. Next base: position 281,926 of record NZ_KB849756.1, on the reverse strand, counting down.
TGCAGCTTTGATGATTCAGGGTGCAGATGGTGTTTCACCGCAACCCAATACCCATCATATTGAAATTATCGAAAAAGGTTTATTGGTTGAGCCCGGGAGTTTCGTGCTGGATATTAAGCAAGCTGCGCCATACTTTCGTAAGCAAGGTGCACTCGGTTTTATTAATAGTTTTGTGAATAATGCGCTACCGGGAATGAAACATCCAATTCGTGGGGTAGTTGATGTGCTTGAATTGATTTATGAAACACATCCAACAGTAAGCAATGGTATTAGTTTAGCTGTAAGCCATGACACGATTCTTGCTGCAATTATTGCTGTGATTTCGAAACGTACTCAAATTGATCAAAGTGATTGGCCTGAAATGATGGAAGGGTTGTTTGTTTGGTTTGAGGGAGAGCGCTTTGTGGATAGCCATTTAAAATGGATTTGGCGTGGCGAAAGAGGTGAATTATTGATACGTGATTTTCAACAATAATATAATAAAAAATGGTTGATTATTATTGCCTTACTTGATCGTTGATTAAGCTTGTAGTAAAGCCAATATAACGATGACTAAAATTATAAACTTAATTGTATTCTATTCAGATTAATCACTACTCTAGATGACAAGCACAATCGTCTTTTGCTGTTGTGATAGGTTTTTCGTCGGTTAATGATAAAAAAATGATGAAATTTAAATTGGTGTGTTATATTTAAGTTATTGAAATTAAATAATATTTCAATTTTGTCTCAAAAAACATGGATAGAGATAAGTCGTTATAAATATTGGGGAAGATCTGTGATGCACTTAAGGTTTAAATATTTAACAATTTGTACGCTTTCAGCAATGTTGATTGCATGTGGGGGTGGAGGGGAAAGCCATTCTGTAAATGATCAGCCATCAAATCTGCCACAAAATCCAGGAGATGGTACAAATGAACTGCCTGGAGATGGTACACCAGAAATACCAGATAATGGTTCGGGCGGTTCAAATAATGGCTCTACAGAAACTCCACCAAATAGTGGTTCAGATGGCTCCAACAATGGATCTATAGAAACACCTCCAGAGAATGGTTCGGGCGGTTCGAATAATGGCTCTACAGAAACTCCACCAAATAGTGGTTC
>NZ_KB849756.1:270894-280812 GCF_000368925.1 Acinetobacter bereziniae LMG 1003 = CIP 70.12 | reverse complement strand
GATGGCTCCAACAATGGATCTATAGAAACACCTCCAGAGAATGGTTCGGGCGGTTCGAATAATGGCTCTACAGAAACTCCACCAAATAGTGGTTCGGATGGCTCTAACAATGGCTCTACAGAAACTCCACCAAATAGTGGTTCGGGTGGCTCCAACAATGGTTCTACAGGAACACCACCAGAGAATGGTTCGGGTGGTTCAAACAATGGCTCTACAGAAACACCACCTAACAATGGTTCAGATGGTAATACGGGTACAACGCCACCTGTTGCTGAAAAATATCCAGAGCCTGTTAAAAATAAAATTTCGAATAAGATATTGGGATTCTATGATTTTAATGGACAAGGCGAAAATCGATTACTGCGTAATGATTTAACGGGTAATTTCGCTGCAATGGTACAGTTTGTTCAAAGTCATGCGGTCAATCCTAAAAATAATGAACAGGATAAAATGCCACGTTTGACCACTGACAAAGATGCTTTGTTATTGGTAACGCCTTTGGTTGCGATGGGGGAACTCAACCAATTACAAGCTGAAATTTATCAAGGTAATCAACTGATTCGTACAGTTAATTTAAAAGAACCATCACGCCTTGCAGCTTCAGATCAATCCAATCAGGACGATCGAGCACGTGTCATGTACTCAAAGCAAGCATGGTCACTTGCTTTGAAGTGGAATGAAGTTCGTCCAGGACTTTCTATTCGCGTCATCGATCCAGTCAATAATCGTAGTGGTACGCTTGGCGGAAGCGATATTGACTTTGCAGCGCCCGGAGAGCTTGTGGTTCAAAGTATTCGCTTAGGTTTATTGACCGATGCACCAAAATCCAATGGGCACTATATGCTTTTGGAACCAGAAAAAGCGGGTACTGATTATTTACAAACCATCCCAGCTGCAAAAATGATTGTCAGTAAATATGAGGAAATGAAACTCAATCGTGTGATGGTTGCGAGTGGCGTGATTTATGATTCAGCGAGCGCGACCAATGGGGGCGTTTATGATGGTGACATGCGTGAGAATACTGCGAAATCTACATTTAGTGTCGGTATAAATTTAGCTAATTGGGGGGTGACCAGTTCCTCAATGCAAAGTCAGGAACAACCACAGCTGACACAAAGTGTTGTGATTCATCATGCCAGAGGTAAATATGCCAATGGTGAGTCAAATCATGGCTTGAGTGGTGGTAATGGGATTTTGACATTGATTGATTCTATAGGAAATGAATTCAGTCATGAAATTGGACATCATTATGGATTAGGACATTATCCAGGCTCTGTTGAAACCAGTGGTAGCCCAACCAATTATTTCTGGTCTGCACATCATGCGGATAGTGGCTGGGGCTATATTGCATTTCGTAATAAGATGCGCGGCAACTTAAATTGGGGCAGTACTAATTTAGGAGATGGGAGTAATGGGGTGCCTAACTTCCAAAATTTATATGCTTATGGCTGGGATGCAATGAGTGGTGGCGCAAGTGCCAGCTCGATTTCTAAATATACCCACTACACAGGTTATAGTACTTGGTTGAAAATTCAGCCTGCATTTGATAAGTATATTTGGGATGCAAACTCAATCACAGGTTATAAAAAGTGGAATGCAAACACACGAGAAATGGTGGATGCTCAACCCAAAACGCCAAACTCAGGCAATGTTTGGTACAACAGTGCAGATGGAAATTTTTTAAAGCCGCGTCTATTTAGTGTGCCAGTTTATACAATTTTAGGGGGATATGACCCTGTAAATCAGGTGGGTATTGTTTATCCTGCTGCACGTGGTAACTGGGGCAATGTATTCAATTTGCCACAAGTCAATACCTCTAGCACTGCTGCAAGTTGTTGGTTGAATGTACAATATGCCAGTAAAGTTGAACATATTGCACTTGCACCACAACGGGTAAATGCTGGAAGCAATGCCAATAAGTTCCATGTCAATCTTGCACAAAGTGATACACCTCAAAATGTGGATCTTTATTGCCAAAAAATGGGTCAACAGGCAGTTAAGCTCTCTAGCATCAGTATTCCTGTTGCAGTTGAAGCTATGACGCCTTTTGTGAGCATTGGTAAGGAAGCAGAATATTCTGCTTTAAGAAAAATTGAAATGCCGCAGCTTGAACAAGCTTTACTCAATAATCAAGGTAAAGCGGTGGTTAAACTTGATGCGAATTCACGTTTACTATTTGATTCTTATCGTCTATTTAAAACTGAACTTTCTCCAAATGCACAGCTTGAAATGGTACGTTACACCCAACAGCAAATAAAACTTTATCGTTTAAATCGTTGGATTAATGCTTATCGAGTTGATTTGGAAAGTGGTAATGCTGAAGCGATTGAGGCATTTAACCGATTTGTGGCTAAATTGGAATTGAATAATGATTTTAATTTAAATGAAGTTTCTAGTCTAAAAAATGGAACCAACTGTTTGAAGGTAGAAACACTGTCTGATGGCAAGCTAAATGCCTACATCAGTGGTAAGAGTGCTTGTACAGGTGATGACTCTGAGCAATGGATTTATGATGCGATGGGTAAAATCCATAGTAAGAAATATATGGATCAATGTTTAGCAAGTCAGGCTGGTGTGATCAATCTTGCATCATGTAATAATGAGAGTTCAGCGCAGGCATGGATGATTAATTCTACATTACAACGCATTGAACAAGGTTCAAAATGTTTTGATTTAGAATATGGTTATTTAAATAACAATCGTGCCCGTTTGATTAGTTATAACTGCGGGACAGGTGGGAATCAAAAATGGACAAGTTTACTCTCCAATAATAGTTTGATTTTGGCTGCGACAAGTTCAGCAAACTTACCATTGATCAAACAATTATTGATTCATTAAGCAGAATCAGATTGTTTAGATCGCTATAAAATAAGCGCCTAAGGGCGCTTATTTTTTATCATACTGGATGCTTTTATATTGAAATCGATCAAAGATATCAAGGGTGTTATATTTTTAAGAAAATTGGTCTGCATGCATTAATGAGTGTTGTAAATCTTCAGTTGCTTTACGTCCTTGAAGTTGTAGACTGACTGCATGCATTAACCCTGTCCATGTCTCATTGGGTTCCCACACTTGATGCAACAACTCTTGTGCTGTTGGCATATCCATATCCATAAAATATTGACGATATAAATACATTAGGCTACTGACACGCATGTTCTTGGCACAATGTACCCACACCATTTTTTCCTGCACTAAATGTGCAATCAAATCTAGAGCAAATAAACATTGGTCATCTGCAGGTCGATCCCAATGAATGGGAATTTGGATATAGTTTAAGCCTAACTCAGCACAGATTTTATCTTCATGTTCTAAATGTACCGACGCATCTGTAAATGCCAGATTGATGATTGTATCTACGCCGTATTCTTTAATTTGCTTCAGTTGTTCAGCCGTCGGTTGACCTGAAGTCAGTAAATGTTCATGGACAAACTGAAAGTTTGCGATTTGACAGAGTTCTTGTTCAAGTTCGTTCATAGCATTCTTACAGAAAAATTTTAATAACATCATAAACAAAAACGCCATCTATGTAGATGGCGTTTTTATACTAATTAACGCTTAGGTAAAATATCTTTTAAGGCTGCATCCATTTCAAGCAATGCTTTTTCTGTAGTTTCCCAGTCAATACAGCCATCAGTCACTGATTTACCATATTCCAAATCGCTTAGATTTTCTGGAATATCTTGACGCCCACCTTTGATATGACTTTCAACCATGATGCCAACAATCGATTTATTCCCATCAAGAATTTGTTCTGTGATATTTTTCAATACCAATGGTTGCAAATATGGGTCTTTATTTGAGTTTGCATGACTGGTATCAATCATAATTTTCGTACTGACTTTAGCTTTTGCTAGTGCGTTTTCTGCTTCTGCAACTGAGCCTGCATCATAGTTCGGCTTACCATTCCCGCCACGTAATACAACATGCGCATACGGGTTACCACTGGTACGAATCACTGAAACTTGACCTTCGTTATTCAGACCTAAAAAGCTATGACCATGCTTCACGGATTGCATTGCGTTGGTTGCAACAGTTAAGCCACCATCGGTACCATTTTTAAAACCGACAGGTGATGACAAACCAGATGACATTTCACGATGGGTTTGGCTTTCTGTGGTACGTGCGCCAATGGCAGACCATGAAATTAAATCTTGATAATACTGAGGTGAGTTTGGATCCAACGCTTCAGTCGCACAAGCTAAACCTTTGTCATTTAACTCAAGCAGTAATTTACGTCCTAAACGTAAACCTTTTTCGATATTAAAAGAATCATTCATGTCAGGATCATTGATCAAACCTTTCCAACCTACAGTTGTACGAGGTTTTTCAAAATAAACACGCATGATGATGTAGAGCGTATCTTTTACTTTTTCGCTTAAAACTTTTAAACGATCTGCATAATCATGGGCTGCAACAGGGTCATGAATCGAGCAAGGACCAATCACAACAAATAGACGTTTATCTTTACCATCTAAAATATTACGGACTGTTTCCCGACCATGAAGTACAGTTTGGTAAGCATTTTCATTTAATGGGAGTTCAGCTTTAAGTTCAGCTGGAGTTACAAGCGTTTGAATGCTTTGGACATTCACGTCATCAATATCTGATTGAATAATTGGATTTGAATTTAATGTATTCATTGCCGTCACTGGGTATTAGAACATACAGAAAGTATTTTTAGTGGTCAGAATATAACATGAATTGGTTCAAGTTTTGTTATAAATAAATCATTAAAACTTCACAACCCATTCATAATGATAAGTTATCAATTACAGATTAAATTTAAACCTGCTGTTGTTGAACCGTTTGAGTAACCATGACTGCCTGTGGTTTTTCAACAGGTTTAGATTTAACTGGATTTAAGATAAAGTTAATACCTAGAGCAAATAGGGTGATTCCAAGTACTTTACGGATCATCTTTTCAGGCATTTTCGAGCTGATTAATGTGCCAACAATAATCGCAGGAATAGACCCAACCAGTAGCCATCCGAGTAATTGAAAATCTACGTTGCCTGAAGTCATGTGTGCAAAACCTGCCACAGAGGTGAGTAAAACTGCGTGTACCACATCTGAACCAATGATACGAATCATCGGTAAGTTCGGAAACATCAGAATGAGTGCCATGACACCAAAAGCGCCAGCACCTACAGAGGAGAGCGTCACGAATACACCCAGTACAATGCCCATGAGCACGACGTATACACGCTTACCTTGAATGTTAAAATTATTTACCTCTTGAAAGTCGTGTTGATCTTCACGAAATTTGGCAAAAAACTTTTCAATTCTGGCACGGAACATAATGGATAGACCTGTTAGCGTCAGCATAAACCCTAAAACCATGGTTAAGATGGCTTTGTAATGGGTTGAACCGCTCAAATAGTTTTCTAAAACCCAATGGGTCACAAATGATGCTGGAACACTCCCTAAAGCGAGCCAAAGTACGATAGGCCAAACAATATTGAGTTTTTTTGCATGTACAAGTGAACCGCAGAACTTTGAAATCGCAGCATAGAGGAGGTCCGTTCCGATGGCGATGTGTGGTTCAATTCGAAATAAACTAATCAAAATAGGTGTCATCAGTGATCCACCACCGACACCGGTAATACCTACACAGAAACCGACTAAAACGCCAGCCAAAATAAACTCAACAGGACCAAACATGACTTATTTGCCAGATATCAAAAAACAGGCATATCTTATGACTTTTTTGTATAAGTGGTTGTCTTGATTGTTGATTTACTTATGCAAAAAAATGCTAAAGCCTCTATTGTTAAAAATACCCAATTTTTTAAATGTTTGGCTAGGTGGTGGAGGCATTTTATAAACAATAAATCAGCTGCTTGATCATTTATTCTTTGTCGCAAAGTTTAGTTTTGATTTGGGGATTTAAAGGTTTAATTAAACTTTTATAGTTATTAAAAAATACGTAAATATTCATATAAATGGTAAAATTTATATGAATATTTACAATAAGTTAATTTATACCTTGATGGATTGGTAACGTGTTGCCCAGGGTTGTGCTTGTTCTAGCTGTGCCGCCAATTGTAATAGCGTATCTTCATGCCCAAATGGGGCAATAAATTGAGAGCCTAAGGGTAAATGATCTTTGTTCCAATATAAGGGTACAGACATGGCAGGCAAGCCCGTAATATTTGCCAGTTGTGTAAAGGGTACCCACTGCAAATTATTTTTAATCAATTGTTCAACCAGTTTTCCTTTAGCCAGTAAGTGTGCTTGGTCAACTTTAAGTAACGCTTTTAAAATAGGAATTTGCCAAGCAGGTGTTTTGACTTCACCATTTTTGGGTGCAACAGATGCAGTGGAGGGGATAAGGAGTAAATCATATTGGCTAAAAAATTGATTCATTTGAGTTACATAAGTTCCCCAGTTATTCAGGTTGTTGATGTAATCCAATGCAGATGCTTTAGCACCAAATGCAGCAATGGCTAAAGTATCTAATTCAAAATCTTGATCTTTTGCACCAAACTGCTGTTTAACTTGTTTTACAGTATAAGCACATTGGCTGAACCATGTGGTAATAAAATCTTTAGCCAAAGCCATTCCATCAATCTGCGGTGAAGCTTCTTCAACGATATGCCCTAAGGATTGTAGCAACTTTACGGTGTTTTGAATGGCATTGACGGCATCTTGTGATACTTGAGTACCAATGGGTGACGTGACTGAAAAACCAATACGTAATTTTTTTGGAGCTTTTTGAATGATCTCTAAATAGTTTTCTGTTGGACGTTGAATATTAAAAAGTGCACTGTGATCTGAACCTTGTGTTGCATCCAGCATTGCTGCGCTGTCTCTTACGGATTTACACAATATATGCTGCATTGCTGCACCATGCATGGCTTCACTAATTTTAGGTCCCCAAGGCGTACGTCCTCGACTTGGCTTTAATCCAAACAACCCACAATATGATGCGGGAATACGGATTGAGCCTCCACCATCACTTGCCCCTGCAATAGGTACAATTCCAGCAGCAACACTTGAGGCTGCACCCCCTGATGAACCACCACTGTTATATTTGAGATTCCATGGGTTTTTACAGCTTCCCCATGCTTCAGGTTCAGTGATGCCTTTAATGCCAAATTCAGGAGAGTTGGTTAAACCAAAAGTTACGACACCTGATTTAATCCAGCGAGTAACGATTTCAGCGTTTTCTTTGGCAATATATTGGGCATTTTTAAAAGATTTTGAACCGAAAGAGGTTGCCACACCTGCGAACTCTTGGTGGAGATCTTTTAATAAAAAAGGAACGCCAGAAAAATGACCTGAATGGTGGTTATTGGCATTTTTCATTGCCTGTTCATACATCGGAATCACGATGGCATTGATTTTAGGATTGACCTGTTCAGCACGTTGAATGGCGATTTCAAGTAATTCATGCGCTTGTATTTGTCTGCTTTGTACCAGTTGTGCTAAACCGATGCCATCATATTGAATATATTCTGAATATTTCATTGCATTCCCTCGCAATTTAAGGTTAATGGGCAAATATTTTTTGATCTTGTTGAATATCTGTTTCTAAACAAAGTTGATTTCTTCCTTTTTCTTTCGCCAAATACAGTGCTGCGTCTGCACGTTTGATGAGCTGTTGAAAGGGAATACAGTGGGGTAATGTTTGGTAACTCAAACCTATACTTACACTGATCTGAAGTGTACGTTGATCATCTAAATAAATAGGGGTATCGAAGGTCATATTACAGATTCTTTGAGCAATTGCGATACTTTGATCTAAGCTTAAATCTTTCAGTAAAATTGCAAATTCCTCTCCCCCTAAACGACCGAGCAAGTCATGGGCACGTAGCTGTGCTTTTACTTGTTGGGAAAATGTTTGTAAAACATAATCCCCAATCAAATGTCCGTATTGATCATTAATTTTTTTAAAATGATCTAGATCCAGCAGTAATATCGTCACACTATGCGCTGTTTTTTCAGTATTTTTGGCGATTGTACGTTCACTTTCCTCATAAAAATAACGTCGATTTAACGTAGTTGTTAAACCATCATGATTGGCGAGATATAAAATCTGATGATATAACTTTTGTCGGTTACGACTGATAATGGTTAGCGTCAACGGTCCTAATGCCAGCATAAACAAACCTATTCGAACGGAAAGCGTTGTTTCTAGATAGGCATTTGGTGATTGGGTAATATAGTATGAGGTCAATGCATTATATAAAAGCATACATACCCCACAATTGATAATTGAGACAAAGAATAGATTATAACTGAGTGCAGCCCATATCAATGCCGCAATTGGGAACATGATTGCACCCGGACCGATAAAAAAGTGGGTGAGTGTTACTGAGAAAACAACACCTAAAAAAGGTAAAATAAGTTGGGCTTGAACGGGTTGTTGCTTAAATTCATGGAAATAACTTTGTAACGTAGTGCGGTTTGGAATTGCTAAGACGATTGGTAAAAATGCGATGACATTGAGGATTTCTCCAGTCCACCACATCCCAAAGTCGATCCAGATTCGATCGATAGACATAAAGGTATTGGGCAAGTGAGGAACCGTTAAGCAAGCAACTGTAGCTGCGGCGAGACAACCACCAAATGCACTGATGCCAAAAAGATATAAAAAAGTTAAACCTTTATTATATTGTTTATAGTCTAGTTTAAAGAAATGAATAAGTAATAAGGTTACCAAAGTGTGCGATAGATTGGCTAAGGTTAAAAATAAGGTCACTAAAAAACTATTTCCAGTGATCAGGTCTGCAAGCATAAAACCTGTAAATGCACCTAGCCACCCACCAATATTTTTGAGCGTGGTAAATCTTAAAAAGAGTCCGAGTAAGACGGCATTTGCTGGCCAGAAAATAGCAAGAAAGGAGAGCGGTCTACCCAATATTCCAGCCAAAGCACAGGCAAATATGATCACTGCAATCAGAAAAAATGCAGAAATATTGTCCTTAAACGTTTGACTTAAATACAGTATCGCTCGTGGCAAATGACTAACCTATTTTAGAAGAATGCTTAATTCCAATTCCAAGTCACGTGGCTTTGTCTTTAAGGTAGTAATGATAATCATATCTATGTATATCGATAAATCAATAGTTTTAATCGCCTTTAATCCAGCATTTTAGAAATTTATTCTGCAGTTGAGCTTGGATAAAGATTGTTCTTATATGGTTAATTTTACATGTTTTATTATAAATGTATGATAGTTTATACATGATAAAATTTGGCATACAAGATTGGGTATGAAAAAAACAGCACTTATAATTTCTTTACTGCTTAGCTTTTCTTCTTACACTAAAGCTGATGAGGCACCTCCACGCGCTCAAGCAACAACGACCAACAATGTAATGGCGACAAATACAACCAGCACCATTCGAATTAGTACTCGACCTGAAATTTTAGGTTTATGGGGAATGGAAATTCCTGAAAATAAAAAATGCATCGAATATTATAATTTCCGAGGTTCCAATGAAGTTGTTGTCAACAGTGCCAAAGAGTGGTCAGTAGGACTTTTTGATTATCAACCCTCGCCTGATAATACTTTAGAAAAACCTCCTGCATTGATCATGCAAATTCGCTATGAAAATAACGAAACCGATTGTTCCGGGCGTAAAGAAGATCAAACTGGGGATGTGTCGCAGTATTATGTAAAGTGGATTAATAAAAATACCATGAGTTTTTGTGCGTCAGATAAAGGGGATCAATGTTTTGCCACTTTGCGCAAAGTCTTGCCTTAGGTTTGAGATATATAATTTGAACAGTGCCATGGCTTAAAGATGTTGTGCTGATAGGTCACTGAGTTAAATGATAAATCGATTTCATTGATATTAAAAAACCTCTGTTTTGAACTGAACCCTATAAGTTGGACACAACTTATAGGGTATTTTTATGAAATACAATTTAAAGTTTAAACAAGCAGTCATTGCTTATTATGCTCAA
>NZ_KB849756.1:230548-269644 GCF_000368925.1 Acinetobacter bereziniae LMG 1003 = CIP 70.12 | reverse complement strand
AGAGAATACAAATTAAACTAAAAGGATTGAGCCCTGTTCAATTCAGAACTCAATCCAGCGTTAACTAAACTGTCCAAGATTTGGGGTTCAGTCCATTTTACAGAGGTTTTTTGTTAAGCAAAGATCAGTTAAGCATCATTTTCATGACCTTGAAGTTGCTTTAATAAATGTTTTTCAAGGTAATGAATATCCATCGCTTGCGAACAGAAGTTCTTATCTTCAAGAATCAAATCTTTATGTAATGGAATATTGGTTTTAATCCCAGTTAAAATCATTTCATCTAAAGCTTGTTTCATTCGGGCAATCGCAGTATCACGATCTTTACCATAAGAAATCAATTTTGCAATCATTGAATCATAATATGGTGGGATGCTATAACCTTGATAGATATGAGAATCTAAACGAATCCCTGCGCCACCGGGTGCATAGAATGATTCAATTTTACCCGGTGAAGGTAAGAAGGTAGATGGATCTTCGGCATTGATACGACATTCAATGGCATGACCTTCGATCTTAATATCTTCTTGTTGAAGATTAAGACCTAGACCAGCAGCAATACGCAATTGCTGTTCAATAATATCTACACCTGTGACTTGTTCAGTCACAGGATGCTCAACTTGAACACGTGTATTCATTTCAATGAAGAAGAATTCGCCATCTTCAAATAAGAATTCAAAGGTACCAGCACCACGGTATTGCATTAATTTACAAGCATTTACACATGCTTCTAAAATATGAGCGCGTGCTTCTTCTGGTAGACCAGGTGCAGGTGCTTCTTCAAGGACTTTTTGATGTCGACGTTGTAACGAACAATCACGGTCATATAAATGAATTGCTTGACCATTACCATCTGCCAAAACCTGAACTTCAACATGACGAGGTTTTTGTAGGAAACGTTCCATATAAACGGTATCGTCGCCAAACCACATTTCTGCATCACGCTGTGCAGCTTGAACAGATTCGAGTAGGGTGTCTACACGTTCAACAATACGCATACCACGACCACCACCACCTGAAGCAGCTTTGACGATCAATGGAAAGCCAATTTCTTTTGCTTCAGCCAAAGCATTGTTTGGCGTCACTGCATGTGCAGAACCAGGAACTGTTGGTACACCTGCTTTACGCATCGCCGTAATCGCTGAAACTTTATTGCCCATTAGGCGAATGTGTTCAGGACGTGGACCAATAAAGATAAAACCTGAACTTTCTACAATTTCAGCAAATTCAGCATTTTCAGATAAAAAACCATAACCGGGATGGATTGCATCTGCACCAGTAATTTCTGCAGCTGTAATAATGGCAGGAATATTTAAGTAACTTTCACTACTTGCACCCGGACCAATACATACGGCTTCATCACAAAAACGTAAATGCATTAAATCTTTGTCAGCATCAGAATAGATTCCGACTGTTTTAATCCCTAAAGTTTTGCAAGCGCGAGTGATGCGTAGCGCAATCTCACCTCGGTTTGCAATTAAAACTTTTTGCAACATATCAACCCCCGAGGTATTACGCGCGGTAGCGGAATAAAGGTTGACCGAACTGGATTACATCACCATTTTTTACAAGAATTTCTTCAACTACACCACTTTGAGTTGCTTCAATTGGGTTCATAATTTTCATTGCTTCGATGATACCTAAAGTCTCACCCGCAGAAACAGTTTGACCAACATTGACAAATGGAGCTTCGCCAGGACTTGGTGCAGAATAGAACACGCCGACCATAGGTGAGGTTTCTACAGCACCACGAGAGGCAGCTTTAACTACTGGTGCTTCAGCAGCTGGGAGTGCAACAGGTGCTACACCAGCAGCAACCACAGGATTACGACGAGTTAAAGCAATCGATTGATCGCCTTCTTTCACTTCAATTGCTTGAAGATCAGATTCGATCATCAAATCGATGAGCTTTTTAATTTTGCGAATATCCATGGGTTCGTATTCCTAAATTATGATTGAGTTGAAGATTGAATTTTGTCGATAGCGTAATCAAGTGCAAAAGAATAGCCTTTAGCACCAAGACCACAAATTACGCCAACGGCTTTATCTGATAAATAAGAATGATGTCTAAATGCTTCACGTGCATGAACATTAGAAAGATGTACTTCAATAAAAGGGATGGCGACACCTAAAAGGGCATCACGTACAGCAACGGAAGTATGTGTAAGTGCGGCAGGATTAATAATAATAATTTTGACGCCGTCTTGTTGTGCTTGATGAATACGATCCACCACAGCACCTTCCCAATTGCTTTGAAAAGTATCTAAAGTAATATTGGCTTGCTGAGCTTGCGTTAGGAGTTGTTGGTTAATGTCATCCAATGTGAGGTGACCATAGACCTCTGGTTCGCGCTTTCCTAGCAAGTTTAAGTTTGGTCCGTGAATGACCAAAATGGTCGAACTCATTGAGACTGCTCCAATTCAAAAGTTGCAAAAATCTTTGCAAGATGTCTGCAAAGTTTGCATATTATGGCATGTTTTTCCACAAATACTTTATATTTTCTTTGAATCGTCGCGGAAATGCTGTGCCTTGTACGGCATATATAATGTAAATTTTGTCGTTAAATGGCAATGTTAAAATATGACATTTTCATGCATTGTTTTAAAGTGATTCCATTCTAAACTGAGTGACCAAAACTATTCATTTGATTTGTGTAACAGCCATATGACTATCATCAATACATAAGATATCACTCCAGCGTGTCGTATAACTTGGAGAGCGGTTTTGTTGACGCATTTTCCATGTTTCACTACTGGAATGGTAACCCACTTGAATACAATCAGGACCAAAGCGTTGCTTCATATTGGACAGCGTATCCATGAGTTGATCACGTTGCTGAATAAAGTCTACGGGATGCCATAAGTCATTGATGTGTTGGCTTTTGTGATGAAGGGCAGAAAGCATCACTGCGACTTTTACATACTTGATATTTTCTTTAAATAAAACATCTATTTGCTGCAATGCTGCCTTAGTTAAAGTCATCAAATCATCTGTTGCATATGGCAAGCCTGAAACACTGCTTTGGGCTTTTTTATAAGGTGCCTGAGGAATTTTTTCATACAAAGAGACATGCACAACTGCACAGAGTTGTTGCTGTCGAGTAAGGCGTTGATGTGCTCGATTAACATGAAAAATAATCGCCTGTTTGATGATTTCAACATTGGTTAATGCTGAAGCAAAACTTCGAGAAGAAAGAATCCGTTTAGAGGGCATTTCAGGATCGTCTAAAGCAATGCAGGATTGACCTTTTAGCTCACGAATAGTACGTGCAATGACCACTGAGAACTCTCGTGCTAGGTAGTGTTCATTGGCAAAAGTTAAGTCATAGCAATTATAAATATTATATGCTTGTAACCGTTTGCTGGTTTTACGTCCAATGCTCCACACCTCAGCTACATTGGTTTCGAGAAGCAAAGCTTCAAAGCTACATAAATCTAAGCCAGTCAAATCGCAAATATTCTCAAATCCATGCCGTTTTTTTGCAAAACTATTGGCAAGCTTGGCTTGCGTCTTACTATAACCAATCCCAATACAACACGGTAAACCTAACCATTTTTGAATAGTTTTCACCAATCTGCGGCAATATTCTTCTAAGTCAAATAAGTCTCGATAAGAGCTTAAATTAATAAAGCATTCATCTATTGAGTAGGGTTCTAGATCATCCTCTTTAAAAAAGGTCTTAAGTGTTTTAAAAAAACGTTCTGAGAAATCGCCATATAAAGCATAGTTGCTTGAATAGGCGATAACACCTGCTTTTTTCGCTGCTTTTTCAACTTCATGCCAAGGAACAGCCATATCTATATTTAATGCTTTGGCTTCATTACTGCGTGAAACAACACAGCCATCATTATTACTTAATACAACGACAGGTTTATTGTTTAAGCTTGGATTGAATATCCGCTCACAACTGACATAACAATTGTTGATGTCGATTAAAGCAAAAATTTGTTCACTCATGATGATTTTGAAAAAGTTACAAATTCAAGTGAAATATTAAAAGATGTTTAAAATAAATTCAAATTTAAATAGGTGTGGATAGCTTGAATTTCACAGCATAAAAATTTTGCTATTCAGTAGATCAAGAAAGCGCTTTGTAAGGATTGTTGTGCTTCATCGTGGTTTAAGTAATCCACGTAAAAAGCTTCAACCTCGAAGTTATTCTTTTACAACATGAATCTCATATAGGGCGTTACGATGTCGAAAAATGAAACATCTATACGCTTGTTTCTAATGATAAGCGCGTTAAATTAACAGTTGTCGTCGATTTGTACGGCATATCCCAACATGTAAAAAGGATGGATATGAAAATGGCTAATCAACACAACCAGCAACAAAATCAGCAGAATGACCCACAACGTCAACCTAACCAATCTAATCAACAGCAAAAGCAACAAAGTCAGCAGGACCAACAGAAGCAGCAAAATCAGCAATCAAATCAACAGGCTCAACATAATCAACAAAGTCAGAATAAAGCTCAGCAAAAGTAGCATTCAGACTTAATTTACGGAATAAATAAAAGTACAGCGCCTCAATTAAGGATTGAGGCGCTGTACTTGTGTTTGGTAGTAGATGAGTAGGTTTTCTAATTCGGCTTAAATACAGATTTGAGCTGATCTTTCACCTTATGAACATTGTTGTAGAGCACGATTAAAAAGCTGACTAGGGTGGTTTATTAAGTTAGGGCATTGATTAAATTGCGCAAAATTAAGTAGTTCATCATTGAGTGCATTGAGAAAGTGATCATGATCTATATGTTTATTTTTAAAGCAATGATCTTCTAAATGCAGATTCAATACTTCAAATTCCTTTTTGGTTCGATGTGCTTTACAGTCGATACGCCCCACCATTTGATCAGCATATAAAATAGGTAAACAAAAATATCCAAATTGTCGCTTAGTTGGGGTTACATAACATTCTAAACGATAATCAAAGTAGAACAGTGTATTTAGACGTTCTCGGTGTATGACAAGATTGTCAAAAGGGGACAGAATTTTAACTTTTAATTCAATCTGAGCTTTGCGTTCTAAAGCATCTGTTTTAATATAAATATTTGAACTTTCTTTATCGGTATCACCTAACTGAGATAAGGGGATGATCACGCCTGCATCCAGTTGTTCCTTGACTATTTTACGCATTGCTTCGCGAATTTGACTGCCGACTTTAAGATGCAGTAATTGTTTCCAGGTAAATATACCGTGCGCTCTCAGCGTAGTATTAAATAAATAGCGTGCATATTCTTCTAGCGTCGGCATGGTTAAGTTGAGCTGGCTAGGGAGACAACGCTCAGTCAGGTTATAGACCTTTTCCATCCCATTTCGTTCGCATATCATCAAATCGCCTTGCATAAACAATTGATCGATTGAACGACGTGCTGAACTGGAGTTCCACCATCCCCCTGAGTTTAGTCGATTGCCTTGCTCGATATGACGTAAACGAATGCTACCTTCAGCGCGAGTCTTTGCTAAAATTTCTTTCATCAAATGTTGATCACCCCGATTAAAGTAGCGATGTTCACCATTTCGTACTGATGTCATATGAGGAAGCGCATAGCGATAATCTTGAATCGGTAAATAAGATGCTGCATGGAACCAATATTCAAAAATATGTTGTTGTTGTACCAGTTGATTTAGATGATTGGGCTGATAGTCTGGAACTCGACTCCATAAGATATGATGGTGAGCACGTTCGACGACTGAAATCGTGTCAATTTGCACATAACCTAGATGTTGAATTGTTTGAAGTGTTCCAGATAAGCCTAAACCAAATGCAGGCTGAGAAATTAAACCTTGATGCGAAAGTGCTAAACGTCTCAATAATTCAGTCATATCATTTAATTTCCATGCAAATCAATCCTAGATAAGGAAGGGGTAGCTTTAATTTAATTAGGTAGCAAAATCAATTTTGCAGTTTATTTGAGTTTTTTCAAAATACAGGTCACAACGCCCCAAATCATAATCTGCTCTTCACTATGCGGATGAATATCGGGGAAATCTGGATTTTCCGCTTTAAGCCAAATGTCATATGCGCCCGTGGATAATTTTTTATGCATAAATCGTTTAACGGTAAATTCATTATTGATTAATGCCAATACTACATCACCATGTTCAGCATCTAGACTACGATCAATCAGAATTTCATCACCAATTTCAATTCCCGCATTTTTCATCGATAAAGAATTAACTTTTAAAATAAACGTTGCAATAGGGTTATGAATCAAGTGTTCATTTAGATCAATTTTCTTTTCAGTATAGTCCTGTGCTGGAGAGGGAAAACCTGCAGCAACAGTTTCAAGCGGATAGGGGATTTCTATTTTAAGATGTGGGTGAAAAAAATATAAGTTTTGAGCGGATATTTCATCTTTGATGATCATGTCCTGTTGAGTGGTTCGAGATCTCGGATATGCTTTGAGGTCAACGAGTCCAGACTTTGTCTGTGAATATTGCTGCATTATGTTTGACCTCGAATGATCCAATTTGAATATGTTACAAAATCAAGTTTAGCAAATTATTTATTTTTTGCAATGCTGTCTATCGTTTGAACAGCATGTGAATTTAGTTGTGATTGTCAAACTGTCAGCTTACAATCTCACAAAATCAGGTTGTTTGAGAATAGATATGTTGCAAGATTTTGTAGAAGAACAAAAATTGGTCTGTGAAGAGTTTGATTCACGTTATATCAAAGTCAATGAAACAGATCTGGTTGCAATTGCCAAACACACTTTAAATAAAGAACCGATTGTGGGTTTACGTAAACAACCCGATGCTGAAAATGTTTCGTGGTTTATTTATGGGGGAGAGTTAGAAGAAGGTGAGGACTTCTTTGATGTCATTAGTGTAAAAGAATTAGAAGACGTTTTTCCAGATGCAATCCCTTATTTAGCTTTGGAGCAAGGCTTTCGTTTTATGATTGATGCAGATGATTATGAGGATGTTTGGAAAGCTGATGTCATATAAATGAAAAGGCGTGCTTATGAAGCATAAGTTTATTTTGCAGTTATTGGTGATGACGGGTATTGGATTAATGACATCAGTTTTTGCTAAAGACCAGACGCAAAAACTTACACAAGATGAATATAACCAGCGTATTCAAAATTATACTGCTCAAGTCAATGCAACCAAACAGATTCTAGATGATGAAATAATGGGAAACCAAGACGCGGATCAACAGAGAAAAGCTTTTTGTTCTCGTTTAGAAGCATATCAAGGGATTGCGCAAATTTCTCAAGAAAATTTGCAATTGGATACAGCAAACATGATGTTAATGATTGCCAATGATTTCTTGGACCGACAAAAGCAGAGCATGCAAATTTCAGGAGTGGCACTGGAAAAATTTTGTTTGGTTGAAAAATAAACAAAAATATCCTTTAAATTTTATTTTGTCAGGAAATGACATTTAATTGGCTGAAAATGACAAGGAAATTTTTTAGAAATCATGAATAATAAAGGCATTAAAACATGATGATAGTTGATTTTCCCTGGTCTTTGATTCATCTTGTTTTAATCGTCAATTTCGCGATTGATGTATCCTAAACTCGCTTTATTGCGAGTTTTTTTATGGGGAAAATAAAACTAATATTCGAAGTAAATCGATCTGATAAAGATGAAAAGTAGTTTATTTATGGCTGTAAAGTATTCAATAAAATAAAGCAATATTGTGTAATTCCGCCCATTAAAAATGCCAGACTCAAGCGATGAATGAAAAAAAGTAAACTTTATTGTTAATTAAAATTAATTTTTTATTTTATTTCACATCTGATATAAATTTAGATGTAACAAAAAGAAAGTTAACTTAAATCATTACAGTAAACCAATTTGGATCTATTGAATGAAAACTCGATTTACCTATCCATTCGCATGAGTTTCATGAAAGGATTTCTATGAAAACAATTCGATTATCACCTTCGCTAACTTTAGCACTGGTACAGGCGCGTGAAGCCACCAAAACCTATTTTCGCCCTGCTTTAAATGAGATGGGCTTAACTGAGCAACAATGGCGTGTGATTTGTACGCTCTATCAATACGATGAGCTTGAGAACAACCACTTGGCAGAATTAACCTGTATTTTAAGACCAAGTTTAACAGGCATCGTCAATCGTATGGCTGAGCAGAATTTAATTATCAAAAGTAAGGATTTACATGACCAACGAGTGAGCTTAATCAAACTTACCCAAGCAGGTCGAAATTATTTTGAAAGCCAAGCCTTAAAAATGGAGGAGTCCTATAAAAATATTAAAGAACAATATGGTGCTGAAAAGATCCAACAATTAATGGAGTTGTTGCATGATTTATCAAAAATAAAATCCAATTAAAAGCTATAAAATTATTTTAAAATCAGTTGTTTGGATTAAAGACCTTAAAGTATATTCGGTTGAAGGCATTCATTTGGATATAATATAAAAGTGTAATGTAGCATGCTATGTTGAATATATTACACAGTTTAAGTTCTTAATAAGCTTTAGATCATGCGCTGAAAATTTTAAGCAATGCCCAACAATGATATAAGCAGAACATCCATGTCATGCCAGCAAGATCAAAGTGAGTGATTGGTAAGGGTGTCCATAACCCAGAGCAAGAATAAGGTAATGCTTTGTTTGCTGCGTAAGTTGCAGTGAAAGACTCGCGTTTTTTGCTGCTTGGTCATTTCCTTGCAACAGTATTTCTCATCATTTAGAATGACTAAATGTCGTATTTCGAGGCTACTATCGCCTAAAAAATATCTGGTCGCAAATATAGACAAATTGTTAACAGCCTCTATAAGGACTCATTGAATAATTTCTGAATATCTTTAGGTGCACCTTGTTGGCTCTGGATTTCACCTGAGGCATCTTTCCAAACCATTGCTGGTGTGGCATAAAAACCGTACTTATCCATCAGTTTAGTATTGGCATCCAATTTTTCAGATAGCGCTTTTGGTAGATTTTTCATTTCAACCAATTTGTTTTTACCATTACTTAGATTGTACTGTTTAAAAATTTCAGCAGGATTTGCACTATTTAAAATCGTTGCTGCTTGCCCTTTACTACTTGGGCGAATCACACCGACCATAATATGACGTAATTGTACTTTTCCAGATGCAACAAATGGACGTGCTTGTTGCCAAAAGGTATGACAGTAGGGACAGTTAGGATCATTAAACACATAGACAATTTTTTTAGCGTTTGTATCACCATCTTGAATCCAAGTGGATTTTTCTAAGCTTTTCCAAATCTCATCGAGGACTGCACCTTTAACATGCGTATTAATCGCTTGTTCTGTTAAATTTTTTCCAGATGCATCAAAAAGATCGCCCACGATATAGTGTTTTTGATCTTTAGCTATAAATAAGGTAGATGGATATTCGTCTTTATAGCCTGTCCAACCTTCCATACCTTCAGGGGCATCAATCTTTTTAACGAAGTTATAACCTTCTTTTTCAAGTTTATTTTTGAGAAAATCAGCATCTGCGGCAAAAAGTGAGCCACTTAAGACCAAACTCAACGAGTAAATACCGAGTGTTTTTAAATCTATCATTAAGAAACTCCTTATGTTGAAAACTCATCATGACAAAATCAGTGATGTTGACATCATTTAATCCGAAACTAAGTTTTGAATTTTTTGATGTAAGGCAGCATGGGTAATTTCTCCCATATGTGTATCGATTAATTTGCCTTGTGCATCGAAAAATAAAGTGCTGGGTAAACCAAACATTCCCATTTTTTGAGCAGTTGAACCATTTGTATCCAATAAAACTTCATCTAGTTGCAGTGAGTGTCGTTGCAGATAGTTTTGCACAGTTACCGCATCTTCATTTTGATTAATAAAGATTAATTTCACATTGGGATATTTTTTCTGTGCTGCACTTAATACGGGCATTTCACGTCTACATGGTGGACACCAACTTGCCCATAGATTAATCACAGTCGGTTTTCCTAAATATTTTGTGAGTTTGATAGGTTGCTGTTGTAAATTCAGTAGTTGAACGTCAGGAAATTGTTGATATTGCAGTTGTATTTGTCGATAGGTGTAATGAGCTGAAACACTTAATAAACTAAATATTGTGAGTAGCAATAGGATAAAGCTTTTTTTCAGCAAGCGATTTTTCCATATGATCCAGAGAAAAGCTGTAATAACGCCTAAATAAAGATTAAATCCTTTGTCTTGAATTTTGATGATTTCAATAGGATGGTCTAAGTAAACCTCTAAATTCAATAATACAAAGCCTATACGTGCACATAACACACCAAGCCAAATCCCAGTCCAAATCGAATCTTTAAAAGTTGGCCACTGTGAAGTTTCTAGTTCAAAGTAACGGTAAGTCAACTTTCCTATGATGACGCTGACTAAGATGGCGACCATCAAGATCGTCAGCGTCCAAGGTAGCATGAATGGACCGAGATGAATGGCTTGTAGGGTTATCATGGTCATTGTGCGTTCACGATTTCTTGCACTTGTGCTGTTTGTTTGAGCAATTGTTGTGCTGAGAAAGTTCCAGTGAAGCGCAATTCACGAATTTCTTCTGCATGATGATTCAAGAACAACATCGTTGGTGGACCTAATATTTCGCGTTGTTTTAAAATAATGTCCTGTGAGGCATTATATTCGGTTAAATCTAACTGAATCAGTGTGAAATTCTTTAATGCATCCTGTACGTCAACACGTGGGAAAACCTCTTTTTCAATGGGTTGGCATGCCACACACCAATCTGCATAAACATCTATAATAATCGGTTTATTTTGCTGTTTTGCTTGAACCAAAGCATTTTCAAGTTGTTCAGCGGTAGTGACTTTCTTCCAGACCAAATGTTCGGATTGACTATGTTGAATTTGATAAGCAGCATAACCTTGTTGAATGTTCCAAAGTCCCGCAAAAAGACTCAGTACGGCAATCACTGTAAGTATGGCTTTATTGACAACTTTTTCACTATCTCGCAAGGCAATAAATAAGTAGATTGCTAGCGCGATACACAATAGAGCGAAAATTGCAGCATAAACCGTAGAAGGCAGCATTGGACGAATAAAGTACAACGCAACCATGAGCATCACAAAGCCAAAGCTGACTTTGATTCGATCCATCCATTTTCCTGGTTTTGGTAATAATTTAGAACCGAATACACTGGCAATAAATAAAGGTACGCCGATACCTAGACCTAGAATAAATAGATAGAGACCACCTAAAGCAGCATTTTGGGTTTGTGAAACAAATAATAATGCACCTGCCAGTGGAGCACTCATGCAAGGACCTACAATCAGTGCGGATAAAGCACCCATCACCACAGCACCTAAAATGGTGCCAGCTTTTTGATTGTTTTGTAGATTGCTGAGTTTATTGGTTATAAATTGCGGTAAATTGAGCTGATATAAACCAAATAAATTCAATGCCAATATGACAAATAACACAGCAAATAATGAAACAATCCAAGGGCTTTGGAACCAGCGTTGAAAACTATAACCGATCTCAGCAACTACAATTCCCATAATGGCGTAAATGACCGCCATACTCACCACAAAGGAGAGGGCAATTACTACCGCTTTATAGCCTTTAGCCCGTTGAATAATGATGCCTGAAAGAATCGGGATGAGGGGCAGTGAGCAAGGTAAAAAAGCAAGCAAAATTCCTAAACCAAAAAATACCAATAAATTCAGAAACAATGAATCTTTTGATAAAAGTTTAAAAAATGATTGATCATCATTCCACTGTAATGACGTTGTGTGGTCATTTGTTGAAGAATTAGCATTTAGGGGGGAGGAATTGGATTTTTTTGTAATGACAGCGCTTGAACTCAGTATCTGGTTAGGATCTACACTAGCCTCAGTGGATTGATCTTGATTAATACTTTTTTGTACATTCGTTGTCGTTGCTATAGTTGAATTTTTTTCTGCATTATCTGCATTCGATGTTGGGATTTTTGCAGGATCTGAATCATTTTTAATATTTTTATCTAGAGATGGAGCGGTTTCAGATTGGCTCAACAAGGAATTATTTGTACGACTGCTCAGCATGTTTTTAGATGCAGTATTGTTTTGAGGCAATAAACCATCTGCATCTGTAGCAATATTTTTTCTTTGTAGTGGATAACATAAACCATCAGCGGAGCAACCTTGGTACATTACTACATATTGAGTATTGGGTTTAACCTGAATAGTGGTGCTTACACTTTCATAGTGAACTTCAGTTTTACCAAAGGTTGGATCATCTTTGATATGTCCTTTTGGTAAGCTAAATGGTACTGCTTTATTATTTACAGTGACCTTGAATTGATCATGATAGAGATAATAATGAGGTGCAATCGTCCAATTCAATTGGGCTTTGTTTTCTGAAAGTGATTCTGCTGAAAATTGAAAAGCTTGATCTGGAGCTAAAAATTCAGGATTTGCATGGGTAAACGTGCTAAGTCCTAACCAAGTAAAACAGCACACACTGAACAATGTTCGCAACTTCATAATGACATATCTTTGTTTCGTTTAAAGCCATTATCCATAATTTCAGATTAAGAAAGCATTATTCTGCGTGTTTCTTTGTAAAAATATCGTTTAAAAGCAATCAATACCTTGTCGATTTAAGCTTTGCTGTGTGTTTGGATCTAGATGATCAATTCTCTCAAATCTTGTTGGGCGACGATCATTTTTAGCGGTATAGTTGATTGTATAGAACATCGCACCTTGATAAATCACTTCATAAGTTCCCAACAATCGATTATTGATAACTTCTTTATAAAAATAATGAAATTCGCTTGGTCTGCCTGTTGCTGTATCTATTGCATCATAATGAGAAAACTTCAAATCAATCTTTTTTAAATATGGATAATATTGAATCGTTTTGATCTCAGGAAACTCCTCAGCAGAAACCAGCAAAATATTTTTCTGATGCTCTGTTTTAAAGCAAAAGTATGATGCTGTCGCTTGTGCAGATGCAGATATATTCAAGAGATATAAAGTGATCATAAATAGCCTAAGCATTTTAATATTTTTTCCTATATCTTGATATTGCACATTGTTCATTAATTTTCCAGCTATTGCCCTTGTCTAAACAGGGTTATAACTTCTGATAACAAGTGTATATGTCTATTATTCAATTTTTATATCTACTATCGAATCGTGATTTTAACTCAAAAACTAAAAACGCTGATTGGGTTCAATCGAATTCACTGTATTGGGTGCACCGATCGATATGCACATACATGAGACTTCTTCGCTTGGTCAAAAATAAGTATTTAGTTTCCCCTTATAGAAATCATTTCTAAATGCGCCTAGCGAACAATGCTATTCAAGAATGCTATTTTTGTATAAATAAAGGGCATCTCGCACGTTTTTTGCATTCATTTGCTTTGAAACGATTGAAATTAATTTCAACTACACCCATATATAAATGAATAAACAATACAGACAAATTGTGAAATTTGAAGCATGATCAAATTCACAACACTACGTCTAAACTCAACAATAGGATTAGGACATCATATGAATATTGCGGCAAACCCCATCGTTGAAGCAGATCAAACCATATACTTAAAAGATTATCAGAAAC
Source organism: Acinetobacter bereziniae LMG 1003 = CIP 70.12 (assembly GCF_000368925.1). Classification (GTDB taxonomy): domain Bacteria; phylum Pseudomonadota; class Gammaproteobacteria; order Pseudomonadales; family Moraxellaceae; genus Acinetobacter; species Acinetobacter bereziniae. The sequence goes on along the minus strand of NZ_KB849756.1, from coordinate 256,145 downwards.
CATCCTATGTTGTAGATTCTATTCATCTGGATATTCAAGTTTATGATGACCATACTGATGTAAGTTCAAAATTAGTAATGAAACGCCAAGCAGTCGGCGATTTAGTCTTGCTGGGGCGTGATTTAGAATTAAAATCAATTAAAATTAATGGTAAGCCACTTACAGAAAGTGAGTATAAGTTGGATTCAGAACAACTCGTTATCAGCAATGCGCCAGAACAGGCACTTGTTGAAACGGTTGTCATTATTCATCCTGAAACCAATACACAGCTAGAAGGACTGTATCTCGCTGGTACTGATTTATTTGTGACCCAAAATGAGCCAGAGGGATTCCGAAAAATTACCTTCTATCCAGACCGTCCAGATGTATTGTCTGTTTTTACCACACGTGTAGAGGCTGACAAAAAATATCCAGTACTTTTGGCAAATGGTAATTTGATTGAAGCAGGTGAAACTGGTGAAGATCGTCATTATACAATTTGGCAAGATCCTACTAAAAAACCCGCTTACTTATTTGCTTGTGTGATCGGTGATCTCGCAGTATTAAAAGATCGTTATACGACTTCAGAAGGTCGGGATGTTGCTTTAGAAATCTATGCAGAAGAGAAGGACATTCCAAAATGCCATATTGCAATGGAAGCACTCAAGCATTCTATGCGTTGGGATGAGGAACATTATGGTCGAGCTTATGATTTAGACAATTATATGATTGTTGCCACCAGTCAATTCAATATGGGGGCAATGGAGAATAAAGGTCTGAATATTTTCAATACTTCATGTGTGCTTGCGGATGAAGAATATACGACAGATGCAGCGATTATGCGTGTGCAATCTGTGATTGCGCATGAATATTTCCATAACTGGACAGGTAACCGTATTACTTGTCGTGATTGGTTCCAATTGTGTCTCAAAGAAGGTTTAACGGTTTTCCGTGATCAGTCTTTCTCTGAAGATCTTCAATCTGCTGCGGTACAACGAATTGATGATGTTGCTGTTCTGAAAGCACATCAATTCCCAGAAGATGCGGGCCCATTGTCTCATCCACCACGACCAGATCATTTTGTAGAGATCAACAATTTTTACACAGCAACAGTGTATGAGAAAGGTGCTGAAATCAATCGTATGATGTCCACCTTATTGGGTAAAGAAAAATTCCGCAAAGGTACAGATGAGTACTTCCGTCGTCATGACGGGCAAGCGGTGACAGTTGAAGATTGGGTTGCTGCATTGACAGCAGGTTCAGGGGTAGATTTATCAGCATTCCTCATTTGGTATAATCAACCAGGAACACCAAAACTTGAAGCCAAAGGTGAGTATGATGCAGTTGCTCAAACTTACCGTTTAAGTTTTAAACAAAGTTTAAAACCCCATGCTAAATATCCAAATTTAAAAGCGGTGCCTATTCCTGTTGCTTTGGCATTATTTAATGCGCAGACAGGAGCGCAATATACCCTGAAATCAGATGCTCTATTTGAAAATGATGTGAAAGATGGTGTGTATTTGTTTGATCAAGCAGAAGCGAGCATTGAGTTTACAGGAATAACTGAAAAGCCAATTGCTTCTTTGTTGCGTAATTTCTCTGCACCAGTAAATCTTGAATTTAATTATTCAGATGCAGAGCTGGCATTCTTACTGCAATACGAAACCAATGGTTTTAATCAATGGCAAGCGACACAAACTTTACTTGAACGTATTTTGCTCAATGGTCACGATGCCCAAATTTATGTAGACGCAATACAACAAACTTTGCCGAATGTAATTGAAAAAGATCCGTTATTGGCATCTCGTTTGTTTGATGTACCTACAGAAGGTTACTTGGGCAGTCGCATTGATCAAGATTATAATCCATTGATTGTCAATGAAGCGCGTGAAGCACTTTTAAATCAATTGGCAAAAGTATTGGGTCGTTTTGCCAAAGACACTTATTTGTCACTTGATCCCGATTCACAACATGAATTTTCACAAGCGATGGGTGTCCGTGCTTTGAAAAATATTATGTTGAGTTTAATGGCACGACAAGGCGATCGTGAGGTTTTTGATTTGGCTTATACTCAATATGAAAACTCAATGAATATGTCGGAACGTTTGGGTGCATTGAAAGTTTTAGTTTGGAATGATGCTCCTCAAGCCAAAGCAGCTTTACAAGACTTTTATACACGTTTTAAAGATGAGGATTTGTCATTGGATCAATGGTTTATGATTCAAGCTGCGCATCCAAAAGCAACTGCTGAAACAATCAAATATTTAACTTCACATGTAGACTATGATTTGGGTACACCAAACCGTATACGTTCAGTGAGCGGTGGTTTAAATGCTAATCCTGTAAATACATGGAGTTTTGGTGTTCAACATTTTGTTGAATTGGCGAAATACTTAGATGAGAAAAACCCAATCGTCGGTTCTCGTTTATTACAAGTATTGACACGCTGGTATACTTTGGCTGAACCACAACGCAGTGAAGTGAAAGCATCACTAGAGGCGTTAAAATCTCAAGTGAAATCAAAAAATGTCAGTGAGACACTAAACAGTATGTTGAGTGTTTAATTTACCATTAAAAATATTGCTATCCCTTTGATCTCAGGGGGATAGCTTAGTTTAAATGAAGAACTACATTGGTCATTCATCACTAAAGACTAATGGCACTCTCATTATGAATATCCTCCAGCCAATCATTTAAGTCCAAATCATTGGTAAAAGAGTGTTCTTGATCTATTTTAAATACTAAAAGCGAATCATGGATACTGATAATGCTGGTTAAGTGTTGACGAATGATTGTTGCATCATAATGGGTATGTATGAGCCAAGTTGAAGGGTTAACTCGAATCGAAGCATCATAGTCACAGATCAGTTTATGAACTTCCTCAAAATGATGTTCATGAGAAGAATTCAAAATAATTAAATAATTCATATACACAACCTCCATAAAAGAGATCAAAACAAATAAATTTTTTTATGTAATGTGATAAATATCACGATTTATTCAATCTAGCACCAATCAACGAGGATGGCTGAAAAAATGTCGGACAATTTAGAGCAGTTTTATTGAAAGTTACTTTTATGTTTTAAATCTGATTAATCCTTGTCTAAATTATGTTACATAAAAACAGAATCAAAATTTTAAAATCTAGCTAAACTGAGATACACTTAACTTTAATTTATTTAAATAGTCTGCTCATCACATTATGAGCTTTTTCACCTTTTTATGATTGTATGAAAATTTGAGGCGGTAAAATGTTGGTTAAAATAGAAGATGGTTTTTATCTAAACTCTCTACATATTATTGCAGTGCATGTTTCGAAGAATATGATTACACAAGATTTTTCTATTGATATTAAATATACACCCCATAGTCAAAAGGCGAATGGAACGTATCATAAAAAATGTCAAAGCAAAGCAGAGGCAGACTTGTTTTTGCAAAGTTTGCATCAACAAATTGCTAAAATTTAACAGTAAGTTTTGTTGATTTTGACATGTATTAAAACAGCAAGAAAAGTGTTTAAATCTAGGTTATATTGCCATCAATATATTTAAACTCATCAACGCTATGGTGAGTGATCGTTTTGAGTTTAATATGCTTAGATTTAATATTTTTATCTGTGCAATATCTTTATTCACACTTTCTGCTTGTCAAAATGTACAGAAAAGTAGCAAAGTCATCGCGCGAGTATTTGATACATCAACACATTTTCAACAATTGTTGATGGATAAACATGCACCTGAACAGGTGGTTGTACATCATAATATTGCTTATCAAACAACGCCAAGATTAAATTTTGATCTCTATCAGCCTGAGAACATTAAACAGTCAACACCACGACCAACCATTGTTTGGATTCATGGTGGTGGTTGGATCTCTGGTGCTAAAGACAACGCAAGAGGTTATTTTAAATTACTCGCAGCTCAAGGCTATAATGTGGTGTCAGTAGAGTATCAGTTTGCACCTGAAGCCATTTATCCCACTCAACTCAATCAAATTAATCAAGCATTACAATTTATTCAGCTAAATGCCAAACAATATGCAATTGATGCAAACCAATTATTTTTAGCTGGAGATTCTGCAGGTGCGAACTTAGCTAGCCATTATGCAGCCTTACTCACAAATGTTGATTATGCAAAGCAGTCTTCATTTACCCCACTCATTCAACCATCCCAAGTAAAGGGTTTAATTTTGCATTGTGGAATTTATGACATGAATGCGTTTGTGGATACAGCACCAGAAGAAATTAAATTGATCGAATGGGGTGTCAATACGCTTGTTGAAGCGTATACCGGAAATCAAAAAAATAATGCTGACTATTTAAAGGCATTATCACCAATTCATTATTTGACAGCCCATTATCCACCTGTTTTTATCAGTGGTGGCAATAAAGATTTCTTGACAGAAAACCAGTCCATCCCATTTGTGAATGCGTTGCAAGAAAAGAAAATTCCTGTAAAAGCTGTGTTTTATCCTGAATCAAAAGAATGGTTGGTTCATGAATATCAATTCTTTTTAGGAAAACAAGCCAGCCAACAGACCTTTGTAAAAACCTTAGATTTTTTGAAGAATAATACTCATTTACAGAAATAAACTTAAAAAAATTCCCTTTTTAAATGGAACTGTCATAAAACAGTGTTATAAAAAATTAAAGCGTTCGCGGGGAATTAAAGATGGAAATTAGTGTTAAGCAGATTAATAAGCGTATTGAAGAATTTCAACAGTCCGGAAAGCAAGCGGAAACTTTAAAGATTGGATATAAGACTTATGCGAAGTTGATGAATGAAGATAAATTTGCTGATGCACTGAAAAAAGATGTCAATGATCCAATGATTCGTTACTACAAAGATATAAAAATTAAATTAGTCACTGAAAAGCATCACTTCGAAGTCAAATAAAGGGTTTTAGAGATCGATCACTCAGGGAAGAGTGTAATATTCATGAAAAAAACTCATTAATAGTTCAAAACAATAGATTTATGCAGCAATATCTTAATTTTTATACGATTAAAATCATTGTTGTGGTTTTATCATCACAGATCATTATGAAAAATTGCTTATCGTATTAGTCAATAAACCCCTCCAAAATATATTGTTGAAATATATAATATGATTAAGTATTTAATTTATTTAATTTTTTACCAAAGGGTAAAGTGGTTGACCTATTTTCTATTAAGTATTACTAATTAAAGTTAAAATATCTGTATAATATCTACTTTTTGTATAAAAATTTTGATCAGTATAGAATAAAATGAAAATAAGTAATGATTATTGAATAAAAACAATTATATGATGAAGTTTATCATTCCAAAAAGATGACTTAAACCTTTATTTCTCAAATAAAAATTGTGCAAGATCACAGAAATATGAAGAAAATATGTATTTTGAGTTTTAATCATACTTAATGATCTTACAAATTGTGACAAAATATATTAGAATAAAAAAGTGTTTTATTTTGTGACGAAGAAAAATGGAAATTCTTAATTTTATAAAAAGTTTCAATACTTTAAATACTTATCTAATTTTAGCGATAACGGTTTTGATCTTTATCATTTCATTTTTTTATTTTATCAATCCGATCTAAGTTGAAAAAGTGAAAAAAGAAAAGGTGGAAAAAATGGATATTCCACCTTTTTTTATAAAAAGTATAATTAAACAAAGAGATACAGAAATAGTATAGCACAAAACTTCAACATTTTTTCATGCTTGATATTTGAACTTTTCATTAAAATTATATAGCATACCAACCATTCGGTATCTTTTTTGGTTCAAACGATGAACTCAATCCTGTTTGCTTATATTTTGTTGGCGATTGCAATTATTGCAGAAGTTACAGGTTCTACTTTTTTGGTCAAATCCCAAGGTTTTACCAAACTTGCCCCAAGCTTATTGGTGGTCCTGTTTTACGTCATTTCCTTTTATTTACTTTCACAAGTGATTAAAACCATACCTTTAGGTATTGCTTATGCAATATGGGCAGGTGTTGGAATCATTCTTACCGCTTTGGTCGGTTATTTTATTTTCAAGCAGAGTTTGGATATTGCTGCAATTATCGGTATTGGGTTAATTATTTCAGGTGTATTGGTGATTAACTTGTTTTCAACTTCTGCAGGGCACTAAGCGAGCAGTGGGTAGGATAGTGTGAATATTGGTAAAACTATAACAAATCCTTATCAGCGTAAAAAAGATCCTGAGCGCGTTAAAAAAAGTATTATCGAAAATGCGATGTATTTGGCGGCAGAAAGAGGTGTAAATGGGATCTCAATTCAGACGGTTGCAACTCGGTCTGGTATTACAAAAGGTGGTGTGTTTCATCATTTTGCCAACAAACAGATCCTTATTGAAGCAATGCTTGAGGCTTTAATACAACAACTTGACGAACGAATCAGTGTGGTGATGGAAAAGGATGCTATTCAATATGGTCGATTTACGCGTGCTTATATTGATGTCACTTTAAGTTCAGAATTTGGTGTAGATACGTTGTGGAGTGCTTTAAGCATGACAGTAATGACAGATAAATCCTTTAGCGATAAGTGGGATTGTTGGTTGGCACAAAGGTTATTACAACATGCTGATACAGACCATTCAATTGAATTGAAAATCTTACGCTATGCAGCAGACGGGCTTTGGTTTATTGAAAGTTTAGTGCCAAAAAAACAAGATGATTATATGGAAGTAAAAAAAGAATTGTTAGCTAGAACTTATTTGGAAGATGAGCGGAAAGTTCATGTGAAATAAAATATTTGTAAGTTGATGAAGTTAAAATATTATTTTTTTGATCAATAAAATCAATATGATGAATTTGTTGCTGAATGGCATAAAGTATTTATTGCCACGCTTTTTATGAAATGTCGAAATAGATCTGCGTAGGTGATGCCCCGCATAACATGGTGACATTCTTGTCGGCTCACGATAAACAGACTCTCGATGATCCAAAAATGTAAAAATAAATGGATCTCTAAGCTGTTAATAATTTGTGTATAAGCATAAAGTTCATTGGCTATGAATGATTGTAATCTAATCACTTAGATGGATAATCAGGCGGTTTGCCTATAGATGGTGCAATTTTATTTTGCAAAAAATTTACGTTTAATCGCAAGGTTTCAGCTGAAAAAACCAAGTCAAATGACTTTGACTTGGTATGGAAAATGATACAACTCATTTAAACTTACGCTTAGTTTAAGCTTGGTCTAGGGTCATCAAACTTGCATTCCCACCAGCCGCAGCAGTATTAATACTGATGGCTCGCTCAATGAGTAATGCTGCAAGTGGAATCTTATCGTTGGCATCATGATGTGTGACGCCAACAATAGCACCTTGACGTTGTGCAATTGTGGTTTGTAAGACTATCAAATTTTGTGTAGAACCTTGATGGAGTACTGCATCAAATTCATCATTGGATAAGTCATTGATCATAAAAAATTGTTGCTGTAAGTTCTTTGGCATGGATTGAATCATTTTTAATGCTAAAGCATTTGTCGCTAAAATGCCCACTTGACTATTTAAAGTCATTACAGCATTGAATTGATTCAATAACGCATTTTCTTGTTCGGCAATTACGGCAATGCGATGGCGCGCAACAATATGATATTGATTTGATTCTCCTGTTGGTCCAGGCAGTGCGTATAAAGCCAGAGGTGAAGTATATGCGTGCAGTTTAATCTGCGGATACTGTTGCTTTGCCCATAGCTGGAATTGCTGTTGCACTTCGGAAGGTGTCAAATTTAACTGCTCAGAAATATTTTTAACTGTACCAAAGGCAACAGCAGCTAACTCTGCTTGTTGCATGAGTTTATATAAGTAAATAGGACCACCAGCTTTAGGACCTGTCCCTGAAAGTCCTTCACCACCAAACGGTTGAACCCCAACAACAGCACCCACAATGTTTCGATTGATATATAAATTACCCACTTCAGCATGTTCAATAGTGGTTTGAATCGTTTCATCAATACGGGTATGTAGACCCATAGTCAAACCATAGCCTTTGGCATTAATTTGAGCCAAAAGTTGTTTTAACTCTCCGTATTTGTAGGTAATCACATGCAATACTGGACCAAAGACTTCACGTTTTAAATCATCAAGATTTGGTAGCTCAATCAGAGTCGGAACAATAAAAGTCCCTAAATTTAAGTCTGAACTTGGTGTGTCATAAGCCAATTGATGTATTTTATGACCTTTGTTACGCATCATTTCAATATGGTTGGCAATATTTTGCTGTGCTTCAAGGTCAATTACAGGTCCAATATCAGTCTTGAGTAAAATCGGTTGACCGATATTTAATTGCTGCATGGCGCCTTTCAACATTTTGATTAAAGTTGCTGCATTGTCTTCTTGTACACACAATACTCGCAGTGCCGAACAACGTTGACCCGCACTATCAAAAGCTGAGTTAACTGCATCGATCACGACTTGTTCAGTCAATGCTGATGAATCCACGATCATGGCATTTTGACCACCTGTTTCAGCAATCAGTGGAATGGGTTGACCTGTTGGACTCAAACGTTGTGCAACTGTTTTTTGCAAAATTTTAGCAACTTCGGTGGAACCCGTGAACATAATACCTTGAATACGTTCATCTTGACTGAGTTTTGCACCGACTGTTTCTCCGCGTCCAGGAAGTAGCTGCACGACAGATCGTGGAATACCTGCTTCCCAAAGGATTTGAATTGCTTGTGCTGCGATCAAAGGGGTTTGTTCTGCAGGTTTGGCAATCACCGTATTGCCTGCAACTAAGGCTGCCGAGATTTGCCCAGTAAAAATAGCAAGAGGGAAGTTCCATGGACTGATACATAAAATTGTCCCAAGCGGTGTAAGATGTTGATCTATACTTTGCATCTGTGCGGCATAGTAACGCAGGAAATCAACAGCTTCACGTACTTCAGCAATGGCATTACTGTAGGTTTTGCCACTTTCGCGGCAGAGTAATACCATAAGCTCTTGCAGACGTGCTTCCATTAGGTCAGCCGCTTTCAGTAGTAAGTTGGCACGAAAATCCTTAGAGGTATTTTTCCATGCTTCAAATGCACGATGTGCATTGTCCAATGCTAAATCTACCTGTGCAGATTCCGCTTCAATGACATGACCGACAATATCGGTATGATCTGATGGGTTGAGAATTTTTTGTGAATTTGCTGCATCAAAATCCGATACATTAGACTGATCAATTAAACTATAACTGTTCCATTGATACTTTAAAAAATGTTGAACGGTTTGATTTAGAGCTTTTAATTGGCTGTCATCGGCAAGATCAAAACCTTGTGAGTTTTGACGAATTCCCTGATATAACTGATGCGGTAGTGGAATTGCAGGATGTTTTAAACCAATTTGATGCTCTTTTTGCGCAGTTTCAATAATTTCCTGAGCTGGATTCTCAATCAAATCTTCAATGGGAATATTTTTGTCTGCAATACGATTAACAAAAGAAGTATTGGCGCCATTTTCCAAAAGACGACGTACAAGATAAGCCAACAAGGTTTCATGATTGCCGACAGGTGCGTAAATACGGCAAGGAATACCTAATTTCTTCGCCGAAATATCTCCCACCACTTGTTCGTATAAAGGTTCACCCATGCCATGTAAGCATTGGAATTCATATTGACCCAAATAATATTTTTGTGGATCTGCCAGTTGATAAATCGTGGCAAGCGTTTGCGCATTGTGCGTGGCAAATTGAGGGTAAATTTGCTCTGGTGCTGCAAGTAATTTTTTTGCACAAGCAATATAAGATAAATCGGTATGAACTTTACGGGTAAAGACTGGATAGTCAGAAAAACCATCAATTTGTGCTTTTTTGATCTCACTGTCCCAATAAGCACCTTTAACCAAACGGATCATTAAGCGTTTATGACTACGTTGAGCGAGGTCTATTATATAATCAACCACATAGAAACAGCGTTTCTGATAGGCTTGTATTACAAAGCCGATACCTTTCCAATCAGCAAGTTGTGGCTCAAAACATAAACGTTCGAGCAATTCCAGAGAAAGTTCTAAACGATCTGCTTCTTCTGCATCAATATTTAGACCAATATCATAATTTTTTGCCAAAAGCGCTAAATTTAAAATACGTGGATAAAGTTCGTGATGAACACGTTCTGTTTGCGAGCGTTGATAACGTGGATGTAGTGCAGAAAGTTTGATGGAAATACCAGGACCTGTATAGACATCCTTGCCTTCCGACGCTTTACCAATCGCATGAATTGCTTGAGTATAATCATCAAAATAGCGATCCGCGTCATGTTCAGTGAGTGCAGCTTCACCCAACATATCGTAAGAATAACGAAAGCCTTTATCTTCAAGTACTTTGGCATTATCCAATGCTTCTTCAATGGTTTCTCCAGTTACAAACTGTTCACCCATCATACGCATCGCAACATCAACAGCCTTACGGATAATACCTTTACCTGTACGTGCCAGAAGAGAGGTAAGTACGCCTGAAAGGCTAGACTGTTTTGGTGTTTCCATTAATTTGCCTGTCAGCATTAATCCCCAAGCTGCGGCATTGACAAACATCAGATTACTTTGTCCTAAGTGATCTTTCCAGTTGCCTTGATTAATTTTATCGCGAATTAATAAATCTCGAGTGGCACTATCAGGAATACGCAGCAATGCCTCAGCCAGACACATCAAGGCGATTCCTTCTTGAGACGATAAAGAAAACTCTTGAAGTAAGCCTTGTACAATACCAGCTTTACCTGATGAGCTTTTACGATCTCTTAGACTATGCGCCAAATTAAATGCGGTGTCATAGATCTTTTGACTCATCTCTTCAGACAGTTGACTGTGTTCAATTAGATTTTCAACACACTCTGGTTCAGCACGTCGCCATGCTGAATTGATTGCATCTTCAAAGTCTGTTTTTTCTTTGAATTCAGTGATGTAATCTAAACTTGGTGCGAGTTTAGGGTCTAAAATTTGGGGTGAATTCATATTCATTGTCAACGTCCTGTGACTCGCAAATATTTTTGTTGAGCTGTGTGGTTTATATAATTTATGATTGCAGAATATTTGGTGAATAACTCACTATAATTTTAAGAATATTTAGAGAATTATTCTATGGAAAGTGCATATTTAACGCTGGATCGTATAGATATTCGGATTTTAGAAATTTTGCAAAAAGATGGAAAAATTTCCAATATTAAACTCGCTGAAGAAGTTAATTTGTCTCCTACAGCAGCCTTAGCCCGTGTACAGAAACTCACAGCAGAAGGGTATATTCTTGGTTATGAGGCAAAGCTTAACCCCAAGATGCTGGGAGCAAATTTTGTGGTATTTGTTGAGATTTTATTAGACAAAACGACCCCGAATGTCTTGGATGCCTTTTCAGAGGCTGTGGTTCAATATCCTGAAATTATGGCTTGTCATATGATTAGTGGAGGCTTTGATTTTTTGGTGAAAATTCGCTGTGCCAACATGGAAGCTTTTCGGCATATTTCGGGACAAGTATTGTGGCAGTTGCCTGGTGTCAAGGAAACACGAAGCTACCCAGTCATGGAAGTAATTAAAGACAGTTCACAATTACATCTTAATTTTAAATCCAAAGTAAAAGCGAAAAAATAATAAAGGGGCATCAGCCCCTTTATCGTTTCATGATCTACGCTTATAAATTTTTCATTTCACGGTCATATATTTGTTCAGCATCATCAAAACGATCAGTGACTTCTTTTTCAGGCACTTTACCCAATAAACTTACCACAATGATACTGATCAGAGAGAAGATAAAACCAGGAATGATTTCATAAAGCCCAGTCGCTGCCATGGTGTTTTTCCAAACAATTACAGTCACAGCACCGACAATAATTCCGACCAAAGCACCATTTAAAGTCATGCGTTTCCAGAACACTGAAAGTAAAATCAATGGTCCAAATGCCGCGCCAAAACCTGCCCACGCATAAGCAACTAAACCAAGTACTTTACTTTCTGGGTTAAAGGCTAAAATAATGGCAAGCACAGAAATCGCAAGCACCATCAAACGACCGACCCAAACCAATTCAGTTTGTGACGCTTTTTTACGAATAAAAGACTTATATAAATCTTCGGTTAATGTACTTGAACAGACCAAAAGTTGGCAGCTTAGGGTACTCATCACAGCAGCAAGAATTGCCGCCAAAACAACACCTGCAACCCACGGGTTGAATAATATTTTGGTGAGTTCCATAAATACCGTTTCAGGATTTTTTGCCACAATTGCTGCTGAAGGTATATCTGGATGTGCTTGAAAATAAGCAATACCGACATAACCTACTGCCACGGCACCAGCTAAACAAAGAATCATCCATGCCATACCGATACGGCGTGCATTTGGGATTGATTTGACTGAATCAGCAGCCATGAAGCGGACCAGAATATGCGGTTGACCAAAATAGCCTAAGCCCCAAGCCATTGATGAAATAATGGCAATAAAACTTACCCCTTGGAACATATTTGCAGCATGTGGACGAGCGGTTTCAATTAATTGCGTCACATGTTGTAAATCACCTACAGCCAAGAAAGTCATGATTGGCGCTAGCAACAATGCGAAAATCATTAGACCAGCTTGAAAAGTATCTGTCCAAGAGATAGCCAGGAATCCACCGATGCAGACATAACTGATGGTTGCAATCGCGCTGACCCAAAGTGCGGTGGTATAGTTCATTGCAAAAATACTTTCGAATAAACGTGCACCTGCGACCATACCTGAAGCGCAATAAATACCAAAGAAAATCAAAATGACCAATGCAGAAATAATGCGTAAGACTTTTTTCTTATCGCCGAAACGACTGGTGAAATAATCTGGCAATGTCAGGGCATTGTTCTGTACTTCAGTGTGAACACGTAAACGACCTGCGACCAAATACCAGTTTAACCATGCACCGATGATTAAGCCGATCGCAATCCATGACTCAGATAAACCCGTGAGATAGATTGCACCTGGCAGCCCCATGAGCAACCAACCACTCATATCAGATGCACCTGCCGAAAGCGCGGTGACAAAACTACCTAAACTTCGACCACCCAAGATATAGTCTGAGAAATCAGTGGTCTTTCTATAGGCATATAAGCCGATACAGACCATTGCAATAATATAGAAAATAAAGGTCACAACTGTGGGGTTGATTGAGTCCATATCTAATTCATTCCTTGTGGAGCAAATCTCCAAGTTTTATTTTTTTCACATGAGTTTCACGAGCGGATTCTTTCACATAAATAAAAAATATCGCTGTAATTTTTATAAGGTGATTATGCAAGCTTTTTGTATCCAATTGTACATTTGGATACAAAAGCGAAAATCAGCATTTATAAAGCAAATTTAAATAAAATGCTGTGCATTTTCACATTGAAGAAGTATAAGTGAATGTGGTTACATAAAGTTACATGAGCAACAATACCTATATCATATCGAAAAATTGCGGATAGAAATGACATATTTTGCTAATACAAAATTTTTATAGAGAGAATATGATAGGAAATGCAAGGCTATAGTGCATAAATAACGAGAATATCCCATGGAAACAGTCCAACTTGCTGCAGAAATTACAAGAATAGAAAAAGATTTATTGGGAAGTAAAGAAGTACCTATAAATAGTTACTACGGCATCCATACCGTTAGAGCTTTAGAAAATTTTAATATTTCTAAACATACTGTCGGTGAACAAAGCTTTTTTATCCGCGCATTAGCCCAAGTTAAAAAAGCTTCGGCACAAACTAACTTTCAATTTAATAAAATATCGGAAGAGATGAGTTTAGCCATTCAACAAGCTTGTGATAAGTTAATTGAAAATCCTCAAGACTGGAAAGATTCATTTCCATCGGATGTTTACCAAGGCGGTGCGGGTACATCGATCAACATGAATACCAATGAAGTGATTGCAAATATTGCTTTAGAGTCACTTGGTTATGCAAAAGGTCGATATGATATTATTCATCCCAATGATCATGTCAACAAATCACAATCCACCAACGATGTTTATCCGACAGCGTTACGTCTAGCGACATATTATTCATTCGATCTGTTATTTGAAAAAATGAACAATTTGATCAGTTCGCTCATTTTAAAAGCATCAGAATTTCAATTTGTACTGAAAATGGGGCGAACTCAATTACAAGATGCCGTGCCGATGACATTGGGTCAAGAATTTCATGCCTTTGCCACCCTATTAAAAGAAGATGTACGTTTAATTAAAAAAACACGAGAACTTTTATTGGAAATTAATTTAGGTGCGACTGCGATAGGGACAGGTGTAAATACACCGCATGGTTATGCAGCACAAGTAAATCATAATTTAACCGCATTAACAGGTCTAAAGTTGATTGGCGCTGAAGATTATGTCGAAGCGACCAGTGATTGTGGTGTTTTTATCATTCTTTCCAGTGCATTGAAGCGTTTGGCTGTCAAACTTTCTAAAATTTGTAATGATCTACGCTTGCTGAGTTCCGGACCACGTACAGGATTATGGGAAATACGCTTACCCGAATTGCAAGCAGGTTCATCAATTATGCCTGCAAAAGTTAATCCTGTTATTCCTGAAGTGGTCAATCAAATTGCTTTTAAAGTAATTGGCAATGATTTGACGATTACTTTTGCTGCTGAAGCAGGGCAATTACAGTTGAATGTAATGGAGCCTGTGATTGCGCTCTCGATGAATGAATCCATTGAGTTATTGATTCATGGGATTCAAACCTTGGATGAGAAATGTATTCAGGGCATTATTGCCAATGAAAAAACCTGCTATGACGCTGTAATGCGCAGTGTGGGCATCATTACTCTACTTGATCCTATTTTAGGGCATGCAAAATGTGATGAAATCGGGAAACAGTGCATAGCTGAAAATAAAACCATTCAAGAGGTCGTATTAGAACAAGGCTTATTAACACAACAACAGTTAGATGAAATTTTCTCATTTGAAAATATGATTTCTGAAATTGCAGTGCAGTCTTATGATGAAATAGGGCATACAGGTTAAACAAGCATCAAATAAATAAAATAGATCAGTTCTTAATACAGCATTTCGATGCTGTATTTTTATGCATGGTAAAAATCGGAAAATGTCTTTATAATCTCAAAAACTTAAAAATCATTAACTAAAGTCAATAATTTATGAATAATAAACATTTAATCCTCGCGCTTAGTCTTGTTCTAATTTCTGGATGTGCAAAAAAAGCAGAAGAAGCTGCTGAAAGTGCATCTGCACAAGATTCACAAGTGGTTGCGCAAGATGCTGTACAAGCCGCTGATGCTTCTGAAAAAAGTAATGAACAAGCTGCTGAAAATACTGTTGATACCACACCTGTAACTGAACAAAAGCCTGAAACCATTTTAAGTACCGATGTCAGTCAAGCAGAAAAAGCACGTCGTATGGTGCGAGAAGCACAAGTTAATTTTACGGCTAAGGATGTGGTAAAAACTGCTTTAGAAATCGATAAGCTTACTTTTCAGGCAGGTGGTTTTATTGAGCAGAAAAATATCAGCTTTGATGTGTTAGATAAACAAACGCAAAAAATTGGTGATGGTAAAATCCGAGTTTTTGAAAAAGTTGATCCGCATGCAGAAATTATTGTACGTGTGCCTAGTGACAAAGCTGCTGTGTATGTAAATCAATTGTTGCCTTTAATGTACTTTTTGAACCAGCAACAGTATTCCGCAAAACGTTTTGAGTTAAAGCTATTGGAAGAAAAAATGGCACAAACTCAGACTGTACCAGGTGATACTAAACAGTCTCAACTGAATGAAATCTCTCGTTTAACACAACTTGAAGTGCAAGACCGTGTTCGTTTCAGCACCATTAGTATCACCATTAAACAACCAGCAATGGTTCGTGAAAGTTTAGATGTCGATGTAGATGCAGTAGCACGTTTAAATGGTGATGGTTTTTGGAAACGCGCTTGGGAAGGTGTTCAATACGGTTGGCAATTTATTTTGGACTTGTTGGTTATTTTAGTGACCATTTGGCCACTTTATTTACTGATCATGGTTGGATGTATTATTTATCGAGTGACGAAGCCTTTATTGAATAAGTTATTCAATGATTCATTAGCAACTAAGCCAATTAAGGATGAGAAGAAAGAGCAAGCTCACCCAAATGATGAAAATAAATGATTCATCAAAGTGTATGATGAAGTCTTTAAAACCAGTGTAATTACACTGGTTTTTTTAATGCTTTGTAAATTTTTCAAAAAGTTGCTGCATACCATCCGTTGCGTTCATTTTTAGACATTCATATTGTACTGGTACACGCGAATGGCTGGCTTGAGGGTCAATATAATATGCTTCACAATATTGTGGAATTTCATAAATCAAACCTGCGACAGGATAAACAGCCAAGGCTGAACCAATTACAATAAAGATATCTGTATCTTGAACAGTTTGGATTGCCTGTTCATAAGCAGGCACAGCTTCACCAAACCAAACGACGTGTGGGCGGAGTGGATAGCCTTCAGGGCATTGATCTTTTTCTAAATCCAACTTCCAACCTTGAATGGGGTAAAATTCATTGCTGTATTCCGCATGTGGTTTTGAGCTTTTGGCGAGTCGAATGTTGCCATGCAGATGGATCACCTGTTGACTTCCTGCACGTTCATGAAGGTCATCTATATTTTGAGTAATGACATGTACCTCAAAGTATTGTTCAAGCTCAGCAATGATCCTGTGGGCGAGATTGGGCTTGGCTTCAAGTATGTTTTTACGACGTTCATTATAGAAACGCTGAACCAATTCAGGATTACGTTGCCATGCTTCAGGGGTAGCGACTTCTTGGATATTGTAGTTTTCCCATAATCCACCACGATCACGAAAAGTATCAATACCACTTTCCGCACTCATTCCTGCGCCTGAGAAAATCACAATTTTTTTCATCATATAAGCATTTGAAAATTTTTAAAATACTAACATAAATACATTTAAATTTTAGGGAATTCTATTTCCTAAGGAGTATTTTGTTATAAACTATTCACATTAAATATTTCGATATTTGGAATATTTTTATAAAAATCAGACTGTAATGTAGTAGAAATACGTTAAATGGAATAGCATGGAAACACGAGATATTGTCAATGCACCTGAAGTTAAAAAAACAATAGTAGAACGTAGCCAACGCCGTAAAGATGACCCAGAAATTACCCAATGGTTTGAAAAAAAATTCTTTGAATATGTGATTAAACATTTTAATCCTGTCTTTCATGTCAATTCAGTTGCTGCTTGGAAAATCTGCCAGTTACCTCAGCCGATTCCTGCATGGTTTTTGAAAAAACTCGAACAACAACCAGATAGCCACATGCTGTACATTGATCCTTTGCATGAACAGATTTTGGCGCTAGAAAAACCACTATTAGAATTTTTTAATTCCAGACTCAAAACAAATCTAAAAGGCAAATTCATGAAAATGACTTATGACCAAGTGTTAGACGCTTGGCATAAAGATCATGAAGCAATGAAAAAGCGTTTGGAAAAAGGGCAATGGGACAGTTCTGAACACGCGATTAGCGAGGTTTTAGCGGTAGATACGGGACGTTTTATTGAAATTACCGCCACAGGAATGTTGTTGCGTAAAGAGATGGCTTTTGAGTCACGTTATATGCAACATTGCCTAGGACAGTTCGCTAACCTGACTGAGCTTAAAGATGGCTATGGTGAGCATTATGTGACACAGAAAGAATATGGTCTATTTCGTTATTTTAGCCTAAGAGATGCTTCTAATAAGCCACATGTCACCATTAGTTTAGAATGGGATGGTGAAGCGTGGTGCATTGAGCAAATTAAGGGGAAACAAAACCAAGTTCCAGTTAAAAAATATGTGGATGATGTTTTATTATTTTTAAATCATATTCAACCAAAAAATAATCACAATTCAGATTGTTCGAATCTTGGAATTATATATCGTCCTGAACTTTTAGACTCACAGCAAATTGATGATTCAGTTGAGCAACAGAAAAATAGCTTACTGCACATTGAACAACTGCCATATTTTTACTTTTATGAATTAAGCGATCCATTGGTTGTTGAAGGAATTGTGATGCAAAATCCAGATTTAATGGATCTATGTACACAACAAAGCTCAGTTTTACAATGGATGATGTTGGCAACAAATAAAGAGGAATACATTCAAAACCCGCAAAATATTTTAATACAACAAGTCATGCAATTTAATCAAACAGATTTTGATCAAAGAAAACTAAATATTCCACTAAAATTTGAAAAGAAAAAAACACTTCCACTTATTTTACATTTGATCTTATTGCCTTTTTATCTCATTTTTTTAGTGTTAGGTATGCTCAGTCAAATTCCTTGGATTGGCTGGATATTTAAAATTTTAATGTTTGTTTTTGCAATCCCTGCAATGCCATTTTTAAAAAGTAATGCAGATCAAAGAAAAAAATGGGCTTTGGCAACAGGTGATTTGATTTATGTACGCAATAAAATTTCTTGTGATGATGTGGATACACTAATGCTTGATGATTTTAAAAATAATGAAGCAAAATTTAGAACACATTTAGACCAACTTTTGAAACTAGAACAAAATAGTCAAATTGAACGTTTGCAAAAAATTGAATTCTTTTTAAAAGAGTATTTTTATGTTGGCGACTTATATGGTTGGTATGATTTGAATCAAGAGGTTCGACCTTATTATCGTGATGTTTTGGTCTATGCCCACATCCAAAAAATTATCATGATGCGCTTATTGCATCAATTTGAATATGTCGGTGAAGATGAAGCTTGGCAATACATTTTGGCTTCGGCTCAAATTATCCAAGAGTGTTGTACAAGCTGGCAGGAAATGGGGCAATATTATGCACAAGGTCGTGAAATTGACTTGATTGTGCGCCACTCGGACTATAACAATTATGATAAATCTGCACGCCATGAAATCCAGCAATACCTTGAAAAACGTTCATGCAATTGGAAATCTTTGGACTGGAATTTAACACTTTTACCAGAACTTGCAGACTTAAAAATCCAGCCCATTATGTTTGATTCCGCTCGAACATCACCAGATTACAGTATGAGAGCTTCATCATGATTAAAGCTGAGTATGTCCATGAAAGTTTAAGAAAAGAAGGGCAATATCCACTGGGTCTACTCGAAAATAGACAATATGAAGCCTTAGAGCAATTTTTTACCCAACTATGGAATAGCCGTACTGAGAAAAGTGCTTTTCAATGGGAAAGTGATTGGTTTGCTTACCCTTATCAAATGTTTTCTGAGATGTTTTTAAATCAAGGACCTCAGGCACTTCAGCACCTTGAAGAGTGGTCAAAAACATACCCTGAGAGTTTTTTTCCTTATGTGATCAAGGTACGTTATTGGGCATTTTGGGCTTCTGAATATCGCGGGGGAACTTGGGCAAATCAAGTTTCAGAAGATATGTGGGATTGTGCTCGTGAAGCACAAAAGCAGATTTATATAACTGCAATGCAAGCAATCGCTTTTTCTCCAAATGCTTGGACTGTTGTGATTCACTTACTCAATGCAGCAGCAAAGCTGGATGAACCAAAGTGGTTTGATAAGTGGTTATTTAAACAAAAGCAACCTCAAAATTTAAAACATGTCATTAAACCCAAATTACAGAAAATTGCCAAGTTAAGTGGATTATCAACAGATTTAGCTTTGACATTGCCTCAACAAATTCCAGACATGCTTAAACCGTATCTGGATTTAAAATCTGAATTGGATTTACCGCAAAATGAAGCGGCATTTTGGTTGAAAGTTTTTCTTGATCAGTCTCAGTATGGTCTTGTTGCTGCAATTGACTATTGCTGGTATTTATTGCCACGTTGGGGCTATAACTATCAGGCAATCATCGAGTTTATACAATCTGATTGGTGTGATCATTTTACTGAAATTGAAAAAAATGAACTTCACTTTGTGATGTGGTACGACTCGGTAGAGGACAGCTATTCCGATGATCAAACGGGCGAGATTAAAAAACATATTCAAATCGCTTTAGACTTATTAAAACGTCCTTTGAGTGAAAAAAATCGCGCTAAGATTTATTTGCGTTTGGCGTATTTTTATACTTTGTTGAATGAGTCTGATGCAAAAATTCTAGATTGTTATTTGCATACGATTGGGCATGATGTATTTGATGAATATGATTTGCAACGTGCAATTTATTATTGGTTTAAATATGTAAAAGATCATGATTTTTTAGGTCATATTGCTATTTCCAATCGTAAAACCCTAGCCAGCGCAGCGGTTCTTTATGGATTACTTACTCAGCATGGTTGGTCTGGTGTAGAAAAAAATCCATTGGTGGCTCAGTCTTGGTTTGAGTTCGCTAAAAGTTTAGAAAAACCTAAAGCTTTTCCTGAAGGTGAATACTGTTGCTTCTATCGTGTTTATAAAAGTTTTGATGAACTTGAAAGCTATCCTGATGTGATTGATATGTTACACGCTGCATCAGAGCTTGGTTATGTCAACCCAAGTTTTACGAGTGGTTATATTCATTCAAGAGAAGATTCGAGTTTATATGATGTAGATATAGCAAAGAAGTATTCCAACAAAGCTGCTGAACAAGGGCATTATATTGCCATGTATAATATGGGGGTAAATTACCTTAATCGGGGTATTAAAGATGATGAAAGCAACCCATTTCCATTATTAAAACAAAGTTTGGATTATTTTGAACAAGCACGAATAGGACTTGAAAAATCACGCACAGATGGTACTTATGAGTATCAAGAACTTGAAGATGACATCATAGATCTATATGCGGATCGCTTATATCACTACAGTTATTACCCTGAGCTGGGTGATATTATTATTCCGCAATTGATTTCGCATGGTTGGAATCGGCATATCAAGGCAATGAGTGCATTAGCAAGGCTTTACGCAGATCAAGCCAATCGTCCGCACTACTTTGACTATACGATGGCAGTTAAATGGTGTGAGGCAGCACGTTTACAAGAACCTGAAAACGATGATGTGCTTGATGCAATTGCTGTGGTTGAAACAGATTCGATGAAAAAGATTTTGAAATATCAGTTTACTGTCGACAAAATCCCCGTTGAAGATATGCCAGGTCGACAGGACGTATTGTTTTAAATGGCGTTTCATGGTCAAGGTGTTGAACAGAAATTTATATAGGGTCTGTTGACATTTAGGGTTCATAATTTAACCTACAAGGGGAGCCATAAAAATATACAAGCTAATGCAACAGAACTTTCATAGTTCCGTTTTAACTTGTCGTATCGAGTGGCTATCCCTCTAAATTGCTTTAACCTACAAAACATATTTTCTACTAAATGCCTGATTTTATATAAATACCAATCCATATGGTCATTGTTTGATTGGCTATTGGATTTTTTAGGTATATTTGCTTTTGTTCCAGTTGCTCTAATCTGCTGTCTTAATGGCTCTGAATCGTAACCTTTATCTGCACATACAATCTCTGCCTCATTTAAATTGAGTTTTGAAATTAAATCAGGTGCGACCTTAACATCATGTGTGGTTCCATCAGTAATAATGAAATCAATAGGATTACCATCTGAATCTACAACTAAATGTATTTTGGAGGAGTTTCCTCCAGCACTTTTAGAGATTGCCTGATCAGCTATACCCGCAGAATGTTGATGAGCACGAATATGGGAACCATCGATGAATAGCCATTCCATATCGGTATTCAGTGATAATAATTTGAATATAGTGAGTAACTTACCACTACTTGACCAGCGATTAAAACGTTTAAAAATAGAGTTGGGTTGTCCAAAGCAAGTTGGGATATCACGCCAAGGGCACCCAGTTCTTATTCTATAAAGAATCGCTTCAATAAAATTTCTTAAATTTGAGTTGAGATGAATGGATAAATTACGCAAAATAGCTTTCAACTTTTGCCAGTGTTGATCTGTTAACATGGTACGAGGCATAGCGAATAGTAGAATTGGGTTTGGCGATTTAATTTTACTACTTCGCTATTTTTTAATCTAAAAGTGTCAACACACCCTAGTCAATCTGTTGAAAAATAGACATTAAATATAATTTCTAGATCAATAAAATCAATGCGATAAATCTATTGTTTGATGATATAAAAGCTCGCAATACTGCACTTTACATCCAAAGTTTAAATTGTTTTGTGTAGGCAATTCTTTACTTTGCTAAGCAAATTTTTTGTTGAATCGCATTCTTGCGCTGCAATCAAAGCAGCGCTTTGTCTTTGCTCATATACCCCGGCTCAACATGGTGACATCCATATCGATACTTTGTTTTTTTAAACAAAGCTAGATTCAAGATTCGCTGGTGTTCTTGCAAAGTGTAGAGGGGGATTATTTTAATAATTTAATATGTTTGATGAAATAAAATGATTCATCGTCACTTGGACCTGCAACACGTCCTGCATTTTTCTCTAATTTAATGTCTGCTTGAACTTTTTTTTCAAAGTATTGCTTTTTAAGTGTTTGTCCATCTATTTCTTCATCTGGATCAAACCATTTGCCACATTTCTGATCGCAGTAGGCATGAATCGTCTTACCTTGTACATTTTTCAACATTAATGAAAGGTCATCTACACCACCACCATCCACCAAAATATAGTTTTGTGTTTTGGCATAGGCACTCAGACTAATCGCGAAAGATATAAATATAAGTGAGAGTTTTTTCATTATTTCCTCAAGATATTCTATAGTCTTATGATTTAATGCTATATTTTACATCAAAATTTTAAGGTCTGTATAAACAGACCTTAAATCATTGCAAGAGATTAGTGATCGTGATGTAAATATTTGGGTTGTTTCGGTAGTTGCATACTACAGAATAAACAAATTATCAGCATAACAATCACATAAACGAAGAACGTGTTTTCATGTCCTAAATCTTTTAATTTAAGCGCGACAGCGGGGGCTGAACCGCCAAAAATTGCATTTCCGACGGCATAAGCAAAACCAACGCCTAATGCACGAATATGCGGTGGGAACATCTCAGCTTTTACCAGTCCACTAATAGAGGTATAAAAGCTCAGTAACATCATTAAGAACACCAACAATGCGGTCACAATAAATGCTGAACCACTAAAATATGGCATAGCGATTACCATGACTGGATAAATAAAGATTGCACAACTGATACTAAACAGCATCATGGACGATCGACGACCAATTCGGTCTGCCAGCATTCCAAACAATGGTTGAGCGCACATAAAGATAAACAATGCAATGGTCATCATATAACCCACTGTTTTATCAGCAAACCCTAAACTGGTGATATAGGTTTTTGAATATACCGTGATGATATAAAAACACAAAGAGCCTGCCGAGGTATAACCAACCACCAGTAAAAAGGTGCTCCAATTCTTGGTCAGTAACTCTTTTAGACTTCCTGAACCTTCTTTACGTCCATCATCTTCAGAAAGTGTTTCTTTCAAATGACGACGAGCAAAGAACGAAAGAATCGCAACTACCCCGCCAATGATAAATGGAATACGCCATCCACCATCCATAAGCTGTTCTTTTGACATCAGTGCCAACATGATCACGCCAAGTAGACTCGCCAAGAGCTGTCCGCCAGACAGGGTTACATACTGGAATGATGAGTAAAAACCACGTTGACCTTTTAAAGCCACCTCACTCATATAAGTGGCTACTGTCCCATATTCACCACCTACTGAAAGCCCTTGCAAAAGTCTGACCGCTAACAATAAAAATGGGGCAGCCATACCGACTTGTTCATAGGTTGGAAGTGCTGCAAATAAAAATGAGCTGACCGCCATTAAACTAATGGAAATGATCATCGACTTTTTACGCCCAAAAGTATCGCCAATCCATCCAAATAACCAACTGCCGATTGGGCGCATAAAAAAGCTGGCAGCAAAAACACCCCACACATAAATTGCTTTGGTGGAGTCATTCATATCGGGTGCAGTTAATGCATGGGTAAAATAGGTGGCAAAAGCGGCATAAATATAAAAGTCAAACCATTCCACTAAGTTACCAGATGCAGCGCCGACAATAGCCATGACACGATTACGTTTTTCGTGAGGCGCGTAGGTATGTGTTTCAGTCATAAAACATCCTTATTTTTGTGCTGCAATAATTTATGTTTAAAAATGAGAAAATTAGACTTTTTAAATTCCAAATTCTTTTGATGATTTTAGATTTAAATCATGAATGAAAAGCGACATTGGAACAAAAAATACACAGCTTACTACATGTCAATCTATAAAATTATGCATGAATGCTATTGTTTTTATTTGCGTAATATGAGAATTTATAGATTAATAGCATGTTATAAAAATAAATATATAACATTAATAATCAGACATGTTTAGTGTACTTACGAGTTTTATAATTTTTAAATTTCCTTGGTTAAAAACATATTTAAACTGATCGAATAAAATGAGAATTTTAACGGGAATGGTGAATTGAGTTTTTATTTGTCATGTTTATATAAAAATAACTATAAATTATATAATAACTCACAGAATTGATAGGCAATCATGCAATAAATTTAATTTCATAATATATACTGTAATTTATAAAATACTGTGAAAATTATCAATAAATCAATTAATTAGGTTTCATGTGAAAAATACTTTGTGGTAGACAAATCATGATATTTTATTATATGGTGATGGTGAATTTAGAAAAAATACACAATAGATCATGTTTAATAATATTAATTTTGTTTTGGAAAAAATGGGACTTTCTGCTCAAAAATGATGTGGTTCTAGGATTTTAGACCACGCCTATAAGTGATAATCTACTCCCCAATAAGCATGGGAAATGCTTGTTTTTGGAGTCAACCATGACACGAAGAAAACGTCGTAATCATTCAGCAGAGTTTAAAGTTAAAGTTGCTCTCGCAGCAATTAAAGGCGACCACACACTCGCTGAACTTTCTACTCAATTCGATTTACATCAAAACCAAATCATCGATTGGAAAAATCAACTGCTTGAGCAATCAGTCAATATTTTTTCACGACCAACAGCACAACAAGAACCAGAGATTGACCTCAAAGCTCTACATGCCAAGATAGGACATCAGGCATTGCAAATTGATTTTTTAGAAGGTGCGCTCAGAAAAATAGGGCAGCTGAGCGGCAAAAAATGATCGATAAGACCCATCAACTTTCGGTAAGACAACAATCGCAATTGATTCAAATCAATCGCAGTACGTTGTATTACAAGCCCAAAGAGATTTCATCAACTGATTTGAGTTTGATGCGTCTGATCGATGAAATTCATCTCGACTACCCATTTATGGGCAGTCGAATGATACGAGGTATGCTACAGCGTCAAGGGCATCAAATAGGTCGGCGTAAAGTCCGACGTTTAATGCGCTTGATGGGAATACATGCCTTGTATCCAAAACCCAATACCAGTAAGCCTAATCTTGCACACCGTATTTTCCCATATCTGTTGAAAAACATGGTCATCGATCACTCTAATCAAGTCTGGTGTACAGATATCACATACATTCCTATGGCTAAAGGCTTTGTCTATCTGTGTGCAATTATAGATTGGCATAGTCGTAAAGTACTGGCTCATCGAGTATCGATCAGTATGGAAACAGACTTTTGCATAGATGCGTTGCAAGAAGCAATTGTGAAATATGGTTGTCCTGAGGTGTTTAATACAGACCAAGGCAGTCAATTCACAAGTGAGGCATTTTTGAATGAGTTAAAATTGCGAAATATCCGTATCAGTATGGATGGGAAAGGACG
>NZ_KB849756.1:196987-230538 GCF_000368925.1 Acinetobacter bereziniae LMG 1003 = CIP 70.12 | reverse complement strand
GCGAAACAATCAATTGCTGAATATTTGGATTTTTATAACATGATACGTCCTCATTCAAGTTTGAATAAGGCAACACCGGATGAATTTTATGATCAACATTTACTAAAAGTAATGGCAGCATAATTTAAATATTTAGAGCGGATTTATCACTTATAAAACTGAATTGAGTGGTCTAATTAACGGAACCACATTAAAAACGGGCTTTACATATTCAATTTAGCAATCCCAATTTGGCTGCCCATGTATTCTTGCAACGTATCGATGGGACACATACCATCAATGATGGCTTGAATTTACAACTTATTTGTTTATCTACACGAAACAACATCGCCTTAAAAAGCTTTATTGGGTGTCGTGTAGCCGTTGATATGGTCAATGACCGATCTGAGTTGCATCGCATTTCAGGAATTGTGACAAAAGCTGAGCTGGGTTCCTCGGATGGTGCGTTGACAATTTATCGCCTTTCTGTAGAAGACCCAACTGCGCTTTGGAAGTATCGAAGAAACTCGCGAGTATTTATGAATATGTCTGCTTTACAGGCAGTAGAAGTCATATTTAATGAATGGCGAGAAAGATCTCCACTGTTTGCTTCAAGTTTGACTTTGGATAAAAGTGGTCTAACCAAAGACTATGATATTCGACCCTTCATTATGCAGAATAATGAACGAGATATAGATCTTATTCAAAGGCTTCTAGCATCGGAAGGCGTGACGACTTTAATTGATGAGACACAGCTTAAAGTGTCTTATTTTAATGAACAAATCCAACCTCAAAAGCTTCGTTTAATTGATGACAATACTCAATATAAAAGTTTAGAACGTCGCATTATCCGTTTTCATCGAAGTTCGGCTGTCGAACAGCAAGATACCATCACAGCATTGACAGGATTGCGTTCACTGCAACCGACGTCTGTGCATATTCAACGATGGCAAGCTGATATGTTAGATATAGAAGAAGGCGCAGGCAATGTTTTAAGTAAGTATCAGCAGAGTGAAAACTATGACAATGCCAGTTTAGGTTTAGAACAAGTATGGCAGTTTAGTCCTGCATGGACCCAAGACTTGAATGGAGAAGATGGAGTAACGCCATCGGGTAACAATCAGGTTGAACGTTTTAACCAAAACCTCAGCAATTACTATGACGCTCAAGCCAAACAATTTATTGCCGTATCGACAGTAAGAGATGCGCAGGTTGGCTATTACTTTGAGCTTAACCAACATCCAAACCTAGATCTAAAAGATGTTGCCGATCGACAATTTCTGATTATATCCAAAACCTTTTATCACCAAAATAATTTACCAAAAGACTTAACTCACCAAGTCGAAGCACTCATCCAACAAAGCCAATGGCAACTTGCCCATATCACCACAAACAGCAGCGAAGAACGCCAAGCCAATCAGTTGCTGTTACAACGACGCAATATAGCCGTTGTCCCTGAATACAATCCGCTGAAACATCGACCTACTACATATCCAATGCGAGCGAGAGTAGTCGGACCGAGTGGGGAGGAAATCTATGTCAATGAACGAGGTCAGATTAAGGTAAATTTCTTGTTTACCCGTCACGAAGACCACCAACATGATGGTGGCGCAGGCGCGAACGATAATGATACTGACTCGGCTTGGGTGGATGTACTGACGCCATGGGCAGGAGAAGGCTATGGAGTACGATTCTTACCGAGGGTCGGGGAGATCGTCATGATCTCGTTCAGTGATGGTGACATTGATAGACCATTTGTACTGGGACGAATTCATGAAGGGTATCGCTATCCGACCAAGTTTGATGACCAAGGAAAGCTACCTGATACTAAAAAACTTTCTGGGATCAAAACTAAGGAATATAAATCTGAAGGGTTTAATCAACTGCGCTTTGACGATACCACCAACCAGATCAGCACTCAGTTACACAGCAGTCATGCGACAAGCCAACTGAATCTTGGGAATTTAAGCCATCCAAAAGAAACCGAGACCAGTGAAGGGCGCGGAGAAGGTTTTGAATTAAGAACGGACCAATGGGGCGCAGTACGTGCAGGGAAAGGCTTATTACTATCGACTTATCAACAAGAACATGCCAAAGGCGATCATCTTGATGCAACGCCTGCCAAGAAACAACTTGAAGACAGTCAAAACAAAAGTAAAGCACTCAGTGATATCGCCAAGAAGCAAAAGACCGATGAAATAGAATCAGTTGAGCAACTTAAAATATTTGCTCAACAGCTCCAACAAGAAATTGCCAAATTTAATCAAGCGGTGCTTTTACTGAGTTCCCAAGATGGTATTGCTTTGAGCACACCTGAAAATATCTATTTATCTGCGGATGCCCAAATCAATCAAATTGCTGGTGACAGCATTAACTTTAGTACGCAAAAGAACTGGATTGTGCATGCCAAAAATAAAATAAGTTTATTTTCAGTGATGAATGGCATCAACATTATCGCAGCACAGGGAAAATTTAATATTCATGCACAGGCAAATGCCCTAGATATATTTGCCAAACTTGGGATCACAATATCTTCGACAGAAAATCGTGTTGAAATCAATAGCTCGAAAGAAGTTCAGATTACAGGCAAATCCTCAAGGATTACCTTGAACGGTGCTGGTATTTTATGTGAAACAGATCGAATGTTTGAGGTAAAGTCTGGGCAACAGATGTTTCAAAGCGGGGTTAAAATTCAGCCTATATTACCAAGCTTTAGTAGCTTAGCAATGAATAAAGAGAGTTACTTATTTACAAATCGTATTGATGCTTTTGATCTATTTAAAAATTATGAGTTTTCAAAGGTTCATTACCGAGCATTGCTGAAAGGGGAGAACATATATAAATCTGGGACATTAGACGAATATGGTCGAACCGAACGTTTTGCAAGTATTGATAATAAACAGGAAGATTTACAAGTTATCATTGATGATCCAACCTATGAATGGTTAATTATTGATGAAGATTTTCAAGAACAATAAGATAATGAAATAGAAGGCTAAGTTTATGAAGTTTGAAGTGTTTTTTAATGATAGATCAAAAAATCCAGTTGATGGTTTACGTTATAGAATTTTGGTTCTAAATAATGAACAAAAAAATACAAAAAGAATATTAGTTGACTCAATTACAAGGAATGGTAAAGGAAAAGGAGAAATGCTAGTTGGTATAGAAAAATTAATTTTTGAAGTAATGGGATTCCCGACGCCATATAAATCATGGACAGAAATAGGTTGTTTTTCATATAATAAAAGAATGGGTAAAGATGAAAAAAGAACAATAACAGTAAATGTCCCGTCAATAATAATTAATACAAAAACATTTCCAAAACAAGAAATAGCTGGTAGTTATGAAAGGAGAACGCGTGTTCTAAATAAAATATTAGATAAGGATATTTATTTATATCCTAGTATTATAAAGCATACAGTTAAATCTGGAGAAAATTTGGCTATTATTGCAAAGCAGCATGGTGTATCTATTGAAGACATAAAAGCGAGAAATAATGGTATTAATGTTAATACTATTAAAGTAGGGCAAATTATTATCATAAAAGATGAAATAGATGCTAAAAGGCAAGAATTAGCCGACCACAAAAAATATAAGATGTATATAAAAGAAAAGTTTGAGGTCTCTAAAAATAATTCAAAAGTTATATTAAAAATTGAAGAAAAGTCGAAGGGTACTCAACTCATGTATGTAAACTTTTCTGGTGCAATTGCTGCTGTTATTGGTGCTGGGGCTAGCATACAAGTTGGCGTTGCAAGGACACCTTCTGGGAAATGGGGAGTATTCGTTGCTCCAGGAGTTTCAGCAGTACAAGGTACTCCTTCTCTTTCTATAGAAGGTGGGTATTTAATTAGTGAAGCTACAAGTTTAGATGATTTGAAAGGGTTTGGTTATAGTATAAATGCTAATGCTTATATTCTTCTAGGAGGCTCAGGAGTTGTTGGAGCAGGACTAACGCCAGAAAAGTTATACGAGGGTAAATTTGATGAGGGGACAACGCCTATGGTAGGTGCTGAGACTGGTGTTGGAGGTGGTTTTAATGTACAACACAACCTTAGCTATACTTTTGTTATTCCTTTAAATTAAGCTTGGAGAAAAAATGAAATTTTTGTATGTATTAAGCTTATTTGCATTTTTTACTATTACTGGATGCGAGGCAAAAAGAGAGAGCGGTGTTCAAGGTATTAAGTCAGCTATTAACATTCAGGAATTTAAAGAAATAGTAGAAAGTAGTGATGAGATTAAACAAAAAAAATTATTCCAAAAAATACAGGAGTATGCTGAGAATAAAGACGCTAACGCTCAAAATTTATTAGGAGTTGTGTATGAAAATGGATTTTTAGGACAACATGAAGATATTAAAAAAGCTATTCATTGGTATAAAAAATCGGCTGATAATGGTAGTGGAATAGCTGAAAATAATATTGCTAATCTTTATTATAGAGGGCAAGGAGTAGAAAAAAATGATGAACTTGCTTATAAGTTTTACAAAAAATCAATGGGGAAAAATACTCCAGAAGCTATAAACTCGATTGGGCTTATGTACTTTAATGGTGCTTTTGTGGTTGCAGATAAAAAACAAGCATGTGACTATTTTAAAAAGTCTGCAGATTTAGGATATTATTTAGGAGAGTCAAATGTAGCGAACTGTTATTTAAATGGTTGGAATGGTTCGATTAATAAAAATAAATATTTCGAATACTCTTTGAAAGCTGCAAAAAGTAATTATTCTCCATCACAGTTTAATGTTGCGGTAATGTATGCGAAAGGTGAGGTTGTAGATAAATCTATTTCTAAATCAATATATTGGTATGAGAAAGCTTTGCAACAAAATGATCCTAGAGCTGCTTATAATTTAGCATCATTATATGAAGATGGTAATGATGTTGAAAAAGATATTAGGAAAGCATATAGATATTATGAGTTAGCATATGAAATGGGTTTAGGGATTGCAAAAGATAAAATGGATGAATTGAAAAATAAAATTGAGCGATAAGTTATATTGGCAGTTTATTTTAAGAGTGGTTAACACTGCGATAAAAATTATTGTATTTTTAAGTTAGTTAAAATTTTGGATTATTGATATTAGTTCCAGTTGAATCTGGCTCTTTTTTTTGAAAAAAAGAAAGGTTATATTTGATTTTATGAAACTTGGTTTTTTTTGTTGAGTGGGAATTGATGAATATTTCTAAAAATAAAATATAAATTTTGTTAACCTAATTTTTAAAATGTGTTGATTTAAAAATATTATATTCTGATGAGGTGCGTTCAATGAGATTTTTATTTGTAATCATTTTTATATTTAGCGTTTGCACTGTACAGGCTAAAAATGATATTAAATATACTGGTTACGAGATTGGTAATAGGTATAAATTATTACAAAGCTTTATTGTTGATTATGAGGTTGAAAATGGAGGTCCTATATTAGATGGTAAGGTAAGTATATATAAAGCTAATAAGAATGAATGTGTTCTTGTTTCAAAAATTGATGGTGATTCTGGAGTATATGGTACAGAAACCATCTTATATTTTTATAACTCAAAAGTTTTATATGGATACTATGTAAATTACAACTATATATTTTTAAATGGTGAGGGTTCTATTAAATTAAATAAGGTAAATTATGAAAACCCTGAAAGTGAAAATTCACTGATTAAGTTGAAAAAAGAATTTAGTAGGTACATAAGTAATATTAGTAAAAATACTTTAAGAAAGTGTTCTAATTAATTAAAATTTTTTCTGTTTACCTACTCCCATTTGGAAGATGGTAAATTGCATTTGGGTTCCAAGTCTGATACTAAAAAAATATAGAAATTTTAACTATGGTAGCTCAAATAGCATCGAATTATGATTTGTAATGGGGAGAGGCATGGGAAAAAAGGGCGATCATTATTTTTAATTATATCAGAATGGCAAGACTTGGCGTATTTTAAAGCTACAGCTTTTGTAATTAGGAATAAGTAATTATAAAAAAATAACTTTTTAAAAAGATGACTTTATTATGATTCTAAGAATTTGCATAGCCTTAGTGTTTTTTATAACTATAAATGTCAAAGCAAAAGATAATTTACTTACTGGTGAAGAAATCAGTAAAAAGTATAAAGTAGTACAATCATTAAATATTCCAGCAAATTATGATAACGGTATGGTATTAACTATGTATGCACATATTTATAGAATTAATGTTGCGCAATGTGTAATTGTTTCAAGGTTAGATAATGAATCTAATTTTGGAGGATATGAAAGTATAGTTTATTTTAAAAAAGGAGTAATGTTGAGAAGTTCACAACAAGAATTTGCTTCTATTTTTTTAGATGATGATGCTAAAATTAAATCAGATCAAATAAAATACGGAAATTATTTAAATGGAAAAGAGGTGCAAATAGGTTTAAAAGAAAATTTTATAGAATATAGGAAAAAATTTAATAAAAAGACTTTAGCAGCGTGTTAATTTTTTAATGTTATGATTTTTTTTAAATATTGCGATAAAATAAAAAAAGCAATGAATAACTCAATACATAGAGTCCACAACAATATTTTATTTAAAAAATAATATAAAAACCCCATCTAATCAATGAGGCTTTATAACAAGGTTAAATGAATTTTTACTTTACTGACTCGGTGTAGAATCCTGAACTGGCATTGGAGTCTGAACTTTTGACTGCTTAGGCGTTAACAGTAAATGACTGATCATTCCAATACAAATACCCCAAAAAACCGAACTAAACCCTAAAAAGTGCATTCCAGAAACCGTAGCGAGAAATGTAATTAAGGCGGCATCTCGCTGAGAATCATCTTTCATAGCAACACTCATATTGGTTGCAATTGCCCCTAACAATGCCAATCCCGCAAGTGCTGCAATCAGTTCTTTCGGTAAAATACTAAAGAGCATGACTAGGCTACCTGCAAATAAACCGCCCAGAATATAAAAAATACCATTGGCGATACCTGCAATATAGCGTTTTTCTTTAAGCTCATGAGCATCTTTACCTGTACACAGTGCAGCTGTAATTGCAGCAAGTACAATGGTGATTCCACCTGTGAATGCAACTACAATCGAGGTGATGCTTGCGACAGTTAAAATAGGTTTTGCAGGAGTTTGATAACCACTCAGTTTTAAAATAGCCATACCGGGTAAAAACTGCCCAGTTAAGCTGACAATGGTGAGTGGAATCGCAAGGTTTAGTGTAGAAGACCATGTCCATTCAGGGTAAATCATATGTGGAATCGCAAGAGAAAAATCCATTGCAACAGGTTGGATTTGTCCTAGACTGAAACTCAGTACAACACCTGCAATCAGTACCCAGATAATGGCATAACGGGGAGAATACCGTTTTGCCAATAAAAAACAAATCAGCATACCAAAGACAAGATAAGGCATGTGATCCGTGGCTTTAAAAAGTCCCAGACCAAACTGAAAAAGAATGCCAGCCATCATACCAGCCGCCAGTCCTTGAGGAATCCATTTTAAAAGTTTATCAAAGGAGCCAGTGATGCCGATCAAAAAAATAATCACTGCCGATGTGATATAAGCAGCAACGACTTCATTTAATGAAATATGCGGGAACAATGCCACAAGCAATGCTGTTCCAGGCGCAGACCATGCTGTAATAATTGGGGTTTTAAACTTAATGGATAAAATAATACCCGCAATCGCCGCGCCAATCGAACTACCCCAAATCCATGATGCCATCATGGAAGAAGAAACGTTGGCTTGTTGGGCGGCTTGAAAAAAGATAATCATGGGTCCCGCATAAGAAATCAGTACAGCTAAGAACCCAGCGACCGTTGCGGAAATTGACCAATCTTGCTTAAGTGTTTTTAACAGGGTTGCCATTGGGCAAAGCCTCCATGCGATGAATTCAATGTTCCTGTTGCATAAAATGGGCGATCAGTTTATCCCTGATCACCACCACCGACAGGAACAATCGTACCAGTCATATATGAAGATTCATCTGATGCCAAAAATAAAATGGCATTAACCTGTTCTTGGATCGTGCCATATCGTCCCATAAACGTCCGATCTATGGTTTGCTCAACGACATCCTGCATCCATTTTTGTTCGTTTTCAGTCAATGCTGCGCTATTGCGTGGTACTTTACGAGGTGGCGCTTCTGTTCCTCCAGTCGCCACAGCATTGACGCGTATTCCATCTTTGGCATGTTCAAAGGCGAGTCCAGTCGTTAAACCATTGACACCACCTTTGGATGCAGAATAGGGTACACGATTGATACCACAAGTGGCGATCGAAGAAACATTGACGATCGTGCCATGTTGATTTTTGATCATCTCAGGTAAAACTGCACGACAACACCATAAAGTCGGAAACAATGAACGATTCACTTCTTTGATAATTTCCGCTTCAGAAAATTCCTGAAAAGGTTTCATCCAGATTGCACCACCGACATTATTGACCAAAATGTCGACTCGTCCGTAGCATGTAATCGCTTTGCTGATGACGGATTCAGCACCTGCAAAGGTTTCTAAATCTGCTAGAATCGTGACACCTTTACCCCCAAACTGTATGATTTCTGCCAGTACTTCTTCGACATAAGCCGAGCGATCTGCCATAACCACTTGCGCACCTTCGGCAGCCATTTGTAATGCTACACCACGTCCAATACCTTGAGCGGCACCGGTAACAATCACCACTTTATTTTCAAATCTTTGTCTATTTGACATTTGCTCAGCTCCAAAATCAGACAAATTTAATTGGCTGAGAATTTTTCAAATAAGAAATTTGCAGGTTGAATACCTTCTTGATCTAACCATGTACGAACAGCTTCAACCATAGGTACAGGACCACAGAGATAAACGTCGACATCACCTTGATTTAACCAGTCATTTTCAATATGACCCGTCACATAACCTTTACGTTCATGTGTCGATTCTGGATGGGCAACGACTGTTCGAAATTCAAACCACGGTAACTTATTTTGGAGTTCATTGAGCTTATCTAATGCCACAAGATCAAAGTCATTGGTGACACCAAAAACCAAACGTACAGGCTGTGTTGAACCTTTTTCTTCCAGTACCTGCAACATGGATATAAAAGGAGCAATCCCCGTACCGCCAGCGAGCATAAGTACTGGGCGTACTACATTGCGAAGGTAAAAACTTCCAAACGGACCTGTAAACGTCATTTTATCGCCAGCTTTGGCATTGACACTTAAAAAATCACTCATTTTTCCATTGGGAACATTACGAACCACAAAGCCTGTTAAACGTTGTCCCGGTTTAGAGCTAAAAGAGTAGGAGCGTGTTTCATTGGTTCCTGGGATGGCAACGTTGACATATTGTCCTGCAAGGAAATGGATATCAGGCTGACCTTCATCCAATTGAATATCAAATGTAATGGTTGAATCGGACAGGTTTTCTACTCGTGACAGCGTACCTTGAAAGGCATGAATTTCAGTTTTGCATACTTCAGAAGAGGCTTGAATTTGAAAAACAGCATCCGAATTGGGTCTACATTGACAAGCTAAAATATAGCCTTGCTCAGCTTCTTCAGCTGTTAACGCATCTTCAATATAGCTTTCTTCAGGCATATCAAAAGTACCTGATTCACAAAAAGCACGACAGGTTCCACATGCACCATCACGACAGTCTAAAGGAATATTAATTTTTTGACGGTACGCTGCATCAGATAAAGTTTCACCTTGTGCAACAGATATAAAACGAGTTACGCCATCTTCAAATTGAAGTGCAACATTGTGGTTTGACATGGCTGGTGGTCCTATAAAAATCTTTAAACATTAGATTGCTGTTAGCCCAAATATGCTTGAGCTAGAGCGAATATCAGCTTATGGTGTCAACACAATTAGAGGTGATATATATCAATCACTTGATTGATGTAGTCATTTTTCAACACCACATATTTATTTAAAATCTGGGGTTGAGGACCTGAAAAGTCGATTTCGTAGCGTGACATTCCAAAGTAGCTATAACTGGTTTTGTAGCGGAAACTTAATGTGTTCCAATTAAAACGAACCGTGACTTTAAGTCCATCAGTAGCAACCACTTCAATATTATTGATGTTGTGACTGGTACGTGTATCGGGCATTGTTGCTGAAGAACGTTCGGTTTTGATACGGAAAACACGGTCTTCCAACCCTTGACGATCTGGATAGTAAATCAATGAAATTTCTGATTGCGGGTCTTCTGTAAGGCGATCATCATCATCCCAAGCAGGCATCCAAAAAGATGCAGTGGGTGCATAACATGCTAACCATTGGTCCCATTGTTCATCATCTAAAAAGCGGGCTTCACGGTAGAGAAATTGAGCAATATTTTCTAAAGACACTTGTTCAATAGGTGCTGTTGCATTCATGCGACTTCTCCTTGCGTGTTCACTTCTTTTTGAGCAAGTTGTTTTTCTGATTGGATAGCATGTTTCATCACCTCTAACCAGTATTGATGTTGTGCAAGATATAAACCTTCGTCTTCTGTTTTAATGCCACTGAGTTTTGGTTTTAAACCGATTTCATTGGCAGCATCGTCTGGACCTTGGATCCAATGCTTTGAACCTCGACACATATCATTCCATTCCAGTTCAATACCCGCATAACCTGCTTGGCAGGCACGGAACTCTTCGAGGTCGTCAGGAGTCGCCATACCCGATGCATTAAAGAAATCTTCATATTGGCGGATACGACGAGCACGTGCCTCTGGCGCTTCTCCTACAGGGGCAATACAGTAAATCGTGACTTCAGTTTTATTGACTGAAATCGGGCGAAGTACACGTATTTGTGATCCGAATTGATCCATAAAATAAACATTTGGGTAAAGACATAAATTACGAGAGCGTTCGATCATCCATTTCGACATGGGGGCGCCAAATTTTTCAGTATATTCTGCGGCTTTTGGATAGTTCGGACGATCTTCAGGATTTGCCCATTGGGTCCATAACAGCATGTGACCATGCTCAAAACCATAAGAGCCACCGCCTTGCTTACCCCATGCACCTGCACTCATGGCACGAACATTATCATTTTCCTGTTGTTTTTCTTTTCGTTGTTGGGTGGTTGCGGCATAGTTCCAATGTACTGCAGAGACATGATAACCATCTGCACCATTTTCAGCGGTAAGTTTCCAGTTACCATCGTATGTATAAGTCGATGCGCCACGTAAGACCTCTAAACCTTGATCAGACTGATCTACAATCATGTCAATGATTTTGGTTGTTTCACCAAGGAATGAAACCAAACTAGGTACATCAGGGTTTAAACTTCCGAAAAGAAAACCTTTATAACTTTCAAAACGCGCAACTTTTTTTAGATCATGAGACCCTTCTTGGTTAAAGCAGTCTGAATAACCTGCTTCACTTGGATCTTTCACTTTGAGTAATTTACCTGAGTTGTTAAATGTCCAACCGTGAAAAGGGCAAGTATAGGTTGCCTTATTGCCACGCTTATGACTGCACAACTGAGCGCCACGATGTGAACATGCATTGATCATTGCATTTAATTCACCATTGCGATTTCGTGCAATGATGATAGGTTGGCGACCAATATGGGTGGTGTAGTAATCATTATTGTTGGGGATTTGACTTTCATGTGCCAAATACACCCAATTACCTTCAAAAATATATTTCATTTCAAGATCAAATAGACTTTGATCTGTAAATACTGAGCGATGAAGTTTAAATTCACCTGTTTCAAAGTTATCAACCAAAAGCTCATCAATACGGTCAAGATGGCTGGTGTTTATCACTGGAATACGTGGCATGTTATTTCTCCGGCTTTCCAAATAAGATTACGAACCGAAATGTTGGGATTAAAAGCACTCGGTTCTATACGTATGATTAAGCGCTTGCGCGTCGACGAATGACTTCAGTCGATGGGGCTTGGTCTTGTGTCTGAATCAGTTGAATATTGAATTCAATCTTTTTAAAGGCTTTGTTCAAACCATAACGGGCAATCTCTGCTTCATCAGTGATGTCTACAGCAGTAGCCACCAGACCTTCACGTGTAGCAAAAGCAAAGTCATCCCAAAGGTATTGATCACCTTCAATATTGAATTGGGTGGTCAGTTTTCCATAACCTGGTGCTGAGACAAAATAATGCACATGTGATGGACGATTACCATGACGACCCAAGTGATTTAAAAGTGCCTGAGTTGTCCCTTGAGGTGGGCATCCATAACCTACAGGCATAGTCGTTTGAGCGACGTATTTGCCATTGGCATCGGTCAAAATGGTGCGACGTAAGTTAAAATCAGCTTGAGATTTGTCAAAAAAAGAATACGAACCTAAGCGATTGGCATGCCAAATTTCTACTTTAGCATTGGGAATGAGGTTGCCGTGGTGATCTGTAACTGTACCTTCAATCAATAAGGTATCAATCAGATCATCTTCAGAACCATCATCCATACGGGCGAAACCGATTGATTCTGGTGCGCCAGCAACATAAAGTGGACCTTCGATAGTACGTGGTGTTCCACCCGTAATGCCTGCTTTGGCATCGGCTTCATCAGCACGTAGATCTAAGAAATGCTCAAGTCCTAAACCTGCCGCCAATAGTCCAAGCTCATTGGCTTGACCTGCATCAGTAAAATATTCTAGTCCTTTCCATAGTTCAGTCTGGGAAATATCGAGATCATCGATGGCTTGAAAAAGATCAGCGACTAAACGAACCACAATTTGTTGAATACGAGGATTAACATTAGCTGTTGCTGTATCAATATTCATTTGCTTGACTAAAGCATCGATTTCTTGACGATTCATACTAAGCTCCTTAAGTATGAGTGGTTTGGCATCACATGCTGAATAAAATTTGCTTGCAACTTTGCTGCCCACTTTCCATGTTGTTGGCAACAAGACTTCTAGCTTAGACTGGTTTGTAAATTCATTTGGCTAACAGAATGTCATTCTTGGGTTGGCTTTGAATCACTTAAATTTTCAGTCTTGCTTTGCATCTTGCTTTTGATATACCTTAAAAGAATGAATGATCGCTGTCTAAGATCAAATTTGCATTTTTTTATATCTTAAAGGTATGGAGTTTGAGATGGAACTCAGGCATTTACGCTATTTTGTTGCTGTTGTAGAAGAACAGAGTTTTACCAAAGCGGCTGAAAAGCTTTATATTGCTCAACCCCCGTTGAGCAGACAGATTCAAAATCTTGAAAGTGAATTGGGTATCTCACTTTTTGAACGAGGAAGCCGTCCATTAAAAACCACTGAAGCGGGGCAATTTTTTTATCAACACGCCGTTAAACTTTTGTCTAATGCAGAAGAAGTCAAGTCGATGACCAAACGGATTGGTTTGATCGAAAAAACAGTCACCATGGGTTTTGTTGGCTCACTTTTGTACGGTTTGCTCCCTAAAATTGTTTATATGTTTCGACAACAGCAACCTCATTTAAAAATTGAATTGGTTGAAATGAGTACCAAAGATCAAATTCAAGCGCTAAAAGAGGGGCGTATTGATGTTGGATTTGGGCGTCTTAGGATTTCTGATCCCGCAGTTCGACGAGTTTTATTACGAGAAGAACCATTAATGTTGGCTGTTCATATTAGCCATCCTTTGGCTGATTCAAAAGGAACTTATTTTGCAGATATTGAAGATGAGAATCTATTTCTATACCCAAGCCATCCGAAGCCCAACTTTTCAACACAGGTTCGTCATCTTTTCTCTGAACATGGTCTAGATCCTAAAAATCTCAAGGAGGTCCGTGAGATTCAATTGGCTTTGGGTCTAGTTGCAGCAGGAGAAGGCGTATGTGTTGTACCTGAAAGTGCAAAAACCATTCAATTGCCGAATCTAATCTATATCCCCATGTTGGACAGCTCTGCAAAAAGTCCTATCTTTATGGCGATTCGTTGTATGGATGAAAGCGAAGATATTCGATCTTTGTTTGATTGTATTTATCAAGTTTATGATTTGGAAGGGTTTCAATATGACCGTGCGAGTTTTAGCATAATGGATTAAATTAAAAATATTTAGGGGCTGTGGACATTTCATAAATGGCTTGCGTTGTTGGTTAAAATTGAGCAGGCATGAGGAGTATACTCCGCAAGGAAATGAAGAGAATAGCGAGACTATTTTTAAGTTTCATAACGTAGTCTGAGATAATTTTAGCCACAACCCTTCGGGACTAGCGTGTTTTTTGGCACTTCGTCGTTCCCTTGCGAAACAGTGTTTCTCATTATTTAGAATGACTAAATTTCGTATTTCGCGCCTAGAATCGCCTAAAAAACACACCTAGTCGCAAACATAGACGAATTGTCCACAGACCCTAACCAAATCATCAGGCTTATTCGCATAATTCTCATTTGGATTGGCATTCCACCTAAAATCATCTGTTCATGCAAGCCTTCTCTCACTGGGAGAAGGGACTCTCATATTATTTTGTCTTCATTATTTTTGAATAAGGCAATCGTTATTCTAAAATATACAAATCGAGAATATTAATCGCTAAGCAATTAAAAAATGAATAATGGTTTATATATTATGTGAAAAGTAACATATTAAAAGTACACAATAAGCTTTTTGCTTTGCTTAATAAATCTAAAAACAGCCATTTAAAAGTTCAAATAAAAAATAAATGAGCAAAAATATAAGGCTGAATTATTTTATTCAAGCTTTTTAATCTATTGTTTATTCAAATAAAAACATTAAACCGACTTTTTAGGTATGGATATATATGTAATCGGTTTTGGACAAAAAATAGCGCTTACGCCATTGTCTGAGAAAACTTAGATGACGTTTCTCAGCAGGAGGCTGAATATGCAATTAAATATCAATCGGATTGTCGATGACGCAAAATTTACTCCATTCCATTGGGGAGTTTTATTGTGGTGTTTATCTATCATTATTTTTGATGGTTATGATTTAGTCATTTATGGCGTAGCTTTACCATTGTTGATGCAAGAGTGGGGGCTTACCGCTGTTCAAGCGGGAATGCTTGCCAGTACAGCACTATTTGGCATGATGTTTGGTGCGATGAGTTTTGGGACTTTGTCGGATAAATTAGGTCGTAAAAAAACCATTATGATTTGTGTGGCGATTTTCAGTGGATTTACTTTTTTAGGTGCTTTTGCATCAACACCAATTGAATTTGGGATTTTACGATTCTTAGCAGGTCTTGGAATCGGTGGTGTGATGCCAAATGTGGTGGCATTGATGACTGAATATGCACCTAAACGTATTCGCAGCACATTGGTTGCAGTGATGTTTAGTGGATATGCGATTGGTGGCATGGCTTCAGCATTATTGGGAGCGTGGTTGGTGGTTGATTATGGCTGGAAAATTATGTTCTACATCGCCATCATTCCTTTTTTAGCGCTCCCTTTGATTTGGAAATTTTTACCTGAGTCTTTGATGTATTTGACTCAACAAGAAAAAAATGACCAAGTCCGTGAGATTGTGCAAAAAATTGCCCCGCAACAAGATTTAACAGCATCCACTCAGTTTGTGCTGAATGAAGTCACTGCTGAGGATCAAGCACCATTACGTGCGCTATTTCAACAAGGACGTACTTTTAGCACCTTCATGTTTTGGATTGCATTTTTCATGTGTTTATTGATGGTTTATGCATTGGGCAGTTGGTTACCAAAGCTGATGATTCAGGCAGGTTATTCATTGGGTGCAAGTATGATTTTCTTATTTGCACTGAATATTGGCGGAATGGTCGGTGCAATTGGTGGTGGTGCATTGGCAGATAAATTTCATATTAAACCTGTATTAACCATCATGTTTGCTGTTGGTGCTATGGCACTCATTTTGCTCGGTTTTAAAAGCCCACAGGCTGTACTTTATACACTTATTGCGATAGCAGGTGCAGCAACAATCGGCTCGCAAATCTTACTTTATACCTTTGTTGCTCAATTTTATCCTGCGGCTGTTCGTTCCACAGGTATGGGATGGGCATCGGGTATTGGACGTATCGGTGCAATTGTAGGTCCAGTCCTCACTGGCGCACTGCTCACGTTTGAACTTCCTCATCAAATGAATTTTCTTGTGATTGCAATTCCAGGTGTGATTGCTGCAATTGCAATATTTTTAGTCAACTTAAAGGCTTCTGTCGAAAAAAATACAGTGCTTTCAGCAACTTCACCGCAACAAAATATTGTTGGCAATACTACAAATTAATCGATTTTTCAGCCTGAATCACGGAGATTAAGGCTGGTTCAAAATAATCAATCGTAGAGAATAGGATGCTTTCTACAATGAAAAAATTTAACTACAACGTCGTTTTAGTTTCAATCGGTTTGTTTAGTCTAAATATGGCTCATGCAGATTCACTTTCAGAAGTTGAACAATTAAGGAGTGAAGTCAAACAGTTGCGTGAAATGCTTGAGCAGCATCAGAAACAGCAAAATCAAGCTGTCCAACTGATACAAAATCAGCCACAGTCGAATCCGATAACAGCGACAAATTCATCAACATCATCCTGGTTAATACGTTCTAAAGCAGGCGCTGAAATGAGTCTATACGGCAATGTCCGTGCAGACTTGTTATATCAGTCAGAAGGCGGAAGTGCTGAGCGGCTTTATAATCAAATCAATACCGTTCCACTGAAAGGTAATAACGAAAGTAGTGATGTACTAAAATCAACCCTAGCAGCAACGCGCATAGGCTTAGATTTTAAAACCGCAGATCAGGATATAAATGCGAAAATAGAAGTTGATTTCTTGGGAGCAAATGATGCATTGAGGATTCGACATGCCTATTTTAATTATGGTTCATGGTTGGTTGGTCAAACTTGGTCAAATTTCGCAGTTCCAGATTATATGCCAGAAACGATTGATGCTTTGGGCTATGTTGGCGGGGCAGTAAAGCGTGATGCACAAGTCCGTTATACGCATAAATTTAATGCAGAAACTCAACTTGTCAGTGCTGTGGAGGATTCAAAAGATGCACTATCCAGTATGCGCTTGCCAGTATTTTCTACACGCCTGAATCATAGCTTTGCAGATCGTGCGGGGACTATGAGTTTAAGGGCAATGATGAGTCAAAAGCGTACTACAACCGATGATGAATTGGCATGGGGTGTGGGTGTCGGGGCAAAATATGAACTGAGTACAAAAACTACACTAAAAGCAGATTATTATCATGTGAAAGGAGACTCTAGTTTAGTGTCATGGACCAATGCTGGGTTTTCTATGGAT
Source organism: Acinetobacter bereziniae LMG 1003 = CIP 70.12 (assembly GCF_000368925.1). GTDB lineage: Bacteria > Pseudomonadota > Gammaproteobacteria > Pseudomonadales > Moraxellaceae > Acinetobacter > Acinetobacter bereziniae. Next base: position 213,449 of record NZ_KB849756.1, on the reverse strand, counting down.
GCCAACAAAAAAATCATGGCATTGAATGAATTTGACTCTATCACTTTGGGTGTGACTCAACAGTTTAATCCACAATGGCGTTCGACTTTGGGCTATGGTTATATGAAAGCTGATGAAAATCAGAAATATATCCAATATTTGAGTGATCCTACAAAAGCCAATAAGCATGTATGGCAGGCTTGGGCAAATGTATTTTATAGCCCGAAAAAACCATTAAGCTTTGGATTGGAATATGTCTATGGTGAGCGTCAAGCTTTTGCTGCTGGTGCAAATGGACAAGATACAGGAGAAGATAATCGTTTTAATGCAGTGGCAATGTATAATTTTTAAAGACTGAGTTTTAAAATCCTCGTTTAATTGGCTTTAAACGAGGATTTTTTATAAATATCGCTTATGCAGACTGTTTTAGAAAAGAGCGAATTTCTTGACTAAACTTGACAGGTTCAGTGATAAGAGGAGTATGTCCGGAGCGTTTAAATATAATATTTTTAGCATTGATCAAACTATTGGAAACTTGCATTTGTCCTTCAGCTGGATACAGTGAAGACTTTTCACCAATAAAGAAGGTCGTAGGGCAAGCCAATTGAGCAATGGCATCACGATAATCTTCATTATGATTGAGATAATTGTCGATATACCACGTTAAATAGTCCATGCGACGGATAGGCAATAAGTGTTTTTGGAGTTGTGGATGTTTTAAGGCTAAATTAAACATAAATGGACTTAATTTATTACTGCCTTGAATTTTAATGAAATTCAACCAAATTTGAATCAGTTCTGTTCTTGGCTCAATCGGCAATTCATCGACAAAACGATACTGAGAATACTGATGTAAAAAGTCAGAAAAATCTTTGAGTAAGCGCTTTATTTTAAAATATTTTTTGCCAAATAAACCAAATTCCCAAGTATCGTCTGTTGGAATTTTAGGGGTTTGATCGATATGTAAATAAGCTTTTAATTTGCCAGCCAAATTTCCATACTGCATACCATGCATGGCTGTGGTTGCGCCCATGGAATAACCCATGAGAATAAAATTATCTAAATTCAGTTGATCAATTAAGCTGTCAAGGTCACGCCAGTGATTTGATATTGCATCTATATCTTGTGGAATATTACACGTCTTCGAGCCACCAAAACCACGCCAGTCGGGGATATAAAATTTGTATTGTTTAATGTTGGGTAATAAAAAAGGTAACCACTGCCAGCTATGCATGCCTAAACCAGACAAAACAACTACAGGCTCGCCTTGACCAATTTCACGGACAAATAATTTCTCGCCATCAGGCATTGTATAGTGTGGCATGCATATTCCTACGGATTGTCTTTATTCTCAAATGCTTTTAGTCGTGGAATCACTTCATTGAGCCAGTTGATCCAGCCAGTTTCCAAGTCTATTCCCAATTGTAAAATCATTTTGTGGATATATAAAGTACGATCAAGTGTCTCTGTGTGTTCAAAATCTTTGGAAAAAATTTGAAGATAGAGTTTTAAATTTTCTTGATGCAATTTTAAATGACGTTCTAATTCAGGTAAAACAGTATTTCCACCAAATTGTGCTTCAGCACGTAAGCGTACCATAAGCTCTTCACGAAGTTGAGCAGGCTGTCCTTGCTTAACCATCCAGTCAGCCAACTCGACACGCCCAAGTTGTTCAACCTGATAGGTTTTTTTACGACCTTGATCCGCCTGATCTTCTAAAGTCGAAATCCAGCCTTTTTTTTGCATGCCGTTGAGTTCACGGTATATTTGCTGATGGGTCGCATTCCAAAAGAATCCCATGGATCGGTCAAAGCGTCGAGCCAACTCAAAACCTGTGCTTGGTTTTTCGATCAGACTGGTCAATAAAACATGGGCTAATGACATTGTGTAATATTAGGTCAATAAAATGAATATAAAGTCATTATGCAACATGTTGCATAAAAATCAAATCTCGATTATAAATACCCAAACTATGCAACTTGTTGCATTAAAAAATATTAGACTTTTTCATCAGATTGATAGCTAGCGAATGCACGCCAAGGAGTTTACATGTCTAATTATCCGCATCTACTTGCGCCTTTAGATTTAGGCTTTACTACATTAAAGAATAGAGTGTTGATGGGTTCTATGCACGTTGGACTGGAAGAAGTTCAAGGTGGATATGAGCGTATGGCTGCATTTTATGCAGAACGTGCTGCAGGTGGTGTAGGACTGATTGTTACAGGTGGTATTTCACCCAATGATCATGGTGTAACATTTTTTGGTGGTTCAAAATTAGATCATTTAGAAGAAGCAGAAAAACATAAAGTCATTACTCAAGCAGTTCATGATGCTGGAGGTAAAATTGCACTACAAATTTTACATACTGGACGTTACTCTTATCAGCCTGAAAACGTTGCACCTTCAGCGATTCAAGCCCCAATTAATCCAACCAAGCCACATGCACTAACGTCAGCAGAAGTTCATCAAACGATTGCAGACTTTGCCAATTGTGCCCGATTGTCACAAATTGCAGGCTATGACGGTGTAGAAATTATGGGATCAGAAGGTTATCTGATCAACGAGTTTATTGCTGCAAGAACTAATCACCGTGATGATGAGTGGGGTGGCAGTTATGAAAACCGTATCCGTTTTCCAATTGAAATTGTAAGAAGAACACGCCAAGAGGTAGGTGAAAACTTTATTATTATTTATCGCTTGTCTATGTTGGACTTGGTTGAAGGTGGTTCTACGCTCGAAGAAGTCATTCACTTGGCGAAAGAAATTGAAAAAGCTGGTGCAACGATTATCAATACTGGAATCGGTTGGCATGAAGCACGAATCCCGACGATTGCGACCAAAGTACCTCGTGCAGCGTTTACTTGGGTGACTAAAAAATTAAAAGGTTCTGTTAAAGTACCTTTAATCACATCGAACCGTATCAATACCCCAGAAATGGCAGAGCATGTCTTGGCTCAAGGCGATGCTGATATGATTTCTATGGCGCGTCCGATGCTTGCAGATTCTCATTTTGTGCAAAAGGCTGAACAAGGTCGTGCAGATGAAATTAATACTTGTATTGGTTGTAATCAGGCGTGCCTAGATCATATTTTCTCCATGAAAATTGCTACATGTTTAGTCAATCCACGTGCTTGCTATGAAACTGAACTGATTTTTAAGCAATCCGATGTTATTAAAAATATCGCCGTGATTGGTGCAGGACCTGCTGGTTTAAGCTTTGCAACGTATGCCGCAGATCGTGGACATAAAGTCACCGTTTTTGAAGCATCTAATCAGATTGGCGGTCAGTTCAACATTGCCAAAACCATTCCAGGTAAAGAAGAGTTCTATGAAACCTTACGTTATTTCAAACGTAAAATTGAATTACAACCCAACATTAAACTGGTACTCAACCATACTGCGACATATGAAGAATTGAATGCTGCAAAGTTTGATGAAATTGTTGTGGCTACAGGTGTGACACCACGCCATCTAAATATTGAAGGCATTGATCATCCGAAAGTATTGTCCTATATCGAGGTTTTACGTGATCGTAAGCCTGTTGGCAAAAAAGTCGCAATCATCGGCGCAGGCGGTATTGGCTTTGATACCGCTGAGTACCTTTCACATGAAGGTGAGAGTGGCAGTTTAAATCCTCAGAAATTCTATGATGAATGGGGGATTGACACATCTTATGCGCATGTGGGTGGCTTAAAGCAGCCAGAAGTTGAGCAATCGCCTCGTGAAATCTATTTACTGCAACGTAAAACCGATTCTGTGGGTGCGGGTTTAGGTAAGACAACTGGATGGATTCATCGTACAGGTCTGAAACATCGTCATGTCAATATGATCCCAGGTGCACGTTATGACAAGATTGATGATCAAGGCTTGCATATTACCGTTGGTGACAAGGTCATGATTTTAGATGTTGATCATGTGGTGATTTGTGCTGGACAAGAGCCATTTACTGCGATGTTTGATCAACTTCAAGCGGAAGGAAAATCAGTTCATTTAATTGGTGGCGCGAAGGAAGCGGGAGAATTGGATGCTAAACGTGCGATTCGTCAAGGCGCAGAATTAGCAGCAGTGATTTAATCCAATTTAAAAACTTAATCAAAATCCTCTCTTTGTTGAATTGTCTTTAAAACTTTTATTAGGGAGGATTCTATTCAGGATGAAAGAAATGAGTTTTACACAAAGCAAATCTGCAATACAAAAATGGCATCAGATGCTAGAAAGCCGTGATATGAGTATTTTAAATGAACTGCTTGCGGATGATGTGGTTTTTCGCTCGCCAGTGGCTTATCACCCATATGAAGGGAAGCAAGTTGTTTTTTTTATTTTAAGCAATGTGATCCAAATTTTTGAAAATTTTACCTATCATCGAGAGTTTTATACAGACGATGAGCAGAGTGTAGTGTTAGAGTTTTCAGCCAATGTTGCTGAGAAAAAGTTAAAAGGGATTGATATGATTCGTTTTAATGAGGCTGGAAAAATTGTAGATTTTGAAGTGATGATTCGCCCGAAAAGTGGATTGGAAGCTTTAGCTGCCCAAATGGGGCAACGAATGGCTGCCTTTATACCCAAAGCATAATGGTATAAATAAATACTGGGAGCGTTGACTCCCATATTTAAAGTATGATTATCATAAATAAAAAGTTGAGGTGGAAAATGTCTGTACTCCATAAGTTTACCGAGATTACCCAAAGTTTATTAGATCAAGTGACTGGCGCTGAATTGCCAAAGTTGTATTTTAATCAGCAAGGTGCAATGTCTGAGATCTTAGATAAACTACCTCAATTACAAGACAAATATCGTCCTACACCGTGGTTGACCAATACACACGCACACCTTTTATATTTTGATTTAATTAAAAAAAAGACAGTTAAGTTGCAATATGACCGGATTGATCAAATCACTATGCAAGATGGTGGCGTTACTGCTATTGCATGGTATGGTTATGATCTACCTGAAGAGACACCGACCATTGTGATCATGCATACCATTACTGGAACGCCAGAAAGTATGCGTGAATTAGTTAAAGATTTACATGAGTATACGGGTTGGCGAATTGCACTATGTTTACGCCGTGGGCATGCAGGTCTACCTATGCCTGTTCCATTGATGTCAATTTTTGGTTCAACATCCGATCTAAAAGAGCAATTGAGCTATATACAGGATTTATTTCCACAGACTGAATTGTTTGCGGTGGGATCATCCGCAGGTACTGGATTGTTGGTACGCTATTTGGGTGAGCAAGGTCTAGACACACCATTTAAAGCAGCATTTGCGATGTGCCCGGGCTATGATACTGAAATTGGTTTTGAAAATGTACATCCTTTTTATACCAAGGTGATGACCAAAAAATTGTTTAAAGCATTTATCACGCCTTATACACAAACGTGGACACCAGTACATTCAGTACAAAATGTATTGAGAACCAAAACATTACAAGAGTTTCAGACTGAATATTTTGAAATGGCTGGTTTTTCAGATTATGAAAGTTATTCAAAAGCCACCAATCCTATTTATGTTTTTGAAAATGTTAAAATTCCACTGATGATTCTAAATGCAGAAGATGACCCGGTGTGCTCAATTAAAAACTTGGAACCTTATAAGGAAACCATTCAGAATATGGATAACGTGGTGGTGGTGACGACCAAAAAGGGCAGTCATTGTGGTTTTTATGAAGGCTTGAATACCAAATCTTGGGCTTCACGTTTAATGGCGGACTTTCTAAAACAGTATTCAGTATAGTCAATCTGTTGAAAAAACCATACTGTAAAATATCGTTTCTCTTAATCACTAAAATGAATGTGATCAATATATTGTTTGATGATCTAAAGCTTGCACTGCCACGTTTTACATCTAAAGTTTAAATTTTTTTTGCGCATGCGATGACTCACTTTTCAGACATGAAAAGTGACAAAAATCTTTCGTCTAATAGGGTTCTTACGCTACAAACAAAGCAGTGCTTTGTTTTTGCTCATATACCCCCGCTCAACATGGCGACATCCATGTCGCCTCACGATAGCACGACCACCTATGATTCAAAAGGGCAAAATAAATGAATCATTAAAATCGTATAAAAAGAATAAATTTTATTTAATATCAGTAGTATATAAATATTACTTGTGTGAATAATTAGGCGGTTTTACTATATCTTAGTATTATATTTATTATGAAGATTATAATTAGCAAAAAACCAGTCATGAATTGAACTGAACCCTATAAGTTGGACACAACTTATAGGGTATTTTTATGAAATACAATTTAAAGTTTAAACAAGCAGTCATTGCTTATTATGCTCAAGGCCATTCTAGTTTATCAACAGCCAAGCATTTTTCGATTAGTGATAAGGATGTCTCTAAATGGTTGGCTCAATTCAACTTAGGTGGAATTGATGCAATAAAACCAAAACAGAATAAGACAATTTATACAGCTGAATTTAAATATAAAGTATTAACAACTATGCAGGATGAGCGATTAAGTTTATCTGATACAGCTCTTCGTTTTGGTATTTCTTCCCCGAGTTTGATCAGTGTATGGCGTAAAATCTATCAAACCGATGGTATGCTTGGACTAGAACCAAAGTCTAAAGGAAGAGCACCCATGTCTAAAAATAAACATAAATATATTGTTGATAAACCTGATCATGAAAAAACAACTGCTGAGCTTCAGCATGAACTACTCTATTTACGCGCTGAGAATGCTTACTTAAAAAAGCTCGACGCCTTGCTGAATCCACCCAAAAAGGACAACAAGCAAGGTTGATTGATCAGATGAGTACTGAGTTTGCTTTGCCATTGCTTTTAGATATTGCTGAGTTATCGAGGAGTAGTTTCTACTATCATAAAGCCAAGCTAAATGCCGTAGATAAATATGCAGAGCTCAAGCAACGAATTTGCCAAATTTATGATCAGCATAAAGGTAGATATGGTTATAGACGAATCACTTTAGCCTTGAAGCAACAAGGTCTTCATCATAACCATAAATTGATTGCTAGGTTGATGAGAGGCTTTGGTTTAATTTCATTGATTCGGCGTAAAAAGTACAATGCCTACAAAGGTACATCCAATAAAATAGTCAAAAATAAACTCAAACGTAACTTTGAAGCGAAGCGACCCAATAAGCGTTGGCTGACAGATATAACCGAATTTAAAGTTGCTGATACGAAGTTATATTTATCTCCGATTTTAGACTGCTATAACAATGAGATTGTGAGCTATACACTTTCAAGACGCCCAGTATTTCAACTTGTTAAAGATATGCTTGATCAAGCCATAAGTCATTTACCAAACTCACGAAAACACAAGCTTATGCTTCATTCAGATCAAGGCTGGCATTATCAAATGAGCCAATTTAGGAGTACGCTTAAAGCGAATAAGATTAAGCAAAGTATGAGTAGAAAAGGGAATTGTTGGGACAATGCTTTGATGGAGAGTTTCTTTGGTACATTAAAATCAGAGACGATTTATCTAGAGAAACCAGAAAGCATTGAAGTCTTAGAGCAACAAATTCATGACTACATCCATTACTATAATCATGAGAGAATACAAATTAAACTAAAAGGATTGAGCCCTGTTCAATTCAGAACTCAATCCAGCGTTAACTAAACTGTCCAAGATTTGGGGTTCAGTCCAAATGACTGGTTTTTTGCTTACAAAACTAGTTCTTTGTTGAAAAATAAGCTTTTAGTTTTTCAATGCAGGTGTAGCTGCAGCGATTGCAGCAGCAACTGCGTCATCTTCAGATTGAGCAGTGCCAGAGTTTGCTTTAGGCGCAGTCTGGGTCTTTGGTGCAGTTTGAGCTGTTTCAGTCTTCACTGACTCTGCTTTTGCAGGTTTAGCTTCTGTTGCAGCAGGTTTATTTTCAGCAGCCTGTGTTGTTGCAAGCGCTTCATGCGTTGGTTCACGACGAATTTCTGTTGTTGTATTCGCTGTTTCAGTACGTTCAACTTCTACATGCGCAGGAATTTCGACTTGTTGAGTATTTTGTTCAGCACTCGGTAAGCTTTCAAATTGAGCTGGTTCAGATGCCGCTGTTTGAGCAGTTTCAACTTTCTCTTGCTCAGTCTCTTTCGGCTCTTCTTTTTTTACACAAGCAGATACAAGTAGTGCTGTCGCAATTGCGCCACAAATTAAAAATTTCTTATTCATAATTACTCAAAACAAAACAGATTAAAGAGATGTTAACTAGTATAACAGCAAAATGATATTTAAAAATCACCTTATCAAGTGCTAAATTTTTATTGGAAATGCTGATAGAATAGCCAATTGTTTATTGTTCTATGAATTGATGTGAATTGACTTTGCTTTCTTGGTACAAGGTAAAGTAAAATCGCACAACATTGTAGGCCAATTTAGGCTCCATTGTACGAGAAACTTGATGACCCATTTTATATTCGTCACTGGTGGTGTTGTATCATCACTAGGTAAAGGTATTTCAGCTGCTTCAGTTGCTGCACTTTTAGAAGCCCGTGGTTTAAAAGTAACCATGGTCAAAATGGATCCATACATTAATGTCGATCCTGGGACGATGAGCCCATTCCAGCACGGTGAAGTATTTGTCACAGAAGATGGTGCTGAAACTGATTTAGATTTGGGTTATTACGAACGTTTCTTACGTCGTGCCAAAATGACCAAATTGAATAACTTTACGTCTGGTCGTGTATATCAAGATGTTTTGAATAAAGAACGTCGTGGTGATTATCTCGGTGGTACAGTCCAAGTTATTCCACATATTACGGATAATATTAAAGAGCGTGTACTTCGTGCAGGCGAAGGTTATGACGTTGCTATCGTTGAAATCGGTGGTACAGTCGGTGACATTGAATCCCTCCCATTCATGGAATCTGTACGTCAGTTGATGGTTGAGCTTGGTCATAAACGTACCATGTTAATGCATTTGACTTTATTACCTTATATCAAGTCTGCTGCTGAACTTAAAACTAAGCCAACTCAACATTCAGTGAAAGAGTTATTGTCGATTGGTATTCAGCCTGACATTTTGATTTGTCGTACTGAGCATGATGTTGATGCCGATACCACACGTAAAATTGCACTCTTTACCAACGTTGAAGCGCGTGCGGTTGTGGTCTGTAAAGATGCACGTTCGATTTATCAAATTCCACGTACATTCTACGAACAAAATGTTGATGATTTAATCTGTGAACGTTTTGGTTATATCAACTTGCCAGAAGCAGATCTTGCAGACTGGGATCACGTTGTAGAAGCTTTACTTAATCCTGAATACACCATTCGTGTTGCAATGGTCGGTAAATACGTTGAATTGCCAGATGCTTATAAATCTGTCAATGAAGCACTTTTACATGCTGGTATTCAAAATCGCGTTAAAGTTCAAATTGATTATATCAATGCAGAAGAATTGGAAAGCCAAAATCCTGCTGAAATCTTAAAAGATGTCGATGCGATCTTGGTACCTGGTGGCTTTGGTGAGCGTGGTACTGAAGGCAAAATGCAAGCTATTCAATATGCACGTGAAAACAAAGTACCATTTTTGGGTATTTGCTTGGGTATGCAATTGGCTGTGATTGAGTTTGCTCGTCATGTTGCAGGTATGCCAGAAGCAACGTCTACAGAATTTAATCGTTCAACAAAATTCCCATTGATTGGTTTAATCACTGAATGGTTAGACGAACGTGGTGAAATTCAGCATCGTAGCACTGAGTCAAATCTGGGTGGAACAATGCGTTTAGGTGCACAAACATCCGAGTTGGTTGAAGGCACTAAAACACGTGAAGTGTATGCGAAAGCAGAAATTACTGAACGCCATCGCCATCGCTATGAAATGAACGATCGTTTCATTCCTGCAATTGAACAAGCAGGCATGAAAATTTCAGGCTATTCAACTGCGCAACATCTTGTTGAAACAGTAGAAATTCCTGACCATCCTTGGTTTATTGCTGTACAATTCCATCCAGAATTTACAAGTTCACCACGTGATGGGCATCCATTATTTGCTAGTTTTATCGATGCCGCAAAAAAGCAGCACCAAAACAGTAAGTAAGTGTGTAAAACAAACTAGGAAGTTTAAATGTCACAATTAAAACCACAAGAAATTGTACGTTTAGGCGATATACAAATGGCAAATCACTTGCCATTTGTACTATTCGGCGGAATGAACGTACTTGAGTCGAAAGACTTGGCTTTTGAAATTGCAGAGACTTATGTCGATATTTGTACGCGCTTAAATATCCCTTATGTATTTAAAGCCAGTTTTGATAAAGCCAATCGCTCAAGCTTACATTCATTCCGTGGTCCAGGTTTGGAAAAGGGAATTGAATGGTTAGCCGACATTAAAAAACATTTTAATGTGCCGATTATTACAGATGTTCACGAACCTTACCAAGCTGCACCTGTCGCTGAAGTGGCAGATATCATTCAGCTTCCTGCATTTTTAAGTCGTCAGACAGATTTGGTTGAAGCAATGGCGAAAACACAAGCCATTATCAATATCAAAAAAGCACAATTCCTTTCTCCGCGTGAAATGAGCCATATTCTCAACAAGTGTTTAGAAGCTGGTAATGACAAACTCATTCTGTGTGAGCGTGGTACATCATTTGGCTACAATAACTTGGTTGTTGATATGCTTGGTTTTGATACCATGAAAGAAATGAATGTTCCTGTATTTTTTGATGTCACCCATGCCTTACAAACACCAGGCGGTCGTGCAGATTCAGCGGGTGGACGCCGTGCGCAAATCACTACATTGGCGCGAGCAGGTATGGCAACAGGTTTGGCTGGGTTGTTCTTAGAAGCACATCCAGATCCTGAAAAAGCAAAATGTGATGGACCTTGTGCATTGCGTATGTCTCAACTTGAGCCATTCTTAGCACAATTAAAAGAATTGGATACCTTAGTTAAAGGTTTCAAAAAGTTAGATACTCATTGATGCCCTTAAACAGCATCTTATTTTTAATCAACTGAGGAATTATTCATGAGCCAAATCGTTGACATTCGTGCACGTGAAATTTTGGACTCTCGTGGTAACCCAACCATCGAAGCAGACGTAATCCTAGACTCTGGCGTTGTTGGCCGTGCATGTGCACCATCTGGTGCTTCAACTGGTTCTCGTGAAGCTTTAGAACTTCGTGACGGTGACAAATCACGTTACTTAGGTAAAGGTGTTCGCACTGCAGTTCAAAACGTAAATGGTCAAATCAAAGACTTATTAAAAGGTCAAAACGTATTTGAACAAAAAGCGCTTGATGACAAAATGATTGCGCTTGATGGCACTGAAAATAAAGAAAAATTAGGTGCAAACGCAACTTTGGCTGTATCTTTAGCTGCTGCACGTGCTGCTGCAACTGAGAAAAAAACTGAATTGTTCCAATACATCGCAGACTTACGTGGTCAAACAACTTTGACTATGCCAGTTCCAATGATGAATATTTTGAACGGTGGTGCTCATGCAGATAACACTGTTGATATCCAAGAGTTCATGATTGAGCCTGTAGGCTTCACTTCATTTGCTGAATCTTTGCGTGCTGGTGCGGAAATTTTCCATGCTTTGAAATCTGTATTGAAAAAGCAAGGTTTAAACACTGCGGTGGGTGACGAAGGTGGTTTTGCACCAAACTTACGTTCAAACGAAGAAGCGATTACAGTTATCCTTTCTGCTATTGAAACCACAGGTTATAAAGCGGGTTCTGACATCATGTTAGCGCTTGACTGTGCATCTTCTGAATTCTACAAGAATGGTCAATACATTCTTGCTGGAGAAGGCAACAAAGCATTTACAAGCAACCAGTTTGCTGACTACTTAGCTGGTCTTGTAAAACAATATCCAATTATCTCAATCGAAGATGGTTTGGATGAGTCTGATTGGGAAGGTTGGAGTTATTTGACTTCTATTCTCGGTGATAAAATCCAATTGGTTGGTGACGATTTGTTTGTAACTAATCCTAAGATTTTACAACGTGGTATTGATGAGAAAGTTGGTAACTCGATCTTAATCAAATACAACCAAATTGGTACATTGTCAGAAACTTTAGATGCGATTTATCTTGCTAAAGCAAATGGTTATAGCACAGTTATTTCACATCGTTCTGGTGAAACAGAAGATTCTACCATTGCGGACTTGGCTGTAGGTACTGCTGCTGGTCAAATCAAGACAGGTTCACTTTGCCGTTCTGACCGTGTTGCAAAATATAACCAATTACTTCGTATCGAAGAGTTGACTCATGCAGCTTATCGCGGTAAAGCTGAATTCAAAGGTCTGAATTAATCTCTTTGAAATGTTAGAAGTCTTTAAAACTACTTCAAGTAAAGTGATTGCAATACTGGCGATTTTAATCGTTGCAGTATTGCAATATCGCTTCTGGTTTGGTGAGGGAGGTCATTTTCCTCACCAAGCTTTAGTACAGCAAATTGAACAGCAAGCTGAAGTCAATGCTGATCTAAAAGAACGCAACCGTATCCTCGCTGCTGAAGTGTATGATTTGAAAAATGGTTCTGAGGCCATAGAAGAACATGCACGTTTAGATCTCGGTCTAGTGAAGCCACATGAAACATTTGTACAAATGAGTACGATTAGTACCCATTATAAGCAGATTTATACAGATCCAAATGTAGACTTAAGAACCAATGAAGACGATAACGAACCTGTACCAGACCAACCGTAAAATTTGGGCAATTGTCCCGGCTGCTGGCTCAGGTCGTCGTTTTTCAAAAACAGAACTTAAGCAATATCAAATTATTCAAAATAAAACAGTCTTAGCGCATACCATCGACCGTTTAAATGAATTGCCACTTGCGGGTTATGTACTTGCAATTGGTGAGCAAGACCATTATGCCCAGACATTGGCTCTAAAAAATAAACATTTAAGTCATTTTTGTTTAGGTGGCAATGAACGTGTTGACTCCGTGCTAAATGCATTAAGCTATCTCGAACAATTTGCCCAACCTGATGATTTTGTCTTTGTACATGATGCTGCACGTCCATGTGTAACACGTGAGTGTCTTGTCAATCTACTTAATACAGCAATCAACTTAAATAGCAATGCGATTCTTGCAATCCCTGTGAGAGATACCTTAAAGCGTGTTGATCAGCAACATAATATTGTTAAAACAGTGAATCGTGATCAATTGTGGCAAGCACAAACGCCTCAAATTTCAACATTTTCAATTTTAAAAACAGCCATTGAAACAGCGCTTAACGATGGAGTCATGATTACAGATGAAGCGAGTGCTTTAGAACATAGTAATCACACTGTCCAAGTCGTGATGGGGCGTTCAGATAATATTAAAATCACTTATCCTGACGATTTAGAGTTGGCGAAGTTAATTTTACAATCACAAATAATGCATTAAAAAACTGAGAAATTAAAAATAATTCTCAAAGGATAGATGTTCTCCTTGAATATTTATCTCTATAATTTGGCTAGATTAAGTTAGGTTTAAGATTTGCATTCATGACACCATCGCCCCAGTATAAGTTTTTACGTCAGTCCGTTCGAGATGGTTTAAGTATTAATCAGAAGATGTCGAGATGGGATAAATTGCATCTTGACCCATGGTTATTGGGCTTATTAATCATCAATGCTGTTCTTGGTTTATTGATGGTTTACAGTGCTTCTTCGGAAGACATGACTATGGTGATTCGTCAAGCGGTCAGCTTTGGTGTGGGTTTTGTTTTATTGTTTGTCTGTGCACAGATTCCACCCAAAGTTTATCAAGCGATTAGCCCATGGTTCTATCTATTTGCCATTCTATTACTGATTTTGGTCTTACTGATTGGTGACGTACGCTTAGGCGCAAAACGTTGGTTAACCATACCCGGTATTGGCAGTATGCAACCCAGTGAGTTTATGAAGTTTGCAATGCCTTTAATGATGGCATGGTATTTTGCACGAAATCCTTTACCTCCCAAGTTTAGACATATTGTGGTGGCTTTGATGATTATGGTAGTGCCATTTGTATTGGCACTTCTGCAGCCAGACTTGGCGATAGGTATTGTGATTGGTGGGGTTTTCGCCTTATTTCTCAGTGGCATGTCATGGACTTTAATTATTGGTACACTGGCTGCATTAGCAATGGCTTTTCCATTAATTTGGACATTTGTCTTGCAAGCATATCAAAAGAAACGAATTATGACTTTGTTTGATCCTGAGTCTGATGCACTGGGAGCTGGTTGGAATATTATTCAGTCTAAAATTGCAATTGGTTCGGGGGGCATGACAGGACGCGGATTCTTGGAAGGGACACAGTCTCAATTAGGCTATTTACCAGAACACCATACCGATTTTATCATGTCGACATATGCAGAAGAATTTGGCTTTATTGGTGTATTTTTCTTATTTGCCTTGTATACCGCGATGATTTTTAGATGCATGATCATTAGCTTAAATAGCTTTCATAATTATGGACGTCTGTTGGCTGGAACAATTGGCTTATCCTTATTCTTCTATGTTTTTGTAAACTCTGGCATGGTGAGTGGAATTTTGCCTGTAACAGGCGATCCTTTACCTTTGATGAGTTATGGCGGTTCAGCCGTGATTGCTTTGTTGGCAAGTTTTGGGATTGTGATGTCCATTCATACCCATCGATGATTTTATCCTTAAGCTGATGATGACAAAGCTCGCTGAATCTTTATAGATGAAGCGAGCTTTTTTAATTTAAGCGATATGATCAGCCATAATTATCTACTTTAACCTGAGTTCGATAAAAATTCTTGATGAAATATGATACTCGGAAACGTCATCCGCAACTGTTTGAGGCAGGACTGCTTCTATAAAGTATTGTTTCTGCGACTGATTAAATATGTTGCTGATGGTTGACGAGTTTTGCGGTGAGCAGCGATACCGCTGCGCAAGGTGGTTGCCCTTGCGGAGCTTCGCTCCTCATCCCGAAAGAAAAGTATGGCGAGCCGCAGGCTGTTCCTGAAATTGGGTGAGAACTCAGCAAGACTCCGTCGAGACTTATTGTTTTTCAATGAGTTGAAGATGCGGTTTCATCGAACTCACGTTACTTTATCATTAGACTGGCTGAATATTCATACAGATAATTCATTCTAAGTGAGATTTTCAACAGATTAGCGCTCTATAGACTATTCAATTTAGAAGTGTATAAGAAGCGTAAAAGGGTAAAATATATTCTATGATCATTATCAGTGAATATTCTTGCTTTTTGAGCTGAGCAAGACTTTTATCACAACACTATTTGCTAAAAGCGAGACACCTTAATATGTGTTCTAAGGAAAAATTTGCTATTAGAAGATATAAAACTTAATAATTCAAAAGTATAAACCATAGTGACAGTTCCATACGAAATCTGTGTTGCCAAATTATTTCTAAGTGCTACATTAAAAGAGTGGCAAAAATTCAGATTAGAACAGATAACTTTTTATTATAAGACGATAAATTCGTATAAGGTCGGTTCAGTATGCATATCATCATCATGGGCGCAGGTGTTATTGGTACAACATCGGCATATTATCTCAAACAAGCGGGTCATGAGGTCACTGTAATTGACCGTCAACCGAATGTAGCACTTGAAACAAGTTTTGCGAATGCAGGTCAAATTTCTCCAGGTTATGCCTCTCCTTGGGCTGCTCCAGGGATTCCTTTAAAAGCATTTAAATGGATGTTTCAACCCCATTCGCCGCTCGCCATTAAACTAACTGGAGATATGTATCAGTATCAATGGATGGTACAAATGTTAGCTGAATGTAATATCAATCGCTATCAAATCAACAAAGAGCGAATGGTGAGAATTTCAGAATATAGCCGTGATTGCTTAGATGAACTGCGTGCAGAAACCCAAATTCATTTCGATGAACGTCAGCTTGGGACATTGCAACTGTTTCGTAAGCAGCAGCAATTAGATGTGGCAGGCAAAGACACAGAAGTATTAAAGCATGAAGGTGTGCCATTTGAATTATTAGATAAAGCTGGTGTGATCAAAGCAGAACCTGCATTGGCGCATGCGACTGTTGATTTTGTTGGTGGTTTACGCTTGCCTAATGATCAAACAGGGGATTGCCAAAAATTTACCACTGAATTAGCAGAACTCGCTGCGCAGCAAGGTGTAAATTTTCTTTTTAATACAGTGATTGAAACAATTGAAAAAGATTCAGATCGAATTACAGCCATTAAACTCAAAGATGGCAGTACATTGAAAGGTGATGTTTATGTGATGGCATTGGGCAGTTATAGTCATGAGATGTTAAAACAACTCAATATTGATGCGCCCGTATATCCTTTAAAAGGTTATTCGATCACCACAAAGATTATTGATCCAGCATTATCACCAAGAGAGGTGGTCCCACTTGTTTGAACAACTAAAAGCGTATTTATAAGTGATATTCCGCTCTAGTTAAGCCACCTTGTTTTGTTGGGGTAGCTGATCATAGTAAAACTCATTTGGTGTCATTTTGTCTAGACTCGAATGAGGTCGTTTCAAATTATAAAACTCAAAATATGCACTTAATTGCTTTTTCGCATCTGTGACACTGCTATAAGCTTTGAGATACACCTCTTCAT
>NZ_KB849756.1:166656-196632 GCF_000368925.1 Acinetobacter bereziniae LMG 1003 = CIP 70.12 | reverse complement strand
ATTTTCTTCATTAAAGTACGTGTATGACGTCGTCCTATATGATGTCCTTGACGATTCAACAAATCACGCATCATACGACTGCCTGCAAAAGGATATTGCATATGTAATTCATCAATACATCGCATCAGCTTCAGATCTGATGCACTCACAGGTTTTGGGCGATAGTAATAACAACCACGGGAGACTTTCAGCAGCTTAGCTTGCTTAGATACTGAAATCTGAAGTGAGTCGTCGATTAACTTTTGTGGTTGAAGCGGCCCAGTTTCTTCAACACACCTTCTAAAAAATCAATTTCTAATGCCTGCTCACCGATTTTTGCATGTAGTTTTTTTAGATCGATGGGTGGTTCTGTTGGAGCTTTTGATTGATCGAAAGCTTGCGAGGAAGCTGAAATCAATTGATTTTTCCAGTCAATAATTTGGTTTTGATGAACATCAAACTCAGCACTCAATTCAGCAAGTGTTTTTTCTGCTTTAATCGCAGCAAGTGCTACCTTAGCTTTAAAATCATTTGAATGATTTCTTCTTGGTCTACGTGCCATAAAATACTCCATATATTGATGTTTATAACATCATTTGAGGAGCAGAATATCACTTATAGGAGTTGTTCAAATTTACGGATCCATCTCTAATCTCCACGATCTTAGATGAGTCTTATAAAATTGCTTTAACACGTTTTGATGACCGTATTCGAGTTGGAGGAATGGCTGAAATTAATGGTTTTGATCGCTCTTTAAAATCAAGTCGTGAAGATACCTTGCTGATGGTGCTCCAGCAATTATTTCCAAATGCCAGTGATATTACGGATGCACATTTTTGGACGGGTTTAAGACCTGCAACGCCTGATGGTACGCCGATTGTTGGTAAAACCAAGTATCAAAACCTATATACCAATACTGGACATGGCACATTGGGTTGGACCATGTCTTGCGGTTCAGCAAAACTACTCTCCGATATTATTTCAGGAACAACACCACAAATTGAATACGATGATTTGAACGTGTTTCGATATGATGCAGTAAATAATTAATTACATTTAAGAAAGAACAAATGAGTCAACATATTTTGGAACACGAAATCACATTCAGCAATCAACACTTTTGGCATTGGTTTATTGCATTATTACGTGGTTTTGATGAAGAAAAAGAATTAAATTTGGATGAAGCGATTGAGGAGAAGACAGGCTTAGACCTTTATAGCAAAGAGATTGAAACATGGTACAGATCTTTTTTACCTGAACATACTGATCGGGCAATGCGGCATTATCATTTAGCAATTCATTCTAAACTCTACGTTGATATTCAATTTACATCAGAGGAAATTCGTTATTTTCTCAATGATCTGTATATCGGCAATATTGGTGGGCATTTTGAAGCATGGTTTTTGAGTTTGAAAGAGTTTCAACGCTTACAATCGACGGATTTAGATTTCTTATTGTTGCTACCGATGCTCGCTGTTGAACAGAACCAGTTAAAGGTTGTCAAAGAGCTGATTGCCAAGCGATTATCGAATATAAAATCTTTTCAAGATCATGAAGAATATATTGCCAGCTGTGTGGTGAATGGCTTGATCATTCAAAATGATTTCTATCTAGATGAAGCGGTTGGAGTGTGTAATCAACAAAATCATAGTGTACGTAATTTGCAACAGCACCCTGATGATATGGAACATATCCAAAAGTTAAATGAACTGTTAAATACAATCTAAAGATTAAATTTCAGACTACAGTTGATCGACTTTACAGTCCGATAATGGGTAAAGTGGAATAAGATCAGATGTAATCAACAAATTTAATCAACAAATCTAGTCAAGATTATCGAGTAGAAAATGAATGCGTTAAAAGTTTTACGTTTTGCTGTAGATGGTATAGCTGTAATCGCGAATACTCAGAATCGTCAGATTCAACATTTATTAGATAATTTTTCAGCTTATGCCTATGAGTCAGAATTTGAAAGAATAATGTATTTTTCTGCGACTGATTTATACGTAGAATTAAAACTAGATGCGTCACATATACAATTGTTGGTCAATTCTTGGACAGGTGAGAATTATACACAATGCAATATGAGTGTAGAACTCAGTGAAGCATTGGTTTCCGAAAGTGGAGTCGCGTTGATTTTAACTGAGCAAGATATTGATGAAGCTATTTGGTTGGAGCACTTATACGCTGAAAATATGGCTGAACTCGATGTAGCATTAACCAAAATTGAGCAAACAGCACAATTAGAACAAAACAGTATTCAAGCTTATATTTTAAGATTCTTGACGGACGAGGATAAACAGCAATTTTTAGCAGAGTTTGGTAAAGCAGAATAATTTTTACGATTCATTACCGCAAAAGTGTATCTATTTTATTCAAAATGGCATATACATTGCTATATAAAAGGAAAGATGATTGCAGGAGAGAAGTCTCTTGTAGACTCGCCGAAGGAGCAACGACCCCGGAAACTCTCAGGCAAAAGGACTGTAATTATTGTAAAACCTCTGGAGAGAAGTCATTCTATTGAAAACAAAAAAGAAATGGCTCACCGAAGGGGAAGGTAAAACCTAAATAGTTTAGGTTTTTATCGAAGCTCTCAGGTACACATGACAGATGGGGCATACATTGACAATGTAATGAGAAGAATTACATTTCAAAGGAGTGTGTGTATGTGTCATGTGGTCATAATTGGTTCGGGTATTACAGGTGTAACCTCAGCTTACGAACTTGCTCAATTAGGTTATCAAGTAACTGTTATTGATAAACATTTATTTCCTGCTATGGAAACCTCATTTGCCAATGGTGGACAACTATCTGCGTGTAATGCAGAAGTATGGAATCAAAAGTCTACGGTACTCAAGGGCATTAAATGGATGGCAAAAAAAGATGCACCATTGTTGCTCAATCCTTCTTTTGACTTACATAAATATGCTTGGTTAGTAGAATTCCTCGGTAATATCAAACATTATGAAACTAATACACAAGACACGGTTAGAATGGCGCTGTTAGCACGTCAAAGATTGTTTAGCATTGCTGAACAAGAAGGTATTGATTTTGATTTAGAAAAACGTGGAATTTTGCATTTCTACCATTCTGAATATGATTATAAAGTTGCAACCAGTGTCAATGCATTGTTATGTAAAGGTGGTCTAGAGCGTCATGCCGTTACCAATGAGGAAATTAAATCCATTGAACCCAGTTTAACTGGTGAATATTACGGTGGTTTTTATTGTCCAGGTGATGCAACAGGTGATATTCATAAGTTTACGACAGGTCTCGCCAAAGCCACTGAAAAATATGGGGTAAAATATTTATTTGGCATGGAAGTCGTGAATGTTGAGCACACAGCAAATGGCGTTAATATTCAATACCACCCAAGCGTTGAAAATATGGAAGGTCATTCGGTTGCTATTGAGCAATTGAGTGCTGATGCAGTTGTGATTTGTGGCGGAGTCGGCAGTTATCAACTAGCCAACCAACTTGGTGATCGTGTGAATGTTTATCCTGTAAAAGGTTATTCAATCACTGTACAGCTTAATGATGAAAAAAGTATCAATGGTGCACCTTGGGTCAGTTTGCTCGATGAAAGTGCAAAAATTGTAACGTCTCGTTTAGGTGCGAATCGCCTACGTATTGCAGGTACTGCGGAATTCAACGGTTATAACCGTGACATTCGTTCTGATCGTATTCAGCCTTTAACAGATTGGGTCAATAAAAATTTTGATATATCGACAGAGCATTGCGTGCCTTGGGCAGGGTTACGTCCAATGATGCCAAATATGATGCCTGTGGTAAAACGAGGTAAACGTGAACGCGTATTCTATAATACAGGGCATGGGCATTTGGGTTGGACATTATCTGCTGCAACTGCTGTAATGATCAGTCAAGAAGTTGCAAGCTCACATCCTTTATAAAGATAAGCATTATAAAACTAAAGAAAGCATTGATATGCTTAATTGCAAAGAGCGGATATAAGTCGCTCTTTGCAAATCTACGTATTCTATTTTAAAGATGAGTAATCACATCTTTTTGAGCTAAACGAGATTTGGGCAATTTAGCGTTGAAATCGACATCACTGCGATAACCGAGTGTCATAATGACAGAAGGAATTAAATTCTTTTCAGTTAAACCCAATTCTTCAGTTAAAATTGCTTCATCAAAACCACCAATCGGGGTAGCATCTATGCCTTCAATCCCTGCGGCTAAAAGCATTTGCCCAAGTGCAATAAAGGTTTGATTTTCAGCCCAGCGCTGAATGTCTCCTTTTTCATTTCGATAATAAGAAACATAGCCTGAACGGCTTTCTTTTTGTCCTTGCTTGGCTTTTTCATCTTTAAAGCGCCCACTAAGATCATCTTGTTGTAACAAATCTGCCAGATGCTGTTCGCTTATATCTGCTTTGGTACAAAATAAAATGGTATGCGATGAATCTAATACTTTGGGTGCGTTATAGGCATATTTACCAACAAGGGCTTTTGCAATGCGTTGTTTAGCCTCATCATGATCTGCAATAAAGAAATGCCATGGCTGAATATTAATTGAAGAAGGTGTTAAACGTAAGATTTCAACTAAACGCTCGAATTGTTCTTGAGGAATTTTCTTTGTCGCATCATAAGCCTTGGTGGTATAACGTGTTTTTGCTACCGTCAATAGATCCATGAAATTATCTCATATATCGTAAATTATCGATATATTCTATGCTAAAACACCTAAAAGTGAATGTTAAAATCGTAAATAAACATGAAAATTATGAGCGATTTGAAATATTTGAAAATCGAATTTACTATATTCTTATGATGTGAATTTATAACAAATAGAATTGTCATGAATTATAAAGTTTTGTGCCATAAATATGCAAAATAGGGAAAGATAAAAAGCTTGAAATGCTCGTTTGAAATAAATATTAAATCGCTATAAAGTGATTGTATAACAAGATAATAATTAAAAGCTGGAGAGGGAAACATGACGGCATATTATATTCATTTACCGCAAGATTTTCATGATTACGAATGGGAATATGAAAAGAAAGGTTGGTTACTATTAATGATTGATATTTCAGGGAAAAGTTATTTTTTTACTTTTTATGATCCTGTTCGTCTAGAGCAAACGATTAAAGATAATTTAAGTGAATATAATTATTTTTTTGAAGAAAATTTAGTTGTGATTGACAAGGTAAATTTAAAAAATATTCAAAATTTTATCGAAAATATGATTAATACTGAAAAATAAAGTGTTTTATTGAAAAATAAGATGCAAGGTTATATAGATTTTAACGGATTCGCCATTTTATAAATTGCCATTTTCCAGTTTCATCTACCTCTAAAATCATGGCTTCTGAGGTCTTTTCACGCCAATCGCCAAGAACAATTCGAGGTTTATTCTTTACATCGTGGATTGCAGGACGATGGGTATGTCCATGAATCAAGATATCCGTATTTTCTAAAGCCTGTTCTACAGCTTTTGAATTGACATCCATAATTTCATAAGATTTATTTTGCTGAGATTCACGACTTCGTTTACGAAAACCATTGGCAAGTTTTTGTCTAAAGTTTAGTGGTGTACTTTTTAAGATTTTTAATACAAGAGGATTACGAATGACTTTCTTAAATCTTTGATAAGCAACATCATCAGTACATAAGGCATCGCCATGTTCTAAACGAAAATGTGTTTGCGCGATTGTCAGTATGTAAATATCAGGCAGCAGTTTGCCATTGAATTGATCAAGAAATGCTTGCCCTAAAGCAAAATCACGATTGCCGACTTGAAAGTAAATTTGATTACCTGCTTGGTTAAATTGTTGTAAATGTTGAACAACTTCATCTAGCCATGGTGCAGTATAATCGTCTCCAATCCAAGCATTAAACCAGTCACCCAGAATAAATAATTGAGTATTTTGAGTTTTATATTGATCCAATAAATCAAAAAACCCTCGAACCAGTCGAGGGTGTTCTGGTGACAAATGTAAATCAGCGATAAACAGATAGGTCACTTTTTTTCCTATAAAATTATCCTACTCAGCAGCACCTTATGACAGGACAAGCTGCATTGTTGTTCTTTAATCAAAGAACAAAGCCTAGGATTTATTTATTATTCAGCAATGATTTTTGCAGATTCGATAACCACATTTTCAAGCGGAACGTCAGCGTGGTAACCACGGTTGCCAGTACGAACACCTTTAATTGCTTCAACAACATCCATACCTTCAGTCACTTTACCAAATACGGCATAACCCCAACCTTGTGCAGTTTTACCTGTATGGTTAAGGAAAGAGTTATTTTTTACGTTGATAAAGAATTGTGCAGAAGCAGAGTGAGGTGCTTGTGTACGTGCCATCGCAATCGTACCTTCGTCATTGCTCAAACCGTTGTCAGCTTCATTTTCAATTGAATCACGCGTTGTTTTTTCTTTGAAGTTTTCATCCATGCCACCGCCTTGGATCATAAAACCGTCAATAACACGATGGAAGATTACGCCATCATAAAAACCATCACGAACATATTCTAAAAAGTTAGCAACAGTTTTTGGTGCTTTTTCAGAGTTAAGTTCAAGAACAATACGTCCTTTGTTGGTGTTTAATTCGACTTGAGGAAAACTCATTCTATAATCTCCTAATCATGACGAAAAATGTCATGGGTTTTTGGTTGAGAGAAGCATAAGCAAACTGTAAACTACATAGCAAGTAAAAATGTGAAATTCTTTTGTTAAAAAGGATAAAATCGCATTTTCTATATTCAATTTTAACTTTTAGAAGTGATTTATCAACTATGAAGCCAAATGATGTTGTTTCAGAACTGCCGAAAAGCCCGACAAATAATGCCAGCCCTGTCGATAATGCGCAGCAAGAACAACAACCGGGCTTAGATTTCGTACGTCAAGTGATTACTGATGATCTATCAACAGGTCGTACACAACAAGTCGTGACTCGTTTTCCACCTGAGCCAAATGGTTATTTGCATATCGGTCATGTTAAAGCGATTTGCTTGAATTTCGGTATTGCCGAAGAATATGAAGGTTTATGTAACTTACGTTTTGATGACACTAATCCAGATGCTGAAGAACAAGAATATGTCGACGGAATTGCCAACGATGTAAAGTGGTTGGGCTTTGAATGGAATGGTGAACCACGATATGCATCAAGCTATTTTGACCAATTGCATGCTTGGGCAATCCAGTTAATCAAACAAGGTGATGCTTATGTAGATTTGCAAAGCCCTGAAGAAATTAGAATTAATCGTGGTAATTTCGTAGAGCCAGGTAAAAACTCACCTTATCGTGATACTTCTGTTGAAGAGAATCTTGTTCGTTTTGAAAAAATGAATAATGGTGAATTTGCTGAAGGCGAAGCAGTATTGCGTGCCAAGATTGATATGACATCTCCAAATGTGCATATGCGTGATCCAATTTTATATCGTGTACTTCATTCAGAACATCATCAAACAGGTGATAAATGGAAAATGTACCCAATGTATGACTATGCGCATCCATTGTCAGACGCGATAGAAGGCATTACACACTCTTTATGTACATTGGAGTTCCAAGATCACCGTCCATTCTACGATTGGATTGTTGAAAAAGTTCATTCTAAAGCTGTGCCACGTCAGTATGAGTCTAGCCGTTTAAACGTAGATTACACCATTACGTCTAAGCGCAAATTACGTAAGTTGGTTGAAGGCAATTATGTTAATGGTTGGAATGACCCACGTATGCCAACTGTTGTGGGCATGCGTCGTCGTGGATTTACTCCTGAAGGTTTACGTGATTTCTGTAAGCGTGTTGGTGTGTCTAAAACGGATGGTATTGTTGATGTGGCAATGCTGGAGTTCTGTATTCGTCAGTCGATTGAAAATACAGCAGCGCGTGGTATGGCTGTATTAAATCCTTTGAAAGTGACATTAACCAATTTACCTGCGGATATGGAACTCAATCATGCACGCCATCCAAATGTTGATATGGGTGATCGCATTATTCCTTTAAGCACAGAAATCTATATTGATCGTAAAGATTTTGAAGAAGTGCCACCAAAAGGCTTTAAACGTTTGGTTCCAGATGGTGAAGTTCGTTTACGTCATGCCTATGTGATCAAATGTGACGAAGTGATTAAAGATGAAAATGGTGAAGTTGTTGAGCTGAAATGTTCAATTGACCCTGAAACTTTAGGTAAAAATCCAGAAGGTCGTAAAGTAAAAGGCGTTATTCATTGGGTCTCTGCAACTCAAGGGATACCTGCCGAAGTGCGTATTTATGATCGTTTATTTACAGAAGCTGCGCCTGATGCTGATGATGATTTCTTGAAGTTTTTAAATCCTGAATCTTTAAAAATCGTACAAGCAGTGGTTGAACCTGCTTTGGCTCAAGCAAAACCAGAAGATCGTTTCCAATTTGAACGAGAAGGTTATTTTGTTGCAGATCAATATGACCATGCAGCTGAAAAACCTGTGTTTAACCGTATTCTGGATTTGAAAGACAGCTTTAAGCCGGGTAAATAATGATTGCGTTGAGCATTCAATCATTCTCGATTTAAAACCTAGCTTCGGCTAGGTTTTTTTATGTTCAATAAAATTGATTGAGCTGAGGGATATAAAAGCGATATATTAAACGTACAAATAATAATCAGGGTCAGCCAATGTCTTCTCAATTTGATGCAGTTACGGTGCGTATTAAACCCAATATCCATTATAAAGGACGTTCGATTAGCTATGTAATTGAATGCCAAGATGGTTCAAAAAAAACATTAGGGGTGATTTTGCCCACAGACAAACCTTTAACTTTTGAAACACATGTCTGCGAAAAAATCGAAATTATTTCTGGAAAATGTTTTGTAAAAAGAGAGCAGAGTGAAGAAACTGAGGTGTATCATCCAGGTGAATTTTTTACAGTTCCTGCAAATAGCCGTTTTAGTATGCAATCCACAGAAGTAGTCGATTATATTTGTCATTTGGAATAAGCCCATTCTTTGTTGCAGTATGATCAGTGAAGCTCCGTAAAGGTAATCAACTTAAATATTGACAACGCGACCGTAAATAGATCATAGCATTTCTCAAAATATGAGGCTGTGAAAATACCTTAACAATAAAAATTTCAATAATGATATTGATGAATTAAAATTATTTTTGACCTTTGGTATAAGTTAAATTTTAAATATTTAAATCAATTATTTATTAAAGTTTTTAAAATACTCTTGCAGATATTCAATTAAAACTTTGACTTTGTTTGGCATGAGTTTTCGATCAGGGACTACAGCATAAATCGAGGTAGGTTCCACCGTAAATTCAGGAAGAACATGGATTAATCTCTCAGTCATTAAATCATCGTGAACATGCCAAAAAGAGTGATTTGAAATGCCTAGACCTGCCAATGCGGCTTGACGCACACCTTCACCAGCGTTGGTAATAAAGTGTCCTTTGACATGAATATTTAATAATTTATCTCTTTTTAAAGGATCAATAAAGTTCCATGTATCAGTGATGCCTTTTTGATGGCGTTGAATGATACAGCGATGTCGCGCTAAATCTTCAATATGCTGAGGTGTGCCGTACTGCTCAAGGTATTCTGGAGAGGCGCAGAGTAAGCGCTGATTGATACATAACGGTTTAGCAATTAACGATGAATCTTGAAGTTTTCCAATCCGAATTGCAATATCCATTCCTTGAGCAATCAAATCTACGTTCTGATCATTAAGATCTAAGTTTATCGACAATGCTGGATGTTGCTTTAAAAATTCAGCAATCACTTTAACCAGTATTTGTACACCGAAACTCGCAGGCGCTGTGAGATTAATATTTCCAACAAGCTGTTGATCGCGATGTTTAAGATTTTCAGTCAATATCTGAAAACTTTCTAGTAGCGGTTGCCCATGTGCAATCAACGTCTTAGCTTCTTCAGTCAAACGCAATTTACGGGTAGTGCGATAAAATAGCCTAAGCGATAAGTGATGTTCTAATCGTTGAATGCGCTGACTTGCCACTGAAACAGCGATATTGGCATGCTTTGCTGCTTGGCTGATCGAGCCAAGTTCAGCAACACGAAGAAAGAATTGAAAATCTTCTGTATTCATTTTCCATAAAATCGAAAAAGTATTTTTTGATTATCCAGATTTTTTAAATAAATTGAAATTGCTATTTTTGCAATATCGATTATTGAAACAAGGTGAATGGTCATGAAATATAATCTTCTAGGAAGTTCGGGATTAAAAGTATCCGAGCTTGGTTTTGGTGCGGGAACTTTTGGTGGAAAAGGACCTTTATTTTCTGCATGGGGACAGACCGAACAAATTGAAGCCAATCAAATGGTTGCATCTTGTATAGACGCAGGGATTAATTTTTTTGATAGCGCTGATGCCTATTCAGAAGGTGAGTCAGAGAAAATGCTAGGAATTGCATTAGCACCGTATCGACAAGATGTAATCATTTCAACCAAAGTGGGGATTCGTAAAGATCCCCAAGTGAATCAAGTCGGTTTTAGCCGTGATTATTTAATACGTGCCGTTGAGCAATCACTAAAGCGTTTAAATACCGATTATATTGATGTATTACAGTTACATCAGTTTGATAGTTTCACTTGCCTAGAACAACTCATGAAAAGCTTAGATGCGTTAGTGCGAAGTGGAAAAGTACGTTATATCGGTGCTTCAAATTTTTCAGGTTGGCAATTAATGAAGGCACAATCAATTGCAGATCGTTATGGTTATGAAAAAATGGTGGCTCATCAAGTCTATTATTCGCTGATTGGGCGAGACTATGAATGGGAGTTGATGCCTTTAAATCATGATCAGCACATTGGTGCTGTGGTTTGGAGTCCTTTGGGGTGGGGACGTTTGACAGGAAAGTTTGATCGAGAGCATCCCATCCCAACTCAAAGTCGTTTACATGCAACAGCGCAGTTTGCACCACCAGTAAATGATCAATATCTCTATGATGTTATTGATATTCTAAAAGAGTTATCGTTGAGTACAGGTTATTCAGTTGCACAAATTGCATTAAAGTGGTTGCTTACGCGCCCTACAGTTTCTACAGTATTGATTGGTGCTCGTAACCAGCAACAGCTACAAGATAATCTCATTGCAAAAGATGTCATATTGACAGAAACACAGTTACAGCGTTTAAATCAAATCAGTGCAGTATATCCACCATATCCATATTATCCGTATTGGAATGGTCAATTCTCAGAACGCTATCAAGCTTTAGTAGAATCTTCATTCATTCAAAACTAAACTTTTAAATTGATTAACAAAAACCTGATACTGATTCATACGTAGTTGTGTTATCAGTATCATCCTATTGATCCAATTGTTATTCCTATAAATTAAATAGAGCCATAAGAATGAATCCAACCATTGAAACACAAATGTTAATTCGTAAACCTGTAGCTGAGGTTTTTAATGCTTTTATAGACCCAGCTATAACCACTAAGTTTTGGTTTAGCAGTTCCACTGGACCACTAAAAGAAGGAAAAATTGTGCAGTGGAGTTGGGATAAATATCAAGTAAAATCGAAGGTCATGGTTTTTAATATTCTTGAAAATAAATTGATTCAAATTGCATGGGGCGAAGATCCTAAAACGTCTGTAGATTTTATTTTTGAAGCGGTCAGTGTTGAGCAAACTTATGTCACGATTCGTAATTATGATATCCCATTGCAGGGTTCTGAATTGATTAAATTTATTATCGATGCGACTGGTGGATTTACGACGGTATTGGATGGTCTAAAAGCATATTTGGAACATGGCTTGGTGCTGAATTTGGTCGAAGATAAATTTCCACCTTTTTAAAAAACGAGAACATCATATCTCATGATTTGGCACTCAGTTTTTACTCGAATTGGGTGCTATAGATTGCTCATTATATAAATGAATAAAGCCTAAAACTTTTACTTTTTGGTGTGTTGGTCTTTCAACGAAAGGTAGGCAGGAAGTTTAAGTTTTGATTGAGCCCTGAGTTTCAGTTTTATATATAACACCAATGCAAAGCATGTGGTTGCCACGGTTAAGAATAATCCATTCATATAGGTCATGATTGAACTAATATAACCAATTGTGGTTAAACGATTCATCATTTTAACCACTTGTGGACTACTTTCTACCCCTGTGATTGCCCAACTACAAAGATGTTCACAATTATTGATAATTAAATGATAGCTGTTTTCATGCATACGTGAGCGCATACGGCGTACGACATGGCGACCCGAAAACTTGGGTTGCTCATAAAGACGTATGTGAATGGTTTTACCATGCGAGAATTTTTCGAGAGAGGTCATTTCTATAGGACGTTTTTTAAAGAAATGTGCAAAACCAGAATAATGAATCACACGACCTCGTCCTGCATAAATACCATGATGGCTATAGCCAAAATGTTTGACGATTAAATGTGCTCCAATCGGATATTTGATTATTTGTTTTGTCTGCATATTTCACTCAGTTCAAATAAATTGTACACATGTATTTAATTGAAAGGATAGAATGATTATAGCGATGCGTAATGAATTTAATAGCCCTTAAAGTGCTAATTAAGTAAAAAATTACATTTAAAATGCAAAATAGCATACATTATGAATTAAAAAATTGAAAAGATGATTTGGAATTAAAGTTTATGCGTTTGAGATATTGGATCTATACCTTTTTGACCAGTATAGGATTGAGTACTTTTCCATTTCAGCTACATGCTGAGACGACTTATACTAAAATCAGTAAAGATCAGAAAGTGATAGCAGATGTGGTTCGAATTGATGATCTGAGTAAGCTACAGTTATTCCTCAAAGATCCACAGGCTCGACCCTATAAGAAATTCGCTGCGTTACAAAAGAACCTGAAGCAATGTAATATCAGTTTTGCCATGAATGCAGGGATGTATCATGCCAATTTTACACCTGTTGGGCTGTATATTGAGCAAAACAAACAACAGGTCGAATTAAATCAACAAAAGAATAAATTTGGTAACTTCTTTATGCAACCCAATGGTGTGGTGGCATGGAATGATCATCGAGCTGTCATTCAAACCACAACCCAGTATCAAAAGTCTAAGTTTAAAGCACGCTTTGCGACACAATCTGGTCCGATGCTGGTCATCAATGGACAAATTAATCCAATCTTTGTAAAAGACTCAGACTCGTTGAAAATTAGGAATGGGGTTGGAATTAAAAATAATCA
The DNA here is from genome assembly GCF_000368925.1 of Acinetobacter bereziniae LMG 1003 = CIP 70.12. Classification (GTDB taxonomy): domain Bacteria; phylum Pseudomonadota; class Gammaproteobacteria; order Pseudomonadales; family Moraxellaceae; genus Acinetobacter; species Acinetobacter bereziniae. The sequence continues at coordinate 183,513 of NZ_KB849756.1, read as the reverse complement.
GCTCTATTTTGTGATTAGTCGTGGCAAAATTAATTTTTATGAGTTCGCTGATATTTTTAAAACACAGCTCAAGACTGATCAAGCTTTATATTTAGATGGAAGCATTTCAAGTGCATACATTCCACAAGCAAAAAGGAATGATCAAATATATGACTTAGGTCCTATGTTTGTTTATACAGAAGCTGAGCAGTGTCATTAATTTTGGATTAAAAAATAGCAGAAGAATATATGGATGTAGGTAAAGACACATCCATATATTGTTGTTGATTAAATTATTTAACCATCCCAAAAATTGATGATTGTGCTTTACATGCTTTGATCGCATCTTCTTTTGGCATTTTTTTGATTTCTTCTTCAAATGCCTTTTTCTGTTCTTTCAGCGAATCTTCAGGAATACCACTTTGTTTTGCTAAATCTTCCATATGTTTCCAAGATTCTTCGCATTCCTTTGGCAAGCCACCACATGCTGTTAATGCTGTAGTTAAAGCAATCATTGCTGTTAAATTCAATAATTTCATATTATTACCCTTAAATTGAAAATTGATTTTTATTCATATTGATCGTTAAAGTTTTTAGCATTTATAAATGACGATGAAATGAATTCTTTGAATAAAAAAGACTTCATTCTTCAAATATATACGCCAGAATGAAGTCTACGCTAAAAAATAAATTTATCCAAATCGTTGTTTTTAGAACCGATAGCCGATTTTTAAACCATAGCCAATGGCATTATTGTTTCGATAGTCACCTTGTTGTGCGATTTCAGAAGCACCTGGAACAGGAATATAATATGTTCCATCCTGTGCTGTTGCATCGCCAATCCATTGATATTTAACCCCACCAGCAATAAAGTAATCAGCAGTTGGATTATATTGAACACCAATCCCCAATCCCCACCCACCTTTGGTTGGATTTAATACTGAAGCAGGATTACCTGTACCAGAGTCCCATGACACATCCGCTGAAGCTGCCCATTTTTCAGTAAACTGATGTCCCAGACCAAGTGTTAAATTGTATTGGTCTTTTTGATAATCATCGAGATTGAATCCTCCTGAATACAATCCTTGGCTCAGTTCAGCCGTTGCGAGTTCGGTTAAGGCACCGAATTGGGTAGGGCGAATTTTAAAATCTTTCCAATTTACCCAACGCGCATTTAAATACGCAATTGTGTCTTTATAAACACCAGTTTGTAAGTCAACATTGACGGATTGAGGTGTATTGATTTCAGTTGGTTGATCCCCAGTAAAAGCCAATGCTTCACCAAAAATCGTTTCTTGCGCATCAATTTTATGTTTGATTTTAGAACGGTAGGTTACTGCGGCTTTTAAGGCAATTTCGGGTATTTGAAAAGCTGCACCTGCCATCCAACCTACAGCACTGTCTTGTTTGAATTTTGCATCGTAGCCATTAAACACACTCATCGAATTGCCACGTAAAGATACTGATCCTTTTACAGTTTGATAAACGCCACCGCCATACAAATTAAAATGTGTATTCGGCTGAAAACCGAATAGCATCGTAATATTTTGTGTATCTACATCGGCAGAAGTACCTTTCATGGTAATTTCATTATCCGAGAAAGTATTATTCGTACGTAAAGGATATTCAATATCTGCACCATACGGTTGATCGTAAATCACACCAAAAGAAACTTTTGGCGCAATTTGAAGTTTCAATGTTGCATTATAGTATTGGAATGAGCGCGCCATATTGCCAGTACTTAGATCATTGCTACCTGCATTGACCAAATCTGGACGATTGCGAACTTTACCAGAAACATCTGGATCAACAGCGGAAATGCTGGCTTCAAAATAGTTTTTGTCTTCAAGAAATGCCAGTATTGATTGTCCTGATTGATCCATGGCAGCCGCCTGAGCATAAGCTGTTGAAAATAGAGTAAGTATACTGAGAAGGAGGGGCTGTGTTTTCATGCTGTTCGTTCCTTGAATTTTTTTGTTATTGCGGTCATAAAAGTCAAATAAAATAGCAACCATTAAACTATCTTAAGTAATTAGTTTCACTGGTTTTATTTAGGGGCTGTGGACATTTCATAAATGGCTTGCGTTGTGGGTTAAAATTGAGCAGGCAAGGCATGAAATGAAGAGAATAGCGAGACTATTATTAAATTTCATAACGCAGCCTGAGATAATTTTAACCACAACCCTGAGCAAGAACAAAGCACTGCTTTGTTTGCAGCGCAAGGCGTAGCGGGGACTAGCGTGTTTTGTGTCGCTTCGTCGTTCCCTTGCGAAACAGTGTTTCTCATCATTTAGAATGACTAAATTTCGTATTTCGTGCCTAGAATCGCCTAAAAAACACACCTAGTCGCAAACATAGACGAATTGTCCACAGACCCTAAGCACTTTATAAGGTGAGTGAAGCATTTTTGATCATGTGAAAAAAGGGGATGAGTGACCAAATAAAGGGGGGATTAACGGACAAAGTGAGATTGTTCTGTATCTAAGATAAACAGTTTGATATGGCATTTTGTGCTTAATCAAAGTTTAATGCTGGCTGTGCATCTGGTTGTATTTGGCTAAAATCAACACTTAACAGATCATGAAAATACATTGGTGAAGTTTATATATCAGTATGAAATTGCAGAGATTGATAGCATATTGATTTAAAATTTATTAATATTTAGCTTGAACGATTTAAGCCTGAATAGGATTTGCATATTACTATGAATTATAAAAGATCCTCTGTCATGGAAGAAAAAATGCAGCAGAATCGAGAGATGATTTTATTGTCAGCTCGTGAACTGGTGGCACAAGGGGGATTTAAAGATGCGCAAATTCAAGCAATTGCAGATCGTGCTGGTGTTTCAAGTGGCTTAGTTTACCGCTATTTTGAAAATAAAAATCAAGTGTTGATTGAAGTTTTAAATGCCGCTATTCATATCGAAGTGAATATTCTGAATGATATTGCTCATACTGAATTAATGGCTGTTGAAAAATTGCATCGTGCAGTCACAACTTTTGTTAAACGTGCAATGAATAGCCCACGACTGTCTTATTCTCTGTTGTTTGAACCTGTTGATCCACAATTTGAGCTTGAACGTTTCCAGAGTAAGCAGTTGATTAAAGAAAGTATTATTAAAATTTTAACTGAGGGAAGACACTCAGGTGAGTTTATTTTTGAAGATTTAAATACCACCGCATTGTGTATTGTAGGTGCAATGACATTTGTGGTGATCGAACCGCTCAGTATTGCGAAAACCAAGCGCTTTGATAAAACCTATAAAGAATATTTTGTTAAACAAATTGCTGATTTTTGTCTGCAAGCCGTTAAAGTTAAACATACGATCGTGTCAGAGTCTTAATTACTGATCTATTAATTATCAATCAGTTACTTAAAAATTAAAACTTAGAGGGGTAAATCATGGCAAAGGACTTTAATCATCCCGTGGTTGTAGAAAGTTATGATGAGCATATCCGCAAGTTGATTCCTGGTTACGAACTGATTCACTTACAAGTTCATGCTTTACTGAAAACCTATTTGCCTCAACAAGCCCATATTTTGGTGGTGGGATGTGGTACAGGATATGAGTTGCAGTACTTGGCAGAGCAATTTCCGCAATGGAATTTTACAGCAATTGATCCTGCACCCAACATGATTGATAAAGCCAAACAACATATTGATGGTTTAGGGCTTTCATCAAGAATTGAATGTATCGTTGGTGATACCTCTATATTGCACAATATCGACACAACCTTTGATGCCGCATTGGCGATTTTGGTATCACATTTTGTGCCTGTAGAAAGCAAATTAGACTTTTTTAAAGATATTTCAAATAGCCTAAGCAATACAGGCTTATGTTTAAGTGTAGAGCTCACTCAATTTGAAAATGAGCAACAGTTAGACAGTCTAAAAACTTTGACATTGGATTCAGGATTACATGAAAAGCAAGTAGAGATTATGGCTGATCGTATCACTCAAGATTTTGCATTAATTCGTCCAGACGAGATCATTGATTTGTACAAACAGGCTGGTTTTGCTTTAGTAAAAAGTTTTGCACAAGTGCTCAATTACTATGGTTTTATTGGGTTAAAGTATTCGATAGGCAGATAGAACTTTTATCATCGAATTTTAGTGATCTTCGCTGTGTCTAATTCTAATATCTATACTGGGTATTTTATCAAAACGATTGGTTTCGATTTAATCCCAGTATAGATTTATTCAAATTTACGATGCAGTTATTTATCCTTTGAATCTTTTTCAGGCTCTTTCACCACATTGACATCATATAAATGTGCAAGGGCTGAAAGTAGGCGAATTTTAGGATCTGCGTTTGAAATGCTGATGATTTGATCTGCATCAATATCAATCAGTTTTTCAGCACTGAAATATTCCAGAACATATTCAATCTGGGTATCAACTTCAGTTTCGTCCCATTTTAAGAAAAATGCTTTATGGATCAAGGGATATTGTTCAATCACTTGTGAGCATAAGGTAGATTTTTCAATTTTAAACATCTGTTCTTCAGTGTGCTGTTTAAATACTTTTGCGATTAAAGCAGGCAGAATAAAGGTGTGTAGGATGTTATTACTAAAATATTTGAGTAAGCCGACTTGTATATCACTGACTTTTACCCAACGTTCATTGTCATGTTCAATCAACTCAACTTGTTTGAGTTTCATGGCATATTGAATGATTTCTTTGTTGGAGAGTTCAGTGATTTGCATACGATCATCATAGCGATGATGTTTCAATAAATTGCGGAATTGTTCTAAACGAACCAAAACTTCTCGTTCAGCCAAACTATGCGTTGGTGCGTTTAACAACACCAAAGAAATCAAACTGATTGGATTGATCACAACCGCTTTGTTGATATTTTCCAAAATATCGATTGCAACATCATTCACTGTGGCTTTGACACTGTCAGGAATTTCATCATGCAATCCGACATGTTGCGGTGCTTGATTCTTTTGCAAAATATCTTCAAGAAAAACAGGCTCACCTAGATTGACATGTACCACACCAAATACTTTTTCGATTTTTTGAATAGATTTTAATAAACCAAATAAAGATTCAGCTTGTTTCTTTTGACCGCCCAATTCTTTGATGTATGAACTTCCTTCAATCAGCTTTTCATAACCAAAATATGTAGGAATAAAGGCAATTGGTTTACTGTTTCCACGTAGATAACTTTGAATCGTCATTGCCAACATCCCTTTTTTAGGCGGCAATAATAATCCAGTTCGTGAGCGTCCACCTTCTATAAAGTATTCCATCGGTGTATTGCGATTTAACATACTGTAGATATATTCTTTAAAAACAGCGGTATATAACGCATTTCCATTGAAGCTACGGCGAATAAAGTACGCACCTGCGCCACGCATTAACTGTCCAACGATAGGCATATTTAGATTAATACCTGCCGCAATATGCGGAACCATCAATCCACGGTTATAAATCACATAGGACAGCAGCAAGTAGTCGATATGGCTACGATGACAAGGGGTGTAGACAATCTCATAATCTTTGGCAAGTTCGCGCACCGTATCAAAGTTATGTACTTCGATTCCATCATACAATTGCGTCCAAAGCTTGGTTAATGCAATCTCAGCAAAGCGTAAGGTTGAGTAGGAAAAATCAGAAACGATTTCATCTAAATATTTGTGTGCTAAGTTTTCAGCTTCATTGATGCTGATTTTCTTGTGAATACTTTCATTTAAAATAGCTTCTTTTATGGCTTCAGTGGTCATCAATTTATTGATGACATTGCGACGATCTGAAATATCAGGACCAAGAATGGCTTCTTTATAACCATTAAATTGTTTATTCAGCTCGGTAACCACATAGTGAGCAGGTGAGAAATTCGGTGTAAGCTCGATTGCTGAATTGATCAATTGACGTAGAGAAATCGCTTGATGGAACTCGATATAATTTTCACGCCCATACAACGTGATATTGAGTGCTTGTTTGATACCTGTCGGTTTTGCCCAAGCATCTGCCATCAATGCCTTATACCAACTGTCTTCATTTTCAGGCGCACGTCCCCATAAAATTGTGGTCGGGATCAGCAATACATCTTGTTCTGGATGCTTCAACAAAAATTCAACCAGACGAATGATTTTATCTGGGTAATAAGCTGAAGCATTACTTTTTGTTGGCTCTAAAGTAATAAATGAATCATCTTCTTGGTAGTCAGATGAGAGCTGAAGTGGTGCAAAAGCTGGGCTGAGTTTTCTCTTTTCAGTTTCATTATCGATCAAGACTTTATTGGATGTAGAGTCGTCTTGGATAACATAGCAAATTGGAAAATGAGGTGTATTTGGATCGTTAATTGTATTTTCAAGTGTTTGTGTATCACCCAAAACTTGTGGGCTGACAATTTTATCTAAGATTTTTTTTGTAAATTGACGGTAAAATTTTTGATAAGCACTGCTTGCCATAATCTTCTCTTCAGATGAGTTATGGGGTTATTATGCTTGAAATAATATACAAATATATACTTTGATTTGCTGACAATTCAGTCAAATACATTGCGTAAAAACTAAACTTATGATTTATATGAATAAACTATTTTATTGTTGCTATAATTAAATTCAGTTACTGAATGTCAAAGCTACATAAAAAAGCATTATGATAGATTGATATAAATTAATTTTTAAATTCAAGGAAAGACCATGTCTACAGATCCAAATTTCCCAAGCACAGAAAATTTAGGTATTGCTGTATATGCCAATAATGCTGAATCGATTGGTAATACACCACTGATTCGTATCAACCGTTTGATTACGGGTGGTGCGACTGTATTAGCAAAAACAGAAAGCCGTAATCCTGCGTTTTCAGTGAAAGACCGTATTGGTGCAGCACTTATTGCTGACGCAGAAGCCAAAGGGCTTTTAAAGCAGGGGATGCATATTGTTGAGCCAACAAGTGGTAATACAGGAATTGCATTGGCATTTGTAGCAGCAGCAAAAGGTTATGAAATTACTTTGACAATGCCTGCCAGTATGAGCCTTGAACGTCGTAAAGTATTAAAAGCTTTAGGTGCAAACTTAATCTTAACTGAACCAGCAAAAGGGATGAAAGGTGCGGTAGAAGAAGCTGTACGTTTAGCCACAGAGCAACCTGAAAAATATTACTTACCGCAACAATTTGAAAATCCAGCTAATCCAAAAATCCATGAGACGACAACGGGTCCAGAGATTTGGGCTGCAACAGGTGGTAAAGTTGATATTCTTGTGGCTGGTGTGGGCACTGGGGGAACAATTTCGGGGATCTCTAGTTATTTTGAAAATGTTAAAAAACAGGCGATCCATTCAGTTGCTGTAGAGCCAGCAGACTCTCCAATCATAGGTCAAACCAAGCGTGGCGAAACGCTAACACCTGGTCCACATAAGATTCAGGGGATTGGTGCAAACTTTATTCCTAAGAATTTAAACTTAGATTTGGTCGATGAAGTGATTGCGATTGAAAACCAAGTTGCTATTGATTTTGCACGCAAAAGTGCAACTCTGGAAGGTATTTTTGTGGGGATTTCAAGTGGTGCAGCATTAGTAGCAGCGGCACAATTGGCAGCTCGTCCTGAAAATGCAGGAAAAACCATTGTCGTAATATTACCGGATGCTGGTGAACGCTATTTATCTTCAGTATTGTTTGAAGATATTTCAGCGGATTAAACGCCAATAGCCAGTAACTGTATCTGATCGACAATACACTTAATGGTGAAGTCGACAAAAAACAAACCCTCTCATACATAATTCAGAGAGGGTTTTTTGATATTTAGATGTAGGCGATGCTCAACTTTTTAGAGATATTGCCAAATCTTGCGCTGCAAACAAAGCAGTGCTTTGTTTGCAAAGTTAAGTTGAATTAATTTTAACTTTATTCTGGGGATTGATATTAGATTTTAGTGCTAAATTTTATAACGAAGATTTTAACTGTTTTTCGTGCTGTTTCACTTGTTTGGCATATCTCTTACCTTGGCGTTTCATTTTACGATTTGATTCATAATTTGTAGGACCCACATTGTAATAACCTAAAGCTTTTTTCCAACTTCCTGCAGATTGGTTATATTTCGCTAAGATCATGGTTCCGCAGCGTACATTGGTATATTCATCAAATAGATCGCCCGGGCAAGCTTGTTGCCAATAACGTGGCATGACCTGAGTTAAGCCAACCGCTCCAGAAGGTGAAGTCACATAGCTACGATAACTGGATTCTTGGCGAATTGTAGCTGCAATCAGTAAAGGATCAACATCATATAGATCTGCACTTTGTACAATAAAAGGTGAGACTCGATTTGCAATATCAGGAGAAACTGAATAAGCCTTTTGTATACCTGTAGAAAGTTTAGCTGCACGCTTTTGCACAGAACCACCGCCTAAAGACGAACACGCCGTAATTGCAAGTGTCACACAAATGATAGAAATTATTTTTAATTGATACTGAAGATTCAAAACAAAACCAATACTGCTGATCTAAGATTGGTCATGATGGTAAGTGTCCAATTTATACCTGTCAATCTCACTATATCAGTAGATTTATTCACGATTTGTATCTTTAGCTTTGAACGACTTGTTATTGAGCAATTACAGCTTTGGAAATATTTTATTTAAATTAGTTTAATAAATATAATTTTTATTTGTGATTGAAATTAAATAAAGCTCTTTGAGTATTAAGAAGAATTTGATAAAAAATGTTTATGCTTATGGTTCAAAGATATAAAATTTATCCAATAAAGACAATTAAAGATTGGTAAGGTGAAGAGTGGGATGTGTATGAAGAGCGAAATACACAAGCTGGGATTATGATCTACAAAGGTTCGATGTATGAGCGAATTGCAAAGAGTCAATATATTTTCATTTTGACCGATGGTTTGGCTGAGTTTTTAAAGAAATATGATTTGGCTAAATCAATGAAATTACTCGGATTGCTAATTAAAATAATCACTAGATTTAGATGTGCATTGGGTCTTCAAAAAAATATGAGTATACAGTATTCAATCAAAGAGATTGCGATAGGACTCAATAAAACTGACCAAGAAATTTTAACTGCTTGTTCTTATTTAAAAGAATTATTAGGTGAAAAAAAACGAGTTCCTCTTCTAAATTGGGTAAGAACGCCTAAACAGGAATTAAATACACTTTCTATAAAAGAATTATGCGAAAAATTTAATTTAACTATGGGGGCGGTAATGTATCGGAGAAAACTATTGAAAGGAAATGAAACATAATGAATTATGTAGATAAAATTAAACATGGACAAAATATGATCTTTTTTGTAGAATGTGTTTAATTTAGAACAACTATACAATTAATCATGTTTAATAATATTTATTTTGCTTTGGAAAAATTAGGTCTTACTGCTCAAAAACGTGCTATCCATGCGTCTTTTTCAAATACTGAACTTAATCAACTAGTATTTTTACAACGCGTTGATGGGATACATGCCATCAATGATGGGATGAACTTACAACTGATTTGTCTATCTACGCTGAACGATATTGCATTAAAACGCTTTATTGGCTGTCGTGTAGCCATTGATGTGGTCAATGATCGCTCCGAACTCAATCGTATTTCAGGAATTGTCACCAAAGCTGAGGTGGGTGCCTCTGATGGTGCTTTGACGATTTATCGCCTCACGGTTGAAGATCCAACCGCACTATGGAAACAGCGTAGAAACTCGCGCGTATTTATGAATATGTCTGCTTTACAGGTAGTCGAAGTTATATTTAATGAATGGCGAGAAAGATCTCCACTGTTTGCTTCAAGTTTGACTTTGGATAAAAGCGGTCTAACTAAAGATTACGATATTCGACCCTTCATTATGCAGAATAATGAACGAGATATAGATCTTATTCAAAGGCTTCTAGCATCGGAAGGCGTGACCAGTTTAATTGATGAAGCACAGCTTAAAGTGTCTCATTTTAATGAACCCATCCAGCCTCAAAAGCTTCGATTGATTGATGACAATACTCAATACGAAAGTTTAGAACGACGCACGATCCGCTTTCATCGAAGTTCATCTATAGAGACTAGCGATTCGATTATCAATTTTACAGGACAACGCTCCCTTCAACCGACGTCTGTGCATATCCACCGTTGGCAAGCCGATATTCTTGAAACCGAAGAAGGTGCGGGCAATGTACAAAGCAAATATCAGCACAGTGACCAGTACGATAACGCCAGTCTAGGCTTAGAACAAGTATGGCACTTTAGCCCTGCATGGACTCAAGACTTAAATGGAGAAGATGGTGTAACGCCATCGGGCAACAGTCAGGTTGAACGTTTTAACCAAAACCTCAGCAATTACTACGATGCCCAAGCCAAACAATTTATCGCAACTTCAACGGTACGAGATGCGCAGGTGGGTTATCACTTTGAGCTAAAAGGGCATCCTCAAATCGATCAAAAAGATTCTGCCGATCGGCAATTTCTGATCATCTCCAAAACCTTTTATCACCAAAATAATTTACCCAAAGATCTGAGCAATCAAGTCGACACTTTGTTAAAACAAAGCCATTGGCAAATCAGCAATATCACCACAAACAATAGCGAAGAACGCCAAGCCAATCAGCTCATTCTACAACGACGTAATATTACAGTTGTTCCTGAATATAATCCCTTAACTCAAAGACCCGCAGCCCATCCAATGCGAGCGAGAGTGGTTGGTCCAAGTGGAGAAGAAATTCATGTCGATGAATGGGGACGTATCAAAGTTCGATTTTTATTTACTCGCAATGAAGACCACAGTCACGATGGTGGCGCAGGCGCGAACGACAATGATACCGACTCAGCTTGGGTCGATGTACTCACTCCTTGGGCAGGCGAGGGCTATGGAGCACGCTTCTTACCGCGTATTGGAGAGTTGGTCATAGTTGACTTCTTTGCGGGGGATATTGACAGACCTTTTGTGGTGGGACGTATTCATGAAGGATACCGTTATCCAACCAAGTTTGATGACAAAGGCAAGTTACCCGATACCAAGAAGTTGGCAGGGATTAAAAGTAAGGAATATCAGGTTAGTGGCTATAACCAACTGAGATTTGATGATACCACCAATCAGATCAGCAGTCAGTTACACAGCAGTCATGGCGCAACTCAACTCAATCTTGGCAACCTCAGTCATCCAAAAGAGACAGATAGCAGCGAAGGTCGAGGAGAAGGCTTTGAGCTAAGAACGGATCAATGGGGTGCGGTACGTGCAGGGCAAGGTTTATTGCTGAGTACTTATGCTCAGGATTCAGCATCAGGCAATCATCTTGATGTCTCTGAAACGCAGTCACAACTTGAATCGAGTCTCAACAACACAAAAGCACTAAGTGAAGTTGCCAAGCATCAACAAACTGATCCTTTAGAGGTTTTAGAAAATATCAAAGGTTTTATCGAAACTTTGACTGAACAAGATCCGAAAAAGGCAGATGCATTTAAATCCGCAGTGATGATGTTAACTTCACCGAATTCTATAGCTATGTTGACCAATAGCGACGTTCATCTTTCAGCAGATGGGCAAATCAGCCAGCAAGCAGGCGAAAGCATGAATCTCAGTACGCAGAAATCTTTGATTGCACATGCAAGTGCTAAAATCAGTCTGTTTGCAGCACAGGAAGGTGCAAGGCTATTTGCAGGAAAAGGTAAAATTGAGATTCAGGCACAAGGTGATGCAGCAGATCTAATCGCACGTAAAGGCATTCAAATCATTTCGACAGAAGATACGATTTATATCATTAGTCCAAAAGAAATTAAATTGATCAGTGATGGCACTGAATTAAAGCTCAATGGTTCGGGGGTGTTTGCAACCACAGGTGGTTTGTTTGAAGTAAAGTCTGGACAGCAGAAACTTACATCGTCCGCTTCGATAAATCCACCTAGTTTAGATTTGCCTGATTGCTCAGCAAAACAAGGACATGCCGCTCAAAATGGATCAGCAAAGGTGATCTTATGATGGCTGAGCATTACCTAGAACAGACAAGCATTTTGCCTGAAAATAATTCAGTGGAAACGATTTATCAAAAAATGCAGACAGTGTTCTTTCAGCATGGTCGATTACTGGTATTGCTTGATGAGACTTTAGCACCAGATATCTTTGATGATCTAAAAAATAACTTGAGAGTAGATCAGATTATTTATATTCCGCTAGCTAAGGGGAATGGATATAAAGATACCAGTCTGTTTTTTATTGAAATATCAGATGAAAAGATATTGAAAGACATTGGATTTGAGCTGGCTGAACACTTACTCAAGCATTTTGATATTGCAAATGATCGGTACTTGGTTCACGGTTTTGGGGCTTCTCAATATGAAAATGATGAATTAAATCGAAGATTTAAAACGACATTGGTATTGCAAGATATAGAGTCCAAAATTTTATTTCGTTGGTACGACCCTCGTGTGATGATTTATTTAGATCAAATATTCAACGAATTGCAGTTAAATAGTTTATTGGCAAATTTTATCCAGTGGCATTTTATTCACCCGACGGGGTACTACCATTGGGAAAATATAGATCAGAAAAAATTACAACTTAAAGCGATCAACAAAATTAATGTGCAACAATCTCTACAACTGGATTTAATTGAAATCAGTAATACTGTTTTTAGGAAAGCACATGAATTAGAACAGATCGACAGTCATGATTTAGATCCTCAAAAGATTCTAAAAAACTTATATCAAGCTCATGAGCAATATTATATTAAAAAATATATTGATTTGCTAAGTTATGGTTTATATGCGGAGCTATTAGGGCAAGGCTTTATACAACATCCTCATGTTGTAAATGTGCTTAAACAGTATTGGAATATTGAACCTGAAAATTATAATTTTACCGAAGCGATGAATTTTATCGCTGAAGACGATTGGGCATTGATTAAAACAGAAATATTTGAATAAGGAGAATAATATGGGTGGTGATAAAGAAGCTTTCGCAAGAAAAGAAAATAAAAAAGCAGAACAACGTAGACAGCAAGATGAGATTTTGGCTGCACCAAATGCGATTACCAAAGCAGCGAATGCTGCAATACAAGTCAATCAACAGACTTCTGATGCAAAAGGCAGTAAAGATCAATGTAATTTTTGCCGTAAATTAGGATTACAGATTTTGCCTTTGCGTTACACTGTTACTCGAGATAAAGCACCTCAGCTTAATTCTCAGCTTGGAAAAAATGTAAAAAACGTTGCCTTGTCGTATTCACAATATACAACTGAAATGATCGATTCTGGTTATGTGTACGCCATGATCAAAAGAAAAAAAGGTTATGAATGGAGTGGCTACATCGTGACGCCAAAGGGGTATTTGTCATCCTTCCCATTGGATAAACCTGCACCCGTATCTGTACTTGAGTTTGCCTGTCAGGGAAATGAACATGCGGTATTTGCTTCATTTGTCACAGTAGAATATATTGCAACAAATTTGGCAGAAAAAGCGTATTTGATTTATACCCATGCGCCCATGACTGATAAAAAAAGAGAGGAATATCAAGCCAAAGCGGATGAATATGTCAGTTCAGGTAAATGGCAGTCTGTGGATGTTGCAGCATGGGCGAAAGGAACGTCTCAACAGCAACATTGTTTAAACAACACGACCTTAAAGGGTGGTATCAGCCAGCCTTTTTCATTTGGTACTGATCGTTGGAAGCAGCTCGTGACGAAATTCACTGAAAAGCCGAAAGCTTTTTCAGCTGTTGTGTTATATGACCCCGTTGGAATCACGATAAAATTAAATGAATATCGAAATGAAGCTTATGTCCCTGTAGATGACTATTTAGAAGCAAAAGATAAATATGGTGTCACCAATCAGCGTAAACTGGACTCCGTGCAACGCGTGGAAAGCATAGAAGGTTCATTGCTTAAAAATAAGGAAAAAACCGTACAGCGTGAAAATGAAATTCATGAACAAACAGCACCCGCCATTGAAATAAGATATAAAAGCAATTTAAATGCGATTGAGCAACGACTTATCTATGCGAGGAAATGGAATAATACAGCAGAAATTGAGCAACTTGAACAAAGCAAAAAATTGTTGATCGAAGAACATGAACGTACCATGAAAAAACGGGCGGGTCACGGTGAAGAAGTTGGGGAAGCCAATTACCAAACTGACCGCAAAGTTCTACTCGATAATTTAAACTATAAAGAAATTGAAGCGTTTAAGCAGGAAGTAGCTCAAAAATATGACACAGCTTTAAAGGTTGCCAATCAACGTGCTCAAGAACATTTAAATTGGGTGGTTTCTGAAAGTTTATTGGATGCTTTAGATGCCTATGATCAAAAGGATTTACAGAGTGGATGTGCTTTTAAAGCGCATGTAGCGACCATGCTATTTGGAATGGAAGGTGCTGAAGCAGGTGCAAGACAGTTGGATGACTGGGTTAAAAAGCCAGATTATGAGCGTAAAAATTTATTTATACGTGGTTTGTATAGTAATCAGTTAGAAGCCAAAGCCAAGCATGAAGAACTGAAAAAAGCTGCAACAGATTTGACCGCTGTGGGTATAAAAGCCATGAAAGGTACAATCGACTTTTTAAAGAAAACCGATTCTGCATGGGATGAATGGGCAAGAAATCAGGGGATCGACAAAAATAAAGGCAATATTGCATTCTCTAAAGTCGAAAAAAAGGTCATGCTGTATGTTTCTAACTTTGCCCGTGTTGTATTTCGGGCAGGTATGGGGTCAACTGCTGAAAGTCGATTTGTCGCTGCAATTTCGCAAAAACTGTTGTTTGCTCAGATGGGTGAGTTGGCAGGAAAACTAAGATTTGATCAAGTTGTACATAATATAAACCCTGAAAAATTAAACTCTGGAAATATCAAACTTAGTCCTGAACTTGGTGAAAGAGTCGGTGGTCAGCTTTCAAAAAATACAAAGGAAGCAACAATGCGTTCTTTGGATGTATTGATCGATGATGCGATGGTAAAAAAGCAACAAGTGGCATTAACTTTAGAAGAAATTGAAAAAACGGGTAGTAAAGGTATGGCGAACCATACCAACAATTATCATCAGGTACGCGCATCAGGCATTCTGGTATTTTTAGAGGCGATTAATTTAACGCATATGCTTAGCTCTGGAAAATATAAGGATAATGTACAAATTGCAGCTTTGGTGGCATCTGTATCTGCGTTGATGGCTTTTGCTTTGGATATATTCTATGGTTTGGCAAAAGGAGTGCGTGAAGTTGCAACTCAAACTAGCTATGGTGGTGCAGGCGCAGCAGCTACACGAGGCGCAGCAAATATTCAAAGAGCGGGTATCAAATGGGCAGCAGGGAGTTTGAGTGCTATTGCTGGAAGTATTACTTGTGCTTTAGATTTATTTAAAGCTCAAAATTATGAAACTAAAGTAGATTCAGTGAATAAGTCATTAATGTTCCTTTACTATACTAGAGGATTAGCAGGAGCTAGTGGAACAATATTTGGATTATTGGCGGCATTGACTTATATTGGACCATTGATGAATTATCTGGCTCGTGTTGGGGGAAGCCCAACTATTCAAAGATTGGGCGCAAAAGTTTTTGGTGAAACTATGGCTAAATATAGTGTTAAAAAGCTTACTCGAGAAATAGTCCGTAATGTTTTATTACGTGGTATTTCATGGGCTAGTGGTGTAGGGTTAATTTTAACTTTAGTCGAAGTCGCCTTTTTAATATATATGGAGGCAAAAAAGCTTCAGCGATGGTGTGAATATTCTACTTTTAGAACTTTAAAAACCAATCAACTGATGTCCGAACAGCAAGAAATCGAAGATTTTCAAACCTTATTTGCTTAATAAGAGTAGTTATAATATGAGTTTAAAAAAAACAGACAAAATCATTGACGAATTGTCTGACAGACTATTTATTGTTGAAGGAAAAGTCACAGACTTGCTGACCAGCGAAACTATGCAAAACTTAAATGCCAGTAAGCAAACAGCTACAGGTGCAATCGCGGTGGGTTCAGCACTGGTCGGACAAATTGGGAGTGCCGCTTTAGCCAGTTTCGCTGCCAGTGATGAAGGGATAGAGGTAAGTGATTTTGCTATAGAAATCACTGATAGCAGTAATCAAAAGCATTACTTTAAAGGGTGTTTCCCAGTGGTCATATTTAAAAAAGACGATATGGTTAAAGTCATTGCAGAACCACTTTCGGGACAAAATAAATATGCTCGTGCAGTAGCTGTTATTGATCAACAGAACAATTATACATGGACTGGGCAAGAGGTTGTTAAAGGAAGGATTCGCTATAGAGTTTTTGTAATGAAATTATTTGGAGCCATTAGTATCATTGTAGTAATTTTTGCTTTGCTTTTTGATTTTTTTATAACAAATTCAATAAAGCAAATGTTAATTAATAATATTGGTATTCAAATCATTTCTTTTTCATTTATATTAGTTTTTATATTCATTGGTTGGCGAGTAGGTGCTAGCTTTGATGGTCAAAGTATAGAATTAGAAGCAATATTAAAAAAATTAGGATTTAATAAACCTAGTCGAATGGATTTACAACATTATGCTCTCAATGATTTGAGTTGGAAAAATAAAGATAAAGATTTTATCCATGAGCGTTGGAAAGATTATACCTACCGTATTGATTTAGCCAAACAATATGACGAAGAAAAATATGGAAAAAAATGAGCTTAAAAAAAACAGACAAAATCATTGATGAATTGGCAGAAAGACTGTTTATTGTTGAAGGTGAAGTCACAGACTTACTGACCAGTGAAACCATGCAAAACTTAAATGTGAATATGCAAACGGCTACAGGTGCAATAGCGGTGGGTTCAGCGCTTGTTGGACAAATTGGGAGTGCCGCTTTAGCCAGTTTCGCTGCCAGTGATGAAGGTATAGAAGTGAGTGATTTTGCCATCGAAGTTACTGATAAAAGTAATCAAAAGCATTACTTTATAGCTAGTTAAATAAACTATGCTACATTT
>NZ_KB849756.1:157799-159411 GCF_000368925.1 Acinetobacter bereziniae LMG 1003 = CIP 70.12 | reverse complement strand
GTTTTTATATTCATTGGTTGGCGAGTAGGTGCTAGCTTTGATGGTCAAAGTATAGAATTAGAAGCAATATTAAAAAAATTAGGATTTAATAAACCCAGTATGGCAAGTTTAAATGATTTTTCAGTTTCTTCTGTAAATAGAAAGAATAAAATAAATATGGATGAATATCCTGATCGTTGGGAGCAATATACTTATCGTCTAGACCTAGCAAAAAAATATGATGAAGAAAAATATGGGAAAAAATGAAATTATAAAAAAGATGAAGCTAATATGATGATTAAATATATTTCTACATTCTGCCTATGCCTTTATAGTTGTGTATCTTATGCTTCTACAAGTTTGAATGTAAAACTGAAAAATACAAGCACATTGATTGTACGGAAAGATAAGAACATAAAAAAATAAATTTAGGTGAAATTAACGGATATAAAACTAATTGTAATAATAGTTATTTAGTAGTTTGGGGAATTCCTAAGAAATTCAAAAATAGTTCCCCTCAAAATAATGAAGTTGTTTTTTATAATTTGTATAATAAAAAGCAGAGAGTTGTTAAGACAAGTCATGCCATATTCGATGTTGATTTTTATAAAACTGAAGATAAAGCAATTTTAAATTCAGCAACTACGAATACTGAAATTAATTTAAAGACGGGAGAACAAAGTGACTTCCCAGAAATAAGTCAATCCACTTTAAACCAACTAGAAGTTTGTAAAAATTTAACTCAATTTAAAAGATACTGATGTGGGTCTAGGATTTTAGACCACGCCTATAAGTGATAATCTACTCCCCAATAAGCATGGGAAATGCTTGTTTTTGGAGTCAACCATGACACGAAGAAAACGTCGTAATCATTCAGCAGAGTTTAAAGTTAAAGTTGCTCTCGCAGCAATTAAAGGCGACCACACACTCGCTGAACTTTCTACTCAATTCGATTTACATCAAAACCAAATCATCGATTGGAAAAATCAACTGCTTGAGCAATCAGTCAATATTTTTTCACGACCAACAGCACAACAAGAACCTGAGATTGACCTCAAAGCTCTACATGCCAAGATAGGACATCAGGCATTGCAAATTGATTTTTTAGAAGGTGCGCTCAGAAAAATAGGGCAGCTGAGCGGCAAAAAATGATCGATAAGACCCATCAACTTTCGGTACGACAACAATCGCAATTGATTCAAATCAATCGCAGTACGTTGTATTACAAGCCCAAAGAGATTTCATCAACTGATTTGAGTTTGATGCGTCTGATCGATGAAATTCATCTCGACTACCCATTTATGGGCAGTCGAATGATACGAGATATGCTACAGCGTCAAGGGCATCAAATAGGTCGGCGTAAAGTCCGACGTTTAATGCGCTTGATGGGAATACATGCCTTGTATCCAAAACCCAATACCAGTAAGCCTAATCTTGCACACCGTATTTTCCCATATCTGTTGAAAAACATGGTCATCGATCACTCTAATCAAGTCTGGTGTACAGATATCACATACATTCCTATGGCTAAAGGCTTTGTCTATCTGTGTGCAATTATAGATTGGCATAGTCGTAAAGTACTGGCTCATCGAGTATCGATCAGTATGGAAACAGACTTTTGCATAGATGCGTT
>NZ_KB849756.1:157068-157789 GCF_000368925.1 Acinetobacter bereziniae LMG 1003 = CIP 70.12 | reverse complement strand
GCTTTGTATCGAAGATCATTGGAGTATGGCTTAGGCATAACAGCAGTCAGTAAGGTTTTTTTTATAGTGTAGCAAACTTTATATATTTAGCTATACCTACCGTATTGATTTAGCCAAAAAATATGATGAAGAAAAATATGGAAAAAAATGAGTTTAAAAAAAACAGATCAAGTTATTGATGAATTTTCAAAAAGGCTTTTTATCGTAGAAGGAGAAGTCACTGATCTGTTGACCAGTGAAACCATGCAAAACTTAAATGCCAGTATGCAAACAGCTACAGGTGCAATAGCGGTGGGTTCAGCACTGGTCGGACAAATTGGGAATGCAGCTTTAGCCAGTTTTGCAGCCAGTGATGAAGGAATAGAGGTAAGTGATTTTGCCATAGAAATCACGGATAATTGTAATCAAAAGCATTACTTTAAAGGCTGTTTCCCCGTGGTCATATTTAAAAAGGGAGATATGGTTAAAGTGATTGCAGAACCACTTTCGGGACAAAATAAATATGCTCGTGCAGTAGCTGTTATTGATCAACAGAACAATTATACATGGACTGGGCAAGAGGTTGTTAAAGGAAGGATTCGCTATAGAGTTTTTGTAATGAAATTATTTGGAGCCATTAGTATCATTGTAGTAATTTTTGCTTTGCTTTTTGATTTTTTTATAACAAATTCAATAAAGCAAATGTTAATTAATAATATTGGTATTCAAATCATTTCTTTTT
>NZ_KB849756.1:78124-153588 GCF_000368925.1 Acinetobacter bereziniae LMG 1003 = CIP 70.12 | reverse complement strand
TTATGGCGCAGCGTGAAGCATGAGGAAGTCTATTTGAAGGCTTACGATACGGTTAAACAAGCGAAACAATCAATTGCTGAATATTTGGATTTTTATAACATGATACGTCCTCATTCAAGTTTGAATAAGGCAACACCGGATGAATTTTATGATCAACATTTACTAAAAGTAATGGCAGCATAATTTAAATATTTAGAGCGGATTTATCACTTATAAAACTGAATTGAGTGGTCTAATTAACGGAACCACATTAATACAAAGAGTAGTAGTTACAGTGTCTTAGATAAAAAAGGATTTAGTCTTGAGAATTAAATTAATAGAAGTATTGACTAAGAATAACTGGAATATTGAAGAGAGATCTTACAAAGGAGATGAAAATATCTCTGGGTTTGATCATTTACCTATTGAGTTACAAGAAATTCTTATGAATTATAAAACAATAAGCAATCCAAGTGATGTTGCTTGGTTTTTTACAATTGCCGAAATTAGAGGTGAAACAGAATCTGAGTTCGATTGGGAAGAACTTAGACATCAAAGCTTAGATGCAGCAATGAATGATGTAGAAATTAACCGAATTAATAATTTTTGGGATCATCATTTTTGCTTTTTGATGTCAGTTAAAAATGGTTACTCATATTTGGCAATTTGTTTAGAAGGCAAAAATAAAAATAAGGTTGTGTATGGTTATGAACCTGAATATGAAGAAGTTGATGTCATCTTTGATTCATTTGATGATTTTTCCAATACACTTATAAAATATATATCAAACCAGAGCAGATTCAGAGTTTTTGATCAAATATTTTAAATGTAATAGACCTCTGGCATTGTTTGAGATTCGAGTAGGGATGGCTTTTAATTTAGAAGCTGTCGCATCAAGCACAAATGAGCAAAAACCTACTTTCGCAAAAGACCTAATATAAAATATTTGAACTTTTACTCTTCACTTGTTACAGATTAGCCGATAATGGCAGATTAACTCCACCAATATCTTAAAATATGGAAAAAGATCGGTGCTGAGAAACAAATAGAATCAATACGATCTAGCATACCACCATGACCGTGAATCAATTGTCCCCAATCTTTAACGCCACGATCACGTTTGATTGCAGACATAACCAAACCGCCAAAGAAACCAAAAATACACACCACAAGACCAATAAATGCTGCCTGTAAATAACTAAATGGAGTTAACCATGCCATAGCAACACCTAAAGCTGTGGCTAGGACGATACCACCAAGTAAACCCTCGACAGTTTTAGACGGAGATAAAACAGGGGCAACCTTGTGTTTGCCAAAAAGCTTTCCGCACACATATTGCAAAACATCTGAAGCCTGCACAACCATAATTAACCAGATTGCCAGCCAAATCGGTTCACCCTTAAAACCGTGTAATTTTAAATTGAGTAGTGCAGGAACATGAGAAATACAGAAAACACAGACCATCAAACCCCATTGAATTTTTGAACTACGTTCAAGAAAATGTTTGGTGTCTTCTTGTTTTAAACTGGCAATCGGAATCAGTAAAAACACATACAATGGAATAAAAATAGAATATAAGCCATACCAGTCGATAGCGATTAAATAGTATTGATATGGAATCACAAAATAAAATGCAATCAACAGCGGAAAGTAATCACCACGCCGTGTCGGCAACAAACTGGTGAATTCACGCAATGCAAAAAGTGAAATAATGCCAAATAAGATAATAAATGCAGTTTGACCAAGCAGAATTGCTGCACCAATGACAATTAACATCACCCACCAAGCATTAATTCTCGCATTTAAATTATCAATGACTGGTGCAGGCTGATGTCCAGCTTTTTGTTTAAGAATAAATCCTACTGAGGATGCAAAAACCAAAATACCAGCAAAAATACCAAATAAAAGATAGGTTTTATGTAGATTATCAACAATCATTGATTTTCAACCTCTTTTAATTGCAATAGTTGTTTTTGGGCATAGTTGATAAAAGTCGTTTTATCCATCTCTAAATGTTGTTCTAAAGGACAACCAAAACATACTGTAGATAACAAAAGTAAAGGAATAAATGAACCTTTAGGCATGACACGTCTTAAATTTGAAATCCAAACTGGAACGATTTCTATTTCTGGAAATTGCTTATGCAGGTTATAAAGACCACTTTTAAATGGCAGTAACTCAACATCATCATCTAAATTACGTGTGCCTTCAGGAAAGAAGATAATCGAGTATCCTTGTGCAAGTGCATCTTTTACAGGCTGTAATGGATCAGAACCATCCTCACGGTTACGTTGGATAGTGACCCCATTAAAAGTATCTTTAATCAAAAATTGACGAAAACCATCTTTCAGCCAATAATCTGATGCTGCAACGGGTTTGGTCTTGCGACGCATTAATTTTGGCAGTGAAGACCACAATAAAATAAAGTCGATATGACTGTTATGATTGGCGTAGTAGATTCTTTGTTTCATTTCAGGCTGACAACCAATCCACAAACTACGTGCGCCTGTGATCAGTCGTGCGCCACGTCGGGTCAGAAATGCAATAAAACGAGCAACTGAGCTTGAAGCAAAATTTCCGCGAGGTGTCTCTAAGCTCTGCATTTTGTTGAGTGCAGGCATATTATTTTCTATTTTTTGATCTTGTTCAGGACGCTGTTCGGGTAACTGATTCATTGTTTAAGCCAATTGATATTTAATCTTTTTTGTACTGTTCATATGATATTGAAATGATGAAAACTTAAATTTCTGATTTAAAAAGAGCAGAATAATATTGAATTCAACAGCCCCACATGATCGATTTTAAATTAACGCTTTTGAATAAATAGTAAAAATCATTTATATCACAATATTAATTTATCATTTTTACTTTTTAAATCATAGCCTAACTTGAAGCAATTTCATTATCTTAGTCCTTCAAATACAGCGATTTTCATGACTTTGCTTTGGTCGAAGTTAAAGAAAGAAAACCTAACTACCGTCTATATTCTGACTCAAATGCTCACTTAAATGATTCGATAAATTAAAATAATTAAAACCAGATACTGTATCAATACTAAGGCAATTTGCAGCTTGATTAAGCGAAAACAGCCAGCAAAACGCAGTGTCCAATCTCGACCGACTTTATTTTGCGGAAGAAGTTTCATTTCAAGTAAGCTTTGATCGAATTGCTGAGTAAGATGTTCAATGCTATCAGCTCTAGATTGGATCGCCAGCATTTCAATCAATTCCGCATCAAATTTGACACGGAATGAAAGGTAATGATGAACAGCCATGAGCAATAATGTAATGACAATGAATATCCAAAGCTCTATCGTTTGCCAACCTTTAAATAAAATCGCAAAAATAGATAAAGCAAAAGCAACATAGCCAGAAAGTAGCAAACCACCAGTTGCAGATAAAAGCTTGGCAACAATGAAAAATTTCATTTTCATGGCGCCAAGCCTTTTAATTTGAGTTGATAAATTTCAAGCTCTTCAATTTGTGGTGCTTTTAATACCACCCACGGACGTGCCTTGCGGATGATTTCAACGACTTCTTCAACAGTGCTGTCTTGGTTTTGTTGCATTAACCAAGCACTGAGTAGTGCGCTGCTTCTTGAATATCCAAGGGCGCAACAGATGAGAATGTTTTGCGATGGCGTGCCATCAATTTTGGTGAGTAAGAGATTGAATTGATTTACCGCATACTCAAGTTGATTGGCTTGCAAAGGAATCAAATCAAGACTTGGATACTGTTGATATTCAGATCCACTGTTTAAGGGTAATTCTGCAACACAGTCAAATACTGCGGTATATTTTTCGCTGTCTTTTTGAGTGGGGATACGCCCAATAAAGATTTTTCTATGCTCTGAATCAATGACCAATGAATCTTCATGATGTTTTTTTGTCCAAATTCGGCTATTGAGCCACGCAAAAATAAGGTACGGTGCAAGTAAAATCTGTGCAGCGATGGTCATCTTTCCATTGGTTTGCTTTTGGAAAAAATGAGGACGTACAAAACTATAACTATGCGCAACGATAAATAAGCTGACTGCTGGGTAGATTAGCCATAATCCCCAAGGGTTTAACTCATAGGCTAAAATCAAGAAAATTACAGCACCACACAGGTAGTAACTGCCTAGTTTTAAATGTTTTGCTGTTAACTGTTGTAAGCCATCTTTTCTAAATGGTGATTTAACAGTTATTGGGAATAACCACAAACACAAAGCACCGACTAAAATTCCTGTAGGAAGGTCAATAAAATGATGTTGCCATGTTGTGAGGATGGACAGTCCGATCAACGCACTCCAAAAGTCCACCAAGTATTTCCATGAACCTTGTACATGTCTACGATAAAAATCCCAAAGAATGACCAACAAAACGATATGCAAAGAAGGTGCTTGGTTAAAAGGCTTGTCAAACCCCATCAGCACATCAAACCATAGTCCAAAAAAACCATCTAAGGCAGGGCGTTCAAAACTAAATTTTAACGGGAACAATAAAAAGCAACTGATCGAAATCACTTGTGCTAAAAACAATCTGAGCGCCTGTTGTTTCAGTTCAAATTTGTTCCAGCACAGTAACAGAGACAGACCATAAAACAGGTCAATTGACCAGTAAGGCACAATAGTCCAAGCCCAAAGTGGAATATGCTTTTCCCAGTCAAATACAATACTTGGAACATAGGCGAGTCCAGAAGCATACTGATTCGCAAAACCATAGGTCAGAAAAAAGAATGGTGCCAGGAAAACCAAGCAGAGTAAGCCCCATTTCCATGTTCCTGTTTCTTTGATGAGTGTTGGCATATAACATCCATTATTATTTTATTCGTGATGGCTGAATAAAATTAATATCCAGCCATGAATTTTAATGACAGTTTTTTTATAGCTTTTGTGCCACTGAAACGGTAAATATTCCAAACTCATCAATGCACTGATCGACTTTTTTAAAGCCAGCAGCTTCAACCAGCGCATCCATTTCTGCCTGTGAGCGCAAACGCATCACCCATGCATCACCTTGACGATGTGAAGTGAGCGCACGAGCAATAAACTCTTGTTGTGGGTGCCAGATTTGACCTGTGTAAATTAGATAGCCATCTTTAAGTATCGCTTTACTTAGTCCATCAAGAGATTGTCGTAATAAATCATTGTCACTGAACAGTTCGTACAAACCAGATACCACGGCTAGAGATGGTTTTGGTTTTACCGAAGCTAATGACTCTTTATCAAAAGCATCTGCTTGAACAAATTCTGCAATATCAGTTAAGCCACGTTCAGCAATCATTTTCTGTCCAGCAGCTACATTAATGTCACTATAGTCACGGAGCAGAATTGACTCAGGCTGTTTCGGCAATTGAGCAACCGCATCTAAAATATAGCGCCCATGACCTGATGCAATATCCATAATTCGAAGTGGTTTACGCTTTTTAATCAGAATATCAGCGTACTTTTGCAGTAAAGATTCGATATTTTGTTTGCGTACTCGGATACCACGCCAACCAATTGCATTGAGATATTGACGATCAATAATTTTACCAATCGGGTTGCTACTTTCGGTTTGATTACGATAAACAAAATCTAAAGTACTGCCTGAGTCATAACCCGTATCTTCACCAATTTTTAAACCTTGAGATAAATGACTACCTATTTTTAGGTTCTTTTTGGTGACTTCCCAAAATGCATTTTTGATTGATTTAGCTGGTAATGGTGAGCTGAGATCTTCTGCAATTGCGCAGCTTGGACCAATTTTATCGGCATTTAAAACATCAGGTGCCTGATAAGCAGTCGCAAAACATTGTTGAATAAAGCGACGTATTTTCTCCGTTGCAATATGTCGGTCTTTTTCACCTAATGTATCGTGAAAGAAACCATCTAAAATGTGTAATTCTTTTTTCGGATGCGGAAGTTTTTGATAAAATTCACGTTGTGGTTTTTGGAAAACGACAAAATCTGAGCCTGAACATAATACTTGGGTCGGTACAAAAATATTTTGTGAGTCAGCAACAATGCGTTTTGAGGCATCGTAAAGCCCGAGTAACATTCTTACCGAAATCGCTTTGGCAATCTTCGGGTCAGTATCGTAGCTTTGCGCTCGATCTTCGTCATGAGTCAGCATTTTGGCTTTGACATAACTTTGAATAAAGAAGTTACCACGTAGCTTTGCCATGACTCTTAAGCTAGGTTCAGCAAAAGGGACATACAGCTTAATGTTAAATGCTGGCGAAGCTAAGCACAAGGCACGAATTTTAGGAGCATAGTCGTGCACCCATGTGGCTGCAAGTACCGCGCCCACACTTTGTGCAACAACTGCAATATTCTCTGGGTCAATGGCATAGTTTTGCTGAATATGCTGAACAAAGTATTGAATATCTTTAACACAAGCAGAAAAGCTTGGGGCATCTCCACGTTCACCTGGAGAGTCGCCATGACCTCGGGCATCCCATGCAAAGAAATCAAAATCTGGAAGATTAAGTTCCTCAACTAAATGTGCCATACGTCCAGAATGTTCATGACCACGATGAAATAAGATAATGGCTTTTTTTGTTTCCGATGGTGCTTGTGTCGCCCAGTGTTGATAGAACAATGCTGTGCCATCGTGACTGGTGAAGGTGTGGTGACTATTGTTATACATAGCAATTTACCCTGAAAGATGAAACTATTTTATGAAGCTGTTTTTAAACTATTTTTAATTCGGTTATAGATTGTTAAAGCGAGTAACACACCCATAAGGCTGAGTATGCCATTACAGATTAAACTGAGTAGTTGTAAATTTGTATTGAGCAGTGGAAAAAATACAATGACCACAGTCATTAAGCTAAACCAAAATGCACGGTCACTTTTTCCCATAGGACCATCATAACGACGTTGTTGACCGATCAGAGGTGCCATGACACCTGTATACTCACTTAAAATAGCAAGGAAAGCCACCAATAACAGTAATTTTGCATGGATAAAAGCAAAAGCAATTAGACAGACATAGAGTGCTGTATCTGCAATAACATCACTTAATTCATTGTAAAAAGCACCTAAATTGGATTGTTGATTAAATTCTCGTGCCAACATGCCATCAATTGCATTAAAAGCCATTCGAATCAGCATCCACAACGGAAACAATAACAACCACCAATTCACAGGATGATTCAAATAATATAAGTATAAAAAAATGCTTAAAGCCAATGAAATAAACATCGCAAAAAGTGTCACTTGATTGGCAGTTACACCTCGCTTAAAAAGCCATTGTACTAAGGGGCGGAGTAAGTTTTGAAAGGCTGGTTTTAATTGATAGATAGATGGCATTGTTCTATTAAAATAAAGTCTTTGTGGTAATTTTAATCAGGTTGTTCAAGATTTTACAAGCGATAATTTTAAGCGACGAATGTTGAAAACGAATTTAAAAATTTTAACAATCGTCCTATAATTTCAATATCTTTTTAATTTCCATATCTTGTTGATCATATGACACCTGCTTGTAAAGTTTTAAAATCAAATAAAATTGAATTTTCTATCCATGAATATGAACATGATGTGAACGCCAAGAGTTTTGGCTTAGAAGCGGCGGAAAAACTAGGCTTAAACGTTGAAGAAGTGTTTAAAACACTAATGGTGACTGATGATAAAAATTATTTTGTCGCTGTTGTTCCAGTGAATCATCAACTGAATTTGAAGAAAGTGGCAAGTGCTTTTGGCTGTAAAAAATTGCATATGGCAGATCCTAAAGATGCTGAGCGTTTAACTGGCTATTTAGTCGGTGGCATTAGTCCTGTTGGTCAGAAAAAACGTTTAAAAACCGTCATAGATGCAAGTGCAGCGTCATTAGTAAAAATTTATGTCAGTGGTGGAAAACGAGGTCTGGATATTGGCGTGAAGCCACAAGATTTGGCACAGATTTTGGGTGCAAATTTTGTAGATGTTTTGGATATCTAAGCTTTCTTTAGCGAAGAATTAAAAAATGTTATTCATGATATTTTTAATTATTTTCTGAAACCTCCTTTTTGAACAATCAGAATAGCCATCAGTTCAAACTTTCTTCTATCTAAAGGAAAAGCAAGTTTTTTAGGTCGATTTATATTCATCGTTAAAATAGAACTAACATGAATAAATATAAAAAAATACATGATTCTTGTAGCTTGATGTGCTGCTAATATTTTTTTGATTTATGATGAATCAATGACAAATTGATAAAATTAAAGATGAATAATTTTTTACTAGAGATTATTTTTCATAAAGGAATAGATAAGGTGATCATAACCAATCATCAGATTTTTAAATTTCCTATTTTTGCTGGTTTTATTATTTTTTTAGCAATTACCAATGTTTATGCAGAAGGTAATTGTCCATCAGGATATTATCCAATCGGTGGGCAAGGTGTTCAAGGTTGCGCGCCGATTCCTAACGGAGGTGGTGGAAATTATAATCAAAATCCAACATTGTATCCTATGGCTGAAAACTTATGGGGAGCGATTGCAGAAGAAAAAGGCAGAGAATTAAAGGGACGTTCAGTTGGTTTCTCAAAAAACCATACATCGAAAGATGTAGCACAAGCTGATGCATTAACAGCATGTCAGCAACATGCTGTACAGAAGTGTGAGGTATCCCATACTTATAAAAATGGCTGTGTTGCTGTGGCTGATCCAATCAATGGCGGTCAAAAATCTGAAATTAAATACAATGTTTCAGAGGATAAGGCGAAAGAAGCTGCACTAATGTTTTGTTCTTTAGCTAACCAACAATCCTGCCGTATTATTTATTCTGGATGCAGCTTGTAAATGATATCGCTAAGATTGAACAAAACGAATGATTTCGAACTATTTGATGAGTATAAACGTAGAACACTGGTTTACCGTAAAATAAACATGATGAATGAAATCAATTGTATATTTACTTATGTAAAATTATGTATATAGTAAGTTATATTATATTACAAAACTCAACACATGATTTCGATGAATAATTTATTTAAAATTTCTATACTGACTTGTTTATTGTCAATAACTGGATGTGCGAGCATCATTTCAGGTTCGACTCAAACACTTTCTTTTAAAAGTGTGCCTGAAGTTAGTCAAATTAGTATTACCAACAGGAAAGGAGAAAAGGTCCATGTTGGACAAACCCCAGTCACTGTTACTCTAAATAAGAGTGCAGGCTATTTTAAGGGTGAAATCTACAACATAACATTTTCTAAAGAAGGTTTTCAGCCTAAAACTATAGAAGTAAAAGCAAAAGTTAGTGGTTGGTATTTTGGCAATATTGTTTTTGGTGGGCTTGGGCTGATCGGGGTACTTATTGTTGACCCTGCTACAGGTGCAATGTACACATTAACTCCGAAAGATGTATCTGCTGTGCTGGAACAAGAAGGTATAGTTGCTACAGATCAAACACTTATCGTTAGGCTTAAACAAGATATATCTCAAAGTATTATGGCTCGTGCTATTGAAATTAAATAATCTTATTTGTTTGAATTTCAACCTCCTTTGGGAGGTTTTTTTATTCAATGTAATATTGAAAATCATCTAAGGGCTTATACAGGCTAAATAAGTTGAATAAAACAATTTCTTTTCTTAAATAAACATGAATTAAATTTTAGACGATCAACACATTTTTACTTCGATTTGCATAATTTTAAATTCTTAAACAAATTTGTGATGCTAAGCACAAAATGGTGTAAATAATGCAATTTGATGAAAATTTTCATGAAATCTCTCAATCCTAAATGAGAATATTATCATTTATTACAATTGAAAATTTTAAGATATTAATGATCGAAAAAAATACGATGTATGATAAAAATTCATAAAATCATCAAATTAACTATCCTAATACATGAAAAATACAAAATTGCATTCTTAAATGAGAATTATTAACATTAAGATCGATTTGTGCTGAGCATGACAGCATGATCCAAGAAAAAACATAAATTAAATTTAGAACTTTTTAGTGCAGTAAAAAGTCTTGTACAGAGGATATGGTCAGATGAAAGAGCTTGCCAGCCGATTGGCGATGCAGCACCTAATCAATGCATACTCACAAGAAACAGGTAGTGGAATTTTACTTGAAAAATATCAACAAAATTCTACTCAACTCACGTTTAGCCAAGGCTTGACGTTGTTAATAATTCCTTTGAAATCAATTCAGTCTCAATTATTTGTTCCATTGTCATATAGTAGTTTTGTTGGCAGACACAGAATTGCCAGACTTCCACAAGTCTTTACTAAAGGACAAATACAACCGTTTAGCGCAATTGCGATGGTCAGCTTGCTGTTAGAAGAGTTGGTACAAAATGCTTCACAAACACTGGATTGTGCATCACTGGTCGAAAAGTGGATTCAAAGTCGAGATGCATTGCTTCAGTTTTTAACACATCGACAGCCTGATTTTGATCGTTTAATTCAGGCAAAACAGGACTTCATTCAATCTGAACAAGCATTAATTCTTGGACATAGTATGCATCCTGCGCCAAAAAGTAGGTTGGGATTTATCCATGAAGACTGGTTGAAATTTTCTCCTGAACATCAAGGTAAAACTCAGTTGTATTACTGGTTGGTTGCACCAGAATATGTCGCTGAGAGTAATGCTTCGTGTGCAGAGGATATCACTTCACAACTTAGGCAAGAGATACATTGGTATTTAAATGAAGCTGAAATCACTTTGCTAAATACCTATTCAAATTATAAGTTATTGCCTTTGCACCCTTGGCAAGCACGATATTTACAAAGTAAAGACTGGTATAAAGAATTAAAAGCTAAACATAAGATAATCGATTTTGGCGAAAAAGCTTGGCAATTTTCAGCAACCACTTCAGTAAGAACCTTAGCAAGTTATGCTGCGCCGTGGATGGTTAAGCCTTCATTATCGGTGATGATCAACAACTCAATTCGAATTAATTTAGCCAAAGAATGTCATCGTGGTGAAATGACGCATCGTTTGTGGCATGGGCAGATGGGGCAGTCAATTGTTCAACATTGTCCTACACTCAAAGCCGTAAATGATCCCGCTTGGACTGCTTTAAAGCTGGATGGCAATATTGTCAATGAAACCATTTGTATTTTTAGAGATCAACCTTTTGATAAAAAGCAGCAGGTTACCTGTATTGCATCCTTGTGTCAGGATCATCCTGAAAAGGATTTAAATCGTTTTGATCATTTATTTGAAGACATTGCCCAAGCTGAACCACAGCACAATATTGAACAGATCGCATTGAATTGGTTTAAGCAATTCTTGGAAATCAGTTTAGTGCCGATGATGTATCTCTATCATCGTTACGGCATGGCATTTGAATCCCATCAACAGAATGTCTTGGTTGAGTTAGAAAATGCCTATCCTAAAAATTTATGGTTAAGGGATAATCAAGGTTTTTACTATATCGAAGAATATGCTACTGAAATATTAAAAGAGTTTCCTGAACTTGATGAAAAAGCACATGCTGTTGGACCCAAGTCTTTTGTAGATGAAAGATTTAGCTACTATTTCTTTGGCAATACTATTTTCGGCATTATTAATGCAATTGGCGCGACTGGCAGTATTTCAGAGCAAAGACTCATACATGTATTGCAGGATAAGTTATCTGATTTGCTGCAACAGTATCCTGAAAGCACTTTATTACATGCTTTGTTATATCAGCCTACGTTGCCATATAAAGGTAACTTGCTGACGCGTTTATATGAATTAGATGAGTTGATTGCACCTGTTGAACAGCAATCAGTTTATGTTCAATTGCCGAATCCTTTGTGTCTTAAACAGAAGGATGCAATCTATGCTTGATTTTATTGCTGTTGGTTTAGGTCCATTTAATTTAAGTTTAGCCAGTCTGTTACACAAAAAATCTGATTTGCAATATCTCTTTTTTGAAAAAAAGGAACAGTTTGATTGGCATGCAGGTATGCAGTTGCCGAATACCTTATTGCAAGTTCCATTTATGGCAGATTTGGTCTCTATGGTAGATCCGACCAGTCCGTTTAGTTTTCTCAATTATTTAAAAGATCAACAAAGGTTATATAAGTTTTATTTTCTTGAGCAGCCACATATTCCGCGTAAGGAATATAACCATTATTGTCAATGGGTTGCTGATCAGCTTGAATGTATTCAGTATCTGTCTACAGTGACGGATATCATCCCTAAAAGCTATGGTTTTGAAGTGTCTGTGCACCAAGATGGTATTCAGCAACGCTACAATTGTCGAAATCTTGTATTGGGTGCTGGGAATGTTCCTTATGTACCACAATGTGTGCGTAAGTTTATGCAAGCGTATCCTGAACGTTGCAAGCATTCAGCAGACTATCTGAAACATTCAACGCAAGATTTGCAAGGCAATGTGGTGGTTTTAGGCTCGGGTCAGTCAGCAGCTGAAATCTTTTTAGATTTATTTGATCGACAGTATCAATTTGATCAAGTGTCTAAACCACAGTTTAACTTAAACTGGTTGACACGTGCCAATGGCTTTTTCCCGATGGAATATACGCCTTTAGGATTGGAACACTTTAGTCCAGATTATATTCAGCATTTTTATAAATTTGATGATTTAAATAAGGATGTGCAGTTAGCGAAGCAAGCCTATCTTTATAAAGGTATTAGTGCTCAGACCATTCGAGAAATTTATAAAAAGTTTTACCATAGAAATATTGCCAATCAACAACTTGCGACACATTTGCATAGCCAATCGAATTTAATTGATGCTGCGCTGACAGATAAAGGGAAAATCAAACTGATTTTTCAGGATCGTGTCAGCTTAAATCAGTTCAGTATTGACAGTGATTATGTTGTCTGCGCGACAGGCTATACAAGTCCAGAGTTTGAATTTCTCAAGCATGTTAAACCACATATTCAAACCAATGCACAGGGACATTGGGATATTACAGTTGATTATCGTACTGCATATACAGGTATTGGCGAAATCTATGTACAAAATATGGAAATGCATAGTCATGGTGTAGGTACACCAGACTTGGGTTTGGGTGCATATCGTGCGGCAACGATTGCTAATCAGTTATTGGGTTATGCCTTATATGACCTACCTGAACAGTCGCAATGTTTCCAGCATTTTGATCCTTTGCAAAATCCACAAG
Organism: Acinetobacter bereziniae LMG 1003 = CIP 70.12; assembly: GCF_000368925.1. GTDB lineage: Bacteria > Pseudomonadota > Gammaproteobacteria > Pseudomonadales > Moraxellaceae > Acinetobacter > Acinetobacter bereziniae. Next base: position 140,572 of record NZ_KB849756.1, on the reverse strand, counting down.
TACAAGCGATTCAGAAAAATCCAGCAGTACATTCATATAGACCATCTAATGAAATTGAGCATTCGGCAAAAAATCTGAAAATGACATCAGCAACTTTGTCGCAAAGTTCTCAGCATAAACAAAACCCACAAAGATATTCAAATATTGAGAAAAGCATATGAGTTTTGCACAGTTACAAATTAATCAAAAGCAGTGGCGGAGTGCAGGACAACGCCTGATCGAAATGGCAATTGCTGAATTTTTATATGAGGAAATTATTCAGGCTGAAAACTTAGGCGGTGATTTATTTCAGTTGACGCTGGATGACCGCCGTTATCAGTTTAATGCCAAACAATATTTGTTAGGGCATTGGTTGATTGAAGAAGGCTCAGTACGTGATTTGAATGCAGATTCCACCCAAGCGGCTTGGAATCTGCATCAATTTATTGCAGCATTTTCTAATCAAGCCGAAGTAAAGCCCTTTACCAAAGCTTATTTGATCAAAGAAATGAATAATACGTGGTTGGCAGAAGCGCATGTCTTTGATGAAAATCGCTTAAATAGTACAGCGGTACTCACAGAATCACACCATAAGATTGAAGGGATGTTACGTGGACATCCATGGCTTATTATGAGCAAAGGGCGTATGGGATTTGGTTATGACGACTACCTCAGTGCTGCACCCGAAGTCTCACCTAAAGTCAAATTACTCTGGCTAGCTGTACATCGCGATTTGGCTGAATTTCGTTCAACACCTGAATGGCAAGCAGGTGACCTTTATCTGTATGAGTTTGATGCTGAAGAACTGAATAAATTTCGTGAAACAATGCAAAGCCATGCTTTGAATGCAGAGGATTATTATTTAATCCCTGTACATGCTTGGCAATGGCACCAATGGATTGTACCGACTTATAGCAACGAAATTGTCCATCAGCGAATTGTAGAGCTTGATATTGGTCAAGATGATTATGTACCAATGCAATCTATTCGTACATTATGCAATACATCAAACACACAACGTCATTACATTAAACTACCAGTAAGTATTTTTAATACAGCAGTTTATCGAGGATTACCATCAAAACGAAATTTAGCTGCCCCAGCTGTGACGGCTTGGCTAAAAAATTTACTCAAACAAGATGCAGATTTACAAAAATCTGGCGTGGTTTTTCTAGGTGAAGTTGCGACGCTAACCATTCAGCAGCCTTGTTATGACCAAATCGAAGGTGCGCCTTATCAATTCAAGGAGTTATTTGGCTGTTTGTGGCGTGAAAGTATCGATCCTTATGTCGCAGATCATCAGCAAGTACTCTCCCAAGCTGCGTTATTACATCGTGATATTCAAGGCAGATCTGTTCTAGACGTGCTTGTTCAAGCATCAGGTCTAACACCTTTGGCATGGTTAAAACAATTCGCAACAGTCAGTTTAAAACCCTTACTGATCTGCTTGTATAAATATGGTCTTGCATTTTCTCCACATGGTGAAAATACCATGCTAATTCACGAAAATGGTGTACCCAAAGCCATGGTACTGAAAGACTTTATTGATGATATTAATCTGGTAGATGAAGACTTCCCTGAGCTTTCAGAACTTCCAGAAGAAGGAAAAATTTTACTTCGCCATTCGGCTTTGGAGCTCAGTCACTTTATTTTTACAGGTTTATTCATGGTGCATTACCGTTATATCAGTAATGTATTCCTTCAAGACTTTCCAGAACATAACGAAGTGGAATTTTGGCAAACAATTTCGGATGTGATTGCTGAATTTCATCAACAGCACCCTGAGCTTTCAGCACGTATTGAAAAATTTGCAATGTTTAGAAGCCAATATGACAAGATCTGCTTAAATCGGGTGCGTTTATTTACCACCAGTTATAACGATGAAGCTGAGCGTCCTGTTCCTGTCTTTTTAGATTTAATTGCCAATCCTGTCAGTCCAACCACATTACAACAGTGGGCAGAGCAACAATCGCAACGACAGCATTTAACACTAAAGCATTCAGCAAGTCTGTCTGTATAGCATTGAAAATGAATCTTAAATATTGAATTAATGAATTTTATCAAGGTGACATTAATGAAAACACTATCACGCCAATTACCTGATTTTTATGAATACTATGAAAATGGTACACAATTTTATCTGCGCCAAGTGAAATATCCTGATGATATGGCACTGTTACATAAGTGGATGCATGAACCGCATGTAATTCCGCAGTGGCAATTGAATAAGTCTGAAGTTGAACTCAAAGTATATTTTGAAAAACAATTGGCTGACGACCACCATCGTTTGTTAATTGTTGGCGTAGACGGGCAAGATGTAGGTTATACCGAAATTTATGAAGGAAAACGTGATAGATTGGGGCGTTATTATTCGGGACATGAATTAGATTTAGGTTGGCATCTACTTTTTGGTGAAAAATCAGCATTTGGTAAAGGTTATTTAAGAGCAGTCATGCGTTTATTAAGCTTTTATATTTTTGAAAATGCAGCATCTCTGAAAATCGTGGGTGAACCTGACTCTAAAGTCAAACCTTATGCAGCAGTGGTAGAAGACATGTGCTATGAAGCTCAGGGTATAATTCCAATGCCTGAAAAAGATGCCATGCTGTATTATTGTTTTAGAGAGACCTTTTATCAAAAATTTGGTGATTTTCTTACGCAGTCCCAGCAATATCTTGCGCAAAAGAAATTTCCCAACCAAACAGAGCGAGTTGAACCCTCCATATGAGTTACCAGTCTACACATATTCAAATTATGGATATGACGTTTTCAAAAGATGTATCAATTGCTGAATTTGAGCAATGGCTCGCAGAAGTTGAAAACTTTTTGCATCATCAACAAAATTTTGCACTGGTGATGCAAAGTCTAGATGGTACGACTTTCCCAGAGGAATATCGCCAAGTTCAAGCCGCTTGGTATAAAAAAAATAAAGTCAAATTTTTTAAATATTGTGTGGGATTGGTGCGGATTGCGCTTGATGATGCAGATCAACAACGCCTGAATTCACCAGCTTTACATGTGGCTTGGCGTGTTCCTTATTACGTCACGTTGGATCGTTGCGATGCACTGCAGTGGGCGGTGCAGAGGTGGATATGCAGAACATAGATAATTCAAAAAATACATCAATGACACAGCAGATTTCAATATTAAGCTTGAGTGTTGTGATTGTTCTGTATTTAGCACATGCTTTGCCTTTGTATTTTTACAATGTGGCACTGCCTGCAATTTTAAGGCATCAAGGGGTTGATTTACGCTGGATTGGAATGTTGTCACTGTTATATATTCCATGGGCGTTTAAGTTTTTTTGGGCGCCGTTGATTGATCGAATATATGTTAAAAAATTAGGAAAACGAAAAACCTGGTTGCTGTTTACGCAAATTGCTTTGGTACTGGGTGTATTGGCACTGGCATTTACCCAGTTTTCATATGGTTTGGCTGTGTTTGTCGTGATTGGACTATGGATTTCAACATTTGCAGCAACGCAAGATATTGCCATAGACGGCTATACTGTTGAAGCTTTTTCTGAACAAGATTATCGCTTTGGCAGTATGGCGCAGAGTATTGGTGTTGCCATCGGGAGTATGATTGGTGGTGCGGCGACATTATGGCTCTATCAATATCATGGTTGGCAAACAGCATTAACCTGTTTAGCGGTGATGACAGCTTTAACCATGCTGGCTGTGTTTCAAATCAAAGAAAAACCCAAAGAACATATTGCACAAAACCCTCCAAGCTTGATTCGTGCATTTAAACGACCAGAAATTCGTTGGGCTTTATTGTTAATTGTCTGCTATCGCTTTGTCGAAGCACCTGCAATGGCAATGCTTAACCCAATGCTCATTGATCAACACTGGTCACTGTCACAGATTGGGGTATTGATGTCTGTAGTGGGTGCAGGTGTGGGGTTGCTGGCTGCGGTTTCAGCAGCACTCTTATTGAAAAAAATAAAGGCAACACAGTTGCTGGTTTGGGCGGGCTGGCTACGAACCTTAATCTACGGATTATTGGGACTTGCTATTTTGCTCGGTTGGTTAAACCAGTGGCATTTATTATTGGGAATTTTTGTCATTGCATTTTTGGCAATTCGTTATATTGCAATGACTTCGCTCTATGCATACTTTATGCAAAATAGCTCAAAAGAACAAGCAGGAACTGATTTTACAATTCTGGTGTGTTTTGAATTGTTGGTCTATTTCATTGGTGGGGCAGGCTCAGGTTTTCTGGCCAAATCATTAGGTTATGGCAATTTTTATATTGTACTGGCCGTAGCATCTGTAGTGAGTGTAATTTTATCACATCTCATTATTTCAAAATCGCAAATAAATCCAAAATCAAAGATTATGGAAGGATAACTCATGAGAAAAAAATCAATACATATACAACTGACCTGTTTAAGTTTAGCTGTATGTACTCAACTTTATGCGCAAGAGCCTGCGAATAATAATGATAATACCGTATCAGAAGTGAAAAGCTTGGCACCCATCGTTGTAACCGCCACGCGCTCTGCAAAAAGTATTTCCGAAATCGCTGGAACAGTGTATAGCATTGATCATGCTGAAATCGAAAAGCAAGCCAATGCAGGTAAAAGCACCGCAGATATTTTAGGCTTGTTGGTACCGTCTTTAACGCCGAATACGGGTACAACATCAAACTATGGTATGACGATGCGTGGGCGTGTGGTCCAATACATGATTGATGGTGTACCTCAAACAGGTTATCGCGATGGTTCACGACAACTCAATAGCATTAGCCCATCTATGATTGAGCGAATTGAGGTGGTTTCTGGCGCAAGTAGTATTTATGGCTCTGGCGCAACAGGTGGAATCATCAATATCATCACAAAAAATGGTGGCGAAGAACCTTTAAGTTTTGAAACTAAAGTCGGTGTCACGTCTGGCAACAACTTTAAAAGTGATGCAATGGCTTATGAAGCATCACAAAGCATTTCATTCAATCAAGACGCTCTAAAAGGAACACTCGGTATTGGCTATGCTAAACGTGGTGAAATCCAAGACAGTCATGGCGATCGAGTCGGACCTGAAGTTGCGCAGACGGATCGTCAAGATACTGAAACCATCGATGTGAATGGACGTTTGACTTGGAAAATTGCCGATGGTCAAAGTCTCAGTTTTGGTGGTCAATATTATAACGATGAACAAGACAGTGATTATGGTCCAGACTATGGTCCAGGACTTGCGGTCTTATTTGGCGCACAACCGAGCCAAAAAGCCGTTAAAGGATTACAGCTCGATGATCAGCCAAGAACCAAACGCTATAGTTTTAATACCCAATACCAAAATGATGACTTCTTTACGCAGATTTTAAATGCTGAAGCCTATTATCGTAATGAGCAAGCTCGTTGGTATCCAGCAGTGAATCCAATTGCTCATACTGCATTACCAACGCCAGGTAGCACTTATTTAGTCTATCAATCTGATACAGATATTGATGTTTGGGGCGCTCGACTTGCTTTACAAAAAGATTTTAATTTACAAGGTCGTAAGTTAGGTCTGACCTATGGGGTAGATTATGAAAATGAGCAAGACCGTCAGGATATGCAACGTTATGATTTAGCCACATTTATGGGAAGTAATGGTTTAGCCTTTAAACCGCTTAAGCGCTATCAATTCGGTCCAGATGTAGAAACCAGTAAGCTGGGTTTTTTTGCGCAAAGCCAATTGGATATTACCGACCGTATTGATTTACAAGCAGGCATAAGATATGAGCGCGTTGAAAGTGATGTTGATTCGTCAACACCTTACACAGAAGCAGTCGTTGCTGATATAGTGCCAACTTATCAAGCAAAAACCTTAAATGGTGGAACGGTTAAACATGATGCAACTTTGTTTAATATTGGGGCTGTCTATCATTTGACCGATGCACAACAAGTTTTTGCCAATTTCTCACAAGGTTCAAATTTACCAGACATACAACGTATGCTGCGTGATGTACCTGCAAACTTTGTAGTAAGTAGTCAGACGATTGATCCAATTAAAGTTAATAACTATGAATTGGGTTGGAGAATTCAAGGTGCCAAAGGTTTAAATGCAGGTATTACTGCGTTTTATAATGATTCAGACAAGAGTCTGAAATTTGGACCACCGAATTATGCTATAGAGGTTATTGACACGGATGAACGTGTGTATGGTGCAGAAGCGAATCTCTCTTATCCAATTTCATCGAATTGGACTGTCGGTGGAACAGCAGCATATACCACTGGGCAATATAAGAATACTCAAGGTAAATGGCAAGAATTGGATGCAATCCGAATCGCACCATTAAAAGGAACGGTTTATTCAGATTGGCAGTTTGATGATGGCATTGGTGTGCGAGTACAAGCCTTAGCCATAGGTGGGACAGACAAAGCGCGTCAAGATGCGATCGACAGTGGCTCAACTCGTCCACCCGCTGAGATTAAAGGATTTACAACGATGGATGTGATTACTAATGCCAAAGTTGGACCTGGGACACTTGGATTTGGTGTGTATAATGTCTGGAATACAGATTATAAATCAGTATATAGCCAAGCTGTTTCAACTGTTTATGGTGCAATCTCAAGCTTACCTGCACAAGGTCGTACCTATGGTCTAAGCTATAGCGTTAAATATTAATTAAACCTTTAGCCTCTTTTGCCAATCAATCACGTAAAAGGGGCTTTTTAATTTGATCAATATGGAAATGCGTCTCAATTGCATAATGTATTTGATTATCTGCTCACTCTGATATTTCAATAAGGTCTAAATGAATAAAAACAATACGATTTTATTAGCTGCAAGTCTAGCAAATGGAATGAGTTTTTCCATGATTTTGCCTTTGCTTGCTCCCTTGATTCGGCAGCTTAAAATGTCAGAACTTCAAGCAGGCTTATTGGTTTCTGCAAGTGCTTTGTTGATGAGTTTAACAGCAATGTGGATCTCAAAAAAAACTAAATTACAAAATCAATATTATTTACTCAGTTTAGGTTTTATTGGTATGACCATCACATGGGGACTGTTCTCAGGTGTACTCAGTTATGGATTGCATTATAGTGTACCAGCAGGACTGTTATTTGCTTTACTGTTATTAAGTCGCAGCAGTACAGGTATTTTTATGGCAATGCCGCAGATTGCTTTACAAAGTTATGTGATGACACGCTATGAAGAAGAAAAACAACGTAGCCAAATGATGGCAAAGTTTGGTGCATTCAACAGTTTAGGATTAATTTTAGGACCATTTCTAACGACATTATTGATCGTTTATGGGATCTTAATTCCCATGTGGTTGGCTGTGGTGATTCTCGCAACCTTGAGTATATTGATCGTAAGCTTTTACCAAAAAAATAATCAAAATTCGGTCGAATTTCCAGAAAATTTGCATCAAAACCCTACAGATTTAGCCAATCAACCACTGGATATTGGTGAGCAGTATCAAGCACAAAATCAAAATAAACATACGTTAAACAAAGCTTTTATCTGGCTAATCTTAGGATTCAGTTTATACGTCGCCATTGTTACCCTGAATTTAACGGCTGGCTTTTATATCCAAGATAAATTTAAGTTCAGTATTGAACAAAGTGCATTGTATTTTTCGCAATGTTCATTAATTGTTGGTATTGCATTGGTTGTTATGCAAGTAGCAATTTCAAAATGGTTAAAATGGTCATTGCAAACCTTATTGGTGGCTGGATTATCGGCAATGTTGATAGGGTTGTTGATGTCGACATATACCCAAGAGATCATCATCTTTCAGCTCGCTTATATTTTTTATGGGATCGCCGTGGCGTGTTTGATGCCTGCATTTACCACAGGTGCATCACAGTCGGTCTCAATCCATGATCAAACGAAAATAGCAGCCTTATGTACAATGGTGCAAGCGCTCAGCTTAGTGTTTGCCCCTTTGTTGAGTACAGCACTGTATCAATTCAACATAATTTTTCCATATTATTTATTGATTGGTATTTTTGCCGTATTTTATGTTTATTTCATTGTTTTTAAATGGAATAGAGAAAAATAATATCGATAAAGTCATATCAGTGTCATATTATTTGACTAGTTTCTTCGGCATTGTGATGCGCGACGAGATAATTTAAGAAATTTTTGATACAAATAAGGAAATATACTGTTTCATCTCTTGCAAAGGTTTTACATAACTTTAAAAGTTTGCCTACGCACTGTGTTGTATGAGCTAAGAATTCTCTTATCCCAATATTTCTATCTATTTTTGCAAATTCTAGTTTTGCGGGTTTATCACGAATCGTTCCGTGACTAAAGGCGTAACCAAATCTACCTATTGTCTGAGCATCAATCCATTCAACTTTTGAACCATTATTAATTTGAGCTTGTAATTTTCCATGCATCTGACCAAGTGTATCAGTCGCCACTAATGCTGCACCTCTAGCAAACAATTCTACATAAGATTGGTTTTTAGGCATATTTGCCATCAATTGCGACACCAGACGACGTTTTCCACCCATCCACGGCACGATTGGCTTGGTTTTCATTATTTCACCTACTGCAAAAGTATTTCATTTTCTGATAGCCTCTATTTATCCTGTACAGGGTAACGAGGCTTTGCCTGCGGTAGTGCATTTATCAAAGGGGAGAATCTTGCACCAACAATATTCGTCACCTCGATTTATTATTAATTTTTATAACTTCTAATAAGACGGAAATGGTTCCAGTGAGAATTGTGAATGAGTACATTTGTTTTTGATTGCCCAAACTGTAATGCTAAAAAAAGCACATTTGATGTAAAAGGACATACACTGAGAATTTCACTTTATGAGTTTAGAGAATGGTATCTTTTTTCGACATGTAGAGCATGTTATGCAACTTTTACGATTAATGCTGTAATTAAATTAGAAAGAGCCATCAGTTTAAAACGTAACACTCACAATAATTTTCAAACTATTATGACTGAGATTAAGAATTATCTAGATTCTCATGTAGATATTTTTATATGGTTTGAAAATTTTAATTACTCTCCAATTTTACCTAATGCTGAGTTACCGCCAGAGTATATTCCTTCAGATATTGAAAAAATTTTTAATGAAGCTGCTAAATGTTTTGCTATAGGTTGTTTCAATGCTTCAGGAGCTATGTTTAGACTTTGTCTAGATATAACAACAAAACATATTCTTTTTCAAAATCAAAATTTAAGTCCATCAGCTAATGATAATAAATCTATCCATAGTCGGTTGAATTGGATATTTACTAAAAATATTTTACCTAGAGATTTAGAAGACTTATCTCGAGGTATAAAAGATGACGGCAATGATGCAGCACACGATGGCACACTAACTAAGGATGATGCTGCGGATCTCCTAGACTTCACTTATATTTTACTTGAGAGAGTCTATACTGAACCTGCTCGTGTTCAAAATGCACAACAACGAAGAATGGCTCGAAGACAAAATTAATATATTGAGTTGAGCTTGATTATCTTACCTACTGCAAAATCTTCTCATTTTCTGATAGCCTCTTTTTATCCTGTACAGGATAACGAGGCTTTGCCTGCGGTAGTGAATTTACCAAAGGGACGAATCTTGCTCCAACAAGGTTTGTCGCTTCGTTTTATTATTTTATTTTTATAACTTTCTAATAAGACGGAAAAAGATTCTATGTCAGGGCCTAATAAAGATTCAATTGTAGAAACTAATATTGAAAATGTAAGTCCAACTTTTTATAAAGAATGGTCATTCTGGTTTGTAGTAATCTACTTATTATTTATAGTCATTTACACAGCTCTTTTTATTCGTAGTGATGGCAAAAATTTTATGCTATCATCTAATGAACTAGGTGATTTTTTAGCAGGGTCATTTGCACCACTCGCTTTTTTATTTTTATACCTAGGTTATAAACAACAAGGTATTGAGCTAAAACAGAATACTAAAGCATTAATAATGCAAGCAGAAGAGTTGAAGATTTCAAATGCTACACTTAAGCAACAGGTTTATGAAATGCAGAAATCTGTCGAAGCTCAGCAAAATATGTTTTTACTTGCTGAGAAACAGTTTGAAAGTGTACTTCAAGAAAAAGAATATCAATCTTTGCCTCGACTCAGCTTAAGTGGCACTAACCTCATAAAAAATATTGAATATTCAAACATTAAGAATTCTTTTTATTTAGTTTTTATAAATTTAAATATTCCAATAAAATTCATTAAAATAACATCACAGGTGTGGAGTATGACAATAAATTCAACCTTAGAAGTTCGCCAAATATTAAATATAGATGAGATGAAGCCCACTGATGTTACTAAAATAAAATTTTATACTTTATCATATCAAAAAAATCCCATATTTAAAGATGAGGTTATTAAAGTTGAATTTAGTGATTTAGAGAATAATACATATTGCTACTCTTATACTTTAGAAGAAAACGAAAAATTTGTTTATTTCAATAAAATTGAATAACATCTTTTCATACCTTCAAATGTTTGTGAGCAATATATATGCAGTCTATCGAGAAAAAAGCTTTACTAGCCGAAATTAATTTTGAGATAAGTAAACTAAAAGATTACGACCCAACAATTCAGATTATTGATGTATCTGTTAATGCCAATGGACTTATTGATTATTTCCTATCCAATCAATATGAAAGTCCAAAGTTGTTTCTAGCATTAGAATATATGGAACAAATTGATCATATCTTTCAAGGTAAGTACAACAGAATTTATTAAAAATACCTGACATCACTAACCCTATCAAAATCATTAGGGTTCATTTCAATCTGCTAATGACTTGGAAGTGTAATAAATTCAATTAGGGCAGATGGATTCTTACTCGCATAATCAGCCAATAAATGTGCAATACCACTATCCCCTGACGAACTTTATCATTGCTGTTTGATCCAGTTGAGGGGATACGTGCCACACCTTTGATCATAATAAAAGCTTGATGGTCTTCTACGATGTCCTGATCCGTTGGCATATTCACAATATCGCCATCTTCTAGTGCAGCTTTAAAATGTGGTGTGTTCTCGGTACCATGAGTCTGTCAGTATGATTGCTTTTACGATCACCGAATTTGACTTGCATGGCTTCCTCAGCTAAGAAATCACCGTTACCACCAGCATCATGTGCACCTTTACTAAAGTTGGGTAATATAGTAACAATCAATTTTAAAAATCTTTCTTGTTGCTTTTAGGGAGTTTTAAACAAGAATGTGATTATGCGCGTTATAAAACCAAGAGTTATTATTATGATTATTTAAAGCTTAAGCAATGCTATAATATTCAATAGTTTGCTATTTTAATGTGTGGGAGATATACGTCTCCCTTTTATTTATTTTCTATAGGTCAAGTGTGAAGTTTCATCAACATATTATTCAAGCTGCGATCTTTGACATGGATGGCACTTTACTGGATACAGAACGGCTTAGATTTAAAGCTTTACAACAATCCTCTTTAGACATTATGCAGCTTGAATTCTCACTGGATTATTTAATGCAATGCTTAGGGCTTAATGAGTCAAGCTCTGAACTTTTAGCACAGCAATTTTATGGCGCAAATATTCCTTATCAGCAGATTCGTAAACGTGCAGCTCAAATTGAATTGGCAATGATTGAGTCAAATGGCGTGCCATTAAAAGAGGGTGTACTCGAAGCATTGAAGTATTTGTATTCACGTCAGATTCCCATGGCAGTCGCTACATCAAGTGCGCGGGAGATTGCGGAGAAATACCTTCAAATCGCCAATATTGAGCATTATTTTAAATTTTTAGTGTGTGGTGATGAGGTATTACAAGGAAAACCTCATCCAGAAATTTTTAAAACTGCGTGTGAAAAATTCAATTTAGCACCAAAAAACTGCTTTATGATTGAAGATTCAGAAAATGGGCTTCGTTCAGCACACGATGCAAGTGGTGTAGCTATTTTGATTCGAGATATTAAAGCGCCAAATCAGCGCATGTTGGACATGGCAGATGATTATTTTGAGTCAATGAAAGATTTTAAAAGTAAGCTTGAACAATTAAATTGAATAAAATTCTCTTTTGATTGAACAACACTCATGCAATTTAGTAATTAAATCAGTGGATTCCATGCTTTAATAGAGTCATTCAAACGAATGTGAATTTTAACATGTTCTTACATTCCCAAAGTACCACTGTAGTAACACAAGCATATGATTATCCTGAGTGGCACAAAGGGAGGGAAAACTACGCTTTATGGTACATTGAAATTAAGCATCCAGCCTTAGTTGATTATCTAAATCAATTGAGACAAAAGTTTTCAAATTTTTTATTTCATCCCAACACACGACAATTTCATATCACGATATATATTTGTGGGTTTTTAACAGATTTATCTCCACAATTCGATGATGATTTCCAATTCAAACAATTACAACAGCATCTGCAAGATTTAAAGAAAAGTAATCTTCAACCTTTTAAACTCAAGACGGGTAAGATAAATAGTTTTAGCAGTGCACTTTTTGTTGATATTCATGATGATCAAAATAGCCTAAGCAATATTAAAAAAATTTTATCATATTCAACCCAAGAAATAGCACCTACACAATATTGTCCACATATTACTCTAGGACTTTATAAGGCAGAGTTTCCATCACAACAAATTTTAGAAGAAATTGAAATGACACAGCAACAACAGTTTGAAATCACGATAGATCAACTGCATTTTGGTTTTTATAAAGCAAACGATCTACAAGGCAAATTATTTGATTTAGAATACTATTCACTCAACTCAAATACTAAAAAAGTATCTTTGGAGCAGAATCCATGCTGCAACTAATTTTGGGGGGCGCACGTTCTGGAAAAAGTAAACTTGCAGAACAGATTGCAAAAGATTCAGATTTAAAAGTGATCTATATTGCGACTGCCCAAGCTTGGGATCAGGAAATGCAAGTACGCATAGCTCACCATCAGTCGCAACGCCCAAGTGAATGGGAATTGATTGAAGAAACACATTATCTTGCGGATATATTGGAAAAAAATGATCAAAAAGGGCATTTGATTCTAGTCGATTGTTTAACTTTGTGGATGAGTAATTTGTTAATACATGATGATCAAAATCTACAGATTCAGGAATGTCAAAAACTACTGCAAATCCTGCCTAAATTAGAGTCTCAAGTGATCTTGGTGAGTAATGAAACTGGACTTGGTGTTGTTCCTATGGGAGAAATCACCCGTAAATTCGTTGATGAGTCTGGGCGCTTGCATCAGCAGTTGGGGCAAATTGCTGATAAAGTTTTATTTTGTGTTGCTGGTTTTCCAATGGTTTTAAAAAACGAAGCTCTATGATTTCTAGTGGTCGAAATCATAGATCGAATTGATATTTATATGTTTAAAAATGATTGATATGGAGAAAAACAATGAGTTGGTGGTTAGAAGCATGCAAAGTTCCAAGTGCAGAGATGAAACAACAGGCTGAACAACGTCAATCGCAATTGACCAAGCCGACGGGTTCACTTGCTGCTCTAGAAAATGTCGCTGTGCAATTGGCAAGTCTACAAAATAATCCTAAACCACAGCTTGAACATCCTTGGATTACAATATTTGCAGGTGATCATGGGGTAATGGCAGAAAATGTGTCAGCCTATCCGCAAGCGGTAACACGACAAATGCTGCAAAATTTTGCAACTGGCGGCGCATGTATCAGTGTGATTGCCAAAGAATATGCAGCGACATTGCAAGTGATTGATTGTGGTACGGTCGGAGACGCTTACGAATATCAAGGTGTTGAACGTCACTGTATTGCACCAGGAACAGCAAACTTTGCAAAACAAGTGGCGATGACTGAAGAACAATGTGCTAAAGCTATGGATTTAGGACGTAAAAGTGTTGAAAAAGCCTTTGCCAATCATGCTTCGATTTATATTGCTGGAGAAATGGGAATAGGAAATACCTGTGCTGCTTCAGCCGTTGCAAGCTTTTTATTAAATGAACCAGCAGAGCAATTAACAGGTGTAGGTACAGGGATTCGAGAAGAGCAATTGATACATAAGAAAAATATAATTAAAAATGCTGTTGAAATGCATAAAAATTATGTTAAAAGTGATGTATTTAAGGCGCTTTGTGCAGTCGGTGGCTTAGAAATTGCAGCAATGACGGGTGCATATATTCGTTGTGCTCAGGTCGGTTTAGCTGTGATTGTGGATGGATTTATCAGTTCTGTTGCAGCTTTGGTAGCAGTTCAGTTGAATCCTGCAGTTCGTCAGTGGATGTTGTTTGGGCACCAATCTGCTGAATATGGTCACTTGCGTATATTACAAGAACTCAATGCTGATCCATTATTAAAATTGAATTTGCGTTTGGGGGAAGGAAGTGGAGCAGGAGCCTCACTAGGGGTCATTAAACTCGCATGTAGCTTACATAACAATATGGCAACATTTGCTGAAGCTGCTGTGATTGGTGAAAAAGTTTAAAATATTCAAAACAAGAGCAGATAAATGAAACTGAGGGTTGATCTATTACGTCACGGCGAAACCACGCTAAGTCATACTTTGCGCGGCTCGACTGATGACGATTTAACAGAATTGGGCTGGCAGCAAATGCACCAGAGCATATTCTTAGATCAAAACTCAGTTCAAACACAGTGGGATTATGTGTTCAGCTCTCCTTTAAAACGCTGTGCACAATTTGCTCAGTCTTTTTCACAACAAGTCAGGATTCCGTTGATGCAGGATCAACGGCTTCAAGAAATACATTTTGGGGACTGGGAGGGTATTTCTGTTCAACAGATTTATACAGATTCTCCTGAACTTTTGGCAAATTTTTGGCAGTACCCAACTCGTTTTACCCCACCCAATGCTGAAAAATATTTAGATTTTCAATCTCGAATCAATCAGGCATTGTATTCGATTCAACAACATATGCTGGCATCAAACAGTCAAACTGCTTTAGTGGTCACACATGGCGGTGTGATTAAGTTATTAAAATGTATGGCACTGCAACAATCTTTAGATGATATTTTAAAAATGACTGCTGATTTAGGGCAATTAAATCGCTTTATTTTAGACAGTGAAACCATGCAACTGGAACTTTTGGAGGATGGTAAATGACTCCATTTTTTATTGCATTGCAGTTTCTAACGATTGTTCCTGTTCATTTAAGAAAAATGCCTTCACCGCAGCAGAATGGCTGTTCATTATTATTCTATCCAGTGGTTGGTTTATTAATTGGCTTAGTGCTTTATGCAGTAGCCAGCCTATTGCATATTTTACCTGTTGTTTTATTAAGCACTTTTATTCTGGTGATCTGGATTTGGTTAACAGGTGGACTTCATCTGGATGGTTTGGCCGATACTGCCGATGCATGGGTAGGTGGTTTTGGCGATAAAGAAAATACCCTTAGAATAATGAAAGACCCTGCCTGTGGACCAATCGGCGTATTAAGTCTGATCATTGTTTGTATCATTAAATGGTCTGCATTGTATGTTTTACTTCAAGAACAACTCTACACTGCTTTGGTGTTATTTCCAGTTTTTGGACGTTTAACGCCACTTTTTTTATTTCTGACCACAGAATATGTTCGTGAAAGAGGTTTAGGTTCTACCATTGCACAATACATCCCTAAAACATGGTCGATCATCATTTTTAGTATCAGTCTATTGGCTGTCGGATACTTTGTTTGGGTTGGATTAGCGACAGCAATCATTTTTATTTTAACGCTCATTTATCTCCGACATAAATTTATTCAAAGAATTGATGGCATTACAGGGGATACGATTGGTGCGAGTATAGAGATTGCAGAAACTGTTTGTTTGCTTAGTTTTGTGATTTTGGGTTTTTATCTTTAATTATTCTTGATCGTTCTTAGTGTGGGAATATTAATCAAGACTTTTTTTGATTAAGTGATTTCAAAGTCACAGCTATATTTGATATCTATTGATACCAATGCATTGATTGCGTGACAAAAATACATATGGTTAGTGCCAGAATGCTTATTTCAAGATCGTTCATTGCGCTGTTTAAGCTGGATTGTGTCGATGATTCTTTTCGATTCACCTGAGCACACAATCCATTTTTTACATAATTAAATACGTTTTAATCTGACCCAAAATTACCACATTAAATCATCTGGAATGACGTAAGCTGCATACGGATCTTCTTCATCTGTGACCTGTTCATTCTTTTCAGAATTATTGACAATAATAAAGCCAGTCATTTTCTCATTGATACGATCTGCTAAAGCTTTAGGTAATATGGCATAAGCATCATGATCATGTGCAATCACTAAGCTACCTGCAACCAGAGCATTGTAGACTTGTTGATTAAGATAAATTTTCTTAATTGAACCATCAATAAACTGATAGGTAACATCACCATCTGTATCTTTGATTTTATGTTGCTTGATCATTTGGATGATTGATGCTTTCAATGCTTTTTCATCTAAAATTCTTTGTTTTTCTTGATTCAGTGCCTGGTCTTTAGAGACTTTTTCTTGTTTGTCTTGCTCAATTTTTGCTTTGAGTTCAGCCTCATTACTTTGACCAGTACGCTGTTCATGTTGTGCTTGCTTAGAAAGCTTCTTTGCTTTTTTATTATCAACTAAGCCAGCTTTGAGTAATTGCGCTTGTAATGCGTTTTTAACCATAATAATAACCAACGATTAACTGTGTTTCGAGCCATGCCGAAAATAAATAAACCAATACACTAAGCTTAATACTAAACTTAATCCAGCAGGGATAAGGAATGCATTCAATTGTAAATAAGGATGGACAATACTGGCAATGATTCCACCCAGAATAAATCCAAAAAGAATCAGTAAATGCAAAGTTATGCGGCGTTTTTCAACCACAAGCCCTCTGAAAAAATAGCCTAATGCTAATCCTAAATCTGTTAATACACCTGAAAGATGCGTGGTACGAATAATTGTACCTTTGTAATGGCTCACCATGGCATTTTGTATACCCATGGCGGCACTTGCCCAAAGTAAGGCGTATTGCGGATGATAGGGAATAAATACCCAACACAAAAAAATAAAAATACTGACTAGACTCAGCGGTATGCCGTATCTACGACCAAGTTGAAAATGACTATTACCTAAAATATAGCCACTATAGCTTGAACCCAGCACATAACTGATGATAATCAGCAGCAGATATACAACATGACTATATTGTTGATGTACCAGTGCTTGAGCAAACAAACTGGCATTACCCGTCATATGAGAGATCGATTGGTGTAGAACCGTGATTAAGCCCAATACATTAATTATGCCTGCATTGACTGCAAGCATAAAAGCACCAAGCTGAATCCAGGCTGGTAAATATTGAAGAGGCATAATTCCTTCTTTTCTTCATACCTTCGGCAAATTACCTTTTTGAGAGGTCAATTGCTGCTGTAAATATAACGTCAGTAGATGAATTTAATGCAGTTTCTGTTGAATCTTGCAATACACTGATGACCATCCCAATCGCCACCACTTGCATCGCGATTTCTGAAGGAATCCCAAACAAACCACATGCAATTGGAATCAGTAGCAAAGAACCACTGGCAACACCTGAAGCACCACATGCAGATAAAACAGATACAATACATAAGATAACCATGGTGACAATATCAACATGAATATTAAGGGTATGTACTGCTGCTAGAGAGAGTACCGTAATCGTTACTGCTGCGCCAGCCATGTTGATTGTCGCACCTAAAGGAATCGCGACGTTGGCAGTGGTATCATTTACACCCAAACGCTTCGCCAAATCAAGATTGACTGGAATATTGGCCGCAGAACTACGCGTAAAGAATGCAGTAATTCCACTTTCTCTTAAGCATTTGAGTACCAAAGGGTATGGGTTTTTACGCATCACAATACCCACGATCAATGGATTGATCACCAACGCAACAAACAACATTGTTCCCACAAGGACTGCAATCAAATGTGCATAGTTTTTTAGCGTTTCCAAACCAGCTTGTGCAAAAGTAGCGACCACTAAACCAAAAATACCGACTGGCGCAAATGAAATCACAATACGAATAATACTGTTAACTGCATCTGCTACATCTGTAATCACTTGTTTTGTGGTTTCCGAACCATGACGAAGTGCAGCACCTAGACCAACAGCCCAAGCCAGAATACCAATAAAATTGGCTTCATGTAGTGCTGTGATTGGGTTGGTAATAAAACTCAGCAGTAAATTTTTTAATACTTCAGCCACACTTCCTGGTGGTTGTAAAGCTGCTTCACTGGCATGCGTGAAAATGAGTGTACTTGGGAATAATGTACTAATTATTATTGCGCTGATCGCAGCCAATAACATTCCGATGGCATATAAAATCAGAATAGGTCTTAAATTGCTTGCACCGCCACCCACTTTAAAATTAGCAATTGAAGCGAGAACCAATACAAATACCAGAATCGGTGCAATAGATTTTAATGCTTTAATAAAAAGCTCGCCTAAAATATTGAAATATCCGGCTGAATTTGGAAATAAATACGCAACTAAAAAACCAAGAATGATGGCAATAAGAATACGTGTAACTAAACTTAAACGTGCTAGGGCAGCAAACATATTGAACCTTTTTGCCTAAACTGGTCTAAAATCAATGAACAAGCCGGCTATTCTATACCTAAACGCGAAAACTTAAATACCACATTTTCACCATAAAAATTAAGATATTAAAAAATATATAGCTTTTTCAGCAATCATATTAAAAATTGTTGATAAATTAAATGATTTTTTATCTGAAAGTTTGAGCATCTAAGGCATGCATTGCTTGGTAATGCGTCAAATAGACTGTCCCACTCAGTTCATTGATTAAATTCGACTGTTTTAAACGATCCATAACTGGACCTTTAATCTCAGTAAAATGCATCTGAATTTTTAAATTCTTTAATTCATTATTGATTTCTTCCAATGTTTCTAAAGCACTTGCATCAATATTGCTGATACTTGAACAATTAATCACAACATGATGCAGTTCAGGATGTTGACTGACTTCAAAAATCACAAATTCTTTTAAAGTATTAGCATTTAAAAAAGTTAAATTCTCATCTATACGGATTGAGACAATATTGGTACTGGTCAGCACTTCATGGCGGGAAATATTACGAAAGTGTTGAGTACCTTCAACTAGACCAATCACAGCGATATGTGGGCGACTGATTCGCCACAATAACAAAATGAATGTCGAAATAATGCCGATGATTAGACCTGTAGAAATGTCGATACACAATACGCCAAAAAAGGTCACCCACATTGCAAGACCATCTGCTTTTGAATAGCGCCAAGTTTCAATAAACGGCTTAAAATCGACTAACTTCCAAATCGACACCATAATGGTTGCTGCAAGAATTGCCAGAGGCAACTCTTTAAATAATCCTGTAAGATATAAACTGACAATAACAATAAAAATAGATGATAAAACTCCAGCCATCGGTGTTTTTGCACCAGCATCTGCATTGACTACAGTACGGGATAAGCTACCCGTCACAGGAAATGCCGAGGTAACACCAGCACTAAAATTGGCAAGACCTAAGGCTATAAGCTCTTGATTGCTATTTAATTCACTACGTTGTTGAAAGGCAGTCGTCTGAGCTATGGATATAGACTCTACAAAACTGACCATTGTAATCATGGCTGCACCAGGCAGAAGCTGAATCACTAAATCCCAGTTCCAGTAAGGCATGGCAAACGGTGGAAATCCTGAAGGAATTTCACCGACAGTTTTAATTCCATATTGATCTATATGTAAAAAATGAATCAATGCAATTGAAATAAACACCAATATAAGAGGCAGTGCCTTGATCCAAAATTGCACAGAAGTTGAAAAGGTATGGCAGATTTTTGACTTCAAAAGGTTTGGCATATAGAGCAAAAACAGTGTTGCAGCGATACCAAAAACTAAAGTTTCAATACTGGTAAATCGAAGATATTGCCAAGCACTTTGGATAAACTCAACGATATTTCCTGATTTTAGTGGAATATCCAACATAAACTTCACTTGGCTGAGTGCAATCAACACAGCAGAGGCGATAATAAAACTTTTAATTACAGGATGGCTGATTAAACGAATTAAAAAACCAAACCTAAAAATGCCAAGTAATGTCGAAAGTATGCCAACTAAAATTGCCAATAAGCATGCGGCTTGAATATAAACAGGTGATCCAACCTCATACAAAGGTTCAAGCGTTGCAAAGGTCATCATCGAAATCAGTGCAACAGGACCAATGGACAAAGTTGGGCTTCCGCCAACGATGGCATAGATGATCATTGGTAAAATACTGGCATATAACCCCGTGACTGGAGGCAAGCCTGCAACCATTGCATATGCCATTCCTTGTGGAACCAGCATGGCAATAACGATTAAAGCGGCGAGTAAATCGGCTCGAAATTTAGGAACAGTATAGTCTTGTAACCATTGCCAAGCAGGAAGCATTTTACTAAATTGCAATCTAGGAGTAGCCATTGGATTTTCAATATCACATTTTCATATATATTATGCAGAAAAAATGCTAAGAAAAATAGCGACAATAAGTGCTTAAGAGATAAGTTTCTGTTTTTATTTTTAAAATTATAGAAAAGTTTAAATTTTAGGACAGTAAAGGTCATACAGCATTTTTAAAACAGTGGTGAGTTTGTCATCTTTAATCGAATAATAAATCTGTTTTCCATCTCTACGTGTCGCAACCACATCACTTTTACGTAACATCATTAATTGTTGTGAGAGTGTTGGTTGATTAATTTGAGTATGTTCTTCAATTTGTGAAACATTCAACTCTTGTTGAGCCAAATGACACAAAATGAGTAAACGATCAGTATTCGCCAAAGATTTTAGGATTGTAACAACTGATGAGGCAGAGTCACGCATGACATCAATTTTAAGATCGTTGGGCATAAAACATTTCCATCATGGTTTGGCTTAGTATAACTGTGTCCAAGCATGTCGCATGGGTTCGAACATATGTTTTTTCGTGAATTTCTAAATCAATTTTATAAATATATACATGTTGATATTTATACAATATTTAGCGGTATTTTGACATGTATGAAAGATGTTGAATAAATAGACAAAAATACGTCTTATGTTATGATAACGAAAACAACGCAAACAGACTGGGGATTTTTCCATGAGTCAATTTACAGTCATGAAAACTTCATTACGGGAAGAAGCAACAATTCCAATGCTTGCTATTGATGCATTTCATGATGCATTTAGGCAGGCGAGTTTGTCTGATGCGGGTGTCACCTATGTTAAAGATCGACTACTTGTTCAACAATTGCATGGTGAAGTCACCGTTATTCAAGATTTATCTACAGCATATATATTACCTAAATTAAAACGTAGTGTTTTAAAGCGTAAAAAGAAACAAGAGGTCTTGGCATAATTTTTACATGCGACCACCACGAATAAGAATGTTTGCTGGTCCGAATGGATCAGGTAAAAGTACCATCAAAGATTATTTAGCTCCGAATCAAATTGGAGCGTATTTAAATGCTGATGAACTGGAAAAGCAGTTGCTTGCTACTCAGCAACTCTGTTTAAATGATTACCATGCAGCTTTATCAGCTCCTGCCTTATTGACGTTTTTAAAACAAAATAAACGTAAAAGAAATGAAACATTAGTACCTCTATTATTCACTCAACCTAAAATCATACATGATCAAGTGATTGTTTTTGAATTAGATGAAGTAGATTCATATCTTTGTGCGCGCATCATTGATTTTATTCGAATGGAGTTTTTAAAGCTCAAAATAAGCTTTACATTTGAAACAGTGATGTCACATGCTAGTAAAGTCGAATTCTTAGGTGAAGCAAAACGTCAAGGGTTCAAAACATATTTATATTATGTTGCAACAGTAGATCCTAAAATAAATATTGCACGTGTTAAGTATCGTGTTTATGCCGGTGGACATGATGTTCCAGAACATAAGATCTATGAACGATACTATCGCAGTTTAGATTTATTGATGTCCGCTATTGAGGTTTCTGATCGCGCATATATTTTTGATAATTCAAGTGATGGTGAAAAAGCTTCTTTTATTGCTGAAATTGAGAATGCCGAAGTATTAAAATTAAATCCAGCTGTCCATTATTTTCCCAAATGGTTTGTTGATAAAGTATTGAATGAATTTAATGAAGAATGATTCTGTATTCAATTTTTCATTCAAAGGTCTGTCAATGTATCAACGAGTTATGAGTTGGTCTAGCCAAACTCATAGCGCTTAATTTTGAAAATTTATATTATTCATGTGTTTGCAGAAAAGTTTATATCGATATACAACAATGATATTGAATAAATTATTAAAACATATATTATAAAAATATATATTGTTTGGGTTTAAAATGATGCATGACTTTATCCTTGCTTTCATTGGTGGCACTTTACTTGGGCTGGCTGTTGTCGGCTATTTATTGGTGAATGGTCGTATTGCGGGTATTAGTGGTTTAGTTGCACAAGTATTAAACCCTAAAACCCTATTAAAAACGCCTGCATTATGGTTTTTATTAGGTTTGTTGATTACGCCATTTTTTTATAATTCTATGGTTCATCCTCAAATTGAAATGATGACTACAGATCCAATTTTATTGATCATTGCAGGTCTTTTGGTTGGATTTGGTACGCGACTGGGTTCAGGCTGTACCAGTGGACACGGTATTTGTGGGATTAGTCGCTTATCTAAACGCTCATTCGTTGCAACCTGTACTTTTATGCTGACAGGATTCATGACTGTTTATGTGATGCGTCATGTGTTGGGAGCATGAACATGAAAAATATATTTGCTTTTGTTTTTGGTGGTTTATTTGCAATTGGTCTCATGCTTTCAGGCATGTCGAATCCTGCAAAAGTGATTGGTTTTTTAGATATATTTGGTCATTGGGACCCAAGTTTGGCTTTTGTCATGATCGGCGCGATCATGGTCGCATTTTTACCATTTCAGAAGGTGAAACGTCAGCCAGTCACTTTATTTAATGAAAAAATTGACTTACCGATCAATACGAAAATCGATACAAAGTTGATCCTCGGCGCTGTGCTTTTTGGAATAGGATGGGGAATCGCAGGTATATGTCCAGCTCCTGCATTTACTTTGATCGGCGCAGGTGTTTATCCCGCACTGTACTTTATTATCGCAATGTTGGCTGGTGTCCTTATTCACCGTAAGGTTGTAGGAGTGTAGTTGGTGATGAATCCAATTGTTCAAGATTTTTTTGATGAAAACAGCAATACGTTCAGTTATGTTGTGACTGATCCAATAAGCAAATGTTGTGCAATTATTGACAGTGTATTGGATTATGATACAGCATCAGCGACCACCAGCACCACGCATGCAGATCAAATCATTGAATATATTCAACAACACCAACTTTGTGTTGAGTGGATTTTGGAAACACATGTACATGCTGATCATTTAACGGCTTCACAATACTTAAAGCAAAAGCTTGGTGGACGAATTGCAATGAGTGAAAAGATTGCTATCGTACAGGATACTTTTAGCCAAATTTATCATCTGGATATAAAGGCATTAAACTCTCATCAGTCATTTGACTATTTATTTAAAGATCATGAAGTTTTTAAAATAGGTCAATTAGAGGCTTATAATATTCCGACACCTGGTCATACTCCTGCTTGTTTAACCTATGTGATCGGAGATGCGGCATTTGTTGGTGATACATTGTTTATGCCAGATTATGGTACTGCTCGTTGTGACTTTCCAAAAGGTAGTGCGGCACAACTTTATGATTCTGTCATGCAGATTTTTAAATTAGCTGATGATACTCGCATTTTTTTATGCCATGACTATCTTTCTGAGTCACGTACAGACTATGCTTGCCAAACGGATCTTAAAACTCAACGCCAAGAAAATATTCATATCCATAGCGGTGTCACAAAACCAGCATTTATTCGCATGCGTGAACAGCGTGATGCTAGCTTATCCATGCCTAAATTGATTCTTCCTGCGATCCAAATCAATATGGATGCAGGGAAGTTTCCTGAAGCTGAAAGTAATGGGGTTCGATACTTGAAGTTGCCGCTAAATTATTTTAAATAATAAAAAAGTGATTTTAAACAATAGTCAATTGTTTCAAATATTATCCGACAAACTTCAATTGATTATTGTGAATAAACATGTCAGTGTTAATCTGATGAAGATAAATTAGAAAAATAGTAGACAATAATTTAAACATAGATTTTATTGATAAATTTGTCTATAATTTCGCATTCTTTTATTATAAATGTGACTTGATTCAATTTATTTTCTGATAAATGAAAGGGTTAACATTTCTGTTAATGATTGCAAAATAAACATGTGGCTAAAATATATCATCTAGAAAAAGAGTTTATATTGAATTTGCACTGATATTATAGGATTAATCTATGGCTGGCGCACATTTACCTTATGATCGAAATATAAATCAGGTGGGTTCGTCTCGGAATTCTATAAAGCCGCAGTGTGTGCAAATTTCAAATGAAGTTAAGTTTGCCTTAGACCAAGTTCCACATTTAATTTGGATGACTAAATTTGGTGAAGGCTATTGTAATACTGCTTTAAAACAATATTTCGGAATTGATCATAATGAGATTGACGCTCATCAATGGATGGAGTTTTTACATCCAGAAGATAGAGCGCTGATGCAAAACATTTGGATGAAAGCATACAAAACAGGTCAACGTTTTGAACAAGAATGCCGTATCCGACGCCATGATGGTAAATATCAATGGTTTTTATTGAACGCACAAAGTGCGTTATATCAAAAGCAATATTTTGATTGGACAATCACATGTAGCAATATTCATGAACGCCTTTCAAAATTACAGGAAACTCAACAATTATTAAAAGCCAATACTGACATGCTCGATGCGAGTGTTGACTGTATCAAAATCATTAGCCCAGATGGTTATGTTTTACACATGAATAAATCGGGCAGTCTCGCACTACTCGGACAAGAAAAAGTCACAAGTTTTGGTATGGAATGGTTGGGATTGTTGCCCCCTGAAGTGCGTGAGCAAGGTAAAAAAGCAATCAAAGAAGCGGCTAAAGGAAAAAATGCCCGATTTGCTGGAAAGAGTATTTTAAATAATGTCACCATGTATTGGGACAATATATTGACGCCTATTGTCAATGCACAAGGGCAAACGACCAGTATTTTGTGTGTATCAAGAGATATTACGAAACAACGCATTGCTGAAGAAAAGCTACGATTAAACAGTGAATTTGATGAAATGACGAGTTTGATGAACCGTCGTGTATTCAAAAAAAGGCTAAAATCTTCGATCAGTAAAGCCCGAGATTCCCGTGGCAAAATTGGATTATTATTACTTGACCTCGATCATTTTAAACACATTAATGATACTTTAGGGCATTCAGCAGGGGATCATTTACTCAAAGTTTTATCGAAACGACTAGCCAATTGTCTTGATGAACATGCCTATATTGCGAGACTGGGGGGGGATGAGTTTGCTGTAGTGGTTGAAAATGTAGAAAACAATCAAAAAATTGAAACAGTCTCAAAAAAATTATTAAAACAATTAGAAGCGCCAATTACTTATACTGGTAAGTTATTAAACGGCGGTATGAGTATTGGTGGAGCAATTTACCCTGATGATGCTAAAGATGGATCGGGTCTTTTAAAATGTGCCGATACAGCATTGAATGACTTAAAAGAGCGTGGACGTGGTGGTGTGCGTATGTTTGGGGCTGATATGTTGGAGACTGCACAACGTAAAGCTAAACAATTACATACTGCACGATACATGATACGAAGTAATCAGGTTGAGGCATTTTACCAGCCTAAAGTAAAACTGGATGATTGTTCAATTATTGGCTTTGAAGCATTATTGCGGTGGCGAGATGTAGAAGGAGAGGTCTATTTCCCCTCTACCGTAGCAGAGGCGTTTAATGATTTTGAATTGGCCACTAAAATCAGTGAAATTATGCATGATCGTATTTTTACCGATATGTCGCATTGGATGAACCTGGATTTAAAGGTTGTTCCCATTTCGATTAATGCCTCACCTGTAGAGTTTATGCGAGATAATTATGCCGAAACTTTATTAAAACGACTGACAAACTATGCAATTCCTGCACATTTGATTGAAATCGAAATAACGGAGCATGTACTTGCAGATCGTGGTTATGAATATGTGGTTCGGGCATTAAAAAAACTTAAACATGCAGGGGTTCGTATTGCTTTAGATGATTTTGGGACAGGGCATTCTTCAATGTCACATATCCGAGATTATCCAGTAGATAGCCTCAAGATTGACTATAATTTTGTTAACCGTATGCATGAGGAAGATTCAATCAAGGCGATCGTCGAAGGAATTGCCAAGCTTGGTCCAATTTTATCACTAGATATTGTCGCTGAAGGAATTGAAACCACACAACAATTGGACAGTTTAATCGCGATAGGATGCAAATTCGGTCAAGGTTTCTTATTTAGCCAAGCGATCAACGCAGATCAAGTACAAAAAATGTTAGGCAAACAGATTCTCGTTTCGCCGGACATGTATCATTAAATGCATAATTAATTCAGTTTATTCAGCGCATTTATATAAAATCAAAATATTTTTAAAAATAGCTTGAAAAGTCATGGCACAGCGAGTATTGTGAATTCAAGATAGATTTTTATGAACGACATAAAGATGTTAAAGCAACCTGTAATCGCTACTTCTTATTATTTTTGGCAATTCTTTAGATAGTTGCCTGAAGTCGTTCGGGCACTGAAATGGTTGCCCATCAAAGTTAATACCTGATCGGCAACCCTGATCAGGTTTTTTTATGCCTATATATTAACCTTTTAAAATAGATTGAATTTAAAGTTTTGGAGAATGTCATGATGAAATTTAACGCTGTATATTTTAGCAACTTTTATTGGTTTTACTTTGGTCAAATGAACAATTTGATTGCCCATTTGAATAGATCCCATACGCTCAAATAAAAGTTAGGACTGAGTGAGAGTCCAAAGGAATACATTATGAATGCTCTAAATATCGCTTTACAACAAAATCAAACGATAGAAACTCAGTTAGCTTTGCCTTATGAGTTAAAAGAAAAATTCCCATTACAACATAAACTTGCTTTTCAAGTTGCTGAACAACGTCAAACAATTCAAAACATTCTCAATGGTTTAGATCATCGTTTACTTGTGATCACAGGTCCATGCTCAATTCATGATGAAAAATCTGCACTTGAATATGCAGATCGTTTAATTCAACTCCAAGAAAAAGTTTCAGATCATATTTTTTTAGTGATGCGTGCATATATTGAAAAGCCACGCACAACAGTGGGCTGGAAAGGTTTTTTATACGACCCAAATTTAGATGGGTCTGCCAATATGCAATTGGGTTTAGAGAAGTCACGCCAACTTTATTTGCAAATTATTGAAAAAGGTTTACCGATTGCCAGCGAAATTTTAAGCCCGATGGCAACAGCTTATTTTGATGATTTGTTGGCTTGGGGTGCGATTGGTGCTCGTACCAGTGAGTCACAAATTCACCGTGAAATTTCAAGTCACATGCCTTTCAGTATCGGCTTCAAAAATGGTACAGATGGTTCAATTCAAATTGCTTTAGATGCAATCCAATCTGCAAGCCATGCTCATCAATTCCTTGCCATGAGTCAAAAAGGTACACCGTGCATCATACATAGTCAGGGCAATCCTTTAGCGCATATCATCTTGCGTGGTTCTAACAAAGGAACCAATTATGATGCTGCATCGATTCAGCAGATTCGCCATCAACATCAAGGAAAATTACCTGCGCTGGTGATTGACTGTAGCCATGGTAACAGCAGTAAAGACCCTTTAAAGCAACCGTTGGTTTTACAGCAAATTATTGAAGAAAGACATTTAACTCATGTTCGTGGTGTGATGTTGGAAAGTCATTTGGTTGATGGCAATCAAAAAATTTCTTGTGATATGACTTATGGTCAATCTGTTACGGATGGCTGTTTAGGTTGGAGCAAAACTGAGCAGTTGCTTTTGGAAGTTGCTGAACAGCTTTCTGAAAAGACTTTAGCGTGTTCGGCTTAATAAGTTGTAGAACTGTACTAATTTTCGATATGAAATTAAAAAGACCAGAAAATTCTGGTCTTTTTATAAAGTGCTTAAAAATTAAAGTCCAGCTTCATATTCAGTGTTACTGAGTAACTTTTCAACATCAGCAATATTGTCTGGCTTAATCTTATAAATCCAACCTTTGCCATATGGGTCATCATTGACAAAATCTGGATCATCTTCAAGCGCGGTATTTACTTCGACCACTTCACCTGAGACAGGAGCATGAATATCAGAAGCAGTTTTCACTGATTCAACAACACCTGCCTGAGCGCCAGCAGTTACACGGCTACCTACTTCTGGAGCTTCAACATAAACAAGGTCACCCAAAGCATCTTGAGCATGATCTGAAATACCGGTAATCACGAGATCACCCTCAATTTTTACCCATTCATGTGTTGCTGCATACTTCAAATCAGAAGGATGATTCATAATGACTCCATTAATCCATTTATTTTTGCCACGAGTTATACCGCTTTTTCAAACAAAACAAAAAGCAGAGATACTGATAAACTTATTCATATAAATCAATAATCAGTGCAAAGCATATTATAAGTAAGGATCTTTACGCCAACTGCTAGGACTGCGTCCACTCCAACGTTTAAATGCACGACTAAAATTTGCTACATCACTGTAGCCAAGTTCATCAGCAATTTGCTCAAGGGTATAGTCGGTACGTGAAAGTAACGAAGTTGCGTGACGGTAACGAACTTCGTCAACCAATGTTGAAAAAGAAGTTCCTTCAGCTGCCAATTGACGTTTTAAGGTACGATCGGACATATGTAGGCGATCTGCAACATTTTCGATACTGAGATAATGCTGTTCTGAATGAGTTAAAATATCACGCACACGCATTGCTAAACGGCGTCTTTCGCCTAAAGCGGAAAGTTCTGCTTCACATTGGTTAATCGCAATTTGACTGGCAATTGGGTCGGCATTGACCATCTTTAAACCCAAATAAGCTTTGTCAAAACTGGCAATTAAGTGTGGCTGTTCGAAACGCATAGTATATTGCTTTGACAGTTTTTCAACGTATTTGTCAAAACCTTCTGGCTTTGGAAAGTCAAAATCAATATCACCATGCAGGTCATTAATTCCAGTTAATGCCTTTGCCATGGTCATGATCCCAAAAGTCAAACCCATCACAATTTCAGTGCGCAAAGGTTCGATTTCAATATCACATTGCAACTGTAATGTCGCTTTTTCACCGAATGTTGAGAAGTACAATTGCAAAAAGGGCATACGCAATTGAATAAATCGGTTTGCCAGTACCAATGCATCAGTAATGTCATTGGCAGTCATGATGGCATAGCCAATAAAGCCATGAATTGAAATACGCATCTGTGTTCCGAGGTGAAAGCCTAATGTGCTTTCGCCTGTCAGTTTCAGCGCATGTTTAATGAGCTCATTGGCAAGTGGTGTAGGTATTCGACACTCTGGTTCTGCGAGCTGTTCACTGGTAAAGTTAAACGGTGCAAATAATGTTTCCGCACTATATCCCCAACGCGAAACGATATCTAATAATAATAGTCCATAAACACCAGGAATTCCCTGATCTTGGCGAGCTGAGACTGTTTTCATGTGCTTTCCATTGCTCTGAACATTGCTTTTACTTGTTTCATCATATTGTCATGATATGGAAAAACCCTTAAATATTGTAAGACAAATTGAGGATTAATGCGCATCAAAATTACGTTTAAATACCACGATTTTGGTGGTTGAAATAAGTAATACATCATCATTTTGGTTTTTAGCTTGTGTGATATAGGTCACAATAGCACGATCATTTTTAGTTTTAGAAGGGGTAATCGAAACAATTTCAACATCGACATGAATTCGATCGCCAACTCGTGTAGGTCTGGGCCATCGTAAGCTGGACTCTGAACCAATCAGTCCATATGCAACAGGGAAGCATTCAGTCCAGAGTCGCATGGTGACTGCCGATGTATGCCAGCCACTTGCTGCTAATCCTTTAAAAATTGGATGATCTTTGGCTTTTTCTGCATCGGTATGGAACACTTGCGGATCATACTTATGTGCAAATTCTAAAACTTCATCCAAAGTCATTTCGTATTCACGACTTTTAAAATGATCACCTACGTTTAAATCTTCCAAATACAACATTGTTTATACATTCCCTTAATTTCACAAGATACTTATAAATCATGAATTTCTAAGTATAAAAATTAAATTATCTAAACATTTTCATTGTAAATTACCGTTAAGCAATTTCAATGACTGTTTTGCCAAGGATTCATTTTTTTAAGTCGCATTAAAAAATACATTTCAGTTTTTAAACAATTCTAATCTTCGCATTGTCCAATGACTTTAAAGCAATGAAAATACGACTAAAGTTAATTAAGTGCTAGGTTCAAATGTTTTAAGCATCCAAACTTCACAAGCATGACTATGACCTGTGTTGCCTTTAGGCGCGGGCAAATGCTCAAAGCCTAATTTTTCATAGAGTTTTATCGCTTGCCACAGGTTTTTAGTGGTTTCTAAATAACAGGCTTGAAAACCATGATGTTGGGCAAACTCAAAACATTGTTCAAGGATCTTTTTTGCAAATCCCAGACCACGAAGTTCGGGTAAAAAATACATTTTTTGAATTTCTAAAATAGAGGAATCGCCCTGTAATGGTGAAATACCGCCACCGCCAACGATTCGACCATTGCCATCCTCAATCACCCAATATTGTGCATTGTCTTGTGCGTATACTTGATATAAATCATCCAGAATAGGATCGGCAACAGCAAAGCCAGACTCAGGTGCAAGACCAAATTCTTTAGATACCTCCCGAATGACTTGTGCAATCGCAGCATTATCTTGTATTTGTATGGTTCGAATTTGATACATATGAATATGAAAATAAAAAGGTAGAATTTTTATAGCAAAAATTCTACCTTTTGTGATCAGTTGATAATTTAATTGATCAAAACTATAGCAGTTGAGGTTTGATCAACCATTCGAAACTATTTCAGTTCACTGGATGATTTTCCTAATTCACGACGGGCAATAATCAACTGTTGAATTTGTTGTGTACCTTCAAAAATGTCGAGAATTTTTGAGTCACGTGCCCATTTTTCAAGCAGTTCATCTTCGTTATAGCCCACACTTGCGGCGAGTTCTACACATTTCAATGTAATTTCATTGCCAATACGTCCAGCTTTAGCTTTGGCAATTGAGGCTTCGCGCGAGTTGGGTTTTTTATTATCCGCCATCCAAGTGGCTTTAATGGTGAGTAAACGAGCAGCTTCCCATTCCGCTTCCATTCGATAAATTTGCGCTGCTAAATTGGAGCTCTGTAAATATGGAGTGGCATAGTCAGCATCAAGTTCATCTTTAAAAATTTCCTTGATTCGTTCTAAAGATGCTTTGGCACAACCTACAGCCATTGCTGCAACCAGAGGGCGAGTATTATCAAAGGTTTCCATTACCCCTGCAAAGCCTTTTGCGACATCAATTTCAGCATTGCCAAGTAAATTCGCGGCAGGTACTCGACAGTCAATAAAACTGATTGCAGCCGTATCTGATGCTTTAATTCCGAGTTTATGTTCTAAGCGTTCAACTTTCATGCCTGGTGTACCTTTAGGTACAACAAAAGATTTGATCGCAGCTCGACCCAATTTTTTATCTAATGTTGCCCAGACCACCACAGAATCTGCACGCTCACCTGAAGTTACAAAGATTTTCTCGCCATTGAGAATATATTCGTCACCGTCTTGTGTTGCCGTGGTACGAATAGCAGCGGAGTCAGAACCACATCCCGGTTCAGTAATCGCCATTGCTGCCCATGTACCTTTAAATCGTTCTAGCTGTTCATCATTGGCAACCGCAGCAATCGCAGAGTTTCCTAAACCTTGACGTGGCATAGACAGAAGTAAACCAGTATCGCCATAGCACATTTCGATAATGCCTAAGGCGGTTGACATATTGGTCCCATTTTTATTGCTGTTGTCATGGTCACCACGTTTGTTGATTGCAGCACCAGCATTTAAGCCATCGCCCCCATCGTTCATACCATCAAGTAAAGAGGCAAGCATATCCAACTCTTTTGGGTAGGCATGTTCTGCTTTATCGTATTTACGTGAAATTGGACGTAATACATTAACAGCTGTTTCATGTGCTTGGTCTAAAAGCATTTTGAATTTTTTTGGATTTTGTAAATTCATGAGTAATATCCTTTTTATTCGTTTTAAGCATGTAAACCAGAATGTAAAACAGCTGTAGCACGCAGATCACGGTACCAACGTTCAGCAGGATGCTCTTTGGTAAAACCATGTCCACCTAAAATTTGTACGCCATCTGTGGCGATTTTCATCGACTTTTCAGCACAAAGTAAGCGTGCTAAATATGCTTCACGATGGAAAGGTTGCCCTGATTCTGCCAAACTTGCAGCGTTGAGGATCAGCATACGCATTGCATCAATTTCTATTGCCATATCGGCAATCATAAAAGCTACACTTTGACGATGTGAAATAGGTTCACCAAATGCAGTGCGTTCATTGGCATATTTGATACTGTATTCTTTGACTGCTTCACAAGTTCCTACAGCCAGTGCACACCACATTAAATTACCTAAATCTAAAAAGGCAGGGTAGTTAAAGTCCTCATCACCCAATCGTTGTGCAGGCGTTTGATCAAACTTAAGGGTCACTGTTTCCGTCGCTTTTAGACCCATTGCCGGTGTTTTTTTCACCGTAATACTGGAGTCACGGTTGACAATAAACACATCAGGCTTACCATTAAACTCAGCACTAACCAGTAGTAGATCAGCCGTTTCACCAAGCAAAACCAACGTTTTTTCACCCGTTAAGCTAAACTGACCATTTTGTGATGTTGCTTTGGTTTTTAAACGCATTGGATTAAAGGCAGGGGTTGCTTCTTGTACCGCAAAAGTGGCTTGAATTTCAGTATCATTGGCAAAACTAGGTAAATAAAGCGATTGTGATTTCTCAGAACCCCATTGCGTAATTGCATTAATCACACTAAATGTTGAGAGCAATCCCGCTGCAAGAGAAAAGTCACCTTTTGCTAAGCGCTCGGCAATCAAAATATTACTGACAATATTTTTCTCAGAAGCAACTCCACCTAAGGCTTCAGGCAACGCATAGTAATTCAAACCTAAGTCGATGCTGTGCTGCCAGAGTTCTACAGGAAATTTTTCATGATGGTCGGCTTGATGCGCCAATGGATAAAGTACTTCTGCGGCAAATTGATCCATTGCATCAACAGTCATTTGCTGTTCTTCTGTCAAGCTTAGATCAAAAAGCGATTTTTGTTGGTTGGGCAGTCTTTGTTTAGACACATTTGGATCTGATTTAAAGGCTTTTTGCGTGGCACTGAGCGTTTTAAAACCTGCTTTTGATCCTTGATAAAGTGATCTTTCAATAAATTTGCGCAATTTAAATTGATCAAGTAAATCGCTGCCTGCAATTTTTGTAATTAGATTTAAGCCCAACCCCTGAGCTTTATTTACCATATTGGTCATTCCGAAATACCCTGTATTCTAGTGTTGGTATGCGATCATCCTGACATGCAAAAAAAGAAAAAACTATGTCATAGATGACAAACTGATTGACCGTAGATGAATGGTTGTTAAAGTTGATTTATCAGATTTAATATGTTGTATTTATTTAATTATTTTTAAATAAAAATACCCAACAAATGTTGGGTATTGGTAAAAGTGACATTTTTGCAAAGTCACTTTAAAGAACTTTAAGATTGACCTACAGAAACGGAGTAATCATTTTACGTACATTGGTTTTGGCTTCAATTACAGTCATAAAGGTATAGGCACCAATAAATTTACGGCTAATAAACATAAACTCTTTCGGTGGCACACTGAAATAACGTGATGCCATTGATTTGGAAGCACGCTGCATCACACGACTATGTAATTGGCTTTTTTTCCAGTCATAACGATTATGTTGATCCATCACACCAGCAGGTAGATCAGGATTATTTAGTGGTGTGCTGAATGCTTCTGTTGCCAATAAGAAAACTTTTGCCATATCGGGTTTAATACTGAGCGGCATTGCATCAAAAAACTCATAGCCAGACATTGCATTGACCATCGCTTCAGCATCATGGTGATAACCTGCTTTAATCAAATTACAGGCAACTTTAAGAAGTTGGTTATCAAACTGACGAATCGCGCCAAAATCTAACAAGATGATTTTATCTTTGATGTCTTCTCCATTACCTAAACGAACCAAATAATTACCAAAGTTCGGGTCTGTCTGCATTTCACCCCATTCAAAGAGTTCACGCACTGCAATTTCGAGTGAAGCTTCACCCAAAAGATTACGTCTTTCTTGAGGTAATGACAGCATAACAGGGCTGTTAATCGGCACACCACGTTCAAATGTCATACACAACACTTGATTGGTACAATAATCATCTATAATTTGTGGAACGCCATAGCGAGGATCTTCTTTGAGTCGTTGTGCGAAACGTCGAGTTGTTGCCGCTTCGACCTCGTAATTTACTTCACGATGCATCATTTCGCGAACTTCATCAAACCATTGATCAAATTCACGTGTTTGCGGAACCATACGCGTTAACTTGAGCATATTTTTAAATAGGCTCATGTCTGAGTCGATGGCATCCGCAACGCCTGGATATTGAATTTTTAAAACCAGTTCTAAACCATCAGATTTACGCGTTGCACGGTGAACTTGGGCAAGGGAAGCTGTACCGATGGGTTCGTGGTCGATGGTTAAATCATTCAGTTTGGAGCCTAACTGGCTGACCAATTGTTGTTTAATTGCTGGCCAAGCAAGTGCAACGGTTTGATTGTTTAATGTATTGAGCGCTTGAGTAATTTCTTCAGGTAAAAAGTGTTCGCCATAGAGTGCCATCATTTGACCAATTTTGACGATCGAGCCTTTTAACTTGCCAATTTCCTGAACCAGATAATTGGCTTGTTCTTTCATCGCTTGTTTACGTTTTTTCTCTTTTTCTTCTTCACTTGAAAAGATTGAACTCGCACTTGAAGCTGCCCAGCGTGTACCAGCCAATAAGGATGCTTTTGCAATTGATAAACGGCGATCCATTGACGAGGTTTTTAACTGTTTGAGCTTTTCGTTCTGATCTGACATGAAGATAAAATCCTTTATAAGCGATTCGAAAAGATAAATAAGAACTAAGTGTAAGGAATATTACATGGAATGGCTGTATTTAAATAGTTCAATTCGCTGAATGGGGGAATTAAATTGATTCAATAGACCGTCAGCAAAATAAATGATTACATTCTGAACTGAATTTTAATCTCATTCCGAGCAGATAAGCTTAGTCGATTGACTTCAATATGTTGGCTGATCATGTCTTTAACTTGTTGGCTTGTAAATCCAAGTGCATAACCTTTGACAATAATGATACTCGGCAGACTAAAGAAAAAATATTTTACATCTTCAAGTGAAGGGGTTTCATAAACACCTTTTTCACTGAGTGTTTGTTGAAAAAATTGCTTTTCAGCTTTTACAGTTGCTGTAGATTCATCATTCCACCAAGATTGCCGCATGGCCATGAGATTGTTGTGTTTGTAACTCATAAATTAACTAAATTCAGAATAAATTTGAGGGCATTTCTATATATAAAGGCGAATCCATATAATTTCAAGCGAAGCCTTACTTGCAGTCGATTGCTTAACGATTTCAATACTGAAAATCTAGACAAACATGAGGAGATTGTATTTTATTTGAAATCTTTTAAACTGCTATTTTAAGCACTTAAATTAGAATAACTTGTTTATGGGGAATTTGATGTATTTAAAATATTGGGCATTGGGATTGGTTTTGGCTTTGCCGATTCAGGCACAGGCAATGGGTTATAGTACAGATTATATAAGTTGTATGAATGCTGCTGGTACACATTCCGCAAGCCTAGCAAATTGTATGCAAAGTGAATTTAGCAAACAAGATGATCGTTTAAAATCACTTTTTAAACAGACCCTTGATCTGTATTCGGATAAAGAAAAGAAAGCGCAAAAAAAATATCAAAAACAATGGTTAAAACAACGTAGTCAACAGTGTGATAAAGCTCAAAAATCTGTTTCAGACGATTATAAAATGAAATATTACAATTGCGCCCTGAAACAAACTGTAAACCGCGCGAATAGTCTAGAAAAACTCACTTATCGCCTGTAAATTTTGACAAAGTGGATAAATAATTGGCAAGTAAATTGTAGTAAAGGATTATAAATCTGGTTGAAAACAAGGTATCATAAGGCGTTTGAAATTATGACCTTGGAGAAACCCTAAGTGGATCGACCGACTATTAGCCCTGAACATTTACAGGAAGCTGCTGAAAACCTTTCAACAATTCGTGATTTTATTCGTTTTGGGGTTACAGCTTTACGTCAATACGATGCACATTTAGGTCAAGGTACAGAAGATTATTTTGCTGAAAGCTCTGCACTGGTCTTACAAACACTATCTCTAGAGTGGAATGCTGATGCTGAAATTTTAGATTCAAAATTGTTGCCAAGTGAAAAAGCTGAATTTCTTAATTTATTAGAACGTCGTATCAATGAAAAAATTCCGACCTCTTATTTATTAAACTTGTCTTATTTCTTTGGTAAACCTTTTTATGTCGATGAACGTGTATTGATTCCACGTTCACCGATTGCTGAATTGATTGAAAATCGTTTTGCACCCTATTGTTTGGATGAAAATGGACAGCTTCTTGAAGCTAAAAATAATTTGCCAGAAAATCCAAATCCAAAAACGCCTCAACGCATTTTAGATATGTGCACAGGTTCGGGCTGTATCGCGATTGCATTGGCATATGCATTCCCAGATTCAGAGGTTGATGCCACTGATATTTCTAAAGAGGCTTTAGAAGTTGCTTCTATCAATACCGAACATCATAACAAGCAGTATCAAGTTGCATTACTTGAATCAGATTTGTTTGCAAAAATTCCTGCTGAAAATCAATATGATTTAATCGTTTCTAATCCACCATATGTGGATGCTGAAGATATGGCTGACTTACCAGAAGAATTCCATCATGAGCCAGAATTGGCGTTGGCAGCTGGTCAGGATGGTTTGGACTTAGTCCGTAAAATGTTGGCTCAAGCGGCAGATTACTTGACTGAAGATGGTTTGATTGTCATCGAAGTCGGTAATTCTGAATGGGCAATGAAACAGAATTTTAATACGATTGATTTCTATTGGTTACAGTTCCAAAAAGGTGGTTCAGGCATATTTGCGCTTACTGCTCAACAGTGTCGCAATTTCCGTGATTTATTTATTCAATCGATTCAAGCATAAGGAGTTGTAAACATGGCAGGTAATAGTATTGGACAGCTCTTCCGTGTAACGACTTGTGGTGAATCTCATGGCGTAGGATTGATGGCAATTGTGGATGGCGTACCGCCCGGATTGGAATTATCTGCCGAAGATTTACAAATTGATCTGGATCGACGTAAACCGGGGACTTCCAAGTTTTCTACACAACGTAAAGAACCAGATGAAGTAGAAATCATTTCAGGTGTTTTTGAAGGTAAAACGACAGGTACGTCAATTGGCTTATTGATTCGCAATACAGATCAAAAATCCAAAGATTATGGCAATATCGCACAAACCTTCCGCCCAGGGCATGCTGATTATACTTATACGCAAAAGTATGGTTTCCGTGATTATCGAGGTGGTGGTCGCTCAAGCGCACGTGAAACAGCAATGCGTGTTGCTGCGGGCGCGATTGCTAAAAAATTCCTTGCTGAAAAGTTTGGTATTGTGATTCGTGGGCATGTGACGCAGATCGGCACTGAAAAAACAGAAACATTGGATTGGAATGAAGTACCTAATAACCCTTTCTTTTGTGGTGACATCAATGCAGTGCCTCGTTTTGAAGCCTTAGTGACTTCTTTAAGAGAACAAGGCACAAGTTGTGGGGCAAAACTTGAGATCCTGGCAGAAAAAGTGCCTGTAGGTTGGGGTGAACCTGTATTTGATCGTTTAGATGCAGATATTGCACATGCGATGATGTCAATCAATGCAGTCAAAGGCGTAGAAATTGGTGATGGTTTTGCTGTTGCAGAACAGTTTGGTCATGAAACACGTGATGAGTTGACCACAGATGGCTTTCTTGCCAATCATGCAGGGGGCATATTGGGTGGAATTTCTTCTGGTCAGACCATTCGTGTCGCGATTGCACTCAAACCTACTGCAAGTATTACGACTCCTGGCAAAACCATTAATTTGAATCGTGAAGATACGGATGTATTAACCAAAGGTCGCCATGATCCTTGTGTGGGGGTACGTGCAACGCCTATTGCTGAAGCAATGTTGGCAATTGTGTTGATGGATCACTTTATGCGTCATCGCGCACAGAATGCGGATGTCGTTGCTCCTTTTGCGCCAATTGAGCCTAAATGATTTCAATATTCGGGGGTATTTTTTAATTAAAAATACCCCTTATGATTTTGAAAAGTATGAGAAGTTGCATAAAAATGGTAACTTCTATACATAAAAAACCAGACTTGATGTCTGGTTTTTTATTCAAAGCATTGAAAATTTAATTATTTTTCAACGATCTGACCTGTATAACCTTTTAAGAAAGTCAAGTAAGCAGAAGACTGTTGTCCATCAGCTTTTAAAATTGAACGTTCTACATCACCTTGATTAGTAACCAATTTAAGCGAAATTTCTTTACCGTTACGGAACGAGTTTAGGAAACTTACTGGAACATTGATTGAGTTTGATGACACTGTACCAGCGTATTGTGTGCTATTGATGGTTGAGTAGGTATAAGGTTGACCATCAACAAGGAAAACGAACTGAGTAATATCATATTTGGTTGGATTATCGATTTCTGCAGTAATCTTAAAACCATCACGGATTTCATCTTTCCAACGCATCGAAAGCTCAGGGCAAACTTCATTTGCTTCACAGATTAAAGGTCCTTTGGTCACGACTCTTTCTGGATAAGAACCAGCACAACCTGCCAAAGTTAAGCATGCTAAAGAAGAAATTAAAGCAAATTGAAGTTTCATAACGCTTCCTAATAAGTTCATTCGTGTTATTGATTGTTCATAATGTATATAAAATTTACCGCTTTTTAGTAAAAAAGTGAATTAAAATATTTCAGTAAATTGTACAGCGCCTATATTTGAAGCAGTTATGTTAATCAGTTGTTAAAATATTCAAAATTTCTCTGGCGACATTGGCGGTTAATTGCTCTAAGCGAGCAACAGGCGTTGCATCGATGAAATATTGGTAACTGTATTTTCGTTGCTGATAAAGGATACTAATAAAAAATGTACCTTCCGGTTTTTCAGCCGTTGCACTACCTCCTGGTTTAAGCAAACCAGTACAACTCACCATGATATCTGCCAAAGGAAACAGTTGCTTGCCATGAACCGCCATTGCCTCAGTTACTTGAGCTGATTCAGCTGTATACTGTTCGATAAGAGAAGGAGCGATTTTCAGCACAGAAACTTTAATAGACGGATCATAGCTGACTAATCCACCCAATAAAATATCAGCACCACTATGTTTATAAATTGAAAATTGACTACATAAATAGCCAGAACTGGCACTTTCAATAAAGGCGACTTTTAAACCTTTTTGTTCGAGAAGGTTACAACACTGTACTAAAGACATTGGTTCTGAACTCTTGATGAATTATATTGTATTCAATCAGTTGAATGCAGAAATAATAGCAAATTTTATCAACCTGCTGAATAGTGTACTATTGTGAGTAAAAAATAATCAGTCTGAATGTGCCTCCGTGATTTTGAAATAACACTGTCATATTTCTTTGCGATACTTTACTCAGACAAAATAAAAACAAAAGATAATTACAAAATCAGTTAAAAATATAATTAGCGTAAACGTCTGTATCTACAGCCGACCCACTTTTAATCAGTGGGTTTTCCTTTTTATGCCATTTGGAGAATTACTATTCAATATTATCAAATTTTATCTTTCAAACAGCTAAAAAAGTGATATAAATAAAAATAAAGTGCATATGAAAAAGGAGTGTGAATAATGAAAACAACAGTTAAATATGTTGTCTTAAAGAGCAGAGAATATCAGCTTGGCACACCTCTATTTGAAGAAAGTATTGAAGCTGAAGGTGATTATTTTGATCAAATACCCGATGTAATTCATTATCAAAATCACGAATTCAAGGTCAAGTCAAAAGAGCTAAATCGAAAACAAATTTTTGATGATTTCGAAGAGTCGCAAACCATTTTAGTCAAAGTGATTGCAATCACATAATTTTCTATTCGTTTTAATTATTAAAGCCCACGATATCGTGGGCTTTAATATTGAACAAATTAAATTTATTGTTTAATGATTAACACTGGCAACTGAGTTTGTCCAAGTACGTCTTGAGCGAAGCTTCCCAATAAAAACTTTTGGAAGCCTTTTCGTCCATGTGATCCCATAACAATCAGATCAGTGTTCAATGACTCCGCTGTCTTAATGAAGGTTTCTGCAGACACCGAATTTCTCACCACTTGAGTTTCGATTTGTGCACCTTGTTGTTCTGCCAGCTGTCTCGCTTTGCTTAAAGCTTCCTCAGCATTTTTGATTGCTTCTTGAATATATTCTTTCAGCATATCTGGAGAATAATAGAAGTCCGCTGCTGCAAATGGATCATCTGCAACAACACTGATCGCAGTAAGTTTACTGCCAAATGCTTTGGCAATAGATGCAGCATGCTTGATTGCTGAGAAAGAAATGTCTGAACCGTCAACTGGAACAAGAATATTTTGATAAGACATAATTTCACCTTTTAATTATTGAGCTTGAAAATACTAATCTTCACTGAGTGTTGATTTAATAATCAGTACAGGCAGTGGACAAATCGATAAAACTTCCTGAGCAACGCTACCTAAAAAGAATTTTTTGAAACCTGTACGCCCATGTGATCCCATAACAATAAGATCTACATTCAATTCATCAGCAGCATTCAAAATACCGGTTGCTGGAGGAACTTCACGAACAACTTTGGTATCCACAGCACTCACGCCATGGTGCAGTAATGTTTCTTGAATATCTTTTAAACGTGCAAGCGCATTTTTCTCAGCTTCGAGTAAATATTGTGTCACCGCAGGCGCAACTTTATAGAAGTCGACTCCCTTAAATGGGTCGACAGCAATCACGCTGGTTACGGTAATTTTACAGTTAAAAGCAAGTGCAAGTTTCTCAGCATGTTCAACTGCAGCATAAGAAATAGGAGAGTCATCTACAGCAAGAAGGATATGTTGATAAGCCATTATTAGTGTCTCCTTTTTATCTGATTCTTGATTCATTGATAACACATTGTAGCCATTGTCGCAATTCGATAATTGCATTTAAATTTGATTAAATATCTGTTATTTCAATATTTTGTGAAATACACATATTTTTTTTATGGTTTTATTTTGTAATCTTAACTTTTCATTTCAAAATACTGGATAATTTTATAAAAAATATGAATTTCATTTTATCGTTAAAGTTTTAAATATGCTGTCATTGATCTATACAAAACAAAAATTGGCATGATAAATGCATTAATTTAATGCAAAGCAATATGAATGAATAAATTTTTGGCATCAATTTGGAACATTTTAAATGTGATGTCTAATCAAAGTGGATGAGCATGAAAATTTATACACAACGTTTAGAAAGCATACACCCAGATAAGACAGTAGAAAGTGTAGCGCTCACTTTTGATACTCGGCAAAAGAGCCGTTTTCGTGCAACTTTGAATAATGGGCACGATATTGGTGCAGATTTACCAAGAACAGGTATTTTGCGTAGTGGCTCTTATATCGCAACTGAACAAGGAGAAGTGCTGAGAATAGATGCAAAACCTGAAAAGTTGATGCAAGTTATTGCGTCGAATAGTTTTGATTTATTAAAAGCGGCTTATCATCTGGGTAATCGCCATGTGCCTTTAATGCTGACCCCAACGGCACTTTACTTTGAACCAGATCATGTGCTCGCTGAAATGATTATAGGGCTTGGTCTAACAGTGAATGAAGTTGAACATCCGTTTGAGCCTGAAAGTGGGGCTTATGCACAACATCAGCATGATCATCGTTTAAGCCCAATTAAGGCTTTGCACCATGTCCATCACTAATGCAACGCAATTACTCAGCTTACTCACGCTGTCATCTACAGCTTTGCCTATTGGTACCTATTGCTATTCGCAAGGTGTAGAAAGTGCAATTGAGCAAGGCTTAATTCATGATGAAGTGTCAAGTATTGCTTATTTTAATGAAGTGTTAGAGATGTTGTTGGTGCGTTTTGAATTGCCAATTTTAAAACGCTTGATGCAACACTATTCGAATGATGAACAGTTTTTAGTTTGGGCGAATTTTTATCGAGCGAGCCGTGAATCCAAAGAATTGTTGGCTGAATCACAGCAATTGGCATTTTCCTTAAATGCATGGATTCGAGATGTGCTTTTGCAAAAAGTTGAAGTGAAAAAGCAATTTGGTTTTGTCCCTGTCTATGCACATTTATGTGGCAGTCTAAAACTGAATTTGCATGATGTACTGACCGCTTACACATTCACTGTTTTAGAAAACCAAGTTCTTGCAACGGTAAAGACTGTTCCACTTGGACAAATGAGTGGACAAAGAATTTTATGGCATCTACACAGTTTAATTCCTCAAGCAATAGAACGAGCATTACAACTTGAAGATGATGAATTGAGCAGTGCTTTACCTAACTATGCGATGTTAAGTATGTCGCATGAAACGCAATATTCACGATTATTTAGATCATAGTTAAACACATACTGATTAAAGTATCTTTTTGATAACTCAGTATCATACACAAAAAAAGGAAAAATCATGACAGAACGTAGCCCTTTGCGTGTCGGAATAGGTGGACCTGTAGGCTCGGGAAAAACAGCCTTAACTTTAAATCTCTGTTTAGCATTGCGTAACAAATATAATATGGCTGTGGTGACCAATGATATCTACACCAAAGAAGACTCCAACTTTTTAACACGTCATGAAGCCATGTCGCCTGACCGAATCGTAGGTGTTGAAACTGGGGGCTGCCCACATACTGCAATCCGTGAAGATGCTTCCATTAATCTTGCGGCAATCGATGATCTATGTGAAAAGTTTGATGGACTGGAGCTGATTATTATTGAAAGTGGTGGTGATAATTTAGCAGCTACATTTAGCCCAGAATTATCAGATTTAACCTTGTATGTAATTGATGTTGCAGGCGGTGAGAAAATTCCGCGCAAAGGCGGACCAGGAATAACCAAATCAGACTTATTGATTATTAATAAAACAGATTTAGCACCGATGGTTGGGGCGAATCTTGACGTCATGGATCAAGATGCAAAGCGTATGCGGGGTGAAAAACCATTCTTATTTTCGAATATGAAAACGCAAGATGGCTTAAATCAAATCATTGAGTTTATTGAAAAACAGGGCTTATTTAAAGCTTAATTCATAGATTAAATATTGTAAAAAGTTAATAAAAATTGAAGGAGAATTAACATGCGTTTAATTCAAAAAAGTTTGATTACACTGATCGCATATATCCCTGTTTTTGCTTTGGCTCATCCTGGACATGATC
The DNA here is from genome assembly GCF_000368925.1 of Acinetobacter bereziniae LMG 1003 = CIP 70.12. Taxonomy (GTDB): domain Bacteria; phylum Pseudomonadota; class Gammaproteobacteria; order Pseudomonadales; family Moraxellaceae; genus Acinetobacter; species Acinetobacter bereziniae. The sequence continues at coordinate 97,113 of NZ_KB849756.1, read as the reverse complement.
ATCATACAGGCTTTTGGGCTGGTTTTATTCACCCATTTACAGGTTTGGATCATTTGATGATGGCAATCGCTTTTGGCGTGTTGATGTGGACAGCGAACCAGCGTTGGAAATTATTTGGTTTGATTGGTCTTGCCATCGCAATGGTCGGAGGCTTTATGATTGGCAGTCAAGATCTAATTCCGTCATCAGTTGCTGAATATGGCATTATCGCTTCTTTGGTTTTATTGGCGATCGCGCTGTGGAGTAAATCCAATCAAGCCTTGCCGATTGCAGCTGTGTTATTGGCAAGTTTTCACGGAGTCGCACATGGCACAGAATTAGGTCAATCTGGTCATGCCAGTCTTTTAGTTTTGGGTATGGTCACAGCAATGGCACTGATTTATGCAGGTGGATTAGGCATTGGTGCATTGATTAAAAAATATGTGCCTTATGGCAAGCAGATCATTGGCACATTGGCAGCATTAGTCGCTGTGATTGGATTGGCTTGATGTTCAATAAACCTTTAAAAGCCTTTGATGTATAAAATGTATAAATGGTCATGACAAATTTAATTACCCAACCATGCCATGATTCTTTGTGGTATGCCAAATTAGAATTGGGCTTTAAGGTACAGGCTGATCGAACCGTACTGAGTCATCGCAAGCATTATGGTCCTGTACGTGTTCAAAAAATGCTTTGGCCAGAAAGAACAGGAATTTGTCATGCCATTATTGTTCATCCGCCTGCGGGTATTGCAGGCGGAGATCATTTAACCTTTGATATTCATGTGGGTGCTTCCGCACATGCATTGGTCACTACGCCGGGCGCAGGGAAATGGTACCGAACCAATGCCAAACAGGCATTCCAACATATTTTTATCCACGTAGAAAATGATGCAGTTTTTGAATGGTTGCCACAAGAAACCATGTTGTTTGATGGTGCGAATGCGCGCTCAGAAACCATTATTCAACTTGATTCACGGGCGAGTTTCATTGGTTGGGATATGTTGGTGATTGGGCGACAGGCACGTGAAGAAAAATTTCAAACAGGTGCTTATAAAAATCAATTTAAACTGAAACGCAATGAACAATTATTGGTCGCAGATACATTGCATTTTAGAGGCGATGATCGTTGGTTAAGTTCTAGTCTAGGAATGAATCATTATGCAGTGATGGGGAGTTTTTGGGCGGTAGCCCCTGAAAAGTTTCGTTCGAGTTTTTATTTGGATCAACACATCGACTTAATCCGAGAATTGATCATGAGAATGAATCTGCCCGTCACTTTAACCTTACTGGGGGATGTGGTCTGTGCTCGTTATCTCGGTGATGATGTTCGACATTGTCATGATGCTTTTGCTGCAATTCGTGCCAAATTAAGACGTTTTTGGTTTGATTTAGATGAGGAATTTCCAAGAATTTGGCGAACGTGAAAATTTTCAATCATACTCAATATTGTTGCATAGATATTGCATGTACAACAAATGAATTAGCTAGGAATAAATCATGGAACTCAACCCTACAGAAAAAGACAAACTTCTGATTTTTACCGCTGGTTTGGTTGCAGAACGACGTAAAGCACGTGGATTAAAACTGAACTACCCAGAATCGATTGCTTTTATTTCCGCAGCATTGCTTGAAGGGGCACGTGATGGCATGACGGTCAGCGAACTGATGCACTATGGTACGACATTACTCAGTCGCGAAGACGTGATGGATGGTGTGGCAGAGATGATTGCTGAAGTACAGGTTGAAGCAACTTTTCCAGATGGCTCAAAGTTAGTCACCGTTCATCAACCGATTGAATAAAATAAAATTCTAAATTTGGGAGCAAGACGATGATACCCGGTGAAATGATCACGCCTGATAGTGATATTGAAATGAATGTTGGACGAGAAGTCTTAAAAATAAGTGTAGCAAATCTAGGCGATCGCCCGATTCAAGTCGGTTCGCATTTTCATTTTTATGAAGCCAATGATGCTTTGCAATTTGATCGAGAGCGTGCCAAAGGCTTTCGTTTGAATATTGCCGCAGGCACGGCAGTACGCTTTGAACCGGGGCAAAGTCGTGATGTAGAAATCGTTGCACTTGCAGGTAAACGTGAAGTATATGGCTTTGCAGGTCGCGTCATGGGCAAATTAGACCAACAGGATAATGAATAATGAAAATGTCACGTCGCGCATATGCTGAAATGTTTGGTCCTACAGTAGGAGATCGTGTTCGATTAGCAGACACTGAGCTATTTATTGAAGTTGAACAGGACCTAACCACCTATGGTGAAGAGGTTAAATTTGGTGGTGGTAAAGTCATTCGTGATGGTATGGGGCAGTCACAACTGTTGGCAGATCAGGTTGCTGATACCGTGATTACCAATGCTTTGATTGTCGATTGGTGGGGAATTATCAAAGCAGATGTTGGCTTAAAAAATGGTAGAATCTGGAAGATAGGCAAAGCAGGTAATCCTGATATTCAGCCAGATATTATCATTCCACTAGGTGCGGCAACTGAAGTTATTGCGGGTGAAGGGCAAATATTAACAGCAGGGGGAATAGACACACATATCCACTGGATTTGTCCGCAGCAAGTCGAAACAGCATTGATGTCGGGAACGACTACAATGATTGGCGGTGGTACAGGTCCCGCAGCAGGAACTTCAGCCACAACTGTAACCCCAGGTCCGTGGCATATTGCGACGATGTTACAAGCGATAGATGACTTGCCTATGAATATCGGTTTATTAGGCAAGGGGAATTTGAGTCAGCCTGCACCCATTGCAGAACAGATTCAAGCCGGTGTGGTTGGGCTGAAACTTCATGAAGACTGGGGTTCTACACCAGCTGCAATTGATAATTGCCTAACTGTCGCAGATGAGTATGATGTACAAGTTGCGATTCATACCGATACTTTAAATGAAGGTGGTTTTCTTGAAGAAACATTAGCCGCTTTTAAAAATCGTACAATCCACACGTATCATACAGAAGGTGCAGGTGGTGGACATGCACCTGATATTTTAAAAGCCATTGGGCAAGCGAATGTTTTGCCATCTTCTACTAACCCAACACGACCTTATACAATCAATACCATTGATGAGCATTTAGATATGCTGATGGTCTGTCATCATTTAGATCCAGCAATTGCTGAAGATGTCGCTTTTGCAGAAAGCCGTATTCGTCGGGAAACAATTGCCGCAGAAGATATTTTGCAAGATCTCGGTGCTATCTCGATGATGTCATCGGATTCACAGGCGATGGGACGTGTGGGGGAAGTGATTTTAAGAACATGGCAAACCGCGCATAAAATGAAAGTACAACGTGGACCATTGGAGGGTGATAATCAATATCACGATAACAATCGTGTAAAGCGCTATATTGCAAAATATACCATCAACCCTGCGATTACTCATGGTTTAAGCCATGAGGTAGGTTCAGTTGAAGAAGGAAAGTTGGCAGATTTAGTGTTGTGGAAACCTGCATTTTTTGGGGTTAAACCATCGATGATTATTAAAGGTGGAATGATTGCTGCTGCGCCAATGGGCGATATTAATGCTTCAATTCCTACGCCACAGCCCGTTCATTATCGTCCGATGTTTGGCGCATATCCAAGAGGTGTTCATAATACCTGTATTACTTTCCTATCTCAGGTTGCGATTGATCAGGGTGTTGCAGAAAAGTTGCAACTGAAAAAGCTGATTTCTCCCTGTAAAAATACCCGAAATATCAGTAAAAATGACATGAAACATAATTGTTATTGTCCTGTCATGGATGTACACCCTGAAACTTATGAAGTTCGTGCAGACGGAGTTCATTTGACTTGTGAGCCTGCTGAAGTTTTACCGATGGCACAGCGTTATTTTCTGTTTTAATCATTATGGGTAAAAAGCTTAAAACTCCTTTTTAGTCAAAAAGGAGTTTTAAAAAAACATGACAAACACCACTATATTTCAGCACAAAGCTCTGTATAGAATGTAGACCAAAGCTATGTCTCATCAATTTTCAGAGTCTTCTCCATGTCTCACTTTTGGTCCAAATGGTTTCAAGTCTTATTTAACAAAACGCAGCATAAATCGAATAAACCTAAGACCGATTACTCTAATTCAAATATCGGTATCGCTATTGACTCTGATAACAATATCATTGGTTTTGCCCAAGATAAAATCACTCGGATAAGTTCCAAAGGTATTGATTTGATTTGTAGCTTTGAGGGCTTAAAGTTGAAAGCTTATGATGATGGAGTCGGTGTAATTACAATTGGTTATGGCACAACCCGTTATCCGAATGGAAAAGCTGTTCAATATGGTGATCAATGTAGCATTGAACAAGCTAAAAGTTATATGCAATTTGACCTGAAACGTTTTGAACAAGCCGTGAGTCGTGCTGTTCAAGTGCCATTGAGTCAAAATCAATTTGATGCATTGGTATCATTGGCGTATAACATTGGAATCAATGCTTTTCAAAATTCGACCTTATTGAAGCGACTAAATACATTGGATTATATTGCTGCAGCTCAGCAATTCGATGTATGGATTAAAGCAGGTGGAAAAACTGTACAAGGTTTAGTCAACCGTAGAGCGGTCGAGAAAGCGTTATTTTTAAAACATTGATTGCATGTTTTTGCTTAAATGCTGAACATCAAAAAAATATGAAGTACTTTTTATAATAAAACAAAGTAGAGCAAAGTTTAAATGAGTATTTATTTAATTCGCCATGCGCAAAGCTTAGGAAACGTTAATGGAAGAGTAGAATCGCATGCCAGTATTCCTTTGACAGAATATGGACATCAACAGGCTCAAAATCTGGCGAATACTCTGCCAAAAGCCAAGCAAATCTATATTTCACCTTTTTTGCGAACACGACTGACTGCCGAACCTGTTTTACTTCGGGATCAAATTACGCCTGAAGTTTTGAATATTCAAGAATTTTCATATTTATCAGATCGACGTTGTAGAAATACCACTTTAGAAGAACGTAAACCATGGGTAGACGACTATTGGAGTCGTGCCGATGTCAATCTAATCACAAGTGATGATGCTGAATCTTTTGCCAATTTTTATCACCGCGTGACAGATTTTATGCAACATTTAGATGCACTTAAATCGTTTTACACCGATCAACATTTGCTGGTCTTTAGTCACGGTCAGTTTCTACAACTATTAAAAATCATGATGGCACAGAAGCAAGCATTGAGCTCAACATTGATGCGTGAATTTCGCTATGATTTACTCAATAATCAATTAGGCAATGCTGAGTTTTTTATTTACAAATAAAACATGAGAAGAACATCATGAAATCTATGATGAGAAAAATAGCTTTATTGGGATTACTGGGGAGTATATCGCTGTCCACATATGCAGATATTGTGACCTTAAAGGCGGATTTAACTCAACTTGCACAACCACTGCAAACACAATGTAAGGGAATTGATTATTTGCCTCTTAAAGTGTTGGGTGAATTTTTAAAAAGTGATAATTCAGAAAAAATAGATGTTTATCAGATGGATGTTATTTTTGTTTCTGATTTTTTAGGTTATCTAGACAATAAAAATTGTGCCTTAGCTGCTTCTGACTTTACCATTGCTGGCGTTAAGATATTGAACCAATATCGTGATTTATGGGAGAAAGACTTATCTAAGGATAGAAAAGTGGTGAGATATGAAACTTATCTTGCCGCAGGTGATGCAAGTTTGGTGAAATACAAATGGACGCACAATCCACAATACCTTGATGATGCCGATCATTTTTATAAGCAGTATCTCCAAACAAGTGCAATAAGCAAACAACAGAAAGCACAATGTGGAAAGAAATGTTCAGATGATTTAGTGTATTTAAATCAAAAGCAATATTTTAGATTGTCTGATTATGCTTCGATTTCATATAAATATCAGCAGCTTTTTGACGAGATTTATCGGCAATATTCTGATCAGGATCCAAATTTTACAGATGCTAAAAAAAGCCTAAATGCAGTTTTTGAGCGTACAGATCAATTTGAAGTGAATGCCATACAAACAACAGGATTAAAAATACTCGATAAGCATGTTGCTACATTGAATGAATTTAAAACTATTTTTAATTCAAGTGATAAAGATTTAATTGAAATTTTTACTCAGCGCTTAGATCAATATCTTCAAAATAGAATCGTGAATAAATTATTAGATCCAGAAATGACTGAGAAAATTTATCAATTTTTAGTCAAAGCATTTACTGAAAATAACTCAAAAATTGTACCGAATCAATTGGGTAAAAATCAGCAGAGCAATTACAGTTTTCAAATTGGGAAACACCAATATATTTTTAGTGGAGATAAAAAGCATTTGCAGTTAAGTTCTCAACCCATGCAATAGCGCATCACGGAAATTGGCATAAAAACTGCTTAATCATTCACACTAAAAAATGATGATTGAAAAGTTTAAAGGCGGTTTGAGTGAGTAAAACTTATTTACGTGGTCAAGCACTTATTGATCAAATTCAAAATGCTTCTTATTCACGGGATTTGATTGGTTATCACGGTTCAGTTCCTAAAGTGGAATGGCCCAACCAAGCTCGACTGGCAGTACAGTTTGTCCTGAACTACGAAGAAGGCGCTGAGAATCATATTGAACACGGTGATATTGGTTCTGAGCAATTTTTATCCGATATTGTCGGTGCTGCAAGCTTCCCAGATAAACATATGTCTATGGATTCAATGTACGAGTATGGTTCTCGGGCAGGTTTTTGGCGCATTCATCATGAATTTCAAAAACGAAAGTTACCCATGACCATATTTGGAGTCGGGATGGCATTGGCGCGCAATCCCTATATCGTCAATGCAATTAAAAATGCCAATTATGATGTGGTTTCACATGGTCAACGATGGCTCAACTACCAAAATGTCGATATAGACACAGAACGTCAACATATGGATCAAGCGATCAGTGTGCTTGAAGCATTATTTGGACAAGCCCCAATCGGTTGGTATACAGGTCGAGATAGCCCCAACACACGGCAATTATTGGCAGAATTTCCTCAGATTAAATATGATTGTGATTACTATGGTGATGATTTGCCATTTTGGACAAATTTAACCAATGCACATGGTGAAAGCCGACCTCATTTAATTATTCCTTATACCTTAGAAAGTAATGATATGAAATTCTGTGCACCAGCAGGTTTTAATAGCGGAGAACAGTTTTATCAATATCTTAAAGATGCTTTTGATGTGCTTTATACGGAAGGCGAAACAGCGCCAAAAATGCTTTCGATTGGCATGCACTGTCGTATATTAGGGCGCCCGGGACGTTTTAAAGCACTCCAACGTTTTTTGGATTATGTTCAGTCACATGACAATGTTTGGGTATGTCGGCGTGGAGATATTGCAGAACATTGGTTTAAATATCATCCAGCGCAAGAGGCATCAACGCAATGTTAAAAATGAGCAGAAAAGCTTTAAAAAAGCGCTTCAGTCTTTAGTCATTTTGAATGATAGGTATAACTTGTGAATTTAAATGAATTTAATCAAATTTCAAAACAACAAGCTCAAGCAATGCTTAATCATTGTGTACAGATTCCACGTTGGACACAAGATATTGTTTCTACACGTCCATTTACAAGTTTAGATGACCTTTTGGATTATGCCAAAAAACAGGCATTAACTTGGACTTGGGATGAGATTTTAACAGCGTTAAACAATCATCCTCGAATTGGTGAAAAAAAGGCTAAAGCGAATCTGACTGAACAAGAACGTGAATTTTCCAATCGTGAACAATCTGCAATAAAACACAGCAGCGAAGTAGAAGATGCTTTATTAAAAGGCAATTTGTCCTATGAAAAAAAGTTTGGATTTCTGTTTTTGATTCGTGCATTAGGTTTGGATCACAGTGAAATCTTACAGGCATTGAAATACCGTTTATTGAATGATGTTGAAACAGAACAACGTATCGTGAAACAACAGTTGAGTGAAATCGCAATTTTACGTTTAACGCAGGCATTGTCTGAACATTAGAATTTGAGTCATAAAGGAAATCCGATGATTAGTAGCCATATTTTAGATACACATTTGGGAAAACCTGCAACAGATGTTGTGATCAAATTATTTGATGCACAGGAGCAGTTGATTGCTGAGTCTAAAACGAACAATGACGGGCGTGTTGCAGATTTTAATTTAAGTGAAATACAAACGGGGCAATATCGTTTAGTATTTTATACTGCAGATTATTTTAATCGCTTTGATTTAAATACTTTTTTTCCTAAAGTTGTGATTGACTTTTCTGTAAACGATATTAATCAGCATTATCATATTCCTTTATTAATCAGTCCTTTTGCATATTCTACATATCGTGGAAGTTGAAATATAAAAATAAATTTTATCAAGGACTTAAGGCTCATTTATTTGAGCTTTTTTTATGTGTTTTTTACCAATTATAAAAATATTGGCTTTATTTTTGCTTATCTATTGTGGTGTTTATCTTTGTTTCTTGTGGGGAATTTATAAAATGAAATTGACACAGTTTGCTGCGTTCACAACTTTGCTATGTACTGCTTTTGGCACACAAGCTGCTCCAATCTGGCAAGATTTTAGTATTACAGGGTTATACGGTAAAAACTATGAACTAATTGCTCGAGAAGATGATCAGTCTACAATTACTTTTGAGTACGCGGCAAAATTGAAATATGGTGATTTTTTTGCATTTGCTGACCGCACCAATAATGACGTTTCTGGTAATGAAACCTATTTTGAAGTTTCACCACGCTTGAGCTTAGGGGCGATTTCAGGGCGAAAGTTAGAGGCTGGTCCAATTAAAGATGTTTTGATTGCAACTACTTGGGAAGGTGGAGAAGGTTTTAATAATTACTTATATGGGATCGGTGTGGATTTGGCGATTCCATATTTTCAATATGCCCAATTAAATTTTTATAAAGCAGACAATTATAAAAATACAGATGATGACTATCAATTGACTTTCGTCTTTGGTGTGCCATTTACAGTTGCATCTGAAGATTTCTTGATCGATGGTTTTCTGGATTGGTCAACTGCTGAAGATGACCATGCCAGTGAGTTAAACTGGACCACACAATGGAAATGGAATGCGGGCAAACATATTTCACCCAATACTAAATTATATTTAGGTGTTGAATATTCGGTTTGGAATAATAAATATGGTATCTCAGGAAAAGATGAAAATAATGTCAGTGCATTGATTAAGTATCATTTTTAATGATTTAAATGCATTGAAGCCTGAGAAAAGGAATCGAGGATACTGGTCTTTATGATAATTAAATTATGGTTTTATAGCGTTTGTGTCGCATAAATCTATGTTACTTTGGCTTATTACTGAACCCAATGGTTTAGCAATAAGCCGATGATTAAAAAGTTAACACAATATTTTCTTCGAATGGAAAGATATCACAATTATGACCCTCTCCAATACGATCGACCACGACAAAATCACTCGGTGCTTCGAGCGTCAATAATGGATGATGCCAAGTTCCTTTGTGATAATTAATGGCTTGTTTTCCATTACTGATAAATGCATAAATGTGTGCTAGATCAGGCGTATTTTGGTCAAGTTGTGCTGCAACGACAATTAAAAAAGATTGACCATGCATCGGAATAAAGGCTTGTGAACCTTGAGGATGGCGTTCAAGCATTTTGATTGTACAGGGAACAGTTGTTTTTTGAATATTCCGAAAAATACTTAAACCGACTTGTCCTGTATTGGTTTGTGCTAAAGCTAAGGCATGATAACGTTCGGTTAGCGCATTATTGATCGGAAAAAAATCATTGCCTTCACAGGAAATCACGTCACCAAAAGGTGCAAAAGCATCTTTGCTGAGTGGCTGAATTTGGATATAGTTCATGAGATCAATCAATGATTTTCCCCCATAGACGAATCCGACTGATGCCCCCATCTGGAATCATGTTGACGCGGATATGAGAAATTTTTTCATGTTTTAAAATTTCATCGATGTATAGATGGATATGATCCATTTGCATATCTTGGGGATGTAATAAATACGACCAAAACATACTTTGTGGAATTAATTGCGGGTCTGTCGCATTTTCAATATAAGTGGCTTGAATGGAGACTTGAGCAGGGTAATTGCCTTTAAAATGTGCAGTATCGATTTCAATTTTTTCAATCAAACCATTTTTGCCGAGTGCTAAAACACACCAATCAAAGCCAGGGGTTCGACGGCGTTTTGTTTCCCAGCCATCTCCCATATTGATTCCACGTCCTGGATTGATCAAATTACGAGGATGTCCAAAATGGGCATCACTATAAGCTATTACCCGCCCACCATTTTCCAATGCCAATAAGTCTAAAGTTTGTGTTTGGTCTTGAATCTGAATACTCACTTCACCATAAACTCTAAAACGTGCAATGCCGCCATCTGGGAAAATATTTAATCGAACATGGGTAAAAATATCTTCACTTTTCATATTGAAGAGATGATGTTGGCTAGGTCCAAGTATAGAGTTGGCTAAAATTGGGTGCCACAGTGCATCATTCAGGTTCCCATTTGGTGCATAACATGCCTCTATAGCAGCCGATGCAGGGTAGTTGCCGGTAAAAAAAGTAGTATCTATGTCAAAGGCACTGATTTTACCTGCAACTCCCAATTCAATAATTGCCCAATCATAACCTGAATGACGCTTACGGCGGGTTTCCCAACCATCCATCCACTTACCATGGTCATCAAATTTATCTTCGACGAAAACAGGCGCATCGAATTGCAACATTCGTGAAGCCTCAGCAAAAAAATCATCTGAACATTCAAGTACTTTTGCCCCAATTCGGGGATCTGCCAAATTTGTATATCGCTGTAAATGTGCAGGAAGTTCAAAATTTGGTGCAAGTAAAGTTGCCATATTTATTTACCATTCATATTACTATTCACATTAATAGAAGCGTTGTTATCAGTGACAAATATTTTATAAGCACTCATAAAAACAATATCTTATGGCACTTATCATGCACAGCCTATGCCAATTCTTCTCTGAAAATGTATGGATTTTTATATAAATGGCACGTTTTTAGCATTTTAGGCAACAGTGCGAGAAAACAATCAGAGGAGAAATAGATGGAGATTACAATTATTGGTGCAGGTATGGGAGGACTAACCGCTGGTATTGCACTAAAAAAATTCGGTCATACGGTCACCATCTACGAACAAACTGAGCAGATCAGGGCTGTAGGTGCAGCAATTTCGTTATGGTCAAATGGTGTGAAGTGCTTAAATTACTTGGGCTTAACGGAACAAATTGCCAAACTTGGTGGTCAAATGGATCATTTGGCCTATTTCGATGGTTTAACTGGCGATAAAATGACGCAATTTAGTTTATTGCCATTAATTGAAGAGGTTGGACAACGTCCGTATCCAGTCTCGCGTGCAGATTTACAAAATATGTTGATGGATGAATTTGGTCGAGACGATATTCACCTTGGAAAAAAAATGGTGGCGTTAAAACAAATCGATCAACATGTTCAGGTTACATTTGCAGATGGAACTGAAATTACTACAGCATTGGTGATTGGTGCTGATGGCACACATTCCTTGACACGCCAGTATGTTTTGGGTGAGCAGGTTGAACGACGCTATGCGGGATATGTCAACTGGAATGGTTTGGTTGAAATTTCTGATCAATTGGCACAAGCAGATCAATGGACAACATTTGTTGGTGATGGAAAACGAGTTTCGTTGATGCCGATTGCTGAAAATCGCTTTTACTTTTTCTTTGATGTTCCATTACCTATAGGTTTAGACAATAACAAAAGCCAATATAAAACTTTATTTAAGCAATATTTTCAGCATTGGTGTGCCCCTGTACAAAACCTAATTGAGGCAATAGATGTAGAAACCACCAATCGTGTAGAAATTCATGATATTGAACCTTTTACCCAATTTTATAAAGGGCGTGTAGTGATCATGGGCGATGCTGCACACAGTACCACTCCTGATATTGGTCAAGGAGGTTGTCAAGCCATGGAGGATGCGATCTATTTGGCAAGAGCATTGCAGATCAATACTTTAGGTTTAGAAGATGCATTAAAACGTTATCAAAACAAACGCAATGAACGTGCCAATGAATTGGTATTGCGTGCGCGAAAACGTTGTGATGTCACGCATATGAAAGATGAAACTGTAACCAAAGAATGGTATGCAGATTTGCGTCGTGAACAAGGTCCTCATATCATGCGTGGTATTATTAATAATATTGTCGGTAATCCTTTGGATTGATATATGGTTATATCGGTTTAATTCAAAGTTGATTTGGATTAATGACATCTTAGATGTTTATCAACTTTTATTGAGTGCTGACAAGGACGTTAACTTCAATATGCGACAAGATGTGCTTCAGACTGCTGCGTATCTTAAAAGAAAATTTATATCAGATTCCCCCCACAGCACTTATTGATAATCAATCAATTTGAGCTTAAATCGCTCTATTTGTTCAATCAAATGCTTAATCATGACTTGTGAAACACGAGAAAGCTGTCGCTTTGGTGCAACACATAAAGCCAGTGTTAGGGGGTACAAACCTTTTTCACGAATCGGTTTAAAGCAAAGTTCATCTCGTTCTAAATAAGGATAGGCATCGATATAAGAAAGTAAACCTATACCTAAATTTTTCTGAATTAATGACATTATCATTCGTATGTCATTACATTCTAACTGGTGTTGCGGTACAAGTTGATAATGTTTATACAGTGTTTGCACATAATCCTGAATGATTAATGGTGCACTTGGAATTAAATGTTGATCATTTAAGGTATCTGATAAATGGATTTTTTCAGTTTTAGTGAGTGGATGATCTTTAGGTAAAACAAACCCGATTGGAATTTCAACAAATGCTAAAACCTCAAGTTGGTGATGTCCTTTAGGATTCAACAAAATGCCAAAATCAATCTCAGCGTCCATAATCATATTTGAAACTTTTTCACTGTCTTGAATATGAAAGTTAAAATTGATCCAAGGATAGTTCTCATACATATATTGAATAGAATCGAGAACAAAACCATCACTGAGCGCAGTAATCAGCCCACAGTCAATGGTTCCGCGTGAAAGCCCTTGTATTTCATCAAAACGATTACGGGTAAGTTGGAATTCTTTCTGCCATTTGATTAAATCTGCATAGAGTAATTCTCCAGCAAGGGTGAGCTTTAAGCCATTGGGTAAGCGTTCAAATAGATCGATTCCAAATTCTTCTTCAGCTAAAGCAATTTGACGGTGTATTGCAGAAACAGAAATATACAGCTGATCCGCAGCTTTTCTTAAACTCCCTGTTTTTGCAACAGCGATAAAATAATCAGAGAATCGAGAAAAAGTCATATTTATTGGCATATAACGCTGTCCATGGTGATACGGATGACATTTTGCTCATTCTTTCAGTTAAGCAAATAACAAGGTCAGTGAAAAGCTAAGCGATTTCTATGCCAATTTTTCGTTCTAAAATAAAAATAATATTCTTTCAATGTGTTCTAATTTTTAGAATGATCGACATTAAACTTTCTAATAGACAGAATTTAACTAAATTTGTAATTTTAAAGTATGCCTTAAGCACTTAACTGAAATTCAGTACTGCATCATGGCATAGGTTAATGAAGTTAAATATAAAATTTGTGAGTTTAGTATGAACGCCATTCCAGTTCTTCAACTATTTAGCCAACCGCAATGTAGTACATTTGAACCTAAAGACTGGGAGATACTTGCTCAACACTGGTATCCAGTGGCACGTATTCAAGATGTCTCAATGCAACCTCAACAAGTGCAGTTGTTAGATGTGAAAATGGCACTCTACCAAACAGAAAGTGGTGCAATTCAATTGGTTCGTGATATTTGTCCTCACCGTGGCGTACCATTAACCAAAGGCTGGGTAGAGGGTGAGGAGATTATTTGCCCATATCATGGCTTGCATTACAATACCAAAGGACAATGTACCAAGATTCCAGCACAGCCTGAACTCAGTAAAATTTCTGAGCGTTTTAGCCTGACAAAATTTCCTGTGGTTTTAAAGTATGGTTTGGTCTGGACCAGTTTATTTAGCCGTGATGAACAGCTAGCAAATTTTCCTGTTTTAGATACATGGGATGATCCAGAGCATCAAGCAATATTGCCTCCATTTGTTGATATTGCAGGCTCTAGTGGTCGTCAACTGGAAGGTTTTATTGATGTTGCACATTTTGCATGGGTGCATCACCAATCTTTTGCAGATGCAAATAATCCGATCGTTCCTAAATACACCACTGAACGAACATTTTATGGTTTACACACTGAATATGTCAGCGGTGTGAGTAATTATCCGCATGGCTTACAACATTTAGCACCAGAAGGATTTTTGTGGAAACGTATTTTTGATGTTTATCCACCATTTTCGGCGGTGTTAAAAGTTGAATTTCCACGACAAGGTGTATTAAAAATTTTAAATGCATGTTGTCCCGTTTCATCTAACAAAACCCGTTTATTTGTCCCACTCACACGTAACTTCGATACAACAGGAGATTTACAGGCGGTTTATGATTTCAACGCTCAGATTTTTGCAGAAGATCAGGACATGATCGAAAGTCAAAAACCTGAAGAACTTCCATTAGATATTTCAATGGAAGCCCACTTTGAAGCAGACCGCTCTTCTACCATGTACCGTCGGATTCTCGCTGAGTGGGGCTTAAGTAAACGCTATATTATTTAATTTTTAATGTTTTGTGCTTTGCACCTTCGGGTGCTTTTTTAATGCCTTATAAATCTTTAAAGCATCTTTTATAAAATCTTTCAGCTTAGGTGTCAGTTTATTAAACTTTCTTCCAATTATAGAAATAATCTTATAAACCATTTGGTTCTGCTAAATTGGTATGCATTATTAAATCAAAAAATTTAAAAATATTTTAATTAAGGACTGCGAGGAATTTATCTTTAAGTTGTTGCCAGTTGGTTGAAACCCAGCATACCAGCGAACCTGCTGTCACTAAAATCACACCATACCAAAATTCTGTAGGTAAACGGGTTTGTAAAATCGTCATGGAAATCACGGTTGAAATAACTGGACTAAAATAAGACAAGGTCACCAAAATGGTAATATTGCCTTTGATAATTCCAATATTCCATGCGGCATAACCCATTGCCATCACAAAAGACACCATCGCTAACAGCGCAAAGGTAGACAGTTCAAAATGCTGGATTACATTAAAGCTAAATTCATGTGACCATAAATATTTTGCCCATAGTACACAACTGATCGCCACAAAAAAGAATGAAATCGGATTGTGTCCATCACTGTATTTTTTGGTAATAACACAATATAACGACCACAAAGATGCACCTAGGAAAGCAAGAATATAGCTGGTTGGATTGGCTTGAATATTGGATAAAATATTTGTCCAGTTTAAAGCGCCTTGTCCAGCTTGAATCATGACAATGCCACTTAAACTAATAGCTAAACCAACCACAACAAAAATATTAAATTTGATTTCTTTAAATAGAATCAACATGGCAACCGTTAAGCCAGGCCAAAGATAATTTACTAAACTGACTTCGATCGCTTGTTGAGCCGTTTGTGCTAGAGCGATTGCATAAGAAAAACACAACTCATAAATCACAAAGAGCAAAGTTGAAAAGATTAAATATTTCTTTGAAATAAGTTTTAAATTTGGAATTTTAAAGAAGAGCAACAAAATACATGTACTTAAGCTATACATAAGTAGTACTGCTAAATCTGCGCCCATACTAAAACTGATTTTTTTCAGTAAACCTACGATGGATGACCACTGCAAAATTGCACTGAAACCAATCAGTGTAGCGAGATTTTTTGACATAGCAAACTTCAGATTTTAGGGGCTGTTGATTTTTCATAAAAAGCTTTCGTTGTTTATTTACAACGCAAGCCACAGCGGGGAGAGTGGTATTTTTGTCACAACGTTGTTAGCTTGCTAAACAATGCACCTCAGCATATAGCATGACTAGATTCCGTATTCAGTGTGAATATCACCTAAACAACAGGCGTAGTCACAAACATAGACGATTACTCAACAGACCCTTATTGATACAGAATTTTATGAAAGGTAAAATAATGTAAGTAATTATAACTTAAACATTCGATGAAAAGGCATACTAGGTCTCGCTTTCAGATGGAAATTACAAAAAATATTTTTGGAAAAAATCACTTATTGGTTTCTTATTCAATAAAAAATTCAACTGATCTATGCAGTATTGAGCAGATAAATATTTGATGCTCACACAGGGTGATTTAGATAGATTTTCGATTAACGCCAGACAAGCATTATCAATTTAATAAAATAATTCTATAATAGCGCCCATTCTGACTAATATTCGTTGATGTTAGTTTCTTTTTAAGTCAATTTGTTGTGTGTTATTTGACTTAATTTTCAATATTTAAATTTATGTGTCCGTGTTCACACATAAGATTCTTTAGGTGCCCACATGGAAATCAAGGTTAATTATCTCGATAATCTTCGACAAGAAGCGAAGTTCGATGATTTTACCGTTATTGCTGATCAGCCAATTCGCTATAAGGGTGATGGTTCTGCACCGGGTCCTTTTGATTATTTTCTGGCATCATCTGCGTTATGTGCAGCTTATTTTGTTAAAGTTTATTGTGCTGCACGAAATATCCCGACTGATAACATTCGTTTATCTCAAAACAATATCGTTGATCCAGAAAATCGTTATAAACAAATTTTTAAAATCCAAGTCGAACTTCCTGCTGATATTTCAGACAAAGATCGCCAAGGGATTTTACGTTCGATTGACCGTTGTACAGTTAAAAAAGTCATTCAAACAGATCCTGAATTTGTCATTGAAGAAGTTGAAAGCATTGATGCTGATGCGCAAGCTTTGCTGATGCCAAACTTAGCAAAAGAAAGTTCAACTTATATTGAAGGTAAAGATTTACCTTTAGAGGAAACCATTGCCAATATGTCAGAGATTCTGGCAGGTTTGGGCATGAAAATAGAAATTTCCTCTTGGCGAAATATTGTTCCCAATGTGTGGTCATTACACATTCGAGATGCACAGTCACCTATGTGTTTTACCAATGGTAAAGGTGCAACCAAAGAAAGCGCTTTGGCATCGGCTTTGGGCGAATTTATTGAACGTTTAAACTGTAATTTCTTCTACAACGATCAGTTTTGGGGGGAAGAGATTGCCAATGCTGAGTTTGTGCATTATCCAGATGAAAAATGGTTTCAACCAGGTCCAAATGGTGAACTCCCTAAAGAAATTCTGGATGAATATACTTTAGAGATTTATAACCCAGACAATGAATTGTTGGGAACGCATCTCTATGACACCAACTCAGGCAATACTGCACGCGGGATTTGTTCGTTGCCTTTTGTACGTCAGTCTGATCAGGAAGTGGTTTATTTTCCTTCTAATTTGATTGAAAACTTATATTTAAGTAATGGTATGAGTGCTGGAAATACTTTAGCCGAAGCGCAAGTCCAATGTTTATCTGAGATTTTTGAACGTGCAGTTAAACGAGAAATTCTGGAAGGTGAAATTACTCTTCCTGATGTACCTGAAGATGTTTTAGCCAAGTATCCACGTATTGTTGAGGGTATTAAAGGTCTAGAAGAACAGGGCTTCCCAGTCTTAGTTAAAGATGCATCGTTGGGTGGTGAATTTCCAGTGATGTGTGTCACCTTAATGAATCCGCGTACAGGTGGCGTATTTGCATCGTTTGGTGCGCATCCTAAGCTTGAAGTGGCTTTGGAGCGTAGCTTGACTGAGTTATTACAAGGTCGAAGCTTTGAAGGTTTAAATGATTTACCTAAGCCGACCTTTAGCAGTAATGCCGTGACTGAACCGAATAACTTTGTTGAACATTTTATTGATTCAAGTGGTGTGGTGTCTTGGCGTTTCTTTAGTGCTCAAGCTGACCATGACTTTGTCGAGTGGGACTTTAGCAGTACAGGTGAAAATGCCAATGCTGATGAAGTTGCAACCATGATGGGCATTCTTGAACAAATGGGTAAAGAAGTTTATATGGCGGTCTATGAGCATTTAGGTGCAACTGCATGCCGTATTATCGTGCCAGATTATTCTGAAATTTATTTGGTCGAAGACTTAATTTGGGACAATACCAATAAAGCCTTGTTGTTCCGTGAAGATATCTTAAATTTACATCGTTTGGATGATGATCAGCTTGAAGCTTTGGTTGAGCGTCTTGAAGAAGTTGAGGTTGATGACTATACCGATATCGTGACGTTAATTGGTATTGAGTTTGATGATAATACAGTGTGGGGACAACTCACTATTCTTGAGTTAAAACTATTAATTTATCTTGCTTTACAGCAGTTTGAAGAAGCCAAAGACTTGGTGGAACAGTTCCTTCAATACAACACCAATACCGTTGAACGTGGTTTGTTCTATCAGTGTATGAATGTCATGCTCGAAGTCGAACTGGATGACGAGATGGATCTGGATGACTATGAAGCGAATTTCCGCCGTATGTTTGGTGATGAGCGTATGGATGCAGTGATTGGCTCTCTAGAGGGAAGCATTCGTTTTTATGGTTTGACAGAAACCAGTATGAAGCTAGAGGGTTTAGACCGTCATTTACGTTTGATTGACAGTTATAAAAAATTGCATAAGGCACGTGCTCAAGCAGTTGCTCATACATATTAAATTATGTGAGTCTAAACATTTTAAAAAACCCAAGATTTGACTTGGGTTTTTTTATTTTAAATCAATGTATTATTTTAATTTTTTTATATAGTCAAAGTTTAAATGAAAATAATGATCATTTATATTTGAGAAAATATATATTTTGTGTTAAGTTTTCCTAAATTAAAAATAAGCGCTTCATAATAATAGTTAAATCATCTTTTTACTATGTCGAATTGTCAAGCTTACACAGGAGCGCGTTTAGCTAAAAAGGGAGCATCCATGAGTAAGTTACGTTGTTATGTCATGTTTACGTTTTGTATGCTTGCTATAAATTTTACCTTTGCAAAATCAGAATTAAAAAATACTGGAAATAATATGATTAATTTAGAAAAAACCAAAACGTATTGTATTGGGCGTTATGT
>NZ_KB849756.1:77281-77784 GCF_000368925.1 Acinetobacter bereziniae LMG 1003 = CIP 70.12 | reverse complement strand
GACAGGTTGGACAAAGCCAACGCCAAATAGATAAAGATAATATTCGAAAAGGTGAAAAAAATACGCCGTATTTAATAGGTCAAGAATGGATTTCTATAGAGAAAATGAAAGGCAAGGATGGAATCAGTGCTTTATGGGAACATACTGGAACTGCAAGAGATAATAAAGACCCTTTGATTGGTTTTGAAGTAGATACTGGATATTCAACTCCGTATAGTGAAACTAGCAGTTTAGAACAATTTGATGCATTAAAACTATATGAATCAATTTTAAAAACAATCCAAAAATTTTAAAGGTGAACTTGGCAAATAATATTTGATCCTATTTCACTATAAAGAGAATACCAATGAATAAAATATATGTGTCTTTGTTACTCATGATCTGTGTATTCAACACAAGCTGTATATCTGCAAAATCAGAATTAAAAAATACTGGAAATAATATGATTAATTTAGAAAAAACCAAAACGTATTGTATTGGGCGTTATGTGGTTGAAATTCCTG
>NZ_KB849756.1:0-76821 GCF_000368925.1 Acinetobacter bereziniae LMG 1003 = CIP 70.12 | reverse complement strand
CGAAAAGGTGAAAAAAATACGCCGTATTTAATAGGTCAAGAATGGATTTCTGTAGAGAAAATGAAAGGAAAGAATGGAATCAGTGCTTTATGGGAACATACCGGAACTGCAAGAGATAATAAAGACCCTTTGATTGGTTTTGAAGTAGATACTGCCCGTTCTTCTCCCTATACAGAAAGCAGCAGTATGGAACAATTTGATGCATTAAAACTATATGAATCGATTTTAAAAACAATCCGTAAATTCGGAGAATAATCATGTCAAATAATGTGTATACACACGAAGCCTATGAAATTCTTTATGAATCAGGCAGTATTTCATATGTTTCACAGACCACCCCAAGCAGTGTGAAAACGGAGTGTGAAATAATTGTACCTGCAAAATATGTAGTACCGATTATTTTTATCCCAGGTATTATGGGTTCTAATATTAAAGAAACTGCTGAAGATAGAGAAGTTTGGTATCCCAAAGTCTCACTTTCCACGATCATTGAATACAGTAAAAGAGATGCCAAGGAACGGCAAATAGCACTGAATCCTAAAACGACTGAAGTGGGGTTTGATGGTGAGGTCAAATTAAGTAAAAAACTCATTCCTCACATTACCAAAGAAATCGCACTGGCACGAGGCTGGGGTTCGGTAATCAATCTTGGTTATGCAAATGTATTGATTTATTTAGAAAGTCATTTAAATCGAGCATTTAAGAAATTGAAAGATCAACAAAAAGACCAGTTTAAAGGTACTGCGGAATGGGAGAAAATTGTAAAACCTGGAAATGAGACAACAGAAAAAATACTCAACAACTGGTCAAGCGCCAAAGTCATCGAATTATTAAGTTTGGAACAACATGAAACACTGGCTGATTACGAATTTCCAGTATTTGCCTGTGGCTATAATTGGCTAGAGAGCAATATGCAGTCCGCGGACAAAATTGCGGATCGACTTAATCATGAAGTTTTAAAACAAGTTAAAAAAGAATTCCCGACATCAGAATTTAAAAAATTTATTATCGTTAGCCATTCTATGGGCGGTTTGGTAACACGTGCCTTGATTCAAAACGATAAAGTTAAAGATAAGATCGCGGGTGTGGTGCATGGTGCGATGCCTGCCACGGGAGCGCCTGCAGTCTATCAACGCCTCACTGTTGGTTGGGATGGTTGGAAAGCATCTACAGGGTTGCTGAATAGCTTAAAAGCTTGGATCACCAAATTTATGTTTGGAGATACCTCTGAACGCTTAACGGCGACTTTAGCAAGCGCGCCCGGAGGCTTGGAGTTATTACCCTTCACAAATTATGTAAATGCTAAAGATTTTCCAAAAAATCCTAAAGCATGGATATTCATCAAGGCTAAAACTCCCAATGGTGAAATTACCGCATCATTACCTCGAACGGCTAATACGTATACTGAAATTTACCAAAGAAAAGACAGTTGGTGGGCAATGATGAATCCAGATTTTATTGATCCTGCTCAATTAATGAAACAAGAAGCCAATGAAAGAGGCTATGAAAGTGCTTTTGATGTATATGTTAAGAATATAGAAATAGTTAGAGAATTACATAAGCATATTATGGATACTTATCATACCAATACATATGCAAACTATGGTGCTGATGAAAGTTTTAAAGCATTCGGTCAAGTCGTATGGCGTTGCAAGGAAGAATTAAATATCAGCAGTGAACAGGAACTGATTGAATTAATGGATTTATATGGTAAGCAAGAGCATATTGAGTTTCCAAATATACAAGATCGAAGTAGCGTCAAAGTGGAAGATCAAGGCAATCTTCAAGAAGACGACGCTGATTTAATCATAGAGGGTTCAAAAACACACAATTTACATAATAATGCGTATAAAAAAGACGGCGTAAGACAAGTTTTATTGGATGAAAAATTTAAAATTTCTAAAACCAATAAAGCGACATTTTATTTAGATCTAAAACCCACTTCAAAAGGTGATGGTACAGTGTGTTATCAATCTGGAGAGGATGTCCGAACAAATGAGCAGGCACTGAAAGGAACTTTTATAATTAATGGTTATGAACATGCCAGTAGTTTTGACAATGCGGATGTACAGTTAAATACTCTATATTGTATCGCCAATATCGTTGACATTATTCACAAAGCCTCATTAGCAGAGGCGTGTGAATCGAAGACTGAGAGTAAATAAACCTATTTATATTGGTTTAAGTAGGGCACATTTTTTTATAAAACTATGAAGCGTCAATCTACTTAAAATAGTTAGATAATAAGCGTACAACAGTGCTTTGCCCAACGAGGGAAATTGAAGCAGATGTAAGCAACAATATTCAGAGTTTAGATTTTAAATAACCCAAACTTACAGCTTTAATCCATCAATAAATTCTGATATTTGTCCGCCTGTGCTCTTAAAAAATCCCAGACCAATTTAATACGGGGTTCGTGCTGTAAATCAACCAAAGTCAGCATCCAAAAGGTATGAATAAAGCGAACTTCTTCTGCTAAAACCTGTTCAAGTTCAGGTTTATTGTCCGCTAAAAATTTGGGCAAAATTGCCAATCCAGCACCAGCACTGACAGCGATCTGTTGGGCTAAAATACTGCTACTTCGAAAATTAGCATTCAGTTGTAAAGGTAAACGTTCTAAACAATACAGTTCAGGACTGTAAATTAAATCATCAATATAATTCACAAATTTATGATTTTTTAAATCTTCAAGTTTTTTAATAGGTTGGGTGCATTCTAAATAGGTTTTACTGCCATAAATTTTAAGGCAATAATCCGTTAAGCGGGTAATAATATACGGACCAGATTTAGGACGATCAATTGAAATTACAATATCAGCTTCACGATGCGAAAGTTTAATCATTTTAGGCACAGGAATGAGATCAATAGTGAGCAGTGGATATTGCTTGGATAATTCTGCCAATAACTGAGCTAAAAAAGCAGTACCAAAGCCCTCTGGTGTGCCAATTCGCACATGTCCCTGCAAAGGTAAGTTCGGTTTTTCAATTTGCAAAAAGGCTTGTTCCATCTGTTCGACACGAGGTACAAGTGCTAAACCTTCCTGTGTAAGTTCATAGCCCGTTGCTTCTCTTCTAAATAATGGTGTACCTAAAGCAAGCTCTAAAGCCTGTATTCGTCGAGATACTGTGCTGTGTTCAACCCCAATGATCCGTGCAGTATTGGTAAGCGTTTTTGCGCGAGCCAGCACCAAAAAAAACTGTAAGTGATCCCAATCTACTTTCATTGTTCATGACGTCCTTGTGCATATTTGCACATTCATTGTGCGTTAATTTCTATTGGTCATCTATATTTTCTTTGTTAGTTTGAATTGAAACAGAGCTGATGAAAATACTGCTTTTGGCTATTTTCTAAGAAAGTAACAACAAAAAATAGTGCCTATGGAGAGGTTATGAACACGATGTCAAATATTCATTCGACGACGGCTAAATTATTAATTAATGGAAAATTTATCGAATCCAATACAACCGAATGGCAAGATATTTTAAATCCTGCAACACAGGAAGTTCTGGGTCGTGTACCTATGGCGACTTTGGATGAAGTGGATGCGGCAATTGCGGCTGCACAGGAAGCTTTTAAAACTTGGCGTTTAACACCAATCCAAGCACGCATGCGCATTATGCTCAAGTTACAGGATTTAATCCGTGACAACATGAAAGATATTGCCCGTGTGTTGACTGCTGAACAAGGCAAAACTTTGGCAGACGCAGAAGGTGATATTCAACGTGGTTTAGAAGTGGTTGAACATGCTTGTTCAATTGGCACTTTACAAATGGGCGAATATATCGAAGGTGTGGCACGTGGTGTAGACACCTATACCTTGCAACAACCACTGGGCGTATGTGCAGGTATCACTCCATTCAACTTTCCTGCCATGATTCCTTTATGGATGTTTCCAATGGCAATCGTGTGCGGTAACACCTTTGTTCTTAAACCTTCTGAGCAAGATCCATTATCGACCATGATGTTGGTTGAGTTGGCTGTGCAAGCAGGCGTTCCAGCAGGTGTATTGAATGTTGTTCATGGCGGTAAAGAAGTAGTGGATCGTTTATGTACACACCAAGACATTAAAGCAATTTCTTTTGTCGGTTCAACTGCTGTGGGCACACATGTCTATAACTTAGCAGGTCAACATGCTAAACGTGTGCAATCTATGATGGGGGCAAAAAACCATGTTGTGGTAATGCCAGATGCCAATAAAGAACAAACCTTAAATGCCCTGGTGGGTGCTGCTTTTGGTGCTGCTGGGCAACGATGCATGGCGCTTTCTGTTGCGGTGATGGTGGGTGAAACTAAAAACTGGGTTGATGAATTAGTCGAAAAAGCCAAGACCTTAAAAGTCAATGCAGGGCATGAACCTCAAACCGATATTGGTCCTGTTATTTCTCCACGTGCCAAAGCCCGTGTTATAGATTTAATCAATAGTGGTGTTGAACAAGGCGCTCAATTATTGCTTGATGGTCGCGATGTAAAAGTGGCTGGCTATGAACATGGTAATTTTGTGGGAGCAACTATTTTCAACCAAGTCACAACCGATATGCGCATTTATACAGAAGAGATTTTTGGACCTGTGCTTGCCATTATTCATGTTGATACGCTTGAACAAGCTATGGAGTTGGTCAATGCAAATCCATTTGGAAATGGCGTAGGTTTGTTCACTCAAAGCGGTGCGATTGCTCGCACTTTCCAAAACAACATTGATATAGGACAAGTCGGCATTAATATTCCAATTCCTGTACCTGTTCCGTTCTTTAGCTTTACAGGTTCACGAGGTTCAAAACTCGGAGACTTAGGACCTTATGGCAAACAAGCCGTACAGTTCTATACGCAAACCAAAACCATCACGAGCCGTTGGTTTGAAGATACACAAGAAAAAGGTGAAGTGAATACCACCATTAGCTTGCGTTAATCGAGGAGTTCAAGGATGAATATTGCATTTATTGGTCTAGGTAATATGGGCGGTAAGATGGCTCATAATCTCCTCAAAGCTGGTTTAAAGGTACATGGCTTTGATTTGAGTGAAGTTGCCATTGCTCATTTTACTGAAGCAGGAGGCATTACACATGCCAACCCACAAGCTGCTGCTGAACAAGCCGATGTGGTGATTACTATGCTCCCAGCCGCAAAACATGTCAAAGAGGTTTATTTGGGTGAAAATGGCGTACTTGCAGTACTCAAAAAAGGTAGTTTATGCATAGACAGCAGTACCATTGATCCACAAACCATCAAAGACATTGCAGTTGTAGGCGCAGAGCAAGGGATTCAAGTATGCGATGCACCAGTATCAGGCGGTACGATTGGTGCACAAGCAGGAACACTGACATTTATGGTCGGTACAGACTTAAATACCTTTGAACAAGTTCAATCTGTACTCAAACCAATGGGCAAAAATATCGTGCACTGTGGCGAAGTGGGTGCAGGTCAAATTGCGAAAATTTGCAATAATCTTATTTTAGGCATTTCGATGGCAGCCGTTGCTGAAGGCATGGCACTTGGCGCAAAACTCGGTATTGATCCACAAGCTTTAGCAGGGGTGATCAATAGCTCAAGTGGTCGTTGCTGGAGTTCTGAAGTCTGTAACCCTTGGCCGGGTATTTCTGCAAATGCACCTGCTGGGCGTGGCTATAGTGATGGTTTTGCCACACAATTGATGTTGAAAGATCTTGGTCTAGCCATTGAAGCAGCAGGGCAAGTCAAACAACCTGTTCTTTTAGGTGGTTTGGTTCAGCAGTTGTATCAGCAACTGTGTATGCAAGGAAATGCCCAGCTCGATTTTTCTAGCATTATCCAACAATACTTAGCGAAAGAAGCTTAATCCAAATATCAGCCATTTCACCATCAAAGGATGGTGAAAGCTATAGATTCACTCGTGTCATGAATAACAATAAATCCAGACTGGAGTAAATAATATGTCGAATTATCATCAAGTTGCTAATTCATTTAATTTAGACGGTGCAGTAAAAGCAATGTTATCGGGTTCAGTCGAGCAACTGAACGCATGTTATGAATGCTGCGATCGACATGCAGATGCTGATAGCGAAAAAATTGCCTTGTATTGGCAAGGTAAAGATGGACGCAAACAACAATATACCTTTAGCCAACTGAAAAAGTGGTCGAGTCAGTTTGCTAACTTTTTAAAATCACAAGGTGTCGAAACAGGCGATCGTATTTCGGGTTTACTACCAAGAACACCAGAATTGCTGGTTGTGATTTTGGGAGCTTGGCGTATTGGTGCAGTTTATCAGCCACTTTTTACTGCATTTGGTCCCAAAGCGATTGAACATCGTCTTCAATTGGCAAAAAGTAAATTGGTCGTAACTGATACAGCGAATCGAAGCAAATTGGATGAAATCGCACAATGTCCACAAATAATGACGGTTGCTGATCAGCATGGTCATGGTGTTATGGATGGCGATTTAGATTTTTGGCAAAAGGTCGAACAACAGTCTGAACACTGTGATTTGGTCAGGCAAAATATTCAAGCTCCATTTTTGTTGATGTTTACCTCGGGAACCACTGGACCTGCGAAACCCTTAGAAGTACCACTGAAAGCCTTAATTGCTTTCGGTAATTACATGAAAGATGCCATTGGCTTACGTGAAGAAGATAACTTTTGGAATATTGCTGACCCGGGTTGGGCATATGGTCTGTACTATGGCATTACGGGACCATTGCTGTTGGGGCATGCAACTTTATTTTATGAAGGTGGTTTTAGCATCGAAAGTTTATGTCAAATTATTGAGGATTATAAAATAACCAATTTGGCAGGCGCACCGACCGCTTATCGTATGATGATGGCTGCAGATCCTGCCCAAATGGCGCAACTGAAAGGTAAATTTCGTGTAGTCAGTAGTGCCGGTGAACCTCTAAATCCTGAAGTTTTCCGCTGGTTTAAACAGGCACTCGATGCACCTATTTTCGATCATTATGGACAAACTGAGGTTGGCATGGTGGTGTGTAACCATCATGGTCTGGAGCATGAGGTGCGTGCTGGTGCTGCTGGTTTTGCAAGTCCAGGATACCGTGTTGCTGTGCTTGATGAACAAGGCAACGAGCTTCCAGCAGATACACCTGGAATTTTAGCAGTGGATATCCAGCAATCACCGATGATGTGGTTCGGTGGCTATCAAGAAAGCCGTAAATCACCTTTTGTAAAACATTACTATTTAACCGGTGATACTGCTGAACTGCATGCAGATGGCAGCATGAGTTTTGTTGGGCGTAGTGATGATGTGATTACCACCTCAGGCTATCGAATTGGTCCTTTTGATGTAGAAAGTGCTTTACTTGAACACGATGCGGTCATTGAAGCAGCTGTAATCGGTGTTCCTGATGCGGAAAGAACTGAAATCGTCAAAGCTTTTGTGATTTTAGCAGAGCATCAAATTGCTTCTGACAGTTTGGCAGAACAACTGGGGCAATTTGTTAAAAAGCGCTTATCGGCACATGCTTATCCAAGACAAGTGGAGTTTGTGACAGAGCTTCCAAAAACACCTAGTGGCAAAATCCAACGGTTTTTATTGCGTAATCAAGAGATTGCCAAACAACAATTAGAAAAGAATGCAGGTTAGTATAAATCCTGCATAAGCTGAGTAGGCTTTATGCAGGTGATATAACAGATCAAGGAATGAAAAATGCAATTTACTGAAGAACAATTATTGATTCAGGATATGGCGAAAAATTTCGCTCAAGAACAAATTAAACCTTATGCAGCCGAATGGGATAAACACAGTGTATTTCCAAAAACAGCACTGTCTCAAATGGGACAATTGGGTTTTATGGGGATGTTAATTTCTGAACAATGGGGTGGTTCTGATACAGGAAATTTGGCTTATGTGCTTGCATTAGAAGAAATTGCAGCAGCAGATGGTGCAACTTCAACCATCATGAGTGTACATAATTCTGTGGGTTGTGTGCCGATCGCTAAATTTGGTACGGATGAACAAAAACAAAAATACTTAATGCCCTTAGCGCAAGGGGAAATGATTGGCGCATTTGCTTTGACTGAACCGCATACTGGATCTGATGCCGCAGCACTGAAAACACGCGCAATGAAAGATGGTGATGATTGGGTAATTAACGGTGCTAAACAGTTCATTACGTCTGGTCATAATGCAGGTGTCATTATTGTCTTTGCAGTAACTGATCCTCAAGCAGGTAAAAAAGGGATCAGTGCCTTTATTGTACCGCGTGAAACACCCGGTTATGAAGTCATTCGTACAGAAGAAAAACTGGGTTTACATGCCTCAGATACTTGCCAAATTGCATTGACAGATGTTCGTGTACACCAAAGCTTGATGTTGGGTAAAGAGGGCGAAGGCTTAAAGATTGCCTTGTCTAATCTTGAAGGCGGACGTATTGGGATCTCAGCCCAAGCAGTAGGTTTAGCCCGTGCAGCATTAGAAGAAGCGAGCAAGTATGCCAAAGAACGTATTACTTTTGGGAAACCTATTTTTGAACATCAAGCGATTGCATTTCGTTTAGCCAGTATGGCAACAGAAATCGAAGCTGCACGACAGTTGGTTCACCATGCTGCACGGTTGAAAGAGGCTGGTAAACCCTGTTTGAACGAAGCATCTATGGCAAAACTATTTTCGTCAGAAATGGCTGAACGTGTTTGTTCTTCAGCGCTACAAGTATTTGGTGGTTATGGTTATTTAAAAGACTTTCCTATTGAGCGTATTTATCGTGATGCTCGTATTTGTCAAATTTATGAAGGCACCAGTGACATCCAACGTTTGGTCATTGCACGAAGTTTATAAGTCGTACCACAAGACACTGCGTAGCTACAGATTAGGAATTGAAATATGCAATTTGAAACGATTTTATTGGAAAAGCAAAACGGCGTAGGTTTGATTACGCTTAACCGTCCCAAGGCATTAAATGCATTGAATTCTATGTTGATTGATGAATTAAATTTAGCTTTGGACGATTTAGAAAAAGATCAAAATATTGGCTGTATGGTGCTGGCTGGCTCAGAAAAAGCCTTTGCAGCAGGTGCTGATATTAAAGAAATGGCAGGATTAAACTTTCCCAATATCTATTTTGATGATTTCTTTAACCTTGCCGATCGAATTGCTCAGCGCCGTAAACCTTTAATTGCCGCAGTCAGTGGCTACGCATTAGGTGGTGGATGTGAATTGGCGTTGATGTGTGATTTTATCTACTGTGCTGACAATGCCAAGTTTGGTTTACCTGAAGTAACGCTTGGGGTTATTCCCGGTATAGGCGGAACACAGCGCTTAAGTTTGGCTGTGGGTAAAGCCAAAGCGATGGAAATGTGTCTGACTGCTCGACATATGGAGGCAATTGAAGCTGAACACAGTGGTTTAGTCGCCGGTGTTTTCCCTAAAGATCAACTTTTAGCTGAAACCTTACAAGCAGCTGAAAAGATCGCTGAAAAATCTTTAGTGGCGACAATGATGATCAAAGAGTCGATTAACCGTGCTTTTGAAGTGAGTTTAGCCGAAGGTTTACGTTTTGAGCGTCGTAGTTTTCATTCAATATTCGCGACTTTAGATCAAAAAGAAGGTATGCAAGCCTTTGTAGAAAAGCGCCAAGCACAATTTAAAAATCAATAATAAGAGGATTAAATCATGGACCACGAAAATCATTTAATCATTGAACAGAAAGGCGCTTTAGGCATCATTGTCTTGAATCGTGTATCGAGTCTGAATGCGCTGACCTTGGATATGATCAATGGTATTCATCAGCAAATCGAAACTTGGCAAGACGATACAACTATTCAGGCGATATTGATTAAATCCAACAGTCCAAAAGCTTTTTGTGCAGGTGGTGATATTCGTTACCTCTATGATCATTTTAAAAATGGCACAGCGGGTCATAAAGGTTACTTCATTGCTGAATATGCCATGCTGAACTGTATACGTGCCTCACAAAAAACGGTTGTGGTATTACTTGATGGCTATGTTTTGGGTGGTGGTTTTGGCTTGGCTCAGGCATGCCATATTATTGTCAGCAGTGAAAAATCACGTTTTGCGATGCCTGAAACAGCGATTGGCTTCTTTCCAGATGTCGCAGCCACACATTTCTTATCACGGCTGGATGATATTGGCGTTTATCTGGCGACTACAGGTGACCAGATCACGAGTAGTGATGCCTTATATCTAGATTTGATAGATTACCATGTTCCCAGTCAACAGTTTCCTGCACTAGAAGAAGCTTTAAGCCAAACAGATCATTTAAGCAAAGATCATATTGATCAGATCATTTCAAAATTTATCACTCGACCTGTAGAAAGTGAACTCAGTGGATGGGTGGACAATATTCGTAAGCATTTTGGTTTTGAGAACTTAGATCAAATTGAACAAAGCCTTGCCAATGAATCAGATCAACAACATCAAGCATGGGCAACTCAAGTTTTAAATACCTTGCAGCAACGTTCCTTATTGGCCAAGCAGACCAGTTTAAGACTGCAATATTTAGGTCGAGGGCTTTCTTTACAGCAATGCATGCAACTTGAACGAGATTTGCAGGATATTTGGTTTGAGCATGGTGATATTTTAGAAGGCGTTCGTGCCCTAATCATTGATAAAGATAAGCAACCAAAGTGGCAAAAAAGCAATCCTGTTTTAGAAAAAATATTGGCTGAACTGGGTTAGCCATAAAGCACACTGATGCTAAAACAATATGTTCATTCAAATAAATGAAGGGAGAATCAGAGAAATTTTTTAAGTGAATCCAAGGATCATACAAGATATATGGAATATATCTCAATGGATGTAAAAAACGGTTAAGAAGGAATAGAGCAATGAAGGATGTACAAGGAACAAATCCGAATAATAAAAAGTCATCACACCGCTTAGCAGGTATTTCAAGTATGGTGGGGACGACCATTGAATGGTATGACTTTTTTATCTATGGTGCAGCAGCAGCACTGATTTTTAATAAGTTATTCTTTCCCAACTTAGACCCTTTGACAGGTGTTCTTGCGGCATTTGCAACCTATGCTGTTGGTTTTATTGGACGACCATTGGGTGGGATCGTATTTGGGCATTTTGGTGACAAAATTGGTCGTAAATCAATGTTGTTGGTGACCTTAATGTTAATGGGTATTCCTACCGTCATGATTGGGTTGTTACCTACATTCGAGTCGATTGGATATTGGGCAACCATTTGCTTAATTATCTTGCGCTTTATCCAAGGCATGGCAATGGGTGGAGAATGGGGCGGAGCAGTGCTGATGGCTGTCGAGCATGCACCTGAAGGTAATAAAGGTTTTTGGGGGAGCTTACCACAAGCCAGTACTGGTGGTGGTCTAATGCTGGCTTCAATTGCTTTAGGGCTAGTTTCAATGTTACCCGAAGAAGCACTATTTAGCTGGGGTTGGAGAATACCGTTTTTAGCCAGTATTGTGTTATTGGGCGTAGGTTGGTATATCCGAGTTAAAGTTCCGGAGTCTCCAGATTTCGAGCAAGTTAAACAACAGGCTGAAGAAATTAAAGTCCCTGCATTGCAAGTATTTAAAAATCATCCTAAGGAATTATTGACTATTATATTGTCACGTGCAGCTGAAAATGCGTGGTTCTATCTTGCTTCAACCTTTACCTTGGCATATACCACGACACAGTTAGGTATCGCACGACAAGAAATATTATTTGCGACGATTTGTGGTGCAGGGGTAATAATGGTCATGACCCCACTGTGTGGACATTTATCAGACAAGGTCGGTCAACGGAATATGTTTAGGTTTGGTCTATGCGTCTTAGCACTGTATAGCTATCCATTCTTTGCCATGTTGAATACCAAAGATCCTGTGCTGGTTTGGACTGCGATTGTATTGGCAATTGGCGTTGTATTCCCAATTATGTATGCACCACAATCTCAGCTTTTTGCGCGTCAATTCCCTGCTGAAATTCGTTATAGTGGTATTTCGATCTCTGTACAGTTTGCGGGTGTATTGGGTGGAGGTTTAGCTCCTTTGATTGCGACAAAACTTTTAAGTATCGGTGGTGGTAGCATACATTTGGTCATCACTTATATCGTCAGTTTTGCTGTGATTGCCATCATTACATCATCATTCTTAAAGCCTGATGTATTTCCAAACAAAGCAAAGTCTTTTGCACAAAAAGAAATTAAATCCTCATAAAATTTAAAATCCTCAGCAACATGGACAGCTTATGCTAAATTCATGTTGCTGTTTTTTTACCAATAATTAAAAAATGCCCGTTATTGGTTCATAACTATGGCTTTAAACAGCACATTTTCAATTGAAAACCTCTAAATCCTGTGATTTTTTGCTATGGCATGAAACTTGCTGTACTTCACATGCACAATATTTTTATTTTTCAATGATTAAGGGGCTGTTACATGTTTAAGCACACGGTTTTGTCTTTATTTATTTTTGCCACTCTCGGTTCTTCAGTCGCTCAAGCAGATAATTTTAATGTTCTTAAACAGCTTTCCACTAAACCCGTTCAGCTTAAAGAAGGTGAATATAAAGGTAACTATTATGTTCCTTCGACCTTGAGTACGATAACGTGGGGATACCTACCAAATAAAGATGCTAAACCTGTACTTTCGGTGCCATCAGGAAGTACCGTGACATTCGATACGGTTTCACATGAAGGCTTGCTTGAAGATCAAGGACGAGATGCAGAAAAATTCTTTAAGTCTAAGGGTGTTCCAGATGAATATATTTTAGATGAAGCAAAAACTATTACCAAATCGCATCTAAAGCATGATTTTCATAAAGATGGACCACACATCGTGACTGGTCCAATTGCAATTCAAGGCGCACAACCCGGTGATATTTTAAAAGTCGAAGTGATTAAAGTTGAACCTCGTGTGCCTTATGGGGTGATTTCAAATCGTCATGGCAAAGGCGCTTTGGTTGGTGAGTTTCCTAAAAAACCGCAACAGGCGGATGCTTCAGCCGAACATCCAGAACGCTATGGCAATGTTTCAGTATTTACCCCCATCGAAAAAAATGCCAAAGGTGAATATGAAGGTGTATTAAAAACTGAATCAGGTAAGTCGATTCGATTCCCGTTGAGCCCGTTCATGGGCATCATGGGTGTAGCACCGAATACTTCAGAACCCGTTCATTCAGTCCCACCTGCAATGTATGGTGGTAATATTGATATTAATGAATTAGGCGCTGGGTCTACAGCTTACTATCCTGTTCAAGTTGCAGGGGCTTTGTTTTACACAGGCGATAGTCATTTTGCACAAGGTGATGGTGAAGTCGCTTTAACTGCATTAGAGGCTTCTGCTCGTGCGACCTTAAAGTTTACTTTGTTAAAAGCAGGTAAAGATAAGATTCCGGGGCAAGAGATTGTACAACCCTTAGCAGAAAATGCTGAGTTTTGGATCACACCCGGTTTAGACCCTGACCTTGACGAAGCGATGAAAAAGTCTACACGAGAAGCAATTCGTTTCTTAAATAAAGAATATGGCATTGATGAAGCAATTGCTTATGCTTACTTAAGTGCTGCAACTGATTTTGAAGTGTCTCAAGTCGTCGATAAAACCAAGGGTATTCACGCTAAAATTCGAAAAGCTGATTTTAGAGAGTTTGCTGAAGATGCAAGTAAAGCAACAACACCTTAAATTGATATAGCTATATCGTTCAAAACAGCCTGTTCGATGAATAACAGGCTGTTTGGGTTGTATGAAACATTTAAAACAAAAATATTGAGAGACTGACCTTTTGAACTTGCTTAAGTCTTGTCGTATTGGTTCAGCCTTAGTCTATAGCTAACTCAATTTTTTGATAAATTTTTCGGGCTTCTGAGGTGATTGCGGTCATATGAATTGCTCCATGAATCATTCCAGTTAACAGATGTAATTTCACATCAATACCTGCATTTTTAATCTTTCGGCATAACGCTCAGCATCATCTCTGACTGGGTCATATTCACACGCAAAAATAGTTGCGGCAACTTATCCTTCACCAATTTTAATTTTGCCCTACAAAATTTAAATCAATATCTTGTATTACAATAAATCATTTAAAAATGAAGTTTTAAATTAATATTTGAAATCCATCATGGTATCAGTATAAAGATGGGTTTTATACTATTGCTAGATTAGCAGTCATTTAGAGCATCATCGATGAGTACATTTTTGATTGTAATCAATTTCATATCAGCTATTTATCGACATATTTTTCAATATATTTTCCAATATAATTAAGAATGATTGATTTAGGCGAAAAAATGGCAACTTAGAGAGAATTAAATTTTATTAAAAACATTAAGATGCTGTATTTAGACAGGATAAACTTAATGAATAAAAACATTGTGAAATTTATATTTCCGTTGCTCAGTATTTTTTCAGGCTTTACCTATGCGGATGAGTTCAAGCTCAAAAGTACAGACATCACGCAGGGAGAAATCATGAAAAAGAAACATGAATACCAAGGCTTTGGGTGTTCAGGTGAAAACAAATCTCCACAGCTGTCTTGGAGTGGGGCGCCAAAAGCAACCAAAGCTTATGCGATTATGGTTTATGATCCAGATGCTCCCTCAGGCAGTGGATGGTGGCATTGGCAAGTAGTCAATATACCCACCGAAGTCACTTCGATTCCATCAGGTCATGGAAAATTAGAATCTAAAGGAGTCATAAATTTAACAAATGATTTTGGACAAACTGGATTTGGCGGAGCTTGTCCACCAAAAGGTCATGGGATTCATCGTTATCAATTTACGGTCTACGCACTTTCTGAGAAGCTAGATCTACCCAAAGGTGCATCAGGTGCATTAACAGGCTACATGGTTAAAGCGCATAGTCTTGCATCAAGTACAATCGAAGCTCTTTATCAAAGATAGGGGCTATTAAATAATCTAATTTGAAAGGAGTGGAATGTAATTAAAATCATGATTACATTCCAAATATTCAATCATGAATGACCTCATTGCTATAGCTAAAACAGCGATCAATCAACAGCAATATTTACCCTTTTCAATTTATTGTTCCCATAAAGAACAAATGATTAGTAACGTACCAATTATAAAGCCATTGCTTATCTTTATTTTAAATGGTGAGAAACAATTAGGTAAATCGGAATTGGTCACATGCCAATCAGGAACTTTTGTATTTTTATCGAATAGCTCACGTATAGATATGAGAAATATACCCCATCAAGAGGAATATTTTGCTGTGCTGATCGATTTTGAGCAAGAGGATTTTACTGACTTGCCAATGAACCCTCAGCAGCCTGTTGAATATCTACAGGGGGATATTAATACAATCCTTAAAACTGCACTTTTACAATATATGCAACTCGCAATAATGTCCTCAGTAGGAGTGCTGAAATATAGAAAAAAAGAACTGTTGAGCATTCTTTATTATCTTGGATATCGCGATGTTTCCAATATCAATCAAATCCATCGGTTCAGTGAAAAAATACATCGCATGATCGCAAATAATCTAACTTTGGATTGGACTGCTGAGTTAATTGCAGCAGATCTTTTTATGAGTAGTTCGACCTTGAGACGTAAATTAAAAAATGAAGGTGAGAATATTCAAGATATTCGGAGTAGAACACGTTTAAGCTATGGATTACATTTGTTGCAAACGACTCAATTGAATATTGGTCACATTGCTAATCAATGTGGTTATCAATCCCAATCAAGATTTACAGAACAATTCAAAGTTTTATTTGGAATGACACCACGAGAAATTCGAAAATCCATAATGAAGTGATTACACAAACTTTTGCATCAATCAGCTTAAATAAAAAATTAGGTATATCTCGCTTTTTTTAATGACTATTCAGATCATAAATTCCTCCAGAAATTCTTTAATATTCTGCTGATTATTTAAAATCGAACATATGCTTGAAGAAGTATTATCCTTTTTAATTATTAGAATTTGAAAATTTTCTAAATCAAGCGTATATGCTTAAATTTTTTTTGAGTAAATAAAGTTTATAAAATGAATAATTGATTCATCTTTAAAAACTATAAAAAGGCAATATTTTTCAAATAATGTATCTAAAATTAAATTATCTATATAAAAGCTATGAAGATTAGTTTCATAAAATTCATTATGATCAAACTCATTACATAGCGTTATAGCTAAATATATAAAGTTTGCTACACTATAAAAAAAACCTTACTGACTGCTGTTATGCCTAAGCCATACTCCAATGATCTTCGATACAAAGCTCTAGACTACTACAAAGAATGCCAGAATAAGTCTAAAACATGTACTGTTTTTAAGATTGCAAGAACGACTTTAGATCTCTGGATTCAGCTCGAACATCTCCAAGGAAATGCGAATAGACCACATCCCGAAAAAGCAGGTCGACCCTATAAAATTAAAGACCTAAAGGCTTTCAAAATCTTTGTTGAAACAACATCATTTTCACAGGCTAAAGATCTGGTGCCATTATTTGAGCAAAGATTTGGTTATTCCGTCAGCTATGCCAATATCTTATTTGCTTTAAAAAAGCTGGGGTGGAGTTATAAAAAAAGAGTTTTCTCTACAGACAAGCCTGCAAAATAGGACGAGCAGTATTCCAATGGTTCCTACCACAATGGAAACAGCAATATGGTGAAGAGTATATTTTATACATTGATGAATCAGGTATAAATACCAATGAGGTTGCTGAATATGGTTGGTCTGAGAAAGGAAAACGTTGTCGTGCATTAAGAACAGGTGGGCATGGAAGTAGACTAAATATAATCAGTGCTGTTCGATCAAGTGCAACGTTTAAATTCATTGCTCCCCTAATTTTTAAGGGCTCATGTGATCGCAATACTTTTACTGGCTGGCTTGAATATTTACTTGAAGATCTAACAAGAGATAAAAATGGTCAGCCTCAAAAATATTTACTAATTTTAGATAATGCTTCTATTCACAAAGGTCGAAAAATTGAGGAATTGGCTCGCCAGTACAATGCTAGGCTGATGTATTTGCCTGCTTATAGTCCAGACCTCAATCCAATTGAAAAAGCTTGGTCTATACTAAAAAGAAAAGTCAGACATATTGTTAGCCAACAACAGAAAACTATTCTTGAGGCTTTAGATATTGGGTTTAATCAAATGTAGCATAGTTTATTTAACTAGCTATATAACGCGTCCTAAACGGTGAGAGCCACCACTATTATTAGCCATAATCTTATTATGCCATTGAAATTTATAAAAATCCTGATGATTATCTGTAAAACTATCAGGTGATGGGTTTTCCTTGTCTATAATAGTTTCTGATATCTGTTCTTGATTAAATTTTAGATATTTTTCTCGTTTTTCATCTGATAAGCTTTTCTTTCCTTTAAACAATGTTGCAAGCCACCAACTAGAAATATTAGTATAATCTGAAAAAAGACCTTCATCTCGTGAGCATGATAAAAAGCCGACATCTCTTAAATTAATATATTTTCTTTCAAGATCTTTTTTTATAAGAAGTTTCAGATATTTTTCTAGTTCTGTTCTACTGTTTGTAAGATTGCCATCTAGGGGTCTTAATTTTACTGAATATGTATATGAATCCAATAGAATATCTAATCTTAGTAATTCTTTTGCGCTAATAAAATTTTCATTTTTAAATTTTTTTATTAAATTAAAGTAATTGTATTTGTTTAGCTCCAAATCTACTGTTTTTTTAATTTTAGACTCAATATAAAACGTTCGGATATAGTTTATCATTAATTTACTCTAAAAATATAAATTTAATTGCTGTTTAACATAAATTAAAATCAAATTAAAAACACTATATTTCTTGCGAAAGTATAAACTATTTTATAATAGACCTCTTGTGAAAGTAGGTTTTTGGGCATTTAGCTATATGCAATACCTTATATAGTCAAACCGCCTGATTATTCATACAAGTGATTTGGATGATTCATTTATTTTGTACTTTTGAATCATAAACAGTCTTGCTATCACGAGGCGACATGGATGTCGCCATGTTGAGCGGGGGTATTAGGATGTACCCCCTCGCTCAACGGAAGATTTTTGTTACTTTTCATCTCTGAAAAGTAGAGTATCGCCTACACAAAACAATTTAAACTTTAGAGCTAAAGCGTGGCAGTGCAAGGCTTATATCATCAAACAATATATTGATCGCTTTAATTTTATTGATCAAGAGAAATGATATTCTACTGTATGAATTTTTCAACAGATTGACTATATAACAAAGATCACAGCTGCTCAAATTTTGACTAATGCAAGAGCTCTAATAGTTTTATGAAATATAAAAAATAATAAAATTCAATGATATTGACTTCAAGCGTCTAGTCGCGCAGTGACATGTCCCTAATTTCTAAAATGACTTTCGTAAAAGGTCTAAAGTACTTAATAAAAAACGGCTGAAAAATAACGCAAACAGAAAGATGGCTTATCGTAATATACATAAATAAATTATGGATTTCATGCACAATAAAAACATGAATTATTCTTAAATATGGCATAGAAATGCTTGTTCAATGAGAAAAAATTGTGAATACTCATGCGCTAAAATTTAGCGCATGAATTATCTTGGGGTTAGGCAATTACAGTGAAAAGGTATCCATTTTCTCGTTTACAAAAAGCGTTACTGGCAGTTGGTTCATTTTCATGTTTGGCATTGAGTCCAGTACTGCTACATGCAGAAGCGGAAAAAAATACACAACAGCTTAAAACCATTAAAGTTAACGTCCAAACCGAAGCAGCACAAACGGTTTATTATCAACCCAAGATCAATTTATCAGGTTTTAGTCAGTCTAATATTGCTGAAATTCCGGCTTCAATCCATACCATCACTGCTGATCGTTTAGCAGATCAGCATGCTAAAACACTTTCTGATGTGGTTAAGAACGATGCAGCTATTGGCGATGGCTATGCACCTATTGGTTATTATTCTAATTTTATGATGCGTGGTTTTGGGTTAAATCTTGGATCAAGCTATTTACTGAATGGCAACTTAATCCGTGGCGAACAAAATATTGCGCTTGAGAATAAAGTTCAGGTCGAGATTTTAAAGGGCATCAGTGCCATTCAAAGTGGAATGTCAACACCGGGTGGTGTGATCAATTATGTCACCAAACGACCTGAAGATATTCGTTCAATGACATTAGAAACCGACCGTTATGGTGGTTTTCGCGTGGCAACGGATTTAGGTGGATTGTTTGGAGACACCCAACAGTTTGGTTATCGCATCAATCTTGCAACAGAAGACATTCATTCCTACGTTGAACATGCCGATGGTAAGCGCTTGTTTGGTTCTATGGCGCTGGATTGGAATATTTCTGAACGTTCAAAGTTAGAATTTGATCTAGAATCACAGCGACAACGTCAACGTTCAGTGGCAGGATATCAGTTATTGGATGGAACGACACTTCCCCAAAATGTGAAATGGGATCGTTTACTTGCTTATCAAAGCTGGAGTAAACCCGTAACCAACGACAGTTTAAATGCCAGTTTAAAATATTTATTTCAGTTCAATGATCATTGGAAAGCAAATTTTACAGCATCACAAAGTCGTGTGGTGATAGATGATTATGCTGCATTTCCTTGGGGATGTTATAGCAGTATTTGTCAAACGACGGGCTTAGGGAATAGCTTTGATCAAAATGGCAACTACGATATTTATGATTTTCGCAGTCCAGATGATAGCTACTTAACCAACCAATTTAAAATCGGATTGAATGGGGCATTCAGCACTGGTTTTTTGCAGCATCAGTTAAGTTTAGAATTATCTCAAACTGCTAAACGTCATACACAATATGATGCAATTAATTTACCTGTAGTTGAAGGGGCTGAGTCTACAGGAAATATAGGTGAGGACCCGCAAAGCTATATCCCCACAGATAAGCATTTGGGTAAACACTATAAATCATTAGATAGTCAACAAACAGCATTGAATATCATTGATTTAATTGCTTTTAATCCAGAATGGTCAGTCTCTTTGGGTGGCAAACTGATTCATCTCAATGAGGGAGCCTACAATGTCGAGTCAAATAAGATTCGAGACACCAATTTTAATCGTTTCTTACCCCAATTTGCGCTGATGTATCAACCTTGGGAACATACCAACATTTATGCTTCTTATGCCAAAGGCTTAAGTGATGGTGGACAAGCTCCGTGGTTTGCCAACAATCCAAGTCTAACTTTAGCTCCTGTACATACAACTCAGTATGAGTTAGGTGTTAAACAACAGTGGCAAGATTTGCTGTTTACGGCAGCAGTGTTTGATTTAAAACAGGACAATCAATATACCAATACTGAACGAGATTTTATTGCTGAAGGTCAACAGCATAACCTTGGATTAGAGTTAGGTGTGCAAGGGCGTTTAAGTCAAAATCTGGATTTGGTCTCGACTTTGGCACTGACACGTTCACGTTTAAAGGACATCCAAGTTACTGAATATCAAGGGCATCAGACACAAAATGTGCCATCAATTCGTTTTGCAAACTATCTCTCTTATCAAGTGGCACAAATAGAGGGGTTACGCTTATTGGCAGGTATGCAATACAGCAGCAGTAAATATGCCAATAAAATGGGTACAGTCAAAGTGCCGAGTTATACCGTATTTAATCTAGGCACAGCTTATAATTTCAGAGCTTATGGCTATGACAATACACTTCGATTCAATATCGACAATCTTTTCAATAAACAGTATTGGAGAGATGCCGGAAATTTCTTAGGCGATGATTATTTATTTCTTGGCGCACCACGGACAGCGCAACTTGCTTGGACTGTAAGTTTCTAGTATGGGTCTTTTGCTAATTTGTATTTATTTAAACTGATCATCAGATTGACCTGTATCACTCAAAATGAGTGATACATGTCAGAAATACAAAATCTCATTGCTTTACGTTAAGCGCATAAATTAAGTTATTCGGCAATTTTTCAAAATTATTAGCCTTATATCATGATCCAATGAAATTTATTAGGTGATTGATTTTATTAACAATTAATAAAAAACAAAAGCAGATTTAAAAGCAGAGCGTGAACTAAATATCAAAAAAATAGATAGTATAAACCAAAAAATATAAATTGGATTTATCTTAAAAAATAACCAATTATAGAATTCTAAGTAATTTAGTAAGGAATGCTAAAATGGACAAAAAAATTAGAGTTGCAGTCATTGGTGGAGGTATTGCTGGACTAGCACTCATGACCCAATTGGTTAAAAATACAAACTTAGATGTACATTTATTTGAGTCTGCTGCTGAATTTTCAGAAATTGGTGCAGGAATCTCTTTTGGTGCAAATGCGGTAAAAGCAATCCAATTGTTAGGTTTAAGCCAAGAATATCAATCTATTGCAGATCAGGTCAAAGCGCCCTATACCGATATTTGGTTCCAATGGCGGAATGGCTATACCGACGAATATCTATCAGCATCTCTTGCTCCATCTGTTGGACAGTCTTCAGTACATCGTGCAGATTTTCTCGATAGCTTAATTCCTTTAGTTCCGTTATCAAATGTACACTTCAACAAACGTGTACAAAATATTGAAGCAGATGAAGATCAAGTGACGGTGTGCTTCATTGATGGTCAAGAGGCAACCTTTGATTATGTAATTGGTTGTGATGGTATTCGTTCCGTTGTCCGAAATCATGTGCTGGATTCACATCAATTGCCGCGCAGTGAACCTCAATTTTCTGGAACTTGGGCATATCGGGGGATCATTAAGTATCAAGACTATAAACAAGCGATTGAAAAATTAGGGCGCGATGTGGAAATCGCAGATGTTCCGCAAATGTTTTTAGGTAAAGAT
Source organism: Acinetobacter bereziniae LMG 1003 = CIP 70.12 (assembly GCF_000368925.1). Classification (GTDB taxonomy): domain Bacteria; phylum Pseudomonadota; class Gammaproteobacteria; order Pseudomonadales; family Moraxellaceae; genus Acinetobacter; species Acinetobacter bereziniae. Next base: position 55,153 of record NZ_KB849756.1, on the reverse strand, counting down.
AAACACATTTTGACCTTCCCAATTCGACAGGGGGAGGAAATCAATATTGTGGCATTTAAGTCAGATCGTACACAAACGGTATTGGCTGAAAATATACCTTGGACAATGGCTGTTTCAAAACAGCAAATGTTGGCTGATTTTTCAGACTGGAGTGAGAGCTGTAAAGCCTTATTGGAACTGATTGACTCGCCAACAATCTGGGCTTTACATGAAATTCAGCCTTTAGAGACTTATAAAAACAATACCAATAATGTGATTTTGATAGGTGATGCTGCACATGCAATGTTACCACATCAAGGTGCAGGAGCTGGGCAAGGTTTGGAAGATGCTTTAATCCTTGCAAAATTATTAGAAAACCCTGAACTAACATGTGAATCTATTCAGTTTGTTTCTGAAATATATCAGCAAATACGCTTAGAACGAGCAGTCAAAGTTCAAAACACGTCACGTGAGTCAGGTGAAATATACGAGCTTTGTTCATCGAAATATTCAGATTTTGAATCTATCGGACAGCATTTAACACATCGTTTTGATTGGTTATGGCAGCATTCTCTTGAGCAAGATATTCAGCAAGCCCAAGCTGCATTGACCAATCAATTACAGCAAAGTGAAATATATAGCTAAATAAAAAAAGAGATAAAACAGAATAATCTGACCAGGGAGGTCTATTATGCAAACGATAAATGCAAATGAAGTCATTGATCATGCCAAATTGAAGGCGATTCATTGGCGAGTGATTTTACTCAGCGCATTGATCATCATTTTTGATGGTTATGATTTAGTGATTTATGGGGTGGCACTGCCTAAGCTGATGGCAGAATGGAAAATTGACAGTATCACAGCAGGATTTTTAGGTAGTGTTGCCTTATTTGGCATGATGTTTGGAGCGATTCTTTTTGGAAGTTTGAGTGATAAATTAGAGCGTTATGGCTTTAGCCGTAAAAAAATAATCATTTTATGCATTTGTTTATTCAGTGGTTTTACTTTACTTTGTGGCTATGCAAGTGATCCGCAAAGTTTTGGAATCTTTCGATTTTTGGCAGGTTTGGGCTTGGGTGGCGTGATGCCAAACATCATCGCACTGATGACCGAATATGCACCAAAAAAATTACGCTCAACTTTAGTATCGCTCATGTTTAGTGGTTATGCAGTTGGTGGAATGTGTTCAGCTTTATTGGGAATGTGGTTGGTCCCTCAATTTGGTTGGAAAATTATGTTTATTCTTGGGGGTATACCACTGTTATTGGTACCTATCATTTGGCTGTTATTACCTGAGTCAATTGATTATTTGGTTCGCAGAAACAAAACTGAAAAAGCAGCAGACATTCTTAAACAAATTAATAGCGATATTAATTACACAGCTCAGACAAAAATTTGTCTCGATCAAGACAATCAATCTTCCTCTCAATCTCCAATCAAGGATTTATTTGCAGACAATCGAGCAATGATTACACTTTTATTTTGGTTGAGTGTATTTATGGCATTGGTCTTGGTCTATGCCTTAGGCAACTGGTTACCGAAATTAATGTTAGAAGCAGGCTATGATCTGTCGACCAGTTTGGTTTTTCTGCTCGCCTTAAACATCGGCGGAATGCTTGGCGCAATCTGCGGAGGCTATTTAGCGGATCGATTCAATTTGGTCAAAGTATTATGTACGCTATTTTTAAGTGGGGCTGCTGCATTTATATTACTCAGTTTTCACTTACCAATGATTATTCTTTATTTTTGTATTGCTGTTGCTGGTGCAGCTTCCATTGGTGGGCAAATATTATTATTGGCTTATATGTCACAATTTTATTCATCAAATATCCGTGCAACGGGCTTAGGAATGGCATTGGGTGTAGGGCGTTTGGGGGCGATTTTAGGACCCATCTTATGTGGTTGGTTATTAAGCTTAAATTTACCGATTCATTATAATTTCATCGCGCTTTCAATCCCATGTATGATTGCTGTGGTGAGTATTTCAATGATTCATCTGCGTTTGAAAAACACAAAATTAGCGGTTAAAACAGTACAAGTCTAAAGCTAGATTGGGGAAGGTAAAACCTTCCTCATTGAATCGAGAGATTAAAATTGATTGATCTAAGTCTTATCAAAGTGTTTGTCATTATTTTTGAAACTAAAAATATCAGTCATGCGGCTGAACGACTGAATTTGAGTCAGCCTTCAGTCACCTATAATTTGAACCGTTTACGCAAATCTTTAAACGATCCACTCTTTGAGCGAGATAAATTTGGCGTAAAACCCACCAAACTTGCGCAAAGTTTATATCCCAGTTTTAGGCAGGCGATTTCTGATATTGAAATTGCAATTATCGCTTCACAACGATTTGATCCCAAAACATCCACACGAGTCTTTCGTTTAGGGCTATCAGACTTAGGAGAATTTTGCCTTTTACCATCATTGATTCAACATCTGGCACAAGAAGCACCATTTATTAAAATAGAAATTGAAGAAATTCAGTCTGATAAAGTCGAGGAATGGCTAGTTGAGGGTTTTTTAGATGCGGCTGTATTTAATAGCAGCTATACCGTCATGCCAAAAATAGAATCTCGCAACTTATTTGAAGAACGCTATATGTGCATTGCTGACAAAAACCATCCACGGATTAGGGAGCAACTGAGTTTAGAGCAGTATTTACAAGAAAAACACGCGGCTATTAAATCTTCAACAGGGCATATTGAAATTGATCAGAAGCTTAAAGAATTGGGATTAAAAAGAAAAATTATGCTAGAACTTCCTCATTTTAGTGTATTGCAAGATGTGGTGAACAGTTCTGAATTATTGGTGACTTTGCCTTCACGTGCTGCAAAAGTGTATGAGCGAAATAGTGATGTAAATATTTTTGAATTACCATTTTCAGTCAAACCCTTTAATGTCAGCGTAAATTGGTACAATCATCGAGATGATTTGGATGCACGAACTTGGTTTATCCAAACACTACAACAACTTTTTCAATTACTCTAAAGTATAGATCAGACGGTTTGCTAAATGGGATTTTCAACAAATTGATTATATAGTGGCTTTTAAACAGCTCATACATAACTATTAAGTCATTTAAGATGAGAAAAACCCTCTAAACGATTAGAAGGTTTTTAAAAAGAAAATTAAATATGAGTGGGATTAGAAATTATAACGAACACTTAGCGTTGCATTTCTTGGTGTTCCCCAGTTCATAGAATTAGCACCAATACCTTCATAATATTTTTTGTCAAAAATATTTTCAACATTCAACTGAAGTTTAATATTTTTATCGACTTGATAGCCCAGCATTGCACCCGCGAGTACGAAAGCATCTTGATCTATACGTGTGCTTCCAGTGCCAGTGTAGTATTTGCTTTTGTAATTTAAGCCAAGTCCAGCGCTCCACTGATCTAATTTATATTTTACAAATAGATTCGAGGTCGTACGTGAATTTGTAGTGTTTACTTTAACGCCTTTAGCATCTTTTGCTTCAAAATTAGCAATACCAAAGTTTATTCCCCAATGATCATTAATTTCACCATCTGCTTCGAACTCAAAACCTTTACTTTCAACCCCATCTACACCACGATAAGCTTGTTCATTTGTAAGCTGACCATTACGTACAATAAATTGTCCTGTTATTGCTTCAGCAAAATTTGATTGTTGAATACGAAATAGTGATAAAGCGGTATTTAAACGACCTCCAAACCATTCACTTTTTAAACCAGCTTCGTAGTTCTTACCTTGGGCTGGGTCTAAGTATTGATCATTCACATCTTTACGGCTTTGTGGTTTAAAAATGTCTGTATAGCTGACATAAACAGAGTGATCTTTGGCAAAATCATAAATAGCACCAATATAAGGTGTTACCTCGTTGTTAAATTCGCGATTGCCCACACCATTTGCAGATTCATATTTCCAATTTGATAAACGCGTCCCTGCAATCACTTTTAGAGGATCAAGAATTTGAAATTTACCAGAAATATATGCGGAGCTTTGGGTGGTTTCATTCAGGACATTGACCCCATTTAATACTACTGATCGGAGTAGGGGCTGTGCCATATTGTTATAATTAAGTGGTCCACCTAAATATTTTTCTATCTCTTTATTGGCATTTGAGCCACCAAATATATCCTTGGTTTTTTCATTTTTGTTCCATGAGCCACCGATAATAATTTCTTGTGGGCGATTGAACAATGTAAAAGGCGCATTGATGAAAAGATCAATATTGTTTTCTTCATTTCTTGTTTCAGAGCCATAGACTGAAACATTGTCACTACCATCTGAATTTTTTAAAGGGCTGGTATTGGTTGCTTTATCGACTTTTCCACCCGTATAAAGCAGCTGGGTATTTGCGTCTTCTTTACGGAAGGTATACGCCACATTTAAATTCACATCGTTGAATAAATTTTGCTTTAAATTGGCAAATACAGCCGTGGTATTAACATCCCAAAAAGTCCAAGGTGCACTTACCGTTAAGCTTCGGTCAAAGTTAGTGCGACTTCCATCCGTATAAAATGCTGGAGTACCTCCCCAGCGAATCCCATCGCGTTGCAACTCTTGATAGGTTGCTCCCAGTGACATACTGGTTTTATCAGTTAAGTCATAATCAATCGCACCGTAAAATACATTACGTTCTTTTTCATAATCATCCATAAATGACTTTTCATCTGAATGTTTGACAAACATACGTCCACGCAGTGAGCCATCTTCATTGAGCGGAGTTGAAATGTCCGCAGAACTACTCCATGAATCCCAAGATCCAAATGATGTACTCAGATTACCTGTCAACTCTTTGGCATTGGCATGTTTACGTACCATATTGAGTCCCATTGCAGGGTTACCAGCACCTGTAGTCAGTCCATTTGCCCCTTTAATCACTTCAACGCGATCGTAAATATCCAAATCAAGGTCACCAGCACCTAAGTTAGTGGTACTCGGCATCCCGTCGATTAAGTAGTAATCCACCTGAAAGCCACGTGCATAAACGGATTGACGTTCATCGGTACGAGAAGTGGAGACACCTGTAATTGTATTCATTAAATCCTGAAATGAATCGATATTTCGGTCATCTAAGTATTCTCGTGTTAAGACTTTGACTGATTGAGGTGTTTCACGAAGAGACAAATTTAATTTAGTGGCTGTACTTGTACTTTTTGCAGTATAACTTTGAGTGCCTTCTGTGATCGAAGGGTGTTGGCTTTCCGCTTCTACCTTGATGGTCGGTAAAGCGACTGTTTCGGTATTTTCTTCAGCATAAACAAGTGTCGGAATAGTTAAAGCCATAGAAAGTACAAGAGGATGTACTTTGAATGCATGTCGCATGGGAGAGGGGTTGTACATAAGATAAATTCCATAATAAAAAATGCGCGCGATCAGATTTTCTGTCTTCCTTTTGCTTCAAGCTCTATGACTCAGATTAAAGCGTTACAAAAGTTAACATGTGAAATATTAATTATCAATAATGATTCTCATTAAATTATATAAATCATTATCCTTATTATTTATATGTGAATTATAAAGTCAGTTATTTATTGATAAGTCACGCTTTTATCAAAGATATTCAGTTTGTTTCATTCTGTCTTGAATAGGGCAAATAACGAATTTATTTTTTTATATTTATAAATGAAAAAGCAGAATTTTTGTTAAAGAATGAACACTAAATGATTGAAAATATTGTAATATCCATACACAGCCTTATTTTTAACATGGATTTAATTAGGTGATTTGGTCTGTTCATATCGTGTAAAGAGCCAATGATGGACTGTAATAAGGTTTTAGCACAAACATGGTATTACTCTCGGTTAGTTTAATTCAGTTGATGATCTTAGTTCAGCCTTATCAATAAGCTTATAAGGCTGAATAATCTCATCTACGAACTAGATACACAATTAATTTTATTGAATTTATGTTCGCTTATTCTATTAAGTTTTTAACGGACGTAATCTGCGCCTGTAATGTCAATTGTCGCACCAGTACTATGACGGGAGCGTCCTGTTGCAAGGAAAGCAATCATTTCGGCAACATCACTCGCAGGCGTAATTTCACCTAAGGGCAATTTTTTTAGCACTGTATCTTCAATTTCTCCTTTAGCTAAATCTGTTGCAACCCATCCTGGAGCAATCGCATAAGCAAGAATATTGTGATGCCCGTAGCCACGTGCAATTCCTTTTGTTAAAGCCAGTAAACCACCTTTTGCCGCGCCATATGCTAAATGATTTGCATCATCTCCACGATGGGCTGAACGACTGGTTATATTTATAATGATCCCTCCATGACATTGCTTAAAATGCAGCAATGCCAGTCTGCATAATTCTGCTGGCGCTGTAAGATTGATAGCAATATTATTTGCCCAACCTTCTTGCCACGTTTTTGTCGTAGAAATATCAGAGGCTAACCAAGCTCCTGCATTATTGACTAAAACATCAACATGTCCATAACATTCAAGAACGTTTTGCCAAATTTGTTCTATACAATTCAAATTACTCAAATCACCAGTAACCCAAGACACATTATTGCCAAATTGATTTGCCATATCATTAAAAAACATTACAGAACTACGCGCATGCATAATAACTTTTGCACCTCTTTGTAATAAAAGTCGTGCAGTCTCCAAACCAATCCCACGTGAACTTCCAGTGACAAAAATGACCTTATCTTGCAAATCTTGAATTAATCCTAAATTCTTGTTCATGGTTTTATCCTATGTCACAGCTTGAGCACCAGTGATTTCAACACATGCACCACAAATGAATTCGGCATCAGAAGATGCGAGAAAGGTGATTAATGCAGCGACTTCTTCTGGTCGACCTATACGACCGAATGGGATTAGCTTTTCCAAATCGCTAATCGTTTTACCTTTCTCTGCAATCCCTTTTTCCAGCATAGGTGTATGTATTTCACCAGGACAAACCGCATTTACCCGTATTTTTTGTGGCGCATAATCTCGTGCAAGACTTTTGGTAAAAGCAACTACCGCCGCTTTACTGACATTATAAGCAATATGACCAGAAGCAGGGGTGACTCCCCATTGGGATGCAGTATTCACAATAGATCCGCCACCAGATGCGATCATTTTAGGTAATGCTGCTTGGCATAAATAAAATAAGGCGTTGAGATTAACATCCAGACTTAAAAGCCAATCCTTTTCGCTGAGATGAAGTAATTCACCTCTACGCATGGCACCAGCATTATTCACCAATATATCAATATGTTGGTAACGTTCTTCAATTTTTTCAATGGCTTGTTGGCAAGCATCTTTTGAGGTTAAATCAAAAGCTACAACTTCAGCTTTTCCTCCTTGAAGATTGATCGCTTGAGCAGTTTTCTCAGCAGCCGTATTAATAATATCTGCCACAATTACTGTTGCGCCCATTTGTGCGAAACGCTGTGCAGTCGCAGAGCCTATACCTCCACCTGCGCCAGTCACAAGCACTGTCTTATGATTAAACTGAGACATTTCTTTTTTCCTTGATATAAGCTAGTAATTCTAATAATGTATACATTATTGTATGCAATGTATATTGACTTTAATCAACTGTCAATCCATCTGAATTTTTATTCATGCTAAAAAAATTAGAAAAAAATAAAAAAAGATATTTTCTAAAATGATAATAAAAATAAGTATAAATATTTGAAAAATATTAAATATTTTCTTTGTTTTTGAGTTTTTTCTAAGCATTGACATCTCAAATAATTAAATATAATGTTTAATGTATGCAATATTGTACACAATTAATTGTGATTTAAAATCATTCAGCAATAATTTCAACTTAATCATTGATATATAGAATTATTGTTCAATGAAAATTTGAATGAATGGGACGAAAATATTTTTATTGGAGAATTTTAATATGCTACAAGGTATCCTTCCTGCACTGATCACCCCATTTGATGACACCAACCAAGTCAATTATAAAATCTTGGTTGATATGCTCGAATATCAATTAGATGCAGGGGTGCAAGGTTTTGTCATACTAGGCTCAACAGGTGAGTATTATGCACTGACTAATCATGAACGTCGTCAAATCTTAAAAGTTGTCAAAGAAACCGTAAAAGATAAAGGTGTTCTGATCGCAGGCGCGAATGGGTCATGTACACGTGAAGTATTAGAACAGGTTCAACAGGCAGTGGAGATGGGATACACCAACTTACTGATTGCACCGCCATATTATGCTTTACCATCACAAGAAGAATTGATTGCCCATTACAATACAATTTTAGAGACTTTCCCTCAAATTAATTTGATTTTATATAACTATCCGATACGTACCAATGTAGAGATTGGTTATCTGGTACTAGAGGCATTTAAAGACCATCCACGTGTTATAGGTATTAAAGAGAGTAGTGGTAATTTGCTACGTGCGATTGAAATTGGTGAAAAATATAAAGATCACTATCAACTTTCATGTGGTTCTGATGACCAAGCTTTAGACTTTTTCTTGTGGGGTGCTTCGAGTTGGATTTGTGGTCCAGCAAATTGTTTTCCTGATAAAGTCACGACAATGATGAATAAATACAACACTGGTGATATTCGTGGAGCTCAAGATGTTATGCGACAATTGTTCCCGATTATGTCCCTCATGGAATCAGGAAAATTTATTCAAAAAGTAAAATATGGTTGTCAGCTAGCTGGATTTGAAGTGGGAAATGCCCGAATGCCATTATTACCATTAACAGATACTGAAAAGGCGGAATTTAAACACGCATTTGATCAGATGAAATAAATCTCTAAACCAAATCGAATAGCTTCAATCAAAATAGTATTGGAATGTACTTCAAATAAAAAATAAAATGCTTGTAGCTTATTGATATATAAGAAGTTTCATGCTCATCAATGGAATGTGATCTATGAAAGAAAATACCAAAACAGCAGTGGTGATTGGTGGTGGAATCGTAGGCATATGCTGCGCACTTTTTTTACAAAAGAAAGGGCTAAATGTGACGGTTATCGATCCATCTGAGGCAGGCGAAAGTACAGCCAAATGGAGCTGTGGGCAAATGGCAGTCAGTGAAATTATTCCACTTTCAAAAAAAGGTATTTTGAAAAAAATTCCGTACTGGTTACTTGACCAACAAGGTCCTCTTGCACTTCGCCCATCTGCGTTTCCACAAATTATCCCTTGGTTTTTACAATTTTTAAGCTGTGCTCGAACATCTAGAATTGAAGAAATTGCCAGTTCACTCGCATCATTGACTCAGCATGTTTATGACGATTATGCTGTGCTTTTAAAGGATTGTGCTGATCAAAATCTATTAGGTCATCGACCAGTGCTTGAGTTTTTTGATGATGTACAAGACATTGAACATGAAAAAGAATATTTGGAACTGAGACAACATTTTGGTTTTAAACATCAAATTTTAAACGAAAAAGAAATTACAGATTTGGAGCCTACTTTTGCTGGAAAGTTTAAACATGGACTTTTGTTTAATGACTGGACTGCTGTTAAAGATACCAAAGGATTTATTGTTGCGCTAAGCAATTGCTTTATTGCCAAAGGAGGTCAAAGAATTCAAGCTGAAGCGACTGAATTAAAAGAAAATAATCATCTAATCAAGCAAGTTAACCTCAGTAATACACAAATTTTAGATACTGACTATGTTGTCATCGCTGCTGGAGTTGGTTCTCGCGTGTTTTCCAGACAATTGGGTGTAAATCCGCCACTGCTCGGTATTGCTGGTTATCAAGTGGTATTACCACAACCAAAAGTAGAAATTAAGCACTCGATTATTTATGCCTCTGGTGGTTTTTGCTTTTCTCCAATGACCAGAGGCTTACAAATTGGTGGAACCATTGAATTTGCAGCGAGTGGATCTAAACCAAATATGAAACGTGCTGAGATTATTTTAAATAAGGCAAAACAGCTTGTCCCTGAATTAGGTTTAGAGGGTGTTGAATATGGTGTTGGCTATCGACCTTTTTTGCCTGACACCAAACCCATCATTGATATCAGTCCACGTTTTTCAAATGTTGCTTTGGCTTTTGGTCATGGTCAATTGGGTTTAACATTAGCGGCAACAACAGGGCGTTTAGTGACAGACTTATTATTACAACAGTCATCAACCTTTAACTTAGAACCATTTAAAGCAACCCGATTTTCATAATTGAACTTTAGGAAAAAAGATATGTATTACGATCAACTTTTTATCAATGGGCAATGGGTTAAACCGCTCAAGGGCGAAACTTTTAGCAGTATAGATCCAAGTACTGAAGAGGAAATTGCACGGATTGCTCGTGCTTCAATAAGTGACGCTGAACTGGCTGTAAAAGCTGCAAGAGAAGCATTTGATCACACTGATTGGTCACAATTATCTGGCAAACAAAGAGCACAATATCTGAGATTAATCGCCCAAGAAATACACCAAGATTTAAAAAGAATTGCGACACTTGAAGTCAGAGATAATGGTAAACCTTATCCAGAAGCAGAGTGGGACATCGCTGACGCAGCAGGCTGTTTTGAGTTTTATGCAAATTTAGCAGAGCAATTTGATGAGCATGCACAAACAGAAATAGCGTTGAGTGATGAGCGTTTTAGTTGTGTAACGGTCAAAGAACCTGTAGGTGTAGTGTGCGCAATCATTCCATGGAATTATCCATTATTGATGGCAGCGTGGAAAATTGCTCCAGCATTGGCAGCAGGCTGTACTGTGATTTTAAAACCCTCTGAAGTGACATCACTCACAGCAATTGAACTTGGTCGTATTGTTGAAAAAGTAGGATTGCCGAAAGGAGTTCTCAATATATTAACGGGCTATGGGCATGAAATTGGTCCATACCTCACGGAACACCCCAAAATTGATAAGATTGCCTTTACGGGAAGCGTGCCAGTGGGCAAGCAAATTATGCGTACTGCTGCTACAAATATTAAAAATATAAGTTTAGAACTGGGTGGAAAATCTGCATTTATTGTTTTTGAAGATAGTGATATAGAGGCAGCTGTAGAATGGATCATGTTTGGTATTTTTTGGAATCAAGGACAAGTCTGTTCAGCGACCTCTCGTGTTTTAGTTCAAGATGAAATTTATCCAAAATTATTAAAACGTTTAGTAGAGGAAACTAAAAAGATAAAGATTGGCAATGGCTTTGAAACAGGAATCAAACTAGGACCATTGGTCAATAAGAAGCAATATCAACATGTTATAGATGCCATTCAGCAAGGAGTAGACGATAACATTCATCTCTTAACTGGAGGGAAAAGACCTGATTCACATTCAAGCGGTTATTTCATCGAACCTACTATTTTTATTGATGTACCTGAAAATCATGCTTTATGGACACAAGAGATTTTTGGTCCAGTGGTTTGCATTCGTTCATTTCTTACTGAGGACGAAGCGATTCGATCTGCAAATGATTCGATATTTGGCTTAGCTGGCGCCGTCATGTCGAAAGATTTGCTTCGTTGTGATCGCGTCGCACGAAAACTCAGAGCCGGCATCGTTTGGATCAACTGTTCTCAACCCACATTTAGCGAAGCACCTTGGGGTGGTTATAAACAAAGTGGGATCGGACGTGAACTTGGTGTTTGGGGATTAGAAAACTATTTAGAAGTGAAACAAATTACACGCTATGACAGCGCTGAACCGTGGGCTTGGTATATTGAATAAGGAAATGAATTATGCGTTGGCAAAAAATGATACAACTTGTCGATGTGCATTGTGAAGGCGAAGTAGGGAAAGTGATTACGGGTGGTGTAATCAATATTCCGGGTCTAACAATGGCAGAAAAAGTAAACTATCTCAATGAAGTGGATGACAGCTTAAGACGTTTTGTCATTCAAGAACCGCGTGGATGTTTACAAATTTCAGTCAATTTATTACTCCCACCCACAGTCGCTCATGCAGATGCTGCTTTTGCGATTTTTCAAGCAGACAAAACACATCCTATGTCTGGAAGTAATTGTATTTGTGTCACGACCGCATTATTGGAAATGGGTATCATCAGTATGCAAGAACCGATTACCTCTGTTGTTTTAGATACTGCTGCTGGACTTGTGACTGCAAAGGCTTCTTGTAAAAATGGGCGCTGTGAAAGCGTTAGCTTAGAGATGATGCCAGCGTTTGTTGAACAATTGGATGCAGAAATCGAGGTTGATGGGTTGGGAAAAATTCAATTCGATATTGCTTTTGGTGGTGTTTATTATGCGCTCATTGATGTTGATCAAGTCAACTTGACGATTTCTCCTGAAAATGCACACAAACTTGCGTTATTGGGCATAACACTGAGAAAGTTGATGAATAACAATTTTAAAGTGCAACATCCTATATATCCGGATATCAATGAAATTACCTATGTGATGTTCCGAAATCGCTTAGATGAGAAAACTGTTCAGACCTGTACAACTTTACCCCCTGGAAGAGTTGATCGTTCACCCTGTGGTACAGGTAGCTCCGCTAATTTAGCAACGATGGTGAAAAGAGGGCTTGTGCAACTGGGGGATGAATTAATTTCACAATCCATTATTGGCGGACAGTTTAAAGTGAAATATGTCAGAAATACTACAATTGGTGAATATCCAGCCATTATTCCAAACGTTACAGGTCGTGCATGGCTATTTGGCTTTCATCAATTGGCTGTTGATCCAACAGATCCTTTAGCAGAAGGTTTTATGGTAAGTGATACATGGGGGCAAGGTATTATATAATAGGCTGAATTTAAAATTGGGTAAGACCGAGCCTATGAATAGTGTAGTAAAAAAAGAAACGGATGGATCGAAAAAAAGGCACAACGGGAAATATGTTTATGATCAACTCCGCGAGGAGATTTTAACTTTACAGTTGAAACCAAATACTCAGTTGGATGAAATATCTTTGGCTGAACGCTTTGCAGTTTCCCGTTCACCTGTACGTGATGCGTTGGCGCGTTTAGTTGCTGAAGGTTTAGCCACGACGTTGGCGAATCGAACCACCATAGTTCGACCATTCAACCTTCAGGACTTTTCTAAATACATCAGCGCCTTAGATTTATTACAACGCGCAGTATCTCGATTGGCAGCAGCAAATTGTACGATCGAAGATATTGAAAAAATTAAACAAACTGACGCAATTTATGTTCAGGCTGCTCGTGATGGCGACTATCGCCTCATGCTTGAACAAAATAAGCAACTTCATATGGACATTGCTCGTGCGGGGAGAAATCCATTCTTAATAGAATATTATGAGCGTTTATTGGAAGAAGGACAAAGGCTGTTTTATCTACACTTTGATCATTTAGCCAAATCAGCAAATTACAGTCATTTGGAAAGAGATCATATAGAGCTAATTGCAGCAATTACCAATAAAGATATGGACAAAGCAGAACAGGAAGCACATCACCATACTTTATTATTTAGAGATCGTTTTATGGAGCATATGAAAGAAAATTTAATCGATCAAATTAGTGTATCAAATTAAAAAAATACAATTTTGAGTTTATTTTTTAATAAGCCTTAGAAAGTCATTCTTATGATTTTTTGGGCTTTTTTTATTTTTAAATCATCATCTTATTTAAAAGATTTATTGGTCGTTTTATGACTTTTATAGTTGACAATCTAGAGATATGAATATATTTTTAATGTATGCAATATTGTACACAATATTTATTTTAACAATAAAATAAACTGTGTATAAGCATCTAAAGTCGCTAAATCTATGCTGAGTTTCAAGCCACGGATTTAGTCCAAATAATGTGTTTATTGAATGCTTGTATCAATCTTGAAAGGAATAACTATGAGACAGAACTTATTGTATTTAGATGGTCGTAACAAAGGAAATTCTGAATGTAAGGACATGAAAATCTAACATACGCTGATTTGAATATTCATTTTGCAAACAGAATTAAAAAACACGCAATACAATAAATTAATTCGCAATAGAACACTGATTATAAACATTTAGCGATTTACACGTCAGATATTCAAAAAACATCAATATCACGACCTGTAAAACAAATCAATATACATAAATTATGTAGGGATTTCTGCATCTTGAAAAAACAAAACCTATTTAATTTATAAAAAATAGAAAGGATGAGGTAACAGTTATGGAACAACTGATAAATACCATAGTAGGCTATCTATGGAGTAATACATTGGTATATCTCGCACTCGGCGTAGGGCTATATTTCACGCTGATCACACGAGGAGTGCAATTCCGATATTTTCGTGAAATGTTTCATGTGATTCGTGAGAAGAAAGAAGATCATTCAGGAATTTCCCCACGACAAGCACTTTTTATGGCATTAGCTGGTCGTATTGGTGTTGGTAATATTGCAGGCGTTGCCTTAGCAGTTGGCATGGGCGGTCCTGGTGCAATCTTTTGGATGATTGTGATGGGCTTTCTTGCAGGTGCTTTGGCATTTTGTGAATCGACCATTGCCCAGCTCTACAAATTCAAAGAAGGTGATCAATACTATGGTGGTGTACATTTTTATATAGATCGTGGCTTAAAGCTTAAACCATTCGCAGCTGTTGCAGCTGGGGTACTTATTATCTCTTATACAGTGATGATGCCTGGTATTCAAATGAATACCATTGCGACGACATTTAAAGCTACCTTTCAAATACCACCTTATGTTTCAGGAATTGTTGTCACTTTAGGCATTGGCTTAATCATTTGGGGTGGTGTCAAACGCATAGCTCGCGCTGTTGAGAAGATTGTCCCCACAATGTCTGCAATGTATGTACTGGCAACCGTTATTCTTTTGATTTTTCACTATGACAAAATTCCTGAAACTTTTGTTTTAATCGTAAAAAGTGCACTGGGTATGGATGCTGTGTTTGGCGCTATTATTGGGCAAGCTGTAAATTGGGGTGTTCGTCGCGCGGTCTTTGCAAGTGCAGCTGGCGCGGGTGAATCTACTTTTGCATCTGCTGCTGCCATGACCTCTCATCCAGTCAAACAAGGTCTAATTCAGGCATTTTCAATTTTCTTCGAGACAGCATTGATTTTAACCAGTTCAGGTTTAATGATCCTCATTACAGGAATGTATAACGTTTCCCCTCTAGGCAGTAGCGCCCCCTTAGTCGAATATGTTCCAGGGATTCCTGCCGGTGCAGAATGGACTTCTCTGGCATTACAAACAGTCTTTCAACAAGGGGGAGCGTGGTTAATTTCTTTAGCGATTTTAGTTTTTGCCTTTACGACACTGATGACATATTACTATGTCGCTGAGTCTGGAATTGCATATTTTGATCGTCAGAATAAATATCCGATCTTTAAAACCATTGCAAAAATTGCAAGTTTAGCAGCCCTATTTATGGGCAGTATTGCAAGCACTGAAACGATGTGGGCGTTGGGCGATATTACTTTCGGAAGTATGGCATATGTAAATCTAATTGCTTTGATCTTATTAACTAAGCCATTGCTTAAAGTATTAAAAGACTATGATATTCAACGTAAGTCAGGCAAAGACCCTGTCTTTGACCCAAGAAAAGTCGACATTAAAAATGCAACCTATTGGGAAAAATACGCAGATTTGAAAAAAGCTCAGGCAACATCTTTGGCTGCAAATCAAAAGCAATAAAAAAAGTCGCTCTGCATTGCATAGGCGAAAAACAAAAACAGTTTCAATCAAACGCTATGTTCATTTAAAAGCAATATATTTAGAGCCTAGCACTGATATTAAAGGATTTTTAGAATGTTAAAATGGAAAATTTATATTTTTCTTGGTGGTGCTTTATCTACATTTTCACCCGACCTTTTCGCTGAGAATTTACGTTTTGGCGATGCACATTCGGATTTGGGCGAAGTGACTATTTCAGGATGGCTGAGAGCAAACATCATGGATAAAGATTACACAGATGATCGTGAACATAATTTGAAATTTGATGCCGCAAAATTAGCCATCAAATATGAGGCTAAAAATATTTTCGGCGCGCTAGAATATCGTTGTTATCAATTCGACAGATTATGTGATTTCTCTTCTCTAGTAGATGCAAATCTCGGCTATAAGTTAAGTGAAGACAATACGATAACCTTTGGTATTCAGGAAATTCCATTTGGTCCAGGTCGGGGCTGGTCAACCAGTTGGTTTGGAGGAATGGTCATTAATGCAGGCTTAGAAGATGTGCATAATCTTGGTATTCGCTATTCTTCAAATATCAATTCGACAACCAAATTTGACGGGGCATTTTTTACCCGTGATGCAGGGAATTATACAGGTAAAAGTTTAGATTCAGCCCATTATTCAGCGAATTATGTTAAACCAGATCAGAAAAATCAGCCCTATGTAAAAGAAAAAAACATGCTTCTTGCACGTTTGATAAAAGAAATTCCTTTATCGAATCAACCTGATCTAAATTTAAAATTAGGATCTTCGTATTGGTATTCTAACATTGAAAATAAAAATGATTCACAGACTGGACACCGCAATGCATGGTCTGCGTTTAGTAAAATCAATTATAAAAATGCCAATGTCACATTAACTCTCGGTAGAAACAAAGTGACTCATCTGGACAGTTTAGGGAGAGATTATGCAGTGGTCGGGTCTTTTGATAGTTCCTACAATTTAGCCAATGAAGCAAGTTTCTATACTTTTGATGTAAATTATCTGATGAAAGATGTGCTTTATGGTTGGTCACTCACACCTTATCTCACTTATAGTGCACTGCAAAAACAACCTCGTGAATTTGAAAGATCGTACAGAAATATCTTTGGTATCCAAGCAGATAAAGGTCATTTTTCTGTAGCAGCTGAATATTTATTAAGTAAAAATGATCCATTTATTGGTGGCAATGCAAATTCTTTTGCTCAAGGAGATGATCTCGGATGGAGAGGTTTGTTAAATATTTTATTGTTCTATAATTTTTAAAAAACGAGGACTCAATTCGAATTAGATTCATTTCAAGCTTAGCTCCCTTGGGAACTAAGCTTACCTAAATAATTAAAAATGAAGCGCTTATGCACTCAACAAATTGGAGTAAAAGAACCCTAAAGCTCTAGACCAGCCATCCAAATTACATATTTGGATAGTTAGGACCACCACCACCCTCAGGTGTTACCCATGTGATGTTTTGTGAAGGATCTTTAATATCACACGTCTTACAGTGAACACAGTTTGCCGCATTAATCTGGAAGCGCTTAGAACCATCATCATTTTCCATGATTTCATATACACCAGCAGGGCAGTAACGCTGAGCAGGCTCATCCCATTTGGGTAAATTGACATTTACAGGAATCGTTGGGTCAGTCAGTTTTAAATGTGCTGGCTGATTCTCTTCATGTACCGTGTTAGAAACGAATACAGAAGACAAACGGTCAAAAGTCAATTTACCATCTAGCTTTGGATAGTTCGGTTTAAAGGTAGACGCATCTACAGTTTTCAAGGCACTAAAGTCAGGCACAAGATCGTGTAAAGTAAATGGAACTTTAAAGATATTTTGGTCGATAAAGTTAAATGCGCCACCCATCCATAAACCGAATTTATGCATTGCAGGACCAAAGTTGCGTGAACGATGCAACTCTTCTTTTAACCAACTATTGTTGAATTTGTCTGTATATGCCGTCAACTCTTTCGCAAAGAAGTCTTCACCCTCAGTCACACGAGCAATTGCTAAATCACCACCTTTTGCATGACCTGCTTGGATTGCTTCAAATACAGCCTCACCACACAACATACCTGATTTCATTGCGGTATGAGAGCCTTTGATTTTAGCAAAGTTTAAGAAACCCGCATCATCACCAATCAGGCATCCACCCGGGAAAGTCAATTTTGGCAGTGAGTTTAGACCACCTTTTACAACTGCACGTGCGCCATAAGAAATACGCTTACCACCTTCAAGATATTGCTTGATCAGTGGATGTGTTTTCCAACGTTGCATTTCAGCAAATGGATACATATGTGGATTTTCATAAGATAAATCGACAATCATACCCAAAGTCACTTGGTTGTTTTCAGCGTGATATAACCACCATCCACCTGAAGAACCTGTTTCAGCAAGAGGCCAACCTGAACCATGCATCACCAAACCTGGTTTATGTTTTGCAGGGTCGATTTCCCAAAGTTCTTTAATCCCGATACCGTAATGTTGCGGATCAGCATCTTGATCTAAGTTGTATTTTGCAATTAAACGTTTACCGAGATGTCCACGGCAACCTTCTGCAAAAATCGTATATTTGGCATGAAGTTCATAACCAGGCGTGAAGTTATGCGTCGGTTCACCATCTTTACCAACGCCCATATCACCAGTTTGAATCCCTTTTACAGAACCATCTTCATGATAAAGAATTTCTGAAGCAGCAAAGCCCGGGAAAATAGAAACTTCTAATTCCTCAGCCTTTTGACCCAACCAACGAACAACATTACCCAATGAAATGACATAGTTGCCATCGTTGTGCATGGTTTTAGGAACCATCCAATGCGGTGCTTCTTGAGACTTTTCAGCAGACATGAGGAAATAAGTC
The DNA here is from genome assembly GCF_000368925.1 of Acinetobacter bereziniae LMG 1003 = CIP 70.12. GTDB lineage: Bacteria > Pseudomonadota > Gammaproteobacteria > Pseudomonadales > Moraxellaceae > Acinetobacter > Acinetobacter bereziniae. The sequence continues at coordinate 36,811 of NZ_KB849756.1, read as the reverse complement.
TTGTCCTCAGTCACAGGCACATTTAAAGGTGCGCCTTGTTCTTTCCAGTCAGGGAAAAGTTCATTGATTGCACGAGGTTCAAGTACAGCACCAGAAAGGATATGCGCACCAACTTCAGAGCCTTTTTCAACCACACAGACAGAAAGGTCGGAAAGGTTGTTTTCAATAGCCAATTGACGAATTTTAATCGCAGCAGAAAGACCCGCAGGACCTGCGCCTACGATCACGACGTCAAACTCCATCGATTCGCGTTGTATATTATTCATAAAAGAAATTCCATTTCGCTTAGCGGTACTTTAAATTATTTTAATAAAAATATCAAATGAAAGAGCTCGACAAAAAACTCAATTTTATAAATAAATCCAAAAAGATAGCAACAAAAAAGCCAGCAAAATTAAGCTGGCTTCACGGTCGTTAAATTTTAAAATTTAGGACTTTTGTGGATCATATAATTTTTCTTTGATAAACAGTGCAGGAATAACGCCACAAATTAAATACGCAGCTCCCATAACCACAAAACCCAAACCAATAGAACCACCAGATGCCAAGAATCCGATCGTTGCAGGCGCAAGTGCAGCACCAAGTCGACCCACATTATAAGCGCCACCAATTGCTGTACCACGAATCGCTGTAGGGAAACTTTCAGTCATATATGTTGCATTTACACCATATGGAATACCATATAAGAATCCAAAAGCGATCAAAAGATACAAAATATTGCTTGGTGAATTGTAAAAAACAATCAAAGGAAGAAAAATTGCGGTACCAATTGCACCAAATGCATAGCTAAAACGGCGCCCCAATTTGTCAGCCATCATCCCTGCAAGGACTTTACCAAGAATCATGGCAGTATAAGTACCGACCATATATGCGGTCATTTCCTTGAACTTCATTCCTAATTCACTTTCTAAATAGGATGGCATCCAGTTATTGACCCCATAATAACCAAACTGCAAGAAACCTGCTGTTAATGCCCATAAAATAAACATATTACGATTACGCTTATCTTTAAAAATCAATTGGAAAGCAGAAGTTTTTTCAACATCTTGAGTCACGACTGGCTGTTTAAGGCGAGATTCTTGCCATGCTAAAGGTTCTGGCACAAGTAGGTGCATCAAAATTGCAATCAATACAGGGACAATGGCAACGTAAAACAACATGCGCCAACCATGATCTGGGATAATCCAACCAGCAAGCAAGGTTGCAACGATATAACCGACTGTCCAACCTGCCTGTAATGTACCTAAGACGGTTGTACGGTAACGCGTCGGAACATATTCAGCCATTAAAGTATTACAGGCAATATAAAGTGAACCCAAACCCAGTGAAGCAAAAAAGCGCAGTAAGCCAAACTCTAGGAAACTTTGGGTAAAGCCTAATCCGCATGTCAGGAGTGAAAAAGTTAGGATCGAAAGTACTACAATACGCACTCGACCATATTTATCACATGCCCATCCTCCAAATATTCCCCCTACAGCCATACCCGCCAACGTAAAACTACCGAGCATACCTGCTTGAACTGAGCTTAAGCCAAAATCTGCTTTAATACTGTTTAGGCTATAAGACAGCAGCATGAGATCAGCGCCATCGACCAACAAAGCCAAGAATGCAAAAATAAATGCAATTTTCCAAGTGTGGGGTTGTATTGGGGAGATAGAGGTGGTGTAGTTTGTAGCCATAATCCATTACCTACATTTGATTTATGGCACTTTAATTCGTTTTAAAGTGCCGAAGAATTAATTAAGACACAGCACGAATCATGTTTCGGGCAATAATCATTTGCTGAATCTGAGTTGTTCCTTCATAAAGACGGAATAAACGCACATCTCGATAAAAACGTTCAATCGCATATTCGCTGATATAACCTGAACCCCCGTGAATCTGTACACATCGATCTGCGACACGACCACACATTTCAGTCGCAAACATTTTGGCGCATGAAGCTTCAGTACTGACATTTTGTCCAGCATCACGTTGTCTAGCTGCATCTATGACCATACATTTGGCGGCATAAATTTCAGCTTTAGAGTCAGCAAGCATGGCTTGAATCAATTGAAATTCTGCAATCGCTTGACCAAACTGTTTACGTTCAATCGCAAACTTGAGCGCATCATCCAACATACGGATAGCGGCACCTACACTAATTGCAGCAATATGTAAGCGCCCTTTATCTAGAACTTTCATTGCTGTTTTAAAGCCAACGCCTTCGACACCACCGATCAGTGCAGAGGCAGGAATCCGACAGTTTTCAAAAATGACATCACAGGTGTGCGCACCTTTTTGTCCCATTTTTTGATCCTGTTTACCCAAAGAGATTCCTACTGTTGTGCTATCCACAATAAACGCTGAGATTCCACCAGAACCTTTTATCTCAGGGTTAGTACGCGCCATGACTGTGAATACACCTGCATGTGGTGCGTTGGTAATAAAGCGTTTAGTACCATTTAAAATATAGAAATCACCATCCTTAATGGCAGTCGTCTTGAGCGAAGCTGCATCTGAACCTGCATCTGGTTCTGTGAGACAAAATGAGCTGATTAGCTCTCCACGTGCTAGACGAGGTAAGAAAAATGATTTTTGTGTGTCGGTTCCGTCAATGATTAAACCGCTTGAACCGATGCCGTTATTGGTACCGATCAATGAACGGAAAGCAGGGGAAGTACGACCAAGTTCAAATGCAATCGTCACTTCCTCTTCCATAGTCAGTCCAAGACCATCATATTGCTCAGGAATTGTGAGTCCAAATAAACCTAAAGTTTGCATTTGCTCAATAATTTTTTGAGGAATCTGATCTGTTTCTGCGACTTCATTCTCATGAGGAATCAATACACCATCTACAAACTGTCGAATCATATCTACCAGTTGGTTAAGTGTTTCCTGATCTCGAATCATAGTCTTGTCCTTTATACAACTTACTTAAAACATCAATCTAATGCGGGTTAAACCCTGCATTTCGTTTCGATATTAATCAATGGAATTGCATAAAACAATATATTTTGAAAATTAATTTCGCAATGCGATATAATGTATTTTATCTAAGTGATCATAATTATTTGATTTTATTGTCTAAGTTCATTTAAAAAATAGATTATTATCAACTGTGGAAAATATTTTGATTGATTTTTGCATACTTGCATGTATATTAAAAATACATATCGCTATGCGAAACTTATGCTAAACAAGTTTTCCTGTAGGAAATTAAACAAATCGAACGTGGAATGGACATGGGCGCTTTAAATGGAATTCGTGTACTTGATTTAAGTCGAGTACTGGCTGGACCGTGGTGTGGACAGATTCTTGCTGATCTAGGTGCAGAGGTTATTAAGGTTGAAAGACCAAAGTTAGGTGATGATACCCGTTCTTGGGGACCACCTTGGATGAAAGATGATGCAGGGCACGACACACGTGAAGCTGCTTATTATCAGTCGACCAATCGAAATAAGCTTTCTGTTGCGATTGATATTGCAAATCCAGAAGGGCAAGCACTTATCAAAACACTCATCCAAGATACGGATGTGGTCATTGAAAACTATAAAACAGGCTCTTTAAAAAAGTATGGCTTAGATTATGCCACTTTATCTGAAATCAACCCAAGACTGGTCTATTGCTCAATCACTGGTTTTGGACAAAATGGACCAAGAGCAGAAGAACCGGGTTATGATTTTATCATCCAAGGTATGGGCGGTCTGATGTCCATCACAGGTGAAAAGGATGATTTACCCGGTGGTGGTCCGCAAAAAGTGGGGGTAGCTTTTTCTGATTTATCCACTGGATTATATTCAACCATTGCCATACAAGCAGCCTTACTCAACCGTCATATAACAGGTTTAGGTCAATATATAGATATGGCTTTACTTGATGTGCAAATCGCTACGATGGCAAACCAAGGAATGAACTATTTTTCCTCAGGAAAAATTCCTGTGCGTTATGGCAATGCACATGCCAATATTGTGCCTTACCAGTTATTTAAAGCTTCAGATCGAGAATTCATTATTGCTTGTGGTAATGACAGCCAATTTATTCAACTATGTAACAGTATTGGTTTAGCTGATTTACCCAACGATCCTCGCTTTAGCCGTAATGCGGATCGAATCAAACATCGTGAGGAAGTGATTGATATTTTATCCAAGCATTTTTTAAGCAAGACTGCTGATGAATGGGTAAATGCAATTTATGCAGCCAAAGTGCCTGTGGGGGTGATTAACAATCTCGAACAAGCTTTTAATGAACCTCAAGTGATTGCACGAGAAATGTTGGTAGAAATGCCACATCCACTTCGTGAAAAAATGACAGTCGTTGGTTCTCCCATCAAACTTTCTCGGACACCTGTAGAGTATCGAAATGCACCACCTTTATTGGGAGAGCATACACAAACAATCTTAGGTCGTATTATTTCTGATGAGAAATTTGCAGAATTAAAAGCTCAAGGTGTGATTGGCTAAGGATTTTAATCCATTGATGTGAAAGGGCTATGATGATTAAGTTTCGCAATCATCAGAAAAATTAGACTTTTCACATCCACCTTTATGCATTATTTATTTTAAAGTGTATTTATAGAAAAAATAGATTATAATTTTCGCAGTGCGAAACAAATAGATGAAGTGTTATAACCATGACTGATGCCTTTGATGCAGAACATACAGAAAAATTATTAGCGCCTTTGCGCCATGAGCTATTGCATCCTATAGAAGATATGCAGGATGAAAATGATCGTCAATTTATCACTGCCTTAGGACGTGGTTTAGAGTTATTGCGTTGTTTTACGCCAAAACATCAACATTTAGGTAATCAAGAACTCTCACAAATGACAGGTTTACCTAAACCGACAATTACTCGCTTAACCCATACCTTGTCACGCTTGGGCTATATCAAACAAGTGCCAAATTCGAGTAAATTCCAACTCTCTGTTGGTGTTTTGGCATTCGGATATTCAATGCTTTCCAATGTGTCCATCCGTAATATTGCACATCCTTATATGAAGAATTTAGCAGATTACGCAGGTGCTGCTGTTGCAATGGCGACACGTGATCGTTTGAATATGATTTATTTGGATGTGGTTCAAGGTAAAGGCAATATGACCATGCGACGTCAGGTTGGAACCTATTTGCCGATTCATTTAAGCTCGATGGGGCGTGCGTGTCTTGCAGCAATGCCTGAAGATGAAAGAGAATTTTTGCTGGATGCAATCCGTCGTAAACATAAAGAAGACTGGATTAAAATCAATCGTGATTTAGATAAAGCATTCAAAGATTATCAAGATTTTGGTTATTGCTTTTCCATTGGGGAGTGGCATAAAGATGTCAACTCTGTAGCTGTTCCATTGATTCATGAACAACATGGCTTATTGGTATTTAACTGTGGTGGTCCAAGCTTTATAATGAATCGTGAAAAACTGGAAGAAGATATTGCGCCACGTTTATTACATATGGTGAATAATATTCGTACTGAGATTAGTTAAATACAGCGTGTATAGTTGATTTCTTGATTGAGACAAATTTAAAAAAACCAGCATAAATTATGCTGGTTTTTTTGCATCTGAAATACAACAATATAAACATAAAATGGCGAATACCAAGCCTAAGCTACACACACCTATCCAGCCAAAATGTTTCCAAGCATAACTGCCTGTCGTCGTACCCAATGCACCGCCTGCAAAATATCCCGTCATATAGATTGCATTAAAACGTGATCGTAACTCTTGGTTGAGTTTAAACACAATGCTTTGATTGGTGACATGAACAGCAGAAAGAGATGCATAAAGGATGAGTAGGGCAAAAATATAAAAGATGAAATGATAATCCAATAATAAAAATAATAACCAACTGAAGATTAGCCCGAAACCACAAGTGATTGATATTTTATGAATGTAGCCTTGATCAATGAATTTACCTGAGAAATTCGCCACAAATGTGCCTAAAATACCAACAAAACCAAATAATCCAATCGTGAAATCACTCAAAAAATATGGTGCTGGAGCCAGCAATAGTGACATTGTGGTAAAGGTCAAACTGACACAGGCAAAAGTTAATCCACCAATATAGGTTCTTATTCTTAGTCGACGATTCTGAAAAAAGATCTTTGGCAAGGAATGAATGGTTTTTACATAGTTTTCCGATTGAGTTGGAGGGAATCGACCAATATTGCGATACAAAATAATTGCAATAATTAAGAGTAAAAAACCACTGATCAAATAGATCACATGCCATGCAAAGAGTGTTGAGATCAGTCCAGAAATTGAACGTGCCAATAACACGCCCATCATCAAACCACTGAGTAAAAATCCCACAACACGCCCGCTTTGCTGAACAGGAGCCAGACTCGCTGCAAGCGGTAACAATAGTTGGGCTGAACTCGAGAATAGCCCTGTAATGATTGTGCCAAACATCAACAGATAAATATTGTGAGAAAAGCCACTGATAATCAGTCCGAATGCAGCCAGTAACATAAAGATAAAAAGCAGCTTACGCTTTTCAAGAATATCACCTAAAGGCATCAAAAACAGCAAGCCACAAGCATAAGTAATTTGCGCCAAAGTTGGCACCCACGCTGTTGTGGTATCCGATATATTTAAACTCAAACTCATTGAGTGAATCAGTGGTTGGCTAAAGTAATTCCCGCCCGTACAGATGCCTGCTGCAATTGCCATTAAAATAATGGTCGGGGTATAGAGTGTGTTTTTCATCATGCCTTTTGTTTGCTAGCATGAAATTGAATCATTTATTCATATGATCTCTGAACTTCTTTCAAATCAGCTGATCAGTGTGTTTCATTCAATGCATCTTGAATGTTATGCACCATATGAATTAAATGAGGTCCAATTTCACCTTCAAGTTTTTCCGGATTTAAATGAAAACTAGGTGCGCCACAGTTAAAGACATAAAGACCATGTTGAGAACTCACTAAAGGCACAGCAACAGAATTGACTTCTTTATGCCATTCACCTAAAGAAAGACAATATCCATAATCTTGGTAATCTCGAAAAGCACGTTCAAGAGAGCGTTTAATTGCAGGCCAGTTTTCAGGATTTTTTTGTTTCAGCGCATCGAGTAAGAAATTACGTTCACGTTCAGGTGTTGCCGCTAAACAGGCTCTTCCCATAGAACTGCTGTGGAGGGGCAAGGTTGAACCAATCGGACGGCGCATATTTAACGCTGTTTCAATTTGTACCACATCAATATAAACCATGTTTAAACGATCACGTGTCGCCATTGCAACAGGTGCTTGAACGTATTGACTCAACTCTTCCATATAACGATGCGCAATATTACGAATCGAAATATTGGACAAGGCAGCATAACCCAAAGACAAGACACCAATGTCTAAAGTGTATTTAGTTGAGTTGGGCAGTTGTTTTAAATAACCTAGAGACACAAGCGTATTGGTAATCCGTGCAATCGTCGGTTTGGGTAAACCGGTCATTTTTGCCAACTCTTGGTTACCTAACACTTGATGGTTAGCCGAAAAACAACGTAACAACTCTAAACCGCGTGCCAAAGATGCAATAAATTGTGGGTTATTTTCACGATGAATATGAGAAATAGGATCTAGACGTATCTCATCAAAATTTATAGTTTGTTCAGGTTCTGAATTCTGAGACATTCGATACTCAAATATAATAAACAACAGTTTATCCATTATATTTCGCTATGCAAAATAAATCCATTCATCACTGCGCTGTTGTGATGAATGGATAATCGTTAATGCTTAAGCAACGTTTTCAATCACCATTGCTAAGCCTTGTCCCACTCCAATACATAGACTCACCACCGCATATTTTTTATTACGGCGAATCAGTTCTCGTGACACTGTCAGTGCGAGACGTGCACCAGAAGCACCCAAAGGATGACCAATCGCAATTGCACCGCCATTTGGGTTCACACGTGGGTCATTAAAATCAATATCTAAACCTTTTAAGCAAGATAAGACTTGAGAAGCAAAAGCTTCATTGATTTCAATAATATCCATATCATCTAAACGAAGACCTGCACGTGCTACAGCTTTTTTGATGGCTTCAATTGGACCAGCGCCCATAATACGTGGCTCAATGCCTGCCGCTGCCGCGGATAAAATTTTAGCCATTGGTTTTAAGCCATATTTTTGACCAGCGAGTTCTGAACCTATAAGAAGTGCTGCTGCACCATCATTGATGCCCGAGGCATTACCCGCTGTGACTACACCACCTTCAAATAGCGGTTTTAACTTGCTTAAAGCTTCTACTGTAGAACTCGGGCGTGGGTGTTCATCCTCTATGACCAATTTTGGAGGTAATTTTTTTCCTTGAAAAACTTCGATGGGAGTAATTTCGTCATTGAAAAAGCCATCTTGCTTGGCTTGTTGATATTTTGCCTGTGATTGAGCAGCAAATAGATCTGCCTGTTCTCTAGTAATGCCAAATTCAACTGCAACATTATCGCCCGTTTCAGGCATAGAATGTCCGCCATATTGTGCAATCAGCTTTTTATTGGGGAACCGTGAACCGATGGTGGTATCGTAGATATTTACATCACGACTATAAGCACTTTCAGCTTTTGCCATCACAAAAGGCGCACGAGACATACTTTCTACACCTCCAGCAATATATAAGTCACCTTCACCACAGGTAATCGCACGTGCTGAATCAATCACAGCACCTAAACCACTGGCACATAAGCGGTTGACTGTTTGTCCAGCAACCGTTACAGGTAAACCTGCAAGCAATAGGGCATTCCGGGCAACATTGCGGCTGTCTTCACCACCTTGATTGGTATCTCCTAAAATGACATCTTCTATGTCTGCACCAGGCACACCTGTTTTTTCTAGAAGTTTTTGCATAACCATCGCAACAAGATCATCGGGGCGCACTGATGCAAGTTCGCCTGCATGTCGACCAATTGGACTACGTAGACCGTCATAAATATAAGCATTTAACATAGAGAATTTCCTTTTCAATATTCAGAATTAAAAGTTAGTGGTAAGTTTAATGCGACACGACGTTGTAGCCATGGGCTAGGGCGATAACGTGGGTCATAGGTCAAGGCAGATATACGGTTGAGGATCAGTAAGATTTTATCGCTTCCGATCTGATCACCCCATTCAATTGGACCAAATGGATACCCGAGCCCTAAACGAACAGCAGCATTAATATCATCAACTGATGCGATATTTTGCTGGGCAATATCACAACCCAGATTGATCACCATGGCTAAAACACGTTGTGCAACAAAACCAATACTTTCATTGATCATACTGACCATTGCGCCATCTAAGTTAAAGATGGAATGGGCAGCTTGACGGTACTCAGATGTTGTTCGTAGCGATGGCATCAGTGTTCGATGTTTTTCGATACCATATAGCAGGTCGATTGCCACGGTATGCTCTGGGTTTAAGTGAAGCCGTTTGATTGTTTGTGTGGTATCTTCACCATAACAAGCCACTAGACATAAACTTTCCGCCTGCGGATGTTCGCCCGTATCCAAAGAAATATTGTGCTGGATGAGATAATCCTCGATGCGTTGTTTATCCTCAGCAAAGTCTGCTGCAATCCATACGCTCGGATACTTTGTTAATGCTTCGACATACTGTGCTGGTTTTTCACCGCTTTTGCTACCTATTGCATAACTATAAAAACCTTGTTTGACTTTTCGCCCAAGTTGTTTAGCTTCGAGCATTTGTTTGGTTAAAGGATTGGGTTTATAGCGTGCTTCTTCGTAATATTGATGGTAAATCGATTCCATTACTGGATGTGATACATCAAGCCCAGTTAAATCCATGAGCTCGAAGGGACCCATTCTGAAACCCACACCATCTCGTAAAATGCGGTCAATTTCACTAATATCTGAAACATTTTCATTTAAAATTTTTAATGCTTCTGTTCCATATGCTCGCCCAGCATGGTTAATGATAAATCCCGGAGTATCTTTGGCAATTACAGGGCGATGACCAAATGCATGAGACAACTGGCAAAGTGTTTCAATGATCTGTTGATCTGTTTTTAACCCTTGGATAACTTCGACAACTTTCATCAGTGGAACAGGATTAAAGAAATGAAAGCCGACAACACGTTCAGGCAGTTTACAGTTTGCAGCAATTGCCGTGATAGACAGCGATGAGGTATTTGAAGCTAATATGGTTGTATCTGAAACGATTTGTTCAAGTTGCTGCATTAAACCTTGTTTAATGTCTAGACGCTCAACGATCGCTTCTACAATAAGATCGCAAGATTTTAAGTCTTCAAGTTGTTGCGCAACAATTAAATGTTGGTTGGCACTTTCAGCTTGTTCAACAGTGATTTTATTTTTTTCGACTAATTTTTGAAATGTTGCTGCAAGCTTTTCTTTAGCCTGTAGTGCAGCGCCATCTTTTGTGTCATATAAATATGTTCTATGACCTGATTGTGCTGCGATTTGAGCAATACCACTGCCCATAATGCCCACACCGATTACAGCCAAGCTTTTAATATCATAAGTCATGTGATCATCCTGATAACTGGTCTATATTCAAAAATAAAGCGCGTGAAATTTGAGTTTTTAACTCAGACATTGTTTGTCACCATCTATGGGTAAAATTTGTCCTGAAATCGAACGACCACTCTCTGAAGCTAAAAATAGGCATAAGTCAGCAATGTGTTTAGGATTGACAAAATATTTGAGTGATTGGTTTTTGAGTGCATTTTGAGTGACAGCATCTAAGGTGCTATTGGTCAAATCCGCACGTGCTTGCAGCACACGTTCAACGCGCTCACCATCGACTGCACCAGGAAGTATGGCATTTACCCGAATATTGTCTGGACCAAGTTCCATTGACAATGTCTTGGTAAAGCCAATCAGTCCCCATTTTGATGTTGAATAGGCTAACCGATAGGGATAGCCTAAACGTCCAGCGATGGAAGACATATTAATAATGACACCAGATTCAGAACATTTTAAAAGTGGGATAGCAAATTGGGTAAGCAGAAAAGTACTGGTTAAATTTAGGTTCAATACAGTATTCCAATCATTAAAACTCAGTTCTTCTGCTGCTACAGTTGGACCCGAAATCCCAGTATTGTTAACCAATATGTCGATATGTCCCAGTTTTTCTGTCGCATCATTGAACATGTTTTTGATTTGATCATGTTTCGATAGATCACACTGATAAATATGAAGGCTAGGATACGCTTGCTGAAATTGAGTTAAGCTGTCTGCATTCATATCACAAACATAGACATCATCTTGTTGATTTAAAAATGCTTCTGCAATATGACGCCCAATTCCAGCACCGCCCGCGCTAATCAATACTTTTCTTGCCATTTTTATTCCACGTTGTTGATCGGTGAAGGTTATTTGCCTTGGTATGATGGTTTACGCTTTTCAATAAAAGCTTGAATACCTTCGTTTTTATCTTCAGTTGAAAACAGCAATTGGAACGATTTGCGCTCTAAGCATAGCCCTGCATTTAAAGGAACATCTTCGCTCATCAATGCAACTTCTTTAATTTGCTGCAGGGCAATTGGTGGCATTTTTGCGAGACTTTGAGCCATTTGAATCGCAGTGGGAATGGTTTGATCATCTTCAGTCACTTGAGAAACCAATCCAATGATATAAGCTTCTTCCGCCTTTACCATTGCACCCGTCATAATCATTCGCATCGCATGAAACTTACCTACAGCACGGAATAAGCGTTGTGTACCACCAGCGCCTGGCATCAAACCCACCTTAATTTCGGGTTGCCCGAAAATTGCACCTTTGCCTGCAATAATGATGTCGCTATGCATTGCCAGTTCACAACCACCACCTAATGCATAGCCATTTACTGCAGCAATCACAGTTTTAGGACATTGGGCAATGGCGTTCCAATAGCGCTCTGTATGTCGCAAAAGCATTTCTGTCGATGTTGCCGTTGCCATTTCTTTTAAGTCAGCACCCGCTGCAAATACCTCATCACCGCCTGTTAATACAATTGCATGGATCTGATCGTCGAAGCTTAATTCAGTAAATACTTGAGCCAGTTGTTTACGCACTTCAGTGTTCAGCGCATTTTTAGCTTCTGGACGATTGATCTTAACGATTGCTATATTTTGAAAACCATAATCAACTTCGATGAAATTGTTCCCTGTGATTTCACTCATTTATGAATTCCTTGTTTCGCATATCAAAACTATATTTCTTTAATAATGCTTATTTTGAAATTTATTTCAAGTATTATTTGTCTCTATGAAAATTTAAGTGGCTGACTATTTAGCTAAGTAATTGATATTTAATAATCGTCAATTATAAAATTTCGTTAAACGAAATTAATTTTCAAAAAAGCTTGAATTTTTCATTTTTAGTCTCTTATTATGAAACACATTCATAGTCAATAAGATTAAAAATCCAGTCCCAATGCAGGACATCGTTGTTGGGCAGTACACACAGAAAATAGATACAAGAAGGGAGATCATAGATGATTCGTGATGAAGGGATGTTGCAGCAATTACTGACGACAATTGGTGATTTTGTAAATAATGAATTGATTCCACGTGAACATGAAGTGGCTGAGCAAGACAAAATACCAGACGATATTGTGCAACAAATGCGTGAGCTTGGTTTATTTGGACTCACCATTCCAGAGCAATATGGTGGTTTAGGGATTACCATGGAAGAAGAGGTTAATGTTGCATTTGCACTTGGACAAACCTCTCCAGCTTTTCGCTCACTCATTGGTACCAATAATGGCATCGGTTCAAGTGCTATTTTAATCGATGGTACAGAAGAGCAAAAACAAAAATACCTTCCTCGCTACGCCAGTGGAGAAATTATTGGTTCGTTTTGTTTGACCGAACCTGAAGCAGGTTCAGATGCAGCCTCTTTAAAAACCAGTGCAGTTAAAGAGGGTGATTTTTATATTCTCAATGGCACAAAACGCTTTATTACCAATGCTCCTCATGCTTCAACTTTTACAGTTATGGCGCGAACAAACCCCGAAATCAAAGGTGCAAATGGCATTTCTGCTTTTTTAGTCGAAGCCAATACCCCTGGGATAAGTTTAGGAAAAATTGATCAAAAGATGGGACAAAAAGGTTCTCATACTTGTGATGTAATTTTTGAAAATTGTCGAGTTCCCGCATCTGCTTTAATCGGTGGTGTGGAAGGAATAGGCTTTAAAACTGCAATGAAAGTCCTAGACAAAGGGCGCTTACATATTGGTGCTTATAGTGTGGGCATCGCTGAACGGATGTTAAATGATGCATTGCACTATGCCATTGAGCGCAAGCAATTTGGTCAGCCCATTGCTAACTTTCAATTGATTCAAGCCATGCTTGCAGATTCAAAAGCAGAAATTTATGCAGCGAAATGCATGGTCCTTGATGCTGCACGCCGCCGTGATCAAGGTGAAAATATTAGTACAGAAGCCTCTTGTAGCAAAATGTTTGCCACTGAAATGTGTGGTCGAGTTGCAGACCGCTGTGTGCAAATTCATGGTGGTGCGGGCTATATCAGTGAATACGCAATTGAACGTTTTTATCGTGATGTACGTTTATTCCGTTTATATGAAGGAACTACGCAGGTTCAACAATTGATTATTGCAAAAAATATGATTCGGGAAGCAACAACTTAATAAAGCATATATCGCTTGAGGCAGGGGATGCCTCATATTCTTTCTGAGGATATGGACATGACAACGGAAACTGTTACACAAAATAATGGTGGTCAATTGGATGCTGGGGAAGCCATTCAAACGCCTAAGAAGATTTGGATTACTGCATTTATATTTGCATTTTTTACATTGTTATTCGACGGCGCAGATTTAGGCTTTTTAGCCTTGAGTTTGACCAGTTTAAAAACTGAATTTCATCTGACCGGTGTACAAGCTGGTACATTGGGGAGTTTAACACTACTCGGTTCAGCCGTAGGCGGTTTAATTGGCGGTTGGGCTTGCGATCGGTTTGGTCGAGTCAGAATTATTGTATTTTTCATCGCTTTTTCTTCAGTACTCACCTGTGCATTGGGTTTTACCCATTCTTATATGCAATTTGCCATCTTGAGAACAGTTGGAGCAATGGGCTTGGGGGCACTCTATATTGCCTGCAATATTTTAATGTCTGAGATGGTGCCAACTAAACACCGTTCAACTGTTTTAGCAACACTGATGACGGGTTATACCCTCGGTTCTTTACTTGCCACATTATTGGCAGGTCATATTATTCCAGAACATGGTTGGCGCTTTCTTTACTGGCTCGCTATAACACCGATTATATTATCTGTACTGATGCATTTTATTGTTCCTGAGCCAGAGTCATGGAAAAAAGCACGCCAATTAAAAATGCTGGCTACGCCTCAAAGTACACAAGCGGTTAAACGTCAAAATCCATATTGGGAAATCTTACGTGATAAAAAACATGGCACTATGTTTGTGTTGTGGATTCTCAGTACAGGTGCTTTGCAATTTGGCTACTACGGCGTAAGTAATTGGTTGCCTGCCTATTTAGAGTCAGATCTAGGAATCAAGTTTAAAGAAATGGCCATGTATATGGTGGGTACTTTCTTAATCATGATGTTCGCTAAGATCATTGCAGGAATCATTGCCGATAAATTGGGTCGCCGTGCTGTATTTGCATTTGGAACAATTGGTACTGCGCTGTTTATTCCCGTGATTGTTTATCTGAATACGCCAGCAAATATTCTATGGCTCATGTTGTTCTTTGGTTTCTTATACGGCATACCGTATGCCATTAATGCCACTTATATGACGGAAAGTTTTCCTACCTCCATCCGCGGTTCTGCTGTAGGCGGGGCATATAACATTGGTAAAGTGCTTTCGATTTTTTCACCACTCACGATTGGTTTTCTGTCACAAAATGGTTCGATTGGCTTAGGGCTATTGGTCATGGCAGGCGCTTACTTTATCTGTGGGGTAATTCCATTGTTATTTATCAAAGACAGACTATTTAATCCACAAAAGGCAGAGTGATGTTTAAGCTGCCAGTTGAATTCAAGCATATACAGGGACAAGGGAAATGATCAATAAAATCACCAGTGATATTGAACCCATTTTAAAGGCGATTCCCGATGGTGCAACCATCATGACCAGTGGTTTTGGTGTCACAGGTCAGCCAGCAGAACTCATTGAAGCCTTGATTGATTTAGGTAAAAAAGAGCTAACCATCGTGAATAACAATGCTGCTTCTGGTGATCGTGGTTTAACCCAACTTATCATTGCAGGTTGTGTCAGAAAAATGATCTGCTCTTTTCCAAAGTCAGCCGGTTCTAGCGTTTTTCAAGATTTATATCGTACAGGAAAAATTGAATTGGAACTGGTGCCTCAAGGTAATTTGGCATGTCGTATTCAGGCGGCAGGTGCTGGTCTCGGTGCAATATTTACACCAACAGGCTATGGCACAAAAGTCGCAGAAGGTAAAGAAACCAGAACGATTCATGGTCGAAACTATGTACTTGAGTATCCACTCGAAGCTGATTTTGCTTTGATTTATGCTGACCAAGCAGATCGTTGGGGCAATTTAACTTATCGTAAAGCTGCACGAAACTTTGGTCCGATCATGGCAAAGGCTGCAAAAACAACAATTGTTCAAGTCAATCATACTGTTGAGTTGGGGAGTCTTGATCCTGAATGCATTATTACACCCGGAATTTTTGTACAGCATGTCGTTAAAGTAGGAGATATCTAATGTCAGTTCAAAAACGCTCACGTGAAGATATCGCTCAATTGATTGCTTTGGATATTCCTGAAGGTTCTTATGTCAATTTAGGTATTGGCTTACCGACCAACGTGGCCAAGTATTTACCTCAAGATAAAGAAATCTTCCTGCATTCAGAAAATGGGGTTTTGGCATTTGGACCACCGCCAAAAGCAGGCGAAGAAGATCAAGACTTAGTCAATGCAGGAAAGGAGTTAGTCACATTATTAGATGGTGGCTGTTTCATGCATCATGGTGATTCCTTTGACATTATGCGTGGCGGTCATCTTGATATTTGTGTGATTGGTGCATTTCAAGTTGCGGTGAATGGCGATCTTGCCAATTGGCATACAGGAAAAGTAGATGATGTACCAGCAGTTGGTGGTGCGATGGATTTGGCGGTGGGTGCAAAATCAATTTATGTCTATATGGAACATGTGACCAAACATGGCGAAGCAAAAATCGTCAATACACTCAGCTATCCAGTGACTGGAGAACAATGTGTCAATCGTATATACACCGATTTATGCATTATCGAACTGAAAGATCACAAGGCTTATGTCACAGAAGTTGTTCAAGGGCTGAGTTTTGATGAATTACAAGCACTAACGGATTGCCCACTGATAGATGCCCGTGTCAATTAATTGACCCATATGGAAAAACGCTTCTTTAAGGATTAAAAGATGAAAAAATTAATTTTGGCTACAGCTTGTGCTGTGGCTTCAGGGACTATTTTTGCAAATTCTCCGAACACAGTAGAACAACGAATTAATGTATTAGAAGCTGAGTTGCAAAAACTGAAAGCAGAACTGGAAGCCCAGAAAAGTGCGCAAAATAATTTGCAGGTCCAGCAAGCAAAAATTGAAGAAAATGTAGAAAAAAATAAGACCAGTGAAAGCTCAAAACCCATCGCACCTTCGTGGGTGACATGGACAGATAATGTCAAAGTCTATGGGATTGCTCGACTGGATGCAGCAGTTGATTTCAAGTCTTCACCCGACACTGGGGGAAGAACCACAAATAGTTTGAACCGCACCCCATTTGAAAGTGACAAACGTTCTGATCATGCTCGTTCGGATGCCATGATCAATGCCAGTCGAATAGGAGTGTATTTCAATAGTCCAGATAAGGCTGTTACAGGAAATATTGAAGCAGATTTTTTTGACAGTTCAAATATGGGGACAGGTGATGGTAAGTTCCGTATTCGTCATGCCTTCTTTACGTATAAAGACTGGACCTTTGGTCAAACTTGGTCATTGATGTCAAATATGGAAACTCGAACAGAATCCGTGGACTATACCCAATTTATGGGAACATCCTATACCCGTACGCCTCAAGTGCGTTACGATTGGAAAGTAAATGGAAATAGTGATTTAAAAGTTGCATTGGAATATACAGGATCTCGAGTTTCAGCATTCCCGACATTGACCAGTCGCTATACGGTTAAACAAGGAGCTTTGACAGCTTTAGCTCAAGGTTTTATCAATGAAAAGTCTGTCGATGTCGCAAAAGATACGGTGAAGAAAGTAAGTTGGGGACTCGGTGCTGGATTAAAATACCAACTGACACCACAACAATCCCTCCAAGCCAATTATCAATATATTGTAGGTGATCAAAAATTCATGCCTTACACCACCCAGAGTGGTTTAACAAATGCGACTAACTTGAGTGCAGCAGGTGATTTTTCGTTAAATACAGAAAAAAATGAATTACTGATGAATAAGCTCAATAGTTTAAATGTCGGCTATTCCTATAAATTTAATCCACAATGGCGTGCCAATTTGTCGGCCTCTATTTTTGCTTTTGATGATGATTCAGCCTATGCAAAGCTTAACCCTGATGCAAACAAACGTCTGACAGATTATGCAGCAAACCTGTTCTATTCGCCTGCGGAACAAATTGATATTGGCATGGAATATCACCAAGGCAAACGGGAAGTGTTTGATGGAAGAACAGCGAATGTGTCTCGCATTAATTTTGTGTCGATGTATAAATTTTAACTACAGGTGAGGTTAAGGCAATGCAAAGCGTAGTTCGACCTGAAACAACACAAATCTTGTCAAAAAGCTTTATTTTCATCATGGCTATGGCTTGTGGAATTTGTGCAGGTTCAAACTATTATAATCAACCTATAATTTATTCTATTGCCAATGCCTTGCAGGTTCATGTTGAACAAGTCGCATTCACTATTGTTATCGGCCAACTCTCTTATGCAGTTGGTCTATTCGTTTTAGTACCACTTGGTGATTTTTTTGAAAAACGGAGCTACATTTGTTTGCTAATGTGTTGCACAGGTTTTGCACAAATTGGACTCTCTTTCAGTCAATCCTTACACACATTGTATAGCTTTACCTTTTTGGCGACCTTTTTCTCAATCACCACACAAGTGTTGGTTCCCTTTGCAGCAGGTCTAGCTAGTCCGAAAAAAAGCCCTCAGGTGGTTGGAACACTGATGAGTGGGCTGTTCCTCGGTATTCTATTGGCAAGATCAATCGCAGGTTTACTATCCACCATATGGTCTTGGCATGCCGTATATTTACTGAGTGGCATCGTCATTTTAGCTTTCGCTATGGTAATGTGGATCAAGTTACCTGTTGCTCGAAAGTCACATCAACTCACTGTTTTACAGATTTATCGCTCATTATTTACTTTGGCTGTTGACCAACCGCATTTAATTCGCCGTGGCATAGCGGGTGGGATTGGTTTTGGTATTTTAGCGCTGATCTTTACCACCATGACGTTTATTCTTGCCAATGCACCTTATTATTTTAACGATTTTCAAATTGGTTTATTTGGCATAGTGGGTTTAGCAGGAGTTTTCGCAACGCCTTGGGCTGGAAAACAAATCGCCAAAGGCTTAGAGAATAAAGTTGCTATCATTTGTATGTCATTGCTGTTGATTGCATGGATTCCACTATTTTTTGCACAACGCTCTTTATTTGCTTATGCATTTGGCGTCATTTTAGCTTATTTTGGCTTATCTGCATTTCATGTTCTCAATCAGAATTTGGTCTATCGCATTTCGGCACAGGCACGTTCTCGGATTAATTCTATCTATATGACCTTGTATTTTGGTGGTGCTGCATTAGGTTCTTTTGTCGCAGTTTATGCTTGGAAACATTGGGGATGGGTGGCATGTGTGATATTGGGCTTTACTATGGCATTAGTGAGCTTGGCGATAGACCGGATTGACTTTTACACGATGAAAAAACAGCAGATCAAAAATTAAGCTCCATCAGGAGCTTAAAGCAAATGCTACTTAAGGTATTTATTTAAAGCCTTACTTACGTATGACCATCAATATTGCTGTTGCAAATGCATAAATTTTGCCATGGTCATCGATAATTTTTCCTTCAGTGGTGATGATATTACGTCCTGCATTAATCAATTCTGCTTGTGCATAATAGGTTGTATCTATTTGCATGGGGCGAATCATTTTTACGTTCAGGTCTATCGTGCCATAACCAACGCCATGTTCAAGTAATGTATGGGCGGCACTTCCTGTTGCTGTATCTAAAGCAGTTGCACAAAAACCACCATGGATTGTCCCTTGTATATTTCGATGTGCTTGACTTGGCGTAACCTTATATGTTGCTTTTCCTTTAGCAACTTCAACTAACTGCATCGGAATGGTATGTGCCATCGGAGATGCTGAAATTTCTCCATTCTTTAAAGCAGTTAGGAACTCAAGACCAGTGTATTGAGGGCTATCCATAAATCTTCCTTGCAATGTTAAGCGATGGCATTAACATACTATAAATTTCAAATTTACGGAATATTATTTTGCAATACAAAATTAAATTTATAATATTATTGAAGCAATTTTAATTTAAAATTTAAATAAAATATTTAAATACAATGAGCTAATCGACATTTAAACATATACACGTATTTGATAATTTGATTTTATACCAAAATAATGAAAATAAATTTTGCAATATGAAATTTATTTGATATTTTTAATTCATTCGAGAATAAAGTTCATTAAAAGGAAACCGCTTTTCCCTACAGCATAGGAAGCGCAATTGAAAAAGGAATAACGTATGCCTTTATATAAAGCACCATTACGTGATATGCAGTTTGTACTTCATGAAATGTTGAATACAGAAGAAACTTATCAGCAATTTTTGAATGATCAGAATGAACTGAGTCGTGAATTGATCAACCAATATTTACAGGCTGGTGCAGACTTTTGTGAAAATGAACTTGCACCTATCAATCAAAATGGCGATCAGCAAGGTTGCCTATTTGATCATGGCAAAGTAACAACACCGAAAGGCTTTAAAGAGGCTTATCAAAAATATACAGCGTTAGGATTTACCTCACTTACAGCTGATCCTGAATACGGTGGACAAGGTTTACCTACGTTATTAAGGATTGCAATTTCAGAAATGTTATGTGGTGCGAATTGGGCTTGGGCAATGTATCCAGGCTTATCGCATGGCGCAATGCGTACGATTGAGCATCATGGAACAGAACAACAGAAGCAAATCTACTTATCCAAATTGATTAGTGGAATTTGGACTGGAACCATGTGCCTAACCGAGTCACATGCTGGCTCAGATTTAGGATTGATTCGCACAAAAGCTGAACCGAATGCGGATGGAAGTTATGCCATTACTGGCGAGAAAATCTTTATATCTGCTGGGGAACATGATTTGGCAGAAAATATTATCCATATCGTCCTCGCTCGTCTTCCTCAAGCACCTGCTGGAACGAAAGGAATTTCACTATTTATCGTACCCAAATTTAATGTAGATGATTCTGGCAATCTTCAAGATCGAAATAAAGTCGTTTGTAGTGCGATTGAACATAAAATGGGAATTCATGGTAATGCAACTTGTGTGTTGAATTTTGATGGTGCAAAAGGTTTCTTAATTGGATCTGAAAACCGAGGTTTAAATTGCATGTTCACCTTTATGAATACCGCACGTATTGGTACAGCAGTACAAGGACTTGCAGCCTCTGAAATTTCATTTCAAGGTGCCTTGAACTACGCTAAGGAACGTTTAGCCATGCGTGCTTTGACTGGTGCAAAATACCCAGAAAAAAATGCGGATCCAATCATCGTACATCCTGCAGTACGTTCAATGTTAATGACTCAAAAAGCATTTTCTGAAGGAGGGCGTGCACTGGCATATTTCTTAGCGCAACATGTCGATATTGTTGAAAACACTCACAATCCAGAGCAAAAGATACACTCAGATGAATTACTGGCTTTTTTGACTCCAATTGCCAAAGCTTTTTTAACCGAATCTGGTAATGAGTCTGCTAAACATGGTGTACAGATCTTTGGTGGACATGGATTTATTGTCGAACATGGCATGGAACAAATTGCTCGTGATGCACGTATTTCTACTTTGTATGAAGGTACAACAGAGATTCAATCTTTAGACTTATTGGCACGCAAAGTATTAAAGTCAGAAGGTAAACTGTTAAACAATATGATTGATCTGATTGATCAATTTATTGCAACCCATCAATCAAATCCTGCACTTGTAACCTATATAACAACTTTGACTGAATTGAAACAACAATGGTTGTCCATCACTCAGCATATCTCGGTTCAAGCCCAGCAAAATCCAGAAGAAATTGGTGCTGCGTCAGTCGATTATCTGTACTTTTCAAGTTATGTCGTATTTGCTTACCTTTGGGCTCGTATGGCGCAAGTCGCAGAGCAAAAGTTAAATGATGGAACACAAGAAGAAAAATTTTATCGTGCCAAATTAGCCACTGCTCAATTTTTCTTTGAAAAACTACTTCATCGTACCAAAAGCCATGCTGCTTCGATCCAATCAGGTGCGAAAGCCGTTATGCAACTCGATCCTGATGATTTTGCATTTTAAGCAAAATTACGTCATATATATTTGAAGGGGTAGAGATCAATGAATTTCCAACATATTTTAGTTCGTCAACACAATAAAGTAGGTTACTTAACCTTAAACCGACCAGAAGTACTAAATAGTTTTAACGAACAGATGCATCAAGAAATTATTTTAATTTTAGACCAATGGTCCTTTAGTCAAGATATTCACACCATCGTGATTTCAGGAGCAGGTAAAGGATTTTGTGCAGGACAGGATTTAACAACAAGAAATAATGAGGTGATTAGCGCCCCAGACTATGATGCAGGCGCAGCCTTGGAAAAATTTTATAATCCTCTGATCTTAAAAATTACTCAGATGTCCAAACTTGTCATTGCTGCGGTAAATGGGGTAGCTGCTGGAGCAGGCGCAAATCTGGCTTTGTCCTGCGATATGGTGGTGGCCAAGCAGTCAGCGAGGTTCATACAGTCATTTTGCAAAGTTGGGTTGGTTCCTGATGCAGGGGGAACTTGGCATTTACCCCATCTAGTCGGATTAGCCAGAGCCAAAGGTTTGGCGATGTTAGGCGATCAATTATCTGCACAGCAGGCTTTAAATTGGGGCTTGATTTGGGAGGTTTATGAGGATGAAGCTTTCGAGCAGAATGTCATTGAACTTGCCGAAAGATTAGCAAACCAACCCAGCAGTTCAATTTCACTGATTAAACAAGCATTCAATCATGCACCACAGAATACTTTAGCGGATCAATTGCAACTAGAACGTCAATTTCAGCGTATTGCTGGACATTCAGACAATTATAAAGAAGGTGTGGCTGCTTTTATGGAAAAAAGAAAGCCCCAATTTAATTGATTGGATGCTGTAATCAACAACTTGTAAAGATAGACTTATAGAGCTAAGCATCTGCTGAATCCTGTAGATTCAGCAGATGGGTTCTACTATAAAAAATGAGCCTGAACGAACTCAACAATCTCAATAGCAAAAAGACGAATATATAAATTATACTTGAGTACTGCTTTTTTTCTTTAGACTTATGAGACCTTCAATAACCAATACACAGACTGCCATCCAAATCGCGATATAGGTTGGCCATTCAGTTGCATGAATTGTCTCACCGAATATGATTGCAACAATAAATAGCAAAACAGGTTCAACATAGACCAAAAGTCCAAACAAGCTCAAATTCAGATGTGGCGCTGAAAGAGACTGAAATCCTAATGCAAGGGCACTAATTAAGCCTAGCCCTAAAATTAACGTGAATGTATAAGAAGGTGAGCCTAAAGCACCTGTTAAAACACCACCTTTGAGAATAAAGAAAATACTCAAAGGCAGACTGAGTATCATATCGAACCAAACCCCACCGATATTATTGGTATTGGTTTTCTGCCTTAGCCAAAAATAAATTGGGTAGCCCAAACAAATCAGTAGTGTTGGCCATGTAAGGGTTGATGATACAAACAACATATGAATCACGCCGAATATTGCAAAAAGACAGGATAACTTTTGCCAACCTGACATTTTATCTTTAAACGCAACTCTTCCCAAAATAACCATTGTGATGGGCATCATAAAGTAACCGAGGGAAACATCTAATCCATATCCATGCTGAGGCGCCCACATAAATAACCAAAGTTGTAATCCAATTAGAAATGAAGAAATCAGACGAGTGAATATAAAAAAAGACGTTCTTTATATAAGCGCTCATAAATCTGTCTGACCTGTGACCAATTTCCCTGAGCAATGATGAAAAGTGTCAAACAGGGTAAGGTAAGTAAAATTCGCCAACCATATATTTCATTTCCCTCTAATGCACCCAATAAGGCGGTGTAGGCAAACATAATTGCAAACAGTATTGAAGCGATGACATTGAGGGTGATACCTAAAGCGGTATTGGATTGATGTGACATCTGAGTGAGCGATTTGAATTGAAAACGATATTTTATTTCAGCTTGATTGATAAATTTGCTGAAAATTTTTATTATAAATGAGAAAATTTCTCACGATATTCAATCAATTGATATGATCTTAGACAAGTTTGATTATGCGTTACTCATGCACTTGCAAAAGGACTGCTTAACGCCCTTACGTGAATTGGCAGATGCTGTACATTTATCCACTGCATCTGTACAGCGCCGTATTCAGAAATTACGAGAGCATGGCTATATTACTGGACACACCGCAATTTTAGATCCCGATAAGCTCAATCAAGTGATCACGATCATGGTCGAGGTTCGTGTCAATAAAACCCATATAGCTGATCTTGATCTATTAAAACAAAGCTTTTCTAGACCAGAAGTACAACAATGTTACTATGTGACAGGTGAGGCAGATTTTATCTTAATCCTTCTTGTTCCTAGTATGAGTCGATTTCAAGCACTGTGTGATGAGCTATTTCATTGCAATTCGAATGTTGAATGGTTTAAAACAACTGTGGTATTAGATCGGGTTAAAGTGTCTTTGGATGTCGTTAACCCAGAAAATTAGTTTGAAATTTTGGTATAGAAGTTCAGAGAACATTGGTTGTAGTTATTGAAATAATTGAGCAAAAATATGCACAAAAATTCTTTAGACGAATAATTATGAGCAAATATATTCACATTTATTATTTTTCATGCTAATTTTGAGCAAATTACTGCTCATTTCTATTTATGAAGAAATTTACAATACAGGCATTATTTGATACGCACTGGTTAGATATAGCAGAACTTAAAATATTAGATCCTGAAAAGGGATCGGCGAGTCCCTGTGAACTAGAGTACCAAATTGAATACGCCATTTCATATTTAGACAAAAGGGATGAACATGCTTGTAGTTTATCGCTTCCAGTGCAACTGATTATTAAACATGAAGCCAAAACATGGTTTGGCTTTTTAGATGATATTATTCCTTCAGGTGCTGCACGACGTTATTGGATTAACTATCTCAACTTACAAAAATTCTCACATGCAGAACAAGACAGTATTTTATTAGAAAAAGGAGTGATTGCACCTGTTGGAAATTTACGAATTAAAGAATCAATTCCTCCCATAAATCCTGAGTCTACTTTACATTTACGTAAATTTAGTACGGCAGATGTTGCTGATCGTAATGCAGATTTTTTAGAGTATGCACAGCAAATGGGAGCTATCAGCGGGGGAGCAACCGGTGCAGGTGGTGAAGCACCAAAACTGCTTGTGCGTTACACAGCGGATCAAAAAGTCTGGATTGATACTTATCAACAAAGCTTTGATACTCCTGATCAGCATTACTTGGTTAAATTTCCGAGAAATAATCGCAGTGAAATTGACTGTAACATTCTAAGAGCTGAATATTATTATTACCATGAATTGAATGAACTGGGTTTTAGTACAATTGATACTGCCAATATGCGGCTTATTGAAGGTGAAAGGTATCCTTCATTGTGGTTGCCAAGATTTGATACTGAATGGCGTGATCAACGATGGCATCGATATGGACTCGAATCAGTGTATTCAATTTTAAATAAGTCAGCAGGGAGCCATCTTAATCATTTTGAAGTGATTGACAGTCTTTGTATTTTACTTAAAACCATAGATACTAAGTTTAATTCGACTCAATTTGTTTGCGAGTGGCTACAACGAGATTTACTTAATATCATTTTTGGTAATTCAGATAATCATGGGCGTAATACTTCATTTTTAAAAAAGACTGGAAATGTTTTTCTTTCTCCGATTTATGATTTTGCTCCTATGAAAGCAGACCCAGAGCATGTGATTAGGTCAACAACATGGGGAAGTCCTTATGAAGAAGGTGGTGAATACCAATGGATTCAAATTTCACAGAAATTGGCGCCGTGGTGTGATCCTGATATATCTTTGGAGACGCTAAAATCATTGGCGAATAAATTACTTGGACTCAAACAAAGATTAATAGACAAGGGCGTACCCAAACAGATCATTGAAATGCCTGTACTCTCATTCGACTACATTGAAGCTAAATTAAAGCGATGGGAACTTTTATGAATATTAAAAAACAACCACAAGATCGCCAGCAAGTTCTGATTGATTTGTATACAAAGTACTTAATGAATGAAATAAGCATGGGGCAATTGTTGGCTTATCTTCGGAAAAATCTATTAAGTATGTCACAAGAACAATATGCAACACTGGTCGGTATTAGTCGACGTACACTGAGCGATATCGAGCAAGATAAAGGAAAACTTACTCAATCTGTTGTTGATAAAGTGTTTAAACCCCTTGGATTAAAAGCTGGGCTCATCCCTACGCATGAGCATATTGTTGAAAAAATTTTTAAATCATCGAATACTTGATCGTTACTCAGATGGTTAAATTTAATAATAATTACAGCTTTCAATCAGTTAATTTGGTTTCATCAATATAGATTAAAAATAAGAATTAAATAGAAAAAAACGAACAAAATGCTGATTAAGTCATACAAAATCTCAAATTGGTATAATTCTTTTAAAATTTTAAGTTGATTGTTTAGCTAATTTTAAATTAATATATCTAAAAAATACGATATAGAGACCCGTAGCTTAAGCGCCATCGTCTCTATAACAGATCGATCTTATAGCCCAAAAGGACTCTAGACGAGATTCTTTATCAGATCGCGAAATAAGATTGAGGAAAAAATACAAATGCACAAGTTTTCAAAAATTGAGTTAGTAACACAACAGTTTACTGACACAATTGAAGATTATCTGACGTTAAAAATGAGTTGTGATGGTACTTATATACACCATACAAAAAAAGATGATGAAAATTTTAAGATTGAAGTACTAATAGATCCACCCAGCGATGTTTTAGAAGTATTTAGAAATATCGCTCATGAAATTAAAGATTATTTGGATCAAATTGATTATCAAGGAAAATTTGAATTTAAATTTATCGTTTAATGGTGATTAGTTAATGCACTCTAGAATAAACATTTGATCAAGTTGTTGTTTTTTCAGTAAAAATAGAGTGCTGTAAGTTAGCATAGTTATCAATCACATCTATATGAATGTTTCATCAGTCGATTAGTGAATTTCATTGAGTATTTTTTTGTCTAGTTTTGTTTTCCTGAACTTTTAAAAAATGATCACCCGTGTAGCATTTTATTAAATTCTTATGGGAGATAACGAATGTTAGACTATCTTAAGAGCTTTCATAACATCAATACATATTTAATTTTATCCATTATTCTATTATTTTTGGTGTTAGCTTTAGATTATCTTTAATCAGTATCTATGGTAATTTTCTATGATTAATGAAAATTCAACAAATAAAAACTCACTTAGTGTGAGTTTTTATGCAGTCTAAATCTGTGATAAATTTAGACAAATAATTGTTATTCAAGTTAATTTTTTAAGCTTTGAAAATATAATAGCACCATTATAAAATATAAAGATTGCTTTTTTTATTTGAAATTTTACATCTATGATGAACAAACTCTTAACTACCTTAATAACATCAATAATTGCATGTTCAGTGTATAGTGCTGAAGATATCTTTAAGAAGCCTCAGTCTTATGTGTTTCTGCAAAATGAAACGCAACATGAAAATAACAATGATAACCAAGTTGATTTTTTTGAGCTTTCAAGACAACAAGAAAAAGATCAGATCAATCAACGTGATGCAAATGTACTCCGAATAAATGAAAATCGCGCCAATACTTCAAATATGAGTCCATTTGAAAGATCTCAATATTTACTTAAAAACAATGATACTCAGGCTTTGAACGCACATACTTATGAGCAACAATTAAAATCTATTCAACAGGCAAGAAATAGGGGAGTGATCTCAGAGCAAGACTACCAAAAGCAAATTTTAAAGCAAAATAATGCACCTTTACAGCAAAAAGATCAGCCACTTAAATTTTCTATTCCTTAAAATATGAAATAAATAAACCTCTTTTCAGAGGTTTATTGGATACTTAGACCAAAGTATTAGTTAAAAATTAAACAAAATATATTACATTTATTACGTGAATAATTGATAAAAAATACTATGAACTTTTGTATCGGTGGACCTTGGAATGGCAGTAAGCTGCTTGGAAAAGTAAATTATAAAAAATCTTTTAAAGTGAAGAATGCTTCATCTAACTTGGTGACAACATATATAAAGAAAAAAGTGTTTGTCCAAGATCAGTCTTTTGTATTTTGGGTGGCTGATGAATTATTAGACATACAAGCAAATGAAATGATCAAATCTTATCTCTATAAAAAATGTTAGTAAAAAGAATTTCTTTTTTTGAATCATCAAGGTTACATGGGATGTAGTCTTAGACTATGTTATGTTGATTACCTAAAAAACAACAGCATTGTGCCACAGTCTTGGATATCTTATTTAACTTATGTTTATCTAGAACCTAATTCACAATTAAATTTATGTTAAATAAACAATAAATTTAATTACTTAGAGAATTAAAATTATGATTTATAAAATATTTTGTTTATGAACCTAGCGATGAATACATATTTTCCTACTAAAAAAGCCTTAAGAATAGACTAAATTTATCTAGGAGATTGGTGGCAGTTCACCACCAATTAAAATGATGGGGCTAGGGTTTTGATAGTTAAGATTTCTGTTTGGCTTTTTGGCGTAAGACATACAAATATAAGCTTTCTACTTTTTCACGTGCCCATGGTGTGGTACGTAAGAATCGCAATGATGATTTAACACTTGGATCTATACAAAAACATCTAATTTCAATTTTACGACTTAAGCTCTCAAAGCCACCGTAGTAATCCAATAACTCATCCAAAATGTCAGCAAGTTTTTTGCCATGTAAAGGGTCATTGGAGGTGTTCATAATAGATCAACCATATTCGGGGAGTCCATCATTATAACCTGAACTAGTTGAAATAGGTCAGCATCACAAGGCTTATGCATCAAAGCCATGATTGCATAAGCCTTTTGAGGAGCGATCTGAATTCTGCATAACTTATATCATGTTAATTGGAATACTCAGCAACGTGAATTATGATCGTAGAGATTCAAGTTACTGAGCTGTAGCAACAATAGCGTTGTGTAGCCACAGCCTATGGTATCCTATTTAACATAATAGGTTCGTTATGCGACTTCCAAGCTAAGAGGAAAGGCTATTTAGCTTTTTACATTTTTGGTTCTTTTCTTTCACTTATTTCAATTTTTATATTGCAATCTTTATTTTTAAAATACTTATATACTACCCAACCAATCCAAATTGAAATTATTATTGATGCCCCATTTGCAAATCCACTCCAATATATTTGTCTACTAATTTCACAAGTCATTTCGTTTAGAAAATTTTTCATTTTTATTCCTTATTTTATCTTTCTTAAGTAGAAGAGCGATTAACTCGCTCTTTTTTATTTGAAAAAACAATTATTTTGGGATAATTAATTTCCCTGATTCTGTAATTTCTATTAAATCAATTCCTTGCTCTAAAACAATGTGCGCAAGCTCTGTATCTTTAACAGGTTCTAATCTTTTATTTATTAGAGTCTTGTTAATTTCTACAGCCTTGTTTCTCAACAATTCTTTTTCTTTGTTGCTTAATCTTAACATTTGCGCCATTTGCTTTTGATTCCGAACCATAAAATCCACCTAATTCTATATAAACTTGTATACATGCTTTACATGATACATGTAAATTTGTTATCTTTTGCTCAAATAGAAACATGTATACATGAATCATGACTACACTATCATTTCATACAAAACAAGAATTCATCCAGTGCGCTTTTGAAACTGTGGCGAAGATCGTATCTGACCAAGGGCAGATTGCTTTAGATGCAATGACACCTGCGATATCAACTCAAAGATGTTTAAGTCATTTAGCTTTTGTATGTCATGAGTGGTCATACGATCCGACCGTTATCGACACGTATGCAAATCTTTATAAAGAATCAAATTCAGAATTGATCGAAGCATTTGGGGAAGAGTGATGTCTAATTTTAATTATTATTCTTATGCCTTGGGTGTCGTTCTTGGTTTTATCTCTGGCTATTCATGTTGTTATTTTGGTGCTTAATAATGAAAACAATCCTCGAAAAAATCCACGCCTTTGATGATGCTCATTTAACACTTGATGAGTTATATCATCGTGAAAAAGACATTACATACGAAATTGAAGCTCACACGTCATTCGGTGAAATCTCATTAGAAGATTCAAACATTCTTAGAAACATGTTGCAGGGCATAGTTAAAAATAAGTTCTCTGCATTTGAAAATGCTTTGAATCAACCTAAGAAAAAAGATGACCAATCTATTGCGGATTTATTTGTACAAAAAATAACCTTTCCCTTGAAAAATACACGGGATATGTCTCTTGAACCCCCCTTTTATAATATGGGGGTAGCTGATACACAAAAAACATCTGATTCACAAGCTTTTCCTCGTCATTTGGATAACTACAAGTTAATTTCAACTCAAAAGGGTGTAGTACCTGTGCTGCGTTGCACTCCAATTGAAAATAATGTTGTGGGTCTTGACTGGGTAACATTTAGTTTCTGTGTTTCTACTTTTGGAGATAAATATCTCCAATTAGACCAAGAGCAAATAGACTTGGGTATTGGTGATGCAATTGAAACATGGCTTGATCAATTACTCTTTGAGATGTTTGGCTTTGGTATAGCTCAAAAACGTAAGTGTGGCATACGTTTCGACAAATATGGCTATGATTTACAAGATAATTTGGGCATGGTTTTATACGGTAATAATAACAATCGTATACGTGTACAAATCAATGGCTCGGGCTGTGCTTTAGCTCGAAAAGGTTGGAATGAACAGCTTTATAAGTTTTTAAAAACACAGGCAAAAAACCCTAAATTAAACCGCGTCGATATTGCATTTGATGATTTCGAAAGTGAATTTGTTTCTGTTCAAGCTTGTGACCAATGGGACAATGAAGATTTGTTCTTCTGTGGTGGTCGTAATCCTGAAATTAATAAGCTTGGCGACTGGAAGCGTATTAACGGTAAGGGTTTAACTTTTACTGTTGGAAATCGTGAAAGTTCTAAGTTTTTAAGATGTTATGAGCGTGGCAAAAAAGAAGGTGATTCACTTAGTCTTTGGACACGTCTTGAGCTTGAGCTTAAATCATCAGACCGATATTTGCCTTTAGATGTTCTTTTATCACCGTCAACATATTTTAAGGGTGCATATCCTGCATTAGAAGCATTGTGTAATCAATTGCATGATTTTACTGCACCTGAAAAATGCGAACTTGTTGATAAACAAGCAACTATTAACTTTGATAAAGCTATAGATGTACTCAAAGTTCAATTTGGTAAATATATACGTCAATTCAGAAAAATCATTTCTGATGATGCTCTTTTGACCATGATTTCATCAGACAAAGATGAAGTACCTAAACGACTTCAATTTACACATGCATCCGTAATGCAGTCATTACGTCTTTCTAGTCTTAACAGACGAATTTTTAACATAAATGTAGATGAAGAATCACCTTTATTTGTTGGTGTTCCTCTACTTAATCAATCTGCTTATAAGGAATTTATCCATGCAATTTAAATCAACAATGGTGGTGTTAGGTGCTAAGGCTTCAAAGGGGAATTACAACGGTGTTCCTTTTGATAAAACAACTATTTTCTATAAAGCCGATCTTCAGGAGGGTGAAAACTTCGTCGGTGAAGTAGGTGAAGCAATGGTTTGGGGTACTGCTGACAACTTCCAAAAAATCAAAGGTCTTGAATATCCGCTTGTTGCAGATGTGACTTTGGAACAAGTTTCGAATGGTTCTGCATCACGCATTATTATAAAAGATCTTGTTCCACAAAAAGCTCCATTAGCTCAGGCACAAACAAAATGATTTATTCAAACTTTTTAACATACGCCTGTCCGATCTGTGGAGCTTATCAGCATCCAAAAGCGTATCAGTTTCATGTATCTGCATGTAAAGGTTAGATAAAAATGGAATACATTGTTTGGTTTTTCTTCATCTATGGCGTTGTCAGTTTTTTAATTAATGTCATACAGCTGATACGGAGAGTAAAAAATGGAAGGTTACCACGTTTGTCAGTTGATAGATGAAACAACAAACCAATGCTTGCAATGGGTTCCATTTTCAATAATTCCGACGTTGACGGATGAAGCAAGAGATCAGCTTCTTTTAATAATGATTTCAACTTATATCTCTGTACTGGTCGTAAGAGCAGTAAAGAGTTTAATCCTTAAAAGTGACTAATTCGGGAGAAATGTCATGACTTTAAAAAATGTAGAAAAAATTGAGCAAGAAAACCATAAAAAATCATGGTTTCAACGCTTTCGCAACAAAATCGGTATTGCAGCTAGTGCTGTAACTTCCTTAGCTGTTTCTAGTGCTCATGCTCTAAAAACAACTGATGTTCAAGCTGCTTATACGGCATCAGGTGCTACAGAAACAATTGACGGTACTGGCATCATTATTATCGGGCTTGTAATTTCACTTGCAGTAATCGGCATCATTATTTCTCTTGTGAAAAAGAAATAAAATCAGGGGGTTACTATGGATTCGTCTTTGTTAAATTGGTTCATAGTAATCCTTGTTTGGATATCCATGCATAAGATGTTTTTTTAAATATTTAAGGGATTACGATTATGAAATTTTTTAAATATTTGATTTTTGTATTTTTTATAACTTTCTCAATACACTCATATTCTGCAACAAAGACATATTGTGCAGTCAGTCAAAATTCAGGCTTTTGCGGAAGTACAGAAAATACTGCATGTGAAAAATGGGCAAAAACATTTGCATCTTATGGAAAGCATGAAGTAATAAATACACTTTGTTATGCTGAAACTGCAAATGGCACAACTATACAAACAACATATATTCGATCATATGATGAAGTATTTACTTGTCCGAAAGCTGGCGAACGATTTATTCAATACTTTCCAACAGGCAACCCAGTACCGCAAACAAAATGCGTCAAAGGTCCCGATGGCAAATTCTGTAAATACGAAAATAGAGATTCTGCATCTCAAATTTCTAATTTAGGTTCAAAGTCTGCTGTTTATTTAACATCCGTTTCAGATCAGCCAACATCATCTTGTAATGATTCTTTCGGTGGTTCTTGTAATTCTAATGACCCATACGGTGGATGTTACACACCTCCTAATGATGGTTGTACCCGTGGTTCTGACGGTTCTATTTATTGCCCACCTGATGCACCACCACCCAAGATTGAAAGTGGCTGTACTGCTGGCGCAACATATTGTGATCGTCCCAAAGGTGGTTGTGGTTCAGATTACGTTTCTGGTAGTTACAACGGAAAAGCAGTTTGTGTAAAAAAATCGAATAACACAGGCAATAACAACGGTTCAGATTCTTCAGTTACCCCACCTTCAGGCGGTTCTACTGCAACAACAAACAATGCTGATGGCTCTAAAACAACAGTCACCTCGGATGCAAATGGAAATCCTGTTTCAGCTACTGTCACTGGTGCTGACGGCTCAAAATCAACAACGACAATCAACAAAGACGGTACATCAACGACAACTACAAAGAATCCTGACGGAACAAGTTCTACGAGTACTGGAACAACGACAACAGTAAAAAATCCTGACGGTTCAACAACAACAACGATTAATAACAACAATTCAACGACTGTTATTAATAACAATAATAACTCTACGACGACAACAACAACGAACCCCAACACGGGTGCAAATCACAGCACAGGCGGTCAAACAATTGTACAGCAAGCCCCAACGATTGACATGTCAGGCGTAATATCTGCAATTAATGCAGTAGCAGAAAAGATCACTTGGCTAAAAGATGAATTATCAACATCAATCAATGACGTATCATCAAAAATAGATAAAACAAATGAAAAAATTGACCAAACTAACACAAAACTTGATGAATCAAATCAGAATCTTAGAGATATAAAGGACGTTCTTGACGAAATCAAAAACAAGCCTGATGGCTCAAACGGTGCAAGCTCTCCCAATGGTAGTGGTTCTGAAACTGATCTTTCAGGAATTGAGGGGAAATTAGATGGAATATCTGAAACATTAACTGCTATTAAAGATTGGCTATTTGAAGAAAATCAAGACTCTGAACCCGAAGAAGCGCCAACAAGAGAATTTCAGCAACAAGAGTTAAATTCAGAACTTTATAAAGTTACTGGTCAATGTCCAGTGAACAAATCATTCAGTTTTAAAGGTCATACATTCACGCTTGATTTATCTCAATTCTGCTATGTCTTACAAATTATGGGTTATATCGTTGCACTTGCTGCATGTCTTCATGGAATTGCAATTTTATCGGAGAACACATAAATGCCAGCTGTTTTAATTGGAATATTTGTTGGAATTGCCAGTCGTTTAATTGCCCGATTGTTGATAGGTGCGGGTCTAACACTCATTACTTTCAATTTTATTAATGGCTTATGCGAACGATTAGAAAGTATGTTACGTGGTTATTTGTATAGCTTACCTAGTGATTTTCTATACATAGTACAGATTTTAAAATTTGATTTTTATCTAAGTGTTGTGATTTCAGCTTATTCCATAGCAGGCTCAATTAAGGCTGCCAAAGTGTTCTTAGGAAAAGCTTGAGTCTTTTGCTGAGGAGGAGAAGGAAGAATGACGACGACGACGAACGCAAAGACGATTAGCTTTGATGGAGAATAATAAATGCAATATATCATTGACGCACCGCCGAGGACGGGTAAATCACAATACATGATTTATCTAATTGATAAATTTACAAAGAAATATCCGAATCGACATATCGTAACAAATATTATTGGGATTAATTATCCTGGCGTGATTTCCGTAAATGGAACATTGCATAACCCAGTAGACTGGCGTGATTTTCCTAACGGCACAATCTTTATTTATGATGAAGCTCATGAGCATCCTGCATTCAGCAAAGATGACTTAATGAAAGATTTAATTGTAGATACAAGAGAATTGGACGGTATCATTTCAAAGATTTCTAACGCAGTATTTGATGAACAAGTCTTATATTACATAGATCAATATTTTAAATTTAATGAATATGACCAAGATCAAATTGCTGAAATTAAAGCAATCATACTTAAAGACAAGAAGCTTCCTTTAGATTTCAAAAAGTTAATATTTGAAGATATTAATAAACGTAAAAAATTATTGTTAATCAAAAAGAAAGAACAAATCTTAGATATAGGGCGATCATTAACTTTACACGGTCACTTTGGATTTGATATTTATTTGATCACACAAGATATTGCACGTTTAAACCCTGCAACAATTGCAGCATCATCAAAACATTTAAAACTTCGTCGTTTGTTCGGTTGGCCGATGATGTTTATCTATGAATATTCAGAGGTGCAAAAATACTTTACTGGAACAACGAGAAATAATGCAATTTCAATTAGATTGTTTTTTTATAAACCATATCTTTATAAATATTATATTTCATCAGAAGATCATAACGTCCCTAAATCATATCCTTCGATGATTATTTTAATGCTAGTTGCGATCTGCGGCTTGTTTTACTGGGGCTTTTCTAAATTAAAAAGTGCTAACACGTTTGGTCTGTTTTCAGACAATTCAGAAGTCACTGCTGAAGCTAATAATAATAATTCTGAACCACCTCCACCTAAACCAGTCAATGAAACTAAATCGTCTCTTGAACCTGACTGCGAAGATTTAAATAACAATCATCTTGAAAAATGTATTGCATACAATAAGAAAAAAATAGATGAATTAAATAAAAGCGTTAGAGAGGCTAATTCATACTATGTTAATTATGACCCGACTAAACCGTATGACACGCAAATTAGTTCAAATTACGAAGCAACAGCAAAACCAGTATTTGCAGGTTGTGTTAAATTTAACGGTAAATATTATGCTTACACACAGCAAGGAACAAAACTTGAAGCACCTCAAAGCGTTTGTAAACGCTTAATTGATGATGGTGAGAGACCATTTAATTATTTCGCCAATAACAACCAAAATCAGATTAATTCATCACAACAAATTCAACCGCCATCATCAAATACAATTGAGCAATACAAGCCATATAAACAACCAGTTCAGATGGCAAATAACTATGTTGAGCCTCATTTAGAGCCTAAACACAACAATGGTGCAAATGATCAAACTAACTTTAGTTTCTAGGAATAATCTATGGTTTTGAAATCAAATGAAAAATTATTAATCACATCTATAAAAGATTTAAATGATTGTCTTGTTCATGTTGAATATTTACTTGCCAATGGTCATTTGTCTTTTATTGATTCTTCAACACTTAATTCTATGAAACGGACTTTGTTTAAAGGGGTTAATTCAATTTCTAAACTTGTTGATCCAAAACTCTTAGAGCAGATTGAGCCATCTAAATTGGTTTGTACAAAATGCGAATCTGAATATCCAATTAAATACGCGGATTCTCAGCAGTGGGAATATTGTCCACGTTGTGGGGAGACGTTTTTATGAAACATGATGCACATGTTCTTGAGTATATTCTTTATACTGATTTTATGGCTTATCTTGATCATTTGCATAATTATGATGATTATCCTTTTATTCATGATTTGGATTGAAAATCCACAAGTGTTTTAACAAAAAACAATTGTCGATCTGATACGCAAAGTACCGATTTATAGATAAAACGTCATGTCTATGACGCTTAGATTTATGACTATAAATCGTCACAAACAACATTCGAGCATTGACCCTCTGATTACATTTTTTATTGCTATTTCACTGAAATAGCAATCTATAATATGCGGGTAACGATGCCTATAATTTGATCTAAAAAAGGGGGTTCTATGCCTTTTATTTTAATAATTATTTTATTTGTTATATTTTTTTCTTTTCCAATTTATCAAGATGGTCAAGATGCAAATGAACAACTTTGTAAAGCAAAAAGTAGTTCATTGTTTATTGATTCAATTAAAGATTGTAGGTGATTTTAAATGGATTATTGGATTGGTATGATTACATTTTGTCTTGTATTAGGCTATTACGGTGTTAAAAATTTATATAGATCGGTTCGTGATAATGTTGAAGAATGATTGGCATAATATTACACAATGAACAATAAACACGTATGGAAAACCACGTTTTACAATCGAAACATTGGGGTATTACACAAATCAGATTATGTTTTTATGCGTGATTCACTGGAGAAGTACTTAGACCAGATCAGGGAACTGGACATAGACAATTACGATGAAATAGATCAACTTAAATTATTATTTATAAAATTAGATCATCACATAGATAGGTTAAGATAATTCCATACAAAAAGTAGGGTTGACCTGGAATAAAATTAAATAGCGCAGGATTTTGCATAACGAATATTATGTTACTTAGGATAGTCGTCAACGTGAATTAAAATTATTAGGATTCACGTTGACGATCTGTGGCAACAATAGCGTTGTGTAGCCACAGTCTTGGATATCTTATTTAACATAATA
>NZ_KB849755.1:1756952-1791452 GCF_000368925.1 Acinetobacter bereziniae LMG 1003 = CIP 70.12 | reverse complement strand
ATTAAAAAAGGGGGTTGTGTTAGGTTAGGAATGCTGTAGAATGCACATCCATCGGCGGTGATGAAGATTAAAACTTCTGATAAAACAATGACTTGGTTGAATTAATTAAGTTGGGTTTTAGAAAGGAAGTTTAAAAAATAATTTGAAATCACAGTTGACTTTCTAGAGATAGAGAGTAATATAGCCGACCTAGCTTGATGCTGACGAAGCATGAAGAAGATCATTAAGAGAATATGAAGAACAACTTGTGTGGATTTTTACTGATTGATTGATCGAAATATTATCATTGATTGATTGGTTTAAATTACTCGAAGTTTATTTGAGAGAATTTGTCAGTACATTGATGAGCCAGAATTGTGACCTTAAGTCACTAATGATTTTAACTGAAGAGTTTGATCATGGCTCAGATTGAACGCTGGCGGCAGGCTTAACACATGCAAGTCGAGCGGGGGAGGTTGCTTCGGTAACTGACCTAGCGGCGGACGGGTGAGTAATACTTAGGAATCTGCCTATTAATGGGGGACAACATCTCGAAAGGGATGCTAATACCGCATACGCCCTACGGGGGAAAGCAGGGGATCACTTGTGACCTTGCGTTAATAGATGAGCCTAAGTCGGATTAGCTAGTTGGTGGGGTAAAGGCCTACCAAGGCGACGATCTGTAGCGGGTCTGAGAGGATGATCCGCCACACTGGGACTGAGACACGGCCCAGACTCCTACGGGAGGCAGCAGTGGGGAATATTGGACAATGGGGGGAACCCTGATCCAGCCATGCCGCGTGTGTGAAGAAGGCCTTATGGTTGTAAAGCACTTTAAGCGAGGAGGAGGCTCTTTTGGTTAATACCCAAGATGAGTGGACGTTACTCGCAGAATAAGCACCGGCTAACTCTGTGCCAGCAGCCGCGGTAATACAGAGGGTGCGAGCGTTAATCGGATTTACTGGGCGTAAAGCGTGCGTAGGCGGCTTTTTAAGTCGGATGTGAAATCCCCGAGCTTAACTTGGGAATTGCATTCGATACTGGGAAGCTAGAGTATGGGAGAGGATGGTAGAATTCCAGGTGTAGCGGTGAAATGCGTAGAGATCTGGAGGAATACCGATGGCGAAGGCAGCCATCTGGCCTAATACTGACGCTGAGGTACGAAAGCATGGGGAGCAAACAGGATTAGATACCCTGGTAGTCCATGCCGTAAACGATGTCTACTAGCCGTTGGGGTCTTTGAGACTTTAGTGGCGCAGCTAACGCGATAAGTAGACCGCCTGGGGAGTACGGTCGCAAGACTAAAACTCAAATGAATTGACGGGGGCCCGCACAAGCGGTGGAGCATGTGGTTTAATTCGATGCAACGCGAAGAACCTTACCTGGTCTTGACATAGTAAGAACTTTCCAGAGATGGATTGGTGCCTTCGGGAACTTACATACAGGTGCTGCATGGCTGTCGTCAGCTCGTGTCGTGAGATGTTGGGTTAAGTCCCGCAACGAGCGCAACCCTTTTCCTTACTTGCCAGCATTTCGGATGGGAACTTTAAGGATACTGCCAGTGACAAACTGGAGGAAGGCGGGGACGACGTCAAGTCATCATGGCCCTTACGACCAGGGCTACACACGTGCTACAATGGTCGGTACAAAGGGTTGCTACCTAGCGATAGGATGCTAATCTCAAAAAGCCGATCGTAGTCCGGATTGGAGTCTGCAACTCGACTCCATGAAGTCGGAATCGCTAGTAATCGCGGATCAGAATGCCGCGGTGAATACGTTCCCGGGCCTTGTACACACCGCCCGTCACACCATGGGAGTTTGTTGCACCAGAAGTAGGTAGTCTAACCGTAAGGAGGACGCTTACCACGGTGTGGCCGATGACTGGGGTGAAGTCGTAACAAGGTAGCCGTAGGGGAACCTGCGGCTGGATCACCTCCTTAACGAAAGATTGACGATTGGTAAGAATCCACAACAAGTTGTTCTTCATTGATGTATCTGAGGGTCTGTAGCTCAGTTGGTTAGAGCACACGCTTGATAAGCGTGGGGTCACAAGTTCAAGTCTTGTCAGACCCACCAAGTCTACTGAATACAGAAGAGCAGATATATTAAGATCTTAAGCTGGGGACTTAGCTTAGTTGGTAGAGCGCCTGCTTTGCACGCAGGAGGTCAGGAGTTCGACTCTCCTAGTCTCCACCAAATTTGAGGGAAAACAAAGCAACGCTTTGTCCGAAAATTTAAGCAAGAAGCTGTGCTTCGCGCAGGCATCCATTTGAAAGATGAAATTGATTATAGAAATTAATGAACTGAAGTTTATAGAGTTTATTAACTTCTGTGATTTATCACAGTGAACTACTTGCTGACGAGGCGGTAGTGAATCATTAACAGAATATATTTGAGTTGAAATAATTGTTTAACTCGTTTTATGAAGCTTAACAAGCAATTGTTAAAGCGGAATGAAATGAGAACTAGCGATAAAACTGAATCAAGCGTTTTGGTATATGAATTAAATTGAAGCTGTACAGTGATTAAGTTCACAAGCAACAAATAGAAGTGGTTAAATCCACATTGTTGATCCTCCTTGTAGGGATTAACGACTGTTTGGGGTTGTATAGTCAAGTAATTAAGTGCATGTGGTGGATGCCTTGGCAGTCAGAGGCGATGAAAGACGTAATAGCCTGCGATAAGCTTCGGGGAGGCGGCAAATATCCTGTGATCCGGAGATTTCTGAATGGGGAAACCCACTTACCATAAGGTAGGTATCGCATGATGAATACATAGTCATGCGAGGCGAACGAGGGGAAGTGAAACATCTCAGTACCCTTAGGAAAAGAAATCAATTGAGATTCCCTCAGTAGCGGCGAGCGAACGGGGATCAGCCCATTAAGTTATATGTGTATTAGCGGAAAGCTCTGGGAAGTGCTACCGTAGAGGGTGATAGTCCCGTACACGAAAGTGCACATATAATGATGACGAGTAGGGCGAGGCACGTGAAACCTTGTCTGAATATGGGGGGACCATCCTCCAAGGCTAAATACTCCTGACTGACCGATAGTGAACCAGTACCGTGAGGGAAAGGCGAAAAGAACCCCTGTGAGGGGAGTGAAATAGATCCTGAAACCGCATGCATACAAGCAGTGGGAGCCGACTTGTTCGGTGACTGCGTACCTTTTGTATAATGGGTCAGCGACTTATATTCAGTAGCAAGGTTAACCGCATAGGGGAGCCGTAGAGAAATCGAGTCTTAATAGGGCGTTTAGTTGCTGGGTATAGACCCGAAACCGGGTGATCTATCCATGAGCAGGTTGAAGGTTGGGTAACACTAACTGGAGGACCGAACCCACTGTCGTTGAAAAGCCAGGGGATGACTTGTGGATAGGGGTGAAAGGCTAATCAAACTCGGTGATAGCTGGTTCTCCCCGAAAGCTATTTAGGTAGCGCCTCGGACGAATACCATAGGGGGTAGAGCACTGTTTCGGCTAGGGGGTCATCCCGACTTACCAAACCGATGCAAACTCCGAATACCTATGAGTACTATCCGGGAGACAGACTGCGGGTGCTAACGTCCGTAGTCAAGAGGAAAACAATCCAGACCGCCAGCTAAGGCCCCAAAATTATAGTTAAGTGGGAAACGATGTGGGAAGGCATAGACAGCTAGGAGGTTGGCTTAGAAGCAGCCACCCTTTAAAGAAAGCGTAATAGCTCACTAGTCGAGTCGGCCTGCGCGGAAGATGTAACGGGGCTAAAACTATATGCCGAAGCTGCGGATGTATACATTGTATACGTGGTAGGGGAGCGTTCTGTAAGCCGATGAAGGTGTGTTGAGAAGCATGCTGGAGGTATCAGAAGTGCGAATGCTGACGTGAGTAACGACAAAACGGGTGAAAAACCCGTTCGCTGAAAGACCAAGGGTTCCAGTCCAACGTTAATCGGGGCTGGGTGAGTCGACCCCTAAGGCGAGGCCGAGAGGCGTAGTCGATGGGAAATTGGTTAATATTCCAATACTTCTGTGTAATGCGATGAGAGGACGGAGAAAGTTAAGTCAGCCTGGCGTTGGTTGTCCAGGTGGAAGGTTGTAGGCATGCATCTTAGGCAAATCCGGGGTGCTCTATGCTGAGAACTGATAGCAAGCGAGTTTACTCGTGAAGTGGCTGATACTATGCTTCCAGGAAAAGTCTCTAAGCTTCAGTTACACAGGAATCGTACCCGAAACCGACACAGGTGGTCAGGTCGAGTAGACCAAAGCGCTTGAGAGAACTCTGCTGAAGGAACTAGGCAAAATGGTACCGTAACTTCGGGAGAAGGTACGCTGCTGACGGTGATAGGACTTGCTCCTTGAGCTATTGGCAGCCACAGAAACCAGGCCCCTGCAACTGTTTATTAAAAACATAGCACTCTGCAAACACGAAAGTGGACGTATAGGGTGTGATGCCTGCCCGGTGCTGGAAGGTTAATTGATGGGGTTAGCGTAAGCGAAGCTCTTGATCGAAGCCCCAGTAAACGGCGGCCGTAACTATAACGGTCCTAAGGTAGCGAAATTCCTTGTCGGGTAAGTTCCGACCTGCACGAATGGCATAATGATGGGGGCGCTGTCTCCAGCAGAGGCTCAGTGAAATCGAAATCGCCGTGAAGATGCGGTGTACCCGCGGCTAGACGGAAAGACCCCGTGAACCTTTACTGCAGCTTGACATTGAACTTTGATCTTACTTGTGTAGGATAGGTGGGAGGCTTAGAAGTAGCGACGCCAGTTGCTATGGAGCCATCCTTGAAATACCACCCTGGTAATATTGAGGTTCTAACTCTGTCCCGTTATCCGGGACGAGGACCATGTCTGGTGGGTAGTTTGACTGGGGCGGTCTCCTCCTAAAGAGTAACGGAGGAGTACGAAGGTGCGCTCAGCGTGGTCGGAAATCACGCGTAGAGTATAAAGGCAAAAGCGCGCTTAACTGCGAGACCCACAAGTCGAGCAGGTACGAAAGTAGGTCTTAGTGATCCGGTGGTTCTGTATGGAAGGGCCATCGCTCAACGGATAAAAGGTACTCTGGGGATAACAGGCTGATACCGCCCAAGAGTTCATATCGACGGCGGTGTTTGGCACCTCGATGTCGGCTCATCTCATCCTGGGGCTGAAGCAGGTCCCAAGGGTATGGCTGTTCGCCATTTAAAGAGGTACGCGAGCTGGGTTTAGAACGTCGTGAGACAGTTCGGTCCCTATCTACCGTGGGCGTTGGAAATTTGAGAGGATCTGCTCCTAGTACGAGAGGACCAGAGTGGACGAACCTCTGGTGTACCGGTTGTGACGCCAGTCGCATCGCCGGGTAGCTATGTTCGGAAGGGATAACCGCTGAAAGCATCTAAGCGGGAAGCCTACCTCAAGATAAGATTTCCCTAGGACTTTATGTCCTCTAAAGAGCCGTTGAAGACTACGACGTTGATAGGTTGGATGTGGAAGTGCGGTGACGCATGAAGCTGACCAATACTAATTGCTCGTGAGGCTTGACTATACAACACCCAAGCAGTTGTATGTGAAGCATCATTTGATTCATAAAAGATCAAAGAAACTTGATTTAGTTGTAAAGCTAGTTACAATAACCAACTCAAATGTTCTTCTGTTAAACTCATTTGGAACAAAGTAAGGCATACCCATAAGACCCGAAAAAGTCCATAACAGTTTGCTGGCGACAATAGCAAGAGTGAACCACCTGATCCCTTCCCGAACTCAGAAGTGAAACCTCTTAGCGCTGATGGTAGTGTGGGGTTACCCATGTGAGAGTAAGTCATCGCCAGCTTTTAATTCTTAAAACACCCTCAACTAACTGTTGAGGGTGTTTTTTTATGCGTGAAGAAAAGTGAAAAAGTTGATAATCAGTTTAATACAAGAATAGAGTAAGGATGTTGAAATGGAAAAAGAAATATATATACTTTTAGGCGCTATGATTACTGCTTTGTTTGGTTATATCGTTGCGCGTTATACTAGTGGAATTCAATTAAAAATAGCACAAAAAAATTCCGAGAAAGATATTCAACTTCAATTGGATCGTTTAGCCAATGAGCGATTAAAGGATGAAGTTTCTTTAGAACGGGAAAAATTGGAGACATTGCATAAAATTCTCTCAATCATTTCTTTTGAAAATTCACAAACCATGAGCTATATCAAATTAGCAGAGACTGAACTTACAGATTTCCGTAAAAGATATATTGAAAACTGTAATCGTCTTCATGATGCACATGCAATAACAGATTTATATTATCCCGAAATGTCTGATTCAATAAGAAAAATATTTAGTCAAGCAAACTGTTTTTGGGGGTATCAGGAAAGTGTTATGCAAATTGACATTAAAGCAAATAACCAAGGATGGCACGAAAATCTATCAA
The DNA here is from genome assembly GCF_000368925.1 of Acinetobacter bereziniae LMG 1003 = CIP 70.12. GTDB lineage: Bacteria > Pseudomonadota > Gammaproteobacteria > Pseudomonadales > Moraxellaceae > Acinetobacter > Acinetobacter bereziniae. The sequence goes on along the minus strand of NZ_KB849755.1, from coordinate 1,785,101 downwards.
AAGTTTTAGAGGCTGGTAAGGAGATTAATCAACATGTACAAAATCTACAATATAGGATTGCTGAAAGAGGTAGAGAGCTTAACAAAGCTCTAAAACTAGTCAACTTTTAAAAGTATTGATTCAATATTAATGATAAGAAATATTGAGTTATTACTAATAGCCACTTATCTCAATGATTTCTCAAAGGGAGTGGGAGCATCAAGAATATGATGAAGATTCAATCTCGTTTTTTTATTTATAGAAGATTTTAATAAATAACTGAATACAAAAAGAAAACCCCATCATCCAGATGGGGTTTTCTTCGTATTGGTGAGTTAGATCTGACTCCTGTCGAATCTCACGTTCCTGATGCTCAGACGTTTTGTTATTGTTGTTTTGTCTGGGAAACTTCCTGTTCCCGATAACGATAGAATAGGTGAATTTAAAGCAGCCCTATATTCGCTAAGTTCGGCAGGAGTTGTAGGTAAATGCTTACATTGAACGGATTAGAAAATTGCTGTTAACCATTTAAATAAGCATTTACTCGTGGATATTATGCAAAATTCCATGCTGAATGAAAGCATTGGCTAGATAAAAAGTAATGCTTAACTAGGTATTTAGCTTCAATCCAACAAGCTCATGACATCATCTTCAGACAATTTCACTTCATTTTCATGATCAATACTCAATACAGATTTGGCAAGATCAGCTTTATTTTTCTGTAACGCTAAAATCTTTTCTTCGATACTTTGGTTGGTAATCAGTTTATAAACAAAGACAGGTTTGTCTTGACCGATTCGCCATGCACGATCTGAAGCTTGATCTTCAGCAGCAGGGTTCCACCATGGATCAAAGTGAATTACAGTGTCCGCAGCAGTTAGGTTTAGTCCAACGCCACCCGCTTTTAAACTGATCAGGAAAACAGGAATTTCTCCTGATTGGAATGCAGTAATCACTTCATCACGTTTTTTGGTTTGTCCTATCAATTTTACATTTCGAATATTTAATGCTTTTAAATGTTCTTCAATGAGTTGAAGCATGGTTGTGAATTGAGAAAAAATTAAAATCTTGCGTCCTTCTTCAACCATGCCTTGGACCATTTCTAATAAATGATCCAACTTAGCAGATTCGACATTTTGATTTTTAATTTGATCAAGCTGTAAAAGGCTAGGATGGCAACATACTTGTCGAAGTTTTAGTAAGGCACTCAAGATCTGGATTTGACTACGATGAAAACCTTTGGCTGCAATGAGTTCTCGGATATTCTTTTGCATTGTTGCACGAACAGCCTCGTAGAGTTTAGATTGCTGTTCATTCATGTCAATATTGACTTCAATTGTGGTCTTTTCTGGAAGTTCTTTGGCAACTTCTGTTTTTAAGCGGCGCAACATAAATGGTTTAATACGTGAAACAAGCTTAACTTTTGTTGGAATATCAGCATGCTTTTCAATAGGATTTCGATATTTTTTATTAAATAACTCTTGGCTATAAAGAAAACCAGGCATAAGGAAATGGAATAAAGACCATAATTCACCTAAGTGGTTTTCCATCGGTGTTCCAGTCAAACACAGACGATGTTTAGCCTTAATTTGACGAACTACTTGAGATGCTTTAGCCCGTGGATTTTTGATGTTTTGTGCTTCATCCAGAATCAGTAAATGGTACTGGTGTGGCAATAAAAATTCTTCATCACGACCAATTAATGGGTAGGTACTTAGTACCACATCCGCATTGTTAATATCTTGAAAATATTCCAAGCGATCTTGACCTTGAAGGACTAAAACCTTTAATTCAGGGGTGAATTTTTCAGCTTCTTTACGCCAGTTATGCATTAAAGATGTGGGTGCAATAATCAAGGCTGGGCGTTGTTTCAATCGCCCTGCTTGTTTTTCTATCAGTATATGAGCAAGTGTTTGAGCTGTTTTACCTAAGCCCATGTCATCAGCGAGGATACCGCCATGTTCAGTTTCACGTAAAAACTGTAACCACGCTAAACCTTGTTGTTGATAAGGGCGCAACTCTCCTTGAAAGCCTTCAGGTGTTGCAATTTGATGTTGATAACTACTTTGCAACTTCTCAGCAAATATTTGTAAACGTTCGCTACTTTGCCACGGCATGCCCAAATGATGTTGTAAATCCAAAAATTGTGCAGCATCGTATTGGTCTAATGAGGCAGACTCTGGATGGCGTAAAATTTCTTTCAGATAAATCAAAATAGGTTTGATGTCCTGAACCTTTAACGCCAATTGAGACTGAGCTTCTCTTAAATGAACAATGAGAAAACTTTCATCCTTCATTTGCATAATATAATCATCTTCTAAGAGATGAGGATTATGTTGAATGGCGTAGCCCAATAAGTCGATTAGATTATAAGTTTGACCATGTATATCTTGAATGGTTGCGCCAACATTAAACCAATCTTGCTTTTTTTCAGATTCGGTTAAAGATAACTGCAAATTTTGTGTGGCGCGTAAGTTGAATTGGCTATCGGCAGTGTGCTCAACTTTCCAACCGAGAAGTTCAATTTTATTTTCAGGAATCAGTTGATCAATCCATGCAGTAGGATCTGCACAAATAATTGATTTTTCAGTAATGTTATCAAACGCAGGTCTCTTGCTTTTCGGTATTTTGGTGATCCATTGTAGGGATGGAATAGCGTCCATTAAGGTCGCAATATATTGTTTTTCTATGGCAAGATCACGTTGTTGTCGTACCGTTTTTTGTTGAACGTTACTGACAAAACATTCATCTGGAAAACCAGCTTTGATTCTTCCAGCTTGGTATTCAAATTCGATTTCTGCAAAAGCATAGTGGTGCATATGACCTAAGCGATCATATTGTGGATGCGTACCAAAACGTAAAATTGGCGTTGGTTTGCCAGTTAGGATATCTACATTTTGTGTAGATTGAGCTTGTGGAAAATCTTCAAAACATGAATAAGGTTGGATGGCTTGTTGAAATTCAGGCATAAGTTCAACAGGCATCTGAGGCATGTTCAGCAGTTCTTCAATCATTTCACTAGAATATGAAGATTCAAGCGCACCCACTTGGTTTTTGAACAAATCTAAATAGCTTAAAGGGTGAGAATGAATAATATAAATATGTTGTGCATGTTCACCGGTAATTTCTAATTGTTGATCATCAAAAAAATGTGCTTTTAATTTTTCAGTTTGTTGCTCAGGTTTAGATTGCCAATTAAATTCGATTTTATAGTTCTGTTCAGACCAAGTTAATGCAGGTCTTTGTACATCCAATCCATAACAATCACCACTCAAAATTGCAGTTTTAAGATGTTCCTGATAAATACCCGAAATATCCCATGATGAAGGATAAAAATGGGCATTATTGAAATTTAACTTTGCAAAAAAATAGAGGTGACTAAAGATTTTCTTTTCTTCTGGACTGACTTTTAGGCGTTCATTAAGCACATTGTCATAACTGGTATACAGAGCTGTATCACGAATTTTTCCATCTTTATTATAGCGAGCTTTATATACGCAAAGTTGCAGTTGAGCCGAATTATTTTTGGCCTGAAAAATGTATACCAGTTGATGCGGTATTTTTTTTGTGGCTGGCTGAATTTGAGCCAATTGTTGTTTAAATTGATTTAACCAAGCTTTTGCTGTGCCATGTGCAGTTTGATTGGCTGTTGCTGAAGTTTGCTCTGAATGGTTTAAATTTTGTCGACTCAATGCATTCGACATTTCTTGATCATAAAAATAACGGGCTAATGCTGCCGCATGTTTACAATCATAAGCTACAGGACAACTACAGTCGGTATCGACGATCTGATTTTTTAACGGATTATAAATAACTGCCGTCTCATAATAGTCGGTCCCTTGAACTTGTGCCTCTATCACTAAATTGTCACGGTCAGGATAAATTTCTAGAGATTTAAGATCAATTTTTTTGACATAACTCAAGCTTCGTTGAATAGTTGCCGGGCTAAAACGAGATAAAAATTGATTCAGTGTCGCCATTATTTCTAGAGCTAAAAATTAAAATGAAATTATTAAGAGTGTAACGGATTTTTGAAATGGAAGCTGAAATTAATACATGAGTTTTCAGCAAAATTGACATGTTTTTAATTATAAATTGATCATTTCTGCAACTTTAAATGCTTTAAAATCTGTCAGTATAAGTTTTTAAAAATAATGCTGGGAAGCACATCAAGATGAAACATAACCCAATTTACTATACAGATCAGCATTTTGCCTTTGCAGACTCAGTTCGTAAGTTTGTTCAAAAGGAGTTAATGCCACATATCAATGAGTGGGAAGAAGCTGAAACATTTCCAAAAGAACTTTATCAAAAAGCAGCTGAAATTGGCTTGTTAGGCATAGGTTTTGATGAACGCTATGGTGGAATCCCTGAAACTGATGCTTTTCATGTCCTTTTATCTTCCATTGAACTTGCTAAAACTGGTTCAGGTGGTTTGTGCGCTTCTTTATTGTCACATTCAATTGGCGCACCGCCGATCAATCATTTTGCTTCAGATGAAATTAAAGAGACAGTGCTGACGCAGATTTTAGCAGGTGAGAAAATCTCCGCTTTAGCCATCACCGAACCATCTGGTGGCTCAGATGTCGCGGCGTTGAAAACTAAAGCACTACGAGATGGTGATGATTATATTGTGAGTGGAGAAAAAACGTTTATTACTTCGGGCATTCGTGCAGATTACTATACGGTCGCTGTACGTACAGATGTAGATGCCAAAGGTCCAAATGGTATTTCTATGTTATTGATTGATGCCCATAGCAAAGGCATTAGCAAGTCAAAATTGGACAAGATGGGGTGGTGGGCTTCAGATACTGCACATTTACATTTTGATCAAGTCCGTGTTCCAGCACATCATTTATTAGGTGCTGAAAATATGGGGTTTTTGGTGATTATGAATAACTTTAATATGGAGCGTTTTTTTCTTGCTGCAAGTAGTTTTGGTTTTGCACTAACTTGCTATGAGGAGGCCTTGGAATGGGCACGAGAACGTAAAACCTTTGGCAAGCGTTTGTTAGATCATCAGGTGGTTCGTCATAAACTTGTGGACATGGCGACTCGTCTTACCACCACACTGGCTTTATTGGAAGATACAGCTTATCGTCTGGGAAAACCTGAAATGCAGGGCAATGAATTGATTGCTCAAATCTGTATGCTAAAAAATGTGGCAACGCAGACCATGCAATTTTGTGCAGACGCAGCTGTACAAACTTTGGGGGGGATGGGGTTTATGCGTGGAACGAAGTCTGAACGTATTTATCGTGATGTTAAAGTGAATATGATTGGTGGAGGCGCAGAAGAAATCATGAAAGATCTCGCCAGTCGTCAATTGGGCTATTAGAATTTGAGTAATTGGTTAAGATAGTATTGTATGGAAAATAAAGTGTTATAAAAATAAACAGGGAACAACAAGAGATGGATCATTTAAATAACCCGATTTACTACACCGCTGAACATCGTGCATTTGCTGACAGTGTGAAGAAGTTTGTGGAAAAAGAAATCAGCCCTTATGTCAATGAATGGGATGAGGCGGGAAGTTTTCCACGAGAACTTTATCAAAAAGCTGCATCCATAGGACTACTGGGTTTAGGGTTTGATGAAGATCATGGAGGAATACCAGACGCAGATGCATTTCATGTGTTCCTTGCAGCAGTTGAAACAGCTAAAGCGGGTTCAGGCGGAGTACATATCTCACTGATGATTCATACCATTGGAACGCCTCCGATCCATTATTTTGCACAGCCTCATATTCGTGACCAAGTAATGCCACAAATTATTGCAGGCGAGAAAATTTCTGCGCTGGCAATCACTGAACCTACTGGTGGTTCAGATGTTGCTGCCTTACAAACTAAAGCGATACGAGACGGTGACTTTTACCTGCTCAGTGGAGAAAAAACCTTTATTACTTCAGGCATGCGAGCTGACTATTACACTGTTGCTGTAAGAACCAATCCAGAAATAAAAGGTGCCAATGGAATTTCGATGCTATTGGTGGATGCGCATAGTGAAGGTATTACCAAATCTCCGTTAAAGAAAATGGGGTGGTGGGCTTCAGATACAGCACATTTGCATTTTGATCAGGTCAAAGTACCTGTAGACAATCTTTTAGGAGAAGAAAACGCAGGTTTTAAAGTGATTATGAAAAACTTTAATATGGAGCGTTTTTGGTTAGCTTCTATGGCATATGGTTATGCGTTGGTATGTTATGAAGAAGCTTTACAGTGGTCTAAAGATCGAAAAACTTTTGGTAAATGCTTGGTTGATCATCAAGTGGTACGTCATAAACTGGTGGATATGGCAACGCGTTTAACCTATACGCGGGCACTGTTGGAAGATACAGCTTATCGTATGAGTAAAGCTGAATTACAGGGAAGTGATTTAATCGCACAGATTTGTATGTCGAAGAATGTTGCAACACAATGCATGCAATTTTGTGCAGATGCCGCGGTACAGACGCTTGGTGGAATGGGCTTTATGCGTGGAACGAAGTCTGAACGAATCTACCGTGAAGTGAAGGTTAATATGATTGGTGGTGGTGCAGAAGAAATCATGAAGGATTTGATCAGTAAGCAGTTGGGGTTTTGATTTTTTGCAAATTAAATGATCTGTTTATGATGAAATGCCAAAGGAGAATCTCTTTTATTTTGGGGTAATTTTTAAATGATTTCGAAGTTTAATTTTCCGTAAGTCGGGCGTTATTCTCCAACACAGCGTGTAAGCTGAATTTCCACATGCCCAATAACAAATTGTCGTTGCATGAATGTCGAGGTTATCTTCTAAAAGCTGAAGAATTGTGTTCCATTGCTGATCTGAATCTAGCGTTTTAGAAGATTCCTCAAACGATTGTAAAATCGTTTCCATCAGTGCAAATTTTTCGTCTTCATTGAGTTCATTTGAAAGATAAGCATCTATAAATTCATCAATACGATTTGGATCAGCAACCTCATATTCCCAATCTTGCATAAAATGATCATAGAGTAAATTAAAGCGTTGAGCCAATGCGTGAATTGCCGAAGCGGTAATGTGTCGTTGAGAGTATGTTTTAACGATTATTTTTGTCGGTTTTATCATGAAAACAAAACTATTTCATTTCGAATTTTAAAAAAATAAGAAATTGACGCAGAGAAATCAACCAATATTTATTTCAAAGCCATACTTAAAACGGTTTCAGTCAATTCATCCATTGTCATTTTACCGTTGGGTTTATACCACGTCACTGTCCAAGCAATTGCACCTCCCAATAAGCGACGCCAAATAAAAGCATCATGTTGGACTTTATTGAGTTCACGTAGCTTTTCAATCACAGTCAGCCAAATGTCTTCATAAGCATTGCGAAGTTTAAGCAACTCATCCTGTCTTGGTTTGGATAAAGCAAACCATTCATAAACCAGAACAGCCATCGCTGAACCTGTATCACCGCTAATAGAGATCAGTTCAGCTTTAATTAAATGTTTCAATTGTTGCTCAGGATCATCTGATATTTTAATCGCATCCAACAGACGAGCATGATTATAAATAATGGTCTGTTGCATCACATGGGCAAGAATATCATCCTTACTTTTAAAATGATGAAACAAGCTACCTGATTGAATTCCAATAAAATTGGCTAACTCACGCACAGTTGTTTTGGCATAACCTTGTTTGTGAAAAAGGTAGGCAGCACCCAGCAATAAACGACCTCTAGGGCTGTCATCAAAACAGGCAATGGGTTGAATATCATTGATTGAATTAGCGATCATCGGATCATTTTTTTCCATAAAGTTAAGCCATTTTTTTATTGTTTGAAATGCGTTTTAACACATTTGCCAATTTAGGATAACATTTTGTACTTTACAAACCAAGCGCTTGCTTGGTAAATTGATGCATAAATTTTATTCAGAACAATCAAAACAAGATAGGTGTGAAAATGGACGATCAGCGTATTGTGAAAATTGGATGTGCCTCAGGTTTCTGGGGCGATACCAATACTGCCGCATTTCAACTGGTACATATGTCTGACATTGATTACCTTGTGTTTGATTACCTTTCTGAAATCACGATGTCAATCATGGCAAAAGCGATGATGGTCAATCCTGAGCATGGCTATGCTTTAGACTTTGTTAGTCGCGTGATGACACCATTACTTAAAAAAATTAGCGATAAAAATATTAAAGTGATTAGCAATGCTGGTGGGGTGAATCCTTTGGCTTGTCGTGATGCTTTGCAAAAAGTGATTGATGCTCAAGGCTTAAATTTAAAAATTGCTGTGGTATTGGGAGATGACTTACTCGCTCAACAGACCACTTTAAAAGCACAAAATATTCAAGAAATGTTTAGTGGAGAAAACTTACCCGATCAGCTTGCCAGTTGTAATGCCTATCTCGGTGCAATTCCAATTCGCGATGCCCTTGATCAAGGCGTAGATATTGTGATTACAGGACGAGTGGTGGACTCTGCTGTTGTACTTGCACCCTTATTGCATGAATATCAATGGTCTTTGGATGATTATGACAAACTTGCCCAAGGTGCTTTGGCAGGTCATATCATTGAGTGTGGTGCGCAATGCACAGGGGGGAATTTCACCGATTGGCGTTTGGTCCAAGGTTTTGACAATATGGGATTTCCGATTGTTGAAGTTAAATCCGATGCCTCATTCATTGTAACTAAACCCAAAGGTACAGGGGGGCTGGTTTCGACTGCGACAGTTGCTGAACAAATTGTTTATGAAATCGGTAATCCTCAAGCCTATTTGCTACCCGATGTCACTGCGGATTTTAGCCAAGTAAAATTACAACAACTCGAACAGGATCGGGTTTTGGTTATTGGTGCAAAAGGTCGAGCGCCCACTCAGCAATATAAGGTCAGTGCAACTTACCCAGATGGATATCGGGTGTTGGTAAGCTTTTTGATCGCAGGGCGTGAAGCACCAGAAAAAGCTCAGGTGATTGCAGATGCGATCCTTAATAAATGCGAACGTGTTTTAGCTTTACGTTCAGTGCCGCCATTTTCTGAAAAGTCTGTTGAGATATTGGGCACTGAAAGTACTTATGGGGGCAATGCAAAACCTATTCAAAGCCGTGAAGTCGTGGTCAAAATTGCAGTAAAACATATGTTTAAAGAAGCATGTCTGTTTTTTGCTTCGGAAATTGCACAAGCATCTACAGGAATGGCACCTGCACTGGCAGGCATCGTTGGCGGTCGCCCTAAAGCCTCACCCGTGATCAAACTCTTTTCATTCTTAGTGGACAAATCAACACTCAATATAGAAATAGATATTGCTGGACAGCGCCATAAAGTTGAAATTCCATCAGGTTCAAATGAACAGACCTATGATGTATTGCCTGTTGGAGACATTGCCCAATTCTCAGGTCAGGAAATAACGGTTCCTTTGGTTGAAATCGCTCATGCGCGTAGTGGAGACAAGGGTAACCATAGCAATATTGGGGTGATTGCACGTCAAGCTGAATATTTGCCTTGGATTCGTGCCAACTTGACTGAAGAAAATGTCAAAGCATATATGCAGCATGTGTTAGACCCAGAAAAATCTCAAGTGATTCGTTATGAAATTCCTGGATTGAATGCGCTGAATTTTATGCTGGAAAATGCACTGGGTGGCGGTGGAATTGCCAGTTTACGTATTGATCCGCAAGGCAAAGCTTTTGCACAACAACTGTTGGATATGCCTGTCAAAATTCCTAAACATTTAAAGCCCGTATAAGTTTCTGGCAAGGTGGAATTCTTTGCCTTGATCAAGCGGAGGCTAAGGAAATAAGCAATCTAAAAGAAAACAAATTGGAAATAAAACAATGCATTATCACTCAATATTTAGATCGGATGCTTTTCAAGATAAAGTCATTATTGTGACAGGTGGTGGCTCTGGTATTGGTCGCTGTACTGCGCATGAGTTGGCATCTTTAGGTGCTCAAGTTGTTATTACTGGGCGGAAAATTGAAAAGCTCAATAAAGTAAGTCAAGAAATTATTGAAGATGGTGGGAAAGTACATCAGATCGTTTGCGATAACCGTGAAGAACAACAAGTCAAAGACATGATTGCTGAAGTGATTGAAAAATTTGGCAAACTTGATGGTCTGGTGAATAACGCAGGTGGGCAATTCCCTTCAAACTTAGAAGGTATTTCAGCCAATGGATTTGATGCCGTGGTACGCAATAACTTGCATGCCACTTTCTACTTAATGAAAGAAGCATATAACCAGTGGATGGCAAAACATGGTGGCAGTATTGTCAATATGGCAGCCGATATGTGGGGAGGCATGCCAGGAATGGGACACTCAGGTGCAGCCCGTTCTGGTGTGGATAATTTGACCAAAACAGCGGCTGTAGAATGGGGACGTTCAGGTGTTCGGGTGAACTGTGTCGCACCAGGATGGATTATCTCATCGGGAATGGATAATTATTCAGGTGATTTTGCCAAATTTATCATTCCAAGCTTGGCAGGTAATGTGCCACTCAAACGTATGGGAACAGAGTCCGAAATTTCTTCAGCAATCTGTTATTTGCTCTCAGAAGCGGCAGGTTTTATTTCTGGAGTTACACTCCGTATCGATGGAGCAGCTTCTTTAGGGACGCGTATGTATCCATTGGCGGATGCTGTGAATAGCGAATCATTCAATGGCTTCCATCGTGCTTTTATTCCAGATGTACTCAAAGAACAATTAGGCAATTCATCAAATAACTCAACAATAGGAGAAAATACATGACTGTTCTCCAATCCGAAATTGCAGTCGGCAGTGAGCAATTTGAACAGAATAAACAAGCATTATTGAATCAAATTGCTGAAGTGCGTGCAGTTCAAAATAAGAACATTGAAAAGTCTTATGCTGCCAAAGCTAAATTTGATAAAAAAGGCAAAATTTTACCACATGAGCGTGTTCGTCTAGCCTTAGATGCGGATTCCCCTTTTGTTGAGTTGTGTGGTTTAGTCGGCTACGGCATGCATGATGATAAAGATGGATCTGATGCAGGAGGGGGCATTATTTCAGGGATTGGATTTGTCAGTGGTGTTCGCTGTCTGATTTCTGCAAGTAATAGTGCGATCAAAGGTGGGACGATGTCTCCGATGGGAGTTCAAAAAACCTTACGCCTACAAGCGATTGCTTTCGAACAAAAATTACCGATGCTGACCCTGACCGAAAGTGGCGGTGCAAATCTCAACTACGCGGCTGAAGTATTTACCTATGGTGGAATGACCTTTGCCAATCAAGCCAGACTTTCTGCGGCAGGTCTACCCCAAGTTTCTGTAGTACATGGTAATGCAACAGCGGGTGGGGCATATCAACCGGGCTTATCTGATTATGTGATTGCTGTGCGCAAACAAACCGAGATGTTGCTTGCAGGTCCTCCTTTGCTTTTGGCCGCTACAGGTGAGGTTGCCACTGCTGAAGAACTTGGTGGTGCGGAAATGCATGCACAGGTTGCTGGAACGGCTGAATTCTTGGCTGAAAATGATGCAGATGGAATTCGTATTGCACGTGATGTATTTGAACATCTCAATTGGAAAGAGCAAACGCAAAAACTCAATTTAAATTATCAAGAGCCACGTTACCCTGCTGAGGAATTACTCGGCATTATTCCTGCAAATCCCAAACAACCTTTTGATATGAAGGAAGTGATTGCACGGATTGTCGATGATTCTGATTTCTTCGAAGTGAAGCAAGAATATGATGCATTGACCGTGTGCGGTTGGGCAAAAATTGGTGGATTACACATTGGTATTATTACCAATAATGGACCGATTACTCCACAAGGTGCAACCAAAGCCGCTCAATTCATTCATCTCTGCGAGCAAACCAAGCGTCCTTTACTGTTTTTACATAACACCACAGGTTTTATGGTTGGAACAGATGCAGAACAAAACGGCATCATCAAACATGGTTCGAAGTTGATCCAAGCAGTAGCAAATACGACGGTCCCAAAAATCTCAATTGTTGTTGCGGGGTCATATGGCGCAGGAAATTACGCCATGTGTGGTCGTCCACTGTCACCACAATTTATCTTTGCATGGCCAAACTCACATGTGGCAGTAATGGGGTCTGCTCAAGCAGGTAAGGTGCTACGGATTGTGGCTGAAGGCAAACAGAAAGCTTCAGGCATGGAGCCGAATGAACAGATGTTGGACTTTTTGGAACAAAGTACAGCCGCAAAATTAGAACAACAGTCTACCGCCTTATTCAATACGGCAATGCTTCATGATGATGGAATTATCGATCCAAGAGACACACGCAAAGTATTGATTTTTTTGCTTGAAACTATTTACGAAGCTGAACATCGAAAATTGAATCCAATACGATTTGGAGTGTCAAGGCTTTAAAAATTCCCCATTGTGGAACTCAACATACCTCACCTTTAAAAAGGAACAATGTCCCACCTGATCAAAGAAAGGTTGGGGAAATTAGATTAAGGAAAAACAATGAAATTTACACCAGAACATGAAGCGCTACGCCGTACCACACGCCAGTTTGTTGAGACCGAACTCAATCCATATATTCCGACATGGGAGACCGAAGGGCGTTTTCCAATTCAAGATGTTTTTAAAAAGCTGTCTGACTTGGGGTTATTGGGAATTTGTAAACCTGAAGAAAATGGAGGGTTGGGCTTAGATTATTCATATAACCTTGTGGTGGCTGAAGAACTTGGGCGTGCAGCTTGTGGTGGCGTACCATTGGCGATAGGTGTGCAAACAGATATGGCAACCCCTGCTTTGGCACGTTTTGGAAGCAAAGAATTACGAGATGAATTTTTAACTCCTGCAATCGCAGGTGATTATGTTGCCTCTATAGCAGTATCAGAAGTTCATGCGGGTTCAGATGTTGCGGCAATTAAAACCACTGCTAGAAAAGACGGTGATGATTATGTAATCAATGGCAGTAAAATGTGGATTACGAACTCATTACAAGCAGATTTCTTTTGCTTACTTGCCAATACGTCTGATGACAAACCGCATGTTAACAAATCAATGATTATTGTTCCTGCAAAATCCGCAGGCATCTCATTCTCAGAACCTTTAAATAAGCTAGGCATGCGCTCAACCACCACCGCAGAAGTCTATTTTGACAATGTTCGTGTACCACAGCGTTACTTGGTGGGTGCTGAAGGCATGGGCTTTATGATGCAGATGATGCAATTTCAAGAAGAGCGTATGTGGGCGGCTGCCAATGCCATTGGTGGTTTAGAGAATGTCATTCAGCAAACCATTCAATACACCAAAGAACGTAGCACATTTGGACAACCTTTGATCAACAACCAATATGTACACTTTCGTTTTGCAGAGTTAATGACAGAAGTCGAGGCTTTACGTGCTTTAACCTATCGTGCATGTGAAATTCATATTGATGGTGGCAATGCAACTGAAATAGCGTCTATGGCAAAACTCAAGGCAGGGCGTTTAACCCGTGAAGTGGCTGACAGTTGTTTACAATTTTGGGGTGGCAATGGCTTCATGTGGGATAACCCTGCTTCTCAACTGTATCGAGATGGGCGTTTAGGCTCAATTGGTGGAGGCGCTGATGAAATCATGCTTGGTATTATTTGTAAACTGATGGATATTTTACCGTCTAAGCGTAAATAAATAGGGAGAGTATCGATATGACACTTTCAGCATCTCTAGTAGCGCATGTATTTGATTCAAGTATAGAACTTGAGCAAGAGGGCAGTATTTTAACTTTATGGCTTAATCGACCTGACAGTCGTAATGCGATGAGTTTGAATATGGTCAAAGCGATTCAGCAGGTATTCCAAGTCATCGAACAAGATTTATCAATTCGTGCGGTCATTTTACGTGGTAAAGGTGGGCATTTTTGTGCAGGTGGTGACATTAAAGATATGGCACAACTGCGTGGCGAGGCAATGAATCTAGGCTCTCATCAACCCTATGTCGATTTTAATCGTCAATTTGGACATATGATTCAACAAGTTGATCAAGCTCCACAAACCGTAGTTGCGGTATTAGAAGGTGCAGTGCTGGGTGGCGGTTTTGGCTTAGCCTGTGTTTCAGATATTGCAATCAGCCTTGCGGATGCCAAATTTGGTTTACCTGAAACTGGTTTAGGTGTGATTCCAGCGCAGATTGCACCTTTTGTAGTCAAGCGTATTGGTTTAACACAAGCGCGTCGTTTGGCGCTGTTGGGATCACGTTTTGAAGGTCACACCGCATTGAAAGTTGGTGTAGTACATGAAGTCGTTGAGAATGAAAAAGCATTGGAAGTGTTATTGGTTGAAACCATTCAGCAAATTAAACGGACTGCACCACAAGCCTCTCGTATGACCAAAGCATTATTGCATCGAACCTTAAATGAGCCTTTAACAGCACTTTTGGATGATGCAGCACAGCAATTTGCGCAGGCTGTCGGTGGAGAGGAAGGCATGGAAGGGACTATGGCATTTATACAAAAACGAGAACCGAATTGGTTTGATAGATAGCCAAGACATTAGGATTGATTTTAAATGAGTGATTTATCATTAGGGGCTGTTGACATTTCATAAATGGCTTGCGTTGTAGATTAAAATTGAGCAGGCAAGGCATGAAACGAAGAGAATAACGAGTCTATTTTCAAGTTTCATAACATAGTCTGAGATAATTTTAGCCACAACCCTTCGGGACTAGTGTGTTTTTTGCCGATTCGTTGTTACGAACTACTTATTTAGAATGACTAAATTTCGTATTTCGTGCCTAGAATCGCCTAAAAAACACACGTAGTCGCAAACATAGACGAATTGTCAACAGACCCTAACATCCAGATAAACAACACAATAGAATATAAAAAATAGGAAAAACGAGAATGGCATTTTCAAAAATATTGGTGGCGAATCGTGGTGAAATTGCTGTTCGCGTAATGAAAACAGCAAAAGCAATGGGCTATCAAACAGTCGCTGTGTATTCAGATGCAGATCGTCATGCACGGCATGTACAGCTTGCAGATGAAGCTGTCTATATCGGTGCGTCAAAGGTTTCAGCATCCTATCTTTCTATAGAGAATATTATCGAAGCATGTCAAAAAACAGGAGCAGATGCCGTACATCCCGGTTATGGTTTTCTTTCTGAAAATACTGACTTTGCCGCAGCGTGTGCTGAAAATAAGATTACTTTTATCGGACCGCCTGCTTCCGCGATTGAATTGATGGGAAGTAAACGACTTTCAAAGATTGCCATGATTCAGGCAGGTGTGCCTTGTGTGCCTGGCTATGAAGGTGATCAGCAAGATATTGAATACTTAGAACAGCAAGCCAATCAAATTGGCTATCCATTGATGGTCAAAGCATCCGCAGGGGGCGGTGGACGAGGCATGCGTCTGGTTCAACAATCAGCCGATATTGTCGAAGCCTTAAAAACAGCACGTTCTGAAGCTGAAAATGCATTTGGTTCAGGTGAGCTCATTCTTGAAAAAGCGGTGATCGCCCCCCGTCATGTTGAAATTCAGGTTTTTGGCGATACACATGGCAATTATGTCTATCTGTTTGAACGCGATTGTTCGATTCAACGCCGTCATCAAAAGGTGGTTGAGGAAGCACCTTGTCCAGTCATGACTGAAAACTTACGCCAACAAATGGGGGAGGCTGCTGTAGCCGCAGCAAAATCTTGTAATTATGTCGGGGCGGGAACAGTCGAATTTTTATTGGATCAATCGGGTGAATTTTACTTCTTGGAAATGAATACACGTTTGCAAGTTGAGCATCCTGTAACTGAGTTGATTACTGGACTAGATCTCGTGGAATGGCAACTCCGTGTTGCCAATGGAGAAATCCTACCACTTCAGCAATCTGAGTTGAGCTTAACAGGACATGCAATCGAAGTTCGTTTATATGCAGAAGATCCTCGTCAGGATTTTTTACCTCAAACGGGGCGAATATACCGTTGGCAAGCTGCGGAGCTGCCTCATGTACGCATTGATCATGGTTTGCTTGAGCAGGATGAAATTAGTCCTTTTTATGATCCAATGGTGGCGAAAGTCATTGCCTATGGTAAAACCAGACAAGATGCTATTCGGCTATTGGCGCGTGCTGTAGATGACTGTGTTCTTTTGGGAGTAAACAGCAATAAACAGTTTTTGGTAAATTTGCTTAGACATCCGATCATTGTCAAAGGTGATACCAACACGGCGTTTATTCAAGAGCATTTTCAAACGGATCCAAGTCTACATCCACAAACATTAGCTTTAGAGCATTTGGCTGTCGCAGCAGCACTATTCACCAATGCTGCCAGTCAAAGCAGTTGGAATACAGGTATTGCTTTATCTTTACCGTTGAAATTGAAACATGACGATCAGCACATACAGGTACTGGTAAAACGTGATCAAAACTTAGTGGGTGTTGAAATTTGTGGACAGACCTTTGACATCCACTTGATTGAGCAAAATGCACAACAACTGATTTATGAAACACATTCGGTACGTCGTTTAGTCGACTATGTCTTAGATGGAAATCGATTATATTTAGATGCCGTAAATGGCAATATTGCGGTTGAAAATGTTACTTATGCACCACCAGAAAGTACAGATATTGTTGGGGATGGTAAAATCCGTGCTCCAATGGATGGTGCAATCATCAATATTCTTGTCAATCCTGGAGATACTGTTTCTAAAGGGCAGACTTTATTGATTTTAGAAGCAATGAAAATACAACAGCAGATTAAATCTGATGTGGATGGTGTGGTTGAAGAGGTCGTGGGGCAGGTTGGGCAACAGGTGAAAAAACGACAGCTGGTTTTAAATATTCAGGCTTGAGCTGTTTTAGGTTGAATGATGTTGGTTTGATATAAAACTTCAATATCGTTGGATATTGGAGTTTTATTTTTGCAAAGTAATCTCTTTGTTGTTCTCTTGACAGCTTTTCAGTCTATTGCTATTTTTCGGCAATTCTTATCAACACACAATCCACATGCCCATTGATGATGGCTTTGTTTATCAGCCACCTTTAGACCCACTCGAAATTATTTTTGAAGATGATGATTTTGTCGCCATTCATAAACCTGCAGGTTTGTTATCTGTTCCTGGACGTTTAACTGAACATCATGACAGTGCTTACTTTCGAATATTAGCACTATATCCAAATGCCAAAATCACGCATCGTCTGGATATGGCAACTTCAGGCATT
Organism: Acinetobacter bereziniae LMG 1003 = CIP 70.12; assembly: GCF_000368925.1. Taxonomy (GTDB): domain Bacteria; phylum Pseudomonadota; class Gammaproteobacteria; order Pseudomonadales; family Moraxellaceae; genus Acinetobacter; species Acinetobacter bereziniae. The sequence continues at coordinate 1,768,040 of NZ_KB849755.1, read as the reverse complement.
TTGCTTTTTGCTAAGCATCGTGATGCTGAAGTGGCAGCCAGTAAAATGTTTCAAGCAAGAACAGTCAAAAAGAATTATATTGCTTTGGTTCAAGGGGAAATCAATAGTAATGGTCAAGTTGATGTGCCACTCATTACTGATTGGGAGAATCGTCCCCGTCAGATTGTGCATTTTGAATTGGGAAAACCTGCACAAACTTTGTTTGAATCAGTAAGCTATGATGCTGAAAAGGATATCAGCCGAGTATTACTCACTCCGATTACAGGACGCTCACATCAATTACGCGTACATATGCAGTATATCGGACATCCGATTATCCGAGATAAGTTGTATCATCCTGAACCCTTCAATACTGATTTAAATCGTATGGCGCTACACGCAAGTTATTTATCATTTTTACAGCCGTTTACCAATCAGCTTGTGGAAATCGTCTCTAAGCCAGATTTTTAGCCACATTAAATTAACGTGAATTCGATGCGATTAAATATTCAAATTATTGAAAGATAATAAATTTATGTGGATTTTTTGTGGATTTTCATCCGATTTTGGATGAGGAGCGGAGCTCCGCAAGGGTTCGCCATACTTGTTTTGGCATGAGGAGCGAAGCTCCGTAAGCGCAACCATCAATATAGCTTCATTTCTCTTGATCAATAAAATGAAGGCGATCAATAGATTGTTTGATGATCTAAAGCTTGCACTGCCACGCTTTAGTGCTAAAGTTTAAATTCTTTTGCGTAAGCGATGCCTCACTTTTCAGAGATGAAAAGTGACAAAAATCTTTCGTTGAGCGAGGGGTACATCCTTTACCCCTGCTCAACATAGCGACATCCATGTCGCCTCACGATAGCAAGACCATCAATGATTCAAAAAGTACAAAATAAATGAATCATCCAAATCACTTGTATGAGTAATCAGGCGGTTTGACTGTATCACCTTTCATCAAGGATTTTTATCGAACTCAGGTTAAATTAAATTTGACTAAGCTCAAAAAATCAATGAAAAAGCCTGCAAAATTGCAGGCTTCTTTGATCTTATCGCGCGATTAAACTTGATTGTTTACATCATCATTTTTAGTTTCACGAATTGCCAAGAATGCCAAAAGCGAAAGAATAGATGCAGCTGTTAAGTAGTAACCAACAGCTTGTAAACCGTACTTGGTCGCAAGCTCTGTTGCGATTAAAGGAGCAAATGATGCACCTAGAATACCCGCCAAGTTAAAGGTTAATGCTGACCCTGTATAACGAACAGAAATCGGAAAGATTTCAGATAAAACAGTCCCAATCGGTCCATATGTCATGCCCATTAGTGCTAAACCTACACATAAGAACAAGAACACAATCACTGTACTACCTGACTCAAGCATACTTGCAAACACTAAACCAAACAGTGCTGAGGCAACACATACCCCGATTGAGGTTGCTCTACGTCCAAATTTCTCAGCAAATACAGCCGACAGTGGAATAAAGGCAGCAAAACAAAGGGTCGCAACAAGTTGCATTTCTAAGAATTGTGCACGAGAGTAACCCAGTTGTTTGGTTCCCCAGTTGAGCGCAAATACAGTGGTCAGATAGAACACAACGAAAGTACAAACCGCCGCAATTGTGCCAAGGAATAACATTTTATAATGTTTGGTCACAACTTCTTTAAACGGGACATTTACTTCTTTCTGCTTGTTCAATACTTTTTGGAAAGCAGGAGTTTCATGCAGTTTTAAACGAATATATAAACCGACAATCACCAATGCAGCACTTGCAAGAAATGGAATACGCCAGCCCCATTGCATAAAGTCTGCTTCAGACATCAATGCGCCAAGACCAAGAAAAGAACCTGTTGCAAGAATAAAACCAATCGGCGCACCTAGCTGTGGGAACATCCCATACCAAGCACGTTTGCCTTCAGGCGCATTTTCAGTAGCAAGTAATACAGCACCTGACCATTCACCACCCAGACCTAAACCTTGACCTAAACGGCAGAGAGCAAGTAACAGTGGAGCAGCAATACCAATTTGAGCATAAGTTGGAAGCAGACCAATACACACTGTTGAAATACCCATAGTCAACAAGGCTGCGACCAGTGTTGCTTTACGACCAATACGATCACCTAAGTGACCAAACACAGCAGCACCAATTGGACGTGCAATAAATGCAATGGCAAATGTCGCGAGTGATTGAATGGTTGCCGTCATCGGATCTGTACTTGCTGGAAAGAACAAGTGTGGAAAAATCAGGACTGCGGCAGTGGCATAGATATAAAAATCGAAGAACTCGATTGTTGTGCCGACAAGACTTGCGAAAAGAACGCGAGTTTTTGAATTTGTTTGAATTTCTGGAGTAGCAATAGTTGATGACGCCATGGTGAACCTTACACTTTTAAAAGTAAAACGAGTCTTTAAAGCGTAATCTTTTTAAAAAAGGCGTAATTTCTTAAAAAAACAACGAGATCAACTCAAATCCACTCCATCAGGGTCACTGAATTTTGAGTGTCTATGAATTAAATGACGTAAAGATAGATTGCAAGGAAATGTGATCCTGCACCGATCAGAACAAATATATGCCAAATAGCATGTGTGTATCTTACGCTTTTTAAGGCATAAAACAATGCGCCTATTGTATATGCTAAACCGCCAATGACCAATAATTTTAATGCTTCTGGTCGCAAAAACTGTTGCATATCATCCATAACAAGCACAGCAAGCCATCCCATAATTAAATAGGCAGCCAAGGAAATCTTTTCAAAACGATGGATGAATATTAACTTGAATAGTGTTCCAATAGCAGCAATCACCCAAAGTGCAATCAGTAAGTAATGAGCTTTAGCTGTTGGAATTGCAATGGCCAAAAATGGTGTATATGTTCCGGCGATTAAATAATAAATCGCCGTATGGTCAAGTTTTTTATACCAATGTCGCTTTTTTTCATCGACAGCAAAGTGGTAAATTGCTGAACTTGAGAATAATAGAATCATACTCAATCCATAAACAACTAACCCAAAAAATTGCCATCCGTGTAGATCATGTCCCTTAATCAGCATAAATACAGTCGCAATTGCAGCCAAAATGGCACCAAATGCATGACTCAAAGCATTGATGCGTTCTTCGTGTGCGGCATAAGTATGAATCATTTGATCATTCGACATTAGATTTTATGACCTTAAAAATACACTTGTATAGTAATGCAGTTTTACCTTTAAAGTAAGACGTTTTAAAATAGGTAACTTAATTAATACGAGTTTTGATCATGTCTGATGTCGCGAGTTTATCTGTGCAAGAACAACAGTTTTTTGATAGCGTACAGCAAGCTATTGATAATCAAAATTTAGATCGTTTAATTTTAAGTCAGTATAAAGGTGAATTGACTGATTTGGAGAAAATGACCTTTCGAGTCATCCAATTACAACAAGAGTCTGTTTTGAGTTGTTTATATCGTTATAAAACCAATGATATTACAAAAAACTATTCTTTATCCGATGCTTTAAGCACGATTCAACAGTTGGCAGAACAGTGTAAACAAGCCAATTTATTTACCGATGAAGCAGAGATACAGCTTAAAAAGAATAAGAAGAAAGCCTTACTCACAGTAAGCAAAAACAAAGCGGGCAAATCCCCTAAAACCGAACAGCAAGCACACGACCGTAGTAAACAGCGTTTTGTCGATCAACAGAGTTATTTCCTACAACCGCTTGGAATTACCGATGCCAATGCACAAGTGATTCCAAGCATGGCACGTAAATGGAAGCAGATTAATAAATTTATTGAAATTTTCTCAGGGGCATTGACCCAGATACTGCCACAAGAACTACGCGACCAGACACAATCTCAAGAACAGCCATTAAAGGTGGTAGATTTTGGTTCAGGCAAGGGGTATTTGACCTTTGCTTTGTATGATTATTTGACTAAACATCATCAAACTGCTGATGTGACGGGGGTAGAGCTGAATGATAAAATGGTGAAGTTCTGCCAAGATGTGGCAAAAGCCTCAGGTTTTGAGCAATTGGACTTTTTCCAAGGGGACGTAAGAACCTATCATCCTTCACATCTGGATGTGATGATTGCCCTACATGCCTGTGATGTTGCAACGGACTTTGCGATTCATACGGGGATTCGTTTAAATGCACAAATGATCATGTGCGCGCCATGCTGCCATAAAGAATTACGACCACAGTTGAAAAGCCCACAAGTTTTACAACCGATGTTGCAGTTTGGTATTCACGCTGGACAACAGGCAGAGATGTTAACAGATACGATTCGTGCTTTATTACTCAAAGCCTATGGCTATGAAACCAAAGTTTTTGAGTTTGTTGCTTTGGAACATACCAGTAAAAATAAAATGATTTTGGCAACGAAACGTAAAGATTTTGTTGAACCAGACCCTGCCGTTCTGGCACAGATTCAAGCCTTGAAAACCATGTATGGCATTCACAAACAATCCTTGGAATTGTTGTTAAATAATCAATGGGATCAACAAGATATTGGAGAAAAGTGCTGATTATAGCATAGCTGAGAAGTGGATTAATCTTGTACAGATTGAAACACCCGATACTTTGTATGGGCTAGGCGTAAGTTTATACGCTTAACCCATAGTGACCTGATATTTAGGTACAAGGAAATACCAAGATCAGGTCAAAGTTTACATGCTATTCTTGGTTGGTTTTATTGAGTTCAGCTTCTGTTTCACCTGCTGTTTTTTGAGCAACAGTATCAGGGAAATATTGTGGATTATCCATTTCTGGAATCAATTGTCCGTCTATCTTATGAATCAAGATACTGGTTGCGAATACTTCACGTGGTGCTTTATTGATGAGATCAGTTAAAAAGTCTGTACCTTTCGCAACGGATTTTGCTTCACTGTCTTTACTGTCTCGTACAGGCATTTGAATATTATCAAAATTAATGACCGGAACTTTACAGCTTAATGGAACTTGAAAATTGTCATTATTTTCAATGATCTTGCCGCTTTGTTGACAGCTTTTATATGCAGAGCCTTGCGCTTTTAAGTGACGTTCAAATGCAGGCGCAACAATTTTAAAGTCATCAGTATTGAACTGTTCTTTAAGAATCTCCTTCATTTGTTGAGATGCCGTTATTTGCTTTTCATCACTTTCATCACTGTTCTTTTTTGCTTCAGCTTCTGAAATACCTGCCATTGCCGCAGCCATTTTTATATTGAGTTGATCTTGGTGATCATCTTGAGAAAATAATCCGATCATACTTTGGGTGATAATCTTGACACGATCTAGATCGGATGCTTTAGCGTAAATACTTTGAGTGGAGAGTAAAATTGCGCTATAAAGAAATACTTTAAATTTTTGATTTAGAAACATAATTATTCTACAGGTTTGGTTAAGTAAGTGATAATGAATGCATTGTCAGCATACAGTAGCATAATTTGAAACAATCAATGATCAATTTATTGGATATTAGGATTTAACAAATGAGTCGATTTGAAATTCAATCAGGACCTTGGAGCCAACTTCAATACGATGCACAATTGATTCGTAGAAAGGTTTTTATTGAAGAACAAAATATCAGTGAAGTGGAAGAATGGGATGACCAAGATGCTGTTTCATTGCATTTTGTCATGTATGAACAGAATCAACCCATTGCAACTGCGCGGTTATTACAAAATGACAGTATTGGGCGCGTTGCGGTATTAAAAACATACCGTGGTGAAGGGATCGGTAAGCTGCTTATGCAATATATTATTGATGTTGCAAAACAGGAAGGTAGAACCGTACTTAAACTATCTGCGCAAGCCTATGCAACAAAATTTTATGAGAACTTGGGTTTTCAATTACAAGGTGAAGCATATTTGGATTGTGGAATCCCACATATCGATATGTACCAAAATTTAAAAAATAGTTGAAATCAAGCAAGAGAATATCATCATCAATGCTCAGTATAAAAACCCCGTTAATACAGTCACTCGTTTTAAGTCAAATCAATCAATGTCAGGTATGGCTAAAAATGGAGGCTTTACAACCTGCTGCTTCTTTTAAACAGCGAAGTATTAGTTATGCTTGTCAAAAATATTTTGAGCAAGGCGCTCAGCGATTTGTCAGCTCTTCAGGGGGAAATGCTGGTTTAGCGGTTGCTTATACAGGACGACAACTCGGTGTTCCTGTAACAGTCGTTGTTCCTGAGACTACAGCACAACGCGCTCGAGAATTGATTGCTCAACAAGGCGCTGAAGTGATTGTACATGGTGCTTCATGGGGTGAAGCGAATGCATTAGCACAGTCTTTATTAACACAAAACGATGTTTTTATTCACCCTTTTGATGACCCACTGTTATGGGAAGGTATAATCCCAATGATTGATGAAGTGATTGCTGAGGGGGTTATACCTGATGCCGTCGTTTTATCAGTTGGTGGTGGAAGCCTACTTTCCGGTGTGGTTGCTGGTTTAAATAAACATGGGCTAGGGCATGTTCCAGTTTATGCTGTTGAAACACAGGACACAGCATCTTTAAATGCATCAATGATGGCTAAGCAGCATATTGAGTTGGATTGTGTAAGCGGTATAGCGACCACTTTGGCTGCAAAAAAAGTCTGTCAAAATGCATTTGAACTGAGTCAACAATTTGATGTACACAGTCGAATTGTTTCAGATCAAGAGGCTGTCAATGCATGTCTAAAGTTTGTTGATGATCATCGTCTTTTGGTTGAACCCGCATGTGGCGCAACACTATCTGTACTTTATGATCAAAAAATTCAGTTTAAATTATCTGATCAGGTTTTGGTTATAGTCTGTGGTGGAGCAGGTATCACCTTAGAGACATTACAAGGATTTAATGGATAAACTGATTGAATCAGGCATAAACCTTAGATATTTTTTGAATGGAATATTTTGATTATTGAGTAGACGATAAAATGATACAAGCTGTATTATTTGATTTAGATCAAACACTTTTAGATCGAACTTCCTCACTTGTGCAATTTTTAAATTGGCAACTCAATACATTAACCCTTGTTCCACTGTCACAACAGCAAAACTTTATTCAACGTTTTATTGCTCTCGATGCGAATGGTGCTGTGTGGAAAGACAAAGTTTATGCACAACTCATTCAAGAGTTTCAGATTTCCAAATATACAACAGAAGATTTGCTCGCGAGTTATATTCAAGATTTCAACAAGTTTTGTGTAGCTTTTCAAAGTGTTGATTCGGTACTTGATCGATTGGTTAAGACTAATTTTTCGCTTGGGCTCATTTCTAATGGTCGGAGCCCATTTCAAGAGCGTAATTTTCAGGCATTAGGATTAGAGAAGCTTTTCTCTAGCATTATCGTTTCAGAAGCCGTTGGGTTAAGAAAGCCTGATCCCAAAATTTTCCTGTTGGCGTGTCACCAACTTGAACTTTTGCCTGAGCAATGTATTTTCGTGGGTGATAATGAAGTTGTTGATATTGTGGGAGCAAAATCTGTCGGTATGCAGACCATTTTATTTGATCCAGAACAAAAAGTAATATCGACACAAGCAGATCATCGTGTAAAGTATTTTCAAGACATACTTAGTATTTTAAAAATAAAATGAACAGATTATATAAGCATGGCATAGTACGACTTCAGGTTTTATTTTTATTTGGAGTCGTATTTCAATTCAGTGTATTTACACATGCCGAAACACAGCAATCAGCACCATTACCTTATGAGGTGCAGGTGGAAACAAAGCCAAAAATTTATGACCCAGCGACACAGTCGCGGATTCGAGTCTATCGAAAGGGTGCGACAAAAACTTTAATTCAACATTCATTTGATTGTGTAGGAAGAAAAGCTGGGATACGGGATTACTTAAGTGGAAATGGTGCATTATCTGCGCTAAAAGCGTACGCGAGAATCACCTTTAATATCGAAGAAGGGATGCCACGTAGTGCAATCCAGAAAGAAGCTGAAAGCAATGCGATGCGAACCTACCAACTGATTTCCTATAAAGAGTTTATTTTAAATGCAGATCAACCAGTGAATTTATATGGTTTTGTATTTGGAGCGACTGATTCATCTCGGACGAAAGCACAAGTGATTGATCAATGTGTGGATGCTGTTGCTTCTTTTAGACCTCAGGCTGGGCATGATTACGAAATTTTAGGTCAATATCAAAATAACCAATGCCAATTTCAAGTATTTGATCTCAAAACCAATGCTCAAATCTCAGTTTCTGACAAACTTTATACTTGCCCTGAAAAGTCATGGAAGTTTTGGAAAAAGGACCATTAGATGAAGTGTTTGATTCATATTTTTGGGTTGATGTTGACTGTGACTGTTCCTAATTTTACTTGGGCATCTTATGTCAACCACTGCTTATTGAGTGCTAAGGTCTTAGATGTTAAAACCCCAACAATAGCTAACGTTAACAATCAGCACCAAGATAAGCTTGTTAAAAGTCAATTATTCATCAACATAAAAGTGCTTAAAGCAGAAAAGCATGGAAGAGCTGATAGTGGATGTCAAACATTCGTCAATCAAACCATGAAAATAAAAATTGAACATCCACTTCCAGTGACTTTAAGAAAAGGTCAAATCATTGAGATAGAAAGTATCACCAAAGATGCATTTCCTCGTGAAGGGTATGACACAACATACTTGTTGAAGACAAACTAAACTAAAAAGACTTTATGCTTGTTTGGAAAATCTTTCCCAATCTTCGATGGCTTTGCGACCACAATCCAAGCCAACCTCATAGGTATATTGCAATTTTCGTTTATCCTTGCATAAACGACCAGCTAACATTTTATCGTCAGGTGGACAAACTTCTAAAATAACTTGCTGATTATTTTGAAGCATAAAGTCGACAGTTGCGTTGTAACGTTGGCAACGTTGCTTAAGACTATCTGAAAATCCAGCATATTGATTCATTAAATATTTGGCAAAAAATTGGTCTGCTTTGCTACTGGCTTTGAAATAACTTTGGGTTCGAGTACGTATAACCAATAAGTTTTTAATATTACTTTGCTGAGCTGCCCATTGCACTGGAAGAGCATCTGCGACACCACCATCAAAATAAGGTTCACCAAAAATCTCAACAGCTTTCCTTGTAAGATAGGGAATAGAGCTTGAGGCACGTAACCCCTCAATAATATTGTCTTTCCCTGCACGTAAATATTCGGCATGACCAGATCGAGCATGAGTCAAGACCATGTAAAAATCAGGATTTTGTGCAAACAGCGTGTTTTGATCTAAAGGGTTTTCCTTTTCAACAGTATCCCACATCCACTGCATATCTAATAAATCACCGCCTTTAAAGAAACGACCATAGCGGATAAATTCAGGACGCAGTGAATGGTCGAGGTATAGTTCAATATTGCGACCGTGTTGCTTGGCAAGATAATTAGCAAGATTGGTTGAACCTGATGAAACACCCACAAATAGATCAAATGGATTGAAGTTTTGTTGAAGAAAAGCATCGAGTACGCCACAGGTAAACGCGCCACGCATACCGCCCCCTTCTACAACAAGGGCATTACGTAAATTAGTCATCATTGGTTACTTAACGAGAAGATTCTGTATGGCTATCATTATGAGGCATATTTTTCATTTGTTGATCAGACATTTGCTTATCATGGTTTGAGTGTTCAGATTCTGTGTGTGCTGTTGTATGAGAGCTTACTTTGTTTTGTTGACTCGGCATGTAATCAGGTTCATTACTTACAGCCATATAGAAAAACAATAGGAAAAGACAACTAAAAATCGTAGCAAAAATAACAGCTTTCGATTTCCATAACGGTTTTTTGGGAGTTTTTATATCGTTCATAGGAAAATGCCTAATAGAATGAACTATAGCAATTATTTTATCTCAAAAATTCTATTGATAGTGTAGCTTGAAGAAGAAAGGCATAAAATAAATATGACTTTCTAGTTAGAGAAGAATTAAGAGTGATTAGCGTTAAGATTTAGCCTATGGTAGCTCAACTTTCCATCCTTCAAATCATATAAATTCCTATCATTTTTTTAACTCATTTCTCAATGTTTATAACATCAACATTTAAATTAAAGCTTAAAATATCAAAATAATAATGAGATTTAGTTTCTTTATTTTTATTTAACTTTTCAACAAATAATAAAAAAATGTATTTGAATTTAAGGACTTTAGTGTATGAAATTGTTTCTTTGAATAGAAAAAAAATGATTTTGATTTATAATAGGCTCAACTAAAAATGAATAAATTATTAAAATGAATAGCTTAGTAAATAGTATTTATAAAGTATTGGATCAGTTAGGATTAACCGCTCAAAAAAGAGCTTTGCATATTCAGTTCAGCAATCCTGATTTGACTGCCCAAGTGTTCTTGCAACGTATTGATGGACAACATGCCATCAATCAAGGCGTGTCTGTGGAACTGATCTGTCTTGCAACATCTGCAAATATTCCACTCAAACAGTTTATCGGTTGCCAAGCTGCAATCGACCAAGTCACCGACCGAGGACAACTGTTCCGTACCACAGGCATCATTACCGAAGCTGCACAGGGACAAAGTGATGGTGCACTGACGGTCTATAAGCTCAAACTTGAGGATGCGACATCACTGTGGCATAAACGCCGTAATAGCAGAGTGTTTATGAATAAGTCAGTGATACAAGTCATTGAAATACTTCATAAAGAATGGCAGCAAAGAAGTCCGCTGTTTGCTGCTAGTTTGAGTTTAGATAAAACTGGGCTGACCAAAGACTACGATGTTCGTCCATTGATTATACAGATGAACGAAAGCGACCACGATCTACTCACTCGTTTGATGAGAAGTGAAAATTTAAGCTGGTTGATTGATGAAGCAGAACTTAATGTTGCCAACATTTCAGCACCGATCCAAGCTCAAAAACTACGTTTAATTGATGACAACAGCCAATACACTGCGCTAGAACGCAGAAGCATCCGCTTTCACCGCAGCTCCGCGGTAGAACAGCAAGATACTATTACCACATTTACAGGTATACGTTCACTCCAACCGACTTCAGTACATATTCACCGTTGGCAAGCTGATATTCTTGAAACCGAAGAAGGTGCTGGCAATGTACAAAGCAGACATCAGCACAGTGACCAGTACGACAACGCCAGTCTAGGCTTAGAACAAGTATGGCACTTTAGCCCTGCATGGATACCTGAC
>NZ_KB849755.1:1746712-1755562 GCF_000368925.1 Acinetobacter bereziniae LMG 1003 = CIP 70.12 | reverse complement strand
AGCCAAAAGTCAGCTAGAAAGTAGCCTGAACAATGCCAAAGCCTTAAGTGAAGTTGCCAAGAACCAACAGACCGATCCTTTAGAAGTCTTGAATGAGTTAAAACAATTCCTGAATCAAATAGAAAAAGGTGAAAAAGATAAAGCCGATGCATTTAAACAAGCCTTGATGGTTTTAGCCTCGCCCAATTCAATTGGCTTGTCGAGCAATGAAGACATTCATGTCTCTGCGGATAAACAAATTAGTCATAGTGCGGGGGATAGCGTCAATCTGAGTACGCAAAAGAATTTCTTGGTGCATGCACAAAACAAGATCAGTATGTTTGCAGCACAGGAAGGCGCAAGGCTTTATGCTGGAAATGGTAAAGTGGAGATTCAAGCCCAAGGAGATGGTGCAGATTTGATTGCCCGTAAAGGTATTCAGATTATTTCGACTGAAGATGTAATTGAAGTCAAAAGCCTAAAAGAAATTATTCTTACATCTGGCACTTCACAATTAAAAATTAATGGCTCAGGCGTATTTGTGACGACTGGTGGTATGTTTGAGGTTAAGGCTGGACAGCACAGTTTTATTGGTGGAGCAAAAGTAGATTATTCATTGCCTACTTTCTATGAAAATATCTGTAAGCCATGCCTTTTAAATGCCGCAAAGTTTGGAATGGCATTTGTAGATAAATAAAATGAAAAGAGAAATTATTCCATTTAAACCGATACAGCGCTGCATCGAAGATTATCAAGATGACTTGAATATGTATTTAATCTTGGATGCAGCACAAGTTTCAGATCAAGCCCTGTCATTTATTCATGAGTTTCAAAATGACTCAAGGATAGAATTCTATTCCTTATTTTCAGGTACCACAGAGGGGAATGCACCTTTTGAAGTCGCACCTGTTCTTTTACTCATCCATGATTCAGATCTTTTCAATGATGAGAGATTTAACTTTATTCATCAAACCTGGAAAGACGAACAGGCGCTCAATATTGTATTGAGCTCATTAGATCTGACTCAATTTGTTAAGAAAATGAAAAGTTATTTAACGGTTGAGTTTCCTGATGGAACCCAAAAATTATTTAGATGGTTTGACCCAAGAATCATCAAGAAAATTAATAAAATACTGCAAGATGAACAGGTTGATGAATTTTTTCAAGGCATTGAGCGTTGGGTGATTGCAATTCGAAATTATCAGGATGTGCATACGAATCAATTAATGATATTGGAGCATGCTTGATGTTTGTATTGAGCCAAAAAAAACTATTTGAACTTGATGTTGAACAAAACAAAGAGTTTTTATACGACTTAGTTTATGAAATTATTAAGGAAAATCCAGTATTAAAGCTGAATGGTCAATTCGATCAGTTATTAGGACCTATCCAGACGCTAGTTGATCAATATCTTGAAAAAGGAATCAACCAAATCAACACACTCAAATATATGGTGAAAAGCCATGTGTATTTGGGAATGGATTATCCAACTGATCCGCAATTTGTTTGGATTGAAAATGAAATGCAGCATCACGATATTGGGGAGCAAGTCACTTATGTCGAGGCTTTCGATAAACTTTTAGAAGACTATAAGAAACGTGTTTTAGGGCAAGATTTCAACTTTTTTTTAACAGCAATAGCTCAATTAAAACAGAATCTTAGTCAAATAGATCATCGAGAAAAATTTTCAATTCTTTATCCAGAAAAAGCTGAGTTTTTAAGAGAAAAAGGTGTATTTGATTCGCTTCAAGATCATTATTCAAATGATCTTCAATCTTATAGCGCATATGTGCTAGGAAATGAGTTTAATCAAAATGTCTTTATAAAAAATATAACGTATTTGGAGGTGTAAGATGGGTGTGGGTGGCGCAAGTCCGACAGCGGGTACTTCGTGTGCAACGTGTTTGAAAAAATTTTTAGTACATTTTCGTAGACCTCAAGACTATAGTGGTAACTATGGCTTTGATTGGTTGAGAGATGACTATATTTATGCGAATAAATTTATTGCAGAAGCAAGTAATGCGAAAAAACCTCTTTGTGTTGACGTACAAAAATTAAAAAATGAATATAAAACTGATGTTAAAAATCCAATCTCACCTTATGGACAAGAATACTTTCCTGCTTGGTTAAGTCTATTTTCTTATATTGAGGATTCTAATAGCCCACATATATCAAAGATGACAAAAGATGGAGTAAAATTAGATTTATTTATAGAAGAAATAGAACCTTTAAGTAATGATGGAACAGAATTGATTTTTGAATGTCAAAATAACTTTATTCAACTATCACCTAAACAAATCCTTTTAGTAAATGCACTTAAAAAGAAAGTAAAAGATTCAGATGGAAAAAAACAATACTATCATCTGGCTCGTAGTATTTTAATTAAATGTCAAGGTGGATGGTTAAATGACCATGAGGAAATTAAAGTATTTGCAAAGAAAGGAAGTGTGAAAGTTGAAGTAGGAAAATTAATGCTCTATAAGAATAGCATTGTGAAACATGCAGATATTATATTGATTCCAGTTGTTACTGAATATAGAGGTGGAAAACCAGTTCTACCTGATCGTGTAGATGCTTATGAATATCTGATAAAACGTATAGCATTTAATCAGGCATTGATTCGTGCAGAAATTAAAAGAGAGGCGGTGTTAGACTTAACAAAGTATCAGAATGATCCTTTAGTAAATTTTATTCAAGGAGCAACTAGCAAAACACAAGCTTCTAATTTCGCAAGAGTTTTACGAGAATTATATAATAAGTATGGTCCAATACAGGTTAATGGTGGAATTGATCAAAATGGAAATGGAATATCAAATAGTAAGAAAACATTCGTTTTCTTAACTACAAAGCAGACAGAAGCTGGAGGTGTTTGTACACTTGATGGTCATGTCTGGGGGGATATGGTTATTGTTTTTAAATCAAATTTGAATCATGCACATTCTTATCCACATGAGCTTGGTCATTCATTTTCATTACCTCATACATTTCAAAAGGGAAGTATGGCAAAACACACTTTTTATCGTGGTTCGACTGAAAACTATATGGATTATATGACAGATAGTTTGGGAAATAACAACCCTTTTCATACTGATAAAAAGTCATTTACATTTTTTAAATGGCAGTGGGATATCATGCGCCAAGACAAAAGTATGAATTGATAAAATGATGGAGAATCGTTATGAATATTTATTTTAAGATAAGTTTTTTAATATGCTCTTTTTTTATTTCATCTTGTAGTTCTGGAAATAACTCAGAGAAGAAATTCATTAAAAGAGAAAAATCTGTTTATGTCTTTGAAAATAAGAATGATATAGAGTTAAGTTCTGAAATAAACTACTCAAGGTTTGCTCCAGTAAATCAACTTAAATTAAAAGAGATACCAATCAGTTTAGGTAAAATAATAAATAATATTGAAAAGAAAGGATATAAAAATAGTGATGAATTAATAAATGAAAAACATTTTGAAGTTATTGATTATGGCTTAACTATGAAGAAAATATACTTTTTTAATAATGGGGGGGATGTGCCAGATTTTTTTTCTGAGATTTATGCAACAAATTCTAAATTTAATCAACTCAAAAGTGTTAGATTGAATTTGAGTATGGGATATAATGGAAATAAATTTGAAGAAATAAATTTGGATACAGAAATTCCTGTATCTCTGATTTCGTCGTTGGATATTGCTGATGAAGATGAGTCGAGATATATATATCAAACAATTTTGAATAAGCATGTTTTAAATATAAGAAATAATATAAATGAATATTGTAAGTACTTGGTGACAACAAGAATAAATTTTAAAGATTATTGGTTGGAATTAAATACAGAACGTATAAAAAATAATACTTACTTTAATATTTATAAGAGTGAAGATAATCCTAAGAAGTGTGATTTCTAATAAATTTAGTAATTTAAAGAAAAAAATTTCTACATTTAATGGAGAATATGAGTTTTGAAAGCGAATTTTTTTTTATAGTTTTTTTTATTTTGTGTGTGTCTTGTTCTTCTGAAAATAAAGGGGATACTCAATTAGAGGCTCATAGTGTCAATAAAAAGAATATAAATGATCCATGTTTTAATTCAGATTGTACTCCAGAGAAATTTAATTCGCCTTACTATAAAATTCCATATGAGAAGTTAAAGGATCTTGAGTTTTTAAATTATGAAAATTTTGCTACTGTCTTATTAAGCAAAGATGTCTTGAGTAGTGAAATTTTGAAGGGATATAGTTTTAAAGATAAAGATAACTCAAATTATATAGATCTTGAAAATGAAGCTATGTTAACAATCAATCCAAATCTATCAACAGGCAAGGTTAAATCGATAGATTATGAATTTTTAATGTGTTCATCAATTCAATTAATAGATAAAGATAGAATAAAAAAAATTATAAACATTTTTAAAAATACTAAAGTTAATGAAGGTTTTTTTAAATTTGATATTAATAACATTAAGGAAGGTTTTTTAACTAATACAATTTACAATGGAGATAAGATTGTTTATGAAATTTCATGTGATATTAAGTCACAGAATGGTCAATTTCATATTTATAGAAAATAAATTTTAAGTGATTTAAAATAATGATTTTTAATAAGGGTAATTACAAGATATATTTAGGGTTGGTTCTAGCTTTTACTGTTGGTTGTGATGGTAAAGTAATAACGAATAATAGTAAAGATATAGATTTGATAAATAAGTTCTGTCTAAATAAAGAACCTAATGTAAATCTGGATATAAACAAGTATTTACCTTCGGAAAGTTTAATGGAAAATCCTATAAAGAAGAATTTAGGAATAAGTGTAGTGAATTTTTTTGATAAAATTCAAAATGGAAAAACATTGGATAATATGAATATATATGAAAATCAGGGGTATATTTATATTATTGATGATAATTATGATTCAATAGGTAGGATTATAATAATTCCAGATGGAGAATATGTCAAATATATTAATTTAGAAGTTAGATCTGCTCCTGATATTTTTAAAAAAGAAATTTTAAAGAAAACGATAGTAGGTGTAATAAATGTGTTGAATAATCATGGTGATTCAGAGATCGCGTATAATAAGATGTTAGGAGACTTGTTGGTAAATATGAAGAATGGTGTGTTTAATTTAAAAAATGGTATCTATTCAGGGTCTTTTAAAGATAATGAAATTGTATATGAGATTTCAACAATTAATAAAAAATTTATTGCTTCTAAAGTTGCTAGTGGTGAAATTAAGGATGTTAATTGTAAAACTAGAAAATACCATAATTATAGTGATATAGAGCTTTCGTTTTTTTCAATATATAGAAAATAATTAATATATTTTATAGTTTTTAGGCAGTGTTTTTATGAAATTTTTAATTTTGATATTAACGATTTTTTTAATAAGCGCATTTGCTTTTTTATTTAAATCGAATAATAGTGATTGTAAGGTAAGGAATAGTGAAAATTCAGATGCTGGGAATAGTTACGATGTTCGAGTAGGTAGGAATATATCATTATTCGTTGAAAATAATAAAATTTATCTAAATTATAATCAAAATGAAATTATAAAAAGGTATTTTGAGTTAAATAGTCATTATTTAATATTGAAAGTTTTACATAGTCTTTCTCCTGAAGTTGGATTTGCAGATGGTACTGTTAATAATAGTGTGAAGAGGAATTTTGATTACATTTCCGACCTTTCAGCTAATAGTAATTTAAAGGGTAATCATATATTTTTTAGTAGCGATAACTATGTTTCTTATAATGAAAATATAGAAGAAAAAATTGTGTCTATGATTGAGGATCAGATTTATGTGGTAAGTGGTGAGAAAGTGGGTAGTGTTGATTTAAATAGTAAAGTTAATGCTTTTATAAGGAAATTACAATGTGGTGATTCAAATATGCCTGAAGTGGAAGAATGGAATATAAATGATATGCATATTATTTTAGAGGCTGATGGGAAACAAATTAAAAATAGTAAATATAATAGTTTGAACTTTTTTATTTATTTTACAAGGAAAACGGATAAAAAGTATGAAACATCAATATATTAGTTTTATTTATGTGGTGGTTAATTTTGTTTTAATTTATGTAGCATATGATGAGGTGTAATATTGATCAAGATAATTTTAAGTCTCATACTAAGCTTTTCTCTATTACAATGCTGTTCATCTAAAGAAGTATTAAGTTACCTATGCAAAGTTGATGGTAAAAAAGCTAAAGAAGAGAAATATCAAAATATAGAAAAGAATCTGTCTAGAGCTATTAATTTATTTGTTGTGGATAATGATTTGTATTTGGACTATAATTTTAAAAAAATATATAACAAGTATAAAGAGATGAAATCAAATTATCTAAAGTTAAAAGTTATAGATCGATTATCTGCTGTACAAGGTTTTGATAATGGAGTCGTTCATAATGAAAATTTTGAAGATAACGACCATCATATGTCTACGCTAGAAGTACGAACTACTGGGCAAGGTCCAAACACAAACTTTTACTCCAGTGATAATTTTGTGCCATTTGATGATAATATCCATAAAAATATTAATCAATCAATTACAGACCAAGCTTTTCTAATAGGTATTGCAGCTTTAGACAAGAAAAATATTAATGAATTCATTGAAAATTTTTTAACCAAAGGGCGCTGTCAAGGTGGAGATAAATATGGAAAAGTTATTTCTGAAAGAAATTTTAATGGTGTTCATATCATTTTAGAGTCTGAGCCAGAGTGGTTTGTAGGAAAAGGGCAAGTCAATAGTTTTGCTTATACTGTTTACTATACCAAGGTGACAGATAAAATTTATGAAAAATCATTGTATTATTAAAATTAAAGCCATATTTGTAATACTTTTTTCTCTGGCATGCTATGGCTGTAAGAATAATATTGAAGATTCTAAAAAATATTATATTTTTAAGAGTACTACAGAACATCAAGTCGTTCCAGAAATAGATTTCAGTAAAAACTCACCTGTAAATCAACTTAAATTGGAAGAGATTCCTGTTAGTTTTTCTAAAATCGAAAATGCAATCTTAACTTCAGGATACATTGAATCAAATAAAGATGCTTCAATAGTTCATAAACGATATGAAATAGAACCAAACTCATATGGTATAAATAAGATTTTCTTTTATAGTCAAGGTTTTGAACTACCTGAAATTTCTTCTACAGTGTATTCAAATGGAGAAAATTTAAAGTATCAACGTAAGATCGTTATTTATTTGGGTCATGATTTTGACAAATCTACTGGAAAATATAAAAAAATTAATTTGAATCCAGAAGTTCCCATTATTTATGCTAAAGTTTTAGGGCTAAATAAGACAGATTCAAAGAAAGTATATGAAAAATTACTACATGAACATATTGCTGATATAGAGAATGGAATAAATAAATATGGAGATTTTTTAGTCACAAATAGAATTAAAATTGCTGATTATTGGTTTGAATTCAATACTGAACAAACACATAATAATACTACTTTTTATATTTACAAAACCAATGGTACACCTAGGGTAAATGCTACTGAATAATATAACTTTTAATTGTGAAAATTTAAAATGGGTAAAATATTTTTAATTGTTATTCTTGCTTTTTTATTATCTTATGATTTTAATGCGAAACCTAGTGTTTACTTAAAAATTATGGGAGAGTATGAGCACAAAATAAATGATCCTTGTTTAAGTGCAGATTGTACACCTAGAGCTTTATTCACACCATATCATCGTATTGTTTTTACTGAAGGAAAAAGAATTGATAAGGTTGTGTTTAAAGATTTTATTGGTGGTTTGGTCTATAAGAAAGTCATAACTGAAAATGATTATAGAAATGTAAATTTTGATGATAATTTTAATTCTTTGACTATTTTAATTAGAAATTCTATTCTAATTGTTAATCCAGATTCAGGCGGTTCAGGTGTTAAATCTATTGAATATAGATTTGAGAACTGTAATCAAATTTCTGATTTTGATAAAAATAATGTCAGGAATATTCTAAATTTAATTAATTTTGATAAAACAGATAAAGATTTTTATGATTTTAGCAAGAATGGTGGTGAAATAATGATTAATAATTTTTACGAGAAGGGAGTTGGCTTGGAGGTGAATTGTGATCCAAACAATAATTCTGGACAAGTAAATATATATCGCAGATAAATATTAATTTTTTTGTTTCAAGTGATTTTTTGGTTAAGTTTATGAAATATAATATTTTTGTTTGGAGTGGGGTGGTATTTTTAATTAGTACTTCTGTATCGTACTATAGTTATGGAACGAATGTAGATCAGCGTTTTTTTATTTTTGAAGATAAAAATAAATCAGTCTTATCAACAGAAATAAATTATTTAAGATTTGCACCAGTCAATCAGCTGAATTTGAATGCAATGCCAAGGTAATCCCCCCTCAAAATAATTGAACTCAAAAGTAGAAAATCGAATAATCCTGTTCAATGAGATTTTTTATGAAAACATCTAAATATTCAGACAGCTTAATCATGAGTATTTTAAAACAAGCTGAATCAGGAACACCTGTGCCTAACTTATGCCGTGAACATGGTATGAATTCCGCTACATTTTATAAATGGAAAGCGAAATATGGAGGTATGGATATTTCAATGATGACACGACTTAAAGAATTAGAAGCTGAAAATGCTCGTCTGAAACGTATGTATGCTGACGAACGCCTTAAAGCAGATATTCTTCAGGATGCACTGTCAAAGAAGTTATAAAGCCTGCACAACGTAAATCTCTTGCTCAGCGAGCTGTTGAACAATTTAAGATTTCAGTGAGTAAAGCTTGCTTTATATTTCAACTTAGTCAAACCTGTTATCGTTATAAAGCTCAATTAGATGAGCAAAATAAGATGATTGCAGACTGGCTACTGAAGCTCACCAACGAGAATAA
>NZ_KB849755.1:1671530-1746317 GCF_000368925.1 Acinetobacter bereziniae LMG 1003 = CIP 70.12 | reverse complement strand
CTGAGGGGATTAGACCAATTAATTGCATGGCGAGGTAAGCCAAAGCGTATCCGTAGTGATAATGGACCCGAGTATGTTAGTGATTTAATGCAAGCATGGTGTACTCAACATGGAATTGAGCATGTATTTACCCAACCTGGTCATCCACAACAGAATGCTTATGTCGATCGCTTCAACAGGACGGTGAGATATGAATGTTTGAATCAATATTTATTTCGAGAGCTTGAAGAAGTTGAAGACTATACAACAATATGGCAACACTTTTATAATCATGAACGACCACATATGTCAGTTGATGGTAAACCACCTTAATTTAAACAGTGATAAGGACTTTGGCTTTTCTACTTATTAAATCAATTAAAAATGGGAGTATTACCCCAATAATTTTAGATAAAGTTATAAAAAATATCGAAAAATTCGGATATGTGAATAATGAAGTAGCCAAAAACAGTCGACACTTTGAAGTGATTTCATATGGCGGAACAGTAAAGAAAATCTATTTTTTTGATGGTGTCAGTGATACACCAGAGCTCTTCTCTGAAATTTATGCAGCGAATCCTAAATTCAATAAAATCAAAAGTATTCGATTAAATCTGAGTGCAGGGTATAATGGAAATAGATTTGAAAAAATCAATATAGATACTACTATTCCTATAAGTCTTGTTTCATCATTAAACATAGTTGATGAAAAGAAAGCGAAAAAAGTATATACATCACTAATGAATCAGCATCTTTTAAATATCAAAAACAATGTGAATGTATATTGTAATTTTTTAGTGACGACTAGAGTAAATGTTCAAGATTATTGGTTGGAATTTAATACTGAACGCATAAAAAATAATACCTATTTTAATATTTATCAGAGTAAAGAAGTGCCTGAGAAGTGTGATTTATGAAATTATTTACTTGGCTGATTTGTTTGATCCCTTTACTTACATCTTGTGATGATTATAAGAAATCTGATTGTGATCATGATTGTACACCAAGAGAGCTATCTACGCCATATTATAATTTACCCTTATATAGTAAGCTGGATTTGCAAAGTGTAACAGTTGCTAGCTTAAAGGATTATTTAATTAAAATTGAAATCGTAAAAGTTGAAAAATTAAAAAATTACGATGAAAATGATATTGATAATTCAAAATATATCCAGTTAGAGGAGTCCTCAATGTTAATTGTAAATCCATCACAAAACCCTGGTAAGCTAAAATCTATTGATTATTTATTTCCAAATTGTAATAAAATTTCAAAAAATGATTTAAATAATATTCTGAAGCTTTCAAATTTTTTAATAACTGAAAAATATGATATAAACTCTTTGTTTAATTTTGCATTTGAAAAAGATGAAATTTCAACAAATCAAGTCAAGCTTAAGACACATACTATAGTTGAAGCATCATGCGATCCAATTGACTCTTCTGGTCAATTCCATATCTATCGAGAATAAGCTATATTAGCAACACCAAAATAGATAATATATAACATGTCAAATTTACAACAACTTTTTGTTCAAACTCAAGAAAACTACGAATTGATCCCTGATTTCATTGATCAACTTTTAGCATCAGAAATTTATTGTCTAGCGACGCAGGACAAAGACAAGAACGTTGAATTCCGCATTTTGGAAACACCAGAAGGTGATCAAGCCATTCCATTTTTTATTGAACTTGAAACCATTCAAAATGATATTGGTGTAGATGTTGAATATATTGCTTTGAATACTCGTCAGTTTTTTGAAATGACTAAAGGGGCAACCTTAGTATTGAACCCAACCTCAGCATTATCAAAAGAATTCCAACCCGAAGAGATCAAAGCTATTTTAGAAATTGATCAAATAGACTCTAATAATTTAAGCATTTAATTTTTCGAGTACTTCATCAATTTTTTTCAAACGCTTAATTTCATCCCACAATGCCTTGGCTTCGGGGTAATGCTTAGACATCATTCCAAGCCATTGTTTATAACGCCCAACCATATTCATTTCTTTTTTATAGGTGCCGTTCAAAAAACGAATCTGTAAATTTAATAATTCTGACCATGTAATCAGCGGCTCATCTGTATTTTTACGGATGCATTGTGTTAAGTCTGGTGTCGTGACTGCACCACGCCCGATCATTAAATCTTCGCACCCTGATTCAAGTTGGCATTGCTTGGCATCGGCATTGGTCCAAATTTCACCGTTGGCAATCACATTGATTTTAATGGCTTCACGAATAGGTTGAAGTTGATCCCAAAAAGCAGGTGGCGTATAACCGTCCGCTTTGGTTCGAGCGTGTACTGTAAGCCATGAAGCGCCAGCATCTTCTATGGCATGCGCATTTTCAAGGGTAAAGTTTCGATCCATGTAACCCAAACGCATTTTGGCAGAAACTGGAATGTGTTGTGGAACAGCATCACGTACTGCTTTAACCAACTCATGTACAACCTCAGGCTCATCGAGAAGTACGGAACCTCCTCGATGACGGTTGACTGTTTTTGCAGGGCAACCAAAATTCATATCGATGGCAGGTGCGCCCAGTTCGGCAGCACGTACGGCATTGGCAGCCAACATTTCAGGATTATTTCCTAGAAACTGTACATGTACAGGTGTTCCAGCAGCAGTTTTCCCTTCATTTTTGAGCTCTGGGCAGTAGCTATGGTAAATATGATCAGGTAGGACAGAGTCTGTTACACGGATAAACTCAGTCACGCACCAGTCGAAACTACCGACATGCGTTAAAACATCACGCATGATGGGGTCAGTTAAGCCTTCCATGGGAGCAAGAATGAGTTTCACAGTGGAGTTACCCGATCAGATAAAACAGCGTTATACGCATTTTTGAAATAGATGTCTACTCATACAAATATAATCTGGCAGCGCTTGTCAATTTGAGGAGGCATTGTTAATTTGGAAAGATTGAGAAATTCATCTATAGGGTTTTAAGCTTGAAGTTTTGTATAGAAAGCTTAATTTTTAACTTAAGAATAATATTACTCATCTAATTCATATAAAACGATTTTTTCCGCTTCTGTGTCAATATATTTATTTAACAATACAAAAACCGCATACTCTCGCGAAGTGCTCTGTTTATCAACGATGCAAAATCATTTCTAAAACGAATTTAGAACCAATAAATCCAATTGCCAGTAAGAAGAATCCAATCATGGTAAAGCGAATGGCTTTTTGACCACGCCAACCAAACTTATAGTGACCGATTAACAATGCACCATATACAAACCAAGACACAATACTAAAAACTGTTTTATGCGCTAAGTGTTGGGCAAAGAAATCATCAATAGTAAAGAAACCAAAACATAAGGCTACCGTGAGTAGAACAAAGCCTGTGATTAACATATCAAAAAGTAAAGATTCCATTGCTTGATAGGCGGGAAGGAAATTCACCCAAATACGTTTTTTCTGTTTCTTTTTTAATTCACGATTTTGAAACCAAATCAGTACAGCTTGTATGGTTGCCATGAGTAAAACTGCATAGGCGGATAAGGACAAGATGATATGAATGTCTAATCCTAAAGAGTGCTGTTCGATGAATTGATCGGGTTTACTAAAGCCAAAACCTAAAATCAATCCAAAAGCAGCAACGGGAATCCCAATCAAATTGAGTGAAAGTACAGGTCGATAGGTGCTGTACAACATACTTAAAAGTAACATTAATGCGGAGGTAAACGACATCAAATTAAAGACGTCATAATTAATCCCTAGTGGTGTAAGTATATCGTTATGCAGTACACTTGCATGTAATATCAGCCCTAAACCTGACACGATGCCAATAAACCAAGGGTTTGCAGGACGTTTAGACATTAAGTGCATAAACAAATACCAAAACGAAGAGGTATAGGCAATTAATGCTAAAATCGTATAAACCAAGGGTAGGCTAATCATGTCAAACCTTTTTCAGGATGATGAATATTCATGCTATATGATATAAATTCTATGTGAACTACAGTATCCTATAGCATCTTGAGCATAAATTTTCTATTTTAAGAAAGATTTTTTTGCTACTAGCTATTTTAAGCGGATTTTGCAATGTTTGATACCTTAACAGAACGACTCACGCAGAGTCTCAGAAATGTTACTGGCTCTGGGCAGCTAACCGAAGATAATATTAAAGATACCTTACGTGAAGTGCGTATGGCACTTCTTGAAGCCGATGTTGCTTTGCCTGTAACTCGTGAGTTTATTGCGAAAGTTAAGGAAGAAGCATTGGGACAAGAGGTGATGACCCAGCTTTCACCAGGTCAGGCTTTCGTTAAAATTGTTTATGATGAACTCACCAAAATGATGGGTGAGGCGAATGAAAGCCTAGATTTAGCTGCTAAACCACCAGTTGTGATTCTTTTAGCAGGTTTGCAAGGTGCTGGTAAAACCACCACTGCTGCAAAACTTGGACGTTTCTTAAAAGAACGTCAAAAGAAAAAAGTCGCCATGGTTTCTGCCGACGTTTATCGCCCTGCCGCAATTAAACAGCTTCAAACGGTTGCTGGTGAAGTTGGTGTTGATTTTATTGAGTCAGATGCTGCTGAAGATCCAATTAAAATCGTACAGCGTGCCATCGGGCAAGCCAAAATTAATTTTAACGATGTTTTGATTGTCGATACCGCAGGTCGTTTACATGTCGATGATGACATGATGGACGAGATCAAAGCATTACATGCAGCAGTTGCACCAACAGAAACACTGTTTGTTGTCGATGCAATGACAGGTCAAGATGCTGCAAATACAGCCAAAGCCTTTAATGATGCATTGCCACTTACAGGGGTCATTCTGACTAAAACTGATGGTGATGCGCGTGGTGGTGCAGCGCTTTCAGTACGTGCAATTACAGGTAAGCCAATCAAATTCTTAGGTATGGGTGAAAAACTCGATGCCTTAGAACCATTCCACCCAGAGCGTGTTGCACAACGTATCTTAGGTATGGGTGATGTGCTTTCTCTTGTCGAAGAAGTTGAACGTAAAATCGACAAAGAAAAAGCCGAGAAGATGGCGAAAAAATTGCAGAAAGGCGGAAACTTCAATTTTGAAGATATGCTGATGCAATTTGAACAAATGAACAAAATGGGCGGAATGATGGGCTTCTTAGATAAGTTGCCTGGCATGAGTAATTCAGGGATACAAGACGCGATTGCACAAGCAAACCCTGAAAAACAAGTGAAAAAAATGGAAGCGATTATTCAATCGATGACCATTAAAGAACGCCGCAACCCTGATTTGATGAATCCAAGCCGTAAAAAGCGTATCGCTGCTGGGTGTGGTATGGATGTTGTTGAAGTGAATAAACTGATTAAACAACATGCACAAATGGCGAAAATGATGAAAAAATTCGCCAATCCATCGGGTATGGCAAAAATGATGCGTTCTTTGAGTGGAATGCAAAAGCAATTTGGTGGCGGTGGTGGTATGGGACCACTATTTGGAAATAATGATAAGAAGTAAGTCTCTATTTCCTCTATAAAAAGCGCCTTAGGGCGCTTTTTTGTTAACTAAAAACAACATACTTCTCCTTATTCTTTAGATATTCTGATGTAATTACTTAGATAAAATTTAAATTTCTGATAAGAAAAGGTCTATGAAAAGAGTCTTGATCGTACACGGTTATCATGCTTCTTCAGAGGATCATTGGTATCCATGGCTTAAATTACAAATACTTGCGACGGGAAATGAGTGTGAAATTGTGCAATTGGAGCAGGCAGATCATCCTCAATATGAAGTTTGGAAACATAATCTGGTACAACAGATTAAAACACTAAATGAAGATGTGATTATTGTTGCTCATGGTCTAGGTTGTGTTGCAAGCTTAGCTTTTCTTTCTAGTGAATTACTTGGAAGAAAATTAGGTGCATTGTTTTTAGTGGCTGGATTCAATCAAAATTTACCGACATTGCCAGAGCTTAATTTATTTTTAAATAGCGCCCGTATTGATGATGCTTTGCTTCGATTAAACATCGTTCATCGTTTTATATTTTTTTCCAACAATGATCCTTTTGTTCCAGCACCATTCAGTATTCAACTAGGGCATTTGTTGAATACTCAAATGATTGAAGTGAAAGGTGCAGGGCATTTTATGGTAACGGATGGTTTTAATACGCTTACGATCCTCTGGGAAAAGCTGGTTATTTTACTCAACTCGGAACCCTAAGCGCAGGCTGTGGAGTGATATTTTTAAAATTTACTGGCTCATAAACAAAATAAATCACTGATGAATAGATCTCTTTCATAAAACAAAAAATGATCATGTTGAACGAATCACATAGGTACTGAAAGTGCCATCTCTTGAAGGTAGATGGCTATGACGAGGTGAATTTATGTTGATTTATAGTTTTAAACAGGACTGATGAAAGAAGCCAAATGTAGTATATGGTATGTAAATAAAAATAGATAATTAGAGGATTAGCTCTATGAAATTATATTCAAGTCCTTTTTCTGGTCATGGGCATAGGATTGAACAATTTCTAAGGTTCTTAGATATTCCTTTTGAATATGTCGATGCTCAAGCTGATTTCAGGGCTACTGAGGCTTTTTTAGATTTGAATCCTTTAGGTCAAATTCCAGTTCTTGTGGATGATAGTTTAATTTTATCTGATAGTTGCGCTATTCTCGTTTATCTTGCAAAAGTTTATGCTCCTAATAGTCATTGGTTACCTGATGACCCATCACAAATTGCTCAAATACAAAGATGGTTATCAATTGCATCGGGTGAAATAAAATATGGTTGTGCTATTTCTCGGATGGTAAAACTATGGGGTGGTGATTGGGATTTAGCACAAGCTCAACGAATCGCGCATCGCATTTTACATTTTATGGATCTGCATTTGGTCAAGTGTACATGGCTTGCAACTGATCAAGTAACTATCGCTGATATTGCTTGTTATGCATATGTAGCTCATGCACCAGAAGGTAACATTTCATTAGAGGATTATAAAAATGTACAACGGTGGATTAATGCTTTTGAAGCATTGCCAAAATTTAAGGCAATGCCTAAATTCGCAATTTAAGACTATTTTATGATTGTCTGTCGATCTATATAAAACTGTAAGCCTTTGAGTAATAAATCTGTTTCAATGCGAGGTTGATACTTCTCAAGGAACTGAGCAAACAGATAAGCATCACCGCCCGTTAAAATCAGCTTTCGAGGTTGTTGTTCAAGCACTTTTTCAATCGTGCTTAATAAACCCAAGAAAATCCCATGATGGACAGCATCTATGGTGTTGCGACCAGGGCTTAACTCTGAAAATGCAGCATCGGGAATTTTAATTCCTTTGGTTTTTTGAATCAAAGAGTCTCGCTGTAAATAGAGATTAGGAAGAATATAACCGCCTAAATGTTGAAAACCTTGTGTTAAATCAATAGTTAATGCTGTTCCACAACTAATCACACATAAGTCTTCTTCAGCTTTCGCAACCGCTAAAACTTGTAACCATCGATCAATTCCGAGCTGTTCAATATGGTCATAGCCACAACGTAAGCCAGCATATTCTGCATGGACTTTGGCAAAAGTGACCGGAATATCCAGTAACTTCAAAATCTGGATAATACGTTCATTGTTCTTTTTATCTTGAACAGATGAAATGCCGATGCTGTCTAAACTTAAACTACGAAAATGTTGAATTAAACCAAGTAATAAATCCGCAGGAGATTGCAAGTGCAATTCGGCTGCTTGCTCGATGATTTGGTCATTTTCAGTGATCCAATATTTTAGCCGGGTATTTCCAATATCTAACCAAAGTGCTTTCATTAACAGAACTCGTATGGGGGATACAATGAGGAGTCGCTTTAGATTGAATCCTCATGCTTTATAAATCAAATGTTTCAATAAGATCAAGCAGACATAAACTTATGACTCCGCTAAACGTAAACGTCCTTGGTATACACTGACTAAGCCTTGAGGTGTCACTAAATTGAGTGCGCCATCGTCCGAAATCCCTTTAAAAATCCCATTGATTGAATTATGGACTTGTTCAAAATGTACCGCTTGATCCATAAACGCAGCATAATGATTGAATCGTGCAGCAAGGTTATAACAACCATGATCAAACCATTGCCCAGCTTGTTGAATCGCCAAATACATTTCAGAAATGATTTGAATGCGGTTCGGGAACTGGAGACCTAATTGCATTACTGAGGTGGCTTGTTGAGTAATCTCTTGCTCGGAAACCGGAAATAGATTGATACCAATTCCAACAATTGCTTGATGCGGCGAGATCGGTTCAACCAAAATACCGCCCCATTTACCTTGAGCACTATAGAGATCATTGGGCCACTTAATTTGTAATCCAGTTAAGCCCTTTAGTGACGGCATTTGTAAGATATTTAAGGCAATTTCTAAGGCTAAACGCCCATCTAAGGGTGTTCGAGTTTCAAGCAATGTGCTTAAATAAATATTGCCGGCTGGGGAAACCCATTCCCGTTGGTGCTGACCTCGCCCTTGAGTCTGAGTTTCACTACAGACCAAAACCGTCTTGACGCCACTAAGCGCAATCTCACGTACATCATCATTGGTTGATGTTGTTGTCTGTTTTAAAAGCAGCACTTCGGGGAGCTGATGTGCTTGTGTAAGCAGTTGTCTAAGATGACGAGTCTCTAAATCCATGTTGAATCTGAGAAGAGTGAAGGAACATTTATGGAGTTAATCATATATTTAGGTATTGGTGCAATCGCTGGATTCGCCGCTGGTTTATTTGGTGTTGGTGGTGGCTTAATTATTGTACCTATTCTTTATGTGGTGTTTACCAAAATGGGCTATGATCCATCGGTCATCATGCACATGGCATTAGGAACTTCGCTGGCGACAATTATTGTTACCTCTATTAGCTCTGTCACTGCACATCATAAAAAGGGCGCAGTGCTTTGGAATGTTTTTAAAAATCTCGCACCAGGTTTAGTACTTGGCTCATTCATTGGTGCTGGAATCGCGGACATTTTATCTGGGCAACATTTACAGCTGATTATCGGTGCCTTTGCACTTTGGGTGGCATTTAAAATGTTTAAAGGGGCAAATGTTCAGGTCGATGAATCTAAACAATTGCCTTCTGCACCCAAACAAATGCTTGCTGGTGGCGGAATTGGGATTGCTTCCGCAATATTTGGTATTGGTGGTGGAAGTCTGACAGTACCTTATTTAAATAAAAATGGTGTGGTCATGCAGAAAGCCGTAGCGACTTCAGCGGCTTGTGGTTTACCGATTGCAATAGCAGGGGCATTAGGTTTTATGTTCTTCGGTGCACAGGAGCAGACTGAGATTAAGAATGCGATTGGTTATGTGCACATCTATGCGTTCATTGGGATTAGTGTGATGAGTTTTATCACGGCTAAACTAGGAGCAAGAGTTGCCCATGCACTTTCACCTGCAATGTTAAAAAAATGTTTTGCATGTCTACTCACATTGGTTGGTCTTTATTTTATTTATCAAGGTTTTATGAGGTAGTCTGTTGCTTGATATCCGATCAATAGCACTTCTCCCTCAAGCAAAGTTGACTTAAAATGCATTAAAATTGTCGGACAATGTCATGGTTTATTTTGAATTAAATCAGGTAAAACTAAAATAATGACAATTGACATTGTCCAAGAATAATAAACCGAGATAGGAACGATATGCATTTGGAAGAAGTGGACAGCCTTTCAGAACAAATTGCCAAACATATTAGCGAACAAATCATTAGTGGCGAATTGGTTGAAGGTGAACGTATACAAGAACTACGTATTGCCAAAGAACTGGATGTCAGTCGTGGCTCGGTACGCGAAGCCCTTTTGCTTTTAGAAAGAACGCATCTAATTGAAATTTACCCACGCCGTGGAGCAATCGTATCTGAAATGTCCGCACAACAAGTGCGAGCATTGTTTGATACCAGTGCTTTATTATTGGGACAGATTGTGCAACGGATGAGTGAAACATGGCGCAATCATGAAGCTGATGCAATTCAACACATGATGAATCATTTGGTTGAACAGGTAAAACAAGGCAATACAGAAAAATTTTATGATGGTATTTTCCAATTTCTCTCTGCTCAGCAAGATATGGTGGGTAATCCATATCTAATGAAGTTTTATCGTGAACTGTTACCATCACTACGTAGAAGTTATTTTTTAACCTTAAATACTTCAAGACGCGAGCTTCAAGAAGCATTAGAATTACTTAAGTTGGTGATTGATGCAATTTTAATCCGAAAATCACAACAAGCTACTTTATTTATGGAAGATTTTTGTCGACACTTGCGTAATCTCGTGTTGGAATCTCTGACACGGATGAAACAAATTGAACTCGCTTGGGCGCGGAGATCGCGTCGGTAGTAACTAGGACATTATGCGTTTAAGCAGCTTAAAACTTTCAGGCTTCAAATCGTTTGCCGATAGTACAACATTACAATTCAAAGATAACCGTACCGCGGTCGTAGGTCCAAATGGTTGTGGTAAATCCAATGTGATTGATGCCATTCGTTGGGTCATGGGGGAATCCAGTGCACGCCAGTTACGTGGTGGCAGTATGCAGGATGTTATTTTTACTGGAACGGCAAAGCGAAAGCCTGTCGGTATGGCAAGTGTAGAATTACGCTTTGAAAATACCTATGGCAAGCTTGGCGGTGCGTATAATGCTTATACGGAATTAGCCGTTCGTCGTCAGGTCAATCGCGACGGTAAATCTGAATATTTTCTCAATGGAACCAAATGTCGTCGTCGTGATATTACCGATATTTTTCTGGGCACAGGTTTAGGACCGCGTTCATATGCAATCATTGAACAAGGGATGATCAATCGTTTGGTCGATGCCAAACCAGAAGAAATGCGTGTTTTTATTGAGGAAGCTGCGGGTGTTTCTCGTTATCAAGCGCGTCGTCGTGAGACATTGCAACATTTAGAGCACACCACCCAAAATTTAGATCGTCTAGAAGATATTGCCTCAGAACTCAAATCACAATTAAAAACATTAAAGCGCCAGTCTGAAACTGCGGTTCAATATAAGACCCTGGAAACTGAGATCCGTACCCTCAAGATTGAAATTCTTTCATTTCAGTGTGAACGTAGTTCTCGTTTGCAAGAACAATATACGATTGAAATGAACGAACTGGGTGAACATTTCAAATTGGTTCGTTCCGATATGAGTACCTTGGAACATGATCTCACCTCTACCAATGAACTGTTTCAGCGTTTAATTCAACAATCGACGCCATTGCAAAATGAATGGCAACAGGCAGAGAAAAAACTGTCTGAGTTGAAAATGACCTTGGAGCAAAAACAAAGTCTGTTTCAACAAAATTCAGAAGCTTTGGGCAGTTTTGAGCAACAAAAAGCGCAAACCAAAGAAAAAATTCAATTGATGGAGTTGCAATTAGAAACGTTGCATAGTCAATTGGATCAACAAGCTGAACAGTTAAAACAATCTGAGTCTGAAACTCAACAAGGGACACAAGCATTTAGTGATTTAAAAGCACAGCAGTTGCAAGCACAACAACACTATGAACAGGTTAAAGTTCAAGTTGAAAAGCAACAGCAGCAAAAAGCTCAGATGCAAGCACAGGTTGAGCAACTTGCCAAAAATGTCGCACGTATTGAGCAGCAAAAAGAAACCTTAAAAACTCAGGCAAGTCAGATCCAAAGCCAATTTCAGACTGAAGATTTAGTACAACTCGAACAAGACAAAGCTGTAGCGCAAGCAAGTATTTTGCAATTAGAGCAGAGTATTGCTGAAACTAAAATGCAATTAGAACAATTGCAAGAACAAATCAACCAGCAAAAAACGCTGATATCGAGTTTGAAATCTGAATTACACGTTTTGCAGTCAGAACAGAAAAATTTAAATCAGCTCATTGCAAAGCATGCGGTCAAAACAGATATCCATGCAGTGCAATTGATGCAGGTTTTGCAGTTAAATGATCAGGGTAAAGCACATGCCAATTTGATCGAAAAATTCTTAGCCAAGTGGTTATCAGCAGAAGTTTTAGATCAAAGTGCAGATTTTGCTGACAGTTCAGCACGTCAGCTTAAAGCATTACAAGGATTAGAAAAAATCCAGTTGTCAGGTCTGGTTTGTTTAGCGGACTGGATTGAGTCACCGCAGTATTCATTATGGAATCATGTGGCGATTGCTGAAAATAAGGCGCAAGCACTGACAGTTCAATCACAGCTCAAGACAGGACAAAGTATATTAACCTTGGACGGTTATCATGTCGGTCAAGACTGGATGATTGGTCTGTTCTTTGATGAATCCAGTCAAGCAGCTCAGGGTGCATTAAGCCATCGTATTCGTATTGAAGAAATTGAGCATCAGCTTGCCGATCTACAGCCTAAACTGATAGATGCTGAACATGCTTTGCCTCAACTCAGCCAAAGTTTTGCTGAGTTGCAAAAACATATTCAAATAGATCAAGATGCACTCAAGCAAGAGCAAACGCGAGTACAACAGTTTGATGTACAAATTGCCAAACAGCAAAGCGCCTCCCAAGCATTTGAACTACATAAAGTCCAGCTGAATAATCAGTTGCAACAACTGGATGAGCAACTTGAAGAAGATGCAATGCAAAAAGATGATCTTGAGATCGATATGCATTCGGTCATTCTCAAACTTGAGCAAAATCTTCCAGAATTTAAGGCACTGCAATACAAGTTGGATGAGTTAAATGAGCAAGTAGAAGAACAACAGCAGCAATTACAACTTAAACAGCAGGACTTTGAAACGACCCGTCGTTTGGCTGAGCAAAATAAACAGCAGATTGAATTATTAGACAAAGATCTGTCTTTTTCTAAAACTCAATATCAACAAATTATTGCTCAAATGGAACAAGCGAAGAAATTTGTTGATCCTATTCAGTTGGAGTTACCAAGCCTAGAGTCGCAATATGCTGAGCAAGCACAGCAAACTGAAAAGTTGCAGAAAACTTGGAGTGAGTGGCAAGTTGAGTTGAACAATATTCAGTCAAAACAACAGCAGCTTACTGAAATGCGTCATTTGCACCAACAGAACGATGAACAATTGCGTAGCAAGCTAGAAGAACGTCGTTTGGCTTGGCAATCGGCAAAATCGGATTTACAGCATTATTCTGATCAATTGAAAGAAATGAATGCTGAAATTAAGCAAGGTGTCTTGATAGATTTGCCTGTACACCAAGAGAAGTTTGAAAAAGCACAACGTCAGTTTGAAAAACTAGGCGCGGTTAACCTTGCAGCTTCAGAAGAATATGAGGAAGTGTCCAAGCGTTTTGAAGATTTAAGCCATCAAATGCAGGACTTGGAAAATACCGTTGGGCAATTAAAAGATGCCATGAAAACAATTGACCAAGAAACCAAAAAACTGTTTATGGGAACTTTTGATCAAGTTAATTCAGAGCTGAAAGTTTTATTCCCTAAAGTTTTTAATGGTGGTGAAGCGAGTTTAAGCCTTGAAGACGATTGGCAGTCTGGCGTAAAGTTAATGGCGCGTCCACCAGGCAAGAAAAACAGTTCTTTGGCATTATTGTCAGGTGGCGAAAAAGCTTTAACAGCACTGGCATTGGTGTTTGCGATTTTCCGATTAAATCCTGCACCATTCTGTGTTTTGGATGAAGTTGATGCACCTTTAGACGATGCCAATGTAGGACGCTTTTGTAATTTGGTAAAAGAGCTTTCTGATCAAGTGCAATTCATTTACATTACACATAATAAAGTTGCAATGACGATGGCAACCGATTTGCTGGGGGTGACGATGCCTGAACCAGGCACTTCAAAACTCGTCACTGTGAATTTGGAAGAGGCAAGAGAGTACGGTTTAGCCGCGGAGTCGTAGTATGGAAATCACCACAATTATTGGAATTGTTGCTGCCGTAATCATCATTCTGGTTGGTTTGAGAATGATGCTACGAAAGCCAAATGATGCAGCACCTTCTCTTGAGTCTGAGTTACACATCAATGCTGACTGTCAGCAACCTGTGATTCCTCGTCATGTGCGTGACCAGTTACAGATTGCACGTGCTACGCCAGAACAACAACGTGTTGAACCGAATTTAAATGCACTAGACTCCGTTGAAGTTGCTGAAGAAAAAGTACAAAAGCTTGATGATGTCGTTCAAGATGCAAATTCAACGCAGTCAACTGAAGTAGATTCAATTAAAGATATTGATCAAAATGATCCAGCAAATGTTGAAGCGCATCAGAAAACTGATCATGCTGAATCTGAAGCATTGAACAGCACTGATTTATCTACAAAGACTGACGAGAATTCGTCTGTAGATACCATTGAATCAGACAAAAGTGTTGTAGAGAAAGAAAAAGAGTCAGTATTTCAACTCAATGCCAATGTAGAAACTGCTGAAATCAAAGAGTTTGATGAAGAAAGTAGTATTTTGGATGTGCATCTCAATGAACAGCAAAAATACGATGATGAAAGTGTGCTTTCAAAAGCGGAAACGATTATTGCGTTAAATGTATATCCAAACCCACGTAAAGCATTGTCAGGTGATAAGACACTTAAAATGCTTTTGAAGTATGGTTTACGTTTTGGTGAACTTTCTTGTTTTCATCGTTATGAAAACCCGGAGGAAGAAAGCCATTTACTGTTTTCTGTGTTGCGGGTGACAGACAACGGACCTGATGGATTTGATCTTGAAACTTTGTCGACAGAACAAGTACAAGGATTAGCATTTTTCTTGGCATTGCCACACTCAGATGTGCAGAAAGGTTTTGATACCATGGTCAGTATTGCCGGTTTAATCGCTCGTGAGATTGATGGTACGGTCTATGATGAGAACAACCTTGAGTTTACACCACAGTTGAAAGAGCATTGGCGTCATAAGGCGATTGATTATCGCTCAGGGCATGAAGCTTAGCATAAGCGTATATTTACTTTATAATTGGTATTCAAAATTTTAGGCGGAGTTATCCGCCTTTTTAGATGGTGAAATAATTTATGGAAAATAATCCTGTCGTGACGCAAATGCGTCAATTGATTCAGCTCATAGCCAAACATAACCATGCTTATTATGTGATGGATCAACCCAGTATTGAAGACAGTGAATATGATCAGCTATTTCACCAACTCAAAGCATTAGAACAGCAATATCCAGACTTAGTTCAGGCAGATAGCCCTGTGAATAAAGTCGGAGGTAAACCGCTGGCTAAATTTGAAACCATTACTCATACTGTACCAATGTTGTCATTGGGCAACGTGTTTAATCAGGAAGAATTGTTTGCTTTTGCCCGCCGTATTGAGGAACGCTTACCCAACCAGAAAATTCAGTATGATGTGGAGTTGAAATTCGATGGATTGGCGATTTCACTTTGGTATGAAAACGGGGTGTTGACTCGTGGTGTTACCCGTGGGGATGGTGAAACAGGCGAAGTGATTACTCAAAATGTCAAAACGATTCGCAATCTACCCAAAGTGTTGTCTTCTGACAAAGTTGCAGTACCTCGTTTGCTAGAAGTTCGTGGCGAAGTGCTGATGCCTAAAGCTGGTTTTGAGCGATTGAATGCTGAGAATGAAGCCAAAGGTGAAAAAACATTTGCCAATCCTCGCAATGCCGCAGCAGGAAGTTTGCGACAGCTAGATCCAAATATTGCTGCATCACGACCTTTGGCATTCTATGCGTATGGGATTGCACAGTGCGAACCTAATCATGGGTTAAGCTCGATGTCAGCAAGCCTTGAATGGTTGACTAATTTTGGCTTTGCCGTAGGCGAACGTCATTTTATTTGTGACAGTATTCAGGAAGTTCAAGAAAAATATCAGCAAATCAATCAAGAGCGTCCGAATTTGGCGGTTGAAATTGACGGAATGGTCATTAAGGTGGATGACCTACAACAACAACAAAAGCTTGGTTTTTTAAGTCGAGAGCCACGTTGGGCAACAGCCTATAAATTCCCCGCCGTTGCTGCTTTGACAACAGTTGAAAATATTGATTGGCAAGTGGGGCGAACTGGTACATTAACCCCCGTAGCTCGTTTAAACCCTGTGGCTGTGGGTGGTGTCACCGTTTCAAATGTGACTTTGCATAATATTGGTGAAATCCATCGTTTAGATGTTCGAATTGGCGATACTGTAAGTGTCTATCGCAGTGGTGATGTGATTCCCAAAGTTGAGAAAGTTTGGTTAGAGTTTCGTCCAGACGATGTGGTTGAAGTGCATTTGCCCGAAAACTGTCCTGTATGTTCGTCACCTGTGGTGATGCCAGAAGGTGAGGCTTTAGCTCGATGTTCAGGTGGTTTGTATTGTTCAGCACAACGTATTGAAGCCATTCGACACTTTGTTTCTCGTAAAGCGATGGACATCGAAGGTCTAGGTGATCGTTGGGTGGAGTCATTACTTCATCTTGATTTATTAAAAGATGTTGCTGATATTTATCACTTACATGAACATCGTGAACAGCTATTGACCATTGAGAAAATGGGCGAAAAATCTGTTCAGAATTTACTGGATGCCATTGAAAACAGTAAGAAAACAACCTTAGCTGCATTTATTTATGCACTTGGAATTCGTGGCGTCGGTGAAACGACAGCGCGTATGCTTGCCAATACATTCCAAACCTTTGATGCAATTCGCCATGCTGATCTCGAAGCCTTGAAAAAGACACCAGATGTGGGTGGAATTACAGCTGAATGGATCGTCGATTTTTTCCAAGCCTCACATAATCTTGAAGTTATTGATCGGTTACTGGCGGCAGGAATTCACTGGGATGCTCCAATAGCTCCAACACGTCAGCCTTTAAATGGTGAGAGTTGGGTGATTACTGGAACACTAGCAACGATGGGGCGTGATGATGCGACTCAGATGCTTCAAGCTTTAGGTGCTCGTGTGAGTGGCAGTGTTTCAAGTAAAACCAAATGTGTGGTTGCTGGAGAAAAGGCGGGTTCTAAACTCGAAAAAGCAGAAAAATTGGGCATTCCAGTGTTGGATGAGCAAGCCTTTTTAGCGTTGATGGCTGATTATGGTCAAGCTTAAATATGCTTGAATAAATTCCTAAGCTATTGTAAAGATACATTCTGTGTGTCTTTACAATCATCTTTAGGTCATGAAAATAATAAAACGATATGTTGCTTGCTTTCTACTGTTATTGCCAACAACCTCAGTTTTTGCCGTGAATGATTGTCAGCATACGAGTGGTTTAAAACAGTTGAATGAGCATTTAAATCAATCCATTGAAAATGATTTATACCACTATTGGTATTTGCGAATTAAACATTTTAACGAATTCATGCTTAGATCCTTTAAACAGGATCAACAATCGGTGAATGACTTGATTTGGTCAAAGCAATATACACAAGCCCAACTCAAACAAAAACTGATACAAAAAAACCAAAACATCTTCCATGATTTGAATACTCAGTTTGTCAAAATTGCTCAACAACAACAGGCAAAAGAAACAGAATTGGATGATGTTTACCACTATATTGCCAATTATGAAAAGTTATTAGAACCCTATATCGCAATGCAATTAGATAAACAACAAAAGCAACTTTTGATGGTTTATGATGCTCAGAAAGATCAAGCGATCAATGCGCTTTTTCAGTATGACATTCATGAGGACAAATTATTAAAACAACAGATCCAACAAAATTTTCATTTTAACTTTACAGAAATTAAGACGTTAAATCAGGAACATGATCAAGACAAACGAATTTCATATTGCCAAATGAAGCTAATGTTAAATCAACAAAAAAGTGTGATCTTAGAATATGCGATCGGTCAATTTGTTGATGAGCCAGATGTGTTGCTCATGCCAACTGAATTTAATGTGAATAGGTTGAATGTGGGATATGAAAATATTGGGCATTACTTAATCGTGCAATAATCAGTTTCTTCATAAAGCTTGAAAAAGTAATTTTTGGGAAGACGTTTAAATGTATTTTAGCTTGATCAAGCATGAAACCTTGATCATGAGATAAAAATAAATCTGTAAGACTTTTATTTGCAACACCAAGCTTTACATGAAAAATTTACATCAATTAAGCTAGGCGATGCTTAGCCATAGAAAGCGATTATTCATATTTCATGGATACTTAAAAGTATTGAATCCTATTTTGAATGGCGAAGAAGTCTCATATTTTTTATATGATAATCATTCCTATTTATTAGAATTTTCCATTAAAAAAAGTTTTAGATGAAAAATTACAATATTTAACAATAGTAATAGTGTATATAATAATCATTATCAATTGAAAAATAATTTGTTGAATATGAAACTTTTTTCCCAAACTCTTTTAGTTAATTCTATTGCGGTTGCTCTTTTTGGTGGGGGGACTCTACAAACAGCTTTGGCTGATACGGAGGTTTCAACCTTACCGACAATCAAAGTTACTGCTGAAAAACAGCAAGAGGAGGCAACTTTTGCCAATGGCGCTTTGAAAAAAAATACCCAGTTAGGACCATTGGGCAACAAGCAAATTATTGATACCCCATTTAGTATAAATAGTTATTCTGAGCAGTTGATTGAAAACCAACAAGCAAATACTGCGGGTGAAGTCTTAAAAAATGATGCCAGTGTAAGAACGACGACCAATCAAGGGCATCTCAATGAAAACTTTAAAATCCGTGGTTTTGATGTCAATCATGAAGATTTAAATTATAACGGCTTTTATGGTGTAGCCCCTTATGGGCGTATGCCAACAGAGTTTTTAGAATCCGTTTCAGTGCTTAAAGGACCAAATGCATTGGTCGCGGGTGTTGCTCCTACAGGAAGTGTGGGGGGGATTATTATTGGTCATTCAAAACGAGCCGATAAAGAATTAACACGTGTTTCAGCTGTATATGAAGACGGAGGATATTACCAATCGGGATTTGATGTATCACGTCGTTTTGGTCAAGAGAAAGAATTTGGACTACGTGTAAATGGTGCTTATGCAGATGGTGAGCATATCATTGATGGTATGAATGATCGTCAAGCACTGGGCTCAATTGCTGCCGATTACACTACAGATAAAGTCAAAATTAACTTAGATGCATATGCGGTAAAAGGAAATCGTAAGGGGGGCTCACCTGCGATGGTTGCGATGGGAGGAAAGGGAAGTGTTAATCAGGTTCTTGCCGCACCAAAAGGTGATTTAAACTATTTCTCAGACTTAAAAGGCAATACCAACAGTCAATTTGTGGGGTTATCTGGTGAATATAAATTTACCCCTGATTTAAAAGCATTTGCGGGTATTGGTTATGTTGAAAAATCATACGATGGGCATCTTTTTGGTACGCGTATGATTGTGAATAATGTCAATGGAAATGCCACATCTCAATATTATCGCGTGGGTTCAAAAGAACATAACACCGCAGCAAACTTTGGCTTTGAGGGGAAGTTTGATACAGGTTCTATTCAACATACATTAGGTTTACGTGCGGATTATTTAACGCGTCAGTATACCCAACATAAAGCAGCAACCAGTTCGAGTTTTACAACGAATTTATACCATCCATCCAATACCGGAAAGATGCCAACAACTTATCCTGAAATTGTGCCTTATGGTGATAATGAGTATGTGAGTTACACCTTAACTGACCAGATTTCAATGCTAGATGATAAGTTGCAACTCATTTTAGGTGCTCGCTATCAAGATATTGATACAAAGAACTTGGTTAAAAAAACATCTTATAATTCAGATAAACTTTCTCCAAGTTTGGGCATTGTGATTAAACCCTTTGGCGAGGATCTGTCTTTTTATGCAAGCTATGTCGAGGGTTTAGCAGAAGGCGTGACGGTCTCTGAGATTACCTATCCGACTGCAACCAATCAGGGAGATACGCTTGCACCATACCAAACTAAACAGTATGAATTGGGCGCCAAATATCAATGGGGTTCATGGTTAAACACTGTGGCGTTGTATCAAATTGAAAAGCCCGAGGTATATCAGGACACTATAACAAATAAGGTTAAAGATGATGCTGAGACTCGTTCACGTGGTATCGAATGGTCTTTCTCTGGAAATGTAACAGATGCATTATCTTTAATGGGGAGCTTGGCTTATATCGATGCGGAATACGTGAAATCTGGTAAAACAGCGATTCAGGGAAATAACGTTTATGGTGTTCCTGATTTTACTGCCTCTTTGGGACTTGATTATGCGATTCCTCAAATTGACGGTCTCAATATAAACACGCGTGTGAGTTATGTGAGTGAACAATATTTGAATGAAGAGAACAGCTTAAAACTTCCTGATTATACAATTGTTGATTTAGGTGCACGTTATAAAACTAAACTTGGTGGGGTAAATACCACATTTCTTGCCAATGTTGATAACGTGACCAATAAAAAATATTGGGAAGGAGTTTTTAATTCAAATTACGCTTTGGTGGGTGGTGCTAGAACATATAAGGTTGGTGTAACCTTTGATTTCTAAGCCTAGCTGATTTTGAGCGTAATAAAACAACAAGCCTTTTTCATATATGAAAAAGGCTTGTTGTTTTAAAGAAAACGTGTATGGCTGAAATGTTGGGAGACGCTAAATATATTTTTTCACCACACCATCATCAAGCAATTGTTGAAAATGCTCCACTAAACTGGTCTCAATATCACGATAGTGGATGCCCAATTCTTTGATACTTTTATCTGCATTAAAGAAGATCGGATAGCCCATATTCTTTTCAATAAAGTCACGTGAATAACCAAATACAGGTCCAATAAATTTAAAAGCTTTTTTCGGAACTTGATTGCGGGGAAAAGGAAATTTTTGTCCAAAATTTTGACGTAAAATTTTTCCCATTT
Source organism: Acinetobacter bereziniae LMG 1003 = CIP 70.12 (assembly GCF_000368925.1). GTDB lineage: Bacteria > Pseudomonadota > Gammaproteobacteria > Pseudomonadales > Moraxellaceae > Acinetobacter > Acinetobacter bereziniae. The sequence goes on along the minus strand of NZ_KB849755.1, from coordinate 1,725,671 downwards.
CCAAGAGACTGAGTGAGCCACCACTAATAATGTAGCGACCAGACGCGTGTGGGTTAAACGCGGCTAAAATATGCGCATCAGCTACATCTCGAACATCAACAATACCATTCCACATCGGTGGAACACCAAATAGCGTCATTCCGTTGGCAAATTGTTCGAGGACTTCAACACTGCCTGACTGAGTATTTGCCGTTAGTGATGGTCCAAGCACTAAAGCTGGATTTACACAAATAAGCTCCCAGCGATTTTGTGCTTCTGCCATTTCCCAAGCTTTTCGTTCAGCCATGACTTTAGAGTAAGGATAAGGTTGATGGGTCGTTGAACTGGTTATGTTCCAATGGGACTCATCAAACTGATTGTGTTCAGTTTTTAATATATCGATTGCATCACCATAGGTTGAAGCAATACTTGATGTCACAATGACACGTTTTACAGAATCTGTTTTATTGACGCTATTGAGGACATTTTCTGTTCCTAAAATTGCAGGCTCAATAATATCTTTAATGGCATCTTTATAGTTGGTCACTACAAATGGTGATGCCATATGTAATACAACTTCACAACCTTGCATCGCCTCATCGAAAGAATCTTTTTCTAGCAGATTGGCTTTGAAAAGCTTAAGTGTTCCTGTGCTTTGCTGTGCTATTTTTTCAAGATGGGCAAAGCTTTGTTTTTTATTTAAATCCCGTACAGTTGCATGAACGGTATAACCTTGCTCCAATAGCTTTTGAATCACCCAACTCGCAATATAGCCTGTTGCACCTGTGACCAAAATTGGGGCTGAAATATTTCCCTGAACCATTATTTTTTCCTTCTAATTTTTAATATTCAATATCATAAATATTAAGGCGAATGTTGTCTTGAAATATTAGCATTAAAAAAATTAAAAAAGTGATCGCTTGAGTTTCGCGATTAAAATTTAATAGAAAACAAAATCATGATGGCAAATAAGAAGCATTTTTAATGGTTACAAAATAAATCATTGTCATTTTTAGCAATAAATCGCCATCAAAAGTATGGTGAATTATTGCAAGAGGTTATTTTATATATAGAAAATTACTTATTTGAATTGCAAATGCGTATGTTTCTCATTTTAATTTTATAAAAATCATAAACTTACACATTTTGCCTTTTGCAAATTTTATAAAATTTGCCCATACTATTGCAAAAGAATGTGGAGTAATTGAAATGCGTGGCAATCCAGAAGTCGTAGACTATCTAAATATGTTGATCGGTGGCGAACTGGCTGCTCGTGATCAATACCTCATTCATTCTCGTATGTACGAGGATTGGGGCTTAAGCAAAATTTATGAGCGTATCGATCATGAAATGCAAGAAGAAGCTTCACATGCTGATGCTTTAATTCGCCGTGTACTTTTCCTTGAAGGTACACCGAATATGAATCGAGATGATATCGTCACTGGTGAAGATGTGGTGACTTGCTTAAAAGCAGATTTGGCGTTGGAATATCATGTGCGTGAAAAACTTGCACAGGGCGTAAAACTGTGTGAAGAAAAAGGTGACTACGTTACCCGTGATATGCTTCGTCAGCAAATGAATGACACAGAAGAAGACCATACGTATTGGTTAGAAAAACAATTGCGTTTGATTGAATTGATTGGTTTGCAAAACTATATTCAGTCGCAAATGTAAGAGTTGCTGTATGAGATCAAAAGCCTTTAGATTTTATCATCTAAAGGCTTTTTTTATTGGTGTCGAGCTATTTCAGCACCAAACAAGCTCAATCATTTGTTCGATGTTTAAGTGCTAATTAAATAGCATGCCATCATAGCTAAGGCTTTATACAATTATTTTTTTGAAAATTTTTGGATATCAGCAAGCACTTGATTTGCGTGCGTTTGAGTATTTACACTGCTGTAGTGATACACAATTGAGCCTTGAGGATCAATTAAGAAAGTTTCTCTTTTTGCGATTTTGGTAATTCCGAGATTACGCACAATCCCAAACTGATTCGCCAATTGGTGATTGGTATCCGCAAGAATCGGGAAATTGAGTCCCAATTTTTCTGAAAATTTCTGATGAGATTTTACATCATCCAAACTTACACCAAGCACTACAGCATTATTCTTAATGAATTGTGGATAGAGTGATTTGAATTGATTGGCTTCTTGAGTACAACCAGGTGAATCATCCTTTGGATAGAAGTACAGAACGACCCATTTACCTTTATATTGACTCAGTTCATGCCATTTTGAATTTTGATCTTGTAGTTTAAAACTGGGCGCAGGTTTTCCAACCCATTGTCGTTCTGATTCATAAGAAGAAAAAATTGAATTTTCAGCATGACTGACCCGATTCAACATCAACAGGGTAGAAATAGAAAGTAACCCTATACCTAATATTTTAAGTGATTTCATTGTATATCCTTTGCTGCGTTGAGCCTAAATCCATACTAACAAAGTTTAGCTGTACAGCGCGTGGAGAAATGTTGGCTTTTATTTGAAACGCCTTTATGATTTTTAAAGTTGTATATCATCAAGAGAACAATATGGACGTCGGTGCAGTACTCATCCAATTGAAAATGGATAAGAAAGATGATGTGAGGGCATGGCAGGAAATATTACATCGTAGACAAGCTGAGGCAATACAGACACTTGTTGCTGAAGGTGTGCATGTAGAATCATGGTTTCATGTGGAACTGGATGGTCTTGACTATTTGATTGCTTATACTCGTGCCGATGATATTTCTAAAGCGCATGAAACTTCGAGAAATAGTCAATTTGCAATAGATCAACTCCATCAACAATTTAAAAGTACATGGGCAAAAGTGATTCCTGCAAGCTTATTGGTTGATTTAGATGTTAAGCAACAATTATTGGTTGATTTAGATGTTAAGCAACAATAACTAAAAAATTGACATTAACGTTTTGATTTTTAGATACTAATTCTGGCGTTGTAATCAGATCTGTTGTTCTATTATTTTAAGCATGCTCTAATCAACGCTTCTGATGATTTTTAACAGTGATTTGAATTGAATCGACGTATTTTGCTGATTACTGGTTGGGGCGGTGGAACAAAGCTGCTCATGGCATTACAACAACGCTTAGAACAGCAAGGTCATGCCGTTGAGCTGATTAATATTTTTAATGCCTTGGATCAACAAGTCTTACAATACTATGTTGAAAAGGCTCAATCCTTTGATGTGATTTGTGGCTGGTCTTTAGGTGGGCAGTTGGCAACCTTGTTGGTCGACCAAATCGAAAAACAATATCAGCAAAAGAAGATATTGATCACACTGGCTTCAAATCCATGTTTTGTCGCAAATGCTGAATGGCAAACGGCAATGCCTCAAACTACATTTCAAAACTTCAAACAATCCTTTGTAGATGATGCAATTGCCACACTGAAAAAATTTGGTTTTATGGTCTGCCAGGGCAGCGAAACCAGCAAAGCAGATTTTGCTAAATTGCAAAGTTTGATTAAGCCACAAAATTTAGAACTATTAAGACAGGGTTTGTTGTGCTTAGAGCAATTAAATCATGTTGAGATCTTAAAAAATTATACTGGAAAGCAATATCACTTGTTTGCAGAGCAAGATTTCTTAGTTAGTCACAAAGTCTTTGAAAATTTCCAGAAATTCAATGCAAAGTTTTTGGATGTTGAGCTATTTACAGGTTCACATGGGCTTCCAGTTTTTAATTTTGAATTGGTTTCTGATAAAATCTGCCAATATTTACAAAAAATAGAATAAATCATTGGACGAGTGGTAAATCTCGCAATTTATTTTTATTCTCTGTAGGTTTAACATCGGTACACTGTTTTTGCTGTAACTGCTTTACCTATGGATACTGGAGTAAATGGATGACCGATTTAAACAACCGAGCGAACGAATTGGTCGCAGATGATCTAGGTTTTGATCGTGAACATCTTTGGCATCCTTATACATCCATGACACAGCCCTTACCCAGTTTTAAAGTCAAAAAGGCGTTTGGTGCAACAATTGAACTTGAAGATGGTCGTCAACTCATCGATGGTATGTCCTCATGGTGGTGTGCGATTCATGGTTATAACCATCCTGAATTAAATCAAGCAGTCACCGATCAACTCCAAAATATGTCACATATTATGTTTGGCGGATTTACCCATGATCCTGCGATACAATTGGGAAAGTTGTTGCTTGAAATCACTCCGCCAAGTCTCGACAAAATTTTCTTTGCAGATTCCGGTTCTGTTGCAGTTGAAGTCGCATTAAAAATGGCAGTGCAATATTGGTCTGCTCAAGGCAACGCGCTAAAAACCAATTTTGTCACCCCCCGCTCTGGTTATCATGGAGATACATGGAATGCGATGTCTGTCTGTGATCCCGTAACAGGTATGCATCAAATTTTTGGATCAAGTTTACCCAACCGTTTTTTTGTCCCTGCACCCAAAGTTGGTTTTTATGAAGAATGGGATCAACAAGATATAGCGGCACTTGAAGAAACTTTGGCAGTACATCATGCCAGTATTGCAGGTTTGATTCTTGAGCCGATTGTACAAGGTGCGGGAGGGATGCGTTTTTATCATCCTGAATATTTACGTCAAGCCAAATTGCTCTGTGAGCAATATGATGTTTTATTAATTTTTGATGAAATTGCAACTGGCTTTGGACGCACAGGAAAATTATTTGCATGGGAACATGCGCAAGTCGAACCTGACATCATGTGTATAGGTAAAGGTTTGACGGGTGGATATATGACCCTTTCAGCGACGATTACCTCAAAGCAGGTGGCTGAAACGATTAGTCAGGGAGAGGCGGGGGTATTTATGCATGGTCCTACTTTTATGGCAAATCCTTTAGCTTGTGCTGTGGCGGTAAAAAGCACTGAATTACTCATAAATCAAGATTGGCAAAACAATATTCAGCGTATCGAAACTCAGCTTAATCGCCATTTGACACCATTACAATCACTCAAGCATGTTGCTGATGTCCGTGTATTGGGAGCAATCGGTGTGGTTGAACTCACCGTTAATGTAGATATGAAAACCTTACAACAAGAATTTGTACGTCGTGGTATTTGGGTTCGTCCGTTTGGTAAATTGGTTTATGTGATGCCGCCTTATGTGATTAAGGACAGTGAGCTTTATATTTTACTTACACAGTTGGTTGAAGTTGTTAGCGGTATGGAGCAAAACATATGAGTGCAACCAATAGATTGCTGGACCACTATGCCAAACAATTGGATGAGCTAAAGCAACAAGGAAACTTTCGACAATTTAGTTCAAATACACAGCAAGGTCGTGAGATATATATCCATGATCAGCAAATGCTAAATTTCGCTTCAAATGACTATTTAGGTTTGGCTTCTGACCTTGAACTAAGAAAGCAATTCTTTGATGAAACGCCAAATGCTCAGCACCGAATGAGCTCTTCATCTTCACGCTTGTTGACGGGGAATTTTCCAGAATATGAATTGCTAGAAGAAAGTTTAACTCAAGCTTTTAACGGTCGTGCTGCGTTGCTGTTTAACAGTGGCTATCATATGAATATTGGTATTCTGCCTGCTCTTGCTGATAGTAAGACACTGATTCTTGCTGATAAATTAATTCATGCCAGCATGATTGATGGCATCCGTTTGTCATCCGCAAAATATGTGCGCTATCGACATAATGATCTCGAACATTTGGCTCAATTGTTGCTTAAATATCATGATGATGAGGCTTTTGAGCGGATTATTGTGGTGACTGAATCCATTTTTAGTATGGATGGTGATGAAACAGATTTAACAAAATTGGTTGAGATTAAAAAGCAGTTTTGCAAAGTCATGTTATATGTAGATGAAGCACATGCAATCGGTGTTCGAGGTGAGCACGGTTTGGGTTGTGCTGAGCAATATCAAGTGATCGAAGAGATTGATTTTTTAGTTGGAACTTTCGGTAAGGCAATTGCATCAGTTGGTGGCTATTTAATTTGTCACCCAGTCATTCGAGCGTTTCTGATTAATTCGATGCGTCCTTTGATTTTTAGTACGGCTCAACCCCCAGTTTGTATGGCTTGGACAAATTTTATCTTTCAGAAAGTTTTAGGTTTAAATCAATTGCGCCAACATTTATACAATACCAGTGGGTACTTACAACAGGCTGTACAAGCGAAGGGCTTTGATTGTCCATCTACTTCTCATATTGTTCCCGTGATTATTGGCGACTCAAGCCAAACAGTGATGAAGGCAAAAACTTTACAAGAAGCAGGGTTTTACATTATGCCTGTACGTCCACCGACTGTTCCACAACACGGCTCAAGGTTACGTATTTCTTTAACTGCTCAAATATCTCGAGCTGATTTAGATCAGCTGATTCCCCTATTGTAAGCAGAACGTATTGTGAGCTGAATGTGAAATCTCTAAAACTTGATATGTCACAGATTGCGTTGCGTTTTGCGCAGGCAGGGCAGAGCTATCCAGAACAAGCAATCGTGCAAAGAAAAATTGCTCAGCATTTGTCTGATTTAATCACTCAATATGGTGTTGGTGAGTATGACAAAGTATTTGAAATTGGTTGTGGTTCAGGAAATCTAACCCAGCTTTTAATACAAAAATTCAATATCAAAGATTTGATTTTGAATGATCTTTATGAAGATGTTCAGCAGCATTTTAACTTTAATGTAATAAGTAACCCTCAGGTAAACTGGTTAATTGGGGATATTGAACAACTTGAGTTTCCACAAAACTTGAACTTGGTTGCTTCAAGCTCTGCCCTACAGTGGATAAATGATTTAGATGCGATTTTTAAACAGGCGTTTCATCATTTAACCGCACAAGCCGAACTGTGTTTTTCGAGTTTTGGTCAGCACAATTTGCGAGAAATTAAAAGCTTAACAGGGCAGGGATTGAGCTATTTATCTATCAAGGACTTACAGGCTAAATTGCAGAAAAATGGTTTTGAAATTTTGCATTTATCTGAGCAGATTGAACAGTTGACTTTTACCCATCCCAAACAAGTTTTACAACATTTAAAAGCCACAGGTGTAACCGCAACGGCTTCTTCATTCCGTTGGACAAAGCAAAGCCTTATGGATTTTTACCAAAATTATCAACAGTTTTCTTATGTTGATGAGGCAGGAGTACTTCAGTATCGCCTGACTTATCATCCTATTTATTGTATCGCGCGGAGAATGTCATGACTGGATCAGTTTACTTTATTAGTGGAATAGATACGGGGATTGGCAAGACCTATACGACGGGATATTTAGCAAAATTGTGGAATGCGCAAGGGCGTAAAACTATTACTCAAAAGTTGATTCAGACTGGTAATACAGATATATCAGAAGATATTCAACAACATCGAGAAATTATGGGCATGGGCTGGTTTCCAGAAGATGAAACCAAACTGACCATGCCAGAAATTTTTACTTATCCTGCATCACCACATTTGGCAACACAAATAGATGGACGTGAAATCGACTTCCAAAAAATTGAATCTGCCACAGATCAACTTGCACAAAACTATGAAGCTGTTTTATTGGAAGGTGCCGGTGGTTTGATGGTGCCACTCACTACAGAGCTGCTGACAATTGATTATATCGCTCAGAAAAAACTGCCAGTGATTTTAGTGAGTTCTGGTCGTTTAGGGAGTATTAATCATACGATTTTAAGTTTAGAAGCATTGAAGAGTCGTGATTTAGAGTTGTATGCGCTTGCCTATAACTTAAATGATGAATCTCAGGATGAACTAATTTCAAAAGATACCGCAGAATATTTAAAAGCCTATTTAGGGAAACATTTTCCGAACAGTATCTGGATCGATATTCCAGTAATCTCATGATAAAGCACGCTATCAAGTGCTTGATGCTGTATAAAAATACTTTGCTTTCGAGAGTAGGTTTTAACTTGAAAGCGCTTAAACAGAGAGAGGATGCTGCTGATGAGTTTTAAAATTCAAATTGAATTATTGAATGAGTCTGAACGCTCTTCTTTAGATTTTGAAAGTAATGCATCCACTCAAATTTTAAATAGCTTTGATCAAATTGATTGGTCGAAACAAGCTGTTTGGGGGATGTTAGAGCAACATCAAGGCGAGTTTCCCTTTTTTCAGGTTGAGCAGATACAGAGTGGGCGTAAGTTTGGTGGTCTTTTGATTGCCTACAGTCACGATCAATATAATTTTAATGTGCATGCAGAACTGTATCAAAAACAGCAAAAGTCACATCTTTTTGGTTTATTTAAATCTGAAAGCATGCCAAGCTTTGATAACGATGATGTGCCTTTTGAGGTATTTCGTGACTGTTTGGAAAAGTTTTTGCGTGGCAATGATTCCGAAATTGAACGACTACTCAAGATAAAATATAAAAGCTATGGTCATACAGATGCATTTAGTCGATAAATGATTGAACATTAAATTGTAATGAGGAAATTAATTAAAGATATGTTTCTGTTTGATAATAAAGAATATTTAAAAATTTTCCTAATCGCTTCTTATCGTCGTTACATTCAGCATAAAGTCATAACAAATTAGTCTTTTTAAAAAATCAAAAGTCATTTATATTTCATATCAGTAGCGTAATTTATATCCAATAAGCGCTGTGTAATAAAATAAACTGAAAACAATCAAGAGGTGAGCCATGTCAGGATGGTATGAAATTAGTCAAGCAAAAGATGGTCAATATCGCTTTGTATTGAAAGCAGGAAATGGAGAAATTATTCTTACCAGTGAATTGTATAAAGCAAAGGCTTCAGCACAGAACGGTATTGCTTCTGTACAAAAAAATAGCCCCGATGATGCTCGTTATGATCGCCTTGAAGCCAAAAATGGTAAACCCTACTTCAATTTAAAAGCCGCAAATCATCAAATCATTGGAACGAGCCAATTTTATTCGGGTGATGCAGCGCGCGATAATGGGATTGAATCTGTAAAGAAAAATGGTCCTTCTGAGAAAATTAAAGATTTAACTGAACAAGCAGAATAGACTGTTAAAATTTTCTAAAAAAGCATGTGATTTACATGCTTTTTTTATGGCAATATTAAGTTGATTAAAAATACCATTATTTATCAAAATTGATCAATTCAATGAAATTATTTAAATGAATTTTAATGAAATTGTTAAGTTTAAAATTACAATTTTGACATAAATCTTCAAATACATTTTAAAAAGATAGAATATAAAAACATCAAGAGTATTATATTTATTAGCTTTGCATTTACTTTTAAATCTTAATTGAGTTTTTATCATAAATTTATATGACTATTTTTAAGCATTTTTAAAATTTAAATATGTTATGGTCAATTTATTATCAAATTAAGTTCACTGTATCGGTTTGGTATTATTGAGTTTTAATAAATAATTTGCGATTAGGGTATTTGACCATTTAATCAAATACTTTTCGGAAAATATGTGAATTAAATTGAGTATTTTTAAATATTGCTAATGTAATGAAGAATTATATCGATGGAGTTGGGTGAGTGTATCTAGATTATAGGAGATATTCCATAAAATAATCATATTGGAATAATCACAAGAGATAGGTTTGATTTAGATTCAGCAGTCACTTAAATAAACACTAATATAATTCACATAATATTTATTAAGTGTTAAATTGGTCACAAATAAGTGAGGTTTCTCGATGAAAATAGAAATCGCTGGTAATTCACAAATTGCTGCTGAGGTTATTTCCCAAATTCAAATATGGGATGCTGCTGTTGTTGGTAACAGTCTTGAACACCTCTTAGATCAATGTGCACAAGATGTCAGTCTGTTTGACGTCAGTACTCAAATGGATGGTATTCACGCCTATAAACAGGAATGGGAAAAGTTTAGCCCTTATTTTAGCGAGAATATAAAAATTGTTCGACGTAATATGAAAATATATGCCTCAAACGATTTGGCCATACTGCATTGTCATTCTAAAGTGGAAAATACGGCACTGAAAGATAAGTTACAAATGCCTTGGTGTCGAACCACATTATGTCTTCAAAAGAAAGAAGGGCAATGGTTGGTGGTACATCAACATATCTCAATGCCAATAGATATGATGACTGGCAAAGCCATTATGTTAAAAGACAAGGCAAAATTGAGATTAGTAGTATAATTAGGGTTTGTGGACAATTCGTCTATGTTTGCGACTAGGTGTGTTTTTTAGGCGATTCTAGGCGCGAAATACGAAATTTAGTCATTCTAAATGAGTAGTTCGTAACGACGAAGCGACAAAAAACACGCTAGTCCCGAAGGGTTGTGGCTAAAATTATCTCAGGCTACGTTATGAAACTTAAAAATAGTCTCGCTATTCTTTTCATTTCATGCCTTGCCTGCTCAATTTTAACCTACAACGCAAGCCATTTATGAAATGCCCACAGACCCTAATCTTTATAAAATAAACGCTCTTTCTTGGGCGTTTATTTAAATTCAATAGCAATCATTTGAAGTGGCAAAAAAGATTTTTCAGTGCTTGTTGGTTTGCTACTTGAATCACAGATCGAGTTTTGAAAAAATCATGAAAATAATCTCAAAATGTGAAAAATAATGCCAAATTCATTGTTTGCAAAATATGGTTGGTTAAAACCCTTAACTCCACGTAATCCTCATGAGCCACATCGAGTGGCAACATCTTTAGAATTGTTGTTTGATTTGATTTTTGTGGTGGCAATCGCAACAGCAGGGCAGCAATTACATCATAGTATTATTGAAAACCATTTATCACATGGTTTATTGCTTTATTTCATGGTGTTTTTTGCACTGTGGTGGGCATGGATGAATTTTAGCTGGTTTGCCTCGGCTTATGACAATGATGATGTGTTTTATCGCATCATGACTTTTGTACAAATCATCGGTTCTTTGGTTATGGCGGCTGGCATTCCGAGTGCTTTTCAGCAGCAAGATTTTGATGTGATTATTATCGGCTACGTCATTATGCGCCTTGGATTGGTAACACAATGGTTTCGGGTTGCGAAAAATGATCCAGAGCGTAAGCAAACGGCTTTGAGATATGCTTTTGGTATTATCCTTGTGCAGATTGGTTGGTTACTTTTTCATTTTTCGCCGATTCATTTTACCCTATATCTATTTGTGCTTTTGGTGATTGCAGAACTCAGCGTCCCTATCTTTGCCGAAGCACATAATATGACACCTTGGCATCCGCATCATATTTCAGAGCGATATGCATTGCTCACCATCATTGTGTTAGGTGAGTCGATCATAGGATGTTTTGCAGCAATTTCTGATGCTTTAAATAATCAGCTGTTAAGCCAAGAGTTGATCTTTTTAACCATTGGTGGCTTATTGATCATGTTTACCATGTGGTGGGCGTATTTTGATCACGATGTTGCTGAAAGATTGAATAGTCGTAAACGTGCATTCTCATGGGGTTATGGTCATTTTTTTATTTTCGTGAGTATTGCTGCATTGGGTGCCGGCTTGGCTGCTGCCGTTGATGTTGTGACCCATAAAGCTGAAATTTCTGCTGAGATCGTAACATATTTTATTGCAATTTCTTTGATTGTATATAGCGCTAGCCTATGGTTATTACAGGATATTCATCATTTGTCTGGTATAAAGAAATGGTTTTATCCAATAACCGCTGTCATTGTGCTGTGTATTCCTATGATATTGCATCAAACGGGCTATGCTGTATTTGTGATCGCCATCATTTATGCATTACGTCTTATTTTTTCAAAATGTTATTTAGCAAGATAAGCAGAGTCTTATGATCAGGGTGGCGTAAATGGGGTTTCATGATTTTTACCGAATGAGTTCACATGCTGTTATTTTCAACGAACAACAGCAAGTCCTCTTATTAAAGGCAACTTATGCAGGTTGTGCATGGGGTTTACCTGGTGGAGGATTGGATCAAGGTGAAACAGTACATGAAACGTTACGCCGTGAATGCCAAGAGGAATTGGGTTGTGATGTGAAGATTGAATATCTATCCGGTATTTATTATCACCCTACCGTTAATTCCCATGCCTTTATTTTTAAATGTACTTTGCCAAGTGATCAACAGATTCATTTAAGTGAAGAGCATTCTGAATACCAATGGTTTGATTTTGATCAGCTTTCCCCTGTACAAAAAATTCGGGTCGAAGATTGTTTTAACTTTGATGGTCAGGTCATCAGCCGGTCATTTTAAGGTGATGTCTCTTTTTCGGAAACAATAAAAAACAGGTCATCAAGACCTGTTTTTTATTCTCAGTTCATTACCTTATTTATCTGGTAGGGCATAAGCGACAATAGAGTCACCCATCTTGGTCCCAAATGAACCATGTCCACCTGCCATGATCACAACATATTGTTTGCCGTTGCTTTCATAGGTCATTGGGGTTGCTTGTCCACCTGCAGGCAAACGACCTTTCCATAATTCATCACCATTGGTGACATTAATGGCACGAATATAATCGTCTTGCGTTGCGCCAATGAACATAACATTACCAGCTGTTGAAATAGAGCCACCTAACATTGGTACACCCATTTTGAACGGCGGTAATGGAATCCCTGGCATACTGTCACGGATGGTACCGATACGACGTTTCCATGCGACATCATGTGTTTTTAAATCGACACCAGCAACATAGCCCCATGCAGGTTGTTTACATGGTAAGCCGAATGGTGAAAGGAAAGCACTGATTTCAACACCATAAGGAACACCATACATCGGTTGAACACCTGCTTCGGTACCTGCACCTTTTGCTGTTTGCTTACGGTTAGGGTCAGCTGGAATCAATTTACTGACAAATGGCAGTCCAATTGGGTTCATCACAGCAATTTGACGGTCAGGGTTCAGTGATAAACCACCCCATTCAAATACACCTAAATTACCCGGGAAAACGAGCGTGCCATTTTCTGAAGGTGGAGTATAAATGCCATCATAATTTAAACGATGGAATGAGACACGACAGATTAATTGGTCAAACATGGTTGCGCCCCACATTTGTTTATCTGTCAATTTATCTTTAGGCGCTAAGTTGAAGTCTGAGAATGGTTGAGTTGGGGAATAGAATTCGCCTTTGGTTTGTGGACCACGTTTTACAGTTTGTGGTACTGGACGTTCATTAATCGGAACGATAGCTTGACCATTACGACGGTCTAAAACAAAGGCATTTCCTGTTTTGGTCAATACATAGATGGCAGGAACAGTTTGTCCTGTTTTATCTTTAATATCAGCCAAGGTTGGTTGAGAAGGTACATCCATATCCCATAAATCATGGTGAGTGGTTTGGAAGTTCCAGACCAATTTACCTGTCGTTGCATTCAATGCTAACATTGAGTTGGCATAACGCTCATGCAGTTTGGTCCGGTTACCGCCCCAGATATCAGGTGTACCTACACCAGTGGGTACATAAACAATATCGAGTTTTGCATCATAGGCGAGTGGTGCCCATGCATTTGGTGAATTGTTGACATATTTTTGACCAGGACCTGGAATCTGGTTTGGATCTTCAGCACCTGTGTCAAATACCCAAAGCAAAGCACCTGTATTCACGTCATAACCACGAATTACACCAGAGGGTTCTTGCGTAGAATAGTTATCGGTTGTTGAACCACCAATGATAATAGTTGTACCCGTAACTACTGGTGGAGACGTTGGAATATAGCCGCCCGGATAAGGGAATGGCATATCTTTTTGCAAATCAACTTCACCGTTATGACCAAAGTCAGAACATGCTTTACCTGTATCAGCATTTACGGCAACGATACGACCATCGTTTACAGGTAAAATGACTTTACGTGGGCATTCTGTTGAAGATGATTTTTTTGCTTGCAGGCTTGTTGCAAAACCTACAGTGTTATTTGCATCGTAGTAAGAAACACCACGACAGGTTAAGTGTTGGAAAGTATTATCTGATTTAAGTTTTGGATCAAATACCCACTTTTCTTTACCTGTAGAGGGATCAAGAGAAACCAATTTTTGGTGGGTCGTACACAAATACATGTTATTGCCGATTTTAATCGGAGTAACCTGATTGGTTGTTTCACCAGAGTCATTCTCGGTTTTTGACTCGCCTGTATGATAAGTCCATGCAACTTGCAGGTCTTTCACGTTGTCCGAGTTTATTTGGTTCAATGGAGAATAACGTAAACCTGATTGAGTGCGCCCATATGCAGGCCAATCCGCATCAGCGATTCCATCAATTGGAGCAGGGGTTGGTTGTTTTGCGGATAATGTCCCACGAATTTCTTGTGGATCATTAAAGATCGAATATGCCATAACAGCAATCGTGATTGCCAAAGTACCAGAAAGTGCAATTTTAGCGCTTTTGGCATCGAAACCACGGGTAACTGCTGGAATAAGCAACCATAAACCAAACACGCCTAAGATGTCTAAACGAGGCGCAAGTGCGAAAAAGTCAGAGCCGACTTCCCAAAGCCCCCATACCACAGTACCGAGTACCAATGCGGCATAGACATATAAAGCAGAACTGCTTAACTTACGTAATAAAATTGCTGTTGCAATGAAAAGTATGCCTGCGATGATGTAGTACCAAGACCCACCAAGTGCTGCAAGCCATACGCCACCAATAAAGAGGACTAAACCAAATACGATTGCAATCGCAATGGTAAATGTTCTAAATCCTGAAGATGGAGTTTGCATATTGACCACCTATCTATTTAATTAATTTTGAATGCTTGATCATTCCCATAAGGTTTGATGAAGCAGAGAACTTAAAAAACTAGACTTTAAATATTTTAATGCCTTGGGAGAACATATGAGTAGGCATCAAAATATTTATCGTCTACAAACTAAAATGCAGTTTGCAATTTAATGCCGCCAACCCACGCATTTTCGCCATTTTTATATGCACCGACATGGCGGATATACTGTACATTTGGACGAATTGTGAGCCAGTTGGTGGCATGTACACCATAATAAACTTCGGTGTTATATTCTTCGTCTTGTTGACGAGTTTGAATGTCATTGACATCAGAATTGATGCTAATCCGTGAAAAGCCGATGGCGATATCATCTTGAGGGCGTGCATCAAATGGACCTTTATAGACCAGTCCAATATTTTGCATATTGTCTACCGTATTGGTGGTTGAGTCATGCAAGGTTAAATTCACAAAACCCGTCAAACCACGGTTTACATCACCTTGGTGTGTAGTGAATTGTTGTTTTGCAACGACCCATCCGCCTTGTTTATGATCGGTTTTATTTGGGTTTTTGATGGTTTGCGCATCGACTGTGCTGTAGTAATAGCCCAAACGATATTCGCCGGGTAAATTGGCTGTGCTGAGTTTAGGTTGCCAAACCACTTCTGCTGGAATAATTGTGCCATGAGAACCATCTGTGCTGAGGTTGAAACCTTTGCCACGCTTTAAGTTCTCAGGATTATATTCATAAGCGCCAAGTTGCGCATAAAGTTCAGGGTTGAGATTGTATTTCGCTCGAATTGCCCATTGACTGACAGGCCAGTTGTACCATTGATCACCAACCCAGTTCCCCACTTGAGAGCCGCAGAGTGCAAGGTTTTGAAAATCACAGTCAAAACTGTTAAAATCTTCGCCTTCGCCAAAACGACCCACTTTAATATCTAATTTTTGATCAAAGAATTTTTTCTTGATCCAGAAATCAGTAAGGCGCCAAGTTTGACCTCGTCCCCAAACTTCTTGGGTCGAGCTGAGTTGTCCAGCAAGCGCGTCTGAGGTTTGTGAGAGCGAGCGACCATTACGTTCAGTGATGGTGATTTGGGCTTCTGTATCTTTCCAACCCAATACTTTCTCTAAGTCGATATGGGTACCCAATGCAAACTGATCTGCATACTCGGTACCGTGGCTTGAATGATTTTTTGAATCCAGTAATGTGGCTAATTCGCCAGTATAACCGAAACTGAAGTCATAACCTTTTTGTTGCAACTCGGTTCGCTTGCCATTCCAGTCGCCAAGCATCCACGGACTTTGTGGATCAAATGCATCAGCTGCCTGTGTACTTTGAAAAGAACAACATAAAGACAATAGGCTGATTGCCCCATAAAAGTAACCTTTAGATTTATTCATATTTGGTGACCTTGATAACACTTTGTAACTAATTGTTTATGATACTCTCATATTCGTATAAAAATCTATTAATTTTGACTTTTAATTGTAATTTATGCAAAAGGTTTATCGTATGGTGATAATTCTTTGTAAATACATAATTAAAATAAGGGTATCTTTGTGGTTAATTTATTCTGTTGTTTTTGTTCGACTAAATTTATTTGTATAGTGCTTAAAATGAGTATGAAATGTAGGGGAGGAGGATTTTAGAGGCACTAAGAAGCAGGAATAATGAAGCATCATCAGAACACCTGTGTAATTGATTAGTATCAAGATTACACAGGATGCTCTGCTTACAATTCATACAAATTGTAAATAAAATGACCAATTTGTAATTTTATTTAACTTAAAAGATGTTGTAGTGAGTGTGTTGCTACCAATTTCCTTCGCCGAGTTGCTGACCAATATATTGATAACGCATTTGTGATCTTGAAAATTTTATTGGACATGCTAACTGGGGTTCGGTTTGATCTGCATTGGCTTTTAATGGAACATTGATCACCCAACCGCGTTCTTTGGAAATTTTGGAGTCTAGGGCTTCATCCAAACTTAAAACTGGCTCGACACAAACATCCAGTTGGCTAAATAAATCATTCCATGTTGCAAGTGTTTGAGTTTTAATTTTTTCTCGAATTGCCTGTTTGACCATTTGGCGGTCTTCAGGGTCAAAAGAAGTACCTTTTTCTAATAGAATTGGCAGTTCGAGTGCTGTTGCTAAACCTGTCATAAATTGTGGTTCTAAACTACCGATCGATAAGTAACGATCATCGGCAGTTGCATAATAATCATAGAATGTACCGCCATTCAGTTGTTCTAACTCACGCTGTTGATGTTGCCCACCTGCCAAACTGGCTGCGGCAGCCATATTGTTGAGCCCAACCACACAGTCTGTCATAGAAATATCAATGTACTGTCCAAGTCCACTATTTTGACGTTCGACCACAGCCGCAAGAATCCCAATCACTGCATGTAATGAACCACCTGCAACATCGGCGATCTGAATTCCCATCGGTGGTGGTCCACTGTCTTGACGACCACAATGCCCCGCGATTCCAGACAATGCAATATAGTTAATATCATGTCCTGCCTTATCTTTATATGTGCCGTATTGCCCATAACCTGTAATCGAGCAGTAAATCAGACGAGGATTAATTTCAGACAAGGTTTGATAGTCTAAACCCAAACGTTGCATTACTCCGGGACGGAATTGCTCAACCACAATATCGTATTCAGAAATTTTTTCCTTGACCTGCGCTATACTGGCAGGATCTTTTAAATCTAAGGTGACAGATTGTTTGTTTCGATTCAGATAACTATGTGATGTTGCTTGTCCATTTGCATAGGGAGGAAACAAACGAACCAGATCTGGACGAGTAGGTGACTCGATATGGATCACTTCTGCACCTAAGTCGGCAAGATATAAAGTTGCGAATGGACCGGGTAATAAAGTCGAAAAATCGAGTACTTTCAATCCCTTTAAAGCGCTTGTCATAATTGTTTTTACCAATATAGTGTTGATTTTACATCCATAATAGAAATATAAAATTAACAAAACAATGTCATGTTCAGCCATTTACCTTGATCATTTCGGCAATTTATGATGTAAAAAGGTGATCTGCACTGTTGTAAATCGCCAATAAAACATTTTTTAGCGTCATTTAGGTCAATTGTTAGTGAACATCAAAGAGAGTGAAGGATTTACCATGAGTCGTGATACGATCAGTATCCATTTTGTGAATGCAGCCTTAACCGGTGTAAAACGTTTAGGAATGGACGTTGATACTTTACTTTCACATGTTGGCATAGAAGCAGAATTACTGCGTCAGCCTAAAGCACGTATTTCACCAGAGCAATATACTCGCTTCGTGAAAATGTTGTGGATGGTTACCCAAGATGAACATGTTGGATTTGATATTCAACCACGTCGTCTAGGCTCTTTTGCCATAATGTGCCAATTGATCATCCATGCTAAAACACTGGGTGATGCTTTAGAACTATCCTCACAATTCTATAAATTATTTGGTGATGAATGGTCTGTAGCAGTTGAACGAGATAAACATGAAGCGCGTTTGGTGCCTTTGATTCCAAAAACCATGGACCCTGACCACTTCATTACTGAAAGTATGCTGATGATTTGGCATGGTTTGGCATCTTGGTTAATTGAGCGTCGTATTCCTCTGGAGCGTGTACATTTTGGCTACCCACGCCCAAATCATGCAGATGAATATGATGCATTATTCTTTGCACCTGTCATGCAGTTCGACATGCCTCGTACGGAAATTACCTTTGCTGCCGACTATTTAGACCTGCCGATTCGTCAGGATGAGGCGAGTTTAGAAGAGTTTTTAAAAGCTGCACCTGCACAACTTTTGGTGAAATTTAAAAACACCAATTCGTTGACATCACGTATCCGTGAAGTGTTGAAGAGTCAGATCGGCGAGGAAATGCCGACCTTGAATGATGTAGCATCCATGTTGTATTTATCCCCACAAACTTTGCGCCGTCGTTTAGCAGCTGAAGGTAAAAGCTATCAAGGTGTTAAAGATGCATTACGCCGTGATGCTGCTATTCATTTGTTATTAAATCCAGATTTAACCCTTGAAGATGTGGCTCAACAAGTTGGTTTTAGTGAAACCAGTACCTTCCACCGTGCATTTAAAAAATGGACTGGGGTTACGCCGGGGCTCTATCGCCAATTACATGGTTATCACTGATGACAACATGATGAAATCAAAAACTATTTTTTGATTATCCTCCGCCCAAGTTTGACTTGGGCTTTTTTATGCCTAAGCATTTTGTCGATGTTTTTTCTGATATATGATGGAATGGGTTTAAACGATAGGGCATTAAAAAGATGATTAAGCTCGGGCAGTTTGATGAGATACAAGTACAAAACTTGCTTCGCATTCATTTAGCAGGCATGCATGAGAACTCACCAATTGAACATAGTTTTGCTTTAGACCTTTCCGCATTACAACAGCCACAGATCAGTTTTTATACCCTTTGGGATCAAGATGAGCTTTTGGCATGTGGCGCTATTCAAGAACTCTCGCCAATTCATGCCGAAATCAAATCCATGCGGACTCATCCTCAACATTTAGGTAAAGGCGCAGCGACTACAGTTTTAAAACATCTTTTGCATATTGCGCAGTTTAGAAAATATCAAAAATTGAGTCTTGAAACAGGAACACATCCCTCTTTTGATCCAGCAATTCATTTGTATAAAAAGTTTGGATTTATCAAAGGTGATGCTTTCTCAAGCTATCAAGCCACCGAATTTAATCAGTTCTATCATTTAGACTTGTCTGTTACATCGCTCATTGCATGATATTCTGTAAAGCGGAGATGTATGTCAATTTCAAACTTTTTAAGTGGGGAGTTTGATCATACTTAACGCTAAATGTATGGCTAGATCAATAAATGACATGTTTAATTAGAACAATTGAAACTTTAGATATTCCACGCTTAATTGAAATTGAAAAATCGGCAACCCAAGCTTTTTTGAATATTCCTGCACTTGCTTGGTTAGCAGACAGCTCAATTTTATCTGTAGATGACCACATGCAGTTGATTTCAAAAGCGTATGGCTTTGTTTCGGTAAATCTTGATAATCAAGCCACTGGATTTTTATATGCCGAAAAACAAAACCAAGATTTATATATTATTGAATTGGATGTGGATGGGACATTGCAAAAGCAAGGAATTGGACGGCAATTACTAGAATACATTATCGATTTTGCTCGGAAGCATGATTTTTCAAATCTGACATTAACGACATTTAATGATGTGATTTGGAATCGCCCATTTTATGAGAAGTTAGGTTTTCAAAAGCTGGATGATGATCATTTACCAGATTATCTCCAAAAAAAAATTCAACATGAGGTTGAATGCGGTTTTCTTCGAGAAAGCCGTTGTGCGATGACATTGGATGTTTTATCCATTTAAAATGAATACAGTATGAATGTTAATTTGTTTACTGATGATTCTTGATTAAATATTTAGGACTCAAGATTTGGTGTAGAACAGTATGTGGATGTTGATGAGAACAATCTCAGCTTATCGTTTTATTGACATTATTTTAGGTATTTTTACCACTTTAGAAGATGCCGAAAAGGCTAGAATACAGTATATGACATACCGCAAAGATCATGATCCTTGGCATGATCAAGCTTGTCGTGAGTCATCTTTAGCTGATGATCTCCGTATCATTGCTGTGGATGGTAATTTCCGAAATGGGGAAATTGTTTTTGAAATTAGTGAATATATTGAGGGTTTTGGGCAAATTGTAAGGGCTTTAAAAGTAATTACGCTCACACAAGCTGAAGCGATTGCATGTATTCAACGATTAGAAGCTGTTGAACATGAATTTCCTCAATTTGCGGAAATAGACTATTTAAAAATAGGGACATTACATTCAGATTTAAGTGAAGATCAACCCATCAGCTATCCAAGGAATGAAACTGATTTAGCCCAGACAGGGAAAAGAGAATTCAGTGATATTCTCGATATCGATTTTGTTTAGCAACATGATTTTAATGCTGATATGAGTTTTAGTAGGTAATGAGCAATGTTTTGTGCTGATATATGGGCATTTAAATCTCTTTAATTTGCAGCTTTTTTCAATTGACAAAAAATATCAAGCGACTATTCCGTTCTCGTCATTGATCTCTCGACTTTATAAAGTACACTCGAAGCACATAACAATCTAGAAGTCATAAGAAGGAACAGCTATGAGCGAGGCTTACATCATTGATGCCATTCGCACACCACGCGGAAAAGGAAAGAAAGATGGATCACTCTATGAAGTGAAGCCAATCACTTTATTAACAACATTACTCAATGAATTGAAAGATCGCCACCAATTGGATACTTCCAAAGTTGATGACATCGTATTGGGTTGTGTGACGCCAATTGCAGATCAAGGTGGTGATATCGCAAAAACTGCTGCGATTGCAGCAGGTTGGGACAATGATGTTGCAGGTGTACAAATCAACCGCTTCTGTGCATCAGGTTTGGAAGCAGTGAATATGGCTGCTCAAAAAGTCCGTTCTGGTTGGGAAGATGTTGTGGTTGCGGGTGGCGTAGAGTCGATGTCTCGTATTCCAATGGGCTCAGATGGTGGATCTTGGGCGCTTGATCCTGAGACCAATTTAAAATCACATTTTGTTCCTCAAGGGATTGGCGCTGATTTAATTGCAACACTAGATGGTTATAGCCGTTCGGATGTCGATGAGTTTGCCGCGAATTCGCAACGTAAAGCAGCGGCGGCGCAAGCAGCAGGTTATTTTGATCAATCTGTTGTGGCGGTAAAAGACAAAGCAGGGGTGACGATTCTTGAAAAAGATGAATTTATTAAGCCACTCACTACAGCAGAAGGCTTGGCAAAGCTGAATCCAAGTTTTGAAATGATGGGTAGCATGGGCTTTGATGCGATTGCTTTACAGCAATATCCAGAAGCACAGAAAATTAACCATGTACATCATGCAGGAAATTCATCAGGAATTGTGGATGGTGCGTCTGTGGTGTTATTGGCATCTGAAAAAGCAGTAAAAGAACAAGGTTTAAAACCTCGTGCCAAAGTGTTGGCGACTGCTTTAGTTGGAACAGATCCTACCATTATGCTGACTGGTCCAGCACCTGCTGCGCGTAAGGCATTGGCAAAAGCGGGTCTGACCATTGATGATATTGATCTATTTGAAGTGAATGAAGCTTTTGCATCGGTTGTGATGCGCTTTATGTCTGAACTTAATGTTCCTGCTGAAAAAGTCAATGTCAATGGCGGTGCAATCGCCATGGGGCATCCTTTGGGCGCAACAGGTGCAATGATTTTAGGTACATTGTTGGATGAATTAGAACGTCAAGGGAAAAAGCGTGGTTTAGCAACCTTGTGTGTGGGTGGTGGCATGGGTATTGCGACCATTATTGAGTTGGTTTAAGGAGAAGAATAATGAGCGCAATTCAATATGAAAAAAATGCAGATGGTATTGTCATTCTAACAATGGATTCTCCAAACCAATCTGCCAACACCATGAATGCTGATTTCCGTGTGGCTTTAGAAAATGTTGTTTCAAAACTTAAATCTGAAACTGACCTCAAAGGTGTGATTTATCGTTCTGCAAAAAAGACATTCTTTGCTGGCGGTGATCTGGATGAACTCATTGAAGCAACACCAGAGCATGCGACTGAATTCTTTAACATGACTGCAAAACTCAAAGATGATCTACGTGCAATTGATACTTTGGGAGTACCTGTCGTTGCTGCGATTAACGGAACTGCTTTAGGTGGTGGTTGGGAAATTGCGTTAAGTTGTCATTATCGTATTGCTCTAAACGATCCTAAAATCAAATTAGGTCTGCCTGAGGTGACGCTTGGCTTATTACCTGGCGGTGGTGGTGTCGTACGGATGGTACGACTACTCGGATTGCAAAACGCTTTTCCATTTCTGATGGAAGGTAAGCAATTTGGGGTGGATAAAGCAAAATCTCTCGGTTTAGTCAATGAGCTTGCTGAGAATGAGCAAGACATGCTCGACAAAGCCATTGCTTGGATTAAGGCGAATCCGAAATCACAACAGCCTTATGATGTAAAAGGCTATAAGATTCCTGGGGGAGATCCAAAAACACCGGCTGTTGCCCAAATTCTTGCTATTGCACCTGCAATGTTAAGAGACAAAACCAAAGGATGCTACCCTGCACCAGAAGCAATCATGGCTGCCGCAGTAGAAGGGGCACAAGTTGATGTAGATACAGCTTTCCGTATTGAAAATCGTTATTTCACTTACCTTGCAACAGGGCAAGTGGCGAAAAATATGATCGGTACATTCTGGCATGGTTTAAATGCAATCAAAGCTGGCGCAAGTCGCCCTAAAGATATTGCAAAATGGCAGGCGACCAAAGTTGGTGTGTTAGGTGCAGGCATGATGGGTGCAGGTATTGCCTATTCAACAGCGATCAAAGGAATACAAGTTGTTCTGAAAGATGTATCTGTTGAAAATGCTGAAAAAGGCAAAGCATATAGCCAAAAACTTTTGGATAAGCGTGTCTCACAGGGGCGTATGACGGCTGAAAAACGTGATCAAGTTTTAAGTTTGATTACAGCAACTGCTTCTGCAGAAGATTTAAAAGGCTGTGATTTGATTATCGAAGCTGTTTTTGAAAATCAAGATTTGAAAGCCAAAGTGACTCAAGAAGCTGAACAGTTCTTGGTTGACGGTGGTGTGATGGCTTCAAATACTTCAACATTACCGATTACGGGTTTAGCCAAAGCTTCTAAAGATGATACTCATTTTATCGGTCTGCATTTCTTCAGCCCAGTCGATAAAATGCAATTGGTGGAAATCATCAAAGGTAAGAATACTTCTGCTGAAACTTTAGCAAAAGCCTATGACTATGTGCAGCAAATTGGTAAAACGCCTATTGTTGTCAATGATAGTCGTGGTTTCTTTACCAGTCGTGTCTTTGGCACATTTGTACAAGAGGGTTTACGTCTATTGCATGAAGGTGTCCATCCAGCACGCATTGAAATGGCTGCATTGAAAGCAGGTATGCCAGTGGGTCCACTTGCCATTCAGGATGAAGTTGCATTAACGCTTTCTGAACATGTGACGAAAGAAACCCGTAAAGCACTGCAAGCAGAAGGTAAAGATTTACCACTTTCAGGTGCAGATGATGTGATTGAAACCATGATTCATACCTTTGAGCGTAAGGGTAAAGCAGCAGGTGCAGGTTTTTATGAATACCCAGAAGGTGGGAAGAAGCATTTATGGGAGGGTCTAAGCCACTGGAAGAAAGATGTAGTTATTTCTGAGCAAGAAATGATAGATCGCTTCCTGTTTGTTCAGGCATTGGACACTTTACGTTGCTATGAAGAAAATGTTTTGGAATCTGTAATTGATGCCAATATTGGTTCGATTTTTGGAATAGGTTTTGCGCCGTGGACAGGAGGTGCGATCCAATTCCTCAACCAATATGGTCTGGAAAAAGCATTGGCTCGCGCAAACGCATTAGAAGCAAAGTATGGTGAGCGTTTTAAAGCACCACAGAAATTGATAGACCAGATTCCAGTAGGGAAAATTATCTGATCAATTGATCTCATTGAAAAATAGGGCAATTGCCCTATTTTTTTATTATCTTATTTTGATTAAATACTATACATTTGTGACACTTTTCTTCAATATAATGCGTGAAACCATTTTTACGATTTGCGATCAATCAGATTGCTATATGTGGAAAAATAGCAATAATCAAAATATCGACTAAAGTCTAATATTTCCCTTATAAAAAAGGATTGGGAATTCACATGGATTTAATACAAAGCAACGGTCAGCCACGTTATGGACGCTTTAAAGAAGTGCCCAGCAAAATTAATGTTCATGATTATGTCTATAAAACACCCTATGGAAAAACATTAACAGGCTGGCGCAAGCATTTAAAATATAAAAAGTTTAAATTTTGTGGTATTCAGCACGAACAATATTCAATTGGGATTGCAATAGCAGATATTGGTTGGGCTGGACACGGTTTCATCTATATATATGATCATACCAATCAAGAGGTTTTAGAGTGGAATGCCAATACCATTTTAGGACGTGGTACTTCACTTGATGAACAACCTCTATATAGCCAAAGCCATTTTAGTAAGTCGCCGTTTGAATTCGAAATGCAACATGCCAATGGGGTGCGTTATATTCGTGTAACCCGTCATGGTGAGGAGCAGTTAAAAGCACGAATATTTTGTGCTGGTACTGAACCTTTAAGCCTATGTAGTCCTAATGGCATCAATGGTTGGACCTATACTCAAAAGAAAACAACATTGGCTGTGGAGGGTTTTTTTGTTGATAAGCATAAAGAATTGATTCATTTCAATGATCAATCACTGGCTTCTTTAGATGATACCTGTGGCTTTTTAAGACCTGAAACGGCTTGGTTTTGGCTTTCTTGTAATTTTTGGGATCAGCAAGGTCAACGTATTGGTTTAAACCTTGCATCAGGTGTAAATGAAAGTTTTGGTAATGAAAACTGCCTTTGGGTCAATGGTATACTCTATGCAGTTGCGGATGTATTGTTTGAAAAAATGGATACCAATGTATGGTCAGTACGTTCCCTAGATCAGAAACTCAATCTTCACATAGAAACGGGTTGGCGTAGATTTGAGAATTTAAACCTACGTTTGGTGGGGAGTCAATTTAGCCAATGGCAATCACGGATCAGTGGTAGCATCGAATCAGAAACAGGTGAAACCATTCAGCTTAATCAAGAATATGGTTTGCTTGAACAGCATTATGCAAAGTGGTAAGACTTCGTTTCGGAATTAAAATATTGGATTGAGCATTTAGGACAAAAAAAGCAACATAAGAAGGGTTTGGATAAAATCTTATGTTGCCGAAAAAGAAATTGATCAGCTAGGGGGGTAATTATTTCAATGTCTTATTGGGCTGCTTGCCAAAAGGCTTCACCCGCTTCAATTGGATCATTGGTTTCAGCCAAAGTATCTACCCAGACTTGATATTGTCGGATCACAGGGTGCTGACTCGGATGAAAATCGGCTTTAAACCAATCTAGGTATTGCTGACGCATGGCAGATAATTTTCCAGACTTACCAAAGAACCAAGGAATACCTTTGAGCGCAAATTTGGCGCGTTGTAAGCGACTAAAGCCGTCATGTTTTAACATCACATTGGCACGATAAAAAGTGAAACCAAACATTTGTAGTGTTACAAAAGCCAGCGCGAATTTACGCAGATTCTCTGACACTTCGCCCACTTCTTTCATCACATCAAAAGCCACATCACGATGCTCCATTTCTTCAATTGAGTGCCAAGCAAAGAGTGCGCGTACAAAGGGATGTACATCAGCTAAAGTTTCTTTATGACTATAAAAAGTTTCTGCCATAAGTGCGGTGAGGTGTTCTGCTGCAGCCGTCATGGCAATGTTGTATTGCTTAGAGCGATGTTTGAGGATGTACTCAAAATGTTCACCCATAAACTGAACAAACTGATCTACAGGCATACCTTGGCGTTGCATTTCCTGATTCATTTTGTCATGGGCTAGACCGTGTTGTGCTTCTTGCTTAATGAAATCTGTTACGCGTTGTTGTAAATCTGGATCGGTGATTTTATCGCGAAGTGCTCGTACACTTTGGATGAAATAGCGTTCACCGACAGGAAAAGTCAGGCTAAGTGCATCAAACATACGTGTTCGGAAAGGGTCGTTGTCGAACCAAAAACGTGGAACTTCATTTAATCTAAAATCTAGATTAGTTCGGACTACAGGATCAACTTGGTGTTGTACATATGCATTCATTATTTTATTCTCACATTTACCCATCAACAAAGGTGTAGCATAAGCAGACTTATAAACCTGCTTGCCAAAATGCTTCACCTGCTTGAATTGGATCATTGGTGGTAGCCATGGTATCGACCCAAACTTGATATTGGCGAATTACTGGATGTTGGCTAGGGTGGAAATCTTTTTTAAACCAATCCAAATATTCACTTCTCATTGCTGAAAGAATACCTTGCTTTCCAAAGAACCAGGGTAAGCCTTGAGCCGCCATCTTGATTCGTTCTAGACGGCTGAAACCATCATGCTTCAACATGATATTGGCTCGGTACAGCGTGAAGTTGAACATCATGATTGTGGTAAACGCCAAAGCGAAACGGCGTAAATGATCTGGAACTTCCCCCACTTGTTGCATCACATCAAAGGCCACATCTCGATGTTCCATTTCCTCAATAGAGTGCCATGCTAACAAAGCGCGAACATAAGGATGTGCTTCAGCTAAAGTTGCTTTATGACGATAAAAAGTTTCTGCCATAAGTGCGGTTAAGTGTTCCGCTGCAGCGGTCATAGCGATGTTGTACTGTGGAGAACGTTGGCTGAGTTCAAATTTAAATATTTTCTGTAGAAGCTGAATAAAACGATCAACAGGCATTCCTTGGTCTTTCATGACTTGGTTCATTTTGTCATGTGCCATACCGTGTTGAGCCTCTTGACGAATAAAGTCAGCAACCCGTTGTTGCAAATCTGGATCAGTGATTTTATTGCGAAATAAACGAACACTTTCAATAAAGTAGCGCTCTCCATCTGGAAAGGTTAGGCTCAAAGCATCAAATAAACGTGTACGGAATGGATCTCCGCCAAACCAGAAGCGAGGAACATCCTCAAGCTTGAAATCGAGCTTGGTGCGAACGACTGGGTCCACCTGATATTTAACTAATGCATTCATTTTGTTTTACTTGCATTGCTTTCGATGATTTCAGTATGTCGGGAAATTGCAGCTTTGTTTTGACAGATATTGCCAATTTTTATACATTTTATGACAGAATGAAAATTTATAATGTCAAATTGGTTGATATATAGAATTGAAAGAGTGCAAGGATATGCAAGAGCTTCAGATTCCGAACGGCTATTTCCATCTTTGGCAGATGTACTTGGCTGAGCGAGGCGTGGATGTTGCCACACTTGATTTTTTGCAGGCAGATGAAAAACAACATTTGCTGAGTATCCTGTCATTACCTATTGATACACAATCGGCTTATTTATTCTTTCAGAAATTGATTGAAAAAACCAAACAGGCTTTCGATTGTCCACAAATTGTTTTTGAAATGGCGGAATATGTTCGACCAGAACATTTTGGAGTGTTGGGTTATATGGCATCCCGAAGTACCACCGTTGCCGAAGCATTACAAAATATTATGCGCTTTAGTCGTTTGGTGATTGATGGGGATGAAGTAATTCCCATGCAGATGCAACAAAAAGGGCAGTATGTTCATTTAATTTGGCCATTTCATCATGATAAATATATTTTAATTAATGAATTTACCAATGCGCTGATGATGCATCTTGCACGGAAAATCGTACCCCCAAATCAATTTCCCCTACAAGCAGTATACTTTGCACACGCCCCACAGATGGCACTCTATCATTATCAAAAGTTCTATGCTTGCGAGGTGCTATTCAATCAACCTCACTATAGTTTTGTATTGCGTATGGAAGGCTTGGAACTGAAGATACAACAAGCTGACCCATCTTTGATGCAACTCTTGGTCAAGCAGGCAGAAGAAGCGATCGCAGCAAAACCTCGCTATAAAACCATTGCCCAGCAATTGCATATTATCGTGGCGGAGTATTTAAAACTCAAAGAACAAGCGCCAAAGATTGAGGATGTTGCACAGGAACTGCATATTTCGACACGTACTTTACAACGTCAACTCAGTGATTTAGGCACTTCTTTTAAAAAAATTGTTGAAAGTGAACGCATGAAACGATGTGAATTTTTACTGAGTGGTGACATACAACTTTCTGAAATTGCAATGCGTTTAGGTTACTCGGATCAGTCCGCTTTAGCCCGAGCCTATAAAGCATATAGTGGTCAAACGTTGTTAGAAAAAAAGCAAGATTTAAAGTCTTCATAAATGCTTTGCAAAAACTAACTTAGACAATATGGCGGTAGGCTAAGTTAATTTTTTCATGCCTATTATTTATGATTTCTATTTTAATTTTGGAAATCTAAATGCGATAGCTAAAACTGCAAATATTGCCAATACCCAGCAGTAATAAATGGAGCTGATGAGTTCCATAGGTGAAAGTTTAGCAATTGAGCATGCGAGTAAAAGTTGTGCACCATAGGGAATAATGCCTTGAATCACACATGAAAAAATATCCATGAATGCAGCAGCACGTTTGGGGTCTACACCATATTCTTTGGCAACTTCTCGTGCCATATCACCAGATAAGATAATTGCCACAGTATTATTGGCAACGAATAAATTCGAGAAAATCACCAAAAAGCTAATACCAATTTCACCTGCACGTTGTCGACCAATATTAAATCGTCGGGTTGCAGAATAAATCCGTTGAATTAACCACTCTAAACCACCTTCCTTTTGCATAATGGCAGAAAGTCCACCTAAAAACATGGAAAGTAGCGCAACCTCAAACATTCCCATAAATCCGTCATAAATTGCGTTATTTAATTTGAGTAAATCCAATTCAGGCTTTGCAACCAGACCGATTAAGACAGAAAGGATAATACCAATCGTCAACACAGCAAGCACGTGCAAACGGGTAAAAGCCAAAAAGAAAACAGCCAAATAAGGCACAATCAACCATAAGTTATAGCTTTTATACTCAATGAGTTGAGATTGGTGACTGGTCAAAAAATAAATCATGATGGTGATGATTGCAGCCGGTAGTGCAATCCAAATGTTGACCCGAAATTTGTCGCGTAGCTCTACATTTAAACTTCTCGTTGCCGCAATGGTGGTATCTGAAATCATCGATAGATTATCACCAAACATTGCACCACTAACCACTGCACCTATGGCATAAATGGGCTGAATCGCTGTGGCTTGGGAGAATCCAAACGCAATCGGAGCACAAGCTGCAATTGTGCCCATTGATGTTCCCATTGCAGTTGCAATAAAAGCTGAAATCACAAACAGCATGGGCAAGACAAATGTCGGTGGAATGATGGATAAACCAAATTGAACAGTTGAATCCACACTTCCAATGCTACTGGTCACACTCGCAAATGCGCCTGCCAACATGAAAACCATAAACATGAGGATCAAATTTGGATGGCTTGCACCATTTAAAAATGCTTCAATTGCTGAGTTTATTTTTCCTTTATACAGCAAAATCGCCAATATAATCGCAGGCAACGCTGCGATCGGGGCTTTGACTTGATAAAAAGCAAATTCAGTACCAATGATGGTATGGTAAATACCGCTGCCTAAAAAAATGGCTAAAAATACAATAAGTGGTAATAGCGCAAGCGCACTGGCTTGCACTTTAGCCTGTGGGAGTGTGGTCATAAGAGGAGATAAAAAATCAGAATCCCGCGTAGTATAAACAGCTTTTGCAATTTCTGAAAAATGATTGTGTATCTTCTAGAAGTGCTTTTTTTACCCTATAGTTATGATTTATTTTTATTTTTTAAAAAATATGTGGGATTTTCATTATATTAAAAATAGGTAACTTTGATCATTGTCCTCATTTTGAAAATAGCGCTAAATGTACATATGGGTTGTTTTATTATTTGTCATATAAAACAAGATACGTTTGAGCGACTATGTGACTCTATCCTTTGAGTAAAAAATAGCGTTACAATGCAGTGTCTTGTATTTATACATTTGGATGATGGAAGATAATAAGTCAATGAATTTTAAATTCATCTCAGTTGTCTGATCATCTAAAAACTCCTCAAGTTTGAACAATTCAAGGAATGTACAATCCTATGTCACGTTTAGCCACTCGTTTTGCACAACTTAAATCTCAACAGCGTAAGGCTTTGGTTTCTTATGTGATGGCGGGTGATCCACAACCTCATGTAACGGTACCATTGTTGCATCAGATGGTTGAAGCAGGCGTAGATGTTGTAGAACTTGGATTACCATTTTCCGACCCGATGGCAGATGGTCCTGTAATCGCACTTGCAGCAGAGCGTGCTCTGGCTGCCGGCACCAACACACTTGATGCTTTGAATATGGTCAAAGCGTTTCGTCAAAAAGACACCACTACACCTGTTGTTTTAATGGGATATTTAAATCCTGTTGAAGTCATTGGATATGAAAAGTTTGTGGCTTATGCCCATGAATGTGGCGTAGATGGCGTGTTGCTTGTGGACTTACCTCCAGAAGAAGCAAAAACATTAGATGACGTATTGCAAAAATACGATATGGATCAAATCTTTTTGCTCGCACCAACCTCTACTGAACAGCGTATTCAACATGTAGTAAATCAAGCCCGTGGTTTTATTTACTATGTGTCTCTAAAAGGTGTCACTGGTGCTGCAACATTAGACACAACTGAAGTCGCAACACGTATCCAAAAAATTAAAACCTTTACCGATATTCCTGTTGGTGTAGGTTTTGGAATCAGTGATGCTGCTTCTGCTAAAGCTGTTGGTCAAGTTGCAGATGCTGTGATTGTTGGAAGTGCTTTTGTCAAACCTTTTGCAAATCTTGCACCAGAACAAGCTGTTGAAGCAGCAGTGAATAAAGTCAAGGAGCTTCGAGCGGCGCTCGATGAGTTAGTATGAATCAAGAAGTGAAATCAGGGAAAATCCTCAGCGCAATTACGCCGTGGACAGATCGTAAAGTTCCAGGCATTGATGTGCCTGATCAACAACAAACACTCAAAGCGACGTTTACTGAACCAACCATTGAGTGCCCTGAATGTCATGCACTCGTGACTCGTACAGCGATGTCTTTTAATGCTTATGTTTGTCCGTCATGTGATGAACATTTGAAAATGAAAGCACGTGATCGTTTGAACTGGTTCTTTGATCAAGTTAACAATGAACTTGGTCAAGAATTTGTTGCTAAAGACCCGTTACATTTTGTCGACAGTAGACCTTATCCAGCGCGTTTAAAAGAAGCGCAGGATAAAACAGGTGAAACTGAAGCGCTGGTCGCCATGCAAGGGCAGTTGAAAAATATTTCAATGGTGGCTTGTGCTTTTGAATTCGACTTTATGGCTGGATCAATGGGTACTGTCGTGGGCGATCGCTTTGTACAGGCTGCTGAAAAAGCCATTAAAGACAAACAGCCATTAGTCTGTTTTGCAGCTTCTGGCGGTGCACGTATGCAAGAAGGCATGTTGTCGCTTATGCAAATGGCGCGTACTTCAGCTGCGGTTCAAAAAATGAAAGATGCACATCTACCTTATATCGTGGTGTTAACACACCCAGTTTATGGTGGTGTTACTGCGTCTTTGGCAATGTTGGGCGATGTACAAATTGCAGAACCTAAAGCGATGATTGGCTTTGCTGGTAAGCGCGTTATCGAACAAACCGTACGTGAGAAACTTGAAGAACCGTTCCAACGTGCGGAATTCTTGCTTGATCATGGGGTGGTCGATCAAATTGTTCATCGTCATGCATTACGTGATACTGTATATCGTATTGTAGCGAAACTGATGAACTTGCCTTGAACAACGAAACAGCACCTTTAAATACTGATAAATTACAAACATGGCTCGATTATTGGAGCCATGTTCACGTTACAGGAATTGATTTAGGCTTAGAGCGAGTCATTCCTGTAGCTGAACAACTCGAAATCATGCGTCCCTCAGCAAAAGTGATCACTGTTGCTGGCACTAATGGTAAAGGATCAACCACAACCACCCTCGCTGCCATACTCAATGCGCAAGGTTTGAATGTAGGTCTATATCAATCCCCACATATTTACAGATTCAATGAACGTGTCAAATTGGCTGGTCAGGAAGTTGATGATCAAACTCTGATTGATGCTTTTGTTCAAGTTGATCAAGCACGTCGTATCTGCAATTTATCATTATCCTTTTTTGAAGCAACCACACTGGCAGCATTTGTTATTTTTAAACAGAAACAATGTGATGTTTGGGTGCTTGAAGTAGGGTTAGGTGGACGTTTAGATGTGGTCAATGTGATTGACCCAGATCTCGCTGTGATTACCAATATTGGTTTAGATCATACCGACTGGTTGGGCGATACGATTGAAAAAATTGCTTTTGAAAAAGCAGGAATTATTCGTCCAAATATTCCTGTCGTCTTTGGTGGCTTACAAGCAATGCCACAAGCGATTCAGGACAAAGCACAACAATGTAATGCTCAGCTATATGCTGTAAATCGTGATTATTTTTATCAGCTATCTGAAGATGGTCAGACTTGGAACTTTGCAAGTTCAGGTACGACTTTGAAATTTCCAACAGGGCAGCTTGCTTTAGAAAATATTTCTACTGCTGTTGCCGCAGTTGTACTCAGTGATTTAAATGTTTCGCAACAGGCAATTGCTCAGGGAATCAAAAAGGCACAATTGGCTGGTCGTTTTGAAATTAGAAAAATACAAGATAAAACAGTCATCTTTGATGCGGGACATAATCCGCATGGTGTTGAATTTTTGTTAAAGCAATTGCGAAAATTCTTAGAATACAATAAACAGTACACAGAAGTTGTCTCTATTTTTTCAATGTTGTCTGACAAAGATATAGATTCTGTGGTCAAGTTGTTGAAAAATACTGTCTTAAAGTGGAAAATTGCTCCATTAACTGTGCCTCGTGCAGCATCAATGGAACAGTTGCACACTGCATTGCAGAATGAGACAGTTGAACAGTTTGATTGTGTACAAGCCGCATTTCAATCAGCGCTTGCAGAAACCAATAATAATCAGCTGATTTTGGTGTGTGGTTCGTTCCATACCTTAGAAGCGGTCTGGGAGTATTTAGAAGAATGTCAATGAATAACAAACAACGCTGGATGGGCGGTGTTGTTTTATTAAGTGGTGGTGTTCTATTGGCGGCATTGCTTCTAAAAGGTAAAGAAGAAATCCACCAAAGACAGGCTGAAACACAACCTGCAAGTCAAACTCAGCCAAACAAAACTACGCCTGCAGGCGAGGCTGTACAATTACAACCATTGACTGTGGATGTTGCAACAGAAAAACGTCTGTTGGAAGAACAAAAGCGTGCTCGTGAAAAAGCTGTGGCTGAACAAGAAGCCAAGGCTGCTGAGTTTTTACGTATGCAACAACAGGCAGAGGCTGATGCTGCACGTAAAGCGGCTGAAGAATATGCTGCTGCAAATGCAAGACGTGGTGCAGCAGCGGCAGCACAAGAGGGTGCAGATATTCCTCCTGAGCTGGTGCAAGATGAAAAAGCCAAAGCGCAGCAGAAAGCAACTGAACAGAAACAGCTTGAGCAACAAAATGCACAGTTGAAACAGAAAGCCGAAGCTGAAAAAAAGCTCGCTGAGCAGAAGCGACAAGCTACCGCAGAAGCAGAGCGTAAAGCAGCTGAAGAGAAAAAACGTAAGCTAGAAGAACAACAGAAAGCTGACGAGAAACGCAAAGTAGAAGCTGAAAAGAAAGCCGCTGCTGAGAAAAAACAAGCTGAAGAGAAGAAAGCAGAAGCTGAGAAAAAGCGTAAAGCTGAGGAAGCTAAAAAGAAAGTTGAGGCAGAAAAAGCACGCGATTTACTGGAAAATGGTGATAAACAATGGATGGTACAAGTTGCACTTGCAGCCAATGAAGCCAATGCAGATGCAGTCGCTGCAAAGCTCCGTGCCAAAGGGTATAAAGTCACCAAAAGCCCAACCTCGAAAGGTATTCGTATCATGGTTGGACCATCTAAAGATCGAGAGTCTGCTGATGCATCACGTAAAAAGATCAATGCTGATGCAAGTTTAGGCATGAAATCCGCTTGGGTGATCGAATGGGTTCCTTTGGATCGCCGTTAAGAGCTGATGTTAAGTGTTATAGATTAGGTCGCTAAAGATGGATTCGTGAGTTGCTCACGAATCCATTTTATATTTTCAGGGGTAAAAAGTTTTTCAATATTGCTCCAAATTGGATGAAAACCATAACCACCATGTTTCATTTCTTTTAATGCATCATCGACTGACCAATTCTCAAAAATAATACGGTACATGGCAACACTTGCACCCGTACGATCTGAGCCGTGATAACAGTGAATAAGAACCTTTTGCTGCTTTTTCTCAGCCGTTTGAATCGTTTTCATGACTTGAAGTAAATCATCACGATCGATTGCCCAAGTGTTGATTGGAATATGTACCAATTGAAAATCTTGTTGTGCCAAAACAGTTTTATCTCTATCACGGCTCCTTAGATTGATGACCACAGCAATATCATGCTCTTTTAAGGCAGGAATAATCTCTGTGCTGGGCTGTTCACTACGGAAAACGCTGTCACTGATACGATAAAAATTATGCTGTTTATTCACCACAGTACCCCATTGCTGTGGGCGTTGGTGATCAGGAAGTGCTGATGTCGTCATACAGCCTACAAACTGTAAACTTAAGCTGACTAAGACGGTAGAGGCGAGTAATTTCAATTTCATGATTATTTTACAAGGTAGCGGTCAAGTTCAACGGGATCATGCGCACAAATTATTTCGATGCGAGGCTCATTGTGTGCCAAACGTTGGATTTCAGAAAGTGTTTTTAAACGAGCGGTATTATTTTCTGCAAATAAGCGTTCAAGTTTATCCAATAGTGGAAGCTTATGATTTGGATCTAATTCCAAATGGCTGTAATAAGCATCCCCACAGAAGAATACCCATCCATTGTGTTGTTTAATCGCAATACCACAGTGTCCGGTGGTATGTCCCAGTAATGGAATCAATAAAATTTCATCATTAAATATATGAAAACCTTGAACCTTGTGAAAATTAAACCAAGATTCTCCATTCTTGGGCTCAAGAAAGTTCCAGTGACGATGATTTTTAAATTGTTGTGGGCGATAACGTAATTTATTCATCACCGATAGTTTTTGAGCGGCATTATATTCACTGGATAGAATATGAATCGTGGCTTGAGGAAAGTCTGAAATTCCTCCAGCATGATCTAGGTCTAAATGACTGACTAAAATATGTTTCACATCAGAAGGCTGAAAGCCGAGTTGTTGAATTTGTGCGAGTGCGGTCAGTGTAAAATCAAATTGAATAGCACTGACCTTTGAAAATAACTTGCCTAGGCGTACTTGAGGGTGAAGATAATCTTGGGTCCCAAATCCTGTATCAATCAGTACTAAGCCTTTATCGGTTTCAACTAAGAGGCAGTGGCAGACCATTTTTGCATGTAAGCCCTTTTGCCCATAAATGGGTGCACAGATTGGACACATCGTTCCACAATGTAAATGATGAATGTTGTATATCATAATGATGCTTTGTTTTTAGGATTGTGCTTTGTTTATAAACTGAATTGGAAAAAATACCAATCTAAAATAATCATAAACTACTCAAATCTCTACCTTGGAAGCGCATTTCAAAAGAGAAATCTTCAATTGGATCAATAATCACAACAAGGGCTTTGTTTGAAAATCAAAATTTTTATGCGCTGTATCTTCATAAATTAAGAGTTGAATTTAAGATTTTTTAAATAATTTTTTGATGATGGGGTAGGGTTGTATACAACTTTGTAACGAAGTTCGCATTTATTTTTAAAATCAGATATATCTTTTTGAATAAATTATGTTTGTAATATTTTGTTTTTATTAATTTTTATGTAAATTTAAAAATAATTTATAACGGCTATAGTAAATTTAATTAATTGATTAAATTTACTTAAGTTGGTGTTTTGCGTTGTTTAATAAGTGTTATTATTTAAAATTTCTTAATATAGGTGGGATGGAAGATGTTGAAAAGAACTGTATTTACCACGTTATTGTGTTTCCCTTTTGTTGTTTTTGCGGCGGATGTAGATAAAACAATTAAGCAAATTAATAAGGTTAAGGGTGTGAGTTTAGGCATGGGGGTAGTTGGGCGTACTGGAATGTATGTAGGAGAAAAAACAGAAGTTATCCCTGTTCCTGTTATTGCATATGAAAGTGATCGTTTTTTTGTTCGTGGTTTGTATGCAGGTGCTAATCTATATCAAAATCAGGTGGTTAAATTTAGTGCGATTGCAAATGCCAGTATGATGATTTTAGACGTTGATAAACTCAGTAGAAGAAAATTAGCAGAAAAAAATCTAAACAAATCTCAATTGGAAGACCGAGATTTAAGTGTTGATTTAGGTTTTGAAGGGCTTATTCATTCACCTTATGGCCAACTTTCTTTACAAGCTGTCAATGATGTTGGTGGAGCGAGTAAAGGTGCGGAGTTGCGTTTAAAATATGAATATTTTTGGAGTCTTACCCCAGAGCTCACCATTATTCCAAATGTTGGTGTAAATTGGCTCTCTGATAAGCGAGCAAATTATTACTATGGTGTATTGGATAGTGAAGTTGCTCGAGGTGTTACATCTTACAAACCAAATCAATTGCTTGTCCCGCAAGTTTCGCTAGGTGCAATCTATAATATTACAAAGAACATTAGTTTGAGTGGTGCAGTCAAGCAAGAGTTCTTACCCAATAAAGCCCAAAATGGACCTTTAATAAATGAAAAAACAACAACTATCTTTTATACGGGATTAACCTATAATTTTTGATGATCACATGATTAATATTAGAGTGATTAATGTTATTCATGTGACTTCGAGAAAGAGATCGCTTTAAAACTTAAATGTCCAGCGCTTATTCAAAAGCGCTGACATCGCCCACACCACGACGAACAATTTCTGGATTTACTCCAGAGAGATCGACAATACTAGTGGTGGTTAAAGTTCCCAAACCACTGTCAATAAATACATCAATGCGTTTTTCCAATAATTGTTCAATATCGTAGGGATCATCCATTGGTGCATCTTGACCGGGTAAAATCAAGGTACTTGTCAGTAAGGGTTCTCCCAACTCTTTTAACAGCATTTGACAGACAGGATTACTTGGAACACGTAGACCGATGGTTTTTTTCTTTGGATGCATTAAGCGACGCGGTACTTCACTGGTTGCAGGTAAAATATACGTGGTGACTGCAGGTGTATTGGCTTTAAGTAGTCGATACATTGCATTGTCTACTTTGGCATAAGTGGCGATATCTGATAAGTCAGCACAAATAATGGCGTATTGATGTTTGGCACCTAAGCCACGAATCTGAGCAATACGTTCCATCGCATTCTTATTTCCAATCTGACAGCCTATGGCATAAGCCGCATCTGTTGGATAGACCACAACATCACCTGCTCGAATTCTTTCTACAGCTTGACTAATTAAACGTGGTTGAGGATTGTCAGGATGTACTCTTAAATGCAGCATATTTATTCTCCTGATTTATTATCTATTGATATATGGTATTGAAAATAAATGGTTAAGAACACCATTATTTGTAATTTTATTTGAACTCATTCATATTTTAATAATATTAGAACGATGGCTCAGGTATTTTAGCTTTTGAATATGACATTCACTAAAATCTATGTCGATCTAGTGCGAATGAGTGGACTCTGATTGCAATTATATCGCCAGCCATAGAATCAAGATGGCGAAATGAGTTGGTAAAGATGTTTGAGTTAACTTATTTTGATTAACCATCTAAATCATTTCGGTTGAACTCACTGCTTTGTAATGTTTTGCCACCTCGAGTGTATGCACAAATACATTCAATAAAGTGTTTTGCATCGCGAGGAAGTTTAGTTTCACCTGAAAAAAAGTGTTGTACCTGAGCATAAACATGATCTTTAAATCTAGCACCATCACCCCCTTCTCCAGTGAGATTATCCAGTGAGACTCGAAATTTTCGTCCAAATGCTTTAGAGAATAACCATTCTATGGCTTGAGGTTTGATTTCAACCTGTTCAAACAATGCTTGTTGCTCAGCTGTACGTCCATCTGGCGCATACCAATAGCCTAAATCAGGTAACAATCGACGTTGTTCACCTGCAATGGTCCAATGACTAATTTCATGTAAAGCACTATTAAAAAATCCATGTGCAAATTGAATACGCGCAGGCTGGTCTTTTGTTGCAGGAAAATATTCAGGTTCAAAATCACCACGAACAAGTATTACATTTAGGTGGGAAAACCAACGATTAAAGTGTAAGATAAGCCAATCTACTTGCTGGGCTTCTGTTTGCAAATTCTCCCATTGGGAGCGTTGCACATCGGTCACTTCCAATGTGTTTTCAGAGGTTAAGCGGGTGTTAAATTGTAATGAAGTAGTGACTTCAGGTTGCGGCTGCAACTGATGCATGGCTTGTATTACTCAAGAGATCTGTCTAAATAAGTACAAAATTGTATCTTAATCTTTGACAGAGTACCTATGAATTTGTAGAATTGCCGCCTTAATTATGTCAGCAAATACCTTTCCGGCACAGATAGAGCCGTTTAAATGGGCTGAACAAGGCTTTACATGGTCAGGTACACTGCCATTGTCTCGCTTTGTTCGTATTTCCCGTGAAGCTGTTGGATCAATTGATGATCAATTGATCAATATAGACTGTAAGCTATCAATGGATGCGTATCATCGTATCGTATGGTTAGATGGTCATGTAGATACTAAAGTTCCAATGGAATGTCAGCGTTGTCTGGATTCTGTTGAAATTCCTCTGGTTTCTGATTTCCATTTGGCTTTAATAGATGATGAGTCACTGATAGAGCGCTTGGATGAGGATGCTGATTTCATCGTATTAGGTGAAAGTGAAGCAACAACCAAGGGAGATTATTTAACCAATACTCCTGCAACTGTTGATTTACTCGCGCTTTTAGAAGATGAATTGTTATTGTTGATGCCTTTGTCTCCTAAGCATGACGCTTGTGAACATAAGCATCAGCCAGCCGTTCAGGACATTGTTGAAGAAAAACGGGATAACCCGTTTGATGTTTTGGCAAGTTTGAAGGGTAAACTTAACTAAATTTTGTGTTATACTGTTAAGTTAAGACAACCGAATTTGTTCTGATCCATTTTTTCGATTTGTAAGGAGCCATCATGGCCGTTCAGCAAAACCGTAAAAGTCGCTCTCGCCGTGACATGCGCCGTTCACATGACGCTTTAACCGAGAATGCATTAACTGTAGACCAAACTTCAGGTGAAACTCACCGTCGTCACCACGTGACTAAAGATGGTTTCTACCGTGGTCGTCAATTATTCGCTAAAGCAGCTGATGCTGAATAATTGTTGACGCATTAGGCGTAAGCTTAGTGAAAAAATGGGAGCGAAAGCTCCCTTTTTTTTGTTTTGTATATGCGTATTTTTTGTTGTATTTCGCAATTAAATAAATTTTTTTTTTCTGTAAAATTGCCGCATCGGAAACGATCAAGATTAAATAAGGGACTTTTTATATGTCTGCCAAACGACTCGAACAAGCAGCTCAAGCAACAAAAACTGCATTTTTGTTTCCAGGTCAAGGGTCACAAAAAGTAGGTATGCTTGCTGAACTTGCAGAACAGTTTAGTGGTGTACAAGAAACCTTTGCTGAAGCTTCAGATGCCATTGGTTTTGATTTATGGCACATTGCGCAAAGTGGTGAGGGTTTAGATCAAACTGAAAACACTCAACCTGTACTATTAACAGCCAGTATTGCGCTTTGGCGTGTATGGTTGGATCTTGGTGGTGTTGCACCAAAGTATCTTGCAGGTCATTCATTAGGTGAGTACAGCGCCTTGGTTGCTGCAAATGCAATGACATTAGCTGATGCAGTTAAATTGGTCAATCTACGTGGTCAATTGATGCAATCTGCAGTACCTCAAGGGCAAGGTGCAATGGCTGCGATTCTCGGTTTGGAGGATGCAAAAGTCATTGAACTGTGTGAACAAGCCAATGTGCAAGGGCGTGGCTCAGTTGAAGCGGCAAACTATAATGCACAAGGTCAAGTTGTTATTGCAGGGGATAAGACGCTGGTTGAAGCGGTTATGGTTGCGGCAAAAGAGAATGGTGGCAAAGCGATTGCTTTACCAGTATCCGTACCATCTCATTGTTCGTTGATGAAACCTGCTGCTGAACGGTTTGCAGAAGCTTTGGAACAAACTGCCATTGAGCTTCCAAGTATTCCTGTAATACAAAATGTCAATGCTGAAATTGCCACAGATACCACACAGTTACGTCAGGCGTTAACAGCGCAATTGTACCAATCTGTACAGTGGACCAAAACCATGCAACTCATACAAGATCAAGGTATCCAGTATGTTGCAGAGTGCGGACCTGGTAATGTACTGGCAAATTTGGCAAAACGTTTACCTAATATTGAAAAAGCATTTCCACTTGATACGCAAG
The DNA here is from genome assembly GCF_000368925.1 of Acinetobacter bereziniae LMG 1003 = CIP 70.12. GTDB lineage: Bacteria > Pseudomonadota > Gammaproteobacteria > Pseudomonadales > Moraxellaceae > Acinetobacter > Acinetobacter bereziniae. The sequence goes on along the minus strand of NZ_KB849755.1, from coordinate 1,685,132 downwards.
CACGTATGGAAGATGCACTGAATGCTATCTTAGTGGCTGAAGGGAAAATTGCATGACACAAGAACGTAAAGTTGCATTAGTGACAGGCGCAAGCAGAGGAATTGGTGCTGCCATCGCTCAACAATTAATTCAAGATGGTTATTTTGTTGTCGGTACAGCAACATCCGAAGCAGGTGCAGAAAAACTTTCTGTGACTTTTGCAGAGCAAGGTGTAGGCGCAGTACTTGATGTACGCGACGGCACAGCCATTGATGCATTGGTATCTGACATTGAACAAAAATATGGTTCAGTGATGATATTGGTCAATAACGCAGGGATTACCAAAGATAATCTATTATTGCGTATGTCTGAAGATGATTGGGACGATATTCTCAACATTCATCTCAAGGCTGTTTTCCGTTTGTCTAAACGTGTATTGAAAGGTATGACCAAAGCTCGCTTTGGACGTATTATCAATATTAGTTCTGTCGTTGCTCATTTTGCTAACCCAGGTCAAGCCAATTATTCAGCGGCAAAAGCAGGTATTGAAGCGTTTAGCCGTAGCCTTGCAAAAGAGATGGGTAGCCGTCAAATTACAGTGAACTGCATTGCTCCAGGTTTTATTGCGACTGAAATGACTGAGCAGTTAAGCGAAGACATTCGTAAAAAAATGAGTGATCAAGTTGCCTTAAACCGCTTTGGTCAACCACAAGACATTGCGGATGCTGTGAGTTTCTTGGCTTCTGACAAAGCTAGTTACATTACAGGCACAGTATTACACGTAAATGGTGGTTTATACATGGCGTAATGCGATGTATAAACTTTGAAAAAAGTAAATATTCAATTAAACTATCAGGCAATTAAAAGCCGCCACAAGCAATGAGGAGAATTCCTGTGAGCGATATCGAACAACGCATTAAACAAGCTGTTGCAGAACAATTAGGTATTAAAGCTGAAGAAATCAAAAACGAAGCATCTTTCATGGATGATTTGGGTGCGGATTCTTTAGACCTAGTAGAACTTGTTATGTCTTTCGAAAATGACTTCGACATCACTATCCCTGATGAAGATTCTAACGAAATCACGACTGTTCAATCAGCAATCGACTATGTAACTAAAAAACTTGGTTAATGTGTTGATTGTATAACACGTCGTTGTTATGCGTAAAAACCACCGTAAAGGTGGTTTTTTTATTGCTGGATATTTTTAAAGATGAAATCAAGCTTAATCACCTAAACAAAATATTTGATCATGCTGAAATAATTCTAAAATCAAAAAAATAGTGGTTACATACGGTTACTTTTCTGTCACTAATGACTACGCATTTCGCTGTATTTTTTCGCTATAAAAATAGAGTTTATAATTTTTTATAAAAGTTCACAGTAAAAACAAGTTCCAAATAAAATATGGAGAACATAAATGGGTCTTTTTGATTTCGTAAAAGGTATCGGTAAAAAAAATACAGCGCCTGCTGAGCCACAAGCTGCACCAGCAACACCAGCAGAGCCTTCTGCACAAGAAGTTGCGAACAAACTCCTTGGACTCGTGAAGAGTTTAGGTCTGTCTATTGACGGTTTATCGGTGAGTTATAATTCTGAAACAGACTTAGCTACTGTTCGTGGACAAGTACACAGCCAAGCAGATAAAGAGAAAATTGTTCTTGCGATTGGTAATGTTGATCATGTTGCTCAAGTGGATGATCAAATGACTGTTGCTACACCAGAGCCAGAAAGTAAATTCTATACGGTGAAGTCAGGTGATAATTTGTCAAAAATTTCAAAAGAATTTTATGGTGATCCAAATCAATACAATAAAATTTTTGAAGCAAACCGCCCATTACTGAAAAATGCAGATGATATTTTTCCTGGACAAGTTTTGCGTATTCCAGCTTAAGTGCTGTAGATAGAATTAAAGGCACTTCGGTGCCTTTTTTTGATTTTAGACTCAGTCTGGTTTTAATAAGGAGTGTCTTGGACTTGAATAGAGAAATGGCATAAAAAAGATCACATATAAAATGTGATCTTTTGAAAGAGTAGTTAGTTTAAATAAATGACGTAGTTGCGGGTTATTTTATTTGTTCGGTTGTGGTGTAAGACGTAAATAAGGTTTAACCGCCGTATAGCCTTTTGGGAAGCGCTCTTTCAACTCCGCTTCATCTTTGAGTGAAGGCACAATCACAACATCCTCACCATCTTGCCAGTTGGCAGGTGTCGCTACTTTATAATTATCTGTCAGTTGTAATGAGTCAATCACTCGCAAAATTTCATGGAAATTACGCCCAGTTGATGCTGGGTAGGTAATAATGAGGCGTACTTTTTTATTGGGATCAATAATAATTAAGGAGCGAACGGTTAAAGTTTCACTGGCATTGGGATGGATAAAATCATAAAGCGTTGAAACTTTACGATCTTTGTCTGCAAGTATCGGAAAGTTCACCTGAGTATTTTGTGTTTCGTTGATGTCGTTAATCCATCCGCGGTGTGATTCAACATCATCTACTGAAAGGGCAATAGCTTTTACGCCACGTTTTTCAAATTCACTTTTTAACTTTGCAGTATAGCCAAGTTCAGTGGTACACACAGGTGTGTAGTCTGCAGGGTGCGAAAACAGAATTCCCCAGCTGTCGCCCAAATAATCATAGAAGTGAATGGGTCCTTCACTGGATTCTTGGGTGAAATCTGGTGCAATGTCACCTAGTCGTAGCGTCATGATAAAAACCTCAAAATTAAAAAATCATCTGTTATTTAGCTCGTCCAAAATACTATTGCGCAGTTTTTTTATAATTAAAAATAGTGTTTTTTTATTTCTTTATGAAAAAAACAGATATGTTGGTGTGTTGATGTGAAAAAAACACAGAATTGCGCACGACCTCGCTGTAAATATCGGTTAAATTTGCTACATTAAGGCGCTTTAACTCATGCGTACCCAACTGGTCGTCAGATTTTTTTGATTGGATTTGTGCAAAACCCTTGTACTTCAAATTTCTAACACCATAATATCGTCTGAGAAAAATTTATTTTACAAGATTTAGAGAGTTTATATGTTGGCAAGTCTGATCGGAGGAATCTTCGGTACTAAAAACGAGCGCGAACTAAAACGTATGCGTAAAATTGTCGATAAGATCAATGCGCTCGAGCCGACGATATCTGCACTCAGCGATGCAGACTTATCTGCAAAAACTGAAGAATTCAAACAAAGATATAAGAATGGTGAAAGCCTAGATAAATTAATGCCAGAAGCATTTGCCGTATGTCGTGAAGCAGCAAAGCGTATTATGGGTATGCGTCATTATGATGTGCAGCTCATTGGTGGTATTACTTTGCACGAAGGTAAAATTGCTGAGATGCGTACAGGTGAAGGTAAAACCCTGATGGGAACTTTGGCTGTTTATCTCAATGCAATAAGTGAGCAAGGCGTTCACGTGATTACGGTTAACGATTATTTGGCACAACGTGATGCTGAATTAAACCGTCCGCTTTATGAGTTCTTGGGTTTAACGGTTGGCGTGATTTATTCAATGCAATCACCAATCGAAAAAGCTGAAGCTTATCGTTCAGATATTACTTATGGTACCAATAACGAATTTGGTTTCGATTATCTTCGCGATAACATGGTTTTCTCTATGGCAGAGAAAAAGCAACGTGGTTTAGTTTATGCGATTATTGATGAGGTCGATTCGATCTTGATTGATGAAGCGCGTACTCCGTTGATTATTTCTGGTCAAAGTGATGACTCATCACAATTGTATGTCGCAATCAATAGTATTCCACCTAAGCTTCATGCACAGAAAGAAGAAAAAGTTGCAGATGGTGGGCATTTCTGGATTGATGAAAAACAACGCCAAGTGGAAATGACTGAAGTCGGTTATGAAACTGTTGAAGATGAATTGATCAAAATGGGCTTGTTGGCTGAAGGCGAAAGCTTGTATTCACCATCAAATCTTAACCTTGTTCATCATGTCTCAGCAGCAATTCGCGCGCATTTCTTGTATCAACGCAATGTTCACTACATCGTACATGATGGTGAAGTGATTATTGTTGATGAAAATACAGGTCGTACCATGCCGGGACGCCGTTGGTCAGAAGGTCTACATCAAGCAGTTGAAGCAAAAGAAGGCTTGGATGTTCAACCTGAAAACCAAACTTTAGCGACAACAACATTCCAGAACTATTTCCGTTTATACAAAAAGCTTTCAGGTATGACAGGTACCGCTGATACTGAAGCTGCGGAAATGAAAGAAATTTATGGCTTGGATGTTGTACTTATTCCAACGCATCGCCCAATGATTCGTAATGACCAGAACGATTTAATTTATTTAAACCGTAATGGTAAATACAACGCGATTATTGAAGAGATTCAAAAAATCCATGAAGCTGGTGTTGCTCCAATCCTGATCGGTACTGCAACGATTGAAGCTTCTGAAATTTTATCGGATAAGCTTAAAGAAGCGGGCATTGCGCATGAAGTGCTGAATGCTAAACAGCATGAACGTGAAGCTGATATTATTGCACAAGCAGGTTCACCACGTGCTGTTACGATTGCGACAAACATGGCAGGTCGTGGTACAGATATTTTGCTTGGTGGTAACTGGAAAGCTAAATTAGCCAAAATTGAACAACCTACTGCTGAAGATGAAGCACGTCTAAAAGCAGAATGGGAACACAATAATGAAATGGTGTTGAGTTCAGGTGGTTTACATATCATCGGTTCTGAACGTCATGAATCTCGTCGTATTGATAATCAGTTGCGTGGTCGTTCTGGTCGCCAAGGTGACCCTGGTGTTTCACGTTTCTTCTTGTCTTTAGAAGATGATTTAATGCGTATTTTCGCAGGTGATCGTGTTGTTGCAATGATGCGTGCAATGGGTTTACAAGAAAACGAAGCTATTGAGCATAAGATGGTTTCTCGTTCGATTGAAAATGCGCAGCGTAAAGTTGAAGCACGAAACTTTGATATTCGTAAAAATTTATTGAAATATGATGACGTCAATAATGAGCAACGTAAGATTATTTACTCTCAACGAGATGAGATTTTAGAAGAGAGTTCACTTCAAGATTATATTGAAGAAATGCATCGCGAAGTTGTAAAAGGTTTGATTGAGACTTATATTCCACCAGAATCCATCCATGATCAATGGGATATTGATGGTCTGGAAAATGCATTAAAAGAAGATTTAGGTATTGATCTTCCTGTTAATCGTTGGTTGGAAGAAGACCGCCGTCTTGATGAAGAAGCTTTGGTTGAGCGTATTTCTGATGAGATTGTTGAACGTTATCGTGGTCGTCGTGAGCAAATGGGTGCTGAAACAGCAGCGACTTTAGAACGTCACTTCATGTTGGGTTCATTAGATCGTCATTGGAAGGATCATTTGGCTGCGATGGATTATCTACGTCAAGGCATTCACTTACGTGGTTATGCACAAAAGAATCCTGAGCAAGAATACAAGAAAGAAGCATTTAACTTATTCGTTAATATGTTAGGTGTAATTAAGTCAGATGTGGTGACTGATATTTCTCGTGTTCATATTCCAACACCTGAAGAGCTTGCTGAAATGGAAGCTCAACAACAAGCACAAGCAGATGCAATGCGCTTGAACTTTGCTCATGATGAAGTAGATGGTTTAAGTGGTAATGTGACCAATGATATCGTTGATGCACAATTTGCAAATGACGATGTGGTTGAGCCACCAGAAAGTCGCAATGCACTATGCCCATGTGGTTCTGGGCTGAAATATAAGCAGTGCCACGGTAAAATTAATTAAACCGACTGAAAATTCAATAAAAAAGCAGAACAATTGTTCTGCTTTTTTTACAAGTTATTACGGTGAGTTAATTTTGATTGCAGGAAATATAATAAAATGGTATTAAGTTGCTCAATTGAATAGATATTCGGAAAGACAATGAAAAAACTATTACAACCTTTATTTGTTGCAACTTTAGCCCTTCCAGTATTGGCATTTGCAGATACAGCACCACAAACCACCACTGTAGAAAAAGTACAAGCAGCGACAGGTGCGGTAACAGCGCAAGCAGAAGTTAAAAACGAAACAACCACAGTGATTAGCCCACGTACGGGTATTCGTTATACTTTGGGGAATACGGGTGGACGTCCAATTATTCTCAAAACAGCAGCAATTGCGGCAGTGACACCTGCGACAGTAAATCGAGTTGTTGCATCAAATCCAGCACTTTCAGCATCTAGTCAAGAAAAAGTGAAACAAGCGTTATTGGCTGTGGATACCACAGCTCCAGCGCAACAATAACAAGCGATAGAAAGTATGAAGCCAGTAAATTTACTGGCTTTTTTTATTTTATATTCAGATGAATAAACATTTCTTATAGTAAAAATAAATAAGCTTTTTAATAAGCTCGATTTTTAGCAAGAATTCTAATAAGCTGTTGTTCTTATTTAACTCATATGGACATTTAAAAATGGCTGTTGGTGACGTGTCTATGCCACATATGCATGTGGTGCAAGGTGTAAAAATTGGCTCTGCTGAGGCGTATGTCCGTTATCCTAATCGACGAGATTTAGTTATTTTTGAATTTTCAAAAGGTACCAATGTTGCTGGGGTATTTACCCAAAATGCATTTTGTGCAGCACCTGTTCATGTCTCTAAAGCGCATTTGGCACAGGCGAATCCTCGTTACCTCGTGATTAATACAGGGAATGCTAATGCGGGTACGGGAAAATTAGGTATGCAAAATGCTCAATTGACCTGCTTAAAGCTTGCTGAATTGGCACAAGTAGAGGCTTTTGAAGTCCTGCCATTTTCTACAGGTGTTATTGGTGAACAATTACCAATTGAGCGCCTAACTCAAGGATTACAACCTGCTTTAACGAGTTTGAAGGGGGATGCTTGGAACGATGCCGCAACTGGAATCATGACCACGGATACCACACCTAAAGGTGCTTCAGAGCAATTTGAGCTGGATGGTATTACTTATACCATGACCGGCATTTCTAAAGGTGCAGGTATGATTCGTCCAAATATGGCAACCATGTTGAGCTTTGTAGCAACAGATATGCCTATTGCACGAACACTTGTACAAAAGATGCTGAAAGTTAGTGCAGACCAATCATTTAACCGTATTACGGTGGATGGTGATACATCAACCAATGATTCATGTATTTTTGCAGCAACCGGATGTGCTGGTGGTGTAGAAATCACTACAGAAGATGATGTCCGCTATACGGTAGTGCTTGAGGTTTTATCCCGTGTAATGAAGCGTTTGGCGCAACTGATCATTCGTGATGGCGAGGGAGCAACCAAATTTATTACTGTGGCAGTTGAGGGTGGTCATAATACACAAGAGTGCTGTGATATTGCATATAGTATTGCGCATTCACCACTTGTAAAAACGGCAATTTTTGCATCTGATCCAAACTGGGGACGTATCCTTGCAGCAATTGGTTATGCAGGTGTGAAAGATCTAGATGTTGAAAAAATTCAAGTTTGGTTGGATGAGGTACAGATTTGTAAAGATGGTGGTGCTGCAGAAGATTATACTGAAGAAGCAGGCGCGCGCGTGATGTCACAAACTGAGATGACTATCCGTGTAGATCTTGGGCGAGGACCAGCCAAAGATACCGTCTATACCTGTGATTTATCCTATGACTATGTAAAAATTAATGCAGACTATCGCTCTTAAACATTGATATTTGAATTGAGCCTCATTCGTGAGGCTTTTTTATAACAAAACATTTTTCGAGATGAATTTATGTGCAGTAAAAAGTACAATAAATTCACACAGGTATACCGCTAGCATGATGCCAGCGACAAGGGATGAGAAGACCTCTTATGAATGATGCGAATAATTTAATTGCCAACGAAGCAAAATCGATTGTGCAAGCGCATTTAGATCGTTTGGGTGAGCCAAAGGACAATCGTTTAAGTCCAGAGCTGAAACAACAAAAGTTTGATCAAATCAAGGCTGAACTGGAAAAGCAAAATGCCGTTTTAGTGGCGCATTATTACTGTGATCCGGAAGTGCAAGAACTTGCAGAAGCGACTGGGGGATGTGTTTCAGACTCTTTAGAAATGGCACGCTTTGGTCGAGATCATGAGGCATCCACACTGGTTGTCGCTGGTGTTAAATTTATGGGAGAAACTTCAAAGATTCTTTCCCCTGAAAAAAGAGTATTAATGCCAACACTAGAAGCGACTTGTTCACTGGATTTAGGTTGCCCAGTAGATGAGTTCACAGCATTTTGTGATGCTCATCCTGAGCACACGGTTGTGGTTTATGCGAACACATCGGCAGCAGTTAAAGCACGTGCAGATTGGGTTGTGACTTCAAGTTGTGCTGTTGAAATTATTGAACATTTAGACAGTCTGGGTGAAAAAATTATTTGGGCACCAGATCAACATTTAGGACGCTATATTCAAAAGAAAACGGGCGCTGATATGTTGTTGTGGGATGGTGCTTGTATCGTGCATGAGGAGTTCCGTGCGCGTGGTATCGAAAAGATGAAAGCCTTGTATCCAAATGCTGCTGTTTTGGTGCATCCTGAGTCACCTGAGTCGGTGATTGATATCGCAGATGCTGTAGGCAGTACTTCACAATTAATCAAAGCAGCGCAGACACTATCGCAAGATACCTTGATTGTGGCTACAGATCGTGGCATTTTCTATAAAATGCAACAAGCCGTACCTCATAAAACATTAATTGAAGCACCAACAGCAGGTGAAGGAGCCACATGTCGTTCTTGTGCACATTGTCCTTGGATGGCAATGAATGAACTCGATGGAATCTTGGCAGTTTTACAAAATGCTGATCAAGAAATATTTGTTGATCCAGCCTTAGCAGAGCGTGCAAAATTGCCATTAGATCGTATGTTGAACTTCAGTGCGCAATTGAAACGTTAAAAATTGTATAAAAAACACCTGAAATGCTTGATTAATATACATTTGACTTGTTTTTTTAACTTTTTTTCAAGATAGGTGTTGACGTCTTGTGGCGTCACGCCTAGAATGCACACCGTACCGCACGATGTGCGATACACTAAAGCTGAGATGAACGGAGCATAGCACAGCCTGGTAGTGCACCTGGTTTGGGACCAGGGGGTCGTAGGTTCGAATCCTACTGCTCCGACCAATTCTTCAAGGCAAGGTAACGGTGATATCAGTATCATTGGTCATGCGCCTGTAGCTCAGTTGGATAGAGCATCCGCCTTCTAAGCGGATGGTCACAGGTTCGAATCCTGTCAGGCGCACCATATGTTGCTTGATATTATAGAGCCTAAAACTTAATGTGACGGTGGATGTAGCTCAGTTGGTAGAGCCCCGGATTGTGATTCCGGTTGTCGTGGGTTCGAGCCCCATCATTCACCCCAATTCCTTAAGTTCGTTGTAAGTTCGGAGCATAGCACAGCCTGGTAGTGCACCTGGTTTGGGACCAGGGGGTCGTAGGTTCGAATCCTACTGCTCCGACCATTTAAGTTAAAGCTTAAATATAAATTATCCGCTTTGAAGCGGGTTTTTTATGCCTGAAATTTGTATTGCTTCAATCCATATAAAAAATGAAGACAAAAAATAGACCTCTGTTGAGATCTATTTTGAATAAAAGAAAATGATTAAGGAATAATAATCACAGCTACGCGACGATTTTCAGCCTTATGCTCTTCAGTATCATTGGATTTAAGCGGTTGATCAGATCCCTTACCAATGATTTGAATATTTGCCGGATTAAATTTTTCTGCAATAAAAATATCAGAGACATTTTGAGCACGTTCTTTGGATAACTTTAAATTGTATTCAGGATTACCGACATTATCAGTATGACCTACAATTTTTAGTTTATCTAAGTGATATTTATTGAGTTGTTTCGCTAAACGAATCAACTCAACTTGATGTTCTGGCTGAATATTGGATTCATTAAAACCAAACAACAAGCGTTCAGGTAAGCCTAAGCTCCAACCTTCATCCGTCAATACGAAACCTTCTTTCTTGAGTACGCGTGCTTGCTTATAGCTTAGACCACCCAGGTTCATACAGCCTGTGAGAGCTAAGCAAACGAAAGCAAGAATAGAAAGACGTATATTTTTTGCAATCATAACAATCCTCTAAACATTAAGAATGATAAATGAACCAATGGTGTTGTAGCGATTTTGCTTTATACATAGCTTGATCTGCTTGAGAAATTAAGTCTTCTGGACTAGAGGCTTTACTTGAAATAGCAATGCCTAGACTGAAACTAAAATAAATCTCTTGTCCTTTGTAAATTAAAGGATCTTCACAACATTTAATGAGATTTTCTGCAATAGAAATTAAATGCTCAATTTTAGAAATTGAACGCAAAATTATTGCAAATTCATCACCGGCAAGACGTGCAACGAAGTCATCTTGACGAATATGACGTCTTAAACGAACCGCCATCTCTTTTAACACTTCATCACCAACCAAGTGTCCATACTGATCATTAATGGCTTTAAAATTATTATTATCAATAAACAGTAATGCTAAATTTTGGCGTTGATGAGCATCATCAAATAAACTACAGAGCACTTGATAAAAATAACTACGGTTTGGCAGTTGTGTTAAGTGATCATGTTGAACTTGATATGAAAGCTCGCTATTTTCATTTTGAAGATGTGTATGCCAAGACTGGATTTCATCAAGGAGTTGGTTAAAAACACTATTTAACTCTTGGAACTCTTTAACATCACTTTTAGGGAATCTTAAGTTATAAGCTTTTTGATTTCTTAAAAGTTGCGCGATTTGGATAATTGGAGAAAATGAGCCCATGATATGACGGTAGGTGAGATTAACAGACCACCATACCGCAAAAACCATAAATAGCATTCCAAATGCTAGACCTAGAAAAATTTTAAAGATAAACATTAAAATTTCATTCGAGCTACCATATAAAACAACTTGTCCAACAAATTGTCCTTGGTGTTGCACATTCAATTTAATTGCATCTTTTAAAAAAATATGATCAAAAATATTTTGAATATAAGAATAGTGTTCAATATTTTTTAAACTTTGTGCAACCTTTTGTCCTTGCGCATCGTATACCTCTATAAGACGTACAGAATGCTGGAAAGTATATTCATTGATAATTTGTGAAATCGCGATTTTGTCTGAGAATACGAGTGCTGGTTGCACACGTTCAGAAACTGTACGACTGATTAATAGTAAATTTTGTTTTGCATAAGACTCAACTGTAAAGACTGAAATCGTGACAAAAGTTGATGTGCAAATAAATAGCGTGATTGCAAAAGTTGTAAATTGTGATTTACGAAAAAGCGTTTGCAAAGAGCTCGATTTAAAAAACTTATTGATCATGATTTTAATCCGAATTTTTTGCGAGTAACAAAACACGCGGATCAACATGTATTTTAGATCGAGCTAAGCTATCTAAATTAACTTTAAAAATAGTATTCCCTGTTTTGTTGGTAGAGAGGCAAAAAACACTTCCTATTTCACACTCAGCATTATTTGAGCTAAATGATAAAATTGTGGAGTTCAAGGATTTATCAATTAATGTCTGCTCAGCTTGCGCGGTGATATTCGAAAAGAATACTGCATCGCAGTGACGACTTTTTAAATCTGTTGCATGAATAGCATTTACACTAAAAGATGATTTGTTGGATTTTGCGTAATTAGAAAATTGAGTAGCATAATTTGGATTGTCTGCAACACATAATTCAGGTGAGGGTGTATTCCACTTTGCATAACTCAAAATGGATAAGGTCATCACAAAAATATTATGCGACGAGTTGGCCCAGGAATAATTGCAGCACAAGAGCAAAATTCCTAAACAGAATGTTTTTCTATTTATAAGAAGGGCCATATTTTACTTAATTTATTTAATGATAAAATCATTTGAAATAGTTTAAAGAAAAAATTCAAATATAAATAGGTCAAAATTTAAATAAAAATTTTAAAATATGATTAATAAAAATACAACTGAGCACTAAAATCAAAAATAATTAAAAAAGGGGGTTGTGTTAGGTTAGGAATGCTGTAGAATGCACATCCATCGGCGGTGATGAAGATTAAAACTTCTAATAAAACAATGACTTGGTTGAATTGATTAAGTTGGATTTTAGAAAAGAAGTTTAAAAAATAATTTGAAATCACAGTTGACTTTCTAGAGATAGAGAGTAATATAGCCGACCTAGCTTGATGCTGACGAAGCATGAAGAAGATCATTAAGAGAATATGAAGAACAACTTGTGTGGATTTTTACTGATTGATTGATCGAAATATTATCATTGATTGATTGGTTTAAATTACTCGAAGTTTATTTGAGAGAATTTGTCAGTACATTGATGAGCCAGAATTGTGACCTTAAGTCACTAATGATTTTAACTGAAGAGTTTGATCATGGCTCAGATTGAACGCTGGCGGCAGGCTTAACACATGCAAGTCGAGCGGGGAAGGTTGCTTCGGTAACTGACCTAGCGGCGGACGGGTGAGTAATACTTAGGAATCTGCCTATTAATGGGGGACAACATCTCGAAAGGGATGCTAATACCGCATACGCCCTACGGGGGAAAGCAGGGGATCACTTGTGACCTTGCGTTAATAGATGAGCCTAAGTCGGATTAGCTAGTTGGTGGGGTAAAGGCCTACCAAGGCGACGATCTGTAGCGGGTCTGAGAGGATGATCCGCCACACTGGGACTGAGACACGGCCCAGACTCCTACGGGAGGCAGCAGTGGGGAATATTGGACAATGGGGGGAACCCTGATCCAGCCATGCCGCGTGTGTGAAGAAGGCCTTATGGTTGTAAAGCACTTTAAGCGAGGAGGAGGCTCTTTTGGTTAATACCCAAGATGAGTGGACGTTACTCGCAGAATAAGCACCGGCTAACTCTGTGCCAGCAGCCGCGGTAATACAGAGGGTGCGAGCGTTAATCGGATTTACTGGGCGTAAAGCGTGCGTAGGCGGCTTTTTAAGTCGGATGTGAAATCCCCGAGCTTAACTTGGGAATTGCATTCGATACTGGGAAGCTAGAGTATGGGAGAGGATGGTAGAATTCCAGGTGTAGCGGTGAAATGCGTAGAGATCTGGAGGAATACCGATGGCGAAGGCAGCCATCTGGCCTAATACTGACGCTGAGGTACGAAAGCATGGGGAGCAAACAGGATTAGATACCCTGGTAGTCCATGCCGTAAACGATGTCTACTAGCCGTTGGGGTCTTTGAGACTTTAGTGGCGCAGCTAACGCGATAAGTAGACCGCCTGGGGAGTACGGTCGCAAGACTAAAACTCAAATGAATTGACGGGGGCCCGCACAAGCGGTGGAGCATGTGGTTTAATTCGATGCAACGCGAAGAACCTTACCTGGTCTTGACATAGTAAGAACTTTCCAGAGATGGATTGGTGCCTTCGGGAACTTACATACAGGTGCTGCATGGCTGTCGTCAGCTCGTGTCGTGAGATGTTGGGTTAAGTCCCGCAACGAGCGCAACCCTTTTCCTTACTTGCCAGCATTTCGGATGGGAACTTTAAGGATACTGCCAGTGACAAACTGGAGGAAGGCGGGGACGACGTCAAGTCATCATGGCCCTTACGACCAGGGCTACACACGTGCTACAATGGTCGGTACAAAGGGTTGCTACCTAGCGATAGGATGCTAATCTCAAAAAGCCGATCGTAGTCCGGATTGG
>NZ_KB849755.1:1604173-1664173 GCF_000368925.1 Acinetobacter bereziniae LMG 1003 = CIP 70.12 | reverse complement strand
CGAAGCTGCGGATGTATACTTTGTATACGTGGTAGGGGAGCGTTCTGTAAGCCGATGAAGGTGTGTTGAGAAGCATGCTGGAGGTATCAGAAGTGCGAATGCTGACGTGAGTAACGACAAAACGGGTGAAAAACCCGTTCGCTGAAAGACCAAGGGTTCCAGTCCAACGTTAATCGGGGCTGGGTGAGTCGACCCCTAAGGCGAGGCCGAGAGGCGTAGTCGATGGGAAATTGGTTAATATTCCAATACTTCTGTGTAATGCGATGAGAGGACGGAGAAAGTTAAGTCAGCCTGGCGTTGGTTGTCCAGGTGAAAGGTTGTAGGCATGCATCTTAGGCAAATCCGGGGTGCTCTATGCTGAGAACTGATAGCAAGCGAGTTTACTCGTGAAGTGGCTGATACTATGCTTCCAGGAAAAGTCTCTAAGCTTCAGTTACACAGGAATCGTACCCGAAACCGACACAGGTGGTCAGGTCGAGTAGACCAAAGCGCTTGAGAGAACTCTGCTGAAGGAACTAGGCAAAATGGTACCGTAACTTCGGGAGAAGGTACGCTGCTGACGGTGATAGGACTTGCTCCTTGAGCTATTGGCAGCCACAGAAACCAGGCCCCTGCAACTGTTTATTAAAAACATAGCACTCTGCAAACACGAAAGTGGACGTATAGGGTGTGATGCCTGCCCGGTGCTGGAAGGTTAATTGATGGGGTTAGCGTAAGCGAAGCTCTTGATCGAAGCCCCAGTAAACGGCGGCCGTAACTATAACGGTCCTAAGGTAGCGAAATTCCTTGTCGGGTAAGTTCCGACCTGCACGAATGGCATAATGATGGGGGCGCTGTCTCCAGCAGAGGCTCAGTGAAATCGAAATCGCCGTGAAGATGCGGTGTACCCGCGGCTAGACGGAAAGACCCCGTGAACCTTTACTGCAGCTTGACATTGAACTTTGATCTTACTTGTGTAGGATAGGTGGGAGGCTTAGAAGTAGCGACGCCAGTTGCTATGGAGCCATCCTTGAAATACCACCCTGGTAATATTGAGGTTCTAACTCTGTCCCGTTATCCGGGACGAGGACCATGTCTGGTGGGTAGTTTGACTGGGGCGGTCTCCTCCTAAAGAGTAACGGAGGAGTACGAAGGTGCGCTCAGCGTGGTCGGAAATCACGCGTAGAGTATAAAGGCAAAAGCGCGCTTAACTGCGAGACCCACAAGTCGAGCAGGTACGAAAGTAGGTCTTAGTGATCCGGTGGTTCTGTATGGAAGGGCCATCGCTCAACGGATAAAAGGTACTCTGGGGATAACAGGCTGATACCGCCCAAGAGTTCATATCGACGGCGGTGTTTGGCACCTCGATGTCGGCTCATCTCATCCTGGGGCTGAAGCAGGTCCCAAGGGTATGGCTGTTCGCCATTTAAAGAGGTACGCGAGCTGGGTTTAGAACGTCGTGAGACAGTTCGGTCCCTATCTACCGTGGGCGTTGGAAATTTGAGAGGATCTGCTCCTAGTACGAGAGGACCAGAGTGGACGAACCTCTGGTGTACCGGTTGTGACGCCAGTCGCATCGCCGGGTAGCTATGTTCGGAAGGGATAACCGCTGAAAGCATCTAAGCGGGAAGCCTACCTCAAGATAAGATTTCCCTAGGACTTTATGTCCTCTAAAGAGCCGTTGAAGACTACGACGTTGATAGGTTGGATGTGGAAGTGCGGTGACGCATGAAGCTGACCAATACTAATTGCTCGTGAGGCTTGACTATACAACACCCAAGCAGTTGTATGTGAAGCATCATTTGATTCATAAAAGATCAAAGAAACTTGATTTAGTTGTAAAGCTAGTTACAATAACCAACTCAAATGTTCTTCTGTTAAACTCATTTGGAACAAAGTAAGGCATACCCATAAGACCCGAAAAAGTCCATAACAGTTTGCTGGCGACAATAGCAAGAGTGAACCACCTGATCCCTTCCCGAACTCAGAAGTGAAACCTCTTAGCGCTGATGGTAGTGTGGGGTTACCCATGTGAGAGTAAGTCATCGCCAGCTTTTAATTCTTAAAACACCCTCAACTAACTGTTGAGGGTGTTTTTTTTATGTGTAAAGAAAAGTGAAAATAGAAATGATAAGAAATTAAGAAGAGAAATAAAAGTGCTACCTTGTGGTAGAGCTTATATCAATTGCGGTTAAAGCAAAAATAAGTCAGTCTTTAAAGTGGATTGGAATCCATTGATAGCTTTTCCCATCTGCTGAGTAGATATGACCAATGCCTGGAAAAGGTAAGTGAGGTGCTGCTATAGTTTGTCCATTTTTAGCATAGTCTGCAAATTGTTTTAAACGTGTTTGTACAGCCATTTTAGGATCAATATCATATTCGATCGCTGTTTCTGGTCTATCAAATTGAACAGTGTGAGAATGCACAATATCACCAATAAAGATAACATCTTCACCTGTGGTTTTGAGTTTATAGCTGAAATGGCCTGGTGTATGACCAGCAGTGTTGATCACTTCAAAGCCATTGATTTTGTCACCGAGTTTAAAGGTTTTAAATTGCTGTTTCGCTTGATAAGGTGCAAGAGCAGCTTTAATTTTCTCTACAGTAGCCACATAATTTTGGCGCTTATCCTGTGCTATTTTTTCAGCTTGCTTTGGATTTAGCCAATAACTCGCTTCTTTTTCTGAGACATAAATGGTGGCATTGGGAAAATTGGCAATAGCATTTTTACTGACACCACAGGAATGATCAGGATGCAAATGCGTGAGTAAAATGGTATTAACTTGTTCTGGTTGATAGCCTGAAGCTTTCAGATTTTTCAGTACAGAGCCTAAGTGAGTACCAAAACAATCTGCAGTACCACTGTCAACTAAAACTAAAGACTTTCCAGTATTAACCAGAAAAGCATTGACTGAGGTTTGTACACCTTTTGCTTGATCAGCGTGGTACTTTTTTAAAATCTCTTGAACTTTGTCTGATGAAATATCTTTAAAGAGTGTAGGCGACATAAAATTTGTGCCATCAAGTAAGGCTGTAATTTGTGTATCACCAACTTGATGTTGGTAAAAGCCAGAAACTTGCGGCTGTTGCTCAATAATCGGTAAAGTTTTTTGAACATCTGCCTTTGATGCAAGTGGAAATAAACAAACGCAGAGTACTGACAAAGATTGGACAATATTTTTCATTGGATATGTTCAACATTAATTTAATGAATTATTTTGTAGCATGGATTGATCTGTCACTGAGCTTTTTATTGATGAAAAAAATTCTGCTTTTGTAAGCGAATTTTTTATGATTCTCAAAAGTGTTGGTGTGAGTACTTCAGTTGATTTGCCTTTTGTTTTGGATTCTTTTCCATTCAATAACAGTACAAATTAGGATTGTGGGGAGGATGAGAACAAATTGAAGATAACTAAATGTGAATATAGGTGATGGAGTGAGTATGGAAAGAATAAGGATAAAGGGTGAAAGCATTAATCCTAACATTGCGCCATAGATTATGCATCGCATGAATGGTATTTGAGCGAGCTTTTCAGCAAAGAAATGTTGGAATAATAATTGAATGATTATTGCAGGAATAATGCCAAGTAAATAACCAAACGGTGTAATTAAGAATAATCCGCCAATCATTGGAAATATGATCGAGGGCGTAATGAGACCTTTTAAAAATCGTATTGGATCACCGAACATAATATGACTATGAAATGTGATTGCGATAATCAAAGTTCCAATAAATGGTCCCCAAATGACAAATGCTGAACTTTGCCATTTAGCTTTTTGTGAAAGGCTGGTTTTTGTAATTGCCATATTATGAGCTTTATCTTGATTTTATTCTTGAACATAACATAAAAAAAGGCTTCCGAAGAAGCCTTTCAAAAATCATTGGATTGCTACTTAAGAGACTTTGTCACCAGCTTTTGCACCAGATTCAGGTGAAATGACCCAAACACCTTCACCATTTCCAGCAGCAAGCACCATTCCATTGGAAATACCAAAGCGCATTTTACGTGGAGCGAGGTTAGCAACCATCACAACCAATTTACCTTTTAAATCTTCTGGTGCATAGAATTCACGGATTCCACTGAATACATTACGTGGTTCTGCTTCGCCAACATTTAAGGTCAGTTGAAGTAATTTATCTGATCCTTCAACATGGGCAGCCTCTACAACTTCTGCGACACGGAGATCAACTTTGATAAAGTCCTCAATACCAATAATTTCAGCTTCACCCACTTTAGGTTCAGGCTTTTTCTCAACTTTCTTCTCTTTTTTCTTTTCAACTTTTGCTGGTTCAGCTGCAGAAGCCAAAGAGTCTTTAGATGCATCAACCATAGCAGCTACTGCTTTAGGGTCTACACGTTGCATCAATGGTTGGAATTGCGAAATTTCATGTACTGTTAAGATATTTTGACGTGAAGCAAAATCAAAACGATCCAGTTTTAAGAAATCTTGGACTTGTTGAGCAAGTGTTGGCAAAACAGGTGCGAGATAAACAGCTAATTGGCGGAACAGGTTAATACCCACTGAACAGACATCATGAACTTGTTGTTCTTCACCTTCGATTTTTGCCAAAGCCCAAGGTTTTTTCTCATCAATATACTGATTTGCACGATCAGCAAGTGCCATGATTTCACGAATGGCAGTAGAAAATTCACGTGCTTCATAAGCTTTGGCAATTGAATCACCAGCATCGATAAAGCTTTGAACTAAAGCAGACTCTGTACAGGTCTTTGATAAGGTATTGTCAAATTTGGTGTTAATGAATTTTGCACAACGACTGGCAATATTGACTACTTTGCCGACCAAATCTGAGTTCACTTTCTGTACGAAATCATCAAGATTTAAGTCAGAATCTTCAACCTTATCAGACAGTTTGGAAGCAAAGTAATAACGTAAATATTCTGGATTCAAATGCTGTAAATAGGTTTCAGCTTTGATGAAAGTACCGCGAGACTTTGACATCTTCTGACCATTCACAGTTAAGAAACCATTTACGAATAGACCTGTAGGAGTACGGTAATTTGCACCTTCAAGCATTGCAGGCCAGAACAGCGCATGGAAATAAACAATATCTTTACCAATGAAGTGATACACCTCATTTTTAGAATCTTTTTTCCAAAATGCATCAAAATTTAATTCTGGTCGCTTGGTTTTGATGTAATTTTCAAAACTCGACATATAGCCAATTGGTGCATCAACCCATACATAGAAGTATTTATTAGGTGCATCGGGTATTTCAAAACCGAAATATGGAGCGTCACGAGAAATATCCCAGTCGTTTAAACCATTATCAAACCATTCATCTAATTTATTTGCGATAGATACAGGTAGACGACCTTCGTCACGCGTCCATTTTTGTAAATATTCTGCAAAATTAGGCAGTTTGAAAAAGTAATGATCAGATGATTTTTCAACAGGTGTCGCACCACTTAAAGTCGAGCGAGGGTTTAACAACTCTGTCGCATTGTAGGTGGTTCCACAAACTTCACATGAGTCGCCATACTGATCTTCAGCTTTACATTTTGGGCATGTGCCTTTAATGAATCGATCTGAAAGAAACATGCTTTTTTCAGGATCAAATAATTGTGTTACAGGACGAATCGCGATATTTCCTGCTTCACGGTTTTTGATATAAATTTCTTCAGAGCGAGCCTTATTTTCATCACTATTGGTTGAATCATAGTGATCAAAATGCACACCAAAACCATCGAAATCACGAATATGTTCTTTCTGAACATTGGCAATTTGTTCTTCAGGGGTAATTCCATTCGCCTCAGCGCGAAGCATAATGGCTGTACCATGAGCATCATCCGCACATACATAAGTCACATCATGACCCATTGCACGCATGGCACGAACCCAGATATCTGCTTGGATGTAGCCGAGTAGATGACCCATATGAATAGGACCATTTGCGTATGGAAGGGCGTTAGTGACTAAGATATTTCGCACGGATATAACTCTCTTTCTCAAAGTTAAGGCAAGGGTATTGATTTTAACGTAATTGCTATCAAGATGCACAACTGAATAGGTGAATTCTTTTCAAATGTGGATTTTTAATCATATTCATATACCCAACGATTTATTATTATAGAATCAACGATTGAAGCATGCTCATGAGTAATAAAGTAATGATTGATGAAGATTATTTTGATGATGATCAACCTGTAATTCGTATTGCACAAAATCAAAAAACCAAAGCACAGTTTGAAAAAAATATTTTAAAACAAGCACAACAGTATCTAGACGATATTTCTGAGGATGAGCATCAGTTTTTAATTCAGACGCTCAGAGATATGGCGCAAGAAGAAAAATATTTCGATGTACTTGCAGATCAGTTAGATCAACCTGTGGATGCGAAGGTTGCTAATGATGCATTAAACCTTTTGTATTTTTGGCAACTCATTCATGAGGCTAAAGAGATTTCAGAATTTAATCTTTTGGATGTGATCAATACTGAGTTTTTTCAAAGCAGCTTACTAGATGCTTTTGAGCTATTAGATATTGGTGAGTCAAAAGCTCAATACAAAGCTGTATTAGCGCAAAGTTTTAAACTCTATGAGTTAAAATTTTATGCAGGATGTATACCTTTGCTATATGCACAATTAGAAGGTTTACTGACAGCAGTTTTACTTCAAAATGGGTATTTGAAACAACAGGACACTAAATTTATTGATGTTTATAAAATTGTGCCAGGTTTAAAAGGTCATGAGATCAAGAGTTTATGGCATAAGGTCAAAATTGCCAATGAATTGAATCATTATTTTTTAGAGCTTGTGGCATACAAAATGGACAATAGTTCAACCGTGAGTATGACACGTCACAATATTTTGCATGGTACAGAGTTGAGCCATTTTAATCAGGGGCGTAGCTTTGTATTGTTTATTTGGTTATTTAGCGCTGTAAGTTTTATGAGCTCATTAAAATCCTAAGCAAGGAAAATATCAAAAACTTCACTTAAATTTCACTGAAGAATCAAATATTTTACATTTATGTTTTAGACACTGATGCCAAGATCGGAAAAGGAGAACAGGATGCGGTCTTGGTCTTTATATATGGTTTCCGCGGCTGCCAGTCTTAGCGCTGTTTTGAGCTTAGTTGTTCCATTCAGCATGTCATTATATTTCTATCAGGGCGATTTTTTTGGCATCGCTTCTGAGCGAAACCCAAGTCGTGGTATGGAAGTGCTTTTGTATCTCACACCATTGCTATTTTTATTGGCATTCTTTAGCTACCTTCTGATTTTTAGCATTCTAAAAAAGCCTAAAGCAGTGATTGAAACTGCTCAAATGTTTAAAGTGACTATATTTATTTTCCTGCTCATTTTAAGTTGTCTCTTTTTGATTTTATGTTTAGAGGGAACTCTATATCGTTTTCTCGAAATGTTGGCATATTTATGTATTGCTTATGCTTTGTTGTTAATTCCTATTTTTATAGGCTTAATGGCTGGAAATACATTATATTTATATTTGTCTAGAATATATCTAAAAAGGTAATGCTTAATCAAGATAAAATCATTTGAAGAAATATCTGTGCTAAAAAATAAATTTTTTTAACCTTTATTATTCATGCTGTTGAATTTTTTTAAATGTTTTTTTATAAAATTAAAAAGATGGTCAATTATCATTGTCCGGCGAATTCAAACATGAGGTGCGACAGTTTGAAAAGTCTTATGATAATCAACAAGCTGAGCAAATTTCTCTAATGGTGTAAGCCAATCTAACGCTTTTCTAGGACGAGTATTCAGTGACATGGCAACTTGATTTAAATAATGCTGATCTGCCTGATTTAAATCAATCCCTTTAGGTAAATATTGCCTAATTAAACCATTCATATTTTCGCATGTGCCTTTTTGCCAGGGTGAATGTGGGTCACAGAAATATACATCTATGCCTAAATCTTCTTCAAGTATTTTATGTTCTGCCATCTCGCGTCCACGGTCATAGGTCAACGTTTTACGCAGTTCTGCAGGTAAATATTTCAGAGCTTCAGTTAAAGCCTTGCGCACTGATTCTGCCTTTGCATCAGGTAATGTTGCCAAGATACAGAGCCGTGTATTTCGTTCAATAAGTGTTGCTATCGAACTTTTATTGTCTTTACCTTTAATTAAATCAGCTTCCCAATGACCCGGTATTTTTCTTTCTTGAACTTCGGCTGGGCGCTCATGAATAGTTTTAATATCCTGTAATATAGAATCTTTTTTAGGTTCACCGTTAGCTTTTCGCTTTTTATTTTCATGACGCAGACAGGATAATAAGTCTTTTTTCAACTCACCCTTTGGTAATGCGCGTATCGTTGAATAAATCGTTGTATGGCTTACATTCATTGTTTGATCCAAATCAGGAAATGTCTTTAAACGCTTTGCTATTTGCTGAGGAGACCATAAACAACGGATCGCTTCAACAATAAATTTCCAGAGGATTGAATCGATTTTGAGTTTTCTGTGACCACGTCTACGTCTAGCGAAGGTGTTATCAGAAGCATATCGAGCTTGATAAACGTCATTGATGCTATTTCTTTTAAGCTCACGATAGATCGTACTAGGATGTCTTTTAATGAGTTCAGCAAATTTTCTGGCTGAAAAGCCTTCTTTTCTTGACTCAAGCATTAATGCAGTACGATCTTCAAAGTTAAGATGATGGTATGACAATTTTATATACTCCATAAACCCTTTAAATTAATTAGGTGGTTTATGTCGCACTTCAAGTTTTACTCTGCCTCCATTCAGTTTGTTTTCTATGCTATGTTGCAAGTCATTATTGTCATTTAGAACTGATTGATGCTTAAACTAATTGCTGAAGACTTTATTCAAATAGATAAAATTGATCTTGTTTTGCCTTTATATCAAGAATTAATTGACAAGACGAAACAAGAACAGGGCTGTATTGCTTATGACTTGTACCATGATTTACGTAATACAGGTCATTTTTTTTTATTGAAGAATGGATAGATCGAGCTGCATTAGATGCTCATGTCCAATCAGCACATTTTCAGAGATTAGTGCCTTTGATTGACCAATATACAAGACAAGGAAGTATTTTTACGCATATGCAGCATTACCAAGAACTATTTTAAAATGCTAAAGCACCTATTATCCATTTTCTATCATTTGTTTAATTTTGCTCGCTTTTTCAAAGTGATCAAGCTGATGGGTTTTAATCCACCATTCTGCGACTTGCATTAATGTTTCTGGATCATCATTTTTATTCGCGAAAAAAGCATAAAAGGATAGCCCGACTTGATCACCCTTTTTGGCAATTTTTTCATTACATACTCGAATAATTTTTTCTTTGATGGCTTGTTGCATAAATAATCTCGATGTATCCATTAGATTGAATTCTTTATATGGATTTAGCTGTTGTGACTATTTTATTCATTTTGAAACAAAAAGATACATCGCTACATTCTGTGGGTGAATTGTTTCTGAAATGCAGTTTTTGACGTTTTATCTCGATTCTGTTGCTATAACTGTTAAGTAACTTAATCAAAATAGGAACGACAGATGACTAACTTAGACGATTTAAAGAATAAAGCTTCTGAAGTAATTGATGATGTAAAGTTAAAGGCAAAAGAAGCAAAATTGGGTGCGGAAAAGGTCGCTGATGATTTAAAACATAAAGCCAAAGAAACCTTATTGAAAGGTGAGCAAAAGGTCAATGATTTAAAACATAAAAAAGATGACGAGAGTGATAAGAGTTAAGTAAAAAAAGCCTTTGAGGAAAATTTTCTTCAGAGGCTTTTGCTATTATAGGTCTTTACGTGTCCATTCAATATGGCGAATGTGATTTTCAATAACTGTAAATGTATAATAAATCTGATCAATTTCATAAATATAATTTGAGACAGTGACTGTCGTTTTCCCTTCTTTCTTTTCGTAGGTGTGCATTGAGATTGGAGGCTGAGCAATCCGTGTGCTCATATCTGCATAACTATCACCTATAGAAATGAGTTGCCCAGAAATGGTTCTTACAGTATTGGTAGATGTTCCCGCAATCACAGAACCAGAAATAAATAAAGATAGCATCAAAGCATGGCGAAGTTTCATTAACGGTAAGCCTTGTTATTATTAAGATCAGAAGCATCACTATAGCCGTTTTTTTACGCATTTTGTATGAAATGATCTATTAAAAACGATACCAATTTAGATTGATGAGATTGCACTGACCATTAAAGATTATAAAAGTACTGAATATAGTTTAGAAATGAAGTTTTACCAATAAATTCCGACTAAATCAGTAGGATTAATAAAGACATTCAAAAAGCTGAATAGAACTTTGCTTACCCTCAGCTCAATTTACAGTTAAACTATAGTTTCAGTATTTGTTGTATTTGCAAACTTGGAGCAAATCTATGTCTTGGCTTTCTTCACTTAAATCAGTTTTTTCTCCCGCGCAGGAGGTGAAAGAGGAAGAAGTCCAATCCGTTTTGCAAAATTATATGTTGCCAAACTCGAACAACGCTTTAAAGGATCGTATTACTCAAGTGAATGTTGTTGGACGAGTATTACAGCTTACGATCAATACATATCCCAATGAAGCGGATGACTTGCAAAAAATCCATGATGATCTTGCCGATGCTTTAGAAAAATGTGGTATTCAAGAATTAAACATGCATGTGATTCAGCAAAAAATTCAGCATGACTCAAGCTGCTCAAGCGAACAACATGGAAAAGCAGGGCATAGTTGTTCTAGCCAACCCAAAGCAGAAAGTCATACATTACCGCCTGTTGTCGATGCTTCACCACAACATGCTCAAGCAGAGGCTGATCCTAATAATCCACCGATTCAGAAAGCTGCACCACAACAACGGGACATTCCTAAACATCCACGTATACAAAATGTCATTTTGATTTCATCGGGTAAAGGTGGCGTAGGAAAATCGACAACTACTGTAAATATTGCGCTCGCACTGAACAAATTAGGGTTAAAAGTGGGTGTTTTAGATGCTGATATTTATGGTCCAAGCATTCCAACGATGTTGGGCAATGCTGGACAAACGCCCAAAATTGAAGGTGAAAACTTCGTTCCACTTGAAGCGCACGGGATGGCAGTTCTTTCAATCGGGCATTTAATTGGTAAGGAAAATACCCCCGTTGCATGGCGTGGTGCAAAAGCTACAGGGGCATTGATGCAACTTTTTAATCAAGCCTTATGGCCTGACCTTGATGTACTTGTGATTGATATGCCACCTGGTACAGGTGATATCCAATTGACCCTTGCACAGCGTATTCCTGTGACAGGTGCGGTGATTGTAACAACACCACAAAATGTAGCTTTAATGGATGCAGTAAAGGGCATTGAACTCTTTAATAAAGTTCAAATCCCTGTGATGGGTGTGATTGAAAATATGTCGACACACATTTGTTCGAATTGTGGTCATGAAGAGCAAATTTTTGGTACAGGTGGTGGTGATCGTTTGTCTGAGCAATACGATATTCCATTACTTGGTCGCTTACCTTTAAACGTACAGATTCGTGAAAATGTCGATGCAGGTCATCCCTCTGTTATTGCTGGGGATGCAGCAGCAGAAAGCTATATGTTGATTGCTGAAAAAATTGCCAAGGCTTTGCCTCGAGTAGAAAAAGATCCACATCGAATTTTCTAAATTTATTCTATACGATCGCCTTTCTCGATGTTTACCATTTAATTCAAGAAAGGCAAATGAGGATAAGTCAATGAAATATTTTAACTTACTCGATAATAAGGTTTTTATTAGTCTCGCCAATACTGCCAATGGTGATGTTAATAGTGCTACTCGTTTTTATTATTCCCAAAAAAGATTAGGTGATTACTGCCAAGGATGGGGGGAGAGTGGTACAAATTAGCAAGATGCTGGAAAGATACTTTCAGATTTTGAATCTGTAATTAATCTGAGTTCGATGTAATTAAATCTTCAACTCATTGAAAAATAATAAATCTATATGGAGTCTTGCTGTGTTTTCATCAAATTTTAGTATGAGGAGCGGAGCTCCGCAAGCGTAACCATCAATAGCGTTTCCTTTCTCTTGATCAATAAAATGAAAGCGATCAATAGATTGTTTGATGATCTAAAGCTTGCACTGCCACGCTTTACTTCTAAAGTTTAAATTGTTTTGCGTAGGGATGCCTCACTTTTCAGAGATGAAAAGTGACAAAAATCTTTCGTTGAGCGAGGGGTACATCCTCATATCCCCGCTCAACATGGCGACATCCATGTCGCCTCACGATCGCAAGACCATCGATGATTCAAAAGTACAAAATAAATGAATCATCCAAATCACGTGTATGAATAATCAGGCGGTTTGGCTATATCATCTTTCATCAAGGATTTTTATCGAACTCAGGTTAATTAACATTTCACTATCACTGGTGAACTTAGATTTTGGCAATGTAAAACCAAAATTGAATTGTTAGATAAAGATGTCATTAAATTAATTGATGATTGGTAAGGGGGAAATGCTGATTTATCTTCAGGTCATTCTGAATTGATTAAAATCGTGCTGAAATTAATTTCAATCATAGCCAACATATTCAAATCATATATACTTTAATTTTGATATAAAAAAATGAAATTTGTGGAATTGGTATATTCATTGCTTAAATATCCAGTTCTTATTTAAGCTGTTGAGCAAATGATGCAATTCAAAAAAATAATCCATGCTATTGGCATGTGCGGTTCCCTGCTATTGGCAGCGTGTAATAATGATTCACACAATACAAATCAAAATAGCGATACTCAGAAAGCTTTACAACCCATTGTAATTCAAGGCGCATTACCTGTTGAGTCTGAGCAAATGGCAGCAAAATTGACCAATGCGACTGTTGAAACTGTGGGGGGATGGAAGTTTTGGAAAGGGACTTATCAGGGCTATCCCGTGATTATCTCTAAAACCCGAATGGGAATGAGTAATGCGGCAGCTGCAACTGCAATCGCAATTGAGCGGTATAAGCCTATTGCGATTATTAACCAAGGGACATCGGGCGGGCATGATCCAGAGCTCAAAGTTTATGATATTGTTTTGGGACGATATACAACAAATATTGGTGCTTTCAGGACCCCTAAAAAAGCGTTGGGAGAAGGTTCAAACGCTTTAGAATGGAACGAAGCCTTTGATGTACTACCTGATGATGAATCTGATCCAGAGCCGATTGCGATTCGGAAGTTCGAAGCGGATGCTGAGCTTTTAACAGCAGCTCATCGTGCTCAGAATAATTATACACAGGGTAATGTTGTTGAAGGTACCATCGGTTCAGCTGATGTGTGGAATAATGAATTAGATCGAATTGCATTTTTCCATAAAAACTATGCAACATCGGTTGAAGAAATGGAAGCTGCCTCTGTTGCACAAATTGCCAGTCAATTTAAAGTCCCTTTTTTGGGTATTCGAGTGCTATCAAATAACATTACCAATGGTGGCGCATATGATGCAGGCACAGGTGAAGCATGCCAGCACTATGTTTTAGATGTCGTGGTTGAATATATGAAAGCAAAACAAGCGGCTTTGAAATAACAATCAATCCTGTCGGAAGCGGTTTTAAAGTGGGTGATTCTTACGATCATTCCATTTTTTAACCACACTCCAACGCCAGTAAATACGTGTCACAATAAAAAGCAAAGATGCACAGACCAATGCCTCAATAAAAAGCCCTGTGGCTAAAATTTTTGCCAAACTAAAATCAATATGACCATGCCCAAAGTTTTTAATCCAATGGATGATTTGATGGAAAACGCCCAGTAGCATCTCTTTGTTGATCATATGCACATGATAAATTTTAGAGCCAATCCAAAATGCAAAAATCAAAATGGGAATAATAGTGATTGGATTCATAATCCAAGCCAAAATTAAACCAATTGGAAGATTGGCTTCAAACAATAACACAGAAAAAATGATCAACAATGTATGAAACGGAATGGGTAAAATTCCCCAGAATGTACCAATAAACATTGCCTTAGAAATTGACTTTCGATTGACGTACCAAAGCTGAGGACTTAAGGCTTTATCACCAAAAATCTTCATAAATTTCAAATTATTGACCCGCTCGGGGGAGGGAAGCCAAGACTGAAAAAAATGCTTTGCCATAAAATTAAAAAATGAAAGAAAGGCTACTATTGTGCATCAATGTAGAGAAAAACAACAACCTTTCGGACAAAATACCTAAAATAGTGAAGGGAGGTTTTGATTGAATAATAGACATTAAAGCTGAAAATTTGCTTAAAATCAGTCATATTCGGTCAAGACATTCACTGCGCTCCATTTTAATAAGCTATTTTGTGAACTGGTTCACTTTATTTTATGGAACATACTGATTTAAAAGATAATATTTGGAATATAATAATGAAAATATGATTATTAAAGGAACAACTAATGATGAAATGACTTAACAGTCTTTTGGTGATATAATGTTATAATATATTGAAAATAAAAGATATTTGTGTATTTTGCTATCCATATTCATATGTTCTCTTACAATTCTTTTTTTGCCAATCTGAATCAAAAGATTTAATCTGCGGTCAATTGATAGATGAGGTCATTTAATGATTTCATGGTTTTTTATCGGTCTGGTGGTGACGATTCTTTTAACCCCAGGACCAACCAATACGCTTTTAGCATCTTCTGGAATCCAAGTTGGAATTCGAAAATCTCTCCCTTTAATTCCAGCAGAAGCGCTAGGATATTTTATCTCCATTACTGTTTGGGGATTAATCATTGGAACTGTATCTAAGCAGTTCCCAAGTGTACCCGTTATTCTGAAATTATTCAGTGCTGGTTATATCTTATTTCTAGCTTTAAAGTTATGGCGTACAGCGAATCAAGACGAAGACTTTAGTCAAGCAACAATTCGTGCGCGGGAGCTATTTGTAGCAACGCTGTTAAATCCTAAAGCCTTACTTTTTGCTTCAGCAATTTTTCCAACCTATGTCTGGCAAAACACTTCAGCTTATACCTCTCATATGCTGGTATTTTTATTGTTGATTATCCCGATTGCATTCTTTTGGACATTTATTGGTTCAGTGATCTGTAGTAATAAAGTCACTTGGTTAAATCAACGCAATATGCAAAGAACAGCTTCTTTGGTTTTAGTCAGCTTCACCGTACCACTCAGTTATTCTGCTCTTTTAAGTTTATAAGGTCGTTCCTCGTGAAAGGCTGTGGATTTTGCTTACAGACTGAAGCAAAGCTATTTCGCAAGAAACATTCCTTTCAAAAGCAATTTCAGTTAAAGTACAGCGCAGTAAACAGCACAGTTTTGGGATAGAAATAAATGGCCATTAAGTCTGATCGTTGGATTCGCGAAATGAGCGAAAAACACGGTATGATTGAACCGTATGCAGAAAACCAAGTTCGTTATGATGAACACGGTGAGAAGCTAATTTCTTATGGCGTTTCAAGCTATGGTTATGATGTCCGCTGTGCGCGTGAATTCAAAGTCTTTACAAATGTACATTCTGCAATTGTAGACCCTAAAAATTTCGATGATCGTAGTTTTATCGATATTGAATCTGATGTTTGTATTATTCCACCAAACTCTTTTGCTTTAGCACGTACAGTCGAATATTTCCGAATTCCTCGCAATGTTTTAACTGTTTGTTTAGGAAAATCAACTTACGCTCGCTGTGGGATTATTGTCAACGTCACACCACTTGAACCTGAGTGGGAAGGTCATGTGACATTAGAATTTTCCAATACAACCAATTTACCAGCTCGTATTTATGCAGGTGAAGGTGTTGCTCAGATGTTATTCTTCGAATCGGATGAAGTTTGTGAAACATCTTATAAAGACCGTGGTGGTAAATACCAAGGTCAAACAGGGGTCACTTTACCTAAGACCTAAAAGAGAATCAGTTTAAAAAGCAAGTGAAATACTTGCTTTTTTTATGTTTAAAATGATCAATATAATAAATGTAATGTGATATATAATTTTATTTAAATCTTCGATTTTTAATAATTAAAATATAAAGTTAAGAATAATTTAAATGTCTATTAAATTATTTTAAAGTAATGATTTTTATCGGAATATACAAATATTTTCTCGGTATAAACTTTGATCTGTGCTACAAATGAAATCATTAAATATATGCTAAATATAATGTGATTTATATTGTGTTATTCATATCGGATTTGAATGATTATTTAGCGTAGTAATAACAAATAAGGTCAAGCTTTGCTCAGGATGGAAGCGCTATGTCCCAGTTTAAATTTCTAAATGTTGTATTATTTGCATTCAGTGGCTTAACCATGAGTTCAAGTAATGCAGCAACTCTACAGCCACTTTCAGATCAACAATTGTCAGAAACGACCGGTCAGGCGTTGATGAGTCTGAGTTATTTAGCACCTACAGATACAACAAATTTAGAGGCTCGTCGTGCTGGAGGTGATAGTAGTGTTGGCTTTTATAAATTAGGTCTTGAAGCAACAGTTGAATTAAATGCGAACATAAAAAAGCTTCAATTAGGATGTGGAGGCAGCAACGGAAGTGGTTCTTGTGACTTGGATTTAGATAATGTCTCTTTTGGTTGTATTGTAGGGGCATCAGGCTATTGTATTACAACTGCAACAACAAATCCTAAGCAACCCGCTGGTCTTGATAGTAATAACTCGATCAGTAATCAGGTAAATATGAAGGATTTTGTTTTAACAAATCCATATTTTCAATTTGCAATTAAAAATCCCAACAGTGCCTCAACACGAGAAGTGGTTGGCATTCGTATTGGCGCTGAAAAGGCTGAAGGACCGTTATCGATTGGTAGTCTAAACACATTTAGTGGTTATTTTACTGGAAAAGCAAATCTCACAATGCAAGGTGAAACGAATGTTTCACCTGTAAGATCAAATACATGGAATACAAATGCAATATCGACACCGAGTGCCTTTTTAGGATTGGATGATGCAACAATATTAAATATAGGTTTGGCTTCAGTAAAATATAGTGAAATTACTGCAAACTATTCAACTGTGAGTCGAAATGGTCTAGCGGTTTCTGTTATTGGAAATCGTGTAACTCAGGCGAAAATACAAGGTTTAGATTTAAGTGCAGTGGTCGATGATATCATGAATGGTACTTCAACAACTTCTGCACTCGAATTAAATACGAGCAACTCCTGTGTAAGGATTATTGGTATTTGCTCTGGATCTTTTGGTGCTAATATTGGTAATGCACTTTTACCGGTATTAAGAGGAGGGATCTCTGACTACATTAAACAACAGTTGGCGACAGGTTTAGGTACCACAGTTTCTGGCTTAAGTACTTATCAAATGCCTTATAACTTAAGTAATGTGCATCAAATAGATGTGAATTCTAATACTTTTGGTATAGCCTTATCTGGACAGAATTTACAATATCCAGATTATGCCGCGGCTGTGAGTAAAGGTTGGAGTATGTATCTTCAGGATGCTTTTACACTCAATATTTCAGATAAAGTAAGTAGTCTCGTCAGTAATATTGCGTCTAGTTCAAATGCGAGAGATGGGAATATTACATTATTGGAACAGCCATATCGTAATTGTTATGGAAATATGACATTCTGTTAACAGCAGGCTCCTCTAAATTTGTTTAGGGGAGTGTATTCTTCTAATTTTTAGAAAGTTTAAAAAATTAAATGTCTACTGATGCCTTTAGGATCATTTAGATAATAAAATTTGAATTGACTAAATTTATAGCGTTTTTTATTGTCATTTTTAAGAGAGTTTTGTTCAGTATAATGGCTACAGTGTTTAGACAAAATAATAAATATTTTTTATTATAGTAAATCACTAAGATATGAATTTAGAGTTTGTTTTTGATACTGTTTAGTGATATTTTTATGAAAATAATAAATAAAATAAATGCTGTTTTTATTAGATTTAATTGTTAATAACTTAAAAAAGTTCTTTGTTTTACGATAAGAATTTATATCTTAAATAATCAATGTCTACAGGCTTTCAAAAAAATTACATTTTTTTAATTCTTAAGATTTACTAAATAAAATTATGATAGCTTAAATTAATTAGCAGAGCTCTGAGTTAAATCAATTTTAATGAGATCGAAATATTGATTTTAATTAAAAAAGATACTGAATTATTAAAAAGTTAGAGCTGAATAATTTTGGACATCATCTAAGGACAGAAAATGTTCACGTTTAAGCCTTTGTACTTTACTCTTTTTTCTTTCAGTGTTTTTAGTACATCTATTTTATATGCCGAATCTTTGTCTTTATACCGTTTGACTGATGAGCAGTTGGGTGAGACAACGGGGCAGGCATTGATGAGTTTGTCTTATATAGCACCAAACGACTCAACCAATCTGATGAATAAATATAGTAGTGGTTCCAATATTGGGTTTTACAAGCTTGGGCTTGAAGTTGATATGGATTTAAATGCA
This sequence comes from Acinetobacter bereziniae LMG 1003 = CIP 70.12, assembly GCF_000368925.1. Classification (GTDB taxonomy): domain Bacteria; phylum Pseudomonadota; class Gammaproteobacteria; order Pseudomonadales; family Moraxellaceae; genus Acinetobacter; species Acinetobacter bereziniae. Next base: position 1,645,856 of record NZ_KB849755.1, on the reverse strand, counting down.
AATATCAGAAATTTGCAACTCGGTTGTGGTGGAATAAATGGCGCAGGACAATGCGATATAGATATAAAGAATCTTTCACTCAGCGGATTACCAGCAAATTATAATCCATCAAGTGGTAACCCTCCAGATTTTGGGGCAGCTGGTCGAGCTTCTACAAGTGCTCAATTGACTAATCCATTTATGGAGTTTGCTGTAAAAAACTCAAATTCAGCATCGACTCGTGAAATAGTTGGTTTACGTTTTAGTGCGGAAAAAATTACAGGACTTCTGACTGCAGGTTTAATCAATGGAATTACTCCAACTTCCACAGATGGGATTCAGTCACTGAGTGGTTTTATGCGTATTGCAGCAACTTCAGGTGAAGCTTCGACAAAAGCAACTGTGTTCGGGAATCAGGCAAATCATCAGATTCAAGGTTTGCTCAGTGCATTGGGAAGTAACAGAACATTTACTTCGCAACCCAATAGCCCAGATACTCAGGGCATTACTCTCCCTTCATTGAAAGCAGCATTTTCAATACCTGAGTTTCAGGTTAATGGAAGTCGATTGGATAATGCAAGTGTTAAGGGAATTTCAACAAAAATTGATTCAATCGCATTGGATAGTGGTCCACTGAATCAACTCAAAGTTAATTTCCCTTCGATATGTGTTTTTATATTTTGTGCTTCACAGTCTAAAATTAAATTGGCAAATGGATCGGCTGTACAAAATTTAAATATGGATATTACTTTTAATCAAGCATTAAGCATGTTTCATAATATACCGCTCACAGGTTCTGGTGGATATCTAAGTTTACAACAGCAAGCCATACTTTGGCCTGGAAATTATGTAGATTCAAATGATATGACTGGTAAAACAATTGCAGAGATGTTTAACAGTGATGTTGCAAAAAAAGGATGGTGGATGTCTTTCGCAGAACCAGTGCAATTAGGTTATTTAAAAGCAACTCAAGAAGTAGATATTACAAATGTGTTACCGCAGGTAGCTGGTTTAATGACTACAGAATTATTAAAAGAAGAAAATAGGGTAAAGGTTCCTGCAGGTGCTGCTATTGGTGCAATTGTTGGTCTAACATTGACAACGCCTAAACCAATCGTGGTTGACTTGAATAATGCAACGCTTGCTAATCCAGTAAAACTGACCTTAGCCAATCTGCAGTTAGCAAATCAAAATTTGACGCCGAATTGCTATGGCTCATTAAAATTTTGTTAAATTAATTTTAGCAACAATAGCTTAACTGTTGTGTTATGACTTTAAGGTGATGATTTGTGTTTTTTATTTTTTATAAGTTATTGATTTTAATATTATTTAATTTATGGTGGGCGTAAAATAACTAAAATTAACGACTTATATTTTGTGCAGTAAAACTGTTCAGAATTACACCGTATCCAGGGTGTTTGGAAGTGCTTTACCAGTTTTAACTCTTTTAAAGTTAAGTAAATATATAGAATAAATTTAAAATGAGTGTAATTTGAAAGGATTACTGTTAAGTTTAAGTATTTTGTGTTTATTATTGATTTTTAATTTAATTTTCTCATGGTTGATGGGATTATGCGCTTTTTAAAATCAATTAAATTTAAATTATTTCCCTATTTTTAAATTACATTTTTGTTATTTTGTTAAGATTAATTAAATAATTGTTATAATAACGCTAATAAACAATATAGCTCTGCATATACATTTCTAAGCTAAAAGTTTAATTTTATTAATTTTTAAGATTAGGTTTTGCTTTAAATAAAAAAAGGGCTCAAGAAGTTTTGAACATAGTTTAAGGATGAAGAAATGTTCACGTTTAAGCCTTTGTACATCACGTTTTTTTCTTTAAGTGTTTTTAGCATGCCTGCTGTATATGCAGAGTCTACGACGCTGCAGCATATGTCTGATGCACAATTGGCTGAAACAACAGGACAAGCACTCATGAGTTTATCTTATATAGGACCTACTGATGTCACTAATCTTGAATCAAAAAGGTTGGGCGGAGATAAAAATATTGGATTTTATAAATTAGGTTTAGAGGCTGAACTAGAGCTTAATGCAAACATTAAAAAACTCCAATTGGGTTGTGGTGGCGTAAATGGTGCAGGTGGATGCGATATTGATATTGATAACCTAAGTTTGAGTGGTATAGCCGATACTCGGATAGGTAGAACTTCTTCAAGTGCTAAATTAACTAACCCGTTTATTGAGTTTGCTATAAAAAATCCACAATCTGCATCACAAAGAGAAATTGTTGGTTTACGTTTAAGTGCTGAAAGGGCTGTTGGGTTATTAACAGCTGGGCTGGAAAATTCTAATCAAGCAAATGGAATAAATAGTTTAAGTGGTTATATGAAAGTTCAGTCGGGAATAGGTGATTCAGTGGCTGAACAAAGTAAAGTCAAAGGATATGCAAATACAGCAGCACAATACATGGATTTATCCAAATATCAAATAAAAGGAAATCTTGTAGCGTTAGGATTAGCTAATGCTAGTTTTATTACAAATGGGGGAGGATTTAGTATACCAGAAATGAATAAATTACCTTTTGAAACTCAACAATTAATAGTTGTGGGGAATCGTAAAACATCGGCAGAACTTTCAGCAGAAGTGAGTATCCCAACAATTAATTTAGGAACTGGTGCAAATTTTCCACCAGCAGGTAGGGTAGAAAGTAATATCTTTGGTACAACAACAGCTGTTTATACCGCTGGTTCACCAGTAAATGCTGCTGTAACAGGTTGTCAAAATTTAACATTCCTTCCGACCTGTATAATCGCATGGAATGGGCGTCAATTTTCAAATATTCGTATGTCTGGAACTGTGAGCGGTGCTAAGGCTAAAGTTAACTTTTCTGAAAGCTTAGGTTTTATACATAATCTAAAAATTGATTCGCCTGTTTCATTGAGTTTGCAACAAATAAAAATACTATGGCCAGGTTCTGAAAGTGCAAACTTGGCTGAGCGCGGTTGGTGGTTAGCATTGCAAGATCCAGTTTCAATTGGTGTGGTAGAGCCTACAGATAGATTATCCATTGAGCCACTTCTAGGGCAATTTGCGCAAAAGGCAGGGAGCTACTTACAATCAAACCCTGCAACGACCTCTGATCTATTAGGTGTTTTAATTGGTAATGGAATCAGTGCGAATCTAGGAAATGTAAATTTGTCTGGAGTTTCTCCTTTACAGATGAATCTTTCAAATTTAAGGCTAAAGGGGCAAGATTTTGTACCAAATTGCTATGGTTCACTAAAATTTTGCTAAGCTTCTGTGGATACGCATTTATAAAGATAATTGAATAGATCCATAGGTCTCTATCATGTTGTTTAACTTTCTTTTATGAATTGAGCTTAGATAACTAAACAGGTCAAAATATATTTTGATCTTTAAATTTTTGTCATTGATTTTTATCATTTTATAGGTGGTATATCAAATATAAAAGTATGTTGTGATTTTAAAAACTAAGAATTTTATTTGATATTTTTGATCTAATATTCCTGTATTTATCCATAATAAGAAAAACTATTTTTGATTATTAAATTTCTAATTTTGGCTTTATCAAATCTTCCAATGTTTAATAGCTTATGTTGATATGAATAAAATACAGAGTAGGTAGGTGCATGCCTTGGTTAAATATTCTTATAAGTATTAAGTTTTTATTTGAATTTTTGAAAATCAATAAAAAGTGAAAATTGAATCATAGTGAAATTGAAAAAGTTCTTTCTTACCCTTCATGTTGCTAGAGTGAAGTGAATTTTAAGACTAAATGATAATTTAATTGAGAACTTTATAAAAATATTATTGTAAAGATAATATAAAAAATCATGTATTTTGCTGAAAAATTGAGTAAGTCATAATTCTTTAGAGTGTTTAATGTATAGATTAAATCATTTTATTTAAGGTTTTAACTTTAAACTTTTGTTTTATATTGATAAGAAATAATTTTTTCTTGGTTTTAATTGTTGTTTACATGTGGGAAGCTTATTTTAAAAGCATTAGCATTTTGTCGGAAATATAGCTTAATTTTAAATAATTGTGATAATTTACACAAAATGTGATTTTCAATTGAAAACTAAAAAACTTTTTAATGTGCTAAGGGATTTAAATTTATAAAGTTTTTCTTAAATAAAACTTGGCTAATTAAAAAATAGAGTGTGACAATTCTGAGCATAATCTAAGGATAAGGAGATGTTCATGTTTAAAATAAAAATCTTATGTTTGACATTTCTGTCTCTTGGTATGGCGACCACTCATGCTGACTTTACTCATTTGCAAAGTATGTCAGATGAACAGCTCTCTGAAACTACTGGACAAGCATTGATGAGCTTGACTTATATTGCACCCACTGATGCAACTAATCTTGAAGCGAAGCGTAAAGATGGTGCTGGAAATATAATAGGGGCAAAAAATATTGGTTTTTATAAATTAGGTTTAGAGGCTGAGTTAGAATTAAATGCCAATATAAAGAAACTGCAATTGGGGTGTGGTGGGGCTAATGGTGCGGGTAACTGTGATATTGATATTGATAATTTAAGCCTAAGTGGTTTAGGGAATTCTGCAAGCTCAAATACAGGTAGTACAGCTGATCGAGCTGCACGTGTAGGATCAAGTGCTGTCTTAACAAATCCCTTTATGCAGTTCGCAGTTAAAAACCCTAATAGTGCTTCGACGCGTGAAGTTGTGGGGATTAATTTAAGCTCAGAAAAAGCCATCGGATTATTGACATTTGGTCAAGAAAATAGCAGTGCCAGAAATGGTATTAATTCTTTAAGTGGTTATATGAAAGTTGCCGCAACTACAGGAACTGCTTTAGTAAACGGTTTTGGCACAAGTTTGGTATCAGGTGAGGCTGCTAGAAGGCAATTAATACAATCCGATGGTTATAATGCAATTAATGGACAAGCTTGTTGTGCTGCTTTTATATTTCCTGTCGGTTTTACCACAACTGCATATAATTTAAATTTACGTGATAAAGCGACTGGGAGTAATATTCTAAAAGGCGATTTGTCTTTATTAGAGCAAGAGATTACTGGAAAACGTATTAACAGCGCAACTTTGAAGGCTAGTGCTTTGGTACGGGATATTGATTTAAGTGGCAATATTATTGCAAGAGCGCTTGGTTTTATTAATTTGGACAAAGAAACTAGTGGTACAATTAAAAACTTGAATGTAGATGTGACTATTAATGAAGATTTAGGGTATTTTCATAAAGCAAGCTTAAACGGAACTCCTGCATCATTATCATTACAGGGACAAGATATACAATGGCCAGGAAATAAATCTACGGCTTCAAAAGGTTGGTGGTTGGAGTTTTCTAATCCAATTGATATTGGAAAAATTGATCCAACTGATCAGGTAGATATTCCTAAAGCTACTTTAAATGAAGTGATGAATCAAGTAAGTGATTATTTGCAAGATAAACCAGTACAATGTGGGGGGCTAGCACTAGAAAATTGTCTTTTTGGTAGTACGATTCCTTTAAAAGAAGTCGATTTAAAAGATGCAACTAGACCTAATATGACATTAAATAATTTACAATTAGCAAAACAGGATTTCACCCCAAACTGTTACGGTTCTTTAAAATTCTGTTAGTTAAATTATTTAGCTGATTAAAAGCAACAGTATGGAAGTTTACTGTTGCTTTTTTATTTTAAACGTTTATCGGAAAGTCATATATTTTACATAAAAGTCTTTGGCATAATAAAAAATATTGCATAAGATAAAGTGTGATATAGATAACAAAACTGTATAGACAAGGAAAGACTATTTTATACAGTGTCGTAGGGATTACAGAAATAAAATAAAATATGGTGCGGAGCATCGTATAACACAGGAAGGTCATAGATGACTACACTCAATTATACGGCAAAATTTCATAAAACTGTTTTGGCAGCTTTTATTGGCTTAGTCATCGCCCAATCTAGCTTCGCTTTGGAAGCAATGTCTGATGAAAAATTAAGTGATACGACAGGTGAAGGCATCGCTTTATTACCTACAAATGCTTATATGGTGTTTCAGGGAGCTGGAGCAAACCAGTCACAAGATACAATTCTGACTAATCGTAGTCTGGATACTGGTTATATCTATTATGTGCCAGTAGGTCCATTGTCATCTCTTGTGCAAGATACAAATAAAGATGGTACTGTGAACTCAAGTGATCACTCTGTTGGTAAAGCTGATTTATATTTATATGGCTTAGCATTGTCTAGAAATGCAACCAATAATGCCAACCTTCGCTTAGATTCAGGACAAACCAATGGTGTAGCAAATGCAGCGATTCGAAGTTGGGGAACGGCAACAAACCCATGGATATTTAACGTAAAAACAGATTCAAATATTCCTGATTTTGGTACCAGTAGTGGCTCTGTAACCTATTTGAATTTTGAAGCGCCGTTGTATGAAAATATATATACATTTGCTTCGGATAACAAAACCGTAACGACGAAGCCTTTTGTAAATGATGCAGGTGGAGAAGACGCATATAATCTTAAACTTGCTTTATGGGCAGATGCTTTTGTACGTGATCAAAGTAAACCAGATCAGGATGCGAACCAATTTAACTTAGGTGAAGGGTTTAGTAGCACAACAACAGGTCGGGCAAATCGTATTCGATTACAAGGTGTATTTAACGGTTTTGGACTGAATGGAAGTAAAATTCAATTATTCCAGACACTCGGTGGTGCAACCAATACTGGGGGAATGAGTGCCTTCTATAACAATACCTTAGGGTTGGCTGGAGTTATACGCTTAAATAGCGGGGATGGTTCTAAATTGTTAGGAACATCTGCAGCAAATTCTTGGACAATGCCTGCGAATTTGATGAACCGAGTTTTGAGATTAAGCACGCAAGAGTGTGGCGTTGGAAATTTGAATGGTTGTACCACAGGTACAGCCCAAGATATTTTATCGACTCCAGCGATCAATGGTGGACTGGCTCCAACTTTCTCAGATAAGGAAGGTATTTATATTTATAACCTGAATACGAATTTAGTATTAGGTTCATTATATCAGCCTTTAATTCTTGGTTCTGATGGTACAAACTTTAGTTTAGAGCTGGCACGAATACCAAATAAAGAATCAATTTATAAACAAATATATACAGACTATACAGGTGCTGATTCGTCTTATAAAGGCTCTACATGTAATGTTTATAATTGTGGTTCAAGCTCAATTTCAGGTTATCAAGGAAGTTCAGCGACACATAGCAGTATCAGTATTGGGACGGTCTATAGTCCAGATGCTGGAAAAACTTTGCTTGCTGACAAAAGTGCGGGTGCTGTCGGAATTTCATTTAACCAATTGAGTAATGCATCAACTTCAAATGCCCAAAATAATTTAGGTTCCGCAGTCATTGATGGTATGCTGATTCAACATATGAAAATAACAACCAAAGGCTTATAAAATAAGGAGAAATATGATGAAGAAAAGTGTACTTCTTATTTTAACCAGTATGTTGAGTGTTTATGCTGTGGCAATGGAACCTTTATCTGACTCGGACTTGCAACACGTTGAAGGTCAGGCTGGGGCAGACTTATCACTCAAGCTAGTACTGAATCAGATCAATGCCAACGATTCATATTATCAAACAAATAATGCCTATAAGTTTGATAATGGTGTTGGTGGAATTTGTGCAAATTTAGAGTTTTGTCGTTTAGCACTTTCAGTCAATAACCGTTATGTAGATTCAGGTGGTGCTGCAAGTAGTGTCAGTGGAAATAAACTTTGGGTGGTATTTAAGGGTATTCAAGGAACGATTAATATCCAGAAGTTAGGTTTAGATGGTGCGGATTTGGTCTATAAGAATATTGCAAACCAACAAATGATAAAACCTGCGTTTCAATTATCTTTTGATGCAGATAAACCCATTCAAATTCGTAATTTTGGATTTAATTCACTTTCCATAGAAAAGGATGCATTTACCAGTATAACCAATCCAGATGGAACAGTTACTGAAAACTCATTGGGTGCAACCGCAGCTCAATATGGTTATCTAAAACTGAATAAATATGCTGCTAAAGCCCAAACAACAGGTCCAAATGGTTCTACTGCGAACAATTATGATACAGGGCGTGAAACTGGGTTTATGGGTATGCAGATGAATGGCAATCTTGCACTTCAGGGAAAGTTAATGATGTTTAGCTGTGATTCAAGTATGAACAAGCGTTGCTAAGTGAAATAAGTCTGAGGGTTTAGGGATGAAAATAAAACAAGAACAGCGAAAAGGATTTATTTTAAATACATTGGCATTCAGCTTATTGGCAATGCATGTACCTGCTTATGCACTTCAAGCTTTGGATGATGGTGATCTGCGAAATGTGAATGGTCAAGATGGTGTGAATATAGAAGCCACATTAAAAGAAGCCAACATTCAAACACTATATTGGACAGATCAGGCTGGGCGAGCTGAAACAGATGCGACAAGTCAAGCCCTTACAGCAACCGCAGATACGGTTAAGATTCAGCAAAGTAATACTTCTACAGACCCATTAAAAGCCAATGTAAAACTCAATATGGGCACAGTGAGTGGTAAAACAGGCGTGAATCTAGATGTATCACTTTCACCTATGTTATTAACAGTAGACTCTTTCCGAGTGTGTGATAGTGATCCAAGTGGAGCACGCTGTAGTGCAAAGATTGGTACATTAGCTGTTCAAACAGCATCGAATACCAGTATTGGATTAAAAACAACCAATGGATTGCTTGGTAAAAATGACCAAGGTACGCTGGCTTTAGGTTTGCAAAATGCCAATATCTATTTGGGTCAAACCAGTGCAATAAATCAATTAAATCAGCTAATTTTAAAGAATTTTAATTTTAATTTTAATGCAAATGGTTTTATGTTTATTGATGCTGCTGAAGGCTTTAAATTACAAACCAATTCGGGATCAAACATTGCTGGAAGTACTCAAACACCAGATGCAACTTATGGTTATGCCGATTTAGGTCGCGTTGTTGATCCTGCTTCGACTAAGTCGGGATTTATGAATACAGGTTCATATGGAAATGGTACAACAACATCCAATGCAGGTCTAAATCTTGAGATTATGTTGAATAATAAGGGAGCCAACCCTTCAGCAACATCTGTTTATGCAGTGGATCAGTATAATACTCCCTCAGGTGCAAAAGGTTTAATTCGTGTTGGTGCCAGTGGGCGGATGGTTAACAGTTCACTTCAGTTCCGTGGTGTACAAAATGCAAGCAGCTTAATAGGCTCTGCTGTGAATTCATCAGGTATAGATACTGGAAAAGATATTGTTGGCGGTTCTGGTATTGCATTTCGTATGAAAACTGATTTCACTAAAGATGGTGATAGCATGCTTTCAGGTGGTGCTGATGCGACAACTTTAGAAATAGGTGGTGCTGGACTAAATAGCTATGGATTTGAATTTGGAAATCTAACTGGTTTACAAAAAGGAAGTCGTGCATCTTTTGACACTGGAAGTGTATTTTTAAATCTTATGGATTCTAAACAAGTCACTTTGCCCGTTAACTCTACATTCCAATCTTCAAGTTTTGGTAACGGTCAGTCATTAACCAGCTTGAATGACTATAAGCAAGATGTTTATACAACATTAACTGCTGGGAATCGTCCTTATAGCGTGATGACCTCAATTCGAAATGCGGCATTTCAATCTTTTTCTAGAAGAGGGCGATTTACTACAAGTGCTGGTGTAGCGGCAAATAATTTATTTACCGACAATGGGCTGAATAACCAATGGGGATTGGCACTACCATTTTATAATCTAAATGCAAACTTAGCGATGTATGGCACTACTGTGGATGCAGATAAAGTTTATTCTTATTCAGTTGATGGTACACAAAATAAAATAGCAGGTTCTGGTCAAACCGCTCGGCTTGGTTTTTCATTAGGGTTAACAACGGAAGGTGTAGATAAAAATGGCGCGAATAAGATCGGTAACAATACTACTTCAATATTGGTCATTGATGGTGGACTGAGAAATGGTCAACCTACAGACTATTATATGGGGCTTAGAAATATCGATATGCTACTCAAGGGAAATGGTAGCGTTGGTGTAGAAAATGGAAGTTTAAACCTAAGCTTAAAAAATATGCTGGTGGTGATGGCAGCAGAAGTTGCTGGTGGATATTTGCCTGGAACTACATATAAATCCTGTGCACTAGGCTTAGCTACAACCTCGGTTGCATGTGGTAATAAAAGTGTTTCAGATACCAATAATTTTGCGAAAAGCGATGATGTGCTCTTCGGTTTGAAACTTCGCTTTGGTGGAGATATGGATTTATCTTTGATTCCGAATAGTGAGATCAAAGATGATGGTACTGGGAACCGTCTGAATGTAGTGGGTGATTTGAAGTTAGCCAATACCAATAACACTATTCAGATCAGTGATCCTGTCAACGGTTCTTCATTGGGCTTAGATAATTTGACAGGAGATATTCGTTTTAATAATGCGATTGTGATCAGTAAGAATTCAAATACGGGAACAGGGCAGGTTGGATTTAATACCAGTCTGCAATTTAATCCAACACAGTCTGTAAATGGTGTATTTAGAGCAAGAGATTTAAACTTTTATCCTCCAGCAGCTTCAGGTGCCTTGGTTTCAGGCGCACGTCTAGGTGAAATCGCCTTAACAGGTGGTCGATTAAGTAGTGAGCTGAATATTATTCCTCGAAATTGATCGGTTATTGGTCGGGTTATTCTTCCATCACCAAAAATTTCAAACTAAACTGTGATGTGGTCGGCAATATATAAAGTTTCCTAAGGATTAGGATAATGAAGAAAAACAACAAGCTAGGGTGTATATCATTATTGGTATTGAGTCCAGTTGCAATGGCAATGCAGCCACTGGATGATCAAGGTCTTTCTCAAACAACGGGTCAGGCAGGGATTGATGTTGGTATAAATATTAGCAAAGTCCAAGTGAATCAACTGTCTATTATTGATCGTGATGGCTTAGGTACAACTGTGAATGATGCAAATAAAGCATCGCTTGTTGTTGCAGGTAAAAGTGCTGGTACACTTGCAGATCAGAGCATGAATGTAAGCTTCTTAGGTGCTTCTAATTCGTCAACGATGAATGTTGTGATGGATACTGATGGAAGTGCGATCAGTGGTTCAACAGGTAAGCCTTTTGCCAATATTGGTCTTAGTTTTGGAAGTAATATTACAGGGATAAAGGTTTCACCTTTTGCGCTTTACTTGGCAGGTGCAAATTCATCTTCGGGTCCAGCAAGCTATCAATCTATTTTCACAGGTACTTCAGAAAAGAGCGATGTCATTAAAATATTAAAAATGGACAGTGGCATTGACATTAATTTTGCAGCATCAAAACCAACGATGAATTTACAGCTCGGCAATGCGCCTCAAGGTCGTATGATTGCTTTTGGTGGAGCAATTCAGTCGATTTGTGGTACAGGAACTGGTTGTGCCATTGCACTTTTATCGGATGATAGTGATGTAGGTGCAAATTTTAATTTTCAACTGACAGGCACAGACAAAACCAATGGTTTTTCGTTAAATGGTTTCTATGCGGGTGTGGAGTCAAGTGGCTTTGTATTTGGCAATACGGGTGAGTCGAGTAAATTTGATCTTGGAATCAATCAGATGATCATGGGAACGAGCGGTGCAAGTGCAGCGACTGTTTTTAATGGCCTTCAGAATGGTTCGATGGGGAACTTTGGTGCGATTGGGACATCTGTTACAGATTTAAAAGTGAAAATTAATGGCTTATAGCGATGAGTTAAAACATGATTAAATAAAAAACCCGCACAAATTAATCTGCGGGTTTTTTCATGGTGTGGCAAAACTATAGCCAACCTGTCGAAAAATTCATACAGTAGAATATCATTTCTCTTGATCAATAAAATGAATGCGATAAATATATTGTTTAATGATCTAAAGCTTGCAAGGCCACGCTTTATCTCTAAAGTTTAAATTGTTTTGCGTAGGCATTAACTCACTTTTCAGAGATGAAAAGTGACAAAAATCTTCTGTTGAGCGAGGGGTACATCCTATACCCCCGCTCAACATAGCGACATCCATGTCGCTTCACGATAGCAAGACCATCGATGATTCAAGAGGACAAAATAAATGAATCATCTGAAAATCATAAATCTCATTTGACATCAATGATTAACATCAAAATCACTTGTATGAATAATCAGACGGTTTGGCTATATTTCGCTAATTTAGCCAACAGGTCTGCTTTGCTTAAATCAACAGATTCTGCATCTCTACGACCTTTATATTCGAAAGTACCAGCATCCAAACCTTTCTCACCAATTACGATACGATGAGGGATACCAGTCAGCTCTAAATCAGAGAATTTAACACCAGGGCGTTCATTGCGATCATCAAGCAATACATCATAACCTGCTGTTTGCAATTCATTGTACAGTGCTTCAGCAGCTTCAAGTGTACGTGGTGATTTTTGAGCATTCATTGGAACAATAGCAACTTCAAAAGGTGCGATCGCCGTAGGCCAAATGATCCCTTTGTCATCAAAGTTTTGCTCTATTGCAGAGGCAACTACACGTGTTACGCCAATACCATAACATCCCATAGTCACCACTAATGGTTTGCCATCATCACCGAGAACTTTACAGCCCAAAGCTTCAGAATATTTTTTGCCTAATTGGAAAATATGACCAACTTCAATACCACGTTTGATCATGATGGTGCCATGACCATCTGGAGAAGGATCACCTTCTACAACATTGCGTAAGTCAAACACTTCAGTAAACTGAGCATCACGTTCCCAGTTTACACCAATAGCATGTTTATCAACTTCGTTTGCACCAGCAACAAAGTCAGAAAGCACTGAAGCGGCACGATCAGCAATGACTACTATGCCTTTTTCCACCAATCCTTGAGGACCGCAGAATCCAGCTGTCAAATCTAATGCTTTTAATTGTTCGTCAGTCGCAAAAGTCAATGGTGCAGCAATCAGAGGGTGCTTTTCAGCTTTGATTTCATTGAGCTCATGATCGCCACGTAAGAACAATGCAACTACTGGAACATGACCTTTTTCATCTGCAACGCCTTGTACCAATAAAGCTTTAACAGAATGGGCTGGATCTGTATTTAAAAAGGCAGAAACATCTGCAATGGTTTTTTGATTCGGCGTATCGACAATCGTAAATTGTTGTTTTGGTGCAGCACGTTCACCGACCAAGATTGCTTCAGCCATTTCAACATTGGCTGCGAAATCTGATTCGGTAGAGAATGCGATATCATCCTCACCACTTGATGCAAGTACATGGAACTCATGTGAGCCAGAACCACCAATCGAGCCAGTATCCGCTTGAACAGGACGGAAATTTAAGCCCAAGCGTGTAAAGATTCGGCAGTATGTGTCATACATGACATCATATGTTTCTTGTAGTGACGCTTGGTCGACATGAAAAGAATATGCATCTTTCATAATAAATTCACGTGAACGCATCACACCAAAACGAGGGCGAATTTCATCACGGAATTTGGTTTGAATTTGGTAGAAATTCATCGGAAGTTGCTTATAACTTTTTAGCTCATTGCGCGCTAAATCAGTAATCACTTCTTCATGAGTTGGACCGAGCACAAAATCGTTGGTATGACGATCTTTAAACCGTAAAAGTTCAGGACCATATTGCACATATCGACCTGATTCTTCCCAAAGTGAAGCAGGTTGTGTTACGGGCATGAGCGTTTCCAATGAGCCTGCGCGATTCATTTCCTCGCGTACAATTGCTTCAACTTTATTGAGTACACGTACACCCATCGGCAGCCAAGTGTATAAACCTGAAGCCAACTTACGAATCATCCCCGCACGTAACATCAACTGATGTGAAATGACCTCAGCATCGTTTGGGGTTTCTCTCAACGTAGCAAACAAAAAGCGACTCGCGCGCATGGAAACTGTCCTAAAATTTTTAGATTTAAAGGGAAGATTATACGATAAAATAATACGATAAAAAATTAGCTGAAGATTTTTAATGTCCGATTGGGCTGAAATACAAAGACCAGATGATATGCGATGTGTTATTCATGGTTATTGTATGAGGTTCAAACTTAAAAAGTTGAGTGAAAATATAAATAGCTTTGGTCTTTGTTGAGATTTTTTCAATAGAGAACATGAATTTTTTTTGATTTAAAAGTTGATTATTCAAGTTTTTTGAGCCGATTAATAACATCGTCATACTTGCTTTGTGTACTGCGATAATTATTTTGTAAATTTTCAATGTAGCCTTTTGTTTTATCTATATTTTCTGCATTGTATTTGATTCGATCTTTAAGCGTAGACGGTACGGTATTACCTTTTCTATAATATTCCATTTCCTGTCTTTTTAATATGATTCGATCACTTTGTAATTGCTTAAGATTTTGATTTTGTAATGCTATTTGCTGTTTTAAGTTGTTGAGAAGCTCATTGCGTTTATTGATGGCAACGGATGAGTTTCCATAAGCACGTTTAAGACGGGCATCTTGTTCTAATTTACGCACTTCAGAGGCACGTAAGGTCGACTGTTGCAGATCCTTTTCAACGTTGTAGGCTTGATTGCGTCTAATCACCTGCATATTGCGATCAAGTGCTTCATAGCCATTTTTGATGTGTGCAGGCGTGACAGAGGTACTAATATTTGCGACCCCATTTTTATCATAATATCGATACCAAGCCGCTCTAGGTTGCGATACATCTGCATATGCCAATGCACTACAGGTGATCAAACTCATTGCCAAGGTCAAACAGCGTATTTTTTTTGTTTTTGAGTCTGTATTTTGGTAATAGATTATTCTATCCATTCGAAGTCTGCCATCCCCAAAAAATAAAGTCAGTTATATGATTTTAAAAACGATCTTTGATCATTTTATGTGGTTACAAAATTTTAATAAACAATTAAGTTCTAAAAAAATACAGAATATTTTTTTTTATGTGAGCTTTACTGTGTTTTTCTATTTGAAGTGAGATTTATGACAAGAAATGTTCATTGATAAAGTGAGTTAATATATGTTAAAAAACCATGATTAATTGTAAAAATAAATCTGTACAGCACAATTCATTCCAAGCTTATGGAAAGGGGCATTAAATGGACGATAAATTTCAAAATCTTAAAGTCATGGTGATCGATGATTCTAAAACCATTCGTCGTACTGCTGAAACATTATTACAAAGAGAAGGTTGTGAAGTAGTTACTGCGGTAGATGGTTTTGAAGCCTTGTCTAAGATTGCTGAAGCTAATCCAGATATCGTTTTTGTTGATATTATGATGCCTCGTTTGGATGGTTATCAAACCTGTGCATTGATTAAAAATTCTCAAAATTATCAAAATATTCCAGTCATTATGCTATCAAGCAAAGATGGCTTATTTGATCAAGCAAAGGGTCGCGTTGTCGGTTCTGATGAATATTTAACCAAACCATTTAGTAAAGATGAATTATTGAATGCAATTCGCAACCATGTGAGTGCATAACGGTTAATTTGGGGGAAAGAATGACAAAAATTTTAATCGTTGATGATTCACCAACTGAAATGTTTAGATTTAAAGAAATCTTGGCTAAACATGGATTTGAGGTGATTGAAGCAACCAACGGTGCAGATGGAATAACCATCGCACAAGCCGAGTTACCAGATCTTGTATTGATGGATGTGGTTATGCCTGGGGTCAATGGCTTCCAAGCAACTCGTCAAATTGCTCGTGGTGCAACAACGAAGCATATTCCAATTGTGATTGTAAGTACCAAAGATCAAGAAACTGACCGTGTGTGGGGCAAACGTCAGGGTGCTTGTGACTATCTAACAAAACCAATTGATGAAAATCAGCTGATCAGCACAATCAAGCAGCATCTGCAAGCAGGATAATGTATGGCAGCAAATGGATTTATCGAATTACTTCGATTGTCTAAGCGAGGAAATAAAAATTACGCTGACAATGAAAGTGAAGTAAACCGATGGTCAGGCATTGCATTTGAAATGATGGGGCAATATTTTGTTGCTCCATTGGGGGAAGTTTCGGAAGTTATTTATCCGCCAAAATATACACCAGTTCCCAATGTTCAGGGCTGGGTAAAAGGTTTAGCGAATATTCGCGGACGGTTATTGTCGGTTTCCGATTTGGCTTTTTATTTAACGGGGCAAAGAAGCCAATTTCTACCTACTCAAAAAGTCTTATGTATTAGTCATAATGACCATTATGTTGGTCTGGTCGTAGATCAGGTTTTGGGGATTCAACATTTTAATAAAAAAAGCTTTTTTTCTAAAAATAATCAACTGGAAGAAAAGCTTCAAACTTATTGTCAAGGATATTTCCAACAGCACAACCAAGCTTGGAACATATTCTTATTCAGTCGTTTGTTGAATGATCCTCAATACATGAACGCATCAGAAAAATTTATAAACTAGCTTTGACGCCTAATTAGAGTTAAGCGAATCGGGAGAAGCTGAATGGGCTTTAAACTAAAAAAGAAAAATACAGGGGATACTGCTCAAAAAAGTAGTCCGGGCGTATTAACAAAAACCAAATCGAAAATTGATGAGTTTGCAAAGTTATTTGGGGAAAGTGACAAATCAAAACCATTTATTCAAATGGCGATTGTCAGCATCATCGTTGCGATTATTTTACTTTTGGTTTTATTCTATACAGTTCCTCGAAATAACGACTTAACTCGTAGTTTGGGTGAATTAAAACTTTTATCTCAAACATTATCGCGTCAAGCAACAGAAGCAACAGCTTCAGGTTCAAAAGAATCGATCAATGCTTTAGTGGCATCACAAAAGAAATTTAAAGAAAACTTGGATATTGTGAAAGATATTCATGCATCTTCAAAAGCAGTTGAAGGGGTTGAAAAAACCTGGAATCAGGTTTCTGCTGATATTGACATGATTGCGACCCATCAAAAAATCATTAACCAGTTATATGACACCAATATCGCCGTTGCAGATGTGATTCCTGGCATGCAGGCTGAATATAACTTAATGGTTGACCAAATGGCACGTGATAACATGCCAAGTACACAGGTTGTAATCGCGAAAAACCAAGTATTCCTTGCAGAACGTATTTTACGTTCAATTGGTTCAGTACTCGGTGGTTCAGATAATACGCGTGCTTCTGCAGAAGACTTTAATGCCGATACTGAAACTTTCGGAACATACTTAAATGCGCAATTAAATGGTAATGCAGATTTGGGTGTAACTCGTATTGACAAGCCTGAGTTGCGTGAATCTTTAGAAAGTATCAAATCAGATTATAATGAAATTGTGCAATTGGCATCGACTTCAGTATTGAAGAACTCTGATCAAATTTTTAAAGTTCGCCAAGCTTCATCAAATATCTTTGCAGAATCTGATAATTTATTAAAAGGCTTAGATCGACTTTCAGTAAATACAGGTGTAGGTACAATTTTACCAGCCTTAATCTTATTGTTTGCTTTAGGCGCATTCTTATTTGCTGTATTTAAATTGATTGGTTTACGTAGTGAGTCAGATAAAGTACGTGTAATGCGTTTACAAGACGAATATGACCGTAACCAAAATGCGATTTTACGTTTATTGGATGAAATTGCCGATTTGGCAGATGGTGACTTGAGTTCGTATGCAACGGTATCTGAAGACTTTACAGGTGCAATTGCCGATTCGATTAACTTTGCGATTGATCAGTTACGTGATCTTGTATCGCGAATCAATGAGACTTCTCAAGAAGTTGCACAATATACCCAGAATACTCAACAAATTACCAACCAGTTGGCTGAGGCATCTGAGCATCAGGCGCAAGAGATTGCGGGTGCATCGACAGCGATTAATGAAATTGCACAATCAATTGACCACGTATCTGCCAATGCTGCCGAATCAGCAGAGGTAGCACAACGTTCAGTACAAATCGCGTCAAATGGTGCAGATGTTGTAAACCGTTCAATTGAGGGGATGGATACGATTCGTGAGCAGATTCAAGAAACATCAAAGCGTATCAAACGTTTGGGTGAATCTTCTCAAGAGATTGGTAACATTGTCTCGCTGATTAACGATATTGCTGACCAAACCAACATCTTGGCATTAAACGCTGCAATTCAGGCATCTATGGCAGGTGAAGCAGGTCGTGGTTTCGCCGTGGTAGCGGATGAGGTACAACGTCTTGCAGAACGTTCAGCATCAGCGACCAAGCAGATTGAAACATTGGTAAAAACCATTCAGACCGATACCAACGAAGCCGTAATTTCAATGGAACAAACCACTTCTGAGGTTGTGCGTGGTGCGAACCTTGCAAAAGATGCGGGTGTTGCCTTGGGTGAAATTCAAACAGTATCAAGTAACTTGGCAGGTTTGATTGAAAGTATTTCTGAATCAGCGAAATTGCAGTCTGCATCAGCAGGTCATATTGCCAATACGATGAATGTTGTACAAGAAATTACTTCGCAAACTACGGGTGCAACGTTTGATACAGCACGTTCGGTATCTGAATTGGCAAGTATGGCGGATTCATTACGTCAATCAGTTTCTGACTTTAAATTACCAGACTAAAACGATTGAGACTTGATATGCGCAATTTCTACACTAAAACGGTAGTGATTGCGCACAGTGAAAAGCCTTCTAAAGCCATTCAGCTTGACTGTATTTTGAAAGGTTTTAGTCCCAAAATCGGGAACTAACATAGAAGCCTGAGCTATGAAAGAAATATTAAAACATTTAGTTGAACACGTCACTTTACCTGAAGATGCTTATCTTGATCAGGATGATGAGATTTTAGAAATTTTTGTAGAAGAACTTGAAGAAATTTTTGAACAGTTGCAAGCTTCTCTTGATCAATGGCTAAATGATGAGTCCAAAGATAAGGAATTGGTGAATGTACGTCGCTATTTCCATACCCTTAAAGGCTCTGGACGTATGGTGGGGGCAAAGCGTTCAGGTGAGTTGGCTTGGACTGTTGAAGATACATTAAATCGTGTAATTGCAAAAAACTTGGAATTAAGTACTGAAATTCAACAATATGTCAGTGCTGTATTTAATGTGTATAAGTTCAAATTGTATGCTGAGTTTTTAAATAAACAACCACATCATTTAGATTTGGCACCATTGGTGTATTTGGGGCAACAATTACAGCAAAAACAGAGTTTAGAACCTGCATTGGCGGATCTACTGTCACTTGCGCATACCCTCAATCATGAGAATGTGCTGACGGGTTTAGAAATTGCTGATAGCGAGCCACTTGTAGAGCATATAGAAACAGTAGCAGCTATGGCAAACCACGAAAATGCCGAAGAGCATGCAGTGGCAGACCCGATTCAAATTGATGAATCTGCAGCGGAAACAACGCCGACTTCGGATGAAAGTTTAATCTCTGAAACCCTGACGATTTTTGTTGAAGAGTCGGAAGAACATCTGGCAACGATCAAAGACTTTTTGCATTTAGAGCAACATACACCGGAACAATATAATCGCTTGATTCGGGCATTACATACTTTGCGCGGAAGTTCTTCTATGGCGCATATTCAGGATGTATTTGAAGCAAGTGGTAAAGTTGAGCATTTGTTTAAAGTGTTGGTCCAAGAAGATACGGAGTCTTCTAAAAATGAAAACGCCCTATTGACTTATTATGCTGAATTCGTCAGTGATTATTTGCATGTACTCAAGCAAACCGGTGATCAAGATACGCAATTAGCCCAGATTTATCAAAAATTTAATGATGCTTGGGAGCGTTATGATTTCCAACATCAATATCAACAAGATCATCAGTCACAAGCAGGTTTAGTGACTCAATTGGTCGATTTGGAAATTGATCTATTGTTGGATGCTGAATTTGAGTTTGATAAACGCGCTCAAGTTGAATATCCAGAATATTTCCAACAACTGATTCAACAGGCTCAGATCCTCGTCGATCATACCGACAATCGTGCGTCACAAGGTATTCATGATTTCAGTCTTGCACTCAAAGACGGATATACACAGATTATTGCCAAGCCTGATTTGTTGAATACAGATTATGCTTTCGAAATATTCTCTAAAGCACATCAAGAATTCATTCATTTATTTGATACCTTGGCATCTGGTCAGCGTGTCAGCTTGAGTGGTGCAACTCAGGCGATTTTGGATGAGCTTCATGATTATGTACATCAAGAAATTGATGTAGATCAGATTCAAATTGCTGAACCAAGCATTGAGCCAGCAGTTCAACATGCGGTAGTAGCTGTATCTGATATTAACGCTGTTGAGACAGGCAATCATTATGTCTTAACTCAAATTAATCTTGATAAGCAAAATATAGATTCTGCGCAAAGTCAGCGTGAGTTTGATGCTGACGTTCTTGATATTTTTATTGAGGAGGCCGATGAGCTGTTGGTAGGTATGGATCATGACCTAAATACATGGTCAAGTCATCCAGATGATACCACTGCACTCAATAATTTAATGCGCTATTTGCACACTTTAAAAGGTGGCGCAAATATGGTTCAGGCGACGCATATTGGTTTAATTGCTCATGAACTCGAAACAATTTATGAGCGCGTGATTAAAGGTCAGCTCAAAGCTGGACCACAAGTTATTCAATCTATTCGTTTGATTCAAGATGATGTCGCAGATCGTATTCAGTTGATTCGTGAAAAATCTATTGATTATCCTGCAACACACATTCTTGAGGTTTTACAGCATATTGATCAACAGCAATTCTTGCATGATACGAATGTTGAGATAGCTGAAAAAGCCCAAGATGAGATTGTTTTAGTTGACGAGTCTGTTACTCCAGAATTTGATGTTATTTCTGCAGATCAGCAGCAAGCAACGCTTGAACAAGCTGAGCCATTCGTTGAACAGATTCAAGTAGATGACTTGGATGACGCCGAACGTGTTGCTCAAGAAACCTTCATTGAGGAAGCTCGTGAGCTGATTGATGATGGGTTAAATATCTTGAATCAATGGTTTGATCAACGAAGTAACCGTAGTTTACTACTTCAATTGCAACGTATTGCACACAGCTTAAAAGGCGGTGCAAAAATGGTGAAATTGGAAGGTGTTGCGGATATTGCTTATGAGCTTGAAAATGCATTTGAACAATTTGGTCAGCACAACTTTAATTCCAATGTCTATGACGGTTTATTGGAAAGTGCTTTTCACTGGTTAGATGCAGCAATTTTCAAACAGAGTTACGATAATTTTGATGGTTTGAAGTTAAATTTAAACCGTATGCAATATGTCGATGTTTCTGCTCAGCTTCCAGAAAAATTATCTCGAACCAATTTGATTTTTGAACAGACCAATAATGAGTTTGTTCAAGGAGATGGAACTGAACCACCATCTATGTTGGGTGAATGGGATCTTTCTGAAAAAACTGAAACCAATAATGAGATGATTCGTATCTCTGCGGATTTGGTTGAGAAGATGATCGATCTTTCTGGTGAAAATGCCATTAACCGCTCGCGTATTGAAATGGATTTGGGTCAATTGGGAAATACATTGACCGATATGGAGCTTGCGATTCAACGTTTGGCAGATCAGCTTCGTCGAATGGAAGGCGAGTTGGAAAGTCAAATTATTGCTAAACATGGGGATTTAAGTGCGCGCTATGCGGACTTTGACCCATTGGAAATGGACCAATATTCATCCTTGAATCAATTGTCTAAATCGCTTGCTGAATCTGCATCTGACTTGGTGGACTTTAAAACCACCTTAGCGGAGAAAATTCGTGATACTGAAGGCTTATTATTGCAACAGTCACGTATTCAAGCTGAAATTCAAGAAAGCTTGATGCGTACCCGACTTGTTCCTTTCTCTCGTTTATTACCACGATTACAGCGTTTGGTACGCCAAACCGCCTCGGCGGTCAATAAGCCTACCGAACTGTTGGTGAATAATACGGAAGGTGAATTAGATCGTAATATTTTAGAGAAATTAGTATCTCCATTAGAGCATATGTTGCGTAATGCCATCGACCACGGGATCGAAGATACAGAGCAGCGACAAAAAGCTGGCAAGCCATTGACTGGTCGAATCGACTTGAATATTAGTCGCCAAGGTACCGATGTTTTGGTGTCCTTTAAAGATGATGGTAAAGGAATCAATCCTGCAATTATCCGCGATAAAGCTATTGAAAAAGGTTTGATTAAATCAGATCAGCATTTAGAGCCAGAAGAAATTTTACAATTTATTTTCCATCCTGGTTTTAGTACAGCACAGCAAGTCACCCAGATTTCTGGACGCGGTGTTGGACTGGATGTGGTTCAAAGTGAAATTAAATCGCTAGGGGGACAGGTCAGTGTAAGTTCTGAACTGGGTCATGGCTCTACTTTTACCATCCGTGTGCCAACAACAGTTGCTGTGAGTGATGCATTGATGGTGAAAGTCGGTGATCAACAGTTTGCTGTGCCATTATCGCAAATTGATCGTATTGTGCGAATTTCCCCAGCCGCTCTGGAAGAGTATTTCGAAACTCAAAATGACTATTTCGATATAGATTACCAAAGTTATAAATTGCGTTATCTCGGTGAATTTACAGCCAATCAGGTGACGCCACGTTTACATGGCTTTGCACATTCATTACCTGTGTTATTGATTAAAGGGAGCTTAGGTCAATCTGTCGCGATTCTGGTTGATCAGTTAATTGGTTCGCGTTCTCAAATTGTGGTAAAACCGATTGGGAAGCAATTTGCGGCAATTAATGCGATTGCAGGTGCAACGATCCTCGGTGATGGTCAAGTTTGTTTGATTCTTGATGGGCAAAATATTGCGCGACAAGTTCAGAGTTCAAGTCGTGGTGGTGCAGAATATTTACAACAAGATAAACAACGTCATCGCGATCAACGTCGTCTGATTATGATTGTGGATGACTCGGTGACAGTGCGTAAAGTAACGTCACGTTTATTGGAACGTCAAGGTTTTGATGTGATTACGGCTAAAGACGGTGTTGATGCGATTGAGCAACTTGAAAATGTCAAACCAGATCTGATGTTGCTCGATATTGAAATGCCACGAATGGATGGATTTGAGGTGACCAATTTGGTTCGCCATCATGAAATTCATCGTGACTTGCCAATTATTATGATTACCTCACGAACAGGTGAAAAACATCGCGAACGTGCATTCAGCTTGGGTGTGACAAACTATATGGGTAAACCATTCCAAGAGGCTGATTTATTAGCCAATATTGATGCTTTGTTGACGGTTAAATAGGAGCGCTCATGGCAGGAAATATCGAAAAATCTGCGCTTGATAAAATCAGTACGCAGGAACTGCAACATCTGATTACGGTGTCTACAGGGTTTATTGATGCTTATATTATTAATTGTTATGGCAAAGACCCGATGTTGTTGCCACAGAATGTGGTGCTGTCTGCGCAGAACAGTCCAATTCACGTGCCTGTAGTGGAATGGCATGAAAAGAAATTACCCACCTTTAGTGTCAGTGATCCCAGAAAGGCTTTGGGAGTCGCCTTGATTATTGAAGGTGAAGAGGCGGATGATCGTTTTGCTTTAATGTGCAATGAAATGCCGAACTCTATTCGTTTACGTATTTCTGAGGTGGTGGATGTTGAAGACGCTGTTGAAGACAAAACCATTTTTCAATATGTCAAAATAGGTAATGTTCGTTACCATGTTCCAGACTTAGATCAAATTCAGCTAGAGGTTGGGTTAAGAAAAGCTGAGTGACTTACTGAAATGTTGCATGCTAAAAGTTAACGCTATTTCATTTAAAACCGAGCGATATGTGTTGCTCGGTTTTCTCTTTTTATACATTTATTTTTCAACAGATTTGACTATATTAACCTGAGTTCGATGTAATTAAATCTTCAACTCATTGAAAAGTAATAAATCTCTATGGGGTTTTGCTGCTTTTTTATCCAATTTTGGGATGAGGAGCGGAGCTCCGTAAGCGCAACCAACAATAGCGTTTCATTTCTCTTGATCAATAAAATGAAAGCGAACAATAGATTGTTTGATGATCTAAAGCTTGCACTGCCACGCTTTACTTCTAAATTTTAAATTGTTTTGCGTAGGCGATGCCTCACTTTTCAGAGATGAAAAGTGACAAAAATCTTTCGTTGAGCGAGGGGTACATCCTCATACCCCCGCTCAACATGGCGACATCCATGTCGCCTCACGATAGCAAGACCATCTATGATTCAAAAGTACAAAATAAATGAATCATCCAAATCACTTGTATGAATAATCAGGCGGTTTGGCTATATCATCTTTCATCAAGGATTTTTATAGAACTCAGGTTATATTAGCGCAAGTCAAATTTAAATCTGGACAATAACAAGTCAATATATACAGGTTTTACGATCCATTGACCTGATTTGTGAATTTTAAGAGGTTTTTTCATCGTTACTCTAATTTTTTCGTTTAAAAAAGGGATGCTAATCACACTAAACTGTGTTAATTCTTTGATCTTTCTTTAATTCGACAAAATAAGCTCTAACTTAATCAACTATTTCAAAATTAGCTTGATAATTTTAAGAAAAATAACTTGACCTTCAATAGGATAGTGATATTTTAAGAAATATTAGAGTTCTTAAAAAGTGAACCTTTTTGCCATTATACGTCGTAAAACATTGGGGTTTCTTATAACAATAATAGGTTGACTACTGGAAGAAAAAATTTATGAGTTATATGAGTTATGATAGTAGCCTCGTAATAGGTTCTGCGTGCATTGCAGTGATTATCTGTTACATTGCTATTTCATTAGAACAACTCATTTTTACACCTCATGCGGCGCGTATTCAAAAAGTAATTATCTGTTTAAGTGGTATGGCACTTGGATTTGCCATTTGGGCGATGCATTTTGTCGGAATGTTGGCTTGCCATTTACCAGAAAATCACACTTTTGATCTAACACTCACTGTAATCTCTTATATTATTGCAACATTGGCTTCAATATTTGCAGTTTGGTTAACAACACAGGACACATTACCTCTTCCGCGTTTAATTTTAGGCGCTTTACTGATGGGATTGGGGATTGCCGGCATGCATTATGTCGGCATGATGGGGTTGGAAATTCCAAACCAGCAAATTTATTATCATCCAATTTTAGTCATACTCTCTGTGACGATTGCAATCAGTGGTTCGGGATTATCGTTTTGGCTGGCATTTAAGTATAAAAATACCTTTAGTCATAAGTTGTTGTATAAAGCCGCCGTATCCATCATGATTGCACTGAGCATTGTAGGGATGCACTATACAGGTATGGCGGCGGCAACGTTTTCGTCAACGCATGTCAATCATTTTGAAAATCAGTTGAACGAAGGGCAAGGTGTTTTGTTGTTCACTATTATTTTTGTGGCAAGTTTGATTCTTGTTTCTGCCTTTTGTGTGGCAATTTTAGAACGAAGATTAGAAGAACGCAGTTTACAATTAATACAAGCCAATAAAGAGCTTGAAGGATTGGCACTTCAAGATAATCTCACGAAGTTACCTAATCGTCTTTTTTTAGTTGAATATACGGATGCATTATTTCTAGATTATAAGGAAACAGCAACAAAAATAGCCTTTGTTTATATTGATCTTGATCGTTTTAAGTCTGTGAATGATGCCTTTGGTCATCATATTGGTGATGAACTGCTGGTGAAGTTCGCTCAACGTTTATATCCATTATTGACTGAAGGACAAAAGCTGATTCGTATTGGTGGTGATGAATTTATCCTGATTCTTGAAGATTCAAGCCGTATTCAAGCCGAGCATATTGCTGAATTATTCTTACAAAAAATCCAGGATAGTTTTCAAATTTCGGGTAAAGAAATCAATATTTCAGCAAGCATAGGCATCGTCTTTTTTCCAGATCACGGGCAAAATTTACAAGATTTATTGATTAATGCAGATTCCGCAATGATCCAATCCAAAGAACAGGGGCGAAATACCTATAGTGTGTATAGCTGCTCTTTGGACCAGCAGCATCACAATCGAAGTCAATCTAAATTGATTAATGATTTATACAAAGCAGTTGAAGAACAACAATTTATCCTATTTTATCAACCAAAGTTTACTGCTGATTATCGTATTTGTGGTGTTGAAGCACTGATTCGTTGGAAACATCCAAGTTTGGGATTATTAGCACCCAGTATGTTTATTGGCGGCGCTGAACAGACAGGCTTGATTATTCGTATGGGCTATTGGGCTTTAGAACAAGCCTGTATGCAGATTCAACAGTGGGAACAAAAGAATTATGCCTTTTGTCCTGTTGCCGTTAATTTATCCGCGGTGCAATTTGAACATAAGCATCTGATTGGAAATTTAGAAAAGTTAATTCAGAAATATCATGTCAAGCATGGAAATTTAATTATCGAAATTACTGAATCAACAGCGATGCATCATATCGATGATAGTATTCAAACTTTTGAAAAACTTAGAAATTTAGGAATTAAACTGGCGATTGATGACTTTGGAACAGGGCATTCCAGTTTTTTATATTTAAAAGATTTACCTGTAGATGAATTAAAAATAGATCGTGAATTTATTCGAAATCTGTGTGAAGGTTCAAAAGAACAAATTATTTTAGAAAGTATTATTCATCTGGCAATCCGTTTAGGCTTGGTCGTCACCGCAGAAGGTGTCGAAACTGAACAACAAGCGCAAATTCTTAAACGTCTAGGTTGTCAACAATTACAAGGCTATCTTTTAGGAATGCCATTGCCTGTCGATCGTTTAGAAGCCAATTATCACTCTCCATAAATAGCCAACAGTGGTTGTTTCTGCGTTATTCACATCACCATTTTATTTCGCAAAAAATCAAATTAAATATTTAAATTGATAAAGTTAAGTATTTTTGATCAAAAAATAACAAATGTAATGTGTTGAAAAAAATAACTTTTTATATATCTATGCAAAAAACTCAGCAATCATCTTGAGTAAAAATCATTTTTCTTAATAGTAACTCAACGTCTACAATCTGCTTAGTTTATGTGATGACTGTCTCATAATTTTATTAAAACAAGATATATCTCAATTTGTTTAGATAAAATAAATGAAATTTTAATCAAAGCTAGATGATTGAAGTTAAAAGAATATGTATCAGTAATCACAATAAACCTTAAACATAATTTGTTTTCTCTTTTGAAAGGGTTATTTCATGAAAAAATTAGGTCTTCTTGCTGCTGCTTGTGTTATGTCATCTGCATCTTTTGCAGCACCAGTAAACGGTGGAACAGTTCATTTTGTGGGTGAATTAGTAAATGCTGCATGTGCAGTAAGTACAGATACAGCGGATCAAACTGTAGATTTGGGTCAACACCGTACTGCGCGTTTAGCTGTAGCTGGTGACAAATCAGGTCCAGTTCCATTCAACATTCAATTGGTTGACTGTGATGCTTCACTTGTAACTAACGGTGTTTCTTTTGCATTCAATGGTCAAACTGTAAGCACAAACAATAAATTATTGGCTGTAAACGGTGGTGGCGGTAACGCACCTGCTGCAACAAATGTTGGTATCGAAATCACAGATTATGCATCTAAAATTTTGGCTGTAGATGGTTCTGATTTCTCTACAGAAAAAGCAATTATTGATGGTACAAACACTTTCCCATTTACAGCACGTTATGTAGCGACTGGTGCATCTACACCAGGTAAAGCAAATGCTGATGCAACTTTTGTTGTGAACTATAACTAAGGATTCATTCAAATCTTGATTTGAATAAATCACACTGAATGGGCTGATTTCATATGAACAAATATTTAACTGTACTGGTTGGGATGTTTTTATTTCAAAGTGCTTTTGCAGACAGTTATGTATTTGGTGGAAGAGCCCATTTTAGTGGTTCCTTAGTGAATCCAAGCTGTTTATTTGCCCAGAAAAGCAACTTCAAGTTTGGTGAAAATCGTGAAACTGAGTCTCATTTAGAATTGAATGTTTCAAATTGCTCTTCAACGGTTTATTACAACCTCGCCATTGCTTTGAAAGATGCCAACAATAGTCATCTTATCTCTGACTCATTGGCGTTGCCTGAACAAACATTTTATTTGATGCCTGGCATGAATTTGCATCATTCAAATGTATATCAACGATCAACATTGTCTCAGGTCGCTCACGAAGTCACAAATATGACTCAAGAGCCTGAACTAACAAATATTGATGAAACAGTTGTATTGCCTTTATCGAAGCTCAATGGTCAGTCGACTGAAAATAGTAAAAATATTTTGATTTCTGTTTTTTATCCATAAGTTGTTTTGGAATATTGATATGAATTTAAGCATGTTTAAAAACGGTGTATTGGGTGTGGCTTTATCATGCCTAGCTTCCTTTTCATATGCTGAAGGTAAGGCGATTGGTGGGGTATCTTTAGGTGCAACACGTGTGATTTATCCGATGGAAGCCAAGCAAGTTTCTCTATCTGTGATCAACCACAGTAAAAAAGATCGCTATCTGATTAACTCATGGGTTGAAAATAAAAAAGAAGAAAAAGTTAAAAACTTTTTGGTGACGCCACCTTTATTTGTGGCAGAGCCAGCAACAGAAAATACTTTGAGAATTGTGAACTTAGTAAAAGATCTGCCACAAGATCGTGAGTCAGTTTTTTGGTTAAATGTAAAATCAATTCCATCTGTAGACAAAGAAGTTCTTGCGGAAAAGAACATTTTACAGCTTGCTGTACTGTCACGAATCAAGCTGTTTGTTCGTCCAGAAAAATTAAAGATTGCGCCTGAAGACGCAATAACAAAAGTCAAATTTGTAAAAACTGCGGAAGGTGTAGAGGTGGATAACCAATCTCCTTATCACATCTCATTTGTCAATTTGGTGCTGAATGAGACCAAGTTAGATAGCGTGATGGCTGCACCATTTGAAAAAACAAAAATTTCAAAAACCTCAGGGAACAAGCTGAGTTATCAAACTGTGAATGACTATGGTGGTGTGACACCAAAAGTAGAAATAAACCTAAATTAATAATATGTGTTGTATAGGTACTTGAGTGATGATGCCGAATAAACCGATGTATGCAAAAATGAAAGTATTGCCAATGTGTATTGCATCGGCGATGGCGGTCAGTGCTGCATGCGTAGAAAACGCGCATGCAGAGCAAGTATTTAATACTGCCTTTTTAACTGATGGTTTGTCGAATGCGCAAATTGCAGACTTGACCAAATTACAAAGTTCACCACAACAATTACCAGGCGTTTATCGGGTTGAGATTTATGCCAATGATGAATATGTGGTTACTCGTGATATTCAGTTTGTGGAAAAACAAAATACTGCAGATGCAACAGGGTTAATGCCTTGTTTAGACCTTAAACTATTAGAAAGTTTTGGGGTAAATATGGCGGCTTATCCTGAGCTATTGGCATCGTCAAATCCACAATGTTTAGACATCAGTCAATTGATCAATGGTGCAAATAGTCGCTTTCAGTTTAGTAAGCAAAAACTCTATATTGATTTACCACAAATCTCGTTAAAAAATCAGGTGCGCGGATATATTCCACCAGAACAATGGGATGAAGGCATTAATGCGATGTTTTTAAATTACCGGATGTCAGGATATAACAACTCTGGTTCAGTTACTGCAGGAAATGGTCTATATATCAGTGTAGACAGTGGCATGAATTTAGGTTCATGGCAATTACGTCATTCTGGCAGTTTTAATTACAGTTCTAATAATAACTTGAGTACGCATGAGTGGACCAATCTCAATACTTATGTGCAAAAAACACTGATTCCAATCAAAAGCCAACTTAGAATTGGTGATGGTGCGAGCGAAGGCAGTATTTTTGATAGCTTCAGTTATCGTGGTGCCGAGTTATCTACTGCCGATGCCATGTATCCTGATAGCCAACAGGGTTATGCACCGAATGTGCGTGGGGTTGCTAAAACCAATGCCAAAGTTGTGATTCGACAAAATAATAATATTGTTTACCAAATCAATGTCGCTCCTGGTCCTTTCTTAATTCAGGACTTGAACCCTGCTTTTGGTAGTGGTGACTTACAGGTATCCATTGAAGAAAGTGATGGTTCAATCCAAAGTTACCTTGTGCCGTATTCAAGTTTACCGATTTTACAACGCGAAGGGCGTACACGTTATAGTGTTTTAGCGGGTGAATTCCGCAATGGTTCTCGTAACAACAGAGAAAATGAAAATGTTGTGCAAGCGACTGTTGTACATGGATTACCAAAAGGGCTTTCGATTTATGGCGGGACTCAACTGTCCTCGAATTATCAAAGCACTTTACTCGGCTTTGGCAGTAACATGGGGCAGTTTGGCGCTTTTTCTTTCGATTTAACGCATGCAAACAGTGAGTTGGTCGATGGTTCCAAGCACCGTGGTCAATCGATGCGTTTCCTCTACTCTAAATCTTTACTGCGCTCAGGAACAAGTTTTCAGCTTTTGGGTTATCGCTATTCAACGCGTGGCTTCTATACACTCAATGATGTCTTTTACGGGCAAATGAGTGAAAACTATAGTGAGGCTGAAACTCAGGACGGCAATTTGGCAAATGTAGGTATCATTGCCAATGGCTATGATCTGAACCATGCTAAAAAAGGTCGTTTGCAAGCCAACATTTCGCACTCAATGGGGCGTTATGGTTCACTTTACTTTGCAGCAAACCAGCAAAGTTATTGGGGAACTGCCAAAAAAGATGAATGGATACAGGCTGGCTACAATGGTGCATGGAATGGCATAAGCTATTCGCTCGGTGTCAGCCGCAACATGTTTTCACAACTGGACAAAGTAAATACACTTTATACCGCTAATGCATCTTTTCCGCTCGGTCGTCTGCGTTCTAAAGCGAATTTCCGTGATAACCCTTGGGCGAATACCTATGCAACAGTATCGACCACACAAAATTCAGATGGCAATAATTCTTATCAGACTGGAATTAGCGGCACTTTATTGAAAGACCGCAATTTGAGTTATAGCATTCGCCAAGGTTATGTCACTGAACAAGGTTCAGCAGGCGCCATTAATGTGGGCTATAACGGAACTTATGGCAATGTAGGTGCAGGTTATAGCTATGATGGAAACAATAATCGCTTTAGCTATAGTGCAAGTGGTGGCATGTTGCTGCATAAAGATGGATTGACCTTTGGTCAGATTCTTGGTGATACCAGTATTTTAGTCAAAGCTCCTGGTGCTAAAGGGGTCAAAGTTGAAAACTATAATGGGGTTAAAACCGATTGGCGTGGTTATGCAATCTTGCCGTATGCCTCTGAATATCGTTTAAATCGTGTGGCATTGGATTCAAACAGTTTTGATTCAAATTTAGAAATCAACAGCAATGTCAATAATGTTGTGCCAATTCGTGGTGCGATTAGCCGCGCAACATTTGATACCAGTATTGGTGTACGTGCTTTGATCGATCTCAAATATCAAGGGCAACCGATCCCTTATGCCAGTAATGTGACGGTCACTGCGAGTAAAACTGTAGGTATGGCGGCAGAGTCAGGGCAAGTTTATATGACTGGCTTACCGCTTAAAGGTGTGCTTGAAGTAACTTGGGGCGACGCAAACGAACAAAAATGTGTTGCAGATTATGATATTAGCACTGCTGACTTAAGCCTTGCAGTACAACAGTTTGATGTTGAATGTAAGTAACCGGAGAATATTGATGAAAAACCAATTACTTGCTTCAACTCTATTAATTCTGACTGCGATGGATGTTTCAGCAGGCTGGTGGCGTGAAGAACACAACAAAAATTTATATGCGGACTTTGGTACCTATACGTTTACCGATCCTGCCGATAATACGGCAGGAAAGACCTTTGATTCAGTCCTGACAGTCAGTGTAAATGGTGATCCTTGGACGACCCATTGTGATAACGGTACGACGCTCACTGGCGCTTCTATTCCTATTTATATGACTGCCTACTACACAGGACCTCGAGTCATCATTGGCGGAAAAAGCTATATGCAAGTGAATGACTACTTACAAGCCTCTGTTCGATATACCTATAATGGAACCAATATTAACGTACCCGCTCAAAATGGGCGCTTTGGTTTTCCATCTGAACGCTGTGGAACTTCTACACACACTGGAAATACACAATATACAGTGACCATGAGGATTTCTAAACCTTTTGTTGGATTTACGGATATTGACATTCCATTGGCTGACTTCTATGTCGGTGATAATGCTGCTCCGTATGGTTCTGCACTCATTAATGGTGCAAAACAAACCTTACATCTAAGAGGACGAGTGATTGTTCCTCAAAACTGTATTATTAATGATGATGTTGAATCAATTGTTGATTTTGGAAATATCCCAACTTATAACTTTAAAAGTGCGGGTATAGGCAACAAAATTAACGGTATTCCGAAAGCCAATATGCCGTTGTCAATAAAATGTAATAGTTTTATTAGCGATAATGCACCACTAACGCTACGGGTCCAAACAGACAAAGTTGGTGGACCTGCCAATGACATCATTGTGTCCAATAATCCTGATATTGGTTTTAAAATGTCAGACCAAAATGACAATGTACTGATTCCTAATAATATCAACAGTAAAATTCATTTCAACAATACCAATCCTGCCAATATCGTGGTGAAAGCATGGCCTGTTAGTGTCACTGGAAACCAGCCTACACCAGGTCCTTTTCAGGCGCGTGGCTATTTCAGAATAGATTTTGACTAGGGGTTGATGATGAATATATTAAAGCAAAATCTTTATCGTACGGCTTGTTTGCTTATGGTGAGTATGGGTCTGTACAGTTATGCACACGCTGATTTGGGAACCTATAACTTTACTTTAAAAGGCAATGCGACAAATTCAACCTGTGGTGTTGAGGAGAGTCAGGCGCATAAAATAGTCGATATGGGATTAAATTCTACACGTCAATTAAAAACACCCGGAGATAAAGGTCCACGTGTCGCGATTCCATTTAATTTGGTTCAATGCCCTGCGGGAGCAGAAGTCAGGTTTACGTTTATGGGTGAACAGAACCCTGTGAATAATCAACTTTTGGCTTTAAGTAATCCTAATGCAACATCAACTGCACAGCACGTTGCGATCGAGTTAACAGATTCTAATCGTAATCGCGTTCCAATTACTAAAACAAATAGATTTCCAAATGATGTTTCTAGTAAAAGTCGTCCTTTTTTAGTGGATGCGAATGGCAATGCCTCAGTAGTATTTTATGCCAATTATATTGCAACGGATGCGCCTGCAACGCCAGGTTTTGCCAATGCCTATGCTGAATTTTGGATAGACTATCAATAAAAAAAGCACAGTAAAATATTTGATTCTTCAATGTTTTTTAGGGGGCAATAAACAGTATAGCCATCAAATGTTTTACTTACTCAGATAACTGATTTGGATCAACATGCTCATTCAAAATAAGTTGATCTTTTGCTATAAACATTTACACCTAGATTGACGATCTTGCTGATCGTCTATGAGAGAAAGTTTTGATCGATAACTAAATTCTAAAAGTTATTAGATTAGATGTTATTGTAATTTTGATGAGTTTAAGATTTAGCATAACTACGCTTAAAAAATAAATAAAATCATAATGTTGAAACTTTTTAAAGGTAAGGCATCTCAGCGCTACTTGGTTCGTTTTGAATTGTCCGTTTTGATCATGCTAAACGAAAACCAATCTGATGACTGAAACCAGTACCTGCATAGTTACAATTTTTTATCATTTTATGTTTTATAAGTGAATGAATCCTAGATAAGTTTACAATTTTAAATAATGAGTCCGACAAAATTTATGAAGATCGGGCATTACACTTTATTTAGTCATAAATTGATAAACTTTTTTGTGGAAAGTTCTTATGTTTTCAAACTATATCCATTCTTTTGCTTTATTTTTTTCCTTGCTCAATCCTTTTTTAATGAGCATCTATATGATTGGAATGATTCGACATACTGAAACGAAGGTGTTTAATAAAAGTTTAGCCCAAGGGGCATTGATTGCTTATGTGGTTTTTTTACTGTTCGCATGGGGTGGCGAAGCAATCTTTAGTTCTTATTTAAATGTTCGTTTTGAATCCTTTCAGATTTTTGGTGGACTGATTTTCTTGGTGATCGGTTATCGTTTTGTTTTCCAAGGTGCGGATACGATTGGAGAGATGAGAGGAACGCCAGCACATTTGGCAAGTACGATGGCGATGCCTTTCATGATTGGTCCAGGTACAATTAGTGCGGCTGTGGTCACTGGTGTCAGTATGTCTTTAGTCGAATCAGCACTCTTGATTGCATTCACTTTATTTATCAGCTGTGGCATTTTAATGATTATGAAATTTGGTCATGATCATCTGCGCTATAGTCATGCCAAATATATTGATCGTTATTTTGATATTGTTGGGCGTTTATCCGCACTTTTAATAGGCACTATCGCAATTGATATGATTGCCAATGGAATCATTGGATTGATGAATAAATATTAGTTAAAAAATCTTCTATTCAATCTATTTTAAACACGGATCAGATTCTCTTGATGAAAAGAGGCTAAAGCAGTTTTAACCGCTGATTGGTTTTTGAGTATGCTGTGCAAGGTTGACTGTTTTTCAAATATCCTCCACATTCTTATTTTAATCTTGATACGACTTTTTAACGGCTATGTACCGATAAATTAAGCCTGATTAACAAGCGTTAAAATAGCAATGAAATCTGATACAATATTGCCAATTTTTGATTTCTCATTTTTCAGTTCAGGTACATATTTCTCAATGTGTACGTAACTGTGCACCTATTGTAGATTTTTTATGTTTAAAGAACAGTTGGCTACAGAAGTAGCAGCGCGTAGGACTTTCGCGATTATTTCCCACCCAAATATTTGATATCTATTCAAGCTCATTCAACCTATTTCAAATATAATAATAAAATCATCGTAAGTGCTGTAAAAGTATAAAAATATTGCTATTCTTTATCTGACATATCTTTCAACCCCGTTCAATAGATTTCAAGTCTAGTCAGTATGTTTGTGTACATATGTGTGTACATATTTTCTAGAATTAGCTACTTGAAAAAAATATGTACACAGGTGGAGTAAAATGCCTTTAACAGATACTTGGCTTAAGAAGAATCTAGATCGTGAACGTTCAGCTATACATACAGAGCCTGATCAAGATGGATTGAGCGTTCGTGTATCGCAAAAAGGAAAGCTCACTTTTCAGATGCGTTTTCGATATAACGATAAGCAAGCTCGTTTAGACTTGGGAACCTATCCAAATATGAGCCTTAAAGAAGCTCGTATTGAATTGCAGAAAATGAAAGCAATTTTAGAAAAGGGACATGACCCACGTATTCATAAAAAGATAGAGCTTCACAAGATCACAGAGGCTATAACTTTTGAAGCGTTATTTCGTGAGTGGCATGCGAAATATAGTATTCCTAATAAAAAGAATGCAGATCAATATTTGAGATCATTTGAACTTTATGTTTTCCCAAAGTTAGGTAGCATACCTGCTGAGCAAATCACATTACATATGTGGTTAGATTTACTAGAAGAGCAATTTAAACAGTCACCATCGATAACTGATCGCATTCTTACGAATACAAAGCAGTGTTTGGATTGGGGGATCAATCGAAAATTAATTGAGCAAAACCCCATAAGACATATCACTGGAAAACGTGACTTGAATATTAAGAAAAATAAAACTGTTCGAGTATTACAAGATGATGAGTTATCTTTAATTTTTAAAATTTGTGATGAGTCTAGAACATCATTAAGGAATGTTTTATTTCTCAAGTTATGTTTGTTTTATGGTAATCGATATAGTGAGTTGAGGCTTGCACGGAAATCAGATTTTGATTTTAGTAAAAATACATGGACAGTACCGTATGAAAATCATAAGACAGGAGAAAGTAAAGGGGACATTGTTCGACCTATTATTGATGAGATCAAACCGTGGCTTCAGTCGGCAATTGATTTGAGTAATTCTGAATACATTTTCCCACATGAAAATGGCAAAGAGCCAATGGGGCGTAGTGGGCCAACAGATACCCCTTATAACTTCATGCAATTTGCAAGGAAGAATTATAAAATTGAAATGGATCATTGGTCTATGCATGATTTACGGCGTACAGCTAGGACAAATTTCAGTGCGTTTACGAGTAGGGATGTTGCGGAACTGATGGTTGGACATGTGATGCCAGGAGAACAGGGGACATATGACTATTATGATTATCAAAAAGAGATGTCTAAAGCTTATAAAAAATGGTGGAAAAAGTTAAGTAATCTGTCTAGCTAGACAGATTACTCATTTGGTTGTTATTGAAATATTTGAGTAGCCATTCATTAAACATTTCTTCATCCCAAAGACTAGAAGAGCCAGCACATTTTTTAATAGGTTGTGGCATCGGTTGTTCGAACATTTTTTGATTAGGTTGTTGGTAACGCCATAATGTTGAAGGAGAGCAATTTTTAAGTTTGTGGCGAATTTCTTTAGATGTTAAGTAGCCCATACCTTTGATCCTTTTGTAGTCATAACAATTAGATGAAAGAACTAGTTTCTAGCTTTAAATACAGGTCAGAGAGCAACGCGTATTTTTAAGTGATTAGTTCTGTTTGTTGATGAGGTCACTATAAAATTTAGAAAAGATTTAAAGTAGAGCAGTACGTGCATCTAAAAAAAATAGTAGTATTATGCTATCTAATTATCTGTAATTTAATAACTTGTGAATAATAAAAAATTATCAAACGTAGAGCTGCTTGAGCAGGATATATGGTTAAACTTTTGCTACTACTATCAGTGTGAGTTGGATGATGAATCAACTGCAACGGAGAATCAATCATGCATAGATAAAAAAGAAAAAATCATAAAAAGAATGCAGCAGAATGATTTTTCAGTAAATGAGGAAAGAATTTCTTTTGCTGAAATGATGGGGGCTGATTTGAATATTCCCTTCAAACCATCTCAGCTCGCTGAGCTTTTAATACAACTTAATACATTAAGGGTTGAAGTAAATAACTTGCCTGCCAAAATTTTTCAAAGGCAATATTCAGATATTTTAATTGCTTCTGTGCAAATGCTTGGTGGATTGGAGTTTATTCAGAACCCTACACTTGCGAAAAGTGCAAAGGCTATCATTGCAGTCAAAGCTCGTTACGACAAGCATTTATACCCAAGACGTGAAATTATATATCGTATTTTACGGGAACAAGTGGCACGTCATGGTAAATGGAAGACTTTAAATCAAGCAGTTAACTCTGTGCTTGTTGATCTGGACAAAGCTTTTGAGGAATACGATATTCAGTGGATTAAGTCTGAACTCGTGCTTAAGCAAGAAATGCTTGATAAACTAGGGTGGCATAAGCAGTCAGCGAAGCAAGCCATTGTCGAGCTAGAGGGTATAACTAGAAAAATAACTACTGCTTCAGCAGCTAAAAAAATAGAAAAATTACAGATGGAGCTAAAAAAATTGAATCAGGTACTCAAGGCAAAATACCCGTCTAAAGAGATGGAAAAATTTGGGTATAAAATGCCTTACAGTGGTGGATACATTGCTGAAACCATCATCCATGAGTTAAGGAATCAACCTGAAATATTGAAGGAAATTTTATTGAATACAGGTTGAGTGCAATTATGTATTTTATATACTAATTCTTAAGGATTAAAAAATGGTATTCAGTCCATCTATTTAGAGTTTGTGCCACAATTTTTGTAAATGAATTTTGGTGAAACATATTCTGATTCATAATAGAAATAGTGGTATTTGAAAAGGATTTCTCCGAAGATTGCTTTCCATGTTTTTTCATTTGTACCCTCGACATCTTGAATATCCATCGGATAATCAACTTCATGGGCAGTTAATATAATATTTGTATGCGGTGAAACGATGAGATAACTGCCATTTCTTAGTGGGATGAACTCTTTCATCGAGAGTGGTTTGCATTCACGTTCAGTAGCACTATATACAGTAAGTACATAGTTATTTGATAAATCACGTTGAACACGGAAAAATAAATCTAAAATTTCAGTTTGATAATTATCATAAAATTTATCAATCATTTGTGAAATCTGTTTTGTAAGCCCTTGCTCAATAAATGATTTATCGCGGAACTCACATTTATTCATATCGAATACATATGTAAAAATATTAAGGTTAAATCGTTGCTGGGTTTTGAAAAGCTTTTTCATCACTCGAGCATTTTCTTTTTTTGACTCATTAATAAGCTCTAAGCGTTGAAGTCGATCCTCCATTGCTATCCGAGTCGTTGAGTCTTTTTTTAGTTCTTTTTCAAAAGAATCTACAATAGGTAAGATGTCTTGTATATATTGCTCATTAGGTAAAAATAAAGGATTGATTGGTCTACCTAATTTAGGTCCTAAATCTGAATAAGCTTTATGTAATGCTTTTACACTTTGACTAAGTTTGTAAAATTTATGCTTGAGAAACACTTGGCTTATGCCAGGAAAATTTTGTAAAAGTTCATATACTTCGTAGGTTTGTGGAGATTTACAGACATAATGCTTACCATGTTTAGTCGTTTTTTGTTTGAATGCACTATAACTTGGGTTTGTGATTATTGCTGAAATTTTGTGCATAATAGAAAGGTTATATACATTTACGCAAAAATGTATTTGATCATGGGATGTCATCAAACTTAATTGGTTTATTGGTGTATTCATGAAAACCCTGTTGTTTAAGCTGATAGTATTACGCCCTTGATGGAAGTAGATTCTAAAGTATTTTCAATTACTCTTCTGCAATAAATCTAGCTAAATCATTGTAAATTACTTGATTTATCTTGTTGCATACTTACGAGTACTGTAGCCAAATGTTCGTTGATTAGTTTGACCCTTTTCGATAATAAACTGCTCTGTCTTGGTGATGTGATCTATCATTAGGTGCAATGCGTCAATTTTTTCTTGGTCATCATGAGTGATAACGCCGATAGCAAGATTTTTACCAACAGGCTTGTCATGCTTGAAGTTTTGATAAACCCCTTTTTTTAAGGTTATGCTTTGCCATAATTCACCAAGTTTATCGGCAAAGTTATGATTTTCTGTAAACTCATTTGCATCCATAAAAAATAGGAAGTGATAGTGGTATCTCTTCAAGTCTGAGTATTCTAATTTCCAAACAAAACCAACAATCGGTGGGACTTTATCATTTGGTGCGTGAAGTTTTTTGATGAACGCCCGCAAGTAAATTTTTAGTAATTCAAGTGGGACTGTATGATCAGGATGGATGAAAAAATCCATTTTAATGACAAGTAATTTTCTGAATGTATTAAATAATTTTCGAACAAGTCGTTTGATCTTCTTATTCTGATTAATACTTTTTTCTTGGCGTAATTGGGATGCTTTTTGATAGCTTGTATCGCTTGCAATTGAACAGGAAATCTGATGGCAAAATTCATTTAAAATTTCAGCTTTTAAAATAAATTGGTTGGGTGCTAGGGCAATAGCATCATTATGACTTCGAATCCAAAAATCACTCTGACTAACTGTTAAATGATGAAGCGTTATATTTTCTTTCAGTACCTTGCGAAATAAGTCCACTTCAGGACTTGTGCAAGTTTTATCTTCAAGGTAATGAGGATCAATTCTTCTAAGTGACTCATGTATATTTTTATCAACAATAGTATAAGTATTTTGCTTTTTTTGATGCTGTAAGTAGATCGGTTTTGTTCCATTTTTTTCTAAATACAAAATGAGCAGAATGATTTCAAGTTGACGATATGCTTCATTTTCGTTAAATACTTTAAGCTCATAAGTTTCTTGAGAACCAACTCTTTTTGTTAAACTTTCATTTTGAATGTTAGGGGGGGGACTAAGGGGATTCATCATAGCTCAAAAATAATTATTGGCGTAACTTTAGCCTAAGTAAATTTCGATATATCTTTGGATACATCGATGGTTAGCATCATATGGTTCAATGATCTTACCGAGGTAATAGCTTAAGGTACTTAACAGGTATCTTATATTATTAATTATAAGTAATATATTAATAATATAAACAATATCTTATCTAGTTGAGTAAGTACTATGAGTTGCTTAGTTCAGTATAGCCCATACTCAAATGAGCTATAGATAACGTATCCATATCAAGTCACTAAAAACATGTAGAACTAACCCTATAGTATGTTCCAAAGCCTTTAAGCATTTAACTGAGCAGGATGACTACAACATCCTGCTAGAGAATCATGATCAGTAAAATTTTACATCTCTCTCTTAGATATGAACCTTATGTTTCGAGAGAGAATCCAAATGTACCAGAATATTCAATATGATCAGCTTTACCATGAAGCAGAAGTATTGGCAGCAGTAGACCATTTCATTCAAGAAGTTTGCTTAGGTAGTTATGATCTATATCATCAAAACCTGATGATAGACCTACAAAAATTAGTTCAGTCATTTAAGCCAATCTATAAAGCTAATTTATACTATTGTAATGCTGTGCTGATATTCATTGAGGTGGTGAAGACCGTTGATTACACACTGAGCCAAATGCCACAGGCAAATTATGAATCTATTAAAGATTTTGATGAAATGACTGTATGGCATATTTTGACTTATATCCAGTCATTATCAGGCTGTGTTCAACAGCAACTAATTGAACATCAACAACGTGAATTAAAGAATCAACAGAGCCTTTTTGAATATGCATCCACACTCATTCATCATTATGCGAGAACATTAGTTGTTCGAGTAGATCTATCTATCAAGAAAGAATATCAAGCCTTATACAACATTCAGGTATTTAACCAAGCCTTAGAGGTCTTGCTTCGGCGTATCGCAGATCAGGATACTTGCTTTAGTGGTTTACATGGTTATGCATGGGCTTTAGAGCATGGCATAAGCAAGGGCTACCATTGCCATCTCTTGCTTATGTACGATGGAAATATACATAAAGAAGGTTTTATGATGGGGCAGTGGGTCGGTGAGTGCTGGAAGCAGATTACTCATGGATATGGTTATATTTTTAACTGTAACCATCCTGACTATATGGCGATCTATGAAGAGATGGGGATTTTAGGCATTGGAATGATTCATCGTCATGATGAAAATAAACTTAATAATTTTCTGTATTACGTTGTCCCTTATTTGGTGAATGAAGAAAAAGAACAACAACATCCTCGAGTGAAGGATTCAGCCTACATGCGTAGTTTCGGTAAAGGTGTGATCGATTCGAAAAACCGTAGAGGTTTATAAATATTGAATTTTTAATAGAGAACACTGCTAATACTGTGTTCTCTATTTCATATTTACTAACATCAAAAAGACAAACTCACATTGCCTTGGTCGGTCCAGCGTGGTTCAATGAAAATTTATTGATCCATCGAACAAATGTGCTATTCAAACAGCTACAAAGTTTTGAAACTCATATGTTGAATAATGCTGATCGTATTATTGTTTTTAGTACTTTATTGATCTATCAACATGAAGCCTATATGCGTGCTTATCATCTGAACCAATGGATCTTACATAAGTTGCAAAAAGGTAATGAAATGGAAAAAGTTCAAGCTGGTTGGGTGGCTATTGGTGAATCAAGTAATTTTATAGCAGTTGATCTACAGTCAAAAATTAATGAGATTAATCGTCAATTAGATATTTATAGAGAACTTGCTAAACCCGGTTCAGCACAGCCTAATCTTTCTCATCAGCTTAAACCTGCTTGAGTGTTGGAATAATATCAATAGTTGTATTTGAAAAAATTGGAGAGATCATTTACTAATTGAAAAGTAAATTTTAATTCATTCCAAATAATTTCACATACATAACATCCTAATGAGAATCATGAAGCTCTTTTGAGATCACATGAAAATATGAAAACAGAGCCTGCCATTGAGCAGGCTTTTTTGTGCCCAAAATTTAAGGAGTCGAGCCATGAGCTTGAGCTGTCCCTTTTGTCATTCAACGAATGTGATATTGGTTGAAGCAAGTACACAACAATCAAATA
>NZ_KB849755.1:1108619-1603908 GCF_000368925.1 Acinetobacter bereziniae LMG 1003 = CIP 70.12 | reverse complement strand
AACTATGGCACATCAACTTGAACAAATGGCTTATGTCGGTGATACCCCTTGGCATGGTCTAGGTAATCAACTAAGTCAAAACCAACCGATTGAAGTCTGGGCACAGCAGGCAGGCATGGACTGGCGGATTGAGTCTTCCAATGTCAGTTATATGGCACAGAATGAACGTGGGCAAAGTATCATCATACCTTATGAAGAGCAACGAGTACTTTATCGCTCAGACACCCATGCACCACTATCAGTCGTTAGCCAACGCTTTCAGGAAGTTCAACCACGAGAGATTTTAGAATTCTATCGTGACTTGACTGAACAATCAGGCTTTGAGCTTGAAACCGCAGGCGTGCTTAAAGGTGGTAAGAAATTCTGGGCACTGGCTCGGACAGGGCAAACATCCATATTAAAGGGCAAAGATGTCAGTAATGGCTATATGCTCTTGGCAACAGCATGTGACGGAACCCTTGCCACCACCGCACAATTTACCTCAATCCGAGTGGTGTGTAACAACACTTTAGCGATTGCCTTAAAAGGACAGAACAGCAGTGCAGGTGTGGTCAAAGTTCCACACAGTACTAAATTTGATGCAGATAGGGTCAAACAGCAATTGGGTATTTCAGTACGTGCATGGGATGAACACATGTATGAAATGAAGCAACTGACACAACGTAAGGTGAGTCAGATGGAAGCATCCGCTTACTTTGATGCAGTATTCAATAACAGCACCATGAACAACGTATTAGATCAGGAGGATAACATCATTCAGTTCTACCGTGATGTAGCCTTGCAAGCCCAAGCCAATGGCAAGGACAAAGCTGAACCAAATGCGAGATCGATGAGTCGAGCTATGGAAATGTTTAATGGTCAAGGACGAGGTGCGGAGCTAAGTTCAGCCAAAGGAACAGCCTATGGATTACTGTGTTCAATCACGGAATTTATAGACCACGAACGTCGTGCCATGAGTACCGATCACCGACTTGATTCAGCTTGGTTTGGTGCTGGCGCATCGATCAAACAACGAGGATTGGAACAGGCACTTAACATGCTTGCATAGTGCGAAATATACATTTTTCAATCATGGAAAGTTAGACCTAACTAAGCATTTTTAAATGGAATTTAGAATTTTAAAAATTATTAAAACCATAGCTTCGGCTGTGGTTTTTTTATGCCCATTTTTTGTGATCCCCATCATTTTACATAGCAAAATAATCAGGACTTCAATATGAATACCGCAATTTTAAATACATCCATTCAACAGGCAAGTACTCCATTTATTGCCCCAAAATTATTCACAGCCAAACGCTTGGTCAATACCAAAAACATGACTCAAGCAGAATGGCTTGAAGTACGTCGTCAAGGCATCGGTAGTAGTGATTGTGCCGCAGCGTGTGGACTCAATCCCTATATGTCGATGCTTGAACTATGGATGATCAAGACAGGTCGAGTCAAACAATCCATTGAAGATGAAAGCGCAGGTCATGCCCCTTTATATTGGGGCAAACAACTTGAACCTTTGGTCGCTGAATACTACAGCATGCATACCAACAACAAAGTCCGTCGTATCAATGCCGTACTACAACATTCTGATGAGGATAAGCATTTTATGCTGGCTAACTTAGATTACTCGGTAGTAGGTAGTGAGGAAGTACAGATTTTAGAATGCAAAACCGCAGGAGAATATGGAGCAAAGTTATGGCGAGATGGCGTGCCTTTATACGTACTGTGTCAGGTGCAACATCAACTCGCTGTAACAGGCAAAAAGGCAGCACATATTTGTGTGCTGATCTGTGGTCATGAAACTCGTATCTATAAAGTGATACGTTCGGAATCGGTGATTGAGCATATCGTCAATGCAGAGCGTTACTTTTGGGAGTGTGTGGAAAAAGACACACCACCTGATGTGGATGCCAGTGAGTCGGCAGCCAAAGCTATACAGCAGCTCTATCCGCAACATATTCCATTAACTGTTGAAGACTTGAGTCATAACGAACAAGCCAATCAATTGTTTGCTCAACTGATTCAAGAAAAGCATCACATTGAGCAGCATCAAAATAACTTTGATGAAATTAAGCATCAAATCCAGATGTTGATGAAGGATGCTGAACGAGCAACCTTTGCCAATGGTTCGGTGACGTGGAAGAAATCCAAAGATTCAATCAGTTTAGACAGCAAAGCCTTACTCAAACTTCACCCAGAAATGCTTGAGCAGTTTCCGCAAAACAAAGCAGGGACACGACGTTTTCAGATCTATACCGATGACTGAATCCATCACGTCGATATTTCCAATCTTCCAAAAAGCGCAAAAAACCACCTCCGATCTACCGACTCCCGAAGGAGCGGTAGACCAACAATGGCGGTTTTTGCAAAGTCGTAGCTTTTTCATATTTCTGTTTACTTACATAACAAGGGGTAAGCAGTAAAATTTTATTTATAGGACAAACAACATGATTAAAGGTTTAGCGATTACGCCGCCAATACTCGGCAGAATTAGTATCGGTAAAGTGGTTGAAAAGAACGGTAAACGTCTGCCTGAAAAAGATGACCAATTTACCATTACCAGTCAAATCCAAGGTAAGGAGGGATGGATCAAACACCCCTTAGATGAACAGCTTAGAGCCAAAGCACAAAACCAAAAACTCCGCTCTATTCCAGTACGGATGATCTTTAATGATCCTGAACTTAATCTACGAGCAGAATACACGTTATTTGACCGCCAGACAGGTCGACCGATTTGTGTTGGAAATGGTGAAACTTGTCAACGACTGACCAACCAAGGCGTAGAACAACAACCATGCCCATCACCTGATTTATGCCCATTGGCACAAGGAGGTAACTGTAAACCTTTTGGACGATTACATGTGAATTTGGATGAATCGGATGAACTAGGTACATTCATTTTTAGAACCACAGGTTTTAATAGTATTCGGACCTTGGCGGCTAGACTGAGTTATTACCATGCTGCATCCGATGGTTTACTTTCTTGCCTGCCACTACAACTGACACTTCGAGGTAAGTCCACCACACAAAGCTATCGTAGCCCTGTGTATTACGTGGACTTAACACTCAGGGAGGGAGTTAATCTTCAACAAGCGATTCAGATGGCGAAAGACATTGATCAACAGAGTAAGCAGAGCGGCTTTAATCAATCAGCGTTAGATCATACAGCAAGGCAGGGTTTTGCCAATGCACAGTTTGAAGTCAACAGCGAAGAAGGGTTGGATTTAGTG
This sequence comes from Acinetobacter bereziniae LMG 1003 = CIP 70.12, assembly GCF_000368925.1. Taxonomy (GTDB): domain Bacteria; phylum Pseudomonadota; class Gammaproteobacteria; order Pseudomonadales; family Moraxellaceae; genus Acinetobacter; species Acinetobacter bereziniae. The sequence goes on along the minus strand of NZ_KB849755.1, from coordinate 1,600,687 downwards.
GAGGAGTTTTATAGTGATGAAAATCAAAAGGGAGACGTTGAACAAGCACAGTCTGTAACCACAGCGAGAACCAAGGCAATGTCTAAGCCGAATCAAGGTGAGGGTTTTGTGCAGGATATGCAGAAGGGCTTGCAGGGGAGTGTGAGGGTGGTGAATTGAGGGTTACTGGATAGCAAGGGGTGCAAGCCCCTTATTTTTAATAAATTGAGATTGTTATAAATGAATTTGAAATATAATTGGTCACTCTAGTTCATAATCAAAAAATCATTTATTGGGCACCTAATGAAAAATAACTTTGTACATCAGCTTCGGACATTACCAGAGATTTTTGAGGGGAATTTTTTTTGTATCCCAGACTATCAGCGAGGGTATGCATGGGATGAAAAGCAGATTGATGAATTATTGAAAGATATTGATCATCTTCTTTTAGATACTTCAGCCGTGAGGCACTATACAGGTACACTTGTTTTATCACAGATTAAAGATCAGTCTAATCAATATCATATTGTAGATGGTCAACAGCGATTAACTACGTTGGTTATTTTTTTTAAGTGTATTTCTCTATTTGCTGATAAAGTGAAAAAAGAAAGCATTACTGCCAAATATCTAATACGAGGCGCTATAGGAAATGACCAATTTGTATTAAAGTTAAATATGGATACTCGGAAATTTTTTGAAAAAGTAGTATTGGCTGATGCTAATTTAGAAAATTGCCCAATTACATTAGAGTCACATGAGCGCTTGTTAAATGCTCATAATTTGATTGTCAAATGGTTATCTCAACAGACTTCTTCAGGAGTTTCTATTGATCAGATTCTAAACATTCTAGAAGATAGATTAGGGTTTTTAGTTTATTCACCTGTAGAAGATGCTGAAACAGGTATCATGTTTGAAGTTATCAATAACAGAGGTAAACAGCTCAGCGAATTAGAGAAAGTAAAAAATTATTTAATCTATTGTTCTATTAAGCTCTCAGCCTTGTCATTAAGAGATGAAATTACAGAACATTGGTCTGATATTTTACAATCATTGAATAAAGCCAAGAAAACATCGCCAGCTGAAGAAAGTTCATTTTTAAGATATTGTTTGGTCGTATTTTTTAAAATGAATAAAACTGATAGCCAGTATGGGTATGATGTTCTTAAGGATAGAATAAAAATAGATCGATGTTTGCAGTCCAGTGAAAAGAAAAATCAAACAATAACCAAACTACAAGAATTTATTCAGTTTCTAAAATTAGCTGCAAAGTGGTATGAACACCTCTATGCTCCTAATTATGTTGGTTTAGACAAGACCATAAAGCCACTCATTGAAAACATTAGAGCCCAAAATGTCCATGCTTCAATCATGCCTTTATTCCTAGCATTAGTACTAAAAAATAAAGGAAAAGGAGAGGTTCTTGAACGTCATCTTCAATTATTGGAAAAATTAAATTTTCGAGTCTACATTGCTAACGGTATGACATCGAGAAAAGATAAAGGACAAGGTGATTTATACCAATATGCTAGTAAATATTACTATGGCAACTTATTAAAGCACTATGTTTCTGACGATGAGAGGACTATCGGCAAGATGGAACTCATCAATGATGATCAAGCACTTGAATACTTATTGGTAGATTTTACACAGCGCCATGCTAGAGATAGTTGGTTTGAGGAATCTTTCCGCTTAGATCCTAAAAGCCCATTTGATTTTTATGATTGGAGAGGTATGCGTTACTTCTTGATGAACTTTGAATCGTCTTTGCAACCTAATAAGACCATCAATATAGATAAAATCCTAAAGGGTGTATCAGCGGGGAAAACTAGTGATTATTTGTCTTTAGAGCATTTGTGGGCTACTAAAAATAGGATTGGTGAAGGTCAAAACTGTAGGGAAATTGACTATTACCTAAAAAGAAGGCTTGGTAATTTTGTTTTATTAGAGCTTCGATTGAATATTCAAGGTACTAACGATGATGTATGGGTCAAAGCAGATCGTTATTTGGATGGCTTTGAACAAGAGCCATCTACAGATTTACAGCATGTAAAAAATGTAGGTAAATATATTCGGAAGGTAGTTAAAGCTCGGCAAGATATCAAAAAGACAGTCAATTATTATTCTGAATTTTATAATGAAATTATCCATGAACAAGAAGAGCTTTACATTAAGTTTGCAATGAAAAGATGGTCGTTAAAAGGCTATATAGGATATAAAAAGCAAGTAGAAGAAGTGGAAGATTGAAGTAGTATTCTTTGCAGTACGGAAAAAAGTGCAAAATATAATTGCATTAATAAAGCTAAGGACGTTTATTTGAGTTTAAAAAACGGACTTTGGTTCATTTTGCAGTAGATACTTGTGACGTCTATATGACCACGAAGTTGGATGGAGAGAATACCTTTTTTCTACCTTTCAACAAAGGTTATCTAAATGGTAAAGGTAATCCACCTGTAGAAGGCGATGTACGCACGCATTATCTGTGGACAGAAACTTTAGCTCGTCATAGTTTTATGGAAATCTTTGCTCGATATATGCATTTGAGTGTAGAAACCAAAAAGATTAGAACTGATACTGGCTTTCGATATATAGAAAAAGAAACAATGATTTTCCCACGCTACCATCAATTAGATGCTGTGCGTAAACTCACAAAACACAGTAAAGCCAATGGTTCAGGTCATAACTACTTAATTCAGCATTCAGCAGGTTCAGGCAAGTCAAATACGATTGCTTGGCTCGCACATCAATTGGCATCGATGCATAATGCAGATGATCAGAAAATTTTTAATTCCATTATTGTGATTACTGACCGTATTGTATTGGATCGTCAGTTACAAGAAACAATTGCACAGTTTGAGCATAAAGATGGTGTGGTACAAAAGATTGATGAGAACACCTTACAGCTCACCAATGCCTTAGCTTCGAATGTACCTATCATTATTACTACTATCCAAAAATTCCCATACATCATGCAATCTATTCGCACCCAAGCGAAAAAAGGCATTAAGGTTGATTTGAGTACAGAAGGTAAGAATTTCGCTGTTATTGTCGATGAAGCCCACAGTTCACAAAGTGGCGAAACGGCAATGGAATTACGTAAAATTCTAAATAAAGATGGGATTGAATCTGCAATTGCCCAAGAGTGAGTTCAGAGTTCGATCTATCAAAATCAAAAAGCCTACTATGAGGCTTTGCAAGCAAGTACAGACCGAACAGATTCAGCCCCATTTATAGAATTCATCTTACAGATGATTTTAGATGCCATTCTTAGTTCAACTGATACCGCTCAAGATAGCGGTCATGCTACCGCTCAAGCTGGCGATCATGTTCAACGGTTAATTTCAGCAATGAAGCAAGGAGACTATACTTTCGCTGAGTTGATGCAATTGGTCGGATTGACTCATCGAGCAACGTTCCAAAAGAATTACTTGAATCCTGCCATAGAAGCTGGCTCGATTCAGCGTACTATTCCAGATAAACCGAAAAGTCCGAAACAAAAGTATAGATTAAAAAGATAACAATACTTTCAATTGTGGATAAATCCCCTATGGGTGCTTGTATATGAATTTGGATGACTCAGATGAATTTGGGACCTTCATCTTTAGAACTCCTGGCTTTAATAGTATTCGAACCTTGGCTGCACGATTGAGTTACTACAGTGCAACTTCAGGAGGCTTACTGTCGTGCCTACCATTGCAACTCACTTTAAGAGGCAAAAGCACCACACAAAGCTATCGCCAACCTCTGTATTACGTGGATCTAACTTTACGGGAGGGTATTGGCCTGAATGATACAATTACTCAGGCCAAGCAAATTGATGAACAGAGCAAGAAGGCTATATTTTTTTGATTTCTACAATATCACTTGATTCAATGAGCGATTGAATATTACCAAATAAACTTTGAATATAATCAGAGGCTAGATGGATATCTAAATCCTCTCTGCTACGCCATTCTTCTAAGAAGAAATATCTACTCGAGTCATTTTCGCTAATATAAAGCTCATATTTCAAGCATCCTTCTTCTTGAAGCGTAGGCTCTATTACACTTTTTAAAAGCGCTTCTAACGTTTCTTTTTGATCTGATTTTGCCTTAATGTTCGCAATTACTGAAATAGTCATTATTTCACCTTGAGTTTGTTTTAGAAGTTTTCTAGTACAATTTTGCCTTTTGACTTACCTGATTCAAGCAACTTATGCGCCTTCTCCAAGTTTGCAGCGTTAATATTGCCTAGATTTTGGTTGAGGGTACTTCTAATTTTTTGCTGGTCAACTAATTGGGCAACCTGTTGCAACAGTTCACCTTGCTTTTCAATATCATCGGTTTCATACATTGAACGGGTGAACATCAACTCCCAATGGATAGAAATAGATTTAGTCTTAAACGGCATAATATCAAATGTTTGTGGATCATCGATCAATCCAAGCTTGCCTTGTGGTGCAATCAGAGAAACTATTTGCTTGGTATATGTTTCTGTATGATTGGTAGAGAATACGTATTTTGGTTTTTCAATACCTAGTGCTTCGATTTGTTCGTTTAAATCTTTGCTATGGTCGATGACATGGTCGGCACCCAATGATTCCACCCAAGATTTCGTTTCTTCACGTGAAGCTGTTGCTATAACGGTCAGATTTGTTTTTGCTTTTAGGAGTTGGATAGCGATTGATCCTACACCACCTGCACCACCAATAATTAAAATACTGCCAACTTCTGTTTCTGAAATTTGAAACCGATCAAACAGCATTTCCCATGCTGTTATCGCAGTTAATGGCAATGCTGCTGCTTCTGCATTAGATACTGTAATTGGTTTAAGACTGATAATTCGTTCATCGACTGCTTGAAACTCAGCATTACTACCATCTCGGGTTAAATCGCCAGCATACCAAACAGAATCTCCTACTTTAAACGAGGTAACTTTTGAGCCAACTTCAATAATTTCCCCAACGGCATCCCAACCTAAAATACGATTATTTGCTTCAGACGAATTTTTTCTCACTTTGGTATCAACTGGATTCACAGAGATTGCCTGAACTTTTACCAGTACATCACGCTCCTTAAGCGTAGGCTTCGCTTTTTCAGTATCTACCAATGAATTTTTAAAATCATCATGGTTATTTATAACATACGATACGGCTTTCATAGATTTGTCCTTAACTTTAAAAATATAGTAAAAATGGGAGCGAGGTGCTCCCATTTTTTGTTATTCAATCATTAAAACTCTTGGCTCGTTGGGCGTAAAACAATTTCATTAATATCTACATCCGCAGGCTGTTCAATTGCATAAGCAATTGCTCGAGCGACTGAGTCAGCTGGTATGGCTTGTTTGTAGAAATCAGTAACAAACTCTGAGCTTTCTTTATGAGAAGAACCAAATTTTAGTTCTGACTCAACTGCACCAGGCTCAATAGTAGTCGTTCTAATGGTTCCCCCAACTTCATGACGAAGTCCTTCTGAGATGGCTCTTACAGCAAACTTAGTACCGCTATAAACAGTACCTCCTGGACTAAATACTTTTATCCCTGCAACAGATGCGAGATTAATAAAGTGTCCAAAGTTTTGTTTTTGGAAAACAGGTAGGGTAGCTGCTATACCATAAAGAACACCTTTAATATTAATGTCGATCATACGATCCCATTCATCAACTTTTAGCTCACTTAATGGTGCAATAGACATTAATCCAGCATTGTTTACCAATACATCGATTTGACCAAATGCGCTTAATGCCTTTTCAATAAGTGCTTGTACTTCCTGTGGTTTGGTTATATCCATACCAATAAATTCAGCTTGACCACCTTCAGCACGAATGTCGTGAACAATAGCCTCTAATTTTTCAGTACGTCTAGCACCAAGTACAACCTTTGCACCTTTTTTAGCAAGTAAGCGAGCAGTAGCTTCACCTAAACCACTACTTGCACCAGTGATCACAATAACTTTATTTTCTATATTATTCATACAAGTAACCTTCAACCTATCTGTCAATCATATTTGATGGGTTAAGTATTACAGCCTTGTTGGGTAGAATAAATGAATAATATTATCTTTCAGAATTCCTATTTACGGAATAATTGCCATAACACAGGATTGGACATGCATAATAAATTGGAAATGATGCGTATCTTTTGTGTCGCAGCAGAGTCTCGAAATTTTAAAGAGGCAGCAACTCAGCTGGGTATTTCCCCACAGGCAGTAACACGGGCAATAAAAGAGCTAGAAGAGCAGCGCGGAGAGATTCTGTTTTACAGGAGTACTCGACAAATTAAAATTACCGCTGATGGTGAGCGTCTGGCAAAGCAAGCACGTTTTGCGGTGGGATCGATCGATGCTTTGTTTGTAAAAGACACCAAGGAAAAACGAGATGAAATGCGTGGGACTGTCCGTCTTACTGTGTCGTCTGTGTTAGGGCGCAAATTGGTAGTACCCGCACTAGCAGAATTTGCCACACGTTATCCAGATATTGTCGTGGATTGTGTGCTAACAGATTCACACTCGGATGTGATCGATGAGCGGATAGATATCGGGATCAGATTTGGATTTTTGCCGGACAATCGATATGTGGCAAGGGAATTGGCGAAAGTGAACTTTTATTCTGTGGGTACGCCAGAGTTAATTGATAAGGTTGGAATGCCTAAAAAAATTATTGACCTTGATAAATACCCTCTAACAGCACTAGTCGATCATAAAACAGGGCGTTACTGGCCATGGACATTCACCGAAAGTCGAAGCTTTACGCCATCAAAGCCCCGTTTTATTACAGATGATCTAGAAGCTGAATTTCAAGCTATTCTCGCTGGCGTTGGATTCGGACACATGCCTGGATTTCTAGTTTTGCCGTGGCTTAGGAGTGGTAAGCTCATTCAGATACTTCATGAGGAAACCTCTCCCGTTTGGCGCCTGTATTTATATCGTCCACAGCGGGGCCCGACACCTTTGCGAATCCGAGTATTGTTTGATTACTTAGCGGAAGTGCTGGGCCATATAGAAAACTGAATCAGCTGGAATTAACCTTTTTTCTAGAAAGTAGAAATCAGATAAGACCATCATGTATTCAGAGTAACTACAATTTTTCCTATTTGCTGATTTGATTCAAGATAGCGCTGAGCGTCATGCATGTCCTCAAAGTTAAAGCAACAGTCGATCACAGGACGAAGATATCCTGCACCTATACTGCTAAGAATAAATCGTCTGGCTTGCTCCCTTAGAACAGGGTCGTGGAGAACCTCAAGGAACAAAAAACCTCGCATAGTTAAGCTCTTGCGTAATGCAACTTTAAGGGGGAATGGTGTGATCTCCGGGCTAAGCGCACCATGCATAACCATAGTTCCTCCCACAGACATCGCTTTTGCAATCTGTTCAATATGTGGCCCTCCTACAGCATCGAAGACGATATCAAGATGTTCTCCACCTAAACGTAAAACAAGCGCCTCATACAAATCTGGTTCATCTTCACTGGCTATAACATCTTTAACACCGAGATCCAGTAAACGTTGCTTTTTCTCTATCGTCTGTGTACTTGCAATAACCTTAGCACCCGCTGCTTCAGCTATTTGTATCGCAGCTAGTCCTACGCTACTTGAAGCTGCTGTGATCAAGATCGTTTTTCCTTTCGAAACTCCACCAGCATGGATTACACCACCCCAAGCCGTCAAATACTGCATCCAGATTGAAGAAGCTTCTTCCCAGCTTAAACTATCAGGCTTGTGAACTAAAAAAGTTTCTGGAATCAGAAGCTTGTCCGTATATGTCCCATATTTGGCTAGATTGTCAGTCGGAAGAATCGATACTGCATCTCCTGGAGAAAATTGGCGTACACCTTCACCTATTGCCAGAACTATGCCTGCTCCCTCATATCCCAGACGAGAAGGGAATACTGCCTTTTGAATATAAGTTCCACGCCGAAACATTACATCAGCCCGGTTGAGTCCGATCGTTTTCATCTGGATTAGAACTTCTCCTGCTGCTGGTAAAGCAACAGGAAGTGTTTCTAATGCCAGAACATCTGTATCTCCAATACTATTGAAGCGCCAAGTCTTGGCCTGAAGTGCGTTAAATGACATCAATCACGACCTTAATATTGGCAGAGCGATCTTGAACAGCATCATGAGCCTCAATCGCTTGGTCTAGAGTAAAATGACGAGGATCAACAATAGGACGCAGTTTACCTTCCTCAACGAGACGAGTCGCGATCTTAAGGATATCACCATGATGAGCACGGCGATTGCCTGTTAACATCGGCATTAGGACGAATACGCCAGACACTGTGGCACACCGTAGAGATGAACTCGCTAAATTATGATTACCAAATGCAGCACAGCTGGTAATGTGGCCATAGTGAGTTGTCATGGAAAGTGAAGCTTCGAGTACTGGACCACCCACAGTGTCGTAAACAATGTTAAAACCTTGACCCTCAGGGCTTGCAGCAATAATGTCATCGGAAGATGCTGTTGTGTAATCGAGAGGTGTTGCACCGAGTTCTGAAATCAGTGATTGATCAGCTGTTCGACCAGTCGCCCAAACATTTGCATCAAGTGCTTTTGCAAGCTGAACAACCATATAGCCAACGCCACCAGCACCACCCTGAACCAGTACAGTTTGCCCTGGTTGGACCTTCGCATTATCCACTAAACCTTCCCAAGCCGTGAGGAACGTCAACGGTAGTACTGCTGCCTCGCGCATAGAGATATTGCGTGGCTTTAATGCGATCAGATCAGCATCTGCTAAAACATATTCTGCTAAAGATCCTTGAAGACCACGAACGCCACCAATCAGACCGTAAACTTCATCTCCGACATTGAAGTGGGTGACACCTTCACCAACAGCAGTTACAACCCCAGCCATATCTGTTCCCAACACGGCAGGAAGCTCTGGCATAGCATATGGTGCTTCACCAAGACGAATTTTATAATCAATAGGGTTTACACCACTAGCATGAATACGTACTAGAACTTGCCCAGCCTCTGGTTGAGGTATAGGGAGTTCTACACGTTTAAATTCATGATCACCAAAATTTTCTAGGATAAGAGCATTCATCATCTTATTCATAGTTGTTCCTTATTCTTAACTGGGGGATGATGTGCACAGTATCAAAGTAAAATAATCCAATAAATGATATTTATAGGATTTAATAATTCCTAAATAATGAATAATAAATATCATTCGCTCACTAAAAATATTCTAGTACAGTCTGTAAAGGCAGTTTAATTTAAACTGTCGGTAGTATTTTCAAGGCTTGAAACGTTCAAAATATCTACAAAGTGGCTAAAATTTGAAACATAATTCTAAAAGGTCAAAGCATTACAAAGAACATGAGCCAAAATAAAAAAATGGGAGCTAAAAGTCCCATTTTTTTTGTGACTTTCGCATAAGCTCTATGATGTTAATTTAAAAAAACTAAAAACAGAGATAGAAAATTTTCGCTAAAGATCTTTTTGTTTTTCGATTTATAAAAAAAATTGCTTTTTTTATACTATGGGGTACTATAGTATTAATGCTAGCAAGTAAGGAGGTCTGATGCCTAATCAGGTTGAAGACAAAAAAAAGATTCTTCTACGCGTCAGAAAGATCAAAGGTCAGACGCAAGCGATTGAAAAAGCGTTAGAAGACAATGTGGAATGTGGTGCAATTCTGCAACAAATATGCTCTGTGCGTGGTGCTATTAATGGTTTAATGAATGAGATGTTGGAGGTTCATTTAAAGGACACTTTAGTATCAGGTGAAACCACAGAACAACAACGAAAAGAAGAATTGGCTGAAATCGCCAAGATTCTAAAATCATATTTAAAATAGATCTGTATAAGGAATTATTCCATGAAGTCACGTGCTGCTGTTGCGTTTGGTCCTGGTCAACCTCTTCAAATTGTTGAAGTTGATGTTGCACCACCGAAGAAAGGTGAAGTATTAATCAAGATCTCCCATACCGGTGTGTGTCATACAGACGCATTTACTTTATCTGGCGATGATCCTGAAGGTGTTTTTCCCGCTATTCTCGGGCATGAAGGTGCTGGTGTTGTAGTTGAGGTTGGTGAAGGCGTGACTAGCGTCAAACCAGGTGATCATGTAATTCCACTTTACACTGCTGAATGTGGCGAGTGCGTATTCTGTAAATCTGGAAAATCGAACTTGTGTATTTCCGTTCGCGAAACTCAAGGTAGAGGCGTAATGCCAGATGGTACCACTCGTTTTTCCTACAATGGTCAACCGATTTACCACTATATGGGCTGCTCAACGTTCAGTGAATACACTGTAGTGGCAGAAGTATCATTGGCTAAAATCAATCCTGAAGCCAATCACGAACATGTCTGCTTACTGGGTTGTGGGGTAACAACGGGTATCGGTGCAGTACATAACACGGCTAAAGTACAAGAAGGTGATAGTGTTGCGGTCTTTGGTTTAGGTGGTATTGGTTTGGCAGTCGTACAGGCCGCACGTCAAGCTAAAGCAGGGCGTATTATTGTGGTTGACATGAATCCAGATAAATTTGCGCTGGCAAAAGAGTTTGGTGCAACGGACTTCTTGAACCCTAAAGATTACGATAAACCAATCCAGCAAGTAATTGTCGAAATGACTGGCTGGGGTGTAGATCATTCATTTGAATGTATTGGTAACGTGAATGTGATGCGTGCAGCCCTTGAAAGTGCACACCGTGGCTGGGGACAATCCGTAATTATTGGTGTAGCTGGCGCAGGTCAGGAAATCTCTACCCGTCCATTCCAACTGGTTACTGGTCGTAAATGGCTAGGTTCTGCCTTTGGTGGTGTAAAAGGTCGTACGCAACTTCCAGGAATGGTTGAAGATGCCATGAAAGGTAAAATTCAATTAGAACCATTTGTGACACATACGATGGGCTTGGATCAGATCAATGAAGCCTTTGATCTAATGCATGAAGGTAAGTCAATTCGTACTGTAATTCATTACGAATAATTGCGTCAGACCTTATACTTTTCCATGCATGTGCATCATGAATGACATGCATGGAATCCTCTAAAACGGCACATCATCTGTAAAACAGATCTATCTGTGTAGGCATCGTTTATAGGTTCAATAAACCTGCCTACATTTTAAATCTTTATCACTATTCTCTGTGGAGAATGTAAGACTCTTTGTTTACTTGATTTCTCATGAAGTCTTGCTCAACATAGGTAATTGATTATGGAAATAATTGAGAAGCATGCTTCTTTTGGTGGATCGCAAGAAGTGTATCGCCATCAGTCAATAGCATTAAACTGTTCAATGAAATTCTCAATATATCTGCCACCTCATGACAAAGATGAGCGGTTGCCAGTGTTATATTGGTTATCAGGATTGACTTGCAACGAACAGAACTTTATTACTAAAGCCGGAGCACAAAAGTATGCGGCTGAACATAAAGTCATTATTGTTGCACCAGATACCAGCCCACGTGGAGAGGATGTACCAGATCATGCAGATTATGATTTAGGCCAAGGCGCAGGATTCTATGTGAATGCAACACAAGCACCCTGGTCGCAGCATTTCAAAATGTATGATTATATTGTGGAAGAGCTCAGAAATCTGATTGACCTGAATTTTCCGACCAATCAAGTCCAAAGTATTATGGGTCATAGCATGGGTGGTCATGGTGCATTAGTAATTGGATTAAAAAATCCTGAGCTGTATAAAAGTATTTCTGCTTTTGCACCAATTGTTGCACCTAGCCAAGTACCTTGGGGGAAAAAGGCTTTTACACACTACCTAGGTGAAACCGAAACTTTATGGAAAAGCTATGATGCGATTGAATTAATCAAAAACGCTGAAGTTCATTTACCTATTTTAGTCGATCAAGGAACAGCTGATGATTTTCTTGAAGAACAGTTAAGGCCTAAGCTTCTTAGTGATATTTGTTTGGAACAAGAATATCCTCTTACACTTAACCTAAGAGAAGGGTATGACCATAGCTATTACTTCATTGCGAGCTTTATAGAGAAACATATAGAGTTTCACAGCAAATTCCTAGCTAAATAACTTTCATAGATATGAGGATGTACAATATTGTTCTTGAATACTTCTTGAGCAATATAATTTCCAGATGAAGAGGTCAGCTTATAAATCTAAGGTAGAGTCAATTGATCCTTATATAAATAAGATTGAATTTAATCATCTCATATCTTGATTTTTTGATTCAAATGTTAATGATATTAACTTGAATAAATTCATAGCATTATGTCGAAATAAAAACCTAAATTTTGGCTCAGCTATGGGAATTTTTTTTAACTTTTATACAACAAAACTTTCTGACATGCATACATTAGCAATGTCAGATTCAGTTTGAATTCTAATCAATTATGGAGTTTTAGTCATGCTTAAAACAGCTTTATATGTCCGTCTTGAAGCTAAACCGGGTAAAGAAGACGAAGTGGAAGCTTTTCTTAAAGCCGGTTTACCTATTGTAATGGAAGAACCTGCGACAGTTGCGTGGTTTGGCCTTCGTCTTGGTCCTACAACATTTGGTATTTTTGATGCATTTCCTGATGAGGCGGGTCGCCAAGCGCATTTATCTGGCAAGGTTGCAGCTGCGTTGATGGCTCAGGCCGAAGAGCTATTTTCAGAGCCACCATCTATTGAAAAAGTAGATGTTTTGGCGAGTAAACTACCAGCTTAAACCTATGCTTAAATGTATGAGGGTGCTGTCTGAAATTTTGAATGTAAGGCAGCACTTCAACCCTATGATGTTTGTCAGAGGCTTTCTATTCAAGTTGGGCTACTTTATTTAATGGCTTAATCTCATCATTTACAAGGGTCAATATCCAAAACAGGGTAAATAAACGAATGCAACTATTTACACGCTTTATATTGAACCAATCTATCTAATTTACTGTCGCATTTGTACATCTGCTAAACCGTGCCAATCTGCTTTTAAAATATTTAATCATCGCTATTTTGTATGAGTCATTCACTGTTTTAGCTAATGCGTTCACGACCATGTCAGTAGTCATACGTGTTGATACCTTCCATCCAACAATCGCTCGTGAAAATACATCAATAATAAAAGTGGTATAGAACAAGCCTGAATTTGTTTAACCATAACTAAAGTCGGCAAGCTGAAATAATATTTATAAAAATAGACGACTGGTCTATTTTTATGTATAGTTAGCACATGGTGTAGTCAAAAGCCGCAGTGTTGCCCAATTTTTTAAAGTTTATTTGATGAATAACGGTGGTTTTTCAAATCAATTAACTGATTATCCTAGGATAAAAATATGCTGAATTTTAACTTTTATAATCCGACCCGTATTATTTTTGGTGGCGATACAATAGCTAAAATCAATGACTATGTGCCTACAGAAGCAAAAGTGTTAATGTTGTTTGGTGGTGAAAGTGCACGTAAGAATGGTACTTTAGCTGAAGTGCGTGAAGCATTAGGTGCAAGAGAAATTCATGAATTTGGCGGAATTGAGCCGAATCCGAGTTATGAAACCCTCATGAAAGCCGTAGAGCTGATTCGTGAACAAAAGATTGATTTCTTGATGGCTGTCGGTGGTGGATCGGTAATTGATGGTACTAAATTTATTGCAGCAGCAGTCAATTATACAGGGGATACATGGGAGATTTTAGAAACCCATGGTACTAAAATTACTCAAGCTTTGCCTTTTGCGAGTGTACTCACCCTTCCGGCAACTGGTTCAGAAATGAATAGCGGTGGGGTAGTCACCAGAAAATCGACCCAAGCCAAATTGTCATTTAGCAGTCCCCATGTTTTTCCGCAATTTTCCGTACTCGATCCGAATAAAACTTTTAGCTTGCCGACGCGCCAGTTAGCAAATGGCGTGGTCGATGCATTTATTCATGTCATGGAACAGTACTTAACTTACCCTGTCAATGCACAAGTACAAGATCGTTTTGCCGAAGGTCTATTGCAAACTCTGATTGAGATTGGACCGAAAATCTTGGACGATTCAGCAGATTATGACACGCGTGCGAATTTGATGTGGGCTGCTAGCATGGCACTGAATGGGCTAATTGGAGCTGGTGTACCACAAGATTGGTCAACCCATTTGATTGGACATGAGCTCACGGCTTTACATGGTATTGATCATGCTCGTACCTTGGCCATTGTGTTTCCGGCCAATCTACAAGTGCGTCGTCAAGAGAAGCGAGAAAAATTACTACAGTATGCAGCTCGTGTCTGGCAGATTGTCGAAGGTGATGAAGAACAACGTATTGATACTGTTATTGCTCGTACTCGAGCCTTCTTTGAGCAACTTGGATTGCCGACTCGTCTTAGCGATTATGGACTGGTGGAGACAGATATTGAGATCATCATTACGCAACTTAAATCACACAATCTTACACAGCTAGGCGAACATAAAACTGTTTCATTAGAGATCAGTCGCCAAATTCTCGCGACGAGCATCTAAGCTAAATGCGCGTATCTGGCATGCTCACGCCACACGGCAAGTGATCATGCAACAATGCTCCTCAATCCTGAAAATTATCGGAGAAATAACATGAAAATTTTAATCGTTTTAACCTCACATGATCAACTTGGCAATACTGGTAAGAAAACAGGTTTCTGGCTAGAAGAACTTGCTGCACCGTATTACACCTTTATTGACTCTGGTGCTGAAGTTACGCTGGCGTCACCTCAAGGTGGGCAGCCACCACTAGATCCGAAAAGTAATTTAGCAGAAGCACAAACTGAAACCACTCATCGTTTTGAAGCTGATCCAACTGCAATGCAAGCATTGGCACAGACGCATAAACTTAGCGAAATCTCTGTAACTGATTATGATGCAGTGTTTTATCCAGGCGGACATGGCCCATTGTGGGATTTAGCAGAAGATCCGATTTCAATTTCTCTGATTGAACAGGCGATTCAGTCTGGCAAACCTGTTGCAGCAGTGTGTCATGCCCCAGGTGTTCTTCGTCATGTGAAAGCGAGTAATGGAGCGCCTTTAGTTAGCGGTAAATTAGTGACTGGTTTCACCAATACTGAGGAGGCCGCTGTAGGTTTGACTGAAATTGTACCATTTTTAGTTGAAGACATGCTTAAAGAAAACGGTGGTCATTATTCTAAAGTGGATGATTGGCAAGTATATGTTCAAGTAGATGGCTTGCTGGTTACTGGACAAAATCCAGCATCTTCTGCTGCAACCGCTACAGCATTACTTCAATTGTTGAAATAAAGAGTAGCTAGTGTTTGTTGTGGTGTTTAGCAGCGAATAAACTTCTGACTCTGAGCAACTGGCGCAATAAGCAAAATAACCCTCACTTAATGGTGAAGGGCCTGAGTGAATAGCTTTCCTTCCTTTATTTTTCTATATACAGGAAGGAAGGTTATTTTTTAATTTAGATCAATTAAGCCATGATGACTTGGATACAATAAAATGAAAGCCAGCAAACTTTTTCAAAACTTAAGCTTAGGCCCTTATGTTTTGCAAAACCGTATTGTATTGCCACCATTAACGCGGTCGCGCAGTACTCAGCCAGGGAATATTCCAAATGAACTGATGGCAACCTATTATCAACAGCGTGCCGGGGCAGGATTTATGGTCACCGAAGGTACGCAAATCGAGCCACGTGGTCAAGGCTATGCTTGGACTCCCGGTATTTACAGCCCTGAACAGATTGCTGGATGGTGTAAAGTGACGGAAGCAGTGCATGCTAAAGGAGGCATTATTTTTGCACAACTTTGGCATGTTGGGCGTGTTTCACATACATCTTTGCAACCCGATCATGCATCACCGGTCGCGCCTTCGGCTATTAGGGCTGATAGTAATGTTAAAGTCTTTATTGAGACCGGGCCCAATGCGGGGGCCTTGGCTGATCCTTCAATGCCACGTGCTTTAAGCAATGCAGAAGTTAAAGAATTAGTGCAACTCTATGCTCAAGCAGCGCGTAATGCCTTGGCTGCTGGTTTTGATGGAGTTGAAATTCATTGTGCAAATGGTTATTTGGTGAACCAATTTATCTCTGCACATAGTAACCATCGTGAAGATGAATATGGTGGATCACTAAACAATCGTTTGCGTTTTTTACGTGAAGTAGTAGAGGCAGTTGCTGAGGTGGTTGGTGCAGATCGTTTAGGAGTGCGTTTTGCCCCGCTATTTGAAAGTACAGAGGAAGATCGTGTTTACATGGGGTTGGTTGAAGATGATCCACATGTCACTTATATTGAGGCAATAAAGATACTTGAAGAAGTTGGGATTGCCTATTTATCTATTGCAGAAGCTGATTGGGATAATGCACCAGAACTTCCTCATGATTTTCGTAGAGATGTCAGAGACACTTTCAGTGGTCGGATTATTTATGCAGGTCGATATACGGCAGAAAGAGGGACTCGAATTTTAGAGGCAGGTCTGGCCGATTTAATTGCATTTGGACGCCCATTTATTGCGAATCCAGATTTACCCGATCGAATCGCCAATGGCTGGCCATTGAATGCAGTAGATGCAAGCACTATGTATGGTGGGACGGAAAAAGGCTATATTGATTATCCGGCTTACGCAGATTAATATTGACTTAATGAGTTATTTTGCCAACCTTTGTGGTTGGCAAAATAACGACTTAGGATTGCTGTTGCCAGCACAATTTCTTCTTAAAACAAGTTCTTAAAATTTTTTAGCTGTGTAATGAGCCAACCTGCCAGTGGGAAAGAAATCAGTTGCGTTACTGGCACTAATACTATGACTTCAATCAACACCATCATCGGGAAACTTTGATGCTCAGTAATTGGCTTTAATAAAGTGAGTACCAGTAATAGTGTGGGATATAAACCTAAATATCCGACTAAAATACGAGTCATGAGGGCTTTAGGAGGAGAATTCATTGTGCGCTATACTCATGGATTGTTAATTGATCTAATAGCAACACAATAATAAGTAATCATTGGACTGCTATCATGAATTATTAATTTTGTAGTTGATATTTAATTTAATTTTTATGAATCTTCACTTTTTAATAGAAATTTAGTTGCACTCAGAGCTTGATGTAATGGTGTTTTATCTTTTTGCAACTTACTCAGTAATGCTGCACCTAACCACATTTGGTAAAGTACTTGTGCCAAGGTCGAGGCCTCAGTATCTGCTTGGATAGACTGATCCTGTTTTCCCAAATCAATTAAGCCAGCAATACGTTGGATTACATCATCGACGCCAGCGGACATAATGGAGCGCATATCTTCGGATAGATCGGCAACTTCTGCGGCAAGTTTCACAATTAAACAGCTATCCGCCCAACCACACTGTGTTTCAGGATCTTCTATCCATAAATTAAAATACTCAATCAGCTTTTGATAAGGGGATTTATCACTACGCCATACATCATTTAAACGGACTTGGTAATTGTCTACATAATGCTGTACCAATTCACATCCGAAAGCTTCCTTGGATTGGAAATAATGATAAAACGAGCCTTTAGGGATTTCACAGCTCTGTAAAATTTCCTGTAATCCTACGCCAGTAAAACCTTTATGCAAAATCAGGTCTGAACTGGTGTTAAGAATGTGTAAGCGCTTCGCTTCAGACTTTTTAATAGGAGTAGGCTTCATATTAATTATTTACTCTATTGTAAAAAATAGACCAGTCGTATTGTTTTTTATTATAACTCATCTACAATGGATGTAAAGAAATTTTAATCATAATTTTTGATTGTGAAGAGAAATACTTCTAAATAAAACATGGAGTTATATGTGTGAAAACAGTTATTAATCAACGCATCGTTTTAGCTAAACGGCCAGTGGGTGAGCCAAAACACAGCGATTTTCGTATTGAACAAGTTGAACTCAATGAACTTAAACAAGGCGAGATATTGTTAAAAACCATTTACTTGTCACTCGATCCTTATATGCGTGGTCGCATGAGTGACGCTCCTTCATATGCAGCACCGGTTGAAATTGGCGAAGTGATGATCGGTGGAACAGTCAGTCAAGTGGTGGCCTCTAAAAACCCAAAATTCAAAGAAGGCGAGTGGGTTCTTTCAGGAAATGGCTGGCAGGGCTACGCAATTTCTAATGGGACTGCATGTCAAAGCTTAGGTATGCAACCTGAACATCCATCTTGGGCATTGGGTATTTTGGGAATGCCAGGATTTACTGCTTATATGGGGTTGTTGGACATTGGTCAGCCTAAAGCTGGTGAAACTTTGGTCGTTGCCGCTGCAACGGGACCTGTTGGTGCTACGGTTGGACAGATTGGCAAAATTAAAGGTTGTCGCGTGGTTGGCATCGCAGGTGGGCCTGAAAAATGTCGTTATGCAGTAGAAGAACTCGGCTTCGATGCTTGTATCAATCATCATGATGAAAATTTTGCAGAACAATTACAACAAGCAGTTCCCAACGGTATTGATATTTATTATGAGAATGTAGGGGGTAAAGTGTTTGATGCGGTATGGCCATTGCTTAACTCTGCGGCACGTGTACCGGTGTGTGGTGTGGTTTCCCAGTATAACGCTACCGAGCAAGCACAAGGCCCAGACCGTTTACCGGGCTTTATTTCCACCCTTTTAAAAAAGCGTATTCGCATGCAAGGCTTTATTATTTTTGATGATTATGGCAGTCAGTATCCGGAATTCTATCAGCAAATGTCTGAATGGTTGAAAGACGGAAAAATCAAATATAAAGAGCATATGGTGCAAGGTTTAGATAACACGATCAATGCTTTCAATAGTATGTTGAAAGGCGAAAACTTTGGCAAAGTCGTTGTAAAAATTTAAAAATTAAAAAATTTAGGAATTATCATGATTACACTACATCATTTAGATCAATCACGTTCTTTTCGCATTTTGTGGTTACTTGAAGAAATCAAGCAGCCCTATGAGCTGAAACGCTATTATCGTGACTCAAGCACGCATTTGGCCCCTGACTCTTTAAAAACCATTCACCCTTTAGGGAAATCTCCAGTATTGGAATGGGATGGCAAAGTTATTGCAGAGTCAGGAGCAATCGTTGAGTTATTAATTCAGCAACTTGCGCCGCATTTAGCACCAGATATGGATGAACCTACCTATGTCGATTATCTACAGTGGATTCATTTCTCAGAAAGCTCTGCCATGCTGCCATTTTTGTTAAAAACGTTTAATGCGATAGAAACCAAGCAGGGTACGAAGTTGGTATTTCTAGAAAATTATACTCAAGTTGAGTTCGATAAAGTATTTAGCTATTTAAATGAATATTTAAAAGATAAAGAATTTCTAGTCGCAGACCGTTTAACCGGTGCTGACTTTATGATGGGCTTTGGATTACATGCTTTAGTTCATCATATGGGACAAGGTGAAAATTATCCCCATATCCAACGTTATGTAGCAGGTTTAAGCCAACTACCTAGCTGGCAAGCCGCAGTACAAATTGAACAAAATGGTGTGAAAAGTCAAAAATAGCAAGATTGATTTTTAAAGGCAATTTAGAAAAAGAGTCGTGATTGACAAGTACATCTAGTTAAAAAATAAGCTGACACTTATTTAAATTAAACGCCCAATGAATTTCATCGGGCGTTCTCTATTTTAAAGATAACGAATTACCATTATTTAAGACAAGTTTCGCCTGTTCTTCCACTGTAAATTCTTATCAAAAGAGATTAAATATCATGACGGTTACGTTGAAAGATATAATCAACTTTTGAAAGAAAGAAACGTGACTAACGCACAGCAAGATTAAATTATTCCTCGGGGTATTAAACAAGTAATCTATATCATTTTACTAACATAAACACATATACGTAAAAATCACGCCCCAGTTTAACTGGCAATAGTTTTTGAACCCTTGTATAAAACTTAAACGAATCTAGCAAGTCCTTATTTAATGTTAATACTCATCCAGTATTGAGGTTTTTTATCTTTTCTTGCCTGTGATCTAGGTTGAAATACTCTAATTTCATACTCACCTGAAGCAGGTAAAATATAAATACCATTATTATCAAGCTCTGGAGAATATTCTCCAAGATTGATGGAGTCTTTTAATTGATTACCCCATAAGTAAGTTTCAACATTTCCTCCAGTCAACGTCACTTTTAACTTTTGCCCTTTTTTAGCATAAAATTTGTAGGAATCATACTTGTATCCATCTATCCTTCCGTAATAATTTGCAGAGTAAGCTTTTTTTGCAAACTTAACTACAACAGTCTTTCGTATATCATTGTTATCATT
Organism: Acinetobacter bereziniae LMG 1003 = CIP 70.12; assembly: GCF_000368925.1. Classification (GTDB taxonomy): domain Bacteria; phylum Pseudomonadota; class Gammaproteobacteria; order Pseudomonadales; family Moraxellaceae; genus Acinetobacter; species Acinetobacter bereziniae. Next base: position 1,580,621 of record NZ_KB849755.1, on the reverse strand, counting down.
TGCAAGTACGGCAGGGCTAAGCATAGTTAAAGTTAGGGCCATAAAAGCTCCAGCTAGTAATTTTGTATTTACTATTTCCATAACGTTATCTTAATAATTGTATACCTCACTACATAATAACATATGAACCGTTGATCCTAGACAGTATTGTGGACAACTGATACCTCTAAATTTTTGAAATATTTCTATTCAAAGGCTTCGCTTCTGGGCTTAACCAGCCGTTTGCAGAATGTCTTCTGACCCGATTATAATAAATCGAAATATAGTCAAACAGACAGCATTCACTTCTTTTCGAGTCGAAAAAACGCTCCCATGTACCACGTGACCTTTTAACGTATGGAAGAAGCTTTCAGTCACTGCATTATGCCAAAACTTGGGTTATAACTAGTTGAAAGTAATTACTATATTTTAAGCGGCTTATTAGTTTATTTAGCAGATATTAATTTGACTTCTGAAGCTAAAACAGTTGATGGTAAACGTTTCCGTAAAGATGGCCGTACACGTACTATCTTTGAAAATTGTACTGAATCAACCATGCTGTACCGTTCATTAGCTAAAGCATTTTATAAAGATGTACCCATTGTTTCAGAAACAGCAAGACTACTTGGAATTTCATCTAGACTCTTTCCAATTGACACAAGAAATCCAAAGCAGGGACATTAGCGGGTACACAACAATATTTACCCTATCTCGTTGCGCTGCTTGAAGAGAATAAAAAGCTAAAACAACAACTCAAAACTGCTGAAATGGAAAGAGAATCCCTAAAAAAAGCAGTAGCGTACTTTGGCAAGGAAAATTAGTGAGGTAAGCTTATATGAAAGAGCATAAAAAAATAGATATCCAACGACGATGATGGCTAGACTACTAAAATTTTCAATATCAAGGTTTTATGATTGGCTTAAACAAGGTTTAAGCCAATGAAAGGGTGGTGTTTCAAAAAGTATGCTGAAACAAAGCAGGTTGAATTTTGATAAAATAGAGAAATGCGAATAACTCTAGAAATCAAATGTCCAACCTGCCTCAGTGACAGTATAAAGAAAAATGGCATCAAAGTAGATGGGAAACAAAACTATCAGTGCAAAGACTGTAAACGTCAGTTTATTGGTGACCATGCTCTGAGCTATCTAGGATGTAATTCAGGCATTACTCGAAAAATATTACAGTTGATGGTCAGAGGTAGTGGTATACGAGATATCGCTGAAGTTGAGCGAATCAGTATCGGTAAAGTTTTACGTACTTTAACCGAATCGACCTACCAAATTCAGCCTAAACAAAGTCATTATGAGTCTCTTGAAGTTGATGAGTTTTGGACTTTTGTGGGAAATAAAAATAATAAACAATGGCTTATTTACGCCTACCATCGAGAAACAGGTGAGATTGTTGCTTATGTTTGGGGTAAAAGAGACTTAGCTACAGTTCAACGATTGAAAACAAAGCTTAAACAATTAGGTATTCACTACACCCGAATTGCAAGTGATCATTGGGACAGTTTCATAACTGCTTTTAAAAACTGCAAGCAAAGTATTGGTAAATTTTTTACTGTAGGTATTGAAGGTAATAATTGCAAAATAAGGCATCGAATTAGGCGTGGTTTTAGAAGGAGTTGTAATTTTTCAAAAAAGATTGAAAACCATTTTAAAGCTTTCGACTTAACCTTTTTTTACATCAATAATGGCTTCATTTAATGTCAGCATACTTTTTGAAACACCACCAATGAAAGATTCAAACATATCAGCAGACTATCTTGGTCAAAATCGCCCATTAAGAAACTAAAGAAAGTTATGGCCATATTCGCTTAACGAGATACTTACAATCACAAGGCATTCAAATTAGCGCGTATGCAGTCCGTTGTATCAAAAGGTTAAATCAATTGTATTGTAAGTGCCATAAGCGTTTTAAATGAACTAGGAATAGTGACCACAAGCGTTCTGTCTACGATAATTTGCTAGATCAACAATTTTCAATGGAAACCCCGAATCAAGCATAGGTCAGTGACATAACGTACATTTGGACAGCCGAAGGACAGTTATATCGAGCAGCTTTAAAAGACCTTTGTACTAAACAGGTAGTTGCTTATAACTTAAGTGAACGGATGACAGCCCAACTTATTTGCAATGCTCTCAGCATGGCTGTTGGCAATCATAAACCATCTCGAAAATTAATCGTTCACTCGGACAGAGGAAGCCAATATTGTAGCCATGAATATCGCAATATGATTGAAAAATATGGATTTCAGGCTTCGATGAGTATAAAAGGCGATTGCTACAATAATGCACCAAATCAAATGGCAGAGGACTTTTACAAGTTGCCTGCCTAGAATCTCCTAAGTAAGAGTGTCCTGTTAATCCAGCAAACATCAATTCCCGATAAGCCGAAAAGTCCGAAGCAAAGAGATAAATTGAGTTTATAAAACTAGGTGTTTTCTCCCCCCAAAAAAAAGCCACTGGATTTCCACCTATGCCTATACAACTCTAAATCTGCTACAATTATGCCAATTTTGAATTCCCACTTTTTCAGTTTTAGTACATATTTAGAAATGTGTACATAACTGTGTACATATTGTAGATTTTTCTTATGTTTAAAGATGAATTAGCTAGAGAAGTAAAGGCTCGTAGGACTTTTGCTATTATTTCCCACCCCGATGCTGGTAAAACCACAATGACAGAAAAACTGTTGTTATGGGGTAAAGCAATTCAGGTTGCTGGAATGGTAAAAAGCCGTAAATCAGACCGTGCTGCGACATCGGACTGGATGGAAATGGAAAAAGAACGTGGGATTTCGATTACCACGTCTGTGATGCAGTTTCCTTATAAAAAGCATGTCATTAACTTGCTGGATACCCCAGGGCATGAAGACTTCTCGGAAGATACATACCGTACTTTAACTGCGGTTGACTCTGCATTGATGGTGATTGATGGTGCAAAAGGTGTCGAAGAACGTACCATTAAATTAATGGAAGTGTGTCGTATGCGCGACACACCGATTATTTCATTCGTCAACAAAATGGACCGTGAAATTCGTGAACCTTTAGAACTACTTGATGAAATTGAAAATGTTCTCAAAATCCGTTGTGTGCCAATCACTTGGCCTTTGGGTATGGGGCGTGATTTTGCGGGTGTCTACAATATTCTCGAAGATAAGCTTTATCTTTATAAAGCTGGCTTTGGTTCAACCATTACAGATATTGAAATTCGTGATGGCTATGACTATCCAGATATTCGTGACAAAGTGGGTGACTTGGCATTTGCATCTTTTGAAGAATCTCTAGAGTTGGTCAAAATGGCGAATGATCCGCTTGATCCAGCAGAGTTTTTGGCAGGACGACAAACCCCTGTATTATTTGGTACAGCTTTAGGAAACTTTGCCGTTGATCATGTGCTTGATGCATTTATTCAATGGGCACCCGAACCGAAAGCACATCCAACACATGAACGTACTGTTGAAGCAACAGAGGAAGGTTTCAGTGGTTTTGTTTTTAAAATTCAAGCCAATATGGATCCGAAGCATCGTGACCGAATTGCATTTATGCGAATCTGCTCAGGAAAATATGAGAAAGGTTTGAAAATGAATCATGTGCGTATTGGCAAAGATGTACGAATCAGTGATGCTTTAACCTTTCTTGCCGGTGAGCGTGAGCAACTTGAAGAGGCATGGCCAGGTGATATCATTGGTCTGCATAACCACGGTACGATTCAAATCGGTGATACCTTTACCTCAGGCGAAAACCTTCATTTCACGGGTATTCCGCACTTTGCACCAGAAATGTTCCGCCGTGTACGTTTAAAAGATCCATTAAAATCTAAACAGCTTCAAAAAGGTTTGAAAGAACTTTCTGAAGAAGGCGCAACACAAGTGTTTATGCCCCAAATCAATAATGATTTGATTGTAGGTGCTGTGGGGGTGCTTCAGTTTGATGTGGTTGCATATCGACTGAAAGAAGAATACAAAGTGGATTGTATTTATGAACCTGTGAATATCAATACCGTGCGTTGGGTTTCATGTGATGATGAAAAGAAATTCAATGAATTTAAGAAAAAAGCACATGACCAGCTTTCAGTTGATGGTGGTGGTCACTTAACTTATCTTGCACCTAGTCGTGTGAATTTACAGCTGATGCAAGAGCGTTATCCTGACATTCAGTTCCGTGCAACGCGTGAACATTAAGTTCAGCTAACTTATTGCAAAATGTAAAAACAGCTTCCTAGTGAAGCTGTTTTTGTATCAAAATACAATGCTTTTTGTCCAAAGGGATTTATGTGGTGCAATATTCAAAAAAAATAATCACGATGTTTTGTTTAAGTACCTTGATTTTGATGGCATGTGATTCAAAAAAAGATCAAGATAAAGACGGTTCAGTATTACAACCTAAACAAGAAGCCGCTGAAGTTTTACCTTATTTAAATATTCAAGAAACCAAAGCAGATTATGCTTTACCGTTTTGTGAGAAAAAGAATTGCATCGAAATCGACATTCAAACGATTAAAACTCAAGATGCTTGGTTAAACCAATGGATTAGCAATAATCAGGCGACTGTGATTCAAGCGCAAATTGATTTAAAGCAGAACATGACTTTACAGCAAGCGATCAATGCTTTTGTCAAAAAATCAGATGCATGGCAAGAAGAGTTTCCGAAAAACAAAGCGTTTGAATTACACATGCAGACCCGAATGGCATCACAACGTAATCAATATGTTTTACTGCAAGTTGCAGTCAATTCACTACAAGCGGATGTTAGTATTCAAGAACGTCAATACTTTTTCGTTGCAGACCGAAAGTTGAAAAAAAGTTTAAGTATTTTAGATGTCATTCAAGCGGATCAACAAAATCAGCTGAATCGTTGGGTGCAAGAAAAATATGCAGCATGGTTAGAAAAGCAAAATACGGATGTGAAAAAACATGCGCCGAAAAAGCTGTATTGGGGGCAGGCAGATTGGTTCTTTGATGGAGAAGGCGTGGGCTTACATTATCGCGCCAATGAGATTGTAGAAGATGGCACTCAGTTAGATATTTATTTAAGCAAAGAACAAACCCAAAAAATCCTGAAAGCTGAAGTATTTCAACGCATGTTTTAGATTGGATCTAGTCAGTACAACTCATCAAGATATGATTTATATGTCCTATCGCTCTGACAACGATTAATGATTGAGGGCTTGATCGCCACCTTAAACTAACGATGAAGAAGATGTTAATAAGGCTTCAATTTTGATACAAATTTTGATTGAGGATTGAGACAGAGAAGAATAGGCTATCTTCTATAGAGATAGAAAAATCTTGGCTTGGATCGTTGGATAGGTTTGTGAAATGTTGAATCAAAAAAATACCTTAGCACTTTCAATTTTGTTAATCACCTTGGGATTAACAGCGTGTCAAAAACCAGACTCTAAAAAAGTAGAGTCAGCTGTCGATCAAACTGCTGCGTCTCAAGTTCCAGATACGTCACTGTTATTGCAAGGCGATCGAGCCAAATTAAAATTAAACTTACCTGAGTGTGATGGAAATACATGCCCTGAATTTTCAATAGAACGATTGCAAAGTAACCAGCCCTTTGTAGATAAAGTGATTGATCAAGCGATTTTGGATAATCTGGATAAAATGTTGGATATTGCACAGTTGAGTAAAAAAGTTGCGGATCAACAGCAAGCCAGTTCACAAGCTTCAGCCAGTGAAGTCAACACAGACAAGACTCCAACGCAACAATTACAGGATCGTGTTCAACCTTATACAAATTCATTCTTGGCATTGGATAAAGAACTTAAGACATTAGGTGCAAGTGGTCAGATCACAATTAGTTTAAGCCCTAAAATATTAAATTCTGACAAGCCTTTAGCCACTGTTGTATTAAATAGCAGTAGCTACTTAGGTGGTGCGCATGGATCATCTGCACAAACTTATTTTAATTTTGATTTGGTCAGTAAAAAGCAAGTCAACTTGAATCAAATCATAGAAGCAAATCAAAAAGCAAAATTTGAAAAACTCGCTCATGATGCGTTTAAAGTTTGGGTTATCGATTCAAAACTTGCTGATAATGTGAATGAGTATGAACAAGCGTGGAAATTTCAATTATCTGATAATTTCTATTTAGGTAAACAAGGTCTAATTTTGCAATATGGTGAATATGATATTGGACCATATGTGGTGGGCTTGCCACGCTTAACCATTCCTTATGATCAATTAAAAGGTATATTAAAACCGCAATATTTTCCTGCAGAAATGCAAGTCGATCAACCGAATAGTTCTGCGCCAGTGGCAGACAACAAAACGAAATCATAATGTCTTTGAGACTGTTTGATACCCATACCCATTTCGATGTTCCTGATTTTGATCAGGATCGAGAGGCGTTGGCGTACCAAGCAAAACAGGCTGGGGTTGAACATCTGGTTTTAATTGGTTTTTTACAGTCTCGTTTTCAAGATTTGATCCAAACTCAGCATGCGTTAAACCTGTTAAAGAATGCGCCCCGTAGCCATCTTGCGCCCGGGTTGCATCCTTTTTATATTGAACAGCATGATTTAACTCATCTCAATGCACTCGAACAGATTCTTCAAACAGAACAGTGTATTGCTGTTGGAGAGATTGGTTTAGACACCTTTCTCAAACAGCATAAACAGCCTGAAATTATGGACAAGCAAAAAGCATTCTTTTCAGCACAGATTGAACTGGCTCAACAATTTGATTTACCGATTCTTTTACATATTCGTAAATCACATGCGGATGTACTTACGATGTTGAAGCAACACCAGTTTCAAAATGGCGGAATTGCTCATGCTTTCAGTGGCGGAGTAGAAGAGGCCAAGGCATTGATCAAATTAGGATTTAAAATTGGGGTTACAGGGCAAATTACTCAGCCAAATGCCAAAAAGCTCCATGCTGTGGTACAGGCAGTAGGAGCTGAGCACCTCGTTTTAGAAACAGACTGTCCAGATATGACGCCTTTGTGTTGTCAGACATCTACAGAGCATCGAACCCGCAATACACCCGTCAATTTACCTTATGTTTTGGCAGGCTTAGCTGAGTCTTTAGCGATAGAGCTTGGGCCATTGGCAGATATTTTATGGAACAACACTTTGACATGCTTGAGGATGGAAAAGGTTTGATCATAAGTTAAATTTGCCAAGGCTCGGTCTATATCCACTCAAAATAGCTTGAGTAGATGGGGAGAGATCATTGGTCAATCGTTGTTGCATTTGATCGCATAAATTGAATAAAAATAACCAATTCACAACACCTAAAATAAATATTTGTCTTAGATTGAAAGAAGTACTCCAAGTAGCTCAATAAGAAATTAACGCCAAGCTGGAGGTTCACTCAATGGCAAAGTATGGTCGTATAAATAGTTTGAATTCGCTACAGAACTTAAATGTCGGGAATTCAACATATAAAATTTTTAGTTTGAAACAAGCCCAATCTGAATTGGGTGATATTTCAAAACTACCGAAATCACTCAAAGTACTGTTGGAAAATTTACTGAGATTTGAAGATGATCTCACCGTAAAGCGAAGTGATATTCAGGCAATTGTAGATTGGCAGAAAGCGAAAACCTCAGATCAAGAAATTCAGTATCGACCAGCACGGGTATTAATGCAGGATTTCACTGGTGTTCCTGCTGTTGTCGATTTAGCTGCAATGCGTGCTGCTGTTCAGGCGGCGCATAAAGATCCAAATATAATTAATCCTTTATCTCCTGTAGATTTGGTGATTGACCATTCGGTAATGGTGGATCATTTTGGAACAGACCAAGCCTTTGATGAGAATGTTGAAATTGAAATGCAACGTAATGGTGAGCGTTATCAATTTTTACGTTGGGGGCAGTCATCCTTTGATAATTTTAGTGTTGTTCCACCGGGTACCGGGATCTGCCATCAAGTTAATCTAGAGTATTTGGCGCAGGCTGTTTGGTTAGGTGACAGTGATGGTGAAAGCTATGCTTTTCCAGACACTTTGGTCGGGACTGACTCACATACCACCATGATCAATGGTTTGGGGGTATTGGGCTGGGGTGTTGGAGGCATCGAAGCTGAAGCAGCAATGTTGGGGCAACCGATTTCGATGCTGATTCCTGAAGTGATTGGTTTTAAATTAACAGGCAAGTTAAGAGAGGGAATCACAGCAACCGATTTGGTATTAACCATTACTCAAATGCTACGCAAAAAAGGCGTGGTTGGTAAATTTGTCGAATTTTACGGTGATGGTCTTGCAGATCTACCGCTTGCTGATCGAGCAACCATTGCCAATATGGCACCTGAATATGGAGCAACTTGTGGTTTTTTCCCCATTGATGAAATCACACTTGGCTATTTAAGATTAACAGGTCGACAAGATGATCGGATTGCACTGGTAGAAGCTTACTGTAAAGAACAAGGATTGTGGCGTAATACTGGAGATGAACCTGTATTCACCGATACTTTGGCATTGGACATGAATACAGTTGAAGCCAGTGTTGCAGGACCAAAACGTCCGCAGGATCGTGTCGTATTACCTGATATTCCAAAAACCTTTAGTGCACTGATGGAATTGGACCTTAAACCTGCCAAAATTGAGAAAGAACGCTTAGTGAATGAGGGTGGGGCTGGCACAGCCATCGACTCAAAACAATCTGCATTACAAAATGAAGAACCGCATTGTATTATTGATGGTAAACGTTATCCATTGACCGATGGTGATGTAGTGATTTCTGCAATTACGTCATGTACCAATACATCTAACCCAAGTGTAATGTTAGCAGCAGGCTTATTAGCCAAAAAGGCTATAGAGAAAGGCTTGCAACGTAAGCCGTGGGTTAAAAGTTCTTTAGCACCTGGCTCTAAAGTCGTGACGGATTATTTAGAGGCGGCAGGATTGCTGTCATATTTAGACCAGTTGGGCTATAACCTTGTGGGTTATGGTTGTACCACCTGTATTGGTAACTCAGGACCATTGCCTCAGCCGATCGAAGATGCAATTCAATGTTATGACCTCAATGTGGCATCCGTGCTTTCAGGCAACCGAAACTTTGAAGGACGTGTGCATCCATTGGTGAAAACCAACTGGTTGGCTTCTCCACCATTGGTTGTGGCGTTTGGGCTATTGGGCACGATACGCAGTGATATTACCAGCACAGCATTAGGGCACGATCAACAAGGTCAACCAGTATATCTCAAAGATATTTGGCCGAGTCAAATCGAGATTGATGAGGTGCTGCAAAAAGTGAATACGCAGATGTTCCATAAAGAATATGCGGCAGTTTTTGATGGTGATGAAAAATGGCAAGCAATTCAGATTCCTGACTCTGAAACCTATGAATGGGATGAACAATCGACCTATATCCGTCATCCTCCATTCTTTGAAGGCATTGATCAGCCCGCGAAACCAATTAAAGATATTCTCAATGCCAATATCTTGGCCGTTCTTGGTGACTCAGTCACTACAGACCATATTTCTCCTGCGGGGAATATCAAGAAAGACAGCCCAGCGGGGCGTTACCTAGAAGCGCAAGGTGTGGATCAAAAAGACTTCAATTCATATGGCTCACGTCGTGGTAATCATGAAGTTATGATGCGGGGAACATTCGCCAATATTCGTATTAAAAATGAAATGTTGAATGGTGAGGAAGGCGGCAACACACTGTATATCCCAACAGGTGAAAAATTGGCGATCTATGATGCTGCAATGAAATATCAACAGGATTCGACACCTTTGGTGATTATTGCAGGTAAGGAATATGGTACAGGTTCTTCACGAGACTGGGCAGCCAAAGGAACCAACCTTTTGGGGGTGAAAGCGGTAATTACCGAGAGTTTTGAACGGATTCATCGTTCAAATTTAGTCGGTATGGGGGTACTTCCTTTACAGTTTGTGGATGGGCAAACCCGTCAGTCGTTAAATTTAACTGGTCATGAGCAACTGTCGATTTATGGCTTATCGGATGATATACAACCGCATCAAACCTTAGACGTGGAAGTTAAACGTGCAGATGGTTCACAAGATCGTTTCAAAGTGTTATGCCGTATTGATACCTTGAATGAAGTGGAATACTTTAAAGCAGGTGGTATCTTGCATTATGTATTACGAAACTTAATTGCTTCCTAGTTGAACGCTTCTACATAATTTTTCAGTTCTCCAAGCCCTGTATACGGTACAGGGCTTTTTTTATTGCATCTAGGCAAGACACATTGTCGAGAAATGAGTAAAATAATGCGGTATTTTTGAGTTGATGCTGAACATGACTGACCATTCTACTGATGATGAATATGAACGCCGTTTTGCTGGTGTTGCCAAGATTTATGGAGACGATGCGTTTAGTCATTATGAAAAAAGTCATGTGATGGTGATTGGCATAGGTGGAGTTGGTTCATGGGCTGTGGAAACCTTAGCCAGAACGGGTGTTGGAGAGCTAACACTGGTCGATATGGATTCAGTCGCTGCTTCAAATATCAACCGCCAATTGCCCGCGATGAGTTCAACTTTAGGGATGGAAAAGATTGAAGTCATGGCTGAACGTTGCCGTTCGATCAATCCACGAATCAAGATCAATTTGATAGATGATTATCTCAGCCCTGAAAATGTCAAAGAAATTTTAGAAAATAGACCCGATATTATTTTAGACTGCATCGATGATGTAAAAGCAAAATTTGCGCTGATGTTGCATTGTCGTTTTAATAAAATTCCCCTGATTGTTTCAGGTGGGGCAGGTGGTAAGTTAGACCCTTTAAAAATCCGTGTTGCTGACTTATCTAAAACAGAACAAGATCCTATGCTTGCAAAATTACGTAGTCAGTTACGTGCCAAAGGTATTTGTAAAAAGCCAAAAGAAAAGTTCGGTATTACATGTGTTTATTCGATAGATAATCCATTTTCCAGTGCAGATGTATGTGCAAGTGCAGGTTTGCGCTGTGGTGGTTATGGCTCGGCTGTAGTGGTAACTTCTAGTTTTGCGATGGTTGCTGTTGCAGAAGTATTAAAAAAATTGGATCGTATTCGACCAAAAAAGTAATTACGTGAGTTTGATAAAAATTCTTGATGAAAGATTATATCGTTAAACTGGCTGATTATTCATACGAGTGATTTCGATGATTCATTTATTTCACCCTTTTGAATCATAGATGGTCTTGCTATCGAGAGGCGACATGGATGTCGCCGTTGGGTGGAGGTTCAGGACGTACCTCTCACCCAACGAAAGATTTTTGTCACTTTTCATCTCTGAAAAGTTAGGCATTGCCTACGCAAAAGAATTTAAACTTTAGAAGTAAAGCATGGAAGTGCAAGCTTTAGATCATCAAACAATCTATTGATTGCTTTCATTTTATTGATCAAGAGAAATGAAATGCTATTGATAGTTGCGCTTGCGGAGCTCCGCTCCTCATCCTAAAATTGCATGAAAACTCAGCAAGACTCCGCAGATATTTATGATTTTTCAATTGTTTGAAGATTTGATTGCATCGAACTCAGGTTAATTGTTAATTTTGCTTCATTATTGCTTGAGCACATTTAAAAACGAGATGAATTGAGTTAAATTAACCTGATTCATAAGCAATAATAGAGAATAATCAAAATGAACTTTTTTAAGAAACTATTTGGCAATAAACAACAAGCGATACAAAGTAATCAAAACCGTTATGCTGAATTTTGGCAATGGTTTCAGCAACATCAACAGCATTTTCATCGAATTGTCGATGAGATGAATCGAGACACGATTGAACAAGATTTTTTTGATCGATTATCGCCTGAATTAGCCAAAGTACATGCTGGGATTTTTTTTCTTACCGGAATGTCTGATCCAGAAACTGCTGAGTTGATACTGACGCCAGATGGAGTGATTGCTAATATTATATTTGTTGAGGAACTGGTGGCTGCTGCACCAGAAATTGCGGGCTGGAAATTTACCGCATTGAAACCCGCAAGTGACATTCATCAAACCAGTATCGCGATGCATGGACATGAATTTAGTCAAGACACCTTATCTTTTTATTTAAGAGATCATGCAGAATATCCAGATGAAATTGATTTAGTCGTTGCGCATGATCAATATAATGAAGAGCAAAAAGGTGAATTTTTACAAGCAGTTTATATTTTCTTAGATAATTATTTGGGTGAATACGATGCAATCACCAAACTGGATCAGGTGTCTGTCCAGTCGAAACAAGATGCTGAAAAAGAATTGATGCCTATCGGCAATTTAAAAAATATTTTAATTTTAAAAAACAGTGAAATCTCGCGTTTAGATAAAGTCACACGCTCCAACACAGATGAAGATGAATATATTAGCCTGCAAGGAGAAACGAATGAGGGTTTGCCACTCATTGCAATTCTAAACAGTACTTTGCTGGATTGGGATCAAAAAGCGTCACATCCATGGATGATGATTATTGAAATTAGCTACGATGGTCAAAACTCGAGTGGTATGCCCCCTTCAAAAGAATATGAACAACTTGAAAATATAGAACAAGCACTATTGGCTGAGCTAAAAGACGTTGATGGTTATTTAAATATTGGTCGTGAAACTGGGAATAATTTAAGAAGCATGTATTTCGCTTGTAAGGATTTTAGAAAACCGTCCAAAGTGATTGATCAACTTATTGAAAAGTATCACAAAGACTTCGACATCGATGTGAGTATTTTTAAAGATAAGTATTGGCGTAGTCTGAATAAATTTGGTCGATAAATTAAATATTTATGCGCTGAAATACTGATGACAGCGGTTTCAGGTTTAATCTATAAAATATGGATGTTGAATAACCATGTTTAGATGGGTAAATCATTTACAATTTAATCTTGGTCAGATCATACTGTTCATCTTGGTGATCGTGGGTATAGGGTACGGTTGTTATGCAACGGTTCTCCACTTTCAAACAGCCAGCCAGTTGAATGAAGCGCGTAAAGCAATGGATGATATCAGGCTAGTGCTGATTTGGTCAGTCAAGCAGCAGCCGAATGCTGTGGTAAAAACATGTAATTTTAACAATATACAACATGTGATCAAGCAAGATGAATTAAAGAGAATGAATCAACTACTCAATTGGAATTTAAATATTGTGCAGCAAACACAATATGTTGAGCATATAAAAGTGTATGCAATGAATGATTTACACACATGTATGATTAAAGCCTATTTTAAAAATAATCATTTTGTGAGTGAACATCTTGCTGGCAAGTATATTGCCTATCAATATGATCTAAAAAATAATAAAACAGAATGTTTGACTGATATAGAAAAGTATTCTTTAGTGAAATCCTGTACACGTTTATAGGATAACATGCCCAGTACATATTGATATGAATACATATCAAAGTTGTTTGTAAATCAAATCATGTCTGTTCTGATGGATGGTCTACTCATCGATGGTTGAATTTGAATAAGGATTTATCAGTATTCACAAACGATAAGCACTTGAGTTGCTACTTTAATAACGATGGTCAGTTTAGTCTTGTAAATAAATAAACGCTGATGGTTCGACTGCTTGCCCTGTTTGTGCAGAGATAAAACGATCAAAGCAACTCAATAAAAGAAAAATGCCAACGATACTGATAAAAATCAGGATTTGCTTAGAAATACTCATCGTTTTTCTGCCTAGATACTTTACTTAAATTCAGTCTAGTGAAGTTTTAAAATCTAATCTAATATAGAAAAAAGCATGATTGATCTAATTTTGAGATGAATATGACCACACTCAAGCAATTTAATTATTTGATTAGAATCGTTGAAGAAGGCGGTTTTATTGCGGCAGCTGAAAAATTATTTATCGCTCAGTCAGCATTAAGTCGGCAGATCAAACTATTAGAAGAGGAAATTGGATTTGAAATTTTTGATCGCAGTGACAAGAAAATAAAATTGACCAAAGCTGGGCAGTTTTTCTATCTGCAAGTGAAAAACAATTTGTTAAACCTCAATCATATTATTGAAAATGCAAGAGAAATCTCAAGTGGTCTACATCGTTTAATTAAAGTCGCACACTCAAGCACCATCAGCATGAGTTTAGAAAAAGTTCAGTTATTTGATCAAGTCGCTAAACAACAAAGTATTAATTTTGAAATCAATAATTTATCTTCTGAGGATCAGGTCCTTGAATTATTGAAAGGCAATATTGATATTGGGTTTTTTCGCCCACCGATTCTAAATAGTATGGATGGATTAAGCGCTGTTCAATTATATGATGAACCTCTATATGTTGCTGTTCATCAAGATCATCATTTAGCAAAAGCAACTACAGTCAAAATTCAACAATTAGAAGATGAAGACTTTGTGTCAACACCTCATGCAGAACGTGGTGGGCTGAGCTATTTGGTGTCTAATATTTGTTTAAGTGCTGGTTTTGCACCTAAAAAAGCCCGAGTTCAATCTCGAAAAGTTTCGCAATTGCAATTGGTTGCTGCAAATATAGGGATTTGTATCGTTCCTGCTGAATTCAAAAATATAGTGCCTGAGCAAGTCAGGTTGATTGCTTTGGATATTGAACAGGCTTCCTCTGATGTTTTTATGGCATGGAACAGTCATGCTGATGATGCAGTGGTGAAATGCGCCAAAGAATTAGTCAAATGCTTTCAACAGTGAGCATTGATAAACGATGTACTTGACAGCACATCGTTTAATATAGACTTAATTTTTGATGATTGCGATCAGTTGAATTATACGGATTGCTCTCGAATATAGTCTTCAGTCCGTTTCATTGCTTCTTTAATATTGACAATAGCATGTTCAACATCAGCAAATGTTTTGGCATTGCCACCACTTAAAGCTTGACGCCATTTACGAGCACCTGGCAGGTTTTGAAATAACCCGAGAATGTGACGGGTAATAATTGACAACGGTGCACCTTCTTGCATCCGTTTGGCAATATAAGGCAACATTTGATCCATAATTTCAAAGCGATCAGGCAAATCTAAATCCCAAAGCTGTCCCAACTCTGCTAATAGGTATGGATTATGATAAGCCTCACGACCAATCATGACCCCATCGACATGTTTTAAATGTTCTTGAGTTTCAGCAAAGGTTTTAACCCCACCATTGATTTCGATCAGCAACTCGGGACGATCTTGTTTTAAGCGATATACATCTTCATAACGGAGTGGGGGAATGTCCCGATTTTCTTTTGGTGATAAGCCTTGAAGTAATGCAATACGTGCATGCACAATAAAGTTATTGCATCCAGTTTTTGCTACAGTATCGACAAAATTTAGCATTTCTTCATAAGATTGCATGTCATCAATCCCGATTCGATGTTTTACCGTGACGGGTATATCAACTGCATTACGCATTTCAGCGATACACTCAGCGACTAAATCTGGTTCAGCCATCAGGCAGGCGCCAATTTTGTTATTTTGCACGCGGTCGCTTGGACAGCCCACATTTAAATTGATTTCATCATAGCCCCAGTCTTGCGCCATTTTGCTACAGGTGGCAAGTTCTTTTGGGTTTGAGCCACCGAGTTGTAGAACAATTGGATGTTCTTCATGGTTATAGTCCAAATGACGATTTGCCCCACCATAGATAATGGCACCTGTGGTGACCATTTCTGTATACAGAATGATGTTTGGATTAAACAAACGTGCAAAAAAACGATAGTCACGAGTTGTCCAATCCATCATCGGAGCAACACTGATGCGAGGTTCTTTAGTGTTATCAATGGTTTTTTCAGTAATCATATTAAAAAACATACCTTTACAGTGTTGCTGATTTTGGTTTATTTCGATTTTTTACGCCTTATTTCGCACTATTATTTTTGATATTTACGCCAAATTACGCCATTATAACCTTAAATCAACAATAAGGCGTAAATCATGGGAACAATTTCACAGCGTAAATTAGCCGATGGAACCATACGCTTTCGAGCTGAAATTAGAATAAGCCGTAAAGGGTTTGCAAATTTCAAGGAAAGTAAGACGTTTAGTTCTATGCGACTAGCTCAAAAATGGCTTGCAATGCGTGAAGAGGAAATCGAAGAAAATCCAGATATTTTGTTAGGCAGATCGGATGTGACGAATATCACTTTAGCCAATGCCATAGATAAATATCTTGATGAAGTTGGCAATGAATATGGTCGTACTAAAACCTATTGTCTTCGCCTAATTCAGAAATTTCCAATAGCTCAATATATTATCACAAAAATTAAGCCAGCCGATATTTCAGAACATGTCGCTTTGCGTAAGGCTGGTTATACTAAATTGGATTTAAAGCCGATAGCGCCAAGTACGTTACAACATGAGTTATTACACATTCGTGGTGTGTTGTCTCATGCCTCAGCCATGTGGGGTGTAAATGTTGATTTGGCAGGATTTGATAAAGCAACGACACAATTACGCAAGACTCGACAAATATCTTCGAGTAGTAAGCGTGATCGTTTGCCTACAACAGTAGAGTTAAAAAAACTGACAGAATACTTTTATCGAAAATGGCAAAAACCTGTTTACAGTTATCCCATGCATTTAATTATGTGGTTTGCAATATTTTCATGTCGTCGTGAGTCAGAAATTACTGAAATGTTATTGGCTGACTACGATGTGGATAATGAAGTGTGGAAAGTACGGGATTTAAAAAATCCGAATGGTTCCAAGGGAAATCATAAAGAATTTAAAGTCTTAGAGCCTTGCCGAAAAATGATTGAACTTTTACAAGTGAAGAGTACGAGAAAGCGTATGTTGAGTCGAGGATATGATAAAGATTTATTTATTCCACTTAGTCCTAAAACGATTGGTAGTGAATTTAGGAACGCATGTAAGTTATTGGGTATTGAGGATCTGCGATTTCATGATTTGAGGCATGAGGGCTGTACTCGTCTTGCGGAACAGGGATTAACCATTCCGAAAATAGAAGAAATTAGTTTGCATGATTCTTGGAGTAGTTTGGAAAGGTATGTTTCTGTAAGAAAAAGAAAGAAAACAATGGAGTTGGAGGAAGTGTTACCCCTCATTGGTGAAGAGTAACATGATCTTGAGCGGCATATTTATACTGTTGATCTAGGACATGAGCTAGATCTTTGACATGCACAAAGTATGGAGCTTTTTGGCTCTTATCTAGTCGGAAGCAAGAAAATGGAAAATCCTGATTTCTTGCTTTTTCTAACATTTTTACTTTACTGAGATGAGGGTAGTAATCTTTGACTACATCATCTAGTTTTACTGTCGTGCTACGATAGCGCATAAATAAGTAGTCGGATGTGGAAAGTTGAAGAGCACTATTCATGAATTGATTCCTGTCATTTGGGCTGATGTGCTCACTGTAAATTTACTGAGTATCAGAAAGTAGAGCAGTACTCATGTATAAAAAAATATTAGCATTATCCTGTTATAATATTTTGTAATATAAGGGATTAAATAATTATGGATTCGAAAATAATTTCAGATCTAGCGTTGCTCGAACAGAACATTCTTGAGAATTTCTGTTACTACTATCAGTGTGATTTAGAGGCAGAATTGGGAAATCCATTATATGCAGCAATGACAGACAAAATCATGCTCCGTATGAAAGAAAATGATTTTCGACTCAGTGAGCAAGCATTAAGTCTGATAGAGGGGAGTGATGATATTAAATTGATTCCTTTCAAGCCAGACCAAGTTTTTGAACTTCTAGTACAGATCAATAGCTTAAGAGAAGATATGGAGCAGTTGAAAAAGAAGCTCCAAAAAAAACGTTACTCAAATATTTTAATGACGTATGTTGATGTATTGGGAGGGAGGATATATTTAATTTACAATACGGCTCTTGAAAGGCAAGCTAAAACAACAAAAGCAGCAATAGAAAAACATACAAAAAGCTTGTACCCAAGACGAGAAATAATATGCAGAGTCTTACGTGAGCAGGTAGTTCAACGTGGTCGTAAATGGGATAATCCAACTCAGGCGGTTACATCAATTATTCCTATATTGATCAAAGAATTTGAAAAAGATGATGTCATTTGGATCAAGTCTAAAATTACTCGCATGCAAGATGAGCTTCAAAAACTTGAACAAGATGATGTCCCTATGTTTGAATCACGGTCAGATAATTTAATAAAACGTAAAAAAGCATCATCTACTGTAAAAGCTAAAAAAATCAATAAAATCCAAGTTGAAATTAAAAAACTAGAAAGTATTCTTCATTCTAAAAATCCTTCACTTAAGCTGAAGGATTCGAATTATAAAATGCCATATAACAACACTGCTTATTTAGATGAAACGATCATCCATTGGTTGAGGGGACAACCTGAAATATTGAAGGAAATATTGAATTCAATTTAAGCTTATTTGTTGGTGAATGGTTTTATTGGGTTTGTAAGGTACTTTGGCACAGCTTTCTGTTTGTTATCAGTTTTTTCCTCTATGCCATCATGAATAATTTCCCCTTGTTTAGTAAATCCTGAAGGTCGTGGATAAATAAGTGGGTAATCGTTTTCGGAAATAGGCGAAAGAGTTGTATGAAGGGGATTTGTGGTTTCTGATTTGAGTTCCAGTGTCGCTTTTATGCGGAGAAGGTTGTTATTAAAATCAGATTGTAAATTTGATTTTATTATCCTACGAAAGTTCTCCTTTTCTTCGTCACTTTGAGAAGCATAAATTTGGTCAAGGTCATCTTCATTCGGAAATTGGTTTTCTAGGACTTCTAATTTTTGCTGGGTTGAAACCCATTGGCTGAATAAGTAATCCTGAATTTTCTCATTGAGTGCATGTGCTGTCTCAAGCTCTAATTTGTGCTTACTATTTAGATACGCTTCAAAATCTCGCAGTTTTTGAATTTGTTCCTGTAATTTATTAATTTGAATTTGTTGCTTTAATTTGTCTTCATCAAAACTATTAATGACATGTTCAAGTGTCCCTGAAGCACTGCTATGTTAAAGCTTTTTTTTGATTTGTTCAAGCTTGGATGTTGAGCTTTTACTTATTCTTGCCTGAATACGGCTTTTGTGCTGTTTAGAGGTTTGGTGCTTGTGCTCCCTAAATTTTTTACGAATGGTTTCATAGAAATCTTTAGATGCGGCGACAAATTCTTTTGTTGAAAGTATGGCTTGTTCTTGATCATAACCGAATAAGATTTGGGGTTGGGATATAGACACTGTAAATTGTTTTGGGGCTAATTTGCTCCATGCATCTTTATTTTTTTGGATGAAATCTTCCTTAGCTTTACTGTCTTTCTTTATCCAATTTTCAAAATGTTCGTATGGTCTTGTCATGATGAGCATTCATATGAAATTAATAGAAGGAATAATATTAACTTATTAGTAAGTTGATGTTAACTATAATGTTAAATTAATATTTACTAAATTTTAATGGTTGCGTATTTGAGGTTTATCATCCATATTTGTGAAATTACAAGTGGGTAGTGTTCGATAGATTCATGGAAGATAGATTTTTACTTTTTTTACTTGCTCATGAATTTTCTCCTATTACTTTGAGCCCAACAGCACGATGGTTGTTACTCCAAATAATTCAAATGTATGGAGGGCAAGAATTTTGTTTAACATCTGCAATGAGTGCAAAGGAGTTTGTATTTCATGATAAGAAATTGCAGACAACGCTGAATGAGTTACAAGAGCATCAAATAATTGTTAGAGGAATTGATGAAAAATCTTGCAAAGAATTTGTAAGAATAGATATTGAAATGTTTGGTCTTTGGGGGAGTGTAAAAACGATAGGTGATTTTGAGAAAGAGCGATGGTTCTCTAAGATGATGAATCATGAACTTCCGCTGAAGGCTCTTTTTTTTCACCTTGTCGATACCAAATTAAATGACTTTTATGTACATCACTTACAACATACTAAACCGATATTATTTGGAAAAATAGATTTCAAAACGGCATTGGTATTAATGGTATTGGTTAGACATAGTAATCAATTTGGAATTACCAATAAATGCGGAATTCATAAATTAAAGCATAAAACAGGACTGTCTAAAGATGCGATCTTTCGGTGTATCAAAAAATTAAAGCAACAGGGACTAATACGTACACGAGTCGATGGTACTCAATCAAGCAAGATTATCAGTCGAATGAATCCATTTTACGCACTCAACTTATCGCATGAGCTTTGGGGGGATAAAGCTCGATATGGTCGATTTTATATTGAGAAAAGTAAACCCACTCAGCTTTTTGAAGTACAACGGGTAGGTCGTTTATTTCAGTTGTTTAAAACCTTTAATAGAGAATTGGACTATTGTTTAAATTTTAGACAAGATCCACATTCAACATATATCAGTTTGATACAACATGAACCAAGAATATTGAGTGATCGCTTATGCCAGCGAACGGTATTCATTTTTGAAAATTCATCCAAAATGGCTCAGGATGATTTAGAAAAGGAGCTTGTGCTTAATTTATTGAGTGGTTACTTTGAATTAAAAAAATACCCTTTAGCTCAGTCGTGGTTGAAAGAACTAATTAGCTATAATGAGTTGAACACCAAGTCGAATAATTTTGTTAACGCTTCGATGGCTTGCGCATTATTTCAGTGTTATTTGGAACAGTGGAGTTTAGAGTTATATTCCTCCTCAGCTAGATTGAAGCAATTATTACTAAATTTTGATGTTGTAGAAGTAAATGATCTCAAGAGGCTTGAAAAAAACCTTAAGCTAAGTTCTTTGCTTCAGATAAATGATCGCGATTTGAGTAGATTCTTCGAACAAGAAATTCAAAGTGTTACCTTCTTAATTAGTTTTTTACTGACATTGATTGCAAACAATAAGCTTTATCCGTTCCTTGCTAAGCAAAGTAATATTAAGCAGTTGAAGCCTTTCAGTATTATGCCTCGTTCATATCATCAACAAACATATAGCTGCATTTTTATGATTGATCCAACCCTACGAGCAAATGAGTTTTGCTTATTGGATGAAGCAGATGATGATTTCTCTGAGTGTCGAAAACACAAAAATCATGATTCAAATTTCAGTTCTTTTGACTCACCAAGTTTACAGCAATTACAAGATTTTGGTTTGCTTCCTGTGGAATGTAGGGGGGTAGATTGCTTAGTTAATATTTAACTATATTGGCGTAACTTTAGCCTAAGCAAATTTCGATATATCTTTGGATATATCGATGGTTAGCATCATATGGTTCAATGATCTTACCGAGGCAATAGCTTAAGGTACTTAACAGGTATCTTATATAATTATCTATAAGTAATATATTAATAATATAAACAATATCTTATCTAGTTGAGTAAGTACAATGAGTTGCTTAGTTCAGTATAGCCCATACTCAAATGGGCTATAGATAACGTATCCATATCATGTCACTAAAAACATGCAGAACTAACCCTATAGTATGTTCCAAAGTCTATGAGCATATTCAGTAGAGCAGGATGACCACAACATCCTGCTTTAGAATCAAGATCAGTAAAAAAATATATTCCTCACTTACATATGAACCTTATGTTTCAGTGAGAACCTAAATGTCCCAGAATAATCCATATGATCTGCTTTATCATGAAGCAGAAGTATTGGCAGCAGTAGACCATTTCATTCAAGAAGTTTGCTTAGGTAGTTATGATCTATATCATCAAAACTTTATGATAGACCTACAAAAATTAGTTCATTCATTTAAGCCAATCTATAACGCTAATTTTTTCTATTGCAATACAGTGCAGATATTCATTGAGGTGGTGAACATCGTTGATCACACACTCAGTCTAATGCCACAGGCAGACTACGATTGTATAGACTGTTTTGATGAGATGACGGTATGGCATATATTGACTTACATCCAGTCATTATCAGGCTGTGTAAAACAGCAACTGATCGATTTTCAACAACGTGAATTAAAGAATCAGCAAAGCCTATTCGACTATACATCCTCATTGATCAATCACTATGCAAGACTATTAGTTGTACGTGTGGATTTATCCATTCTTCAGGAATATCAAGCCTTATACAACATTCAGGCATTTAACAAAGCATTAGACACTTTGCTTCGTCGAATCGCAGATCAGGATACTTGCTTTAATGCTTTGCAGGGTTATGCATGGGCATTAGAGCATGGTGTTAGCAAAGGCTATCACTGCCATCTTCTGCTTATGTACGATGGGAATGTACATCGAAGTGGTTTTGAAATGGGGCAGTGGGTAGGTGAGTGTTGGGAGCAGATTACACATGGCTGTGGTTATATTTTTAACTGTAACCATCCTGACTATATGGATACATATAAAGCGATGGGAACATTAGGCATTGGTATGATTCATCGTGATGTTGAGCATGAAGTTTTTAACTTTCTTAATTATGCTGCCCCTTATCTAGTGAATTGTGAAAAAGAGCAGCAGCATCCGAGAGGAAAAGATAAGTCAAACATGCGTAGTTTCGGTAAAGGTGTGATCGATTCGAAAAACCGAAGAGGTTTATAAGTATTGAATTTTTAATAGAGAACACTACGAATACCGTGTTCTCTATTCCATATTTACTAACCTCAAAAAGACAAACTCACATTGCCTTGGTCGGTCATTAATTCAGCTTCAAGGACTTGATCACCACGGCATTTCAACAAGTACGATACCGTTGAACTGTAGCTCATTTGTACAGGCATCTTGCTATGAAAGTCAGCTGTGTAATAACCACAACGACCACGATTAATTTTCATGCCTTGTAGAACAAAAGGCTGATCGCTGGTCGATTGAATTTCGAGAATATATTCAATTGCCCCTTGTACATTAAAAGCAGATTGAGACTCACGACTAGTAATTTGAGCACGAACGGATAATGAAGGTTGTTCCATTTCCATGGGAATATGATTGCTGTATTCAGCGTTATTTGGATCAAGATCAGACTCCATCATAGATTTCAGTGCTTCAGGATATTTATCCCAACTCTCAAGAAATGACTGAGCTTGTTTGACCGCAGCAGGCAAATACTCGGTATCATTTTCTACAATCTGAGTTAAGGCTTGTACCTTGGCTTCAACCTCTTCCTTGCTATAGGGAGCATATTTGGATTGTTCATTCTGAGCAGTAACATTGGACGAACTAGATGCTTGAGCCGTTGTACTTTTCTGAGTTGGCTGATTATTCTGATTACATGCTATCAGTAAACTAGATAACATCACAGTGGAAAGTATTTTTTTCATAGTTTGGCACTCACTTAGAACGCATAGTCAGAAAGCCGACCAAACATAGAATCAAAATTCCACCAATGATTTTTCCTACCGTTGGAAACATCACCGCAGGCCAAACCAAACCTTGTCCGATATTGTAGGCAAAAGACTTGTAGTTATATTGCCCCCAAAAGTGCTGATAGATGGCGAAGAAAAAACCAATCAACACGTAGCCACTGATTATCCATGCTTTAATATTTGAATTCATTTACTTTCCCCCAATTGCATATTTTGCCAATGCGATAAATAGTCCCATCACGATCATGAAGCCAATAAATGGCAACCCTAAAAAGCAAATCACTGCAATCACGCAGATGATGCCAGCAAGTGTTCTCATAGCTACTCCTTCATGCACTGATAGGAAATATTGACCATATCTCTCTGGAAGGATTCAGTTTGCTGCAAGGTGTAGAGGTTTTCTTTAAGCCCATCTTCTCCATAATTATTTTCAAGTTTGTCGTAAATACATGAACAGGTACTGCCATCAATGCCACCTGTTTTACAACCACTAATAAACTGACGTTCTGTTTTACTGGCACAACCTGAAGCCATTAATGCAATTGAGATGAGTACAAGTGAAGTTTGAGTTTTCATCATTTCCCCTAATTTTTTATTGTGTTATTTGATGTGTAATAAATTTTGCTGAATGAACTAAAGTGTAGATGTGACAAAGCTTTCCAAGGCTAGACAGCGTTTAGATTAGTCAAATAAGCAAAAAATTTATGAATGCTGTTAATGCAATAGAGGAATAGAAAATCGTTTTAGGAAAAACAATAAAGATAGAAAAAGTTTAGTCATGGCGACTACTCCTGTATGTATTAAGAAGCTCTACCAACTTACTGCTAAATAATGGTGGCAGAACGAAAAGGGGTTAGCAGACTGGACATACAGAACCAGCACGCGCGGACGCGTCCCCCTCCCGTTCTACCGCAAAGGGGGACGAGAAGGTTTTACGCATAAGAGATACTCAGAAGAATAAACCCTGATGCGCTGTATGAAACGGTCTGCTAAAACCGACTGACAATGTAGGTCAGCAGTTGAATGATAAAATTAAGGGTGGATTTAGTCAATTCAGCTAATGAAAATATATAAATAAATCAATAATTTTATTATTTTTAATACACTAGTACTTTTTCAATTTTAAGTAATATAATTCTGATGTCTAAAATAGTAAATTATCTGAAAATTCAAAAAATTAGGGGGATATATGAATTTTAAATTACTTAAAGTACGACTAGATAGAATTAAAACTCAAAAACATACACTTACTCCAGAAGATATGTTGATGTTAGTTACTCAAGAAAAAGCTGATCTTAATTCGGGGTTTTTCTCTCGCTTATTTAGTGTGACTATTCCACAAAAATGGGAATTTTCTACCAATTCATCTGAGGAAATTGGCGTTTCTTTAGAATTGGTTGAATTGATTGAAACAGTATTTATCCCTCACTATCAGGGGCATGCAAAAAATTATGCTTGGTTAGAGCAATGTATTTTATTCAAACTCAAGCATCAAGCGTCGATGAATATTTCTGAATTAGTCAGTCGGTATTTATCGAAGATTGAAAAAAGTGAACATTTACAGATTAGTCGAGAGATCTTAAAAATTTTATTTGAGCGTGAGCCTAGCAATGCTGTCATTAAAGCACAGGCAATAGTGTACAAACGTAGTGAAATCTATACCAGCGCTATAGAAAAGTTTGAGTACTATTTTGAGCATTGTCCTTATCAAGAAACATTATATTTTGATTATCTTGAATGCTTAATAATGCGGAAGAATGTTATCTATAATCAGGAAAAAGGAGAGTTTGGTGATTTGCAATATGCTGTATATTTACTTTGCTCTATAGACGATGTGAAAGATAGAGCATTACAAGGGAATCTACTCAATCGTGCTATAACAGCCCTTTTACCAGAAGACGTTACTGCAACTCGTCCTGAAGATACTAATTTCTTAGCTGACATGGGACGTGGGCTAAATAGTTTTAGTAAGGGAGTTGGTACATTTTTTGGAGGGCGTGATTCGCAGATTCCATATAGTGAGGGAATTATTGCGAGTGCACCAAAACTTTTGAAAAATCAGAAAATTGTTGAGTGTCTTAATCAAAATCAAAAAGCACAAAAAGAGCTCGAAAAAATATTATCAGATCAAGGGCTAAAGGTGGGTGTGGGCTTAACAGCTTCGGCATATTCTTTGGGATTAATTTGGGACTATGCACATATTGATCCATCTTTATTAGATGCATTGAGCTTTGCATCAAAAGGTAATCCTGAAAACTTAAATACTTTACAAGACATTTCAGCGAACACACTAGATAGTGCAGGAGCAGTGACTCGTTTAACTGGATATGTTGCTGAACAACAAGTTGCACTGAATCTACAACAACAAGGACATACAGTTGAATTTCCCGACAGCGCAAATCAAGCAGGATATGATTTGATTGTTGATGGTACACCTATGCAAGTTAAGTGCTCAATGGATGCTGATTATGTATTAAGTCATTTTGATAAGTATCCAGATATTCCAGTGATTGTGAACAGTGAACTTGCAGAGCAGTTAGGTAATCATCCGATGGTGTTAGTGGATACTGCTTTAAGCTATGACGCTGTACGGGAAACTACGGGTGTTGGATTAGAGCAAGTTTCAGATTTTGCGGATTTGGGAGATATGCTACCAATCCCACTATTGACGATTGGTTTAGCGGCATATCGAAATTATGGTGATTTTAATTCTGGTAAAGTTGATGGTGAGCAATACTTAAAAAATGTTGGCAAAGAAACTGCTGCAATTGCTGGAGGAGCAATGGCAGGGTCAATGCTATTCGGCGCATTAGCTGGTCTTGCTACAGGTGGTGTCGGAGTCATTGTTGCTGGTGGTATTGGTGCATATATGGGCAGTGTTGCAGGTTCTACAGGTGCTAATAGTATGAATCGAGAAGCCTTATGTAATCAGAGAGATATCGTAGTGAAATTACTCATTGAATTCGCAGCATGGTTTAATGAAAATTTATTGGTTCATCGAACAAATGTACTATTCAAACAACTGCAAAGTTTTGAAACTTATATGTTGAATAATGCAGATCGTATCGTAACCTTTAGTACTTTGTTGATTTATCAGCATGAAGCATATATGCGTGCTTATCATCTGAATCAATGGATTTTACATAAGTTGCAAAAAGGTAATGAAATGGAAAAAGTTCAAGCTGGTTGGGTAGCTATTGATGAATCCAGTAATTTTATATCAATTGATTTACAGCCAAAAATTAATGAAATTAATCGCCAATTAGAAATTTATAGAGAACTTGCTAAACCCGATTCAGCACAGCCTAATCTTTCTCATCAGCTTAAACCTGCTTGAGTGTTGGAATAATATCAATAGTTGTATTTGAAAAAATTGGAGAGATCATTTACTAATTGAAAAAGTAAATTTTAATTCATTCCAAATAATTTCACATACATAACATCCTAATGAGAATCATGAAACTCTTTTGAGATCACATGAAAATATGAAAACAGAGCCTGCCATTGAGCAGGCTTTTTTGTGCCCAAAATTTAAGGAGTCGAGCCATGAGCTTGAGCTGTCCCTTTTGTCATTCAACGAATGTGATATTGGTTGAAGCAAGTACACAACAATCAAATAAAACCTTAACCAATTTGGTCACACCGACCACATTGGGTGCATTGGGAACCACGGTTGCAAAGTCTTTCAATCTGCCACCGATTGTCGGTGGAATTGCAGGAACAGTATTGGGTAGTGTGTTGAATGCATTCACTGAACAAAGCACACCATCACAGCAGAATTTGTGCTTTTGCCACAACTGCTACCAAAAATTTCCAACGCATCTTTTGCACTAAAGAATATTCATATCCACACAGATTCAAATTTCAGTTTAATAAAAGGAATACAACTATGGCACATCAACTTGAACAAATGGCTTATGTCGGTGAGACCCCTTGGCATGGGCTAGGGAACCAACTGACACAAAACCAACCGATTGAAGTCTGGGCACAGCAGGCAGGCATGGACTGGCGGATTGAATCTTCCAATGTCAGTTATATGGCACAGAATGAACGAGGGCAAAGCATCATCATGCCTTATGAAGAACAACGTGTTTTATATCGCTCTGACACTCATGCACCGTTATCAGTCGTCAGCCAACGCTTTCAAGAAGTTCAACCACGAGAGATTTTAGAATTCTATCGTGACTTGACTGAACAATCAGGCTTTGAGCTTGAAACCGCAGGCGTACTCAAAGGCGGTAAGAAATTCTGGGCATTGGCACGTACAGGGCAAACATCCATGTTAAAGGGCAAAGATGTTAGTAATGGCTATATGCTCTTGGCAACAGCATGTGACGGAACCCTTGCTACCACCGCACAATTTACCTCGATCCGAGTGGTGTGTAACAACACTTTAGCGATTGCCTTAAAAGGACAGAACAGCAGTGCAGGTGTGGTCAAAGTTCCACACAGTACTAAATTTGATGCAGATAAGGTCAAACAGCAACTCGGTATTTCAGTACGTGCATGGGAGGAACACATGTATGAAATGAAGCAACTGACACAACGTAAGGTGAGTCAGATGGAAGCCTCTGCTTATTTTGATGCAGTATTCAATAACAGCACCATGAACAACGTATTAGATCAGGAGGACAACATCATTCAGTTCTACCGTGATGTTGCATCTCAAGCCCAAGCCAATGCGAAGGACAAAGCTGAGCCGAATGCCAAAGCGATGAGTCGAGCTATGGCAATGTTTAATGGTCAAGGACGAGGTGCGGAGCTAAGTTCAGCCAAAGGAACAGCCTATGGATTACTGTGCTCGATCACTGAATTTATCGACCATGAACGTCGTGCCATGAGTACCGATCATCGACTTGATTCAGCTTGGTTCGGTGCAGGCGCAACCATGAAACAACGAGGATTGGAACAAGCGTTAAGCATGATTTGATCATGTAAAAAACTAAATTTCAGTCATGGAAAGTTAGACCTATCTAGGCATTTTTTAAAGGAATATTAAATTTTAAAAATTATGAAAACCATCGCTTCGGCGGTGGTTTTTTTATGCTCATTTTTTGTAATCCACATCGTTTTATACCACCAATTATACCGTTAAAAAATCAGGAGTTAAACATGAATACAGCAATATTAAATCCATCGATTCAACAGGCAACCACACCCTTTATTGCACCAAAATTGTTTACTGCAAAACGCTTAGTCAATACCAAAAATATGACTCAAGCCGAATGGTTAGAAGTACGTCGTCAAGGGATTGGTAGTAGTGATTGTGCCGCAGCGTGTGGACTCAATCCCTATATGTCGATGCTTGAACTATGGATGATCAAAACGGGACGAGTCAAACAATCCATTGAAGATGAAAGTTCAGGACATGCACCTCTATATTGGGGTAAACAACTTGAACCTCTAGTTGCTGAATACTACAGCATGCACACCAACAATAAAGTTCGTCGCATCAATGCGGTCTTACAACATCCCGAAGCCGATAAGCATTTTATGTTGGCAAATTTGGATTACTCTGTAGTGGGCAGTGATGAAGTCCAGATTTTAGAATGTAAAACCGCAGGAGAACATGGTGCAAAGTTGTGGCGAGATGGTGTGCCTTTATATGTACTCTGCCAAGTACAACATCAACTCGCAGTGACAGGCAAACAGGCAGCACATATTTGTGTGCTGATCTGTGGGCATGAAACTCGTATCTATAAAGTCATCCGTAGTGAAACCGTGATTAAGCACATCATCAATGCTGAACGTTACTTTTGGGAATGTGTCGAAAAAGATACACCGCCTGATGTCGATGCCAGTGAATCGGCAGCCAAAGCCATTCAACAGCTCTACCCCCAACATGTGCCCTTAACCGTGGAAGACCTCAGTCAAAACGAGCACGCCAATCGATTATTTAGCCAATTGTTGAAAGAGAAGCATCACATTGAAATCCACCAAAACAACTTTGATGAAACCAAACATCAAATTCAAATGTTGATGAAGGATGCAGAACGAGCCACCTTTACCACAGGTTCAGTCACATGGAAGAGATCCAAAGACTCGATTGGCTTAGACAGTAAGGCTGTACTCAAACTTCATCCCGAAATGCTTGAGCAATTTCCACAAAACAAAGTTGGGACACGACGTTTTCAAATCTATAGCGATGATGACTGATTTCATCCAGATGCTATATCCATGAAATTTCCAATCTTTCAAAAAGCGCAAAAAACCGCCCCGATTCACCAACACCCGAAGGTGTGGTGAACCCAAATGGCAGTCTTTGCGCAGTCATAGCTTTTCATATTTCTGTTTACTTACATAACAATGGGTAAGCAGTAAAATTTTATTTATAGGACAAACAACATGATTAAAGGTTTAGCGATTACACCGCCAATACTTGGCAGAATCAGTATAGGTAAAATGGTCGAAAAGAACGGTAAACGTCTGCCTGAAAAGGACGATCAATTTACGATTACCAGTCAAATCCAAAATAAGGATGGATGGGTAAAGCATCCGCACGATGAACAGTTCCGAAGCAAAGCACCAAATCAAAAACTACGCTCTATTCCAGTACGGATGATCTTTAATGATCCTGAACTGAATCTACGTGCTGAATATAGCTTATTTGATCGTCAGACAGGTCGTCCTGTTTGTGTGGGCAATGGTCAGACCTGTCAGCGTCTCACCAACCAAGGTGTAGAACAACTTCCATGCCCAGCTCCTGATTTATGCCCTTTAGCACAAGGAAGTAACTGTAAACCTTTCGGCAGACTACATGTCAATTTAGATGAATCGGATGAACTCGGTACATTCATTTTCAGAACCACTGGTTTTAACAGCATTCGGACTTTAGCAGCACGACTGAGTTATTACCATGCTGCTTCGAATGGCTTACTTTCGTGTCTACCACTGCAATTGACTTTGAGAGGAAAATCGACAACTCAAAGTTATCGTACCCCTGTGTATTACGTGGATTTGACCCTACGTGATGACGTTAATCTTCAACAAGCGATTCAGATGGCGCAAGAGATTGATCAGCAAAGTAAGCAGAGTGGCTTTAATCAGGAGGCGCTTGATCAAATGGCACGGCAATGTTTTGCTAATGCAAAGTTTGAGGTGAATTCGGAAGAAGGGTTGGATTTGGTGGAGGAGTTTTATACGGAGGAAAATTCAGATATTGAACAAATATTACCTGAAAATGTACAAGGTGTACAGGTACAGTCTGAGACTAGAACTAGAGCCAAAACCAAGCTTAAGCCGAATCAAGGTGACGGATTTGTGCAGGATATACAGCAGGGATTGCAGGGGAGTGTGAGAGCGGTAAATTAGATTTAATAAATCACTAAAAGTACAAGATGACTTCACTCATATTGTACTTTTATATTGTCCAGTGATGAATAAATAGTGAACGGTAGTAGTTATTCAGATTATATTTTTTTAAATATTTTTCAGGAATTGAAATGTTATAATTTTCGGGAGCATTACCGCCAGTTATTATATTTATCTGCGACATATATAGTCGTATCTATACAGAGTTGTCTAGCTTTATGTCTAGATAGGTAGTTAAAATATAAAATAGTATATATCTTTATTTTTTTGTGTAGTACATGACTTTTCATTCGTCTTAGATGTGCTAACGTAATAAACTATTGAACATTAAGTATAAAACCTTAGCGGTTGACCATTGATTGAGGATAAAGAATGAACTCATTGGAACAAAATTTTCTAAATAACTTAGATGATAAGCTTTGGAAAGCCGCTGATAAATTACGTAGTAGCTTAGATGCTGCCAACTACAAACATATTGTCCTTGGGTTAATTTTCTTAAAATATGTATCAGATGCCTTTGATGAACGTCAGGCAGAACTTAAAGAGTTATTTGCACAAGCGGATGATCACAACATCTATTACATGCCTCGTGATCAATACGACACAGAAGAGGAATACCAACAAGCAATCGCTGATGAGTTGGAAATAATTGATTACTATAAAGAAAAAAATGTGTTTTGGGTGCCTAAAGCTGCACGTTGGTCAACATTACAAAATACAGCCGCTTTAGCGATTGGTTCGATTATTTGGCAAGATGTCAAACTACGTTCTATCTCGTGGTTAGTCGATAATGCTTTTGATGAAATTGAGAAAGCCAATCCTAAATTAAAAGGTATTCTGAATCGTATTGGGCAATACCAGCTTGATAATGACAAGCTATTGGATTTGATCAATACTTTTTCTGACACTAGTTTTACCAAGCCTGAATATAATGGTGAAAAACTCAGTCTGCACAGCAAAGACATTCTCGGGCATGTCTACGAATACTTTTTAGGGCAGTTTGCTTTAGCTGAAGGAAAACAAGGTGGGCAATATTACACACCTAAAAGTATTGTGACCTTGATTGTAGAAATGTTGCAACCTTATAAAGGTCGTGTTTACGACCCTGCGATGGGTTCAGGTGGTTTCTTTGTTTCCAGTGAGAAGTTCATTGAACAACATGCACAGGAAAAGCATTACAAAGCATCTGAACAGAAAAAGCATATTTCGATTTACGGACAAGAAAGTAATCCAACCACTTGGAAACTGGCTGCCATGAACATGGCAATTCGAGGCATTGATTTTAACTTTGGTAAAAAAAATGCTGATACATTTTTAGATGATCAGCATCCAGACTTACGTGCTGATTTTGTCATGGCAAATCCACCGTTCAATATTAAGGATTGGTGGCACGCTTCACTGGAAAGTGATGTACGTTGGAAATATGGTACACCTCCTCAAGGCAATGCTAACTTTGCTTGGATGCAACACATGCTCCATCACCTATCACCTACAGGTAGTATGGCCTTGTTGCTTGCCAATGGCTCGATGAGCTCCAATACCAATAATGAAGGCGAGATTCGTAAAAACTTGATCGAAGCTGATCTGGTGGAGTGTATTGTCGCATTGCCTGGACAACTGTTTACCAATACGCAGATCCCTGCCTGTATTTGGCTCTTGACCAAAGATAAAAAGAACGGCTTATCTTTGGATAAAAAGAAAGCCAATCGTGAAGGTAAGACCCTGTTCATCGATGCTCGTAATTTAGGTTATATGAAAGATCGTGTACTGCGTGACTTTACCGATTCTGATATAGCTAAAATTACCAATGCCTTACATGCTTGGCAGCAAGGTGGAAATTTTGAAGGTGACGTCTATCAAGATGAAAAAGGCTTTTGCTTCTCGGCTGAATTGAAAGATATTCAAAAGCATGACTATGTACTGACCCCAGGGCGTTATGTGGGTGCAGTTGAGCAGGAAGATGATGGTGAACCTTTTGCCGAGAAGATGGCACGCTTAACAGGACAACTGAAACAGCAATTTGCTGAAAGTGCTGTACTGGAAAGTGAAATTAAGAAGAACTTAAAAGGCTTAGGTTATGAGCTTTGAGCAACCCTCTCTGCTGTGTGAAGCTGAAAAACTGGCAACGCCTGAATTTTTAGAAACCAATGATTTTTTTGATGTGAAGCTATACCGTCCTGTAATTGAATATGGGAGTGGTGAAATAAGTGGTGCAATTGATCATTCAAGTGGTGCAATAGAGGATTTAGGTGGTGCAATCGAAGCAAGCCAACTCACCAAACGCCAACAAGAAATTTTAGTTTTAATTCAGCGTAATCCAAAAGTTTCTTATCGTTCTTTGGCAGAGAAACTTGGTATTAATCAGTCTGCCTTACAAAAGCATCTGAAACATTTAAAAGATGCAGGCTGGCTTGAGCGTATGGATGGAACACGTGGCTATTGGACGATCAAAAAAGAATTTGGGGGTGTGGTTTGAGCGTTGATTTTGTAACTTATCAGCTAAACGAAATTATAGAAATTATTGGTGGTGGTACGCCTAAACGAGATAACCCTGATTTCTGGAATGGTGATATTCCATGGCTATCAGTTGTCGATTTTAATAATGATGAAAGATATGTAACATCAACAACTGAAAAAATTACTCTACAGGGATTGGCTAGAAGCAGCACTAAGTTATTAGATACAGGAGATATAATAATATCTGCAAGAGGTACTGTTGGTTGTTTGGCACAATTATCAAAGCCTATGACATTCAACCAATCTTGTTATGGGCTAAGGGGAAAAAATAATCTAATTATTAATGATTATTTATATTACTTACTAAAAATAAAGGTTAATGAATTAAAACAAAAAACTCATGGTGCTGTATTCGATACAATTACCAGAGAAACTTTCTCACATATCAATGTGAATATACCGAAATCTGTAAGTAAACAGAAAAAAATAGCAAAGTTCCTTTCAGACTTAGATGATAAAATTCACATTAACAATCAAACCAATCAAACTTTAGAATCTATTGCTCAAGCCATTTTTAAAAGTTGGTTTATCGACTTTGAACCTGTGCGTGCCAAAATTGCTGCAAAACAAACAGGACAAGACCCTGAACGTGCTGCGATGTGTGCGATTGGCGGTAAAAGTGAAGCTGAGCTTGAGCAAATGGCTAAAGATGATTTTGCTGAGTTACAAGCAACGGCTGCACTGTTTCCTGATGAGTTGGTCGAAAGTGAGTTGGGAGAGGTGCCAAGGGGGTGGGGAATTGGTAAACTTAAGGAAATTATTGATTTTAATCCTACAAGAACACTAAAAAAAGATTCACTAGCTCCATATTTGGATATGAAAAATGTACCAACACGGGGGCATTTAGTTGATGAAGTAATATTACGCAATATGACAAGCGGAACAAAATTTATTAATGGTGATACTTTATTAGCTCGTATTACACCATGTTTGGAAAATGGAAAAACAGCATATGTAGATTTTTTGCTTGATAATGAGGTTGGTTGGGGATCAACGGAGTTTATAGTTTTACGTCCCAAAGAGCATCTGCCAACAGCATTAGGTTATTTTATTGCACGTCAAGAAAATTTCCGTAATTTGGCGATTCAATCTATGACAGGTACAAGTGGAAGACAGCGGGCGAACGCTGATACCTTAGCTAATCAATCATGGTTAATTTATCCAGCAGATTTAATGATAATATTTGATAAATATGCAGGAAAATATTTGACTCATATGAAAAACAATGGTTTGCAGAATGGTATTTTAAAAAATATTAGAGATGCTTTATTACCAAAATTGTTGTCGGGTGAGGTGGATGTGTTACTGTTACAGCAGGAAGGAGCATAACCATGTCACTACGTCAAATCACTATTCATGGCTATAAATCAATCGAAAGATTAGAGAAGTTTGAATTAGATAATCTCAATGTATTGATTGGTGCAAATGGCGCAGGTAAAAGTAATTTTATCAGTATTTTTAAACTGTTAAATGAAATGTATGAGCAACGTCTGCAAGGTTTTGTACAAAAACAAGGTGGACCAGATAGTCTACTGCATTTTGGTAGAGATATAACCGATAAAATTCATGCGGAATTTTATTTTTATATGAATGGCTATAAATTTGATTTAGTTCCAACAGTGGACAATAGGTTAATTTTTGAAAGTGAATATTTGTGGTTTGAGGGGGTTTACTATTCAGCAAGTAGTCATCTTATTGGCTATGGAAAAGATGAATCTGAATTAAAAGAATCTGAAGATAAGTATGCTCCTTATGTCCGTTCTGCAATTAAGGGGTGGAGGGTTTATCATTTTCACGATACCAGTGATACTGCAAAAGTAAAACGCCGTCATGCAGTCAATGATAATTTGTTATTAAAACCTGATGCAGAAAATTTAGCAGCTTATTTAAGAATGCTTTCAATAAAATATCCTGATGAATATCGAAGAATTGTAGAAACAATACAAATTGTACTGCCATTCTTTAAGGACTTTGTGCAGCGTGAAGATGACGATATATTTATTGAACTAGAATGGTTTCAGGTTGATCGTCCAGATACACCTTTAAGAGCACATTTATTATCTGATGGTAGTTTGCGCTTTATTTGTTTAACGACGTTATTGTTGCAACCTAAAGAGTTGTTGCCAGATACCATTATCATCGATGAGCCAGAATTAGGTTTACATCCGTATGCGATCAGCGTACTTGCTGACATTTTTAAACAAGTGGCAGAAGATAAACAATTAATTATATCAACTCAATCTGTTGAACTTATTAATGAAATGGAAGCAGAAAATATTATTGTTGTGGATCAAGAACAAGGAAAATCAACGTTTAAGCGTTTTGGGCAAGAGGAGTTATCGGAGTGGTTGGATGATTATAGCTTGGGCGAGCTATGGAAACGTAATGTTTTAGGTGGGAGACCCTGATATGCAAGAGGTAATTGTAATTGCTGAGGGACAAACGGAAGAAGCATTTATTAAACGAGTAGTTGCCCCAGTATTCCATTCACAACAAATTTTTTTAAAGCCAGTATTGATGAAGACTTCTTCTACAGCTAAAGGTGGGGCGGTTACTTTTGATCGCTTAAAACTAAACGTTAGAAATGAAATTAGACGAAATCAAAATATAAAACTGACAACATTTTTAGACTTATATGGATTACATACGAGTTTTCCAGATTTTAATCATGCCCAGTCAATACAAGATGTTTATTCACGTGTAGAACATTTAGAACAGGTTCTACATAGAGAGCTTATTGCATTTGTGGGCTGTCATCCTGAAAGAATTATTACACATATACAACCTTATGAATTTGAAGGTTTATTATTTTCAGATGTTGAACAACTTTGTTCAATTGAACCTACTTGGCAAAGATCTCACGCAACGTTGCAAAGAATGAGAGATGAAGTGGATTCACCAGAACATATTAATAATGGTTATGAAACTAAGCCATCAAAAAGACTAGAAGATAATCTATATCCTAAGTATAAAAAAACGACTCATGGACCAAGGATTGCTCAACATGTTGGGCTAGAGCGAATGGAACAAGAGTGTGCCCATTTTAAATCTTGGATGGATAAAATCAGGGCATTAGGATAATAAACCATGAACGAAACACAACTCGAAAATCTATGCTTAGACTGGTTCGCTGAAAATGGCTGGGAAGTCGTTCATGGTGTCGATATTGCACCTGACAGCAGCAATCCTTTACGCAAAGACTATAAGCAAGTTCTGATTGAAGCGGACTTGCAAACTGCCTTTGAACGCTTAAATCCACATTTGCCAGTGAGCTGTTTTGAGCAGGTTTTACAGAAACTGAGCAAACCCGAAAGTCTGGACTTAATCACCAATAACCGTGCTTTTCATCAAATGTTATTGGACGGTGTGCCTGTCAGTTATAAAAAAGAAGATGACTGGATAAATGACCATGCATTTTTGGTCGATTTTAATCATGTGCAGCAAAACCGCTTTGTTGCCATCAATCAATTTACCATCCAAGGCACAAAGCAACCAAGACGACCTGACATTATCTGCTTTATTAATGGCATACCTTTCGCTGTACTAGAGCTAAAAAGCCCCACCGATGAAAATGCCGATAGTTGGGATGCGTTTAACCAACTACAAACCTACAAAGAAGAAGTTTCCGATCTGTTTGTTTTTAATGAAGCTTTAGTGGTAAGTGACGGCATTACAGCTCGAGTCGGTTCATTAACAGCAAGCCAAGAACGTTTCTTACCGTGGCGTACCATTAAAAATGAAGATGATAAGCCTCAGCTAGAATGGGAACTGGAAACGCTTGTTCGAGGCTTCTTTGATCGTGAATTATTCCTCGATTACATCCGTTTCTTTGTACTCTTTGAAACCGATGGCGAACGCATTATTAAAAAAATTGCAGGCTATCACCAATTTCATGCCGTGCGTGAAGCGGTTCAGGCGACTATTGCCGCATCGAATCCTACAGGAAATAAAAAAGCAGGCGTGGTTTGGCATACCCAAGGTTCGGGTAAAAGTATTTCGATGTGCTGCTATGCAGGGAAGCTGCTTCAACAACCAGCCATGCAGAATCCTACCTTATTGATTGTGACTGATCGTAATGACCTAGATGGACAACTATTTGAAACCTTTAGTCAGGCACAAGAATTATTAAAGCAAACCCCAGTACAAGCCAATAACCGTGATGAACTGAGACAACTCCTTGCTGAACGTGAATCAGGCGGAATTATTTTTACCACAGTACAAAAGTTTGCTTTGCTCGATAGAGAAGCTGAGCATCCATTACTGAATGGTCGACACAATATTGTAGTCATGTCCGATGAAGCCCACCGTAGCCAATATGGACTCAAAGCCAAACTTTCTAATGATGGTACTTATAAATTTGGCTATGCCAAGCACATGCGTGATGCTTTAAAGAATGCGGCATTTATTGGTTTTACAGGTACGCCAATTTCCAGTGAAGATAAAGATACCCGAGCTGTCTTTGGTGATTATGTTTCAATTTACGATATCCAAGATGCGGTAGAGGATGGCGCAACCGTACCGATCTATTATGAATCTCGCTTGGCAAAATTGGATATTAATAAGGCTGAAATCGAGGAACTCTCTGATCAAGTCGATGAAGTGGTAGAAGATGAGGAAGATGTCGGTAGTCGTGAAAAGACCAAAGGTGAATGGAGTCGATTAGAGAAGTTAGTAGGTGCAACACCACGCCTGAAACAGATTGCTGCGGATTTGGTGACGCACTTTGAAGCCCGTACTGAAGCCACAGCAGGCAAAGGTATGATTGTGACCATGAGCCGTGAAATCTGCGTGCATTTATATAATGAAATTATCGCTTTGCGCCCAGATTGGCATGATTCTGATCCTGAAAAAGGCAAAATCAAAATTGTGATGACAGGTTCAGCATCGGATAAGCCGTTATTGCAACCGCATATCTACAATAAGCAAACTAAAAAACGCTTTGAGAAACGTTTTAAAGATGTGAATGACCCTTTGCAGTTGGTGATTGTGCGGGATATGTGGCTGACAGGTTTTGATGCACCGTGTACCCATACCATGTATATCGACAAACCAATGAAGGGGCATAATCTCATGCAGGCGATTGCTCGTGTGAACCGTGTCTTTAAAGACAAGCAAGGTGGGTTGGTTGTTGACTATATTGGGATTGCCAATGAGTTAAAGCAGGCATTAAAAACCTATACCGATGCCAAAGGGAAAGGTGAGCCGACTTTACGTGCGGAAGAAGCCTATGCCGTGCTTGCTGAGAAAATGGATGCCATCCGTGGGATGTTTGCCAAGACCAATGACCAAGCTGGGTTGGATTTAAGCAGTTATGAAAAACAAGCACATCGACTGATTATTCCAGCAGCCAACTATGTGTTGAGTCTAAAAGATGGCAAAAAACGCTTTTTAGATTTAGTACTTACAGTCAATAAAGCCTTTTCATTGTGCGGTACCTTGGATGAAGCCAAGACATTGCATAAGGAAATTGCATTTTATTCAGCCATTAAAGCAGTGATTAGTAAGCATACCTCTGTGGATCGTAAATTATCGCAAGCAGAAAAGGACAGTACGCTTAAACAAATTTTAGATAATGCTGTTGTTGCTGATGGCGTAGCAGATGTATTTGCACTTTGTGGTTTAGATAAACCGAATATTGGCTTACTGTCGGATGAGTTTTTAGAAGATGTAAGGCAGATGCCATATCGTAACTTGGCGGTTGAATTACTGGAAAAATTACTCAACGACGGTATTAAAGCCAAAACACGCAATAATCTAGTTCAAGAAAAACGCTTCTCGGATCGTTTACAAGAAACCTTGCGTAAGTATAACAACCGTGCCATTGAAACCTCGCAAGTCATTGAAGAACTGATTCAGATGGCAAAAGAGTTTCAGGCAGAAATGGAGCGTGAAGCTGCGCTCGGTTTGAACCCCGATGAAATCGCCTTTTACGATGCCTTAGCCAATAACGAAAGTGCAGTCCGTGAGTTAGGTGACGATACGCTTAAGCAGATCGCTCGAGAAATTACAGAGAAGTTGCGTAAATCGACCACAGTAGATTGGCAGGTGCGGGACAGTGTACGTGCTCAGCTTAAAATCTTGGTGCGTCGTACTTTACAGCGTTGGAAGTATCCACCAGATAAAGCGGCTGAAGCGATTGAGTTGGTGATGAAGCAGGCTGAAATGCTATCGAATGCATGGACGAAATAAAGTAAGTGTATTAATTCTGCTGTGTTGGTACGCTAACTTTATTTTAATATCAGAAAATCCCAATCTGGAAGTTAATTGGTTTTACATTTGATAAAAGAATATATTTAAGTATTTTGAATTTAAGATTTACTTTGATATTTCTATATTTTAAAAGAATTTATTTAAACAGTTTAAAGCATAACTATTAGGTAGGGGAATTATGACAATTGAACTTGAGATTAAAAAATGGTTATTAACACAAGCCGATTGGTTACAAGAAGCGGCGGTACGAATACTTCAGAAAGCCCAGCTTGATGATAACGACTATAAGGATTTATGCATACTGATAAAGACTCCCGAAGGCAAAGCGGTAACAACTCATCGAACTTACGATGAGTTGACTGTAAACCAAGTCAAAAATGAATTGCGTCTAAAAGCTATCAATGAAGTTGTTGGTATAGAAAACTTAGCTCCTAAAAGCCCCTTAATATTTGGAGAAGGGAATTTAAGTGTAATTTATGGACATAATGGTTCGGGTAAGTCGAGCTATACCCGTATATTAAAAAAAGTATCAGGAGTTCCACGAGCACAGAATTTAAAACCAAATGTTTTTTTGCCACCACCCGATCTTAGTCATTGTATTTTTGTAATTGATATAGATGGAAGTGAGCAAGAAATTAAGTGGGGTGCTCATGAGTCATGTTTAGATGACCTCGTTTCAATTGATATTTTTGATAGTGAAGAAGCAAATTATTATTTAACCAAAGAGAGTATTGCTACATACATGCCTCCAGCAGTTACCTTGTTTGCAGAATTGGCAAAAGTTTGCTCAAGAGTAAAGGATATACTACAAACCGAGCAGGATACTCTTTTAAGTAAATTACCAAAGCTTCCTAGTCAATTCTATTCAACAGAAATAGCTACTAAGTTGAATACATTAAATGAAAAAACGAATGATAAATTCCTAGAGAGCTTTACTTTATGGTCTGAAAATGATCAACAGCAACTCAATAATTTGAATTTAAGATTGAGTACAGATAATCCAACTGAACTTGCGAAGCAAAGAAGAAATACAGCCTTACAAGTGAAGGAAATTATTAAAACACTTGAAGAGGCACAACACTCGCTAAGCTCTTCAAATATAGATTTAATTAGACTTCTTAAACAAGATGTATTACAAAAGCGCCAAGTTGCCTTAGATGCAGCAAAGAATTTAGTTGGTGAATTAGCTGGGGTAGGTGGCGATACTTGGCGAGCAATGTGGAGCGCTGCTAGAAAATATTCTCAAGTAGTATATCCAGAACAAAAATTTCCAGTTACGGATGATGCAAAATGTTTACTTTGCCATCAAGAACTTAATTTTGAGGCAAAAGAACGACTGCAAAATTTTGAAAAATTTGTATGTAGCACTCTTGAGCAAGATGCTGAAAATGCAGAAAAAAACTATAGAACTATCCTTACTCAACTTCCTTTAGTTTTAACGGATCAGCAAATAAGAACTCAATGTGAGGCTGCGGGAATCGGTACTGACGATTGGTTAAAATGTTTGGGAGGTATCTGGTTAAAAATTAAGAATAATATTTTAGTTCTTAATGCTCACGAAGAGCAGGGGGTACTTAGCGATATTTCCGAAGCACAAAAAGTAATAGTTGTTCTTAATGAATATACAGATCGTTTAAATCGAGAAGCAAATCAATTTGATCAGGATGCTACAGAGTTCGATAGAGTTCTGGCTAATAAGCAAAAGTTAGAATTAGAAGCTAAGCTGTGGACCAGCCAGCAAGTTGAATCAATTAAGCAAGAAGTACTTAGATTAAGAAATCATAAGCAGTACGAGTTGTGGAAGTCATTAACAAATCCTAGAAATATTTCCATAAAAGCCGCATCAATTTCTGAAAGAGCTATTACTGAAGCATATATTCGGCGTTTCAATGACGAATTACGATTATTGGGAGCACATCATTTAAAGGTTGAGTTAATAAAATCGAGAACAGCAAGAGGGGAAGTTTTTCATAAAATTCAATTAAAGGGTACAACTAATGAAAACTTATTACCAGAACTAGTTTTAAGTGAAGGGGAGCGTAGAATAATTTCTTTAGCAGCTTTCTTAGCAGATGTGGTCAATAAGCCCTATTTGGCTCCATTTATATTTGATGACCCAATTTCCTCATTAGATCATGATTATGAGTGGCATGTGGCTTCCCGTTTAGCAGATTTAGCCAAACAACGACAAGTTATTATATTTACACATAGACTATCACTTTTTGGCACAATGGAAGATGTTTCTAAGAAAAATGGTGAACAATGGCATAAGGTTCATTTCTCAGCAATATGTATTGAGGGTTTTAATGGGAGTGTGGGACATCCAGCACATCAGCAAACTTGGAATTCTAATACAAAAACAGCTAATAATATTCTTCTAACTAGATTAAAAGATGCTTCTAGTTTAGGACAACAATCTGGAGTAGAAGTTTACCGACAATTAGCTCAAGCTATTTGTAGTGATTTTAGAAAATTATTAGAGAAAAGTGTTGAAGATGACTTATTGAATGCAATTGTAAGAAGACATCGTCGATCCATCACAACAGATAATAAAATACATTCTTTAGCATTGATTGAAAAAGATGATTGTCTATTTATAGAACAATTGATGACTAAGTATTCATGCTTTGAACATAGTCAGTCGACAGAAATCCCAATACGTATTCCTGAAGAAAATGAGCTACGTTCAGATATTGAGAGTCTTAAAAAATGGAGAGAAGAGCTTTCAGCTAAGCGGAAAAGTGCCAGCTAGCAGTAATTGCTATTTTAAAAAATTATGGATGGTGATACTTTCTATCCATTTTTTATTATAACGAATATGTCTTTGGTGACCCACTTATTTATTGGCGGGAACATATTGATGAACTAGGAATTAACTATTGCTGATCCTGAATCTATAAAAAAGCAATGTCGGATCTACAGCGATGACTTCAAATGCGAGCTTGTAAAAAAATGTAGCCACCCTCATATTTTGATTGCCAATGTGGCACTGTAAAATGGCATTAATACCAATTTACTCAATCGCTGACTTTAAATTTTTTAACTAATAGATTCCGCTTGAGATTTAGGTGAGTTCAAGTGCCATAGCCTCCTCAAATTGTCATTGTAGTGTTGTTGACAAAAAAAAATATTTTTCATATGATTTCTCTTAAGCAAAAAAGCCTAGGTTGAGTTTTAACCTGCGGTTAAGAATTCATACTATCTTAAACAAAAATACTCAGCTTATTTTCAATAAGAAAAATCCGTTATTTCGTAAGTATGCCTCTAAATCAAAAGATTTAGTTGAGGGCTTTTTATTTGCTATCGAAATATAACGGATATGATCATGTATAACACATTTTCTGAAAGACATTTTCTCACTAAACCACCTGTCGTAGGTTATTTACCCCTTAAGAGATTCCATATTCTGCCAGTATTTGGGTTAGAGCCTGAATTAATTAAACAATCTGTTGAAAGCGTATCTCGAGATCGTGAAAAAATAGCTCATTGCACACTCTTAAATGCTCTTGTTCATTCATTGGGTTTTAACGGTGGTTTTTCAGGATTTTTGAATGCCTATGAGCAAATTTTAAAACCTTTTATGGAAGACCATAACTTATGCCAATATGCAGATCTTATTAAACCCCAGTTTCCATGTGATGGTGCAAGCCGTTTAAAACATCAACGTCAAGATGTATCCGATAGAATGTTCTATGGCAATAGTTCTATCCCAGACAAAATTTTTACAGGATATAACTTCCGTTACGATCAATACTTTGATGATGGTATAGGTATCTATAATTTTGAAATTGATCATTCTAATTATGGATTACATCAACGTGCCTATGATGATAATGATTCATCAAATGTAGATGTTGCTCTGAAAAACCCTATATTACAGGTACTTCTGAAACGTAAACAACCAAATACGAGAGCATTGATTGATATCGTGATTGGTGGAGATTTGTTTTATATTCAAGCGGGATTTAACCTACTTGGAGATCAATTAGTTCAACCTAGGGAACAAGAATCAGTTTTTCAAATCTATAATACTAATAAGGAAAACTTGGCAGAGTGTATAATACATTGCAATAAAAAGATGAACTTGTTTCTTCAGCGCATTGAAGAACTTAACCAAGGCTGGGTTGAAGTAATCCCTTTTAATGATAACCTTATTTTTTTAAAAGGGGAAAATGGACAATATGATTTTATTTTTAAAAATCAATGTGATGAGATATTTGAACATCAAATTTATGCGCCTTACTTGAAACGAGCTGATGTACCAAAATTTGATGATGAATATCACTTTAAGCGCTGGTTCTACTTCGAATTCAAGGGAAATAGACAGCAACGACTACATCAAGCAGAAACTGAATATTATTTTTCGGGTGGTAACACATGCGATTATCCTGGAACAGAAGAGTTGTTAAAACGATCTTTGTATAGTAAATATGCTAAAACTCTTGTAGATTTGAGTTCTTCTATCGAGTTACCTTCTTTTCAGAAGATTCGGTTGGAAAATGGTAAATGCTTGATGATTTCCAATTTAATCACAATTGAAGATTTTCAAGATTTTTCAATTTCAAACTCATTGTATTTAGAAGCTAGAGCAACTGTTGTTGAGAAAGTGAAAAAAGGATGCTTGCTTGATAATCTAGAAGCAGTAAATGCTGATGAAGATACGACGTTGCCTGTATCACTGACTTGGTATGATGTGATGGTATTTATTAGCTGGTTTAATCGTAAGAATAAAGTTGAGACACGTCTATTAACTTTCGATGAGTTTAAGGAAGTTTCACCTTTTGATGAGCCTATAGACGATAGTCTAAGCTATTATTCACCT
This sequence comes from Acinetobacter bereziniae LMG 1003 = CIP 70.12, assembly GCF_000368925.1. Lineage (GTDB taxonomy): Bacteria > Pseudomonadota > Gammaproteobacteria > Pseudomonadales > Moraxellaceae > Acinetobacter > Acinetobacter bereziniae. The sequence goes on along the minus strand of NZ_KB849755.1, from coordinate 1,536,728 downwards.
CCTTTAGAAGTAAGAACAAAAGGAAAAACTTATTTTAGTAACCAACGCAATGAACAGTTTGAATACAATTGCTTGAGTTTTTATGATGAAAACGGATATAAAATAATTGGTCATCCACCTTATATGGATGCAGAATCTTTTCAAAAAATTCAATTGAAATTCGAAGATGTAAATTTTTTGGAGAAACATGGGCTTCGATTTATTGATTCGAAAAACTTTGGTGAGTGGTTAAATGATAAAACTTGTGTCTGTTGTAAATCACTAGCGGAATTTTATAATTATATTGCCAGACCAACTCCAGCATTGAATTCTACTGGTAAATATAAGTTTAGAAAAACTGGCTTTAGACTTTGCTATGAATTAAAAAGTTAATTAAGTTGAGGATGGGCAAGATGAAACTCTTGCTCTAGTCTGCTTAAGATCATTTATCAGGGTGAGTAAATATAAAATCATACCTTATTTATGACTTTGAAAACTTATACTTTTAGCATTTAATTAAACAAAACTTTATATTTTATTTAGGAATCTATGCAATACCAACCGCCTTATACCATCACCTCAAAAATCATTCATCTGATTGCGCAGATCAGTGAAAATATAGGGCGTTTGACTGTTTTAGAGGAAATTCAAGATAGTCTGAAACTACGAAAAGCCAATCGTATCCGTACCATCCAAGGTTCATTGGCAATAGAAGGCAATACGCTCAGTAGTGAGCAGATTACGGCGATTCTTAATGGTAAGACCGTAATTGCACCTCCGAAAGAAGTTCAGGAAGTGCGTAACGCTATCAAAGCCTATGAGGCCTTTCAGCAGTGGCAACCAAGTCAAGAAAAAGACCTATTACAAGCGCATCAAATTTTAATGACAGGCTTGATTGATGAAGTCGGTCAGTATCGTCATGGTGGTGTTGGTGTGATGTCAGGTGATCGAGTGGTGCATATGGCTTCGCCTGCAAATCAAATTAATCGACTGATGGCTGATTTACTTGATTGGTTGAATGATGCTGAGATACACCCATTGATTCAAAGTTCGGTATTCCACTATGAATTTGAATTTATTCATCCATTTGCGGACGGTAATGGTCGAATGGGAAGGCTATGGCAAACTTTGATACTAAGCAGATGGAATCCAATCTTTGCTAATATTCCTGTTGAGAGCTTGATCTATCAAAATCAAAAAGCCTACTATGAGGCTTTGCAAGCAAGTACTGATCGGACTGATTCAGCCCCTTTTATAGAATTCATCTTGCAGATGATTTTAGATGCAATTCTGAGTTCAACTGCTACCGCTCAAGATAGCGATCATGCTACCGCTCAAGCTAACGTATATGTTCACCTAGAAATGAGTGATCAAGTTCAGCGTTTAATTTCGGCAATGAAGCAAGAAGACTATACTTTGGCTGAGCTAATGCAATTGGTCGGATTAACCCATCGAGCAACATTCCAAAAGAATTACTTGAATCCTGCTATAGAGGATGGCTTGATTGAGCGTACTATTCCAGATAAGCCGAAAAGTCCGAAGCAAAAATATAGATTGAGATGATCAAGTTTTGGTGAAGAGTTGAGATAAAATGAGCTAAATGCTACTGTATTGATTAATAAATAAGCGGTTAAAATTAAAATAATAGTATAGTGAAATTGGACAAAATGTGGACGTTATTTGCGCCTATTTTACGCCTAAAAAATTGAAAATTTTCAATAAGTTTTTGATTTAAATTGAAAATAAAATTTTACTTGTCCAATCCATCATCGGAGCGACCGAAATACGGGGAGTTAGAGATTGGAGCTCAGACATAAAGTAAACCTGAAAAGATGAAAAAAGCAGAGTGCGGATTATACGTGCTTTATTTTAAAATCTATAGTCATATTCAAAAGATAGCATTTGTAAACCTAATTAAAATTTTGATTCTGATAGTGATTTTTAGGCGTGACAAAGTAGGTTCTATGGGGATTTATTAAAGGGTACGAATCGAAGTTCTCTAGTGATAGATGGTTATTTGATTATTATCTATCTAGAGTAGATTCTCTGCTTATTACTTATCTTTAATGATTTCGTCACCAATCCAGTTTAAAAAATGGTTCACTTTGAGAATGTTCTCATGGGTACGTGGATAAACTAAATGGTGGGCAGATATTGGTACGGAGAAGTCATCAGGAAAGACTTTGACAAGTTTTCCTGAATCTAGATAATTTTGGGTAAGTAAATTGCTTTCTAGGACGAATCCAAGCCCATGAGTTGCAGCTTCAAGTGACATGTATGAGCGATCAAAACTAAAAGTATAAGGAAATTCAGGAATGCTTAACCCTTGATGTGCAAACCATTGGGGCCATGTAACGAGAGTGGACTTCGATAAAATTAATTCTTTTTTTAGTAACTCTTTAGGCTTAGAAACTGGGCTGCGCTCAAGTAATTTGGGGGAGGCAAGAACTTCTAATTTTTCACTTCGAACTGTTCTAATTTCGACTCCTGTCCAATTCGGAATACCATGACGAATATCAATATCAATTTTATCTCGTGTGAAATGAAGGTTTTCATAAGAGCAAGATAAATTCACCTGAATGAGAGGATATAGTTCTTTAAATGATTCCAATCTTGGCAGTAACCACAGAAGTCCAAAGCTTGGTGAAGAATGGATGTATAAACTATCTTTTGGACTGTTATCCGATGCTTGTTCAGTCGCTAACATCAGATTATGCAAGATAGCGGTTACATCTTGATAATAACGCTCACCAGAAGGCGTTAAAGTCACTCCTCGTGCACCTCTTATAAATAAGCTTTGACCAATCATTTCTTCTAGTTTTGCGATTTGATGACTGATAGCAGAGGGCGTAAGGTTCAGGATCTCTGCTGCCTTTGCCACATTCCCTAAGCGAGCAGTTTGCTCAAATGCTTGTAAAGTTTTTATTGCAGGCATTTGATTGTAATTTTTTTCAGTATTATTCATTTAAAATTCCATTTTTCTTTCATATCTCAACTAAAAATATCATAGGCATGAATAAAATTCATGCCTAGTTGAGTTTAACCTTATTGCTGCTCACTGTGAAAAAAGAGAATCTAGCGATGAATGAATATGTTGAAGAAAAGAGGAATATACATGTTACTACAAGGAAAAGTAGCGTTAATCACAGGTGCAGCATCTGAACGTGGTATTGGTCGTGCAACAGCAGAAATCTTTGCACAGCAAGGAGCCAAAGTCATTATTGTTGATCTAGATCTTGCGCAAAGCCAGCATGCAGCTAAAGCATTGGGCGAAGGTCATTTAGGTCTAGCAGCAAATGTTGCAAATGAAGAACAAGCACACGCTGCTGTGGAACAAGCCCTTCAATACTACGGAAAAATTGATATTTTGGTCAATAATGCAGGCATTACCCAACCTGTAAAAACATTAGATATCAAACGTAATGATTATGACCGTATTTTGGATGTCAGTCTGCGTGGAACGCTTATTATGTCTCAGGCTGTAATTCCCGCAATGAAAGAAAACGGTGGAGGAAGTATCGTGTGCTTATCATCCGTTTCGGCACAACGAGGTGGTGGTATTTTTGGTGGTCCACACTACAGCGCTGCCAAAGCAGGGGTTTTAGGTTTAGCTAAAGCGATGGCTCGCGAGTTTGGTGCAGATAATATTCGTGTCAACTCACTTACACCAGGTCTTATTCAAACAGACATTACGGGTGGTTTAATGAATGATGATCGTCTTCATGACATTCTTACAGGCATTCCACTGGGTCGCTTAGGTAAAGCACAAGATGTTGCTAATGCAGCGTTATTTTTAGCTAGTGATCTATCAGCCTATTTAACAGGTGTAACTCTAGACGTAAATGGCGGAATGCTGATTCACTAAAACTCAGTATTAGTATTAGAAAATTTAAAATAGAGACATGGTCACGAGAGGATATTGTGGTCAAATGTAAAGGGACTCGCATGATGGATACCGTATTTTCATCTGATACAGATGCTATTCGTAAATCTGCATATCGAAAAATTGCATTTCGGCTGATGCCATTTTTAATGCTTTGTTATTTTTGTGCTTACTTAGATCGTGTAAATGTTGGTTTTGCCAAACTTCAAATGATGAGTGATTTACAGTTTAGTGAAGCTGTTTATGGACTTGGCGCAGGTATTTTCTTTATAGGATATTTCTTATGTGAAGTACCTAGCAATATTGTGCTGCATAAAGTTGGTGCTCGACGTTGGATTGCCCGAATCATGATTACATGGGGTATTTTGTCAGGCTGTTTTGCATTTGTTGAAACAGAGTGGCAATTCTATACCTTACGCTTCTTACTTGGTGTTGCTGAAGCTGGATTAGCACCAGGTTTATTACTTTATCTTACATATTGGTTCCCATCTTATCGTCGGGCCCGTATGACTGTGCTGTGGTTTATTGCAATTCCCATTTCTGGAATGATTGGCGGCCCTTTGTCTGGCTTAATCATGGATCAAATGAACAATGTGCAAGGATGGCATGGCTGGCAATGGATGTTTGTGCTTGAAGCTATACCTACAGTGGTTGTTGGTTTGTTAGTCCTCGCAGTTCTAAAAGATTCTGTTCAAGATGCACATTGGTTAACGAGTGCTGAAAAGAATTTAGTCCAACAAGAAATTGCTCAAGATAATCAACAGAAAGAAGGGCATAGCAGTATTAAAGACTTCATTAGTGATAAACGCTTGTGGTTACTAGCTGGAATCTACTTTTGTGTCGTAATGGGACAATATGCAATTACTTTCTGGTTGCCGACATTAATTCGTAACTCGGGTATTAGTGACAACTGGCATATTGGCTTGTTGACCAGTCTACCTTATATGTGTGCCATAGTTGTAATGCTGTTAGCAGGTCGTAGCGGAGATCACTTTAGAGAGCGTCGCTGGCATTTAATTATTCCAATGTGTACTGGTGCCATTGCACTGACATTTGCAACATTGTTTGCTTCAAATCTAATTTTATCGTTGATTTGTTTATGTATTGCGGCATCAGGAGTACTCACCGCATCTTCTTTATTTTGGATGTTGCCAACAAACTTTTTAGGTGGTGTTTCAGCTGCTGCTGGTATTGCTGGAATCAATAGTTTTGCCAATCTCGCTGGATTTTGTTCTCCGTTTCTCATCGGATGGATTACCACTAATACAGGTTCGAATGCCATAGGTATGTTCTTAATTACAGCAGTCTTAGTTGTCGGAGCTAGCCTAGTACTGCGCGTTCCAGCAAAACTGGTTAATCGTTAATAAGAGAAGTTAATTATGTCAAATATTAATAAAAAAGCTCGTATTGCTGAACTACAGCAACGAGCATATAACATTCGTCAACATGCATTACGTATGGGACAAGTACAGGGCCAAGGTTATGTTGGACAGGCCTTAGGTGCAGCTGATCTACTTGCAGTTTCTTATTTTCATGCAATGAAATATCAGCCTGAGAATCCTGAGTGGGAAGGACGAGACCGCTTTTATCTTTCAATAGGTCATTATGCCATTGCTTTATATGCTGCTTTGATCGAAGCAAAAGTTATTCCATTAGAAGAACTAGAAACGTATGGTTCTGATGACAGTCGTTTACCTATGTCAGGCATGGCAACGTATACCCCTGGTATGGAAATCACAGGTGGTTCATTGGGTCATGGTTTAGGCATTGCGGTAGGCGCTTGCCTCGGATTAAAGCAAAAGAAATCAGAATCTTTTGTTTATAACTTCCTCTCAGACGGTGAGCTCAATGAGGGCTCTACATGGGAAGCTGTCATGTCGGCTTCACATTGGAAATTAGATAATCTAATTGCAATTATTGATGTGAATAATCAGCAAGCCGATGGGCATTCAAGTGAAATTCTAGCTTTTGAACCGATTGTAGATCGTTGGCAGTCTTTTGGTTGGTATACACAGCGCGTAGATGGTAATGACATGAAAGCTTTACTCGAAGCTTTTGATAATGCAAGAAATTATAAAGGTATAAATCCGAGAGTCATCATTTGCGATACCAAAATGGGTAAAGGTGTTTCCTTTTTGGAAAGCCGAGAAAAAACACATTTTATTCGGGTAGATGAACGCGAATGGGATGAAGCTTTAAATATATTAACTCATTACGGCAAATAAGGAGTTTAGATCCATGAGCCAATTAGCGAACTCTCCTAAGAAAAAATTAAAAACGTCTGCCATGATTGCTTCGATTGCTGTAGAAGGGCAACCAACCAAGCCTGCACCATTTGGACATGCTTTAAATGCGCTAGCGAAAGAGCGTGATGATATTGTTGGATTATCAGCAGACCTATCTAAATATACAGATCTACATATTTTCACGAATCAAAATCCACACAAGTTCTTTCAAATGGGAATGGCAGAACAACTCCTGATGAGTGCTGCTGCTGGATTAGCTCGAGAAGGCTTTGTTCCTTTTGCCACGACTTATGCTGTATTTGCTTCACGTCGAGCTTACGATTTTATTTGTATGGCGATTGCCGAAGATAATCTGAATGTGAAAATTGTAGCAGCCCTTCCTGGTTTAACTACAGGATATGGACCAAGTCACCAAGCAACAGAAGATATTGCCATTTTCCGTGGAATGCCAAATCTAATGATCATTGATCCATGTGATGCCTTGGAAATTGAGCAGGCTATTCCACAGATTGCTGCTCATCAAGGTCCTGTTTATATGCGCTTGTTACGTGGTCAAGTTCCATTGGTATTGGATAAATATAACTACCAATTTAAATTATGTAAGGCCCAAGTCATTAAGCCAGGGAAAGATCTCTTGATTATCTCTACTGGATTACTGACTATGCGTGCGCTTGAGGCCGCTGAAGAGCTTGAAAAAGAGGGAATTGAGGTTTCAGTTCTACATGTTCCAACCATCAAGCCTCTTGATGAAGAAACGATTTTAGCAGAAGTTGCAAAAGGAGGACGGTCTGTACTTACTGCTGAAAATCATTCTGTAGTTGGGGGGTTAGGTGAAGCAGTTGGAACCTTACTATTAAGAAATGGGCAACATCCACGTTTTGATATGATTGGTTTACCTGATGCATTTTTAGAGGCAGGCGCATTACCCACACTACATGATCGTTATGGTATTTCTACAGAAGCAGTTAAAGCAAAAATCAAAAATCACTTAACCTAAGAGAGTCCAACTGTTAGTGAATTGAGCATGGTGTACGACAGGAGTCTAGCCATGCCCTAATTTTATCCTACCACTTTTAAGCCATTTAACTGTTCAAAATAGCTTATTTAATTAGCTGTTTAGGGAAACTTATATTCAAAATTTGCAGGGATTGTGCAATGAACAAAAGTAATTTTTTATGTCTCCTTGGTGTATTTATTGGAACAAATACAGCTTGTTTTGCTGAGAACTTATTCGATGTGAATCGAACAAATTTGACTGGGGATTGGAATGGTTCAAGAACCCAGCTAGAGAATGAAGGGATTAAATTTGATAGTGGCTTAAATCTCGACATTGCTTATTTAGCTGATGGTGGATATAAACCAAGACAAGCCCCGACTTATGTTAGTCAATTTTCACTCGGCTCAACTTTGGATTTAGAAAAATTGATAAATTTGGAGGGGATAAGTGTTCGAGCATTAATTATGGCAAGACAAGGGCAGAGCGTATCAGTAGAACAGATTTCTGATCCGCAAGCACCACAATTGGCCAATGTACAGGCAAATTATGGTCGAGGTAATTCGGGTACAAGGCTTGCAGAACTCTCGATCGAAAAAAAATTCAGTAACGCAGCTACTAGTATTCGAGTTGGGCGTTTTGCCATGGGAACCTATTTCAATGTGATGTCTTGCGACTTTCAAAATAATTCCTTTTGCGGTGCACAAATGGGGAAATGGCAAGGCAGTAAATGGATTAATGCACCTGTAAGCCAATGGGCTGTAATGTCTAAATATAGTTTTAACCCTGAGGTCTTTATACAATTTGGTGTATTCGAATATAACCCAAAAAACTTGGAAGAAAGTGAAGGGTGGAATTTGGATACAAAAGATGTCGATGGTGTCAATATGCCTATTGAGCTTGTCTGGCAGCCTAAACAGATGATTAATAACTTAGCTGGAATTTATCGTATAGGTGCATTTTATAATACAGCTGACGATCTCAAAAACCAAAAAGACATCGTAACAGGAGAGCCTGAATCTCACACATATGGGATGTGGGGTGTTGTAGAACAACAATTAACCTCAAAAAACTCAATTCAGCAAGGGCTGTATACTTTTATGAACTTCAGTTTTCATGATCAAACCACTAACAAAGTTGAAAATATGCAACAAATTGGTTTGAAATATGTTGGACTTTTAAATAATTATCCTAATGATATTGTTGGTTTTGCTGTAAATAGAGTTGATGTTAGTGATCGTTACAGTCAAACACGCCAAGGCATTAATAAAGATGCTGAATATAATATTGAGTTGAACTATTCATATTTCCCAATGAAGTGGTTGATGCTTAGACCTAATATTCAATATGTAATCAATCCTGGAGCAACGAATTATGTTGATAATGCTTTAGTGCTGGGCTTAAGCTCGAAAATTATTTTTTAAAAATACCTTCACCCATTTAAAAAGCTGTTTTTAGGTTTTGCTAAGAACAGCAGCGTATTAAATCGTTTGGAGAATTAAATTAATGAGGTCTTTAGTGATTTTAAATTTAATTAACTTAGGAAAAACTTTATCTTTAAAGGCTTTATGTAACATAGCCTTACGCAAGTATCAGTATATTTAACCTAAACCTTCCTTGAAAAGATATTGATGACATTCTGCAAATGTTTTTGCATGGCTTTATATGCCGCTGCTCCATCTTGGCTCTGAATTGCTGCCATGATTTCTTGATGTTCATGCTGAGATCTTAATGGCATATCTTCAGGGGTATATAAACTACGCATACGACTGAACAGCTCGGTATATTGTTTCCCGAGCAAATATTTCAGAAAAAAAGAAAAAGCGCTATTTTGACTCGCTTCAGCAATACGAATATGAAATAAACGATCACCAATATGCTCACTAGAATGTTCCAGATTATCTCGAACATTCATAAAAAATGCTTCTTTAATCTCTTCTAATTGTTCATCCGTACGATGCTTTGCTGCCAGTTCTGCAAGATAGGGCTCAATCTGCAAACGGGCTTCTAAGACTTCAAATGGCGTAACTGCGGAATCTTCTTTTAAATGAGGAATCAGCAAAGGATGTATATTGGTATTAAAACCCGTTTGTTCCAAAACCTGATCTTGTTGATCTTTAATGACATAGACACCACTCCCCAGTTTTACTTCAACAATTCCATTCACTTCAAGCGCAATGATTGCTTCACGTACTGAGGTACGACTTACACCTAACTGCTGCGCAAGATCTCGTTCAGGCGGTAACTTTGAACCTAACTGATAAATTCCATTCTTTATATCATCTTGAATCTTATTAAAGATATTTTGATAGAGACGAGTTTGAGTCATAAATTTCAACTTTTACAAAAATTGGTCTTGCCAAAACACTTTTGATCAATTAAATTGACTAGACCAATTAATTGGTCTAGTCAATTTAGCATTTACCATAGTATAAAGTAAAAAGCAGGGACGAAGGAATGAGATTGATAAATAAAACGTGTGTGATTACAGCAGCTGCTCAGGGAATTGGTAGAGCCACTGCATTAAGCTTTGCAAAAGAAGGCGCAAAGGTCATTGCTACGGACATTAATTTAGAACTGCTTGAAGAACTCAAAAGCCATTCTGACAATATTCAAGTGGAATATTTAGATATTACTAATCGTCAGCAAATTATTGAATTTTCAAAAAAATATCAGCAAGTTGATGTGTTGTTCAATTGTGCTGGTTGGGTTCCTGCAGGTTCAATCTTAGAATGTGATGAAACACAATGGCAGCGTGCTTTTACGATGAATGTCGATTCGATGTACCACATGATTCAGGCTTTTTTACCCACAATGTTAAAAAGTGCCACTGCTTCAATCATCAATATGTCATCTGCGGCATCAAGTATTAAAGGTGTACCGAATCGCTTTTCCTATAGTGTCACTAAAGCTGCAGTTATTGGTATGACCAAATCGATCGCAGCAGATTTTATCGGTCAAGGAATTCGTTGCAATGCGATCTGTCCGGGAACTGTAGACTCTCCATCACTACATGATCGTATTGAAACCCAAGCCAAAGAGCAAAATAAAACCATTGATGAAGTCTATGCTCAGTTTGTTGCTCGCCAACCGATGGGAAGAGTTGGTAAGGCCGAAGAAATAGCTGCATTAGCGCTTTATCTGGCAAGTGATGAATCCTCATTCACAACCGGAACCATCAATATGATCGATGGTGGTTGGTCAAATTAATTTTCAAACAGATCTAGGATAGAACAATGAAATTATTAAGATATGGTGTAAAAGGACAAGAAAAGCCAGGAATCTTAGACCCACAGGGACAAATTCGGGATTTGTCTTCAGTGGTTCAAGACATCAATGGTCAGGTGCTCGCCACCGAGTTAGATAAGATTCGAAATCTGGATCTATCGAGCCTGCCTTTGGTTGCCGAGGATGTGCGCCTTGGTGCATGTGTGGGTAATATTGGTAAATTTATCTGTATTGGTTTGAATTATTCTGATCATGCCGCGGAAACAGGTGCAGAAGTTCCTGCTGAACCAGTGGTTTTCAATAAATGGACCAGTGCAGTGGTTGGACCAAATGATGATGTGGAAATTCCAAAGCATTCGTCCAAGACCGATTGGGAAGTTGAGTTGGGTGTCGTTATTGCTAAAGATGGTCGTTACATCAGTAAAGAACAGGCAATGGACTATGTTGCAGGTTATTGTGTGATTAATGACGTTTCAGAGCGAGCATTTCAGCTTGAAGGCACAGGGACTTGGGACAAAGGCAAAGGTTGCGACACTTTTGGTCCAACAGGTCCATGGCTCGTGACCAAGGATGAGATCGAAAATCCACATCAGTTAAAAATTTGGTTAGAGGTGGATGGTCATCGTTATCAAGATGGTAATACCAATACCATGATTTTTGATATACCCACTATTGTGAGTTATTTAAGCCAGTTTATGAGTTTACAGGCCGGTGATGTGATCTCTACGGGTACGCCACCTGGTGTAGGGCTTGGGCAAAAGCCACCTGTGTATTTAAAAGCAGGGCAAGTGATGCGATTGGGTATTGAGGGATTAGGCGAACAACAACAGAAAGTTGTGAATGCTGAATAAGCCAGATTTATCTGAATAGATTTAATTTTTAAGTTACACAAACAAGGCATTTAAATTCGATGCCTTAGGAAGACTTGTCTTTAAAAAAGCTCAGCATTTAAAAAGGAATAGGAATGTTAAAGATAACGGATTTAGAAGTATTGGATATTCGTTTCCCCACTTCACAGCAATTGGATGGTTCAGATGCGATGAATCCAGATCCAGATTATTCAGCTGCCTATGTCATCTTAAAAACGGATCGTCCAGCGCTGACGGGACATGGTCTCACATTTACCATTGGTCGTGGTAATGAAATCTGCTGTGCAGCAATTGAAGCGATGCGCCATCTGGTGGTTGGTCTAGATATTGATGAGATTAAGAAAAATCCTGCCTTGATGTGGCGACATTTAACTTCAGATAGTCAACTCCGTTGGATTGGACCAGACAAGGGTGCGATGCATCTAGCGACTGGCGCAGTGGTAAATGCGATTTGGGATTTATGGGCAAAAAGTGAAGCTAAACCGGTTTGGAAACTGGTTGCAGATATGACTCCTGAACAATTAGTAAACTGTATTGATTTTCGTTATTTAACTGACTGTATTACGCCTGATGAAGCTTTGAACTTATTAAAGTCGAATGAAATTGGTAAAGCGCAACGTGAGAAAACTTTACTTTTAGAAGGTTATCCTTGTTATACGACTTCAGCAGGATGGTTGGGGTATAGCGATGAAAAACTTGCGCGACTTTGCCAAGAGGCTGTGGATGAAGGCTTTAACTATATCAAATTAAAAGTGGGTCGCGATGTTGAGGAAGATAAACGTCGGGTCAAAATTGCACGTGAGATCATTGGTCCTGATCGTCACTTAATGATTGATGCCAATCAGATTTGGGAACGTGAGCAAGCCATTGAGTGGGTGAAGCAACTGGCATTTTCCAATCCATGGTTTATTGAGGAACCGACTTCACCCGATGATGTCGAAGCTCATCGTGCAATCCGATTTGCGATTCAGCCGATTCAAGTGGCGACAGGTGAGATGTGCCAGAATCGCATCATGTTTAAACAATTTATTATGCGTGAAGCGATTGATATTGTTCAGATTGATGCTTGTCGAATGGGTGGAATCAATGAAGTGCTAGCAGTATTGCTCATGGCAGCAAAATACAAACTCAAAGTTTGTCCACATGCAGGTGGCGTAGGGCTGTGTGAATATGTTCAGCATCTTTCTATGATTGATTATTTATGGTTCTCAACCTCCAAAGAAGGTCGTGTCACAGAATACGTGGACCATTTGCATGAGCACTTTATCGATCCTTGTGTGATTCAAAATGCAGCTTATATGCCTCCAACTCTTGCAGGCTTCTCAATTGAAATGAAACCAGCATCTATTGAGAAATATAGATTTAAGGGCTGATAGGCTGAATTTTTCAGTGACAAAAGTGATTCATGCTAAAGGAATGTAGCATGCAAATACGGTGAGATCAGCCAGCCTGATACACGAGAGTTAGACTCTAGTATCACAGGGCATGATTCACAAAGTAAAACGCGCTGATTTGTGGTTTTATCGTGGATGAGTTTTTTAAGGATGATTTTACAGTTCATCCATTGAGAAAAGAATGAAAGTGCATAAAGCCACAAGGAGTATATAAGTGATTGATAGCCATATTCATTTTTGGAAATACAATCCAGTTGAATTCCCTTGGATGACGGATGACTTAAGCGCCATTGCAAAAGACATGTCTCCTGAAGATTTGTTCATGCAATTGCCTACCAGAATAGAAGGTTTGATCGCTGTTCAGGCAAGACCATCTTGGGAGGAAAATGAATATTTGAATGGACTGGCAGAGCAACATTCGATTATCAAAGGCATTGTGGCATGGTTTGATTTTAAAAAAGACGCTGAAATGCAGTTGGAAAAATTCAAACAAAATAAGCGGATAAAAGGCTTTCGTCACATGCTTCAAGATGAGCCTGATCCTACAGCCTATATGTTGAACAACCACCAATTTAATCTGGGCGTAGAAAAAATTCAGCAAGCTGAGTTGCTTTATGGTGTTTTGATTCATCAAAAAGATTTAGATGCAGCCGTAAAATTTTCCCAACGACATGATCAATATGCGTTGGTGATTGATCATTTAGCCAAGCCACAGATGTATTCCAGTGATGGTTTTTCTGTGTGGAAAAAGAACATGAAAGAGTTAGCCGCATTAGCACATGTGAACTGCAAAATTTCAGGTTTGGTGACAGAGGCGGGCGCATACTGCAAAGCACAAGATTTTCAAGCCCACCTTGATATTGCCTTAGAACTCTTTGGTCCTGAACGCTTGCTTTGGGGATCAGATTGGCCTGTGTCTTTTGCGACCCATCGCTATGACACATTGTTGGCATTTTGGGATGAATGGACACGCAACTGGAGTGACTCAGAACGTAAACAGGTCGAAACAGATACACCTAAACGCTTATATAAGCTATGAAATTTAAAAGATTTTAAATATAGGAGATCAGAAAGATGGATTTACACCTCAAAAATAAAGTCTTTATCGTTACAGGTGGTGGTGCCGGAATTGGTGGGGCAATTTCATTATTACTGGCACAAGAGGGTGCAACGGTTGCCATTTTTGGTCGTTCAGCTCTGAGTTCAGAATTCGAAGCATCTTTACAGAAAACACAGACGAACTACTCCTTTCATCAACTGGACTTGACCGATGAAAAAGCCTGCCAAGAAAACGTTCAGAAGGTTATTGATTTATATGGACGTCTAGATGGCTTAGTCAACAATGCTGGAATAAATGACAATGTTGGACTTGAAGACAGTATTGATGCGTTTAGACAGTCTTTAGATAAAAACCTGATTCATTATTTTACAATGGCGCACTTTTGCATACCGCATCTCAAACAAAGCAAAGGCAGCATCGTCAATATAGGCTCTAAAGTTGCAGTCACAGGGCAGGGACATACCAGTGGTTATGCAGCAGCAAATGGCGGTCGATTGGCTTTGACACGAGAGTGGGCTGCGCAATTTAAAGATGATGGGGTGAGGGTCAATGCGGTTTTACCTGCTGAAGTCATGACACCACTGTATCAACGTTGGGTGGATAGCTTTGATAACCCGACCCAGAAATTAGCACAAATTACCCAAAATATTCCGTTTGGTCATCGTATGACGACGACCCATGAAATTGCAGATACCACGGTATTTTTACTGTCTAATCGTTCCTCGCATACCACTGGACAACTTTTATATGTTGATGGCGGTTATACCCATTTAGATCGTGCCTTAGATCAAGATTAAGACAGATATGCCGAAAACTGGAGCGAAAGATGAAACGCTATTGTTTGGCTTTAGACCTTGTGAACGATGCTGAAAAGATCCAGCAATATCAACAGTATCATCAAAAAGTATGGCCAGAAATCACCACCAATATTCGCAATCGTGGTGTGCTGGATATGCAGATTTGGCAAGTCGAAAATCGCCTTTTTATGATTATGGACACCACTGACGATTATGACGCTGACCTAGCACAAAGCGTTGCGGTTTCAGAACCGAAAAATCTTGAGTGGGAAACTTTGATGTCGCAGTACCAACAAGTACTGCCAAGTGCAAAACCTGGTGAAAAATGGATCGAAATGGAAAAAATATTTGATCTAAAACAATAATCCGAATGATATAAGGAATTCAGCCATGAAGGCAAAAATTACAGAACCCCAATTTAGGATGGGGTTGATATTGGTCACGACACTCTTCTTTATGTGGGGATTGTCGTATGGTTTGGTCGATGTTTTAAATAAACATTTTCAGGAAGCTTTGCATATTTCTAAAGCTCAATCGGGGCTGATTCAGGCTGCATATTTTGGTGCCTATTTTGTGATTGCTCTACCTGCGGGTTTATTTATTGAAAAAAGAGGTTATAAAGCAGGGATTATTCTCGGTCTTTCCCTTTATGCAATCGGGGCTCTGCTCTTTGTTCCTGCGGCTAATATGATGACATTTAGCTTTTTCTTATTTGCATTATTTGTACTGGCTCTAGGGTTAGGATGTTTGGAAACGGCTGCAAACCCTTACTCCTCTGCATTGGGAGATCCATCGACTGCTGAACAGCGGCTTAATTTATCTCAGTCTTTTAATGGCTTGGGACAATTTTTTGGTCCGTTGATTGGAGGTTTGTTCTTCTTTAATTCGGTTGAAGGTGACAGTGCTGCAAGTTTTGATGCTGTGACCTATACCTATGTCGGTATTGCTGCAATTGTTATTGTTTTGATTGTATTTTTTGCTAAAGCAAAACTTCCTGATCTACGTGAAAACGAAGCGAAATTGGATGCAGCCAATCTTCAAAATAATAGTGCATCGATGTGGTCACATTCAGAATTTAAATTTGGTGTTATTACGCTGTTTTTCTATGTCGCCGCACAGGTTGGCGTGGGTGCATTTTTTATTAACTTGGTAGTCGAAACTTGGCCACAGAGCTCAAGCCAACAAGGCGCATATTTCTTATCTATTGCCATGCTGGCTTTTTTGATCGGGCGATTTGTCAGCACTGGCATCATGTCGAAAATCTCCGCGAATCATTTGTTGTTAATTTATGCCGTAATTAACAGTGTGCTGTGTGTCGTGATTTTATCTGGCGCTGAATATATTTCAGTAATCGCAGCGATTGGTATCTTCTTCTTTATGTCGATTATGTTCCCGACCATTTTTGCGATGGGTGTTAAGAATCTCGGTTCTAAAACAAAAATCGGCAGCTCATTTATGATCATGGCGATTGTGGGCGGTGCCATTATGCCTTTTTTCATGGGGAAATTAGCTGATCACTATGGAACACATATTGCCTATGTATTGCCATTGATTTGCTTCGTAATCGTAATTTTTTATGCGAAAAGCTACCAAAAAATCACACTGGCACAAGTCAATTAATAACCGAATTTTATCGCATTGAACGCGATAAATAAGAGAAAACCGCCATTTAATCATAAGGGCGAAGATAAGATCATTAAGGACAATATCATGAAAATTCAAAATGGAAGTCGTAGAAAAGTACAACTCACAATCATTGCATTATCAAGTGGGTTAACGATGAATGCTGCAATCGCAGCAGATGCTTTTCGTGTAGATAGCCCATGGATGCTTGGAGATTGGAACGGTAAAAGAACCCAGTTAAAAGATCAAGGCTATGACTTTAATGTGGGTTATACAGGTGAGTTTGCAGGTGTTATGAATGCTGATCGTGATGGCAAGGGCAATGCTTATGCAGATCAATGGGCTTTTGGTGCAAACTTTGATTTAAATAAGATATTGGGGTGGCGTGATACAGAAGCAAAAATTGTCATCACCCATCGTGGTGGCAAAGCACTCAATACTGAAGCCGATGTCATGGCGCCACAATTTAACCAGACGCAAGAAGTATATGGTCGAGGTCAAACTTGGCGTTTAACAGACCTCTGGATTAAAAAGAAATTTGTTGATCAGCGTTTGGATATCAAGTTGGGACGCTTTGGTATTGGTGAAGACTTTGCTGGATTTGATTGTGAATTTCAAAACCTTGCTTTATGTGGTGGTCAGGTTGCCAACTGGGCTGGAGATCAATGGTACAACGGTCCTGTGAGCCAATGGGCAGGGCGAGTTAAATACAATATTCATCCAGAATTAGCCGTTCAAATGGGAATATATGAACGCAATACCGTTAACGCCAATGCGACTACGGCAAGTGATGGTTTTAATTTAAGTACTGATGGTTCAGATGGCGCTGTGATTCCTTTGGAAATTGTCTGGCAACCGAAAAAAACCAGTGCAAATTTAAGTTTGCCGGGAGAGTACCGACTTGGTTACTTTACCAGTACTGTGGATACACAGAATGTACAGGTGGATTATTCAGTTCCAGGAATTTCCCAAAAGTTTGATGCTGATAATCATAAATGGGCGGCTTGGCTTTCAGCAAAGCAGCAATTGACTCGTCACCATGGCGATGAATCTCGTGGTTTGACCTTGATGGGACAAGCGACATTTTATGATGATAAAACCAGTGCCTATAGTGATGCGCAAAATATTGCAGTGGTCTACAAGGGATTATTTGATGCTCGCCCAAGCGATGAAATTGGAATTGGTTTAGCGAGGATTGGTGTAAATACAGATGCAATAAAGTTTAAAGGCAAAGTCAACAATGAAAAGTTTGATGATGAGTTGGATGCAGAAATTTATTATGGCTTAAAAGCAGCTCCTTGGTTAACAGTGCGTCCAAATATTCAATATGTCAAAAATATTGGTGCCAATAAAGCCTATGGTGATGCGTGGGTAGGTGGAGTGAAATTTAATATGAATTTCTAATGCTGCACTACTTTAAATTTTGTTTTTATTGAAAATAGAAAAGTTACCTTGAATCATAGCGTTGTCGGGTTGTGATTGAAATAGGTAACTTTTTCTTTTGTTACGCCATATGAATTTTTATATTTGGCTATATTGACCTTTTTAAGATATAACATGAAAGCCAATCGAATCTGAGTCATTGTTTTCTAAAATTGTTTTGATCACATTGTCTAGCTTGATCATTATTGGTGTAAATTATGATTTACTAGATTCCAGTCCACTTCAAATTGTATATCTTGTTATGACGGCTCAAACATTTTCTCAGGCAAATTCACGCTATCAAAGTATTTTTGAGACTTTGCAAAATGTGATTCGCAGTCATACGCTTTCTACTGGTGTTGTTCTGTTAGAAGGACCGCTCTCGAATATTTTTAATACCAGCCGTGTTCCTGTTCGTAAGGCATTACAACTTTTATTTGATCAACAATTAATTTCACGTTTTGAAGGTCGAGGCTATTTGGTCAACCCAGAACAATCAAATGATATTGAACCGATTAGACTGGAGATCACACGAGAATTATTGGGGCTAGCATCTGATGAGGACATTATTGATACCCGTTTATTAAGCGATAAAGTCTATGATGAGCTGTATCAATGCATATCTTATATTATTTTACATGGACACTATCGACTTGATGAACAGCGCATTGCAGAGCATTTTAATGTGGGACGCAATGTTGTACGTGAGGCATTAAAAAGTCTACATTTACAAGGCTTAGTCGAAAAAGAGGCATACGGAGATTGGCTTGCTGGTCCATTAACTGCACAAAGCGTAATCGAAAACTATGAACTGCGCTTAATTCTTGAACCATTGGCGCTAAAAGCCAATATTCATCATATTTCTTATGACGATATTCAGCAGATGTTAAATCGTATTCGCTATGCACAAACCCATAAACAGGATGTGAATGCCTCATTGATCCAACAGATTGAAGCTGATCTGCATCAAACCTTGTGCAATATCAAGTGGCATAATCAGAAAATGGCAAATATTTTATACAATGCGCAGAGCTCTATTTTGATTAGCCGAGTGATCCATGATGCGATTCATCTGAGCAATTATGAGTTGATGTTAGAAGAACATAACGCAATTCTAGAAGCCTTGTTGTGTGGCTCGATAGATCAAGGCTTGGAATATTTAGAAAAGCATTTGATTAATGCAAAAAAGCGTTCGGTTGAATATTTAAAAGTCTTTTCAATTATTCCTGAACCGAATATTCCTCCGTATCTAGAAAGAATTTCCTAATCATTTAAATGGAATAGCAATCCTAGCCTAGTGTTGCATCAAGTTTTTCCATTTTCTGACTAAGTAGTTGTGTTCATCCATGACAGAATTCCAGACTCCGATATGCCCCATTCTTTCTATATAGGAACCGCCTTGGCGTAGCATGCCTTTTTTGATTAAAGGTTGTTGATCAATTCCCATTAACGCTTCTGCAGCAGGTTTACCCATATACCAAAAATCCCATTCAGCCGAGCTTAAATATTCTCGTGCTCGCAGTGGATTGGAAATATACATGCCTTGTCTTGCCATCATGGCACCTGCCCAACCATCAAGCCACCAGTTGAGATACGCATAAGCATGATCTTTCATTTGCCCCTGCAGATTTCGAGATAATGCCAATCCGCCAAACCAAGCACGGTATCCTTCTACAGGTTTTGCAATTTTAAAATCTCGTTTTGCTTTTAGTAATTTGATCAGTGCAGGGTACCATAAACTGCCGATATGAATATTTTGATCGACAATTAAATTATAAGCATGTGCATCATCAGCCCAAAAATCTTTGAAATGTTGTTGCTGTTTAAGCTCAAGTAAGATTGAAGTCAATTGATCAATTTCAGATAAAGATAAATTACCTATATCTTTAAACTGCAATTGACCCGAACCCTGTACTGCCATTGCTAAATCGAGTGCACCAATCGCAGCATCGTTTTGTACCGTGACACAACCATTCCAATTTTGCTCTAATAGCCATGCCCAACTTTCGGGTTGATCATGTAAGTTTTTAGGTAAAAATTTTGGAAAATAAATAAAACTGTCTACATTGTGGGTAAGGGGAAGCATGCTGATATATTCAGATTCCTGACTACTCAACGTACCATCTTTTTGTACATATAATCGTTGACTTGGAACGCCACCTTTTGCCAACGGTTGATCAGCAAGTAAAGTTCCTTTCTTTGCTAAATCATTGACTTCATCCCAGCGGTGAATTTTCTTAATTTCTATGGGCTGAATGGACCTGACTGGCCAAACAAAATCAATATTATGGAACCATTGATCATAAAGGTCATATTGATCTGGATTTAATACTGCAATACGTTGTGCGGTTTGAGGGTCGTGAATTTGATATTCAATATCAAAACCAAGATCTATTTCAGCTTGTTTTCTTATTGCTTCAATTAGGGTGACTGAAGTACCTAAGACCCTTAAAGTCGGTTTAGATGATGTTTTCAAAGTATGCATTATCCTGCTTTTTTAGGGACAAACGACCATTACAAAAGTTGTCTTTAAACCAAAAATATGATTTAAAACCCTTAGAACTGATCATCATGATCAAGCTTAAGTATTGTATATGCTGATTTTACTTTTTTGTAAATCACAGGCTTTTGCTGACTATAACTTAGCTTTAAGTTAAAACGTAGTGTATAGAAGTCACTACGTTTTAACTTGGTGGAGTGCTGTTGAAGCCATGTTAAAAGTTTAGATTAAACTTTAACCCAGCTACCCAGGCATCACCCTGATTTTTATTTGCGCCAATACGGTCAATATATTGCAGGTTGGGGCGCACTTTAAGCCACGGTGTTGCGAGCAGACTATAATACAATTCAGCATTGATCTCGTTATTCAAATGGGGATTTTGCCGACTGTCGACAGCAATTCGTGATATACCTAGCCCAATTTCATCTTGTTTACGCTGATCAAATAGACCTTTATAAGTCACAGCAAGTGTTTCTGCATCATTAAAAATACTGGTTTTATTGTCATAAACAGCAACTTGCCCCATCAATGTTAAACCTCGATTTACATCGCCAGCATGGCTTGTTAACTGTTGCTTGGCTGAAATCCAAGTCCCGTTCTTATGTTCTTTACGATCGTTTTGGATTTGCACGTTTGTTACATCAGCTGTGCTGTAGTAATAACCTAAACGATATTCACCAGCCAAGTTTTGAATTAAATTTTCAGGTTTCCAAATCAGCTCTATTGGAAGCAGTGCGCCCTTGGAACCATCTGTACTCAGGTTAAAGCCTTTGCTTCTTTTTAGATTTTCAGGATTGTATTCATAGACACCAATTTGCGCTGATAAATTTGGAGAGATATTCCATTTAATACGAGTTGCCCATTGGCTTACAGGACCGTTATACCATTGATCTCCTGACCAATGTCCAATTTGACCTGCACATAGAGCAAGATTTTGAAATTCACAATCAAAACTGGCAAAGTCTTCTCCTTCACCAAATCGTCCGATTTTTACATCTAACTTCTGGTCGAAGAATTTCTTTTTAATCCATAAGTCCGTTAAACGCCATGTTTGTCCTCGACCATACACTTCTTGAACTTGACTGATATGTGGAGACAACACCTGTGACTTATTTTCAACTTGCTGACCTGAGCGATAAGTAATATTGATCAACGCTTCAGTATCGTTCCAATCCAAAATTTTATTTAAGTCAAAATTTCCCAAAAAGCTCCATTGATCTGCATAAGCCGAGTCTTTCTCACTGCTCATTTGGGTATCAAGTACAGTTGCACCTTGACCCGTATAACTTATGCCAAAATCATAGCCTTTTTCAATTAAAGCTGTACGTTGACCCTGTCCATCGCCAAACATCCATTGGCTGTCACTTGTAAAAGCATTTTTTGCATAAATTGATGATGTTGATGATAATCCTGCGAATGCAATCATCCATACGATTTTTTTCATTTTTTACTCCATATTTTTTAGTAATTCATGTTTTTTCGGCAAAAAAACAGAAGCTTTAAAAGCTCAGTATCCCTACTTTTTGAATTGTTCTAGCTCATGATGACTCCTTGATCATTGCTGTACTTATCTTTGCAAGTTGTGATAAATCCTCATAAAAAATTTAAAAATTGAAGTCTGAGAAAATATTTTTAGTTAAATCTAGGCATAGAAATCCTGTTCCATGTTTTAAAAACACAGAAGTTTGAAGGTTTTCGTAATTAACTTAGTTCAGCTTTTCCATAAAAATTTGAAATGACTTTTTTATCTGTTCAAGATCAACATGCCTCACGATCATGACAATACGTGAATAGTGATCTTCCCAAGGCCATTGGGCTAAATGCTCTGGCGGGTATAAACAGTGTTGTACGCCGTGAATCAAAACAGGTTGGTCAAATTCAGTTAAGTTTAAAATCCCTTTTATCCGTAGAATATTTTCACCATATTGTTTGAGTAATAGATTTATCCATAGTCCGAATACCATCCAATCCAGTTTTGTTGTCCATTCCAGCACGCAACTTTGAGTCATTGCATGCTGGTCTTGTTGAGTTTTTAGAAAAAATTGCGGTCGTGAAAGATGCTGTTGCTGCGCTAAATCTTGAGAAAAAATGTCATCCACGCAATCAATTTGATTGATGAATTGAATATTCACTTCAGGGTGAAGCTGTTGTATTTTCTCAGATAAAAGTTGTTGTGTTGGAAGATCAACCCGATCAGTCTTACTCAAAATAATCTGATGTGCAGCAACGACTTGGGTTAACCATTCTGGATGAAGCGTAGCCTGTAAATGACCTAACTCGGCATCAACAACCGTACTTAATCCATGTACATAAAACTGATTTTTAATATGTGTATCATGATGAATTGTATTTAAAATCGCTGCTGGATTAGCTAAACCTGTGGTTTCAATAATGACACGCTTAAAATCTGGAATCTCTCCCTGTTTACGTTGCTGTAATAGTTTTAACAAGCTGTCTTTTAAATCGGTTAAAACACTACAACACATACAACCATTGGCGAGCAAATAGGTATTCTCAGCCACTGTTTGTACCAACAGATGATCAATGCCGACTTCACCCAATTCATTAATTAAAACGATCGTGCTGTCATTTTGTGTATGTGTCAGTAGTTTTTTTATCAACGTGGTTTTTCCACTGCCTAAAAAACCAGTCACAATATGCACAGGTATCGTCATATTTATAAAGCCTCTAAATGTGATAACAGTCGAGGATCAAGAACATCTATTTTTTGCCCCGTTAATTGCTGGATTTCGTTCCATAATAGATCAAGCCCATTGGCTATACTTTGTTTGCCAGTAGGTGTCTGGATCAGATAATTCACGCCCTGAAAGTCAGCAATTGATAAGCGATAGGGTGCAGTAATGTGATTAAGCATTTTAATTTTACGTAAACGCTCTCGCCGTCTAGGCAGATCAGATCTTAGGCTGTCTGTCCAATCCTGTTGTTCACCTATCAATCCACATAATCCACACATTGCACCATTACTCCATTGATTAAGGCATTACATCGCCACTGTTTGGTCCGAGTGTCTGACCCACGTACAAATTACCGCCAGGATCCGACGCCAATAAAATTACGGTTGGCGCAATTTCTTCAGCTGTTCCAAAACGCCCCAAAGGTAATTGTTTGGCTTTTTCATCTTTCCAGCTTTGGCTAATACCATCGACCAGTGGTGTGGCGATTGGACCCGGTGCTATTGCATTGACCAATACATTATCTTTAGCGACTTCTTGAGCTAAAGATTTGGTAAAACCGATTACACCGGCTTTGGCTGCGCAATAATGTGCCAGTTCAATCCCGCCTTTAATCCCAAGTTGGGAGGAAATATTAATAATACGCCCCCATTTTTGCTTGATCATATGAGGTAAGGCCCGTTGACTGGTTAAAAACACACTGGTTAAGTCAATACGAAGCATGTCGTCCCACATTTTCTTGCTGAGTTCTGTACACGGGGCTTGGGTTAAAATGCCTGCGTTATTGACTAAAACATCTATTCCACCATAGGTTTCAACACAGCAATCCACAGTTTGATGCGCACCTTGTTCAGTGCCCAGATCTGCGATAATGGTGGTCACTTGCGTAGCAAATTGGCGGCAGAGCAGGGCAATTTGTTCTAGACCTTCAGCATTTAAATCGCATAACACCAAACGGCTATTTTGCTTAGCAAATGCTTGTGCAATCGCAGCACCAATACCACTGGCGGCTCCCGTCACCACAACACGACATTCATTTAATGGTTTCATGTATTCTTCCAATAAAAAGAACAGCTTGACCTCATCAATAAATTTCAAAATCAAGCTTGTTCAACATATGAGTAGGGGGATTGTTGATTAATCAGGCCAACGAATGGTTAGCCCACCATCAACAATAATGCTTTGTCCTGTGATATAGCTGGCATCATCACTGGTTAAGAAGCGAACCAGTTTGGCAACTTCATCGGCACGACCGACACGTCCTAAGGGAATTTTCTGTCCAGCAAGTTTTAAACCTTCAGGACCAAGAGAATTTTGCGCATCTAAGGATTGTGGGGTTTCAATCAAACCGGGAATAACCGCATTACAACGAATTCCTCTAGGTGCCAATTCAACAGCCAAAGATCTACATAAGCCGGGGATACCTGCTTTGGCAGCAGCATAATGGCTATGTGCTTGCCAACCATAAACACCCCCTGCGATAGAGGAAATGGCAACCATTGCACCTGAACTTTGCATATATAGACTTGCTGCACGGAAGGTACGCATTACACCAGTTAAATCAACATTTAACATTTCATTCCATGCTTGATCTGTCATGTCGATGATTGAGCTTTGACGTAACAAACCTGCATTGGCAATCGTATAATCTAAGCGCCCAAAATGTGTTATTGCACTTTGTACTGCGCTTTGTACAGACTCAGTATCGGTCACATCTACTGCAACCATGACACATTGTCCGCCTGCCTCTTTGACCAGTTGTTCAGTGATGTTTGGGTCATGTGGATCTTTCTCAAAATAACCACCAACTACTCGAATATTCTGTTTTGCATATGCAACAGCCAAAGCTTGTCCAATCCCACTGGCAGCTCCAGTAATAAATGCTACGGGAGTATTGTTTAAAGTCATGCTCATTTCCTTATTTCACATCTTCAGGTTTTACATGGCGTGCCATAAGCATGACCAAACCAGACAAGAAGCAAGGTAGGGCACCAAACCAAATTGCCGCACTTGCCCAAGCTCCACCACCAGTGAGAATACTGGTGATACCTGCACCAGCTAAAATTGCACCGATCGGTCCCATCGCATGTACAATTGCGCCACCCGTTGCGCGTATGCGTGTTGGAAAAGATTCCCCCATAAAAAACAACATTGCAGAGTAAGGACCTGTTAAGAAAAATAAACCAACACTATATAGGGCGACCACTGTGACCAGGTCATGAGAAGCAACGATCATGGCATAGAACGCCACACCGCCACACATCCAACCCATGGCAACAGTATTACGACGACCAATACGATCTCCTAACCAACCGTGAACCAAATAGCCAACAAAACCGATCAGATTCGAGAGAATCAAAATGATTAAGGAGTTTTGAAAAGATAAGTTGTGAACATTCACCAACACAGATGTTCCCAATACGCTAAAGACTTGGATGGCAGACCAGTTCAGCAAAATCGCTAAACTTAGTACTAATGTCGGGCGTAATGCCGAACCTTTAAAAGCAGCCATCACGCCCACTTTTTGTTGTTCTGGGTCGTCTAAATGGTACTGACGAGCCAATTGATCTGCTTGTTCATTTTCGCCAGACTGTTTAAGTTGATTAATTTTTTGCACAACTTGAAACTGGGGACTTTCTTTTAAATTTCTGGCTAGAAAAGCAATGATAAATGCTGGAATAGCAGCAAAAATAAAACAACCTTGCCAGCCCACATAAGGAAGTAAAATTGCAGTCAATGCTGCTGCAAGTAATGCCCCTACAGGCCAGCCACTTTGTACCAAAGAGTAGATAAAACCTTTACGTTTTTGAAACTTTTCATCTTTTGAAGTGGCATACATTTCGGTGAGATAAGTCGCATTTACTCCTTCTTCGGCATAACCTAGACCAGCAACTGAACGAATGGCAACCAGTGAGCTTTTTCCAACCCCTGCCATGGCGGTCATCGCTGTAGCGATTGCTGTACCTGTCATGGTGAAAATAATCCCTTTACGCCGACCAATACGATCTACAATTGGTCCAATAGCGAACGCAACAATTGCACCGCCGACGGCAATCCAAGTGACTAAACTGGCTTGTTCAGCTTCATTCCAGTTGAAATGACCACCCATGACAGGCAGTAAAGTACCAAATAAAATAAAGTCATAAACTGCAAACACCCATGCAAAAAAAGCAATCCAAGATGCATAAGTGATATCTTTTTGCTGAATTTGCTCAGGATGCCAACTGATTAATTTATCTTGCGAAGCAGCCTGATTCACATCAATGCTGCTTTTAACATCTATGTTTTCGCTCATCATTCCTTTTCCTTCTATGGAATTTTTAACCTTTGCGAGGACAGCGCTGCGCGAAGTCGTTTGCAATTTCATCCATGGTGACGAATTTCACCCCATCGTGGGCTTTGAAGTGTTCAATCAGACGTTCCAACATCAATAAAACCTGTGGTCGACCAGAAACGTCTGGGTGTAGGGTAATCGGGAAAACGGCATAATCCATTTCTCGATAGACCCAGTCAAATTGGTCTTTCCACATTTGTTCGATATCACGAGGATTGACAAAACCATGACTATTTGGAGATTTTTTAATAAACATCATCGGGGGTAAATCATCGAGATACCAATTGGCAGGAATCTCAATCAAGTCTGTTTCCTCACCACGAAGTAATGGTTTCATCCATGTTTCAGGCTGTTGGCTATAATCAATTTTGGTCCACGAATCACCCACACGAACGTAATAAGGTGTGAAATCGTTATGCATCAAACTATGGTCATATTTGATGCCTTTTTTTAACAAAAGTTCGTTGGTAACATTACTGAATTCCCACCATGGTGCGACATATCCTGTTGGACGTTTGCCCGATAATTCAGTAATGAGCGCAATTGCTTTATCCAGCACTGCTTCCTCTTGTTCAGGTGTCATCGCAATTGGATTTTCATGGCTATAACCATGCATACCAATTTCATGTCCAGCATCTACAACGGCTTTCATTTGTTCAGGGAATGTTTCTACAGAGTGCCCTGGAATAAACCAAGTAGTTTTTAAACCATACTTTTTAAATAGATTCAGTAAACGTATTGACCCGACTTCACCTGCAAACAAGCCTCGTGAAATATCATCTGGCGAGTCTTCACCGCCATAAGACCCTAGCCAACCAGCGACTGCATCAACGTCAACTCCAAATGAAACTAAGATTTCCTTTTTAGCCATGTCATCATCCTCAATAAAATAAAGTTAAGTGTTTGGTGGAACTAAAATGATTGTGCTAATCATTGTTGTGAAGAATATGTTCAATACTCAGGGCGGCAGATAAAAGACTTTGATCATTACCACTGTAGCTTGAGAGTAAAATTGCTGTAGAGCGCCCATTTGAGTCGGTTCCATTCGGAAGTGAGATACTTGGCATATCTAAATAACTGCCGGGCATGGTTAATCTAAGCGTGTTGAGATTTGTTTGGATAAATAAGGCTTCATCTACCTCTAAAGGTGCAAGTTCAGGTGCAGTATGTGCAGTAGTTGGCGTCAGTAAATATCCTTCAGCCAGTTCTGTTTTTAAGCTTGCTTTTAAATGCTGTGCCATTTGATAAAGATGGATTTGGCTAGAAGCCAAGGTATCTTTTGCCGAAAGCAGGCGTTTTCTTACCCGCTGATCCATGAATTCGGCTTGATCACTGTGTAATAAGGCTTCATGTAAGGTATATGCCTCAGCAGCACCTAGCCATTGACCTGAGTCAATCAGGGTTTGTGCTTGATCAAATGCACCTATGCGTTTATACACCACACCGATATCTGCTTGTTGAAGTATTTCAATCGTTTGCAAGAAATTATGCTTCACACAATCCTGAACGCTTGGGTGGTTAAGCATGTCTAAATCGACATAGATTTGCATCTTTCTTGATTGGGGTTGAGAGGGGATATTTGACTGAATTTGTCCAAGCATAAGCTGATCTAAAACAATACAGTCACGAACACTACGACTGATTGGACCTACGCTATCTAAGCTTGCGGCAAGAGGAAAAACGCCTTTTTTACTATAACGTGAACTGCTACTTCGATAACCCACTAAGCCATTAAAGGATGCAGGAATCCGAATTGAACCTGCGGTATCCGTACCCATAGAAATAGGGACAATTTTTTGTCCTACAGATGTTGCTGCGCCAGATGATGATCCCCCAGGAATACATCGTGGATCAACCACATTCTTAGGTGTGCCAAAGTGTGGGTTTAAACCTAACCCAGAGTAAGCAAATTCAGTCAAATTGGTTTTTCCCAGATTGACCATACCCATACGAGTCAATTGCATGACGCCATCTGCATCTTGCTGTGCAACGGCATGATGCACTCGAGTTTTTGAACCTGCTGTGGTCACAGTTCCTTGCACATCAAAAAGGTCTTTCCACGCAATGGGAACACCATCAAATAGAGATAACGGTGCATGGGCTTTCCAACGTTCAGTCGAAGCGTGTGCTTCTCGATAAGCACGTTCTATGCTTAAGGAAATAAAAGTGCTGTCATTTACCTGTTGTATAACATCAAACGCTCTTTCCAGCTCTTGAATTGGATCGGTTATTCCTTGTGCATATTGCTGTGATAAGGAAATTGCGTCATCCATGCCACTCTCCTGATAATTGTATATTTTAATAATATATACATTTTTTAATTTATTTAATCTTAAGTTAAAAAATCAAAAGAGTAAATTAAGTACGATTAAAAAATAAATTATTTTTTATTTTTTTGTCATTTTTTTATCATTATCAATATTTTATTAAGAATAATATAAAATGTATTTTTTAAAAAAAAGATCATTAAGTGGTGATTTTACTTAACTTGTTGTTATTGTGTTGTGAATTTTGGATATTGAGCAAACTATGACAATCTGGAGTTTTATCATTAATCTGTTGAGCAATTCATATAGCAAAATATAATTTTTCATAATCAATAAGATTAATCTTAAGAGGATTTTGTTTGATGATATAAAGCTTTCAATGCCATGCTTTACATCTAAAGTTTAAATAGATTTGTGTAGGTGATGCTTCACTCTTGCGCTGTAAACAAAGCAGTGATTTTTTTTGCTTAGATGAAAGATGATAAAAATCTTTCGCTGAGTGAGGGGTATATGCTTAACATTAACTCAATATAGTGGCATCTATGTTTTTTCATGATTGGAAGGTTATTTGTGATTCAAAAAGGCTTTGTTGCATAAATACGTAAGAAATTGATTTTAATAAAATTAATTTCAGATCAAAAAACACTGAAAACCTTTTAAATCAGATATTTAAGTAGTCTTTATGCAACAAAGCCGTGTTGAGTTCCGTTATTTATACCACTTGATTCAATCGGTTTTATGTAGCCTCACCCAATGATTAACTGAGTACCTGTAATTTTTCCTTTCTGACCAATCCAAAAAGGGCGGTTGACTGCACCATGACCAAACCAATCACATTGGTAAAGTGGAATGTTGAGCGCTTCTAAGTGTTCTGCCACAATCTCAGCAATTGTTTGAGGTACGTTTTTCTGTGGACACTGATAAAAATCACCTAACACCACAGCTTTGAGGTTTGATGTATGAATACTTTGCAGAAGTTGAGTGAAAGCGCGTTCAATTCGATAATATGGTTCACCAACATCTTCAATCAGTAAGACACTCGGTTGATCAAGCACTAAACCATGAGGTGTTCCTTGTAAGCTACAAAGTACTGTCAGATTACCCCCTAATATATGTAAGTTCTCAAGCACTTGATTTTGATTAAACCTATTTATAGCAGATAATGCATACAGGTTTTGTTTGTGAGAGTCCGCAGTTAATAGACTAATGGTTTTTAATGCATCATAAGATAATGGTGAATTATCTAAGTTCTTAACCGCAATTTCTTGAAACACGGGTGCATGTAATGCTTGACCGCCATGCATGGCGATATAATTTAATAATACCGTCGTATCTGAATAACCAATAATTGGCTTATTTAAAATCCATTCACCTAAAAAGGGTAATAACATCGCAGCGCCTGTACCACCACGACCACACCAAACAGCATCAACGGTGGGATCTAAACAAGCTTGTTTTAAATCTTCTACACGTTGTTCGATCGTACCAGCCAAATAACGGTATTGTGCAAAAACATGTTGTCCTAAACTGACTTGATGACCTAAGCGTTCTAAATGAGTTTGAGCCAATTTGATATTTTCAATATCTACGCACGCACTTGGCGATACAATTTTAAAATGCATATTTCTTCCAAACTTTTACAAAACTTAGTGTGCAAGTTTCTTTTTAGATAAGGTGATCATCATGACACCGATGATATTCAACAAGCAACCAAACCATTGTATCGCATTCATATGTTCACCCAGCAAAGCAACTGCCAAAATAATGGTGAGAATGGGACCAATTGAACCAATCATTGCCGCTTGTGCTGCTCCCAAGCGAGAAATACTCTGAGCCACTAAAATTGTAGGTAATACAGTAACCAATAAACCCAAGGCTATACCATACCAAATGACGGTCATCGGCAGTTGATTGAGGAGTTGTATAGGGTGAGGTGTCGCAATAGCAAAATGCGTTAAAGTACCAAAACAAGCAATACTCAAAGCCAAACCTGTGTAATTCCATGAGCCAAACTTTTGAATCAAACGTGGTGTCATCAATAAATAAGTGGCAAAGGACACGGCACTGGCAAAGACTAGACTCACACCTAGCCAGAAGTTTCCTTCATGTGGCACAGTACTTTGCTCTTGGAGCATCACAATGACGGTTCCGCCATAGCTTAATGCAATTGCAATGATGGTTCTAAGATTTAACTTTTGTTTATAAATAAAGCTTGTGGCGATTACAGTCAGTGTGGGGTAGAGGAATAAAATAATTCGTTCAAGTGAAGCACTGATGTACATTAAGCCAGCAAAATCTAACCAACTTGAAAAATAATACCCCATCAAACCAGCAGCGACCAATAAACCCCAATCCCTAGGTGTGATGTTTTTGTTATGGTGGCGGTTGAACCAACATAATAGAAGAAAGAAGGGTAATGCACTTGCCATTCGTAAAGCCATAAGGACTGTACTATCGACTAATGGCGATAAAGCATAGGCTTGTTTAATAAAAATAGCTTTAGTACTAAACAAGAAAGCTGCACCCAGTGCGAAAATTGAACCAAGCTGTGTGCTAGAGATAGAAAATTTCATGAATTTGACTGCATTAACGATGTCGTCATTCGACATGTATATTTGAACAAGCAGTATAAATGTTGTTTTTCATCAGGTGAAATGCAAAAAAGCAATGAATTTGCATAATAAAAGGAATACTACACAAGGAAATAATACTTTGTGCAATTTTTTACTCGGCAATGAGCTCGTATTAGAATAAAAATTGATCAAAATCAACGCGGAATAATTTGTTTTTGTCGGTTTGAGATTGTTGTGTTGTTTTTTGCACAAAAGTGGTGCAATTTATAAGCAACTCACCTGAATGGTGTTCGGTACTATTAATTGACAAAATGGCAAATTGAAAAAGAGTAAAAATTTTTGTAATTGGTTTTGACTTGGATATAGGTTAATGAGGTTATTTATTCCAAGTACTTTTTTTTATTAATGAAATTAAAAAATGGAATGAAAAATGACTTACATTTTTGACTAAAAAAATGTCATAAAAAGCCAATTGAAGCAGGATAAAAACAGTTATAAATTGTCAGAAATGCCAATACTGTGAATGATATTTAGGTTAAATCTATTGTTTTATAGCGTATTTAAGCCACAATGGATACGCTAGAAAAAGATAAAAAAATGCCATAAATGCCAATCCATTGAAGCAAGTTTTGATGAAAAACAGTAAAGATATGATGAAAAAAAGATCAATTGGTCAAACTGGAGTCAAAGGATGATGAAAAATGCAGGATGTGTATTACAGGAAAAATACAATAAATTGAATAGTAGGTATATCTTACAATTATATTTATGAATCATCAGTTCAAAATATGGGTATTTATTAAATAAATATTGGGTGGTATTTTAAAAAAGTTCAATTAGAATCCAAAAATTCATAACAAACGCATCTGGGGGAAGCATCGTTTATTGACGATGTTGACTTAAAGAAAAATTAGCTTGAGGAACGCTCATGCAGATTGGAATCCCAAAAGAAACTGTCATCGGTGAAAACCGTGTAGCTGCAACGCCAGAGACAGTAAAAAAGTTGATTAGTGCTGGTCATAGCATTGTCATTGAACGTGGAGCTGGTAAGAAAGCTGCGTATATTGACAGTGCTTATGAACAAGTCGGCGCTAAGATCACGGATGATGCCTATACGGGCAGTCAAATGATTCTGAAAGTTCGTTCACCGCAAGGAGACGAAATTCAAAAACTTGCTGCGGGTACAACCGTCGTGGCGATGTTTGACCCGTATCGCAATACTGAACTTGACCAATTTGCGTCACAACAAGTGTCTGCATTTGCGTTAGAGCTTTTGCCTCGTACACTTTCACGTGCGCAAAATATGGATGTATTGTCCTCTCAAGCCAACCTTGCAGGTTATAAGTCAGTGCTTCTTGCTGCTGCGGAATATCAACGAATGTTCCCGATGCTGATGACTGCTGCGGGTACAGTTAAACCAGCACGTGTCGTCATTATGGGTGTTGGGGTTGCGGGTCTTCAAGCAATTGCAACAGCAAAACGCTTAGGTGCTGTGGTTGAAGCTACAGATCTACGACCGACTGCTCGTGACCAAGTTGAATCATTGGGCGGAAAGTGGTTAGACGTTCCAATGTCTGATGAAGAAAAGCAAAAGGCTGCCGATGCTGCTAAAAATGGTTATGGCTGGATGCCTGGTGAGCAGTACATTCAAGATCAAGCTGTCATCGTAGATAAAGCAGTGTCAAATGCAGACATCGTGATTACAACTGCGTTGTTGCCAGGTCGTGATGCTCCACGCTTAATTAAGGCTGAAACCGTTGCAAAAATGAAACCAGGTTCAATCATTTTGGACATGGCTGTGGAAACTGGCGGAAACGTTGAAGGTTCCAAGAATGGTGAAAATGTTGTCACAGACAATGGCGTGACTATTTTGGGTATTCCAAATATTCCATCTACAGTTTCGACCGAAGCTTCAGCACTGTACGCACGTAATGTATTTAATTTCGTTGAAACTTTGTTTGATCAAGAGAAAAACTTTGCGATCAATCAAGAAGATGAGATTCAAAAAGCACTTCTAGTAACTCATGGCGGTCAAGTACTGCTGAAGCGTGGTTAAGGAGAGTCATCATGGTTGAAACTATTACTATTTTCGTCTTAGCCATCTTTGTTGGTTACTACGTGGTTTGGGGAGTAACACCTGCATTACATACGCCGTTAATGGCGGTAACTAATGCATTGTCCTCAATTATCGTTGTTGGTGCGATGATACAAACTGTTGGAATTCCAGGTGTTGTTGAAGCAAATGTACAATTTCAGTCTGTGAATGTTGTCAGTGTACTTGGTGCAATTGCAGTGTTTTTGGCAAGTATTAACATTTTTGGTGGTTTCGCAGTGACTGCACGTATGCTTGAAATGTTTAAGCCAAAGCAAAAGAAAAAAGAGGGCTAATCTATGGAATTTATTCGAGAGTATGCGGATTGGTTCTACCTTGTTGGTGCGGTCCTTTTTATTTTGACGTTGCGTGGTCTTTCAGGTCCTAAAACTGCGATTGCTGGTAACCGTTACGGTATGATCGCGATGGCGATTGCTGTGATCACCACATTCTTTGTTGCAGATCATCCAGTCGTTTGGATGATTGGTGGTGCAATGGTGCTTGGTGCAATTGTGGGTATTGCACGTGCACGTACTGTTCCAATGACACAAATGCCTGAAACTGTAGCATTGATGCATTCACTTGTTGGTTTGGCTGCGGTATTGATTGCGATTGCTGCGATTTTACATAACAACCAACTGACTGCTTTATTTGCGCAAAACGAATCTGCTTTAACTGCTGCTGGTGTACAGCATGCACATATGAGCAAAGTTCATTTGTTTGAATTGTTCGTGGGTTGTTTTGTTGGTGCGATTACCTTTACAGCATCTGTATTTGCTTATGGTAAGTTGGCTGCCAAGAAATGGGCAAAAACCATTTCTGGTGCTTGGGTTAAACCTGTTCAAGCGATTGTTTTTCTTGCGATGCTGGCTTGTGGTGTGTACTTCTTTACCACTGGCAATATGCAGGCTTTCTGGGCGATGACAGCACTTGCACTAGTCTTTGGCTGGGTGTGGATTGCTCCAGTCGGTGGCGGTGATATGCCAGTTGTGGTTTCGCTACTGAACTCATTCTCTGGTTGGGCTGCGGCAGGTATTGGTTTTACGCTTGAAAACAACATGCTCATTGTTGCAGGTTCACTGGTGGGTTCTTCAGGTGCGATTCTGTCTTACATCATGTGTAAAGCAATGAACCGTTCAATCATCAATGTCTTGTTTGGTGGTGCAATGGGTGGGGCAGCTGTTGCTTCTGCGGACAAAGGTGAACAAGTTCAGCGTAACTACCGTTCAGGTTCTGCGGATGATGCTGGCTTCTTGATGTCGAATGCGGATAGTGTTGTGATCGTACCAGGTTATGGTATGGCGCAAGGTCGTGCACAAAATGCCGTTAAAGAGCTTTGCGAAATTTTGAAAGAGCAAGGTGTAACAGTTCGCTTTGCGATCCATCCAGTTGCAGGTCGTATGCCTGGTCATATGAATGTATTGTTGGCTGAGGCTGACGTTGCATATGAAGACATCTTGGAAATGGATGAGATTAACTCGGACTTCCCTGCAACAGACGTGGTGTTGGTTATTGGTGCAAATGACGTTGTTAACCCAGCAGCTAAAGATGATCCAAGCTCACCGATTTATGGTATGCCGATTCTTGAAGCACATAAAGCTCGTACCATTATGGTGATCAAGCGCTCTATGGCAACAGGTTATGCGGGTCTAGACAACGATTTGTTCTACAATGACAAAACCATGATGATCTTTGGTGATGCTAAGAAAGTTGTTGAAGAAATGACCAAAGCAATTAATGGTGGTGGGCACTAAACTGCTATCGGATTAAATCCACCCCGACCCTCCTTTGATTAAGGAGGGAACCTAACCGCCTTCGGGCGGTTTTTTATTCTTCACTGTTTGATGTTATGATTTTAATCAAAATTGACTGAATAAAAATGATGAAGCAAGTAATTAAAACGATCTGTCAAAGCGTGAGCATTTATCTAGTATTTAGTTTGTCTATAGCACAAGCACAAGTTTTTGAAATTAAGAATGGTTCAAAACACTATGATGTCATTATTGATACTGTATGTGAGAAGGAAAAATGTGGTGACAAGGCCGAAATAAAGTTATTTAAAAAGGGCAGTAAAGCAGTATTTCAAGCATTTCACTCTGATGAACTGACCATATATCTAGATAAAAATTTTAAGCCCAATGTTAATGTGGTACAACTTTATGATGAACGAAGTCCTTTAATTTTTGCTGATTTTAACTTTGATGGAACACAAGACCTTGCAATAAGGAATGGTCATTATGGTCCCTATGGTGGTGTTATTTATGATATTTATGTGTTTAATCAAAGCAAGCATGAATTTGTTTTAAGTTCTGAACTCTCAGCACTTACCCGAGAAAATATAGGGATGTTTCAGTTAGATAAAAAGCGTAAACGAATCATCACCTTTAACAAAAGTGGTTGTTGTTATCATATGCGTTCCGAATATCGAATTGTACCTAAAAAGGGGCTATTACTGGTTCGAGAATTTATTGAAGATGCAACTTTATCAAGAGGTAATCAAGTTGAGGTAACAGATCGTAATTTGGTTAATGGAAAATGGAAAGAAAAAGTAAAATATTATCCAAGTGAAAAATATTATGCTCAGTAGTCATAATTTATATGGTTTACATGGTATCGCTATTCTGTACTGAACCACCTAATTATTTATACACCTGATTTGCATCGAGTCATTGATTATAAATAAAACCTATGCATTTTATGAGCCTTTAAAATTGTGGGTGTTTAATTCGTTTTTGTGCTTGTGAATTCTAGATGGTTATTCAATCGTTTGGCAGACTAGGGTCTTAGTCATCACAACTCGACCATTTTCTTTGCATTGTGAGGTAAATTTTAAGCATAAAAAAGCCCATCCAAAGATGAGCTTTTTCAATTAAAACTGAAACTTAGTGAGGAATATGTTCTTCATCTTCAAACTCAGGTTTAACTTGTACAATAAAGTCTTGACGGTTTAGACCACGCCATAATGCAAATGCAGTACCGATATAGATTGACGAATAAGTACCTACAAATACGCCAATAAACATCGCCACAGAGAACCAGTGTAAACCATCACCACCCAAGAACATCATTGCAAGTACAACCAGTAATAGGGTCATTGAGGTATGAATGGTACGTTTTAAGGTCTCAGTCAATGCAATATTGACGATCTCTAATGGGGTTGCACCACGAATCTTACGGAAGTTTTCACGAATACGATCCGATACGACGATGTTATCGTTTAGTGAGAAACCAATTAATGCAAGAATCGCTGCCAAGACTGTAAGGTCGAATGGCCACTGCATCATTGCAAAAATACCAATCGTTACGATTACATCGTGCAGTAATGAAAGGACTGCACCCACTGCAAGTTTAAACTCGAAGCGAATGGTCACGTAGATCAGCATAAGCAACATTGCAAGTGCAACAGCGCCGGCAGAACGTAAATACAGTTCATTACCTACCTGACCACCGACAGAATCCACTTTATGAACAACAGCAGCATTATTCGGTAATTGAACAGCTTTAGTAATGGTATTGCTTAAGTCTTCAACTTTCAGATCTTGCGCAGGCATACGAACAATAAGGTCTTTATTTGAACCTAATGTTTGTACAACAGCATCTTTAAAGCCAGCTTGGTCTAGATTGGCAATTACATCAGCAGGTTTTGCTGCGTGTTGATAATTCAACTCAGCAGAAACACCACCTGTGAAATCTAATCCTAGATTTAAGCCTTTGGTTGCGATAAAGAAGATACTGGCGATGGTCAAAATGATCGAGATGATTGCCGCTGGTTTGGCAATCTTCATGAAATTAATTACATGCTCATCATCAGGGCGACCATATTTCTTTTTCGGTTGAGTCACATCAGTCATCATCGATCTCCTATATGCTCAACTTATTCAAGTTACGTTTACGACCGTACACGAGTTGGACAATTGCACGAGTGACTGTAATTGCAGTAAACATTGAGCAAATAATACCAATCATCAGTGTAACCGCGAAGCCTTTAATTGGACCTGTACCAATCGCGAACAGAATAAATGCAACCAAGAATGTGGTTAAGTTTGAGTCGAGAATGGTGTTATAGGCTCGATCATAACCTGCAATAATCGCTTGTTTGGGCGAGGCGCCCCAGCGCATTTCTTCTCGTATTCGCTCGCAGATCAGTACGTTGGCATCGACCGCCATACCAATCGTGATCACGATTCCCGCGATCCCCGGTAAGGTCAATGAAGCGCCAATCCAAGACATGACTGTCAGAAGCATTGCCAAGTTAATCACTAGCGCAATATCTGCGATTAAACCAAATAGGCGGAAGAATACGATCATCCAAAGCGCAACAAGGATGAATCCAACTTGGGTAGAAAGTACACCTTTATCGATATTTTCTTGACCTAAGCTCGGACCAACCACACGTTCTTCAACAAAGTACATTGGCGCAGCTAATGCACCTGCACGAAGCATCAAAGCAAGTTCAGACGCTTCTTGAGGTGAGTCTAAGCCTGTAATACGGAAAGATGAACCCAATACAGCTTGAATGTTCGCAGCATTGATCACAACAGATTCTGTATATGGTGTACGGACTTCAGTCATTGCTCCTGTAACAGGATCAGGAACCGAGGTAATTTTTTGTTTATTTTCAATAAACAAAACTGCCATACGTTTACCAACAGCGTTACGTGTTGCATCTGACATCAACTTACCGCCAGCAGTGTCCAAAGTAATATTTACTTCAGCGCCACCAGTATCTTGGCTAAAGCCACTTGATGCATTTTGGACACGTTCACCCGTTAAAATACGGTTGCGGTTTAATAATAACTCACGACCACTGTCTAACGATTCATAAGCAAAAACCTCAGTACCCGGAGGTAAAGGTTGCCCATTATATTTACCTGTAAAACGGTCAATATATTGATCATTTAAATCTGAAACTAAACGGAACTCTAAGTTTGCAGTGCGACCTAATACACGTTTTGCTTCAGCAGTATCTTGTACACCCGGCAGTTCAACCACGATACGGTTACTACCTTGACTTTGCACCAAGGCTTCAGCCACACCTAATTCGTTAATACGATTTCGTAGTGTGGTTAAGTTTTGGTTTAACGCATAAGACTGAATGTCTTGCTTGGTCGCATCGTTATAGGTCAACTTAAGCGTAGAGCCAGTATCTGTAGCTAAAGCTTGTTGATTATATTTATTTCCATCGCGACGTAAGAAATCCATCACCGCTGCACGGTCATCATTATTGGCAAACTGAATGGTAATCACATTGTTATTCAATGCAAGACTATTGAAATTAATCTTGTTGTCACGGAATTCACGACGTAAATCAGTTGCTGATGTTTCCATACGCTGTGCAATCGCTTTATCCATATCTACTTCAAGTAGGAAATGAACACCACCACGCAAGTCCAAACCGAGCTTCATTGGTTTAGCACCAATTTTTTGTAACCACTCAGGTGTTGTTGGCGCAAGGTTTAACGCAATCGTATAGTTTTCACCCAAACCTTTGCTTAGTACATCTTTTGCCTTTAATTGGGCTTCTGATGTGCTTAAACGTAAGAGGGCAGCATTGTTGGTGAAAGTATTATCATGGCTGCTAATATTTTCACTTTTTAAAATTTGCTCTGCTTTTTGTATCACTGATTTGTCAATCGTGGTACCAGCCTTGGCACCCGAAATTTGAACAGCAGGTTCATCAGGATATAAACTTGGCAGCGCGTATAATGTACTGATTACTAGTACCACTAGAATCAATAAATATTTCCATGCAGGGTAACGCATTCGCTTTCTTCTTAAAATGAAAAAGTCGTGCTAAGTGCACGACCGTTTTATGATTAAAGGTTATTTAATGTGCCTTCAGGCAGAACTGAAATAACACTTGCACGTTGAATTTTCACTTCATTTCCTTTGCCTAATTCAACCACTGCAAAGTCTCCGTCGATTTTCAGAATACGACCCATTAAGCCGCCTGCAAATACAACTTCACTGCCCACACCTAAGCTTTCAATTAAAGTACGGTGTTCTTTTGCACGTTTTGCTTGAGGACGCCAGATGAGAAAATAGAAGATCGCGATAAATACAACGATCATCAAAATGTTTGCCATCATGCCTGGACCTTGTGCAGGCGCTGCCGCAGCGTGAGCAGAAGAAATAAATAAACTCATTTCAGTTTCCTAATGTTAAAAATTTTCTGCCATTTGCATGGCTTTTAAATCGACTTGTTCTGCAATTTACCTTGTCTTGGGTTTCAGCGCAAATACTGTTGAATTAATCTTCAATTCAGCTTTATATTGGGGCATTAGTCCACAGGACAAGGTGGAACTTCTAAACCGCGACGTTGATAAAAATCTGTCACGTATTCATCAAAAGTACCTTGATCTAAAGCATCACGAATATCTTGGGTAAAGCGTTGGTAATAACGCAAATTATGGATGGTACCCAACATTGAACCGAGCATTTCACCACATTTTTCTAAATGGAATAAATAGGCACGAGTGAAGTTGGTGCAGGTATAACAGTCACAATGCGGGTCTAATGGACGTTGATCATGGCGATATTGGCTGTTACGAATTCGCACTAAGCCATCTGTAACAAAATAATGACCATTACGTGCATTACGTGTTGGCATCACACAGTCAAACATATCCACACCACGACGGATTGCTTCAACGATATCTTCTGGTTTCCCTACGCCCATTAAATAACGTGGTTTATCTGCTGGCATTTTCGCTGGGAGATAATCCAAAACTTTGATCATTTCTTCTTTTGGTTCACCTACTGAGAGTCCACCAATTGCAAAACCATCAAAATCGATTTCTTTTAAACCATTTAAAGACTCTTCACGAAGATCTTCATACATGCCACCTTGAATAATTCCAAACAAGGCATTTTTATTTTTAAGCACATCATGATGTTGAGTTTTACAACGCTTTGCCCAACGCAATGACAATTGTAATGACTTTTGGGCTTCCTCATGTGTTGCAGGATACGGTGTGCACTCATCAAAAATCATCACAATATCTGAGTTCAAGGTATGTTGAATATCCATTGAAATTTCAGGTGATAAAAAGACTTTTGAACCATCGATTGGAGAGCGGAAGGTCACACCTTCTTCTTTGATTTTGCGCATTGCTCCAAGACTGAATACTTGGAAGCCACCTGAGTCCGTCAGAATAGGTTTGCCCCATTTCATAAACTCATGCAAACCGCCATGTTCACGAATAACATCTAATCCAGGGCGTAAATAAAGGTGAAAGGTATTTCCTAGAATAATTTGTGCTTGGATATCTTCAATATCACGTGGCAACATCCCCTTAACAGTACCGTAGGTACCGACAGGCATAAACACAGGAGTCTCTACGACACCATGTGCTAAAGTTAAACGACCACGACGAGCACGCCCCGACTGACCTAATTTTTCAAACTTCATAAATGACCTAAATCTGGCGAAAAAACAGTTCGCTGATTGATAATTGCAAAAGGGGCTATTTTCCCTGATTTTAGGGTTGAATACCAGTCATGTTATTTTTCATCATGTTAAAAATTGAAGATATGACTTGATTTATTTGTATGCGAATAGATAGTTGCTGGTGTTTGTATTTTATTCTTTATAAAAGAAGCGAACTTTGGTCCACTTCTTTTAGGATAACCGTCCGATTAATCTTTGGCTTTGCGCCCCATGACGATTAATCCAATGATCGCAAGAACTAAAATA
This sequence comes from Acinetobacter bereziniae LMG 1003 = CIP 70.12, assembly GCF_000368925.1. Classification (GTDB taxonomy): domain Bacteria; phylum Pseudomonadota; class Gammaproteobacteria; order Pseudomonadales; family Moraxellaceae; genus Acinetobacter; species Acinetobacter bereziniae. The sequence goes on along the minus strand of NZ_KB849755.1, from coordinate 1,496,078 downwards.
AAAATGCCATAATGATTCCAAAAATTGCGTTGCATTTTATTTTCTTGGTAATCAGGATTTTTACTTAATGATGCAATCACATCTTCAGGTAATTCATAAAAAGTATCTGGTTCAGCATCAGTCATTCCAACCAGTGTACAATCCCATGTTCTCACATCTGCCCATAAAATTCCGAAGTGACTACATTTGTAGCCTACATTTAAGCTTTTGAGGTCTTCATATTGGCTGATGAGTTCTTGTGGAAATGCACCAACTTTAAACATTTCATCACCTGTATTGAAAACCAAGAGTCCTTTTGCTTGAGCAGGAGCTTGCCATATGAAACACAGACAGAACATCATGAATAGTTTTTTTAACATTGTATAACTCCAATCTTTAGATTGTTTTTTATAAGTTGATCGTTTTGTTCTAAAAATAGTCATTTTTTTAGCGGTTTGAAAAATATCAGAAAATGATCGAAATGTCATTTTTTAATCTAAAAATAGCTGTATTTATCTTCAAAGATGATGGAGATTTGCGAATGATGATTTATATTTTGGTTTTAAAATAAGTCTATTTGACGCATTCATAGTATAAAACGAAAATTCAAAAAAACCTTCTTAGCATTTATCTAAGAAGGCATATAAAAGGTTTGGGGGGATGTTGGTGACTAATTGAAATTTGGTTTGTAATCGAAGTTTTGAGTTACAACATTATCTGAAAATGGACGAATCGTCTTCTTCGCTAAAGTGATGGTGTTAATCATATTATTCGGGAAGATTTCGATAGTGTTGTTAAATTCTTCAACATTACGATTGAAGATTGTAATCGCTGCACCGACATTTTCATTTTGCTCTTGAATATCATCCATCATTTTTGCATACAGTGTATCAGCCTTAAGTTCAGGGTAATTTTCAACAACAACATTTAGGCTTTTCATTAAGTCTTGGTTGAGTTTTTCCACATGTTGTAATTGAGAAACATCAGTATTGTTTAAATTTAAATTCAAAATTTGCTGACGTAATTCAGTCACTTTTTCTAAGGTGGATTTTTCAAATTGAGTATATTGCGCCAGTGTCTGTTCTAAAGTCTCAAGCGTCTTTACTTTTTGACGTTCAAAATTCGCCACTTCGGCCCATGCACGTTGGGTTGCATTGAAATAACGCACAATATTATTTCTGACTAAAATGCCCCAAACGATAATGGCGATAAAAATCCCAATAAATATGATTAAACCCATTCTGATTATTCCTTATGATTTATGAAATCAAGTTTAGCATGCTCTGTTTGAATTTTTCATATTCAGGCATGGTTAATGTTCTTAAATGTCCACGTAGTGCCGAGATATCTTGAGGGCTTTGCTTTTTTCGAGCAATTCGAAATAAGTTTTGATCACCCATATAGCACAGCATATTTTCCTCAAAATGATAAACAATATCACCTGAATATTGTTGAAAAAAATCACTTAATTTTAAGGTAATACTTGGGCTGATGGTTCGTGCTAATTGATGTTGATTATAGCCAAAAATATATAAGTTTTGGTTCACCATAATATCGGCTGTTTTCCAGCGCTGTGTATACGGCGGTGTGAACTCATGATGTTTGTTGCTGGCAGCAAATCCAAGTGCAGGCATTTGAAAAATAAAAGCGCCCCATTGGTCTTTGTGAATTTCTCTGATTTTTTGCTTTTCACCTTGGCTATTTGGGAGTGAAAACTCATCAATATAATGATATTGAAACAACATCACATGATGTTCTTGTTCTCCATCAAACCAAACTGTAGAGGCAAATTGTTCGATTTCATTTGATACATTGCCTTGGGCAAAAAAAGGAAAGGTTTGTTTTAATCTGCTCATAACCAATAAGGTATTGCTTGTGGTCGAGATATGAGTTGGTGTTTTATTGAAATGCAAGTCATACCGCAACAACATTATTTTCTGCTCTAGAAAATTAATGACTTCGTCAATTGGGTCACTGGGCTCATAAATTAAATAGGCAGCAAAACAACATAATAATCCAGCTAAAAGCACCAGTGGATAGGGGATGAATGGATGAAAAAACCAGCCAATTAGCGAAGTTGCTATCCCCAAAATAAACAAAAATCGAGGAATTACATTATAGAAAAACAGATCTTTGCTTTCACCCCAGGGATGTAGACCATCTAAAATATCTTGTGCAGATTGAGCCTGTTGCCCAATCTCCCACAATCGAGCAATATTACGCATCACATGTTGATTTTTTCGAGTGCGGTAATGCAGTAATCGTTCAACGGTTTCTATAGGCATAATTGCTCATCATGATTTGGCCTTTCAGCAACTAAAATTTTAAATACTTTATCGATAATTATGCGATAAATCACATTAAATACCAATTAACTTATTTATTTTTAAAACTTATTTGTTTCAGTGTTAGGTTGAACTTCTTGCAATATTGTTATGAGTGATTGTTTAAGTTGCTCATAATCAGGCATGCCCATGCTTTCCAGTTGAGCTGCTAGGTCATGTACAGTCTGGACTTGATTCACTGGCAAATGCGGTTTGGTGATGTCAATCTTAAATAACCAACACAGTGCTGGGTGTTGTGGGTGAATGTAAAAATCACCTTTGAAATTCGACATCGCCTGATCAAGCATGAGTACATGATTGGGACTGAAAAATTTAGCCAAACGCATTTCGTTGGTTCCGCTGAGTTGATATTGATTGTCAAAACGAATATCGCCACTGGACCATTTCGTTCCAAGTCGGCACGCGCGGTTTTGTTTGGAAGAAATACTGATACCTTGGGTTGGAAAATTCTCAACAATGATTCCCCATAAATCGTAATGGCGATATTCAGTTTTTGTTTTACCATCCGAATCGCGAGTTTCAACTTCATCAACATAATGATAGTTAAACAACATATATGGATAGATGAAACCATTAATTTGCCAAGTGCCGTAAATGGTATTGCGAATTGAATTTTCATAGTCCCCTAAGCCAAATAATGGAAAATCATAAGGGGAGATAATTTTGTTATCGGTCTCGTTCGGAAAGAAGCGAATTTGATATTTTGCTTCTAAATTCTTTTGCTGGAGATAATCTATGAGTTGATTGAGTGGCTTGGTTGAAGTACGTTTATAAAAAGCAAAGGCAATACTGGCTATTGCAAATAAAAATAGAATTGGGTGAGTAAAAAAAGCCAAAATGGCAAAGCCTATACCCACACAGATAAAAAGCCAAAAGGTATAATTTTGAATAGACAGGCTTGGATCATCTTGCCAATGCTTTAACTTTTCGATCAAGTGCTCAAAATTTTCAGTTGAAGCTAATAATTGGTTGATTGAATCAATATTACTTTGGGTTTTACCATTATTGACATGTTGTTGACTAAACGCATTTTGAATTTTTGTCGGTAAATCATTCATCTTTATTCATTATTGTGACGAGTTTTTAGAAGCTTAATTGTAACGAAAAAATGATTTTAAATGCAAAGCATCCTTTGAATGAATACTTTGCAGGTCGTGCTGTAAATTATGGCGTAAACTATTCTGCTGTCATTTGTTCTGTATTTGCATTTTCAATCAGCATGGCATCGCCATAACTAAAGAACCGATATTTTTGCTCAACTGCATGTCTATAAGCATTTAAAATATTGTCTCGATTGGACAATGCAGCAACCAGCATTAACAGCGTTGATTCAGGCAAGTGGAAGTTAGTGATCAAGCGATCCACCACACAGAACTGATAGCCAGGATAGATAAAGATTTGGGTATCTCCTGTCCAAGCCGCAATTTTACCACCTGAAGCTTGTGCAGCACTTTCCAATGCACGTGTTGCTGTGGTCCCTACTGCAATGACTTTATTCCCACGTGCTTTGGTTTCTTGAATAAGTTTTGCGGTTGCCTCAGGTACATCACACCATTCACTGTGCATAATGTGATTTTCGATATTGTCTGTCCGCACAGGTAAAAATGTACCTGCACCGACATGTAAGGTCACAAAAGCTTGTTGGATACCTTTTTGTTTTAATTTTTCCAGCAAGCTTTGATCAAAGTGCAGACTTGCGGTCGGTGCTGCAACACTTGCTAACTTGGTTGGATCATTAAATACTGTTTGATAGCGTTCAGTATCGATCGCTTCAGCTTCTCGATTAAAATAAGGTGGTATAGGTAATTGCCCATACAAATCCAGAACCTGCAAAATTGGCTGAGAAAATTCGACAATAAATAAGTTTTCATGACGCCCTTGTACAGTGGCTTTAACACCATCTACACCAATAAATAGTTCAGCACCTGCTTTAGGTGAATTACTGGCTTTGATGTGACAATGTGCAATAGTTTGATCAAATATACGCTCCACCAAGACTTCAACTACACCTCCAGATGCTCGTTTACCTTTAAGGCGTGCCTTCATCACTTTGGTATCATTGAGTACCATCAAGTCACCTTCATCGAATAAATCTAATATATCGGTGAAACTGTGATCTTGATATGAGCCATCTGCATTGAGATGTAAAAGGCGAGAAGCGCTACGTGTTTCAAGCGGGTAGCGTGCGATAAGTTCATCGGGAAGTTCGAAACTAAAATCAGAGAGTTGCATCATGGGAAAGAAAAACTGACATTGGAGATTTAAAAACTGCGCTTAGTATAGTCTTTTTTCAAATTAAAGGCTGAAATTGGTGATTTATAATCCAAAAAAACCAGATATGCATTAATTTTATACAAATGTGAAAACTTGTCGTTGACAAGAAAATGAAACGCGCTATTATACGCACACAACCTCTCCCGAGGTGGTGAAATTGGTAGACGCGGTGGACTCAAAATCCACTGTCAGCGATGACGTGTCGGTTCGAGTCCGACCCTCGGGACCACTTATTTAAGCAATAAGTTATATTAAAATAATTTTTATAAACAATTAAAATTTTGTGGTTTTTTCTAAATTTACAACTCTCTTGTAGACAAATGCTAATATTTCCATATCTATTATCTTCAAATGTTCTGAATGGTCGGTATTTGCATGGCTACCTATGAAGTTTCTAAATCTTTTGTTGATAAAGTTGAGTTTGGAAAAACAGGTCAATAAGCCGATCATGATTCTTCTTTAGTAGGTTCTGCTCTTCGTTTTACCCAGAAATCGAAAGCGTATATTGCAGAACGCCGCAAAAACAGAAAAAATTATCGTATTGAGATTGGTAAACATTTTGGTCCATACTGGCTATATTAGAGGCAGTTTATTGAATAAAGCATTTTTTGATAAATTGGGTTTATCTTCAAATTAGTTGAAATTTTACTTATGAAATACCAACCGCCTTATAGCATCACATCCAAAATCATTCATCTGATTGCGCAGATTAGTGAGAATATAGGGCGTTTGACTGTTTTAGAAGAAATCCAAGATAGTCTAAAATTAAGGAAAGCTAATCGTATCCGCACTATTCAAGGTTCATTGGCAATAGAGGGAAATACGCTCAGTACAGAACAAATCACAGCGATCCTTAATGGTAAAACAGTAATTGCGCCTCCAAAAGAAGTGCAAGAAGTGCGTAATGCTATCAAAGCCTATGAAGGCTTTCAGCAATGGCAACCGGGTCACGAAGTAGACTTATTAGAAGCACACCAAATTTTAATGACGGGCTTGATCGATGAAGTCGGTCAATATCGTCATGGTGGTGTCGGTGTAATGTCAGGCGATCAAGTTGTGCATATGGCGCCTCCTACCAATCAGATCAATCGACTGATGGCTGATTTACTCGATTGGTTGAATGATAGTGAAATACACCCATTGATTCAAAGTTCAGTATTCCACTATGAATTTGAATTTATTCATCCATTTTCAGATGGTAATGGGCGGATGGGGCGACTATGGCAAACACTGATACTGAGTAGATGGAATCCTATCTTTGTCAATATCCCAGTTGAAAGTCTGATCTATCAAAATCAAAAAGCCTACTATGAGGCTTTACAAGCAAGTACTGATCGGGCTGATTCAGCGCCATTTATCGAATTCATTTTACAGATGATTTTAGATGCAATCCTTAGTTCAAATGACACCGCTCAAGATAGCGATCATGCTACCGCTCAAGCTGATGCAGAAGCTCGTTTAGAACGTAGCGATCAAGTAGAACGTTTAATTTCAGTAATGAAACAAGAAGACTATACGTTGATTGAGTTGATGCAATTGGTGGGGTTAACGCATCGAGCAACTTTTCAAAAGAATTATCTCAATCCCGCGATAGAGGCGGGTTTGGTTGATCGTACTATTCCTGACAAGCCGAAAAGCCCAAAACAGAGGTATCGTAAAATTCTATGATGAACACCGTAGTTATTGTTAACAACTAAAGGTAGGCATAAAGTCTACAAAAAATTCTGTAGCTTTTCTGTAGACAGCTAGATTATTTTTTCGTGACTTGAGCTGTTTTGAATTATCAGTACTTATCGGTAACCCCCCTCAAAATAATTGAACTCAAAAGTAGAAAACCGAAGGAAAGTTCCCACGATTTGATTAAGATATGACTCTTGAGCAAACTGGAGAACTTTCTTTTCTACTATGATCGTATGATTAGATTGAAAATAATAACCAAGTAAATTAAAAATTATAGAAGAATAATAAATTTAACATTTTATGGGTCGGTTTATTATCAGCTATTGATAAGGATTGCATATTTCCGTTAATAAATGGATCATTTTTTCCAAAAATATATTCTGTTGCAAAAGAGAACTTTTTCACATCAAGTTGCGCTCCAATCGTATGACGTGTTGAGTCTTTATAATCATCAATATTTTTATTATATAGCGAATAAGTCGCATACGGTGTTAGATTAAAACGACCATTTGGATCTTTATAAGCATAATTAATATCGATGGCATAGAAATCAGCATCATTCGCAACATAATAATTAGTATCAAATGCTCCCATGACGGAATAATTAGGTTGTAATAGATCTTTGTTTTTAATTTTGTTCCTACCAGTCGTTAATGTTAAATTAAAGTTATTATAATGAGCACGAGAGAAAATAGCCCAACTATTACGATGCCCTGTCTGATTATTGGTTTTATTATCCAACTGTGAATACCAATAAGAGCCTCCTGCGCTTAGATTCAGTCCGTCAATCCATTGAGGTAATTTTTGATCGATACGTGAAACGAGCATATTTTTTTCTTGCAAGCGGGTTTCATTCGGATCATTGGGATTGACATAACTGGCAGAATAGCGTGCAGCATTTTTACTATCTCCTACATAACTTCCCGCATCACGGACGAAATAGGCGAGGTCGATTGTCGTATCATCAGAGAGCTGAGTATTGAAGTTCACGCCCAAATGGTGAATATCTGATAAACCTGAAGTCACAGTAATGTCTCCAAACCAATTGGTTGACCAGCCACGACCAGGTCCGAAAGGTACATCCTGTATCCCAATAGTTATACGATTACTTGGATTAATCTTATAGCCAAGATTGGCATTGACCAAAGAAGAAAAATCACAGATTTCATCAAATTGATAACAACGATATTCAAAATTACCAAAGAATTGGGTTGCGTCATATTGAATGGCTAATTTTGCTGCATCAAATTTGAGCTTATGTTCATCATTCGAATAGTTTTTATCCTGAATATTGGCACGTAGCCATCCTGAAAATGTAAGTGCCCCAAGATTAGATTGGGGATCTCCGATTTGAGAGGAAGCTTGTGTCATCTGAGGATAAAATATAGATAATAGGGTCAAGTTTATAGCTAAGTATTTGAATTTAAACATTGATATCTTCCTTGATATTGATTTACTGAATTTATTTTTTTGTGCTCCAGACTGAAGCTTGAAAATATATTTGTTATGAATTTCTATATGGAGAAATTTAGAACATGGATTTTCTTTGATTTATTAATAGCAAAACACGAAAAGAAAAAGAATATTGCATGCATTAAATGTCTACGAAAATAAGTCGTAAAGACATTCCCTTTTTTCGTTTGTAGGTCAGAATCAGTAAAAACATACTAAATTAGTTTATTGAAATTGATAGTTTTGTGAATCGATCAATTATCTACAGTTATAAAATGGAGTGTACTGTAGTCGTTTATTAGAATTTTTCTAAATTTAATATATGGATCAATAAACAATTAAAATTTATAAGGAAGGATTCAATGGAACAACATGACAATATATCTAATCGTAGTGATACGGACAATAAATTATGCCACAGTTTATCAAGCCGACAGGTGGGTATGATAACAATTGGTGGAATTATTGGTGCAGGTCTATTTATTGCATCAGCATCAGCCATTAATACGATTGGTCCCACGATATTATTTTCTTACATGATTGTAGGTATTCTAGTATTCTTAGTGATGCGTATGTTGGGTGAAATGGCAGTGCTACATCCAGACTCAGGCTCATTTTCAGTTTATGCTGAAAAAACATTAGGACATTGGGCTGGTTTTACCACAGGTTGGTTATACTGGTGGTTTTGGATGTTAGTTGTTGCTTTTGAAGCAATAATGGGGGCAAATATATTAGTTGCTTATTTTCCTGATGTACATCCCGCTATTTTTGCTTTTAGTATTCTTTTAATCTTAACCTTGACAAATCTTTTCGACGTAAAAAAATTTGGTGAGTTTGAATTTTGGTTTGCTTTAACTAAAGTTGCTGCCATAGTTATTTTCATTGTTATATGTGTTTCAGCAATTTTGGGTTATTGGTCATTAAATCCAAATATTAGTGGTATTGCTAATTTATATCAGCATGGCGGACTATTTCCTCATGGCTATGGGGCTATTCTGTCTGGGATATTAATTGTGATGTTTTCATTCTTTGGTGTGGAAATGTTGTCAATTGCTGCTGCAGAGGCAAAACATCCAGGCAAGGAAATTCGCCGTTCAACCAATCTGGTGATTTATCGTATTGCAATATTCTATGTACTTTCCATTTTTCTAGTGCTGTGTATCGTGCCATGGACAGATAAAGGGTTACAGGAAATGGGAACGTTTCAGTATGTTCTGCATGTTCTAAATGTGCCGGGTTCAAAACTCATCATGGATCTGGTTGTTTTCGTTTCGGTAAGCAGTGTTTTAAATACAGGCACCTACATAAGTTCTCGTATGTTGTTTTCTTTAGCAAGTCGTGGAGATGCACCTAAAATTTGCGCTAATGTAACCCAGGCAGGTGTACCACGAACAGCAGTTATCGTCACCACCATTTTCTCAATCATTTGTTTAGGACTTAATTATTATGCTTCTGAGGGATTGTTTTTCTTCTTTTTATCTACCTTAGGCGCAATTAGCTTACTCATTTATTTAATTATCGCGTTATCTCAATTAAAAATGCGTAAATCATTAGACAAACAAGGTATTAAGCTTGATTTTAAAATGTGGTGTTTTCCATATTTGACTTATGTTGTCATTGCTTTAATTACACTCACATTGGGATATATGTTTGTGAATGAAAAGTATCAGTACGAAACCATAGTCACTTTGGTTTTGGCAATTGGTACAGTGAGTGCTAGTTTCATTGTTAAATTCATAAAGAATAAATCGAATTCTTAAATATACGAGACAACTGTCAAAAAGAATTCTTTAATCAAATGAGTTCGAGCTCTTGTGGAGCTCGAATGTTATGAATGCTCTGAGGAGTTAAGGACACTATGTTGCGTGCTTATGCTGCACTTGTCTTACTGGGTATCATTTGGGGAAGCAATTTCATCTATATGAAATGGGCGACCGCTTTAATTTCTCCAGCTCAGACGGTATTCATGCGGATTTTCTTTGCTTTCATCCCTCTTTTAATCGTTGCTTTGTATACAGGAAGTATTTCATTGAAGCAACTACGTTATCTAAAGCATTTTGTGGTCATGTCTGTTTTAGCAGCGATCCTTTATTACTATGGTATTGTTGCTGGAACGGCATTATTACCAAGTAGTATCGCTGGATTATTAAGTGGAATTATTCCTATTTTTACTTTACTTGCAACACTCATTTTTTTGCGTGAAGATCGATTGTCACTAGGCGTCATTATGGGTATTGCGCTCAGTTTTTCGGGGATTATTTTAAGTGCTCGTCCGTGGGAAAGTTCTGAATTTATTTCATTAATGGGAATATTCTGGGTAATGGTCGGATCTTTGAGCTTCGGTATCTCATTTGTTTATGCCCGATATTATCTTTTGCCATTAGAGATACCATCCATTGCACTTGCAACTTGGCAATTAGGTATAGCAGTACTGATACTTATTTTATTCATTGATTTTAAAGGTATTACAACAATATATTCTGATAGACATGTACTTTTAGGTACTATTATTGGGCTAGGTGTAATGGGTACGGGAGGAGCCTTTCTTTTGTATTATTACATTATTCAAAAATTAGGAGCAGTGAAAGCTTCAGTTGCAACATATATAGCACCTGTCATTGCTGTGATTATTGGTGCTGTAATGGGGGAAAATGTAACAGCAATTGAGTGGTTCGCGCTCACACTTATTATCGGAGGAGTAATTGTCATCCAAACTACAAAGCTAGGTTAAGATGATTGTTGTTAAAAAGGACAGCGAAAAGATGAAAAATATCTGCTTGATTGGGTATTTTTTGAATTTTTATTTTTTACTGAATGGGTTAAATTGAAATTCGTATTATTGAGTCAGTGATCTAAAGGTATTTGGTCAAAGCAATGATATGGCAGACTAAAAAACAAGTAACTTTCAATGGATTTGGGCACTCTTCAATATTAAAAAAAGGAATTTAAAAAATGCATAAAATGACATCCAGAACTTTTCCATCGACGACATCATTACGATGCTTTGAAGCTTCTGCTCGATTTCTAAGTTTTACCAAAGCTGCTCAAGTCCTCCACATGACTCAAAGTGCTGTAAGTAAACAAGTTATCCATTTAGAGGATAGCCTTAACACGACTTTATTTGACCGTTCTTTAAAGGGTTTAAATCTTACTCCTTCAGGTAAAATATTCCTAGCAGAAGCCCAAAAGATACTCAATCAAATCGAAATCTCTGTTTTAAATATATTGGCACATGGGAGTGAAGCAGAGACGGTGAATATCGCTGTTCACCCTACGTTATGCGCGAGATGGTTGATTAAAGCATTAAAAGGATTTGGAAAATCTCATCCCAATATACATCTCGATGTTCAAGAACAAATTCATGATTCGGAAATTGAAAATTTACAAGCAGATATTGCCTTTTTATATGGTGAAGGCGTCTGGAGGGATATGACCAGCATCAAATTATTTGAAGAGCAGTGTGTAGCCGTATGTTCTCCTGAAATTACACAAACGCCTTTTAATAGTTTAGAAGACTTTCATTGTCATGTTTTAATTCAATGTCGATCACGTCCTAGAGCATGGGATGAATATTTTCAAATGCAAGAGTTCGTAAATGAACACCCATTTATTGGTCCAAGATTTGATACTTTTTATTCATGTATTAATGCGGCAATAATAGGTTGTGGTGTTGCACTTATTCCCAAATTTTTGATTGAAGAAGAGTTATTAACTCAAAAATTAATCTTGGCTTGGCCTTATGAATTAAATAATACCAAAGCTTATTATATGACTTATCCAACATCGATGGCGAAAACGCCAAAAGTCGTGACAATTACACAATGGATTCAAGATCATTTAAATTAATGTTAACCTGAGTTCGATAAAAATTCTTGATGAAATGTGATACTCGGAAACGTCATCTGCAACTGTTTGAGGCAGGGTTACTTCTATAAAGTATTGTTTCTGCGACTGATTAAATATGTTGCTGGTGGTTGACGAGTTTTGCGGGTGACAATGGTTTTGCCTACTTTTCCCGAAAGAAAAGTAGGGCGAGCCGCAGGCTGATCCTGAAATTGGGTGAAAACTCAGCAAGACTCCGCCGAGACTTATTGTTTTTCAATGAGTTGAAGATGTATTTGCATCGAACTCACGTTCATGTTAAAACGCAAAAGATTGGATAATTAAGGGGCTAACCACTGTCCTTGCCATTCTCCATTTTTATCTTTTTCAAAAAAACATCTTATATGGGGATTTTCATTCAGGTCCAACCACTCTAAACTTGTTATGTGGATATCAATAAGAGCAAAAAAAATAGATGGTTCTTTATTGCCATATTCTTCATCTATATATCTGACTTCGTGAGGTGAAGCAATTTTTTTTCCAGGTGAAACGGATGTTGTAAACAGTAAATGAGTGTGTTGTTTTAATTTATGCCATGCTTCTTTTTTTGTTTGCATATCTTGAATAATATTCGCTTCACCTTCAATTCGTAATTGGATTCCTTTAGGATCAAATGCAACTAAAGCAACTTTATGATTATTATTTATTTCTTCTATTTTTTGAGAACGTGTATCAGTAAAAAAAGAAATTATTCCTTTCTCTGCGTTGAAGTCGCGAAGTACAATTGTCCTAAGCTTAGGTTCATTTTTTGAATTTATGGTCGCAAGTTGCATCAGGGTAAAAGGGGAGCGCTCTATAGAAGCTTGGGTTAGGTGATCCATAATTTGTTTGAATAAATCACTTTTAAGCGGTATACCCATATAACACCTCGGATGACCGATAGGATAAGGCTGTAAGATTTTAATTCCAGCCTTATATCATTAAAATCTTATTGATCAGGTTCAGCGTAAAACTTTCCTGCATGTGCCCAATCAGATGATGGTATTTCTTTAAAAATAATATCAATGGTCTCTGTTGGACATTTTAATATCACTGAAGTCAAGGTTGTGACTTCTTGCATAAACGCTTTCTTTTGCGCATGTGTACGCCCTGGGGCAAGTTCAATTGTAATTAACGGCATTTTGTAAAACTCCCAAAGGGATAAAGCTACATCGCTTTATCCCAATAATCACTGATATTTGTTATTAGATCGAACGAGCTAGACCGCCATCTACACGAATGTTTTGACCAGTAATATATGCAGCACCTTCAGAAGCTAAGAATGCGACCGTCGCTGCAATTTCTTCTGTAGTACCATAACGTTTCATTGGAACACTATCACTGCGTTCGTTTGTCATTGGCAAACTATCAATCCAACCTGGTAAGACATTATTAAAACGTATATTGTCAGTGGCATACTGATCTGAGCAGATTTTTGTAAAGGCAGCTAGACCTGCACGAGCAACCACCGAGGTTGGGAATAATGGACTTGGTTCAAATGCCCATGTAGTAGAAATATTAATAATCACACCACTTTTCTGCTTTTGCATAATCGGTACAACTAAACGAGTTGGACGTACAGCATTTAAAAAGTAAGTATCAATACCAGCATGCCAATCTTCATCCGTTAACTCTAAAATTCCTTTACGCGGACCGTGACCAGCACTATTAACTAAGACATCAATTCGTCCCCAACGTTTAAGTGTTTCATCAATCAGGCGTTGAATATCTTCAGGAGACTGGTTTGAGCCAGTCACACCTAAACCATTTAACTCTTGAGCAAGCGCTTCTCCTTTTCCTGAAGAAGAAAGAATGGCTACTTTGTATCCTTCATTGGCCAATTTTCTTGCGACTGCGGCGCCCATGCCACTCCCTGCGGCTGTAATAACTGCAACTTTATCAACCATTTTCATTTTCCTCACTATAGATGGTAATCATTTTATTTATTGAGTTTAAGTGTTGAGTACACCGCAAACAAACGATATTATTTTGTATGATCAGATAGAAAAACTATTGGCTAAGTTCATGAGAAAGCTTCCATCGTTAAAAGGTTTATATGTATTTGAAGTTGTATCAAGGCACTTAAATTTTAGATTAGCTGCTGATGAGTTAGGGGTCACACAAGCTGCTGTGGCTCAACAAATTAGAGGCTTAGAGGAGGAGTTGGGTCTCAAATTATTTGAAAGAACACCAAGAAAATTAACAATGACTGAGAGTGCTTATCGATATGCGATAAGTGTAAAACAGGCATTTAAAATATTAGAAGAAGCAACAGAAATATTACATCCAACTCAACCCTATCTTACTATCAGCGTTCCCCCCTCATTTGCTGCGAAATGGTTACTTCCACGTTTAAATGAATTTGCAGAGACTTATCCTGATTTGGATTTAAGAGTTGTTGCGAGTCCAAAGGTACAAAATTTTGGCACAGATGGAATTGATTTAGCTATCCGTTTAGCAGCCCCACCTTTTGAAAATAGTGTGAATGCTGATTTGCTTTTTGAAAACCAGGTGGTTGCTGTAGCAAATCCTTTGCTCATTGAAAAAATAGGGCATCCGCATGATTCTAAAAGTCTTCAATCGTATACTTTAATTCATGATGCCCATAATTTTTGGCCTAAATATCTTCAGGTCGCTTTTCCTGATCATGATTTGTTTAATTCTAAAAATATTTATTTTAATCAGACCTCACTTGCCATTGATTCAGCAATTGCTGGGCAAGGGATAGCCTTAACTTGCCTAAATTTTGTCAAAGATGATTTAGAGGCAGGGCGATTAATACGTTTAAACTCAATTACACTCGATACAGGATCAGGCTTTTACCTCATATCACCACGAAAACCTCATCAACCACCATCCTTGCCATTGGTAAAGTCATGGTTAATGAATTCACAATGATTTATTAATTTGAGTCAAAGCATTTCATGATTCAGACATGTGATTTGAATCGTTCATATCCAATGTACTTGATACTTTTTATATGAATTTTTAAAAGTTTTGCTTAAACATATTTTTTGCATTTTTGAGTTATAGATGGTCTTTCTATGGCGAGGCGACATCGATGTCGCCATGTTGAGCTGGGAGATATAAGCAAGGACAAAGCCATACTTTATTTTTGCTCAGGGTTGTGGCTAAACTATCTTAACCATGCATTATGGAACTTAAAAATAGTTTCGCAATTTTCTTCGTTTCATGCTTTAAAATGTATCGGTCTCATGCCCAATTTTAACCTATAACAAGAGCCATTTATAAAAGGTCAACAGACCCGATGATATTTAAGACTCAGCCCAATTTTTCTAACAGAACCTGAATAGGATGGCGAAGTTGAGTTTTTTCTAAACGTTTGACTTGAGTTCGACATGAATATCCAGTTGCTAAAATCCATTGGTGGTGCAGTTCTACCTTACTTTGCCATGATTGTTGATAAATCATTTTTGATTGGTTTAAATGTTCAGTTTCATGACCATAGGTTCCAGCCATACCACAACATCCCAAAGTAAGTGATTCAAGTTCTAAGCCAAACACTTGGAAAATATCTTTCCACATTTGATTCGATTTAGGTTCTTGTGTTCGCTCAGTGCAATGCCCAGCTAAATAATACATGGATTGAGTTGTTGATAATTTTGGCAGTTCAAATTCGTCCAAGCGTTGCTTTAGCCATTCTTGTACCAACATGACTTGATAACGATGTTCAGGCAATTCTTCAGTAAATCTCTTATGATATTCTTGACGAAAAACTAGAGTCATTGCTGGATCCAAACCAACTATAGGATAACCTAAATCAGAAACTTGATTTAAGAGGGTAATATTTTTTCTTCTCAGCTTTTCAAACTCATCAAGGAAACCATGCACATGCAAAGGTTTTCCGTTGGGGAAATAGGGCAATACATAAGGGATAGCCCCTAATTTTTTTATTAGCGTGATTAAATCCAAAAAGACAGAAGTATCAAAATAGCGTGTGAATGCATCTTGTACAATGAAAACCACATCATGCTCATTACTGGGTAAATTATTTAAGTCCTGATCAACGAGGACAGCACCATATGTTTGTAATCTTTCCTTCACTTTAGGATGAAACAATGGGATATCTGTCATTCTGAGTATTTTTTTCTGGAATGATTTTAGTAAGGTCAGTCTTTGTGTCACATTATATAAAGATGAGATCGATGCGACTTGGGGTAAGATAAATTCCAATTTTGCCAATATATAATCACGAAGTTGACGAGGATATCGTTGATGATAGCGGGCTAAGAAACGTGCTTTTGCATCAGGAATGTCTACTTTAACAGGACATTGTCCAACACAGGATTTACAAGACAAACAACCATGCAAAGCCTCATATACCTCCTGATCAAAACCCATACTAGATTGTTGATTTTCCTCTCGTCTAAGCCACTCTTTCACTAATGTTGCACGTCCTTTGGGAGAGTGAATACGATTTCGTGTCACTTTATAAGAAGGGCACATGGGATCATTTAAATCATAATTAAAACATGCGCCATTTCCATTACAGTGCATGGTCGTGCCAAAATTATTCCAGTCGATCTTTGAAATTTGACGATCATAATCCCCGCGTAGCGGAATTTCGGTGAGTCCGATCAATTTACTGGTGGGTAATGTTGCAGGCGTTGCAATTTTCCCAGGGTTGAGTTGATTAAATGGATCAAAAAGCGCTTTGATTTGTTGTAATAGGGGATAGGCTTGTCCAAAAAATATAGGGGCGTAACCAGAACGCAAGCCTTTACCATGTTCTCCCCATAACACACCACCATAATGATGCGTTAATTCGACGACCTTCTCTGTAATTAATTTTATCATTCCCAATGACTTGGGGTCTTTCATATCCAATGCCGGGCGTACATGCAGTACACCAGCATCAACATGTCCAAACATGCCGTATTCCAGACCATGATGATCTAAAAGCTGTCTAAAATCTGCTATATACTCCGCCAAGTACTCAGGGGGAACGGCTGTATCTTCAACAAAAGGCTGAGGTCTTTTTTCCCCTTCGACATTACCCAATAATCCGACTGCACGCTTACGCATTGCATAAACGTGATTAATTTCAGTTTCTCCCCATGCAACAGTGGTACTGAGTCGTTCGATTTGTCTGTCTTGAGATAAATGCTGTAAAAAATCTTCTAGATGTTGTTTTAATTCAATTTCAGTTGTTGCATCAAGTTCAACTAAATTAATCCCCTCAATCGGTTTTTCTAAATGATTGTCTGGAAAAAATTTTGCGACATTGTGCCAAACGATATCATTTTTAGCTAAATTTAAGACTTTGGAGTCAACCGTTTCAATTGATAGTGGCTTATGTTGCATGAGCACATTGGCATCTTTTAATGCATCCTGAAAATTGGTATAGCCGATATTTATTAACAGTCGATACTTTGGAATCTCTAAAACGTTTAATTCTGCCTCGACAATAATGCCTAAAGTTCCTTCACTACCACAGAGTAGGGCGTTTGGATTAAAATATTCATCATCCAATAAATTAGGCAAATCATAACCCGTCAATGATCGATTCAACGATGGGAAACTATTTTTAATTATGTCTTGATTAATTTTAGCGACTGTAAAAATCTGGTGGTATAAATTTTTCTGAAAGGGAGTTTTATCTAAAATTTGTTGTTGCCATGATTCTCGTTTTAATGCTTGGGAATGTAAAATCTCACCACCCCTTAATACTGTAGATAAACGCGTTACGTGATGACGTGTTTTTCCATATCGGCAACTCCCTTGTCCACTTGCATCTGTATTAATCATTCCTCCAATGGTTGCTCGATTTGAAGTAGACAGTTCAGGAGCAAAAAATAAACCATATTTTTTTAATTCAGCATTGAGTTGATCTTTGACGACACCAGCCTGAACAATAGCCTTTTTTTGTTGAACATCGATCGATAATATTTTATTCATGTGTCGAGAAACGTCGATGACAATTCCATTTGTTAAAGATTGTCCGTTCGTTCCTGTACCACCACCGCGAGCAGTCAATACTACAGATTGATATTGATGTTCACTCACAAGACGCATAATCATTTCAATATCATGTTGATGTTTCGGATAAATAATCGCTTGCGGATGGTATTGATAAATTGAATTATCTGTAGAAAATACTTGGCGAGTCGCTTCGGAACAATCTATTTCACCTTCAAAACTGGATTGGAGTTGTTCAATAAACTGCTGCGTTATAATTGCTAAATCCTGTTTCATATATATGCCTTATTAAAATCACGAACAAGCATTGTCTTGCTTTGGCAATGACAGTTTTAGTTAAGAATTCTTTAACTCTTGGTCATTTAAGAGATAATTCTTAAACATTGACCTGCGTGATATAAGGTAATGCCACAGTCATAGAACATTGCTCGAGCATTACGGAAAGAGACTTTGCTTGATTCCAGATCACTAAAAGGTAGCGGTAAGTTTTCACGATCATCATCTTGAAGATACTGAGCAAATGCTTTTCCCATCAATGTGCCAGTCGTGATTCCTCGACCATTAAAGGCAGTTGCAGCCACAATTCCTGGTGCGGGTTCAAAAATACGCATAATATGGTCTGTGGTAAATCCAAATTTTCCAGTCCATTGATATTGCCATTTGAGTTTACCCAATTCAGGAAAGTATTTTTGGGTGATTAGATCAGCCCAAGAATGATAAATGCTCTCTTTTCCTTCATGTCCACCGACAGTTCCGAGTAACAAACGATTTTCTTTATCTCGGCGAATACTTGATAACGCTAAACGTGTATCCCATGAACCATTTTTATAAGGTAAAATTTTATCTGCAATTGAGCCAGTCAAAGGTTCAGAGGCAATTTGATAATATTTAACAAAATAAATAGTTTTTAGAATTTCAGTCCATTCACCTTGTGTGTAAGCATTGGTTGCTAAAACAACTTTATCCGCAGTAATGCTTCCGGAGGTGGTTTTAACACACCATTGCGAGTCGCTTTTCACAATCTCATTCACAGATGAATTTTCGTAAATTTCAACATTTAAACGCTTGGCAGCTTGTGCTAGACCTGTGACATAGGCATATGGGTTTATGGTTCCTGCTCGCTTATCAAGTAACGCTTTTTGAACCACTTTTGTCCCACAATATTCATGACATTTTGCACCTGTCAACACTTCAACATTTGCACCGCGACGACTCAGTTGAAGGTAACGGTGATCAATATCAGCTTCACCTTCCGAGTTATGCGCCATGTGTAGATTACCAGTGCGAGTATCTTGTGCTTGTATACCTAAGCGATCAATCGTATCAAAGACCAGTTGTGGTGCATGACCTAATGCTGTGGTCAACTTTTCTCCGACTTTTTCTCCCAAATATTTATTTAGCTCATCTGGTTGAGCCCATGTTCCTGCATTGACCAAACCGACATTACGCCCAGATCCTCCAGAACCAACTTCTAAACTTTCTACGACTACGACACGGTGTCCTGCTTCTGCTAAATGAATTGCTGCTGATAGACCAGTGAATCCGCCACCAATAATACAAACATCAGTATTTATATCTGTTTGTAATTGAGGGAAATGAGGTACATTATCCACGAGGGTTGACCATAATACTTGATTTTTTAACATGATTATTGCTCTATCCTTATAGCAATCAAATCGCAACATCAAAATGTTGTTGTTTTTAGATCATTCAATATACTTTTGCATTTTAAGGGTTAAATAAGGTTATATGCTCATTTAACCCTGTGATTATAATAAATAATTAACCAAAGTTAATCCCTTGAGCTAAAGGTAATTCCCGAGAATAGTTGATGGTATTTGTTTGTCTGCGCATATAGCCTTTCCAAGCATCTGAACCAGATTCACGCCCACCGCCTGTCTCTTTCTCACCACCAAATGCACCACCAATTTCTGCACCACTCGTACCAATATTGACATTCGCAATACCACAATCACTCCCAACAGCACTGAGGAATTTTTCAGCTTCACGAATATCGTTGGAGAAAATACATGAAGATAATCCTTGAGGAACATCATTTTGGAGATCGAGGGCTTCGTCAAAATCCTCATAGCCAATCACATATAAAATCGGTGCAAAAGTTTCTGTTTTAACGACATCATCTTGTGCCGTCACTTCAACCAATGCTGGTTTGACATAGTAAGCATGAGGAAATTGATCTGATAATACTCGTTCACCACCTGTTACTTTTGCACCTGCTTGTTGCGCTCGAACAAGCATTGTCTGCATTTGATTAAAAATATGTTCGTCAATTAATGGTCCAACAAGATTACCTTCTAAAGGGTGTCCAATTGAAACTGTGGCATACGCTTTCTTTAATTTTTCAACAACCTCAGCTTGAATCGATTTATGTACAATTAAACGACGTAGTGTAGTACAACGTTGACCTGCCGTACCTACTGCTGAGAATAAAATACCGCGGATGGCTAAATCCAAATCAGCTGTTGGCGCAAGAATCATGGCGTTATTCCCCCCCAATTCGAGAATACATTTGCCAAAGCGTTCTGCGACTTTCGGACCAACAATTTTACCCATACGTGTACTACCCGTTGCACTAATCAATGCAACACGCTCGTCAGTCACTAGTTTTTCACCAATTGAAGCATCACCAATGAGTAATTGGGATAGCTGTGCAGGTGCATCACGACCAAATTGTTTAACCGCTTTTTCAAACAATGCCTGACAAGCTAATGCAGTAAGTGGCGTTTTTTCTGAGGGTTTCCAAATTACAGCATTACCACAGATTAAAGCCAATGCTGTATTCCAAGACCAAACGGCAACAGGAAAATTAAATGCGGAAATTATGCCGACAACACCTAATGGATGCCAAGTTTCGCGCATGTGATGTCCTGGTCGTTCTGAAGCAATCGTTAAACCGTACAATTGGCGTGATAAACCGACTGCAAAGTCGCAAATATCAATCATCTCTTGAACTTCGCCTAGACCTTCCTGAGCAATTTTACCTGCTTCCCACGAGACCAAAGCGCCAAGTTCATTTTTATATTCGCGTAAAATTTGCCCAAAAATACGCACTAGTTCGCCACGTCGCGGAGCAGGGACTTTTCGCCATTCTTTAAAAGCAATGAGTGCCTGTTGAATACAGCTATCAGCTTGTTTAAGATCATTTACAACAACCTGTCCAATGACACTTCCGTCAATTGGAGTTTTTACGGTTAATGAACCTGTTTGATACGCTTCAGCAGCAACACCTAATTTATTTAATAATTCCTGAATCATGTTATTTCCTTTCCATCATTAAAATGAATAACTCATCAAAGCCTTGTTATACCTTTGACACAATTGATTGATTTAAAGTTGCTAAACAAGCCTCTATTGATTGCTGTTGAGCCTGGGCATAAAGTTGGATTTCATCAAATACTTTTGTGCCTAAACACTGCTCAAAAACGTCTTGATTTGAAGTTGAGCTGTAATCTGTTTGTTCATTTCCGCCCAAATTGGACTGAAAAATTCCTGCTGCAGAGACAGGTAAAAAATCTTCATAGACAATCGGTTCAATTCGAACTCGACCTGTATGAATCAATTCAGGCAAATCCGTTTCTGTCCATACCTGATGAGTGCTAAATGGTTGTGCGTAATAATAAAAGTAAGCTAAATCCTCTACGGCCAATGTGGTGTAACAATCTGGAAACGCTTTGAATGTTTCCTCTAAAATCTGCATATATTGCGCTGCATTTTCTTCAGTCGCGATACCGCCTAATTGCTGTTGTGCTTTGACAAGCAATTCATCATAAAGTTGACGACCTTTTGGTGTAAGCGCAACGCCTCGTTGTTCAATTTCACCAAAACGAGCAGTATGACTTCCTTGTTGATCTGTAAAGATCACTTGTTCCTGTAAAGCTTTAAAGCTGGTTTGACGCAATAAAATCGGACAACGTCGACGAGGTGGTCCTTCGATTATCGCTTTAGGTGTAATCCCACGCCCCATCATTCCATTTTGAACTTGGTCAATATCAAGTGTTCTCGGTGTTAAATGATTGATATGTGGTCCTTTAAATGCAACAACATCAGCAATTAAACGATGTTGGTCATGTAATGCTTGATATAAATCAGCAGTGACTGGTGCATGAGTATGCCAACGGAATGTCTCTAAAACTTCAATAATAAACAGATCTGCATCATCTACACTCAATCCACCTTGCAGTTCATGTTTTGCCGTCAAAGCCAGCGCTTTTTCAGTAAAAATTTGACGTTTTGCCAGCGTTTCTTTTGCGAGTTGGCGTAATTCAGAATGATCCACTAACTCCAGACGTAATAAAGAAGTAAATACTCGGAATGGGCTATGATTTAAAGCATCTGTTTGGATTGCCCGAAATGCAGTTGCATGTACAGGAACACCAGCAGGTACTAAGTCATAATAACCTACAGGGTACATTCCCATCACCGCAAAAATGCGACGCATATTATGAAGTTCTTCTGCTGTTCCCAATCGAATTGCGCCGTGGCGTTCTTGTGATAAACGAGTTAATTCACCAGTTTGTTGTAATTGCGCTTTTAAAACAGTTTGCTGTTCTAAAACAGATTGGTTTACGTCATCCACTAATTCTATTAAATCACCATATAATGGAACTTCGTTTTGATACATCTCTGACATTAACTTTGAGAATTTCGCTCGGATCTCATCCACATTGATCCAATTAGTCATGACTATCTTCCTTTTTAAACACTTGTCATCATTTCTTGATGAGCAGTTTCTGCCAAAATTTGTTCCAATATATCCAGACCTTCTTTTAATACTTTAGGTTCTATCGTCAATGGGGTTAATAGACGAATAATATTTTTCTCTTGTCCGCTTGACATGAGTAATAGACCTTTATTTCTAGCCTGAGTCAGAATGTTTGCTAATACATGTGTACCTGCACCATATTGGGGGTGATAAAGTTCAATACCACGCATCGCGCCAATACCGGTTAAACGTCCCAACCAAGGTGTTAAATTCTGTTGTTTCCACTTTGAATAATAAGCTTCAATTGTCTCAATATAATGTTGAATATTTTCTTGGTAAATTTGAGATCGCATGATGTCGAGTGTGGCTAAACCTGCTGCACAAGCAATCGGATTACCTGAATATGTTCCACCTAAAGCCCCTTTATGTGGATGATTCATGTATTCTGCTCGACCAATTAAAGCGCCTAAAGGTATGCCACCTGCAATACTTTTTCCGAGTAACAGTAAATCAGGTTCAATCCCTAACTTTTTAAAAGCAAAAGCTTCACCTGTACGACCAAAACCAGATTGAATTTCATCCAGAATGATTAAAATGCCATTTTTTTGACAGAATTCTTGTAAAAAATGTGCAAAATCGGCATTCATGACGTGAAAGCCACCTTCGCCTAAGACTGGTTCAAATATAATTGCCGAGATATTTTTTATATCCACTTCGACTTGGAACAATCGAGCCAAAGCTTTTTTTGCTTCCTCGGAAGTTATATCGTTGTCTTTGCTCGGATATGGAATATGATAAACAGGACCGGGTAAAGCACCGAGCCCACCTTTATAAGGTGCTACTTTGCCGTTTAAATTCACAGCAGCTAAGGTGCGACCATGGAAGCCACCATCGAAAGCGATGACACCGGATCTTCCCGTAACTGTACGAGCTACTTTTAAAGCATTTTCGGTTGCTTCGGCACCGCTATTGGTGAGCATTCCTACAATTGGATATTCAACTGGAATAAAATCAGTGAGTTGTTCCATAAACTGTACATAAGGCTGATGATGTGCAGCATTAAAAGCATAATGAGTAAGTTTTTGGGCTTGGTGCTGGATCGCTTTGACAATTTTTGGATGACAATGCCCAAAATTTAGGACACCTATCCCACCAATAAAATCAATATACCTTTTACCATTTCGATCCCAGACTTCTGCATTCAGACCTGTCTCAAGTGTAATGGGGTGAATAAGTCCTAAAGCACTTGAAATTCTTTGATAATTATCCACTTCATTTTTCTCGATAGAATTTATTTGATGTTGTTATTTAAACCTTCGAAATATCGTCCTACAAACGAATTAAAATACTCACACTATTCCTTTTTTTCGTATCACTTTTTCCGAAAATTGCTTTCATAAACAAAAAAATTAACCTAGTTTAATTGATTAAAAGTTAAGTAAATATCTTTGAGAAATTTGTGTATTTACTTAGACATTATTAATAACGTGATAGAGCAGAACAAATATCAGTTGGATATTCAATATGACAAAACTCTCTTATATTCAAGCAAATGATGCAGCTTGGTTAACTTTTCTTGAACAAATTGAACGCGTATCTCCCTATTTAGAGCATCTAAAACAACATATTGAGATATTAAAAAGACCCAAAAGAGTTCTTATCGTAGATGTACCGATTGTCATGGATGATGGTTCAATTCAACATTTTGAAGGTTATCGTGTACAACACAATTTATCACGTGGTCCTGGTAAAGGTGGTATCCGCTATCACCAAGATGTCAATCTGAATGAGGTTATGGCGCTTTCAGCATGGATGACGATCAAAACAGCGGTATTGAACCTACCATTTGGAGGTGCAAAAGGGGGTGTCCGTGTCGATCCACGTAAATTATCGGCTCGAGAATTAGAGCGTTTAACTCGTCGCTATACCAGTGAAATCAGTCATATTATCGGTCCTCAAAAGGATATTCCTGCACCAGATGTTGGAACAAATCAACACGTAATGGGGTGGATTATGGACACCTATTCATCAGGTCAGGGATATACGGTTACTGGTGTGGTCACTGGTAAACCTATTCACTTGGGGGGTTCATTAGGTCGTGTAAAGGCAACTGGTCGTGGAGTATTTGTTACAGGTCGCGAAGTTGCGAAGAAAATTAAGCTCTCCCTTAAAGGAGCTAAAGTTGCTATTCAAGGTTTTGGTAATGTAGGGAGTGAAGCTGGTTTTTTATTTGTGGAATCAAATGCAAAAGTTACTCACATTCAAGACCACACAGGGACTATTTTCAATAAAAACGGTATTGATCTTGAGGCATTACGTGATTATGTCACTGTGAATGAAGGTGTCGGTGGTTTTACTGGTGCACAGCTCATTGCTGATGAAGAATTTTGGTCAGCAGAAGTTGATATCATGATTCCTGCGGCTTTAGAGGGGCAAATCACCATTGATCGTGCTCAGAATTTTCAAGCTCAACTGATTTTAGAGGGGGCAAATGGTCCAACTTATCCAAAGGCAGAAGATATATTGGTTGAACGAGGTATTGTTGTCGTTCCTGATGTAGTCTGTAATGCGGGTGGGGTGACTGTAAGTTACTTTGAATGGGTGCAAGATATGGCAAGTTATTTTTGGAGCGAAGAAGAAATTAATGAGCGTTTAGACAAACTCATGGTTCAAGCAATTGAGGATGTTTGGAATACGGCAAATAACAATACATGTACCTTACGTACAGCGGCTTATATCTTGGCGTGCGAACGTATTTTAAAAGCGCGTAAAGAGCGTGGTGTTTTTCCTGGATAAAGAAATAAATGACTCAAGAAATATGTTTTACTGGATGGCTATTAGCAGTAATACATGTGTTTTAGAGCGGTAATTAACTATAAATATTTAAATAAAAAATAATTGTTTTGCTGCTTTTATTGACACGATGTTTATATAAAATTATGTCATTCAAAAATCTACTTTCAGTGATAGCATATCGGTTTACACGCTCTCCTTGCCCATCTATAGAATCATTCTCTATTCAACAGAACCCAAGCGAATACAAATGGCTTGGGTATTTTTTCAGTTCACAGAATTAAATACTATTGTGATTTGATAGACGGTGTTTGATTACAAAAATATGATTTTTTTTGAAATTTTTAACTTTTCTATTTTAATTAAAAGTATTACTGCTATAGTGTTTTATGTGAACATTTGTAAATGTACAGCGACGTCTTTGATGCTATTTTTTTATTTTTCGAATTAAGTTTTTATCTATTTAAAAGAAATTAATATTAGAAATGGGTGAGTTTAATCAATAACGTGTGAACTGAAAGTGAAAATGAGGTAAACATGAAACTAGAATTCTTAGACTCTCATCAAACTGAGCAACTCAGTGCATGTCGATTGTCGCTCATTTTAGGAGCTTATACACCAGACAATAAAATTGAGCGCTATCTGAAAATTGTCCGTGCTATTTTGAATGTCGAAAATGCCTTTTTTAGCTTTCACAATGAACCTTATGCATGGGTTGCCAATAGTGAATGTGACTTTGTTGCCGCTTATCTTTCTCCAAAGCCTAATCTTTTACCAGATTTTCAAAATACGTTAATTGTTGAAGGTACACACCCAAGTTATCCAGAATGTTCAGATTATATCACGGAGATTGGTCTTAGCCATACACGACTTATCGCTTATGACTTTAGACTTCAAGACAGCGAGTCCATCGCGCATGTCTATTTTTATGATCATCAGTCCGAGAATTTCTCGGCTAAACAAAAACTATTATTAGAAGAGTTGAGTGATGACCTTGTGACGATATTGCAGCGCAAGTCGGAGTCTCAAGACTATTATGAGCTTTATGAACAAGAACGTGCTCTAAATTTCAGTAAAACAAAGTTTTTTCAGGTGATTGCCCATGATTTACGTGCACCATTTCATGGATTGATTGGTTTTTCAGATGTTTTAGCCAATGAGCGAGAAACCTTGGATGAAGAGAATATTCATAGTATTGCACAATATTTGCATGATACTTTGCAGTCCACATATGCTTTACTTGAAAATTTACTCAATTGGGCAATGTCAGAAGGAGGTCGTTTTGTCTATCACCCGATTAATTTTAAGCTCAAACAGACCACCAAAATTGTTTATGATGTACTGCAACCCTTAGCAGTCAATAAAAATATTCAATTGATTGAAAATGTTGCTGATGATCTAACGGTTTTTGCAGATATGAATATGGTAACCTCCATTATTCAAAACTTAGTGTCCAATGCTTTAAAATTTACTCAAACTGATGGTTTAGGCAAAGTGACGATTTCCGCTCAACCTGTGGGAAATCGTATTGAAATCATTATTCATGATACTGGTTTGGGTATGACTCAGGCACAGATTGAACAGGTTTTTGAACCGCAACTTAAAGCCAGTATAAAAGGTACGATTGGTGAACAAGGTACAGGCTTAGGATTGGTATTGTGCAAGAGATTTGTTGACTTAAATCATGGGCAAATATCAGTTAGCTCTCAAAAAGGTGAGGGAACAACTTTTGTCGTTGCCCTCCCTGCGGCAAAAAATGCCCATCAGTCTTTGCTGGATACAGACCTAAAATCAGATAAAGTAAAAATTTTCTAATCTTCAACGTATGCGATGAAATTTTAAAGTGATCAATGTGTGTTTTTTGATGTTTTTTTAATCTGTGCTTTTTTATACAACGATAAAAGACTCCCTAACAGTCAATCAAACTGCTATAAATAATCATATAAAACATCAGTACAGGCTTTTCTAATGAATGCTGAGCAATTGCAAAAAACCTTACATGCCAGTCAGTATGCAGAACAAGTATTAAGTCTACATCAAAGTGTATTAGAACATGATTATGCAATTGATCAATTTCAAGTACCACTCAGTACCTCGCAAATTCAACAACTTGTTGATGATAATTTAGCAGCTATTCAAGATGAAATTACATGGATGCGTGTGTTAAGGATACTTCGTGCACGTTTGATGTTCCGTTGGATTTGGCAGGATGCCAATCAACTCACCGATGTAGTGACATTGACCCGTGAACTTTCGGATTTTGCAGATATTTGTATCGTTGCAGCCAAAGATTTTGCGCGGGCTCCACTCATTGCCAAACATGGTGAGCCAGTCGGGTATAACGGTAAAATTCAAGATCTGATCGTGATTGGTATGGGGAAGCTTGGCGCACAAGAGCTTAATTTATCAAGTGATATCGACCTGATTTTTGCTTTTGATGAACAAGGTGAAACCAATGGACGCAAATGTATTGATGTACAGCAGTTCTGTATTTTGTGGGGACAGAAGCTGATTTATTTGCTGGATCATATTACTGCGGATGGTTTTGTTTTTCGTGTAGATATGCGTTTACGTCCTTGGGGGGATGGTTCAGCCCTCGCGATTAGTCATGTGGCATTAGAAAAATATCTCAGTCAGCATGGACGCGAATGGGAACGCTATGCATGGATTAAGGCACGTATTATTACGGGCGGACAAGAGGGTGATAGTCTTTTGGACATGACACGCCCATTCGTATTTCGTAAATATGTTGATTACACCGCATTTGAAGCCATGCGCGAAATGAAAGCTATGATTGAGCGTGAAGTGGCACGTCGTAATATTGCCGATGACATCAAGTTGGGTGCAGGTGGGATTCGTGAAGTTGAATTTATTGTCCAAGTTTTTCAATTGATTTATGGTGGCGCTAAATTAGAGCTGCAAGATCGCCAATGTCTCGTCAGTCTTCAGCATTTAGGTGAGGTTGGATTACTCGATTCACAATCTGTTGTTGACCTTGAAGATGCCTATTTATTTTTACGTCGCGTTGAACATGCGATTCAAGCACTGAATGATCAACAAACTCAATCTTTGCCGACTGAGCCTGAGTTACGTCAACGGCTGATTGATACATTGGGCTTTACTGATTGGGATAATTTTATTGATTTTTTAAATCAAAAACGAGAAAAGGTGACGTTCCAATTTAAGCATTTGATTAAAGAAAAGGGACTTGAGTCGCCTATTGAAAGCTATAGTCAGCTTGAGAGCCAGCTCAATGAAATTTTAGATGATGATGCTAAAAACTTAATTCATGAGTTTTGGTATGGTCATGCCATCAAAAAATTACCTGCAAAAGCCGTTCAACGTCTAAAAGAGTTTTGGCCACATTTGGTTGAAGCAATTTTACAGTCGAATAGCCCGCAAGTTGCGTTGATGCGTTTAATGCCATTGGTCGAGTCTGTCATGCGCCGTACGGTGTATTTGGTCATGCTGATCGAAAGTAAAGGTGCATTGCAGCGGTTGGTTAAAATGGCGACAGTAAGCCCATGGATTTGTGAGGAATTAACGCATTATCCAGTGCTTTTGGATGAGTTCCTTTCGATGGATTTTGAGCTTCCATCAAGACATTATTTAGAGGATTCTTTACGTCAACAGTTGCTACGTATTGAAATTGATCAAGTCGAAGATCAAATGCGAGTACTGCGCCTGTTTAAAAAGTCCAATGTACTGACAGTGGCTGCAAGTGATGTATTGGCTGAAAGTCCGTTGATGAAAGTGTCTGATGCTTTAACGGATATTGCGGAAGTTTCAGTTATTGCAACATTAAATTTAGCCTATCAAACAGTGGCGAAACGTCATGGATATCCAATAGATGCAGAAGGGCAGCGTTGTTCTTTGGAGCATATGGCATATTGTGTGATTGGTTATGGTAAGGTCGGGGGAATTGAGCTCGGTTATGGTTCAGACTTGGATTTGGTGTTTATTCATTATATGGATGAACAATCGGATACAGATGGTCAAAAAGCCATTAGTGGCTTTGAATTTGCGATGCGTGTTGCTCAGAAGTTTATGTCATTGATGACAACTCAGACCTTAGATGGTCGTGTTTATGAAGTGGATACGCGTTTGCGTCCTTCTGGTGAAGCAGGACTTTTGGTAACCAGCTTAAAGGCATTTGAACAGTATCAACTGAAAAGTGCATGGTTATGGGAGCATCAAGCCATTGTTCGAGCACGTTCGATTGCTGGTGAGCCAACATTGAGAGCCAAGTTTGAGGAATTGCGCTGTAAGATTCTTACCTTACCAAGACAAGAGGAAACAGTTCGTCAAGAGGTCCTCAATATGCGCCAAAAAATGAAAGATCATCTGGGCTCATCAAAAGATCAGAAAAAAGATGGAATTTTTCACTTAAAACAGGATGCAGGTGGTATCGTTGACATCGAATTTATGGCACAGTATGTCGTATTAGCCTGGAGTGGGACGAATCCTGATCTCGCCCATTATTCCGACAACGTACGAATCCTTGAAGATGCCGCAAAGGCAGGTTGCTTATCCAGCGACGATGTATCCGCATTGATTCAAGCTTATCTCAGTGAACGCGCCGAGAGCCACCGTTTAGCACTTGCAAATCATAATATGCAAGTAAGTGCTGCGGATTGGCACGATACCCGAGAGGTCGTTTGCAAGTTATGGCAAAGATTAATTGATCCAACAGCGACTTTCGCTTTGGAAA
Source organism: Acinetobacter bereziniae LMG 1003 = CIP 70.12 (assembly GCF_000368925.1). Taxonomy (GTDB): domain Bacteria; phylum Pseudomonadota; class Gammaproteobacteria; order Pseudomonadales; family Moraxellaceae; genus Acinetobacter; species Acinetobacter bereziniae. The sequence goes on along the minus strand of NZ_KB849755.1, from coordinate 1,466,320 downwards.
GTGAATAATTGTGTAAAAATTTGGAGTGTGCGCCATGAATTTGGCTGATCGTGATGGTTTTATTTGGCAAGATGGACAAATGGTTGAATGGCGTGAGGCTAAAATTCACGTCTTAACACATACTTTACATTATAGTATGGGTGTGTTTGAGGGTGTCCGTGCTTATGAAACACCAAATGGTACCGCGATTTTCCGTCTCCAAGATCACACAAAACGTTTGTTAAATTCTGCAAAAATTTATCAAATGAAAGTTCCATTTGATCAAGCAACGCTTGAGCAAGCTCAGATTGATGTGGTTCGTGAAAATAAATTGGCATCATGCTATTTACGCCCAATTATTTTCATTGGTTCGGAAAAATTAGGTATCGCTGCAACAGATAATACCATTCACGCAACAGTAGCTGCGTGGAGCTGGGGTGCATATCTTGGTGATGAGGCAATGGCGAAGGGTATTCGTGTTAAAACCTCATCATTTACCCATCATCATCCAAACGTGACGATGTGTAAAGCCAAGGCTTCAGGTAACTATACTTTGTCAATTCTTGCTCACCAAGAAGTGGCACATTCAGGTTATGACGAAGCGATGTTGATGGATCCTCAAGGTTATGTATGTCAGGGTTCTGGTGAAAACGTATTCTTGGTGAAAGATGGTGTTTTACATACACCAGATATCGCAGGCGGTGCTTTGGATGGTATTACCCGTCAAACGATTATTACCATTGCTAAAGATCTTGGTATTGATGTCGTTGAACGCCGTATTACCCGTGATGAATTCTATATTGGTGATGAAGCATTCTTTACCGGGACTGCTGCTGAAGTGACGCCAATCCGTGAATATGACGACCGTCAAATTGGTTCAGGTGTACGTGGTCCGATTACTGAGAAGATTCAAAAAGCATTCTTTGATGCTGTTCAAGGTAAAGATCCAAAATATGCACATTGGCTGACTTATGTAAAATAAGCCATTCAATGCTAAAAAGGATTCCATTTGGAATCCTTTTTTTTTGTTTTAGCTTGAGCAATCGCAATGGCTGCTACATCGTCATATTGTATTAAACCTTATAAAAGTCTCGGTACCAATCAACAAACTGTTTTACACCTTCATCTACAGAAACTGATGGTTTATAACCCACCATATTTTCCAATGCAGTACTATCAGCAAAGGTATCTGGAACATCACCTGGCTGTAAGGGTAATAATTCTAAAATAGCGTCTTGACCGACAGCCTTTTCAATTGCATGAATATATTCGATCAATTTGACTGGATTATTATTGCCGATATTAAAAATACGGAATGGCGCATAGCTGGTCGATGGATCTGGATTTTTGCTGTCCCAATTTGGATCAGGTTGTGCAATTTGATCACTTGAACGAATAATACCTTCGACAATATCTGAGATAAAAGTAAAGTCGCGGGTGTGATTGCCATGATTGAAGACAGGAATAGAGCGACCTTCAATAATATTTTTAGTGAATTTAAATAGCGCCATGTCTGGACGTCCCCAAGGACCGTATACTGTGAAGAAGCGCAGTCCTGTCGTGGGTAAATTAAATAAATGGCTATAACTGTGCGCCATGAGTTCATTGGCACGTTTGGTTGCCGCATAGAACTGAACAGGGTGATTGACACCATGTTTTTCACTAAATGGCATGGTGGTATTGGCACCATAAACACTACTGGTGCTGGCATAAGTCAGATGTGGCGTTTTGGCATAGCGACATGCTTCAAGAATATTGGTAAAGCCAATAAGATTACTCTCTACATAACTAGACGGGTTTTCTAGAGAGTAGCGTACACCTGCCTGAGCTGCTAAATGAATCACTCGATCAAATGAATGATCTTGGAAGCATTGGTCAACAATAGTTTTATCTGCAAGGTTGGCACGAATAAAAATGAAAGAACCTTGAACGTGTTCTGCTGTATTTTTTAAAACGTCTAATCTGGCTTCTTTCAATGCAGGATCATAGTAATCATTGACATTGTCAAACCCAACAACATCATCACCACGTTCTAATAGTTTTTTTGCAACATTGAAACCAATAAATCCTGCTGCCCCTGTAACGAGAACTTTCATTCATCTGCTCCGAAAATATCTCGTGTATAAACTTTGTCGAGTACATCACTGAGATCGCTTGAAATACGATTGGCAATAATTACATCACTTTGCTGTTTAAATTGCGCTAAATCATTGACCACTTTAGATTTAAAGAAATCATCATCTTGTAACGTGGGTTCATAGACAATCACTTCAATTCCTTTTGCCTTGATACGTTTCATCACGCCTTGAATTGCTGAAGCTCTAAAGTTGTCTGAACCACTTTTCATGACTAAACGATAAATTCCGACCGTATTCGGGTTGCGTGCAATGATCGAGTCAGCAATGAAGTCTTTACGTGTGCTATTTGAATCAACAATGGCTTGAATCAAATTGCTTGGCACATGATGATAATTTGCTAGAAGTTGCTTGGTATCCTTAGGGAGACAATATCCGCCATAACCAAAAGATGGGTTGTTATAATGATTCCCAATGCGTTGGTCCAGACAAACACCCTCAATAATTTGTTGAGTATCTAAACCAAAAATTTGCGCATAAGTATCAAGTTCATTGAAGTAAGCAACACGCATCGCCAAGTAAGTGTTGGCAAATAGTTTGATGGCTTCTGCCTCAGTAGAGTCAGTAAATAAAACTGGACTATCTTTTTTAATTGCGCCTTCGATCAGTAAATCAGCAAATTGCTGCGCACGCTCAGACTTTTCACCCACAATAATTCGGGATGGGTATAAATTGTCATGCAGTGCTTTGCCTTCACGTAAAAATTCAGGTGAGAAAATGAGATTCTCAGTATGAAATTTTTCTTTTAAACTTTTGGTAAAGCCCACTGGAACCGTGGATTTGATCACCATTACAGCATGCGGATTAATTGCTAAGACTTGCTGAACCACACTTTCAACACTTTGCGTATTAAAATAATTGGTTTTGGTGTCGTAATCTGTTGGGGTTGCGATGATCACAAAATCAGCATCTTGATAAGCTGTTTCATAATCTGTGGTCGCTGTGAAATTCAGTGTTTTTTCTTTTAAAAATAATGAAATATCAGCATCTTGGATAGGCGATATTTTATTGTTGAGCATGTTAACTTTAGATTCTAAAATATCAACAGCAACAACTTCATGATGTTGTGCAAATATCATTGAATTGGATAAGCCAACGTAACCTGTTCCAGCGACTGCTATTTTCATAAAAACCTAATATAGAAAATGTGCTTGCAAAAGTTGTATTCGGCATTTTAACGAATTGTTTAAAGCATCCCATCCTCAAAAAACTGGAATAATGAAATAAACATCATACGTATAAATGGCTTGAGCATCATAGCATATTCTGATGAAACAAATTGTTCAGCATATGCAATCGAATACAGTAACTTGGCTATGGTAATGGTATGATATAGAGATTGCTCAGGTGGAAGATTGATGCATGCAGGTTAATGAATCAAATTTACAGTCAAATAATTTAGTTGAATCAGAACAAAATATTGTTTTGTGTATGAAATGGGGAACCAAGTATGGTGCAGACTATGTCAATCGACTGTATAACATGGTCAAAAGACATACCACCATTGATTTTAAAATGGTCTGTTTGACTGACCGTACAGAAGGTATCAACCCAGACATTCAATGTTTTCCAATTCCACCATTAGCATTGCCTGAAGGAAGCCCAGAACGTGGCTGGAACAAATTATCGACTTTTGAACCTGACTTATATGGTTTAAAAGGGAATTTACTGTTCTTAGATCTTGATGTGGTGATTGTTGATAATATTGATGATTTCTTTACTTATCCGGGTGAGTTCTTAATTATTCATGATTGGAAACGCCCTTGGCGAGTCACAGGAAATAGTTCTGTGTACCGTTTTAAATTGGGTTCTTTTCCAGACATTTTGCCTTACTTTCGAGAAAACTTTAAAGAAATTAGTCATAAGTTTAGAAATGAGCAAGAATATTTGTCGTGGTATGTCGATCAGCAGAAAAAGCTCAGCTATTGGCCAAAAGATTGGTGTAAGAGTTATAAATATCATTGTTTACAAAAGCTGCCATTGGCCTATTTTAAGCCACCAGTAAAACCACAAGATGCCAAAATCATTATTTTTCATGGTGAAATAAATCCACCTGATGCAGTCACGGGTGGCGGTGGTAAATGGTATCGTTATGTATTGCCTTCAGACTGGATTAAAGACGCTTGGCAATAATTCAACCATATCCTTTGATCAAAATTGAGAACAAGATAGATGCAAAACCTTGATATCGTGATTGCTTGGGTCGATGGCAATGATGTTGAGTTAAAACGTAAACGTCATTTGTACCTGACAGGCAATGATGCCAGTGATGCTGTCAGTGAAACCCGTTTTGCCAGTAATGATGAAATCTATTACAACATTGCATCTATATTGAAATATGTTCCTTTTTGCCGTCATATTTTGATTGTTACGGATGGGCAGCAACCTGAGTTTTTAAATGAATTTGTCGTACAAGGTCTTTGCGATACAAATAAAATCCGAGTGGTTGATCATCGAGAAATTTTTGCAGGCTTTGAACAATTTCTACCGACTTTTAATACCCGCTCTATAGAAAGTATGTTGTGGAATATTCAGGGCTTGTCAGACTATTTTATCTATTTAAATGATGATTTCTTTTTTAATGCATCGGCTCAGGTTGAAGATTTTCTTGAACAAGACAAAATCGTGACCTATGGGCATTGGAAAAGTTGTTTTAGTTACAAGACTAAACTGAAATATCGTCAATTTTTAAATCGAAATTTTAACAAACCCATTCAACCTGGACATGTCATTGCGCAGATGTTGGGTGCTGATATCTTAGGGTTTAAAGAATTTTTTGAAATCCATCATTATCCGCATTGTGTAGATCGTAAAATTTTAAGCGAATATTTATTGAATCACCCAACCTTATTAGAAACACAAATTAAATATAAATTTCGTAGTGTTGAGCAATTGAATCCAATTTCGTTGATGAATCATTTAAAAATTCAAAAAGGTGAGGCAGTGTTAAAGCCAGATTTAGCTTTAGCCTATTTAAAAAATGCTGAAAGTTTAAATGTGTTTATACAAGCTCTAAATCAAGATCAGATTAAATATGGCTGTATTCAAAGTTTGGATCAGTTGACTCCACAAGATGCAGTCCAAGTCAAAAATGCAATGATTGCTAAGTTTAGTGATTATCTACCTCAGTCTGTCATCTCAAACGACGTTTTGTCATTGGAAGTTTTTCATGAAAGTTGAAACATATCTTATTAATCTTGATGGCAGTGATGAGCGACTTCAACGAGCAACGGAACAGTTACAAGCAGTTGATTGGTCGTTCCAACGATTTTCTGCCTATGATGGTCGAGGGCAGGATTTAGCTTCATTTGAAAATTATGATGATGTTGCAACACAACAAACTTTAGGGCGTCGACTGCTGAATTCTGAATTAGGTTGTTATCTCAGCCATTATGGTTGTGCCGAAAAGTTTTTACAAACTGATGCAGATTATTTGGTGGTTTTAGAAGATGATATGAAAATCACCACTGACTTTAAAACATCTGTAGAGCAAATTTTGTCATATTTAGATCAGCATCAGGATCTAGATTGGTATCTGATAAATTTGGCCGCCAAGAAGAAAAAGTTTGCAAAAGATATCGTAAAAATAGATGATTTTTCACTATGGCATGCTTATTATTTCCCGATTCGCGGATTAGGTTTAATATGGTCAAGAAAAGGTGCTGAAGCATTCGTCGCTTCTGGTAAAACGATGACCATGCCAGTAGATATTTTTTTCCAAACATGGCTGAGTAAAAATGGCAAAGGCTTAGGTGTTTGGCCAGCCTTGGTGAAGCCGGCTGGTTTAGATAGTGATATTTTGGGTACTGTGGCAACACAGGGGATTTCTCGGAAAGAGAAGGAAAATCGTGACAGCTCTTATGGCTTAAAAAAACAAAAGCGGATGTGGCGTGATCGTCTGTATGCTTTTAAACATCTTTATTTTTGAATGAATTAAGGTTTTAAGTTCTGGAATGTATTCGATATTTTGAATGCTGTTTAGGGCGCTTGTTATTGTTATTGTGTGCTTATTAAAGTATTAGGTCTTTATATGAAAATTTTTAAAAAACTATTCTATTTGGCTAAATTTCATATGATGTACTATTACAAAATTAGACATACCAATAAAAAGATTGATAATTTTGCGGGACAATTGGTTTTTAATCCTGTTGCTAGCTCTATTGAACTGCCAAAAAAAATATGGATATATTGGGAAGGTAATTTTCCTGAGTTTGTAGAGAAGTGTGTTCAAAATATTCGAGAAAAAAACCTGTCTTATCATGTATATGTACTTAATCCAGAAAATGTAAGTGAGTACAGCGATATTGATTTCTCCTTATTGAAGGATGCAACACCTCAACAAAAGGCTGATTTACTCAGATTTGATCTATTATACCAGCACGGTGGAATTTGGTTGGATGCCAGTATTATTGTTTATGATAATTTGGACTGGATTCCTGAACTGATGCAAAAAAATCAGACAGAATGTTTTGCTTATTATCGTAAAAAAAATACCACAAATTTTGATTATCCTGTATTGGAAAATTGGTTATTGGCAAGTGTTAAAAATAATGTTTTCTTTAAACATTGGTATGATGAATTATATTTAGCAATTCAGCAAACACCTAAAAGTTATGTACAAAATATTCGAAATACAGAAAAGAATAGCAAAGATTTTTTTCAAAGAATTAGTAATTTGGAATATTTAGTTGCTTATGTTGCCTGCCAGAAAATACTAAGACATTTTTTTCCAAGTATTACTCTGATTGATTGTGATGAAAATGCATTTTATTACCAAGTAAAAAACCGTTGGGTTAAAGAGAAAATTTTGATTAATATGGCAATAAATTATCCGGCTGAAGAATATCCAAAATTAATTAAACTTGCCGGTAAAGAGCGAAATTATTTATGCCAGTATTATAATAAAGGAATGTATTTTAAAGGTTCATTAATTGATTTTTAAAATTAAATGAAATGTTGAAAGCTATCTTTCTCAAAGGCTTGTACTGAGCTGTTAGGAGATAGATTAATTACTTGAACTTTGTTTTTTTCCAGAAAGGATGCGGCTGCTTTGAATGCAAGAGAAATTGCTTCAAAATCTTGTTCTAAGCGAGTGGGTTGTTTATTTTCAATTGTTTCATAAAATCTTGGTTGAGTAAAATTGCTCATATCAAGACCAGTAATTAATATTCTTTTATAGTTTAGAGCATATGCTATCTGTAATGCGACATAAGCAACAGTATAGTAATCATATACAGCATTGAAAATTTCAGTAGAGAAACCAATATGACTATTTTCAACTAAGTCAGAATTACTCAACGGCTGAGTTAAAATTATTTTGGGTCCCATAAACCGTTCAAGTTTTTTTTCTGTAATCGTTTCTATAATCTTAAGCGTGCATTGAATTTCCTTGCTGAGATATTTTCTTAAAATCAGTTCTAAGCACCGTGGTGTTGTAAAAAAAATACATTCTTTATTTTTTAATATTTGAGTAACGAGCTTGAATCTATTCTCAATAAAATCATGATCGATAATAACATAATATTTAAAATTGGTATCTGCTAAACTAATAGCTCCATTTAGCCCAAAATAATCATATTTTTGATTCTTAAAAAAAACCTCATCAATTTCGTTTATTGAAGGTCCTGTTGCAACAATTACACAAGTATCATTAATAGGCTTGTGCCATTTTGTATTATCTGAAATTAATTTTTTTTTATAAAATACTTTATCTAAATAACCTAGTTTATTTCTTTCCACATAAAAATATGGCCAATATCGACGATTATGATTAAATGATTTTGAATGAGAGATTTTATACAAATATTTAAAAAAATTTCTTAATAATATATTTGAAAAAAAATTACTCATAAATTTGATCCATTAGATTGTGTTTTTTACTGAATTAGTTCATATAAATAGAGAAATCATGATACTAATTCAGTAGTAATATAGATAATATAGTTTATAGAGCTTACTCATCTAAGGTAAATTTTTGTGCTTTAAACTTTGATTTTATTTTTCCAAAAAATTTATTTAACCAATGAGTTTCAATTTCAGGACGAGTTATCTTATTTCCGTGATAATTGATTTGTGATGCTTTATTAAAGTCACCATATGTAGGAACTTTGTAGTTTTCTAATGAATAACCAGCATCTATTGCATTTTGATAGTATTGATCAAATAACTCAGTCAAGTCCTGTCGAGGGTGAGGAAAAATTTTACCGTCGAACCAATGCTTTTGGTTGTTTAATTTTAAACGTGGAATTGAATATTTATGACTAAATTGGGTACCCATATCTGAATAGTGGAGTATTTTAATCTCTGTTATCGGAAGCTCTTCACCATCGATACAATTGTATGAGCTTATATAATTTTGTACGAGCTCAGGTCTATCTTGGATAAGCTTCATTAATTTTTTATGACCATCAGGATCTGTTTTGAGTTGTTGCAATGGAGGTAAGTATTTCTTTGCAACTTCACAATTCCACACACAAGTACATAATCTTGCTGTGCTTTTTCCACCTTTTGCAATGACCATTGTATCTTGGTTGAAAGGTGTATTCCACAATTCAGCTATATCGGTTAAAACAATTACATCGGCATCCATATAGATAGCACGACCTTCAAAATTACATAATTGAGGAATAGCCCAGCGGAAACCAGAAAAGGGCGTAGCCCATTTTTCAGTATGCCAACCTAAATGATGAGTTTGGTCTGAAAACCAAGGACTATCAGGATCATGACTAAGTTGCATCCAAGTGATTTCAACAGGATATTGTGTATTTTTTCGAATGCTGTAGTCAAGAACCATCATTTGTTCAAGGTCACAATTATTAGGATCACAACCTACAAAAATTTTAATGACATCATTTGACATATAGATTCTCTTCAAATTTTGTATATTTGCTATATTAGCAAATTATTGGTAGTAATTAAGAATTAATTAGAAAATATCATGAAATCTAGTATGTGAATTTAAATATATGATTTTTATTCACTTTATTTAGGGCTTGCATAAGGTAAATTGATTTCTGTGTATGGGTGGCAATCTAATAAATTTCTGATCCAATTTTTAAAGCCATATTTCTCTCGGATTTTGATATCAATTGAGACAAGTGGTTTTGATAGAAAGTCTTTTAACATTGATAAATCTTTTCCATCCCATATTAAGATATTATTGGGGTGATAAAAATCGTAATCCATGACAGTTTTATTGTTCGTAATTAATTTTTTTTCATAATATAATGCTTCAAATGTTCTAAATGATAAACCATTGTGAACAGGATTAACGATGTCTACTAAAATATCTGCCTGATTAATATGATATAAATTGTCATCAAATTCGATGTTCTTCTTGATGAATTTAATATCTTTGCATTTATACTGAGCTTGCTTATCAGGATCTCTCTTTAAAAATCTAATATTAAAATCCAATTTTATTCCGTGTTTAATTAATTCTTGAGCACAAATATCAAGAGAAATAACTCGTTCATCAAAATGTAAACCGACAAAATAAGCAATAATGCCTTGATGTGGAATTGGTTGAGGTTGATACATGTCAAAATAAAAATTTGTAGTGCCTAATAAATTGTATTTATTATAGTCTGTATTAGATAGATCAGTATTATCAAAAACAAAAAAACGATCAAAGTAAGGAATAGATAATAATGTTGTGGGGAAACGTGCTAATCCATTCCATTGATAACCAATAAACTGACTGGTATGAGTTTTAAGAAGTTGTAAGTGTTCTAACTCAAATAAATCTGGTCGAATAACTAAGGTGTAATCGCTTTTTTGGTCAATAAGCTGTGTTTGAATACTTTGAGTAATAGTCTTATGTTTTATAATCTGTTTTGCTTTTAATTTATATGAAGAGTCAGAGAAAAACAATTTACGGAAAAAACTATAAAGTGAATTTAAAAATGGTAACTTTATACGTTTCAAATGCTCAGGAGAACTATTAATAAATTTAATATCAAAATTATGATATTTTAGATTCTTTTGAATAGGATATGCAAAGTTACTATGGCTTGGCATGGCTAAGACTATTTTAGTGATTTTCATATGTTATCTCCAAGACCAGAATCTATAAGGCGTCTATTGAGTAATTTAAATTAATGAATTTTAAATCATTTATTTATACAAATTCCGTTCACCCTCTAATTTACGGAAACGTTTATAGCCCCATAAATACTGTTCTGGTGCAACATTAATCATCCGTTCCATTTCTTTATTGAGTGTATCAACAGAAAGTTGTAAATCCTTGGAATTAATATCTGGAGACAATGCTGTAAAATGCAAATCAAAACCAGCGTAATCGGCACGACGAATACAGGTGAGTCCTACTACAGAACATTGAGTTTTCGCAGCTAGTTTAGACAGTAAGGTGGATGAAAAAGCCTTTTGTCCAAAAAAGTCCGAATAAACACCACCAGATTCTTTGGGAATATGATCTGGAAGTATGGCTGAAAAGCCACCTTGTTTTAAGTGTTTAAATAAAGCACGTACACCCGTATCATCTGTGGGAACTAATGTTGCATTTAATTGTTGTCTAGACTCTAGCATAAATCGGTCTAGATCTTTATTTTTACTCGGTTTATACATAATGACAGGATGTGTGTGCTGGTTCACCCAAGCATTCATCAATTCCCAATTCCCAAAATGAGGAACAACACCTAAAGTTCCATTGGGATTTTTTAACGCATTGAGAAAAATTTCAGCATTATGCACTTGTTTGATTTGATTTAAGGCAAATTCAGGAGGAGAGCCCCAAACTTTGATCGACTCTACATAGGTCATGCACTGACTTTTCAAACTGGCTTTAATCAATTCCTGACGTTGCTGTTCTTCAAGCGTAGGATAGGCTGCTTGTATATTGATTTCTGTAATTCGTTTTGCTGAGGAGTTACTGATAAATAATAAACTGCCAACCCCTCTCGCAATAGTCTGAATCATGCTTAAAGGCAAACGAGAAAAATTTTTAAGTAAGTTATACATGGATTAGAAATTAATCGCGATCAGCATTGCCTTTTAACACTAAATAAATCAGTGCCACAATAATAAAAAAACCAGCAATAAAACTACTCGCACTGAAATAGAGAATACGTTGGTGGGTGTCTAAGTTAAATAATTGATGGTTAAGAATATAACGCATGAATCCCCATTGAACCACTGAAAATACAATGACAATAATTGTATGACGAAGTACATTGGGACGCATAGCCATTGGTTTTTACCTTAAAATTTAACCTGTATATTATGCCATTTATGAGAATTTATCTCAATTCGAACATCAATAAATAGGATCATACTTAAAAATAAAAAACCCTGTTCAAAAACAGGGTTTTTCATGCTGAATAAAGAATTAAGCTTCTTTGGTTTCAACTTTAGCTTTTTCACGTAAGCGAATACCAAGATCACGTAATTGATTTGGTTCTACTGGTGCAGGTGCTTGTGTAAGCGGACATTCAGCTGTTTTGGTTTTCGGGAATGCAATCACATCACGAATCGAAGATGAACCTGTCATCAACATAACCAAACGGTCAAGACCAAATGCTAAACCACCATGCGGAGGCGCACCGAATTTTAATGCATTTAATAAGAAGCTAAATTTCTCTTCAGCTTCTTCTTCGCCAATACCTAATGCTTCAAAAATCGCTTTTTGCATTTCTAAAGTATAGATACGAAGTGAACCGCCACCAATTTCAGTACCGTTAAGTACCATATCGTAAGCGACTGAAAGTGCTTGACCTGGATTGTTTTTCACCTCTTCAACACTTGATTTTGGTAGTGTGAACGGGTGATGAACAGAGGTCCATTTACCATCATCAGTTTCTTCAAACATTGGGAAATCAACCACCCAAAGCGGTGCCCACTCACAAGTCGACATGTTCATGTCATGTCCGATCTTGATACGTAAAGCACCCATTGCATCATTTACGACTTTGGCTTTATCTGCGCCGAAGAATACGATATCACCATTTTCAGCACCAACACGTTTTAATAGATCGAGTACGATTGGCTCGATAAATTTAACGATAGGTGACTGTAGCCCTTCAACACCTTTTTCAAGTTCATTGACTTTAATATAAGCCAAACCTTTTGCACCATAGATACCAACAAATTTTGTATATTCGTCAATTTGGCTGCGTGGTAAAGAACCTGCGCCTGGAACTCGTAGTGCAACAATACGACCTTTAGGATCTTTAGCTGGACCTGCAAACACTTTGAACTCAACGTCTTGCATCATGTCGGCAACGTCTACAAGTTTCAAAGGAATACGCAAATCTGGTTTATCTGATGCATAGTCACGCATTGCATCTGCATAAGTCATACGCTGGAATTTATCGAATTTCACGCCAAGAAGTTCATTGAACATCTTCACAGTCATGCCTTCCATCAAATCCATAATATCGTCATCGTTTAAGAACGATGTTTCGATGTCGATTTGAGTGAATTCTGGCTGACGGTCTGCACGTAAGTCTTCGTCACGGAAACACTTAGCGATTTGGTAATAACGATCTACACCGCCAACCATTAACAATTGTTTAAATAATTGTGGTGATTGTGGAAGAGCATAGAAGCTACCATTTGAAACACGGCTTGGCACTAAATAGTCACGTGCACCTTCTGGAGTAGCACGTGTTAAAATAGGTGTTTCAACATCAAGGAAACCATGTTCGTCTAAGTAGTTACGAATTAATGTTGTTACTTTAGAACGGAAACGTAAGCGATCAATCATCTCTGGACGACGAATATCAAGGAAGCGATATTTCAGACGAATTTCTTCAGAAATGTTGGCATTTTCATCATTCAATGGGAATGGTGGGGTTTCAGATGCAGCAAGAACTTCGATTTCTTTACCTAAAACTTCAATTTGACCGCTCACCATATTGGCATTTTCAGTACCTTCGTAACGACGACGTACACGACCAACTATTTTTAATACATATTCTGAACGTGCTTTATCAGCGGTTGAAAATGCTTCTGGTGTATCTGGATCAATGACCACTTGAACGAGACCATCACGATCACGCATATCAAGGAAAATTACACCACCGTGATCACGACGACGATGTACCCAACCACACAGGGTTACAGTTTGGTCAATTTGAGCTTCGGTTAAAGAACCGCAATAATGAGTTCGCATCATAGCGTTAGAAATCCAACTATATGGGTTAAGGAAGCGAATACGTAAACAGCGCATCGCCTAAAAATGTAATGTGAGATTATGCCTCTTTGGACGATGAGTCACAAGGACTTGTGCTAAAAACTACAACATTGCCTGATGAAGTTAAGCCAATTTGTGTGAAATTTTGTTGACTCAACCTGCAAAGCTTAAACGAAAGTATTTAGTGTCTATTGACAATGCAAGCATGTATTTGTGACGTGTCAACAGACTCTAAACTGAGTCAAAATATTTTTTATGATTTAAATACAGAAAAAGACAGCAACCTAAGCTAAAGCAGATCATGGAAGCTTGAGTAAAAACTTTCATAAAGAAACCAATCAGTACATAAAGATCTGTTTGTTGGGGAATTATGCCACTTTCATTTGCTGTATGAATGTAATAAAGACAGCCACTAAAGAATGAAATTGCAAATAAAGATAGACAGAAAATGAATACTTTGCGGTTAAGTGGTTCAGAACTTCTATATTTAAAAAAATAGTGGAGTCCCATCCAGAATAAGAATGGTAAAGCAACAACTGAACAACCGATTTGTAGGACTTTATGCATTGGGTAAATATGGTCAAGGATTGAGACAGGTTGCGCTAAAAAGTCGTTAAAAGCAAAAGTTCTAAAATCTAAATGTGTTAAACCATCCCAAATAATATGGGTAGCTGTGCCTAATATAATCGCCAATATCATCCAGAATAAAAATTTAAAGAAACTTAAAGCTGAATGGACATTAAGTGGCTTAGAAAGCCCCAAAAACTTGAACAATAAGGGGCGATACAGTACATACCACAATAGGCAAAATAACAATCCAACACACAAATCTGGATAAATTAGACCTTTAAACTGATGATTTAAATGGATTTCAGTTTGTACTAGCACACGATATAAATCAGGCGTCATTGTGCCAATTGCGAGCGCTGCGATCGGTAAACGATTACCTGAAAGTTTAGACAGTGGTGGCGCTAAAACAGCATGAGACAGTGTAAACGGCATTGAGTTGTAAGATTGCAAACATGATTTTAATTTGATTCTAAACAAAATAATAAAGCTAGAATGTTTTTTATTGCAAAAATATTGAAATGTTATAATATAACATAAATTCAAAACATCGAGCTTCGAGAGCACCTCATGTCTTTTTCTAAAAGCGTACTGACACTTTCAATAACAGCGATCATTTCGACCTCTATTTGGGCAGAAGATCAGACCAATACAGAGAAAAATCCACAACAATTAGAAACCATTACAGTTGTTGGTCATCCACTGGTTCCTTCTAGCCAAGATTTTGGTGCTGCAGATGAAACTGTTTCACGTGAAAAATTACAACAATCAGGAACAACTTTGGGGGAAGCGCTGAAAGATGAGTTAGGGGTTTACTCTAATACATTTGGTACAGGTTCGAGCCGTCCAGTCATTCGAGGTCAGGAAGGGGCTCGTGTAAAAGTTACTCAAAATGCGACGGAAACGATGGATGTTTCTAGTTTATCTCCAGACCATGCTGTCACTGTAGATCCACAGCTTGCACAAAAAGTAGAAATTGTTCGTGGACCGTCCACATTACTTTATGGTGCAGGTTCAGTCGGTGGTTTAGTCAATGTGATTGATAGCAAAATCCCAACTGCAATGCCTGAAAATGGTTATGAAGGGAATGTGGGACTTCGTTATAACACAGGCAATGATGAAAAAATGGCACATGCAGGCGTCACCGTTGGACTGGGTTCAAATGTGGCTTTGCGAGTTGAAGGATTAAAACGTGATGCGAATGATTACATTACGCCAGACTATATGGTCACAGAAGAGCATGGTGATCACGCACATACAACGAAAGAACGTCGTGTAGGCAATACTTTCTCAGAATCGGATAATGTCAACGTCGGTTTGTCATGGATTGGTGAGCGTGGTTTCGCCGGAATTTCTTATAGTAATCGTAAAGATCAGTATGGTTTGCCTGGACACAGTCATGAGTATGAGTCATGCCATTTGCATGGTTTATCATTACATTGTGGTGCGCATGATGATGGAAATGACGATGATCATGCTGGACATGATCATGGTGAAGAGGGTCATGATCATGCAGAAGCCGGTCCATGGATTGATATGAAAACGGATCGTTATGATTTCCGTTCTGAGTTAAATGAGCCATTTGCGGGCTTCAAGAAACTCAGAGCGCAGGCAAGTTATACAGACTACAAGCATGATGAAATTGAAGATGGTACGCCAATGACAACGTTCAAGAGCAAAGGCTATGAAGGTCGTGTCGAATTGGTACATAATCCCGTTGCTACATGGGAAGGTGTTTGGGGTGTGCAAGCAAGCCAACAAAAGCTAGATATTACTGGAGAAGAAGCTGTTCTTGCTCCAAATAAGACACAAAAATATAGTCTGTTTGGCTTAGAACACCGTCAATTTGGTGATTTCCATGTTGAATTAGGTACCCGTTTTGATCACCAAACTGTAGATGTCGATTCTGAACAAAAAGATTTCGATGGAAATGCATTCTCATATTCAGGTGCTGTAAATTGGGCTTTCTCACCGAATTACACGCTCTCTTTAACTGGTTCTCATCAAGAACGTTTACCTTTGGCGCAAGAGCTTTATGCGGATGGTAAACATTATGCAACCAATACATATGAATTGGGCAATGAAAACCTAAATAAAGAAAAGTCAAACAACGTTGAACTTGGATTACATTTTGACAATGATAAGCTCAGCTATCATGTGCATGTATACCACAATTGGTTTGACAACTATATTTATGCCAAAACGCTAGATCAATATGAAAACTTCCGGTTAATTAAATATAGCCAAGACAAAGCCAAGTTCTACGGTACAGAAGGTGAAGTTGCATATCAATGGAATGAAGTCTATAACACCAGTTTGTTTGGTGATTATGTTCGTGGCAAAATCGAAGATGAAAATGCTCCACGTGTTCCAGCAGGGCGTTTAGGTGCACGTGTAAATGCTGACTTTGACGATCATTGGTCTGGCTCTGCTGAATATTCGCATGTATTTAACCAAGACAAATTTGCGTCTTATGAGCAAGAGACCAAAGGTTATAATATGGTGAATGTCGGATTGGCTTATAAATACCCAATGTCAAATCAGCAAGAAGCAAAAATATTCTTTAAAGCAAACAATCTGTTAGATGAGAAAGTATATAATCACACTTCTTTCTTAGCGAACATTCCGCAAATTGGACGTAACTTTGTGATTGGAATGGACTATAAGTTCTAAGTTATTTATTCTCATTCACCAAATCGTTATTGAAAAATAAAGGAATTCGACCTAGGCTCTAAGGGTCTGTTCATGATTGATCAATCTTTACTTAAACGTAAGTGAGTGATTAATTGTACAGACCTTGAATTAGTCTAGGTCTTTTTTATGCGTATCTTTAATAGAATTCACAGCAAGCTGAATTGGTCAAAACGCCGCTATTTCGGCATTATTTTGAGTGTGTTGGCTTTGGGTTATTTCGCATCAGCGATTTACCACACCTATAAACCGATGCCGAAAGGTTTAAATTTTACTGGACCTTTGCGTCATGCAGATGTGAAATTCATTGCCGATGAAACCTATATCGATGCGCAGGGTAAACAACAACTTGATCAGCATATTTTTGATCAAGTCTTACAATTGATTAAACAAGCAAAAACCACCATTGTCATAGATATGTTTTTGTTTAATAGCGAAGTAGGTGAATCAAAAGTTCAGCAACGTGCATTAACTCAACAGTTGACGCAAGCTTTAGTCAATCAGAAAGTTGTGAATCCAGCATTGGAAATTAAGTTTATTACTGATCCAATTAATTCTGTGTATGGTGGTATTCAACCTGAACAATATCGGCAATTACGCTTGGGTGGAATTGAGGTCATCGAAACCAATTTAACGCCATTACGAGCTTCGAATCCAGCATGGTCTGGGATTTGGTATCTGTGCTGTCAGGATATTGGAAATAATCCTGAAAAAGGATGGTTGAACAATCCTTTTGGTAAAGAAAAAATCACCGTACGTAGTTATTTAAACTTATTTAATTTTAAGGCCAATCATCGTAAAACCATAGTCGTGGATACGGATGAAGGCTGGAAAACGCTAGTCACTTCTGCCAACCCGCATGATGGAAGCTCTCGCCATTCCAATGTTGCTTTGTTGGTTAATGGTGCGATCGCAACAGATCTTTTGACATCAGAACAAGCTGTTGCGCATTTATCTGGTGCAGATACACCGTTTATTGTTTTTGGGAAATTGCCAGAAAACCCAAATGCTCCGCAAGTGCAAGTGCTGACTGAAAAAGCGATTTATGAGGCAGTTTTAAACATGCTGGCATCTGCAAAAGCCAATGATCAAATTGACTTAGCGATGTTTTATTTATCTGAGCGCAAGATTGTTCAAGCATTGATTGCTGCAAAACAACGTGGGGTAAAATTAAGAATTTTACTCGACCCCAATAAAGACGCTTTTGGTCGTCAGAAAAATGGTATTCCAAATCGACAGGTTGCTTCAGAATTACATAATGAAGGTATTGATGTCCGTTGGTGTAATACACAAGGCGAGCAATGCCATAGTAAGATGATTGTAAAACGCAACGCACAATCAGCAGAGTTGATTTTAGGTTCAGCCAATTTTACCGCACGTAATTTGAAAAACTATAATTTAGAAACCGATTTACGGGTCTTAGGCAATCCACAGCAGCAAGTATTTATTGATGCTGAACACTATTTTAATACCGCTTGGTCAAATCTCAATGGTCGTCAAATGAGTGTGGATTACAGCAAATATGCGGATGATTCGAAACTGAAATATGGAGTTTACCGATTTATGGAGTGGAGTGGTTTATCCACCTTTTAAAAAAATATGTACCGAAATGAATGGTTTTCGGTACATAATCTTCAGCTGAGTATATTTTAATAACAAAGCTGAGCTTTTTATGAGAACTTTACAAACTTCATTTTTAAAATCCTTTTTTACATTCAGTCTTATTATTTCACCATTGAGTTTTGCTGAAAATCCTTTATTAACTCAAGCAAAAATATTGCAAACAGGTAGCCCAACTGTTTTAATCAATACGGATAAAGCAATTCAATTACTTCAACAGGCGTCCGATCAAGGAGACGCAGAAGCTTACTTTTTACTTGCGAAGTATTATTCTAATTCAGCAGATTATCGGTTTTTACCTGAAAATAATCATTTATATAAAAAATTACGCTTAGAAGCTGCACAGCGTGGAAATTTTGATGCCTATTTATCATTGGATTTAGAAGCAGAAGTGGCTGAAGGCTTTGGTATTTCTAACGATATTAAGCAAAATTTATTAAAAATTCGCCCGAAAATTTTAAAACTTGCTGAACAAGGTGATACAGGTGCAATGCGTACTTTAGTTTATGCATTGGATAATGATGCTGACGGGTATAGTGATGAACAGTGTCAGTGGTTATTTCAGGCAGTCCAAAAAGGAGACACATTAAAAGCTG
The DNA here is from genome assembly GCF_000368925.1 of Acinetobacter bereziniae LMG 1003 = CIP 70.12. Taxonomy (GTDB): domain Bacteria; phylum Pseudomonadota; class Gammaproteobacteria; order Pseudomonadales; family Moraxellaceae; genus Acinetobacter; species Acinetobacter bereziniae. Next base: position 1,447,580 of record NZ_KB849755.1, on the reverse strand, counting down.
GAGCGCTGATTCAAAATTGTCCAGAGAAAATATTAAAAAGACTGGGGGCAAAGACTAAACAAGACTATGCAAGAGCTTATAAAGACAGTGATTTAGCTTATTTTAAAATGCTTCAGCAACGTTCTAATCAAGGCGATATTGATGCAAAAATCAAATTACTTGATGATTATGCTTCAGACTCATATTTATCAGACAAGGAGATTAAGCAACTAGAAAATTCAATTTTAGCACACTATGAAAAACAAGCTGCCAAAGGGGCAAGTGATGCGTATTTGATGCTCGCATTAAAAAAAGACACAGATAAAGATAAGCAAGATTTGTATAGCAAAGCGGCTTTACTCAATAATCATGTTGCATTAACCGAGCTTGGATCTGATTATTTGTTGGTGAATGATGAAGATCAAAAAGATATTCACAAGGGATTAGATTATTTAAAGAAAGCGGCTGCCCAAAACGATCCTGAAGCAATAAATTACCTTGGTGTTTGGTATTTCAATGAAGAAAATGAAGATTATGATGAAGTGCTTGCCCAAAAATATTTTAAGCAGGCTGCGGAATTAGGATCAGTCAATGCAATGGATAATCTTGCGCGTATTATGGATCAGCCTGAGGATTATCGTTGGGCGGTTTTAGCTTATGAAAATGGATCATCTGAGGAAGATACGCAAAGCAAAGCTTTAGAGGCGTATCAAACAGGTAAGGGAACAACGAAAGACCCTGTTAAAGCGAGAAAGCTTAAAACCTATATTCAGATGCGTGCGCAATTCAATAATAACCTCAGTGGTCTGATGAAAAGTTTGAATAATGATAGTGAGCAAGCTGAAACCGAATCTAAGAACCGAAAAAGATAGATTCGGTTCTTAGAATTTTACACAGATTATGGATTTGGCGGAATAATCTGATCCAAATCCTGATCAGAGACTTGATCCAACTCATGTAAATCGGTCTTTATTTTCCATTTTTCAAGGTCATCTACCGGCTTGGGTAAACGTGCTTCTAACCAATCACAGACCACATCTGGAGAAAAGTCTGGATGATTACATTGAATGACCCAGGCTAAAAACTGCTTTGCTTCACCATTCATATAGGGCGGTGGTGAAACAGGTAGAAACTGAGTAGGAAGCCGTTCATTTTTAGAAATGTAATTTAAAACATGACCCAGTTCTTGTACAGTTTGCCATGCGAGTGGATGGTCAATATTGATTTGAAACTTGAACCACCAAGCCTGTTTACCATCTGAACCATAGCTATCAATAAATGCTTCTTGCACACTTGGGACTTTGCAAAAAAATTGATGTAAACGGTCAAAGCTCAGTTCAGCCACAATACAGCACTCATCAGATTAAAATCATATTTTATCAGATTGATGTCAGAATTTGCCCAAGTTGATGTATAAACAATTAAACAAGATAAATAATGCTTGTTATTTATCCATAATTTCTCTGGAATGATGTATTAAAATAATCTATCTGCTGAACTTTGGAGGTTGAAATGAAACAGATACTCAGTTTAAGTGTCTTGATGTTGATTCTTTCAGGTGTTTCGGCAACGACATGGGCAGATGGTAAAGATTGGGGCAACTATCGCAGTGTTGAACGCCCTCAAAAGAGATATCCGACCACGACGTACAAATACACAGATCAATATGGTCGACAAATGACGCAGGAAATTCCTGTCCGTCCACAACACCCACGACCATATCCATCTTATCCAAGCTATCCAAATCGACCTTATCCTCATCCAAATCAACCCTATCCAAATTATCCACCACAAAATGGTGTGACGATTATTTATAACCATCAGTTTCCAACACGAACAGAGTATTCAGGCAATAGTTATGGTTATGTGAATGGAGAGGGTGGTCAGATTGAAAGCTCGCATTACACTTTAATTAGTGATTGGCGTCGTTATGGTTTACCTGATCCCCAAGTTGGAATGCATTGGATTTTTGAAAGTGGACGTTATTTACAAGTGCCGAATGATCGTTAATTCTGTTTACTATGGATTATGTTTGGAAATGAAATCTGAACACACTAATCTAAACATGATCGCAGCCTTCTTTGGCGATGTGAATCAAATTTGATGTTGATTTCACAACGCTGAGAAGGTTTTATTTCAAATATAGATAAAGAAATTTGATGTTAGGCTAACTCATCATCTTCTGGTCGTGGCGTTTTTCCATGTGCCAATGGTTTTTCACTATGTTTATCTCGAATCACAGAGGGATAAGTCCAAGATGCATAACGTACAATCAAGATTGCAATTGCCAAAATTAAAACTGAACCTGTAATAATCACCAAATCAATATCCGCTTTATGGTCATGTTGGATATCTGAAATCAATAATCGAGTCAGTGCTGTAATCGCGATATAAATTAAAAAACGTACAGGCATATGATTGGTTTTAAAGTAAATCCCCACCATTGCCCCTAATTCTAGGTAAATAAATAAGAGTAAAATATCATCAATGCTGGCGTATTGTTTTACAGTCAAAATTTCGATGATGGTATGCACTGCGGACCATGCAATCATGCAACCAATAATAAATAGTGCAATATAGTGAAATGCTTCTACGGCAATATTGCCTAATTTATCGAGGAGGTTTTCTATTTTTTCTATACGTGGATCTTTGTTCATAACTTCCTCCATTTCTATGTTGTATTGTGAATTAAACATCATGCAAATTTCATGCACATCAAAGTTATATTTATTTTGTTTTTATCATGGATTTGTTTCAGCAACTTAAAGAGTAGGATCTATGATTACAAGTTGAAAATAAAGTTCACGTGATCAGCTATTTGATAAAATCGTCTTTCATTATAAATTCAATCAAAATAAAACAAACTTTTCACTATGGTGGAATCAGTGAAAATTCTTGTATCGTCTCTATACAAGATAAACCAATAGTGTAAAGTCATTAATATTCAGTCATGTTAGATTGTGATGTCGATAATTTTTTAAATTAAATTTTAATGATCAACGGATAGAAAAGATGAAAATAACCCGCATAGTTGCATGTTTCAATATTCTATTATTTAGCCAGTTTTCGAGTGCTGATACGATCAAAGTCCCTACAGTTGCAGAAGCAAAACAAGCCACAGCTGAGTTGTTGGGAACAGAAATCGGCGCAATGATTTCAGAAATAAAATTAGGTACATGTATTCCTGCTGTAAATCCGACACATCCAGAACAAATTGCATGTACGATTTCAGTCAAGTTAGGCGCTGCAACCAATGAAACACAATCTGATTTTTACCAAGACAAAGGTAAATGGGTTGCAATGCCTAGCGAGTCTCAGGATAAATTACCATTTCCAGATCCAAAACTACTTGAATGAATGATCAATGAAAAACGCCCGATGAATCGGGCGTTTTGATTACTGGCTTCAATTCATTTTGAACTTAAGCTTGCGTCGTAAAATAGTCTTCACTGAAGTTCATTAATACTTCTGCACCTGCTTTGATTTTTGCAATACGTGCATGTAAATCAGGCAAAACACGTTGAATGAAGTAATGCGTTAATGCCAATTTATCTTGGTAGAACTGACCGTCTTTATTTTTTGCAGCATTGGCAATGCGTGCAAACATATAGCTAAAGCTTAACAAGCCTACAGCGTGTAGATAGTCCACAGCAGCAGCATTAGCGAAATCTGCATTTTCTTTGGCACGTTCTAAAATGTGCTGAGTGATCATGTCCACTTCAGTCGCAACGTCTAAGGTTGCATCTTTGATGAAGTTAAGATCTGTGTCTAAATCATTAGCGAAATCACGGATTTCAGCAATATATTCGGCAATAAATTCGCCATTGCATTTAATGGTTTTACGACCGATCAAATCTTGTGATTGTACGCCGTTTGTACCTTCATAGATTTGGGCAATACGTAAATCACGTACGCATTGTTCCATGCCCCATTCACGAATGAATCCGTGACCACCGAAAACCATTTGCGCATCAATTACTGCATCAAAAGCAGTATCAGTTAAATAGGCTTTCGCAATTGGGGTTAATAGTGCAACTCGATTATTGGCTTTTGCTATCGCTTCGGCATCAGTAGAAAACTTAGTAATGTCGAGTTGTTGCCCAACATATACAGCAAAGGCACGAGATGCTTCATTATTGGCACGTGCATTCAATAACATGCGACGCACATCACCATGAACAAGGATGCTGTCTGCTGGTTTGTTTGGAGATTGAACGCCATTTGCGCTACGACCTTGCAGACGATCAGTCGCATATTGAGCTGCATTTTGATAAGCGTATTCAGAAGCACCAAGACCTTGAATACCCATCGACAGGCGTTCGTAATTCATCATCACGAACATTGCAGCTAGACCTTCGTTTTCTTTACCGACCAAGTAACCTTTAGCAGCATCAAAGTTCATGACACATGTCGCAGAGGCTTTGATCCCCATTTTGTGCTCAATTGAACCAGGACCAGCAGTATTACGATCACCCAATGAACCGTCAGCATTGACAATAAATTTAGGTACGATAAACAGCGAAATGCCACGTGAACCTGCTGGAGCATTCGGTGTTTTTGCTAAAACTAGGTGAATGATATTTTCAGCTAAATCGTGGTCACCACCAGTAATAAAGATTTTCGTACCCGTAATGTTGTACGAGCCATCTTCATTTGGTTCGGCTTTAGTTTTGATGATCCCTAAATCCGTACCTGCATGTGGTTCAGTTAGACACATGGTTCCAGACCATTCACCTGAATAGATTTTAGGTAAATAAGTTTCTTTTTGCTCTTGAGAGGCGTAGCTGTTTAACGCCATACCAGCACCCACAGAGAGAAGCGGGTAGAGCATGAAAGAAGGGTTGGTTGCAAATAGCATTTCGTCTGCAAGGACAGTCAGCATTTTCGGCATTGCCTGACCGCCCCATTCTTCATCTGCACCTAAACCGATCCAACCACCTTCAGCGTATTGTTGGAAAGCTTCTTTAAAGCCAGCAGGTGTGGTTACTTTGCCATTTTCATAATGTGCGCCTTCTTCGTCACCAGTACGGTTGAGTGGAAGCGTAACATTTTGAGCAAATTTAGCCATTTCTTCTAAAATCGCTTCAGCCGTTGCTGCATCAACATGTGCAAGCTTTTCATTGGCTTGCCAGAATTGTTCTGCATTGAAAACATCATTTAAAATGAATTTCATATCTGCAAGTGGCGCATTATAAATTGGCATGTTCGTTCACCTGTTTATTGTTTGAATCTGTAGACTCAGATCAGTCTAATCAACAATGATGAATGTTGTTAGATGATCTAAGTAAAATTACGGTCTATTTATAAAGAAAAAGGACTGTCAAAGCTATGACCGTCCTTTCTCTATTTCTGCACTCTTGAGTACAGTTTTTTAAATGTCTAATTCGACATTCTACTTAGAATGCAAAATCTTCAGCATCTAGGGACATCAAAGGATCTAAGCCACCTGCAATCACATCTACATGTGAGCGAACACGTGGAAGAATCTTTTTGAAGTAGAAACGAGCAGTCTTGATTTTTGCATTGTAGAAACCAGTTTCGGTAGAACCTTCAGCTAATTTCTGTTGAGCAACAAGCGCCATGCGCGCCCATAAGAATGCAAGTGTTACATAGCCAGAGAAGTATAAGTAATCTACTGCGGCAGCACCCACTTCATCAGGGTTTTGCATAGCTTTCATACCGATCTGCATGGTTAAATCACCCCACTCTTTATTCAGAGCAGCCAATGGTTCAACAAATTCTTTTAGATCAGCATTGTCTTTGTTTGCTTCTGCAAACTTATGGATAATCTTGGTGAAGTCTTTCAACATTGCACCTTGAGTTCCCAATACTTTACGACCTAGCAAATCAAGTGCTTGGATTTCAGTCGTCCCTTCGTATAAGCAAGAGATACGTGTATCACGTACAATTTGCTCCATACCGTGTTCAGAAATAAAGCCGTGACCACCAAAGACTTGCACACCATGTTTCGCTGATTCTGAACCTGTTTCAGTTAAGAATGCTTTTGCGATTGGTGTCAATAAAGACAAGATGTTGTCAGCGAATTTACGATCTTCTTCAGTAACGCCTTGTTCAACGATATCTGCATATTGAGACAAGAAGTAAACAAGTGCACGACCGCCTTCAGCAAATGCTTTTTGCGTCATGAGCATGTTGCGTACAGCAGGGTGAACGATGATTGGATCTGCTTCTTTCTCTGGTGATTTTGGACCAGAAAGTGAACGCATTGCTAAACGGTCTTTGGCATAGGCAAGTGCGCCTTGGAAAGATGATTCAGATGCTGTTAAACCTTGAACCGCTGTACCGATACGTGCAGTGTTCATAAAGGTGAACATGCAGTGTAGACCTTTATTTTCTGGTCCAATCAAGAAGCCTTTCGCATTATCAAAGTTGATCACACATGTGGCATTACCATGGATACCCATTTTGTGTTCAATTGAACCACAACGAACGCCATTACGGTCTGCAATAGAGCCATCCGCATTGACATTGAATTTTGGTACGATGAATAATGAAATTCCTTTGGTGCCTTTAGGAGCGCCTGGTAAACGAGCAAGAACAATGTGAACAATGTTCTCAGCCATATCATGCTCACCAGCTGAAATGAAGATTTTCTCGCCAGAAATTGCATAACTACCATCTGCTTGTGGTTCAGCTTTAGAGCGGATGATACCAAGGTCTGAACCTGCATGAGATTCTGTTAGACACATTGTACCTGTCCATTCACCTGAAACCAGTTTAGGCAAATACGTTGCTTTTTGTTCAGCAGAACCATGGTGTTCGATAGTACGAACCGCACCATGAGAAAGACCAGGATACATGCCCCACGCCCAGTTTGCTGAACCTACCATTTCTGAAATAGCTGTTGCTAATGAGCCTGGTAAGCCTTGACCACCATGTTCTTCAGGAACCGAAAGAGAAGGGAAACCGAGTTCTACATATTTGTCATAAGCTGCTTTGAAGCCTGTTGGTGTAGTCACAACACCATCATCCCATTTACAGCCTTCACGATCACCGATCTGGTTTAAAGGAGAAAGTTCGTTTTCACAGAAATCCGCGCCAGCTTCTAAATACTGATCAATCAATTCACGGCTTACGGTTTCTTGGAACGCAGGGAGTTTAGCGTAATGTTCTTCTGCATTTAATAATTCATGCAAAACGAAGTGCATATCACGTAAGGGTGCTTTGTATTGTGGCATATCGGTTTCCTCAATACTGGTTAAACCAGATTTATAATCTTCATAAATACGATGTGTGTCTTCTATGACACATATTTGTTCTGCTACATCGTGCAACATCTTATAGTGACGTACAAGTATTTCATGGTTATTTCTCTGTGACTGTAAAGTCAAAGAAAAATAGCTTGAAACTTGTAAGTGCATTGAGTGTAAACAGTTTTCGTTGAAAAATAAGGATACAAATAGTCAAAATCGTAAAAAGTTGTGTCCAATAAAATGACTGTAAAAGTAGGTGCTATTAGATCAAGGTTGGCTACAAAATAGCTAAACTATTCAAGTAATGAAGAGTTTTATAAAAAACGGTGTTTTATGCTGATTTTGTGATGAGAACAAGCCATTACATTTACTCACTGATGTTACGCAGTAACTCTAAAATTAAATTTTGGAGCGAGAAGAATGTGGCTACGCGGAAACGTCATCCGCAATTGCTTGAGGCAGAACTCCTTCTAATAAGTAAAGTTTCTGCGAAACTTTTAATATTTTGACGATAGTGAACGAGTTCTGCGGTGAGCAGCGATGTCGCTGCGCAAGATGGTTGCCCTTGCGGAGCTTTGCTCCTCATGCCAAAACAAAAGTACCTCGAGCCGAAGGCTATTCCATAAATTTAAACCTTGGATGTAAGACTCCGTCGTGTAAATTTAGCTTTTTCTTTTTCACCTACTTAATTTAAATCAAGTGCGTAACATCAGTTACTCATAGAAGTTTTAAAATAGTTGAGCATTATTTAGATTTTTTAGCCCAGAGTTGTTCTACAATTTCTTCAGTTGAATATTCAAAGTATTTACCATTCTGATCTTTATTACGCTGAAATAGGCGATGATGAAAATATTTAAAATTGAGTTTTAAAAAATTATAGAAATAACCACCCGGAAAGACGGTGCGAATATAAAAAGAATGAATAAAATTATTTTTATGTTGAGTCGTAAAATCTGATTTTTTAATACGTTGTACAATTTCAGTTAGTTCTTGTTTTGAAATATCCTTAATGATTTTAGGCTCGGGTAGGCAAATATCAAAGCTTAAGTTTTCAATTCCTTCGGCTTCCCACCACTCCCAGAGATCATATTGGTTGATATCTTTAAGGGTGATTTGTGTAAGTTTTTCACTGAGTTTTTGATATTCCACGGAGTCTTCATCACCGAATTCATCACAAAAGCGGGTGTAATTTGCAATTAATTCGAGCACAGTCGGATAAAGTTGTTGTGCCGTTTCGAAGTCGGGTTCTATTTCTATACGTAATTTATTCATGGCTTAGTATTTTATCGTATAAAACAAGGGACTAAAAAATCATACCTATCGGAGTCACTTAGTCTATCATCAGGGCTTATCGTGTCCTCTCTTTTAGATCATTCACTTTGCTTAGACGAGCCAAAGATGATTTCTATGAAGAGAGAATCACGACATTTAAATCCTTACTGAAACTCACCTACAGCGCGTTCTTTTGCCCAGTCACGTAAGATAAATTTTTGTAATTTTCCTGTTGAAGTTTTTGGAATCTCACAAATCACCACGCTCTTTGGTACTTTAAAACGTGCCAGATGTTGTTTGCAAAACTCAATCACTTCTTCAGGAGTTGTTTCTGCGTCTTGCTTAAGCTCAATAAAGGCGCAAGGCACTTCTTGCCAACGTGGATCAGGTTGAGCAACGACCGCTGCTGTCATAATAGCAGGGTGGGTATAGAGGATTTCTTCGACCTCTAAAGAGGAAATATTTTCCCCACCAGAAATAATGATGTCTTTGGAGCGATCCATGATTTTTGCATAACCATCTGGTTGGCAGACAGCTAAATCGCCCGTATGAAACCAGCCTCCCTTGAATGCTTCTTCAGTGGCTTGAGTATTTTTTAAATAACCTTTCATGACAATGTTGCCACGGAACATAATTTCCCCCATGGTCTTGCCATCATTTGGAACTGGCTGCATGGTTTCTGCATCGAGAACACGCATACCATCTTGCAAAGGATAAGGTACGCCTTGACGTGAATGTAATTGAGCTTGCTCTTGAATTGACAAATCACTCCATCCGGCTTGTGATGCACATAATGCAGAAGGACCGTAGGTTTCTGTAAGTCCATAAACATGATTCACTTGAACGCCAATATGATGCATACCCTCAATAATCGCTGCTGGAGGTGCAGCACCAGCCACCATGACTTCAACATGATGTTTAAATTTAATTTGCTTATCTTCTGGTGTGTTAATCAACATTGACAAAACAATCGGTGCGCCACAGAAATAATCAACTTTGTATTGATCAATCAGTTGGTAGACCAGTTCAGGATCAATTTTCCGTAAGCAGATATTGGTGCCACCATTTGCTGCGATCGTCCAAGCAAAGCACCAACCGTTACAGTGAAACAAGGGAAGTGTCCAAAGATATTTACAACGAGGGGTCATTCCACAGGCAATAATATTACTCGCAGCATTGATATAAGCCCCACGATGGTGATAGACCACACCTTTCGGGTTACCAGTAGTTCCAGAAGTATAGTTTAGGCTAATAGCATCCCACTCGTCTTGAGGTAAGTGCCATTCAAAATCAGTATCACCCCCTTGAAGCCACTGTTCATATTCGATTTGACCAATGCGAGAAGTAGAGTCATTTTTGTCATATTCAACGTCAGCAACATCAATGATATAGATATTCTGAGACAGCATGCCTACAGCTTCTTGCGCCAATGTCGCAAATTCAGGGTCAACCAAAAGCACTTTAGTTTCAGCATGTTCAAGCATAAATGCGATGGTTTTGGCATCTAAACGGGTATTCAAGGTATTTAATACTGCGCCAGCCATAGGGACTGCAAAATGCGCTTCAATCATGGCTGGAATATTCGGTAAGAGAACAGAAACCGTATCATTTTTCTCGATGCCTAGATTTCGTAATTGATGCGCAAATTGGCGACAACGTTGATAAGTTTCTCGCCATGAAATATGACGATGACCATGAACAATTGCATCCTGATCAGGATAAATATAAGCAGCGCGTTCTAAGTAACGTAAAGGTGATAATGCTACAAAATTTGCAGGTGTGCGTGGTAATTCGTCATATGCACTGACCATGTTGAGCTCCGTCTCTATTTGTTCTAATGTCCATGCTTAAAAGATAGGCATAAGATGATTAAAATTCATTTATGCTTTAGTCGAGTATTTGTAAAATGTAAATATGTTTACATAGTGTTGTCCTGTTGAGCGTTGAAAGTTTACTTTCAAAAATATGAATTAAATAAATATTTTAAGAAGTTTTTGGCTGTTGGAACATGTCTATACTGTATATATATTTACCTATTTAAATACTAAGAAACTGAACTTAAGAGTTTAGTTTTTTTATACTCACTTGGAGAAAATCCTGTCCATTTCTTGAATGCGCGACGAAACTCTCGAAGCTCACTAAAGCCTAAATTAAAACTGATTTGGCTGATTGATTGATTGTCTTCAAGCCATTGTTTGGCTTTTTTTTCTAAGACTTGTTGCTTTAAGTGCTGAAAACTCAGACCATCATTGAGTAGTAATCGTCTTAGGTGGCGTTCGCTTAAATGGAAATGCTGTGCAGCTTGGTGCATATCAAAACGCCCTGGCAAATGGCTCTCAATTAAATGTTGTAATACCTGAACTATGCTGTGTTGGTTGATTTGATTAAATTGCTTTAATGCTTGCTGACACATTTGAATCGCAATTTGATAGTTGACTGGACTATGATTTTTAAGTGTTTTGGCTAATAGTGTATTTGGAAATCGAATTAAATTCCTGTTGCTTTTAAAAAGTATAGGGCATTGAAAAATACGTTGATAATCTTGTGAATAAGCAGAATGATCATAACTCAGTTCTAAGCTAATCAGTTCATAATCTCGATCTAACATCATGTTTAAACAGGTCATGATGCTGGCAAAAACTTCATCGCAAAAAAATGCTTTGAGTGGACCACAATCACTGCGTTCTATCAGCTCGATTTCACAATAATCTTGACTCAAATGAACACTCAAATCCAAAACACTGCCTGAAATAGGGTGGTACTGCAAAGCTGTTTCCAGTGCTTCTGCAACAGTTTTACACGCTTGCATTGCAAAACCCAAAATACCAATAGAAATTTGACCCTCATGGCTACCCAGCAATAAACCTAAATGCTTTTGTTGAGTACAGTTGAGTGCATCTTGAATAACGCCACAAAGTTCCGAAAATGCAACGAAACCTTGCCCTTGGCGAATCTGTTCCAAATCAAGATTGTGTAATTTAAACCAATCTGCATATTGCCAATGTTGTTGTTCCCCATAATGAATCAAACTGGTAAGGATCATAGGCGGAATATAAAATTGCGAATTGGCAGATTCCTTTTGTTGTGAGCCCATAAAGTCCGTTTAGCCCCCCATATTGTTGTTGCTTTTACCCTAGTTGGTATCGCATATTTTTGATTAATATTCAATCTAGTTCTGCTGATGTATCACATAAAAAGATAAAGGAATACCATATATGTTTAGGGTAGGCTGGGCAAAGCAAGAGATTGAAATCCAACCACAAGGTTATGCCATGTTTGGTTATGGCATGTGGTCACATCGCGCTTATGTAAAACGTACAGCCTTATTTGCACGAAGTTTCAGTATTCGCCGTTCAGACTCAGAACAACCCTTATTATTTTGCTGTTTGGATTTAGGTTGTATTACCTATGCAATGCGTGAAGGTGTAGTTAAAGCTTTAACTGAAAAGTTGAACGAACAATTTAATCCGCAACGATTGGTATTGATGGCGACGCATACCCATTCTGGACCAGGTGGCTGTGCCTATGAAGCATTATATAATATGCCGACGCCGGGTTTTGTTCCTGAGCATTTAAATGCTGTGGTCAATGCTGCTTTGACCAGTATTCTTCAAGCGATTCAATCGGAACAAGAAACAGAAATTTTTTATCAAACCTGTCAATTTCCTCAAGATACACCAGTCGCATGGAATCGATCATTAGATGCCTATAATCGCAATCCAGACGTGATACATCGAACTGAGGCTGAAACTCACCTTGCCTTAAATCGTGAAATGCAATTAATTGGATTTTATCGTGATCAGCAACTTGTTGCATTTATCTCATTATTTGGCGTACATGCTACATGTTTGGGTAATCAACTCAATGCACATGATGGTGATAACAAGGGATATGCTGCGATACAGAGTGAAGAGTATTTATTGCAACAAGGTGTGCAAAATCCTGTTGCAATATTTGCACAAGCCACAGCTGGAGATGTATCTCCACATTTTCATGGTCCGAAACAAAATATAATTCGCAGTCGAATCAAAGGTGAAAAAGAATATCAATATGCCCAACAAAATGGGCGCTATCAAAGTGAGTTAGCCATCAAGGCTTTAACTAAAATAGATCTTCAAAATTCTGAGAATCAAAATAAAAGTGCGATTGGAAGCATGTGTCTAAAAGGCGGTATAGATGCCATTTTGAGTTATGTTGATTTAAGTCAGGTTGAAATCCCAAGCGAGTTCAGTCAAAAGTCTGAGAAGATGAGAACCAGTGCTGCTTGTCATGGTGTTGGATTTATGGGCGGAACACCCGTTGATGGTCAAGGTGCGTCAAAGCCTATCATTAAAATTTTAACACTGCTGTCAAGGCAAGTACGTAAGAAACGTTTAGCAGATCCAAATGCACCAGATTATGCAAAATATAAAGCATTGTATGACGCTCAATTTCCCAAAGATATTGTGCTTGAAAGCCCTGACAATCAATTATTGGGTAAGCCGCTGGATTTCACCCCGAGTTTTGTTGATCCTCTTATTGCAGAAATGAATCGACAAGTGAAAGCAGGTGCGATTCAGACCAGTCCACTTGTTCCGAGTGTTATTCCTTTACAGATTATTCACATTGGTGCATTGGCATTGGTGTGCTGTCCAGGAGAGATTACCACGACAGCAGGGCAGCGTTTGATTCAAACAGTGGCAAAGCAAATGACAACTCATCAGATGATTTCAACCACGGCTCTAGTGTCTTACTGCAATGATTATATGGGATACATTACCACACAAGAAGAGTATCAAGAGCAAGCCTATGAAGGCGCGCACACCTTATATGGGCAGTGGACACATGCTGCAATTCAATACAAGTTTCAATATCTTGCAAGCCAATTAATGATTGATGAGTCGCAACGCAAGTTTGATCAAGTCACTCGTCCTACAAAAATTTCACAACACGAAATAGACCTGAGAACAAATCATGGCAGTGTAAAAACCGCAGTGCGCTAAAGGATCAGCATTATGAATCAGCAAAAATGGAACAATTGGTCTGGGTTTCAACATTCTCAACCAGAACATATTTTAAAACCCAGTAGTATAGATGAATTAAAAAATATTGTTCAAAACCATCATAAAATTCGTGTGGTAGGTGCTGGTCATTCATTTACCCCGTTGGTTTGTACCGATGCGACACTATTATCCTTAGATCATTTTTCTGGTGTAGAGAACGTAAATACAGCATTAACACAAGCCAATATTTGGTCAGGAACACGGTTGTTTAATTTGGATCAATATTTAGAACCAATACAACAGTCTTTAATGCAACAAGGGGATATTGATCAACAAAGCTTGGCTGGGGCAGTATCGACTGGAACACATGGAACTGGTCTGAATTTGCACTGTATTTCTGCTTATGTGGAAGCCTTCGAACTCTTAACAGCTTCAGGAGATATACTGACGTGTAGTCGCCAAGACAATCCCAATATTTTTGAAGCAGGGCGTGTATCTTTAGGAAGTTTAGGAATACTCACCAAGATCACCATGCAAAACAAACCTCGTTATAAGTTGAAGGAGCATGTGCGACTTTGTTCAGTTAAAGAATTTTTTGAAAATATCGATCTTTGGAAAACGCAACATCGCCATATTGAGTGCTTTGCATTTTCACACGCAGACCAATTGATATTAAAAACACTCGACATCACAGATGAGGATATTCAACCGAGAAAATTATCATGGCCATCAGAAGATGCCTTACTTACGATATGCTGTAGTTTGACGAAATCTTTTCCTGCATTGAATCCAAAATTGCAAAAATTATTAGGTGTCTTTATCAAACCCACCACATTCGTCGATTGGTCCAGTCAAATTTTTCCAACTCCACGCGAAACAAAGTTTAATGAGATGGAATATCAGATTCCAGTTGAGTCTGGTATGGAATGTTTAGAAGCAGTATTAACCGCATTAAAACATGCTAAAGCACAAACATTTTTTCCAGTAGAGTTTCGTTTTGTCAAAGGCGATGATATTTGGTTGAGTCCGTTTTATCAGCAAGATTCGATTTCAATTTCAGTTCATCAATATCACAAACAAGCTCCAAACCAATTATTTGATGAAATTGAACCGATTTTTCAGCATTATCGAGGTCGCCCACATTGGGGGAAAATGCATAATATGGGGGCTTCACAGCTCCAAGCCTTATACCCAAAGTGGGATGATTTTATGCAGTTAAGGGCTCAGTTGGACCCTACGCAAAAGTTTTTAAATCCGTATTTAGAAAAGTTATTCTTTACAGCGTAATTCAGGGTATTGGCGCAATGATGGATCAATAAGACTGAATCAAGTGGGTATACCGCAAATGAATAGTAAAATATAAGGATATGCGATGAATCATTTTTTTGAACAATTAAATCGTGATTTAAAACAATCTGCAGATGCGCTACCGCAATTGATCATTGATGGTCAAGCTTTGGAGCAAAATTTGCAATATGCAACAACCAAGTTTAAATACGCAACCCATTTACAGCCTCGTCTTGTGGTCAAATCTTTAGCATCTATGGAATTGCTCAAGACGGTAAGTGCTAAGTTGTCCACACAACGTTTTATGGTTTTCCATTTACCTCAATTGCTACCGATTTTGGAAAATTTTTCAGAAGCTGATGTTTTACTGGGAAAGCCGATGCCTGTAAGGCTTGTACAGCAGTTTTATACCCAGCATCCTCAATCGGAACACGCCAATATTCAGTGGTTGGTAGATACCAAGGCACGTTTATTACAATATCTTGAAGTGGCGAAAGTTTTAGCAATTCAGCTTCAAATCAATATCGAGATAGATGTGGGTTTGCATCGTGGAGGTGTAGACTCAAAAGCGCAAATGATTGAACTACTCAGGTTGATTGAGCAGCATCCTGACAATTTAAAATTTTCAGGGTTGATGGGTTATGATGCCCATGTAACAAAATTACCCCCTGTCATCAAGAAAGTTGAGGTGGCGTATCAGGAGTCACAAGCAACGTACCAATGCTACAAAGATATCATTCAACAGCAATTTCCTCAGCTTTGGCATGCTCATCTTTGTTTTAATGGTGGGGGAAGTCCCACCTTTTATCTGCACGTAAAACAGAGTGTGTGTAATGATCTTGCTTTTGGTTCAATGTTGCTTAAACCAAGTGACTTCGACAGTGAAGGGTTGCGTGTTTTGCAGGCGTGTCTATGGATTGCAACAGCTGTACTAAAAGTATTGCCATATTCCCAATTACCGGGTTTAACGATCTTGAATAAGCTTCCACATCGGTCTAAAGCATTATTTGTTTATGGGGGCTATTGGATGGCTGACTATGTTTATCCTCAAGGGATTCATCCTCATGTGTTATATGGGCGCAGTACCAATCAAGAAATGGTGAATGTACCAAAAACAACTCAAATCGAAGTTGATGATTTTGTATTTTTACGACCGACTCAAAGTGAAGCCATTATTCCTCAGTTTGCTCAGCTGACTTATTATTTAGATCGAAGTTTTAAAAAATGGCAAAGCTTTAGAGAGTGAATATATAAAAAAAACCGCCATAGAAATAGCGGTTTTAAAAATAAAAAATGATAGATCAAATCAAAGTGCTTGATTTAGCGCATCCGCTAAAGTTTGTACTGCTGTTTTATTGAAGTAAGTTTCTGACATATCAAGTTTGTCTTCTAATGGAGCCATTTGATCCTTTATTAAATCTCCAGAAATAACTTGATATGCTTGATATATTTTTCCATTCATTTCTACGCCAGTATAGTTATCAATAAAGCTCTTGGAGATACCTGTAGTTGGATTGATTGGATAGACAACTTTATAACCTGCAAATTGATCTTTATGCCAAATGTATCCAGATGGAAGTTCAGTGTTATCAGTAAACTCTTCTAAGGATTTATAATCAGTTAGATCACTGTCATTAAATGTAATTGTAGGTGTATTAAATATTGATTGCTCAACATAGCTGAGTTTAGAACCAGAAGGAAACTTTGTCTGATTTGCTAATAATTTTTCTAAAGAACCTTTATGGTTGTTGATTATAATCTGGGCTAGGTCTGAATTTATATAACGCTCTACATTACCAGCATTTGGATAGTCGTAATATTTAAAGAGATCAGCAATAGTCATTCCCGAAATATCGATGTGTTTTAAATTTAATTTAATTTGATTTTCTATATGAATCGTACACTTATCGGTAAAACTATTGAATATTGCTGAGTTGTCATCTTGGCTGATGAGATACCCTAGTGGAAAGCCAATCGTCAAATTGTTTTGTTTAAAGCTGGTATCGAGTTTAGATTTCGTTAAAAGATATGATTCTAAAAAATCAATATTTATTTGCTTTGGTTGATTCTTAAGTAAGGTCGTGAGATTTTGGTATATCACACCATTGGTAAGCTTATTTGAATATAATACGATAACATTTTCATCACCACTGTCATTGGGTTGTGTCTCTAGAGAATAGATTTCATCACTAAAAAAGCCTTGTCCAGTCGTTTTAAGATTTTTGGGAAGTCCATTACTACATTCAATTTTTTCAGATTGGCTTTGTGTATTGGCTATATTTGATGTTTGTTCGTTATTGCTAGAACCGCCACCACAGGCTGTTAATGCCAAGCCGACAAGTATTGCTGAACTAAGTTTAGTTAAGTTTACCGAATTCATTTAGTTATCCATTCGTTTTATGTTTTTAAAGTCAATAAAATGTCACGCGGCGATGATAAATGACTGTTTCGACAAAATCAAAAACTAAAATTTAGATTAATTGAAGACAAAGGTTTATAAATATTCAGCAAAGGTGTAAAATTTGACACACTTTTTATTTTGTTCCACCGATTTTATCTTGAGGATCTTCCTCGATCATAATCTCGCGGTGACATGCTCCATTGTACGGGGCATCACTCCTTAAGGATTTTTAAATATGCCTATTATCACATTGCCAAATGGCGATCAGAAAAGTTTTGATCATGCTGTTTCCGTTATGGAAGTTGCTCAAAGTATTGGACCTGGACTGGCTAAAAATACAGTTGCAGGGAAAGTAAATGATCGCTTAGTCGATGCAAGTGATTTAATTACCGAAGATTCAACATTACAAATCATCACTCCAAAAGATCAAGATGGTGTCGAGATTATTCGTCACTCTTGTGCACACTTGGTGGGTCATGCGGTAAAACAACTCTTTCCAGAAGCTAAAATGGTGATTGGTCCTGTCATTGAAGAAGGTTTCTACTATGACATTTGGATGCCTCGTCCATTTACATTAGATGACATGGCTGCGATCGAAGAGCGTATGAAAAAGCTTATCGATCAAGATTACGATGTCATTAAAAAAATGACGCCTCGTGATGAAGTCATTGCTGAATTTACTGCGCGTGGTGAAGATTATAAATTGCGCTTGATTGCAGACATGCCTGAAGAAACTCAAATGGGCTTGTACTATCATCAAGATTATTTAGATATGTGTCGTGGTCCACACGTTCCAAATACTAAATTCTTAAAATCATTTAAACTCACTAAAATCTCTGGTGCATACTGGCGTGGTGATGCGAAGAATGAACAATTACAGCGTATTTATGGTACAGCTTGGGCAGATAAAAAAGAATTAGCTGCTTATATTAAGCGTATCGAAGAAGCTGAAAAACGTGATCACCGTAAAATTGGTAAAGCCTTAGACTTGTTCCATATGCAGGAAGAAGCGCCTGGTATGGTGTTCTGGCATGCCAATGGCTGGACGATTTACCAAGTGCTTGAACAATATATGCGTAAAGTTCAGCAGGATAATGGCTACCAAGAGATTAAAACACCACAGATTGTAGACTTTACACTGTGGGAAAAGTCTGGTCATGCTGCAAACTATGCAGAAAATATGTTTACGACACATTCAGAAAGTCGTAACTATGCTGTAAAACCAATGAACTGCCCATGTCATGTGCAAGTGTTCAACCAAGGCTTAAAGTCTTACCGTGATCTTCCAATTCGTTTGGCAGAGTTCGGTTCATGTCATCGTAATGAACCATCAGGTTCGTTACACGGCATTATGCGTGTACGTGGTTTTACTCAAGATGATGCGCATATTTTCTGTACAACTGAACAAATTGGTAAAGAAGTTGCAGACTTTATTAAACTCACTTTAGACGTTTATAAAGACTTTGGCTTTGAAGACGTTCAAATGAAGTTGTCTACTCGTCCTGAAAAACGTGTTGGCGCCGATGAACTTTGGGATGTCGCAGAAAAATCTCTAGCAGATGCGCTAGATGCTGCGAACCTAACTTGGGAAGAACAACCTGGCGAAGGTGCTTTTTATGGTCCTAAGATTGAATTCTCACTGAAAGATTGCTTAGGTCGTATTTGGCAGTGCGGTACAATTCAGTGTGACTTTAACTTGCCGTTACGTTTAGACGCTTCATATGTAACAGAAGATAACGATCGTGACCATCCTGTGATGTTACATCGTGCAATTCTTGGCAGTTTTGAGCGTTTTATTGGTATACTAATTGAACACTACGCAGGCTTTATGCCACCATGGTTGGCTCCAATCCAAGCATGTGTCATGAATATTACCGATTCTCAAGCGGAAGCTTGTGAACAAGTCGTCGCCAAACTCAAAGAAAATGGAATTCGAGCAATTTCAGACTTGAGAAATGAGAAAATCGGCTTTAAGATTCGTGAGCGTACATTAGAGCGTATTCCGTACTTATTAGTACTCGGAGATCGTGAGGTCGAGGAAGGTACTGTGAATGTCCGTACTCGCTCTGGAAAAAATTTAGGTACTATGTCGATAGATGCATTTGTTGACCTAGTGAAAGCAGCCGTAGCCGAACGCGGCCGGTATATTGTGGAGTAAGAAAGATTAAACAGCCTGACCGTAACCAACAACAAGGTGCTAAAAGCAATCGTCCTGCATTAAATGATGAGATCAAAGCTAAAGAAGTGCGTCTCGTTGCTGCAGATGGAGAGCAAAAAGGCATCGTTTCACTTGCTGAAGCTTTGCGTGCTGCTGAAGAAGCTGATCTTGATCTTGTTGAGATCGTGGCGAATGCAGAGCCACCTGTTTGTAAAATCATGGATTTCAACAAACATTTATTTGACCTGAAGCAAAAGCAAAAAGATGCGAAAAAGAAACAGCATCAAGTTCAAGTGAAAGAAATTAAGTTGCGCCCTGGTACAGACGTTGGTGATTACAATGTTAAGTTGCGTGCTATTCTGAAGTTTCTTGAAGAAGGCAACAAAGTCAAAATTACTCTACGTTTCCGTGGTCGTGAAATGGCTCACCAACAGTTGGGTCTTGCGCAATTACAAAAAATTGAAGCAGACGTCGCTGAATCAGGTGTAGTTGAACAAGCACCAAAAATGGAAGGCCGTCAAATGGGTATGTTACTTGGACCTAAAAAGAAAAAGTAATGTTACATTTGTAGAAAAGAGCACTGCTTAAAGCGGTGCTTTTTTTATTATTGAAAAGAAAATATGTTAAATGTTGAGGAATAAAGATGTCATCAATCCAAAATTCAAACCAACTATCGAGTATTAACCAGAAAATTATTCAAGAGGGTGAAGTTCTCCCAGCGGTTACTTTGAAAGATGGGACTAAAGTGCAAACAGGAACTGTAGCGACCATGTTGCACAATATTGATTTATATAACCAAGGTTTAAGAGAGGAAGTTGAACAAGAACTGATACTTGCCATTCCAACTTTGATCAAAGTTGGATTATTTGATTTATTTAGTCCTGATGAATGGATTTCAGGAGATAATTTAGGACGTCGCTTTGTCGGAGAAAAAGCCAAGCAATTTTTAGCATCACAATGATCAAGATATTTTTAAATATAAATGTCATAGAATGAGAAATCATCTTGTTAAGAAAAAGCGAATAACTGAATTTAAGAATAGATTATTAAAATAATCTATGTCTATTGCCTACAGATGACGAAGAATTCATGTTATAAAAGAAAACCATTAACGTAATAAAATTCAGAAAATACGTGAAAATGAAGAAGGACGAAATATGATTGATCTCTATTATTGGGGAACCCCCAATGGCCATAAAATTACCATCGCGCTTGAAGAAATGGGATTGGATTATCAGATTTTTCCAATTAACATTTTAGAAAATGATCAATTTCAACCTGATTTTCTGCGTATTTCCCCAAATAATAAAATTCCAGCGATTGTCGATCAAAATGGTCCCAATGGCGAAGCTATTTCAGTTTTTGAATCAGGTGCAATACTACAATATCTTGGTCGTAAAACAGGTTTGTATTATCCAAGCAATGAACAAGACCGTGTTGAAGTGGAACAATGGCTGATGTGGCAAATGGGTGGTTTTGGACCCATGTTGGGGCAAAATCATCATTTTGGAAAATTTGCCAAAGAAAAAATACCCTATGCAATTGAGCGTTATGTCACTGAAACAAAACGTTTATATGGTGTTTTAAATAAACAGCTTATCGGACAAAAATATGTTGCAGGCGAATATTCAATCGCCGATATGGCAATCTTACCGTGGGTTTTGCGCTATGAATGGCAACAAATCGACTTAAATGATTATCCGTATGTGAAAGAGTATGTAGAACGTTTAACTGCTCGACCAGCGATACAGAAAGCACTCTCGATCAAAGTGTAAAATTCATTTTATGTTAAAATAAGAAACCACCTTGTGTGGTTTTTTTTAGATGTAAATTTTTGCACAATTGAAAGGTTTGGTCATGAAAGATTTCTTTTTAAATTTTACGAAAATATTAGAGACCAATCCAAAAATTTATTGGAGTGTCATTGTTGGTATCGTTGCTTGTCTGATTTTATATATTGCTGAAATTGTGCATATTCAAAATATACTGGGTCAAATGCAGGGGCAGGATGTTCAGTTGATCCGAGCTGTAATCGATCCGATTGCACAACGGTATCAATGGTCACGTATTGCATTGATTATTGTTGCTTTAATAGGGGCAATTTTTCAGTATCGTAAAACCAAAAAAATGCTAAATTTAGTATGATTAAACTGTTAGTCGTATATTCATCAGGAGGAGTATGAAGCAAAAATTTGTTTGGCATTTCCTTATTTCTTTGGGTGTAATGTTAATCACAGCAATGCTTTGTGGCATCTTGCAGTATCACTCTGCATATGATTACTTTTGGTTTATTATTTTGAGCATTGTGAGTGTTTCAGGCTTGGTTTTTGCTATGCTCTTTGGCTTTTTTCAAAGTACATTAAAGCAAAGTCTTTTGAATACCACGATTTTAGTCGTTTTGCTTTCGCTTTATTTTATTGTTTTATTTTACGGTTTTATTCATATCAAAATCGATTGGCAAGCGATTTCAGAGGGTAAAGCTCAACTTACATTGGTGCAGAAATTTTTTAAATCAGAACTTTCATTTTGGTTGGCTTTTCTTATTCCCTTTATATTGTCATTCTTGACTTATACCTTAAAACCTAAACCCAACTTTAACTAATGTTATGGCTTATTTGCTGTTATTTCTTTCTGCATTTGGTGCAGCGACGCTATTACCTTTACAGTCAGAAGCCGTGTTGGTTGGGCTCCTGGTACAAGCACAGTATTCCGTATATTTGCTTCTAATCGTTGCAACCATTGGAAATGTATTAGGCTCATGTGTGAATTGGTATTTAGGACTGAAAATAGAACAATTCAAAGATAAAAAATGGTTTCCTGTTTCTGAGAAAAATATGCTCAAAGCGGAAAAAATATATCAAAAATATGGTTTTTGGTCCTTACTATTCAGTTGGACCCCTGTAATTGGTGATCCAATTACGCTTATCGCAGGATTAATGAAAGAAAAATTTTGGCGTTTTTTGTTGATTGTAACAATTGCTAAAGGAGGTAGATATTGTGTGATCTACCTGATTTTTAGTGGATGGATTTAGTTGCAGTCTTTAGGATCGAAACTGATATAGTCTTGATGTGTCGTTTTAAAAATTTGCCACCACTTTTTATCTGATGTGATTTGAGCATTCATAAAAGCAGAAATGACCTCAGTATCAATTTGGTTAATTTGGGTGCTGTGAATCAATTTAACATCAGAAACTTTATCTTTTCTTGACAATTTAAAAGAGAAATCAATATGCCGTTTTTCCCCATTTAAAAGTGCTGGATTAACTGCTAAATAGGGTTGTTTAAGATAGCGAAAGCTGGTTGGTTTTCCCTTTGTTTGAGCTTGCCAAACCTCGCTATCAAAACGAAAGAAACAACGTCTTGCTGATGGTTTAGATGAGTTTTTAACTGCTTCAAAATTAAAGTCTTGTCTAGCCCGTATCGGAGAGTTTGTGGATTTAAATGATGCCTTATGTACAGCATATACAACCTTATCGTCTAAACTAGTTAAGCCAGAGCTTTGGATAATTTTTACGTCTGTCACACGTCCGCTAGGATCGGCTGAAATAAGAAGATCGATATAGCGACTTTGTCCATGTAATTCGTAGTCACGAATCTTTAGTTTAGGTAATTTATGCCAAACTGCTTCATCATCTGGGGAAGTAGCGGGCGTTTTTATGTGCGTTTGTTCAGCATATGCCATAAATAGACTACTCAGAGAGAGTAATATGGCAGCAAGATAAAATTTGTTCATTGTATTATTTAAATTTTTGAAATAAATAGATTGATCAACTCAAACAACAAATCTATTTGAGTTGATGATTAAACTCGTTGCAATCGTTGATTTTAAATTGAATTTCATCATTAAATGAACGTGGTTTAAAAGTCCATAAGGTTCGATAAGAGCGTTTTACTTGTATTTGAGTTTGCTCAACAGCTTGGATAACCTGTTGGTCAATCGCATTTACACCTGATAATTGAGTTAATTTGACACGCTTTACATTGCCTTGTTGATCAACTTTAAACTTAAATTTGACTGTTCGATCTTTGTTTTTGAGTAAAGCTGAGTCAAGCGAGAGCTGAGGCTGTTGCGTATAATGAAAGGCAACTGACTTATCTTGAGTTTGCTTTATCCAGTGTTTTGAATTAAACGCAAAGGTACATTCAGATAGTTGTGCATGAGCCTGTGTATTGTCTTGGGCATTATCCATATTTAAAGTAAATGTTTGATAACCCACAATCGGTATGGCTTTACCATTCTTACTATATGGTTTTACCTTGGCAGCCTCTACAGCATCAATGAGTTTTTGATCAAGAGCCGTGATTCCTGTGCTTTCTTGCACTTCAGCATCTGTGACTTGTCCTAAACTGTTGGCGCTCACGCGGATGATGGCAGAACGATCCTGTGTTTTTAATTCTGCTGTTTGATATTGGACTTGAGGGAATTTAACCCATTGTATACGTGTCGTGAGGTGTAATGGGGCATTGCGTTCAGATTGTTCTCCTTTGACTTTTATTGTTGGGAGTTTATCTGCGCTATGTCCATAAGTTGAAAGGCACATCAGACCAGTGATTAAAAGAGCTTTATTCATAAGTTTAGCTTTCCATGCAACTGAGTGTGCATGAGGTTAATTTAATTGCGCAAAGTATTTATCGAATTTGCTCATCTCGCAATAGAAAATGCACCCTAAGGTGCATTTTTTACGATTATTTATGTCAACAATCGCTATTTTTGCCCTTTGGTAATATCGACTGAAAACAAATCAGCGGTTTTAATCCAGCTGATTGCAACGACTGCCATGGTCATGCATCCGCCAAATATCGTTGCTGTGATCGTTCCTAAGTACTTGGCGGCAAGCCCTGATTCAAAAGCACCCAGTTCATTACTCGATGAAACGAACATCCCATTCACAGCTGCAACTCGACCACGCATATTTTCAGGAGGGTAAACTTGTAAAATAGTTTGGCGCACCACCACGGAAATACTGTCACATGCGCCAGTCATGCCTAAGGCAAACAAGGAAAGCCATAGATTGTTTGAACATGCAAAAATGATGGTAAAGATTCCGAAACCAGCAACCGCAATCAGCATATTTCGCCAAGCGTGATGTGTTGGTGGGAACTTAGTGAGTGCAATCATCGTGATGAGCGCGCCGATCGATGGCGCTGCACGTAGATATCCTAAACCTTCAGGACCTACTTTCAGAATATCTTCAGCAAAGATAGGAAGTAAGGCGATGACACCACCAAACAACACTGAAACCAAATCCAGCGAGATCGCCCAAAGTACAATCTTAGTTTTCCAGATAAATCGAAAACCTTCGCTTAAACTGTCCCAAAGATTGTCTTGTTCCATGGTCGGGAAAGTACGCTTTTTTAACAGTGTGATTAAGCAAAAGCAGATAAATAAAAGCATGGATACAGAAAGTAAGCTATTTTCCCGCCCAATTCCAGCAAGCATAAAACCGCCCAGCATGGGACCAATAATGACACCACTTTGCCATCCGATCGTGGTCCAAGTTGCACCATTTGCATAGAGTTCACGGGGAATTAAAAATGGTTTTAATGATGTTGCAGATGGATTATAGAAACCACGAATAGTACCCAAAGCAAAGATCACAGCATAAATGCCCCAAGACAGGGTGGTGACACCAATCTGTCCATGATCGTAACTGTGAAATAAGTACCAAAGCACTAAGGGTAAAGGGAAAGAAAAGAATAAACATACTTTCATAATACTTTGTTTATTCAGCTTATCGGCAAAATAACCACCCCATAGGGACAATGCGATAAAAGGAATCGCCTCAGCCAATCCAATCAAACCGAGTGTAAGTGGATCTTTGGTAATTTGATACAGTGAATAGGCGACAATAATTTCTTGGATCAAAATTGCCAGTGTTAAGCAAAATTGATTGATCGTGACGATGGAGAAATCTCGATAGCGAAGCGCAGCAAAAGCATCCTGTGCAGGGGTCATAACTGTCCAGTTTTATCATGATGTGACGATTATAAAGATTAAATGCAGATTTTCCTTATGAAAAATGATGGAATTTTCATCGGAAATTACACTGAATAACTGATAAATAGTGCAAGGTTTTGCTTTTGTTTTGTACAGAGATGATTTAGAATATTGCCTCCCTTACCTGCAGGTCGTATTCGCAATGGTGCGAACGTACCGAACAGGTGTTTAAAGAGGTTGTTATGGCTAAGTTAAAAACTCGCCGTGGTGCAGCTAAGCGTTTCAAAGCGACTGCTAACGGTTTCAAGCGTAAACAAGCGTTCAAACGCCACATTTTGACCAAAAAATCTGCTAAACGTATTCGTCAATTGCGCGGTTGTGTCATGGTTCACGTAAGTGACATGAATTCAGTTCGTCGTATGTGCCCATACATCTAAGGAGATTATAAATGGCTCGTGTAAAACGTGGTGTACAGGCTCATCGCCGTCATAAAAAAATTCTTGCTCGTGCTAAAGGTTACTATGGCGCGCGTTCACGTGTTTATCGTGTAGCGTTCCAAGCAGTAATTAAAGCAGGTCAATACGCTTACCGTGACCGTCGTCAAAAGAAACGCCAATTCCGTGCTTTATGGATTGCGCGTATCAATGCTGGTGCTCGTCAAAATGGTTTGTCGTACAGCCGTATGATCGATGGCTTGAAAAAAGCTCAAGTGATCATCGACCGTCGCGTACTTGCTGACATTGCTATGCATGACTCAGTTGCATTTGCTGCTTTAGCTGAAAAAGCTAAAGGTGCATTAGCTGCTTAATCATCTTTGATGATTGAAAAAAGACCGCTTTGTAGCGGTCTTTTTTATGCTTGAATATTGGCGTTTGAGTAGTGATTTGCCGCATTGACAATAAGAGATGGATAAAAATTATTTAAGGCTTGTACGGCTTGATCAAATAACTGTAGTTCATGACGAGTTGCTTGATTACACCAGGCTTGATCATTTCTCGTTTCACTTTCTAGTAGATAATTTTTATAAAGATTTTCAGCATGAGTTAATAAGCTTGCTGCATAATTGCTTGTGAAGTCCTTTGGGAAAAGATCAAAATGTGTATTGTAATTTTGATGGTCCTTAAATTGAATATTTGCAAGGTGTTCGATCTGATTTGAAGATCCCAATGTAAAAGCGACTTCATTGATATAAACGCAGTCAAAATAAGATTGCGAAAAATGTTTCCAGTCTATGGCTTTTAATTCTCCCAAATTCTCAATAAAACTTTCATTTAAGTCGAACAGTGTATAGGTTGCGATTCTGTCTGTGAGCGCATTGACATTGTTAAAATACAAATCAGTATTATTGTTCTGGTGGTGTAGATACCATAGCTCTTTTTCCTCACAACCGATTAAAATTTGTGGGTGATCATACCGGTACTGAATTAAAATCATATAGTTATAAAAGTGATCAGACAGATAAAAAATAGGGGATTCTTGTATTGTCGATGCTAATCGGGGCGCGTGGATCAAACTTAATTTATACGCGCCTTTGTGCTTTAAATGATAAAGAATGAGTTGTAATGAACCCGCCAAAAGTTGACCACAATGAAAATCTCTAAGAATTGGATGTAAAATTTGAAAATGAGGCATTTTGTTTAAATCATCTTGAAGATGATCATTGAGAAATTGGTTGCCATAAATCACCAAAGCCATTTGTCTATAAATTAAATTGAAGTTCATGATACTTCCTTATGCAATTTTTCTTACTTATTTGACCAGATGGAGAGGAAAATAATAATAAGGGTGAATACAACAAATCTGGCAATTTCATAATGTGTTACTAGTCAAAACGCACCGTATAAAAGCCCAATTGTGATAGCACAAAATAAGATCAAGTAGAATATAGAGGTGACAATAAAACTTGATTGGTCTTCACGAGTTTCCAAATCATGGACCAGAAATAAGCGATTAGTCGCTGAACATCATGGATGCTGGCGGTAGTATTCACTCCTTGGTTGATTCAAGTAAAGTTGGGCATTATGTTGTAAGACGAAATTAAATTGCCAATAGTTATTTTGCATGGCAAACGAATAAGCTTAGGTTTATTGTTGAGCTATCAATGTAACATTAATTTTTAATCAGAAGGTTACGGAGCATCTATGCGTAGGCAATACCATTTCCGTCTTGTGGGTACAGACACATATATTTGGGATGTACACTGTTTGGTTGGATTAAGCCGAGATTTACCCATTCATGAGGTTTTATTATCCGAGATACAGGAACTGAACGAAGCGTATTGGTTTCCAGATAAACATCCAACAACACAGCAAATAATTGAACATTTCCAACTGATCCAAGAGGCTGATTTGGCTTATCCTATTATTCTGTCAGCAGATGGAAGAGTCATGGATGGAATGCATCGAGTTGCCAAGGCAAAATTACTCAACCACCAAAACATTAACGCTGTTCGATTCGATATTACGCCACCACCGGACTATATCAATGTGGATGAAGATGATTTGGATTATGAGGATGAATTGATTGATGAACCAGCTAGACATAAGCCTTCTGAATGATAAATTTGAATATTTGCAGTTGAAATGTACCGTTATTACATAATTTCAACGTGAAACTATTATCGATTTTAAAATAGCTCGCATAGAGTAGAATGATAAAAGTGAAAATATTCTGGAGTATTTATGCGTGTAGAAATTGCGGGTTTACAGCAAGGTGCTATTGAAGTCGAATTACAATTATTGCCAAGAATTGGTGAAACTTTAAAAGTGATGTATGGTGCAGATGCTGAGGTAAAAGGTGAAGTAACTGCTGTAGAACACTATATCAATCAGCATGCCAATGAACATAAAGTGATTTTGACGATTCGTCCACTTTTCTAAAAGTTGATCATTCAGCTCAGAAAAATTTTTAAAATCTTGGTGATAAAAAGTAGCTGTCAGGCTACTTTTTTATTTAAGAAGTGAATTCCAATGAATAAAATTAATGTGGTGGGCACCTCTGCTGTTGGTAAAACAACTTTTTCAAAAAAGCTTGCTGATAAATTACAACTTCATTATATCGAACTAGACGATTTGTTTTGGTTAGATGATTGGGAGGAAACTTCAGACCATGCTTTTTTCTTAAAAATTCAACAGGCAATTGAATCGGCAAAGCATGGTTTTGTAATCGATGGAAATTATACGCGAACAACACATGTTAAATGGCAGACCATTGATACTGTTATATGGTTAGATTTTCCTTTTCATATCAATCTTTACCAATCTATAAAACGTGCCATATCTCGGGCAGTTTTTAACAAGAAGTTATGGCAACATTCGAATAATCGGGAAAGTTTTGGCAAAATGTTCAGTGCTGACTCAATTATTTGGTGGATGATCAAAACTCATCAAAAAAATCGCCAGCAATATATTACAATGATGAATGATCCTCAATATTCACATATTCAGTTTATACATCTGAAATCTCGAAAAGATTGCGATCAATTTTTACGCTCGCTCTAAGTCCTTTATGCTTGGCTAAATTTTATTAATTATCCTAACGGGCTTGATGATGAATGATTTTAAATAATTTTTGTGATTTTTTGATTTGGAAATGTTCTGTATTTTTTATTGAGATGCATCAAATACCATAACTGCTGGTTATTAAAGCGATATATTGGAACAGACGTTGGATGAGTGATTTATAGCGATTATGATGATTGCGTGATATCAGTTAAAAATAGAAGTGAAAGACAGACAGGAAAATAAAATGAGTGATTCTCAGTTATTAACAACTTTACAAGAACATATAAAGCGTGGACAAAAATATAGTTATTTGTGTTTTTGGGGGCATCGTCAAAAGACCCCAGAAAAGATAGACAAGAGCTGTTTAAGCCAATGGTATCCTGCAAAATTTGAAATTGATGGTGTGGATTATCAAAATACCGAACAATACATGATGGCGCAGAAAGCTAAACTATTTAAAGATGAAAATATTTTTCAGCAAATTCTTCATACTGATGATCCAAAGAAAATAAAAGCATTAGGTCGTCAGGTCAAAAATTATCAATATGAAATTTGGATTGCGCATCGTTACGAGATTGTGGTTCAAGGAAATCTGGCAAAGTTTTCCCAAAATAACCATCTCCAACAATTTTTGTTGAGTACCTCTGAGCAAATCATTGTTGAGGCTTCACCTGTAGATCAGATTTGGGGGATTGGACTAGCTGCTGATCATGCAGATGCGATGAACCCACTGAAATGGAAAGGTTTAAATTTATTAGGGTTCGCATTGATGGATGTGAGAAAGCAACTTTAGGGTTACTTTCTCATGAGTACAGATTTTATCTGGATATTAAGCCTTATAGTCCAAAATAATAAGTAGCCAGACAGATAAGAATAGTCACGATAATTAAAGCAAAAACGCCTGTCTTTGCTGGTTTGTGCTCATGCTGTGTATGGGATGGATGAGAACTAAACGATTGGCGTTTGTCTGTCTTTATATCCTCAATATTGTCAAATGGAGATGCAATAGCTTTCGGGGTTAAACGCGCAGATTGATAGTGATTGGCAACTTTGACAATAAATTTTGCTTTTAAATCCTCAATCTTCTGCAAGAAGTGACGCAAATTCATTTGTTGTTCTGGGCTCAGACTTTGTTCACTCTCATCATAGGGGGGGGTTATTTTTGCCGAAATAAATTCTTCGAGCGCATCGAAACGATACAGGGTTTCATTGGCATAATCTGCTTGATCATCGCTAGGAATAAGGGCAAGTTTAAGACTACTATTATCCGAGATATATTCACTACTATTTAAGCCATAATAAGGTAAGTCTTTGTTGATTGGTTCAGGAAAACCTTTGGCATATTGGCTATCAAATAATTCATTGTCTGTATAAACCTGAATATCATCCCAATTTGGGGTCACAAGATCTTGTTCAATACGCTTAATGAGTTTCGCATTAAGATCATAACGCCAAAATATTTCTGTTCGAATATTTGGACGTTGTTGTTCTGGTGCCTCATAGTCATTGTCAGCGCTATACCATTCCGGTAATTCTTTACCAAAAATCCAAGCAGTTTTCTTTTGAGATTCGTGACTGACAATAAAATGAGGAATCGCCAATAACTCAACATTGGCATTGGGGTTCTGCTCATCATTCAAAAGACTTGAGCTATGTAAACTGATGCGATTTACCCCTTGCTTTTTTAGACCTTCAAGCCAAATTTGAAAGTGTTGTGCTAGAAGATGTTGGGTGGTTAAATCTCGAAAGCCAAAAGCGTGGTGATTAAAAATGGCATGATTGACCCAACGAGAAAAACTAATTTCTTGGGTCAGATATTGATTGCCATAAGTGACGAGTGCAAGTTGACGTTTCCAGATTTGATCAAGTGCCATTTTTTATAGATCTCAGCGACATTGGATTTATTTTATACCGTTTATAAATCAGAGTTCTAGCGTTTCAACAGTATTCGCACAGGGAAATATACAAATTATCGAGAATTAGTTGTGACTAATCGTATTTTTCGTCAGGAGGAAACTTCATCCAACTGCATAAAAACTGTTAGAATATGCAGTTATATTATTTTTCTAAAATATTGCTTTGAGAGTTACTATGTCACTGGAAGCCCTGACCACTGAAGCGCTCGCTGCGATTGCAGCAGCTCAAGACCTTGCAACACTCGATCAAGTACGAGTGCAATTTACAGGGAAAAAAAGCCAGCTTGCGGAACAATCTAAGGCACTGGGTAAAATGGACCCTGAAGAACGTAAAGTTCAGGGTGCAGCAATTCATGCTGTGCGTGAAGCCATCTCTACAGCATTGACTGAGCGCCAAGATGAATTACAAAAAGCAGCGCTAGAACAAAAGCTTGCAAGTGAAACCATTGATATTACCTTGCCTGGTCGTGGACAGGTTGTAGGCAGTATTCATCCTGTTACTCAAGTTCAGGAACGTATTTGCCAATTCTTTACCAAAGCTGGCTTTACTGTTGCAACAGGTCCAGAAGTTGAAGATGACTATCACAACTTTGAAGCACTCAATATTCCAGGGCACCATCCTGCACGTGCAATGCATGATACTTTTTATTTTGATGCCAATCATTTGTTGCGTACGCATACTTCAGGTGTGCAAGTCCGTACTATGGAAAACAATCAACCTCCGATTCGTATTGTATGTCCTGGTCGTGTTTATCGTTGTGACTCTGACCAAACGCATTCACCTATGTTTCATCAAATCGAAGGTCTGTACGTTGCTGAAAACACCAGTTTTGCTGAATTAAAAGGCTTGTTGATTAACTTGTTGAACGAGTTTTTTGAAAAAGACTTAAAAGTTCGTTTCCGTCCTTCATATTTCCCGTTCACTGAGCCAAGTGCGGAAGTGGATATTATGGATGAGCGTGGTCGCTGGTTAGAAGTTTTGGGGTGTGGAATGGTACATCCTAATGTATTGCAAGCCGCGGGTATTGATCCTGAAAAATATAAAGGTTTTGCTTTTGGTTTGGGGGTAGAGCGTTTTGCAATGTTACGTTATGGCATTAACGATTTGCGTATGTTCTATCAAAACGATGTGCGTTTTTTACGCCAATTTGCTTAACAAATTTATACCTCTCCCTAACCTCTTCTAAACAAAGAGGGAATGTCCTAGACAAAAGACGAAGGGTTCTCCCAATTTTCAAAGGGAGTTAGAGAGGAATTCATAAATATTGAATATAGGTTTTAGAAATGAAAATTAGCGAAAATTGGCTTCGCACAT
This sequence comes from Acinetobacter bereziniae LMG 1003 = CIP 70.12, assembly GCF_000368925.1. Lineage (GTDB taxonomy): Bacteria > Pseudomonadota > Gammaproteobacteria > Pseudomonadales > Moraxellaceae > Acinetobacter > Acinetobacter bereziniae. The sequence goes on along the minus strand of NZ_KB849755.1, from coordinate 1,415,615 downwards.
GGGTTAACCCAGCAATTGATAGTGATACTTTATCTGACCAACTCACGATGTTGGGACTTGAAGTTGATGAGCTTGTACCAGCCGCTAAACACTTTACTGGTGTTGTGGTGGGGGAAGTTTTAACGGTCATTCAACATCCTGATGCAGATCGTTTACGTGTAACCACTGTAAACATTGGTTCAGGAGAACCTCTACAAATCGTATGTGGTGCACCGAATGTACGTGTTGGCATGAAAGCACCGGTTGCGACAATTGGTGCAGTACTTCCTGGTGATTTTAAAATCAAGAAAGGTAAGCTACGTGGCGTTGAATCACAAGGGATGCTATGTGGTGCTTCGGAAATTGATCTTGAAGATAAAATTGATGGGCTTTTAGAGCTTCCTGATGATGCACCGGTTGGTGTAAACATCCGCGAATATTTAAATCTGGATGACCATGTCATTGATATCAGTATTACCCCGAACCGTGGAGACTGTTTTAGTATTCGTGGTGTAGCACGTGAAATTGGTGTAATTAATCAACTTCCAGTGACAGCGCCTGAAATTACAGAAGTGGCTGCAACCATTGCAGATCAAAAACAAGTCCATGTCAGCACTGATGGATGTCCACGTTATTTAGGTCGTGTTATAAAAAATGTAAATACCAAAGCAGCTACCCCTGAATGGATGGAGCAGGCTTTGGCTCGTTCAGGGATTCGTCAACACAGTATTTTGGTGGATATTACCAACTATGTATTGATGGAACTAGGACAGCCTTTACATGCTTTTGATGGTGGTCAAGTTCAAGGTTCAGTCCATGTACGCCAAGCAACAGCAAATGAAAAACTTGTTTTATTAAATGAGCAAGAAATTGAATTGACTGAAGATGTTATGGTCATTGCTGATGATGCTAAAGCGCTCGCTATTGCAGGGATTATGGGGGGATTATCTTCTTCTGTAACAGATGCAACGACAGAGATCTTTCTTGAGTCTGCGTTCTTTGCACCATTGCATATTGCAGGTCGTGCGCGCCGTTATGGCTTACATACTGATGCTTCTCAACGCTATGAACGTGGTGTGGATTTTGAATTGCCAATGATCGCGATGCATCGAGCATCACAATTGATTCAGAGTTTGGCGGGTGGAGAATTTGGTCCAATCACTGTGGCTGAACGTACCGCGCTTTTACCTAAACGTGAAGCCATTGAGTTAACTCAAGCACAAGTTGATCAATTACTTGGTTATTCTGTTGAATCAGCATTTATTACTGATGCACTTCAACGTTTAGGTTGTGTTGTAACAGTCAAAGCTGAGGGCGAGTGGACTGTTGTACCGCCATCACATCGCTATGATATGGCAATTTATCAAGACTTAATTGAAGAAGTTGCGCGTATTCATGGTTATGACAATATCCAAATTAGTTTGCCTGTGATTGATGTCAAACTTGCTAAACATCAAGATCAGTTTGAATTGCCACAATTACGTCAAACACTGGTGACTTTGGGCTATCAAGAAGCAATCAGTTTTAGCTTTGCTGATTTAAAGCTTGAGAAGCAATTAAATTCTCAAGTTAATCCATTGGCATTGGCAAATCCAATTTCAAGTGATTTGGCTGTAATGCGTTCTACTTTGCTTTCAAGCTTAATTCCTTGTGTTCAATACAATATTAACCGCCAACAAAGCCGTGTGCGTTTCTTTGAGTTAGGTTTACGTTTTGATTATCAAAATGCTCAAACTATTGATGACTTAAATCAGATTCCAACTTTGGCAATGATTGCGGTGGGCTCAAAACATGCTGAATCATGGCATGGCAAAGCTCAAGCAATGGATTTCTTTGACTTCAAAGGAGAGGTTGAAGAAGTTTTAGCTGCTGGACGGGTTCAAGTTGAATATGTGCGTTCTGAGCGTGAATGGTTACATCCAGGTCAGTCAACAGAGATTTTAATAGATGGAAAATCGGTTGGTTATTTGGGACGTTTACATCCATCTTTAGAAAATGCACTGGATTTGAGCACGACTTGGGTTGCCGAACTTGATCAATCGGCTGTTTTGCAAACTTATGTATCTAATTTTACAGAATTATCACGATTTCCGTCGGTTAGACGTGATATTGCGCTTGTAATTAGTGATAAGATTAATGTCAGTGAAATTCAGCAACTTATTGAAAAAACCGGTGGGGAGCTTTTAGACTCTACATGGTTATTCGATGTGTATACAGGGCAAGGTGTTGAGCAAGGTAAGCGCTCTTTGGCATTTGCATTGTTATGGCAACATCCATCACGTACACTTGAAGATGCTGAAATTAAATCCGGTATGGATCATATCATTCAAGTGTTAGAAAGCACTTACCAAGCGACATTGAGGGCCTCATGACAGCATTAACAAAAGCAGAAATGGCTGATCATTTAAGTGAGCTTACGAGTTTAAACCGTCGTGAAGCAAAACAAATGGTCGAGTTGTTCTTTGACGAAATTAGCCAAGCATTAATTGCAGGCGAACAAGTTAAACTTTCAGGTTTTGGTAATTTTGAACTACGTGACAAACGTCAACGTCCAGGTCGAAACCCAAAAACTGGCGAAGAAATTCCAATTTCGGCACGTCGAGTTGTTACGTTCCGCGCAGGACAGAAGTTTAGACAACGTGTAGGCACAGAACAAGAAGGTTAATCAACCCACTTGATTTTGTAAAAACCCCAAGCCATTTTGCTTGGGGTTTTTTATTATTTACGCATACGAGAGCTTAAAAATAAATTAAACTATAGGGTCTGTTGACATTTGATAAATAGCTTGCGTTGTAGGTTAAAATTGAGCAGGCATGAGGAGTATACTCCGCAAGGAAACGAAGAGAATAGTGAGTCTATTTTCAAGTTTCATAACGTAGGCTGAGATAATTTTAGCCACAACCCTTCGGGACTAGTGTGTTTTTTGTCGCTTCTTCGTTCCGAACTACTTATTTAGAATGACTAAATTTCGTATTTCGCGCCTAGAATCGCCTAAAAAACACACATAGTCGCAAGTATAGATGAATTGTCAACAGACCCTAGCTAATCTGTATGAAAAACCATACAGTAAATATAATTTTTAGATCAATAAAATCAATGTGATCAATATATTGTTTGATGATATAAAGCTTTCACTGCCAGGCTTTAGTGCTAAAGTTTAAATCGTTTTCCGTAAGCGAAGACGCTCATTACTTAACCCGTTTCTTGTTTAACTGCATTCTTGCGCAAACAAAGCAGTATTTTGGTTTTTGCTCATATATCTTTAGCCAACATATGGCGTCTATGTGGCTTCACGATGGAAAGACGGTCTATGATTTAAAAGTATGATCCTAGCCAAAATAAATGAATTGGCAGATCTTTTAATCCTTTGTATCAAATGATAAAGCTCATTGACTATAAATGATTGTCAAATTATTGGTATGAATAGTCTGAAACTTTGATTATAAAAATAATGTTCGTTTTTTTAATGATTAAAAGTGAGATATAGGATTCATTACTTGAGTGTATTTCAATATAACATCTTGACAGTATGGAATCGAAGCGGGGCGTTCTAAATTGGCTGAATATATTTATTCGATAAATCAGGGCTGTCTTTCGAATCAATTCGCAGATTTGAGGATAATCATTGATTTGAAAGCAAAAAAAAAGAGAACCAAAGGTTCTCTTTTTTTGATAATAATCTAAGCGATTATTATTGAGCAGCTGAAGCAGCAGCTGAAGCGTCAGCAGCAGCAGCAGTAGCGTCAGAAGCAGCAGCAGTAGCGTCTGCAGCAGCAGTAGCAGCAGCGTCAGTTGCAGAAGCAGCAGCAGCGTCAACAGCAGCAGTAGCTTCAGAAGCAGCTTCTACAGCTTGAGAAGCAGCAGCGTTTGCATCAGCAGCAGCTTCTTCAGTTTTTTTAGCACAACCAACGAAAGCTAAAGTAGTAGCAACTGCAGCAGCAATAGCGATTTTTTTGAATAACATGGCATCACTCTCATAAAATTAATTGAGACAAAAAACCCAAGTTAGCCTGTTTTTTGCTTTTTGCATGAGCAGTCTAACTGGTATGCGAATATGCTATCACTGCGCATTTTGAATTGCTACTGTCTAGATGAAAAAAACTGACCAAATTGATGAAAAAATGATGCTTTTTTAACAGTTAATTACAATTAATTCGCACTTTTAGATTGGATTATTGATAATTAAGTTATTAAAAAATATAAAAAATATGCGAGAATGATTTTTATATTCAATTATTTGCAAAATGCTGTTACGCCAAAAATCAGCAATTGTATATTTATGTAAATTCTGTCAACCAAAAAAAAGGTCACTATATCAGTGACCTTTTTTGACTTTTTATACCAATCAGTTGGCAGCTTTACGCTTCATTTGATCGAAGAAATCATCATTGGTTTTGGTTTCTTTCATACGATCTAAAAGGAATTCCATCGCCGCTAACTCATCCATTGGGTGGAGAAGCTTACGTAAAATCCAAACTTTGCGTAGGTTTTCTTCACTCATGAGGCGTTCTTCACGACGAGTACCTGATTTCTTGATATTCATGGCAGGGAAGACACGTTTTTCAGCAATACGACGATCCAAGGTAATCTCTTGGTTACCCGTACCTTTGAATTCTTCGTAGATCACTTCATCCATTTTACTGCCTGTTTCAATCAATGCAGTTGAAATGATTGTCAGTGAGCCGCCTTCTTCAATGTTACGTGCAGCACCAAAGAAACGTTTCGGGCGTTCAAGTGCATGTGCATCTACACCACCGGTCAATACTTTGCCTGATGACGGTACAACAGTGTTGTAAGCACGTGCTAAACGCGTGATTGAATCTAGCAGAATCACCACATCTTTCTTATGTTCAACAAGACGTTTGGCTTTTTCAATCACCATTTCGGCAACTTGTACATGGCGTGCTGGAGATTCATCAAATGTTGATGCAACAACCTCGCCACGAACAGTACGTTCCATTTCAGTCACTTCCTCTGGACGTTCATCAATTAAGAGAACGATAAGGAAACATTCAGGGTTATTACGGACAATGGATTGAGCAATGTTCTGTAACAACATTGTTTTACCCGCTTTAGGCGGTGCAACAATAATTGAACGTTGACCTTTACCAATAGGAGCAACCAAGTCAACAACACGTGCAGTTAAATCTTCCGTTGAACCATTTCCTAGTTCCATTACCAATTGCTCAGTTGGAAACAATGGGGTTAGGTTTTCGAATAAGATTTTATTACGTGAATTTTCAGGTGTGTCATAGTTAATTTGATTAACTTTTAATAATGCAAAGTAACGTTCACCTTCTTTGGGTGGGCGAATCGTTCCCGTAATCGTATCACCTGTGCGTAGGTTGAAACGACGGATTTGTGATGGGCTAACATAAATGTCATCAGGACCTGCAAGATAAGAACCTGCAGCCGAGCGTAGAAAGCCGAAACCATCAGACAAAATTTCAAGAACACCATCACCAAAGATTTCTTCACCATTCATTGCATGGCGCTTTAGGATGGCAAAAATGATGTCTTGCTTACGGTTACGAGCCATTCCTTCAAGGCCCATAAACTCAGCAATTTTAATGAGTTCGCCAATCGGTTTTTTCTTGAGTTCAGTTAAATTCATAAATGGTCAGATTGAATAAGGATGTGTGGAACACAGATAAAGAGAAAAGAAGCAAAAGTCGCCAACAGTGCAATAGGTGAGTTGATGTTGTATAGACACAAAAACAAACTCAGAGTCTATGTAGTTCTTTCGAGGAGAAATATGTAAAACAATTTCTGTTGCCGAACGGCGATCTTATGTGTTGTCCTTTAAGAAACAGGCAGAGAATCCTTATGTTCCTTGAGCATGAAATATAAGTGAGATCAACAAGTTTGTCAAATTATAGTCGAAAAAAAATACGCCAGAAAATCAAGCGTATTTTTTATTTTTGCAGATTTATACAAATAATCTATAAATTCAGCAAATTAAATATTTTCTTCGATGAAAGCAGTCAGTTTAGATTTCGGCACTGCACCGATTTGTTGAGCAACCACTTCACCATTTTTAAACATCAATAATGCTGGAATGTTACGGATATTATAGTTAACTGCAGTTGCTTCGCATGCAGTCACATCCACTTTAACAATCTTTACTTTGCCTTCAAATTCTGAAGAAAGTACTTCAAGAACAGGTGCAATCGCTTTACATGGTGCACACCAACCTGCCCAGAAATCTACAATTACAGGAATATCTGATTCAAGAACGTCTGCTGCGAAGTTGTCATCAGTTGTGTTTACGATATTGCCAGACATGGATTTTGCTCCAAAAATATTTTAAAGATGAATCAATCTATGAAGCTAAGTATTACATAGACATCTTTAACAATGTAGGGAAATGTTTAAATTTTCATTCTTATTTGTGAGAATGTCCAATTGATGCTCACGATATTTACAATCGGTTCCTTAGAAAACTCAATCTAATTGTCACATAATTGTCATATATGCTGAAAAAATAATGACTCATCAAATTGTCTAAATAAATGGCTTTTAAAAAGCGTGCATGTGAATTAATCTAAGCAACAATTCAGTATGAGTTTGTATAAATAATGTCTGATTTTTTGATTGATGAAGAATTACTTGCTGCCATCGATATGGGGTCGAATAGCTTCCATTTAGCAATTGCTCGAGTGGATCATGGTGAAGTTAAAAAAGTTGCTTCGATGTCAGAAAAAGTTCAGCTTGCTGCTGGATTGGACGAGAATAAAAACTTAACTGAAGCAGCGCAACAACGTGGTTTAGCCTGTTTGGCACGTTTTGTAGGTAGATTGAGTTCAGTGCAACCGAATCGTTTACGGATTGTTGCGACGAACGCTTTGCGTCAAGCAAAAAATGGGCATGAATTCATTCAAAAAGCAGCTGAAATTCTACCTAAACCGATTGAAATCATTGCAGGACGAGAGGAAGCACGTTTAATTTATTTAGGTGTTTCTCATACCATGGTCAATAGTGGGCGCCGTCTGGTGATTGATATTGGTGGCGGTTCTACAGAATTAATTATTGGTGAAGAATTTGAGCCAATTCATACTGAATCTTTACAAATGGGATGTGTGGCATTCACAAAAGCCTATTTCCCTGAAGGTGATATCAACAGTAAAGCTTTTGAAAAAGCAGTTGTTGCTGCACGTAAAGAACTATCTTCTATTGCCAATACATATAAGGCAGCTGGATGGGACACTGTGGTGGGTTCGAGTGGAACAATCAAAGCGTGTCGTCAAATTGCTGTCAATATGGGATGGAGTGATGAACAAGAGAATTTAACTCGAGAAGGTTTAGAAAAATTAAAAGACAAACTTTTAAAATTTAAACATATCTCCGATATGGAGTTTGATGGATTAAAAGAAGATCGTCGTGCTGTTTTACCTGCGGGTATTGCGATTCTCTATGCTGTTTTTGAAGTACTGAATATCGATAAGCTGGTTTACTCTGATGGTGCATTACGAGAAGGCGTCATGTATGACTTGCTTGGGCGTTTTCAACATGAAGATATTCGAGACCGTAGTGTGCAAGCGATGGTGGGGCGTTATGGTGCAGATGCCAAACAAGCTGAACGTGTGGTTGAAACAGCACAACATCTCTTTAATGGTGTAGCAAATACCTTACATTTAAATAGTGATGATAGTGATCTATTGCGTCGCGCAGCTTATTTACATGAAATTGGTTTGGCAATCAGTCATAGTGGTTATCAAAAACACAGTGCTTATCTCTTACAGCATTCCGACATTCCTGGTTTCTCACAAATTGATCAGAATCATTTGTCACATTTGGTCGCTCACCATCGTCGTAAATTACGTACCGATGCCAAACTTGATGTGCTAAAAGTAGGTGGAAACAAGCTGCTACACCTATGTTTGCTCCTCCGTCTCGCTGTTTTACTCAATCACAGTCGCAGTGATGAGATGCTTCCTGCCATTGAATTGACAGTGGATAATGCGCAACAATGGCAACTCAGCGTTTCTGGCGATGCCAAGCAATGGCCTTTACTGGTTGCAGATTTGCATGATGAGCAAGTGCAATTTAAGCATTGGGACATTGAATTGAATATTCAGTCGGAACAGTTTATCGATTAACTAAAGGTCTTGTGTTGATTGAATGAATTGTATAAACCATTCAATAGCACTTGATCCTGAACTTCCGATGTGTGAGGCATCGGTGAATTAGGGATAATACTCGACTTATGAAAAATAAAGCTGCTCAATCTAAAGCTTGGAAAACGGTTCAAATTGCACGTCATCCTGAACGCCCGCAATTTTTGGATTATGTAGGCGAAATTTTTACTGAATTCGATACCTTACATGGCGATCGTCTTTATGGTGATGATGGTGCAATGGTTGGCGGATTGGCGCGTTTTAATGGTCAGCCTGTCATGGTCGTTGGTCAGCATCGTGGTCGTAGTACCCGTGAAAAATTACAGCATAACTTTGGGATGTGTAACCCAGAAGGCTATCGTAAGTCACAGCGTTTGCTGGATATGGCAGAACGTTTTAATCTTCCAGTATTCACATTTATTGATACGATGGGGGCTTACCCAGGCATTGGTGCTGAAGAACGTGGTCAAGCAGAAGCGATTGCAACCAGTCTTGCTCAACTTTCAAGCTTAAAAGTTCCTGTTATTGCAACAGTTTTAGGTGAAGGCGGTTCTGGTGGGGCTTTGGGAATTGGTGTGGCAGATCGTGTGGTTATGCTTTCTCATAGTATTTATTCAGTGATTTCACCAGAAGGCTGCGCTTCTATTTTATGGAAAACAGCGGACAAAGCGGAACAAGCCAGTGAGGCACTTGCACTTACGGCAGACAAACTCAAAGAGTTAGGTGTAGTTGAATATGTTGTCGATGAAGGCGAGGGAGCACATTTGCAACCATTTGAGGTTATGGAAAAACTCAAAGATGTGTTAAAACAAGCGCTTGATGAATTACAGCCTATGACTGCGGAAGATCGATGCGAAGCACGTTATCAACGTTTAATGAAGTTTGGCAGCGACAATTTAGGTCTCGCTTCTTAAAACAACACGCTCAATTTGCTGAGAATACGCATTTCCTCATCGGATGTAGTGGTGGCATGGATTCCATGTTATTGCTGCATTTGATGGTGCAGTTTTTCCCTCATCACGTTCGTGCAATATACGTCAATCATCAGCTACAAACAGCCAGTGATGAATGGGCTGATTTTGTTGCTCAACAATGTACCATCTTACAGATTCCTTATATTATTCAAAATGTTCAAGTTGCAGAAGGCAATCTTGAAAATCAAGCGCGTCAAGCCCGTTACGATGCTTACCTTCAACATATAAAAACCGACGAAGTATTGGTACTAGCCCATCATCAACAAGATCAAGCTGAAACCCTGATTTTACGCCTATTGTCTGGTGCAGGTGTTGCCGGATTATCTGCGATGAAATCAAAAGATCAGCGCGAACAATTGACCATTTGGCGACCCTTGTTGGATATCTCACGTGAGCAGATTTGCCAATGGGTGCAACAGTTACAGATTGCCTATGTCAATGATCCGACTAATCTAGATACCCAGTATGATCGTGCGTGGTGTAGACATGAACTTTGGCATATTTTGCAAAGCCGTTACCCCAAAATGCAACAAGCATTGGCGCGCACCAGTTATTTGATGCAAGATGCCAATGAAATTCTCAATGAAGTGCTACAACAAGATCTTAGTTTCTGTGGAAATGAAGAAAAGCTTGATTTAATAAAACTCAAGCAATTGTCATTGGCAAGACAGCGCCAACTTCTATCTACATGGATGAAGGGGCAGGACACCTATCGACCTGCTTTTGAAATGGTGCAGCGCCTACAGGATGAAGTGATTGACTCTAAAACAGATTCACAAGCAGCATTACATTGGAATCATTTCTATTACTTGCGTTACCAAAATCATTTATATCGCGTTGAACAGCAACACTATTTAGCAGCTCAATCGAAACAGCAAGTTCCCGAGCAAACATATCAATTTCAACTTCATCAGCAACTACAATTCACATCTGGTGTATTTCAAATTGAACGCTCTAAAATAGGTCTGTCTTTTGCATTATTTAATCAGAAGCTGACATTGAAACCACGTTTAGGTGGTGAAAAAATTCATCTTTATGGCAGAATAGGTACTTGGCCTTTAAAAAAGGCGATTCAAGAAGCACATATTTTTCCTTGGATGCGTCATACAATTCAAATATTAAGTGTAGATAATGTTATGCTTGGGGTGTTTACACCAAATGGTTTTTGGTTGGCACAGTCTGAATACTGTGAAATCGGTGGTTGGCAACCAAATTTAATCTCTAAGATAAAAACTAAGGTCGAGTGTGATTCATGAGTGCAGCTTTAAATTGTAATATTACTTTCATTGGTGGTGGGAATATGGCTCAAGCCCTAATTGGTGGCTTATTGAGTCGTGGCTTACCTGCTACACGTATTACAGTTTCTGATCCCTTTGAAAAAATTCGACTGTTGTTACAAGAAAAAGATGTCCATGTCACTGAAGACAATATTGAAGCGATTAAACAAGCAGATATTGTTGTATTTGCAGTAAAACCTCAAGTTTTAGGGAGCGTGCTTAAGCCCTTGAAAGGTTTACTTGATGATAAATTGCTGATCTCTATTGTTGCAGGTGCTGAAATTAAAACGATTTCAGATTTGACGGGCAGTGAGCGAATTGTCCGTGTAATGCCGAATACTCCTGCATTGGTTCAAACTGGTGCACATGGTATCTATGCCAATCCAGAAGTAAGTGCAAAAGACCGTGAATTGACCACGCAGGTTCTTGCGGCAACTGGTTTAACCCTTTGGGTAAATTCAGAAGCACAGATTGATGCTGTAACCGCAGTTTCTGGTTCAGGTCCTGCATATTTCTTCTATATGATGGAAAGTATGATACGTGCTGGTAAAAATATGGGGTTGGATGAAAAGGTGGCAACAGCATTGACTTTGCAAACCGCATTGGGCGCAGCACAAATGGCAATTACCAGTTCAAGCGCTCCATCTGATTTACGTAAAAATGTAACTTCCCCTAATGGGACAACTCAAGCGGCTTTAGAAGTATTTGATCGCGCTCAAATCTCTCAAAATATTCAAACAGCTTTGGCTGCTGCGCAAAAGCGTAGTCAGGAATTGGCTCAAGAATTAAGTGACAGTATTAAATAATTTTTGATTTTAGGAACGTTCAAGTATGGGTGCAAATTCTGCGCAAATTTTTGGCATTATTATTAACGTAGCGATTTTGCTCGTATTCTTTCGTTTTTTAATGCAATTGGCGATGGTCAGTCCATACAACCCTGTGGTGATGTCGACAGTCAAAGCAACCAAGATTGTAGATCTATTTAGCCGAATTTTTCCGACGATGGCGAAAGGGCGTGTCAATACTGCTGCTTTGGTTTTAGTGGTGGTGTTATATCTACTCAAAATCTTTGGCATGATGTATTTGCAAGGTGCAATGCCAAATAGTCCTGTACACCTCATTATTCTCACTTTTGTGACCATGATTCAGGACTTGATTCGCTTTTGTCGTTATTTAATTTTTGCGACGATTATTTTGAGTTGGGTGGTGATGTTTACTCAATCAAGATCACCTTATATTGAAGTGATTCAAGAGTTGGCTGAGCCATTATTGGCGCCGTTCCGTCGAATTATGCCGAATATGGGGATGATTGATCTTTCTCCTATTTTGGCTATCTTGGCATTGATCATTGCTGAAAAAGTCATGGAATATGCTGCAATTGCGCTACTAACTGGTCTTTAATAGGCAATATGCTTTTAGCGTCAAATAAATTGATGATTTTTTATTTAAAACCGAGTTGTATAACCAACTCGGTTTTTTTATAGGTTATGGATGTCTTTTTTAATCGTGAATTTAATTTAACCTGAGTTCGATAAAAACTCTTGATGAAATATGATACTTGGAAGCGTCATCCGCAACTGTTTGAGGCAGGACTACTTCTACAAGGTATTGTTTCTGCGACTAATTAAATATGTTGCTAGTGGTTGACGAGTTTTGCGGTGAGCAGAGATACCGCTGCGCAAGATGGTTGCCCTTGCGGAGCTTCGCTCCTCATGCCAAAACAAAAGTATGGCGAGCCGCAGGCTGATCCTGAAATTGGGTGAAAACTCAGCAAGACTCCGCCGAGACTTAATGTTTTTCAATAAGTTAAAGATGTGGTTGCATCGAACTCACGTTAATTTAAATCTATCGCTAATCTTTTGAAAAATTATAGTTTAAAATCAATATTTTAAATTAATTTTTGAATGAGAGAATGCTTTCATTGCCAAACCTTACATCTAAAGTCTAAATCGTTTTGTGTAGGTGGTGCTTCACTTTGCTTAACTAATTTTTATTTAGTCGCTTTCTTGCGCTGCAAACAAAGCAGTGCTTTGTTTTTGCTCATATCCCCCCGCTCAACATGGTGACATTCATGTCGCCTCGCGATAGCAAGACCATCTGTAAGTCAAAAATAAAAAAACTGTTTCAACAAAACTTTTTTTAAAATTCATATAAAAAGCATAAAGTTGATTAAGTATACATGCTTGAAATTAAAACCTTTGTATGAACAATTGGGCAATTTAGCTATATTTTTTAAGGTTTTATATTCTATCGTATTCAGTGATCTCAGCTTAGCTCTATCAATATTAGAGCCCTCAATAAAGACTTATATATTAGGTAAATAATCTATAAGTTTATAAAAACTCATAAGGACATATTTAAAAACATCATAAGAGATCAGACAGAATCGTATGTATACTGATCAATATTTTTAATAAATATTAAAAACTATGTTAAATAATATTTACTTTTTATTAGAAAAATTGGGATTAACAATAGGCTTTGTTGCACAAACATTTAAAAGCAAAACTTTCCCCGGGTTGTCCAAATTTAAGTGACAACTTGGGTATGTGGCTGACCTAATTCCGTAAATTTATTTAATACTGCCACACGTGCATGAATCTCATTGACTTGGCTTTGAAAGTTTCTTGCACTGAGTTTATCTCCTAATAATTTGATGCAATGCATCTTGGTTTCAACCAAACTTCGCCGATGATAGCCTGACCATTTCTTCCAAATAGTTCTTCCTAAACGCTTAACTGTTCTAAGCAAGTCATTGCGCTCTAGCGAGCCCATCTTTTTATCTTTCCATGGCTTGGCATTTTTTCTGGGTGGAATCACTGCATACGCTTGCCGATCTGCAATGACCTGACGGCATTGTTTTGTGTCATAAGCCCCGTCGGTATAGACTGAATCAATCTGCTCATCCAACGGGATTTGATCAAGTAAATCACCAAGTACCTGTGAATCACTTACATTGTTGGTCGTGAGCTGAACTGCCCGTATTTGTAGGGGTTTAGCATCTATACCAATATGGAGTTTACGCCATTGGCGACGATATTCGGACTGATGCTTTTTAAGTTTCCATTCACCCTCACCTAAAAACTTCAAGCCCGTGGAATCGACGAGTAGATGCAGTCCATTGCAACTCTTTTGATAGCTAATTTGAATATCAATATGCTTTTGTCTTTTGCAAAGGGTGGAATAATCTGGAGCTGTCCAATCTAGACCACACAGTTTAATCAGGCTTTGGACAAAGCCTGTGACCATGCGTAACGACAAACGGAAAAGAGATTTAATCATGAGACAGCATTGAATTGCTGCATCGGAATAAGTTTGATTTCGACCATGTGTGCCTTTTGATTTGGCATACCATTGGGTTGTAGGATCAAACCAAATGGTGAGGTTTCCTCGATTTATCAGAGCGTGATTGTAGGATGACCAATTGGTTGTGCGATAAATTTTAGGTGCAGGTTTCTTCATTCAGAAATTATATTGCTGAAGAAGCCCTTAACGATAGATTTGTGCAACAAAGCCGTTCTCTTGTCAAACCAAAGTACTAAATAAATACCTCTACCTTCGGCTCTCCAATCAGTGGTATATAATTTATCAAGTTGTTGGTCAACTCCTGTCCAAAGGTAGCGATGCCACTGACCTTTTATTTCAATTGGTAGACGGAGTTTACCTACAGAGCAAGTGATATCAACTTCTTTGTCATATGCTACCTGAATGGTTAATCTATTATATTTAACAGATTTCTAAGAGAAAATCTCTGAACCAGCGCTGTATAGAATCATGATGAGTGCGTTCATGCCATTAATTTCTTATAACCACCAACTTCAATAGGTGGTTTTTTGGCAATAATACCTGAATCTTTCTCTAATATGAGTCCACCCGTGCAAAGTGACCTTGATGGCATTTTAGTTCTTCATTCTAAATTTGCTGTGAGGTCTGATGATAAGAATAGATTTAATAAAATTGAAGCGTTTAAGATGGGGTATGAAACGGAATCCTATAAAACCAAAATATTATGAATTAAAAATAGAGCCTGATAGCTCTATTTTTAATTAAATTAATATACTCTTATTGAGCAGTCATACTGGACTTAACTATTCCAATTACAATTAATTACGTAGAGATTAGTATTAAAATCTAATCATCATCTTCTAACAGTATCTTTAGTTTAGCGGTAGATACGATAGATGCTGCATCAATTCCGCCATCTGGGCTATCTTCAGATGTTATTACTTGCTCCCAGTAACCATTATCTTTATACCACTGTATCTTTCTGTTCCATGCATCACGATAGGATGGCATTGTTAACATACCAAGATGTTCCCAGTAATAAGTATCTCCTTCAAAGCTGACTGTGAAATCTGGTAAGCGAAAGTCTAAATCGTTGCTCTTTGCATAGAGCGGTTCCTCATACCTTGGGTTTAAGCCAAGATCTAGAAGAATATTCGCAACAATAACCTCACTTTTTGATCGCATTGGTTCACCGTTTTTAGCCCTGTGAATTAGGTTTTCGGTGAATAATCTTTGAGATTCCTGTGGTCGCATCATTAGGTCGAAAATGAAAGAATTGCGGCGTTCTACATCAGAATTACCAGCTTGTCGGAGTCTCAGTAATGGTTGAATATCACCTTGGACTAATAGTACTAGATTTTTCCTAAATCGTGTTAAACCTGTATAAATCAATTCACGTGTTAAAGTATTTGCTGATTGAGGAATAATCAAATAAACCGTATCAAAATCACTACCTTGTGCCTTGTGGACTGTTAGTGCGTAGGCAAGTTCAATAAGGCCATTGACTTGTCCTCTGTAGTAGCGATAAGAGGTTTCTGTTTGGGTTGAGAAAATGACCTGTAAATAGTCCTTTTCTGTTTTCTCTACCAAGCCGATTTCACCATTTGCAATATAATTAAGACTGTTATCTCTGGGCCAGCCTTCTCGTTTTTCATTAAGAATCTGAATAACTTTATCTGACCAGATAATTTCAGAATCACCAAAAGGTTTTGAATATTTTTTCTGCCAAGGATTTCTGCAATTTGATAAAAGCCCACCTTTGAACTGAGCCTGTATTAACCTATTGAGTTCATCAGTTCCTAGAGAGTCGCGTCTAGTTGGTGAAAGAATTTGCCACTTTTCTACTGCATTCCACTGTTTGGAGTCAAATCCTAATGAATTGGAAAAAGACTTGTAATCCTTTATGTCAATTCCCAAATCTTGTTTAAAGCAACCTTGTATTTTTTGCATTAAATCATTTTCATCTTTCCAAAAATGAATTCGTACATCCCCTTGATTTTTACCTTGAGCGAGTAAGCTTAACAACTCGTCATCACTAGGATTATCACTATCTGCGCAATAGCTATTCGCCAATTCCAATCCTGTGCTGATGCTATCTTCATTGTCCGAAATTGTTCTCATGCAAGTATTTAATTTGGCAACGCACTGAGGTGCATTATTTTTCAGCCATTTAATTATGTCTGCAAATGGTCTTCCTGGACCGATTGGGGGCAATTGATTTGGGTCTCCAACCAAAATAAGCCTAGTTATTTGATCTTTCTCAAGTGCATCCAGTAAAGTAGCAAAAATATCTGATGAAATCATTGAGCATTCATCAATGACTACCGTTTTTGCAATATAGGGCTGTTTTTTACTTTCATGATTTAGAAAAAATAGTTCAGGATCATACCAGCCTTGCTTCAAAAGAAATTGATGAATTGTTTCTATTCTACGCCCAGTAGCTGAAGACATTCTAACTCGAGCTTTTCCTGTTGGAGCCAATAATAATAATGGCTGTTTCCCATCCAGTTTTTCCAACCCATCAATAAATACTTTCAAAACGGTAGTCTTTCCAGTTCCAGCACCACCAGTCAGAACACTCACTCGTTGAGTGTAGAGTATTTCTAGAGCGTTTAGTTTTTCAGAGATAGCTTGTCTTTCTCGTTCATTAGTAGGTTGTCCAATTTTGGGGCTTTTACATAAATATTTTTGCCATTGATCGTTATCCCAATTTACTTGATTTGTTCGTTTGACTCTGCGCTTTATAAGGGTTGCTATGCTTTTCTCTTTATCATGGAGTGTTTTTAGAGCAGCCCAGCCTTGGCTTTCATTAAAGCTGGTAGCAAGCACGAGATCGTAAAAATCTTTATCAAACTCAAGAAGCTCTGTATCAGGCTTACATTGTCTGTGCTCTGGGAACCGTTTTTTAATCCACACAAGCAGTTCACTCATTGATAGCAGGCTATCTCCATTCGCAGCGGCTTGCTTCAGTACATCTACTGCTATAGCTCTTACTCTTCTTGGATCATCTTGTAAAACTTCATCATTGGATGGAAATAAAGCAGCATATCCTTCTGGTCGCATGCCATGATCAATTGTATCTAAACAGATTGGGTCTGAATCCGATGTACCAATATCATGCTCACAGATTAAATAGGGATTGGATACCAGTTCATCATCGGTGTGCAATATCCTGCTGATGGTTCGTAGCTCTGGATTTGCAATTCGCTCAACTTGTTTTGCTGTTAATTCAAATCTTGCTAGTGTTTCTAGCAGTTTTCGTCGTGATGTCAGTTTCAGCCATCGAGCACGTGCGGCTATCAATCCACTTTTGTATGGGCTCTCCTCGGGTTCTCGATTATCTTCTAGAATTCCAACTAGATGTTGCCAGATATTAATGCCTTCTTTTATTAACGGGGCAAGTACAAAACGCTGATATGCAGCTCCTTGGGAGCATCCGAGGTACTGTAATACGCTACCTATTCCAGGAAAAGCACCTCGGCCAGTCCATAATTCTGTAAGGATTTCATTGAGCCACGCCAAATGTTTATCCCACTCGCCAGCGACTTTGTTTTCTAATTTCACCTGTTGAACTGATTGGATAAAGCGTTCTACAACACTTAATGCAACATCGTCGCTTACATGTTCCCCGACATATGAAAAGTCTTTTACAGCAGAATTTGGGACTGGACATAGAATTGTCGCAACATCAAAGCCCGCATCAAGATACTCTTGATAAGGTAAACGTACGCCTTGATTTGGAAAATCTTGAGTTATTGCCCTAGACCAAATAGGGTAGTCGTCAGTAAATCTATCTGTTTGTCCAAAGTAAACTTGCTGACCGATTTTGTTGATCCTACCTATACCAATAAGAATTCGTGAGTGTTCTTCGGATAGTGGATTAGATTGATTCAAATAGTAAAATACTAAAGATTTTTTGGGTTCTAGCTTGTTCCAAAAGTGGTTAAGCAGTTTTCGTTGACGATCAGGTTCATATACCCAGCCTACCTCTCTGCCATCATCATTTGGTTGTAGTTTGAATCTCTCCGACTCAACGATATCTCGCAAGTTTTCTTCCCTCATCCATCTATATGGTGAAGGACAGCAGGTAAAACTGCTTAGGTCTTCAGAGCCACTAGGTAAACGCCGGTGTTCAAGTGGATCATTGTGTGTGATCGTATAACCATATTCCCCATAAGCTCCCACGTCTCGGGAACATGGTGGTAATTTATCTAGATCGGAAAACAATACATTTGCATATTCTTCTTCAAAATCGAGTTTTCTTGATTCTCGAATATGTTGTTGTTGCACACAAGATACATTGCACGATGGTTTTTTGCAGATACGGCCATTCCAAGCTGAGTCATGCCAAGTTAACCGCACAGATAAATGGGTTGTCATTAATAAAATCCTATTTAATATTTTGGAGCTATAACACCGCTTTATAATTATTCGCTAGTTACTAATATATTGTGCAAGATTATAGAAGGATATTGAATATTAAGGTCTTAAAAATATTTAGTTTGGTAAGATCCAATCTCCAAAAATAGTCTATTCTCTGAATAGCCACTGATTTTGTAGACACTTTTAAGTGTGTTATGGACTGCTTTCAAAAAACGTAATTTGAGTATTTTTTGACTATAATATGCATTGCACAATAACGAAATGTTTTTATATGTTGCATCAAAATGCTTATACGTAAGCTACTATTAGAACATTAAATAAAAATTATCATTTTATGGAGTAAAAGTGAGTCAAAAATTAATACAATTTGGATTTGATATTCATACTGAGATGTCATTGAGTGAAATCATACAGGCATTGAGATTTTGTCCAACATCTTATGACGTGGAGCAATTAGACTCCCAACGTTTCTTTTTTAAAGTTGAGAATTCACAACAAAAAAGCCTCATTCTTAATTTCTTAGATGATTTTAAATTACGTCAAGCGTTGGATAAGCAAATTAGTCCACAACAAAAGTCTTTTGTTGATGCAATTATTTTAGCAAGTATAAGTAAGTAAAATGATTTTTAAAAATGTGGAACTAATGCCATTTAACTTTAAACGAATGGCAGATGATAACTATCTCATAACAAGCGTTACAGGCGATTTTGAGTTTATTTCTCAGGATAATTTAAAACAAATCATTGCTAAAGACGAATCATTAGATATGGATTTCTATCTCAAATTGAAATCCAAATTTTTTCTGATGAGCCAAAATGCTATTGGTTCAAAGAGAGCTCTAGCCTCAAGATTACATGCAAAGAAATCAACAATTTTAGAAGGAACTACGTTACATATTATTGTTGTGACGATTCAATGTATGCACTCATGTTCTTACTGCCAAGTCAGTCGCCAACAAACAGGAGATGAGTTCACTATTTCCAGAAAAAATTTACTTTTAGCCTGTGACACTATCTTTGAAAGTACATCAGATACTTTAACAGTTGAGTTTCAAGGGGGAGATCCTTTAATCAAATATGATTTAGTCAAACTTGCGATTGAGTACATTACTGAAAAAAACAAAGAGCACAATAGATCTATTCGTTTTGTAGTGACTACAACATTGCATCAATTAACCACTGAAATGTGTTTATTTTTTAAAGAACATCAAGTGGTATTGTCGACAAGTATTGATGGTCTTGCAGACTTACATAATAAAAATAGACCGATTGCTAATCGAGATGCTTATGAAAGAACTATGGAAGGCTTAGAGCTAGCACGTAAAGAATTAGGTCAAGACTCGGTTTCTGCATTAATGACGACTACACGCAAAAGCTTGGATTATCCTAATGAGATTGTAGATGCATATGTTCAATTAGGATTTAAGGATATTTTTATCCGTGGTTTGAGTGATTATGGATTTGCGAAGAAAAACTCAAAGCGACTTGCACCAACTCATACTGAGTTCTTAAATTTTTATGAGAAAGCATTGGAACGTGTTATCCATTGGAATGATCAAGGATATGAACTAATAGAAGTTCATTCAGCAATCTTATTAAATAAAATTCTTTCTCCATTTGATCAAGGCTATATTGACCTCCAAAGCCCATCAGGTGCGGGACTTGGCTGTATTGTTTATAACTATGATGGTTATATATACCCTAGTGACGAGTCTCGTATGTTAAAAGAATCAGGGGATACTTCTTTACGCTTAGGTAAAATTGGTGAACCTTTATTTCAATTGTTAAGCTCTGACCTACAAAGAAATATCATTACTTCGAGTTTGAATTTTAATGATCCGAGTTGCAGTCAATGTGCTTATCTACCATATTGCGGGCCTGATCCAATCAGTGCTTATAACGAATTTGGTACTATGACCCCACCAACCCACTTAACTAGTCACTGTAAGCGTTACATGGGTTTGTTTGATGTGATATTTAACAAATACCAAAATTCTGAAAAGTTTAGAAAGTTAGCAAATCAATGGGCCTTTAGTAAGTAGATAAAATGAGAAAAATAAAGCTAAACTCAGTCACAGAACATACCCCACAAATCTTTAGGGTGCTTAGTCTTGATAACTTGGATATAGAGTGGTTGCCTAATCAATCCATTCTAGTGCCAATTACTAATGTTCAGGAAATTGAAATATTTGGTCGATATATTCAGGCAGGGTTAGATAATCTATATTCAATTTATAGCTCAGACTTGCTTGAAAGGGTTGGTGCAAATAATCTCTTTATGCCACAACAACAAGTATTAAAATCAAATGATGTGGTTAATGTTGATCCATATAAAAAGAATCTAAATGTACTTTTGAGAGCAAGTGATACACATCACACTTTATTCTTAACTAACAGATGCAATAATTACTGCATCATGTGTTCTCAGCCACCAACTAAGCATGATGATTCATGGTTAGTACAACAAGCACTAGAAATCATTGATCATCTCAGCTATGAACCAATGAATATTGGCTTAACGGGTGGTGAGCCATTACTACTTGATGAACAATTAAGACTAATCATTGATACCATTCATAATAAATTTCCTTCAACTGAGATTGATGTATTAACGAACGGTCGCTTGTTTAGTAATCCTAAGATAGCGGAATCAGTGTTATCTAATCTTGAAACGAAAGTTAATTGGCTTGTCCCATTATATGGTCATGCAGATCTCTTACATGATTTTGTGGTGCAGCAACATTCGGCTTTTGAAGAAACATTAGAAGGTCTATATATCCTCCAGCATTACGTACAGCCGATACAATTAAGAATTGTTTTGGTTAAGCCTGTATTAGAGAACTTAATTGATCTTTGTGACTATATACGAACCAACCTTCCATTTGTAAAAGAGGTCGCTCTGATTGGATGTGAACCTATCGGTTTTGCACTTGCCAATAAGGAACTTAGCCAAGTTGATATTAAGGATTGGTGGGATCAATTAAATGCAGCGGTAGATTTATTGCTAAGTACTAAAACTCGATTAATTTTGATGAATATTCCACTATGCTGTTTACCTCAAAGCTTATGGCAATATGCAGAAAAAAGCATCTCTGATTGGAAAAATACATATGATAAAGTATGTGAAAGTTGTGATTTGAAAAAAAAATGCTGCGGCTTATTTACATGGTATCAAAATGGCTGGACGCCATCTATTCTAAATCCTATAAAACTAGTTGATAATCCTTGTTAATCACTTGCATAATGTGAATATTCAATAATAAATAAATTTATCAGGGGTAAATGTTGAGTAAATTTATAAAGTCATTGGCAGTTTTTGCTGCATCAGCTCCTGTTATTAATAACAAAGTAGGTGCTGCAATTAATACGAGTATAAACTCATATGAAAACTTAGAACCTGTATCTATACGACCACTAAATTACGAATATGAGAATATGTTTGCTGGCCATAGAAGTCATTCAAGCCATAGAAGTCATTCTAGTCATTACTCAGGATCAGGATATTCTGGTTACTCAAGTTCAAGAACTCCTGTATACTCTGTGCCAAATTACTCAAACTCTAGTTCAAGCATATCTTCAACACCAACAAGAAATAATTCAAATATAACTGTTAAAACATATCCGAATGTTCCGACTAGATCTAATACTCATGTTAATACCTATTATGGTAACAACTCTAATATAAGTAATATTTCAACAGATGCGGATCCCGTTTTAATGCAGGTAATGCAGATAAAGAGAGTACAAATGGCTCTTTTTCAATTAGGGTATTACACTGGTAAAATTGATGGTGATTTAGGTAAGAATACACGTAAGGCTATTGCTAATTATCAAGTTGATAAGAATTTAACAATTAATGGTCGAATGACGACTGAACTTTTAAATAGTTTAGGGATTTCTGCAGTTAATTATTATGAATAGGCTTACACTCATTTCCTATGACTATAAAGTTTCTACTTTTATTTATGTAATTGAACTCTAAAATTCTATTGAGTTATTTTTAAATTTAATTTTTTACCATCGATTTATAACAAACTTAATATTTAAAAAAATAGAGCCGAATAGCTCTATTTTTTTATTAGTGACAACATATGTGTGGCGTGACGTCTACCTTACCAGCTCAACGCACCACCAGTTTGATAATCAGTCACACGCGTTTCAAAGAAGTTCTTCTCTTTACGCAAGTCCATCATTTCAGACATCCACTGGAACGGGTTATTGACACCAGCAAACTGCTCAGGAAGACCAAGCTGTGCTAAACGACGGTTACAGATGAATTTCAAATATTCTTCCATCATCGCTGCATTCATACCCAATACACCACGTGGCATCGTGTCACGGGCATATTCGATTTCAAGCATGGTACCTTCAAGAATCATTTGAATGATTTCTTCTTGGAACTCAGCAGTCCATAAGTGTGGGTTTTCGATCTTGATTTGGTTAATCATGTCGATACCAAAGTTCAAGTGCATAGACTCATCACGCAAGATGTATTGGAATTGCTCAGCAACACCATTCATCTTGTTACGACGACCCATAGACAAGATTTGGCTGAAACCACAGTAAAAGAAGATTCCTTCAAGTACACAATAGAATGCAATCAAATTACGCAGTAAGATCTGATCGTTTTCAGGTGTACCCGTATGGAAAGTAGGATCACTCAAAGACTGTGTATACTTCAAGCCCCACGCTGCTTTACGAGCAACAGATGGAACTTCGCGGTACATGTTAAAGACTTCGCCTTCATCCATACCTAAAGATTCGATACAGTATTGGTAAGCATGGGTGTGAATCGCTTCTTCAAATGCTTGACGCAAAATATATTGACGGCATTCAGGGTTAGTAATATGACGGTAGATCGCCAAAACCAAGTTGTTTGCAACCAATGAATCTGCGGTTGAGAAGAAACCTAAAGAACGCATTACAATGGTACGCTCATCTTCAGTCAAACCATTTTCAGACTTCCACAGTGCGATGTCATGGTTCATGTTGACTTCTTGTGGCATCCAGTGGTTTGCACATCCGTCTAGGTATTTTTGCCAAGCCCACTCATATTTGAATGGAACAAGTTGGTTTAAGTCTGCGCGACAGTTGATCATGGCTTTATCATCAACTTGTACACGTTGTGCACCCATTTCAAGCTCTTCCAAGCCCGGTGCAACATCCAGCTTTTCTAAGGCGTGAGATGCTCTTGCCAATGAATCGGTTGGATTTGTTGATCTTGCTGTATAGGTTCCAGCGGATTGTGCAGCTGCCAAATTCTGCGATGATTGCTTTGCATCAGATACCACCTGCGAATCAGTCGTTTTTTTCGGTTCGACGGGCGCAGGCTGGTGAGCTTGTGCAGCTTGTTTCGGTTCATCATCTTCAAAATCGTCCCAACTTAGGATAGACATCGTTGTTCTCTCTTCGTTGTTAATATCTATGTTCGACATCTCACAAAAAAGATGTCACTACTATACGCTTATTCTGTGCAAGCAAAATTAAGTTTTGCCGATAGTTGTTTCGTTCTTGTTCGAAAGAACAGATACCCACACTACTTATTTTGATTACGCTTTTGCTGTTTGCGGATCGCAATAAATGCATAGACCGCAGGGATATAAAAAACCAAAAAGGCTAAGATCAGCACAATTATGCCTAACTCATAGTTATGACTTAAATGGAACATTTCTTAGCCCTGTTTAGTAGTAGAAACTAAAACTCATTAATGAATTTTAGTTTATGAAGTTTTGTGCCAAAAGAGTTAATACTCCAATGAAACTAACACTGCCATATATTTTGTAAGCAAGTGGAGATCTAAGCCCTTTTGTGAGTATTAAGCACATTACAGTAAATACCATAATAGCTTGAATTACACTCATTTCTCGATTGGAAGGTTTGTATTTCCAACCAAAGATATCTATTTCTTTTTTCATAATTATTCATTCTAAATAACTATGCCAACGTAGCCACGTTTGAAATTTTCAGAGAGGCTACTTAGCGTAGCCTATATTCTGAGTTAGATACCTTTAGTTAATTACTGACAAGCCTCACAATCAGGATTGTCAATTGAGCATGCTTGTGGCACTGGTGCTGCTTGAGAGAAACCTTCTTCTTCAGCAGGTGCTTCAGGTTTAGCTTCTGGTGCAACCGCTGCCACTGGAGCAGCCACAGTTGTCGGTTTAACTGCGTTTAAAGCACCTGTGTTAATGGTTGATTTTTCAGCAGATGTTGCACCCAATGCACGGAGGTAATAGGTTGTTTTAAGACCACGTAACCAAGCCATCTTATACGTGATGTCAAGTTTTTTACCATTTGCACCCGAGATATAGAGGTTCAATGATTGTGCTTGATCAATCCATTTTTGACGACGTGATGCAGCATCAACGATCCAACGTGTATCCACTTCAAACGCTGTTGCAAAAATTGCTTTTAATTCATCAGGAATACGAGCAATTTTTTGTACAGAACCTTCGAAATGTTTAAGGTCATTGACCATCACAGAGTCCCAAAGACCACGATCTTTTAACGCACGTACTAAGTACGGGTTGATCACTGTAAATTCACCTGAAAGGTTTGATTTTACATAAAGGTTTTGGAAAGTAGGTTCGATTGATTGAGAAACACCACAAATGTTAGAAATCGTTGCTGTAGGCGCAATCGCCATCACATTTGAGTTACGCATACCGTCTTTTTGAACTTTGGCACGTAAAGTGTCCCAGTCTAAACGTTGAGTACGGTCAACTTCGAACATACGTTCTGGACGAGATTTTGCAACGATCTCTAAAGAGTCGATTGGCAAGATACCTTGATCCCACAATGAACCTTTGAATGTTGAATAAACACCACGTTCAATCGCAAGGTCGCTAGAAGTTTGGATCGCATAGTAGCTGATCACTTCCATAGACTCATCAGCAAAGTCGACTGCTTCATCTGAACCATAACCCATACCCAATTCATATAAAGCATCTTGGAAGCCCATGATACCCATACCCACTGGACGGTGTTTAAGGTTTGAATTACGTGCTTGTTCAACTGCGTAGTAGTTGATGTCAATCACGTTATCGAGCATACGAACTGCTGTTTTTACAGTACGCGCCAATTTTTCACGGTCAAGTTTACCGCCTTGAACGTGCTGAACAAGGTTGATTGAACCTAAGTTACATACTGCGATTTCATCTTTATTGGTATTTAAAGTGATTTCTGTACATAAGTTAGATGAGTGAACTACGCCAACATGTTGTTGTGGTGAACGTAAGTTACATACGTCTTTGAATGTGATCCACGGGTGACCAGTTTCAAACAACATTGATAACATTTTACGCCATAAGTCTTTGGCACGGATTTTCTTATGAAGCATGTTGCTTTCTTTAGCGATGCCTTCATAGTAAGCATAGCGTTCAGCAAATGCAGCGCCAGTTAAGTCATGTAAATCAGGTGTTTCAGATGGCGTGAACAATGTCCACTCAGCATCTTCAATCACACGTTGCATAAACAAATCTGGAACCCAGTTCGCTGTGTTCATGTCGTGCGTACGACGACGGTCATCACCTGTATTTTTACGTAGCTCTAGGAATTCTTCAATATCCAAGTGCCAAGTTTCAAGGTATGCACAGACTGCACCTTTACGTTTACCACCTTGGTTAACGGCAACAGCGGTATCGTTAGCAACTTTAAGGAAAGGAACCACACCTTGAGATTTACCGTTTGTACCTTTGATATATGAGTTCAAAGCACGAACAGGTGTCCAGTCATTTCCTAAACCACCCGCCCATTTAGACAGGAGGGCATTGTCACGCATTGCGCCATAGATGTCGTAAAGATCATCTTGAATGGTGGTTAAGTAACAGCTTGATAATTGTGGACGTAAAGTACCTGAGTTAAACAGTGTTGGTGTAGACGCCATATAATCGAAGCTAGACAATAAGTCATAGAATTCGATTGCACGGTCTTCACGCTGTTCTTCATTTAGTGCAAGCCCCATAGAGACACGCATAAAGAACAATTGCGGAAGTTCAAAACGTACATCATTTGAATGGATGAAGTAGCGGTCAAACAAAGTTTGTAGACCTAAATAGGTAAATTGGTTTGAACGTTCTGGTTTGATCGCTGCTGCCAATTTAGCAAGGTCGAAGTTTAAAAGTTCTGGTGAAAGAAGTTCTAACTCGATCCCTTTTTTCAGGTAAGTTTCAAGCGCATCACCTTCTTCGGTATCTGTCGCTAAACCTAAGAATTTTAAACCTGTTGCAACTAAATCATCACGAAGTAAACGTGCAGTTACATAAGTGTAGTTTGGTTCTTGTTCAATACGGGTACGGGTCGCCATCATCATCGTCGTTGAGATGTCTGACTGTTTTACACCGTTATATAAGTTTTTAACTGTTTCATCGACAATGGCTTGAACATCAATACCTTCTAAGCCTTCACTCGCTTTTTCAATTGTGGCTTGAAGTTTGCCCAAATCTAGAGGCTGAAGCTGACCATTCGCATCTGTGATTTGTAAAGTTGGGTGATGATGAGCACCTGTTTGTTTACGTGCTTCAGAACGTTGTTCACGATAGATCACATAAGCACGTGCAACTTTTTGTTCACCGGTACGCATAAGTGCCAATTCAACTTGGTCTTGAATTTCTTCAATGTGAATTGTTCCGCCAGACGGTAAACGACGATTAAAAGTGTTCATAACCATTTCTGTTAATTGTGTAATACGGTCATGAATTCGGCTTGAGTCTGCGCTTTGCTGGCCCTCAACAGCCAAAAAAGCTTTACCAATTGCTACAGCGATTTTATCTGCATCAAAAGCGGCAACATCACCAGTGCGTTTAATCACTTGTAGTTGACCAGGGGTTGTAATGGCGTTCATTGTCAGCGTAGCTCCATTGTCATCATCATTGTTATGTTTATGGACCATTTGAACCGGACGAGTTGCAATTTTGTTCGTCACGATGTTTGAGGACTAAACACAATACTTAGTGGTTTAATTTAATTTAGAACACAAGATACGGTAATTTTAAGGTCAGATCAATATTGACATTTTAAGAATGTTTTATCTCTAATCAGTAAATTTTTATTTGTGTCTTTTTCCATTAAAGAACCATTTTTGTTATATGCCTTATTTGGCAAGGACATAGCATAACAAACACTGCCAAGAGTGCTTATAGATAACTATGTGGATAACTTAAAAAACGACGAACTGTTTAAACAGAATATGAACAATGAAATATTTTGTATAAAAAATAGTCTGCGTATTGATTGTGTTAGGAATATTGCTAAATACTGACAAGTGTTCTTGGAAAACTGTCTACAATTCAATAGTTAATAAAAATATAACAAATTGATACGCTCATGTATCAGTTTGGTGAATGAGGTCTTGTTTACATTGTAAACGTGTGTATATTGCAGAACATAGTGTCTTGAATCTGCGAGATTTGTAGCAGGGACCAAACCAAATATAGGGGCAAATAGATGAGCCAAGAAGAAAAGTTACCAAAGATTTTGATTGTTGAAGATGACGAGCGTCTTGCTCGCTTAACTCAAGAATATTTAATTCGTAATGGTCTTGAGGTTGGGGTAGAACCAGATGGTAATCGTGCAATTCGCCGAATTATTGCTGAGCAACCAGATCTTGTGGTCTTAGATGTCATGTTGCCAGGTGCAGACGGTTTAACCGTTTGTCGTGAAGTTCGTCCACATTATCATCAACCGATTTTGATGTTGACTGCACGTACTGAAGATATGGACCAAGTGCTTGGTTTGGAAATGGGTGCTGATGACTATGTTGCTAAACCTGTTCAACCGCGTGTACTGCTCGCACGTATCCGTGCATTGTTACGTCGTACAGACAAAGCGCCTGAAGATGAAGTGGCTCAACGAATTGAGTTTGATGATCTGGTGATTGACAATGGTGGTCGTTCAGTGACCTTAAATGGTGAGTTAGTTGATTTCACTAGCGCTGAATATGATTTGCTTTGGTTGTTGGCGTCCAATGCAGGGCGTATTCTCTCCCGTGAAGACATCTTCGAGCGTTTACGTGGTATCGAGTACGATGGTCAAGACCGTTCAATCGACGTTCGTATTTCTCGTATTCGTCCAAAAATCGGTGATGATCCAGAAAATCCAAAACGTATTAAAACTGTACGTAGTAAAGGTTATCTATTTGTTAAAGAGACTGGTCTATAAACGATGGGTCAATCATCTAAAATGCTTGCCTATACAACGGCAAGCATAACGAAGGTGAGTTTGCGTGTCTAAACACAGTATATTCCTGCGTATTTATGCTGGACTGGTTATTCTTGTGGTGTTGGTGGCATTGTTTGGATACTTGCTTGTTCAAATAATTAACTACCAACGTGCGCAGGAATATCGCGAATCTTTAACAGATGGTATTTCATTTGTGATTAGCGAAGGTGTGGCACGTCAACAAACCGAGCAACAACGTCTTGATTGGATTTCGGACGCTTCTGATTTATTGGAATTGCCTATTTATTATCTGGATGCACAAAAAGTTGATTTATCACGTACGGAAGAAAAACGTATTGAAAGTCAAAAAGCAGTTGTGCGTTATGATGCTGAACAGGGGATTGCTTATTTGGTGTTGGGTATCCGCAATGATCCTAAACACTATCTTTATATCAAAGTAGATCAAATTGGCGAACGCCAAATGAAGGCATTGCCTGTCTTTATTTTGGATTATCTGGTTTATTATCCGGGTCAAGAACAAGAATATCTTAAAAAAATTCAACAGCACTTTTCTTACCATGTTGGTGTAGAAAAAATATCTCAGCTCAATCTTGATTCTGAGCAAATTGGTCGTTTAAGGTCAGATCAAAGTGTTATTTTGTGGCGGGTCAGCGCAACAGTCCGTGGCACAACTATTTCCATCGTTTCTCCGTTGCCAAACTCACCAACCGATGTACTCGTACTCGGACCTGTTCCAATGTTTAATTGGATGCCAGTCAAACTTGCTGCGGGAATTACCTTGTTGAGTATGTTCTTGCTTTGCTTGGGTGTATACGGTTTGATCGTGCCAATGCAACGTAAGCTGAAACAGGTCAATCAAGCTTTGGATGTGATGAAAACAGGTGATATGTCACAACGTGTACCGGTTGAGGGTTATGATGAGATGGCGAGTCTTGCCAGTAGTTATAACAGCATGTCCGATCATATTCAGCGTTTGATTGAAGCTCAACGAGAATTGATGCGTGCAGTGTCGCATGAGTTGCGGACGCCTGTGGCACGGATCCGTTTTGGTATGGAAATGTTGGCTGATGAAGAAGATCATGACTATCGTTTGCAACAGGTTGAAATGATCGACAAAGATATCGAGGCGTTGAATACTTTGATCGATGAGATTATGACCTATGCCAAGTTGGAGCAGGGTACGCCTTCTTTAGACTTTGAAAAAATTGCATTGATTGATGTTTTACAACAGGTTGCGACAGAAACTGAGGCTTTAAAAACTCAGAAAATAATTCATCTCAATCCACTTTCGTCTGACGTGGTGGTTGATGCGGAACGTCGTTATTTACATCGTGTGGTGCAAAACCTTGTTGGTAATGCGGTACGTTATTGTGATCATCAAGTTAGCCTAAGTGGTGGTGTCAATCATCAAACCAAGATGGCATATGTGTGTGTCGAAGATGATGGTCCGGGGATTCCCGAAGAAGTCCGTAAACGTGTATTTGAAGCATTTGCCCGTTTGGACGACAGCCGAACCCGCGCTTCTGGTGGTTATGGTTTGGGATTGTCGATCGTGAGTCGTATTGCTTATTGGTTTGGTGGCACGATTGAGGTTGATCAAAGCCCAGAACTTGGTGGGGCAAGATTCACCATGTCTTGGCCTGTTGAGCGGTTTAAGAAAAAGAAAGTGTAAGCAAGTAAAGTGAAAGCTTAGTGTTGTGGTTAAAAAGCTAAGCATAAAAAAACACCGAAATATTTCGGTGTTTTTTTATTTAAGCACTCAACAGGCTTATTTTTAAGCCTTGGAACTTATTCTTGAAGCGTCGCATCAGGTGCAATAATCGGTTTACTTTCTCTTAATGCTTGTAAAGCGTCTGCATTAAAGTCAATCAATAAGCTATTTTGTTCTGCATCAATTTTATAGCCACTGATAATTTTTTGATCACCTTGAATGGTGTCAATTCGATATTCATCTGCAATGTTTAAGATCCCTTCCAGATTTGTTGTGGTTGCAGCAAGATCTTGACGGAAAATTTCGTAAACATCACGAAGATCAAAAATCGCATTTTGTGCATCAGGATGCTTTTTGACATAGTTTTCAATATGACGAATCAGTAATTGTGCAAATAAAAAATAGTTTGGTTTGCTACTAAATTCCATGTTTTAGCCCCTAAATTATTGATTTAAAGTGAATGATATTTAGCATACACAGGAAAAATTGTTAAATGTGTATAGGCTGTGTAGATAATTCGTCTATGTTTGCGACAAGTTACCAGGATTGATTCAATGTAAATCGAAAGATCAATTGTTTTTTGTGGGGGAGCAAGCATTGGCAGATCTATAGTGCTTTGTCATTGAGTCAATGTTTAAAGCAGTACAACAAGATGATGTAAAGCATCAATGAAATGTAAAGCGTTAATGAAATGGGAAGCGCAAAATAAAATAAGCGGTGGAGGGGAGGGGTATAGCAAATACAGATCTTGATATACGAGAGTTTATACATAGGATAAAACATGACTAAAGGCTGTAACTTCATATTTGTTTAAAAAATGAGGTTGGATCAGTTCTGATAAAATGAAATATTGATATTGTAAGGTAGGTCAAAAGTAGGCGTATTGGATTTTAGAGAAGCTAAATAAAAAATCTATTTTAAGCTAAGTGTGCTTTTTTGATAATGGGTTTATCAAGATGAGAATGTTGATTTGATTAAATGACATTATTTATCATATTGAGATAATTTTTATAAAAAATGTGGACTGATTGGATATGACTTTTTTACATAGAATGTAACAAAATATTTTGTGTCTAATTTCGCTAAAAGAAAGCAGATTTGTTGTTGAATAAACACAAATAGTTGCACAAAAGTGATGTCTGAAAAATTTTAATGATAATTAAGCTACTGATTTGTCATTTTTAATTCATCTCTTTAAAATATACTTCGGAAAAATTAATAAAAAATAGGAATGGAATTTGATAAAGCGATAATTGAACGTAGTATTGCGTCGAATCATGAAAAATTATGTGTTTTGTCTAAAAAATCATCCGAAAGACTTAGAGCTATTAACTAGCAACAGATGACATCAATCGGGTACAATTGACCAGATTTATTTTGTGTTTGGTGTATTTGCAAGGCCAATACATACATTCTTTGTTAAATAATAGGCCTGCCAGGAGTTATCCCCGCATGAGTGCCATTACTCCATACGATTGGGCAATCATTGCCTTCGTGATCGGCGTGACATTTTTATGTGTCTTTATGCTCACCGTTCCTTTGCTCCTTGGGGGTAAATCATGGGGACGTGCGAAGCAAGAGCAATTTGAATCAGGTGTGGTTAGTGCTGGTGGAGCACGTATCCGCTTGTCTGCAAAGTTCTACCTCGTCGCAATCTTCTTTGTTGTATTTGATTTGGAAGCCCTCTATTTATACGCGTGGGCGACATCTGTACGTGAAGTAGGTTGGTTCGGGTTTTCAGCTGCGGCTGTATTTATTTTAGTTTTACTCGTTGGTTTAATTTATGAATTATCAACAGGTGCCTTAAACTGGTCGCCTTCGGATAAACGTAAAATAGCAGGGATTAAACCTAAAATTGGTTCACCGAATATGGACCTTGCAGAAATTACTCGCTTCAATTCAATTGAAGAGTTGGTGACAGATCCTACAGGAACGATTCCAGCTCAATCTTCTGGTCGTGTGAAAGATAAGACATCGACCATGTCTCTGAACAAGGAGTAACTCGGGAATGAAATATACCTTAACCCGTGCGAATCCAGAAGCTGAACAATATCCGCTTCAAGATCGTCAGATTGTGACAGATCCACTTGAAGAAGAAGTGAATAAAAATGTATTCATGACTCGTTTAGAGGACGTGTTGCATACAGCTGTGAACTGGGGCCGTAAAAACTCATTATGGCCTTTTAACTTTGGTACTTCGTGCTGTTACGTAGAGTATGCAACAACCTTAACAGGTGTGCATGATTTATCACGTTTTGGTGCTGAGGTTATTCGTGCTTCACCGCGTCAGGCTGACTTAATGATTGTAGCAGGGACTTGCTTTGTCAAAATGGCACCTGTTATTCAACGTTTGTACGAACAAATGCTTGAGCCTAAATGGGTGATTTCAATGGGCGCTTGTGCAAACTCTGGTGGTATGTACGACATTTATTCTGTTGTGCAAGGCGTAGATAAAATTATTCCTGTTGACGTGTACGTTCCAGGTTGTCCGCCACGTCCAGAAGCATTAATCCAAGCATTAATGTTATTGCAAGACCAAATTCAATTAGAACGTCGTCCGCTGTCTGCGGTAATTGGTGATGATCTTCAGCCAGTATATAAGCCAAAGATGATGCCAGAACGCGACCGTAAGAACGCTGAACGTATTGCAGTGAAAAACTTACGCTCTATGGATGAGATTGAGTAATTTTTTCTGATGAATGTTTGACATACCTGAAGGGTATGATCATCAGAAAATTTCACAGAATTTGTATTAAATAGGAAGCCAAGCCAATGGCTGAAACTGAAATTGCTATGCCAGAATCAACTCCAGTTGATTCCCGCCCAGCATTTGCGATTGTAGAAGATCTCAAAGCCAAATTTGGTGAGAACTTTTACGTGCAACCGACGTTTGAAGATTTTCCAACGGTCTGGGTTGAGCGCGCACGTGTACAAGAAGTTTTAATGTACCTGCGTACAGTGCCACGTCCTTATGTGATGCTGTTTGACTTATCTGCGGTAGATGAGCGTTTGCGTACTCACCGTGATGGTTTACCTGCATCAGACTTCACTGTGTTCTATCACTTGCTTTCATTGGAACGCAATAGTGATATTCGTATTAAAGTGGCGTTGAATGAGAATGATATTAACATTCCAACAGCAACCAACATTTGGCCGAATGCTAACTGGTACGAGCGTGAAGCATACGATATGTTTGGGATCAATTTCGAAGGGCATCCGATGCTCCGTCGTATTTTGTTGCCAACGTATTGGGAAGGTCATCCGTTACGTAAAGAATATTCTGCACGTGCGACGGAATATACGCCGTATATGCAAGACAAAGCCAAACAAGATTTCGAGCAAGAACATCTTCGTTTTGTTCCAGAAGATTGGGGGCTAAAACGCGGTAACGCAGATGAAGACTTCATGTTCTTGAACTTGGGTCCAAACCATCCATCTGCTCATGGTGCATTCCGTGTTATTTTGCAGTTAGACGGTGAAGAAGTAAAAGACTGTGTGCCTGATATCGGTTATCACCACCGTGGTGTGGAAAAGATGGCTGAACGTCAAACTTGGCATTCATTCATTCCTTATACTGACCGTGTAGATTACCTGGGTGGTTGTGCGCAAAACATGCCTTATGTGATGGGTGTGGAGCAAATGGCAGGGATCACTGTTCCTGACCGTGCGCAATGTATTCGTGTCATGATGTCTGAATTATTCCGTATCAATAACCACTTGTTGTATATCGGTACTGCGATTCAGGATGCGGGTGGTATGACACCTGTATTCTATATGTTCGCGGACCGTCAAAAAATCTATGACGCAATTGAAGCGATCACAGGTTTCCGTATGCATCCAGCTTGGTTCCGTATTGGTGGTACAGCACATGATCTTCCAAACAACTGGCAGAAACTGATTCGCGAAATTCTCGAATGGATGCCAAAACGTTTGAAGGAATATCATACTGCGGCGCTTAAAAACTCTGTCTTTGTTGGTCGTACCCGCAATGTTGCGCAATACGATGCAAAATCGGCATTGGCATGGGGTGTAACAGGTACTGGTTTACGTGCAACAGGTATTGACTTTGATGTGCGTAAATATCGTCCTTATAGTGGCTATGAAAATTACGATTTTGAAGTGCCATTGGAGTACGAAGGCGATGCTTATGCACGTGTGATGGTTCACTATCGTGAAATTGAAGAGTCATTGAAAATCATCAAACAGTGTTTGGATAATATGCCTTCGGGTCCTTATAAAGCGGATCATCCATTGGCAGTTCCACCACCAAAAGATAAGACTTTACAAGATATTGAAACTTTGATTACGCACTTCTTGAGCGTGTCATGGGGTCCTGTAATGCCAGCTGGTGAAGCGTCTGTAATGGCAGAAGTGGTAAAAGGTGCGTCTAACTATTACTTGACTTCTGATAAGTCAACGATGAGCTATCGTACCCGTATTCGTACACCAACTTTCACCCACTTGCAGCAAATTCCTTCCGTGATTAACGGCAGTCTTGTATCTGACTTGATCATTTATTTAGCGACAATTGACGTCGTTATGGCTGACGTGGATCGCTAAGGGGTAAACGCATTATGATGATTTTGACTGATAAAAAGCCACGTGTGAATGTTGAAGGGATTCTGACCAGTGAAGAAATCCATGAAATTGAACATCACATAGGTCATTACCCATACCCACGCGCAGCGTCTTTGGATGCCTTAAAGTGTGTACAACGCCGTAACGGTTGGGTAGACGATGCGCAGTTACATGCAATTGCTCAATTATTGACAATTACAACTGCGGATTTGGAAGGTGTTGCAACATTCTATAACCGTATTTACCGTCAACCTGTGGGTCGCCACGTAATTTTATTATGTGATTCGATTGCATGTTTCTTGATGGGTGCGGAAACTTTAGCAGAAGCTTTCCAACGCGAACTGGGTATCCAATTTGGTCAAACGACAGCTGATGGTCGTTTTACTTTATTGCCGATCTGTTGTTTAGGGAACTGTGACAAAGGTCCAACCTTAATGATTGATGAAGATACTCACGGTTTGGTTGAAGTGACTTCTGTGAAACAGTTATTGGAGAAGTATGTATGAATACCGAACCAAGACCAATATATGGCGACGGAAACCCTGAAACTCACCCATTAACATGGCGTTTGAGTAAACAGGAATTTGTTCGTAGTGCTGATGACTATGAAGCTTTAGAAGGCTATGCGGGCTTTAAAAAAGCGCTGTCTATGCCACCTAAAGATGTTCTTGAAGTCATCAAAGCAGCGACTGTAAAAGGTCGTGGTGGTGCAGGTTTCCCAGCAGGGATTAAATGGTCATTGATGGCACCGAATGATGGTGGTCCTCGTTACCTGATCTGTAATGCCGATGAGATGGAACCGGGTACATTCAAAGACCGTTTGTTGATGGAAAAACTTCCACATCAATTGATCGAAGGAATGTTGATTGCAGGTTATACCCTTGAAGCTACGCAAGGCTATATCTTCATTCGTGGTGAGTACATTGAAGCTGCTCAATACTTAAATGAAGCTTTAGAGCAAGTTCGTGCTAAAGGTTATTTGGGTGACAACATCTTAGGTACAGGTTGGAACTTTGATCTCCATGTACATACAGGTGCGGGTCGTTATATCTGCGGTGAAGAAACTGCGTTGATTAACTCACTCGAAGGTCGCCGTGCCAATCCACGTACTAAACCTCCATTCCCGCAAGTTGCAGGCGCATGGGGTCGTCCTACGATTGTGAATAACGTTGAAACCTATAACAACTTGCCTGCAATTATGTTGCGTGGTCCTGAGTGGTATATCGGTTTGTCTGCGGGTAAATCTAAAGATCCAGGCACTAAAATCTATGGTGCATCAGGAAAAGTTACTTTCCCTGGGTTATGGGAATTACCATTCGGTACAACTGCACGTGAAGTGATTGAAGACTATGCTGGCGGTATGCGTGATGGTCTTAAGCTTAAAGCATGGTTGCCGGGTGGTGCATCAACGGATTTCTTGGCTGCTGAGCACATTGATCTTCCAATGGATTCAGAAAGCATTATGAAAGCAGGTTCTCGTCTAGGGACATGTTTGTTAATGGTGGTTGATGAAACCCAATGTATGGTTTCTGCGACCCGTAACTTAGAAGAATTCTTTGCACGTGAATCATGTGGTTTCTGTACACCATGCCGTGATGGTTTACCTTGGGCAGTGAAAGCACTTGTCGCTATTGAGAAGGGCGAAGGGAAGATGGAAGACATTCAACATCTTCAAGAACTGACTCGTAAGTTATGGATTGGTAAAACATTCTGTGCTCACGCACCAGGTGCGATGGAACCATTGATGGGTGCACTCAAATATTTCCGTAGCGAGTTTGAAGCTAAAGTGACAGATCGTCCTGTAGCCCAAGCCAGCCACGTAGAACAAGTTTAAGGAATTCGACTATGGCTACAATTCATGTCGATGGAAAATCGTACGAAGTCAATGGCTCGGAAAACCTGCTACAAGCATGTTTGAGTCTTGGCATCGACATCCCATATTTTTGTTGGCATCCAGCTTTAGGTTCTGTCGGTTCTTGCCGTCAATGTGCTGTTACTCAATATGCGAATCCAGAAGATACTCGTGGTCGCTTAGTAATGTCATGTATGACTCCTGCATCTGACAATACCTATATTTCGATTGAAGACAAAGAAGCAAAAGATTTCCGTGAGTCTATCGTGGAATTCTTAATGACCAACCATCCACACGACTGTCCAGTCTGTGAAGAAGGTGGTCATTGTCATCTTCAAGATATGACTGTGATGACACAACACGACCGTCGTCGCTATCGCTTTACTAAACGTACACACCATAACCAAGAGTTAGGTTCTTTCATTGCACATGAAATGAACCGTTGTATCGCATGTTATCGTTGTGTTCGTTACTATAACGATTATGCAGGTGGTACAGATTTTGGTGTTTATGCCAATGCATCACGTGTTTACTTTGGTCGTCCAGAATCAGGAACTTTAGAGTCTGAATTCTCTGGTAACTTGACTGAAGTTTGTCCAACAGGTGTGTTTACCGATAAAACACATTCGGCACGCTATAACCGTAAATGGGACATGCAGTATGCGCCAAGCGTATGCCAAGGCTGTTCTTCAGGTTGTAACATTTCACCGGGTGAACGTTATGGTGAATTACGTCGTGTAGAAAACCGTTTCAACGGTGAAGTTAACCAATACTTCTTGTGCGATAAAGGTCGTTTCGGTACAGGTTATGTGAACCGTGAAGATCGTCCACGTCAGCCACAGTTCCGTAATGGTGCAGATGTTGAAATCGTTTCTGTAGATACAGCACTTGATACAGTGATCGCAAATGTTCAGAGCAAAAAAGTCTTGGGTATTGGTTCACCACGTGCATCATTAGAATCAAACTACGCATTGCGTGAGTTGGTGGGTCAGCAAAACTACTCAACAGGGATGTCTCAAAAAGAGCAAAACTTGGTTGAGTTGGCTGCATCGATTATGCAGGCTGAGGGTGTTTATAACCCAGGTATGCGTGAGATTGAAAGCTATGATGCTGTCTTGATTCTCGGTGAAGATCTTACTCAAACAGCACCGCGTATGGCATTGTCAGTTCGCCAAGCTGCGAAAAACAAAGCCAAACAAATGGCAGCAGACCGCCGTACTCAAGATTGGTTGGCTGAACCAGTAAAACGTATTGGTCAGGATGAAAATTCTCCGATTTATATCTTGGCTGCGACACAAACACGTTTAGCTGATGTGGCTGCGGGTGAAGTTGTTGCTTCTCCAAACGACATTGCACGTTTAGGTTTTGCTGTTGCTGCTGCTGTAAAAGGTGAGGCAATTCTTGGTTTAGATGACGATGCGAAAGCATTTGCTCAAACTGTTGCGGATACATTAAAAGCTGCGAAAAAGCCATTAATCATCTCTGGAACAAGCTTACAAGATGCTGCCATCATGGAAGCTGCTGCACAGGTTGCGCAGAATCTAGGTGAAAATGCAGGTTTAACATTGACGGTTCCTGAAGTGAACTCAATGGGCTTGGCACTGTTCGGTGGTTTAAGCTTAGAGCAAGCATTTGCACAAGATTATGATTCAATCATTATTGTTGAAAATGATCTATTCCGTCGCTTACCAGCAACTCAAGTAGAAGCTGCATTAGCCAAAGCGCAAAGTGTGATTGTGCTTGATCACTCTGAAACTGAAACTGTAAATGCTGCAGATGTGGTTCTTTCTGCTGCAAGCTTCGCTGAAGGCGATGGTACGGTGGTCAGTCAAGAGGGACGTGCACAACGTTTCTACCAAGTTTATGATCCAAGTTACTACAAACCAGAGTATGCCATTAAAGAATCATGGCGCTGGTTGCATGCCATTGAAACAGGTGTGCAAGGTAAAGCGATTTCATGGACCTTGTTGGATGATGTGATTGAATCTGTTGTGAAAAATGTTCCAGCATTGGAAGCGATTCAAGATGTTGCGCCTGATGCAGGCTATCGTGTTCATGGTTTGAAAATTGCCCGTGAACCACGTCGTTACTCAGGTCGTACTGCAATCCGTGCACCGTTGAACGTACATGAGCCGAAACAACCTGTCGATGTCGATACCGCATTAACATTCTCAATGGAAGGTTATGTTGGACCACAAAATGCATCGTCATTGGTACCATTTGCATGGGCACCGGGTTGGAACTCTCCACAAGCTTGGAATAAATACCAAGACGAAGTAGGGGGGCACCTGAAAGGTGGTGATTCTGGTGTTCGTTTATTTGATCGTTTAGTGAAACGTCCTGCTCGTAGCTATGTTGCGCCAAGTGCAGTTGTAAACAATCCAGACAGTTTCCGTCTTGTTCCAATGCATCATATTTTTGCTTCTGGTGAATTTACAGTAAAAACACCAGCGATGGAGTCACGTATTCCAGAAGCTGCTTTTGCTGTAGGTGAACAAGATGCAGCACGTTTGAATGTTCAAGATGGTCAACAACTGATCGTCCAAGCTGGTGAAACGACAATCAGCCTTCCTGTGCATGTGATTGAGTATTTACCAACAGGTTATATCGGTTATCCAGTTGGACAAGCTCCAACCGTTTCACTTGCTGAACCTGTATCTGTAACGGTGGGAGTGTAATCATGAATGAATCTTTACGCGCCCTACCGACTTGGGCACAAGACTGGCCGATTGCTTATTCGGTCATTCAAGCGATTGTGATTTTGTTGGTTGTGGTTTTGCTTGCAGCATTGATGTCTTTTATTGAGCGTCGTTTGCTTGGTTTATGGCAAGACCGTTATGGTCCGAACCGTGTAGGTCCGGGCGGGATGTTCCAGATCGTTGCTGACATGCTTAAAATCATGTTTAAAGAAGACTGGACGCCTAAGTTCGTTGATAAACTGACTTTCCGTTTAGCACCAGCAGTTGCGATGGCAACTGCGGTACTGTCATTTATGGTCATTCCTGTTTCACCTTATTTAGGTGTTGCAGATATGAGCATTGGCTTATTGTTCTTTATGGCAATGGCAGGTATCGCTGTTTATGCTGTGTTATTTGGTGGTTGGGCTTCAAACAACAAATATGCATTGCTTGGTGGTCTACGTTCAGCAGCACAAACCATTTCTTATGAAGTCTTCTTAGGGATTTCATTGATGGGTGTGGTTGCGATTGCTGGTTCATTCAATTTGCGTGAAATCGTAGAAGCACAACGTGATGTATGGTTTGTGGTTCCACAATTCATTGGTTTCATGATCTTTGTGGTTGCTGGTGTTGCAGTAACACATCGTCACCCATTTGACCAACCAGAAGCTGAGCAAGAGTTGGCAGAGGGTTACCACGTTGAGTATGGTGGTATGAAATGGGGGATGTTCTTCGTTGCTGAATACGTCAACATCATCCTGATTTCAGCACTGATCGTGACTTTATTCTTCGGCGGTTGGTTAGCACCATTTAATTTAAATATTCCATTCATTCCAGATGCGTTCTGGTTCATTGCGAAAACAGCATTCTTTGTAATGATGTTTGTCTTGGCTCGTGGTTCTTTAATGCGTCCACGTTATGACCAAGTGATGAATTTTGGTTGGAAAGTGTGTTTACCACTTGCATTGGTCAACCTTTTGGTGACTGGTGCTGTGATTCTGATGAATCAAGCCTAGGACAGCAGGGAGTACAAAATGTATAAAATTCTAGCTGGCGTAGGATCAATTGTTCGTTCGTTGTGGATGGTGTTTAGCCATGTCACACGCAAACGCGATACGATTTTATATCCAGAAGTTCCAGCCGAGCAAATCGTACCTCCACGTTACCGTGGTCGTATCGTACTAACACGTGACCCAGACGGTGAAGAACGTTGTGTTGCGTGTAACTTATGTGCGGTTGCATGTCCTGTTGGCTGTATTTCATTACAGAAAGCTGAAAAAGAAGATGGACGTTGGTATCCAGAATTCTTCCGTATTAACTTCTCACGCTGCATTTTCTGCGGTATGTGTGAAGAAGCATGTCCAACAACTGCAATTCAGTTAACACCAGACTTTGAGCTTGGTGAATATGTACGTCAAGATCTTGTGTATGAGAAAGAAAACTTACTCATTTCAGGTCCAGGAAAATATCCTGACTACAATTTCTACCGTGTGACTGGTATGACGATTGATGGTAAAGAAAAAGGTCAAGCGCAGCGTGAAAGCGCGCCTGTAGATGTACGGAGCTTATTACCATGATGTGGCCATTTTATTTAATGGCTCTTGTGGCCATTGTTTCTACGGTTCGTGTTGTGACTAACGCGAATCCTGTACATGCTTTATTAAGTTTGATCGTTTCATTACTTGCAGTTGCAGGTATGTTCTTGACGATTGGTGCACCATTTGCAGCTGCACTTGAAGTGATTGTTTATGCCGGTGCGATCATGGTGTTGTTCGTATTCGTTGTGATGATGCTCAATCTTGGTCAGCATACAGTTGACCAAGAACGTAAATGGTTGACTTCAGATGCTTGGGCTTATCCAGCACTCATGAGCTTTTTAATGGGCTTATGTTTAGTTTGGGTATTGGGTTCAGATCATGTACAGCAGGGTGCTGTACTTGGAACTCAAGTCATTGGTCCTAAAGTTGTTGGTCAAGCACTCTTTACCCACTATTTATTATTGGTTGAAGTTGCCGCGATGTTATTGCTTGCAGCCTTGGTTGCAGCATTCCACTTAGGCAAACGTGAACCAAGTGCAGAAGAGGATAAACAGTAATGGGCAACATTCCTTTAGAACATGGTTTGATCGTTGCATCTATTCTTTTTGCACTGGGTTTTTACGGTGTAATGGTGCGACGCAATTTATTATTTATGTTGATGAGCCTTGAGATCATGATGAATGCAGCCGCATTGGCATTCGTTGTGGCAGGAAGTGCATGGGCACAACCTGATGGTCAAATTATGTTTATTTTGATCCTTACTCTTGCTGCGGCAGAGGCGTGTATCGGTCTTGCGATCGTCCTTCAGTTCTACCATCGCTTCCATCATCTGGATGTAGATGCTGCTAGTGAGATGCGCGGATGAGCTATTTATATTTAACAATTTTATTTCCGCTCATTGGTTTTGTCCTTTTAGCGGCAGGGCGTAATAAACTTCCTGAAAATGTAGCAGCCATTATTGGTGCAGGTTCTGTTGGTCTTTCAGCATTATTTGCATTGCTTGCAGGCATGGACTTTGTAAAACAGGGTTCAGTTGCTCAAGCACAGCATTTGTGGACTTGGTTTAATGTGGGTGGTTTTGCGCCAGGCGTAAGTTTGCATCTTGATGGCTTATCATTATTGATGATGGGCATGATCACTGGTGTGGGTTTCTTGATCCATATCTTTGCAACTTGGTATATGCGTGGTGAAGAAGACTTTGCTCGTTTCTTCTCATATTTCAACTTATTCGTTGCCAGCATGTTGGTGTTGGTTTTGGGTGACAACTTAGCGTTGTTATTCTTAGGTTGGGAAGGCGTAGGTCTGTGTTCTTACCTGTTGATTGGTTATTACTATCAAAATCCTGCAAACGGTTTTGCTGCAATCAAAGCATTTACAGTGACTCGTGTGGGTGATGTATTCTTACTGATCGCATTGTTCTTGCTTTACCAACAATTTGGTACTTTGCATATTGGAACGATCGTTGCCAATGCTTCACAAGTTTTAGCCCTTGATCACAACCTTGCACTTTGGACATCGTTGATGTTGTTCTTGGGTGCTGCGGGTAAATCTGCACAAATCCCATTACAAACGTGGTTGGCAGATGCAATGGCTGGTCCTACACCAGTATCTGCATTGATCCATGCTGCAACAATGGTTACAGCAGGTGTTTACTTGTGCTGCCGTATGTTCTCTGTGTTTGAAATGACACCAGAAGTAATGCAGTTCATTTCGATTACTGGTGCAGTGACATTGCTCGTTGCAGGTTTTGCTGCCTTGGTGCAAACGGACATCAAACGTATTTTGGCTTACTC
The DNA here is from genome assembly GCF_000368925.1 of Acinetobacter bereziniae LMG 1003 = CIP 70.12. GTDB lineage: Bacteria > Pseudomonadota > Gammaproteobacteria > Pseudomonadales > Moraxellaceae > Acinetobacter > Acinetobacter bereziniae. The sequence continues at coordinate 1,373,272 of NZ_KB849755.1, read as the reverse complement.
TACAATGAGTCAGTTAGGTTATATGTTTATGGCTGTAGGTGCTGAAGCATACCAAGCTGGTCTGTTCCATATGCTTTCACACGCATTCTTTAAGGCATTATTATTCTTGTCTTCAGGTGCAGTGATTCTGGCTTACCATCACGAGCAAAACATCTTCAAGATGGGTGGCTTGTTCTACAAAAACAAATTCTTATTCGCTTGTTTTGCAATAGGTGGTGGTGCACTTGCTGCAATTCCATTTATTACGATCGGCTTCTTCTCTAAGGATGCAATCTTGGGTGCTGTTTGGGCGCAAGGTCAATCTGTAGCACTGTATGGCTCATTATATTGGGTTGGTGTTGCTGGTGCATTCCTGACTTCGATTTATACTTTCCGTTTAATCTGGGTGGTATTCTTCGGTGAAGAAAAAACACATTATCACGAAATCAAAGGTGCGACATATTGGGCGCCTTTAGGTATCTTGGCTGTTCTTTCAACTGGTTTGGCTTATTTCTTAAAAGCGCCAGTGATGAATGTTTTAAATGCTGCTCATATTCCTGCATTTGAAGTATCAAAAGCAGTTGAAGAAGGTATGCATGGTGCAGAACACCTTGCTGTAGGTATCGCATTGGCTGGTTTAGCAGTAGGTGTTGTATTATTTGCATTTGCTTATAAAGCGGTTAAAGGCTTTGCAGCAACTTCATTTGGTGCTGGGCTTGCGAATATTTGCCGTAATGCATTTGGTTTCGATTCTTTATATAACCTTGTATTCGTTCAACCTTATTTGCTTATTGCGAAAATCTTAGGTCGTGATCCAATTGATGGCTTATGGCTTGTCTTACCTGCAATCGTAAAAGGTGGTAATAAATTTACAAGTACCCGTCAAACAGGTTCATTACGTGAATATGCATCAAGTATGTCACTCGGTGTAGTGGTATTGCTGATGATCTTGATCGTGATTCAGGTAGTGGGGAAATAAGATGGAAATCACAAACAATTGGATTTTACCCGCACTGATTCTTGTACCTTTTATTGCAGGTTTCGCGTGTTGGTTAGTCGATAAACTTGATAAACATTTGCCTCGTTATATCGCATTAGTGGGAATGCTCATTACTTTGGGCTTAACCGTTATTTTGTGGAAACAAGGTGGATTTGATTATGCTTTAGGCGGTCAAGCGCCGACTTGGGCAGCTGAGTTCTATGTCCCTTGGATTAAAACACTGGGTATTAACATTCACTTAGCGGTCGATGGTCTTTCGCTTCTTATGGTCGGTTTAACAGCATTACTAGGTGTACTTGCTGTTGGCTGTTCATGGGGCGAAATTCAAAAGAATGTTGGTTTCTTCCACTTAAACCTTTTATGGTCATTGGGTGGGGTAATCGGGGTTTTCCTTGCAATTGATATGTTCTTATTCTTCTTCTTCTGGGAGATGATGCTGGTTCCTATCTACTTCTTGATCGCACTTTGGGGTCATAAAGGTGCAGATGGTAAATCACGTGTTTACGCAGCAACCAAGTTCTTTATTTATACCCAAGTCGCGGGTCTCATCATGCTTGTTGGTATATTGGGGCTAGTGATCATTGGTTATAACACGGATGGTCGAATCGGGTTTGGCTATACGCACTTGATGAGTGTTGCAAATGCATTAGACGCTAATCCTAGTACAGCTGGTTATGCTTATGCATTGATGATCTGTTTGTTTATTGGTTTTGCCGTAAAACTTCCAGTCTTCCCATTGCATGGCTGGTTACCGGATGCCCATGCGCAAGCGCCAACCGCAGGTTCTGTAGACTTAGCTGGTATTTTGATTAAAACTGCTGCATACGGTTTACTTCGTTTTGTAATGCCTTTCTTCCCAGCAGCATCTGCACAGTTTGCTGATATTGCAATTATTTTCGGTTTGATTGGTATTTTCTACGGTGCTTGGTGTGCTTTCCAGCAAACGGATATGAAACGTTTGTTGGCGTATACTTCTATTTCACACATGGGCTTCGTATTACTTGCACTTTATGCAGGTAATATCCTGACATTCCAAGGCTTAATGATCATGATGTTGGCACATGGCTTGTCATCTGCTGCATTATTCATTATGTGTGGTCAGGTCTATGAGCGCTTACATACACGTGATTTACGTTTGATGGGTGGTATTCGTGGTCAATTCCAGTATCTACCATTCTTCTTAATGTTCTTTGTATCAGCACTTGTGGGTATCCCAGGTCTAGGTAACTTTATCGGTGAATTCCTGATCCTTATGGGTTCATTTGCCAAGTTCCCAACATTTACAATTATTGCTGCGATTAGCTTAGTCTTTGCTGGTCTTTATGGTCTAATTCTGATTCATAAAGCATTATTTGGTACACCGAATGAAGCACAGAAGCCACATTATGAAAGCCCGTTAAAAGACTTAAATACACGTGAAACTGTGATTTTATTGGTCTGCGCACTTGGCTTACTTTGGTTAGGTGTACATCCACAAACATTCCTTGATATTTCAAACTCAAGTATGGCGTGGTTAGCAAATAGCTATATTCCAGTTCAAGAAATTGTCGATACAGCTCAACAAGTTGTATCTCAACAAAATGTGGAGATCCAATAGTCATGAACTTCACTATGTCATTTTCGGATCTCATGCCTTTAGCACCAGTTTTTATTGTTGCATTGACAGCGATAGTGGTGATGATTCTGATTGCGATTAAACGTAATCACAATCTGATTGCAACTGTTTCGGTGATTGGTTTAAACCTTGCTTTGGCAAATATATTACTTACTTTGTTTGGTAAGGCATTTGTCCCAGGACCGGTCATGAACATGTTTATGGTTGATCCATTTACATTGTTCTACCAAGTGATGATTTTAATTGCCGCATTGGCTTGCTGCACATTGTCACATGCATATATTGAAACTTATAAAGACAACCGTGAAGAATTGTACCTGCTTATGCTGATTTCAGTTTCAGGTGCAATGTTGATGGTTGCAAGTTCTCATTTTGCATCGTTCTTTATCAGCCTTGAATTGATGTCTATTCCTATATATGGCTTATTGGCATATACCTATCAACGTGGAAAATCGCTCGAAGCAGGTGTGAAGTATCTTGTACTTTCTGCGACAGCTTCTGCCATGTTGTTGATGGGAATGGCTTATGTCTATTCAGCAGTCGGTTCTCTGTCTTTTGCAGGTCAAATTGATGATTTGTTCTGGAAATTGAGTAAAACTCAAAATCCAGAACTGATCATGGCAATCCAATCGGCACTTGGGCAATATCACCAACTGATCGAAACACCAATGGTCATTATTGGTTTGGGGCTGATTATTGCAGCTGTGGCATTTAAACTTTCTCTTGCGCCATTCCATAAATGGACACCAGATGTTTATCAAGGTGCACCTGCACCGATTGCGACGTTCCTTGCAACAGTTTCAAAAATTGCAATGATCGGATTGTTGGTCCGTTATTTATTATCTTCAGGCGTGATTGGCATTGAATCAATTCAGACGGTTATCGTCGTTATTGCAGTTCTTTCAATCCTTGCAGGTAACTTACTTGCAGTGCGTCAAGTCAACTTGAAGCGTATTTTAGCGTATTCATCAATCGCTCATTTTGGTTATCTGCTTCTTGGTTTAGTGAGTGCTTCATTCCTTAGCCTGACATCTGTTGGTGTATATGTATTTACTTATGTCATCACAACCATCGGTGCTTTCGGTGTGGTTGCCTTGATGTCTAGTCCATACAATAATGTTGATGAAGCTGAGTCACTTGCGGATTATCGTGGTTTGTTCTGGCGTCGCCCTGTGCTTACTGCAACTTTAACAGTCATGATGTTATCTCTAGCAGGGATTCCATTGACTGCTGGTTTCATTGGTAAGTTCATGTTAGTGATGACCACTGTGTCTCAACAACACTGGTTCTATGCGGCAATGATCATCATTGGTAGTGGTATTGGTTTGTACTATTACTTACGTGTCATGATCGTTTTGTATATGACACCACCGGATACACCACGTATTGATGCTGATAAGCATTGGGGGCAAAAAGCAGGCGGTATCATGGTTCTTCTTGCTGCCTTATTGGTACTGGTATTTGGTGTTTACCCAGATCCGATTATCGCTTTGGCACATGGTGCTCAAATCGTTGCGCCTTTGCATATCATTTTGCAATAATCTGATGAAAGTAAGTTATTAACAAAAAAAGCCCTCATTTGTTGAGGGCTTTTCTTATCTCTTATATAAAAAACAATTATAATAGCGGAAATTTACTTTTATCCTTTTAGGTAATCTCCTGTGTCAATTCAAGAAATCCGTCATCCGCTTATCCGTCATAAACTTGGTCTATTACGCCGTGCTGATATAAGTACCAAGAACTTTCGTGAGCTTGCTCAAGAAGTGACTATGCTTTTGACTTATGAAGCGACTAAAGATTTACCAGTATGTGATCACGAGATTGATGGCTGGAATGGGAAGGTAAGTGTAGATCGTATTGCAGGTAAAAAAATTACGGTTGTGCCGATTTTACGTGCGGGTATTGGCATGCTCGATGGCTTCTTGAACCTCATTCCAAGTGCTAAAGTTTCAGTATTAGGGCTAGAGCGTGATGAAGAAACTTTGGAAGCACGTACCTATTATAAAAAATTAGTTCCAGATGTTCAGAATCGTTTAGCCATGATTATTGATCCAATGCTGGCAACAGGTTCGTCTTTAGTTGCTGCAATTGATGTATTAAAAGCCAGTGGTTGTAAAGATATCCGTGTAATGGTGCTTGTTGCTGCACCAGAAGGGATTAAACGTGTTGAAGCTGCACATCCTGATGTAACGATTTTTACTGCCTCTATTGATCAAGGCTTAAACGAAAATGGCTACATCGTACCGGGCTTAGGTGATGCAGGTGATAAAATTTTTGGTAGTGTGCAAAAAGATTAAAATTTAGTATGATCAAAGGAGGCGATAGGGGCCTCCTTTTTTTATTCTAATAAATGAGAAAAAAATGTTTCGTAAGGGGATAGTCATTTTTTATGATGAAAAATCTGCTAAGGGCTTAATAGAATTAAAAAACGATCATCAACAAGTTGTTTTTAAATTAGAAGATTTTTCAAACCAAACTGTTCTCCCACAACTTGGAGAGCGGATTAAGTGTGTTGTGCTGGAACAAAATGGAGAAGTTTTAGCTAAATTTATCGTACGTCTAGATCATAAAAACTATGTCACTGACCCAAACCGATCTTTACCCATTCAGCATTTATATGAAGAAAATGTCTATGAGAATGTAAGAAAAGCACGAAAGGCACATAAGAAAAGAAGAGTGATTGAGGATGAGCAATTACCAGACAATGTTCAATCATTGACAAGACCTGCGTTGCAAGCCCAAACGATGCAAATGAGTGAAGACATAAAACTGGATGTTGTTGTACAAGACATATGTAGTCCAGAAAATAAGACTCAAGAACAGCCCAGTCAAGACAAACAACTACAAGATTACGCGCCAACACTATCGTATCAAGTCGAAGACAAATCATTATTGACAGATCCAAACCTTGCTAATGCAGGCAAAGATACAGCAGAAGCAATTTCTGCAATAGCACTATTCGATACTGTTCAAATCTCGAAAACTGAACCATCTTTAGCCCGAATTCAAATGGACAATCGTGCTGCTCAAAAAAATATAAGCCTGCAATGCGAAAGTGAGAGTGAGGAAAGAGCGATTGTCCATGAAAAGCAACAGCACTTGGGAGATAGCAAGCATGAAGCTGTTGTTGATCTTCAGACGCAAACTGTAGTTTTAACGCATCCAGTTGAACATAGAATTCTTGAAAAAAATATGCATTTGAATGTGTTACAGCAATTTTTTCAAAATATTAAAATTCAATTCTTTTATTCTAAACGTAAGCAGCCGAAGAAGAAAACAGCTTCTGAACCAGCTATACGGTTGAATCCTTGGATAGTCATTATTGGCATTATTTTATTTATCGGTGTAAATTGTGTTATGTATGCCATGGATCGTTATAAGCAGTACAAAATTGAAAGTGTAATGAAGTTACAACAATATCAACAGCAACAAAAAGATGCAATCAAACAGCAGAAACGCGAGGCATACTCGCGCTAAGTCTCTGAAATGAGTAAAATATATTGTGATTCATAAGTATTTATAAGAGAAATGCTATGTTTTATTTGGGGCAAATCATTGAGTATCACGATGATAAAGGATATGGGCTTTTATTAGATCACCACTCTGCACAAACCGTGGCGTTTTATATTGCCGATTTTCCAAAAGAAGGGGGACAGCCTAAAAAGGGTGAAACCATCAAATACGTTGTGATCAATGATAAAGGTACGTTTAAAGCACATCAAATGATCCGTTTAGATGTGGCGATGAGCAATGATCTTAAAAGTAAAAAGGTGGATATCGATAAACAAAGAAATATTTTAAGGGCAAGTCAAACGGATAGTCGTAAATTCGGTTTTATTTCTTTTGTAATTTTGGTGATGGTTTTTGGATTGGTTTATTTTAGTTTTGCGGCTTGGACCCAATATCAAAGTTATCAAAAAGATCAACTGGCAAAATTTGAATTGTTTGAACAACAACAGAAACAAATTGTAGCGCAACAGCGAAAAGAAGTAGGTTATGTAAAACCTGTAAAATTTAGTGAAAAATCTGAAAATGCTTTAAATGGAAAAAATGAGGTATTGCGTGTACAAAATGCGCCTGCTGTAGCCATGACTGCAAATACTCCTGCAGTGGCTTCCACAAATACATCACCATATCGTTGTGATGGAAGAACCCATTGCAGTCAGATGAATTCCTACGAAGAAGCATTGTTTTTTATTCGGAATTGTCCAAATACTCAAATGGACGGTGATCATGATGGTCAACCATGTGAACGCCAATTTAGGCATTAACCCATTCAAAAAGCAAAAAGAAAAGCTCCAAGTGGAGCTTTAAATTTATTTACTTTCACAAAACTTCATGAAGGCTCTTAAGCCAGGACCTTGGTATTTCTGACGGTGTACTAACATAAACAATGGACGAGCCAGTTGCCAGAAAGGAGTATTTAGAATCACCAATTGTCCCTTATCCAGTAAGGGTTGAATAGCCAATTTAGAGATACACGACATACCTAAGCCACCAGCGACTATTTTTAAGATGGCTTCGTTATGACCCAATGTTAAGCGGATATTGGCATCTTGAAGGTCTTTAAGAATCGCATTATCAAATACTTCACGTGTTCCAGAGCCTTCCTCACGTAAAATCCATTCTACATGTTGGAAATCAGATTGTCTGAGTTCACGATGTAAGTTGGCAAGAGGGTGACTAGGTGAACAGCACACGGCAAGCTCATCATCACGCCAATGTATACATTGCAATTGAGGTAAGAAACAAGAGCCTTCGATTAAAGCCAAATCAAGTTGAAACTGATTAACTGCTTCGATCATCTGGCGTGTATTACCGACTTGAAGCTGTAAATGAGCTTGGGGTTGAATTTGTAGGAAATCCGCCATTAAATCAGGCATTAAGTAATCACTAATGGTCAGTGTGGCACCAATACGTAAGTCAATACTTTGCAATTCACCTTTGGCGGCTTGTTCAAAAGCTTCACAGCGACCTAAGATTTCTAAAGCTTGTGGCAATAGAAATCGTCCTAAATCATTTAATTGTAGTCGTTTCCCTAAACGGTCAAACAGAGGAGCACCCAAACCATCCTCTAAGTCTGCCAAAGCCATACTTGCTGCACTTTGAGTTAACCGAACTGCATCACTTGCTTTGGTTACGGTACCTTCCTGAGCGACAGCAACAAACACAGCCAGTTGGCGTAAAGTCATTCGCATAAGTAGAGCCTTAACATTTTAATATTCATACATTATATAGGCATGCTACCATGAGCACTATGTTTCATGCCACGAAGAAATTATGTCAATTGAAAAATTTAGCATAGAAAAGGTCTTATCTGTTCATCGTTGGACGAATACGCTTTTTAGTTTCACCATGACTCGACCTGCTCATTTTAAATTCACCGCAGGGCAATTCGCTCGAATCGGTTTAAAAGTCGGTGATGATTTGGTGGTAAGGGCATATTCCGTGGTTTCCTCGCCTTTTGATGAAACACTGGAATTTTTTTCAATTGTTGTCCCCGATGGTGCATTCACATCAAATTTACAACATCTTAAAGTGGGTGATGAACTGTATTTGGAAAAGATTCCATACGGATTCTTAACTTTGGCACGTTATCAATTACCACTTCCGCAAGACTTGTGGTTACTGGCAACAGGTACGGGATTGGCGCCATTTATTTCGATGTTACAAGACTTTGAAACATGGTCAAAATACAAAAAAATCAATTTGGTATATAGCGTAAGAACCGCATCTGAATTGGCCTATGTGGATCGTATCCAAGAGATCGCAGAGCAATTTGGTGAAGGGCATACAGGGTTTAAATTTATTCCTATTATTACACGAGACCCACACGCAGCCTTGCATGATCGCTTACCGATATTGATTGAAAATGGTGAGTTGGAAAAAGCTGCTGATTTACACTTTAATGTCGAAACCACACATGTCATGTTGTGCGGTAATCCACAGATGGTCGATGATACCAAAGCGGCGCTTAAAGCCCGTGGTTTAACCATGAACCGCCGTGGTGAAGGCAATATTGCTGTTGAAAATTATTGGTAAATGATCTCTTCAGATGAGAGAAAGATATCACGGATCTTTCTCTTCACAATCAGAAAATATTTTCTGCAAAATTAAGAGACGACTCTTGATACAATATTTTGCTTCAACCGTTCGGTTGAATAGGCGTTGGCATCTACAAACGTTTCCTGTTTTAAAATCAATTGTCTAAGCAGTTGAGCTGAGGCTGGTCCCATACATAAGCCATTACGATAATGTCCAAAGTTCGCCCATAAATTATTGAGCTCTGGCATTTTTCCAATATAAGGAATGCCTGTTGGCGAGCTTGGGCGCAAGCCAGCCCATTGCTTCACAATTGGAAAATTGACCAATTCAGGCACCATTTCAATACACGCTTTATAAATGCTTTGTTGTACAGAGATACTAGGGCGATGATCAAAGCCAATATGATTCATACTCGAACCGCATACGATATGTCCATCTGTACGTGGAATCAGATACATGACATTGTTCATGCACATGGTTGGAAGCCAGTTTTCAGGAGTTTTAAACAACATCATCTGACCTTGAACAGGATTAACAGGAATCGTTAACTGCAACTGTTCACTCCAACAATTAGACCAAGCACCTGTTGCAATCACAAAATGATCAGCTGAAAAGTTTTGCCCATTTGCAGTTTGAACAGATTGAATCTGTTGATTTTGAATATTAAATTTCTCAATCCATGTGTTTTCACGGATATCAACCAAAGGATGTTGTTTTAGATAGCTGATCAGTGATTTGAGTAGTCGAGGGTTGCGTACATTGGCTAACTGTGGAAAGTAGATCGCATGTTGAAATTGTTCAGAAATTTGTGGATTAACTTGTTTAAGTTTTTCTCTGGATAAATATTCACAATGTTGCATGGGTTCTTGGTATTGGTCTTTATAATTGAGTCCAATCTCAAAATCTGCTTCGTCGAAGATCAACATGCCAGTTTCATGAATTTCAAAGTCTATACCTGTTTTAGGGAATAGTTTTCGATTCCAATCTTGGTAAAGTTGCTTGCCATATTGAGCCAAATGGTTGACTTCTTGTGGATAGCGCCAAGGGTACATCGGAGACAGAATACCACCGCCTGCCCAAGAAGCGGCTTGTCCAGCATGTTGTTGATCGAATAGGGTGACTTTACAGCCTTGTTCAATAAGTTCAAGTGCACTGAGTAAGCCACTTACTCCAGCACCGATAATGGCAATATGCATGGTGTATTCTGTAAAAGTAAATAAATTTGAATGAACGAGAGTTCAACCTATATTTCTGTACGATGGCATCATCGTAAAATGATTTTGATCACTCGATTAACTTTTGGTTTGATCTACTGTGTTAACAACAGTAGATCAAACCAATTCAAAGCGCATTGCGCTTCATTGTTAAACATTTTTTTGCGACCCATACGTGAGTCCATCCATCGCAAAAAAATTTACATTTAAAATGTAGTCCTATTGAAGACAATAGGGGATGACATCCATAGGTATCATCTATAGCAGCGTGAGAATTTACTTCATCTGTTTTAATTGACGTGCTGCATCTTCCGCATAATAGGTCCAGATACCATCTGCACCAGCACGACGGAAGCACATCAACGACTCCATAATCACACTCTCAGATAACCAACCATTTTGAATCGCAGCAGCAAGCATGGCATATTCACCACTGACTTGATAAACGAAGGTTGGCACACCGAACGTATCTTTGACTTCACGGACTACATCCAAATATGGCATACCAGGTTTAACGATCACCATATCAGCACCTTCTTGAATATCGAGCGCAATTTCATGCAATGCTTCTGCACGATTGCCGACATCCATTTGGTAATTGTATTTATTACCACCTTTGAGGTTGGATGATGAACCTACTGCATCACGAAATGGACCATAGAAACTTGAAGCATACTTTGCAGAATACGCCATGATATTGGTATAGATAAAATTATTACTTTCTAAAGCTTGGCGGATAGCTCCAATCCGTCCATCCATCATGTCGCTTGGTGCAATGACATCAGCACCTGCCTCAGCATGACTTAAAGCTTGTTTAATGAGACATTGCACAGTTTCATCATTCAACACATAACCAGTATCATCAATAATGCCATCCTGACCATGCGTGGTATATGGATCTAATGCACCATCAGTAATCAGTACCATTTCCGGAAGTTCTTTTTTCAAAAGACGTAAAGTATTTTGAACTAATCCGTCTTCATGCCATGCCGCTTCAGCTGTTAAACTTTTGTCTTCTTGTGGTGTAACTGGAAATAGGGCAAGTTTTGATACGCCAAGTTCTAATAGTGTTTCAGCTTTTTTTAGCAATAAATCTGCCGATAAGCGCTGAACATTTGGCATACTGGGTACATCTTGGGACTGGTTTTGCCCTGGAAGTACAAATACTGGGTAAATGAGATGGTCTGCCGTAAGTTGTGTTTCTCTCACCATCGCTCGAAGTTTGTCGTTTTTACGGATACGGCGCATACGAGTGGCTGGGAAAGCAGGACGATTGAACGTATAAGTCATAACAATCTCGATGTTCAGTATTAAACTAGGCACATATTGTAGCCCTTTCATATTTTTTTTGGGAAAAAGCTGAAGTTTTTTCTCATTATTGGTTTCGAAATGATGATGAGTGATTCTCCTAAAACTGATTCTGCGCAGAGCGAATCACAAAAGAAGTGGACTGGTAACTTACATTTAGGTGCAAAAGCAGATCTAAATGTCGTCCTTAACCAGTTGACCAAAGCGTTTAATGGTTCACCTTATTTTTCGCATAACAACATGCAAATGCGTGTGGTAAATGATGAAATTGAAGGGTATATCGAAATGAAGCCTTATCTGATTGGCAATGTTGCATTTCAAATCCTGCATGGCGGTGTTGCTGCGACACTGTTAGACAGTATTGGCGGGATTGTTGCAATGGGTGAGTTGTATAAACGAGCCGAACCAGACCAGCTTCCAGATACGCTCAAAAAAGTTTCTCGACTTGCAACTGTGGATATGCGTGTCGATTATCTCGCGCCTGGTCGTGGTGAATATTTTATCGCAAAAGCTGAAACCTTAAGAATGGGACGTAAGGGTTGTACGATGCGTATGACCATGGTCAACAATGAAGGTAAGGCGATCGCAACTGCAATCGCATCGTATGCCTATTGATCACGCTGACAAAGTGTACTAGGCAGTACACTTTTGTATTGTTTATGTCAATATAAGCCATCGGAAAGCATATTTTGATGGCTTATTTGGTTTTAAAAAAATATGAATAGCACAGGGTCTATTGACAGTTCGTCTATGCTTGCGACTGTGTGCGTTTTTTAGTCGATACTAGGCGCGGAGTACGAAATTTAGTCATTCTAAATAAGTAGTTCGTAACGACGTAGCGGCAAAAAACACAATAGTCCCGAAGGGTTGTGGCTAAAATTATCTCAGCCTGCGTTATGAAATTCGAAAATAGTATCGCTATTCTCTTTATTTCATGCCTTGCCTGCTCAATTTTAACCTACAACGCAAGCCATTTATGAAATATCAATAGACCCTAAGATTGATCTATTTTATAAAGATAAACTTTAGAGTAATATTTTTATTCTCATAATATGATTTTTGCCTGTAAAATTGAGCACCACAATTTTAAGAAGTTGACTTATTCAACCATCACGCAGAACTCCCAAAAAAGTGATTAAGCTGATGTTCAGTTTATATCCTTAAAATGCACTGATGTTTTGACAAGTCCAAGTAAGCTAGGAATATGCGATGACTGAAGCGCAAACGACGAATGCCTCTCCAAACGATGAAAATGAAGCGCAAGCGGATTTGGAAGCCAAACAAAAACGTAAAAAAATGCTGAAGATTTTTGCCATTATTGTTGTCGCAGCAGCAATTCTATATGCAATTTGGGCTTTAGTGTTTAGCAATACTGTGGAAACAGACAATGCCTATGTTGGTGCTGAAACTGCTGAAATTACTTCAATGGTCAGTGGTCAGGTGGCTGAAGTTTTAGTGAGTGATACGCAGCAAGTGAAAAAAGGCGATGTATTGGCAATTATTGATAATCGTGATGCTAAAATTGCGGTTGCCGAAGCCGAAGCAGCCTTAACTAAGGCAAAGCGCCAATATACACAAAGTTCTGCAAATAGCAGTTCATTGTCCTCGCAAATTTTGGTAAGTACAGACGATATTAATAGTGCTAAAGCACAAGTAGCACAAGCCGAAGTCGCATATCAGCAAGCGCAACAAGAATTTGCTCGCCGTCAGCAATTAAGTGCAACAGGTGCAATATCGAAGGAAGAATTTAGCAAAGCACAAAGTGCTTTAAATAATGCTAAAGCTAGTGTTGATGTCGCAAAAGCGGCGCTTGCCCAAACTGAATCAAAACGAAAAGCAGCGCAAAGTAACTTAGATGCCAATGAAGCATTAATTCGTGGTACCTCACAAAGTTCAACACCTGATGTATTGGTAGCTCAAGCAAAACTTGATCAAGCGCTTTTAGATTTACAACGGACTGAAATTAAAGCACCGCTAGACGGAATTGTTGCCCGTCGTAGCATTCAAATTGGGCAACGTGTGGCGCCTGGTGCAAGTTTAATGAAAATCGTGCCAATAGCTGATCTGTATGTCGATGCAAACTTTAAAGAAAGCCAGTTAAAGAATGTCAAAGTCGGTCAAAAGGCAACTTTAACCTCTGATCTATATGGTAAGGATGTTGAATATCATGGCACAGTGATTGGCTTTTCTGGAGGCACAGGTTCTGCATTTGCTTTGATTCCTGCACAAAATGCGACAGGTAACTGGATTAAGGTGGTGCAGCGTTTACCAGTACGTATCAAACTTGATCCTAAAGAATTGGCTGAACACCCATTACGTGTGGGGTTGTCCATGAATGCTGAGGTCGATACCTCATCAGCGAAGTAATCGCTTATGAATACAGCAACATTTCAAAATGAGCTGAAAGGCGGACGTTTACTCCTCGCTGCATTCTTTTTAGCACTTGCCAATTTTATGGTCGTGTTGGACATGACCATTGCCAATGTTTCTGTACCACATATTACGGGAAGTTTAGCGGTTTCAAGTTCACAGGGAACTTGGGTCATCACTTCTTATGCTGTTGCTGAAGCCATCTGTGTACCTTTAACAGGCTGGTTGGCTGGGCGCTTTGGTGCTGTTCGGGTATTTACCATCAGTTTGATCGGTTTCACCACATTTTCCATTCTGTGTGGTTTATCCAATAGTTTGGCAATGCTGGTGATCTGTCGTATTGGGCAAGGCTTATTTGGTGGTCCAATCATGCCATTGAGCCAAACGCTGCTCATGCGTATTTTTCCGCCTGAAAAGCATTCGCAAGCAATGGGTATGTGGGCAATGACCACAGTGGTTGGTCCAATTTTAGGTCCAATTCTGGGTGGAACGATCAGTGATAATTGGTCTTGGCATTGGATTTTCTTTATCAATATTCCTGTAGGTGTAATCTGTGCTTTGGGTGTCATGCGTTTGATGAAAACAGCAGAAACCCCGATTGCAAAATTACCTATTGATACCATTGGCTTAACTTTGCTGATTATCTGGATTGGTGCATTGCAGCTCATGCTAGATTTAGGGCATGAACGGGACTGGTTCAATAATACCTTTATTTGTATTTTGGCTGTGATTTTGGTGGTTGGATTTATTGCCTTTTTCATTTGGGAATATTATGAAAAACATCCCATCGTCAACATACAGATTTTCCGATACCGTGGTTTTACCATTGCTACAATATCGCTGGCTTTCGCCTTTGCAGCATTCTTTGGCAGTATTGTATTGATTCCACAATGGTTACAGATCAACTTGGGCTATACCGCTTCTTGGGCAGGTTATCTCACTGCAACGATGGGCTTTGGTAGTTTGATGATGTCACCGATTGTGGCGAAAATGGCAACCAAATATGATCCAAGAGCATTGTCGAGTTTTGGTTTGATGATTTTGGGTGGCGTGACCTTGATGCGTTCATTTTGGACCACTGATGCAGATTTTATGGTATTGGCTTGGCCACAGATTATTCAAGGTTTTGCGGTGCCATTCTTCTTTATTCCTTTGTCCAGTATTGCTTTGGGCGTGGTTCGCCCAGATGAAGTAGCTTCTGCTGCGGGTTTAATGAACTTTATGCGAACAATGGCAGGGGCGATAGGTGCATCTCTGGCTGTGACGATTTGGGATGATCATACCAAGTTGGCACGGAGCGAAATCGTTTCAACCATGCATGTCGAAGAAACCCAGCGTAATTTGGTCAATAGTGGTTTTAGCCCAGAAATGGCTTTGGGGACGATTTCTAACTTGGTGGATAAGGAAGCTTTAACACTTTCAGTCAATCATGTGTTTTTGATTTTTGCGATGGTATTTATCTTTGCAGGGTTAATTATTTGGTTATGCCCTAAACCGAAAGGTAATGTGGGCGCAGGGCATGTCCATTAAATTTTAAGTGTTATTGAAAGCCTGCTGAAAAGCGGGCTTTTTTATGGATATTCTTTATGTTTAGTCGATAGATAGCCTGTATTTTATCTATTGATCAAGATCAGGGTATAATACACAGATTGTGTACTGCGATGAGGAATATGTATGAAGCCTGAATTCCAACAAGGAAAAATTAAACAATACGATGCTGAAAGAGGCTTTGGATTTATTGGTGGGCTTGAGCAGGACATTTTCTTCCATATTTCTGATTTTCCGCTTGCTGAGGGAGAACCAAAGCGTAACGAGCGAGTTAAATTTATTGTGGTTGAAAATAACGGTAAGTTGAAAGCCGCTAAAATCGAACGGGTAGAAGACCACTCCGCCAAGGCCAAAAAGACGAGAGTTGTTGAGAACAATAAGTCGATTACCAATACTTTGTTGTCTAATTTTAGAAAGTAATCGCTGTGGAAAATTGGGGGGCATTTGATTTAAATGCCTTTGGTTTTTTTAAGATATTGACTTGAGTTATTTTAAGATATTGACCTGATCAAAATCATCTAGTGTCGTTTGTTGATTGAACATTCGACTGTTATATTTATATGAATCAGATAGTTTCAAACGTTTTGAATATTGAGTCTGCTTTTCTTCATAATATTGATGATATTCAAGAGTAATCGAGTCATCAGCTATAGTAGGATTGATAAAAATAATTCCTTTTCGGTCACTATTGGCTCTGATCGATGAATTATCCTCGCTGAAATAGATATTTTCACTAGCAATATAGGCAAATTGATGATTTCGTTTAATAAATAATTCATACATTGGAAAGTCTTTTGTGTTGTTTAAGGGATAAAAAACACCATCTTTTAACAGTGTAATCAATTTATTTTTACTTGATCCCTTTTCTTTGATGTTATTGATGAGTCTTATATTGATTTGAATTTCAGGGTCTATGTCTTGATGAGCTAGAGTCGAAAAACTTAAAGTCGGTTCTTTTTGCATGGTTATTCTTGCCTTAGTTTCTAGAAAGATGATGATAATAATCGCAATTAATATTATAAAAATGCAGATTTTCAGCTCTTTATTGATAATTATCTGTGAACCACCTGCCATGACCTTTCCATTTTATTTATCTGATTTAAATTTTATATTAATTTTAATTTAACTATTTGGTAATTAAAAGCATAGAATAAAAATCACGTTATTGTTTTTTCTATTAAATTTTTATTGTACTATGTTGCTAGAAAAGTAGCGTAATTGCTTATTTAAATAGAATAATATTGCGAATTTCAAGATAATGCTGGATCTACAATTTCCTTTCAGTAATCTATCCTACGTATTATTGAAAATAGGATTTATTGTTTAAATTCCTAAGATCATCTGATAAGGTTTAAATCCATCCAATACGGCATTAGCAACCAAATGAATAAATGGTTCAGTGTGATCATTCGCCATCCATTGGTCTAAAGCTTCATAATAAGCTAATCGATTTTCTACAGTAATTACACTTGGTGGATAACCAGATTTAAGCAATTCAAGATTCATCAATAATCGAGATGTACGTCCATTTCCATCAACAAAAGGATGGATCGCTACAAAATCTGCATGGACTTTGGCTGCTCGTTCAATAGGATGCAATTTTTGACTATCACGATTATACCAATCAATAAGCTGAGTCATTTTATCATTGAGCAATGTATGGTCTGGTGGAAGCGCCGTAGCCCCTGAGATTAATACATTTTGTTGGCGATATTGCCCAGCATTTTCATCATCAATATTTTTCAAAATGAGTTGATGAATATTACGAATTTGCCATTCTAAAAAGGGTTCTTGGCTTTTGATAATATCTTCAACATACAAAATCGCATTACGATGATTGATTGCTTCAAAATGCTCCCTTAATGCTTTACCACCGATCGTAATTCCCTCAAGTACAACCTTTGTTTCTAACAAAGTTAAGGTATTACCCTCAATGGCATTGGAGTGATAAGTCCAACGTAAAACGAGGTCTTCGTGTAGATTTTTAACAATCGTAGGAGAAAGAGGTCGATGTTGATCCAATTTAGCTTTTAAATCATCAATGATCTCAAACATGTTTTATCTCTACAGGCGCAATAAAATGATCATACATGAAAAAATGATGGCTATAAAATCTAACAGTTACGGTATTAGGAGTAAATTTATCGTAGAAATGAATCTAGTTATTTAAATTATTTCTAAATTTTTTTATCATTATAAAATTCAAATACTTAAAACTTAATTATAATATTATATCAAGGATTATAAATCTATTTTTTAAAAGAGAGAAGAATATTAATTCGCCTAATTTATATACAATCCCCCTCTTTTTCAAAGAGGGGTTAGGGGAGATTTAAATAAACCTAAGAAACTGAATCATCCAAATTCGGAGCTAACCAACGTTTCGCTTCATCCAAAGTCCAGTTCTTACGCTTTGCATAATCCTCAAGCTGATCTAATGCAATTTTACCGACATTAAAGTATTCAGACTGTGGGTTTGCATAATAGAAACCACTCACACTTGAAGGTGGCCACATCGCAAAACTGCTGGTCAATTGGGTACCAATCTTATTTGTGGTACCTAACCAATCAAACAAAGATGCTTTTTCAGAATGCTCAGGACAAGCAGGGTAGCCTGGTGCAGGACGAATACCGACATACTTTTCTTTAATCAATTCTTCATTTGAGAGTTGTTCATCAGCTTGATAGCCCCAGAACTCTTTACGAATACGTTCATGCAAATGTTCAGCAAATGCTTCAGCAAAACGGTCACCTAAGGACTGAGCAAGAATGGCAGAGTAATCATCCCCTTTGGCTTTGTACTCATGTGCCATTTCTTCTGCGCCAAAAATTGAAACGGTGAAACCACCCAAGTAGTCTTCAGCTTGTGCTTTGGTTGCCACAAAATCCGCCAACGATAAATTAGGTTTCCCGGTCACTTTGTCAGACTGTTGACGGATATGATGGAAAGTATGGGTGGTATTTGCACCAGACTCATCATAGACTTCAACTGAGTCCGCCGCTGAACGATTGGCAGGATAAATTCCAAATACAGCACGCGCATCAAAGCGTTTATTTTCAATAATGTCTTTGAGCATCGCTTGAGCTTGATTATACAAATCAGTCGCAGCTTCACCGACCACTTCATCTTGTAAAATTTTCGGGAATTTGCCTGCCAAGCTCCATGAAATAAAGAAAGGCGTCCAGTCAAAGTAATCGACTAATTTTTCAAGCGGGTAGTTAGTGATGGTTTGTAGACCGATAAAGTTTGGTTTTACTGGTGGATGAGCCGCAAAATCAATTTTTAACCCATTCTCAATCGATTCAGCATAAGACAACTTGGCAGCTTTGGGCTGTTTGTTGGCAATACGCTCGCGTACTTTTTCATATTCAGCACGATGTTCTGCGACAAATGCCGGCTTCATTTCTTTAGATAATAATGTTGTCGCAACACCAACTGCACGAGAGGCGTCGGCAACATAAATCACTGCATCATTTGAATATTGTGGATCAATTTTTACCGCAGTATGTGCTTTCGATGTTGTTGCACCACCAATCAGCAATGGAATCTTAAATCCCTTACGTTGCATTTCTTTAGCGACAAATACCATTTCATCTAAAGAAGGGGTAATTAAGCCAGATAAGCCGATAATATCAACTTTTTCATCAATCGCGGTTTGTAGAATTTTTTCACAAGGAACCATGACACCAAGGTCAACAATGTCATAACCATTACAGCCAAGCACCACGCCCACAATATTTTTACCAATATCATGAACATCACCTTTTACTGTTGCCATCAACACTTTACCTTTAGATTGGCTTCCCGTTTTTTCAGCTTCAATGTACGGGTTTAGCCATGCAACAGCTTGTTTCATGACACGTGCAGATTTTACAACTTGCGGTAAGAACATCTTACCTGAACCAAATAAATCTCCAACAACGTTCATACCGTCCATCAATGGACCTTCGATCACGTCCAATGGGCGTTTGGATTTTAAACGAGCTTCTTCGGTATCTTCATCAATAAAAGTGGTGATGCCTTTAACAAGGGCATATTCAAGGCGTTTTTCAACAGTTTCATTACGCCACTCAAGATTTTCAACTTGTTTTTGAGCAGCACTTTGACCACGGTATTGTTCTGCAACTTCGAGCAGTTTCTCAGTTGCATCTTGACCACTTGCTCCCTGATTTTGGTTGAGAATCACATCTTCAACCGCATCTTTTAATTCTTTTGGAATATCATCATAAATTGCCATTTGACCGGCATTTACAATTCCCATGGTCATGCCTTGTTGAATAGCATGATATAAGAATACAGAGTGAATGGCTTCTCGCACAGGTTCATTGCCACGGAACGAGAATGAAACGTTTGAAACACCGCCAGAAATCATGGCATGAGGCAAGTTTTGTTTAATCCAACCAGTGGCTTCAATAAAGTCCACAGCGTAGTTATTGTGTTCTTCAATCCCTGTTGCTACAGCAAATACGTTCGGGTCAAAAATAATGTCTTCAGCAGGAAAGCCGACTTCATTGACCAATACATCATAAGAACGTTTACAGATTTCACGCTTACGTGCAGCTGTATCCGCCTGACCTGTTTCGTCAAATGCCATGACAATAATCGCAGCACCATATTGACGACATAGGCGTGCTTTATGCACAAACTCGTCATAACCTTCTTTTAAAGAAATCGAGTTTACAACAGGCTTACCTTGAACACATTTTAATCCTGCTTCAATGATTTCCCATTTTGATGAGTCAATCATGATTGGAACTTTGGATATTTCAGGCTCGGATGCAACCAGATTTAAAAAATGCACCATTGCATTTTCCGAATCCAACATTCCTTCATCCATATTAATGTCAATGATTTGAGCACCTGCAACCACTTGCTGTAAAGCAACGTCGAGTGCCTCTGCAAAGTTTTCTTCACGAATTAAACGTAAGAATTTTTTAGAACCTGTGACGTTGGTACGTTCACCGACATTGACAAATAAGGAGTCATCGTAAATGTTGAATGGCTCTAAACCACTTAAACGACAAGCAGGTTTGGTTTCAGGAACTTGACGAGGTTTGATGTCTTTTACGGCATGATAAATCGCACGAATATGATCTGGTGTGGTACCACAACAGCCGCCAGTAATATTAATCAAACCACTTTCAGCAAACTCTTTTAAAAATGCAGCAGTTTGTTCTGGCGTTTCATCATAACCACCGAAAGCATTGGGTAAACCTGCATTGGGATGCGCTGAGACAAAAACATCTGCAACATCTGAAACAGTTTTGACATGTGGACGCATGGCATCTGCACCCAAAGCACAGTTAAAGCCAATTGACAATAAGTCGCCGTGGCGCACAGAGTTCCAAAAAGCTTCTGCTGTTTGTCCTGTCAGTGTACGACCTGAAGCATCTGTGATGGTTCCTGAAATCATCAATGGCAGTTCATGACCAAGTTGTTTAAATACCTCTTTTACTGCAAAAATTGCAGCCTTACAGTTCAAGGTATCAAATACAGTTTCGATCAGAATAATATCTGCACCGCCCTCAATAAGCGCATGTGTAGCTTCGATATAATTGTCTTTAAGCTCATCAAAGGTAATGTTACGAAAAGCAGGATCATTCACATTGGGCGAGATAGAGCAGGTACGTGATGTAGGACCCAATACACCTGCGACAAAACGTGGTTTATCAGGTGTTGAGTATTTTAAACATGCTTGTTTGGCAATACGCGCAGCTTCACGGTTGATCTCTGGAACCAAGTCTTCCATATGATAGTCAGACATGGAAACACGTGTACCATTAAAGCTGTTAGTTTCAATAATGTCTGCACCAGCGTCCAAGTATGCTTCATGAATCCCTTGGATAATGTCAGGCTGTGTCAGCACCAAAAGATCGTTATTGCCTTTGAGATCAGATGCCCAATCTGCAAAACGCTCACCTCGATAATCTGCTTCTTCCAGTTTATGGCGTTGGATCATGGTTCCCATCGCACCATCAATTATGAGAATACGTTGGGCAAGAAGCTCTTTTAACGTGGTAAGCGTAGACATTCAAACTCTCAATAAAATCGGATTTTAAAAATAGCGCTATGTTATCAGAATGTAGCGCGGCAAGGTATTCATCTTTGTCGATATGGATGATTTGAAAAATGAATGAATTTGATTAATTTTCAACTAAAAATAAAGATAAATTTAGAAAGTAAGTATAAAACAAAATAATGATTTTAATCACATTATTTTAATGAAAGTGTGATTTTTTTAAATTTATTTTTGTGGCAAAAATTATAAACTTGCTCAATGAATCACAAAATAATAAATGTATTACATCTAAAATATAATCGATGATAAATGACGATAATTATCAAATCAAAATATTAAAAAGTTGATGATTCTCAAAGAAGCTTTGAAAAATGGAAAATCATTACTGATCAAACAAAAGTCGGTTTTTTTACGTTAAAAAGTATACCAAAAAGTCAAATATTCATTCCAAAAAATCAATCATTTTCAGGTATTGCTGATTTTTTCGCATACGTTAGTAAAAGCATTGCAATGCCAATAAATAATGTTAACTATTACTCAGAACTATTCTAAAAACTTACGGTAATTGTCAATGAATAAGACATATAAAGTTGTTTGGAACGAATCTTTAGGTACATGGTGTGCAATTTCTGAAACTTCAAAGGTTCGTGGCAAACGCTCTTCTGGGAAAGCAATTGTTGCAAGTGCGGTGATCGTCGCTTCCACCATGTCAGGTGTGACATTCGCTGCTGATAATTATGTCAGTGTTAATGATGGTGGTGTACAGAGCGGAAACTACAATAATGATGGTGCTGGTGTTGATGGCTCTGTTGCGATTGGTCCAGATTCGAGTAGCTCAGGTGCTTCAGGTGTTGCGATTGGTAATAATGCCGATGTTCATGGTTATCAAGGTGTCGCAATTGGCAATAATGCGCAAGCAGGTTATCAAAGTATGGCTTTGGGTCATGACGCTATAGCAACTGCATTTAACAGTATGGCATTGGGTGGGAATTCGATTGCTTATACAGATGGTACTGCTTTAGGACAGGGAACTTATGCTAATAAGTTAGCCACAGCAATGGGCAATGGCTCTTTAGCGGTTGGGTTGGAAAGTACAGCTTATGGCTATAGTGCGCTTGCTGGTACAGATTCGTTTAGTCAACCATCAGCAGGTACAGACCCAGATACGATTGGGAAAGCTTATGCCACTGCAATGGGTTCTAGAGCGAAAGCCTCTGCTCAAGGTTCAACTGCGATCGGTGCAGGGAGTGTCGCTGAGGTCGAGAGTGGTGTGGCACTAGGCAGCAGTTCCGTTGCCAATACAGCCGCTGGTGTTGCAGGTTATATTCCTACTGGTGCAAATCAAGCACAGTCATCAGCGATTAATGCAACTCAATCGACATTGGGTGCAGTCAGTGTGGGAAGTGCAGGCAATACACGTCAAATTACCAATGTTGCCGCAGGTACCGCAGACACAGACGTAGTCAATCTTGCACAACTGAAAGCCGTTGAAACCCATTATGTCAGTATTAATGACGGTGGTACGCAAAGTGGTAACTATAATAATGATGGGGCAAAAGGGACTAATAGTCTGGCGATTGGTGTAGGAACGAAAGCCACTGGAAATGATGCGATTGCTGTCGGGACGGGCTCTCAAGCGCTAAAATCAGGTGCGGTTGCAATTGGTTTAAATGCTGTCGCTGATCATAATGTAGTTAATCAATATACTTACAACACCGTAGCAATCGGTACCAGTGTTCGAACTAATGGGGTTGGTAATGTTGTCATGGGACTAAACAGCAGTACTGCTGGAAATAATTCTGTGGCGATTGGAGTGGGTAATAACGCTACAAATGACGTTTCTGTTGCGATGGGGCTGAATAATACGGCTGATGGTATACATAACACAGCAATTGGTAATCAAAACAATATACAGGGCAGCCAAAATGTTGCAGTAGGAAATGGTAATAACATTCAGGGTGATTATGCCACTAATGTAATGGGGCAAGGAAATACTGTTTCAGGTCCGTATACCAATGTTTTTGGTTCAAGTAATAACGTTTCTGGATTGACTAACTTTGTTGCTGGGGGGGGAAACTCTGTAAATGCAGAGCACAGTGCTGTCTCAGGACAAACGAATGAGGTTTATGGACCTTCTAATGTTGTTACAGGATTGGCGAATAAAAGTACATGGGGTTATTCTGTTTTATTAGGGAGAAATAATATTGTTGAAGCTAATCACGCCACAGCGATTGGTATTGATAATCTAATAAATGGTGGAATTTCCAATGCGCTTGGCGTAGCCAACAAAGTCAGTGGCAGCGAAAGTAGTGTGATTGGCAATGATAATATTGTTTCAAATAACAATACCCATGTGTTGGGTAATGATGTCACGACTACTCAAGATAATAGCGTGATTCTCGGAAATGCATCGACTGACCGTGCAGCAACAACAGTAGATAAAGTTACGATTAATGGTGAAGATTACACAGTTGCAGGAGCTGGCTCTGTGGCAAAAGGTATCGTCAGTGTTGGTAAAGCAGGCGCTGAACGACAAATCATTAATGTAGCAACAGGTGAAGTCAGTGCAACCAGTACCGATGCTATCAACGGTTCACAACTCTTTGCGACCAATAAAGCCATTGCAGATAGTCAAACCCATTATGTCAGTATCAATGACGGTGGTGTGCAAAGTGGTAACTATAATAATGATGGGGCTTCTGGAAAAAATGCATTAGCAGTTGGTGTAGGCGCTAAAGCGGCTGGACCTAGTTCAATAGCAATAGGTACGGGCACTCAATCAATTGGTGATAATGCTATAACCTTAGGAGTTGGTGCAGTTGCGTCTGGTGAGAGAGGTTTGGCAGCAGGATTCGGTAGTAATGTTTCTGGTGCTATTTCTGTAGCTGTAGGAAATCAAAATTCTGTTTCAGGTAATTTTAGTAGTGCCTTTGGATCAGATAATAATATTATTGGACTGAGTAGCTCTGCGATTGGTAATGGAAATAATGTCAGTGGGTCTCATTCTGCTGCTTTAGGTTCTTATAATAGTATTACTGGTGCAGGATCTACAGCGATTGGAATTTCAAGTATCGTTCAAGGTAATAATTCGTATACGCTTGGAGGAAATAATAGAATTCCAACAAGTAATACTTTTGCTTTCGGGAATAATCTTACTACTACTCAAGATAATAGCGTGATTCTCGGAAATGCATCGACTGACCGAGCAGCAACCACAGTAGATAAAGTTACAATCAATGGTGAAGACTATACTGTTGCAGGAGCTGGCTCTATCGCAAAAGGTATCGTCAGTGTTGGTAAAGCAGGCGCTGAACGACAAATCATTAATGTGGCAGCAGGTGAAGTTAGTGCAACAAGTACAGATGCGGTGAATGGTTCACAACTCTTTGCGACCAATAAAGCCATTGCAGATAGTCAAACCCATTATGTCAGTATTAATGATGGTGGTACGCAAAGTGGTAACTACAATAATGATGGGGCAAAAGGGACTAATAGTCTGGCGATTGGTGTGAATTCAAGTGCAACAGGTTCCAATAGTCTGGCGATTGGTGTGAATTCAAGTGCATCAGGAACCAATAGTATCGCAATGGGTGTAGGGAACCAAATGGAAGCTGAAGGTAATATTTCTTTTGGTAATGGGAATATTGCTAAGGGTGGGAATGGATCACAGGCTGTTGGAGAAGGTAATAATATTAATGGATGGGCTTCTGCTGCTTTTGGACGATACAATGAAGTTAATGGTAGTGAGTCCCTTGCTGCAGGTAGTGTTAATAAAGTAACGGGTGATTCTAATACTGTAGTTGGTCGAGGAAATAATGTTGGGGGGGGGGAATGGCTCTTCCGTTTTTGGGGATGGTAATAATGTTCAAGGGTGGGGTGCCGGTGCTTTTGGACGTTACAATGAAGTTAGTGGAAGTGAAGTCTTTGCCCTAGGTAGTGTTAATAAAGTAACGGGTAGTCGTAATATTGCAGTTGGTCGAGCAAATAATGTTGGAAGTGGGGATGGCTCTTCAGCTTTTGGGGATGCTAATAATGTTCAGGGATGGTCTGCAGGTACTTTGGGACAGAGTAATACGGTTAGCGGTAACGAATCCTACGCAGTAGGTAATGCAAATAACGTTCAAGCTGGTTATAGCATGGTGCTAGGGCGTTATAACAAAATCAATAATGGATATAGTTATGTTGTTGGTGACGCTAATATTGTTAATGGTTCTGGTGTTGGCATACTTGGAAATAATAATACTGTAGCTCAAAATGATACTTATGTATTGGGTAGCGGTATTACAACAACTCAAGCCAACAGTGTTTTATTGGGCAATGCATCGACTGACCGAGCTGCTACCACAGTAGATAAAATTACAATCAATGGTGAAGACTATACTGTTGCAGGAGCTGGCTCTGTCGCAAAAGGTATCGTCAGTGTTGGTAAAGCAGGCGCTGAACGACAAATCATCAATGTGGCAGCGGGTGAAGTCAGCGCAACCAGTACCGATGCGGTGAACGGTTCACAACTCTTTGCGACCAATAAAGCCATTGCAGATAGTCAAACCCATTATGTCAGTGTCAATGACGATGGAATACAAGGTGGAAACTACAATAATGATGGGGCGCAAGGGAAAAATTCTTTAGCGTTGGGCGTGGGTGCTAAAGCAACGGGTGAAAATGCAATTGCGATTGGTAATGTGACTACTGATGCAGCAAATAGTATTGCCATTGGGAATAATAATGTTTTAAGTAATACTGCTGGTGCAAGTACAGTCATTGGTAGCAATAACAATGTAACGGGCAATGAAGCCGTGGCTTTGGGTTCAAACAACACTGTAAAAGATTTCTCAGGTGTTGCGGTGGGTAGTTATAACCGTGCATTCGGTTATCGTTCTATTACGGTTGGTGCAGAAAACCAAACAGATGGTCAGTGGTCATCAGCAATTGGTCTTTGGAATACAGCTGGAGGGGAGCGTGCCACGGCTTTAGGTGCAAATAATAAGATTTTAGGTCGTCGTGCCTTGGGTGTCGGTGTTGTCAATGAAATCTCAAGTGCCAGTGAATATAGCTCAGCAATTGGTGCTTTTAATAAAATTACGGATAGCACCAAATCTTTAGCGGCTGGATTTAGTAATACTATCACTGGTGGTGATAACAACAATGTTTTAGGGAATGAAAATCAGCTCAATAACGCCAAAAATTCAACAGCAATTGGAAATAAAAATATCGTTGCTCAAGACAATACCCAAGTTCTTGGTAACAATGTTACAACGACCCAAGCCAATAGTGTGATTCTCGGGAATGCATCAACAGATCGTGCTGCAACTGCTGAATCAAAAGTCAGCATCAATGGTCAGGACTATGCCTTTGCGGGTGTAGGCTCAGCTAGTAATGGTGTTGTGAGTGTAGGTAAAGCAGGCGCTGAACGTCAAATCATCAATGTGGCGGCAGGAAAAGTCAGCAGTGACAGTACCGATGCAGTGAATGGTTCACAACTTTATGCTACTAATCAAGCCATCGCAGACAGTAAAACCCACTATATCAGCGTCAATGACGATGGAACACAAGGCGGAAACTACAATAATGATGGGGCGATTGGTAAAAACTCAATTGCAATTGGTGTAGCCTCAAAAGCAGAGAACGAAAATAGTGTTGCCCTTGGGACTAACGCTGTTTCAAACTATGGTGGTATTGCAATCGGGAGTGGAGTTAAAGCCTCTAATGGTGGTTCAACGGTTATAGGTAGCAATAGTGTTGCTTTAGCAAATAATGCACATGTTATTGGTACAAATAACCGTTCTGAGCAACAAAATAGTAGCATTTTAGGGAATGAAAATCAGATATTGACCTCAAGTGGTACAAGCCTTGCCATTGGAAACAACAATATATTAACCAGTGGTGGTGCAGCAACTTTAGGATTTGGTAACCAAGTTTCAGGCGCTAGCACGCTTGCGCTTGGTACTGGTAATAATGTGACAAATATGAATACTACAGCGGTTGGAATCGGAAATCAGATTTCAGGAAATGGCAGTATTGCATTGGGAACAGATAACACTGTTCAAAGTGATTCATCTGGGATTTTAGGTAGATATAATCAAGTTAATAAAGGTAGTGTAGCCTATGTTCTTGGACAGGCAAATAATGTTAGTGGTAGCTCTTCTGCTATAGTGGGTATCAGTAATATTGTTGCAAACAACAATACCTTTGTATTAGGTAATCAAGTTACTACTACTCAAGATAATAGCGTTATATTAGGAAATAAATCGACAGATCGAGCAGCGACTTCTGAGTCAAAAGTCAGCATTAATGGTCAAGATTATGCCTTTGCGGGTGTAGGCTCAGCTGCCAATGGTGTGGTCAGTGTCGGTAAAGCAGGCGCTGAACGTCAAATCATCAATGTGGCTGCAGGAAAAGTGAGCAGTGACAGTACTGATGCAGTGAATGGTTCACAACTTTATGCCACCAATCAAGCGATTACCGAAGTTGGAAAATCGGCAGCGGCAGCAAAAACTGAAGTTGTAGAAGGTGACAACATTGTTGTGACCGAAACCCAAGGTAAAAATGGTCAAAGTGTTTACAACGTTGCAACTGCGAAAGAAGTGAGTTTTAACAAGACTACAGTGGGTACGGTGATCACCGACAGCGCAACAGGCAAAATCACAGGTTTGACTGCGGGTGAAGTCAGTGCGACCAGTACAGATGCGATAAATGGTTCACAACTTTATGCGACTAATCAAGCCATTGCAGACAGTAAAACCCATTATGTCAGCGTCAATGATGATGGTGTACAAGCAGATAACTACAACAATGACGGTGCAACGGGTAAAAATGCACTGGCGGTCGGTGTAGGGAGTAAAGCAGCAGGTGAAAATGCTGTAGCTATTGGTTATAACAACAATGTTGTACAAGATAAAACGGTTGCATTAGGCAGTTCAATCACTACGACCCAAGCCAACAGTGTTGTATTGGGCAATGAATCTACAGATCGTGCTGCAACTGCTGAGTCAAAAGTGACCATTCTTGGTCAGGACTATGCCTTTGTCGGTGTAGGCTCTGCGAGTAATGGTGTTGTGAGTGTAGGTAAAGCAGGCGCTGAACGTCAGATCATCAATGTGGCTGCAGGAAAAGTCAGCAGTGACAGTACTGATGCAGTGAATGGTTCACAACTTTATGCCACCAATCAAGCGATTACCGAAGTTGGAAAATCGGCAGCGGCAGCAAAAACTGAAGTTGTAGAAGGTGACAACATTGTTGTGACCGAAACCCAAGGTAAAAATGGTCAAAGTATTTACAACATTGCAACTGCGAAAGAAGTGAGTTTTGACAAGACTACAGTGGGTACGGTGATCACCGACAGCACAACAGGTAAAATAACAGGTTTAACTGCGGGTGAAGTCAGTGCGACCAGTACAGATGCGATTAATGGTTCACAACTTTATGCCACAAATAAAGCCATTGCAGACAGTAAAACCCATTATGTCAGCGTCAATGATGATGGTGTACAAGCAGATAACTACAACAATGACGGTGCAACTGGTAAAAATGCACTGGCGGTCGGTGTAGGGAGTAAAGTAGCAGGTGAAAATGCTGTAGCTATTGGTTATAACAACAATGTTGTACAAGATAAAACGGTTGCATTAGGTAGTTCGATCACCACCACTCAAGCCAACAGTGTTGTATTAGGCAATGAATCCACAGATCGTGCTGCAACTTCTGAATCTAAAGTGACCATTCTTGGGCAGGACTATGCCTTTGCGGGTGTAGGCTCTGCGAGTAATGGTGTGGTCAGTGTCGGTAAAGTTGGTGGTGAACGTCAAATCATCAATGTTGCAGCAGGGCAACTCAGTGCAACCAGTACAGATGCAGTCAATGGCTCACAACTCTATGCGACCAATCAGGCAATTTCATCATTACAAGGTCAAGTGGGTGGCGCAAAAAGTACTGTAATGGAAGGCAAAAATACCACCATCACTAAAACCACCAATGCAGATGGTTCAACTGATTACCAAGTTGCAACCAAAGATGATGTGAGCTTTGACTCAGTCACCGTAGGTAACATCAAAGCAGATGCGCAAACAAATAAGATCACTGGTTTGGCTGATGGTGAAGTGAGTGCAACGTCCAATGAAGCTGTTAATGGTAGCCAACTCCATGGGACTGCTGAAAGTGTTGCCAATGTTTTGGGTGGCAATGCAAAAGTTAATGCAGATGGTAGTGTCAGCACCAGCAATATCGGCAACACAGGTAAAGACAATGTGCATGATGCCATTGCTTCATTACAAGGGCAGGTAGCAGGTTCTAAGACCAGTGTCTCTGCGGGTAAAAATACTGTGGTGAACAGTAGCACCAATGCAGATGGATCAAATAATTATCAAGTGGCTTTGGCAGATGACATTAACTTGAACTCGGTGACTGCAAATCAAGTTACAGCCAATCAGGTAAAAGCAGACCAAGTGATTGCCAATCAAGTCATGGCAAATCAGGTCAATGTCGGTAAAGTGACTATTGATGGGACCAGTAATAAAGTCAGTGGTTTAGCCAATGGTACGATTAGCAAAGACTCTACAGATGCGATTAATGGTTCACAACTGCACCAAACCAATAGCAATGTTGCACAGTACCTCGGCGGTGGCTCAACATTGAACCAAGATGGCTCAATCAAAGCGCCAACCTATAATGTAGCGGGTGGAAGCTATAATAATGTAGGGGATGCATTGGGTGCAGTCGATACACGTGTTAGCAACCTTGAACAAGCATTCTACAACACCAACAAAAATGTAGATGATTTACGCAACGATACCTATGCAGGGATTGCAGGTGCAATGGCTGTGGGTAATTTACCGCAACCGACTGAAGCGGGTATGAGCATGATGAGTGCAGGGCTTTCAGGTTATCGCGGTGAAACAGCCGTTGCAGTGGGTATTAGTGCGATTAGCGACAGCAACAAGATCATTTGGAAAATGGGGGCGTCTGCAGACAGTCGTAGCAATATCGGCGGTGCTGTATCGGTAGGCTACCAATGGAAATAATCTAAACAGGAAGTTTTGATTTCAGCATTTTTCATGTGACGCTCTTAAAACTTAGTCCCTTCGGGGACTGAGTTTTTTATAGTTATATTTTTCGAGTCTAAGCGAAAGTTGGCTTTAAATTTGCACCTTTGTATTTTGTATAACGCTAAATTGTATTGTCGAAATTTAAGCAAAGCTTATTCAAAAATAGTGTTTGTTTTTTCATCAAATTGTCACAAATATCGCAGATACTGAGTGGAAATATTGGTCACCTGTCATATTTGACGGAAATATTACAAATATTATTTCAGAGTGAAATGTAAAAATTTAATCAAATTAATTTTATTTAATTATTTTAAATCATTGAATAAAATAAATAAAAATATAGATTGAGTCGCAAGTATTGCGAAATACTGAAGTGAAAAAAGTAAAAAATTCACTTCATTGGGGAGCTATTTGTCATATAATTGTCACAATTTAATTGAACAATAAGCGCATTCTAATATTCGCTTACCTTCTGCATGAATTCGAATTTACCTCCCGTCTCAGATTCTGCATCATCGTCTCAAGCTGCTAAATCGACGAATGTGCATGTACCTACACCGAAGTTTTTTATGCCGGTGTTTCTGACGATTATTATTGCAACCTTGATTTATATCGGGGTGCAAGTTAGTGCAGATTTAGCACATGTTCCACCTTTAAGTCTTTATTCAGTCATTCTTTTAGCGACTGCTTTATTCATTGCTTTAGGCTTTGAGTTTGTAAATGGTTTTCACGATACTGCCAATGCTGTGGCTACCGTGATTTATACCAACGCCTTACCTGCACCAGTTGCAGTGATGTGGGCAGGTTTCTGTAATTTTCTTGGGGTCATGGTTGCAAGTGGTGCTGTTGCATACGGGATTATTGCATTACTTCCTGTTGAATTAATCATGAATGTGGGGAGTGGTGCTGGCTTTGCAATGGTTTTTGCAATGCTGATTGCTGCAATTCTCTGGAATCTAGGAACTTGGTTTTTAGGGATTCCTGCATCGAGTTCCCATACTTTGATTGGTTCAATTTTAGGTGTGGGAATCATGAACTACATTTTGCACGCATCCAGTGGTGCAAGCGGTGTAGACATGGATCAGGTCATTAAAGTCGGCAAAGCATTGTTGTTTTCTCCTTTAATTGGTTTTGCTTTTGCAGCAGTGGTCTTCCTGATTGTTAAAAAGCTGTTTAAAAAGCAACTTGAATTGTTCCAACCACCAGAAGGCAATAAACCGCCACCACCTTTGATCCGTGCGATTCTTATTTTTACCTGTACAGGGGTAAGTTTTGCGCATGGTTCAAATGATGGTCAAAAAGGTATGGGACTGATCATGTTGATTTTGATTGGTATTGTGCCTTTGGCTTATTCTTTAAACCGTGGTTTGGATCAACAACATTTGCAGTCATTTTCACAATTGTCTAGTCAAACCGCGACAGCAATTTATGCAGAACACGCTGATATTCCAGATGAGCAAGCACGTGCAACGATCACGAAGTTTATTCAAACCAAAGAGTTAAACCCTGCGGTTGTTCCTGCTCTAGCAAGTTTGACCGATCATTTGGGTGAGCGTGTAGGTCAGTTTGGAAATCTTCAGGATATTCCAGAAGCTGAAGTATCATCTTTACGTAATGATATGTACTTAAGTACAACGGCATTTAAACGTTTAGATAAAGCCGATCAACTTCCAAAAATGGATGAAGCTCAAGCTAAAGTTGTAAAAGATTACCGTAAGAATCTCGATTCATTCTTACAATATATTCCAAACTGGGTAAAAGTTGCTGTTGCCTTGGCTTTAGGTCTAGGTACGATGGTGGGTTGGAAGCGTATTGTGGTGACTGTGGGTGAACGTATCGGTAAGCATCATATGACATATGGTCAGGGCATGTCTGCTGAACTGGTAGCAATGTCAACGATTGCTGCTGCTGATGGTTTTGGTTTGCCTGTATCAACAACCCATGTCCTGAATAGTGCGGTTGCCGGAACGATGGTTGCCAACAAATCTGGCTTAAATTTTGCGACTGTCAAAACCATTCTTTCTGCTTGGATCTTTACTTTACCTGCAACCATTTGTTTATCAGGTGGATTGTTCTGGTTATTGTTAAAAGTATTTAATTAAAAGCAGTCGTATTGATTTTTCTGAAAAAGAATGTTGGCTGTCATGGCATTTAAAATATTTAAAAGTGTACTTCGGTACACTTTTTTTTCGAATGATGTATGCGTTTTTGCAATGCGAATAACACAATTTCACCATTGAAAAAAACTTTTAAAATAACTATGGTGTGGCAGTAAATCACACTTGAGAAAAATGAGCATGTATTTAAGAAAAGCACTGTATGCTGCTGTGTTATTTGGAATGTCTTTACCTGTTTTGGCTCAGGGAATTGTATTAAATAATCAAGATATCCGTACAGATTTAAACTGGTTAAATCAACAAGGTGTGATTCAAATCAGCACTTCAACTTGGCCAATGAGTGGTGATGAAATTCAACGTGCATTATCTCAAGCGAAGATTTCGAACAACACACAACAAAAAGTTATTGATTCAATTCAAAATGCATTAAAAGCTGATAATCAAACAGCAAAACTGGGTTTATTTGCAGAAACAGATCAGAAAAATATTCCGCAAGCTTTTGGCGATCGTGAAAAAGCACAATATGTTGGGTCACTTGAGTTTAATGGTGGTGGTGAAAACTGGGATGCCAAGCTGCGTGTGAATGGCGAAAAAGATCCTCAGATTGACAATCGCCGTGATGTCAATGTTGAAGGCTCATACATTGCTGGAAAATTGTGGAATCAATGGGTGATTGCAGGTCAAATTCCAACTTATTGGGGACCTGGGCATGATGGAAGCCTGATTCGTGGTGATGCCAGCCGTCCAGTCTACGGTTTTACCGCGCAACGCGCTGAACAAAAAGCTTTTGAATCTAAATGGTTGTCTTGGATTGGACCTTGGCAATATCAAGCTTTTGCTGGACAGTTAGAAGATTATAAAGCCGTGCCTGATGCTAAACTTTTAGGTTTCCGTTTGACAGCTCAGCCTTTACCTTATTTAGAATTAGGGGCTTCGCGTATTTTGCAATGGGGCGGTGATGGACGTCCTGAAAGTTGGAGTTCACTTTGGAATGCAATCAAAGGGAATGATAACTTTGAAAACGGTGATGATGATAAATCCAATCAAATCGCGGGCTTTGATGCTCGTTTAAATCTTCAATCCTTATTAAATGTTCCAGTCAGTTTTTATGGGCAATATGTGGGTGAAGATGAAGCAGGATTATTGCCTTCTAAGAAAATGTATTTAGCAGGTGCGGACTACTCTACAAGCTTTAAAAATATGCCTGTTCAGTTTTATGCTGAATGGGCAGATACAACAACAAATGGTGATGTTAAAGCAATTTCTTATAATCATTATATTTATACAGATGGTTATTATCAGCAAGGTTTCCCACTTGGACATGCGATGGGTGGTGATGGAGAAATGATTTCCGTAGGTGGTAATATTCGCTTTGATGTGATGAACCGTTTATCTGGACGTGTGATCTATGCCAAAGTAAATCAATCTGCTGATTATTTTGGTGCTAAGCAAATTAATTTAGCCTTTCCTGAACAGGATAAGATCAAAGCTCTAGATTTAACATGGACGCATTATATTAAACCTACCATACCTTTAAAAATCAATGGTTGGGTCAGCGATTCGGATGTACACGGCAACGATGCTGGTGCTTCTGTAGGAATTGAAATTCCTTTAGACAAATCGATATTGGGGCATTAATTTATCTTGATTTGAACTGTATACCATTGGTTCTTGAGGTATACAGTTCAATAAGTTGAATAAACCCATAATCTGATCAAGCTAATGCTTTTTTATATTGAATAAACCCTGTTTTAGTTGCAATACGATCATATAAATATTGAGCAGTAATATTAGATGCTTGAGTTAGCCAATAGATGCGATCAAATTTTCCAGTACAGACCTGATAACAATGCTCAATTAATTGTTGGGCTAAACCTTGATTTCTAAATTGTTCTTTGATGAAAAGATCCTGTAAATAACAATAGGGTAAATTCGTCCACATACTTGGATGAGAAATCAAATGTACAAAGCCAACCACCTGACCATTTACTTTGATGGCAAAGCCAAACATATCCGTTTGATCAGGATTTGTGATTCGCTTCCAAGATAATCTTATTTGTTCGTCGTTCATCTGTGCATTATAAAATCTTAAATAGCCTTGCCAAAGGGGGAGCCATTGCTCAAAGTGAACTTCTTCTAAGGCAATAATTTGTGTAGACATCGCGATCTCATATTTTTTTGCTTATGATGTTTTTATATATGAATATAAAAAAACAAGCAAAAGGGTTAGCGTGTAAATCACTATAATGAATATAAATTTTAATATGTGTAATAAGTACACGTTTTTGTGAGCTGGTGCTGTCAATGCCTATATCTGAGGAAAGACTTACTCATCTTAAACAGCTTGAAGCTGAGAGTATTCATATTATCCGTGAAGTTGCTGCTGAGTTTGAAAATCCAGTGATGCTTTACTCAATTGGTAAAGACTCAGCTGTCATGCTGCATCTTGCTTTAAAAGCATTCTATCCTGCAAAACTTCCTTTCCCACTGTTGCATGTCGATACAGGTTGGAAGTTTAAGGACATGATCAAATTCCGTGACAACATGGCAAAAGAACACGGTTTTGACCTGATTGTGCATCAAAACAAAGAAGGTAAAGATGCTGGCGTAAATCCATTTGATTATGGTAGTTCAAAATATACCGATATTATGAAAACCCAAGGTTTAAAGCAGGCTTTGGATAAATATCAGTTTGATGCGGCATTTGGTGGCGCGCGTCGTGATGAAGAAAAATCACGTGCAAAAGAACGTGTTTATTCTTTCCGTGATTCGAAACATCGTTGGGACCCTAAAAACCAACGTCCAGAACTTTGGAATCTTTATAACGGTAAAGTCAATAAAGGTGAAAGTATCCGTGTTTTCCCATTGTCAAACTGGACAGAGTTAGACATTTGGCAATATATCTATCAAGAAAGTATTCCTTTGGTGCCACTATATTTGGCTGCTGAACGTCCAGTGGTTGAACGTAGTGGTACGCTGATCATGGTGGATGATGAGCGTATGCGCTTAAAAGAAGGTGAAGTTCCACAAATGAAATCGGTACGTTTCCGTACTTTAGGCTGTTATCCATTAACAGGTGCAGTTGAATCAACTGCAACAACATTGCCCGAAATTATTCAAGAAATGCTTCTAGCGACGAGCTCAGAGCGTCAAGGTCGTATGATTGATCATGATGAGGCTGGTTCGATGGAGAAGAAAAAGCAAGAAGGCTATTTCTAAGTATTTTTATATGAATCTCCCCCTAACCCCTCTTTATAAAAGAGGGGGAACTCCAGCAAGAAAATGGAGGATTTGGGAGGATTTAAAAATATAGCAACCGATTTCAAAATATTGTGGAGCTTTGAGCAATGTCTCATCAATCAGAATTGATTAGCCAAGATATCTTGGCATATTTAAAACAGCATGAAAATAAAGACTTACTGCGCTTTTTAACATGCGGTAATGTAGATGATGGTAAATCAACGTTAATTGGTCGTTTGCTTTACGACTCAAAATTGATTTACGAAGATCAATTACAAGCCGTGACACGCGACTCTAAAAAAGTAGGCACTACAGGTGATGCACCAGACTTGGCATTGCTTGTTGACGGTCTACAAGCGGAACGTGAGCAGGGGATTACCATTGATGTGGCTTACCGTTATTTCTCAACGGAAAAACGTAAGTTCATCATTGCCGATACACCTGGGCATGAGCAATACACGCGTAACATGGCAACAGGTGCATCGACTGCTGACCTTGCGATCATTTTGATCGATGCTCGCTATGGTGTACAAACGCAAACTCGCCGTCATACTTTTATTGCAAGCCTTTTAGGGATTCGCAATATTGTGGTTGCGATTAACAAAATGGACTTGGTTGAGTTTTCTGAAGCACGTTTCAATGAAATTCAAGTTGAGTACAACAATTTCGTTAATCAATTGGGTGATCGTAAACCTGCCAATATCATCTTCTCGCCAATTTCAGCGTTGAACGGTGATAATGTTGTGAACAAATCACCGAATACGCCGTGGTATCAAGGTCAAACTTTGATGGAAACGTTGGAAACGGTTGAAATTAGCCATGACGTTAGCAAACATGAATTTCGTTTCCCTGTGCAATACGTCAATCGCCCCAATCTCGACTTCCGTGGTTTCTGCGGTACGATTGCATTAGGAGAAGTGAAGGTTGGCGATGAAATTGTAGCTTTACCTTCAGGCAAGAAATCAACAGTGAAAGAAATTGTCACTTTTGATGGTAATTTAACACATGCAATTGCTGGTCAAGCAGTGACTTTGACCTTGAATGATGAAATCGATATTTCTCGTGGTAATGTTTTGGTCAAAGCAGGCGAGCAACCGCTCATTTCACGTTCTGCTCGTGCGACGGTCGTATGGATGACTGACCAGCCTTTAGTTTTAGGCAAACTTTATAATGTGAAGTTCGGTACACAAACGATTCCTGCGAAAGTTGCAAAAATTAACTATCGTACCAATGTGAATACCTTGGAAAAAATTCAAGTTGAACAGCTTGATTTAAATGCGATTGCTGATGTAACGATTGAGTTTGATGCGCCTGTTGTATTTGATCGTTATCATGACAGTCGTTATACAGGTTCATTCATTTTTATTGATCGTTTAAGCAACGTCACTGTCGGTGCTGGTATGGTCGAAGCGGCAGTTGAGTGGACTGCACATAATGAGCCTGTGACTGCTGAAACACGTGCTGCACGTTTAGGTCAAAAACCAGCGGTTGTTGCAGTATCTGCACAAGCACTTGAAAATGCACAAGCACTCGAAAGCTTGTTGATTCAGCAAGGTGTTGTTGCGATTGCAAAAGCAGGGCTATCAAGTGATCAAGTCAGTTTACTTCGTCAAACTGGTGTCGTGGTGGTGACTGATGTTGAACAGGGTGCTGATGTAGCATTTGCTCAAGAAGCAGTTGAAGAATTGGCTGAGAAAATTGTGGAATTGGTACGCCTTTAATTCTTTCAATATATTTAAATAGACCTGCCTTATGGCGGGTTTATTTTTGAAAGAAATGATAGAAGGTACGCTTAATACACAAAACAATCTTTATCTAGAATAGCTGTTCTTATACCAATCAATATTATTCACTTAATATCAATGAATGAGTTTTTGCTTTTTCATCAGCCAATTTTATCTTATGTCGTTATCACGGTTGGCGGCATGGATGTCGCCATCGCTCAAGGCTGATATGGATATCCCCTTTGACTTGAGCAAAAACAGAGCATTGATTCGATTAATTTAGAAATTGTATTTACTGTATAAGTTTTTAATAGATTGGTTATACTGATCATGTCATTGAACAAATAATATGATCATCATATAAGCACCTCTATGAAATCGAATAAAAACAGAGTAATTACAGTAAAAATTAAAAAATTTAGTTTTAATTTAGCTCAAGCTCTAAGTGGATAGAATGTAATGAAAGTATTTTTCCTTGTCATGATCGTTTCTGTATTAACAGCTTGTGCGTCAAATCAATCTAAAATATATGAACCGACCAAAGAGTGTCGTCATTATCATGCAATGATGACAGCACCGATGGATCCAATGGCGATGCAACGCTTAAAACAGGCATGTGATGATTCAGAAAAGCAGAGATAACAATGCGTTATATATGACGGTAATACAATACTTTGAAAAAAATAGCTCATAAAAAATGCTCTCGTCCAATGGAGCTAGAGCATTTCAGTCTGTTTAAGGATGTTTTCCTTAAAATGCATAATTTGATTTAGCCAATAAATATGTCTTGATATCTTCAGGGCAATTTTCAATTAAAGCAATAAAGCTTTCTTGATTGTCTCGATACAAAGCTCGAGCGGCTTCTTCATAATTGGGGATATTGCTCGACATAGCAGACATAAAGCGATCTATGGCTTGTTTTACCATCATTTTATTACTTTCAGAATGCGGATTATTGAGTTCTTGATCAATCAATTTTCGAATAACTGCTGATGCACTCGAGTTTTGCTGATCTAACCAATTCCAATGTTTTTCTTGCAAGGTGATTTCACGAGAGATGACTCCCAACTTTGGTCGTCCCACTTTCTTGATCACTTCAGGCTCGCCATAACGTTGCTGGATATCAAGTTCAGAACCCATGATATTGACATCAATCTGCTGACCTGTCTGATCATTAAAAATCAGAACTGGTGTAGAGATATTGCCTTGTTGTTTGATCATCAGTGCGACATTAAGCAGTTGATCACTGATTAATTGCCGATGACCGATAAAGGCTGTGTAGGTTAGTTCAGTATTCATTTTAAAGCCTATTGGTATTTTATCTGGGTAAAAATAATTTTCGATTGAATATTATCAGGGTAAAATACCAATAGCAATCAAAAAATAACCAATGGTTTGATAAGTCCTAAATTTAGACCATAAAAAAGCATGTAAAACTTGAAGAATTACATGCTTGTTAAAATGAAATAGCTTAGAAGCGATAACCCATTTTTAAACCATAAGCGATCGCATTGTTGTCTTTAAATTCAGCCACATGTGCATCAGTACCGACTTGTGAAGAGGTTTGTGCTTTAGCATCGCCGAGCCAGAAGTATTTTACGCCGCCCGCAATGAAGGTGGCTGGTGTTGGACTGTATTGAAGTCCTAAGCCAACATTCCAATAACCTTCAGTGGGTCCTAAAGTGGTGACTGGGTTACCTGCTCCAGAGTCCCAACCCACTGAAACATTCCCAGCCCAATGATCATTGACTTTACGACCGACACCCACTGTTGCCGAGATTTGATCATCATAATAATCTGCTAAATTAAATCCATTTGGCTTTCCGACCAAAGGACCTACTGCTTCAGAAACTGCACCAAACTTAACTGGGCGAATAACAAAATCTTTCCAGTTTACCCAACGTAGATTTGCAAAAGCCACCGTATTTGCCATGATTCCTGTTTGGAAGTCTAAGTTGACTGATTGAGGGGTGGTAATACGCGTTTTTCCACTGGCATTTTGGATCTTATCAATTGCAGCTTGTCCTCCTGGAAGTAAAGCCAGCGCACCTAATGCTGAAATATTTTCTTGCACATTCGTATCATGATCAATTTCAGAGCGATAAGTGACAGATGCTTTTAATGCAATTTCAGGAATTTGGAAAGCGACACCTGCTAACCAACCTACACCGCTGGTTTCTTTAATCTTGTTGTCATAGCCATTAAATACACTATAAGCTTGACCACGAAGACTGACTGAACCTTTTACAGTTTGGTAAACACCACCCCCATAAATATTGAAGTTTTTATTGGGTTGAAAACCAAAAACCATCGATAAGTTTTGAGAGTCTACTTCTACTTTGGTATTGCCTTTACCTAGACTGGCATTGGCTGCTGCAATACCTTGATCCACTTTATTGGTAATGCCATTTTGTACTACGGCATCAACCCCTGCTTTGATTGTTGAGTTAGTATTGTATTCATTAATCATTTCAAGCAATTTAGCTTGCCCAGCAGGAGTGGAAAGATCCTCCCCCTGACCTTGTAAAACAAGACCAACACGTTGTTGTACAGACATGTTATTAAATGTGGAGTTAATTGTACTGGTCCGTAATGCACTTAAACGTGCCTGTGGTAATACTGTATCATTTGGAGATGAAACAAAGACATTTTGACCACTGTATGCTGCATCTGCTCCAAAAGGTTGGTCATATAACAAACCGAATGAAACATTGTCTGTGACTTGTAACTTGATTGCTGCTGATGGAAAATAATAGTCATCTCCCATGTCTGAAATATGTCGACGACTTTCCGATGTGTCCGCTTCACGTCCTTCTACAGTGGGATCTAAAACAGAGATACCTGCTTCAAAATAATTACCTGGCTGTAAAAATGCTGACATAGACTGTCCTGATCTATCTAGAGCTGCTGCGTACAGTGCAGAGCTTGGAAGATAAATAGACATCATTGCGATGAGTACTTTATTGATTCGCATATTTATCGTCTCCTTGACAATATACTTTGAAATTATTTTTATGGCGCTTTATTGATTAATGCTTAATCATATTCATTATGATTAGTTTGAACATATCAAAATTAGAGTTTGAATCAAGTACTAAATGATAAATTTTTGATAAAAAGTATTTTTATTTTCTCTAATAAGTTTCAATGATGATCTTTGTAGACCTTGGTGGAGAAATATTTGCAGATTTGATGGTTTATGTTCAAATATCGAGAGCATTAAATTCACGAACTAGGAAAGAAAAATATGTCTACAAAGTCTATGCAACAGATCATTATTACAGCGCCGGGCGGTGTAGAGAAACTCGCATATGAAGATGTGGCAGTTCCGCAACCTAAAGCAGATGAAGTCTTGGTAAAGGTTTATGCTTTTGGGATTAATCGCCCAGATATTTTACAAAGACAAGGCTTATATCCAATGCCCAAAGGGGTTACACCAGTGCCAGGACTAGAAGTTGCTGGTGAGGTCGTTGCGATAGGTGAAGATGTAAGCTTATTTAAACTTGGAGATAAGGTCTGCGGACTGACCAATGGTGGTGGCTATGCAGAGTATTGTGTTGTACCAGAATCTCAAACCATTACGATTCCTGATACGGTGAGCTTTGTTCAAGCTGCGGCAATACCTGAGACCTTCTTTACCGTATGGGCGAATGTGTTTCAAATGGCACATGCCAAAGCAGGTGAAACACTTTTGGTACACGGTGGGGCAAGTGGTATTGGTACGACTGCCTTAATGTTAGCGCAATCTTTAGGTTTGAAAAGCTTTGCGACCGTTGGTTCTGATGAAAAAGTCGAAGCGATTGGGCATTTAACGGATGCGATCAACTATAAAACCGAAGATTTTGAAAAAGTGATTCTCGAAAAGACTGAAAATGCAGGAGTTGATATTATTCTTGATATGGTCGGAGCTCCTTATCTGGAGCAAAATTTAAACTTGCTCCGAAAAGATGGACGTTTGGTCTATATCGCTTTTCTCGGTGGTGCTAAAGCTAAAGAGGTCAAATTGGGACAAATCATGATGAAACGCCTCACCATTACAGGATCGACGATGCGCGCACGCAATACAGCTGAAAAAGCTGAAATTGCGCAAGGCTTAATGACACATGTTGCTCCACTTTGGGAGAAAGGTGAATGTTTACCGATGATTTATAAAACATTTCAATTTGATCAAATTCAAGCTGCTCATGCATCAATGGATACGGGTGAGCATATTGGTAAAGTTGTCGTAGAAGTCATTTAAAACTTTATGATGAGTATCATCATTTTAGTCTCTTTGATGATTTAAAAGTAGTTGATTAATATCGCTTAAATCCTTGCATATAGATTTAAGCGATCAATAAAAATCAGCGTGATTCAGAAAAATTAAAAACCTTCCAAAACGATTTTACCAATGCTTTGTCCCGACTCAATCATCTTGTGTGCTTGAGTTACATGCTCTACTTTGATTGTGCCCAAGTTTTGTCCCAACGTCGTTTTAATCCTATGGTCATCAATTAATTTGGAAATTTTATTGAGAATGTCACCTTGTCGTGTCATATCTTTGGTCTGAAATGTAGAACGAGTGAACATTGACTCCCAATGAATAGACACAGATTTGATTTTAAAAGGATTAATAACAAAGTTCTCAGGGTCATCAATCAAACCAAAATGCCCCTGTGGTGCAATTAAATTGGCAATTGCCTGTGTATAACGTCCAGTGCCATTGATTGAAAATACATAATGCGGTGAACCAATATTGAGGTCTAAAATTTGCTGTTCCAAGGGTTGACTGTGATCTACGATAAAATCCGCGCCAATTTCTTTTAGCCAAGCTTTGGTTTCTGGTCGAGATGCAGTGGCGATTACAGTAAATTCAGTTAATACTTTGAGCAGTTGAACGGTAATTGATCCGACACCGCCTGCTGCGCCAATCACTAAAATGATAGGCTTTTCTTGTTTGGTATCTTGAATTTTTAAACGATCAAATAACATTTCATAAGCGGTTAAAGACGTTAAAGGTAGAGCGGCAGCCTCGGCATTACTAATGGATTGAGGTTTTAAACCTACGATGCGTTCATCTACCAATTGATATTCTGCATAAGAACCTTGTCTTTGGTTAGAGCCTGCATAAAAGACTTCATCACCAACTTTAAAGTTTTGAACTTTGTCACCAATGGCTTTAACAATCCCGACTGCGTCATGCCCCAAAATTTTCCATGTTTCATTGTCCGGTGAGGTGCGTTGGCGCATTTTGATATCGACAGGATTAATTGAAATCGCTTTGATTTCAATTAATAGGTCGTGACCAGTTGCGACTGGGGTATCAATTTCAATTTCGGAAAAAACATGGGTTTCAGTAATTGCTAAAGGTTTTTTATAGGCAACAGCTTTCATGAGGTTCACTATTTTTTATTGCGTTATCAAATCAATAGCAAAAAAAAAGCGTAGATGAAAGCATAAATTTGTGAGTAGATGATTATCCTTTAAATTTAAATGAGTATCTTTAACCTGAGTTCGATAAAAATCCTTGATGAAAGATGATATAGCCAAACTGCCTGATTATTCATATAAGTGATTTAGATGATTCATTTATTTTGTACTTTTTGAATCATTGATGGTCTTGCGATCGTGAGGCGACATGGATGTCGCCATGTTGAGCGGGGGTATGAGGATGTACCCCTCGCTCAACGAAAGATTTTTGTCACTTTTCATCTCTGAAAAGTGAGGCATCGCCTACGCAAAACAATTTAAACTTTAGAAGTAAAGCGTGGCAGTGCAAGCTTTAGATCATCAAACAATCTATTGATCGCTTTCATTTTATTGATCAAGAGAAATGAAACGCTATTGATGGTTGCGCTTGCGGAGCTCCGCTCCTCATCCTTAAATTGGATGAAAATCCAGCAAATATCTGCATAGATTTATTATTTTTCAATGAGTTGAATATTTAATTGCATCGAACTCACGTTATTTTTAATAAAAAATTCGACCACAAAAAATCAAAACTAGATTGAAGAAAGTTCATGAACTGTAAAAGTAGGGTATAAAGCGAAGATATGATTAAAATTTTACCACCGCTTTGTCATTACTTTTAATGTAATGGATATAAACAAGAATGCTTGAGAGAATTGCGAAAAGTACACAGATGGTGGCTAAGCAAAACAATAGTAGAAGAGGTGTCTGGTTAAATATATGTTTATACAATGAAAAAATTGCAAATAGAGGCAGTTTAAGAATGATTGTGAGATGAATATTTTGAAGCCAATCTTCTATGGATCTGAAATTAAGATTATCTCTGATTTAATTTCAAAATTATGCGAAAATAGCGATTCTATTTATTTTTTGTTTTAGGACTCCCATGACAGATTCTTCTGCATCATTAAGTGATATTGAAATTTTAGACATTCTTCAGTCGATGAAATCGGATGAATTGAATGTTGATGCAAAAAAAATCATTCGTGAGGGTGGAAAAGCAGGGCGACAAGAAGCACATAAACAGGCATTGGTTGCATTAAACCAGAGCTTTGAAGATAAATTTGTTGAAGCGGTTACATTGGCTCTAAATCTGAATGAAGCGCAAGCGAAGAAAATCCGTTACAAAAAAGACCGTGTTCGTATTTTAAAAGCCAAAGGCATTGATTATTTAGCGATTGATGGTGCTGAAACAGCGCAAGTATTGTCACAAGTCGCGCAGGCAATTGTTCGTGAAGATGCAATTGTGACACATGATTTGCACAATATTTTCCCATTCTGGAAAGAAGGTTGGCCAATGGTACAATTCGACAGTGCTTATAAAATTTTAGAAGATGATATTTCAATCCACTATCAAGCATTACTCGATGTCTTAATTCATCCTTGAATTATAAAAAGCGCTAATCAGCACAAGCAAAGGTTTTGTTGCTGATTAGAAAATATAAAAATAAAGAAAATCTTAACAATTGTTTAACAATTTATATTCGTCAATAATAATAATTGTTTTATACTGCTTATTTTAACAAAACTACATTTGAGAGATAAAAATAATGATGGGAATGTCAATTGGACATATTGCTTTATTTATAATCATTATCCTTGTTATTTTTGGTACTGCCAAATTAAAGAATCTTGGAAAAGATGTTGGTGGTGCAGTCAAAGATTTTAGAAAAGCAATCAAAGAAGATGACCAAGACTCTACACATTTGAAATAAATTGAGCGTGGTGGAGAATTATGTTCGATGTTGGTTTTAGTGAGCTAATTTTACTTATCATTGTTGCAATGATTGTTTTAGGACCAAATAAAGCATCTGAAGCAATAAATTATATTATTCAAGCAAGAAGAAAATTAAGTCATTTTAAAAGTGAATTTCATCAATCTATTCAAAAGCAATTAGATTTGAATGATTTAAAAAGTGAATTAACACATGAAATGGGTAATATAAAAAAATTAGAGGAAAAATTATATGAATATTTAAACTATATGGAAAATAAAGATAAGGAAGAAAATATAAAATATTATCCAATCGATCATTTTCAATTTAAAGCACCTTTTAATACAGTATTTGTCCTAGAGCATCTGATGTTGTGGAACTGTTTTAAGATTTAAAAAAGAGGAGAAGTTTTGAATAACGTTCTTACAGAAAAGCCAATCGTAAAAGAAAAGGGGTTTTTACTCTATTTTATTGAAATAAGAAAAATTGTCATTCAACTGTCTATTCTTTTTTTAAT
The DNA here is from genome assembly GCF_000368925.1 of Acinetobacter bereziniae LMG 1003 = CIP 70.12. GTDB lineage: Bacteria > Pseudomonadota > Gammaproteobacteria > Pseudomonadales > Moraxellaceae > Acinetobacter > Acinetobacter bereziniae. The sequence continues at coordinate 1,328,374 of NZ_KB849755.1, read as the reverse complement.
GATTTTTTTAAGCTTAGCGCCATTTTCAGCGAAAATTTATAGTTTTCTAGCTTTACCTCTACAGTTAAAGTTGCCACCTTCCGCACATATGATTGCCACCGATGTAACATCTACATTCTTATCACCCTTTAAGCTTGTTTTTTTTATTACGCTGATTTTATTAATGCCTTTTATTTTTTATAAGGTTTATTCATTTTTAAATACTGCACTTCATAAAAAGGAACGATGGGTGTTGTCTCTGTTTTTTATGTCTAGCGTCATTTTATTTTATTTAGGAATATTGATTGGGTATTACTTTATTTTACCTAAGGTGTTAAGTTTTTTTATGGGTATTGCTCCAGATGTTGTTCTTCCCATGACGGATATAAATCAGTATCTAATGTTTTCGATAAAGCTTTTTGTCGTTTTGGGTATTGTTTTTCAATTACCGCTCATTACTGTACTTGCTGTATATTTTAATTTAATTGATTTAAACGTGTTAAAACAAAAAAGATCATTTATCTTTGTTTTTTGTTTCTTTATTGCCATGTTTATCACGCCGCCAGATATGCTTTCGATGGCAATTGCTGGTTGCTTTATGTATTTTTTATTTGAGCTTGGTTTATTGATTTCTTTTATTTTATTTCGTAACACAGAAACTGAATAAATCAGAAAATATCGTATTGTTATATAATTTTTTTGCGAATGAAAAATAATCGTGATAGATTAAGGTTTTCTTAATAATTTAAGATAACCATTTAACAATAAACTCAATAAATGAGGGAAATCATATGATTTTAATTCAAGCAAAACAGTACCAAGTCCATTTGATATATGCGCAGTGGGGATTGAATTCATAACATTATGTTGAGCAAGTAAATTTTATGAACACAATTAAGCCCCTTTTTAGTTTTGAAAGGCGGAGGGTACTTCAAAAATTAAATATAGATTTCATTTGTTCTTGTACATTCTTCAACGTGATTAAAAACGTTGTTTGTAATTTATTTAATATTTATAAATATCATATATTTATGATTTAAATTGCGCCTAGTGCGAACTTTTGATTTGGTCTGTAAATCTTCATATTTACAGCTGATTGATAAAAATAAACCTTGAAAAAGAGTGATGATGATGAATAAGAAAGTTGATTTCGATCCAGCAAAACGTGATTTTTTAAAAACAATGGGAAGCCTTGCTGCATTTGGTGCCGTGACTACATGGATGCCTGTTCAAAGCGCTGAGGCTTGGATTTTTGGGCACCATGATCGATTAAATAATTTCCCCTCCTATATTCGCCTTCATAAGCAACGCTATGAAAATTGGTCGGGTGAATCAAAATATGAAAATGCATGGACTGCTGTACCCAAAAATCAACAAGAGATTTTAGCGGTGATCAATTGGGCTGCTGAAAATGGATATAAAGTCCGGGCAAAAGGTATGTCGCATAATTGGTCACCTTTAATGCTAGATGACCATGATCAAGTCATGAAAGTGATTCTGATCGATATGCCGACTCATATCAATAGAATGTCTATTGAGTTTGATGGGGTGGTCACTGCTGAAGCAGGAATTCAAATGGAGGCTCTCTTAAAGTTCATGGAGGACAATGGACGTGGCTTTGTTTCAATACCAGCACCAGGTGATTTAACATTGGGTGGTGTTTTGGCAATTAATGGTCATGGTACGGGTGTGCCTGCCAAGGGAGAAACTTTAGTTGCAGGACAAACATTTGGTTCGATCAGTAATTTGGTCGTCTCAATGACAGTCGCTGTCTTTGATGCACAGCAGCAGAAATATGTCGCAAAAACTTTTTATCGGAACAATCCAGACATTCGGGCTTTCTTGGTGAATCTTGGTCGTGCATTTGTGTTATCTGTACAATTGCAAACAGGAGCAAACCAATATTTACGCTGTGAAAGTATTACCGATATTCACCAATTAGAGTTATTTTCACCCAATAAAGATGCTGGGCGTACTTTCTCTAAATTTCTTGACCAGTCCGGTCGAGTTGAAGCGATATGGTTTCCGTTTACCGATTATCCTTGGCTGAAAGTTTGGTCAGTGACTCCACGTAGACCACTTACATCTCGTATTGCATTCCATCCTTTTAATTTTTGGTTTTCAGATAATTTACCTAAACCGCTTACAGATTTGATTCAAAAAATTGTCATTCAGAAGAGTCATTATTTAACTCCTGCATTTGGGCAAATGCAGTTAAAAATTGCGACATTGGGGCTCCAAGGAACAATTTTTTCAGGTATTACGACGATCCTTACGCATGGTTTAGCTGCAACCCAAACATCTGATCTATGGGGACCCTCTAAAAACACTTTACTCTATGTAAAACCAACAACTTTAAGGGTTACTGCAAATGGTTATGCTGTACTGACTAGTCGAGAGAATGTGCAACGTGTGATTGCTGATTTCTGTTCAGAATATCAAATCCGTTTAAAACAATATCAAAGAATAAATCGTTACCCGGTGAATGGACCTGTTGAGATTCGTGTTACTGGATTGGATCATCCTGATGATTCAATACTTGCCAATGCACAAACTGCCGCTCTATCTGCGATAAAGCCATGTCCTGATCATCCAGAATGGGACTGTGCGGTTTGGTTTAATATATTAACTTTACCGGGTACGCCTTTTGCAGCAAGGTTCTATGCTGAAATCGAATCATGGATGACTCAGCATTATCAAGGAGATTGTTTAGTTCGTCCTGAATGGTCAAAAGGTTGGGCTTATACCTATGACAAGGCATGGGAGAATGTAAATTACTTAGAAAATGAATTACCTAAAGTACATGCCTATGGTCAAAGTAATGATTCAACGATTCAATCCGCAGGGCAGGTATTAAAACGATATGATCCAAAAGGATTATTTGTATCTCCTTTTCTTGAAAAAATTTTTAAATAGATTGAAATGATTTATCTTTTTTTAGTCTAAAAACATACAATTTTTCATGAATTTTAGGCGATTTTGTTTGATTCAAGTACTTCTATTTATGTAAATAGCGCCAGAAGTCAGGAATATTTTTAAGCTGGGTATGTGTTTATACCACTAAATGCACAAAAGCCGATATTAATATCAGCTTTTGTGCATTTTTAATTCATGTATGACGTTTAATGTATGGTTGAATATAACGGGAATACGCCAAGTAACATTGCTGCAACGAGCATGACTAAACAGGTGAGAATCGCCCATTTAATGGTGAACTTTTGATGTTGCCCAAATTCAATCCCAGCCAATCCACATAATAAATAAGTGGATGGAACCAGTGGTGAGAGTAAATGTACAGGCTGCCCCACAATTGAAGCACGTGCCATTTCTACTGGTGTAATTCCATAGTGACTTGCAGCTTCTGAAAGAATCGGCAGTACACCATAGTAGAACGCATCATTCGACATGAAGAAAGTCAATGGCATACTAATCACAGCGGTAATGGGTGCTAAAAATGGACCCATACTCTGTGGAATAATCGCCACCAATTCTTTAGACATGGCATCGACCATGCCTGTTCCTGTTAAGATCCCCGTAAAGATCCCTGCTGCGAAAATGATCCCGACAACGTTTAGCGCACTCCCTGCATGATGAGCGACTAAAGACTTTTGCATATCTATATCTTTGTAGTTCACAACCAGTGCAATACAAAGTGCGATCATAAATAGAATGGGTAAAGGTAAAACACCTTTCACTAAACAGATCATTAATACAACGGTTAATAAACCATTGAACCATCTTAAATGTGCACGGTTTGCTTCAGGATTAGTTGAAATCTGAATGTCATCACCATGACTGACATCAAGTTCGATGATCCCTAAACGCTTACGTTCCATACGCCCATACATAAAACCAACGAAGTATAACCATAGAATGGCAATTAACATCGGTAAGACCATCGGGACAAAGATATCACTTGCTTCTACATGTAATGCACTGGCAGCACGAGCAGTTGGACCACCCCAAGGAGTTAGGTTCATAATTCCGCTGGCAAGCATCATTAAACATGCCATGATCAGTGGGCTCATACCCAATCGTTTATAAAGTGGTAACATTGCGGCTACACAGATCATGTAGGTGGTTGAGCCATCACCGTCTAAAGAAACAATTAAGGTTAAAGTAATTGTCCCAATGACGACTTTTAACGGGTCGCCTTTAACCAGTCTTAAAATGAATTTGACTGAAGGATCAAACAGACCTGTATCGATCATGATGGCAAAGTAGAGAATGGCGAATAATAGCATCACGCCAGTAGGGGCAAGCTTTTTAACACCCTCTAACATCATTTCGCCAAGTTCTTTGATTTCAATATGCCCTAGACTGTCCACGTAGAAGCCAAGACCGTAAGCGATGAGTGCGAATAGAATTGGGATAAGTGTGAGCGCAGCAAGTGCAGTCATTCGTCTAGACATAATTAAATACATAAAGCATAAAATCATGCCTAAACCTAATACGGTTAGCATAGTTCAATCCTTGAATGAGACTTTTATTGCAGAAGTCTTTTAGTTTTTTAAGCAGAAGAATGCTAATAGTTATTTGATTAAATTTAAATATATTTGTAGAAATATTAAATGAGTGACTATTTTTTTAATAAATAGAGTATTTAAAACAGATATTTAAAAACGTCATTCATTTTTGCACCAAAATGGTTATAAAGTTTAATTCATTGATTTATATATTTTTATTTTAATATTGTTTTTGAATAGGGGATTCATGGTAATTTTCATATTTCAAAATATTATGAATAAATGTGATAGGAATAACATAAAAGAGCAAAGCTTTTGTGATAAAGGGAATCTTTTATTGGTAAAAGCTCAGTAAGGAAACTGAGCTTTTGTAGTAAATAAATGGCTATGAAGAAGGGTTTTCTTCAGATGTTGGTAGTTCTGGTCTTTCAAGTAAGCGGGTCACCAAAAGCTGATCAATTTTAAAATGATCGACATCGACTACTTCAAATTTATAGCCGCCAAAAATAACAGTATCTGCAGGTTTAGGAATTTTTCTTAATTGGTACATCATAAAACCTGCCAAAGTTTCATAGTTTTCTTCATCTGGCATTTCATCAATTTCTAGCGCATGCTTCATGTCTTCAATGGGCGTACTTCCATCAATCAGCCACGAATTATTATCCCGTTTGATAATTTGTTGCTCTTCGTCCATTGGGGTTACCCAATCACCCATTACCGTGATCATGATATCCGATAGGGTAATCACGCCGACGACCAATGCATATTCATTAAACACGACAGCAAACTTTTCTTTACTTGATCGGAAACGGTCAAGCAATTCAGAAAGAGTCAGCGTGTCTGGAATACTCAACACAGTACGAATGGTCGATTCGTTTAATTGATTGATTTTTTGATTGTTGAGAATGCGAACTAAAATATCTTTAGCATCCACATAGCCAATCACTTGATCAATCGTTTCATTACAAACTAAAAATTTTGAATAGGGATATTCCGCTAACTTTTGACGAATGCTTTCCTCTGGCTCTTTTAATGTAAAAAACACCACATTTTCACGTGGTGTCATACTTGAGGGAACATTACGCTCTTCAAGCTCAAACACGTTCTCAATAAAATGGTGTTCTTGTTTTTGTAGCACGCCTGCTTGAGCACCAGCATCCATCACTGCTGAAATATCATCGAAAGTGATGTTGTCTTCGCGGGTGGTATTCACTTTGAACAGGCGGAACAATAGGTTTGCAACGGCATTGATAAACCAAGCCAAAGGTTTACAGATGACGATAAAAACTTGAATTGGATTAATGACTGCAACTGCAATTTTTTCAGGTGCAATCATTGCCATACGTTTTGGCATTAAGTCTGCAAAAAGAATAAATAGCGAGGTTACTAAAGTAAAGGACAGTGCAAAGCTGATGGTTTCAGCCCACGGACCTACATAAAAGCGAGAAACAAATTCAAAGAAATAAGGGCGGAATGCGCCTTCACCTAAAATACCACCTAGAATCGCGACTGCATTTAACCCGATTTGGGAGGCAGCAAAGAAATCGGCAGAGTTTTGCTGTAAGTCTAAGACTTTTTGTGCTCGCTCATCGCCAGATTCGGCAAGAATTTTGAGTTTAACTTTACGCGCACCGGCAAGTGCGATTTCAGTTAAAGATAAAAAACCAGCTCCTGCAATGAGTACTGCGATAATTAGGATATTCTGGAAGAGGCTCACGAATCCACCTGTGGATCATCATTATTATGAGAAGTTATGAATACATAATAAATTAACACATAAAAAGGGGCGGTAGTGAAGAAATCCACTACCGATTTGGAATGAGTATAAGCTTGAAATGATAAGAATTTAAGAAATTTATCTTAATATTGCGAAAAATGTGAATTATTTTGCATGAACTCACGGTTTTCTTCTTCAATCATTTGGCGTGCAACATAAAGAATCAGTTGACGTAACCAACGATGAGCAGGGTGATGATGTAGTAAAGGACACCATGCCATTTTTAACTCAAACTCAGGAATATAAAATGGAGGATCTTTGATTAATAAGTTCTGGCTTTTCGCTTGTAAGCGAGCAATACGCGTCGGCAAAGTGGCAATCAAATCTACATTCGATGCCAATAATGCTGGCATTTGATAATGGCGGGTAAACACAGAAATTTTACGTTTTTGACCAATACGTTCTAAGGCTTGATCAATCCAACCTAATCCAGCTTGCTTTTCAGGGTTTACTCCAAATCCTACACCCATTCCCGTTTTTGAAACCCAAATATGCTGTGCATCTAAATAGCTTTTAAGATTTAAGTTGCTTGAAGCAGGATGTTTGTTATTAAGTAGGCAAGAAAAGCTGTCACGCCACACTAAAACTTGGTGGAAGCTTTGTGGAATTTCATTGAAGCGATTAATCGCTAAATCAACTTTACCTTGTTCCATATCTCGGTAAGACACGTCACTTGGCGTAAGAAAGTCAAGAACCACATTCGGGGCTTCTGAGCGTAGTGCTTTAACTAAACGAGGAACTAAAGTTGCCTCCGCATAGTCTGAAGTCATAATGCGAAAGACACGGTTACTGGTATATGGTCGAAACTCAGTACGTGGTTCTAAAATCATCGATAAGTCAGAGAGGGCATCACGGATACGTGGTTGTAATTCTAGTGCACGTTCTGTTGGTGTCATACCTTCTGATGAGCGAATCAAAAGAGGATCATTAAATAAATTACGCAGACGACGTAAAATATTACTCATTGCTGGTTGCGTTACACCCAACTGTTCAGCTGCACGAGTCACATTTTTTTCACGTAAAAGAACGTCAAGGTAAATTAAGAGGTTAAGATCGACCCGCTCCAGATTCATAAAAAAAATACCGAAAATAAAATTTAGAAATCACATTGGATTATGCCATAAGGAAATGCTTTTGTGTAAAAAGTAGATGAAAAAACAACAACAGACCCTACTTATTATGAGATTTCTAAAGGTAGTTTTGTGCGTAATTGTATTGGATAGGTTAAACACTTTCAAAAATACAAATCATCATGTTTGAGATTCTATATGAAAGTGTACTTTGCAATGAGCTTTGCGCCTTCCAAACAGCAAATATGGTACTCATTTAAAGCATAAGAAGTTCAGTGTTTGTATATTTTTACATCAAAAAAAACAACTTCAAGTATATTTTTAACAAGTTCAGACTTAAGTCTAATAAATATAAATTGAGCAATCTGGTGCATAATTAATCAAAGTTCTTTGATTGAGATGATTTAAAATTAAAGAAAAAATAAAGGCTTAAAAAATTCTTACATAATTATAATACGACTTTGATCTATATATTTTTTAAATAAATACTGAAAATTAACTCAAAATATTGGATTAATTTAGGCACTCAATCTAAGCTAACTTCATAACAACGAAGTGTTCTAAATCTGAACAATCAAATACCGAGTGGATTTGGCTCTTCGATTGATGAAATCCTAATATTATTACAGGAACATATCATGACTACATACCAAACAGCGATTGATGCAATCCGTGAATTAAAAGCAAAATTCGGAAGCACATGGCGCGATATTAGCCCAGAAGATGCTGCTCGTATGCAGATGCAAAACCAATTCAAAACTGGTTTAGATATCGCTAAATACACAGCTGCGATCATGCGTCGTGATATGGCTGAATATGATGCAGATTCTAGCAAATATACTCAATCATTAGGTTGCTGGCATGGTTTCATCGCGCAACAAAAAATGATCGCGAACAAAAAATATTTCGGTACAACAAGCAAACGTTACATCTACCTTTCTGGTTGGATGGTTGCTGCACTTCGTTCAGAATTCGGTCCTCTTCCTGACCAATCTATGCACGAAAAAACTTCTGTACCTGCATTGATCGAAGAAATCTATACATTCTTACGTCAAGCTGATGCGAAAGAATTAAACGATTTATTCCGTGCGCTTAAAAAAGCTCAAGAAGCAGGTGATACTGCAAAAGCTGCTGAAATTACTGCTCAAATCGATGGTTTCCAAACTCACGTTGTGCCAATTATTGCGGACATCGATGCTGGTTTCGGTAACGAAGAAGCAACTTATTTACTTGCGCGTAAAATGATTGAAGCTGGTGCTTGTGCCCTTCAAATCGAAAACCAAGTATCTGATGCGAAACAATGTGGTCACCAAGCTGGTAAAGTAACAGTTCCACACGAAGACTTCATCGCTAAAATCCATGCATTACGTTATGCATTCTTAGAAATGGGTCTTGATGACGGTATCATCGTTGCACGTACTGACTCTGAAGGCGCTGACTTGACTCAAAAAATCCCAGTGGTTAAAGAGCCAGGTGACATTGCTTCTCAATATATCAGCTACTTAGATACTCAAGAAATTGATATTGCTGATGCTCAAGAAGATGAAATCTTGATCAAACGTGATGGTAAATTACACCGTCCTAAGCGTTTAGCTTCTGGCTTATATCAATTCCGTGAAGGTACTCAAATTGACCGTGTTGTACTTGACTGTGTGTCTAGCTTACAAAATGGTGCTGACCTTCTTTGGATCGAAACTGCAACTCCAAACGTTGAAGAAATCGCTCACATGGTTAACCGTGTACGTGAAACAGTTCCAAATGCGAAGCTTGTTTATAACAACAGCCCATCATTCAACTGGACTTTAAACTTCCGTCAACAAGCTTACGATCGTTGGGTTGCTGAAGGTAAAGATGTTTCTGCTTACGACCGTGCTAAATTAATGAGCGCTGAGTACGATAACACTGAATTAGCTGCTGATGCTGATGCAAAAATCCGTACTTTCCAAGCAGATGCTTCTCGTGAAGCAGGTGTATTCCATCACTTGATCACACTTCCGACTTACCACACTGCTGCGCTTTCAACTCATGAGCTTGCACAAGGTTACTTCGGTTCTGAAGGTATGTTGGCTTATGTTGCTGGCGTACAGCGTAAAGAAATCCGCGGTGGTATTGCTTGTGTTAAACACCAAGCAATGGCTGGTTCAGACATCGGTGATGATCACAAAGAAATCTTCTCTGGTGACAATGCACTTAAAGCGCATGACGATGCTAAAAACACAATGAACCAATTCGCTGCTCACTAAGCACTGACTTGATTCGAAGAACCCAGCGTAAGCTGGGTTTTTTTTGGTTAATGATAAGTTATATCTTTCAAGGTGTATTTGTGAAGTAAACTGGTGATTATTTTGAATAACTCTATGTTTTAACTTCAACAATGGATCTTCATGAGAGGGAGAATAAGGTCACAAAAAAGTCACCTAGCATTAATCCTAAAATCTTTGATGTTTGGTGATCGTCAATATTTATATCTAATACAAAAAATTAGTACACAATCATATATGCGTTGCTCTAGCTTTACTATTCATAAAAAAACACCCGATGATATTCATCGAGCGTTTGTATCAAATAAGTCTAAACTTTTTAAAAGTTCGTCATTATTCCTTTTGAATGTTTAAGCAAACTTTGCCAATACTTCTAAGAAACCTTCTTTTTGACGCGGGTATTCAGCAATCACGTCATGAATACGCTGACCTTCGGGATTGGTTGCATTAATGTCACGACCATCAGCGACAAACTTAGTCAATAAGCGTTCATAATCAAAAGGACGCATATGCTTAAAAGCATGATACAACACATGGAAATCTGTGTTGATTCCTTCAGGAGGAAGTTGATCTAAATAGGCAAATACACGCTCGTCTGACCATTCTTCATTGAACGTTGCTGGCTGTGAAAGTGCCATAACAGCATCTCCTCAAAAAATCTAAATCTAATTGTTTATCTTAGTTTGCAGCATTATATAAAAGCTATTGATATTTACGCTAATACGGATAAATACAATATTTAGCTGAATAAAATCTAAAATAAAAGGGCAAAATATCTAGCAAGAGTAAAAGCGATGCTTTTCTAACTCCGCGACATATTTTGCCCTGAATCAATTCACTTGACTAATCAATAATGAAATTATCGTTCTTCAGGTAAATTGATATTCATTTCCAACATTTCAATGTTGGCTTCTGAACGAACTTGCATTTGAATATGCTGTTCATCCACACCACGTACATAACGATTGACCACTTGCATGATTTCTTTTTTCATTTGATCAATCTTGTCTTGGCTCAGGCGTTTGCCCAAACCATTTTCAGAAGCAACAATAACTTTTAAGCGATCTTTAGCAGTTTGGGCGCTAGATGGTTTGTCATCGTTGCTAAAAAGTTTACTCCAAAATCCTGCCATTTCTACGCTCCAAATAATCGTGCTAACCAACCCTTAGGTTTCACTGTAATGTGACGATAAGGACGTTCTTCACCCAAGAAACGAGCAACTAAATCATCATACGCTTGTCCAGCAGAAGCTTCTTGGTAAAGAATGACAGGTTTACCTTCATTCGATGCCTGAAGCACACTTGGACACTCTGGAATAACACCAAGAGTAGGCACACGTAAGATATCTTTAGAAATATCGTCAATGGTCAACATTTCTTGTTTATCGGCACGTTCAGGGTTAAAACGTGTGATACATAAATGTTTACGAACACGTCCTTCGTTGTTTTCAACTTTTTTCGTTTTGCTGTCGAGCATTCCAATAATACGGTCAGAATCTCGAACAGAAGAAATCTCAGGGTTGGTCACAATAATGGCTTCATCTGCATGATACATGGCTAAAATCGCACCACGTTCAATCCCTGCAGGTGAGTCACAAATAATGTAATCAAACTCTTGAGAAAGTTCATCAATTACACGTGCGACACCATCATCGCTTAAGGCATCTTTATCACGTGTTTGTGATGCAGGTAAAATATATAAATTTTCAATATCTTTATCACGAATCAAGGCTTGTTGTAAGCGCGCTTCGTTATTGATGACATTAACAAAATCATAAACAACACGACGTTCACAGCCCATAATCAAATCAAGATTACGCAACCCCACATCGAAATCAATCACAACAGTTTTATGACCACGTAGGGCTAATCCTGTTGCAAAAGATGCACTCGTCGTAGTTTTACCTACGCCACCTTTGCCTGATGTAACGACAACAATTTTGGCCACCGAATCCACTCCTGTTATGGTCATTTACTCGATTGAACGAGTTTTATATGGTGTTTAATTTATACCTTAAAATTGCAAAGCTTCAAATACTAGCTCTTGCTGATCATTCAAGTAAATTTGTACAGCTTTTTTTATGACATCTTGCGGAATATCATCTGCTACACAATATGTTCCTGCTATAGAAACCAATTCGGCTTCTAATGAATGACAAAAAATTCTTGCAGTGGTATTCCCACCTGCACCAGCGATGACTCTACCACGAACACTGCCATAGATATGTATATTTCCTGAAGCAATGACTTCTGAACCACTATTGATACCAGCATTTAGAATGACATCGCCGTGGTCTTGAACAATACATTGCCCAGTTCTTAAAATTTCATCATGATATGAGGTTGCATGACTTAATGTTTTAGGCGTATTCACTGTTGCAGTTTTTGTTGGTTGATCAGGCTGTTTTACAGGTGTTTCAACCACTTGTTCTTTGGTGGGTTTAATCCGCTGTAAAGGACGATCGGCAGGCAAAACAGGGAATTGAATTGCTCTGGCTTGATCACCCAACAAACCATCAATCACAGCCATTGGCTGTAAATCTAAGCTGATAATCAATTGAATCAAGGCGATAAGCTCTTGTTCAACTGTGGTATCAATAATGACCAAAGCCCCTTGATAAGAGGTTTCACTCATCATTGAAGTTAATTGCTGGCGGATGGCATCATGATCATTAGTATCGAAGGTTAATCGGGTAAAATTAACCATTCTGCCTGTAATCCGTATATCAGCCATAATTGTTCCTTAAAAGGCTTGTGACCTAAATTTTTCTATCTAAAGTCAAATTGTAAATTAGGGCAAATGCTAGAACATATTCAATGATTTCTCTAGCAAAGATACAAATATTTTCAATGAATTGCTTATTCTTTGAATCACTCAATCTTTGACCTGATCATTTTTTTCTAATTCAATTTGCCATTGTTTTACTTTCACTTGCTTTCTCAATGATTCTAAACTTTCATAGACAACAGATTCAACTAATTCTTCAAGATGCTGATTTTCAATATTTATCTGACTTAGCTTGGTAGAAATAAGTTGATAAGTTGCATTTGGATTTTGAACACTACCTTGGGTAAATGGTTGCACTAAGCCTTGAGTAATGTTTTCTCCCAGTTGTTGTCCAATATTTTGAATTTGATTTTCAATCATGCTGCCTGCAATCGGAATCAATCTTAATAATTGAGTGAGTTGGGGGGTATCTTCAATGGCTTGACGAACGATTTGCCCGACATTGTGGGTAATTTGAGTGCTTTGTGCTTTTAATTCTACAGCCAAAGACTCCTGTAAAATTTCAGCCAAAGTCTGTGCAAAACGTTCTCGGTGGTGATCCACCAAGTCATGAATGATCTTTTTATGACTCGAACTGGTGTCAAGTTCATGTTTAATTCCATCAATCACAGTGATGACAACACGGTCAGAAAGTTCTTCCATCAGTACACGATAATAAAAGACGATACGTCTCATGATACTGTCAGGAATGACCTTATAGCCTAATTCATGAAAATGATATGCAATGATGCCTGCCCGAATTAAACGTAAAAAACGTAGATAGGGGATAATGGCTAAAATTTCATACCAGTGAATAAAGGGGAAGAAGAACCAACGGGCATGATGTTTGTTGACAATAGCAATCAACCAGCGGATGCCCAACTCAACAACTAAGAAAGTAATAAACCAACTTTCTGTTTTAATCACCCAGGGATGTAAATCCGTTTTGTAGTACTGTAATACTTGGGGAAGGTGAATTTCACTAAACAACCAATCGCCAAAATTACTCATCAAAAAGGCATTGGCACATAAACAGAATAAGTTAAACACAATGATAAACATCATAAAGATGTCATAACCAAATGATATCCACCATCCTCGTGACATCTCTTGTTTGGGTTGTGCCTCTTGTTGAGGGGCGTTAACTTGCTCTGTCATGCCAATCCTTTACATTGAATTTACAAAAAAGCTGAGATTAGCTTTTATATTTTTCTTTCATGGTGCTGATCAACTGATCTTTTTCAGCCCATAACTGATCCACCCAATTTTGAAAACGTTGACGATATTCCGCATCGTCTTCATAGTTCCCGCCCGGTACCCAATCTGGAATTTCAATTTTACGCATATTTACAGCGATTCGGGGCACTTCACCCAACCAAAATTCACCGTAACCAGGTGCACCATCTGGATAAACAATGGTCATGTCCACCAAAGCATCAATTTGATCACCCAAGATACTTAAAGCAAGCGCTAATCCTCCTGCTTTCGGTTTAAGCAGATGGGTGAAAGGAGAGTGTTGTTGATCATGCTTTTGTTGGGTAAATCGTGTACCTTCCAAATAGTTTAATAGGGTGAATGGCTGGCTGAGAAGCTGTTCACAGGCTTTTCGTGCTTCCTCCAAATCGCGATATTTGAGTTCTGGATTTTTTGCAATTTGCGCTTTACTATGTCGCTTCATCATTGGGAAGCCTAAAATTTTAAAGGCTTGCCCAACAAAGGGAATAAATATAAGTTCCCATTTGGTGAAAAAACGGGTCAAAGGCATACGAGTTAAGCCGAAGTATTGGTTGACTGTGGTATCTACCCAGCTTTGATGGTTACAGGTCATTAAATAACGTCCCTGCATATTCAGATCGAGATTGTCATCAACACTGATATCCCATTGTGTTTCTGGTAAAACATGGTCAATCAACCAGTTATTTATAGCTAGCCAGCTATTGGTGATATTAATGTTGGTTTCATCCACTTTCTTGGACTTTTTAAACAATTTAGTCAGACCTAAAGCAAGCACTGGCGGACCATGAAAAAAAGTACTCCCAGTGATCACTGTACCAACGGTTAGACCTTTCGTAATTTTTTTTAAAATAGGTTGCTTCTGCTGCTGAGATGACATAGAACAGTCCTAGTGATTTATGGTGAATGTGTGCTCAAAGTACACAATATAGTCGTTACGATTTAATTTAAAAAGGTACATTTAATGACTATGTATAAATTATGATGATCAGTTTTGTTAATTTCGTTGCAAATATTACAAAATGTAAAAAAAAATGTGAATTTTAACAAAACGTCTATAGTGGCGCTTTGTTTTTTATACCAAAATTACCCTAACAAAAAACACAACTTGGAGGCATGCAATGCGTGCACTATTAATTACAACACTTACAGCTGGGGCTCTCGTACTTTCTGGCTGTCAAACAACTGGTAATAACATCGGCGGTATGGAATACGACAAATCTGCTTTAGGTGGTTTGATCGGTGCGGCAGCAGGTTATGGTTTGTCTCGTGGTAACGCAAACAGTTCTGCACAAAACAACCGTGCAGCAGCAATTGGCGCACTTTTAGGTGCGGGTGCTGGTCTTTACCTTGACAATAAAGAGAAAAAATTACGTCAACAAATGCAGGGTACTGGTGTAGAAGTTAGCCGTAATCCAGATGGCTCTGTTGCATTGATTATGCCAGGTAGCATTACTTTTGATACCAACAAGGCAAACATCAAACCTAACTTCTACGGTACGTTGAACAAAGTTGTTCAAACATTGAAAGAAGACAACAAGAGTGTAATTCTTGTGACTGGTTATACTGATAATACTGGTAATGATTCAATCAATATCCCATTGTCACAAAACCGTGCTGCTTCTGTAGCAAACTATTTGAGAGGTCAAGGTGTTCAAAGCCGTATTGATACTCAAGGTTATGGTTCACAAAACCCAATCGCAGATAACTCAACTGCTGCTGGTCGTGAACAAAACCGTCGTGTAGAAATCAGCATTTACGCTGCAAGCTAAAAACGATAAATACTTATTCTTTTTTTAGTTTAAGTGTTTGAAAAGGAATCATAATTTTATGATTCCTTTTTTATTTTATGGTTGATATAGCAGATGATTCACTATTAACTGGTGATTTAATGCTAAAAAAGTGCTGATGTATCTAGCCTATATTTCACTCAAGCAAACTATTTGGAAAATAATCGACAATGATTGTTTAAGGAGAATAGGGAGTGTCTTAAATGGCTGAGCAACCAACTGCAATTTAAAATGGGCTTAATCATTGTATAAAAAAAGGTAGTGATTGAAACTCAACAAGCAAAATAGATCACCAAATACGCTATTTAAAGTAAACCATCTAGACGTGGTTTTTTTATGTCGGAAAAATTCAAATTAAGCATTTTGCAAGTCTACTTTAGATGACTATAATCGAGCTCGAAGTTTGATGAGGATGAACAATGTCGAAAGCAAGTCAACTGAATGACAAGCAACTTGAAGCCATGAAATATACTCAAGGACCCTTGTTAGTACTTGCAGGGGCGGGTTCAGGTAAAACTTCAGTAATTACAAGAAAAATTGCTTATCTTGTACAGCAATGTGGTATTCCTGCACACCGAATTACAGCAATGACCTTTACCAACAAAGCAGCGCGTGAAATGAAAGAGCGTGTTGGTAAATTATTGGGTAAAGAAGAAGGTAAAGGGCTCTCAGTCTCAACTTTCCATACCTTTGGTTTAAATCTATTACGTATAGAGCTTAAAAATACACCACTTAAAAATAATTTTTCAATTCTTGACTCGGATGATTGTAAACGAATCCTGATGGACTTAATGCATCGTGATAATTTGTCAGGTGCTGAAAGTAAAGATTTGATTGCCAAAGCCATGAAGAAGATCTCTGATTGGAAAAATGATCTGATTGTGCCTGAGCAAGCACATACCACCTGTGAAACACCCGAAGATGTCCAATTTGCCCATTTGTATCAGCTATATGAGCGAAACTTACGTGCTTATAATGCAGTAGATTTTGATGATCTTATTGTGATGCCAACACGCCTGTTACAAGAGAATGCCGAAGTGCGTGATCGTTGGCAGAACCGTGTGCGTTATTTGTTGGTAGACGAATATCAGGATACCAATACAGCCCAATATATTTTGGTAAAATTATTGGTCGGGGTCATGGGGCAATTCACTGCTGTAGGCGACGATGACCAGTCCATTTATGCATGGCGTGGTGCCAAGCCTGAGAATATGGCGTTACTTAAAGAGGATTTCCGCAATTTAAAAGTCATCAAGCTTGAGCAAAACTACCGATCAACCAGTCGTATCTTAAAAGCAGCCAACCATGTAATCGAAAACAATCCGCATATTTTTGATAAAAAATTGTGGAGTGATAAAGGGCATGGTGAAGTGATTCGAGTGATTACTTGCCGTAATGATGATGATGAATCAGAACGTGTCGTTAAAGACTTGCTTACGCATAAATTAATGAATGGTAAGAATTGGAAGGATTATGCGGTGCTTTATCGTGGTAACTTCCAAGCTCGTGTACTGGAAACTCAACTTCGACAAATGCAGATTCCTTATAAGTTATCGGGCGGACAATCATTCTTTGGACGCGCTGAAATTAAGGATGTCATGAGCTATTTGCGTGTCATTATTAACCCTGAAGACGATAGTGCATTCCTACGCATCATCAATACGCCTAAACGTGCCATTGGTCCAGTGACATTGGAAAAATTGGGGCTATTTGCGCAGGAAAACCATTTATCTTTATTGGCAGCAGCCAGTGATCAGCGTTTGACAATGGTGATGCCGAAAAAGGCAACCACACAGTTGGCTGAGTTTGCAGGCTTTATCAATGATTTTACTCGTGAATTGTTGGATGACGATGAACCTGTTCCTAAAATTCGTCAGATGATGAATGAAGCTGGTTATATTGATTATCTTCGTGAAACTGCGGCGACGCCGGCACAAGAAAAAACCAAACTGGATAATGTCGAAATGCTTTATACCAGCATCCAGAGTTTAATCAATCGTGCAGAAGATGTGGATGAAAAGAACATTGAAAGTGTAATTCGTAAAATGGTCTTACTGGATATGTTAGAGCAGCAACAGGAAGATGAAGACACTGATAAAGTTAATCTTTTGACACTGCATGCATCCAAAGGTTTGGAATTTCCATTTGTTTATATTATGGGCTTGGAAGAAGAACTTTTACCACATAAGAACTCGATTGCCGCGGAAACCATTGAGGAAGAACGCCGTCTCATGTATGTGGGCATTACCCGTGCACAACAAGGTTTAACTTTAACTTTGGCTGAGCAGCGTAAAAACGGTGGGCAAATGAAGCAAATGACGCCGAGTCGCTTTTTAGATGAACTGCCACAGGATGAGCTGGATTGGTTGGGGCGTAAGAAAAAACTTGCTGAAAATGTTGATCCAAAACAACAGGCTCAACAGTATTTACAGAATCTAAAAGCGTTATTAAAACGCTAATTTTGAAATATGCACTTTGCTTGTTCTGTAGCCTGACTGTTGATACACAGGCAACTTAGCAAGAGTGCAAAGTGCATTTAATTTTTTTATTTAAGCAAGGATTTCAATATGAAAGTTCAAGTAAAGGTACTTGATCGACGTTTAGGTCAAGCATGGCCAATGCCTACATATGCAACTACAGGCTCTGCAGGTTTGGATTTGCGCGCATGTGTTGATGAGGCGATTCAAATTGAACCAGGTCAAACCGTTTTAGTAAAAACAGGGATGGCGATTTATATCGAAGATCCTCAATTTGCAGGCTTAATTTTACCGCGTTCGGGCTTAGGTCATAAGCATGGTATCGTGTTGGGTAATTTAGTTGGATTGATTGATTCAGACTATCAAGGTGAATTGATGGTTTCTGTGTGGAATCGTGGTCAAACAACGTTTACTTTAGAACCTGGTGAGCGCTTGGCACAATATGTGTTGGTACCTGTAATTCAAGCGCAATTTGATATTGTGGATGAGTTTGAGGCGACAGAACGCGGTGCTGGTGGCTTTGGTCATACAGGCAAAAACTAATCGTTTAACACTTGTTTAAAAAGCCTGAATTATCAGGCTTTTTAAAGTATTTTTTTGATATGTAACAAAAAGTATGTATAAAGCCAAGTAGAAAACTGAATATATTATGAAGAATTTGTTGATAAATTGCATTGAGCCCTAGAATAAATTCTCAAATAAATGAATTGTTTACTCATCATGATCAAAATGAAAGTTGAGTAATAGAGGGTTGGCAAATAGAAGTTTTTGCTTATGATGAAAATGAATGATTTTCCTTTTCAAATTTTCCGTGCATATGACATTCGTGGAAAAGTTGAAATGATGAAACCTGAGTTAATTCAGGGCATTGCTGATGCCTTGGCAAATCAACTCATTGAAAAGGGTCAATCACAAGTGGCTTTGGGCTATGATGCACGTTTAAGCAGCCCCGTTTTTGCTCAAATTATCAAACAAGTATTTCAACATAAAGACATCGATGTGACTGAAATAGGGTGTTGTTCCACACCGCAATTGTATTTTGCCGCACGTAATACGCAGGGAAATGGCATTATGGTGACCGCCAGCCATAACCCTAAAACGGATAACGGTATTAAATGGATTATTCAGTCTGAGCCACCATCTCCAGAAATGATCCAACATATTGGGGTTCAAGCCGCACAATATTTGCAAAACACCCAGTCTGTGGAGCGTATGCCAGTATCAGGGGTTAAAACAACATCGCACCACATTAAATCTGAGTTCTGTTTATCTTATCAATCCACACTACTTAACGATATTCAATTAACCAGACCTTTAAAAGTGGTGATTGATGGTTTAAATGGTTCGGCTGGGTTTTGTGCCAATCTTGTGTTGAAGAAGCTCGGTTGCGAAGTAATTGCTTTGCGTTGTAATGCGGATGGTAATTTTCCAGATCATGCACCAGATCCATCACAAGCGACACATTTAGAATTATTACGTCAGAATGTACTCAATCATCAAGCGGATATAGGGATTGCTTTAGATGGTGATGGAGATCGGGTTGTTTTACTGGATGAAAATGCGCATATCATTTCGGCTGATCGACTGTTGGCTCTATTTGCACAAATGTGTTTAAAAGATCATCCACAACATGAAATTGTTTTTGATGTGAAATGTTCATCTATGGTGCGTCAGGTCGTCGAGCACTTAGGTGGACAAGCGAAAATGATTCGTACAGGCAGTAGTTTTTTACGCAAGTATATGTCGCAGTCAAAAGGACATGCTGTGTTTGGTGGCGAGTATGCGGGTCATTATGTATTTAACGACGGGCGTGGGCTTGGCTATGACGATGGCTTATATGCTGCTTTGCGTGTGATGGAATACTTATGTCATTTTCCTCAAGCCACATTGTCAGAAATTTTAGCTACTTATCCTGATCGTTTTTATACTGAAGATACTTATATCAGTACCCACCATACAGATCCAAAAATTGTGCTGAATGAAATTGAGCATCTCAGTCATCAGTTTGGTGCTGAATTAAGTAAAATTGATGGGGTTCGACTTGATTTTGAACATGGGTTCGGCATTATTCGCGCATCCAATACGGGGGAGTATTTTACCGTTCGTTTTGATGCCGATTGTCAAAATCGTTTAGATGAGATTCGTCAGACATTTGCGTCTATGCTCCATGATCGCTATCCTATGATCGCCCAAGATATTTTACAGGCACATTGATTTTTTGCACGATCCATACTCATCGATCAAGTCGCTATAGCTCATTAAGGAGAGACGAATGCCACACCAGCACACTGGCATCGACAAAGCACAAATTTTGACAGAAGCTTTGCCGTATATTCAACGCTTTTCAGGTAAAACGCTAGTTGTGAAGTATGGTGGTAACGCAATGACTGATCCTGCATTGGAAAGTTCATTTGCGCGCGATATTGTCTTGCTGAAGACCGTCGGATTAAATCCAATTGTTGTACATGGTGGTGGTCCACAAGTGGATTCATTATTAAAACAGTTAGGACGTGAGTCTGATCGTATTGATGGAATGCGTGTAACTGATCCAGCAACCATGGAAGTGGTTGAAATGGTTTTAGGTGGCAGCGTGAACAAATCAATCGTCAACTTGATCAATAAGCATGGTGGTCGCGCAATTGGTTTAACAGGTAAAGACGGTAATTTATTACGTGCCAAAAAGCTGTTGATGGAAAAAACCCAAGATGATGGTACAGTGACCCAGATTGACTTAGGTCTTGTGGGAGAAGTGACTGGTGTAAAGACCGATGTCTTGGAAATGTTTACACAAAGTGATTTTATCCCAGTGATCGCACCGCTTGGTGTGGATGAAGATGGTCAAACTTATAATATCAATGCAGATTTAGTGGCGGGTAAAGTTGCAGAAGCTTTAGGTGCTGAAAAACTGATCTTGTTGACCAATATTAGCGGTGTTTTAGATGAAAATAAAAATCTACTCACTGGACTCAGTACACAAGAAGTTGATCGCCTAATCGAAACAGGGGTGATCTATGGTGGCATGATTCCAAAAGTAGGCTGTGCTTTAGATGCCGTAAAAGGTGGGGTGGTCAGTGCACATATTGTTGATGGTCGTGTACCTCATGCAACATTATTAGAAATCTTTACTGATCATGGTGTGGGTACTTTGATTACCAACCGCTCAAAGTCCAATCACGCATAAATCTATTTTTGTCTGATCAAAGCCAGTGTTTTTACACTGGTTTTTTATTGGGGGAGGGATTTATCCCCTATCACCGTTTGTAGTGTGTTTTAAAATGGTCATTTTTTCGTCATATAAGTGTCATGTGGATTGCCTAGTGTAAGTAAAAGCTCAAGGAGTCTAAAAATATGTTCGCAAAATTAAATCAGTATCGTCAGAACTTCCAGAACTTCAATTTACCTTTGCCTAAACCTAAAAAAGCACAGTCACAATATAAATTTGAATGGGTTGAAGACCTTAAACAGCTTAAAGAAGTACAAAAATTCCGCGCAGTACAATTTGCAGATCAGTTTGGTATCCACTTTGAAAATGGTTTAGATCAAGATCTTTATGATCTTGATTGTGAACATGCCGTACTAAGAGATAAGTGGAGCAATGAAATTGTTGCTTATACCCGTTTAAAATTGATCCAAGGTCATGAGCTTGCGCGTAGTTATAGCGCGCAAGAATTTGATGTTTCACAGTTCTCAGACCTATCAAATATTGTTGAAATTGGGCGTACCTGTGTCCATCCTCGCTATCGTAATGGACGCGCGCTGTCGATGCTTTGGTTAAATCTAGTTCCTACAGTACTTTGGAAAATGAAAGCCAAACATCTGATGGGCTGTGTCAGCATTCGTTTGGAAGACAATAAAGCACGTGCTTACTATACTCACCAACATCTTAAAAAAATGACGGCTAAGCAATCAATTGATGTTAAGGCTAAACCCGCTTTTGAACCCAGCCATCCAGAATACAGTTTTCCACAAGATGAAAGAATTCCAAAATTATTTGATGTGTATTTGAAAATGAATGCACGCTTATCAAAGCAGGCATATCATGATGAAGCATTCAATTGCTTGGATTATTTTGTATTTCTCGATGTCAATGAAGTCGCAAAAAAATTCGTACTCAATAAAATGGTTAATCGCTAAGTTTAAATGATCAAAGGGTACTGCCTAAGTTTTTATACTTGCCGATGAAGTATGAAAGCCTAAAGATATCCTTTTTTTCTTTCAATCCCCAATTTCACTCCTTTGGTCTAATATCCGCTTGTATGCTGTTATTTTCAGTTATTGAGATTTGCAAGCGGAAGCGGAGTCATGCACAATATTCTTATAAATAAAACGCTGTATGAATACGCTATGTGCCAATTGCTTGGAATGAACTGTGCTGCACCCACCGATATTACATTTTCGTTTCGTGGGTTTTCTCAACGTGCAGGAATAACCTCTGATCATTCTGATGGGTTTGGTATTGCTTTTTTTGAAGATAAAGCTTGTCGCTTATTTGTGGATAATCAATCTGCAGTCGTATCGCCAATTGCTGAGTTGGTACGTAATTATCCGATTAAATCACGCAATGTGATTGCACATATTCGTAAGGCAACACAAGGTAAAATCACTTTAGAAAATTCACATCCTTTCATTCGTGAATTGTGGGGGAGACAATGGATTTTTGCACATAATGGCGACTTACTTAATTTTCATCCGCATTTGTCGGGGCGCTTTACGCCTGTAGGCAGTACAGACAGTGAATTGGCATTTTGCTATTTACTCGAACAGCTGGT
The DNA here is from genome assembly GCF_000368925.1 of Acinetobacter bereziniae LMG 1003 = CIP 70.12. Classification (GTDB taxonomy): domain Bacteria; phylum Pseudomonadota; class Gammaproteobacteria; order Pseudomonadales; family Moraxellaceae; genus Acinetobacter; species Acinetobacter bereziniae. The sequence continues at coordinate 1,305,786 of NZ_KB849755.1, read as the reverse complement.
TTTAAGATTTGGTTATTTTGAGCCAAGTCTAAATGATATTTTTGCTTTACTAGAAGAAATCTCTCCTAAAATTGCAGAATACGGTACTTTTAATTTCTGTCTTTCCAATGGACAAGCATTATTTAGTTATGCGACGACCAAACTGCATTGGATTGTTAGAGAGTATCCTTTTAAATATGCACGTTTAATTGATATTGATGTCGATATCGATTTTAGTCAATTTACCACCAAAGAAGATCGTGTAGCTGTAATAACAACAGAACCGTTGACTCAAAATGAAGTATGGACAGCTTATAAACCAGGTGAAATGATTTTATTTAAAGAAGGAAAGGTGATAAAAACTGCAACCACCTATGTCGAGCGCTTGGTGCGTGAAGCTGCTGACCCGAGTTTAGTCAGAATAACCAAGGCAGATCAGCATTAGTTTAATATTAATTGATGAGTTGAAATAACTATGTATCTAATCTAATGAATTAAACCTATAAATAGATAATTAAATCATCTATAAAATCATTTGAATTTTAATATTGGTTAAAAAATATCTTACTCTTTTAGTTTGATTAATAATATTAATTTAATATAAACAATAACTTAAATAATAATGCGGTTTTTTTAATGAATCCCGAGTAATACGGTTCATTTTTATTTGACTTGATTCTCGTTAATATGGATTTTAAAGGTCAAGACATTATTTTTTAAGGTGATCGTATGAAGATGAAATGGATTCCAGAATATAATACTGGTATCGATGTGATTGACGATCAACATAGAAGGATTTTGGATTACATCAATGAAATTGATGAAATTGGTATAGCAACGGATCGTGTTCGTATTAAACAAATACTCGATAATATTATCGACTATACGCAATCACATTTTACATTTGAAGAAAGTTTACAAGAAGAAGCAGGTTATAAATATCGTGTTCCTCATAAACGTGTCCATGATTTATTTATCAAGCGTATAGAAAGTTACCGTGAAAGTTTTGAGCAAGGTCATTCAATCGAAAAAGAATTACATGAAGTCTTGTCTAAATGGTTAATTAATCATATTCAGCACGATGACGCTGATTATGTTGGAGCTGTGAAATTAAATATGATGGGGATCATTAAAGAAAATGAAAAGAAAAAAGGCAAGAATTGGTTTGCACGATTTTTTTCATAACCTCATGCTGATTTCAGCCTAAGTTATGGAAATGACCAGCTCTCTAATTAAAAAAATTCAGAGGGGATAAAAAGAAATAAGAGCGATTATAAAAAAGTCTAGCGCAGCAAATTATCGAGGGGTGATTTGCTTTTTTCTTTTAAGCTTTGATTTTCAGCATCGACAAAGGCAAAATAGCAGAACTTTTTACGAAACACCTCATGCAGGATAATTCTATGTCACGATGGTTATCGCCGCTCATGGCATTTTGTTTATCATTCATGATTATCGCAGGCTTAGCACCAAGTCTGGGTATTCAAATTGATCGACAAATTGATTTTTGGATATTGTGGTTAGTGTCAATGCTGATTTTGGCATTGCCGATTACCTATTTAGAGGTTGCTTTAGCAAAACGCTCTAAAACAACCGCATTAAATGCCTTGTCTAGCTTAACTCGTGACGCAGATGCATCACAATCCTGGCGTATTGTAGGATGGTTGGCAGTCATTTTTATTCCATTCTTAGCGGGTGGCATACTTTCAAATATTAGTGCTAGTGCTGTACATATTGCTCAACTTCCAGTTGCGCCACATTTGATTTTTGTTGGCAGTGCTGTCGTTGCTTTTGCATTATCTTTTGTTCCGCGTCAGTTCTTGGTCGGTTTAACAACAGTTGGCGTATTGGTTTCATTGGCTTTGGCTCAGGTTTTTGGAACAGGTTTGCAGACTTGGCATGTGACACCTGTTGAGTTTAAAGAGTGGGGTAATGCCACAATTTTAGCTTTAGTTGCAACAGGTTTAGGTCTTGGGTTGTATTGGCAAACAAGCTTGCTCAATGTCCAACAGCGCAATGAGGCAAGCAAAACCGCTCTACCGATCTGGATTGCACAATTGATTGCAGTAATAGCATTTGGTTTCTTTGCTGTTTCATCACAAATTCCAGCTTATGCATTATTATTTACTGCGATTATTTCCGCTGCTCTATTATTACAATTGAGCAAAGAACAGTTAGTGCAACGCCAAGTGGCTGTGGTAATTCAATTTGCTGTGCTTTTGGTGGCATTATTTATTTGGGCGATTCCAAACATTTCGATGATATTTAATCCATTGTTAATGATCTGGGGGTTGTTGATTTGTTTGATTTATTCAATATTTGTGGGTTGGATGATGAAAATCAGTCACTTACGAAAAGCTATTAATTTCAGTTCAGAAGGCTTTTATAATATTTGGCGTATTGCAGTGCGTATCATTTTACCTTTAGCCATTTTAATGGCATTGGTTGCATATATCGGACAATTTATTTAAGGGTATTGGTGAATCAAGTGGCTAAAATTTGGGTAGCATATGCTACCGAAAAGCAACAATTTCACATTGAGTTACAATTTTCTCCGGGGATGAGCGTTGCTGATGCAATTGCCCAAAGTGGTCTGGCGGAGCAAGTAGAATTGCCTGAAAATTTTAGTTTTGGCATCTTTGGTGTCAAGATTAAAGATCAAGCACATTTGTTAGAAGCTGGTGATCGTGTTGAAATCTATAGAGCTTTAACCATTAATCCCAAAGACATTCGTCGTAATCGCGCCAAAGCCAATCCTGTTGGGCGTTATTGCCGTGGAAATCGTTATCAGCAATTACTCTTCAAATCTTAAGCGATTATAGCTAATCGCTTTAAACAATTGAATGCATATGAAAAACCCCTCAAAGAGGGGTTTCTTTTTATGACAAAGTGTCTATAGTGGGGGCGCATTCAATATTGCTTCTTTAGAAGCGGGTAAACCGGGTTGTGACTCAGGAATGGTTTCCAAACCTTCGATTTTGTTTACAATACCTGATTGATCAAAATAAACCTTTAAGTGTTGACCATGTGCTGCTGGAATTTTTGCTTTTTTTGCATAAGTTCCAGGGATATAGTTGTAAATGTAATCCCAACGTCCAGGATTCATTGGATCTGAAATTGTTGGGCTACCCAGTAAGAATCTCACTTGCTGGTAGGTCATACCGACTTGAATTTTTGAAGCTTGAGCTTGGGTTAATGGTGTTCCTTGAGGTATATCAACTTTGTATACTCCAAATACAGAGCAACCACCAAGTAAAGAAGCGACGAATAACGTCAGCATGATTTTTTGCATTTTGCTACACTATCCCAAATTAATTATGATGCAATTGATCCAAGGATAGATCATACTGCATCTCAACTCTGTTGCATATTCCAACTTAAAATTTGTTGAGAGACCTTTTTATATGCCTATTTCAAATCAAGATTTACGCAAAGCTGGACTTAAAGTTACCCTACCACGAATCAAGATTTTGGAATTATTAGAAAATTCAAGACAACACCACTTGAGCGCGGAAGACATTTATAAAACATTACTCGAACAAGGTGAAGATGTTGGTCTAGCGACCGTATATCGTGTGTTAACACAATTTGAGGCTGCTGGAATTATTCAGCGTCATCATTTTGAAAACAATCATTCTGTTTTCGAAATTATGCAAGAAGATCATCATGATCATTTGGTTTGCCAAAATTGTAATAAAGTCGTTGAATTTACTAATGATATCATTGAGCATGAACAACATACAGTTGCTGAGAAGCATGGTTTCCAGTTAACTGGTCATTCTCTAAATCTATATGGTTATTGTGATGAGCCTGAATGTCAGGAAGCTTATCGTAAGCGTTAAAATCACATAAATACAACAAATGAAAAGGGAGCTTTTAGAAGCTCCCTTTTCATTTTTAAAGATTTTGTGTTGCTTTATTGCCCATCAAAAGTCAATTTGCTGTTGGCATTCAATAACTGCGCGCCACCTTCTTCATCCAATTTGATTTGTAGACGTAAATCATTTGGTGAGTCTGCATGTTTCAACGCATCTTTGTAGGTAATCTGACCAGCTTTATAAAGGTCAAACAAGGCTTGGTCAAAAGTTTGCATACCCAATTCGCGTGAACGTTTCATCAAATCTTTGATTTCATGTACATCACCTTTACGGATGAGATCTGAAACGAGTGGTGAGTTGATCAGAATCTCAATCGCTGCACGACGCGAGTTACCATCTGGTGTTGGAATTAATTGCTGTGCGACCATAGCTTTAAGGTTAAGAGATAAGTCCATAAACAATTGGCTATGACGGTCAGATTCAAAGAAGTGAATAATGCGGTCAATGGCTTGGTTGGCATTGTTGGCATGTAGTGTCGCAAAGACCAGATGTCCAGTTTCTGCAAAGGCAATCGCATAATCCATGGTTTCACGGGAACGAATCTCACCAATCAGAATAACATCAGGTGCTTGACGCAAGGTGTTCTTCAAGGCAATTTCAAAAGAGTCAGTATCAATACCAACTTCACGTTGGGTGATGATACAGCCAGCATGTTCGTGAACAAATTCAATCGGATCTTCAATGGTGATGATATGACCTTTTGAGTTCTGATTGCGATAGCCAATAATCGATGCAAGAGATGTGGATTTACCGGTACCTGTCGCACCAACAAAGATAATGATGCCACGTTTTGTCATGGCAAGATCTTTGAGTATAGGTGGAAGTTTTAACTCTTCCATCGTTGGAATTTTAGTTTCGATACGACGCAAAACCATACCTGGCATATCACGTTGTTGAAAAGCGCTGACACGGAAACGGGCAGTTTTATCTCTGTTGGTAATGGCAAAGTTACATTCGCGCGTATCTGCAAATTCTTTGCGTTGCTTCTCACTCATGATTGAGTTGAGTAATTGCATGATGATTTCGCCGTTTAACTTGGTTTTTACCACAGGGACGATTTGACCATTAATTTTCATTGATGGTTCTACATCTGCGGTAATAAACAAGTCGGATGCTTTCTGCTCAATCATCATATTGAGCAAGTCATTAAAGTCCATCTTTTAAGCCTCAATCTTCCATCTTATTTATAGAAATGATTCTGGTTGTTTTGCGACATTTCGCGCAACTTGAGGACTAATTACACCTTTGGCAACCAGCGCTTTTAAGCTTTGATCTAGGGTGGTCATACCATAGTTTGCACCAGTCTGAATTGCTGAATACATCTGTGCAACTTTGTTTTCACGAATCAGGTTACGAATGGCAGGAATACCGATCATGATTTCATGTGCAGCAACACGTCCACCCCCATTTTTCTTTAAAAGGGTTTGAGAAATAACAGCTTGTAGTGATTCAGAAAGCATGGCACGCACCATGTCTTTTTCTTCGGCAGGGAATACATCAATCACACGGTCAATGGTCTTCGCTGCGGAAGTGGTATGCAGCGTACCAAAGACCAAGTGACCTGTTTCTGCTGCGGTAAGTGCAAGGCGGATAGTTTCAAGGTCACGCATCTCACCGACAAGGATAATGTCTGGATCTTCACGCAGTGCAGAACGTAGCGCCTCGTTAAAGCCATGTGTATCACGGTGCACTTCACGTTGGTTGATCAAGCACTTTTTAGATTGGTGTACAAATTCGATTGGATCTTCGACAGTTAAAATATGGTCATAACGATTGTCATTGATGAAGTCAATCATCGAAGCCAAAGTGGTTGATTTACCAGAACCTGTTGGACCTGTAACCAAAATTAAACCACGTGGTAAGTCACAAAGGTCTTTAAAGATTTGTCCTAAACCAAGATCCTCCATAGTCAGGACTTTGGATGGAATGGTACGGAATACCGCACCTGCACCACGGTTTTGGTTAAATGCGTTAACACGGAAACGGGCAACGCCTGGAACTTCAAAAGAGAAGTCAGTCTCTAATTGTTCTTCAAAATCTCGACGTTGTTTGTCATTCATGATGTCATAGACCAGTCTATGAACTTCTTTATGTTCCAATGCTGGTAAATTGATACGGCGGACTTCACCATCAACACGAATCATCGGTGGCATACCCGCTGAAAGGTGTAAGTCAGACGCACCATTTTTAACGGAAAACGCCAATAATTCTGTAATATCCATAATGTCCCCGAATAAAATCTCTTAGCCTAGGGTAAAGAGCGTTCATCTATGTTGCTGACGATCTCAGTGTTTTTGGTTCTTCTGCAGAAACTACGAAATGGCGTTATTCTAAATGATGAGAAACCATATTTCGCAAAGTAACGTTTTAGCAGTAAAAAAACACCTCGGTTTCTCGTTTTGTCATACATTAAGAACAAAGTAATGCTTTGTTCGTGCAATAGTTATGGCTAAAATTATTTCAAACTGCGTTATGAAATTTTAAAATAGTTTTGCTATTCTTTATATTTCACTCATGGTTTGTTTAATTTTTGCCTGCCACGTACAAGCCATTGATGAACAATCAACATACCCTGATTATTTTGTAGAATAATAAGGCTTTTCACTCAGCATAACCAACAATTTAATTGCTTGGAAGCTGAAATTTTTATGAAATGAGAACCCCGTCAATGAATGATCTAAATCAAGCTCGAAATCATGTATTAGCACAAATTCAGGATGCCTGCTTGGCTGCAAATCGAGATCTGGGACAGGTCCAGTTATTGGCGGTTTCTAAAACACATCCAAGTCCATTATTACGAGAAATGTACAGCACAGGGCAACGCTCGTTTGGGGAAAATTATTTACAAGAAGCCTTGGATAAAATTGAAGATTTAAAAGATTTGGATATTGAGTGGCATTTTATCGGTCATGTACAACGCAATAAAACCAAGCATCTTGCCGAAAAGTTTGCATGGGTGCATGGCGTAGATCGTTTTATAATTGCTGAACGTTTATCGAAACAAAGAGATGTAACTCAAGACCCTTTAAATATCTGTTTACAAGTGAATATTGATGCACAAGACAGCAAAGATGGCTGTCAGCCTGACGAAGTTGTTGAATTGGTCAAGCAAATCAGCCTGTTGCCGCATTTAAGGTTAAGAGGGCTGATGGTGATTCCTGCACCACATCACACTGAAGCATTTCAAGATGCCAAGCAGTTATTTGACCAAGTTAAAGTGTTCCATGTTCGTCCTGAAGATTGGGATACCCTGAGTATGGGAATGTCAGGAGATCTGGTAGAAGCAATTGCTGCAGGCTCAACGATGGTTCGGATTGGTACAGCATTATTTGGTGCACGAGATTATTCCACTAAAAACGAATAGCATTTTTAGCCCTATGCTTGAAGTGGAGTACTGCGTTTGTTGTGGTTTAAGTTTATTTTAATTTAGTTTTAATGCTGTAAACGTATAAGGCAAACATCATTTTAAACCTGAGAGCATTGATGACTATTTTTCATGTGCTTATTCTTGCCATTATTCAAGGCTTGGCAGAGTTGCTTCCTGTATCCAGTTCTGCCCATGTCATTTTGGCTGAAAAATTAATGGGCTTTGATCCTTCTGCACCGGATATGACTTTTCTCTTGGTCATGCTACATACAGGTACAATGTTTGCCGTCATTGTTTATTTCTGGGCATCTTGGCGTAAGACATATTTTTCATCCATCACTAATTTTAAGAAACAAGCAGGTTTTATTATTCTTGCCACAGCCATTACCGGCATACTTGGATTAACCCTACAAGCCTTGATTAAACATGTGTTTTTTGCAGGAGCAAATCACTTTGAAATAGAACAGTTATTTAGTAATTCAAAATTAATGGCTGCTGCATTAGTCTCAGCAGGGATATTGATTATTTTATCTGCGCGATTAGATCGTGGACAAACTGGTGAAATCAGCTTGAAAAGTGCGGCATGGATTGGTGCGATACAAGCTTTATGTCTACCATTTCGAGGTTTTTCACGTTCTGGTGCCACCATTTCAACAGGATTATTTTTAGGTGTTGCTCGCCAAAAAGCGGAAGAGTTTAGTTTTGCGTTGGCTGTAGTGCTCACACCTGCTGTGATTGTTAAAGAGTTTTATCGTCTTATGCATGCGGAGAATTTTCAACATATGCATTTAAGCCAACTCCTTTTTCCGAGTGTATTGGGAATGGTATTTAGCTTTATTGCAGGTCTTGCTGCTTTAAAGTGGTTATCTAGCTGGCTAGAACATGGACGTTGGCAGCTGTTCGGTTTTTATTGTATTGGCTTTGCAGGTGTAGTTTTAGCACTGAGTTAAGCGCTGCGCGAGGATTATACTCACACTAAAAAATAAGTATTCAGGACAAATATATCGAAGTATTTGTCTTGAATCGTTGAACAGGGACTTTAAAATATATTCTACAATTTTCGATGCACAGCACTTGTTAAGTTGACTATACTTAGTGAAATAAAATTTAGAAACTGGAAATAGAATATGAATAAATCCAAAATGTTATTGTGGTTGTGTCTTTGTGTTTTAATCAGCGCCTGCAGTACAACAAAGTATTCGCCATCAAACGATGCCATAAGTTTAGAGACAGAACCAGCACCTTCAGCCAAACCGGCGCCTAGACCTGCAAGTACAACATCCAAACAAAATCAAGTGCGATCAGAAGAACGTTTGGGGACAAAATGGGGTGATGATCTAAATTCTTATGTGACCCAAGTGGATTTAAAACGCTTAAGCAATCGTCCAATTGATGAAACTCAAATTCGTTATGCCAATAAGCAATTTTCGGGACGTAATATTAATAGCATTTCTCTGGCAGCTGGCAAAGTGAGTTTTTCTGTTGTAGATGATCGTGGTCGAATTTTACCACTTTACCGTGATGGACAAAATTATTACCTTTCAGCCATAGATGGGCAAAGCTATCAACTTCGCTATTCAAATACCAGCAATCAAACATTTGAAATTGTCGCGAGTGTGGATGGTTTAGATGTTTTAGATGGTAGCCGAGCTTCACGTTCAAATAGTGGTTATGTGTTACGACCATACAGTTCATTTGCAATTGAAGGATTTAGAAAGAGTAATTCTTCAGTCGCTTCATTTACTTTTAGTCGCCCTAAAGATGCATATGCTGCTAATTCTGCAAATGGATCTATTCAAAATACCGGTGTGATTGGAACAGTGGTGTATGAATTAAAAGCACCTCAATATCAGCCTGCTAAAAATTCAAAGGATGGCTATGCTCCTGCTCCTAATGCTTTTCCAGCAGATTAAGTGATTGAGTTTAGGCAAACTATAGGTTTTAACATCCTAGAATGCTCTAGGATGTTATAATGTTACACAATTGCAATAATTAAAAAATAGTACATCAAACATTGCTCAGTTATGATATGGCTGATAATAATCTAACTGAAACATCTTTCTAATTGTTCAATGTTATTGAATAAATACAAGGCATTATAATGATTGGAATGTAACTTATTACTTTAAAATAGGTTTGATAATGAAAAATATAAATATATTTCTCTGCCTTTTGCTGTGTATTTTTCTTGCTGCTTGTGCGAAAAAAACAGATGAAAGTTCATCCAACTCATCGGCTGAAACGACCAGTACCGATGCTGCTGCTGAAGCTGCCAATAACCAAGTCTCTGCTGATGAAAAACTGGGTACGAAGTGGGGTGATGAAATTGATTCCAAGGTCACAGAAGTGCAGTTAAAACGTAAATCTGAAACGTCATTGGCTGAAACAATTTTGCAATATGCTGATAAAAACTATCAAGGAAAATCAGTGAATTCTATTTCAATCGCGGCAGGAAAAATTAGTTTTTCTGTGGTCGATGATCATGGTCAGTTCATTCCCATGTATCGTGTGGGGCAAAAATATTATTTGTCAGGGCGTGAAGGGCAAAGTTATCAATTACAGTATGAAAATAATACGGGTAAGACCTTTGAAATTGTTGCCAGTGTTGATGGTATTGATGTAATTAATGGCAGTGAAGCTTCTCGGAGCAATGCAGGTTATGTATTGCATGCGCATGACACCTTGAAAATCGAAGGTTTCCGTAAGAGTGATTCTGCTGTAGCATCTTTTACGTTTAGTAAGCCTAAAGATGCTTATGCTGCTAATTCTGATCAAGGCTCTATTCAAAATACAGGTGTAATCGGTACTGTAGTGTATGAGTTAGAAGCACCAGAAGAAAAGGCGAAACCTGTAAATAAATATGCGCCGCCACCCAATGCATTTCCAGCAGATCGATAAATTATCTTTTCAACGAGCATAGGGCATTCGTGAAAACAGCCTATGCTTTTAAACACTTGAACCCATTAATAAACAAAAGAGTCAATATATAATGAAATTAGTTAAAGTTTGTGTGATCACTTTACTGGGCATGGCTTCCATACAATCATTTGCCAATCCAATCGAAGATCAATATAAATCCCTTATTGCAACTCAACCGAGTTATGAAAAATTTCAAAAGAACTTTGATACGATTTTGGGAAAAATCGAAGAAATTACTGATCGTGCAACTCAAACACAGGATCGGAAGGAACTTTATCCAATGTGTGTCGCCATTCAGAGTTCAATCGCTGTATTAAAAAATAATCAAAAATATAAAGTACAGTATGACCGAGATTACAAACAGTTTGATACCACCTTTGATGAAACCCTCGAAACAGCAACCCAAGGCTTGAGTGATAAAAAAGAAATTTGTGATCAAGCTAAAAAAGAATATTTAGCAAATCACTGAATACGTTAAGTCCAGTTCGAGGAGGGTTAATATCCTCCTTTTTTTAACTGACTACTTCTATCGTACTGGCACCTGCACCTAAAGCTCGGACTTGAATTTGTACAGGGATGCGTTCATGCATTTCCTGTATATGTGAAATTAGTACAATTTTACGCCCTTGATTTTGCAGTTGATCCAAAGCATTCATTACCATATGTAATGATGAAGCATCCAGTGTTCCAAAACCTTCATCAATAAATAAGGATTCAATTTTCATTGAACCTGAAGCCATATTGGCAATTGCTAGAGAGAGCGCTAGTGCTGTTAAGAATGACTCGCCACCCGACAGTGAAGCAACAGATCGAGTTTCACCATCCATATCATGATCAATAATGGCGAGACTTAGAGAGTTTTCGAGACGTTTAAGCGTATAGCGTTGAGACAGCATCGCCAATTGCAGATTGGCATGTTCAAGTAAAATATCCAAATTATACTGTTGCGCATAATCTCTAAATTTTTTACCTGTTGCATCCCCCATCAAACCTGAAATTTTCCCCCAACGATGTTCTTCTTGCTGGACGTTGTGAATTTGATCTGCAAACTGTTTTTGCTTCATGACATTCTGCTGATGTAATTCGAGTTTGAGTTTGAGTTGATCTCGAATTTCAATTTGCGTGTTTAGCGCTTCACTATTTCTTATCATCAATTGTTGTAATTCATTGCTCACTATTTCTGGTTGAAGCGTTAGATGTTCTGAGAGTTGTTCCTGAATGGTTTTCAGTGCTGAATGGGCTTCATTCAATGTGCGTTCAGCTTGCTGTAATTGCTTTCGAATTTGCTGTTCTTGTGGTGGTGTAATTTGCGCCAAGTTGCTTAAATCTTCTAATTGAAAATCTGGATGTTCTGTTAACCATTGTTGGATTTCAAACTGCACTTGATTGAGATGATTTAGATTTTGGGTGAGCTGAGCTTTGAGCTGTTCAAGCTGGCTCTTTTCTTGTTCAAATTGATTACGCAATTGCTCAAAGTTTTGTTTGAGTTGTTGATAATGTTGTTGGCTTTGCTGGCGTTTCAGATCATGCTGAGCTAGCCATTCATTCGGCTTCACTTCATTTAATCCCGTCATGCTGAAAATTAATTGATTTGCAGTTTCTGTATTTTGTAATCCTTTAAGTTTAATCTCCGCTAAGCTTTGAGCAGTATCAGCAATTTGCTTGGAGATATTGTCTAGGTTGAGTTGAATACTGTGTTGTTGTTGGGCGTATAAATCTAATTGCTTACTGTGCTGTTCTTGTTGATCAAGTTGTTGCGCACGTTGTTTTAAACGGATACAAACATTTTCTGCGGTGGTGACTGTCTGCTGTTGCCACATGTGTTGTTCCTGCTCAGACAAACATGAAACGATATGCTGAATTTGGTGCTGAAGGTTTTTGGCTTGTTGTAATAAATGTGATGTGTGCTGAGTACTCTGCAACAATTGTTGTTGGGTTTTTATCGTTTGAATCGATTGTTTGGACTGTTGGTCGATTTGCTCAATCTGCTGTTGAGATTGTTGGGTAAATTGACCTAACTGTAACATGATTTCAGCTTGTGTTTGAGTGAGATCAAGCTTAATTCTTGCAGAAGCAATTTGTTCAGCACAAGTCTGTTGAGTGACTGCGATTCGTTCAACCAGTCTTTTTTGCGAGGTTTTTAGTTGTTCTTGCTCTGCATTGAATTGGGTTAAATTCTGCTGACTAAGCTGCCAAATGTTAAAAGTATCTTGCTCTTGAAGCAGAGCTTGCTGTTCTTGTTGCTGTTGTAGTTCAAACAAGGCTTTGGAAACAATGGAATCATCCATTTTATAGGGATGGGTGGTACTTCCACAGACGATACATGGTTGATCATCTTTAAGTGCTGCTCTTAAATTCTCGACATTTTCTGTATGCAATAAGCGTTGTTGTTGAAGTATATCCTGTAGCTTGGTTCGAGCCTGTTTTGCGTTGTGATAATCTTGTTCAGCTTGAACTGTGGCTTTTTCTAGTTGTTGAAATTGTGTATGACCTTGATGAATTTGAGCAATAAGTTGTTGAGACTCTGACTGTAATTCAAAAAATTGCTGTAATTTTTGTTGGATGATGTCAAATTGATTGAGTTGGTAAAGTATCGTTTCACGTTGTTGGCGGGTTTGTTCAAGCCTTGTTTCTAGCGTCTCGATCGTACCTGATTGATCAATTAAAGCCTGTAATTGAGCGTTTTGCTGTCTGAGTTTATCTTCAGCTTGGCTTAAATTACCGAGTTGGTTTTCGATGTTTGGATAGTGTTGAATAAATTGACTGAGTTGTTGTATATGCGCTGTCAAGCCTTTATCCAGACTTGAAAATTGTTGTGTCTCAACAAGTTTTTGACTTAAATTTAGTTGCTGTTGGCTAAGACGTTGAATATGTTGTTCAACTTCCTGTTGCTGGCTTAGTAAGGGATGTTTTGATTGTTCCAATTCATTGAGTTTGGATTGAATTTTTTTAAATTCTGTACCAATAAAATCACGTTCTTGGATACATTTACGTACTTCTTTTAAAGCATCAAAATGTGCGTTTTCAAAACTTTGTATATCATTAAAAGCAGTTTCAGCTTGAGTGAAGTTTTGCTTTTGCTGCTCAAACTGTAGCTTTAACTGATCAAACAGTTGTTGTTGCTTTTGCAATTGTGGTGTCAGTTGTTGTTCATTTTTATTCAGCTGTTGCTGTTGAAAAACACTTGAGCGAATACTCGAAAATTTTTCTAAACGAATTAAACATTCACGTTCAGGTCGTAAGTCGTGTTGTACTTTGAGTTGGGCATCTAAAAATTGCTGTTTCAGAATAATCTCTTGATCTAATTTTTGTTTACGTTCAAACCAAAGCTGTTGTTTTTCAAGCTGGATTTTTTCTGATTGTAATTTTTGATAGGTGTTTTCAATATATTGAAATTGAGTCGACAGTTCAGCCAAATCCTCATCAGATAACAGTTCAATATGACCCAGTAGGTTTTCAAGTTCCTTACGTTTTGAAGCCACCAATTTGGTTTTTTCATATGCCAATTGACCAATTTTTCCAAAAATTGCTGAATTGGTTAAATACTCGAGTAACTCTCCACGTTCATTATCACGTGCTTTTAAAAATGCTGTGACTTCAGATTGTGCCAAAAGTACAGCACGGGTAAATTGTTCGAAACTCAATTGAGTAATTTTATAAATACTGTTGTCTACAGCTTTGGCTTTATCCGCTATCACTGTTCCATCGGTCAGACATTTTAAATAACGTTGTACACTTTGCAGTTTTCCATCTGCTTTTTCACGTGAACGTTTTAGCTCCCAACGAGCCAGATAATGTTTTTGATCTTGTGCAACAAAACAAAGCTCTGCAAAGCCATGCGCGGTACCTCGACGCAGTACAGTCAGTGGGGAGTTGGTTAAAAGTTCTGAACCATCCACATCTTGTAACTTACCATCACTGTCTTTTAAACGTGGGATTTTATTAAATAGGGCAAGGCACATCGCATCCAGAATAGTGGACTTTCCAGCCCCGGTTTTCCCGACGATTGCGACTAAACCAGCTGAAGCCAATGGTTCAGATTCAAAATCAATAAAATGTTCACCAGACAACGAAGCTAGATTTTTGAGTCGTATCGATAAAATTTTCACAGCAAACTCCTATGCTTCAGGTTCATTTTCGAGTGACTTCTCAGCTTCTTGCAGCAAATTTAAAAAGTCTTTGAAAACAGCATCATCACTGGCATAACCATTTTTTTCCCAGAGCTGTTGAAAAAGTTTTTCTGGCGTAGGCGGTTCGAGATGGATTGTACTCGGTGTATCCCCATTTTTTTCTGCGCTTAAGTATTGTCTTGAAATACGCACCAATCGGTATCTATCTTTGGGTAAGGCTTCTTCAAATTGTTGGCGTAAATTGGGCGGAGGGGGAACATCCGTATGATATTCAATATCGACATATTCACGATGATCAATATTGTCAATTTCTCCACTTGGCAAAGCATGTAACTGAGCAAAAACAACGCTCAATTCTCCTTTGATTTTATGGAGCTGTATACTCCGTGGAATATAGATACTTTCAAACTCAAAGCGGGATTCATCTGTTTTGGATGGATCAATTTTTACGTCTACAATTTGATGTTTGTAGTGGATTTCACTAAACGACAGTGGAATGGGCGAACCACTATAACGAATATGTGCTTGTGCAACTTTTTGTGGTTTGTGTAAATGTCCAAGTGCCACATAGTCAAGAATATCTTCAAACAACGTCGTTGAAAGAGCTTCTTCATTCCCTACAATAATTGGGCGCTCAGAATCGGAAGTTTCCCCACCTTGCATATGCGCATGCGACATTAAAATCAGTGCTTGATCAGCCGTTTTTCTCTTACGAGCTTCTGCAATCAACTGTTGATGTAAATAGGCAATTGCGTTTTGACTATTATGAGTCTGTTCATTAAATCCAGTAATTTCAGCAGGACGTAAAAAGGGCAAACTTAGACACCAAGCAATAATATGACGTTGCGGATCATAGATAGGAATCAGTAAACGATCTAAGTCAATTTGACCTTCACTATTTTTATGAATCACCCCAACAGATTTGGCATGATATTTCTCAAGTAACGGTTCTACTTGTTCGATACGGTAACCTGAGTCATGATTTCCTGCAATCATCAGTGTTTGCATATGTGGTGCAATCTCATGTGCATCTGCAAGAAATTGATATAATTGTTTTTGAGCCGATGAAGCCGGGTTAATCACATCAAAAATATCACCTGCGATCAGTAAGGCATTTGGCTGTTTCTCTTGAATTTGTAGCAATAACCACGCTAAAAACTGTTCATGTTCATACTGGCGCGAGTGGTTATAAAAGAATTGTCCCAGATGCCAGTCTGAAGTATGAAGAAAGCGTACAGTCATGTGCGTGTGTGATCTTAATGCGTTGTAAAATAAGGTAGCATAAATTCACGGATGAATCAGATAAGAAGTTCTTTTGTGGTGATTGAATAGACTACTTTTTTGATTGCTTCGGTTTAAAGTGAGTGATTGAGTAAAAGGTCAGGATGGCTGACTAAGCAGATAAAAAGCCAAACAGTATTTCACTCAATCACTCGTCTGGTTAAGCTTTTAAAAAACCAACACTCTAGAATATCAATTCTCTAAATTCACCACTTAAATCAATCTGAGTTTGGTGTAGTTATTTGTTTCATTTCTTAAAATCATTGTGCATTTGGATCAACTTGAACCAAACCAAAGGTATTATGGTCTGCATCTAAAAAGTAGCCTTGCCAACATTTGTTAGGGATGGCAAATTTTTCCATGGCGATGCGCCCACCTAAGGCTAAAATTTTTTCAGCCGTTTGATCAAAATCTTCAACTTCAAAAGAGCAGGTAAAGGCATTGGTTCCACACTGTGTCGGTGGTGTTTGCGCTGGTCTTTCTAATAAGCCTCCATGTAATGTTGCTGTCTCAATTTGAAAATATTGGATCGGTAAACCTTCGACTTTGTTAAACTTCCAACCAAAGACCTCATGATAAAACTTCATTTCACGTTCAGGGTTTGAAGACTGAATTTCAAAATAGCATAGGGTGTTCATAATTATTGTCCATCGATATTTAATTGTATAATTAACATAAGATAATTTAGGCAGTGACGATGTATAAATATTGAAAATGGAATCATGAATAAATACAAGAGTATGTTATGAATAATGAAAAGCTCAAGATATTACGAGCAAAAATAAACGTTTCATTGACAGAAGCATTGTCATTATTAAAACAAAATAATGACGATATTGAACAATCGCTTACTCAGTTTCATCAAAATAATCTCAATAAAATTTGTTTAGCGACAGGATGTGACCAAACGCTTGCTCACACATATTATATAAATCCTGTTTATCAGCAGAATATTGAAAAAATTATTGAAAAGATTGATCAATTTAATCAACGTCCAATCAAGTTGACGATAGCGGAAAATCCCAAATATGTTGATAAAGTGGGTTTCTTTATTTGGGCAGAAGATGAAAACTTAGAGCGAGTACAAGATAAAAACATTAGAACTTATTTTATTCCACAGGATGATTTTGCTTATGTGATTGAAATATTTAGGTCTTTATTTCCGTTTTTTAGCCCGCTGACAAATGAATTCGAGAATAGTTTTGATCCTTGTTCCGATAATTATTTTGATTACAATGCAGTAGAGAAAATTGTTTCAGACCTTAGGGATTTGTCTTTTGAAGATATAAAAATAATGAATTTTTTAGAACATCTGGCATGCTGCTTAGAAGAAAAAATACAGATTGGAACTTATGTGATTGTTTTTGGTAACCAATAAATCAAACTTAAGTTATGCATTTCATTTAAAGCGTGATTCCTCATATTTTTTGAATTTGGTTAAAATTTGATGACCAATATAGTTTTTAAAATCAGGATAGCTTGACCGATAGTACTCATTCCAATAACTGACGATTCTGCTTTGTGTCGTTTGAAAATACTGACAATTTTCTAAGATAAAATCACTCCATTTGTTTTGATTATTTTCATTGAGATGTGGCTCAATGATTTTCAAAATTTCAGCCACATATTCACCTAGCAATTGAAAGATAAATGGCGTCATAAAATATTCAAGATTTTGCTGAAGTAGTTTTTCAAGCGCTTTTTGCCGGACAAAACCATCATGATGGCGCGTGAAAATACACCATAGAATTTGACGTTGTATCAATGGAAAGTTTTGAAACTCAACAGATTGTACAGCGTTGATATAGATTCTGGCAGGTATCTTGATCAAAGCTTGATGAATGATCACTTCACATTGGGTATTGTCATGAAGTTGTATTTTCTGATTTTCAAGATATTGAGCCACCAATATAACATCATCGAATAGTTCTTGAGGAAAAGCTTGAACTAATCTTATCTCAGTCATGACGGATTTAAGTCACGTGGATATTCCAAAATTCTTGGAAAATGGAAATCATAGCTCTCGAAAGCATATTTATACAGTTGCGCAGGACGTTTACCTGCAATTTTAGATTGATTTGTTTCTTCAACTGCACCTGCTTCAATCATACGACGTCTAAACGATTTCTTCTCTAAGCTTTGACCCAAAATAATTTCATAAATCTGCTGTAATTCAGTCAACGTAAATAGTTTTGGCATCAAACTGACTGGTAAAGCGGTATAGCGCGCTTTACGGCTTAAACGATCAATCGCCATTTCCAAAAGCTGTAAATGATCAAATGCCAAGTCTCGTTTTTTTGCTTCCGAGATTGAAACCCATTCACTATGTTCAGTTTGTTCGGTAGCGACTTGCTGAAATTCTTTGAAATCAATGAGCGCAAAGTACAAGGCGGTGACTGCCCAGCCCCGAGGATCACGCGTTGCATTGCCCACAGTTGCCACTTGTTCCAAATGGGGAGATTGTAGCCCCGTTTTTTCAACCAATTTACGATGCGCAGAAGCCATTAAATCTGCATCTTGGGTTAAATCAACAAAACCACCCGGCAGTGCCCATTTATCTTTTTGTGGAAAATTGGAGCGCTTAATCAATAAAACTTGTAGCTGCCCAGCATCCACAGAAAAAATAGCCATATCGACTGTGAAAAGGGGAGCATCAAAGTCTTTTTTATTATAACTCGACAGAAATTCCTGTTCAGCATTCAAGGTCACAATAAGGCTCGCTTAATTTATTAAATTTAAAGATAGTTAGAATTATTACAGGGTAAAGGATATTAGCCAAGGAAAATTAATGTTATAAGATTGTTTATAAAAACTTAATAAATATCCTTATAAGGAATGGATAATGAAAAAAATCGTGATGTATTCGGCAGTGAGTTTATTATTGCTGTCAGGTTGTGGTGGAAGTGATAATTCTATTGGGACAGCGAATCATTCTAGCTATATAACAATTAAAGGTGAGGGAATTAACCAAACTTTAAACTTTGATGATTCCCAACTCACTTATAAAATTTCAGCGATAGGAAATCAACCAATTACATCTGCTAGTTTTGCGAATAAAAATGGTTCTGACTTTTCTGTTGTTGAACTGAATCACGGCAACAAGGCTAAACTCGCTATGCTGTTTAAAGACTTTGATACGCAAGATGTAAAATTTATTTTTTGTTTTCCACTTTATGATTGCTCTTCAAACACAAACTATTCAATTAAAGAATTGAACCAAAAAAAACACATCCAAGTTATATTTAAAGATGCGCCAAACCAATACTATCGTGGAGATGCTTCAGAATTAAAAGATTTTAATGGTTTTAAATCTGTTTTAATCACAGGAGAATTAAATTACTTTGCCCAAAGTAATTGGCCAATTTTTCAAACTAATCGCTTTCCGATTGTAAAAGTTCAAGGTAAAGTGATTTACGATAGTGAAGAATATAATATTGAAAGTTATGCAGAATTTGATACTCGCTTGGAGGGTAAGCTATATTGGACTGATAAGGAGTTAGTTTTAAAAAAAGACGATAAAACAATATTTTTATCAATAAGAAAGTATCTCAATACTTATTCTGAAAATGCAATTTCGATCAGAGTGTTAGATGGCACAGATACTTATACTATTTCAGACTTAGCAAATGAGATTTGGTCTAATTCTAACAAAGGATTCGAACTCAATTTAGACAATATTATTTTAAAAAGTGATGCAGAGAAAATTAAAACTTTAAGTGCAAATGTGTATGTTCCATATGATCAATATAATTTAATCTTAAACCAGTCAACTCAATTAGTGCCAAGGTATAAGAATACGTATGCTCAAGCAATAAATGATCAAAAAATGTATCAAATTGAGTTTGAAAATTATGGAGTGCTTACAATTAATCAAGAGATAAAAGGACATCTAAGCTTAGTCTATACACAAGGTGAAGATACAGTTTTATGTGGGAACCGAAATATAAGTTGTAAAGGCTTAAGCGTAGATTACCTAAAGCAAAATTTTACCTTTAATAATGTACAAATTGGTTCAGATACCATTAATGGGAATTTCTATTTTGCTGGTGTTTTTCAATAGTTTAGTTTAAGCATTCAGTTTTATCCTAAACTGAATGCTTGGTTTTAATACTATAGGCTTGATATTAAACGCTCACGAATTTCATTCAATGCGCATTCTTGAATCAATTGACCATTCTCAAACACCGTGTCTAACTCACCTTGTTGTTCTTGCTCTGCGGATTGTTGATCGAACAATACAAAGCCCGTTTCAGATTTTTCTACACGAAGTAGCCCTTTAGCCGACTTTTTAGTTCCAGAATCAGTCGCAGGATCTTTAAACAATTCACGTGGAATACCATTCACTTGTCCCCATGTTGCTTTCACTGCAAAGCCAAAAGTATCACGGGTTAAATAGTTATAGGTATAACTCCCAATTCCAAACACAAGATTATTTGAAGCAAAACCTTTGGCTTCTAATCCTTGCAGAATTTTTAAAGCGCGTTCCAATGTGATCGAATCACCATAAATCAAGCCAACACGTTCATTGAGCACTTTATAACCTCGGTCTGTTTTAGTCCCCCCGAAGATTTCCCATAAACATTCCACAGCACCTTTATAGGCAGGGCTGCCAACTTGTGCTTCAGGATCACCACATATGATTTTTACAGGATCTCCAGAGTCAGGTCGGAAAACCAGTTTGGCAAGACCCTGAGCATTAGGCTGGCGAGCAAGAATTTCACCTTTTAACTCAACAGTGAATTCTGTAATGACTCGCCAAAAGTCCCAAGTATCTGACACAATACTGACTACGCCAGATGGATAAAGTTCAGTGATCAAACGTTTGAATGTTCCAATTTCATTATCTTCACTGCCCATACACATTACACTGTGTTCAGTAGCAGGAACTGAAACTCCCACAATACCGTCTGCATTGTAATATTCTTCGGCATAATCAATCGCTGAGACGGCATCTGTACCGATAAAACTGGTTAAGTGACCAACACCATTTTGTGTTGCATCATAGATTCCACTCATTCCACGACTGCTAAAATCATGTCCTTGAACTGGAACAAAATCTAAAGGTGCACCAGTTTTGATTGCATACGCTGTAAGTAAATGCTTGTATTCAAATGCAATAGTTGCAGTGGTACAGCTTTTCCATAATTCTGCACTGAGTACAGTTTCCAAATAATTGGTTAACCAAAAGAACTCAGGTAAGGTATTTACAATAGTCAGTACAGGAACTTTCATGTTGACTCGGCTACCTTCTGCCAAGGCTTTGATCCGAATTGGTAAATAGCCTAAGTCATATAAGGCTTCAATGTGATCGACTGGAATCGCCCCTTCACCTAAGGCATTGTCCATACGATGTTTATAAGCAGCGATCACTTTGTTTTTATCTTGCTGGAAAAAGCCTTCATTCCATGTTTCGATTAAAAAATGTTTGATAAAACCTTGCAAACCAAAGAACACGATTTTATCGTCAAAATCAGGTAGCATTTGAGCTAAACGCGAAGAACGTGGCGTAAAATTGGCATAAACATATTCTGTACCAGCAGGGTATTGACGTCTGTGATCTGCTTTATAAAAATCGATGGCATTTAGTGGATTAATTTTTAAGCTCATTGTTGTTCTCCTAGATAATTAAAATTAGGCAGTTAAAATTTGATAATTACAATGTACTGAAACGGCTGAATTTAATAACGTTAAGTTTTGGATTTTCGATTTGAGGGAAGCTGTCTGTAGTAAAAATCTGATCGACTAAACCATCGAATACTTGTAAGCCCTTACTAAAAATGCCGTGTGTAACGTATAAAATCACATGCTCACAATTTAATTTTTTTAACTCTTGTGCAATGCCGATAAACGTTGCACCGCCGTCACAGATATCGTCAGTAATGACTGCGGTTTTACCCGATAAATCTTTTGCATTGACCTGAGCATTTTGGATTTTTCCAGTGACAGGGTCGCGTCGTTTCTCACAAAAGACCACATCAATTTCACGATCACGAAATGTATTTACAGCACTGGCAATTGTCTTTGTACGCTGTTTTGCACCTGCATCTGGGCAGACTAAAACAGTTTTCTTTGTTGTTAAAAGCTTCGTTAACATTTCATTTTTTAAAATTATTTCACTAGGTTGGACATTTTCAACTTCAAAAAAGTGTGTATTTTCATGCAAAAGTTTTTCTGTCACATCACTATGAGCATCCCAGACTTTGATGGATTTACGTTGCTGCGGAAACTTTTCATTGTTGATATTTAACAGCTTTGTCATAACTTCTAATGAAAAAGCTTGTCCAGTTGCACAAATGCGATCTTGACGCGCATAAGGGAAATAAGGGATTTCTAAATCAATTTCTAAACCTTGATTGAGCAATACATTTTCGAGCAATAAGTAATCTATGAGCTCTTGGCTATTGGTAATTTTTGCTTGAATTTGCATTGTACCTTTCAAGGTATTCAAAATTTCTGCCGAAATTTGGATATGTCTTTCACCACCCGCAAATTGGATCGTCTGTACAGGAATCAGGTTCTGTTTTGAATCTTGAATTTGAATAGACATGAATTGACTCTCATAAAGTGGCTTATTGCCAATACATATATAGTGTCATAATGACATTTTAATTAACAAGATTCACTTACAAAAGATTACAAAGTAAAATAAAAATGGATCATGATGATTTATATTGGATTAAAGTTTTGTTATTTATAATTTTTTATCCTTTATGGAGTTTGCTAATAAATAGTGGTGTCCATACAACAACTGAGTGAAGGCTTACTAAGCTCAAAGCACTATATTTTCTAAGCATAGAAAATTGTTAGAGGAATGAGATCAAGTCAAAGTGATAACAATAAATTTGGATTGAAATGATTTTTATGATCAGCGAAACAATTAAGGCTGCAAAAAGTAGCAAAGATATTAGGGGCTGTGGACAATTCGTCTATGTTTGCGACTAGGTGTGTTTTGTAGGCGATACTAGGCGCGAAATACGAAATTTAGTCATTCTAAATGATGAGAAACACTGTTTCGCAAGGGAACGACGAAGCGCCAAAAAACACGCTAGTCCCCGCTACGCCTTGCGCTGCAAACAAAGCAGTGCTTTGTTCTTGCTCAGGGTTGTGGTTAAAATTATCTCAGGCTACGTTATGAAATTTAAAAATAGTCTCGCTATTCTCTTCATTTCCTTGCGGAGTATACTCCTCATACCTGCTCAATTTTAACCCACAACGCAAGCCATTTATGAAATGTCCGCAGACCCTAAGAGTGTTTGAAATAATTTGTTATCGTTGAGCCCTCATTTAACGACACATTTCAAATAATCAAGCAAGACCTGTAATTATTGAATCCACAATTTGAACGTCATTGTCGCTATTAATTTTCCCTATAAAGCTTGGTTTTCCATCAATTAGACTATATACGATAGTCGTATATTGAGCGACTGACGTTTGTCAAGATTTCGCTAACCCCCCGATTATATAATAATTATAGAAATGTTAATCTGAAAAAAGAATTGAAATCAAAGTCTTATTCGGTAAAACTGATTTTAATTAAGGGGTTGAGTTAGGCTAGATTACAACAGTGTAAGAATTATACACAAATTGTTACTTTTGGGTTTTAACTTAGTTTCAACGCTTTCATAATTTAATAGCAAGCATATATGTGCAATGTTTTTTTAATGTGGTGTTTGAGAGACTACTGAAGAAAACAAGAAAAATTGATTTTTTAGCAAAGTTCTGGGGTTAAAAGGTCAAATTGTACGGATGCACATCATAAATAAGGCTAGGAGTATTTCATGAGTCTATTCACAAACCGCAAGTCATTTATTATCAAAAGCTTAGCATTAACAGTCACTGCTTTAATGGTAAATACAGCTCAAGCTGCTACTGACAGCCAAGAGATTCAACAATTACGCAATGAAGTTCAAGAATTAAAAGCATTGCTTCAACAACAGCAACAGCAAGTTCGTCTGGTCGAGTCTAAAGTTGAATCTGCACCTGCATCAGCTTCTTCAGGTTTGAAATCAAAATCTGGCGCTGACATTAACATTTACGGTTTTGTACGTGGTGATGCGAACTATATCATCGAGGGTGCAGACGATGACTTCAACAAAGTGAATGCAACGACGGGTGAAGCGAAAGATAAATTACGTGCTACTGCGAAAACTACGCGTATCGGTTTAGACTTTAATA
This sequence comes from Acinetobacter bereziniae LMG 1003 = CIP 70.12, assembly GCF_000368925.1. Lineage (GTDB taxonomy): Bacteria > Pseudomonadota > Gammaproteobacteria > Pseudomonadales > Moraxellaceae > Acinetobacter > Acinetobacter bereziniae. The sequence continues at coordinate 1,282,060 of NZ_KB849755.1, read as the reverse complement.
CACCTGTAGGCGATGCAAAAGTAGGTGGTAAAGTTGAAGTTGACTTTGCGGGTAATGGTGTGAATGAAAACCTTCGTATTCGTCACGCTTACTTAACTTATAACAATTGGTTATTTGGTCAAACAACGTCTAACTTCTTGTCTAGCCATGCGCCAGAAATGATTGACTTTGCAACTAACTTAGGTGGTGGTACGACACGTATTCCGCAAGTTCGTTATACATATAACCTAGCACCGACTACAAAATTATTGGTTGCTGCTGAAGAAGGCAATAGTGCTGGTATAACAGGTACTGCAATTAAATACAGTCTTCCTGTGTTAACTGGTAAAGTAACTCAATCATATGCGGGTGGTAACGGTAACGCTTCTGCACGTGTTTTGGTGGAGAATTATAAAGACAACAATATCCGTAAAGATAAAACAGGTTGGGGTATTGGTGTAGGTACAGACTTTAAAGTTGCAGATCCTTTAAAACTTTTTGCTGATGCTTCTTATGTTGTAGGTAACAGTAACTACTTATACGGTAGTAACAGTGCTTACTCTGTGGTAAATGGTGATATTGAACAGAATAAGTTCACTGCAGTTCAAGTGGGTGGTACTTATAAAATTTTACCTAACCTACGTTCAACTTTAGCGTATGGTGCATTGTTTGCTGACAATGGCACTGATTTCGCTAAAGCGAAAGCTAACGAATCTGCTAATGAAAAAGTTCAACAAGCTTGGATAAACGTGATCTATTCGCCTGCTAAACCAATTGATTTGGGTATCGAGTATATCAACGGTAAGCGTGAAACTTTTGCAGGTCAATCATATAAAGATAACCGTGTGGGCTTAATGGCTAAATATAATTTCTAATTTAGACATTAGTGATTGAAAAGCCGAGGATTTTTCCTCGGCTTTTCTATTTTAATGGCATCAATAAAGTCTGCCAAAGAAAGATAGTTTTTTATAACAAAATTTTTTAAATGTTTAGTTAGACATTTGTCAAAAAAAATGCATAATTGACGCTCTTTTTTTTTACATGTTGATGCTGTCGGATAGATAAATCACATGTTTTGGCCTGTTCTGTAGAGCGAACGACTTATCAGGACTGTATTTCTCATTGTTTGATGAAATGATCTTTTATCAATAATAGGAGTAACATCATGACCATTTTCTTTTCTAAATATTTGCAGCATTGTAATTCAGTCTATCTTTAGTTTATTTTTTCTAAAAACCTTTGGATTTTCAAGATTGAAAATCTGCCTTTTATTTTATTTTTTTGTTGTGTCTATCAGGTGATTTAGTAACCGCTAATCTTAAGTGATTACAAAGTTTAGTAGGATGAAATGGCATCACTTTACAGCAAAAAATATAGCCTAAGCATGGATAATTATTATGGAATTTTCTTTTAATGCCTTTTATACCTTGATTGCTGCAGTCATTGTATTGTTATTGGGGCGCTTCCTTGTTAATAAAATTGAGTTTTTGCGTAAATACAATATTCCTGAGCCTGTCGCAGGTGGTTTGGTTGCTGCAATTCTGTCATTGTTGGTACACAATATATGGGGCTATAGCATCACCACCAGCAGTGAATTACAAACCAGTTTTATGTTGGTATTTTTTGCATCAATAGGTTTAAGTGCCAATTTTGCTAAATTAAAAGAAGGTGGTTTGGGCTTAGTCATTTTTCTTGTCTGTGTTGCTTCATTTATCGTGGTTCAAGACTTTGTCGGAATGGGCTTAGCCACTGCACTCGGCTTAGATCCGCTTGTTGGTTTGATTGCAGGATCAATTACCCTTACCGGTGGTCATGGTACTGCGGGTGCTTGGGGTGAAATCCTTGAAACTCAGCATGGCATACAAGGTGCATTGGCATTGGGTATGGCAAGTGCGACATTTGGCTTGATTATTGGCGGTATTATCGGTGGTCCATTGGCAAAATTGCTGATCAACCGCTACCAATTGTCTAGTCCAAAGACACAAAAAGAAGTGGATGAAACCAATCAGCAAGCAGTGACTGAACTGGGTGAATATGTTCCATTCGAGTATCCGCATCAAGTTCGTTTGATCACAGCAGATAATGCAATTACGACTTTAGGTCTTTTTGCTGCATGTTTGGCTTTTGCTGAGTTTATGACAGGATATAGTAAAGGGCAGTGGTTTGAATTACCAACATTTGTATGGGCACTTGCTGGAGGGGTTATCCTTCGTAATGTACTAGAAGGTGTTCTACGCATTAAAATGTTCGATCGCGCGATTGATGTTTTTGGAAATGCCGCATTATCGCTTTATTTGGCAATGGCTTTATTATCGTTAAAGCTTTGGCAATTGGCTGATTTAGCTGGTCCTTTAGTCGTTATTCTCTCTGCTCAGACATTAACAATGGCTTTGTATGCAGCATTTGTGACATTCCGAGTCATGGGGAAAAACTACGATGCAGCCGTATTAGCAGCAGGTCATTGTGGTTTTGGTATGGGCGCAACACCAACAGCGGTTGCCAATATGCAAGCAATTACCAATATGTACGGTCCTTCTCATAAAGCATTCTTAATCGTTCCTTTATGCGGTGCTTTTTTTGTCGATTTAATTAATGCGACAGTGATTCAATTGATTCTTAAATTTATTGCTTAATCTGATTGTCTTGTAATGTTGTATTGAGCCAGTGAATCACTGGCTTTTTTACGCCATCGTATTCCACATATAACGCAGTAATAAAATAATAGGCACACTGATAAAGATCGAAATGTTCAGTTTTAAACTACATAACATCACCATAGTACTGAATATATCTTGTAGATGATTCAAGTTTTTTTCTGCCATTGGCACAATGATCGAGAGGAGAAATCCAACCACAGCAGCATTGATTAAAGAGACTGAATTTTGAATGTAAACATTGCTGATGAGTTTTGACCAATAGGGCAATGCTGTAAAAATGAAGAAGAAGGAGGGTAGAAAAATTAACAAGGTTGCTATCAATGCATTGAAGAGTGGAAATGGGCTGAGTGGTAAAAATGAACCCATAAAACTGGCAAAAGTAAATAACGGACCTGGCATAAACTGAGCCAAGGTATAGCCAAATTCAAAATTTTGCTGACTAATCATCCCTGTATGCACAAAATCTTGATACAACATTGGAAGTACAACATGCCCTCCACCAAAAACTAAAGCACCCGTTTTATAAAGGTTAAAAGCAGTCATTGCTCCTGTAGTTGTAAACAAAAGGGCGCCTAACCACAGTCCGAAAAAAATTAAAATAAATATGACCAGCCAGCTTATACTGTGATGATGTAAAGCGAATACAGATCGGAAGAAGATATGTTCAGTCTCGTGTTCAATAACGGATTTTGAAGGCTGAATAGAGATTACTTTATGAATAAAGATGCCCAATACTGCACTGATAAAAATGATTGCAAATTGAATCCAAGCATTTGAAAAGATAAGAAGTAATATGGCGCTCAGGGACATCAACAGAAATTGTAATTTAGTTCTACAATAACTTTTGAACATTTGCCAAAACGCAAAAATAATGATGGCAAGAATGATCGACTGTATTGCAGAAAATAAGGCTGCTGAAATCTTATAATGTTGTTGAATAAAATATGCCAAAAAGAACATAAGCAGTGTTGAAGGCAAGGTAAACCCTAGCCAAGCGACAATTGCACCTAAGTGGCGTTGGTGTAAGTATCCAATCGCCATGCCCATTTGACTGCTGCTCGGACCAGGTAATAATTGGGTGAGTGCGAGTAATTGGGCATATTGTTGCTCATTCAGCCAATGTTTCTTTTCAACAAAATGCTGCTTAAAAAAGATCAAATGTGCTGCAGGACCACCAAAACTTGTACAGCCTAATTTTAAGAAAATCCAAAAGATATCAATTAGTTTTGGCATTTTTCAATAGGATTATTTTAAGCTCAAAGATTCTTATAATATAGCCAGAAATGATGACAGTTTAAATAAATACAACAGCAATATCATAAAAAGTATGCTTAGATACATGCACCTTTGGATTATGCCCTGATCTGAGAATATATGTCATTGTTAAATAAAGTTTTAATTTCTTTGTTTTGTAGTCTTTCTTTAGCTGCATGTACGCACTCACCTATAAGAAATTCTCAGGCTACAGGGGCGTCAATTCATCCAGTTTCTGAAGCATCTTCTAGATTGGACAAAAGCTTTTATCAATACCAACAGTCCTCAAAGAAAAAACCTGTGATTGCACTCGTTTTAGGGAGTGGTGGCGCTCGTGGCTATGCACATATTGGCGTGATTGAGGTATTGGAACAGCACGGTATTAAACCTGACTTTATTGTGGGAACCAGTGCGGGCAGTATTGTCGGTTCAATTTATGCCAGTGGTAAATCAGCTGAACAATTACGTCAAATCGCTTTAGATATGAAAGTGGGGGATGTACGTGACTTTAAGATCGGCATGAAAGGCTTTTTTGATGGGCAAAAAGTTGAAGATTATGTCAACAAACAAATCAATCAAATGCCTTTAGAAAAAATGAAAATCCCAATGTATGTGGTCGCAACAGAACTACAACATGGCGAAAAGACCATTTTTAATTATGGCAACACAGGGCAAGCGGTGAGAGCTTCTGTTTCGATTCCAAGTATGTTTATTCCGACCATGATACACGGCAAAGAGTATGTGGATGGTGGTTTAGTCAGTCCTGTACCTGTCAATATTGCTAAAGAATTAGGTGCGGATGTGGTCATTGCTGTTGATATTTTGGCACAGCCTGCCAATACAGAAACAACCAATGTTTGGGGTTTGTTTAATCAAAATATTAATATTATGCAAAACAAATTGGCTGCTGAAGAGTTAAAAAATGCAGATATTGTGATTCAGCCTGATTTAAGAGAAAAAGCGCATATCTTTGATGTGAAAGGTCGTCAAGATACCATGCAAGCGGGTATTGACGCTGCCAATCAACGTATTCATGATTTAGAGGTTGTTATTGCCAGTAAGAAAAGTCCTGAAAATATTTCGCAGCACTATCAAGTACAGAATTAAAGTTTAATTTATACTTTTTCGTCATACTTACATTGTGTAGAGATACAGTTAGATCGGATAGCGCCGTATTATTGTGTTTTGAATGGAGCAATCGAATGCTCAATTGCATGAGGTCACTCAGGTTTTCATCTAATTGCCCAATTCGCCTAAGTAAATTCAAAATTTTTGTCAGTTTGGCAATACTGCTTGAAACGGCTATTGCCTACAAGATGTCATCAATCTCAAAAATAGTTGATAAACCAATAAGCTATATTTCAAATAAATGAAGATGTTTTTAGTCATAAGTTGAGAGAATGGTCAATTGCCGAATTAAGCATGTTTTTTGGTAGAAAAGATATATAATAATAGCCACAAATCTCCTGCCTAAAATAGAGTCTAGAATACGATGTCTCCATTAGATCAATTGATCCCAGCTACAGATGACCAGTCAGAATTAACCATGTCCGTTTTGATGACCCCAGATATGGCAAACTTTTCAGGTAATGTACATGGTGGAACCATCCTCAAGTTGCTTGACCAAGTCGCTTATGCCTGTGCAAGCCGTTATTCTGGTAGTTATGTTGTTACGCTTTCTGTAGATAAAGTTAATTTTAAAGAGCCGATCCATGTTGGTGAGATGGTCACATTTCTAGCAAGTGTCAACCATGTTGGTCGTACTTCAATGGAAATTGGTATCCGAGTGGAAGCTCAAAATATTCAGAAAAGAACGGTTCGTCATACCAACAGTTGTTATTTCACCATGGTTGCGGTTGATGAAAATGGTAAACCAAAACAAATTCCTGCATTGAATTTGGATAATGATTGGAAACGTTGTCGTTTTGAGGCTGCGGAGCATCGTAAAGTTGCACGTTTGCAAGAAAACCATCATCCTTCTTGCAGTATTTATAAAAAGTCATCGCACAACTAATTGCTTACAACAAAAAACCTCTGATTACAGAGGTTTTTTTGATTATCAATGTATTTAAAACAGCATCAGTACAAGATTTGCTGATCATATCAATCTGTTGATTAATTCACTTTGTTGAGTACATGACCATCTACAGTCATTGTCCAAGATCCTTCAGCGGTTTGTTGAGGTGCTTGTGAAACTTTAAATTCTGTTGAGAGAGGTCCAACGCCAGCACTAAAGTTATTGCCTTCAAATTTAGAAATTGGAGCAGATACAGATGAGCTTGAATTCGGTTGTTTATTGCTATATTCAACGCGCCCTTCAGGAGTAATCATCAAATTGACACGACCATCCTCACTTTGCCAAGTACCCGAATAATTTTGCTTGTCTACAGGCAATGGTTTTCCACATGCTGTCAGTAATATGCTTAATAAGCCAAGACCTATAAATTTTTTTAACATAGAGTTTTCCACTTTGATCTTTATTTCACAGATTTTATTTATAAATTTCCCAAATTAAATCGTGTCATTTGAGATCGAAGTATTATAGCCGAATTATCAGTGGATACTCGCCACAATAACAAACTGTAGCATTGAGCAATATTGAGACTAAAATATAACCGTGAGCGTCTCAACGAGTATAATTTTTTGTTGTGTTGATGAGTGACACCCTTACAGCGCTTTTTTAAAATCAGAAATGTGGGCGGTTTAAATTTAATCTAAGTGCTCTATCCTCATGATCTGTTTTTTATGCATATAAACTAAGCGAATTTGGGTTATAGTGAATGCCTAATAAAAATTATTTAAAAACAGTGATTGAATCATACTGAGAATTATTTGGAGCACTTATGAGAACAGATTTAAAAGATCGCCATTATTTTGATGCGTATATTCAACTAAACTTGGATGATATTGCATTTTATGAACAGTGTTTAAAATCAGCTGATCAGAAAGAAGAACGTATACCTGCTATCAAACATCAAGTCTTCAATATATCTTTGTATATGGTGATTGCACAGTATTCAGCAGGTTTTAGCTCTGAACAAATGAAAGATTCATTTTTAGATATTATCCCACGATTTGAAGCAGGTTGGTGCAATACTGAAAACAATGATAATAAAATTTACTTTGATGGTTATATTCAGGCACTCTGGATGGTTTCTCTAGCAATTTTATTGGATGTTGCCGTGGGTGATTTTCAACGAATCGTAAATACTTTAGAGGGTAAAAACAGCCAAGATATGATTTTAGATGTATTGATTTCCACTCAATTGCCTAGACAAAAATCTGAGCAATTACTTTATCCACAAAAATTTGAATTTATAAAAAAGTTAATAGATACACAGAATATAGAGGGATTTAAAGATTATCTGGATCGCAAGTGGTATCCAAGTATGAAACAGACATATTGGTTTGATCTTGATAAAAATAAGAATGATGTTTTCTTTGGTTATTGGAGTTTTGAAAGTGCGGCAATTGTTAAGCTTTTAAAATTGGATGATACGATACTCAAGCGGCAACGATATTATCCTTTCGATTTGATTCATCAGCATTAAATCACGCCAATTAAATCACAAATAGTTAAATCATGAATCTTTAACGCTTTCTTTGTGATGAGCATGATATTCATTGATCTCAATATTTTATCAGGAATAATAGAAGCAAAATTGTTTAGAGGTGAGCAGATGGAGATCATGATCAGTGGCGTGAATGTTGGCTGAGCATTCTGCATCATAAGAAAAAATAAAAAGACTGAATCGCAGCATGACCCAGTCTTTTTATTCAAATTGTCTTTACAGACAATTTAATTGCTAACTCGGGAGGAGTTTAAATCTTATTGACCCGCTTGAGGAGCTGAAGTCGCTGGTGCTTCTGCAGCACTTTCAGTCGCTGGTTGAGCAGTTGGTTGTCCAGCAGCTTGAGCATCTTCAGTAGCAGCTGGTTGCTCTTGAGTTGATACGACAACTTTTTCTGCTTCTGTTGCAGCTGTATCTGTTGCAGCAAAAGTTGAGAAAGCAGTGAAAGCAAGCGTAGTCGCTAAAAGTGTTTTAACAAGTTTCATATTGGCATCCTTAATTCATAAAATTAATCGTAAAGCGACCTGTGAAAGCAGTCGTGTGTTAAATGCGTTGCAGTTCACAGGGAGTAGAGTCATGCTAAGTGCAGATGAAAAATTGGGCAACCTCAGCAACAAAGCATAACAAGGTGGATTACATATTTAAAACAAATCATTGTATTGTGTTGCTTTTTTGTGATTATTCTACTTTTTTTGCAATGCTAAAATGTATGTAAATATGAAAAAATGATTAAAAAATATACCAGTTGGTTACTGTAAATAACATTGATTATATGATCTTAATGAATGCTATATTGGACTTTTGGATTATTATTGTAATTTTAATTTAAAAAACAGATTTAAAATTTGAAACTATTGGCAAATTTTACGTAATAATGGAGAGAGTCGAGTATAGCCATTCATATGTTTATTTTATTAGGTTGGGTGATATTTTGAAGATTTTTACTGAAAAAGCAGTTAAAACTCACATTATTTCTGGCTTTTTGGGTGCAGGAAAAACAACCTTACTACAGCATTTGCTGCAACAAAAACCTGAGGGAGAAACTTGGGCGATTTTAATGAATGAGTTTGGGCAAATCGGTGTTGACCAGCAACTATTGCCTCAAGACTCTGGTTATGAAGTCAAAGAGTTATTGGGGGGGTGCTTATGCTGTGCTGGGCAACTTCCCATGCAAATTGCATTATCTCGCTTAATTTTTGATAAGCGTCCAGATCGGCTATTTATAGAACCTACAGGTTTAGGACATCCTGCACAACTTTTGGAACAATTGACAGAACCCCAGTGGCAAGCACAAATTGATATGCGAGCATTGGTTACTGTCATTGATGGTAGTCGATTAAATGACCAACAATGGATAAGTCAAGAACTCTATCAAGATCAATTAAAAGCTGCGCAATTGGTGGTAGTTTCTCATACAGATCTGATGTCTGAATCCGATTTCTTGGCTTTAGATGAATTCAAAAAGGACTATTTTGCTTATATTCAAACTTGGTTGCTTGCAGAGCAAGGACATTTGGATATTCAACAGTTAGATGTTGCTCATCAGGGAATCCAACGTAAAGTTCTGCCTTTGATTCAAGCACAAAAAAAATTAACTGCTGAAGATGAACTGCCCGTGATAAAACAGTTGCCTTATCACTATGTAGAAACTTCAAATGGTTATACGGTGGTTGGTTGGAAATTTTCAAAACGTTGGCAATTCGATTTTTACCAATTATTAGATGTTTTGTGTGAGCAAACAGATTGGTTAAGAATTAAAGGTATTTTTAATACCGATCAAGGTTGGATGACTTTTAATTTTAACCCAGACCATATCAACTATAAATCAGGTGAGGAAAGTATAGATAATCGTATAGAGCTCATTACACAACATGATCGTGATTGGGAAAGCCTAGAAAATGCTTTACTGAATTGTAGGATAGACCTATTGGAAAAAACGCAGTAATCCAATGCAAAATCTTATAGACTGTGCGCCATATTGAAGAACTTTTGGAATTTTCATGGCATTAAAAGCAACAATTTATAAGGCTGACCTCAATATTGCCAATATGGATGTGCATCAATATGGTGATTATCAATTGACCATGGCTTTGCACCCGTCTGAAACGATTGAGCGTTTGATGGTCCGTGTATTGGCATTTGCTCGTTTTGCAGATGAACAATTGGAATTTACCAAAGATTTGTTTGAAACAGATGAGCCTGCATTATGGGAAAAAGATTTGACTGGTCAATTGGTCAAATGGATTGAGGTGGGTTTGCCTGACGAAGATAAAGTCAAAAAAGCTGCGGCACGTTGTAAGGAAGTTGCTGTGGTGGCTTATGGAACATCTGTTGCAGAATGGTATAAAAGAAGTTCCAAGTTAAAAACATTGTCCAATGTTCAGGTTTGGCAATTGTCTGAAGCCAGTACAACTGCGGTCCAAGCTTTATGTCAACGTACGATGCAGTTGCAATTAAATGTGATGGATGGTGAATGGACTTTAATTGGAGATGATGCTCAAGCTGTGATTGAGTGGACTCAACTTCAATAATGCTCAAGATGAAATAAAATTTACTGAGAAAAAGCAGGCGAATCGCTTGCTTTTTTTTGCTTAAATTTCGTATATCTAAAGTGATCGAACATCTACATGTTGAATGACATATGAACAACGACATCTACCATTTACTAATGGCATTGGCAATTGGCGCAATTATTGGTGCAGAGCGTGAGTATCGCAGTAAGTCGGCTGGATTGAGAACGATGATCATGGTCAGCCTAGCATCCTGCTTATTCACTATTCTTTCCATTAAGATTGGTGTTGAAAACCCAGATCGTTTGGCTGCTAATATTTTGACAGGATTAGGCTTTTTAGGTGCAGGTGTTATTTTTAAAGATGATAATCGGATTTCAGGTATCACCACAGCAACGACCATCTGGATGGTAGCAGCGCTGGGAATGGCGGCAGGAGCAGGTTATGAATATTTAGCATTTATTGGAACAATATTGGTGCTGATTGTCTTAATATTTCTGGTGTATTTTCAAGATAAAATTGAAGCCATTCACCAATCTCGTAATTATCGGATCTTATGTGATTACCAACAAGAAACTTTAGATAAATATGAAGAATTATTTAAACAGTACAATATGAAAGTTCTTCGTGGAGTACAAAATAAGACAGAAAAGCAGATTATTGGTCGTTGGGTGGTTATCGGTTCTGCACAAAATCATAAGAAATTAACGCATTATTTATTGTTAGATCCAAACATTAAAGAGCTCAGCTTTTAACAGAAACACAATCTATTGTTGTTACAACGTCAGTATTTATTCATCCAAAATTCAGCTTAACAGCGTAGTTTAATTTTTATAAAAATATTGGAGTTAACAAATGCGTGATCCTTTTGAACGAGTTTGCAGTTTTAACCAACCACGAGATGCACAATTTACTGCGATTAAATATAAATTGATGACCAGCAGCGCATTTCGTTTTTTCCGAGGTTCATGTCATTTATATTATGAAGATTTAGCAACTCAACAGACTTGGACCGATCAAATGACCACATGGATCTGCGGTGATTTACATGTGGAAAATTTCGGGAGTTACCGCAGTCGTCATCAAGTGGTTTATTTTGATTTAAATGATTTTGATGAAGCCATATTGGCTCATCCAACTTGGGATGTTTCTCGATTTATTTGTAGTGTCTTTTTGGCAGGTAAAGCACTGAATATCAAAGATGATGATTTAAAAATAATCGCTGAACAGCTATTAGATGAATATTTAAAAGCGCTTGCTTTTGGAAAAGCCTACGCCGTCGAAAAAGAAACTGTAGATGGGATGTTAAAGAAATATATTCAAACAGTTTCTGAACGAGATTTCTTTGAATTTATTGAAACGCACTCATCTTTAGATAAAAAAACTCAGCAACGTTACTTAAACATAGACCAAAAGAAGTATTTTAAGGTTGATTCAAAACAACGCTATGTTGAATTGATGGCGATGTTTACTGGCTATTTAAATACCCATAATTTGCAGTCTCCCTCCCATTTTCAAGTATTAGATGTTGCGATACGTGTCGCTGGAACGGGGAGTATTGGTTTAGATCGTTATGTGTTTCTGGTCTATAATATTGAAAATAAAAAATATGCCTTGTTTGATGTGAAGCAAGCTCAAGCATCATCATTGAGTTTGTCGCCTTTTTTAAAAATTGAACAGCCCAAATGGGAAGATCAAGCACAACGTATTCAGTGTATTCAAACACTCATGCAGTATGAAACACCAGCTGAATTATCTAGGCTTGATTTTGATGGTCAAGCTTATATTGTCAAAGCTTTACAACCAGAACAGGATAAAATTGATTTTAAACAGTGTGTAGATAAACCCAAGAGGTTTACAGATGCCTGTTATAACATGGCACGCTTACTCGCCTATGCCCAATTACGCTCAGCAGGACGTAAAGGTTCTTCAAATGCAGATGAATTAATCAATTTTGCACAACATGCAGAACTTTGGAAAACGCAATTGTTGAAATACACGTATAATTATGCACAACAAGTTGAGCAAGATTATCAAAGCTTTTGTAAAAGTTATGCTGCTGCTGGCGGACTCTGACAAGGCTTCCCAATAATCATCTAATTATGAATAGGAATAATGTATGTCAAATGAATTAGAAATCATTGATCTAAAAGTTGGTGAAGGTAAAGAAGCTGTAAAAGGGGCTTTGATTACCACACACTATACGGGTTGGTTGGAAGATGGTACCAAGTTTGATTCTTCAATTGATCGTGGCAATTATTTTGAAACTGTGATTGGAACAGGTCGTGTGATTAAAGGTTGGGATCAAGGAATCATGGGAATGAAAGTGGGCGGGAAGCGTAAGTTAATCGTGCCTTCACACTTGGCATATGGTGAACGTAAAATGGGTAAAATTATTCCTGCGAACTCTAATCTGATTTTTGAAATAGAGTTGTTTGATGTAAAAACACGTGACTAAGTAGATTAAATTTCCTTGATACAAGGATTTTAAAACAATCAATAGAGGTCAAAAGACCTCTATTTTTGTATCTTAAAAACACAATGAATGGACAGAAAAAAGAGTGAGATTAAATGCTAAATATTGCTCCATTTTTTCTTCATATTTCAATGCTATAAAAATATAATGTCAGTGCTATTTTAATCGCTTATAGATTTGTAATAGTGTGATTTTAAACACAATTTAAAGACATTGTTGTTTATTAATTGATCAATGTTTAACAATCCTCTACAATACTTTTGTCCTAAAAGTGTTTAAATGATGCAAATAAATAATTCTGCTCAGAGTTATTTTTTAAGATTCGTTTCAGTTTTATTCTTTTAAATCATCGCTGTAAAACGTCTGTTTTAATTCGCCTTAAAAAAGGATTTTAGTATTTCAGAAATGAAGTGCTATAGGCGGGTTCAGATTTAAAACAATGATGATCGAGTATTTAAATATATGCTAAGCCGTTACTTTTCTCCTTCAGCGATGATATGCGTAACACTATTGTTTTCATCCTTTTATAATAGTGCTATGGCAGAAGTAGACCAAGTTGCTACTGAAACTCCTATTGAGCATGAACTACCTAAGATTGATTTAAATACGCTGACAATTATTGGTTATCATGAAATTACGCCAAATCATGATGCCGTCATTCCTGATTATGCAGTAACCACAAAGCAGTTTGAATTGCATTTAGACTGGTTACAGAAAAACGACTATCACTTTGTCAATGTTGACCAAATTATTAAAGCCAATGAAGGTAAGTTTAAATTACCGACTAAACCCGTTTTATTGACTGTCGATGATGGTTATCAGTCTTTTTATCAATATGGCTTTCCAGTAATTAAACAACGCAAGATTCCAGTTGTATTGGCTGTTGTGGGTTCTTGGCTAGAACCAAAAGCCAATGAAATGGTTCAATTTGGTGATGATAAATTACCACGTAAAAAACTTTTGTCTTGGGATGAACTGAAAACCATGCAAAAGAGCGGTTATGTGGAAATTGGTAGCCATAGCTATAACTTACACCGGGGTATTTTAGGCAATCCTCAAGGGAATTCTGAGCCTGCTGCGGTAACACGTGAATATTATCCAAAAAGTAAAACCTATGAATCGGATAAAGTCTATGCAGATCGTATTTTCAATGATTTGAAAAAGAACAATAAAGTATTGCAATCACATGGTTTAAAAGCACCACGCGTCATGGTGTGGCCATATGGTCGCTATAATATGGAAACAGTCGCATTGGCTAAAAAAGTGGGCATGCCAATAACAATTAGCTTGGACGATGGTCCTGATCATATTGAAAAATCATTAGGTCATTTAAACCGCATCTTGGTTGAAGGTAATATGACCACTGACGCTTTGGCACAAGAAATCCAAAGTCGTCAAATGAATTTTACTGACAATAATCGCCCGCAAAAAGTGATGCATGTCGACCTTGATTATATTTATGATCCAGACGAAGCACAGCAAGAGAAGAATTTAGGACATTTGTTAGATCGTATTCGTGAAATGAATGTGACCACAGTATTCTTACAAGCATTTGCTGATCCAGATGCAAACGGTTCTGCTGACATGGTCTATTTCCCGAACCGTTATCTTCCAATGCGTGCAGATTTATTTAACCGTGTTGCTTGGCAAATTCAAACCCGGACGCATGTGAGTCGTTTATATGCTTGGATGCCGTTGTTGGCTTGGGATTTACCTGCATCAAATCCAGCCTCTAAAGATGTTGTGGTAACTCAACAAGCCAAAGACAGTGATCATCTCAACATGGGTTATCACCGTTTGAGCCCATACTCTCCTGAAGCACGTAAAGTGATCGAAGGTATATATCAGGATTTAGCAAAGTCGACGACTTTTGATGGAATTTTATTCCATGATGATGCAACCTTATCCGATTATGAAGATGCAAGCCCTCAAGCGATCCAAGCCTATCAAAAAATTGGCTTACCTGCGGATTTAGAAGAAATTCGTAATGATGATGCGAAACTACAAAAATGGACTGATTTTAAAACCAAGACAATCGACAGTTTTGCAATGGATTTGGCGCAGAAAGCACGTTATTACCAACCATTTTTACTCACAGCTCGTAACTTGTATGCGCAGGTGGCACTGTCTGCATATTCTGAAAACTGGTATGCGCAGTCTTTAGAGCAGTCACTTAAAAATTATGACTTCACTGCAATCATGGCAATGCCTTATATGGAGCAAGCCCCTGACGCAACTAAATTCTATAAAGATTTAGTGCAACGTGTGAAGAAGCAACCCAATGGGATCAAAAAGACAATTTTTGAGTTACAGGCAGTAAACTGGCGTAATAACCAGAAAATTCCGACTTCTGAAATTACTCAAACAATTCAGTCCTTGTACCAACAAGGGGTGATGCATGTGGGTTATTATCCAGATGATCCGATTGAAGATCATCCAAATACTGCCGAGATGCGTAAAGTATTTGATTCTAAACCACAACGATTGGTTCCTTAAGGTGTGATATGAGCGCAATCCAGCACCTGTGGCAGTCCTTATTAAATTTTATCTTCTATTATCCATTATTTATGTCATATCTATGGATGATTGGTGCTTTAATTTTCTATTGGAAAGAGCGTAAAGAGCCTCCATATACTCAGCCAGCAGCTTTAGAAGAATATCCTTTAGTTGCAGTGCTTGTTCCTTGTTTTAATGAGCAGGATAATGCTGACGAAACCATCAGCCATGCATTAAAGTTGAATTATCCCAATTTTGAAGTTATTGCAATCAATGATGGAAGCTCTGACAATACAGCCGAGATTCTCAATCAATTGGCATTGAAGTACGACAAACTGCGTGTTGTACATTTGGCAGAGAACCAAGGTAAAGCGATGGCTTTACAAGCAGGGAGTTTGCTCACTGAGGCTGAGTTCTTGATCGGGATTGATGGTGATGCTTTGCTTGATCCACATGCTGCACAATGGATGATTCGTCATTTCTTAAATAATCCAACCGTTGCAGCGGTTACAGGTAACCCTCGTATTCGTACACGTTCAACTTTGCTTGGGCGCATTCAAGTCGGTGAATTTTCTTCGATTGTCGGAATGATTAAGCGTGCGCAAAGAACTTTTGGACGACTATTTACTGTATCAGGTGTGATCACGGCTTTTCGAAAAAGTGCTGTACATGAAGTAGGGTATTGGTCACCCAATATGCTGACTGAAGATATTGATGTCACTTGGAAGCTGCATCGTGCAGGTTGGGATGTCAAATTTGAACCTAATGCATTGGTGTGGATTTTGATGCCTGAAACCTTTAATGGTTTATGGAAACAACGTTTACGTTGGGCAATGGGTGGTGCGCAAGTTTTAATTAAGAATATAGATGTATTATTCAAACCGAAACTGAATTTTTTATGGCCTTTGATTATTGAGTTGATTCTAACGCTGGTCTGGTCATATTTAATGTTGATTATGGTGATTTTCTGGATATTACATTTGGTTCTTCCTTATGCTGGATTCCCAGCAATGAGTTCTCCATTATTACCGATGGGAACAGGAATCTTACTCGGTACGACTTGTTTATTACAGTTTGCAATCAGCAAATGGATGGACAGTCGTTATGAATCAAGTTTGGCGAGAAACTATTATTGGATGATTTGGTATCCTTTTGTATTTTGGTTGATTACCGTAACGGCAAGTATTGTGGCATTTCCTAAAGTTCTTTTACGTGGTGACAGTAAACGAGCACGTTGGGTAAGTCCTGACCGTGGGATGCGACAAGATGACTAAAAGGTTAAATAACCTAAGCCAATATCGTGCTTTTGAGATATGAAAATGAAAACTGAGTCTTTGATTATTGATGTACGCAAGCAGTTACCTTGGCATCGTCGTTACTTTTCGACAACCATCACTGCAATGTTGTGGGCATTTTGGTTGTTGCTTTGGAGACCGATTGTTATTTTGATTGGCTATCTGTCTTTAGAAAAGCCACAATTGGTTCACTACTTTTTTAATGCTTTTGCAAAAGCTCTAGAAAGTGGTTTGTTTGCTTTAATTGCTTGTGCGATTTCGTTGTGGTTGTGGAGTAACTTTGTGCCTGCTAAAACTAAAAAAGAAGCAGAAGCAAAATCTACTCAGGAATATGCTGATTATTTTAATCTGAATGCTGATGCATTGGTGCAATCTCGTCAGCAAAAAGTGGCGACAGTACACCATGATGCAGATGGTCGTATTACTTACATTGACTAAGGGTTGAGTCAATAAAAGTCCCACTGGTTGGGGCTTTTGTTTTCATAGGGAATAATAGATGTCCGCAAAAATAAATTCGGCAGAAAGTATCCGAGGCTTAGCCTGTTTAGCTGTCGTATTTTCTCATCTTGCCATGAGTTTTTTTCCATATTTACATCACTTTGATCCTCATGAAACCACGGATCTTAAATGGGTGTATCACATACATCATTCGCCGTTTGGTTTTTTTTACTCAGGCGATGCAGCTGTTTTTGTTTTTTTTGTATTGAGTGGCTATGTACTGAGCTATGCCATCTTAAAAAGCCCGCAGCAATTTCATTCTAAAATCAAGAATATGATGATTAAGCGTTATCCACGCTTAATGATTCCTGCACTTGCATCATGTTTGCTGATGTGGTCAGTCTTTAAAATCATTCATATCGATAGCCAGCATGTGGGGGCTTGGTTACAAGCATTTGCAGTACAAAATTACAGTTTTAGTCATGCACTTTATGAAGGCACGATAGGTGCTTTTCTATTTTCTGAAAGTGATGTCAATTGGGTCTTGTGGACCATGACCATTGAGTTGATGGGTTCATTTGTCTTATTTTTTTTACTTTATCTTTATCAGTATAAAAAGATAGCATTTTGGTTCGCATCACTACTGATTCCCTGTCTTGCATTTATATGGCGCGGACAAGGGTTTAGCTTTGGTATTTCGAGTTTTATTATTGGAATCTATATTTATCTCTATGCGAAAACATTGCCCAATTTGATTGCGATTCTCATGTTGTTCACAGGTTTGTATTTTGCAGGAGCGCACAATACCAGTACAGCATATGCGGGTCTTTATCATATCTTAGGTGAAAACACCTATGATTATGGCAATTTTATTGCAGGAATCTTGATTGTTTATAGTGTATTGATGAGCCCATTATTATCGCGACATTTGGATCATCCTATTTTGGTGTGGCTCGGTAAATTATCTTTTTCCATTTACTTACTGCATTTGTTGATGTTGTATTTGGTGTGTATTCCACTGTTTAATTTGTTTTTAAGTTGGCATTGGGCATATTCGTGGACTGTTCTTGTTTCTGGTTTAAGTGCAATTGCTGTGACTTTAATCGTTGCAAATTTTTATAGCCGATATGTTGATCAATTTGCGATAGATACCAGTAATCGTATTGCAAACAAAGTGCTTAAGCCCAGAAATAAGCCATAAGTTATAGTTGAAAAAGTTTTTTACAATTACAGCTGTATTTAGCTGTTTTTTAGACAGTTAAAGTTTGAAAAATATCATGATTTGAGAAAATATAGCGACTCTTTGTCAGCATGGATCGCTTATATGCGCCTGATCAAATCTATCGTTGTTTCGTTAATGGCAATGAGTATTCAATTTTCACAAGCTGCAACCTTAAACTCACAACAAGCATTGACTGAAGCCCCACCGATGAGTCTGTTTGAGCTGTGGAATGCACCGATTGAGCCTTTTAAAATTTTCCACCATGTTTATTATGTCGGTACTGAAAATCTTTCTTCAGTCTTATTTGATACAGGTGCAGGTTTGGTTCTCATTGATAGTGGAATTGATCAATCTGCGGTACAGATCAAAAGTAATATTGAGAAATTGGGTTTTAAAATCACCGATGTTAAATATCTGTTAAATAGTCATGCACGTTTGGATCAGGCAGGTGGTTTTGCCAAATTAAAACAATGGAGTGGGGCAAAACTGATTGCCAGTGCAGAGAATGCTGAGATGCTCGCCAATGGCGCCAGCACGGACTTTGCTTTGGGAAATCAATTGCCATTTCCTCCTGTAAAAGCGGATCTGATTTTTAAAGATGGCGAGCAGTTAAAGTTGGGTGAACAAGTCTTTACAGCTCATGCTACGCCTGGGCATTTACCGGGTGCGACTTCATGGACAACCGAAGTACAGTATCACTTTAAACATTATCAAATTATTTATGCTGATAGTTTGTTTACAGGGGGCTATCATTTATTAAATAACAAAAATTACCCTCATATCGTGACGGATATGCAAAAAACATTTCAAACGTTAAATGCGATTCATGCTGATATCTTTTTGGCAAATAAAGCTGATCGTTTCAATATGAAGCAGAAATTGATTAGACTGAAAGCAGGTGACCAAAATGCATTTATTGATCCAGATGGATTGCAAAATTATGTGGCAAAAGGTAAAGCAGAATTTGAGCAACAATTACAACAACAGCAAAGCTTGGCACAGTTAAAGACCTTACAATAATCACTTTTAAATGTTCTATACGTACGGATAGGGTGTTGTATCATTTAAATATTGATACAATGATGCTTGAATCGATCATTTCTTTGCTAAAGTATTGAAGTGATCATCCTTTATTCTAAAAATATAGAAAATCGACATGAAAATACGATCATTCCCATCCTTTTTATTGATCTGTGGTTTAGTGGCAACAGCACAAATCTATGCCAAACCATTTGAACAATTAACCGTTCAAACGAAGCTTTCTAATGAATGCACACAAGATGATAGCGAGATATTTACAGCACAAACTTACCAGTTAGGTTCAACAAAAGTCGGGTTAAAGAGCTATTCATGCCAAACGAAGAAGCAAAATAAAGAACAATATTATTCAGCGTATGGATTGCAGTTTAATGGCAAAAAATCAGTCTATTTTGTCGATCATAGTGTTGATGCTATTGGTTATGTTGCAGTAAAAGCAGAAAAAATCGATGCAGATACTGTTTATTTTGATGGTATGTATGAACGAGGTGGTGATTTAATTATTGTATGGGTAGAAGACTTACAACATATTCACCATCTAAAAGTTCATTATATGGCATCAGATGAAGGAGGTGTAAAGCTCTATACACGGAATAATCAGATCTACATTCAAAAAATTGATTTAAAAGAACTTGATGGCGACAAGCCAATTTATAAAAATGTAGGAAAACCCATTACTTTAAAGAAGATTCCAAACAAAGGGCTTGAATTTTCAGGTGGGAATTTAAAGCTATTTCAAACAACTGCTGATTAGGTATTGTAAAGAAAGAAATTGTTACGTTTAAAGCTGATCAGTTGATTTTGATCGTTATACAATTCAATCAGTATATCACTAAAAAAACAATCAAAATATCTAGCTTTAAACTTGGCAAATACGTCTGAACTAAGCTGTATTTTATGTTTGAGATGAGTCTATGTTGAAATTAATCATTGTTTTACTCATTTTGATTGCACTCTATGTGTTATGGCGTTTGTTCGCTAAACATAAAATTAATGCAGCCGTCGAACAGCAAAGGCAAGACCTTTCCAAATGGATAAAAAATCCACCCGAAGATCATGAATTGCCTGAAAAAACCAAGCTGATTAAACAGATGATTGATCAAGAACGACAAAAAAACACCACAGAAATATCCTCAACACAAGATTCTATAGATCAAGTTGAACAGCAAGTTATGACCGAACCAGAAACTGCCAATGAGTTTCAGATCACTGATGAAGATCAACGTTTATTTGATGCCGCAGCACAATTGTTTTTTCAGCAGGCGCTACAAACTAAAGATTTTTCTCAAGCGGGGCATATTCAGCATGATATGTTGAGTAAGATGCCAATGAATACACAAAGTCAAGTTGGCTCATTTGACTTTGGGGAATGGTCTATTTTTTGGAATTATCATGACCAATCGCTTGAATATTATGTTGGGCGTTATGGCGTGTTCTACGCCCATGTCGATCATCAGGGGGTAGAACATAAAGCCGAGTTCAAAGACCGTTATTGACCTTCCAGTAAACTGGTTAATTCTTTGAGTCGAAATTGTGTCGCATTCATTTCACAGTCTAAATGTGCAAAGCCTGAAGCTAAGCCCATTGCACCATAATATAAGCTTCCCGTAAGTTCTGTACATTGCGCATCACGATAGCTCAGCCAAGCTTTTTGTGCTTTTTCCAGCAACGCTTTATTTTTAGCATCATATTGTTGGTAGATTCGTTGATAGATCTTATTCATTTTTACCTTATCTGTTTTGAGCTGCTGCTCCATACAGCTATAGGTCTGTAGTTGATCTGTCTGATTGCATTTGGCATATGCAATGCTACAGATACTGGTTGAAAGGAAGGCATAAAAAATTAAATTTGTTAAATATTTCATCATTTAAATCACTGAAGTTATGTATGGGTTAAAGTTGAATAAAATTATTTTATAGTAGTTGCAGTACACGTTTTTTGACTTGATCCAAATAGAATATATCTTGATAAAGTCGATACATTAAAATTGCTCCCTCATAATCTGCTACAGTTATTTTGGCTACCTTTAGAGCATCTTGCTCGTTGAGCGTTTGTTTAAAGAGTTGATATAAAACATGCTGCCAATCCTGAAAAATGGTGCGAATCTTTTGCAACACCGTGTAAGATATATCATTGGCTTCTAATGAAAGAATACCCATGAGACAGCCTTTTATTTCATAACTAAAAAAAAGTACTGCTTTTTCATGTATGGTTTGAAACTGGGTAGATGTATCAATGACAGCAAAGTCTTCAAGCTTAAACAAAGATTGATTTAGATATTGATGAGTATGTTCTAGAACTTGCATCAATAAAGCTTCTTTACTTGGGTAATAATAATAAAAAGAGGCTTTACTCAGTCCGCATGCTTTTGCCAACATATCCATACTTGTCCCAGCATAACCATGTGCTTTAAATTGTAAAGCACAGCTATTGAGCATCTGTTCAGTAGAAAGTTTTTGTGGACGCATAGCTTACCTAGAAAATCTACAAATTTATATTGCGCTGTATTTATGAAGAAGGTGGTATTAAACTCTCAAAAGTAGCTAACATTTTATCCCAAATCTGTTCCGAACCTTTTCGAAAATATCCCATATGCCCAATCTGTTGAAGTCCAAATTCATCTGCTGAAATATTGATAAAATGCATAGGCGCATTTTTATAATGTTGCATAAATGCATAACGAGAGTTCGGTAAAGCCCAATCATCATCCAAAGCTGCGACAGCATAAATCGGCGTTTTGACTTGAGCATATTGGTCATGCAATGTCTGTTGTTCAGGATCAGCAAAAAAATAAGTTGGATTTTTACACCATTTACGCCACTGTTGATATACGCCTTTTGGAAGATCAGCCCCCATATTGAGTTTACTCCAAGGTAAATAACCCGTGATAGCGACCATCGGGGGAAACACGATATTCCAAATCACCTGAACTTTAAGTTTTTCTTTCAAAGGCATATAGCCGTGCCATCCAGCACCTGTACCGAAACAATACATCGCTGTGACTTTGTCATGATTGGGGGTTAGCCCAAGCGCTTGACCACCATAAGAATGTCCCACAACAAATAAAGCAGTGTCATCTTCAAAAAAGTAGTCAATCGCGCCTGCAAGATCTAATTTGCCCCAGTCCAGATAAGACATTTTAAAGCCTTTTAGTTGCCGTGGTGCAGACTTGTCTACACCACGGTAATCAAAGCAAAGCACTTGATAGCCCATTTGCGAAGCATATTCAGAGAATCGTCGATAGAATGCCTGTGGTACGCCAGTAGCACTTGAAACCAGTAAATTGGCTTTAATCGAATTTTGGGTTGGGGTATAACGTGTTCCAACAAGCGTATAGCCATCCAAAGCTTGAAATGTGACCGATTCACATTTAAAACCATTTTCTTTCGAGGGTTGTATTTGTGCGAGGTGGTTTATATTTGGCATCATCTTATCTCTAATTTTTTGGCATTGCTAAATCTTAAAATAATGGTTTATTTACCCTTGAACTGTGGAGCACGACGTTCAATCATGGCTCTTACACCTTCCTGTGCATCTTCAGAGTTGAGCAACGGCGTCAATAAATTTTGCAAATTACCAAACGCAACTTCAGGGCTGTATAAAAATGCTTGATGGGCAGAATGCAGCGCTGCTTGAACTGCGAGTGGTGCCGCACTTGCAATACGTTCAGCTAATTCCAATGCACGAATCAACTGATTATTGCCTTCAACGACTTCGGTAACCAAATTCATTTCATAGGCTGTTTGTGCATTGAACAAATCACCTGTGAGTACATATTTCATGGCTTTTGCCCAGCCTGCGGCTTGTACGAAACGTACTGTTGCGCCACCGAAAGGCAAGATACCACGTTGTACCTCGATCTGCGTAAACTGGGTATTTTGATTGGCAATGACAAGATCTGAATTCAACATCAGTTCAATCCCTGCGGTATAACAATAGCCTTGGACTGCTGTAATCA
Source organism: Acinetobacter bereziniae LMG 1003 = CIP 70.12 (assembly GCF_000368925.1). Classification (GTDB taxonomy): domain Bacteria; phylum Pseudomonadota; class Gammaproteobacteria; order Pseudomonadales; family Moraxellaceae; genus Acinetobacter; species Acinetobacter bereziniae. The sequence goes on along the minus strand of NZ_KB849755.1, from coordinate 1,259,165 downwards.
ATGGTTTTGTTCTTTGGCGCCCTACAGTCCCCCAAGGATTAACCATATCATCAGTAAAACTAAAAACGCCGTCAGCTAATTTGGGTTGTAACTCAACCAAATCTAAACCCGCAGTAAAATGTTCACCATGCGCAAAAACTACTGCGCAGCGAAGTTCAGGATTTTTTTCATATTCCGTGAGCGCAAGTGATAGGTCATGGATCATATGGCTATCAAAAGCATTCCGCTTATCTGCACGATCCAAGCCGATTAAGAAAATATGACCTCGGATTTCTCGGCTTACTTTTCCTTGTGAATTTGACATGTTGTTGTTCTCGCTTTAGTTGTTTTATCTATTTTTAAACGATCGTTAGAAAACTGTCAATTGTATAAAAATGACGCGATCGTTTAACTGTGTATAACATATTTTTTTAAACATTCAATTGATCAAATTTATTCAACTTAAGTGAGTTTAAGTGGTAAATAACATGATGGTGTAATCAACACTTTGAACAGTGAAATATTTTTATATTTAAAAGAAATGCCCATTTATCATAAATAAATGGGCATTACCTGATCAACTTTTTAAAATTGAACAATTATTTTTTGGTTTTTCCTAAAATCTTCTGAATAGGAAGCTTATCCGTTGCAAAGCCATAAATCGCTGCAAAAGGAAGTGCTGTACGGGCAAGGTAGGCAACACGCCATAAACCACCATGATTCGCACCTTCCATCATCAACTCTAATGGATGTTCCATTTGTGTTGCTGGGTTGGCAACCGAGTTTGGGTTTTTGAGATCATGAATCCACAATGCCGCCATGATCGAATTGGTGGTTTCAGGGCTAAATGCTTCAACATCAAATAAACTTGCACCATTAAACGCAGCTTTAAGTAATGGATTTTTAGTGACAGAGTGAGTTGTGGTTGAAGGTGCGATATTGATACTGACATGTTGTCCTTGATGTCTTGCTAAAGTCGCACGCCATTGTTGAATGCGTTTTGCTAAAGCATAGTTCGGACCTTGCTCAACCACTAAACAGTCAGCAATGCCATAAGCTTTGCCATTTTCAGAGTGTATTATCTGCTGATTGTTATTTTTAAAAAATTGTTTTAAAGAGAGTGCTGAGATACTTTTGCTGAGTATTGTTTCAAATTTTGATCGTTGTTTAAACTTTTCTGTAGCACCTTCAATCACTTCTTTTGGCACTGCATAGACATCCGTTGGCGTACACATATACATCAATGATGAGTCAGTTTTTTGTTCACTGACATTGCTCATGATACTGTCCATTGCGATTGAAACACGCACATGCTTTTCACCATCTAGATATGCAATAGATGCCAAGTCTAGTTTGTGTGGGTTCTCGCATAACCATTGCGTAATTTCAGGAATTTGGGTGAGTAAATTTGCTCCAAGCTTGGTTTTTAATTCATTCAAATCATTGCTGTCATTGATTTGTTGTAAGCTTGGTGCATAGAGGGTGGCATTACCATTTTGAATAGTCTCGAGAATTTTCCCCCAAACACGCTCATTGGGTAAATCCACTGCAATAATATTGGCTTTCCATTGAGCTAACCATGTCAAAGGACCTGCTTCTGAGGCTGCGCCGAATAAAACCAAAGTACGGTCAGATAAATCAAACCATTCTGGATGGGCAACCACTTCTCTTAAGGCATCCGCATGGCTGGTTTCAATGATGCCTGCTTCTTGCCATGTCTGAATTTGTTTGAGTAAGGCTTCACCTGAAAGTTTTTGTCCATGATAAGGAACAAACCATTCGGGTTGTGCATCCGATTGTCCTTTAATCGTGATGGTTTGAATTTTGTCTAAGAGGGGAACTGACATCACGTCTTTTAAGGAATAACGCTGCCCATCTCTGAAAAAGTCAAAGCTGTGTTGAGCTTTATGTAAGCCTTGTTTTGCAATCGTGATCGCGTTATGTGTCGATTGAATGCCGTTTTCTACCAATGCTTTAAAATAAATGGGATAATTTTTACGCCAGTTTTTTTCATCCAACACCTTTTGAGCATTGATATTGTCAACCAATGACAGTGCCTCAGCAATAATTTCCTTACCCACTTGGGAGCTACTGCTTTTTTGGGTTTCAGGATGAACCGTGAATTGTAAACCTTCATTTGAACTGGACATGCAAAATATCTCGTTTTACTTCATCATTAATATACAGATGTATACATTATCCATGCCAAATTGAGGAATCGAGTGGCATAATCTGACAAAATGCAGCTCAATTGGTTGTGCGATTGTAATGTCACATCAAACGAAATGTTGAGATGAAATTGGGTTGTTAAAAATACTTTAGCTGAGTCAGTGTATTTCACATATTTCAGTCATGTATTGCTTTGGAATTGATGGATTACACTTGATCTTGCTGGTAAAAATTTAGCGATAGAAAAGCTTTTTTTTGATGTGAATGAGGGTAATTTTTGTCTCGAATTTTGAATATCTTATGTTTTTACATCTTTTTAATTTAATTCCGACAATTTTAGTTGATTTTTGGTCATTCAGCCTCATCTTCAGTTAAAATACCGACTTCAGCTTGAGGATAGAGTTATGTCGACTGAGAACACCAATACTGCAGTTGCAGAAGAAATTCCAAATTTATTGATTACTCCAAATGCGCAGGAGTATTTAAAAGATCTTTTGGAGAAGCAAAATACTCCAGGAATTGGCGTTCGTGTATTTGTTGAAAATCCAGGGACTCCACGTGCAGAATGTTGTATGGCGTACAGTGCGCCTGATGAAGTTGCTCCAACAGATTACAAGCAAGATTATCCTGATTTTCCAGCATTTATTGATACACCATCTATTCCATATCTGAAAGATGCGGTAATTGACTACAACAAAGACCGTTTTGGTGGTCAATTAACATTTCGTGCGCCAAACTCGAAAGTACCACGTGTTGGTCCAGATGCGTCAATGGAAGAAAGAATTACCTATATTCTTCAAGCGGAAATTAATCCAGGACTTGCAGGGCATGGTGGTAACTGTGCTTTGGTTGAAGTTATTGAAGATGAAGAGCATGGTTTAACGGCTGTATTGAAATTTGGTGGTGGTTGTCAGGGCTGTTCAGCAATCGATGTCACATTGAAGCAAGGCGTTGAAACTACCTTAAAACAGCACATTCCAGAGTTAGGTCGTGTGGTAGATCAAACTGATCATAGCCAAGCCGAAGGTGCATACTTCAAATAATTTGTCTCATCAATATACTGATTCAAAGTGATTCAAAAAAAGCCTTCGAAAATTCGGAGGTTTTTTTTTTGACAATTTAATTTTTTGAATTTCAGCAACCTTAAATGAAACTTAAAAAATTTGTAAAATCTTAAAAATAAGCGTAAAAATGAATAAAAAATAATCAAACAAATAATAAAAATGAGAATAATTCTTAATATTGTTTATAATGCTATGGAGTTTTATTACACATTGTATCTAAATCTTTATCGTCTATTCATTGCTTAGCCTCTTTGGAATACCTTATGTCAGCTAGTCGTATCATCCAATCTGCGTTATCTTTCTCCATTATCACTATTATGATGGGTACTACACATGCAGCAAATTCACAACCAATTTTAAATGAAAAAAGCTCGGAAAATTCTGAATTAGCAAAATTACAAACAATAGTAGTTTCTGCAGCTGGTTATGAACAGGACCTTAGCAAAGCTCCAGCATCCATTACGGTGATTGGTAAAGAAGAATTACAAAAGCGTGAATATAATGATATTACCGATGTTCTTCGTAATACTCCTGGTGTTGTAATTTCTGGGGCTGGCTCTGCTCAGGGTATTAGTATTCGAGGAATGAGTTCAAATTACACCTTGTTTTTGATTGATGGTAAGCGTCAATATTCAAAAGATGTGAACCCGAATGGTGATGATTACGGTTTTGAAAAGAATATTTTGCCTCCAATGGCTGCCATTGAGCGTATTGAAATTATCCGTGGTCCAGCCTCAACCTTATATGGTAGTGAGGCTATGGGTGGTGTAATTAATATTATTACTAAAAAAGTAAGTGATGAATGGTCTGGTACAGTTGAATTAGGTTCCGTGATTCAGGACAGTGGTAATGCTGGTGATATTAAAAATGGATCGGTTTATCTATCAGGACCTTTGATTGCAAATAAGCTGGGTTTACAGTTAGGTATAAATAAGCAGAAAAGAAATGAGGATAGCTACGAAGGTGGTTTTCGTGGTGTAGAGCGTGAAAGTTTAAATACGCGATTTACTTATTTAGTCAACGATCAGCATGACTTACAATTAGACGCGAACTTTGTGAAACAAGATGCTGAATCAACGGTAGGCAAAACAGTTGCACCAGCAGCTAATGCTTCAGATTCATTTTCAAGAAATTATCGTAGTGTTTATTCTTTAACACACAATGGACATTATAGTGATAATTTAGAAAGTTCGACATATTTACAGTATGAAAACTCTCGAAATCCTGATCGTGAAAATACCACATTGGATACTAAAGGGATCGAGCTGGAAACATGGACTTTCAATAATCAGTGGAACTGGAATTTAGACAATCATCGTCTGTCATTTGGCACTTATTATAAAGATGAGTCTTTAAATGATAAGGCGACTAACCGAAATCCAAATATTCCGGAATTTAGTGAATTAACTCGTTGGTCTGCTGCTGCATTTCTAGAAGATACATGGAGTATCACAGATCGTTTTGATTTAACGGGTGGTGTGCGTTATGACCATGATGAAAATTATGGTGGTAATGTTTCTCCACGCTTATACGGTGTGTTCACTCTAAATGATAATTTTACGGTAAAAGGTGGTGTTTCTACTGGTTATAAACAGCCTGACATTCGTGCTGCAACAGAAGGCTTTTATAGTGTAACAGGTGGTGGTGGTTCGCCAACACCAACGGGGCGGGGTATCATTCGTGCGAATCCAGATCTAGATCCAGAAACAAGTGTTTCTTCAGAGTTGGGGTTAAACTGGAAAAATGAATATTTCAATGCATCATTGACAGGCTATATTACTCAATTTAAAGATAAAATAACTGAGGTTCGTACCTGTGAAACCGACACAGATGGTACTACAACCAATCGAAATAATGTAGCAGCTTGGAAATGTGCTGAAGGTCCTACACCATTTTATTTCATCAGTGATCGTATTAATGTAGACGAAGCAGAATTAAAAGGAATTGAAGCAACTGTAGAAACAGATATTACCGAATATACATCTTTATCCGCAAACTACACATTTAGTGATACTAAAATTAAATCAGGTGAATTTAAAGGACGTCCTTTAAATGAAATGCCGAAGCATATGTTTAATATTACAGTTGATCATAATATCAATGATGCTTTGAATGTTTGGTCTCGTTTACATTATCGTGCTGAGACATCAGCTTATTTAAGCCGTACATCAATGTCGAATCCTAATCCGGGCTATGAGTTTTTAGATGTAGGTTTTAACTATAAGTTTAACCAACATCTAAAAGGTAAATTTGGGGTTTATAACATTTTAGATGAGCGAGCAGAAAATGCGGATGGGGACCAACTCTTAGATGGTCGTCGTTATGGCATAAGTTTCATCACAAGCTTTTAAAAGAGGCTTGTATCATTCTGAATAATTAGAAAAAAGGCGCTTATGCGCCTTTTTCTAATTTTAAAATATTTAAAGTTTCATCTGAATAATAGAACTGCTCTAAATAGATTCGTGCACGATTTTTTAAATGTGTAGATGAAATCATTCTTTGGATCACAGGTTCAAGCAAAGCCTGTAATTCATTTTGAATCAATGCTTCATCAATATTGATGTCAGATAAAATCAAATCAAACTGACGCTCTTGGTTTCGTGCATACCAAGTAAGTATGCCATCATGAACTTGTTTCTTTAAATAGTCTGTTTGACGGATATGTTCCCAAATCTCATGACCCATCCCTACTGTTTTTGGTAAGTCATTAATTTCTACATACTGACGAAGTACACCAATCGGGATTTTTTTAATTTTGTGCCATAGATTGGCTTGAAAATGATACAGCTTGTTGTCATCAAATTGTTGATTAATGACTTGTTCACTGAGTTGGCTGATTTTGATAATATTTTTTTGCAAATAATGCTTAACAGTATCATCCAAATTCGTGTCTGTGACAGATTCCAAGACGGATTTTCCCATCTTCATAAAACGTCCAACACCAGGAACTTTTTTATTCATGACTGAATTATCGATATAATCTTGAATAGAATGGTGAATCAGCTGAGTCAACATACTCGAAAATGCAGGATTATTAACAATACGTTTGATCAAAGCTTGGCGATGTCCTGATTTGCTTGCAACATATTGGGCGATTTTATCAATCGTCGTAACAGGGATAATATCTTCAATTAGGGTTTCATCATTGCTTGGATGAATTAAAGCAAAACGAATATGTTCAGCAATCTGTTCAATCAGAAAATCACTCGCAGGTGTTGCTAAAACCTGCTTATATAATAAGTCATTAATTTGCGAAAATGACCAGATTTCTTTTAAAGGTTGTTTTCTAAACCAATGATAAAACTCAGTAAATTCAGCTTTAATAGTCTCAGGCTGAGAAAAAGTTTGATCTAAAAATACCAATTGAGCGTCGATTAATTGTTCAATGAGAGGATGTTTCATTTTTTGAACTCGATTTGTGTATGCCTAGGCTCAGACAATGGATTTTGCAGGGGTTGTACTTTATTTAAAAAACTTAAATAGTAATCCGCAACTCGTTCTGGTGCTTCTAATAATGGCATATGACCAACACGAGGTAAAAGCACAGGTGTTTCAGGTCGTTTTAATACGGATTTTAATTCATTGGCAACATCAGCATTGATGATCTGATCTTGTTGACCCCATAAAATTAATGTGGGTGCTTCAATGTTTTTTAACATGGTGGTGAATGTTGTAGGGGTGTACAGTCGATTGAGGGCGTCAATTTGATTGATGATTTTTGCTGTATCTTGTGATTTAGCGATAAATAATTTTTCCTGTTCTTCCTTAATTACACTGGCTGTAAATGGAGGATTGAACATAACTTTTTTCATGACAAAATCTAAATCACCTTTCTGAGTGATGAGCAACTGCCTCAAGTAGATTGGATTTTTTAAATAATTGGTATTGGTCGATTTAAAAATACCTCCAGTACTCATCAGAAATAAACTTTTGGTGTCAAATGGGTACTGAGAAGCATAAAACATGGCGATGGTTCCGCCCAATGAGTGTCCGGCTATGTTTAAATTATCTTGGATATGTGCCGCTTCAATAAAGCGCCGAAGTTGTTCCGTGACATTAGGTACAGATAAATCAAAATTTGCTGGAACCTGGGTACTTCCTGCAGATGGTAAATCAGGGATAATTACGTGATAGAAAGGGGTTAATGATCGCGCAGTCTCATTCCACGTATCCCGACTACTGGCGAGACCATGAATCAATAAAACCGTCGGTTTATCTTTTGGGCCACCTTCGCTGTAAGACCAGACTACATCACCCACACGTAATGTTTTAGAACTTAGCCCTGCCCAAGCACGTTCTTCTTGCACGATTTTTAAATAGTCGACATATTCTGGTGTATTGGAAGCTGCATAAGTCTGGCTTGCCAAAAGAATGCTACTGACTGCTGTCAAACTTAATAACATGTCATTCAAAAAACGAAGAATTTTCTTTAGGGGCAGATCAAACATGCATAGAGTTCCTAACAAAAGACTTGGCATTATATAAAGTAAAAATATTATTCATGATCATAATTTTTTCAGCATTTGCTCGGAAAGTAATATTTGTCATTTTTTTGCCAAAAGAATAGACAAGAAATGAGCAAATTAAATAACGATTTTGTAATGTGGTTAAATAATTTAAATAAAATTGTGAATTATATCTATATATTTTTGTGATTCTAAGGGGAGTCTCATCAATAACAAAAATTGTAACAGAGTTTATTTTTAGTCAGTGACATTCAAATTTTACAGCATTAAAATAGTCCAAATCTCCGCACAATGGAACATAGGATATGCTAACTGCTCAAGAAGCTTTAGAACGATTAAAACAAGGTAATGAACGTTTTGCTCATGGTGAAACCAATCTGACTAAATTTTTGACGCATCAGCAACGATCTGAAATGGTAGATAGTCAGGAACCTTTTGCCATCATTCTAGGTTGTTCAGATTCACGTGTTCCAGCAGAAATGGTATTTGACCAAGGATTTGGTGATTTATTTGTGATTCGTGTGGCAGGGAACATTGTTGCGCCTTCACAAGTAGGTAGTGTTGAGTTTGCTGCAGATAGTTTTGGTTGCCCATTAGTCGTGGTTTTGGGACATAGTCATTGTGGTGCGATACACTCCACTATCGAGGCGCTCAAAAATCCAAATACGCCGCCATCCGCAAATCTCATGTCAATTGTCAATCGTGTACGCCCGTCCGTTGAAATTCTGATGCAAACAGAATTAAAAGATGATTTAGAAAAATTATCGATGCATGCTGTGAAATCAAATGTTTTTGCATCTGTAAATCAATTACGTCATGGTTCAGCCGTTTTAGAGAGTTTAATTGCGCAAGGTAAACTGAAAGTTGTCGGGGCTGAATATTCTTTAGAAACTGGTGAAGTTTCGTTTTATGATTTTTAGTCCTCTCATTTTATAGAAGACATAAAAAATCCCACGCTAGGTGGGATTTTTTATGTCTATAGATTGCTTAGAATCTATAACCCATTTTTAAACCATATGCGATTGCATTGTTGTCTTTAAATTCAGCAACATAATCATTACCGCCAGCTTGAGCACCAGTTTGTGCTTTAGCATCGCCTAACCAGAAGTATTTCACACCACCAGCAATAAAGGTTGATGGAGTAGGGCTGTACTGAACACCTAAACCAAGGTTCCAATAACCTTCAGTTGGACCAAGAGTTGTAATAGGGTTACCTGCACCTGAGTCCCAACCAACAGATACATTTCCAGCCCATTGTTCATTCAGTTTACGACCAACACCAACAGTTGCAGAGAATTGATCTTTAGAATATTCAACGAGGTTAAAGCCATTTGGACGTGCATTGTTCGGATTTGCTAAACCTAATAATGGACCAACTGCAGTTGAAACATTACCAAACTTGTAAGGGCGGATAGAGAAGCTAGACCAATCTACCCAGCGCAAGTTTGCAAATGCAACTGTATTTTCCATAATCCCTGTTTGGAAATCTAAATTTACAGATTGTGGCGTTGTAATTTTAGTTTTCCCAGACTCTTTGTTGGCAGCTAATGCTTTCAATAATGCTGGTGTCATTGCTGCACCAGTGTTGCCTAAGCTTGCAAGTAAGCCTTGTAATTGTGATGCAGGCATTGCACCTAATGCATCAGCAATAGCAATAGTTTCTGTAGCATCTGCATCATGATCAATTTCAGAGCGATAAGTTACAGATGCTTTTAAAGCGATATCTGGAATCTGGAATGCCGCACCTGCTAACCAACCTGCACCACTTGTTTCTTTAATTTTTGCATCATAGCCATTATATAAGCTATATGCTTTACCACGAAGACTTACATTGCCTTTAACTGTTTGGTAAACACCACCACCATAGAAATTAAAGTTTTCATTTGGTTGGAAACCAAAAATCATTGAAATATTTTGCGTATCAACTTTTACTTTAGTGTTTCCAGTCACGCCACCAAGTTGAGTGGTCGTAATTGGCAAACCAGTCAATACTGGATCAGTTGGAGCCGCAACAAATTCATTGGTTCCATTGTAGGCTGCATCTGCACCAAATGGTTGATCATAGAGTAAACCAAATGAAAAATTATCTGTAAGTTGAAGCTTTAATGCAGCAGATGGGAAATAATAATCATCGCCCATATCATTAATGTTACGTCCACCCATTGCTGCAGTTTCTTTTCCTTCAACAGTTGGGTCTAGAACAGAAATTCCTGCTTCAAAATAATTGCCTGGCTGTAAAAAAGCAGAAATGGATTGACCTGAACGATCTAAGGCTGCGGCAAAAACGCCAGTTGCTGGCAAAGTTGCAACAATTAACGCGACCGATAGATTTTTTAATTTCATTTTAATTTTTCCCTAATATAATAAAATGAATACTTTGAATTACTTAAGTTTTGAGTGAGAAATAATTTTGATACCTAAATAACAACTCAAAGTTACTCCTAGTTACAAAATAACATATAAAAAATAAGAGTAAATACTCTAAGACACTAATTCTCGAAAAAAAAATGAACTATATAGTTTAATTAATAAGCATAAAGTTTTGTGTTAAATTAAAAACCATTATTATTTAAATAGATATGTTTAGTTTTGTCATTAAAAGTTTTGGTTTTTCCCTATATTATTGATCGCGTAATTGTGTGAAATATGATCAGGTGAAAAAATGAGACTTTAGTTTGATTGAAAACCAATTATTAGAATAAGACCTGAAGAAATATCCATTATTGTCAATAAGGTCATGTTTTTATCAATAAGTTTGTTTATGTGTCTTACGGGACTCGAACTGTTAGGTTATCTCATTGAATTTTAAATTGATAGTTTATGAAGCAAATTGATTTTACCGTAAAAAATAAAAGTACTCTGTTTATAATTGAGTATTGATCTGATAGCGGGTATTGCGCCCACCACCTTCCAACTTGATTATACACTCTTTTTCCAGCAAGTCAGATAAGTGCCGTGTAGCTGTTGCTTTACTCACTTTAGCAACCTTTTGATATTGTGAGGCACTGATACCATGTTCAAAGCCATTTTCACCACCATCTAATAGACGATTTAATACTTTACGTTGTCCTTCATGGAGATCTAAGTTTGAATACTTATGCCAAAACCTACTTTTAAACAATGTTCGATGAATTTGCTTTAACGTCGTTTCAAGGCTGTCACTTAAGGTGTCTAAAAACCAAACAAGCCAATTTGTGATATTGGAATCACTTTTTTGGGTTTGTTCTAAAATTTCATAGTAACTTTTGCGTTTATTTAATATCACGGGGGACATCGCATACAAACGTATGCTCTGTTCATCCATTTGTGCTAATGCAAGGTCTGTGAGGGTACGTGTAATACGACCATTACCATCATCAAAAGGGTGGAGTGTGATAAACCATAAGTGTGTGATACCCGCACGGAGTAGGGGGTCAAGCAAAGCATTATTTAGACTATGATTAAACCAATTGATAAAGGCTTCTAAACGTTCTTCTAGTCCCTCTCTCGGAGGTGCTTCAAAGTGAATTGTTGGATAATCCAATCGACCAGAGACAACCTGCATTGGTTCTAAACCTCTGAGTTGACCAATACGTAAGCGCTGCATTGTCCAATCAGGGTCATTAAAAAGCCATTGGTGCCATTGCATAAGACGTTTAACAGTAAGTGGTTGTTTTACGTTGTTAAGCGCATCCAGCATGATGTTGGCTAAGCCTTCAGATCGGTCTGAACTTGGGTAAGGTTGTTCAAGGGTAACACCTAAACGACGGGCAAGTGAGGAACGTAATGAATACACATTTAAGGTCTCATTTTCAATCGCTGACGATGCTACAAGATTGGCAAGTAGAGTATCTAATGTGAATTGTTCTTTGGCTAAATCATACTGACTTTGTCCAAGTAGAATCCCAATTTTTTGATGAATTTGTCTAGTTTTGGGTAAGATGGTTTCATCTTCCCATGTGAAGTTTATCCAGTTGTCACTTTGCCAAATCCAATCTTGCATTTTAATCTCCACCTTGAACCTTTCCAAGGTGAGCTAAATATAACATATATTTGGCTCAATAAATGAGCTGAATTTGATGTTTATTTGGCTCATTTATACTTATGTACTTCTATTATTGAATGTGAGGTACATTATTGCTGAATCACTTTCTTTAATTAGATGTCTCATATTTCAACTTCATCAGACCTGTTATCGTTATAAAGCTCAATTAGATGAGTAAAATAAGATGATTGCAGCCTGGTTATTGGTGCTCACCACCGAGAATAAAAATTGAGGCTTTTAGTTTCACTTCTTGTACCTACGTAATGTCAAAGTCTACCTATGGCATCACAAATGTGTTTATCGAATTTATTGTGTTTAATTTTTATTTTGTATTTGTGTTTATGGATGTATGTGGGGTTAATGATTTGGTGCGCCCTGCGGGACTCGAACCCACGTCGGTCGCTTAGGAGGCAACTGCTCTATCCAGTTAAGCTAAGGGCGCGATAAGTCAATAATTTACCGTATATGCCTATGAAAAAAAAGCTATTATCGAGATAATAGCTTTATGTTCGTTCTATTTTTCTTCTGGTTTTATTTCATTCGGATTCAAAATATCAAATAAAATTAGCATTAACGTGATCCATACAGGAATCATCAATACCGATTCTTTAAAACCTTGATCCCACATGATATATAAAACCACACCAATAAAGATAATCACCACAAAGTTACTCATTGGAGCCCATAGAGCAGGGTATTTACTGGTTTGATTGGTTAAGCGTAATGCACGTTTAAATTTTAAGTGGGTCAAAGTGATCATTAGCCAGTTGAGTACTAAGGCACCTACAACCACATACATCAAATGACTTAATGCGTCTTCTGGCAAATAGTAATTTAACGGCACACAACCTAAAATCAAGAACGCAGAAAGTAGGACTGCTGGAATAGGTACGCCGTGTTTATTGGTTTTGGTAAAGATTTTAGGTGCATTTCCTTGCTTGGCTAAACCATAAAGCATACGGCTATTGGCATACATACCACTGTTATATACAGAAAGTGCTGCGGTCAAGATAATGAAATTCACCAAGTGGGCTGCCCATGCGATCCCAATCATACTGAAAACCATGACGAATGGACTTTTGTCTAGACCACCAAAATTTAATTGATTCCAAGGCACCAATGATAAAAGAATAATCATTGAACCCACATAAAAAATCAAAATACGAGGCACAACTTGATTGATTGCTTTCGGAATGGTTTTTTCAGGATCTTTTGCTTCAGCCGCAGCCATACCAACTAATTCGATTCCGCCAAATCCAAACATAAGGAAAGCCAGCATAAAGAATAACCCTTCAAATCCGTTGGGGAAGAAACCACCATGCGACCATAGATTTGAAAAAGCGATACCGGATGTAACATCTGCTGTAAGTATCAGATAAATACCAAAAACAATCATGGCAATAATTGCAGTGACTTTAACAATAGATAACCAAAACTCTGATTCACCGTAGAATTTAACATTTCCTAAGTTGATGAGTGTAATCAGGACAAAGAAAAACAGTACCGAAATCCAATTGGGGATTTCAGGCCACCAATAGTTGATATATTTACCTACAGCCGTGAGTTCTGTCATTGCGACCAGAACATAAAGCATCCAGTAATTCCAGCCCGTCAAAAATCCTGGAAATTTCCCCCAGTATTTATTGGCAAAATGACTAAAAGAACCCGCAACAGGTTCATGAACAATCATTTCCCCCAGTTGACGCATAATTAAAAAAACGATCAAACCGCCAATTGCATAACCCAAAATAATGGATGGCCCAGCTTTTTCGATGACATGTGCTGAACCCAAAAACAGTCCTGTTCCAATAGCGCCACCCATGGCAATCAATTGAATATGACGATTTTTAAGTCCACGTTGTAACTGTGTAGACTCGTTGCTCAATGTATATAGCTCTATTTATACGAATTTAAATATTGTAATAGATTGGTTACTTTTAGCCTAGTATCGGATTGATTTATAAAGGAGAACTGCAAAGTCAAAAAACAGTATCTCTAGGTTTTTGTTTAATTTTCAATGTAATAAGTTTTATTTTAGCTTTTTAAATTTATATTTAAACTGGTGGATATTTATTCAATTTTCATTTTTTTATTTCATACTTAAGTCAATCAATCCGTGTTTTTTCAAAAAAAAAGGGTAATATAAAACTGAATAATGATTCATTATTTTAGACAACAAAGATAATTGAAAGGAATGCGATAAAATGAGTTTTGCACCGCAAATCAAAATCCCTGCAACCTATATGCGTGGGGGGACCAGTAAAGGTGTGTTCTTTAGGTTGGAGGACTTGCCGGAACGCGCGCAAACAGCTGGACAAGCACGTGATCAATTGTTACTTCGAGTGATCGGTAGTCCAGATCTTTATGGAAAGCAAATTGATGGCATGGGTGGTGCAACATCAAGTACCAGTAAAACGGTGATTTTGTCAAAGAGTTCACAACCTGAGCATGATGTAGATTATCTTTTTGGACAAGTTTCAATTGATAAAGCATTTGTGGATTGGAGCGGTAACTGCGGAAATCTCACTGCTGCGGTAGGTTCCTTTGCAATAAGTAATGGTTTGGTCGCAGCAGATCGAATTCCTGAAAATGGTATTTGTACTGTTCGTATATGGCAGGCGAATATTCACAAAACGATTATTGCACATGTTCCTGTAAGTCATGGTCAAGTTCAAGAAACCGGAGACTTTGAGCTAGATGGTGTAACCTTTCCTGCGGCAGAGGTACAAATTGAATTTTTAGATCCTGCGGACGATGGCGAAGATGGCGGAGCAATGTTTCCAACAGGCAATGTGGTTGATACTTTAGATGTGCCAGAAATTGGTACATTCCAAGCCACTTTAATCAATGCAGGAATTCCAACAATTTTCTTAAATGCAGAAGAGATTGGTTATACAGGCACAGAACTACAAGATGATATTAATGCTGATAGTGCCGCTTTAGCGCGTTTTGAAAAAATTCGTGCTTATGGTGCATTGAAAATGGGCTTGATTCAGGACATTAGTGAAGCTGCAAATCGTCAACATACTCCGAAAGTGGCATTTGTGTCTAAGCCTAAAAGTTATACTTCTTCAAGTGGTAAACAAGTGACACAATCAGATACAGATTTACTGGTTCGTGCACTGTCAATGGGTAAACTTCATCACGCAATGATGGGAACAGCAGCGGTGGCAATTGGCACGGCGGCAGCTATTCCACAAACCTTGGTGAATTTGGCTGCTGGAGGTGGTGAGCGCGAGGCAGTACGCTTTGGTCATCCGTCAGGAACGCTTCGAGTGGGCGCACAAGCTTTAAATGAAAATGGTCAATGGGTTGTAAAAAAAGCCATCATGAGTCGTAGTGCACGAGTGCTTATGGAAGGTTGGGTACGTATTCCTGCGGATAGTTTCTAATCTCTTTTAAGATTTAAAGCTTTATCGATTGGTCTAATTCATTTCGACAAAAAACCTTGCTTATGCAAGGTTTTGTTATTTTGTGACGTTTGTCGTCAATTGCATTATTTTTGAGTGGTGTATTGCATAATATTAATTATATTATATAGAAACTTATTTTATTGAATGCTTTTTCTACGTATTCAATCTTGTATTTAGAGGTGAATTCAACGCTGATTTCACTTTATTCAAAAATAAATCAGCTTTGAGGTGGTGTATGGAACAAGAGCTTATAAAACTACAAGCTAGCCTTGAAAGTTTGAAAGTTTTTGAATATTTACAAGATATAGATAAATTGCATTTGGTTTCGTTTATCTCGCAGATTCCTTTACCGATCGCTTTGCTTGATCAAGAAGCACGCTTTTTAGGTGTGAATCAAAAGTTTGCGGACATTTATGAAAGTGATGCACTGTATTTGTTTGATAAGTTGCTAAATACATTTTCCACAGTGGTTTTTGCCCATTTTAATGAAGCAATGCGCCATTTTGCAAAAAATCAAAATGATTTTGAGCAGGAATTTTATGTTAAAGGAAAATTCTATCTCTCTTATTTTAAAGCAATTCGTAATCAAGATAATGAAATTGAAAGGGTTGTGGTGGTTTGCTCTGATATTACGCGGTTAAAACGACGTGAAAATGTTTTATTAAATAATAATCGAAAGTTACATAATCACCTTTATTTGGATTTAGTGACAGGCTTACAAAATGCTTTTGCTTTTGATCATTACCTAAGTGAAAAATGGAAAAAGAATCAGCAAACAACAATTTCGTTCATTAAAATTGATTTAGATGACTTTAAGCGTTTTAACCAACTCAACAGTTATACTGCTGGAGATGATATTTTAATTCGGTTAGGCGCTGTACTTAGCGAAGCCATCAGTCAAACTGAAGCACAGATTTTTCGTTTAAATTCAGCAAGTTTTGTGGTTGCGATAGCGCAGTTGACTGAGTGGGCAGTCATGACACTTGCTGAAAGATTTAGATTTGCCATTACTGAAGAAAAAATCTTTTTTGGAAAAAACGATGAATATCTAACGGCATCTATTGGGATTGTGCATTTAGATCCAGAACATCAAAATGTAGAACTTGATGTTAAAAAAGAACTCGATTTCGCTGTTCGTTACGCAAAGAAAAAAGGCAAAAACTCCTTATTTTTATTTAAAAATTTAGGTTTGGATTAAATAAAGCTTTAGTTCTGTATTTCGCTATATGTATGCCAATAAATGGGTGAGAATTATAATCACTCATAGTAGAATGTCTCTGACTCATCCAATATATCCATTTTTTTAAAACTTGATTTCTAGTTTTAAAAAATTGTGCAAAACGAGGCAGATGTGACTTCAACTCCCCATGTAAATGCAGAAATTTTACAACAGGCACAAGTGCAAATTCAGCAAGATTTACAAACAGCTTTAGATGCTTTTTCTTTGCCTGAACCATTAAAATCAGCTGTGCATCATACTGTGATGTTAGGGGGAAAACGGGTTAGACCTGCTTTAAGTTATGCAACATCTCAATTAAAAGCTGATAATCCAAATTTTGCAGCGGTGCGACGAGCAGCAGTGGCAATTGAATTTATACATTGCTATTCATTGGCACATGATGACTTACCTTGCATGGACAATGATTTATTACGTCGTGGACAACCGACATGTCACGTCGCTTTCGGTGAGGACACTGCATTATTGGCAGGTGATATATTGCAATCCATGGCATTTGAGGTTTTAGGGAGTCGGCTTTTCGATCAAGGACAAACAGTAGATCAAGCCATTATTCTCAAGCAAATGCAGATTTTGGCAACAGCCAGTTCAAAAATGGTGTGTGGGCAGGTTTTAGATTTACAGGCTGAAGGCAAACATGTTGATCAGGAACATCTAGAAAATATTCATCGTAATAAGACAGGTGCACTCATTCAGGCAGCAATTATGATGGCTGCTGTGACCATTTTTTCAGGAACGGATCAGGCGATTCCGCAACTGCGTCAGTATGGTCAAGCGATCGGTTTAGCCTTTCAAGTACAAGACGATATCTTAGACGTTATTTCGGATACTGAATCTTTAGGAAAAACGGCAGGCAAAGATGAGCAAGTGGATAAATCAACTTATCCTGCGTTAATGGGTTTGGAAAATGCTCAAATTTATGCGCAACAATTACATGATCAAGCATTTAAAGCACTTGCTTATTTTGGAGAAGATGCCAAAGAGCTCAACCAAATTTCACAATTCTTGTTGGCTCGAAAAAGCTAACGGAAATATTTAAAGAGCAAGATACATCAATACTATAGTCGTGATAATTCAGCGCAGATAAAGCATTAAAATTCCCCCTTTATGAAAAGGGGGGGATAGGCTTAAACAGATTCTTTGTAAATTGCATCCGCTTTTTCAAAACGTTCAATCATATCTGTTGAAGGTGCTTTGCTGATCAAGCTAAATAAAATAATGGTGATAAAAGAACAAATAAAGCCTGGAATAATTTCATAAATACCAGTTGTTGCAAATACTGGAATATTTTTCCAAAGGATCACTACAAGCGCACCCACAATCATACCTGTAAGAGCGCCAGATAAAGTCATCCGTTTCCAGAAAACAGAAAGAATAATCAATGGACCAAATGCAGCACCAAAACCAGCCCAAGCATAAGCGACTAAACCTAAAACCTTCGCCTCAGGATTACTGGCAAGAACAATAGCAAGAACAGCAATCAGTAAAACCATTAAACGACCTACCCAGACCAGTTCTTTTTGAGATGCAGTCTTACGAATAAATGCTTTGTAAAAATCTTCTGTCAAAGTGCTTGAACACACCAATAACTGGCAACTCAGGGTACTCATGACAGCAGCAAGAATAGCCGCTAAAACGATACCTGCAATCCATGGGTTAAATAGAATTTTAGTTAATTCCATAAATACCGTTTCAGGATTGGCATTGACCGTTGCCGCTAATTCAGGATGCATTTGGAAGTAGGCAATCCCAAAGAAACCTGCAGCAACTGCACCGCCTAGACAAAGTGTCATCCAAGTCATACCAATACGACGTGCATTTGGGATTGATTTCACCGAATCTGCTGCCATAAAGCGAACCAGAATATGAGGTTGCCCAAAATAGCCTAAGCCCCATGCTAAAAGTGAGATGACAGCAATACCACTCAAATCTGCAAATAAACTATAGGCTTGAGGGCGTGCTGCGTCTAATGCTGCATTTACTGTAGTCATGTCACCTAAACTGAGTATGGTGACAATCGGGGTCAGTAATAATGCAAAAATCATCAATCCTGCTTGAATGGTATCTGTCCAACTGACAGCAAGAAATCCGCCAATAAATACGTAACTGATTGTCGCAATAGCACTGATCCAAAGTGCCGTACTGTAAGACATGTTGAACATGCTTTCGAATAAACGCGCACCTGCCACCATGCCAGAAGCACAATAGATGGCAAAGAAAATAAGAATCACAACAGCAGACACAACCCTTAAAATCTTTTTATGATCATTAAAGCGATTTGAAAAATAATCGGGAAGTGTAAGTGAGTTATTTTGAATTTCAGTGTGGACACGCAAACGACCTGCAACCAGTAACCAGTTCAGCCAAGCACCCATGATTAAACCAATGGCGATCCAGATTTCAGATAGACCTGATAAATAAATTGCACCAGGTAAACCCATCAGCAACCAACCGCTCATATCAGATGCACCTGCAGACAATGCAGTAACAAAACTGCCTAAACGACGTCCACCTAAAATATAATCATCAAAACTGGTTGTGGCGCGATAAGCGACTAAGCCAATGATGACCATTGCAACTATATAAAATAGAAAGGTAATTAACGTGGGGTTAAGGGAGCTCATACGATATCCATATACGTGGAAAGATTCAGATTCAAGGTGGAATCTAAAATAACGTGAAATTTAACCACAAATTACAAAAAAATGCTGATCATTTCTTAAACGTTAAAACAGAGTGCTAAATTTCAAAGGCAAAAAAAATAGGTAACCTTAAGATTACCTATTTTGACCTTGGGGATGAGGGAGTTAATTATTTCTGCCCATAACACCACGAATGGTATTCATAATGTCGGCTGGCAACACAACTGTTTTAGCATTATTAGATTTCGCCATATCTTGCATCGCTTTTACATATTGCTCACCAAGTAGATAGGCAACAGGAACTTCTTTGTCACCAACGGCAGAGGTGACCATTTCAATCGCACGTTGAGATGATTCAGCAAGAACAACTTGTGCTTCTGCATCACGACGAGATGCTTCTAAACGACCATCTGCTTCTAAAATAGCAGCTTGTTTTTCACCATCTGCTTTAGTCACTGTTGCTCGACGTTGACGTTCAGCAGCAGCTTGAGCCTCCATGGCAGCTTGCATGGTATGAGAGGGTTGAATATCCTGAATTTCTACAGTTTTGAGGGTAATTCCCCAATCTGAAATATCATCTGAAATCGCTGCTTTTAATTTTGCTTTGATGTGATCACGCGAAGACAAAGCATCATCTAAATCCATTTCACCAACGATTGATCGAAGTGAAGTTTGTACAAGATTTTGAATTGCCCATGTATAGTTTTCAATACCATAGACTGCTTTCTCAGGTGTCGTCAGGTTGATATATGCAACAGCATTCATCACCAAAACAGCATTATCACGAGTAATAACTTCTTGTGACGGGATATCTAAAACGATATCTTTGGTTGTGACTTTATAAGCAACTTCATCGACATAAGGGATGACGAAGTTTAAGCCAGGGCTTAAAGTAGAATGATATTTACCTAAACGTTGTACAATCCATTTGTAACCTTGAGGGACAATACGAACCCCCTTAAAAATGGTTACAGCAACGAATACAAATAAGACTAAAACAACAATAGAACCAAAACCCATTTAATTTTCCTCTTTATTCTTCATTATTGAGATGATGAATGTAGCTGTACAACTAAATCATTACCTAAAATATCTGTCACACGTACACGGTCACCCACTTGTACAGGTGATAGGGTACGGCAGTTCCATTCATCAGAACCTAAAACAGGCATCGGAAAGCGCACGCGAATCTGATCATGACTGAGTCCAGTTTGAATGACCATACCGGTTTGTCCAATCGTTGCTTCACGCGGAAGCCCAGCTTTGGTTTTATCTATAGAAAGTGGTTTGACGAATTTAAACCAAGCGACAGTACAGATGATGGATAAGATAATCCAACACACGACTTGTAAGGCAAAGCTCATACTTGGAAACAGCCAAAACAAAATACTGACCACAACTGCAGCGATACCAAACCACAAGGCAGCAAATGCAGGTAGAATAAGTTCAGATAAGATCAGCAATATGCCAAGTACAAACCAATGCCACGGTTCAAAAATAAAGTCCATAATCTACCCTAGTGATTATCATTGGTATAGATGACGAATCATCTCTACCAATGTAGCAGATCATTTTAATACTGCATATAAAAACGTATTTATTCTTATATTCAATTAGGATGAAGCGAAGTATTTCATGATCCAGTTAAAACTTTGCTCGTGGCGCAGGTTTTAAAGCAGCAGGGGATTTTTTAAAGTTTGAGATCGCATTCTGAATTGCAATAATTTTACCCTGTGCGGCTTTTTCACCTTCTAAAATTGCCTGATTACTTGATTTAAGGTCAAGTGTTCCTAAATGCCCAACTTTAGGTTGTATCACAATATTGGCTTGAGCCAATTCATTATTGATACTTTGTTGCCCCATGATATTAATGGTTTGATCTAATAATCCCCACATATTCATTGGCTGACTACCACTCGGACGAGCAGAAATATCAACAGCGATGACAATATCCGCGCCCATATCACGCGCAGTTTGTACTGGAATTGGACTTACTAAGCCCCCATCAACATATTTGGTGTTTCCAATTGTCGCTGGCACAAATACATTGGGAATACTACAAGAAGCACGGACAGCCTGACCTGCATTACCCTTAATAAACTCTGCTTTCTTGCCGTTGTCTAAACGAGTTGCGACAGCTGCAAAACGAATCGGAAACTGTTCAATCGGTTTATTGGCGACATTGCGATTAACATAATCTTGTAGTTTTTGACCAAGCACGATGCCTTGGCTATTTAAAGTTAAATCACGTAAATCAGATTCTTTTAATTGTTGGGCAATTTGTTGCATTTGATAAGGGGTTTTACCACTGGCATAGATGCTGCCAACAAAGCTCCCTGCACTGGTGCCTGTTACAATTTTTGGCTTAATCCCATGAGATTCTAAAACCTTAAGTACACCAATATGAGCAAAACCTTTTGCACCGCCGCCGCCAAGCGCAATGGCAATAACAGGTTCACGAGCCTTAATTGCTGTGGTTTGGGTTGGAGTTTTTGCTGTCTTGTCACAGCCAACGAGGGCTAGACCCAATAAGCCTATAAAACCAAGTTGTTTAACACGCATGGGAATTACTTTTTTCAAAAATATATGCTGCACATCTGAACAGATTGCATCTTTTTTTTCTAGCCATTTTTCCATAGTTTTTGTAAAGGAAGTGATAATAAATGCGGACGTTTAGGCGAAAAGTTTCCTTTAAAACGCGCTAAAATATCATCTAAATCTTTGTCATAGTCACCTGTAGGTTGTAGTGTGCCTAAGCAATGAATACGTTTTTTCTCATAATCTAATGAAAAGACAGCAATTGGAATATCCGCACCCATGGCGATATGATAAAAACCGCTTTTAATCTTTTCTGCTCTTTTTCGGGTGCCCTCAGGCGCAATTGCAATCCAGATTTTTTCCTGTTGTTGAATCACTTTGATAATTTGCTGTGTCAGCCCATGTGGAGAGTCGCGATGAACGGGAATAACACCAATCCACTCAAAAAGAGATTTCAATGGCGTTTTAAACAGGCTGTCTTTGCCAAAAATGGTGACTTTAACACCAATCCCTAACATCGCAAGAAAGGCATATAAACCATCATAGTTTGATGTATGGGGAGCAATAAACACCACGGCTTTAGGTAAGTTCGGAAACTCACCCTCAAAACCCCAGCCTTGAAGCAAGTAAAGGTTTTTAAATATATTGCGACTGGTGGTATTGCCACGCTGGGGCACTTGATCGGGTATATTTGGAAAATTCTGTGACATCGTATTTTTATGTGACTGCTCTTGTATTGGTATTCATTTTTTGCTTAATACAACATAGACATCCATCCATTGGATATCCGCAAAATGTAAATATTACAAAATTTGCAAATTAAAGCAACATATCAAATTTAAAGTGTTCAATCATTGCAGGTGAGTCAATGTTGATGATTCTTGAGTCGAGTTAGCATGCCATATCATTATTTATTGTTATTCTCTTTATACTGGGCTCAAGGTTTACCTGTGGGATTTATGACTCATGCGTTGCCAGTGGTCTTACGTGCTCAAGGCGTGTCATTGGCTCATATTGGTGGTTTTGGACTGTTAATGGCACCATGGGCAATTAAAATTTTATGGGCACCTTTGGTGGATCGTTATGGACATCACCAAGCAGGGCATTATCGTAGTTGGATTATTCCCACCCAGATTTTAACCATTGTCATTCTGGTTATTTTATCTTTCTTACCGATTCAATCTTTAAATGAACCACGGTTTTTATTTCTGTTTTTTATTGCATTGCTGTGTATGAATAGCATCGGTGCAACTCAAGATATTGCTACTGACGGTTTGGCAGTAAGAATATTAAAAGAAGAACAGCAACATTTTGGTAATATGTTTCAGGTTATTGGTTCTCGCCTAGGGTTTATTGTAGGTGGTGGAGCAATTTTATGGGCAATGGATTGGCTCAGTTGGCAGATGACTTTTCTTATTTTGGCCGCTATCGTTGCTTGCAATACACTGCCAATTTGGTTTTATCAAGAACCTGAACATCTACGTATTGCCAGCAAAAAGACATCACATCAAACAAATATAGATCGCTTTGAATGGTTTAGAGATTATTTAAGGTATTTCTTTGAAAATAAAGAATTAACAGCATGGTTTTTTGTACTTTGCACAATCAAAGTTACAGATGGATTTGCAGGTCCAATCACTAAACCGTTATTGGTTGATTTGAAATTGAGCCTTTCTCAAATTGGTATTTACATTACAATGCTGGGCGCATTTTCTGCACTATTCGGCGCTGGGTTGGCAGGATTGTTATTAAAGAAAATAAAACGTCATCAAGCCTTATTGTTATTTTCTGTCTTGAAATTAATCAGTTTAGCAGGTTTCGTTTGGTTGGCAATTTTATATGAACAAGCCGTTCCTGTTGCGCCGTGGATAATTTATCTGATTAATGCTTTAGAAGACATGTTTGCTGCAATGTTATTGGTGGTGATTTTAACCTTGGTAATGCAGTATAGCCGAAGCGAATATGCTGGAACTGATTTTACTTTTCAAGTTTCAATCATGGCAAGCATCAGTGGAGTCCTATATACAGTAAGTGGAATGATTGGAGATCAACTGGGGTATTTAAAATTCTTAAGTTTAATTTTACTTATCGGTGTGCTTTGTTTAATTCCAATTATATATTGGATGAGAAATATGTGTGAAAAGTAATATTATTTAGATGAATAGTATTATTCTCGATTAAGATATTGATTATTGTTTTAAATTTTCTTATTTTAAAATGAATTTAAATATCAACTTAAACAATAGCATTTTATTTATGATTTAGAGGTCATTATTTTACATTACATTTAGATAAGACAAAAATTACTTTTTTGTCAATTTTAAAAGTATAGAAATTAATTCCTGTATGATTTTTTTATTGGCTCATTCTTTTGACACCGAAGAATGAGCCAATCCAAATTGAATGGGCAGAATTGATTATCTATTAGGTTATAAAATAATATGTAACAACCATTATAAATATTTATTCTAGTTTGAATTTCTCAAATAATGAGAAATTTTAAGGGATTAAAATTTGAGATTAATGCTGTTAGGTACTCAAAGAATGCTTTTAAGTTCAATTTAAGCTTCATTTTTTAACTTAAGGTCATTGAAGAGAGTATTGCTACAGTAATGTCTAATTTAATACAACGTATCAAACAACGAGAAGTCTCCATTTCCCTCACTGCCTTTAATTTTATTGTTGCAGTCTGGTTAGGGCTATGCCTGAACTTTGGTTTTCTGGGCAAAGTTCAAGCGCTTACTCCTTATCAAGGTATAAAAGCCCAGCTCTTTTTGATTGCTACAGCTTTAGTATTGATTGCTTTATACAATCTATTACTACAGCTCTTAGATTGGAAATGGACCGCAAAATTCTTTGCAATCATTCTGGTATTTATTGGTGGTTTTAGTGCCTATTTTGTCAATTCATTGGGTGTGGTGATTTCACCTGATCAAATTCAGAACATGGCGCAAACTGATCCCGGTGAAGTTGCAGACTTACTCTCTTTTCAATTTTTTGCATGGACCTTTGGTTTTGTTATTTTACCTATTCTTTTGATTTTATGGATCCGTATTAAACCTGAAAAAATAAGCAAGATTGTGCTTTTTAAAGGGCTTAATATTGTGGGTTCTTTAGCTGTTATTGGTGGATTATTATTTGTATTCTATGTCGATTATGCTGCTATTTTTCGTGAGCATCGTGATCTAAAAGGTATGATTTCACCTCAGAATACAGTGGCTTCAACGCTTTCATATTTCCATAAAAAAGCACCTAAAAAGAATTTGCCTTTGATTCGTTATGGTGAAGATGCACATATCGTTGAGGATATTGCTTTACAGCATAAACCCAAATTGATGGTTTTGGTGGTGGGTGAAACAGCACGCGCAGAAAGTTTCGCGTTAAATGGTTATGCTAAAAATACCAATCCCGAGCTATCTAAGCAGGCGGATCTTATTAATTTTTCTCAAGTTAGCTCATGTGGTACTGCAACAGCTGTATCAGTACCTTGTATGTTTTCAGGTATGCCACGTGTAAATTATGATGAGCAACTTGCGAGTCACCGAGAAGGATTATTGGATATTGCACAACGTGCAGGGTATAAGGTGACTTGGATTGATAATAATTCAGGCTGTAAAGGTACCTGTGATCGTGTTGAGAAGTTTGTTATTCCTCAAGAATTAGAAAAGAAATGGTGTCAAGGTGGTGAGTGTTTAGATGGTATTTTGGTTGATAGTTTAAATGTATATCTCAAGCAATTACCTAAAGATGACAAACAACCTCATTTGATTGTTTTACACCAAATGGGTAGTCATGGACCAGCTTATTACAAGCGTGCACCGAATGAATTTAAGAAATTTAAACCAACCTGTGAAAGCAATGCGATTCAAGGGTGCTCTTCAACTGAATTAATCAACACTTATGATAATTCGATTGTCTATACTGACCATATTTTGAATCAAGTGATTGAAAGCTTAAAGCAGCAAGACAACTATCGAACTGGTTTCTGGTATTTGTCTGATCATGGTGAGTCTACAGGTGAGCGTGGCATGTATTTGCATGGTGCACCTTATGCAATTGCGCCTACTCAACAGACTCATGTCCCGATGTTGATGTGGTTTTCAGAGAACTGGAAAGCTGCATCTGCAAAACAAATTAATTGTTTAACTCAACAAAAAGCAGCAAAATTGAGTCAAGATAATTTATTTCCAAGTCTTTTGAGTTTATTGAATATTCAAACTCAGGTGATTGATCAAAAGAACAATATGTTGCACCAATGTGCAGTGAACAGTTGATTGAAAGGACATAGAGCATGACCAAAATTTTAATGATAGAAGATGATTTTATGATCGCAGAATCATCGAAAACATTGTTGAAATACCAAGGCTTTGATGTTGAATGGGTCAATAATGGCTTAGATGGTTTAAAACTCATCTCAGAAAAACAATTTGATTTGGTTTTACTCGATTTAGGCTTACCAATGATGGACGGAATGCAAGTTTTAAAGCAAATTCGTCAACGTTCAGGCTTACCTGTACTGATTATTTCAGCACGTGATCAATTACAAAATCGTGTTGATGGTTTAAACCAAGGTGCAGATGATTACTTGATTAAACCTTATGAATTTGATGAGCTTGTAGCGCGTATTCATGCACTATTACGCCGTTCTGGAGATGCTGCAAAAGAGGTGATGGGGCAGTCATCGAATCTGTTAAAGAATGGTGAGATTGTTTTAGATGTTGAACAACATATTGCAACATTGAAAGGTGAGCCAGTTGAGCTGTCTAACCGAGAATGGGCAATTTTGATTCCACTGATGACGCATCCCAATAAAATATTTTCTAAAGCAAATTTAGAAGATAAATTGTATGCTTTTGATAGTGAAATCAACAGCAATACGATTGAAGTTTATGTTCATCACATCCGTTCAAAATTAGGTAAAGATATTATTCGTACAATTCGTGGTTTAGGCTATCGTTTGGGGCAAGCACATAAAGCAGAATAATATGGGAACTGCATTTTCTCTAAGAAAGCGTTTAATTCGTTATACCTCTATCTTTAGTATTTTATTGGGCTGCGTATTAATTTTTTCAGCTTATAAAATTTCTTTAGAAGAAATTAATGAAATTCTTGATGCACAAATGGTTTATTTGGCGGAGCGGGTTGAACTTAACCCTCGACCTATTCAAAGCCATTTCGATGAGCATAAGCGCTATCATGAGGAGGATCTATTTATAGATGTTTGGTCTTATGCAAACCCTCAACAGGTTCAAAACACCCCTCATCATGTGATTATTGAACCTAAGCAGAAAGCTGGGTTTTATAGTCAAGAGACCGCAAATGGGACATGGATTACCTATATTTTACCGACAGCGAACTTTCAGATTCAAATTAGTCAACAGGAAAAAGTCAGAGAGCATTTGGCTTTAGAGCTTGCAGGAAGCATGTTTTTGCCTTATTTGTTGATTATTCCATTTGCTTTATTGGGCTTGGTCTATATTATTCGCCGCAGCTTAAAACCTTTAGAGGACTTTAAATCTGAATTGGCAAAGCGTGATTCTAATTCGTTGGTGGCGATTCAAAATGCGCATTATCCAGAAGAATTATTACCTACCATTCAGGAAATGAATCATTTATTTGAGCGGATTTCTGAAGCACAACAAGAGCAGCGGCAATTTGTAGCAGATGCTGCGCATGAACTGCGAACTCCCATAACAGCATTGAATTTACAAACTAAAATTTTAATGAGCCAATTTCCTGAAGAGGAAAATCTAAAAAACCTCAGTAAAGGTTTAGCACGTATGCAGCATTTAGTGACGCAGTTACTTGCTTTGGCGAAACAAGACGCTTCGCTGAATCATGAAGTGCAGGTCACGCAATTTAAACTGAATGATGTTGCACTCAATTGCGTCGAGCAATTGATGAATCTAGCGATGGAAAAAGATATTGATTTGGGTTTTATACGTAATGAAACTGTTGTGTTAAAAAGTGTCGAACATAGCCTTCATTCAATTATTTTTAATTTAATTGATAATGCAATTAAATATACACCTGTCTCAGGAATGATTAATATTTCAGTCTTTGCTGATATCCATGATTTTGCTTATGTTTTAATTGAAGACAGTGGTCCAGGCATAGATACAGAGATGTATGATAAAGTGTTAAAACGTTTTTATCGTGTGCATCATCACTTAGAGGTGGGAAGTGGTTTAGGTTTGTCGATCGTAGATAAAGCCATACAGCATTTGGGTGGCGAGCTATTCCTTTCTCGCAGCGAGGAATTAGGCGGTTTAAGTGTTTTGGTTAAAGTACCTGTTCAACTCAATATTAAACCTATCGAATAATCTCAAATTCCTCAATAAATGAACCATGTCCTTTTAAATCAAAGGAAGTGGTTCATTCTTTTTCATATACTGGAAAAATGTCAGGCATTTATGCATTCTTCGCCCATCACTCCCTAATTTTTCTAAACTAAAATTTGCAACCCAATTGAGTTTGTTCCCAATTCGACAGATTTCATTATATTTCGATTTGCATGGGTAGATTTCAGCAATAAAAATATCACACGCTTGTGCAATTTCATCATCATTGAAACGGAATGCTGTTGAAAAAATAAAACATAACCAATCACGAATTTGGCAAGTTTCTAGATCTAGCATTTCGCCTGGGTCTGTTTCAAAGTCGATAAAAGTAAATTCTTTGTGGTGATTGACTAAAATATTGCGCGCAAAAGCTTCGCTGAGATAACTTCCTTTCTGGTGAACTGCTTGAATTGCTGAAATTGCTTCACGAAAGAATTCTAATTTTTTCGCTGTATTGCCCTCCATTCTAATCAATGCTTGGTCAAGTTGCATGACCTGATCACCAGCGTCTTCAATCAATAGACCTTGAGAGCAATTCGCTAAAATCTGAGGTGTGGGAATACCTAATGACTGTAATTCAGTGAGACGATGAACTTCACAATAAATTGACTTACTTCCACCATAGTTAGGAATTGGAGTTAAAGCTTCAATATTAAGAATGCGTGCAACCCATTTTAATGGCATATAAATCCATGCAGAGTGTCGTTCTGAAGCTTTTTTAAGCCACACTTTGCTGTTATCCAATTGATATGGTTGGATATTTGAGTCTTGAGCTTTAAGGGTATTACGGAGAAATTTAGAAAAATTACTCATATTTACACGCATAACATTACTAAATTGTTTTGAGTATAATCAAAATATATTAAATTGTAAAAATTAAGATTAGTTTAATAATTTAATATTTAAATTTTGTAAAATTTCAGCCTTTTGAATTATTCATTTGATCTCTTTCATTAATTAAAAATGATCGTATCCAATGAACTTTATGGTTTTTATACAAATTACTAGAAACCTTAGTGAGTCTCTATTTTATATTGTTGAGTTATAGACGGTCTTTCTATAATGGTGATATGGATGTTGCTATGTTGAATAAGGAGCGTGAACAAAACAAAGCACTGTTTTGTTTGCAGCGCAAGAATGCCGTTGAACAAAAAATGGTTGAGAAAAGTGAAGCATCACCTGCGCAAATTTATTTAAACTTTAGCTGTAAAGTGTGAAAATGAAAGTTTAAAATCTTTCAATAATATTTTTATCACATTGATTTTATTGATTAAGAAAAATTATATTTTACTCAATGCGTTTTAACAGATTGACTATAATGTATAAATATTAAAATTTATGATGATTTAGAACAGCCAAAGAGTCATCCTGCGACCTTGACCCTAGGCGAATTCAAACATGAGGTGCGACAGTTTCAAAAGCCATATGATAATCAACAAGCTGAGCAAATTTCTCTAATGGTGTAAGCCAATCTAACGCCTTTCTAGGACGAGTATTCAGTGACATGGCAACTTGATTTAAATAATGCTGATCTGCCTGATTTAAATCAATCCCTTTAGGTAAATATTGCCTAATTAAACCATTCATATTTTCGCATGTGCCTTTTTGCCAAGGTGAATGTGGGTCACAGAAATATACATCTATGCCTAAATCTTCTTCGAGTATTTTATGTTCTGACATCTCGCGTCCACGGTCATAGGTCAACGTTTTACGCAGTTCTGCAGGTAAATATTTCAGAGCTTCAGTTAAAGCCTTGCGCACTGATTCTGCCTTTGCATCAGGTAATGTTGCCAAGATACAGAGCCGTGTATTTCGTTCAATAAGTGTTGCTATCGAACTTTTATTGTCTTTACCTTTAATTAAATCAGCTTCCCAATGACCCGGTATTTTTCTTTCTTGAACTTCGGCTGGGCGCTCATGAATAGTTTTAATATCCTGTAATATAGAATCTTTTTTAGGTTCACCGTTAGCTTTTCGCTTTTTATTTTCATGACGCAGACAGGATAATAAGTCTTTTTTCAACTCACCCTTTGGTAATGCTCGTATCGTTGAATAAATCGTTGTATGGCTTACATTCATTGTTTGATCCAAATCAGGAAATGTCTTTAAACGCTTTGCTATTTGCTGAGGAGACCATAAACAACGGATCGCTTCAACAATAAATTTCCAGAGGATTGAATCGATTTTGAGTTTTCTGTGACCACGTCTACGTCTAGCGAAGGTGTTATCAGAAGCATATCGAGCTTGATAAACGTCATTGATGCTATTTCTTTTAAGCTCACGATAGATCGTACTAGGATGTCTTTTAATGAGTTCAGCAAATTTTCTGGCTGAAAAGCCTTCTTTTCTTGACTCAAGCATTAATGCAGTACGATCTTCAAAGTTAAGATGATGGTATGACAATTTTATATACTCCATAAACCCTTTAAATTAATTAGGTGGTTTATGTCGCACTTCAAGTTTTACTCTGCCCTATAACGAAAAGTTGTTATTGGATTGCGGTTCTAAATTTATTATAGAAAATACGATAGACCAATAAATTAAACGTATAAATAATCCAACCTGTCCAAAGATTATGGCTAAGGAAATGTGCTCCACGCATCATTTGTCCCCAACCTGTAATAAAGCCAAGAACAAGCCCTAAACATAAGAAAAAATAGGCGATTTTAGGATTCGATTTTCTAAAAACAAAAAATCCTGTGAGTAGTGAAAAACCTGTACTTGCATGACCACCTGGAAAACAATGACCTTGGGTTGCAGAAAAATCCCAAACATAACCAAATGCAGTAGATTCAGTCATCGACCATGGACATGCATGTGCTGAGTGTGATTTTAATAATCCAATCAAAACAGTAGATAAAACACTGACCCAAAATAAATAACCAAGTTGCCATTTAAAGGCTTTGAGTTGATCAAACTTAAAAGAAGCAATCCATGAGAGTAGGATAATGACAAAAAAACCAATGACCAAATGTTTAATCAATTTGTGATTGATTTCTACTAAAAACCAGTTATTTTTTAATGGAAAATTTCCAGCAGAATCTATCCAAGGGTGGATTAACTGCATATCAATTGCACCACCAACCGGGAACATGAATAATAATATTAAAAATAGTATTCCCAATAATAAACTGTTTTTTAAAAAGAATTTATGCGACTCTAAAAAAGGCATGAAAAGGATCACTCAGTTGAATCATTTTAATCGTTTGCTATTAGAAAAAAATAAACTTAAATCAGACTTAATTAACCAACTCATTAAAAGAACTGACGAGTTTGATGTCTGTTCATAATAAAAATGATTCAACTTTAAGTGATTATCATTCTACTTATTATTTCAGTAAAAAGTCTCATAAAATAGCAATCCATCATAATGAAATATTGATGATAAATAATGGGCATGGAGATTAATTTATTGTCATTTAAATAAAATATAAAAAAGCGGCTGTGAAAGCCGCTAAAAATGAAAAATAGAATAAAATGTTAAATATTAAAACATCGCATCCTCAGAGTTTGCTGAAATTTTATGTATGGATAAATCTGCTCCACGAAATTCATCTTCTTGCGATAGGCGAATACCCATAGTGACTTTGAGTATACCATAGACAGCAAATCCACCTGCAAGCGCAAGCAAAATGGCAAGCAGTGTACCAATGATTTGTGAGATCATGGATACGCCTCCGATTCCTCCCAACCATTGTTGTCCGAATAGCCCAACAGCAATGCCACCAAAAGCACCGCATACCCCATGCAAAGGCCATACCCCTAAAACATCATCAACTTTAAGTTTGTTTTGTGTATAAGTGAACAATTTGACAAAAATAAAACCTGCACAGATACCAATGAGCAGCGCACCAATTGGATGAACGACATCTGAACCAGCACAGATTGCAACTAAGCCAGCCAATGGACCATTATGTAAAAAGCCAGGATCTTCTTTGCCAAAGAAATTTGCAGAAAGTGTACCGCCGACCATCGCCATCAGTGAATTAATCGCAACTAAACCTGAAATGGCATCAACACGTTGAGCACTCATCACGTTAAAGCCAAACCAACCAACAATTAAGATCCAAGAACCTAATGCCAGGAAGGGAATTGAAGATGGTGGGTGTGCACTGACACGTCCATCTTTTTTATAACGCCCATTGCGTGCACCGAGGAGTAAAACTGCTGCCAATGCAATCCATCCACCCATAGCATGAACAACCACTGAACCAGCAAAATCATGAAATCCTGCACCAAATGTATCTGCTAACCATTTTTGCAATCCAAGGTTGCCATTCCAAGCAATGCCTTCAAAGAAGGGATAAACCAAAGCGACAATAAAAAGCGTAGCAATGGCTTGAGAGCGCATTTTTGCACGCTCTGCAATACCACCTGAAACAATTGCAGGAATAGCAGCAGCAAAGGTTAGCAAGAAAAAACAACGCATCAAATTGTAGCCGTGTTCAGCGGATAGCGTGGTGCCTGTATGGAAAAAATGCTGCCCATAAGCAATATAATAGCCAATAAAAAAATAGGCGATTGCTGAGATTGAAAAGTCAGTAATGATTTTACTGAGTGCGTTGACTTGATTTTTATGACGAACTGTTCCCAATTCTAAAAAAGCAAATCCTGCATGCATAGCGAGTACAAGCACTGCGCCAAGCAAAAGAAAGAGAAGATCAACGTTTTGCATATACGATTCTTTTTGGTGCTATATGTCACAAATTGGTTCAAGTATAACCAAGCAAATCTATTCGTGAAGTATCTGACTGTATGAAAAAATAGATCAAAAAATTCAAAATATTATTAAGACTCGATATAAAGCAAAAGCCTGCACTAAATTGGAATTATTGCACTAAGTTGATGCAACAACACGACATGGCTTAATTTTTAAGACATTGATATTTATTAAGTTAATTTTTATAGTTGAATGTTGAGTGTTAAAAATAAAATTCGCACTTAAAAACAATCCGATCAGTTGTATCAATGAAATTCAAAAAAGAGTCTTACTTTTGCACTGTAGGGCTTGAACATGCTTTGTTTTTGTATTCCAAACGATCCTTTTCAAATTTTTGTCCGCTCCATTTATACACGTTAAAACATTTTGATCCATCATTGATGGCAATATCTGGCCAACCATGTCTACCTAAAGTTGAAAGAAATTCAGGTTGACCGCGACTATTAAAAATTCGAACCCATTTCCGATCAGTTTGTTGAGTGACAATATAAAATCCAATCCCTGTGTCGGCATAGCATCCAATACCACCATCTACCACAATTGCATCAGGGCGACCATCTTTATTCAAATCACCATAATATGAAATATTGCCTAAACTACAACGGCTTTCCCAACCTAGATTGGTTTTTTTAAATTTTGCACTTTTAAAAATCTCTATTTGGGTTTCTTCAGGTATTTTGGGAAGTGTGGCGTGACTCATTTGAGCCAACAATATGGACAGCATGCTTGAAATAAAAATTATGATATCTTTCATCGTTTTACCTAATTATTTTGTGATTTGGTTATCATTATTTTTAAAATATGTATTTTAATCAAGCTTTTGTTGTGTAATGACAGGTTTAATATAGGCTGAAAATAATTTCAACACTCAGTTTAATTTTTATCATTAATAATTTCATGTGCTTAGGAGGGTTTAGTGATATTTTTCAGAGTTGTAAGTAAATATTTGATATAGAATTAAAGAATGTTAATGATCAATATAAAAAGCATGATTTCTCATTTTTGCAGTTATTATCTTAAAACCGTAACCTGTTGCTTTGTACTCAGCTTTTTATCTCATTCACTTTTTGCTCAAACTACCCAATATAAAACTTATCGTTCTAAAGTACTGAACTGTGGTGATGCCACATTTCAAGTCATTTCACAATGTGATGATTCAATAGATGGAGCAGAATCAGGAAGTGCGGGGCAGATACGGGACTCTTGTTCATCCAGTCAATTGCTGATCAACTGGAAAGGACAACAGAAAGTTTTGAACTTCCCAATCACCACGCCACAACAGAAAAACTTCTTAGAACATAAAGGTTATCATTTTAACTCTGTTATTCAATTTGGTGATTGGGCACCACAGAGCTTGGCATGTGGTCAAGCACAAGGTATTACAGGTTATTTTGTGATTGTGAATCAAGCTACGACCAATAATATCAATCAAGAGTATCGTGGCAAAGGTTCATTGAGTGAAGCCCCTATTGTATTAAACCTGAATGGAAGCTTCACCAGTGATTCAATCAAACAAAAAATCTATATTTTGCAAGAACAAAATAAACTTAAAATTTCTAAAGTAATTGGTGCAAATGCGATTTTTGCCGATGAAGAATAAAGAGGATTATCTTCCTATAAGGTTTAGGAAGCTACTATATAATTTGAATATGTTTATTTCCTAAGCTTTGAACCGTATCAACTATATCGGAGACAGTTTATTTTCTTACGTTCTGAATAAAGATAGGTTAAAGTCAAAACTTATCATAATTTTTGGTTGATATGTTGTTGATTCTATTTTAATTTATTAAAATAAACTTCCCCTAATAGATAAGAAATATTATAGTTCAAGTCGATTTTCCTATTTATATTGACCCATGAGCTTAAAATTAGATGTTCTTTTGAAACAGAATTCTGAGAATCTTTCTCCAAAGCAAAAAAAATTTAATCGTCTTATTAAAAAAGTCGAACAGCTTAAAGTGTTGCTAAGTGAATGGGAGCATGCACAAAATGATATACAAAAACGTGCCAGTGGTGAGATTCTCCCTAAATATGCTGAATTACACCAAATAATGTTCCAACAATTGGAAATATTGTGGAAACATAAACTAGAAACAAAATGGGCTAAAACCCAAGCTTTGAGATTAGATGATTTGATTGAGTCCGTTGCTAGTCAATTGATGATTGTGGATACACTTTCTGAAAAGCAATTTGAATTAGTTGAAAAGATATTATCTAGCTATGAAATATCTGAAGATGAATTTTTTAAAGCGGATATAAAAGAACATCAGCTCGAGGAAATGAATATAGTAGACCAAGAAGAATTGACAGCCGAGCGGCTAGACGAAATTAATAAACGTGCTTTCATTGAAATGATGGCAAGCAAATTAGGTGTTGAGTCTGATTACTTTGATTTTGAATTTAATTTATATGATCATGATGATTTTATAGAAAAATTGCATGAAAAAATGGAAAAAGATCGTGAGCAAGAGTTTTTAAAGCAATTAAATAAAACGGATAGAGATGATTATGAAAGAAAATTGAAAAACGAAAAGGATAAGCAAAAGAAATTAGCTGAGAAAAGAGCATTGGCTAAACAAAAAGCTAACCAGTCATTTAAAAATATTTATTTGAAAATTGCGTCTTTGATTCATCCTGATCGCGAGCAGAATGAAGAGAGAAAAATTGAGAAAACGGAAATATTACAGCGTGTTAATCAAGCTTATGAAAACAAGGATCTATTTGCTTTACTCAAATATCAAATTGAGTTTACCGCAAGTGTAGAAAAATTTAATAATTTAGCTAAAGAACAATTAGAGTTTTACAATATTAACTTGGAAGAACAAGCTGAAGAACTTCAGTCTAAAATTGATGATATTATTTACTCTTTCGATTGGAATGACCATATCGATATGCATTCACTAGGTAGGATTAAAGTAAAAGATTTATATAAAAAATTTGATAAAGATGTATTGATCATCAAAAAAAATCTTGAAAGAGCAGAGCGTGCTTTAGAAATTTTTAGTGATAGAGCGGAATTAAAATCCTTATTGCGGAAAAGATATTATTGACCAGTTGCTTTATCTTCTATTGACGTGGCAGGCTTTTCATGACACCCAACAAGAAAAATGATTAAAGTTCCAAGAAAAAAATGATGATTCATGTGATTTAAGTAATTTATTTATTTTCGATACCTCAGATTCTATCTTAAAAATTGCTTCTGTCAGGTCAAATGTCCTAAATTGAGCTTAGATTGTATGGTTGTTAATTCACATTTACTTAGCTTGGTTGAACAGGTCAGTGGAGAATATTTTGATTGTTTCAAATTCTGATCAAATTTTATCTATCGTGATTACCGGTGGAACTCGTGGAATTGGTTTAGGCTTAGCGGAAGCTTTTTTAAAGCTGGGTTGGTCAGTCATGATTTCAGCACGGAATAGTACTCAACTCAATCAAGTAGTTGCTGATTTAGGGGTACGTTATTCAGCTCAGCGAATTTGTGGCGTCTGTTGTGATGTGGCTCATTATGAAGATCTCCAAAAATTATGGGATGAAACAATTTTAAAATTTGGTCAGGTTAATGTCTGGATCAATAATGCTGGTACGTGTAATGCAGCAAGCGCCTTTACAGACATTACTCATACTGACATAGAAAATGTGATTAAAACCAATGTACTTGGTACGATGTTGGGTTCACAAGTGGCATTAAAAGGTATGACTCAACAAGGTTTTGGGCAAATTTTTAATATGGAAGGTTGGGGTAGCCGTGGTGAATGGAGTGCAGGAATGACGCCTTATGCAACCAGTAAACGGGCAGTTGCCTATCTAAATCATGCATTAAATAAAGAAGCCAAGCAAAGCAATATTTTGATTGGTACCTTAAGCCCTGGAATGGTGGCAACAGATTTGTTGATTTCTTCTTGGCAGCAAGGTGAAGTTAAAAACTGGCACAAAATGAAATGGCTATTTATGTTTGTGATCGACCCACCTGAGCAAGTGTGTGGTTATTTGGCAAAACGTGTAAGCCAAAATAATAAGCGCAATGCGCGTATCGTCTGGATGACACCGTGGCGTTTGTTGCTGCGGTTTTTTCAACCTTATTATTGGAAAAGAAATCCTGTACAGGGGACAGCTTTGGATCAACTCAAGGAATAGTGATTTTGCTTTGATGTATTCTTGGAATGATATTGAAAGAGCATACTTCCACCCTCTCCTAAAAGGAGAGGGATCTCCATTGTGTATATAATAATTATTTAATGAACAATGAAATTATCCTCTCTGTGGGGGGAGGGCTAGGGAGGGGGAAAATAAATTGAAGCTAAACCCAAAATTATTAGAATACGCATAAATCTATGCGACACGATGCCACAGATGCCGAACATCTCATGTGGCAAATTTTACGAGCTCAACGATTTATGAATTTAAAGTTTCGTCGTCAACATGTGATTGAGCCTTATATCGTCGATTTTTATTGTCATGAATTGAGCTTAGTGGTTGAGTTGGATGGTGGTCAGCATAATACAGATGTAGGCGTAGCTTGTGATAATGGAAGAACTCAGTTTTTAGAGGCTTTGGGACTTAAAGTTATTCGTTATTGGAATGATGATGTATTGAATCGGAGTGAGGTAGTATAGGAGGATTTTTTGAATATCTGTATTGAATTTAAAGACATCTCTCCCTAACCCTCTCCTGATAGGAGAGGGAACTCTATTTCGTATCAAATAAATATTAAATTCTTAAAGAGTGTTCTTTTCACATTTTGGGGAAGATTGAGGTGTTGGAATTTATACAGATATTTTTAGTTATTTCTCTTTAGCCCTCTCTTTGGAGGTGAGAGAAACCTGATCTTAGCCAGTATTGGGTATCAAATAACTATTCAATTAGTAATCAAAGTTCCCCTCTCCCTATGGGACAGGGCTAGGGTGAGGGTAATTCTTGAAAAAATTAGAGTGTATCAATTCGTTTTATTTTGCGAATTGATCTTTAAGTTAAATGGATATGAAATTGTTAAATTTTGGTTAAAAAAACATCATTGATCAAGTGTTGCTAAATCACTATTCATTATGAGTAAAATAAATTCTTCAAAATGATTACAAACCTTATTGTGCGTGTTACAGATTTCATAAATGCCTAATTCATTGCCATATTCATCTAGTTTGACGGCATAAGTAGTTATCCAGAGTAAGAATTCTGAAAATACAAAACAATTGGCATGAGGAAAGTTTTCAAGACCTTTTAAGTCTTTTGTCGGTTTAAATTCAGTTAAAGAAAAGAACGAATAGCCCTCATCACCAAAATTGGCTTCACCTGTACCATTGAATAAAATATTCTTTAAAAATTTGTGGAAGTTTAACCTCGTATTTTTGTTCGAATTTTATTATTTTTAACAGTGTCGCCGGCTGATTGATACGTAAATTTTGATTGATGAAATGTTGTTTTAATTTTTGAATAACCATGATTATTCTACTCAAAAAAGAAGGAAGCTTAATTAAGCTTCCTTCTTCTAAGATAAAATTACAAGTTTAAATTAAAGCGCCGCAATTTGTTCCATATTGGCTTTGATTTTCACCAATTGATCAGCAAACTCAGTGAGTTTGGCTTTTTCACCTTCAACAACTGCAGCAGGCGCTTTCGCCACAAAACCTTTATTGGCAAGTTTAGATGCAATCTGATCATGTTGCTTTTGCACTTTATCCAAGTCTTTTTGCAAACGCCCAAGTTCAGCTTTAGGATCAATCAAACCTTTCATTGGAACAAATACAGAAATACGACCCACAACAGAGGACGATGACAATGGCGGTTGTTCAGCATCTGTTAGGAAAGTAATACTTTCAACTTTAGCCAATGCTTTAAACAATGGTTCAATACGTGCAATCTGCGCTTTTTCGGCATCTGTTGTGTTTTGCAACAATACTGGCAATAAACGGGCATTACCTAAGCCCATTTCACCACGGATATTACGTACCGCACCAATCAAACCTTGTAATCCAAGCATGTCTGCTTCAGCCTGTTCGTTGATACGTTCAGGATTTGGTACAGGATATTGTGCCAACATGATGGTTTCGCCTCGGAGACCAATCATTGGTGCAAGTGTTTGCCAGATTTCTTCAGTCAAGAATGGCATGATTGGATGCGCAAGGCGTAAAGATGCTTCCATTACCGAAAGAAGAACACGACGAACTTCAGCTTTACGCTCAGTCGATATATTTTCATCATTCAGAACAGGCTTAGTCAGTTCTACATACCAGTCACAGTATTCATTCCAGATGAACTCATAAATCGCTTGTGCTGCCAAATCTAAACGATAGGTCGCAAACGCTTGTTGAACAGCAGCTTCTGCTTTTTGTAAACGGCTGACAATCCACTGTTCAGGAAGTTCCCAAAGATCTTGACGGACTTCCTGACCAATCGGCTGTTGTTCACAGTTCATCATCACGAAACGTGTTGCGTTCCAGATTTTGTTGGCAAAGTTACGGTAGCCCTCAACACGTTTCATATCGAACTTGATATCACGACCCGTATTGGCAAGTGCACAGAATGTGAAACGAACCGCATCTGTACCGTAAGCTTGGATACCTTCTGGGAATTCTTTACGAGTTGATTTTTCGATCTTGGCAGCTTGTTTAGGATTCATTAAACCTGTTGTACGTTTTTGTACTAAAGTTTCAAGATCTACACCATCAATCAAATCTAAAGGATCAAGTACGTTCCCCTTAGATTTAGACATTTTTTGACCTTCACCATCACGCACCAAACCGTGAACATACACAGTTTTAAATGGAACTTGTGGTGTACCATCTTCATTTTTCATGAAGTGCATGGTCATCATGATCATTCGGGCAACCCAGAAGAAAATGATGTCAAAACCTGTGACCAAAACATCTGTAGGATGGAACGTATTTAAGAAATAGTTTTCTTTATCTTTCGCTTCATCGCCGGTCCAGCCCAATGTTGAGAATGTCCAAAGCCCTGAAGAGAACCATGTATCGAGTACATCTTCATCTTGGTTTAATTCAATATCAGCCGCGATATTGTTTTTCGTACGAACTTCTTCTTCAGAACGACCAACATAAATGTTGCCTTCAGCATCATACCAAGCAGGAATACGGTGACCCCACCAGAGTTGACGTGAAATACACCAGTCTTGAATGTTGTTCATCCAAGCCATATACATGTTGCTGTATTGCTCTGGAACAAATTTGATTTCACCATCTTTTACTGCTTGGATTGCAGGTTCAGCCAAAGGTGCAATTTTTACATACCATTGGTCAGTTAAGAGAGGTTCAATGATTACGCCAGAACGATCACCACGAGGTGGCTTCAATGTATAAGGCTGAATTTGTTCTAACCAACCTTCCGCTTCAGCTTGCTCAACTAACTTTTTACGCGCAGCAAAACGTTCTAAACCGACATAGTCTGCTGGTGCAGGAATCGTTTTAGAAATCGCTTCACCTGCTTTGGCAATATATTCAAACTCAGCCAAAATTTCGGCATTTTTGTTGAAAATATTGATGATTGCGAGTTCACAGCGTTTACCCACTTCATAGTCATTGAAGTCGTGTGCAGGGGTGATTTTTACACAGCCTGTACCGAATTCTTTGTCCACATATTCATCTTTAACAATCGCAACCGCACGACCTGTGATAGGTAAAATGATATTTTTACCGACAAGATGCGCATAACGTTCATCATCTGGTGCAACAGCAACGGCAGTATCACCAAGTAAAGTTTCTGGACGTGTTGTTGCAACGACGATGTAATTTTTACCATCTTGAGTTCGTAATGATTGATCTTCTAAGAAATATTTGAAGTGCCACAATGAACCTTGTTCTTCCTTATCAGATTCAACCTCTAAATCAGAAAGCGCAGTTTGTAGTTTTGGATCCCAGTTAACAAGGCGTTTTCCACGATAAATCAAGCCTTGCTCATGCAGTTTTACAAATACTTCTTTAACTGCATTTGAAAGACCATCATCCATGGTAAAGCGTTCACGTGACCAGTCTACAGATGAACCAAGACGGCGAATTTGACGGGTAATTGTTCCGCCAGATTGTTCTTTCCATTCCCAGATTTTATCAATGAATTTCTCACGACCTAGGTCATGACGGCTGATGTCTTGGGCAGCCAATTGACGTTCAACCACCATCTGCGTCGCAATACCTGCATGGTCAGTACCTGGTTGCCAAAGGGTATTTTTACCAGACATACGGTTATAACGTGTCAAAGCATCCATGATGGCATTGTTAAAACCATGACCCATGTGCAAGCTACCTGTGACGTTCGGTGGCGGAATCATGATGCAGAATGAGTCGCCTTTACGAGAAGGTTGGAAATAACCTTTCTCTTCCCAAGTCTTGTACCATTTTTTCTCGATCTCGGTAGGATCGTAGGTCGTAGCAATGTTTTGCGCTGAATCAGTCATAGTAAAAACAGATCAAAAGTAAGTAAAAAATTGCATTCATTGTAGCAAATATTCTTCAGGAATGTTGAATCCTGTTGTGGAGTATTTACGTTGAATAAATTAAATATGAATAATCTTAGTTTTGATTGAATTTTTTGCTAAAAAATATGACAAATGTTGGAAAATAAAAGTTTTTAACTCGGTCACATTTACAAATGTTTTTTTAGATTATTGATTTATTGACATTATTTTATTGAGTTGCGATGTCGGTGAGAGTATTTAAAGACAATGCAACATTTATATGGTTTTGTTAAGATCAAATCTAGTCGGATAAAACAACAACAGGGCGTAGTGCAATGCAATATAAAATTGATTTATTAATCAAACAACACACTTATCAAGAGTTGAAAAGTATTACTCAAAATTTAAATAATGGGGAAAAGCGGGATTTGGCAAAACAATTGGGCAATGTGTTTACGGATATGTCTTGCCAAGTATTAGATCAAGTTTTTGGAGCTTTACTCGAAGAACAGCGTAATAACCCAACATTAGATGCAACTGGTCAAAAAAAGCTGAAAGAGGCTGAACAAATTTTTTCTCAAATCGAAGGGGCTTTTAAAAAATATATGCCTTGGTCGATTTCCTTTTTTAGTAATGATCGTTTAAAACCAGTAGCAAATCATATTCTTAAAAAATTTGAGGATTCAGAGGCTAGCGAGGTGGTAATGTATTACCAATTAGATCGCCATCTTGGAGAAGAAGCGAGCAGTAATATCCAAAAAGTGATTGCTGGTGACACGCATGCTTTACCAGCAACCTTAAAAAATTTAGTTAAAATTATTGATCTAGGCGTATCTGAGTTTATCCGTGATCCTAAGACATTGTTAAAATTTAATTTTGTCGTTGATAAGACTTTAAATGGAGTAATCAATATGATCACCAGTACGGGGTATAAGCGCTTAGAAAAAGTAG
The DNA here is from genome assembly GCF_000368925.1 of Acinetobacter bereziniae LMG 1003 = CIP 70.12. GTDB lineage: Bacteria > Pseudomonadota > Gammaproteobacteria > Pseudomonadales > Moraxellaceae > Acinetobacter > Acinetobacter bereziniae. The sequence continues at coordinate 1,217,220 of NZ_KB849755.1, read as the reverse complement.
GTGAGGAATATAATCCAAGTCACCCTGAAAAAGCTCAACATTATGCGAAACATTTTAGTAAGTTTTTGGTTGAGGCTTAAAGTCTAAATAAAGATGTCTGATTGATTTGACCTGCCTCGTGGTCTAATATTTATTTGTCCTATTCAAGAGCGTATTTACATGGAAAGTTTAGATGGAAAGGTGGTTTGGATTACGGGTGCATCATCAGGTATTGGTAAAGCTTTAGCTGCGGAATGTGCATTGCAGGGTGCGCAGGTGATCTTAAGTGCAAGACGTTTGGAAGAGCTGGAAAAAGTTCGTGTGAGTTTGCTTCACCCTGATCATCATCTTTCCGTAGTAATGGATATTACTGATGAAGCACAAGTTCGTCATGCTTATGAACAGGTCCTTGATCAAAAAGGGTGTATAGATTTGTTGATCAATAATGCCGGTTTAAGTCAAAGAGCATTGATTACAGAAACCAGTATGCAGACCGAACGTGCAATCATGGAAATTGATTATTTTTCACAAGTTTTTTTGACTAAATTGGTATTACCTACATTTATTGCTCAAAAATCAGGACGAATTGCTTATGTCTCAAGTGTTGCTGGGCTGTTAGGAACACAATATCGTGCAACATACTCCGCGGCAAAGGCGGCTATTCATATGTGGGCAAACAGTCTACGGGCTGAAGTGGCGCAGGATGGGGTAAAAGTTTCGGTGATTTTCCCTGGTTTTGTGAAAACCAACGTTTCATTTAATGCTTTAAATGGGGCAGGTAAGCCACAAGCACATCAAGATGAAGCAATTGAAAATGGCTTGGAAGCTGATGATTTTGCAAAGCAAACTGTTTCAGCACTTTTAAATGGTCAAGAATATATTGTAGTCGGTGGAGCTAAAGAAAAGTTGGGGGTGTGGGTATCTCGCTTGTCTCCTAAAACTTTGTATAAGATGATCCGCAAGATGAAAGTGAAGTAATTGAAGCTACTTTATTTAAATACATCTAGTAGCAATTGATCTATCTATAAATATCTGTCCATACACTTATGTTATATGAGATACGCATGCAAAAAATTATATTTAAAATAAGTGGCTTATCTTTTGTTTTAAGTGGCGCTGCTTATGCTGGTCTGTGTGATGATCATCAAGTGGTCAACAAGGTCTTGAAACAAGCCAAAATTACGAAGGCTGAACAGTCATTGATTCACTGTAAATCTGACCCTGTTGATGATTCAACGATGATTATGGCTTATGCTCAGTGGATTTCTGTTAAAGATCGTCCAGAAGAAGGTGAATATTATTTGGATTTAATCAAGTTTAAGCCTGAAAACTTAAAGGTTGTAGATCATTATCGTGTTACTGAACCTATGGTTTCTGATGCAATTAGTTTGGATTCAATTGAGTTGGATACAGCAAATTATAAAGTCACTGAATCAAATCGTGCATTGGGATTGAGATTGAATTATTCAGGGCATTCACAGCCCAATCCATTTTCCATGCAACTTTTAAATTTATATGATCTGCAAAATAAAAAGCAAATTTTGGACAGTTTGATTGTCACCCGAGATCGTGCAGAAACAGATATGGATTGTAATGCGGATGCAGAAGAGCGTACTTCTACGCTAGTGATGCAGAAAAATCAAACCAAAAAATATACCGACATTCTGGTCAATAGCAAAATTAAACGTTATCAGATGCAAATAGTCGCTGAGGAATGCCAAGAGGTGAATCATCAATTCAACCAACAACGTTTCACATTAAAATTTGATGGCAATCAATATCAAATTCCTCAAAGTTATAAAGATGAATATCAATATTAACAACAAGGTAGATCTTAGTTTATGGTCTGTAGTCTTGGTTAAGCGTTAAGGTGCTTTGATTAAAAATTTAGACATCAATTCCGCATTTTTTCCTCTCAACTGCCATGACATACACCGAACACCACCACCCATTTTGCAGACTTGAGCGGATTGCACAGGAATAACGGTTCGTTTGGTCAGTCGGCGAATCTGTTGCAGTGCAACAGCATCCTGTTTGATCCCAAATTGTGGAAAATAAATCCGTTCAGGAGTTACCAGCATATTGGTATATAAGCCACAAGCGGAACCAAATTTTTCATCGTAAATTTGGCTGCCATCATAAGGCGTCACAATCTCATGAATCTTGATATTGGGAATACCTCGTTGCAAATCTGCTTTGAGTTGTTTCGAATAGTCAAGATCTTCTGGATATGCGTTGATGACAACTGTTTCTTTTTCGATAAAGCTGACTACTCCATCTGCATGTTCTAAGCCACCTTGTTCATCTGCTTCAATAAATGCAATATGTTTTGCACCCGTCAGTTGAATGAGTTTTTGCCGTGCAGCAGTTTCAGATAAATGATTATCAGATAAAAATTTAGTGCTGATCACCACATTCCCATAACCATCTTCAACCCAATTACCGCCATCGTTCAGTAATGGAGTTTGGATAAATTGCAGTCCTGCTTTTTGACTATATGCTTTAAAGTCTGCTTGAACATCATCGGAAATGGCTTGAGCTTTTTTGCCTCCACCTTGTCCTGCTGCTGTATAACGAAAAAGAATAGGTTGATTGGGATTAGCACTACTAAAATCACGCATCCAAATATCTTGCATTGGCGCTATAGCAACATGCTGTTTTCCCAAAGCTTTGACATAATTTGGATAAAGCTGTTGATCGGTTAAAATTACAACATTATCACCATGTTGAATAATTTTTTTCGCATAATCGACATGAAAATCAAAAATGTCATCGATGACTTTTGAATAATATTTATCATGGCTTTGTGGTGAGGCAAGTACAATTAATTCTGCTTTTATGCTCAATGGAAGCATGGTGATCAATCCTATGCTAAGTTGCAGTGCTAAATTTTTCATTAAGCCAAGCCTATGTGCATCATTAAAAAGTTGTAGTTTTTTTACGACCAAATCTAGGATATAACAGTTGAATCAATCCTGAGATTATCATGATCTGGCTGGCTGAAGTAAATCAAGATCATTCATTTATGAAAACGAATGATCGATGTTTAAACACATACAATTATTATGTTGCCGTACCATAAGCAAACACTTCAACCATGCCACCTTGCATGCCGAGCTCGGTTGTACTTAAACGTAAGCCCATAATATGGGTTGATCCTACATTCTCAGCTTCTTGTTTTAAACGTACAATTGCTTCGCGCCGTGCACGATCAACTACAGTTTCATAAGTGGTTAAACGTCCACCAAAAAAATTCTGAATTTGTGCAATGATGTATTTAAAGTAATCATGAGAAATGACCACATTACTACTGATCAATTGCCCTTGACGTTCAGAAGTCTGAAACTTATTGGTATCAATACGAATATGCGCAAGGCGTTGTTCTTTTTCCGCCAATTCCTTTAGATGCTTTTGTTCAATGAATCGCCCGAAGCCCCATCCAATAAAAAACAGAACCAGTGTTAATCCGATTTTAAAAATTAAACCATCAATTTACGTTGCCTAATTTGAAAATGGGTCGGGAAGTTGTGTTTGCTTTGGCTCAACAATTACTGCTGTACCATAAACAAAAAGTTCTGATGCCCCTTGTGCAATATTTGAGGTGGAAAAACGAATCCCCACAATAGCATTGGCACCCAAAGCTTGTGCTTTTTCAATCATTCGATTCATGGCTTCTTGGCGCGATTCTTCTAATAATTCGGTATAGCCTTTCAGTTCACCGCCCACAATATTTTTTAAACCAGCCATCAAATCACGACCGACATGCTTGCTTCGAACAGTACTTCCGTAAACCACATCAAGTTGTTGCTTAATATTGTGGGCAGGAACAGTTTCCAAATTGCTTAATTTCATTGTTTTTCAATATTCAATAATGATGATTTGTTTCCAACATAGAAAATTCTGCTTCAAAATGCAATAAAAAAAAGCCCACCGAAGTGAGCTTTTATGATCAATTTGATTTTACTTACTTTTTATCGTTTGGATGGTATTTCAATTCAGACGAAGAAGCAGGCTGTGCAATTTGATCTGAAGTATTGGCTTTCAGACCACCACCTAAGGTTTTATACACTTCAATTTGATTGTTTAAATTGGCTTGTTCTAAAAGTAACAAACCTTGTTCAGCAGAATATGAAGTACGTTGCGCATCTAATACCGATAAGAAACTGTCAATACCTGCACGGAAGCGGGCATTTGAAAGTTTATAGGTCGTATTGGTCGCATCAACCAAACGTTTCTGTGCAGATAGACGATCACCAATATTTTGACGTGTCGCTAAAGCATCATTCACTTCACGGAAAGCAGATTGAACAGATTTTTCATAATCAGACAACGCAATTTGTTGATCTGTTTCTGAAATTTTAATGTTCGCTTTACGAGTACCCCAATCCCATAGTGGAATATCAAGGCTAGGACCTAAAGACCATACGAATGAGCCAGATTTAAACAAATCACTTAAATCCGTCGACGCATAACCCGCAGAACCCGTCAAGCTAATGGTTGGGAATAAACGTGCTTTAGCAGCACCAATATTCGCACCCGCAGCTGAAAGTTTATATTCTGCTGCTTTAACATCAGGACGGTTGTTCAACAAGTCACTTGGCAAGCCAGCAGCAAATGCTGAATTTGTGGTAATACGTGTTACACGTTGTTTAGGCAGCAAATTATCAGGAACTGTTTGTCCAACAAGTAAGTTCAACAAGTTTTGAGCTTGAGCAATTTGTGTCTTATAGTTCGCAACATCATTACGAGCAGTTTCAACGGAGATCTGTGCCTGACGAACAGGAACTTCACTGTCAATACCCACATCAAAACGTTTTTTGTTGAGATTGTAAGAATCGAGTTGCGCTTTGAGTGTTTGGTCAGCCAGTTTAAGTTGTGCTGTCGCAAAAGAATAATTTAACCAAGCCTGTGCAACTTGACCTATTAAGCTGATTTGCGTTGCATCACGTGCACTTGCAGTCGATAGATAAGTATCTAGTGCATTGTCTTTTAAACTTTTTACACGACCCCAAAAGTCCAACTCATAAGAAGTTACACCTAGACCAACGTTATAACGTGTCTGAGCACCCATGCCTTGGTCTTGACGTAAAACACCGCCACTTGCACCAATCGTAGGTAACTGATTGTTTTCAGTGATTTGATAAGCTTGTTGTGCACGTTGAATATTCAATGTTGCTGTACGTAAATCACGGTTGTTGGCTAAAGCAAGATCGAGCACTTGAAGCAAGCGTTGATCTGCAAAAAACTCTTTATAGCCTTGTGAAGCAATGGACGTACCCGTGCCATTATCAATATAACTCGTAGGTATGTTCGCTTGAGCTACCGGTTCTGGGCCACGCATGCTTTGACAAGCTGTCAAAGCAAGCGCAAGTGCAGATACCGCAATGCTACGACCTGAAATAGACCATACGTTTTGCATCACGATTTATGCTCCTGAATATTTTGATTTTTAGGTTTGTACTTAAAGATACTACGAATCCATACGAAGAATACAGGAATAAAGAAGATACCTAAAAGTGTTGAACTAATCACACCACCCAATACACCATATCCGACTGAGTGTTGGCTACCAGCGCCTGCACCTGTTGACAGAGCAAGAGGGAGTACACCGAAACCAAACGCCAAAGTTGTCATAATGATTGGACGTAAACGCATTTTTGCAGCATGCAATGTAGCTTCAAACAGCTCTTCGCCTTTTTCTTGCAACTCTTTCGCAAATTCTACAATCAAAATCGCATTCTTCGCAGACAAACCGATGACTGCAATGAGTGCCACTTGGAAGTAAATGTTATTGGAAAGATTTGGATCACCTTTAATGATCATACCGAAATATGTCAATAACACCGCACCCAATACACCTAATGGAACCACAAGTAATACTGAGAATGGAATCGACCAGCTTTCATAGAGTGCTGCAAGACACAAGAATACAATCAATAAAGAGAGCGCATACAAGAATGGTGCTTGAGCGCCAGACTCACGTTCTTCTAATGATAAACCTGTCCATTCATAGTCATAACCTGACAAGCCCATAGATGGTAATTTGGCAATGATTTCTTCCATTGCTGCCATCGCATCACCAGAGCTGACACCAGGGGCAGGCGTACCTTGAATGTTGACAGAGGCAACACCATTGTAACGTTCTAGACGAGGTGAACCATAAGTCCATTTACCTGTTGCAAAAGCAGAGAATGGAACCATTTCACCTTTGCTATTACGCACATACCATTTGTTTAAGTCCTCAGGCATCATACGAGCATTCGCATCACCTTGGACATAAACTTTCTTCACACGACCACGGTCAACGAAGTCATTGATATAAGAGCCACCCCAAGCCATACTCATGGTTGAGTTGATATCAGCAATGCTTACACCCATCGCACCTGCTTGCGCTTGGTCGATTGTGATTTGATACTGAGGCGTATCTTCTTGACCATTTGGTCGTACACCGACAAGACGTTTGTCTTGTGACGCCATGCCTAAGATCGCATTACGAGCAGCAATCAGTTTGTCATGACCTTGACCACCTGGATCTTTTAACTGCAAGTTAAAACCAGCAGTTACACCTAATTCAGGCATTGCAGGCAATTGCAGTGGCATAACATATGATGCATCTTTGATGATCATGTTGAGTGCCATACCACGTTGAATGACTGCACCAATCTGTTGTTCAGGTGTTGTACGTTCTTCCCAATCTTTCAAACGAATGAAAGCAAGCCCCGCATTTTGACCGACCCCTGTGAAGGAGAAACCAGCCACACTAAATACAGATTTAACCGAATCTTTTTCTTTATTTAAGAAATAGTTGGTCATGGTATCAATGGTTTTACCAGTACGATCCAAAGTCGCATTTGGTGGTAATTGTACCAAGGTCATTACAATACCCTGATCTTCTTCAGGTAAGAATGAAGACGGCATTTTGATAAATACAGTAACCAATACACCAACGACAACAGCATAAATAATTCCTGAGAATATTTTATGGTGAGTCATGCGGTTTACACCATTTTGGTATTTTTCCGCAGTACGATCAAAAGCATTGTTAAACCAACGGAAGAAACGTGCAAAGATGTTATTGCTTTGTTCTTTGTTTGGATCATGCTGTTTCAAAATAGTCGCACACAGTGCAGGCGTAAATGTTAAAGCAACAATTAATGAAAGCACCATCGCAGTCACGAGCGTGATCGAGAATTGTCGATAAATTACACCTGTTGTACCCCCAAAGAATGCCATTGGAACGAATACAGCAGTCAATACTGAGGTAATACCTACCAATGCACCAGAAATCTGTTTCATTGAAAGTTCTGTGGCAGAGACTGGATCTAAATGATCTTCCTGCATGACCCGTTCAACGTTTTCGACCACAACGATGGCATCATCCACCAAAAGACCAATCGCCAGAACCATCGCAAACATGGTCAGTGTATTGATTGAGAATCCAAATAGATTGATGATGGCAAAGGTACCCAACACAACCACTGGAACAGCCATTGTTGGAATAATCGTTGCACGCCAGTTCTGTAAGAACAAGAACATGACAAAGAATACAAGAATAACTGCTTCGATTAAGGTATGAACCACACTTTCAATCGACAGTTGAATAAATGGCGTTGTATCAAATGCCAATTCATCTTTCATGCCAGCAGGGTAGTTCTTACGTAAATCAACTAAACGCGCTTCAACTGCTTTCGCTGTATCTAATGCATTGGCACCTGTCGCAAGTTTAATTGCAACACCGCCAGCAGGTTTACCATTGTACTTCGAGTCAAACTGATAGTTGTCCGCACCTAATTCAACACGAGCAACATCACCTAAACGTACTTGAGCACCGTCACTGGTGTTTTTCAAGAAGATGTTTTTAAACTGTTCAGGTGTGGTCAACATACTTTGCGCATTAACCGTTGCGTTCAGCACTTGCCCGTCAACAGATGGCGCACCACCTAATTGACCTACAGCAACCTGTGAGTTTTGTGCACGAATTGCTGCTGCAACATCACTCGGTGTAAGCCCTAAACTGGTTAATTTTGCAGGATCAAGCCAAATACGCATCGCATATGAACCACCAAACACTTGCACTTCACCCACACCCGCCACACGGCTTAATGGTTCTGAAATGTTTGAGTTTACATAGTCCTTAATGTCATTTGCAGAAAGGCTGTCTTCTGTAGAATAGAATGCAAGTACCTGTAAGAAACTTGCACCCGACTTAGTCACTTTCACACCTTGACGTTGTACATCTTCAGGCAAAAGCGCAGTTGCTGACTGTAATTTGTTTTGTACTTGAACTTGGGCGATATCTGGATCGACACCTTGTTCAAAGTTTAATTGGATTGAAGCTTGACCGTTACCCGCACTGTTAGATGAGATGTAACGTAAGCCATCCAAACCATTCATTTGTTGTTCGATAATCTGTGTAACTGTATTCTCAACAGTTTCAGCAGATGCACCTGGATATGTCGCAGAAATGGTGACAGTCGGTGGTGCAATCGTCGGATATTGTGCAATGGGCATTTTTGTCAGCGTGAGTACACCCGCTAACATAATGACTAATGCAATTACCCATGCAAAAATCGGACGATGAATAAAGAATTGAGCCATTCAGTCTACCCCTTAAGCATGTGAAGTAGATTTTTGTTCACTGTTTTTTTCTTGCTGAGCCGCAGGTTGAGCAGCTGTTGCTGGTTTAGGCGCAGCTTGTCCAGGTTGAGCTTCAGCTTGTGGTTGATAAGGTTTAGCAACCACTTCCTGTTCAGGTTTAACTTTCGCGATACCATCAACAATGACTTTATCACCTGTATTTAAACCTTGAGTGACGATCCAATCTTTGCCATGAACACCTGCAGTTGTGATTGGACGACTTTCAACAGCACCTTTTGCATTGACAATCATTGCAATGGCTTGACCTGTTGGCGTACGTGTAATCGCAGCTTGCGGAACCAAGTAAGCATTTGGAATCACACCCTGTACGATTTGCGCGTTGGCAAACATACCTGGCAATAACAAGTGATTCGGATTTGAGAAAACAGCACGTAGGGTCACCGAACCTGTTTCTGGGTTTACACTTGCGTCAGAAAATGCCAGATTTCCTTCGACAGGGTAGTAACTACCATCTTCAAGTTTTAAGCGTACTTTTGTGTTGTTACTGCGATCAATGCTACCTTGACTCAACTGTTGACGTAGACGTAACAACTCAGCACTTGATTGGCTGATGTCTACGTAAATTGGATCAAGTTGTTGAATTGTCACTAAAGCATTTGCCTGATTGGCTGTGACTAAAGCACCTGCAGTAACAGATGAACGACCTGATTGACCAGAAATAGGCGAACGAACAGTTGAATAGCCTAGGTCAATTTGTGCATTTTTAACAGTCGCATTTGAAGCAGCAATATCTGCTTCTGCAAGTTTTATTTGAGCAAGTAAGTCATCATATTCTTGTTTAGACACGGCGTTAATGCCAACAAGTTGGCGATAACGATTTGCTTTCACTTGTAATGAATTTAAATTAGCTTGCTGACGTACTAAAGCTGCTTTTGCATTGTCTAAGTTTGCACGGTTAACTCTCGAATCAATCTCGTAAAGAGGTTGACCTTCACGAACAAAACTACCTTCTGTAAACAAACGTTTTAAAATCACACCACTTGTTTGCGGACGAACTTCAGATATTTGATATGCTGAAGTACGACCAGAAAGTTCTACAGTTTGTTCAACGCTTTGTGGTTGAGCAACAATGACACCAACTTCAGTCGGCGGCATTTTTTGGGCAGCACCACCAGCTTCTTGTGCTGATTTAGGATCTTTGCTGCAACCTACAAGTGCAATACTTGTTGCGAGAGCACAAGCAGTAAGGGCAGGAGCCCAAAGCTTTGCCGACATCATTATTCCACCTCGTTTAGATTCTTATCTAAAAATAATTTGTTCTGACTTAACGTTTCTGGTGTCAATATGAACCATAAAATAGCAGCCCATATGAAACCTATACCCCATCCAGTGAGTACATCAGTTGGGAAATGTGCTCCCAGATAAATTCTAGAGACCCCCATGCTTAGAAACCATAAAAAGCCCCCCAAGCCAATCCATTTAACGTGGTGATGCTTTTGAAATATAAACATAATCGAACAACATACAATAGCAGCATAAATACTGTGAGCACTGGGAAATGAAGCACCATAGGTTTGCACCATCTGGTAGATTTCATCAGGTCGTGGGCGATTGACTAGATATTTAATTATCCAACCAATCGCTGAAGCACCAAGTAACCCAATACTGATCATCAGTATGTTTGCATACTGTTTTAGGCGTATGAAATATACATTACATAGCCCTGCAATCACGATCATTGACGGTAAGCCGCCTAGATAGGATAGGCTAAGCGCAATACCATTTAAAAAATCTAAACGGTGTGAACTCATCCATACAACACTTGATAAATCAAATAGTTGTACTTGGTTTATGGTTAAACCAATACTCCCAATAAGTAAACTTATACAGCCAATAAGGAGCAATACATAAGGCATAAAATGACCTAGAGTATAAAAACATGTACGTTAAGTTTATTTAATGCACTGAAGTGTACTCGCCAGTACACTTTTTTTCAAGTGAGTAAAATTAGGTAATTTATACTAATTTCTTTTTGTAAAATATTTGACATTTTGCACAAAAAATAACAAAAAGTTTAGTGATTTAGTTTGTTTTGTGGTGTTGCTTCGTCTTCAAGCTGTAACGGTTGTTTCGGTGGCCAGAAAAAATCAATTGGGCGCGTTGAAAAATGGGTAAATATAAGTTTTGCCAAAGGTTTCCATTGGGAAAAGCGCACTTGCCTTGCTCTGAGTGCAACGATAATCGTTAAAGTAAAACTTACAAATAAGTTGGTTAAACCGATACATAAAACACCCAGAAAAGAAACGATAATCAAACCGATATCTGGAGAGCCATTAATCGTCATTAAACCTTGAATAAAGTTTGCAGATGCAAAAGCAATATGGCGAATATCTAAAGGTAAACCCAAGATAAAACCAATGGTTCCCATACTTCCAAGCATGATACCAAAGAGGAAATTACCTGCCAGCGCACCCAAATTGCGTTCAACATAATCCGCAAATTTATTGAGTCGTTCCTGTCCTAAAAATTTCTTCCATTTGGTGTGAGCTTTCAGGCGTGGTCCGACCTTGCGATAAACCGACATATTGTCGAAATATCCAGCAATTAATCCTGATAAAAACAAACAAACACCGGCAATTGCTGCATGTGGAATGGCAAGTGAGGTAAACGGATTCAAGCTATGCAGTAAAGTCGTGGCTTTGGCATGTGTGAGCAAAGGTTCATCCATTGCCAATTGCCATAAATAGGTGATGAGTGCAGCTGTTGGTATTGCAATCGAAATATTGCCTAAAATCGCAATAAACTGAGTGCGAATAATATTAATAATCAGACCTGCAAGTTCTGCAATTTGTGCCGTTTTTGATCCTTTTTGATGCTGTACTGTCGAGGCAAGTGCTGCAGCAGTCATTGCTGGTTGTTTGGTGGCAACCGTAAAGTGTAAAACATGAATCAGAATAAAACCCAGTGAATAATTCATGCTATACAGAAAAGCATGCATAAAAGGCGCGAGCACTAAACGTGCAGAGAGGATTTTAAGGGTTGCCATTGTGGCAATGATCACACCAGCACCTGCTGCTGCTTGATACATACCCAAGAAGCCTTTTTTATCAGTACTTACGTAATGTTCACCTGTTTTGCTGGCATTTTCTGTAACTTGTAGAGCAATCAATTCACTATTGGTTTTGAGTAAATCACGAACACTCGTTTCACTATAATGCGCATCAACCAAGTCAGTCAGTAGTTCTCCACACAATGCATAACGAATCTGATCATCTTCTACCAAGAGATTCAATAACAGTTCTATACGATCCAAACATTGTTCAAGCAGTGACAATAAATAGGTCAAACTTAGACTGACACCAATTCGCTTAATTGCTCGACGAACCTTGAACACCACATCACGACACTGTTCAATCATCACCAAGGCTTGATCTGCATCTGGTGGAACAGTGACCGCATACTGATCCTGATCGCGGTGTTGTTTTTTATAAGCTTCTATAAACTCAACGATTTCACGGTTTTGGACTAAAAATGGAGATTCATATTCCTGTAATTCAGGATAAGCATTGATAAACTCAGGATATAAACCAATACCACTAATACGGTAGGAGAGTACGGTAATCGCTTTAATAATATCGCGTTTAATACCAAGTTTATCATTGCTATAACGATGCCCTTGATTAAGAAGTTGAAATAACTGTTTCCAATGCGCTGAATCAATATTTTCAAGCCAATATTTATCACTGCGTTGATAAAAAACCTTACCGACTAAATCTTTTAGTTCTGTTTCATCAGGTAATAAAGGAAGAAAGTGAGCACCAATACGTTGCCCAAGCTGATTCCAGAAACCATCTAAGGATAATATGCCACTGTCCGCATATAGCCCGGCTTGTTTGTAATGATTGACTAGCTTGAGTAAGTAACCTTGAAATGCTGAAGATGCATTAGGCGTAATGAGTAGAGATTGAATTAATGAATTGAATTTATTTTCAATTTCTTCTAGGTTACGTGTGTCATTGGGTCTGATCCGTTTGACTAGCTCGATTAAAATATCAGGATTTGGAACAACTTTGGGATCATCAAGTTGTTCCTGCATAAGGAGAAAAAGATCATTAAAATGTATATGCATAGGCCTTGTTAAATTCTATTGAATGCGATGTAAGGCAAGTTGCGCCAAGTTATACAATGCTTGACGGTATTTAGATTCAGGTAAATGACTCAGTGCTTGGATCGCAGCTTGTGTTTCTTCATTTGCACGGCGACTACAATAATCTAAAGCACCAGAAGTTTGAACGATTTGAATCACACTTTCTAAATCTGCTGTCCCGCCAGTTGCAATACTCTTACGAATAATTTCGTGTTCTTCGCCTTGTGTATTCGCTAAAGCAGAGATTAAAGGTAAAGTTGGTTTTCCTTCCATCAAATCATCACCAATATTTTTACCTAATGTTTCAGCGTCAGAGGTATAGTCTAAAATATCATCGATGATTTGGAAGGCATTGCCAAAATGTCCAGCAAAAAGACGGAGTGGCTCACGATATTGAGGTTGACCAGCAAGAATAGCAGCGCCTTCTGTTGCTAATTCAAATAAACGTGAAGTTTTACCGTGAATAATATCTAAATATGTTTGTTCTGTGGTTTCAGGTTGATGTTGTGCCTGAAGTTGTAAAACTTCACCTTCAGCAATTTCACAGGTTCCTGTCGAAAAATCTTTTAACAACACCATATTGTCCAGATCAACCAGCAAGTCAAATGCACGTGAAATCAGGAAGTCACCTACTAAAACTGCCGTTTGGTTATTCCATGTTGCGTTTGCAGTTGGACGACCACGACGCAAACCTGACTCATCAACGACATCATCGTGAACCAATGTTGCCGTGTGCAACATTTCAATAATGGCAGCCAGTTTACGGTAGGGCTCCATTTGCGTGTCTGTTGCACCGCAAGCTTTTGCTGCAAGTAAACACATAATGGGGCGCATACGTTTTCCGCCAGCTTCAACCACATGCTTACTGACCGCCATCACCAAAGCAACTTTTGAGGTAATACCTTCATTAATAAACTTGTCCATCGCAGCAAAGTCTGTTGCAACAGGAGCGAGAATATCTTGCTTAAAGTCGATGGTCATCGGGTGGGAGCCTCATGCAAATGCGTTATAAGTCGTTAGTGTAACAATGAATATGTCTGAATGTTGCTTTTGGAAGCAGACATCGTGCCTGAATCTTAATGATTTGTTCTTTAATTGTCCAAAAAAGCATAAAACATTAAATATTCTGCACGTTGTTGTTTTGAGCTACATAGTAGCGGATTTGTTTTAAAAATCTATTTCAATTTAATAAAAAAATTCACATATTCAAGGGCTAAACCTTAAAAAAAAGTGATTATTGCGATTAATTTGTAGGCAATGTTAATATTTCATGAAAATGACTTGTTGTTTAATTCATTATCACTTAAAATCTTTGCCCTTGTATAACCCCCAGTGGCGTTCGTTTTAAGATCGATATATTCCTTTATCGGCACGACGACACGGGCAAGTTGGAGTACGTTATGTACGCAGTAATCCAAAGCGGTGGTAAACAGCACCGTGTTGTTGAGGGTGAAACCCTTAAAGTTGAATTGTTGAAAGCTGAAACAGGCGCAACGATTACATTTGATGATGTATTAATGGTTGTGAATGGCGAAAGCATTCAAATCGGTGCTCCAGTTGTAGCTGGCGCAAAAGTAACTGCAGAAGTGGTTGGTCACGGTCGTCATGACAAAATCCGTATTATTAAAATGCGTCGTCGTAAGCACTACCGTAAGCAACAAGGTCACCGTCAATGGTTTACCGAGTTGAAAATTACTGCGATCGCAGGTTAATCACTAGGAGTATAGAGACATGGCAACTAAAAAAGCCGGTGGTTCGACTAAAAACGGTCGTGATTCGAACCCTAAAATGTTAGGTGTTAAAATGTACGGTGGTCAAGCTGTGACTGCTGGTAACATTATCGTTCGTCAACGTGGTACAGAATTCCACGCTGGTGCAAACGTAGGTATGGGTCGTGACCATACTTTATTTGCTACTGCTGACGGCGTAATCAAATTTGAAGTGAAAGGTCAATTTGGCCGTCGCTATGTATCTGTTGAAGTGTAAGCTTTAATGGTTCGAAAAAGCCCGCTTAATTGCGGGCTTTTTTATGTTCAATTGTTGCTTAAAATTAAATTTATTCTTCATCATGATGAATAGTTTTCTACATATTGCACTAATAACAATACAAAACTTCTTATTTTCTCAATTATTACTGACATGATTTAGTTTAAGATAGGTCATCTAAATAACATCCTGCATGCAGTTTTATATGCAGACATAGTAAAGGTGAACATATGAATATGCTTCGTAAAACGATGGGTGCAGTAGCCGTAGGTGCAGCTCTGCTTGCGCCAGTCATGAGCACAACAGTTTTTGCAGCGACTGCTGCGTCGGAGCAACAAGCGACAGCAAACCTTGTCAAACAGCTCAGTGGCGTAAAAAGCTTTACTGCTAATTTTGAACAAACCACCAAAGCAACACAAGCGGGTAAAGCTGTACAGAAAAAAGGCTTAACTGCCCAGCATATGAACCAGACCTTTAAAGGGACGATGAAAGTCGAGCGCCCAGGAAAGTTCTATTGGGAAACGACAACGCCTGCAAAACAGACGATCGTGACTGCTGGACGTACTGTATGGATTTATGATCCTGATCTACAACAAGCCGTTAGACAGAGCTTAGATGAGCAAGTGGCAAATACGCCTGCATTGTTATTAAGTGGAAATACCCAGCAGATTCAAAAAGCGTATCGAATCACTCAGCCAGATGCAGGTAAAACCTATTACACGCTTTATCCTAAGCAAAAAGATGGGGCTTTCCAAAGCTTAACGATAAGTTTTGGGGCTAAAAATGCACCGACACTGATGATCTTGCAAGATTCATTGGGGCAAACCACTACTGTACGTTTTAACAACGTCAATGTGAATGCTGCAATTCCTGCTTCAACTTTTAATTTTGTGCCTCCTAAGGGGACAGATATTATTGATCAATAAGCAATTTTTTTGCAACAAGAAGCAACCTTTGGGTTGCTTTTTTATTTATTCATGCGTAAACAAAGTCAAAATAAATAAGCTGTGATGCTCTTTGTAAAGTGAGACCTTAGAAATATATGAGCTTTATCTAAGTTGGATTGAGATCAAAAAAATAAAGCGATTTTTCGAGTAAAATGTGGGTCATTAACAATTATGAATATTAATTTGAAATTTCTAGTTTTATGATAAAAGAAATCTCTAATTATGCTTTATAACATGGTAATGCAAGTGAATTTAAAAACAGGATTGGTTGTATCAGCACTATTTTCAGTCTTACTGATCGCTACAGGTTGTCAAGAAAAGCCTGCTCCTCAGGCAGAGCAAACTGGGACAAGCACTGCAAAATCGACGCAAATTCCATTGATCCAAGCAAAAGTTCAACGTGTTGATGGTATTAAAAAGCAGTTCTGTGATGAAGAGGGCTGTACTCAATACGATTTGCAGACTGTAAAAAGCAATGTACCTTGGATTGATGAGTATTTTCTAAATCGAATTAAAAAAGATGTACCTGGTGCGTTTGAGAAAGACCAAGGTCATGCTTCAGCCGAAAGCGAAGCGCAGACATCTCCAAAAGGGCTCAATCAAAATTCAATTTATGTTCGTTTTATCTCTCAACAAAATAATTTAGCCACTTTTGTGATTCAAACCTATACCTATGCAGCAGGAGCTGCGCATGGAATGTATCATAATGAATATGTGACCTTTGATTTAAGCACACAAAAGCGCTTGGCACTTACCGATATTTTAAAACCGAATGTCGAAGCCAAAGTTGCAGAGCAACTTTATGATGCTAACTCTAATTGGTTGATTCAAAAAGATATTACGCGTGATAAGTTGCAATTGAGCGATAATTATTATTACGGTGTAAATGGAATTGTCTTTGTTTATCCATTGTATGAATTAACCTCTTATGCAGAAGGCATGCCAGAGTTAAAACTACCGTATCAAACGGCGAAAGATTTGATTAAACCCGAATACTTACCAAGTTTACCTCAGGTTGAAGCAGAGACAGATAAACCAGCAACATCATAAATATGTTGTAAAATCATACAATTCACAATGCTAACACGCTCTGTCACTGTATTTTTTGCAGTGAAGAGCTTACACTATAGCCAGTTTTTTTCTTAACTTTAGATTGACTATGATCGACCCAAAATTAATCCGAAATAATATCGAGGCAGTTAATTTAGCCTTGGCAAAACGTGGTGTGCAACTGAATGTTAAAGAATGGGCATCACTAGAAGCTCGCCGTAAAGAAATTCAGTCTAGAACTGAAAACTTACAAGCGGAACGTAATTCGGGTGCGAAACAAGTTGGTCAAATCAAAAAATCCGGCGGGGATGCTTCTGAAATCATGGCACGTATGGGTGCGATTGGTGATGAAATCAAAGCAGCTGAAGTAGAATTAAATGAACTTCAGGCTGAGCTTGAAGCAAAATTGATGTCTATTCCAAATTTACCACATGAGTCTGTACCAGAAGGTAAAGATGAAAGTGATAATGTCGAAATCCTGAAATGGGGAACGCCACGTCAATTTGATTTCGAGATTAAAGATCATACTGATCTTGGCGAAATGATGGGCGGCTTAGAGTTTGAAACTGCGACAAAACTGACAGGTACACGTTTTAGTGTGCTCAAAGGTCCTTTGGCGCGTTTACAACGTGCGTTAACCCAATTCATGTTGGATACTCATACGCTTAAAAATGGTTATACCGAAGCTTATGTCCCTTATCTTGTTAATGCTGATTCATTGCGTGGAACAGGGCAATTACCTAAATTTGAAGAAGACTTATTCAAATTACAAGGTGAGAAAGAATACTATTTGATTCCGACGGCTGAGGTTCCTGTAACCAACTTTGTTCGTAATGAGATTATTGATGCTGATCGTTTACCTCTGAAGTATGCAGCACATACACCATGTTTCCGTAGTGAAGCAGGTTCATATGGTCGTGATACTCGTGGTTTGATTCGTCAGCACCAATTTGACAAAGTTGAAATGGTTCAAATCGTTAAGCCTGAAGACTCAATGGATGCTTTGGAAGCGTTGACTGGACATGCCGAAGGTATTTTACAAGCATTGGGCTTACCGTATCGTAAAATCGTTTTATGTGGCGGAGATATGGGCTTTGGGGCATGTAAAACTTATGACTTAGAAGTTTGGGTACCAAGTCAAAACACTTACCGTGAGATCTCTTCTTGTTCAAATATGTGGGACTTCCAAGCACGTCGTATGATGGCTCGTTATCGTGCAGACCAAAAGAAAACTGAACTGGTGCATACCTTGAATGGTTCTGGTTTGGCTGTGGGTCGTACCTTGTTGGCGGTGATGGAAAATTATCAACGTGCGGATGGCTCTATCGAAGTACCAGAAGTATTACGTCCGTACATGGCTGGTGCAACATTCATCGATTAAGCAATGATTTGCTGATCAATGTGTGAGTTATGTGCATAAATATTGCTTAGTACAATCAGATTTGAACTTTTGAGGAACACTGTGGAAATTTTCCCAATTTCATTAAAATTGCAAGGGCAACCTTGTCTGATTGTTGGTGGTGGGCATATTGCCTACCGCAAAGCGGTATTATTGGCTAAATCGGGTGCAGTTATTTATGTGATTGCCCCTGACATAGAAGCAGAGCTTTTAGCGCTCGTACATTCGACGCATGGGCAATATCATCCAGAAAAATTTAATGTACAACTCAGCCTAAGTCATTATCGCTTGGTGATTGCGGCAACCAATGATAAAGCTGTAAACCAAGCTGTTTTTGAGCATTGTGAAGATCTCAATATATTGGTCAATAGTGTAGATGATCCTCCGCATTGTCGTTTTATGGTGCCTGCCATTATTGATCGTTCACCGTTGGTTATTTCAATTGCGACCAATGGTGCTTCTCCGGTTCTTTCTAGACAAATTCGCACTCAACTTGAAGCTGCTATTCCACATGGGATGGGGAAGCTTGCTGATTTTTCTGGAAAATGGCGTAAAGCAGTGAAAGAACAGATCATCAATCCAGATGAGCGTCGTATTTTTTGGGAAGACTTATATGCCAGCCCTTTAAAAGAGCAGGTGTTTAATGACAACTTGATCGAGGCAGATCGCCTGATTGAGCAAGCCTTGGGTAAATGGCAAAAGCCAAAAGGTGAAGTGTATTTGGTCGGAGCAGGACCAGGTGATCCTGAGCTTTTAACATTAAAAGCATTGAGACTCATGCAGCAAGCAGATGTGATTATTTACGACCGCTTGGTTTCACCGCCCATATTAGAGTTATGTCGCCGTGATGCTGAAAAGATATATGTCGGTAAAGCACGATCAAATCATTCAGTACCTCAAGATGGAATCAACGCTTTGTTGGTCAAATATGCTGCTGAAGGTAAGCGTGTATGCCGTTTGAAAGGTGGTGATCCATTTATTTTCGGGCGTGGTGGTGAAGAAATCCAAGAGCTTTTCGCTGCAAATATAGCCTTTCAGGTCGTGCCTGGTGTAACAGCAGCATCGGGTTGTTCTGCTTATGCAGGAATTCCACTGACACACAGAGATTATGCACAGAGTGTGCGGTTTTTGACAGGGCATCTTAAAGAAGGTTCACCTGAGTTACCGTGGCGTGAGTTGGTCTATGAAAATCAAACACTGGTTTTATATATGGGCTTGGTTGGATTGGAAAAAATTTGTGAAAATCTGATTGCGCATGGTCAACGACCAAATATGCCAGTGGCTTTAATTTCTAAAGGTACGACACCTGATCAAAAAGTCGTGGTGGGAACTTTGGCCGACATTGCATCAAAAGTTGAAGAAAACCATATACAAGCACCTACTTTGACCATTATCGGTGAAGTGGTGAGTTTGCGTGAACAGTTACAGTGGCAATAAAATCTTTCTAATCTTTTGTTGATGAAAGAGTTATTCTCTTTTTTAAGTATTTAGGTTGGATTTTGAAAAGTAGAGATCTCCCGTGATTCATGTTGTTTTATACGAACCTGAAATTCCTGCAAATACAGGCAATATCATTCGTTTATGCGCCAATACTGGTGCACAATTACATCTTGTCAAACCTTTGGGTTTTGAGCTAGATGATAAGAAGTTGCGTCGTGCTGGTTTGGATTATCATGAATGGGCACATATGAAAGTTTGGGAAAACTTTGCAGAATGTTTGGTACATTTAAAGGATCAAGGGATTGACCTTGATGCGATTTATCCTTTGACGACCAAAGGCACTGAGACTCCACATACCTCGGATTTAAATCGTCCTGTTGCTTTGCTAATGGGACCAGAAACACGTGGTTTACCTGAAGATGTCAGAATGATGTTTCCTCAGCAACATTGGATTCGTTTACCTATGGCACCGAATTCACGCAGTTTAAATTTATCCAATGCGACTGCGGTGATTCTTTATGAAGCATGGCGTCAGCAAGATTTTAAAGAGCTTCAGTGAAATTTTACTTGTTCTATAGAGGGCTTATCAAAAGATAATCTTTGTTTTACTTTTTGGTTCGAGTAATGTGATTAAAATTGAATATGTTACCTGATCGGATTTAGAGGTTTCTCTAAAATCTTTGATTAGCAGATTTATTTTAATCTTTTGTCCTTTCTTTGCCTTAAAAGATGCATAGGGATAGAAAAAACTATTTTTCAAGACTGTGCCCATATAGTGTTGACAATCGCTGTCTGCACGATCTGCCACACTTGCTTTTTTAACAAGACCTTTAAAGGAAATAAGATGTTTGTCATTCACATTGGGAATGAAGCCTTCTTTGTAGACTTGAAAAGATTTTACTGTAGTATCTTCTAAAAGTTTCACCACTAAATCGCAAGAGTTGATGTAAGAAGCATATGTACTATGAGTGATTATGCTCAACATCAATAGCAATACTATTTTCATAATTTTCTCATTTTAAAAGTATCTTTTCGTTTGATTGATTTTAATTGCTATAGTCAAACCGCCTGATTATCCATACAAGTGATTCGATTTCAATCACTCATATCCAATAAACTTTATGCTTTTATACAAATTATTAGAAGCTTTTGGAGATTTATTTATTTGTTTCTAAATAGGTGATAGTTTCAGATTTAGACATTCCGTTGTAATCTGTGATTAAGATATTCAGTTTAATTTTCTCTCCCTTTTTAAGTTCTGAGCGATTTGGATAATTTGTTAAATTCTCTTCTATAACTTGACCAATATAGTGTTGGCAGCCTTGATCCGCACGCCCAGCTGCTTGCGCTTTTTTGACAACACCTTTGATATGCATTGATGTTTCCTCTATTTCACCAAGTCCATCTCTATTGATATAAAGTGTACGTGTTGAAGTATTTTCTAAAAGTTTAACAATAAGATCACATGAGTTTTCATAAGATGCAAAAGTGAGATTGCTCATCGTGATCAAGATAGAGAAAAATATAATCTTCATTGTTGTTATTCCATTCAGTCTGTAATGTTGGAATTCTATTTAGGTCCTATGTTCCCGCGATGATGCAGCTTAGGGATATATTGGTGGTATTTAAGTGCATCATGTCTGTTTTTGCAATACAAGTGACTTATATTATCGCTGGCTCAGTTTTTGCTTGAACTAAATCAAATTGCCTCTGCGCACGTATCACATGTTGCATATTTCCTTCAGCCCAGATTTTAAATGATAGTGCAGTTTGGGCAAATTCATGTCCCAGTGTTGTTAAAGCATATTCAACTCTAATGACATTATTTTCATGAATAGTACGAGAAATAAAGCCATCTCTTTCAAGAATTTTTAATTTCTGAGAAAGCACTTTGGGAGAGATGCCCATCAAATTTTTTTTGAGTTCATTGAAGTGCTGTGAGTGCTGATCGAGTTGATAAATGATCAATAAAATCCATTTATCTGCAAATTTTTCAAAAAAAGATCGTGCCGGGCAATCAGGGTGAAAAATATTAAAATTGAATGCATTAGTCATAAAATCAACCTCTGTGTAGGCATTTTAGAACAAAAAATTGACCAGTTACCAAGTAGTAACTAATTGATACTAGATTTCAAAAGTATATCATAAATTTATTGAGTTGAAACAACGCATCACTAAGTCAGTTGTTTTGACTGACCATAGGATATGAATGGATATTGTTGCAATGAAAGTTTCAGATGCAGTCATTTTTATAACAGGTGCAAATCGTGGTTTAGGTTTGGCATTGGCACAAGAAGCGGTACGACGTGGTGCTCAAAAAGTATATGCAGGAATGCGTAATATTGCTGATTTTAATCAACAGGGCATTATTCCAGTTATTGTGGATGTAACAGATCCTATTTCTATTCAAAATGCAGTAGCGCAATGTGGTGACGTGAATATTTTGGTGAATAATGCAGGTATTGCTCGTCTTAATCAAAGTCCTGTTGAAACCAATATAGTGGCAACAACACAAACTATTTTAGAGACCAATTTATATGGTGTGGTCCAAACAACGCAGTATTTTTCCCCCATTTTAGAAAACAAATCTGAAAGTTATATCGTCAATATTCTTTCTGATGTGTCTTGGGAGCCAAGCACACTTTTGACCAGTTATGCAATTTCTAAAGCTGCAGCTTGGTCATTTACCAATTCAACGCGTCAATGGTTATCAAAGTTTAATGTGTATGTGATGGGCGTACATGTGGGATTCATTGATACAGACTTAACCCAAACACTCGATATTCCTAAAATTTCTCCATCAACTGTTGCGCAACAGGTATTTGAGGGAATTGAAAACAATGCATTTGAAGTACTGGTGGGAGCATCCACGCAAGCACTCAAAAAAGGTTTAACCGCAACATTACCCAGTTATATCAAATATTAGATTTTTAATTCAAAAGTGACGTATATACGAGGACTTAACATGTCAAAAATTGCTGTCGTTTATTATTCAGGTTATGGTCATACTAAAGTGATTGCAGAAACTTTCGCGGCTGAAATTGATGCAACATTGATTGAAATTGATCAAGAAGGAAACATCCAAGATCAAGATTGGGACACTTTAGATGCTGCTGATGCAATTGTATTTGGTGCACCCACTTATATGGCAAATGCGCCGTGGCAATTTAAAAAGTTTGCTGATACATCTTCAAAGCGTTGGTTTACACGTGCTTGGACTGACAAGATCTTCGGTGGCTTTACCAACAGCGCAAGTTTAAATGGTGATAAGCAAGTGACCTTGATTTCATTGCAAACACTTGCATCTCAACATGGCGGTATATGGGTGAGCCTAGGTTTATTGCCAGCAAATACCAAAGATGCAACACGTCAGGATGTGAATAATTTAGGTGGTTCTGTGGGCTTATTGGTTCAATCGCCATCTGATGCCAGTGTTGAGGAAATTCCAAGTGGCGATTTGGAAACAGCAAAAGCCTACGCAAAACGTATCCAAGCCATCACTGACAAATTTATTGCATAATTCATGATCCATGTTTTAAAAGCATTGCTTGAATCTATGAAAACAACAAAGGCGCATTCAGCGCCTTTGTTGTTTTAGAACTTTTCAAATCATAGATTATTCATGTTCATTATGTTGTGGAGCTGGATAGCGGAAACCGCGTGTTTTATAGGCTAAATAAGCAACACCGAGTACAGCCCATGCTAAACCAAGCTTTAATGCCATTTCATCAATTTCTAGCCACATTAAAAATACGCTGGCAAAACCAAGTGAAGGAATAACCACATAGTTGATGATTTCTTTTAGAGATTTCGTTCTGCCATCACGTAGTGCGTAACGTGAAATCACGGAGAAATTCACAAAGCTAAATGCAGTCAAAGCACCAAAACTAATTAAGTTAACGATATGCTCAAGGTCTAAGAAACCAGCAGAGAGTGCAACAACACCAACAATCAAAATATTATAAGTCGGTGTATGTAATTTCGGGCTGATATGACCAAATACTTTTTTGTTGATCACGCCATCACGTCCCATGACATACATCAAACGTGATACACCCGCATGCGCTGAAATCCCTGATGCAAGTACCGCAATCACCGCAAAATAAAGCACCAGCTTTTTAAACGCAATTCCCGTAATCGCGGTGAGAAGCGTTGCATTACCAAGCGCTTCCAACATTACAGGCTGAGACTCATCCAGTGGGTTGAAATAAAGCGTTGCATTACTTGGGAAAAATAACTGAATAAAGTAAGTGCTTACAATAAAGATGATCCCTGCAATTAAAGCAGTTGAAAAAATTGCTTTTGGCAATGTTTTTTCAGCATCTTTAGTTTCTTCAGCTAGTGATGAAAGTGCATCAAAACCAGTGAATGAGAAACACAGAATCGTTGCACCACCAATTAATGCACCAATGGTTGTCATTTCACTCCAAAAAGGAGCAAGTGACCATAATTCTGCTTTGTCAGGATTTAATGTGCCATCTGCATAAACGCCTTGAGTCAGTAAAATATAAACCTCATAGACAAAATAGAAGATGATACCCAGTTGAACAACGACGATGGTGCTATTAAATCTTGCAACAAAACGTGAACCAAATAAGTTAATCACTGTCATAATAGCAGTCAACGCAATAACCCATATCCAGTTATTGACGTCTGGGAATAAAGCCCTTAGGTAGATATCCGCCAGAATAATATTGACCAGTGGTGATAATAAATAATCTAACCAAGATGACCAGCCGACCATAAAGCCGACGTTGGGATGGATTGATTTTTGCGCATAAGTGTAAGCAGAACCTGAAGAAGGATAACGCTTAATCATATGACCATAGCTGATAGAGGTTAAAAGAATGGCAACAAGCGCAAAAATATATGAAGTTGGAACATGTCCGTGACTTCCGTCTGATACTAAACCAAAGGTATCAAATAAGGTAAGTGGCTGAATATACGCTAGACCAATAATGATAATATGCCACAACACAAGATTTTTTTTCAATTTGGCTGTGGATTGGGTCCCAGTGATATCTGTCAACGGCGTTATCCTCTTAATCGTTGATCAAGGATCAGTCATATTGAATAAGGATCGTTTGAGACGAACGATCCCCCCTAAGAATAAAACAAAAGTGCGCCAATCTACTCTAAAAAGGTCGCCTTTGTCAGTAACTTTGTTTGCTTTTTTAGCAGAAAACATGCCATCTTGATTAAAAAATAGCTGACTGACCATTCTGCAAGATAAAAGCCCGATGTTTAGAAAAACATCAGGCCAGTTCATAAGCGTATATTGTCTTAATTTTAAACAATTACCAAGCTTTTTCTAAGATAGATTTTAAATCTTTAAATGTTGCTTCTTTCGGGTTGAAAATAATTGATCCGTCATTTAAAGCTTTTTCAGCGATTTCATCGAACTGAGCTTGCGAGACTTTACCTGTTTCACTGAGCGTACGTGGCAATTTAGTCAGACTGTTAATGTGATCACGCATAGTCATTAACATTTCAATTGCTTTATCAGCACGTTGATTGGCAGGTGTTTGTGCATAAATATCTGCACCAGCAAGTGGCAATAATAAATCTGCAATTTTATTGCCATTTACGTCCTTGTTATATTCCAATACATAAGGAAGAAACAAGTTCATACATAAACCATGTGGTAAGTGTGCGACTGCACCTAGAGCATGACCCAATGAGTGAACAATCCCGACCATAGAATTCGAAAATGCGATTCCAGCCATCGTAGATGCTTGTGCAAGTTCTAGGCGTCCATTGGCATCACTTGGATTGTCGAGCACATCAAATAAGCTCTTGCTGATTTTTTTGATTGCTGCAGTGGCATAAGCATCAGAAATCGGATTGGCGGCAATACATGTATATGCTTCAATCGCATGTGTCATTGCATCCATTGCCGTCATTGCTGTCAAATGCGGTGGCAACGTTTGTGTCATTCTCGGATCAAGAATGGCAGCATGTGGCATTAAGTAGTTTGAGGCGAAAGCCAGTTTTACATTTTTTTGGTTATCTGAGACAACAGCTGCCAATGTTACCTCTGAACCCGTACCAGATGTCGTCGGAATCACGAAAAAAGGTTTAAGTGGGCGAGGCAGGTTATGTGCACCTGAATATTTTAGTAAATCATCGCCGCCTTCAGAAACCAGAATATTGGCTGTCTTAGACGTATCAATGACTGAACCACCACCAACTGCAATGATCGCATCACAATTATTTTCTCGATAAGCTTGAGCCGCTGCACGCACAGTTTCTAGGCTAGAGTCTGGTGGAACGTCATCAAAGATTACGCCAATTTCAATGTCAGTGGATTCAAATGCGGCTTCAATTGGTGCTAAAAGCTGATTGGCGCGAACACCTTTGTCAGTAATGATCATCGGGCGTTTAGCGCCTAATGCTGCCAGTTCAAATGGAATATGTTCGAGTGCAGCATGACCAGCAATCACTTTTACAGGACAGAAAAATTCGTAATATGGTTTAGCCATGGGTTAAGCACTCCCTTTTAAATATGATTGGGCAACTTTGAGATAAATATTCGCAGCACCAGCTAATTTTTCTTTTAAGGTTAACTCTGAAGGGTATTCCTTTACTGCAAGTTCCGCGACGAGTTTTGGTAAGATCAATGCTTCCATTTTGTTTAGGCAACGCACTAAACGAATCGCATAAGACACGTCACCATCTGCAATCATGCGATCATTGGCAAAAGCTTGTGCTGTACTTTCTTGGAATGAAAAGACCAAGAATGCGTGATGAACATGCTTAAAAATAATTGAAAGATCAGGTTTATGGTCTAATGACTTGACCAATTCAAGCTGTTGCTTTTGATTCACCTTGGCAATAAATGAAGCGCCATTTGGAAAAACTTTCATCGATAATGTAAAACCAACAGGGAGTACAGATACTTCATGTTTAATTTCATCATCAACTTGACTCGCCATTACTAAACCTCTGCCAATCACATCCATCATGAGTTTGACGTAGGCTTGTTCTAAAGCGGGTTTGATAGATTTACTTGAAATCACTCGCTTGTCCCTTTATGCAGTTGTATTTTGTTTTAGAGTAATTACTCTAATTTGTTTTTAGAGAAAAAGAAAGTGATTTATTTGCATGTGACTTGATCGTCATTTGAGTTTTTGTCAATGACCTCAATCTCACTAAAGTAATTGCTTTGTTGAAAATACTCAAACACATCTTGAGACAATTGGTTGTAATCTGGATAATTTTGGACTAAATCACAAACCCGTACCATTTCTAAACCTGAATATCCACAAGGGTTGATGGTGTGGAAACCCTCTAAATTACAGTCAATATTTAAAGCTAAACCGTGATAGCTACGACCTCTACGGATTTTAAAACCTAAAGAACCAATTTTACGTTCATTGACATATACCCCTGGCGCATCAGGTTTGGCATATGCTTCAACTTGATATTTCTTGAGTAAATCTATCATGAGATTTTCTGCATAAGTCACGAGTGTGCGAACATTCCATTTCAAGCGATTCAAGTCAAACATAAAATAAATCACCATTTGACCAGGACCATGCCAAGTGACTTGCCCTCCACGATCAGATTGCACCACTGGAATATCGGTATGCATTAAGATGTGTTCTGGTTTACCCGCTTGTCCCTGAGTGAGTACATCAGGATGTTGTAGAATCCAAAGCTGATCAGGTGAATGTTCATCACGTTGCTCAGTAAAAGATTTCATTTCTTGAAAACGATTTGAGTAGGATGTCAAATCTTGATATTGGCGAATAATCAGTTTGGGTTTTAGAACAGCATCACTCACTATCATGTGTCCTTGAAAATAGGGGAGTTGGTTA
Source organism: Acinetobacter bereziniae LMG 1003 = CIP 70.12 (assembly GCF_000368925.1). GTDB lineage: Bacteria > Pseudomonadota > Gammaproteobacteria > Pseudomonadales > Moraxellaceae > Acinetobacter > Acinetobacter bereziniae. The sequence continues at coordinate 1,189,854 of NZ_KB849755.1, read as the reverse complement.
ATTATAAGGAAATTGACGACTAAAGGTGAAAACAGTTGTTATCGGTTTAAAAATAACAGGGTAATTAAGATTGAGGTGGGGCTGAGCTGGCATAAAAAAACACGCCATATAGGCGTGTTCCTTATTTATTGCAAAATTACAATGCTGTACGAATATGTTCGCAAGCTGCAAGGTCAGCATATAACGCATGAACTTGTTCAAGCTCATCAAAACGCAATTGAGCAGTAATTGAATGATATTTACCTGTACGTGATGGTTGTACAACTAGCGTTGTTTCATCAAACTCTGGAAAATGTTTAACCAAAATTTCGACGACAGCACCACGTAATTCTTCACCCGCATTACCAATCAATTTGATTGGGTAATCCATTGGAAAAACCCAAAGATGTTCTTGTAATTCGCGAGATGGAGTGCGGTCTAACATTTTTTCACCTCTAATTTATCAACAATGCCTGCAACAGTGCAGGCATTGTGTTTCTCTTAAATACTTAATGGGGTTACTCGATTAATTTTCAAGTCCCAAAAGTATTCATAGATTAAGCATGGAAATTAGTCATTTTCAAGGAATGAACGCAAATGCTCAGAACGTGAAGGATGACGAAGTTTACGTAATGCTTTTGCTTCAATCTGACGGATACGTTCACGTGTCACGTCAAATTGTTTACCAACTTCTTCCAAAGTATGGTCTGTTGGCATATCAATACCAAAACGCATTTTCAACACTTTGGCTTCACGTTCAGTCAAGTTTTCAAGCACTTCACGCGTTGCTTCTTTTAAGCCTTCTGAAGTTGCAGCATCAACAGGTGAGGTGATGTTGCTGTCTTCAATGAAATCTCCAAGATGCGAATCTTCATCATCACCAATCGGCGTTTCCATAGAAATCGGTTCTTTGGCGATTTTGAGCACTTTACGAACTTTAACTTCGTCCATCTCTAAACGTTCACCTAATTCTTCAGGTGTTGGTTCACGCCCCATTTCTTGAAGCAATTGACGAGATACGCGGTTGATCTTGTTAATTGTTTCGATCATGTGGACTGGAATACGAATTGTACGTGCTTGGTCAGCAATTGAACGAGTAATCGCCTGACGAATCCACCAAGTTGCATAGGTCGAGAATTTATAACCACGACGATATTCAAACTTGTCTACTGCTTTCATCAAGCCAATATTACCTTCTTGAATCAAGTCGAGGAATTGTAGACCACGGTTGGTATATTTTTTCGCAATCGAAATTACCAAACGTAAGTTTGCTTCCACCATTTCTTTTTTGGCACGACGAGCTTTCGCTTCACCAATCGCCATACGTTTAGAAATATCTTTAATTTCTTTCACGTTTAGATTAAGTTCTTTTTCGATGTCTGCAATTTTTTGTTGAAATGCCAATACATCTGGGCGAACTTTTTCTAAATAGCCTTTCATCTCCGCTGGTGCTTTAGCAATCTGCTCGTCCAACCATGCTGGATTTGATTCTTGACCTGGGAATGATGTACGGAATTGCGTACGGTCCATACGTCCACGACGAACCGCATAACGCATCACTTCACGTTCAGAAGTACGAATTTGCTCGTGTGTACCACGAATCATTTCAGAAATAATGTCAAACAAACGTGGAGTGAATTTGAACATCATAAATACAGTTGCAAGCGCTTCCATGGCTTCAACACCTTGAGCGCTGTTGCGACCATGTTGAGCAATCGTTTCTTTCGCTGCATTCCAAACCGCTTCTAATTCATCGAAACGAACTTTAGCGATTTCAGGATCTGGACCAGACTCACCTTCAGAATCATCATCACTTTCTGACTCTTCATCTTCGTCATCATCATCCAATTTAACGTCTTTGGCAGGTTTAGTTGATGAACTAGTTTCATCTTCATCTAAATCTTCTGATTCGTCTTCTAATACTTCAGGAATTGCTTCATCTGTTTCAGGGTCTAAATAACCTGAAAGAATATCAGCAAGGCGACGTTCACCAGCTTCATAATCTTTGTATTCTTGTAGTACAACTTCTACAGCATTTGGCCAGTAAGCGATTGAATGTAAAACGTCACGAATACCTTCTTCAATACGTTTAGCGATACTAATCTCGCCTTCACGTGTAAGAAGTTCAACAGTACCCATTTCACGCATATACATACGTACAGGGTCAGTGGTACGACCAGGTTCATTTTCTACAGAGGCAAGTACAGCAGCAGCTTCTTCTTCTGCAACTTCATCGCCAGCTTCGCTATTCCCATCAAACATTGCATCATCAGTTTCTGGTGCGCGTTCGTGTACAGGAATACCCACGTCTTGAAGCATTTGAATAATGTCTTCAATCTGTTCGCTTTCTGTGATTGAGTCTGGGAGATGATCGTTAACCTCAGCGTAGGTTAAGTAACCTTGTTCTTTGCCTCGGCTAATAAGAGCCGCTACTTGTGAAGTAGGGGAATGCATTTCGCTCATCTTTACTCTCTTCTCGTTGAATCTGTGGCAGTGAAAAACCGTGCATAATAGCACAATCTGTTAATTTATAGATGTGAATAGCTCAGCTATCCCATCAGAAAACCAGTTAAAACGGTCTGATAGAATATTTAGAATTCAAATTCAATCAATTAGGTGGGGGTGAAATTGTTATTTTCAAGATCATCCCGTGCGTTTTTTGTTCAAATTTATCGAAAAACAACAAGACGCAGGGTGGATTATATCATTACATAAAATAGGGCTTAAAAAAAGCCTAATTTGGTCTATAAATACAAAAAAAATAAAAAAAACTTGACAAGTTTTCTGAAGACAGATAAATAGCGCCTAGACCCATTCACTTTTTTTCATTATGAGAAACCTTTGCACGAATAAACACACAAAAGTCCATTAAATTGGTATAATACAATAAAATCAATCACCTAGCAAAAGACACGACTATGGCATGGAAACAAACAGGGCAACTCTCCCTAGCAGACAGTCTCATTAACGCTCACAAAGCCATCGAAGAATTAGATGAACTACACAACCTAATTGACTGGCAAACTATCGAGCAAACCTTACGCCACGTTCATAGCAGTGAGCGTGGGGAATCTGCCTTTCACCCTGTCATCATGTTTAAAGTATTACTCTTACAAAAACTCTATAACCTATCGGATCCAGCCATGGAAAAACAACTGGCACGAGACTTACTATTTCGTCGCTTTGTTGGCCTATCATTAACGGATGATGTACCCGACCATAGCACCATTTGGCGATACCACAAACACCTAGGTGAGCTTAGACTGATTGAACCATTGTTCAACCAAATCAATGAGCAACTAGCCCAACAAAACATTTTTATCAAAGCGGGCAGTGTCAGCATCATCGATGCCAGTATCGTTGAAGCTAAAAACAAACGACCTAAGAAAGGCAAACACACCGACAATACCCAAGATAACGAAGCCGCCTATGTCAGTAAAAAAGACAGTACAGGTAAAGTAAAAACCACCTACGGCTTTAAAATTCATCTCAACTGTGATGAAGACAGCTTTGTCAAAAAGGTTGAAACTACCCCTGCCAATGTCCATGATTCCCAATGTTTTACCACGCTGTTAACAGATGATGAATCAGCCGTGTATGCTGACAGTGCGTATAAAAGCCAAGCCCATGATGACTACCTTGCCGAGCATGAACCACCGATAAAAAATCATATTCATGATAGAGCATGGCGCAATACACCCTTAACCGAACAGCAAAAACGCAATAATACCCAAAAGAGCCAAACTAGAAACACCGTTGAGCGGGTCTTTGGACATTTTAAACTGCATTATGGGATGAGCAAAGCTCGTCATTTAGGGTTAATGCAATTTCATACCAGCACTTTGCTTGCAAGCATGGTGCATAATTTAAAAACTGCCCTAAGCTTGAAACGAAAATACGGACTCGCCTAGGGTTATTGTGCCTGTTGGTTAGTAAGCTCAGCCAATAGACACAAATTTAACAACCATTTGGAGATTTTATCCATGATTTAGCCATTGTTTTGCTTATTTCATTGCCATTCTTTGTTTTTTTTCGGTTTGGTGGTATGCCTCGAGCAAAGGGGCTGTTTCGTGCAAAGGTCTCTATGAGGTAGTTTTAGTGTCTTCTACAGATTTTGAACTAGATGATAACTACGGTGATGATGATGTTAGTTTTGATGAGTCATCAAGCAAAATTAGCGCCAAAGAATCTTTAGAAAAGCGACGTTTGATCGATGATTTACTTGCACAGCGTCGTTTAGAGAAAGATTTAAAAGATTTTGATTATGACATTGATGACGACGATGATTTTGATGATGAAGATTAAAAATTCATTGGGCATAGCCTTGGAAAATGCTATGCTTAAAGCTGATCAAAGTTTATTGGAAACAAAATGAGTGCTTTAGATTTAGACCTACTGAGCGATTATCTAGATGGTGACCAAAATGAATTTGGTCTAGATTTCGCAGCGACTCATGGTTTCTTATGTGCAACTGCAGTTGGTCCTCGTTTTGATCAATGGCTAGATGAGTTGTTTGATAACAATCAAAAGAAAGTTCCTGCTGAAATTATTGCACAAATCAAAGCATGGCTTGAAGCGATTCGTCAGAACTTAGCCAACGAAGAAGGAATTGAGTTTCCTTTTGAAATTGAAGAAGCAGACGTAGAGTCTAGTTTAGGAGATTGGAGTGTTGGTTTCGTAGACGCAATGTTCCTGAATGAAGATGCTTGGTTTGCACCAGAATATGAAGAGCAAATTGTAGATCTAACACTGCCAATGATGGTGTTTAGTGGTGTAGATGATGAAGATCCTCAAATGGAATCATTCCGCCGTAATGGTCAATTGATGGATGAGATCGCCGAAGAAATTCCTGAAAATCTGAATGAAATTTACTTGATGTACCATACACCAAACTAATCGACTCAGATAAAAAGCCTGCTTTCTCCAGTGAAAGCAGGCTTTTTTTTGTTTTGCTATCTGCGATAACAACACCAATACCAAGAGGCTTGATCTTGATAATATAAATCTGAATAATATTTTCTTATTTACATCCTATTTTGATATTAAGGTTGGCGATCTGCAATTTTCTTTAAATTTTCATGAATTTTGAAAATCACAATCAGCAGTTCTGAGTAAACTCGAACAGCCAAGCCACCAAACACAATAATCAATATGGCAGAGAACAAGCGACTAAAGAATCCTGAGTATGCGCCATAACCAAACCCAAACAATGTGGTTAAAGCAGCAATCACGACACCGATTAATCCGAGCCAATATAAAACAGTGACAATTTTTGGGGTAAGCATGTCATTGAGTGTCAGTAAGTTATTCATATATTAAGTACCTGTTATATTCTTCATTTAGTGATATATGTGCATGGGGTTGTAAGTGATTAAAATTTGCACTCAAAAATTTTAAATGAGATTTATTACATAATCAATCTTGCAAATGAAACAGGTTGAACTCAACCCAAATTCAATCGGGCTTCTTTCATAAGTTCTTTATAAACTATAAATCGACAAAAATCCCCTCAGCTTTGCCTTTTGTTGAAGGAAAGAAGGCACTTTCAGTATCCATTTGATTCGTTCAATATGATCGTTTTCTGATGTATAAAAGAGCTCTATTGTTCACACACAAATAAGCTTTAAGGAATTTAAAATTTACCAATTTCCTCAAAGATTAAAAATAACAGCATGATATTTCGAAATTTAGAACTTCGCGAAAAGTAAGCTGCACCCTAAAATAAACAGTAAAACCCCAATAATTCGATTGATGATAATTTCATTGTCTAAAATTTTATTGCGGATTGTGGGATGTGCACAAAATAGTGCAATGAGTGCGAACCAAATAAAATGGCTGATTGAAATGAAAGCGCCGTATGACACTAATTTTAGTGTGGAATTCCCAGCTGTAGTAATCAATTGCGCAAATAAACTGACGACAAATAGGGTTGTTTTGGGGTTCAGACTATTGGTTAAAAAACCATGTCGAAATGCTTGCCAAGCAGTGATACCCACACCATTTTCATTTAACTGTACTTTGTTTTGGGTGAACGTTTTGTATCCCAAGTAAATCAAATAAGCTGCGCCAACATATTGAATCGTTTGTAGGAGATAAGGCATATGGTTTTTTAAAAAACCGAGTCCAAGCAGACTATAAGCCACATGTATCCACACACCGCCTGCAATTCCCAATGCTGTACTGAGTCCAATTTGACGACCATATAGATAACTATTACGGGTCACAATGGCAAAGTCAGCACCTGGGCTAATGACAGCCAAACAAGTGATTAAGATGACAGCAATCATTTCATTCACTCATGCATTCCTTTTTTGAAAAATAAATTATTGTGTATATTTTTCATATATTTGATATAAAATAAATCGAGAATAATTTTTGGGTATACATGAGTTTTTGGAATATATTTAAGAGTGGTTGAAATTCTTCAAGTTTATTTACCAATTGCGAAATTTATCTTTGTTGTTGCTATAAATCTTGAGATCAAATGAGTAAATCATATGCATAAATATGATGAGACAAAGTGAAGTGGGAAAAATTTTAGCAGGAAATATAGAAATTTTATTTTAACTTTGAATTCGACTGTTTTATGACATTCGATAATGAATAAAAGGGGGGATGAGTTTTATTTTTAGTAGCTGTTGTATATTTTCAAAATAGAAAACTCGATGGTCTCATGTAATTAAATGGACGGGGATCAGCTTCGTGATGACCTATCCATCAGCTTTCAGCTTTAAAATTTTCAGGGGGATGTTTTTGATTACATTGACTTGGCTTTTTTGAATTTTCGATATACCCAATAAGCAATGAAAATAAAGACGATGAAAATAATGACATAGCTCACTTGACTGAAAATTTTTTGCATTAAGGCAGTATTGTTTCCAAAGTAATAGCCGACTGCGGCAAGAAAGCTGGTCCAGATTACTGTTCCTAAGCTGCTATACAGCATAAATTTCCAAAAGGGCATATGACTCATTCCTGCTGGAATACTAATCAAAGAGCGTACAGCTGGAATCATTCGCCCAAAAAAGACCACATTGTGACCATATTTCTCAAACCAATCTAAAGCTTTTTTAACATCTTCTGTTTTGATAAAAAGATATTTTCCGTAGCGATCTACCCATTCAAAAATTTTTTGGTTGGGAATCTTACGCCCAACCCAGTACAACAATGCTGCTGCAACAAGTGAGCCTATACTTCCTGCAATAATTACACCCGATAACAGCAATTGTCCTTGAGATGCGGTAAAGCCTGCAGATGGCATAATAATTTCAGAGGGAATAGGGGGGAAAACATTGTCTAAAAACATGAGCAGAGCAATACCGAAGTAACCCAATTGCTCCATGATCGCAATAATCCAATCAGTCATTTTGTATATAAAAATAGGCAGTTATCAACATAGTATTGTGTACATTTTAGAAAATATAGTAGGGATTTGTTGTGCTTTAAACGTTTTGATTGAATGACTAAACACTTTAGAAAAATTCTTTGTTTTATAAATTTTGAATCTGATATTGAGCATGCAATGGGTATTACAATAAAAAGCCGTAGTGGATGAACTACGGCTTTTTATCAGATCTGTAGAATTAAAGGCGTTTGCGCTTTGCCGCAACAATTTGAGATTGGCGCATACGGAAACCTTCTTTTTGTTGCTCGGTTGTTTTATCAATGCAATATTTACAAGAAACACCATGTTCATAACTTGGAAGAGCAGCTTCTTCTGGAATCAATGGCCAACCGCAAGCGTGACATTTAATATTTTCACCTTCTTGCATGCCATGTGTGACCGCAGTACGTCCATCAAATACGAAGCATTCACCTTCCCACATGCTTTCATCAGCAGGGGTTTCTTCAAGATATTTTAAAATACCGCCTTTAAGATGATATACCTCGTTAAAACCTTCTTGTAAAAGTAAAGAAGTCGATTTTTCACAACGAATACCACCTGTACAGAACATCGCAATTTTTTTGTCTTTATGCTGTTCTAACTCTTTTTTTACATAGTCTGGAAACTCTCGGAAAGTCTCTGTCTTTGGATCTATGGCACCTTTGAATGTACCTGCTTTGTACTCGTAATCATTGCGTGTATCAATTAAAATGACGTCATCACGGGCAATCAATTCGTTCCATTCTTTAGGGTCTAAATAGTGACCTACCAGATCACGTGGTTTGACTTCAACGCCGAGTGTTACAATTTCTTTTTTAAGTTTAATTTTCATTTTTCGGAACGGTTTTTCGGCACTATGAGATTCTTTGTATTCCATTGTGCTGAAGCCTTGATCTAACAAGAATTGATGAATCGTATCAATTGCTTGGCGATCACCTGCAACTGTTCCGTTGATTCCTTCATTCGCTACAATAAGAGTACCACAAAGGTTGATTGTTTTTACCAAGTCTAAGAGACGTTGTTGAAGATCAGCAGGATCTTGAACTTCTTTGAATTGATAAAGTGCGGCAACAACCCAACCAGAGGTCGCTTGCTGTTCTACAGGTGCAAGCTGTTCTACAGTTGCGTTCATGGAGTACTCCAAATATAAAATAGGACAAAATTAAAGGCGGCTATTTTAACGTGATTTGCAAGAATATGCGAGAAAACCCTAGTGTTTGTAGTGCTTTTTTATTCCATGAGAAAAATATGGTTTTTTATACTAAATCTAGTGCTTTAAAATAATTTATATACAATATATAGTATTGCGAAATGATGTTTTATGCTAAAAATCTGTGTGGTTTTGTGGATGTAAGGAGTCTATTTTGAGTAATGAGCGTCGAATACCAACTTTAACACCGTGCGCTGGTCGTTGCTCAACGGTATTTGGTGATTCTGTGTGTCGCGGCTGTCGCCGTTTTAATCACGAAGTCATTCAATGGAACACTTATAATTCAGATCAACGTTTGGCGGTTTGGAAGCGCTTAGATGCGCAGTTAGATCAAATTTTGGTTCCAATGCTTCCACTTGCAGATTTAAGACATATAGAAGGCTTTATTCAAGGCAAACGTATTCGTGTACTGGATTCGGCATCAAAAGGTCGCAAGCTTTATCATGCCTTAAAACTTTGTGAAAAAAATAAGCATTTGGCAGAAGAAAGTGGTTTGGGGATTCAATCGAAACAAGTGAAACCTTTATGGGATGAGTTTGAGCGTCGTGTTTTGGCTTTGGCAACAGCAAGTTATGATTTTGCATGGTTACGCGCAGATGGTATTCGACAGAGTATTTTGCATTTGGAAGATGTTTAGATCTTAACAAAAATACATATTTTAAAAATAAATTAAAGCGACAAAAAATCCCAATTCAACCATTTGAATTGGGATTTTATTATGAAGCACCACAATCTAAATTATGGAGTAGATTTTTAAATATTGTGTTTGAGGCGGTACTGCACCAATTCTTCGATGGTAATGACGGTTAAATGGTGTGTCTGCGCATAAGCAAGCACTTGAATACCAGCTGCCATTGTTCCATCAGGATTGGTGATTTCACAAAGCACACCCGCTGGTTTTAAACCTGCCATACGAGCCAAATCAATTGAACCCTCTGTATGACCACGACGTGTTAATACGCCACCAGCACGACCACGTAATGGGAAAACATGACCAGGACGGTTTAAGTCACTTGCTACAGCACCAGTTTTAATAGCAGCATGAATCGTAGTGGTACGATCTTTTGCTGAAACGCCTGTTGTAACCCCTTGGGCAGCTTCAATGGTCACGGTAAATGCTGTTTTAAATTGACTCGAATTGTCTTGTACCATAGGTGGTAATTCAAGATGGTCAGCGAGTTCATCGGTAAGTGTCAAACAGACAATACCAGAACCATCACGAATCATACGCGCCATGGTTTCAACATTGAGTGTTTCCGCAGCAACAATTAGATCAGCTTCGTTTTCACGATCAAAATCGTCCATGACCAAAACAGGTTTGCCTTGGCGCATATCTTCTAAAGCTTGCTGGATACGTTGTTCTGCTGGAGATAATGCAGAAAAGAAAATTTCAGGTTGAATTAAACTAGACATTGAAACGCTCTCGTAAAAGTGAAAATACGGTTGAACATTTCAGGACATGTGAAATAGTGGCGTTACAAAACCTTTTCCAATAACGAATATTGAAATTTTTAAGCTGTGACGTCGTCTTCTTTCATCCGGACTATACCGTCGGCTTTGGTATTTCACCAAATCTGCGAATCACTGATTTCAAGTGATAGGCTCGTGGGCTTTTGGTTTATGATTAAAAATCAGTCCAATTTACCACCGGTGGGGAATTACACCCCGCCCTGAAGCGATGTAAAGTCATTATAGCCAGTTTTTCTTGGAATGGATGCTTTTTTTAGAATGATGAGTACTATGGTTAGAACAATATTTGCTATAGAAAATAATCAAATTTATACATTATTCAACAGTATCTATCTTCATAGTGATATTCATAAACAACAAACAATAAGTAGGGGGGAGTGCATTGATGAATATACAGCAAGATATATATTCATGGCGGAATGATCATTTCGTTCAACATTTGCAGGTTTTGGGATTTACGCTCATTGCTGTCAGTATTTTGTATTTAACCGCAGCGAATTGGTTTATGTTGCCACAAGCTTTGCAGTTGGCAATTCCGCAAGTCTTATTATTGTTGAGTGCATGCTCAAGTCTGTTCTTTGTTCGACATGATTATTTAGTGCAATGTTTACATACGATTAGTGGCTTAATGATCGGTTTAAGTTTGGCGGTCATCGGTCAAATTTACCAAACGGGAGCGGACAGTTATTTACTGTTTTTGATCTGGTCTATTTTATTGCTTCCTTGGTTATATCGTCACAATATTGGTATTTTTACCTTACTATGTATCACTAGCCAACTCACTTTATTTTTGTTTTTTAAACAAACATTTTGGGCTGATGAATATCCTGTCACATTCATTTTTAGTTTAAATCTTCTTTTATTATTTCAGTTTTATTTTTGTCTTCGTTATTATCAAAAATTACGTTATCTCTTTATCTTAGGGTTTAGCATTCTTTCGATTTGGCATATGGGTTTATTTTTATATGGTGATGGTGAGTTAGCATATGCCACAGCTATGATTTTTACCTTATTAAACGTCAAAATCGCCTATTTGATTTCGTCTTTTTTTCTGCTTTCTGTCGCATTTATTTATTTTTATCGAAAAAAAGATCAACTGTGTAGTGTACTTTCAGCCGTTGGTTTGGGGATTACTTTTACACTGGTGATTTTCAAGTGGATGAATGGCTTTTTTCGAGAATCAGAGGTGCTCGGTTTATTTTTAATCGCATTACTGGTTTTTGCATGGTTTGCACTGATTACTGTTTTATTAATTAAGTTTATTCCTCAAAACAGATTTAATAACATTCCGATCGCTGTAGGCGCATGGATTGCAGGTATTGTATTAGCATCATTGATGCTGACTTTTTGGGGTAATTTTTCCTTAATTATGGGAGCCGTTTTTGTGGTGCTGGCTGCCTTTATTTTAAAAAATAAACACGCTTTATTTTTAAGACAGTTTGCATATTGTATATGGATTGCAGGGCAAAATGCTGTAATTTTCCATAGCTTTGAATTAACAGATCAATTCTTTCCTATTTTCTTTATTCAGCTGGTTATGCTGTCTCTCAGTTATTTTATTCGTAGCCATTGGTTTTTTATTTTTATTCAAATTTTTGTTTTGTACTTATCTGGTATTGCACTGATCTGGGATTTAAGCACGCTATTTGGCGTACATCGTTTCATTGAAAATTTTTCATATTTGACCTTATTGAGTTATGGGTTTTATTTGGCAATGATTTGGGTGCAGCGTGTTCAACATAGTCAATACCAACGAAGTTTAGCTTTGGCTAATTTACTGATTATTCTGTCATCTTTAGGCTTCTATTCACTATTTGGGCAATATGAATTAGAAAAAATCAAATATCTTCCTATTCTGAATTTGGGCTTACCTATTTTATGGTTGGCTTTGTTTATGATGTTGCGGATTCGCAATCAATTTAGCGTGGTTGCCCAAGTCATATTGTTGGCTTTTGCTGCAGTATTGATATTTTATGGTTATTTTGAAATTTTTATCTGTATGGCGATACTTTCATGGGCATTGTCACAGCACGATAAGATCGTCTACGGATTAGCTTTGGTCACTTTGGCTTTGACCTTATGGTTTATTTACTACGCTTTAAATGTCAGCTTCCTGATTAAAAGTCTAAGTATTTTTAGCTCAGGATTATTGTTGTTGGCATTGACTTGGGTGTTACATAAGTTCCAATCAGTAGAGAGGGAAAATACATGAAAAAAATCATTCCTCTTTGTCTTGCTTTAATGAGCATAGTTCTCTTTCTAGTAATTATTTTTAAGAATGAACAGCATTTGAAGAATAGTCAGAGTGTCTATGTTCGTTTACAGCCTGTAGATCCACGTTCCTTTATTCAAGGGGATTACATGGCACTTCGCTATCAGCTTTATTTAGTGCCTCAGGACATAAGACTTCATCCTACAAAACCTACTAATGAAACTACTGAGACAGTCGGTCAGGTGTTTTCAGGGCATTATTATGATGAACGTATAAAAAATAACTCTTCGGTTTTGACCTTTGTAGAATTAGATCAACAGCGTCGAGTGATTCATACTTATTTTGATCCGCCGAAAAATGTAAAAACTACTCGGTTAATATTAAAAAACCCAGATAATCGATATACATCATTATATCCAGCATCAAAAAGTTTCTTGTTCGCTGAAGGTTTAGGGAAATGTTATCAAGCTGCGCAGTATGCAGAATTTAAAGTTGATCAACAGGGTAATACAATCCTTGCATCTCTAAGAGGAGCGCAGTTACAAGATTTGGACTGCGAAAATAAACAACATTGGCGAGATGGATTTAGTCCAGCAAATAAAGCGTTATAAGTTGGTTGGATAACAAAAAACCCGCATTATTGTGCGGGTTCTTAATGCTCTGTTGTTGCTTAAGCAACTTGAACAGGAATACAGTTTGCTGTGTGATTCACCGTATTATCTGGGTTTGCATAAACAAGGCGAGGTTTATGCGCATCTGCTTCAGCGTTGGTAAAGTCACCAAAGGTTGCAATAATCATTAAATCACCCACATCAGCTTGAAGTGCAGCACCACCATTGACAGAAATAATGCCTGAGCCTTCTTCACCACGAATCGCATAAGTTGTAAAACGTTTACCATTGGTCACGTTCCACATATGAATTTCTTCATATTCACGAATACCAGCCAAATCCAAGAGAATACCGTCGATTGCACAAGAGCCTTCATAATGTAGTTCTGCTTGTGTTACAACACAACGATGGATTTTTGCTTTTAATAAACGAGATAGCATAATGCGCGTCTCCAGAGTTGCCCTTACGATTGTTATCTTGCGATGGATCAACAATTTTCAATAGGGGGGATACATTTGAAAGCGCATTTTGCTCTTAAAAATGAATCATAGCAAGAAAAATTGTTGAACAAAGAATGTAAAAATTGAGCTTTGAATTATGGTTTATAAGCATTGATTTGATTCATTGCTTGCTGAATCTCACCATTGACCAATAATTTCGTTCTCGCTAAAGCATGATGTATAGCATCGTCCATCAGTGTTTGTTCACTACTTGGTGCTTTGCCAAGTACATGTCCTGATACTTTTTCTTTTGCGCCAGGATGACCAATACCTATACGAAGACGATGAAAATTAGAACCGATATGTGGAACAATGTCACGTAGACCATTGTGACCACCATGTCCGCCGCCAGTTTTTAAACGAATTACACCTGGATCCATATCCAGTTCGTCGTGGGCGATGAGAATTTCTTCTGGTTTAATTTGATAGAATTTTGCGAAAGGAACAACGCTTTGACCAGAAAGGTTCATAAATGTTGTTGGCAGTAACAGACGAACATCTTGTCCTTCTATATTGCCGCGACCACTGATTCCTTTGTATTTTGAATCAGTTTTTAAAGTTATGCCATATTGCTCTGCAAGGCGTTCAACAAACCAGAAGCCTGCATTATGGCGGGTTTGGGCATATTCAGAACCTGGATTACCCAAACCAACAATCAGTGAAAGTTTACTCACTCATTTACACCATTAAACACTTATGCGCGTTTGAAGTCAGCGTGCATAGGAGTGTTTTTAGATGGGTGACGTTGTAACGCTTGGATTTTAACGCTTTCAACTTTACCATCGATGTTGATTTCAACAACTTCTTCAAAGAAAGCATTGTTTTCTAAAACTTTAACAAGCTCACGAAGTTCTAAAGTTACTGCTACAGGTTCAGCAGCACCACCGTAGATGATTGCTGGAACTTTGTTTTGAAGACGAAGGCGGCGGCTCGAACCTTTCCCTTGAACTGCTTCTTCACGTGCTACTGCATTTAATACGAAGTTTGCCATGATGACATTTCCTCATTGAGTTTAATTGACTGAACTTTCGACCAGTCCAGTGATAGAAAGCCCCACCTAAGGGCAGGGCTTTGAAAATTTTGCGCTATTATAGATAAGAATCAAACATTGCGCTAATAGATTCTTCGTTGTTAATACGACGAATTGTTTCAGCAACCATACTTGCTACTGAAACTTGGCGAATCTTACCAAGTTTTAATGCTTCTTCTGAAAGTGGAATTGTGTCAGTAACAACCAATTCATCAATCACAGATTTGCTTAAATTTTCAAGTGCTTTACCTGAAAGTACAGGGTGTGTTGCATAAGCAACCACTTTACGTGCACCAAAAGTTTTTAATGCATCGGCAGCTTTACACAATGTACCAGCTGTATCCACCATGTCATCCACGATTACACAGTCACGATCACGTACATCACCAATCAAATGCATCACTTGTGATTCATTTGCTTTTTGACGACGTTTATCGATGATTGCAAGATCAATATCACCCATTTGCTTTGCAACAGCACGTGCACGCACAACACCACCAACGTCAGGTGAAACCACCATCAGGTTGTGATGCTGTTGTTGACGCAAGTCAGCAAGTAAAGCAGGTGTACCGTAGATGTTATCTACAGGAATATCGAAGAAGCCTTGGATTTGGTCAGCATGCAAATCGATCATGACAACACGGTCAATACCAACAGTCGTCAGCATATCTGCGACAACTTTTGCTGTAATTGGAACACGAGTTGAACGTGGACGACGGTCTTGACGAGCATAACCAAAGTAAGGAATTACAGCAGTAATACGACCAGCACTTGCACGACGCAATGCATCAGCCATTACCAGGATTTCCATAAGGTTATCATTGGTAGGGGCACAAGTGGGCTGTACGATAAATACGTCTTTACCACGCACATTTTCAGTAATTTCGACAGTGATTTCACCATCAGAAAATTTACCTACAGCAGCAGCTCCAAGAGGAATGTGCAGATGGCTAACGACTTTTTGGGCGAATTGTGGATGCGCAGTTCCACTAAAAACGACAAGATTGGGCATGAAGCACCCTTGGCGGTTGGCAGATTTGAAATTAGATGGCAGGGGCGGCTGGATTCGAACCAACGGATGCCGAGATCAAAACCCGGTGCCTTACCACTTGGCGACGCCCCTAATGCGGCAGAATTTTAGTGTTTTTGCATGTTTCTGTCAAGGTAAATCAACATTAAATGCAAATACCATGTTCTGTCTTTTTTGAGAAAATGGCAGGGGCGGCTGGATTCGAACCAACGGATGCCGAGATCAAAACCCGGTGCCTTACCACTTGGCGACGCCCCTAAAATACAACGATCTACAGGTGAAAAATGATGGCAGGGGCGGCTGGATTCGAACCAACGGATGCCGAGATCAAAACCCGGTGCCTTACCACTTGGCGACGCCCCTATCATTACACTTTAAAATGAGTGAGTGGTGATTCATTCAAACTGTTGACCAAAAAGGCTTTGCAGGGTGAATGATTTAAAATATCATCAATCTTCATTTGTTCAGTGACTTCAACAAAAACACAAGCACCTGTACCTGTAAGCTTTGCTGTACCGAACTGATCTAAATACTGCATTGCTTCATCAACCTCAGGGTATAAACTTCTTGCCAATGGCTCAAAGCTATTTCTGAAATCAGATGGCTTTAGCTGATAGGCGCAAAATTTAGTAGGCTTCGTATCTCTTGTCAATGTTTTTTGCGAAAAAAGTCGTTGAGTGCTGATAAAACAATCAGGTTTTAACACAATGTATTGTTTTTGATCTAAGTCTATGAATGTTAAGTGTTCACCAATACCTTCTGCCCAAGCATTACGACCATGCACAAAGATAGGAACATCTGCACCCAATTTAACGCCAAATGCTGCCAGTTGTTCAGTATTTAACCCACATTGCCACAATTGATTGACCACGATCAATGTAGTTGCCGCATTTGATGAGCCACCACCTAAGCCAGCACCCATTGGAATATTTTTTTCAATACGAATACTTAAGCCACTTGCGTGTTTCGCATAAGGAAGCAGCATTTGTGTAGCTTTGTAGATCAGATTGTGTTGCAGATCGACATTCTCCAATCCCTCAATCACGATTTGATCGGAATCTCTTTGGCTAAATTCTAGCCAGTCATATAAATCAATGAGCTGAAAAATACTTTGCAACTCGTGATAACCGTTTTCACGGCGACCAGTAATATGCAAAAACAGATTCAATTTTGCAGGTGAGGGAACACGAAGCATAGATTTGATTGCCTGATGTTGAGATTTAACGGTTTTGAATCACCATTGTAATACGGTTTTCCTGACCTGATTCAAGTTGTTGCTTTAAAATTAGTTTGTTGGGTAAAGTCGCCTGATGATTATAACTAAAATCTACTGTCCAACCATCTTCAACAATTTGAGTAATACGTTGTGCTGAGTCATGTGCAACTTGTGCATTTTCAGTGGCAGGATAGCCCTGTACCCAGTCAACAATATGCGTGATGGGAGCGACCCAACCGGTGGCTTTTTCAAGAAGTTCTTCTGGGCTTTCAGCTGAAATTAACCCAGTCTTAGAACTGTTTAAAGTCACTTCACCTGATTTTCCTTCAATAATGGTTTTACCAATACCTAAGATACCATTGAGCTGAATATTGAAATCTTGTTGATTTTGCGACCATGTATAGAAAGCACTGCCAGATTGTTTTGGGGTTTTTACCCCAATTTTTCCCTCTAAATTGAATTGATTTGATGGCTTTTGAGTTGAACCATCTGTAGGTACCTGTGTTGGTGTGGTTGGGACAGGCTTAACGACTTGCTGACACCCAGTAAAAACAAGTGTTGCTGTTGCAGTAAGGGCGAAGATGATCTGCTGAATGTGACGCATATAGGCGATTAACTCTTTTTAATATGTTGCGGTAATATTAGTGAATCTAATTGATTTAATTGAGGATCATTTGGATGATTTTGTTTGAGTTGTTGTAACACTTCATTAAATTGTGGCAATGCACCTTGCATATACAAAGACTTTGCATAACGAATCCCAATATTAATACTATGACTCAAACTATAAGCCTTAGAGAGAATATTAGAGGCTGCATCAAAATCATTCTGCAAAAAGGTAATATAGCCCAGAGTATCTAAAATAGATGCTTGATCGGGTGCATATTCTAAAGCATGTTCAGCATAGCGACGTGCTTCGTCTAGACGTCGATTTTGCAAAGCCAACGTATAAGCATAAGCATTTAGATAAGCTGGATTATTGGGTTCTAAATTCAATAGCTGTTTAAGTGCTTTGTCCAGAATATCGCGATTTTCAAAAGGGTCTAGCAATAAAATTTCAGAGTATAAAATTTCGGGGTCGTCGGGCAGATTCTTGACAGCTTCATTAAGCAAACTTAAAGCTGCTTTTTTATTGCCCATACGTTTTAAAATTTCAGCTTGCGCTTGATATAAGAAACTTGCATGTTGCGGATAATTTACACGTTCCTGAGTTAAAAAGCGCAGAGCATCATTCATTTTATTTTGTCTCTCAAAAATCGAGACGAGATTACGACGTGAAACCGTATATAAATTTCCATCTACTAAACGATAATAGGCTTTTGCCGTTTCATCATTTTGCTTACGCTCGGCATTGACTGCTAAATAAAAATAAGCTTCGTTTTGATAGCGAGAGGAATAACGTAATTCCACCAAATACTGTTCAGCTTGATCAAATTTTTTTAAATCAATTGCTGTTAAACCTGCAATAAACAAAGCTTCTTCAGCATCTGGCCAGGTTTGAATTATGGTTTCTAATTTATCTAATGCCAGTTCAGATTGATGGGTTTTAATCAGATATTTAACTTCTGCCAACCGAATGTCATAGTTATATTTATTTTTGCGACTACTACGATTATACCATTTTAAGGTTTCTTCCTGATCGCCTAATGCCTCAAGTAGATTGGCTTTCATAAGAATAAAACCAGTCACTTTCGGGCGTTTTTTCAATGCCTTATTGACTGTTTTAAGGGCTTGTTCAATCTCGTCACTTTGCGCTTCTAAGCCAGCAATTAAGATTAACACGGAAGGGTTATTTTTTTCTTTGCTTGCTCTGAGTGTGCTGAGTAGATTTTGACGGTCAACTTCAGACTCAGGGGCAATTCCTTCTAGAATTTTTTCTAAATCCGCGTTTGGATCGATTGTAAGAATACTGTCGAGCGTTTCAGCAGCCAGTTCATACTCATGTGATTTGAGTGCAATATGTGCCAAATAAAATTTTGCAGGAACATCTTCAGGTTCTTGTACAACCCAATGTGTTGCAATATCTAATGCTGCTTTTAAATCATTTTGCTCAATAGCTACATTGAGCGCACGTTGTTTAATGGTGGTGGAATTACTGCGAATTGCCAACACCGTATAATTGTGCAAAGCAGTTGCTGTATCATTATATGCCAGTGAAAATTCAGCAATGATGCTTTGTTTTAATGCATTTGTATTATATTTTGCATGATAAAATTCTCCAGATGCTCTAATATGAGCACTAGAAGCCATGCTACCAACCAGTAAGAATGTGGTAGAATATTGCTTAATTGTCATGCCGCTTAAGCGGTTGTTTATTTGACGCAAGTTTTCCGAATCCAAGTATGCTTTTTATGACACCGTTATTGCACAATAGCATAAATTTAGCGAAATGATGATCTGATATGTCTTTCTTTGCATTGGGTGTCAACCATCAAACTGCCTCTGTTGAGCTTCGTGAGCAGATCGCTTTTAATCCAGAACGATTAAAAGATTTGCTGACGGAGCAAAGCCACTGCCAAAATTTGAATGATATGGTGGTGGTCTCAACATGTAACCGCACTGAAGTCTACGCCATGGCTGAAAATGCCGATATGGTATTAAATTGGCTCGCCCAAACCAATGGTATTGATGTAAAGCAATTGTCAAATCATGTATATCGTTATGAAAATACAGATGCTGTTTCACATTTGATGCGTGTTGCAAGTGGCTTAGATTCTCTTATGTTGGGTGAGCCTCAGATTCTTGGGCAGGTCAAATCCGCATTATCGATTGCTAAAAATGCAGAAATCGTTTCACAAAATCTCAATCAAATTTTTGAATATGCTTTTTATGCAGCAAAACGTGTGCGCTCTGAAACTGCTGTGGGAAGTCATGCCGTATCGATGGGTTATGCCGTTGCACAGCTTGCTTTACAGGTATTTAGCAAACCTGAAAAACTGACAGTGATGGTGGTTGCTGCAGGTGAAATGAATAGTTTGGTGGCTAAACACTTGGCTGAAATGGGTGTGGCAAAAATTCTCATTTGTAATCGAAGTCGTGAACGTGCAGAAAAGTTAGCACAAGAAATTGCCCATCGTGTCGAAGTAGAAATTATTGCTTTTGATGAACTTGCAACACAACTTTATCGTGCCGATGTGATTTCAAGTTGTACTGGAAGCTTACATCAAGTGATCGCTTATACAGATGTAAAAGCGGCATTAAAAAAACGACGTTATCAACAGATGCTTATGGTCGATTTAGCTGTTCCTCGTGATATAGATCCGAAAGTTGAAAGTTTGGATGGTGTGTATTTGTATGGTGTAGATGACTTACAGAGTGTGATTGATGAAAATCTCGCTCAGCGTCGCCAAGCTGCGGTTGAAGCAGAGGTGATGGTCAATCAACTGGTCACTCAACTGGTTACACACCAGAAAGTCAAAGATGCTGGCAGTACGATTCAGCAATTCCGCGAGCATGGCGAAGAGCAACGTCAAGCAGAGCTTGCACATGCAATAGAGCGTATTCAAGCAGGTGAAGATACCCAACATGTATTAGAAGATTTTGCCCACCGCTTAACCCAAAAACTGTTACATCCTGCCTCAATTCTACTGCGTCAAGCAGCTCAGGATGAAGATCCATCACATTTTGAATGGATGAAAGAAAATATTCAGGATATTTTTGAGCAAGAACGAAAACCTAAAGCAAAATAATGATTTAAGAAAGTAATGTAGTGAAGCTTTTTGCTTCAACAAATATTGTTCATATATACTCGTGTTATCAAATTAGAATACAGAAATTAAAATGCTTAAAACTTTATATTTATTCATATTATTACTGATCTCAATTGAATGTTTCGCAAAGCCTGTAAAAGATAATGACATGCTATTGAAACAAGCAATCCATGATCTACATAACATCTATACTCAGGGAGGAATTTTGGAGGTTATTGATTCTGTCGATGAATGTTATAAGGATCTTCAAAAACCTAAACTGTACTGTTTTTATTTAGACTATTCAGCACGAATATGGGATGCGCTTATGATTGAAAGTTTAAATTCACAAACAAATTCCCTGTATTCAACAAATAAGTTTTTTAGTGATGAAAACTTTCAAGAACGTATATATCTAAATGTTTATAAACCTTATGATTCCTCAATGGAAGAGGCGAACAGTCACATGAATTTTTTGTATTACAAAATAATTGATATGATCAATGAAGAGTTTATAAAACATTAACTATGAACTAACTTTAAACTAATTTGCTTGGTTAATTCATTGAGTTGTTTGCGTAAATTACGAGATTCACTTAATGAGGCTGGTGCTTTAAGTTTTTGCTTTAAATACTTTTCTTGTAATGCCAGAGAGTAGTCCGATGCCAATTTATCCGCCATTTCTGGAGCTTCGGTTAAAGCTTGGATATTGGTTCGTTGCATAATTTCAGACAACTCTAAGTGGTATGCACTGCAAGCACCTAAAATATAATAGGTCGCTAGTTCTTGATCATCGGGTAAATCATCAAAAATACGATCAAATACAGCGAGCACTTTTGCTAACAATTCATCTGGTTGAATAAATGCACGTAACACTTCAAAGTGAATATATAAAAATGGATGTTGCATTAAAATCGCCACTGCAAAGTCTTCGTCTTTGGTGCGAATATTAAATGAGAGTGATGCATCCAAGCTGACTTGCGGTTGCCATTTACGATTGAAGCCTAATTTTTCTTTAAAAAACTGTCTTAACAGATAACGATATGAACCTTGTTTAGGCAATAATTCAGTCAATTGATTCAGTTCTGCCATGACCTGACTTTTTCCTTCAGGGGTGGTGACATCATAATTTTGACTTAATAGTGCAAAGACAAAGTCTGATAATAGCGGTGACTGTTGCCAGATCCGTTGAAAAGTCTCTAAGCCTTCTTTACGAATCAAAGAATCAGGATCATGTTCTTTAGGAAGCACAAAAAATTTAAGTTCACGCCCATCATTCAATAAAGGCAAAGCAATTTCTAAAGTTCGTCGAGCAGCCTTTTGACCTGCGGCATCACCATCAAAGGCGATCGTAATTTGATTGTTCTGTTTAAATAAAATGCTTAAATGGTCTGCATTACTCGCCGTACCCAGTGTTGCTGTTGCTCCAGAGATTCCATTTTGCTGTAAAGCAATAACATCCATATAGCCTTCAACCATGAGCCAGTTTTGGGCACGATCTTTACGTCCTTCATATAATCCATACAGCAGTTGATTTTTATGAAAGACTTCAGAGTCAGGAGAGTTAATATATTTGGGTTTGATTTCGTCATTTAACGCACGACCACCAAAACCAACGACTCGACCTTTACTGTCTCGGATAGGAAATATTACTCGATCACGAAGTAAGTCAAAGTCACGCCCACTATCACTGGTACGAATCAGTCCAAGTAATTTTAGACCTTCAATATCTTGAGGAAATGCTTTTTCTAAATGTTGCCAATCTTCAGGTGCATAACCTAAACGCCAATATTGAATCGTCTCGGTGCTTAAACCGCGATGTCTGAAGTAGTTCTGTGCAACTTTACTATGTGGTAACTGGCGTTCATAAAACTGTGCAATATTTTCGAGCAGGTCGTAAAGATTCCCGTCTTGAGGTGGTTGTACAAATCCGGTTTGATCAAATTGTGTCGGATCAAAATGTTCGGGGTCTGGATACTGGCTAAACGCTTCAAAAGGATCAATCTCAAAAGAAGGAGCGGCTTCTGTATTTTGTTCCTGTGTTTTTGACGCTGCATTTTTATCCTCTTGCGTTTGGGCTTGAGGCTTAACTTGTGGTTTTACAGTTTCGCGTTTATAAGAAAGTTTTTTATTGTCTTGATTATCTTTAGGGAGTTCGATTCCAGCTTGGCTAGAAAGCTCTTTCATGACATCGATAAAGTTTCGATTATCAATATCCATAAGAAAACGAATGGCATTACCATTTGCCTGGCAACCGAAGCAATGATAGTACTGTTTATCACGATATACATGAAAAGAAGGAGACTTTTCCTGATGAAAAGGGCAGCAACCTGAATAGGTACGACCTGTTTTTTTCAATTTCACACGTTGACCAATCAGATCGACAATATCGGTACGATCTAAAATTTGATCTATTGTGTGCTGAGGAATAGCCATAAAATTTAAGTCATATATCGTTTGAAGTCATTTAAAGTTTAACGCAGTTTTAACCTTAAAAATATCCATGAATAAAAAAGACGGGTAAAAACCCGTCTTGAATTGTCGCGGTGAAGTCATATCAAAGATGATATTTCTTAACACACCTTATTTGCGTTGACCGTCATAAAGGCTTTCATCTGCACGAGCAGGTTCTTTTGAAACTTCACGATTTGGACGATCAAGCAAGCCAAAGCTAACTTTATTCAATAAGCTCGACTGCTGTTCTGAGTTTGAAGATGTTTCAGTATTTGTATCTTTTGATACTTCTGCTTTTTCACCACGACCTAAAATACCAAGGGTCGCACGGTTCCACCAACTGCCTTCTTTGCGTGCAGCACGAATATTCACTTCACCATTTGATTTAACAAGGTTTGGATAGTTCAGCTTAAGCACGTCTTTGTATTGTTGTGCAGTATCTTTGTCGCCCAGTTTGTCATAGCCATAAGCCATGGTTGCTAAAGCTTCAGGAATTTGTGGGGTTTGTGGATAATGTTCAATGACCCATTGCGAGCGTTCAATTGCAGCCAAATAAGCCTTACGTTTAAGATTGAAACGGGCAGTATTCATCTCACTTTCAGCCAATTCTTGACCGATATACTTCATACGTTGTGCAGCATCAACCGAATATTGGCTTGATGGATAACGACGAATCAAATCTACAAAGTTTTGATAAGCGATTTTTAAATAACCTACGTCACGATGTGCTTGTTTCAACGAAGTATAACGAAGCAAACTGTCATAATTTTGCTCCATGTTTGCCACACCACGGACATAATAAGCGTAGTCTAAATTTGGGTGCTGAGGATTTAAGCGAATGAAACGATCTGCCAGCGCGATTGTACCTTCATAATCTTTTTGCTTGAACTTGGTATAAAGCAGTTCAAGTTGAGCTTGCTGTGCATATTGTCCCGTTGGGAAGTATGTATCCATAGCTTCCAACGCTTTTGCAGCATCACCGTATTGCCCACGGTCTAGTGATTTTATCGCATTATTGTAATAAGTCTGCTCATTTGATTTTGGACCTGTATCGACAACCTCTTTCTTGGGATTGCTGCTACAACCTACAAATACTGTTGCTAAGCCTACAGTTAAAGCAAGCATTGTGACTTTATAACGTGGTAGCGACATAAAAATTCCTCTGTTGATACGGGCAATAGGCTACAATTGCGCTATTAAACCACTTTTGTCCGAATGAGCAAATGACTTCAGCACACTCTTCTAATTCTAATTTCTCAGAAAATGATTTCAATTTACTTGAAGATTCTGAGGATGCAGATAATCATAATTCTGCGCCAACTGCAACACGTTTATCGTTGCAATTTCAACTGGATGAAAGCTATTTAGGGCAACGTATCGACCAAGTTGCTGCACTTGTTTGGAGCGAGTTTTCTCGTGAAAAACTTAAGCAGTGGATGAAAGACGGTCATTTGTTGGTAAATGGTAACACGGTCAAGCCTAAGTATAAATGTGAAGGCAATGAACAGTTAAGTCTCAATGTTGAACTCGAAACTCAAACAACTGCGCAGCCTGAGAATATTGCTTTAAATATCGTTTATGAAGATGACGATATTATGGTGATCAATAAACCTGTGGGTATGGTTGTACATCCTGGCGCGGGTAATCCGAATGGTACATTGGTCAATGCTTTACTCTACCATTATCCTAAATCTTCGGAATTATCCCGCGCAGGTTTAGTACATCGTATCGATAAAGATACCAGTGGCTTATTGGTTGTTGCTAAAAACTTAGAAGCACAATTTTCGTTAAGTAAACAATTGGCTAAAAAATCAGTCTATCGTGTTTATGACTTAGTTTGTTATGGTCATATCATAGCTGGTGGAACCATTGATGAACCGATCAAACGACATCCTGTTGATCGTGTCAAAATGGCGATTTTACCTGGCGGTCGTGATGCTGTGACGCATTATAATGTTAAGGAACGTTTTCAGCATTTTACTCGTGTACAGGCGCAATTAGAGACGGGACGTACACATCAGATTCGTATTCACTTTACTTATATTGGTTATCCATTGGTTGGTGATCCTGTTTATGTGAGTCGCGTTAAAGTACCTGCTGGGGCTTCGGAAAAGTTAAGTAGCACTTTGCGTAACTTTAAACGTCAAGCTCTACATGCATCTAAATTAGGACTTATTCATCCACGTACTCAAGAGGAAATGATATTTGAAGCGCCTTGGCCTGAAGATTTTACCAACTTGGTTGAAGTTTTGCGTTCTGAAAATAAAGCGTATTAATTTATTTAAAATAATTGATGGTTAGTGGAGAGTTACATGCAATTTGTTCAGGGATTACCTCTAGGCGTATATGTTGGTCAAACACATATACAACATCCAATGGCTTTACCATCTGTACAGCAAGAGTTTGGAGGTTTCAATTTAGCGTTGCATGTGAATGATGATCCACGGCGTGTACAGCAACATCGGATGATTTTATTGGATGAGTTCGCTGTACATGGTGTCAACAAGATTACATGGATGACACAAACACATAGTACGATTTGTCACACCATCAATGAAGAAATTACATTTAATGCCTTAGTGGGGGATGGGTTGGTAACGCAAACACAAGGTCATGCCTTGATGATGATGACTGCGGATTGTTTACCTGTGGTTTTGGGAAATGCAGATGGTACTGAAGTTGCTAATTTACATGCAGGTTGGAGAGGTTTAGCAGGTGGAATTATTGAAAATACCATTTCAGAAATGACATCTCAACCAGCATGGGCATGGCTAGGGGCTGCAATTAGTCAATCTTGTTTTGAAATTGGTCAGGAAGTAAAAACTGCTTTTTGTACTCAATATGCTGAATTGGAAACAGCTTTTAATGAGGGTGAACAAGACGGTAAATACTATGCAGACTTGTATGCGATTGCACGTTATATCCTTAAACAGCAGGGTGTTAAAATTGTCACGGGTGGTGATCAGTGTACTTATCGTCAGTCTGAGGACTTTTACTCCTACCGCCGTCGCCCTAAAACAGGTCGTATGGCAACTTTTGTATTTATGCAGAACTAAAACTATATTTTGAGATATTGCTCGAAATTTTATAGATTGAGTAAAAGTACTTTTAACACTTCACAAGAATTGTTTAAAAATGAATTGATGTTAAACTTGACTAAATTTGTTTGTTTTCAATTGATATGTCTTTATCTGCTAAATCTATCGCGATTGTTTATCATAGCCCTTTTGGTCATACTGCTAAAGTCGCGAGCTATATTGCGCAGGGCATCGAGAAGGTTGGAGTGACTGTCCATAAAATGGATATTGAGCATATAGATTGGGATATTTTGGACCAAGCCGATGCAATTGTATTTGGTTCACCTACTTATATGGGCAGTGTAACAGGTCCATTTAAAATGTTTATGGACTCAACCTCTAAGCGTTGGAAAAATCGTGATTGGCAAGGGAAGCTCGCTGCCGCATTTACTAACTCAGGTGGTTTAAGCGGAGACAAATTATCCGTATTACAGCAGATTAATATCTTTGCGATGCAACATGGCATGCTTTGGTCTGGTTTGCCTTTAATGCCAACAGGAATCAAGCCCACAGATTTAAACCGTATGGCGGGTTATTTGGGTTTAATGACGCAATCAGACAATGCACCTGTTGACTTAACACCGCCATCTGGTGATTTACAAACAGCCTTGTGGTTTGGTGAGTATCTTGCACTATTATTAAATAAATTTAGGTAATCTAACTAGAAAATTAGGTAAAACGTCTAATATTTATTTTTTGTTTAAATTAATGCGATCATTGTCGCAAAATGCTAAGTGATTTGTCGTAGTAAGCTAATATTTTTATGCTTCATTGCACTATGTTTGATTAGAAAAATAAAAACATGTGTGGATGATATGGATATCAATGCTCAAAAAACAATTCAAAGGACAAGAATAGTTTTAATCTCAAGTGCAATAGTTTTATCAATGAATTGTTTTGCCGAAAATGAAAAAATCACATCTTTAATTCAGTTAAATGACTCAGAGTTGTCTGAAGTGAAAGGGCAAGCTTTGATGAGTCTTTCATATTTAGCACCAACTGATGCAACCAACCCAATGAGGAATATTACTTCAAATAATATAGGATTTTATAAATTAGGTTTAGAAGCAGAGTTGGAACTTAATGCAAATATCAGAAACCTTCAGCTTGGTTGTGGTGGAGTCAATGGTGCTGGTGCCTGTGATATAGACATTAAAAATTTATCATTGAGTGGATTGCCTAATACTTATGATAGCAATGGGAATCCAGTTTATTTAACTGGGCGCCCCTCGACAAGTGGAAAGATAACTAACCCTTTTTTAGAGTTTGCAATTAGTAATCCTAATAGCTCATCTATAAGAGAAGTGAAAGGAATACGATTTAGTGCAGAAAAAATTAATGCTTTGTTAACAGCGGGATTAGATAATTTATCTACAGCTTCACAAACTGATGGAATTCAAAGATTAAGTGGATTTATGCAAATCGCTAAAACAAGTGGAACTGCAAGCACAAAACCTATTATTTTCGGGAAAAATGCTAGTGATCAAACTTTGACTGGGGTTGCAAATATTAGTGGGCTAGTAAATGTAAATTTTACGAGTAATCCTTTTAACAATGGAACTACGGGGATAACAATTCCGAGTGTTAGTACTTCTTTTGATATTAATCCTTTTACAATTAATGGAGTGAGAAATACCATAGCAAATGTTAAAGATATTCGTACAACTATCGCTACTATTCCTATTGCATCTGATGGAACTTCAAGATACCCAGAATCGATGTTTATAAATGATGCCTTAAAAGTTAATTTGAGTTGTGAAAGTGCTGGAATTTTATCATTATGTCCAATTGTCAAGGCGCTAGTACCTGTAGCAACTTTTAAAATGGCGAATGGTTCAAATATTCAGAATATAAACATGTCTATCGATTTCATGCAATCTTTAAGTATGATTCATAATATTCCGTTAACTGGTACAGGCGGTTATTTGTCTGTACAAAGTGAGGCTTTATTGTGGCCAGGTGCAACTATTGCAGACATAGATAAAGCTAAAAACAATTTGCAACAAATGGGAAGAAATACCGATGTTGCGCAAAAAGGATGGTGGATGTCTTTCGCAGATCCAGTACAACTAGGTAAACTCAATGTGAGTAATCAAGTTGATATTGGGGCAGTTTTACCTCAAGTCGCGACTTTAGTTTCACAATATTTAAATAAAAGAGAAAATTATCCCTATTTAAATATTGGACAAGCTTGGCAGGCTTTAACCAATCAACCAATAACACAGAAATTAAATGTAGACCTGAGAAGTTATACAGAAAATAATCCTGCTAAATTGGTTCTGACTAATCAAAAACTAACAAATCAAAATGTTGTAGCAAACTGTTATGGCTCATTGAAATTCTGTTAAATTCCTTTTAACGACAAAATGCTATTTAAGAGACTTTGTTGCAAACTTAACCTCTTTTGATCTCCCAATAAAATTATTCATCATTCCACAACTAGGAAAGTTTTCATTTCAGGAATACAAACTCTGTAATGATTTTTTATAAAATACTTGATAGGTTGATAAAAAATTATCCAAAATAAAATATGTATTTCATTGTTATTTAAATAAATTAACAAAATAAACTTATATAAAAAATATTAAAAACCATTATCTTATTTAGGTGAAAAAGACTATTGTTAAATTAGACAAAATATTTGTCCTGATCGGCTATTTTGTTATTGATCATTTTCCTATATTTTTGACCAATAATAAAAATCTGAGCAGGTGATATGGAAGTTGTTGTAGGAAAGTTAATTAAAATCAGTAAGATGATTTTAATTTGTGGTGGATTTTTTATTTCGATTGATAGTTTTGCTAATTTGCCTCAATCGAAGGGTTTGGTCGAGTTAAATGATACTGAGCTTTCAAAAGTTCAAGGTCAAGCATTGATGAGTCTTGGTTATATTGCTCCAAATGATGCTGCCAATAAAATGCAAGGGCAGGGGGTTGGCTTTTATAAGCTTGGGATGGAAGCTGAACTTGAGCTGAATGCCAACATAAAAAAATTACAACTAGGATGTGGCGGTATCAATGGTGCAGGTGGCTGTGATATTGATATTGATAACCTCAGCTTATCTGGTTTAGCAGATACCCGTGAGGGAAGAGCTGGTTCAAGTGCCAAATTAACCAATCCTTTTTTAGAGTTCGCAATAAAGAACCCTGATGCAGCGTCAACAAGAGAAGTCGTGGGTTTACGTTTAAGTGCTGAAAAGGTTTTAGGGATGTTAACCGCAGGAACTGAAAATTCAGAAACTCCGAATGGTATTAATTCACTTAGTGGTTTTTTAAAGACAAAAGCGACGACAGGTTTAGGTTATACAAATAGTCGAGGTATGAGTTATACCGATACTCAAATGCCAATCACTGGAAATGTAGATGTTTGTGTACTATTTTTTTGTGGGCGATTGCCCTTATCTTCAACAGATTATAATTTAACTTTGCAAAGTACTACAGCACCCATTCAAGTTGATTCAGCAACAATTAATGGGATGCGACAAAGTAGTGTGAACTTAACAGGCAAAGCTTATATTGACCGTTTAAACTTTGGTGGGCGATTAAAAGCGGGTGTAAAAGTTCCTTTATTGGGCACATTAAATTTAGAGAAACAGGTTAATGGTGATATTACAGGGTTAACAGCAAATCTATCGATCAGTGAAAGTTTGGGCTATATCCATAAAATTCCTTTAAATAATCCATTTTCTTTATCATTGCAAAGTCAAAATGTATGGTGGCCAAATGCTGAGGTGACCGCTCAAAGAGGTTGGTGGATGGCATTTGAGGATGCTGTTGATATTGGGAATGTGACTCCATCTAAAGGGATCGATATTACCAATGATGTACTTAAGCAAGTCGTTGGTCCATTAAGTAATGCATTAGCGACGACAGCTGTACCATCCTGCCAAGCTTTAGATTGTTTATTGGGCAGCTCATTAGAAATTGGTAATATTAATTTACCGAATACATCAGTCAATTTCCCATTGCAAGATTTACAGCTTAAAAACCAAGATTTTGCACCTAACTGCTATGGTTCATTAAAGTTCTGTTAAGTATTCTTTCTAAAAGAAAAACCTCCATTCGGAGGTTATTCTTATTTGTGCATAATTCGAGCTTTGTCTCGTTGCCAATCACGGTCTTTTTCCGTAGCACGTTTGTCATGCAACTGTTTACCTTTTACTAAAGCAATCTCTAGTTTTGCTAAGTGACCTTTCCAGTAACATGCCAATGGTACACACGTATAGCCCTTTTGATTGACTGCGCCCATTAACTTTTCTAATTCACGACGGGAAAGCAGTAGCTTGCGCGTACGTGTTGCTTCAGGTACCACATGTGTTGATGCAGATAACAAAGGTTGAATCTGAGCGCCGAACAGAAACGCTTCATTATTTTTAAAGGTAATATAGCTTTCTGTAATGGTCATACGTCCAGCACGTAATGACTTTACTTCCCAGCCTTGCAACGAAAGCCCAGCTTCAAATTTTTCTTCAATAAAATAATCGTGACGCGCACGTTTATTTTGTGCAATCGTCCCGCCATTATTTTTTTTTACGACAATATTTTTCGACATAATACAAATAATTCCAAGAATAGCCTTATTCTGCCTTAAACTTGGCTTGAGGTGAAGTCATTTCACAATTAAAGCAAAGGCTAAATGTGCAGAGGTTATTCGCTAAGATTTAAGTTTTTGTTAAACTATAGCCCTACATAACAAACTTGAGTACAAATGGATGTCTAAAACTCGTGT
Source organism: Acinetobacter bereziniae LMG 1003 = CIP 70.12 (assembly GCF_000368925.1). Taxonomy (GTDB): domain Bacteria; phylum Pseudomonadota; class Gammaproteobacteria; order Pseudomonadales; family Moraxellaceae; genus Acinetobacter; species Acinetobacter bereziniae. Next base: position 1,159,264 of record NZ_KB849755.1, on the reverse strand, counting down.
CATCTATCCAGGAACTTTTGATCCAATTACCAATGGCCATGTGGATTTGGTTGCCCGCGCTTCACGGATGTTTGATGAAGTCGTCGTTGCAATTGCGATTGGACATCATAAAAATCCAGTATTCAGTTTAGAAGAGCGTGTAGAGTTAGCGAAAATATCACTCAAACATCTACCTAATGTTGAGTTTGTTGGCTTTGATGGCTTATTGGTAAATTTTGCCCGTGAGCAAAATGCGACTGCTGTTTTACGTGGATTAAGAGCTGTGTCAGATTTTGAATATGAATTTCAGCTTGCCAATATGAACCGTCAATTGGATCATGATTTTGAAACAGTATTTTTAACACCTTCAGAGCAATTTTCATTTATTTCTTCAACGATGGTTCGGGAAATTGCGCGATTAAAAGGTGATGTCGCTAAATTTGTGCCACAATGTGTGGTCGAAGCTTTTCACCGTAAACATCAACAAGGTTGGTAATGTGTCTTTAATAATCACTGATGAATGCATCAATTGTGATGTATGTGAACCGGTATGCCCAAATGAAGCCATTTTTATGGGGGAGGAGATTTATGAAATCCATCCAAACCTCTGTACAGAATGTGTGGGGCATTTTGATGAGCCGCAGTGTGCACTTTTCTGTCCAGTAGATTGTATTCCTCTTGATCCAAATCATGTAGAAAGCCAAGAAGACTTGATGGAGAAGTATAAAAGTTTAATTGCTCAAAAAAGCGCAAGCAATTCCCAGTAAAATTTGTTAGCATACGCCCCGAAGTGAGCCAGACGATCGCTGCTGTGGAGATCTCCGTGATTGAAGCAGGGGAGGAAAGTCCGGGCTTCATCGGGCAAGGTGCCAGGTAACGCCTGGGCGGTGTAAACCGACGGAAAGTGCAGCAGAGAGTAGACCGCCTTCAATAACGTTTCTTTTCGGAGAAATGGAAGGTAAGGGTGAAAGGGTGCGGTAAGAGCGCACCGCATGACTGGTAACAGTTCATGGCATGGTAAACCCCACCGGAAGCAAGACCAAATAGGGATCCTATAGGCATGGCCCATGCTGGATCCGGGTAGGTCGCTTGAGCGTATGAGTGATTGTGCGCCTAGAGGAATGATCGTTCTAGACAGAACCCGGCTTATCGGCTCACTTCAATGAATTTTATTGCAATTATTACTTGACGTAACGTGAGTTACAGCAGATAATGCGCGCACAGTTTTAGGCTATGTAGCTCAGTTGGTTAGAGCACCGCACTCATAATGCGGGGGTCACAGGTTCAAGTCCCGTCATAGCCACCATTTTTATAGACCACGTTTCCAAAAACGTGGTCTTTTTTTATCTTTCAATCATGCATATTAAAACCATTTAAATGCTCTTTTAAAAACCAAGCTTCACGGATGTATTCTCACCGATATGGGTGAGCTGAGTCGTTGTGGCAGTCTTTTTATAATCATAAATGGTTGCTTTTGATAATTTTGCTAGACCGAATTGATAGGAAAAATTAAATTGCACTTGATTGATTTTATATTGGGCTAAAATATTGCTGTCTTGTTGAAGCCTTTGAATTAATGTTTCAGCAGTATCAACCTGATCAAGATAAGCAGGTTGACTAATATTTAAAATGAGAACTTGATTTGTTGATTCAGTTTCGCCAATAAAAGTATAACGATTTTCGATCTGAATATTTTGAATATCATCAGAGATTGAAGTCAAATCATGAGTTGTTGAATTTTGATTTTGAACATAATGCCAGACATTGATTGAAAAAATGATCATTGTGATCAAAGTGAGAATGTAATAATGCACTTTCCATATTGCCTGATGAGGCATATTGGATTGTGTATTTCTGAGAATTTGTGTACGTGTCAGTACATCATGAAGGGATTGTTGGCTGTTTCCATTAAAAACTGCCAAGTAGAAACATGCAAAAACAATACTTTGAAAAAAGGCGATGATTAAAATAAGTGAAAGGGGCGGATGTGCAAAGGATTGTAAATAACCGATAAAGCAAAATGGAATAATGAAAATGCTTGATCGAATTAAAGCGTGGGTTGGTGAAATTGAAGCACCGGTAAAGTCTTTTACACGAATTTTACAGAGTATTTTTCCAATCGTTTTACCATCTCCAATCGAACTGTTAAAAGCAGAGAAATAAAACAAACATAGCAAAGTGCCAAGACATTGAAAAATAAATGGAGAGTTTTCAAAATAGGGATATAGCACTTTCCCCATTACCAAACATGCAACACCGACAATCAAACAGTCGATGATAAATGCAAAAAATCGAGGAAATATTGGAGCAATCGTTTTTACTGGATTTTGAATTTCAGTCATAGTTTTTAATTAAATTGAATTTATGAATGTATTAAGTAAATATCAATATCATCAAATATTTAAGTGAGATATTAAAAATGATGTATTTGATATTTTGAAATAGATGTTAATTTTAAATTTAATGATTTAAAGAGATTAAATTTTTGGCATAAAAAAACCAGCAGTTGCTGGGTTCTTTAATTGCACCATTTTAATATCAATTTAAAATGGTGCCCGAGGCCAGACTCGAACTGGCACGCTTTGTGGGCGGGGGATTTTAAATCCCCTGTGTCTACCGATTTCACCACTCGGGCATGTGCGCAATAATAAAGGACAGTTTTTCTCTTGGCAAGCGTATTTAGCACGATTTGCTTTCTTTTCAATCAACTCGGATGTTTATGGCTGAAAATAAAGCGTTTTAAGCCAATATATTGATTTTATTGTCATGAATTTTTCATTAACTTGAGATTAAAGTGAAATATTTCCTGATTAAAGTGATGAGATAAAAAAACTTAGAGGAAATCGATTTCAATGCCAAGCTCAATTTCACGCCGTGAACTTATTCAAAAGTCATTAGCCAGTTTTGGGGCACTATCTATACCAGTTTCTTTGACAGCTTGTGGTAGCGACAATAATGATTCAACAACGTCAGCCACTAAAGTTGAATTTTTACATGGGGTGGCGAGTGGTGATCCGCTTAAGGACCGTGTGATTTTATGGACACGTGTAACTCCCCAAGATACTACTTTACGTATTGAAGTTGTTTGGGAAATTGCGACAGACGAAAAATTTGTACAAATCATCAACACAGGGAAAGTACAAACAACACAAGCACAAGATTTTACGGTTAAAGTTGATGCTGATAAGTTGAAGTCTGGGCAAACTTATTATTATCGTTTTAAATTCGGTTCAGTGATTTCACCCGTCGGTCGTACCAAAACATTACCAGAAACGACCAATGCTGTTCAATTTGCAGTATGTTCGTGTTCGAATTATCCAGCGGGATATTTCTATGTTTATCGAGAAATGGCAAAACAAGATGTCGATGCGATTATCCATCTTGGTGATTATATTTATGAATATGGCAAAGATGGCTATGCAACTGAAGATGCGGCTAAATTAGGACGTACGCTTCCTGCGGACAATGATAAAGAAATTATCAAATTGGACGACTATCGCAAACGTTATGCGCTTTATCATAAGGATACTGATTTACAAGCTGCACATGCACGTCATCCGTTTATTGTGATTTGGGATGATCATGAGTTAGCCAATGATGCATGGAAAGCGGGTGCTGAAAACCATCAACCCAATGAAGGGAGCTTTTCTGATCGCAAGTTAGCGGCATTACAGGCGTATTTTGAATGGATGCCAATTCGACCTGTGAATCAAACAGATCATTTGAATATTTATCGACAATTTGACTTTGGTTCATTGGTGCAATTGACGATGTTGGATACACGTATCTTGGCACGTGATAAGCAACTGGATTATGCGGATTATATGACGGCTTCTGGGTTGGATATTGCCAAGTTTCAGGCAGATTTGATCAGTACTTCCCGTACGTTGATGGGGTATACACAACGAGACTGGTTACAGAAAAAACTGGCACAATCTACAGCGACATGGAATGTATTGGGTCAGCAAGTCTTGATGGCAAAAATGCTAATTCCAGCTGAATTACTGCTTTCGTTGGCTGCAATTACCAGTGGTAATGTTACTCCGGAGACATTGGTAAAAATGAATCAACAGATTACTGAATTAGTGACCTTAAAACTTCGTCTAAAAGCGGGCGATCCATCCTTAACAGCCACAGAAAAAGCACGTGTGACGACGGTAGCTCCATATAACCTCGATGCGTGGGATGGATACTATGCTGAGCGTGAAATTTTATATGGAACTCTAAAAGCACTGAATAAGAAAGTCGTTGTTTTAGCAGGGGATACACATAATGCTTGGTCTGCGGACTTGCATACACAAACAGGTGATTTTGTTGGGGTTGAATTGGCAACTAGCTCTGTGTCTTCACCCGGAATGGAAAAGTACCTCAGTATTCCTTTAGCGCAGTTACAGCAATTTGAAATGGCGTTTACCACACTGATTGATGAATTGAATTATACCAACTTAAATCAGCGTGGTTATTTAAAAGTGAGTTTTACCGCGCAACAAGTTCAAGCAGATTGGATTTTTGTGAGTACCATTAAGGAAAATACATATACTGTGGATGCTACTCGTGGGCATCAAGTGGTGTTAAATAACAATTTGATTGATGTGAAAAGCATTCAAAAAAGCGCATAAATTTTCAAGCATAAAAAAACCGAGTTCATCATATTGACTCGGTTTTTTATGAAAATAAATTACATCATGCTGTCCATATAGGCATCTAAATCTTCATATTTATATGTTTTGCACATTTCATTTTCATACTTTAATAACTGTAAATGCAATTCTAAGTATTGAGTAAGTTGCTGCTGTTGAAACTGATATTGCTCCGAATTTTTATTATAAAATCTCATTTTAAATCTGGCTTTTTTGGCTTGCTTATACGCCCAAAAGCAAGTTCTCCGAATTTGTTGTAATTGATAAAATTCAGTATCTTTGGTGCTGTCTCGAAATAGATTTTCTTTATAGAACTTCACAAAACCAAAGCTCATTGCAAAGAAAAATAGCAAACCTTGTAAAAGTGTACTTTCAATAAAATATAGGTTCAGTGCTTGTAGAATAATCAATGCGGCAAGTTTAAATGGCGTATTGTTGAGTTGCTGATAAAGATGGGTAGAGCTGTGTTTGATTTGGTTGATAATAATGGGAACAATCAACATAAAAAATAACATAACCGCCAAGGCTGCGATGGCATTGGCTTGAAAAGCATCAAATTGAACAAAATGAATTGAAATATAATGACCTAAGCTGAAGTAAATACTGCAAAAAATCATGATTGATAAAATCCAAGGAATAAATTCCTTGGCTTCATCTAAAAGCCCTTTGGTTTTAATTTGGCTATAAAATAAAAAATTGTATTTAAATGCTTTTGGATATTGTTGTTGTAACTGATTTAAATAGAAGGAAACTTGCTTGTTTTGAATCATATAGGCTTCACTTATTTAAACTGCAATTTAGAGATTAACATAAAAAGCTAATATAAAATTTTAGACATAAAAAAACCAGCTTATCGCTGGGTTTTTTATTACACCATTTTAATGTTGATTAAAATGGTGCCCGAGGCCAGACTCGAACTGGCACGCTTTGTGGGCGGGGGATTTTAAATCCCCTGTGTCTACCGATTTCACCACTCGGGCTTTACAAGATTGGAGGCGGAGGTCGGAATCGAACCGGCGTACACGGAGTTGCAGTCCGCTGCATGACCACTCTGCCACCCCGCCATGTCTTGGTGATGCACATATTAGCAACCTTTGAAAAAAAAACAATACTATATTTCATGCATATGCACATAAATTCAGCATACGAAAGAAAATTGTCTAAATAATCATGTATTATTTGCAAAATTGATTCATATCTACTTTGGAGATGTGCCGTGGCATTGGTATTGGATGGTCGCGCATTAGCGAAACAAATTGAAGCAGACTTGTTGACTCGTGTTGAAGCTTTAAAGGCAAAAACAGGTCGTACCCCAATTTTAGCGACTATTTTAGTGGGTGATGATGGCGCATCTGCGACTTATGTTCGTATGAAAGGAAATGCATGTCGTCGTGTAGGTATGGATTCTTTGAAAGTTGAATTAGGCAAAGAAACCACGACTGAACAATTATTGGCTGAAATCGAAAAATTAAATGCCAATCCTGATGTACATGGTATTTTGTTACAGCATCCAGTACCTGAACAGATTGACGAACGTGCTTGTTTTGATGCGATCTCTTTAGAAAAAGATGTTGATGGTGTGACGTGTCTTGGTTTTGGTCGTATGGCAATGGGTGAAGCAGCATATGGTTCTGCAACTCCTGCGGGCATCATGACTATTCTTAAAGAAAATAAGATTGAGATTGCCGGTAAGCATGCTGTAGTGGTTGGACGTTCAGCGATTTTAGGCAAGCCGATGGCAATGATGTTGCTTCAAGCCAATGCTACAGTGACAATCTGTCATTCACGTACCCAAAACCTTGCTGAATTAATCAAACAAGCGGATATCGTTGTGGGTGCAGTAGGTAAAGCAGAGTTGATTCAAAAAGACTGGATCAAACAAGGTGCTGTTGTGGTAGATGCAGGTTTCCATCCTCGTGAAGGTGGTGGTGTTGGTGATATTCAATTGGTTGGAATTGAAGAAGTTGCTTCAGCATATACGCCAGTTCCAGGTGGTGTAGGACCTATGACGATTACTACATTGATTCGTCAAACTGTAGAAGCAGCAGAAAAAGCGTTAGCTTAATCAAATATTGATAGCAATGCCTTCACCATTTTTGTAGATGGTGAAGGCTTCTCGAAAATGTCATTTTTGTTTTGGTAAAAGTTGCTTTAATAATAGACTTTGTGACAATCATGTATTTAATATGATGCGATCTGCAATAACAGCAAATTATCGAAGTATATAAGCGTCAAAAAACCTTAGTGTATTTGCGAAGTATTAGAATAATCATTTTGGTTATACATTTATGAGTTGTACTTTACAATTTCCTAAAGCCCCATCACATTTACTCAAAGCCTTGCATGAGGTGATTCCTCAATGCCAGCTACTCGCTCAGCAGTTACCTGAGACTCCGATTTCATTGTGGTTGATTCCACCGGTTTTTCCGACTGATCGTTTAGATGATGAAGTGATTCGCCGTATTTGGAATGACACACCATATTGGATCTTTTGTTGGGCATCTGGTTTGGCGATGGCACAATGGCTATTGGCTGAGCCACATCATGTTAAAGATAAGGTGGTTCTCGATTTTGGCGCTGGGTCAGGTGTGGTCGCGATTGCTGCCAAATTAGCGGGTGCCAAGCGTGTGATTTGTTGTGACATTGACCCATTGAGTTTAGATGCTTGTCGTGAAAATGCCGCACTAAACGAGGTAGAGCTGGTATATCTGGATGATTTATATAAAGCAGAACAGGTGGATGTATTGCTCGCCGCAGATGTTTTATATGATCAATCTAATCGCTTTTTCTTAGATGAATTTTTAAAGTTTGCCCCTGAAGTATGGGTGGCGGACAGTCGGGTCAAAAACTTTAGTCATCCGAATTATCAAAAATTGGATGAACGAAGTGCAACAACATGGCCTGATTTAGATGAAGCCAAAGAGTTTCGAAATGTGAGTTTTTATAAGACGCTATAAAAGCGTCTTATTTTTTGAAAACTTATTATGATTTGGTGTATTAAGAACAGGTATAACGTACAACATGCAAGGTGCTTGGACGAGTTTCAAGTGCTTGACGCGTTGCATAATCCTCACTGTTGTTTAGATTAGGAGTATTTGAAAGTCCAAAAGAAGTTCGACTATGCCCAAGTTGGACGCCGGCTTGATTTTGTGCAGCTTGCGGGTTGATGATTTCATTGATACTAAGAACAGAAATTTTATAGGTTTTATTTGCACCTAAAACTTTTTGACATGCACGTTGTAATTTACTGGCATCTAAATCACGGTCAGCGCGACCAGAAAGCGTATATGCCAATGTTGCGCTATTACTTGACTGACTTTCGATTTGGTAGCCTGTCACTCCATTATATTGACGCGGTGTTGTTTGGCACGCCGATAAAGCTAAAACCATTAATCCTAAACCTGCACAGGTGATTATTTTCATCTTTTAAAGTCCCAGCTTTTTGAATTATTTTTAGTATGCCATAGCTTTGTGATTTTCTCGATGATTGAATTGTTCAAATCAAAACAGCTTTCTAATTTGCATAAGAAAGCTGTTTTAATCCATCTAAGCTACTTTTGGATTTTGATTAATCATCTGTGATTAAGCTATTTTTCTTAGTATCTTTCATAAAGATATAAGTAATTAAAGATAGACCAATCATAAACGTGATGTAGTAGAAGAAATAGTTTTCGTGACCTGCATTTTTAAAACTTAAGGCGACTAATTCAGCTGTACCACCAAAGATTGTATTTGCTAAAGCGTATGGTAACGCAACACCCAGAGCGCGAATGTGAGCAGGGAAGAGTTCTGCTTTAACTACCGCATTAATTGCAGTGTAGCCAGTTACAATCACCATGCCACTCATACATAAGAAAAATGCAGTTTTAGGGTCTGTGGTTGAACCAAGCCCATTGAAAATAGGGATGGTAAATAGAACACCTAAAACACCAAAGGTGATCATAATCGGTTTACGACCAATTTTATCTGAAAGTGCGCCAACAGCAGGTTGAATCAACATGAAGATAAAGATCGCTGCCGTGGTAATTTCTGTTGCTGTGGTCTTTTCAAAGCCAGAGGTATTGACCAAATATTTTTGCAAATAGGTGGTAAATGTGTTGAATGCTAGCGTTCCACCTGCGGTCAACATAATCACTGTGAATGCTTGTTTAGGGTATTTGGTAAATAAAGCCAAAGCCCCCGATTTTTCACCACCATTTTTGGCATGTTCTTGCGCTTGTTTAGCTGATTCAGTTTCAACTAAGCCACGACGAATCCAGAATACAACAATGGCTAACAAAGCGCCGATAAAGAATGGAATACGCCATCCCCATGCATGCAAGGCATCTTCTGAAAGTGTATGTTGGAGGATAATCAATACACAAAGTGCCAACAACTGTCCTGAAATCAAGGTGACATATTGGAAACTAGAGAAGAAACCGCGATGATTCTTTCCTGCCATTTCAGTTAAATATGTCGCACTTGAACCATATTCACCACCGACACTTAAGCCCTGTAAGAGACGAGCAAAGAGTAGAAGCGCTGGAGCAAGCATACCGACAGAATCATAAGACGGTGCACAAGCGATAATTAAAGAACCGACACACATCAAGGATACAGAAAGCGTTAAACCAGCTTTACGACCTTTACGATCGGCATAAATTCCCATAATCCAAGCGCCAATCGGGCGCATTAAAAAACCTAAAGCAAAAACAGCAGCAGCTTGGAGAAGCTTGACTGTTTCATTACCTTCTGGAAAGAACACTGGTGCAAAGTAGAGCGTAAATGCGGCATAGACATACCAGTCATACCATTCAACTAGGTTACCAGCTGAGCCACCAAGTATAGATTTGAAACGAGTTTTTCTATCAAGTTGCGAAGGAGCAACCTGAGGTGATGAATTGGACAAGGCAATTCTCCAAAAGAATATGCAAAACATAGCCTGTTTAGGGTTCATTTGGGGTGAAAATCTAAACAGAAAAATCAAAAAGAGAGAATTTCAATCAGTACTGCGGAGAGATACAAATCATTACACAGCTCGTTATACGCAAGAATGAAGGTTGTCCTTATTAGACTTTGGTCGTATGCCTTTTTTATGTTCAGGATCAATAATTATTTAAGAATGGCTAAAATAAAGAATAATTTTTTTAAAACAATTATTTAATTTTAAATGGTTTAATGGGTGGCTGTTTTTAGTACAGATAAAGTGTTGGGTGGAAATGAGTCAAATGTGTGAAAAGTACTCAAATAAAAAAACGATCAGTATTGAGAATTAAGATTCAAAGCTAGCTGAATAACAAGAACTTATGTTATGTATGTATTTAAATGTTCATTTTCGAAAATAAAACAATAAGGTTTGCATTTATGAACTTCATGATTCGACAACAGCAAATTTTGGAACTGGTTAAACAACGGGGATATATCAGTATTGAAGAAATTGCGCAGATATTTACAGTGACACCGCAAACTGTACGCAGAGATATTAATCAGTTGGCCGATGCTGGATTGTTGCGACGTTATCATGGCGGTGCTGCGATAGACTCAAGTGTGACCAATACTGAATACAGTACACGCATGAGCCATAACGCAGAGGCAAAACAGCGTATTGCAGTTGCTGTGGCAAAAGCTATTCCAGATTATGCTTCTTTATTTATCAATATCGGGACAACGACAGAAGCAATTGCTGTCGCTTTATTGCAACATCGAGGGCTTAAAATTATTACCAATAATCTAAATGTTGCCAAAATCCTAAGTGTAAAAGAAGATTTTGAAGTGCTTATTGCCAGTGGCAAAGTTCGCCCCGATGGCGGGGTCATTGGGCAGGCGACATCTGAATTTTTTAAACAATTCAAAGTGGATTACGCCGTGATTGGCATCAGTGGAATTGATGCAGATGGGACATTATTGGATTTTGATTTTCAGGAAGTTTCAGTCTCTCAAGAAATTATTGCTGGTGCTCGACAGATTTTTTTAGCTGTAGATGATAGTAAATTTGGTCGTCATGCAATGATGCGCATGGGGCATCTTCGAGAAATTGATCGTCTTTTTACCAATCAACAGCCTGCTGAAGCTTATATTCAACAAATCAATGCGGCAGAAGTGAATTTGATTGTGGTTTAGGCTTTATTCAATGACGAGCTTAAATGTCAGTTGCAAATCTATTGATTATCGAATAGACATTGATCAAAAAAGTCTCTATTATTTTCTTAAATGAAAATAAACGAAAATATGTTAAAACTCTTCAATCAAAAGGTGATGTTATGATGCAAATGAAAGAACCGCAAACTTGTTATGACATCGTGGTGATTGGAGGAGGAATTAATGGTGTTGGAATTGCCAATGATGCAGTTGGGCGTGGTTTATCGGTCTTGCTTTGTGAAAAAGATGATTTGGCAAGTCATACCTCATCCGCCAGTAGTAAATTGATTCATGGTGGTTTACGTTATCTAGAACATAAGGAATTTCGCTTGGTTCGTGAAGCTTTGGCAGAGCGTGAAGTTTTACTGGCGAAAGCCCCACATATTATTCGTCCAATGCGCTTTATCATGCCTCATCAACCGCACCTTAGACCAGCTTGGCTAATCCGTACGGGTTTATTTTTTTATGATCATTTGGGCAAACGAGAAAAACTGCCAGGATCAAATTTGGTCCAATTCAACCCTGAAACCAGCCCATTAAATAAAGATATTACCCGTGGTTTTGAATACTCCGATTGTGCTGTTGATGATTCTCGTTTGGTGATTCTCAATGCAATGCAGGCACGGGAAAAGGGTGCAAAGATTGTTAGTCAAACACGTTGTATTGCTGCGCAACGTGAAAATGCTGTGTGGACAATCCAACTTGAAAATGAACAAGGGATATATCAAGTTCAAGCCAAAGTATTGGTCAATGCTGCAGGTCCTTGGGTGGCACAATTTATCCAACAGGATTTGAAATTAAAATCACCTTATGGCATTCGTTTGGTTCAAGGGAGCCATATCATTGTGCCAAAAATTTATGCAGGTGATAAAGCCTATATTATGCAAAATGACGATCAGCGAATCGTGTTTGCGATCCCTTATTTAAACCAATACACCATGATTGGAACCACAGATCGTGAATATCATGATGACCCTAATCAAGTTGAAATCACTCAACAAGAAATTGATTATCTTTTAAAAGTATCCAATGATCATTTTAAGACACAACTGAGCCAAAATGATATTGTCAGCACTTTTTCAGGTGTGCGCCCATTGTGTGATGATGAATCTGATAACCCAGCAGCAATTACGCGTGATTATACTTTAGCACTTTCTCAGCAACATTCAGGTGAAGCGCCTTTATTGTCGGTTTTTGGTGGCAAGTTGACGACATATCGCAAGCTTGCTGAATCAGCACTTGAGCAACTGAAAAAGTTTTTCCCTGAAATGCAACAATCTTGGACCGCACATGCTTTATTACCTGGTGCAGAAAACTTGGTCTCTGTAGAAGATTTAATCTTGGAGATCCAGACTAAAATCAAAGGCATTGATTTGGAAACAGCAAGTCGCTGGGCACATGCTTATGGCACTTATGTATGGAAGTTTTTAAATTATTCCTCCTCAGTGCATGAGCTTGGACAAAGTTTTGGACATGGGCTTTATGCGCAAGAAGTGGATTATTTAGTCGATCAGGAATGGGCAATCACGAGTCAGGATATATTGAGTCGCCGTAGCAAGTTATATCTTGAATTTAAACAGGATGACATTGATCTTTTGGATGCCTACTTGCTTGAGTTACATGAACGTCGATTGCAAAAAGATGTTGCATAATGCAATTTATAAAGCCAATGAATCAAGCATTGGCTTTATTGTATTTTGTAGATTCAATTTGAATATTGAAGTTTAAAAATTAAACTTTAAACCTCAAACCATAACCATCCAACTTCAAATACTGAATCCTTTCATCTTGAACATTGTGTTTTATGATTCATTTGGCTGCTGCAATGTAAGCGCATCTTTCATAAATGTTTGTGCACTCATATAAATGAATACGGCACTCAGTAATAAGGTGATTGGAATAATAATCATGGCTTTGTGTAAACCGATGGCACGGAATTGATCCGTAATCCCTGTTGCACCTGATACAGTCATTGCGGCATTTGCATAATGATCAGAAAGTGCACCAACCAGAAGTGGACCAAATGCGCCGCCTAATACATACATGATCGCAAGACATAAACCAAAAGCCATTGCTCTTTGATTGGGTTCAACAACTTCTTGAATAGCAGGGTAGACGGTTGTGTAATAGTTGTACATTGCAAGCCAACCGAGACAAGACAATACTGTAAATAAAACCACAGCTTGGCTTTTCAGCATTAGACTTAATCCAATCATAATCGCCGAGATCAATAAACACAGTGCTCCAAACAATAAACGACCCTTTTTAGATTTTTGATAAATCTTGTCTGCAATGACACCGCCAAGTGTTAAGCCGATTAAACCTGTTATCCCGATAATACATCCTGCAAGTAATGAGCCTTGTATTAAGGTTAACCCAAAATAACGTAGGAACAACGGCACTAGAAATGCGATGCCAGCAGCAATCGCAAGATTTTGCATAATGCCAGAAAGAATAATCCAACGTAGCGTTTTGATTTTTAAAAGGCTTCCTAAGCTGTTTTGCTTTGAAGTTTTGGCTTGATAGTTTTCAGCTTCTGCTGCGCCTCGTGCAGGTTCTCGAATAAAGAAAAAACAGATGGCTAAGATCAGACCAGGTACAGCCGCAACTATAAAAGGTGCACGCCAACTGTTAAATGCTTGTGCAATCCCACCAACGGTGAAGAAAGCGAGTACCATTCCCACTGGTAAGCCGAGCATAAAAATACCTATTGCTTTGGCGCGATGCTGAGGTGGAAATAAATCTCCAATTAAAGAGTTCGCAGCAGGTGCATAACTTGCCTCACCGACACCAACACCTACACGAGCCATGAAAAAAGAGATATAACTCCATGCAAGTGCATTCATGGCGGTAAAGCCACTCCATGCGATTAAACCTATACCGATAATTTTTTTTCTTGAGTTGCGGTCTGCAAGTTTTCCAAAATATAAGCCAGCAATGGCATAGACTAAGGAAAATGCAGCAGCAAGCATTCCTAATTGTTTGTCATTTAGACTATATTCTAATCTGATTGATTCAATGACCACGGCTGGAATTGTACGATCAAAAAAATTCATCGTATTGGCTAGAAACAATAGAATCAAAATCTTCCATTTGTTGTGGATTAAGCTATTCACGGTAACAACTCCTTTGTTTATTTTTGGAGGATCAAGCGATCCGACTTGATCCGATTTAGAAGTATTGTTTTACGATTGATGGAATTTTTTTAACCACCACTTATTGTTCATATTGTTTAGAAAATCTATATAATATATTTATTAAATGCAAGTGAAATTAAATTGATTGTGGTTTTTTTAGATAAATAACCAAATAAAGAAAAGGATAGTTATTAGATTTATGATATTTGTGTAGGAATTAAAACAAATAAATAAGTCTGTGCCTTATTTGGATATACGCATCATATGGCAGCAATATTTTTTAATACTATACATTTAAGTTTTTGTATTTTATTTATAATACTATCATTTATAAAAATATTAATGTGAAGTGAAAAAGCTTGTGATTCAAATGAAGCGGAAAACTCATGGTTTTTATTGTTCACTTTCCATTGAGGAAACCCAAAAAACAATCCAACAAGTCAACGTTAAACTCTTTTACTTGCTGGATTGATTCACTATATTTTTTAATAAAAAAAATCAATAACTTTTCCAGAGGGCGCCTAACTTGAAATCCCATTCACTTGGTGTAATCACCATCCGTCCTGCATTTGGTGTCAACGTGATTTCACTGAAAAAAACATCATCTCCAGCCAATAAAAAGTCGATACGACTATAACCATGTTTAAAGCAAAGGTCTTGAGAAAGTTGCAGCATTTTGCTTAAACTTTTCGGTTGAGCTAAGCCTAAGGGGCTATTATTCTTTAAGTCAACTGTAAAGGGTTGTAGGACCCAATCGGTATCATAAATATTTGAATAATCAATGCCTTGACTATCTTGAACATCAACTTCAATATATCTGGGTTGACCTTCGAAACAATGTACTCGACTGGTGGTAATCGTTAACTGGCTATTTGGATCTGTCCATAATTCAACAAACTCTTCAGCCAGAATCAACGGTGTAATATTTTTATAATGCCATTCTCTTTTTTTAAAATACATATTTTGTTTTAAATGATGCTTTAATTTTAGTTCTGCATTTTTAATATCAAATTGACTTTTATCATGGCACACGATTGCGCTACCGCTATCATGATTGCACTTTAAAACAAATTTAGATGGGAGTTTATTAAACTCAATTTCGCTAAAGCATTTGTATACACCAAGTAAAGGTACAAAATGTGAGCAACAAATTTTATCTGAAATAATTTCTCTCACTGTCAACTTGTCAGCCAGTTTTGTATGCAGAGGCGCTCTTTCATAGATCATGCGCGCAGTTACTTTTTCATTAAAACTTTCCGGTTTATCAAAGTCAGGTGTGTAACCTAATTTATTAATAAATCTTTTTGTAAGGTATTTCTTGTCAGAGACAAATTTAGTTCTAATGACTTTCGCTGTATAGATAATATTTTCAATCATGGGAAAGAATAAAAAAATAAAGAAATGAATTTTTTAATTATAGAGGAAATATGAATTTTTTGTATTACAAAAATATCATATTGTGGATTTAACGCAAAATATTACATTTAGAATACAAATGGCTTTATTTTAATCGGTTATTCCGTTTAAATTGTTTTTGAGTTGCATGCGATAGTGACTCGAAATTAAAAGAGCATACTACTTGAATCCTTTAATCCATCACAATGATTATAGATTGAATGCAAAAAGACCGCTCGAAAGCGGTCTCTTGAATGCTTAATTTAAATTAAGCTGATTTTTTTACAGCCTCTAAAAGCTCGTTTTGACGATTTTTAAGTGCTGCAGGTAAACGGTCACCTAACTTGTTAAACAATTCAGTATGACTTTCAATCTCTTTGATCCATTGATCTTTATCTTGAGATGTTACAAGATCAAATTGCGCTTTAGTAAAGTCAGAACCTGTCCAGTTCAATTGCTCAAATGTTGGAACTAAGCCAATCGGTGTTTCAACTGCATCTGCACGACCTTCACAACGGTCAATGATCCACTCAAGCACACGCATGTTTTGACCGAAACCAGGCCATACAAAGTTGCCTTCAGCATCACGACGGAACCAGTTTACGTTGTAAATACCTGGTAATTTGTTGCCAGCAGCTTTTGCTTTCGCACCTACTTCTTCACCCAGTTCTAACCAGTGAGCGAAGTAATCCGCCATGTTGTAACCAGCAAATGGCAACATCGCAAATGGATCACGGCGAACAACACCTT
The DNA here is from genome assembly GCF_000368925.1 of Acinetobacter bereziniae LMG 1003 = CIP 70.12. GTDB lineage: Bacteria > Pseudomonadota > Gammaproteobacteria > Pseudomonadales > Moraxellaceae > Acinetobacter > Acinetobacter bereziniae. The sequence goes on along the minus strand of NZ_KB849755.1, from coordinate 1,143,246 downwards.
GTTGACCTACTGCCGCAGCAGTTGTTTCAGAACCCATTGTTGCTGCTTTATATACACCATCTACCCAGTCGAATGCTTCTGAGATTAAAGGTACTGTATCCGCACGACGTCCACCGAAGATGAATGCAGAGATTGGAACGCCAGCTGGATTTTCCCAATCGGCATCAATAGAAGGGCATTGACCCGCTGCTACAGTGAAACGTGCATTTGGATGAGCTGCTTTTTCACCAGCAACATGTGGTTGACCTTTCCAGTTGGTTAAGTTTGCAGGTGCTTCTTTTGTTAAGCCTTCCCACCAAACTTCGCCATTGTCAGTCACCGCAACGTTGGTATAAATCACATCTTTGTGAAGTGTTGCCATACAGTTTGGATTGGTTTTGGTATTTGTTCCTGGTGCTACACCAAAGAAACCAGCTTCTGGGTTGATTGCATATAAGCGACCATCTTCACCTGGTTTAATCCAAGCAATATCATCACCTACAGTTTCAATCTTCCAACCTTCATAACCTGCTGGTGGAATAAGCATAGCAAAGTTGGTTTTACCACATGCAGAAGGGAATGCTGCTGCGATGTAGTGTTTTTCACCTTGAGGATTTGTCACACCAAGGATAAGCATATGTTCAGCTAACCAACCTTGTTGACGACCCATAGAAGATGCGATACGTAAAGCAAGACATTTTTTACCTAATAATGCATTACCGCCGTAACCTGAACCATAAGACCAGATTTCACGTGTTTCTGGATAATGCACGATGTATTTTTCTGGGTTGCAAGGCCAAGCAACATCTTTTTGACCTTCTGCAAGAGGCGCACCTACTGTATGTACGCAAGGAATAAAGTCACCATCTGTGCCAAGTACGTCATAAACAGCTTTACCCATACGAGCCATTTTACGCATACTTACAGCAACATAAGGAGAATCAGTAATTTCAATACCGATGTGTGCAATGTGAGAACCTAATGGACCCATTGAGAATGGAACCACATACATTGTGCGGCCTTTCATTGCGCCATCAAACAAACCGTTAAGACGAGCACGCATTTCAGCAGGAGCTTCCCAGTTGTTAGTCGCACCAGCATCTTCTTGTTTTTCAGAACAGATGAATGTACGACCTTCAACACGAGCTACGTCAGACGGATCAGAATTCGCTAAATAAGAACCAGGATGTTTTTCTTGGTTCAATGCTTGCATAGTGCCGTTAGCGATCATCAAGTCGATATAACGTTGATTCTCTTCTTCGCTTCCGTCACACCATTCAATTTTTGCAGGTTTAGTCAATTTAGCAATTTCTTCAACCCAGGCAATGAGCTTAGGATGACGAACGAATTCTGGTGCGTTCACTTGGGTCATGGTGAGGCCTATCTAAAATATGTACAATTTTGTGTACAAATAACAACCTGAATGAAGTGGTACAACATTCAAATTTAAGTAAGAAAAAAAGTGGACGTATTAAAACATATATTCATAAAAAAAATAAGACTAAAGGCTTAAAAGATGCTTAACCTAAGGGGTGGTGTAAGTGATTGATTTTTAGTGTTTAAGCGGAATTATTGGTTGATATTTAACACTATTTAATAAAGCAATGAGTAATATTTTTATTGTAAATAATAATAATTAACAATAACTTGAAAATAAGAAGCTGTAAAAAATTATTATTGATTTAATAAATGGGTATAATTCGAATTTTACATAAAGGTGCTTTTATTTGCTTAGAAAATCGACGAAATTAGAGCAAATACTTCACAATAATCAAACTTATGGATACAGATTTAAAGCCTCTTTCGATGATTTACAATGAAAAATCAGGTTTTCATGCAAATCACAAAGATAAGGTTTACGAAAAACTCATGACCATCTGGACTACACATGGTTTTGAAATACAGGTTTTTGATATCAGTGCAGAAGGCGATATTCAGACCTTAATGAAAAAAATCTATCAACGACATGCACAATATTCAAAACCCGGGGTTATTGTTGCGGCAGGTGGTGATGGTACGTTGAATGCTGTTGCATCGCAAATGCTTCATCAAAATATTCCGATGGGTATTTTGCCATTAGGCACATTTAATTATGTAGCACGTGCCTTGAATATTCCATTGAATCTGCTTGAGGCAGCTCATGTTATTGCGACAGGAGAACCACGTGCATCCCACATCGCATGTATCAATGATCAAATTTATTTAAACAATGCCAGTTTGGGTTTGTATCCGTTATTCATCAAAAAAAGAGAGGATTACAATCGGCGTTTTGGACGTTTTGCTTTAAATGCATATACTTCAGGCTTGGATGTACTGATTCGAGACCGCAAAGAACTCAAACTCGAAATTGAGGTGGATGGACAAAAATATCCAGTCAAAACGCCTTTAATCTTTTTTGGAAATAATCAACTACAACTTAAAGAATTAAATTTACGAATTTCCAAATGTGCTGAAGTGGGAGAGATCGCAGGGGTGGTGATCGCAAAAGGGGATAAGGTCACTTTATTTAAAACACTATTTCAGACCATTCGAGGAAAATTAGAAAAAGCATCAGATGTGTATAGCTTTGGTGCAGATAAAGTGATTGTGTATTCGAAAAAGCCTAAACTAACGGTTGCGATTGATGGAGAAATTGTGTCAATGGATACACCTTTGAACTTACATGTAGAGAAAAATGCTTTAAATATTATGGTACCTGCGCATGCTGCTACATCTATCTGATCTGCATTTTGGAACAGAGCGTCAAGCATGTATACAGGCGATTCAGCGGTTTTGTGCACAGCATCAACCAGAAGTTGTAGTGGTGAGTGGAGATCTGACTCAACGTGCTAAATTTAAAGAGTTTTATGCGTGTAAGCAATTTTTAGAATCTTTAAAAACGCCATATTTTGTTGTCCCAGGTAATCATGATATTCCGCTTTATCATGTATGGAACAGGGCATTTCGACCTTTTGGTCTGTATCAATTATTTTTTGGCAGTTTAGAGCGGACATTGTTGACTCAGCATTTTTATTTGATTGGTATGAATAGTATTCGCCGTCGCTATCATACACGCGGGCATATCTCATTTGAACAGATAGAAAGTGTCAATCAATTGTTGATGGATGCGCCAGACAATAAATTAAAAATTATTGTCAGTCATCAACCTTTTTATACTTCGAATGAAGATCATCATTTAAAAGATTGTCCGGCTTTAGGACAATTTGCAATCAAGGAATGGGGGCAGCATCAGCTCTATGCTTTATTGCACGGTCATTTACATCTCGTTGCAGTCTATGATTTAAATCAAGCATTTACTTTAAATTTATCTCATCCTGTATATGAAGTGCATGCAGGTACTGCTGTGTCTCGTCGTTTGCATAAAAAAATCCCAAATAGTTTTAATGTGATTCATGAAAACGGTACATTTCAACACTATTTTTTTGATGAACAATTACAAGAATTTATTGCTCAATAATGAAAAAATCGGTTGAATTTTTTGACAATCTGACCTGAACGAATAAAAAAAATACAAATTAGATAAATTTTTTTTAATTTTCCCCTTGAAGCGTTTATTTCCATCCCCACAAATGTGACATACAAATATTTTGTCGATGACCTAGGAATAAGAAGTCATCTTCCCTGAGTAATCAATGACATTTAGACGATGTCTATGGAGTTTTATATGAGCAACATTCGTCCATTACATGATCGCGTAGTTATTCGTCGTGTTGAAGAGGAAACAAAAACTGCTGGCGGTATTTTACTTCCAGGTTCTGCAGCTGAAAAACCAGCACAAGGTGAAATCATTGCTGTAGGAAATGGTCAAATCACTGACAATGGTGTGCGTGCATTAGACGTTAAAGTTGGTGATAAAGTATTGTTCGGTACTTATGCAGGTACAACTGTAAAAGTAAGCGGTGAAGAACTTTTAATTATGAAAGAATCTGACATTTTAGCGGTACTTGAAGGTTAATTCAGACCGAGATGGTGTGTTGTTTTTGATCAATTAAAAACAATATGCCTCATCCACTTTTAAATTAGATGGTTAAAGAATAAAGATTATTGGAGTTAAGCATGTCAGCTAAAGACGTAAAATTTGGTGATTCAGCTCGTTCAAAAATGATTGCGGGCGTAAATGTACTTGCAGATGCAGTTAAAGTAACTTTAGGTCCTAAAGGTCGTAACGTTGTTATTGATCGTTCTTTTGGTGCACCACACATCACTAAAGATGGTGTAACTGTTGCAAAAGAAATTTCGTTGAAAGACAAATTCGAAAACATGGGTGCGCAATTGGTTCGTGAAGTTTCTTCAAAAACCAATGATATCGCGGGTGATGGTACTACAACAGCAACTGTACTTGCTCAAGCAATTTTAAATGAAGGGATCAAATCTGTAACTGCAGGTATGAACCCAATGGATTTAAAACGCGGTATTGATCTTGCTGTTAAAGCTGTTGTTGAAAATATCAAAGCAACGGCTAAACCAGCTTCTGATACCAAGGCGATTGAACAAGTTGGTTCGATTTCTGCAAACTCTGACGAAACTGTGGGTAAATTAATTGCACAGGCGATGGAGCGTGTTGGTAAAGAAGGCGTAATCACAGTTGAAGAAGGTTCAGGATTCGAAGACGCACTTGACGTTGTAGAAGGTATGCAATTTGACCGTGGTTATATCAGCCCGTATTTTGCAAACAAACAAGATACTTTGACAGCTGAACTCGAAAATCCATTCATCCTTCTTGTTGATAAAAAAATCAGCAACATCCGTGAATTGATTACAGTTTTAGAAGCTGTTGCGAAAACAGGTAAGCCACTTCTTATCATTGCTGAAGATGTTGAAGGTGAAGCACTTGCAACACTTGTTGTGAACAACATGCGTGGCATCATCAAAGTGTGTGCTGTTAAAGCACCTGGTTTTGGTGACCGTCGTAAAGCAATGCTTCAAGATATTGCGATCTTGACTGGCGCTACTGTGATTTCTGAAGAAGTGGGTATGTCTTTAGAGCAAGCTTCTCTACAAGATTTAGGTACTGCGCACAAAATCACAGTATCTAAAGAAAATACAGTGATTGTAGATGGTGCTGGTGATGCAAATCAAATTGCTGAACGTGTAACTCAAATCCGTGCACAAATCGAAGAATCAACTTCTGAATACGATAAAGAGAAACTACAAGAACGTGTTGCTAAATTAGCAGGCGGTGTTGCTGTAATCAAAATCGGTGCTGCAACTGAAGTTGAAATGAAAGAGAAAAAAGACCGTGTAGACGATGCACTTCATGCAACTCGTGCTGCGGTTGAAGAAGGTGTTGTTGCAGGTGGTGGTGTTGCGCTTGTCCGTGCTGCTAAAGCGCTAGACGGTGTTGTTGGTGCAAATGATGACCAAACTGTAGGTGTAAATATCCTTCGTCGTGCGATTGAAGCACCACTTCGTCAAATCGTTTCTAACGCAGGTGATGAGCCTTCGGTTGTGATCAATGCTGTGAAAAATGGCGAAGGTAACTTTGGTTACAATGCTGCGACTTCACAATATGGCGACATGTTAGAAATGGGTATCCTTGATCCTGCAAAAGTAACACGTTCTGCACTTGAACATGCTGCTTCTGTTGCTGGTTTAATGTTAACAACTGAATGTATGATCACAGATATTCCTGAAGATAAACCTGCTATGCCTGATATGGGCGGAATGGGTGGTATGGGCGGAATGATGTAAATCATTCTGATCTCAGATCATAAAAAAATCCCCGCCATTATGCGGGGATTTTTTTATGATCAGGGCGAGGTTTTGAATAAGGTTTGAATTTATTGGTGAAATAAAAATAGATACTGATGATTTATAAAAATAGTAGAGTTTAATTGTCTGCTTAAATCAATAATGGTATTTGGGTGTTGATCAAACATACATATTGAGAATGCTTTATTTTTATATAAAGGTTTAAAAATTACCTAAAAAGAATAATCACCCAAGTAAAGAAAATAATGGATTGCGCTACAAATTGAGCCGCACTTCCCATGTCTTTTGCATTCTTGGAAAGCGGGTGGCGTTCTAAAGATACTCGGTCAACCACAGCTTCAAGTGCTGAATTAAACAACTCAACAATGATGGCGAGTAAACATACCCCAATCATCAAGGCTTGTTCAACTGAGCTCACATTAAGAAAAAAAGTAATTGGGATTAATATTAGATTAATCCAAACGATCTGACGAAAAGCAGCTTCATTTTGATAAGCAGCTTTAAAACCCGCTAAAGAATAACCCGTAGCATTAAGAATGCGTTTAAAACCTGTTGTACCCTTAAATGGAGAATAATCACTCATAAATCAAAGCTGCTATATTTTTGAACAAGTGTATTATTTTAAACTTAAATGGGTATTAATTTTAAGCAAAAAATGCTCAGTTTAGAAAAAATAAAGCAAGCGATTGAAACGATTGCTTTATTTTAGTTGAATCTTAAAGTGTTATTTTAGAATAGGATTTGCTTTCCAGTAGGCATCTAGTGCTTTACGTCCCAAACCAGGGTCATCTGTAAATAGTCCATCAACTCCAGCTTTAAAATACATTTCATATTCTTTGTTGGCACCTGTTTCACAACGTTTTGCAGCATCTGCTTCTGCGCTACTACATTTTAAATTTGCTGCCAAAAAGTTATTTTCAGGTCGGAAAGTATAAGGATGCACTTTTAAGTTAACTGCATGCGCATCTGCAACAAAAGAAGATGGTGCAGTATAGCTATCATTAAAGATATAAGGTTTCCATGGACCTACGCCATCGGCATAGGTTGAGACTGTTTTTAAACCTTGTGCTGTTGCCATATCGCCATAAGTTGTTTTCAGACCTTGCGCAACATAATCTGCTGGGCTTGCTTTTTTGTCATCATAGAGCTGAATAATTTTGGCATGCTTTAATGTCTTGTAAAGTGTTAATTGTTCTTTAAAGTATTTGAGATTACTGACTTCAAAAGATTGTAAATAAATTGGGGCAATTTCGCGTGTGTATTGATATTTCGCTAAAGTTTTCAATACAGGATCTTCCATACCTAAATTGAGCTTTTGAAAATAAGTTGGATGTTTGGTTTCGATATACAAGCCAATAATTTTTCCTGTTTTTTTGTAGTTTTTTTCTGCAAGTTCGATAATCTGTTCAAGGGTAGGAATATTGAATTGATCATTATATTGCGTATTGTTTGGGCGTAATGCTGGAATTCTTTCACGTGCTTTAATCAAATTTAATTCACTTGCATTGAAGTCTTCAGTAAACCAACCTGTTAAAGACACCCCATCAATAATTTTAGTTTTTTTGCGATCTGCAAATTGAGCTAAGGTGCTGACATTGGTGGTACCGCCAATTTCATTTTCATGACGTGCGACTAAAATACCATCTTTGGTTGAGACGAGATCAGGTTCAATAAAATCTGCACCATCGTCAATGGCTTTTTGATAACTTTCAAGTGTGTGTTCTGGACGTAAAGCACTTGCGCCGCGATGCCCAACAATAATAATCTTAGGCTCTTTATAATCAGGTGTTGTAACAATATTTGTTTTATCATCATTGCAAGCAGTTAAAAATATCATACTGCTGCTGATCAGCCATACTTTTTTATTCATTTTTCACTCAAATTATTGTGTAGAAATCGATCACAGTTTATGTGGTTAAATTGACATTGTGATGACATAAACAGGGGATTGAAGCAATTATTTATAGCGATGGTCTGTATACGATTAGGTGATCTCCACAGTTTCTTCATATTCAAGCTGATCATTCGGATTTCTGTTATTTTTTCTTGAGTTTTCGATCTAAGTCACAGAATATCAATATAAACGGAATTTAATGTTCAGCACGATCTTAACCACAATCATTTGGCACTGAAGCAAAACTAATGCTCTCTAAATTTTTTATTCAACGTCCTATTTTTGCCTGTGTCCTTGCGATTATCGTTATGGCTTTAGGCGTTTTTTCGGTTCTTAATTTGCCGATTGAGCGTTATCCAGATATTGCTCCACCACGGATTACAGTGTCAACAACTTATACTGGTGCAGACGCTGAAACTGTTGAAGAAAGTGTCACACAGGTTTTAGAGCAGCAAATTAAAGGTATTGATCACCTTTTATATTTCAGTTCAAGCAGTGATTCGTCTGGACGTGCTCGAATCAGTATTAGCTTTGAAAATGGAACTGATCCAGACACCGCTCAGGTTCAAGTACAAAATAGCATTAATGGCGTGTTAAATCGCTTGCCAGATGATGTTCAACGCCAAGGAGTGACAGTAAATAAATCACTCGGCGATACCTTTATGGTAGTGGGTTTGTATGATGAAACTGGTAAAAGCAATAATATTGAATTAGGAGATTATCTTTCCACGCATATAGAACAAGAATTGTCTCGTATAGAAGGCGTTGGAGAAGTGGATGTATTCGGTTCGCAATACGCAATGCGAATCTGGCTTAATCCAAATTTACTGCGACAGTATCAGCTGATGCCAAGCGATATTCGTAGCGCAATTGAAGCTCAGAATACACAGGTTGCTGCAGGTGGTGTTGGCGATTTGCCCGTTGCTTCAGATCAATATTTAAATGCAAAAGTGACCGCAGGCTCTCGTTTAAGAACTGTAGAAGAATTTAAAAACATTATTGTGAAATCCAATACTGATGGAAGCTATGTTTATTTGAAAGATGTAGCTCGAATTGAATTAGGCGCTGAAAATTATCAATCATTTAATACCATCAATGGCTATCCATCATCAGGGATGGGCATTTCTTTATCTTCCGGTGCCAACGCCTTAGCGACATCGGCATTGATTAAAGCAGAATTAGCCAAGATTTCTGAAAAGCTCCCACAAGGTTACAAGATTGTTTATCCACGAGATAACACACCGTTTGTTCAAGAGTCGATAAAAGAAGTTGTTAAAACATTGTTTGAAGCGATCGTTTTGGTTGTTTTGGTGATGTTTATTTTCCTACAAAGTTGGCGTGCCACACTCATTCCAACCATTACCGTACCGATCGTTATTTTAGGGACGTTTGCAGTACTGTTTGCACTGGGAATGAGTATTAATACACTGACCTTGTTTGCTTTGGTGTTGGCAATCGGCTTGCTGGTGGATGATGCCATCGTTGTTGTTGAAAATGTAGAGCGCTTGATGCATGAACAGGGCTTAACCGCAAAGCAAGCTTCTATTGAATCAATGCAAGAAATGACCGGCGCTTTGATTGGGATCACCGTCGTATTGACTGCTGTATTTATTCCAATGGCATTTTTTACTGGGTCGACTGGTGTAATTTACCGGCAGTTTTCAATCACATTGGTTGCAGCAATGGCATTGTCATTGGTGGTTGCATTGGTACTGACACCTGCATTATGTGCAATTATTTTAAAACCTAATCCTCAACCTATGCGTTGGGCGACTTGGTTTAACACCAAACTTGAAAACTTAAAACAGCGTTATATCAAACTTATTCAAAAAACCTTGAATTTAAAATGGGTGATTTTGACATTATTTTTCGGTTTAACTGTGGTTTTTGCACTTTTTTATCGCGCTTTACCTACCAGTTTTATTCCAAGTGAAGACCAAGGAATGCTCAGTGTACAGTTCCGTTTAGCAGATGGTGCACCGATGTCGAGTAGTCAGGTGGTTGGTGAAAATATACGCAAATACTTTTTGGAAAAAGAAAAGCAAAATGTCGATATTGTTCTGATTCGTTATGGTCGTAATTTCTCTGGTACAGGACAAAACCTAGGTACAGGTTTCGTTGCGCTCAAACATTGGGATGATCGTTCTGGTTCAGAAAATTCTGCGCAAGCGATTCGAGAGCGTGCGGTAAAGTATTTTAACAAGAATCCAAATGCTCGGATTACAGTGAGTTTGCCTGCTTCTGTGAATGGTTTGGGTGATAGTGATAGTTTAGAGTTTTGGATTCAGGATGTGAATGGTCAAGGGCGGAAATACCTTGATCAGCAGTTTAATGTTTTACAAACTCAAGCGAAACAATTCCTAACTTTTGAAAATTTAGATAAGAGGTCCAATCCAGACAAATCCAAGTTAAAAATTCATATTGATCAAAAACGGGCATTGGCAAATGGTTTAAGTCAAACAGCGATTAATAGTACCTTGTCAGCTGCATGGGGTGGTTCTTATGTGAATGACTTTATAGATCGTGGTCGTATTAAACGTGTCATGATGCAGGGTGATGCTGAGTTCCGCTCCAAACCTGAAGATTTAGAGGTATGGACTGTTCGTAATGCACAAAATCAAATGATTCCATTCAGTAATTTTTCGACCATTGCTTGGGAAGGTGGACCTGATGTCGTGAACCGCTTCCAAGGCTATACAGCCTTGCAAATGGAAGCCAATACCGCGCCGCATACCAGTTCTGGTCAGGCAATGAATGATATTCAGAAGTTGATTAGCCAACAACAGGGGATTGATGTCGCTTGGAGTGGTTTATCATTTGAAGAACAGAAATCCAGTAGCCAAGCATGGTTACTGTACTTAATCTCAATTGGATTCATTTTTCTATGTTTGGCTGCATTATATGAAAGCTGGTCTATTCCAACGGCTGTGATTGCTGCGATTCCTTTAGGGATTGGAGGAAATATTATTTTTAGTCAATTGGCAGGGTTCCCTAATGACATTTACTTTCAGATCGCTTTGCTGACGACAATTGGTCTGTCGTGTAAAAATGCCATTCTCATCGTCGAATTTGCAGCATTGGCGCAAGAAAAAGGCAAAACAGCGGTTGCAGCAGCACTCGAAGGTGCAGGGCTACGTTTACGTCCAATTTTGATGACTTCATTGGCATTTGGTGCTGGGGTAATCCCTTTAGTGCTTGCTTTCGGTGCAGGCGCTGCAAGCCGCCAAGAAATTGGCGTAAGTGTACTGGGTGGTGTGATCTTTGGAACAGTTTTGGTGTTGCTGTTTATCCCATTTATGTATGTGCTGATTCGAAGCATTTTTAAGTCTAAAGTATCAACTGAATCGTAAAAGCATGATTTTAAAATTGAGCTATGTTCTAGATCTCTGCGCTTGTAAATCCATGTATCCATGAGTATACGCAGACGAGGTTAAACCAAGTCTGTGTATGATCTAGACGTCACTTGATAAATAGTCAAACTAAAATATATTTTGTTCAAATTAGAAAGTAATTTTAACAACAAAAAAGCGCTTTATTTTCCTAGCATTACAGTCCAGTATTTGTGCAAAAGCGTGATCAACTTTGGATTTTCTTATGCAATTCTCTTTAGAATTAATTTCAAAAATAGAAAAAGCTATTCAAAACCACCAATTTGATGTTATTGAACAACATTTTGATCAAATCAATGACGCTGATATAGCAAAATTGTTGAGTGATTTATCCTTAAGTGAGCAGGTGACATTGGTAGAACATCTGCCCAATGCTGCTTATATTCTTGAATTTTTATCATTAGATCAACAGCTTAAAATTGCTGAACATTTGCCAAAGCAGAACCTGATTCAAGTTCTTTCGCAGATGCATTCAGATGATCAGACGGATTTATTTAAATATTTACCTTATTCATTACAACAGTCTATCTATACTGAACTTAGTCCAGAAATCCAGCAGCAGATTCAACATCTAGCCAAATATCCAGAAGAGTCTGCTGGGGCAATCATGAGTTCAGATTATGTGGCAGTGTCACCAGAACTGAATATTACCCAAGCGATTGAACAAATCAGAAAGATCGCGAAAAATCGTGAAACAGTCTATCTCATCTATGTTGTAGATCCAGATCATAAACTTTTGGGTGTGGCTTCTTTACGTGAAATGATTTTGGCTGATCCTAATCAAAATATTACGGATGTTATGCGTACAGACTTGATCATGGGGGATGTAAACGAAGACCAAGAAAGTATTGCTGAAAAATTGCATTATTATGATTTTATTGCACTTCCTATTGTCGATCAGCAGCAACGTCTAGTGGGTATTGTGACCTATGATGATGCAATGGATATTGCGACTGAAGAGGCGACAGAAGACTTTTTAAAATCCAGTGCTGTAACTTCTTCTCCTAAAATGAGCATTAAAACAGCACCGATTCATTATCTTTATAAGAAACGTGTGTTTTGGCTGGTCATTTTGGTATTTGGCAGCTTATTGTCTGGTTTCGGTATCGCACATTTTGAAGACATCATTGCCAAGAATATTGTTTTGGTGTTCTTTTTGCCTTTGCTTGTCGGAAGTGGGGGAAATGCTGGCTCTCAATCTGCAACCTTGATGGTTCGAGCTTTGGCAACTGGGGATGTTCATTTAAAAGATTGGTTATATCTGATTGGACGAGAGAGTTTAGTTGGATTATGTTTGGGCGGAACAATGGCGATTGCAGTCTCCATCCTTGGCTATTTTAGAGGGGATGCAATGGTCGCTTTGGTCCTCGCACTGAGTATGATGGGCATTGTATTGATGGGATGCTTAATTGGTATGAGTTTACCGTTCATCTTGAATCGTTTAAAGCTAGATCCAGCAAGCGCCTCGGCACCTTTGGTGACCTCAATCTGTGATGCAACTGGAGTGATTGTTTATTTATGCATTGCTTCGATTATTTTATAAGTATTTTCTGAGTATTTTAATTGGCAATATCTTTTTTCAGTTCTCGGCTGCTTGGGATTTCGGTATAGCGAAATACTTGATAACCCGCTTGTATCAGCATGGCATCCCGTTGTGCATCAATATGTTCTTTACCAATATGACTCGGATCATCAAGTTCAATAATTGCAATCACTTCAAGTTGTGGATTAAGCAGTACAAAGTCAGTGACTTTACGATTGAATTTGGAACGTAACTTGAATTGATCACAGTCAATTAAGGCACTAAAAGCAACTTGTGCAAGTACATGGTACTGGGGAAAAGTCTCATTCAAGCGCAAAAACATTTTCTGTTCAAACGGTGTAATCACACGCTTTGCATAATAATGTTGGCGTTGAAATAAATAACGACCAAAGCAGGCAATCAGCAAAGCAATTGTTGCAATACAGCCGATAAATAAAAATAAAGCCTGATAAGAATCAAATGACATAAATCAAACAGTATGCGATAGGCAAGAAAAAACCCACTCAAATCTGAGTGGGTTTTTAGAATTTGGCTCTCCAACCTGGGCTCGAACCAGGGACCTGCGGATTAACAGTCCGTCGCTCTACCGACTGAGCTATTGGAGAATCTGGAACGCATTTTAGGGAGGAAATGCAGATGGGTCAAGGAAAAATTGTTAAATTCATCATAAAAATGCATTATTTGCTAAATATTTGATCATTTTAAATAAAAATAAAGAAATTCATAGATTTGTTTAAAACTTTATTTGACTTCATTCGCGTCAGTGTTTGACTTCATTCGCGTCAGTGTTTGACTTCATTCGCGTCAGTGTTTGACTTCAACTGTAGATGAATCAAACCATCTTTGAGCAGGCTTGATTTTTTGCAATCTATTTGTCAGCACTGCTTTACGTTTTATTTATATGTAGGATTTGTCTTTGAAGTAACATCAAATTTTAAGCATAAAAAAGCCCACTTCATCATGAGTGGGCTTTTTCGAATCTGGCTCTTCCACCTGGGCTCGAACCAGGGACCTGCGGATTAACAGTCCGTCGCTCTACCGACTGAGCTATGGAAGAATAGATGGCTCTCCAACCTGGGCTCGAACCAGGGACCTGCGGATTAACAGTCCGTCGCTCTACCGACTGAGCTATTGGAGAATCTGATGCGCATTTTATGGATGAAAGCCAAAGTGGTCAAGTGAAATTATACCAAAAGCATCTTAAATGTTTTTTTATTGTCCGAATTTAAATAATTTGTATATATATTGATTATTTTTAAAGTTTTCTAAATCTTTTTCAGAGATTAAGCTTTCGTATGCTTGGGGATGTTGTTGTAGCTGTAGAATACTTTCAATCCGTTTGGAAGCTTTCTTTCGAGCTAATGCACTAAAAATAATCGCAATTTCTAAGATTTGGTTATTTTTAAAAAGAAAGTTGGAAGACAAGAATAAGTTTTTGACAGGATAAGGTTTTTTTCTCAAAGCATGTTGCTGCATGATTTGACTACTCAAACTTAATTCAAGTTCATAACACATTCCAAAGGAAAAACCGCGATGTTCTTGCTGTATTTTACGCATGCTTAATGCGGAAATTTTTTCATAGTCCACAGTTATGTTGATTGCAGGCATTTGAATTTGGCAAAAATCACTGTGAAAACACAGCTGTGGTCTTCCATATTTGATCAGTAGATACAGTGCAACAAGTTCAAATAATAAAATAAACAGCCACAATAGCAGCACGAAAATAAAAGTAAAGGTGATGTAGTCTGAATGCGCGATATATAGATAACAAGGAATCTGTAGCGTAGTCAGAATGACATAGCCAGCAATGATTTTTATTGGATCTGCTTTTATTGTATATGTAGTATTAATCATGAAAATATAAAAATAGAATGACATAAAAAAGCCATTCTAATCAGAATGGCTCTTTAGCAAAATAAAATTATTCAATCTTATTTTTCAACACCAGCTGCTTGACCAGCATATTTGGCATTTGCATAGTCCCAGTTCACTAAGCTTTCTAAGAAAGTTGAAATGTATTTTGGACGAGCATTACGGAAGTCGATGTAATAAGCATGTTCCCAAACATCTATTGTTAATACCGCAACTTTGCCATGGGCAAGTGGAGTATCTGCATTTGATGTTTTAAGAATAGAAAGCTCACCGTTTACTTTGTCGGCAACGAGCCATGCCCAACCTGAACCGAATTGAGTTGTTGCAGCAGCTGCAAACTCTTCAGCAAATTTTTCGTAAGAACCGAAAGCTTCATCAATTTTAGCTGCTAAAGCACCTGTTGCTTTACCACCACCGTTTTTAGCCATACAGTTCCAGTAGAACGTGTGGTTCCAAACTTGAGCAGCATTGTTGAATACACCTGCTTTAGATGCATCGCCAGCAACAGCAACAATGATCTCTTCTAAAGTTTTACCTTCAAGATCAGTACCCGCGATTAAGTTGTTTAAGTTGACAACATAAGTATTGTGGTGCTTATCGTGATGGTATTCTAAAGTTTCTTTGCTGATGTGCGGCGCAAGATCTTCGTAGCCGTATGGTAGAGCAGGTAAAGTAATGGTTGTCATGTTTTAAATTCCTTGCATTGAGCTGGGTTTTAACATTTAAGTGGCTTTATTGTAATAGATTCTTCACGCAATAGGGCATGATGTTAAATAACAATACACAATTTATTTCGATTTAATACGTATATAGACAATTAAAAAATACAGTGAAGATTTTCTTGAAAAAGTATCAAGTCATTTTAAAAAAATAATGAAATGATACTTTTATTGAGGTTAAATTGGATTATTTAACTCAAAATATTCAGATTCAATATTGAACTGTTCTGCAATCGCTTTGGCTAATTCTTGCACGCCATAACGTTCAGTTGCATGATGACCACATGCATAGTAGTGAACATTCAATTCTTTGGCTTCATAAAAAGTACGTTCACTGACTTCACCTGAGATATAGGCATCACAGTCCATCGCTGCGGCTTTTGCAATATAATCCTGTGCACCTCCAGTGCAAAAACCTACTTTTTGAATCTGGGTTTTTGCTGCATCAAGGTGAATCGTATCAAAACCTAATTTTGTCGTGAGAAGCTGTTTAAACGTTTCAGGTGAGAGCGGATTTTTTAAATAACCGATATTGCCAATCGGATTGCGTTCATGAGGGTCCAAAGCTTCAATATTGTCCAAACCTAATATTTGAGCAATCATCGCATTATTGCCCAATGTTGGATGTGAGTCTAAGGGCAAATGATAGCCGACAAGAGAAATATCATTTCGAATGAGACTTTTGATGCGTTTTCCTCGCATCCCTGTAATTGGGTAAGGTTCACCTTTCCAGAAATATCCATGATGGACCAATAACAGGTCCGCTTTTTTTTCAATGGCGGCATCAATTGCATCTTGTGAAGCTGTAACTGCACAAAGAATTTTCTTTACTTCAGATTTTCCTTCAATTTGTAAACCGTTAGGCGCGTAGTCTTTAAATTCATGTGACTTTAAGGTTTGATCACACCACAGAATAATATCTTTAAGTAAAGCCATGAATAACCTTTTATGAAAATAGAGTAATTGAAGAATATCAAAACACATTTTAAACTGTAACTAAAGCTGAACAAAACTCTTTGTATTTTTTATGTTTCTTTATTGAATTGCTTTACAATATACAAATTGCTTTTGCATCAACGAATTAAAAAATTCTTAGAGGAATAAAAACGTGCGGCGTTCATTTACTTGGCTCCCTTGGGTTTTACTAATACTGGTAATTATTTGTTTTGTCGTATGGCAGAAACTTCAACAACCCAAAGCACCGATTGCAGCGGATGGCGTAAAGATGCCAGCGGAGAAAGTAGAGCCGTTGGTTAATACGTCTAGAACAGGTGGTGTGGTGTCGTACAGCGCTGCTGTTAAAGTTGCAGCGCCTGCAGTGGTCAATATTTTTACCACCCAAAAAGTAAAACAGAATCATCCATTGCTTAATGATCCTGCATTTCGAGAGTTTTTTGGTAATCAGATTCCTGAACAGAATCAAAACCAGAATGAAAATAGCTTGGGGTCTGGGGTAATTGTCCGTCCAGATGGCTACATTTTGACGAATAACCATGTGATTGCGCAAGCAGATCAAATTGTTGTTGCCTTGCAAGATGGACGCCGTGCCGAAGCAACTGTGATTGGAACAGATCCAGATACAGATTTGGCAGTCATTAAAATTGGTTTAAAAGATTTACCTGTATTGCCGTTTAAATTGAGTGGTAATGAGGTGGGCGATGTTGTCTTGGCAATTGGTAATCCATTTGGGGTGGGGCAAACTGTGACTCAAGGGATTATCTCTGCAACGGGGCGTTCTGATCTTGGAATCAATACTTATGAAGATTTTATTCAAACAGATGCAGCGATTAATCCAGGTAACTCTGGTGGCGCATTGATTGATGTTGCAGGGAATTTGATTGGTGTAAATACTGCAATTTTCTCACAGTCAGGTGGATCTTTAGGCATTGGTTTTGCAATCCCTGCAAAAATTTGCCAGCAAATACTCAATTCGATTTTAAAAGATGGTCGAGTGATTCGTGGCTGGATGGGGATTAGTTTAGTTCCACCAACACAAGAAGATGTGTTACAACCTCGTCAACCTGGTGTAGTTGTTGCCGATGTATTGAAACGAGGTCCAGCGGCAGAAGCAGGAATTAAAGTCGGTGACCGTATTGTGAAAGTCAATAATGAAGACATTACATCGACTTCACATTTGATTAATTATGTCGCTTTACAAGCACCAAATACTGAAATTCAAGTGGAAGTTGTACGTGGCGATCAAAAAGTGAATTTAACAGTTAAAGTGGGTGAACGAAAAGTTGTGAATAATGACTCACAATTTATTCCACTTCCAAAGCGTTAAATTTAATGCATAAAAGCCCTGATATTTCAGGGCTTTTTTTATGTTCTCAAGTTGATAAAAATAGTGCAATAAAAACAAGTTTTTTCATTAAAGCCAATTTATGGCATGTTGATCACATTGAGCTTTACCAAAACTTCCATTTCGGCTTGCGAGGCCAATTTGCACAAGGATTTGGGAATAAGGTATAAATTTTGACAAATTCGTCTTCTGTAAGTTTTCCGTCATTGTTTTCATCTAGATATTTAAATAGTTTAGTGTTTTTATCTTTGCCTTGAAACTGTCGGTCATCTGGCCAAGGGTATGGGGCAAAGTCTGTAACTTTTAAAAACTCATTGAGTTCAAAGGTATTATTTTTATTTGAATCATAAGTTTTATAAAATCCCTCCCAATCCATGGAAGCAGGTTCACAACCAAAGCTTGCAGTGCTCAATGTACTGAGAGTCATGAGCGTTGCATATATTATTTTATTCATTGTTCTACTCTATTTACATGGTTATATGAAATATAAATATATCATTCAACTTTTCAAAGCAATTTAATAATCATGATTTTCTGATACTAATGGCTATGACAGAGATCATTGGCACTGGTTTGGGTCTCTTTTATTTGGCGAAGATAAACAAAAACCAGCGCCTAAGCGCTGGTTTTGATGAACTAAACATTACAGATTTGATTAGCTTTCTTGTTGGATACCTGCCACTAACCAATCTTGGTTAGAACCCGCAGGTTTTACAAAGTGCCAAACTTCAGAGAATGGTGCAGGCAGACTATTTAAATCTTCACTGACTGTACCAGTAAAACGAACACTTACCACATATTGACCATTTTCAGTTGCACTATCGACCACCAATGCATTTAAGTTCGAAAACTCAGCAACATCTTGATCTTGGTTCGCCATGATATCGTTATACATGGACTGATAAAGATCAGGTGTTAAGTAGCGTTGAATTTCTGCAATGTTACTGACAGAGTTCATCGATTGAATATGATTAAAACGTTGGCGTGCTACACGTAAGAAAGCAGCAGGTTCAGTACCATCAGGAAGCTGATTGCCACTTTGCATTGATGCTGCACCAAAAGGCGCTTGAGGCGCAGCACCACCATTCACAGACTGACCAAAAATATTGGTATTGTCTGAATTACGTGCTGTGTTATTTTGACCAAATGGCGCAGATGTAGGACCTGACGTATTTGGTGCATAAGGATTATTGCCCGCTAATTTTTTTTTAGCGCCGAATTTACGGAACAAAAAGAATGCAGCACCCGCGATCAAGATCAACCAAATCCAGCTCGGGATTCCACCTTTTTTCTCTTCTTGCTGAGCTGCTTGTTGTTTGGCTAATTCAGCATCATTGGTCTGAGCTTGTGAATTCCCATTGTTGTTGTCAGCCATTGCATTGGCAGCAATTGCACCCACTGCCGCACCAGCCACACCAGCAGCAACCATTTTACCGACACCAGAGCCTGACTTTTGCTGACCCGCTTGAGCTGGCATTGGTTGTTGAGCAGGCGTAACTTGTCGAGGTTGAGAATAAGACTGACTTGAACTCGAAGAACGGCTCATGCCATGGCTTTTACCACCACCCGCACGTTTTGCTTCGGCTAAAGGTGCTACAGCCAAAGTTGCCATTAAAATACCTGCGATCAAGCCGCGCTGTCGAACTTCCATTGAATGTACCTATTTAAAAATATGTTTATGAGTATGAAAGCAAGATTATGAGGCTTTGCTTTTCATATCTGTATTTATGCAGTCTTTTGACTAGAATTTCAATGTTTTTGAGATTTATTTGTGCATATATTCACATAATCATAACGAATCTATTGATGGCTTGATGGATTGGAACTTGTTTTTTCTAATGCATTGAAATAATTGAAAAGTCTTGATTTAAAGATGTTTTATCATATCGGTGGAATTGTTCAATTCAAAAGCATTCAGCCTGATCAATTCTGTATCTTGATTCTCATCGTGATTCTCATCGAACAGTGAGTTTAACCGTGCAACTGATCGTTAAAACAAACAGCTGCACGTTTTTTCTCAATCCAAGTATTTTTAGAGTTAACAGTCAGTGCATTTGATATTCAACAATATTAACTGACTTAGCAACACAGCGTACTTGCCGATCTCAAGCGACTTCGTCACTCAATTGCATCGCCTCAGTAAGTGCCTCATGTAAACGAGCAACAGCAATCACCTGTACACCTGCAATTGGTTTTTGTGGAGCATTGCCTCTTGGTACAATGATGTACTTGAAACCGTGTTTAATGGCTTCTTTAAGACGTTCTTGTCCATTGGGAACAGGGCGTATTTCTCCAGATAGCCCCACCTCGCCAAAAACAGCCAATTGTTGAGGCAATGCTTTAGAACGTAGACTGGATGCGCAAGCCAACAGGACCGCCAAATCTGAACCTGTTTCAGTAATTTTTAATCCACCCACCACATTGACGTAGACATCTTGCCCTGAAGTTTGCACACCACCATGACGATGCATAACGGCAAGTAGCATGTTTAAACGGTTTTGTTCTAGACCGAGTGCGACTCGGCGCGGTTGTCCATGTGCATCATCAACCAACGCTTGAACTTCGACCAACAAGGGTCGTGTACCTTCACGACTGATCATGACCACAGAACCTGGGATGGCTTCATCATAACGGCTTAGAAAAATAGCAGATGGGTTTGCAACTTCTTTTAAGCCTTTATCTGTCATACCAAATACGCCCAATTCGTTGACCGCACCAAAACGGTTTTTCACTGCGCGAATCATACGGTAGCGAGAATCTGACTGTCCTTCAAAGTACAATACGCAGTCGACCATATGTTCGAGAACTCGCGGTCCGGCGAGTGAACCTTCTTTGGTGACATGACCAACAATGAATAGGGCAGTACCACTATTTTTTGCAAAGCGAGTTAAAAGTGCAGCTGATTCACGAATTTGTGATACGCCACCGGGTGCAGACTGTAAGGTTTCGGTATATAAAGTTTGGATAGAATCTAGTATGGCAACAGCCGGACGCAATTGTGCCAAGGTGTCACAGATTCTTTCAACACAGGTTTCAGCCATGACCTGTAATTTATCTGTGGCTAAGTCCAGACGGTTTGCACGTAAGGCGACTTGAGAAAGTGATTCTTCACCTGTGACATAAAGTGCGGAGCTGTTCGCTGCAGCCATGTGGGTTGCTGTTTGCAAAAGAATCGTTGATTTACCAATACCTGGATCACCACCGATCAATACCACAGAACCCGTAACCAACCCGCCACCGAGTACTCGATCAAATTCTCCAATTCCTGTTCCTAAACGCGTTTCATTGGAAACAGTGATTTGATTTAACAGTGTTACATTGGCTGCTTGTCCAGCATATCCCCCTCCCATCGGTTTTGCTCGATGTGATACCACAGGTTCAATACGGACTTCAGTCAGAGAATTCCATTCACCACAGTCTGAACATTGACCTGCCCATTTTGGATGGTCTGTACCACATTGTTCACAACGATAAACAGTTTTGACTTTGCCCATTTTGAGTGCATATACCTTTTCAATGATGTGCTGAATGTACCAATAGCGACATTGAAATACAATTTTTTGCACAACATCTCGCCAAAAACAATTTTGGCACGTAAACTGCAAAATGAAGGAACGGTAAAAATAAGAAAGGTAAGGAATAGTCTATTGACTATTTAATAAGCTAAAAGATGGAAAATCCTAGATAATTAGGCGTATCTATTGAAAAAGGCTTTTTTATTTTTTTTGTTTTAAGCTACTTTTGTAAAACAAATCTGAGAGAAGAATATAACAATGTCAAATGAAAACCTCAGTTCTTCTGCGGAAACAGGTGAACTATCTAGAAGTTTATCAAATCGCCATCTTCAATTAATTGCAATTGGTGGTGCGATTGGGACAGGATTATTCATGGGGTCAGGGAAGACAATTAGTCTTGCAGGACCTTCAATATTATTTATCTACATGATCATTGGTTTGATGGTGTTTTTCGTCATGCGTGCGCTGGGGGAATTGCTACTATCAAACTTGCAATACAAGTCATTTATCGACTTTTCAACAGATTTAATCGGTCCTTGGGCAGGTTATTTTGTAGGATGGACGTATTGGTTGTGTTGGATCACCATCGGTATCGCAGATTTATCTGCCATTATCTACTATTTACAGTTCTTTAATAACGGCGTGGCATTTACACCAACCGAAGGCGCGATGATCAGTGTTGCTGCCATTTTCTTTATTATGGGATTGAACCTCGTTACTGTAAAACTGTTTGGTGAACTCGAATTCTGGTTTGCGTTGATTAAGATTATTGCCATCGTGGTACTGATTTTAGTTGGACTCTGGATGATTTTTACGGGCTTTACTTCAGCTGCTACAGGTCAAGTCGCATCCTTTACTCATTTATGGGATCACGGAGGCATGTTCCCTAAAGGGTTTGAAGGCTTTTTAGCGGGTTTCCAGATTGCAATTTTTGCCTTTGTTGGGGTAGAGCTTGTAGGAACGACAGCTGCTGAAACTAAAGATCCTGAAAAGAATTTACCTAAAGCAGTCAACTCGATTCCAATTCGTATTATTTTCTTCTACGTCTTGGCTTTGGTTATCGTCATGTCCGTGACACCTTGGGATCAAATTGACCCTAAAGTCAGCCCATTTGTAAACTTATTTAGTCAAGCGGGTATTGCTGCAGCAGCGATCATCATGAACTTGGTGGTACTGTCATCAGTTATGTCTTCAATGAATAGTGGTGTGTTTTCAACCAGTCGTATGTTGTTTGGACTTTCTCGTGAAGATCAAGGTCCGAAAGCATTTGGTTTGCTCAATCGCCGTGCTGTTCCAGCCAACGCTTTATATTTCTCTGGCGTGTGTTTGCTGGGGGGTGCTGCATTACAGTATTTCGTACCAAATACAGTTGAAGCGTTCACTTTAGCAACGACACTTTCAACGATTTTATTCATTCTCGTATGGATTATTATCCTGTGGAGTTACTTGGTATATTACAAAACACGTCCAGAACTTCATGCAAAATCCGTATTTAAATTGCCGGGTGGACCTCTGACTTGCTATGTGGTGATTATTTTCTTCATTGGAACAATTGGTATCCTCGCTTTAGAGCCAGATACTTTGAAATCATTGATGGTCAGCCCAATTTGGTTAATTATCCTTGCGATTGGCTATTTCTGTTTTTATAAGAAAAAACAGTAATTAGCTATTTCAAAGATACTCATAAGAAAACGCCAGTAATGTACTGGCGTTTTTTTTATTCTCATTTTAAGCTTGAGCGCCTGTTATTTTGGTCTATATTTTAGAATCAAGGTATACTGACAAAAATTTTGGAAATAGGTGAGCAGATGCGTTTAGCAATTTGTAGCATCGGTTTAGTTTTAAGTGGTGCCGTTTTAGTAGGCTGTGGTCAATCTGGTAATTTACAGTTAGCCAATAGCCCTGATTATGACAAGCGTGCCAAATACTTGTTGTATTCAAATAATGACAGTAAATCTGTTCAGACTGAGAAAAAAGCAGTGGATCAGGCTGTTCCCGCAGATCAGTCTGTCCCAGCATCACAAGTGACTTCAAATTAAACCTATTTAAACTTTCATTGAAAGGATACATTCATGAGTTTTTCCCGCATTGATGGGGTATTGCATGCAGAGCAATGTTCTTTAGATCAGCTTGCTATGCAATATGGCACACCACTTTATGTCTATTCAAAAGCGACATTTGAAAAGCATTATTTAGATATGGATAAAGCCTTTAGCTTTATCGATCATCAAATTTGTTTTGCGGTGAAGTCTAACTCTAATCTTGCAGTATTGAATGTATTGGCAAAACTGGGTTGTGGTTTTGATATTGTCACAGGTGGTGAACTTGCACGGGTACTTGCGGCAGGTGGTGATCCATCAAAAATCGTGTTTTCTGGTCTAGGCAAACAAGAAGAAGATATACAAAAAGCGTTGGAAGTGGGTATTGCATGTTTCAACGTGGAATCACATGCTGAACTTGATCGTATTCAAAATGTTGCGGCACGTTTAGGTCAAAAAGCACCTATTTCTCTACGAGTCAATCCAGATGTTGATGCCAAAACCCATCCTTATATTTCAACAGGGTTGAAAGAAAATAAATTTGGTATTCCTTCTGATGTGGTTTTTGAAACCTATCAATATGCAGCGTCTTTGCCAAATTTAGATGTGGTTGGAATTGATTGTCACATTGGTTCGCAATTGACTGAAACTCAGCCTTTTGTGGATGCGCTTGATCGTATTATGATGATGATCGAACAGCTTAAAACGCTCGGCATTCATTTACAGCATATCGATATCGGTGGCGGTTTAGGCGTGACTTATAAAGATGAAACGCCACCAAGCGTTGTTGAATATGCTGAGTCTATGCGTCCAGCTTTAGAAAAACTGGGTTTAAAAGTATATATGGAACCGGGGCGGAGTATTTCAGCAAATGCTGGCGTTTTACTGACTAAAGTTGATTTGCTTAAACCAACTCAGCACCGTAACTTTGCAATTATCGATGCAGCTATGAATGATTTAATTCGCCCATCCCTGTATGAGGCTTGGATGGATATTCAGCCAGTTAAGTCACGCACTGATGTTGAAAACAAAACTTGGGATATTGTCGGCGCTATTTGTGAAACAGGTGATTTCTTAGGTAAAGCACGTGAACTTGCGCTTAAAGAAAATGATCATCTTGCTGTTTTGGGTGCTGGTGCATACGGTTTTGTTATGAGTTCAAACTATAACAGTCGTGGTCGTGCTGCAGAAGTGATGGTGGATGGTGAGCAATCTCATGTGATTCGTAAACGAGAAAGTATTGAATCACTTTGGGAAAATGAACGTTTGTTGCCTTAAGGAGTAATTTTAGATGTTATTAGAATTTACCAAAATGCATGGTCTGGGCAATGACTTCATGGTGGTTGATTTGATTAGCCAACGTGCCTTTTTTGATGCAATGACGATCCGTCGTTTGGCTGATCGTCATTTTGGCATTGGTTTTGATCAACTTCTCATAGTTGAACCACCAGATTTTCCCAATGTAGACTTTAAATATCGTATTTTTAATGCAGATGGTTCTGAAGTAGAGCAGTGCGGTAATGGGGTGCGTTGCTTTGCTCGTTTTGTTTACGAGCGTCAATTGACCAATAAGAAGCGCTTTAAAGTGCAGACCAGTGCAGGCATTGTCGAACCTGAGTTGGGTGAAAATGGTTGGGTTCGCGTCAATATGGGCTATCCGAAATTTTTACCGCAAGAGATTCCATTTATTGCTGAAGAGCCAGATGCTTTGTATGACATCGCTTTGGCAGATAATCAGTCACTGACCATTGATGTGGTCAATATGGGTAATCCGCATGCAGTGACCATCGTTACTGATGTTTTAACTGCAGATGTTGCGCATATTGGTCCACAAGTAGAGTCTCATGAACGTTTTCCACAACGGGTCAATGCAGGTTTTATGCAAATTGTAGATGAGAAACATGCGCGCTTACGTGTCTTTGAACGTGGTGTAGGTGAAACCATGGCATGTGGGACAGGTGCATGTGCAGCAGCTGTGTCAGGTATGCGTCGTGGTTTGCTTGCCAACAATGTGGAAATTGAATTGGCAGGCGGTAAATTGCAAATTGAATGGAAAGAAGGTGATGTGTGGATGACCGGTCCAACGGCTACTGTTTACGAAGGTCGTTTGGATTTACGCTATTTTCAAAGTTAAGCATATACCTTTAGCCCTGAATTGATGTCAGGGCTTTTTAAATTTGGTCAGCAGGTTTTCATCAATAACTACAGCGCTGATATTTATTAAAATTCAAAGCAAATAATCACAATCAAATAGGAAAATAAACCATGGCAATAGACCGGATAGATTGGCATGCTGAATCCGCTGAACAAGCTGGATATCCCTACAAAAATGGTGGAACGCATATCGGCATGTATTTGGCATGGATGATCAATCATTATTTAGAAGGTGAGTTTCATCAAGAAGAAAGTGAAACTGAATTAGAACAAGTGCGTACTCGTCAAATGACTGGATTACAGTTTTTGACAGATATGTGTGATGAAAAATTCTGGGAAGAAGATTTGAATGAAGAAGGCTTTGAATTTACGCAAGTTTATTATGAAAGTCATCAATATTTTAAAGATTATGATGAAACCTTGGTTTATTCAAAAGGCTTAACAGAAACTTATGCAGTAGAAGACACTTGGGAAAACTATGATTTAATTGCTGCAGTAATCAGTCAGAAATATCAGCAATGGAAGCAAAACCGCCCATAAGTTTGCTAAAAGTGATCCATAAAAAAACACAGTCCGAAATGGGTAGGACTGTGTTTTAATGTTGATTCGTCTGGAGATCAAATCAACATTAAGCAACCACACTACAGCACGCATATTTGCTTAATGTATATATGAGGATGATTGGTTGTTTTTCAACCAATATAAGTGTAAATTCTAAAAGTTTCAATGTTCTAAAACTATTCAGTTAATTCATTGAATGAATTCCAAATATATTACCTTCGGTATCTACAGCTAAAACGATATGTCCATGCGGTCCGATTGACATTTTTGTTTGATGAATTTGTCCTCCCGCAGCTTCAACACGAGCTTCTTCGATCGCACAGTCTTCACTACTGAAATAGATAATCGTACTGTTTCCACCTGCACTCACACCTTGCATTTTTACCAAGGTTCCAGTGGAGCCATACTGGTTCATGTCGGATGGAAAAGCCCACATTTGGGTATTTGCATCAGTCGGGTCGCTCAATAAACTGAGTTCTGTTCCCAATACAGTTTGATAAAATAATTTGGCTCGTTCCATATCATCAACATAGATTTCAAACCAACAGACTGGATTTGGCATGATGGTGTCCTTTTGTTTTACTGTTATATGTATTAGACCATTCGTTGGCAGTTTGCTTGAGTAGATAAACTCTAGCTCAGCCAGCAAATATTATTTTTAGACTTTATTGTGATTAGCTTATGACAAACTTGAATGTTGTACAGCTGTATTTTGTAAGCAGGTTTGTTTTTTATTCACAGCCATAAAAAAAGAGAATGCCGAAGCATTCTCTTTTCTGAATTGTTGAACATCATTATATTAATGACGCGCAGCTTTTTTGCCTTCATCTACCGCTTTCACGATTGGTGCTTTGACCAATGGTGTTGGTTGTTCAACCAAAGCAAGTGGAAGGATCTCATCGATACTTTTCACTGCTTTAATCTCTAAACCATCTTTCACGTTTTGAGGAATTTCAGCCAAGTCACGTACGTTTTCTTGTGGGATAAACACAAGTTTAACACCACCACGATGTGCCGCTAAAAGTTTCTCTTTTAAGCCACCAATACGCATTGCACGACCGCCTAAGCTGGTTTCACCCGTCATGGCAATATCAGGACGAATTGCAATACCTGTAAATGCTGAAACCAACGCAGTTGTTAAAGCTAAACCTGCTGAAGGACCATCTTTCGGTGTTGCACCTTCAGGCAAGTGAACGTGTACGTCAGTTTCTTCAAAACGAGAAGCTTCAATACCTAATTCATCTGCACGTGTACGAACCACAGTCATTGCAGCTGTAATCGACTCTTTCATCACATCACCGAGTGAACCCGTCGTAATGAATTTACCTTTACCTTTGACGGCTGCAACCTCAATGGTTAACAACTCACCGCCAACAGAAGTCCAAGCCAAGCCATTTACACGACCAACTTGAGCTTCTTCTTCAGCCATGCCGTAATCAAACTTATGCACACCTAAATATTCAGGTAAGTTTTCAGCAGTGACATCGATATGCAAGTTCTTGGCTTTCTTGCTTACAGACTCTTTCACCACTTTACGCGCAATTTTTGAAACTTCACGCTCTAGGCTACGCACCCCAGCTTCACGTGTATAACGACGCACGATGTCTCGAATCGCTTCTTCATGAACAGTCAATTCTTTAGGACGTAATCCATTGTTCTTAATCGCTTTAGGAACAAGATAACGATCCGCAATATTGACTTTTTCGTCTTCGGTATAGCCCGGTAAACGAATCACTTCCATACGGTCTAATAACGCCTCAGGAATATTCATGCTGTTGGCAGTACAGATGAACATCACTTCTGACAAATCTAAGTCAAGATCTAGATAATGATCATTAAATTTGCTGTTCTGTGATGGATCAAGTACTTCAAGTAATGCAGATGCTGGATCACCACGATAATCCTGTGCCATTTTGTCAATCTCATCGAGTAAGAACAATGGGTTCTTAACACCGACTTTGGTTAAAGACTGCACAATTTTACCTGGCATCGCACCGATATAAGTACGACGATGACCACGAATTTCTGCTTCATCACGGACGCCACCAAGTGCCATACGAACGAATTCACGTCCGGTTGCTTTAGCAATGGATTCACCAAGAGAGGTTTTACCCACACCTGGAGGTCCGACTAAGCATAGGATTGGACCACGAAGTTTTTTCACGCGTGACTGAACAGCAAGGTATTCAACAATACGTTCTTTGACTTCATCTAAACCGTAGTGGTCTGTGTCCAAGATTTCCTGAGCTTTTGCCAAGTTAATGCTAACTTTGCTGGCTTTATTCCAAGGCGTATCTAAAATTGCCTCGATATAATTACGTACCACAGCAGCTTCGCTTGACGCAGGTTGCATCGCTTTGAGTTTACGGAACTCATTTTCAGCTTTTTTACGTACATGTTCAGGTAAATCAGCTTCTGCTAAACGTTTTTCAATTTCAGCAACATCATCTTCCGCACCGCCATTCATGTCGGAAAGTTCACGTTGAATGACCTTCATCTTTTCATTGAGGAAGTATTCACGTTGGTTTTTTTCCATTTGACGTTTTACAGAGTCATGCAAAGTTTGTTCAATCTGTTGTTCTTCAGACTGTTGTAACAAATAAGTCATGAGTTCTTGTAAATGTGCCTCAAACTCATCGTGTTCTAAGAATTTTTGTTTGACATCAATATTCAAAGGTACACGTGTTGCAACAAAGAATAATAGTTGCAGTAAATCGTCAATTTTGTTGGCTGCTGCAATCAACTCACGTGCATTACGTAATTTTGCTTCTGCATACTGTGAAAACAGCGCACGTAATTCATCCACACGTGTTGTTTGGGTAGCGTTGTCTATCGATACAGTCATTGGACTTAACGCATGTTCTGCCGATAAATATTCATCATTGTCGATGATCTCAACCAGCTTAGAACGGTGTAAACCTTCAATGAGCACTTTGATGCAGTTTTCATCATTTTCATGGTTTACAACTTGTACAATCTTAGCGACAGTACCATATTGATATAGGTTGTCGTGATCAATTTCTTCTGTAAGCGAATCTTTTTGCGCAACTACAAATACTAAATTGTCACTGTTACGAGCCACATCAACTGCATTGATCGATTTTTCACGACCCACAAATAGCGCAATTTGCATGTGTGGATAAACCACCACGT
Source organism: Acinetobacter bereziniae LMG 1003 = CIP 70.12 (assembly GCF_000368925.1). Lineage (GTDB taxonomy): Bacteria > Pseudomonadota > Gammaproteobacteria > Pseudomonadales > Moraxellaceae > Acinetobacter > Acinetobacter bereziniae. The sequence goes on along the minus strand of NZ_KB849755.1, from coordinate 1,114,414 downwards.
CACGCAACGCTAACAGCGGTAATACACTTGGAACCTGTGGCTCTAAGTTTTCTTGATTCATAATAATTTCAGACATGGGCACTCCTAATGAGTGACAACGGTGTTGCCATGTTTTTTATAGTGATGTGTATTTCAAAAATTACAAGGGCTTTACTTAATAAAAAAGTTAAAAAAACGCAAGTATTTGATTTTCAAACAAGCCTAAAGGAATTTATTGACCTATCTGACGTTTGAAATAGTAAGTTTTTATTGGTGTAATCAAGCTATCAAGGGATTGATCCCACGAATTTCTTGCTAATTCAGTATGTAGAAACTGAAAATCATGTGCTAAACCTAGTCGATGGGGCTGTTGAAAAGCGGAAGCAAGCGTTCGATCATAAAAACCACCTCCCATGCCCATTCGTGTTCCTTTTATATCACAAGCCAATAATGGCATGATCACAACATCTAGTGTCGAAACATGCTTTCCACGGCTTGCCATGGGTTCTAACATGCCTAAACGATGTAATGAAAAGCGTTTATTTTGATATTGCTGGTAGGAAATTTTGACCCAAACCAAGTGATTATTCATATTACAGATCATGGGTAAATAAACTTTTTTACCCTGAGTAAAGCAATATTCAATCAGACGTTTGGTTTTTACTTCTCCAAAAGCATCTAAATACAGTCCAATTTTCTGCGCGTTTAAAAATTTCGGATGCTTTAAACATTGCTTTAAGCAACGCAACTCGATCATTTTTTGTTGCTGTGAATTCAACTTGCGTCGTTGCTGACTGATGATTTTGCGCAGTTGTGAATTTTGATTCATGCTGTCAAGTTTAACTCCAAACTATAAACAGTATACAACGAATTGAATCACAACAGGATTGAGAAAATTACAGTTTCGATTGATCTTAGATTAAAAAATTGTCGTATTTTTTGTTTAAAATTGTTGTTGCTGATTATGACAAGCGCTATGACAAACGCTAGATGAGGAGATATTTTAACTCCTATCAAGTTTTTCGATAAATGGACAAATCGATCTAATCTTGCTAATTATCTGATAAACATCAACTTAAAATAGCCGTTTGGACAGAGATCAATAAACTATCTTTTTTGACAAATGTTGGATTTTGCACAGTCAATTGAAAAGTTTCAGACTTCTATTAGGCTGAATAAGAATTCACGTGAGTGATGATGGATCAACAAGAATATAAATAGGACAAAGTGATGCAAGATAACCTGAATACACATCGAAGAATGCCGTCACGACCATGGGTTAAGGCAACTATATTTGCATTGACCAGTAGTTTGTCTGTGCTGTCTTATGCTGCGCCACCTGTAGCACCTAAATTAAATCTGGAACTTTCAGCACATTCAAAAAATAAAATTAAAACCTTGATGAATGATCCTAAAGTTTGGCAACAAATTCCTAAAACCGTCACGCTCTGTGTATTTTCACCAGATGGAGCGAATAGTGAGGCTTTTGAACAAGCCACCAGTTATATCAGTGAACTACCACGAATTACCCAAATCGCCAAAGAATTTGGTGTGGATATGAAGATCACACGCCCAACCAAATTGTCGATGCATATTGACCTAAATTATCCAAAACTCAAGAAAACAGCATCCACAGATATTAATTTACGTGTCTATACCGATGAACGTGTATTAACTGAAGATTTTAGAAGTAAACGCTGTGATGGTGCAGGCATCAGTAATATTCGAGCGAGACAATTTAATCCTTTCGTCGGCAGTATTGATGCAATTGGTGCTGTGCAAAATTACAAGCAATTGACCACCGTGATTCAGTTACTTGCGCGACCTGAGTATGATGCAAAAATGGTCAATCGTGATTATGAGGTCGTCGGAATCGTGCCTTTGGGTGCTGCGTACATCATGGTCAATGACCGTCGTATTGATACTTTATCTAAGGCGGCAGGTAAAAAAGTTGCAGTCATGAACTTTGATGGAACGCAGAAAAAACTTGTACAAAATGTGGGTGCACAACCTGTTTCAGTGGATTTATTAACAGTGGGGGGCAAGTTTAATAATAAAGAAGTTGATATTATGGCTGGTCCTGCATTGTTGTTTAAGCCTTTAGAGTTAAAAAAGGGCATGACTGATAAAAATGGGAATGTGGTCGGCGGTATTATCAAGTTTCCGCTCATTCAAGTGACAGGAACATTGATCATGCATCGTAATAAATTCCCTGCTGGAATGGGACCAATTGCACGAGAAATGATTTCCAAGCAACTCAGCCCAGCGTTTGAGTTTGTTGATAAAATCGAAAGAGAAGTCCCTGACAAATATTGGTTTGATATCCGTGAAGCTGACAAGCCTGGCTATATCAAGATTATGCGTGAAGCACGTATTCAGATGACCAAAGAAGGCTATTATGATCCTGCAATGATGAAAATTTTGAAAAAAGTCCGTTGTGGACAAACACCAAGTAGTTTTGAATGCGCATTGAATGATGAATAAGGCAGTGAGCTTCATCTATACATAGAGATAAAACCAGTGTTATAGACTAACAAAGGCAAAATAAGTATTTATTTTGCCTTTTTTAATACTTAATCAAAGAGGGGTGAACGATGTTGCAGTGATATGGACTTTACCATTGAGTGGGAGGAGTATGTATCATCTGCTCATCTAAGGATTTTTGCGAGTTTTTATTCTGAGCTAAATTAATTTCTGATTTTTCAACATAAAGGAGGGTAGTGTTTAAGTAATTTATTTAAGTTCTCAATCTCAGATGGTGCTGTGTAATTTTTTTTATCTTACAAATTAAATTTTATAGAAAGTTAAACACTTCAAAAAATCAAAGATGAATGAAAACAATTATAAGTAAAAATTGATTCTGTCATCTTACAGAAAAATTATAGATTTTTTATCTATGAAAATTTTTTAGATTACAGCTTTGTAATTTGATATACAGTGTTTTTATGTTAAATAATTATCATTATCGATTAAAAATAAGAAAAGGTTAAAATTTTGACAACACATTATTTTATTTGTCTTGGAGACCGTACTTCTGGTGGCGGTGTAGTGGTTGAGGGTAATGTCAGGCATATTATTTTAGGACGCCCCGCTGCTTCGGTTGGTATGAAAGTGCTATGTTGTAATCGACCACAAAAAATTATGAATGGTTGGTCATGCTTTAACGATCATGGGAAATTAATTGCGTATCACGGTTGCCTATTAAGTTGTGGTCATCGACTTATTGCCAGTCAAAACTTGAGTGGTTGGTCAGATGATCAGGATGATTCAACATTACCGGAACAAATCATCTCTAAACCACAGCGGTATCACGAGTTTTTTACACTTAAAGATGATGATGGTCAGCCAGTTGAAGGACAGAAATATCGCCTAAGTGCTGAAGATGGTTCAGTGCTTGAGGGATATACCAACGCGAAAGGACAAACGGAGTACCTTTGGACACATGAAAAGCTTCCTGTAAATTTAGAAATCGTTGATGATGAAGAGGAAGCACAATTTGATCATTATCATATAACTGACCAAGAATAAGGAAAATAAAAATGTCAGGACGTCATACAACTGGTTCAGGCTCTACCAGTCCCAATAAAACTAAACCATCAGTCACCAAGCCCAGTTCCAAAGGTACAGAGATCAAGTTAGAAACAGGTACAAACAAGACCTATTTATGCGCTCATATTTGTGCAGCAAGCAAAGCCCCTAAAATTGGGGCAATTGGTCAAAAGCTTTATCAACAGACGGTCACCAATGCCATTAAGGCAGAAGCAGATTTAAATTTTGGTGTTTGGGCGTACTTAGCTGAAGTGGGCTATGATATGACACGTAAAGTACCAATGCCATTAATGAGTCAAGATCCTGCACGGATGCATCGTCCTTCAACATTTCCATTGGGTGCGGCAAAAAAACAAATTGAAAACTTAAGCAAAGGTGATTTTCGGATTCCTGATGTTACGGTTTTAACCATTAAGGCGGCTGAAATCATAGAAATGCGGATGACAGGAACGATTGAATGGGATAGATTTGAACCAAGACGAGAAAATATAGAACGTTTGGTTGAAATTAAATTTGGTCAGGATGATTGGAGGGATGGGCAGTTAGAAGCTTATGAACGAATTGCACCTGATCGAGTTCGTGAAGTATCGGATAAAGACTGTAGTTGTAGTACCCGAAAACCACCCAGTGGTGGAACCAAAATTCCAGTTTATCCACCGATTAAAAATCCAACCCCTTATAAAAATGCTACTTTTCGTCCTGCCAATACGGGGCTAACTGCTAAAAAAGGCATCCCCAGTATGTTGGGTGCTTTAGGTAAGCTGATTGCGCCACCTTCACCAGAGGTACAGTTTTATCGAAAATTGGTTCCTTTACAAGAGTATAAAAGTCTGATGGTTCCGATTACTGCCAGTATAGGGATTGGAGGTGCATTTATTTGTGGGACTGTAGTCTTGGTCAGTGCAACAGGCGGTGCGATTGCCACAGCAGGCGCAATCGGTGCAACAGAAGCTGTAGCTGGTGGAGTATTGATTACAGGTTTTGCGACATTGGTACATTCATAATATTGGAAATAACTCAATGATTATTCAATCGGAACAAGATTTAGCACCTTATTTAAAAGATTTTCAATGGTCTGAACATAAAAAAGGTCAGCCATCTTTATTTATAGTCGGTGCTGAGTTTCAAGCACATTTTTTATATTTTGCAGGGCATAGTCCTGAAAAGCGTCAAGCCCTTATCGAATGTATCGAAGCATACAATCAGCATTATGCAGAACATTTTACTTGGGGCTCTTATGTCAATGAAAACGGTGATGGTCGCTATTACGATATAGCTGAGATGCCTAGTATCCAAGAAGCGGTGGCTAAACATCCCCACTCTGATGATCAAATTGAATGGCGTTGTGCATCAGGAGAACGAGATGAAGCACCAGAATATATGATTTATGCTTTTACCAATCGAGGTTGGGAAGGGCGTAATCAAGTATGCTCGACATTGACTTTTCGTGTTCCGAATCAACTCATTTTTGATATCGAAAAAAAAAAGATATTAATGTCTTTGATTCAGAAGTGTATCGATAAATTGGGGGTATATCATGCGGTGGCAGGTTTTCAGAGTGCTTTACCTTATAAGCCGATTGGAGTTGGTGATTACTCGCTAGCGCAAGGCGAACGTTTTTGGGGTATTTATCAAGGAGCTAATATTAGGGAGAGAAGTCGTATTGCAGATGGTATTAAAAGTATTGATTGGCTGACTTATTTGAGCAATACCTTGGTGCAACGTATTTGTGAAGTTAAAAATTTTCCGAAATATTGTGAGTTTTTCAATCTTAAACCTCAGCAACAACAAGAAGGCTTTTTATTTCAATTGGAAGAATTTCCACAATTATTACCAAGTGATCAACCTGTTTTAGACAGCTACTATAATCTGAATAAAGCCTTACGTCCGTTAAGAAATGGAGCCTATTGGTCAATTAGTTATGATGTAGGTAATCATTACAAGGTATTGGATGTTGAAGCCAGTCGTAAATGGATTCGCCGTTTAGATGCACCTGATATTTTTCCTGACCGTGGACATTATCAAGAACGAAAACCCTTTAAAAATAATATTTATTTAGAGTCAGGGCGATCCTGTGAAATTGATGGTATTTATCGTTATGAAGAACAGATTGGTTTAGATGGACAACCTGAATATGTTGGCTATGCTGATCGTAGTGATTATAAGCCAAATAATTTAGATGATTTTCGTCAGCAAGTTGTATTGCTTAAAGGTGATATTGCACCACGTTTTTTAGAGTGCTATGAACATATGGTTTTAAAAGAAGC
>NZ_KB849755.1:899323-1107674 GCF_000368925.1 Acinetobacter bereziniae LMG 1003 = CIP 70.12 | reverse complement strand
AAGAAAATCAAATGGCGTTTGGTGAGCGAGATTGTACGAGTCAAAGAATGATTATATAAAGTTAGGTATTAAAGGTCTATCCAGCTTTGATCTTAGTCATCCACGTGTTAAAGCCTTGATGAAACAAAGATATGGTCAATATATTCCATTGAATGAAATGGTAATTGCACCCAGTACACTTTTTAATTCAAAGCAATTGATTGATGTACGATAACATTGGGATGTTGGCAAAAATAAAGAGATATAAAAGCCAGACAATAAAAAACCTGAGTCATGATGCTCAGGTTTTTTTTGAGACGTTTTATTGCAAAAACAATCTCGAATGTGGCGACCCTACGGGGATTCGAACCCCGGTTACCGCCGTGAAAGGGCGATGTCCTAGGCCTCTAGACGATAGGGTCAATAAATTGAGGCAGACCTTGAAACAAAACCATCAAATTAATGGCGACCCTACGGGGATTCGAACCCCGGTTACCGCCGTGAAAGGGCGATGTCCTAGGCCTCTAGACGATAGGGTCGTTTCAGAGGTGGGCGTATATTAGGGCGAATACAGAGATGTGTCAAACCTTTTTCTACAATAAAAGCGAAAACTTGATTTATATGTATAAAAACAAAGCAATAACACAAAAATCATCAAAAGTATCAATGAAATCGAGCCAAATGGCTTTAAAGGGTTTCTACAATATTTTTAATCACAGCAGGATGCTGTAAATAGCCTGCAATCTGGTGCGGGGAATGGATAAATGTTGAAATAGATGTATTTAAAATGGCGGGTTGAAAGTCAAAAGGCGCATTGACCAGAGGAAAAGCCGTGAGGAAATCATCAGGAGAGTAAAAATTATGCCAATCTCCATTTAAGCAAGCAGGACTTTGGATTGGCGGTGTAAGTTTGGACTGAATGACTTTAAATGCCAGGGGAGAGCCTAAAGTAATGAAGCCTTGGATTTTATACTGAGGTGATAGTTGTTGCAAAAGGTTATACGCAATCACGGTGCCTAAGGAGTGCGCAACGATAACATGGCTTTGATCTGCTTCTAAACTTGCTAAAATCCTTTGGTGAACTTCATCCATGAATTGAGGATTGGCTAAGTATAAATAAGTTTCGATCAAAAACTTATGGATCAGACTTTCATGCAGTTTAGGAAAGTTATTTAAAATGACAGAAAATTCTTTAAGAGCTTTGTCTTTGAATAACTGAGAAGCTAAATACAGCCGTTTTGACAGTTTTAGCTCATGCTCAGGCATAAAGTAAGGCAAGATTGGAATGGTTGGCGCTGTATTTAAAACTGTCGATGGCGCAGTTGCGCTATGTTTGTGCAAATGAAAATTAACCCATGACTTAGGTAAGAAAGCATCTAGATCAAAGCGATTGCTGAGTTGATGCTTAGTGATCAAATCACCATAAAAGGGCAGGCTGATATCAAGTTCTGTGGCTGAAATAGCAAGTTTAAGTTCGTTGATACCCTGTTGAAAAATATCAAGCCAATGTTGTTTCAAATTATCAGCATTATAATTTTGTTGATTCATGCCATGAATAAAAATAATTTTCATTGCTGTTGTGATCAAACATAAGAATTATAAATTTAATTTACGAGCTTAAACCTTTTTTGACTATGACCAAATGTACAAAAAGTGTAGCAATTGCCACACTTTTGATTTGAAAAATAGAAACGGTTTTTATTTAAGACTGCGAATCATGCTGAGATTTGTATAAGAAGGCATAACTGATATAACAAATAGCAATAAAGATTAAACAACAGATAAAACCGACCACCATTTCAGGATCAAACACCATACTAATACAGGTAATTAAGCAGAATACAAAACCCAAAATGGGTACGATCGGAAACAAAGGTGCGGCAAAACCTAACTCCGCTTTACTATGACCCTGTTTATACCATTGGCGTCTAAAATTAAATTGGCTCAGACAAATACTCATCCACACCACAACCATTGTGAAAGCAGCAACACCCAATAGATTTTTAAAAATGGTTTCAGGTGCAAATTGTTCTGAAAGTAAGCCCGGCAGTGCGCCAAACATCGTTACAATCACTGCGATGTAAGGGATGCCACGCGCATTAACTCTTGAGAATATTGCTGGAAGTTGTTTTTTTGCTGACAGTGACCACATCATACGTGAGGCAGCAAATAGTCCTGAATTCGCCGCAGACAATAATGCAGTGATGATTACAAAGCGAATGATATCTTCTGCATAAGGAATACCGATATGATCAAATACGGTAACGAAAGGACTACTACTTACGCCCTCAGCATGTAGTCCTGCCATTTGATGTGGCAATAATGCACTGATCACAATGATGGTACCGACAAAGAAAATCAACAAGCGCCAAATTGCCGTATTGATGGCTTTAGGTACATTCTTGGCAGGATCTTCAGTTTCTCCTGCAGCAACACCAATTAACTCTGTCCCAGAAAAGGCAAAGTTAACAATCAACATCGTGGTAAAGATCGGGAATAAGCCTTGTGGAAACCAACCCTCAGCGGTTAAATTGCTAAATAAGGGTGCTTCATGGTGTCCTTGATAATTGAGTAGACCAAAAATCGCCAGCAAACCAAAAAGAATGAATGCAATAACGGTAATCACTTTTACCAGTGATAGCCAAAACTCAGATTCGGCAAACCATTTGGTTGAGCTCATATTTAAGCCAAACACAATTGCTGCAAAAATCAGTGTCCATAACCACATCGAAATATGTGGAAACCATTCTTGCATCAATAAAGCGGCTGCGGTGAACTCTGTACCTAGAGTTGCTGACCAAGTCAGCCAATATAACCACGTGACGGTATAGCCTGTACCTGGACCAATATAGCGTTGGGCATAAGTACCAAAAGAGCCAGACTCAGGCATATGTACAGCGAGTTCACCTAAGCAAAGCATCACCATATATGCAATCACACCGCCCAAAATATAAGAGAGGATGGCACCAATCGGACCTGTTTGTGAAATGACTTCACCAGATCCCAAAAAAAGCCCTGTACCAATTGCACCACCAAGCGAAATCATCACCAAGTGACGAGTACTCATTGCTCGTTTGAGTGGTGAGGAATTAGATGATACTTGAGCATCATTTTGAATTGGTGATGACGGCATAAGCTTCTAATGGAAATAAAACAAGAAGCGCGCTATTTTAGTCCAATTGCGAAATAGTGCAATGACTGAGTGGTTTTAATCGGCAATAATCCAGAATATAAATTTTCACTATTTTTTATTTCTATTAATTAATTATTTAAATCAAAAACTTATATTTAATATTGCTCGCGTTATTTTAATAAATGAAAGTTCAATTGTTCAATAAAAAGCATTATTCTAATGGTCTTACTGTTGTGTTTTTAAGCATTTGAAAATCAATAGATATAAAAAAACCTGAGTCATATTGCTCAGGTTTTTTTATGAGAAGTTTCATGTAAAAAAACTTACTCGAATATGGCGACCCTACGGGGATTCGAACCCCGGTTACCGCCGTGAAAGGGCGATGTCCTAGGCCTCTAGACGATAGGGTCGTGATGAGGTGATGCGTATATTAATAACAAACGGCACTTTTGTCAAAACAGATTTCTTGAATTATCTTCTAACTGGTGAATCCTTCAGCAATTATTATTCTTTCAGCATGTAATTTAATCAATAACGTATTGGATTGTTTTGACGATTTAAATTGTGATGACGTTAAAATTAAAAAAATCAAAATTCACGATCTATGGATAGACAATCATATGGATTGAATTCTGGGTGTATCCATCATTGTTGAATCTCATAGATGCCATAATAATGCTGACTTTTAGCTTGATCACAAGCACCTATTTAAGCACGGGTGCTTGATAAGCTCAGAGATGAATTAATTTTTCTGATGATACAGACCATAATAGGTCACATAACAGATCGCCATAAAGAGCAAGCATCCAATAAAGCCTGAAAGCATTTCAGGATCGGCTGCCATACTTAAGCCTGTTGCGGTACAGGTGATAAAACCTAAGATAGGTACAAGTGGATACCAAGGTGTCTTAAATTTCAAATCAGCTAAGGTCTTTCCACTAGCAAGCCATTTGCGACGGAAATTAAATTGACTCCAGCAAATACTCATCCATACGATGACCATGGTAAATGCAGCCACGCCTAATAAGTTTTTGAAAATCACATCAGCACCGAACTGTTCTGATAATAACCCGGGTAAGCCTCCAATCATGGTCACCAAAATGGCGATCACAGGCGTACCTGATTTGGTCAATTTAGAAAAAATACGTGGTAATTGTTTTTGAACTGAGAGTGCCCACATCATACGAGAAGCAGCGTAGAGTCCCGAGTTTGCTGTAGACAATAGTGCCGTGATAATCACGAAACGCATGATGTCTTCTGCATAAGGAATACCGATTAAATTAAATACCGATACAAATGGACTATTACTGATACCTTCACCATGTACGGCAAGTCCAGCATCTTGATAGGGTAATAATGAGCTAATCACAATAATGGTGCCGACAAAGAAAATCATCAAACGCCAGACGGCAGCATGAATTGCTTTCGGTACATTTTTTTCAGGATTTTCTGTTTCGCCTGCTGCGATACCGATCATTTCTGTGCCATTAAATGCAAAGTTAACGATCAGCATGGTGGCAAAAATTGGAAATAGTCCATTGGGCAGCCAACCATGCGAGGTTAAGTTACTGAATAAAGGTGCAGATTCATAGCCATGAAATGGAATTAAACCAAATATCGCTGCCAAGCCTAACAGAATGAAGACCAAAACCGTTGCCACTTTGACGAAGGACAACCAGAATTCAGACTCTGCAAAAAAACGAGTAGAAGTGAGGTTGGAAATCAGTACCGCGATAATGAAGATTAAGGTCCATAGCCAGATGGAGGTGGTTGGAAACCATTCCTGCATCAGCATCGCAGCGGCAGTAAACTCCGTACCTAATGTTGCAGACCAGCCTAACCAGTACATCCATGAGACCATATAACCTGTACCGGGACCAATATTTTTGGCAGCAAATGCACCAAAAGATCCTGTTACGGGTTGATTCACTGCCAATTCACCTAAACATAGCATGACCATGTATGCAATTAAGCCACCGATGATATAGGAAATCACAGCACCAATCGGACCTGCTTGAGCGATGACTTCGCCTGAACTTAAAAATAAACCTGTGCCGATAGCACCACCTAGAGACAGCATAATCAGGTGTCGTTTGGTCATGGATCTTTTTAAGACAAAAGACTGTCCATCAGCATTGAGATGCTGATTCGATTGATCGGGAGATTGCATATTTGATGTAACTGAGAATGCTAAATCAATATTTTAGATTAAAATGTGAAAATTCACAAAATAAAATGAAATAACTAGGCGTAAAGTATAAGAAAAAAATTGAAATGACTAAAACTAAGTAATGGTATTGCGAAGGAGAGAAAATATGGCGACCCTACGGGGATTCGAACCCCGGTTACCGCCGTGAAAGGGCGATGTCCTAGGCCTCTAGACGATAGGGTCGTTTAGAAGATGGCGCTATCTTATTGATCCGCCATCAAAGTGTCAAGTAAGTGAGGAGCGAGTTTGTTCAAAATATAGCAGAACAGTTCAGCCGTCTTCTGTGTATCATACAATGCTGAGTGTGCTTCTCGACCATCAAATTCAATTCCAGCTTGAATACATGATTTTGCTAAGACAGTTTGACCAAACATCACTGCACTCAACGTGACCGTATCAAAGACTGAAAAGCTATGAAATGGGTTTTGATTTTTTGTCCCTGTTCGAGCAATCGCCGCTTTTAAAAAACCTAAATCAAAATGAGCATTGTGTCCAACCAAGACTGCATGCGTGCAATTTTGTTGACGACGCACGTCATTCACTGCTTTAAAAATACGCTTAAGAGCTGTTTTCTCATCTTCAGCCATCGCCATACGCATAGGATTAAATGGATCAATACCAATGAAATCTAATGAACGACGATCTAAATTTGCGCCTTCGAAGGGGTTGATATGTGCATGATGTGCTTCACCAGGAACAAATTTGCCCTCAGCATCATACACAATCGGGATGCATGCTATTTCTAGCAATGCATCAGTATCTGCATTAAAACCTGCTGTTTCTACATCAACAACGACGGGTAAAAAACCACGAAATCGTTGTCCAATCACAGGTAATGTTTCAGTTGTCACACCTTTCTCCATTGGATAGTTTTTCCAGCATAAAGTGGAATAATCTGTTCACCATCCAAATAATCTAAACTTTCAGGGATTACCTGTTCTTCTTTGACAAGAGTAATCGTATTTGTATTGCGAGGCAAACCATAGAAGTCGGCACCAAAGAGACTGGCAAAACCTTCAAGACGTTCGATTTTGTTCACTTGGTCAAATGCTTGTGCATACAGTTCAATTGCAGTTGGAGCACTGTAACAACCTGCACAGCCACATGCATTTTCTTTGGCATTTTTAGAGTGTGGCGCACTGTCTGTACCTAAGAAAAACTTAGGATTTCCGCTGGTTGCAACTTCTAACAATGTCTGTTGATGCGTTTGACGTTTTAAAATCGGTAAGCAATAGAAGTGCGGTTTAACCCCACCGACCAGCATATCATTACGGTTAAATAATAAATGTTGTGGGGTAATGGTTGCTGCAACATTACGATCCTGTTCGAGTACAAAATGTGCTGCTTCACTGGTGGTAATATGTTCTAAAACTAATTTTAATTTTGGAAATTGCTTTAATAAAGGTGAAAGCACTTCATCTAAAAAGCGTTTTTCACGATCAAAAATATCCACATGATGATGAGTCACTTCACCATGTAACAGTAAAGGAACTTGATGTTCTTCAAGTTGCTCGATCACTGCATAGACTTTGCGGATGTCGCTTACGCCATTATCCGAATTGGTGGTAGCACCAGCAGGATAAAGTTTAATGGCATTTACATATTGAGATTCTTTGATTTTACGAACTTCGTCTGGCGAAGTATGGTCAGTAAAATACAGTACCATACGTGGGTCAAAATTTAGACCTGCAGGTACATGTGCCATAATACGATCGCGATAAGCATTGGCCTCATCTACAGTTTTTACAGGTGGAACCAAGTTCGGCATACAAATCGCACGGGCAAATTGTTTGGCGAGATCTGGAACTGTACGCTTTAAAGCAAGACCATCACGGAGATGGGCATGCCAGTCATCGGGCTGAAGCAATGTGATCGTATTCAAGGCAATTCTGACTTACAAAATAAATGAGATGATAATCTATAACAGTTTAAAATGATAACAGCTATTTCTAATCAATAATTCAAATTAAATGATTAAAAACAAATCTAAAGTCTATATTTTGCACATCTCGGTCATAGACTTGTCATGATAAAATGCTAACGCTAATGAAATAAAATTGTACCTCAAAACTTTGTTAAAATTTTCAATTGGTTAATTTTAATTATTTTTTAAAAAGAGGATTTAAAAACTGAAATAGTCAGTCTGTGCTATTGCATATTTTACTTAAAAAACGATAATGAAGTCATACAAAGCTAAACTGATAATACACATTATTTGAACAGGGTTAATGAATATACGGTTGACTTTATAAAATAAGTTCTAAATTTTTGATGTGAAAATGATCAATAAGCTTTATTAAAATGAAATTTAGGGTATTCAATTAATATTCTTCATGTGTCTGATATTACATGGTTTATTAGAGAAATGAATGATAAAATTAAGTAGATAGCGAGTTTTATATGGGCAAGTTTCTGCCAAGTCTTATCTGTATACTATGTCTGACTGGTTTAAGTATTCAAAGCCAAACATTTGCCAAACAAAATGTGAAAAGCGAAAAAAACCAAGAAGCCATTAAAGCGGATTCAAAACAAGATTGGTCATTAAATAGTATTAATAATGCCACTTGGTCAAGCAATCTGGGGCGAGGGCAGTTTCCTGCCTATGCGCGCGCGCAAGTGATGTTAAATAATCTGCATGCATCACCGGGACCGATTGATGCTAAGAGTGGTAAAAATTTCTTAAAAGCCATTGCTGCTTATCAACAAATTAAAGGGTTACCGATTAGTGGTGAACTGGATAAGCTAACGTGGGACAGTTTGTTAAAAAATCAAACAACTGCGGCATTTGGTACTTATCAAATTACCGCTCAAGACCTGAAAGGTCCTTATGCTAAATCGATTCCACGCAATTATGCTCTGCAAGCTAAGATGCCGGGGCTTTACTATACCCGTGTAACTGAAATGCTCGGTGAGAAATTTCATATTGATGAGGATTTCTTAAAGCAAATTAACCCACATGCTAACTTTAAGAAAGTTGGTGAAACGCTCAATGTTCCAATTGTTCGCAATGACTTACCTCAAGATGTTGCGCTGATTATTGCACATAAGCCAGCGCGCCAACTGTATTTATATAATCATTTAAATCAAATGATTGCTTCATTCCCTGCCACAATTGGCGGGTCAGGGACACCATCTCCCAAAGGGACGCATAAAGTGGTAAAAGTTGCACCAAATCCAGTGTATGGATATAACCCGAAAAACTTTGTACAAGGTAGCAATCGCCAGAAATTAGCTCTGCCACCTGGTCCAAATGGTCCCGTTGGTAATATGTGGATTGCCTTAAGCAAACCGACCTTTGGGATTCATGGAACTCCAAATCCATCATTAATCTCGAAGACGGCATCGCATGGCTGTATTCGTCTCACCAACTGGGATGCCAATGACTTGGGGCGTAAAGTTCAACCCGGAACTGTGGTGAAGTTTTTAGATTAAAGTCCACGATGTTGTTTAAAAGCGATCTATGCCGTGGGGTATAGGTCGCTTTTTTATCTAATTCTTAGCCATTTATTGCTGTATATCAAAAATATACACAACATCATGTATAGATTGGCTATGATGCAACAATTAACTATTGTTAGAAGAACGTCATCTTTATGGGTACAGAAAAAAAATTATCTACTCAAGAAGTCATTAAACTGGAACGTGATTTGGCTAAATTTGCCAATATGATGGATTCAGTGGTGCGTATTCCCTTTACCAAACAAGGTGTGGGAGCTGATGCTGCATTAAGTACCATTCCAATCGCAGGTGATGTGGCGGGATTTATTTTAACCTGTTATGCGGTGTATAAAGCCAAGCAGATTGGTGTACCTCAAGCCAAGTTGAATGGTGTGTTAAAACTTGCAATCATGGATGGTATTGTCGGCTGTATCCCTATTGCGGGAACATTGTTTGATATTTTTATTCGCCCGAGTCGTAAAGCTTTAGATATCGTGCATGATCATATTCAAGCAGAGTATCAGATCCATTCAGATGACCATGTTGTTCATCCGTTTTTGCATGAAAAATTAGAACAAAAGCAGCAGCATTCTGCCTTTTGGCGCAACCCTGTTGTGGCATGGATTTGGATTCATATTCCTGATATTTTGGGCTTGGTGGTATTGATATTGATTGCAATTGCCATGTGGCTGGGTGTAAATATGTTGTGGGATTGGTATCAGAGCTATAAAACCTAACAGCACTGCTTAAACTGATTTGAACATTCATAGATGCACTGACAGAGGTGATCATGCAAGATTATATTTCGGCAAACCTTCCTGCGATTGATTTTGATCATACTCGTAAGTTTTATGCATTCTTGGGTTTTCAATGTGATTATCAGTCTGACCAGTGGATGATTTTAACCAAAGACAGTTTGATTTTAGAGTTCTTCCATCATCCTCAATTGGATCCAAAAGCATCCTGGTTCAGTGCTTGTTTAAGAACGCATGTTATGCAAGATTTATTTCATTTTTGGCACGCTTTGGATTGGACACAATATCCAGATGCACGGATGAGCGAGATTCAATATTTAGAAGAAATTGATATGTTTTGTGTGGTTGACCCAAATGGTAGCCTTATTCGCTGTATTCAATTGAGTTAGTGAACTATTTCTTATTTAATCTATTTATTCCAAATAATGATTTATTCAGAAACAACAAAGCCTCCAAATTGGAGGCTTTGTTGTTTAAGGGAGAATAAGAAAGTAAATATATTAATTTACCATTAAGGAAGATTTAATTGACGTAAAGCTGCAACACGTTGTTCGATACTTGGGTGAGTTTGGAATAAAGCGGCCAAACTAAAGCCTTGTTCCTTACCTTCCGTAATTGCAAATGCTTTCATTTCTTTTGGCATTTGATCTGGCATTTCAGATTCAGCTTGTAAACGTAATAATGCTGAAATCATGGCTTCCTTACCTGCAAGCTGAGCGCCTGCTTCGTCGGCACGGTATTCACGATAGCGGGAGAACCACATCACAATTGCCGATGCCAAAATACCGAAGACAATATCAAGTACGATGGTAATGGCAAAATAAGCCAGTCCAGGTGCTTCGCCATCTTCACGACCAAACACGTTACGGTCAATAAAGTCACCGACCACACGGGCAAAGAACATGACAAATGCGTTGACCACACCTTGAATCAGAGATAAAGTTACCATGTCTCCATTGGCAACGTGACCAATTTCATGGGCAAGTACAGCGCGTAATTCATCTTTATTCATTCGTTCAAGCAAACCTGTTGAAACCGATACTAACGCATCGTTTTTGTTCCAACCCGTTGCAAAAGCATTTGATTGATAAGAATGGAAAATACCAACATCTGGCATTTTAATACCAGCACGTTGAGAAAGTTGAGCAACCTCTTGTAATAACCAAACTTCTGCTTGGTTACGAGGAGCATTCGGATCAATTAATTCAGTGCCTGTTGTTTTCAGCGCCATCCACTTTGACATAAAGAGGGAAATTAAAGATCCCACCATACCAAAGACAAAACAGATGACCATCAGGTTGCCTAATTTAAGACCGCCAGCGCCGTGGTAACTACCAACACCTAATAATGATAGGATAATGCCAGCTACAACCAGTACCGCGAGGTTGGTTAGCAAAAACAAACCAATCCGCATCATGGAGAGAATCCTCTTATAAATAATCGATAATACGATTTATGCGAATAAATCATGAATTTCAATATGAGGTTTAGGAGATTAAAATTCAAGAATCATTGAAAAAACCTATACGCAGAAAAAGTAAAAAATTTCAGATATAGGGATAGTCGATCAGAAATTTATCTAAAAAATTGAGTCAGATAAAAATAAATTCTCTGTATAGGAGAAATCATAATAACTTTCAATGATTTGTTTAGAAAATGTAATTGTTCAATTTAACGACTTGATTTATACATTTGAGCCATAAATTTTACTAAATCATCTCGTCGCTCATGTACCAACAAACAGCACCGACTTAAGCAAACTAATTGCCTATGGTGATCCTTGCAGTTGCGCTGGCATGTGCGGTTGAATAGGATCCAGCAGGTGCATCAGTATAAGTCCCATCTGAGGCAATGATAATGGGGCGAGTATTATATTTTACAGGTTGAATGCTCGATGCATTGTTGATCGTTGGTGCAGGATCAGGATTATTTAAATCATTTGCATTAGACTGAGCAATGATTTGTCCAGTGCTGACATTACCATTGGTTGATAGGTTCAAACCGCCAGCATACAAGTTATTTAAACGACTGGTGACACGTTTTACATAGTCTTGTGTTTCACGAAATGGAGGGATGCCACCATATTTGTCAACATTACCTTCTCCTGCATTATAGGCAGCCAAAGCTAATGTGGTATTACCATTAAATCGCTTCATTAGCCAACTTAGATATTTAGCCCCGCCAAAAATATTCTGTTGTGGATCAAATGAGTTAGACACGTTAAAGCGACGTGCGGTTGCAGGCATGAGTTGCATTAGACCTTGCGCACCTACAGGAGAGCGTGCATTTGAATTAAATCCTGATTCAGTATGCATCACAGCTTTAATTAAACCTTCGGAGACGCCATGTGTTTGAGCGGCTTGACGAATAATGCTATCAAATGCATTACGGCTTTTACTGTAACTGGGCAATACCGAGGACTCTGAACTTCCCCAGTTGCTATAACTGTGAATGTTACTGTCTTTATAATAGGTCACTTTAATTTTTTGTAAGGAACTATCATTATTTTTTCGGTTGGTGAGTAGGGTCGTGCCGTTTTGATCTTTATAGAAGTAAATTTGACCTGCAAACGTTTCAGGTGCCAATGAGAAGATACTCATACACCCTAAAACCGACAACACAGAACCTTTCATTCGTTTTTTCATTTGTAGTAATTAATATATTTCCCCAATTTCATTTTGGAGTTTATCAAAGTTATTGGACAAGAAAAACTATGAATTGAGTTTTAACAATACAATTAAAAAAATGCAAGTGCTATTTGTTGGCATATTAAGCAAAAAAAATTTTATATTTTTTTTGAAAAATAACTATTGACTAAGGTAATCTATTGAAAAATATATAAAAAATATAGTGGTTAAAAAATGATCAATTTAAGGAAAATGCCCATCATTGCGATAGGAATCTATGTCAAGCCCCAAAGAATCCACAATTTTATCCACAGGTTTTGTGGAAAACTGTGGAAAAGTCCAAAAGATAAGCACTTTGCATAAAAAATGAACTTTGCCGTCTATTTTAAATCGAAGAATAAGTCAGAAAGATGACCAAATAAAAATTGATGCAAAATAAAAAAATCTTTAGATGCGGTTAACGTTCAAATCAGATAAAATTGCCCAGTATTTTTTTATGGGTCAATCTCGTCTATGTTCTCGCCAGTTGAGTCCGAGCAAGGATTTAATTTCAAACCAGAACTTCCAACAAGTTCAGCTTATTATCGTCTGTTGAAAAAACTTCGCCGTCAGGTGGGTCATGCCATTCGTGACTATAAAATGATTGAGGAAGGCGATAAGGTGATGGTCTGTGTTTCTGGTGGGAAAGACAGTTACACCTTGTTGGATATTTTGTTGCAATTTAAACGCATTGCACCGATCAATTTTGATGTAGTCGCAGTCAATTTAGATCAGAAACAACCAGGTTTCCCCGAAGACGTATTACCGAAATATTTGGAAGAAAATAATATTCCTTATTATATTTTGGAAAAAGACACGTATAGCATCACTAAACGTTTAACGCCAGAAGGCAAAACCTATTGTGCTGTATGTTCGCGTTTGCGTCGTGGTTCGCTTTATGGCTTTGCACAAGAAATTGGTGCAACCAAAGTAGCACTTGGACATCATCGTGATGACATCATTGCAACCTTCTTTTTGAATTTATTTCATGGTGGCAGCTTAAAAGCCATGCCTCCAAAATTATTGTCTTCAGACAAAAAGAATATTCTGATTCGTCCGTTGGCATATGTTGAAGAAAAAGACATCATCAAATATGCAGAAATTCGTAAATTCCCGATTATTCCATGTAACTTGTGTGGTTCTCAGGAAAATTTACAACGTGCAATGCTGAATGACATGCTGCGTGAATGGGACAAACAATATCCAAAACGTTTACACAGTATTTTTGGTGCATTACAAAATGTTTCGCCTTCACAATTAGCAGACCGTGATTTGTTCGATTTTGAGAAATTGGATGAAGAGCGTGAATTTGATATGAAATGTGACACTGAAGAAATGAAAAAACGCTTGGATGTGGTGAATTTGAGTTTTGCGGCAGACTGATCTTTTTTGCCAATTTTTTGAACAAATCGGGTACTCATATTGAAATGAGTGCCTGATTTTAAAAAATAAAACGATAAAACCAATAAAACATGAACAGTCCGTACAAAAAACTTTAGCCCAAATTGAAATTATCATGCTATAACATTGGGCAAGCAAAACTGCTTCACCCTGATGTTGTCTGGATAGATAGCACAATAAATTGAATAAATAATTTGAGGAATGAACATGCCTGCATTTTTAACTGATGATTGGTTTGCAAATGTTGAAAAATTAACTGCTGAAGCAGGTGATTTAAACTTGCCACCAGCGCTTTCTGGTTTAGCGATTAATTTGGTTGTTGCAGATGCAGATGGCAACACAGAGCTTGCTTTGGATGGTGGTAAAATCATTAAAGGTAGTTCTGCAAATGCCAAAACGACGCTCAATATGGATGCTGAGACGCTTCGTAAAGTGTTCCTAGAGTTTGATATGGCTGCTGCGATGCAAGCGTTCATGACAGGTAAAATCAAAGTTCAAGGTGATATGTCTCAATTAATGGCATTACAAACTGCTAAGCCTAGCCAAGAACAAAAAGATTTGTTTAAGAAAGTATTAGAGCAAACTGCTTAATTTTCTTGATACAAAAAAAGCTTACTCCATGAGTAAGCTTTTTTTTGTCTGATCATTTCAGTCGATTGAAAAACAATCTCAACGATAGTTAGATCAGATATTGATGTATTACAAAAGTTTTAAATATTAAACAGTAGCCAGCCCAGTGACGAACTGTATTAGATTTCAAGCAAACGCGGTGTCGTTTTGATGTGCTCTAAATATGCACGAATACGTGTGACATATTGCACTGCTTGTTTATAGCGACCATTACTGCTTTGGTGGCGTGTTAAATAATTGTAAAGGTTCATCCAATCATTCGGATCTTTACCTTGCGCTTTAATACGCTTTTGGATACTTTCAACAGCACCTGGTCCCATATTATAGGCAACCAATGCATACCAATGACGGTCAGGTGTACGGATGTAAGAATATCGATTCAGCATCATATCAAAATACTTTGCGCCGCCTTGAATACTTTGTACTGGGTCGTTACGGTTACTCACACCCATTGCTTTTGCAGTATTGTTGGTCAACATCATTAAACCGCGAACACCTGTGGGAGAAACAGAGTCTGGTTTTAAATATGATTCTTGATAACCAATAGCTGCAAGCAGATGCCAATCTAAACCATACTGTTGCGCTGAACGTTTAAAACTGGCTTTATAAATCGGTAAACGCGCACTTAGATCACGTTGAATGGTATTCCAATCATCTTTCTTAACCACATTGCGATTATAAAATGATGCCAATTGTTGGGTTGCACCATTTTGTTTACTTTGACAAATAAAACCGCTTGCCGTTGCTGTGAGTGGATCATCAGCTTGCTTAAAGACCCAATTGATATCGGTATTTAAGCCATTGCTTTTTAAACTATTGAAATCACCACATGTAGCTGAAAACGAAGTGAGATTTTGTGCTTCGATACTTTGCATCGTTGCAGTGGTAATCGCAAAGTTTGCTTTACCTTGATTGATCATCTTGAGTGCAGTCGCATTATCTGCCACTGTTTTAAACTCTAGCTTCACATTTAGGCTTTCAGCATAATTGTGGGCTAAGTCATAGCCGAAGCCATGTTTATACTGTCCATCCTTAAATACGATACTCGGATTGGAAACAGCGACTACAGTCAATTTACTTGAATTAACTACAGCATTGTATTGATTGTTCTTACTGGCATTAATACTGAAAGGAATTAACGCCGTGGATAAAACTAAACATTTAATTGGAAGAGCACGAAATAATGAGTTAAGGCAAAGCCTCGACCCAGAGGTTGAACTACTGTGCATGTTGTCTCCGCTACAAGTAATTTATTGCCCTAAAAAGTAATAAGCACAAAAGTACCTACAGACTTCTTACAGTTGGTAAATTCAATAAGGGTGGGCAGTCATGAACGTCATTCAAAAAATGACATGTGGGATTGAAAGATTTTGCAGAAAAACTACAAAATTAAAAAAGTAAGCTAATAAAACATGTGCGCATAATATCGGCAGTTTTTTTATCTGTCAAATTTTGTTTAAAAAATGATCAGAAAATAATATTTAAGCTATTGATTTAAATGTATTAATTTTTTTGAATTTATGCTGAAATTGTTTTGAAATAAAAAATCAAAAAACTGTAAGTAAATATACTGAATGTAAGTTAAGTTAGACCGTCATTGATAAAAATTTAGTTAAGGATTTTATATGAGTTTTTTTGATTTATGGCTTCAAGCAAGGTAAAAATGTACAGCATATTTGTACTAAAAATCAGTTTCGATATTCAGAATTTTTATGGGTTGGCAGTAGACGAACCTCAATATTTTTTTAAAAATGTATCTCAATGCGGATCTATGGTAAATGGTTTTAAATCATGAAATCTAATTTAATCACCCGTTCGGGACATGATTTATTGGTTGCAGAACTGCAACAACTTTGGCGTGAGGAACGACCAGAAGTAACTAAAAAGGTAACATGGGCTGCCAGTCTAGGTGACCGATCTGAAAATGCGGATTATCAATACAATAAACAACTGCTGAGAAAGATTGATCGTCGTGTGCGCTACTTAGGTAAACGTTTAGAAGAATTACGTATCGTAGATTTTGCACCCGAGCAAGAAGGAAAAGTCTATTTTGGTGCATGGGTTGAGATAGAAAACGATGAAGGGGAATCGAAAACTTTGCGGATTGTGGGTGTTGATGAAATTTATGACCATCACCCCCAACATATTTCTATTGACTCACCGATGGCAAGAGCTTTGCTCTCTAAACAGGTAGATGATGAAGTTGAAGTGATGACACCTTTAGGAAAAAAGCTTTGGTATATCAACTCAATTCGTTATGAAAAGCATGAAATTTCAGCAAATTAACAGGATTTGATTTTATTTTGTACATTTGAGAGTGAAAATATAGAAAAAGATTTGCCAAGTCGTGTTTTTATTTATATGATAGCCGCCATTGGAAGCGTGGCAGAGCGGTTTAATGCACCGGTCTTGAAAACCGACGAGGGTGTGAGTCCTCCGTGAGTTCGAATCTCACCGCTTCCGCCAAATTCAAGTTTCTGACACTGTTTAACACTATATAAGTTTATGATTTATAAGGTTAAAGTTGGAAATATACGATATGACAAGCCGTGACGCACTACGCCAATCGGTAGTTATAAAGTAGTAAAAAATGCAGTAAGATTATTTCTTACTGCATTTTTTTATGTCTGAATTATGGCGACTCGTGGAATCAATAAGCTTAGTGCTTTACAAGTTAAAAAAGCTAAACCTGATCCTGACAAGATGTATAAGCTGTCTGATGGGGGAAACCTGTACCTGCGTATTGATCAGAGTGGTAGCAAGTACTGGATATTCAATTACACACGTCCATTTTTAGCCAAACGTAATGATTTATCTTTAGGTACTTATCCTGAAGTTTCACTGGATGATGCTCGCACTATTCGTGATGAATATAAGAAGCTCATTAAGCAGGGCATCGATCCAGCAATGGAGCGGATTGAAACCAAGTCCCAGAAACAGAAAGAAGCAGAAAATACCTTTCGTATTGTTGCTGAAGCATGGCTATATAAACGTGAGCTAGAGCAAAAACAGGATGAAGAGACGATCCGTCGTTTAAAGCACGATGTCTATCCCTATATTGGTGATTTAACCTTTCCACAGCTTACCTTGGAAATTCTTGAGATTAAGGTCTTTAAGCGCATTATTGAACGTGGTGCATTGTCAGTTGCCAAACGCCTAAAATCGGACTTGAACCAGATATTTAAGTCAGCACGTAAAAAGAAGCTGATTCAATACAATCCTATTGAGGATATTGAACTGCCCAAACCACAGGGTGGGAACTTTGCAGCCGTGACAGAGGAGCAGGAACTAGCTCCAATGCTCAATAAAATTTGGAACTACTCCAAACTTTATCCACGTTGTTCACATATCACACAAGTGGCGTTAAAAATCTCCGTGTTGACCTTTCAGCGACCTGGGGAGATACGCAAGCTGAAAAAGGAGTATTTCTATTGTGAAGAAAGTTGCTTTAAATTTACAGCTAGTAAAACCAAGCAGCTTCATATTGTACCATTGTCAGATCAGGCCTTTGACTTAATTGATTCAATTATTGATCTGCACCCATACAGTGAATACATTTTCGTGGGTCGGGATGGTAAAACTTTTATTTCTGATAATACGATTAACTCAGCGTTAAAACGCTTGGGCTATGCTGGGAAGCAAACGGCACATGGATTACGTGCAACCGCACGAACCATGTTGGATGAAATATTAGAACAACGTGTAGACTTTATTGAGCATCAATTGGCACATAAAGTAAAAGATAATAATGGTACAGCCTACAATCGAACCAAATTTTTAAACAATCGTCGGGAGATGATGCAGGAGTGGGCGAATTACCTAGAATCATTGCTGGATCAGCAACAGTAAAAAGATGAAAATCCAATGATAAAAAAATAGCCTGTCAAACGACAGGCTATTTAATTTATGCTGCTTTAAGCTCTTTGAGTTCAAGCCATTCAATAATCTGGCTTTCAGCCCATGTGGGCATACTTGCTGTTAAATAGGTAGGTTCAGGAAAATCACCCCGACGAATCATTTTCCAGAAGGTGGATTCTGCAATATTCAATATCCCTTTGGTTGCAGGCTTATAAGATAGCTTTCGTCTGCGACCACCACGATCTACATAGTCCTTGGCAGGGCGTTCAGGGTAGTTGACTAAGTCTTTGACACGATAATGCTGTTCTATCATTTTCCACCTCTAGGATTTTATACACATAAATATTAACAGTATGAAAGTATTGATATTGAACATTGCATACTTTCATATGGCTCATGATAGACAGTGGTATACAGTGATAAAAGAACAGTGCATAATTATAAAAAAACATTACTATTATACATTGTTAACATATTGGAATATAAAAATATGTCTATTATAAAATTTGAAGACTTAAATGAATTGGAACAGGAGTTCATTGATTGTCTGTTTACTTATTATGAATCCAGTTTTTTACAAAATGAGGCATGTGGAAATATAAAAACAGCTGATGAGCCAGAAAAAAGAATCATCGTTGCTGAGTTAAGCGATATACAGCGAAAGGTGCTGAACGAGCGACTACACCTCAATGATTTAATTCTGAAAGAAATAAATGAATTTCATCAACTGATTTTAGGTGAGAATACTGTCATTTCACCTATGCAGATAGTAGTACTATTGGAACAGCTAAATGCATTAAAAGACGAGTTTGATACGCTTTCAAATACAATTCAAAAAAAACGTTATAGTGTCATTTTACAGGCTTATCAGGCTCTGGATGAAAATATTTGCACCCAACGCAATTTAAAGATTTTGAAACGAATGAGAGGTATTCGGGCAGTCAAAGTTCGTAATGATAAGAATGTATACCCACGGCATCAAATTCTGTATCGGGTTTTAAGGGATGAAGCTCATAAAAATGGTCGGTGGGAGAATTTATCACAGGCGGTAAAATCAATTTTGCCAATACTTAGACTTGAATATCAAAAAAATAATCTGGTCTGGATTCAGAATGAAATAGATTCTAAGCTGGCATTGATTGAAGAATTGGAAAAGGGACGACTCATTAATTCCCATAATAAACAGAATGAAAATTATCATGGAAAGGTTTATCAGAATCGTAAATATCAGAACAGGATCGACAAACTTCAGTTAGAAATAAACGAATTAATCATTGCTCAGAAGTCAACTGACCCTGCTTTGCTGCTGGGGAAAAAAATACCCTATAACACCATTTATAATGATGAAAGTATTCTTCACCACTTAAGGGATTGTACTGAACTGTTACAGGATATTCTTATTCAAAAGTGATAAGAAGTACTCATAAAAAACAATCATCAGCTTATTCATTACCAAAAGTATCAGAAGCAATTTGATCAACGGATAGGTGCCTGATTTGCTCTAGCTGAATATTTTTCTGTATTTCCTTTAAAAACTGGAGTTTTAATTTCTGAATTTCACTGGCGTCCTGAAGGGGGCTATTGGTTAATTCATTAATGGTAATTTTACTGTTGATTAATTCATTAATGAGATACTTCTGGATGACTTCATCCTGTTTGCGTACCTGAAGCTGTTTAATATAAAGCATTTTATCAAGGGCTTTGATGCGTTGGTTCAATTCCTCAATAATCATGTCTTTTTCATTTAATTTTTGCTTATAGGGTGGAGGGAGCGTTTGCTTTGCCTCATACGTATTCATCAGGAATTCTAGACACTCTGCCTCAGTTTTAAGTTTGAGCTTTTCAGTCAATGCCTCCATTTTTTTGGCTGTATGTGAGGTTAGATAAAATTGCTTTCTCACATTCGCATGATTTTTCTTGGAATATTTGAAATTTCTGAATCTATTTTTTAGATCGGAAAAATATTTTTCATTGAGTAAAAGTACCCATTGATTCGTTATTTCTGCTACGAGTAATGGGTGGATCATGGTTTCGATGGGCTGAATTTGCAATCGTCCATCAGGAAGCTGAACTATCTGCAGTAGTGCCTGCTCTTTGTTACATTCGTGCTCTAAAAACAAGGATTTTAATGTCTGATCTTTATCAAGCCATTGTTGCAATGTCAGTTGTTTTCTTGCCATTTTGATGTTCTATGATGTTTGAAATTCTAATATGATTATAGATTTTAATTAAGGTGGAATAAACATTTCTAAATACGTTTAGTAAATGTTTATTTGTTTTAAATTTATTTTATAGTAAATATTTGTGCCTATCTAAAAATAATTCTAAAATTTACTAATAGCAATGTTGAATGAATAAAAATGTATGGATGAAATGACAGAAGAGCATAAGCAGCTCATTTTTAATTTTAATGAGTTATCACCACATAGATTAAGTTCCTACGCTAGACTGGTGCTGATTAAATTTATTAGTCTCTTTGGTACACAAAAAACCAACGATTCATTGTTGGAATTGTCTGAAAAGATAGGTGTGCAACATAAAAAATTAAAACTGGTATTGGAGGAGTTATCAGGCTTTGAGATATTGGAGTTTTCATATCCAGAAACAGGTCGGCGGGCAAGAGTTAGAACAATACAGCTGAATTTAGATTATTTAAATCTGCTATTGAGTAAAGTTAATCAACATGAAACATCCCATCATAGGTATGTCCGCCTTAAGAGAGCGATTAAGCAGTTTGACCTTTTAATGCTTATTTTAATCAAATTATCTCAAGTCAGAGTGACCACTAAAAAGTTTGATTTACTACCCGAACAAAAACTGGATTTTAGGGTATTGTTGACATTATCAAACTTGACTCGCTCATGTGATGCTTATGGGGTGATACGTAATATAGGTACAACACAACTGGTTGCTAAAACAGGGTTAAATAAGCAAGCAATATTTGATTCGATCTACTTTTTGAAAAAGATAGGTCTGCTTCGGGTACATGTGCATGGGACGATCAATAACAAATTTATAAAAAATATAACGCCAACCTACGTGTTGAATTTATCTCATACCTTTTGGGGTAATCATGCTCGGTATGGTCGGTTTTATATATTGGAAGCGAGTGAAAGACATCATTTTGAAATAAAAATGATTGCTGATATTTTTACGGTAATTTCTGAGCAGGTGCAGCCGTTGGATTCTGACAACTCACGCGATCTCAATCACCTTACGACATTGGTTCTTAAGGGGCTTGATTCAGATAAAATCAACATTATTTCTGGAACAATGATTGAGCGTATCCAGTCTTCATCACAAGTTCAGGAGACGATTTCTAGTTTCATTAAAGAATGTCTAATTCATTATTTGCAATTACAACAATGCCATCAGGAACAAGGAGATTTGACAGTATTTGCAAAAGTGTTCAAACAAGCATTAATCAATAAAAAGAAGCAACATATCAAGTTGAATGATTTGGATTCAAATTTGACAATGATGCAATGCTATTTTGAATCATGGTGTTGCAGACTGCTTGATCAGCGGGGTTTACGTCAGCATATCTTACAAGGTTCACTGTTATATGGTGTAGATATTTTAAATCGGACTACAATTGAAAAAGATATTTATCCTTTTGTCTTTCAAGAAAAATACCGTTTGGAATTGATTACAAATCCTGACTTAATCAGAAACAGCGATCCAGATGCGGACATCCAAATACAGATTCAGAAGCTAGAGAAACAGGAGCAACGGTTCATCCTAGAATTCTTATTATTTTGTTTGAATTTGATTGCCAAAAATCAGATTTTACCATTTTTAAAAAGTACGCGAAGACTCAGTCATGTAGCAGGCAAGTTTTTTCAAATTATACCAAAAGTCGAGTCGCAGAAAATGTATAGTTGTATCTATGTGCCCGATTCAACACTCACTAAAGATGAGTTTTTTCTGATCGATATCCCTCATCCAATTCGTGGGAAAGAGGAGGAATATTCGAACGAAGACTATTTGCTGAAATTCATTGAACCTAGTGTTGATGACATGAAAAAATATGGATTGCTGGATCAGTTTTATACAGGAGGAACTGAATTGCTGAATAAAAAAGTAGCGTAAGTTTAGCTTCTGTAATATTCCCATAATTTGGTTATTCTCGCTGTATGGCGCAGTGGTGTAATGGTCAGTCTAGACAGGTTTGCTTAACAGGTAATATATATTATTATCTATTAATAATATAAACAATAACTTATATCGTTGATTAAATACAGTGAGTTATTTAGTTAAGTATAGCCCATACTCAAATGGGTTATAGACAATGTATCAATATCAAATCACTAAAAGCATTCTAAATTAACCCTATAGTATGTTCCAAAGTCTCTAAGCATGTTCAGCTAAGCAGGATGACCACAACATCCTGCTTTAGAATCATGATCAGTAAAATTTTACATCTCTCACTTAGATATGAACCTTATGTTTCAGTGAGAACCTAAATGTACCAGAATAATCCATTAGAAAGTGAATCATCCATTCTTATCTCAATCGAAGATTTTATGGTTAGTACATGCCATGAGCAATTTGTTGATGATCATGAAGAATTCAAGCGAGAGCTGTTGGATGCTGTGTGTGCTTTTAAGGTGATTTACAGAGAAGATTTTACTTATTCCAGAATCATTAATGTTTTCAAAAGAGTGATTAATCTCGTAGATTACATTATGGATAAATTGGACTCCCATCTTTATGAAGATATTTTACGATTTGAACTAAACCACATCTTCCATATTCAAGGCATAATTCAACATGAGATGAAAAATACAATACGAGAACAATTCGATTTTCAGCGTCAAGAACAACGTAATCGCTTTAAACTGGAATGCTACCTAAATAAACTGCTTACACACTATGCTAGATTACAGTTTGTTCGAGTAGATATCTCTATTCTTAAAGAATATCAAATCCATTGGGGTATTCAAGACTTTAAGTATGCATTGGATATTCTATGTAATCGTATGTCAAATAAAGATACCTGTTTTAAGCACTTACAAGGTTATGTATGGGCATTAGAGCAGGGTGTAGAAAAAGGCTATCACTGCCATTTATTACTCATCTATGATGGGAATAGTCGTATAGAGGATTCAGGTTTAGCAAAACTGGTGGCTGAGTATTGGAAGCACATCACCAATCAACAGGGTACTCACTACAACTGTAATACCAAAGACAACAAGGAAAAATTTGATAAAAATGGTTTGCTTGGGGTTGGAATGATTCATCGTGATCAACCAATACAAGTTACAAATGCGATTCGTGCAGCGATGTACTTGGTCAATCCTGAAAAAGAAGATCAGCGCTTACGGGCTAAAACCTCTCCACAGATGCGGACTTTTGGTACAGGTCAGTTTGAAGTAAAATGGCGCAGAGATATTGAACAAAATGAGTCATTATGATATTAAAAATAGAGAACACGACTATCAGATGTATTCTCTATCTTGTACAGTTTGACATCAAAAAGACAAACTTACATTTCCTTGATCGGTGATTAATTCAGCTTCAAGCACCTGATCACCACGGCATTTCAATAAGTACGATACTGTAGAGCTATAGCTCATTTGCACAGGCATCTTGCTATGAAAGTCAGCGGTGTAATAACCACAACGACCACGATTAATTTTCATGCCTTGTAGAACAAAAGGCTGATTGCTGGTCGATTGAATTTCAAGAATATATTCAATTGCCCCTTGTACATTAAAAGCAGATTGAGATTCTCTAGCACTAATGCGAGCCTTAACATTTAGATCGCTAACTTGTGCAGATTCATTCTCAAGCGGAATGTCAGCAGCTTCCTGAGTGTTGTTTGGATTAAGGTCAGTTTCCATCATGGCTTTCAGCACATCAGGATACTTATTCCATCCACTGATATAAGACTCCGCTTCCTTGACCTCAGCAGGTAAATAGACATGACCATTGTCAATAATCATCTGCATTTCATTGAGTTTAGCTTTAACTGCTTCCTCGGTATAAGGAGCATAGATTGATTGAGTATGCTGAGCAGCATTATTGGTAGGCTCACCTGAAGTATCAGTTTTTGGTGGTTGATTGTTCTGGCTACATGCCATTAACAGGGAACACAAGGCAATGGTGGAAAATAATGATTTCATGATTGCACTCCCTTATAATTTAGGACGAATAACAACAAACCAGACGAATAGTAGAATCAAAATTCCACCAACAATTTTACCGATTACAGGAAACATCACCGCAGGCCACACTAAGCCTTGCCCTAAATTGTAGGTAAATGGCTTATAGTTATACTGCCCCCAGAAATGTTGATAGATGGCAAAAAAGAATCCAATGACCAGATAAGTGCTGATCAGTCCAGCTTTAAGATTAGAATTCATTTACTTCCCCCCCAGTTGCAAATTTTGCCAATGCAATAAAAATTCCCATCACGATCATGAAGCTAATGAAGGGTAGACCCAGTACACAAATCACAGCGATGACGCAGATAATGCCTGCAAGTGTTCTCATGGCTACTCCTTCATACACTGATAGGACACATTGACCATATCCATCTGGAAGGATTCAGTTTGTTGTAAGGTGTAGATATTTTCTTTCAGTCCACCCTCACCATATTTCTTTTCAAGTTTGTCGTAGATGCATGAACAAGTGCTGTCATTAATGCCGCCTGTTTTACAACCACTGATAAACTGGCGTTCGGTTTTGCTGGCACAGCCTGATGCTAGAAGTGCAACTGAGACAACAATGAGTGAAGTTTGAATTTTCATCATTTCCCCTAATTTTTATTGTGTTATTTGATGTGTAATATATTTTGCTGAATTGACTAAAGTGTAGATCTGAAAAAGCTTTCCAAGGCTAGATAGCGTTTAGATCAGTCAAATAAGCAAAAAATTTTGAAAGTTGCTATTGCAACAGAGGAATAGAAAATCGTTTTAGGGAAAATAATATAGATAGAAAGTGCTGAGTCATGGTGACTACTCCTTTTGTATGAAAGAGAGTCTTACCAAATTACTGTCAAATAATGGTGGCAAGACTGGGCGGGTTGACAGACTGATACAAAAGGAAATCAGCGCACGCAAGCGTGCCCCTCCCAGTCTCACCGTAAAGGCGTGACTTAAGAGAACGCACAAAACCATCACAGCGTTGTTGTGCGCCTTTTGTAAACGGTCTGTCAAAACCGACTGACGATGTAGGTCAGCAGTCGAATGATAAAATTAAGGGTGAGTTTAGTCAATCGAGGTTATGAAAATATATAAATAAATCAATAATTTTATTATTTTTAATACACTAGTACTTTTTCAATTTTAAGTAATATAATTCTGGTGTCTAAAATAGTAAATTATCTGAAAATTCAAAAAATTAGGGGGATATATGAATTTTAAATTACTTAAAGTACGACTAGATAGAATTAAAACTCAAAAACATACACTTACTCCAGAAGATATGTTGATGTTAGTTACTCAAGAAAAAGCTGATCTTAATTCGGGGTTTTTCTCTCGCTTATTTAGTGTGACTATTCCACAAAAATGGGAATTTTCTATCAATTCATCTGAGGAAATTGGCGTTGCTTTAGAATTGGTTGAATTGATTGAAACAGTATTTATCCCTCACTATCAGGGGCATGCAAAAAATTATGCTTGGTTAGAGCAATGTATTTTATTCAAACTCAAGCATCAAGCGTCGATGAATATTTCTGAATTAGTCAGTCGGTATTTATCGAAGATTGAAAAAAGTGAACATTTACAGATTAGTCGAGAGATCTTAAAAATTTTATTTGAGCGTGAGCCTAGCAATGCTGTCATTAAAGCACAGGCGATAGTGTACAAACGTAGTCAAATCTATACTAGCGCTATAGAAAAGTTTGAGTACTATTTTGAGCATTGTTCTTATCAAGAAACATTATATTTTGATTATCTTGAATGTTTAATAATGCGGAAGAATGTTATCTATAATCAGGAAAAAGGAGAGTTTGGTGATTTGCAATATGCTGTATATTTACTTTGCTCTATAGACGATGCGAAAGATAGAGCATTACAAGGGAATCTACTCAATCGTGCTATAACAGCCCTTTTACCAGAAGACGTTATTGCAACTCGTCCTGAAGATACGAATTTCTTAGCTGACATGGGACGTGGGCTAAATAGTTTTAGTAAGGGAGTTGGTACATTTTTTGGAGGGCGTGATTCGCAGATTCCATATAGTGAAGGAATTATTGCGAGTGCACCAAAACTTTTGAAAAATAAAAAAATTGTTGAGTGTCTTAACCAAAATCAAAAAGCACAAAAAGAGCTAGAAAAAATATTATCTGATCAAGGGCTAAAGGTGGGTGTGGGCTTAACGGCATCCGCATATTCTTTAGGATTAATTTGGGATTATGCACATATTGATCCATCTGTATTAGATGCATTGAGCTTTGCATCAAAAGGAAATCCTGAAAACTTAAATACTTTACAAGACATTTCAGCGAATACACTAGATAGTGCAGGAGCAGTGACTCGTTTAACTGGTTATGTTGCTGAACAACAGGTTGCACTGAATTTACAACAACAAGGACATACAGTTGAATTTCCCGATAGCGCAAACCAAGCTGGTTATGATTTGATTGTTGATGGCACACCGATGCAAGTTAAGTGCTCAATGGATGCTGATTATGTATTAAGTCATTTTGATAAGTATCCAGATATTCCAGTGATTGTGAACAGTGAACTTGCAGAGCAGCTAGGTAATCATCCGATGGTGTTAGTGGATACCACTTTAAGCTATGAAGCTGTTCAGGAAACTACTGGTGTAGGACTAGAGCAAGTTTCAGATTTTGCGGATGTAGGAGATATGCTACCAATCCCACTATTAACGATTGGTTTAGCGGCATATCGTAATTATGGTGATTTTAATTCAGGTAAAGTGGATGGCGAGCAATACTTAAAAAATGTTGACAAAGAAACTGCTGCAATTGCTGGAGGTGCAATGACAGGGTCAATGCTACTCGGCGCATTAGCAGGTCTTGCTACAGGTGGTGTTGGAGTCATTGTTGCGAGTGGTATTGGTGCATATATGGGAGGGGTTGCTGGTTCTACAGGTGCAAATAGTATGAATCGAGAAGCCTTGTGTAATCAGAGAGATATCGTAGTGAAATTACTCATTGAATTCGCAGCGTGGTTCAATGAAAATTTATTGGTTCATCGAACAAATGTGCTATTCAAACAGCTACAAAGTTTTGAAACTCATATGTTGAATAATGCTGATCGTATTATTACTTTTAGTACTTTATTGATCTATCAACATGAAGCTTATATGCGTGCCTATCATCTGAACCAATGGATCTTACATAAGTTGCAAAAAGGTAATGAAATGGAAAAGGTTCAAGCTGGTTGGGTGGCTATTGATGAGTCAAGTAATTTTATATCAGTTGATCTACAGCCAAAAATTAATGAAATTAATCGTCAATTAGAGATTTATAGGGAACTTGCCAAACCTGATTCAGCACAGCCTAATCGTACTCATCAGCTTAAACCTGCTTGAGTGTTGGAATAATATTGATAGTTGTATTTGAAATAAAAAATTGGAGAGATTATTTACTAATTGAATTAGTAAATTAAAAGTTATTCCAAATAATTTCAGACACATAATATCCTAATGAGAATCATGAAACTCTTTTGAGTTCTTCATGAAAATATGAAAACAAAGTCTGCCATCGAGCAGGCTTTTTTTATGCACAAAATTTAAGGAGTCGAGCTATGAGCTTGAGCTGTCCCTTTTGCCATTCAACGAATGTGATATTGGTTGAAGCAAGTACACAACAATCAAATACAACCTTAACCAATTTGGTCACACCGACCACATTGGGTGCATTGGGAACCACGGTCGCAAAGTCTTTCAATCTGCCACCGATTGTCGGTGGAATTGCAGGAACAGTATTGGGTAGTGTGTTGAATTCATTCACTGAACAAAGCACACCATCACAGCAGAATTTGTGCTTTTGCCACAACTGCTACCAAAAGTTTCCAGCGCACCTTTTGCATTAAAGATCGTTAGTAACCACACAAATTCAAATTTCATTTTCAAATTAAAAGGAATAAAACTATGGCACATCAACTTGAACAAATGGCGTATGTCGGAGAAACCCCTTGGCACGGACTAGGGAATCAACTGACACAAAACCAACCGATTGAAGTCTGGGCACAGCAGGCAGGTATGGATTGGCGGATTGAATCTTCTAATGTCAGTTATATGGCGCAGAATGACCGTGGGCAAAGCATCATCATGCCTTATGAAGAACAACGAGTTTTATATCGCTCTGATACCCATGCTCCACTGTCAGTCGTCAGTCAACGCTTTCAGGAAGTGCAACCGAGAGAGATTTTAGAATTCTATCGTGACCTCACCGAGCAATCAGGTTTTGAACTTGAAACCGCAGGTGTACTCAAAGGTGGCAAGAAATTCTGGGCACTAGCACGTACAGGGCAAACATCCATGTTGAAGGGCAAAGATGTCAGTAATGGCTATATGCTCTTGGCAACAGCATGTGACGGAACCCTTGCCACCACCGCACAATTTACCTCGATCCGAGTAGTGTGCAACAATACTTTAGCGATTGCCTTAAAAGGACAGAACAGCAGTGCAGGTGTGGTCAAAGTTCCACACAGTACTAAATTTGATGCTGATAAGGTCAAACAGCAACTCGGTATTTCAGTACGTGCATGGGATGAACACATGTATGAAATGAAGCAACTGACACAACGTAAAGTGAGTCAGATGGAAGCATCCGCTTACTTTGATGCCGTGTTCAATAACAGCACAATGAACAACGTGGTGGATCAGGAGGACAACATCATCCAGTTCTACCGTGATGTAGCCTTACAAGCCCAAGCCAATGGCAAGGACAAAGCTGAACCAAATGCCAAATCGATGAGTCGAGCTATGGAAATGTTTAATGGTCAAGGACGAGGTGCGGAGCTAAGTTCAGCCAAAGGAACAGCCTATGGATTACTGTGTTCAATCACAGAATTTATAGACCACGAACGTCGTGCCATGAGTACCGATCACCGGCTTGATTCAGCTTGGTTTGGTGCTGGCGCATCGATCAAACAACGAGGATTGGAACAGGCACTTAACATGCTTGCATAGTGCGGAATATACATTTTTCAATCATGGAAAGTTAGACCTAACTAAGCATTTTTAAATGGAATTTCGAATTTTAAAAATTATTAAAACCATAGCTTCGGCTGTGGTTTTTTTATGCCCATTTTTTGTGATCCCCATCATTTTACATAGCAAAATAATCAGGACTTCAATATGAATACCGCAATTTTAAATCCATCTATGCAACAGGCAAGTACCCCATTTATTGCCCCAAAATTATTCACAGCCAAACGCTTGGTCAATACAAAGAATATGACTCAAGCAGAATGGCTTGAAGTCAGACGCCAAGGTATTGGCAGTAGTGACTGTGCCGCAGCCTGTGGACTTAATCCCTATATGTCGATGCTAGAACTGTGGATGATCAAGACAGGTCGAGTTAAACAATCCATTGAAGATGAAAGCACAGGTCATGCCCCTTTATATTGGGGTAAACAACTTGAACCTTTGGTCGCTGAATACTACAGCATGCATACCAACAACAAAGTTCGTCGTATCAATGCCGTACTACAACATCCTGATGAGGATAAGCATTTTATGCTGGCTAACTTAGATTACTCGGTGGTAGGTAGTGAGGAAGTACAGATTTTAGAATGCAAAACCGCAGGGGAATATGGAGCAAAGTTATGGCGAGATGGTGTGCCTTTATACGTATTGTGTCAGGTGCAACATCAACTCGCTGTAACAGGCAAAAAGGCAGCGCATATTTGTGTGCTGATCTGTGGTCATGAAACTCGTATCTATAAAGTGGCACGCAGTGAATCAGTCATTCAACATATTGTGAATGCAGAGCGATACTTTTGGGAGTGTGTGGAAAATGACACGCCACCTTCAGTCGATGCCAGTGAATCGGCAGCTAAAGCCATTCAGCAACTCTATCCTCAACATATTCCACTCAGTGTCGAAGATCTCAGTCAAAATGAACAAGCCAATCAGTTGTTTGCTCAACTGATTCAAGAAAAGCATCATATTGAAAAACACCAAAACAGCTTTGATGAAACTAAGCATCAAATTCAGATGTTAATGAAAGATGCTGAACGAGCAACTTTTGCCAATGGTTCAGTGACGTGGAAACGATCTAAAGACTCCATTGCTTTAGATAATAAGGCTGTATTGAAAATGCATCCTGAACTAATCAATGAGTTTCCACAAAACAAGGTGGGGACACGACGTTTTCAAATCTATAGCAATGATGACTGACCCGATCAAAACCATGCATCTATATCGCTAACTATATATGCATGAAATATCCATTCTTCCCAAAAGCGCAAAAAAACCACCCCCGATCTACCGACTCCCGAAGGAGCGGTAGACCAACAATGGCGGTTTTTGCGAAGTCGTAGCTTTTCATATTTCTGTTTACTTACATAGCAAGGGGTAATCAGTAAAATTTTACTTATAGGACAAACAACATGATCAAAGGTTTAGCGATTACACCGCCAATACTCGGCAGAATTAGTATCGGTAAAGTGGTCGAAAAGAATGGTAAACGTCTGCCTGAAAAAGATGATCAATTTACGATTACTAGCCAAATTCAGAATAAGGATGGCTGGGTGAAACACCCACTGGATGAGCAGCTAAGAGCCAAGGCACAAAACCAGAAACTCAGAACCATTCCTGTCCGGATGATTTTTAATGATCCTGAACTCAACTTGCGAGCTGAGTACACTCTATTCGACCGACAAACTGGTCGGCCCATCTGTACTGGTAATGGTGAAACCTGTCAGCGACTTGGACAAAACGGGGTTGAACAGCATCCATGTCCATCACCTGATTTATGCCCCTTGGCCCAAGGTGGACACTGCAAGCCTTATGGGCGGCTTTACGTCAATCTAGATGAGTCGGATGAGTTGGGTACATTCATTTTTAGGACTACAGGTTTCAATAGCATTCGTACCTTAGCTGCACGGCTTCGTTATTACCATGCGGCTTCAGGTGATTTACTTTCATGTTTGCCATTGCAACTGACCTTACGAGGAAAAAGCACAACGCAAAGTTACCGTACCCCAATTTATTACGTGGACTTAACCTTACGTGATGGAATCAATCTACAAGAAGCCATTACTTCAGCCAAACAGATCGATGGACAAAGCAAGACAGCAGGGTTTTATCAGGAGGCTTTAGATCATGTGGCAAGGCTAGGTTATGGTAATGCCAGATTTGAGGTAGGAGGTGAGGAGGGACTGGATATTGTTGAGGAGTTTTATATCAATGAACCAAAACCAGAGCAGGGTCAGCAGCTTAGTGATTTAACTCATGTTCAAGACATTCAGAAAGGGTTGCAGCATTCTGTGCAGGCTCTCAATTGAAATGGACCTAGTTAGAAAAGAGTACTTGTACTCTTTTTTTTGCAGATTTTGGACTGTAGATAAGAAAATACTCACTCCTAGAATTTTTGAGAGATGGATTTACTTTAATAACGCTTTTTAGTATTTTGGTAGCAAATCAGAAGTATGTTCATGACTATGCGTTCAAGTAGGTTTTCTAAGCTTATACTCGCATTTGTCCTGTTTTTGTTTACCATAACAATTACGGGAGTTCATGCGTGGGCGCCTGTTCTACTTGAAAATATTGAACATCAGCATGAGTTGAGTATCATTGTAGAGGATGATGCTTCTAGTCATTGGTCTTTACAGCACTCAGATGATTCTCTAAAAAGTTCTGCTGATCATGATGCAGAAGCACATACGTGGAAGAATTTTGATGAGCCGATCTATCATCATTCAGTAAAGCCAATTTCTTCTGATAGTGATTTCAGCATAGATCCAATCTTTATTCTTAGTTTCGCACTTCCACTAGTTTTATTCTTTTTCCAGCTTTTTGAAAAGCCCGTTTATCGAGTCTTTTTAAAGCGGCGATCCCCTCTAGTATTTAGTAATTCTTATACTTTCTCTAAAGATTTAATCGTCCTACGTAATTGATCTTTCTATACAAAAAATAGTTTTTAATTTTTTTGTATAGGTAAAGTCATGTCTAAAAAATATCAGATATTTCTTACCTGTGGATTTGTAGCAACAGCAGCAAATGTATTCGCAGAAACGAATTATGCAGAACTACAAAAGCAGGTAATCGCAAATGATGCTGTACTCAATAGCTTACAGCAGTCCGAGCAAGCTTATGAAATCAATCAAAAGTTTGCTGGCAGATTAATTAATCCGACTTTCAATATGGAGTTGGATAATCTCGGTAATTCAAAATTGAAAGATTTGGATGGCCCAACAACCTTGCTGGGGCTATCACAAGAGATCCCCCTCAGTAATAAACTTTCCTTGAGAAAACAGATTGCGAGTTTTCAAGGTGATCGTAATCAGTTCGAAATAGCAAAGCGTCAGGCTGAACTCAAAGCAGATTTAAGAATCTGTATGGCGAACTGGTATGTAGCTACTCAGCGTGCTGAAATTTATTCTTCTGAGAGTAAATTGAATGCCAGACAAGCTAACGTTCTTTCCGAACGTCTTAAGTACGGGCGAGTAATTCCTTCCGATGCTCAACTAAGCATAGCACTTTCATCTGAGTCGAAATTGCGCCATCAAAATGAAGTGAAGAAGATTCAGTTCCAGAAAAATCTATGTTCTAAGTTCACTTCCAACCTGCCCAGTAGTGCATTGGAGGTTCCGCTAAGCTTTAATTTCACAGACAAAATAAGTTTGTCTGAGCAAGAAGCAACTTTAAGTTCAAAGCTGAAAAAAGCTCAGTTTGAGTTGGCTCGTAAAGAAGCAATACCAGATATTACTTTGGGAGTAGGGGTTAGAAACTACCAAGAAACCAATGACAAAGTCTTTCAGGTTTCGACATCAATACCCCTCAATATTTTTAGTCGAAATAAAGGCAATATTGCGATCGCTCAAGCAGAGCATACGAAAGCAGAAACACAGTCGGTGCTTGTGAATCGTAATTCTAAAATTGAATTGGAAAACAAGGCTATTGAGGTTTCCAACTTGATTGATGCGATTAAGCAATATGATCAAACGGTTTTGCCCGCAACAAATGAGAGTCTCCGAATTGCTGAAATGGGATACCAAGCAGGGAAAAACTCTTTACTTGAATTCAATAATATTAAGCAAATTTGGTTAGACAAACATCTTGCTCGATTCGATATGTGGTTGGCTTTGCAAACTGAAATTGCAGATGTCGAACGTAACTACATTACTCATTTAGATCAAGAATAAGGGCAAGAATATGAATAAACAAACCAATACATTGATTGCAACTGGTGTCGTTGCCTTACTTATCGTCTTATGTGCAATTGCTTGGTATAAATCGGGCAATAAAACACAAGCGAGCGCACATGGTGAGGTCGCCGAAGAAAAAGTAGCTGTGGCTGGAGATGAGAAAGGGCCTCACGGTGGTCGTTTATATCGAGATGGAGATTTCTCTGCTGAGGTCAAGATATTTGAGGAAGGAGTGGAACCACACCTCCGTGTTTATGGGTATTTGAAAGATAAACTACTTAAACCTGAAGACTTAACAGCAAATATCTACATCAAACGTTTGGATGCCGAGCAAAATATTCAATTTCAACCTGAGAGTGATTACTTAATTGGGAATGAAATTGTTTACGAGCCACATTCCTTTTTAATGATGATAAACGTTGATTATCAAGGGAAAAAGCATACTTGGAAATGGGATACGAAGGAAGGCCGTGTCACCATGTTGGACAGTAGTATTAAGAGCAGTGGATTAGAGCTTTTAAAAGTTGAATCAAAGATGTTTGAAAATGCTTTGGAGTTAAAAGGCGAACTGAAGTTTCCTGATAATTTTGAAAGCTTTATTACGCCTAAAGCCAGTGGGACATTGATCAAAACTTACCGTAATCTAGGTGATAAGGTGAGTCAGGGAGACTTACTTGCTGTAGTTCAAAGCCAAGATGTAATTCGTTTGAATGCCGATCGTAAAGTTGCTTTGGACAGCCTACAGTTTGCTCGTCAAAAAATGGAACAGGAACGAGCGCTATGGCAAAAGCGTGTATCACCTGAAATTGATTATATTTCAGCAAAACGAGACTTTGACGCAGCACAAACTCGTGCAAATGAGTTGAATAACTTAATCAACTCTTATGGTGGTTCTAGTAATGGTACTGTTGAAGTTCGTGCTGCAATGTCTGGAACAATATTAGAAGTCCTTGGTGCTGTTGGATCAAATGTAAGTTCTTCAACACCTATTTTTAAAATCGCAAATACTTCTCAACTTTTAGCAGTTGTTAATGTTCCCGCTGACAGGCTAAATGCTATAAATCCTAACAATAAGGTTAAAGTTAAACCTCAAAGCCCTGTGGATACAGAAGAAGCTTTAGGACGAATTAAATATATCAGTGATGTCATTGATCCAAAGACACGTACAGCACAGGTCTTTATTGAAGTACCAAACCAGTTTAAGTGGCGCTCAGGACAGTTAATCACGGCCCAAATTTTTGAAAATCAAAGTTTGAAGCCGATGGTTGTGCGTGAAGATGCTCTACAGAGCTTCCGTGATTGGGATGTTGTATTCATTCGTGTTGGCAATGATTTTGAAGCTAGGCCTCTGGAGCTTGGTGAAAAGTACAATGGGTATGTGGAAGTTAAATCTGGATTACGCGTAGGACAGGTTTATGCCGCTGGAAATTCATATCTTTTAAAAGCAGAGCTAGGGAAATCTGGCGCTACTCATGACCACTAAGGGGAGTAGCGACTATGTTTGACCAGATTGTTAAGCTCTCGATTAAGAATCGTTGGCTTGTACTTATCGTATTTTTATTTGTTGGTGCATTAGGGGTTTATAACTATTTCAAGTTACCGATTGATGCAGTCCCTGATATTACGAATGTACAAGTCCAGATTAATAGTGAAGCTCAAGGACTCTCTCCAATGGAGATGGAGTCTCAAGTGACCTATCCCATTGAAACTGCTTTGGCAGGTATTCCAAATTTAGACTATACACGCTCCGTATCTCGATATGGTCTATCTCAAGTAACGGCAATTTTCAAAGAAGGGACGGATATTTATTTTGCCCGACAATTAGTCAATGAGAAGCTACAAGGAGTGACACCAAATCTTCCCGTTGGAATTGCAACTTCTATGGGGCCTGTTTCTACAGGACTTGGCGAAATCTTCATGTATACCGTTGAAAATGCCAAGAACAATCCTAATCCACTTTCACCAACGGAATTACGCACCTTACAAGACTGGGTGATTAAACCTCAGCTTCGAAATGTAGAGGGTGTTAATGAAATCAATACCATTGGTGGTTATCTCAAACAATTTGTAGTTCAACCTGATTATGCTTATTTACGTAGCATAGGGCTGGATCAGAAGACAATTTTAGAGGCTATCTCTAAGAACAGCATGAATAAAGGCTCGGGGTATATTGAGAAAAATGGTGAACAGTATTTAATTCGTTCTGATTCTCAAATTAACTCGATTGAGCAAGTCCAGAATATCCCGATTACGACGAGCAATGGTTATATCCTCAGATTGAAAGATGTTGCCAAAATATCTATTGGTCACGAATTACGTACAGGTGCTGCAACTAAAGATGGGCAAGAAATTGTACTGGGTACAGCATTCATGCTTATTGGTGAGAACTCACGAAATGTTGCTCACGCTGTTGATCAAAAGCTACAACAGGTTCAAAAATCATTACCAGAAGGTGTGGAAGCAAAAGCTGTCTATAACCGTACAACTTTGGTTGATGCAACGATACAGACGGTGAAAAAGAATCTTTTAGAAGGTGCGATTCTGGTAATCGTTGTTCTGTTTGTATTTCTTGGTCACTTCCGTGCTGCGCTGATTACCGCTTTGGTCATTCCTTTATCCATGCTGATGACAATCACAGGTATGGTGAACCAGAAAATTAGTGCAAACCTTATGAGTCTTGGGGCACTAGATTTCGGGATTATTGTAGATGGTGCTGTTGTAATTGTTGAGGCCTCCTTAGCAAAGTTGGCAATTAAACAAAAAGAGCTTGGGCGAGTTTTAACAAGGCAAGAACGCTTTACGACTGTGTTTGAGGCGACTAAAGAATCCCGCAAAGCGATTCTCTATGGTCAATTGATCATTATCTTGGTGTATCTACCTGTAATGACTCTGACTGGTGTTGAAGGAAAGATGTTTACACCAATGGCTGCAACAGTGGTTATGGCTTTAGTGGCAGCAATGATTCTTTCAATTACGTTTGTCCCTGCAATGGTGGCATTGGTCACTACTGGTGAAATTAAAGAAGAAGAGTCAAAAATCGTCCATGGCATCAAAAGATTTTATAACCCAATTCTAGATTGGTCTTTAAATCACAGATATTTGCTAATCGCTTTTGTCTCTATTTTCTTTGTTTTTAGTGCAAGTCTTTCGACTCGTTTAGGCTCAGAGTTTATACCTTCCTTGGATGAGGGAGATGTAGCACTACATGCCTTGCGTATCCCTGGTACGTCGTTGACTCAAGCAATTGAAATGCAATACACGTTAGAAAAAGAGATTAAGAAAATTCCAGAAGTTCAGACTATTTTTGCCAAAGTGGGGACTGCTGAAATTGCGACTGATCCTGTTCCACCTAACGTAGCAGATAACTTTGTCATGCTGAAACCTCGTAGTCAGTGGCCTAATCCTGATAAGGAAAAGTCTGCGGTTGTTGCTGAAATTGAACGCGTATCTAAAGGCGTATATGGAAACAATTATGAGTTTACACAGCCGATTCAAATGCGTTTTAACGAACTTATTTCAGGTGTCCGAACAGATGTTGCCGTAAAAATTTATGGTGATGATTTAGAGCAGTTGCTTGAATCAGCAAACGCTGCCGCTAAGATTTTAGAGGGAGTCAAAGGTACTGCTGATCTTAAAGTCGAACAGATGTCTGGTTTACCCATGGTTTCTGTTGAGCTGAAAAAAGACATGATTGCCAACTATGGGCTTGATGCAGAGGATGTACAAAAACAGGTTTCTAGCCTAATCACAGGTGAGACAGTAGGTAAGGTGTTTGAAGGAGATCGAAAGTTCGACATTGTGGTACGTATGGATCAAAACTCGGTAACAGATCTAGAAAAGCTGTATCAGATTCCTGTGAGCTTAGCTGATGGTTCGAGTGTTCTTTTATCAGAATTGATCGAGTTAAAAAACGTTCAAGGACCAAACCAGATTTCTCGCGAAAATGGTAAACGGCGTATCGTCATTACAGCAAATGTTCGTGGAACTGATATTGGTAGTTACATTTCAGAAGCACAATCTAAGCTGAATGCTGATTTTAAATTACCAGATGGTTATTGGCTGACTTGGGGCGGTACGTTTGAGCAAATGGAATCTGCTTCAAATCGTCTTATGGTTGTAGTACCGATTGCTTTAATTCTGATCTTTGCCATGATCTATATGGCTTTAGGTAATGTTAGAAACAGTATCTTGGTATTCACAGGTGTGCCATTTGCACTAACAGGTGGTGTGATTGCTTTAGCACTACGTGATATTCCATTCTCAATTTCTGCGGCTGTGGGTTTCATTGCCTTATCGGGTGTTGCTGTGCTGAATGGTTTGGTTCTTGTTTCAGCCATTCAGCGACTTAGAGTTCAAGGTGAAAGTGTCATTGATGCAGTGAAACATGGTGCAATGGAAAGACTCCGTCCCGTGTTGATTACAGCTTTAGTCGCTTCATTAGGTTTTATTCCGATGGCCTTAAACGTAGGCATTGGCTCTGAAGTTCAGCGCCCAATTGCAACTGTTGTTATTGGTGGGATTATTTCATCAACCTTACTGACTTTGATTATTTTGCCAACCTTATATGTGTGGTTTAACCAAGGTAGGTCAAGAAAATCAAACGAAGCTGCTAAACAGGTTGTTTAGGGGCATCTTTAATGACAAATATATTGCGAGATAAACAAAACAAATTTGTGATGATGTT
This sequence comes from Acinetobacter bereziniae LMG 1003 = CIP 70.12, assembly GCF_000368925.1. Taxonomy (GTDB): domain Bacteria; phylum Pseudomonadota; class Gammaproteobacteria; order Pseudomonadales; family Moraxellaceae; genus Acinetobacter; species Acinetobacter bereziniae. The sequence goes on along the minus strand of NZ_KB849755.1, from coordinate 1,069,625 downwards.
GCTAGTCTGCATGATCAGTCTCGCTTTATGTTTGCACTTTAAAGAGCATGTAACTGAAAATGAATTTCAGAGACACGTTTCAATTGATGCAATTAACTCTCACCATCATGAGATAAGCCAACAACATTCACATAGTCACCAAGATAATTACTATGAACATTTTGTTGGCTATGACGTACTTAAATCGGCCGCTTTAGCTCATCTCTTAAAAGGGATTTCGATTTTAGATTGGTCAAAAGAATATGTTTATCTGATGGTGAGTCGTATTTTTAAACCGCCCAAAAAGTTAATGGATTTTCAATTCATTTTAAATTTTGGAGTTTGATATACATGCAAATTATTGCTTCACACATTGTGAAATTAAGTGCTTACATAAAGCTATTACTTGCTTTATTCATTACATTGGTAAGCCCTACACTTTTTGCTCATGGAGTAGCGGAAGGTGATAAGGGCTATATTCAAGAAATTTATGGCATTCATGTGATTCCATTCATCTATTTGGGTGCGAAGCATATGGTCACTGGATATGACCATTTACTATTTCTTGTTGGCATTATCTTCTTCTTATACCGAATGAAAGATATCGGCTTGTACGTCAGCCTATTTGCACTTGGGCATTCGATTACGATGCTGGTGGGTGTTTATTACAATATCTCGATAAACGCCTACATCATTGATGCAATCATTGGTTTTTCGATTGTTTATAAGGCTCTAGATAACTTGGGGGCTTATCAGCGTTGGTTTGGTTTTCAACCAAACACGAAAATCGCGACTTTAATTTTTGGTCTGATTCATGGTTTTGGACTCGCAGTAAAAATTCAGGAATATGAAGTTCCGAGTGATGGACTGTTGGCAAATTTAATCTCATTCAATATTGGGGTTGAATTAGGCCAGTTTATGGCTCTGTGCATCATCTTGTTATTAATGACGTTTTGGAGAAAGACACCTTATTTCTTTAAAACAGCTTATCAAAGCAATGTCTTCCTCATGTTCCTCGGTTTTTTACTTGTTGGCTATCAACTTACTGGCTTCATTACTCAATAAGGATCTAAATTATGTATAACGCTGAAATTCCAAAAGATATCGAATTACCTTCATCAAAAAAGTTAATTAAATCAACAGCAATTGCTGCCGTAAGTGCCGTTATTGTGCTAGTTACCTGTGTCATGCCTGCGGAGTATGCAATTGATCCGACAGGTATGGGTAAAGTGCTTGGTTTAACGAAAATGGGAGAAATCAAACAATCACTAACTGAAGAGTCAGAAAATGGTATCAATGCTGCACAGGCAGTGAATAGTGTTGAACAAATATCAGTAGAAACTTCGACTCAAACGGCAACTGATAATGCTCAAATGATTATGCCTGCTATTAATAAAGAGAGCATTAGTATTGAGCTTAAACCGGGCCAAGCAACCGAAGTGAAACTGACGATGCCACAAAGTGCAAGTGTCAACTTTGACTGGAAAGCTGTTGGAGGTGGTCTTAATTATGATACCCATGGTGATCCAGTGAACGCTCCTAAAGGGTTCTATCATGGCTATGGAAAAGGAAAGAATGAAACAACTCAGCAGGGTGTCTTAAAGGCAGCTTTTGATGGCAAGCATGGTTGGTTCTGGCGTAACCGTACGGAAAATCCAGTGACTGTAACTCTACTTGTAGAAGGGCAGTTTAGTGAAATGAAGAAAGTCTTTTAAGTTTTGATCAATCTCCTTGGAATAATATTCCAAGGAGATTCAATTGCTAAAGAAGTCAGGTTCTAAAAGGAATCCATAAGATGCTAGAAGTACTAAAAAACACAACATATCGGCATTTGTTTTTGGCCCAAGTAATAGCGCTAATCGGAACGGGGTTAATCACAATCGCCCTAGCTTTACAGGCGTACGATATTGCAAAGGGGGAAGCAGCCCAAGTTCTTGGTATTGCATTGGCAATTAAGATGATTGCTTATATCGGTGTAGCGCCTATAGCATCTGCATTTGCTGAGCGATTACCAAGAAAAAAAGTATTGGTTGGGCTAGATGTTATTCGAGCATTAACAGCATTGTGTCTACCGTTTGTGACACAAATTTGGCAAATTTATATTCTCATTTTTATTTTGCAATCTGCTTCTGCTGCATTTACACCAACATTTCAGGCAATGATTCCAGATGTTTTACCTGAAGAAAAAGACTATACCAATGCGCTATCATTATCACGATTGGCCTATGATTTAGAAAATATTATTAGTCCGATGCTCGCGGCATTTTTATTAACTTTGATGAGTTATCACAACTTATTTTTGGGAACGGTATTAGGTTTTATCGGTTCTGCTTTGTTTGTGGTAAGTGCGAAATTACCAGTTGCCAAAGTACCTGCGTTTAGAGGTGTTTATAGCCGTATTAAGCAGGGAGCTAAAATTTATTTTAATACGCCTAGACTTAAAGCATTGCTTGCTCTCAATTTAGCAATTGCGTCAGCAAGCGCTGTAGTGATTGTAAATACCGTGGTATTGGTTCAATCGACATTTAAGCTAACTGAAAATGCGACTACTTGGGCTTTTGGTTTATTTGGATTTGGTTCAATGCTTTCGGCTTTCATTTTGCCTAAGATATTGGATAAGTTCCCAGATCGATCAGTGATGTTGACGGGAACAACAATTCTTGTAATTGGGCTGTTAAGTGGTTATTTCATTACATCTTATAATGGTTTGCTTGTACTTTGGTTTGTGCTTGGTATTGGATATTCTGTTTCACAAACACCTACAGGCCGTTTGATTCGAAAATCTGCATCGAGTGAGAGTAGGACCTCTCTATTCGCAGCGCAATTTGCGTTTTCACATGCTTGCTGGTTAGTGACTTATCCCTTGGTTGGATGGCTCACTACTAACATAGGAACATTACAAACTTTTATACCGATGGCAGTGATTGCAACGATTTCTTTATTACTTGCAATGCGTTTGTGGCCATCACAGGATGAGGCTCTTTTACCCCACAGTCATGATGATTTACCTCCAGATCATGAGCATTTGCAGCAGCATCGAATCAATGGAGTACACGTCCATGAATATATTATTGATGACTATCATGAAAAGTGGCCTAAATAACTCTTTTTCGACTAATGACTTAGAAAGATTCCGTTTGTTTGTTGTACAATTATAAGCTTATTTTATTGTTCAATAAAAAAAGGGGAACAACATGAAAAAACTAATCTTGGTATGTTTAATGGGGCTTGCGGTAACAAATGCTTTTGCTCATTCAGGTGGTACTGATTCTTCAGGCTGCCACACGAATAGCAAGACAGGGGATCGTCACTGCCATTAATAATAAAAATGAGTAGAACATTTTGTTCTACTCATTTTGAATAACGATCTAATAATAATAAGTACTGTTTCATTTCTTCTTCATCAAAATTTTGATCCCCTTTCAATACATGTTCTCTTAAATGTTGTTCAAGAAGTTGCTGCATTAACCCATTAACAGCACCTTTAATTGCTGCAACTTGTTGTAATACTTCAAGACAAGAGCTTTCAGGTGTTAATAATGACTTTTCAACAGAAGTAACCTGTCCTTGAATCCGCTTGATGCGATTAAGTATTTTTTTATCTTGATGCAAATGAGACATGATTTTTCCTAAAAAAAATATATACTGGGGGGAGTATCTTGGAAAGATAAAATTTATGCAACTTCATAGTAACTTAGATCGTCGTCATTCTCATCAATTCGATGAAGGAAATCCTTTAGCACAAAAGAAAATACTGATTGCGACAATTCTTACAGCAATCATGATGGTACTAGAGATATTGGGGGGATGGATTTTTAATTCGATGGCCTTACTCGCAGATGGCTGGCATATGAGTTCACATATGGTTGCTCTCGGCTTAGCTTATTTCGCATATCGAATGGCCCGACATTATGCTCATGATCAGCGATTTAGTTTTGGTACTTGGAAAATTGAGATTCTAGCAGGGTACAGTAGTGCTATTTTACTTATGGTTGTAGCACTTTTAATGGGTATTCAATCTATCGATCGATTAATGAATCCCGTGAATATTCATTACAATGAGGCAATACCAATTGCAATTGTTGGTTTATTGGTAAACTTGGTTTGTGCATGGTTATTACATGACGGAGGCCACCACCATCACCACGAGCATGATCATCACCATGAACACGACCACCACCACGATCATCATGACTTAAATCAAAAGGCGGCGTTTCTGCATGTAGTAGCTGATGCGGTTACTTCTGTATTGGCAATTGTTGCATTGTTTGCGGGGAAATATTTTGGTTGGAGTTTCTTAGATGCACTATTAGGTGTAGTTGGAGCTATTCTTGTCGCTAAATGGTCATGGGGATTATTAAATGAGACAGGAAAGACACTACTCGATGCAGAAATGTCTCACCCTGTGGTTGATGAAATCAAAGAGGTTATAGAGGAATTTCCTCAAGTTAATATTACTGATTTACATGTTTGGAAAGTTGGTAGAGGCAAGTTTTCTTGCATCTTGGCTTTAGAGAGTACAGGTGTAGATTTAACACCAGATGTAGTGAAACAGGCACTCTCTATCCATGAAGAAATTGTGCATGCAAGTGTTGAAATACATTTTATTTGAATTATTGAATGGTTTTAGTTGGACAAATAAGTCCAACTAAAACATTTTTATATAGTTATAAGTGATTAGCCGCTTATCCCGAAAAAGTGAAGAATAATTCCTATAGCGCAGCAACCAGCTAAAGTAGTCATCATTCCAAGTTTGAAACGGAATAAAGCAAGCATAGCTATGATTGATAACATTAGTGACCATGGGTTAATGCTGGATAAAACTGGAACTTGTAAAACCATTCCATATTTATGAATTACATTAACTTCAGCAAATAATGTATGTAATGCAAACCACACTGATAGATTAAGGATCACTCCAACAACAGCTGCTGTAATTGTCGAAAGTATGGCATTTAAAGCCTTATTATTTCTTAATGCTTCAATATATGGAGCACCAATAAAAATGAATAGAAAAGAGGGTACAAATGTTACCCATTTCGCTAATATACCTCCAAGAGTACCAGCCAAGGCAGGATTCAATGATCCTGGGTCTCGATACGCTGCCATAAAGCCTACAAACTGAACTACACTAATCAGGGGGCCAGGGGTGGTTTCAGCCATACCAAGTCCGATCAGCATTTCACTAGGTTTAAGCCAATGGAAGTTTTCGACGGCTTGCTGTGCAACATAAGATAAAATTGCATAAGCACCACCAAACGTAAGTACGGACATTTTGCTGAAGAATAGAGCGATATGCGTATAAACATTATCTTTGCCCATTAAAGTAATAAAAGCTATAAGTGGGCCGAGCCATAAGACCAAACCAATGAGAGTAATTTTTAGAGCTCTTGTATGGGAAGGTTGTACATGCTCTGGGATCTGCTTAGCAAAAGCAGCATCAATAGCTGCTAATGAAGCATTAGAGCTATTAGCGTCAGAATGAGATGAGGAGGCGTTAAATGCTTTACTTCCACTTTTATTTCCGATGTAACCGATAAGCGCAGCAACTAAAATAATAAATGGAAAAGGCAAAGCAAAGATAAAGATGCCGATAAATGACAAGATAGCGACAATGACCATCACCTTGTTTTTTAAGGCTCGACGACCTACACGCATGACAGCTTCAAGAACTACTGCAAGTACGGCTGCTTTTAATCCAAAGAATAATGCTTGAACAATACTAATCTGACCATAACTTGCATAAATCCAGCTTAGTATTCCTAATGCAAGTAGACCCGGTAAAATAAAGAGAGTACCCGCAACGAGTCCGCCACGTGTTCGGTGTAATAACCAACCTATGTATACAGCCAACTTATGTGCTTCAGGACCAGGAACAAGTGTACAGTAATTTAAGGCATGTAAAAAACGCGTTTCACTAATCCATTGTTTCTCTTCAACTAAAATTTTATGCATTACTGCGATTTGCCCCGCAGGTCCACCAAAGCTAAGCGCAGCTACTTTAAGCCATACCCAAAAAGCTTCACGAAATGAAACACCATGAAGTTCATGTGGGGGAATGCTTTCAGCTAAAGCAGTGGAATCTTCATTTGTATTCATTGCTATTTCACCTAAATTTTTGAAATTTAAAAAGTATTTGATGCGTTTAATCATTCAGTACAGAGCTATTTTTATTAAAGCTAGACAATAGGCCATTAAAGATTGCATTTGATGCGACTAATAATTGGTCATCATCTGTAATGTTTTCATGTATTCCTGCAAAGACGGTTTCTATGCCTGAAGCTTCGGGTGGCTCAATCCCGCCAATATCAAGATAGTGGACAATCTCTGCAATTTTTTTCAAAGCAGGTGTTTCTAAATTAAAACTATGTAAAAGAACTTCGAAGGTAACCCAGTGATTGATATGACTGAAAGCTGCACCATCAAAATCGAATCCTAAAGCTTCTTCTGGACATTCACTTGGTGTTTCTAACCAAATAAATGTAGGAGTTGAATCAATAAAAGTCTTGATTAGCCATGCAGAGGCTAGACGATCAATCCAAGGTCTCTTACGAGTTGCCCATATTTTGTTTTGATAACTATTTTTATCTAGAAGTTGAATATGTGCTTGTATTGCTTGAGGCTCATTCACTTCACCAAGTCGAGCTATTGAAAGCTCTAAAGCAGAAAGTTCATTTAGTACCTGTGCTTGAGTCTCATCGGGGTAATAGTCAATTTCTACGAGTGCATCGATACTTTTTCTTAATTTACGGATTTGCTTGAGCAGCTCTTTCTTTTCATCTTTAGATTGACGATCTCTTAACTCAGAGAGTTGTTTATAGAGGACATCGTATTCTTCTTTTCGACTGAAGAAAGGAGCTAATTCAAGGTTTAAAGGCTGCTCCGCATGGAATACATACGCAGAGCCTTGCTCTGAAATAACGTCACTTGCAATAGGATCAAATTTCTCGCTATGAGAAATGGGAAGTAAATACACACCATCTCTAAGGATTGCGGCTCCACTTGCTTTAAGAGAACGCCATACTCTCATACGTGTAGATGTGTTCTGTGTAGGCAAAGAGGATATGAGTAAAGATATTTTCATGTTGTATACTCAACTTATTTGTTAAATATATAACATTAATTTGGCTTGGATACAAATATGAAGAATCGATTTCTTATATCAAAAGAAATATTAAAGGGCGGAAATGGCTAAAGAAGAATTTTTTAAGTTTTTGATTTTATATAAATTATTTGGTTTTATTGTTTCAATATACATCAATATTTGTGAATTCAGTATTACTCATCACAAAAAAAATTGTTTTAGTTATAATTAAATTATTGATTGTAAAGTGTCTAAATTGTAGGGTGTTCAAAAGTTGACTGAGAATTAGGTTATTTGTAAATCTCAGTCAAAATTTTAATTTTTAGAAGGCGCTTATCGATTTAAGATAACATCAGCTAATTGATGGGCAATTTCCTCAATACTATTTACAGAAGTATTTAAGGCGACTTTATCGGCTAAATTCGGACTATAATCTAAAACGTCATTTTTAGTAATTTTGTGCCAAATCGGTAAAATCATTTTATGGCCATTCATTTCTCGAGCTACTAAGCCATCAAGTTCATAGTTGGTCCAGTCTTTCTTAATAAAGTCAGTTGAAAGAACAACGGTACCGTATTTAGAGTTTCGGAGACCACTATCAATTTTTTGACGTAAACTGTCCCCAACTTTTAACGTGAATTCATCGTACCAAACGTTTACTCCAAGTTGCTGTAATGTCTCTGCAAGCGGTCTGACAAAATCTTCTTTATCTTCTGAAGCGTGTGAAATAAACAAATCATATTCTGGTTCCGTCTCAGGTATTGTATTGTTGTAAGATGATATTGAAACATCAGTAATATATTGGGTAGAAGCTTTAATAGCATCAATTTCACGTTTCAGCTTCTTTTGATGTTCAATTTCGTCTTTCTGCTGTTTTTTAGTCAGGACCTCTAATTTTTTTCTTTCCAGTATTTCTTCTTTTATAAGGTTCTGCTTTTCTTTCAGCAGCTTATTATCAATATCAATCTTTTTCTTTTGTAAGTCTGAAAGTTTTGATTGTATACGAGCGTTTTCTTGTTCTTTCCTACTAATTTCTGATAACTTTGTTTTTAATGTAGAGGGGCTAGTTGTCTTCCCGATAGAATTTTGAATTTGTAAAATTTTAGAAATTATATCAGCTCCCTTTTTCTGCTCTAAGCTCATTCGATGAGTAATATCTGCTAACTCCTTATTTAACCTTGTTATGGTACTGCTTATAGTTTGTATTGACATGTTGGCTCTATGATAAATATAAAGGGTAAGATTATTATTTGGTTAGGCGAAATACAAGGTTTATGTGTTACATCACTCTGTAAGCGTAGAGCAGTGCTCTGCCCAATCTGCCATTAATTCTTTACGTTTATCTAGATAATCTCCACGCAAGTAAGAAGCTTCAACTTTATCTGGTAGTTTGTGCGCTAATACATGTTCACAGACTTCACGCGCATAATTAGTTTTTTCCGCAGACCAGTCACGAAAAGTAGACCGAAAGCCATGTGTGGTAATTATACGATTCTGTTTTGGATCAATATAGCCTAAGCCATTTTTTAGTTCTTGTTCATGCATACGCTTGATTAGTGTAGTCAATGGCATGTCGGAAAGCATTTCACCACTACGTGGGGCGGGGAATATAAAATCTTCTAATTGAATATATTCTCGAATGAACTCTTAATTGAGGTAAAATTACATGAACTGTCTTAGAATGGGTAGTTTAAGATGATTTGTAATTTACAATCATTAGCTTACTAAGCAAGAATAGTGTCAGGTGAATGAAATATAAACAAATGATTGGTTGAAATTTTATTGTAGTAAAAATAACAGTAAAAAACTAAAATTAAATTATTTTTTGTATGTTTATCAGTGGTTTGGTTGTTTAATTTGACTAACACCGCTTCCGCCAAATATCTAAAAAAGCCCTTGTGATTACAAGGGCTTTTTTTATACATATAAATTTATTGAAAATAAATCCTAAAAAATTGGTAATCATGTGAATAAACGAATTATTCACATGAGTTTGGATAACGTATTTAATCAGTGCAATATCTTATTTAATCAGTGCAATATCTTATTTAGCTCAGCATAATAAAGCGCTGAATGAATGCACGAGCAATACAAAAACAGATGGTTCAGGCGCAGATATGCTCCTGAACAATTATTCACGATAGATGTTTAATGGTATTGTCGGATGAATGGCTGGCTAATGAACGTAAATCAGAACCAGAAGGTGCTTGATAAATTCTTAAGCCAAATTCAGGAATAATTGCCATCAAATGGTCAAAAATATCAGATTGAATTGCTTCATAGTCATTCCATACCGTTGTATTGGCAAATGCGTAGATTTCAAGCGGTATGCCTTCACTGGTTGGCTGCAACTGACGAATGATCAGCGATTGGTTTTTTGCAATACCTGAATGTTGTTTTAGATAAAACTCAACATAAGCCCGAAAGGTTCCGATATTGGTCAGGCGACGTTGATTATAGATCGACTGATTTTCAAACTGCTGATTAAAAGTCTCTAGCTCAGATTGCTTATTGTCCAGATATTGATCCAGCAATAAGAAAGCTTTTAATTTCTGTTGTTCTTCCTGAGTAATGAAGTGAATACTGGTTTGGTCAATAAAGATAGATCGCTTGATCCGTCTTGCACCCAATAACTTCATACCGCGCCAGTTTCTAAAGGTATCCGTCACCAATTTATTGGTCGGAATCGTAGTAAAGGTTTTATCAAAATTTTGCACAGTGATGGTATGTAGCGACATGTCAATCACATCACCATCGGCATTGAGTGAAGGCATTTCAATCCAGTCACCTATACGTACCATGTCATAAGAAGAAATTTGTACGGACGCGACCAAAGAAAGAATGGTATTTTGGAAAACCAATAACAATACTGCTGCCATAGCACCAAAACCTGCCAGCAGAGTAAATACGTCTTTCTTCAGGAATGTACCCAATACCAGTAAACCACAGACGATAAATACGATCAGTTTGATCAGCTGAAGATAACCTTTGATAGGTTTATTAAGTGACTTTGGGTTACGTTGATAAAATAAGTTAAAAACGTTGAGAAGTTCACTGAGTGCAAGGGCAATCGTGAGGAAGATAAATGCTTGTGATGCCATTTGTACGAGACTGACAACTTTTACAGACAAATGCGGAACTGTGCTAATCCCATTTAAAATAACAATCGCTGGGACAATGTTTGCCACTCTTCGAATCACACTGTGTTCAGAGAAAATTTCACTATAGGCAAACTTCATTTTTGAAATGAGTTTACGTATACCCCGAACAACGACTTGTTTTGCAATAAAATTTGCTAAAAATGCGAAAAAAAGCAAAATGGACAATGATGTCAGCATTTCTAACCACGGATACTGATCAGACCATTCCTGAATATTTTTAAAAAAAGCAAAGTTATCCAAAAGTACAACCTCAAAATCTCGGATAGGTCATTGTATTGTTTGTGAAGGACAATATTAGATAAAAATACTTTTTAGCTACATTTGGGCATCATTTATTTACTCAATTGAATGATCACATGATTTAGTATCAATGACCCATTGATTATAGATGTATGCTTACACTTTAATTTGACTGTATGAAGCATTTGTTTTTAGATAAGTTTTATTTTAAAACGCTTTATATATCTCATTTCTTTAATTCTCAGATGACAATAAGTTGAATGAATTAGTCTTATTGCTGCATATTTATTTTTAAGATTTATATCACGATTTTTTTTAATCATATTTTTATGATCATGTGATCTTCAACACAGATGTTTCTCATCATTTTCAGCTATATTATTTGCATTGGATAGGAGATGGTTTGTGATAAAAATTCTTGGAAGAGCTGATTCAATCAATGTCAGAAAATTACTTTGGCTGTGTGATGAACTCAATATTTCTTATGAGCGTGAAGATTGGGGGCGTGGCTTTCAATCCACTCAAGAAACCGCATTTTTAAAGCTGAATCCCAATGCGACCATTCCTGTTTTAATCGATGAGGATTTTGTGTTGTGGCAATCCAACTCGATCATTCGATATTTAGCCAATCAATATAATGGACAACACCTTTATCCTTTGGATGCCAAACAACGTGCTGAAGTGGATCAGTGGATTGATTGGCAGGGGATTGAATTGAACAACAGCTGGACATATGCCCTGATGCATTTGGTTCGTCATTCACCTCTACATCAAGATTTAGAGCGGGTAGAGCAAAGTATTCAGGCTTGGAGTAAACATATGCAGATCCTTGATCAACAATTAGAAAAAACAGGGTCTTATGTCACAGGGCAAAACTTTTCTTTAGCGGACATTGTGATTGGCTTGTCTGTACAGCGTTGGTACTTAACACCATTTGAAAAAATAGATTTTCCGTATGTTCAAAATTATTATGAACGTTTAAGTCAGCGTGAAGCTTATTTAAAATGGGGCAATAATGGTCAAAACTAGTTTGACAGCAGATTTTCGTATTGTGAATTAACTTGTTCGAAACAAGAGCAAAAGAGCTGAAAATGATTTCAGCTCTTTTTTTGATCAAGAAACTTGAAGCTCGCTTGTAATCAAGCTTACACCTGTCGCAGACTGAATTTGCTCTAAGCTGACATCTTTAGCCAGTTCAACCAATTTAACGCCTTGTGGCGTAATATCCATAACACCTAGATCAGTGATGATGCGGTTGACAACCAATCTGCCCGTAAGTGGCAGTGAACACTCTGGGACAATTTTGGGGCTACCGTCTTTGGCACAGTGTTCCATCAAAACCACAACTTTTTGAACACCAGCAACCAAATCCATTGCACCTCCCATTCCTTTGACTTTCTTACCAGGAATCATCCAGTTGGCTAAATCACCTTTTTCAGAAACTTCCATTGAACCCAATATGGCAATATTCACTTTACCACCACGGATCATGGCAAAAGATTCAGCACTAGAGAAAAATGCAGCACCTTGACGTGCAGTGACGGTTTGTTTGCCTGCATTGATTAAATCCGCATCTACAGTTTCTTGAGTTGGAAATTCATCTATTCCCAATAAACCATTTTCAGATTGTAGCCAGACATCGATATGCTCAGGAATATAGTTTGCAACCAGTGTCGGCAATCCGATACCTAGGTTGACATAAAAACCATCTTCAAGTTCTTGAGCAGCTCGCTCAGCCATTTCATTACGCGTCCAAGCCATGATTAAGCCTCCGTCTTCAATGTCAATTGTTCGATTCGTTTTTCAGGTTGTGCATTCAAGATGATACGACTGACATAGATGCCTGGTAGATGAATTGAATCAGGATCTAGTTCACCAATTTCAACAATTTCCTCAACCTCAACGATGGTCAATTTTCCTGCCATGGCGCATTCTGGATTAAAGTTACGTGCTGTTTTACGGAAAATCAGATTACCCGCTTTATCTGCTTTGTAAGCTTTTATCAAGGCAATATCTGCAATCAAGGCATGTTCAAGGATATAGTCTTTGCCAGCAAAATTACGAACTTCTTTTCCTTCTGCAACCAGTGTACCTACACCTGTTTGGGTAAAAAATGCAGGAATGCCTGCACCGCCAGCACGTAATTTTTCCGCCAATGTCCCTTGAGGAGTCAGTTCAACTTCAAGTTCACCATTCAGATATTGACGTTCAAATTCTTTATTTTCACCCACATAGGATGAAATCATTTTTTTAATTTGTTTGGTTTGTAAAAGTTTGCCTAGACCAAAATCATCAACGCCAGCATTGTTTGAAATGCAGGTTAAACCTGTTACGCCCGTTTCTTTTAAGGCATCAATTAATGCTTCTGGGATTCCACATAATCCAAATCCGCCCACAGCAAAGGTCTGATTGTTTGCAACTACATCAGCTAAAGCTTCATGCGCACTCGCGACAACTTTGTTCATCGTTTTAACTCTATGTCCTTTAGAGCCTTTATTATTAGCACTGCATAAATGATTTTAGAAATTGATTCTTTCAAATGTTCAATGAGAAAAACTCATTAATTTTTCGTTAAAAACATTGAATTTTATTGATTTGCAGGAAGCTTTAAAACTGATATGCCAACAAGGTTTCGATAAATTGAGAGGAGATATTGGAGAGTTCAAAGTCTTTTTTATAAATCACGCCTACAGGAAGATTGACTTGTCCATCTTCAATTTCAATCAATAGGTTATTTTCTTTGTCGATATAATTTTGAAAATGCCGTGGAATTGCACTGACACCCATGCCAAAAGCCACAAAATGGGAAAGAGAACTGATTTGATGACACTCGATTTTTAAATCCAAAATTAAATCATTCTGAGCACATTTTTCTTCAACCACATGTCGAATGATTGAAGGTTTTTGTAGTGTTATAAAGGGATACGAACATAATTCTTGCCATGTTACTGATTGATGTTTGGCGAGTACATGGTCTTTAGGAAGTAATGCCAAAAAATCTTCATTGAAGAAGGGTTTAAAAATTAATTGATCATTGTGTTGAGGTTCAAAGCAAATACCAAGTTCAAAAATACCTTCTTGTACTTTTTCAATAATTTTTTCATTGGGAATATCATGGATTGAAAAATTGATATTGGGATGATGCTTGTTAAATTCGTTGAGTACTGCGGGTAAAATAGCATGTGTTGCGAAAGGCATAGAGGCAATATTGAGTGTCCCTCGATGCAGCTTAAAACGTTGTTTAACGTCTCTTTCCATGTCTTCCCAATTGGCTAAAAGCTTTTTGGCAAATGGGATTAAAGCATTTCCTTCCGCAGTAAGATCGACACGACGGGTATTGCGTTTAAACAGTTTTCCGCCAAGTTCATCTTCTAAGCTTTTGATACTTAAACTTAAAGCGGATTGACTCAAACAAAGCTCATTGGCAGCATTGGCATAGTTTAATGTGCGGGCAAGGACTAAAAATGCTTTTAATTGTTTGAGTGTCATAACTCTACCTCACTGATCTTTAGCACTATGATACGCTAAACTCAGAATCTTTGATCGTATAACCAATCATTTAAGCACTTAAATTATATTGTGTTTACTCAATCAGCTGAGTTCAATCCATTAATAAAATTTCAATTTTATTAATGGTTTAAGTTAATTTTTATGTGAGTAAATATTGATTGTGTATGGATAAACCAAGCTAATCTTGAATTTGTAAAAGAATGAATGGGCTACTTTTTCATGAATGATCTTGAAAATCATCACTTTGTTTTTTTATATCAGTACCCATTAAGTCAACACAAAAATAAATCTGCTTCAATTTATGAGCTTTTCATATTAACTGATAAATATTTTCAAATAATATCCCTAAAAATTTGGATTATAGTTTTATTGATAATTTGGATATGGATATTCCAATTTATAAATCTGGATGATTTATAAATGCTCAATGTATTGATGAAAATTAATTTTTCTAACTATCCATTTTTATTTATTGAATAACTCATTCATATCAATGGATGGGACTGCCTTGTGATGATTTGAAATAAAAAACAAGGTGGATTTAGACATATATGCTTTAAGGACGGAGTAAAAGATATGTGGGAACTGGGTATAATTTTGCTTTCTCTCGGGCTGTTGATGTATACCGCTTACAGAGGATTTTCTGTGATTCTCATGGCACCGATTTGTGCCTTATTTGCCGTCTTACTGATCAATCCAGCCAACGTTTTACCATTTTATTCTGGTGTGTTTATGCCAAAAATGGTGGGCTTTATTAAAGATTATTTCCTGGTTTTTTTACTTGGGGCAATTTTCGGTAAAGTTGTTGAAATGTCTGGTATTGCAGAATCAATTGCCAAAACCATTGTCGAGCTCATTGGCTCCAAAAATGCCATGTTGACCGTTGTGCTTCTAGGCGCGATTCTCACCTATAGTGGTGTAAGTTTGTTTGTGGTGGTTTTTGCAGTCTATCCGTTTGCAAACCAATTGTTTAGACAAGCCAATATTCCAAAACGTTTGATTCCAGGCACAATTGCACTAGGTGCTTTCTCGTTTACGATGGATGCCTTACCGGGCACACCTCAGATTCAGAATGTTATTCCAACTACATTTTTCGGAACCAATATTTATGCCGCACCTTTTTTAGGAATTATTGGGGCAATTTTTGTTTTGGGTGTCGGTTTAAGTTATTTGGAATGGCGTCGCCGTGTTGCTGCACGCAATGGTGATGGATTTACTTCTGGTATTACATTGACTGAGGCTGAATTACAACAATTCGAAAGTCAATCTCAACAACAGGATAATGGTTCTGGACTACGCCAATTTATGGCATTTGTCCCATTGATTTTGGTGGCTGTGATGAATAAATATTTATCCACCGCGATTAAACAATGGTACCCGAACGGCTTTGATTTTAATGCAATTGGACTGGCGAACTATACTGTGGATGTCGCTAAAACATCGGCGATTTGGGCGGTCGGTTTAGCATTAATCGTGGGTATTATTACCGCCATTATGTTTGATTACCGCCGTGTATCCACCAGTTTTAAAGAAGGGGTCAATGCAAGTATTGGTGGCTCTTTACTTGCGGTGATGAATACTGCATCTGAGTACGGTTTCGGTGCCATCATTGCAGCATTGCCAGGTTTTGCAGTGATTAGTCATGCTTTGGGACATACTTTTACCAATCCATTGGTCAATGGTGCAGTTACGACCACTGTTTTAGCAGGGATTACAGGTTCAGCCTCAGGCGGTATGAGTATTGCGTTGAGCGCAATGGCTGATCAGTACAATGCAGCAATCGCTGCAATGGGAATTCCTGCTGAGGTGATGCATCGTATCGTCGCAATGGCTTCAGGAGGTATGGACACCTTACCTCATAATGGCGCAGTCATTACTTTACTTGCCGTAACAGGGCTTACTCATAAACAATCGTATAAAGATATTTTTGCCATTACGATCATTAAAACCATTGCGGTGTTTGTTGCGATTGCAGCATTTACATGGTTTGGTATTGTCTAAGTTTATATTGAAGAAGCAACACAGGGAGTCAAACATGAGTCAACTTCTCAAAGATAAGGTTGCATTTATCACAGGTTCAGCAAGTGGTATTGGGCTTGAAATCGCTAAAAAGTTCGCACTTGAAGGTGCAAAAGTCGTCATTTCGGATATGAATGCGGATAAATGCAATGAAGCCGTTTTTGCTTTACAAAAGGATGGATTTGACGCTTTATCTGCGCCTTGTGATGTTTCCAATGAAGATGCTTATGCTGCAGCGATTGAGTTAACGCAAAAGACCTATGGGCGTTTAGACATTCTGATTAACAATGCTGGTTTTCAGCATGTTGCTTCAATCGAAGAGTTCCCAACAGATATTTATCAAAAGTTGTTAAATGTAATGTTGGTGGGTTCTTTTATTGGAATTAAACATGTATTTCCAATCATGAAAGCACAAAAGTATGGTCGTATTATCAATATGGCTTCGATCAATGGTCTAATCGGCTTTGCTGGAAAAGCAGGTTATAACAGCGCGAAACATGGCGTGATTGGTTTAACGAAAGTGGCAGCTTTAGAGTCTGCACGAGATGGTATTACCGTCAATGCATTATGTCCGGGTTATGTAGATACACCCTTGGTCCGTGGTCAAATAAAAGATTTGGCAAAAACGCGTAATGTCAGTGAAACAAGCGCACTTGAGGACGTTATTTTAGCTATGGTGCCACAAAAACGATTACTGAATGTTGAAGAAATCGCAGATTATGCAATTTTTCTAGCCAGTGAAAAAGCAGCAGGCGTCACGGGGCAAGCTGTGGTGATGGATGGCGGTTATACAGCGCAATAGTGTCAATATTCATCCAATCATAATTATCCATTCTAGCCGTTGATATCGCTGCGGAAAGATCTGCTTATTCATCATCATTATTTGTGGAGGACGAATTCCTCCACAAATTTGAGTGAGTCTTGCCGTTATAAAAGCATTATTTTTCACTATTAAATATCAAGATATTTCCCACATTTTTCAAGGATAAGAGGAAGTGTATATATGAAATCAGTCAATAAAGTTGCCATTATCGGTACGGGTGTAATTGGTGCAAGTTGGGCTGCTTTTTATCTGAGTAAAGGATTTCAGGTCAGTGCATTTGATCCAGCTGCCGATGCAGAACTCAATTTAACGACACGAGTTCAAAGCTACTTACTTGATCTATTTGAATTAGAAGAACACAAACAGGGTGATTCGGAAAGTTATATTACAGGGCTTTTGAACAATTTAAGGTTTTATCAAAATATTGCAGATGCAGTTAAAGATGCCGACTTTATCCAAGAAAATGGTCCAGAACGAATTGATCTAAAAAAACAACTATATGTGCAACTCACACAAAATTGTCCAGAAGATACCATAATCGCGTCCAGTTCATCTGGTTTAAAAATATCGGATATTCAGCAAGATTGTGTTTATCCAGAACGAATTGTTTTGGGACATCCTTTTAACCCGCCCCATCTATTACCGCTTGTAGAGATTATTGGTGGCGAGAAAACACATACAAAGTATATACAGGATGCTTTTGAGTTTTATCAATCATTGGGTAAAAAGCCGATTTTGATCCAAAAGGAAGTCAAAGGACATGTTGCGAACCGCTTACAGTCTGCGATTTGGAGAGAAGCATTTTATTTGGTTTCTGAAGGGGTGTGCAGTGCAGAAGATATTGATACCGCAATCACCAATGGACCTGGATTACGTTGGGCAATCTTTGGTCCATATCTGAATATGCAACTGGCAAACCAACAAGGATTTAAAGCGGCGATGCATCATTTAGGTGAGCCAATGTCAGAATGGTGGGCTGATATGAAACCCTATACATTGACTGAAGAAAAAATCGAGATGCTTGATGATGCGACTCAGCACTTTGTGAATAGTTTAGGAGGTAAAAATCTGCAATTGCTTCGCAATCAAGCATTGTTAAAAACTTTGAAAATGAGAGCTGAATTGGATTTGCCATAATCGTTATTGTTGAATAAATATACAATTTATCTCTAAAAACTTTTGCCTCACTCCTGAATAGCGATGCTGATTTTGAAATGATTTTAGCTCGCTATTCAATCTGTTGAAAAATTCAATAGTAAAATATAATTTTTATTAATAATAAAATCAATGATATATATATTATTGACTGATGTTACGCAGTAACTCTAAAATTAAATTTTGGAGCTAGAAGAATGTGGATACGCGAAAACGTCATCCGCAATTGCTTGAGTCAGGACTCCTTCTAATAAGTAAAGTTTCTGGGAAACTTTGAATATTTTGACGATAGTAAACGAGTTCTGCGGTGAGCAGCGATACCGCTGCGCAAGATGGTTGCCCTTGCGGAGCTTCGCTCCTCATGCCAAAACAAAAGTACCTCGAGCCGAAGGCTATTCCATAAATTTAAACTTTGGATGTAAGACTCCGTCGTGTAAATTTAGTTTTTTCTTTTTCACCTACTTAATTTAAATCAAGTGCGTAACATCAGTTATTGAGTGATATTCAACTTTGATTGTCTCGCCTCACATCTAAAGTTTAAATAGATGATCCTAGATCCAATTGAATATAGCGTTATCCATATCACCTCAAAATAGAAAGATGATCTAGGATTCAAAAGTGCAAAATCAATGAATCAGCAAAAGCTGCTAAAATTTTATATCAAAAGCATAAAGTTTATTGGGTATGAATGATTGACATTAAATCACTTGTATCAGTAAGCAGGGGGATGATGATATTTACAGATCAACAATTTTATGTGATTTATCAGATATTATTCCACTTTTTTAATCTTGATATTGAAGAATCTATTAAGCCTGTGAGTACGATATGTTTGACTCAATGTCATTTGACCCTATTCGGTTTATCTTTATAGGAACAGCGCTATCATTTAAGGACAATCTCTGTTGATCAGGCATTCAACTGATTGACAGGTGAGAACATGCTCACTATTTTAACTTTTAAGTTCTTTTTTGGAACTTGTTATTTTTAGATTAATCCTTGAGGTGAGTCATGTCTACATCAGCAGCGATAGAAAAATCAAAGCAAAAAATACCTGCATCATTTCCAGTACGCCGTATGGATTATGAGTTTCAGGATATGCCTAAATATTGGTGTAATAATGAACCAACTTTTACGCATTACTTCACAGGTCTATCCACTTTGTTTCCAGAAGGTGAGTCTTATTTTGTTCGCTCAGTACGTGCATTAAGAGACAAGGTGAAAAGCAATCCAAAATTAGACCGTGATATTGGCGCATTTATTGGTCAAGAAGCCATGCATTCTAAAGAACATCACGCTTTTCATGTCAGCGCTCAACAATATGGTTTAGATCCTGAATCTTTAGAAAAGGTGACTGGGATAATACTCAAAGCGATAGAGCAGATTTTTCCGAAAAAATGGAATCTATTGGTTACGGTTGGTTTGGAACATTATACAGCAGTTCTTGTGGTGGAAATGATGAAAAATGTCAATGAGTTAATGACAGACACCACGATTCGTAACTTATGGCTTTGGCATAGTGTAGAAGAAACTGAACATAAGGCTGTGGCATATGATATGTACGAATATTTATATGGAAAAGGTTTAGATGCCTATATTCCTCGAGTCGCTATTTTCACCTTTAGTTTGGTGCTGATTACTGCTTTTTCAAATATCTATCAAATGGTATTGATGTCGAGAGACAAGCAATTATGGAATATTAAGTCTTGGGTAAAGTTTGCAGGTTTTGCAATGCAGTCCTATCGAAAGCTTATTCCTCAATTTTTCTCTTATTATCATTTTGACTTTCATCCGAATGATACAGACGAATCTGAAATTGTCGCGCAAAGCAAAGTAAAGATTGGCATTTCACCTGAACAATCTACATTTATTCAATAGCATGAGGGTTTAGCTTAACTTATTCATTAGGATAAATACATTGATACGCTCAATATGACTGGTCTAGAAATTATGCAAACATTTCTTAAAAGAACTCCAACTGACTCATGCAATTGCGAAAACGATGTGAACGAAAGAGGCTGGAGAGCTTGAATTTAGTTGAGTTTTATTTATTGTAATTGGATAAATGCTCAAGTGCTTCGGGTAAATGGAGGAGTTGTTTAATCAATCTCAAAAATAATAAAGGGGGGATATCCGGTAATGAAATCATGGATCGAATATGCCCCACATTGTGTGCTCAAATCGAATGATAAAGAACGGTGGTACTATCCTTTATCGTTTAAAGTATGTGCCTTAGCCAAATACTTTTCCATCTCTTCTTCAGGAACCATACCTCCGCCAGTTCCCCAAATAATATGATTGGCATTTTTGAATTGTTTTTGACTAAGCTGATGGAGCGTTGCATAGTTTTGCTGTTGATGGATCAAAATTGGTCCAAGCATGCCTGCCAGTGCTGAAGGTTCCAATTTCAGTTGTTCAGAATCATTGAGCAGCCCTAACAAGAGATACATGCTTTCATCGCTCAATGTATAAAACCCATCCAGCAATCGTTGCATGGCACGTCCAACAAAACCCGATGCTCGTCCAACCGCAAGACCATCCGCAGCAGTGATATTATCAATGCCTAATGCTTGAACTGATATTTCATCATGCAACCCTGTCGCGACACCAAGCAACATGCATGGTGAATGGGTCGGCTCAGCAAAAATACAGTGCACATGATCACCAAATGCCATTTTTAAACCAAATGCGACACCACCCGGACCTCCACCAACACCACAGGGTAAGTAGACAAATAACGGATGTTCTTGGTCGACAAGAATATTTTTTTCATTTAATTGTTTTTTTAAACGTTGTCCAGCAACCGAATAACCTAAGAAGAGTGTTTGTGAGTTTTCATCATCAATGAAAAAACAATTTGGATTATTCTGCGCTAATTTTCGACCTTCCTCGACGGCGACACCATAGTCTTCGGCATATTCAATTACCGTCACATTGTGCGCGCGTAATTTATCTTTTTTCCATTGGCGTGCATCTGCTGACATATGTACAGTCACATCGAAACCAAGTTGAGCACTCATGATTCCAATCGAAAGACCTAGATTTCCTGTGGAGCCGACAGCAATACTGTATTGGCTGAAAAAGGTTTTAAATGTTGGGCTAGCCAGTTTTGTATAGTCATCTTCATACGTCAATAACCCTGCTTGAATGGCAAGTTTTTCAGCATGATAAAGCACTTCATAAATCCCGCCCCGTGCTTTAATCGAACCCGAGATCGGGAGATGGCTATCTTTCTTTAGCCAGAGTTGTCCTGGTATTGATTGCCCATAATGTTGTTCTAATCGTTGTTGCATATTTGCAATGCTTACCAGTTCTGATTCTATAATGCCTTTGGAGGGCTTTGTTTCTGGGAAGGCGTGCATTAAATAAGGGGCAAAACGAGTTAAGCGGTCACTGGCATCATCTATATCTTTTTGAGTCAATCCAACATAAGGCAGACCCTCTGCAAGTGATGTAAAATTTGGATTGAACCATATCGTTTCTTTTAAAGAAATGAGATCAGCAACAATAGGATATTGAGTGATCAATTGGTGAATATGTTGAGCATCCATAAAAGTATTCCTGAGATCATCTGTGCAAGTCGCCATAGATCAGTCAATCGTTTTCAATTATCTTGCACTTACTTCGAAATCATTTTCGTAGCATGTGCTTGTATGATCAAGCTTTGATGATTGGGCTATTGAAGTTAAATTTGAAAAATCTGTCAAACGAAGAAATTTGATCTATGCATTAAACTCATTCATGTGAACAGTGAACACATTGGGATGATGTTTTATAGTCAATCTGCGAAAAACTCATAGAGTCAATATAATTTCTAGATCAATAAAATTGATGCGATAGATATTTTATTTGATGATATAAAGCTTGTAATGCCACGCTTTATGGCTAACCTTTAAATCGATTTACGTAGACGATACTTCACTTTGATCAATCCATTTTTAGTAGAATCGTATTCTTGCGCTGCAAACAACGCAGTGCTTTGTTTTTGCTCATTTATCCCCGCTTAACATGGCGACATTCAAGTCAGCTCACGATAGCAAGACCATCTATGATTCAAAAGTGAAAAATATACGAATCATCCAAAGTTTCTAAAAATTCGTATAAACGATATAGAGTTCATTTGGAATAAATGATTAATATCAAATCACTGGTATGAATAATCAGGAAGTTTGACTATATTTTGATTTTAAATCAATGCTGTATGATCAATGTCGGTCACCAAACAGGATCAGCTATTGCATAAAAGTTTAATTCAAGGTCTAAAGGAAAATGCATGAACAACGCACATAAAAATCTAACGGGTTTTCAATTTTCCAAGCTTTATACATTCGAAGTTGCAGCGCGGCATGAATCTTTTGCTTTGGCAGCAGAAGAACTGTTTTTAACACCGAGTGCTGTGAGTCATCAAATAAACCAGTTAGAAAAAGAACTCGAGATCAAACTGTTTTTACGATTGCATCGTAAAGTGAAGCTTACACCTGAAGGAACACGGATTCTCGATGCTTTACAGTATTCTCTAGATGTATTAAATAGTGAAATCAATGCATTAAAAAATCAGTCTTTGGTTGGTGCTTTGACCTTATATGCAAGACCATCAATCGCACAGTGCTGGTTATTACCCCATTTGCCTGATTTTGTTCAGCGTTATCCCCATATTCAACTTTCAATTTTGACAGGTAATGAAAATGTGAATTTTCAGCGTACTGGAATTGATCTTGCCTTGTATTTTGATCATCAACCTTCTACTCAACTGAATTATCAATATTTAATGGATGAATCAATTATTCCTGTATGCAGTCCTGAGTATGCTGAAAAGATTAAATTGAACAATAACTTAGAGAAGTTAAAAGATTGTACATTGTTGCATGATTGTCAGGCATGGAGTAATGGCACAGGAACAGAAGAATGGAATAGCTGGGCACAACATTTTCGCGTTCCTATAGAACATCTAGCTCAGTTAAGTTTTGATCGTTCTGACCTTGCATTGACTGCTGCAAAAAATCATTTAGGGATGGCAATGGGACGCAAAAAATTAATTGAAAATGACTTAAAAAATGGTGTGCTGATTATGCCATTTCAAAACATGGAGTTGAAATGTGAACAGCATTATTATCTCGTTTCATTAAAAAATAATGTATTACCCAAAGTCAAAGCGCTTACTGATTGGCTATTAGAGCTTGTGAAAAAACAATCAACCCATTGAATAACAGCGAGCAATAAAAAAACATTGAGCAGAAAATTCGAATTTGCGCCAAGCAATTTTATTGTGATTGTGTGTTAGATTCATCGGCGATACTGCCCAAATTCCGAAAAATATGCTGGTTTTACATCCTGTTGATGTTATTTTTAATGTTTAAATTATGGTGATTATATTTAAATTATTTTAAATAAAATGTTGTTTTGTTTAGCATTTATGAATGATTAAAGTGAGAAAATTGAGTGACTTATCTTTATTTTGAAGTTCAAACATAAAAAATGCATATTGTAAATAATAATCTAATTGATTATTATTCTCATTTATTAAGTTGTGTGTCTATTTGTAATTCGTATGGGATTAAGTTTTCTACGATGGGCTAAAGCAAAAATACACATGGTTAATGATTATCAATATCATTTTAATAAAAGGCTTCTCCCGCATGAATGCAAATCCTTTTGAACTTTACCAAACCGCTCAGTCTCACCGTTTGGAGTTAAAACCGCGTTATTTATCATTATGTTTGTTTGCATTGATGGCAGCAGGTGCAAGTTCAGGCAGTTTTGCAGAAGAACATCGTTTAGAAAAATCCAAATCTGATAATCAATATAATTCTTTAGCTACGATTACAGTTTATGCACAGTATGAAAATGACGCACCTGTTAGTCGGACATCCATCAATCGAGAAAACATGGATCAAACGGGCGTCACAGACATGGCGGGTATCGTGAAATATTTACCCTTGGTAAATGCGCCATTTTCTGTTGGTGGTGGCGGAACTTTTTTTGATGGAACTGGAACCAGTAGTTATAACATCCGCGGTATAGATGCAAACAGAATCGGTTTGGATGTCGATGGGGTTGATTTAGCAGATGCAACGGTGAGTACTTATGTACCACCAAAAAGTATGAGTAAACGTGGTGCTGGTCGAGATTATATTGAGCCAGAAATGTTCACCACAGTAGATATTGTTTCAGGCACAACTGATGTTTCCACAGATGGTATCGGTGGTCGAGTTTCATTTAAAAATAAATCACCAGAAGATTATTTAGTGGATGGTAAAACAGTCGCAGGGACTGCAAAAGCAGGTTATAGTTCTGCGGATCAAGCATGGTTATCGTCTGTCACTGGGGCTGTAGGTAATGATGATGTTAAAGCACTTGTCGCCTACGCACATCGTGAAGGGAATGAAACCAAGCCAAACTCAAAAACTCCTGCATTTCCATCAGATTGGACTTCAGATGCGGTGCTGACACGTTTATTGTGGAATTTATCAGACCAACATCAACTGAATTTTACCGCTGATTATTATAAGAAAAAAACTGACACAAAGGATATTGCTGCAAACTTATTCTCTAATTTTAAAAGTGATGCGAGACAACACCAAGATATTGATCGAACACAATTCAGTATTCTACATACCTATAAACCAAATGATTTCCAGCTTTTCGATCAACTGAATAGCAAAATATGGTATCAGGAATCGAATAATGATACCGCGACAGCCTTTATGAACAGTGCAACAGTTGCACGTGATTTTTCAACAACTTATAAAGAGAAAAATACCGGCTTAAAAATAGATGCTAAAAAAGAGTTTAAAAATCAAAAGCTAAAATATGGTATTGCAGCAGATAAGAAAGAATATGCCAGTACTAAAGTTGACTTACGAAATGGTCAAACCATTTCAAGCATTTATCAAGGTGGTTATCTCTTAAACTCTGAATTGAAACGTTACTCTGCTTATGCATCAGATGAGTTTAGTCTAGATGTGCTGGGACGTGATTTAATTTTAACACCTGCTGTCCGTATAGAGCGCCAAGAATTTAGACCTGAGATCACGTCTTATAGCGATGTTCAGGCGAAAGACTATAACTATGTATCTCCGAGCTTTTCAGCCAGCTATCAATTTACGCCGAGTAATTATAGCTATTTAAAATATTCGAGAGGCAATCGAATCCCATCACCAACAGAAATTGGTGGGGTTTATCAAACCACACCTGGAAATCCGAGTTATATCGTCATTGGTAATTCTAACTTGAAAAAAGAAACCAGTGATGCATTTGAATTGGGTTTAAGAAATACATCAATTGATGGTATCAAATTTGATGTGACTGGGTTTTATACCAAATACAAAGATTTTATCGACTATTACAACTATGGAACAACTCCACAATATCCTTATGGTTACTACAGAGCTGAGAATTTAGCTGATGCACAGATTTGGGGAGGAGAACTGTCTACGCGTATTGATTTAGGACAGTTTATTCCAAACTCTGATGGCTACAGCTTGGCATTGGTTGCGGGTAAAACCAAAGGATCAGCAAAAAATAAAAATGGCGGCAAAAGTGGTGTGAATTCAGTTCAACCAGAAAAGGGAAGCTTGACGTTTGCTTATGATGATCCGAATAAAGTATTTGGATTAGGGATGACAGCTACAGCAGTTGGCGGAAGAATGGCAACTAAGGACGTCACGTCTTATCAGGATGATATTAAATATCAAAATGTAGCAGGTTATACCGTTTTTGATTTGTCCGCTTATTGGAACGTCAACAAATTCACCAAGCTGAATGTAGCATTCAATAATATCTTTGATAAGACGTATTGGGACTATGCCGCAGTTGGTACGCTTACCGGCGCAAATCAGGCAAGTATGATTGACCGTGCTGCTGAACCTGGTCGTAATGTCGTTGCAAGTATTGAATTTAAATATTAATTTTTTTTAATCACCTGCTAGAAAGTTTTTTTTAATCCAGCAAATACGTATATTTAAGGATATAAACATGAAAAAATTGGCACTCTTGATTGCAACGATCACAGCAATGACCAGTTCCGTATCAACCATTGCGGAAACATTAGAGCAAACGGATGTTTACCAGCAGGCATATGCACTGTATATGCTTTATCACTCCAACAACAAAGACCAAACGGCTCCAAGTTTGATTAAACAATATCCTCAAGATTATGCTGAATTATTTAAGGGAAATAAAAAAGTTACGCAACAGCAGTTTGTTCAATTTGAGCAAGTACGCTTAGAGCCCTTGCTGAAACAGCGTCGTGAAATGTCTGAAAAACAGGCGCATGTACGTTTCGGTATTTTGGATAACAACAAAGATCAAAAATTGACCTTGAAAGAATTTCAAGAAACGGGTCTAAAAACCTTCAATCAGTTTGACAAAAATCAGGATGGTTTGATTAATGCTGAGGATGCAAAATTATCAGACAACACTAATGCAACTCATGATGGTTTTAGAGTGAAATTACCGATTTCGATGCCTATGCCAAGCAATACACAAGAATTCATTACACAGTATGGTCAAGGAAAGAACTATGTCACGCTTGGAGATTATTTGACTGCACGAGATAAGCAATACTTTGCCACTGATGCTAACGGTGATCATATTGTGACTGAGAAAGAATATGTTGATGAGTTTATGCAACGCTTTGACCAAAACATAGCATCAGGAAAACTCAAAATGCAGGAAACCGCAGCGCAACAATTCCAAGCCATCAGTAAAGGTAAAACCACCATCCAACATGCTGATCTTCAACAGTTCGCTAAAAAACTGAATCAATCCATTCGTCAATAAGTCATTATTTTGCTCAGCCATTTTCGAATGGCTGAGTAATTTTGTATAAAATTTCAAGCCACTGATAAATATGATTATTTTCCTAATTTTGATATATCGTCAGTCTGTTGAAAAACGCATACTGTAAAATATAATTTCAATAGACCTCTTGCGTTAGTCAAAATTTGAGCAGCTGTGATCTTTGTTATATAGTTAATCTGTTGAAAAATTCATACAGTAGAATATCATTTCTGTTTATCAATAAAATTAAAGCGATCAATATATTGTTTGATGATATAAAGCTTGCATTGCCACGCTTTAGCTCTAAAGTTTAAATTGTTTTGCGTAGGCGATACTCTACTTTTCAGAGATGAAAAGTAACAAAAATCTTCTGTTGAGCGAGGGGTACATCCTAATACCCCCGCTCAACATGGCGACATCCATGTCGCCTCGTGATAGCAAGACTGTTTATGATTCAAAAGTAAAAAATAAATGAATCATCCAAATCCCTTGTATGAATAATCAGGCGGTTTGACTATATAAGGTATTGCATATAGCTAAATGACCCAAAAACCTACTTTCGCAAGAGGTCTAATAGATCAATAAAATGAACGTTAAGACAAACCATAAAGTTCATTGAATATGCAGGATTTATATCAAAACACTTATATGAATAATCAGGCAGTTTGACGATACAGTTTCATTATTCTAAAATGAATGGATATGAAACACCTGATTGAAATATAAAAATAATTTTATAGATCATTATGCTTTATAAAACTATGGCTTTTATCTATTTCACGTTTAAGGTGCACGTAAAACAGTTCTAAAGCCAACATGTGTCGCAGCCAAATCAAACTCCTGAGGGTAGCGACTGCTGTTGCGATAACGAGAACAAAAATTAGAAGCACATAAAAAAGAACCGCCTTTAATCACGTACTGAGTACCCGCAATACGCTGTTGACGAAGATCTGCATAATTCCCCATGTGTTGATCGTGTGCCCCTCGATAAATAGATGAGGTCCATTCCCAAACATTGCCAATCATATCAAACAACTTAAAGGCATTTGCAGCATAACAGCCCACTGGAGCAACGCCTTCAAAGTGATCTGCTTGTGTGTTATTAAATGGAAATTCACCTTGCCAATAATTGGCTTGAGGGTGTTGATGTGCATCTTCTGGTGTTTGGTGTAATGGTGTATCTGTGGTCGATCCTGCTTTGGCAGCATACTCCCATTCTTGTTCTG
This sequence comes from Acinetobacter bereziniae LMG 1003 = CIP 70.12, assembly GCF_000368925.1. Classification (GTDB taxonomy): domain Bacteria; phylum Pseudomonadota; class Gammaproteobacteria; order Pseudomonadales; family Moraxellaceae; genus Acinetobacter; species Acinetobacter bereziniae. The sequence continues at coordinate 1,041,647 of NZ_KB849755.1, read as the reverse complement.
TGGGTAAATCATGCCCCAACCAAACAGCATAATGTTCGGCATCATTTTGAGTGACATAGCGAACAGGTTCAGCAGGCAGCGGTGCTTGACCTTTAGCACCATTTGGACTTTTCCACGTATAGTCTGCTTTGAGTTGCCACCATTGTTGAGGCGTCTGCTTATTCGGAGAAAATACAGCAGCTTGATGCTGTTTTTCAGCATCTGTGATGTAGCCCGTTGCCTTTACAAAACTGGAGAATTGGGCAACGGTAACCTCCGTTTGGTCGATCCAGAAACTTTCAACCTGACGTTGTTTTGCTCCAAAATTGATTTCGTCTGGATAAGCTTGATTAGAACCGAGCTGAAATGAACCTTTGGGAATCCGTACCATTCCTGCGGTTGGGTTTTGCCCCCACGCCTCTGGTAAGCCTGAATATTCTTGGCATTGCTTTAATGTGCCAAGTTGAGCCAATTGAGTTTGTTGCTGTGGTGAAGGGCGATCAGGTTGTACCTTACTACAGCCTGCCATAAGTGACAGGCTATACAATAAAATGGGAACATGCTGAAGCTTCATTGAATATTGTATTCCTTCACTCCATTTTGTTGGGTATATTTGTTATATACCTCAATGAGTTCCTGTACTTTTGTTGGATTGTCCTGTGCCAAGTTTTTGGTTTCACCACGATCATTGTTTAAGTTATATAGTTCCCAAGTTCCTGTACCCAACTCAGCTTTGCCTTGTAAAGCAATTTTCCAGTCTCCTTGGCGAGCATACTTACTGCCATGCAGTTCATCCGCAAAACTAAATTGAGCTGGGCGAATCCATTGTGCTTTATTTTCTAGTACAGATTTCCACGAGTAACCACTTGGGGTATTAATTTGACGTCCTTTGTATTGACCTTGTGGAACTGTAATATTGGCATACTCCAACACAGTTGGGAAAACATCCAGTACTGAAGCAAAGCCATGATGAATTGCTTGAGCCTGAGTTTGGTTTGGAAGTTTTACAATGGCTGGTGCGGTGGTCGCCCCTTCACCTGCGGTATCTTTCCATAAATGGAATGGTGCTGCACTGACTTCAGCCCAACGAGGACCAACATAGTGATAAGAGCTGGCTGTACCAACATTATTTAAGTTGTTGTCAAAACCTGACTCTGCACCATAGCTACCTCGGATAAAGCCTTCAGCACCATTATCAGAAACAAAGAAAATTAAGGTATTGTCATATAAGTGATTACGTTTGAGATATTGAATGACACGACCGATATTGGCATCCAAGTTTTCCACCATGCCCGCATAAATTTCCATTCTGCGTGCTTCTAAAGCCTTTTGTTCAGCGGAAAGTTCATTCCATTTGCCATATTTTTGAGGGGCATTCTGTGTTGCAATCGGTTCAGCAGCCGTAAAATTGGCAGGAATCAGTCCCAGTTGTTTTTGTCGTGCAATACGGGCATTACGAATCGCATCATAGCCGACATCGTAAACGCCACGATAACGATCTCGATATTCTTGAGGTGCTTGAATTGGCCAGTGTGGCGCTGTATAAGCCGCATAAGCAAAGAATGGCTTACCTGAGTTTTTACCAGACTCTAAATAACTGAGTAGCTTATCGGTGAAATAATTGGTCGAGAAGAAATCATCAGGCAGTGATGAGATTGGAACTTGTTTGCCATCTTCGGTATAGGTGGCATTACGTTTATAGACCGTAGGGGCTTGTTTAAAATGTAAATCCAAACCCTGCAATAAAGTGAATGAGTGATCAAAACCTTTGGCCTGTGCATTGGTTTCTGAGGTTAAACCCAAGTGCCATTTTCCACTGATATAGGTGCGATAACCATTGTCTTTAAGCACCTCTGCGATTGAAAGGGAACGTTCGTTTAAATAACCTTCATATCCAGGTTGTCCTTTTAAATGCGCAGGAGTAAGTTCAGCCATCGCTCCAATCCCTGCTAAGTGATGATCAGTACCTGAGATCAATTGTGAACGCGTCGGTGAGCAGGTAGGTGCAGTATGATAATCGGTTAAAATACGTCCTTCTTGGGTCAGTGCATCAAGGTTTGGGGTATGGATTTCACCACCAAAAGCGCCTAAATCTGAATAGCCAAGATCATCAGCCATGATAAATAAGATGTTCGGTTGTTTTTGAGTTCCCACACTAGCATTGGATTCATTTGAATCACTGTCATTACAGGCTGAAATAGAAAGGCTGAATAAAGCAATAGAAAGTGTTGTAAGAAGATTTTTACCAGACATACGTGTCGACTTGATTTTATAAAAATTGAGCTGAGTTTAGAGGGTTAATTTTTACGGTAAAAATAATTAAAATTTGATTGTTAATCTTAAAAAATGAAAAGACTCAAAGTTCAGTCTAAAAATAAAATTGAAGGCACTTTCTAAGATTCGTGATAAGGTGAAGTTTTATTCTCTTTATTATGTTATGTAATTGAAACTTGAGAAAAACTCATCAATATTATTGAGATAATGTAGACAGGTCTGTCTAGACTTTGTCGCTATTTTTTAGTACACTACATCACAATCTAAAATCAAACAATAAACCATGTCTAACAATATTTATGTTGCTCTAGAGCAGTTGGGACTTACAGCGCAAAAGCGCGCCATACATTTGCAATTTTCAAATACCGCGCTCAATGATCAAGTTTTTCTTCAGCGCATTGAGGGCACACATCAGTTGAATGAGGGAATTCAACTGCAATTGATCTGTCTTTCGACAAATTCAGCAATACCTTTAAAGCAGTTTATTGGTGCTCAAGTTGCTGTTGATATCGTCAATGATCAATCCGAACTCAATCGGATTTCAGGGATTGTCACCCATGCAGATGCAGGCGCGAGTGATGGTTCTCTTTGCATCTATCGTCTTAAGGTTGAAGACCCAACCGCACTGTGGAAACATCGTAGAAATTCCCGTGTGTTTATGGCGAAGTCGGCTGTTGAGGTAATCCAAACCGTATTTCAGGAATGGGTGCAACGTAGCCCACTGTTTGCTTCAAGTCTCACTTTAGACAAGAGCGGACTGACCAAAGACTATGATGTCCGTCCATTCCTCATGCAGGCATCTGAAAGCGATTTCGACTTTCTAACACGTTTGATGAGAGCTGAAGGAATTAATTGGCTAATTGATGAAGCTCAGCTGAAAGTGTCGAATACAACCGAACAAATTCAAGCACAAAAGTTAAGATTAATCGATGATAATGCTCAATTTAGTGCCTTGGAACGCCGTAACATTCGTTTTCATCGTAGCTCCGCTGTAGAAGCGAGCGATTCAATCATTCATTTTACAGGACAACGTTCACTTCAACCGACCTCAGTCCATATTCAACGCTGGCAAGCCGATGTATTAGATACAGATGAAGGTGCTGGTAGCGTTCAAAGTAAACACAACCATAGTGAAAATTATGACAATGCCAGCCTAGGTTTAGAACAAGCTTGGCACTTTAGCCCTGCATGGATACAAGATCTCAATGGAGAAGATGGTGCAACGCCATCGGGCAACAGTCAGGTTGAGCGCTTTAACCAAAACCTCAGCAATTACTATAATGTGCAAGCCAAACAATTTACTGCGATCTCGACAGTACGAGATGCGCAGGTTGGCTATCATTTCGAACTGAATGAACATCCAAGCATAAATCTAAAAGATACTGCTGATCGGCAATTTCTGATCATATCCAAAACCTTTTATAACCAAAATAATTTACCGAAAGACTTAACCAACCAAGTCGAAACTTTGTTAAAACAAAGTGATTGGCAAATCACCAATATCACCACAAACAATAGTGAGGAACGCCAAGCCAATACACTGACGTTACTACGACGTAATATTGCGATTGTTCCTGAATATAATCCACTGCAACACCGTCCGATCGCATCACCACAACGCGCGATCGTTGTGGGTCCAAGTGGCGAAGAAATCCATGTCGATGAATGGGGGCGCATCAAAGTCCGCTTTCTGTTTACCCGTAATGAAGACAATACGCATGATGGTGGTGCAGGCTCGAATGACAATGATACCGACTCGGCTTGGGTCGATGTGCTGACCCCGTGGGCAGGCGAAGGCTATGGGGCAAGATTCTTACCGCGTATTGGGGAAGTTGTTGTTATCGATTTCTTTGCGGGGGATATTGACAGACCATTCATCGTTGGGCGCATCCATGAAGGATATCGTCATCCAACTCAATTTGATGGCAAAGGCAAACTGCCAGATACCAAAAAGTTATCAGGGATTAAAAGTAAGGAATATCAGGGCAGTGGTTACAATCAGCTACGCTTTGATGATACTAAAGGGCAACTTAGCAGTCAGCTACAGAGTAGTCATGGCGCGAGTCAACTGAATCTTGGAAAGCTCAGTCATCCAAAAGATCAAGCAGAAAGTGATGATCGTGGTGAGGGCTTTGAATTACGCACAGACCAATGGGGTGCATTACGCGCAGGGCAAGGCTTACTGATTTCGACCTATGCTCAAGATCAAGCCAAAGGTGATCATTTAGAGAGTCAGATTGCCCAAAAGCAACTTGAAAGCAGTCAGACCAATAGTAAAGCTTTAAGTGATATTGCTAAAAACCAAAAGACCGATGAAATTGAGTCGATTGAGCAACTGAAAGCTTTTGCTGAAGCAATTGAAAAAGATATTGCCAAGTATAAAAAAGCAATCATGCTGTTAAGTTCAGCTGATGGCATTGCCCTGAGTACGCCTGAAGATATTCACCTTTCAGCAACAGGCATTATCAATCATAGTGCAGGCGACAGTATTAACTTCAGTACCCAAAAAAATCTGTTGGGACATGCGTTAGGAAAAGTGAGTTTATTTGCGGCACAGGGCGGCATAAACTTTATTGCGGCACAGGGTAAATTTAATATTCATGCGCAGTCAAATGCTTTAGATGTATTTGCCAAGCTTGGAATCACCATTTCTTCGACTGAAGACCGAATAGAAATCAGTAGCCCGAAAGAAGTATTGATTACTGGTGGTTCATCGCAAATCGCATTGAATGGCTCAGGAATTTTCCCCAAAACAGGTGGAAAGTTCGAAGTCAATGCAGGGCAACATACCTTTAAGCCGGGTGCCAGTGTCAGTAAATCAGCACAACTTCCACCATCGAATCCAATGAAAGGGGCACTGGACTTACTGAAAAGTTATGGTGGAAAGGATTTCTTTAAGCAAACAGGCTTTAATGTCATTGATTCATTTGGCAAGCAAGTTTCTGGCAAATTGGATGGCAATGGTTTTGCAAAAGTGACAGGTATTGCACCTGGACCTGCCAAAGTTGAATTTGAAACCGATCCGCGTAGTGCTTGGAATCAAGGTAGTCATTTTAATCGTGATTATACATGGTCAGAAGAAGCAGTCGGTGGCGTCACTGGTTTTGCCCAAAATGCCTTAAAATCGATGGGACAAAATATGATGTCTCAACTTAAGGATAATTTGTTCTCACTGAATGGTGATTCCCTAAAAAACATGGGTAAAAATGCTCTAAAAGACCTTGGAACACAAAGTCTAGGGCAGTTTAAACAACAATTTACTCAAAGTGCATTAGGTTCAGTCTCTTCAGCAATGAATTTAAATCTGTCTCCATCTCAGATGATGAATGTTGGACAGATGATTGCCAATCCAAGCCAAACCTTACAAAACATCAAAGACCAAGGTATCGATTTCTTTAAAGATCAAGCTTCAGCTGCCTTCGCTCAAAAGAGCAGTGGTTTGTTGTCTAACTTAACATCAGCAACAGGTTTCGGTTCGGGATTAGGGCAAGGCTTTGTCGCAGAATCTTTTGGCTCAGGTCAAAACCTTGCAGATACGCCTGTAAAAGTGGTCGATGATTTTGTGAAAAAGGACGAGTATTTTTCTCGGTTCTTGACGTATAGCATTACCACGCGCAAAGGCGAAGCATCTTCATCACCGACCATAGCACAGAGTATTCCTCAAACTGTAAGTCAGCCTTCACCAATCTTGACCCAGAACACTTCGCCAGTTTCACCCCCTCAAGAGGTGAAAAAACCGCAGTCGATTTATAATATGGATAAAGATGTGGTGCGTATGGATTTAGAAGAATCCCGTTACGTCACCAAACAAGTGACGGTACGCAAAACTACGCCTGAAGATCCAGATGTATATAGTGCACGCAATAAGTGATTGAGTATTTTTAGATTTTTCTTGATTGAAATTAAAAATTAAAACGTATTAAGGTTAAGCCCATGGCATTTATAGACAGTAAAAACCAGACCGCAGGGTCCAATACAACAGAAACATCTCGCACAAACAATACAAAGCCAGCAGTCGAATTGGCAGTATTTAACTTAGCCAGTATGACGCATACAGAAGACCATAAATTTATTGCGCACCAAATTCAGAAATACCTACAAGCATGCGGAAATACCAGTCTCGAACAAATCAAAGCTAGTGCCAATGTCCCGACAGTAGCCAATATTTTTGCATTGTCTGGTAGTGTGTTAGATCTGATTCTATTTGCCGCAGAACCCAAACAAGCTGATGCCGGTGTACAACAAGCAGCATTGTTGAGTATGAACTTAATTGGTTTATTTTTACAACCGAACACCGAAGCTCATGTGCGTATGGCATTACGTCCAATGTTGGGGTTAATGGCTGAGTGTTTATATCCAGCCGATGGCAAAATTAAAGAAGCCGACTTACGTCGTATGCAGTTGCACTTAAATGCCCAAATGGCAGGGGATTTAGAAAAATTCCTACAAGAAACACAAGCCAAACTCACAGGCTTACTGTCCAGTGCAACAACACTGGGGTCTTCAATCTTGCAAGCCTTTACCACCAGTGTGGCAGGTGGATTGCCAAGCATCGCTTCAGCAGGTGCAACAGCTGAAAAGCGAGACCCCAACCTACAATTTAGCAATTGGGCGCAGCCATTGATTGATTTGTTGGGCGCACCCGCACAAGCAGACATGACTGCAAAGATTTCAGCGCCTCATTTAACTTTGCAAACGGAAGTTCAAAAAGCAGCCCCATTACTTGCTACAGCGATCCAACAACAAAGCAATGCGGGTACACGATATAGCCTAGCTTGGCTGATTCAAGAAACCCTAAACGCCATTCAAACACAGGGAAAAAAAGCCACAGCCAGCGTCCCCCTCAACCAAACAGGCGAACATGAACAACACATCAATGGTGATATTTTAGAGTTTGTGACCTTACAGCCTGATGCGTTAAATGATCCGATTTGTGCAACATTAATTGAAGATCAAAGCTCTAAAACAGAGCACAGTATCAGCTATGCGATTGGTGCTGAACGGGTCAATCACGCAGACTTCTATTTACCTAAACTGGGTTTTGCCTTTAGCCGACAATATAACTCACAGATGAATGAGTTTGACTACAGTATGATCGGTGCACGATGGATGATGCCATTCTCCAATGTGATCATACACAACGCACAGGGCTACTTATTTATCGACAGCAATGGGCGCAAACACCAACTACCAGCCTCGATTGTCGATGAACGCTATCAAGTTCCCTTTGAAGGTTTTAGTGTCGCACCCTATGAACAGGGAGATTTATTACTCAACTTTGGTTCAGACTGGAACTTCCATTTTCATAGTTTTAATGCTGGAAAACATTACCATCTGGTCCAACAATACAATGAACAGACCGATGAAAAAGTCGTACTGACCTATTTATTATACGAACAATTTGCCTACTTGCAGGGCATCGATTTCCAATTGAAACGCGCCAAACATTTACTTAAATTTGCTTTTAACGAGCAAGCCAAAATCATTGCCGCATTTGTTGATGAACAAGCAGAACCCTTAGCACGCTATGAATACGATACACAGGGCAACCTGATTAAAGCCACGGATCAAAATGGGCATACGCGCAATTATGAATATAACCAAGCCCATCAATTGACCCGTTATACCGATCGTACAGGGCGTGGACAAAACATCCGTTATGAATCGACCTCGCCCAAAGCCAAAGCGATTGCAGAGTGGGCAGATGATGGCAGCTTTAAAACCCGCTTAGAATGGCATCCACGCCTACGTCAAGTTGCGGTCTATGATGCCTATGATGTACCAACCTATTACTATTTCGACTTAGACGGTTTTACCTACCGTACCCGTTTAGCGGATGGTCGAGAAAAGTGGATTTCCCGTGATCGTCAAAAACGCATTACCCGACAAATTGACTTTAATGGCTTAGAAACAGAGCAAGTCTATAACGATCAAGATCAATTGGTAAAAATAGTACAGCCGAATGGTGGCATCATCCTGTTTGCCTATGATGAAGCAGGCAACCTGACTGAAACCAAAGATCCTGAAGGCAATATCTGGAAGAAAGAATATGATGCTGATGGCAATGTCAGCAAAGACATTAACCCATTAGGGCAGACCACCCAATATAAATATAACAATGACAACCAATTGGTTGAAGTGATTGATGCCAAAGGTGGCTCAAAGAAAATCCAATATAACGACCTTGGGCAAATGATCTCCTATACCGACTGTTCAGGAAAAAGCAGTGCTTGGGAATATGATGAAGACGGAACACTGACAGCACAAGCTGCTGCGGATGCACAACAAGTCCAATATCTATATAGCACTCAAGGCAAAGACAAAGGACAGCTGCAAACCATCATTTATCCTGATGGATTAAAAGAACAATTTGAACACGATGAAGAAGGGCGCTTACTCAAACATACCGATAGCAAAGGCTTAATCACCCAATACCAATACAACCCAGTTGGGCTACTAGAACAACGCATTGATGCCAATAGACACCAAATCGGCTACCAATGGGACAAACAAGGTCGGATTCAAAAACTGATCAACCAAAACCATGCTGAATACTTATTTGACTACAACCGTTATGGGCAATTGATCCGTGAACAAGCCTTTGATGGAGAAGAAAAACACTTTAGTTATGATGAGAATGGATTCCTATCGCAAATCCGTCAACCGAATATTCTGACTGAATTTAGCTACCATCAGGGTGGAGCGATTGCATCAAAAACCTATACCCATCTGCAGACTCGACACCGTCAAGTTGAAGAATTTGAATACAACCTAAACCATCAGCTCAGTAAAGCGACCAATGCAGAAAGCCAAATTGACTTTTATCGCAACCCACTTGGGCAATTGGTACGAGAACACCAACACTACAAAGTCCCGAATCTGCCTGCACTGAGCGCAGTACTACGTTACGAATACGATGAATTGGGCAATTTGACCCAAACCATCCGACCCGATGGACAAGTCCAAGTCAATCTCAGCTATGGCTCAGGGCATATCTATGGCATTGCTTTTAACCAACAAGACATGGTGGCATTCCAGCGAGATGATTTACACCGAGAAACCACACGCCTGCTTGCCAATGGCTTGGTACAAAACAAAAACTATAATGATGTGGGCTTACTCAGTTCACAAATCATTCGACATGAACAAGAAACACTCGATCAGTTACAACAACCCCAATTACAACAAGCAAAACATCAAGCAAAACATCAAGCAGAACGACATTACCACTACGATAACAACTACCTACCGGATTAGGTAAATTAAGCTATCAATACGACCCAATTGGACGCTTAATTAAAGCGCAAAACCCGTATAGTTCTGAAAGCTTTAGTTTTGATCCTGCGGGGAACTTAATCGACCCGGTTGCAACACAAACATCGCAAGTTAAAAATAACCTGATCACCCAATATCAAGGCAAGCACTACAAATATGATACGCAAGGCAATGTGATTGAAACCAGTCAATCAGGTCAGACCTTAAAACTGACTTGGGATAACCTTAATCGCCTGATACAAAGTGATCACAATGGTCAAATCACAAGCTATGGCTATGATGTATTTGGACGTCGATTATTTAAGAAAAATACCACTGAGGATAGTCTAACCTTATTTGGCTGGGATGGTGATTTGATGATCTGGGAGTCGCAACGATCAAACAAAGAAAATTACACCAAACACTATGTTTATGAACCAGATAGCTTTGTACCGTTATTACAAACAGGCTATACCCGTTTTATTCAACTGATAGAAACACCTGATTATCGTCAATTCCAAGATGTCCCTTATTCGATTTATAAAGATCCAGTGTGGAAAACAGACACCCAAAAGAACAAAGCTGAATTGGAACGTGTTGCGTTTTATCACTGCGATCAAGTCGGTACTCCGCAAACCTTAAGCAATGAGTTAGGTGAGTGTATTTGGGAAATTAAACAGGATACATGGGGAGCAGCTTTAGAAATTAAGGCAATCGAACAAGACAATCCATTTGGACATAGTAATATCCGTTTTCAGGGGCAATATTACGATAAAGAAACAGGTTTACACTATAATCGTTATCGTTATTACGAGCCGTATAGTGCAAGGTATGTGAGTAAAGACCCGATTGGGCTGTTGGGGGGACTTAATTTAAAAGATTATGTTCTTAACCCAATACAATGGTGTGATCCTTTAGGTCTTGCATCAGAAAGGGCTGGAACAAATGCAGCTATAGAAATATATAATAAATCAGCACCACATTTGCCAGACAATAGTATACCAATGGATAAGATTGTTGCCGCTCAACTTGAAAAATATGCAAAAGGAAAATCTGTTGGAGGTTCTACTACTGTTGGAGTTGGAGTTGGTATATATGCAACTTATAAAGGCAATGGGGTTTCTACATTAACAATGGAAAGAAAACTTGGTTTAGAATATGAATATGGTGTTTTTAAACGAGATGAGAAATGGAAATATAAATATGGTGAGCGTCAAGTAAATAGACCCTATGTTCAATCATGTGCAGGAACAGGAAAAGCAAAATATTGTGCAGGTGCTCATACAGATAAATTTAATCCTTACGTATATAAAGACAAAGCAGTAGGGCGCAGTCGTACACAAGGTATTTCAATTAGTCAAGGGAAGGAAATGGTCGGGAATCCAAATGGCCCATCTATTACACATGGAACAGGTCATACTTGGGATTTGGGGGCACATGGTTTTCCTTCAACATACTAAGGAAAACCATGAAAAAATTACTTATTTATTTCAGATAATTCATGAGCTGCGTACGAATTTCCTGATTTAGCAGATTTTTCAAACCATGAAATTGAATTGGAAAGATTTTTATCAACACCTAAGCCATCTAGGTACATTTTCCCTAGATGGTATTGTGCGTTGTGATCTCCTTGATTTGCAGCTTCTAAAAACCATTTATAAGCTTGTGAATAATCTTGCTTTATGCCATCACCTAAAAAATACATAAGCCCTAAATTATATTGAGCATCAACCTCACCTTGTTCAGCAGCTTTTATATACCATTGAGATGCTTTTAGTTTATCTTGTGACACTCCATGCCCATGTAGATACATATTACCTATATTATTTTCAGCAGCAGAATACCCAGCATTAGCTGCTTTTAAATAATATTCAGATGCTTGAGCGTAATTTTCTTGTACACCTATTCCATCTTTATAAAAATTACCAAGCTCATTTAATGATGGTATATCGCCTAAAGCAGCAGCATCTTCAAATAACTTTTTTGCTTGAGCATAATCATTTTTAATACCTGAATCACTACTTAGAAGAATAGCTAAATTATATTTAGCTTTTGCATATCCTTTATCAGCCGATAATTTATACCATTTAAATGCTTCTATAATATTGGGTTTTAGGTCTTTATAACCATCTGTGAACAAAACTCCCATATTATATTGAGCTTCTGGATCTCCTTGTTCAGCTTTAGATTTAATCTCATTTATATCAATAGCGGAACTATTAGAGCTATATTGTTGATTATTGTGGTTATCATCATTTGATTTAGCACAGCCTGAATTTAAAACACTAAGTAAGCAAATTGTTAAAAAAATTTTTTTTGATAACATATTTTTATCTCAAACATAAATAATTTGATAATTTACTATAAAGAGACTTATATTTCCTTATATTGAACATAAAATTAACATAAACAAAAGAATAGTAATGACTTTGCCCAAAACCATCCGACCCGATGGACAAGTCCAAGCCAATCTCAGCTATGGCTCAGGGCATATTTATGGCATTGCTTTTAGCCAACAAGACATGGTGGCATTCCAACGAGATGATTTACACCGAGAAACCACACGCCTGCTTGCCAATGGCTTGGTGCAAAACAAAAACTATAATGATGTGGGCTTACTCAGTTCACAAATCATTCGACATGAACAAGAAACACTCGATCAATTACAACAAGCAAAACATCAAGCAGAACGACATTACCACTACGATAACAACTACCTACTGACTCAGGTGGATGACAGCCGATTAGGTAAATTAAGCTATCAATACGACCTAATTGGGCGCTTAATTAAAGCACAAAATCCGTATAGTTCTGAAAGCTTTAGTTTTGATCCTGCGGGGAACTTGATCGACCCGATTGCGACACAAACATCACAAGTCAAAAATAACCTGATCACCCAATATCAAGGCAAGCACTACAAATATGATACGCAAGGCAATGTGATTGAAACCAGTCAATCAGGTCAGACCTTAAAACTGACTTGGGATAACCTTAATCGTCTGATACAAAGCGATCACAATGGTCAAATTACAAGCTATGGTTATGATGTATTTGGTCGTCGATTATACAAACACAGCCTCAATGACGCCAAAACAGCACATAGCTCAGAACTTACTTTATTTGGTTGGGATGGTGATTTGATGATCTGGGAGTCATACAAAACTAACTCCAATCAACTCAACAAACAAAACTACACCAAACACTATGTTTATGAACCAGATAGCTTTGTACCGTTATTACAAACAGGCTATACCCGTTTTATTGAACTGATAGAAACACCTGATTATCGTCAATTCCAAGATGTCCCTTATTCGATTTATAAAGACCCAGTGTGGAAAACAGACACCAGAAAGAACAAAGCTGAATTAGAACGAGTTGCGTTTTATCACTGTGACCAAGTCGGTACACCACAAACCTTAAGCAATGAGTTAGGCGAATGTATTTGGGAAATTAAACAGGACACATGGGGAACAACACAAGAAATCAAAACCGCAAATGAATCCAATCCACTTGAGCAAAGTAATCTAAGATTCCAAGGGCAGTATTACGATAAAGAAACAGGTTTGCACTATAACCGTTATCGTTATTACGAGCCGTATAGTGCAAGGTATGTGAGTAAAGACCCGATTGGGCTGTTTGGTGGGTTAAATAACTCGGTTTATGTAAGTGATCCAAATCAGTGGATTGATCCGATGGGGTTAATGGGAGATAAAGACAAAAACGCATCTGATTATGATCGTTATAGTAAGATTGCCAATGCTCATTATGCTAAAGAAAAAGCTGATGATGCAAAAGCATTAGCAAAATTAAAAGCTGCTAGAGAAGTTGTAAAAATAAATGACGCTAGGTATGAACAACAGAATAGACCAAGTACTGGCATATTGGGTGCGTTATTACCTAATACTATGTCTGGTTTAGCTAGAAATTCTAATGATGCCAACACTTTGCGTCAATTAGGAGCAATACGAAATAATAATTTGCAGGCGGTTGCCGTTGCTGGATATGCACCTTATGTTATTGCTGGTGCTGGTGCTGGTGCTGGTGCTGGTGCTGGTGCTGGTGCTGGTGCTGGTGCTGGTGCTGGTGCTGGTGCTGGTGAGGCTGCACCAGTGTTACTACAGGTTGGTCGAGAAGGAGTAAAAAAATTACCTAATTTAGGAAAAGCTTCCGTTCAAAATGCAAAAAATATTTGGGCAAATCCAGTAAATCAAGCTGTTATAAAGACATCAGGTGGTAGTATGGTTGTGGACTCTACCTTCCAAACTATAGATATGATTAAATGTAAGTGTGTACAATGGGATGGTTCGAGAACTGCAGTTGCAGGAGCTTCCGGAGCTGTCTTTGGGGCATGGGGAGGAACGATGGCTAAAGCAGCAGGAGTTAATCATGTTGGTGGCTTATCATTACCTAAAAATATAATGGATAAAAATATAGCTGGAATAGTTATTTTTGGTAATCAATTTCTTATGCAACAAACATCCTCTAGAACGGCAAATAAAATTATTTCGGATCAGAAAGCAAAAGAGGCGAAAAAATAGAATGCTGACAATTATTGCTGAAGTAATCATTTCTTTCTTTGTTTCTAATTATGAAAGTGAAAAATATCCATATTTAATAAGTTTTTTTAAAGGGATAGTTTTAGGTGTTTCTGCCTTTTTTTTATATATGCTGATTGATTTTTTTAATAATGATTTAATGGATGTAGAAAAAATAATATTATCTTTTTTCGCATCATTAGGAATTGGTTTGTTAGCTTCTTTATTCTTTATGGGATGTAAATGGTTAGATTTAAACTCATAAAATTAGCTGAAAAAGAAACCGAAATTAATTATGCTCTATTTGTTGATAAATAGTATATCTGAATTTTTTGGAAGTCATTTTAGATGTAATAATCATCCAGTTTTGTATTTTTTTATCCGTTCAATAATTCTTGGAATTTTTATTTTTTTTGTTAGCACTCTTTATGCTTATTTAAAAATTGATGACTTTGGAGTTGGTGATATTGTTTTTAATTTATTAAACGGAATTTTAATTGGATTTATTACGTCAATATTTATTTTGATTTGGGGTAAAATTGTAGAGTTTATAGATAGAATTTCACGGAAATAGTTAAAATGGCTTTATATAAATATTTTAAAATTAATTTTAAATATTGTTGAAAACCTAGTTGTTTAGGTGTTCTAATTATTGATGAGTCTAAGAATAAGAAAATAGGTAATACTAAAGATACCGAGCCTTATGCTAAAGGTTTAATGTACTCATTTGGAGGATTGTAGATGAAAACTATTCTAAGTATATTTTTTTCTTTAATGTTATTACTTTCTGGTTGTATTGATCAAAAAAATATTGAATATGGAATGAATTTACGGCAAATAGAAAGAAATGTTACTCCTGAAGAGTCCAACTATTTTATAAATATGGAGTATATTTTTGAAATCTATGATTTTTTTATTTGAAAAATTCTTTGTAAGAAATTTAAGAACATACTACTTCGAAGAAAGAGTGGGGAATTTTAATATGGAAAATTATATTAATATTGTTAAACCTAAATTATATGAAAAAGGATGGAGATTGGTGGAAAAAAATAATTATGGTGAATATTATTGTGATGAAAATAACAATGAATTAGGTGTTACTTTTCCAACTAATGATATTAAATTAGATGGAGTAAACTTAGGTTATTTTACTTATCAAAGTTACAATATAGCTAGTTAAATAAACTATGCTACATTTGATTAAACCCAATATCTAAAGCCTCAAGAATAGTTTTCTGTTGTTGGCTAACAATATGTCTGACTTTTCTTTTTAGTATAGACCAAGCTTTTTCAATTGGATTGAGGTCTGGACTATAAGCAGGCAAATACATCAGCCTAGCATTGTACTGGCGAGCCAATTCCTCAATTTTTCGACCTTTGTGAATAGAAGCATTATCTAAAATTAGTAAATATTTTTGAGGCTGACCATTTTTATCTCTTGTTAGATCTTTAAGTAAATATTCAAGCCAGCCAGTAAAAGTATTGCGATCACATGAGCCCTTAAAAATTAGGGGAGCAATGAATTTAAACGTTGCACTTGATCGAACAGCACTGATTATATTTAGTCTACTTCCATGCCCACCTGTTCTTAATGCACGACAACGTTTTCCTTTCTCAGACCAACCATATTCAGCAACCTCATTGGTATTTATACCTGATTCATCAATGTATAAAATATACTCTTCACCATATTGCTGTTTCCATTGTGGTAGGAACCATTGGAATACTGCTCGTCCTATTTTGCAGGCTTGTCTGTAGAGAAAACTCTTTTTTTATAACTCCACCCCAGCTTTTTTAAAGCAAATAAGATATTGGCATAGCTGACGGAATAACCAAATCTTTGCTCAAATAATGGCACCAGATCTTTAGCCTGTGAAAATGATGTTGTTTCAACAAAGATTTTGAAAGCCTTTAGGTCTTTAATTTTATAGGGTCGACCTGCTTTTTCGGGATGTGGTCTATTCGCATTTCCTTGGAGATGTTCGAGCTGAATCCAGAGATCTAAAGTCGTTCTTGCAATCTTAAAAACAGTACATGTTTTAGACTTATTCTGGCATTCTTTGTAGTAGTCTAGAGCTTTGTATCGAAGATCATTGGAGTATGGCTTAGGCATAACAGCAGTCAGTAAGGTTTTTTTTATAGTGTAGCAAACTTTATATATTTAGCTATAAGCTAAATGTTGCATTAAGTTATGATATTAGTGGTGGGAAGAAGGAATGTCAATATAATGGGAAAAAACAAAATAATGCCAAACCTGATGTAAGAGTCTGAAATAATAGAATTAATCGCAGAGGTTATAATTAGTATTTTTATTTCAAAATTTAAAGCAGAAGATCATCCGTATCTGATAAATTTTTTTAAAGGGATAACAATAGGTTTAATTGGATATGTTTTAGGAAATATATTGGGGTATATCAAAAATCATAAAGTCATGGAATACAGTAAACAAATTCTTTTTTTTATTGTTACGCAATTTATAGGCTTTGTTTGTTTTATTTTTTTATCGATGGTTGATTTTTTAAATGGAGGAAAAAATAAAAGCTAAGAATTTTATGCGAATACTTTTAAGTTTTATTTTGATTATTTAGTAGAAAATTTAAAAACAGATTTTTATAAAGATCCAGAGGTATTAGATGAAGCAAACCCAAAATATAGTGAATTTGTAATGCATTCAAAAAAAGCTTATCAATTGTGTATTAAGGAATAGGTTGTATTGATCGGTTCGATATTTATAAAAGATAATCTTTCAAAGGATTAATTGAATAATTTCAATTGTAAATTTAGGTGCTAATTAGATGAAACTTCATATTTTATGCTTAATGACGGTTTTACTAGCTTCGGGATGTACTGAAGGTAGTCAAAGCAATAAAAGAGACAATTTAACAAAAGATAATAAAGATCATACAACTTACACATCCAAAACTGATTTAGAGAATGCAGTGAAAACAAATGATCCTAATGCAATATTTGTTTTAGGTTCAATGTATGCCACTGGAGAGGGAGTTGATCTTAATCCAAAAAAGGCATTTGAATTATTTGAACAAGCTGCAAACTTAGGAAACGATGAGGCAATGTTTCAACTTGGTTTGATATATAATGATGGGTCAAACTACTTAAAAGAAATTGATAATAAAAAGGCTTTATATTGGTATAAAAAAGCAGCTGAGAAGAATAATGCAGCTGCCCTACATAACATGGGAGTAGCATATTATGATGGTGTCGGCGTTGCTCAAAATAAAAGTCAAGCTTACGAATATTTCCATAAAGCAGCAGAGTTAGGTTTTTTACAATCACAAATAATAGTTGCTTATCAATTATATACAGGTACGGGAATAACAAAAGATTTAAGCCAGTCTTTTTATTGGTCTATGAAAGCAGCAGAGCAAGGAGATATAAAATCTCAAAATAATGTTGCCCTCAACTATGAGAAAGGTGAGGGAGTTGAAAGAGATCCTATTAAGTCTCTGAATTGGTTTATAAAATCAGCGAACAATGGTAATGTTGAAGCTCAGTATAATACCGCTCTTAAGTATTTTTCAGGAAATGGTACCAATCAAGATTTTAGTAAGGCAATTGAATATGCTGAAAAAGCGGCAACTTCTAATAATAAAGCTGCTATGGCATTATTAATTGATATCTATTCAAATACAAAAAATCCGAATTATAATACAGAAAAAGCAAACTATTGGAAATCAAAACTTGAATGAATCATGATTTTATAAAATTTAAGCTTTTATTTAACCTTGTAGTAAAGTAGTTAGAAATATGAATGTTAAAAATATTATATTTTTTATAATTATTTATTTGACTTCTGCATGCACAGAAGGTAGTCGGAATAATAAAACAGAAAATTTAACAAAAGATTATAAGGATCTTACAACTTATACGTCTAAAGCTGATTTAGAAAGTGCAGCGAAAGAAAATGATCCAGAAGCAATATTTGTTTTAGGTTCAATGTATGCCACAGGAGAGGGAGCTGAAGTTAATCAAAAAAGGGCATTTGAACTATTTGAACAAGCTGCAAAATTAGGATCTTCTAATGCAATATTATAATTAGGGTTAATTTATCGAAATGGTAATAACTATATAAAAAAGGATGATAGAAAGGCTTTAGAATGGTTTGAAACTGGTGCAAAAAAAGGGAATCCCTCAGCTATACATAATCTTGGTTTAGCTTATTATAAGGGGGTTGGTGTTAAGGAAGACAGAAGTAAAGCATTTAAATATTTCATTCAGTCTGCCCAGCTTGGTCTTTTACAGTCTCAAACTATAGTTGCTTCACAGTTATATAGAGGAGATGGAGTAACTAAAAATCTAAGTGAATCTTTTAAATGGTCTATGAAAGCAGCAGAACAAGGAGATGTGGAGTCACAAAATGATATTGGAATATCATATGAGAAAGGTGAGGGAGTTGATCGAGACCCTATTCAAGCACTGATATGGTTTGAAAAAGCAGCTAAAAATGGAAACATAGAAGCCCAATATAATGCAGCATTGAAATACTATAGTGGTGGTGGCGTTGTACAAAATTATGATAAATCTATTAAGTATGCAGAGATGGCTGCAAGCAATGGGAATAAACCAGCAGTAGAGTTATTGTTAAATATTTACTCTGATGAAAATAATCCAAAATATAATCCAGAGAAGGCAAACTATTGGAAACCTAAGCTTGAATGATTCATGGTTTTACAACAATAGTTTTTATTTAAATATTTGTTATTATTAAAAATAAATTAATTAGAGTTATGGCAGCTCGATTAGATCAAATATGGCAATTAGGCTATTCGTACAGAACAGGTGGAAATAATGAATTTAAAAAATGAATATCAGTCATTTTCCCACCTAAACCACTTGTCTCAAGTCGCGAGCTGTTTCCTGTAACAACGGCAAAATATGCGTAATTAAATAATCTTGAGTCGTACGGATCGTTGGAGACACAATATTTAAAGCTGCAACTACATCGGCATTGGCATCATAGATCGGTACAGCAACTGCATGTACACCTAACTCATGTTCTTCACACGAGTAGCACCAATCTTGTTCCTTAATCTCATGCAACAATGCCAAAAACACTTCACTGTCTGTATGGGTATATTTAGTCAATCGCTTCAAAGGATATTTTTCTAACCACTCTTTTTGCTCATCTTTATTTAGATGTGCCAACAAAATTTTGCCTGCGGATGTGGCATGAGCGGGGAGTCGGTTACCCAAATGCAAACCATAAGGATTAACACGATCAGTTTGTTGATGCGCTGCACTACGTGCAATAGTAATGGCTTCATAACCATCCAGCACCATGACTGAATAAATCAGTGATGTTTGATTGGTGAGTAAGTTTAATAAAGGCTGACAAATTTTAGGTAAGGGAGAACCATCCAGATACGCACCTGAGAACTTTAAAATTTTGGGGGTTAAATAATAATAATGACCATCAAAGTCCAAATACCCCAAGTATTCTAAAGTCAGTAAATGACGACGTGCAGCAGCACGGGTCATGCCTGCTTTCTCTGCGGCTGTACTCATATTTAAACGATGACGTTCAGGACCGAAGCAATCTAAAATCGCCAAGCCTTTGGCAATACCTGCGATAAAGTCTTCATGTCGAATCACTTTCTTATTTTCACGGTGATGAATCAAGCGACGATTTTTATTTTTATCATTTTCCATAATTTAGAGCATTCCTACAAAATCCTTTGATGAATAATTATTCTAATCGAAACACGACTAATTTAGTTGGATAATGTTCGATGATCGAACATTAAAAATAATAATCGCACAAAATAGCTTTTAGAAGATAGAAGTCTGTTCAGAATTTATCAAGAATAAAGATAAGAAATCCGAACAAAACACTCAACTTGGTTTTATCGACTTTTAGGATGAAAAGTTGAGTGCTACACAGTACAGGAAGTAGTCAGATGATTGATAAGCGTGCCGGCTCATTGACAGAGGTTTTGTCACAAATCAAGGATGGTTCAACCATTATGATTGGCGGCTTTGGAACGGCAGGACAACCCGCAGAGCTAATTGATGGATTGATTGAGCTTGGCGTCAAAGACTTGGCCATTGTCAACAACAATGCAGGCAATGGCGATTATGGTTTGGCAAAACTCCTCAAATCAGGGGCTGTACGTAAGATCATCTGTTCATTCCCACGCCAGTCTGATTCATGGGTATTTGATGAACTCTATCATGCAGGCAAGATTGAATTAGAACTTGTTCCTCAAGGAAACTTGGCATGTCGTATTCAAGCAGCGGGGATGGGTTTAGGGGCAGTATTCACACCAACAGGTTTTGGTACATTGCTTGCCGAAGGAAAAGAAACCCGTCATATCGACGGAAAAGACTATGTGCTTGAGTATCCGATCAAAGCTGATTTTGCTTTGATCAAAGCCCATCAAGGCGATCGTTGGGGCAATCTGGTCTATCGTAAATCTGCACGAAACTTTGGACCGATTATGGCGATGGCGGCGGATGTCACCATTGCACAGGTTTCTGAAATCGCAGAACTCGGTCAACTTGATCCTGAACATATCATTACACCCGGGATTTTTGTACAGCATGTGGTTGCTGTCAATGCAGGACAGGGAGAAGCACAATGAGTTACCAAAAACTAAGCCGTGATCAAATTGCAGAACGTGTTGCACAAGACATTCCCGATGGTGCTTATGTGAATTTAGGTATTGGTTTACCGACCAAAATCTCGAAATATCTTCCTTCAGACAAAGATGTATTCCTACATTCTGAAAATGGTTTGTTGGCGTTTGGTCCACCCCCTGCCAAAGGCGAAGAAGACCCTGAACTGATTAATGCAGGCAAAGAGTTTGTCACCATGCTCACAGGCGGAAGCTTTTTCCATCACGGCGATTCTTTTGCCATGATGCGTGGTGGGCACTTGGATATTGCAGTATTGGGTGCCTTCCAAATTGCTGAAAATGGTGATCTTGCCAACTGGCATACAGGCGCTCCTGATGCGATTCCTGCGGTGGGTGGTGCGATGGATTTGGCAGTCGGTGCCAAAAAAGTCTTTATCACCACTGACCATGTCACCAAACAAGGCGAACCCAAAATCGTGGCTGAGCTGACCTATCCTGTGACTGGCAAAAAATGTGTCGACCGGATCTATACCGATCTGTGTGTGATTGATGTGACTCCAGACGGTTTAAAAGTGATTGAAAGAGTAGCGGGTCTCAGCTTTGAAGAATTGCAGTCGATGACGGGTGCTCAATTGCTTGATGCAACACAAGGATAATAAATCTCCTCTAACCCTTTTTTTTAAAGGTGAGAAGCACTGCTTCTTAAGAGAGATTATTTAAGGAAAAACACATGAAAAATGCTTATATCATTGATGCCATTCGAACTCCATTTGGTCGTTATGCCGGTGGACTTGCAGCTGTAAGAGCGGATGATTTAGGTGCTGTGCCGATTCAAGCCTTAATGCAACGCAACCCTAGCGTGGATTGGCAACAAGTCGATGATGTGATTTATGGCTGTGCCAATCAGGCAGGTGAAGACAACCGAAATGTGGGTCGTATGTCTGCATTATTGGCAGGGCTGTCTGTCGAAGTGCCTGCAACTACGGTCAATCGTTTATGTGGTTCTTCACTGGATGCGATTGCGATGGCAGCACGGGCGATTAAAGCCGAGGAAGCCGATCTGATCATTGCAGGTGGTGTGGAAAGCATGAGTCGAGCACCCTATGTGATGGGCAAATCCGACAGTGCTTTTGGGCGTAGCCAAAAGATTGAAGACACCACCATGGGTTGGCGCTTTATCAATCCAAAGCTAAAAGACATGTATGGTGTAGAAACCATGCCACAAACGGCTGAAAATGTGGCTGAGCAATTCAACATCAACCGTGCTGATCAAGATCAGTTTGCATTGAACAGCCAGCAACGTACAGCAGCAGCACAGGCACAGGGCTTTTTTAAACAAGAAATTGTTGCTGTGACCATTCCTCAGCGTAAAGGTGATGATTTGCTGGTGGATCAAGATGAGCATCCACGAGCGTCAACCACATTGCAAGCCTTGCAAAAATTAAAAGGTGTGGTGAAAGCAGAAGGTACGGTAACTGCGGGTAATGCTTCAGGAATTAACGACGGTGCAGCCGCTTTACTGATTGCATCAGATCAAGCCGTTACACAGTATCAATTAAAACCACGTGCCAAAATCATTGCAGCAACAACCGTGGGAATAGAACCTCGAATCATGGGTTTTGCACCTGCACCAGCGATCAAGAAATTACTTCAACAGGCACATCTGAGTTTAGCGCAGATGGATGTGATTGAGCTGAATGAAGCCTTTGCTGCCCAAGCTTTGGCAGTGACTCGTGATTTAGGCTTGGCAGATGATGATGCACGGGTCAATCCGAATGGTGGTGCGATTGCTTTGGGGCATCCATTGGGTGCATCAGGTGCCCGTTTGGTGACAACCGCCCTCAACCAACTTGAACAGATTCAAGGGCAATATGCCTTGTGTTCAATGTGCATCGGTGTGGGTCAAGGCATCGCCATGATTATTCAACGCGTCGAGTGAGGTCTGTGATGAGCCAGTTATACGCCAGCTTATTTTATCAACCTGATGTCACTGCGATCTTTAGTGATCAAGCTTTATTGGGTTATATGATTCAAGCCGAAGTCGCTTTGGCAAAAGCGCAGGCACAGGTTAATGTGATTCCAGAATCAGCGGCTACCGTTATTGAACGTGTTGGGCAAGAAGCTTTAATGCACATAGATATCAATGCATTGGCTGTTGCAGCTGGTTTGGCTGGAAATATTGCGATTCCTTTTGTGAAGCAATTTACAGCCTTAGTTAAACAGCAAGATGAAGATGCCGCTCGTTATGTACATTGGGGTGCAACCAGTCAAGATATTATTGATACAGCAACCATTTTGCAGTGTCGAGATGCATTGATCTTGATTGAGCAACAATTGCAACAGACGTATCAGGTCTGCTTAAAGCAAGCACAACAATACCGTGATCAAGTCATGATTGGGCGTACATGGTTACAACAGGCTTTACCGATCACGCTTGGACATAAGTTTGCACGTTGGGCGGCTGCTTTGCAACGTGATCTTGAACGTCTTAATCGTATGCAACAACGAGTTTTAACCGCCCAACTGGGAGGTGCTGTAGGTTCGTTGGCTTCTTTGCAAGATCAAGGTTCCGCTGTGGTTGCAGCTTATGCAAACACACTCAATTTAACTGCACCCACATGTACATGGCATGGTGAGCGAGATCGCATGGTTGAGATCGCCAGCGCTTTAGCTTTGATTGTTGGTAATGTCGGCAAAATGGCAAAAGATTGGTCATTGCTGATGCAGACTGAAATCGCCGAAGTCTTTGAACCCACTGCAAAAGGTCGCGGTGGTTCATCCACGATGCCTCATAAACGTAATCCTGTTGCAGCAGCTTCAATCCTTGCAGCAGCCAATCGTGTTCCTGCTTTGATGGCAAGCGTTTACCAAAGTATGGTGCAAGAGCATGAACGTGCTTTAGGGGCTTGGCATGCTGAATGGTTGGCAATTCCTGAAATTTTTCAATTATGTGCAGGTGCTTTAGAACGGACACATGATGTATTGGCACATATACAAGTAAATGCAGTCGCCATGCAACGTAATCTTGAGTGTACTCAAGGTTTAGTCATGGCAGAAGCAGTCATGATGGCACTTGCAGTAAAAATTGGGCGTTTAAATGCGCATCATTTGGTTGAACAAGCATGTCAACAAGCAGTAGCTGAACAGAAACATTTAAAAACGGTATTAGCCGAGATGGATCAAGTCAATACCTACTTCAATGAGCAGGCGTTGCAAGCATTGTTTAACCCGACATCTTACTTGGGCAATATTCAGGCTCAAATTGATGCAGTACTGCAAGCCGCACAAGAGGATCAAAGATCATGATGATCAATAACCGTCAAGGACACCAACTTGCTGTGCAAGTACAGGGTTTGAAAGATGCTCCAGTGATTATGTTTTCCAACTCTTTGGGAACTGATCATGGGATGTGGCAAGCACAGGTTGCTGTATTAGCAGAGCATTATCAAATTATTACTTATGACACACGTGGTCATGGTGAGAGTGAGGTGGTTGCCCACACAACCTTGCAAAATCTAGCTGAAGATGCAGTGGATATCCTTGATGCTTTAAACATTACCAAAGCACATTTCTGTGGTATTTCCATGGGTGGAATTACTGCGCTTGCTTTGGCGATCAACTATGCTGAACGTTTTCATAGTATTACCGTAGCAAATTCAGCCGCAAAAATTGGCACTGCTGAAGCGTGGAACAGTCGAGCGGAGAATGTGGAGCAACATGGTTTAGCTGAAATCGTAAAAACGACACATACCCGTTGGTTTAGTGAGCATTTTGATTATGCCCATGATGTATTGGCACAAAAAACCATTCAAAGTTTAGCAATGACAACATCACAAGGTTATGCCAATGCCTGTAGAGCTTTGGCAGATGCAGATGTTCGCGATCAGCTAAATCAAATCCAAATACCCACATTGATTATTGCGGGGCAGTATGACCCTGTCACCACAGTTCAAGATGCAGAATTTATGCATCAACTTGTTCAAAACAGTCAGCTTGAAATCTTGGCAGCTTCCCATTTATCCAATATTGAACAGCCTCAAGTGTTCAATCAGGCGCTGTCTAAGTTTATTCAAAGCATATAACCGCAAGGGTTAGAAAGGAATTCGCCTACAAGGAGGCAACTATGGCACAGGAATTTGCTGCCCCAAACAAGAGTATGGATGCGCAGGCGCTGATCAATGATGCACCTGTCAGTAAATATCAGTGGATGATTGCAATTATTTGTTTTCTCATCGTATTTGTCGATGGTATTGATACTGCTGCAATGGGCTTTATTGCACCTGCTTTGGCGCAAGATTGGGGCATTGATCGTTCCCAACTTGGACCTGTCATGAGTGCAGCACTGGGTGGAATGATCATCGGTGCATTGGTTTCAGGTCCTACAGCAGATCGCTTTGGTCGCAAGATTGTTTTGACTATTTCGATGCTGATTTTTGGTGGTTTTACACTGGCATCTGCTTATGCACAAGACTTAAACAGCCTTGTGATATTACGCTTTTTAACAGGTATTGGTTTAGGTGCGGCGATGCCAAATGCCACTACCTTGTTCTCAGAATATTGTCCACAACGCATTCGCTCATTGCTCGTGACCTGCATGTTCTGCGGTTATAACTTGGGGATGGCGATTGGTGGATTTATCAGTAGTTGGTTAATCCCGACCTTTGGTTGGCACAGTCTATTTTTACTGGGCGGAATCGCACCACTGATACTTATGGTATTGGTCATTTTCGTGTTGCCAGAATCTTATCGCTTCTTGATTGTCAAAGGACAATCAACAGAGAAGGTTCGCAAAATTTTAAACCATATTGCACCACAGCAGGTAAAAACTGCGCAAACCTTTCATATTCCAGAAGAGCAGTCTGCTGTTGCAGAAAAGAAAAATGTATTCGGTATGTTGTTTTCAAAACAATATGCCAAAGGCACGCTCTTACTTTGGTCGACCTATTTTATGGGCTTGGTGGTGATTTATTTGCTGACCAGCTGGTTACCGACCTTGATGCGTGAAACGGGCGCGACCATGGAACGAGCTGCATTTATCGGTGGTTTATTCCAGTTCGGTGGTGTGATGAGTGCCTTATTTATTGGTTGGGCGATGGATCGCTTTAACCCAAATCGCATTATTTCCGCTTTCTATTTTATCGCAGGTTTGTTTGCAGTCGCTGTGGGGCAAAGCCTAAGCAATCCAACTTTATTGGCACTATTGGTGTTATGTGCCGGGATAGCCATCAATGGTGCGCAATCTTCTATGCCTGCTTTAAGTGCTCGTTTTTACCCAACGCAATGCCGTGCAACAGGGGTTGCTTGGATGACGGGTATTGGACGATTTGGTGCTGTGTTTGGTGCATGGATCGGGGCTGTTTTATTGGGCAATGATTGGTCTTTTACCGCTATTCTCAGTTTGCTCATGATTCCAGCAACCGCAGCAGCCATCGCTATTTTTGTTAAATCTTTGGTTGCTCATACCGATGCAACCTAATGCTCATTTTTCTAGATGAGGAATAACGTCAATGAATGATGATCAACGCTATCAACAAGGGCTTAAAGTCCGTACCGAAGTACTTGGTGAACAACATGTCGGCCGCTCTTTAGCGAACCTAAATGATTTTAATCAAGACTTCCAGAATTTTATCAGTCGATTTGCATGGGGTGAAGTATGGTCTCGTGAAGGTCTACCACGTCATACACGTAGTTTAGTGACCATTGCGATTTTATTGGCATTGGGACGAGAGGATGAACTCAGAATGCATTTACGTGCTTGTTTTAACAATGGTGTGACCAAGGATGAACTTAAAGAATTGATTTTGCATAGTTCATTATATGCAGGTTTGCCAGCAGCAAATGCAGCAATGCATATGGCTGAAGACGTTTTTAAAGAGCTGGGTATCGAAGTGCAGCCTATTGCGACACCACTACAAGATTAAGGAGACCAGCATGTTAAGTCATACATTGGGTGCATATCCACAACGTAACACCGATGATCATCCGCCAGCATATACACCGGGCTATAAAACCAGTGTATTACGCTCGCCAAAAAATGCATTGATTTCGATTAATGAAACCTTGACAGAAGTGACCTCACCGCATTTTTCCCCCAATCTTTTTGGTGCGAAAGATAATGATTTGATTTTGAACTATGCCAAAGACGGTTTACCAGTCGGTGAACGTATTATTGTCCATGGTTATGTTCGTGATCAGTTTGGTCGTCCAGTCAAAAATGCCTTGTTAGAAGTTTGGCAAGCCAATGCTTCAGGGCGTTATCGTCATCCAAATGATAAGTTTATCGGCGCGATGGATCCAAACTTTGGTGGCTGTGGTCGTACTTTAACTGATGAAAATGGATTCTTCATTTTTCGTACCATTAAACCGGGTCCTTATCCGTGGCGTAACCGTATCAATGAATGGCGTCCAGCGCACATCCATTTTTCATTGATTGCAGATGGTTGGGCACAGCGCTTAATTTCGCAGTTCTATTTTGAAGGCGATACGCTGATTGATAGCTGCCCAATTTTAAAAACGATTCCTTCTGAAGATCAGCGTCGTGCCCTGATCGCACTCGAAGATAAAAACAACTTTATTGAAGCGGATAGCCGTTGTTACCGCTTTGATATTCATCTTCGTGGTCGTCGTGCGACTTATTTTGAAAATGATTTGACTTAAGGGTGTATACGATGAACGCATGGAATTTTCAAGAACTGAAAGAGACCCCATCTCAAACAGGTGGTCCTTATGTTCATATTGGCTTATTGCCTCAACAAGCCAATATTGAAGTGTTTGAACACAACTTTAATCACCAATTGACCAATGACAAAACTCAAGGGCAACGTATTCGCCTGGAAGGTCAAGTTTTTGACGGACTGGGTTTGCCATTAAGAGATGTGTTACTGGAAATCTGGCAAGCAGATAGCAATGGTGTTTATCCAAGTCAGGCAGATACCCAAGGCAAAACTGTAGATCCACATTTTCAAGGCTGGGGGCGTACAGGGGCGAATTTTGAAACAGGTTTTTGGCATTTTGAAACTGTAAAACCCGGTGCTGTAGCTGGACGTAAAGGTTCGATTCAAGCACCTCATATTGCCGTGGTGCTGTTTGCACGTGGCATCAACATTGGACTACATACCCGTATTTATTTTGAGGATGAAGTAGATGCCAATGCCAATGATCCAGTTTTAAACAGTATTGAATGGGCGACTCGTCGTCAGACTCTTATTGCCAAACGTACGGAAGTTGATGGCGAAATCGTCTATCGCTTTGATATTCGTATTCAAGGTGAAGATGAAACGGTATTTTTTGATATCTAAGTATTTTGTCAAATCTTACTTTGATCATCATGGAGTTTGATCAATTTATGATTTTCCTCCCCGTAAAAAGGGAGGATGAATGCGATTTAAGTACATTGGTTTAAAGCATAGGACATTAAAACAGTATCTATATTCGAATTATTTATTACAGATCATCTATTAAGGAAGATGGAAAATGAAATTAAAAAAAATTGCAGCAGTGATGCTGGCATTGAGCCCAATTTTTACATTGCAAATGACACAAGCACAAACACTTCCAGTACAGCGTGTTGAATTATCTGAACTGGCAAAACTTCCAGTGAAAACGATTGTACCGATTACTGCCAAAACTCAAGAACAAGCCTTGGCGCAAGCCAAAGTGATTGCAAGTAATCCCGATGCAGATTTAGCGGAATTCCGTATCGACTTGCTCGACTTTGCCAACAACACACAACAAGTGATTGCTTTGGGGCATCAACTTAAACAGATTTTAGGCAGCAAGCCGATGATTGCTACCATTCGCACACACAATGAAGGTGGGCAGTTGACCATCACTGATGCGGATTATGCAAAAATTTATCAAGCTTATTTAAAGCAGCCATTTATGGATATGTTAGATGTGGAGATGTTCCGAGATCCACAAGCCGTAAACAGTATCGTAAAACTGGCACATGCCAAAAAAGTATTGATTGTGATGTCGAATCACGATTTTAAAAAGACACCTAATGAAGATGAGATCATTCAACGTTTACTTAAACAGGATGAGCTTGGGGCAGATATTTTAAAAATCGCAGTGATGCCACAAAGCAAACAAGATGTATTCACCTTAATGAATGCCACTTTAAAAGTGAGTCAACAATCCAAAAAGCCATTATTGACCATGTCGATGGGCAAGTTGGGCACTATTTCTCGAATTGCTACGGCAAATATGGGCGGCAGCTTTAGCTTCGGCATGATCGGTGAAGCTTCTGCACCCGGTCAAATTGATGTAACCCAATTGAAGCAGTTATTGAAAACTGTTCAACCTACACCATAATTTAAAAGGACTTTTAAGACATGAAATTGATTTCTTTACGTTTAAGCGCATTGGCGATAGGGCTTGCAGTTTCTGGTTTAGCAATGGCGGAAAGCTATGTGGTAGACCGCTATCAGGATGACAGTGAAAAAGGTTCATTGCGCTGGGCAATTGAACAGGCAAATGCCAAACCGACTGAGGCCAGTGAGATTTTGATTCAAGCGGTTGGGACAGCACCTTATACCATCAAGGTGAATAGTCCTTTACCTGAGATTAAAGCACCCGTAAAAATTACGGGAACCCAATGGGCGAAAACAGGTGAATTTATCGCCATTGATGGTTCAAATTATATTAAAGGGACAGGTGTTGAAGCTTGTCCGGGAGCGGTTGAAGGGCAGTTTGGTACCAATGTGCGTACCACAACTTTACCAGGCTTAGTTTTGCGTGACATCAACGGGGTCACTATTCAAGGTGTAGAAATTCGCCGTTTCTGTATTGGTATTTTAATGAATCGTGCCAGTAATAACCTGATTCAAAATAACCGCATTATGCATAACTATGGTGGTGCAGGCGTGATGTTGACAGGAGATGATGGCAAGGGCAATCCTACTGCAACCACCACCAATAACAATAAAGTGCTGAATAATTATTTCCAAGACAATGGTGATGGGCTTGAATTAACCCGTGGTGCAGCATTTAACTTGGTTGCAAATAATCACTTTATTTCAACATCTGCAAATCCAGAGCCATCGCAAGGTATTGAGATTTTATGGGGCAATGACAATGCCGTGGTGGGCAATAAGTTTGAAAACTATTCAGATGGCTTGCAGATCAACTGGGGCAAGCGAAATTATATTGCCTACAATGAACTGACCAATAACTCGAATGGTTTTAACTTAACAGGCGATGGCAATATTTTTGACAGCAATAAAGTCCATGGAAACCGTGTTGGTATTGCGATTCGTTCTGAAAAAGATGCCAATGCACACATCACGCTTACCAAGAACCAAATTTGGAATAACGGTCAAGACATTAAGCGCTGTGAAGCGGGGGGGAGTTGTGTACCTAATCAACGTGTAGGTGCGATTATCTTTGATATTCCGGGATTGGAACATGCGCACTTTGTGGGTTCACGTGGTCATGGTGTCAAGATTGATCCAGCAAATTTACAGAAAACTTGTCAACAGCCGAATGAGCAAGGTTGTAATGCTCAACCAAATCAAGGCATTCAAGCACCTAAATTAAGCTATGCCAAAGGTCAAGTTACGGTTGAAGTCAAGGGGCAACCAAATCAACGTTATCAGATTGAGTTCTTTGGAAACACTTCAGCGAGCTCAAATGAAGCAGAATTTTATTTAGGTTCAGCTGTTGCTGCGACCAATGGACAAGGTCTAGCCAAGCTTTTATGGAAACCGACCAATAAATTCGCATCTGTTACCGCAAATATTACAGATCGTTTGGGTGCAACTTCTGAACTCAGTTCAGCTGTGAAATTAAAATAACAATCAGGAGCTTGAGATGAATTCAAAAAGATTTTTGATCAAACTGAGTTGCTTGACTGTTGCGCTTTGTACTGTTCAACACAGCTTTGCGAATCAACCGTGGTCACAGGATCGTCAGTGGTTATTGGGTGATTGGAATGGTGAGCGTCAACAACTGGAAAAACAAGGTTATAAATTTACTGCTTCTATTATGAGTCAAGCAGCCACCAATTTAGATGGCGGTTATAACGATAGCAATACTTTTAAAAATGCAGCGCAACTGGCGTTAGGTGCAAATTTTGATCTAGAGAAAATAGCAGGTTGGGACAATACCACCGCCAATATTTTAATCACCAAGCGTGATGGCAATGCTTTGACTTTGGATCGTATTAAAGATCCTCGTTCGAGTGCATTGGGAAATTCACAAGAAATTTATGGTCGAGGTAAAATTTGGCGTCTGACTCAAGCATGGGTCAAAAAAGGATTTGCTGACAATACAGTTCAATTCAAGATTGGGCGTATGGGCATGTCTGACGACTTCAATGGTTCACAGTGTGAATTCCAGAATTTATTACTATGTGGCGGACAGCTTGGAAAATCTATTGGCTCCATTTGGTACAACTTACCTGTGGGGCTATGGGGAACCAATGTTAAATATCAATTTGCGCCAGATTGGACACTGGGTGTGGGTGTCTATGAAGTCAATCCAGACAATATTAAAACCGCCAAAAATAGCGATGGTTTTAATTTGGATATGAATAATGTCAAAGGTGCAACAATTCCTGTTGAACTGGCTTGGCGACCGAAACTCGCGACATTCGATGGTTTGCCAGGTGAATATAAAGTCGGTGCATTGTATTCGACAGCTGAAGCCAATGATATTGCAACCACGGGTAAAGTACATGACGGTAAACACAGTTTTTGGTTGAATGCACAACAACAATTGAGCC
The DNA here is from genome assembly GCF_000368925.1 of Acinetobacter bereziniae LMG 1003 = CIP 70.12. Classification (GTDB taxonomy): domain Bacteria; phylum Pseudomonadota; class Gammaproteobacteria; order Pseudomonadales; family Moraxellaceae; genus Acinetobacter; species Acinetobacter bereziniae. The sequence goes on along the minus strand of NZ_KB849755.1, from coordinate 1,010,289 downwards.
AAAAAGGCAATGATCCTAAACATGGTCTATATGCCAGTGTGAATGTCGTGGTGAATGATAAAGCCACCACAGCAGTCCAAAGCACACAACAATTGGCGCTTTGGTACAAAGGACCATTTGATGGTCGTCCAAATGATTCTATTGGTTTTGGTATTGCCAATTATGTGGTGAATGATCGTTATAAAGACCGTCAAATTGCGCTGAATAATAGTCGTGGTTATGACGAATACGATGCATTTGCAGCAGACTATGTTCCTGTTCAACGTGATGAGTTAAATATTGAACTGAACTATACCTACCAATGGTCACCAGCGGTCATGCTCAGACCAAACCTACAATATATTCATCAACCCGCAGGTGTTAAAGAAGTGGATGATGCATGGGTTGCAGGTTTAAGCATGCGTGTAAATTTCTAATCTAGGAGTATGACGTATGTCTGAATCTTCGAACTCACATACTATACTGAAAATATGGTGTTTTATTTTAGCATTGGCTTTATTACTCACAGGACTGTTTTTTACAGTGGGTGGGATAAAACTGGTGACCTTGGGGGGATCATGGTATTTCGTGATCTCTGGCGTACTCACCTTAGCTTCTGCGATTTTCATTTTTAAGAAAAAAGTGATCGGTGTCGGCTTATTTAGTCTGGTTTTTATCGGTACATTGATTTGGGCTTTGATTGACGCAGGTTGGGAGTTTTGGCCTTTATTCTCAAGACTGATGTTTCCAGCAGGCTTATTTGCAGCATTGATGTTTAGTTTACCAGCCATTCGCCGTTATCAAGCTCAACCGAGCATGAGTCTACCTGCTTATGGCTTGGGTGTTGTGACTGTTGTTGGGATGCTGATTGGACTTTATCAGATGTTCCAACCACATCCAACGGTTGCTGCAACGGGGCAGGCATTGCCATTGGTTCCTGTTAAAACAGACATGAAACAAACCAACTGGCAACATTATGGGCAGGATGCAGGGGGAAGCCGTTTCGCTGCATTGGATCAAATCACTCGAGATAATGTACATCAGTTAAAAGAAGCATGGCGTTTCCGTACAGGTGATTTTACTACAGGTACAGGCAATGGTGCTGAAGATCAAATGACCCCATTGCAAGTCGGCAATAAGATCTACTTATGTACACCGCACAATAACATTTTTGCCTTAGAAGCAGATTCAGGAAAACAACTTTGGAAAGCTGAAGTGAATTCTAAGTCTGATGCGTGGGAACGTTGCCGTGGTGTGGCTTATTTTGATTCAACCCAAGCATTGGTTCAGCCAACTTTGGCAGGTGCTACGCCTGTTCAAGCTGTGGCAAACAATACCTCATGTTTGCGTCGTGTTTATACTAACACACCTGATGGTCGCTTAATCGCAGTCAATGCGGATACAGGTGAACGCTGTAAAGATTTCGGGGTGGATGGTACTGTAGACTTACTCAAAGGTTTGGGTGAGGGAACCACTGCACCACGATTTGAAGTAACCTCAGCACCAACCATCGCAGGTACAGTGATTGTTGTGGGAAGTCGAATTGCGGATAACTTTGCAGCAGATATGCCCGGTGGTGTGATCCGCGCTTATGATGTGATTACAGGGCAATTGCGTTGGGCTTTTGATCCACGTAATCCAGATCCAAACCATGTGTTAAAAGAAGGTGAAACTTATAAACGCAGTTCAGCAAACTCATGGGCTGCGATGTCTTATGACCCGCAAATGAATACGGTATTCTTGCCGATGGGCAGTTCTTCTGTGGATGTTTGGGGTGGCAATCGCCAACCGTTGGACCATAAATACAATTCATCTGTCTTGGCTTTGGATGCGACTACGGGCAAGGAAAAGTGGGTTTATCAAACTGTTCATAATGACTTATGGGATTTTGATTTACCGATGCAACCGAGTTTGGTCGATTTCCCAATGAAAGATGGTTCGAATAAACCTGCTGTGGTGATTGGAACGAAATCCGGTCAGTTTTTTGTCTTGGATCGTTTGACGGGGCAACCTTTAACCAAGGTGATTGAGCAAGCTGTCAAGCCAGCAGATATTCAAGGTGAACAATATAGTCCGACACAACCTCGCTCTGTTGAAATGCCGCAGATTGGTAATCAAACCATTACTGAATCGGATATGTGGGGCGCTACACCATTTGATCAATTGATGTGTCGTATCAACTTTAAATCAATGCGTTATGAAGGCTTATATACTGCACCGGGTAAAGATAAATCGTTAAGTTTCCCAGGCTCTCTCGGTGGTATGAACTGGGGCAGTATTGCTTTCGATCCAAGTCATCAATATATGTTTGTCAATGACATGCGCTTAGGTTTATGGATTCAGTTGATTGAACAAACACCTGAAGATTTGGCTAAACAGGCAAATGGTGGTGAGAAGGTCAATACTGGGATGGGTGCAGTACCGATGAAAGGTACGCCGTATAAAGTCAATAAAGATCGTTTCTGGTCGAAGTTGAATATTCCATGCCAAAAACCGCCTTATGGCACCATGACTGCGATTGATATGAAAACTCGTCAAATTGCATGGCAAGTACCAATGGGAACAGTAGAAGATACTGGACCGATGGGGATTAAGATGGGGCTGAAAGCACCGATTGGAATGCCAACCATTGGTGGTCCAATGGCAACGCAAGGTGGTTTGGTATTCTTTGCTGCAACGCAAGATTACTACCTACGCGCTTTGGACTCATCTTCTGGTAAAGAGCTTTGGAAAGCACGCTTACCTGTGGGTAGCCAAGGCACACCGATCAGCTATGTATCTCCGAAAACAGGCAAACAATATGTCATGATCACAGCAGGTGGAGCGCGTCAATCACCTGATCATGGTGACTATGTGATTGCATATAGTTTGAAATAAGTCTTTATTTTAAACACTAGCAAAAACTGCAATCCTAAGTGATTGCAGTTTTTTTATGAGTTTTCCTAAATAGCTTGGATCATTAACAAATAATGAATAAGACTTTAATCTTTTTCATTATATTTAAAAATTTAATAAAATCATGAATTTATAATTATTTTTTGAATCAGGATGCTAGATCTATTTTAATCTAGAATGTGATTTAGGTTTTAATTTTTTCCTTAAATTTTAGTTAAACTTACTGTTTGAATGATTACAGAAATGTCATTAAATTAAATAGATCAATAATTTATTTTTTTAAATTGGTAATTAATTAAGGTAAAAGTAAATAATGGTTATGTTAATAAAATTATAATATTTAGTTGTTTTTAAAATATAATTGTATTTTTAAATTTTTATTAATAATTTAGTTTAAGTTAAAATAAAAATAAATTAATTAGCTTAACTAAAATATTATAATCTCTTCATCATTCGTCAATTATAAAAATATTTTCTTGATTGCTTAAATTTAAATCAAATAGATTTTTTAAAAATTTAACAGCGGAAAGTTGTTTGTATTTTATTGTATTATATAAATAAAATAAATAAATGATAAAAAGTAATGTATTAGTATGACAATAAATCAATCAAAAAAAATGTGACAGATGTATCATTTGAATCAGAGTGAAGTTCCTGATTTATTTTTGAACTATTGTTATTTTTTTTATAACAAGGTAGTTTTAAATAAATAGTAACTAGATTCACAAATTTGGAATTATTAATTAAGTGAACCTTACTGTTAATAAATATAGGTGAACAAAATAATAATTCAGTACTATTTTTTATTAAAATCCAATGAGGTTTATTGCATGAAAAGTTTATCTTTATCGACAGTAAGTGCGTTAGTTTTAGGTTTAGCATGTACACATACTTTTGCTGTAGACGGCACAATCACTGTCAATGGTGTAGTGACTGATAGCACATGTACATTAACTGGGTCAGGTCCAGGCACTGCTGGCTCTAAAAATATTATCGTGACTCTAGATACAGTTCCAACTTCTACTTTTACAACAGCAAACCAATCTGCTGCAACGAAAAGCTTTGACCTACAACTTAAAAATGGTGCAGGTACAGGTGGCTGTGATGCGGCAACAAATAAAGCACTTAAAGGTTTGTTTTTAGAAACAGCGGCGGCTGCGGATTATGATGCAACAGAAAAAACAGCTTTAGTAAACAAGTCAACAGATGCTTCATCTGCTAAGCCAGTATTTATTCAAATTTTAACTGATGCAGATACACCTGTAGATTACTCACAAGCTTGGGGTACACAAGCAAAAAGTGCGATCACAGGGCTTGCAGCAGATGGTACTGGCACTGCAACCATGACTTATAAAGCACGCTACTTCACTAAAACTGGTTCTGTAGATGCGCAGAATGTGACAGCAACTGTAAATTATACATTGCAATATAACTAATCTGTGTTTGCTTAAATTGTGAAGGGGAATATTATGCGTTATCTACAAGCTGCTATATGTGTATTCTTAACCATGCCACTTGCTTATGCTGGGGTGTCTATAGATGGTACACGTATAATTTTCCCTGCTCAGTCTAAAAGTGTAAATGTCCAACTCAGAAACATATATGACACACCTGCATTGGTACAAGCTTGGATTGATAATGGCGATCCAAAGAAAACCCCTCAGGCAGAAGAAGTCCCATTCGTACTTAATCCACCTTTAGTTCGCATTGAGCCAAATAAAGGGCAAATTATTCGAATTATTCCTTTAGACGCCTCAAAATTAGCAAAAGATCGAGAGTCGATTTATTGGTTCAATATTTTAGATATTCCACCGAGTGACCCGAATTTAGCTGATAAAAATCATTTGTCATTTACGGTACGGACACGCGTTAAATTATTTTATCGTCCAACACAGTTGGCAATGAAAGCCGATCATGCACAACAAAGCCTTCAATTTAAACTAGATCGTTCTGCAAATAGTTTGACCATTAGTAATCCAACACCGTATTACATTACGGTCTTACAAGTAGAAAGTGGAAAAAATCATGCTTTTAACTCCGGCGAAGATGCCATCATGTTAGAGCCTTTTAGCAGTCGTAATTTAAAAAATTTTATCCCCGATCTTACAACAACAAAAATATCCTATGAAATTGTCAATGATCTAGGCGCAGTACAAACATTCGAAGCCGTCATGCAGTAATAAAACACTAATAATGGATCGTTTAGCATGCTAAATTTTAAAAAAAGCGAGCTCTGCTTAATGCTGTTGTCTGCGATTGCTTTGCAGGTGTCAGCTGAAGAAAATCAACAAAATTTGCTCGCACAAGACAATCAACATTTGATTGCTCAAGACAATACTCAATTGGTTGCGCAAAATAATGCTTTAGTGACTTTTAATTCTGCATCTTTATTTGGCAATGACCGTAATGTTTCTTTAGCCAATTTTGAAGTTAAAAACTTTGTTGCGCCTGGTAAATATTTAGTTGAGTTGTCGGTCAATAAGCAAGTGATCGGTAATCAGGAAGTCCGCTTTGATCATTTGGATGGGCAACGTTCGGCTGTGCTTTGTGTAGATACGAATTTATTAAATCAATTTGATTTAATACCAGCGTTTCGTAAAAGTTTAACTGAAATGCCATGTCGAACCATTAAACAAGTCAATGCTGATGCCTATTATGACTTTGATTTGTCTCAATTAAAACTGAATGTTTCCATTCCTCAAGCAATACGAGTCGAACGTCCAGAAGGATATATTGATCCAGCATTATTTAATCAAGGGGTAAATTCAAGTTTTATTGGTTATGCGTTTAACTATAACCGTGATGAAGATCGAGAAAGCAAATACTTGGGTTTAAATGGGGGATTAAATATTGCGGGTTGGTACTACCGACATGCAGGTGCATTTGAGTCTGAAAACTCAGGTTTGGGGCACTATTATTCTGATCAAAACGTGTTATATCGCGATATGACCCGATTAAAATCACGTTTGAGTTTAGGGCAATTCAATACCACAACTTATCGTTTGGATAATTTACCCATTGTAGGTGCGCAATTGGCGTCTGATCAGGAAATGTTACCGTGGTCAGCTCGGCAGTATGCCCCTGTAATTGAAAATTTTGCCAATACCAATGCATTAGTCAGAATTTATCAAAGTGGTCAAAAAATTTATGAGCGTACCGTACCTGCTGGCGCATTTCGTATTACTGATTTAAATACGGCAACTTCAGGAGATTTAACCGTTGAAATTACTGAAACAGGCGGTGAAAGAAGAAGCTTTAATGTTCCGATGCAAAGCAATTATGATTTAGTGCGTCAAGGTCGTTATAACTACAGTGTTGCGGGTGGTCGTTATCGCACACGTCATGAAACAACCCATGATAAATTGTTTCAAGGCAGTTTTAATTACGGGATCAATAATGCCTTGACCATTGGTGCAGGTGCAAATTTTAGTGATGACTATGCCAGTGGCTTGCTGGCAATATCTACTAATACACTACTTGGTGGCGTAACCGCTTCTATAGAACATACTGAATCTGAACTATATCGTAAGGATTATCGTGGGCAAAAATACAGTCTGAATTATCGTTATGATTGGCTAGCTCAAAATCTAAATTTTTATGCAGATTATTCGGCTTATGACCGTGAATATATGAGCATTTCCTCACATTTGTATCAGCGTAATTTGGCTGATTTAACTGATCGTGAGTATGATGACTTTTTGTATAATTATAATCTAAAACAAAATATGGGCATCAGTGTTTCCAAGTCATTCCCAAATACACGTCTCGGTAATTTTAATTTAGCAGTTCGTAAAAATAACTATTGGGATGACAGCCAAGATTATTATCAATATAACCTGAGTTATGGCAATACATGGAACAGAATAAGTTATAACCTTGGCTTATCACGTACCGACTATTCAGATCATGCGCGTAAACGAGGCGATGCTATTTATTTTTCCATGACCGTTCCACTCGATTGGCGCAAGAAAAATATGTCACTCAATGCCAGTGTTCAGCATGACCAAGATTCAAATACCACTTCAAATGTCAGTCTATCAGGCGTTTTGGGTGCGCATAATGAATTGAACTTTGGTGCAGGGGTGATTAATAATCAGCACGATACCTTATTTAATGGCAACATTAATTATTTATTGCCTGCCGTGAATCTAGGTGCAACCCTTTCAACCAATCAAAACAACACCCAGTATTCTTTATCCGCACAAGGTGCTGTTGTTGCCCATCGTTTTGGGATTACCCCAGTCAATACGTTGCCTGACACTTACACTATTGTGCATGCGGAAGAGGGGATGGGCGCTGTTGTTTCAAATGCTTGGGGGGTAAAAGTTGATCGCTTTGGAAATGCGATTTATCCATACAACACACCATACAGTAAAAATTTAATCACGCTTGACCCTGCTGATTTGCCTGCAAATGTGACTTTGGAATCTAACCAAACTGAAGTGATTCCACGTAGATATAGTTCACAACTTACTGAATTTAAAGCCAATAAATCAAGTAATATTTTACTGCGTATTCGTTACGCTTTAGATTCACAAATTGCGATGGGCAGTCAATTAAAGGATGAACAGGGCAATGTATTGGGTATTGTGGGTGCATCTAGCCAAGTGATCGTAGATAAACAAGAGGCATTATTGCATGATACATCTGTAGTTTGGGGAGCTGAAGCCAATCAACAGTGTAAGATTGAACCGATATCTAAGTCATTGTTAACACAGAAAAATACAGAAAATTTCAATATTATCAATGTGGAGTGTAAATAGATCATGAAGAAGTTATTTTGGTTATCAGCTCCATTTATATTGATATTTTCTCAATCCGGGTTGGCAGCAGTTGCAAATTGTACAACATATAATTCTGTGACTTTCAATCGTGTGAGTGGGACAATCAATAGTTTTCCATATAATCAAACATTCAATGATACTAATTCAGCACCATCAGTTAAAAATTGCTCTAATCCTGTAGCAATTCGTTCAAGTTTTAGAGCTACGACGGGGAATACTGATTTAGTAGGGATTAGCCCTTTTGGTGTAGGACCTACCATAACGATAACTGGTTCGAGTGCTAATCCGGTAACGCTTGCTGCGGCTAAAATTTGGTTGACGAGTAATGTTCAAATATCTTTTTCTTTACAGGACAATAATAATAGCCCTCCAATGGTTCAAAATATAATTGCATTGAATACAGATTATAATATTTTACCCAATACGGGTTTAGGTACGCCTGTATTGATTGGTGGTGAAGCATATTTTAGAGGTGCAACTAATTCAGGAACTAATTCAGCAGATGTGAGAAATCCAGTATTTAATTTAAAGTTATTGTCTATAACTAAACCTTCAGCAGCAATAATCGATGCTTTAAATAATGCAACAGTCAGAATTCATCTAGGAACAATTAATTATAAATATGATGATTATAATGGTTCGACGATTATGCCCAGTGGTACGCCAAAAGTGGGAGCAACAGAAATATATGTAGACGTTAAAAAGAGGTGGATCAGGAAATTTGAACAACACTTATAAGTGATATTTTGCTCCCCAAATGATGTTATAAACATCAATATATGGAGTATTTTATGGCACGTAGACCAAGAAGAAATCATTCAAATGATTTTAAAGCTAAGGTAGCACTTGCTGCGATTAAAGCAGAAAAAACACTTGCTGAATTGAGTGCTGAATTTGATGTTCATCAAAACCAAATTATTGACTGGAAAAATCAACTGATTTCAGCTTCCTCGCAAGCTTTCGATCAATCAAAAGCTCCAACAGAACCACCCATCGATCTAAAAAAACTACATGCAAAAATCGGTGAGCAGGCATTAGAAATTGATTTTTTAGAAGGTGTGTTGAAGAAACTGGGCCGCTTCAACCACAAAAGTTAATCGATGACTCACTTCAGATTTCAGTATCTAAGCAAGCTCAGCTGCTGAAAGTCTCCCGTGGTTGTTATTACTATCGCCCAAAACCTGTGAGTGCATCAGATCTGAAGCTAATGCGGTGTATGGATGAGTTACATATGCAATACCCTTTTGCAGGTAGCCGTATGATGCGTGATTTATTGAATCGTCAAGGACATCATATAGGACGACGTCATACACGTACTTTAATGAAGAAAATGGGCATTAATGCGTTATATTGCAAACCAAATTTAAGCCAGGCTAATCAAGCTCACCGTAAATATCCATATCTGCTCAAAGGATTGGCTATTCAGCGCAGTAATCAAGTGTGGTCTACGGATATAACGTATATCCCTATGGCAAAAGGCTTTGTTTATTTATGTGCTGTGATTGATTGGCATAGCCGCAAGGTACTTGCGCATAGAGTATCGATTAGTATGGAGGTTACATTTTGCATAGAAACATTAAATGAAGCTATTGAAAAATATGGCCGACCTGAAGTCTTTAATACAGACCAAGGCAGTCAGTTTACCAGTGATGCATTTATTGATGTATTGAAATCAAATGGCATTCAAATCAGTATGGATGGTAAAGGTCGATGGGTTGATAATGTGATGGTTGAACGATTATGGCGGAGCGTTAAATATGAAGAGGTGTATCTCAAAGCCTACAGCAATGTTTTGGATGCGAAGAAGCAATTAAACGCATATTTTGAATTTTATAATTTGAAACGACCTCATTCGAGTCTGGACAAAATGACTCCAGATGAGTTTTACTATGACCAGCTACCACAACAAAATAAGGTAGCTTAACTAGAGCAGAGTATCACTTATAAATAAGCTTTTAGTTGTTCAAACAAGTGGGACCACCTCTAAATGAACTTTGTGCTACCTACGTGTACTATGCTCAATCAAGTGGTGAATTTGGCACCTGTGCCGACGGCAACATTGAATAGTAATCAAACAGCCAATGAACAAGCTTTTAATGTCAATATTAATTGTACCGCAGCAATGCCAAATAAAGTTCTATTGGCAACGATCACTGACAGCTATACGCCAAGCAATATAAATAACAACGGAATTTTAAAAAATTCACCGAGTTTAGCAAATCGCAGTAATGTCGATGTGCAGTTAAGAGACAGTACCGATGTGCCATTGGCGATTGGGGCACAAAGCCCTTTTTATTCGATTCCTGTTGGTTCAACTGCAACGACATTTATGAAAACATTAAAAGCACGATATTACCGGACTTTAGCAACAGCAACACCAGGTTATGTTCAAACTCAGGCAACTGTTTCATTGGATTATCAATAATTAAAATAAAGAATAAGAATCTGCAATTTTTAATTTTTTAAAAAAACCTTATATCCCAATTAGATACAAGGTTTTTTTTTATTTAAATATACTTTTATAGACTAGATTTTTGTATAGATCAAGAATTGATAATGGATTTTAAATTAGAATGATATCGGGAGTTCCTTCTCTCCTTTGGAAAAGTTTGGGCGAGGGTTTTTATGTTGAATTATGGATCTAATGGAGATTGATAAAACAGCCTATTCTTTTTGATTTACACTAACTCTTTGTCGCTGTTTACAAAGCCAAATTTATGCAACAGGTTTTGTTGAGTTTGTTGCATTTCTTTAATCAGCCAATCTCTAAAAATCACTTTTCTGTTGTCTTCTTCTATTGAAGAGGATGCCAATAGGTAATAGGCTGAATCATCAAAGTGGAGATACTTTTCAACTTGAAAGAAATCGTGATCAAGTTCATGTTCAATCATAAAGCCAGAAACAATTGTTTGTCCTAAACCGGATAAACATGCCTCAATACATAAATAAAAGTGATCAAGCTCAATGGTGTTTAATTTTGAGATTTCAGGATATTCTTTCGCTAGGTAATTTTTAAACTTTGGACGTGATGTACTTAATAACAAATTTGTAGCACTTTGTTGATTGGAATTCACCATAAACATAAATTCGTCAATAATTTTGGTACTGAAAATATGATCACCCCAAGCAAAATCATTTCTTCGAATGGCAAGATCAATATCTTGATTTTGAAAATCTAGAGGTCCACCACCAGTTAAAAGGGTGATTCCAAAACCAAGATTTAATTCATTAAATCTGACCATACGAGGAATTAGCCATTTCATCGAAATCGTGGGTTCACAGGAGATGATTAAATTATCGTTCTTATATTTTTGTTGTTTGATACTGATTACACAATGATCTAATTGATTAAAAACATGTTGACAGCAATCTAAAAGCACTCTACCTTCTGCGGTTAAAATTAATGATTTATTTTTTCTTTCAAATAAAGCAACATTCAGTAAATCTTCTAAATTTTTAATTTGTCGACTTACTGCACTTTGGGTAACATAAAGCCTTTCTGCTGCAATGGTTACACTTCCCTCAATCGCCACATAATAAAAAAACTTTAATGAATTAAGTGATAATCTTTCTATCATGTTAAAAGCTCGTGTAATCCATACATAGAATTAGTTGATTTACTTGATCACCTGAATCAAGTATTAGTATTTTATTTTAATAGATATTAAAAGTTTTTGTAATGTGTCGCAATGCATTTAGTCGTAAAGATTCGTAAAAATCATCTATTTTATTTAATTTTTATCATGTTTACAGGCACACTTTCCATACATGTGATATAAAAATAAAGCAGGAGAATTTGTTAGATAGACCTCGTTTTGGTCAATAAAGTAGGTTTGATTCTTGTTTTGATCTAATACAGTTAGAAATTTATTTTGCCGATCAATCACAATGCCATGAGTCGTTGTTTTAATATATTCAAAGTTTTTATCAAGATGCCCCGTATTAAAAAAAACGGAGTCACCAATTTTAATTCGCCATTTTGAAATATCTTTGAGTAGACCACAATGTTTGCAAGTCCACTTCTTGGTTTTAAATGAAATATTGGGTTTAAGCATTTAGTTTCTCCTTTTGATTATTTTCTCATATCTAAATTTTTTATTTAATTGAGTAAATTTTTATGATTTTTATGATTTTATTGAATGATGAATCTCATTAATTAAATGCTTTTTTTTGATAATAAAACTTTTCTAAATTTAACTGTGTCTTATTTATCTCCTCAATTAACCAGTTTTTGAAAACAACTTTGCGATAATCCTCTTCTAAAGGCGATGCTGACAGTAAATAGTAGGAAGAGCCATCTTGAAATGGTTCTGTTATTGATTCTAAGTTACCGTTATTTAAGTATTTTTCTATCATGTATCCAGACACAATCGTTGAACCTAAACCAGATAAGCATGCTTCGATACAGAGATAAAAATGATCAAGCTCTTTATAGTTCAGCTGGGTGATCTTATCTCTAATATGATTGATCTTTAATAAAGTCCCCCAGAACTTCTGTCTTGATGATGATATTAGAATGTTATTATTACTTTTGGTTGAATTTTTAACAAAGAACATGGTTTCATCCATGAGTTTGATGCTATAAATATGCTCTTTCCAATTAATATCGTCCCTGCGTATGGCGATATCTGTATTATTGAAATTTATAGATCTATCATTTGTAGTAATCTTTAAATCAAAACCACTGTTTAATTCATTAAAGTTTTTTAGCCTAGGAATTAACCATTTCATACATAATGTGGATTCACAAGAAACCACCAATTCTTTGATATTTTCTTTTTTATTGTCTAGTCGAATAAGACATTTATCGATCTCATGAAAAATACCTTGACAACAATTTAAAAGTAACAACCCTTCATTGGTTAAATCTAACGTTTTTCCTTTTCTGATGAAAAGAGCTATATTCAAATCATCTTCTAAGTTTTTTATTTGTCGACTAACCGCACCTTGTGTAACGAAAAGCTTTTCTGAGGCAATTGTCACACTTTCATACATCGCTACATAATAAAAAAACTTAAATGAGTTTAGTGAAATCCTTTTAACCATTTAAGACCTTGCTCTATATTTTTGGGTTTGAGGTTATATTTATATGAATAAACAAGATTAGTTTATATAGTGAAGTTATTCTTAGCAATCTTATTAATTTGATGATTTATCAAGTGTATGATTGAGAAAATGTAATACATTTTTTTATAGCGATAAAATTGATTTTTATTGTTTTACTTTAAATTTTGCATTACAAAAAGTCATATTTTTTATTAATTATAAGTAATGCATGTTCTTTTGCTTAAGTTGTTTTGTTAGATATGTTAATGAGTTTTTTTGTATGTTGGTCGTTTTAAGGTTTTTATGATAAAAATTTTGATTATTGTTGATTTTTTAAGTAAATTTTTTGATATTGCGTGATTTTGTTTGAGTAAACATTTTTATTTAAGTACTGATTTTTAATTTAAAAAATTATTTAAATTTTTATTTATACACAATGCATCATTAAAAGGATAAAGATGTATTAAATATGAACAAGCTTTAAAGATAAATAAATGCATTTAATTAAAGTCATTCATCCTGATTATTTTAAAATTACAATGATCGTTAAAGAAATGATTTCAAACACTTGACCTTACAATAATGGCAACTTTTATCATGAGTTTACGATTAATTAAGGAGCCAAATATGGAATTCCATGTTGAAAATATGACCTGTGGTGCGTGCGTGCGCCGTATAGCAAAAGCGATTCAAACATTAGACGAGGACGCAGAAATTATCGCGGATACACCGAACCGTCATTTGAAAGTCAGTACAATCGTGACTGAAGAAGATGTAAGAGGGATGCTCGTTGAAATTGGCTATCCGGCACGATAAAATCTGAGGCATAAAAAAGCTACTCTGGTCAGTAGCTTTTTTTATATTTATTCACATAAACTAAAAATAACGTGAATTCGGCTTAAAGGATTTTAATTTAAGAGGAGCTAAAATCTGTTGAATTTCTGAGTTATCGTCTTTTACAAGTAGTAAGGCGTACAACATTAAAGCTGAAAATATCGTGGTTAGCAGTCCTATTTTTGATCGATGTCGTGTATGTTCAAGATCAAATTGACTTTTCATTAAATTAAATGGTGATTCAATAATGCCTCGCTTTCTTAATACCGCACGATCAAGTGGGTCTAAAGCTTGTGGCTTCATATTTCTTTTAATTCGTGTGATGAGTTGAACACCCATCTCAGCAAGACGAACTTTCCAATTTTCGCCAATATAACCACGATCACCAAACAGTTTCCCCTTTAGTTTTGATGACTGAACTAAATCAGGTAAAACTTTACGATCATCCACGTTACCTGTTGTAATACAATAAGAAACGAATTGTCCAACTTGGTCACAAATTAAATGTAATTTAAAGCTATAAAACCAATCTACTGAACTTTTTTCTCGACTGGCACTATCAGTTAATACACGATGTTGATTTATTCTTTTGTTACGGCATACAGCAAGTTTAGTAGAGTCAATGAAGGCGATTCCAACGGATGATACTTTTGAACGCTCAATTTGTTTTGCTATGAGTGAACATATATTGCTTAATATCATCGGAAATATCTGAACAAAAATCATCAATTAAGCAAAAAAGTCATATAAGCTGTATATCGATATAGGCATTTGAGTATATTCAATTTTTTTGTAGTGATTAAATTGTGACTCAAATGCCTATTCTTTAACAATTTTCTTATTCCGGATTCGGGTTAAAAATAGATGAAGATTTAAGCTTTGGATGTGCCAAGTGGTGACAGGGATAAAGTATCGTTATGGTGATGCACATCTCTTATTTCGAGATCTGTTGTCTGCAATCCATCAAGAATAGGGCAGTCTGGTCGATGGTCGCCAGCACAACAATTGATTAAATTCTGTAAAGTCTCCGTCATTTTCTGCAATTCAAAAATCCGCAATTCCAGTTTTTCAATATGAGATTGTGCTAATTTTTTAACATCTGCACTTTGTCTTTTTTTATCATTCCATAAATCGAGAAGATCGGTAATTTCACTGACTGAAAAACCCAATGTTCTTGATTTTCTAATAAATTTTAAGCGCTCTACATCTTGAGCACTGTATGAACGATAACCTGAATTATTGCGTCCGACAGCGGGAATTAAACCAATTTGTTCATAGTAGCGAATCATTTTGGCAGATATACCGACAGCTTTAGACAGTTTTCCAATGTTCATCTGAGTCTCCTTGGATGTTATTGTGCAGTCAACGTCGGGTTAAACCGACGTAAACGTAAAGCATTTCCTAAAACAAATACACTTGATAATGCCATTGCACCAGCAGCAAATATGGGTGATAAAAGAATACCGTAAGCAGGATAAAGCAACCCTGCCGCAACGGGGATTAACAGAACGTTGTAAGCAAATGCCCAGAATAGATTTTGATGAATATTACCAATGGTTGCTTTGGACAATGCAATCGCATTGGCAACACCCTGTAAGTTTCCAGACATCAACACGACATCTGCGGATTCGATCGCAACATCTGTTCCTGTACCAATTGCAAGACCAACATCTGCTTCCGCCAAAGCAGGTGCATCATTGATACCATCTCCAACAAAAGCGATGTTGCCATGTTGTGCTTTTAGCTGTTTTATCGCGTCTACTTTTCCTTCGGGTAGGACTTCTGCGATCACTTGATCAATACCTAATTTTCTCGCGATGGCTTGCGCTGTACGCGCGTTGTCACCTGTGATCATCGCGACTTCGAGACCCAATTGGTGTAAGGCTTTAATTGCACTTGGTGTGGTGGATTTAATTGGATCAGCAACGGCAATAATACCGGCTAACTCGTGATCAATCGCAACATAAAGTGGAGATTTTCCCTCATCTCCTAAACGTTGTGCGGTATGTGCAAATGGTGAAATATCCACATTTAACTGAAGCATGTAACGATCTGCACCGACATGAATCGTATGCCCATCGATCGTTGCTAAAACGCCCATACCAGTGACAGAGTCAAAACTATCCACACGAGAAAG
The DNA here is from genome assembly GCF_000368925.1 of Acinetobacter bereziniae LMG 1003 = CIP 70.12. GTDB lineage: Bacteria > Pseudomonadota > Gammaproteobacteria > Pseudomonadales > Moraxellaceae > Acinetobacter > Acinetobacter bereziniae. Next base: position 994,614 of record NZ_KB849755.1, on the reverse strand, counting down.
TTTAAGATTTTGCCGTTTTGCTGCATTGACGATTGCTTGCGCGATCGGATGTTCGGAACGCGACTCTACAGCTGCGACCAAACTTAAAACATGTTCATATTTGAAGTTTTGAGTGACCTCAAAATCCGTTAATACGGGACGACCTTCTGTTAAAGTTCCCGTCTTATCTACAGCAACAATTTTAGAGTCTTTAAGCAGTTGTAATACTTCACCTTTGCGGAACAGCACACCCAATTCAGCACCACGTCCTGTACCCACCATAATTGATGTTGGTGTTGCTAAACCCATGGCACAAGGGCATGCGATAATCAAAACAGCCACAGCATTGACCAAAGCAAAAGTTAAGGCTGGTGATGGACCAAAAATAAGCCAGATTAAAAAAGTGAGTGTCGCTGCCAACATTACGGCAGGAACAAACCATAATGTGACTTTATCGACCACTGCTTGAATCGGCATTTTAGAGCCTTGTGCTTGTTCAACTAAGCGAATAATTTGAGCAAGCATGGTTTCACCGCCAACAGCAACAGCAGTAAAGGTCAAAGTACCATTTTGATTAATGGTGCCGCCGACAACATCACTTTCAACCTTTTTCTCAACAGGAATAGGTTCTCCAGTAATCATGGATTCATCAACGAAACTTTGCCCATCCACCACCTTGCCATCGACTGGAATTCGTTCACCTGGCTTCACAATGATAAAGTCACCTACAACTACTTCATCTATAGGAATATCGACGACTTGATTGTTACGTGATACATGTGCGATTTTCGCTTGTAAACTGACTAAGCGTTGTATGGCTTCGGAAGTTCTTCCTTTTGCTTTTGCTTCGAGAAAACGACCAAGTAAAATCAAGGCGACAATCACAGCAGCCGCTTCATAATAAACGTTGACGGTGCCAGCGGGTAAAATCTGCGGTGCAAATGTGGCAACAAGAGAAAAAAGATAGGCTGCTAATGTACCTACAGCCACCAGTGAATTCATGTCTGGCGCGAAGCGGAACAGAGCAGGGAAACCATGTACATAAAATCTGCGACCTGGGATAAGCAGTACTAAAGTGGTCAGAATAAATTGTAGGTACCAACTATTTTGCATACCGATGGTTTGTGCAATCCAGTGATGCAGACTAGGGAAGATATGCGAACCCATCTCTAGTATAAAAACTGGGAGAGCAAGAACTGTTGCTAACGTTAAATCTCTTTTTAATTCACTTCGTTCTTTGTCTTTTTTCTCAAGATGCTGTGTTTGATTAGGAACTGCATTTTGGATTTGTTTGGCATCATAGCCGGCTCGATCTATGGCGGCAATGAGTGCATCGACGCTGGCATGACCACTGACAGTTGCGCGCTCAGTCGCTAAATTCACAACCGCTTCTTTTACGCCATCAACTGCTTTTAATGCTTTTTCAACACGACTTACGCAGGAAGCGCAGGTCATTCCATCGATGGAGAATTCAATTTTTTCATCGATAACATCATAACCAACTTGTTCAACAGCTTGAATGAGCTGTTGACGTTGTATTGGTTTATCGAGTGAAATATCTGCGCGTTCTGTTGCTAAGTTTACGACAGCATCTTTTACACCATCCACTTTTTTAAGCGCAGTTTCTACACGACCCACACAACTGGCACATGTCATCCCCTCGATTTGTAAGTTCATTTTTAAATCAGAATCAGTACTATATGGAGAATTTGCCATCATTTATACCTTACTATTTTCTTGAATGATTTAATCCTAAACTCTTCCATCATGGGAAGGTCAAGCGAAATATAATCAATCTGTAGTAAAACTCATATCGTAAAATAGAATTTCTCTTGATCAATAAAATGAATGAGATGAATCTATTGTTTAAAAATTTTTAGCTTTCGTTGCCATGCTTTACATCTAAAGTTTGAATAACGTTGTATAGATGATGTCTCACTTTGCCTAAATCATTTTTTTGTTTAACCGCATTCTTATGCTGCAAACAAATCAGAGTTTGTTTTTGCTCATACACTCCCACTCAACATGACGATATCCATCTCGCATCACGATAGAATGCCCATCCATGCTTGCAAAAATAAATGAATCACTGAAGCATCTAACAACTTGTATAAAAACAGAAAGTTTATTGAATATGCATGATCGAAATAAAATTACTTATGTGAATCATCAGACGATTTGACTATTGTGTAAGATGTTTCCTTAAAAATATAAGCCAAACAAGCTGATACTTTATTTAATATTTGGATGGGCTTTGGAACGAAGCAAGACTGAAGATGAGGCAATACAGTCTAAGAACAGTAAGTCTTGCGTTTTGAAATAAGTAAGGCAAAAAGGATGACAGGGTCAGTCAGTATAGGGCACTCATTCAATCCCGACGACTGTTGTAATATATGCCGTGGTAAACAGAATCATTAACCCAATCGACATTTCAAACAAAATGGCATAACCCAGATATCGTCCAAATTGAGGTTTGTGCAGTTGCGGGGTAAAAAACCATTTGTTAAATGCAGCGAGAAGTAATATACAACCAACAAACAAGATTTTGAGTATAAATCCATAGCCATAAGGGGTGCTGGTCAAGGTATCAATATCTTTAAATAAGAGCACCGCAACACTTGCACCACAAACAATTAAGATGCCCACAATAAATCCAGCAATCTGCCCAAATAAATGTGTACGATCTTTCAAAGCAAGCCCTACCAATTGACGGGTAGCTTTGAATAATGGATATAAAGCACCCATCCAAACGGAAATGAATAGTACATGAACTGTCAGTAGAATTTGAGCAAAAAAAGGTAAGTTTGCTGCATGCCCAGTTTGAGAAAAACTATAGGCAAGCGGTAGCAAGAATAGCCCAAATAAAAATCGTTCAAACATAGACGTCTGTGTGGTTTTTTGAGTGAACTTGATGAACAATAAAAGCAGAAGAACGAGAAAAATAAGGATACGTCCAATCAACATTTGACCAGTAACTGTATTCAAGAGGATCTGGATATACGTCGTATTGAATATTCCAGCAAACCCTGAATCTGCAAAACTACCGACCAGAATGAAAAAACAAGCAATGCTAGAGATCAGCCCTAAACCTGCTCCAAAGCACATATATTGAAGAATGCTTTTTTTCAGTGAGATGAAACGATTAAATAACAAGTAACAAAATGCGCCACCTGTAATAAATGCCATGCTTAAATACAAAGTGACTTTGCTCAGCCAAGTTAATCCAATCCAATATTCAGAAATCATGATTTTCCCAAATCAATACGGTGCTAGAAATCTGCTGGTGTTTCATTGACGATTCAAATATTTTATTGAAGTGTGAAGCTATACTCACCACTCATGTTGTGTCCATCTTTGCCCATGGTTGTCCATACCACGGTATATTTTCCTTTTTGAAGATTTGGAACTGGAACATTAAAGGATTTTTTAAGGTCATGATTCACTTTATAGTTCAGTGAAATATTTTTTTGTTGAGCATCTATTAACTTAATGTTCATCAACATGACCTCTTCGCCAAAATTTAGAGTGAGATTTTTAGGTTGATCCGTTACAGCTGCATTTACGGCTGGAACTGCACTAAGTAATTTCACATGAGCAAGTGCACTGGTTGCTGTAAAAAGCAGTGTAATACCAAGAAATATGCTGGATACTGTTGAAATTTTCTTCTGAAAAAAGCGCATATGAAACTTCCTATTAATAAGATAATGGTTAAGCAACCGTATCACCTCAGTCTCTACGATTGCTTAACTATTCAATTATTCAATATTCAGATATACAACAATATGACTTTAAAATTACATTTTTGTTGTTTAGTAAATCTAAATAATAGGCAATGATAAATTGTTGGTTTGAACATGATCAAAGTCAACAGCATGTGGAAAGGAACACCTGTTACAACAATTGAAATATTAAATTAGTGAGCATGTGAAAAAAATCACGGAGAGAAGTATGGAACACGAACAAAAAGTGCAAACTATAGAAAACTCTATGAAAGACCCTGTTTGTAATATGTATGTAGATAAACAAGAGGCACTTCAGCATGATTTTGAAGGGAAAACCTATTATTTCTGCAGTGAGAAATGCCAATCAAAATTTAGCGCAGCTCCACATTTATACACCTCCAGCAATAAGGAAATACAACCTCCAGTAGGACATGAAAAAGCAAGTCATTCACACCATTCTGCTCAGCCAAGTGAGAATGATCAATCTCTTCAAAATTCCGTAACAATCTATGTATGTCCGATGCATCCTGAGGTTCGACAAGATCATCCAGGAAATTGTCCTAAATGCGGTATGACCTTAGAACCAGAATTGCCCAGTTTAGAAAATGAAGATCATTCTGAATTAGAAGATTTTCAAAAGCGTTTTTGGTGGACCTTACCAATGACGATTGTTGTTGTTTTTCTTGCTATGTTTGGTCATCAAGTGAACTGGTTTAAGATGTCGACGCAAAGTTGGATTGAGTTGGTTTTAACTTTACCTATCGTATTTTGGGCAGGTCGCCCATTTTTTATTCGTTGTTGGCAGTCCGTGGTACACCGAAATCCAAATATGTGGACATTAATTGGCTTAGGAACAGGGGCTGCATTTGTCTATAGTGTGGTTGCAACAATTGCTCCTCAGGTTTTTCCTGACTCTTTCGTTTCTATGGGGCGTGTATCGGTCTATTTTGAGGCAACTGCCGCAATCATCACACTGACTTTATTAGGACAGGTTTTAGAATTAAAAGCCCGTTCCCAAACTTCAGCCTCGATTAAATCATTACTTGGTCTTGCCCCTAAAACAGCAAGAAAAATCAATGCTGATGGAACTGAAGAAGATGTTGAACTGAGTTCTGTACACGTTGGAGATGTATTAAGAGTTAGACCGGGTGAAAAAGTACCCGTTGATGGCGTTATTGTAGAGGGACAAAGCTCTATTGATGAATCTATGCTGACTGGTGAACCTTTACCTGTCAATAAAAAAATTGGAGATCAAGTGATTGGAGCGACTTTAAATACAAGTGGCTCATTGATTATACGTTCAGAAAAAGTGGGTTCTGCGACCATGCTTTCCCAAATTGTGCAGTTGGTTTCGCAAGCTCAGCGATCAAAGGCACCGATGCAACGTATGGCAGATCAAGTTGCAGGAAAATTTGTCATGGTTGTGATTGGCGTATCGATTGCTACTTTCATCGGATGGGGGATTTTCGGACCTGATCCAAGTTGGGTATATGGTTTAATTAATGCTGTTGCTGTTTTAATTATTGCTTGTCCATGTGCTCTGGGCTTGGCGACGCCCATGTCCATTATGGTATCAACTGGAAATGGGGCGACAAAGGGCGTGCTGTTTCGCGATGCTGCTGCAATTGAAAATTTACGTAAAGTCGATACCTTAATTATTGATAAAACAGGGACGCTCACTGAAGGGAAGCCGAGATTTGATCGTGTTATTGCCACAGAAGGTGTTTCAAGTGATGATGTATTACGTTTGGCTGCAAGTTTAGATCAAGGAAGTGAGCATCCTTTAGCCGAAGCCATAGTACACGCTGCCCGTGAACGAAATATTGAATTAACTACACCTGAATCTTTTGACTCTGACTCTGGTATCGGGGTGATGGGCAAAGTAGAAGGTTTGACCTTGGCACTTGGTAATACTGCTTTAATGCAACAGTTGGATGTTTCTGTTGATGTTTTAGTGTCTCAAGCAGAGAAATTAAGATCTGAAGGCGCTAGTGTTATGTATTTGGCAGCTGATGGGCATCTGTTGGGGTTACTGGCAGTTTCTGATCCCATAAAAAGCAGCACGCCGGAAGCGATCGAAATTTTAAAGAAAGATGGCGTGATGATCGTAATGGCAACAGGCGATGGTATGACCACAGCTCGTGCAGTGGGGGTAAAACTGGGAATAGACCAAGTTTATGGCGAAGTTAAACCCGCAGATAAACTTGATTTGGTCAGTAAATTACAAAGTGAGGGGCGCATTGTTGCAATGGCAGGAGATGGCATTAATGATGCACCAGCCTTAGCAAAAGCTGATGTTGGCATTGCGATGGGAACAGGTACTGATGTTGCAATGAATAGCGCTCAAGTCACTTTGATTAAGGGTGATCTTAGAGGAATTGGGACTGCGCGCGCACTTTCTGAAGCAACTGTCCAAAATATGAAGCAAAATTTGATGTTTGCTTTTCTTTATAATGCTTTGGGAATACCTATTGCCGCAGGAGCGCTTTATTTCTTTACAGGTTGGTTGTTGTCTCCAATGATCGCTGCGCTTGCAATGAGTTTGAGTTCTGCTTCCGTGATCGCAAATGCATTACGTTTACGGCTAAGTGCATAAAAAGTTCATATTCTGAGAGGTTGTTAAAACGTGTGCTGTAAAAAACCGTACTTGGTTTTTTACCCTGTTGAGCGAGGGAAACTTACACCCTCGCTCAACAGGGCGACATCCATGTTGCCTCACGATAGAAAGACCACCTATGATTCAAAAATAAATCTTTAAAAGCGTCTAATCATTTTTATAAAAGCATAAAGTTTATTGAATATGAATAATTGAAATCGAATCACTTGTATGAATAATCAGGTGGATTGACGATCTTGACCTATTGATTCGCAATTGTGATTGAGATGCTTAGTCAAAGTATTAATTCTTAAAAATAATCGAAAAAATCACCAGCCCATCTCTAGATTCTGCATAAATCAGTGCGTTGTGCATATCCAATATTGACTTGGTGATTGCCAGACCAAGCCCTGTGCCATCTTCAACTCTTTGACGAGATGCATCAGTCCGATAAAAGCGGTCAAATACACGTGATAATTGTTCTGGAGAGAGGGCAGGACCTTCATTTTCTATCGAAAATAAAGTATTTTCTGTTTGTTGTTGAAATTTAACACGAATGACTGAATTTGCTTTTCCATATTTGATCGCATTGGAAAATAAATTGCTCAAGGCACGGCGTAACATGGTTGGATCGGCATTGACTTTACCTGAACCTGATTGTTCAAAACGGATATTTTTTTCCGCAGCTAGTGCATCATAAAACTCAAATAATGCTTCGATTTCTGTAGCTAAATCAATCTGTTCAACTTTGGCTAAAGTTAAACCATTTTCTGCTTTTGCTAAAAACAACATATCCGAGACGATTCTTGCCAGATGTTCAAACTCTTCTAAATTGGAAAATAAAACTTCTTTATAGGCATCTATATCACGGCTACGAGACAGACAAACTTGTGTTTGTGTCATTAAGTTATTGATCGGAGTGCGGATTTCATGGGCTAAATCTGATGAAAAGTCTGAGAGCTTTTCCAGCGCAAATTCCAAACGATCGAGCATTTCATTAAATGCAATGGTCAAAGGTTTTAATTCCAAAGGAGTATTTTTAAGTTCTAAACGAACAGAAAGATGTTGTGCGGAAATACTTTCTGCGACTTTCGCCATTCTTTGCACAGGACGTAAGCCACGCCATGCGGCGTACCAACCTAAAAACATCAAACACAGTGTACCAATTAAACCGATATAAAACAGTTGGCGCTTAAACTCGTTTAAAAAGATTAAATGCTCGGAGGTGTCGATACCCACTAGAATTTGGGTAGATTGAATAATATTATTGCTTTTAATATTTTTTTTATAAATAAATCCACGATAGGTTTTATCTTGTACTTTCCATTCAATCCACGGATAGTGCTGAGATTTGGTGTTTTTCTGTGTGGCAATAATGGCATTGGTTGAACTAAAAATAATCTTACCTGTTGGTCGTTCAACTTGAACAATCAGATTATCATGCCCAATGAGTGCATCATTTAATGAGATGGACAGCTCAAACGAGTCGGTGGGGTTTTGCGCTAATAGGCTATGAATGAGTTGGATTTTTCCATCAAGTAACTTTTGGTCTTCTTTCTCAAAGTGCCGTGTGACGCCTTTATGGATGACCAATCCCATTGTCATTAGAATAGTAATGGTAGAAAAAGAAAAAATAATGGCAATTCTAAAACTTAAAGCATTAAACAGACGATTACTCATCTTCTACCTCAAGCACATAGCCCATTCCGCGAACATTTTGAATCAGTTTTGGCATAAAATCTTGATCGACTTTATTTCTCAAACGTTTAATTGCAACTTCAACCACATTGGTGTCACTGTCAAAGTTCATGTCCCAAACTTGCGATGCGATGAGTGCTCGAGGAAGAATTTCTCCGCGTCTGCGCATAAATAATTCCATCAGTGCAAATTCTTTTGCAGTGAGATCAATACGTTGTCCTGCGCGGGTAACACGACGTTTTCTTAAATCTAGCTCAAGATCTGCAATCCGAATTAAGTTACTGTCTTCTCTTTGTTGTCCACGACGAAGCAGACTTTTAATACGTGCTAATAATTCTGCAAAGGCAAAAGGTTTAACCAAATAATCATCTGCACCTAGATCCAGTCCTTTAACTCGGTCTTCAATTTGATCACGTGCGGTTAAAAACAAAATAGGCATGGTTTTTCCGCTTTTACGGACATCATGAATGATATGCCAACCATCTAGCTCTGGCAGCATGACATCTAAGATAATAAGGTCATATTCTTCGTAAAGCGCTTGATGTCTGCCCATGCGTCCATCTGTGACCCAATCAGTCATATAACCAGCTTCAGATAAACCTTGTTTGAGATAATCACCAGTTTTTTGTTCATCTTCGACCAATAAAATTCTCATTGTAATTTCCTCAAGTGTCTATCTCATTCGGTGTCATCATAACGTTATAAAAGCAAACATGCCCATGAATGACATAAATGTCATTTTCATGTCATCTTGAAGTTTGAGTCACTGTCTTATTGTAGAGCGAATCAAAGCCAACTTGGGTGACAAAATGCAAAAAATATTCAGTAAAAGTGTAATGGTATTCATGTGTATAGGTGCATTAATCGGCACTACACAAACTTGGGCACATGGTGATGAACATAAAACAGCTGACGGTAAAACTACAGTAAAAAAACAGGAGAAGTGTAAAGAGCCTTGTAAACCAACCAAGGAAAGTAAAACTCAAAAAAATGATCATTCACAACATCAGCATGGAAACTCGACTGATATGTCGAAAATGGATCATTCAAAGATGTCAAATAAAACTTCTAAATAATCCAATGAAAATCGGGATGCAACACTGAGACATGAGTAGGAGCTTACACGCTATGGTCTAGTTTTGAACAACATAATGTGTGGGCTTCATGGATGAATAGTTTTAACAACTTAGTCGAGTCTGCTCCCTATTTTAAATTTTGGAGTTGAAAAAATGTCAAAAAATCAAAGTTTACAAGATCCTTTTTTGAATGCACTTCGAAAAGAACATATCCCTGTTTATATTTTCTTAGTCAATGGAATTAAACTACAAGGACATATTGAGTCTTTTGACCCTTATGTTGTTTTGCTAAAAAATACTATGGGGCAAATTCAGATCATATATAAACACTCGATTTCTACAGTATTTCCAACACGTAATCCACGTCCTAATATTGGCGTTTATCTGTCTCAATTCGGTACTCGATATGGTTTTGGTCGTCCAGATGAGTTAGGGGATGAAACTCAATATGAAGCGTTTTCGCAAAATGAAATGAATGCTCATAGTCAGGAATAATGAGCGAGAATGATGTTATTCCCTGTAGAGTTTTCATATTGACCATGTTCAATGATTTAAAGTACTTAAGATATTTCTAAACTATTCAGGGAATTTAAACTTAAAAAAAGACCCACAGTGAATGTGGGTCGATAGAGGTAGGGCAAAATCATAACAACCAGATCATAGCCAGTTCAAACGATTTAAATTTTTTATAAAAATACAATCAATAAAATAATACCCAATACAACACGATACCATGCAAAGACTCTTAATGTATGTTTTTCAACAAATTTTACCAAAGCTTTTACCACCAAAATAGCGGCAATAAATGCAGCAACAAAGCCTACTGAAATATTCATCAGATTATCAGACGTTAAAACATCAGCATTACGAATTAAATCATAGGTTGCAGCACCTAACATGGTTGGCATTGCCAAGAAAAATGAAAATTCAGTGGCTGCTTTTCGTGATAAGCCCGATAACATTCCGCCAATAATCGTTGCGCCAGAACGTGAAGTTCCAGGGATCATGGCAACGCATTGTGCAAAACCCACCAAAATAGCTTGTTTCAAGGTGATGTCGGTTGCTTCTATGGTTTTCGGCTCAAACTTTCTGGCTTCAACGGCAAAAATAATCAAACCGCCAATAATTAAAGCAAAAGCAACAACTAGGGGGCTAAACAGCACCTGTTTAATAAAGTCAACAGCAAGTACACCAATCACCACAGCGGGTATAAAGGCAACCAAGACATTGATTGTAAAACGTCTAGCATGTACATCACCTGAGAAAAAGCCGCGTACTAATTCGATGATTTTTTGACGATATAACCAGCATACAGCCAAGATTGCCCCGAGTTGGATCACCACTTCAAATACTCGACCTGAATCTGAGTGGAAGTCGATCAAATGCCCAAATAGAATTAAGTGACCAGTACTGGAAATCGGTAAAAACTCGGTCAGACCCTCAATAAGCCCCAAAAACAAAGCTTTGACTAGTTCAAAATTTTCCATAAATGAAATAAGCAAGAATTTAAAAAATTGAACCTTTTTAATGTATTTAACGCTACTTATAAATGAAAAAAGACAAAATTTTACGAAATTTTTACGCGGTTGATCTGACCGTGAATAGAGAGTTTACGGGCTATTTTCCGATACTGAGAAATGGAATATCCCAGTGTTTAGGATGGAAAAGATGAGTGCTAAATATATAGCGCATCAACAAGTACAGCATCCAAAAATATGCTTACGACAAAAACTTAAAAAACATGCCCAAATTAATAGGATTGGCATGTCTCAGCTCAGTCTTTCAAACCAAGGAGCAAGGTCATGTTAGAGTTTATTTTGCTCTTGGTCATTGTGACTGCACTGGCTTATCCCTTAGGAAAGTATCTCGCATGGATTATGCAGAATCGCAAGATGAAAATTGACCCACTGTTCAATTGGATTGAAAAGCCGATTTATGCGCTATTGGGGACAGACCCTAAACAGGGGATGAATGTTAAAACCTATTCACTGAGTTTTGTGATCAGTTGTTTGGTGATTGGATTGATCACTTGGTTGTTGTTTATGTTCCAAGCCAGTCTGCCACTAAACCCAAATCATGCACCTAATATGTCATGGGATTTGGCACTGCATACGATGGTTTCATTCCTAACCAATACCAACCAACAGCATTACTCTGGTCAAAGCCAATTGTCATATTTGTCTCAGATGGTGGGGATCGTTGGTTTGCAAATCATCACTCCGATGATGGGGTTGGCGATGGTTGTTGCAACAGTCCGTGCTTTATTCTCTTTACCAACAAATGATTTTTCCACAGCAGATCATTCAATACCATTTAATAGTAAAGTTCAAAAAATAAATGTCGGGAACTATTGGGCAGATGTGATTCGCCCTACATTTCGTTTTTTGATTCCGTTGTGTATGGTGTGGTCATTGTTATTGAATAGCCAAGGCGTTCCAGCAACCTTTCAAGGTGGTCCAGACGTTCAAGTAGTAGATCAATCCACTGAATTAAAAACACAAAAAATTCCTTTAGGTCCTGTTGCACCGATGGTTGCCATTAAGCAACTCGGTAGTAATGGGGGAGGATGGTATGGACCAAACAGTAGTGTGCCTTTAGAAAATCCAACGCCACTGTCTAACTTTTTAGAAATGATCGCCATTTTACTGATTCCAGTCTCTGTTATTTTCATGTTGGGTTTTTTCACCAAACGCGCAAGATTTGCAGGCTTTGTCTTTGGTTCAATGCTGTTCATGTCCGTGCTTTCTGCGACCATTGCGATTTGGTCTGAAAGCCTTTCTTCTACGGCATCACAACTTTATGCAATGGAAGGAAAGGAACTACGTTTTGGTGAAGCATCTTCCGCACTTTGGGCAGCAGTGACCACACAAGTCAACAATGGATCAGTGGATATGATGCATGACTCGGCATCCCCTTTAACAGGTCTAGTGGCGCTCGCCAACATGCTGATAAATGCCATCTGGGGTGGGATTGGTTGTGGTTTACAGCAATTCATTATTTATCTGTTTTTGGCTGTCTTTATTGCAGGCTTAATGACAGGACGTACTCCTGAATTATTCGGACGTAAGATTGAAGCAGGCGAAATTAAATTATTGGCAGTGGTGATTTTGATTCAACCCATTGTGATTCTCACTTTAACTTCAATTGCTTTATTTTTCCCTGAATTGACGGGTAACAGTAATCCACAATATCACGCGGTTTCCCAAGTCCTGTACGAATATGTTTCTGCTTTTGCCAATAATGGTTCTGGTTTTGAAGGCTTGGCAGACAATACGGTGTGGTGGAATGTCACATGTGTCATTGCTTTATTACTTGGTCGCTTTCCGACTTTAATCATACCGCTCATTATTGCTGCACGTTTGGCTGCTAAACGTCAAGCGCCTGAAAGCAAAGGCAGTTTAAAAGTTGAGACCCCAACATTTGCTTTTACGCTGATTGCCATTGTGGTGATGTTGACCTTATTACAATTTATGCCAGTCCTGGTCTTAGGACCGATTGCTGATCATCTGTTATTGGTACAAGGTTAGGGTGAATCAAATGAATCCTTCAAAACAATTGAATACAAATAAATCTTCTACGCTTTTTCAAGCTGAAGCTTGGAAGAATGTATGGGTTAAATTACTCCCACAACATGCGATAAAAAATCCTGTTATGGCAATCGTATGGCTGGGTACGATCATTACTTTGATCAGTACAGTGATGGGCAAAGCAAATGTGTTATTTGGTCTATCAGTCACCTTGATATTATTTATCACCGTACTTTTTGCCAACTATGCCGAAGCAATTGCGGAAGCGAAGGGGAGAGGTCAAGCCTCTTCGTTACGACAAGCTCGCCAAAATTTGACCGCACGACGACTCAAATCTAAAACAGATACAGAGGGTGAGCAGATTGCAGCAACCCAATTAAAAATGAATGATTTGATTGAAGTTCGTGCAGGTGAATTGATTCCAGCGGATGGAGAAATTATTGAGGGCTTTGCCACCATCAATGAAGCTGCGGTTACTGGGGAGTCTGCACCTGTGTTACGTGAAGCAGGAACAGACAAGTCTGGCGTGATCGGCGGAACTAAAGTTTTAACTGATCAGATCATTGTACAAGTTACAGCCGAATCTGGGCATAGTTTCCTAGATCGTATGATTGCATTGGTTGAAGGTTCCAATCGACAAAAAACACCGAATGAAATTGCCTTGGGTATTTTACTGACCGTCATGACTGTAACTTTTATCGTGGTGGTTCTCAGTTTACCGTTTATTGGACATTTCTTAAAAATCGAAATCAATCCGATTGTATTAGTAGCATTGCTGGTTTGCTTAATTCCCACCACGATTGGCGGATTATTGCCAGCAATTGGGATTGCTGGGATGAACCGAGCATTAAAAGCCAATGTGATTGCGAAATCGGGTAAAGCCGTTGAAGTTGCAGGTGATGTAGATGTGTTGCTGTTGGATAAAACAGGAACGATTACTTATGGCGACCGTCAAGCAACAGCCTTTTATCCTTTAGTCGGAGTAACTGAATCAGAACTTCGTCAAGCTGCCATATTAACATCGCTTGCAGATCCTACGCCCGAAGGAAAGTCAGTGGTTGCCTTGGCAAAAGAGTTGGGGGAACGTGTGAGCGAACCTGAGCATGCTGCGTTTATTGCCTTTAGTGCATCAACACGCATCTCAGGCATAGATTTAAGTGATGGACATCAAATTCGTAAGGGAGCATTGGATGCAATTCTTCAATTTGCATCACAGCGTCTAGAAAGTCATAGTGAGTTAAAAACTCGTGTAGAGCAGGTGGCATCCAAAGGTGCAACGCCACTGGTCGTTGCAAAAGACAAAAATATTCTTGGGGTCATTGAACTTTCTGATGTGATTAAGCAAGGAATCAAGGAAAAGTTTGCACGTTTGCGTGAAATGGGAATTAAAACTGTGATGGTTACAGGGGATAACCCATTGACTGCAGCTGCAATCGCAGCAGAAGCAGGGGTAGATGACTATATTGCAGAAGCCAAACCTGAAGATAAGTTAAGCTGTATTCGTGCTGAGCAAAATAAAGGGCATTTGGTTGCTATGGTCGGGGATGGTACCAACGATGCGCCAGCATTGGCGCAAGCGGATATTGGTCTGGCAATGAATTCGGGAACACAGGCTGCCAAAGAAGCCGGAAATATGGTGGATTTGGATTCAGACCCAACCAAGCTTTTGTCTGTCGTTGAGATCGGTAAACAGCAACTGATTACCCGAGGTGCTTTGACCACATTTTCATTGGCGAATGATGTGTCCAAATACTTTGCTATTTTACCTGCATTATTTGTGGCAGCCATTCCTCAAATGAATAGTTTGAATGTCATGCATTTGGGTAGTTCTGAAAGTGCCATACTTTCAGCACTCATTTTTAATGCCATCATTATACCGTTATTGATTCCAATTGCTCTACGAGGGGTAAAGTTTAAACCTGCAACTTCTACCCAATTGTTACGCCGTAATATGCTGATTTATGGTGTTGGTGGTGTGCTTCTGCCCTTTATTGCAATTAAATTGATTGATTTGATGATCAGTCCATTGCTTGCACTGTAAACTGAGAGAGGAATATGCAAATGAATACTGAAACGCATCAAAATGTTGACTTATCATTATCCAGTTTAATTCGTGCTTCATTTGGTTTGACACTCGTCGCTTTGGGGCTATGCGGTTTTGTCTATAGTTCTGCGGCTACTGGGCTTGGGCAACTGATTTTCCCTGAACAAGCCAACGGAAGTCTGTTGATTGAAAAAAATCATGTATTGGGCTCTCGTCTAGTCGCACAGCCTTTTCAACAAGCGCAATATTTCCAAGCTCGACCATCGGCTGCACACTATGATCCCATGAACATGGCAGGGAGTAATATGGCAAGAACCAATCCTGAATTACATCATATTGTTGCGGAACGCTTGGATAAAATTGCTCAGCAAGAGCATGTTGAAAAATCCAAAATTCCTGCGGATTTAGTGACTGCTTCGGGAAGTGGTATTGATCCTGAAATTAGTGTTCAGTCTGCAATGATTCAGGTTAAGCGAGTTGCCAAAGCACGTCATTTAACTGAAGAAAATGTAGTGCAATTTGTTGAGGAATATACCACTCAAGCTACTTTTGGAATTTTTGGGCAGCCACGAGTCAATGTTCTAGAATTAAATTTAGCGCTGGATCAGCTTGGAAAATAATCCACTAGATTGCCAAGTTTATTAGGGTCTGTTGGCAATTCGTCTAGGTTTGCGACTAAGTGTGTTTTTTAGACGATTCTAGGCGCGAAATACGAAATTTAGTCGTTCTAAATGAGTAGTTCGTAACGACGAAGCGACAAAAAACACGCTAGTCCCGAAGGGTTGTGGCTAAAATTATCTCAGCCTATGTTATGAAAGTTGAAAATAGTCTCGCTATTTTCTTCATTTCCTTGCGGAGTATACTCCTCATGCCTGCTCAATTTTAACCTACAACGCAAACCATTTATGAAATGTCAACAGACCATATTGGATCGGTTATTTTTAGAGGCTGTACAGGATGTGATAAAAATTTAATGGAGCATTTGATTTTTATCGCATTCTGCTTCAATGTTTTCTTGTGTTCTAAACTTGAAAAGACAGCATAAAATAGATACCAATAGCATGATAAGTAAAGCAAACTGATTTAATCACATTTAAAAAGGATGGCATCACTGCCAATATTTGGAAGACACTAGCGCTATGGTAGATGATCGAAATAATAAAGCAGATGTCTTGTTACAACATACCCAACGCTATCAATCTGGACGACTCACCATCTTTTTGGGGGCTGCTCCGGGTGTTGGCAAAACCTTTGCCATGTTGGTGCGTGCACATGAATTAGCCTTGCAGGGCAACAATATTGTGATCGGTTATGTTGAAACGCATGGTCGTGTCGAAACAGAAAACTTGCTTGCAGGCTTGAAAATTATTCCACGCAAAATCATTGAGTATCAAGGGCATCAGCTTGAAGAAATGGATTTGGATGCTGTTCTTGCAACCAAACCCAGTATTGCTTTAGTGGATGAGTTTGCCCATAGCAATATGCCAAATAGCCGCCATGAAAAGCGTTGGCAAGACATCAATGAATTGTTGGATGCAGGCATTGATGTTTTTACCACCATGAATATTCAGCATTTGGAAAGTTTAAATGATGTGGTATTTCAAATTACAGGGATTCGTGTGGCTGAAACAGTCCCAGATCGTGTATTTGAGCGTATTCGAGATATTCGTTTAATTGATTTACCTGTAAGTGAGTTACTTGAGCGTTTAAATCAAGGTAAAGTTTATGTCCCTGAACAAGCACAACAAGCATTACAGCGCTTTTTCAATCATTCCAATCTGACAGCTTTACGTGAATTGGCGATGCAAACCGTTGCCAGTCATGTCGATAGCGATGTTCGAGAAAATTTTTCGATACAGGGACTTGTTCCCATTCCTTTGAAAAACCATATTCTGATTATGTTAGATAGTGGAGGGCATGCAGAGGCTTTAGTTCGGGCAGGTTGCCGTATAGCTGAAAATCGTCAAGCACATTGGACTGTGGTTGCATTTTCAGAAGATTCTCAAATTCATTATAAATCTGAAAATTCTCAGCAACGTGAAATCGAACGAGCGTTAAATTTGACCCGTCAATTGGGCGGAATGACAGAAATTCTCTATGGTAAACAACATGCAAAAACGCTGTTTGATTATGTGATTGATCGGGGTATTTCGACATTGGTACTCACCCAACCTAAGGCAAAGAGCTTTCAATTCCATTTAAAATTTAAGCAGAATTTTGTAGATCAATTATTAAAATATCAACCGAGTTTTGAACTCAGTATGGTGCCGATTGTTGCAGAAAATAAACCATATTCTACGATTCTTGAACAAAGTCGGTTTTTAAATCTAAGAGAAATATTTTACGTATTATCGACGACGGTGATGAGTATTTTCATTGCGAGTCTAGGTGAAGAATATTTAGGTATTGAAGAGCTGTCGGTGATTTTTATTACCGCGGTGGTTTTTGTTGCATCGAAAACACGCATGTTGGCGGCGGTTTTTTCAGCGATTCTATTTTTCTTGGCGTATAATTTTTTCTTTATTACACCAAAGTTTACTTTTCAGATTTCAGCACATCAAGGCGTGATTACTGTGGTCGCTTTTCTGGGTGCTGCTTTAATTTCCAGCCGTTTGGCTTCACGTTTAAAAGAACAAGTTGTCGCGTTAAAAGCGGCAAATAGTTATAACAGTATTATGCAGGATTTGGGACAAAAGCTTTCTGTCGCCGTAGATTTGAAGCAGGTTCAAGAGATTGCAGAAAATAGCCTAAGTAAAAATTTAAATGCTGAAATCTGGTTTTATTTTCCAGGTTTGTCTGCTGAAGTAAGTCCTTTATTGACCATCAGTGATAAAGAGAAAATTTCAGCAGATTGGACCTTTAAAAATCATCAACCTTCAGGACGATTTACTCAAACTCTAACTGAAAATGACTGGTGGTTTTTGCCCTTGTTGGCATCTAAACAATGTTTAGGCGTCGTTGGAATCAAGTTTCCCAAGCATTTATCCGTTTTAAATACTGAGCAAAAGCAATTAACCGAAACAATGATTGAATATATTGCTCAAGCAATTTCTCGAACTCAACTGAGCAAAGCATTGGAAATTGCCAATATTAATTCGGAAACTGAAAAACTGCGCTCAGCTTTGCTTTCATCGGTGTCACATGATTTACGCTCGCCTTTAGCGTCTATGATTGGTGCAGCAGATACTTTGACCAATTACCGTCATTCTATGGATGAACAAGATCAGGACAGTTTATTGGAAGCCATCCGTTTAGAAGGTGAACGTTTAGACCGTTATATCCAAAATTTACTCGATATGACGCGTTTAGGACATGAGGGTCTTAGTCTTAAACGGGATTGGATTGGTGTAGATGAGTTAATTGGTTCAGCAGTGCGTCGTTTAAAACGCTATATGCCACACAGTATCGTTGAAGTACATTTACCTGAGCAGAGCTTAAGTTTATATGTTCATGCCGCACTGATTGAACAGGCTATTTTCAATGTACTTGAAAATGCTGCTAAGTTTTCGCCAGAACATAAAGCAGTATGTATCGACGTTGTACAATGTAGTGAGAATGAAATTGAAATTGCAATCAGTGACCAAGGACAGGGTATTCCTGAAGATGAGCGTGAGCGAATTTTTGATATGTTCTACACCATGGAGCGTGGTGATCGAGGACAATATGGTACAGGGCTTGGATTAACAATTGTCAAAGCGATTATTGGCGCACATATGGGTAAAATTATGGCTTCTTCTGCGAAGAATAATCAAGGGACATGTATTCGTATGCAACTCCCGATCCAGCAAATTGGATAATCTTGCTTTTTGATTTAAGGAAATATCATGCCAGAGCAAAATGTATCAACAAGCTCGATGACCAATGTATTGATTATTGATGATGAAACACAGATTCGTAAATTTTTAGATATTGCACTTCGTGCTCAAGGCTATAAGACACTATTGGCTGAAAATGGTCAAAAGGGCTTGGAAATTTTAGCTTTGCATGGTGCAGATTTGGTGATTCTTGATCTTGGTTTACCTGATCTAGATGGTGCAGAAGTATTGGCAGAGTTAAGAGTCTGGTCACATGTGCCTGTCATTGTATTGTCTGTACGTTCAAGTGAAGAAGAAAAAGTGAAGTTATTGGATGCTGGAGCCAATGATTATGTGACAAAACCTTTTAGCGTACAGGAGCTGATGGCGCGAATACGGGTGCTGCTTCGCCAATATCAAAATGTGGCTGTGGAGTCTGCTTGTTTTGATGATGGGGTGCTAAAAATTGACTTTGCACATCGACAAGTATTTTTAAACCAACAATTGATTTCATTGACCCGTAAGGAATATCAACTGTTAACCCTGTTGGCCCAGCATAAAGGGCAATTGATTACTCAACCGCAAATTTTAAATGGTTTGTGGGGACCTACTCATCAAGAAGACACACACTATTTAAGAATTTTAGTGGCAAAACTGCGAGGCAAACTGAATGATAACGCTGTTCAACCCACATATATTGTCACCGAACCAGGTGTAGGACTGAGGTTTTTAGGACAATAAGCACGATACTTTTTAAATAATTTTAATAAAATCAATATTTTGGTTCGGTTGGTTGTTTGGTTATATAAAACTTGCAAGGTCTTGATAGATATTGAAAGTTGATTCACTAGGGTGGATAAAATTTAAGAGAAAACAGAACTAAAATAAGAATAGTTTACATTTCATTACATTTCTCATTAGGCTTTTTTCCATTCTCATTCGTCTATATAGATATAAGGCAGATTTTTTATGGGTCTGCTTTCATTTAGCTAAAGAGGAATGAGTATGGTAATTCAACATTACAGATCAAATAGCCAAGATATCCTGAGCAATTTATTTCAGGATGCTGTTTCCAATATTTCATCACTTCATCATTAAGTTCAATTGATGTCTGTAGTATTGACCAGTAGATATGATCGACAAACGTATATGACGTTGTGTGGGGTCATGCTGGGGCATGTCTTATTGATTTGGTCGATGACTTTTTTACAAACTGATCAATTCGTTGAAACGCATTCACCAGAAAATGCGATCAAAATTCGCTTTGTCCGTATGAATAAGACAGAAACGGTTCAAGAGAGCCGTACAGATACAGCAACCGATTCGACACAATCACAAATGCAAGCAGTGACACAGCAGCCGAATGCTAAAACACCAATATCCAAGCAAAAACAAACCAAAGTAATTCAGAGTAGCGAATCCAAGAAAGTGATCATGGATCAACCAAAACAAAATACTCAAAAAGCCACACTGACAAAAACAACAGATCAATCTTCAAATAACAGCACAGCGTCGAATCAACAACAATCCATGCAAACGCAAACCAAGACTGAGTTAAATACTTCGAAACAACAGTCATCTTCTGGGCAATCAAATGAGCAGACTCAAAAATCTGGTGGCGAAGAAGGTCGAGAAAATAAAAAGGAGCAAAGTGCTGAATCTGCACCAAAACCGCAACAACCGATTATGGTCAGTAAGGTTGATGTATTGAGCTTTGGCAAGCTGAATTACGATGACCGTGAGTTACAGAATCAACAGCGTTTACTGGTTTTGACTATCAAGATTAATCCTCAAGGACAAGCGATTGATGTCAAAGTGAAACAAAGTACAGGATTAAGCAGTTTAGATGCACGAGGTGTTCAGGCTGCACAAAAAACCAAATTTAAACCACACATCTTAAATGGTGAAGCAGTTGCTATCGTGGTGGATTTTCCCATTCAGCTTAAGCTTGGTCGCAACCGCTGATTGGACTAACAGGTGTATACAACGTTTATTGAGGAATTTTTATGAACGCAGCGACAGAAAAAGCAATGACAGAAAGTTTAATGCAACGTTTAAAGCAAACGACTGCTGAAGAACATGATCGCATGGAAGTTTTGATGCAACAATCGGGTGCTTTTGCCAGCCAAGACAATTATGCCCAATTCACACTTTCACAGTATTACTTTCAGAAAGATGTTGAACATTTATATGAAGATTCAAAGGTGCAACAGTTGATTCCTGATTTAGATGTGCGTGGTCGTTCTGATGCAGCATTGCAGGATTTGGCTGATTTAGGTGTGCAGCCACAACAAAGCGATATTGCGACGCATACCGTGAGCTTTCCTCAATCATTAGGCTGGATTTATGTCTCTGAAGGTTCGACATTAGGTGCAGCATTTTTACTCAAAGAAGCACAAGCTAAATTTGGCTTTAATGCAGAGTTTGGTGCACGTAATTTGGCAGCATATCCAGAAGGTCGAGGCTTAGTGTGGAAACGTTTCAAGCAAACGCTGGATGAGGCAAATTTTAGTTCAGAAGATCAACAACTAATTATTGAAGGAGCGATGCAAGGCTTTCAGCGTTTTGGTGAGCTTTTAGCACAATTGAAAACACTGAAATAAATGATGAATCGTTGAAAAGGGAATCAAGCAATGAAGCAAACAGGAACTGAAACAGATATCAATACCAGTATGACATTGCCAGAAGCTAAACTGGCGAAGTCATGGTTGGTACGTTGCGTGTGTATTGCACTCGCAGGTTTATGTTTGATTTTGGGTACCATTGGTTTAGTTGTACCAGGTTTGCCTACGTTTGATTTTTATTTTCTTGCAGCAATTTTTGCAGCCAAAGGCTCAAAACGAATGCATCACTGGATTGTAAACAATCGACTGATTGCACCAATTTTACAGCAGTGGCAGACCCAGCGCACATTACCTACAAAAGTGAAGTTGTTTTCTTTGTTGAGTATGAGTGTAGCAGCTGGAATTTTAATTTTGACAGTGCCTCATCCGTGGGCAGTCGGTGCAATTATTATGATGATGATTTGCGTACAATTATGGATGTGGCTTAAGGCATGAATCTATGAGGATTATCTTTGGATGGAAATCTTTAACCCCTATAAAAATATTGAAGAATTAAAACATTTACTTCTACAAGCAAATTTAAAAGTGACTACAACAAGATTAACAGTACTGAATATTTTAAAAAATGCACGGCGTGAACTCACTGCCGCAGAAATTTTATACAATCCATCACCTCAGGTTAAAAAGCTGTCTTTTGCAGGCGTATATCAGACCTTGAGGCAGTTGGAAGAAGCAGGTGTGTTGGTGAAATTTAAACTTGGAAATGAACAGGCACTCTATTCATTTAAAAATTGCCAGACCAATATCCGAATATGCTGTAAAAAATGTGGTCAATTACAGTTGATTCATGATCAAGATTTGGAAGGTCACCTTCAAGCGTCGATGCTGGCACATGGTGCAAGCACCTATCATCTCACTTTGGAAAAGTCGGAGTGTTTCTATTGTGATGGTTAAAAAGATGTTTCACTTATATTGATCACAATAAAACCTATATTTATTTGAAAATACTCATAAGGGCAGGTAAATAAATTTGGATACAAAAATGATGCGCTGTCATAGATGTTTTTAATAAGGTTTTATAGAAAAATAATTGTTATTTTTAATCCATATATCGCAACAATATACGATTGGTCGACAAAAATGTAATTTAAAATTCAGTGATTTTAGAGAAGAGCTGCTTGACATTTAAATGATAATTATTATCATTTGTGTGAGCTTAAACGAGTTGATTCTATTGTGAACAAAAATCCTGCATTTGTAGATCAATTGTATCGTGATCATCAGTCTTGGTTACATCAATGGCTGAGAAAAAAGATGGGTAGCAGTGAACATGCGGCTGATTTGGTTCAAGATACTTTTATCAAGATTTTACAGACGCGTGATGAGTTGTTTGGGATTAAAGAGCCACGTGCTTATTTAGTCACGATCGCACGTAACTTAATGATTGATCAAGTCCGCCGCAAACGCATTGAACAAGCGTATTTGGATGAATTAGGTCAAATGGAATATCTTTTAGATGCGATTCCTTCACCCGAAGACCAACTGCAGATTATTCAAGCGATTGATCAAATTTGTCAGGCATTGGCATCTGTTTCTGAAAAAGCCCAACGTGCGTTTGTTTTACATTATTTTGAAGGTTTGACTCATAAAGAGATTGCCGAGCAGATTGGTGTTTCGACGAAAATGATTCAAAAATATCTCGCAACATGCTTGGTGCAATGTTATGTGCTAAAGCAAGAGAAGGATCTGTTTGTATAAATGATAGATGATCAGAAAAGCAAACAAAAATTAATTGAAGAAGCCGCAGAGTGGATTGTATTGCTCAGTGCTGATGATGATTTAACAAAAAAAGCGGCTAAAATGGATTTTGATGCTTGGAAAAGTATGAGTCCGCAACGACAAAAAATTGCACAAGATATTGAACATTATCTGTATTCCATTCAAAAACTGGTACAGACCCCGCAACAGCAGCAGATGACGCAATCCGTGCTGAAAGCAGGTTTGCAAAGTGTAAATAAACAAAAGAATTTACGTTATGGTAGCCTCTTTGCCATCGCATTATGCAGTTTGGGGGGGATTTATACTTATCTTGCCTATCATCCAATCGCTTACCTCACGGCTGACCTCAAGTCTTCGGCAGGAGAATGGATGACTCATAGCTTAAACGATGGGTCAACGCTGAAATTTCGTGGACAAAGTGCGGTCAATGTACATTTTTCTGCTAATCAACGTGTCATTGAGTTGGTCCAAGGCGAAATATTTGTAGATGTCGCTAAAGACCAAGTACGTCCGTTTATTGTTCAAACACAACATGGTCAAATCGAAGCTTTAGGCACTGCATTTAGTGTTCGTTATCAGCCAGAACTTACAGAACTCAAGATGTTGCATTCTAAAGTGAAAGTACAAACTTCTCACTTCGTTAAAGAACCATCCAAGCCATCTTCCGTGATTGTATCCGCAGGGCAGGAAGTCACATTTAATGGATATGCTATACAACCCATTCATGATTTGAACATTCATAACGAACAACAAAAATGGATGCAAGGTCAGTTGATTGTTGAAAATATGCCTTTATCGAAAGTTTTGACGGAATTAGATCAAAATAGCCGAACGAAAATTATATTTAAAACGGATCAACTGGAAAAAATCCAAGTCAATGCAGTCTTGCCTTTAGATCATGCTGAAAATGCTTTGAAGTTGTTGAATAGTGTTTTTCCACAGCTCAAGATTTATCAAATCACGCCGTATCTGACTGTGGTAACGACTCAATAAAATAAGTAGTTATATCTATGAGTCGGTTTACATCTCAATCAACCACATTGCTCTCACCACTCAACAATGAGTGATCTGAAACGCATTGATTAATGAGAACAGACGATTATATTTTATCAATAAAGCCCTGTCTCAGGAAATTGTGGCTGACTTTTTCAAGTTTCATATTTTATCAAGAATTTTATCGAACTCAGGTTAAAGACAAAAGTTTCTTGCCTGATCAAGATCAATCAGATTTAGAAAGCTTCCCAAAGCTCCGTTTCGTCATAAGTCTAAGACCCGTTCAAGTTTCATTTAAAAAAAATTTAATTCTAGGTTCCACTTTTTTATTTCTCGTGCGTCATATTAAGTAGAAGCAAAAATTAGGATTCATTTAATTGCATGTATTGAATGATTCTTATTTACATTTACTGGGGCGTAAAATGAGCAAAGCTGCTTGGGATAAAAAGCAAACAAAATCTTCTTTTCGAGTTTCATCATTGGCATTTGCTATTCATGTTGCTTGTGTGGGGATTGGTGCAATGGGGCTGGCGCAGAGCGTCTCTGCGCAAACTTTGGAATCACGTTCTTATCATATCCCAGCAGGTTCACTTGCCAGTGTTTTAAACACTTTTGCTGAACAAGCAGGTACCACGATTGCCATAGATGCCAATTTATTAAAAGGAAAATCCAGTTCTGGTTTGACTGGGCAATATGATGTGGAAAGTGGTTTCCAGCGTATTTTAGCACCCACTGAATTTGTTGCAGCAAAAGTGGGCAGTGGCTATATGCTCAAGCAAGTGACTCAAGCAGAACTTAAAACCGCAGTATCAACCACTCAATCAACAGCCACCGAATATGAAAATGCGGTGCAACTTAGCCCAATGACTGTTTTTGGCACAGTTAGTCGAGATACAAAAGGGCAGAATGATGTTTATGACCAAGATATTTCTAGCGTCTACGCCAGCAAAGAGCAAATAGAACGATATAAAGGCGCTCAGCCAGCAGACTTATTTAAGGGAATGGTCGGAGTATACAGTGGGGATGCTCGAAATAGTGGTGCTTTAGATCCAAGCATACGTGGCGTTCAAGGACCGGGACGAGTGCCAGTGCTTATTGATGGGACAGAGCAAGCACTAACAGTATGGCGCGGTTATAACGGTGCAAATAACCGTAGTTATATCGATCCGAATTTAATCGGTGGGCTACAAGTCATCAAAGGACCTTCCATCACCCGCAATGTAAACACAGGTGTCGGCGGTGCTGTCGTTATTCATACTTTGGCTGTAGATGATGTTTTAAAAGAAGGTAAAAATTTTGGTGGAGAAATAAAAGTAGAAACCAGCAGTAATGCAGTGAAACCTAGAGAACCGCAATTACTCACAGGTCAAAGTATTTATGATAATCCCAACTATCCGCCAGTAGCAACGAACTGGCAAGGTAAGCCAATATTCGAACCTTATTATGATCCGTCTTTATTTAAGATGGCACGCCAGAATAAAGAGAACAATATATATTCAGGTGATGATGTTGCGACTCGTATCGCTTTGGCGGGGCGTACAGATAACTTTGAAGTATTGGCTGCTTATGCTTATCGGAATAAGGGCAATCATTTTGCCGGAAAAAATGGCAGTGAATATTATAATAAACCATCACAGGAGCGTTATAACTATGTTCCTTATCTTGCCAAAGTTTATCCGGGAGGTACAGAAGTTCCGAATACATCCCTGGAAACAGAATCTTATTTGTTAAAAGCAACATGGAAGCCGACTGATGAACAGCGTTTAGAGTTTGGTTATCGGGACAGTTCAATCACCAACGGAGAAATACTGCCCTCGAGAATTGCTTGGGAGGCATTGGTAAAAAACAAAACAGGCGTACCACAGTGGCCTTTAAGTCATATTGACTCCAAAGCCTATAATATGGAATACAAATATCAGCCTCAAAACAATAATTTGGTTGATTTTTACAGCAATATTTGGCGAACTGATACCAAAAGCAATACCTATAGTTCTGGTGGATTTCCCAATGATACCAATGAGAACTTGGGCATCTTTGTGAACAGTGCCGTCGCAAACTCAGACAATACTCGCCAAGGAATAACCTTGAGCAATAAGTTTAAATTACTGTCTAGTCTTGGTTTGACTGTTGGTGGTAGTTTTCAAAAAGAAAAGCTCAGTTCAGATGATATTTATAAAGACCCGAATATTAACGGAACAAATTCAGGTTATCGAATGGTACCGAGAGCAGGGCGTCGAGAAGAAAAAGAGTTTAATTTTAACTTTGACTATCAGCCTGTATCATGGCTGACGCTAAATGCAGGTGCAAGATATCAAAACTATTGGGCCTTTGATGATTTTCTTAATGAACGGGTCAATGCAGGTGATCCCCAGTTTAACCTGATTAAAAAAGCCACTGCATTAAGCATGATTTATTTTACCAAAAAAGCAAATATGACCCCAGAACGAGAACAACAAATAAGAAATACATTAGATGCATCCGCTTTGGCTCAGGGCTGGACGGAAGAATATAAGCAAAAAGAATTAAAAAGGTATATATATACTCAACGTAATACGATTAACTATCAAAAGGATAGTCGTGGACAATTAACCATTGCCAATAATCCCTTTTTAAATGGGACTTTAGTGGAGGGGCGGGATTATGGATATTATGCGAGCGGCACTCCTAGTGCTTATGAAGATATTGACTTAACCAAAACAGGTGTGCAAAAAAGCAAAGATAGTGGTTGGACACCGACGGCTTCAGCAACGGTTAACTTTAACTCGAATAGTCGAATGTATTTGCGCTATAGCGAAGCATATAGAATGCCAAGTATGTTTGAAAGTACGCTTGGTTTTTCTGGAACTTTAAGTGGTTATAAGTTAGAACCTGAACATGCATCGAACTATGAACTCGCCTATGTTTATAATCTTTCAGAGTTTTTTAAAAACAGCAGTTATGCTGATATTAAATTGGCTTATTACTATAACAAAACCAAGAATGCGATTGAGCGTAGTCCAACTTTGGCATTTAGTAATGTCGATAGTCTCACTACAGAAGGACTGGAACTACAAAGTCGCTTTGACAATGGACGTTTCTTTACGGATTTGAGTGCCAATTACCGTTTTAAGAATAAAGTATGTGATGAAAATTCAGCAATGATTTTGGGGGCAAATAAGCAGTTCTCAGTAAATCGCTGTGTCGATGATGGATTTGTAGGGGGATATTTGGTCAGTATGGCAATTCCCAAATATTCAGTAAATTTGACGCTTGGAGGACGTTTCTTTGATCAGAAATTGGAATTGGGTACACGAGCGAGTTATTACCAAAAATATGAAAATCCTGAAACGAAAAACTATAACGGGATAGAGATGAGTTATTACGCCAATACCCCTTTGGCTTGGAACTCAATGACCATTTTAGATGCTTATATCAATTATCGACTGAAGCAGGACACTTTATTTGAACTGGTGGGAACTAATCTTACTGACGAATTCTATATTGATCCTTTAACCCGTTCGGCAATCGCAGCACCTGGTCGAACATTTAAGCTAAGCATTACCCATAAGTTTTAAGGAACTTAAAGGTAATTAACCGAATTTATTGCACGTGGTGTGCAATAAATGTGTGGAAAATAAGACAGGTACTCCTTGATTTTACACTTAAATTGAAAAATTAAAATCAGTGCAGCACATGTTTTATTTTAAATGATAATCATTAAGTTTTTTATTTTTATTCTTAATGGTAAAACTTTAAACTCATAACGAGGAATTTAAAATGAAACTTCAATCTATCTCACTGGCTGTTTTACTATCTATTGGTTTAGTCGGTGCTGCTCAGGCAGCTATAGTCGGTGAGTCGAGTGATGTTAGTAAAATCGAGGTCGCAGCTACAGGTTCACTGGGGCCAAACCATCCAAACTCGGGTGTAGGTTTCGGAATCAAAGACTTTTATAACGGCGCAGTTGTTGCATTCTCGGGTTTTAACGGTTATGCAGATGGCAATGGGGTAGTGCGTTTGAACCCGTATTTACCAGGTCTTCCGCCAACACATGCTGCTATCGGTTATGCCAACTATAAACAAGTGCCTACGCAAGACGTTTGGTTTGGTGAGTGGAATGCCGAAGCCAAAGATGCCAGTGGAAACCGTCTAGGTACAGTTGATCCAACAACACATACTGTTTATTACAATGGTAAAGATGCGGATACCAGCGTACCGTCTACAGGTACTGCAAATTATAGCGTTCAAGGTGTCAATAATTATAATGGCTCTAATTTGTTGTCAGGTACGTTTACTGCAAACTTTGCAACCAAACAGTTAACTGGTTCATTGAGCGATAGTTCACGTACCTTTAATTTAGGTACTGCAACAATTAATAATGACGCTACGATTAGTGGTTCAAATGCATCTTGGACAGGTGGACCTTCTGGTGGTGATGTTTCAGGTCAGTTTTATAATAGCCAAAGCAGCTTAGCAGGCATTGCAACATTTGTAGGTAACAATACATATGATGTTGCATTCGGCGGTAAGAAATAATGATTTGAATAAGAAAGGCTTGCTTTGGTAAGTCTTTCTTTTTTTTATTTTATAGGGTGATCAATGAAAAAAATAGTATTGCTTGGCGTTGTGGTACTGTGTGGAGAATCTGTCTATGCAGCGGATGATACCAGTATCAGGTTAAATCAGGAAATTAGTCAGCAACAATATCAAAATGATAAGAAACTACTCAAATCAGATGATCCCAAAAAAGACCAAGCATTACCGAATCTGATCATACAAGGTCAGGAATATATGGTGAAGGATGAACCCGCAGAAGTTGCTTATGCGCTTTATTTGGCAGTGATGCAAAAACAATGGCATGTCGCTTTACGTTATTTAGAAAAATATAAAAAATTTCCAAATTATGATCAGGCTTTGACTGAATTCGCTGAAGGCGTCATGGCACGAACACAGGGAAATTTAAGCTTAGCTGAAAGTAAACTACAACACAGTCTAAAGATTCAATCCAATAATTTAATGACTCAGCTTGAGCTGGCGCGTGTCTACACCGAACAACAAAAAAATCAGCAAGGACTACAGTTATTTCAGCAGATTCAATCTCAATTAACTATGTCTAACGATCCTACTGCTCAAGGTATTCTTCAAACTGTAGAGATGTATCTTAAAGGACTTAAACAACGTGATGCATGGCAAGGTTCTTTAGCTTTTGGTTCACGTTATGCCAATAATATCAATAACGCTTCGGATAAATACGACATCGTGACCTATTACGGTATTGACCCAGAAACCAAGGAAGTCGTGCCTGTCGAACAATTAAAGCGAGGTACACCAGATGCGATCAGTGCCCAAGGTCTGGATTATGAAGCCACTTTAACCAAGCGTTGGTCACTTTCTGGGCAGCATGGTATTGCTTTACGTGGATTATTCTATGGTCAAGTTTACCCAGATCAGACAGATTATAATGAATTAACTTTTAATTTAAATGCGGGTTATAGTTTTTATAATGAACGTAATCAAGTCTTGGTTGCTCCTGTATTTGAACATAAATACTATGCACATGATCCACTCTACAATGCTTATGGGTTAAGAGGCGAGTGGATGCGCTTTATTTCCAACGATAAAGCCGTCAAGTTAGAGGCTGAAATGAAAGATATGAACTATTCTCAGTATAAGGGGCAGAATGGCACGGAATACTCAGTCTATTCAACTTTTTGGAAAATTTTACCAAAAAACTGGACCTTATTTGGTGGACTCGATTTCGTTGACCATAATACCCAAGAGCAATATTTCACAGCATATCAACAACAAGGCATACGTTTAGGGTTGTCCAAAAATTTTACCGCAGGCTTTAACACCAATTTATTTAGTTCTTTTCGTTGGCGTCAATTTGATAAATTTACGCCTGTATTAGAGACTAGGCGACATGATTTTGAACAAAACTATACCTTGATTTTAAGTGCACCGCGTTGGGCCTTTTACGGTTTAACACCAAATCTCACTTATCAATATAATCAAAATAACAGTAATGTAGAGTGGTTGTATTCTTATGATAAACACAATATCAGCTTAAAGTTAGAACATCGTTTTTAAACTGATATTTTAACTTAAGCTCTTAAAAAACAACTTTAATTCATCAATATAAGTATCAGATCAACAATGCAGCATTTCAGAACAAAGAAATTTGTTCATAAATAGCATAAATTTTTTAAATTATTAATTTAGATCAAAGGCTTATTTAAATTATTTTTATCACAATAGTGTTTGTTGGATAAATCATTAAGATTATTGTCGTTGAATAGTTAAATGTAATGTTATAACATAACAATAAATTACAATCTGGATATATCATCGTGCGTCGTCATAGTTTAGCCATTGCAATTTCTTTACCGATCTTTCCTGCCTATGCAGTGGATAATAAAGAGCTCAATGTTTTACCCATCATTCGAGTAGATGCAGAAACAGACATTTTTAAACAAGATCTTGTGGTTGTAAAAAATAAAAATGCGGACAATAAAACTTTAGGAGATGCCTTAAAGCAAGTTTCAGGAGTGCAAAGTAGTGCTTTTGGTCCAAATGCTGGTGCACCAGTCATCCGTAGTTTAGGCGGCAATCGGGTACAGATTTTAGAAAATGGTCAATCGCTTTATGGAATGAATGCAATCAGTGGCAATATTAATATTCCATTTGATCCATTGTTTAGCCAATCAATTACCGTCAATAAATCCTCTGATACGGTGCGTTATGGTGGGAATGCTATCGGTGGGAGTGTGGACATTGATACAGGAATCATAGATCAAGTGCTTCCTGAAAAAAAAACTGAACTGGAACTTGTCGCTAAAAAGGGCTGGAATGATTTTGATGCAAAGGGCTTTAAATTAAATTTAAATAACCAAAAGAATTTTTCGACCAATTTCTTATTTTCGACACAAGAGATAGCGGCATATAAAATTCCGGGTAACGGTAAAGCAAAAGTCTGTAATAGCGCATTATTTCCTGCAACAGGTGGAGTTAATACTGGTTTAGCTGATGCTTGCCAAAAAGAAGCACGAATTCAACAGGTGTATAACACGGCATCACAGCCATATATTGACCAATTCATGACAGAAAATCCAGATTGGGCAGATGGTACATTTTCTTTTTATACAGACAAGCCAACATCTGTATGGAGTGGGAAAACTTATACCAATCCTGTAAATCCCAATTATGTTCCAAATACCAAACAGTATACGGAAAATAAAATTAATAAGGACGTCACCCCGAACTATAGCGGTAAGCTTGGAAACAGTTACTTAGATAATCAGCATTTTGCTGTAGGCACAACATATTTTCTTGATCAAGGATATATCGGACTCAGTGCTGATTCGAAGAAAAGTGAATACGGTGTTCCGGGATTTTCTCTTGAAAATAAATCCTTTCAATCGACCAGTGAAAGCGTACCAGTAGGGGTTAAAACGGATCAACGAAGATATTCACTTGCGAGTGAACTTAACTTTAGCCCATTGTTGCTCAATCAAATTCAGTTTAACGCCAGTAAAACAGTCAATACCTCTGCTGAGTATCTGGGTACTGGGATGGCCAATCGTTATCAATTTGATACACAACAAGCAGAATTATTACTTAAACATCGACCAACCGAATTTTGGAGTGGTTTTGTCGGTCTAAATCAAATAGATCGTAAAGTTGAAGGGCAAGGGAAATTACGTTATTTACCTCATGTTGATACTCGAACACAAGCTGTATTTATTAAGGAAAAATTAGACTTTGACTGGCTAGAATTAGATGCAGGTTACCGTAATGAAAAAGTAGAACACAAAATTCAAGCGAGTGATTTTAAAACAGCAAGAAACTCACCAAATACTAAGTTAAAGGATACTGAATTTGATTTAGACAGTTATAGCTTTGGGTCTTATTTCAAATATAATGATTTATTGGGCTTAAAATTACGCTATTCGGTTTCAGATCGGGCGCCTGAAATCAATGAGCTTTATGCGAGTAATGCGCATTACTCTACCATGTTGCAAGAAGAAGGAAATCAAAAGCTCAAAGCAGAAAAGTCAAAAAATCTAGAATTGACAGGATTATTGAATTATCAAAATTTTAATTTAACTGCCACTGTTTATAAAATGAAATATGACAATTACTTATACTTAACCCATTCAGGTGTGCAGACTCAAAACCGCTTGCCGCTTAAATATTGGACACAGACCGATGCTGAAATCACAGGGTTTGAAGTTGATTTAAAACAAAAAGTTGAATTAAATGCCTATGGCTCAGTTGTGCTATCAGCATTTGCCGATTTTGTTAAAAATAAGAACCTTCATCCGAATCAGTTTAGTCTGTTTAATGACGGAAACTATTTACCCAATATGCCAACCAACCGTTATGGCATGAGTGTTGAATGGGCACAAAATGATTGGTCTGTGAGATTATCCAGTATCTATTTTGATAAGCCTCAATATTTAGGAAAAAGCGTGTCTGAAGAAGTACCATTGCCAGCATATAACATGATGGATTTTCAAATTCAAAAACACTTCAAACTACAAAAAACCAGTATGGACGTATTTTTAAATGGGTCGAATTTGTTGAATGAAGAAGCAAGACCACAAAACTCGCCGTTAAAATATATTGCACCGCTTCCTGGACGTGGTTTTCAAGTCGGTGTAAATATAAAAATCTAATCGGCTTGATTAACCGTATTGAGAAGTATTGTTTTCGCTATCTTAATCATGCAGCATTTCAACAGAAATCAACAGATCATCTGCGCCTTGTTCTTTAAGAATAGGGCGCTTTCAATATGATTAATGATGCTTGATTTTTTTAATTGATCAAAGAGAGCAGGGCGTGGTTATAAGCTTCAATGATTTAAGTCATCGTTGAAGC
Source organism: Acinetobacter bereziniae LMG 1003 = CIP 70.12 (assembly GCF_000368925.1). Lineage (GTDB taxonomy): Bacteria > Pseudomonadota > Gammaproteobacteria > Pseudomonadales > Moraxellaceae > Acinetobacter > Acinetobacter bereziniae. Next base: position 961,983 of record NZ_KB849755.1, on the reverse strand, counting down.
TTTGAGAATTAAGCCGTGTATTGATTTGGCTTACAAAGGTTTAATATATAGCGCTTTAACATGCAACGGCAGCTTCTCGCTCAAAAATAGAATCAACCTGTTCAAAGGCAAGTGCTCTTGGACGATTTTGATATTGGCAAGCGTAACTGTTAACAGCGTTTTCTAAGATTTGCAGGAAATCATTGTATTGTTCTTCAAAATCTAACAGATCAAGTAAGTCCAATTTACGGCTATGATGACAATTGTATTTTTGAATAAAATTCAACAATAAGTTTTGAATTGGTGTATTGGTAAAGTAAATTAAATAGGTGGCTGCAGAACCACAATGTAAACAACCTTTTTCGAGATAAATTTCTTCATTATTTAGCCAACAGCATTGTAGTGTGAAAAATGCTCGGATGGCTTCTGTTCCTAGAGTATGCTGTTCCACAATATTCACCAAATTTTAAATAATGCAATTGATAATCATTATCAATTAATTCCTAGGAAAAGTCTATTCAATAAAGGACAAAAAGTTGTCGAATAGAGCATTTACAAAAGTCTTTATGTAAACGATAATTATTATTGTTTGTATTTGCGCACTACATTTTATGATTCAGACTCCCACAACTCAATCACGTCAGCAGTTACTGCAAGAAATGTATCTGGATCATCATGATTGGCTTCGTCATTGGCTAAGCTTAAGGATCAAGTATCCATTTAGCGCAGCTGATTTGGTTCAAGATACTTTTGTAAAACTGTTGCAAACTAAACAGCTATTTTCCATTCAAGAACCTCGAGCCTATTTGGTCAATGTGGCTAAACATTTGCTTATTGATAAGCACCGTCGTTATATCTTAGAGCAAAATTATTTAGAGACCCTAAAGCAACACGTAGATGAACAAGAAAGCTTGCTGTCATCCGATCAAATCGAAGAAGCAGTGTTAATTTTAGACTTTTTGACGGTTGCGCTACAAAATACCACCCCGCTGATGCGTAAGGCTTTTATCATGTATTACTTTGAAGGTTATAGTCAAAGTGAGGTTGCCTTAGAGATTGGTCGGTCATTGCGTAGTACGCAATTGTATTTAGCTGAATGTCTACAACTATGTTACGAAGCGAAAAATAATCTGCTTGAGCTGGAGCAAGATGAACGCTAAACAGTTGCGTAAAGATATGGCGCTGTGGATTGTTCGCTTAAATGCGGATGATCAAGAGGAGCGCCGTCAGGCTCAGATTGAATTTGATCTTTGGCGCAATCAATATCCTGAATATCAGGATCAATTAGATGAAATGCTGAGTTTTTCTGAAACGATGCAACAGCTTTCGATGACACATGGTATTTCCAGTCAGAATGTTCATCACTCTATGCAAATCAGTCAGCAGAGTAAAACAGAAATCCAGAAATTATTTACCAAAGCTTTTGTACTTTGTTTAAGTATAGCAAGCGCAACATATTTTGCTTATCACTCAACAATATTCTCTTACTATACGGCTGATTTAAAAACAGATACAGGTGAAATGCAGTCATTCACTTTGGAGGATGGCTCAAAAGTATCTTTGGGGGCACGATCTGCAATTAAATTGGATTTCAAAGCGGATAAACGCCGAATTGACTTAGTTCAGGGTGACATTTATATCGATGTTGCCAAAGATCCAAATAGACCACTGATTATCCACACGCCACAAGCAGATTATAAGGCATTAGGAACTCGCTTTATTGTGAATCAATATCCAAAGCACAGTGTATTGAATATGCTACATTCTAAAGTCGAAGCGACGGCTTTGCAGGCAGCTCCTTTGTCTAAAGTGGTTCAGCAAGGTGAAAATATCACAGCGGATTCACAAGGTTTAAGCCAGATAACTAAAATAGATACTGCATCAACAGAATTCGCTTGGCAGAAACAGCAAATCTTGGCGAATGATTTACCAATGTCAGATTTACTTAGCCGTTTAGGGCGCTATCATCACCAATATTTATTATTTAACCAAGCAACTTTAGCGCAATACAAAGTGAGCGGTGTGATTAATACTCAACAAGATTTGGAACAGACACTTGCACTCTTGGCAACACAGTATCCTTTAAAAATCAAAAAAATAGGGCAACATGTGATTGCAATAAATGCAGAGTGATAAAACGTTTAAACAGTGTCTTCTAAAAAAAATGACCATTCATTGCGGTTTTTTTGGATGGTCTTCGTCATATAAGTTAGAACACATATTTTTTTTAACTGAATGAAGTGAATGATTATCATTTGACTTTAGGTGGCTTCAAAATGTCCCAGTCTTTATATCGAAATGCCATAAAACCGCTCGCATTGACCGCTGCCATAGCCTTGTCTATGGGAGTCGTCAGTACACAAATTTACGCAGAAACTGCTGTGCCCACGACTTTCTATCAAGTGCAGCGTGGTTCACTCACCCAAGCTTTAAACAGTTTGGCGCAACAAGCCAATGTCTCATTATTGCTTGATTCCAACAAAACCAATCGATACCAAGTTAAAAGTATCCAAGGTAAATACACCTTAGACCAGATATTTACAATGCTGGTTCAAAATACACCCTTTCAAATCCAAAAAACTTCAGCTGGCTATGTATTAATGGAAAAGCCCAGTGTTGAAAGTGCCCCTGTAATGAACCATGATAAAGTGAGTTCAGACAAAAATCTGCCTTCAAATCAGAATGGGCAAAATCAAATTTATCAAATGACGCCGATTGTGGTAGAAGCCGTTCAAAAAGATACAATTAAGTTTGGACAAAGTGTTTTAAACCAAAAAGCAATTGATCGTTATCAGGCCAATAATGTGGCACAACTCTTAGACAACATGCCAAGTGTTGGGGCTGCTGCATCTCCTCGCCCCGGCGGTCAAACGATCAATATTCTGGGTATGGGTGGGGTCGCAGATGTTCCGATTACTTTAGATGATTCTGTAAAAAGTTTTGATAAATATCGTCAGGGATCGGTATTTATAGAACCTGAAATTTTAAAGAAAATCACTGTAGATAAAGGTCCGCATAATGTTGAAGTTGGAAATGGTGGTTTTGGTGGGAAGGTTACTTTAGAAACCAAAGATGCGACAGATTTATTAGATAAAGATAAAAATGTAGGGGCATTTTTAAAGTATTCTCGATATTCAAATAATCGCCAAAATACCTACACAGGTGCGGTATATGGTAAAGCTGATAATGGTGTAGTAGATGGCTTGTTTTATTATACCAACCGGGACAGTGGTAATGTTAAACGTCCAGATGGCAGTACATTTTTATACTCTGCCCAAGAGCAAGAGACCTACTTAGCAAAACTTAATTTTTATCCTGCAGATGGACATAAAATCTCTCTCAATGCTATGCGCAGCGGACATGAGGGTCGGGAGCCATTTGCTGCCATGCGTGATCAGGATGCTGTGCCTACACAGGCAGATATTGCAAAATATGGCTATGATGAAGCATGGAAACGACGTTTGGTTTATCGTGATCAGGAAGATACCAGTTATTCAGCAAATTATGAGTTTAATCCAGCAGACAATCCATATTTGAATCTCAAAGCGGTTGCTTCATATTCAAAAACCTATCAGCATGACCAAAGACTACCAAGCGTAAATGGTTCAGCAGCACTTTTAGGCAATGAAAGTTGGGTAACCTATACCAATACAGCATTTAAACTCAGTAATATCAGTGATATAGAAACTAAATATGGTACTCATAAGTTAAAATTCGGTACGCAATATCAAAAGATGGAACAGAATTCCCTGATTTTTGATAAAAACAATGTGAAGAAGCCTGATTTTAATTTTGGCTATTATGAACCCAATTATATGCCAGCAGGCGATCAGCAAATGTTGAGCGCATTTGTTGAAGATCAATATCAGTTCAATAATATCATTATCACACCATCGTTACGTTACGATCATATTGAAAACACAGGGAAACCCAATCGAGCATCACGCTATAATGATCCTACCGCAGGACACGATTACTCAAGTAAAACCTATACAGGTTGGTCACCTCGTTTGGCAATGTCTTGGAAGCAAACAGACTACATGACATGGTTTGCCAATGTGAGTAAGACATGGCGTGCTCCTCGTGTTGATGAGCAGTATTATGTGCAATCAGCGGCAACCACTGTTCCATCGACCAGTCGTTATCTGCTTCCTGAAAAAATGCTGGCGATACGTATCGGTAATGAAATGAATTTTGATGATTTGTTCAGTACAGATGACCATCTACAAGTACGATTGACTTTCCATCGTAATCGTGGTGCTGACGAAATATTTAGAAACCGTTCAACCTTTTGCCAAGCCCAAGCAGAAAATAATGCAAGTACAGGTGAGGGCAGTGTTAAAGACTGCAATGGTAATTACAATCATGGTTTCTATCGAAACGTTACCGATTACACCATTAAAGCCTATGAAGCTGAAGTTTTCTACAATCAACCGACTTGGTTTGCTGGTTTAACTTATTCATATATTCGTGGGCAACGTGATAATTCACCTGTGAATCCATGGTTTGACCAAAAAACATGGATGGTTGATATCCCACCTAAAAAAGCCACAGCAACTTTAGGGGTAAATGTGCCTGAGCATCACTTAACCATGGGATGGAGAGGAATTTTTGTTGCGGCTCAAGACAGAAGTTTATCTGATAATGATAAATCAATTGCTGCATCTTCTTTTTCTTTACCTAAAACCAAAGGCTACTCGCTTCATGGCGTATATGCAGATTGGCAACCTGTGGGTGAGAAAGGACCAACACTTAATTTCTCTATAGATAATTTGTTTAATCGAGACTATAAAATGTATTTAGGTGAATATATGACGGGTACAGGGCGCGATTATAAGTTCAGTATTTCTCAAAAATTCTAAAGTTGAAGTCTGGATGTTGAACACTTAGTATCTCTCATGAGTAGCCCATAGGGTTTCATTGAAAATGGGCTACTTATATCTTGTTGGATCTAAACGTATTGAAAAGATGATGTGTTTTGGGTTACTGATAAGCTATTGGAATTACAAGCGATTGAAATAACAAAACTTTATTTTTACACGTAAACCAAGTATTAATCATCATTTTTTAAATTACATTTTGGTTACTTAATGATCGTAAAAATTTACCAATGGGTAAAAAATAAACTTGAATTTTAAAGTTTTCTTTGCCATATTCAAATCATAGTGCTGAAGGTTGTGCTTCAACTATATACGCAGTTTTTATCGCCCACTTTACTCCATCAAGTGGGTATTTTTTTATTTGTCATTGATATTGTTTGAAATTAATTTTCTTATTGCAAACATTAAAAAGTGGTAAATAATCACAATTTGATTCTAACAATTAGCCCAAGAACTAAATGACCAATTTTTACTTTATGATTTGATATATAAATGTAGTCTTCATTGATTAAATCATATCGAGCTATCGTTCCATCTTTCAATCTGAAAGCAGTAGTGATGGATTGCCCTAAAAGTTAGAAATGCGACTGCTTAAAAGTAACTTATTGGGGGATTGGAATAAAAAATACTAATTCTGGATCATCCTCATCAAGATTTTCAATTTGACCACTTTCTATAAATCCAGAAGTGCGTAACAAACGTTGCATTGGCAAATTAGAACGATTGGTGGTGGTGAAAAGTTTTGGATGTAGGCATTTTGACTTCAAGCCATTCAGTAAGGCAAGTCCGATGCCATTACGTCGATAATGCTCTCCAACCATTAACATTTCAATAAAGCCACATCCAAAGAAATGGTAATTTAAAACACCATAACCCATGATTTCGCCATCCTTTTCAGCAAGAAAACATGTACTTTGAGCACACCAAGCGTGAATTTGTAATACTCGTTGTGCCTCATGTAAGGCAACACTATCAATCGCTATTAAATATTTGAGATCGGCTTCACTGGCGAGGCGAATTAACATTATATCCATCTACTCTTGTCATTCGGATAAATACTATAGCAATATTTCAGATGATTAGATTTGTCTATGCAGTATCAATATTCAAGAAATGGTTGACTTTATTGATCGACTATTCTTTTATAATTTTAAAAGAATAGAATTTATGATTAAAAAATGACTTTCAATGACCTGTAGGTCATGAGCCAAAATTCTTGTAAGAGAGTATAAATGAGCACATTAGAAACTATTTATTCAGATTTATATGAGATTGCTTTGAAACTGGATAGTATTCCTAAAAGAATACAAGAAGTCCCTGATTTAGATCATAGAGAAAATATTTTACTTACAGCAAAGGCTTTAAGTCATATTTTTGAATTGCAGAATAATATTCAAATGGTAAGACCAGATTTGAAGAAAAACCATAAAGAAAATTAATATTGATTCTTTATCTAATATTAGTGAAATATTTTGCTTTTTCTCAGGGTTATTGCTTATTTTAGACATAATAAATATGACTTTAATAACTGAATGAATATGGCTTTAAATGCGCAATGCCACTGTGAGGCAGTGAAATTCACCGTAGAGTTGTCAGATAATTTTGAGACAATACGACGTTGTAATTGTTCATTTTGTCGTATGAGGGGAGCTGTAGCCGTGTCTGCTCCACTTTCAGGAATAAATGTTTATGAAGGTCGTGATAAATTAACAGAGTATAGATTTAACACAAAACAAGCAGCACATTATTTTTGTTCAGTTTGTGGAATTTATACTTTTCATCAACGTCGCTCCAATCCTAAGCAGTTTGGAGTGAATGTTTCCTGTATCGTTGGAGTCTCACCGTTTGATTTTGAAAAAGTTCCAGTTATGGATGGTATCCAGCACCCGAAAGATGGGGGTGGTGGTGTAACAGGCTATCTTTGCTATGAAGCGCTAAATCATAAATAGACACAATCAAGCTTTAGCAAAATATCAAGTTTTTCAAGTCAAAATATGAAGTTGATCTGTGTTGTGTTTGAATGAACGTATTTATGAAGTATCAGGTCTTAAATTGAGAACCTAATGTGATGTTGAGTTATAAGTGTAAGGATTATGCGGATCATACAATTGAAATGACCATATAAATCAAAACATGAAAATTTTAAGAGGATACAGTATAAAGAGAATCGTCAGAGAACTAGAATGAATTTTAAACATTAAATTTTTATAATAAAAATAAGTACTCCGGTGATGCCGCTGCATGGTCGTTACCCTGAACCCGATGAGTTCAAGGTGGACGTGACGTACACTTACTGGGTTTCCCACTCGCGGTGGGCATACACTCAAAATATACAGAACACATCCATAAGTTTAAGTATCGGCAGGGGAATAGACGTACTGGCGAACACCCCAGAGTTGTATTAAGTATACATAATCTGACGTTTGTGGCAAATCATCAAAGGTCACAAATTATAAATATAGATAAAAAAATGAAATCAACTGCACGAAAAAAAAGCGGTTTAGCCCGCTTTTTCAACATCTTCGAGCATAGCTTCTAATAAACGTTCACATTGTGCGTATTCTTGTAACGTTTTATTCATGCTCAAAACTTCTTGCATTAACTCTAACGCCACCATAATCACCAACTTATTATGTTCAACGTTGGGTGCTTTGCGACGGAACTCTTGAAACTTATCATTTAATAGCTGACCAGCACGTTCTAACTCATGCCTTTTTTCTGTAGTCGTACCTAGACGGAAAGTCTGTTCGATTAAACGCAATTCTACGGTAACATGTTCAGACATAATTATACTTCCTCATTAGATTCTGAAGGATGAGCAAGTTGTTGAATCTCTTGCGCATGATGATCTTGTTCAGTCCCTAAAATAGAAAGACGTTGAATAATCGCTTCAACTTTGGTCTTTGCATGTTCATTTTTTTGGATTAAACGTTCACGCTCATCTTGCAGGTTTTTAATGTCCTGCAAATGATGGCGCTGTTCATTTGCCATTTTCTCTTTAACCACGCGTAATTCATTGCGTTCGGCTAAAATTTCCTGAAAACGATTTTTTAAATCTGTACAGCTTTTTTCTAAACGGCTATAGCGTTCAGCTAAAGATGAGGCATCAGTGTTGAGCTGTTGAAATTGATTTTGCAACTGAGCAAGCTGTTCAGTGAGCGAATCAATTTCATCTTGTTTTTGGGTAATAATACTGTTTTTATGGCTGATTTGAGCGTGAGCTTGCTCTTCACTGTTATCTTTTTCTTTTAACAGCGATGCATTTTCTTTCTCAACAGTCTCGATTCGTGTTTTTAAAACACCAATATGCGTTTGTAGACGCTGTAATTGTTCTAACATAACGGGTCGCACAGATTTGCAATCAAAGGTAATATATACAGAAGTATAGAGATTGGATAAGCGAATGCAAGACGATATTTCAGGTTGGTCAGATTGGAACCAAAATTTTAAAGGGATTGAGGAAATTTCAAGCCCGAGTGAGTTACATGGCTTATTAACAGGTATAGTTTGTGTTACCGAAGTACCAACCCGAGATGAATGGTTACAAATTTTATCGACGTTGGATGTACCAAAATTAGACGATGAAGCATTGGCTGTACTCTCAGATGAAACCGAAGATGTGTCACATGCGCTTGCTGAAGATGATTTAGACTATCTTCCGATGCTTCCAGATGATGAACATACTTTATCGGAGCGTGTTCAAGCTTTGGCTGACTGGTGTGCTGGCGTTGTTTTAGGTTTTGGTTTGGCTTCAGGTCACATTCGTTCAGACGAACAAGAGTTAATTGAAAGTTTACAAGATGTCGCATCTGTTGAGTTTGATGAATCAGATGACGATGAAGAGGGTGAAGCAAGCTATGAGGAGCTATATGAGTTTGTTCGCTTGATTCCAGTATCCCTATCTGTAGGGCGCAAAAAAGTGCCAGTTTCAGAAAGCCCTTTGCTGCAAAATTTCCATAGCAAAATGAAGCAAGCTATAGACTCATCTGAAAGTAGCAATGTGGTCGAAATGTTTACACCACACCGTCCAAGTTAAATTTTTTGTTCAAGATGAAGCACTGCTAAGTTTTAATGAAATGGTTGATTGTGTAAATCTCTAAAATTTAGAGACCACAATCAGCCATTTTTTTATCATGATATGCGGATATATTTTGATCACCAAACCAAGTCATTTTAAGGATATTGATAAGGATCGATCAATCAATCTCATAGAATACTGCTGATTTTGTTTTTAAAATAAATGGATAAATATTGTTGTATTCGTATTTACATCTTACCCCATCAAACTGTAATTTAAACATTCACCAATTAATTTAATGAACTGAAAGATAAGCTGAATAGAGAATGAAATTAACTCAAGCAGATTTTCAGGAACGTCGTGACCGCCTCGCTGAACAAATGGGTCCCAATAGTATTGCAATTATCGCCACTAGTCCGGAAGTCATGCGAAATAGAGATGCTGACTATAAGTTTCGTGCAGACAGTAGTTTCTTTTATCTTACAGGTTTTGCCGAACCTCAAGCAGTAGCAGTGTTCGAAACAGATGAAACTGGTGAAACGTATATTTATAGTCTATTTTGCCGTGAGCGAAACCGTGAAATGGAAATTTGGAATGGTTATCGAGCAGGAATTGATGGAGCAATTGATGACTATGAAGCAGATGAAGCATATGCCATAGATCTGCTTGATGAAGAGATTATTGCCAAAATCCTCAATAAAGAAAAACTATTCTATCGGATTGGTCAACGAGCAGAGTTTGATGTCAAAATAACGCATTGGATTTCCAAAGCACAAGAATCCAGTCGTGGTTTCGGCGTGCCAACACAGCTTATGCAACTTGATCAGATTTTAGATGAAATGCGTTTGCATAAATCAGCTGAAGAAATTGAATTGATGCAAATCGCAGCAAATATTAGTGCGGATGCGCATACCCGTGCCATGCAAACAGTTCGTCCCGAAATGATGGAATATGCTTTAGAAGCTGAATTGAATTATATTTTCGGTCAGCATGGTTGTGTCCCTGCCTATAACAGCATTGTCGGTGGTGGTAAAAATGGCTGTATTTTACATTATGTAGAAAATAATCAGCCCCTAAAAAACGGTGATCTGGTGTTGATTGACGCGGCGTGTGAATATGAATGTTATGCTTCAGATATCACACGGACTTTTCCCGTGAATGGCAAATTTAGTCTTGAACAAAAAGCCTTGTATCAAATTATTTTAGATGCACAAATTGCAGCGATAGAAGCGATTCAAATTGGAAACTCTTATAAAGAACCGCATACGGTAGCAGTACGAATTCTGGTTGAAGGTTTGGTTGAACTTGGAATTATGCAAGGTGATGTTGATCAAATTATCGAATCTGAAAGTTATCGTCAGTTCTATATGCATGGAACTGGGCATTGGCTAGGTATGGATGTACATGATGTTGGTGCTTATAAAGATGACAATGGTCAATGGCGAACCTACGAGCAAGGCATGGTAGTTACAGTAGAGCCGGGTCTATATATTGCGCCAGATGATGAAACTGTCGAGGAAAAATGGCGTGGTATTGGTATCCGAATTGAAGACGATGTCGTGGCAACCGAACACGGTCCTTTGGTGTTGACCAAGAATGTTGTGAAAACGATTGAGGATATTGAAGCCTTGATGGCATCCCACAACTGAATATGTTAATTATTGATGTTCGACTGAGCCATTGCATTGAAATGGCTTTAACAAGCGCAATATTTTGACAATATTGCGCTTTTTTCTAAATTAAACATATCAACTCAATCATTTTTGATCTTGATCAGATATGAAGTTGCTTTGATACTTTGCTTAAGATTATAAAAACGATGGGTACTCGAATGACTGGAATGGTATTTCCATTCCAAGGTGACATCCAAGAAATCAAAACAATGATTTATACATGGATGCAACATGAAGTTGAAATTATTGAAAGCTATACTACAATTCGAATTGAGCTGATACACGATAACTTTGTAATTATTGATAATATCGATATTTTTTATTCAGCATATAATCACCCTGAGTTATGGCAAGAACTCGTTGTTGATTTGCCTTTTAACGATTGGATTATTTTCTTCGAATGTGTCGACAGTTGTGATAGTTATAGTTATCTGATTTACAAAAATAATCATGAAGTTAGAAGGATGCTACAGGAAGAAGATGAAGATCTGTATTTTGAGGGTGAGGTGCAAGATTTTGAGAAAGTATGGCTTGATTTTTCAATCTATTATGAACATGAATATGTAGAAAATGGGAAAATAAAAAAAGAAAAAATAACGGATCCTAAGTTTTCATTAGAGCACATTGAGGATCATGAAAATTATTTTAAATATTACCATATTACTTTAAAAAATCAGACGATGTATCACACAAGATTGGCTCGTGTATTGATGGTAGAGATGTTCGAACACTTCTTAGGTTTTGATATTATTGATGGTGATTGTAAGGTTAAGCAGTCTTTGAAAATTGATTACAACACAATTCCAGCGTATGACCGAATTTTAAAACGAGCAGAAAAGAACGATGTGCCGGCTCAGAATGAACTGGGCATGATGTATGAGCAGGGTCATGGTATTGAACAAGATATTGAAAAAGCACGATATTGGTACCAAAAAACTGCTAATCAAAATGATCATTGCGGGCAACTTCATCTAGGGTTACTTTTTAAAGCAGGAAAAGGTGTCGAAAAAGACCTAGAACAAGCTTTGCAATGGATATCTAAAGCCGCCACCAATGGAAATGCTGATGCGCTAACTGTGCTGGGGGAAATGTACGAATTGGGTGAAGGTGTAGAACAAAGTTTTGCTGAAGCAGCAATCCTTTACCGTAAGGCAGCGAAACAAAGACATGCTGTTGCACCCTATAAACTGGGTCTAATGTATGAGCATGGATATGGTTTTGCCGCGGATATCAAAATGGCAATGCGCTGGTACTATCAGGCAGCTAGTCATTTTAATGAAGATGCCCAAAAACGTTTGGATGAGTTGCGGAAATAATCGTTCGTTTTTATTTGAAATCTGAGATGCCAAAATATATTTCTTAACGTTGAGTTAAATAATAATTTGATATTTCAATAAGATCAGAGCATGTCTACAGAATTATTTCGACGAGAAATAGTCTTTTCTTTTTTGATTAAAGACTCCATAACTTAAAGTTAGAAGAAGGGAGTATTTTAAAATCATTGATGCAAATGATAATTATTATCGTTTACTTTTGTGATTTTTTGTGTATGATTTATTGTGTTTACATAATTGATGATAATTTTAATGAAAAAAAACACGAACTACACAAAACCTCTTATTTCTTTCAGGACTCAACTAAGCATCTCCATATTCGGCATTATTTTTTCACAGCACAATTATGCTCAAGAGACTCAGCAAAATGTATCTGCACTACCTACAATTGCAATTAGTGCATTACATGAAACACCTGTGGCATATAGATCAGGCAATATGGACATTCCTCGTACAGAAGATGATGTGCAGGCTTATACAGTAATTGAACGTGAGGAATTAGAACGTTCAGGGGCAACAACAGTCACAGAAGCAATTACAAAGCTACTTCCAATGGCAACATCAACCAATAATTCAGATTACTTTAGCGCTACCTCAAGCCAGATTAATCTACGAGGTTTAGGTACAAACCAAACCTTGGTGTTAATCAATGGTCGTCGTAGTGCAGGAACTGGAAATCGTGGTTCAGCAGAATCCACACAACAGCCCAATTTAAATAATATTCCGCTGGCAGCGATTGAAAGAATCGAGATTTTACCGACGTCAGCAGCAGCAATTTATGGTAGTGGTGCTGTTGGCGGTGTGATCAATGTCGTATTGCGTAAAGACTACGTGGGTACAGATTTAGATTTACGTTATGCCAATACAACAGATGATCAGCAGCCCGTGAAATCCTTTAACTTTGTCTCTGGTTTTGCTTTGGAAGAGGGACGTACTAACGTAATGCTCACTGCTTCGAAAAAGAGTCAGGATGGTTTATTAGACCGTGAGCGGGGCTTTAAAGATAAACAACGGCAAAGAATTTTAAAAAATAATCCAAATGCACTTATTGGTCCAACAGTAAATCCACCAGCAGGTGATCTCACCAATATTCGTTCCAAAGATGGTTCAGAATTGATTCCTGGAAGTGGTTCTTCAACTGCACATATTCCCAAGGGTTGGAATGGTGATATCAATACATTAGAAAAAGGTTATGCTTTAGGTCTAGGAAAAGGGGTAAGTAGTTGGTCTGGAGACTCACCAATTTTATATGATACAGATACTGAGTCTGTGGGAGTCTCAATCAATCGTGATTTTACTGATCGTTTCAATGTATTTCTTGAGGCAGGTTATGATCGTGAAAAAGGCTGGGGCTATAACAGTTCACCACATGGTTTTGGTGTGGTCACAGTAAGCAAAAACAGTCAATATAATCCATTTGGTAAAGATGTATTGGTCAACTATACGCTGAATGGAGACAGTTTCGGTGCTTGGGCGAAAGACACTTTTGAAACGACACAGAAAAAGGCTGCAACAGGTTTTATTTTTGATTTGACACCTAAATGGTTACTATCTGGTGATTATTCTTGGAGTAAATCGGATATTGGTCAAAGATATATCCGTAAAGGAAATGTAAATCCGAGAGCAACCCAATGGAATAAAGATACAGCCAATAATTTGATTGACTTCATTGAAGACTACACCACGAAACCGACTGATCTTATTCAAAAGTATTGGCATTATACTAAAAATAATACTCAGCAAACTTTAAATGACATGTCGATACGGGCAACAGGACCAATTGCGACATGGTATGCAGGGGATATTCGATTGGCGACCGGAATCGAACACCGACGCTATGCAAGTGAAGGTTATGCTGATCATCAGTATGTCGATAATCCTTGGGTTAAACCTACTGAACGTAAAACTCAAGCTTCAAGTGTGTATACTGAATTCAGTATACCTTTACTTTCATCAGATCATCATTACCGTTTCGCGAAGTCACTCGAGATGCAGGTAGCTGCACGTTATGAGGATTTCAAAGTATCAGCAAAAGTACCTCAGTATGATCCTAAAGCTGATCCTACTACAGGTTATAAGTCTAATTTTTTGGGCTATAGTGACTCAGGAACTGCTAAATTTGATGCTATTTCACCAACGATTGGTTTTAAATTTGAGCCTAATGATCAGATGATGTTCCGTGCTTCATATAGTGAAGGTTTTGTTACGCCAACAGCAGGGCAGTTAGCATTAGAGACGGTCAGTCAAAATACTAGCACTTCACTTAAAGATCCTGTTACAGGGAAAATATTGGATATGACCACAGATATTATTTCAGGCGGTAATCCAACGATTACCCCTGAAAAATCGAAAAGTTATAATTTTGGTGTGGTCTTGACACCAGAGATAATTGAAAACTTGCGGTTATCTGTGGATTATTATCAGATTAAAAAAAGTAATAATATTACATCGGTAAATGCACAGTATATTTTGGATAATCAAAATAAATACGGCAATCGAATAAAACGTGATGCCAACGGTGATATAACGTCGATAAATACTGCAGTCTTCAATGCATTAGGACTAAAAACTAAAGGGATTGATACTAATTTAAGTTATGCTTTCGACAGTGCAGTCGGAAATACTTCGTTTAATTTAGGGTATACCTATGTCAGTGAATATAAGCAACAAGACACTGCCGACACGCCTTTTGTTGATTATGTCGCAATGGCAAGTAGTAATGATTATCCATTAAAGCATCGTGCCAATGCATCAATCTACCTGAAACCTAACGATGTATGGGCTTTTGGTTGGGCTACACAGTACTATGGTTCATATACTGTAACTAATGCAACTGCAATTTTAAATCAGACAGGAAAAGATATCAAAACTCTAAAAATAAATGATCAGTTATATCATGATATTTTTGCCAAAGCTAAATTGCCGTTTGGCAAATCTAATAAGGTTAACGCTGCAGAAGTCGGTTTTGGCATCCAAAATCTATTTAATGACTACGCGGTTGATTTATCTGGTACAAAAGGTTATCTGAGTAAATATAGTGATTTAAGAGGTCGTCAGTATTATCTCAATCTTAAACTATCGTTCTAGTCCATGTCTTACATGAGATACGTGAGATAACTAAAGTATTCTAATATTGGTTGTGTTCAAGCGCATATCGATTAAACAATCGCTTCGTTTGATTGTCATCCTTTTAACAACTTTAAGGCTGTGATTTAAATATAATAAATTACAGCCTTATTTTTTTATATTGTTCATTGATTGATTATCCCATTTTTAAAATAACGTATTGATTCAGTACAAATGATAGCAACAATTTCCTATTTCAATATAAAAATAATCGCGCTTGATGTAAGATAAAATTCATCAAGATCATAAGTATTCAGTAAGCTGAATCACGTATAGAAAGGATCAAAGCATGCAACAAGAAGTCATCATCGTTGGCGGTGGAATGGTTGGGCTGAGTTTGGCTCTCATGTTGGCGAAAGCGAATATTGCGGTAAAGCTCTTAGAAGCGGTGAAATACCCAAATTATGATGACAACAATGCTGTAGCTTATCATTCAAGTTTTGATGCTCGAAATACAGCACTTTCACGTCGTACTGTACAAATTTATCAAAAGCTCGGTTTGTGGAATGCTTTACAAGAGCATGCAACCCCGATTCTTGAAGTTCATATCACAGAGCAAGGCAGTTTCGGTAAAGCCCGTTTAAAAGCAGATCAAGAAAAAGTCGAAAGCTTTGGGCAAGTGATTGAAAATGCATGGCTTGGACGGGTACTTCTTACTCAGGTAAGACAACAACCTCTTATAGAGTTGATTGATGGTGTGCAAGTAAACTCTTTAAAACAAGACAATGACTTTGTTTATATAGAAGCAAGTCGTGGTGAAGAATATAGTCATTCAATCAAAGCTAAATTGGTGATTGCAGCAGATGGTCGAGACTCTTTTTGCCGTCAAACCTTAGGCGTCGGTGTGGATGTACATGATTATGATCAAGTTGCAATTGTCACCACTGTACAAACGTCTAAACCGCATCAGCAAGTGGGTTTTGAACGCTTTAGCCACTTAGGTCCATTAGCATTATTACCTTTGCCTGGTGAATGCCGCCGTTCAGTTGTTTGGCCGGTAAAAAAAGGAACAGAGGGTGAGTGGCTAGGGGAAGAGAATGATCAACATTTTCTGGATGCCTTACAGCAAACCTATGGAGATCGTGCAGGTAAATTCCAAAAGACAGGCAAACGTTTTAGTTTCCCATTGTCACAAGTGCTGGCAGATAAACAGGCGGTTGGACGTGTGATCTTAATGGGAAATGCGGCACATACGATTCACCCTGTGGCAGGGCAAGGATTTAATCTATGCATGCGTGATGCTGATGTATTGCTGCGTTATATCACAGCACAAATGGCTAAGTCTGAAGATATAGGTGAGCCTGAGATGTTAAAGGCATACGAACAGGCTCGCTTAACAGATCAACAACGGGTCATCAAATTTTGTGATTCGGTTGTACGAGGCTTTAGTAATCAGAATCCAGTTTTAAAATTATTACGTAATACAGGGTTGGTTGCATTTGATGTCATCCCTGGAATAAAACCCTTGGTTGCCAATTACGCAATGGGGTTAAAAGCATGATAGAACAAAATGTTTTAGATGTTATTGTTATTGGTGGCGGTCTGGTAGGCGGTTTAACCGCATTACTTTTGGCGCAAGGCGGTGTTCAAGCAACAGTATTAGACGCAGCACCCATTTTAGACGAGCAAAAAGTTTTAGCCCAAGCGAATCCACGAGTTTTGGCACTCAGTCAAGCAACCATTCATTTACTTAAAACTGTGAATGTTTGGGATAAAATTGCCCGAAAGATGCCTTATACAGGGATGCAAGTCTGGAATAAAAATGGTTATGGAGAAATTAATTTTGGTCAAGAATCCATAAATTTTCCGACGGATGAACATAGTTTAGGTTCAATGGTTGAACCCAGCTTATTAAATCTCGCCATTCAACAACAAATGCTGGAACAATTAAACGACTATCGTACCGAGGTGAAAGTCGTTCGTGTTGAACAAGGCGTTGGTTGTTGGATAATCCATCTTGCAGATGGCAGTCAGTTAAAGACCAAATTAGTCATTGGGGCAGATGGGGCAAACTCATTTGTGCGTGAGCAGGCTTTTATTGATTACGATATTCTTGATTATCAGCAAGCAGGTTTGACTTGTGCGATTCGTACCACACAACCGCACCATTATGTGGCTCGTCAAATTTTCCATCCAACTGGTCCTTTGGCATTTTTACCGATGGCGAGTTTGAATCCTCAACAAGCTGAGCATTGGATTTCAATTGTCTGGACACTGCCTGATGATTATGCAGATGAATATGCCAGTTTGAATGATGTAGATTTTTGCCAGTTGCTCACCCGTGAAAGTCATCATATGTTGGGTGAAATAATTGAAGCAACACCACGTGCAAAATTTCCACTCAAAGCACGCGCAGCGCAGCGTTATGTCAAGGAAGGGTTGGCATTGATTGGTGATGCAGCACATGTGATTCATCCTTTGGCCGGGCAAGGAGTGAATATAGGTTGTTTGGACGCGGCAGTGCTTTGTGATGTCTTATTGCAAGATAAAAAGCGTGGTGTGTGGGCACACCAACAGACCTTAAAACGTTATGAACACACACGTAAAGGGCAAAATGATGCCATGATGCATAGCATGTCGATGATTGGTTTCTTGGAAACTGCTGAATTCTTTCCTATGATCTGGGCGCGTAATTTTGGACTGAAACAAGTGGAAAATACTCCGCTTTTAAAAGATCAATTTTTAACAAAAGCCAGTGGATTAGAAACGTTAAAAAGCACGCAATATGCCATTTCATGAGTTGACTGATACTTTTTAAACAATCATTTAAACAATATTACGAATTTGATGAAAAAAAACACGATTTTATGTATCTAGAGACTAGTCGAATCCGCAAGAGATTGGTACATTTCTCTGTAAAACATCACCATTTTTTGGATGGTAAATTGACGTCGTTGATGGGGAGTTCAAGATGACAGATACAAATGATTATGATGATAATTCAGAAGATCATGCAGTTGACGATGATGAAGCTAAAGCAGCGGAAAAAGGTGCTGCGGTAAGTGAATCAACGGTGTCTGATACAGATTTGGCTGAAGCAGAAACACTCACGGTGACTGCGAAAAAAAGACAACGTGAAGCATTAGAAGATGAAATCGCTGCATTTTTAGCGCGTGGTGGAAAAATTACTGAAGTTCCCCCTGATGAATCTGCAAGAGATTGATTTTAAAAGCACCGTCAGGTGCTTTTTTAATGTCTCTAAAATTTGATTAGGGGCGGTTGATTGATTCAACATTTAAGGTTGCATGATGATTTCGACACGTTGTTGATCATTCCCAATTGCTTCAAAGTCATTACTGATTAAATCATAAGTAATTTTTGAACTTTTAATTTGTTGTCCAACATCACTTCTAATCATTGCATTACCTTCTAGAGTGATTATTGATTTTTTCGCATCGAAAATCATTTTATTTGCAGAAGCCTGAATGTTTTCTTTCGTTTTATAGATTCTCTTATTCAGTTTTAGAGGGGTGCCAAAAGCGATGATAGACACAAGTTGTTTATTTTTATCTTGATTGAGCTGTATTTCATTTCCTGTGATCTGCATACTTCCTTGTTTAGCGCTAAAGTTCCCTTTGTAATAGCCAGAGGAGTTATGGATATTAAATTGAGCAAAATCACCTGACAGTTGAAGTGGCTCATTAAAATCCGGATCTTGTGCAGCAAATAAGGATGATGTCATCAGCCATGACAATAAAAAGAGTCGTGGTTTTGATATTTTAAAAATTTGAATCTTTGGTTTATTGATCATAAGTTAAAATTTCTGATAAATAAAAAATAAATGTTCAATCATATTCTTAGATACATTGAGGAACAGCCACTAAACATTCTATTCCTCAATGATGATCATTCTACTTTTATTGTTATATCACGTGATTATTGATTGGTGAGTTCTAACGCTCGTTGGTAAGCAATTTTCTTTTTGATACCCATTAAATCAGCTGCGAGTTGCGATGCAGCTTTAACAGATAAGTCCTGTAATAATCGTGTGAGTAGTTGATCTAACTTATCTTGTTCAACATCTTGATCTTTGGCATCAGGTAGACCACCGATGACTAAAACGATCTCACCTTTTTGTTGGTGATGATCATTTTCAATAAAACTCACCAATTCACCTAGCGTCATTTTTTTAATAGTTTCAAAGGTCTTGGTGATCTCGCGAGCGAAACCGACGGGGCGTTGTTCACCAAAAACCTGAGCCATATCTTTGACACTGTCTAAAATACGGTGGGGCGCTTCATAGATAATCATGGTTTGCGTTTCATATTTTAATTTTTCTAGTTGTATTAAGCGCTGAGATTGTTTTGAAGATAGAAAGCCTTCAAAACTAAAACGGTCACTAGGTAAGCCAACAGCACACAAAGCTGCAATTGCAGCGCAAGCGCCCGGTACAGGAATGACACGGATTCCATTGTCTTGTGCAGCACGAACCAATTTAAATCCAGGATCACTAATGAGCGGGGTTCCAGCATCACTGACCAGTGCAATATCTTGACCTTGCTTTAATTTTTCGATAAGTATATCAATTTTGTTACTTTCATTATGATCATGACACGCTGTAAGTGGAGTTGAGATATTATAATGTTTTAATAATTGAGCGGATTGGCGGGTATCTTCTGCCGCAATAATAGAAACCGACTTTAAAACTTCAATAGAACGGAAAGTCATATCATCTAAGTGCCCAATTGGGGTCGCTACGACAAATAATTGAGCACTCATAAAGGTCTCCATGAAAACTAAGATAGTGTTGAACAGTATTAAAAGACTGGTATGTTTGGGAATAATTGGATTTACAATCCAAGTTCACGCAGAAATTCTTGTTATCTTACCTGAAACAGGTCCCATGTCGCGAGCAGGTTTAAGTATCAAACAAGGAATATTGAATGCATCTCATGCATCCAAGAACCAAATTCCATTAAAATTTGTCGATTCTGATCAAAAAACCATCAAAACCATATTGAAGCAAAATGTGAATAAAAAGACCAAAATGATTATTGGTCCTTTGGCACGTCCAGATGTAGAAGCATTGATTAATTTAAAACCCAAAGTTCCAGTGCTTGCTTTGAATGAGGTGTATCCGACCCATAAAAATGTTTGGCAATATAGTCTGTCTAAAAATGACGATGCTTTAGCACTTCTGGATTATATTCAGCATGATAAAGTCAGCAAACTCTATGTTGTTCGTGAAAAGGGCACTGAGGCAGAATCAATCAGCTTTTTAAATGCACTTTTCGCAAATTATGCAGGAGAAGTTGACCCAGTAGATGCGATGCCAAATACGACCAAAGCAAGTGAAGGTATTTTATTGCTTGGGTCAAATCAATGGTTGGCAAATTTAAAGAAGTTAAAGAAAAAGAATATTTATACTCAAGCGATCGCCGTAAATGAAAGTAGAACATTACCGAAAGGCATGAAGTTCTGTGATGTGCCTGCTTTGTATATCAAAGAATGGGAAGATGTGGTGAAAGCCTATAAGGATCAACCAAAGTCATTACCTTACCAACGTTTATATGCGTTTGGTGGTGATGCTTGGTACATTGCTGAACAATTTGTGTTAGATCCCAATGTCAAAAGTCTAACCTTTAATGGGCGGACAGGAAAAATTAAAATTGAAGGTAATCGCGTTGAGCGCATTCCACAATGTTTTGAGCGCTCTAAAAATAACTTAGTGCCCTTATAGTTGAATGATCGATGGCTAAAAATAATTTAGGGCAATGGGCAGAGCATGAGGCAGTAAAAATACTGCGGCAGTCTGGCTACACGATTGTCAAATTGAACTATTTTTCTCGCTTTGGCGAAATCGATATTATTGCTGAGACACAGCAAGAATTAGTTTTTATTGAAGTGAAAGCCAGAACGTCAAGCTATAGGGGATATGCCTTTGAAGCAGTGAATTTGATTAAGCAACAAAAAATGATCAAAACAGCGTTTAGGTTTTTACAAGAATATCCGCAATATGAACAGTATTATTGTCGTTTTGATGTAATTGGGTTTGATTTACATCATAAAATTGCAAAAAACGTACAGCAAGACTTAACTAAAATCTCTTATGATCAGTCTTGGATTGAAAATGCATTTACTTTGGATGCAGACTTGATTAATCTGTGATGAAGAATTGCCTCACAGTTTTTTATCAAAAAAAAGATATGTTCCAACATCTTAATGAGTAATCAGGATGTTGTGTTGTCAGTTAAAATCATTAGGAGTCTTGCTGAGTGTTAAAGCGTATTGTCATCACCATGATGTGTGTAGCAAGTTTGTCTGGTTGCGCTAGTTTTATCTCAGGTGGTACTGGTTCTTCACCAGTGGGAACAGAAAGCGGTGTCCGATCTTTAGGGCAGGTTTTTATTGATTCTTCTATTGAGCGTACTGCGAAAATTAATCTATATAAGCTGGATGCTCGATTTAAACAATCTCGTGTAAATATTAATAGTTTCCATAGTAATGTTTTACTGACTGGACAAGTGCCTGATGCACATTTAAAGCAGCTTGCCGAAGACAATTTACGTGCAATGAGTGACGTAAAAGCGGTACATAATTATTTAACTGTTGGCAATCAAATCGGCTATAGCACGATTATGCAAGACGCTTCTGTAACCGTAAATACGCGTGGCTTAATCATGAAAGCGCCTGTCGTTTCTGATAACAAAGTTTTGGTTCATACTGAAGATGGCGTACTGTATGTTTTGGGTCGTTTAAATAATGCTGAAATCGCAGATTTAAATGATGTTCTACAAAAGGTTGGAAATGTGACTAAAATTGTGACCTTGATTGACAATGTTGAGCAAGCAAATAATTCAGTTCAAACTTCATCGTTTACGGCACCTGTGGTAAACAATGCACAACAACCAGATGTGCAAACTCCTGTTGCAATTGATCCAGATGCTTCAGGGCAAAACAATAATGTTATCCAACAATAGATTAGAATTGCTAAAAATTAAACTTGATAAGCAATTTCAACAGCTTAAAGTTAAGTTTAAAGCACATTATCAAGATTTTCGTTTATATGATTTAGGCAGCATAACGATCAATGGACTAACCCCTAAAAAGGGGTATTCCATAAAATCAAACATTGCTTATGGTTTAAAAGCTCGACAACGTTTAGATCTATATCTTTCCCATCAAACACATAACAAAGCTTTAATTGTTTTTGTACATGGTGGTGCTTGGAATCATGGTGATAAAAGTGCCTATAAATTTGTAGGTGAAGCATTTAGTCGCTATGGCTATAACGTTGCGATTATGAATTATCATTTAGCACCTGAACATAAGTTTCCAAGCTATGTTGATGATTTAGCCGTTGCTTTGAATTATCTTGAACAACAGCAAACACGTTTAGGGATTACTACAGATAAAATTGCACTCATGGGGCATTCAGCTGGGGCATTTAATATTGCCTCATTGCTTTATCATCCCAAAAGTTATGCTTTGGCGCTAAAACCAAACATCAAAGCCATGATTGGAATTGCGGGACCTTATCATTTTGATTATAAAGGTGATGCTTTGGCTGAAGATGCATTTGATCAGGCGATTCCATATCAACAAGTGATGCCTTATTACTTTGTTGCCAAGAATGATGTAAAGCATTATTTATTTCTGGCTGAAAATGATCAAATCGTAAAGCCTTCAAACTCATTTGATTTCAAACAACAATTACATGAACAAGGTAATCATTGTGAAATCTTGACGATTCCTAAAACGGGACATATCTCGATTATGGGAAGTGTTTCGAGTTTATTCAGTCGTTTCTTTATGACACGATCGGAAATTATAAAAGTACTCGATGATGCAATGAACAAAGCCTAGCAATCGCTAGGCTTTTTATTAAGGATACGGATCAAATTAATCTTGGTGCATCGGTGTATTGTGAATCACATGTTCAATCATGGCATGTGCAATACTGCCTGTAAACGGCGTTTCAGGCAATTGATCAAATTTGAAAAATTGCGCATCACTGATCTCTTCTTCTTGCAATACGATTTCACCCGCCTCATATTCGGCTTTAAAGGCAAGCATCAAATTGCTTGGAAAAGGCCACGGTTGACTCGATAAATATTGTACATTCTTTACTTTTAAACCGACTTCTTCCAAAGTTTCACGTTTTACCGCTTCTTCAAGGGTTTCACCGACTTCAACAAAACCTGCAATCAGACCATACATATTAGTTTTATTCTTGGCATTTTTAGCCAATAAAATTTCATTGTCGCCGCGTGTGATCACCGTAATAATACACGGCTGTACGCGAGGGTATTGGTGATAACGACAGGCAGGGCAAACCATTGCATATTCAATCGGGTGAACTTCTGTTTCATGTCCACAGTGACTACAAAATTTATGATTTCGACGCCATTCAAGCAGTTGCACTGCTCGACTGGCTTGTTCAAATTCAGATTTTGTCCATTGTGAGATGAGCTGTCGAATTGGAATCAGTTGATAACCTTGTGGAATTTCATCTTCAATAAAAAGATCTCGGGCAATGATTTGATCACCCGAGTTAAAACTGATATCACTTGCCAATTTCTCTACTTTCGGAAGTTGTAAGTTTTCATCTACTAAAAGTTGTTGGTGATGAAAGATATAAGCAACTGATAATTCTGACATTAGGCTACCGATTTTAAATTTTGACTACTTGCTAATGCTACATCAAACATCGTTTGCAAAACAGGTTGTTTATTCTGTAGATTTTCAATCATCATATCTGCACTGGCTAACACATCCAGAAGTTTATTGATCTGTTGTTGGTTAAATATCTGTTCTTTGTTGAGTCCAGACTGAATAAATTCGGCAGACTGTGCCAATGCCTTTTGACCATCTTTGGCTGCAAGAAACAATAAAGCTCCTCCAATTTCATATAATTGAGAAGGTAGTAGTTCTAGACTTGTAGACTGCGGATCTTGTAAATATTGAACCAGTGTTTGTGAGCTTAAATCGACCATTGCTTTAGTTTCAGTCAGTAAAGCGGTGTGAGCTTCATCAAGACGGTCTAAAGAAATATGTAGATTATTGACCTTTAATTGCAAGCGATTAGAAGTGTAATTGCGTTCAAGAATTCCAATAGAGTTCATCGCAGATAGAATACTATTCATCAATTGCTGTGCATAGTTTTCATCTCTCAGCATGTTTTCTTGAGACAACAGATCAGCTTGCTGTTTTAGTTCGCTATAGGCTTCATTTAAGTTAAGTACTTTAAATACATGTGCAAGGTCTGTGAGTTTACTCTTTAATTCTTGAGTTTTTTCATCACTCATATTTTGATAATTAAACTCGATATCATTACGGATTTGCGACATTTCATCTGTAATGAGCTGGCTGACACTATGAATCGTATCGAAATCTGGTCCGTACAAATGACGACTAAAAATCTGTAATTGAGTATCCGTTAAAATATCTTCGCCTACATTGATTTGCTCACGAATGTGTTGAGAAATTTCATCTTCCTGACTAATACAAATACTCAATACATTTGCAGTATCGGTTAAGGATGGAATAAATCCTGCAAGGTCTTTAAAGAATGATGAAATGTTGGTTTCGATGCTAATTAATGTTCTTAAACGTGTATCGTTGAGGATAATATTTTCAATCTGATTTAAAGCCACAGCAATCAGCGCCCAATATTGAGCACTCGGTTGTCCTTGAGCGATATTGGCTAAATAATTGCCAACCAGTTTTATCCCTTGCAGATCTAAATCTGTCTCGTGTTGATTTAAGAGTTTATGCAGACACAGTTTATAAAGCTTATGTACATGCACTGAATGTTCCAAGTCTGGAGTTTGTAAGAGATTAAAATTAGGCGTCACACAATCCAGTAGTGGCACAATAGCTTGACCTTCTGGTGTGAGTTCTAAACCTAAAGAAAGTTCCAAGCGGTTTAGTGTATCATGCAAAAATTGTGGCACTTTGACTTCACGTAGACAACTAAACTCGATGTAACGTTTGAGCATGGTTGTACCTTCGCTCAATGCAATCACATCTTGAGTATTGATTTCACGTGGGTTTTGCATGATTTTACGCATGACTTGTGCTGAAAGTTCGGCAATTTTGGCAACTTGAGGCATGTCAATCAGCATCAGTACATGACTACATTGTTCCAGTTGTAGCAATGCATCATCAATTCCAAAAGGTAAAGTTTGATCTTCAACTAAACTGCTGACAGCAGATTCAACTTGTAAAATTGAATTATCGACTTCTTTTTTAATAATCAGTAATGCCGTCGGATCAAAATGTATAGAGGTTTGGTAAGACATTGATCTGCACCTTTCCTGGGTATCTAAATGTTCTATTGCATAGCCTCAAAACGAGGCTAATTTTCTAAGTTTTAATATAGCTGAACAAGGGATTTTTTACAGAAAAAATCAGCCTAAATAGGAAATTTTATTTTGCAAAAATGCAGGCTTCCCCATGTTTTTCTTGATATTTATTGACCCAGTTCTCATGTGCTTCCAATTCTTCATCTGAAGCGTAAATTACTGGAACATCAATTTCAATTTTTTGCCGTGTTGTATTCCCCTGAGCTTGTTCAGTATGTGCAGAAATAGCATCCATGTCAAAGGATACTTGTCCGCCTGTCATTGCGAGATAAACATCGGCTAAAATTTCAGCATCGAGCAATGCGCCGTGGAAAGTACGGTCACGTTGAACAATTTCGTAACGTCGAACAAGTGCATCTAAAGAGTTTTTTTGTCCTGGATGCTTACTTTTAGCCATCGCTAAAGTATCAGTCACTGTACACACTTCAGACAGGGCAGGAAGACCACTGCGTTTGAATTCCATGTCCAAGAAGTTCATATCGAAGCTTGCATTATGTGCAATGATTTCACTGCCTTTTAAGTAGTCGAATAGGACTTCGGCAATTTCCTCATACTTGGGTTTGTCTTTTAAAAATTCATCAGTGATCCCGTGGATGGCTTCTGACTCACCTACAGGTTTTCCTGGATTAATATAGATGTGAATCGAACTGCCTGTGAGTTTACGGTTGACCATTTCAATCGCACCAACTTCAACAATTCGATCACTGTCCTGATAATAAAAACCTGTGGTTTCGGTATCAAGAATAAACTGTTTAGGTCCATGCAGTTTTATGGTCGCAGGTGTAATCACAATTTGCGGGTGAATATTCATATCTTTCATTAGAGTACTTTGTTCAACCTGTTCTACTACATCTTGATCACGCAAATTATTATTTGGTGTCTCAGAACTTGTCACAGTTTGTTTGGGTGTCGGCAATTCAGTATCGATAGTTTCATCGGATTCCATCAAGTCAAATCCGAAGGGATCATCAAGCAACCAGTCTTTTTCATCTTTTTTTTTATCATTATTTTCTACAATCTGTTCGGTGGCTGATTGAGGCACCTTCGTGTTTTTTGCTGCCAATGTTTGTTCCGTACCTAAGTTTGCCAATTGATCAGCCATTTCATTGCCTGCATGACCTGCATGACCTTTAATCCAATTCCATTCGATTTCACGACCTCTACATACGCGATCCAGTTTTTGCCATAAATCAGGATTTTTGACATCTTTCCAATTTTTCTTTTTCCAACCTTCAATCCATTCGGTAATACCGCGCTTCACATAGTTGGAGTCGGTCCAAATAATCAGTTTCGCTTCTGTAGGGCAAAATGAAATGCCTTCAATCGCAGCACTCAGCTCCATACGATTATTGGTGGTATCCAGCTCACCACCACACAATTTATGCTCTTCAGTTTCAGTGATGATATAAGCACCCCAGCCACCAGGACCTGGGTTGCCTTTACAAGCACCGTCGACATAAAGTGTGATTGTTTGTGACATAGTAATAACCAATGAAAGTGAATTAAGAGTTGAACATCGTGGTTTAAGAATTTATTGTATACGCAAATCAGCGTTTTCTACGCATGAACTGAGATTTTTTTAATTTCTTGTAACATTTGTATGCAATTCGCATTCAAATTTTGCCTTGTATGCGCCCTAAGCTCTACTAAAATGGCAAAGATAAAATAATTTACTAAATGTTGTTCGGAACCCTTATGTTTAAACCTACCACAATGGTGTGGCAACCTACTGCATCTGTTTTCTTTAAACTATCACTATTAACATCTGCATTGGCGGCACTGGGTTTGACTGCTGGGTGTTCTTCGAACCCATCGACGTCAAAAACTCAAACATCAAAGTCGTCAGGGATGTTGGACGCGAACAGTTTGGATTCACTAGAGGATCTTCTGTCAGCAACTGATATGCGTGCGGTAGAAGGTGATCGTTTATTGATTTTAAAACATGGTGACGTTTGGAAGCGCATGTCTGTTGGTTTTAAAATGGATGAAAACCATTGGGACCCACGGATTGATGCACAACGAAGCTGGTTCGTTTCTCGTCAACCTTATATTGATCGTTTGAGTGCCCGTGCATCACGTTATCTTTACCATACAGTAAAAGAAGCTGAACGTCGCGGTTTGCCAACTGAATTGGCATTATTACCAATCATTGAAAGTTCTTACGATCCTGCTGCAACCAGTAGTGCTGCGGCAGCGGGAATGTGGCAGTTCATCCCAAGCACAGGTAAAATTTACGGTTTAAGACAAACCAGTTTGTACGATGGGCGTCGTGATGTGGTTGAGTCCACTCGTGCAGCATATGAGTTTTTAGGTGGTTTGTATAATCAGTTTGGTTCATGGGAATTGGCATTGGCAGCATACAATGCTGGTCCAGGACGAATTCAACAGGCAATTAATCGAAACCAAGCAGCAGGGTTGCCAACAGACTATTGGTCATTACGATTACCACAAGAAACGATGAACTATGTTCCGCGCTTTTTGGCGGTCGCACAAATCATTAAAAATCCATCTAAATATGGTGTAAGTTTACCGCCGATTGCCAATCGTCCGCATTTTAGAGAAGTCGCTGTTCCACCAGGTGCACAATTGAATCAAATTGCGTCCATCACAGGTTTAAGCCGTGCGGAATTGTACGCACTGAATCCAGGGCATCGTGGTGAAGTTGTTGATCCATCAAGTACTTTACGAATTTTGATTCCTGCTGATTTAAGCCCAACAATTGATTCCAAGTTAAGAGCTTTAAAATCAAGCTCTGATGGTGGATTTTGGGCAAGCAATAATAGCCCAACGACAGCAACCCAGACTTTAACACCTGCTGGTGTAACGTCTACGGTAACGCAATCGATTACGCCGACCCGTACCACGCCACCTGTATTGAGTTCAAATAAAGCAACCACTACGACAACCAGCACTGCAAATTCAGTAAATACTTTAAAGAATACGCCACAGGGCTCAGATGCTTTGGCGCGATTTGCCGCCAATGCAGATATTCCAAGTGCACCACGTATTCCTGTTGCCGTTACTACGGCTGCCAATGTTAAACCTGTTGCAGTAGAACCGCCTATTTCTGCACGAGAAAAGGCTCAAATTCTTGCTGCGGTGAAAGCTGAAGGTGAAAAAGAAACAGTTAAACAAGTGTTAGAGCCACAAGCAACACAAGCAGAAAAAGAAGAAGTTGTTAAAGAAATTAAAGCAATTGCGCCACAAGGTACAGAAGTTTTAGACCCGTATGACGGCAAAATTAAACTGACTGCGATTCAGACCAGTCAATCAGTCGCAGAAGTGCAGGGTAGAGAAAATACCGTTGGATTTGCCTATCCTAAAGGCTTGGCTGATACTACACCTGCAAATTCTGAAGAAGCGAAACTGAATCAAGATAAGAACTTTAAGAAAACTGATACTGAAGTCGTGGTGGAACCTCCTAAAGGTAAACGCAGCACTTATACTGTTTTGGCAGGTGATACTTTAGCAACGATTGCTTTGAAAAATGGAGTCAATTGGCGTGACATTGCCAAATGGAACCAAGTGGATCCAAATGGAACTTTATTTGTTGGTGCAACATTGTATTTGTATGATGCTAAACCACAGATTGATGCGCCAACCACCTCACGGAAAGCAACAGAGTCAGCACCGACCACTTATGTGGTTAAACCGAATGACAGCTTAACTGGCGTTGCCAATCAATTTGATTTATCGGTTTCACAATTGGCAAGTTATAACAATTTGAATACCAACAGTAATTTATTTGTTGGTCAAAAATTAAAACTTAAAGATACTGCTGATGATAAATTATCAGAAATTAATAAGACTGTGGTTCGAGCAGATACATCTAAGCCCGTTGCCAAAGTAAGAACTAAATCTTATGTGGTCAAACGTGGTGAATATCTCAAAATCATCGCTGATCGTTATGCATTATCAGTACATGAACTTGCTGATTTAACTCCAGGATTAGATATTTCAAGCAGTTTGTTTGTCGGGCAAAAAATCAATGTGCCCCTTAATGAAGTGAATGAGCAAGAGAACAAGCTTGAGTCGAAAGTGGTTGAGCAAAGTAAGTTTAAAAATCTGAAATCTGAACCAAGCTATAAAACGGAAAACTATAAAGTTCAAAGTGGTGATAGTTTATCCAGTATTGCAGCACAGTCTAAATTATCTTTAACGGAGTTGGCTGAGTTGAATAAACTCTCTCCATCTCGAAACTTACTTGTAGGTCAGGTGATCAAAATTCCTGCTGGAAGTTCTACTCCAGAGACCTATACAGTTCAATCGGGCGATAGTTTGATTGCAGTTGCTAACAAATATAATTTACAAGTTAACCAAATTGCTGAGTTAAATGGTCTAACAACGACTTCAGGTTTGCTGGTTGGACAAAAGCTCAAATTAACAGGGACACCTGAAAGTAGTGCTAAAGACAGAGCACATAGCAAAAGTGAAGCAAAATCTGAAGCTTCAAGCAAGGACATTCATGTCGTAAAATCAGGTGAGACGCTGGCAAGTATTGCCAAGAAATATAAATTACAGTTGAGCTATTTGAGCGACTTAAATGGTTTATCTCGTAATCAAGCACTTGATGTTGGACAACGTTTGAAAATTGACGGAGATTTACCCAGTAAATCCTCGCTTTCTAAGGAAAAGGAAGACTTAAAAGCTTCAGCAAAGTCTTCATCTAAAGCAGCGAGTAAGAATACTGAAAGTTATGCTGTTAAGGCAGGCGAATCTTTAAATGTCATTGCAAGTCGTGTGGGTTTATCCGTACAAGAACTGGCTGAGATGAATGATTTAAGTCCACGTGCTGGTTTACAGCGCGGTCAATCCATTCGTATTCCTAAAACTGTCACTGAGTACAAAGTGAAAAGTGGCGACTCATTGATTCGTTTAGCCAGTAAGTTCGGTATCGATACTGGTGCATTAGCTGAGATGAATGATCTGAAACCAAATGCCGCTTTACGTATTGGCAGTATTATCAAAGTTCCAAATCTTTAATTGATTTGGGTGATAGATGGATTTACTGAGTGATTTAAATTTTCAAAATGATTTTTTGAATCAAGGAAAGTAGGGGAATGCACCTGAGTTTTACACATGTCAGTACATTCGTATTGGCATTGGGGGGAGGTATTGCAGTGGATGTAGCTGCTGCAATTCAGACTACACCTTATATTGCGGTTCATAATTCGCCATTATATGTCAAAGCTCAGGTCATGCCTTATGCCAATGTCAATGCGCCCAAAGGCGGTTATATCAGTACGTCAAGTATTGGTACATTTGATAATTTAAACAGTTTGAATGGCAAAGGCAGTTCGACTGAAGGAATCAACTATGTATTTGATAGCTTGATGGATAGCTCGTTGGATGAACCAGGTGTGTTATATCCACTACTTGCTGAAAAAGTCAGTTATGATCCCGCTAAAACCAAATATGTCATTTTTCACCTAAATCCTCAAGCCCGTTTTAGTGATGGGTCACCAGTCACCGCTGAAGATATCAAATTTAGCTTTGATACGATTCAGACCAAAGCCAATCTTGGCTTTCAAATGTATTTATCTGATTTGGCAAAAACGGAAGTGTTGTCCAAGTATCAGGTAAAAATGACCTTTAAATCTGCCCATAATCCTGATATGCCTTATATTTTGGCAAAGATCGCAATTTACTCAAAAGCGGATTGGAAAAATAAAGACTATAGCAAAGTGACTTTGCAACCGATTTTAGGATCTGGTCCTTATTTAATTGAACGAATTGATTCTGGACGTAGTATTACTTATAGACGGAACCCACACTATTGGGCAAAAGACTTGCCTGTCAATCGCGGACGTTATAACTTTGATCGAATCAAATATGTTTATTATCGCAGTCCTGAGGTTGCTTTTGAGGGCTTTAAGTCCGGACAGTATACATTTTACCAAGAGAAAAGCGCGCGCAATTGGGTGACTGCATATCATTTTCCTGCGGTAAAAGCAGGACTAGTCAAAGCTTATACCGCTAAAATTCAAACACCGGCATTAACTCAAAGTTTGGTATTTAATACCCGGAAAACACCTTTTAATGATCTGTATTTTCGACAGGCCTTAACCTATGCTTATGATTTTGAATGGATCAACAAAGCTTTGTTATATGGTCAAAATATTCGACTACAAAGCCATTTTCAAAACAGTGAGCTAGCTGCAACGGGGAAACCCAGTGTTCAAGAACTAGAGATTCTTAAACCTTATCTTAAACAACTTCCAACTTTACAACGAGAAGGTGTTTTAGCAGATTGGCAATATCCTGTTTCTGATGCCAGTGGTTTTAATCGGCAAAACCTGTTGATTGCACGTTCTATTTTATTAAAAGCAGGGTATCGTTTTTACCAAGGTCAATTGCTTGATCAGCAAGGGAAACCTATTCGCATTGAGTTTTTGATTCATCAGGATGGTGCGCAACGAACTTTGCTGCCCTATATACGCAATTTAAAAAAATTAGGTATTCAAGTTACGATTCGCCAAGTGGATTTGCCGCAATATACTGAACGTATGCGCCGTTTGGATTTTCAGATGACACCAATGGATATGCCACAATCTTTGACGCCAGGTGCTGAACAGGCTCAAATGTGGGGTTCTAAAGCAGCAGATGAGGTGGGCAATTATAACTATGCAGGAATTAAAAATCCTGTAATCGATCAATTGATCCAAAAGATGATTGCTTCCCCAAATCGTGAACAACTGGTATTACATACACGTGTACTCGATCGTGTGTTACGTGCTGGTTATTATCAAATTCTGACCTATGGCAATGATAAAAATTGGTATGCCTATTGGAACATGTATCATCAACCTGTAATTAAACCCAAACTATCACTCGGTTTGGAGTATTGGTGGGCTGATCCGATTGAAACTAAAAAAGTAGAGCAATATTTAAAAAGATAATCGATGAAAAAAATTGTCTAAAAGACAATAGTATGCAAAACATAAGTGACTCAAATTAAGTCGTAGTTAAATTGATTCATCCATCCTCATGAGGACATAAGGAACCTTGTTGCAATGGGCACATATATACTCAAAAGGCTATTACTGATCATTCCAACATTGTTCTTTGTTTTATTGATCAATTTTGTTGTGGTTCAAATTGCACCAGGCGGACCTGTTGAACAGGCGATTCAGCAAGCAGAAAACTTTCAACGAGATCATATCGGCACGGGTGGAGTTTCTGCTTCGATCGACCGTCATGAGTATCGTGGTGCGCAAGGTTTGAGCCAAGAAATGGTTGAGCAAATCAAAAAGCAATATGGTTTTGATCAACCCGCGTATCGACGTTTTGGACTGATGCTGAGCAATTATTTGGCTTTTGATTTTGGCAGCAGTTTTTTTAAAGATAAACCTGTTACAGAACTCTTACTCGAAAAAATGCCAGTCACAATGTCTTTGGGTTTATGGAGCACTTTGCTGATTTACTTAATTTCCATTCCTTTGGGTATAAGGAAAGCCAAACAGAATGGTCTTTTTTTTGATCGAGCAACATCATTGCTACTCGCTGTAGGTTATGCCGTTCCTGCTTTTGTCTTTGCGATTTTGTTGATCGTATTTTTTGCTGGTGGTTCTTATTTTCAGTGGTTTCCATTACAGGGTTTTGTATCAGACAACTTTCACAGTTTGAACTTGTTTGAGCAGGTGATTGATTATTTTTGGCACATGGCTTTACCTTTGTTGGCAATGGTGCTGGGTGGTTTTGCCAGTTTAACCTATCTTACAAAATATACATTTATGGAAGAGTTAAATAAGCATTATGTACTCGCTGCACGTGCCAAAGGTTTGACCGAAAATACAGTGCTCTACAAACATGTATTCCGTAATGCCTTATTGGTGATTGTGGCAGGGTTACCTGAAGTGCTTGTGGGGGTGTTTTTTGTAGGTAACTTACTGATCGAAATAATTTTTAATTTAGATGGATTAGGCTTACTGGGTTTTGAAGCTGTACAACAGCGTGATTATCCTGTGATTTTTGGTACTTTATTCTTTTTGACCCTCTTTGGTCTGATTTTAAGATTGATTTGCGATGTGTTGTATCGGGTGATTGATCCTCGGATTGATTTTGAATCAAGAGGTGCGAAATAATGTCACCAATCATGCATGCCCGTTTAGAGAAATTTAAACAAAATCGATTGGGCTTTGGCTGTTTTATTCTATTTATGGCACTGTTTGTGATTTCTATTTCAGCTGAATTTATTGCCAATGATAAGCCAGTATTGGTCAAATACGATCAGCACTATTACATGCCTGTGTTTAAAGCCTATCCAGAAACAACCTTTGGTGGAGTTTTTGAAACTGAAGCTGATTATCGAGATCCTGTTGTTCAACAGTTGATTGATGAAAAAGGCTGGGCGATTTGGCCTATTCTACGCTTCTCCTATCAGACCCCTAATTTAGATTTAGCTGTCCCTGTACCATCACCACCTACAACGCAAAATTGGTTGGGAACAGATGACCAAGGACGTGATGTTTTGGCCAGAATCCTGTATGGATTACGTATATCCTTGTTATTTGGTTTTGCTCTTACGTTGTTTGCTGCTTTTCTTGGAGTCGTTGTGGGTGCGATTCAGGGCTATTATGGTGGATGGATTGATTTGATTGGGCAACGAATCCTCGAAGTTTGGGGAGGATTACCCACTTTATTTATGGTGATTATTTTAGTCAGTTTGTTTACGCCAAGTGTGTATTGGCTGTTTTTGATCATGTTGATTTTTGGCTGGACAGAGTTGGTGGGTATTGTGCGAGCGGAGTTCCTTCGTGCGCGTCACTTGGATTATGTGCAAGCAGCGCGTGCATTAGGCGTAAGTGATTTAGTGATTATTTTTAGGCATATTCTGCCAAATGTCATGAGTTCAAGCTTGTCACAATTACCTTTTATGTTGACTGCAAATATTACAGCACTTACGGCGTTGGATTTTCTAGGCTATGGCTTACCACCTGATGCCGCATCTTTGGGAGAGTTACTGCTACAAGGTAAAAATAACCTAGATGCACCGTGGCTTGCACTTTCAGGTTTTTTTACATTGGCGTTGGTTTTGTCATTATTAATTTATATTGGGGAGGCGACACGCGATGCATTCGATCCAAGACGCCAAAAATAATGATGAATCTTTATTATTGTCTGTTAAGCATCTGCACATTGAAAATAAACAACAGAAAGTGCTGGTTGAGAATCTGAATTTTGATTTACATGTCGGTGAAACTGTAGCGATTGTCGGGGAGAGTGGATCCGGGAAATCTATCAGCGGTTTGGCTTTACTGGGATTACTTCCAGATGATTTAAAAGTTTCAGGGCAAGCTGTCTATGATCAACACGACTTATTGGCACTCAATCAAAATGGTATATTAAATATTCGTGGTAAAAAAATTGCCATGATCTTTCAAGAACCGATGACCGCTTTAAATCCATTGCATAAAGTAGAACGGATTGTGGGTGAAACCTTAATTTTAGAAGGGATGTCTAAAGAAAAAGCCAGAAAACGTGTCTATGATTTATTGTGTGATGTCGGGATGGATGATCCTGAGGATAAGTTACAACGTTATCCACATGAACTGTCGGGCGGGCAAAGACAACGTGTTTTAATCGCTTCAGTATTGGCACAAAAACCTGAAATTATTATTGCAGACGAGCCAACCACAGCATTGGATGTTACCTTACAATCCCAAGTCTTAAACTTATTACAATTGCTGATTTTGAATCATAAAATGGCGATGATCCTGATTAGCCATGACTTGAATTTGGTTCGTAAATATTCCAATCAAGTGATCGTGATGAATCAGGGACGAGTTGAAGAAAAGGGTTTAGTTCGAGATATTTTTCTAAAACCTAAAACAGCATATACCCAATATTTACTGGATCATAACTTTGGTGAAGCCAATCCAACACCGAATGACAGTCATTTGGTACTATCTTTACATCGACTCGGGGTCAAATTTCCAATTCGGAAAGGAGTTTTAAATCGAATCCAAGATTATTTTATTGCGGTTGAGCCTTTAAATTTGCGTTTGAATCGTGCTGAATCCATTGGGATTGTCGGAGAAAGCGGTTCTGGTAAAACATCTTTAGCTTTGGCAATTGCAAGACTGATTGAAAGTACAGGTAATATTATTTTATTAAATCAAGATATTAATCGCTTGAATCAGCGCAAATTAAGACCGCTACGCTGCAATTTTCAGATTGTCTTTCAAGATCCATTAAGCAGTTTAAACCCAAGAATGACGGTCGATCAGATTATTCGAGAGGGCTTGGCACTACAAAATTTAAAAGAATCAGAAATGATTATTCGGATCAATGAAATTTTGAATAAAGTTGAATTACCTGTTGTCGTGAAACAACTTTATCCGCATCAGCTTTCAGGAGGACAACGTCAACGTGTCGCTTTGGCACGTGCAGTGGTACTGCGACCTAAATTACTGATTCTTGATGAGCCAACATCTGCACTTGATCGAACCACACAGCGTGCAATTGTGAAATTATTGCGTCAATTGCAACAAGACTATCAAATGAGCTATTTATTTATTAGTCATGACTTGCAAGTAGTCAAAGCACTGTGTCAGAAAGTATTGGTGCTGAAAGAGGCGAAGGTTATCGAGTTCCAAGATACCCAAGATTTATTTGACAAGCCGTTGAATAGTTACACAAAAAATTTAATTAAAGCGAGTCAATATTAAGCTGTAATGATTGAGCAATTTTAATCTCTTCAGTCACACTTACAAAATTGACAAATTAAATTGTCAGATTTACGCTTGAACTATGTTAAATTTAAAATAGAGTAAAAACTCTAATCATTGAAGAGATTTGACCATGAGCCATCTTGCAGAATCATTAGAAATAAATAAGACCATTTTTAAAAACCGCATTATTAAAGGTGCGATGAGTGAGGCACTGGCAAACCATGCCGGACAACCCAATCAACTGCATTTGGGACTGTATGATGCATGGGGCAAAGGTGGTTTGGGTTGTGCGATCACTGGTAATGTGATGGTCGATTTCCGTGCTAAAAATGAGCCGGGTGTGGTTGTGGTTGAAACCGAGCGAGATCTTGCCAAATTGACTGAATGGGCAAATATCGGAAAAAAACACGGCATGGTGCAATTGATTCAATTGTCACATCCGGGACGTCAGTGTCCAAAAGGGCTAAATAAAGAAACAGTTGCGCCATCTGCCGTACCGTTTAGTCCATTACTGGCAACCACATTTGGGACTCCTCGAGCGTTAAGTGAAGCTGAAATCTTAGATATTATCCAGCGTTTTGCAGAATCAGCGCGGATTTGTGAAAAAGCAGGATTCGAAGGGGTGCAGCTCCACGGCGCACATGGTTATTTGATCAGCCAATTTCTCTCACCGTTGACCAATAAGCGTCAAGACCAGTGGGGCGGTTCAATTGAAAACCGTATGCGTTTCTTATTGGAAATTTATCAAGCAGTTCGTGCCAAAACCTCAGAAAAATTTATTGTATCGGTTAAGTTGAACTCTGCGGACTTTCAACGTGGTGGAATTACTGAAGAAGAAGTGGTGCAAGTATTCAAAGCGATTGATGCAGCTGGTATTGATATTATCGAAATTTCTGGTGGAACTTATGAAGCACCAGCAATGGCGGGAGCAAAGGCTGACAAGCGTAAACAAAGCACTATTGCACGTGAAGCATATTTCCTAGATTTTGCTGAAAAAATCCGTAAAGAGGTCAAATGTCATCTGATGGTGACAGGTGGTTTCCGCACAGCGCAAGGGATGAATGCAGCACTGGAGAGTGGCGCTTGCGAATTTATTGGTATTGCTCGTCCTTTGGCAGTAGAGCCTGATGTGAGTAATCATTTGATCGCAGGTCGAGATGTGCGCTACGCAGTAGAGCAAATCAAAACCGGTATTCCTTTTGTTGATAAAATGGCAATTATGGAAATCCTTTGGTATGCCGCTCAATTTAAAGCGATCGGTGAAGGCAAAAAGCCAAATCCGAAACTTTCACCATTAAAAGTATTCTTGAATTATGCCAAAAATAATGTCAAAGCTGTGATTCAAGGGCGAGTAAACTCACGCAAATCAGCTTAAGGTCATCTAAGATTGATCATTAAAGAGACCATTGTGAAATGGTCTTTTTAATGTCTAAACTTTTTTATTCAAAAAATAAAGACTGAATAGTGAATTTTAAAAAAGCTGCCATAAGCACGATTGTCTGGCAGCTTTTTTTGAACGCTTTCGAATCAATCGCACTGAGATTCAGCTCAAACGTTTAAGTCGTCAAATTTAGTTCAAATTAGTGTGCACAAAAAGCCATATTAAAATATTCAAACAATTCAGGTGTGTTAAACCACAGTAGGCTAGACAAGAGCAACAATAGAATAATGACACCCCAAACAGCAAATTTTAACCATATATCAGTATCAGTCATCGACAACCGCCTCCTCATTCACGAAGAAGTGCACAATAACGCCAAACAGACTTAACGCAATTGAACAACCCCAGATGATGTTGTAGTTACCTGTTATATCATGGTTTAAGCCACCCAACCAGCCACCAAAAAATGAGCCGACTTGATGGGTGAAAAATACAATACCGCTGAGCATGGTTAAATATTTTACACCAAACATATTGGCAACAATGCCATTGGTTAAAGGAACCGTTGAAAGCCAAAGAATCCCCATAATGATGCCGAAAGCATATACCGTCCAGATGCTCAGTGGCAGCATCAAAAATGCAATAATGGTTATGCCTCGTAAGCCATAGAGACCCATTAACAAATGAGGTTTTGAATATTTATCGCCTAACCAACCTGCGGCATAGGTTCCTACAATATTAAATAATCCAACCAGTGCAAGAAATACTGTACCTGTTGAAGCATCAAAACCATGATCAATCAGATAGCCAGGAAGATGGATACCTAAGAACACCACTTGGAATCCACATACCAAGAAACCAAAGGCCAACCACAGAAAAGGTTTGTGATGAAAGGCAATGTTTAAAATTTGCTTAAAGGTTAAGCTCGGTTTTAGCGCCTGCTTGACTGCATTTGGCGGGGTATACATTGGTGCTTTCAGCATCCATGCCAATGGGATAATCAATACAACCAAGACTGCCGTGATGACCAGTGCCGAAGACCATCCAAAGTTTTTAATCAGTAGGAGGGTGGTAGGCAACATGATAAATTGCCCAAATGAACCTGCCGCACTTGCAATCCCCATAGCCATGCTGCGTTTTCTTGGATGAGCGGCACGCCCAACTGCTGAAAGCAGTACCGAAAACGAAGTTGCAGAGAGAGCTAAGCCAATAATTAAACCGACACTAAGGTCAAGTAAAAGGGCATTTGAACTGACTGACATCAACAACAAGCCAATCGTATAAAGTACACCACCAACTGCAACAACTTTTTTACTGCCGTATTTATCAGCAAGTGCACCTGTAAAGGGTTGAACAGCACCCCAGAGTAAGTTTTGCATAGCAATTGCCAAGCTAAAAACTTGGTGGCTCCAGTTAAACTCATGGCTCATCGGGACTAAATAAAGTCCAAAACCATGACGCACACCCAAAGAAAGTGCCAGAATAAAAGCACTTCCAATGAGCATATAAATGAGAGGTTTAGAAAAGCGAGTGTCGTCCTGTAGCGCTGACATAAGTGGTCCATTGAATCATCATATGAGAATTGTAGAGGATTCAATGGGACTTAGCGATAGAATAAAATTTTATCGATCGATAAATTTTAGTGATCAATCTGCTCGGTTTAGGTCAATGATTTTAATTTATTGATTAAATGATTTTTCAAGAAAATCATTTTAGTCTCAGAAATTAAAAACGGTAACCTACACCCACATAGGTAATCAGAGGATCGATATCAATTTTAGTCTTAGCCGTAACAAGATCTTTATTGGTATTTGAGTTTGAAATGGTAATTGTGGCATCGCTACTCATAGGAGCATAAGTTACTGAGCCTACGCCAAACCAACGCTCATTAAAGTCATAGGTTGCACCCAATGTTGCCATAGGCGCCCAAGCATCATCTGCTTTGACTTTGACTACAGGATTTGCTGAAGATAGTTTACCGTCAAGTGCAGCACCTGCTTGATTATCTAAGACATTTTGAATCATATGACCTGCTGCAATCAAATCATCTTTCACGCCATTATCGACTTTTAAATGGGTGAAATGTGCATACATCACACCGACACCAAGATAAGGTCGAAATTTATTTACACCAGATTTACCAAATTGATAATGTAACTCTGCTGCTGGTAACCATGCAGTTGCCGATGCTGCTTTAGAGTGCTTGGATAAATCGGTAATCGGAATATCTTTCTGTAAGTCAATACTCCCGAGTGGAGTTGAATCTTTGCCTGTCAAAGGGGCATAGATTTGACCTTTACCTTCAATCTCAACTTTAGGTGGAATACCCGCTTTAAACTCTAGAGAAATATTGTCAGTAAAGTAATAATTGCCCATCAAGCCAAAAGTATCAACATCTTTTGCTGTTAAGCCTGTACCTTCAGCAGTCCAACTCGATAAGCCATTGACAGTCGCTGTACCAGTTAAAGCACTGGGAATTGTGTCACCTAAAAGACCGATTGCACCATATAGAAAAGGATTTGATTCCTTAACAGCTGCATCTAGTACAGCTTTTTTAGAAATATCTCCTACTTTTGATTGGGTTCCTTCAGCAACGGCGGTATTCACTTTGATGGGATTGCCATTGCCTTGTGGCATAGCATGTAACCAGCCTGCTGATACAGAAAATCGCTTAAATCCATCACCATCTTTAAAACTGAAATAAGGTGAATCCGCATGTGCCATCATAGGTAAAGTCACACATGTGGTGATCATGCAAAGTAATGATTTCTTCATAGAATTGGACTCCATGTCCGCAATTGATACTAATTTTTATGTATTTTTATTATTAGGATTTTTTGCTGTGTTTGAATGTTGCTTTTGCAAGGTCTTTTTTTAAGTGAATGTTCTTTTTTTAATGTTTTATTTATCATCGGGTTGATAATCTTAGCATCTATGTAATTGTGTTAATATTGCATTACATTGTAAAAATAGAAGATTTTTACGGTAAAAAATATTTTAAAACAATATCTTATTTATAGTGGAAAATTGCAGTAATAAAAAAAGGTCATATCAATATGACCTTTTCTTAAATGACTCAAGTCAGTTTAGTCAATGACTTATTTATTTCTGAAAGCGAGACAAGTCTTCTTCAGGGCGCGCGGTTAAAACTTCAACACCATTTTTAGTGACTAGAAGTGTATGTTCGTATTGCGCTGAAAGGCTATGATCTTTGGTTACGACAGTCCATTTATCGCCCATCAAACGGGTTTGCCAAACGCCTGCATTGACCATCGGCTCAATGGTAAAGGTCATACCTTCTTCTAAAACCATACCTGAGTTTGGTTGTCCATAATGTAAAACTTGGGGTTCGTCATGGAATACAGTGCCAATACCATGACCACAATATTCACGGACAACGCTAAAACGCTCTGACTCAACATACTTTTGGATTGCAGCACCAATATCGCCAATTGTAGAGCCTGGTTTAACGGTTGCCATACCACGGTACATTGCTTCTTGAGCAACTTTACATAAACGGTCTGCAATGATTGAAGTTTCTCCACCAACGACATACATCATATTGGTATCGCCGTGGTAACCATCTTTAATCACTGTGACATCAATATTCAGGATATCGCCTTTTTTCAGGATTTTACTTTCAGACGGAATGCCGTGACATACCACGTGGTTCACAGAAGTACAAATCACATGTTGGAAAGCCGGTCGGCCGGGTGCAGCGCCATAACCCAAACATGCAGGTATAGCATTTTGTGTATTGACAATATAGTCATGACAAATCGTATCCAACTCCAGTGTACTGACACCTGGTTTGATATGCGGTTTGATCATATCCAAAACTTCTGCAGCCAATCGACCTGCAACACGCATCTTCTCAATTTCATCTGCGGTTTTGATTAATCGACGGGGCGCTTCGTAAGTACTGTTCATGATCTTTAAAAACTTTTGGAAATTTGTATGTGACTATGGTATAAATAGCCGCCCAATTTATCAAATGCTTTCTGTGACTTTCTTTATGAATCGTTTATGGAAATTTTGATAAGGGCAATTTAAAAATCCGCACATATGTCGTCACATTACTCTGGGTGCCTGAAAGGGTGGAGAATGCGGACATATGGAGGCCTAACCCAAACTTTTAAGGTAAAGAAAATGGCAGATTACAACGTAAGCATGCGCGACCTTCTTCAAGCTGGTGCGCACTTTGGTCACCAAACTCGCTTCTGGAACCCAAAAATGCGTCAATACATTTTTGGTGCGCGTAACCGCATTCACATCATTAACCTTGAACACACTGTTCCTGCGTTAAATGATGCTTTGAATTTTGTTAACAATCTAGCAAGCAAAAAGAACAAAGTATTGTTCGTTGGTACAAAACGTGCTGCTTCTAACATCATTCGTGAGCAAGCTCAGCGCGCTGGTCAACCTTATGTTGATCACCGTTGGTTGGGTGGTATGTTGACTAACTGGAAAACTCTTCGTCAGTCAATCAACCGTTTGAAAGATCTTCAAACTCAATCACAAGATGGTACTTTTGCTAAACTTACTAAACGTGAAGCATTAGAACGTACTCGTGAAATGGAAAAACTTGAACGCTCTTTAGGCGGTGTTAAGAACATGGGTGGTTTACCTGACGCATTGTTCATCATCGACGTTGATCACGAAGCAATCGCGATTAAAGAAGCTAAAAACCTTGGTATTCCAGTAATCGGTATCGTTGATACAAACTCTAACCCAGATAACGTAGATTTCGTTATTCCTGGTAACGACGATGCGATCCGTGCTGTTACACTTTATGCTTCTGCAATGGCTGATGCGATTCTTGCTGGTAAAGAATACGCTCAAACTCAAGCAAATGCTCAAGCTAAAGGCGAAGAAGCTGCGAAAGAAGCTCCTGAGGCTTAATGCGTTTTGACGCAAGCTTGTCATTTTTGTGAATTAAAATGATGACAAATTGAGCGTCGATAAAGCAAAACGGCCCAGAGAAACCTTTGGGCCGTTTTTGTTGAACAGATTCATATTCTACCGTATTTAGGAGAACAACATGACTGCAGTTACTGCGAGCATGGTAAAAGAATTACGTGACCGTACTGGTCTTGCAATGATGGAATGCAAAAAAGCATTAACAGAAGCAGACGGTGACATCGAATTAGCGATTGATAACCTTCGTAAATCAGGTCAAGCAAAAGCAGCTAAAAAAGCTGGTAATATTGCTGCTGATGGTGCAATCACGATTGCTCAAGAAGGTAACAAAGCAATTCTTTTAGAAGTAAACTGTCAAACTGACTTCGTTGCGAAAGACGAAAACTTTGCTGGTTTCTCTGCTAAAGTTGCTGCTGCTGCACTTGCTGCTGGCGTAACTGACGCTGCTCAAATTGCTGAATTGAAACTTGAAGACGGTTCAACTGTTGAAGAAGCTCGTATTGCGCTTGTTCAAAAAATCGGTGAAAACATTCAAGTTCGTCGTGCTGCAATTGTAGAAGGTGAAAACCTTGCAGTTTACAAACACGGTTTAAAAATTGGTGTTGTTGTTTCTTACACAGGTTCTGCTGAAACTGGTAAAGGTATTGCAATGCACGTTGCTGCGTTCAACCCAGTTGCTGTAACTGCTGAAGACGTTTCTGCTGATCTT
Organism: Acinetobacter bereziniae LMG 1003 = CIP 70.12; assembly: GCF_000368925.1. Taxonomy (GTDB): domain Bacteria; phylum Pseudomonadota; class Gammaproteobacteria; order Pseudomonadales; family Moraxellaceae; genus Acinetobacter; species Acinetobacter bereziniae. The sequence continues at coordinate 918,983 of NZ_KB849755.1, read as the reverse complement.
ATCGCTAAAGAGAAAGAAATTGCAGAAGCTAAAGCAATCGAATCTGGTAAACCAGCAAACATCGTTGAAAAAATGGTAACTGGTTCAGTTGAAAAATACTTGAACGAAGTTGTTCTTGAGCGTCAACAATACGTTATCGACAACGACAAAAAAGTTGCTGAAGTATTGAAAGCGACTGCAACAACTGTAGCTCAATTCGTTCGCTTCGAAGTAGGTGAAGGTATTGAGAAAAAAGCTGAAATGAGCTTTGCTGAAGAAGTTGCTGCTGCTCAGGCTGCTGCTAAATAATTTTACTTTCTGAGTATAATTATTGAAAACCCCTCATTTGAGGGGTTTTTTATTGCTATTGATTTTAAAGAAAAAAATTCAAGAAGAATCAGTAAAATGATTTTATACAAATGATGAGCGTTATTCTTTTATAATCTCTATTATTCATATTGCTTAGACTAAAACTTAATGGCAAACAAAACGCAACTTGGTATTGGTGCTGCAATCGCTGTAATTGTTGCTGCTTATTTTGGTATTGACCTAAACCAACAAAACAAGGCATCAACTGGGCAAGCTCAAGTTAATTCCCAAGATCAAAACAATCGTGCTGCACAATTTGATTCTAAATCAAGTGATCAGCAAAATTTTCAAAACACGCAGTCAAACAATAGTCAAAATCAGCAAGGGTTAACGGTTATTCGTCAAGCTTTTGATGGAAAGTTGAGTAATGTTCAAGTTCAGTCGGAAGGGCGAGTAAAAGCAATATTACGTGACGATACTCAAGGTTCACGTCATCAAAAATTCATACTTTCATTGGATAACGGTTTAACTGTCTTGGTCGCACATAATATTGATTTAGCACCACGAATTGATCATTTACGTAAAGGCGATCGTGTTGAGTTTTTTGGAGAGTATGAATACAGTAATCAAGGTGGTGTGATTCATTGGACACATCATGATCCAAGTCGCCGTCATGAAGATGGTTGGTTAAAGCATGATGGAAAAACCTATCAATAAATAGTGCATTGTTCATTCAGTTCTATAAAATTTAGTTGATTGTTATTCTATTCAGATTTCGACAGCAATTTTGTTCTATACCTTGTTTCTAATCGTGCTATTTTTAAGCCATCAGAAGGCGTTTGAATCGAAAACATGCAGGAGTGGGCAAACTATTTCCACCTTAAAGAATTAGGTGGATTGGAGTTGTTAAAAGCACAGTATCACCATAAGCAATTTTCAAAGCATGTGCATGAAGGTTATTGTATTGGTGTGATTGAAGATGGTGCGCAAAGTTTTTATCGAACAGGGCAGTTACATACAGCGCCGAAAGGTGACATTATTTTAGTCAATGCAGATGAAATTCACACAGGTTCATCTGCGGTTGAGTCGGGTTGGAAATACCGAGCAATTTATCCAACACCCGAAATGTTGCTTGAGGCAGGGCAAGATTTTTTTAGTGTCAAAAATAGTGTGCCTTGGTTTCCTTATGCTGTTGTTCACGATGTTGGCTTGGCACAACAATTTACCTTATTGTTTGATCTATTAGAACAAAAAGAAAATACGTTGCTCAAGGAAAGTCTGTATTTATCAACTTTGGCTCGTTTAATCAGTCGCTATGGTCGAGCAAAGTTAACACCCGCAGAGCTTCCTGAAGCACAACGTAAAGTTGAAATTGTCAAAGATTTATTGAATGCTTTTCCTGAGCGAGATTATTCTTTGACTGATTTGGCTGCAACTGTAGGATTGAGTCCTTGGCACTTTTTGCGAGAATTTAAAAAGTATACAGGGTTGCCGCCACACAGTTGGTTGGTACAAGTCCGTTTGCATAAAGCACGGCAATTATTAAAACAAGGTTATACGATCGCAATGACAGCACAAAATTGTGGCTTTTCAGATCAAAGCCATTTTAATCGACATTTTAAAAAGGCAATGGGCGTAACACCGTCCCAATATTTAAGCACTTTGAATATTTAGCCTAGTTCAACATCTTTTAAACGTTATAAGAAATCCTTAGACAGCAATAAAGCAGCAATTTCATGCAAGCCACGTCCACTGCTTTTGAAGATACTCATCCTATTCGTGGTTTTGGATTTAATTAATGAGTCATCAATTTGAACCTTGTTCTGCTGACATTCAATCGCAATCCGACTTGAATAAAAAAGCATTTTTACGAGGTGTTGTTGATATTTTACCTTTATCAATCGCTGTATTGCCTTGGGGGATTCTGGCAGGTTCGATGGCCATCAACGCAGGATTGACCTTTGCTCAGGCTTTTTCGATGTCGGCTGTTGTATTTGCAGGTGCTGCTCAACTGGTGAGTTTGGGTTTGGTTATGGCGGGGGCTTCGGTTTGGACCATTTTTATTACGGTGTTTTTCTTAACCAGTCAACATTTGATTTATGCCTTGAACTTCCGTAAGGATGTTACTCAATTTTCTTTTAGACAGAGATTGGTGATTGGCTTTCTGTTAACCGATGAATTATTTGCAGTGGGAATAGGGGAAAATAAGCAACGAACCTTCGCTTATCTATTTGGCGCTGGCTTATGTTTTTATTTAGCATGGTGTTTATTTAGCTTATTTGGCATCTTGCTGGCACAGTCGATACCTAATTTAGAAAGTTTACACCTCGATTTTTCGATTGTTGCGGTATTTATTCTCATCATTGTACCAATGATTAAAAACAAAGCGACCTTGATTGGGGTGATCTTTACCTTAATTTTTGCCTGTATCTTTAAATATCTTCAATTCGAAGGCAGCATTGTATTATCAGGAATTTTTGGCATGTTGAGTGCGATGTGTGCAGCAAAGTTGATAAGACTTAGAAGCTTAGGAGTTCAACAATGACATGGTTATTGCTACTAAGCTTGGCATTTATTGTATTTCTAAATCGATATTTCTTTCTCGAACCCAAAGTTGCATTTAAGTTACCGCATTGGATTGAAAATATGTTGCAGTATTCTGCACCTTGTTTACTCACCGCCATTTGTGCACCGATTGTGTTCTTCAATGATCAGCAATTGCGAGCTTTACCTTTGGATGCTTATTTTTTAACAGCGATCGTATGTATTGTTTTAGCGCTGATTTCTAAAAAAATCTTAGTCAATCTTGGTCTAAGTCTACTGTGTTTCTATGGTTTGTTTTATTTATTCAATTGACAGGAAATGGAGGGGAACCTCAGTGCGGAATTTCCCCTCAATGTATTTACCTTAAAAAGCCAGTTTTTGGCGTGTTTTCCATTTTGGCAGTACTTTACTTAGATATGCATCCATGCACCATACAGGACCAATCAAGAGAAATTGAAGATCTTTAAAAAATGAAGGTTTTTTACCCTCAATTTTATGCCCATAAAACTGTCCAATCCATGCCAAAACAAACACGCCAATATAAAAACCAACGCCAACAGGAAGCAGGTAGATCACCCATGCCATGACGGCAATCAATGCGGTCATGGCGACAGCAAGCACAATATCTAAGCGGGTGTAGAAAACCAGTGTAAGCACTAAAAGAAGGGCTGTAAGCAAGGCACTAAAATGTGCAAGGATTCCAATGATGGCAAATAAAATCGCAGGAACACAGACCCAATGGATGGCTTTATTGGTTTTGTTTTGATGACTTTCACTATATTCATCAAACCATTCAGTAATGTTTTTCATTTGGCGCTCCATGCAGATGGTTGGCTTTATTGTTCATCTAGCTTTAATTTTCCTGAAAATAATATAATTCAGAATTGGCTTGAGGTCAAAATCCGACTGACCAAATCAATTCCGATTGTTTTAGTCGACCTATTTTAATGCGTGCTTTGATAAAAATTTAAGATATCACGTGCCCAAGTTTGGTGTTGCGGTTTGAGCGTGACTTTGATTTCTTGAAAGTTGGTGATGTCATTACCGTCACTTTCATCGCTATAGTAGGCGATACCATGTGTATGTGCGTTGTGGTTGGGAATCTGATAACTAAAATAAACTTTGTTTTTGTTCACTCTGACGATCTTTAATAGATGATTTTTGTCCTCAATAGCACCAAACTCATTGGCTAGACTGAGTTTTCGAACATTTGGAAAATATAAACTGGCACTGTGCATGGCACAGCCAACACAAGCAGATGAATTGTAAATTGTGATCGCTTCATCTTTTTGAGAACTTGCGAGTACAGCATAAGCGACACCAGAAGGTCCTAAATCTGTACTGATGACCTGCCATGTTTTAGGGATGAGTACGGGACCAATACCAGGTAACAAGATAATTTTGAAATTTTTAGCCTGTGTTGTGGACAATTGATAATTAAATTGACACTTCACAGCTTGGGTTTTGTTGTTGTTACATACGGAATCGTCTTTATAAAAGCCAGTATCGTTAAATGGATTGGGAATGGCAGCAATATACGTGTCGACAAAAACATCATGATTAAGTCTGGTCGCTGGCAGCTTTTCGATGTGGTGTTGTTGATGTGGCGCTTTGTTATTTTTCAACGCTGGAAAAGTGGCTTTGAATATGGAAATATCGCCATAAGCAAAACCACTGAGCAGGAATAAAATCATGATTAAAATTTTTTGCTTGAGCATGACTTATCCTTTTTGATCTTTATTGAGGGCGTTGATAAATCAATCGACCTTCTTTATAGGTCGCTAATATTTTAATGTCTTTGATCTTTTGAGAAGGGACTTTTAAAGGGTCTTGATCTAAAAGTACAAGGTCCGCCAATTTTCCTTGCTCTAAAGTACCTTTATTTTTTTCTTCAAAGTACTGATATGCAGCCCAATCAGTCACTGATTTTAAAGCAATATAGGGACTGACTTTTTGATCTTCACCTAAAACATCTCCAGAACGGGTCGTTCGATTCACAGTGGCATCAATCACCATCATATTCTTGGGTGGAATAACAGGCGCATCATGATGTTCAGTAAAAATCATATTCTTGCGTAAAGCAGATCCAGTTGGGGAGATTCGGTTAGCGCGTTCTGCGCCAAGCGTTTCATGTTTGTGCCAATCACCCCAATAGTAGGTGTGTAATGAAAAGAATGATGGAATCAGTCCAAGTTTTTTGGCTTGATCTAATTGATCTTCACGCATGGTTTGGGCATGAATAATGACATTACGGCGGTCTGCATATCCATATTGAGTATTTGCTTTTTCAATGGTTGTTAAATATTGATCAATTGCAGCATCTCCATTGGCATGTGCAAGAATTTGCCAGTGATTCTGATAAGCAAGATTAATTGCATCTTGAACTTGTTTGATATCAGGATAAGCAGGATAACCTCGATAATCTTTGCTTTTGCCTTCTGGTGGAACAAGATAAGGCTGAGTGAGCCATGCAGTTTTGCCTTGAGGAGAACCATCTAGGCTGATTTTTACCCCGCCAATTCTAAAATGGTTTTGGTAATTTAGACTGCTGCCATTTTTAAGCATGTAGTTTTTTTCATTCATGATGTCGGGATAAACTACAACATCAATATTTAATTGGTTGATAGCGGCAAAACTTCGCCACAATTCAGCTGTGCCGTGATCAGCACGACCTTCTTGTACGGTGGTATAGCCATTTTTGATGTAGGTATTGAGCGCTGTTTTTGCCATATTTTGCATGATCTCAGGTGGCACTTGACTAAAAGCAGTTGCCATTGCTGAGAAAACGGCAGCTTCTTCAAGTACGCCATTGGGTTCTTGAGAATTTGCTTTACGGCGAATAATCCCTCCAGTTGGATTAGGTGTATTCTGATTGATGTTTAAAACCTCAAGCGCTTTATGATTGACTGAGGCTAAATGACCTGATTGGTGTAAGACAATAATAGGATGGTTGGTCGAAACCAAGTCTAAATCATCAGCAGTTGGGTGGCGTTTTTCATTCAGTTGCGCATCATCATAACCATTGCCAATAATCCATCCTGAGGTTGCCTTAATAAAATCAGGATTTTTTTGTTGCCACAAGGAAAGTTCATGAATCAGAGAGGGGATATCGGATACATTGCCATCTGGTGTTGGATAGAGGTTGGCAACAGTTTGCTGTAAACCCACACTGTTTAAATGGCTATGTGCATCGATAAACCCGGGGAGTAGAGTATGACGTTTTAAGTTAATTACTTGAGTATTCTTTTGTTTGAGTTTCTGTGCTTGGTTTAAATCACCTGCAAAGACAATTTTTCCATCTTTGACAAACAATGCTTCTACATAATGTGGTGACATCCCTTGCATGGTCAAAATCGAGCCACCATAAAAAAGTGTACTGGCTTGTGGAAGGGAAGTTGTGACAGTTTGAGATTTTGTGGGATCTGATTGAGCGATGTTGGTACAAGCACTGAGCAATCCAAAACTACTGATGCAGATGATAGGAGCAATAAATCGAACAAGCTGGGATGGGTTAAGTTGCAACATAGTGAATCACCCTAGTTTTTGTATTGTTAGAATTGAATATACGTCGCTACAATTGAATTCAAAATAGCGTATAGAATAAGAATTAAATTAACAAAGATTTCATGCTAAGTATAGAAATGATGTTTACTTTTCACATATTTAAACTGGGCTATTTAGTCACTTTTATGAATGTAAGATTAGAATTGATACAGATTAAACCAGTCTTTTTCTAAAATAAAGGATGCCCAGCAAAGCAAATGCCAAGCCAATAAACGATGGGGCATAACCAAAAGGCGTTGCAAGTAAGCCAACAATAACTGCACCTGCAACAGCACCGCCATAATTAAAAATATTAACTCGAGCAATAATTTCATCTCGTCGATTTTCATCTAAACGACCTGCGGCGGAAAAGGTCAGTGGGACCAATGCACCTACGGCGACACCAGCCAGCGCAAAACCAATGATTACGGTAACGAGTGAATGACTTATTCCTGATAATACACATCCAAATGCTCCGATCAGGATTGTGACTAATGCAACCCATGTGGCTGTTTTAAATCGCAGCAAATAATCAAGACTTAATCGCGTCAGTAAAATTCCAATTTGATAAGCTGCATAACCTAAAGGAGCAATCGTTGCTGAACTTGCTAAAACATCTTTGAGATAAATGGAGCTCCAAGTACTGATTGCGGAGTCGACAGTAAATACAATTAGGATAATTAGCCCAAAAATAAGTAGTTGTTGATATGGGATGGCTGGCTTCTGCTGTGGATTTAATTCTGCACACTGTTTTTGCTGAAATAACCAGTTTCTAGACAAATGCGAGGTGATGCACGCAATCACCACAGCGATGCATAATGCTGTCGTTGCGCCAAGTGGGGTTGAAACAGTGGCTGACATCATCAATGCGCCTAGAAAAGCAGCCGCTGTATAGCAAGCAAAGAAACCGCCAAAAACACTTTTCCCAAGTCGTTGTTCCATCATGACGGCTTGCATATTAAGTGCTGCATCTAAGCAGCCTAGTCCAAGCCCATACACTAAGAAGCTCGCAATCATCAGCATCACATTTGGGCTAAATGCAGCAATTGCTATTCCAATGGCTTCAAAAATAAAACCAGTCACAATGGCAAGTCGTGACCCAAGTTTAACCGCTATACGATCGGCTAAAATTGAACCGAGTGCTGCAGCAATACAGACTCCTAGAATGATCATTGCTAACTGGTCTTCAGTTAACTTAAATCGGTCTTTTATTGTGGGGAGAGCAGTCATGACTGTGGCGTAACCAAGTCCTTGTGTCGCAAACCCGAGCGCAATCACTTTGTGTGTTCTGCTGAGTATTCGATGATCTACACGGTGGATCTTATGGTTTGCTTCCATGCTGGACTCACTTGCCTAATTTTAGATTTTTGCTTTTTTTGGATATGTTCTCGAACACTTCCTGTGCTCATTGAATTTTAATTTTGATTGGAAATAATTTTAAAGAAAAGGGGAATAATTAAAAAAATAAGGGGGCAATTCGGACATGAGTATTTTTAAGTGATAATAAAAAAGCCACTGGAAAGTGGCTTTTGTTAAATGCATGCAGTGATTTACGAGTTTGGACCGTCTACGCGTTCAATATTAACGCGTGCCGTTCCTGAATTTGTAATACCTAAACGCTTCGCAGCGCCATAAGAGAGATCGAGTACACGATTACCATGGAATGGACCACGATCGTTAACTTTAACCACAACACTCTTACCATTGTCTTTATTGGTTACACGAATAAAGCAGTTTAATGGCAGGCTACGATGAGCTGCTGTGAGATCATTCATATCGAATGTATCACCACTTGCAGTTTTACGACCGTGGAACTGACGACCGTACCAAGATGCAACACCAGTTTGGCTAAATTTGCGAACTGTATTAGAAGCAACTTCATTAAGTTTATCAATTACTGAAGGCTCATCTTCAGGAACTTGAATCTTTGCTGCAATAGTTTGACGACGTACTTGGTCGCCAGAACGTTCAGTAATTGACAAACTGTTTAGGTTTGAAAAATGAGAATTGAAATTTGTTGAATCTTTGCTAATCACACGAGAAGCTAGACTCGAACTATCCGAATCATTATTTAAATATGATGACTGAACCATTTCTGAGTTGACTTGCGTCATACTCAGACCCATGGTCAGGGCTATCACACATTTGAGTGAAGCATGCATCGTTTAACTCCTTGGAACCTCAATTTTAACTTTCTAAGTCGCTGAAAATTAACCATAGAGGTCTGTAAATTCACTTTTGCAACTGCATTTAACGGAAAGGATAATATTCAAGCTGCATTAAAGGTGTCTAGCATTATTTAAGAAACCGTTACAAAAAGGACAAATTCTTACAGGTTTTGATTAAAAAATAACCAATATTGTAACAATTTATTTAAAAAGTATATAATGTGATCAAATTAACAAAAATATTTCTTGACTTATTCTATCTAAAGGAAATTGTAAGTCTTATCGACTTACAATTTCAGTGCCTAAAAGCCATAAAGCGGTGGCATACATGCGGCTTCTATTATATGTGGTAATCACTTGAAAATTAGGATAAGTAATATAATAAATAGGACCATTTGTGTCTTGTAACTGAATAATATTGACCAAGTCTAAATCATCAATTTTAACAATTGGGTTTAATGGAGAAATTCCTAAATTTTTCAGTGAACCATAAGGAACAGGTTGGGTTAAATCTTTGGCAATGATTGCATCAGGATTGTTTCCTGTATATCGCGCTAAAAATGCAATCGGTTGATCGCGTTGCCAACCATGCTGAGCAAGATAGTTCGCAATAGAACCAATTGCATCTACAGCAGAGTTTCGCAAGTCGACATGACCATTGCCATCATAATCCACACCAAACTTAGACACATTACTTGGCATAAATTGCGGATAGCCTACAGCACCTGCATAGGAACCAACAATCGAGTTGGTTGGAACACCATCTTTATATGACCATGCAATAAGGGCACCTAATTCATCCTGAAAATATTGAGCACGGCGAGGATAACCAAAACCCAGTGTAGCAAGTGCATCACGAGTGATAAATGAGCCCTTATTCGAGCCATAACCTGTTTCAACCCCTAGAATGCCCAAAATGATCGATTGAGGCACACCAAACTGCTGTTCTGCGCGATTTAGGGTATCTGCATATTGTTGTTTGAAACGCACGCCACGCTGAATAGTGCCTTCGGCTAAAAAGTTAGTCTTATACTGATACCAAGGCTTGCTTTCACCTGGGCGTTCCATGATATTGATGATATTCGGTAAATTGCGTGAACCATTCATTGCCCAATCAATCTGTTCTGCACTTAAGCCGTATGTTTGCATAGTTCTGGCTTTAAAATTATTGTATTCAGGGTTGCTGGCAAAATCATTGGCTTGACAAAAACTGGTCAGTGAAAATGCTGCCGCACAGAAAGTGATATTTTTAACCTTCTGTAAAAGCCCAAAAGTAAGCATAGGTTATATTTCCTAATTATTTATGATAAAAAATTAACGATGCGTATGGATCGACATCACAATGCCAAAAGTGGCCATTAAAGTAATAATTGCTGTGCCACCATAACTCATAAAGGGTAGTGGTACACCGACTACAGGTAAAATACCACTGACCATGCCTGCATTTACAAATACATAAACAAAAAATGACAAAGCAAATGTACCTGCAACCAAACGACCAAAATTATGGAAGCACTGTAAACTCATTTGAAAAGTTCTAAAAATAATACAAAAGTAAATGGTGATCAAAAGTAGGATACCAATCAAACCAAATTCTTCCGAAAATGCAGCAATAATAAAGTCAGTGTGACCTTCTGGTAAAAAGTGTAAATGTGATTGAGTCCCTTCTAAGTAGCCTTTGCCCATAAATCCGCCTGAGCCAATCGCCGTTTTAGATTGAATGATGTTCCAGCCTGTGCCTAAGGCGTCAGCTTCAGGATTAAATAAGGTGAGAACACGCTGTCGTTGGTAATCATGCAGTAAAAACTCCCAAGCCACTGGAATAACCACAGCAGCTGCGCTAACCGCTCCTAAAATCATTTTCCATGAAAGCCCACTGAGAAAGAGCACAAAAATCCCACTGGCTAAGATCAACAGTGATGTCCCTAGATCAGGCTGTTCAGCGATTAGGATAAAAGGTATACCGATCATCAATAATGACAAAACGACATTCTTAAAGCTTGGTGGAAGTGGATTACGTGATAAAAACCAAGCAATCATTAAGGGCATACCAATTTTTAAGAACTCACTGGGTTGTACACTACCGAAGCCTGGGATACCAATCCAACGCTGTGCGCCCATTCGCACTTCACCAAATAGCTTAACTGCAACCAGACAGACCAAACCAAAAAGATAAAAATATGGTGCGAACGCTTGATAAACTTTGGGTGGGACTTGGGCTAAACTGCACATCACTAAGAAACCGATCCCAAAACTCATTGCTTGTTTGGAAACCAACCCCATATCCTGTGCCGATGCGCTATAAAGCACGGTTAAGCCCAGTAATGCATTTAAAATGAGAAATAAACTCAACCAAGGGTCAATATGTAGTCTTTGCCAACGAGAAGGGAGCGTGGCGGTGCTTAAACCATCACGAGGAGAATGCCGTAAAAATTTATATTGAGCGCTTGGTGCCATTGGTCTATTTTGTACAAAAATATGTTTTGCGCATGCTATCACAATCCCCTCCGAAGGCAATGAATATCAATACTTCGCAACAAAATTATGTTTGAATATTTAGAGGGGGGGGGGTTATAGATGAAAGATGTTAAAGCTAAAGCTGAATCGCCAATTTACGCTGATATGTTGAGATTAATTCTAAAATTTTCTACACGCTCCAATAGTATATAATTATAGTTGTGATTAGTTGTTTGAATTTAAAAAGAAATTATATATTTTAAAACTGACAGATTGAGAGCATAAAAAAATGCCCTGAATCAAAAGGGCATTTTTATATTTAAAAAATCAATTAAAATTTATCGATCAATTAAAAAATAAAGTGTCGTAATATTCTGCAACTGCTGCAATTTCATCCTTATTTAAATTAGGAATCAATTTATCAATTGCGATATGTACAGCTTTACCTACAGCCGCTGCACCAATATCTGCTGCTTTACGTTTAATCATCCCTAAATCAAGGGTTTTATTAAAGTCGCGCATAAAGTGGTTGGTAGTTGCATCAGCAAACTGTTTAAATTGCTCTGCTAAAATGGCACGATTGACATCGCCATTGGCTTGAACTTCAGCAAAGCTATTTTTTAGGTTAATAACCAAATTAGGATCTAAGTTAACCCCAACTCGATATTGACCTTGCGGATCTTTAAATAGACTACGTTCTGAAAAATCTACAGACTGGCGAACCACATCATTGTCTGCTTTACTTAATAACTGTTTAAGTAATACAGCAACGGTTGATTTGACATAACCCGCGAGTTTTTCCGCAGTGTCTCGTTTGTCGCTTGCAGGGAAACGACGAACAAGTTCAATCAAAAGCGTATCAATAATTTCTTCATTGATAAGTAAGGCTGTTTGATCACGTAAAGGATAGAGTGGTTCGTTAGAGTTTTTTTTCTCGATACCTGTCTGAATATTCTTGAGTAGTTCTTCAGAAGGTACAAAACCAAAAAAAGGCATGTGTTCAACCTCAATGTTTATTGTCGCGCCAATCGAATTGGGCTTGGCATCCATGATTCATCAGATACACGACACGGATTAATATCTAAACCGCCACGGCGTGTATAAGTTGCATAAACCATCAGCTTTTCTGGTTTTAAATTTTGCCAAATATCGGCAAAAATTTGTTCCACGCATTGTTCGTGAAAACCGTTATGCTGACGATAGGAGATAATATAAGCTAAAATACTACGATAACAAGGTTTTTTACCTTGATAACGGATAAAAACAGTCCCCCAATCGGGTTGACCTGTCACAGGGCAGTTACTTCTTAATAAGTGTGAAAATAGTTGAATTTCAACATTTTTATCTGTATTTGAAGTGTTTTGATCGAATTCCAAAAGGCTAGCATCTGGATGATTGACCAGACAGTCAGGTTCTTGATCATCAATACAAATACCTGTCGGTTTGGTAATGTCTAAATCATCCACTTGAAACAACGTTAAAGTGACAGGTGCTTGCGCTGCTTGAGACAAATCTTTTTCAACAGTATCGATAAAAGCTTGACGGGAATCAAACTGAGTAAAGTTCATGCTATTAAAATACAGCTTGAGTGATTTAGATTCGATCAAATTCGGTGATGTTGCTGGGAGTGCAATACGCCCAATCGCAACTTGAGGAATTCCCTTAGCATTTAGCCAAGAAATTTCGAAAACATGCCACCAATCTTGACCTTGATATATGCCTTCAACTTCAGCATATTGTTCACGTGCTTGTGCACGTGATATTGGGAAAAGAATTTCAGGCTGATAGGTGGTCGGGTAATTGGTTTCTTTACCCAATAAAGATTGTTCAACAGACATTATTCACGCATTCCTGAACCACGAGAAAGTAAATAGTAAGCAACACCATAAAGTAAGCCACAGCAAAGTGTCACTATGATTAAAGACAAAGTAACATTGACATCACTATGACCTAAAATTCCAAAACGGAAAGCATTAACCATATATACGATCGGGTTAACTAAAGAGAGATTTTGCCAAAATGGGCTTAAAGCACTGATCGAGTAAAATACCCCACCAAGATAAGTCAGTGGTGTTAATACAAAGGTTGGAATAATTGAAATATCATCGAAAGATTTTGCATATACAGCATTGATAAAACCACCCAAAGAGAACAATAGTGAGGTCACAATCACCGTATATATGGTCACGAAAATATTATGTATATAAAGGTCAGTGAAAAACATACTCATGGCAGTGACAATCGCACCGACAAGCACACCACGACACACCCCGCCAATCACGTAACCACATAAAACCATGTGTAATGGAACTGGGCTCATGATAAGCTCTTCAATACTTTTTTGAAATTTGGCACTAAAAAAACTTGAAGAGACGTTGGCATAACTGTTGGTAATTACAGCCATCATAATCAGACCGGGTACGATGAATTGCATGTAGCTAAATCCACCCATTTGACCAATCCGAGAACCAACCAAATTACCAAAGATTACAAAGTACAAACTCATGGTAATGGCGGGTGGTAATAGTGTCTGTGGCCAGATTCGCATAAAGCGGCGAATTTCTTTTAAGACCAGTGTGTAAAGTGCAATTTGCAGTTGATTAAAATTCATTGTGCTGCTCCTTGCAGGTTTTTCTCCACTATTTTAACAAAGAGTTCTTCTAGACGATTCGATTTATTACGCATACTGCGTACACGAATACCTTGAGCTTCTAAAAGTTGGAATAAATCATTTAAAGCGTGTGCTTTGTCCATCGTGACTTCTAGTGTCATTGGATCAATTAAATTAAATTTAACCCCGATGATGTCAACAGTGATGGGCTCGATTGGATACTCCAAATCAAAAATAAATGATTCTTCACTGAGTTGATTTAAAAAGGCTTTCATTGAGGTGTCCTCTTTAATCACACCACGGTCAATAATCGCGATTTGGCGACAAAGCATTTCAGCTTCTTCCAAATAATGTGTGGTTAAAATAATTGAGGTGCCTTTTTCATTCATTTCAGTGAGAAAGTCCCACATTGAACGACGCAGCTCAATGTCTACCCCAGCAGTTGGCTCATCTAAAATTAAAAGTTTCGGTTCATGCATCATGGCACGGGCAATCATTAAGCGGCGTTTCATCCCACCAGATAACATCCGACCTTGAGTATTACGTTTTTCCCATAATCCAAGTTTTTCTAAGTATTCTTCTGCACGTTTTTGTGCAATTTTTGGAGGAATACCGTAATAACCTGCTTGGGTCACTAAGATGTCAAAGATCTTTTCAAATTGACCAAAGTTAAACTCTTGAGGGACGACACCTAAACATTGTTTGGCATTTGATGGATGGGTATCTAGGTTGTGTCCAAAAATTTCCACGGTTCCTGAAGTTTTACGTGTCAAGGAACTGATAATACCGATTGTTGTAGATTTACCTGCACCATTCGGTCCTAAAAGTGCGTAAAACTCTCCTTCTGGAACAGTTAGATTGATTCCTTTGAGTGCTTGGAATCCATTTCTATAGGTTTTCGATAAATCTCTTAACGTCAAGGCATCAGTCATGAAATTCTCACATGGTTTCAGGAGTGTGTATTGTGAGCGATCTTTTTGAATAAACCAAGTAAGTTAGACGGAATTCTACATTGCAAATATAGAACATTGTTTAAAGCATGATCATCAATGAAAAGAGTTGTTTTATAAATGCTTTACCTCACGGTTTTTTTTGTTATGATGTGCCATCTCAATTTAAGCGCCCATAGCTTAACTGGATAGAGTACAGGTTTCCGAAGCCTGTGGAGTGGGTTCGAGTCCCGCTGGGCGTACCATCTTACTGTTCCTCCTTGTTCCAATTTGTCTCAAAACCCTTTATATTAAAAGCATCTAGACATTCTTATTGTCTCAGTTTGTCGCAGTTTGTTCCTCTGTATACCCTCATAATAAGGGTACATTTGGGGGTATGCTGTAAAACCTAATAAAAATGTACCCTCAAAATGGCAAAATTAATAGTAAATCTGACAGACACAAAGCTTAGGGCAGAAATTTCAGCTCATAAGAAAAATCCAGATAAAGCCAAAAAGGTTTTTGATGGTGGCGGTTTATACCTTTATATAGATAGTGCAAGTAGAACCTATTGGCGCTTTAACTACAGACGACCAGTTTCAAAAAAATACGCAACAATGAGCCTTGGTGTTTATCCAACTGTCACACTTGCTATGGCGCGTAAAATGCGTGATGAATATCGAGAGTTATTAGCCCAAAACATAGATCCATCTGTTGAAAAGAAGCTTGAAGAAGATCAGGCAAAAAATGCACTGGCAAATACGTTTGAACAAGTTGCTCGTGAATTCATGAAGACCGAAAGTGTTATGCCTTCAACAGCTTCACGTAATGCATTTTCATATCAACATTTATTTGATGCCATTGGGAAACGTCCGATTCACGAAATTACAGCACGTGAACTTTTATCTGTTTGCCAAGTATATGAAAAGCAGGGCAAGTATGAAGCAGCTAGACGAATGCGATCCAAAGCCAGCCAAGTCTTTAAATATGCAATTGTGCTTGGTTTCTGCGATCGAAATGTTGCAATGGATATTCAAGGTGTATTAAAGACAGGAAAGGTTAAGCATCATTCAGCTGTAACTGATCCTGAAGCATTAGGTCAACTTCTTTTAAACATTGATGGCTATGACAAACGCGGATCAATTATCACTTGTTATATTTTAAAAATCTTGCCTCAAGTTTTTGTTCGACCAGGTGAATTGCGGATGGCAAAATGGGAAGACGTGGATCTTGAAAATGCGACATGGTCCTACACACCTTCTAAAACAGAAAACGCTTTAGGCACTCAATTGGTTGTACCTTTATCAAAACAAGTCTTGGCACTATTTAAAGAGCTGAAAGTGATTACAGGGCATAGTGAATATTGTTTTGCAAATCATTGGGGCAAAACTAGAATTCTCAGTGATAGTTCAATTAATAAAGCACTTAAGAATCTTGGCTTCAAAAATGGTGAGACTACAGGTCACGGGTTCCGCGCAACCGCCCGCACCTTATTAGATGAAGTTTTGAAATTTCCTATTGAGCGAATTGAGCAACAGATGGGGCATCAAGTTCGGGATATGCATGGCAGGGCATACAACAGAACCAAATACTTAGATGAAAGAACAATCATGATGCAGGCTTGGTCTGATTATCTTGACTCATTAAAAGAAAAAGCCCTTAAAAGTTAAGGGCTTTGATTTGTTTCGCATATGCTTTTTCTAAGTGTTCAGGAAGTTCAACTCTTGTTGATCTAGCAAGCTTAACTTTATTGAGCTCACCAGTTTCAAACATTCTATATATAGTTGAACGGTGAACCCCAAGAAGTTTAATTGCTTGAGGTACTGTTATAACCATCAACCTTCCTCCTTTTCCTTAGCCCACCACAAAACTGGACCATCTTCTGTGTCATATGCAGCAATTAAAAATAAACCTTCTTCAGGTGGAACAGGTTTCCAGTTAGACCAGTCAGCGCTGTCATCACTAGGGATTTCAGGAATATCTTGGTAATCCCAGTGATCATAAATTATCTCTATGCCAAGATTCTTTTTAAGCTGTAACCATTGCTCATTAGTGTAATGCTCAGCCCCATCAGTGATAGTGTCGTGTTTTGCAATATCAGGGTGGAACCAGTAACTATCTAAGTCACCTGGAACATCAATTGGTTTTATTTTAAATGTTTGCTCAGTCATGACTTTGCTCCTGAGAATCACCTTTAATTGCCTCAACTAGCGCTTCGCCCACATTGTCAACCAATGTTCCAGTGCATTGTTCACAATGAAAAATACCTTTTTGTCCCTTAGGGTTTTGGCGAGTAAGTAGCAAATAATTTTCATTACCGCAGTTATCACATTTCATCATGATTCTGCTCCTGCACTACATCATGCTCATTGATTAAGTGATGAATTAAAATCTCTTCAAGTTCATCACTAGTCACAATCAATGCCTCTGGAAAATCTTCAGGGCTTGTGCGATCGGGAAGCTCTGCTACATCACGAATTATTAAATTGATTTTTTCATTTAGAGTCATGACTTTGTTCCTGTGCTTCGATCGAATCAGCATATTGAGCAACATCGTTTTTAATATTCAGCAATGCTGATCTATACGCAATATCAGAGTCTAGGGCTTTATCGCAAGTATCATAAATGCTCATGATCGTGTCATTCGGCACCAAAACAAACCCTTCGGGGGTAGCTTTTTTTTTGGCTGCTTGCCAACCTGCAAATGCCTTAAATGTTCCTATATTTTGATAACATCCATTTATACAAGTTAAATCCCAACCGTTTTCAGCTGTAAAAACACTCTCAAAAGCTTCACATTCTTTATTTTCCATCTCATCACCCTAATATCTGAAAATTATGATGCTTCAAGTTGATTGCTGTCATTTTGGTACAGTGTTGGCAGCGTGTTCTTGAGCGATTCTTTAATTCGGCTTCATCTTCTTTAAGTCTTTCGCGTTGTTCCGTAATATCTTGCTGAATACGAGTGAAATAACTTATTGAATCCTTAATCCATAAAACTGGATTGACTTTTGTGCCACATTTCTTACAAACCAATTCAAGGGCTTTGGTATCAATTTCAACAAACATGTGTTGGCATTTCTTGGTATTTTTTCTAGGAAATTCCAATACATTGTTTTCAATATCAACAACCAAGTGATCTTGAAGTGGATATCTGCTATTTGGTTGGTATGTTTTTTCCATCACAACCACCACGCCATTTGCCAAAGTTGAAAGTAAAGTTTTAGGAGGGTCATGATTCACCTCGGCGACCACGGTAAATAGGGGATTGCGGAATATAGGTATCTTTTTCAATCACCTTGTATTCAGGGTCATCGATTGACAATCCGCCACGAATACGCCAAAGCTTGTAAGCTGCATCGGTGAATGAATTTCGATAAACAAGACTGTCAAATTTACTGAAATCTGCTTTCATTGTGTACTTTTTGAAATCTGACTCAAATGCATATTGATCACGGGTAATCAGATCAAAATTGACGAATGAGATTGGATCTAGGATTTCACCAGTTAAGCTTTCAAAGTGAGTGCCGATGCGAACTGCATCAACACTTTCACCGTTAGCCATAATTGCTAAATATGCTGTCATTGAGTAGCTCCTTCAATATTGAAGCCTTCCACTGCAATACGTGTGATTTCTGCTTTAACATCGGAGAAATGAGATAGTTCAATTGCTGAGAGGGCGTCTATTCCCAAGTGTTCACAGACTTCTTTAACGTCTAATCCATTCATCGAGATGATGTCTTGAAGTTCATCACGCTGAGCATCAGAGATTGCATTGAATTCAGGAGGGTTGGACCAAGCATTGCGCTCTTTATCAAATACACATCCAAGTTCTTTTGCTCGCTTGAGCATTGATTGACGCATGTTGTGATAAAACGCGTGATCTTTATCAAGGGATTCAGTCAGTTGATTTAGATCACTTGCATATGCGGCTTCCTCACAGCTTTGGGCAAAGTTATTAAATTCTTCAATAGCTTTGTTTGCTGCCAATTGGGCAGGGGTTAGAGTATTAATGTGGTCCTTGGCTTGACTGATTAAATCTGCCAAAAATGTAGGATTCTCTTTTAGATCAGGAACCCATACTTCTCCAGTTTCACCACCCAAAGCACCTGCATTTTTTGCATGATGAGTATCTGAAGGATTGAAGTTAATAACTCTTGCTGTCTTGCCTTCTTGTGTTCTGACAGTGGTTAAATAACCCATTACATCGGCGATTCGATATAGCTCATTACGGTTTTTACCGCCTAGATCTGGACGATAAATCACTTGGTCACCGTTTTGATCTTCAGAAGCATGAGCTAAGAAAACTACATCTTTACCCATGCTAATAAGCATATGCACATAGTTCTTAAACATTACATTTGCAGCACCTTGCGCCTTTAACTTCAATGTATTGTCTTTCTGACGATTATTAGGAATTGATAGTAGGTAAGACTTAATGCATTCAAGCATTGCGCCCACAGTATCCAAAACAATTGTGTTGTAAGGTGCCAAGTCTTGCTCAGTCAGATTACCAATGTCAGTCCACTTCTGAACCGGTACCACGGCACCACGACGAAGTTCACCTGTACGATGTGAGCCTTTGTCAAAGTCAAATGAGATTGCTTTGTCACCAGTGAAACCCATCGAAGTTTTACCAAGACCAGGATCGGCATAGATGTATGTGATAATTGCTTTAACTGTTAGCGCTTGATCAGCAGTAATAATTTGAATAGCCATTTGTTATTCCCCTAAGCCACTTTGCAAGACCAAATGTTTTTGAACCAACCACATGAACAGATCCATGAGTGACCATTTGTGCTTATTGCTTTTTTGTTTTGAACGGTGCGACCACAGTTGACGCAATGAATGTAATCGACACCGTATATAGGTTGTTTAGAAAGCATATTCATTGTTGTGGCTCCTTGACTTCAATAAACTCACCATCTTCACTCAACTGGTACCAAGTGTTTGCCTTAACACCGTTATCACCGACCTTTGAAGCGCGGATGTGAATAATCTCACCTTCATCACCACGGAAAGCTAAAACAATTGCACTGCCTTCTGGTGCACGCGCTTTGTTTTGATAACCCACACCAACTGCCACACCAAAGCAATCTTCTTTTTCAATGATTTGGCTT
>NZ_KB849755.1:855769-898491 GCF_000368925.1 Acinetobacter bereziniae LMG 1003 = CIP 70.12 | reverse complement strand
CTAAAAGCAGGGGATTTCTTATCCACTGGTTTGCATTTGCTTGTTGTATATTCAATAGAAGCTTTGACTAAGAATGGAATATCAATTTCAGCTTTCACTGTGATAGATCGGCTTGAAACTTTACTGTCACCATCATCTTCACGACTTAAATCACCAGATTGCTCAACAGTTGCAAATCGGCTTTCACCTGGTGCGTAATAACCAAAAACATCAAGAGGGTATTCACAAGCATGAAAACCTGAACCACAAGCTTTTACCTCACCCTCATGGTGGTAAGTTTTACCAATTTCATATTGGAAGCCACGGCATTGAAGATTTTTATCAAAACCTTTGAAGCTAGTAATTGTTTGATTTTTATCAGCCATGATTATTTCCCACCCTTGACAATTTGAGCTTGAATGACAGCGGTTTGACGTTCTTGTTCGTCGGCACAGCCTTTAAGCAAAAGAAATGTAGAACCACCAAAGCAGAAAGCCAAAACGGTGATCATTGAAATGTTGCTAACGATATTTTTCCAACCAGTAGGACGTTGTTCTTCTAAGGTTGGGTGTTGGTACAGTCGTGCAGATGTAGCACTTTTGTTCACACCGAACTGCGGTGTTTGACTATGGGATGCGGTTTGTTTCATAATTCACCTGTTGTTTGGAAAAGCGCATTGGGTTCGAGGTCAGTGCGCTTTTTTATTTAAAATTAAAAAGGTTTTTTGAAATTCTTTGATTAAGCAGATCAAGCATCCGCACTTTTCATCCACTGGATCTTCACCAACATCCGCAGTTTTTACTGCTTCGCCCATTTGCTGATTTAAGCCAGTACCTTCAAAAACGTATTTTTCCATTGCTTGAGCGTGTTCTATTTGACCGCCTGAAAACTGAAGGAGTTGTAAACGTAAATTTTGAATATCCATTTTTATCTCTGGTGAGTGGGTGTGAGATTTAGTTTAATGGATTAAACATTTTAGTCAATAGAAAAGTTTAAGAAATTAAACAATATTTTTATTAATGTTTGATTTATTAGATTTTAAATATTAAAAACCGCCTTAAAGGCGGTAAAAGTTTAATTTAGTTTTATTTAGATTAGTGAGAATCTCTCAGCAGGCTTAAATGAGCCAACATATTTGCCAATATAAGTACAATCCTCATCAATCAGCATCACATTTGGTTGCCATTCTTTATTTAAAGCTTTCAAGTATAAGTTATTTTCACTGCGCAATAAGGCTTTGAATGTTGCTTCATTGCCTCGTCTAACTACAATCATCTCACCAGTTTGTACATCATCAAAACAAATCTCAGGATCAACACAAATCCTTTCATCTTCTAAAAAATAAGGAGCATTGCTAATACCTCTCACTTTTAAATAAAAACTCTTTGCACTTGCACCTGGTACCAAAGGAAGCCTTTCTTCATCTCCCACTAACTCG
Organism: Acinetobacter bereziniae LMG 1003 = CIP 70.12; assembly: GCF_000368925.1. Lineage (GTDB taxonomy): Bacteria > Pseudomonadota > Gammaproteobacteria > Pseudomonadales > Moraxellaceae > Acinetobacter > Acinetobacter bereziniae. The sequence continues at coordinate 897,074 of NZ_KB849755.1, read as the reverse complement.
ACATTTTCCATACCTGTCCATACTCCTGCCTGTACCCATGAGATTACAGGAGCATAAATAACTGATGCAACAGGATTTAGGTCTATTGAGTCATCAAAGCGACTGTTCATGTCGCCACCTGTTAATATCCATTTTTCAGTTGTTTTTAACTGTTCAGCCAACTTAACAAGTCTTTCTCTTGTTGGTTCTGCACCACCAGATAGCCACAAGGAAATTGTCCCCTTACTTGCCACACCTTTATTAATTAAATCGACTTGCTTAATGCCAAGCTCATCCATTCTGCTTTTTATGCGACTAGCAACCGTTTCAACAACACTCTTGTTCATCTCAAATAACCACTATGTATTGTTTAATATTTTAAACATTTTGTTTGACAAGGTCTTAAACTATATTGTTTAATAGGTTAAACTTTAATTGGGTAAGGTTTAACTCTATGAGCCTTTTTAAATTCACCGTTGACCATCTGCTTCATCGGTATAGCTGCAAAAACGACAGCGAATTAGCAGACTTACTTGGGTTTTCTAAAGGAACTGTTTCTCTTTGGAGAAAAGATGGCGTTCCAGATGGATACCAGAAGTTTTTAAATGTGGAATCAAATATTCCAGTAAGTAAAAAAACAACCTTAGTCGCTTAGGAACCACCATGAGCAAATTATTAATTGAAATGTCTGCAAGCGCTAGAAATGACATAACACGTGTATTTAATGCGCTTGCACAGGCAAACAACAGTGTTTTAGCAGAGCGCTTAGGAGTGGATCCAAGCACACTCTCAAGAATGAAAAATGACAAGAAAAGCAATGGCTTGACTGAAATTGAAAACGCTTGCGTCTTATTGAGCCTTCTTGGATTCAAGGTTGTTCCTAAAACTTATGAAAGCTTAGACCGTGAAACAGCAGCTTCAATGTTTCACATGATGAAATGCTACATCAACAGAGTTGAATCAGTGGATGACCTTTTCCATCACGAAATTAGTGAGAGAAAGGAAGAGTTGGGCTATGGAAGTCCAGACATTAAAAAAGCCTGATGGTCAAGATCAGGCTTTTAGTAATTCAAACACTTGCAAGGATTGAATATGACAAATTTAGCACACAAACATGATAGCCCACAAGGTGAAGTTATCTCGTTTCCAAAACAAGAGCGACAAGTCATGTCAAACAAAGATGAGGGCTATACAAAGATGCCTAATTCTTTAATTGATGACCTAATCATGGCGCAGTTAAAGGACAAAGCATTCAAATGCCTTATGTTTATTGTGCGTCAAACTATAGGGTTTGATCGTACTTCTCACACTATTGCAATTACTCAGTTTCAAAAGTATTGCGGAATTAAAAAACGCGACACAGTTATGTCGAGTATTAGCGAACTTGAAGATGCAAAATTAATCAGTGTTGTTCGAAAAACTGGATGTCTTAATGAGTATTTTTTGACACTTAACCAGTACCAACAAACGGGACTAGTACCAATTATGGGTAGTACCGTTGAACGGTATGGGACTAGTACCTTTAATGGTGACGAGACTAGTACCGTTGAACGGGGCACTATTAAAGAAACACTTAAAGAAAATATTAAAGAAACACACACAATAGAAAATTCGTCAAAAAACTCAGTTGATGAAATCTTAAATCTTTGGAAACCAAATTTAGATTCTTTGAATTCTTGGTTACAGAGAGCAGGTGAAAAATCATTAACTCAAAGTGAAATGGAAAACACACTTCTTGAAGTCAATGCTCATTACGAAAGACAAATTCGATCTGATTCAGTCAGTGACTCAAAGATGTATTCAAACTTCGTGAAATGGGTGAAAGGTGATTTTTCTAAAAACAAAAAATCAAATTCAAATGTTCGACCTTCAAATCTAAACGTCAATGATGCATGGGCTGATATTCCTCAATTTAGCGGACCAGTTGAACACGTTGAAATACCAGAGGACTTCATATGAATGCTATGACCTCAATGGAGTTTCAAAAAGTAAGTGCTTATTGCGCTGAACACAATGTTCAAAAAGTACAGGCAGGACCAAATCAAATTTGCCCCTTATGTGCAAAAGCCTATGTTGAACAAGTAAACCAAGAGCATCACAAAGAAGTTCACAAAATGGTTCGTGATAATCATTTTGCAGGTGCCATGATTCCTGAACGTCATCAAAATTCTGGATTTAAGAATTACAACGTGAATCCAGCATTACCTGGTCAAGAAAATGCGCTATCTCAAAGTGTAGCTTTTGCCAAGTTAATGATCGCAGGTGATAAGCGCAATTTCATCATGTCGGGCAAAACAGGTACAGGTAAAACACATCTGAGTTGTGCAACAGCTAGAACGCTTCTGAACAAGGGTATTTATGTGCGTTATATCACAAGTGAATTCATGGCTCAGAAGATCATGAATGCATGGGATAAGGACACTAAAGATCAATCAGAGCAATCATTGATTTATGAGTTCACTCAGTACGATTTACTCATTCTTGATGAATATGGACTGCATGACCGTGAAAAGCGCAAAGAGCTTGTTCACAAAGTTTTGTATTCACGTTATGACGCAATGAAATCAACAATGCTGATATCAAATTTCACTCTCAAACAACTCAAAGAAGATTTAGGCGATCGTCTATGGTCAAGATTCCAACAGGGCGGTTTGACACTGGTTGAGTGTAACTGGGGTGATCAACGGATGATGCAAGGGGAGTCGGTATGAGTGTTCAAGTGCAAGTAATTGAAATTAATGAACAACAAATGCAGTTCACAGTAATGGCTAACAACAATGGTCAATTGCTTTTGAAGCGAGCATTCAAATTCAACACCAAAACAAGAAAGCATATTGAATCTGTTATTCGCAAAGAGCTTAAAACATTTGATAAACCAAGTTATGGCGGTATTGAGATTGAATTTATGTGCCGTATTGGAGGGTTGTCATGAGAGATCAATACACGATGGACTGGTGCGAAGATTTAGAAGGCTTGAAGTACCAACCAATAATTAATCACGGCACTGTTTACGCATACAACAAACACAAATGCCGTTGTGAGTTTTGCAAAGAAGCGAAAGCGATCAGTAATCAACAGTCTGCACTTAAAGCAAAAATGAAAGCTGTTGATTTTGATATCAAAGGGAATTCTCGTCCATCTGGTTTGGTGTTAGGAGGTGGGCTGTGAGTCGATCAAAACCTAAATACATTGAAACCGAACTTGGCACAGAAAAACTTTGTATTTGTTGTGATGAATATTATCCACTCGATGATGAGTTTTTCTTTCATCGTATAAGAAAAAACAAGATGGGTGAGAAAAAACAATACGAAGCACCATGCAAGGCTTGTTATCCAATTCATTACAACAAGCAGACAAGTGGACGTTACAGCATTAAGTCGAATTATGAGGTGACACTATGACAACGATAAACAACAACTTAACGATTGAGCAGATGAGAGAGATTGTTTCCAAAGCACCTTCCAATGCTGAAAGCTATCAAGGTGGTTATTACTTTCGTGAATCACCTCAATTCATGTTTCACAATGGCTTTCATGATCAATGGAATTTAACAGACAACGACGGTTTGTATTTTAGGGCTGCTGGATTTCACCCTATTCAGATAGACGACCTCCGCACCGCCATTGCAAAACATGACACCACAGACCACGTCACAGACATTCGCAATCACGTTAGCCCTAGTACGATTGTCAAGGATTTGGAGGCAGAACGTCATGGATAAGTTTGAGCCAAAAGAAACAGGACTAAAACGCACTCTTTGGTTATTTGAGCGTGAGATATTGGTAAATTTAGAAAAAACCGATCTTAAAGATCATCACAAGGTTCTTTCGTTCAATATTTTCTCAATGGAATATGAGCTCAATCCTGAATTTGATAATGGTCGAGCAGATGCAATAGTGATGCGTGATACAGCTAATCATTGGCTCAAGATGTGGTTTGTTGCATTTCAAACATGTGCAAGCGAAAAGATGCAATCCCGACAGGCTGAGGTTGAAGAGAAAGACAAAAAACTCAAAGCAGTTGAACAAGTATTAATTGAGTTAAAAGAATCAATGACCAATTTCAAAGAAATGGATTTGTATGACAAAGGTGTTCGTGTCGTAACGGATTGCATTATTCGAGATTTGGAAAAAGCCCTGCGAGGTGAGCATGTGTGATTCAATATTTTGGATTTGCATGACGGTTCTGGTTTTAGCTCATTTGTTCAAAGAGCCATTAACTAAATTGATTGGGGGGTTAAATGCAAATTCCTAAAGGGTGGCAAACGCAGTCGAAGCCAGTGGCGAGATCAAGACAATCAAAATACAAGAACAAGACTATCGAATGCGATGGTCTAAAGTTCGATTCAGTCAAAGAAGCTAGACGTTATCGAGAGTTGAAGATTCTTGAGCGTGCAGGGGAAATCAGAGAGCTACAGACGCAATACGTGTTTGTATTAGCTGAGTCAGTCAGATTTAGCAATGAACCACGGAAGAAGCCAGCGCTTCGTTATGTAGCGGATTTTGTATATATCAAAAATGGGTGCCAAGTAGTTGAAGATGTCAAAAGCAAGATTTCAAGAAGTCTTGCTGAGTATCGAATCAAAAAGCACTTGATGATGTCAGTGCATGGGATTGAGATTTTAGAGGTTTAAGAGTTATGGATATTGAATCAGTTAGAAAGCAAAGAGCTGAGTTAGAGAAGTTAATGGGAAGTAAGTTTAAGGAGGAAACCATTAAGTATGGAATTGAGCTGTTATCCAATCAACAAGTTGGAGCCATGATTTCATGTTCTGGGCTTACTAACTTGGAACGAATTACACAGGACAAAAACGATCTTCTTGAAAAGATCAATGCGCTCGAGAAAGAAAACAAAGAGTTAAAACATAAATTAGTTTTAAAAACTCTAGGTATGAATTAAGGGGCAATTATGAACGCAGTGGCAGAGAAGTTATCGAATTTGGAATGGATGGGACAGCAAATGAGAGCGAAAACAGCAAACTATGAGATCTCTACTGCGTCGACTGGTGGTGATGCGCCTAATTGGGAGGATCGCTGCGGTGCAATAGCTTCAATTGAAGATAAGGCAACAAAGGCATATTGTGAGCTTTTGGTGTGGGGTGATTATAGAGATAACACAATGGCTTATCACACTTTACATCATCATTTGGCAGCAATTTTATATGAGGCTTTGGCAAAGGATGTGCAACGCATCAGATTCGACCTTAAATCATTTGCATTCAAAGTAGCAAAGATGGCTTTGTTCTTTAATTTGCGTGGAATTAATGGATTTACGACTGAAGAAAAATTTAAGTTTTTTGGTTTGAAAGAAGTGAAGCCTGAAACATACCGTAAGAACTATGCATACTTGGAGTTTATGGTTGAGAGTTTGTTGAATGACATGAAAGATGAGATTGATTTCTACGCGGATATCTATCGAAAAGATATGCGAAAAGCTTAATTGACAAAATAACGGCATATAAGGTAGTATTTTTATAGACTGGTCATTCTATACAGTACAGACCAACAATAGATTTAAGCTCACAGAAATGTGGGCTTTTTTGTTGTTTGAGATTCAAGATGCATGGGTAAATACAGATGAATAAAAAGAAGGAATTAAAAATGTTTAAAAAAGCTTGCCCATCTGAAGTCTTTGATCGAATTAAATATAACAAAGATGCTGATCGATTCTTTCCAAAAAAGAAGTATCTTGATTCGCAACTCGAAACCAATGTTTCACATGAGATAACTTTTGCATGGGAAATGTGGAAAATTAGAGCCTTAGCATGAAAACATTCATTTGCATTCTCATTGGTGTGGTATTGGGTTTTATGTTTGCAATTATCAGCATGAATTTTATTTTTATTATGCAGACCCACGTATCCCACATGACACCAAGGAAGCATTGGGAGAGCGTGCATCCGATATAGATAAATTAGTTCAGAAATATTTAGATGATTGATCAAATATAGATTTTACTTAGCCCCGAAAGGGGTTTTATTTTGTCTGGGAGAAAGCCATGCGTTTAGGTCGAATTGTATTAGCAGCATTGGGTATGAGCGCAGCGTTTGCCGAACCTGCACAGAGACGTGCAAGTGATTGGGATTCAATTACGTGGCGAGAGCCAGTAAAAGGAAAATCAAAACCCAATAAGATCAGCCAAGCCAAAAGACGTAAGTATAAACGTCAAGGTCGGTTGTGATTGATCTTACTTGGATAAGTTGATAATTTATTGTTTCTAAATTAATTATAGAGATAATAATGAAATCAAAAGAATACATACTAACTAATATTTGCCATGATTATGAATTGGTATTTCAAAACATTAGCAAAAGCGGAAATCTAGATCTTTATCTTAATAGTAAAGAATATGATAAGTCGTCTTATGAATTTGAATTCGCAAGTATTATTCTAATATTTGAAGCTAACTTAGAAGATGATATAAAAGAAATGATCAATAAATCCTTTCGTAAGCAGTTAGTTGGTTAATAACCAAAACCTCCTTCGGGAGGTTTTTTATTGGAGATTCCTTTATGGAAGAAATTGAGCTTCCGAAAGGGAGTGAGCCACTTAAAAACAAGCAACATGAATTGTTTTGTCATGAGTATTTGATTGATCTAAATATCACTAAAGCAGCGATTAGAGCGAAGTTTAGTGAGAAGTCAGCACGTCAGCATGGATGGGTTGTATTTAGTCGACCTGAAGTTCAGGAAAGAATTGATTTCTTGAAGTCTCAGCACATTAAAGAGCTTGGTATTGATGCTTATTATGTGCTTAAAAATCTCAAATCGGTTGCAGAGCGCTGTATGCAGTCAGAAGAAGTATTGGACCGTGATGGTTTCCCTGTTTTTATTGAGGGTCCAGATGGCAATGTGGCTCCACAATACAAGTTTGATCAGAGTGGTGCTAACAAATCACTTGAGTTGATGATGAAGCACTTGGGAATGCTGAGCGAGAAAGTGAAGCATGAGCATACAGGTAAAGATGGCGCACCTATTGATATAAAAGCGAGTGTTTCAATTGAAGAGTTTAAGGAGGCTCGCAAGGAGATTCTAAATGAATTCTAATGCGAGAGACTTGGCAATACAGGTTGAAGCACAAGAGGATCTGTATTTTTTCTCCAAATACATGTTTAAGGAGCGACGCAAATACAAATGGATGCACAACTGGCACCATAGGGTCGTTTGTGATGCTTTAATGAAAGTGTTTCGTGGCGAAACTAAGCGATTAATTATCAATATCCCACCACGATACTCTAAAACAGAATTAGCTGTAATTAACTTTATGGCGTGGTGCTTTGGTAAGGCTCCTGATAGTGAGTTTATTCATGTTAGTTATTCTGCAACTCTCGCAGCTAACAATGCATTTCAAACTCGCAATCTTGTACAAGAAGAAGCGTATTTAAAGGTGTTCCCAAATCTCACATTACGTGATGACAGTAAAGCCAAAGATGATTGGCGAACATCGGATGGTGGTGTTTGTTACTCCCAAGGTACTGGAGGAACGATTACAGGATTTGGTGCAGGAAAGCTTCGTGATACTTTTGGCGGTGCCATTATTATTGATGACCCTCATAAAGCAAGTGAAGCAAGGTCAGATACGATCCGTAAAAGCGTAATTGAATGGTTTCAGAATACACTTGAATCTCGTACCAACTCACCTGATACACCTATTATTTTGATTATGCAGCGCCTACATGAGGAAGATTTGGCGGGATGGTTACTAGATGGTGGTAATGGCGAAGTCTGGGAGCATTTAGAGCTGTCAGCTATTCAACCAGATGGATCGGCACTATGGCCTGAAAAACACACCATTCAAGAACTTAATCGAATGGAGCTTGCAGCACCTTATGTCTTTTCTGGGCAGTATCGGCAAAGACCATCACCACCGGCAGGTGGTTTTTTTAAGCCTGATAATATTGAAATTGTTGACGCTCTTCCTTCTGAAATTCTTAAAGAAGTACGTGCTTGGGATTTAGCTTCTTCTGAAAATGAAGGGGATTTCACAGCAGGCCCAAGAATGGTTAAGGGTAAAGACAATATTATTTACATCGTTGATATGGTGCATGGTCAGTGGGGACCAGATGGTGTCAACAGAACAATTAAGCAAACCGCAGAGATAGATGGGAAGAAAGTTGTTATTCGACTTCCCCAAGATCCTGGTCAAGCTGGTAAATCACAAGCTAAAAGCTTTATCACAATGCTGGCAGGCTTTAGCGTTGTTGTGGAAACAGTTTCAGGTGACAAGATTACACGGGCACAGCCTTTCGCGGCTCAAGTGAATGTCGGGAATGTAAAGATGCTGCGCGGTCCTTGGAATAAAACCTTAATTGATGAGCTTCGAAATTTTCCAAATGCAAAATACGATGATCAGGTTGATGGATTGAGTGATGGCTACAACTATCTTTTAGATGCCAAGAAGCGAGCAAAACCAAAGGGCGCAGGCTCAAGAACATATTGAGGAAATTATGGCAAAGTCAAAAAAAGACAAGGTAAAGAATAAGGCTTTGTCTGGCGGTTCTCTAAATACACATGAGGCTGTTACTCAATTCTTTAATAATATCGGGCGTCTACCCGATATTGATAAAACACTCAGAAAGGCAGGGATTCAACGTCACAACCTTGATGTATTGCTGGATGATGATGAGATTGGGCAGGCGACTGAGACAAGATTAGATGCCTTGCTTGCTACTCCATTTCGCATTGAACCAAGTGATACACCTGAAGCTGTATATCTCATGCAAGAGATGCAAGAGTGGTTTAGCGAGATTGCTACAAGCTCCTTAAATGCCTTGTTTTATGGATACTCAGTTCAAGAAGCCAATTGGGATTATAAAGATGGCTACATTGGTCTAACTTGGATCGGCGAAAAGCCTATGGAGTGGTTTGAGCCAAAGAATGATGGACGATTAATCTACCGACCAGATTCAACAGGTGTAGAACGAGAAATAGACCAGACTATCAAATTCTTTTTAACTCGAAGAAAGGCAACATACAAACAACCTTATGGTAAGGCGTTACTATCTTCTTTGTATTGGTTATTCTTTTTTAAACAAAATGGATTTAAGTTTTGGGCCAAGTTCCTTGAGCGTTTTGGAACACCTATATTGCTTGGTAAGGTATCAAGTAACGGTTCTGATGATGAGGGTGATATTGATGCAATGAACAATGCGTTGCTATCAGCACACGCACAATCAGTAATTTCCATTGATGCTGGTGATGATGTCCAGATCCTTAGCAATACACAAGGTAATGCTGGTGCTGCTTTCGATACTTTTCACACTGTAATTTTGCGTCAAATTCAAAAGTTAATTTTAGGGCAAACACTTACAAGTGGTACAGACGGTAACGGATCTAGGGCTTTAGGTTTAGTTCATGAGAATGTTAGAAAAGATAAACTAAAATCCGATATTCGACTTGTAACACCAACACTTCAAATGATTATTAATGCAATGTGCACCCTGAATGAATGGTCACACCATAAAATCATTATTGGTGATGATAAGGCGCTCAATGAAGCACAGGCAAAACGAGATGTTGATCTTAAAAACGCTGGTGCTGAATTTACTAATCAATATTGGACTCGTGAATATGGCTTGCAAGATGGTGATTTGAAAGAGTCACAGCAATTACCTAGTCAATTTACAGCGATTCCGAAAACAGCGTTTAGTTTCGCAGCAACAGTCAATAAGACTAATCAAGGCCAGCAAGAAATTGATAGTTTGATTAAAGAGCAAAGCTCTAAACTATTGAGTGATTCAGATATCGAAAAGATTGTTGAAAATTCAAACTCCCAAGATGAGTTGATGCAAAATCTCTACTCAGCCAGTAAAGGTGCAACTTTGGAAGAGTTTGAAATCAATCTTGCAAAGGCTTTGTTTAAAGCTGATGTTATTGGGTATGTGCAGGCAAACAAAAGGGGGTAACCGTCGTGGATTATAGTTCCTCTCTTGAGTATGCCAGAAATCGCAAAGTAGTATTGCCTGATGATTTTTACACTATGGATCTTCACGCAAGATCCAATGCTGCCACAATTAGTCGATTGGCTTCACTTGAGCAGATTAAAACAGTGCTTAACTTAGCAACCAAATCCATTGAAAGTGGAAGTACATTCAATGATTTTAAAAAGCAAGTCGAAGAACAGGGTATTGAACTTTCTGATCATCATTTAGCAAATGTGTATAGAACCAATATTCAGAATGCTTATGCCTATGGTCGGTGGTTGGAGCAGCAGGGAAATAAGGAATCACGTCCATATTTGCGTTATTCAGCCATCATTGATAATCGTACTCGACCTACTCATTTAGTATTGAACGACATAATTCGACATATTGATGATGATTTTTGGAATAAATACTATCCGCCGAATGGTTTTCAGTGTCGCTGCACAGTTGAATCATTGACTGAAAAAATGGCTGATCGAATTGGAATTACACCAGATGATCAATTGGTTGATTTGCCTCAAAACAAATATGATTGGGATTATCATCCGTTTAAGCAAAATACTTATTTAAATGAGGTGATTGATCAGAAATTAGATGATCCATTTATCAATCATACTGAAGCGCAAGAGCTCTTAAAGATTAGAGAGGATGCGGTCATTGAGCAGTCTGCTAATAAATCTGTAATTGATGCCTTAAAGCCACTTGATGCTTCAAATAAAAAGATTTTGGATGAAGCTATTTCTAAGCTTGATGTAAACCCGAGTGATGCACGTATTACATTTGAGTTTGCGCAGGATGATGAGTCATTGTCTGAACTAGCAAAAGAAGTTTTAATTCGAAAGACACATGACAAGAAATCGAACTCCATTTGGAACAAGATTTCTAAGGCCTTTGATTCTATTTTAAGTAAGGCTAAAAGCTTAAAGAATAAGCTTACAGGTAACTCTATCAAAGGTTTTGATTCGTTCAATTTGCAGAAGGGTAATGTGATCGGTATTCAAACGCCTACATTGTTTAAAACCGCAGAGAGTGCGGGTAAAACGATCACTATCTTAGATATGAAAGGCCATGCGATTGATCTATCTAAAATTCAAGGTTTAGATGGTGCATTATTGGCACCTGATTTGAATTTACAAGTTGTTGATGTGACAAGTGAATCAATCATTCTCAAGCGTACTGAAGAGAAAGCGACTCGGTTATTTATAGCCCGAAATACAATATACAGTGTTTAAATTATTGAAAATTCAAGACCACCTTAATGGGTGGTTTTTTATTGGAGCATAAAAAATGCAACAGGAAGAAAACGAAAGCACCAAGTTTCAATTTACGGCCTTAAATACAGCCATATCTGTAAATGGTGAAGATGAAAAAAGCCGACGCAAGTTTGATGCTGAAGTGTATAGCGGTGGTCGGATAGATAACCACTATTACTGGGGGCGCAGCGGTGTTGTTATTGATCTTCAGAACATCCAACTAAAGCCAAAAATTGGTTTGGTTGAAGAACATTTTGGTGGTCTACGCATTGGTGTTGCGACCTCATTTGATATTTCTAATAAGTTTCAGGCTCAAGGTTATTTTCTAAAAAATAAGAAAGCCCAAGAAATTGTTGCAGATATTGATGATGAATACCCTTTCCAAATGTCTTGGTGGGCTGACCCTGAAAGCATTGAAGAAATTTCAGCAGGTAAGACTGTATTCGTGAATGGGCAAGAGTTTACTGGTCCATTGCATGTTTTCAGAAATGTTCGCGTGCACGAAATCACTATCTGTGGAATTGGCGCAGATACTCAAACATCAATCCAAGCCTTTTCAGCTAAATCAAATTTAATTCAACAAGAGGACACAAATGTGGACTTAGAACAAGCCAAAGCTCGCATTGCTGAGCAAGATATTGAACTTGCAGCCCTAAAGCAGCAGGTAACTCAGTTTGCAGCAGATAAGCGTAATGACGCGATTGCAGCACTTGCCAAAGATGTTGGTAAAGAATTTACAGATGACGAAGTTAAGGAAATGAAGGAGCTTGATGAAAAAGCTTTTGTATTCTCTGCAACTCAGCTACGTAAATTTTCAACAAAAACTGAACCACAAAAACAACCACTTCCAACTTGGATGAAAGAACACCAAGCGGATGGTGGTAATCAAAATCAATTCAATGCAGGTCAGCCTAAAACTTTAGCTGATATGGCAGCATCACGAAAATAAGGTGAATACAAAATGGTTAAAACAGTAGAAAAAGCTGGTGTGACATCTGACTGGTTGGCTTGGGAGCTTGAGGGGAATCATCGTCCAAGTCGTGAAAATGTAAGCGTAGCAGCTAGCCAAGACATTAAAGATGGTCAACCAGTATCTTTCAATGCTTCAGGCGATGCGATTGCATTTACGGGTGAAGGTGCAGTGGTTGGTATTTGCATTGGTGGGGTTAAGACTGCTGCAGAAAAGGGCAAAGGCGTTATCCTTGCGCATCAATCTCGAATTGTGCCTGAAAAACTCACAAATGTTGAAGCGGATGATTTGGCAACAGTTGTTGCGGGTCTTAAAACACTTGGTATTACAGCTGTTCGTTCAGCATAAGGTGAAAAAATGGATGAAATGATTTTTACAACAGAAGAATTAAGTGCTGCAATTACTAATTTGCCAACACGAATTGGTAATCCGAATGACATTAATTTGTTCCGCAGCATTCCAGGCACTACAAACAATTTCTCTGTGGAATTCTATGCAGAAAGTTCAATTTTAGTACCGACAACTGAATGGGGCGGTGTTGCACCTAAAAACTCAAGTGGAAAGCGTACAGCTAAATCGTGGGTTATTCCTCATATGCCACTTGAAGACACAGTTCTTGCATCTGATGTGATTGGTGTGCGTGCATTTGGTTCAACTGCTGCAGAAACAGTTCAAGGTAAAGTGCTTGATAAGCTGCAAATGATGAAAAACAAAATCGACACAACTCTTGCTTATCGTCGCACTAAAGCAAAGCAAGGTATTGTCTTGGATGCCGATGGTACAGTGATTGTTGATTACTACACCGACTTCGGTTTAACAGGTCAAACTGTAGATTTCGAACTTGGCACAGCTACAACAAACGTATTGGCGAAGTGCCAAGATGTAATTGATCTCATCGAAGATGGTTTAGGTCAAGAACTTTATTCAACAGTTGAAGCCGAGGTAGATCGTCAATTTTACGATGCATTAACTTCACATAAAAATGTGAAAGAAGTCTTCTTAAACTGGTCTGCTGCTGAACAGCGTTTAGGTAAATCAAACACCTCAGGCTTTGAATTTGGCGGCATCAAATTTATGGTGAATCGCCAGAAAGTTGGCGATGTGCCATTAATCGGCGTGAAAGAAGGTCATGCTTACCCAACTGGTACACAAGATGTATTTTTGAATGCCTTGGCACCTGCTGATTTCAATGAAACAGTGAATACCTCTGCTTTACCGTATTACGCAAAACAAGACACCAAAAAGTTCGATCGTGGTTTTGATTTGCATGTCCAGTCAAACCAATTGCCTGTGGTTGCTAAGCCGAAAGCTTTGGTGAAATTAACCTCTACAAAATAAGGTGTGCTATGTACGCAAGCCGTGATGACATGGTGTTGCGTTACGGCTTGAATCACATCACTCAATTAGAAAGAAACCTCACCGAAAATGAATCTGTAGAATCCTATATACAAGATGCAACCGATATTGCCGATGGCTTCATTGGTGTGATGTACAAGGTTCCGCTAGAGTCACCGCCTAAAAATATAACAATTTATATCTGTGATATTGCTCGTTATCTTCTTCATCGACAAAACACAAATGAAGAAATAAGAAAGCGATATGAGGATGCTATTAGTTTTTTAAAGCGGGTTTCAGAAGGTAAAGCAACACTTCTAATTAAGAGTGAAGTGACACAGGAAGTAACACGACCCAAAAAGGTTAAAGCATCTGCGCCAATAGGTACTACTTATCGTGGTGGTGTATTTGGTGACGATGTTTTGAATAACATGCCGAGTATTTAACTATGGCGGACTCAATCCAAATGCATGGTCAGGAGAAGTTGCAAGAGTTTATGCGACGAGTCCTTGATCGTGTAGATGACCCATCAAAGCTATGGTATGACATCTCAGACCTGCTTGTTTTTAATGTTCAGCAACGAATAAAAACAGGCATTGGTACTGATGACAAGCCTTGGCAAAAGTCATGGCGAGCGAAGGTTCAAGGTGGACAAACTTTAAGAGACAATGGGCGTTTGTATAATTCAATTTTTGCAAAAGTTCAGGGTAATAAAATCTCTGTCGGCACCAATGTTAAATATGCACCTATCTTACATTTTGGTGGAACCATTAAGCCAAAATCAGGAAAGTATTTAGTATTTAGAACACCTATGGGTGGTTGGAGAAAGATCAAAGCTGTATATATTCCACCTCGTCCGTATATGGGAATTTCTGTCGATGATTCACAAGAAATACTCTTTGAAATTGAGGAATACTTATACAAGGTTTTAACTGATGCAAAACATTGATAATTATTTTGCGCTAGAAGACGATATTTTGAAGCGTATCAAAGCGGAAATACCAGAGGTTGAGGAAATCGTTACGCCATTCAGCGTGGATGATCTCTTTGAATCTATTGTGAGTGATGTGGGAATTGGCATTATTTATGTGGGTGATCGCATCTCTGATACATCAGGAGATGGCAAGGCAAATGCGATATACCAACAATGGTTAATTGCACTTGGTGTTTCAGATGCATCTGCTCAGCAAAGCGAGACAATGTCTATACGTCAACTAGCTGATCCGTATATCAGAAAAATTCTTAGAGCAATGCAAGGCTATCAACCAGATATTGTGGGCTATAAACGCTTTCTACGTGTTGATGCTGGTGTGCCTGTTGGAAAATCTACAGTGTCAGGTCGTGCATTCTTCCCATTCTTATTTGAAGCACAAATGATTAAATCATGGTGACTATGAAAACATATAAAGCATTACAGCCTGTAGGTCGCTTTGAAAAAGGCGATATTGTGGGCGGTCTATCAGATGACCAGATTAAACAATTAGAAGCAGATAAGATCATTGAAGAAGTGAAGCCATCTGCGCAACCAAAACCAAAAGAGGTCAAAACAGATGGCTAAAAAATATATTTCGCTGCAAGGTAAATTTTACTTATCTGAAATTACAAATGGTGTTGCTGGTGGCATGCGTCATCTTGGTAACGTACCTGAATTTGAGCTTGAAATCACTACAGACCAAGTTGAACACCAGGAAAGCACATCAGGACAACGGACCACGGATTTTGTATTAACCAAGACAACAGGTGTTAATTTCAAAGGGCAACTTGAAGAAGTAGATGAAGCCAATATGCAATACATCTTGTCAGGTATGAAATCTGAAATTGCAAGCAAGGTTGTTACTGATCAGGCATTAGGAACAGTTAAAGCAGGTAATGAAATCAAACTTGATGGTTATAGTCTGACTCAGGTTTCATTTAAAGCAGGCTCAACAGCAATTACAGCCGATAAATATGTGCTTGATGCAGTCTTTGGAACTGTAATTTTTAATGAAGCGATCGCAGATCCCATTACAGCTAGCTATACAACTGGTGTTGTTAGTCATACCACAATCGCAAGTGAATTCAATAAAGAATATGAATTGTTCTTTAAAGGAATTAATACTGCTACAGGTAAAAATATGGCAGTACGTTTGTGGCGCACTAAAAAGTCACCTGAAACAACTTTTCCACTCATTCACGAAGAACTTGGTCAATATGAAATTTCAGGTCAAGCGCTTTCAGATGCTGAAAAAGGCTTAGATCCTACGCTTGGCTTATATGGTCATGTAGTCACGATTCCAGCAGCATAATTTAATTACAGGCACATAGGGCGCAAATGCGTCTTTTTTTGTGCCTGTATTTAGGAATTTAAAATGAATGAGTTTTTTCTTGCTTCCAATAGATCCATTTATGTTCATGACTTAGAGCTAAAACAAATAACGGTAAAAGACTTGGATCAATGGTCTCAGTTTGCTGAAATTATTCGCAAAGATTTAAATAATGATTATTCAAAAGAAAATATTGAATCAATTGTAAAACAGCATATTGTTTCGCCTTTAATGCTTTGTTCGTTTACCACGATCTATGATGTTAAATATTTTTCAGATTTAATGAACAATGAAGCTGATGTATTTTTGGATATTTTCAGAAATGTTCTTAATGTAAATAAAGCATATTTTGATCAAGAGGATTCAAAAAGCCAAAATAATAAATCAGAAAATACTTGGTTTGATTCATTTCAGTTTTTAATCAGCAAAGGGCATCGACATAAAGATATTTTGGATTATAGCTTTGGCACATTTATAGAATATTTAAAAGCTGCACAACGTAATGAAAGAAATTCAATATTAAGTTTTAGTGGTGCTATGCGAGTGTCTTATCATGCAGACGCTAAAAGATTCGAAAAATATAATAAAGAGATGAAATCTATTTAAAATTCACATTGCACAACAAACATTCGAAATATATCCTGTTCTCATAATGAGGGGATATTCATGAAAAAATTATTATTAACACTTGCACTCTTAAGTTCAGCGAATGCCTTTGCTGTTGATGCTCGAAGCATTAGAACTACCACTGATATTGTTGAATATAATGATTCTGTTGGGACAATGATGTCTAAACTTGGACGCCCAGATGGTAAATATGAATACTCAGGCAGAGATGCTCGAGGTAAATTGGTATTCTTCACTGACTTTTATTACAGCATTGATGGCTTGAAATACACCATCACTGTTTTAGAGGGTAAAATCTATAGAATTCAGTGGGAGCGTTGATTATGAACTGCCCTAGTTGCAATTCATCAAATACCAAAACTTTAAGCATGGTTTGGTCTGGTGGCACTCGAAATAGAAAGAGTGGATTTAGTGGTGTTGGGGTGTCCAGTAGTGGGCGTATAACTGCAGGTGGTGGTAAAGGATCATCGACGTCACAATCTAATCTAGCTGCTACATGTGCACCACCTAAAAAAAGCTCTGTACCAAAACTTGTTATATTTGTAGTGTTTTTAATGCTTTGGATACCACTATTTGCTGCTGTAGTAAGTGTATTTTCTGCACCAACATTTTTCAAAGGGTTGGGAACATTTGTTATTACTGCACCATTATTAGCATTGTTGACTTATGGTCTAATTAAATTGTACAAAAGAATGAGTGCGAAAGATAAAAATGCAGAAAGCAACTATATAAGAACATGGATCTGCTTGAGATGTGGTACAAGATATATTCCGTCTTAAGTATTGAAAAGAGCCCTAGGGTGGCGAACTATAGTTAAAGTTTCATATGATAATGAGTGGGCAATGGCAAATAAATGCGTTAACTGCAACAACTGCGGTCATATTGGTTGGGCTAAAAAACGTGGTAATTTTTTAATTACCTTAATTCTAGCTATCTTCTTTTTTATACCTGCAATCATTTATGAGATTTGGCGCAGAACAGGACTTGGGGTTTGTGAGAATTGCGGAAGCAGTCAGGTTAAACCATCTAGCCTCTGTAAAAGCAATAAACCTTCTGACGTTGGGGATTTAATTTTTTTAGGTGTGTTAGGGGTTATTGGTGCTGTTGTAATTTTGGTTTTATATGCTTTCATTGATACCTATATCAATGGTGGGGCAAAAACCCAAAAAACCACAAAAGACTATGAAACAGAATGTATAGCTAATGGTTTAAAGCATTATCAGAAATTAGGACAGTATCCTGTTTTATCAAGTGGTGCGGAAACATCGACACATTTAATGGAAGTTTGTAGAAACTCGAAAGATGGTACATTTAAAGCACCCTAGGGTGCTTTTTTATTACCCAAGGAAAAGTTATGGCTGGTCAAAACTTAACATTTAAATTGATTCTAGAAGGTGATAATAAAGGGCTAGTAAGTGCTGTAAAGCAATCTGAAAGCTCAGTTAATTCTGTACTGGAATCAATAAAAAAAGAAGCAGAACGACTAAAAAAGACTTCAGAAGAAACAAATAAAGCAACAGCAGATGCTGTTTCTGACGATCTCAGCAATGATGCTAAGAAGAGCCAACAAGATGTTAGCTCGCTTAACTCGCAATTAGATAAACTTGGAAACGAATCTCAAGAAACAGCGAACCAAATAAGTTCCTTAGATGATTCACTGAATAAAACAAGCATTGAGTTAAATCAAGCAGATAATGCTAGTAAAAAACTAAATAGCGGGTTATCAGGACTTAAGACGGGTTTCGGTGCGGTAGCTGGTGCACTTGCTGCTTTGGGGATTGGGACTTCTGCAATGGAAATTGCAAAAACCGCTGATGAGTGGAATAACTTAAATACTCGTATCAAAATCGCAGTTGGAAGTCATGGTGATGCAAAGCAAGCATTAAATGATGTCATTAATATTGCAAAAACAACAAACTCAAATTTAACAGCTACTGGAGATTTGTATGCTCGATTAACGAAAATCGGGCAAGAAATGAAAATACCGCAAAAGGATGTTTTAGGGTTAACAACTACAATTAACCAAGCGATTCAAATTTCAGGCGGTAGTGCTGAAAGTGCAGAAGCATCAATTACACAGCTACAACAAGCTTTAGCGAGCGGTGTTCTTCGTGGTGATGAGTTTAACTCAATGATGGAGCAGTCTCCACGATTAACACAAGCACTAGCTGATGGGTTAAAAGTAACAACTGGTCAGCTTCGAAATATGGCTGGTGAGGGTAAGCTTACAACCGAGGTTGTGACTAAAGCTATCCTTGGTCAGTCAGAAACCATTCAAAAGGAATTTTCTCAATTCCCTGTGACAATTGGTAGATCAATTGAGAATTTAAAAACATCATGGACGGTATTTGTAGGTGAACTAGACCAAAGCACAGGTATAAGTGCAAAAGTTGCTGAAGCATTAAACTGGGTTGCTGAAAACCTAGATAGTATTTTCAATACACTCAAGCTCGCAACGCAAGCTTTTGTTGCATACAAAGCACTGAATATCGCATCAGTGTTCCTAGACAAAGCAACTGCTGTAAAGGCGGCATCACTTGCAATCACTCAGGAAACAACAGCAGTGATTGCAAACACTCAAGCTCAACTCGCTAACAATGCTGCTACAAGTAATACATCAGCCAATATCTCAAAGGCTGCTACAGGTGCTAGTGGTGGAATTATGACGATGATTGGGCGTCTTGGTTCTTTAGGTGTCGCAATTACAGCAATCGGCGTATTAGTTCCAACAGTTTTTGAGCCATTTGGCACAGCTATTGGTGAGGGTGTTGCAAAACTAATGGGCTATGGTGATGCCATAGAAAAATTAGAGCAACAGCAAAAGAATGAAGCCATCCAGGCAAAAGTTAGAGCTGAATTGCAAGCTGAAAATAATAGACTTGCACAAGAGAGCATCAATAAATCTTATGGTTTGAGCAAAACCTCTCAAGAATTAGTCACGCAATTTAATGGCTTGATTACTGCAGGTAAAAAGTCAGCAGAAGCTTTGAAAGAAGTTAGCGAATCAATGAAATTTGATTCAACAGCAGGTATTAATAACGCTGTATCAGCTTTAAATTATTTACAACAAACAGGTAAAGCTACTGCGAAAGATGTTCAGGATGTGCTTAGAAACGCTTTGGTTAATGAAGATTTAGTTGTATTCCAAACCAATGCTAAAGCAGCATTCGCTGGTACTGCTAAAGAGGCTGAGAAAAGTGCTGAAATAACAAAAGCTGTGATGGGTTTAGCTTTAGAAAGAACAGGTCTAGATGCTCAACAACTGCAAGGCAGATTCTCTAAAACATTTCAGTCAGCATCTAATGATATTCAAGTTGTTGTAGATCATCTTGATGAATTTAAGCAGCAAGGTATTGATACAGGATTAGCGCTTTCGGAGAGTGTGAATAAAGCGATTAATACCGCTCAAACTGGTCAAGAGCTTGATTATGCAAAAGGCAAACTTGAGCAACTTGCGAAACAAGGCTTAATCACTGGTGAACAAGCAGCTTATGGTTTAAGTTTGATTGAGCAAAAAGCAAATGGATTAGGTGGTTCTTTAAATCCAGTTTTGGCTGCATTTAATGCTCTTGGTATAAAAACGAAAGAGCAATTAACCTTGGCAGCAGAAACAGCAACATCGCAGTTCAATGTTGTTCAAAAAAGCGGTCAAGCTACAGCAGAGGGTATTCAGCAAGCCTACACACAAATGTTGAATAGTGTGATTGCAACTGGTGATAAGTCGCAAATCGCGATAGCTCAGGCTAAAGCTGCATCGCTTGGTTTATCTGTGCAAATAGACAACACAGGCAAAGCCACAGTTCAATCGTTTGATGAGATGAATAGAGCTGCTGACAATCACGCTTCAAGAGTATCAAATGGTGTAACGAATGCTTATCGTCGCATGGGTGAAGTAGCCCGAGAAGAAGCCCTTTCTTCATCTGAGGCTTGGGCAAAGGCTTTGGATTCTCAGCAAGGTGGTATGCATTCAACAACCCAAGGTGAAAAAACTCGATTGGCATTTAATCAGTCTGAAGTTGAAGCTGAACTTAAAGCAATGGGTTACGACGATAAAAAAGCTGCCGAAATCGCCAAAAATATTCTTCAGGGCTCAAAGTTGGGTGATGGATATAGAAATGCATCAACTTCTTGGCTTGCAAAAAATGGTTTGGATGTTGTTGGATCATTTGCAGGAGGCGGTGGAGGTACTTCAAACGCAAACTATGTTCGAGAACAATTGGAGAAATATACTCAATATGCTGGAAATTCATCATCAACAATGGGTATTGGTGATTCAAGTAAGACAGTGAAGTATGAAATTAGCACTGGAAAGAATAAGGCAACTGTTTATGGATCTCCTTCAACTGAAACAAACCTCAATTCAATTTTGAGTGAGTTGGAAACTATTAAAAAGAGTACATAATCATGAAACTAGTTCGAAAAAGTACATCTGAAGCCGTCACATTGTCTGACGGCTTTTTATGGTCTGATGAGTTTGATTGGAACCCTATTGAACAAAAGCAGGATCGTGCTGTAGACGGTGCACTCATCATTCAAGAGGGCATAAAAAAGTCAGGACGACCAATCACTTTGACTGCTGATAAAAGCATGGCGTGGCTTAAACGTCATGTTGTAAGCAAGTTAAAAGATTGGTCAGTTCTGCAAGAAAAATTCGAA
Source organism: Acinetobacter bereziniae LMG 1003 = CIP 70.12 (assembly GCF_000368925.1). Lineage (GTDB taxonomy): Bacteria > Pseudomonadota > Gammaproteobacteria > Pseudomonadales > Moraxellaceae > Acinetobacter > Acinetobacter bereziniae. Next base: position 876,030 of record NZ_KB849755.1, on the reverse strand, counting down.
CTTCAATTTAATTATTTTCATGATAAACGAAAGTTTAATGTCTTGTTCAATCATCAAGACAAAGCAATTGAGGCGAGTCCAGTGCTTGAGCATCCATCTATTTCGGATGATGACGAATATAACGTGACTTTGCGATTTTTGGAGTTAAGCGATGCCGATTGAAACTAAAGACTTGGTGATTTATGAACCTGAGCGGATGACTGATAATGATGATGGTGGCGGCAAATACAATGGAAAAATCATTGTTGACGGTCTAAGCAACAATCTATTTGATGATATATCCGAACTTGACCGAACCATGGGTAATGTGTCTTTAAGAAAGATTTTTCCAGCTGTCACAACTGCTGATACTGATAAACTTATGGGTGCCACAGTCTTTGTATCTGAATTGCCGAAAGATCCGAATGTGTCAGCACTTTTATTCAGTACAAGAAGTTGGACAGATCAGCGTAAATCAGCACAGAACCGCATTGAAAACTATTTGGCTAAAGGTGGTCAAATGGCGGGTATTCCACAGGACACACACTATCAAGGCATGAAGATCCTTCAAGCGGTTATGTTTCCGCAAGAGGTTGAATCTTCTGTGGGTGATACGATTGTACTTGTATCGAATGAAGGGAAAGCGCTGCAACATGAGCAATATGTACGAATTACCAAAGTTGAAACTCGTATTGCAATCATGATTGTGGATGGTAAACAGGTTGAGTATAAAGTTGCAACTTATTCTCTGAACGATCCGCTTGATCAAGATTATGTCGGACTTTCTGCTAAACAATGGTATTCAGGCGAGAAAAGCCAAACCATTATACGTGACACACTGGTTGCTGATACAGGTCTGTACTATTCATCAAAAAAGCTAAAGACAGATGCACAACTAGGTGAATACACAGTTAATGTGGGCGAAGTGTTTACTCAGCTTATTCCATCAGCGCAAACTGAATCACCAATTGTTGATGTAAATGCTGCAGGTGAGAGTGTTGTTTTAGTGCCGGGTAATTCAGGCGCAATTTCTGCAAATTTTGTGACAACAGTTAGTACAAGCCAAAACCTCTACATTGGTTCTAGTATAATGCCTTCAAGTATTTCATTCGCTCTGTTTGGTCAGCAGGTTATAGATCAGGGCGGATTGCTTAAAAATGTACAGGGCACTCAGGTTGGAACAATTGATTATCAGCGCGGCTTAATTCAATGGACAGCATCAGCAGGGACTGGAAATACAACACTAGCTATTACCTTTACACCTGCTGCAGCACCTAGCCAATATTTTCAAAGCTATTCCATTCCAGTCACGCAAAATAATCAAAGCACAAACTGGACAGGTGTTTTAGTTCCAATTCCTGCACCAGGAAGTTTGTCCATTTCTTATATGGCTCAAGGTAAGTTCTATGAGTTAAAAGATGATGGTTCGGGGCAGTTAAAAGGTTCAAGCACCTCATTTGGTTCAGGTCGAATCAATTATGAAACAGGATCTTGGACTCTTACAGCAGGCGCCTTACCAGATGTTGGCTCACCAATATTGTTATTGTGGGGAACGCCAATCGTCACATTCACACGTTCTGATTTGCCCGTGAATAAAGCAAAGTTCTCTTTTCAGTTAGAAAAAGAGGGGATTGCTCCAGGTGTAACTGTAGATTGGTTGCTTGAGGGTGTTGCTAAAAAAGCTGTCAGCAATGCACAAGGTAAATTTACAGGGGATGCAACAGGTTCAATTAATTACACAACCGGTATTGGTGAAATCATCCCTGTGAAATTGCCACAGAAAAATACTAGTTTTGTTGTGACCTATAACTTTGGACCACAGCAAACTCAAAATAGAACAAATATTGAACCAGATGCTGGGCAAAAACTTGTATTTACCATTGGTACCGGATCAGCCATTCAACCCAACAGTGTGAGTTTAAAGATCCCTGTAAGCGCACCTGAAGGATCGACAGATTATGTGGACCTTACAGATACGCCAATTAGTTCAAGTGTTGGAAACTTGGTCAATGACCAAGGTCAAGTGCAAGGCTCAATCACATATGCCAGTGGTCAGTGTGAAGTCACCCCCAAATTAATTAAACGAGTTTTCGAGACTCTTTATACCGCTACTGCTGTATACGGAACAGCATAAGTGAGGAAATATGTCATTTTATTCACCACAAGCCTCTAGTATTCAAGGCAAAGAAGTTGAATTAAGGGCTTACTCTGCTACAAATATTCAAGTGAGCTATCGTGATACATCAAGTGTGAATTCTTCAACGCAAAATATCATTGCAGAAAAAGTTAAGTTCGACCTGTCATCTGGATACGATGAGCAAATTTTGAATGGCTCAGTACGTTTCAAAATAGGCAGTGATACTTTTCTTGATCGCACAGGCACTTTATATCGAAATGTAGATCCTGCAACAAATAGTGGTATTGCATCGGGAGTAATTTATTACGGCAATGGTGTTGTTGAACTCGATACGTGGACGCCGAACATCGACAACACTGTTGTACTTCAATCATTAACGACAACAACTGATCTGCCACCTGTAAATAAACTTAGTTTCAGAACACCAATCATTCCAATTCGACCACAATCTTTAACTGTTGTAATTTCATCTTTAGATTTTGGTCAGTTGACATTAACAGCAGATGAAAATGGGGTGATTGAAACAAGTCGGGCACACGGCAAGATTAATTATGATACTGGCTTTGTAGAGATCTACTTTTATACTAAAACAGAAATCACTGTGGCGAATAGACCTGAGATTGAAGCTAAACCATGGTATGAACCACTACTTGAGTATGAGGAAGCAACAAAGACGTATTTAAACGTACCCGTGTGGATTGATGCATCATCTGCTCGGTATAACGCTGTAGCTTACACCTACATCCCTTTAGATGCAGAGATTTTAGGATTATCAGCAACTCGATTACCGCTTGATGGACGAGTGCCAATTTTCAGAATTGGGGGGATTTGCGTTGTCAGTGCGAACAAAGATTATGCAATGCCAGATCATGTGGCAGGTAAAACGTATCAGCTACCCGATATTCGTATCTCCTGGTGTGAATTGATTGACTCAAAAGGGGTAAAAGTTCCATTTGATCAATATGTGGTTGATTATGATTATGGCAAATTCACATTATCTGGTGACTTTGCAGTAAATGCGCTTACACCACCTTTTATTGCTCAATATCGCTATCAAGATATGGGTTTGTTGCGTGATGTTCAGATCAATGGGCAACTAACATTCACTAAGCAACTTACACATAACTATGATGCAGAAAATACCATTGTAGGATCGGCTTTGGTTATTGATGAAATGCAGGCGCGTTACACTCAAAAATTTGTTCAGCAGACGTGGAATAATGTTTGGTCAGATGAGGCATCGGGTGGTGCGATTTCAGCAAATTACAATGATGCGATTTATCCGATCCAAATGACGAATAAAGGTGCAATCCAAGAACGTTGGGCGATTGTGTTTGTTAGTGGTACAACTTTCAAATGTGTGGGTGAATATTCGGGTGAAGTGGGTACAGGAAGCACAAATGCTGATTTTGCGCCAATCAATCCGATTACTTTGGTCCCATATTTTGTGATTAAAAAAGAGGGGTGGGGTACAGGTTGGGCGAATAGTAATGTATTGCGCTTTAACTCGATCTCAGCAATGTACCCAGTCTGGGCAATACGCACAGTCAAACAATCAGAACCAACTGAGCTTACAGATCAATTCCAAGTTATGTTACGAGGTGACATTGATCGCATAATTTAAACTTAGTTCAAATATGACCGCTTTAAGCGGTCTTTTTTATGAGTAATAAAAATGGCTATGAAGCAAACGCAAACCAAAATGTTTGACTTTTCAGATGTAGGATTGGATTTTTGTGTGGGTTCAAAAAACCTTTTCCCAGATCGCTTTAAGAAAATACTTACTCAAGGGTACAACACACAGACTGTCTCAAGTGTAGTGGTTACAGGCAATCAAGTTGCCTTAACTTATGGGGTGAATCATGGATATGTCGCTAATCGCGTGCTTAAGTTAAATGCTGTTAATTTAACTGGCGAATATGTGATTGATAGTGTGACAAACAACACTATAACATTAACGGTAGACAATGCGCCTGCAACTATCTCAGGGGGCTTTACAACATATATTGCACCTCTAGGTTGGCAGCTAGTTTATGAGCAAGCAAATATTCAAGTATATAAGCTAAAATCTATGGATGAGTCTGACCTATACTTGAGATTGTGCTTTCAAAATAATTCAAATTACCGTAACCGAATTTCCCCTTGTGTTGGTAAGTCGTTTGACAGCACAACTGGTAAAATAACAGATAGTTATTCTTTAGCAGAATCTAGAGAGATTTCGACACCTAATACATTTGCTTGGGAATTTTCAAGAAATGCCTCCAGCACTGCAAATGACTACACTTATACCCAAGGATATCCCTTCTTTGGCAAGGGTAATATTGTAGGTAGTAAATACCATCTAGTGATGTTTACTTGGTCGCAAATTGGTGAATATGGAATTAGAACCAATGCTTTACTTCCTTTCTTTAATATTGGCTACGAAAGTTTAAATTATCCTGTATTGATTGGTGATGCCTATGGATCAATAGATACAACTGGATCAAATGATGGTCAGATTGTCGCCGCAACTGGTGCTGCCTATGTAGGGAATTATCGTGTTCTTTTTCAAGAGCAATCTGATGGATTGGACACTACATTGGCTAAGTATAATAATTCAGCATCCTCATTTTTACCCGATTCAATAGATACGTTTAATACAACCACCGCAAATTTACCTTTGGTATATTTGAGAGCAAATGGACAATTTATTGGAAACATAACTGGTGGATTATATTTTTGCAGATATGCATCTTCAAATAATCCAGCATTTTCACCTACAACTTTACCAACAACTCAAAAGGATGTGGAGCAAAAATCAGAACTGGTTTTGCATGGATTCTGTGCAGCAAGTAATGGACAGCGACTATACGTAGTCTCACCTATTGAGGAGATAAAACTTGGCTATTAGATTAATGAGAGTTTTCTTTGGAAATTATGATCCTGACTATCAAAAGTTAATATCTAAGGGCTATAAAATCCTCAATAAACCTAGCAAGCGAATTATAACCGTATTGAACTCAGACCAAGGTTTCGGACAAATCAAAGGGAGCACCAAAAAGCTAAATGTGATTTATCCAGGTGTAGAAGTCTGTGTATTTAAGCGTAGTAATAAACAGCTTTTATGGACCACTTTATCCAAGTCCGATGGTTCATATGCTTTTAGAAACTTAGCTGTAGGAATTGAATGCTTTGTAACGGCTTTTGATCCCAAACGAGAGTATAACGCTGTAATTGCTGATGGAGTGAAAGCGAAATGAGTGCAGTAATACCATCAATTGAAGCTGGGCTAACTCAACTTCAAGCTCTGACAAATTATATTGATCAAGGTAGCGAAAATGCTACCTTTGTTTTTTATAGTAGTGATAAGCCTGCTAATACAACAATTGAAGCTGATGAATCAAAGCGTCTTGTTACAATGACATTGCCCAAGCCATGTTTGAAGAAATTAAATGCAGACAGTATTGAGCTACAGCAAACTGATGCAGCAATCGTACTGAGAAACGGTACAGCTATTTTTGCTCGATTATTTTCTGCTGCAGGCAAAGTGGTTGCGGATTTTGAAGTGGGCACTCATATCACTTTAAACAATCCAACTTTAGTGGCTGGATCAACATTAATGCTCAATTCCATTGTTTTAAAACCAACGCTTCAATAAATAAAGGGGTGTAGATGTGCCAAACTATACGCCACCTGATCCATTGCAAACTAACCTTAATTTTAAAGATGAACTTCAGAGCATTGATGCTCATAATCTTGTATTAAATTTCGGTTTAGACGAGATTCAGGAAGCGTCATTAATTGCTGAGATCAACACAGCATTTAATTCAGAAATATTTGCTGAGAGCTTCACTTTAAATCTTCTTGATGCTGAACTACAGAATGGGTTTGGTGCTGAAATTGAAGTGCTTCAAGGTCAGATTAGTCATCTGGTGTGTGAAGTCTCAACACGTTTTCTTGCAATAATTGAAGCCACTAGAATTGATCAGTTCTGCACAATTGAAGCTGACTTTAATACAAGTTTCATCCCAAACTTAAATGCACAATTTGATATTAACTTCAATCTAGGTGTCTTTGCTGAACTTAGTGCAAGTTATCAACTCACTAAGCAAATCTTGAGTAATAAAGGACTCAAGTTTTCAAAACCAATACTTAAGGCGCTCAATAGTGCCTTTTTTTATGACCATGGTTTAAGCATTATTCATGAATCAAAGATAAAGCATGATCAAGCATCGAGTCTCAGCCATTCTATTAAATTGATCTTTGAAGAATCTACAGGATTGAAATCAGATTCATGCATAGCATGGCAAGACAATGAGCGAATTAAAATAACGAAATCTTTGGTTTTTGAGGAGTCCAATAAATTACTTGTTCAAAGGTCTATAGATTGGGTTGAGCTAGTTCGTAAACGTAAGCAGTTTACTTATAGTTTTAATGTGGCACAGCACTTTGAAAGGAAATATCAAATCAATTGGGATAAGGGCTTGGAGCTGGTTACGACATGTAACTTTGCTTGGGATAAAGCCAAACCAGTACATTATAAAAAGCACTCTATTACACCTTGGCCAGAACCTGAAAAACCGCAGTTTGAGGGTGATACAGATTTTAATTTTGTTTGTGCTTGTACTGAAATTGATGCCCACAATCTCATATTAAATTTTGGTGTTGATGATTGTATCTCTTCAATAGTTAATAAAAATTGGTGGTATATCGTGAATGACGTATCGATTGTTAATACGCGCACTAATGAAGAAATTAAGGTGCTTAATGGCTCTTACAGCACAGATCGTAGCCGATGGTGTTGGTCATACAGTCTTACTGTCACAGAGCCTGAAATGACAAAACTCGAAAAAGGAGATGTTCTGAAAATTAATGTGAATGGAAATGTTCACATGATGATGTATGAAGAGTATTCAAAATCTCAAAAATTTGCTGATACCACATACAACTTATCTGGGCGCAGTCAAACGGCACTTCTTGAAAGTAAATATTCACCGGTACGCTCTTACTTACAAGAGAATGAACGAACTTCTGTGCAACTTGTTCTAGCTGAACTAGATCGAGTGAGTAGTGAGACTGTATTGGATTGGCAGCTTATCGATGAGCTTGGCTGGATTGTTGAAACTGAAAGCTTGAGCTATACGAATCTTGCGCCAATCGATGCGATTAAGCTTATCGCTGAAGCTGGGGGTGGCTTTGTTTATAGTGAAAAGGGAAGTAATACACTTTCTATCAGACCACTTTATAAAAAGACTTTTTGGGATACCTTAAATTTAGATGACTATGATCGAAATTTACCTGAAAGCATTGTGATTCAACATGGTGATAGTTTTGATGAGTTGCTGGATTTTAACGCAATCACTTTAACAAATCCTAGAAACGGCAATGTTGGTCAAATCCGTAGACGCAATACTGCAGGTGACATTTTATTGGAGCCTGTAAGTAATCCATTATTCAATGCTGTAAGTATGGGGGGATTCGGTAAATCTAAGCTAGCTAAGTCAGGCAATTTTGAAACTCATGATTTCGAGTTTCCAATTACTCATGAAATTGGCGAGTGTGTACCAGGTGAGATATTGGCATTTAATGGGGAGTGGTGGGGCATAGTTGATGCTGTAAGTGTTTCATTTACATATTCTATTGTGAGCCAATCAATTAATGTGGAGCGCACAGTTAATGAGTAATGCACTAAAACGATTAATGGATTTAATACCAAAAACACCAGAATTTGTAGGGGTAATCACCTCATCAAATCACCCAAATTACAAAGTCTTAGTATCTGATAATTCAGGCTTAGTGATGTGCACCAGTTCAGTTGAATACAAAACGGGTGATCGAGTATTTATCTCAAATAATGAAATCAAAAGATCTGCACCGCAGGGCACTGTTGTTCAGATAGAAGTATGAAATTAACCAAATACAGGCACCCAGTTGGGTGCTTTTTTATTGACAAAAATTAGGGGGTTACATGCAAGAGCATGAAAAAGTGGCACTTCAATTAATTCTAATGGGAGTAGTAATTGCTATGGCAAAAGTACTCGTAAGCACTGAAAAACTAACATTGCGAGTTGTTCTTGGTCGAGCGATCTTGAACGGCTTCACAACACTTGGCGCAGGTGGGGCACTCATTTGGATATCTGACTTAAACATGCTTGCAATTCTTGGCTTAGGGGCGTTTTTAGGAACTTTAGGTAGTCAATTTGTTGAATCTCAAGCTGAAAAATTTGTTAAAGATAAGGTGAAATCAAATGAAGACAAGTAACTCAGGAATCAACCTAATCAAAGGCTTTGAAGGGCTACGATTGAAAGCTTATGACGATGGTGTGGGCGTTTGGACCATTGGCTTTGGCACAATCAAATACCCGAATGGTGTGCGAGTTAAAAAAGGCGATGTATGCACCGAATCTCAGGCAGAACAATATCTTCGAAATGATTTAGTTGTATTTGAAAACGCTATCAATCGCTTGGTGAAAGTGCCTCTTAATCAAAACCAATTTGACGCTTTAGCCTCGTTCACCTACAACTTGGGCGAAGGTAATCTTAGCAAATCAACTTTGCTTAAAAAGCTAAATGCCAAAGACTACAAAGGCGCTGCTGCTGAATTCCCAAAGTGGACCAAAGCTGGTGGTCGTGTGTTGGCTGGACTGGTTAAACGTCGCAAAGCTGAAATGGAGTTATTTTTAAAATGACCTACCTATATTTAGCTGTAAAAGCATGGCGAGAAATCTTAATCGGACTTCTCGCTTTTTTATTGATTGTTTGTCTTGGTCTATTGAATAGCAAAGTAAGTCAACTCAATAAAGCTCAAGCGAAATGTGTGGCACAAATTCAAGCAATTGAACAGGAACACCTGAAAGCCCTAACAGACAAGCAAAACAAAATAAACAAAGTGAGCGCAGATTATGAACAACTTAAATCAGAGCAACGTGTCAAAGTCGAAACAGTTACACGTGAAGTGCAAAAGATCATTGAGCGTCCTGTTTATAACAACCTTTGTATTGATGCTGATGGCTTGCGCAACATCAACTCACTTATCACCGACGATTCCAGCTAATCTGATTGTGCCTTGCCCTAAACTCTTAAAACTTGAGTCAGGGCAGGGCAAAGAAATTACGCTATGGATCATTGATACTGTTGCTAAATACAATGAGTGTAGCGCTTTGAATGATGTGAAAAATAAGGCTCTAAACTAATGTTTTTATGCAAAAATATATGTTTTAAGTTCCTCTAAAATATTTCTATTGTGGTTTTTTCCATTTTCTAGAAAATCTTTTAGATCATCGAATACAGTCTGACTTACTCCTAAATCCCTAATCTTAATTTTTTGAAAGCTTTCAAGATGCAAAGAGTACTCAAGAATTAGCCGATGAAGTTTAGATCCTTCAACAAGATATATAAACTCATCTAATGAACTAAGGTTTTTATTTCGTTCTTCTTGTAACTTAATTATTTCTGTTAAAAAATCCCTAATATAATAAGCTCTATCGCTCTCGTAAATATCACTTAAATTATTTAATTTAAACTTTAACCCATGAATAATACTTCTTTCATTATGAATTTTATTGAAAGCGAGTTTTGCCTCATTTGCTACAATAGATTTATTATGTTGCCTCTTCCATCCATAAAAAATAATTAAAGCTACAAATCCACCAAAAAATGCACCAACACCTCCAAGAATAGAACCAAATGCAGAAATATCATTTGCGGTTGCATTTTTGAATATGCATAAGGTTCCATATACAAGCATGCTTACAGCATACAAAACTATAGCCAATAATGCTAAAAAATATGGCGATGTAATTTTCATAATATTATGGAAATGATGAAGTTTTTGAATAATGCAAAATTAATCACCCACAGTCAACAGCCCATCCCAACTAAAATAATTCTGCGTCAATTTTTCTCGGCTCATGCTCCAAGTCCTATCCTTCAACAAACATGGTCCAATCGCCAACTTCTTACCAAACTTCTCGTCAACTTGCTCTAACACAGACTGCAAGCTTTCATTCCTTTGAATCGCATCGTAGTCAGCAAGCAAATCAGGCACATATCTCGATTTTGACTCAATACAAGTCAAAATCACCCCACACTTTTTGAACTCGACACCTTCTTTAAATACTTTATCTATCTGCCTCAATACGCTCTTAATAATCTGCGCTGCGCTATCAGTAGGCTCAGGAAATGAAACACTCACACTCGCTTTGTAGAAAGGTTTCTTCGTATCAAAAGGGTTTGAATGTGCAAATGCTATGACACAGCCAGTCAATCCACTTTGCCGCCTTAATTTTTTAACTGCATTCTGAATATAACTGCTCATTGCTTCTGAAAGTGCATCTTTATCAGTTACACGTTGCCCGAATGAACGAGACGAAACTATCTGTTTTTTATCGGGTGCAACTTCTTCAAGCTCAATGCATGCTGTACCTTGCAGTTCCAAGACTGTGCGCTTCATGACTACAGAAAATTGACTTTGTATGAACGCTGGATCTGCAATAGCGAGATCAAAAACAGATTTAATATTGAGTGAATGAAGCTTTTTACTGTGCTTTCGTCCAACTCCCCAAACTTCGCTAACATCTATATGCTGAAATAGTTCTTCTTTTGAACATGGGTCCATCTCATGCAAATTACAGATACCATTAAAATATTTGTTTTTCTTGGCGATGTGGTTAGCAATTTTAGCTTCTGTTTTACTGCGACCAATGCCTATACATACAGGTAACCCAAGCCACTTTAAAAGGGCGTCTTTAATGTTTTGAGCAAGTAAGTTTAAATCTTGATTCTTGTAACTTGTCAGCTCAACAAAGGTTTCATCAATTGAGTACACTTCAACATCTTTCTCACTCACAAATGTTTTGATTGTTCTTGTGAATCGATTAGACATTTCTTCGTAAACAGCATAATTGCTCGATAGAACAACAACATTATGCTTTTCAACAATGTCTTTAATTTGGAATAGGGGAACACCCATCTTGATTCCCAAGTCTTTTGCTTCCTGACTTCGAGCCACGGCACAGCCATCATTGTTTGAGAGTACAATGACAGGCTTGTTGTTTAGATTTGGCTGAAATAAACGCTCGCATGAGACATAGCAATTGTTTATATCAATGAGTGCAATAATTTTATCTTTCATCTTTTGAAATCGTTACGAAATCAAAATAATGATAGAATTGTCACAGATTGAATTCAAATTTAAAAAGATGTGGATAAACAGGGACGCGTCAAAATAAGTCGCTTTGTTTTGATAGGTGATATTGATACGATCAATATGTGTGCTAAATGGATATTGTGATAAAATAGGTTTATCAGGGAATAGAATCCGACTCACATTTATTTATGAGGGTATATTTGGGGGTATAATTTAAAATTATAAAAATATAATTAAATAAAATCAATAGTGTATAATTAAATTCCTGTGTCCGCTGGGCGTACCATACCTTACAATAAAATCAATAACTTAGTTGTGATTTGGCGTAAAATTGGCGTATTTTATTTTTTATCCACAGATTTTTAAGTATCAACCCCGCTAAATTTTGCGAGGTCTACCAACTACTTTTTTTGTAGTTTCTGGACGATTTCTTAACCATTTAGAAATAGATTCTAAATTCCATCTACGACCTTTCGAATTTGCCATGATGTACCTAGGTGCTGGAAAGTCACCCAAACAAATCACATGGCTTTTAAAATGAACAAGTGAATAACTCAGAAAAGTTGCTGCTTGTTCATCTGTTAGCCAAATATCACGTGGTGGTAATGCAACAACAAAATCACCAACATTTGTAATAGCAGTCATTAACTTTCCTCTAGTATTCCTACAACAATTATCAGTTTGCTTCTTTACACATTGCATCATTAAAAGGGCAATAGCTTTCATGCAAAGCAACATTTTTAAAAATATATTTCATTTGATACCCGAACACATAAGGTATCCGGGTGATTGAGTAATACTTAAATCTCATCGCATTTCTGTCGCATAAGTAGTGCCGATCGTAATTGGTAAGGTATTTAATGCTTCGTCAAAAGCGAGTGCCTTACCTTCAGCAGCTAAATTCTTACCATTTGAATCACGGTAGACCTTAAGCTCTTCTTTGCAACGCCGTTCTAGGAATGCACCAAATAAGCGATAGATACTTTTGAACGTATTACATTCCTGTTTATGGTGCATACGATCTTTATAGAGCTGTATGATCGAACATCGGACATGATCACGAAGTTCATCAATACTCATCGCATTGATATCGTACGTCACCAATTTATCCGCTCTCCCCATATCTGCTACTAATTGAGGGTCGCTCAAATCTAGAAGTGGCTGGACAGATTCTTTTGTTGAAGAGAAGGTTTTTGTCTTTGAGAATTGGACAATATTATTCATGCCGCCACCGTTGACTTTAAGGCTTGGATGCGTAATTTGTGTTGATCAATCCATTTTTGTTCAGCTTCAGAGGAACATTCACCATCCATAATGAAATCGATGTCAAACCCTCCAAAACCGATATAAAACTCTTCACCTCTATGTATAAGTTGATTTACACGATATTCCTGTTCAGCCTCTTCATAAGTGAAGTAAGGCGTTTGATTCAAACCAAAGGGATAAACTTCATGTCCTTTTCTAAACACACAAAAATAATAACAATCATTCATTGATGATTTTACATATTCCCATCGTTTTAGAAGTTCTACCTTACGCTTTTCATGACGCTCAGCACGCTCTTTGTTAATTTGTTCTAGTTTAGCAATACGCTCACGGTGCTTTTCTTGCCAAATTTGCCAGTGTGCATTATGTGGAGTATTGTCTAAAATACGAACAGTAATATTTCCAAAAGTTCAAGAAAGATGATCTTCCAGTTCAGGGTGAATAGTAAGAATGTTTCGTGCAAATGCATTTAATTCTTCGATACTGAAAAATGGTGCATCCCAACTACCCATTGGATGAATATCACCTTCTATAGATAAGACAAAGTAACTGCAATAGCGTATGTGAGTGGACCAAGCATCAAAAGAAAGCTGATCTTCAGCAGAAAGCTTTATACCTTTGAAATCTGTTGAAACTGGAGTTTGTAGTTTAGGGATAGTATTCATATTCTTATACCTCTGTAAGTTTGTTTTTTTCGATGTATGTTGCAATTAAATTATTAATGTTGCGGTGGTCATCGTAATTGGTGAAATCACGGTATTTATTACCTTTTAGGTCACTGATCTCAATGTCATATAGATTGATAATATTGACCGTTGTAAATTCTGAGCCCACTACGCCGTAACTGTCAGGGTGAGTTTCAAATTGAAAGTTTGCTCTTAAAATGGTGTCATCTAATCGGATTGTGGTGCTACCAGTATCCTTAGATGTGAGATTGAGGTGTTGTACACCATAGATGTTTGGTGCAGTAGCGTAATGACTAGGTACAACAGGTGTTGCAGCAGGGTGACAGGCGAGTGTCATACTAGCTATCGTGCAAGCTGTAAATAGTGTTACAGTCGTAAAGTTGAATTGGTTTGGTTTAATGTTCATACTTATCTCGTAGTTTTGCAAAGCCCCGTAGCCGTCCAAAGTTCCGGGGCTTTTTGTTGTCCGTGAGATAAATATTACCTAATTGGTAATAAATTGCAAGATAAAAATTACCTTTTTTGTGTTTTATGATTTAATAGACAAAAGAAAACCCACACAGGGTGGGGTGAATGGAGTTGATTGGAATGATTGGCGTAACCAAAGATGGAAGGGTTTTAGAAATTACTCAAAATGGCCCAATGGTTGGAAGGGGGTTGGTGGCTTTACTTATCACTGATCCAGATGAGCTGCCAAGTGAGTTTAATAGTATTAAATGTAGGTTCCAGAGCCAAGACGATCAATACAATCTAAAACATTGCCTAGATACTTTACATATACAACAGTGCCAGCTTCAGGGTTTTCATAATTCACAATCATTAAAACTTGGTAAGTCTTATCGTTTGCTAAAATTATCCACTCACCTATTCTCGGATGGTTTTCAAATTGATGTGCGAACAAAGGTTTTTCAGCCCCTTCTTCAAACTCTATTAAAGAAACTTCAATCATAACTTCTCCACCCATTCAGTTATTTATCTGTGTCGGGTTCACAGTTTTTAAATTTTCATCTAAAAGTTTTAATTTGCTAAATTCACAATTGTTTTAAGAGCCATTATTAATTCTGGTGTGAGCTTACCTTTAGCGTCTAGATGATTTAAAGAGTTAATCAAATCTCTTAAATTGTCATTATTCCCATCGGTATATGACTGATTCAAATTGTTAGAAAGTGAATTGTTATCTGCTTGATGCAGTACATCTAACCATCCATGAGGCTTTCCAAAAGTTTCTTCAATTTCACGAGCAACTTTATTACCAATACCTTTAATTGGATTGGTTCCAGCGAATTGACTTGTTTGTGACTGACCTTTGCCTATTTTCTCGGCAAAACTCGAAATACCGCCAACTGAATCTACAAGTATGCGAGTATTTTGATAACGAATACTTTTACTATCCATAAAAACTCTACTTTATTTAATAAAAAATCACTTTAAAGGTGATTTCTTAATTTTCATCTAAGTTTACTTAAATCACCAAAAAGGTAAACAATAAAAAAGGTTGTATTTACATTACCAAAAAGATAATATTTAGATTGATTAATGAGGATCAATCTATGGAATTTCGTGCATTTGTCCTTGAGTTAACCAACATTGAACTTGAAAAGTATGCAAAAGATTCAGGAACAACAGTAGGTTATCTAAAGACACATTTACTTTATGGGTATAAAGAACCACGTAGAGCGCTGCGTAAAGCATTGGTTAAAAATAGTGGTGGAAAGGTTTCTGAACTTGAATTGATGCGTCATTTTGCTTCATACACTTTAAGTAAAACTGATAACCAAAATAGTAATAAAGCTATCGCCTAATAAACACGTTCAAAGGAACCGATTATGAACATATTGGACGCTGCTTATCACACAGTACGTCAGTTTAAAGGTGGGGCATCTGCACTTGCTACACGAATGGGTGTCCGTAGCGTTGCGGTACTTAATAGCAAGGTGAACCCAAATACTGAAACACATCACCTGACACTTATGGAAGCCTCCGCCATGATGGCGATTACGGGTGATTACCGAATCCTTCAAGCATTGTGTGCTGAACACGGAAAAGTCGCAATAAAGTTACCTGACATCCCTGAATGCAGAGATACAGAACTTACAGACCTAGTTTTAAGTATTGGTATGGGCGGTGGAGATGTATGCGCGCTCTTTAAAGAAATGATGGCTGACGGTCGAATTACTCGAGGGGAAGCAATTGATATGTCAAAAGTCATTCAATTACTTCACACCGTACTGGCGGAATTAAACCAAAAGATTCATTTATGTGTAGATGAAAAAAAAGCCTGAGTTCGTGGTTCAGGCTTTTAGTTACTGTTAATCCAGGAGATCAACAATGAATACAGATCAATTAAACCACAACTATAGACCATCTACAAGTTTTGATGATCGAGAAGACTATCAATCTTCAAA
This sequence comes from Acinetobacter bereziniae LMG 1003 = CIP 70.12, assembly GCF_000368925.1. GTDB lineage: Bacteria > Pseudomonadota > Gammaproteobacteria > Pseudomonadales > Moraxellaceae > Acinetobacter > Acinetobacter bereziniae. Next base: position 860,430 of record NZ_KB849755.1, on the reverse strand, counting down.
AGTGCAACAACTTGAAGATAACTATTCTGATGCATTAGTGAAATACAAACAAGCAATGACCGAGTTGGAAAAAGCTTTAGGTGTTCAGAAAGATTTTGAAAAATCTAGCTGGTCCGCTGAAGAGTCTGTTGAGGATCTGCGACTCAATAAAATGCAATACGCTTTGATTAATCGTTTTGAAAGCGCCGTAAAAAAAGTCATTGAGACAAAAGGTAGATTGTAATGGCTAGATCAAGAAATATTAAACCCTCGTTTTTCTCAAATGATCTACTTGTTGAGTTGCCTTTCGAGGCTCGACTTTTGTTTGTTGGTCTTTGGACATTAGCAGATCGTGAGGGGCGTTTAGAGAATCGTGCCAAAAAAATCAAAATGTCACTTTTCCCAGCGGATGAAATAAACGTTTCAGAACAGTTATTGAACATTTCTAAACTAGGTTTTATAGCGTTATATAACTGTAATGGAACAGATGTTATCCAGATAATAAACTTTTCAAAACATCAAAAACCACATGGATTGGAAAAAGATAGTGACCTTCCTGATCAAAATGGCATGTATACCGTCTACAAACGCAACCCAAAAAACAAGCTTGTAACTGGTAAGCCGATTTTGCTTACCAAAGATCAACTTAATGATTTTTATGGTGAAAATCCTATAAACCTAACTGAGCAAGCAACTAATTCAAACACAAATAACAGTTATGAAACTGATGTACACGGTTCTAACAATGTTATCAAACAGGATAAAAACAGTTATGAAACTGTTTTTATACCAGTAAGAAACGCCCTGATTCCTGATTCCCTTAACCTGATTCCTGAATGTGGAATCCTGAATCCTGATTGTGGGAGAGAAAACCCCACGCACGAAAAAAATCAAAAAAATGAAAATCAAGAAAATACTCTTGAGCAAGTTTTAAAAGTTTGGATACCAGATGTTAAGCAGCTCAATGCTTGGTTAAAACAATCTGGTTTGATGCCCATGACTTCTGAATTGATTAATCAAATCTTGCCTGAGATAAACGCTTACTACCAAACAAAACTTGAGAATGGGTCAATTAGGTCAAATCAGATGTATTCAAATTTTGTGAAATGGGTAAAGCGAGATCCTAGGCTGTATCAGCAAAGCTCTGATGATCAACAGCATGAGGGGGAGAGCATCACACGGCCCCCTGATATAAAACCAATACCTGTGAAATACGGGCAGGGTCTAGGAGGTGTCCATTGAAGGCTCAATTTAATATTTCAGGAGTGATTGACGATCAATTGTCAGATCCATCTTGTGAGTTGGCTTTCTTGATTTCAATGTTCACTTACCAAGAATGCTGTGAGTTGATTTCTATAGCAAATGAGTCAATATTTACTGTTCAGACTCATGTTGTTTTATTTCGCGCAATGAAAAAGCTTCACGAAAAGGGTGATCCAATTGATGAGGTTACAGTCATTAGCTCACTCAAAACGTTAGGTTCAGAAAAACAGGGAGTCAATGAAAAATATATTCTGGACTTATTTCAAAATGCACCAGTTACACTGAGCAGTAACGTACATACCTACCTTAAAAAACTTCAAGATTTAACGCTTCGTAGGCAGTTACGAGATGCTGGTAATCGTATTCAGAAAATCGCCAATGATTTAAGCAATGGTGAGGCAGATGATGCAATTGCAAGAGCGAGCAGCGCTTTGAGCGATATCAGCACTGGTAACAGCGATGAGGATCCAGAACCGTTAATTAACTCGATGATAGACCTGTTTGATGAGATCAATAAGATTCAATCTGAGAAGTTAGATGGAACTTATGCTGTACGTGGAGTAAATACAGGATTTATCGCACTTGATAACAAAATTGGTGAAATCCAAAAAGGCGATTTAGTCATTATTGCAGCTCGACCAAGTATGGGTAAAACCGCATTTGCTCAGAATATTTCTACCCATATTGCAACAAACCTCGTTAAGCCTATTTTGTTTGAATCAATTGAGATGAAAACAGGCAAGATCTCAAGACGAATTGCTGCAGCAGTTGGAAATATTGATCTCAAACGTATCCAAGACTCCGATATGAAACCAGATGATTGGACAGGTTTTACAGAGGCTGTGAAACTCATTGAGCGGGCACCATTTGAAATCAAAGATGGGGTTGTCACCTTAGTTGATATTCGACGACATGCAAGAAAAGTTAAGGCTAAGTATGGCTTTCTTGGTGCGATCTTTATTGACTATCTACAAAAAATTTCCACCCCGCACTTAAATTCTAATATTGCAGAGCATGAGCGATTAACAGTGATTTCTAAAGGATTAAAGGAAATCGCAATGGAGTTTGATTGTCCAGTATTTGCTCTCAGCCAATTAAGTCGTGATGTTGAGAAGAGACCAAATAAAAGGCCCCTCATGTCCGATTTACGTGGATCTGGTGCCATAGAACAAGATGCAGATGTAATCCTATTTCTTTATCGGGATGAGTATTACAACAAAGAAAAATCTCAATTTAAAGGGATGCTTGAAGTCATTGCTTCCAAGGTCCGTGATGGTGAAACAGGGGAAACCTTTCTTTTTTCAGAATTGCAATACAGTCGCTTTTCAAATGTTTCAAATGAAAACTTGGAATATTTTCAAAATCAATTGTTGAACATTGATAAAAATCCAAAATTTAAGTCTAGGGTGGCTGGACTATGAATCATTTCGACATCACAAAACATGACTTAAGAATACTTTGAAAACTTGGAGAAAGCAGTGAATACAGCCGTACATATTATGCAAACAGTTGACTGGTCAAAGTATGAATTACAAGGCTGGTTAAGACAATTTGGGGCTTGGCAGAATACTGCGAAAGGAGGATATCGCTCAAGTAATCCTATAGCCGTAGCAATGAGTAAAGCAAAAGTACGAATGAGCAAACAAAACAAAGAAAAGCTGATTGCTTACTACATGTGTGATGAAAACTTTGAAGAAAAACCAAAGATTGATCGAAATATTTGCTGTGAAATCACAAATGATGAAGCACGTGCAGTACAGCGTTTAATTCTAGATGTGTTAAATGGCACAGACAGCGAAGCACTAGTAGACTGGATGAATGTCTTAATTAGTCGGTATTTCCATAATCGTTCGTGGTCTGAACTCCAAACACCCACTCGTACAGTGATGGATGCAAAATATGATGTCCGTTGTGGACTAGCGGTACTCCATGTTAAATATCCGTTTATTGAATATGTGAAGGGGACGGTTTGAAGTACTTTCAAAAGAATACATTTTTGACTTAAATAAAATACCAAGTTGCTCGATTAAGAACAGTAGATAAGGCTACTGTTCACTATAAGGATAAAGAGAAGATTGGTTAAACATCAAATTCTAATTATGTGATGATGATGCTATATGATTTATTATTTTTAAATCTTTAACATCATAAATTTGAACAACCTTATTTTCATCCGTTACTAGGCACATAGACTTTAAACATATATCAGTGAGAAATAACCTTTCATTACCTTTATTACCTTTTATAGTCACTAATTGGTAAGGGCTATTAGAAAAATTGCTATTTTTGATGGCTCTTTTACTCTCAATAAAATGTTGTTCAGCTTTATTTTTCCCTTCATTAATAATTTGTTGCCCAATATTCAAAACGCTCATAGCGCCAACCAACAAAAAAATTGAAATTGTATAGTGTATAAAAAAAGATAAGTCGAATTTAAAGTTTTGATTGATAGTTGCTTCATCATTTTCACCATAAATTTCTCTTTTAATCAGTGGGGTGGTTAGGTTTAGTCTTGTTAAAATTTTATGATTAGATTCTTCAATTTTAGTGCTTTTATTCTGAATTTTAGAAAAGGTTCTTTTTAAAAAACAAAATATAGTTAAAAGTATATTTTTAGCTATTTGTGGGGTTTTTCTTTTAGTAAAATTGATTGTTTTAGAAACCATAGAGTGTTTTTTTATAAATTTAACAAGGTAGTAAAATGTCAAGTTGTATAAAATTATAAAAAAATTAAATGTTAGTCCAATTGTCTTTATAATCCAATATAGCCATTGTTTAAGAGAAATTGAAGTTACATAAGAAATAATTAAAAATATAAAAATTAAGGTAATCCATGCTTTATAACCAGATAAAAAGCCTTGAATGATTAGACTAATTACAGGGATATCAAAAGAGTCTAAATTTACTCCATAGAAATCAAGATATCCAATGTAGTAACAATAGCCACACCAATAAAGCAAAAAGGTAAATATGGATGTTAGAACAGCCCAATCAAAACTAATATTTAATTTCATAAATTTTCTTTATAAAGAGTGTTTAAGTTCGTTGATAGATAAGAACATTCTTTCCTTCGATTAGCACTTGATCTATACCAAAAGGTGAAAGAAATCATACCACAATGCCTCTAGTTGGGTTATATAGCTAGTTAAATAAACTATGCTACATTTGATTAAACCCAATATCTAAAGCCTCAAGAATAGTTTTCTGTTGTTGGCTAACAATATGTCTGACTTTTCTTTTTAGTATAGACCAAGCTTTTTCAATTGGATTGAGGTCTGGACTATAAGCAGGCAAATACATCAGCCTAGCATTGTACTGGCGAGCCAATTCCTCAATTTTTCGACCTTTGTGAATAGAAGCATTATCTAAAATTAGTAAATATTTTTGAGGCTGACCATTTTTATCTCTTGTTAGATCTT
>NZ_KB849755.1:714415-854974 GCF_000368925.1 Acinetobacter bereziniae LMG 1003 = CIP 70.12 | reverse complement strand
AGCTTCAGTAGCCAGTCTGCAATCATCTTATTTTGCTCATCTAATTGAGCTTTATAACGATAACAGGTTTGACTAAGTTGAAAGATGAAGCAAGCTTTACTCACTGAAATCTTGAATTGTTCAACGGCTCGCTGAGCAAGAGATTTACGTTGTACAGGCTTTATAACTTCTTTGACAGTGCATCCTGAAGAATATCTGCTTTAAGGCGTTCGTCAGCATACATACGTTTCAGACGAGCATTTTCAGCCTCTAATTCTTTAAGTCGTGTCATCATTGAAATATCCATACCTCCATATTTCGCTTTCCATTTATAAAATGTAGCGGAATTCATACCATGTTCACGGCATAAGTTAGGCACAGGTGTTCCTGATTCAGCTTGTTTTAAAATACTCATGATTAAGCTATCTGAATATTTAGATGTTTTCATAAAAAATCTCCTTGAACAGGATTATTCGATTTTCTACTTTTGAGTTCAATTATTTTGAGGGGGGATTACCGGTAGATGAGAAACTTAGCTCAACAGGAAGTGTAACTATTAATAGAGTTTTTTCCTTTAGTAAATTAGATAAGTTTAATGAGGAAGATCAATGCATAAAGTTTGTTTTTGGTAATCTTAATGATGATTATTATACAATTGATAGAGATATTTTAGGAATTAGTCATGATTTGTTAATTTATAAGGATTTTAATTTTACCAAAAAAAACTTTATAGCTTCATATAATATTTCTATATTTAGAAAAATTGATGATGCATTGAATGGTAAGGAAATTATTATTGGTGGTGAAAAAGAAGATGCTATTTCTATTGAGGATTTTAATAATTTAATAAAAAACTTTCCTAATACAACAGAACTAAAATATTATTCTCGTATAAGAATATTAAGAGAAATCAATGATTATTTTGGAGGGCTGTCTGAAGCTGAAAAAAGATTGAAGTCAAACCTTGAAAATAGAATTGTTAGACGAGAATCTGATAATAGTTTATATATCAGAGATACTTTTAAAGGATATGAAATTAAAAAATATGAGTTTATCTATGACGAATTGATTGAAATGTTAAATGAGGCTGAGTCATATTCAGAAAATGTTTGGCAAGATAAAATATTAGATCTATTACTTTTGATATTTCCAAAGTATATTAAAGTTATAAAAGAGTTAAATGTGAAGGATTTTTATACCGATTCTAAAAGAGACATAACTAGAAAAATAGATTTTTCATTAATAGATTGTAATGGTAATATTGATATTGTTGAAATAAAAAAACCGTTTGAAAAAGCAATTTTGACTTCTAGACTTTATAGGGATAATTATGTACCCAAAAATGAATTGTCTGGTTCAATTGTGCAAGTTGAGAAATATATATTTCATTTGAATAAATGGGGTGCCAGTGGTGAGCGTACAATAAATGATAAGTATAAGGATAAATTGCCAAGTGGATTAAGTATTAAGGTAGTAAACCCTAAGGCAATGATAATTCTAGGTAGAGATAATAATTTTAGTGATAAGCATAAATTTGATTTTGAATTTATTAGAAGAAAATACTCTAATGTTTTAGATATTATGACTTATGATGATTTATTGAGACGTGTTAAAAATATTATTTCAATGCTTAGAAGTAATCAAAATAATCAATAGCTTATGTTTATGATGTGGATCTAATTCAGATAGGATTTTAATTAAATTATATCACTTCACATTGTATTATGGTTGGGTATAGTGGTATCTTCTAAAAGTCAAAATTTCAAGAGATAATTATATGGGTAAATTTAATATTGGAGATGTTGTCTATTTAAAATCAGGTAGTCCTGCAATGACAATAAATAGATTGATTGAAGAGCGCGGGAACGTTGAATGCGTTTGGTTTGTTGAAAATGAACAAAAGCAGTTTATATTTAATGAAGATACCCTAATTCCTAAAGATCCTAAATCCGGTTTCATCGAAGTTTGGAGCAACTCGGAACGTTCATCTTTTTAATTTTAAAATAAACCTAAATACGAAGAAATTATTAAAATTGCACTCGGTATGTTTTCTAGTCCGGCATCAAGTAGCTTAGTTGTTAAGTGTTTAATACTTTCTGCTGGTAGTTCATCGAGAGTATCTAGCATTGTTTTCTTCTTCTCTTCTGGTAAATCGGAATGATGGATATGATTTGCTAAAATTGCTTTTAAAGTAGTAGCTTCAAATTTTACAGTCACCACATTTAAGATTGCTGAAAGACCGCCATCATCAGCAAGAAAATCCATACCTTTATGTGTAATGGTTGGTAGCTCAAACTGCAGACCAAAATTTCCACCAAACCCAGTTGTTTTCATTAAACTTTTATTTTCAACTAGTCCATGTTGCATAAGATAATATAAATTTATGATCACTTTTTCGTATTTTTCTGATTTAAATAAGTAATCTTTATCTAATTCATAATGCTTTGGGTATGTTGTACTAAGTTTAGTAAGTAATTCAAGTTGAAGTTTGCGATCCAGAATCATAATAAATTCCAATAATTACTCTTAAATTTTAGGGTCTAAAGTATTGAATTTTTAAATTTTAACTAAGAGGTTGTCTAATTCTTTTTCAAAAAAACCACCCTCAAACAATACATCACCTTACCTTAAAATTCTACCCCACAAGTGGGGTGAGTTGGGGTATATTTAGGGTTTAGATTTCAATGAATTGGAATAAGATGTATGGGATTGTTGGATGAGAAAGCTAAACATATTAACGATACATATATTGGGGTGTGGAAGCTGATTCAATTGTTAAGTCATACAAATAGTTATGCAGAAATAGGGGCATACCTAGGCCATATAAATGCTCATACAGGTACGTTAAAGCTTTATCATTTAAATGCATTCTATCAAATAAATGAGGTATATCTATTACATGGAATGTATGCTGTTATGCAAGATATAATTGAAGAATTAATTTATGAAATAAATGATCTGAATAAAGATAAAGAGGGAATTCTTGATGATGTCAAGTTAAAAGGAGAAAAATATTATTGGAAAAGATCTGATCTAACTCAATTCCAAGAACTTAAAGATATACTTACTCCGACTCAAATAGTAGAAGTATCAAGTATAGGTGGAAGGTCCAATGTTATAGATTCCAAACCTACAGAAATGTACTTATCTTATTGGAATAACAACATTCTTCCAGAAATTAAAAGAGCAAAACAGATATCACTTTTTGATTTAATCTTATTAATATCAAATCACTATTTGAAAAGTACAAAAATTATTGGGGATTTTATATTTTCTTATATTTATGTTAAAGATGGATTTTTAAGAAAAGAACAAGAAGAAAATATTTTAAGGATTATAGAATCATTACATAATCCCATGAACATCGATAAGGACAATCCATCTGTTCACTCTATACTGAAAAAAATAAGTGTAAGTAATGATTTTTCTGCAAGTGATTATGAACTACTTCATATCACAATTTTTGATACTAAAATATTATCAGATCTTTTTTTATCCCAAGATAGAGATATTCAATATTTTGAATCTACTATATTGTTCAAGCTACCTAATCAGCAACAAGATCATCTATTAAAAGAAAATGAAAAATTGAAATATGAAATAAAGCAATTACAAAAGCAACCAAATGTATTAGAAAAAACAAATAATAAAAATTTATATGTATCTGATTTATTGAAAAGTAATAATGATAAGTTTTGTTCACTTGTATATCTTATTGAGGATTTTTGCCATACATTTGATATGTTAATTTATGAGTTATCTACATTTCTACTTTTGAATGAATTTGAAAGTCAAACTATAGTATATGTTAATATTAATAAAATAAATTGCATCGCTTTAGATGCATATAGCTCTACAAAGGCTGTACATCACATTTTAAATATTTTAAGTGATAAAAAGTTTAATAGCACAAGATTTGAAAATGGATACGATGATGATTTGATGTGTGAATTAGGGCATATTAATATTGAAATAAATAGCCTTTATAATTTTAAAGCTTTAAATGATTTAAAAGTTAATATCTGCTCTGGCAATAAGGTCTTTGGTTCGGCTAATTATGGCGATTTAAATATAAAAGAGGTAAATGATACTTTACGAAATTATAGAGAGTCCCAACCTAAAATATTTAGTGATGAATGGTATGACATGCATCCTAAATTGAAAGAAGTTAGAGATGTTGTCCCTCAAGAAAAACCCAGTACATTTGCCGAACATATAAACAAACACCCTGTTCTTCAGCCAGATCATCCCAATCATGCGCCAGAATTGAAACTTGCTTTTGAATTGTGGGAAGAAATCTATGTAAATGGTAAATACGTCGAATCGCACAGTAAATCAGTAGAGCAACTTTTATCTGAAAGGGGCTACGAAGTACGATCTGTTAAAACATTAGATTTGACCAATCTTGCTAAAAGAATAATTGCTATTACAAATAAAATTAATCCCAAAAAAAACAAGTAATTAATTATATGTCACACATATGTGACACATGAGATAGTTCAAGAAGCCTTTTATGTGTCACAAATTAATTTATATATGACACTTGTATGACACCTTAGTATTTTTGATGTAATAAACCCATCCTAACAGCAAGATGGGTTTTTTATGGAGACTATAGTTTTAACAAATAAGTCAGCAGTGACTTACTTTTTGGGATTGTTTTTATCAATATCATTAATCCAATTTTCAAGACGAGTAATTCGTTCCAATATATCTGATGACAAATCATCTTTATCAGTATTAATTATTTCTCTAGCTTCTTTAACTAAGGCTTCTTTTAATAAGTCTTGTGCTTCATCTTCAATACTTCGATTTTTCAAAAGAGCAATTCGTTTTAATTTTTCATATATCTCACCTGCCATAGGAACGACTAAATATTCATTTGTTCCTGAATTTTCGCCTTTAAGTAGAAACTCAGGTGTAGTACCTAAGAATTCCGCTAATTTGTGAATAGTAACAGAACGAGGAATACTATTTTTCACTTCATAATCAGATATTTGTTTTCGGCTTAGTCCAACATGATCAGCTAATTGTTGTTGAGATAAATTCATTTTTGCACGCAAATGTTTTAAGCGTTCGCTAAAAGAATTTTCCATAAAGTTAGTCTCACTTATTGACAAGTTATAAAACCTATCTTAACCTATCATAAATTATCAAATACGAGAGGTAATGATAATAAATGTATACTTTTTCAATTGATGACGAAATTGCAGATATCGTCAAACAAGCAGCAAAACGCGAGAACCGTACTACTCGTGGACAGTTCAAACATTTACTTATAAACGCATTAATACAGCAAGGATTATATCCTAAAAACCAACCAAAAGGTGTCAGTGAACCTATCAAGAATGGAAATCAAAATGAAATCTAAAGAATCTGTATATGTAAAAGTCCGCTTGGAAGTTGATTCACATAAGCAACTCAAGGCGAAAGGTGAGCGTGATGAACGTTCAATGAATTATTTAATTAATAAGGCTGTTAAGTTATTAATTGCTCAAGAAGGAGATAAAACATGAATGCAATTGTACCTTTGCAAACACAATCTATGAATAGTTTAGAAATTGCTGAACTTGTTGAGAAACGCCACGACAATGTTAAACGCACTATCGAAAGTCTTTTAAATACAGATGTTATTGTCCAACCTCAAATTGAGGATGAACAATCTAAAGATGCTATGGGGCGTATTCGCACAACTCAAGTATATAAATTCAGTGGAGAACAAGGCAAACGTGACAGCATCATCGTAGTTGCTCAACTTTGCCCAGAGTTTACGGCTCGTTTGGTAGACCGTTGGCAAGAACTTGAAGCACAAGTGGTAAAACCTGTTGATCCGATGCAGGCACTGTCGGACCCAAATATTTTACGTGGCTTACTACTCGGGTACTCAGAGAAAATGGTTGAACTTGAACAGAAAGTTGAAGTTATGCAACCAACTATTGATGCCTTTGACCGAATTGCAACAGCAGATGGAAGTTTGTGCTTAACGGATGCAGCTAAGACTTTACAGCAAGAACCACACAAATTTAACAAGTGGCTAAATCTGAATGACTGGATCTATAAACGGACAGGTAGTAAACACTGGGTTGGTTATCAGGAAAAGATTAAAGCCGGTTATTTAGAACATAAAGTACGAGATATCCAAATGCCAGATGGTTCAAGCAAAATCACAGAGCAAGTAAGAGTTACACCAAAAGGACTAACTCGACTTTCTAAATTATTAGGTAATAAAAATGATTAATTCAAACAATAAAAAAGCCCTCACGAAACTTGGCGGAATCAAGGGCTTTTGGATTGCTAACATTAAGGAATATTAACGATGAACAGTATGACTCAAATACATCGCAATATCAACTTTGCTGCTTTACTGAGCTTTGAACAGATCCAGCAATATGAAACTGATGAAGTCGGCATGATGCGCCGGTTGACATTGGCATCATTAACCAAGTCATTCGATGAGTTATTAGAACCTACAATCCATAGTGAAGAAGGTGCGGAAGCATTTTTACAGTTACTCGATTGCTCAGCTAATTGTATTGAATATCTAAAAGATATGTTACAGCTGGCAGAACAAGCTAAAGTACGATTAGGTATGGTTGGAAATGCTTACTTAGAAAAACAACAGGGAGCAGGGGAATGAATATAACCATCAAAGAACCTGTAGCTGTGATTGAAGCTGATCTGAAGCACATGATTGAGCTAATTTCTTATGCCAGTGATGTTGCTGAACAGCTCAATGTCATGTGCAAAGTTATTGAAGAAAAAGCAGATAAACATGGAGATATTAAGAAGCTGGCTCATGTTGCTCGTTGTCATGCTGAAAGCTGGGCAAACCTGTTTGATGTAGATCGAGAGGAATATCAGAATAAATATTTTCCAAAGTAATCAGGACTCAGCCTTGCTTGAGCAGGGCTAATCCTTACAATTAATTTGAATATACCCACTAAAATTACAAGGGGGAAAAATGTCAGAACAACAATTTAAACAGATTCATGATTTTAACGAAATTTTAACTCGTCCAAATTTTATAGAGTCTGCGGTCATTTCTAAACAGGAAGATGGAATTAAGCTCAAAGAGCTTGTTGCACATTACCAGTTAAAAGAACGTGTGAAATGTGGAATTGCTCAATGTGGCACTAAACATTTAATGGGGTACGTTGTGACCTTATCGAATGGCAAGGAAATCATTATTGGGAATAAATGCGGTAAGAATAATTTTGGTGTGGATTTCACAAATAAAGAACGTGAGTTCAAAAGCCAAAGAGAACGTGCAGAACAACATCAATTTATTAAAGATACATTTACAAAGTTGCCTGAACTTAAACAGACTTTTGAAAACGTATTGCTTCAATCAGGACCATTAACTTTTATTGATATTCAAAAAGCCGTAAAGGGGTTCAATGGTGAAGCATTTGATTATTGGATGCTTCAAGTAATTCGAAGTAGAGTTTCTTCAAATGGTGTGATAACTGAAGAAAGATTTAAGACTGAGGAAGAGCGAGAGATCGAAGAAATTTTTAATGAAGGTATGAATAAGAGTTATGTAAGTGATACCAAAATTGTTACTGTCGCCGTGATTGAGCATTTTGATATCGTAGCAAATTGGCATAAAGCTGAAAAGTTAAAAGCATATTTTGAAAAGATACATCGGGAGATAAGAGATCCTGCGGGTATGCCTAATGATGTATTTAAAAACCTTGTTAAGGATTTACGGCTATACGACCATAATTTGCGTGAGTTGAAAGAGTTTTGTACTTATGGGAACAGACTTCTTACAAAAGAGAATCTTTCGAAATTATCTGTACTGTTTAATAAGAGTGATGAACTGAAAAAATTGAATGGTTTTATAGAGAGTATTAGTCAGAGAATTAAAGGGGTATTGTGATTAACTGGGCAAGTATCCAAGAGATGCTCTTTGTATTCATTGGTTAAACTTGTAATACGGTTTGATTTTGGCATCCAAATGATTCTTGACCTTGATCAAAGCATATGGCATATTTCTGTTATAGTCGTGCAAGTTGTAAGTAGACGACACGACTAACAAGATATTCTCGAATGTCCAAGTGCCTTAGCAATTTACGAGATGGTGACGGGAACAATGAAAGGACAACCCCAACCCCCTAGATTCAGTGGGTATTAGCGCATAGACAAAATGCAAAGTGAATCAGTTAAGTCAGAAGAGGCTCACAGAAATGTGGGCTTTTTTGTTGCCAAAACCTTTGACATTTTTATTTAAAAATGTTTCATAAGGATATGATTTTGAATGGAAATGTTTTGATATTTTGGGTGACAAAATGAAGGTAATAAAACAAATCCTCTGCCGACACGTTTGGGAATATTCAGATTTCTTCACAGTGAGAGAGTGTAGGAAGTGTGGGAAGGTGGTGCAGGCTTAGTTGCATTACACTTATAAAAGCCAAATAACAACAGATTGATGACGCTTCTCGACAGAATTTGACGCTTTATATTTTTTTATCCTTTGACTTTATTAATTTATCTAAGTTGACACTGATTTTATAAATGTCTAATATTGCCTAATATAGTCTAAAGGCTACTATAACTATTTCTCTGAGAACTTTTTAGGTTTTGACTAAGTTCGCATAGTATTAAGAATGAATTTTAAAGGTAATTTCATGTCATCAAGTCCACTAATAGAAGTGGTTTTCGAAGTTAGGTTCGCACCTAAAAATAATTTTGCTACGGAATTATTGATAGCGATTAACCAAGTATTCGGCAATCATTTAAGTATTATTCATGCTGATGGCTTGCAATTTCCTGCTGAGTTAAAGGCTCAACAACAAGAGTTTTATTACGTTCCATCATATAGAGTTAACTATTCATTATTTTCTCTATGGATTTCTGATGGCGCACTAATTGTATTAATGAACACATTAGATTCTCAATATAAAGGATGGTGTGACTTCAAAGAAATTCCTTTACAAATTATTGAAATTTTAAAAAGAAAAGATAAAGTTAATGAAATTCAAAGATTTTCGTTGAAATATACGAATCTAATTCCAACGGAATTGGCCCTAAAGGACCTAAATATTTCATTAAAGATTGGTAATAAAGATTTAAATGAAAGTGAAAAACTCTCCTTGAAAACCGAAATTAAAGAAGGTGATTTCATTAGCATTACTGATATATCTTCACATGTAGAGCTTGAAAATAGAAGTGATATTACTGGCGAAACTAGGAGATTAGCAGGAACATTATTTATTATCGATGTGATTAGCAATAAAGGAATAAGTGGTTCAGAAAATGTAGATGCTGATTTTTTAGAAGGTCTAGAAATTTTGCATACTAAAGCAAAGCAAATCTACTCAACAATTTATCAAAATAAAAATTAGGAGATATTTATGAGCAGTTTGAATGTTCGTGCTTCAATTACTCCAACTCTAACTGGCGTAATATTTGCAACAGCTTTGGGTGGTGCATCTATTAGCACTTATGCTAATCATAGTATGCCTAGTAATTATGAAGCATTGTATAAAACACCACAGATTGATTTAAATAAGACTTCTCAAACTTTTTCATCTGTAGTTTTATCCAATCAGTTTAATATTCATGAAACGGATAATCTGATGATTCAAGTTTTTGAAAAAATATCAAAAGATTCAAAGCCTTTAAATGAAAAATTTGCTAAAATCCTATCAGATAACATACTAGATTTATTCTGATTATATAGGGTCTTAGAGTGGTTGCTACTGATAAGTTTTCTCGATTACTTCCTAATTACTTAACTGATGCTACAAGGAAGAATTTAGATGCAGCTTTAAAGGATTTCGTACAAAACGAAAGAATTACTCAAGACCCATTTAGCCCTTTTAAAAATGAGTATTTCTTACAAGGGGATCTTGTAAGAAATGTACCCTTTTCTTATTGGAAAAATAATCAATTATGCACAGCAGTCGTACCACAATGTATTATTTTAAGTAATACGTGTGATATTGATGTAGCTAATTCAAGAAGAATTCCTTTAGATTGCCTATTAGCTCCAGTAATAAGCTTGGAAAAATATGAGGCCCTTTTAAGAAGAGAGGGAGCTACGGAAGATGAGCTTAAAAGTTTTAATCAAAATTTAATGCAATATAAAATTACCAACTTATTTCATTTACCAATAGATAGTAATGGTAAATATGCTCCGCATGAAAAAGGTTATATAGTTCAATTAGATAAAGCTTATTCTTTACCAAGAATAGTACTTGATATCAAACAACATGTTAGATCTTTGAATCAATTCTTTTCTTATCTTTTTACATTTCAAATCTCAGTAAACTTATGTCGTTTTCATGACAAGGTGGATAGAGATGCAAATGTATGTTTTTAATATTTTCATAAATTAAACCAACCTCCTTCGGGAGGTTTTTTATTGGGTGACATTTATGATCCATCTCAATACAAAAAGCTCACTAAGAAATCGGAAATTAAAACAAAACCAAGATCAAGACCTTTACTTAAGGCAAAAAAAGCATACATAGAAGCACTTGAAGACTTTGAGCAACCGCTGAATGTATTCAAAATTAAATATGAGAAACTATTCCAATTTGAATCAACAAAACATTGGTGTTTCGATTTTCATCTTATTGAGCAAAGAATTTTAGTTGAAATTTTAGGTGGACGTTAGTGGACGGATGATGATTTATGGCAGCTCTAAAAAAAGAGGTTAAGCTCTATATAGTTAGGTCACTTGCTGTGTTTAACACACCATCAGAAACTGTGGAGCTCGTCCACCAAGATTTCGGAATAAAAGTTACTAAGCAGCAATGTGAGAAATACGACCCAACAAAGCGATCAGGTGAAAATCTTAGTGAAGAACTGAAGAAAGATTTCGAAAAGACGCGTGAAATGTTTTTAGGTAAACCTGAAAGTATTCCTATAGCCAATTTGGCTGTACGACTTCGACGATTAGAAAATCAATATCAGAAGCATTCTAAGAATCGTGTAGCTGCTTTAAATATTCTCAAACAAGCTGCTGAAGATGTAGGTGGCAAATACACCAATAAAACAGAATTGACTGGTGCGGGCGGTGGACCACTTCAAAGTGAAAATACCACATATGTAACGGCAACACCTGAAATGATAAAGCAGGTGTGGGATGAACTCGAAAGTAAATACTAGTTTGCTAGAAATGCAAATGGAAAGGGAGCGTTGTGAAAGAGAACATTTGTTCTTCACACGCCGTTTTTTCTTACCGAGGATGGGGTTTAAATTTTCGGTCAATT
Source organism: Acinetobacter bereziniae LMG 1003 = CIP 70.12 (assembly GCF_000368925.1). Lineage (GTDB taxonomy): Bacteria > Pseudomonadota > Gammaproteobacteria > Pseudomonadales > Moraxellaceae > Acinetobacter > Acinetobacter bereziniae. The sequence continues at coordinate 843,773 of NZ_KB849755.1, read as the reverse complement.
GGCATCATGAATATATTGCTGACAAGATTGACGAGGTTATAGCTGGTAATGTTAAGAACCTAGTTATTAATGTCCCACCCGGTAGTGGTAAAACTGAACTTTTAACAAATCTTATTGCCCGTGGTATTGCTAGAAATGCCCGATCAAGATTTTTATATTTATCATTTTCTCAGTCATTGGTTGAGGATGTTTCAGCAACAGCACGTAACATTGTAAAGTCAGAGGATTTTCAAGGGTTATGGCCAGTTAAAATTTCCACTAGTACAGATGCAAAATCAAGTTGGAAAACTACCGTAGATGGTTACGATGCAGGGCATGTATATTCAGCTTCAATGGGTGGTCAGGTTACTGGTCGCCGTGCTGGTACATTAGCCAATGAGGGATTTACAGGGGCGATTATTCTTGATGACCCTCTCAAGCCTGAGGATGCATTTAGCCAAACTGCAAGACGCAAAGCAAACCGTAAAATTCTAAATACGGTCAATTCACGTAAAGCGCGTTCCGATACACCAATCATATTGATCATGCAGCGTTTGCATGTTGAAGATCCGACCAACTTTGTGATGACTGGAAATGTTCCTGGTGAATGGGAACAGATCAGTATTCCAGCGTTGATTGATGATGATTATATAAATCGGCTACCTGAAAACATTCAGCGAAAAATCCCGCGTGATTTTGAAAGGGACGAAAAAGGTCGTCAGAGTTATTGGCCATTAAAAGAATCTTTACAGTCTCTACTGCAGTTGGAGCAAGGTGGACAAGATAAAGACGGAGCCACTGTCTCCCGTTACACATTTGCCAGTCAATATCAGCAAGCACCTAAAAAACTGGGTGGTGATTTGGTTAAAGCTGAATGGTTTGGACGTTACCTAAAATTACCTGTTCTTAAATGGCGGGCAATCTGGGTTGATACAGCGCAAAAGACGAAAGAGCATAATGATTATTCTGTATTTTTATGCGGTGGTCTTGGGCATGACGGTAAACTTTATATTATTGATGTGAAGCGAGGTAAGTGGGAAGCACCAGAGCTGATCAAGGAAGCTAAGTTATTTATCAATAAGTATAAAGAATCCAATACAGAAATTGGCAAGCTTCGATATATGGCCATTGAAGATAAAGCTTCAGGTACAACGCTTATTCAAACCATTTCACGACAAACTACATTGCCGATCCGAGCCATTCAACGAAGCATAGATAAACTCACACGCACAATGGATGTAGTGTTTTATGTTGAAGATGGCATGGTCATGTTGCCAGCATCTGCGCCATGGCTATTGAACTATGTAGAAGAGATAGAAGGATTAACCGCTGATATGACACATGATCATGATGATCAGTGGGATCCTACCATTGATGCGATTAATGACACTGTTGCAAGTAAGCCAACTGTATTTGATTAGGAAAAATTATGGCTAAGAAAAATAAGCCTGACGCTATCGGCGATGCAGGGGCTTACACTAATTTTGTGTCTAATATCGGCACAGGACGTGATAAAGCATCACATGGGCATTTTGTGCGCCGTGATATTGGAGATGATCAACTTGAAGCGGTATATCAGGATTGGTTAGCGCGTCGAATTGTGAATCGCCCAGCAAGCGACATGCTTCGTGCTGGATGGTTTTATGAAGGGATTCAAGGCAATGACTTGGCAAAACTGATTGAAGCCTGTGACAAATACAATCTAAACAAAATATTACTGTCTAGTTTGATTCTATCTCGCCTGTATGGTGTTGTTTACGTTTTATTAGGTACAGCAGATGGGAAAACTTTAGATCAACCATTTGAGCTTAAAAAGCTTGGAATTGGACGATTAGAGTTTTTTACTGTCATTAAAAAGAAATATGTCACGGCAGATAAAACTAAGTATTTAACGCCACAAGAAAGCGGTGGATTACTTAAACAGCCTGAATTTTACAAATTACGTTTTGATGATGGGAAACCCGAACAGCGTATACATCACACCCGGTTAATCAAAATTTGTCATGCAGATGTTGTGAATGAAGAACCACAAAGCATTTTACAGGAAGTTTATAACGACTTATTGGACCATGCGAGTGTGAAACGTGGTGCAGCAAGCTTAGTGCACGAGGCAAAGATCGATATTATCCGTACACCAACCCTTGTCGAAAAAATCAAGGAAGATATGAAAGCCGTGACTGAGCGTTTTTTAAGTGTGGGTTTGCTTAAAGGCTTAAACGGCATGTTGGTTTTGGATAAAGAGGAAGAGTACGACTCTAAATCTTATACATTCGGTGGCTTGCCTGAAATGATGCGCGAATTTTCGATTCAAACCTCAGGTGCAGCGGATATTCCTTACACCATTTTATTTGGGCAGTCACCTGCAGGTTTAAATGCTACTGGTGAGCATGACACTCGTAATTATTATGACGGAATTGCTACAAAGCAAATATGGGATGTAAAGCCAGCATTAATGAAGTTTTTAGCTGTGATTTGCCAATCTACATTTGGTCGGCAATTTGCAGGTTTGAATGTGGTTTTTAATCCATTGTGGCAATTGGATGCCAAAGTCCGTTCTGAGGTTGAGAAAAATAACAAAGAACGTGATCAAGGTTATTTGGATATGGGTATTTTGACCGAGCCACAAATCGCACGTCAGTTGCAAATTGATGGCGTTTATTCTGTGATTGATGATGATCACATTAAGTTATTGGAAACGATGGTGGAAACGGACAATGAACAAGACAATTCAAATCCTAAAGCCATTCCTCCAACAAGCGAAGAAGAGTAAACGCGGTAGAAAGGCGAAATTAAAACCGATCAAGGTAAATCGCCGTATTGAGTTGTATTACACAAGACAACTTTTAGCGATCGCTCACTATTGCCAAGAACAGACCAAGGAGATTGTTTTACCCACCATTGGCGAAAACATTGGTGACAGCTGGTTCACTGAAATGTTTTCTAAAATTCGGGATAAAATTGTTCGATATGTTTCCGAAACATCCAAGCCATTAGCAACCAAGGTTGTAAATGATGTAAGGCAAGAAGTGGATAGTCAAATTGCCAATCATACTAAATCATCAATTGGTGTGGACTTAACGCCTTTCTACCAAGCAAGTGATATTCAAACCACTGTAGATCAGTGTATTGCTGCCAATGTATCGTTAATTAAATCGATACCGCAGCAGTATGCTGATAAATTGGAAGCTTTGGTTTTAAATGCTTTGCAGACTGGACAAACCAATGAAGAGCTTGCTTTAGAAATTCATAAGCTAGGTAAAACTACGGAGTATCGGGCGCGCTTAATTGCGTCTGATCAGATGGGTAAGATTAATTCTAATATCAATAAGCAACGTCAATTGGCTTTAGGTGTTGAATCTTATACATGGCAGACGGCCAAGGATGATCGAGTACGTCCAGATCATCAACATAAGCATGGTAAAACTTTTCGATGGGATGAACCGCCAAGCGGTGGGCATCCTGGTGAACCAATTCGCTGTCGTTGTGTGGCGTTGCCAAATTATGAAAATATTTTGGTTTAGATACTTGAAATATAAAAATTTACCCTCAATAAATATAATTATCATTCTTTATTTATAAAATTATGAAATCACAACTTAGAAAAGCAATTTTAGAATGGCTTAGAGGGCAGGAAGATGGTTATTTGTTTAATAACCAAAACTTTTTAACTACAGCTGGTTCTCAATATCTTTCATTTAATGGACACGTATTAGTTAGTGATAAAGTCTTCAATACATTTAAAGCTCCATGGCAACCCTTAAATGCAAGTATTGAAATTCCAGTGAAATTAGGGGATGAGAATTTTATTTTGACCTTTAATTTATTTAAAGTCTCTAGTACACCTGATAATTTTTTAGTTATTGCATCTAACGGAACAGAAGCTGAGTTTAAATATTTAAAACGTCAAGTTTTGAAGAATGATTTAGAGAAAATGGAGAACTCATCAAATGATGCTTTACTTGTAAGTTCACGTGTCAGAAATGAAGATGGTAGCTATCTGTCAAAACAAGATGCATTAAATGAAGTTGAAGTGCTAAAAAGTTGGTTAATTGATCAATCTTTATGGAGTTAAACGAAATAATGTTCACATTGGTGGGTATTTATTGAGATAGGTAACAAATCAGGAAAAATGACAATGACGCAACGATACGCTATAGGAATGACAGATCGCCAGGCTTTTGAAATGGCTGTGTTAGGATTGCAAAAAGCATTTCAACTCTTAGAGGACGATAAGGAACAAAGACTGGTATTAATTGTTCCTCTTTATAATTTTTCAGATACTTGGTTAGGCAAAGCGATTGATGCAGTTAAGGCTTTAGGGTTTTCAGCAGAATTATTAGAAAAAAATAGAGTGATCAAAATCGATAAGGTGAATATTGAATTACTTTCATCTGCACATATAGATCGAGCAAAGATTTCTGATGTTTTAGTTGCTTATTTATCAACAGATAAAGATTTGGTTAAAATTGATAATCTTGTTGCAGTAAAGAATGTAGTTTTTATCCCTCATCTCCAAGAAGAGTTAGATGGTTGGATTGAAAAATGGAATCCCGAAATTTTATAAAGCTAAATATCAATAGAACCCACCATTATGGTGGGTTTTTTTATGAGAAAAATTTATGAAAATCCTATATCAACTCAAAATTGGTGACTTTGCGCCAAGTGAATCATCACGCTCATTTACCAAAGAAGGGTATTTGAAATGCGTTAATGTTCGCTTAGCGAAAGCACCGCAGGTACGGCAGTACTACGCCTATGAATTCCCATCATTAGAGGGATTCACGGCTGACCAAAACATTAACGTCTATACACCTGCAGATGAACTTTTTAAGCCTGAATCGGTTGCAAGTTTTAATGGTGTGGATGCTACTGACTATCACCCACCTAAGAATGAGATTAACGCCTCTAACTGGAAAGATTATCACATTGGCTATTGTGAGAACGTGCGCCAAGAGGGTGATTATTTGGTGGGGGATTTGCTTATTAAGGATAAGGTTAGTATCGATCTGATCCAAAGCAATGAGCGCATTGAAATGTCGCTTGGTTACGCAGCACTTCTTGTTTTAGAAAATGGTACTGCACCTGATGGCACGCCGTACCAAGCGAAGTTTATTAATTTTATTGGCAATCATGTGGCACTGGTGAAATACGGTCGCTGTGGTGGTGATTGTCGCATCGGTGACCAAAAACCAAGCCCAAAGGGGAAAATAATGGAAGTAGAAGTAAATGGTATCCGCTTCGATATCGGTGATAACAAGCCTTTAGCGGATGCCTTAAACATCCAAAAACAACAATTGGAAAATTTAAAAGCGGCCAAATTAAAAGTGGGCGATAAGCAATTTTCTATCGGTGATGAATTACCTGCAGTACAAGCGGTCGTTGATCAATTACATACAGACAAAGCAACACTTGAACAGAAAGTCGGTGATTTGGAAAAAAATCAAATGACACCTGAAAAACTAGAACAAGCAGCAGCTGAGCGTGCTTCGGTCATTGCTGATGCTAAAGCATTATTGCCGACGGTCAAAACTGATGGTTGTACATGCGAACAGATCAAACGTGATGTGATTGCATCAAAAACAGGTGACAGCCTTGTGACAGCGGTTCTAGGTGGTGTAACTGTAGGTGATGCAAAGCCTGAACAGGTTGATATGGTATTCCGTGCCTTATCAGCCGTAAAAGGTACTAACCCATCAAATCCAGTGGGTGATGCTCTTAATTTCCAGCAACAACAAAAAGTTGGGGATCAGGATCCAAACTTGGGTAAACAAGAGCAGGGCTATAGCAAAGCGACTGCATATAAAACAATTTAAGGAAGGAACATCATGGTTCAACAATATGATGCTGCACCTGGTATGAAAGCTCGTTTAAATGGTCCAGAAGATATTTTGTCTTTACCGTTTTCGGGTGCTGGTGTGGCCAATGATGGTGATGTGGTCATTATTAATACTGATGGTAAATCAGTTTCCAATGTGACAGATGCAACCAATAAAAAATATGGGGTAATTATTCGCCATGGTGTTGGTAAGTCTGGGAAGAATTCAGCTGGTAAGGAAGCATACCAAGCCACTGACATGGTACCAACCATGACAATTGGATCACTTTGGGTAAAAGCCACAACACCTGTAACAGACATTACAGCAAATGTTTATGTCAAAACCGCCAACGGTACAACTGATGCGCCGTTAGGTTCCTTATCACCATCTGCTACAGATGGTACTCAATTGCCTAATGCATCATGGGAGACGATTTCCAATGCACAAGGTTTGGCTGTTGTACGTTTACGTGGGGCATAACAAATTATGAGTAAACTCGCTCAGATGAAGCTACGATTGACTCCCGTAGCTCAAATTGTTCAAGCTGCTATTGGTGATGCATTTAACTTTGATGCATTGGCACAGCTTTTTGTCAAAATTGAAGAACAAAACGAAATCACACCGCAACTTGAGCAGGTCATGGACTATGCCAAGTATATTCCAGTAATGCCTGTAAACGGTGTCTTTGGTGGTGGTGAGGTGCTTTCACGTAAATGGGGCGTTGGTATCGGTAAAGACTATGCAGGTACTGGCAATGATATCCCATTGGCTGAAGTTGAATATGACACAGTTGCATTGCCAATTAAGGTTGGTACGATCGGTTATCAATATTCAATTATGGAGCTTGAAGCTGCTCAAAAACTTGGTATGACCTTAGAAGCCGATAAAGTTCAGTCAGCACGTTTGGCAGCAGAAAAGCATTTAAGCCAAGTTGCATGGTACGGCAATAGCAAAACTGGTGTTAAAGGCTTCTTGGATCAGACAGGTGTAACGGTTGTTACTGGTCAGCATAATTGGGCAACAGCCACAATTGAACAGATTCTTGGTGATTTTAATGCCAGCCTTTCTGATTCCGAAAACCTATTTGATGGTGATGTATCGGTACAGCCTGACACATATCTCATGGCATCAAACCAATATATGCATTTATCAACACGTGTGGTACCTGATTCAGGTGGTAAGACATTTCTTAAATATATCGAAGAAAATAATATTTTTACCACACAAGGTAAGACATTAACGATTCGTGGTTTAGGGCGTTCAAATGGTAAAGGTACCGCTGGCGCAGATCGATCAGTGATTTACCGCCGTGATCCATCATGTATTCAAATGAAATGTGATGATGTTTCTTTCTTGGCTGCTCAACCTGCAGGTTTGGATATCAAAGTACCTGGTCATTATAAATATCAGGGTGTTTGGTTGAAGCGTGTTGATTCGCTTCGCTATTTGGATCATGCATAAGGTTTAAATCACTATGAAATATTCATATTTATATAGCGGCTTACAAGCCGCTTTTGTTTTTTCTGGGCTTGCTGTTTTACCTACTGGTGTGCCGACTTCTGTTGATGAAGATGTACATAAAGCATTATCTAAAAATAAGTTTGCTAAACATCTGATCGATTCAGGTGATTTAACTGTTACCGAAATTGCTGAAGATGCTGTGGTAAAAGCAACTGGCAAAGGTGCAGGTAAAACATCTGGCAAAGGAAAGACTGAAGGTGCGGCATCCGATGCAGCGAAAGCGGCTGGTGAAGCAGAATTAGCCACAGTTCAGGCTGAATTAACCGAACTTGGTATAACTTTCGCTGATGACGAAACGCTTGAGCAACTTCAGGCTAAATTAACCCAAGCCAAAGAATAAAGGTGGGCTATGGATCCGCAGACGTTTCGGGAAAAATTTAAATCAGATTCCCAACTTTATAATTCAAGTGACACTGAGATAACAGAAGTTTTAGAAGAAGCTGAACTTGTTGTGTCTGTTATTGAATTCGGGAAGCTGAAAGAGCGTGCTGTAGGTTTATATGCAGCACATATTCTGAAAGTTCAAAAAACCAACCCAAATGGCACAGCTATTTCAAATGCTTCGAGTATGTCTATCGCTGGTCAGAGTGTGAGTTATGCTCGATCATCTAAAGAAACATTCTATGACCAAAGCATTTATGGCCAACGCTATTTGGCATTAAAAAATTCAATCCCGATTGATGACAAAGGCACCAATCCTAATAGTTTGAGTGTTGGTGCTTTTGTTATTTAGGAGAAAGGTATGTCATTTAAATATCAAGCACCTGAGACATGGAAAGCTGAATCTCTTACGATTTCAGGTGTAAATTATGAAGTGAAAAACGGTATTGTTTCATCTAATGAAGATATCTATTTTGCTTTACAGCCTTTGCAATTCTCTCGTTATGTTGAAGAACCTAAAAAAGCTGTAGCGGTTACTGCTAAATAGGTGACTTATGGTTGATTCTGTAGATGTTCACATTCAACTCAATGAAGAAAATAATCGCGTCAAGGTTGAAATACGTCGAACAATCACAGCATTAACTTTAAAACTTCAAAGGATGGTGCAAGAAGACATGCTAAGCGGTCAGAGGTTGAATGTTCAATCTGGTCGGTTACGTGGTTCACTTGCCTCAAAAGTTGAAGAATCTGGTGGTGTGATTGAAGGGATTGTCTCAGCGGGTGGCGCGCATGTTAAATACGCATTTATCCATGAGTTTGGCTTATCTGGATCTATTGGTATAAAAGAACACATGCGACATATCAAGCAAGCCTTTGGTAGACCTATCACCCCACGTGATGTTCTTGTCAAAGCACATAGTCGCAATGTAAATGTTAAAGAGAAGCGGTTCATGCGTGATTCACTGGATGAAATTGCCAAAATTGTGCCCAAAGATATCGACAAGGCGATTGAGCGAGGTTTGAATGGATAGTGAAATTATTTACCAAGCCTTATTTGATCGGCTTTCAAATGTTCAAGGAATGGTTTCAGTTAGTCGGCGTTTAAAACATTTCAACCATGTAAATAATGACCAACGTCCAGCATTGTTTGTTACACAAGGGAATCAAGCTGAAAATCCTGTAAAGGGATTGAACGCTAAGATTATTTTAAGTGCTGACTTGTATTTATATGTGTACGAAGCTGATCCAGTTAAAGCAATTTCAACACAAATAAATATCTTTGTTGATGCTGTTCGTGAAGCCATTAAGCCTGATTTTCCAGAGATATGTGAATATCAAACCTTAAATGGCTTGGTTGAGCATTGTTGGATTGATGGAACAATTGAGGTTTATGAGGGTGTAGACGGAATGCTGGATGGACAAGGGATTGCGATTATTCCTGTCCAAATATTAACAACCAATTAAACAATTAACCTAAATTATGACCGCCTAAATGGCGGTTTTGTCATTTTAAAGAGGTCAAAATAAATGGCTCAATATTTATTTGGTGCGGGCAAAATTTTTGCTACACCTATTTTAGATGTTTATGGACAACCTATAAACAATCCCACACCTGTTGAAGTTGGAGTAATGCAAAACACTTCCGTTGATATTTCATACGATATGAAAGAATTATTCGGACGTGGACAGTTTGCTGTAGATGCAGCGCGTGGAAAAGGTTCAATTAAGTGTAAAGCGACTATTGGACGTATCAGTGGCGCATTACTCAATTCAATCTTCTTTGGTGGTGTGATTGCAGATGGTGGACTGGAAGTGGTCACTCAAACCATCAACGGTGAAAAAATTGCAACAGGCGGTACAGTTACACCTGTGGTACCAAATGCAGGCACCTATGTTAAAAACCTTGGTGTGACCGATGCCAAAGCCATCCCATTAACACGTGTTACTACAGCACCAGTTGCAGGGCAATACAGTGTAGATGAAGCGACTGGCGCATATACATTTGCCACTGCTGATGTAGGTAAAGTTGTATTTATTAGCTTTAAATATTCCGCAACAGTGGCAGGTGCAAAGTCAGGCTTAGTCAATAACCTTGATATGGGTTACACACCTGAATTTTCAGTGAACCTACAGCGTGAATATAAAGGTAAGTTCATGGGCATGGAGTTTTTCCGTTGTACCAGTAACAAACTTGGATTTAGCTCTAAACAGGATGATTACGATCTTCCAGAATTCGAATTTCAACCGATGGCAGATAATCTTAATCGCGTATTTTCTTGGAACACTTCGGAGTAATCATCAATGCAATTTAAAGAAATTGAAAATCCACGCGGTACCATGATTCAAATTGATGGTCATCCTTTTGTTTTTGCGCCGTTGTCACTTGGTGCAGTTGAAAAGCTTTTACCAGCACTACAAGGCTTTCAGCCAAATGATGTGGGTACAGTGATCGATGTTGCACATAAATCTTTGAAGCGTAATTATCCTGAAATCAGTCGTGATGATGTTGCGGACTTGATTTACATGGATCAGCTGGAAGAGGTGATGGGTGCTGTTATGGCAGTATCAGGACTAAAAAATAAAGAAGCCCAAGAAGGTGGATCGGGGGAATAGACTGGGAGGAGCTTTATACTCATTTAATGATGACTACGGGCAAGGAATACGATTACATCCGTAATCATATGGATTTGCCTAGAATCAAAGCATTGAATGAGTATCACACAAAGTTTCCTCCCGCTGATGTCGGCGTTCAGCGCCTTTGTCGAATTTTAGAGGCATTTATGGGGATTGAAGATAATTCACAGCCCCAAGATGATGATGAAGATGATTTAGAAGAAGTATTAAATGCATTTCAACAAGGGTGATTTCGGTCGCCCTAAATTAAATATTTAATGTAGTAGTTTTAATTTATCAGTGAGTTGAATCAAAACATTTTTTTATTTAAATACTGTAAAATATTGATTTGGAAATTATTAGCATTCACTTATGTTCAATAAATTTATAAGAACTCCTTGGAATGATTTTCCAAAAGTAAAAGTGTTTTATCCATCAGGAACATTGCGCAAGGCATCTGAAAAACTATATCTTGAGGCAAAAGGTGGAAATGTAGTTTCCGCATATGATCTTTTAATCAATTATGTTTTAAAAGATGAGGATATATTTGAATTTGGTATTGATCTATTTAATAGAAAACCTATATTAGCACCTGTATTGGCGCAAGAACATTTAGGAAAAAATAGAATCCCTGCTGTTTTTGCTGAAATATTAAGTGGTCATTTAGGTTTTGAAGTTGCAGATGATATTGTTCAAACAGTCAAGGCAAATCATACTAACGCTAGTGCGTATGAGAGGATAGTCCGCCAACCAATGTTTGATGGTTATGTAGAGGCTGGTAGGAACTATGTAATATTGGATGATACCGTTTCGATGGGCGGAACATTGGCTGCATTAAAGGGGCATATTGAATCTAATGGTGGAAAGGTTATACTAGGAGCTACTCTAACAGGTTATCAAGATATTGATCTTGTACCTTTAGAAAAAACTTTGAATCATGTTAGAAATAAGCATCCTGAACTTCCTGAGTGGTGGCAAAATGAATTTGGATTCCCGATCGAATACCTCACGCAAGGCGAGCTTGGGCACTTCAAAAAACCCAACAGCATTGACGAAATCAGAAGTCGCCTCATTGAGGCAGGATTTCAAAGCAGCAATGAAGGAAGCTAGAGCCTTGGTAGCAAATGATGTAACCCCACAAACTAAATAATTTAAAATTAATTTTAAACCACTCGAAAGAGTGGTTTTTTTATGCCTAAGGAAAAGTAATGGCTAACGAAGTTGAAGTAAAAATCACAGCCTCTACGGATAAATTATCTGAAGGCATGAAAGAGTCAGAAAAGATTGTAGATAAATCTGCAAAGAATATTGAGGAAACTGGGAAAAAAGTTGTTTTCACACCTGACACAACAGGTGTAAAGCGAGTGATGAAAGATGCTGAAGAAACAGTTGAAAAATCTGTTAAAAAAATGAAGCAAGCTGGGGATGGCTTAACAATTAATCCTGATTTTTCAAGTGTTAAATCAAAACTTGCAGATGCTTCAAATCATGTTCAATCTAAATTTGAAGATGCTGGACGTGCGATAAGTGGTAATTTAACAAAAAGTTTCGCTACTGTGGGATTGGGTATAACAGCTGCGGTAGGAGCTGCTGTTGCAGGATTAGTATCATTAACATCAAAAGTTGGACAAGCATCAAAAGAATTAGAAAACCAAGCACGCCTTGCCAACTCCACTACCATAGAGTTTCAAGAGTGGGCGTTTGCTTCAAAAAGTGTAATGGTTCAACAAGATAAGCTATCTGACATCATGAAAGACGTGAACGATAAGTTCGGTGAGTTCATGATGACTGGTGGTGGAGAGATGGCGGAATTCTTTGAAAAAATAGCGCCAAAAGTGGGGATGACTGCAAAAGAGTTTCAAGGCTTATCTGGACCACAAATTTTAGGTAAGTACTACGATGCATTGCAAAAAGCTGGATTATCTCAAGCTGAAGTTACATATCGGATGGAAGCCCTAGCAAATGATTCAACACTGTTATCACCATTGCTAGAAGATAATGCAAAAAAATTAAAGGAGTTGTCTACACAAGCTCAAAATCTTGGTGTCATTATGGATCAAGAATCCATAGCTAAAACTAAAGAGTTTAATTCTGCATTAGGATTAATTCAGTCAACATTTGACGGAGTAATGAATCGTATTGCAGCAAAGGCAGCACCGAGCTTAACAAAGCTTGCAAACGATTTTCTAAGCTTTGCTGCCAAATCAAAGCAAGGGATAGATAACTCAATCACTGCAATAATCACAATATTTGAGAGTTTATTTGAAATTTGCTCAGATATTTTTTCCACTATTGGTGGTATTTGGAGTGATTTAACCCAAGACATTGGTGATGGATCTGTTCAACAGGTTACATTCATGGATATGGTTTCAGGTGCTTTGAAGGGATTTGCAGCAGTTGCTGTAGGTTTGAAGGTTGGTATTCAGATTGCCTTTGCTGCAATTCGCGCTGTGATTGTTACTGTCTGCCAAGCAATTTCCATTACTATATCAGCGGTACTTAATGTATTTGGTGGCTTTAGGGATACCATCCAGTTCGGGTTGGATATTTTAAGTACAAAGTTTAAAACTTTTGGAAATATAGTTTCTAACGTTTTAAGTTTTAACTTCTCAGGTGCTAAAGCTGCGCTTGAACAAGGTCTGAGTGAACTCGATGGTATTACCGAACGCTACACCAATAAAATGGGACAACGTGCAAATCAGTTTAAACAAGACTGGAGTACTGGTGCATTAAAATCTGCTGATGCAATTTCACAAGCTGGTTCAACGATTGTTAATAGCTCAATGAATGGTGGACAGCGACTTAAAAACCTATTTTTACCCGACCCAAAAGACCCAAAACAACAGGCAAGTGTAAATCAGCTTAAAACGTTTGACCCTAACCGTGGCGTTGGAACCGGTACTAAAGACGATAAAAAATCTGCAGGTGGAAAGAAATCTAAATATGAACCTACCACTTATTCTGATCTTCGTATTAAAAGCCCTGAAGCTTATGCTGGAGGTAAAGCACACCAAGGGGTTTTGGATTTAGCAGGAGCAATTCAGGATAAGTTTCAAATTACTAAATTTACCGCCTTTAATGATATGTATCACAAGGGTACATCAAGTAAACATAATCAAGGTCTAGCACTTGATTTTGGCTTACAGGATTCAAGTAAAAGTGGTCAAGTCACGTCTGATTTGCGGTCTATGCTTGGTAAGAATGGAGTCAACGCCCAAGTTCTTGATGAGTATAAGAATCCATCTAAACGCGCAACAGGTGGACATATTCATGTCAGTTTTAATTCTCAAGCTGATGCTGATAAGTATCTAGCTTTGGTTAAAAATGACAAGGTTAAAGGAAGTAAGAAATCCAGTTCAGATTCCCAGTATGAACGTTACCTTGAAGAGCAGACAAGAAATGCGGAAAAGGCTGAAAAAGAGCGTCTTGATCTGAAATACAAATATGCTTCAGAGCAGGAAAAGGTTCAGCTTGAATTAACCAAAGAACTGGATCGAATCGAAAAATCAACGCTAAATAGTGCAGATAAAAAAACCTTCAAAGAAAAAGCCGAGAAAGAATCGCAAGATAAAATCGTTGCTTTGAATTTAGAAGCCTTTGAAAAAATCAAAGCTATTTATGAACAAGAAATTCAATCCAAACAAGATCAGGCGCAGCGGATTTATGAGCAAGAAAAGGCTCGTATTCAAGCTGCTTTAGATGCAGGTCGTATTTCTAATGTTGAAAAAGTTCAACTTGAAAAACAATTAGAAGATCAGCTTTACCAGATTAAGCGTGATGGGTTGCTGGCTCGATTGGATCTAGAGAACCAACAATCGTCAATATCAGGCAAGGGAGCAGGGCAAGCAACAATCAGCAATAATATAGCTGAATTAGACAATCAAAAAGCAGTTAATGACATTGGAGCACCAAATCTAATAAGTGATGCTCAAATGAAAGACTTTGAGAAGAAGTTTGGTGGCTTGACTTCAAGAATGTCAAACCTCTGGGATCAGGGCATGCAAGCCATGATGAATGGCACTTTAACATGGCGTAATGCTATGAATGCTGTATTTTCAGAGCTTGCAATGGAGTTTATTCAAAAGACCGTTACAGCACCTTTAAAAGAGTATGGAATCGGTTTAGCGCGACGGTTAGCTTTGAAGTTCGGATTTATAAAGGCTGAAACTGCGGCAGAAGTGTCTGGTCAAGCAGCTCAAACTACAGCTGTAGTTGCTGGTGAGGGTATGAAAACCGCAGCAACTTCTACAGGTGTATTTGCTCGATTAGGCTTAAAACTCATGGAAGTTATCAAATCCATCATGATGTCGGCATGGGAAGCTATGGCAGCAGCTTGGGCGGCACTTTCAGCAATTCCAATTGTTGGACCTGCATTGGGTGTTGCAGCAGGTATTGCCGCATTCGCTGGAGTGTCGGCGATTGTTGGCAAGGTTGCATCTGCTCGAGGAGGTTACGATATTCCTTCAGGTGTAAATCCTATGACCCAACTACATGAGGAAGAGATGGTTTTACCTAAACAACATGCCAATACCATACGTGCATTGGGTAAATCTGTCATGGGTGATGGCTCTATGGCTCAGCAGCCCGCTTATGCAGGTGATATGGGTGCGATGCCACAGGTCAATATTCAAGCATGGGATTCTAAAGACATTAAGCGGTTTATGCGCAAACATGGTCGTGAATTGGCTGGTGGATTGAAAGGGTATAACCGTAATTTTGGCAAATAAGGAGTTTACATGTCAGATGAATTATTTCCTGAATTACCAGGACTAGAATGGGAGCTTACAAAGACTCCCATTTTTAATACCAAAATTATGACCTCTGTCAATGGTCGTGAGCTTCGAGCAAGTTATCAAGCTGTGCCAAAGTATGAATTTACAATGTCTTATGCTTTTCTGCGTGAAAACAAAGGTCGTAAAGAATTGCAGATTTTACAAAGCTTTTTCGAGGCTCGCCGTGGTGCTTTTGATTCATTTCTATATAAAGCACCTGATGATAATGAATTTAATTGCACGTTTGTAGGTGATGGTGCTTCGACGACTTTTCAACTATATAAAACTCAGGGTTCTAGCCAAGTTGCTGTAGGAAATACTCTCGAATCTACGCAGCCATCGAATCCTGATATGTGGAATCAGGTTGAATCAAAAACAATGTGGGCTTCAGCTGATCAAAAGCCCATGTGGAGTGCTGATACAGTCGGAATTACAAAAGACGGAAAATTTGTGCTTTCAGAGCCTTTGGACGAGGGACAAAAAATTTCTGTATCAGGCACTTATTTTTATCGTTGTCGTTTCAAAGATGATGAACAGCAATATACAAATTTCTTGTCAAAACTTTGGAAAGCATCCAAGGTTGAGATGGTTGGATCATTAGGAAAGAAAATATGAGAGCAGCTTCAGATAAGTTAATCGCTTTATTGGATGCAGATCAGTTTCTTATGGCTGATCTATACACAATTACAACTGTCCAAAATCAAATACATCGTTTCACAAATTACGATTATGATCTAAATGTAGTTGGCAATACCTATTTTGCAGATGGTCCTATCATTAGCCGTGAGGGGTTTAATCTATCGTTGGGTGTTGAAGTTGATAACTTATCCGTATCAATCGAATCTACAGATGAAAATAAGTTTAATTTAATCCCGGTTGCCCAAGCGTTTCACAATGGTCAAATGGATGGTGCACGATTTAAATTAGAGCGTATTTTTATGGATATCAATACACCAACCGATACGAGTGCAGAGGCATTATTATTGTTTGAAGGGCGGATTATTGAGCCTGAATTTGATCGCAATGTAATTCATTTTAATGTTGCCTCTGATCTAGATGATTTAAGTGTGCAAATGCCACGTAATTTATATCAACCAAGTTGTTCCAATACGCTGTTCGATAGTGCTTGTGGCTTAAATAGAAGTGCACATGCTGTAAGTACTGTAATAGATGCAAACAGTACTCAATCAAGAATATTGTGTAATGTCACTCAGCCACAAGGTTGGTTCACACAAGGTGTGGTGGAGTTTCTAGACGGTGAAAATGCTGGTCTAAAGAGAACAATTCGATTACATGAGACTGGCACTTTACTGCTTACATTGCCTTTGCTCTCTGTACCAGAAACAGGAGAGCGCATCAAAGTTTATCCAGGGTGCGATAAACGACTTGAAACCTGTGTGAACAGATTTAACAACAAAGCCATGTTTCGCGGTTCTCCTTTCATACCAGTACCTGAAACTTCAGTTTAATAGTTATATACATGACCCAGCTTTGCTGGGTTTTTTAATGAGGCTAAGCTCATGTCAATTCCAGAAATTGAAAAATTCATCGGCACCACTGTGACTGAGAGTCAATTCAAACAAGCATATGCTCAACTAATAGAGACACTCGATCTAGAAGTTGCAAATCAAAATTTAGTTATTGATACAAATATTGTAATTGATTTTATAAATAATAGACTAAATGGTGGTGGGGGGCTTGTAGCAAACGGTTCTGTTTATATTGATGGTATTCCAGTCGGACAAAGTCTAGTTTTAGAGCCAGAAGACGAAGAATATCCTTTGGGTTTGCGTAAAATTTGTATAAATAAGCAAACCAAGCAGTTTAAAATTTTTAATAGCTTAGAAAAAAACTCATCGGAATATTTATTACTCGGTGTTTTATGGCAACGGAAATGGATGACTTTTTCAAACGGTCCAAAGCAACCAACTATCATCGCTAATGGGATTGAAACATATAAAGGTAGTATTGCTGACCTAAAATATGCTGCAGATGGTGAGATTGTAGGTGGAGCACTTTTAATAAATAAAGAAAATAAAAAAATTTCAGGTACTTTTACTTTATATTCATCAGAATATAGAGGTTGGCTGGTTGCTGATATTAGCTATTCTGGTGATCTAACAGCAATTGTTTATGATAAAACCACAAATGAAGTTAAAGCGTTGACTGATACTGATGTTTTATCGCCATCTCATATTGTAATTGCAAAAGTTGTTGGAGATTATATTTTTACAACTTCGCTAAATAATGCATTTCTGCAAGAAGGTACTCAGAGTTTTAAAATTTCTGGGAAAGTTGATAGTCGTCATTTATCTTCCGAACCTGCTTTTATGTCTGATGATCTAAGATTAAAAATTGATTTTAGTACAGCCAAGCTTGAAATTTTACATTCTGGATTTTTGTTCTGTAATGGCGGATTTATCTCAATTGACTCTTCAAAAAATGCAATTTTTGACGTACTCAACCCTGCCTACGTTCGATATTTATCTTTAATAATCAGTGATTTAAAATTTAATTTGTCACAGACAAGACCTCAAAATTTGGGAAATCAAGAAGTATTGCTTGGATACGTTTACAACTATAAATTCTATGGTTTTGGTGACTTTAAAAATAAAATCACAATCGTGAATGTAAGCGGATCTATAGTTGATGATAGTAATGATTCAGCTGATTTTAATGAATTAAATCAAAGAGCTTTATTGCCAAATAAGCTTTTTTTTATTGAAAACAGAGCATTACCGCTTTACAAAGATTCAGTCTTTTCAAATCCAAGAAAGGGTTTAGAAAAAGTTCGCACTTGGATTGATACAAATCACGTTGAAACAATCAAGCGTTATGTACCTGTTTTACAGCAAACTATTCTGAATCCTCAAGATTTATCAAATACGATTCAATTCGTTTACGCGCATGCAAGTGTAGCTGATAAGCGTTTTTGGAAAAATATTGCAGTAAGTAAAGCGCCACAATCTAAGCTAAATCGAAACTTCAATATGTTGTGTTTTGGCGATTCATTAACGCAAGTAGGGACACCATCGACACTTAAAAATAAGCTTGAAAGCTTGGGAGCCACTGTCACACCAGTCGGGACTTTTTGGTCTACTGAAAGCCCGAATGAAGTGCCTAGCGAGGGGCGCGGATGGTGGAATTATCGAGAATTTATTGGGAAAGACAATGAATCAGGCGGCATCATTCATACTCGAAGTGAGGGTGGAAAAACTCGTACAGCTAAATTTGAAAATCCGTTTTTAAAATTAGCGACAACTCAAGATAAAACAGATCATCCGACATGGTGTTTCCGCTTTACTGGTGCTCAAAAAGAACTGTCATATGCTGAAGATACCGATAAAACTGGAAATTTCTACATTTTCGATTTTGACTGGTATAAGACTCAGCATAACGTTGCAACGCCTGATTTTATTACAATTGCGCTTTCTACTAATGACATAAATCTTGATCGCAGTGCTTATTCTCGTGATGAAGTAATGCGCTTTATGCAGCTTGGTTTGGAAATTATGGTAAAGCAAATTCATAAGGTTTTGCCTAATGTTCCCATTGGAATAGTACCTTGTCCCGCATGGTCAGCAACTGAAAACGGATTTAATACGTTTTGTGCTGATACTGCAACTTGGATTGAATTGTGTTTAAAAAAAGTCGATGAACTTAAATCATCACATTCAAATCTAGAAGTTATTCCGGTTTATATGCATATGAACAGGGATATGGGGTATCCAATAGTAAATAACCAAGCATTATCAGTAGATAGTGATGTTCAAGTTGGGACGATTAATGATTGGGTGCATTACGATCAAGTTGGTCGTGACCAATATGCTGAAGTTGTTGCAGGATGGTTAGCTAATGTTATCTAAAAATATAGCGGCTATTGACGAAGCGATGACTTGGCTTGGTACCCCATACCATCATCAGGGTCGTGTAAAAGGTGTTGGTGTAGACTGTGGAACGCTGATCTGTGAAGTGTATGAAAAAGTAGGACTGATGGACCACTTAGATCCACGACCTTACCCACCTGATTGGCATATGCACCAGATGGGAGAGCGGTATTTAGAACATATCAAAAGTGTGTGTTTTGAAGTTGATGAACCACAACCAGGTGACATAGTTCTTTATAAAATTGGTAAATGCGTAAGTCATGGTGCCATTGTTGTTGAATGGCCAACAATAATCCACTCTTATCTTGGTATTGGCGTTGTCATTCAAGATGGTACAAAAGGAAGTTTAGCCCGCCGTGTTGCGGGCTTTTATCGTATGAAGAGGCTAAAAGAATAATATGGGTGGATTATTTGGTGGTTCTACCATGAGTACATCTGATACACGTATTAATTCAATGCGTGTACAGCAATCTGCTTATGGGCTTTGTCAGCCTTTGGTTTACGGTAAAAATCGTATGGCTGCAAATATGTTTTGGTATGGTGATTTTCATTCCATCGCTAAAACCACAACAACAAAGTCAGGTGGGAAAGGGGGTAGCTCAAAAACTAAAAATACCACTTTCACATATTATGCTTCCTTAATGCTTGGACTTTGTGAAAACAAAATTAGATCAATTGGCATCATTTGGCGTGATAAAGAGCAAATTGTTACCAAAACTGAAAATGGAGTCCAATTAACGCCTATTGATCAGATTGGCTTTGAACTTTTTAATGGTGATGGAAATCCTATTTGGGGATATTTGCAGAGCAAACATCCCGATGAAGCCATAAACTATCCTTTCCTTGGATATGTAGCGTGTGCAAATTATGAATTAGGAGGTAGCGCTAGCCTTGCAAATCATAACTTTGAAGTCATTAGTGATATTACTTTTTCAGATATGATTCATGATGCGAATCCAGCAGATGTGATAGAGGATTTAATTACGAATCCCCGCTATGGCGCATCGCCATATTTGAATATGCATGATCTATCAGAGTTCAGGACCTACTGCGCTGCGGCTAATTTGCTCATTAGTCCAGCTTTAACGGAGCAACGTGAAGCACATGAAATTATTAATGAAGTTGTTGAAGCTGTTAATTGTGCGGTGGTACCAAGTCCAGATGGTTTAAAAATTAAATCATTCGGAGATTCTGCTATTTCTGGTAATGGCCATATATTCACACCTAATTTAGAACCTGTATATCATTTAACTGATGATGATTTTATTGGTGAAGATGAACCGGTACGTGTTCGCCGTAGTCGTGATACGGATGCTTTCAACCACACTCAGATTGAATATGTAAATCGCTTCAATCAATATAATACTGAAACTGTAGAGGCGAAAGACCAAGCAAACATTGAAATGTACGGTCTACGCACCGAAGATCCGGTTAAATTGGAAATGTTTTGTGAGCCAAAAATCGCACGGCATGCAGTTCAGTTACGTTTGCAACGGCTTTTATATGTTCGTAATGAGTATGAATTTAATCTTGGCTGGAAGTACTGTCGGTTAGAACCGATGGATATTGTAACAATCACAGATGAATCACTAGGTTTAGATAAATTCTTAGTGCGCATTACACGTGTTGAAGAAGATGAAGACGGCATGCTGACAATTACTGCAGAGGAGTTGGCAATCGGTTCAAGATCCGCAGTTGAGTATGATCTGCAGTCATCCAATGGGTATCAAGGTGGAAATGAAGAACCAGGTAATGTAAATGCACCTGTAATTTTTGAGCCTCCTTTAGATTTAACCAATGGATTAAATCAAATTTGGGTAGCAGCCTCAGGTGGCAGCAATTGGGGTGGTTGTAATGTTTGGGTAAGCCTCGACAATACAACTTATGAACGAATTGGTACCATATATGGTTCAGCTCGATATGGAGCATTAACAACAGGCATTAATCAAAGTGATACTGCTCTACAAGTCCAGTTGAATACTTCCAGTCAAATATTTAGTGGTACCGCTGCGGAAGCTCAAATTGATGCAACTTTGTGTAAAGTGGGTGATGAATACTTTAATTATGAAGAAGCTACATTAAATGGTTCTGGGTTATATACATTAAGTGGTTTACATCGTGGCAGATTTACTAATGCTCAGTATCATTTAGCTGGTGAACCATTTGTGCGTATCGATCGAGCTATTTTTGAATATGAATTTAATCAAAACCTTATTGGTAAACAGGCATACTTAAAATTTACTAGTTTTAATGGTCTTGAACAAAAAGAGCAATCTTTAGATGAAGTTACAGCTTACAGCCATACAATTAGTGGTGGGACACCTTCAGGTGTTAAAGGTTTATCTTTGCAGTCGACATTTGTTGGGACAAGTTTTAAAGTTCAATGGCAAAATACTGCAGGCGCTTCTGGTTATATTGTCCAAATCTTGTCTGGTGGTACATTACTTAGAACTGTAGATACGACGAACACTGATTATAGCTACTCAATGGAGGAGGCTAAAATAGATGGTGTACAGCGTTCATATACAATTCGTGTTGCAAGTAAAAATGGAGAAGTGATAAGTTCCTTTGCTGAGTTAAACATAAGCAATCCAATTCCAAGCCAATTGTTAAATGTTTATACATCGTCTACCAAGGATTCGATCACAGTCACATGGATTCCAAGTGAAGCACCAGATCTAAAAGACTATCAGGTTTGGGTAAGTACAAATGCCAATTTTGATCCTGAAATAATGACGGCAAGTTGGACGGGTACTGAGAATGCTTGCACTATAAATAAACTTCAATCAACTACTACATATTATGTGAGAGTTGCAGCGCGTGATGTATGGAAAGAAACAG
Organism: Acinetobacter bereziniae LMG 1003 = CIP 70.12; assembly: GCF_000368925.1. Lineage (GTDB taxonomy): Bacteria > Pseudomonadota > Gammaproteobacteria > Pseudomonadales > Moraxellaceae > Acinetobacter > Acinetobacter bereziniae. The sequence continues at coordinate 821,963 of NZ_KB849755.1, read as the reverse complement.
CTTGGAATTATTCTACACGTATAACACAAGCAACAACTGAAACGTAACTTATATGACTACAAGCACCCGAAAGGGTGTTTTTTATTGCCCAAATCAGGGGGTGGCATGGAATTTTGGAAATGGGTCCAAGAGTTAATTGGTACTTTTGGGACGGCAGTTACTTCATTTTTTATGGGGTTCGTTATGGCTTATTTACGAACAAAAAAGAAAGCTGGTAAGGGGGATTTTGCAGAGTCAATCATGTGTGGTCTCTTTGCAGTTGGCGTATGGACTTTCCTTGAGTGGTTTAATATTCCTCAAATTGTCGCGGTAGGATTAGCCTCATGTATTGGCTATATGGGAACTCATTTTGTGAGTAATTTAATTGAAAAGAAGGTAGACAATGAAATTAATCGATAACTGGAAACAGTCATACAAACTTAAATCTGTACAAATTGGCGCATTAAGCGCCATTTTTTTTGCTTTAAGTTTATTCTCTGAGCATTTTTTAACTGTGTGGAATTTAATTCCAGAAGATTTTAAAAATTCTATTCCTGAAAATTGGAAAGAATATGTTGGTGCTTTTGTTGGTGTGGCAATGATTTTGGCGCGCTTGAAGAAACAGCCAGAATTACATGAACCACAATTAAACTTATCAAGTGTTAATACGCTTATCTCAGCATCAGTTATAAATAAAAATGATTTAGATTGGATGGTTGAAGCCAAAAAACATATTGGTTTACGTGAAATTGTTGGAAAACAACATAATTCAACAATCCTGATATGGCTGTGTTGCTATTAAAACCCGAAGTGGAGGTGGTCACGTTTGCTTTGTAGCAGGGCGTGATAGTAAGACTGGCAAATTGGTTTGCATTGGTGGTAATCAGAGTAATGCCGTGTCGTATGCCCTATACAATGATGCTGATTTTCAGGAATTCCGTTGGTATGGGAAAGCAAGTAGACCAGCAGATTTTCGTTATGATTTACCAGCCTTGAGTGGCGTGACTGCAACAAAAGTTACTGAAATGTAATAACATGGTAACGAGCTTCATTAATGTTGCTTGTTACCAAATTTTAAAATAGATACTTATATATAAGATATAAAAATACTAATAGTATAGTGTAAGGGAGTAACATATTAAATATATTGATAATTGCCTGTAAGAATCTGTGTGGGATATGGGAAAAATCCCAGCGCTTTATTTGTTTTTGATGCTCCATTTTCTTATCTTCTAAAATTTGATTTATAGCAATTTTTTCGTAATAGTATTTACTTAATAGTTCTGTTTTGGTTTCTAAATCAACTTTACTTAGATATGCATAATCAAAGCTTATTGGAGAATTTGATAAGTCAGCATAAAAGTTTCTGCAAATCCAAAAATTCAAGATGTTAATCTTATTATATTTATCATTACTCTCGAAATTCATTTCTCTTAAATATTTGATTTTAGAATTAATAAAATTTAATTCATTTACTAAATTCTGAATAATACTATCAATTTTACTAAGATCAATCTCAAATATATTTTTTTTCCATGAATCATGGAGGCATAAATTAGAAATTTTGAAAGGTAAACCATCAATTCTCACGCCAAAATTTTTATAAAATTGTTTAGCAATTTCAGGGTCACCATCTGGACGAAAAAAAATACCCTTAACTTTATAATCAGCACTTAAATTTTTAAGCCATTGAATTTTTATGTACATGATAAGAGAACCTATCCTAAAGCCTCTCATACCATCAAATAGTATTATATCTCCACCTTCAGGTGGATTTAAATATGAAATATTGGCATAATTTTGATCATTTTCATTGATTAAACTAACACGGTAAGAAGCATAAAAATTTTTTAGACTTGGTGCTTTTAGGTTTTCATAAAAGTAACTATTAATTTCTAAATAAAAATCTTTGTAGGTAACACTAACTTCAACTTTCTCATTAATGGTAAGTAATAAATGCCCTATAAAGTTTTCATTTTTACTATCATGAACTTCAAAAGCTCTGCTTAGCATCCAATTTCCCTTTTTAATTGGTTGTTATTGTTAATAAATATTAGAGTTAATTATATAATCAATTGATGAATTCATATATCAATCTAGCCTATTTGCAATTTCTGTAGCGGTAGGGTTGTAGTAAATCATTAAGCTTTTAAGGTCTTTGTGTCCAATCATACGCGCCAAATCTAATACTTCAATTTTTCGTGCAAGTCTTGTGCAGGCTTCATGCCGTGAATCATGAAAATGTAGATCCTCAATTTCACATCGGTTTCTTAGTTTTCGCCATAAAGTATCAAAACTAGCATCATTGATAGTAAATACGCGTTTACTATCAATTCCCTTGAGATATCCAATTAACTCTATAGCACGCTTAGAAAGGGGTACATTTCGCTTTGTTCCGTTCTTGGTTTCAAGCAGCGCCACATAACGATCAAATAAAAATACCCGATCCCAAGTTAAGCCTTTTATCTCACTGGCACGCATTGCTGTTTCTAAAGCAAATAAAAATGCAATTATCACTTGTTGGGTAAAGTTGTTAGGTGTTGATTCATCCCATCCCGAAGCTAAAACCAATCTTCTAACCTCTTCATCAGAAACACGCCTATCTCTATGCTTAGCTTGAGGCGGCATAGTTAAATCAGCCATTGGCGATTCATGGATCCATTTCCACTCTTTACGTGCAATCTTAAACAAAGATGAAAGTACATTTGCATCACGTCTTACAGATGATCCTTGAATCTGCTTTAATCGATCATCACGCCATTTGACTAAATCATCAGTTGTAATTTTCGCTATAGGCTTTTTACATAAAGCTGGATACATGCGTAAAAATGCAGTTAAACGATTAGCTTCACGTAAATGAGATTTCTTTTTTGGACTAACCTCGCTTATATATCGCTCAACAGCTTGCTTAAGTGTATAATCGGGGAGTTTCCCGAGCGCTTGTTCTCTTAGTTCAGTTTCTCGTTTAGATGCCCATGCGCGTGCTTGAGTCTTTGTATCAAATGTCGCACTTTCCCGAGTACCATTGACACTAATCTCAACACGCCAAGCATCACCTCTTTGTCTAAATGAGGCCATTATTATTTCCAGAAGGTTCGTGGCGTAAATTTGGCGTAATGCCTTTACGCACAATCATAAGGAATAATAAGATAAAAACAAATATTGACTTATTATAATCAAGATAACTGATTAATAAGAAAAGAAAAAATAGATAATAATGAGGAATAATAAGAAAATCCTAAACTTTCCGAAGTACCCGCTGGGCGTACCATCTTGCTGTTCCTCCTTATTCCAATTTGTCTCAAAACCCTTTATATTAAAAGCACCTAGGCATTCTTATTGTCGCAGTTTGTTCCTCTGTATACCTTCATAATAAGGGTACATTTGGGGGCATGCTGTAAAATCGAATAAAAATGTACCGTAAAATGTTTAGTTTTTTAGCGATCTGCACTGCTCACTTTTTTAAGTATTAGAGTAAAGAGTGGTGCGAAAGTTAATCATGCTGAGTTTAATGAAATAAGAAATAGTTTAACTTTTAATCTTTGTAAAAATGGTTTAATCATATAGCATTGATCTATATTATGATTTTAGGCATGAATAATGAAGAAAATACTTTTAATTATTGTAATCAGCCAATCACTTCTAGCTTGTGCAAGTCTCAGTACACAGCGCTATGAAACACTCAATGATCTAATGCAATCATGGGTTGGTTCGTCAGAAGAAAAACTAATTAAAAAATGGGGATTACCAGATAAAAGCTATACCTTAACAAATGGAGGAAAAATAATTTCTTATGAAACATTTGTTCATCCAGGGCGTTATTGTGAAGAAAAATTTATGCTTGAAAAGGGTATCATAGTGAAGTGGGGGCACTCTCGTTGTGATCTGAATTTGAATAATGCCAAGAAAATATCAAAAGACATTCCGATTCCGCAACCTACTCTTTGATTATTTAAAATATAGATTCCTTATTTGAAGTAGATCAACAAAGAGGAGGTTCTTTATTTAAAATAACAATTCAGTAATTTTTACTCGAAATCAACTAATATTGATATGTTAAAAGAGTCTTGTGTAACAGGATTGTCGTAGGGCGATGAGTCAAAATTTTTGTAAAAGGTGCAATAGATCCACAATGATTGAAAAAAATCATTGTCAATCATGTGATATAGGTAAAAAAATGGTTTTTTTTCGTTGTCCATGTTTATTTTGTTGATGGTAACTTTTGCTTTTACCGCAACGAAACTATTACAAGCGGAGCCTCAAGATGATGAAGCCGTTTCGGTAACGACGATTGTTGATAGGACATCTCAGCGTTATTTTTAAGAATATTTGGTCATAAAAAGGCACCCTCCAAATTTAGATTAAAAGTGTCCAACTTTCGGATGCGGTTTAATTTAGCGAGTTTTTTATTCAACCAAGCATCAACAATAAAAAATGAATACTCTATAATTCACTTGATAAAGTTCTAGTTGATTGCTCAAAAGATTATGATGTGCTGTTTTTATGTTGTATGGAGGTTTGTTTCTGCTTCTGACTTGGCATATAGTCTGGTTCGCTAGACATCGCCAGATACAGGAAAGTAAAAAAGATAGAAGTTAAAATACCAACAATAACAATGAATTTCCAACCCAATGCTGTTGATTCTAGATCATCAGATGATGGTGTATTTTTCATATAAAACCTCATAGAGGAAAAAAGATAAATGGGTATGCCTTATATCACAAAATTGATCAAAATACTTTCCCAGCATATCAGCAAGGCGCTTTCACTCCATAAAAGCTATAATTTGGTTTTGTTTGTTAAGCATTGTTAAATATCAATTTTATAAAAAATATTTAGAAAATTTAATGTCTTAGATACATAGATAGGATTGTCTAAGACATATACCTCAAATAGAAAAATAATAGATGTTGACTCGAAATTTGAGTTTCGCAATGAATTATTTTAAGATTTAAAATGATTAAAATATCACCGATAAATGATAGACTTTTCACAAAATAATTCACAAACATGGATGTGCCAATCATGATGAAACACTATAGACAACAGAACATACACTTTTTTATCGCCTTAATTTGTCTTTCAGTACTTTCTATTATTTCTAGCGTTGCTAAGGCTGAAGGTAACTGTTCTCCTGGCTATTATCCAGTAGGTGGTCAGGGTGTACAAGGCTGTGCACCGATTCCAAATTATGGTGGTGGAGGTGGATATGCCCAGCCAAGCTATCGTTCACCAACGACAGAAGGTTATGTTGCAGCAGGAACAAATGGAGTCATTGGTGTCGCAACGGCAAAAATTTTCCGAGGAAAGTTAGAAGAGAAAGCGCTACAAGATTGTGAAAAAAAAGGGGGTACAGGTTGTCAAATTTGGTTTACTTATGATGATAATCATTGTGCGACAGTCGGACAGGCTGAAGGAACCAATAGACTTTATCGAGCACGTACAACAGCTGGTGAAGTGAAAGATGTTATTCCAGTACTCGTTCCTGGGAGCAGAAAGGCATTAGGACGCAAGAAAGTTGTAGACGCATGTCGTGCTGATGGTTTTCCAGAATCTCAATGTAAGATTATTTATCAAGATTGCCGTAGGTTGAATCTTCCATAATAATTCAATATATAACTAAAAGTGAATATATTAGGTGAGGGAATAGGACTTCGACCTCACCTACCAGAAGATTTTTTTCATATTTTCATATAAGCAAGAATGTAGTTGAACAAAGTGAGACATTCACTTGCTAATAGATTTTAACTTTAAACTTTGGTTTGAGCCAGTAAATATCATTGACATACTAGATATTTTAAATTAAATTTAAATAGTTATTTTACTAAAAATAAATAACAAAAAACCTTAATCAGCGCAAAATTAAGGTAAGCCTCATAGAAATGTGAGGCTTTTTTTATAGCAAAATAATTTTAAATCTCATCATATTTTTTGCTCACGACTTGTTTTTTGGTCACAGCCTTATAGATCGCTTAAAATCGAGAACGAAAAATAAGTAGATTTTCGAGTAGTTTCAATTTTGTATAGATCGCTTTAAAATAATTGCATAATCCTAGACCGTATTTAGCATCAATCAAATACAAATTTTTATTCAAATGTTATTTAAAAAACATGAAAATTACATCTATAACATAGGTTTATATAAAGTATTTGTTTCAATCTAATCAAGATCATGTTCAGCCTTGAAGCGTTCTAAATTTCGCAGAGCTGTTTGATAACGAGATTGCACTTGGCTGCTATTGATACGGAGATCATATAATTTCTGTTTATAGCTATCGCGATCTTTATCAGAAAGGTTTTTATACTCCAATCTTTCAAGGTAATAATTCATATCATTTTGTGATTTATTAAAATCTGAATTTGCAGAAAAGTACTGACTTGCGACTTGATAATAACTACGAAGAGATTCACGCTTTTCTATAGGACAAATTCGATAATTACCACGACCATCTAAGGCTTCATAGAAAATGTTTTCAGGTTGACAATAAGCACTCAAACCTTTTTGGTAGCCTTTTTCATATAAATTCTGATTTGGAATGATATTTGCTTTTTGGCAAGCAGAGTAGTATTGATCTAGATGTGGGTTGGAACCAGCTGAACCATCTTTTTCACCAACATTAAACCAGTTTGCAGTTTTGCATTGCTCAATACTCATTGCCGTACAGCCTGAAAGTAAAACAGTAAAAGTAGATAAAACTACTATAAATTTCATGAAATAATTTCCTAACGACGATTGAGCAACTTTCTAAAATATTTTATCATGACAATATCTTTTATTTGCTGACAAAATTTAAAAAGTACCATTAAAGTGTATTGATTTGGTTGAATAATCATTTTTTTGTAGAATTGGATTTTAGACCTTAAAGATTTTTAAAAATGATTCAATATATTAAAAATAACTTTCCAATTATTGTTCTGTTGATGATTGTTATTGGTGGCTTTGGCTATCCTTTTTATTCTGGAAAATGGATTGTTGCACCTAAATTGAATCAAATTGATGCGAAATGTTATGGAATTGATGTTCCAGATGATATCCAGTATGGACGATCTGAGCACTTTTGTTCGTGTATGAAAATGGTGCATAATAAAAAAGACAATGATCATATTAATTACTGTAAGAATTTAATAAATAAGGAGAATTTTAATGAGTCTAAGTGATTTTATTCATAGTCTTTAAAATAAGGATAAATGAATGAAAAATTTGAAATGAATATATGATGATTGATTTGCTCAAGAAAAGTATGAAACGAATTTAATGTTTAATTCTTCATACTTATGGAACGGATCGCAGGTTGATACAAAGTAGTTATAAAAACATGTTTATGGTGAATGTAGAACAGGTTGACTGCATTCATTTAAAGTAGGAATAAAATTTTGGTGATAAATAATATGAATATTAATGAATAAGATGAAAAATATGAAGCGTTTAAGGCAAGTCAGCATTTTCCTGAAAAAGATGATCATCAGAAATTCACAAAGAAAAATAGACAGTTAAATGATCTTAAATCAATCATGGATAATATACTTTATAATACCCTGTTTCTAAAATATTTTTTTATTCTTGCGCGACCTGATGATGAGCGTTCACAGATGGCAAAAAATTATGTAATTTTAGTTGATGGGAAAGAAGTTGCTTTGAATGTAAACCAGTCTCCTCAATTTCATGACAAAGCAAATTATTTAAAATGGTTACACAATGAAATCATGAAATGAACGTTCTATCAAGAGCTACAATGAGTAAATGTATGTTGGTGTTTATTGGTTTAATAAAATGAAAAATCAACAAGATTGCTGATTGTTAGCCCGAAAAGGTATAACTATATAAATCTTTTTAATATAGGGTTTTTTTTGAAAAAGTTTGTAAATTTTATGTTATTAGTGTATAAAAAAAGAACAACAATAAAATGAGGGTGATCATATGATATATAAATCAATAAACATCGCTTTTTTCATATTTATGTTTGTTGTTCTTACATTGTTAGTACATCTCTTTGGAAATATTCCATCAGGGATGTGGGTTTTAAAATAGTGTAATCTAAGTAAAGGGCTCATCTGAGGATGGGCTTTTTTATGGATTGTTTTTTAGGGACATGCTGATTAATTAATGATTCAAATGAAAATAGTCCAAAGTGTGACAGTTCTGTTAACAGTTTATAAATTAAATAAATTCTAACCAATTGAAAAATATTAAAATTAAAATGATTTTTGAAATCTAATGTTATAAAATTTCACATATTCTTTCACAACTAACATGTTGAAATACACAGGTTTTAATTTGATGTTATTCCTATTAGACCTTTTTTATTCAGTACGAGGAATGTTATGTTTAAGACTGCAGCATTATTAGGCACTGGGATCGCAATTGGTTGTTATTATCAGTCACATAAAAATGGCGCTGATAAAACCAAGACAAAAAATCTGACCAAGACAAGCAAAAACGACAAGAATGATGAGAAGGACATTCAACCTCAGTTGTAACTATCTATTCCATCAAGTCTCTGATTTAAGGGGCTTGTTGGATAATAAGAAGTAATTTTATAGCGTGATTTTGAACTATTCACAATAAATTTAAAAATTTGTTTATCTCCGTATTTTTTAATCTCAGATGTTTCAATGTGCACCTTTAATCTTTTAAGTATCGTCCATTAATTATTGAACATTTATAGTATTTAATCATTGTTTAGTATTTTTAATATTAAGTGTTGATTTAAAAGAAAATTTTAAAAATTGTCATTTAATGCCAATGTTCTTGATTGTTTTTGCCTTAAAATTTGAGCCAGAAATTACTTTGTAGTTTCAAGCTTTACCTAATAGAAGCTTTTCATATAGTTGCCCACATTATCCAATCATGTGGGCTTTTTTTAAGGCATATTTTTATGATGTTGCGAATTAGACAATTGCTTTGTATTCATGTTTTTGAATATCCTAATATAAGCTACATAAAAGAATGCCGTAAATGCGGAAAAATTAGCAATATCGATGTTAAGTGATGAAGCTACAACTTTTAAATTCAATGAAAATTTTTGTATTTTCCTAGGAAAATTGATGTTTTCTTTGCTTCTCCAAATCAGCATCGTGTTCATCGCAATCATTGCATTAATTTATTATTCAAATAAATCTTAATTTAAAATCTATGGCTGGTTAGCATATAAATAGTTAAAAATAAAATATGAAATGTATAGTATTATAAATAATGTTTATGATTTCTGTACGGAACCAGTAGTGAATTCGCAATCGCTGGTTGGATGAGCTTCAAGTCCTGTGGTAGAACTTAAACTTCTTATTTCTACTGAGATTAATCATGAAAAAAATATTATTAATTTCCTCTATTTTAACTGCTGTTTTTTTAGTTGGATGTAATGCAAAAGACAAAGAAAAAACCAATGCCTCAACAGGAGAAGCAAGTAGTCCTGTTGCTCAGGTAGACAGCAATGAGTCGAACCAAAAAACAGTGAAATATGAAACTGAAGATAAAAAGCAATTCACACTTCAAACAACTGATAATTTTGCTACAGCAACTTTGACAGATAGTGAAGGGCATAACTATTCACTTAAAGAAGTTCCAGCTGGCAGTGGTATGCGTCTAGAAGGTGAAAATGGTGTGTCAATTCATTCCAAAGGTGAGGAAGCAACAATTGAACTTGCAAAAGATCAGTCTTTTTCGGTGAAAGAAGTTAAATAAGCTTGGATATAAATTGCCCCACCTTTTGGTGGGGTTTTTTATGATACCCCATAATTTTTTTCACTTTAAATATCTTAGACGATCTAAAATCATTGCTATAAAGTTTAAATATAATTTATATATTTGATTTTAAATAAAAAAATATATTTTTATTGAATTGGGTTACTTCAAAAAGAGTAGATCAGGCGTACGATGCTTTTAATTAGTTTACTCACATCAATCATCATTGATGTAAAGTATCCTTTACATTTAATTTGAAATTAATTATGCTTGTGTAAAGTTTACTTTACATGAGTGCGCTATGAATAAATTTAGACACCTTTTTGAATTGGTTTTATCTATCTTGCTGTATATTGTTGTGTTGGTTTTTTCTCTAAGATATTTAAAAAATAATCAACTTGATGATTCAACACAAATGATTGTAACTTTATTGCCCGTCATTCCTTGCGTATTCGTATGTTGGAGCGTGATTAGACAGTTATCGCAATTAGATGAAATGCAACATCGAATTCAACTACAAGCTTTTGGAATCGCCTTTGTTGGTACTGCGCTCATCACATTTAGCTATGGCTTTTTAGAAAATATTGGATTTCCTTTACTATCGATGTTTTTTGTTTGGCCATTAATGGCAACATTGTGGGGAATGGGGATCGCAATTGGAAGTTGGCGTTATCGATGAAAAATATTTTATCTGAATTAAGAATGAAGCAAGGTTGGTCGCAACAACAAATTGCGGAATTACTTGGTGTTTCACGTCAAACTATCAATGCTATCGAAAAAGAGCGTTATGATCCAAGTCTCCCTTTAGCCTTTAAAATAGCAAGACTCTTTGGTTTATCTATAGAAGCTATTTTTCAGGATGAAGAAACAATAAAAAATGAACGCTAAGTTGAGATAAATAAGCATTTGATAAAAAACAGGAAAATATCCAAGCCTGGCAAATTAGATAATAAAATATGGGGGTGTGAGTATAAAGTGGTATTGGATTGCTGTAAGATTGTTGCTATTTAGAGATTTATCTTTGTTGGTAACTTTATTGACCGATGCAATATGTAGTGTCGAAGCATTTAGCATGACCAATTTTCCAGCTAAAATTATGCAGATTGAGGCTGGATATTTTTCTGATTATATAAAGCTGAGCATTTGAAAATAACATTTGGATAAGGTCACCAACCATCAGGATGAGTTAAGTCTATCTCCTAACCAATTCTCTTGCTTTCTTTACGTCGTGGTTATGTTCTCAGATCCAGGTGTATTACGATGATGTATATTGGGCTTGCGTGACAGTGCATAAGTGTTGTTTATGTTTATACTTAAAATAGCGATACAGTACGGGGTTGTGTCACATCTACTTTTATTAAGATAAATCGCAATAAGAATATATTTTTAGTATGTGTGGGTTTAGTTAGATCACATTTTTGTTGGATAGTGGGATGATATATTTTGATCATTCTAAATTTTGCATGAGTTTAATGTCAATCTGCATTTATATAACAGTTTAGCTTTTATATTATATCAAGCACTTTATTTTTCAATTTAATTATAAATTGCACCATATCTTGCATTTATCTGCATCAAATAAATAGTTATATTGTGATCGTTATCACAACCATAATATGTTGTTGGCGATTGATTTAGAAGCATCCTACACTTAGATCAGTCATAAACAAGCCAGTATAATAATAAAGGTTAAAATAAATAGGCAAACGATACCAGTTATATAAGAGATCGTTCTCCAAGGCTGTATTCCTACTAAATAGGGGCAGAGTAAAACTTGAAGTGCGACATAAACCACCTAATTAATTTAAAGGGTTTATGGAGTATATAAAATTGTCATACCATCATCTTAACTTTGAAGATCGTACTGCATTAATGCTTGAGTCAAGAAAAGAAGGCTTTTCAGCCAGAAAATTTGCTGAACTCATTAAAAGACATCCTAGTACGATCTATCGTGAGCTTAAAAGAAATAGCATCAATGACGTTTATCAAGCTCGATATGCTTCTGATAACACCTTCGCTAGACGTAGACGTGGTCACAGAAAACTCAAAATCGATTCAATCCTCTGGAAATTTATTGTTGAAGCGATCCGTTGTTTATGGTCTCCTCAGCAAATAGCAAAGCGTTTAAAGACATTTCCTGATTTGGATCAAACAATGAATGTAAGCCATACAACGATTTATTCAACGATACGCGCATTACCAAAGGGTGAGTTGAAAAAAGACTTATTATCCTGTCTGCGTCATGAAAATAAAAAGCGAAAAGCTAACGGTGAACCTAAAAAAGATTCTATATTACAGGATATTAAAACTATTCATGAGCGCCCAGCCGAAGTTCAAGAAAGAAAAATACCGGGTCATTGGGAAGCTGATTTAATTAAAGGTAAAGACAATAAAAGTTCGATAGCAACACTTATTGAACGAAATACACGGCTCTGTATCTTGGCAACATTACCTGATGCAAAGGCAGAATCAGTGCGCAAGGCTTTAACTGAAGCTCTGAAATATTTACCTGCAGAACTGCGTAAAACGTTGACCTATGACCGTGGACGCGAGATGGCAGAACATAAAATACTTGAAGAAGATTTAGGCATAGATGTATATTTCTGTGACCCACATTCACCCTGGCAAAAAGGCACATGCGAAAATATGAATGGTTTAATTAGGCAATATTTACCTAAAGGGATTGATTTAAATCAGGCAGATCAGCATTATTTAAATCAAGTTGCCATGTCACTGAATACTCGTCCTAGAAAAGCGTTAGATTGGCTTACACCATTAGAGAAATTTGCTCAGCTTGTTGATTATCATAAGACTTTTCAAACTGTCGCACCTCATGTTTGAATTCGCCAGGTTATTGTATGAGCAATACGTGCAATGGTAAAAACACTAAACGTCCATGCTATCAATGTTGTGTTCAAATTCAAGGCGATACAAATGCCACCAAGTACCCAAAACACAGGAATATTTTCTAAATCGTTAGCCCACGCTTGACTTGCTCTCACCACTTGCGGAAGTTCTTCGGGATGGGCATTCATGTTTAGATATTGTGCATCTTCTTTATTTTTAAAAGCCTTATTTTTAATACGGAAATAACCTTGATAACATGATATCGCAAACATTTTAATGAAAAGTGCTGTAATACATAAAGCATATATGTGGAGCAAGTTATACATAAAACATCTACCCAAGTATGCTGCAAAGAAAATGATAAACACATAAGTTTTTATATTTAAATTATTTTTTGTCAATATTTTTTTAATATTTTTATAAGAAAAATTAAATTTATTTTCCAAATCATCTTTATTTATATGAATCGTGTCGATTCACATGTGAATTTTAAAGTAAATCAGAAATGCCTTCTGAAAAGAAATATTGTCTTTTTTTTAATTAGACTAAAAAAATCACATATTATTATCATAAAATAATATTTTATTATAATTCTATGATACTTTTAAACATGAGCCAGACTCCTCAGATGGCTCATACGGTTTTTACTTAATAAAAGGTATATATAAATGGCTAAAATTGACTTAACACCATTAGCAGATATTGACGGATTTACAGCTTCAGCACTTGTTGATTGTACAAGTGGTCTTTCATTGGCAGCACAAGGAACAGGCATTGATTTGGAGCTTGCAGCTGCGGGGAATACTGAGGTTTTACGTGCGAAAATGAAAACTGCTGATGCGTTGAACTTGAAAGATACTATTGATGATATTTTGATTACTTTAGGTAAACAGTATCATTTACTTAGACCGCTAGAGAAAAACAGTGATTTATTTTTATATTTAGTATTGGATCGTCAAAAATCTAATTTAGCAATGGCTAGACACGAACTTAGAATTTTTGAAAAAGAATTAGATTTCTCTTAAAAATAGAGACTTGGCTATTACTTCGCGTTGTTGTGATAGCCTTTTGTGTAAATTTTAGCTTTAAAATTAAAATATTTGATAATATTCACAAAAAATTATGATCGATTTATCATTTAAATATTAAAATTATTAAAATAAAGTGTTATAAATCATATGTATATGTCTTATCTTGTAAGGTTGGCGAGATAAAAAATTATCATTGAAAATCTTCTAAATATTATTACAATTCTATTTCTAAGAAATTTAAGGAAATGGGGTATGGAAAATAAAACGGCAAGGTTAACAATTTTAATCGATCCAAATAAAAAAGAAGCATTTGAAGAATTATGTAACCGTCAAGACTTAAAACCTTCTCAAGTTGTTCGCCAATTAATTCGTGAATATTTAGAAAAACATGGGGTTGAATATGCCACTAAATCCTCTGTTGTAAAAAAATAATAAATCGTATGTTTTATGAGACGGTCGATGATGATTGAGCAGTACAGTCTTGTTGACAGATCTGCTTAATTTTTATTGAGTTATAAAAAGATGAAAATTCAGAATAATGAGAACTTATATAATATTGATAATTTTTGTGATGTTGATTGTATTTGGCGCAGTCGGATTAATACTTAAAGGTGAGTTTCCTTTATCACAAATGGGGCATATTGAATCTGAATGTTTGGGTGTAAATATTCCTGAAAAAATAAAATATACTCAGTCTAGAGCGTATTGTCAGTGTTTCAAGCACCAATTAAATTTTCGTAATGCAAAAGACTCAGAACATAATTGCACTATAAATGTAGCTGTACGATAACTTTAGGTAATATTGGTAAAATGTAAAGAAGTTCAAAGACAATGAATATAGTACATTATCGCCATAACTCAAATTTTCATCCGATAAAGAAAACATACTAAGTGATAATTGATCGTGTAAATTTCTGATCATTTATATTCAAACCGCATAATTTTTCATATAAATGATTTATTTTCAAAAAATTTTATACTTTTTATCTGAATTTTTAATTCGGAAAAATGATCATTTTAAAGCACTTTCAAAGTTTAATTTCATTTTAGTGCTTAGCAGCCATTATTCTTTAAAGATTGAAAAATTGATCATCAATTTAGGCTTAACTATTATCTGCTGTTTTTAAAATAATTCAATTTTAAAATCGCTGTAATTAGGTTGAATAATGTTACTGCTTCTTGCAGATGGTCAAAGTTCTGCCTATATTATAACTACAGTAGATCGATAAGATGCTACGAAGTAGTTGGACAGATCAATGACGGCTTATTGAATTTGTGACTCCAGTTCAAATAAAAAATAAGCACTAGCTTTCCAACATCAAAAAGCTCACAGGAATGTGAGCTTTTTCATTTTGAAATCTGATGAAATAATTAAGATAGGCAGAATTTACATAAAATATTCAAAGTAATTGATTGTTTTATAACTGAAAAATATTCATAAGTTGCAATGCTTTAACATTGCCATAAAATCTAACAACTTCACAAGAAATTTTATTCAATGTCATGCTATAAGAAAAACAGTATATAAAAAAGAGGATAGGAAAATGTCTGAAATGATTACAGTCAAGGTGAAGGATCAATATAGCAACGAATTAAATGCAATGGCATGGTTAAACAAATTGCAAGAGCATGAAGATGCTGAAAATTTATCCTTGTTCCAAAAGATAGATCATATTGTGGTAGATGGCGAAAAGATATTGCCGAGTATTGAATTACTGTTTGAGAGTAAAGAAAGTGATAGTATTTATCGCATCATTGAACAGGTGAGTTAATTTTTAACTAGACCAATGATGTGACAATTAAAAAAATGTGTTGGAGGTATTTATCCAACACATTTTTATTATAGCTAAACATTAAAACGTCTAAAGCTGAACAGCAATAACCAAGTTTCTACTAAAAAAATCAAGCAGTTTTAAAATGATCAAGAACAACAGCAACTAAATGATAAAGGGCTAAGCGGTCTCGATTGGCTTGAACAACAGCGCGTTTTTCAATTCTTAAATCACCTTTGAGTGATCCAGATTGATAACTTTGTACCAACACATGTTGTGAGGACATTGGATCATCTTTGATTCGTAAATCTATTTTATGCTTAATATTAGAAACAGCCGTCAAACACTGTTCAAAAGTTGAATGAAAATTTGAAAGTGCTAATGCTGTTTGATTGGTCGATTTGGTAATATAAGTAGTCATAATTGTGTAATTATTTGAACAAGTTAGCTGAGTGTTTATTGTATAGCCTGATGTAAAAATAGACAATTTGATTTTGTAAAAAGATATAATAAGACATATGGACTGAAGTTAATTCATCATTAATATCAATGAAATATGCTGGTGAAGTTAGGTGATATAAGACATTTGATTTTAGACGTGGAAATGTTGTATTTCTACATCATAATGTTGAAATTCAATGTGTAAGTGTTGAAGGAATTCTGTGAGCAAAGCAGATTTTAATTCTAAATTCAGCTTTTGTTCCGATAAATAATGATCATCTTCAAGGGCGATGATCTGCCAAATCTGATTATTATCCATCTTTTAAAAAATATTAATCTGTTTAGATTAAAAAACTTAGAATGACGTTAAAACACTTAATTGTGTCATTCTAAGGGGGTTAAATCTAAATGCTAAGTCTCACGCTTGTAAGGCTTTTAAACTATGATGATTGTAGATGTTGTAAAGAATAATTAATTTGTTGCATGGTTTGATTTAGTTCAAGTGGCGAAATTCTGGATTCTTGTAATGCGGTAATCCATTGCATTTGGCAAAATTTAATATCACGGATAGATTTTGCTTGCTGGATCTGTATCACTAATTGTTTAGTCATGAGTCCACAATGAGTTTGTAATAGATGTGCCATTTTTTGTTTGATCTCATCAAAACTGATATGGATATGTTCGAGTTTATTTTCCTTCTGTGCTGGTGTTTCTAGTTCTGGCTTTAAATCATGGGTTGGCTCATTGGTGTGGAGATTGTCGGGTGAGGATACTTCTGTTAATTTTTCACTGATGCTAATTGAGGAAATAATATTTTCTTTTGAAGATTGACTTTTTGCTGTTTGAGCCAAAGTTGGTTGTTGGTTTGTGTCTAATGCAACTGAATTTGTCACTTTTGATAGGGGGGTATTATTTTTTTTATCTACGGATGGCGCATTATCCTGAAAAATCAAACCAAGTTCTTCTAATTGTTGAATCAGTTCAGGGGTCGCCAAGCGTTGTTTTAAAGCACTGTTCAAGATTTTAAAATCATCAGTACCAATCAGGAGTAATAACTGTCTTTGACGCGCATTCAGTTGAAATGACCGCTGTTTTAATGCCTGAATTCCCAAGTCAGTTTTAAAATATTGATCCATGAGTCAAGTTATTCCCCCAATAAATTGACCCAAGGATAAAGAATGAAAATTACACTAATATGACTTTCTTGTTACAAATCACAAGGTTAAAGTGTGATTAGGTTTGCATTCTCTAAGGCTTTACGTAAATAAGGGTCTAGGTCTTCCTGGCGTAATAACCATTGCACATAGTCTGAGGGTAATTCTGAAATTGCAGTACCGCGGTGTTTACCAAAGTTGATCGTTCTTGGTATACGTGCATCTTCAGAGGCTTCATAGAGTTCTTCTAAAGTCTGAATTTTTAAATGATGAATAATGTGCATTAAAATATTGGCTGTTAAAATAATATCTGCATCTGCGCGATGCGCACTTTTCAGCATTTCACGTGCTTTTTCACTGCCTTTACTGATCATATAAATCAGCGCAGAAATATTATGGGCTTCAGCATCTGGCCAAACTAAACGAGCCAGTGCCAGCGTACAAATAGCTTTGATTTTTGAAGTATCCACACCGCATTGTTCAATGGCACGAATATCATAATCAATATTATGACCAATGATATATGTGGTTTCTTTAGGAAGCTCGAAGTCCGAAAAGTTGGGTTGTCCTGCAATATCTGCTTCTAAAATATGGTGAACCGCCATAGAGGCAAAAGAGATTTTCTCATTGCCTATGCTGTAAAGCTGATCAAATATTTGCTTACGATCTAAACTAAGTTTTCCTGCTTCAATCTGAATAGGTGCATAAGCAATTTCAATAGGTAGACCATTGAGTGTATGTGTTTCTGTATCTAAAATAATAGCTTGCATCTTTTATTCCTTCACCGCTTTGACCAGGAGCTTTTGAATACCCTAGCTTTTTTAAGCATTGAATACAATTTAAAGTTATTTGAAAGTCAGTTTTGATTTGTTTTTGTTTAACTCTCAAGCAGTTCTGTCCTTGTATGGTGGTTGCATGATTAAAATATAAATTATATCTAGTTGAGACTGGCTATCATCATTTACTTAAAAATTTATAAGAACATCTTAATATTTGGGTTTGTTGATATTTTTATGGTAAAGATTATAAATTCTATTGAATACAGTGAAGCATACCTCATTTTTTAGTTTAAAATCGATTTTATCTACTTTTTTAAATATTTTCCAATGAATATCAAAATAAATAACTATCGAATATCACTTGCAAATTTATTTTAATAAGATAATTATATTGTAGATTATCTTAATTATTCGATTTAGGATAATTTAAAAAGAATACCCCGCCAAAAGCTAGGTAATCGAATGATCGGTGTGGATAAATTGGAGTTATTCACATTGAAGCATTAAAACAAGATAGACAACAAGGATGAATAAAATGAAAAGAAATACGCTTTCGATATTATTAGCAAGCTCAGTTGTATTTTTGACGGCATGTGGAGGAGATGACAATGATGATGGAGATCCATCAACCACATCAAATGTAGACATCAATAATATTCAAAACCCTGTGGTGGGAACACCTGCTGCATATAAATATATTAAAGATGATGCACCACCAAATGCTGCAGAAAGTGTGGTGATGACTTATAAAATGAAAGGCATCAAAGGAACCGAGACACTCGCAACCAGCTTAGTTTTTACACCTAAAACAGCACCGCCTGTAGGGGGCTGGCCAATCGTAGTGTGGGCGCATGGTACAACGGGTGTCGCAGATATTTGTGCACCGAGTGTTAATAAATTGACGATACAAGGTATTTTTGGTCCAGGTGATCCAACGATTAAAGACATGATTGATAGTTTTGTTAAAGAAGGTTATGTGGTTGTCGCACCTGATTATGAAGGTTTGGGTGAGCCTGGCGATAAAGAACTCCATCCTTTTCTCAATGTCAAAAGTGAGGCTTATTCAATTACGGATGCAGTGGTAGCAACCAAAAGTTGGTTACGTGATAAGGTCTCTAATAAATGGGCAGTAGTGGGGCATTCACAAGGAGGGCAAGCGGCATTGGGTGCAGCACAATATGCAGCACGTGCCAATATGGACTATAAAGGTGCAGTGGCAATTGCACCAGCGTCTAATTTAA
Organism: Acinetobacter bereziniae LMG 1003 = CIP 70.12; assembly: GCF_000368925.1. Lineage (GTDB taxonomy): Bacteria > Pseudomonadota > Gammaproteobacteria > Pseudomonadales > Moraxellaceae > Acinetobacter > Acinetobacter bereziniae. The sequence continues at coordinate 803,037 of NZ_KB849755.1, read as the reverse complement.
AAATGATTGACACTTTAATTCAATTTAAATTAGAAGGGTTACCTGATAATATGCTGGATGAAAATGGTGAAACAAACCCGGAATACGAACGTAAAGTCTTAGGTTATGTTGCTACAGATGGGTTTACTTCGTTAATTGCAGCAAGTATTAAGGCTACTTATGGTGTAAGCGGTGTGTATAGTCAGGTCTTTAAGTCTCCTACCGATAAAATTGCAGAACAAGCAGAGTCTATATGTGTGCTTAATCTAGGACTTGCATTTACGCGAGGAATAGGGGAATACGCTTATAAAAATAACTTCAGTATAAAAGATTATCCACGTCGAAATGTGGGCTATATGGATGATCCGATCGTCAAACAATTTTTGGAGAAAGATTCACAACCTCTTCAAGTCTTGGTTAAAACACCAATTATTATTTATCAAGGTGGTGCAGATACATTGGTGTTGCCTCAGGCAACAGACGCATTAGTGGCGCAAGCACGAGCATTAACCACAAAAATTGATTATCGAACCGATCCAAAATGGGACCATAGTACCGCTTATACTGTAAATGCTAAAAACGGAAACTTATTGGCGGATATTAAAACACTGCTATCAAACTAATCCTTAAATATTGACCAGTATCGTTTTTAAATTTTGCCACTGTTCAATCGAACAGTGGTAGCTTATGAATAACTCAACTTGCTTTATTTATCTAATGCAACATGATTAGCATCTTCATTCAGCAATAACGTTGTTAGCATCCTGTTTCATCTAATATATGCAAAGGCAGAGGGAAATCCTCAGGTTTTTAGCAATGACTTTTATAGTTTTTAGTTTGTGAAATAGTTAGTTTGCGAAAAGATTGAGTCAATCTATCTCTCATTGTCCTGTAGTCAAATTTTTTTTAAATATTTAAATCAATAGGGTATGCATTCAACATTTCTTGAGTATTCATACCAGTGATTTTTCATTTTAATCATTTATGCTGAGTTAATTTTTTGTTTCTTATGCAAATTTTATAAAATTTTTGTGATTCATTTATTCTGTACTTTTGCATCATCGATAGTCTTGCTATCGCGAGGTGACATGGATGTTGCCATGTTGAGTGAGGTTATATGCGTATATGAGCAAAAAACAAAGCACTACCTTTTTTGCATCGCAAGAATACGGTTAAACAAAAAATGGGTCAGACAAAGTGAAGCATCATCTAGGTAAATTTATTTAGGTTTTAGATGTACAGCATAACAGTTTGGTTAGGAAAGCTTCACATCATTCAAAACGATCTTTATTGCATTGATTTTATTGATCAAGAAATTATATGTTGCGATATGCATTTTTCAACAGATTGGCGATATGCTGTTGAATCTTATTCTGAGAAAAAGTTAGCGTCGTTGAAGTAAGATTAAATTGAAATTTTAAACGAATCTTTAAGCTACTTTGATATTAATTTTATAAACAATAAATAGCCATTTCTTGGCAGTTTAGATTTCTATATATTGTTCAATGTGTTAACAATAAACATGATGCCTTGTGTGGTTTGATGCCATTATTGATGATTTATTCAGTTGATTCATCCCTTAAAAATAATGAGCAAAAGACTTGCCTAACATATTTTTTTGACGTATTCATGAAATACTTATGTGTAATAAGTGATATAAAATATTTAAAAAATTGTGTTTAAGGATAAATCACATGAAAAAGAATTTACTAACAGTTTTAATTATAAGTTCTGGGATCGCTTTAACAGCATGTAATAACGGTGGTGGAGGGAGTTCATCTGGAGCTTCTCCAGATAATACAGATGTCAACACGATTGCCAATCCTGTTGTGGGAACACCAAGCGCATATACTGCAACTGACTTTTCTGCTGTGGCAACGGATAGTGTCGTGATGACCTATAAAATGAAAGGTATTAATGGTACCGAAGTTCAAGCAACCTCACTGGTCTTTACACCGAAAACTGTAGCACCAGCAGGTGGTTGGCCAATCGTGGTTTGGGCACATGGGACAACAGGAGTTGCAGATGTATGTGCACCAAGTCGTAATGTGATGAATGACCATATTAAAGGCATGATTTCTAAGTTTCTTGCAGCAGGCTACGTGGTGGTCGCACCTGATTACGAAGGCTTGGGCGAGCCTGGTGGTAAAGAATTACACCCATTTTTAAATTTAAAAAGTGAAGCTTATTCGATTACTGATGCGGTAGTGGCGACACGGAGTTGGCTAGGCAGTAAAGCGTCTAATCAGTGGGTCACAGTTGGACATTCTCAAGGTGGTCAAGCAGCATTAGGCGCTGCGCAATATGCGGCGCGTGCAAACCTAGACTATAAAGGAACCGTCGCTGTTGCACCAGCTTCACAATTGAAATTAATTTTAAGTGTTGGAAATCTTTCAGTTGAAAATGCTACACCAACTCAGCAGATACCTGTTTATGCATCTTTAGATACCTTTACTGCATTAATTGCTGCGGGCTTACGCAATACAAACCCTACTTTAGACTATAGCCAAGTATTTAAAGTACCGACGGATGCAATTGCAAGAAATGCAGAATCAAGCTGTGATCTTGGAACTCAATTTGCAGGGGCTATGATGCAATATGTTGGTAGCAATGGTTCATTAAAGAATTATCCAAGAACAACTGACGGATTTATGACCCTAGCGCCTGTACAAAAATTTTTAAATGAAGACTCACAACCACTACAAGTTCAAGTCAAAACACCTGTAGTAATTTATCAGGGGGGGGCGGATACTACTGTACCCAAAATTGCGACAGATACTTTATATGCTACCGCAAAAGCATTTGGTACACAGGTTCGCTATATCCCTGAACCTACTTGGGATCATAGTTCTGCGTATGTTTTAAATATTGATAATATTGTTGCAGATGTCAAAGCTATGTTTGCAGCAAAATAACGCTTTAAACTGCCATTATCAAAAAAATAGCTAATGTACGATACATTAGCTATTTTTATTTAAAACAGAGCAAACTTCATTCTGTTTAATTACAAACTTCATGCTACAATACGCGCAATCTTAGCACGGCTTAAAAGCCCTAATTCATAGGACCTCGCTAATGTTCGCCAATATCTCTATTTCTGAATTTGATCCAGAAATCGCTCAAGCAATTTCTCAAGAAGATGCCCGTCAAGAAGCACACATTGAGTTAATTGCATCTGAAAACTATTGCTCACCTGCAGTAATGGAAGCACAAGGATCAAAACTCACTAACAAATATGCCGAAGGTTATCCTGGTAAACGCTATTATGGCGGTTGTGAATATGTAGACGTGATCGAACAATTGGCGATCGATCGTGCTAAAGCATTATTTGGTGCTGACTACGCTAACGTACAACCTCATGCGGGTTCTCAAGCAAACTCAGCAGTCTATCTTGCACTTTTAAACCCAGGCGATACTGTTTTAGGAATGAGCTTAGCGCATGGCGGTCACTTGACCCACGGTGCAAAAGTAAGCTTTTCAGGTAAAACTTATAATGCAGTGCAATATGGTTTAAACCCTGAAACTGGTGAAATTGACTACGAAGAAGTTGAACGTTTGGCTGTAGAACACAAGCCTCGTATGATCGTTGCTGGTTTCTCTGCGTATAGCCAAATTGTTGATTGGCAACGTTTCCGTGATATCGCGGATAAAGTTGGTGCATATTTATTTGTTGATATGGCGCACGTTGCTGGTTTAGTGGCTGCTGGTGTATATCCAAGCCCAGTACAAATTGCGGATGTAACAACGACGACTACGCATAAAACTTTACGTGGTCCACGTTCTGGTTTGATCCTTGCTAAAGCAAATGAAGAGATTGAGAAAAAACTTCAATCAGCTGTATTCCCAGGTAACCAAGGTGGTCCTTTGGTTCATGCTGTTGCGGCAAAAGCAATTTGCTTTAAAGAAGCAATGACACCTGAATATAAAGAATATCAAAAACAAGTGGTTGTTAATGCTAAAGCGATGGCTGAAGTGTTGATTTCACGTGGTTATGATGTTGTTTCTGGTGGTACAGAAAACCATTTATTCTTGTTATCGTTGATTAAACAAGATGTGACAGGTAAAGATGCTGACGCATGGTTAGGCGCAGCGCATATTACAGTGAATAAAAATGCTGTACCAAATGATCCACGTTCTCCATTTGTTACTTCAGGTATCCGTATCGGTACACCTGCTGTAACCACTCGTGGTTTTGGTGAAGCGGAAGTGCGTGATTTGGCAGGTTGGATTGCTGATATCCTAGACGCTAAAGGTGATGAAGCGGTAATCAAAGCAGTACAAGCTAAAGTTGAAGCGGTATGTGCTAAATTCCCAGTTTATGCAAAATAAGCATTGACTTGAGAAAGCCTCCTCTCAAGGAGGCTTTTTTTATGGTTGAATAAAAAGCGGTAATATACGACTAAATATCTGTTATAAAAGAAATCGGTGATGAAAAGCTATGGATTTCAGTTTATATCTTGCTTTGTCAATTTAGTTGGCAAGCGAATTGATGTATAACTGTAAGATCGGCTTTATCAATACGCTTGTGGTAATGCAATAGTGCAAAGGAATTCGGTACATGACTAAACCCAATATTATTATTTCAGAACAGGATTTGCATCGTTTGGAAACGATGTTAGAACATCAGTCAAAGTTGACGATCACCATGCAGCATTTAGAAGAAGAATTGGCACGTGCAGAAGTGGTTGCACCTGATGCCATTCCAGCAAATGTTGTGACCATGAATGCAAAGGTGCTGATCACGATTGCACCATCAACTGAAGCAACTGAAATTACACTGGTTTATCCACATGATTTCCGTGGTGATAAAGGGCAGGTCAATGTCATTGCTCCTGTTGGCGCCGCTATTTTAGGTTTGGCTGAAGGGCAAGAAATCGAGTGGCCGCAACCTGATGGACACTTAATGAAAGTTAAAATTGAAAAAGTATTGTATCAGCCTGAACGTGAGGGTGACTATCTTTAGTCTATGCCGGATGAGCATGTTGCAAATCAAAGCCCAGTGATGACTGGGCTTCATTATTTATGGTGGAGAAGAGAATATTAAAAACCAGAGGTTCTACCTTTACTTGGATATTTAAACTGGTGTTGTACGTCCAACTTATAACTTTGCTTTGGATTTAAATCCACTTGCCATAAGTTGATATTCGGTTGTCCATTCCATTGGGTCGCCGTTGGGGGAATGCTATAAGTTGAGTGAGTGGTCAGTTTTCCATTTTGACTTTGTGGCTCAGATTCAAAAATAGTCACTTGAATTGGATAGTTATGTAAGTTTTGCACAGAATATTGCTGTTTCTGTGTAGTTTCTGACTGTGTCCCTTTGACAGGGTTTTTCTTGTCGGACAAATCAGTGACTTTGATTTGGATTTGATCATCGGTTCCAAAACTCATTTGTAAGTTTTCATCTACACTGTTGTTCCAAGCTCTTTGTCCGATATAGTCGCCGTCACGATAGAGTTTCACTGTACCTGAAGGCCAATTCTGATCCAATTTTGCAATCTCAGCATTAATCGTTGCCTGGGTACTATTTTTAGGAATCGCCCACACTGAGAGTTTTGCTGCATATTGTTCTGTGCTTAAAGGTAAGAATATTTGCTGTTGGCTACTTGGAATTGAGGCTTTGGTTTCTGATCGAAATTCAGTACTAAAGTTTAGATCGGCTGCTTGGAATTGTGGAAACTGGGGCGCTTTTTTGACACTTTTTTCTTTTCGGTCATAGCTCATTTCAGCCATTGGTGCAGGAGCAATAGCATAAATAGGGCGTACAACAGGTTCTGGCTCAAAATAATTTACCCACCATTGTTGTGGTTGAACTTGTTGAACATAGTTTTGCGGTGTTGCCGTAGACAGTGCCAGCTTCACATTATTCCAGTCTTCACCTGTTTTTTGAGCAATCATTGCCATACGTGTGAGCTTAATTTGCTTCGTCTGGGTATCCAATTCAGCTTTATAAATCGGTTGCCAACGTGCATAAGGCACCATATAACTGATTTTGATTTCACCCCGTTGTGGTGCATTGACATAAAATTTAAGGGTTCTTTGATTAAACTCACTGTCACCAATGGCGCTTAAATCTTGTTCCAACTCATCTAAACGTTGTTCAAGCTTTTCTTTTTCGATCTTGGCTTGATCAATGGCGATAAACGCTTCATAAGCTTGCTTACGGACTTTGGGTGCAGAACCTTCGGTCACATTGCCCAAGAATTTATTCTGTAGTTCAGCAGCTTGAATAATTGAATTTTGTTCTGAAATTTTCTTTTTAATCGCGTCGATATGGTCGCGTAACTGTGAAGACTCATTGCCAGCAGGCTTATCTAATGCACTGTCAGTGTGAGAAACTGCATTCACTTCGATATTACTACTTTGATATTGCAGTTGGTCGATATTGAAATTGGCAGCTAGTCCACTCAAGCTCACCAACTGTTCCCCAGCTTGCACAGGAATGGTTCGTTCGATTTTTGCCAATGTTGGGTATAGGGTGACTTGTTGGATTGGAGAACTGGATAAGTTGAGTGCAAAGCTATAAGTCGAAGGCAGACACAGTAAGCTAAATTTTAGCGCAGTTTTTATATTCATTTATGCTTGTCCTGAAATCATTACAATTGATTTTAATTTATAAAATGTAGCAGAAATCAAGATAAATCAAAACGAAAATAGTTAAGTCGTACTAAAAAAGCCCAATGTTTGTGATGCTTTATCACTGATCAAGAGATTTATTGAAAATTAAGTTCTTTTCGAGTGGATTTAATTTTTATTGATTTTTCAACTAATTCTGAACATTTTAAAGATCAGCTCAAACAAAGTTAAAAATTTCGGTTACACTGAGTCATCCAAAAAATGGAAGGGGTGAACATTGAAACAATCATGCGCAATACGGGATCATAAATTTCCTCCTGAATTAAAAACATGGTTGTTTGCACAAGGTTCCCTGACCCAGCAATTGACAGATGCGGCAGGTGGTATTTTCAAAGTCCAGCCTATCCAAGAGCACTATCAAAGAATGACATTGTTAGACAGTCAATGGATGTCAATGCCTCACCAACATACCTCATGGGTGCGAGAAAGCTATTTATATGGTTGTGATGCACAACCTTGGGTTAAAGCAAAAAGTATCTTTCCTATTTTAAGTATTCACAGCAAAGCACGTTTGTTTAAACACATCCGAACCAAACCAATTGGAAAGTTTTTGTTCCAAAGAACCAATCCTTTATGTGAAAGACGTGTTTTAAAATTAGCAGAAGGTTGGACACGCCAAAGTTGTTATACTTGGCATGGTTGTAAATTTATAGTTCAAGAAACTTTTTTACCTGCTTTTGAACAATTTTTACAACAACAGCATATTTCAAAATAGTGTACTGAAGGACTGTCATGGCAATAGAGCAACAAACCACATGGAAACAACGGTTAGAAGCATATTATTATCTATGTCGTTTTGATAAACCTATCGGAACAGAGCTGGTATTTTGGCCAACCATGTGGGCATTATGGATTGCTGCGGAAGGAATCCCGGATATTGTTACTTTGGTTGCGATGGTCTTAGGGACAATTTTTATGCGTGCGGCTGGTTGTGCAATCAATGACTTTGCAGATCGTAAAGTCGATGCCCACGTTGAACGCACTAAAAACCGTCCTCTTGCAACGGGTGTAATTTCGGCAAAAGAAGCAGTTTGGGTTTTTATCGGGTTGGTGGCTGCAAGCGCCTGCACTTTATTTTTTTTACCGATTGCAACATTTTATTGTGCGTTAGCAGGTTTGCTTCTGGCATTTATTTATCCATTCATGAAGCGTTATACCCATTTACCCCAAGTGGTGTTGGGAATGGCATTTTCATGGGGAATTCCCATGTCTTTTACTGCAATGGGCAAACCTTTAGGCTGGACATGTTGGTTACTTTATTTTGGCAATCTCGCTTGGACCGTAGCCTATGATACGCAATATGCCATTACAGATCGAGAATATGATTTAAAAATTGGGGTGAAATCTACAGCTATCCTGTTTGGTCGCTATGATATAGAAATTATTTCATTATTGCAGTTGAGCAGTGTGGTGTTGATTGGTGCAGCGCTGTATTTGGAAAATATTCTGATCCCAATAGGACTGATTGCATTGTTATTGGTTTCAGGAGACTTTATTTATCAGTGGAGTAAAACCAAAGATCGTGATCCACAAAGATGTTTCTGGGCATTTAGACACAATCGTTGGGTTGGACTGATTATTTTTGCAGGCATTTTTATTGCACTCATTTGATTTGGTTAAAGCTGATTGAGTTTGATTTAAAGTGTGATAAATCACATAAATTAAAATTAATTATTTGTATTTCTATATTATTTTACTCTTTGGTTAAAAGCATTCTAGCAAGATGCTTTTTTTTATGTTTAATTAGAGGGGAACACGGAGCTGTTCAAAAAAGAAAAATTTGAGGAATGGGTAATGAAAGTATTATTTAAACGGACACTATTGGCTATTACTTGTGGTTCAGCTTTATTTTTAAGCGCATGTAATGATGATGACAACTGGGATAATTGGAATAGTAATAAAAGTTATGTATCGGAAAGTTCATATAATTTAGACAGTATGAGTGAAGCATCCTCAGTCAAAGTCATGACCTATAATATGCCGAATGTTTTAGGGGAAACTAAAAAAGCCACAGCCATGGTTTTTGTGCCTAAAACAACAAGACCTGCGGAAGGTTGGAAAGTCGTGGTGTGGGAACATGGGACGGTAGGTGTAGGTGATAGCTGTGCGCCGAGTAAGAATGGCTTTAACCCACGTTTTAAAAATATGGCACAAAGCTTATTAAAAGAAGGCTATGTGGTGGTTGCACCTGACTATGAGGGCTTAGGAACACCGGGTATGCACCCATATTTGAATTTAAAGAGCGAAGCAAATTCAGCGATTTATGCGGTAAAAGCCTATAAAGATCATTATGGTAGTCAGATCAATGGTCAATGGATGTCCGTGGGGCAGTCTCAAGGTGGTCATGCTTCTTTAGGGACAGCAGAACTTTCTAATAGTGATACCAATTATAGAGGCGCAGTAGCAGGTGCACCTGCTTCAAGTTTAGGCTATATCATTTCTGTCGTTGCACCACAAGCAATTCGGAACCTTCTTCTCGCTGGCAAAGTCGAGACAGCAATCGATGTCTATGCAGAATTATTGGCTTATGCTGCTTATACAACTGTAGGAATCACTGCTTATGAGCCTCGTTTTAATTACCGAGAAGTATTCAAAGATCGTTCTAAGTTGATTGTAGAATTGGCAGAGGGCACAACGGGTGAAAATGGTTCATGTCTCGAAGATTTGAAGGGTAAATTTATTACAGATATTCGTGAATATTTGAACACGAATAGCGGTAAAACTGTTCTAGATTATCCAGGGCTTATTGATAACTTCCAAGAAAATTCAACAGTAAAAAAATTCTTAGTAGACAATCAGCCTGCAACCAAGAAAATTAATACACCTGTGATGATTATTCAGGGTAAATTAGATATGGCAGTACCTTATCAAGTGACTGAAAAATTACAGCAAGACTTAAAAAATATGGGTACAGATGTGACGTTCTTGCTGGTAGATGACCAAAATCATACAGGAGCAATTGTTGCAAAGAACGCTGAATTGGTTGCTTTTATTAAAAAGCATATGCCAATCACAAAATAATCTTTTAATGATTAAATGTAGTTATTGATATAAAAACAGAGCTTCAATAGAAGCTCTGTTTTTATAAATTAATGCGTCACTGTTTGTACAGTCTTAACTGGAGCTTTCACCGAGCTTTTACCAAAGGACAGATGATTAAAGAAGATATTCAGCATGACTGCTGTAATACAGGTCGTGGTAATCCCCGAGTGAAATAGGGTTTGTAATACTTTTGGGAATGCATTGAAAAACTCTGGACTAATCAACGGAATTAAACCCGCACAAATTGAAACTGCCACAATGATTAAATTGGACTGGATTTGATAATCGACTTTAGAAAGTGTACGAATCCCACTTGCAGCAACACTACCAAATAAAACGATACCCGCTCCACCCAGAACAGGCATCGGAATCGCTGCGACAATACGACCAAAAATAGGCAATAAACCCAAAACCACTAAAATTGCTCCACCTGTTGCAACAACAAAACGACTTTTCACACCTGAGATAGCGACCAAGCCAACATTTTGTACAAAAGCACATTGCATAAATGAACCGAATAAGGGGGCAATCGCTGAAGAAAGCATATCGGCTCTTAAACCATTTGCGAGACGGGGACTGTCCATTTTTGTATCTACAATTTCACCAATCGCCAATAGGCTGGCAGTAGTTTCAGTCAGGATCACAATACTGACAATACACATGGTCAAGATAGCAGACATTTCAAAAGTAGGAAGACCAAAGGCGAACAAATGTGGCAAAGCAAACAGCTCACCTTGAGTGACTTTAGAAAAGTCGGCAACGCCTAAAAAGATGGTGAATATCGCACCGACGATAATCGCAATCAATACTGCCAGACGTGCCATGGTTGCTGTACCAAAACGGCTGACCAAAAGTAGGATCGTGAGTGTGAATGCTGCAATTCCAATATTTTCTAATGAACCCCATGAGGGTGCTTTGGGATTTCCTCCCATAATCCAACGAATAGCAACGGGTAACAGTGAAATTCCGATAATTGTAATGATGGAACCTGTGACAATCGGTGGAAAGAAACGCACAATTTTTGAGAAAAATGGAGCAATCAACAAACCAAAAATAGAACTGACAATGGCTGCACCAAAAATTGTTTGAATATTACCGCCTGTAGTACCAATTGCAATCATACTTGCCACGGCAGCAAATGAAGTGCCCTGTACTATGGGCAGTTTTGCACCAAACCATTTCACTCCTAATGTTTGTAACAACGTAGCTAAACCACCAACAAGAATCGAGGCAGTAATTAATAGTGCAATTTCGGCTGTATTTAAACCAATGGCTGTCCCTACTACCAATGGGGCAGCGATTAAACCACCATACATGGTGAGTACATGTTGTAGACCAAAAGTCAGGTTTTTTCCTAAACTTAAAACTTCATCTTCAGGTTTGATTTTGTTAATTTCAGTGCTCATATGAAACCCTTCATGAATTTTTCATCAATGGTTTAGATGAGCAATTTGTATGCCAAACGGTAAAATATGAATAGATTTGGTTCTGCATGCGCAGCGAATGGCCTAAACGTAGGATGATACGTTCAATATTAAGTCATCATCCTTCTAAAAATCGTATTTTATGCCTGCGATTTAAACTTCATTCGGGTATAGATAAAAAATTGTAGTGTACCTATCAACAGCACCCCTGAAGCGAGTATGAATTGTTGATAATATGAAACACCCCAGTGTTGCAATGCGCTAAAACATAAACCACCAATCAGTTGAGTAATGGCAAATCCTAGCGTTGCGATACTCCATAAATTTTTATAGGCTGTATGATAAAGATTGAGAATCGTATAGGAGGTTAAGAACACCACAGCTGGATTGAGAAGCCCTGTAAAAAATGAGGAAATATAAGTAAAGATCGGATGAATAGAAAAGACTGCGACCAAAATTGCAACGACATAGATACTATATAATATTTTTAAGGCAGTAAAATTTCCAAATTTTCGTGCCAATAAGTAAGCACTGATCGCCCCCAAAGCACTGCCTGAACCATAAAGAATCCAGTTGAAATTAATCAGGTAGAGGTTGAGGTGTAAAGTGTTTTTTAGATAATCAATCCAAAATAATGAGTGTGGCACATAAGCAAAAGCACTACATGCATATACGATTAACACACTCAGATAAATACCATCCATCGAGCTGATAGAATTGTTATGGGTACTTGTTTGGTGTAAATAATCTTTAAACCCGTGTAAAAGATAGGCATTTATTAGGCAAATCAGTGCTGAAAACCCAAACAAAATCATCCAAGCTGATTGGGTACTGATTTGATCTAGATAGGGTAAAAACAAGGTGGCTGAAAGTACACCAATCCCAATACCACTAAAACCAATAAAATTGATACTCAAGCGTTCATCAGCTCGACAACAATGCGCCACAATACTGGGTGCAAGAATCATGATTAAGCCACCACTAATGCCTGAGATGATTCGCCAGAATACATACCATAGTTCAGAAAAACCTGAAAATGCACAACTGAGTAAGCTGATTGCACCTGCACAGGATGCAAGTACAAGATAACGAGGCAAATTGGCTGTGTGGGGAAGTTTCATCGACCAAAATGCACCGATGAGATAACCGAGTAAATTAGCACTTCCCAATATACTGGCAAAGCTACTATCCCAGTGGTAGGCGAGTCGGGTAGTGGGCAATAATGCAGTATAGGAAAATCGCAATATACCAATCGCTAAACAGGTACTTAGACAGAGAAAGACACTCAATTGAAGTTTATTTGAAACAGTCCTGTTCACTTACATATCATCCATTTTTCACTCAATTCACCATAAGGCGAATTGAAAAAAATGACAATAAATAATCAATATTTAGTTTGGGAATAATCCATCAATTGGTAAAAAAACAATATAAAGACAACACTGAACCCAACCGAATACCTTAAACACTCAGGCTCTGGTTGCAATAAAAATTAGGGTTGAATGAGGTTGGCATCGACAGGGTCACCAATGGTGTAATAATGCCCACCTGCAACATGATGCAGACTTTTCCACTCAGCATCTACTTCATGATAATACCAGTGCCCATTGCGGAAAACTCGGTCGTCTGCATAAGCCGCGATTACCTTGCCAATAAATAAATCATGTTCCTGCTGATAGTGTGGTTCTGGGATCAATTCACAGATCAGCCAAGCCGCACAGCCTTCCACTGCAGGCAGATCAAAACCTTCAAACTTGAATAAGGGGGTCTCACAATGTGATAGTTTTTCTGGATCGTTAAATTGACTGATTGAACCCAGTTGTTGCACCAGTTTTAGTTGTTTTAAGGTAGGAACTTGTAAAATGAAATAACCTGATTTTTCAATTAATAATCGTGTTTTTGTGCTTTTGTCTAAAACAACACTAACTTTAGCAGGCACTAATTCCAATGCACATGCCCATGCAGCAGCCATGACATTCTGCTCATGTTCATACTGCGTAGACACCAGTACGGTTGGACCATGATTTAGCAGACGATATGCTTTTGAAAGCTCAACAGCTTGGAGATGTTGATTCATATTACAACCTATATTGGGGACTTATTCATTATTTGCACATGCTTATATGAAATTCATATGAAGCAAATAAGATGATGTTTTTATTGTTGATTATGAGCAACAAAAAAATATCAGTTAAATCGCTAAAAGTGCTAAAGGCTATTGGATATTTCACAATAAGTTTATAATAAAACGATCAAAACTATTGGAACTCGAATGAACTATACGCTCATTTTGAATATTGTCATATTCATTGCCTTAATCATACTGTTAATGCAAACCAGAAAGACCGATTGGAGTCTGGCTAAAAAAGTGTTTGCAGGTTTGTGTTTGGGTGTTGTATTTGGGCTTGGATTACATTGGGTTTATGGTACAAATTCAGCAATTTTAACTGAATCTATTCAATGGTTTAACATTGTTGGTAATGGTTATGTGAAACTATTGCAGATGGTGGTAATGCCATTGGTTTTAGTTTCAATATTGAGTGCTGTGATCAAACTACACAATGCTTCATCACTGGGTAAAATTAGTGTAATAAGTATTGGTACATTGTTGATTACCACATTTATTGCAGCATTGGTTGGTGTTTTTGTCACCAATCTTTTTGGTTTAAGTGCGGCAGGTTTAGTACAAGGTACACAAGAAACAGCACGACTTGAAGCAATTCAAACGGATTATATTGGTAAAGTCACTGACTTAAATGTGCCAGATTTCATTTTATCATTTTTGCCGACCAATCCATTTGCAGAATTGACGGGAGCTCACCCAACTTCAATTATTAGTGTGGTTATTTTTGCAACCTTATTGGGCTTGGCTGGTTTAAATCTCATTAGAGATGATGCTGAAAAAGGGCAACGTATTGTCAGTGCAATTGATACTTTACAAGCTTGGGTCATGAAACTGGTTCGCTTGGTCATGACGCTTACGCCTTATGGTGTATTTGCATTAATTACAAAAGTGGTGGCAAGCTCGAATGCAGCGGATATCGTCAATCTAGGTGGTTTCCTTGTTGCTTCTTATCTGGGCTTAGCCATCATGTTTGGGGTACATGCACTGATCTTATTATTCACTGGTGTTAACCCGATTCGTTTCTTTAAAAAGGTTTTACCTGTACTGACTTTTGCTTTTACCAGTCGTTCAAGTGCAGCCAGTATTCCTTTAAATATTGAAGCACAAACACGCCGTTTAGGGATACCTGAGTCAATTGCCAGTTTTTCAGCATCGTTTGGTACGACCATCGGACAAAATGGCTGTGCAGGTTTATATCCAGCAATGCTTGCGGTCATGGTTGCACCGACTGTTGGGATTAACCCACTTGATCCTGTTTGGATTTTGACTTTGGTCTGCGTGGTAACACTCAGTTCAATTGGTGTTGCAGGTGTCGGTGGTGGTGCAACTTTTGCAGCGCTGATTGTATTACCCATTATGGGGCTACCCGTCACTTTAGTGGCGTTGTTAATCTCAATAGAACCTTTGATTGATATGGGACGTACGGCTTTAAATGTCGATGGCTCAATGACTGCTGGTGTGGTAACCAGTCAATTGATGGGACAAACGGACCAATCTATTTTACTTTCAGATGAGCAAGAAGATTTGCAACATAGCTGATCATTTTTCTCGATTGTCTGAGCATTAAAAACACCTAAATTTTATTTAGGTGTTTTTTATTTATTGATCCATCATTTCGTATATTTTATTGATTTTAAGCATATATTTTTTAGTTAATCGACTTTTTGATAAATTTGCTTTAAGAATTTTATTGATCTGCTGATGCTTTCTCTCAGCAAGCTTTGCAAGCAAATCAAAGCCGAGTAAAGGATCTGCAGCAACAAATACACTGAGTACGTATTCCAAACTTTTCTTCAATGTTTTAAAGGCTTCTGATTGATCTATTGTTTGATGATCAGACGGAAAAATATCGTTAAAGATTTGTTCACATAGATTTAAACAATATACAGTGTTAGCTGCGGTTGTTAAGAGAGGAGGGTGAGCAAGAGCGACTAAAATTCCTCTTTTTTCTAGCAGACTAGAATCAGGATATATCTGTTCGAACCAGTTTTTGACAGTTGAAAAATCTTGCTCCCCAATAATTTGGCACGCCATTGCTGCGGCTTCTCGAAGTCTCCAACGTGAATCATTCATCATGGTTTGAATTTGATTTAAAATGATTTTTTGATGAGTTGTGTCTTGAGAAAAATAACTCTGAGATAATCCGAGTAAAGCACTGAAAGGTAAAATTGTTTCGCGCGAATTACCGTCAGTTGATGTATTTAATAACTGCTCTAAAAATTCCCATAAGCTTTGAGATATTGAAATATTTGCAAAGTATCTGGCAAAGCTATAGCTCAGTTCTAAATTTGCGCGAGGTCCTGGTAAATTTGAGTGTGCTTTTAGATACACTTCGACTTGTTCGAATTTTGATTGATTCAAAAGTATGTTTAACTCATCTAAATAACGAGATTGCTTCATACATTTATCCCATATATGAAAGTTTAAATTTCTCAATACACTCAATGGATTCGATCAATTGCCTATACTGAAGAGGGATATACACATAAAATATAACTCCGATTTAATGCATTGATGCTTAGAAAGAAGTGATAAAGAATATGGAGTCATCGTCTCTTGTAAATTTATGGTGTTAATTTTAGAGTACGCTATCGCGATGCTTTATTACATTCTGCCAATTCTTTAGATTTTTTTGTCCAAATTTTACCCGCGCTATTTTTGTAAAAATTAATTTTTCCAATACGGGAGACCAAGCTTTGACATGAGTCAAGCGATAGTTGATTGCCCCATGGACCAGTCATTCGACAAACAGAACCATCACATTTCCAAACCACATTTGGACCATTTTCGATGGGAACAGTAACTTTTCCTTTATGTGTTGTTCCTGCAATCCAAGTGGTATTGGATGCACTTGCCCAAGGAGAAAAGAGTAAGCAACAGGTGATTACGCTGCTTTTACACATTGTTTGGGGATTCTTCATTTGATTATTCTTCATTATTATTGCCTATTTTTTGGGATAAAAAAATTATTCACCTGAAATACTATAATGAAAATGCTCGTTTTGTGAATGAAAAGTTTCATGAATTAAATATCTATATTCTGTACCCATTTTTATGCTTATATTGTATCTGTAATCATTTTTTTGCTTGACTTAGAATGTGTGAAAATAAGGAGTCTCTGTGATGAAAATGTACCAAGTTGATGCTTTTACACAACAATTATTTAAAGGAAATCCTGCGGCAGTTTTAGTTTTAGACGAATGGCTTGATCATGCCTTGATGCAGAATATTGCCTTGGAAAATAATTTGGCAGAAACGGCATTTGTAAAAAGAATCGACGATGAAAATTATCAGATTCGTTGGTTTACGCCAAAAGTTGAAGTGGACTTTTGTGGACATGCAACATTAGCATCAGCATTTGTTTTATTTAAAGACTATACGTCAGCCAAAACAATTCGTTTTCATGTGAAAGACTTAGGTATTTTTACCATTCAACAAGCCGATGATGGCAAGATTCAAATGAACTTTCCAATACGCAGACCGCAAAAAGTTACGGAATATCCTGAATTACTCAATCATGTGATTGATAAGCCTTTTAAAGAAGTGTATTTAAATGCTCAGGCTTATATTTTGGTCTGTGATTCGGCACAAGATGTGATTGATGCTCAAGCAAATTTGGTCAACATTACACGTATTGCAGAGGAATACAGTGTGAGTACAGCATTGACAGCAAGTTCGGGTGGTTTTGATGTGACCATCACTGCCGCTTCTGATCAATATGATTATGTTGCTCGCTATTTCGCTCCACACAAAGGAATCAATGAAGATCCTGTGACAGGGTCTATGCATACGGGTTTAGCGCCATTATGGGCTGAAAAATTAGCAAAAAATCAATTAATCGGTTATCAGGCTTCTGAGCGTGGTGGAACATTATTTTGCAATCTTCAAGCAGATAATCGTATTGAGATTTCAGGTTATGCTCAACTCTACATGCAAGCTGAGATCGTGATTTAAATAGACTGAATTGTATAGTCAATCTGTTGAAAAATTCATCCAGTTGAATATCATTTCTCTTGATCAATAAAATTAAAGCGATCAATATATTGTTTGATGATATAAAGCTTGCACTGCCACGCTTTAGCTCTAAAGTTTAAATTATTTTGCGTAGGCGATCCTTTACTTTTCGGAGATGAAAAGTAACAAAAATCTTCCGTTGAGCGAGGGGTACATCCTAATACCCCCGCTCAACATGGCGACATCCATGTAGCCTCGTGATAGCAAAACTGTTTATGATTCAAAAGTACAAAATAAATGAATCATCCAAATCACTTGTATGAATAATCAGGCGGTTTGACTATATTTATTCAGAAATGCTTACAAATGCCGTTGAAATAAACGGCTATTTTTTCAAAACTTAACTATAAATTATGTTCAGGATTTTTTAAGATGTCTCACTTATAAATGTTTAAAATTTAAAAAATTCTGGATTCTTTTATGCTTATGCGGTTGAAAAAACTCACATTCTCTCTCTGTATTCTTGGTTTCAGTGCGTCAACATTGGCTCAAACTGTTCTGGTTAAATCTGATCATAATATTGAAGAATATAAGCTAGAGAATGGCTTTCGGGTTTTACTTGCGCCAAACGACAAAGAAAATAAAGTGTTTATGAACACCGTATATTTAACGGGTTCTTTAAATGATCCACAGGGTAAAGGTGGTTTGGCTCATTTACTTGAGCATTTGGCTTTTAAAGGCACGCAAGATGTGAAAGGTGAAGAGTTTCAACGCCGTTTAGATCAATACACGTTGATGACCAATGCCAGCACAGATTATTACTCAACCAAATATACCAATATTATTCGCCCAGACCAAAATATCTTAAATGAAGTGATCTACTTAGAATCACAGCGTATGGATAAATTGGTACTCCAAGAAAAATTTGTTCCATCTGAAATTAATATTGTCATGCGTGAACGTGAAGTGCGCATGGATCAGCCTTTTGCTGTATTAATGGATCAGATGTGGAAAGCAGCTTATGGTAATCAATCTTTAGGACGTTTACCTATTGGTGACTTATCTGAACTGCAATCGATTAAAATGAGTGAATTAAATAAATTCTATAAAGATTGGTATGCACCGAATAATGCGGTCATGGTGATTTCAGGTAAATTTGATAAGGTAGAAGTTTTAAAAGCGATTGATAAAAATTTCAGCCCGATTTCTGCACGTCAAACCCCGCAACAAGCTCAAGTGCCATTATTAGATTCTGCAAAAATTAAAAATCGTGATTTCACTGTGAAAAAAGGCAGCGATCTTGCCAAATTTAATATTTATATGAATGGTAAGAATGAGAAAATTCAACCAGCACTCGCACTTGCTCCTTATCTCTATACTTTGCAACCGAGCGGTCATCTCTACTCAAGTATGGTGGAAACAGGTATAGCGACCAACGTTCAGTCAACAACATGGTTAGATGATGATTTTAATTTGGTGTTTATGGGGGCAATTTATGCACCGAATCATGACGCTAAAAAAATTGATCAATCCTTGATTTCTGGTGTGGAGCAGAACCCAAGCTTTAATGATGTCGAGTTAAAACGCGTTAAAAACTTAATTCAGAATGCACACGATAACCTAATGAGCAGTGCAACTGCTGTAGGAGGCATGTTAAGTGACTATGTGGTGACTTCTCATGGTGATTGGGCGCAATATTTTAAAGATCAACAACGCATTCAAAATTTGACAGTGAATGAAACCAATTCAACTTTAAAGTCGTTCTTCACCCAACAACATCGTTTCCATGGTGATATTCAACCTACACCAGAAGATCAGAAAAAAGCTTTAGAACAAAAACAAGCAACTGAAAAACCGAAAACACTTGATCAGCAGGCAGCAGCAGTTGAACCATTGAAAGATGTCAGTGTTTACCAAGCTGAAGTTGCTCAGTACGTTCAACAGTCAAAACAGTACTTAGAGGCGACAGAGAAAAAGATTCAACGCGGAACATTGAAAAATGGAATGCAATATGCTTTGTTCCCAACCTCGACACGTGATGATAAAACCTATGCGACAATTGAGGTGAATTTTGGTACAGCAGAGGCTTTAAAAAATAAATCGCAAATTTTAGATTTTATGGCTTATTTATTGTTGCGCGCATCCGAGCAATATAGCTTACAGAATATTGCAGATAAAACCATTGAGGCAGGCGGTGATGCAACTGCAGCAGCCATTGATAATGGGATAACTATTCAAATTTCAGCGAAAAAAGAAAAATTTGAAGATTTCTTCAAATATATCGTTTCTGTAATGAAAAATCCTAAATTTGAACAATCACAATTTGATCTGATTAAATTACAGAGTCTTTCGAGTTTAGACCGTCCCTATACTGAGCCAGAAACGGTTTCCTCTTTAACAATAGCGCGTCTATTGGAAACCTATCAACCAGGAGATTTGCGTTATCATTTTGAACCTGAATTGGCAAAACAGCAGATTCAGGCAGCGACCAATCAACAGGTGATTGACCTGTATAAAAAGTATTTTGCAATGGATCACGGCTTCATTTCTGTGACAGGACAATATGATGCCAAAGCTATGCAAAAGTTACTTAATCAACAGTTTGGAAATTGGACGGGTAAACAACCATACCAACGCTTATCGACTGAATTTAATACTTACAAAGCACAAAAAGTGCATGCACTGTCAGAACAACGTGAATTTGGTAGTTATCAGGCATTACAGACTTTACCTGTAGGTGTAGACAATAAAGATGCAGCCGCATTAATTGTGTTTAGTTATATTCTTGGCGATTCCCAGTTATCTTCTCGTTTAGGACAGGAATTGCGTGAGAAGAATGCCTTGGTTTACGGTTTTGGCAGTCAACTTAACTTAGATTCTTTCAATGATGCTGGAGCTTTATCGATCGAAGCCAATTACACCGCAGGAAAATCTGCTGAAGTATCACAAGTGGTTCGTAAGGTATTGCAGGATTTACTCACTACTGGCGTGACCAGTCAAGAGTTGGAAGCGGCAAAAGCCAATATTATGAAGCAGCGTGTAACCTCATTGGAAGATGAGCGGATCATTCATCGTATGCTTAACAGCCAACTTGAACGCAATAAAAAAATGGATAGTCGTGGTTTACGTGATCAAGAATTTGCCAAGCTGACTAAGGCTGATGTTGATGCTGCGATTAAAAAATATATTAAACCAGAGCAATTGGTTGAAGTCATGGCTGATCAATATGGGCAAGCTCAGAAAGGTATAAATTGATCGCCTAAATTAAAAATTAGTTTGAGTAAAGTATAGGGTCTGTTCACAGACCCTATACTTATATGGTTTTTTGATTTATAAATTCGAAGAATAATGAAAAAAGAGTGAAAACAATGTCAATGATCGGCAATTTATTGAGTATTTCAACGCAACAATTAGAAGACTTTATTCAGTCACCAAATTTACTTGAAGCTTATGTTTATGGTGATCAAAAAGATCAACAATCACAAACTTTGGATTTGGATAAGACATGGCATTCCATTCATTTTATCTTAAATGGTGATGCTTATGGAGGACAAGGTCCTTTAGCAATGGTGTTTTTCGGTGGTAAAGAGATTGGTGAGGATTTAGGAATCGGTCCAGCCAGATACTTAACAGCGGAGCAAGTGAAGCAAGTTGCGAACGCAGTAGAGCAGGTCAGTGATCATCAGTTTTCAAAGCAATATGATATTGAAGCCTTGGACCAAGCTGATATTTATCCAAATATGTGGGATGAAGACAGTGAGGAAGGGTTACAGTATATTTTGCCGTATTTTAAAGACTTAAAACAATTCTATCAAGAAGCGGCACTCAGAAATCAGGCTGTGTTGATTTATATTCATTAATCATTAAAAAACCGAGGCGTTGAACTGAACCCTATAAGTTGGACACAACTTATAGGGTATTTTTATGAAATACAATTTAAAGTTTAAACAAGCAGTCATTGCTTATTATGCTCAAGGCCATTCTAGTTTATCAACAGCCAAGCATTTTTCGATTAGTGATAAGGATGTCTCTAAATGGTTGGCTCAATTCAACTTAGGTGGAATTGATGCAATAAAACCAAAACAGAATAAGACAATTTATACAGCTGAATTTAAATATAAAGTATTAACAACTATGCAGGATGAGCGATTAAGTTTATCTGATACAGCTCTTCGTTTTGGTATTTCTTCCCCGAGTTTGATCAGTGTATGGCGTAAAATCTATCAAACCGATGGTATGCTTGGACTAGAACCAAAGTCTAAAGGAAGAGCACCCATGTCTAAAAATAAACATAAATATATTGTTGATAAACCTGATCATGAAAAAACAACTGCTGAGCTTCAGCATGAACTACTCTATTTACGCGCTGAGAATGCTTACTTAAAAAAGCTCGACGCCTTGCTGAATCCACCCAAAAAGGACAACAAGCAAGGTTGATTGATCAGATGAGTACTGAGTTTGCTTTGCCATTGCTTTTAGATATTGCTGAGTTATCGAGGAGTAGTTTCTACTATCATAAAGCCAAGCTAAATGCCGTAGATAAATATGCAGAGCTCAAGCAACGAATTTGCCAAATTTATGATCAGCATAAAGGTAGATATGGTTATAGACGAATCACTTTAGCCTTGAAGCAACAAGGTCTTCATCATAACCATAAATTGATTGCTAGGTTGATGAGAGGCTTTGGTTTAATTTCATTGATTCGGCGTAAAAAGTACAATGCCTACAAAGGTACATCCAATAAAATAGTCAAAAATAAACTCAAACGTAACTTTGAAGCGAAGCGACCCAATAAGCGTTGGCTGACAGATATAACCGAATTTAAAGTTGCTGATACGAAGTTATATTTATCTCCGATTTTAGACTGCTATAACAATGAGATTGTGAGCTATACACTTTCAAGACGCCCAGTATTTCAACTTGTTAAAGATATGCTTGATCAAGCCATAAGTCATTTACCAAACTCACGAAAACACAAGCTTATGCTTCATTCAGATCAAGGCTGGCATTATCAAATGAGCCAATTTAGGAGTACGCTTAAAGCGAATAAGATTAAGCAAAGTATGAGTAGAAAAGGGAATTGTTGGGACAATGCTTTGATGGAGAGTTTCTTTGGTACATTAAAATCAGAGACGATTTATCTAGAGAAACCAGAAAGCATTGAAGTCTTAGAGCAACAAATTCATGACTACATCCATTACTATAATCATGAGAGAATACAAATTAAACTAAAAGGATTGAGCCCTGTTCAATTCAGAACTCAATCCAGCGTTAACTAAACTGTCCAAGATTTGGGGTTCAGTACACGTTGACCTCGGTTTATCATTTTAATCTTTAACGATTAAAACTTATTTTTCAACAAATGCACGTTCGATTACGTAGTCGCCCAATACACCCATTTTTGGTGATTCTTTAAGACCATGTTGATCCAATAGTGCCACAACATCATCAAGAAATGCTGGGCTACCGCATAACATTGCACGGTCAGTTTCTGGATTAAAACGTGGTAAACCGATTTTTTCAAATAAAGCGCCCGTTTCAATTGCAGTCGTTACACGACCTTGTGTATGAAAGTCTTCACGCGTTACTGTTGGGTAGTAAACCAATTTATCTTTGATGCCTAATTCTTCAAAGAACTCATTGTTTGGAAGTTCATTGAGAATAAGATCTTGATATGCCAATTCAGAAATAAAACGTGTTCCGTGGACAACAATCACTTTTTCAAAGCGTTCGTAAGTTTCAGGGTCACGAATGGTTGATAAGAATGGTGCAAGTCCAGTCCCAGAAGAAAGAAGGTAAAGATTCTTACCTGGATTTAAATCGTCAAGGACTAAAGTTCCAGTCGGTTTTTTCGAAACCAAGATTTCATCGCCAACTTTTACTTTTTGTAAAATAGACGTCAAAGGACCATCAGGTACTTTGATTGAGAAAAACTCTAATTCTTCTTCGTAGTTAGCGCTAGCAATCGAATATGCGCGCATTAAAGGCTTACCATTGACTTCAAGACCAATCATCACAAATTGACCATTTTTAAAACGTAATGCAGTATCACGTGTGGTCTTAAAACTGAATAAAGTGTCATTCCAGTGGTGTACGTGAGTAATCTTTTCGACGTTGAAAGCAGCCATTAAAGGTCTCAATAAATTATCAAATTAGAACAGCTTGCTATTCTAATCTAAAATCATTCTCGATAAACTGAATATATTTAATTGAGCTTATCAGAAAAAATGATTATGACGGAGTTGAGTCTTCCAATTATTGGTATTATGCGTTCACCTTATGTGGAAAAATTTGGGATTCCTCGGCAACCGAATTTGGTTCAGGTCGAATCTTTTATTGAAATGCTCGCCCCTTATAATGTTATGGAGGCATTTGATGGAATTGAAGAATTTAGCCATTTATGGCTGATCTGGCAGTTTCATGACAATAAAAATCAGCAACAACTGGATAAATTTCGACCCCAAGTCCGTCCGCCACGATTAGGTGGCAATAAGAAAATAGGGGTATTTGCTACACGCAGTATGTATCGTCCAGCACCTGTTGGATTGTCGGTTGTTCAACTTAAACAGGTCAAAAAAGTGGGCAATACTGTGCGTGTTTATGTGACAGGAAGTGACTTATTAAATGGTACACCCATTTTAGATATCAAACCTTATATCCAGTATTCTGACGCTGTGTTGGATGCGCAAAGCGGTTATGCACAAGATCGACCTGTTGTTAAACAAGTACGTTGGTCAGAACATGCATGTCAATCTAGAACAGGTTTATTACAACAAGCAAAAATTGATCAGCAATATATTGCTGAACTTGAGTCAGTATTGGCATTGGATCCACGTCCAGCCTATCAAGACGATGCGCAAAGAATTTATGGGATGCGTTTTGGACAGATGAATATTAAATTTAGCTGTAGTGATGAAGCAATTGTTATCCAAGAAATCATGCTCTATGAGCAGACTTAAACACTATGAATAGAGCAAAATGATGAGAATTTTTAATGTATTACTCGTTAAAAAGGAATTTCTCAATTTATGCTAGCACTCATTTAGCATTTGGCTTTTCTGGAAGCTCCTTACTGCAATGTAC
This sequence comes from Acinetobacter bereziniae LMG 1003 = CIP 70.12, assembly GCF_000368925.1. Taxonomy (GTDB): domain Bacteria; phylum Pseudomonadota; class Gammaproteobacteria; order Pseudomonadales; family Moraxellaceae; genus Acinetobacter; species Acinetobacter bereziniae. Next base: position 778,797 of record NZ_KB849755.1, on the reverse strand, counting down.
TTATTTGAGCAAAGTCGAGTAAGTCTTGCTGAGACTGTTGTAAAACATGTTGTTTTTCTGCGGCAATCCATCCCAAAGCAAACCAAACTTGCGGTTCTGTTTTGACTAATTTTGTTAAAATCTCTTCTGCTACAATAAAATCATTGTATAGACCTAAACTCTCTTGAGCAGGTTTTATTGATTTTAAGTATTTTTTAACAGCTTTTTTATCACACAAGGATGAAACAAATTCTAGGCTATAGCGCAAACGTTTTAAATTCTTACGTGTTTTGTGTCGTGCTTCTATGTCTAGGTTTAAGTAGTTTTGAGCGTCTAATTGAATTTTTTGATGTAATTTACTGATTTTCTTTAATGCTAATTTGTGTGCTGAGGTTTTTGTTTTTTCAGTTGAATCTTGTTCGATGAATTGAATCAATGAAAGAATTAAATAGTTAAAATTAAATGACCTAAATAGTTTAGTTAATTTCTGTTTATCTGTAGTTTCTGATTCAGGCAACTTAAATTTTGGAGCACCTACCGCTTCTAGCTGAGGTAAGAGTTCTTCACGAATCACATCTAAATCTCGTGTTGAACCAAGCTGTCTAAACAATTCTGTTAATTGCGTTTGCCAGGTTGGGTCAATATGCAAAGACCAACCAGAAAAGGTTTTAATTGCACTACGTAAACGGCGGATAGCGACACGTGCCTGATGGACATGCTTGGAGTTAAAGTTACCCGAAGCAATCGCCGTGCTGTTGGGAAGCAAATGATTAAGGCAGTTATTGAACATCTTTTTTAACACTATTTCAGCTGTGTCTTTTGCATCTAGCTGTAAAGATGTTTGAAATTCTACAGGATTGTCTTGGATGCTTTGTGCCAATTGAAAACCTTGTTGTGCTTTGCTTCTGACATCCAACCACAAGCCATAGCGTTTCACACGGGGCAATATAAAAGAAATCAGATCTTGTACTGTGCCTTGTTTAAGTTCAAATTCAAGTTCATGCAAAGTTAAACGATCGTCTTGGGTAAAAATTTGTCCTTGGTCATAACTGACTTCAATTTGACTATTTTGAAAATGGAAAACGCTTAATCTTCTTTCAATGTCTGTTTGAAACTGAATTTCAAGCAAACTTTTATTTTGTTCTAATAATGTTTGAATACTTTTATCAATCTGTTTATTTTTTAAATAAACTTCAAGATCTAACTCAGTTTCATCTGTTGCTAAAACATGTTCAAACTCAGCACGTTTAAGCTTTTGTTCCGTTGGAAGTTTCAGAGTTTGCACCCATTGATCATTTTCAAGCCGTTGACGAAGCGAAATAGAATGTTCTGATAATATAAAAGATGGAGTGTCGTAATACTTTGCTTGTAGATGTAAGCTGCGATCATTTTTTCTTTGAAATGCTTTAATGAGAGCATCTTGCTTTTCTTGCGGAATCTGGAATTTTAATTCGATTTCAAACATCTTAATCTTCTCATTTTCGCTAGTATCAAAATGATTCTAATCTGATCAATCGTATTTTTGAGAATTTTTAAAAAATGATTACAAATCAAATGCTCAGTTGAAGATTTATACTGTGTTTTATTCTTGGTTGAAATATGTAAAGAGATGATTTTTATTTTAAAAATCATCTCTTTACAGTTATTATTTTAAGAATTTACGACTGACTAAGAACTGCTCCGTGGCTTCGAGTAATTTTTCAGCATATACCTCTTGCTTGGCAGTCAGCCATCCTAAAGCAAACCAATCGCTTGCGTCTAAGTCAGTTTGTTGTAAATAAGAAGAGGAGGATGCCAATACTTGATATTGCTCACAGGCTTGTTGAGCATCGTTCAAAGATTTACCGTATTTCTGCAAATTTTTAACATCATAGATCTGGGTTAAAATTGGAAAACTAAACTTCAGTTCATTTAAATGCTGTGCCAATGCTTCAAGACTTTCAAGATCCGAAAGATCAGCACCATTCAAACTCTCTTGGAGCTGTTTGTACTGATGTTGCAGAGTATTTTGTGCAAACCATTTCAAATCATGTGCTTGGGACTTTTCTGATTGCCCCAAACTAAACATTAATAATTCTAGGTAGTGTTGAACATTTTGAGTAGATTTGACGAGATTAATTAACTTTTCATTGGCATATAAAATGTCTTTATCTAGGCTCTCAGCCGTTTTTGGATTTTGTAGTAAAGCCCCTAACGTGCGTTGCATATGTTCAAAATGTTGTAAATTTTTAAAATGACTCTCAAAAGCGGAAAGTTGGTGTGCCCATTTTTCTGTTTTGCTGTCTGTCCAATCTTTAAATAATGATAAGGTTAAATGGAGGTGGTGGAGGGCAGTTTGAGCTTGAAGAATATGTTCAGGTTCAGCGACTTGTGCGGAAATTGCGGCAATATTAGGTAGTAAATGTTGTAGTTGATTGGCAATCAGCCCACGTAAGTTTTTATCAGCAGTGTCTTTCTTATTTAAATGAGGCTCTTTTGCAAGTGTTGCGGAACTAACTTTGTGACCAAGCAGCAACAGGTTTCCAAATTCAGCTTTACTGCGGACATCTAACCAAAGTTGGTATTTTTTAACCCATTCAAAGCTAAAAGCTAAAAGTGATTGAATTGAACCGCTTTTTAATTCAAATTCAACTTCATGAATGTCTTGCTTTGCTGTTTCAGTTCTGACTTCACCGATATCTAAACTGATTTCAATTTCAGCATCTTCAAAAGTGATTACTCGGGTGGTGCGCTGAATATCAGTTTCGAACTGTAATTGTAAGTCTTGGATTTTATCACCTAAAGCATTTTTAAGTATGGCGAGTACTTCAGGCTTATTTTCGTAAATTTTGAGATCTAAACTTGGTGTTTCTGATCGTTCACCTAAATCAATATTGTCTTCAAAGCGTTCTAAATGATTTTTGGTTGCCGCTTTTAAAGTCTGTATCCAGCGTGTGCCTTCTAAACGTTGGCGAAGTGCAGCGCCTTGTTGAGAAAGTTGACGATCAGGGGTATCGTAGTATTTTGCTTGTAGGTGAATGATCTCAGATTTTTTAGGGTCTATTGCTTTGAGTATTGCATTGCGACGAGCTTCGGAAATTTGAAACTTTAATTCAACTTCAAGCATGTGAAAATCCTAAAAATGATCGTGTTGATTGAAGACTTAACTTTTTCTTCATGTTTAATTCGACATTGTAACGCAAAATTGCTGGTAAAATGCTGATGGAACGTATCCTTTCCACAAGAATGCACAATTAACACACTATATTTAATTTGGCTTTTAATGCAGCATAAAATAAACTAAGCTGACTAAAAATAAAACAGGATGATTGAACATGAATGCCCAAGTAGAGCCTAAATCGGAATTAGAGCAATACCCTAAATTTGAACTTCCAATTAAAAACTATTCGGAGTTTTATCGTTTTTATCTAACAGAACACCGCAACATTATGAGTCGCCGTTTACATGCAGCGGGAAGTAGCATTGGTATTTATTTCTTCACTCAAGCAATTCGCCAACGTAAAGCCAAATACGTGCTATATGGATTAGTTTCAGGTTATGCCTGTGCTTGGGTGGGACATTTCGTTTTCGAAAAAAATAAGCCTGCCAGCTTTAAGCAACCTTTATATAGCTTTATTTCAGATTGGCGTATGCTCTCCGATATTTTACGAGGCAATCTAAGTTTGAAGGATCGCCGTTTGGATAAAATTGACAGTTGATTCATGTCACTTCTTGAGCTTACTTTCATAAGAGTGCCAATATAGATTTTGTTAGATTCAAAAACTTTAGCGTAGATTAAACATACAATAAACTCAGATCTATGATGTGTAAACTGACCTGAAACAGTGACATAACATTGATCTGAGCATTTCATCGAAGAATAGCCAGCACAAGCCAGCTAAACTAAAAAAGAAATGGCAATGTTATTTTAGGCTGTTGTATTCAGCTTATTCGGTTAATTGTTTCAAAAAACATAAACACTTGTAAAACATCAGTATAGCTTCTGATCTTATTATTCATTAAAGTACAAATTGAAAAGTGTATTATGAATCGAGTAACTCATGCGCGGTCTTTATCTCATCACCAATGATGATCCAATTGAACTTTTATTAGCAAAATTAGAAGGTGCAATGGCAACCTATGAGGTTGCTGTTCTGCAATATCGTCGCAAGAAAGTGCCAAAACAAGATCAGGACTATGAAATTGAGTACATGAAATCCATGTGCGCACAATACAAAGTACCTTTTGTGATAAATGACGATTTAGACGCTGCGATTAAATATGGTGTGGGTGTACACTTAGGTCAAGGTGATGGTTCAATCGTTGAAGCGGTAGCTCGTTTACCGAAAGGGGTCCTCGTAGGGCGAAGCTGTAACAATTCGATCGAACTTGCCGAACAAGCAATTGCAGATGGTGCAAACTATGTTGCTTTTGGGGCAATCTACGCGACAAATACTAAACCAGAAGCTGGAAATATTGGTCTCGATACCTTAAAACAAGCCAAAGCTAAATTTGATGTACCAATCTGTGCGATTGGTGGTTTGACTGTTGAAAATTCAGCACCTGTGATCGAAGCCGGCGCCGACCTTTGTGCTGTAATTAGTGATATATTAGGACGCACTTTATCTGGTGTCACTGTACGTACCCAAGAATGGGCAGATTTATTTACTGCTCACAAAGCCTAAGCTTATCTTTGTAATTTGTTTTTTAGTCGAGTAATCTCATGACGTTATCTGCCAAGCAAGAACAATTGTTTAAACAAGCCAGTAAACATATTCCGGGGGGCGTGAACTCTCCCGTACGTGCGTTTAATGGCGTCGGTGGTACGCCAATATTCATCGAAAAGGCCAAAGGGGCTTATTTGTATGATGTCGATGGTAAGCGTTATGTAGATTACGTTGGTTCTTGGGGTCCGATGATTTTGGGGCATGCACATCCTGATATTATCCAAGCTGTCCAAGAAGCAGCAGTTGATGGTTTAAGTTTTGGTGCACCCACTGTTCATGAAACTACACTTGCAGATTTAATTTGTGAAATCATGCCATCCATTGAATTAGTTCGTATGACCAATTCTGGTACAGAAGCGACCATGACCGCTATTCGATTAGCACGTGGCTATACTGGACGTGACATGATTGTTAAATTTGAAGGTTGCTATCACGGACATTCAGACTCGCTCTTGGTAAAAGCAGGTTCGGGGATGTTGACCATGGGTGAACCAACCTCAAAAGGAGTACCTGCGGACTTTGCCAAGCATACTGTCACTTTGCCATATAACGATATTGAGGCAGTTAAAGCGTGTTTTGCGAAGTATGGTCATGAAATCGCAGGTGTAATTGTTGAACCTGTAGCAGGGAATATGAATCTGGTTAAGCCCGTAAAAGGCTTTTTAGAAACTATCCGCGAACAATGTGATCAATATCAATCTGTATTTATCATTGATGAAGTCATGACGGGTTTCCGTGTTGCGCTTGGTGGTGCTCAGGCGTATTACAATGTAAAACCAGACTTAACCACTTTGGGTAAAATTATTGGTGCTGGTTTACCTGTAGGTGCATTTGGTGGTAAACGTGAAATTATGGAATGTATTGCACCTTTAGGTGGTGTTTATCAAGCAGGTACTTTGTCGGGTAATCCATTGGCAATGCGCGCGGGCGTAAAAATGTTTGAAACACTTCGCCAAGCCAACTTCTATACGGATTTAACAGCAAAACTAGATAAATTACTGCAAGGCTTGCAAGCTGCTGCTGATGAAGCAGGAATTCCATTCTTTACCCAACAAGCAGGGGGATTATTTGGAATTTACTTTACAGATCAAACAGAAATTACCAGTTTTGATCATATTTTGAAATGTGATATTGATGCTTTCCGTAAATTTTTCCACGGTATGTTAAACCGAGGTGTAAATCTTGCACCTTCGGCATTTGAAGCTGGATTTATCTCTGCTGCACATAGTGATGAGGATATTGCTTTTACCCTTCAAGCTGCCAAAGAAACCTTTGCTGAAATGAAGCGATAACTCAATTTTACCCCATGTAGATTGCGGTAATAAATGAGCAGAATGAGCAGTCATTTTTCGTAAAGCTTCATTTAGAATAAAAGCCCATAGCCTTTGTACTATGGGTTTTTTTAAATTTTAAATACGATAATTATGGACGAAAATATGCAAACTAAACATTATTTAACGCTATCTGATGCAGAATTTTTATTGAACAAAGCACAACAATACGCTGTAGAACATCAGTTCAATGTCAGTATAGCTATTGTCGATGAAACTGGAAATTTATTGGCAATGAAGCGCATGGATGGTGCATCGGCAATGTCAGCAAATTTTTGTCAAGAAAAAGCCAAATGCTCAGCACTGAGTCGTAGACCTTCTAGCGCTTATGAAAACATGATCAAAAATGGTCAATTCGGATTTTTATCCATGAATGCAGGTTTAGGCATGCTCGAGGGCGGAGAACCGATTTTATATCAAGATCATGTAGTGGGTGCGGTAGGTATATCAGGAGTAAAATCATTTGAAGATGCTGAAATTGCTCGACATGCCATTCAAGCCTTTCTTGCACAATTTGATTGAAACTTGATGCTTGAGTGAATGATGAGATTAAAGTGGCATTTGGAAATACCACTTTAATCTTGTTCAATCATAAACGATAGAATTGTTTAGCATTATGATGAAAGACTTTTTCAAGTGCATTTTCATCATATTGCATCACAATATCACTAAAAGCATCAATGATATTGACGAGGCTGGTATTCACTCGATCCATTGGAAAGTTGGAAGCAAACATGACTCGATATGTCCCAAAACTTTCTAAAGCATGCAGAATAAGTGGGGCAACAAGATCAATAATTTGCTGTTTCGATGCCAATTGTTTGTTTTTATAAAATTGATGCCCGAGGACAGGCATAAATAGCCCCGACATTTTTGTATAGACATTTGGAAGAGTAGATAATTCTGCAATATCTTCCTGCCATTGATAAAAGATGTTTTCCCGTGCTGTTTTAGACAATCCGGTATTTTGACCCACCTTGCCAAATAATCCTGCTGGTGTTCCCAAATGATCTAAAACGATGGAGGTTTCAGGAAAAATTTTTGCAAGTTCAATCACATCTGCAATTTGCTGAGAATATACCCACGCATCAAAACTAAGGTTATGTTGAGCCAGTTGTTCAAAGCCTTTTAAAAATTTCTTTTGGGTATACAAGTGTGGTGTGTCTGTCCAATTATGCACACCTTTATCTTCATGGAAGGCAGCCATACGCCGTATACCACGTAATCGTTTAGATGCTTTTTGATGCAGTTTTAAAATTTTCTTAAAATTGCTATCACAAGGGTCAGCGGTAGCAACAATACCACCCAGTTTCACTGTATCTTCATTAAATGGTAAGGACTCAATAAATTCTGTTTCACCAACTACACCTTTACCTTTATGTTTTGCCCAACTTGCTTCGATATGAACAACCTGTTCAACGGCATAGTGCTGTAGATCATTTTTATAATCCTGTGGCAAATAAGGGCGTGTAATATGCTCGGTCAACCCAACAGTCTCAATCAAATCTTTGGGTTTAACCAAACGAACCATTTTATCTAACAGAAAAGGGCGCTGACCTAAAAGCTTCACAGCAAAAGCAGCTGCATGAGGCGTGCTATACGGATCCCACTGATGAATATGTGGATCAATGAGTGGAAAATTAAGTGTATGCATATAACGTCCAAATTGTTATTTATTATGCACATACCATACAATATTTTTATAAAACATGAATATTATTTGTTCGTAAATATTGCATTAGAAATATAGATGATTAGCGATTTTGACGTATTAATTTTATCAAGAAGAAGGATTTAGCCTCTAATATACAGAGGCTAGCGTCATATTTTTCTGAAACAAGTGATCAACTAAAACCATCAATGCTGATGATCATGCCCATCGTGATCATGTTTGTGCGTATGAAAATTTTCATCTTTTCGGAAACGCAGATAGTTTTCAAATTGCTCACAATATTCATCATAATTGTCTTCAAGCATCATTTGAAATTGCTGTAATACATAAGACATAACTTGTTCTTTTGCATCACGCATTTCATTGCCATCTTTGAAATTATTGGCAGCAACCCAAGTGTTAAAACGAGCAGTCGCAAACAACATCGCAGCACTGACTTGACCACGAAGCTCTTCAGGCTTTGCTTGTTTTCCCTTGACTGGGCGACAGAATTCATTGGCTTGTTTGATAAACTCATCTGCACGCTCAAAAAAAACAGCATTTAAAGCTTCTTCTTCAGTGATATCAGTCGCGTTGATTTTTTGAGACATGGTTTTTCCACATTAGGTATTTCATTGGTGAGCTATTATAGGCAATCCAGTGTTCAAACGAAACGCTTTACTTCATCCGTATCAGATTGGGGAAAATAACTTTCGAAATTTTCCTGATACTCGTCAAGATGGTCTTCAAGCATCAATTTAAATTGTTCGGTGTAATAGTCTAGGATCACTTGTCGATCAGCTTTAAAGTCTGGTGCATTTTGATAAGAGCAAGCTGCATGCCAAACACTATAGCGAGCATTAGCATACATAAAAGAGGCACTGACACTGCCTGGATTTGCGCTGAGATGAGAGACTTGATGATCAGCATCAGCGAATTGATTGGCAAGTGCTATAAACTCATCAGCACGTTCGTAAAAACTTTCATCTGAGTCAACTTGTTCAGTTTCTTCAAAAAAATCATTATTTTCAGACATAAGCTTTCCTATTCACAAGCTTGTTTCATTGCGATAACTATAGCATACTCAAAATAGCCTAAGCATAATAAATACTTCAGGAGTAGGTCATGCAAGATGCGATTGCTGTACAAAGTTTAAAAAGTGATATTGCATTATTACGCCAAAATATTTGGCCGCCGACGGAGCTTGCACATGTTGAAGGATTACCAATTTATTATGCACCACAAACACAAGTAGAGCATTACTATAAACAATGGCTTGGATTGATTGAACGGGCACAGGCACTCTATCAACCCTTTATGGAAGATGAGATTTTAGATGCGATTCATTTACCGAGTCATTTAAACTTACCCCTGTTCTTCTTTCATGTGGATCGAATTCGTATCAATAAAACTCGTGCTAAAGAGTCTAAAACCTTTCGTGGTATTGCTGCTTTGATTGAAAAATGCGGGCAATTTGAGCCAAGTCAAATCAGTAAAATGACCCAATGGCTGGACAGTGATGATACGGCTGCCTTAGTTGCGCATCGTGAGTTTATTGATTTGCGTACTTATATTTTTCAACATGGGCAAAGCGAATACACCAGAACTCGATTTTATGTGAATGGGTTGGTGCTTGGTACTGAGAAAAATTTTGAGTTGGTTGATGCCCGTGAAAAACCACGTAAACAACGCAATGACAGCTATGCCGATCCTTTGGCGGATAATCAAGTCTGGAAAGTTTTTGGAAAATATCGTTAATTAATGATAAGACGTTTCGATTTTTTAAATTAAGTAAAAATTAAGCCCTGACGAAATCATTGTTTAATCAGGACTATTCTTTTACAACTTTGTTTTATTTTACAGCATCAATTGCTTGGCTTGCTGTAGTATTAAACAAAGTACATTCAGATTTTAAACCATTGAGATAAGCTTGTTGTATTTGAGCATTGATACTGTATTTCCCAAACTGGTTCACAGCATCTTGATAATCTTGCTCATACTGCTGAATTTTATCTGTCAGGACTTCATAGTCACCAACAGTATAATAAGCGGCTTGATAATAGTCTGAGCCAATTTTAGCGACAGCAGCGATATGTCTGTTCGGTTGAATATCACGAGATAAATCTAAGCTAAAATTGCCCAGTTTCGCTTGAATATAACCATTTTGAAAATATTTTGACGGGTTATAACCTATGATAGGATCATTAGAATAAAGATCAGCAAAAGTAGTATTGGTTGAAGAAGATATTGATCTTAAACACGTTGAACCTGTTGGAAAAGTTTTGCCTTGTAGCTTTTTGACGTAATAAGCAGGATATGGTCCCATTGCATCGCTTAATGCACTGTTTGAACCAGCAAAATGATCAAAACCATTGATATATGGGCTAATTAATTTACCCGTTAGATTAACAGTTTCAAATTTTTCAGTTAATTCCAATTGCTTGTAGTTACGTGTTGAATAGGGTGTAAATGTCCAAACATTTGCTGATTTCGATTTAAGCGTGGCATTTTGATAGCCCAAATCCGTTTTACTCTTAGTTGCATCATACAATCCATCAGATGCTAAATATTGGCTTAAAAGATCGGATGCAGTGAACTGGGTTGAGCCATCTACCTTATATTCACCATCGATATACATTTGTTTATTTCTAAAGCTAAATTTTACTTTGTTAAACAGATAAGCATCGTCAAGCGAACCGCCAGTTTCATAGCTAAACCACTCCGAATCATTGTTGCTGATATAATCCCCAGCATCTGAATCTCCTCCACATGCAGTCAAAAATAATGAAGAAATAATGGCAAAAGAAAGTAATTTAATTTTCATGTATTATTCCAAATTATAAGATATTAAAAATTTATGTGTATAAAAGTTCACGTTGTCATGATATTGAAACCTATTATTTTTTCAATACTTATTTTAAGCCCAGTATTTTATCGGTCGTTTATCAATTTTAGTCGTGTCATTTTTTTAATCGATCATTTCAGTGTGTAGGTTTTTAGATGAATCAACATGACCATGATGTATGATTTATATTGATATTTAAAGTTATAACTTACTTTATAAGAGAAAAGAGAAAGGGGCGTTATTGATGTTGAATCATTATTTTAAAAGGGATTTATAAAAGCAGTTGAATTTTGAAGAGCCCAAATAAAAATCACAATAAAGATCAGCATGTGTAAAATTTGAATTGGAGCAAAAACAAGTGCATAGCGACCACCACCACTGATCAAAGCATTTATTGATTTCGCTACTGCATGTGCAGCTAAACCTAACAGGAATGCAAGCGATAACACAGCGTTACTAGGCTCACCTTGAATGACAATGGTTGCTAATGCGCCATGAATTTCAAAAAGTGACGCAAGAAGTGTACCTGCAATAAGCCCTGCATCACCCAATAACAAGTTTAAGCCATAAACACCTGCTTGGATCAAGGTTAAAGACCCTGCAATAATCGCAGCCTCTTTAAGACTAAACATGCGGCTATCAGTAGATTTGTTCGCTTCGATCGGTTGCGTATTACGCATGAGCCATAATGCAAAAATAACCAAAACGGTGATTGCAAGGAGGCTGGGTAAAACAATCACTTTAAACCAAGAAATACTTACACCAATAACAATAATCATTAATTGCAATAGTGTCGCTACACATGACATGAGTGCAGCACCAGCATTGGCTTTTGCATCAGCACGTCCGTTACGGACTTCTAATCCTAAACTGGCAACCGTTGCCGTACTGGATACAAAGCCCGATGCTAGAGAAGACAGAAGCAAAGCATTTTTTGTGGACAATAATCGTTTGGCAATATGTGCCAGTGCTTGCACAGCCAGAATTAAAGTAAGTAACTTTAAAATTACATAGGGATTAAGAACTGAACCCCACAATGGTTTATTCGGGGTAAGAGGAAGTGCAATCAGTAGTAATGCCAGCAGAAAGATTCCATCTCTAAATTCAGATTCGGTGATCCATTTTCCTGCAATACCATGCATAGAATGTTTGGTCATCAATAAGATTGTCAAAATGACAGATAAACCCGCAGCAAATGGTATATTCCACAGACACATTCCACCAATAAAGTAGGTCAGAATAAAGGCGATTTCAGTCGTAACCCCAGGATCATCGGTCTGATTTTTAATTGAGTATGCTACAACTGCACCTGTGATTAACGCTCCCACGATGCCAAAATAGGGACCAAATAAAAAGCATACAGCGCCAAAGATTGAACAAATCGCAAATGATCTTAAACCTGCAAAACTACGTTGATTTTCACGTTGTTTGCTGCGTTCACGTTCTAATCCGATCAATAAACCGCAACCTAAAGCAGCCGCAATAATCGTAAATAAATCATGATAAGAATTGAAATCGAATGACATTGTTGGAATTAAATTCATAGCGCTCCCCCTAGAACCATGAATAGATTGTCTAATTTCAATGTAGCGTAAAGTATTCCTAAATCAAAAGCTTATTTTTGGCTTATCTATAATATACCGGTCAATTGAAAAAATTCAGCAAATACAAAAGTTAATTTTGTTATAGTAAACTGTGTTTTGGGGATATAACAATGCAATTTAATTTCGAAATCGATACAGCTTGGTGTTTAGAACAATTATTAAAAGACGGTCGAATTACTGAACGTGAAAAATTATTGGTACAGACGACGCATCGGCAACGTGATCAATTAAAATGGCATCCCTTACAGTGGATCGCAAATTTTAAATTAGTTGATGCTCAAGACTCAGTAAAAAGACTGACACTAACTGTATTGACAGAATGGTTGGCTGAAAAGGCCCAATTGAATTTATTTACCATTGATCCGTTAAAAGCAGATGTTACGTCTTTGACCAGTGTCATGTCTCAAGAGTTTGCATTGAGAAATAAAATTTTGGCTGTAGAAGTCCATGCAGATCGAATTTTGATTGGTACGGCACAGCCTTTTATGACCGATTGGGTTCATAATTTAGAACGCAGCCTTAGCCCTAAAAAAATTGAAAAAGTGGTGTTAAATCCAGAACAATTACAACGTTATCTTACTGTGTATTACCAAGTCAGCAGAGCTGTGAGTAATTCACAAAAATCGAGTGCTTATGATAAGGAAAATAAAGGCGTAGAAGCACTGTTACAATTGGGAGATACGCAAAATCCGGATGCTAATGATCAACACATTGTTAAATTGGTAGATTGGGTTTTACAGTTTGCCTTTGAACAAGGTGCCAGTGATATTCATTTAGAACCACGTAAGGAAAAGGGTAAAATTCGTTTTCGCATCGATGGTGTTTTACATACCATTTATAACATGCCTGCCAATACCTTAACCGCAGTTATTTCACGAATTAAAATCTTAGGACGGATGAATGTTGCAGAAAAGCGAAAACCACAAGATGGTCGTCTAAAAACTCGTACTCCGAAAGGACAAGAAACTGAATTACGCCTCTCAACATTACCCACTGCATTTGGTGAAAAGTTGGTGATGCGTATTTTTGACCCAGAAGTTTTGGTGCGTAGTTTTCAACAATTGGGATTTGATGAACATCTATTGTCACAATGGCAGGGTTTAACCCAACATAGTCATGGGATTATTTTGGTCACTGGACCCACAGGTTCGGGTAAAACAACCACACTGTATTCATCGTTAAAGCAATTGGCTACTGAAGAGGTCAATGTCTGTACCATTGAAGACCCGATTGAAATGTTGGAGCCAAGCTTTAACCAGATGCAAGTGAATCAAGGAATTGAATTAGGATTTGCAGATGGTATTCGAGCGTTGATGCGACAAGACCCAGACATTATTATGGTCGGGGAAATCCGTGACCAAGACACTGCAAATATGGCAATTCAAGCTGCTTTGACTGGTCATTTGGTGCTTTCAACTTTGCATACCAACGATGCACCATCAAGTTTGACCCGTTTGCATGATCTCGGTATACAGCCATTCTTAACAGCCGCAACAATTCTGGGCGTGCTTGCTCAACGTTTGGTGCGAAAGCTCTGTCCACATTGTAAACAAGAAACCTTTATCAATGAGCAAGAATGGAAACATTTAACCTTTGGTTATCAAACCAAAACACCTGATTTTATTTTTAAAGCGGTTGGTTGTGAAGAATGTCGCCAAACGGGGTATAAAGGTCGTGTTGGTATTTATGAGTTTATGCCGATCAGCTTAGAGGCAAAACAGCGTATCAGCGCCAATGCAACCTTAGATGATCTTAGAATGCAAGCCAAGAAAGAAGGGATTGAACCCTTAAGAATAGCAGGCGCGCGTAAAGTTTTAGAGGGTGTAACGACTTTAGAGGAAGTGTTAAGAGTGGTACCTTTGAATTAATTTTTAGCTTTGCATCAAAAAATTGGAAATAAAGACATCCTAAGATTCACCTCATGTTGATTTGTTTTAATGGCTTTATTGAAACGATCAACATTGATGAGGTCAACGATGAAACTAATTTCTAAAACATTGCTTGCAATCAGCTTAATTGGTGCAACTTCTTTTGCTTCAGCAAATACAGCAGTGAATCAGTCTGCTTTAACACCCAATTTAACCACTGTGAAACATGCATTAACCTTAAAAGATGATACAAAAGTACAGTTACGTGGCAATGTGGTAAAAGCGATTGGTGATGAAAAATATCAATTCCGTGATAACACTGGAACCATTACGGTCGATATTGATGATGAATTATGGCAAGGTAAACCGATTGCCCCAAATACTACAGTTACTTTAATCGGTGAAGTTGATATCGACTACAAGCCAACCAAGCGAGTCGAAATTGATGTTGATGCAGTGAATTTTTAATGCTTTCGTTCAAAATCACTTATTTTTGATTCAAAATTGAATTTGCGACAAAGATGAGATGCATTGGCATCTCATCTTTGTGGTCATTATATTGCCATCAACCCAATAGTGATGATTTTTAGATATGGATGAAAGAGGGTAGATAATGCGAATATTGCTTGCAGAAGATGACCGCTCACAAGCTGAAAGTATCCAATCTTGGTTGGAAATGGATGGATATAATGTCGATTGGGTTGAGCGAGGTGATCACGCCATTTTAGCCATAGAACAGCATGAATATGATTGCATTTTGCTTGATCGAGGTTTACCAAAGGCGACAGGAGATGAGATTTTGCAGCGATTAAAAAAGCAATATCCTGACACACCAGTAATTTTTCTAACAGCACGAGATACTATTCAAGATCGTGTACAAGGTTTGGATTTAGGTGCAAATGATTATCTGGTCAAACCTTTTAGTCTTGAAGAACTATCAGCACGAATACGTGCTCAGCTTAGACAAACACAAACCACAAATTTACATGAAATCAAATATGCCAATTTGATTTTAGACACTCATGCAAAAACAGTTTTTCAAGACCAACAAGCCATTGCATTAACAGCAAAAGAATTTCAAATTTTATATAAACTGATGCAAAAGCCTGAACATATTGTGACTCGTGAACAATTAGAAGCTTCTTTATATGCATGGGGGGATGAAATTGAAAGCAATGCGATTGAAGTTTATATCTATCAGCTACGAAAAAAGATTGGCAATCATTTGATAAAAACCATACGAGGATTAGGTTATCGAATGAATACACCGCAAGAATAAGCAGTGTGTTGATCTATTTTAAATGATTTCAATAGGGTATCTATGAGCCAAGCCATCTCGCTACAACATAAATTGATTAAAACATCCATGTTGAGTTCAATTGTGGCGGGTCTATTTGCTTTGCTATTACTCATCGCATTGTCTATTTACCACAACATGGATGTTCAAGATCAAATCATGGATGAAATTTCAGATATGCTGCTGATTTCAGATTTGAGTACTACATCGGGTTTTCAATTGGATGAGCTCAGTGATGAATTTGATATTCAATATCAATTGATGAATGGAGATAAACTTTTAACACAATCCCCAGAATTTAAGTTAGACATAAGCAGTCACGCCAAGATAACTGATCAAGACAGTACTTATGATTTTATTTGGTCAAATCATCAACTTTGGCGAAGCTATCATGCAAAAAATCCCGATTCAGGGTTAAGTGTCTATGTGATCCAACCGTTGAGTGAGCGCTTTAAAGACCTGTCGCAAAGCTTAATCAGCTATTTTTTAATTTTACTGAGTTTATGGGCGATCCAATGGCTGATTTTACATTTTTCAGTCAAAAAACAATTTAGATCAATTCAATCGCTTTCAACAGAAATTGCTGAGAAAAATGTAAATGACTTAAGCTTGATTCAACAGCCTCAACCTGAATTTAAAGAACTACAACCGATGGTTAATCAGCTTAATCAGATGTTTATTCGACTGGAACAGGCATTAGTCGCAGAACAAAGGTTTACCGCAGATGCATCACATGAGCTGCGTTCACCATTATCAGCAATACATATGCGGTTACAGTTGCTGCAACGTAAATATGCTGAAGTGCCTGAAATTCGTCATCAGTTAAGCCTAATCCAAAATGATGTATTTCGAGGTACACAAGTACTTGAAAATTTATTGTTACTCGCCAGATTAGATCCTACAGATAAAAGTGATTTACCTAAAACTTGGGTCAGTTTGGAAAAGATGACTCATGGTGTTTTATCTGCCTTAGAGACATTTATAGATGAGAAACAAGTCCAACTTCATATTCAAAGTGAAGATGCAAATGTCGATGTAAATGAAGAATTAATGTTTATTTGCATCCGCAATTTAATTGATAATGCAATTCGATACACACCTCAGCAGGGCAATATTTATATTGATCTTGGTCATTTTGAAGGTTGGAAATTATTTGAAATTCAAAATGATGGTGAGGGAGTTTCAGAAGAGGTTATTGCTCGTTTAGGGGAGCGTTTCTTTCGTGCTTTAGGAACTCAAACACAAGGTTCAGGTCTAGGCTTATCCATTTGTAAAACTGTAATCGATCTGCATCAGGGGAAAATTGATTTTAGTGCTTCCAAATACGGTGGCTTAAAAATTCGCTTATATTTACCTTAGATTCAGAAAGAAACGACAACAATATTGGACATAACAATATTAGATATGAAATTGAGTAGTGATAGAGAAATGATGAATGACATTATTTGCTCATCCAGTTGTGTATCAAATAACTCTATTTACATGATCTTTTATAATCTTTTATAAATTGTTCAGCCAAAACTTAAAAAGCAGTATGCGCTGATTCATACTGCTTGTTCCCACGTTTTTTGTTTTAAATCAGTTGTTTTTATCGTTATTTAGTCAAAATTAGACGATTATTACGGGTTAAGCGTAAACGATATTCTTCACCAGCATGCATAATGCGAATTTCGCGTCCTAATGCAAATAAGTTGTTTGAGTGTAACATTGGAAGAGATTGGTGAGCTTCGGTGTTACGTGTAAATAGGCTAAATGGTGCGTTCATTATTCTGACTCCGAGTGGGGTGTTGTCTAAGTGATTTAAATGATAATCATTATCGAATAGATCTGTCAACGATAATTTTTATCATTTATAAAAAATCTATATTTGCTTACAATTGATTAAAACTTCAGGGCTCTATTTCTATGTCTAAACCCAGTGTTCATGTGGCGATTGCTTTATTACTGTATCGAGGGAAAGTCCTTGTAGGATGGCGCAATGCTGACCAACATCAAGGCAATAAATATGAGTTTCCAGGAGGGAAGATTGAAGCAGGGGAAACACCTGTTGAAGCATGTCGTCGAGAAATTTTTGAAGAAGTGGGGATTGGCATTCAGCAGTGGCATGCTTTTGATGTGATTCATCATGAATATGATGATGTCGAAGTATTTTTGCACTTATTCCATGCCACTGTGAATGAGCAATATTTAGCAGATATTCAAAAACCATGGACATGGTACAGCCGTGATCAACTTTTAGGGCTGAATTTCCCTAAAGCCAATCATTCGATCATTCAGCGTTTATTTTGGAATCATCACATTAAAATTTCTGAGGATTTGAGCGAATTATGTCGAAACAAACAAAGTGTAGTGAATGCTAATGCGTTGAATGAAAGTAATCTGAATGAAGCTTCAGCACAACCACTGTTTTATTATCGCACTGAATTACTCACATCAGCAGTAGAACAAGTCCAGCAGTTAAACCTGCATGATCTGTCACGGTTGATCATCAATGTTGATATTTGGACACAATTGCCAGAATCTTTGCAGAAAGCTGTGGCTGCTGTGCATTATAAACAACAACAGGTGATGGATTTGCAAATGGGGCAATTGCCCTTAGGCGTGCGTTGTATCGCAGCATGTCATGATTTAGTGTCTTTACAACGTGCGCACAGCTTGGGATTCGATGCGGTGATTCTTAGCCCTGTTCTACCAACTGCAACACACCCAGATGCACATACTTTGGGATGGGAACAGTTTGCGCAATATGCCAAAAGCAGTGATTTACCTGTATTCGCATTGGGAGGGTTAAGCCCTACTGATTTAAGCATTGCACAACAGTATGGTGCTTATGGTATTGCAGGGATTAGCCAGTTTTAACTTGAACTCATACCAAACATCGAAAGTAAGTTAAACCAATCCATACCATTATTGAGAGTTTGTATCGTATAAATAAGGCATTTTCATAGCCTCATATTTTGATAAAAGTTTTGATTGATTTGCGTAGTCGATGCCTGACTTTTTAGAGATGAAAAGTAACAAAAATCTTTCGTTGATCAAAGGGGATATTCATATCACCCTTGACCAACGGTGGCAACCATGCTCCCAGCTACAATAGAAATATTGGGTGAAATTGGCTCGTGAAAAAGCAAAATCTATTCTATTTTTAACCTGAATCTTATATAAAACTTTTGGTGAAATAAGATACTCGGAAATCTCATCTCCAACTGTTTGAGGCAAGACTCCGCTAAGAACATTGTTTGTTTAATGAGCTAAAGGTGTAGTTGCGTCTAACTCACATAAACTACACTTTTCAACTTTGAACTTAGAGGCTTTGCAGTTGCTTAGATGCTTCTGCAACAGTCTTTTGATTTTTCAATTGTTGTGCTGACTGTAAAATCGTATTCCAAAACACTTTCTTTTGTGCAGTTGTTTGAGCATAACTTAAGCCACGGCGTGCTAAGGACTCAGCGTTTGCATATTGCTTTTTTTGTTGGGCGATTCTTGCCAAATAAGAAAAAACTTCTGCGGATTGTGGGGCTAAACGTTGTGCATGTAAGGCAAAGCGTTCTGCTTCATCCCATTGTTGTTTTTGATAAGCAGTTTGGGCTTGTTGCATCAATTGCTTAAAGGCGGGAATATTTTGCCCATCCTCAAATTTTTGAGTTTGGGCTTTTTGTTGAGGCACGATGACAGTAGGGACTTTTTCACGTTTGATTTCAGGTCGCTCATAAGGTGTAATCTTTACACCATCAGGCGTTGGAACATTATTTTTTTGCTGTGATGTATCTGGCTTTTCGACAGGTTTTGTTGGTGGCTTGGTGTGTTGTGGTGTTGTTTGACAACCAGCTAAAGCCAATATTCCCATTAAACTTATTAGATAAGTGGTCTTGGTCACATTACGATTCATCATTCATTCCTATTCAAAAAGCCATTCCATCTTTACCTACAAAGTGAGAGGATTTAGTTGTTGTAACTCCCACTTGAAATCATACGACCTCTTGAGTCCTGTTCCATACTGTCTTCACTCTCACGAATGTAGTTGTCAATACTATCACCAGACTGTGTTTGCGAAGCGTTTTGTTGTGTATCGGGTACGTATTGTGGGTCCACTTGGTAATGTGGCATACCGCATTCAGTCGCACGATTTGGCACAGTATGACGTAATAGTGGAATATACATTGCACCTTCACAGCCTTGGGCAGACAATTCGCCAGTACGTGAATCAATCCATTGCCATGCAATATCATCTGTTTGTCGCAAATTCACAGGTTTTTGACGTAACTGTTTCATCACATTAATCCAGACAGGCAATGCGCCTGATGAACCTGTCAACCCAGTGATTTTATTATTGTCTAATCCGAGCCACACGACAGCTAAGTTGTTACCCGAGTATCCTGCGAACCATGAATCACGAGTATCATTGGTTGTCCCTGATTTACCCGCAAGTTTAAGATCAGCTGGTAAGCTATTGTAAGCCGCTTTACCTGTACCCGATGACATGACTTGCTGTAAACCATAGTTCAATAAGAATGCAGCAGAAGGATCTATGGTTTGCTGAACGTTTAAGCCGAAACGCTCTAGAAGACGACCATTTGAATCAACCACAGTACGAATAGCTTTGGTAGGATATTTAAATCCACCCGTTGCAAAGTTGCCATAAATACTCATTACTTCCATCGGTGACATATCAACTGCACCGAGGAAAATCGATGGATAATTCGGGATTTTAGAGGTCACGCCAAATTTAGTCAGATTATTGCTAAATGTTGAGATACCAAATTCATTACCCAGACGAACAGCTGACAGGTTATATGAGTTAGCAAGTGCTTGTGCTAAAGGAACATAACCATGACCAGAGCCACTATAGTTTTTCGGTGTCCACGATTGGTTGCCATTGACAGGTAAACTAATCGGCGCATCTTCGATTTGAGACGCCCAATTGTATCGCCCTGACTCCAAAGCACTTAAATAGATTACAGGTTTGAGCAAAGAACCTACTTGACGCTTGGCATCAACTGTACGGTTAAAACCAGTAAAGTCTTGTGTAGAACCTACAGCAGCAATCAATTCACCATTCTCAGGGCGCGTGACTAAAACAGCACCCTGTAAGTCTTTTAAACGTGATGGATTGGCATTGGCTAATCGAGTCACAGTATCTCTAAAGCTATTTTGAACTTTGGTTTGTGCAATTGGGTCAAGCGTTGTAAAAATTCTTAAACCTTGATTGGTTAGGTCAGACTCTTGATACTCTGTTTTAAGTTGACGACGTACAATATCGAGAAAGTCTGGGAACTTCGCGGTTCCTAGCGTTGGTTTACGTACAACATTCAATGGACGCGAAATTTCTTTTTCATATTGTGCTTGATCTAAGTAGCCCATCACCAACATATTGTTCAAGACAATATCTCGACGCTTTTTTGCCCCTTCAGGATTTTTCCAAGGATTAAACAGGGTAGGTCCTTGTACCAAACCAACTAAATAAGCTTGCTGTGAAATATTTAGTTCACTGAGTGGTAATCCAAAATAGAACTGTGAAGCTAAACCATAACCATTGACTGAATAATTCCCGCTTTGCCCCAAGTTTACTTCATTTAAATAGGCTTCAAGAATTTCATCTTTACTATAATGAAGCTCTAATAAAAGAGACATGAGTGCTTCATTGACTTTACGTTTCAAGGTTTTTTCAGGGGTTAAGAAAAAGTTCTTCACCAATTGTTGAGTGAGTGTTGAACCACCTTGACGCTTTCCGCCTGTTACGTTACTGACCAGCGCACGTGCGGTACCACGGAAAGATATCCCGTGATGACGATAAAAGTTACGATCTTCGGTTGCAATTAATGCTTCGATCAAAGGTTTTGGAACCTTGTTAAGTTTAATCAGCACACGGTCTTCATTATGTTGCGGATAGATTCCACCAATCAACATCGGTTCTAAACGTGCAATTCCAGTATTGGTTGGCTTAGTGGCTTTAACATCAGAAACAGTATCTCCTGCAAAAGTCACTTGTAAAACTTGTTCTGGGTCAACACTATCGCCAAAGTCGAAGCCTCGTGTATGAACATAGACAGAATTGGGTTGGCTGATATATGTTCCAGACTTGGTATAACTGTCACTGTTTTTATAACCCAACAGTTTAAGCTCTTGTTCAAATTCTGTTTGTGCAATAGGCGCAGTTGCATATATTTCTAATGGTCGCGCAAATACTTTCGCAGGAATGTCCCAGCGGTTTCCTTCGAACTTGTCCCGAATAACATTGTCGAGTCGAATTAAGTAGATACTAAATGCAAAAAATGCTGCAATGACCAATACACAAAAAATCAGTGCAATCAAGCCTATACCACGTTCGTTCTTCATATACAGATAATAAAACCCAATTTATTTTCGCTAATCATGCGAAGCTTTTCTTAAATTTGCAATAATAAATCTGTGAAATACACAAATTTAAAGCCTTTTTGGGTATTCTTGTTATTTTTCGTTGATGAATGATTTTATAAACATATTCTGAAAGTGCTATGATATCTCAGAATTTCAGTGGAGCTAAAGCACCTGTGCAGATTTCACCAAAGACCTTTCGTAACATTGGTTTGATTGGAAGACCAGATAAATCTTCTGTGGTTGATACGCTTTGCCTTATACACGATCATTTATTGAGTTTAGGTTTACATCCCGTTTTTGACACCGCAACAGCAGAACTTGTTCCCTATACCAATACTCAAACTGTCAGTAAGAATTTACTCGGTGAGGTTGTAGATTTAGTCATTGTTGTTGGTGGCGATGGCTCCTTATTACATGCAGCACGTGCATTGGTGAAATATAATATTCCCGTATTAGGTGTCAACCGTGGTCGACTGGGCTTTTTAACGGATATTAAACCAACTGAAGTGATTTTTAAGCTCGACCAAGTCTTAAAAGGTGAATTTCAACTTGATCGCCGTTTCTTACTTGAAATTGAAATTCGCAGTAAAAATGAAACGATTTACGATGCAATTGCTTTGAATGATGTGGTGCTACATTCAGGTAAGTCTGTACATATGATCGATTTCGAACTGAATATTGATGGGCAATATGTTTATCGTCAGCACAGTGATGGTTTAATTGTGTCTACGCCCACAGGTTCGACAGCATATGCATTATCGGGTGGGGGACCGATTCTCCATCCAAGTATGGATGCGATTGCTTTGGTTCCGATGCATCCACATACCTTGTCTTCGCGCCCAATCGTTGTGGGTGGGCAGAGTGAAATTAAGATACTGATCCGTGAAAACCGTGTATTGCCGATGGTGAGTGCCGATGGACAACACAGTGTTTCATTAAATGTTGGCGATAGTTTGCATATTCGCAAACATCCATTCAAACTAATACTTTTACATCCGCCAGGTTATGACTTCTATATGGCTTGTCGTACTAAACTTGGTTGGAATCAAGATTTTGATTCTTTTCAGCGGGATTGACCATGAATATTGAACAGATGCTTTCTATTTTAGATGCTGATATCGTTGAACGATTAAAAACAGCAGTAGAAATTGGGAAATGGCCAAATGGTGTGGCACTGACTGCTGAGCAGCGTCAAACTTGTATGCAAGCGGTAATCGCTTGGGAACATCAAAATGTTCCTGAAAAAGAACGTACGGGTTATATTGATAAAGGTCATAAAGAAGAGGGTGAGGAGTGTGACTCACATGTTCCTGAACCAGAATTTAAACCAATTCGTTTTATCTAACTGTGTAAAAAACATTTGAACCGTAAAGTAGCCTTACTTTATGGTTCAAATACTCAATAAAAAAACAATAATATTTAAGCTGCTACAATGATGATGGTATAAAACGGTCTATACGTTAAAAATCAGAAATATGTAAAAAGGCGACAAAGATATTCAGGAAGATAAAAATTCTTAAAAATATAGAGGTTAAAGTGCTACAGCTGCTCAAAACAATAAAGCTTGTTCATCTCAGTCTAATCTTCATCTCTGCAATTTCCACCAGCTCATTCGCTGAACGAACAAGTGGCGCAAGTCCTATTCAATGCTTATTAGATGTGACTGTGATTGCAAGTCAAAATTTCCAAACGCCAGTCACACAATATACATCAATTAAAAATGATGGTTATCCGATGCTATTAATTGGTATAAAAATTGATAATGCTTATACAGCTGACTCTTCAAAAAAAATAAAAACGCACCATTTATATTGTTCAAAGCTGATTGGTCAGCAAAAAGATGCATATTTATCTGGACCACATATACAGAATAAAAACGTGATCCAAATCGGTGATCAGTTGCAACTCCTCAATATTCATTCTTCAGGGAAAAGTTATCCTTTTTGGTCTGATTTTTATTTTATACAAAAGCGTGATCATTGATCATCACGCTTTAGTAGAAACTTCAATTTAGAAACGTGTGTTCCAAAGATGTTGAGCTTTACTCATGGCTTCAGGGTAGTTATTTACAATACCCATGGTATATAAAGCAATCCCCATCGTTTCGGTAACGGCAATCTCGCCATAGTCATGTGTTTGTTGACCTTCCCAGACAGCTTTAAACACAGACAGATCCAGTTGTTCTTCTATTGGACTACGATTATCCGTTAATTTTGGTAATTCATATTCATAGAGTTCACCATCTTGGATACCACAAATCAGCGTTTTCGCGTCAGGGTTTCGCTCAAACTCGCCACCTTCACCTTTAATCACTGCGCTATTTTGATAACCCAGTTGAAAAGCTGCCTGTTGATGCGAGCTACGATAAGCAGGGTGAAAAATAGCTTGCATGGTGGCTTTGGCATTGAACGGGTTAATCAGGCGAGCAAGAGTATGTATTGGAGAGCGTAATCCCATGACATTTCTGAGATTGATCAAATCTGCTAAAATTGGCGAGATTACATCCAAAGGCAAATAAGCAAAATTTTGAGTCTCTAACTGTTGTTTGACTTCAGTTTCATTTTGGCAAATTGGAAATCCTAAATACGCTAAAACTTGTTCGGTATAAACACGATTCATGGTATGCCCAGCAGCGCCGTGCATGACGATCTTATAACCGTGTTTAGCCAGTGTCAGAGCTGCCAGCAAAAACCATGGATAATGTTTGCGTTTCCCTGCATAAGATGACCAGTCTAAATCCACAGAAAGTGCTTGGAAGTTCAATTGGTCTTTGGTCGCTTGGACAAAGCCAGTGAGTTCATCTACAGATTCTTCTTTTACACGAAGTAGCATCAAGAATGCACCTAGTTGTACATCAAGCACTTCATTTTTTAAAATCATCGAAAAAGCTTGATAAGCTTCATCATAAGTTAATGATCGTGCACCATTTTTTCCTTTACCAATGATTCGCACAAACTGCGCAAAAGGATGTTCAAAGTCTTTATAAAGATTGCGTTTGGTATTCATATGGATGCAGTCATAAGCCGAAGAAACAGTGCAGTACACTATGCCATAAATGAATTGAAAGGGTATAGATCCAAGTGGTATTAGACTAAGGTCTAAGCAAAAAATGGACAGATGTTAGCCAAAATTCACATTTACATAGAGATTGATGCTCAAAAATTAATTAAAATAAGCTTGAATAGTGTTTTATTTTTCATCTCCTGTTCTACATTTATTCTGATTTGCATATGGGCAATACAGAGTAAATCTTAAACATCGTCATTTGTTGTCTTTGTTTTGGAAAACGGCTGTTTTCTGAACGGATTTTTATTTTCTAAAAATCTATTTTCTTGATGTTTTCATCAGGATTTTTGCCTGTGTCAGCAAATGGTCGCATTAATATTGGATATTTCTTCGAACAGAAATATAGAAAGAAGTAATTATCATGGCTAAGAAACCGCTGTATAAATCACTCTATTTTCAAGTGATTGTTGCCATTATTTTGGGTGTGATCGTCGGTCACTACTTCCCAAGTGGTACACAATTGATCAATGGTGTTGAAAAGAATATTCCAGGTTTGGGTGAGCAACTTAAACCCTTAGGTGATGCTTTTATTAAGCTCATTAAAATGATTATCGCACCTGTGATTTTCTGTACCGTGGTCAGTGGTATTGCTGGTATGGAAAGCATGAAATCGGTCGGTAAGACGGGTGGTATTGCGCTGTTGTATTTTGAGATTGTGTCCACGATTGCCTTAATCATTGGTTTGGTGGTGATCAATATTGCTAAACCTGGTGTAGGGATGAATATTGATCCTGCTACATTGGATACTTCGGGTATCAGCAAATATGTGGAATCGGGTGCATCACAATCCACCGTTGATTTCTTTATGCACATTATTCCTAATACGGTTGTCGGTGCATTTGCTGAAGGCGAAATTCTACAAGTTCTTTTATTTGCATTACTGTTTGGCTTTGCTTTACATAAGTTAGGAGATGCAGGTAAACCTGTTCTAAGATTGATTGATCAAATTTCGCATGTGTTCTTTAACATCGTGAATATGATTATGAAACTTGCGCCAATCGGTGCCTTTGGTGCGATGGCATTTACCATCGGTAAGTATGGCATTGGTAGCTTAGCGCAACTTGCACAGCTAATTCTTTGTTTCTATATCACCTGTTTGTTGTTCATTTTCATTATTTTAGGTTCGATCAGTCGTTTCTGCGGATTTAGTATTTTAAAAATGATCCGTATGATTCGTGAAGAGTTATTGATTGTATTGG
The DNA here is from genome assembly GCF_000368925.1 of Acinetobacter bereziniae LMG 1003 = CIP 70.12. Taxonomy (GTDB): domain Bacteria; phylum Pseudomonadota; class Gammaproteobacteria; order Pseudomonadales; family Moraxellaceae; genus Acinetobacter; species Acinetobacter bereziniae. The sequence goes on along the minus strand of NZ_KB849755.1, from coordinate 752,894 downwards.
GTACATCGTCTTCAGAATCTGTATTACCACGTATGCTGAAAAAGCTTGAAATTGCTGGCTGTGAAAAGTCTGTGGTTGGCTTGGTCATTCCAACAGGTTATTCATTTAACCTTGATGGTACCTCTATTTATTTGACTATGGCGGCAATCTTTATTGCACAAGCAACCAATACTCAACTGGATATTTGGCATGAAATTACCTTGCTTGCGGTCTTGTTAATTTCATCAAAGGGTGCAGCAGGTGTAACTGGTTCAGGCTTTATTGTAATGGCAGCAACTTTGGCTGCTGTAGGCAATATCCCAGTCGCTGGTTTGGCTTTGATTTTAGGTATTGACCGTTTCATGTCTGAAGCACGTGCATTGACTAACTTGGTGGGTAACTCTCTGGCAACCATCGTCGTTGCAAAATGGGTGGGTAAGCTTGATGTTGAAAAACTCAATGATGCTTTGAACAATCCTGAAGAAGTTGATCGTAAGATGCTTGAGGAAAAAACTGAAGTACATGCTTGAGTTTTTAAAAGTATTCAATGAAAGTATTAAAGGAAGCTGAGGCTTCCTTTTTTAATGTCTGTGTTGAAGCATCCTTCATTTCTTATAAAATTTAAATTCAAACTGATGTTAGACATTCACGCTACTCAGATTTAACGACAACATGCGTATATCTGATTTATCTTTTAAAGCTTTTTACTGCATTACCTCGCTCAATCAACGTGTGTTGTAAATGTTGAGCGTGTTTCTGATGGGCTTGTTGGCTCTCTATCTGTTGTTGTAATTTGAGTGCAATTAACTCTTTTGCTAAACGCTTATTGGCATGTTGACTGCGTTCAGACATAACTTTAACGCTGATTCCTGTGGCAGTATGGGTTGCATGAATAGCGGAGTCAGTGGTGTTGACATGTTGCCCGCCAGCACCAGATGCCCGACAGGCTTGGAAAATAATCGTATCATCCGCAGGAAGTTGCGTAGGGCTTTGAAATTGGCTAATGCCAACAAACCAATTTTTACGTTTGTGATGTGGACGAATTGGACTTTGAAACGTCCATTGAATGGTTCCTAACCAAGAGTTGAGCCAATTTTGGTGGCTGTCATTAATATTACAGATCACGGATGAATAGCCGTGCGGAGTAGTATTACTTTCTATCACTTCGAATTGAATTTTTTGCTTTTGAGCTTCTTTTTGCATTTCTTGCAAAGTGTATTTAACTGCAAGTTCACATTCTGCGGGTCCAAGCGCAGCACTGATTTGGACAATAGACAATATAGAGCATCCTTTAGATCAAACATTTGATCAAAATAAAAAGTATTGATTTAAAAAAAGTAAATTTATAAATTTACACCTATGTTTTTTTGATAGTGAGACATAGACATTTTTTAGCTTGTCTATTATAAAAAAATATCTGACTGAAAAACAATCAAAATATCAGCAAAGGCAGTTTTATTGGATGAATTATAAAAAATGTTTAACAAAATTCATGCTCAGTTGAATAATACTATTCGAGAAATTTTTCAAAATATGGCAGAATATGCGGTTTTAAAGATTTTAGAGGATTGGCAGCATGCGCTTTGTTGATGAAGCAGTCATTACCGTAGAGGCTGGCGACGGTGGCAATGGCGTAGCCAGTTTTCGCCGTGAAAAATTTGTACCATTTGGTGGTCCAGATGGTGGGGATGGTGGTCGTGGTGGCAGCGTATATATTCAAGCTGACGACGATACCAGTACCTTAGTCGATTATCGTTATACCCGTAAATTTCGCGCTGAACGTGGTAAAAACGGTGCTGGCGCAAACTGTGCTGGTCGTGGTGGTGAATCAGTTGTTCTGAAAGTTCCTGTGGGAACCACCATTGTAGATACAGAGTCTGGCGATATTATTGGTGACCTTGTTGAAGATGGTCAAAAAGTTTTAGTTGCACACGGTGGTGATGGTGGTTTGGGCAATACCCATTTTAAATCATCGACCAACCGTTCTCCACGTAAATGTACACATGGGATCAAAGGTGAGTATCGTGAGATTCGCCTTGAGCTTAAAGTTCTCGCTGATGTCGGTTTATTGGGGATGCCGAATGCAGGTAAATCAACCTTTATTCGTGCTGTTTCCGCAGCAAAACCTAAAGTAGCGGATTACCCATTTACCACGATGGTTCCCAACTTAGGTGTGGTTGATGCGGATCGTCATCGTTCATTTGTAATGGCGGATATTCCTGGGCTGATTGAAGGCGCTGCTGAAGGTGCGGGTCTCGGTATTCGTTTCCTTAAACATTTGGCGCGAACGCGTATTCTTTTGCATATTGTTGATGTGCAACCGATTGATGGTTCAGACCCGGCATACAATGCCAAAGCCATTATGGAAGAATTGAAAAAATTCTCGCCAACTTTGGCTCAATTACCGATTGTGCTTGTTTTAAACAAACTTGATCAATTAAATGATGATACTCAAGAAGAATGGTGTAATCATATTCTTGAAGAATTACAATGGGATGGTCCTGTATTTAAAACTTCAGGCTTGCTTGAAGAGGGAACAAAACCTGTTGTGTATTACCTCATGGATCAAATCGAACAACAACGTGAGTTGGAAGAAGAAGATCCAGAGTATGCAGCGAAAATGAAAGCATTCCGTGATCAGCTTGAAGCTGAAACACGTGAACAAACGATTGCTGCAAAAGAAGCTTATCGTGAAATGCGCCGTCAACAACGTCTTGCTGGTATTTTGGGTGATGATGATGAAGACGACGATGGTGACGATGGCGAAATGGAAGTGTACTACGTACGCTAATTTCTAAAGATATCCAAATATTCGGGTATCCGCTTAGAAAAGAAAGACCGAGGATAAGATGATAGAAGTAGTAGATGGGCAACGTCAGCTCAAGGCTTTAAAACGTATCGTTGTTAAAATCGGATCATCTTTACTCACAGCAAATGGGCAAGGTTTAGATTTGGATGCAATTTCGCATTGGGCGAAACAAATTGCAGATCTACACAATGCCGGACATGAGATTATTCTGGTGTCTTCTGGTGCTGTGGCTGAAGGGATGGTTCGCATGAAGCTAGAGAATCGACCCACCGATCTACCCAGTCTACAAGCTTGTGCTGCCATTGGGCAAATGGGCTTAATCCATACTTGGTCAAGTGTATTAGAGAAACATTCGATTCAAACAGCACAAGTCTTGTTAACACACGATGATCTTGCAGATCGTCGCCGTTACTTAAACTCATGTGATGCCTTGCAGAATCTAATTGATTGGAAGGTAATTCCTGTCATTAATGAAAATGATACGGTATCCACCGACGAAATTCGTTTTGGTGACAATGACACGCTTGCTGCTATGGTTGCGGGTCAAGTGCATGCAGATTTACTGATTATTTTGACTGATCAGCAAGGTATGTTTGATTCAGACCCTCGTTCCAATCCCAATGCAAAATTGTTCCATACCGTTCGCGCAATGGATGAAACTTTATTTGATATGGCTGGCGGTGGCGGTAAGTTTGGTCGTGGTGGTATGTTGACCAAAGTTCGTGCTGCTCGTTTGGCAGCGAAGTCAGGCTGTCCAACGCTGATCGCAAGTGGTGAGAGTGACCATGTATTGGCGCGTTTAATGGCGGGTGAATTACTGGGTACACTGTTTATCACCGATGATGATCGCCTAACAGCTCATCAACAGTGGCTTGCTGCGCATTTACAAACAGCAGGGCGTTTGGTGCTAGATGATGGTGCTGTTAAAGCCATTAAAGAAAATCACCGTAGTTTATTGCCTGTTGGTGTAAAAGCGGTTGAAGGGCATTTTGAGCGTGGTGATGTGGTTGAGTGTGTCGACCAACATGGTCATCGAGTTGCGGTTGGGCGAGTAAATTTCAGTTCTCGTTCTGCTGAAATTGTCAAAGGTCTGGCTTCTGACAAGGTTTACCAAGTATTAGGTGAAGCACGTTCGTTGGAAATGATACATCGTAACCATATGTCGATTTATTGATTTCTAAAGTTTTACAGATAAGACCTCGCTAAGGCGGGGTTTTTATTTGGGTATTAATGCTGGAGCTTTATCATTATAAAAATCTGATTTAAATACTTTTTCCCCTACATACGATTTTAAATAATAATGCTGTTGGTGTAAGCGAGAACCACCTTGTATGCCTTGGGCAAAATTCTCATCTTGATTTAATTTGCGTTTAATCGCACTAAAAAAGCGTTTTATATTTTTATCAGGTGTTTTTGAAATTACTCTTAAGGTTATTTTTTCTAGAGCATTCTCAGTTTCTCTTCCACCTTGTCCTTCAATAGCGTAAATACAATATTCATCATCATAGATTTGGTGTTTATTGATTTTTTGTTCTTTATCTAAAAAATAGAAGCCCAGATTTTGATGATCATACTCCAAAAGTTGTATTTTTAGATTTTCAGTTGTGATCACTTTGATTTGAATTTGCTGATTGGAATCAAAGTACTCCATCATCATTTCAATGTTATATTTTTCTAATTCAGGCTGAATGTAGCGATAGAATTGCGTCAATGATGTGATGACATAAATATACGACATAATGAGCTCACATTTAAAATATTAGCTTTCAAGCTAATTTCTTTTCATCTTCAATGTTTGGGAGCAACTGATCTTTACCAACCATATATTTAAAATCAGCTAAATTGAGCATGTCGAGATCCTCTTCACTATTTCCATAAGCAAAGACTTTTTGATAATGCGCTAAATTGTATTTTTCTAAAACTCTCAAACGTTTTTGTTCACAACTACAATCTGGTGTCGCATAATGACCTGTAAATTTTCCCTCAAGAATCTCAGTCTCAGTACAAATCAAATCAATTTTTAATAATTGGCAAATGACCTCTAAATAAATGTCGACAGAAGCAGAGACTAAAACGACATCATCACCATTGTTTTGGTGTTTGAGCAATTGTTGATAAAGGGTGGGATCTAATTGTCCCATGAGACGATAAGCATATTCATCGGCGATATCTAAAATCTCATTGGCATCAGCATGCTTAAACATGGCGTTAAACAACTTTATACGCATCGCATGAGCTGGGTAGATATTTAAATAATAGGCTTGAATCCACGGCAAGATTTTGATGCCTTGTTTGACAATATGTCTTTTGGATAGAGCATAGAAAATGAACCCTGTAAAACTGTCTTTTTTACACAGGGTTCCATCAAAATCAAATAAAGCTAAATTTTTATACGTTTTGCTCGGTGCATACATGTTTCATATCGTCCGTTTACGCGGCTCGCATACCAATTTGTGTTGTAGTCACGACTCAATTTTGGTCCAGAAATAATGACTTCAGGCATTATGGCATATATTGGTTCTTTGCCTGTTTGATTTTTATATAGTTTAGAAACAGCGATATAGGTTTGGGTTTTTTCAAAATCTTGTTCTTTCTCTTGCTTGAGGTCATTACGAAGCTGTCTTGGTGTCACTAGAATATTATTTTGAGCAAATAATGCAGTCAGTGCTTTTTCTGTATCTGTGATGGCAGGGCGAGGATCACCATTTTTATCATAAGATAAAAGGTCACCATCCAGTGCCAAATCGGCTTTAGTCAACTTATCAATCATTTTTTGAAAGGCAGCATTACGACTAGAGTACATCCCTGAATTGTAGTCTGCAAAACGATAGATAGGCTTGTCATAGTTTGCAGGATACATCATCAAGCGGTGAATCCCGTAATACAAACCACCAAATTCCGTATAAAGATCGTCACGTAACTCATTAACATTCATGCTGCTGCGCTTGTGTGCTTTGGCATAATTGATATGTACTTGCATAGATCCTAGTGTAGTGATCGGGTTCATTTTTTCGGCAATATCTTGACCCACGAATTTGGCAGCACCAGTAAGTGCACTGACATGATAATGCTTTGCCATATAGTCAAATATTTCACGATAAAGCACATCCAAATCTTTTTCTGTACGCACACGACTCATTTGTTTTAAATAATTATCATCAGGTGATGGCTGATTTTTTAAAACATTTTCAAAGTAAGATGCGACTGTACCACCAATGGTTGAACCTAATTTATCTTCAAATTTTTCATTGAGTCGAGTGGTCACTTCTTTGACTGCTTTATCACCTAGACCTGGAACTACAGGGTTGGCAACGAAGTTCGACTCTTGATCGACGACAGCGATAATGGTGCAGACATTTTCTTTGTTGGTCGGAATTTTTAATTCGTTTGAAATATCAAAAATATCTTTTGCCCAAGAGTCACGTTGGCTAACACGATTTGGAATCAGCTTTTTAATTTGTTCCTGTTTTAACTGCTCATCATCTTCATTGGCAAACCATGAACCTTTACCACAAGCAATTAGACTTAAAGAAAGAGCTAACACGCTGAAAGATTTAATAAAAGCGTGATGTCGAACTAATTTTTTCATATCGCAGAAAACATACTCAGAAAATGATGAGCCACTATGGCAGATGCAGTATACTATGAAGGTCTAAAAATGTATGAATATATATGTATATTGGTCCCTATCAACTGTCAAATAATTTAATTGTTGCCCCTATGGCAGGGGTGACTGATCGTCCGTTTAGAACACTATGTAAGTACTTTGGTGCCGGGCATGCGGTCAGCGAAATGATGACATCTGATCAGACTTTAAGGATGACCAAAAAAAGTTTATATCGTGCCAATTTTGATGGGGAATTAGCACCCATTTCCGCCCAAATTGCAGGTTCTGAACCTGAACAATTGGCTGAAGCTGCACGTTACCAAGTTTCAAATGGCGCTCAAATTGTCGATATCAATATGGGCTGTCCTGCGAAAAAAGTCTGCAATAAGTTAGCAGGCTCAGCATTGCTACAAGATGAAGATTTAGTTGCCCGAATTTTAGATGCAGTGGTCAATGCTGTGGATGTTCCTGTGACCTTGAAGACCCGTTTGGGCTATTTAAATGGTCAGGAAAATATTCTGCGAGTGGCAAAACGTGCTGAAGAAGCAGGAATAGCAGCTTTGGCTTTACATGGTCGTACCCGTGAAGATATGTATTTAAATACCGCACGATATCACTTGATCAAAGAAGTTAAACAGTTGATTTCAATACCCGTGATTGCCAATGGTGATATTGATAGCCCTGAAAAAGCCAAATATGTGTTGGATTATACCGGTGCGGATGCGGTGATGATTGGTCGTGCGGCACAGGGGCGACCTTGGATTTTTCGCGAAATTGCCCATTATTTAAAAACAGCTGAGTATTTAGCGGCGCCCAATATCCAAGAAGTGAAAGATGTTTTACTTGGACATTTGTCTGAGCTTTATCAGTTTTATGGGGAATATTCAGGTTGCCGTATTGCACGAAAACATATTGCTTGGTACACCAAAGGCTTACATTCAAGCAATGAGTTTCGTCAAAATATGTATAAGTTGGAAAGTACACTTGAGCAAGCCAAAGTTGTAGAACAGTATTTTGACCACTTACTGGATCAAGGCAACCTGATGAGTGATGTACAAGTAGAATCCGTTAATTTATTGGATGTATAATTATAAGCTTTTGAAATGGAAGCCTTAATTTAACACCAAGGCATTCCAAACAAAATTTACTTTTTCTGAGTAAATCAAATGGCTACGGACGATATACACATCCTGAAAGAAGCTATAACCCTCCAAAACCTTTAACTTATTGTCATTCAACTCTTCTTCAATCAATAATCTTGGCAGCCATGCGACACCTAAGCCTTGTAAAGCCAAAGCTTTTAAGTCACTGGCGTTGTCTGTTTCATACAAGGTACGGTAATTTAATTTACCTTCGATCACTTTATCGACACATTTACCCAAATAGGCTTTTTTGCTGTAAGCCAAAAGAGGGAAGTTTTGGCTAAATGAATACTTGGGTTGGTGATTGATTGTTGCTGTGACAGGTAAGACTTCCATTTTGACAATTTTATGATATTTAAAAATACTGGGGTCCAACTGTTGTAAAGTGATTTGATCACAATAACAAATTAAAAAGTCACAAGAGCCTTCTTTTAATAAATAAAGCCCTTGCTGTAAATTGGAGGCGATAATTTCTAATTTTAAATCATCATAATTGCTATATAGTTTTTGAATAAACTTAGGGAAAAATTGAGTTATGAGTGAGTGGGATACTGCAAACTTAATCGATAACTCATTGTCTTTAATATTTTTCTCTAAATAGTTGATGGTGGTATTCATTTGATTTTTGATATTTTTAGATGTCGAGAGCAAGACTTGCCCTGCATCGGTGAAATCAATGCTTTTGCTATAGCGTTTTAAAATCTGAAAGCCAAGCGCTTCTTCAATATTCTGTATTCTGCGTGTGAAAGCAGATTGGGTAACATGACGTAGCGCAGCAGCTTTAGAGATCGATTTTTCTTGATCTAAAGCCAAAAGATCTTCTATCCATCGAATTTCTAGGGTCATATTGATTAGCCGTTCTACATTGCACTCTCAGCATTATAACAAGTGATATGCAAAAAATGCATACATAAATATTTTTTTACATTAGCCAATTTTCAATGCATTTCCTAAGATAAATTTATTCTTTTATTGAGCTGTAATGCAGATGAACATTGAAATTAAAACGCGAGTTGAGAAGGATTTATTAGGACTTAAAGAAGTGCCATTTCATTGTTATTATGGTGTACAAACCCTAAGAGCATTAGAAAACTTTAACTTAAGTTCAACTAAATTAAGTCACTTTCCTGTTTTTATTAAAGCACTTGCAATGGTTAAGGCTGCGTGTGCAGATGCCAATTTCAAACTCAATAAGCTCGAAGAAAATAAATATAAAGCAATTCAACATGCTTGCCAGCAACTGAACAATGACCTGTATCATGAACAGTTTCCGATTGATATGATTCAAGGCGGTGCGGGTACATCGACCAATATGAATATCAATGAAGTGGTCGCGAACATTGGATTAGAGTATTTAGGGCATGCAAAAGGGGAATACCAATATTTGCATCCAAATAATGATGTAAATATGTCTCAATCAACCAATGATGTTTATCCTAGTGCAATAAAAATCGGCTTATTATTTGCTTTAGACCAACTGAATCTGCCGTTCCAAAGTTTAATTCAAAGCTTTGAAAACAAATCAAATGAGTTTTCTCATATCTTAAAAATGGGACGTACTCAGTTACAAGATGCAGTACCGATGACTTTAGGTCAAGAATTTGCAGCATTTGCGCATACATTGCAAAACGATTTGAAAAAAATCAATCAAATTATGCCAGACGCTTTAAGTGTGGTGAATCTTGGCGGAACTGCGATTGGTACTGGTATTAATACTGAAGTTGAGTACCGTATTCTTGCTATTCAAGCTTTATCTAAAATTACCAATAAAACCATTTCAAGTGCGCCTGATTTAATTGAAGCGACTTCGGATATGGGCGATTTTGTTCTGTTATCAAGCTTATTAAAACGTACCGCTACGAAACTTTCAAAAATCTCAAATGATTTACGTTTGTTGTCGAGTGGTCCGCGTGCCGGTTTAAATGAAATTCATTTAGAGCCACGTCAACCGGGCAGTTCAATTATGCCAGGTAAAGTGAACCCTGTAATACCAGAAGCAATGAACCTTGCTTGTTATCAAATTATGGCAAATGATTTGGCAATTACACTCGCTGCTGAAGCAGGTCAATTGCAGCTCAATGCGATGGAACCTTTGATTGCTTTCAAATTGTTTGAATCAATTGATTTGTTAGGCAGAGCAATGCGTATGTTTGAGCAGAAATGTATTCAAAATATTCGTGCAAATGCAGAACATTGCCAAGCTTTGGTCGATAACTCGATTGGTATTATTACGGTGTTGAATCCTTACTTGGGTTATGAAACGACAACGCGTATCGCTAAGCAAGCCAATGAAACTGGGGCAAGTATTTTAGAGTTGATTCGAGCAGAACAATTGCTTTCTGATGAAGTTTTAGCTTCTGTGCTTGCTGTGCAAAATATGGTTCACCCAAAGCAGAAAGATGCGGCTTAATTACCTTATAAATCTAGTTGATTCTCAAGGAAATACTTTCCGTTTCTTTTCTGATTAAAATAACACAGCCTCCAAATGGAGGCTGTGTTATTTGTAGATAGTTAGATTATTTCTAGGTTTGGGTTATTTGAGACATCACTCATTAAGTTCTAAGCGTAATCGAACCTTAAAAAATTAAAACACCCATTCAATTAGGCAATCCGCAAATGTTGTTTTAGCAGATCATTTCAAGGGTAGATCCGCTCTTTTCGAAAATAATTTTTCAGCATATTTATACTCCTGAGCATCAAAATTGTGGCATTTTGATGAGTAGCAAGTGTTGGGTCAGTATGAGTGCTTTATTGCAATCAATATTCCCAAAAAATCACGCTGTATACAGATCGCTAAAATATGATTTTGATTGGTTTGCTTGCCCAATGACTACGCCCCATCAACCATAAAAAGACGGTTTGATCCATGTCATTCTTTGAAAAGAGAAGGGGAGACAAACTTTTGATGTTGTATAGCGAGCTGTGCAATATGTGGGTTATAAGCTTGATAAACCGTAATGCTGTCACGGTCATATACAGCATGGATTTGGTGATATGCATGCATGATAAATCTCACTTGTATTTTTGAATAAGTAAAAGAAAAGAAAACTTATCTAAACAAGTGGAACATGATCGACCGATTGGCAACAAAGTGATTGATCATGATAAAAGCAATTTATATTGATTTTGTTGTCATTTTATTCAAAATAGAATTTTTATCAAGCTGATTAAGTTGATCACTGTACACGCTATGCATAGGTCGTTGAGTAAATGAATAAGGATGATTTAAGACGATTTGCTCAATATAATATTTGGGCGACACAACGTCTTTGTGAATGTTTAAAAGCCGTATCTGATGCAGATTTTAATCAAGATATTGGACTGTATTTTAAGAGTATTGCAGGAACGCTTAACCATTTACTGCTGGGCGAACATTATCTCTGGTATTCACGTTTTAAAGAAAATCACTCTCCAACTATGGCATTAAACACCGTCATTCATCAGGATAAAACGCAGCTTTTGAATGAATTAAGCGATAAAAGCCTAAATTGGTTGAGCTTTATTGATGATTTAGATGAAACAATTTTAACGGGAAACTTGAACTATTTTAGATCGAATGGGGAAGCGCAAAGCTTGCCTTATGCAGATACGCTGATTCATGTTTTTAATCATGGTACACATCATCGAGGGCAAGTAACTGCTGCTATGACGATATTGGGTTATCAATGCCCTGAGCTTGATTGGGTATATATGTTGGTTGAAGAAAATTTACAAGATTGACCAGAATAAATTACAGAAATGACACATCGTCACTTCTGTAATTACTTTGAAATCAAGTGTGATTCATTTCTACAACCAATTGATTCAGTAGATCTTGAGCCTCGAGTTCACGAATTAGAGCAACATTACTACCTGCCCAAAATGCACCAAAGCCAACATCGCCATTTTGTGTTGCCACTGCATTGAGCTGTTTTGCCAAATCATATGCGTATGGATAGGCTGCAACATCTGGACGATCAGCTTGATCAATTCGAGTTTGCCAATGATTGATGATGCCACGTGCTGGGCGACCTGAAATACTTGAGGTAATTTGGGTCAAAGGATGATCAAATAAAGCTTTGCGGTAAGCAGTATTGGCATTTGACGATTTACATTGTACAAAGGCGGTTCCCATTTGCACTGCATCTGCACCGAGATTGAGCATGGCTTTTGCCTGTTGACCATTCATAATTCCTCCAGCTGCAACCACAGGGAGTGAACAGTGTTTTTTGATCAGTTGAACAAGGTCGGAGGTTTTAATTGCACCATCGATCTGTGCATTAAAAATACCACGATGTCCACCTGCTTCAATTCCTTGAGCAATGATAATATCAATCCCTGCTGCTTCGATCGCAAAGGCTTCAGTCAGATTGGTTGCTGAAACAAGCGTTAAAATACCAGCATCTTTTAGTTTTTGGATTTGATATTCATGTGGAATACCAAAGTGAAAACTCACCGCTTTGGGCTGTGTTTCTAAGCATAGATCTAAAAAATCATCGTTGTCTTTAAAGCTTGGATAAATACATTTTAATTCAGTGGGTGGAACTGCACCAAATTTTTCAAATTCAGTGGCTAAATGTGCTATCCAAAGCGTATTGGAATCTATATTTGTGCTTGATGATTCATGACAAAAAAAGTTAAGTTGAAAAGGATGTGGTGTTAAGTTTTGCGTTTCTTTGATTTGTTGACGTGCTGTTTCAACAGTATTTGCCCCAAGCCCCAATGACCCAAGAGCACCTTGATTAGATACTTCAGCTGCTAATAGGGGAGTTGAAACTCCTGCCATAGGTGCAAGCAATATTGGAAGTTTTATTCCTAACTGTTCTAATAAAGACATTTCCTAGCTCCTCAATTTTCATTTACTTTGCCCAAGCTGAGGGCAATAAGCAAATTATGTTCAGTATTTATTTTAAAAATATAATTTAAATACATGTTTATGTGGAGCTGAGGTGAAACAGGTTGATATTAAATCGGAGCGACATGGAAAAGAGAGCCAATCCAACTGGAGAAAGCCATCGCGATAATGCCCCAAATAGCAACTCGAAGGCTGCCTTTAAGCATAGAGGTTCCGGCAAAATAGCTTGATAACGCACCCAAAATAACCAAAGATAAAATTCCGACCACCAAAACCACTTTTTCTAAATAAATTTCAGGGCTGAATAGAATTGATAGCGTAGGCAATAACGCTCCGATCGAGAAAGATAACGCAGAAGAACCAGCAGCTTGGATCGGTTTGGCAGCAGTTATGTCATTGATTCCAATTTCATCACGGGCATGGGCTTCCAATGCATCTTTTTCAGTCAGTTGAATAGCAACCTGATGGGCTAGTTCTGGGTCTAGTCCACGCTGTATATAAATATGTGTCAGTTCTTTAAGTTCTAAATGCGGATTTTTTTCTAATTCGCGTGCTTCAACTTTTAAATCCGCCTCTTCTATATCCGATTGTGATTTGACAGAAATATATTCACCTGCTGCCATTGAAGTTGCACCTGAAATTAAGCCAGCAATACAGGTAATAAGTAGTGTGTGACTCGATGCTCCACTTGCTGCCATCCCCATCACTAAACTGGTCACTGAAATAATACCGTCATTGGCACCCAGAACAGCTGCTCTTAACCAGCCTGTACGTTGTATAAAATGTTGTTCTGGGTGATGTGAATGAGACATAAAGGTGACTCCATATTCAGGGAAGTTAAATCACTTATAATTTAAGTATATGACAAATATAAAAAAGCTCCTATGTCAGGAGCTTTTATTTCAATTCAAATTATTGTTGAGCTTTTTCTTTGACATCGGCTGCACCTTTTTCAACGGCGCCCGCTGCAGTTGCGGTTGCATTTTTAGCCGCATCTACAGTTGCGTCAGCGGCATGAGCGGTTGCATCAGCGGCATGATCTACAGCTGTAGCCGTTGCATTGGCAGCATGATCAGCTGCTTGTGCTGTTGCACTAGCAGCATCTTTAGTGGCATTTTCTACATCATGTTTAGCTTGATCAACAGCATTTTCAACATGTTCACCCGTAGTCGCTCCTGTCTCAGGTGCTTTATCCTTATTACAGCCTACGAGTGCAATCGTAGCAATCAGACCCAAAGCGAGTAAAATTTTATTCATCTTGTATACCTTTTTTAAATTAATATTTGGCATCCAGCAGCTGGATGAAATAAATATAAACACAAAAAAAAACCAAATCAAAAAATAAAATGTAACGTTTTTATAAGCCTTATGCTTTGAATTAACAACCCGAATCCTTCAAACAATATTATTTTCATCAAATCTTAATATATTATTCATAAAATAGTATATGTGTGGTCTTTTTTTATTCAAAAATTATAAGCAACAAGAAAATATAGTCGTGCAACAACATAGTGGAGATGTAAAGTAAAATGTAATGTGCAAAATGGGTATTTTGTGCCGATGCACCATATATGAGCAAGAATGACATTATTGAGGGAAATCTGACATTTATATGTTTAGAATACTATTTAAACAGTTCTTAAAATAAAACTGAGTTAAAGTAAAAAAACATATTTACAAGCAAATAAAAAAAGATAGAATTAAGAAGAAAGTGTGAAATATATCAAATAATTCACTCGCCCCAAAAAGCCCCAAAATGGTGCTTTAAACGCGGGTAAAATGGAAATTTATGGGGTTTTCTTAAATATGTTGGATTTAAACAAATCTCGAAAAGTGCCAGATGATTTTGTGGAATATGCTGAAAAACAAATAAGGCATTTACTGAACGCTGTGAGTGGTGTTGAGTTTGTGATGTTATGTACTTCAGATGGTTTTGAAATTGCGCTGGTCAATAAGAAAAACATTAATAATTCAGGAAAAATTGCTGCTGTAAGTAGCTCAATTTTAGCGATGGTGACTGCTTTTGTATCAGAGATTAATCTTGTTGGATGTCAAACAATTACTTTAGATGCAGAGAATGGAAAGGCATTGCTTACAGCAATTCCGCATCCGACGCATCCTTTAGTTTTGGTTGCCATGACCAATAAAGATATTTTGTTAGGGCAAATGCTATATGAGCTAAAGTCGACTACAGAATTGCTGATGAAAAATATCTAAGGTCTACTTATGAAAATTGTTAAGCGGCTTATATTTTTTATATAAAACGAGATGTTTATCAATAACTGAAATAATCTATTGATAATTGTTGAAAGTTGTAGCAAGTTTTAAATGATTAAAAGCCTAATTTATTTTTAAATTACGCTTGAATAATTAATATTTTTTATGCTATTAAAATAAGCATAGGAAATAATTAATTAAAATTGATTATCGAATAAAATTAAAATAGGTATTCAAGAAGAATACTAATTTTATCCATGTTAGCTAGGGGTATTAATCTTTAGTTAAATAGTAAAGTGTTTTAGTAAAGCAAAATAAAAATTGAATTACTAAAGCAAACAACAATGTCAAATAGAAACGGGGATGCTCATGGCTCGTATCACACTAGATCAATTAACAGATATCGATGGTTTCGTCTGCGCTGCTTTAGTAGACAGCGAAAGCGGTCTTTCATTAGCGACAGCAGGCGCAGGTTTGGACTTGGAATTGGCAGCAGCAGGTAATACTGAAGTTGTTCGTGCTAAGCGTAAAGTTGCCAAAGCATTAAAACTTGATGATGTAATTGAAGATATTTTGATTACTTTAGGTAAGCAATATCATTTGATCCGTCCATTAGATTCAAATGAAAATTTATTCCTTTATCTTGTTTTAGATCGCTCTAAATCAAACTTGGCTATGGCTCGTCACGAGTTAAAAGCATTTGAAAAAGGTTTAGACTTTTCTTGATTTGTTAGGGGCTGTGGACATTTCATAAATGGCTTGCGTTGTAGGTTAAAATTGAGCAGGTAAGGCATGAAATGAAGAGAATAGCGAGACTATTTTTAAGTTTCATAACGTAGCCTGAGATAATTTTAGCCACAACCCTTCGAGACTAGCGTGTTTTTTGGCGCTTCGTCGTTACGAACTACTCATTTAGAATGACTAAATTTCGTATTTCGCGCCTAGAATCGCCTAAAAAACACACCTAGTCGCAAACATAGACGAATTGTCCACAGACCCTATTGAAAAGTAAATAAAAACTCGTCTTCGGACGAGTTTTTTACATTAAGATCATGTATAACATAATAATCGTATTGGTGGTTTTATACTTATGTTGAAAGTCGGAATTTATAGACATTATAAAGGTAATTTGTATCAAGTTTTACATATTGCAACGCATAGTGAAACACGAGAAAAATTGGTGGTCTATCAATGTTTATATGGTGATTATTCAATTTGGGTTCGCCCATATGAAATGTTTATAGAACATGTCAGTTTGGAAGATGGTAAATCACGAGCAAGATTTGAGTTTTTACACACCATCTAATTTAGCCTAGTCATTGATTTACAGTATATGGCTAAACATGATTTGTATGATAAAGAATTTGCGCTACAAAGCTGATAGATTGTCATAGCAATGACGTAAATAATTGAAATAATAACAATGATAGTAAAGAGGAAGTGCTGAATATGAGTTTAAGTCACCCATTTTTGCAACGATTGAATGAACTATATCAGTCTTTTATCAAGTTTGATGCGACACAATGTGATCGAATCAAACGATATCGTAACATCGAACCTGAATCCGCATTATTTCTGGCTATGCAAGTAAGAATTCAGCAGGCAAAAACGATTTTGGAAATTGGAACCTCTACGGGCTATTCCACTTTATGGCTGGCTGATGCCGCCCAAGTCACCGGTGCGCGGGTTACAACACTTGAGATTGATGAACAGCGAACACTACAAGCAAAGCATTATGCCAAAGAGTTGGAGCTAGATCATGTTATTGATTTTTGGGTAGGTGATGCACAACATTATTTAGAAAAATGTCATGGAAAATACGATTTTATATTACTTGATGCAGAGCGTGATGCCTATTTGAATTATTGGGTTTTCTTACAAAATATGATTGAAAATCAAGGGGGGGTGTTGGTGGTAGATAATGTAATTTCGCATGCTGCTGAGGTTAAAAGTTTTACTGATGAAGTCAAGCGAGATACTCGATTTATGACAACGACACTATCTGTGGGCGCTGGGCTTTTTATTGTGACATTCAAAAATTAATTTTCAGTGTTGTATCAGGGAGATTTCTCCCTGACTTTGTGCTGAGAAGGATGTTTTGTAAATTATAAAATTGAAAGTCGTTTAAAATGTACGTCATATTCTAAATACTTGTGCACAAAAGCCGTTTTATCACTACATCGCAATAAATTGTCATATATAAATTCTGGTACAGGATGATAAAGTTCTCCAGAACCATTGTTATAAAAAATTTTTAAATACCGTGAAGAAGCATTGTACTTCCAAGAAGTCACGGTAATCATTGATCCCATAAGCAACCCCTTAAACTTCTGATTGTTCTACAGAAAAAAGTGTTCTGTATGATTTGAAATTAGTCCATTCATCTTTAGAAAAGTATTGTGGTTTTGTAAAAATGCTGAGGATTTTTCTGATAAGCTTATACCACATATGAAAATCTAAAATTTTAAAACAGAGCAAATATCATGAATAAAAGACTCAAAAAGAATGTTTGTTTTATCTTGGAAACAAAGGGGATGCAATGATACTTGCGATAGATGTTGCCTATAGTGGGACGAGTGCGCAAGTTGCTGGAGGCATATTTGATGCGTGGGAAGCAACTGATTTATTCAAGCAATACAGGATTTCTCTAGATCACATCATGGACTATGAATCTGGGCAATTTTATAAGCGTGAATTGCCTTGTATTCAGGCTTTATTGGCACAAATTACAGAGCATATCAATATGATTATTATCGATGGATATGTACATCTTGGGAATGAGCAAAAAGCGGGTTTGGGACAGTATTTGTATGAAGCGTTAATGCTAAAAGTTCCTGTGATTGGGGTGGCTAAAAATCAGTTTACAGGCACACCAAAAGATTGCGAAATTTTGCGAGGACAAAGCCTCCAACCGCTTTATATTTCTGCGATCGGTATTGAGCTTGAGCTTGCCAAGCAATATGTGAAAAGTATGTATGGGAAATATCGAATCCCTAAGTTGTTAAAAGATGTTGATCGTTTAAGCAAAATGCCGTAGCAATAATTGAATTATTTTATAAATCATTACAGCTTTGTTTGTAGAATTTTGACATAAAGTTAGATGTAGTATGATGAAAAAACAGGAGAAATAAAAATGAACCAGCCGTCAGGTGAGCAAAAAATTGCAATTAATTATATTGAATTTAATGTCAAGGATATTCAGCAATCCAAAGCATTTTATCAACATTTGGGTTGGACTTTTACTGACTTTGGTCCAGCTTATTGTGAATTTGATTCTGGCGTGATTAAAGGTGGTTTTGCCCAAGCTGACCACATTCAAAGTGCAGGTGGCGCGTTGATTATTTTGTACAGTGATAATCTTGAACAGAGTTTGCAGCGTGTAACAGATGCAGGTGCGACCATCGTACAAGAGATTTTTAGTTTTCCAGGCGGGCGCCGTTTTCACTTTAGAGATTTAGATGGCTATGAACTCGCCATATGGTCGCATTAGAAAATAAATAAAAAACCACGCTAATCAAGCGTGGTTTTTAAAATCTAATCTAATTTGATATTAGATTTTACCCACTAAGTCGATAGAAGGAGCAAGTGTTGCATCACCTTCTTTCCATTTAGCAGGGCAAACTTCGCCAGGATGACCGTGAACATATTGAGCTGCTTTAACTTTACGAAGAAGTTCAGAAGCATCACGACCAATACCACCCGCATTGATTTCGATGATTTGGATTTTACCTTCAGGATCAATTACGAAAGTACCACGGTCAGCAAGACCAGCAGATTCGATTAAAACTTCAAAGTTTTTAGCAAGTACCCAAGTTGGGTCGCCAACCATTACGTATTCAATTTTTTTGATTTCTTCAGAAGAATCGTGCCAAGCTTTGTGTGTGAAGTGAGTGTCTGTAGAAACAGAATAGATTTCAACACCTAATTTTTTGAATTCAGCATAGTTATCAGCAAGATCACCAAGTTCAGTTGGGCAAACGAATGTGAAGTCAGCTGGATAGAAGAAAACTACAGACCATTTACCTTTAAGATCAGCTTCTGTAACTTCGATGAATTGACCGTTTTGGAAAGCTTGTGCTTTAAAAGGTTTAACTTCAGTATTAATTAAGCTCATCATTATCTCCATGATTGAGGTGTTTATCTAATATATAACTAGAATAATGAATTTTAAGTTATTGGTGAAATAGTATTTTTTTATAGCTAAGATCGGAAAATCAAATTAGCAAGCTCCAGATACTTTTCACCAAAGACAAGTGTCCGTCATTGTTGCATCAACTAAAGCAAATAAAGATGATGTTTGAATGACAAAACCATCCTTTTTAAATCTGTAACAAACATGATGCTTCTGAGCTTATATTTCAAGGGTGAATTTTTAAAAAAGATATAAAAAATATTTCAATGTATAGAAATTGTTCTGCTAATATCCTTTGAAGCTTAAATACGTCACATTTTTAATTCAATATTTTTTATTTTCAGTCTGATTTAGATCAGACAATTATGATTTCATTTTCAAGACACTATCTCTGTTGCGCTTTACAGCGTAAAATATTTTGTTCAATTTTAAATATTAGGATAAAGCATCTGTGCCAAATCAGTTAAATGTCGATCAATGGGTTATGGTACGCGATCGCCATCGTTTAAGCCGACTGAAAAAAGGAAAAGATGCCGATCCAGAAAAATTTAAAGAACTTTTTGAAAAATCGAATCAGCAAGTAAAAAAAAGATTTTCCAGTCTACCCACGATTAAACTTAATCAAGACTTACCTGTCACACAATATGCTGATCAATTGATAGATGCGATTCAAAAACATCAGGTGATTATTGTTGCGGGGGAAACGGGTTCTGGTAAGACTACTCAGTTACCACAAATAGCGATGCTTGCAGGTCGTGGTTTGACAGGGATGATTGGTCATACCCAGCCTCGACGTCTCGCAGCACGAAGTGTATCTCAACGGATTGCAGAAGAAGTCGGCGAAAAACTGGGTGAGTCCATCAGCTTTAAAGTCCGTTTTAATGAACAGGGTTCCAATGATTCCATTGTTCGTTTGATGACGGATGGTATTTTGTTGGCTGAACTGTCAAATGATCGTTACTTAAATAAATATGACACGATCATTATCGATGAAGCGCACGAGCGTTCATTGAATATTGATTTCATCATGGGTTATTTAAAACAGTTGGTGAAAAAGCGCCCTGATTTAAAAATCATCATTACTTCGGCAACTTTAGACGTCAATCGATTTAGTGACTACTTCAATGGCGCACCTATTTTTGAAGTAGAAGGGCGTAGCTTCCCTGTAGAATTACGTTATCGTCCGATTTCAGAAATGACGATTGGCGGTAGTGATGACGATGATTTTGATGATTTCGAAGAAAACTTACCACGTGCGGTGGTACAAGCTGTTGAAGAGTGTTTAAAAGATGCTGAAGCTAAAGGGCATCCAGAACATGCTGATATTCTGATTTTTTCCAGTACTGAACAAGAGATTCGTGAACTACAGGAAACCTTGCAAAAGTTTGGTCCAAAACATACGCAAATTTTACCGTTATATGCTCGACTCGCTTTAGCCGAACAGCAGAAAATCTTTAATCCATCGGGTGGTGGACGAAGAATTATTATTGCGACCAATGTGGCGGAAACGGCTTTGACGGTTCCAAATATCCGTTATGTGATTGATAGTGGTTTTGCACGTATTTCACGGTATAACTATCGTTCTCGGGTACAACGCTTACCGATTGAAGCGATTTCACAAGCAGCTGCAAATCAGCGAAAAGGGCGTTGTGGTCGTATCGCGCCCGGTGTGTGTATTCGTCTTTATAGTGAAGATGATTTTCAAAGTCGCCCTGAATTTACAGAACCTGAGATTAAGCGAACCAATTTAGCCTCGGTTATTTTGCAGATGCAAAGTTTGGGCTTGGGGGCTGTTGAAGATTTTGATTTTATTGAGCCACCCGATCATCGTTTGGTCAATGATGGTCGAAAGCTATTGATTGAATTAGGTGCTATTCAAGAACAGCAAAATTCATCAATGAGCGCGAAGCAAGCTGTTAATTCTGCTCGCAGTGAGCTGACCAAAATTGGTCTGCAAATGGCGAAAATGCCGATTGATCCACGTTTGGCGAGAATGATTTTGGGTGGGGCTCACTTTGGTGTACTTCGTGAAGTGTTAATCATCGTTGCAGCTCTTGCTGTACAAGACCCTCGTGAACGTCCTGCGGATAAACAGATGCAAGCCGATCAAAAGCATGCATTGTTTAAAGAAGCTGATTCAGACTTTTTATTTTATCTGAAATTATGGAATACCTTGAGTGAAAATCGTGAGACTTTAAGCGAGAACAAACGTCGTAATTTTGCCAAGCAGCATTTTCTCAGTTGGTTGCGTTTGCGTGAGTGGAAAAAAACCCATGAACAATTGCTCGATTTGGCGCAAGGCTTAAAGCTGTCTTTTAATGAGAAAAAAGCCAGTTATGAGAATTTGCACCGTGCGCTTTTAACCGGATTATTGTCTTTTATTGCCAATAAAACGGATGAACGCAATACATTCATGGCAGTACGTCAGCAAAAAGCTCGAATTTTTCCTGCATCGACATTGCATAAAACCAATACACCTTGGGTGATGGCATTTGAAATGGTGGAAACCTCTCAAGTTTATCTGCGAACTTTGGCAAAAATTGAGCCTGAATGGATTCTTTTGGCTGCACCAAATTTATTAAAACATCATTATTTCGAGCCACATTGGGCGAAAAAACCTGGTGTGGTCAATGCCTATGATCAGATTTCATTATTTGGTTTGATTATCGAACCGAAGCGTGCAACCAATTACGAAAAGGTGGATCAGCCTGCTGCACATGAAATCTTTTTGAGAGATGCACTGACAACAGGAAACTTGGGGATTGCGCCACCATTTTTAAAACACAACTTATTAAAACTTGAGGAAGTTGAACGAGTTGAAGATAAGTTGCGTCGTCGTGATTTGGTGGTGGACGAAGAAACAATTTATCAGTTTTATGCAGCCAAAGTCCCTGCTGAAATTGCAAGTCGCCGCAGTTTCGAAGATTGGCGAGCAACTGTAGAGCCTAAAAACCCACGTTATCTATTTGTAGATGACGATGATTTATGGATGACAGATCGTCCGACGACACAGCAATTCCCGGATTATTTACACAATGGGCAATTGCGATTGGCGGCGAGTTATCGCTTTGATCCAAGCCATGACCAAGATGGCGCTACTGTTAAAATTCCTGTACAGGCTTTAGCACAAGTCGATGAAAATATTTGGTCGTGGGGAATCCCAGGCTGGCGCCTAGAGTTGATTGAAGCATTACTTAGAGCACTACCCAAAGATAAACGTCGTAATTTGGTACCGATTCCTGACACAGCGCAAAAGTTGATGAAAGCTGTGGATGCCCAACATTTGCATGGACATATATTCGATTTCTTGGCATTTCAGTTAAGAGGCGAACAAATTACCGCGAAAGATTTTTCTTTTGAACGTGTTGAAGCTTATCTGATTCCATTTATTAAGGTTATGGATGAAAAAGGTCGTGTGTTGGAGCAAGGGCGAGATCTTGCTGAACTCAAAGCACGTTGTCGTACCGAAACACATAGTCCTGTGAAGCAGTTAAAAGGTGAATTTACGGTTTTCCCTGAAAATTTTGTTTTTGAGGCATCGCAAAAAGTCACAGGTGTTGTTGTTAAACAATATCAAGCCTTGGTGCCGACGAAAGACTTTGCCCAATTAGACACCAAAGATGAATCTGGAATTGTGATCCAGACCTTTAATGACCAAAATGAAGCCATTAAGCAGCATCGTGAAGGTGTAATTCGGTTGATTCATATGCAGTTAGGTGACTCAATCCGCCAACTGAAAAAGCAAATTTCAAAACCATTGGCGTTGGCTTATTCACCATTGGGAGATAAAGCTCAGCTGGAACAAATGTTGGTTTATGCAACTTTGCAAATCGCGATTCAAGACTTACCGATCAATGCTGAGGAGTTTGCTCAATTAACTGCCGAGATCAAGAAAAGCTTCTTAATGCATGGTCAGGAAGCATTAAAACTGATCAGTGAAATCTATATTCAATGGCAGGAAATTCGTCAAAATTTACTGATGTTGGATCAAGATGTATTTGGAAAAAATATAGATGATATTGAAGATCAACTGGATTTAATGAATCTTTCCAATTTTGTTTATTCAAAATCTTCCGATGTTTGGCAGGAATATCCACGTTATTTAAAAGCATTGTTATTGCGTTTAGATCGTTTGCCGAATAATCTAAATCGAGATGATGCTGCAATAAAAGAAGTTGATCCTTGGATGGATAAACTGTTTAAGTTTAAATCCGATGTTCGTGTAAAAGAAGTGTATTTCATGGTTGAGGAACTACGGATCTCATTATTCTCACAACCGATGAAAACCAAAATGCCGATATCTTCGACTCGAATACAAAAGGTATGGGAAAAGCTAGGAATCGGTTAGAATAGAAATAATTTGAAATATTTGTGAATTGAGAAAAGGAGTTTTACATGGGCATCCGTATTACTGGTACAGGTTTGTACCATCCTGAAGAAGTGATTACCAATGAAGAGTTGGTGGATTGTTTAAATGCTTATGTGGAACAATTTAACACTGAAAATGCTGAAAAAATTGAAGCTGGTGAAGTTGTTGCACGTCGTGGTTCAAGTGCAGATTTTATTGAAAAAGCATCAGGTGTGAAGCGCCGCTATGTGATTGAGAAATCAGGTGTATTGGACATTAACCGTTTAAGACCACGTCTTGAAGAGCGTTCTGATGAAGAGCTTTCTATTCAGGCAGAGTGGGGCGTAATCGCAGCAAAACAAGCGATGGAAAATGCTGGTGTTACAGCAGAAGATATTGATGTTGTGATTCTTGCTTGTTCAAATTTACAGCGTGCTTACCCTGCTGTTGCGATTGAAATTCAAACTGCACTTGGTATCCAAGGCTATGCTTATGATATGAATGTAGCATGTTCAGCGGCGACTTTCGGTTTAAAACAAGCTTATGATGCTGTGAAAACGGGTGCTCGCCGTGTGTTATTGGTCAATGTTGAAATTACCTCTGGGCATACGGATTACCGTTCACGTGACTGTCATTTTATTTTTGGTGATGTGGCTACAGCTTCGATTATCGAAGAAACTGAAACCAAAACAGGTTTTGAAATCGTAGATACCCATTTATTTACCCAGTTCTCGAATAATATTCGTAATAACTTTGGATTTTTAAATGGCTCTGAATTAACGTCTCGCGACGATAAACAATTTCGTCAGGATGGTCGTAAAGTTTTCAAAGAAGTTTGCCCATTGGTTGCAAAAATCATTTCTACGCAATTGGAAAAAAACAGTATTCAACCTGAAAACGTTAAACGTTTCTGGTTGCATCAAGCCAATGCCAATATGAATGAATTAATTCTAAAACTGATTGTTGGGCGTGAGGTTGCAGAAGCTGATCCAGAATTAGTACCCATTATTTTGGACGAGTTTGCCAATACCTCTTCTGCGGGTGTGATTATCGCATTGCATCGTACTGCTGATCAGGTCAATGATGGTGAGTATGGCGTACTTTGTTCATTTGGGGCTGGCTATTCTGTAGGTTCAATCCTTGTACAAAAGCATGTTGCTTAAATCAACCTAGTAAAAATAGCTGTTCACTCCGTCTTTAATAAAGGGGGAGTGATTGCCTGAAGTCTAAAGCAATTTATTGTTAATCAAGTTTCCATAAAAAGCTTCTAAATTGAATAATGGGCAGATTAAAAATGTTGAAAATCAGTTTGTAGAGATACAACATGACCGATAAAACTTTAAAAATACGACACAATGCTAAACTGATCCGATTGATCAGTAGTTTACAACGCTTTTATTTTCGTCCAACATTTTTAGGCACAGAAAACCTCGTACCCCATAAACCAGCCATGTATGTTGGGAATCACACTATTTATGGCGTACTTGATTCTCCGATTTTGATCGACTATTTATTTACTGAACATAAGATTGCTGTGGTGAGTCTAGCTGATCATATGCACTTTCATATCCCAGTTTGGAAAGAGGTGGTAAAGCGTGTTGGGGGCATTGATGGTGTTCAAGAATATGCTAAAGCAGCAATGCGTCAGGGCTATTCAATTCTGGTTTTTCCAGGCGGTGGGCGAGAGGTCATTAAACGCAAAGGTGAAGCTTATC
Organism: Acinetobacter bereziniae LMG 1003 = CIP 70.12; assembly: GCF_000368925.1. Taxonomy (GTDB): domain Bacteria; phylum Pseudomonadota; class Gammaproteobacteria; order Pseudomonadales; family Moraxellaceae; genus Acinetobacter; species Acinetobacter bereziniae. The sequence continues at coordinate 728,111 of NZ_KB849755.1, read as the reverse complement.
AATTGATTTGGAAACAGCGTTTCGGTTTTTTAAAGTTGGCACAAGAGTTTGGCTATGAAATTGCACCTTTTGTGGCTTTAGGCGGAGATGAGGTTTTTGATTTAGCATTTGATGTCAATGTCTTACTTCAACAGAAATGGTTTAACAAAATATTGTCCAATCCCAAAATTGACCGTTTTCTTCGACATGGTGAAGTGATTCCTTCAATTCCAAAACATATTATCCCGAAACGCATTCCTTTTTATTTTAAATTTATGCCACGTTTAGCGATTGATCAGATTGAAACCATGGATGATATGATTCTATTTAGAGATCAATTACAACAGCTTATTTATACAGAAATCGAAGCATTAAAGTCGTATCGGGCACAAGATGCCGGCTTGAAAGATACAAACTCTAAATATTCAGGTTGAGTTTGCCCTATGTTTGAACTTCAAAATAATTTAGATGATATTTTTAAACACTTGAACCCTTGTCGGCAAATAATTCCAGAGGTCAGTTCTTTTCCTCAAGATCTAAACTATGTCGAATTTCTAAAAACATGTGCTGATACTGAAATCACAGCGGATATTCATCTGTTTGGATATGAAAAAGCACTCAAGGAAAATCAATACTTAGCACAAAATTTTCCAATACTTTCAAGACAAGTATGGATGATTGGAAGAACTGGACAAGGTGATGAATGGTTTATGGATCGGCAAAGTTTTGAGATACTCTTTTATGATCATGATTTAGGCTTTACGGATGCTTTAAATTTCCATTCACTTCAGTCAATGCAGATTAATTTTTTTCAATTTTTACAATTTGCTTTGTTGTTGCAAGAATGTGAAGAATATATCGATAGATCAATCACTGATAATGAATTTGCTCAATTTGAGCAAGCAGTTAAGCAAATAGATAGTGCACTTTTTTCAAACTATCCATTTAATTACCAATAAATAATACAAACATTCATCAAGGAAAAAAATATGTATACAGCTTCATGTTTATGTGGCGGCATTCAATTTAAAATCCGTAGTGAAATTGCCGAAATATTTGTTTGTCATTGTCAACAATGTCAGAAAGCACAAGGCTCTGCATTTGTTGCAATTACTCCAATTTACAGTAAGGACTTGGACATTGTTCAAGGCAAAGAATTATTGGGGGAGTATTATGCAACGACTAATAAAAAAAGAGTTTTCTGTAAACACTGTGCTTCGCCCTTATTCAGTGCGCGTTTAGATTTACCCGATGTGGTTCGATTACGTGTTGGAATCATTAATGAAGCTGTTAAGGCAAAAATTATGTCACATGCATTTACTGAGAATAAAGCAGCATGGTTTGAAATTTTGGATGATGCACCCCAATTTGCACAAGCTGTATGTTAAGTTCAGTTTGACATTTTATTAAAAAATAATGATCCACTGGATTTAATATCAATTTATTCTATTGAACGTTAAAATTTATTTTTTAAGCAAATGAATTCTATCTACTTATCGCTTATTTATCAGAGCACTATAAATGGTTGAGTAGTGATTAAAATGCATTGGTGTCTATATAGGGTTTCTGTATAATTTCAAAAAAATAAACTTTAAATGAATTGAGGATATAAATGACAAGAATAGTCGTTGCCGCGAAACAAGATCAAACTTTATTGCAAGATACTCAATCCAAATCGGTAATTTTAGATCGACCCTCAATTATTCAAATTGGGGTAACACAACAAGATGTTAAAACGCTAGAACAATCTGGTGATAAGCTCATTGTGACATTGAAAAATGGTGAACAGATTGTTTTAGAGGGTTTTTTCCAGACCCATACAACCACAGTGCACTCTTTGGCATTTCCGAAGGCGGATGGAACTTTTAGCCTTGCACAATTTGATGATACGGGCAAATTCACTCATTACACGGGGCTGCAAAAATTAGATTCACTATTATACGAAGGTGCAAATACTGTTCCTGCGCAACAACTGAGTGCTTATGAGTCAACTTCAGCATCATCTTCAGATTTTTCAATCTCTGAGCTTTTTTCCTCAAGCGCTGCTAAAGCTGGTTTAGGGGTCCTTTCGGCAATCGGATTAGGCTTGGCACTGATTGACAATGGAGATAATAAATCGAGTTCACCACCAGACATCACTGCGCCGAAAACACCAACTGCAACAATCAATGCAGAGGGTACGAAAATCAGTGGTACAGCCGAAGCGGGCGCCACAATTTATGTGGTAGACAAAAATGAAAAAGTCATTGTCACGGTCAAAGTGGATAAAGATGGTCAGTATTCAGTAACATTGCCTGAAGCATTGGTCAATAATAATAGTTATTACGTTAAAGCCAAAGATGATGCTGGAAATTCATCGGGCTATACGCAAGTCACTGGAACAAAGGACACCATTGCACCTGTAGAACCTCAGGCGCAATTAAATGATCAAGGAAACATTGTCACAGGTAAGTCTGAGGCCAATGCAATCATCAATGTTTATGATGCATCAGGTAAACTCATTGGAACAGCAAAAGCCAATACCGAAGGCGTGTTTTCAGTTGCAATTTCACCTGCTTTGACCGCAGGTCAAATAGGATCTGTTGAAGCGGTTGATGCAGCAGGGAATAAATCCGAACAGCACAAAATAGAATTGGGCAAAGATACGATTGCGCCAGATCAACCGAAATATGAACTCAATAAAGAGGGAACGAGCATACTCGGTACTGCAGAAGCCAATGCCAAAGTCATCATTCAAGATTCAACAGGTGTTGTAATTGCAACAGGTACAGTCAATGCACAGGGGAAATTCAATATAACAATTTCGCCTGCTTTGGGAACCAACCAATCAGGTAAAATTATCATTGAGGATGCAGCCGGAAATCAATCTAAAGCCATTGAAATTAAACCTGGGCAAGACCTCTTAGCCCCTGAAAAACCTGTAGCCAGTTTAAATGCTGAAGGCACTATCATTACAGGAACAGCAGAAGCGAATTCTAAAATTACCGTCTATGACAGTGCGAATAAACTGCTGGGTACGGCAACGACAGATGCCAATGGAAATTATACGGTCACGCTTTCAAGCGCTTTGACTGAGGCAAAATTAGGGAGTGTATATGCAACAGATGCAGCTGGAAATCAATCAGCAGTTACATCGGTAACAGGAACTAAAGATGTCACGCCACCAGCAAGCCCTAAAATTACAGATGTGGTAGATGATGTCGGTGAAAGCAAAGGTTCAATTGCAGCCAATGGCAACACCGATGATAAACGCCCAGTGATTTCGGGGACGGGTGAAGCAGGTGCAACATTGATTATTTATGACAATAACAAAGCTGTTGGAAAAGTTACGGTTGGCGCAGACAGTAAATGGTCATTCAGTTTCGATTATGATTTAAGTCTGGGAGCACATAGCATTACCAGCGTACAAACGGATAAGGCTGGAAATACCAGTTTGATGAGTGATGCGCGCTCATTTACGGTGGTTGAAGTGGGCGTGAAGGTAGCGCTGGCTGACGAATATTCAGTAATGGATCAAAACTCGGCAGATTCTCATGCTTCTTTAGCCAGTAATTCTTTATCCAGTAATATTGTCAATGCTGAGCTGAATCCTGATTCTTACGCAAATCGTGACTTTTTGCTCCAAAGCATGCCGCCACATACAGAAACGAATCGTGTTGATTTAACCAGTGAAAATATTGCAAAGCTTTTGCAAACAGCTGCTGAAACTGATGGTTCTATTCAAACTCATTTAGACACTGATCATAAGACCTCTGTAAATGATTTATTTTTGGATGCTTCTGTTTTAGAGCCTAAAGAGCAACAGATTGAGGATGTGATTGAAAGTGCAATGAAGCACAGTGCTACGACAAGTGAAAATATAATGAATTCAACCTCGGAAACTGTTGATCAATACATGAATAATTTACCAAGTACGACCATATTCTCTACAGATGCGATTGCTGAGTTATTAAATTCACAGCAAGTTTTGTTTTAATTGAAATATACACAACAAGCACCTACGGGTGCTTTTTTATTGAGATAGATTTAGTATAGAGTAAGGCACTAAGTTCATAATCAAAAAAATTCTAGGATTACAATTTTCATGTCAGATGTTGTGGAATAAGATCAATTTCAAATTTCTCTCGATGCGACTTCAAGCTTAAATTTTACTTTTCAGCAAAACGCAATTCCTTTAATTCGTCATATTTCTTTAACTGGAAGTAAGCAGCTTTCTGAAAGTAAGCTTATTATTGAATCTCATCCTGCATTTTTTCAACCCACTGAGATTCGAATCGGTAAAAGTGATAAAGATCAAAACATCTATCTCAGTAATCCTAAACTTAATTTTGATCTCAATTTTTTACTTCATCTGAATGAAAATATAAAAGGTTATTTAAATTTAAAATGGTTGGATTCAGATGATCAGCTGTTAGCAGTGAAACAGCAAGATATTGAAGTGCTTACAGTTGATACATGGGGTGGAGAAAAACAGCCACTTGAACTTTTAGCCTGTTTCTCACAACCAAATGCAGCTTCTTTAGCACCTATTCTTAAACGTGCTAGCGAATACTTAGTGCAAAAGAATTTAGGCAGTCTAAATGGTTACTCGGATAAAAGCCCTGAACAAGTTTTAAATCAGCTGAATGCAATTTGGCAGGCATTAAATGAACAGAATTTACATTATATTGTGAATCCTGCAAGTTATATCCAACATGGGCAGCGTATTCGTTTTGCCAAACAAATTTTAGATGAAAAAATGGCATGTTGTTTGGATAGCACCATGTTGATGAGCTCTTTGATTGAGCAAATTGGGCTTGATCCCATCGTGATGATTGCCCAAGGTCACAGTTTTATCGGGGTATGGTTACATGAAACCCCTGTTGTTGATGTTTTAATTGATGATCTTCAAAACTTGCGTAAGTATATGGAGCTTGGTGCAATTACTTTTATTGAAACCACCTTATTAACATCACAAGCAAGTTTGAAACAAGCCATAACTTCAGCACAACAATATTTACATGATGCTGAAAAAATCGAACAGTTTTATGTTGCTGTGGATATTCGGCAAAGTCGTTTACGTGGTGTACGTCCTATTTCAACACAGCTGGATGTCGTGCAAAATTTAGATCAGGATGAGATGACATGGACAGCAGCTTCTTTACCTGAATATGCGGTTATGGATGCAAATGAAAATGTTGCAACGCGTGTTCAGCGATGGTTAAGACGTTTACTGGATTTAAGTTTAAGAAATAAGTTATTAAATTTTAAAGATAACCGTTTAAGTATTCCCTTACAGTGTTCTGAGAAAACTTTAGCTTCTTTAGAAGATGCTTTGGCTGAGAATAAAGGGTTTTTCTTTCAAAGTGTGGATTATATTTCTCTTAAAGAAGTCACTCGTGAAAATGAAGCCCAACACGTCCAAAACTATATTGATGAAAACCTACATCGCCAATTGCTATTTAGTGGCTTAGACAGCGACACCTTAAATAAGCGTTTGGTGGAAGTATATCGCGCCTCACGCACAGCTTTGGAAGAAGGTGGGGCAAATACTTTATTCTTGGCAGTTGGTTTTCTAGAGTGGAAAGAGTCAGAGAAAGCTCAGAAAACGTTTAAAGCACCACTTTTGTTAATTCCTGTACGGATGACACGAGAGTCGGCAAAGTCTGGTTATCGTTTATGGATGTATGATGATGAGCCGCGTTTTAATTCAACCCTGTTGCAATTGTTAAGACAGGACTTTGAAATTGAAATCAGTGGATTGGACCCGCTACCGACAGATGGATCAGGGGTAGATGTTAATGCCGTCTTGCAAATTGTTCGCCGAGCTGTGGTCAATATGCGAGGCTGGGAGGTGACTACTGAAGCCGCGATTGGTCAGTTTTCATTTTCAAAATACTTAATGTGGCGAGATCTTTCTTTACGTATACAGCAGTTAAAAGAACAAGCTGTGGTTCATCATTTGATTGAAACGCCACGCGAGCCATTTAAAAAACAAGATGCTTTTCCACATCCCGCTGAACTTGATCAAAAATATCAACCCAAGCAGCTATTTACACCATTGTCATCGGATTCTTCACAGCTTGCAGCCGTAATGTCTGCGGCTTTAGGGCGAACATTTGTACTTTCTGGGCCGCCAGGAACAGGAAAGTCACAAACCATTACCAATATGGTAGCGCAATGCTTGGCAGATGGTAAATCCGTACTATTTGTCTCTGAAAAGATGGCAGCATTGGATGTGGTGTATCGACGACTGAATCAAATTGGATTAGGACATCTGTGTTTACAGCTTCATTCTGCCAAAGCACAAAAAATAGAAGTGCTTGATCAGCTTCGTGAACGTGCAGAAAATAACAATAATCCTTACGCAATCACCCAAAAAGAAACCCAACAAGAGTGGCAAGTACTTTCACAGCATTTGGTCGAAAGCCGTGATGTGCTCAATCAGCATGTGCAGATTTTGCATCAACAACATTCAATAGGATGGAGTTTATTTGATGCCATGAGTGAAGAGTTGTTACATAGAGAGATCGAAACATTGCGTTTTGATCTCAATATTCAACAATTGACCCATCAAGCACGTTCACACTTAAAAGATTTGGCTGTCAAAGCATGGTTGCAGTATCAGCAAATTTCGAGCAACGCACGAGATACTCTGAATGGATTTGCTGAAGGGAGTTCTCCGAATTTCTGGAATCTGTTGTGGCAAGATCAGTATCAGCACAACCAACAACGTATAGCAGAATTAATTCCTCAAATACATCGTTCGTTACATGTTTGGCAAGATGCTTGCCAATTCAAACAAGCAGAAAATTTACAGCAGCTTCAAGCTGATCTAGAGATCTACCAAAAAATATTTGCATTCAGTCAACAATATGATTTGAAACTGCTGAAAATTATTGATGGTTTAGACATACGTCAAATTTCTGAAGCCAAAGCGGTAACAACAGAAATCGTACAAAGCCAGACACGTTTAATTTTTAAATATGATTTATCGATTTACCAAGCTGAATTAAAACAGATAGATTTTAAATGGCGAGAAGCTTCTGCTAAGTTTTGGCCATGGTCTTGGTTTGGTAAGTATCAGTTAAGAAACTTGATGCGTAGTTATCACACTGATAAACAGCGCCCTTCTGCTATGGTGGTAGAAAATGATTTGCCACTGTTGATCAATATTCAAAATCATCAGCAACAGTTTAAAGCGCTTGAAAATAGTTTAGGCGCAAAACTGCAGACATATTGGCAAGGTGAAAAAACAGATTGGGCACAGTTTGAAAATATGGCACAGGCTTGGACACAATTCAAAAACCAACTTGCAGATCGTATTTCAAGCCCAGTGGTATTATTACAAGCATTGGATTTCGCAAGTCAACAGAAGCACTTTGAAGCTGAACAACATATTGAAGAATTACAGCAATGCTATGCACTGTTATTGCCAGATCAGCAAATTCAGACAGAAAATTTAACCGCATATCCTCAAATTTTATTTACAGAATTACTGTTACGTCAACAAAACTTGCAACATATGATCAATGAATGGCGTCATTGGTTAAATTGGCAAGGTTTAAAAACACAACTTCAACAACAAGGTTTGGCTCGTTTTAGCGCATACTTAGAACAACATTGCTTAGCTCAAACCTCTTCGTCTTTTGATGCAAAATTAGTCCAAGATCATGTGGCGTTATTGGTGGATATCAATCTTGCACGTCAATGGATTGTTCAACAGTTTAGTAAACATCCTGAACTCAACCAATTTAATGGTGAATTACATCAACAAAAAATTCTTAAATTTTCACAACAGGATCGTGAACATCAACAATTTGCCAGTGAGGAAATTACCCGACGTTTGCATAAAATTTTTGAGAACCCTGATGAGTTTAAAAAGCAATGGGCATTACTCAACAAAGAGTTGGGCAAAAAGCGTCGACATATTCCAGTACGAGAACTCATCAAACAGATTCCAGATGTGATTACTGGACTCAAGCCATGTATGTTAATGAGTCCATTGTCGGTTGCCCAATATCTTGATCCTGAGTCTAAATTTGATGTGGTGATTTTTGATGAGGCTTCGCAAATCCCTGTTTGGGATGCCATTGGTGCACTTGCACGAGGAGAACAATCGATTGTTGTTGGTGACAATAAACAAATGCCGCCCACCAGTTTCTTTGGAAAAGGAGATACCGAAGAAGTCGATGAAGACGTTACCGAAGATTTGGAAAGTATTTTAGATGAGTGTTTAGCTGCACAATTACCAGAACTGGTATTGAATTGGCATTATCGTAGTCGATATGAAAGCCTAATTCAGTTTAGTAATCAAAAATATTATAAAGGTGAGTTGCTGACATTTCCTGCACCTGTTGCAAAAGATAAGGCAATTCAATTGCACGCTGTTGAAGGTGTATATGACAAGGGTGATACACGAACCAACAAAGCTGAGGCTCAGGCAATCGTACAGTTTATTCTACAACATTTAACGAAGCAACTGACTGCAGAGATTAAACAAACGCTTGGTGTGGTGACATTCAATATTACTCAACAAAAACTAATTGAAGATTTGCTTGATAACGAATTGGCGCAACGTCCTGAATTAGAGCAACTTAGCCGAGATGGCTTTGAGCCATTATTTGTGAAAAATTTGGAAAATGTTCAAGGTGATGAACGAGATATTATTATCTTCTCCATCACTTATGCGCCCGATCAACTGGGTAAATTACTGATGAATTTTGGTGCATTGAATCGTCAAGGCGGACAACGCCGTTTAAATGTTGCGATTACACGTGCACGTCAAGGACTACATGTTTTCTCAACACTGCGTCCAGACCAGATTGATTTGTCTCGAACCAATAGTGAGGGGGTGCGAGATTTAAAAGATTTCTTGAGTTTTGCACAAACTGGGCAAATGGCGTATTACTCGCAAACACTTGAAAAAGAAAAGGCTAAAGATGAACTCATGCTGTATTTAAAAGCTCAATTAGAGCATTTAGGTTGGAAAGTTGACTTGGCAGTAGGCAGCGGAGATAGCCGTATAGATATTGCTATCCAAAACCCTTATGTTGCTGGTCAGTATTTAACAGGTATTTTGGTAGACGGGGATGATTATGCCAAAGCTGCAACTGCACGAGATCGAGATCAATTACGTCCTTCTGTATTAATCGGGCTCGGTTGGACTGTGATTCAATTGTGGACAGTGGAATGGTGGCTTGATCCAAAAGCAAATCTAGAAAAATTACACAATCAATTAATTGAATGTGTCAATTTAACTCAGCAAACTTCATAGAATAAATATTTTTATTGTGATTTTTATAAAAACGAGACTTAATTTATGTATTGTGATTTTACAGTAAATTAAGTCTTATTTTGTGTAAATTTATTTAAATAAACTATGTAGTTTTTATTAAAAAATCTTTAAAAATCACTGATTTCAGGTATATCTAGTTATGTAAAGTTATGTTTAGATGGTTAATATTTAATCTATTACATTTGGGCATATCATGAATAAAATTTACAAAGTCATCTGGAATGCACAACTTGGATGTTGGCAAGCCGTTTCAGAACTTGCCAAGAATCATCGTCCTTCACAAAGTACAGTCACTGATCAAAATAAGACAATGGGGATTGTTGAAAAAGTATCCGCTTTGATTTTATTTGGATTAGCACTGTTGCCTTTATCTGTACAGGCTGCGATTTCAAATATCGAGTTACCGACAGGCGCTCAAATTAATTCTGGTTCGGCAACGATTTCTCAAAATGGGCATACCCTGAATATTAATCAAAGTAGTCAAACACTGAGCACCAATTGGAACAGCTTTAACATTGGTCAAAATGCGACAGTCAATTTTAACCAAAATAATGCATCTTCAGTCGCAATTAACCATGTATTAGACAGTAATGCTTCGCAAATCATGGGGCGTTTAAATGCCAATGGTCAGGTGTTTCTACTCAATCCTAATGGTGTGGTTTTCTCTAAAACCGCTCAAGTGAATGTTGGGGGATTGGTTGCTTCAACGTTAGCACTCACGGACCATGATATTCAAAATGGTCAATTCACTTTAAAAGGTGATGCCAATAGTCATGCAAGTATAGAAAATTATGGCGCTATTCAAACTTCACAAGGTGGAACAGTCGCACTGATTGCGCCGAATGTTAAAAATACAGGTTCTATTACCACACCGAATGGGACTACGCACTTATCATCCGCTAGTCAAGTCACGCTTGCTTTACAAGATGGTTCACTGACCCAGTACCAAGTGGATCAAGGAGTACTTAAAGGTTTGGTGGACAATGGAGGAGCAATTTTTGCTGATAATGGCGCAGTCTATTTAACTGCAAAAGCCAAAGACAGTTTAAGTAAAGCCGTTGTGAATCATTCAGGCATTATCGAAGCCAACCGATTAAGTCAAAATGCCAAAGGCGAAATTATTCTACTGGGTGATATGCAAACTGGCACAACCACTGTGAGCGGTGTACTGAAAGCTGAAGGAAAAAATGGTCAGGATGGTGGATTTATTGAAACCTCGGCAGCTGATGTTAAGATCGATCAAACTACGGCTGTGTCCACTCGATCAGACAGTGGAAAAACAGGAAATTGGTTAATCGACCCTACAGATTTCAGTATTAATTCGGGTAATGCATCAGCAAGTAGTAGTGGCATTGGTGCAACCACTTTAGCAAGCAGTCTTGCAACCAGTAATGTCATATTACTAACCAGCACTACGGGTAATCAAAAGGGTGATATCAATGTTAATGCTGATGTGACTTGGGGGAGTGCGACTAGCCTGACTTTAAATGCACAAAATAACATTAATATTAATGCCAACATTACAGCGACCAATAATAGTGGCAAACTTAATTTGATTTATGGGCAAAATACAGCCAATACCAGCGCAAATTATTATATTAATAATGGCGCAAAAATAAACTTAAAGGCAGGGCAGAACTTTAGTACCCAAAAAGGAACGGCAGCCACGATTAACTATCAAGTCATTACGGCTTTGGGCGCACAAGGTTCAACTACAAGTCAAGATTTACAAGGCATTAACGGTAACCTAAGTGGTAATTATGTGTTGGGTGCAGACATAGATGCCAGCAGTTCGGAGCTATGGAATGGTTATACAGGTTTCGACCCAATTGGCTTTTATAATGCAAATTTAAGCCCAATGGATCTATCACAACAGTCTTTTCGGGGACGTTTTGATGGATTAGGTCATGCGATTGATGGGCTCAGTATTGAATCTATGTATCAGGGGATCGGCTTGTTTGCGATTACGCATCAGGATGCACTGATACAAAATGTTGGGCTGACTAATATTGGTATTTCGGGTTATGGAAAAACTGGTGGTTTGGTTGGGCTTAATCTGGGCACAATTAATAATGCCTATGTCAATACAGGGCTGGTCACAGGAAATACTGAACAGTATGGTGGATTGGTTGGCTGGAATTTTAATTATGGCAATATTTTAAACTCATATGCCAATGTGACTGTAAAAGGGAAATATTCAAATAATAACTATATTGGCGGTCTGGTTGGTTATAGCGATGGGCTAATCAGTTCTTCTTTTGCAACAGGTCCAGTGACAGGAAATAATTATGTTGGTGGATTAGTTGGAGGAACTTCGGGACCAGTCAATAATTCTTATGCCACAGGCACAGTGATTGGAAATCAATATGTTGGTGGATTAGTTGGTTTTAATGGAGGAAATGTTGATAAGACTTATTCTTCAGGTAATGTCATTGGAAATCAGTATGTTGGTGGTCTTGTTGGTGGCGGTAATGGTATAACCACAAATAGTTTCTGGAACACCAGTACTTCTGGAAGAACAAGCAGTGCTGGTGGTGTAGGAAAAACCACAGCAGAACTTCAACAAATTTCAACTTTTGCAGATTGGGATATTGATGATGCCGGAGGCACTGGTAAAATTTGGCGTATTTATGAAGGTAGATCTGCTCCCTTACTACGTCATTTCCTAAAACCTTTGGTCACAGAAGTCGTCGCTAATTTTGCTAACAAAACTTATGATGGGGTGATTGCTTCAGGAACGCTAGTTTCAGGACTAAATTATAAAACAACCGGTAAAAATGCAGGTGTTTATAGTTTAAATGATGGTTCAATCTTGATCAGTGGCGTTCCTACAGGGGCAAATACAACACAATTTGGTAATGATGTTATATATAAAGACAATGGTGGATCAGGAACACTGACAATAACAACAAAGAGTTTAAATGTCGGTGGTTTAAGTGCAGTAAACAAAGTTTATAACGCATCAAAATCTGCGTCATTAACAGGAAATGCAAGTATTGTAGGTGGAATATCGGGTGATTCTATTTCGTTGTCTGGAACTGGAATTGGATTATTTTCTGACAAAAATGTCGGTAATGATAAAAATGTCACTGTTTCAGGTTTTACGTTGTCGGGAACAGATGCTTTAAATTACACATTGCTACAGCCGACAAATCTTAAAGCTAATATAACGCCTGCAGTTTTAACCATTAATGGAATAAGTATTGCAGATAAAACCTATGATGGTTTGTCTAATGCAACCATAAATGGCACTGCTTCAATCAATCCAATTGCAGGAGATTTTGTTGGATTGAGTGGTAATGGTATAGGAACATTTACAGATAAGAATGCAGGAATTAGGTCTGTGATCGTAACAGGCTATAACTTAACAGGTCTGGATGCTGGAAATTATATTTTTATTCAGCCTATAGGTTTAAGTGCCACAATTCACAAAGCGCAAGCCATTGTAAAGGCAAATAGTTTAAATACGACCTATAATGGACAAAACCAAACTGCATCAGGCTTTACTGCAACAGGTTTGGTCAATGGTGAAGATAGCTCAGTATTGACAGGTGTCACAGCATCCGTAACCGCTAAAGATGCAGGCAGTTATTCGAATAAAGTCAGTGGCATCGATAAAAACTATGATCTGACTTTTATTGATGGATCATTGAATATCGCCAAAGCCAAAGCGACTGTAACGGCGAATAGCGTATCAACTGTTTATAATGGCAAAAACCAAACAGCTGCTGGCTTTAGTGCTACTGGTTTGGTGAATGGTGAAGATAGTTCGGTATTGTCAGGTGTGACAGCATCCGTAACGGCTAAAGACGCAGGCAGTTATACGAACAAAGCCAATGGTGTTGATAAAAACTATGATCTGACTTTTATTGATGGATCATTGAATATCGCCAAAGCTAAAGCGACTGTAACGGCGAATAGTTTAAATACGACCTATAACGGCAAAAACCAAACAGCATCAGGCTTTAGTGCAACAGGTTTGGTCAATGGTGAAGATAGTTCGGTATTGACAGGTGTGACAGCATCTGTAACGGCTAAAGACGCAGGCAGTTATACGAATAAAGCCAATGGTGTCGATAAAAACTACGATCTAACCTTTGTCGATGGGGCTTTAGATATTGCCAAAGCCAAAGCAACAATCACTGCAAATAGTCTAAACACTGTGTATAACGGACAAAACCAAACAGCTACTGGCTTTAGCGCAATAGGTTTGGTCAATGGCGAAGATAGTTCGGTATTGACAGGTGTAACAGCATCCGTAACGGCTAAAGACGCAGGCAGTTACACGAATAAAGCCAATGGCGTTGATAAAAACTATGATCTGACCTTTGTCGATGGTGCATTGGATATTGCCAAAGCCAAAGCGACTGTAATGGCGAATAGTTTAAATACGACCTATAACGGTCAAAACCAAACAGCATCAGGCTTTAGCGCTACTGG
>NZ_KB849755.1:277638-713220 GCF_000368925.1 Acinetobacter bereziniae LMG 1003 = CIP 70.12 | reverse complement strand
GATGGCGCTTTGGATATTGCCAAAGCCAAAGCGACGGTGACAGCGAATAGCGTATCAACTGTTTATAACGGACAAAATCAAACTGCATCAGGTTTTAGTGCTACTGGTTTGGTGAATGGCGAAGATAGTTCTGTATTGACAGGTGTCACAGCCTCTGTAACGGCTAAAGACGCAGGCAGTTATACAAACAAAGCCAATGGTGTTGATAAAAACTACGATCTGACCTTTGTTGATGGAGCATTGGATATTGCCAAAGCCAAAGCGACTGTAACGGCGAATAGCGTATCAACTGTTTATAACGGACAAAATCAAACAGCGTCAGGCTTTAGTGCAACAGGTTTGGTCAATGGTGAAACCGAATCTGTACTTTCTGGTGTGACGGCATCTGTAACGGCTAAAGATGCAGGTAGTTATACGAATAAAGCCAATGGCGTTGATAAAAACTACGATTTGACCTTTGTCGATGGGGCTTTAGATATTGCCAAAGCCAAAGCGACGGTGACAGCGAATAGTTTAAATACGACCTATAACGGTAAAAACCAAACAGCATCAGGCTTTAGTGCAACAGGTTTGGTCAATGGTGAAACCGAATCTGTACTTTCTGGTGTCACAGCATCCATAACCGCTAAAGACGCAGGCAGTTATACGAACAAAGCCAATGGTGTTGATAAAAACTACGATCTGAGCTTTGTTGATGGTGCATTGGATATTGCTAAAGCCAAAATTAACCAAGTCACAGGAATCACAGCAAATAATCGTGTTTATGATGCCAGTACACAAGCAACGTTGAATACAGCAGCAGCACAATTTACAGGTCAGATCGCAGGTGATGAACTGAAAGTCGTATCAGCAACAGGACAATTCAGTGATAAAAATGTGGGTAATGCCAAACAAGTAAGCATTCAAGGAATTAGCCTAAGTGGTGCAGATGCACATAACTACGAGTTAGTGAATAACACTGCACAAACTACAGCTGATATTAGTCAAGCTAAGATTCAATATATTACAGGCATTCGCGCAAATAATCGCACCTATAATGGATTAACAATTGCTGATTTAGATCTTAGTCATGCCGAGTTCAGTGGCATCTATGCAGGGGATAATCTGAATGTAGCAACAGCAACAGGTCAATTTGACAATGCGACCACAGGGCAAAGCAAAAATGTATTGATTACAGGTTTAAGTCTTGGTGGTTTAGATGCCCAAAATTACACATTGTTAGATACGACCGCGAAAACTACAGCAGATATCTATATGTTGACACCGACGGCTTACTTACAGGCCATTCAATTCAAACGACCGCACTATTTGCCTGAAACACAAAATGCATTAAATACCGTCAATCTTGACGTACGCCAAGGTGGTGTGAACACCACAGGCATTCAAATCTTGGCAGGGGAGCACTAAACAATGAAATCACAACAACATATATTGGCAGCATCTGTAAGTGCTTGTTTCATGCTCTTCAGCAACACAAACCATGCAGCACCTGCCCCGAATGCTGGGCAACTGTTACAACAACAGCAACAAAGGCAAATTCTTGAGCCACAACCTGCAGTACAGATTGAAAATACCGCAAACCCAATAGCTCCTACGGCAATAGATGTACAAATTCCTGTACGAAAAATTGAAATAATCGGGAATAGTCGTTTTAGCACCCAACAACTTCATCAACTGGTTGTTGATGCCGAAGGTCAGCAACTGACACTAAATCAACTTTGGCAGGTTGCACAAAAGATTAGCACTTACTATCAACAACATGGTTATGGCTATAGTCGTGCTTATCTTCCACAACAAAACTTAAGTCAAGGTATCGTACGAATCAATGTACTTGAAGCGTATTACGATAAAACTCAGATTGACAATCAAAGCCGAACTCAAAACTGGCTTATAGAGCAAACAGTCGCATCCTTGAAACAAGGCGAGCGAATCAACAGCGATCAAATGCAGCAACAGCTTAAATTGCTCAATCGATTAAAAGGAGTGAACACCCGCAATGTCCTAAGTCCAGGAACTACAGTGGGCAGTAGCCAACTCAATGTAGAAGTACAAAATGCATCCCTAATCAATGGTTATATCGGTGCAGATAACTTTGGCAATAAATACACCAGTCGAGTACGAGGTACCGCCGGCGTCTCCGTCAATAATTTAGCAGGTTTAGGGGATGAACTGAGCTTAGATCTGATGACTGCTGGAAAACGGATGAACTACGGACGTATCGGATACGCCTTTACCTTTATAGGAATGGGGACACGTGCAGGCGCAAGCTACTCCTATCTTGATTACGAACTGGGTAAAGATTTAAAAAGTATTGGGGCAGAAGGAAGTGCAGCACAAAGCAGTGTATTTATCAGCCAACCTGCTTTACTGACCAATACAGCAGAAGTATTACTGAGCTTACAATATGACCATAAACAACTGAAAGATGATATTCAACTGAACCAATACGATAAACATCGCAATATTGATGTGGTGACTGCTCGATTGGATGGCTCTCAGTTTGATCAATTCATGGGGGGAGGCTTAACCCAATATGGTGCTTCAACGAGTTATGGTCGTGTGAAATTTAAAAATGATGATGCTGCTGCCTTAGATAACCAGACAGCAAAAACAGCAGGAGGTTACTACACTGCAACTCTCAATCTTTCACGTCTACAAAATCTGGGTGGTAAGGGTACACAAGGTTATTTGGGGATTTATGGTCAATATAGCCCTTATAATCTAGATAGTGCAGAACAATATTTAGGAGGCGGTCCATTTAATGTTCGCGGTTATGAATCCAGCCAATTCGCAGGGTCTACTGGATATTTAGCCACAGCAGAACTGCGACAAAGCTTATTTGCAAATGCCAAACATCAGCTTACTGGTAAAGTTTTTGTGGATACAGCAGAAGTAACCTTAAATGCGCAACGTTGGGCAGGAGTCACAGGCGACAATCAAGTACAAATCAGCAGTGCTGGATTAGGCTTAAACTGGAACAGTTTATGGAATATCCAAGCCAATGCCGAAGTTGCATTTCCAATAGGGAGCACACCTGAACAACTCAAGAATCGAGATAATCAACAATATTGGTTGAGTTTAAGAAAGACCTTTTAATTTGATTGGATAAATAAGGAGGCAAAAGCCTCCTTTGCCGATAAAGCTTGAATATCACACGATACATATAAAGTTTAAATCGCTTTTCATAGACGATGTCTCACTCTGGCATTGCAAACAAAGCAATGCTTTGTTTCTTGCTCATGTACCTCTGTAGCCCCTCATTGGACGGCATCCATGTTGCCACGCGATAGCAATGACATGTAAAAATCAGAATCTTCATTTAGACATAGATATTTTTATCATAATTATTTGTATAGGCTTGTATATACAAACAAGGTTGTGACCATATACAATGATTTAATATATTTTGTATGAGTTTTAGTCAATGTCAAGAGTGTCAAAGCACAAGGATTTAGACTTATCACTAGAAGAAGATAGTCCTGTTCCATTGTATTTGCGTGTGAAACAAATGATTTCACAAAAAATTTATGAAGGAACATGGACAGTCAATAAAAAAATTCCTTCTGAAAGTGAATTGGTCAATTTACTCGGTTGTAGCCGTATGACTGTGAACCGTGCCTTGCGTGAACTCACCAGCGAAGGTTTATTGGTACGTATACAAGGTGTTGGATCTTTTGTTGCTGAAGGTCAGGGGCGTACTGCTTTATTTCATGTCAATAATATCGCCGAAGAAATTATTGCAAGAAATCATAAACACCATGCGGAGGTCTTGGTGCTCGAACAGATACAAGCCAATACAGAGCAAAGTCGTTTGATGCAAATTCGTGAGGGACAAAAGTTATTCCACTCTATCATCGTACATTATGAAAATGACATCCCTGTGCAAATTGAAGATCGTTTGGTTGATCCTATTCTGATTCCTGATTATCTTGCACAAGACTTCAAAGCGATTACCCCGAATGCGTATTTAATGTCAAAAGCACCTGTTACAGAAGGTGAGCATGTGGTAACTGCGATTTTGGCATCTGCACAAGAATGTAAGTGGTTGAAAATTAATAAAACAGAACCATGTTTACTGATTCGTCGTAGAACATGGTCAAATAAACAGTTGATTTCAAGTGCCCGTTTAATCTATCCGGGAAGTCGTTATTATCTTGAGGGTAAATTTACTCAATGATTGAGCTGTTAGAAATACCGCACTATAAAAAAATGCGCTGGAAAAACGGTGAAGGTTATACGCTAGAAATTGCCCGTAGTGTAGGAGAAAGCTTGGATGAGTTTGAGTGGCGCATTTCGATGGCAGATGTCAAAAGTGCTGGAGAATTTTCTAAATTCAATGGAATGCAGCGTTTTTTAACAGTATTGGAAGGTCAAGGAATTTCGCTGAATATTGATAGTGAACTCAAATATTTGCATACGCTTCAAAGTGTTTCGTTTAGTGGTGAAAGTGAGGTGTATTGTGAGTTATTTGCAGGTCAAATTCGAGATTTTAATTTGATCTACGATCCCAAAAAAATATCGGCACAATATCAATGGATTTTTACTCAAGAACGATTGGAAATTCCCATTTTTTCAGATTTTATATTTGTTTTTAATCAGTCAATCAAACCATTAGAAGTCACGATTGATGAAAAGATTTTTTATTTACAGCATCAGAATTGTCTAAAAATACAAAATGAAAATTTAGCAAAAATAATGATTTTGAATCCACAGTTTTCGCCTCAAACTTGTCTAATACAACTCACAAAAATTTAAATTTTATTGATGTTGTTTTAACGCATTCAACTTGAAGTTGTATGCGTTTTTATTTTTATTAAAAAATAATTTTTAATAAATTCAGTCAATTAAATCTTTTTTTGCAAAATATTTTAAAAATCATCTTTTCAAGTTTAGAGATTTGTGTAGTATATAGATGTATATACAAGTTGATACATTGCTATACAGTGAAAGTGATTTCATTCACTGTTTTAAACTCAAAGGAAGGAGTCCTATTGTGACAACAACGACAACAAAATTTCGTGATGTAGAGATTCGCGCACCTCGTGGTACAAAGCTCAATACAAAAAGCTGGTTGACTGAAGCTCCACTTCGAATGTTGATGAACAATCTTGATCCTGATGTCGCAGAGAACCCGAAAGAATTGGTTGTGTATGGTGGTATTGGTCGTGCCGCGCGCAACTGGGAATGTTTTGACAAGATTGTTGAAACACTTAAAAATTTAGAAATTGATGAAACACTATTGGTACAGTCAGGTAAACCCGTTGGTGTATTTAAAACTCATCAAGATGCACCACGTGTATTGATTGCAAACTCAAACCTAGTTCCTCATTGGGCAAATTGGAAGCATTTCAATGAAATGGATGCCAAAGGCTTAGCAATGTATGGGCAAATGACGGCTGGTTCTTGGATTTATATTGGTAGTCAAGGCATTGTACAAGGTACATATGAGACTTTTGTTGAAGCAGGACGCCAACATTACAACGGCGATTTGAAAGGGCGTTGGGTACTGACTGCAGGTTTAGGCGGTATGGGCGGCGCACAACCTTTAGCTGCAACATTGGCAGGAGCGTGTTCACTGAATATCGAATGTCAACAAGCCAGCATCGATTTTCGTTTGCGCACACGTTATGTTGATGAGCAAGCGACCGACTTGGACGACGCTTTAGCTCGTATCCAAAAATACACGCAAGAAGGTAAAGCAATTTCAATTGCATTACATGGTAATGCTGCTGAAATTTTACCTGAATTGGTTCGTCGTGGTGTGCATCCTGACATGGTGACAGATCAAACCAGCGCTCATGATCCATTAAATGGTTATTTACCGATTGGTTGGACATGGGAAGAGTATCGTCAACGTGCTCAGACTGAACCAGAGTTTGTCGTAAAAGCGGCAAAACAATCGATGGCGAAGCATGTGCAAGCAATGTTGGATTTCCAAAAAATGGGCGTTCCTACATTTGATTATGGCAACAATATTCGTCAAATGGCGCAAGATGAAGGTGTAGAAAATGCCTTCGATTTCCCTGGGTTTGTTCCAGCATATATCCGTCCGCTATTCTGTCGTGGTATTGGTCCTTTCCGCTGGGCTGCACTTTCAGGTGATCCAGAAGATATCTATAAAACAGATGCCAAAGTCA
Source organism: Acinetobacter bereziniae LMG 1003 = CIP 70.12 (assembly GCF_000368925.1). Classification (GTDB taxonomy): domain Bacteria; phylum Pseudomonadota; class Gammaproteobacteria; order Pseudomonadales; family Moraxellaceae; genus Acinetobacter; species Acinetobacter bereziniae. Next base: position 707,083 of record NZ_KB849755.1, on the reverse strand, counting down.
AAGAATTGATTCCAGATGATGAGCATTTACATCGTTGGTTAGATATGGCTCGTGAACGTATTAGCTTCCAAGGTTTGCCTGCACGTATCTGTTGGGTAGGTTTGGGCTTACGTGCAAAATTGGGTTTAGCATTTAACGAAATGGTTCGCAGTGGAGAACTTTCTGCACCGATCGTGATTGGTCGTGATCACTTAGACTCAGGTTCAGTGTCTAGTCCTAACCGTGAAACTGAAGCCATGAAAGATGGTTCAGATGCGGTATCTGATTGGCCATTACTCAACGCATTGTTAAACACTGCGGGTGGCGCAACTTGGGTGTCATTGCATCATGGTGGTGGTGTGGGTATGGGATTCTCTCAACATTCAGGTGTGGTGATTGTGTGTGACGGTACGGATGAAGCAGCAGCACGTATTGCTCGTGTACTGACCAATGACCCTGCAACAGGAGTGATGCGCCATGCAGATGCTGGTTATGAGATTGCTATTGATTGTGCGAAAGAGCAAGGTTTGAACTTGCCAATGATTACGCAATAAAAAAATACAAGGATACCGATTACGATGCTTTTTGCAATTGAGCAAAAGGCATTGTAAGCGAACAATATAGTGCAAAACAGGACGTCAATAATGGAACTTTTAATTCAACCTGGCAAACTTACGCTTGCAGATCTCCGTCAAACTTATTTAAATCCAATCAAAGTTAAACTCGATGACAGTGCTTATGAAGGCATCAATGCGAGCGTTGCTTGTGTCGAAAAAATTGTCAATGAAGGGCGTACAGCTTACGGTATCAATACAGGTTTTGGCTTACTTGCTTCAACAAAAATTGCGCCTGAAGACTTAGAACAATTACAGCGTTCTTTAGTACTTTCTCATGCTGCGGGTGTTGGCGAAGCTTTAGATGATGCGATGGTGCGTTTAATCATGCTGTTGAAAGCCAATAGCTTGGCACGTGGTTTTTCAGGTATTCGTCCTAAGGTGATCGATGCAATTCTGGCTTTGATCAATGCTGAAGTATATCCACATATTCCGTTAAAAGGTTCGGTTGGCGCTTCAGGTGACTTGGCACCATTGGCACACATGTCTTTGGTTTTACTTGGTGAAAGTAAGGCACGTTACCAAGGAGAGTGGTTACCTGCGGTTGAAGCACTGAAAAAAGCAGGCTTAGAACCGATTTCTTTAGCAGCCAAAGAAGGTTTGGCGTTGTTAAATGGCACACAAGTTTCGACTGCTTATGCATTAAGAGGCTTATTTGAAGCAGAAGATCTATTTGCAGCAGCGACTGTATGTGGTGGTTTAAGTGTCGAAGCAATGTTGGGTTCACGGGCACCATTTGATGCGCGCATCCATGAAGTCCGTGGTCAACGTGGTCAAATTGATGTTGCCGCAGCTTATCGTGACTTATTAACTGATTCGAGTGAAATTGCCCATTCACATGAAGATTGTAGCAAGGTTCAAGACCCGTATTCATTACGTTGCCAACCGCAAGTTATGGGGGCTTGTTTAACTCAAATACGTCAAGCCGCAGAAGTACTCGAGATCGAAGCAAATGCTGTATCTGATAATCCTTTGGTATTTGCCGCAGAAGGTGATGTGATTTCGGGAGGCAATTTCCACGCTGAACCCGTTGCAATGGCGGCTGATAATTTAGCCCTTGCAATAGCTGAAATTGGTTCATTGTCTGAACGCCGCATTTCAATGATGATGGATCGTCATATGTCTCAACTACCACCATTTTTAGTTGCCAATGGTGGTGTTAACTCTGGCTTTATGATTGCACAAGTGACTGCCGCGGCATTGGCAAGTGACAACAAAGCACTTGCACATCCTGCAAGTGTTGATAGCTTACCGACTTCTGCCAATCAGGAAGACCATGTATCTATGGCACCAAATGCTGGTAAACGCTTGTGGTATATGGCGGACAATGTTCGCGGTATCTTAGCAGTTGAATGGTTAGGTGCATGTCAAGGACTTGATTTCCGTGAAGGATTAAAAAGTTCACCAAAACTTGAGCAAGCACGCAAAGTACTACGTGATCAAGTGCCTTACTACAGTGAAGATCGTTTCTTTGCTCCAGATATCGAACAAGCGAGTGAATTGCTTGCCAGTGGTTGCTTAAACCAATTAATCATTCCAAAGCTATTACCGAGTTTGTCTAAAGTGTGATCAATAAAACGGCCACATGGAGTGGCCGCATCTATCTAAATTTTCTCAAGGATTGGAGATTATAATGTCACAGCACTCCACATTACAGCGGGGGTTAAACACCCGTCATATCCGTTTTTTAGCATTAGGTTCAGCCATTGGAACTGGATTGTTCTACGGGTCTGCAACAGCCATTAAAATGGCTGGTCCATCAGTACTGCTTGCATATATGGTTGCCGGGATTGCGATCTATATCGTGATGCGAGCATTGGGTGAGATGGCAGTACATAATCCAGTATCTGGTTCATTTAGTGAATATGCATCTAATTATATTGGTCCGCTTGCAGGATTTACCACAGGTTGGACCTATGTCTTTGAGATGATCATTGTTGCTTTGGCAGACGTCACTGCATTTGGTATTTATATGGGATTTTGGTATCCCGATGTACCACGTTGGATCTGGATTCTGTCACTGATCATGTTTTTAGGTGCAATTAATCTGATTCATGTCAAAGTTTTTGGTGAGCTTGAGTTTTGGTTATCCATCGTTAAAGTCAGTGCAATTGTTGCCATGATTCTTGGTGGTTTTGGTCTGATGTTCTATGGTTTTCATGCTGAACATAGCGGTTTTACCACAGGTATCCAAAATCTATGGGTTCATGAGGGGTTTATGCCTAATGGCATCGCAGGATTAATTGCTTGTTTATCTGTAGTGGTGTTTGCATTTGGTGGTATTGAAATCATTGGAATCACAGCAGGTGAATCTGAAGATCCTAAAAAGTCGATTCCACGTGCAATCAATGCTGTCCCAGTACGTATCTTATTATTTTATGTTTTAACTATTTTTGTATTGATGTCAATTTTCCCATGGAATCAAATTGGCAGCAAAGGCAGCCCATTTGTCCAAATCTTTGAAAATCTAGGGATTCAATCAGCAGCAACGATTTTAAATATAGTGGTGATTACTGCTGCGATTTCTGCAATCAACAGTGATGTGTTTGGTGCAGGTCGTATGCTGTTTGGTATGTCGAATCGTGGTCAAGCACCTCAGGTTTTTCAAAAAATTTCCAAAAATGGTGTGCCTTGGATGACGGTTGTGGTGATGGCAGGGGTATTACTTGTCGGTGTGGTACTGAACTATATGATTCCCGAAAATGTCTTCATCATCATTGCGTCGATTGCAACCTTTGCAACGGTTTGGGTGTGGTTGATGATCTTACTTTCTCAAGTTGCAATGCGTCGCAAGTTATCTAAAGCAGAAATTAAAGCTCTAGATTTTCCAGTGATTGGTTGGCCGTATGCACCTGCATTTGCGATTGTATTCATGGTCTTCATTTTACTGATGATGGGGTATTTTCCAGACTCCAGACCCGCAATCTATGTCGGTGCAAGTTGGCTGTTGATTCTTTGGATTGCTTACACGATCTGGGTAAAGCCAAAGCGAAATAATGCCAAAGAAAAATCAAACTTAGCACAAAACATTGAAATGGAAAGCTAATACTGAAACTGCTTATACATGGCATTGCATAGGCAGTATGAGGAAATGTGAATGAAAAAACTTTGGACGAACTGTCATATCGCTACCATGCAAAATGGGGATTATTCCATAATTGAAAATGCTGCAATCGTGACTTTAGGACCACATATTCACTGGATTGGTCCTCAAAAGAATGTTCCTGTAGATGATTATGCTGAGACAATTGATCTCAATGCTGCATGGGTAACCCCTGGTCTGATTGACTGCCATACACATAGTGTATTTGGGGGGAATCGCAGCGTTGAGTTTGAAAAACGTTTGCAAGGGATAAGTTATGCAGAAATAGCCGCCAGCGGTGGTGGAATTGCCAGTACGGTTCGTGCCACGCGGGAAGCAAGTGAAGCAGAGCTTTTGAATGCAGCCTTGAAACGAGTTCTATGTTTGCTCAAAGATGGCGTAACCACGATTGAAATTAAATCAGGTTATGGTCTGGACTATGAAAATGAACGAAAAATGCTTCGCGTTATTCGTCAAATCGCGGATGCTTTGCCAATGACAGTACGTAGTACTTGTTTGGCTGCGCATGCCTTAGCTCCAGAGTATCAGGGGCGAAGTGATGCTTATATTGAGTACATTTGCAATGAGATGTTGCCGAAATTAGCGCAGGAAGGTTTGGTTGATGCCGTCGATGCCTTTTGTGAGCATTTGGCATTTTCACCTGCTCAAGTTGAGCGTGTTTTTAAAACTGCACAGCACTTAAATCTTCCTGTGAAATTACATGCTGAACAGCTTTCATCTTTGGGTGGTTCAAGCCTTGCTGCACGTTACCACGCACTTTCGGCTGATCATTTGGAGTTTATGACCGAAGATGATGCCAAAGCGATGGCCGCTTCGGGAACTGTTGCAGTGCTCTTGCCTGGCGCATTTTATTTTCTTAGAGAAACCCAGTATCCACCATTAGATAGCTTACATAAACATGGTGTGCGTATTGCACTATCGAGTGATTTAAACCCGGGAACTTCTCCAACACTGTCCCTACGTTTAATGTTGAATATGGGCAGTACTTTATTTCGATTGACACCTGAACAAGCTTTGGCGGCAGTCACCATCAATGCCGCTTTTGCACTTGGCTTGCAAGATACACACGGCAGTTTAGAGCAAGGTAAGTTCGCCGATTTTATAGCTTGGGATATTGAGCATCCCTCTGAAATTGTTTACTGGCTGGGTGGTGATTTATCTAAGCGGATTATTCGACATGGCACAGAAGTTTCATTTTAGCCCTAAGCTCACTTTCACAGAGTTGTATTTATTATGAAGCATTCATTTATATGGCAAGGACGCAACGATGGTGAGGGTGAAGCACATTTGCGTATCCATCAAGTGATCAATACTCAAGCTCATGCATCTTATGCATTGATTGGCTTTAGTTCAGATGAAGGTGTGAAGCGCAATAAAGGTCGTTTGGGTGCGGCAGATGCGCCTGATGCAATACGTGCCCAATTGGCAAATTTACCCGTACATCAAGCGCTTTCAATCGCGGATTTGGGCACAGTAATATGTGTAGATGGTGATCTTGAAAAGGCACAGGCGGAATTGGCTGATCAGGTTGAAGTTTGTCTTTCCTCTGGAAGCCAAACCATCGTTTTAGGTGGTGGGCATGAAGTGGCATTTGGAAGTTTTTCTGGATTATTTCAATATGTACAGAAGCATCAACCCAATCAAACAATTGGCATTATCAACTTTGATGCACATTTTGATTTGCGTGAAGCTGATCACGTAAGCTCAGGAACACCTTTTTTAAATGCTGCCCATTTATTAGCACAATATCAGCAAGAATTTCATTATTTATGTATTGGTGTTGCCAAACATGCAAATACTCAAGTGTTATTTGAAACAGCAGATCGTTTGAATTGTCGCTATATTTATGATCAAGCATTACGAGAAAGCAATTTGGATGCAATCACACTGAAAATAAATCAATTTATTGAAAAGGTTGATGTGCTTTATGTCACGGTTGATTTAGATGTCTTTAGTGCCAGTATCGCACCAGGTGTGAGTGCTCCTGCGGTGAAAGGAATTGATTTATCAGTATTTGATCCTTTATTTCAAGCCATTAAAAATTCTGGAAAAATTAAAGTTTTTGATGTGGCTGAGTGTAATCCAAAATTTGATTTGGACAACAGAACTGCCAAATTAGCGGCTTATATTATTTTTAATTATCTTTTTGATTGATGCCTGAACACAACGCATTAAAAGGACAAAAAATACATGTCGAATTTATCTTATATTGCTCAAAATCATGGTCCATGGTCGACTTATCTTGAACAAATCGAACGGGTGACGCCTTATTTAGAACATCTCAAGGGTTATATTGATACATTAAAACGTCCCAAACGCGCGTTGATTGTTGATGTACCAATCGTGATGGATGATGGAACGATTCAGCATTTTGAGGGGTACCGTGTACAACATAATTTGTCACGTGGACCGGGAAAAGGGGGGATTCGCTATCATCCAGATGTCGATTTAAATGAAGTTATGGCACTTTCAGCATGGATGACCATTAAAACTGCTGTGTTAAATCTACCTTTTGGTGGTGCTAAAGGTGGTGTTTGAGTCGACCCACGCCAACTTTCTCCGCGTGAGTTAGAACGTTTAACTCGACGTTATACCAGTGAGATCAGTCATATTATTGGTCCACAAAAAGATATTCCAGCACCTGATGTGGGTACTAACCCCAATGTAATGGGCTGGATTATGGATACCTATTCATCTGGACAGGGACACACTGTCACAGGCGTTGTGACAGGTAAACCGATTCATTTGGGCGGATCTCTCGGTCGTATTAAAGCTACAGGTCGTGGTGTTTTTGTCACTGGTCGAGAGGTCGCTGAAAAAATTAAGCTGCCACTCAAAGGTGCAAAAGTTGCAGTACAAGGCTTTGGTAATGTAGGTAGTGAAGCAGCTTATCTTTTTGCAGAATCACAATCACTTATCGTGGCAATCCAAGATCATACTGGAACCATTTTTAACCCAGAAGGTATTGATTTAGAAAGTTTAAAAAAACATTTGGAAACTCACCAAGGGGTCGCAGATTTTACCGATAGCCAGTTAATTGCAGATGAGGACTTTTGGGAAGTCGAGATGGACATTTTAATTCCTGCTGCATTGGAAGGACAAATCACAGTTGAGCGAGCACAGAAATTAACAGCAAAATTAGTTTTAGAAGGTGCAAATGGTCCAACTTATCCAGAAGCAGATGATATTTTAATTCAGCGTGGTGTGACGGTTGTACCTGATGTGATTTGTAATGCTGGTGGTGTCACCGTCAGTTATTTCGAATGGGTACAAGATATGTCGAGCTATTTTTGGTCTGAAGAAGAAATTAACCAACGCTTGGATAAGTTAATGGTTCAGGCGATTAATGATGTGTGGCATACCTCAAATGAAAAAATATGTAGTTTAAGAACGGCAGCATTTATTTTGGGTTGTGAACGGATCTTAAAAGCACGTATGGAACGTGGTATTTTCCCTGGCTAATCATATTCACAATCAAAAAGAACTTTTATGTATTTACATGGAAGTTCTTTTTTTGAAGAAGATAAAGCCATCAGGAATAGTCTTAATGCCCCTAAATTATTGAACTGATGGGTTAGACACAATCGTATTTTTGAGGCTGCAAATTATCCAAATCATCGCAAAAAATATTGAGCTAAGATTCAATTTTTTTAATTTTATTGAATGCCGATTCCCTTAATTATAGTTTCAATTTCACATGAATTAAAATTTAGCGTATAAATAAACCAATCTATGAACAATACATTTAAATGTCTTCAATAAAATTTTTAGATCAATGAGTGAATTGTATGAACAATATCTTTTCAAAATGGCTATATATTTGGGGATTTGTGAGTTTATCTAGTGTTGCAACTGCACTATCGGCTACACCGACATTACAATACTCAAAAACATATGATGAATGTACGCATGCTGCTAAAACAGGAACCAACAAGCAAAAATGTATCAGTGCAGAGTACCAACGTCAGAATCAAAGGTTAAAAAATGCTGAGCAAAAACTGTCGGTAACACTTACAGCCAATGAAAAAAAAAGATTGTTAGATGCACAAAAAGAGTGGCAAGCAATTCATAGCTTTAAAGATAATCAGTGTAATCAGACTGCATTTGATGATGAAAATGCGCCAACGACATCTAGTAAAAAAATGACTGGTTTAGAGTGTGATCAGCAATTTCTTGAACGAGTGACTGAACGAGCGATTGAGTTAGAGCAAGGCAAGGTGAGAGCTGAATATTATTTAGATCCATAAAATTGAGCTTCTGACTTTTAAATTCTATCTAAAAACGAAGCAATATTTTCTGAAAATCCATTGGGTGATCTTGAATACAGATCAATAAAGTAAAATCAAAAGCGAATAAAAGGAAATTCTTATGTGGATAAAACAACAAACGCTAAACCATGTTCCTCAACAGTTACTGAGTCGATTGAAACCCAATCTGATCGGTCTTTTGGCTGCATTGACATTGGGGTTGTCACTCACTGGTTGTGTAACTACACCTAATCCAGTAAAACAAGCTGCTGATAAATTGGTTGGGCAACATGTAAACAAAGCCATTGATATTTTTGGTTCACCGACTTACCGAGTTCCTGCTAGCAAATTAGGCGGTTCAGCAATGTGGGAAAATTCTATTGTTTCTCAACATGTGGTACAACAGTTTGTGCAAACTGGCTCTGAATATGCAGGTCAGCGAGTTGTTGGACAAACTGGAGGGCAAGGTGTTGTGGGTGCGATTTATGAAAACCAATATCGACCTACTGGATACTATCAAAACGCTGTACAAGAGCGTGCTCAATATCTATGCAATATCACGGCATTAACTGGTCCAGGTGACATTATTACCAATATTATGGTGATTGGCTGTAAACAGACTAAAGATGGTTTATGAGCTTCAAATACTGACAGAGGACAGAGATCTGACAGCAACATTCAATGATGGCGCGCTGTCAGACTCGTATCAAGCAATGTCTAATTTGGAAATGTTTTTTAATATTGCTATTCAGGAAGCCTTAGCAACGCCTCCGATAATTAAATCAATAATTGAATTTCCATAATTTTCTAAACCAATTAAGTCATCAGGATTGGCTAAAAAGCGTAAGGCACCATTCATGATCATACCGATGATGTTATGTCCTGTATTTTCACAATCTAAATTTTCTCTAAAAAAGCCCTGTTCCACACCATGTTCAAGATAATCAGCTGTAAGCATGCCAGCCATGTGCATTAAATTTTGAATAAACTGTGTCATTTCAGCATCAATCGATGTTGCTTCGAGCAATACTAGTTTTAAGGTGAGTGGGTTTCCTTGAGCAAAAGCCCTTAAACGTTCAGAAATACGCTGACATTGTTCCCGATATTCCTCAATATTTTTTACAGCTTGAGGCGCATTCTCACCAGTCAACAGCGCCATAATTTTTTGCATTGTGTCTGAAATGACATGTTGGAGAATATCGCGTTTATTTTCAAAATGACGATAAAAGGTCCCATGTCCAATACCCAGACGTTTAGCAATATCTGAAATGGCTGTTTGGTGATAGCCGCGTTCAGAAAATTCTAAAAAAGCTGCTTCTAAAATTTCTGCTTGTAACTGTAATCGTTGCCGTTCAGCACGGCTTAAACTGAATTGTTCACGCATAGGCAAAAAATACCAAATAATCTTTAATATTGTTAAACAATAGAAATTGACAAGTCATTCCGTTTTTGACATTTTATTCCAGTCGATCACATTCTAAGCGATTTTTAATATGGAACAAAAGAAAAATAATGTAAAGGATCAAAACTTTTATCGAGTGATTATCGTCGGTGGTGGTTTTGCAGGTCTGGGCGCAGCGATCAAATTGAAAGAAGCGGGCATTGAAGATTTTATTTTGTTGGAAAAAGCGGCTGAAATGGGCGGTGTATGGCGAGAAAACACTTATCCGGGCTGTGCTTGTGATGTTCCTTCGGCATTGTATTCTTATTCTTTTGAACAAAATCCAGCTTGGTCTCGAGTTTTTGCCCAACAAAAGGAAATTAAACAGTATTTGTTTGATGTTGTTGATAAATACAACGTGATGCCACATGTGCATTTAAATCGTGAGGCACTTGAAGCACAATGGTCTGATGCAGAAGATTGTTGGATCATCCAAACCAATCAAGGTGAATTGAGATCACAATTTGCTATTCTTGCTTGTGGTCCTATGCATGAACCTGTATTACCAAATGTCAAAGGGATTGAACATTTTAAAGGCGAGATTTTCCATTCTTCACAGTGGCGTCACGATATTGATTTAACAGGAAAACAAGTTGCTGTAATTGGAACAGGGGCATCTGCACTACAGTTTGTACCGCAAATACAGCCGATGGTGCAACAATTAACGGTGTTTCAACGAACTGCACAATGGGTATTGCCAAAATCTGATATGCCTTTACTGGCTCCAGTACGTGCCATGTTTAAGTTATTGCCGATGACGCAACAACTCATGCGTGGATCTGTGTATGGAATTTTTGAAACCATTAATGGTGGAATTCAAAGTCCAGCAGCCATGAAGCAATTTCAAAAACTAGCACGATGGCATTTGAACTATCATATTAAAAATCCGCAATTACGCCAAAAGCTCACTCCTGATTTTATCATTGGCTGTAAGCGTATTTTACAATCCAACAATTGGTATCCAGCATTGGCACAAGACAATGTAGAGGTTATTGCCAGTGGTTTAACTGAAATTAAAGGCAATACTTTAATTGCTTCAAATGGTGAAAGTTGTGAAGCAGATATAATCATTCTTGGAACAGGCTTTGAAATTGCTGAACCACCGATTGCCAAACGGGTATATAACCGTTTTGGACAACGGATGTCGGATGTTTGGCAAGGTAGTCCGGAAGGTTATATGGGAACAATGGTAGAAAACTGCCCGAATGGTTTTTTAATGTTTGGACCGAATATCGCGGTGAGTTCTTCTGCTTTTATCATTATTGAAGCGCAATTGGGTTATATCATAGATGCTTTAAAGCAGGCGATCCGTTTGGGGATTCAAACCATCGAGCCTCATCCAGAAAAGACCAAAATGTTCAATGAGGAAGTTCAAGCTGCATTGCAAACCACAGTCTGGAATAAAGGTGGATGTCAGAGCTATTTCATTGATCGAAATGGTCGAAACAGTACAGTCTGGCCATGGACCACATTTAAACTGCGTGAAAAAATGAAACGTTTTAATCTCCGAGAATATCGTGTTGATTATAAACCAGAGACAAAATCAGCATCATGATTTTTTACAAGATCAAGATATAGAGTGCTAATTCACTAAAATAAGCAACTTAAATTGCTGATAAGATAAAGGACAAATCTATGTTTAAAAAACAACAATTAAAAGGCAAAGTGATTGCGATTACAGGTGCAGCACGTGGTATAGGTTTGGCTACTGCAGAAGCTTTGATCGCACTGGGTGCAAAAGTCAGCATCGGTGATCTTGATTTGGCACTTGCTGAAAAAGAGGCAAAACGTATTGGTGCTAAAGCTTTTCAAGTTGATGTAAGAGATCGAGCATCTTTTTCGCAATTTATTCAAGACACAATTGATCATTATGGCAGTTTATATTCATTGGTGAATAATGCGGGCATTATGCCAATGGGGGCATTTATTGATGAAGATCCAGCATTGGCAGATGCGCAAATTGATATTAATTTTCGTGGTGTAGTCATTGGAATGCAATTGGCCCTCCCTGAACTGATCAAACAACAACAAGGACATATTGTTAATATTGCGTCACTTGCAGGGCGTTTTGCCTTACCGGGTTCAGCTGTTTATTCTGGAACCAAATTTGCGGTGATTGGTTTGACTGAAGCAGTTGCAGGCGAGTTTCGTGATTCAAATATTCAATTTACTGCAATTCTTCCCAGTAAGGTGCTGACTGAACTGACCTTGGGAACTGAAAATGCGGCAAAAACGATCCCAGCCGTGAGCCCACAGCAAGTTGCCAATGCTGTCGTAAGTGCTTTAATTAAGCCACGTTTATTCATCGCAGTTCCTGATTATTTACAAACTGTGCATGGCGCTTATGGTTTATTGCCCCAATGGTTACAAAGAGGGGCACGCCGTGTTTTAGGTGATGATGGAATACTGACTAAACTTGACCATTCTGCACATTCGAGTTATGCCAAGCGAATTAATAAGTTAGCCAAATAAGTGTTTTAACTTAAGTGATTCATTTATTTTTGCAGTTTTGAATCATAGGTGGTCTTTGTATCTTGAGTTGACATGGATGTCGCCATCTTGAGCGTAAGTGTATGAGACAAAACAAAACACTAATTTGTTTGTAGCGTAAGAGTGCGCTTAAATAAAACAGTGCTTGTACAAAGTGAGGTATTACTTATGCAAATCTATTTAAACTTTAGGTATAAAGTGTGTCAATGAAAGCTTTATATCATTAAGCAATAGCTTCATCACATTGTATTTATTTGATCAAGAAAAATTATATTCTACCTTATAAGTTTTCAATAGCTTGACTCTAGTATCTTGTGACTATTTAACAGTTTTACTTTTTTGAACTCAGGATGATTTGTGTGGCTAAGCCAAAAAACACAGTTCCCATAAACCATTTCTGTGCTTTTAACCAAAGTACATGGCGATTTAGAAATTGTGTAAATGAACTGGCTGAGAAAATAAAAAAGGCATTGGTGAGTAAGCTTACAGTAATCTGTACAAAACCTAATTTCAAGGTCTGTACAAGTACAGCATCTTCATGCGGTTGGATAAATTGAGGAAGTAAAGCCAAATACATCATGGCAATTTTAGGATTCAGTATATTGGTTAGAAAACCCATTAAAAACAGTTTTGAATTGGAGTAAGACTGTACACTGTGTACTTCAAACGGCGATTGCGGTGAGCTAATGGCTTTCCAACCCAAATAAATCAGATAAAGTGCGCCTGCTATTTTCAATACATCATAAGCAAGTGGAATTGTCATCAATAGCGCAGTAATTCCAAACGCTGCACAAAACATATAGAACACAAAACCAAGGGCAGTACCTGCCAAGGAAACCAAACCTGCTGTACGACCCTGACACAATGATCTTGAAATAAGATAAATCATATTTGGACCTGGCGTGAGTGCCATACCCAAAGCAATGAGTGAAAACGCAAATAATGAGGTATCCATATTCAAATCTCGATTTTAAAGATTAATCACTGGATGAAATCGTATTTTGTTGAATACATTCAGCAAGTTTGACTTTATCTTGCGGATGTAAGGTAATGAAATAAGCACCTACACGATACTGTTCATTTTCAACGGTTTCCGAATATGCAATTTGTGCTGTGGCAGCAATATGAAAGAAATTTTCAGGGTGACTTAAGGTCACATGAATATAACTGCCCTGTTTAAGATATTGCTGACTAATAAAACTAAAGCCACTTTCTGAAAAATTCACGTTTTGTGGCGTTGGTAACATGGTTTGTACAATAGAATCGTAAAGAGACCCTGTAATAAGGTTTAACTTTTGGTTGAATAAGGATAAGATTCGAGCAATTTGTTGATCTTTTTCATTTAATTGTTCTAATTCGTAGTGAAGTGCATGATCAAATTGATCTAATTCTGCAAGTAGTAGAAAATAGCGCGGTAATACAAAATTAGGATCATATGGATCGTTCAGCGCAACTTCTTCAGAAATGATTTGATAGTTGATTCTCAATGCAGCATCAATTCGAGACATAACACGACGTTCAATCATTTCATTTTGCTGCTGTAACGCTTCCATAAAACACCTCGGACTAGATGGTATGTTTAAACCAATCTCGCTGTATATAGGGTTGAGATACACTCGCGCGCGGCGTAGTAATCACTTTATTTCTTTTATCGCTCTGGTTTCCATGATCGGTCTAACCCTAGGGGTTGCTGTACTGATTACAGTTTTATCTGTTATGAATGGTTTTGACCGAGAGCTTAAGAACCGTGTCTTAGGTATGATACCTCAAGCTACTGTTTCTTCAACACAAATTTTAACAGACTGGCCAGTTCTTGCGAAAAAAATTGAAAAACATCAACACGTGACTGGTGTTGCGCCATTTACCCAATTACAAGGCATGCTCACTGCCCAAGGGCAAGTTGCAGGCATCATGGTGACTGGGATTGAACCTCAGTATGAGAAAAAGGTTTCAATTATTCAAAATCATATGGTGGAAGGCAGCATAGATCAACTGAAAAAAGGTGAATATGGCATTGTTTTAGGTAAACAAATGACAGATGCACTTGGTTTAAGTCTCAATGACAATGTCACCTTGGTTTTACCTGAAGCAACACCCTCTCCAGCAGGCGTTGTTCCGCGTTTTAAGCGTTTTAAAATTGTAGGAATTTTTAGTATTGGTGCAGAGGTTGATTCTAGCTTGGGTTACATCGCATTAAATGATGCTTCGACTTTGCTACGTCTTCCAGATGGTGCGCAAGGGATTCGAATGAAGCTTGATGATATTTTCCAAGCACCTCAAGTTGCCAATGAAATTGTGCGTGATTTGCCAAGTGGTTTTTATGCTTCTGACTGGACGTATACACATGGGAATTTGTTTAGTGCAATTCAAATGGAAAAGGCAATGGTCAGTTTATTGCTCTTTCTGATTGTCTTGGTGGCTGCATTCAATATCGTTTCCTCATTGGTGATGGTGGTGACTGATAAGAAATCTGATATTGCGATTCTTAGAACACTGGGGGCTTCACCAGCAACTATTACTCGAATTTTTATGGTTCAGGGAACAGTGATTGGTGTTGTTGGTACAGTTACTGGAGCAATTTTAGGGGTAATCTCAGCTTTAGGTATTAGTAATTTTATCGGTTGGCTTAATACAGCATTTGGCTTACATCTTTTTGATGCTTACTTCATTAACTATTTACCATCATATTTAAGATGGCAAGATGTTGTGATTATTGTGACGCTATCACTGGGTCTAAGCTTTATTGCCACTATTTATCCAGCATTGCGTGCTGCCAAAATTCAACCTGCGGAGGCGCTTCGTTATGAATAGTGCAGTACAACCCGTGGTACTCGAAGCGGAAAATATTTATAGATCGTTTACAGATGGGAAATCACATGTAGAGGTGATTAAAGACTTGTCCCTACAGGTCCATCAAGGTGAATTTGTTTCTATCGTTGGTTCAAGTGGTTCTGGTAAAAGTACCTTATTGCATATTTTAGGGGGCTTAGATCGTCCAACTCAGGGCATGGTCAACCTCAATGGCAAACGTTTTGACAACTTAGGTGAAGCCGAGCGTGGTTTTCTGCGCAACGAAAACTTAGGTTTTGTTTATCAATTTCATCATTTATTGCCAGAATTTACTGCGCTTGAAAATGTTGCGATGCCGTTGATGTTAAGAAAGGATGCCGAGTTTAAACAGGTCAAAGCTCGCGCTGAGTATTTGCTTGAAAGAGTTGGGCTATCACACCGATTAACGCATCAACCTGGGGAGCTATCCGGTGGTGAACGTCAACGTGTGGCTTTGGCGCGTGCCTTGGTGACCCAGCCGAAGTTGATGCTTGCGGACGAGCCAACAGGTAATCTTGATCGAAAAACAGCAAAATCTATTTTTGAGTTACTGCGTGATTTACGTGAGGAATTCAATATGGCAATGTTAATCGTGACCCATGATGAGCAATTGGCAAAATCTGCAGATCGTATTTTGCATATGCAAGATGGTATCTGGGTAGGTGAATAAAGCTTTTAGTCATTTTCATGATTGAATCTTAAGTGTATATTGATAATCCATGATTAAGTTCAAAAATTGAGCTTAATCAACACCAACATACTGAAAACAATAAAATCGAACAATTATATGTCTCTATATTGCCTCTTGATCGGATGGATATTGGGTGTTTCATTGATGGGATATCCGTTGCCGCAACATATTAATCTGTTACTTTGTTTAGGTATCGGAGCAAATCTTCTGCTGATTGTAAGTCATTATTTTAACTATAAAATCATTGCCTCTATATATTTTAAGCTTCTTCAAACAGCTTTAATCACTTTAGTCAGTGGTTTACTTGGCTGGCATTATGCAGATAGTGCATTGTCGCAGCGACTGACGTTAAGATATACACCACACCATCAAATTGATCAAATTATCTATATTGCTCATATCAATAAAGTTAGACAGAAATCGTCGATGTCTAGCGAAAAATTTTCAAATACTGCTACGATTCAACAAAAAGTTCAGCTTTTAGCACCTAAACAGACCACACAACTCATACTATATGCCAATCCATCCCAAGCAGATCTTTTACAACTAGGGCAGTACTATCGGGTGACTGGACAAATTAAGCCCATCCACGGCTATGCGGTAGACGGCACATTCGATAAAGAAAAATGGAGTATTCAAGAAAATATTTTGGGTATATTGCAACCCAAGTCAATTGATCTCATTGATCCTGATGAGGTTAAACAGATGGGGTATGCTGCATTTGTTGACCATCAACACATATGGTGGAAACAAGCACAATTGAAAATAGAAAAATTAAGATTCGATTTTAGGAACTTAATTGCTCATTCATCTTTACAGCATAAAGGATTATTACTAGCACTATTAACAGGTGATGAAAGTTTATTACCCAGTGCGACCCAAGATTTATTTAAAAAAATGGGAATTTCCCATCTATTGGCAATCTCGGGTCCTCATGTATTGATTTTTGCGACACTTTTTTGCTTTTTATTCAATGTGGTCATCAAGCAACTTTTCCCTGCTATCTTTTTAAAAGTGCCACGACCGTATTTACTGGTTTACCCATTTTTAATCTGTGTGGTGTTTTATACCGCTTTTGTCGGTTTTGAAATTCCAGCACTTCGAACCATGCTGACGATCATCATTTTAAGTTCAATCATTTTGTTAAAACAAAAAATTCAACCGCTTAAACATCTATTGTTGGCTGCCAGCATTTTATTATTGTTCGATCCTTTTAGCATTCTTTCAGCAGCATTTGCCTTGTCTTTTGGAACATGTTTTATTTTGATTCGAATTTATCAAACGATTCAGCAACAAGATCAACAATTGATTGATACATGGAAAACACAAAGCAAACGTTTTATTTATCTCTTGATCGAATCTCAATGGAAAATTTTTATTGCACTTATGCCATTGGTTTTATGGGTCTTTCAACAATTCTCTTGGCTTGCACCCCTGAGTAATTTGATTGCAATTCCAATGATGGCGTTGATTGTACCTGTTGAAATAATCGCAGCCTCTTTGAGTTTTTTTTCTGAGTCTTTTGGATTATGGATATTTCAGTTTTCTGATCTGCTTCTTTCGATTTTGGTCACAGTATTAGAACTATTCGATCAATCTTTAGGGGGAGAGTTGAGCTGGTGGGCATTGAGCCAACTCGAGATTTTATGTATCGCATTTGCCATATTTATTGTATTTCTTCCTCAAGGAACAGTTCCTAAATTTTGGGCTTTGTTATGCTTAAGCCCGTTATTTTTACCTCAACAAAGCGCTTCAATTTTTCAGTTGAATGTTCTAGATGTTGGACAGGGACAGGCCGTGCTTATCAGATTACCCCAACATAACATGCTGATTGATACTGGCGGTTCATGGGATGAAACTCAATTGAGCATCGGGCAACAGGTGATGTTACCTTATCTGATGCGACAAGGGGTTAGCCAGCTTGATCAAGTGATTTTAACCCATCTAGATCAAGATCATAGTGGGGCATTTACACAGATTGCAAAGCAGATCAAGATTGATAAAGTTTTTTCCAATGAACAGCATGAAGGTTTTAAACCGTACTCATTTGAATATTGTCAGCAAGGACAAGTCTGGCAATATGGTGAGATTCGTATTTCGATATTATCGCCTGCCCAGAATAAACTCAGTCAGGTGGCATATAATAAAAATGAACAGTCCTGTGTGGTCTATATTCAAGTACCACAATCAAAATCCTTTAAAAACTTTTTGTTGATGGGTGATGCAGGTTGGGAAACTGAATTTAATTTATTACAACAATATCCTGAGTTGAACGTAGATGTGCTTGTATTGGGACATCATGGTAGTCAGAACAGTTCCTCTTATGCCTTTTTAAAACAACTACAGCCTAAACTTGCTATCGTATCGTCAGGATACAACAATCGTTATGGGCACCCACATCCGATCGTATTAAAACGTCTGGCTCATTTGAATATTCCACTAAAATCTACCAGTCAACAGGGCACTATTCAAATTGATCTTGATCGCCATGGAGAAATGAAAATAAACAGTTTTCGTGACAGACTAAAATGGCTGGGCAGGGCTGAAAGTTGAGCCATTGCGGATGAGCTTTGCCATTTCCATTGCTTCTTTACTCGGAACATTATAAATCTGTTTAAGCAGTGGATGGGCCTTAAAGCGTTTATAACTCCAATGATAATGTTCGGGATATCGGCAAATAAGCTGTTCCAATAATTGATAAATCATTCGTGTGCCTTGGTTGGCATCGACTTGATAGATTTCTTCATCAATAGGTTGAATGACCATGTCAAAACCTTGATTGTCATTTCTGATGGCATATAAGAACAGTGCTTTGGCTTTAGTTTTTTGAATCAATTTAGCACTTAAATTGCTTGAAGAAAGAGGAATACCAAAGTACTCAATCAGTTCACCTCCCTGATGAGGAGTATGATCAGGCAGAATTACGGTTGTTCCACCTTGTTTCAAGGCTCTAAAAATTTGACGTACACCTGATTCATCCGTGGGTACAAGGGTGGCATTTTCACGACTTCGTGCAGCACGTACAAAATCATCGGCACTGACATCTTTGATCGGTTCATACATGATGGTCATTTGAGTGTATTGTGCAAACCAAGCATTCATAACTTCCCAAGTTCCAAAATGTGGCACGATTAGCACTAAGCCTTTACCTGCTGCAATGGCATCATGAAAATAGTGCTCACCTTGTATATGATGAATACGATCAATATTTTTTTGATTTGATCCACCCCAAACGGTAAAAAACTCCATATAAGACTGTAATTCATTGCGAATGGCGTGTTCTGTAATTCTTTCGCGTTGCGCTTTGTCTAATTCCGGAAAGCATATTTCAACATTGAGACGAATGGTTTCAGATGTCTTGGTGATGCGTAACAAATTGACCAATCCAGCTAAAATTCGGGCAATAAAACGAGCCACAGGAATAGGGAGCTGGCTAAAGAAGTTGAGCAATCGCGTGGTTATGGTTTTATGTTTATCAGTCATCTGGATCAAGAATTTATTACTGAGGTGAATAGGGTAAGCTTGGTTTTAGCAGGCTTTTGCAAGCCACTACACTATATCAATAAGCCCTAATTTTAAGATTTAGCGAAATATTATAAGTTAAATCGTAATGATTAAATAGATTATACGGATTCCGTGTATATAATGAAGCATGAATAATTAATTTGGATGGTATAAATGTCCGATTGGCCACCTAAACCTCAAAATGACAATACAAATTTAAACTCGAATGTAGGTCAGCAACCTACAGGGCAAGAGTGGAAGATCCTAGAAAAAGCAGTTCTTGCCTCCGTAGAGGAACAGCGCCGTAGTCGACGTTGGGGAATTTTCTTCAAAATTCTGACTTTTCTTTATATTCTCTTTGTTTTGATTGCATTAGTAAAAAGTTGTTCTTTATCCAGTGCGGATGATGCTTCAATGACCTCTGAAAATCATTTAGGCGTGGTCAATATTGTGGGCACAATTGACTCAAGTAGTCAGGGTGTTAATAGTACTGATACGATCAAATCGTTAAAGAAAGCATTTGAAGCAAAATCAGCAAAAGCTGTGGTATTGAATGTGAACTCACCTGGTGGTTCTCCTGTTCAATCTGATGATATTTGGCAGGAAATTCAGTATCTTAAAAAGCAGAATCCTGATAAAAAAGTCTATGCGGTGATTGGTGATATGGGGGCTTCAGGTGCTTACTATATTGCTTCTGCTGCTGATGAGATTTGGGTAAATCCATCAAGTTTGGTTGGCTCTATTGGGGTCATTATGCCTAACTACGGGGTCAGTGGTTTAGCGCAGAAGTTAGGCGTTGAAGATCGTACGATGACGTCTGGTAATAATAAAGACATTTTGAGTATGACCAAGCCAATTAACCCTGAACAACGTGCACATATTCAAGCATTATTAGACAATGTCCATGATCATTTTATTGATGCTGTAAAACAAGGTCGTGGTACTAAGTTGAAGTCGCAAGACCCTGCAATTTTTTCTGGCTTATTCTGGACAGGTGAGCAAGCAATCAAACTAGGTATCGCCGATAAAGCCGGCAATATTGAAAGTTTAAAACGTGAGTTAAAAGTCAAAAAAACAGTGAATTACACAGTTGAACGGAGTCCATTTGATTCGATTATCGGACGTATGGGTTCAGAAATGGGGCATGGTCTCGGTGAGGCAATCAACCAAAAACTGTTTACCAACCAAGATGTTAAAATGCAATAGTTTTAAACACTTGATACGTAAAGCGTGATCTGTAATTGATCACGCTTTACAGCATGAAAACCATACTATAAAAAGCTAATCTTTCGTGTTTATACAAATTTAATGCGATCAGAGAAAAACCAACCATGTTTGATCAATAGTTAAAAATATACAAATACTGAATAGTCCCTCAATAATCAATACAACCAGTTAATGAAAGAAAAGTCAGAAAAATCAAAGTCTTACTATCTTCATTTATTATCAGTAGATTCAAACTGAATTCAAAAGAATAATCTAAACAGTCTAAAAAAAGTGTTTAACGCAAGCCAAGTTATCCTATACAGTGTTTTCAATTGCCTAGATTTTTGAATGTAAAAGGAACACATGACTCGCTTATCTGAGATGAAACCTGTTATTCACTTTGCCCATGCCAATGGTGTACCTTCAAAGGTATATACAAAACTGTTTGATTTGTTAAAAGATCAATATGATGTCATATATGTATCGTTACTGGGAACTGATCAACGTTATCCGATCGATAACAATTGGTCGAACTTTGCTGATCAAGTGATTGATAGCATTGTGCAGCAATCCAATGGTCGTAAAGTCATTGGGCTAGGGCATTCTTTAGGCTCTGTTGCGACATTTTTAGCTTCGTTTAAGCGACCAGATTTATTTGAGCAAGCGATTTTGCTAGATCCCCCTTTAATTATGGGGAAAGCCTCATTATTTTTTAATCTTGCAAAAACTTTTTTTCCAAAAAAAGTCGATCAAATTACCCCAGCGCATTTGAGCTTACGTCGACGAGATCATTGGGAATCACGTCAACAAGCAGCAGAGCTACTGAGACCCAAAGGTTTTTATCAGCATTTTGATGGAGATTGTTTTCAAGCATATATTGATCATGCCTTAACGGAAGATCATGTACGAGGTGGAGTCACTTTAACCATTCCTAAAGATGTGGAAGTTGCAATTTTTAGAAGTGGTCCATCTTATTGGTGGTTGCCGCATCCACAACCCAAAGTACCCGTTGATTTAGTGATTGGTTCAGAGAGTCCATTTTTAAAACGTAAATTTCCTCAAATCGTGAAAAAGAAATTTAATATTCCTTTTACAATCACATCAGGGGGACATATGTTTCCTTTGGAGCATCCAGTTGAAACAGTTGGACTAGTCAAGCAATTGATACGAAAAAATAATTGCTTTAAGGGGATATAGATTTTTCTGTAGACAGACGATTACATGCGTATTGAATTTGATTTGGAAATTTATAATTTTGAATTGAATGATGTTGAGCAATAAAAAATGCATCCTAAGATGCATTTTTGGAGCATATTTCAACATACAAGTTGTTTAAAACTGACAGAACTGAATTGGTTTTTCAAGCATTTGCCCTTTATATAACACTTGGCCATTATCCAAATGTTGAAGAGTGCCATTACAGATCCACTCAACGGCTTGAGGATAAATTAAATGTTCAAGAACATGTACACGTGCTGCAAGAGATTGTACATTGTCATGCAAATCAACTTTTAAAATGCCTTGTGTTAACGCCTGACCTGCATCCAATTCAGCGGTGACATAATGCACAGTACAACCATGCCACACATCCCCAGTTTTTAAAACACGTTCATGGGTATGCATGCCTTTGTAGTTTGGCAATAAAGAAGGGTGGATATTCACCATTTTACCTTGCCAAGCATTTACAAATGGGGCACTCAAAATGCGCATAAAACCCGCGAGAATGACCAAATCAACATCCCAATCTTTTAATTGTTGATGCATAACATCATCAAATGTTTCACGATTAGGATAATTTTTATGTTCAATTACACGAGTCGCAATACCTGCTTTTGTCGCGCGCTCTAAAGCATATGCTTCAGGTTTATTGGAAATTACCCCGACAATTTGCCCTGAAAGATTGGCATCAATCAAGGCTTGTAGATTACTTCCACTGCCTGAAACAAGTACAGCAATTTTAATCATGCGAAAACTTAGGCAAAAATGACACGAATTTTTTCGTCAGCGCCTTCAACAGAAGCTGGATTTTCCTGAATATGACCAATTTTCCAAGCTTTTTCGCCTTGAGCGGTCAACACTTCAATGGTTTTATCTGCATCATTCGCATCAACGGCAATCACCATGCCCACGCCACAGTTGAAAGTGCGGTACATCTCAAATTGTTCAACACCACCTTCACGTTGTAAAAGTTTGAACAGTTCAGGCCATTCCCATGAAGACTCATTGATTACAGCCTGAGCACCGTTTGGAAGTACACGTGGTAAGTTACCCGGTAAGCCACCACCGGTAATATGAGCCATGGCATGTACATCAACTTGCTTGCAAAGTTCAAGAACTGGCTTAACATAAATACGCGTTGGTTCCATTGCAACATCTGCAAGTGGGCGACCATCAATGATTTGTGTTAAATCAACGTTTTTCACATCCAGAATTTTACGAAGCAAAGAGTAACCATTTGAGTGCGCACCAGAAGATGCTAAACCAATCAAAACGTCACCTGCTTTAACTTTAGAGCCATCAATAATTTTGCTTGCTTCAACAACACCTACAGAAAAACCTGCAAGATCATAGTCTTCGCCTTCATACATTCCTGGCATTTCAGCAGTTTCACCGCCGACTAAAGCACAGCCTGCAAGTTCACAGCCTTGACCAATACCAGTCACTACATTTGCAGCAACATCGACATTGAGATGACCTGTTGCATAATAATCAAGGAAGAATAAAGGTTCTGCACCACACACTAAAAGGTCGTTTACACACATTGCAACCAAGTCTTGACCAATTGTGTCATGACGGTTTAAGTTTAATGCTAAACGTAGTTTTGTACCGACACCATCTGTACCTGATACAAGAACTGGTTCTTCATAACCTTTAGGAATTTTGCAAAGTGCACCGAAGCCGCCTAAACCACCCATTACTTCAGGGCGTGTTGTGCGTTTAGCGACTGATTTGATTCGATCGACAAGTGCGTCGCCCGCTTCAATATCGACACCAGCGTCTTTATAGCTTAAACCAGTGTTTGGGGTAGAAGTTGAGTTGCTCATAATTGAAGTCTCCGCATTCGCGCGAGGATTATACCTGAATATACGAAACTCTTATGTTATTTATGCGCCAAAATGTTATCTTTATTAAAATATTTTACTCTCAATAATGATTAAATTTGAAAAAGGCGTGATTCGATGCATGATCGGACTTTAAAACGAATTTTTATTCTTGCTGCAATCGCTTTTGTTCTATGGATTTTGTACTTACTGAAACCAGTCGTGATTCCATTTGTCGCTGCATTTCTGGTCGCTTATCTGTTTAGCCCAGTAGTTGAAAAGCTGACTAAATTTTTACCACGCTGGCTGTCTATTTCAGTGGTATTTATCGGAATAGGTGTATTGCTGACTTGGGCAATTTGGTTTGTGGTGCCTTTGGTTTGGAAACAATTAATCTATGCGCGAGACAGTATTCCTGCTGGAATTCATTGGGTGAATGCGACTTTTTTACCGTGGTTATCCAATAATTTTAATGTAGAGCACATGGAGCTTGATACAGACCAGATTTCTAAAGTGGTCATGGACTATGTACAAACTAACTATAGTGCAGACAGTATTCAATCGATGGCGTTAAAAATCGCGCAGTCTGGATTAAGTTTTATTTCGATTGGCGGTACGATTGTTTTAATTCCAATTATCGCATTTTATTTCTTGCTCGATTGGAACCGCATGTTAGAAAGCATGAAGGGATTTATTCCGCGCCAATATGAAAACAGTGTTCTTAACATCGTTGCTGAATGTCATAGTGTTTTGGGAGCTTTTGTCAAAGGTCAATTTTTAGTCATGGTCTTGTTGGGCATCGTATATGCCGTTGGCTTACAGTTGGTTGGATTGGAAGTCGGATTGATTATTGGGATGATTGCAGGTCTATGCAGCATTATTCCGTATTTGGGTTTTGGTGTAGGTATTATTGCCGCCATTATTGCCTGTTTCTTCCAATTTGGTCTTGATGTAAAACATTTATTGATGGTTTTAGCGGTATTTGGTGTTGGGCAATTGATCGAAGGATACATCCTGCAACCTTTCCTTCTTGGGGATAAAATTGGTTTATCACCAGTCGCTGTGGTTTTTGCGGTACTTGCTGGTGCGCAATTAGGCGGCTTTGTTGGGATGTTGATTGCGCTTCCTGTTGCTGCGGTGATCGTCGTTTTACTGAAACATCTCAAAGAGTTATATCAACGCAGTCAATTCTATAAGTCAGAAAGTACACTGGTCACCATACAAAATACTGGAAGTTCTGAGACAATTTCGGTTGAAAGCGATCAAGTTGATCTTGATATTGAAGTAAAAAACACGCAAGATACTGATGAATCGATTAAAACTGATCAAAATCCACTTTAGGAATGATTTGAATATATGCGTCAATTACAGTTGGATATAGAACCACAACTGGATGCCAGAATTAGTGATTTTTCTGGACCGGGTTGGGGACCTGTAATTGATGCTGTGCGTCAGCTTCATGCGGGCTTGATGAATCGTTTCTATATCTATGGTGGTGCTGGAACTGGAAAAAGCCATTTACTCTCTGCAATTTGTGATTCTTATTTAGAAATTGGTAAGTCTGCAATAAAAGTATCTTTACTGGAGTTGTTGGACGCTCCCATAGAAGCAATTACTTCCCTTGAAAGTTATGATCTGGTTGCCTTAGATGATATTGAGGCGATCAGTGGTGTGCCACATTGGCAAAAAGCAGTTTTCCATTTAATCAATAATAATAATGAAGATGGCGGGCAGTTGGTATTCTCATCGAGATTTGCGCCGATTGAATTAAAGCTCGAACTTCCTGATTTACAATCACGTTTAACCCAAGCAGTAAGTGTAAAAGTACCGAGTGGGCAGTCTTATGCAGATCGTCATGCATTATTACATTCTGTTCTGGAACGTCGGGGTGTACATTTTGACCCGCAAATAACGGAATATTTGCTATTACATGGACCACATCAAACGAGTACACTACTGCAATCTGTTGATCAACTAGAAAAATTATTGAAGGGTGAGAAAACTAAATTATCTCATGCGACACTAAGACAACTCTATGCATTGATTGATGAGTATAGACAATAATTATTTGTATTTTATAGTGATTTTTGATCTATATTTAATCTGATATGTGATCGACAGCGTATAAATAAAAATTCTTGAGAATTTTTATTAGCTGTGACAAAGTACGCAAAAAGGACTGATAGCAAAGCATTATGCTGGCTAATAAGAAATAATTAAAAGAAATCAAGGAGACTATAATGCTCAAACGGGGCATAGGCTTAGGATTATTATGTATTACTGGTCATGCATTCAGTGCAAATATTACTGTCACTACAACAGATGATATTGTAAAAGCAGACGATCAGTGTTCATTAAGGGAAGCAGTTGAATACGTCAATCAGGGCATGCCTGAAGCTGGCTATAACGGATGCGGTGGTAAAGATGCAACAGCAAAAATCATGTTGCAGGCAAATAAAGAATATTCACTGACAAAGCAAATTCATATTTTAAAAGATGTGGCATTTGGCTCCGATTATCAAACCAATGTTAATGATACTGAGTCTATTGTTGGACGAAGAAATGCCATCATTAAAATGGTAGGTAAAGACCGTTTATTTCAAATTGAAAAAGCAGTTGATCCAAACGCAACCACTCCTCCTGCAATGCTTAGTGTTGCTTTTGATGAGATCACTTTAAAAGGATGCGGGCAGTCGATTTGTGCGGATCAAGGTGGTTTGATTTATAACAAAGAATCGTTGGGTATCAGTAACGGTCAGCTTTTAGATGGTTCTGCCCGACAAGGTGGCGCAATTTATAATGCGGGTATATATAGCGCAAATACCGCGCTCAGTTCTGTGGTATTGTCAAAAACTTTAATTAAAGGCAATAAGGCAGCAGAGGGAGGCGTCATTTATACTGAACTGCCATCATTTGTTATTTCTCAATCATTGATTCGAGACAATGAAACAAGCAACAGTAGCAGTTCAAATTTTGAAACACAAAATCAATTCTCTGAAGATGCATTAAAAGCGATAGGTGCTTCTGTTTTGTTTGGAGTCGTAAACAGTACGATTTTTAACAATAAAGGCTATGTGATTAAAATTTATGATGCGATGCAAGTTAATAACATCACCATGATTTTAAATAGTATGGGTTTGATTGTGAATGCACCGCAGAAGAAGGGTTATGTTGCCAATAGTATTATTGCGCAAAATGGTGCACAAGATTGTACTGTGGTGGCTGGTGGAGAAGCTGAGCAAATCAGTAATAACCTCTACTCATCAGGCTGTACTGGGTTTAAATCGACTGCAATGGGGAATGCTCAACTGATTGCAGGCGCAACAACTGAAGGTAAATGTGACTATAGTAGCAATGGTATTTTATGTCCTTTTGCAGAGTCTCCTACGATTGCCTTAGGATATTTTTTACCAAGAATTTTACCGAGCTATAATTCAGCAGAAGACTCGTTGATTATTAATCATGGACCTGCTGTACAAGATAAAATATTGTCATGCTCAGCAACTGACCAGCGTGGCAAGAATAGAGACATAAATGCTGAATTGTGTGATCGTGGTTCAGTTGAATTGGTGATTGACACGAGTAATATATCTCTAGTTGGACAAGACATTTTGTATGGTGAAAAAGCTAAATTTTCCATTGCTGATCAGTTGCAAGATGGGGAGTTGGTGAGCCCTGAAAAATGTAAACAGATCTTCAATCGAGATGTGGATGACAATGGTAAACCATGGCAAATCGGTTGTCTTAAAACAGTGCAAACCAATACACCGTCTAAGGGTAGCTTAGTGATTGATCAAGCGGGTGATCTGGTTTATACCCCGAATGGGAATTGGCAAGGTTCAGATGAATTTAAAATTAGTGTAGTGACATCCACAACAAGTTTTAATAAATCAGATAACCCTTATATCACGATACCTGCACGAGTTGTACAAAGAAAACCTGATGATTTTAAAGATTATAAAGTCAAAACATCTGGCGGAAGTTTAGGGTTTTTCTCTATCGTAGGTCTTATTGGATTAGCTGGTTATAGACGTTTAAAAAATAAGTAAGGGATTGACGATGAAAAACTATAAAAAAGGATTTCTGACACTTGTTATATTGTCGACCATGTCATTAATGGCGGCAGAAGATAAAACGATTTATGTCACGACTTTTGATGATGAAGATGGGACAAATCCTGACAAGTGTTCTTTGAGAGAAGCATTACACGCTGCTGCCATACACAAAGCTTATGGTGGCTGTAGTGCTGGGCAAATATATTCAACAGTGCCGAACGTGATTCAGTTAGAAGCAGGTGAGTATAAGTTAAACAAAGAGTTAAGACCAAATTCTGATGTCTCTATCGTTGGGAAAGAACCAGGAGACTACAGTCGCCCTGATGTACTCACCAATCAATTTCCTGCGGCAACGCCAATCAAAACCACAATTTCTGGTCAAGGCAATTCACGTATTTTTAATACCATCTATGAAAATAAGCCAGGCTTAGTGCTCAATGATTTAATTTTAAAGGATGGTTCAAGTTTAGGTGACAGTAATCACAGTGTTGGTGGGGCAATTTATGCAGGTGGAGCACTGACTTTAAATAATGTCACTATCCTGAATTCCAAGGCAAAAGTAGGTGGTGCGATTTATTTAAATGATGTGACCAGTTCACTCAATATAAATTATGGCGTTTTTGATGGGAATAGTGCGGATCAAGGCAGTGTACTTGGGATGACGTGCTCAGATAATTTGGGATTTACGACACGTACCATTGGAATTAACTATGCCAGTTTTCTGAGAAATGGATCCGAAAATAGCCTAAGTATGTTTAGCTTTTGTGGACAACCTGCTATTACACTCACCGCAAATACCATTACTGATAATATAGCAAATTCAAATCAAGGCAGCATTATTCAATTTACGCAGAAGACGCCTCAAGGTAATGTGAGTTTAGGTAACTACGCAACGTTGTCTTTAACCAGCAATACGATTGTCAAAAACACAGCTTGGTCAACATTGTTATATGGTTTTAATGGTGTAAAAGCATTAAGTAATAATATTTTGGCCTACAATACTGGCAAGTCTTGTCGTTATGCAGATGGTGATGTCAGCAAGGTTGAAAAAACAAGTGTTGTATTGAACTATAATGCTTTGACAATGTCTGCTGGAAATGATCAATGCGAAGTTGCAGAAGAAGTCAGGAAAGACGACAAAGACAATACCTTTGATGTCAGCAATATTAACTTCTCAACACTTTTAAATGAGCTTGAGCCACCTAGTGAATCTACTGGTTTTATGCCAATGTATTTTCCTAAAAACTTAGGGACAGACAAAGATCTGGTGGATATCGGTTATACAGGCTGTAGTGGTAAAGATCAGCGTGGTGTAACTCGTGTCATTGCCGAAAATTCGAATGGTGAAAATGATGTTGCCAACTCTTGTGATATTGGCTCAACTGAAGTTTTACGCTTAACGGCAAATAATCTTAGCGCAACCAATAGTTCTGTCGTAGAAATGTTGAACTCTTATCAAACTGTACTGGATAATTATAATAAGTTATTGGAAGATCCAGCGACCAATAAAGATTATATTCCTTTTTATAAAATACAGTCTGAGACGTACAGTAACTTAATCAAATACACCAAATCTGAGCAGAAATATCGGACAATATTTGTGGATCCTTTTGCTGCGAATCTGCCTGCCGAGATCGTAACAAAAGATGCAAATGGTCAAGATACACGTCTGGTAAAACATTTAAATACGGATAACTATACAGTAACTGTAAAAGCGCTTGGTGTGGGCACATTGAATGATAAAAAGGTATTTGTAGGTAAAGAAGATCCAAACTTTAAATGTGAATGGAATCCAAATCTGAAGAGAATCATGTTATGGCGTATCAATGATAATGTTACACCATCAGGTGATAATGAATTCTGTAGTTATCAGTTGCAATTAATTGCAGATCCAAGCATAAAATCTTCTGCATATATCATTGGAAGCTTTACCAATATTGCACCAATCGCTAAAGACGCAACATTGAATATTGAATATGGTTCAACCAAACCATTGGATGTTGATTTACTGCAATATGCCAATGATGACGGTGATGGAAATGTTGCAGCCTTAACAGCAAAACCGAATAAACCAAAATTCTATGTCAATCCAGAAGGGATTGAGCTGCCTATTCGAATTGCAAATACTATTGACCCTTTAGTGATTACATCAGACCGTAGTGGACCATGTCCTGGCGATGACGGTAAATATACCTGTTATAGCGGTAAGGTCCATATTCAACTCAGAAGTACACTTGATCCATTCAGTTATAATTTTACTTACTATGTGTATGATGCTGATGGGAAAATTTCAAATTCAGCGACAGTGAAATTGCAAAACTCAGGAACAGCACCAGGCAGTCCACGTGTCAGTGGTGGTGGGGCGTTTGGATGGGTGAGTTTATTTGGTTTGTTTGGATTGGTTGGGTATCGTCGCTATCAGATGTATAAACAAGCGAAATAACAATTGAGGTTTATAAAACCAGCTTTTCGAAGCTGGTTTTTTTTATATCTGTATATTTTTTGCTATTTAGTTAGGCTTTAAGCTGAATTTGTATTATAAGTTTTAATTAGACAGGGTGAGTCTGATGATTGCCCTTAAATCATTGAAAAATTATTCATTTTGAACTGATATGAAACAATTTACTGTACTGACTCCACTTGAACAGATTTCTTGTAATGCTGATGAATTGCTTTCAATTAAACGTAATGACCTCGTTCCATTGTTGGATAATCAAACCCGACTCAATTTGTATGCGGATCAATTAATCCAAGCACAGTCGGTACTGTTAAAAAGTATTGATCCGAGTTTGACACAAAAGTTAAGTCAAATTATTGCGCAAATTATTGAACAGTTATCAGCATCAAAGAAAAAGTTGAACCAAAGAAAATTCAATGCCATACAAAAATGGTTGGGCTTAGATTTAGAGTTTAGTGTTGGTCAAGTAAAGTATTTAAGAGATTTAGAGAGCTCAATTGATGAAGCCAAACAATTAAGCCAACGATTGCAAGTTGAAATTCAAAAGTCAGAATCTCGTTTTCAACAAGCCAATGGTCTAAGAGAGCAAATGGCAAAATATATTCGTGCAGCACAGGAATTTTTAGATGAATATCCTGTGTTTGTGCAACAACGTCATCCTTTGGATAATTTTTCCGAGCGTTTGTCAAAAAAGATCAACACTTTACAGACTTTACAAGCCAGTAATGATATTGCATTGGCACAGATGCAGTTAACGCAACAACTTTCCTTAACATTATTGGATCGTTTTAATGAAGCGCAACACGTCTTAATTCCTGCATGGCAGTATCATGTAAAACAGAGCAGTGCACAAAATTCTTTGGTGACGACTGAAGAACTTGATAAAAGTCGTGATAAATTAATTCAATCTTTAAAGAAATCATTAGAAAATAAATAGGGTAGATCTATGAGCGATTCGAATCAGCAACCATTAACAACACAAGCAGATTCTATGACAGCAAAAACAACAGAATCAAATTCTCCACTAGAAATCCAAAAATTTGAACAATTGAATCTCAAAGAGATTGGTTTAAATACAGAGGATTTTAATGAGGTTGTTAATGCCCATAAAGACTTGGCAAATATTAACCATGCAGCAGTTGCTGAGTATGGAAAAAATATTGCAAGCAAGACCTCCTCTTATACTGATGAATTATTGAATCTGGTTAAAAATAAAGACCTCGATGTGACTGGGCAAAAGTTGAATGAAGTGGTACAAGTTGCACAACAGCTCAACACATCGAGTATTTTGAACCAATCAAAAAGTTCAGGATTTATTGGCAGTCTTTTAAATAAGTTTAAAGGCGCAAAACAAAGTTTTGACCAACATTTTAATACCACCAAAGAACAAATTGATTCACTGGTTAAAGAAATTGAAACTTCGCAAACGGGTTTAAAAGCACGTGTAGATACCTTGGACCGTATGTTTAACGGTGTACAGGAAGAATATCGTCAATTGGGGATTTATATTGCAGCTGGGCGGATTAAGCAACAAGAGGTACAACAAGAGATTGCTTCTTTATCTGCACAAGAACAAGATCAAAAAACCAATCAACGTGTTTATGACCTCAATCATTTAGCCAATAATTTAGAAAAAAGAGTCAGTGATTTGCAAGTTTTGCAACAATCTGCGATGCAAACTTTGCCAATGATTCGAATCATTCAGTCAAATAATATGATGTTGGTTGATAAATTCTATGCCATTAAAAACATCACATTACCAGCATGGAAAAACCAAATTAGTTTAGCGATTTCTTTAAATGAACAACGCAACAGCGTACAACTTGCCAATACGATTGATGACGCGACCAATGAGCTGTTAAAACGCAATGCCGATTTGCTCCATCAAAATTCAGTAGATACAGCCAAAGCCAATCAACGTTCAGTGATTGATATTGAAACACTTGAACATGTTCAAAATACCCTCATTAAAACAGTGAATGATGTGATTCAGATCCAAAAAGAGGGCATGCAAAAGCGTGAAGAGGCTTCAACCCGAATCAAAGCTTTGCAGTCGAACTTACAGCAGTTAGTCTTGGACAATACTGCGCAGCAATCTTGAAATCAATCTTAAATGTGCTCATTGATGTCTTGAATAAAGGTGTAATACTTGACTGAAAAAAATCAACATGCTGTAGATATTCAGCAAATAGAACATGGATTAAAAATGTTGCAACGCCGTAAGTGGAATCTCACGGCAGCAGCAGTGGTACTGTCTGCTGTTGGTGTAGCAAGTTTGATTTCTTTATTTTTTCAGCAGGAATGGGTCTTTAACATGTTTGGGGTGGCTCAACATGTGCATCAATTGCATTTGCCTTATATGGTTGATCAGCAATTAAGAGACGCAATTTATCAACCTGATTATTTGATGAACGCTTTTTCATGGTTGGGTTGGTTAATTTTAAAATTGATCGTTTCTTTTATTGGGGCATTTTTTGTCATTAAATTACTTAAAAAGTTACGATTTTTCTTGGTTCGTTTTCAGTCATTTATACTCAAATTTGTTGCATGGCTCATCGCTTTTATTGTGATATGGTCAGGTTTGACCTATGTACAATATGATCTAAAAGATGAGGGTGACAAAGAACTTAAAGCTTTTGTTCGTTATGATCAAAATATTCAACACAGTAATATTTACCGATATCTCAATAAATCTGAATTGCCAGAGCCTGTACAAAATTATTTATTGGCACAGACAGCATTAATGCACAAACCTGTAGATCAAGTGGTTGCAACAGTCTATGCAGAAAAGCTCATCAAAGCAGAGCAAGGCGATCCTCAATTCTTAGAATATGGATTTAAGCCAGAACAGTTATGGACGATTCAACATCAAGTATTTGATCAAGCGGTTTCACCACTTGCCAAAGGCGTTGAAGTTCAAGTGAATCGTGCAAATTTTTGGTCTAATATTGTCGAAAAGATGTTATGGGGAATTGGTGCAATTGGCTTAGTGTTAGGGTTATTCTTCTATTTGATTGCTTACCGGATGAGCAAACGTTTACAGCGGATCGGTCATCGGATGAGTTAATGTTGTAACTGTGATATCCCGGATTTCAAGTGAATAAAAAGCACTTTTTACTTTGATGAAAAGTGCTTTTTATGATTTGATTGGAATATTGACTAAGCTACGTCTTTTGCTCGTTGGGTAATGAGTTCCTTGAGTTCAAGTGTATCGAAAGTTTTATCCCAAATTTCACCATCAACTAAATAGTAAGGGGTTGGGTGCTTACCAAAGCTCTGTACATAATGGGTAATTTCAGCCTGTTTATCCGCAACTTCTTTATGCTGAATTGAACGTAGTACTTTATTGCCCTCCAGCCCCATACCTTCAATGACTTGTTTCAGCACTTCAGGATTAGCAATGTCTTTACCATGCGCAAAAATAGCGTGAAATAAAGCTTGGGTTAAAGCAAACTGATCAAAGACATTATCCAAAGCTAAAATTGCCTGATGCGCCAAGCGACTATTGGGCATACGTTTCATATGTTCAATATCAACGGTTAAGTCTTGACTATATGCTGCAAATTTTGCCATATCGAGTTTACGATTTGCCTCTTTAGTTCCGTATTTTTCAGTCAAATATTGGTAAATATCGAGGCCTTGTTCAGGAATTTCTGGTAAAACTTGCACAGGTAATAATTCGATTTTTTTCGCCGTAGGCTGATTCCAATGCTGTTTAAGTTTTTCAAACGCAACATAGCTCATTGGATAGACGATATCGAATACGAACTCTATTTTCATTGTTTTACCTCATCACTGATGTATTTAGAAATTGTGATTAAGTACACGTTGTTGTACTTAATAGGAGAAACGACAACATCAATTTAGCTTAAAACTTTGTGCAATCGTCGCGCACGTTTTTTTGTAGAAAGATGGTCGAAGAAATATTATTTTTATTGAAAATTAATTTAATTTTAAGTTTCAAGGTTGCAATGATTTCGATTGATTTTATCGACAATGCCCCGATATAGAAAAGGAATTTAAAAATTTAAGTATGATAAGGGGGGGAAGCAATGATGCATATTAAACAGAGAAAGGTTAAACTAAAAAACCGATTGATTTAATGAAAACAAACTGTTTTATCTATTTTTTAAATAGACGTAATATACATTCAACGAAAGAAATTTACTCCCTTGGAGATTGTTAGCATGTTAGATACAAATACTTCTGCTCAATTAAAAACTTTGTTAGAGCGTCTTGAAAGCCCAATTGAAATTGTTGCTTCTTTAAATGGTTCTGAGAAATCAGATAAAATTAAAGAGTTGGTAACAGAAATTGCGGCACTTTCAGATCAAGTCACAGCACGTTTTGATGGTCAAAATGAGCGTAAACCTAGCTTTGGTATCGCAAAAGTAGGTGAGCAACCACGTGTATTCTTCGCTGGTTTGCCAATGGGACATGAGTTCACTTCACTGATCTTGGCTTTGTTACAAGTTTCTGGTTATGCACCAAAAGTTTCTGATGAAGTTTTGGCGCAAGTGAAAGGCTTGAACCTTACAGCAAACTTTGAAGTGTTTGTTTCTTTAAGTTGCCATAACTGTCCAGATGTTGTTCAAGCATTGAACTTAATCGCGATTAATAACCCTGGTACGACTGCAACCATGATTGATGGTGCATTCTTCCAAGATGAAGTTGAAGAACGCAAAATTTTAGCTGTCCCGATGGTTTTCCAAAATGGCGAACATATTGGTCAAGGTCGTATGACTTTGGAAGAAATCGTTGCGAAATTAGACAGCGGTGCTGCGGCTAAAGATGCTGAAAAGCTGAATGCTAAAGACGCGTTTGATGTATTGGTGATTGGTGGTGGACCTGCTGGTGCAACATCTGCGGTATATGCTGCACGTAAAGGGATTCGTACAGGTATTGTCTCTGAGCGTTTTGGCGGTCAAGTGATGGATACCATGGATATTGAGAACTTTATCTCTGTACAGAAAACTCAAGGTCCAAAGTTTGGTTCTGATATGGAAGCACATGTACGTGAGTACGGTGTGGACATTATGAACTTACAAAAAGTAAAAAACATTGTAGGTGCGGATCAAACAACCAATGGTTTGGTTGAAGTTGAACTGGAAAATGGTGCAAAACTTGAATCAAAAACAGTCATCTTGTCAACAGGTGCACGTTGGAGAGAAATGAATGTACCTGGCGAGAAAGAGTATAAAACACGCGGTGTTGCATACTGCCCACATTGTGATGGCCCGTTATTTAAAGGCAAAAAAGTTGCTGTGATTGGTGGTGGTAACTCTGGTGTGGAAGCAGCGATTGACCTTGCTGGTATTGTTGAGCATGTTACCTTGATCGAGTTTGATACTAAACTACGTGCTGACCAAGTACTTCAAGATAAGCTCAATAGCTTGCCAAATACTACAGTGATCATGAATGCACTTTCTACGGAGGTGATTGGTGATGGTTCTGTCGTGACAGGCTTGAAATATAAAGATCGTGCCACTGATGAACTTCATACCCTTGAACTTGCAGGAATCTTTGTACAAATTGGCTTATTACCAAATACAGATTTCCTAAAAGAAACTGCTGTAGAACTTTCTAATCGAAATGAAATTGTGGTGAATGATCGCAATGAAACCAATGTGAAAGGTGTCTTTGCTGCAGGTGACTGTACAACCGTACCTTATAAACAAATCATCATTGCCGCTGGTGAAGGTGCAAAAGCTTCTTTATCTGCATTTGATTATATTATTCGTTCAGGTCAATAATGACTTGAACACTGTTGAAGTGTAAAGTCAGCATAGTCTCGATGATACTGACTTTAGCACTGTTAAACTGATGGCTTTACCCTTGATAGGAATTGAGTTGCTAACAGCTCAATTCCTTTTTTTGTCATAAATGTTGAATGAATTTATGGGGTTGTTTTTGTCTGTAGATTTCTAACGAGTGTTCGGGTTTTTTCTTCAGCAGCAAGGATAGAGTTTTCTAGCAACGTGCCACCAGTTTCCTGATGTTCAATGGCGATTTCATGAATTTTTTTGATCCCGATAAAATTAAATGCAGTTTTTATAGCAGGCTCTACATGGTTGGCAAAAGGCGCATCAGCTGAATCAAAATCATGTCCACCACGAGCAGAAAGAAGTACTAGATTTTTTTGATCATCAATCAGACCTGAATATGGCTGTGCTTGGGTGATATCAAAAGAATAGGTTTTATTCATACGCACAAGATGATCAATATAGGCTTTTAGATGAGCAGGAGGTCCAA
This sequence comes from Acinetobacter bereziniae LMG 1003 = CIP 70.12, assembly GCF_000368925.1. Classification (GTDB taxonomy): domain Bacteria; phylum Pseudomonadota; class Gammaproteobacteria; order Pseudomonadales; family Moraxellaceae; genus Acinetobacter; species Acinetobacter bereziniae. Next base: position 671,173 of record NZ_KB849755.1, on the reverse strand, counting down.
AGTTATACATGGGTACGCCCAGTACAATTACATCCGCCCATTGTATTTCTTCAATCAGTTCATCACTGAGTTTTAAGCGTTGTTGTGCTTTTTCTTCGGATTCTGCATAGCCGAATTCTGAAATGATCCATTCTTCATCAATATAAGGTATGGGATTTTGTCCTAAATCACGATACTTAACATCAATAGATGAATCATTTTCACGCCATTGTTGAATAAATAATTCCGTCAAACGTCTGCTTAAAGAACCATGTGGGTGTGTTCCAGAAATACCACTTCTTAAACTGGTGTCTATTTTAAGTATATTCGTCATATTAATACGCTGTTGTTGATGTATTCATTATGATTTTTATTTAATTTGAAAAAAACGACAAACGATAAAAATACATGTTATAAATGAATTTAATTCATCCATGCATGTGATTTCATGGCTTTACACAATACACTCGAACAATTGTTGGCTTTTCAATATGTCGCAGAAGAACTGAGCTTTAAGAAAGCAGCAGATCAGCTCTTTTTAACGCCAACGGCTTTAAGCCATCGCATCAAAAAGCTAGAACAGCAATTGAATTTACAATTGTTTGAACGACGTACAAGATCAATTACGCTGACACCTGAAGGGGCTTATTTGTTGAAGCATGTGCGGTCTGGATTTGAACAGATTCAATTTGCTTTACATCAACTTGAACAGCATAAACAACGACTTTTCACCATCACAACGACACCATCTTTTGCAAGTGAGTGGATCATTCCGCATTTGCCCGAATTGCAACAGCGTTTCCCCAATATTATGTTTCGGGTGCATGCAAGTTATGATTTGGTCAATATGGCTTCTGGTTTATATGATTTAGCGATTCGTTATGGTTCTGGAGGCTATCAACATGTTAATGCTGAATTTCTTGCAACGGATGAATATGTTGCTGTTGGGTATGCTTCTTTAGATATAGAATCAATGGATTGGTCAAGCGTACCATTGATTCACTTCACTTGGGGAGATGAATATTGCCCCAATCGTGTTAATTGGCAAAAATGGTTTGAAAAACAAGGTTTGCATATACATGCAGGACAACCACAAGTGTTTTATACGCAGGAAAGCCATGCAATTCAGGCGGTATTGTCAGGGCAGGGTGTGGCATTATTAAGTCGTACCGCAATTGCCAATGACTTAAAGCACGGACGTATGAAAATTGTTTCTGAACATATTGAAACAGCATGGAACTATTATTTATTGACATTGCCTAACGCAGATTTTGTTGTTGAAGAGGTCAAAAGATGGTGCAGAGAGAAATTTTCACAGGATTATTTGGACTAATTCAATAAGAAAAAGCCAAAGTGTTCCCCAAATACACTTTGGCTTCTCCTTAATTTTATTGTTTTACCCTGTTAATGAGCTGCGCTGCCACTGCCCAATTCCATGTTGTTTATTGTTTTTGTTATTTGCTGATATATTAATAAAGCAAAATACGTTCCAAGATCAGCACTTGTTAAAAAAACTTTCTATCCAAAGAAACTTAGATAATGAAAACGATTTAACAATTGCGCTTGGCTTTCAATGTGCTCAGGATTTTGAACGATGCATTCAATAGGACAAACATCTACACAAGTTTGGCGATCATAAAATCCAACGCATTCTGTACAACGTTCGCTATCGATTTCATAAATATCCTGACCTTCAAAAATTGCTTGATTGGGACACTCTGCAACACACATATCACAATTGATGCATTTATCAGTAATCATTAAAGCCATTTTGATATCCTATACTGCTTGGTAAGCCAATGATGATGCTGAAATATCAGCAGTTGAATTAGGTAAGTTTCTAATTAATAAAGCATATTGCATATCAACATCCGCAGGGATTGGGATTTCGACAATATGCCCAGATCCTTTTGCATCCACAATAGGCTGTCTCTTTTTGTCCAATATCTGATTAAGGGTAAAGGTGATATTGCCCGATGTTGTCATCAGCTCCAGCGAGTCTCCGACTACAAAGCGATTTTTTACATCAATTTTGATGTAATCCTCATTTCTTTCTAGCACTTCGCCCACAAATTGTTGATGGTTAAAACGAGATGAGCCCGTTTCATAATTTTGATATTCAGCATGCACATGTCGGCGTAAAAAACCTTCGGTATAACCACGATTTGCTAAACCTTCGAGTTGTGTCATCAACGCCCAGTCAAACGGTTTACCCAGTTGTGCATCATCAATCGCTTTACGATAGATTTGCGCCGTTCTTGCGCAATAAAAGTAAGATTTGGTGCGTCCTTCAATTTTTAAAGAATGGATGCCCATCTTGGTTAAGCGATCTACATGTTGAACGGCACGTAAGTCTTTAGAATTCATGAAGTAGGTGCCATGCTGATCTTCTTCAGCAGCAAACATATCTTCTTCATGACGTTGTAATAAAACCGGCTCGCCAAATTGATGTTGTTGTATGGCGTGTTGCTCGTCGGCATCTTTATTGTTGCAACATACTGATGCTGTCTCCAGTGATTGGACTGGAATGACATCCCCAGATGCATCTTCTGCTGCTTCGTGAATATTGTACTCCCAGCGACATGCATTGGTGCAAGCGCCTTGATTTGCATCACGTTTATTCATATAGCCTGAAAGTAAGCAACGACCGGAATAAGCCATACAGAGTGCACCATGTACGAAAACTTCAATTTCCATATCGGGTACATTCTGCTTAATTTCCTCAATTTCTTCGATAGATAACTCACGTGACAAAATCACACGAGTGAGTCCCATATTTTTCCAAAACTTCACTGTTGCCCAATTGACTGCATTTGCTTGTACAGATAGATGAATCGGCATCTGTGGAAAGTTCTCTCGAACCATCATAATCAAGCCTGGATCCGACATGATGAGCGCGTCAGGTTGCATTTCAATGACAGGTGTAAGGTCGCGAATGAAGTTTTTTAATTTAGCATTATGCGGTTGGATATTGACCACAACATAAAATTTTTTACCCAACGCATGTGCTTCGGAAATTCCAATTTTTAAATTGGCATGATCAAATTCATTATTACGAACTCTTAAACTATAGCGAGGTTGACCTGCATATACAGCATCTGCACCGTAGGCAAATGCATAACGCATATTTTTCAGTGAACCTGCTGGAGAGAGAAGTTCTGTAATGTGAGAGATGCGCATAAAAATCTAAAGGCATACTAAAAATATGGTTTTATTGTAAGGGTTTAAAAATAAGATTCAACCTAGTAAAACACTCAGGATTATTAGGTTGATTTACAGTTAAAAATAAATTAATTCAATGATTTATGTTTAATTTATATTTCTTTTATGCACGTCGATAAGAATTATTTCACTCTTTTTAATGCTTGATTGATAATAATTTCACCATCTTCTTTAGAAAATGGATGTAATTGTGGAGCAGATAATATATCTAAAACCATTTCAGAAGGACGGCATAAACGAACACCTAATTCAGTGACGACGAAAGGACGATTAATCAGAATAGGGTGTTGCAGCATGAGCTCTATGAGCTGATCATCATTGTATTGTTGCCGTTCTAAATTTAAAACTGTGTAAACTTCAACATTTTTACGTAGTACATCTTTGATAGATAAACCCGATTGTTGGATGAGCTGAATCAACTGTTGTTTGCTGGGTGGATGATTTAAATACTCAATGATTTCTGGCTCTATTCCCGCATTTCGAATCAGTGCAAGAGTATTGCGGGAAGTCCCACAGTCAGGATTGTGATAAATTTTAATTTGAGATGACATAGATTTTAAGGCGCCATAGTGATTTGTGATCTTGTATTTATATATGGATATGCGTATATTCGCAATACTGAATATGGTGAATGAATAAATTGAGCAATCGTTATGCATCAAACAGATTTCTTTAAATGCTTATCTGACCCGACACGTCTAGATATTTTAAAAATGTTGGTGGCAAAAGACAGTGTTTGTGTATGTGAAATCACAGAGGTCTTGAATTTAAGTCAACCTAAGATTTCAAGACACTTGGCTTTGTTGAGAAATCTATCAATTGTATTGGATCAACGAAAAGGGCAATGGGTGTATTACCGATTGAATCCTGAACTTCCTGATTGGGCGAATGAAATATTAAATATTATCACCTTGGCAAATCACAACCTGATAGAAAAACATTCAGGTCTGATGAATATTAGTCATTGTTGTGAGTAAATCATGATGCGTTTTACCCAGCAGACTTCGAAAATGTCTTTTCTTGATCGACATCTGACATTATGGATTTTTATGGCTATGGCATTCGGAATTGCTATTGGCATATTTTTCCCGCAGGTATCGACAAATTTAAATCATTTAAGTTTAGATTCAGTCAATATTCCGATTGCGATGGGTCTCATTTTAATGATGTACCCACCACTTGCCAAAGTGGATTATAAAACGCTACCACAGGTATTTAAGGACAAGCGAACACTGCTTTTATCTTTATTGCAAAATTGGTTGATTGCACCGTGTTTGATGTTTGTTTTAGCCATTATTTTTTTACATCAGTATCCTGAATATATGACGGGTTTGATCCTGATTGGACTGGCGCGCTGTATTGCCATGGTGTTGGTATGGAATAATTTGGCTGGCGGTGATAATCAGTACGTTGCGGCTTTGGTTGCTTTCAATAGCATTTTTCAAATTCTTTTTTTTAGTAGCTATGCTTGGTTGTTTCTAGGTATTTTACCTCCGTATTTTGGTGTAGAAGCTAAATTCATTGACGTCGGTTTTTGGACCATTACTCATGCTGTTTTAGTCTATTTGGGCATTCCATTTCTTTTGGGTTTTTTGAGCCGTGCGATACTGGTCAAAATGAAGGGGTTGGATTGGTATACAAATATTTTCATCCCTAAAATCAGCCCAATCAGTTTACTGGCATTATTGTTTACCATTGTGGCAATGTTCAGCTTAAAAGGCGCTGATGTGATTAGTCTTCCTTTAGATGTATTGCGGATTGCGATTCCATTGGTTCTGTATTTTGTACTGATGTTTTTCCTAAGCTTTTTTATGAGTAAATGGATAGGAAATGATTATGCCAAAACAACGGCTATTTCATTTACGGCTGCAGGCAATAATTTTGAATTAGCGCTAGCGGTTGCGATTGCCACCTTTGGTTTGGCATCGCCTGTTGCCTTTACAACGATCATTGGTCCATTGGTAGAAGTTCCAGTTCTGATTTTATTGGTCGGGGTATCGTTGAAATTACATAAAACAGTATTTCAAAAAATTCAATAAACCAGAACTCAATGAAACATGGGACTGAGCGAATAATCGGAGTAAATCAATTATTCTGAGGCTTCTAGTTTTTTGATGATTTGACAGTGATCAATGGTGGTATTTAATGAGCAGGACTGACGTAATTGTTGTAATTGAGATTTAAAATTTTGCAATTCATGAATACGCGTTTCGACATGTTGAATATGTTCTTCGATCAACTGATCGATCACTTTACAATCCTGTTCAGGATGCTGAATTTGTTCTAAAAGTTGGGTAATTTCATGTAAGGTCATGTCCAATGAACGACAGCGTTTGATAAAAATCAGTCGTTTTAAGCAATCTTCATCATAGTATTTATAATTGTTTTCTGCGCGATAGCTGGACTGAATGAGCTGTTTTTTTTCATAAAAACGTACAGTATCAGTTGAAAGCTGAGTTTTTTTTGCAAGATCACTGATTAAATACTGCTGCATGATTATTCCTCTATTTTTTGCTTGACCTTGGACTTACTCCATAGTTTTAAATAGCAGTATAGCTTAATTTGATTATTGTCTATACCGCTCTTGCAATTACATTAAAAAAAGATCATGAGGTTGCTTGTGCAAAGACAAATCAACAACTGATATTTCACTCAGGAGATCTGTCATGGCATGTACATGTAGTCATGAACCTGCACCACAAAAACCGAATAGTAAGTTTAGAACGGCTTTGTGGATTGCTTTATTTATCAATCTTGCCATGTTTTTTGTCGAGCTGATTGGTGGTGCTTATGCACACTCTTCAGCACTATGGGCTGATTCACTCGACTTCTTTGGTGATGCTGTCAATTATGCAGTTTCTTTGGCTGTTTTAGGGGCAAGTTTGTATTGGCGGGCAACGGTTGCATTATTTAAAGGCGCAATCATGGCAATTTTTGGATTTGTGGTAATTGCAAAAACTATTTATGCATATATACAGGGGATTCCGCCCGAAGCAATCACAATGGGCGTTATTGGTGTCCTTGCACTTATTGCCAATGTGATTTCAGCAGTTGTGCTTTATGCATTTAGAGATGGGGACTCAAACATGCAATCTGTTTGGTTGTGTAGCCGCAATGATGCGATTGGGAATGTCGCGGTAATTTTTGCTGCAATCGGTGTATTTGGTACGGGAAGTATGTTCCCTGATTTGATTGTCGCAGTGATTATGGCAACTTTAGGGTTAACAGGTGGATATCAGGTGATTAAAAAAGCGAATCAAGAACGTAAACAAAATACTGCCTCACAACCAGCTTTAGAGTCGCGTTAAATTAAAGTATAGGGGGATGGGGGATATAAGAACTTCGACTCGGATATGTATGAAAAGCGCATCTTGATTGAGAAACGTGGATCGAAGTGAAAAATATTGATGATTTTTGTTTTGGTTGAGGTGGGATTCTGAAGGAATATCGACTGAGAAATTTTTACTCAATCGTAATAGTGCAAGTTTTGCTAATAAAGCCTCACTTTGATTTTACTGCTGTCGTTTTAAAGAAATATCCTGCTCATCCTTAATATCGTTGGTATTCATGGCGCCATACCGCAAAATATGATCGCAGTGCCAGCAAATGATGCCAATTAAACATGTTAGATAAAATTTGGCTGATGAAAAACATTAAATTGTTGCAGTACAAATTTTCATTTTGCTCCAAAAATTATTCCACAGAGCTAAATATTCAGACTGAATTTGCTGTAGATGTTGTTGATTTTCTGATGAGTAGCATTGTGCAAGCAATGTCCAAATATCATCTTGATGATTGTCATCATTGGCGAGTGTTGAAGCCTCCTGGTCAGCCAGACCATGACATGCATAGTAGCCCTCGATATAGATGCTATTATAAATCGCCATATTGTTTCGCAATGCTTCACTAAATTTGATCACCTGTAGTTCTGTGCACGCCAAAATCAGCAGAAGGTCAGCATAAGAGGACAAATGTTTTTGTATATACTCGGCGAGTGCATATGCTTCGATTTGAGTTTTACTTTGATCTAATGGTTCTAGGTCTAACTGCTGCATTAATTTTAAGAAATACACCAGATGAGATTTAGCAGCTGAACTTTGTTCAAGTTGATGGGTATTGAAACCCAATTCATCAATTAAGTTGAGCGACAGCAAGTAACGTGCATAAATTTTTGATGCGATTCTATTTTCTTCTAAGATATTTGAGTTTTGTTCCAACTTGTACGCTTGGTAGATTACCATGCTCAAAGCATCAGTAAAATTTTTAACGATAGCAGTAAAATAATTGATATGGATAAATTTTAATTGATCCAAACTAAATTGGCATTGATGAAGTTGCTCTAATATTGGATGTTTAAATAGAGGATGTTGTTGTGTCAGTCGCTTGAGATGATTTACAGCTTGAGTATTTTGTTGCCATATTTCAGGTTTTAAAGAATTTTGGATGAACTGCAGCAACTCAAGACGAGTATGTTCTGATTGCGTAAAAGAGAATATGTTCATATGCTGCATTGAAATTTTAATTTTACCGTTTTTATCATAGTCAAAAATAAATTAATTTGCTAGTATTAACTCAATTTTAATATTTTATATTTCAGACACTTGTCCTTTGTTCAAGATTGTTTTGTGCAAAAAATCTATGTTGTTGCAAATTTAAGATATAATTCCTATCATATCGTGAAGTAACGCCTATATATGTGCTGCTCTTATAAGCTAATGCCTTAATTTTAATCTTAAATTTTTATACGTTGGGTAAAAATAAATGTCAAAAAAAGAGGACATCATTAATACAGCGCTGAAACTCTTTAATTCTTATAGCTATAATTCTATTGGTATAGACCGGATTATTAGTGAGTCTGGCGTTGCAAAAATGACGTTTTATAAGTATTTCCCATCTAAAGCGAAATTGATTGAAGAGTGTTTAGTGACTAGAAATCATAATTTGCAACAATCCCTAGGTGCTGCAATAGCCGAGTGTGATCCTGACGATTATTTATCTCATATTAGAGCTATTTTTGTGTGGTACAACGCTTGGTTTCATTCAGCAGATTTTAATGGTTGTATGTTCCAAAAAGCGGTTGAAGAAATTTCAAAAATATATCCTTCATCATTGCAACCAGCAATTGATTATAAGGAATGGTTAAAAGGGCATTTGAGTCATGCTCTACGTCATTTAGGCATAAAACAAGATGTTCAAATGGCAGGTTTTTTGTCGAGTATCCTTGATGGAATGACGATTCAAGCTCAGATTGATCCCAAGCAAGTGAGTTTAGATGATTATTGGAAAAGAGTAGAAACTTTGATCCAAATGGAATTGGCAGTCGCTTCTTAATATTGAATATTCGCAGGACAGTTTATGTCGAATTGAAGCTTATGCATAAATTTATGTTCAAGCTTCACTGTCGAATATTAAAATAAAAAAGCGCGATAACTTTATGCTATCGCGCTTTGCTGATAAGTTTCTTATGTACTTAACGCTTATTGCATTCACAATCAACGTTAAGATGATGAGATGCTTAAGCGTCTTCTTATATTTATTTCTTTTACCCTCTGAATGCACATGTCATTCGGTTTTATTTCAGCTAAATAGACAGACTTGTCTGTTTGAGTGAATTATAAAGAATCTGTTGTTTTTTACAACAGGTACTTTGTGAATTTGTTTAAACTTTTACCAAATGGCTCAGGTTTGGTGAAAATATATCCGATTTCAATCAGTTTTGTCTCTGATTTTATGCTTCTTCAAAAATTATTTACTGACTTTAATCCATATTGAAACAAATATTTATCTTTAATGGATAGAAACGTATTTAATTTTTTGCCAAAGCAAAGTATCCAAAGCGTTGTAATTAATTGTTGCAAATAGCATGAATCCACATTTTCAATAAAACTGAGATGAGTTGCGGTTGTTATGTAGATTTCATCATTCAATCTAGATGGATAGTCATATATTCAATCTGTTAAGAAATTCATAGGGTAAAATATATTTCTCTTAATCAATAGAATCAATGCGATGAATTTATTGTTTAATCCTATAAAAACTTTCATTGCCACCGTTTGCTTCTAAAGTTTAAATCGTTTTACGTAGGCGATACGATGCGATGCTTTACTTTGCTCAAGCAATTTTTGTTTAACGGTAGTCTTGCGCTGCAACCAAAGCGGTGCTTGGTTTTTGCTCATATACACCCGCTTAACATGACAACATCCATTTCATCTCATGATAGAAAGATCATCGACTATTCAAAAGTAAAAATAAATGAATCTCTAAAAGCTTCTAATAATTTGTATAAAAGTATAAAGCGTATCGGATATGTATGATTGAAATCGAATCACGTGTATGAATAATCAGGCGGTTTGACTGTAAATATAGTCAATCTTTTAACTGATGCTTTGTTTTTAGCAAAAGTTAAGTGTTTACATGATGACATTATTGCGCTTTCGCCTGTTTACTCAACTGATATAAGTTTTCGATCATTTCTTCAATATTGTGCTGATTTTCAATAAAGCTATTCTCCTTGATATATTGTTTGAGATGATCCAAGGTGTTTTTTCCATATTCGAGCAATTGTATTTGTTGGTGAATCAAAGCTTGTTTTTCATCAATGAGTTGGTTGGAAAGTATATTGCAGTTTTCAGATGCTGGCTGTTGACTTAACTCAAGGATATGTTTGATTTCTATTAAGCTAAAACCAATACTTTTTAGCGCAATAATAGATTTGATCTGCTGTTCATGATGCGCTTGATAGTTTCTATAACCATTTTTCAATCGATCTGGGACAAGTATTTTTAATTCCTCGTAAAAGCGTAGCGTATCCGGAGATACGCCATGCTTTTTTGAAAATTGACTAATATTCATTTTATTTTTTCTCGTTAACAGTGTCTGAACATGGATTTGAATCTAAGTTATAAGTTTCAACATAAGTCTTAAATGATACATTCATTTTTCTGAAATTGAGTAATGTTGGTTGAATGACCGCTCGATTTAAAAATGGAATAAGCAGCCCTTTGAAATCTTCAGCTTGAATAAGTTCAGTTGTATTCTCATCCAATGACTGAAAAATGAATTGATGACGACCATTAAACAATCCATTGACATACAATTTTCCTTCCCATTCAAGATGATAGTTTTCTAAGCTGAGCACAACGGGTTGCATTTGAATTTTTACTTTTCCATTCTCATCGTATAAATCAACCTTGATCTGTTGTCCAACTTGTGTTGGGAATTTTTCTATATTGAATAAAGTATTCCATTTTGAATAAGCATCAACACATTTAAATTGTGCCCACACCTGTTCAATGGGCTTATTGATCACGATTTTGGTTTCTATACGAACATGTTTAGTGGGCATGATGGAAGTCGTGATTAACAGCGCCAATAAAATAAAACTTATGCTTAATCGCATGTACCCTTTGCTATATAGAATCTGCATAAAACAACCTCTTTGTTGATTGAGTTAAATTTGATTCTAAGATTGGAGTTGACTCGAAGCTCAAGTGTTAAATTGGTTTATTTGAGCCAGCCACGTTTTGAAAAATATATTAAATTGGGGGGGAGTGCATCTGGATTGCTATGTGTAAAGCTCAAATTTTAGTGTGGTTTTTATAGAATTTTGCCAGCCACAAAAAACTAAATTTTCACTGAGAACGAAAATTTAGTTTTTTATCAGACCTATCACTTACAAGAACACGATCAAAGTTATGGTTTATGATAAAGTTCAATCAAAAATTTTATGTATCGCTTGGAACGGTAAAGTGACGACATCAAAAGCGACTGCGAATGGGAAAAGCACCAATTTATCTGCTGTTTTACTTCCTGCTTTTGAGTAATCTGTTACCTGTTCAGTTGTATAAATACTGACTTGATAGGGTTTGCTTAATGCTTTTAGGGATGCAATGTTTGAAGCAGGTGGATAAATACGACCTGACAAGGCAATATTAAAGCAGAAACGTTGTGCTTTTAATCGTTGGTCACTTGAGGTTGTACATTCTTCCGCACCATTTTCAATGAAAAACTCACGGTCTTGCTTGGTCACATCTTCAGAAAGTTTGATATAGCGCAACGGAAGCGTTCCTGCAAACTCACCATCATTCTTTGCTGAATAAAAGGTAAGTTCTCTATCAATTTGGATCAGTTTTGGGTCAAGCCCTGTAATGACTTTGGCAAATCGTGTACCACCTTGAGTTAATACATAATTATTTTTTTGCCCAGCAATGACGATACTGTCAGCAGGGAGATCTGAAAGACCAGAAGCGGGTTTACCAAAGGCGACTACATTGTCCGAAGTTAAAACATGTTTGACACTGTGCGTCCGAACTCCATTATCTTTTTTTAGAAGGGTAGAGGTCGCACAACCTGTCATTACAAATGCAGAAAATAGGCAAATTGACAATGTAAACTTATTATTGAATTTATTCATGCTTTACTCTTTTCTAACGATGCTTCTGTTTATAGCATTTAAGAAAATCAGTGTTAAGATTTTAAGCTACCAAAAAATAAGCTAAAAATTATTTTTTTAATGATTTTACTGTATTTGAGACAAATAGATTGGCAAAAAGTATCTTGACGCATGATTGCTTTAAAGAATTTCAGATGATTTTTGCATAATTGTACGATTTATTATTGTTTCTTTAGAATAATCGAATAAATCAGATAATTTTGATTGTATTTTTAGTCCAAGATTCTTAGAATTGCCTGCTTGTTTGCGTGATCATTGGAACTGAACTTTGAGTAATTTTCTAACCGAACACCTGATACATCTTGATGATGATTTTATGGTGATTGATAAGCCAGCAGGCATACTCACTGTTCCTGGAAAAACAGCAGATTTACAAGATTGTGTGATCAATAGATTATTAGAAATCGAAGCCAAGACTTTACTCATTCATCGTTTAGATCGTGATACTTCTGGTATTTTAGTTTTTGGGTTAAGCAAATGGGGACAGAAAACCATTTCGCGGCAGTTTCAAGAGCGCCAAACCGCTAAAATTTATCAAGCCGTTGTTGCAGGAACCTTAGCAGGTGAGGGTACTGTAGATGTTCCTGTGGTGTATGATCCCGAACATCCTCCTTTACATATTGTAGATCCAGCACATAACAAGCCAGCTTTAACACACTGGAAAGCAATCGAGCATTTTCATATTCAAGAACAGGCTGTAACTCGGGTGCAATTAACACCGATTACAGGACGGTCACATCAGTTACGTGTACATATGCAATATTTAGGTCATCCCATTATTGGTGATACTTTATATGCAACCGTAGAACAGCAGCAGCTTACGCCAAGATTATGTCTACATGCACAACAACTCAGTTTTCATCATCCTAAAACAGAGGAGCTTGTACAATTTGATTGTCCAGTTCCGTTTTAGTCAAAATTTTTAAGTTGAAATTAAGTCGCTCAAAATTTAATGAGCTTTATGTCAAAAAGTATTGCGTAATGGGTGTAAACTTTGTTCAAATATTCTCCTGATTTGAGCAACCATGTTTCAGCCCTAACATGAGATAAAGGTGGAAAAATTGCAACAATTTGCTATAGGTCAACGTTGGTTATCGGACACAGAAACTGAGTTAGGTTTAGGTGTATTGATTGATGTCGATGAACGTTCAATCAGTATTCTTTTTCCGAAAAGTGACGAAACTCGTGTCTATGCACGTAATAATGCACCTCTATCTCGTATTGTTTTCAATGTTAATGATGAAGTTCAAGATCAAGAAGGGATTAAATGGATTGTCGAATCCTTTGATGACCGCAATGGTGTGATTCGTTATAACGTGATTCGTACCTTGGACAATGGTGAGCAAGAGAAAAAGGCATTGAATGAAACGCGTATTGGTGCGCAAATTCAACTATCAAAACCTTTAGAGCGCTTACTCGCAAGCCAAATTGATTATAAGGAATGGTATGACTTGCGTATTGAGGCAATGCAGATGCAAGCCAATATGCAAACCTCTCCTTTACGTGGCTTGGTTGGCGCACGAGTTGGATTGATTCCTCACCAACTCTATATTGCACATGAAGTGGGTAAACGCTTTGCCCCACGTGTGTTATTGGCTGATGAAGTTGGTCTAGGAAAAACTATTGAAGCGGGATTGATCATTCATCAACAGCTTAAAACAGGTCGTTCTGAACGTATTTTGATTTTGGTGCCAGATTCACTGCAATATCAGTGGATGATTGAGATGCGTCGCCGTTTCAATTTAAATTTCTCACTGTTTGATTTGACTCGTACAGCTTCGATCAAAGAACACGATCCTGAACTCAATCCATTCTTGACTGAACAATGTATTATTGCTTCTGTAGACTTGATGATCGACCATGATGACTTGCGTGAACAAGCGATTGAAGCAGGTTTTGATTTGCTGGTTGTCGATGAAGCTCATCACTTGATGTGGAGTGAGGAAGAGGGTGGCAACGATCGTTACGATTTGGTTGAAGAGCTTGCTGAAAAGACAGAAGGTGTATTGCTTCTTACTGCAACACCTGAGCAGTTAGGTGTAGAAAGCCATTTTGCGCGTTTACGTTTACTTGATCCACAACGTTTTAGTTCACTTGATCGCTTCTTGGATGAAGAAGAGCAATATCATCATACTGCGAAAATCGCTGAAGTATTGATGTCTGATTTGCCTCTTGAAGCTGAACATTTGGCAGCAGTTGAAAAACTATTGGGTCATCCAATTGAAGATCAACCTGAACACCGTTTCCGTGCCATTCATGAACTTTTAGATCGTCATGGTACAGGTCGTATTTTATTCCGTAATACACGAGAAGCGATTCAAGGTTTTCCTGGACGTGATTGCCAGCCAGCAGCTTTGCCTGCACCAGAGAACTGGTCTAAAGATGGTAAATTACGTGAGCAAATGTGGCCGGAAGAAGGACAGCTTGATGGCGCGTGGATGGAAACTGATCCACGTGTGACATGGCTCATGGAGCGTTTGCGTTCAGATTTAAAGCATAAAAAAGTGTTGTTGATTGCACGTAGTGGTCCAGTCGTTGAAGCGCTTGAAAATGCGTTACGTATCCATGCAGGGATTCGTACAGCAATGTTCCATGAAGGTATGACCTTGTTGGAACGTGACCAAGCTGCGGCTTACTTTGCTGAAGATTCCTATGGTGCACAGATTTTACTGTGTTCTGAAATTGGTTCGGAAGGACGTAATTTCCAGTTTGCTTCGGATCTGGTACTTTTCGACTTGCCTGCAAATCCTGATGTATTAGAGCAGCGTATTGGACGTTTGGATCGTATTGGACAAGAAAATCGTATTCAGATTCATGTGCCTTATCTGATTGGTACTGCACAAGAGCGTATGTTCCGTTGGTATAATGAAGCACTCAACATTTTCAGTAATATTTCGCCAACAGCGCAAACGCTGCAAGAAAACTTTATTGTTGATTTAAAAGAATGTTTATTGGCAGATAAAGGACAGGCTTTCGAAGACTTGCTTGAAGCGGTCAATGTACAGCGTCAAGCGCTTGAAGCAGAGTTGCAAGATGGTCGTGACCGTCTGTTAGAGTACAATTCATGCCGTCCGATCGTGGCGCAGGAGATTGTCACTGCATTAGAAGACTATGATGACAACACTTTATTGCCGATGTTCATGAAGCGTTTTATGGCATCGACCAATATTGATTTCGATGAGCAAAGTAACGGTACTGTCATCATCAAACCGACAGACCAGATGCAAGTGCAAGGTTTGGATATTGATGAAGAAGGCATGACTGCGACATTCTATCGTGATCAGGCACAGATTCGTGAAGATGCACAATATTTAACACTGGAGCATCCTTTCACTGAAAGTGTGATGGAAATCATTCGTACTCAATCTTTTGGCAGTACCAATGTTGCAATTCTTAAAACCAATGCGCTTAAACAAGGGACGATCTTGTTAGAGGTTTGGTTTAAAGTAGATGTGATTGCACCAAAAGCTTTGAATCTTCCATCAAGTTTACCGACGCAATTGATTCGTGTTCTATTGACTGAAACAGGTCAGGACATTACCGCGAAGCTTGATCCAGAAATCATTAAGCCGTATTTGCATCATTTAGATAGTAATAGCTGTCGCCAAGTGGTTAAAGCTCGTCGTGAAGTGATTGAGCAGCGTTATGCTCAAGCGCTTGATATTGCAAAAGGTGCATTACCACAACTTAAAGAACAAGCGAAAGAGATTTACGGTAGTAAATGGCAATATGAAATTGATCGCTTGAGCTATTTAAAACAATTTAATCCAAGTATTCGTACTGATGAAATTCAACGTTTACAGAAATTTCAGAAAGAAGGTTTAGCTTTATTGGATGGCTTGTCCGTAACACCAGAAGCCATTCAAGTATTGGTCGTGGTTAAACCTTAATTCGATTTCTAATTGTTGTATTAAAAAAGCTCCTTCGGGAGCTTTTTTGTATCTATTCATGGAGATTTATAGGATCAATGCATTGATGAATTGTTTGCTGGTGAATAAGTTTTAAGTAAATACATTCTGTTTTTGTTTTGAGTGATACCATTAAAGAAAACTTGCATAATATAGTGAGTCTATTAAAAAATCATACAGTAAATATAATTTTTAGACCGATAAAATCAATATATTGCTTGATGATATAAAGTTTGCAATGCCACGCTTTACATCTAAAGTTTAAATTGATTCGCGTAGGCGATACTTTACTTTTCAGAGATGAAAAGTAACAAAAATCTTTCGTCAGTCAAAGGGGATATCCATATCGCCCTTGACCGACGGCGACATCCATGTCGCCAACCGCGATAGCGACGATAAGTAAAATTGGCTGATAGAAAAAGCAAAGCTTATTTCATTTATATTAAGTGAATCATATTGATTGGTATGATTGTGACTAAAAAATTAAAACACAATGTGCTAGCTTAATTGTAGCACCTGATATTTTATCAGTGAGATATCATGTTTGAGTAGGGGGCTATGATTGAGCCAGTATCAACCGTAAATAATTAGCGAATTTATATATACATCTCAATTCATTTTATGCTATTAAAATAAAGTGCTTTCCGTTTCAAGGATTGAATATGGATTGAAGTTTGTTTGTACATTGTCACTTTTTCATCCAATATTTTTTTCACATATTCATCAATCAGATTTAAAGCTGAAAGCCTCTACCAGAGATAAAAACTTACAATAAATGGAAGAAACGATATGGAAAACAAGGATTTTGTTGAGTTTCATGATACCCATGTGCATTATTTACTTCACTGGGAAAAACATTTACCGCAAAAACAGGCATTTGTTCAGCCGCTTGCCAATGGGGAGGTGGTGTCTTATACATGGTCTGAAGTTGCATCACAAGTTCGACGAATGGCTGCTTACCTGCAATCCTTGGGATTACCTGAACAAAGTGCGATTGCGATTTATGGAAAAAATAGCGCAAATTGGATCATGGCAGATTTAGCGATTTGGATGGCTGGCTATGTTTCTGTACCACTTTATCCGACATTAAATGCTGAAGGTGCGACCTATGTACTTAATCACAGCGAAGCAAAATTATTGTTTATTGGAAAGCTTGACGGCAAAGCAGACAGTTGGAATGAAGTCAAACCCGTCATTCCACAAGATTTGCCATGTATCACGCTAAATTTATCACCTGAATATGATGCACCCTCATGGAATGAGATTGTTCAGACGACTGAACCGCTGCAAGACCCTGCTTTACCAGATAAAAATACATTGGCAACCATCGTCTATACCTCGGGAAGTACCGGTGCACCCAAGGGGGTAATGCAAAGCTTTGGAACGATTTTGGCAGGTGCACGGGAACTTAAAACCATCTATCAAGTCAATGAGAATGACCGAGCATTATCTTATTTACCACTGGCTCATGTGGCTGAACGTATTTTTATTGAAACCTCGTTGATGGTGTGTGGATTCACTGTTTATTTTGCAAATTCGCTAGAAACGTTTATAGAAGATTTAAATCGTGCTAAACCTACCTTATTCTTTTCAGTTCCACGGCTTTGGACAAAATTTTATTTAGGAATTAATGAAAAAATTCCTCTACATGTCCAAAAAGTTTTGTTCAAAATTCCGCTTGTAGGCAATTTACTCAAAAAGAAATTATTAACTAAATTGGGATTAAATCATG
This sequence comes from Acinetobacter bereziniae LMG 1003 = CIP 70.12, assembly GCF_000368925.1. Lineage (GTDB taxonomy): Bacteria > Pseudomonadota > Gammaproteobacteria > Pseudomonadales > Moraxellaceae > Acinetobacter > Acinetobacter bereziniae. The sequence goes on along the minus strand of NZ_KB849755.1, from coordinate 653,880 downwards.
TGCGTTATGCTTTTACAGCAGCAGCACCTTTACCGATTGATATCTTAATGTGGTACAGGAATTTAGGCTTGGAATTGCTCGAAGTCTATGGAATGACTGAAAACTGTGGCTATTCGCATGTCACACGAGTAGGACAGTTTGCCATGGGCTATGTTGGGCATGTGCAACCGAAGGTAGAATGTAAAATCGATGAAAATGGCGAAATTTTAGTAAAAAGCCCAGGAACCATGTTGGGGTATTATAAAAATCCAGAAAAGACAGCAGAAGATATCACTGCAGATGGATTTTTACGTACTGGTGATCTAGGTGAAATTGATCAACAAGGGCGTTTAAAAATCACAGGGCGGATTAAAGACATTTTTAAAACCTCTAAAGGAAAATATGTCATGCCTGTTCCGACAGAACAGAAATTGGGGAACAATGCTTTAATTGAGTCTGTATGTGTGGGTGGTTCGAGCCAACCACAGCCTGTTGCTTTTATCATGTTGGCAGAGGATATACGGCTTCATTTAAAGCAGAATGGACAAAAAGATGATATTGAAAATACACTAAAAACTTTAAGGACGACAATCAACGAAGAGCTTGAGCCACATGAAAAGCTGAGTTTCTTTGTGATTGTCAATGAGCCATGGACTATGGAAAATGATTTGCTCACACCGACAATGAAGATTAAACGTAATAAGATTGAAAGCCGTTATGCACCATTTCTGGATAATTGGGCGCAACAAAAGCAAGAGATTGTTTGGGAATAATTGCTTGAAAACGACCAAATCAAACCTGTAAAAAAGACGCTTTAAAGCGTCTTTTGAATGAATGAGGTTTTACTTTGCATTCTACTTAAATCATTTCAGCTTGTTTAAGCTCAAGTTTGAGATAAGCATAGAAAACAGGTGCAATAATTAAGCCTGCAAGTCCGAAAAGAGATTCAAAAACCAGCATTGCCAATAATACTTCCCACGATGCTGCATGGATTTTGGTTCCAATAATTTTTGCATTGATAAAATATTCAAGTTTATGAATAAAGATCAAATAGAGCAGTGCAATACCGGCTGTGGATACTGAAATGGTCAAGCCTGCAATCACAATAATCGTATTGGAGAGTAAGTTCCCAACGATTGGAATAAGCCCAAAAATAAATGTCAGAATCACTAATGTATTGGCAAAGGGCAACTGTACACCAAAAGCAGGGAGCAGTAGGTGTGAGAACAGCAAAAATAAGAAAGTATTAATCAATGAGATTTTAAATTGAGCAAAAACTACATTCTTAAAAGAGCTGGAAAGATTTTCAATCCGAGTGATCATGGCTCGTTTAAATGCAGGTTGGTCAGGTTGCGGATGTAGGCGATTTAATGAAACCAGTATTCCGACAATCATCCCGATGAGCATCGTGGCTAAGTTATGTAAAAAACCAGTTCCAGTATTTTTTAAAGTTGATAAATTATCTTTAATTAGATCAAAGGTTTGGTCTTTTAATTCAGTTAAAGAATAGGGAATAAAACTTGGGAAATACTGGGCAACTTCAAGTTGCAGTTTTTGTAGTGTTTGATCTACTTGATCGCTAATGGCATGGATTCCAGCACCTTGCAAATCATGTTGCACAAAACTGATAAGACCAGTGATGCTCAATACAATCAGAGAAATAATAATGATCGCGAGTACAATACTGATGGTCAGTCGTGCTCGTTGACCATCAATATATTTTTCCGTGACCGTGCCTAGACTGTTAATGATTTCAAAAACAACAAATCCTGCAAAAAAAGATGCGAGTAAATGTAGTGGAATGAGTAAAGACAAAAAGATCAGCATAAGCAAATAACTTGCAATAATGCTTTGACGATCATTTAACATTTTCATGTGAATTTGGCTCAATTATACAATTGATGTATGGGTCATAAAAACCGCAACTAAATTTAAACCGCTCTAGCTTTGGACGACAACAACTATTTTTATATATGAATCTTAATTCTATGTGAAATATTTTGCATCAATATTGAATGAAATATATTCTTTCACTATTGCTAAGTTAACCTGAGTTCGATAAAAATCCTTGATGAAATATGATACTCAGAAACGTCATCCGCAACTGTTCGAGGCAGGACTACTTTTATAAGATATTGTTTCTGCGACTGATTATATGTATTGCTGGTGGTTGACGAGTTTTGCGGTGAGCAGCGATACCGCTGCGCAAGATGGTTGCCCTTGCGGAGCTTCGCTCCTCATGCCAAAACAAAAGATACAAGTATGGCGAGCCGCAGGCTGATCCAAAAAATGGATGAAAACTCAGCAAGACTCCGCATAAATTTATTGTTTTTCAATAAGTTAAAGGTGTGCTTGCGTCGAACTCACGTTAAGTTATTAAAGTTATTCCGGCATAAAGATTTAAATGGCTTGAGTTCTCAATGGAAGCTCTAGATGGAAATTTAAAAGTGAGTTGGCATTGAAATGCTAATCTGGATGAAAATGGATGACATCTTGCATATCATATAAACCAGATGGTTGAGTCATGCTCCACACTGCTGCGCGAACAGCGCCCGTAGCAAAATTCATACGATTGGTTGCAATATGTTTGATTTCAACTTGCTCACCATGACCAAAAAAAATCGTGCTGTGTTCACCCACGATATCTCCTCCCCGAATTGCTTGTAATCCAATACTTTGTGGATCTCGTTCAGCTTGATTGCCCAAGCGCTGATAAACAGCGAAATCAGAGAGAGATGTCTGCCTTACTTCGGAAATTGCATCAGCGTACATCAAGGCTGTCCCTGATGGGGCATCTATTTTATGGCGGTGGTGGGCTTCAATTATCTCAGTTTCAAAATCACGCCCGAGTAATTGTGCTGCTACACGTACCAAGTCGACTGATAAATTGACGCCTATGGAATAATTACCTGAATGTACAACAGTGATTGTTTGAGCTGCTTCTACAATACGCTGATTCAATGCTTTAGATAGACCTGTAATACCAATAATGATTGGTTTGTTTGCTTGTTGACAGGTTTCAAGGTGATGAGACAAAGCTTCAGCTGTGGTGAAATCAATCACCACATCACAATTTTGAATAACTGCTGCTAAGTCTTCATAAATGATGACATCTAAGGAGTCTCGATTGAAATATGTACCGAGTTCTTGACCAATAGATGGACTTCCGGCTCTGCCTGTCGCAACCGTAATGTGTAATCCAGCTTGAATAGATGCTTGAACAAGCATTTGTCCCATTCTACCTGTCACACCAAGTATACCTACGCGGATATTCTGTTGATTTTTGCTCATTATTGGATGCTTATAATGGTATGAGGTCGTTGAAGTAAAGGGATTATTTAATTTGTGCTTCATCCAGATGACGAGAGCCTTCAAGTAACATCCGAATCATAATCATGGTTTGCTCCGCAACTTCCTTGCGTTCAGCGGCTGGCAAATCAATCACATTCGCACCCATATTAAAGACCAACTGTGTAATGGCTTTAGCCACTAAATCAGGATGAGTCAGTTTACTGTGATTAATTCGCTCAATTCGAATCAAGTCTTCCTGTAATTCTTGTTGAAAGTAATTTAACTGTTTTTCAACAGCCAATTTATATTGTTTTGATCCAGTATAGCCTTCACGCAGTAATAAGCTTAGATTACCTTCATCGGCATCTAATTGTTCAATAAAAACTTCTACAGAACTACGAATAATACTGCTTTGTCTTACGGCCTTGATGCGTGCTTCATGCAAAATTTGACGCAATACCACACCTGAACGATCAATTAATTCAATCGCCAATTCATCGATGTCTTTAAAGTGTCGATAAAAGCTATTCGGCGCAATCCCGGCTTCACGAGCAACTTCTCTTAAGCTCAGTGAAGAAATACTTTTTTGTGGACCAATTAAATTTAATGCTGCTTGGAATAATTCTTCTTTGGTAATGGTTGCTTTGCGTCCAACGGTACGTACAGAAACTTTTTCAAGCTCATGAATTTGATCTTGAACAGAAGAGGCGTTCTGAGGTAATGCTGACGTTGGATTCATAAATTATCAAATCTTTAAAATATTTTTCATTATAGCGGTTGCGATTACATAAGTGAAATGTCTAGATACAATACGGTTATATATACAAATATATATACATGTGTATAATAATTAAAATTCACTCAGATGGTGAGCTCAACATGCACGCTATTGAAAAGCAAAAATCTCCTGTAACGTCTATATTTGATATGGTATTGGGGAATGATACTGCCAATTTTTGGCTACAAAAAATTAATCCTTTGTGGTCTGTTCAACAAGCATTAGGGGAAATTGTTGAAAAGAAACAATCAGCTGCAGACACTGTAAGTCTAAAAATTAAAACGAATCGTCATTTTAAAATGGGGCAGGCAGGTCAACATCATCCAGTCGTGGTTGAAGTCAACGGTCGACGCTATGAGCGTACATATAGTCTGACACAACTGGATCAACAACATGTCTTGCTTACTGTAAAAAAAGTTGAAAAAGGTGTTGTTAGTCAATGGTTGATTGATCATATCCAAATCGGTGACATCATTGAGTTTGGTCAACCTTATGGCGATATGCTGCTTCCTGAAACGGTACATCCACTGATTTTATTGGCAGCGGGCAGTGGCATCACACCGATGTACAGTTTGATTCAGGCTTTATTATCGAAACATCAAATGGATCAACAGCCTGTACATCTACTGTATTGGGTTAAAAAGCAAAGTGATGTGGTGTTTCAGCAATATTTTGAACAATTGTCACAGCAATATCCGCAATTTAAATTCGATGTATTTTATACACAAGAAGCACCAGCGGATACACGTTTGAATACAGAGTATCTCTACCTGATTAAAAACTTAGAACTGAGTACAGTCTATGCCTGTGGACCATCAGGTTTTGTCGCAACAGCAGAACAGTTGTTTGAAAATGCCAAACAATTTAGAAGTGAGGCATTTAGTTTAAGCCCTGTAAAATCAGATGATACAGGCTTTGTAAATGTTACTTTAACCAAATCCAATAAAGTGATAGCAATTCCAAAAGGGCAGGCAATTTTAGTCGGTCTAGAACAGCAAAATGTTAAACCAGAACATGGCTGTCGAATGGGAATCTGCAATAAATGTGCATGCAATAAAGTACAGGGCGCAACGCAAAACTTGGTAAATGGTCAAGAGAATGCGGAACCAAATAATTTACTGAGAATCTGTGTAAATACAGCTCAGACTGATTTAGTGATTGATATTTAAGCGAGTTTTACCATGAATATGCCAGTTAAAATTCAATATTTTAAAAATACCAAAAATCGTGAACTGAGTCAGACTGAGTTGGATGAACTTGCACGAGAGTTGGATGCGATTAAGCAAGAAGTCCTGGATGATATTGGCGAGAAAGATGCCAAATACATTAAAAAAGTATATGCCGCTATTCGCTATAGCAGTATTTTAGGACGTGCCTGTTTGTTTGCAGGTTGGTTTCCACCCGCGTGGTTATTAGGGACAGGTTTACTCAGCTTTGCAAAGATCATGGAAAATATGGAACTTGGTCATAATGTCATGCATGGGCAATATGATTGGATGAATGATCCACGTTTTAAAGGAACAACTTACGAATGGGATATTGTGGGGACGTCTGACAATTGGCGTCAAACCCATAACTATAAACATCATACCTATACCAATATTAAAGGCATGGATGATGACATTGGTTATGGCTTGCTACGCCTGTTTCCAGAACAACGTTGGAAGCCGGGTTTTCTGCTTCAGCCTTTATACGCAATTCCTTTCTGCTTATTGTTTCAGTGGGGGGTTGCGATCCAAAACCTTGAAATCGGAAGATTAATCTATAAGCGAAAAACATGGGTGCAATTTAAAGAAGAATGGAAACCAACACAGAAAAAAATCGGTAAGCAGTTTTTTAAAGATTACCTATTTTTTCCTTTGATTGCTGGTCCAGCTGCTTTGCCAGTATTTACTGGTAATTTAGTGGCAAATGGTATTCGTAATATTTGGACATTTAGTATCATTTTTTGTGGTCACTTTACCAAAGATGTTGAAGTTTTTCCTAAAACTGTTTTACAGGATGAAAGCCGTGGTCATTGGTATATGCGTCAGATTCGGGGTTCTTCAAATCTCACAGGGTCTGAAGCATTCCATATTTTAACAGGGCATTTGAGCCATCAGATTGAGCATCATTTATTTCCAGAAGTACCTGCGCGCCGTTATCGTAAAATGGCACCTAAAGTGGAAGCTGTATGTAAAAAATATGGTTTGAACTACAACAATGCCAGTTTGTTTAAGCAGTATGGTCAGGTACTCGGACGTATTGTGAAATATGCTTTTCCATTTAAAAAATAATGAATGCTTTAATATGAAAGCCACTTTTGAGTGGCTTTTTTATTGTCATTGTTTGATTTTTTTGAGTAAACTCTAGTCAAAGGTTATTTCCGCGAATAATGAAAATGATTCAAAAACAATTAGAAGATATACAAAGCTGGTTAGAACAGCATGCGCCACAAATTGCCAAGCAGTCATTGAATCCTGCGGCAAACAGTGTCGAGATTGAAGGCTTTGAACATCAGATTTCAAGAACATTGCCAGAAGATTTTAAAGCACTCTACCGTTGGCATAATGGTATGAATGAAGAAGAGAACCTTGGAAGTTTGTTTTATGGTATGGCGTTTTTATCTCTTGCCACAATTGAAAATAGACGACTAGAGCTTGCAGATCTTGTGGATGAGCTTTTTGTGTTAGAACATGCCGATCCGCAAATTAACCCAAGTAATGCTTATCATCGAGATTGGATTCAGTTTGCACATGACGGTGGAAGAACTGGTTTATATTTGGACTTAGCACCGACAGCTTTAGGTGTCAGTGGGCAGGTCATTTTTATTGATCATGATTATAACGTGGGGATTTTGGTTGCCAATTCGATTGATGACTTACTCCAACAGTTTTGTCAGGATTTACAAGCTGACTTATATCAGTTGAATGAAGAGGCATTAGAAGATGAAAATGAATTTCTAGAAACTGATCCAACGATTGATATCATTAATTGGCATATGAGTGAACGATGGGCACGCCCTGATTTTGAGTAAGTTTTAATTGTGTTGTAAGCACTGTGTGAGAGGTGAATGATTAAATTTCCTAAACTTCAAGATTTCCAGTATGTCTCTGAATTCCAGCATTGGTTTGCCAGCATTGAAAATCAATGGGTTGATGTATTGATTCCAAATGAATATGCCGAGATATTTCCTGAGCAACAGTTTGACTTTTTAAAACTTGCTGAACCTTTGGTTACAGATTTGGTGCAATTTGGAGAACAGTATATTCAGCAATTTTCTGCCTTGGATTTAAGCAATGGTGAATTAAACTCAATCCGATATCATGCATTTAATCATATCTCTTGTATTGAACTTTGTTATATCTTTGAACAAGATCCAAATTTTTTATGGAGTGTCGCCTTTGAACAAAACCCTCAAAGGGGGGATAGGCTTGATGTCGAGTGTTCAAGTTTAGATTATGGCTATAACGCTATTATTTTACATCGGGAACCGATCTAAACGCAGATCTGAAGGGTTGATTTGGATTAGAAAAATAAATCATATCCCATACGTCCAATTAGAAAGATCAAAAGAATCAGAAAGAAAATTCGAATAAAACCACTCCCATATTTAAAGGCGAGGGCGGTTCCTGCGAGAGAGCCGAGTACATTACATACGGCTAAAATAATTCCTGCCATCCATAAAATATGCCCTGCGGGAATAAAGAAAAACATTGCGGAAATATTGGTGGCAACATTGACCAATTTTGCAGAAGCTGAGGCATTTAGAAAATCAAAAGCAAATACTTTAACAAACAAAAACAGCAAGAAGCTACCTGTACCTGGTCCAAAAATTCCATCATAAAAACCAATCAATGCACCAAAAAATAGACCAAGTGCAATTTCTTTTTTTCCAGTTTGTAAAACTGTGTGTATCTTACCTAAATCTTTTTTGGCAAAAGTGTAGATTGCAATCAAGATAAGCAAAAAGAATACGATATAGCGCATCAATTCTTTTGGAATTAAGGAAACAGACATCGCACCGAAGAATGAAAATATAAATGCTGCCAACATGGTCGGCAAGATAAGTTTCCAATTGATAGTCACTTTCTTAAAGTAAGCAAATGCAGATGACACTGTACCTGCCATAGCAATAATTTTATTGGTTCCAAAAACAGTGGCTAAACTTCGAGTCGGAAAAGCATGCATTAACGCAGGTAGGAGTACTAATCCACCACCACCCACGGCAGCATCAATTAAACCCGCGCAAAACGCAAAGAACCCCAAACTCAGCAGTATTGTTTCGTATTCCATTACAGAAGTTCTAACTTATTTTAAGAAAACAATCATAAAAGATATTCGAATAAAAGTAATTAAAAAAGCACAAATCTCATGTTTTGAGATTTGTGCTTAAATTAAAAACAATTTGAAATTCTAAACTGATTTGCCAACCTGATTAGAAATTAACTGAAGTTTGCAAATAGAAAGTGCGTGGTTGCCCTACATACTTTCCACCTGTTGAATCAGAGGAACGAGTAAAATATTCTTTATCAAATACATTTTTAATACCAGCTGCGATTTTTAAACCATAAAAATCTTCACCAAAATCATAGCCTGTACGCACAGCAAAAGTCGAATATCCAGGTATGTCCCCGATACGACCATCTGCACTTTCTACAGTTTGATAAATATTACCTGAGCCAGGTGCATGTTGTTTAGATTGAGCAAACATATCAGCATTGACCGACCATTTGTCAAATGTATAGCTCAGACCTAAATTCCCCACATGGCGTGAATAGTAAGGGAGATCTTTGCCCTCAAATTTTCCAGCCTCTGAGACAGCTTTGGTATAGGTATAATTACTATAGACTTTCAGACCTTCAAGCATGTCATAGAGATGCCCAAAATCGTAATTTAAGCCCAACTCTATACCTTTATGACTGGTTGCACCTAGATTGGTCCAGATCCCTGTACCAATATTATCAGGACGTTCTAATATCAGTTCTTTGTCAAAGTCCAAGTAGAATACAGTGAGTTCTGCGTTTAAACCATTGCCAAGGTATTTGGTACCAATTTCATAGTTATTAGATTTTTCAGGGTGTAATCCATCTAGTGTCGTAACGGCTTGTCCTGCATCAACTTTTGCTAACTGATTATATTGTTGGGGACCAAAGGAAACAGCAGCATTGGCAAAGATATTCCATTGATCATTGAAATTGTATTGCAATGCTAAGCTTGGTAGAAATTCATCCGATTTAATTTTTGGATGTACTGTATTGATGAATTTTCCACTTTGATAAGCGCTATAATCATTATGTGTTTTAATCGATTCAAAACGTACACCCGGGGTAATGGTAAACGCGCCTAATCCAAAACGGTTATCTATATAGAGCGCATGAGCTTTGGTTCCACCTTCGCTGATTGTATTGGCTAAACGTTCGCCTGGTATGCCTGTTGTCGTGTTATATGGTGTTGTACGGCCTGAAAATTCAGAACTGTCTTCTTGTAAATAACGATAGCCTACAGTCACTTCATTGTTCATATTACCCAAGCTATAGGCACGTGAATAACGTGGCTCAATTCCAAAGTATTTATAATCACGTGGAGAGTTGCTAATTCGACTATTTGCAGTACCTTCAATGGCAGACTCTAGATCACTGGTACGGAAAGAATCGACATAGTAGCCTAAGATTTCAAAATTATTCAGTTTGTCTTTATGGCTATATTTCACAGAAACATCAGAACGTCGACCTGCAAAATAATTTCGAAATTGATTGGATTGGTAAGGATTTTTTGCATAGTCAGCGGTGGTTAAACCCTCAGGCATTTCACCGCGACCTTCATAATGATGCAGATTGACCGCCAAAGCATCTTGGTCATTAAACTGATATGAAGATTTCAACATCACATCATCAATATCAATGTCATTATTGGCTTCACGATAACCATTCCCTTTGGTTCCAGAATAGAGTAAGGCAAGCCCTAAACCATTCTCCATTGTTCCGCCAACAAATAGGTTTGGACTGTACTTCAGTTGGTCTGTCCCTGTAGCAAACTCAGTTGTTAAGCCAACTGAACCTGATAATTTCTCAGGAATTGCACGCGTATTGAAGTTGATGATGCCTCCGACATTTTGAGGTCCGAAGCGAACTGTACCTGCACCACGAACGACATCAATAGATTCAATATTACCCATTGACACAGGTGCCATAGATAATTGTGGTTGTCCATAAGGTGCAAAGGATAATGGAACACCATCCATCAAAACTGTAGAGCGTGGCGAGAGACGAGAGGTGAGACCGCGTACACCTAAATTGAGTGATACATCACTTCCACCAGTACCATTACTGTCTTGAACTTGCACACCAGGAACTTGCTTGAGTGCATCACGAATGGAGGTCACCGCAGATTCATCCATTTTTTTACGATCAACAATGCTACGTGCACCAGCATGTTTATGCACTTTTTCAGCATTGGCCTCTTCAAGCCAATTTCCTTCAGCTTGGACGGTAATTGTTTTAAGTGCTTTAGGCGTATCTTCTTGGATATCCTCTGCATAAGATGCTACGGATATAAAACTGAATGAAACTGCAATCGCAAGACTCAGAGGGCTTGGTTTGAACGCTGAGTGACAGCGTGTGTTGTGAATCGAAATATTCATATGCGCTTAAAAATTTGGAATTGTGCGTATCTTAATCTGTTCAATGTTATTTTTAAATCATGATGATTATCATTTAAAACTATGGTTTGGTTAAAATAAGTGGAATTTGTAATAAACAATCAAATTGTTAGGCATAAAGACTTAAAAACCGTGCCTAAGCACGGTTTCTATAAATCTGATTTTTCTATGAATCTGATTTAAAGTTAAATCAACGAGATTATTTAAACTGGATAGAACCATTGGCATTTACTGTGATCTTCGACTCACCAGCAGCCATATTTTGTCCACCAGCATCAGCAGCTTCAAACTTAGCCATAGATGCACGTGCGGCATAAATCGGTTGTGGATAAGAGTTGCTGGTATTGATGTTGATATTCACCAAGTTATAAGACGATTTGTTCCATGCTTGCGTTAAAATTTGCGCACGTTGCTGGAAGTTTTTCGAAGCTTCAACCATTAATTCATTTTCAACTTTTTTACGTTGTTCATCAGACACTGTGAAGTTGATAGACTGGGTTTGGAAGCTGTTTTGCAATTCATTGATTAGTTGGCTTGCTGCTTTAAAGTCTTTACTTTCGATTTGGATTTCAGCACGACCACGCCAATCTTTTAACTTTTGATTGTCATTGTCATATACAGGATAGGTGGTTTGTGAACCTGTTTCGACTTTAACTTGTGGATATTTTTTAGAGATCGCAATGGCTTGATTCATTAATTGAGTGATTTGTGCGGAAAGCTCGGCAGGCTGTTTGTTGGTCTTTTCAATAAACAGTACGGCATGCATTTCATCATTAGACACTTGACGTGTCGCATCTGCTTGAACATTTACGATGTTGTAGTTTAGCGGATCATTATCAGCTGCCATTGTCATTGTGCTCAGTGTAGTTCCCAGAAGTAAAGTGGTTAAAGCTAAGTAACGCATAAGTTATCCTTAAAAATTGTTTGATTAAATTTTATGACCAAAAGATATATTGTATAAATTGAATCTGTTTTTGATGATAATGGTAGTTTGTGGAAAAACTATGGCGGATTTTGTGGTGCATTTGTAATAATTTACATAGAAATTGCAATAATGTTTTATTTAAAAATTTTTTAAAATGAATTGTTTACGCACTTATAGACTATTGGATTTGTATAAGATCGTGTCTTATAGGTAACGTGATTTTAATTGTCTACTTTTCTTTGCTTTGTCACATAGTATGATAATAATACTTGAACTGGATTGAGCTAAATGTTTTTTTCGATAAATGGAGAGTAGATAAGTACATAAAAGTTATTTATTTTCTTGTAAAAAACTGTATTATCGCGCTCCTAGTTATGAATATTAAAAGCTCTCTAACTAGATTTCTATAAAGCACCGAGTCAAAGGACCACAAGTCACCCGACTTATTTCTTTCAACCCATATCAGAGATGGTAATTCGATATGAGCGTTACTTCTGTAAATCCTGCTGCCACTTCCACAAACGAATACTACTTGACTCGCCAAAGTCAGATGGAATCGAATGTTCGTAGTTATCCACGTAAATTACCGTTAGCGATAGCGGAAGCACATGGTTGTTGGGTTACCGATGTTGAAGGTACAAAGTACCTCGATTGTTTAGCTGGGGCAGGAACATTGGCTTTAGGCCATAACCATCCTGCGGTGATTAAAAGTATTCAAGACACTTTAGCAAGTGGTTTACCTTTACATACTTTAGATTTAACAACGCCTTTAAAAGATGCTTTTACTGAAGCACTACTTGAACAACTCCCAGGTGGAAAAGAAGAGTATTGTCTACAGTTCTGTGGTCCATCTGGTGCAGATGGTACAGAAGCAGCGATTAAGTTGGCAAAAACATATACTGGTCGTAGTACTGTGATCAGTTTCTCTGGTGGTTACCATGGTATGACACATGGTGCACTAGCGATGACAGGTAACTTATCTGCTAAAAATGCGGTGAATGGCTTGATGCCAGGCGTACAATTTATGCCATATCCGCATGAATATCGTTGCCCATTGGGGATTGGCGGTGAAGCAGGTGTAGATGCCCTTACCTATTATTTCGAGAACTTCATTGAAGATGTCGAAAGCGGTGTGACCAAACCTGCTGCTGTAATCCTTGAAGCGATTCAAGGTGAAGGTGGTGTTGTGTCTGCACCTGCAAAATGGTTGCAAAAAATCCGTGAAGTGACTGAACGTCATAATATCGTATTGATTTTAGACGAAGTTCAAGCAGGCTTTGCACGTTCAGGTAAAATGTTTGCCTTTGAACATGCAGGTATTGAACCTGATGTTGTGGTGATGTCAAAAGCAGTCGGTGGTAGCCTACCATTGGCTGTATTAGGGATTAAACGTAAGTTTGATGCTTGGCAGCCAGCAGGTCACACGGGGACTTTCCGTGGTAACCAACTTGCTATGGGTACTGGTCTTGCAACGATTAAAACAATCAAAGAGCAAAATCTGGCGAAAAATGCACAAGAACGTGGTGATTTCTTACAAGCTGAATTGAAAAAATTAGCCCAAGAATTCCCATGTATTGGTAATGTTCGTGGTCGCGGTTTGATGATCGGTGTTGAAATTGTGGATGAGCGTAAGCAAGCAGATCATATGGGTTCGCTTCCTGCTGATTCACAATTGGCAGCTGCAATTCAAACAGCATGTTTTAACAATAAACTATTGTTAGAAAAAGGCGGTCGCAGTGGTACGGTGATCCGTCTACTTTGTCCGTTGATCATTACTCAAGAAGAGTGTGAAGATGCAATTGCGCGCTTTAAGAAAGCTGTTGCAGAAGCTCTTGTTGCAGTTCGAGGCGCTTGATTTATGGTAGATTTTGCAGAACATCGTAAAGCGTTACTCTGCAATGATGCTCAATCTATTGCTGACTATGAGTCAGCAATGGCTGAGGCGACTAAAGCAGTCGCAGCATGGTTGCAAAACGATAAAATGTACACAGGCGGAAGTATCAAAGAACTTCGTGAAGCGATTTCTTTTGCGCCGTCTAAACAAGGTTTAGGACTTCACCAGTCGCTTGAGCGTATGGTTGAACTTTTCCTCAATAAAAGTTTAAAAGTACATCACCCACATTCTTTAGCACATTTGCACTGTCCAACGATGGTGACCAGTCAAATTGCTGAAGTGCTGATTAATGCCACAAACCAGTCAATGGACTCTTGGGATCAAAGCCCAGCAGGCTCATTGATGGAAGTTCAATTAATCGATTGGTTGCGTCAAAAAGTAGGTTATGGTGCAGGTCAAGCAGGGGTGTTCACTTCTGGCGGTACACAGTCTAATTTGATGGGTGTACTGTTGGCGCGTGACTGGTGCATTGCCAAGAATTGGAAAGATGAGGATGGTCGTCCTTGGTCTGTTCAACGTGACGGTGTTCCAAACGAAGCGATGCGTAATGTCAAAGTGATTTGCTCTGAAAATGCACATTTCTCTGTTCAAAAGAACATGGCGATGATGGGTATGGGCTTTCAGTCGGTTGTGACTGTACCGGTCAATGAAAATGCACAGATGGATGTCGATGCGCTAGAAAAAACCATGGCGCATTTACAGGCTGAAGGCAAAATTGTTGCTTGTGTTGTTGCGACTGCTGGGACAACCGATGCTGGTGCGATTGATCCATTGAAAAAAATCCGTGAAATCACCAATAAATATGGCTCGTGGATGCATATCGACGCAGCATGGGGTGGTGCACTGATCTTATCAAATGACTATCGATCAATGCTTGATGGTATTGAATTGTCTGATTCGATCACCTTAGACTTCCATAAGCACTATTTCCAAAGTATTTCATGTGGTGCGTTCTTGTTGAAAGATGAAGCGAACTATCGTTTCATGCATTATGAAGCTGAATATTTAAATTCGGCTTATGATGAAGAACATGGCGTACCAAACCTTGTTTCGAAGTCTCTACAAACAACGCGTCGTTTCGATGCGTTAAAATTGTGGATGACCATCGAAAACCTAGGTGAAGAGCTTTATGGTTCAATGATTGATCATGGCGTTAAACTTACTCGCGAAGTGGCAGATTACATCAATGCTACTGCTGGTTTGGAAATGCTGGTTGATCCACAATTTGCATCGGTGTTGTTCCGTGTCGTTCCAGAGAATTACCCTGTGGAATTACTGGATACATTGAATCAAAACGTTGCAGATGAATTATTTGCACGTGGTGAAGCCAATATTGGTGTGACTAAAGTGGGGCAGGTTCAATCTTTGAAAATGACCACTTTAAGCCCAGTTGCGACTTTAGACAACGTGAAGAATCTTCTTGCTTTGGTATTGGAAGAAGCCGATCGTATTAAAGCAGCAATCGCTGATGGTACATATACGCCTGCAATTGACTAGGTTTAAACTATGTTGATTGAAATGAAATAGACTTTGTTTATTTCAAAAAACGCCCGATGAATTTCATTGGGCGTT
Organism: Acinetobacter bereziniae LMG 1003 = CIP 70.12; assembly: GCF_000368925.1. Taxonomy (GTDB): domain Bacteria; phylum Pseudomonadota; class Gammaproteobacteria; order Pseudomonadales; family Moraxellaceae; genus Acinetobacter; species Acinetobacter bereziniae. The sequence continues at coordinate 638,801 of NZ_KB849755.1, read as the reverse complement.
TTTTATTTAAAGGTGTTTTGATCAAAAATATAGTCAACCTGTCAAAGAACTCAGACGCAAGAATATAATCTCTTTTGATTAAATTAATTTCCTGTAAGAATAAATTATTTGCTTGTAAAGAAGCTTGCAATGCTACACCTTGCATTCAAAGTTTAAATACCTCCACCCAACGGTGACATCCATGTCACCCCACGGTAGGGTAACCATCTAGAACCTAAAAGCACAAAAACGAATTGATCACCTAGTTTTTAAAGTTCATATAGAAACATAAGCTTCATTTATGATCAAATACTTGGTCATAAAAAAAGAGATCTTATCGATCTCTTTTAAATTGAACTTTGACTTAAAAATTACACATTGAGCTATTACGGGTCAAGTCAGGTCCCCAAGTACGATAACCTTGAGTATCAATATGGATTTGTCCTGAAGCATATAGACCTAAGCCCATGTTTAAGTTCTGACCATACTGTGCCCAAAATTGACACAGTTTAAACTTGGTGTGTTCAATATAAGCATAATCTTCAGGTTGAGGGTTTTCAGGACCTATACGAAAGTCGATGGCTGAATTAAATAAATGACGTGAAGAGCCAGCGCCACCCGCACATTGATTCAATGGTAGGTCACGATAAACTGAAGTAACCGTAAAGTCTGTTAAAACTTTAGATGCAACCAGATATTTGAACACTTTCAATGTCGGTAATTGATTATTCCATAGCTCTCGACTTGGAATCATATATTCTGATTTACCGCATTTTTCCCAATCCCGTGCAGTTTTAAATAATTCAAAACTTGGAATAATATTTCCTGCATTGTTTTGTTCAAGAAAACGTTCATAACCACGCGCACGAGACTGGTTGTCACCATACATTAACCATTGACGATAAGAGGCGGGCATGGTTTTTTGTGGGATGGGTCGTTCAATCGTAATTTTTTCTTCAGGAATATAAATACGTTGACCATGCGGTGTGCTAATTGTTGGATTCTTTTGAGGGGAAGATGTACATCCGGCCAGAATCATTGTAGTAACACCGACAGCAAGTAGACCTTTCAAAATAAATTTCATTCTCAATATTAGCTAAAGCAAGTAACGGAGTATTCTAGTCTAGTTTAGGTTGGGTATTATGAATAAATTGCAAATAAATGTATAAATTACATATTTAAATGCAAAAAAGATCAGCCTAAGCTGATCTTTTAGAACAATACTTATTTTTCTAAATACTGTAATTTGTCTGGCTTACCATTCCATTCTTCACGATCTTCGGGTTGATCGCCAATTTGGGTAATGTTCGGCCATTTTTGTGCAAGTTCAGCGTTTAATTCAATAAAGACTTCTTGACCTTCAGGTAATTCATCTTCTGAGAAAATTGCATTTGCAGGGCACTCAGGTTCACATAATGCACAGTCAATACATTCGTCTGGGCTAATCACAAGGAAATTCGGACCTTCATAAAAACAGTCTACTGGACATACTTCTACGCAGTCTTGATATTTACACTTAATACAATTTTCAGTGACAACAAAGGTCATGGCGTCAGCTACCTAAAAATATGGTTCTAATTAATAATGGTGTATTTTAGGGAAAACGCGACAAAGTAACAATTGCTTTTATTGATATTTAATATAGAAGAACCTGCTGAATCAATTTTTTTTATAGTAAGAAGGTTTATTTTGTGATGTATTTCTCATTTATGTGAGTATGAGTAATAATTATAGAGAAAGTATAGTTAAAAAAATGCTAAGCATATTAAAAATAGGGCATAACTGTAATATTGAAAAAACCTAAAAATCATTTTATTGCTTGAAAAATAAACCGAACCTGCTGTCTGTTTAGACTGAATGATCGTTGACTATATTTCTCTATATGGATTATTCGCTGAGATTGTAGATTAAATGGATATCCTCAGGTTCTAAAGACCAGAGTTGATGATCAGGCTTTTCTAAAAGCTTTGCGCCTTGCTTGAGATAAAAATCGACTGTACGTTGAGTGGGAGTTGCTGAAATATAGAGTTGTTTTGCACCTAATTTTTTTGCTGATGTGATGGCTGTTTGCATTAACTGACTGCCAATGCCATGACTTTGATGATGGGCATCTACATAAAAATATTGCAGTAGCTTCGCTTGAGGATAATCAGTAATTTTTTGATTTGATACGACCTGAACTGCGATGAGTTGATTTGACGGAGTAAAGCCACCTATGCAAATTGCACCTTGTTGGCAAAGATGTTTGATCAAAGGTGGGTCATTTTCTAGATGATACTGATCCCAACACTGAACATCATAAAAGCAGTCAATACGCTGAAGTTGTTGGCTGTGTTGTAGATATATATGTGTGATTAACTCTTTTCGATCAATCTGTTGCCAAATTAAATCAATCTCAGCGTATTGTAATGGTCTAAAGGAAATCTTAATTTTACAGCCCTCAAATCGGTTTTAATGACTTTTTATACATCAAACCTTTATGTTTTTGAATTTAGATAATCGGTTTACTTGTAATACATTTTTCCAGAACCCGCTTAAACAATAAACAGGTCCTGGGATATTGGTCTATGACTTTAAAGCAGCTTTCAGAGCATACAATTGTTCAAGTGCTTGGCGAGGAGTTAAATCATCTAGGTCGATATTTGCCAAAGTATCGAGCACTGGAGAAGGTTTAATAATTTCAATGACTTTTTCAATTTCAATAATCTGCTCCTGTGTTTCAGGTTCAGGTTGGTCAACATTGGCAAATAGATCATTTTGTACAACGGATTGCAATTGTTGCTGTTGTTGCTTCTCTAAAATTTTTAAGCGTTTTTGTGCTTCTTTAATCACTCCAGCAGGAATCCCTGCAAGTTTTGCAACTTGTAAACCATGGCTTTGACTGGCAGGACCTTGCTGTACTTTATGCAATAAAATCAAATTACCATTCAATTCTTTAGCAGTGACGTGATAATTATCAATTGCGACTTCTTTTGATAATTCGGTTAATTCAAAATAATGGGTTGCGAATAAACATAAGCATTTGATGCGTTTAGTTAAGTCGAGTACACATGCCCAAGCCAGTGACAAACCATCATAAGTACTTGTACCCCGACCAACCTCATCCATCAGCACTAAAGACTGATTGGTGGCATGGTGCAAAATTTGAGAGGTCTCAGTCATTTCAACCATGAAGGTAGATTTACCTGTAGACAAATCATCTGCAGAACCAATACGGGTAAAGATACGATCTATAGGACCTAGTTTTGCAGCTTTTGCAGGAACGAAACTACCGCAATAGGCAAGTAGACTGATCAATGCGGTTTGACGCATAAAGGTCGATTTACCTCCCATATTCGGTCCAGTAATGATTGCCATACGATGATTAAAATCGAGTTGAGTATCGTTCGGTGTAAATGGCGTTTTACTTAATGATTCAACCACAGGATGACGACCAGCAGTAATTTTAATGCCGATCTCGGGGCTATATTCTGGTCGATTCCAATTGTTTAAACGTGCTTGATGCGCAAAGTTAGCCAATAGGTCAATATGTGCAATGGATGCACTCATCATTTGCAAATTGGCAATGTCTGCTCTTAATTCATCTAACAACATTTCAAAGAGTAGCTTTTCTCTAGCCAATGCTCGAGATTCACTGGAAAGCACTTTGTCTTCAAAGGATTTTAACTCTGGCGTAATGTAACGCTCAGCATTTTTCAAGGTTTGGCGACGTATATAATGTTCAGGTGCTTGTTCTGCCTGAGCACGGGTGAGTTCAATATAGTAGCCACTCACACGGTTATAGCCAATTTTTAAGGTATTGATACCCGTTGTTTCACGTTCTTTAATTTCCAGATCAATTAAAAATTGCCCTGCATGATCACGGATTTTACGAAGTTCATCTAATTCAGTATCAAAGCCTTCTGCAATGACATTGCCATCACGCAATAAAACAGGAGGGTTTTCAACAATGGCTGACATTAAACGTTGGTGCAATCCATTAAAATCACCCAATTCTTCATTTAATTGTCCAATTAATTTAGATTGTTGAGTATTGAGAATGGGTTGCAGGGCATGCCTTAAAAATGGGATTTGGGCGCATGCCTGACGCAGTTGTACCAAATCACGTGGACGAGCACTTCCAAGAGCGACTCGACTTAAAACACGCTCAATATCTCCAATTTCTTTAAGCACTAAACGTACAGGCGCTTCATGATAACCTTTGAGCAATGTATCTGTGGCGTCTAGACGCTCATCGAGTATTTGTGTATCGCGTATAGGTTGCATTAGCGTACGTGCAAGCAATCTGCTGCCCATTGCAGTTTGGCAATCATTGATCAAACTAAATAATGATGTTCCATGTTCAAAGAGTGGATCAATAATTTCTAAATTACGACGTGTGACAGGATCGAGCGCAATGAAATCAGAACTTTGTTCTAACTTAATTGAACGAATATGCGGTAAAGCTGTTTTTTGAGTTTCCTTCGCATAATGAAGCAAGGCAGCGGCTGCTGCTTTAGCCAGCGGTAAATGATCAATCCCAAAGCCAGAAAGTGTGGAAACGGCAAACTGATCACATAAGGTTTTTTGTGCATTATTTAAATTAAAATCAACATTTGGACGTTTGGTGATTGGACACTCAATTTGTTTTTTTATTTGCTCAATAATATTCGGGTCGACAATGTCTTCATCGACTAGAATTTCACTTGGCATTAATCGTGCCAGTTCAATCGCTAAATTTTCAGATTTAAAATCTTGCTGCTGTACTTTAAAAATACCTGCACTTAGGTCAAGTAAGGCGATACCGATTTGATTTTGCTGAAAGCATAAGGCAACAAGATTGGAGGATTGTGTTGCCGTCAATAAGGCATCATCAGTTAACGTTCCTGGTGTAATGATTCTGACTACGCCGCGATCAACAGGTCCTTTTCCTGTGACTTCACCAATTTGCTCACAGATCACCACCGCTTCGCCTTTTTTGACTAGACGAGCCAAGTAGCCTTCAGCTGCATGATAAGGTACACCCGCCATTGGAATAGGTTCGCCGTTGGCTTTTCCACGGTGCGTGAGCGTAATTCCAAGCAGTTTGGCTGCTTTTTTTGCATCATCAAAGAACAGTTCGTAAAAGTCGCCCATGCGATAGAACATTAATGAATGTGGATGCTGCATTTTTACTTTTAAATATTGCTGCATCATTGGCGTGTGAGAAGATAAGTCAGCCGTTATTTCTGTGTTATTCATGTACATGAAATCCCTGAATTTAAGCAAAAAATATAAATCTAAAAAAGCCTGGCCGTCTAACCGAATCCAATTTTTCTGAGTGAATGTGAACTAATCAAAGCGGAAGTATACCTTGAAGTGTACTTGTGATTGTTGAAATTAAATCAACAAAGGGGAGACGATTAGCTCAATTTCTCTAAGCTCCATCTTAGCAAATTGAGGAGGATTAATAAAAAATAATCCTGAGATGAGTGAGGAAATAAACAGCAAAAAGAAAGATGGCGCTATCTGCACGGGTCATTAATAAAATGAGAAAGAAGATGCTGTAAACAAGGGGGAAGAATATTAGTCAAGTTAAAAAGTTGGCTATTTTTGGTAATTTGTAATCTAAATTTGAAAGAACTCAAAAGGGCTTATTTGAGTTGGCATCCATTTTGCTTTTCTTAATTTAGTCCTATCATTGAGCTAATTTATGAAATTAATTAGAAATTCTTTATTTACCCAAGTCATTATTGCTTTATTTTTGGGATGTTTATTTGGGTATTTTTCTCCAGAAATTGCTAAGAATTTCCAAGTTTTAGGTACAGGATTTGTCAAATTAGTTAAAATGCTTATTGCTCCACTTATATTTTGCGTGATTGTTTTAGGTATATATGGTGCTGGCGATTTAAAGAAAGCAGGTAAGGTTGGTGCAAAGACTTTAATTTATTTCGAGGTCATGACCTCAATTGCACTTGTACTAGGGCTCATTGTTGCATATATTTTTAAACCTGGTCATGGAATGAATGTAGATTTATCAACATTAGATGCATCACAGTTGGAAAAATATAATGAGAATATTCATGCTGTTACTGGAGTATCAGATTTTTTCTTAAACATGATTCCTCAAACTGCTGTAGGAGCATTTACAGGGAATGATGTTCTTCAAGTTGTTGTTTTCGCTATTCTGTTCGGTGTTGCATTATCAATGCTTCCTAAAGATACTAAGGATCCAGTGGCATCTTTGATTGATAAGATTTCTCAAGTTATTTTTAAAATAATGGCGCTTATTGTGAAATTGGCACCTATAGGCGTTTTTGGTGCAATCGCTTTTACTGTAGCTCAATTCGGAATTGCAACGCTTGTTAATCTAGGCTATTTGATACTCATTTACTATATGACCGTTATTTTCTTTGTCGTTGTTATACTTGGACTCATATTAAAATTATTAGGGTATAACATTTTTAAATTCATAAGATACTTTAAAGAAGAAATTTTGATTGTCTGTGGGACATCTTCATCTGATTCGGTGTTACCACAAGTCATGTATAAATTAAAAAAACTCGGTATTAAAGACACAACTGTAAGTCTTGTTATTCCATCTGGATACTCTTTTAATCTTGATGGATTTTCAATCTACCTGACACTTGCTGTTGTTTTTATTGCTCAGGCTACTGGCGTTCATCTATCAATTTCAGACTTACTCATCATTTTGCTTATAACTTTGTTTACTTCAAAAGGTGCCCATGGTATTCCTGCATCAGCAATTGTTGTTTTAGCTGCTACGTTATCCAGCTTTCCAATTATACCTGCAATTGGTTTAGTGCTGATTCTTTCAATAGATTGGGTGATCGGAATTATTCGAGCAGTCAGTAACTTAATTGGCAACTGTGTTGCTACCTTAGTCATTGGCTCTTGGGAAAAAGATGTAGATGTTCAACAGGTACAACGTATGCTAAATGATCCTAATTGGGCTAAGTCTGAGCTAGTTCAAACACCACCCCAATTAAAACCTATTGATGAAAAATCCATAATATATTGATGATTCGATGAAAAGAATGCCAATAAAGTTGATTGGCATTCTTGAAATAGCAAATTACTTTAGGTAAAAGCCATTTCCTGATCATTTCTTATTTTTTCTGAATATTTATTCAAAATTATCTTTCTATGTTTGATTTCACTCACCCAATTTAATTGAACCTTAACTTTGACGTTGGTTGACCTTAACGATCTGTTTAGCACATAAATCGATTATTTTGAGGGGAGATAACCTTTGACTTTAGTGATGAGAATCAGACAATACATTTTTAAATACTTTATATAAGCCAAGTATGGGCATGGCAACCTTATGTGCAAACTAATTAAGATATTGCTATAACAATAGAATGAAAATAAATGGGGTTATTGACCGATATAGTCATCTACATTAACGTTTTAGTGTCATGAAAAAAAATATTTACTTCACATAAATTTCATTTCGGGTTGATTAAACTTCTTTATATAAAATCCAATGATTAGAAAATTAGGATACCTCTATGTTGAATCGTGTTAGGCAGTGGATAGACAGTTGGTCCCGTCCGATTCAGGTACAGACCAGTTCTTCAGAAAGCAAGAAAATTCAATGGGTACGCATTATTCCTTTTATCATTCTGCATGTTGCCTGTCTCGGTATATTTTACGTCGGGGTATCTTGGTTTGCTGTCACTTTCATGTTGCTATTTTATCTGATAAGAATGTTTTCAATTACTGCATTTTTCCATCGATATTTGTCACATAAAACGTTCCAAACCTCGCGAATAGTTCAATTTGTTTTTGTGTTGATTGGAACGATGAGTGCTCAACGTGGACCTTTGTGGTGGGCTGCGCATCATCGTTATCATCATCGGTTTACGGATACAGAACATGATCCACATTCATCGACCTATGGTTTTTGGTATAGCCATTTAGGCTGGTTTTTAAATGATTATAATTTTGCCACGCGTAAAGAAGTGGTCAAAGATTGGCTGAAATATCCTGAAATGGTGTGGTTAGATCGTTTTAGCTTGATCATTGTGCTGCTAACCGCAGTGTCAATTTATGCTTTGGGTGAGTGGCTTGCCGTTGTCTATCCATCACTTGCTACATCAGGTCTACAACTATTGGTCTGGGGCTTTGTTGTTTCAACAGTTTTATTAATTCATGCCACTTTATGTATTAATTCACTCGCACATTTATATGGCAGTCGAGATTTTGAAACAGAAGATCAAAGTCGAAACAATTTATTTTTATCGATCATTACTTTAGGTGAGGGATGGCATAATAACCATCATTATTATGCTGAGAGCGCTAGGCAAGGTTTTTATTGGTGGCAAATTGATATCACTTACTATCTTTTAAAAATGATGTCTTGGATCGGTTTAGTCTGGGGATTGAAACCAATACCAGCACGAGTCTATGAATTCAGTAAAATTGCTCAATCATCAACTAAAGTAAATATCTTCATTAAAACAAACACCAATAAAAGTTCAACTGGGGAATCTTCATGAAAATTGCGATTATTGGGTCAGGAATTTCTGGACTGTATGCTGCATGGAAACTTTCAAAACATCATCAGGTCACTATATTTGAGAAAAATACGTATTTTGGTGGGCATACTGATACACATGATTTGATTATTGATGAGCAAAAACTCGCTATTGATAGTGGTTTTATCGTATTCAATCATTATAATTATCCATTATTTAGCCAGATGATCGCTGAGTTAGGTGTAAAAGCACAAAACAGTGATATGAGTTTTTCGGTCAATAATCTAATTACGGGTTTACAATATAACCCTTCAAAAAAAATTTCTTTACTAAGTAGACCACAAAATTTTTTTAAATCAAAATTTAGAGTCATGCTTTCTGATCTTTTTAAATTTTATTCAGAAAATAAAACTGTCGTGGTGAATGATCTTGAGATCAATTTAAGTATTGAAGATTATCTAAATCAAAATGGATATTCCGAGGCTTTTCGCCAAGAGCATTTATATCCAATGTGTGGCGCATTATGGTCATGTCCGATTGATCAAGTAGGAAAAATTCCTTATAAATTTGTGGTGAGTTTTTTTCAACACCATCGAATGCTTCAGCTTAAAGATCGCCCTCAATGGCAAACTATAATTGGTGGTTCAGCTCGTTATGTCGAAGCCATTCAACAGCAGTCTGCAAATATTGAGTTTAAAAAACAAGCAGTAATCAGTGTATCTCGTTTGACGGATCAAGTGATTGTTCAAACAGAGTATGAGACACAAAAATTTGATTGGGTGGTTTTTGCAAGTCATGCAGATGACAGTCTAAAGTTATTAAATGATCCATCTGAATTAGAGCAGGAGGTGTTGTCCAAATTTTCCTATCAAGACAATAAAATGGTGGTACATCATGATCTGACAATTATGCCCAAGTCGAAATCTCAATGGGCGAGTTGGCATGTACATATTACTCAAGATCAATCAAATTTTGATACGCAAAATATCAAGCCAAGAGTTCATTACACATTTAGCTACTGGATGAACAAACTACAGAACTTGTCCTGCCAAACACAAATTTTCGCTACATTGAATCCAAATTTTGACATTAAACCAGAGCTGATTTTAGTTGAGCGCGAGTATCGTCATCCTGTATTTGATGTATCAGCCATAGGAGCGCAAGGACGCTGGTCTGAGATTAATGGACAAAATCGAACCTCATTTTGTGGTGCCTATTGGGGATGGGGGTTTCACGAGGATGGTGTACGTAGTGCAGCTCAAGTTGTGAAGCATATAGAAAAGCTAATCTAGGAGTTCTCATGTTGCTGACTGAATTAGCTATAGCTCCAGCCTCGATCCGGCATCGACGCTATTTACCCAAGTCCCATCAATTTGAAGCAAAGTTAAATTATTTATGGTTTGACCCAGATCAAATCCACTATTTTACCGAGCAGTCTTATTTATGGTCATCACAACGTTGGAATTTACTCAAACTTGATCCGAATGATTTTTTAATAGAAGAATATGGAACAATTCGGCAAAAAATTGAAAAAATATTATTAAAACAAGCCAATAGTCTACTAGGTTTAGATACACAGATTCGAGTTTTAGCCTTGCCGAGAACTTTAGGTTATCGATTTAACTCAGTGGTATTCTTTTTTATTTTTGATGCCAGTGAAAAGCCGCTATTTATTCTAAGTGAAATCACCAACACGCCATGGGAAGAACGTAAAGTATATGTACACGACTGTCGTGACAAAGCTGTACAACATTCTCAATTTAACAGCTATAAATTCGAGTTTAAAAAATCATTTCATGTTTCTCCTTTTATGCCAATGGACATCAATTACAAATGGAGTTTTAATTTCTCTGCGCAACAAAATGTGATTCATATGCAGCTTTTTCAACAAGATGTACTGCAATTTGATGCAACTATGCGATTTTTACTAACCCCCATCACAGTTTCTTCACAACAGCATCGATATGCTATTCATAGTGTCTTTGAACCTTTCAAAATGATGGCGGGAATTTATCTAAATGCTTTTCGTTTATGGAAGAAAAAGGTCCCATTTTATCGGCATCCGAATAAACAAAAAGGAAAAACAAAGCGATGAAAGCACTTATTTCCAGTGAACAAGATTCTCTACCTTTGATTTTACAAAGTTTGTTAAAACTCCGTCATGGTCAAATTATATTTAGCGGGGTGTGGAATGGTTTTGTCGGTGACAGTATTGAGTTAGTAGCAGTAGTTCAGGTTCATGATAAAAAATTGGTGGACTTGATCTTCAAGTATGGTGTGCTAGGCGCAGCTGAAGGCTATATTCGTGGTTATTGGAGTACCAATCATTTGGTTGAATTGATCCAAATTTTGGCACGTAACCGTGATCTTTTGGATCAATTAAATCAAAATATTATTGCTCAAGCGAGCCAATTTTTTTTAAAAGCTTGGTATAAAAAGCGTAAAAACTCGATCAAGGGGAGTCGTAAAAATATCGCAGATCATTATGACCTGAGTAATGATTTCTTTAAATTATTTCTTGATCCATCAATGATGTATTCGAGTGCCGTGTTTAAAGATGCTGAAATGACTTTGGAGCAAGCCTCGGAGTATAAAAAAGATTTGATCTGCCAAAAACTACAACTCAAACCCATGGATCATTTGGTCGAAATTGGAAGTGGATGGGGCGGTTTTGCACTTTATGCTGCACAAAATTATGGCTGTAAGGTAACAACGATTACGATTTCACAAGCACAATATGATGAAGCCGTGACCCGTATTGAAGCAGCAGGCTTAGCACATCGGGTAGAGGTGCAACTAAAAGATTATCGCTTGCTTGACGGTAAATTCGACAAATTGGTTTCAATTGAAATGATTGAAGCGGTAGGTGAACAATATTTATCCACTTATTTTAAACAATGTCGTAATTTATTGAAACCAAAAGGATTGGGATTAATTCAAGCCATTACCATTGAAGACGCACGCTATAAAAAAGCTTTAAAAACTGTTGATTATATTAAACGGTATATTTTCCCTGGTAGTTTTATTCCATGTATCAGCGTATTAACGCAAACGGCATCCGAACAAAAATTACGTTTAAAACATTTGGAAGATATTGGTCAAAGTTATGCACAAACATTGCATCTTTGGCGGAAAAATTTTTTAGCTGCTCGTGAACAAGTTCTTGAACTTGGATTTGATGAAAATTTTATTCGGATGTGGGACTTCTATTTATGTTATTGCGAAGGAGGATTCAAAGAGGGCGTAATCAGTGATGTACATATGTTGTTTGAAGCAAATATTTATTAACTTCTAAGCATTCATTGATATATCAAGGAGTAAGCAAAATGTTTTTGAAATTGTTTTTACTTGATGTCGTGATTATGCTGCCCTGTTGGCTCATCGTAAGCTATAACAATCGTGCGGGTTTAGTCGATGTAGCATGGAGTTTCTGTATTGCATTGAATGTGATGTTAGCTGCTTTTTTGCTGGATCTTGCACCTCTAAGTGTACGTATCTTTATTGGACTTTCAAGCAGCATTTGGTTTTTACGCCTGACGTGGCATTTATTTCGCCGTTACTGGCATGAAACAGAAGAAGACCGTCGTTATGCCAATATGCGCCGTGCTATGGGGCAATTCAAACATTTGGGATTCTTGGCTTTTTTTATGTTTCAAGCAGGACTCGCGCTTTTGTTTTCTTATCCCATGCTATCTTTACTCAGTTCCCCAAATACACAGTGGAATGAATGGATCTATTGGGCACAGATTGCAGCCGCACTGGTGATGTTACTGGCTTTTATTGGTGAAAGCACTGCCGATCAGCAGCTATATCGTTTTAAACAGAATCCAAATAATCATGGTCAAACCATGGATCAAGGATTATGGAAATATTCGCGTCATCCGAATTATTTTTTTGAATGGTTACATTGGTTTGCCTATCCTATTCTAGGATTAGCGGCTGGGCTTTATCTGCTATGGATTTATCCATTACTGATGTGGGTATTTTTATATTACATCACGGGTATTCCGTTTAGCGAACAGCAAGCATTACGTCATCGTGGTCAAAATTATCGGGATTATCAAAAACGAACCTCAATGTTTATTCCGTGGCAACCTAAAGAGTAGATCAAAATATGGATTATATTATTCAACAATCTTTAAAGCTGGTCGAAAGTGGGCTGATCCCAGATCAAGCTATACGTGCGGTGATCCGAAGTTTAAGTAAAAAGCGTTTGATTCAAGAAGGACGTTATGATCCTGAATTGGGTAGTCAGCGTTACATGGATGTTGTGAACATGCTTAAACGTAGTGAAATTGCGATTGAAACTGACAAAGCTAACGAGCAGCATTATGAACTTCCCACTGCATTTTTTCAGTCTGTACTGGGAAAGCACTTAAAATATAGTGCGAGTCTATTTACAGATGCACAAACCAGTCTAGACGAAGCTGAAGCGTTGGCTTTAGCATGTTATTGCGAGCGAGCAAAATTAAAAGATGGTCAACACATTTTGGAAATCGGTTGTGGTTGGGGATCCTTAAGTTTATGGATGGCTGAGCATTATCCGAATGCCTCCATTACGGTGGTATCAAACTCAGCAACGCAACGTGAATATATTCAGGAACAAGCTAAATTACGGCAGTACAATCATTTAAAAGTGATCACCTGTGATGTCAATGTATTAGAACTTGAATCCAGTGCATATGATCGTGTGGTATCGGTGGAAATGTTTGAGCATGTGCGTAATTACCAAAAGTTATTTGAAAAAATAAATCTCTGGCTTAAACCTGATGGATTATTGTGGTGTCACATTTTTTGTCATCGGTTTTTACATTATCCATTTGAAATTAAAAATGAATATGATTGGATGTCGAAATACTTTTTTAGTGGTGGACTTATGCCATCTGCATCGACTTTCTTACATTTTCAAGATCACTTACAATTAGAACAGCATTGGCAATGGTCAGGTAAACAATATGAAAGAACAGCAAATGCTTGGCTTGAAAATATGGACCGACAACATCAAAGTTTAAAACCATTATTCGAACAAACCTATGGTAAAGATGCAGCAATATGGTGGCAACGTTGGCGAATCTTTTTTATGGCTTGTGCTGAACTTTTTGGTTTTGAACAGGGACAAGAATGGGTTATTGGTCATTTTTTGTTTTGCAAGAAAGTCTTATAATCTGAATTGAATGTGTTGTTTATTGGGGCACACAAGGGAGCATATTTATGCTGAGACTATTTAAGGGCAAGCGTGCCCATCCCTTGGGTGAAGTCTTTAATCGATATTACTGGTTACAAATCGGATTGATTGCTTTATCGATCGTGATTGGTATTACATGTAGTGCGTGGGTGATTAAAGGCACTTTGTTGAAAACTGCACTAGAACAGGAAATGGAACATTATTGGATGCGTGTAGAGCGTAATCCAAATGCAGATTTGCCTGATACTAAAAATTTATATGGATATCGCTGGACTAAGGTAGCGCCAAATAGTTTTCAGAACATGCATTTAACACCAGGCGTTGGCCGTCATTTTGTGGATGGCAAGGAGCGTATGACTGTTTATGGTGAGCGTAATGGACAGCATGTCCTTTTAGTTTTTGGTGAAAGTAATGTCAATAAACTGATTTGGTTGTTTGGATTGGCACCTCTCATGTTAAGTTTGTTTGTGCTTTATAGCGTACTTTGGTGGTGGAACCGTCGTGCACGTCGTTATTTTTCTCCAATCACTAGACTTGCAAATGCTTTAGAAAATATTGACTGGGATCACCAGAACAAAGGGGCATCACCATTTAAGGATATTAGTACTGATGCAAATATGGAAGCAGAATATTTAAAACAAGCGTTAGAGAAATACCATCAAGTTTTGAGTGAATTTATTCATCGTGAGCGTGAATTTAGTCGTGATGTTAGTCATGAATTACGAACACCTTTAACTGTCCTTAAAGGTAATGTTCAGCTTTGCCAAGCTCGTTATGGAGATAATAAAGTCTTTGTTCGTTTGAGCAATACCATAGAGGATATGCAGTTACTGGTTGATACTTTATTGGCAATTGCGCGTAATACGACAAACACACTTACACCAGAACACAGCTCAATATTTAAAATCTTACAAGAATTACAAACTGATCTTGAAAGTGTGGGGCAAGTGAAAGGAATACAAATTAATCTTCATCAGGGGATAGCAGAACAGACACGACAGTTGTATCCCTCTATGACAAAAATGGTTTTCGGCAATATTTTACGGAATGCCTTAAATTATTCCCAAGGATCAGAAATCGATATCATCATACAAAAAAACAAAGTTCTGATTGCTGATAACGGTATAGGTATTCATTTACTCAATGATAATAAAGTACAGGATTTATCTAGCCCTCAATTAAGGTTACAAACTAAAGGACACGGTATTGGACTCCAACTGGTGCAAAAGCTGTGTAAACAATTAGGCTGGCGTGTAGAGTTATTTGATCGCCTCTATTATTTGAGTATTCACAATGATATAGCGTTAATACCATCGACAGGACTGGTCGTTGTGGTTTATCTTAATTAAATGAATCAGGTTCAAGAGAAATTTTTAAGCCAACACCTGACACGGTATGAATTAATTTTTGATTAAAGGGCTTATCCACCATTTTTCGTAAGTTATAAATATGGCTACGTAGTGCATCACTTTCAGGTTCTGCATCTCCCCAAAGTTCTATGATAATTTCTTGTTTAGTCATAACTTTGGGTGAATTCCTCATCAATAATTTTAATAATTTAAATTGAATAGGTGGAAGTTCTATATTTTTTCCGGCACGGTGAATTGTCTGTTGTGAACTATCTAAGATCAGATCATGAATTTGTAATTTGCTATTCGAGACCTCTCCTATAGATCTTTTGATCAATGCTCGAACACGCATAACCAACTCGTTAAAGTCGAAAGGCTTAATCAAGTAATCATCGGTTCCTGAAGAAAAACCTTTAATTTTGTCATCCAATGTGTCACGTGCTGTTAGCATAAGCACAGGGATATCTAGATCTTGTTCAGTCCTTAACCAGTGGCAAAGATCGAAACCACAACCATCAGGTAAATTGATATCCAATAAAAGAATATGATAAGGATGATTTTTTAATAAATTACGTGCTGTATCTAAGTTACGTGCATGATCAATGACAAAATCATGTGCTTCTAAAAATTCACAGAGTGTAGAGGCTAATTCGTAATGGTCTTCCACCATAAGGATAAAATATTTTGTCATTACAATAACTTTATGTTGTTAATTTAAGAGTTGTTGCTTCAATTTAGCATTAAATGGCGCTGAACCTAACCAAATTTTAAAATATTGATTGGCTTGATCATTTTGGATATGACCTAATATTTTTCCATTCAGTGAAAGCGTTAATATGCGGGATGAATGGACGTAACTTAAGGTATATAAATCCCCATTTTTAACTGGTTTATAAAGCTGTGTAATTTGGTTTAAAGCCGATGTTTCTTTAAAATCAGGAATATTTTTCTTTAAAAAATGAGTGGCTGCACGTTTGAAAGCCCATTCAGGAATATTCTGGTTGTATAAAAAATTCATTTGAATACTTTGATTTTCCCAAGTCTGTTTACAAGATTCTGCAAAGTAGCTTGCCTGACCAATCTGTTTTGTACCAACTAAAATCGCACCATTTCCACACTGTTTAAATGTTGCTGCTTGAACATTTGAAATACTGATGGATAAACTTGCTACAGATATAATCATTACGGTGATTTTTTGAATGTTAATACCCATGAATATAAGCCTCCGAAATAAGGTAACTGGCGAAACAAACCATTTGCTGGATCCCAAAAGTCTTGTTGGAAAATAATTTGTTGATCTTTGTTGACTTTGATTTCGCTGATGCCATAAGACGCCATCGTTTTATTCACACCAAAAATTTTGAAATCATAAGCCATAAACCAATGGATATATGCAGAATCTCGGTGATAGGTCGTGTTTAATAATTTGACTGTGACATTGCTAACTCGTTTATTCATGCCTTTAAAATGTTCAATCAAATTTTGTCGCGATGAAAATTGAGAAAGAGTGTCATTGATATAGAGTTGATCTGCGTATAACGAACTTGCCTTATCGATGAATTCAGCTGTACCTAAGGTATTGAAGGTGGATGTAAAGCGGGTGCCAATATCTAATGCTTGAGTATCGGTCAATGGAATACCAACTACATTATTTCTAGCTTTACCATAATCTGCGGAGTAACTAGGAATACTTTTGCATCCAGATACACAAAGAAGTGTGAAGATGGAGGCAAATATTTTTTTTGAGTTTTTCACGTTCATTATCCATTTGGAGTCTTATCTAATACTGTAGATAAATAGTTGTGAACGAGATGTGAAGTTGGATAGGAAAAATATCCCATGTATTTTTAACACAAATATATGGGTGATATTCATGAAAACATAAACTGAAAACGAGTATTTACCTTTAGACTTAGCTTTATCTACAAACCCAGAATGGGGGATTTCTAAGGTTATTGATTAAAATCAGATAATACGAACTAAATATTCAACACAAGCCATGTTTGGATATGGGGCGAATTCAAACATGAGGTGTGACAGATTTAAAATCCTGATGATAATCAATTAATTGAGTAAATTTCTCTAACGAAGTATATCAATCTAAAGCCTTTCTTGGTCTTGTATTGAGGGACATAGCACTTGATTCAAATTAATGATTCAATTGAAAAGTCAGTGTTGTTTAGGATCAAGGAGTCTGAACCTCGATAGAGGTTCAGACTAAATATTCGTAGGATAATAATAACTCTAAGATTCTCTTATATGAGCCAGTTAATTCATTACACCACTAATACCGATACGGACACTTGGGTCCCCTTCAGATGCTGCTGCGATACCACCTGTAATAGACCAACGCCCATTCTCTGAAGTTTTACGGAGAGTTACACCCACTGCATTTTCTCCACCATGGTATGCTGCACCTGCTGCGTAAGTATATTTACCTGCTACATAAGGTGCTGCTTCAAGTGCCATTGCCGCTGCGATACCTGCATTTGCCTTTTTCTCAACATCATCAATACGATCATTGGTCACCCGGAAAGAATAATCTAGTTTGTTACTAACATCTTCGATTTTACTATCCAATACTTGATCTGCTTTGTTCAATGCATCAATTGCTCCACCAACATTGTTATGCACTGCATTACCTACACTATAACTTGGTGCAGTAAAACTTCCTGTAATGTTGTCATAACCAGCTCCTCCACCCAAAAAATCCACAACCTTTTGACTCGTTGTGTCTAATTTTTGATTCGTTGCCTCAATTTTTTGGTTTGTTGCATGTAATTGAGAACCATTCACAGCATCAGTAGATGTTGAATTAACAGAGCCATCCTTAACTCCAGTCAAAACACGATCACCTTCTGTACCTGCAAAATTCACATTTTTACCACCAGTATCTTTCCCAACAGTAATTTCACCATTTGATGTTTGTTGTTGCACTAAGCCTGATTTACCATTGTTAATATTACTAATGTCAGTTTGAATATCTTGAATGTCATTCGTATTTTTATCTACTTGTTGCTGAACATTCCACAATTGACCTCCATTCACAGCATCTTTAGAACCTTGAGCAATTACCCCATCTTTTACATTGGTGATCGTTGTACCATTTGTTCCACCACCAAGTGTGATTTTATCTTTTGATGCATTGTCATACTGAACAGTATTGTTGGCAATCACATTAATATTATTGTTCACATTATTAATTGCACTATCCAACTGTCCTTTATTTACAGCATCTGAGGTGTTAATACCATTTGCAATGTTACTGATTGTTTTACCACCTCCATTGATTCCTGTAGCTTTATCAATAATGATATTTCCAACAGTCATTTTATCTGATACTACACTTGTAAATGTTGGTGTAGCACTTGTAGCAACTAAATATGTTATCGAACCATCAGAAGCAGTAGTAGGGGTAACAACAATATTTGAACCAGCTTCAATAGTCCGTTGGGTTGCTTTAATCGCCTCATCAATAGTAGCTTTACCAGTACCACCAATATTAGACGGGGCTGTGTACACGTTTGTTAATGAATTATATTTGGCTCCACTGCCAACACCTAAAACAGTAACTAAACTATTATTTGTATTATCATATGATCTATCCAATTGACCAACAGTAACAGCATCTGAATTGGCTGAGCCATCTGCAAGATTCTGAATACGACGGTTTCCTGTGACAGTACCATTACCAACAGATACAGCTCCAACAGTAGGTGTTGTTTGTGAGGTTAAAAAACCAGTACCTGTAATCGCTGTCGTTATTGAGTTTGAACCTAATGCTACGCTGTTATCTGTAAAAGCATGTGCATTTGAACCTATTGATGCACTATTTGTACCACTGGCATTGGTTGCACTGCCAATTGCAATAGAATTCGTTCCACTCGCCAAGGTTGCTTGAGTAGTAGCACCATTTGTACCACTTGTCTGTGCTGAACCAATAGCTATTGAGTTAATACCAGGCGTGCCATTTAAAGTTGAAGCACTACCTATTCTCAACGAGTATGTTTGACCACTTTGATCACTTAAACCTAACTTACCTCCATTGACATACAATTCATTTCCTAGTGTTAATGATGTTGAGCCGCTTCCATCAATGGGATTGTAGAATAATGTTCGATTAGTTTGAGTTGCTTTATCCGTAGGTTGACAACTTGAACTTATTATTCCCCCTGTCCCATTGTTAGGATCAGCAATATGAGTACAACCATTATCATTTGAATCATTTATATATATACCATTAGTTGCCCAAACTACTGGAGTAAAAATGCTCATTGCAATGATGAGTGTACTTTTTAGGAACTGTTTTCTAGAACGGCCAACTGTTAACAAAATATGTTCAACACTCGTAGATTGTATTAATGTCGTCGTTTTTTTTGTTTTCCCTTTAACAAGCTCAGAAACAGCAATCCAAGTTTCTAGTGTTGGATTCCAAACAACTTTGTAAATTTTATTCATTCTTTTTTCTCTCCAGAAAGTTAAGTTCATTTTTGTTTAAGTTAATTATTTCTAATAAAACATTAGCATTCATAACTAAACTCATTAGGTACTTTGTTTAGTCACCTAATAATTTTGAAATGTATCACTTTTATTATTTATTTTTTGAAATATATAAAAATTTTAAAGAATAGTGTTAATTTTGACGCATTATTTGATTTTGTTGGCAGTTTTTAGTTCTTTTGTTATATAAGTGAAAGTAAAAAAATGGGCTTTCTCGTAAAGTATTTGCTTTAATTATCATGTTTCCAATACTAATGTAGATATTTGGTGTTCATAATTTATACAGTAAATATAAGTTATCTATCTTTTATAAAATCAAAGATAGCAGTAATGATTTTGACCCGTTGGTATGGTGTGAATAATGAGACATAGAAAATTCTAATTTTAAATATATGAATCCTAATCTTAGAGTATTGAAAAGATGTAATGATAAAATTTGAATAAATGAATTAAGCTACATTTAGGAATTAATATTAAAAATACAAGTAAAATATATTTAAGTTAGTGGGAAGTGTCTATTCTTGAGATGAAATTTTGGAGCGGTGTAAACTGTATTGTTAATTTATTTAAAAAGATATATTAATAGCTGGATTTAGAGAATAATAAGTTATATGGATTTTAAAAAATTGTAAGGCATAAGCTTGATTTTTAAATATCTTGTGCAGAATTATGAATTTTGGGTTTTGTGAATTGGTTATCATTTGGGTTCCTCTATGTGTTTATTTGTTTTTTTTAATGATTTAAATAAAAAAATAGAATACTATCACTTTATCTAGATCTAGTGATTCTGTTTGATTAAGATCTTTGTTATTTTACCCCTTTTATACCATGAACATCCTATCCCCGATTTCATGGTTTTTTTATTTAGGATTTATAAATATATTTTGTTTATAATATTGATTTTTAATGTTTTTTAAAATTATAATATGTTTTTTGTTAATGGTAATTTTATTAATTAAACTTCTTAAGAAAATAGAAACTATATATAATAGTTTTATGGAATATAAAAAATTAACATAGTTCAATAATATTGAATTCAAATATTTAGTCGGAGTGAGCCCTCATTTATTTTCTAAAATGATTCCAATTTTAGAAGAGGCTGAACGTTTGAAGAAATAATCTGGTCATCTTCGCAGCTTAGCACTTGAGGATCAATTGCTATTAACATTGAAATATTTACGATCTTGTAGTACTTAGCTAGAATTGGCTATTGAACTTGCAATAGTTAAAAGTAATATCAATCGAACCATCCAAAAAATTGAGATTGGGCTTATACGGTCTGAACATTTTCTTTACCTAAAAGAAATTAGGGTATTACAGATTATGATTGTGTTATTGTAGACCTAATAGAATCAGCGATAGAACGTCTTGAAAAGCAGATGAACTTTTATAGTGGCAAAAAGAAAAAGCATACATTTAAAATCTAAGTTATTTGTAGTCCTTACCACAATGACATACGAAGTATTGAGATATACAGTAAGACTTCATGATTTGACTCTTACTCGATAACATACAAAAGATTTTTCTCAATTTATCAGTGTAATGACAGATTTAGCCAGCAAGAAAATTAAAAGTAAGTTATCAATTCCAATAAAGATACCGAACTCAAGAAAATGCAATTACCGAAAGAAGCTAAATGAATTAATAAAGAAATTAGTCAATGTAGAATTTTAATAGAACATATTAATTCAAAATTAAAGACTTTTCGCATACTTTTTAAGCGCTAAAGAAATAGGTGTAAATGCTTTGATTTAAGAATGAATTTGATATTAGGATTGATTAATTAAATAATTAGAAAATTAATTTAGCAAGAATTCTATTTAAAATTAATAATTTTTCGGTATTTAAAATACCTTCTTTCTTTTGAAAGAAGGTTGAAATGATTGTGTTTAAAAGTTCAATTATTATTATAAGGAGGTATGATGTGAAGTAATGGATTTTAGATAAAAAACAGCATGATAACTCCTATAAGCAATAGTATGGATAATGTTAGGTAGGTGTTTAGAGTGTTAAAACTTTTAATAAACTTCCACATAATTTAAATAATAACTTACTAATGAATCTTTAAATTACTTTATTTTTATTAAATGATCTATATTTTTTATTGATTTATTACAATAGGTTTGATAAGTGTTAATTTAATCACAAATTTAATAATTTTGTTGTTTTTTTAGTTATATATTGTATGCTTAATTTCATAAAAAAATTCTAGTTAAATTTTAAATATTTCCTATTAAATTTAATTTCTAAATCAATTTATTTTATCTTGTTTTGTAATGATTTTTAAAAATTTTATTTTAAGTCATTGTTTTGTTAATATTTTTTTTGGTAATAATTTTGTGGTGGTAAATATGATTTAGATTTTTTTAGCCTTATGAGTATTTAGTGATCATAATATTAAACCTAAGCCAGTGATAATATTTACTTGTAAGAATAAAATTATGAAGTTAAATTTATTGCCAATCTATGTAGAAAATTTACGAAGTAAAATATAAACTATCTTGATCACTAAAAATAAGGTAATGAATGTATTTTTAATTAAAATAAAGCTTTTCATTACGCACTTTGTAATTAATTCTTTAATAAATTTTTGTAGATGATGCTTTACTTTTCAGAGACGATAAAAATCTTTTGTTGGGCTAGTGTGGATATCCGATACGACCAATAAGCATAGCTACATCTATATCACCTCAGGACAGAAAAACCACTAATCATTTAAATAGTAAAAAATAATCCAACTAACAAATTTTCTAACAATTTGTATGAAACTATAAAATTTATTAGATATAAATCAGCGAAATCAAATTTCTGTTATGAAGAATTATACAATTTGACTATGAAGTAAATTTAAATAATTCAAAGCTATTTAGTGCATTTTCTCATAGCTAAACTGAGTATTTTCTGTGTTTGACAATGAACGAGTGCTTGTAGCTTAAACATTTGTTGTTTTCTTAACACTGTAACTTTCCTTCAATTTTTTAGAATTTTGAGAGAGTATTTAGATTGTATTGCATTTATTCAATCATAGGGAAAATATTAAGTGAATTATGTCTAGATAAAACTTGAATAAAGAATCAGAAATATTTTTAAGTCGAGGTATTTTATATGAAGATAATGAACGAAAATTTTAAATTCTTAGAATAAATGCGCTATAAGTCTTGAATGTTATTATTGTTTTGGGGTGATTTTGTAAGATTTTTATTTGATTAAAAGTATATTCTTAGATTTTTAATTAAGATATGAAATATATTAATGGTGATTTTAATATTTTATTTTCTTAATTGAATTTATACGTTTTTAAATAAACTTAAATCATATTGTATTGAAAATATTTTAATGAGCGCTATTCATTTTTACACATGCATTCACCATACATATTGTATAAAAAAAAAGCAGGTCTTCCTTTTAAGAAAGCTTCATTTTTATTGATAAAATATGTTTTTATTTCTTTTTTATCCAATATTATCAATTGATTATCATTTATATCTAGTATTGTTCCATTAACTTCTTTAGAAATAGTTTCAGATTCATTTCTTTTTTTACTCACTAAAAAAAAAACCTCATCACCAATTTTTAATTTGATTTTTGAAGATGGTTTTAATAAGCCACATTTTTTGCAAATCCACTCCTTATTATTAAATGAAATATCTACTTTGTACATCAAGTTTCTCCTTTTATATTATCGTTTCATGTAATTTTGATTAAGAGAAGAGAATTTTTTTTTGAATTTTATATTCCATTATGGAATAATTTTGTTAATTTTTAATATAAGTTTATGTTTTTAATGTGATTAATTAAATACTTTATTTTGTATTTAATTTGCTTGATTAAATAAAGATTGAAATATGAAAAAACCTCATTAATTGGAATGAATATTATTCCATTTATTATTTTTTTTATAATTTATAGAATGAAAAAACATTGTGTGACAATGGTCTCAAAATTTAATTTTCATAGGATATTAATCATGAAAAAAATTAGTCTTATTGCTTTTGCTTTAGTTGCCTCATCTACTTCATTTGCTGCAACTGTAACTGGTGGTCAAGTTCATTTTACTGGGGACTTGGTAAATGCGGCCTGTGCGGTTGACGTTAATTCTGATGGGCAAACTGTTGATTTAGGTCAGCATCGTGTATCGAAATTTAAAAAAGCTGGTGATATGAGTGGTCCAGTTCCTTTTCAAATTAATTTGGTTGATTGCGAAGCGGCTTTAGTTACTAAGGGTGTTTCTATTGCATTTAAAGGGTCAACAACTGCGACAAATCCTAAATTGTTGGTTGTAGGTGCGGGTGCGAGTAACGATGCAGCAGCACAAGGTGTTGGTATTCAAATCTCAGATAGTAGTTCTACAGCTTTGGCACTTGATGGTACAGGCTTTACCAAGGAGATAGCTCTTAACGACGGCACAAACTCATTCGGATTTACTGCGCGTTACGTATCTACGGTTGATGCCGGTCCTACACTTACAGCTGGTAAAGCAAACGCAGATGCAACTTTTGTTGTGAACTATAACTAAGTGTACATGCAAATCAAGATTTGAATGTAACTCATTTTATGAGCCTATTTCACATGAAAAGATATTTAGTTGTATTGATCGGGATGTGTTTGTCTTTAAATGCTTTCGCAAATAGCTATGTATTTGGTGGGAGGGCTCATTTTAATGGTGCTTTAGTTGGCTCGGGTTGTGTGTTTGTGCAGGATGGAGATTTAAAGAGGTTTGATCATGATAGTGGTGGGGTTGTTTTGAAGTTGAACGTAACTAATTGTTCTTTACCAATCTATTACAATCTTCGGATTGTAATGAAATATGTAACTAAGAATGCACATGTTTCTGTTTCACAGGTGATGAGTGGTGAGCAGATTGGTTTAATGCCTCAGAATGAATTACATCATTCGATTGGACTGATTGGGTACCCAGATAAAAGCTCAATAATAAAGGATGGTACAGGTGATAAGGAAATGGAATTGCCATTGCCTATTGCAAAAGATCAGATGTCTCAAAATGGGGCAAATTTTTTGATTTCTGTCATTTACCCATAGGTTGTTTTGGAGTTTTTATATGAATTTAAAATTATTTAAGAATGGTATGTTGGCTGTGGCTTTGTTGGGGCTTAGCTCGTACGCGTGTGCAGACGGCGATAAGAAAAGTGGTGGGATATCATTGGGTTCTACTCGAGTGATTTATCCACTGGGTGCTAAACAATTTTCTTTGCCTGTGATTAATCATAGTCAAAAAGACCGGTATTTGATTAACTCTTGGGTGGAAACCAAAACAGAAGAAAAAACCAGTGATTTTGTCTTAACACCACCTTTATTTGTGGCTGAGCCTTCGACAGAAAATACATTAAGAATTGTGAATTTGGTAAAAAACTTACCGCAAGATCGTGAGTCGGTTTTTTGGTTAAATGTTAAGTCGATTCCAGCGGTAGATAAAGAAGTTCTCGCTGAAAAGAATATTTTGCAACTTGCAGTATTGTCTCGAATTAAATTATTTGTTCGTCCAGAAAACTTAAAGATTACGCCAGCTGATGCTTTAACAAAAGTTAAATTTATAAAATCTGCAGATGGGGTGGAAGTTGATAACCAGTCACCATATCACATCTCATTTATCAATTTGGAAGTCGATACAACCAAATTAAATAGTGTAATGGCGGCACCGTTTGAGAAAACCAAAATTTCAAAAATAGTAGGCAACAAGCTGACTTATCAAATCGTCAATGATTATGGCGGTGTGGAGCCAAAAGTGGAAGTTAAATTGAATTAATATAAGTTGTGTAGGTGCTTTGTAATGATACCAATTAAATCAATGTGTGCAAAAATAAAGGCATTGCCGATGTGTCTTACATCGATAGTGTTCGTAAATGTTGTATGCATAGATTATGTGTATGCTGAACAGGTGTTTAATCCTGCATTTTTATCGGACAGTTTGTCAAATGCACAAGTCGCAGATTTATCAAAATTAGAAAGCTCTCAACAACAATTGCCCGGTGTTTATCGTGTTGAACTTTATGCCAATGATCAATATGTTTTAACACGTGATGTTCAATTTGTTGAAAAGCAAAATACACAGGATCAAACAGGTCTGGCAGCTTGTTTGGATGTGAAATTATTAGAGCGTATTGGGGTGAATATTGCGGGATATCCGCAATTACTATCGGAAGAAAACCAACAGTGTTTAGATGTTGCTCAATTGATTGAGGGGGCTGGTAGTCGTTACGAATTTATCAAACAAAAGCTTTATATCAGTTTGCCGCAAGCCTCTTTAAAAAATCAAATACAAGGTTATGTTTCACCTGAACAATGGGACCAGGGCATCAATGCAATGTTCTTAAACTATCGCATGTCTGGATATAACAATTTAGGTTCGATGACAAGCAGTAATGGGCTATTCGTTAATGTTGATAGTGGAATAAATTTAGGTTCATGGCAGTTACGTAACTCTGGTAATTTTAATTACAACTCGCAGAATAATATTAGTAAACATGAATGGATTAATCTAAATACTTATCTGCAGAAATCGCTGATTCCTATCAAGAGCCAGGTTAGAATTGGTGATGGAACAAGTGAAGGATCTATTTTTGATAGTTTTGGTTATCGAGGTATTGAACTATCGACGGCCAATGCAATGTATCCTGACAGTCAACAAGGTTATGCACCGAATGTACGTGGAATTGCAAAAAGCAATGCTAAAGTGATAATCCGACAAAATAATAATATTATTTATCAGATTAATGTTGCACCAGGTCCTTTTCTCATTCAAGACTTAAACCCTGCTTATGGTAGTGGTGACTTACATGTCTCGGTTGAAGAAAGCGATGGCAGTATTCAGGCTTATCTTGTGCCTTATTCGAGCTTACCTGTTTTACAAAGAGAAGGTAGAACGCATTATAGTGTTTTGGCTGGTGATTATCGGGATGGTTCGCTTAGAAGTAAAGACAGCAAAACTGTCGTACAAGCTGCTGCTGTACACGGGTTGAAACGTGGGCTTTCAGTTTATGCCGGATCGCAACTTTCAAAGAATTACCAAAGTGCTTTGCTTGGTTTTGGAAGCAATATGGGGAGATATGGCGCATTTTCGTTTGATTTAACTCATGCAAATAGTGAATTAATCGATGGTTCAAAGCATAGTGGTGAGTCAATACGCTTTTTATATTCAAAATCTTTACTACGTTCTGGTACGAGTTTTCAACTCTTGGGGTACCGCTATTCAACCCGTGGTTTTTATACGCTCAATGATGTCTTCTATGGGCAAATGAGTGATAGCTATGGAGAGGGGGAAACCCAGGATGGCAACTCGGCAAATGTGGGTATTGCAAATAATGGGTATGATCTCAACCATCCTAAAAAAGGTCGCTTACAAGCCAATATTTCTCATTCAATGGGACGTTACGGTTCACTTTATTTTGCTGCAAATCAGCAAAGCTATTGGGGTAAATCAGAAAAAGATGAATGGTTCCAAGCGGGTTATAACGGTATGTGGAATGGTATTAGCTATTCATTAAGTATGAACCGAAATATGCATTCACAGGCGAGTGAAGCAAATACCGTATATACCGCTAATATCGCATTTCCATTAGATCGCTTGCGCTCAAAAGCAAACTTACGTAATGACGTACTGGGTAATACTTATGCAACAATGTCAACTACCCAAAATTCGGAAGGCAATAATTCGTATCAGGCTGGTATCAGCGGTACTTTGTTAAAGGGCCGAAATTTGAGTTATAGCATTCGACAAGGTTATGTCACAGAACAAGGTTCTGCTGGTGCTATTAGCGCAAATTACAATGGTGCTTACGGGAATATAGGTGCTGCTTATAGCTATGATGGTAATAATCGTAGCTTTAATTACAGTGCAACGGGGGGAATGTTATTGCATAAAGATGGTTTAACATTCGGTCAAACTCTTGGAGATACCAGTATTTTAGTTAAAGCGCCTGGGGCAAAAGGAGTGAAAATTGAAAACTATAATGGCGTTAAAACGGATTGGCGTGGCTATGCGATCTTACCATATGCATCTGAATATCGTTTAAACCGCGTGGCACTAGATGCAAATAGTTTTGAATCAAATTTTGATATCAATAGTAATGTAAATAATGTTGTGCCAATACGTGGTGCAATCAGTCGTGCGACTTTTGAAACCAGTATCGGTGTCCGTGCGCTGATAAACATTACATACAAAGGGCAGCCAATTCCTTATGCCAGTATTGTAACTGAAGCAAATGGGAAATCATCCGGTATGGCAGCTGAACAAGGTCGTGTTTATCTGACAGGATTGTCTCTGAAAGGCAGTTTAAACGTAATTTGGGGGGACACACAGGAACAAAAATGTGTAGCAGATTATGATATGGGTACCGTTGATTTAAGCCTTGCAGTCCAACAATTTGTTGTCGAATGTAAGTAACGGGAGATTATTGATGAAAAACAATTTATTTCCTTCACTATCTTTATTGTTGATCACTACACAGAGTATGGCAGGATGGTGGCGAGTTGAAGATAAACCAGTTATATATGCTGACTTTGGTACTTATACATTCACCGATCCAAGCCAAAATCAGGCAGGAAGTTGGTTTGGTAGTAGGGTAACTGTAAGTGTAGATCGGGATAAGTATACTACACGCTGTAATAATGGAACCAATTTAGATGGATCAGAAATAGAAATCTATTTGACCTCCGATTATGTTAATGGTCTGCCAGTAAATATTGGTGGTAAACAATATTCGCAAGTGAATGATTATTTACAAGCCTCAGTAACCTACACATATGGTAATCAGGAGATTCCTGTACCAAGTGCTAATCGATATTTTGGTTATACCGCAGAAAGATGCAATGTAACAAATATACATACTGGTCGAACAAGCTTTTTTCTCACGATGAGACTTATAAAACCTTTTATGGGATTCAGTTATGTAGATGTACCAGTAGCAGACTTTTATACGGGTGATAATGCCAGACCTTATGGCTCGGGGAAAGCCAATGGTGCTAAGCAAAGATTACATTTAAGAGGAAAAGTTGTGGTACCACAAAGTTGTGAGATTAATAATAACTTAGAAACCATACATGATTTTGGAAACATTGGAAGTTATGCTTTTAAAAACGCGGGCATAGGTAATCAAATCCAAGGTGTAAATAAAGCAAATTTAGCGTTATCAATTAAATGTAATACTCATGTAGCAGACAATGCACCCCTGACGCTTCGAGTACAAGCTGACAATGTTGGAGGTCCTGCCAATGGTATCATTGTATCTGATAATCCAGATGTAGGTTTTAAAATATCTGATCAAAATGACAGATTGCTGATCCCAAATGGTGCTAATAGTATAATTCAATTTAACAATACCAATCCAGCCAATATAGTGCTGAAAGCATGGCCTGTAAGTGTAACTGGTAGCGAACCAAAATCTGGTGCATTTCAGGCACGAGGATATTTCCGAATTGATTTCGAGTAAAGGGATAATCATGAATATTATGAACAAGTGCCTTTATCATACCTTGTGTTTTCTTATGATAAATTTCGGTCTGCATAGTTATGCGCATGCAGTGTTGGGAACGTATAACTTTACTTTAAAAGGAAATGTCACACTTTTCACTTGTGGGGTTGATCAGGGAGCAGCAACTCAAACAATTAAGATGGGCACAATGTCAATACGGAATTTAAAAAAGCCTGGAGATAAAAGTCCACGTATGCCAATCCCATTTAATCTGATGCAATGCCCAGCTAACGCACAGATTACATTTAGTTTTGTTGGAGAACAGAACACTGTTAACAAAGAGTTGTTAGCGCTCAGTAATGCCAATGCAACAACAACTGCAAAACATGTCGCAATCGAAATCACTGATGCGAACCATAATCGGGTGCCGATTAGTTTATCAGGAGGTACATTGAATAAAAGTCCAATATTTTTAGCTGACGACAACGGAAATCTTTCAGTGGTATTTTATGCCAATTATGTAGCAACAGATGGTGCTGCTACGGCTGGCGTTGCCAATGCAAATGCTGAATTTAGAATAGAGTATCAATAAGTAATTATAGCTATCCTTCAAATTCGGACTTTAAAACGCAAGGATATAGCAGTTAATGCTTGCTCCTACGGGTTATCTTTCAATACTTGTTAAAGTAAAGAGAAAAAATTATGAATAAGAATTCGTTTATTTGTATACCGCTTTTGGTTATAGCGATAGATGCATCGGCAGGTTGGTGGCGAGTGGAACAAAAGCCGGTGTTATATGCTGACTTCGGAACCGAAACTATTACTAATCCAAATAGTAACCAGGTAGGGAACACATTTGGTAAAACATTGAATGTTAGCGTTAATGGAGACCGTTATACGACCAGATGTAATGCTCCGACATCGAGCCTACGAGAGCGTGATATCTATATGACTGCGGATTATAGTAATGGCACTGCGATTAATATCGGTGGAGTAAATTATATGCAAGTGAATGATTACCTACAAGCTTCTGTTGCATATACCTACAATAGTACCACTGTCCCTGTACCTTCGGTAAATCAAGTTTTTGGTCGGGTTTCAGAGCAGTGCTATGATACGGCATCTCATACTGGAAATACAACCTATTCATTAAAAATGCGAATTTCTAAACCTTTTATGGGATTTAGTGATATTGATGTTCCTATAGCTGATTTTTATGTTGGAGATAATAATACACCAGCTGGTACAGCAAAAGCCCAAGGTGCAAAACAAACATTGCATCTAAGAGGAAAGGTTATGGTACCACAAAGTTGTGAGATTAATAATAACTTAGAAACCATTCATGATTTTGGAAACATTGGAAGTTATGCTTTTAAAAATGCGGGCATAGGTAATCAAATCAAAGGTGTAAATAAAGCAAATTTAGCGTTATCAATTAAATGTAATAGTTTTGTACCAACTAGTGCGCCTTTAAGTATACGTATTCAAGCCGACAATGTAGGTGGACCTAATAATGATATCATCATGTCGGGCAATCCAGATATTGGCTTCAAAATGTCTGATCAAAATGACAGGTTAGTGATCCCCAATAATACCAATAGTAAAATTACATTTAGCAATACCAACTCAACGAATATTATCGTCAAAGCATGGCCCGTTAGTGCAACAGGATTAGAACCAAAGCTAGGTGCATTTCAGGCTAGAGGGTATTTTCGAATTGATTTTGAATAAAAATGGATGATGGGGACAATAAATAAGGCTTTTATCTAATATTTCGTTTATGTAGTTTAAATTTAAGTTTAATTGATTGGGATAAGGCATGGATGCTGATGTAACTGTAAGAACATATAATTTTATTTTTAAACCAAATGATATGGTTGTAATTTGTACTATAAATCATGAGTTACGGAGTAAGAAGAAAATAATGATAAAAATGAAATATGTCTAAGCCATTACAGATTCTTAAATACTCGATAATATATAAGTTAATGTTATAGTTGGGGGTGTTAACAGGTTTTTTAAATTGATTAATTTAAAGTGAAATTCTCATCTATGTCTTTGGGTATAAATTAATAAAAATATAAAATCATAGATATCTTTATATAAAAAATAATTTTTTTGATTTGCATGCTAATACTTATTTAAAATAGATCTATTTCGGTATTCAAAATTTAAAAAATACGAACTTTGATTTATAGTGCATAGTGCAATGCCCAAATGGTAAAAAAACTACTTTCGAAAAAGGTTTTATAATTTACTGTCATTAAATTTTAAGCTTTTCTTTTAAGGTTTTGATTATTTTTTGATTATTTTTTGATTTTGTTTGGTTGGTTATAATAATATAATTTTCTAAAATAGAATATCTAACCTCTATAGATAGTAAGTGGTTGATGTTATTAATTTGTTCAAATATTGCTTCATTAGGAATAGTTAAACTGCTATGGAGTTTCCTTTGAATTAGCTTTTTTTGATACATAGGGAATTTTAAAAAAATATAAAGAATAGAAGAGTATAGTTTTAAATCACATAGATTTTTATTATCTAATGCTGCAAAGTGAAATAAATTCGATAATGTTGCAGCTACAACCTCTGGATATAAATCATAAGTTTTTATATTTAGTGGGTGGGTTTTTATTTGATTGAAACCTATATTATTTAAATTATTTAATTGTTGATATCTTTGTAGTGTAGGATATATTTCTTTTAAAAAATGAAGTAAATTCCTGTTTGATGTGATTGTTTTTATGATATAAAGGTTGTTAATTATGAGTGTGTCAATAACTAATCCTTGTATAATTTTAAAAGATTCAATTTCACTCCACTCTAAAAAAATTTTTTTAAAATGATCGGAGTAAAATATCCCTTCATTGTTAAGTGTTATATTTTTTTTATTAAA
The DNA here is from genome assembly GCF_000368925.1 of Acinetobacter bereziniae LMG 1003 = CIP 70.12. Classification (GTDB taxonomy): domain Bacteria; phylum Pseudomonadota; class Gammaproteobacteria; order Pseudomonadales; family Moraxellaceae; genus Acinetobacter; species Acinetobacter bereziniae. The sequence goes on along the minus strand of NZ_KB849755.1, from coordinate 607,002 downwards.
AGGAATAATATTTAGATTTAGAACGAGTGAAAATTTTTCATCATAATTATATGTTGAAAAAAAATTATTGAGATAATATTTTTTATGAGTGTATTGGTTTGATTTTTTACTTTTCATAGCGGAACCTAGGCTGAGTTTAAATGTATTTCTGTTGATGAATTAATTTGTGTGTTGAAGATTCTATCGAATGACTTATATCTATTTTATATTAAAATAGTTTTTAATTAAGCGATTTATTATATATTTTATTCATGAGGTTTTGTAATGGATTTAGTTTTGTGGTTTTAAAGCGGGTGGTGTTATATTTAAAATTAAAATCTCTTTAATTTTTTTTTTGAGATTTTAATTTTAGAGGATCTACATGTTTTTTAAATTTTCTAACGAAATCTTCAACTCATTTGTCAACCAGTCTTTAAATAATATTTTTCGAGGATCCTCGCTGATACTATCATGAGATATTAAATAATAAGAAAAGTCATCATGATAAGGTGTAGTTGCTGAGACTAAAATATTGTTTTTTAATTCATTTTCTATCAAAAATCCTGAGGTTGCTGTGATCGCATTTCCTGATATTGCTGCTTCAATACACAGATACAAATATTCAAGCTCAATTTTCTTGTGACCTATCACTAATTCCTTCGTTTCGCTTCTGCTTAATAAATTATTCCATAAGTTAGGTATTGAACTAGAAATTGCAATATTATTCCTACTACTATTAGGATTTTTAACGATGAACATAATGTCATCAATTAACTTATATGTATGAAGATTTTTAGAAAACTCAATATCATTCCTTTGTATGGCAATATCTATATTGTATTTTTTAAAGTCAGGAACATCTTGATGAGTAAGTATAGTGATATCAAAATCAAAACCTAAATCATCAAATATATTTAATTTTGGTATTAACCATTTCATGCAAAAAGTTGGCTCACAAGAAAGTACTAAATTTGTTTTATTTTGAATATTTCTGTTTTTTAAATCTACTAGACATATATCTAACTTATTAAAGGCATCTTGACAACTGTTAAATAAATTTAAGCCTTCTTTTGTTAATGTTAATTTTTTTGATTTTCTGTCAAAAAGTTGAATTTCTAAGCCTTCTTCTAGATTCCTAATTTGTTTGCTAACAGCTCCTTGAGTTACAAATAGTTTTTTTGATGCGATAGTTACACTGCCATACATAGCGGCATAATAAAAAAATTTAAAAGAGTTAAGCGAAAATCTCTCGATCATTTTGAACCTATTTTATTGGCAGAATATATATTATAAATTAATTATTATTTATAATAATATTATATAAGAGTGTAAAGCAATGTTTTAACTAATAAAAAAACTCATGATTAATTATGAGCAAATGGAATTTTCTATTTTATTTATAGTCTTATATAATATTTTTAATAGGTTTAATATTTGTATATAGTGTTTTATTGATTATGTGTTGTAAATTGTGTTTTTTAATTATTTATTAATTTGGTTCATTTAAATTTATTTATTGGCTAATTGTTTCTCATTTTAAAAATTATTTTTATATGGTGATTTTTAATTGATAATGAGAATATTTTTTATTTATAGTGGTTTTTTTAGATGGGGGTTTTCTAGAAATATAAAAATTAATAATATATTGGAAAGTATGATTAATTTTATTTGTGATACCTATGGTCAAGAATTTTATGTATTTTCATGCCTTTATTGAAAAATATGAATCTAATCCTGTATTGTTTATTATTTAACTGTTGGAGAGGGCTGCGATGTTTTAATTTTGTAGTGTTTTAAATTTAATTTTTAATGATGTATATTGGAAATCAATTATATGATTGTTTTAATTGAAATAAATTTAATGTAAATAAAATAAAATAGTAGGATGATTTTAAAAACGAAAACTTTACAATAGTTTATAAAAATTACAGTGCTATACCGTTGAATTGCTTTTTACTAACAAATTTCAACAACATTTTTTTAACCATTAAGAATAATTGATATTAATTATTGGAAAAGGATAGTGAATGATGAATGCTAAAGTAAATAATAATATTTTTGATGAATTGAGAAGAAGTCATGATAAGCAAAGAAAATACGCTGAACAACTCATTCAAACCTCAGGGGATACTGAAGAAAGAAGAAATTTATTTGATGCACTGAAAAATGAACTTTTTGCTCATGCTGTTGCTGAAGATCGATATTTTTATATTCCTTTAATGATGACAGATCCTGGTTTGAATATTACCAGACACGCACTTTCTGAACATCATGAAATGGATGAATTGTTAGAGCAACTTACTGAAACAAAATTCAGTCATCCAAGTTGGTTAACAACTGCAAAAAAACTTTCAGAAATTGTTCACCATCATTTAAAAGAGGAAGAACATAGTTTTTTCCAACAAGCAGGTAAAATATTAGGTGAAAAAGAGAAAAAAGATTTGGCTAAACAATATGCAACTGAATATCAAAAGTACTTAAACAAAGATAAAGATAGCCTTGTGTAAAAGGCTATCTTTTATTTAGTTTTTAAGGTGAAAATTTTTTTGAAAGCTTTTTATCTATGCTTAATGATCAATTTACTGATGGATTAATACTATATCGGTGTTTTTAGGTTTGCAATCGTATAACAATAGAAGTAACAGAATGATTGTTCTGAGTTTTACTTTTTACTCCTGATTTGAAAAAAACTAAGTCTCAATAGTCTAAAAAAACATTATTTTAATCATTGATGTTATCTTGCCTGAATTGAATGTTAATTTGTTTAAAAATTGTGTAGTTAAGAGAAACAATGATTGAGATGTTAAAAATAAAATGTATAACATAGATGAACTGTTCTTCTAAATGAAACAATCAATCGAACGGATGTCAGCTTATGGCGAATAAAAATAATCAGCCTTTAGCATCGGCACAACCTCTTCACTTAAATGAGTTGGTCGGTTGTGAAGAATGTGATGCGATTTATCGTAAAGTTGACTTATTACCGAATGAGCGTGCTTATTGCACATGTTGTGGTGCAGAGTTATATCGACGCAGCCGACCTTTTTCGTCATTGCTTGCTTTAGTCATTACAGCACTGATTGTATTTGTTATTGCCAATAGCTTCCCTATCGTGATTGTGGAGTTACAAGGGAATACCTCACAAACCACGCTGATTGGAGCTGCGTGGACCATGTTTCATATTGAGCGTCCTTTTGTCGGGGCACTGATTCTTATGACTACATTTATTGTTCCATTGATTGAGTTGTTATTGTTGAGTTATGTCTTAAGTTGTGTTGGTTTGTTTAAATACCGACCTCACTATCTCAGATTGGCACTGAAAACTTTATTTTTATTTAGAACATGGGGGATGGTGGAAGTCTTTTTAATTGGTGTATTGGTCACCTTAGTTAAATTGGTTGGAATGGTGACGGTAATTCCGGGTGTGGCACTTTGGGCGTTTACGATCCTAAGTATTCTTTTGGTTTATATTGCTTCGGTGAAGATCAAAGATCTTTGGGATGAAGTCGATCGGAGCTTAACATGACACAAAAGAATCATCATGATGATGAGATTAGTTCAGTGCTAGAGCATCTTTCTGATGTTGATTTACAAGTCAAAAGCTATGTGCGCGCAAAGGATGTTGGATTAATACAATGCCATTGTTGTGGCTTACTGAATTCTGTTGGCTCAAGCATAGACGAACATTCTGAACTAAAGTGTTCAAGATGCAAAAGTGCATTACACTCGCGTAAACCGCAAAGTTTAAATCGAACTTTTGCTTTAGTCATTGCCGCAGCAATTTTATATATTCCAGCCAATGTAATGCCGATGACAGTAACGGATTCTTTATTGGGACGTCAGCAAGATACCATTATCAGTGGGGTGATCTACTTTTGGCAAAATGGAGATTATCTAGTGTCTGTGGTCATATTCATGGCAAGTATTTTCATTCCAATTTTAAAATTATTAATTTTGATTTTTTTATTGGTCGCCGTGTATATGCAATCATCTTCAAGATGGCATTTTTCACCTGAACATTGTGCACTGTTATATCGAATTGTTGAATTTATTGGGCGCTGGTCGATGATTGATGTTTTTGTGGTGGCTTTATTGACAGCTCTTATTCAAATCCAATCCTTAGCGACCATCTTGGCTGGACCCGGAGCTGTGGCTTTTGGTGCAGTCGTTGTTTTAACCATGTTTGCTTCATTGAGCTTTGATCCAAGACTGATCTGGGATAATTATTTCAAAGCGCACAAGGCGAATTCTCAACAACCCCAACAGATGAACACAGTTGTTATTCATCAACTGAAAAGTTAAAACGAAACCAAATCCTCATAATTAAATGCTAAAGAATGATCACTATGCCAGACAATACGCCAAACAACCAAGATTCTACACCAAGCCCAAGTGAGACCACGGAGAATGGTGTATTTCTCGCTGAACCTGAAAAGAAGAAAGCGCGTTGGCGACCTGCGCTGATTTGGCTAGTTCCATTCATCGCACTTTTGATTGCATTGTCACTTGCTGCTAAAGCCCTACTGGATACAGGTCCAACGATTGAAGTGTCATTTCGTACTGCAGAAGGTTTGGTCGCAGGCAAAACCACAGTGCGTTATAAACAGGTTGATATCGGTTTAGTCCGTCAAATTGATCTTTCTGATGATCGTTCACACGTGATTGCCAAAATTGAATTACGTAAAGATGCCAGTAATTTTGCTGCTAAGGATTCACGCTTTTGGGTTGTTAGACCTCGTGTAGGGACAGGAGGCATTTCTGGAATTGATACGTTATTGTCTGGTGCTTATATTGAAGTGGATGGTGGCAAGGCGGAACAAAAGCAGGAGACTTTCACTGGGCTTGAAGTTCCACCTGTTGTAGCCTCTGATATTCCCGGCAAAGTTTTTTTCTTAAAAGCGCAAGATCTCGGCTCGCTTGATATTGGCGCACCGATTTATTATCGCAAAATAAATGTGGGGCAGATTACGGCTTATAAATTGGCAAATGATGGGAAAAGTGTCGAATTACAAACCTTTATCCAATCACCTTATGATAAGTTCGTAACTACAGATGCACGCTTTTGGCAAGCAAGTGGGGTAGATGTTTCTTTAAATGCTTCAGGCTTTAATTTAGATACTCAATCCCTTGCCAGTATTGTTGCTGGAGGGATCGCCTTTGGCTACCCAGAAAATTCAGCGGGCAGTATCGCACCGAATCATAGTTATTTTACTTTATCAGACTCTCGTAAAGAGGCGATGAAAGAACCTGATGGTAAGCCACGTCCAATTATTATGTACTTTGATCATTCATTACGAGGTCTAACTGCAGGTGCACCTATTGATTTTATGGGTATCGAAATTGGCAATGTAAAAGCCATTAATGTTGAGTTTGATCAATCTTATACCCAGTTGCGTATGCGTGTAGATGCGACCATTTATCCATCTCGCTTGGCGCATGGTAAAGAGCTTGATCCTGATGGTGAAATTTTCAAAAACTTTATCGCAAATGGTTGGCGTGCACAGATGCGTACAGGCAACTTGCTAACTGGTCAAAATTATATTGCCTTTGATAAGTTTCCAAAAGCCAAAGCCGCAACTTTGAAAATGCGTGTAGATGGGCGAGCTGAGGTTCCAACCACTGCGACGGAATTAAGTGGTTTACAAGCTCAAGTATCACAAATTGCGGATAAGTTGAGTAAGTTCCCACTCGATGAAATTGGACAAGATGTACGTAAAACATTCAGCAATATGAATAAGACCATTGAATCTACAGATAAACTGGTTAAACAGTTGGATGATAAAGTTGCACCAAACTTACAAGCAACATTGAATGATGTACGTAAGACAATGCAATCTAGTGAATCGATTTTATCCAGTGATGCGCCAATGCAGCAGGATGTACGTAAAGCTTTGCAACAAATGACCCGAGCTGCTGCTTCATTACAGTTAATGGCTGATTATATTGAACAACACCCAGAATCATTAATCCGTGGTAAAAAAGCAGAGGCTAATAAATGAAAAAAACAGATAAAAAATTATTCGATGCTGCTTTGACTATGAGATACGCTGGCGCTTTATCTACAGCGATATTGTTATCTGCATGTTCAAGCTCGCCAGTACCGAACTACTATAGTTTAACGACTCAAGTATCTCCTTTAGCCAACTCAAAGGTTACTGTCATTGAGGTATTGCCTGTAGGATTGCCTGATCGTATCAATCGTGCTCCTATCGTGATTCAGGATATTACGGGTAAATCTCAAATTTTAGATAATGAGCGGTGGACTTCAACTTTAGGAGCGGAACTTCGCGATAATTTATCTGCAGGTTTGCAACAAAAACTGGGGGCAGTGGATCGTTATAATAGCGGGATGGTGGGTGGAAAAATTTCTTATCGGATTGCCACTGATTTTTCACGTTTCGATATTGTTCATTCGACAAATCAAACGAATGAAAAAATAGAGGTGTCTGTAGCTTGGATTGTGAAGCGTAATGATCCCACGATTACTTTGGATCAAAACTCTACCCAAAATCAGCAATTGGCATGCCGTATGAGTTTTGCTCAAGACGTAACAGGCAATCATAAACAAATGCAAGATATCGTCAGTACAGCCAACACTGCTTTAAACCGAGTCGTAGATGCTGTAGCACTTTCGACCGTATCTTTAGATTCAAAAAAAATAGCTCGTGTTGATGGTGTGATTTGTACTTAATCTCACTGCACAAATGCAAATAGCTGTTATTTTGCTATTCAAGTTTATGGATTGATCTATATCAGATAGGCTGCGTTCATAGGTCTTTTTTAAACTTTAAATCAATATAAAATCCCCGCACCTTGCCTTCTTCATCATGGAGAAGGCACTTTGAATATTCATATATTTAACCGAATTCTTGCGTTGCGAACAAAGCAGTGCTTTATTTTAACCCATATAGCTCTACCCAACATGGAGACATCCATGTCGCCTCCCGATAGCAAGAACATCTGCGAATTAAAAAAATAAAAAACTGGTTAAGCAAAACTTTTTAAAATTCATATCAAAAGCATAAAATTGATTGAAGATGAGTCGCTTGTTTGAAAAATTAGACGGTTTGGCTATATCGACTTTGCATTGATTTAGACAGTTTAACATTGGATGCGGCAAAGAATCGGTCCACATCCATGGGCTTAAAAGATGTTGAGTATGAAAAAATACATTAAATTTCATTTAAAAAGCTGATAAATTGGTTATTTATGATCAATCGATTTGAAGGCATTCTATGAAAATTTCACATTTAGATCATTTGGTCTTAACAGTTGCGGATATTGAGAGAACTTGTATTTTTTATCATCACGTCTTAAATTTTGAAATCATTACATTTGGAAATAATAGAAAAGCGTTAAAGTTTGGTCAGCAAAAAATAAATCTGCATCAAGCAGGTAAGGAGTTTGAGCCAAAAGCCAAACATCCAACTCCGGGCTCTGCTGATTTATGCTTTATCACAGCTACACCCTTGAATGAGGTGATCACACATTTAGCGCATCAACAGGTAGAAATTCAAGAAGGTCCAGTTCGGCGGACAGGCGCTGTCGGAAATATCATGTCAGTATATATTCGTGATCCAGATGAAAATTTAATAGAAATTTCAAATTATATAACCGAATAAATGAGACACAAAAATAGCGGTGTAAGCGTGATCACCATTGACATTTTTTAATACGGCAATCGCTTGTCTTGAGCAAGAGATATTTTCAATTAAAGAAATTGGAATAGATATGCAAACAATAATAACCACCGCAAGACAAAGCTTTATGCTTCGTAAAGCAAAGGCTCAAGATTTACCTGATGTGTTAGATATCTTTGATGGCGTTGTTGAGTGGCTCGTTTCCATTGGAAATGCCCAACAATGGGGAGAAGTACCGTGGTCAACTTCAGCCAGACAGATTGATCGTGTCTCAGAAGCACTTGCTTTGCCTGATGCTTGGGTTGTTGAAACACAAGATGGTAGTGTTTGTGCTGCTATTGTTATGGGGGATGCTATGCCTTATGTTCCGCTTGCAGCTCAGCCAGAATGTTATGTACGTTTACTTATCGTAAAACGGGGGCAGCAGTATAAGGGAATAGGGCGTCAATTATTGGCTTTTGCTGATCAGCAAGCTAAAGAGAAGGGAATCCATCATCTACGGCTTGATTGTTATGCGGGCGGTAATGGAAATCTAGTCAAGTTTTATCAATCCTGTGGTTATCAATCTACATTGAGTTTTAATGATGAAGGGTGGTCAGGACAAGTGTTAGAGCGTAACTTAGGATAAAAGCTATGAATCATCCGCTTAGACATCTCCAAGATCTTTGGTCAAAAGCAAAGCAAAGTGGTGTTCTACCGCATCGAAATGTGATTTGTATTTCGACCATTGATGATCAGGGTTTTCCTCACTCTCGATTCGTAGACTTAAAAGAAATTAATCAAGAAGGGTTAATATTTTGTACAGATTTGAAGTCAAATAAAGCAAAAGAGATTCTGAATAATCCCAAAGTCAGTCTAACGATTTGGTGGGAGCATGTGGCTCATCAAATCAGAATACAGGGATTCTGTTCGCTAATTGATCCTCAACTTGCAGATTCCTATTGGGAAAAACGGGTTCATGACGCTCAAGTGGTGTCTTATATTTTTGATCAAAGCCAAGAAATTGAACACTCGAAGCCATGCAACAAAAATTTCTTGATGAAAAAAGTAAATATGATCGTCATAATCTGATTCGTCCTGAGACATGGGGGGATTTATCATAAAACCCATACAGATCGAATTTTTAGAGTTTAAAGAAACACGTCTACATTTAAGGACACAATATTCACTCAATTTGACAGATCAATTATGGGTGAAAAATTTTTTACAACCATAAGACATTTGGAATAGCTTGAAGGCGAACAATATTTTAATATTCATAAAACGCAATCAAGTAATCGATATGATTGATTATTTTATAAAAAATTAAATACAATCTTTAACATCAAAGCGCGTAAAACTCTCATTTCAAAAAGGGTAAATGAACTTTTAAGATTGAATACATCCATCAGACTTGAGTGTACTGTCGTTTTGGATTTGTGTAAAAAGGTCTAAATTAAATCAACAGATATAACAAATCTTACAACAATGCATTTCAACAATTAACAAGAAGGTGTTTAAACAAGTACATCCGAAAGCCAATTTTTTGTTAGCTTAAAAACATACATACATATTGGTGGAGTAAGAAATGTCAAAAAAAGTATTATTTATCACTTCAAACTCTGGTGTAGAGCATGATGAACTCAAAAAGCCATTAGACTTTTTAACAGGTAAAGGAATTGAGTGTATTCATGCTGCAGTTGAATTAAAAGATGTACAGACCGTTCTTCATGATGATGAAAAATCTGCATCCTATTCACCAAATGCAACTTTAGAAAAATTAGATCCAAATGACTACGATCTACTGGTCATTCCAGGCGGAACGGTGAATGCAGATCAATTAAGAATTGATGAAAATGCACTAAAAATTATCCAATCATTCACAGACAATAAAAAACCCATTGCGGCTATATGTCATGGTCCTTGGGCTTTCATTAATGCTGAGCGAATTAGAGACAAAAATTTAACTTCATATAAAAGTATACGTTTAGATTTAGAGAATGCAGGTGCAAACTGGATTGACGAGCAAGTACATCGTTGTAACACTCATGGATGGGTTTTGATCACTTCACGTAACCCCGATGATATCCCTGCTTTTAATCAGGCTATATTAAAGGAGCTTGAATAATTTTTTGATTTTTAAAGATTTAGAAATAAACTGAGTCCTTTGTCTTGCTTTTACCAAGATCGGGTACTCAGTTTTTAAATATATATGATTGTTATGGTTTTTTTAATCGCTGTGTGATCTTAATCTGTGATGCTTTAGCTATTTTTCAAAGCTACTGAGTAATCAGAGTCTTTAAACTAAATTTACATATTCGGCTTCTTTTATAACTCCTTTTTAATACTATAAATCAACATAAGTTCCGACCTTTATCCTAATGGCGGCACAACTTTCAATACTTCTTTAATTCGATGAACATGATCATTTTAAGATTTATGAAGGATATAGCTAAATATATAAAGTTTGCTACACTATAAAAAACCTTACTGACTGCTGCTATGCCTAAGCCATACTCCAATGATCTTCGATACAAAGCTCTAGACTACTACAAAGAATGCCAGAATAAGTCTAAAACATGTACTGTTTTTAAGATTGCAAGAACGACTTTAGATCTCTGGATTCAGCTCGAACATCTCCAAGGAAATGCGAATAGACCACATCCCGAAAAAGCAGGTCGACCCTATAAAATTAAAGACCTAAAGGCTTTCAAAATCTTTGTTGAAACAACATCATTTTCACAGGCTAAAGATCTGGTGCCATTATTTGAGCAAAGATTTGGTTATTCCGTCAGCTATGCCAATATCTTATTTGCTTTAAAAAAGCTGGGGTGGAGTTATAAAAAAAGAGTTTTCTCTACAGACAAGCCTGCAAAATAGGACGAGCAGTATTCCAATGGTTCCTGCCACAATGGAAACAGCAATATGGTGAAGAGTATATTTTATATATTGATGAATCAGGTATAAATACCAATGAGGTTGCTGAATATGGTTGGTCTGAGAAAGGAAAACGTTGTCGTGCATTAAGAACAGGTGGGCATGGAAGTAGACTAAATATAATCAGTGCTGTTCGATCAAGTGCAACATTTAAATTCATTGCTCCCCTAATTTTTAAGGGCTCATGTGATCGCAATACTTTTACTGGCTGGCTTGAATATTTACTTAAAGATCTAACAAGAGATAAAAATGGTCAGCCTCAAAAATATTTACTAATTTTAGATAATGCTTCTATTCACAAAGGTCGAAAAATTGAGGAATTGGCTCGCCAGTACAATGCTAGGCTGATGTATTTGCCTGCTTATAGTCCAGACCTCAATCCAATTGAAAAAGCTTGGTCTATACTAAAAAGAAAAGTCAGACATATTGTTAGCCAACAACAGAAAACTATTCTTGAGGCTTTAGATATTGGGTTTAATTAAATGTAGCATAGTTTATTTAACTAGCTATAACTATTAAAAAATAAGATAAAAAATATTAATTGAAAAATAAATTACATAATTTTAATAAATAAAAATATTAAGCTGAATCTGATTTAGGTTATAGTTTGAATTATTTTAAATTTAGAGAATATGCCATTGTGTATTTATGAAATTGTACTTCAAGATGAGAAATTTCAGTTACACAAACTTGTTAAGGTTAAGGACACTATTTACAATCCCATTCATAAAAATGAATCATTCATGTGGTTTTGGATTTATTCGGATACATCTGAATTTTTTTATTTTGATTTATGGGATGAATTGGATCATGCGGAAATAGGTCAATATATTAGATATAAAAAAAATATTTTTAAAGTTGTGAGTATTAATAATAACAAAAAGATAAATTATTCATAAATCATGATGTTTAACTATCATGATTAAACATTTAATACACATAAAGGAACTGTTTTGTTTTGCAGATTGGTAGATATTTAAGATTCAAGTTTATAAAGGGAATATCAACGTGGAAAATTTAAATCAAGATTATGAACAGATTAATGCATTAATAAAAGATATTCGATTTGTGATGGTCACATTTATCACTGAAGAAGGGCATTTACATTCAGTGCCTATGACCACACAAAACACTGATTTTAATGGTGTCGTGTGGTTTATTGGCGCTAAAAACTCAGAATTAGTTAAAAATATAGCAACTCGTCAGCAGGTTAATCTCGGGTATAGTCATATTTCAAATAATGATTACATATCAATTAACGCTATTGCAGAGTGTGTGCATGATCCAGAGATTCTTGAGCAATTATGGTCACCAGCCTATGAAGCATTTTTTGAGCAAGGTAAAAATGATCCCAATATCCAATTGATTCGTGTCGTTTGTAATGGGGCGCAATATTGGAAAGGTAATGGGAAGTTGGTGACCTTATTCAAACTCGCCAAAGCTTCTATCACTGGTGAAACTGAGCAACTGGGTAGCAGCCAATCTGTGAAGCTTTAAATGCTTGGTAGATTAGACGAACGAACGTTCGTCTAATCTAAGTTTATAGAAAAGTTGATACGCCGCGTTGATTTAGCCCCACCTTTTTACGCATACGAGTTTGCTTTTCGCTCAGAAGTTCTTTTAAGAATATATCTAAATTATCTTCATTGAGCGCAGTTGGCGTGAATAATTCATATCCCATTTGATTGAAGAATGTATCAATTTTCGAACACTTCTGAACATATTTCATTGACCAGTTCTTAAAGTAAATTTTGTCAATTTGCATGATTTTGAATTCAACAATATCGTGATGTCTAAGGTCATTCTTTATCTGCTGAAATAACGTTTGAACGATCGCTTTATCACCTTCAAGACACTGAAAGAAGTAATTATTGGCATAATACAAAACACCAAAAATTTGATTGTTGCTATTAAACTCCCTAGCAGTGTTTAAGATATTATTCAGATCTTCAAGTAAATCAGAAGTCAATTGATTGCGAGAACTCGCATAACACAATCGAATTAACATATGCGTTTTCTTAAGTCATTTTGAGAATAAATCACCAGATCACTCATTGACATCAAAGTTATAAGGTTCAACATCATACTCTCCAGCTAAAAGATCAATAAAAGAAGGAATCGTCTCGCTTGAGAGAAGAAAGGGATTAAAATCATCCCGGTGATTTTCTAGAAAAAAGTCTCCAAGCCTTTTGTTGACTGGAGCAAATTTCATATTCCAATGTTTAAATAATCCAATGTCACATTTTTCATAGTATAAAATCTCACAATTTTGATGACGTTGGTCTTTCAAAATTTGATTGTAAAAAAGATCATCTACTTTACTTTGGCGTCCTTCCAAACATTGAACAAAATATCCATGCCCATAGTAAAGAACGCCTGTAATTTCATTACGAGAATTAAAATCCACAGCTGAATTCAAAATCTCTATGAGATCATTTTTGACATCAGGATGAATACTCGTAGCTTTGCTTGCATATAAAACTCTCACAAATTCCATTGGTAGTCTTCCATCATAAAATTTACTCCGAACTCGGTGCTAACGCTTTAATTTTATTAATAAGCTTTATGTTTTCACATAGGAAGATTAGAACTGATGATTACCATACAGGTTTTGTAAATTGAAAGCGAACATATTGGAAGAATTTATTAAAAAATATGAAATGTAACGTTTTTTTATTGCTGTTTGAGTGATTTGTTAAGTTAAATTGATGGATATTTATTTTGTTAAAAATAAAATTTTGAAAATAAAAGGAAAATTATAATTTTTATTAAAATAAATTGATTAAAAAATGTACAAATGTAAGATATTTCTCACAATCATGTAAGCTATAGATTATACCGCCTGTTTTTCATTTATTTATACTGCCTACATACACCACAAGTGTTCATTATTATAAAGCTGAATAATTATTTAAGTTGTTTGTCGCTAACACTTAAATTAAAAACGCATTTATTAAATTAATGAACATAATAAAAATTGTTGTGTATTGGGGTAGCCCTCCTCCTTAGCCGGTTTACTAAGGAGGAGGGGTTTTTCTAAGCTATAAAATATGAGGGAATGAAATGTTAATTTTAAAAAATTTATTTATTTTTGTTGTCTCAATATTCGCTATTTCCTTGCTTATTATTATTTTTGATAGATTGGGAATGAACAAGTATGTAAATTTATTTACAGCAGCGCTAATTTATGGGGCGTTCATCACCATTTATTTTCAAAAAATATTTTTAAGTCTATCTTTCTTTTTTGGGTTTTATACCCTGTTATTCATGATTAGTTATTCGATTGATGTATTAGTCATGCTATTCATTTCATGTGCTGTATTATTTTCAATTAAATTTGTCATGCCTAAATTGAAGAATGCAGAGATTGATCACATTTTTAGTTTTAATAAGTTATATAAAAAATGATTCTTTGAAAATTATTTTTTATATAAAAGTATTGAAGAGTTAAATGCCGATATAAACATGTATTGGTATCAAGTTCTTTAAATATTAATGTGAAAGTAAAAGATTAATTTATGGAGTAATACATATGTTTCGTTGGGCAATCATTTTTGCAGTCATTGCACTTGTGGCAAGTTTACTTGGATTTGGCGGTGTAGCTGGGCTTTCTAAAGACTTTGCAGTTATTCTTTTAGTTGTAGCGGTCATACTGACCATTATTGGTTTTATTTCTAGAGGAAAAATGTAAGTGCTTTCTTCAATTTCAATAGAGTCTTGCTGGCTCTATTGACGATTGGTGGGAATGCTAAAAAATTATCGAATGCATTGAACATTACACATTGGATCAATTATGAAAAATATCAACTATTTATATGTTTTAGAACAGATTTATAACTTTCTGTTGCTTACACCTGATTTCAAAAGTAAGACTAATTTTGAAAAAGTTGTTGAATATTTCAAAGTGCTTAATCAAGGTGTAGATGATGATTTTATTTTCGAAATTCCTGATAAAGTTGTTGGTCAATTTGGAAATAAAAAAATGATCAATATTATCAATGCGCCTGAGATTGATCATAAGAATAAATTTTTGGATTGGGTGGATCAGCAAATCAATGCATAGCGTTCTATAAGATTGCAGAAGGGGAATTGTTCCTTAAACGTTTTAATCTAATTTGCTAGTCAACTGATTGTCGAGTTAACCGTATGCCTCCCATTCCTACCAACCCAAAAAGTTAACCTTGAACACTCATTTTATGGACATGATGTTTAAATAAATAAGTACGATAAAATCAGATTGATACAATAGACTCATTATCGACGCACTGAGTATAAATAACGGATTATACATAGATATGAATTTCATAAAATGCTCTTGCTAAAGATCATTATTTTTATAAATTTTAGTTATGAAGAATTGTTGAAATCAAAGTTAAATTTTATTAATATCGTAGTTGCGATAGATTCTCATCTATCCTTTCGCGAAAAAAAGTTGGCAGCCCGGAAAGACGGGCACTATTTTTACCTGCAAGTTTTTATGCCAATTTACAAAATGAGGTTAAATCATCTTTAAACTTAATTTCGATTTGATATCGGCTAAAGAACTCATCAAAAGACCAATATCACACCGAGATATAATAAGAATATAACCATTTGAATATATTTTATTTTTTTAAATTATATAAACTTTTGTCATTTGACTGCATCAATCGGTAGGCTTGGGTTGCATTTGCTTTACATGCTATCATTCAACGATTTGCAATAAAGGTTTTTGTTTTCGTGACTGCTATCAAAATTCAAAAAGCTGCCTTGGAACGTTTTGCAAAGCAAGGGTTTAGTGCAACTTCGATGAACGAAATTGCAACGGATGTCGGTATAAAAAAGCCATCAATTTATGCGCATTTTAAAAATAAAGATGATTTGTATTTAAGTTTAATTCCCATCATGGTTGAGCATGAACTGAATTATGCAAAACAAATATTGATCGGTGGCGAGGAAGTATTTCAACAATTCAATCTGTATTTGCGTAGTATTGATCAGCGATTTGATCAATCATTTGATGTGCAATTTTGGGTCAATGCTTTGTTGAATCCACCAAAACATATTTATGCTGAGGTAATCGAACCCATGCACTTATTTATGGAACATTTAGAACAAATTTTTATGCAGGCTCTGAAAGATCTACCTGAAAATCAGTTAGATCATGTGACTTTGGCTCGAATGTATATGAGCTTTGTGGATGCCTTACAGAGTGAATTAATTTATGGTGGTAAACAAAAATACCAACTTCGTTTAACCGCAATACTCAATGTATTGGATGTATTGAAAAACACCTGTAAATAAACGAGTGTTTTTCAATAGTTCAATGAAGTGGTTTTTTCATATTTACTCATTTTGTTTGCATAAATGCTAAGTGTGAACATCAACAAACCGCAGAGCAGGAGTGTAAGAGGTAAAACTGAAATGTGCTCAGGCATCAGACTGGCAAGGAATCCAATCATTGCCCCTAAGGCATATTGTATTAATCCCATAAATGACGATGCGACTCCTGTTAAATGGCGCTCTGCTTGTTGCATTGCCAAAGCGGTCAAATTTCCAAATAAGAAGCCTGTTGACCAAATCGTTAAACCTAAGGTCAAAATATATTCTATTAATGTCGGCTGCCCAAACAAGCTACTGAGGCATAACCCTATACTGGCAATTGAAAAAATACTCAAACCCAATTTTAATATTTTATAAGCAGACCAAAACTGATTCAGCAGCCAAATTGAAATTTGCCCTGTAACGATAAAGCAGAAGGCGTTAAATGCGAAAAGATAGCTAAAGTGACTGCTATTGAGCTGATAATGCTGAATAAAAATATAGGGAGAGTTGCTAATATAAAAGAAGAATCCGCCAAATAAAAAGCCACTTGCAAGGGTAAAGTATAGATAAGCGTGATTGCTGCAGATCGAACGATAACTGTTGAATATATTTTTAAAATCCAATGCTTGTCTTTTTTCAGGAGCGCAAGTTTCAGGCAATGATCGGATACTCCAAAGCAGTAGAATCGTGCCTAGACCGGCTAAAGTATAAAATATGATCTGCCATGAGTTATGCTGAATTAAATAGCTGCCGACAATGGGTGCAACGATAGGTGCCACCATCATGACTTGCATTAAAATTGAAAAATTCTTTGCGGCTTCCTGTTCATTACAAAGATCGCTGATAATCGCACGTGGTGTAACCAAACCTGCTGCAGCACCTAGCGCTTGTAAAAAACGAGCCGTCAACAAAAGTTCCAATGAGCTTGCAAAACTTGCAATCAATGAACCGATGATAAAGATCAATACGCCAATGATTAAAGGTAATTTGCGTCCAAAACGCTCTAATAAGGGACCATAAATACCTTGACCAATGGCTAAACCAATTAAAAATATGGATAAAGTTTGCTGCATTTCATTCAGATTGACACTGAGACTTTTGGCAATTTCAGGAAATGCAGGTAAATAAATATCGATCGCTAACGCATCTAGTGCAGTCAGCATCGCAAGCAGCACAATAAGAGCAAAACCAATTTTTTGATGGCGTATATTTAGATTCATAATGATTGATCTGTGAAATTACCTAACGTTAGGTAGGTTAATTAATTTATTTTAACTTTTCAAGCTGAAGTTTGCTCTTTATTCATTGAAATAATGCCATTTTAGTTGTGTGGAAACAGGGGATAGTGGTGAAATTTTCTATTATCATAATGATATTGCTGATTTTTTGAATGACTGAATTATCAATATTATCAATGTCTATTCCATTATTTGCGTCATTGTCTGTGGAGTAGAATGCCACTTATTGTTTTTTATACCATCGTTTGAGTGTGATTACTCTTAAGTTGATGAAGATCCTAATTTATTCAGGATCTTATCAGTTGAAAATATTGATTTTGGTTTAAGAACGAGCAGACAAACTTATCTCATTAAGTCAGTAAAATACTGAATAGGACCAAAGTTAACAAGACAATATAACCGCGTTCATGGGCTGTATTGGATAATTTACTTGATAAACCAAGGGTGAGTTTCATCCCTATAAAGCCTCCAAGGATTAAACATATTAATGCTGGATAATAGAAATATCCCCAAAAATGTATCCCTAAGTGAGGTGGTTGTATCCATTGAGTTATGATTAAGGTTAAGCAACCCGCAAGTGCAACAGGCATACTGAGAGGATTAGCCAGAGCGACAGCGCTAGACATATCTAAGCCACAACGGCGAAATAAAGGAACGGTCATTACACTTCCGCCAACACCGAGTGCAGCTGCAATACCACCTATGAATATGCCACCCAGACGCTGTTCTTTGGCGTTTAAGACACGTGTAGAAGTTTGCTGAAATTGCTGTGATTTGAGTTGTCGTGAGAGACAGTCCAGAATTGTCATTGATAAATAGGTTACAAATGCCCATTTTAAATAAATAGGTGCTATATAGAGTGATAAAAAAGTCCCGATTACTGCACCTATCCCTATCCAATAGGCAATCGGAAAAAGATATTTTCGCTGTATATTACCTCGTTTGAACTGTTGATATGAGGCAAGCCCAGAGTTGATAAGCATCAATAACAATGAAGTTGCAACAGCACTCTTGAACGCCATCGTATACGCCAATGAATCAGATACTTCATGCAGGCGAATGGTGGAATAGACCAATGGAACGACGACGAAACCGCCTGCAAAACCAAATAAAATGGTAAGTATACCGCTAAGAATGCCTGCACCCAGTAGAATAAAATAGAGTTCCATAATCAGAATCTTAAAAAATAATTCAGATTTTAGAGCTTTATAAAATAGGCAAGTTTGTTATATTCAGCTTTCAATTACTTAATTCAGACATGTGTATGAAGCAAATTTCTATTCATAGCATTGAGCATCTAGAGCATAAAATCATTGCCATTGAAACCCAATATGCTGAATTTTATAGACTTGCACAACATAGTCATCAACGTGCCCAACTGCTGTATGGTGCAGAAGGTGTGATGCATGTTGAAACACCTCAAGGCAATTGGATTATTCCGCCTGAAAGAGCAGTATGGATTCCCCCGGAGGTTCCACATCAGCTGACTTTGTTTAATGTGAAAACATGTAGTATCTATATACGTCCTGAATATTTACCTCGTCCTTCAACACAATGTGAAGTCTTGGCAATTTCTCCTCTACTGAGACAGCTACTTTTAAAAGCGCCCCAACTTAATCCACCTTTCTGCAAACATGATGAATTGATTTTTGATTTGATTTTAAGTGAGCTTGAATTGTCTGAGGTGATCGATTTACATTTAGCCTTACCTGAAAACCCAACGATGCTGAAGATTTGTAGAGCATTTATTCAGCGTCCGAATATCCATTTTTCTCCTGAAGACTTTGCTGCACAACTTTGTGTCAGTGAACGTCATTTTAGTCGACTATTCAAAACTGAAACGGGGATGTCCTTTTCTAAATGGCGACAACATGCGTGCGTATTGTTAAGCTTAGAAAGGCTGATTCGACAGCATTCAATTCAACAGATTGCTTATGATTTTGGTTTTAAAAATCCTGCTGCATTTAGCACCATGTTTCATCGTGTTTTAGGAATGAGCCCAAGTCGATATATTCAGCGTAATGATTTTGCAAATTAGAATGTAATAATATTTCAAAAAAATGACGTTGAGAAAATTGAATGCACTATGAAACTGGCTACTTTAAAATATTTGAATAGACAGTTTCATTTGTTCATTGAGTATCTTATGTGCCACTCTACGAAAGTGTTTTGCGTTACAAATTAATTCCTAAACTAATCTATATCAGGATGTTGTTTTGCAAGATGATCACGCTTTTCTTGTAACTCCTCGATTTTTTCATCAATTTTTTCGATTTTTTGCTCAATATTGTCATGATACTGTTCTAACAGTTCTTCAGCCTCTTCTATATCCACTGCCATTGGTTTTGCACCTTTTAGTGGTAAGTTTGCAGTTTCTTTAAGATAAATTGCAGTAATCACACCAAAACAACCGCAAACCACAAGATAATAAGCTGGGATCATAATATTCTGTGTAGTTTCCACCAAGGTCGCCGTAATCGTTGGCGTTAAACCGGCAATGACCACCGAAATATTAAAAGCAATTGCAAGTGCGCTATAACGAATCTCTGTCGGGAAAAGTGCAGGCAGGGTTGAAGCCATGATACCAATCAGCATATTCAATGAAAGTGCCAACATCAATAAACCCAAGAAGATCAAATAAACGTTGTTGGTTGCAAGCAATAAGAAGGCAGGGTATGACAAGACAATCAGTGCAATACTGCCTGCGAAAACAAAGGGGCGACGACCTATTTTATCACTGAGCATACCAACAAAGGGTTGTACAAACAGCATCCCAACCATGACTGCGATAATAATCAGAACACCATGATTTTCAGAATAGCCTAAGTTGTGTGAAAAATAACTCGGTAAATAGGTCAAAAGCATGTAGTAAGTGACGTTGGTACACAGCACTAGTCCCACACAGACCAATAAACTACGTTGGTGATCTCGTAAAATTTGTTTAAAACCGACTTTTTGTGGTTTCTTGAGCTGTGATTGCGCTTCGGAATGTGCTTGAAAGGTCGGTGTTTCATCTAAGGAGTGACGTAGATATAAGCCAATCAATCCTAAAGGAAGTGCTAAGAAGAAGGGAATTCGCCAGCCCCAATCGACAAAGGCTGCTTCACCTACGGCAAAACTGATCATTGAGACTACACCAGCCCCAATGACAAAACCTAAAATAGACCCAAAATCAAGCCAACTGCCCATAAAGCCACGTTTTCGGTCAGGTGAATATTCGGCAACAAAGATTGCTGCACCTGCATATTCTCCGCCGACTGAAAAGCCTTGTGCAATTTTTACTATCAGTAATAAGATTGGTGCCCAAATTCCAATACTCTCATATGATGGAATCAATCCAATACCAAAAGTACTGACCGACATGATAATAATGGTAATTGCCAGAATTTTTTGACGACCATATTTATCTCCTAAAAAACCAAAGAACAATCCGCCTAAAGGGCGAAATATAAAGGGAATTGAAAAGGTCGCTAAAGCAGCGATCATTTGTATGCTGGGTGAGGAATAAGGAAAAAAAACCTTACCTAATACATAAGCCACATATCCATAAACACCAAAATCAAACCATTCAATCGCATTTCCTAAAGCTGCTGCTTTAATGGCTTTTTTTGTCTTATCATAATCAATAATTTCGACATCATCGATTTCAAGGGGTTTGATTTTTCTTTTATACATATATGCTTAATCCTGATTTATGACTCTGTTTTACAGTTTTCACTAAAAAACATAATCAAAAGATAAAATATGGAGAGGTACGATTAAAACATCGTTCATAAACACATCCAGATCACTGAATGCTTAGAAAATTAATAAATATCAATTGATTATAATTTTAGGTTTTTTGTTGAGTTTATGTGTTGGCTAATCATGAATAAAGTGTATAAAAAATGCTGTCATTATGTAATAAATTTAATGTTTAAAAAACAGTCTAAAAATGTATAGAAGTAATACTGACCAGCAGAGGAGGAAAGTGAATTTGTCAGTTTAAAACTAAAAATTAAATAAATATCATGTAATTAGTTATGAATTAACTATTTGTACCGATTAAAAATAGCAATACTACACCACAAATAAATCAACTAGACGACTGGTCTATTACTGGTTATAGTGTAGTCATGAAAAGATCAGATAAAAGTGAAGCAACTCGACAACATATTCTCAACACTAGTTATAAATTAGTGTTACATAAGGGTTTTGTTGGAGTGGGCTTACAGGAAATTTTAAAGACTTGTGACGTTCCGAAAGGATCGTTTTATCATTATTTTGCCTCCAAAGAGGCATTTGGATGCGATCTTTTAAAGCAATATCTCGCTAATTATAAAGTCAAAATAGATGAGCTTATGCAGATAGAACAGGGCAATGCATATGCGCGTTTAGTGGCACTTTGGCAAGCATGGATTGATGACCCAAGCCATGATGATGGTGGTTGGGCTGAAAACTGTTTAATTGTAAAACTTGCAGCTGAGGTCTCAGATTTATCTGAAGATATGCGTCAAATTTTAAATTTTGGCATAAGTAAGCTGACACAACGTATTACGAATTTACTTCGTGAAGGGCAACAAGATGGTTCAATTCCAATAGATATTGAACCTGAAAAAATGGCACAAACCATGTATCAGCTCTGGTTGGGTGCAGCCTTATTGGCAAGACTCGCACAAGATAAACAACCGCTTTATCTTGCATTGGAAACAACACAGCAATTACTAAAACCATTAAAGGATTGAACAAATGCAAAGTATTATCCATCGTAATTTTGGCGAACCAGTTGATGTATTAGAGTCAGCGGAAATGCCTAAACCTGAACCGAAAGCAGGTGAAGTTCGTATTAAAATGATTTTATCACCCATCCATAATCATGATGTATGGACGGTAAGAGGTAATTATGGCTACAAGCCTACACTTCCAGCAATTGGAGGAAGTGAAGGGGTCGGCGTCATTGATGCTTTGGGGGAGGGTGTAGAGCAAGTATCGCTGGGACAACGTGTTGCTGTTGCAGCTGTGCATGGCAGTTGGGCAGAGTATTTTATTGCACCCGCACATGGTGTGGTTCCATTAGTAGATACAATTGACGATGAAACAGCGGCTCAATTGATTGGTATGCCAATCAGCGCATTGATGCTGCTAGATTTTATAGATCTTCAAAAAGATCATTGGTTGATTCAAAATACTGCCAATGGTGCTGTGGGCAAAACAGTAGCCATGATTGCACAGGCTCGTGGTCAAAAAGTCATTCACTTGGTTCGCCGTAGTGAAGCTATTGCAGAAATGAATGCCTTAGGTATTGAAAACGTTGTTGCTACAGATCAGGCAGATTGGAAACAACAAGTCAAAGCAATCCATGCAGATCAGCCTTTGATGGCTGGGGTAGATTCAATTGGTGGTAAAGCCAGTGGTGAAATGTTGGCTCTACTCAGTGAAAATAGTGTCTTGGTTTCTTTCGGAAGCATGACTGGGGAGCTGATACAGATCTCTTCGGGTGATTTGATTTTTAAACAAGCCGTAGTGAAAGGTTTTTGGGCAAGTGTAGTGAATAAGCAGTTGTCTAAAGAACGTAAAAAAGCTTTGATTGTTGAACTATTGACGCTTGCCGCTCAGAAAAAATTGGTACTCCCAGTTGAAGGCATATTTAGTTTTGATCAAATTAAACAAGCTGCGGCGAAAGCCACTCAAGGCGCGCGTCAAGGTAAAGTACTGTTAAAGCCATAATCGTATCTGACATAGATCGGCAGTAGTGCTGATCTATTACCATATTTAAAAATAAGGAAAAAAAATGGTTGGACAAATTTTAGTCGGTTTAATTGCACTGTTGCATGTGTATATTCTCGTGTTAGAAATGTTTTTATGGGATAAAGCTTATGGGTTAAAAGCATTTGGCAATACTTTAGAGAAAGCACAACTGACCAAAGTGATGGCGCAAAATCAAGGTCTGTATAATGGTTTTCTCGCTGCTGGTTTATTTTGGTCTTTATGTGCACCTGAAATCTATGCAACTGCGTTGGCGAATTTCTTTCTCGCTTGTGTATTGGTAGCAGGTATTTATGGTGGACTGACTGCCAGTAAAAAAATTATCTATATACAAGCAATCCCAGCGCTATTGGCATTGCTTGCGGTAAATTTAAATTTTTAAAGTAAGGATAGTGTGTACAGTTTTGTAGGTTTGAGAATAATTCGAGCTAAGCTATTTATCTCGTTAAGTTTATTGAATCTATGCTTTAGCCAAAATCAATCCCCAAAATCTGCATATTCTTTCGAGATGAATTTTCCATATTGAGTCCATGGTGGCGTAATATTCACTTGTTGGATGTGGGTTTTGGTCAAGCTGTAACTTTGCCCATTTAAGCTGCGAATATCGATGATCAGCGCTAAATTATTTTTATTGTCCCATTTTACTTTAATCTTATTTTTTGCATTTTGGCTCTCATACCATGTATAGCCATTACCTTGTTGAGTGATTTTCATTTTTTTCACTGATCGGGAATCAAAAATGGAAAAGACACAAGTCCAGCAGTTGGTCAAACCCAGCATTTCAATATCTACAGTTTGTAAATGAATGACAGTTTTATCCTCAGGCAAAACCAAATTGAGTCGTGTTGATTTTTTATTGTCGAGAAAATAATGTTGTGCCGTTTCAGATAAATCTAGGTGTTTATGGCTGGGTTTATTTTTAGCATTGGTTGAATGTTGATGATGTTTTGGAAGCACTCGCTCAAGCCAAACATTATTTTGATCACGATACATGTGTTCTTGAAATACTGAAGTGTGGGTAACACCATCATTGCCAATCACTTGAGACTCTCGGCTAATGGTCGCTTTAAGCACTGGTGCGGCTTGAACAGTATGGATGAAGAAGATAAGTAAAACAGTGATAATGAAACGCATAAATAACCCTGTATAAGCAAGAAAACCTCAGCTAGATACACCTCGCTGAGGTTTTAAATAGATCAAAATTTAGAACCCAAAAGCTTCTTTTAATTTGCTAAAGACCCAAGTGTTATCACGTGTTCCTTTAAATATCGATGAACCTGCACCCTCTGCATATAGCATGACATCACCACCACCATGGGTTTCAGAACCAGGTGCACCCATGCGAATCCCAACTTCTTGTAGATAATCATCAGAAGCAGCATCTTGTTCAGAAATGTTGACACGAGAAGTCGGACGAGGACCACCACCATTACCAAATACCAGTACTGATCCATTATTGCCATTTACATCAAGGGCAGGAGCATGTGGTTTTCCATCCGCCAAAATGCGATTTGGTGCGGCAGCTGTGTTGGCAACAGCATATAAATAACTTAAGCCTAAAATCCCCGGATTAGTCGTTGTAGTTTTTCCTGTACGGGCGTTGTAGCCATTAAAGGTTAGGGTATGGTCATGGTCTGCTGTGACCACGATTAAGGTGTTTTTGAGATCAGGATCAGTTTGTTTCACTTTGTCTAAAGCGGCTTTGATCGCATTATCAAAGGCGATAGTGTCTTGTAGTGAACGTTTGGCATTAGTGCCATGCAGGGCATGGTCAATACGACCGCCTTCGACCATCAAAAAATAACCCTTGTCGCCACTTTGTGCCTGTAGCATCTCAAGTGATTTTACGGTCATTTCTGCAAGACTAGGTTGATCTGGTGCCTTACCATTCAAGCGATCCAGATCATAGGCAAGGTGAGAGGTTGCCGTATAAAGACCAATATATTTTTTGTTGAGTGGCGCAGATTGCATTTCGGCTTTGTTTGCACCAACGGTATAACCTTTTGCCGACAGTTCACTTAATAAATTACGTCCATCAATACGCCCTCTGCTATTGCTAGGGCTGTATGGGGTAAAGTGATTACGACCACCGCCCATCAATACATCCACACCATCAAGTAGTTTGCTGTTGTAGCCAGCCCCACCAGGAATAATTTGACGGGCAATTTCAAATTGGGCATTTCGATTACATACATGTGCAAAAGTTGCAGCAGGGGTTGCATGGGTCAGTTCAGTTGTGGTGATTGCCCCAACTTTTTTGCCTTTGGCTTTTGCCAATTCAAGAATTGTCATTGCAGCTGTACCTGCCGCAGTGCTTGAACCAGGTTCTGGACAACGATTTACAGCATTCCGAACGCTTGTCCCATCAGGTGCTTTACCTGCTGCTGGTTCAACGGCTACTGTACCAGGACTCATCCCAATCACTTCATTACGGGTTTTCTGTCCTGTCATGTAGGCTGCCATTGAAGGTGCGCTATCCGTCGTTTGTCCATCTTCAGAAAAGGTTTTGATACGCACAGCACGGCTAAATGTATCCATGGTGAGTTTACCTGATTCACCATAAGCATATATTCGACTGGCAGTGACCACGGTTGGTCCCATACCATCACCTAGAAAGAAAATCACATTTTTGGCTTCACCCGCTGCTTGAACAGACATACTACTCAGTAATAATGTGGCAGCAATGATGGACGCCCCAAGGTTGATTTTGTCTCGTTTTATATTTTTTGACATGGTTATATTCCTTGTTTATAGACCAATGGCTTTTCGAATACGTTGAAACACTTCAGTATTTTCAAGGCTGCCGTAAAAGTTTTCAGATCCAGCTCCTATTGCACCTAAAAATACATCTGTTCCTCCATGTGTTTCGTCATCAGCAAAACCTGTTTGAACGACGGCTTCTTGTTGAAAGTCATCTGAGGCAACCCCTGTACACCAACCAACAGTACTGATGTCTGTACCGAGACTGTCTTTATAATTTCCAACAGGTCCTTTGACTGGATTACAAATATCGTTGTCGACGAGCGCACCACGTGGTTCTTTACGATCAAAATCAAGGCGTTTTTTACCTGTACCAAATCCGATAATGGCATACGGATTTCCGTTAATATCTTTTGCTACACCTTCACCGTTATAGTTTTTAACCAGTCCAAGAACACTGGTTTCTCCACCTTTAACATATTTCCCTGTACGCTTTGCATAGCCATTCAGAACCATTGTATGGTCATGGTCAGCAGTGACGACGATCAATGTATTTTTGAGTTCAGGGTCTGTTTTTTTCATTTTTTCAATTGCAGTTTTAATTGCATTGTCAAATGCCACAGTGTCTTGAAGCCCTCGTTTTGCATTGGTGTCATGGAGTGCATGGTCAATACGTCCACCTTCTACCATCAAGAAAAAGCTTTTATTTTTAGCTTGTAGTACATCAATCGCTTTGCTGGTAAGGTCGGCAAGACTCGGTTCATCAATTTTTTTATTCAATCGATCAAGGTCATAATTGAGATGACTAGAATTAAATAAGCCTAAAAGTTTTTGAGTTTTGCTTGGATCGACTTTTGCAAAATCAGTTCCATTTGCAACAAAGTTATAACCTTGCTTTTGCATTTCCTGAATAAGATCACGACCATCGGCACGTTTTCCACCCGCAGAGGTAGGTTTAAATTGTCTTAAACCACCACCCAAAATGACATCGACACCATCTTTGAGCTTAGTGTTATATGCTGCATAACCTGTGCCTTTGCCCCCTGGAACCAGTTGTGCTGCAATATCGTTTTCTGCATCACGGTGACAAACATGAGCATATGTGGTTGCAGGCGTAGCATGAGTAACACGTGTTGTGGTAACAATGCCTGTTCCCATTCCTTTTGACTTGGCAAGTTCAAGTAGGGTTTCTGCTGGTTTTTTATCTTTATTGTCGGCAGCACTGTCGCAGTTACTTGTTCCATTGCTATTGGGTGGTGTCGCAACAGTTCCTGTTTGCATAGAAATAACTTCGTTTTTCATTTTCACGCCAGTCATATATGCAGCCATAGATGGAGCGCTGTCTGTGACTTGACCATCTTCAGAAAAGGTCCGTACAAAAGCTGATTCTGGTAAGCGATCAATGGTTAAATCGCCATCTTCTCCCACTGAATAGATGCGTGCAGCGGTTAAGGTGGTGATGCCCATCCCATCACCCAAGAAGAAAATGACATTCTTCGTCGTTGGTTTTACTGGTGTAACCACTTGCGGATTATCTTTGTCATTGTCCGAGCAAGCTGTAATGGTTGTACCGCCGAGGATTGCTAACAAGCTGAATGCGAGAAGTTTTTTCCTCTTGGTTGTTTTTAGAAAGAACATAGATCAAACACCCTTTGAATAATAATAATGGCTTTTTTTTGTTCAATTTGAGTCTAGCCACGGATCATGACACTTTTATTTCTATGTTTAAAATTTCTTAAAAATGACTAAATTGTAATTTAACGATGATGTCTTCATATGGTGTCGTCAAAATTAAAAAATGAACGATGATGATGACGCAATAAAAGCAAGTTGTTTCGTCAATCAAATGATGCTTGTAGGGAGGGAACGGATTCAAACTAAAATCTTTTCACTTTCATTATTGTTGAATGCCAATACGCATTGATCTTGAATAATGCTTTTGAGGTGGATTCATGTAAGTTACTGAATCCTCATTAGAATCCATCTTGTTTGAAATGATTATGTATGACCTTTCAGGGTTTACTTTCAGAAAAACCTTATCAAGTACAGCCCCAAATATTAAATATAAGTCGTCTATAAGGCGGTTGATGTCTATCTTTGGAATTATTGATAAAACCTCAATTATTATTTATCAGATACAATCTGTTATGATAAACAAAGTGCAGAACATAGACTGACCAGATTGAATTGTTGGGAACATCAGAATGAATAAAAAAGGTTCATCAATTACACGCGTTTTAGACATTATTGAAGCCATATCAACAGCAAAACATCCACCAACACCCCTCGATCTTTCCGTTGAACTGGATATACCAAAACCCAGTATTCATCGCTTACTACAGACACTGGAACAAGAAAAATTCGTTAAAACGGATATGTATGGTGGATATATCTTGGGTGATCGAACCTATAAATTGCTGCTAAGTTCTTGGGAGCAAGAGCCGCGAAAAATGGAACGATTGGCGATATTACAAAAACTCTCAGACCAAATTAATGAGACTTGTGGCATTGCCATCCTAAATAATAATCAAATGTTATATACCGACCGAGTACAAGCCAACTGGCCATTGCAGGTGTATTTACCTGTCGGTTCAACTGTTCCTTTATGGTGTAGTTCAAGTGGAAAACTTTTTTTAAGTTTTCAACCCAGTCAACGTAGAAAAAGTATTTTAGAGCATTTACCGATTACGCAACTCACTCGAAATACCATTACTGACCCAGTATTACTTGAAGAAAATTTAGACCAGATTTATTTAAATAAAATTGGAACAGACAATGAGGAATTTATTTCGGGTATGGTGGCATGTTCAGTACCGATTCAGCGTGGTGATACGATTATTGCCTGCTTATATGTACATGCACCAACCATCCGAAAATCGCTTGAAGATCTGTTGCAGTTTGAACCTTTACTACGTCAAGCGGCGCAAGATTTAAATAAATTAATTGAAGTTGCATAAAAAAGCAGGCGATAAAGCCTGCTTTTGTTAAAACAAAGTTAATAGCTGATGTTACGCAGTAACTCTAAAATTAAATTTTGGAGCTAGAAGAATATGGATACGCGAAAACGTCATCCGCAATTGCTTGAGGCAGGACTCCTTCTAATAAGTAAAGTTTCTGCGAAACTTTGAATATTTTGACGATAGTGAACGAGTTCTGCGGATGACAATGGTTTTGGGTACTTTTGACAAAACAAAAGTACCTCGAGCCGAAGGCTATTCCATAAATTTAAACTTTGGATGTAAGACTCCGTCGTGTAAATTTAGCTTTTTCTTTTTCACCTACTTAATTTAAATCAAGTGCGTAACATCAGTTAATAGGATTAATTTAATGTCGGCATAGCAAACTGTGCGCCTTCACGGACATTGGTGCTTGGCCAACGTTGAGTAATGGTTTTTCTACGTGTGTAGAAGCGAGCACCATCTGGACCATATGCATTTAAATCACCAAATAATGAACGTTTCCATCCGCCAAAACTATGATAAGCCACAGGAACTGGAAGCGGAATATTAATACCCACCATACCGACTTTGATGTGATCACTAAAATAGCGGGCAGCTTCACCATCACGAGTATAGATACACGTTCCGTTGCCATACTCATGATCATCAATCAGATTCATGGCTTCTTGCATGGTTTTTACACGAATGACTTGCAGTACTGGACCAAAGATCTCTTCTTTATAACTGGTCATATTGGGCTGAACTTGGTCGATTAATGTTGCACCAACATAAAAACCATTTTCATAGCCAACTGGTGCTGCATTTCGACCATCAACAACAATTTTTGCACCTTGCTGTTCTGCGCTACTGATATAACCCTCAACCTTTGCTTTATGTTGTGCAGTAATGACGGGACCAAAGTCATTGTTTTTGTCGGAGTATGGACCATATTTCAATGTACCGATTTCATTAGAGAGCTTTGAAATCATTTGATCTGCAATCTCATCTCCTACAGCAACCGCTACAGATAATGCCATACAGCGTTCACCTGATGAACCAAAAGCCGCACCAAGTAATGAGTTTACGACATTATCAATATCTGCATCTGGCATAACGATGGCATGGTTTTTGGCGCCGCCCAATGCTTGGCAACGTTTACCTGCCGCTGTTGCGGTTTTATAAATATATTCTGCAATTGGTGTTGAGCCCACAAAACTCACAGCTTGGATACGTGTATCATGCAGTAAAGTATCCACTGCTTCTTTATCACCATTGACCACATTGAGTACACCATCAGGTAGTCCAGCTTCTTTGAGTAATTGTGCAATATATAAGGTCGAAGATGGGTCACGTTCAGACGGTTTTAAGACAAAGGTATTTCCGCAGACAATCGCCATCGGGAACATCCACAAAGGCACCATCACAGGAAAGTTAAAAGGCGTAATCCCTGCAACCACACCTAAAGGTTGAAATTCGCTCCATGAATCAATTGAAGGTCCTACATTTTTACTAAATTCACCTTTTAAAAACTCTGGTGCGCTACAGGCATACTCGACATTTTCAATACCGCGCTGTAATTCTCCTGCTGCATCGTGTACTATTTTTCCGTGCTCTTCACCAATCAATTGGCAAATTTTTTCAGCATTTTGTTCAAGCAACTCTTTGAATTTGAACATGACACGAGCACGTTTGATCACAGGGGTGTTACGCCATTCAGGAAATGCAGCTTCAGCAGCAGCAATAGCCTCTTCAACTGTAGCTTTGGTCGCTAATGCCACTTCTTTTGTTTGCGTACCGAGTGATGGATTGAAAACAGCTTGAGTTCTGCTGTGTTCATTATTTAAAGCACCGTTAATAAAATGTCCGATTAATTCCATGTTGGGATATCCTCATTGTGATAAAAAATAGTAAAAGGGTGTTCAGTCATGACCAAAGTTTTTGGTAGAGCGAGACCATTTGTTCAACTGTAGGAACAATAGGGTTGTTGGATGGTGAACCAGATGCCAGCGCTTGCTCTGCCATGGTTTGCACTACCTCATCGAAATATTGTTTGTCTACACCAAACTCCGCCAAAGTCGGCACTTTGAGATCGCGATTGATTTCGATTAAAGTATTAATTAGTTTTTGATTTGCCACGTCATTTGAATCATCAAGATGTGCGCAGCCCATTGCTTTAGCGCATTCTGCATAGCGTTCAGGTGCAGCTTGTATTGAAAATTCAGTGATCATCGGCAGCAACATGGCATTGGATAAGCCATGTGGAACATGGAAAAATGCACCAATTGGACGACTCATTCCATGCACTAAAGCGACTGAAGCATTGGAAAAGGCAATGCCTGCAAAAGTAGAGCCCAGCATCATTTTTTCACGAGCTTGTTCGTGATCAGGCTGATGATAAACAACTTGCAAGTTTGGTCCGATGAGTTTCATCGCTGCAATTGCTTGAGCATCACTATATGGTCCGGCTTTCTTACTGACATAGGCTTCAATCGCATGCGTTAATGCATCAATACCAGTATCTGCCGTGGTACGAGCAGGTAAGGACATGGTGAGTTCATAGTCAATGATGGCGGCAACAGGGAGAAATCCTAAACCTGCACAGAGCATTTTTTCACTGGTGAGATCGTTGGTAATGATGGTAAAACGGGTACATTCCGAACCTGTTCCTGCTGTTGTGGGAATGGCAATAATTGGAAGTCCCATTTCATTGACTTGACGAGGAAATTTATAATCCGAAATTTTTCCACCATGTTTGCTCAAAATACTGATCGCTTTTGCACTGTCAATTGGGCTACCACCACCGATTGCAATAATCGCATCGTATTGATGAGTTTGCACATGATGAACGCCAGCTTCGATTGAACCTGCAGTCGGTTCAGGAATCGTTTCATCAAAATAGTCACTCTCAATTCCTGCTGTCTCAAGAATGTTTTGAATCTGTTGAATATAACCCAACGTAACCATCATTTTATCGGTAATGATCAGTGGCTTTTTTGCACCTAAACTTTCAAGAATCGCCGGGAGCTTCGCTCTGGCATTTTTTCCAACTTCCATAATCCTTGGAAGGTTAACTGAATGAGACATCTTTAATTCCTTTCGTAATGGATGATGTGTTTTTAAAATGAACCGAATAATGTTCCCAGTGTGATTACGCCACATAGCGCAATCAGTGGAATAATGACCGCAACCACAAACATGTCGTAATAAGATTGTTTGTGCGTCAAGCCACATAAGGTAATAATGGTAATTACAGCGCCATTATGAGGCAGAGAATCAAGTGCCCCAGAAGCCATAGAAGCGACACGGTGCATAAGTTCTTGAGAAATACCGTGCTCAATCGCAAGGTTTTTATAGGTTTCACCCATGGTATTGAGTGCAATACTTAATCCCCCAGATGCCGAACCTGTGATACCTGCCAATACGTTGATCACAATGGCTTCCGAGATCAGCGGATTGTTCGGTGCTATGCCGACCAAAAAGTCCCGTAAGATAATAAAACCAGCCAATGATGCGATGACCGAACCATAGCCAACTTCCGAGGCAGTATTGAATATGGGTAAAAAGGAAGAGGAAACACCTTGTTGAATGGAATCTTTAATATCCACAATGGCTTTCCAGTTGAGAACAATAATACTCACACACGCCAAGACTAAGGCACAGATAATTGCCCATAATCCAATCACTGAATTCAATGAAGTATTACCAAACTTATCTGTTGCTAAATAGGCAGTGTCCAGCGAAGGTAAAATCAATTTAGTCAGCACTAAGTTGGTGATAATCACAATTAAAATTGGGGCAAATGCAATGATCAGACTTGGGTTTGATTTCACCAACTTTGTTTCAACATGCATTTCAACATGGTTGCCATAGCCTTCTTTATTGAGGTCTGCTTGTGCAAGACGCTTGTTTAACCACCACATGCCTGTCAGCAAAATAAAAATTGACGCTAAAGTGCCCAGACCCGGTGCGGCATATAGATCGGTATTAAAGAAAGGCATTGGAATCGCATTCTGAATCGCAGGAGTGCCAGGCAGAGCAGTCATGGTAAAGGTGAGCGCACCTAGCATTATCGCTGCTGGAATCAAGCGTTTCGGGATACCAAGTTCTTTAAACAGTGCTGAGGCAATTGGAAATACAGCAAAACCAACTACAAAAAGCGAAACACCGCCATAGGTCAAAATAGCGCAGGACAGCACAATAGATAACATTGCACGACGATGTCCTAATTTATCAACAAAAAAGTTGGCAATGGTTTGGGCTGAACCAGAGTCATCCATTAATTTTCCAAATACTGCACCCAATAAAAACAGTGGAAAATATTTGATGATATAACCGCCTAAACCTGTCATGAACACTTGCGAGTAAAAACCAAGCAACTCATTACTTAATCCACTCCAAGCCACTGCAAATAAAGCGAGTAGTGGAGCAAGTACAATAACGCTAAATCCTTTATAGGCTAAATACATCAGCAACATTAAGGATATGACTATTCCAATTAGTCCGATCATTTTTAAACATCCCGTTTATCATTCTATCTATAATGATACGATTCGTATCGTTATTAATGTATATAATTTAATCTTGATGATGTCAACAGAAAATTAAAAACGATTTTTTTCTTATACTGCCGAGATGAGAGAATCAGATTTGAGTACATTTTAAAAATGTTAGATTGTTTTGATGGGTGTGTTATTGCTTGATTTTATGAACAATTTAAAATTTCATATGCAATATAGACATTAAAATGATGTGATTTTTTAATGATCAGTTGTCGTTGAGATCGGAAGTATTGAGAAAAAAACTAAATAAAGAGAGGGTTTTACCATGAGAGGAAATAAATTTATTTTTATGGAGGGTTGAATGCATCGAAGATTGTTTTTTTAAGGGATAAAAAGACAAATACATTTTAAGCCGCAACAACTTTAAATGGCAGTAAAAGAGGAATATCACAAAATAGAGTATGCCCCATATACATTTAGCAGATCAATTAGATACAGGGCATGATTTATTGATGATGGTTATGTTTAAGATAAGAATGTTTCTTGTAAATAACTCCAGCGCATTTTTCCTTCAATTTCCTCAATCAGTGCACATGAACGGCGAATCAGTACACCCGAAGATTTGGTGTGTTTCTCAGTATAGCTAAGTACGATGGTATCTGAGCTCTGTGTCAGAATTTGCTCATCATAAATTTCAATTTGAAGATCGGGCATCTTTCCTTGATTATTTGCAAACAGCCCTTTGACTTCTTGGAGTTTAATTCGTTTTCCTGCTGCACCGACCATTTCAAAATGATCCGCAAAATAATCAATCAGCAGAGGAAGATCTTGTTCTGAATGTTGTCCAGTAAAAATCTTTTCGATCAATACATGCATTGTATGTATACTTTCGATTGCGTGTTCTTTTAAAAGTGCCATATCCATTTCCGTTGAAAGCTTTTCTCTCTTTTTATTTTATTGCAAAAATAAATGTAAAATTCAATATAAATTTAAAAAATATATTTTGGTCAGAAAATTCTGTAAGCAAAAAAATATCATAAAACTAAATATATCAGATGTTTATAGAGTATTTTTCAATTATTTATCATACTGAGGAAAATCGGGAATAGCCAAAATAGCAAAAAAGGTATAACTTTATACCTGAACTATTATGGAAAATTCCATGTAAAAATAATAATTATATGACAGGATGATTTACCTTATTGAAGATTGACTGGAAAAGGAGATGTGTTCTGGTCGCAAGATTCTTCAATAAGTAGACCCATTAGAAAAATGGCATGGACAAGGAAGAAAGATGGATACTCATACAACTGAGCCAACAAGGGCTCAATCCAATATATATGCATGGTATGTCGTTTTACTGTGTATGTTGGCATATATATTTTCATTTATTGATCGACAGATATTGGCACTGATGATTGAACCGATTAAAGCCGATCTTGGTCTATCAGATACTCAGTTTAGCTTATTACATGGTTTAGCATTTTCATTGTTTTATGCGTTTATGGGCTTACCTTTGGCCTATTTGGCAGACCGATTTTCACGACCAAAAATTATTGCAATCGGTGTGGTCTTTTGGAGTATCGCAACAGCATTTTGTGGGCTCAGTAAAAACTTTATTCAACTGTTTTTAAGTCGTATGGGCGTAGGTGTAGGCGAAGCGGCCTTATCCCCAGCAGCCTATTCGATGTTTAGTGATATGTTTAGTAAGGATAAATTGGGACGAGCGGTGGCAGTTTATTCCATCGGTTCTTTTGTCGGAGGTGGTATTGCCTTTCTGGTCGGTGGGTACGTGATTGGTTTGCTCAAAAATATGGATACGATCTTGATTCCTGTATTTGGAGCCTTAAAAGCATGGCAGGCGGCATTTATTATTGTCGGTTTACCAGGGGTATTTATTGGATTATTGGTTTTACTCACCGTCAAAGAACCAAAACGTAAGGGACAACGTTTAAATGCACAAGGCGAAGTGGAAAAAACCAGCATGGCTGATGCTTTCAAATTCATCAAAAAACATGCACAAACATTTAAATGTCATTATTTAGGTTTTACATTTTATGCGATGGCGTTGTACTGCTTAATCAGTTGGTCACCTGCATTTTATATGCGTAAATTTGGACTGACCCCAACAGAAGCTGGCTATATGCTTGGAAGTGTTTTATTGGTGGCAAATATTTTAGGGGTATTCTGTGCAGGCTGGTTAAATGACTGGTTTATTCAAAAAGGTCGTAAAGATGCACCGATGATTACTGGTGTCATTGGAATTGTCGGTTTAATTTTACCGATGATGATATTTACCCACGTCGATCAATTATGGCTCTCAGTTGTTTTCCTTGTCCCTGCCATGTTTTTTGCATCTTTTCCGATGCCAATTTCAACGACAGCGATGCAAATGTTGGCACCAAATCAACTCCGTGCTCAAATTTCTGCCATCTTTTTACTCATCAGTAATCTGGTTGCTGTTGGAATAGGTACAACTTTGGTGGCATTAATTAGCGATAAAGTTTTTGAAAACCCACTGATGGTCGGAACTTCATTGAGTATTGTGGGAACAATTTCATGCATATTGGCATTTATTTTATTGAAAAAAGGCTGTCAGGCATTTAGTGACAGTATGCAAAGGGAACATGCTTCATGATTTAGTCATGTTTGATGACCAACCCGCGCCCATTCTTTAGTGATGGGCGTTGCTGTTGATTTGATCAATCCATAACAAGGGAGTGTAATGATGGAAATATCTGTCAAACTGAATCACCTTCATTATCTGGATGAATTTTTATTATTGAAGTCTGATGACTATCAGACCATCAAAGAACAAATTAGCCATTACTTATGTCCGCATCATTTTGATGTTGCTTTAAGAGAACCATTGAATACACGATTAAATGGTTTTAGTTTTGGAAATAATGCGCTCTACGATTTGAAATATAGTGCGCCTGTGATGATTACGATTGATGAGCGATCTAACTTTTATTTATTTCGACTTACGCTTGAAGGACAATGCAAAGTCAGTCTGGCAAACCAACATGTGCTGCAATCCGCTGGAATCATGTCCGTCACACATCCTTATACACGGCAACAGATTATCACCAACCAAGATTGTCGCAATATTATTCTAAAATTGTCACAGCACGATGTAGAAGCACAGTTATGTAAGATGTTGGGACATTCTGCTCATAAACCACTTCAGTTTGATACTTCGCCGTCTTGTACGAATGAGCGCATAGATGCTGTGATCGAAACGCTCAATTATCTGTGTCATGCTTATTATCATATTCACAACTGGCAATTTATTTCGAGTAGCTTTAGCCAGTATCTGATTGAATTGATTTTACTCAAAATTCCAAACAACTATAGCGAGCAGTTGCGTATACAAGGTCAGCAGCTTTTACCACGGTATCTGAAAAAAGCCCAACAGTATATTCAAGATCAATTACAACAACCGATTTCATTGTCAAACTTGAGTCAACACTGTGATGTGTCGATCCGGACATTACAAAAAGGCTTTGGGCAATATTTACAGCAAACCCCAGTAGAGTATATTCGTGAACAACGATTGAAGCATGTGCATCAGGCTTTGCAAGCGACACAAATCAATGAAACGGTAACTGATATTTTATTGCGTTACGGTATCCAAAGTTTTGGACATTTTTCGACAATTTATAAAAAGCGCTATGGATGTTTGCCTTCTCAGACCTTAAAAATGAATACTCAGCTCAACTAAAAAATGCCTGCGTGAATTGAATAAGCCATGCGCATTTGGATAAGCCAGATGATTGTGGCTCACCTATGATCAATTGAAAATGAATCATCAGGAGAGATCATGAAAATTACAATACTTGGCGGTGGGCATGGATGCTATGCAGCTGCAGCAGAAATGGCAGAAAAAGGACATGACGTGGTGTTATGGCGTCGTGATTCAGCAGTCTTAAAACAATTCGCCATGACAGGGCAATTGAAGGTTAAGGATTATCAAGGAGATCGAAGCTTAACAGTGGGATTTGAACAGAGTCAGATCAACTTGACTGATGATTTGCAAGCTGCGATCCAACATGCCGAATTGATCATTATTCCTTTGCCAGCGACCACACATGAAGATTTAGCCCAACAAGCGGCAAAATTTTTTAAAGCAGGGCAAGTGGTGTTTTTACCTCCGGCAACATTTGGTAGTTTTATTTTCGCCAAAGCCATGCGAGATGCTGATAACCATGCCGAAGTGGCTTTTGCAGAAACGGGGACTTTACCGTATTTAGTGCGCAAACATGGAGTCAATCAAATTGTAATTAGTGGTTATGCTACAAGATTGCCGACGGGTGTGTTTCCCAGCGCATTGTCAGAACATGCTTTTCAGCAGCTTAAGCAGGCTTATCCAAGTGTGGAGCCGATTGAAGATAGTTTAAGCGGAGCATTGATGAATGCTGGTCCAATTATTCATCCTCCTTTGATCCTCATGAATGCTGGTCCGCTAGAGCATTTTGAAGCTTGGGATATTCACAATGAAGGTACGCAACCTTCAATTCGCCGTGTGACCAATCAGCTCGATGTTGAGCGAATGCAAGTACGTGAGGCACTAGGTTATGCTGCACCTCATTTCCCTTTGGCGGATCACTATAACAAAGCCGATGAGGGAGATGAATGGATGTATGGTCGAGGTGCGCATGGCAAATTAACTGATAGTGGAGATTGGCGAGAAGATATTGATCTACAGTCACATCGTTATATGTTGGAAGACACGCGTTTAGGATTATCCTTTTTAGTTTCGGTGGGACGTTGGGCGGGTGTCGCAACACCTGTGGCAGAGGGTTTGCTGAATATTGCCTCTGCAATTACTGGAAAAGATTTATATCTGGAAGGTCGGACCTTTGAAAATTTAGGTCTAGCCCATCACAGTAAAGCTGAACTGCAAGCGATCTTATTGCAAGGAGTTTAAAATGAGGAAAATTTCAAAGATTGCAATATTGGGTGCGGGTCGAATGGGAAAAGCAATGGCGATTGCTTTTGCCTACGCAGGGCTTAAGGTCGCGTTAATTGATGCTAGGCAACGAAGTGAAATAGAATTCCAAGATTATCACAATCAAATCCAGAGCGATTTGCAAAAAGAGCTTCGATTGCTTGAAACAATAAAATTTATCAATGCTGAACAGCATATATTCATAGATAAGCAAATTAGTATTTTAAGCCGAGATGCATCAATCGAGATCTTATCCAATTGTGATTTATTACTTGAAGCTATTCCAGAAGTAAAACCACTCAAACAGGAAATTTTTGCTTGGCTAGACCCCTATATTTTAGCCAATTGTATCGTTGCTTCGACAACCTCTACCTTTTTGGTCACGGATATTGCGCAAATGATTTCTCATCCTGAGAGAGTGATCAATGCACACTGGTTGAATCCTGCTTATTTGATTCCCTTGGTGGAATTAAGCCGTTCTGAAGAAACTTCAGATGAGGTGGTGGCTGACTTAAAACACTTTTTGCATGACATCGGCAAGGTTCCTGTTGTATGTAATGCTAAAGCTGGGTATATCGTGCCACGGATTCAAGCATTGGCAATGAATGAGGCAGCAAGAATGGTCGAAGAAGGCGTAGCCTCTGTTGAAGATATTGATATTGCTATTCGTACAGGATTTGGTTTGCGCTTTTCTGTTTTGGGATTATTAGAATTCATTGATTGGGGTGGTGGTGATATTTTGTATTATGCCTCACAATATTTGCAGAGGGAGCTAGGAGATCGCTATCAAGCACCTGAAATCATTGCTGACAATATGCGTCAACAACGCAATGGCTTACGTGAAAAACAAGGCTTTTATAATTATGATCAGGTCGATATTGCTGATTACAAACAGCAAGTGTTACATCAATTTGCAGATCGAATCACCAGCCAGCATTTAAAACCAC
Source organism: Acinetobacter bereziniae LMG 1003 = CIP 70.12 (assembly GCF_000368925.1). Classification (GTDB taxonomy): domain Bacteria; phylum Pseudomonadota; class Gammaproteobacteria; order Pseudomonadales; family Moraxellaceae; genus Acinetobacter; species Acinetobacter bereziniae. Next base: position 568,144 of record NZ_KB849755.1, on the reverse strand, counting down.
AGTTTAATATCTTACAAAATGATGCCGTTTAAACTTTGCTGCTTAGCTCATCTCGATAGAGATGAGCTTTTACGATCAAATTTAACTCGAAGGCATGAGGTTAAACAGTTTTTTGAGTTGAGCATTTAACTGATGAAGTTCTTCATCTTCAAAGGCATTTAGAATCCCAGACAAAGTCACCTGACTGATCTGATTAATTTGTTCAACCAGTTCTTTACCTTTATCAGTCAGTTTGACCATCGAGATTCGTTCGTCAGCCTCTGATGAAAAAACTTGCACAATATCATCTTCAACTAAACGATAAATCGCTTTGGTTGCCGTGGTTAATTTGAGCGTAGAAAGATTGGCAATCTCTGTAATACTGGCTTGTTCTAAAGCATTAGTACTCAAGATAATTTTACGACGCGTGTTATCTATACCTAATTTTTTAATCGATTTTTCAATAAGCTGGGTATATTTTCCGTTAACTTGCGAGATCCAGAAAAAAGGGTAGCTTTGTAAACTGCTTGGTTCATTGTTAGGTAGAAATTGTTCTAAATGAGTCAGCATAGCCAAGTAATAACTTTATAAAAATGGACATTTCCCATTATACAAAAATTAAATTTATTTTTCTTTGTTGTTTATCAATAAAAATATCTTGACAATTACATTACTTTTTCCGATATTTGTATTAACTATAAAAATACATGGAAAAGTGAATGAATATCGTTGTACAAGAGGTACAAAAAGGCACAGGTGCTTTGAAAGTGATGGTCAAAGATTCCATCGACATTCAAGGTATGAAAACGATGGCAGGTAGCCAAGCGTTAATGAATACACCTGCTGCGACTCAAAATGCAGAAGTTGTGGATCGTATTTTGGCAGCCGACTGTCAAATTACTGCGAAAACCAATTTGCATGAACTTGCCTTTGGCATTACAGGCATTAACCATCATTTTGGTACGGCAATTAATCCTAAATATCCTGAGTTGATCCCTGGTGGTTCCTCAAGTGGCTCTGCGGCAGCCGTAGCAGCAGGTTTGGCTGATTTTACATTAGGTACTGATACAGGCGGTTCAATCCGTATGCCGGCTGCATGCTGTGGTGTATATGGCTTAAAACCAACGTTTGATCGAGTCAGTCGTCAAGGTGTGCATCCAGCTGTAAGTTCTTTGGACTGTGTTGGACCATTTGCAATGTCAGTCAACATGATTGAAACCGCAATGCAGATTATTGATCCAAGCTTTCACCCTTTAACGGACTTAGCGCAGGCACCAAAACTCGCTTGGCTTGATGTCAGTGCTGATGCTGTAGTGATTGAATCCATTCAGAATTATCTTGCCAAGGCTAATTTGACACTGACTAAGGTGAAATCAAAATGGTTTGATCCAGCATTTGAAGCAGGTATGCAGATTATCAATTATGAAAACTGGCAGGCATATGCAGCTTTAACCGAAACAGGACTGGTTGGAGCAGATGTCAACGGTCGATTACTCAAAGCTGCACAAACAACAATGGATCAAGTCCAACAAGCAGAACAAATCAAAGCCAATTTTAAGGCTGAAATTGATGCTTTACTGGCGCAATTCGATGCCTTGATTTTACCAACCTTGCCACAGATTCCACCCAAAGTGAGTGAGGCTGAAAATACAGTGGCGTTTTTGAATTTAACCAGTTTGGTTCGTCCTTTTAATTTGTCAGGACACCCAGCAATTTCAATACCCCTAGAAACAGCATCAGGTTTACCGATCGGTTTACAAATCGTGGCAAAACAAAATGCAGATGAGTATCTCTGTGCAATTGCGAAATACATCGTTCAGGCAGGGCAATAAATTACAAGGAAGCAGGTAATGAATCAGTTAGCGACAAAGGATTTTGTAATGGACACAAAAACAGCAGAATTAGACGCTTTATGTCAGGAAATACGCGAGCGTGCTTGTACAGGTGAGTTTGACAATCAAGCTTATGTTAGTCAGGACATTATCGAGAAACTCAAAAAAATTGGTGTATATCGTGCTTTGGTTCCGAAACGATTTGGTGGCAATGAATGGTCACCAAAACAGTTTTGTGAATTGATTGAGCAACTGTCTAAAGCGGATGGCTCAGTAGGTTGGGTTGCAAGCTTTGGGATGAGCCCTGCATATTTAGGCAGTTTACCTGAAGCAACGCTTGAGCAGTTATACCAAGACAGTCCCGATATCGTTTTTGCAGGAGGTATTTTCCCACCACAACCTGCGGAAATTACTGAAGAAGGTGTTGTGGTCAGTGGGCGTTGGAAATTTTCTAGTGGCTGCATGGGAGCTGATATCGTAGGAGTCGGGATTTCACCGCAAAAAAATAATGAAACTCAAGGTCTGCCACGTATGGCAGTTATGCCTGCTCAACAGGCACAAATTGAAATGACTTGGGATACAGTGGGACTTAAAGGAACAGGTAGTCATGATTTGGTGGTGAAAGATGTTCTGGTCGCAAAAGAATGGACTTTTGTTCGTGGCGAACCATCGAAGTTATCCGAACCATTTTTTAAATATCCCTCACTGTCACTGGCAACACAGGTTTTAACTGTGGTCGGGATTGGTGTAGCGGCAGCAGCACTTGAAGAGTTTCAAAAGTTGGCACCGGGTAAATCTTCAATTACAGGTGGGGCTGAAATTGCCAATCGTCCGGTGACCCAATATGAATTTGCACAGGCTGAAGCGGAGTTTAAAGCAGCACGTGTTTGGTTCTATGACACCATGCAAATCGTTTGGAATGAAGTGCTTGCTGACCGTACACCAACAGCGGAACAAATTAGTGACATGCGATTGTCATGTACCCATGTAGCAAGAGTCTGCGCACAAGTAACACGTAAAATCCAAATGCTGGCAGGTATGACCGCAATCTATACCCACAATCCATTTAGCCGTTTTGTGAATGATACCAATGTGGTGACACAGCATGCCTTTATGGGAGATGCCACATTACAAAATGCGGCATTGGTCAGTTTTGGCATGAAGCCTACACCCGGTTATCTATAGTTTGATAAACAACATTAAAAAATAGTACAGGGATGAAGCAAAGATGAATGATCAAGCCGTTTTACAACATCTTTTACAGCGGTTACAACAACTTGAAGCACAAAATGCGATTCGTAATTGTATCAACCGCTATATGGAAATTTGTGATGGCTTAAATGCCGATACTGATCTAGATGAACTCATGGATTTATTTGATCCAGACAGTATATGGGAAGGGATTGGGGAAAAATATGCCCAATCTTTTGGACGTTATGATTCTTGGCACGCCATTTTTAACATGTTTAAAAGCTATACCCAGAAAGAATCACATTTTGTGATGAATGCGCACTTCGTCAGTTCAGAACAAATTGAAATAAATGATGAACAGGCAAATGCAAGTTGGTTGATGTTGCAAACCTCAACCTTTGCTGATGATCAAAGCCATTTAAATGCCGCAAAACTTACAGTGAAGTTTAAACAGCAAGCCGATGGGCGTTGGAAAATTAAGCATTTCCAGACTGAAAATATTTTTAGTCGCCCCGTATCCCACTGGAACAGTACAGCGAAATTGCCAGTACCGTCTCAGCAATAACCTATGGATAGATTGAAAAGGATAATTGATATGAACAGTATTATTCCAATGCAGAACATTGAAGTTGATTACAGTGATTTGGTTCAAAGTGATCGTGTACATACCTCTTTATATAAAGATGAACATATCTTCGAACAAGAGATGGAAAAAATTTATTACAGCACTTGGGTCTGGGTGGCACATGCCAGTGAAATTCCAGAAGGTGGAAGTTATAAAACGATCAATATAGGTCAACAACCTGTTGTTGTGGTTCGAGATCGTAAGAAGAAAGTTCATGTTTTGTTAAACCGTTGCCGTCATCGTGCAGCAACAGTATGCGAACATAAAAAGGGCAAGACCAATAGTTTTGTCTGTCCTTATCATGGTTGGAGTTATGCGCTTGATGGCTCATTACGCGGTGTACCTTCACCTGAAAGTTATGGAGACTGTCTCGACAAGTCTGAATTTCCGTTGGTGAGCTTACGGGTTGAAGAATACAATGGAATGATTTTTGCCACCTTTAAACAGGATATTGAACCCTTGGAAGATTTCTTGGGAGCTGCTAAAAAATGGATTGATCTGTTTATGAAGCAAGGTGCAGGGTATCCAATCAAAGTATTGGGTGAGCATCGTTTTCGTTTCCCAGGTAACTGGAAAATTCAGTTAGAAAATACCACGGATGCCTATCATTTCCCTTTAGTACATAAGTCTTTCTTAAGCTCAGTTGATGAGAAAACAGAAGAACTGTTCAATTTTGAAAATCAACCCGGTTTTGTCGAAGACTTAGGCAATGGTCACAGTGTCATGGTGATGATTCCTGAACTGGTCGATCTAGATGAAGAGTTAATGGAGCGACCAATCCAAGAGCGCTTTGAGGACTTGGCTCAGGCTTTACGTGATGAAGGTCATGAAGAATTGGAAGTCCGTCGCATCGTACGTGCTGTTGGCGGATCTGGTTTTAACTTGAATTTATTTCCTAACATCGCTTGTTCAATGGCTTTCTTCCGAGTTATGCAACCTATTTCAGCCAAAGAAACCGAAATTCACCACTCCGTCATTACCATGGATGGTGGACCACAAATCGCCAATCAATATCGTTTGCGTCTACATGAACATTTCCAAGGACCATTTGGTTTTGGAACTCCAGACGATTCTGAGGCATGGGAACGTGTACAACATGGTGCAAACGCAGGCAATGATTTATGGATCATGTTAAATCGCGGTCTACCGGGTGAAGTGAAAACTGAAGATGGTTTAAAGAGTGATGTCAGTGCTGAAACAGGCATGCGTGCTGCTTATCAGCAGTGGAAAAAGTTGATGACGGCTTAAGGAGATTGCCATGAAAATTGATTTAGATTTGCTCAATGAAATTACAGCTTTTATTTGGGCTGAGGCAGATATGTTGGACCACTCTGAGCATGATAACTGGTTAGATTTATGGAATGAGAAGGGCGTCTATATTATTCCGATTGATCCCAAACTGACAGATTATGAAAATAATTTGAACTATGCCTATGACGATCATCATATGCGTAAGTTACGTGTGCAACGTTTACAAAATGGTGAGGCAATTTCAACTGCACCAAAAGCCAATACTGTACGTAGTGTCTCACGTGTTCGCATTGTAAAAGATCAAGATGGAGAAATTATTTTACGTTGCGCACAAAACTTACGTGAGTTTCGTAAGGAAAGTCTAAAACATTATACCGCCGATGTGACATTTCATTTGGTTCGTGACTCAGAGCATGGGTTTAAAATCAACAGAAAAATTATTAATTTAGTCAACTCGACCGATACCTTGGCAGGTATCAGTTATATCCTCTAGGAGCAGAAAAATGAAACAGGTTGTTTTAGTGACAGGTGCTGCTTCTGGATTGGGTAATGTCATTGCCGAATATTTTGCTGTTCAAGGACATCAAGTCATTGTTTCAGCAAGTAGCTTAGAAAAGGCAGAGAATGCCAAAGCACGCAGTCAATATGCTGAAAATATGTTTGCCTTAAAACTCGATATTTCAGTAGAGGCTGACTTTCATGCAGCAGTGCAGTGGATTCAAGAGAAATTCTCAAAACTGGATGTATTGATTAACAATGCAACTGTGACCAAGGCAACGCCTGTTTTAGAGATTACTGCTGCGGATTTTGATTGGGTGACACAGGTGAACCAACGTGGCACTTTCCAAGCTTGCCAGATTATTGGCAAATATATGGCTGATCAGGGTTATGGGCGTATCGTGAATATGGCTTCTTTGGCTGGTCAAAATGGTGGAACTGCTACAGGCGCACACTATGCAGCGACCAAAGGCGCAATTGTCACCCTAACTAAAGTTTTTGCTAAGGAATTCGCAGCCAAAGGGGTGACTGTGAATGCGATTGCTCCCGGACCGATGGAGTCACCGATTGTACATAGCGTGGTATCCGACGAAAAAATGACGCAATTTATTGAAAATATCCCTGTTAAGGCATTAGGCAGTATGACGTTTATCGCTGAGACCTGTGCATTACTGGCAAGCCCGAGCGCTGCATTTGTGACTGGTGCAACGTGGGATATTAACGGTGGATTATTTATGCGCTAAGCCTAGCGCTCAGCACATAATAAGGAGATAAATCATGACGATACTCTATAATGTGGTTGTCAGAAACCGTCACGTTGAAGGTGGAAATGTTGCAGTCATGGAGTTTGAGTCTGCAAATTCAACGGCATTACCAAAAATTGAAGCAGGTGCTCATATTGATGTGCATTTGCCGAATGGCATGGTACGTCAGTATTCACTTTGCCAAAATCCAAATGCGATTGGTACCTTTCGATTAGGAATTTTACGTGATCCTGAATCACGTGGTGGGTCAGTATCTGCATTTGATGACTTAAAAGATGGCATGCAGATTCAGGTCAGTGAACCTAAAAATCTATTTCCATTGGTTAAGGCTAAACATTCGGTATTAGTAGGAGGGGGTATTGGAATCACACCCTTGATTACGATGGCTTATCAACTTGCACAAGAAGGCGCTTCCTTTGAGCTGCATTATTGTGGAGCAAGCCCAGAGCAGTGTGCTTTTGTCGATGAAATTAAAAATGGTGTGCTGGCACCGTTTAGCACCTTTCATTTTAAATCGGAAGGTGCCAACCATCGTGAGTTTTTCCAATCCGCCATTCAAGACATCGAAAAGGATAGCCATATTTATACGTGTGGTCCCAATGGCTTTATGGATTGGGTAATTAACTTAGCCCTTAGTCAAAATTTTCCCGAACAGCAAATTCATAAAGAGTATTTTCAGGTTGAGATAGAAACTGGCGGAGATGCTTTTGAAGTCGTGGCTGAACGTAGTGGCAAGATCATTATGGTCAATGCTGAAGAAACGATTTTGCAAGCTTTGGCACGTGAAGGCATAGATATCGAGATGTCATGCGAACAAGGGGTGTGTGGTACCTGTATGTGCGATGTGATTGAAGGCGAACCAGACCATCGTGATGTGTACTTTACAGATGAAGAAAAGTCTAGCAATGAACAAATATTGGTGTGTTGTTCTCGATCTAAGTCAGCACGGTTGGTCCTTGATATTTAATCAGTTGAACTAACCACGATATCGAGATGACAAAGATAGGACATCGAATAGGATAAAAATTCAGGAGAGAATAATGAATTCACGACAATCAATGGATGAAATCGCAATAGATCTGATGCAGTTTAGACGTGCATTAGGAAATTTTGCAACTGGCGTCACCATCGTCACCGCACAAAATGATCAAGGCGAAAAAGTCGGTGTGACTGCAAATAGCTTTAACTCTGTGTCTTTGGACCCGCCTTTGATTTTATGGAGTATTGATAAGAACTCATCTAGTTTTTCTGTATTTGAACAAGCCACTCATTTTGCTGTGAATATTTTATCGGGTTCTCAAATTGAGTTATCCAACAAATTTTCACGCCGTAATATCGACAAATATGAGGGAACAAGCTATCAGACAGGTGCCGGCAAAGCGCCAGTTTTAGATCATTGTTCGGCTGTGTTTGAATGTGAGCGACATGAAATTATTGAAGGTGGAGATCATTGGATCATTATCGGAAAAGTGGTGAAGTTTCATGATCAAGGACGTAGTCCTTTGGTGTACCATCAAGGGGCTTATTCTGGGGTAATTCCACACCCATTGCTTCAGTTGAAAGATACCGTTCAAGCTGAACCAGAGGATTTAGGGCAACTTCATCAAGGGCATTTATACAGTAATGTGTGTTATCTGATGAGTCGGGCGTTTAAATTCTATCAAACCGATTATATTCCTAAACAGCTCGTGACAGGATTTCGTACCAGTGAAGCTCGCTTATTATTGGTATTGGGAAGTGGAACAGCTTCCAATAAAGCGGATTTACCTCGAGATATTGCCATGCCGATGCGTGAGGTTGAACAGGCGGCAACAATTCTTAAAAAAGATGGCTTAATGGTTGAAAGTGATGGTTTTTTCAAATTGACCGAAAAGGGCAAGAAAACAGCACATTATTTATTTGATATTGCAGACAGTCATCAAAATGAGGTTTTTGAAAAATACCCTGAACAAGAAAAGGAAGTATTTATAAAAATCTTAAAGGATATTGCAGGAATTGCATAAGATTAAAAAAGCCAGTAACTGATTAGGTTCAGTTATTGGCTTTTTGTCGTATAGCATTTTTAAATGTTTGATAAATATTTGTTTATATCCGAATACAAGATGAGAAAGATGAGATTTTCAAAATAAAAGTATGCCAAATATACTTGGCATACTTGATTCAAAATTAATAATTTAACGTGATGCTTTGCTGTGTATTTTGATCAATTTGCTTTTGACTGACCGCATCATTTTTACAAGTGTAATTTTCAAACAATGAAAGCTGATCGGCAAAGTGTGGATCAAGTTGACCATTTCGATGAATAAAGCCACTTTGACCTGGGGCAAGAATAGAACACATTGTCACTTGGCTAGGATCTAATACCACACGGAAAGTCGCACTTCCAGTATTGCCATAAGTGTTGAGTTGTTGTTGATTTGCCTGATCAGCCCAAGGAATACCGACAGAATTTTTGTTTGAAAAACCCATAGTCGCGACAGGTATTTTCCAGTCACTCGGTTCTTTCGAGTTATATTGGCTAGTTAATTCGAGCAATGTTTTTTCAAGTGCGATCAAAACCACATCTTCAGGCAATTGACCATTCAAGAAATCAACGGTTTGAGGAACCGTGGCTTGTTTAGCTTGTAAAGCATTCCAGATGAGTTTCGATGCGCTGGCTGGCTGAGTACTTCTCGGATCATTGTTGACTGGATAAAGTGTATCTGTGTAACGTGTATAAATATTTTCAGATAAATGAGGTTTAAGCACAAGTTCTATCATGTGATTGAGCCATGTTCGCATAATCGCTGGAGCTGCACCCTGATAAAATTTTCCTTCACTGTCTGGGCGTAATTTAAAATCCCAACTTGCTAATAATGGTGCGACTTTTTTGGCTAAAGGCGAAGATTGACGACTTTGAGCCGCTTTGACCATATCAGGAATAAAATAGCGTGCATTCAGGTCTGACCAAGCCCCCAGTTTATTGATGTCCCAAATATCCTGCTGGCTTAATTTTTGTTTGCTCGTCAAAGGCTCTATTAGTTCATTGACTCGATCGACATAGGAAAAGTTGGATGAGTCTGAACGTAAGCCAGCATAAGCCTTATTGTTCCAACTACTGATATAGCCTTTTTCTGGGTTATAAGCTTTGGGATTATGCGAAAAATCATAAAAACCTTGCCATTCCATTGACCCATCACCCTGAGCTGGCAACTGAATATGTTGATTTTCAGGGCGGATCGGTGAACGTCCCAATGCAGCAACACCGATATTATTTTGTGTATCGGCATAAAACCAAGTAATAGATGCTGCAACACGCTTGGCTTGATCAAGAAACTCATTCCAGTTATTTGCTTTAGCTGCATTTGCCCAACCTAATAAGGTTTCAATTTCTAGACCTTCCCAACTCCGTTTTTGAGCATATGCGGTATGGTTTTTTTCATCCCATGTACTGACAAAGCCCTGTTTGCTTTTATAAACATCTAAAACATGGTCTGCTTGATTACGTACTTTAATACTGATTTGACGATGTTCTAAAGGAATATATTGTCCTTGATAGAGATATTGCTTTGAATTATTCGGATTTAATTTGAGTTGATAAATATCGTTAGTATCAAGAGAGCCGACTGTCGAACCCCAAGCAATTTTACCATTGGTACCAAATAAAATTGCAGGTAATCCAACTGGTGTAATCCCTGTCAGATTATAACCAGCACCATGTAATCCGATGGAGTAAGTAATTGCAGGAGTGTACCAGCCTTGCTGTGGACCATTATATAAAACCGTTTGACCTTCAACCGTTTTATCTGCTTTGACAACCCATGCATTACTTGCAGTAGGAACACCATCGACCACACTCTTACCCATTGCGACTCGGGCTTGAGCGAGATATTGCTTAGCGGCTTGATCTGAGATCGGTGAAATATTTTTTACTTGCGCTTTTTGATGCACTGAGATTTGTGCTTTTTGATCACTTTCAATGATCGTTGGGGCGCTTGGGTCATCTAGCCAACGCAATTGCTGATAGAGTTTTAAACCTGTAGCTTGACCTTTTTCTTTCTGAAGTTGTGTCAGTAAATCTAAATTTGAGACCTCTGAACTGGCAGAAAAGAATCGATTCAGAATTAAACCGACCCAAACCATTGCAATATCTTCTGATGCCCATAGCGATGGTTGAAAATCATAATCAATAAACTCTTTTGGCATCAGTTCAGGATTTGCCAATACTTCTTTGATGCGTTTATTGAAACCCGCGGCATAGCCATCAAAAATGGCACGATCTTCAGGGGAAAGTTGCGCAATTTGCCGTTTAATTTCATCTGGGTTAAAGCGGCTATGTGTTGCGATATCATATTGAAGGTATTCTGACCCAAGTACTTCCGCAACAGTGCCTAAGCCCGTGCGTTTAGACATTTCCATCTGAAATAAACGATCTGTTGCTACCGCATAACCATAACCATAAAAAAGCCCATATGTATCATCTGCATAGATATGAGGTGTTCCATAATTATCTCGTTTAATGCTGACTTGCTTTTGTGGTTGATTTGACTCTAGATGTGAAGAGGAACTACAGCCTGTTAGAAAGAAACAACTTAAAGCACTTGCTTTGAGCAAATGGACTAAACGGAGTGGCTGAGGGTTATATATGCTTAGTTTCAATTGAAATATCCTTTTCATTATTATGAGAAAACAATACTTTCAGTGGCATCGGTCTAAAAATAGTGAGCTTAAAGACGTACGGGCTTGCATTGTTGATAAAATTATTGTTATTTTTATATGTAATTTTCTAGTATTTGTAAGGTATATCTTTATACTTTTTCCAAAATGCATTGTTAAAAGTCTATTTTAAAATGATGAATATTTATTAAGAATATGATTTATATATTTATTTTATATGATCTTGAATTGGTTATTTTACTTTAATCAAATGTTTATAAATCAGACTCTCAAATATTTTTTATTCATTGGAGACTAGAAAAAGATCAAATTTATAGATCTGTATTTTAAAGCAGTTGTTTTTAAATATTAAAGATGGAGAGTTCTATAAGTTAAGCGAGTTTTGAGTGGGATTGTTCAAAGTTTTGGTGTGATTAAAGTTGAGATGTTGTGACTTTATTAATGTTCCATGAAGGATGATAGGATCATGCTTAAACACCAAGCTGATTACTCAATATATTTTATATTTGTGACTGTTGGGTTTGTATCTTATGGAAATTCAACAAAGTAGGGCAATTAAATGGAATTAAGACATCTTCGTTATTTTGTCACGGTCGTTGAAGAGCAGAGCATTACCAAAGCTGCCGAAAAGTTATGTATAGCTCAGCCACCCTTAAGTAGACAAATTCAGAAGTTAGAAGAAGAACTGGGTATTTTGTTATTTGAACGGGGTTCTCGACCTGTAAGAACAACAGATGCAGGACAATTTTTTTATCAACATGCTGTGCAAATTCTTACACATACTGCACAAGCAACATCTATGGCAAAGCGTATCAGTTCAATCAATATGATTATACGGATCGGCTATGTCAGTTCTTTACTGTATGCTTTGTTGCCGCAAATTATTTACTTATTTCGTCAAAATAATCCTGATATTCAGGTTGAGTTGCTCGAATACGGAACCAAAGATCAAATTGAAGTTTTAAAGCTTGGAAAAATTGATTTGGGTTTTGGACGTTTGAGAATCAGTGATCCTGCAATCAAACGAATTTTACTGCGCAAAGAAAAATTAAAGTTAGCAATTCATAAAAATCATTATTTGACTGAATATGTTCATAAAGGGATTTATTTATCTCAAATTATTGATGAATCGATATTTTCTTACCCGGCAACACAAAAACCTAATTTTTCTACGTTGATTCAATCTATTTTCACTGAATTAGGTTTGGTGCCAAAAAACATGATAGAAGTTCGTGAAATCCATATGGCATTAGGTTTGGTTTCATCGGGTGAAGGGGTGTGTATTATTCCTGAAAGTGCCAGTGATATTGGAATGAAAAATCTAGTTTATGTCCCAATATTGGATATGGAAGCATATAGTCCGATTTCTTTAGCGGTAAGAAATATGGATCAAAGTCCTTATTTATCCAAAGTGTTAGAGTGCGTTAAACAGGTATTTGAAGAAGAAGGAATTCCATTGCAATTCGAAGGGTACTAGGGCAAATACAGCGTATTGGAGCTTTGTAGTATTTTAGCTTTAATCGCTGAGTGATGTATGTTGTGTCTGTCAAAATGGATGATGAGACGGGGATTTAGCAAAAGGTATGACAATATACTTTTAATGATATGGAAAATTACATTAATAATTCCAATACTTAAGCTTAAGCCAAAACACTTAAAGATTATATAGCACTGATTTTTATTTAATTTCTTAAAGTGAACTGGATTGAGATAACAACGGGGTAAAGGTCCCATCGTTGCAATAAACAAAAACTTAAGCTTTCAGGAAAGGATTTCCTATGTTGAGATTAAATGTATTTTATAAAGTGCAAAAAATCGCACTTTATACCGCTTTAGCATACTTAAATGTTCATGCTGCTCATGCAGACTTTTTAGAAAATAGTGAAAAAAGTATTTATTTACGTAATTTCTATATGGAACGGGACATCGAAGGTACAAATAAAGATATTGGGAGTTGGTCACAAGCTGTGATGGGACGTTTTGAGTCTGGCTATACAAATACACCCGTACAGTTTGGATTAGATTTAGGTGTGCAGTATGCATTGCGTCTGAGTGATCGTTATGACGAACGATCAGATACCATTTTTAAATATGATCAATCTGAAGGGCGTCAGGCACGAGATTATTTAAAACTGGGTGCGACTTTAAAATTAAAATATCAGGATACCGAACTCAAAATTGGTGAACTTTTTCCAAAAACGCCCGTATTATTCATGGATGACTCTCGCCAACTGATCACAACTTTTGCCGGTGTAATGTTGGAAAGTAAAGACATTGAAAATTTAAAGTTATCTGCTGGTAGATTTACACATGTCAATGCACGTGATGATGATGAGTTTAGGAAATTTACTTTAGGTGCATCGACAGATCCTCGTAAACGCAGTGATGGATTAAATTTCATTGGTTTGGACTATAAGCTGACACCGCATTGGAATGGTGCTTATTGGTTTGGACAACTTGAAGATATTTATCAACAACACTATGTCAGTGCAGCATATTCAAATCAAATAGGCGCAACAAAATTTAAAGTAGAAACTCGCTATTTCAATTACAAAGAGGATGGTGATGCTTATTTTGGAAAGATTGATGCTCAATCCACGAGTTTGCAAAGTACCATGCAAAATGGTGCAAATACATTGTCTTTAGGTATACAGAAAAATTCAGGAGAAGATAATATTCCTTTGTTAAATGGCTTTGTTCCACAAGGCTATTTACAAACGTGGTCATCGGTTGCTTTCTATAAAGCCAAAGAATTCACTTGGCATGCTTTATATAGTTATGATTTTAAAGACAACGGAATTCCAGGTTTGAAACTGACATTACGTTATTTAAATGGAAGTGGTATTTATCGGGCAGGATTAAAGGACAATAAAGAAACTGAAAAAAATCTGATTGTTAGTTACATCGTTCCACAAGGAAAATTTAAAGGTCTAGGTGCTGAGTGGCGGCATATTCGTGCTGATATTAAATATGGAGCAGGAAATACTCCAGGCGCAGATTTTGTAGAAAACCGTATTTTAGGAACATATACATTCAAATTTTGATTGGATGGAAAACTCAATATTTTTTTATTGGGCTTCGTAACAATCAAAAACTATCATTGATTGAATATGGATAAAATTATTATCCATATTCAATTTTTGCCATGAAAAGATCAGCATTTTTTCTTCCTTTAAATGAATAAGCCCATTAATTTTTCTAAATTTAATAACTGATGTTACGCACTTGATTGAAATTAAGTAGGTGAAAAAGAAAAAGCTAAATTTACACGACGGAGACTTACATCCAAAGTTTAAATTTATGGAATAGCCTTCGGCTCGAGGTACTTTTGTTTTGGCATGAGGAGCAAAGCTCCGCAAGGGCAACCATCTTGCGCAGCGACATCGCTGCTCACCGCAAAACTCGTTCACTATCGTCAAAATATTCAAAGTTTCGCAGAAAATTTACTTATTAGAAGGAGTCCTGCCTCAAGCAATTGCGGATGACGTTTTCGCGTATCCATATTCTTCTAGCTCCAAAATTTAATTTTAGAGTTACTGCGTAACATCAGTTAATAAAAGAAATACGTCAAGAAAATGTGTAGATTCCTCATTTAAAAAAACGATCAAATGATAATGATATTTATTTGCATTTATGTTGCATTAGGCTTAGCATGATGTCTAGCTTTTCATAATGTTGATCAATGAACTAAAACAGTGTGTCGGGGATAAGACTGGTTTTTATGAAATTTTCCCTTTTGAACGTGAGCATCAATCAGTTCAAAAAAGATATTTATTTTTAAAAGGAAAGTACAATGAATAAGATTGCCTTGAATTTACAGGATGAAATTGCTGATACTTTATTGATTACATTGTATGCAAAGTCCGTAGAAACACGAAAACAAGATCCTCTGATCAACGATCAAACGGCTTGTGAATTGGTCGAAAAAATTGATTATGATTTTTCAAAATACAAAAATAAAACCGCAAGTTCAGTTGGGGTTGCAATTCGCTCTAATCATTTTGATCAGAAAGTGAAGCAATTTATTCAATGTCATCAAAACCCAATAGTTGTTTTTGTTGGGTGCGGATTAGACACGCGTCTTCAACGTATTGGTGAAAGTGCTCAGCAAGCACAATTTTATCAACTCGATCTCGATGAAGTGATAGAACAACGAAAGAAACTGTTATCACCACAAGAAAATGAACATTTAATTGCCAGTTCCATGCTCACGACAACATGGATGGATCAATTGAAACAAGATCACCCTCAAGGGGACTTTATGTTCGTCATAGAAGGGGTGTTAATGTATTTTAATGAAGCACAAAATAAACAAGTTCTTATCGGTTTGGCAGAGCGTTTTTCAGGGGCAGAAGTACATTTTGATATGCTGAATCAATGGATGAGCACCAAATCATCATTACATGACACTGTGAGTAAAACCAAAGCAACTTTTAAGTTTGGTCTAGATGACGACAAAGCGATTGAAGCTTGGCATCCTAAACTCAAATATGAGCAGACTTATTTATTTAATCAGTTTAAAGGTTGGCGTCGAATGGGCATTATTTTAACTACTTTAATGTCAATTATTCCGCAAATGAAAACATCTTCACGGACTTTAATGTATCGAATTAAATGACGCTTTTAAAAATGCCAAGAGTTTATTTTAGAGCCTTTTATCGAGATAGATGGTGACTTTTAAACCTTGTGGTTGGTTGTGACTAAATTGAATGGAGTAACCGTACCGTTCAAGGATCAATTTAACTAAAGATAAGCCCAATCCATGCCCATTATTTTGCGACGATTTACGCCAAAATCTTTGTGTTAATAAAGTTAGTTCATTGTCAGCGAGTCCGATACCATGATCAACGATCATCAATTTACCTTTTATTAATTGAATTTCAATTGTTTGCTGAGAATTTGAATGAATATATGCATTTTCAATCAAATTTTTTAAGATGATATTCAACTCAGTTTCAGGAATTTGAATAGTTTGCTCAACCGCTATAGTCAGGTTTAAATTGCTTCTGATTTCAGGGTAGTTCGACTCAAGTTCAAGCATAACTTGCTTTAAACTTTGACCAATATCTGTAGAGACAGGCTGAAATGGTTGTAAAGTCATAGCCTCCATCTGACTGAGCAATAACAGTTGTTTTAATAGTTGTTCATAGCGATTAATACTATGTTCTGCTTGTTCAAGGTTTTTAAATGCCGCGTGATCTGTCATTTGAGACTGAGCTAACATGAGTTTACTCAGTTGAACGTGTGTTTTGATTGCGGTCAATGGACTACGCAACTCATGTGCAGCGAATGCGGTAAAACTCTTTTCATTTTCAAGACTTTTATGAAGTTGTTGAATTAGATCAAATAAATTGTCCACAAATGGCTGGATTTCTTTGGGAGTATTTTGTGACTTCAATTCAATCAAATAGAGAGCGGATTCCGATAAATTCTGTTTTTTCTTAATCAAGGTATTGGAAATATTTTGTAGCGGACGAAATTCCACTCGCATAATCCATAAAATCAACAGAATACATAAAAAGAGTGTAGCGATCAGTGGGATCAAAACGGATTGTAAAATTTGTTTGAGCAATGAGTGGCGTAGTTGCAGTTTTTCAGCAGTTACCACCTGAATATTGCCTTTTTGAATGACATAACTGCGCCATTCTGTATTCTGATAACGCCATGTACTAAAACCAGTTTTTTGTGTCTGTAGATTTTCTGGCGCACCACGAGTTCGAGCCACGATTTTTTGTTCAACGGCAATATTTGAGCTAAAAACCGAGACCTCACAGGCAATCAGATTTGGATGATTAATATCCTGAGTTTCATGTTGGAGTGCTGAATGAATGTCTTGTAGAGGGAGCTGTTGAACTAAACGGATCACCATATGTGCTGAGGCTGATAAACGTTCATCTAAGGTGTTTTGTAAGCGTTTGGCTAAATCAAAATAAAGCCAACAGAAAACAAATGACCACAGTAATACAAAGATAACAGTAATACTGACCACGAGCCTCCATTTGAGACTGTATCCTTTCACTTGCTTTGCTCCGGATTTTTTAAGATATAGCCGACCCCTCGAACCGTTTGAATAATATTGCTATGAATTTTCTGTCTTAGATGATGGATATGAACTGAGATTGCGTTACTTTCTATAGAGTCTTGAAAGCCATAAATTTTATCAATCAGTTGTTCATTTTTTAAAATTTGATTTGGATAGAGCATAAAGATTTCAAGTAAACTGTATTCACGTCGAGACAAGCTTAATAATTGATTTTGATAAAAAACTTCTTGTGTCTCACAGTTAATTTTGAGCTCACCCATCTGTAATATATTGGAAGAATAGCCAGCATAGCGGCGTGACAATGCCAATATTCGCGCAATAAGCTCATTTAAATCAAAAGGCTTAGTGAGGTAATCATCGGCACCAGCATTTAATGTCTCAATGCATTGTTGAGTTCGATTGCGTGCGGTTAAGACTAGAACAGGGATATGAATTTGATCTTTTCGCCATGATGCAAGTAATTCCAAGCCATCTTGATCTGGAAGCCCCAAATCCAATAAACACAGGTCTACTGAACTTTGACGGATAAAATAATCAGCTTCACGAGCTGTTCGTGCATGTTCAACTGAAATGTTTAAATAATCTAGTGCAGCCAATATGCTTTGGGCAATGTAGGGATCATCTTCAACTAATACGACAAACATGAGATTTCCTCGGTAGATGACTGCATTCTACAAATAAATTCGCTTGTTAATACTTTCTTAATGATTGTTTTTAATTGATCAACAACATTGGTTAAAAATAAGATAAGAATGGTTTAGCTACAAATTAATAATCAATACATTATCGTGACTTGAGGGCTAAATCAAATGACAAACTTGTCGTTGATTTATCCAAGCGTTGAATTGGAATATGGTCTGAATAGACAGAGAATATCTTGACTCAAAAATAATCAAGCGATATGAAAAACTTGAGCCAAGAGCAATAACTTATTTAATAATAAAAAAGCCGTTTATTTGATTAAAATTAAACGGCTTTTTGATGAATCAAATGGGGATCAGCCCTGAGTATTTAGACCATTGCAGGATCACTCACAGAATCTTCACCAGTTTCCACTCGCCCTGCAAAACGGCGATAAAACTTGGCATCTTGACTACAGGTCACAGCAAAATCATACCATTGCCAAGCATCTTTTAATTCCCAGTGTTGAGTTGAAGTTTGACCTGCTTTTACCGTGATTTTTAATGGCGAATCAGTTCGATAAACCACTGGGGTAATCACAAACTCAGTATCTTTAGCACCCGTATTGTTCAGGTCGACATAAACATTGCCATTAGCAATATCATAACAAACACGGATTTCAGGATTGATCTGCAAATCTTGATTTCGATTCAAATCACCTTTGAAATGACGGTGAAAACCATTTGGCCCCATGACCCAAAGATCATAGAGACCTTGATTGTCCTTTTTGACATTCCACACATCATCCAAAGTTTTACCTGCTTCGATGATATAGCGACGTGGAATACGGCTTAGATTTAATTTGTCATACACATGAAAAACTGCACCTTGAGTTCCTGTGTTAGCAAACAAAAGTTTTACTGTTCCATCACTTTGACAACGTGCACTGGTATGTAATTCATAAGGCAAAGCTTTTGAACGACGAATACCACTGGCTTGAATTGGAAGTTGTAAATTGGTGGGGATTGGCACATTGGGTAATTTTTGTTGTGCTGATCGTAATTGATCTGCTTGTTCACGAGTTTGTTTACCATTTAATTCGGGCAATACATCTTCATTGGGTGTTTTAAAGTTAAATGCTGTGGTCAAATCCCCACAGATCGCACGACGGTATGGGCTAATATTGGTTTCTTTGACCCCAAAACGTTTTTCTAAAAACATCAATACCGAAGTATGGTCGAAGACTTGTGAGTTAACAATGCCGCCACGGCTCCACGGAGAAATCACAAACAAAGGTACTCGAGGTCCAGGTCCATAAACGCCATTGTCTTTTTTAGGCTGACCGCTACTACCGAGAGGTGCATCATGGACATAATATTCATACTGCATATCGGTTTGGCTAAGTGTAGATTTACCTGCATAGGTATTATCTGCAAGTAATGCTGGTGCAGATGGCGATGGTACATGGTCAAAATAACCATCATTTTCATCAAAATTAATCAGAAAGACGGTCTTACTCCAAACCTCAGGAACAGCTGTTAACGCATCTAAAATTTCTTGAATAAACCATGAGCCTTGTACCGGGCTTGATGGTCCAGGGTGTTCACAATATATGGAGGGTGCATTGATCCATGAAACTTGGGGTAATTTTCCTGTTTTAATGTCATTTTTAAATGCATCTAAAAACTCTTCAGGTTTATTGCCAGGTAATGTGTTAGCGATCCCTTTATACAGTGGATTTTTCGCATTGTCTGTACTGGCATCATAGGCTTTATATGGTAGTTTCTGTGCTGCGGCATTGTATGGGCTATTGGGTGCACCACCACTCGAAACAGGATAACCAGAATCAATATTGGCTTTTTTAAAGGTACGGAATGCACCTAACATATTATCTCCCCATTCATCTGGCATGTTTTGATAACAAATCCAATTGACCCCAGCCTCTTCTAAGCGTTCAGCATACGTTTTCCACGTATAACCAATATCCACATTTTTTGGATCACCATCAATCCAGTCCCATTCGTTATTGACGAAGGCAGTGCTGGTCGGTACTGCGCCGTTGGTTCCAGTTAAATGAAATGAGCGATTGGCATCTGTACCCGTATGCATGGAGCAATGATAAGCATCGCAAATGGTAAAGGCATTTGCCAAGGCAAACTGATATGGAATTTCTTGTTCTTTAAAATAACCCATCGCATAATCAGTTTTGTAGGTTGGCCAGTTGGACATACGCCCATTGTCCCATGCCTTTTGACTATCCACCCAAGTGTGGTTTGTTCCCGGTGCACGTTGAGCATTATTACTTGAACCATCCAAGTGGAACGGGGTAAGTAGTGCACCATTACTTCGTTGTTGCTGCCAAACGCTACGCCCATTTTGCACAGGTATAGTGATACGGTCTGCAAAGCCCCGAACGCCTTTAAGTGTCCCAAAATAATGGTCAAATGAACGGTTTTCCTGCATCAGGATGACGACATGTTCAACGTCTTGAATAGTTCCGGTTTTATTGTTGGCGGGAATAGCGAGTGCTTTTTGAATACTGGCTGGAAAGGCTGATAAAGTTGCTGCCCCAAAACCTGTTTTAAGGGTGTTTGCTAAAAACTGACGACGATCAATCACAATATTTCTCCTAATTCAATTTTTGTATTTATGACTTATGGTGCACAACGCATAACTGGTTTTTTGGAACCATCAGGTTGAGCCGTAGAGTGATCATCATTGGAATCGTTACAAGCAGTAAGCAGCAGTAGAATGGGAAAAATATAAAAATATGCGCGCCATTGCTTTGAGTTTTTTAACATCTGGTTCATCCATAATTAAAGATGCCCACACCATAAACAGCGCTTGTGACAACAGAGTGTCATCTTTATGACAGCTCATTGACATGATGAAACAGACGAATAAGTCTGAAAAATTGAGTTTACAATATGACGCTAAAATGCTCGAAAAATATAATGAAATGCACATGACTCAATTTAAATGTGGTAGCAGGTGATCTATCGCTATAAGTCTCGCTTTATTTTTTTAATCAATCTCAAGCTATTTTTTTCATTTTCATCAAAATTTGAAACCAGATCAGGATTTTATTCAGTCTTATTTAAACGATAAATTTAGAGGTTTTTGACATTTTTCATGCAGGTGTGGGCAGTTGATTTGAAGATATAGCAATCGATCAATCTTAGTAAAAATCACATAAATAAAAAATTATCTCAAATGATGTCTGAATAAAACGGTTTGAATGTATTGCTTTAGACTGATATAAATTAAATTGTTCGTATATAAAAATTAGTTTTACATACAAAACTAATTTTAGATAAAGCACGATAAACCTCAGCCAGCATACTAGGGAAATATGAGATGAAAAGGAAATATAAACGTGTAGAGAAAATAATGATTTTTCTGAATTATCAAACATTGAAAAGCAAGATGATGGTGATCGGAGGTCTATTGACATCATCATTGCTACTTGGTGCTTGTGTGAATACGGACAGCAGTCAAAATGCGACTACAGGAAAATTAATATCTGTTCAGCAAGATATAGATATTTCTACATTACCAGACGCTGCAAAACGTGTGCAGATTTCATATACAACAAGCTCATTTAATGGCAAAGCGACAACAGTGAATGGTCTCATGACATTGCCGAAAACACCTGTTCCTCAAGGAGGCTATCCCGTGGTGAGTTGGGGCAGTGGCACAACAGGATTTGCTGCGCAATGTATGCCTTCTCAAGCCGTAAATGCAACACGTGATGCATATCTCAATGAATGGTTAAAACGTGGTTATGTCGTCTTGCAAACAGATTATGAAGGTTGGGGTGGTTCTGTAGGGCATCGTCCATTATTGGATGGAAAAAGCAATGCTGCTGCTATGACGGATATAGTGACCGCTGCACATCGGTATTCTAATCAACTCAGCAATGAATGGATTGTCGTAGGACACAGTGAAGGCGGTGGTGCGGCTTTGTGGGTTGCCGGGCTCACTCAACAAGCGGGTGGGAAATATCCCTTGAAAGGTGCGATCGCAATTGCACCTGTAGGACCAGGGATTCTAAAATTCATGGACAATGCTGTGAATGGTGGCGTAGTTCATGCCCAACCATTTTTATCAGTCACAGTGCTTGGTGCAAATATTGTAGATCCAAGTATAGATTTGGATAAGTTGCTGAAAGCACCCATGAAACCACAAGTTGAAGCAGCAAAGACACAATGTCTTGCACCTTTGTTTAAATTAAAACAGTTGCAAGCTGGGCAATATTTAAACGCGGGTGCTGATTATGACAAAGTTACTGATTTTTTGAAAACAGCTCAAGATCCATCACGATTGACCATGAAAGTCCCTGTAACCATTATTCAGGGCACACAGGATGAAACCACAGTCACGCCACCGACAACTAAAGCGATGATTTCGAGTTTTTGCTCTCGTGGCGCAACAGTTGAATATCACGAGTATTCAGGAGAAACACATCGTTCAGTCATTCCTGCATCTCAAGAAGATGCCTTTAGTTTTGCAAAAAAAGTTTTTTCCAATCAGCCAACTAAGAATGTTTGTAAAAGGGATTGAATTTAAATCGTGCTTGGTATGTCGCTATTGGTGATAGGTCATACGAATTCTGTCTGAATGCCAAAACCATTCAATAATAAGATTCTAAGTAAGCATAACAATTGTCATTTTACCATTAGGGCATTCCTATTCTTATCCAATAGAATGCCCAAATCGCATCTAACAATAATGTTCGTTCACACTTTCAGCTCATTTAATCCACACAATGAATTGCACTCCACGACATAAAATGGATGTGGTTGAGTAAAGATAACTGCTATTGCATATAAATGAACTTTGAAATTTTATCTGCATAGTCCACGACATCTTGAGAGATTTCATTTTTAAACACATCTTCTGAATAGGTGCTGAGTGGGCAACTGACTGAAAGCACGGCAGCGATTTCTTGTGTGGCTTGATTATAAATCGGTGCAGCGCTGGCGGCCATATCGGTATTAAAGTGCCCCCAACTAATCATAAAGCTTTGACTGCGAACGTATTTTAAACGCTCTAATAGTGCTGCCAAATTTTGAGGCGTTCGATCAGAATAGACTTTCCAATCGTTAAAATGTTCATAACGTTTGATCACTTCAGACTCAGGCAAACGAGAAAGTAATAATTGTCCAATGACCGTGGCATGCGCATGCCAACGGGTTCCAATATGCACATTACTGGTAAATGAACCGATCGATTGAACATTGCTGGTAAATACAATATCAGTACCTTCTAAAATTGATAGATGTACTGCTATTTTAATTTTATCGCGCAACTCTCGCATAATAGGTGCAGCAATATCGGTGAGTGAGGATTTTGAGAGGCTATTAAAACCCAACTCCATCACATTGCTATTTAAGGCATACGTTTTTTGCGACATTTTTCTTAAATAACCACAAAACTCAAGCGTGTGAATTAAACGAAAAGCACTTGAACGATTGACATCTAATTTCTCTGCAATTTCAGAAATGGTCATTTCCTGATGGTGCTGATCAAATAATTTTAATATGGCTAAGCCACGGACCAAACCGGGTACTAAATAGCGCTCATCGGTATTGGATTCCGCATTTTGCTCTAAAAGAACATCTGTCGTTGTTGAATTCATTGTTAAGTTAACCTGTGTTCATCATGAAATTCCTCTAAAAGGAACTGTTGTATTTTAATCAGCAATTTTTTTATCTCAATGTTTATATATAAAACATTTTTTTCATTAAAAAACTTACAAAAATGTGATTTTTTATTAATGCATTGATAATTAACAAAATATAAAAATTGACAATTAAAATGATCAAAGCTTATGCTATTCATTATGTTTTAAATGCTAAATTAAGTTTTATATATAAAACAATTTAAGGATGCAAAAATGAGTTGGATCTCAGTTTGTCAGCAAGATGACATTACCGAAGATGAGCCTAAAGCCATTGATGTCGACGGTAAAAAAATTGGTGTGTTTTTCATCGATGATCAATATTTTGCAATCGAAAATGTTTGTCCACATGCCTTCGCTTTATTAACAGAAGGTTTTATTGAAGATCAGACTGTGGAATGTCCATTGCATGAGGCGATTTTTGATATACCCACTGGTGAGTTAAAAAGTGGTCCGGGATGTCGTGATTTATGTACTTATCCCGTGCGGATTGAAGGGCAGGATGTCCAAATTCAACTATAAGTTTCATTAAGAAGGATGGAATCTCATGAATACATTTAATGAGAAGCTCGCGAACTGGATTCATGCCACGCCAGCAACTGAAGCAGGAATAAACAATATTCAAATCCCGGGGCAACCTGAATTATTGGTGTGGCAAACCCGTTATAAAGCGCCCACGGTCTATGAACAGGATTTTGTTCAATACTTAATTCAAGCTTTTTCATCAGGGATCACTGAGCTAGATGAGCTTGTTCAATCTTTAAATCAGCAAGGTTTTCGCAGTGAATCTGGTGAAGTATGGACGTCTGAAACATTCTCAGACGAAATGCAACGTTTAGGTTATTGATTCAAGGAAGAAAAGAGATGAATGCAGCAGTATCCGTAACACCAAGTGTGGAAGAGTATTTAGATTTAGGTCTACGTGATCAATGGCATCCTGTTTTAGCCAGTTGGGAAGTTGCAGCTAATCCTGTTGGAATTACACGCTTGGGCGAAAACATTGTGGTGTGGCGTGATGATCAGGGCCAAGTACATGCCTTAGAGGATCGCTGTCCACATCGTGGCGCTCGCCTCTCTTTGGGCTGGAATTTGGGCAATCGTGTGGCTTGTTGGTATCACGGTGTCGAAGTCCGCCATGATGGTGTTGTTGAAGATGTACCCGCAGTGCATGAATGTCCAATGAAAGGCACCAGTTGCGTCAAAAGCTATCCAGTGATTGAACAGCATGGTGCGATTTTTATGTGGTTTGGTATTGATGCCAAAGAATCAGCAAAGCCACTTGAATTTCCAGAACAATTGGCCAATGAGGCATGGAGTTCATTTCTGTGTCAGGCAGATTGGAAAGTCAATCATCAATATGCCATCGATAACGTGATGGACCCTATGCATGGCAGTTATTTACATTGCACTTCGCATTCAATGGCTGAAGGCGACCGCACTGCGGAAATGAAACACCGTTCAACAGAACATGGCTTTGTTTTTGAAAAAGAAGGTCAAGTCGGGGTGAACTTTGATTGGGTTGAATATGCCAATACTGGAGCAAGCTGGTTGCGCTTGTCGATACCTTATCGTAAAGACTTTGGACCCGGCGGAGAGTTTTGGATTGTTGGCTATGCTACACCAATCGATGCCAACAACACTCGTGTATTTTTTTGGCGTTGTCGTAAAGTGAGTGGTTGGCAGCGTAATGTTTGGCGTTTCTTATACCGCAACCATTTAGAAAAATTGCATTGGGATGTGCTTGAGCAAGATCGCATTATTTTAGAAAACCTTGCGCCACACGCACGTCAGCAGGAATTTCTTTATCAGCATGATGTTGGGCTATCTCGTCTGCGTCGTTTAATGAAAAAAGAAGCGGAAAAGCAATTAAAGAAAATTGCCAATTTAAAAAGTGCAAATCGTATTGAGTTGCAGGAAGAAGCGCATGGTTAACATGGCATTGCTGCAAGGTAAAAAAGTCCTTGTCACAGGCGCAGCCAGAGGTTTGGGGCGAGACTTTGCCCAAGCTATTGCTGAAGCAGGTGCCCAAGTGGTTATGGCAGATATTTTGACAGACCTGCTTGCTGAAGAGGCGAAGGCATTAAAAGCCAAAGGGCTTGATGTGGATGCTGTCACGATTGACTTGGCAGATAGCACTTCAATTCAACAGGCTGTTGAACAAGCTGTTGCCCGATTATCTGGACTCGATGGTTTGGTTAATTGTGCTGCACTTGCAACTAATGTTGGTGGGAAGGACATGATGGATTATGACATGGAGCTTTGGGATCGAGTCATGAACATCAACGTTAAAGGCACTTGGTTGGTGACTAAGGCTTGTGTGCCATATCTCAAACAGTCAGCCACTGGCAAAGTGATTCATGTTGCGTCAGACACTGCTTTATGGGGTGCGCCAAATTTGATGGCTTATGTGGCGAGCAAAGGTGCATTAATTGCAATGACTCGTTCTATGGCAAGGGAACTTGGGCAGTTCAATATCTGTGTCAATACCTTGTCTCCAGGTCTAACCTTGGTTGAGGCCACAGCATATGTCCCACAACAACGCCACGATTTATATGTCAATGGTCGAGCAATACAACGACAGCAGTTACCACAAGATTTAAATGGAACAGCACTATATTTACTGTCTGATTTGTCCTCATTCGTGACTGGGCAAAATATTCCAGTCAATGGTGGCTTTGTCTTTAATTGAAGAGGTATCCGATGATTACAGGGATTGAAATTTTAAAATTTGGTGTAGAAGACAGAGTTGCTTCGAATAAATTTTTGGCAGACTTTGGTCTCCAAAAAATCGAGTCGGATATCGATGGAACCGATCTTTATCAAACCCAAAATGCGAGCAAGATTTATTTATTTGACTGTGATGATTTACGTTTGCCACATGCGATTGAAACTGGTTCAACCTTGCGAGAAGTGACTTGGGGGGTTGAGAACTCACAGGATTTAACTGATTTATCGTTGCGTCTAAAAGATGTAGAAGGCTATCAAGAGTCTGCTGATATGCTGCAATGTCTTGATCCAAATGGCATGACCATTCGCTTTCAGCAAAGTTTTACTCATGACTTACCGGCATTAAAAACAGAAGGAATTAACCAATACGGCAGTATCAATCGAGTAAATGCAGCAAGTCCTGTATATCAAAAAGGACAACCTGTTGCGATTGGTCACGTGGTGTTTTTTACCCCTGACTTAGAAAAAACAGAGTCGTTCTATATCGAAAAGATCGGTTTTTTCTTATCAGATGCCTATCGCAATCGTGGAGCCTTTTTACGTTGTCGCGGCCAAGGTTATCACCATGATTTGTTCTTGCTATCAGTACCGAATAAACCTGCTGGGCTTAATCATGTCGCATTTGTCGTACGTGATATTCATGAAGTGATTGGTGGTGGCTTAAACATGAACCGTTCTGAATGGTCAACTTTTATTGGTCCGGGTCGTCATCCAATTTCTTCGGCTTATTTTTGGTACGTCAACTCGCCTTTGGGTGGTGCATTTGAATATTACACCAATGATGATTATTTGACGGAAGAATGGCAGCCACGCGTGGAAGAGCATCGCCTAGAACTGTTCACCGAATGGGCCATTGAAGGTGGTTTGGATGATCAGACCCGTAGACAAGTTAAATCTGTGTAAAACATGCCTGAGTTGAGAGCACAAGCTATGGAAAGAGTGGTGATTGTGGGTGCAGGGCAAGCCGCAGGTTGGGCTGTCAGTACACTGCGTCAAAATGGATATTCAGGTGAGATCCATGTGGTTTCAAATGAAGACCGTGTATTTTACGAACGTCCACCCCTGTCAAAACAGGTGTTATCAAGACAAGCCAGCTATGAAAGCCTGCATCTATTTTCTCCTGAACAGGTTCAGGACTTTAATATTCAATGGCATAAACCTGCGATTGCGACACATGTGGATCGCCAGCAGAAAAATGTGGTTTTAGATAGTGGTGAAATTTTACCCTATGACAAATTATTGATTGCTACAGGAAGTCGAGCTCACGTTCCTGTCAATTCATGGCAATTTATTCCCAATGTGGTGACTTTACGCAATGTCCAAGATTGTGAACGATTGTCAGCCATTTTAGATCAGACACAAAAATTAGCCGTGATTGGCGGAGGCTGGATTGGCTTAGAGATCGCAGCAACTGCTCGTCAACAAGGTAAAGAAGTACATATCTTTGAATATGGTGATCGCCTTTGCGCACGTAGTGTGAGTCCAGAAGTATCACAATTTCTGAAAAACCTACACCAACAGCAAGGTACTCAGATTCACTTAGACAGTAAAAATCTACATTTGGTTGATGCCGGGCAAAATAAAGTTGAAGTGTTAAATCATCCGCATCGTAGCGTACTGTTTGACTGTGTTGTCGTGGGTGCTGGTGCAGAGATTGCAAAAGAGCTGGGTGTAAGTGCGGGCTTAGAAGTTAAAGATGGCATCGTGGTCAATGGTTTTGGACAAACGTCTGACCAAGATATTTACGCCGCAGGTGATGTCGCGATACATCCAAGCTTGGGCTATTGCATACAGTCTTGGGCAAATGCCCAAAATCAAGCTATTGCCGCTGCAAAGTCAATGCTCGGTATGGATACCGAATATCTAGATATTCCTTGGTTATGGTCAGACCAGTATCACTACAATATCCAGATTTTAGGGACTTACCAAACAGAAAAAACCAAGCAGATTGTCTGTCGTCAAAACTCAGCAGAGCAGTGCAGTTATTTGTATCTGGATGAGCACAATCGATTATTGAACATGATCGCAGTCAACGATGCAAAATTGGTCAAACTGGCAAAGCGCTGGATGCAGTCCAGTACAGTATTAGACCCACAATTATTGGTAGACCCTGAATTTAATGTCATGAAATTAAAACCATAGGCATTAAGTACGGTTCATGACTCAATCGAAGGAATGAAATATGAGTAATGAAGAAAAAAGTGGATTAAAGCATTGGGTTCCTGCTTTTGTCCTCATGGTATGTGTCGTTTTGGCATTCTTCGACAAAATTAGTATCGCTGTACTATTTGCTGACCCTCACTTTCAAGGTGCGATGGGCATTGCTGAAAACAAAGCAAAACTGGGATGGCTCATGACCAGTTTTTTGCTGGCCTATGGTTTTTCATCAGTATTTTTAAGCTTTTTGGGTGATATTTTTAATCCAAAGAAAATGTTGTTTTGGAGTGTAGCATCTTGGGGTTTGCTGATGTTCTGTATGGGCTTTACCACCAACTATACAGGCATGTTGATCTTACGTGTTTTGTTGGGTTTGGCAGAAGGTCCATTGTTTGCACTTGCTTATACGATCGTAAAACAAACTTATACAGATCATCAGCAAGCGCGTGCATCGACGATGTTTCTGTTGGGTACGCCCATTGGAGCATTCTTAGGTTTCCCAATTACTGCGGCTGTGCTTGCACATCATGATTGGCATACAACATTCTTTGTCATGGCAGGATTAACTGTAATTGCATTACTGGCCATTGTATTTGGATTGCGTAATTTACAACTGAAGAAAACCATTGAGTTGGAGTCAACCAGTAAACGTATCAACTTTAAAGGACATATTCAAAACACCAAGTCGTTGTTGCAGAACAGTTCATTTTGGTTGGTGTGTATTTTCAATATTGCATTGATGACTTATTTGTGGGGCTTAAACAGTTGGGTACCGTCTTATTTGATTCAAGACAAGGGCTTTAATCTTAAAGAGTTTGGGGTTTATTCCAGCTTTCCATTTATTGCCATGTTACTGGGCGAAGTGATTGGTGCATTTCTTTCCGACAAGCTAGGGCGTCGTGCTATCCAAGTCTTTAGTGGCTTATTGGTCGCGGGAATCTTTATGTATGTCATGGTCATTATGACCAATCCAATTTTAGTCATCGCAGCGATGTCTTTAAGCGCCATGGCGTGGGGCTTTGGTGTCGCTGCAGTATTTGCATTACTCGCTCGAGTGACTACAGCGGATGTGGGCGCAACAGCAGGTGGGATTTTCAATGGTCTAGGTAATTTTGCCAGTGCAATCGCACCTGTTTTGATTGGCTACATTGTAATGCAAACCCATAGTTTTAATTTAGGAATTACCTTTTTGGCAGCAGTTGCCGTGATTGGATCATTCTTCTTGCTTCCTTTATTGAAACGTTATTAATCAAAGATATTCAGGAGTTAAAAATGACTACTCAACAATTTGAAACATGGACTCAACCGAACGGAACAAGTTTAGAAGATTGGTTAAATGGAAGAATTGCCCGTTTTGAAACACGCAAATATGATTTTGATGCTTTGAAGTTTCAAGCTGACTATGACCCGAAATATCGTCGCGCGCAAATGCGCTATATGGGAACAGGAGCAACAGGTGTTGCCGATGATAACAATACTGTTCCAGCTGAAAACTTTACGTTTTCTACCATGGTGCTCCCACCGCAGTGTGAAGGTCCTTTGCACATTCATCATGATGTGGAAGAAGTGTTTTTTATGCTACGTGGTGAGATTGATCTGTTCATTGAGCATAACGGTGAGAAATTCCAAACCAAGCTGAAAGAGCGTGATCTAATTTCAATTCCACCTGGGATCTACCGTGGCTTGTTTAATCCAGGTCAGGAAGATGCCTTGATGTGTGTGATGTTAGGTGCGGGTAAACCGACGATTCCAAACTATCCGCCTGAGCATCCATTGTCTCAAATCAAACGTTAATCGTTTGATCGGATACCGATAAAAGGAATGAAATGATGACACTGATTGATGTATTAGCCAAATATCCAGTTAAAACCGTAATCGTCAAGGATGATGTGCAAGCTTACCGCGAGGCGGGACAAGGGCAGTACTTGGTTTTACTACATGGCATTAGCTCAGGTTCAGCATCTTGGATCAATCAGCTTGATGTACTCAGTCGTTATTTTCATGTGATTGCTTGGGATGCGCCAGGTTATGGTCAATCAGTGGGTTTACATACGTCTCAACCGAATGCAACAGATTATGCGCAACGTTTGTTCGGCTTGTTGGACGCTTTGAATATTTCCAAGGCATTTTTGATTGGGCACTCCCTTGGCGCTTTACAGGCCAGTGCTTTTGTTCATCTTTATCCTGAGCGGGTGAGTGCCTTGATTCTTGCTAACCCAGCGCAAGGCTATCAACGTTCGAGTGAAGATGTGAAAACTCAAGTTTATCAAAAACGTCCGAATATGTTGAAAACACTGGGTAATGCAGGTATGGCGGCATGCCGTGGACCGTATTTGATTTATAAACAAGATGATCAGGCTTTAGCTTTGGTGAATGAAGTGATGAGCCATCTCAGTTTAGATGGTTTCACTCGAGCCTCTTATTTGCTGGCTTATGATGAAATCAGAAATTATTTAACAGCAATAAATGTTCCTTGTGCAGTGATTGCCGGTGATAAAGATGAAATAACCCCTGCAAAAGCAATTAAAGAACTCAACCTAGAGATGCAATTGGGCAGTTACCATCTCATTACAGATGCAGGTCATCTGAGTTATGTCGATCAACCTGAACAGTTCAACAATATTGTTTTATCAGTCAATTAAGATTTAAACGAGAGATATGGATATGAGCTTCCACATTAAAGGAAAAGTAGCAGTTGTCACAGGTGGCTCGTCAGGGATTGGTTTGGCTGCAGTCGAAATTTTAGTTGCTGAAGGCGCCAAAGTGGCATGGTGTGGTCGAGACCAACAACGTTTGACAGCTTCGCAAAACTCTATTTTAGAAAAATACCCAGATGCTGAAGTTTTTACCAAAATCTGTAATGTTCTAGACAAAAATGATGTTCAACAATTTGCTCAACAGGTCAATCAGCAACTCGGCAATGTTGATATGTTGATCAATAATGCGGGTCAAGGGCGTGTTTCAAATTTTGAGAATACTCAAGATGAAGATTGGATGAAAGAAATTGAATTGAAATATTTCAGTGTATTACATCCAGTTCGCGCTTTTTTAAATGATTTAAAACAGTCGCAATGTGGTTCGATTACCAATGTCAATTCCTTATTGGCGTTACAACCAGAACCTCACATGATTGCAACCTCATCTGCACGTGCAGCTTTATTAAATCTAACACATTCTTTAGCTCATGAATTCAGTCAATACGGCATTCGTGTCAATTCGATTCTGTTGGGCATGGTGGAATCTGCGCAATGGAAACGCCGTTTCGAAAACCGTTCGGATGCAAACGCATCATGGGAACAATGGACCGGCGATATTGCAAAAAAAAGGGGTATTCCCATGCAGCGCTTAGGTAAGCCAGAAGAACCTGCACATGCTTTGGTATTTCTGGCATCACCGTTGGCGTCTTATACCACAGGTGCAGCTTTGGATGTATCAGGTGGTTTTAACAAACATTTATAAGGTGTTTCCATGAAACAGTTGATGATGATTGGTTTTGGCGCAATGGCCGCAGAAGTGTATGCCCATCTACCTCAAGAATTACAGCTCAAGTGGATTGTTGTACCTGTACGGAGCGTTGAAAAAGTTCAGGCACTTGTTTCAAACAATGTACAGGTGATCAGTTCAGTTGATCAGTGTCATGGCACACCAGATTATGTGATCGAAGTGGCAGGACAAGCAGCAGTGAAAGAGCATGCACAAAAAGTACTTGAAAAAGGTTGGACCATTGGTCTGATTTCGGTGGGAACTTTGGCAGATAACGAGTTTTTGACTCTACTCAAACTTACAGCTGAGCAGCATCATGCACATCTGCATTTACTAGCAGGCGCAATTGCAGGAATTGATGGAATTTCAGCAGCCAAAGAAGGCGGGCTGGAAAAGGTCACCTATAAGGGCTGTAAGAGTCCAAACAGTTGGCGTGGTAGCTATGCAGAACAGTTGGTTGACCTTGAACAT
This sequence comes from Acinetobacter bereziniae LMG 1003 = CIP 70.12, assembly GCF_000368925.1. GTDB lineage: Bacteria > Pseudomonadota > Gammaproteobacteria > Pseudomonadales > Moraxellaceae > Acinetobacter > Acinetobacter bereziniae. The sequence continues at coordinate 536,163 of NZ_KB849755.1, read as the reverse complement.
GTAAATCAAGCAACTGTATTTTTCAAAGGTACAGCCAGAGAGGCAGCGTTGAAGTTTCCAGCCAATGCCAATGTTGCAGCTACGATTGCGCTTGCAGGCTTAGGAATGGATCAAACCATGGTTGAGTTAAGTGTTGATCCGCATATCAACAAGAACAAACACACCATTGTAGCGGAAGGCATGTTTGGTGAAATGACCATTGAGTTGGTGGGTGTGCCGTTGGCAAGTAATCCAAAAACTTCAACATTGGCTGCATTGAGTGTGATTCGTGCATGTCGTAACAGCGTTGAAGCAATTCAGATATAAAAGGATTTGATCATGGTAAAGCAAATTTATATCGCAGGTGAATGGCGATTAGGCAAAGGCAATATTATCGAGAGTGTGTTTCCAGCTGATCAATCTGTGAATGCAGAAATTTCGACTGCAAGTTTGGATGATGTTGATGAAGCAATTAAAAAAGCAGATTTAGCATGGCGACAACCAAGTTGGCGCAACAGTATGCCGCATGAACGTGCACGAATTTTATATAAAGTAGCTGAGATCATTGAAGCACGTGTCGAAGAACTAGCCCAATTACAAACCCGTGACAATGGTAAACCTTTAACTGAAACGCGTGCTTTGGTCACGAGTGCAGCTGCAACAGCACGTTATGTGGCGGCGGCTTGTGAAACGTTAAATGATGAATTAACAACACAACGTGCAGCAGATTTCATGACCATGAGTGTACATGAACCTGTGGGTGTTGTTGCAGCGATCACACCGTGGAATTCGCCGATCGCCAGTGAGGTGCAAAAACTTGCCCCTGCAATAGCGGCTGGAAATGCAGTCATTCTTAAACCCGCAGAGGCAACCTCTTTAATCGCTTTGGAACTTGCCAAAATCTTTGAACAAGCTGGCTTACCCAAAGGCTTATTAAGCGTTTTGGTGGGGCGTGGTTCTGTGATTGGTGATGCAATCGTAAAACATCCATTGGTACGTAAAATTTCATTTACTGGGGGGACAACAACGGGTCGTCATTTGGCACATCTTGCTGCGGAGAAATTAATCACCACTTCTTTAGAACTTGGTGGCAAATCACCGACCATTGTATTGCCAGATGCAGATATTGAATTGGCTGCTAAGGGGGTGGCTTACGGTATTTTTAGTTCGGCAGGACAGGCGTGTATTGCAGGTTCACGGTTATTTGTTCATCGCAGTATCTATGATCAGTTTCTCAATCGCTTGATTGAAATTACCAAAGCTTTACGTGTAGGGCATCCTGAGACTGCAGGTGTGCATCTCGGTTCTTTAATTAATCCTAAGCATTTGGCATCTGTGGATGCATATGTCCAATTGGCCAAGCAAGAAGGTGGTCAAGTCGTAGTAGGTGGTCAAGCGTTGACGGATGGTGAGTTGGAAAAAGGCAGTTATTACTTACCGACCATTATTACGGGTTTGGATAATGCTGCACAAACCTGTCAGGAAGAGATTTTTGGTCCCGTGTTAGTCGTCATCAAGTACGACGATGAGGCTGATTTGATTACCCAAGCCAATGCAAGTTGTTTTGGATTGGCCGCAGGTATTTGGACTGAAAATTATCGTAAAGCGTGGCAAATTGCTCGTGCTTTAGAGGTGGGGACAGTTTGGATCAATACTTATAAAAAATTCTCGATTTCGGCACCGTTTGGCGGATTTAAAGACAGTGGTATAGGTCGTGAAAAAGGTCGTTTAGGCATTTTGTCTTATATGCAACAAAAAAGTATTTATATGGGATTAAGCGAACAGCCAAATCCTTGGTGTGATTGATCTATTCATGGAATGAAAAAATTTTTGAGGAACAAATAATGACAGAACGTGTAAATGTAGGTGAAGCAATCGCTCGGGTTTTAGAAGCGCACCAAGTTGAGAGTATTTATGGTGTTATCTCGATTCACAACTTACCCATCGCTGATGCGGTTGGGCGCCGTGAAAAAATTCGTTTTGTCGCTGCTCGTGGCGAAGCCGGTGCGGTGACAATGGCAGATGGGCATGCGCGCTTTAAAGGTTTAGGGGTTGCTTTAACCAGTACAGGCGCAGGTGCAGGAAATGCTGTAGGATCATTGATCGAAGCAATGAATGCAGGTAGTCCAGTTTTACATTTAACTGGGCAAGTGGAACGTGAATATCTTGATCGTGATGCCAGTTTTATTCATGAAACCAAAGATCAGCTGACTTTTTTACGAGCATCCAGTAAAGCTGCATTTCGCATTACCAGTCCAGATAATGCTGTAGGGGTGATTCGTGAAGCAATTCGTGTTGCAACAACTGTACCCATGGGTCCTGTCAGCGTTGAATTGCCTATAGATGTACAAGCGGCTGAAATCGATTTACCACTTAACTTAGGTCCAGTAAAAGCACTGGAATTACCACAGGCTGAGCAAGTTGAAGTTGATTTGATTGTTCAGGAAATTAAACAAGCCAAACGTCCGATATTTTGGATTGGTGGTGGGACATTGAAAAGTGTGGAAGAAGTTAAAGCCATTGCTGATTTGGGAATACCTATTGTGTCGTCTACCCATGCACGTGGTGTATTGGCAGATGATCATCCTCGTAGTTTGGGAGCATTTCATAATTCAGCAGCAGTTGAACAACTGTTAAAAGACGCTGATTTATTGGTTGTGGTCGGTTCGCGTTTACGCAGTAATGAAACGAAAACTTATTCAGTACAGTTTCCAGACAATATTATCCAAATCGATGCTAATCCAGTCGCACAACAGCGTAATTACACTGTACGTCACTTTGTCTGTGCTGATGCTAAACATGTGTTGCAAGGCGTAGTGGCTGGCTTAGCAGATGTATCAAAAGTAGATGCAGAATACGATAAAGCCATTGTTCAGGCAAAACAGGCAGCAATAGATGCTTTACGTACTCAGTTAGATCAATATGCCCTGATTTGTGATTACTTACGTGCCGCATTACCTCAAGATGGTATTTTTGTCCGAGATATCACCATGTCGGGCAGTACTTGGGGCAGCCGTTTATTTTCAGTACAAGCACCAAATCTCAATATTCACTCTTTAGCAGGAGCCATTGGTCTCGGTCTAGCAACTGCGATAGGTGCTTCAATTGCCAATCCAGACAAGAAAGTGATTGGTCTAGTCGGTGATGGCGGCTTGATGTTGGGTATCGGTGAGATTGCCACCATGGCACAAGAAAATACCAATATGGTGCTGATGATCATGAATGATGGTGGTTATGGCGTGATGCGAGGTATCCAAAATAATTACTTTGGTGGACGCCAATATTTTAATGAATTACATACCCCTGACTATCAAGCTTTAGGAGAAGCAATGGGAGTCAAAAGCTGGAAAGTCGGCAGTGCTGATGAATTTAACACAGTCATTCAGCAAGCCGTTGATTTTCAAGGTCCAAGTGTGATTGAACTGGATATGAAGTCGATTGGACCACTGGACTTTGCAGGACCACCACAAAAGAAATTGTATTAATTTTTAGATGAACATCTGAAAAAGCTATCGCAAGAGATTCAGATGTTCATTGATTTCACAAGGAGGATTATTTTTTTTTGCATAAAAATCAATAAAAACTATGTTTTACAGGTAAAACAAGAAAACCAACAGGATCGTTGGTAAAAAATTGAAGGAATCAGCTATGAAAAATGCATCTATAGTCACGTTATCTGCCGTATTATCTTTAGGTTATATGTCTCACACTTTTGCCCAAAACACAGCGCTTGAGTGGAAAAGCGAAGATCAAAGTGAAACCTTAAAGCTAGATGGTGTGATACGTTTTAATCATCGTTATGAAAGTTGGGATGGTCCCAATGTTGGTTTTGGTAAGCTCTATTTCGACATTTTTAAAATTACACTTACGGGTAAATTTGATGATGCTTATCTCAATGCATCTTATATCTTTCAAGATCAAGAGAAACGATCGATTGAGAAAGCTTATGTTGGGTATAACTTTGATGAAAATAAGAGTTTAGAGGCAGGTTTTGTCTATAAACCTTTTACCATTTATCCTTATACTCAAAATGGTTGGCTCAACCATATCCCTTTCTTTTTAGGTTATGGCAATAACAGTGCGCCAGGGATGAATTGGAATTTTCATAACACAGATTGGGATATTAAATTGGGATATTATCCTGAAATGTTGGCAACTAATTTGCGTTATTCACCAGAGAGTGCCACATATGATGATCTCGCCGATAATGCTTTCCCTACACAAAAAAATTATCAAAATGAAAAGCGTCATCAATTTAATATGCGTATTGTTCGCAAGCTAAAAACAGCATTTGGTCAGCAAGAGTTTGGCGTTTCAGGTGCATTCGCGCAATTGCACAATAAACTGACGGATAAAAATGGTCAGTATTATGCGTTGGGTGTGCATACTGATAACAATTACAAACGCTTTAATTTACAAAGCTCAGTGATTCATTATCAATATGATGCTGAAAATCCTGATGGTGTGAATAATGATATGACTTTGATGGGAGGAAATGGTTTAACTCCCGCTTATTTCATTGCTTCAGAAGGAACCGTTGCAAGTTTAAACTTTGCCTATGTTTTGCCCATTCAAAATTTTGGACAATTAAAAGCAATCCGCTTCTATAACGACTATAGTTATTTTGATAAAAAGCGGAGTGATTGGGCTTCATCACAGATGAATACTACGGGAATGATGTTTATTGCTTCACCATTTTTGGTTTGGACGGATTACTTATGGGGTAAAAATGCCAATGTTGTTGGTGGCGCAGGTAATGCAACTGGCTGGACTTCTGCCTCATCAGATAAAAGCGATCAATGGAGTTATCGGATCAATTTAAATATTGGTTATAGCTTTTAAATAAGGAGTGAATTTAAACATAAAGTGCGAAAGATTTAAAAGTCTGATGATAATCAAATAATTGAGTTTATTATTTTTATTAGACTTGTTGCGAAAGTAGGTTTTTTAGTCATTTAGGTTTTATTTAATACCTTATAAATCAAAGATCATATCTGCTTAAATTTTGACTAGTGCAAGAGGTCTATTATTTAAAATTTAAGGGGCTGTACTAGATTAGCACATTGCTAATCTAGTACAGCCCCCTAATTCAAAATTAAAGACGTTTCGGATATTGTCTGAGTGGTATAGAAATAGGTGTAAACGCTTTGGTTTAAGAGTGAATTTGATAGCCGGATTAATCAATTGGATGATTAAAAAATGATTTTCGCAAAAGGTCTACTGATTAAAAAGCTTTGTTAGCTTTGAAAAATATACTCTAATGTGAGTTCGACGCAAACATACCTTTAACTTATTGAAAAAAATAAGTCTCAGCGGAGTCTTGCTGAGTGTTCATCCAATTTTTAGATCAGCCTGTGGCTAGCCATACTTTGTTTTGGCATGAGGAGCGAAGCTCCGCAAGGCAACCATCTTGCGCAGCGACATCGCTGCTCACCGCAAAACTCGTCAACTAATAGTAATACATTTAATCTGTCGCAGAAACAATATCTTATAAAAGTAGTCCTGCCTCGAACAGTTGCTGATGACGTTTCCGAGTATCATATTTCATCAAGGATTTTTATCGAACTCAGGTTACTCTAAATGAGATCAAGCACAACCGTGCTCTTAAAGCATTTCAAGTTTAAAAATATGATTATGGTTTTGGTGAAAAAATAACTTCTATAGATGAGCGACCACTTTTTTCATATACATAAGGTCCAATAAAGCTTTTGTTTGGATTTTTAGCAAAACTTCGATGCCACGCTCTTAATTTATTTTCAGACAACCATTCTAACTCTAAAGCATTATTGGGATGCCCAAAGTCGATGGTATTCACTGAAAACTGGTTAATCGACTGAATAAAAGCTCTACATCTTTCAGTTTCACCCTTTTTTAGTACTGATACTTGAACTTGTGTTGCACCACCAAACATCGCATCATTTGCACGGCATTGAAGTACCTGAACATGATAATGACCTTGAGGTGAAGGGAGGTCTTTGACAACTTTATTGACACTGCTCGATTGACATGCAGATAAAAATAGCATCAATGTAGTTATGCCAAGAATTTGTTTTATATTGATTTTATCTAATTGCATCGTATAAGCCTTTTGCATATTGATAGATGAATCTTTGTTATAATCCCAGAAAGTTTAAGCAAAATAGCATCAAATAATTTGATTTTTGCACAACAGACTAGTGTCAGTATTGCATAATATTTCAATAAATATGAAATAAAGTTTTTGATCAATAATTCTATTTTTTTAAATTATTTTTCATGTGTTTATTTTTTTAATTATGTCACATATGTTTGGCAATATGAGAAATACCAAAATCAGATTTACAAAAAAATGATATAAATAAAAGCGTACTTGCTGAAAAATAAGCAGAAGTTTTAAGCTAAGTTTGAACCTTGGATAAAATATAGATATTTATTTCAACAGAAAAAGGATCAAGTATTCGCTGTATATAGAAAATTTTTTATGTAAAACACATTCAATTTTTTAAGTTATGTATTTAACAGTTTCACATAATTTTAAAGATTAGATGCTCAATAATCTCAACATGATGAGTTTTGTTCGGATTTATACATTTAGATTATTGGATTTGGGCTGAATGATTCAGAAAACATCGCATCAAAAAAATGGAACAATGCTTTAGATAATTTCATGATAGATCAGCTACTAGTGCTGAAAATAAATCACTTGTTCAAGGACAACAGGATGAAAATCAAAAAAATTTTACTGGCAGCTATTTTAAGCTTTCCGCTGATCGCACACGCAGAAGGTCTAAAGTTAAAGAATAGTACAGGTGAGTTTGATCAATACACAGGACAAATCACGGTCAGTGGCGAATATTCATATTATTTTGAAGATGAAGTTTTAGGGGATGTGGTTTGTTTTCATCCTTATGCACCTTCGGATAAATTGATTCCACGGACTTCGAACGATCAGCGTTCACGATGGTTCTGTTTTACCCAGTCTAGTCAAGCCATCAATGCGTTTAAAATTAATAAAAAGTCTAAACAAGGTTATGAGGGTTACACGGGGCATGCCACAGTGACTGTTGGTGATTATGCCGTATATAGGGGTGAGAGTGAGGGGTTTGATACTGCAAAACTGATCTCTGTCAAGAAAGCAGAAGCACCAAAACTTGTGAAAAAGTCAGGTTATTAAACAATACAATCTAGATAAAGGATCAATGATGAAAACGATTAAATTTTTAATTGCAGGCATGTTAACTATCCCACTATTTGCTGAGGCAAAAACCTTACAGCAATGGGAACAATGTGCGGATAAGGCTGGTCGCAGTGTCAATGTGCAGGAAGTTGGCAATATTGGTTATGAAGCTGAAATCAAAAGACAGTGTGGTACACGCCCAGTCGCCACTGTCGGTATGGCGAAACCAGATGGAAAACTACCTTATGATGTGATTCAGGCAGAACCTTGGAAAAAGAAGTTCCAACAATTAACAGGCAAAGAATACAGCAAAGTTAAAACATCGTTAGTGGTATCAAGTGCAATGAAACGTGAGGGTGATTGGCTAATTGGTAGCGGTTATGATCCTAAAGGGGCAGGCGCGAGTAAAGCTGTGATCGCCGTCAATACCAAAACAGGAAAAGTTATGGCGTTGATGAGCTCTTATGATGGTGTGCAATATTTTGGTTTTGATGAAAACACAAAAAATATACCTCGCAAATTACAACAATGGATCAGTGAAGAAGTGGCGGCAGGTTAATTCGCTATTCACCATAGATGGGTTTTAAGTGATTGATTTGAGCTGATGAGAACGATTCATGATTTTAGTGGAACAATTCTCAGAATAGTTCCACTAAAATCCTCAAAACAATTTTTAGATTGAGTCAATCTGTGGAATTTGGGTGAAGCAACAAAGCATTAAATTCGTTGTTTCACCTAAAATCTTTAACCTATACCATGAATGTTGCTGTAGAGCTCAGTTACTCAAATCTTAGATATAAGCCTATATCGAATTAAAGATACGATTAGATTTATTGAACAAGTGTTTCGTGTAGATATTGCCAATAGCATTTTCCAGATTCAACTCTGATACAAGCAGTTGAGATTCTTAATTGCATCTGATCTGAAGTCTGCTGATGCTCCTGATACTGAATCCAATAATAGTTTTCAGCTTCAAATAAGGGAATAGCATTTGAAATAGTAATTTTTAATGCGGATTTTTTACCGATATTTTCACGAAATAAAGAGCTGACTTCTGCCAAAGAAATACAATGCCCCTGAACTGTGATCATTTTAAAATTTTGATCAAAACTCGACAAAAGCTTTTTTAAGCTGTCTTGTGCATTGGGATTACTAAAAACGTCTTCAATCCAGATATGCAAGTCAATCACATTTTGGATCGCATCGCTCATTGTTTTAAACATGAGTTTTCTCCTTAAAAATTGAAATTAAAGACAGTGCGCATAATAGTGCTGCGATGAGAAAAGTATATTGGTAATGCATTAAGCTATTTGAGATGGGTAAAACACTAAAGATAGAAAGAAGAACGACAGTACCTATGCTAAAAGCCACTTGGCGATTGATGTTCCACAGCACACTTCCTTGTAATAAATCTTGACCAGTAAAATCTTGTAATGAAATGATTTGAGCGATATTGGCACTCAAACCTCCACCTAAGCCCATGAGTAGATAGGCAAAAATTAAGATACTTAAATCGCTTAAACTCGATACCCAAAATAGTAAAGATATACCGACACTATGTAGCAAAATCCCAATCACAAATAATGTATTTTTTCCAAGGCGATGGTAGAGAGTCCCACCACTGGTCATAGAAATAAATGCCCCAGAGGCATAGAGCAACATAAATAGACCTGTTTGTTTGGCATTAAAACCAAGATTAAATTGCAAATTAAAGATATTGAGTAAATTCACGCCAGTAAAAATGCCAGGTACTGCATAATAGACAATAAATGCTGTCCGTAAATTACAATTCTTTAATAATTGCAGATTGAGAATGGGGGCATGACAGTGCGCTGAATGCCGCAAATAAACAATAAGCATCAAGACTGAAATTGCGAAGCTTGTGATCGCAAAAAAAATATGATGTAGATCTGTATAGAATGAAAATGACAACAATAGACATAAAAGTCCGATATTGATGAGAATCACGCCTTTAAAATCAGGGTGTTGATCGGACTGACGTTGCTCATCTCTTATCCAGTACCAAGCTAGGCATGCGGTCAGTAATGAAAATGGGAGGTTTGAAAAAAATACCCAACGCCAAGAGAACGTATCTACAATGATTCCCCCTAGTGTTGGGGAAAACGCAGGAGCAATTAAAGCAATCGCCATAATCAGGGTTGAGATACGTTGCCGTTCATGATTAGGGAATAAGCCAAATACCAATGCCTGCCCAACAGGAATCAATAATCCACCTGAAACTCCTTGGATGAAACGCCAAAAAATTAAACTGTAAATGGAAGTACTCATCCCCATAAAGCAGATACTGATCGAAAATAAGAGCATTGAAAAGCAAAGGAGTTTTCGATATCCGATTAGACTTGAAAGCCACAAACTGACAGGCATGATCAAAACCAAACCAAGAATATAGGCATTGCTGATCCAAGCGGTTATAGATGGATTGACTGAAAAGAAAGCTGCAATACTGGGTAAAGCGATTGCTGACATAAAAATATTGATGCAATCAATAAAGAACCCAAGTAAAAATACTGTTGCTATTTTATAACGGTAAGACATAGCGACCTCCAAAATGAGGGAGCGTACGATGCTGACCTTTTATTGTCGATGCAGGCGAAGTAAAATCATTGTTTAATAATCTCAAACAATGAGTGATTTCATGCAGAAGAATCTCAAACAAATTACCAGTTTTTTACAGGTGGTAGATTCAGGATCATTTACCAAGGCTGCTGAGATTTTGGGATTAAGTCGTTCTATGGTCAGTATTGATATTAAACATTTAGAACAGCGATTAAATGTCAATTTGCTGATCCGCAATACCCGTAATATTGCTTTGACTGAAGTCGGTCAAAATTTCTACAATGATTTCAAACAGATTCAGTCTCAGGTTGATGCAGCTTTTGAGCGTAGTCAAAATTTTAGTAGCAACGTCACAGGGGTACTGCGATTTTCTTCAACCAATGAATTTGGACAACGCTTTGTTTTACCGTTGCTAGGTAAGTTTTGCCAACAATATCCTCAATTACAACTGCAATATACCTTTAACTCTTCTTTGGATGATTTGGTGACTAAAAAACTTGATTTGGTTATTCGATTGGGAAACTTAAAAGATTCATCATTGAAATCTCGAAAAATTGGTCAATACCCAATTTATTTAGTTGCTACAGCTGAATTTCTAGCACATCATCCAATCAATCAGATTGCAGACTTAGCCCATGTCCCTTGGATTGGACACAGTTTATTAAACTGGCAGGATACCCAATATGTTTTACAAAACCGTGGTGGTGAACAGTACGCTTTACCCTCTGTGAGGTACCAATACGAATCTAATTCAGCTGAAGCGATTCATCAAATGGCTTTGGCTTCTATGGGCGTTGCAATTTGCCCAGCGTGGTTGGTTGAAGATGATTTGCAACAAAAGCGATTGATTCGTTTATTGCCTGATTTTGATTTGCCTGTACAAAATATTCAATTGCTCTATTCAAATACCCGTTCTTTACCCGCCAAGACACGTATTTTTATCGATTTTTTAATTGAACATCTTGCAGCGTAACTATAAGAAATAGTGCATATTGTATGCTTTTAATATGTTAATCATTTATCCGATCACTTTTTTTCTATGGCATTCAATTTCAAGTGGTTTTTATTACTACTTCAACAGCATTAAATCAATAGATAAAAGATCAGCCAAGCATTTACTCGGCTGATTAATGAGATTATTTACTTTTGTTGTGTATTTGGCAGTAAGGCAGTCATAAATCCTAATAAAGGAAGAAATGAGCATAATTTATAGACCCAGACAATTCCATGTGTGTCTGCTAAATGACCCAGTCCCGCAGCACCTACACCACCAATTCCGAACATCAAACCAAACATTAAACCTGCAATCATGCCGACACGCCCTGGAACGGCTTCCTGTGCATATACCACCAAAGCTGAAAAAGCAGAGGACATCACCAAGCCAATAATTACGGTGAGTATCGCTGTTCCTGTTAAACCCACATAAGGAAGCATGAGCGCAAACGGGGCAACACCTAAAAATGAAACCCAGACCACAGCTTTTCTTCCGATTCGATCACCAACAGGACCTCCAACAAATGTTCCAAGTGCGACCGCACCGAGAAAAATAAACAAATACAGTTGAGAGGTTTGAATGGAAACATTAAAGCGTTCGATCAAATAAAAAGTAAAATAATTGGTAATGGCTGCAATATAAATAAATTTGGCAAACATCAAAACACAAATCACCGACATCGCTTGAATGACTTGGTGGCGGGTGAGTTTGGAGATTTTTTGTTGACTTGCAACACCTTGTACTGGTGCTTGTTGAAGCAACCATTTAGTCACACGTAACAACACAAAGATCGCTAAAGCAGCAACAACAACAAAAAGCCCAATGGCTCCTTGACCATTGGGGATGATCACGGCTGCTGCCACTAATGGACCTAATGCTGATCCTGTGTTGCCCCCCACTTGAAACATCGATTGTGCTGTACCAAAACGACCACCTGAAGCAGTACGAGCAATACGTGAGGCTTCAGGGTGAAATGTTGATGAACCAACACCAATCAGCGCTGCTGCGATCAATAAGCTTTGAAAGTTGCTGGCGATAGCAATTAAACCGATTCCGACTAAGGTGACTCCCATACCTGCTGGCAATAAATACGGTTTTGGATGTTTGTCAGTATATAAGCCAACCCAAGGTTGTAATAATGATGCAGTAATTTGATAAACCAAAGCAATCCAGCCGATTTGCGCAAAACTGAGCGAAAACTCTGCCTTTAACATCGGGTAGCTTGCTGTAACGACGGCTTGAATAGAATCATTCAATAAATGGGCAATCGCGATAGCACCGACAACGCGCAATACAAATTTTTGTGGGTAATCATCTGACGGAATTTTTTCTTGGGAAAATGGAGTTTCGACAACGGTATTGCTATGACTTGGCATGATTTCTCCAACAAGCTCTATATGCTTGCAGCACTCGGTAAAAGGCTTTGTTTCTGAGTGTTTTTATCCTAAACTGAAGCTTCACTGACCCACAATCATATTTGGGACATAAACTATCGAGTTCGGGTCATTTTTAAGAGAAAAATCATGCGAAATATTCGGGTGAGTGATGTTGAGGATACAGCGCGTATCGTTATGGCAACAGGGAATGATTACCCAGACGGCACAATATTACCCAGTCATAGCCATAAAAGAGGGCAATGTTTATATGCAATTACAGGGGTACTAACGGTCAATACAGATCTTGGAAGTTGGGTTGTTCCTCCCCGTCGTGCATTATGGATTCCCAATGGTATACAGCACGAAGTCCATATGCGTGGCATCACCAAAACTCGCAGTGCCTATATTGTTCCAGAAGTGGCTAAGAAAGCAGGGTTGTTAGAATACTGTGCGGTCATTAATGTTTCTCCCTTACTGCATGAACTTTTATCTGCGGCAATAGATATTCCTGTGGAATATGAACTGGATGGCAGAGATGATTATTTAATGCAATTAATGATTAAAGAAATTGCGATGATGCCTGAATTACCGCTCAATGCACCTTTGCCTCAAGAAGCAAGGTTGAGCGCATTATGTTTAGAGATTTTAAAAGCACCCAGTTTAGATAAAGATCTTGATCAAATTGCAAAACAAGTCGGGATGAGTCGACGCCATTTCACTCGAATCTTTAGACTACAAACAGGAATGAGTTTTAGCCATTGGCGACAACAGGCATGTTTATTGAATGCATTAATGCGTATGGAGTTGGGTCAACCCATTACCCATGTTGCAATGGAGTTAGGCTATAGCAGCAGTAGTGCTTTTACCGCCGCATTTAAACGCTCATTAGGTCTTGCTCCGAGCTTTTATTTACAGGGAAAAAATTCTGAGTAAATCAAAGCACGACAGCATATTCATATCGGTTAAGTTGAGACTGGATATCCATCAAAACTTAATTGATAAAAACACTATTTTGATATTTTTAAAGTTTTAATTTCGAATTAGAAAAAATAATAGATCTTAATTTTAAAATTTTGCAGCATTTTTTTCTTTATTATTTATCCTTATTCAATCATTAAATATAACTAAATAATCCTATTGACTTTCCAGTAATGGGAAGCTTTAACCTGACCGCTATCGCTACAACAATGTTTTGAATACATCGTAGCATCTCAGGAAATGGGGCATAATATGAAAGCTAAAATGATCGTAGTCTCTATTGCAGTCGCTGCTGTGATCTCAGGGGGGCTCATTTATAATGCACAAAACCAACAAAGTAAAACTCAAGCACAGGCAGCAACCGCAGCACCAGCACCTACAGTTCCAGTCGCAGAAGTGATTACACATGAACTTAGACCCACTGCTGAATACACGGGGTATTTGTCTGCTCCCCAAAGTGTTGAGTTGCGTTCTCGTATCGGTGGTGTAATTGAAAGGGTCAGTGTGCCAGAAGGAAGTTATGTCCAAAAAGGTCAGACACTTTTTAAAATTGATCCTGAACCTTTTCAATTGGCATTGGACATTGCTCAAGCACGATTAAAGGCGATTGATGTCCAATATAAACAAGCCATTGCAGACTTTAATCGTGCCAATCAATTGCTTGCCAGCGGCGCAGTTTCTAAAAAAATATACGATGACGCTCTAGCCACAAAAAACAATCGTCAGGCTCAAGTGCAAGAAGCACATACGGCTGTAGCTGAAGCAAAACTTAACTTGTCTTATACCAATATCAAAGCGCCCATATCAGGGCGTGTTGATCGCGTTTTAGTGACTGCTGGTAATTTAATCACGGGTGGCAATACCAGTAATACGACTTTGTTGACCAGCATTGTTTCCATAAACCCTTTGTACGTATATTTTGATTTGGATGAAGCCACCTTATTAAAGTTAAAAGAGCAGAACAAACAGGGATTGCTTAATTTACCCATCGCTATGGGATTAGCCAATACCGAAAATCATCCTTATCTCGGTCAGTTAAATTTTATCAGTAACCAAGTAGACCAGCGCACAGGAACAATTCGTGTCAGAGCTTCAGTAGAAAATAAACAAGGTGAATTAAGCTCTGGAATGTTTGCACGTATTCAGTTAACAACAGGTGCAAATTATCCAGCGATTTTAATAGATGATCAGGCAGTGGGTTCAGATCAGGATAAAAATTATGTCTTAATACTCGGTGCTGGAAATAAAGTTGAATATCGACCTGTCAAATTGGGTGCAATGTTTAATGGGCTTCGCATTATCGATCAAGGTTTGAAATCTGGTGAAAAAATCATTCTCAAAGGTTTGGTTGGACCTGGAATGCAAGTAAACCCCAATATCGTTCCTATGCAAGACAATACACAACAAGATAAAGTTGCGAATCAGGGAGAAAAATAATGAAAAATTTCCCTCACTTTTTTGTAGATAGACCAATATTTGCAATCGTCATTTCTGTATTGATGTTGATTGTCGGAACTTTGGCATTATTTAAACTTCCGCTCAGTGAATATCCTCCGGTTACGCCGCCTACAGTCCAAGTTTCAACGAGTTTTCCAGGTGCAAATCCACAAGTGATTGCAGAAACTGTTTCTTCACCATTGGAACAGGAAATTAATGGTGTTGAGAACATGCTGTATATGAATTCTCAAACCGCTACAGATGGTCGAATGGTGCTGACCGTAACATTCAAGCAAGGAACTGATCCCAATCTGGCAGAAATTCAGGTACAAAATAGGGTATCAAGAGCCTTACCTCGACTACCTCCTGAAGTGCAACGAATTGGAGTAATCACGCAAAAGGTTTCTCCTGATATCTTGATGGTGGTCCATCTTCAATCGAAAAATAAATATCATGACTACCTCTATGTTTCAAATTACGCAAATTTAAATGTACGCGATGAGCTTTCACGTTTGCCTGGCGTGGGAAGTGTCGTGGCTTGGGGGGGAGAATATGCAATGCGGGTTTGGATTGACCCTAAAAAAATTGCATATCGTGGTTTAACAGCAAATGATGTGGTCAAAACGATTCGGGAACAAAACGTTCAGGTGGCAGCCGGTTCTGTCGGGCAGCAACCGCATGCTTCAGCAGCATTTCAGCTTACCGTGAATACCTTGGGGCGTTTGACAACACCTGAGCAGTTTGGCGAGATTATCCTAAAAACAGGTGAGAATGGTCAGGTTACTTATCTAAAAGATGTCGCACGCATTGAAATGGGTGCAGATGCATATTCTTTACGAAGCCTATTAGATGGCAAACCTGCGGTGGCTTTACAGATCTTTCAAAGCCCAGGGGCAAACGCCTTGGATGTATCCACTGCGGTTCACCGCAGTATGGAAAAAATGCAAAAGAATTTTCCACAAGGCATGGAATATAAAATTGCCTATGATCCAACAATTTTTGTCCGTGCGTCTCTAAAATCTGTAATCATCACGCTTTTAGAAGCGATTGCCTTAGTTGTAATCGTGGTCATCGTGTTCCTACAAACATGGCGTGCTTCAATCATTCCATTGGTAGCAGTCCCTGTCTCACTGGTAGGTACTTTCGCATTAATGCATTATTTTGGCTTTACATTGAACACACTCACCCTATTTGGTTTGGTGTTGTCCATCGGTATTGTGGTCGATGATGCGATTGTGGTTGTGGAAAATGTAGAACGGCATATTGTCGGGGGCGAAGCACCTAAAGAAGCTGCCCGTAAGGCAATGACTGAAGTCACGGGACCGATTTTGGCAATTACTGCAGTTTTATCAGCAGTGTTTATTCCTTCTGCATTTTTAACAGGCTTACAAGGTGAGTTTTATCGACAATTTGCCTTAACTATTGCAATTTCAACCATTTTATCTGCCATTAACTCGTTGACGCTTTCCCCAGCGTTGGCAGGAATACTGCTCAAACCTCATGGTGATACGACAAAACGCGATCGTTTATCACGATTGATTGAGTTTTTATTTGGATGGTTCTTTAAACGATTTAACCGTTCCTTTGATAAAGCTTCAGATGGCTATGTTTGGTCTGTACGCAAGGGCGTGCGTATGAGTGCTGTTATTCTGTTTCTTTATGCAGGATTTTTAGCGCTAACTTGGCTAGGTTTTAATAAGGTTCCAAACGGTTTTGTCCCTGCGCAAGATAAATATTACTTGGTCGGGATTGCACAGCTTCCAACAGGGGCGTCACTTGATCGAACTGAAGCTGTGGTGAAAAAAATGACCCAAATTGCTTTAGATGAACCTGGTGTTGAAAGTGTTGTTGCATTCCCAGGACTATCGGTGAATGGACCTGTCAATATTCCCAATTCAGCACTCATGTTTGCCATGTTAGACCCGTTTGAACAACGACAAGATCCTTCTTTGTCTGCCAATGCCATTGCAGGCAAATTAATGGGGAAATTTAGCCAAATTCCTGATGGATTTGTCGGTATATTCCCACCACCACCTGTACCGGGTTTAGGTTCTACAGGCGGATTTAAGTTACAAATTGAAGATCGATCAGGACATGGTTTTAATGCATTGGCTCAGGTTCAAGCACAAATTATGGCAAAAGCTGCTCAAGCACCTGAATTGGTAGGCATGTTGGCAAGTTTCCAAGCAAATGCTCCACAACTTGAAGTCGATATTGATCGAGTCAAAGCCAAGTCACAAGGCGTGGCTTTAAATGAAATCTTTGAAACTTTACAAGTCAATATGGGATCGATCTATGTCAATGATTTCAATCGCTTTGGGCGCACTTATAAAGTGGTTGTACAGGCAGATGCACCATTCCGTATGCAATCTCAAGATCTTGAACAGCTTAAAGTCAGAAATAGCACTGGTGAGATGATTCCGCTTTCAGCATTTGTCAATATTACCCGAAGTTCAGGACCAGACCGTGTGATGCACTATAACAGTTTTCGCTCTGCAGACATTAGTGGTAGTCCTGCGCCAGGTTATTCTTCAGGTCAGGCAGCAGATGCAATTGAAAAAATTGTTAAGGAAACACTTCCGCAAGGCATGACATATGAGTGGACAGATTTGACCTATCAAGAAAAAATGGCAGGCAATACGGCACTCTTCATTTTCCCTCTAACCGTGATTTTAGCCTTTTTGATCTTGGCGGCTCAGTACAATAGTTGGTCTATGCCGTTTGCAGTGCTTCTAATTGCACCTATGGCGCTATTGTCTGCAATAGTTGGTGTGTGGTTGTCTGGCAGTGACAATAATATTTTTACGCAAATTGGCTTCGTTGTGTTGGTAGGATTGGCTGCAAAAAATGCGATCTTGATTGTTGAGTTTGCCCGAACCAAAGAAGAGGAGGGATTAGATCCACTCGACGCTGTTTTGGAAGCGGCACGCTTACGATTACGTCCTATTTTAATGACCTCGATTGCCTTTATCGCGGGCGTTATCCCACTTGTTTTAGCCACAGGTGCAGGTGCGGAAATGCGTCATGCAATGGGAATCGCCGTATTTTCTGGAATGCTTGGGGTTACTATATTCGGTTTATTATTTACCCCAGTGTTTTATGTCGTCATTCGGAAATTTATTTTAGCGCGTGAACAAAAGGCACGTTTAGCGAATGAGGAGAAATTGTAATGAGCAAGTTTCATATACAACAGCAATATTTACGTTATCGATTTATACCTCATCAGCAGTTGGTTGTTACTTTTTTAATCGTGCTGATTTCTGGTTGTTCTTTTGCTCCTAAATATGAACGTCCAAATGTGGATATTGCGTTGCAATATCCACAAGGAGATGCGTATCCAAAAACATATACACATCCGAAGAATGCTGAGAATGTTCTAGATATCGGCTGGCGGGCTTTTTTTAAGGATCCATTACTACAGCAACTGATTGAACATGCATTGGCGAACAATCATGATCTGAAGATAGCTGCGCTAAATGTTGCTGCACTTGAAGCACAATATCGTATTCGACGTGCAGACTTGTTTCCACATTTAAGCACCAATGCTGATGCAACAGTTCAAAAGCTTCCGTCAGATATTGCCTATAATCGTCGTATATATCAATTGGGGTTAAGTTCAGTGGCATGGGAACTTGATCTGTGGGGACGATTAAGAAATTTAAATGAACAGGCATTACAAAATTATCTAGCCTCAGACGAAACACGAACTGCGGTACACATGAGTTTAGTTTCGGCAGTTGCACGTGCATATATGACCTTACAGGCAAACCATGAACAGTTGAGTTTGACACGTGCAACAGTTCAGGCACAGCAACAATCCTATGAGCTGACTAAGGCTTTGGTTAAAAATGGTCAAGCCACACAATTTGATTTAAGTTTGGCTGAAATGTCCTTACGTGCGGCACAATTTGACCAGTCAAAAATGGTGAGATTGGTTGCACAAGATCGCAATGCTTTAATTTTATTGATGGGCACGCCTTTGTCTCAATCAATAGCGTTAGAACTTGACCAAGCTAAAGATTTATCAGACCGCAAATTGCTTTCGCAAATCTCCGCAGGCTTACCTTCTGATTTATTGATGAGACGTCCAGATATTAGAGCGGCTGAACATATGCTTTTAGGTGCCAATGCCAATATTGGCGTGGCACGTGCTGCATTTTTCCCTTCTATTCAGTTAACTGGTTCAGTCGGTATTGCGAGTTCAAGTTTAAGTGATCTGTTTGATTCAGGAACAGGTATGTGGAATTTTATTCCTAAGATTAGCTTACCTATTTTTCATGCTGGTGCGAATAGAGCTAATTTAAATCATGCTCAAGTGTTAAAAAGAATCGAAATAGTGAATTATAACAAAGCTATTCAAACTGCATTTCGCGAAGTCTCGGATCACCTCGCAGGGCAAGCCACACTGGATGAGCAAATTAAAACACAGCAGCAAAGTGTGAATGCCAGTGAGAAAGCATATCAATTGGCAAAGCTGAGATTTAAAGCAGGTCAAGATAATTACTTTGTCGTTTTAGATTTAGAGCGTACCTTATATGCTGCCCAACAGCAGTTAATCCAAACGCGTTTGGAACAATTGAACAATGAAATCCAGCTATATAAAGCGCTTGGCGGGGGATGGATCAGATAGTAAGGAAAAGTAACGCTGCATACTTCAGCAATTTGACTCAACATCATGATTATTCAAGAAGTATGCAGCCCGCTTTGTATGTCGCAATTGTAATTTTCATGACCATTCTTTGTATAACTTCAATCTTTAGAATGAAAATTGAATTATCACAGGAGAATTACATGAAAACTTTGATCAAATTTGTTTTTATTGGTCTATGTGGTGTTGCAAGTTCTAGTTTTGCATCACAACATCATGAGCAAAACATGAAAATTGATCACTTTGGTACAGGTAATGATGGTGATAATAGCTCAGGTCTTTTGCTGAAACAGCCGATGAAACTCGTTCCGGCATCAAAGCAACAAAGAACCAAAGAACCGCGTATTGAACATTATGGTACAGGTAACGATGGTGACAATACTTCAGGTTTATTATTGGTTGACCATGAAAAAGTTTATGCTTTATCAAATACCTATACACCACAACCTGATCAAAGACGAATTGAGCATTACGGTACAGGTAACGATGGTGATAATACGACAGGACTACTGCTTCAGGAATAATCTTTATTCGCGTTGATGGATCAACAAGGTATTACAGCAGATAGAGCAATAGACAAAAAAATGGGTGTATCAATACACCCATTTTTACATCAAATCACAGTGATAATAGTAGACTATTGCGCTGCTTTTTCAGCTTCGATAGAAGCAATTGCAGCATCAATACCTTCAATTGAATCAGCAGCTTTTTTGATACGTGCAAGCGCATCTACTAGAACTTCATCAGCAGTTGCGTATGAAATACGCATATACCCGCCTAAACCAAAAGCATCGCCAGGTACAACAGCAACACCAGTTTCTTCAAGTAACCATGCAGAGAATTCAGTGCAAGACTTTAGACCCTTAGCACGAATCAAAGGACGAATGTTTGCATAAGCATAGAATGCGCCGTCAGCAGGTAAACAAGTGATGCCGTGAATGTCGTTTAGACCTTGAACAACAAGATCATGACGACGTTTGAATGCTTCAATCATTGGCTCAAGAACATCTTGAGGACCATTCAATGCAGCCTCAGCAGCTACTTGTGAAATCGATGTTGGGTTAGATGTTGATTGTGATTGAATCTTTTTCATCGCACCGATTAATTTTGCTGGACCAGCAGCATAACCAATACGCCATCCAGTCATTGCATAAGCTTTAGATACACCATTCAACACGATGACACGGTCATAAAGATCAGGTGCAACTGTTGCAATATTATAGAACTCATCATCCCAACGGATTGGTTCATACATATCGTCTGATGCTACAAAAACTTCAGGGTATTTGCGTAAAACTTCAGCCAAGGCTTCAAGTTCAGCTTTAGTATAGATCATCCCAGTAGGGTTTGAAGGGCTGTTTAAAACCACCAAACGTGTTTTATCAGTAATCGCTGCTTCTAATTGAGCAGGGGTGATCTTGAAGCGCTGTTCTTCACCACACTTCACGATAACAGGAACACCCTCTGCAATAATCACCATGTCAGGATAGCTAACCCAATATGGTGCAGGGATAATCACTTCATCACCTTTATTTAACAAAGCCAGCGCCAAGTTAAAGAAAGACTGTTTACCACCACACGAAACCAAAATTTGGTTTGCTGCATAATCAAGATTATTATCACGTTTTAATTTAGCAATAATCGCTTTTTTAAGGCCAGGGGTACCATCAACAGCGGTGTATTTGGTAAAACCGTTGTTAATTGCTGTAATAGCAGCATCTTTGATGTGTTGTGGGGTGTCAAAATCTGGTTCGCCTGCGCCCAATCCGATTACATTTTTACCAGCAGCCTTTAATTCAGCAGCTTTATTGGTAACAGCAAGCGTTGGAGACGGTTTGATGGCATTTACACGATCAGAGAGACGTACGTCCACGGCATTATTCCTTCTTATAGGGATTAAAAAATAAAAAGCACATTATCATAGCCTAAATTTTAAGGTTTGGTCGTTTAATATTTATGCAAATTGACCAAATATTCACGAAAAACAAAAAATTAATGTATCAATAGAATACAAATAAATAAGCGCAATGGAGATCACTCGCATCAAGGGCAAAATTTACGTACAATATAGCCAGTTAAAATTGAGTGAATCACATGAGCACCCAAAATACTCCCAAAAAAAAGCCATTGGTGAATTTACCTTTTCCAATGCCATCAGCTATTGAAAATGTAGATGATGTTGCCCACAATCAAGTGCGCCCAAAACCTGAGCAATATGCAGACCGTACATGGATGCCTCCACGTGGTACACGTCGTTCGATGGGTAAACGTTAAAGTTTGAATAGAAAAGGTAGGTGCATAAAGCACCTATTTTTATGTCTTATTTTTAGGGTCTGTGGACATTTCATAAATGGCTTGCGTTGTAGGTTAAAATTGAGCAGGCAAGGCATGAAATGAAGAGAATAGCGAGACTATTTTTAAGTTTCATAACGTAGCCTGAGATAATTTTAGCCACAACCCTGAGCAAGAACAAAGCACTGCTTTGTTTGCAGCGCAAGGCGTAGCGGGGACTAGCGTGTTTTTTGTCGCTTCGTCGTTACGAACTACTCATTTAGAATGACTAAATTTCGTATTTCGCGCCTAAAATCGCCTAAAAAACACACCTAGTCGCAAACATAGACGAATTGTCCACAGACCCTAGATATATCAAGCTGGTGTTGAGGGTTTCGGCTAAGCTTTCCCGTTTTATATTAAGTTTTGTTCATTGAGCATTTCAGTGACGTATTCATAATAATTTTTCTTTTTTTGATACATCAATAAATCCGCTCGCTTCAACATATTATCAATACTTTCATTTTCATTGGTTGTGGCATAACCAATTGCAATGCTGATCGGCTGTGAAGAGTAGTACTGATTATCAATATTCAGTAATTCCTCTATGGTCATAATCATAGATTCAACCATTTGCTCATTGGCTGCAGGCATAAGCAGCACAAATTCATCTCCGCCAATTCGGGACGCGGTATAACTGGTATTGGCAATCGTACGACTGAGAATATTGCCCATTCGGCGTAACAAACCATCCCCAATATCATGACCGAATTGATCATTAATGGCTTTTAACCCATTCATATCGATGAAAACTGCAGAGGTCGGACGCAATATATTGCGTTCTAAACGATTAATTTCTTCTGTATAGAATGAACGGTTAAATAATTTGGTCAATACATCATGTTTACCTAGGTATTCCAAATAACTTTCTGCTTTTTTACGCGCCGTAATATCGGTGAGTGCGACTTGAACTAAACTCCAGTCTTCCTCATAACCAGGGAAAACAGTAAATTGCAACAATACATTCCGTACCGAGCCATCTAAAGCGTAATTGATCGCTTCACGTTGATGGTGAATTTTACCATTCCACAATTCAATCAACTGCTCTCGGAATGTTTGGTAAATTTCTTTGGCAAAGACTTTGTTTAAGTTTTTAAATAAGGTTTCTTTATCTGGAGCCTTAAATAAGTCCAGTGTTGCTTGATTGACATCCAGTAAAATAATATCTTCAATACATTGGTTCACAAAGTCTGTATGTACATCCAAAAAGGTTCTAAAATCATCAATACCGATTTGGCGTAACTGATCTAAACGCATTTTGACCCGACTAAAATCCTCTACCCATAATGAAGCAGGTGAATAGATAAAGCGAGATTCTGCAAGTTGTCGATTTTTTTCTTCTAGACGACGGGCATTTTGATAGTCTGTAATATCTTCTGTGGTAATAAGAACTTGATTTAAACTCTCTTCTGAACCAGGCATCACCGCGCCACGTAGTTTGATGTCCAGCTTTTTTCCTGAAATCGTGTAATTTACAGTGGTGCTGGAAAACTCTGTCTGACCTTCCCAAAGTGCAACCAACTCTTTGATATGTGAATCAAACATTTCTTTTTGGAAAATAACATTTAAATTTTGACAGAGATGTTTTTGATTTTTTGCTTCAAAAAGCTGTAAAGTTTTTTGATTCACTTTAACAATTTTAATTTTATGTGCGCATTGAGTCACTTGTTCTGGATGTGCTTCTAAAAAGCTTTGAAGATTTGTAATCCCTTGATCTTTCCACTGATTAAATTGTTCTTTTATTGCACTATAATCTTCTAACCACATAGGTGTGGGGGATATATCAAAAATAGAAGAATCGGAAAATGCCATTACAAGATTCTCGTTTGCTATAAAAGTCATTTAATTGTTTTGGAATATATCCTAAAATTTAAGGATGTAAAATAATAAGCAAAAATAAAATGTAAATTATTTATTATCTCTAAAAAATAGTGATAACTGACTCACTTTGTCCATTTACTGACAATTAGTGTAAAAGTGTATTTTTAATATTTAAAATCATGCTGACGACTGACCTGATTTAAATAAAAATATTGTTTATCCTTATACATCATTTGATCGGCTTTTTTTAATAAATCCGCGATATCACCTTGCTGATTTATACTTGCATAACCAAATGCAACACGAATTGGATGGTGTGGAAACGCTAATTGATCAGCCAATAATTTTTGTTGAATTATGGTTATGAGATTATCTATATCACGTTGATTTGCTTCAGGCATTAAAATTACAAACTCATCTCCGCCTATACGAGATACTGAATAATTGGTTTTTAAGGTCGATGTTTTTAAAAGTTCTGCAAATCTTTGGATTAATAAGTCTCCAATATGATGACCTTGAACATCATTGATTTTTTTTAATCCATTAATATCCAAATAAATACAGGAAAGTGAATGAAATGCAGCGGATTGTAAACGTTGGATTTCTTCACTAAAAAATGTGCGGTTATATAATTGGGTCAATTGATCATGTTGATTGGCGTAGTGTAAATAATCTTCTAATTTTTTTCGTTCAGTTAAATCTGTAAATGCAATTTGCACGGTATCCCAATTATGTTGTGAGTCAGGGAAAATGACGAAGTGTTCTTGAACATGAATTAAATCACCATGCACCGACTGATATTCACATTCTCGTTTAATTTGATGCTGTCCATTCCATAAATATAATAGTTGTTGAGAAAAATTTTGAAGAAGATGATCTTTAAAAATACGATGTAGATGCAGACAAAACTGTTGTTTATTGTAGGCACAAAAAAGGTCAAGCAAAGCTTGATTGACACCTACAGTTTGGATGTTTTTAAAACAAAAAAATAAAAAATCAGGATTTTTTTCGATATAGCTTTTTAAATCTGTAAGGTGATTGGCTTTGAGTTGATCAAATATTGTTTTGATCTTGCTATAGTCTTTTACCCAAAGTGCGGTTGGAGAATGTAAAAATAAAGATTCAGCAAAACGTCGCGCATTTTGTGATTGCGAAATATCCTCAGTGGTCAATAGCACTCGATCCCAACAATCCTTGTCATCGGACAAAATGTTGGCTCTCAACTGGACATCGATTCTTTTACCTTGACAAGTATAGTTGATGACTGGAATAGAGCAATTTTTTTGTTTGTTCCACAATGCTGAAAAAAATTCAATATGCATCATCTCAGTGTCTTGACTATGCATTTCTGGAAATTTTTCTATAATTTCTTCTAAATTATGGGCTTCATACAAATTGAGTGTACTTTGATTGACATTAATGGTTTTAATTGCAGCTAGACAGGGGACTAAACGTTGAGGATCTTCGATTAAATAGTGCTGTATATCAGATATACCTTCAGCAGCCCAGGCATCAAAAATCTTTTTGATGCCACTAAAATCCTGTAGCCACATCGCAATGGGAGACAAATTAAAAATCGTTAAATCGATTTGCTCCATTCTTATTCCATTTTATTATTTATAAATTTAGCTTAAATATAATACGGTAAAATGGCAATACCTAAATATATTGTGATGTGAAGAAAAAGTGATCCTATGCACTATACTTGACTTACTTCTTGGCATGATGTTCTGCTTTAGGCGCTGCAATCACGCGTTGACCTGTCCATACATCAATAAAATCTGTTTCATTTAAATGATAAAGCTCTAACAATGCCAAAATCGCACCACCAATAATCATTGAACCTTCAGAGTTCGGTTGGAATTCAATTATTTTGCCATGCAGATTGTGAAGAATGTCTTGTATTTCAAAAATCCGATCACGTCCATTACTGTCATTTGGGTACATGGGCGTGTTTAAAATAATCGTGGCTAGGCTTTTTTCTGCATCTGTTAAATCTAAATTTTGTATTGCTTGCTCAGGATCAGCACTAAAAATGACCTGATCTGTAATAAAACTATGCAACAATTTTTGCGTCAGCTTGGGTAATGTCTTTTCAACGAAAGGGCGGAATGAGACTGGAAAAATCACATTACGCGCGATTCCCTTAAACATGGGCGCGATTTCTTCAACTTTATAACCTGCAACACCACATCCCACAGACGTAATGAAATACTTCATTTTTGGATGATTCTTAGCATATATTTTAAAATCATCAATATAATGTTGAATTTGTGAAAGCGGCATTTGTTGTAAATGTTCATTCATGGTTGGAATTGCAAAACTCTGACCTGCCCAACCACGTCCCACACCTTTGGTTGCCCCGAAAAATAAATGCGCTGTTTTTGCAGCACCACCTTGATGTGTTCCTGCCAAATTACTTCCGAAAACAAATACAGTGTCTTCAGGTAAAGTTTTGATAATGCTTTCATCATGGTAGTGATATGTCATGTTTTTCAATCCTTTAATCGGCTTAATTCCATGTTGCTATCGAAATAAAAAAGGGTCAAGGTATTTGTTGAATATTGTGTAAAAAACCCCATTAAGTTTAAGGTAAATCTTTTGCTCAAGTCGGTTTCTGTTAAACTGCACGAGCTTCTTTCTTCTTGGTTAAAAGAGTGAATTATTGTGAATGATCATCAACCTTTTGAACTTGTTACAAACTACCAGCCTGCTGGTGATCAACCGCAGGCGATCGAAAAATTAGTTGCAGGGATAAATCAAGGTTTTCATGATCAGCTTTTATTGGGTGTGACTGGTTCTGGTAAAACGTATACCATGGCAAATGTGATTGCTCAAACGCAAAGACCAACCATTATCATGGCGCACAATAAGACCCTTGCAGCCCAGCTTTACGGTGAATTTAAAGCATTTTTCCCCAATAATGCTGTCGAATATTTCGTCAGTTATTATGATTATTATCAACCCGAAGCTTATGTGCCTTCTTCTGACACATTTATTGAAAAAGATTCAGCGATTAATGATCATATTGATCAAATGCGTCTTTCAGCAACACGTGCACTATTAGAGCGACGGGATGCCATTATTGTGGCTTCAGTTTCAGCCATCTATGGTTTGGGTGATCCAAATGCTTATATGAGTATGTTGTTGCATATTGTACAAGGAGACAGAATCAGTCGTGATGACATTATTCGCCGTCTTGTCGAAATGCAATATACACGCAATGAGCTGGAGTTTTTACGAGGTACTTACCGTATTCGTGGCGAAATTATTGATATTTTCCCTGCCGAATCGGACCAACATGCCATCCGTGTTGAACTGTTTGACGATGAAGTCGATTCGATTCGTTGGTTTGATCCAATTACCGGGAAACTGGTACGTAAAGCCCCTCGTGTGACGATTTATCCAAAAAGCCACTATGTCACTCCAAAAGATAATCTTGAACGTGCTATTGGAACGATACGAGATGAACTTGCAGAACGTTTGGTTTTCTTTAAAGAGCATGAAAAGTTGTTAGAAGCGCAACGGATCGAACAACGTACGCGTTATGACTTGGAAATGATGCAACAACTCGGCTATACCAATGGGATTGAAAATTATTCAAGACATTTGTCTGGTCGTCCGGCAGGTGAAGCACCACCAACATTGTTTGATTATATTCCAGATGATGCCTTACTGATTATTGATGAGTCACATGTGACAGTTCCTCAAATTGGTGCGATGTACAAAGGTGACCGTTCTCGAAAAGAAAACTTGGTTAATTATGGTTTTCGCTTACCAAGCGCCTTGGATAATCGCCCAATGAAGTTTGAGGAGTGGGAGCGTATTGTTCCGACGACCATTTATGTCAGCGCAACACCTGCAAAATATGAACTGGAAAAATCAGTCCAAGTTGCCGAGCAGGTGGTTCGTCCAACAGGTTTAGTCGATCCAGAAATTGAGATACGTCCAGTTTTAACCCAAGTCGATGATGTACTCTCCGAAATCAATATTCGTAAAGAGCTGAATGAGCGAGTGTTGGTGACAACACTGACCAAACGTATGGCTGAAGATTTGACCTCATATTTAAAAGAATATGGCGTAAAAGTAGCGTATTTGCATTCTGATATTGATACGGTTGAGCGAGTGAAAATTATCCATGAATTACGTACAGGTATACATGAAGTGATCGTGGGGATCAACTTGCTACGTGAAGGTTTGGACATGCCAGAAGTTTCTTTGGTGGCGATTTTAGATGCGGATAAGGAAGGTTTTTTACGTTCTGAACGTTCACTGATTCAAACCATTGGGCGTGCAGCAAGGCATGTCAAAGGTAAAGCGATCTTGTATGCAGATCGTGTGACGGACTCTATGCAGAAAGCCATAGATGAAACTGAACGTCGTAGAGCTAAACAAATTCAATTTAATGAAGAACATGGCATTATTCCACGCAGTGCAGTTCGTCAAGCAATCAAAGAAATCGATACCGGCGAGGTGCTCACTGACGATCAAATTGATGATGCGATTGTTGAGCAACAACATGCTTTAACTGCGGACGAACGTCATATTTTGTCTGACCCTAAACTGTTCACTAAACACATCACTAAACTTGAGAAAGAGATGTTAAAAGCATCAAAAGAGTTGCAATTTGAACAAGCAGCACGCTTACGAGACGAAATTGTGCGTTTAAAAGCGCGAATGTTAAAGTGATTTCGTTTGAGACGTGATTGCTGTATTTGACTTAGATTGTTGCTTTAATATGGACATAGGATACATAAAGCTACAATCTAAGTTTACATTTCTGATTATTTTATAATAAATAGTAAAAATCCACGATTGAGGGTATAAAGTGCAATTATTCAAAATATTACCCAAATCCTATACGCTAAAAAACATGATCATTGGGTTCAGCATTATTTCTGCTACTCTTTTTTATCCTAAAGTGTATGCGGATTATTCGACATTGGCAGCTGTTCCAAAATTAGAGCTAGGTCAGTATCTCGGGTTATGGTATGAAATTGCACGTAAACCTATGTATTTTCAAAAAGCCTGTAAGTCTGATGTCACTGCACGTTATACCGTCAATGAGTTTGGCAATGTTGCAGTAGATAATCGTTGTATTGATCAAAATGGCGAAGAATTGCGTGCGTTGGGTGAAGCTTTTATCAGTAATGAACCCTTTAACTCTAAGTTTAAAGTCAGTTTTATTCCTGAGGCAATTCGCTGGATGCCCGTGGGAAGAGGGGATTATTGGGTGCTTAAAATAGACCCAGAATATCAAATGGCTTTGGTCGGAGAGCCTAAACGTAAATATTTATGGTTATTGTCACGTGATCCACATCCTGATGAAACCAAAGTAACTGAATTTCTACGATATGCACAAACGGTTGGTTTTAATTTAAAAGATATTATTCGAACCAAGCAGAACGTTTCACAATAATTCCATAAGCTGGCAATTTGTCTGTTGATATTTGATTATTTCAAATGTTCATTTGAGAAAATATTGTAATATTCAAAATAATTTTGAAAGAAAAAAAGTTTATACTATTGAAAGATTTATTTGAGAATTTTCGAGAGGCGATAGATGTTTAAGGGCGTAGCATTGTCTATATTGGCATCTGTCACCTTTGGAGTATTGTATTTTTATACCAAATTATTAGGCGATTTAGATAGCCAACAAACATTTGGTTGGCGAATCATTGCAACCTTACCTTTTCTAACTTTATTTATGTTTTTCAGTGGTGATTTTGCCCACGTCAAAAGTATTTATCAGCGTATGATGAAGCAACCTGCGTTATTGATCTTACTGCTGATCACTTCTGCGCTGACTTGTTTCCAACTTTGGTTGTTTCTATGGGGACCGATGAATGGACGAGGATTACAAGTTTCATTGGGATACTTTCTTTTGCCTCTGGTCTTGGTTCTCGCGGGTAGTATTTTTTATAAAGAAAAGTTATCAAAATTTCAAATGGTTGCCGTGGCATTTGCTGTGTTAGGGGTAGGTCATGAATTGTGGCGTTTGGGCAGTATTGCATGGGAAACCATCAGTGTTGCTTTGGGTTATTCACTGTATTTTCTGATCCGAAAAGCAATCAAAACGGATAATCTTGGTGGGTTTTGGTGGGACATCCTGATTTGCATACCTGTTGCCATCTATTTTACTCAAATGGGAGTGAATGCTTATGGGCAGTTTATTGAAATGCCCAGTTTATTTTTGGTGGTTGCTGGGCTAGGTGCATTAAGTGCTATTGGTCTAGGGAGTTATATTTTAGCCAGTCGTTATTTGCCTATGGTGCTGTTTGGTTTACTGAGTTATTTAGAACCCGTTTTATTGGCATTGGCTTCATTGGCTTTAGGAGAGTCTATTTCCGCAGATGAATGGTTGACTTATATCCCGATTTGGTGCGCTGTAGGTGTTTTGGTTTTAGAAGGTAGTTGGCATATTTATCAACAAGGAAAGAAACGAAAAAATTTGGAATTGAATATTAAAAAATTTGATAAAAGAAAGAAGTAACAGGTATTCTTTAAATATAAAAACGATAATCCTTGAACTTAAATTAAAATAAATGTTAAATATATCTCAATATTAGTGCTATTAAACATGTTTAAAAAGAAAAGAATATTGATTGATGATGAATATAACAATGATTCCCTATCAAATACGGGCAACTCTTTTGCAACTTGAGCCGAGTACAGATTTGAACTGGGCAAAGGTGTTGTACGAAATTTTTGATGAAGCTAATATTGAAGTACGCGAAGAAATTGATCGTCAAATCTTAAAGCCTAAAGAGATACAATGGAATAGAACTGAAAATACCTTTGAATTTAAAATTACAAACTCATTGGAAACGTTAAAGCATCGTTTAGACAATGAGCGCATGCGTTCGATTGCCAATAAATTAAGTAACTCACTCCATTGGTTAGAACAAATTACTGATTGTGTACAGATTGCAGATTACCTTGAAAATACTTTACATCAGATTGATCTAATTCCAGTCGATGACCATCTTGGCTTGCAACGTGAAAAAATATTAATACGCCGAGTTTTTTTGCAAGATGTGGCGAAGCTGGTACGAAATCTCAATATTCACATTCATCCGAATGTACGTGATTTAACGGTAAATCAAATCAAATGCTTTATTATCGAAGTGTTTATCAAGCAACAATTATTAGGATATTGGTTTAAACCTTTACTGACCAAATCATCAAATCTATTTGCTCATCCCTTCTTTAAATATTTTATTGTCAGCGAACAGAAAATTCGTAAATTTGATATTGTGAATACTTCTGAATTTATTTACTTGATTGCACCAATACAACATTTTGAGCAAAACCCATATTCAATTCGTCGATTTTTGTTTGAAGAACATATTGAATATAACAATCAAATCTATTTAACAGGATTAGTGATTGACCCAAAACAGATCAGTGAAAATGCATACCGAGTACAAACAGATCAGTTGATACAAAAAATGGTGACGATCCAACATCAAGTTCATCGAGATGTCATTGAAATTGTACAAGAGTTTGAAAGTTTTACTGAAACTAAGCTATTGCCATTTCTAATGCAACCGCTTGGGATGGTTGGTAAAAATAGTGAAGTTGTTGCTCAGAATCATGTAAAAACCATTGAGCAAATATTAATTGCCAATGTGTTAATGCCGCTAAGAAATGCCGTAAAAAATGATTTATCACATTTAGAAGAATTTGAATATTTATTTATGAGTGTTCATCGCATTTTATCTGAGATTTTGTCTCATTATCGCGATTTTAAAGAACAACCCGCATTGTTTTTCAATGCACATGTGCAGTTATTTGAATATCGTTTACTGGCATATTTGAAGCTTTTGGAAAAACGTAAGGACGAAATCTTTATTCCGATGAGTAAACAGGAATGGCAAGTCATGCATGAACGTTCACAACAACCTATAAAAAAGCTTCAAGAGATTATGTTTGATCAAGGCAAAGACTACAACGAATTACAACTCTACATCCAACAGTTAAAACATGAACAGAATCAAGTAAAAGGCTCTTTGCTCAAGAAAATTGTAAAAGGTGGAAAAGTAGAAAAAGATATTCTGCAAGCTAAACATGCCGCACTGCTGATTAAGAAGCAGACATACTTAGATGTATTGAGCGTTCCAAAAGGTTTATCGAAATATAGTGTATTTATTGAATTTGAAAGCTTAACTTCTTTGAGTGAATTAGAACGGCATTATGCTTTTCCTTCAGGGGACAATGGTATTATTCGTTTCCCTTTTTTAATGAAAATTCCTGAGAATCTAGCAGATTTTGATTTTGAAGCTTTTCATGCATCCATGTATATGGATTAATTTCATACTTGAGCGCTGTTTATCCCAACATCATATCGACTGAATATAGGCTGTTGATCTGTCAATGCTCGATGAGGAAAGCAGTTAAACTGAGTTTAATCGTGTTTGAAATGAAGCAGCTGGATGTTTTTCATTCGTGTTATGGAATGCATGTAACACTATGTTAAAGATCTATAAACAAAGAAATCTCAATTATAGTTTAGATATCAATATTTAATTTTTATAAAAATATCTAACATGACAAATTATTATAAAAATCTACCATGAATTGATTTCAACTAAATGAGAATTCCATTACAATTGTGGGGTTTAAAAATCCATGTCTAGATATACATAAATAGAGGACGTATCTGTGAGCAAAGACACTATCATCGCCCTACATGCAGAGCACCAAGGTCGCTGGAAAAACCGTGAAGAAATCGCGGAACGTATGATTGCATTAATCGGTCAATTATACCGTGAAAAAAATATTGTGACTTCTGTTTACGGTCGTTCTTTAGTGAACCGTTCAGTAATTCAAATTCTTAAAGCTCACCGTCGTACGCGTATGATGGATGTTGAACTTTCAGTTGTACATACGTTTCCTATTTTAGAAGCTTTAGCAAAATTAGATAATATTGGTTCAGCAGAAGTTGATTTAGGTAAACTTGCTGTTGAATACAAAGAAAAGGGTGGCGATGTTGATGCATTTGTTGCTCAAGCTGTTCGCTCTTTAGAAGGTCGTCCGGCACAAGTTGAACCGAAAGATGTTGTGCTTTACGGTTTTGGTCGTATCGGTCGTATTTTAGCGCGTTTGATCATCAGCCAGTCTGGTCTTGGTCGTGGTTTAAGCTTGAAAGCAATCGTCGTACGTAAATCATCTGATGGTGATTTAGAAAAACGTGCTTCATTGTTACGTCGTGACTCAATTCATGGTCCATTTGCAGGAACAATTTCTGTAGATGAAGAAAATGAAGCAATCATTGCCAACGGTAACTTCATTAAAGTGATCTATGCATCTAGCCCTGCTGAAGTAGATTACACTGCTTATGGTATAGATAATGCACTTGTGATTGACAACACAGGTAAATGGCGTGATATCGATGGTTTATCACAACATCTTAAATGTCCAGGCGTAGGTCGTGTTGTACTTACTGCTCCGGGTAAAGGTGATATGAAAAACGTTGTATTTGGTGTGAACCAAAATGACATTATCGATTCAGATAAAATCATTTCAGCAGCAAGCTGTACCACCAACGCAATTACACCTGTCTTGAAAGTATTAGAAGACAAATACAAAGTGATCAATGGTCATGTTGAAACAGTTCACTCATTCACTAATGACCAGAACTTGATTGATAACTACCATAAAGCAGATCGTCGTGGTCGTGCTGCAACATTAAATATGGTGATCACTGAAACTGGTGCTGCAAAAGCTGTTGCAAAAGCATTACCTCAGTTGCAAGGTAAATTAACAGGCAATTCAGTACGTGTACCTACACCAAACGTTTCGTTGGCTATTCTTAACTTAACACTTGAGAAAGAAGTAGATCGTGAAGAAGTAAACGAATATATTCGTCAAATCTCGATCAACTCAAGCCTTCAAGGTCAAATTGGCTATACAAACTCTACCGAAGTCGTATCTTCTGACTTTATTGGTTCTCGTACTGCTGGTGTATTTGATGCACAAGCGACGATTACATCAGGTAACCGTTTAACAGCTTATGTTTGGTACGATAACGAAGTGGGTTATAGCTGCCAAGTATTACGTATTGCTGAACAAATGTGCGGTGTAAGCTATCCAAAAGCACCTGCTGAAACAAATGCATAATTTGTAATATTCAGTAAAAAGGAGCTTCATCTGAAGCTCCTTTTTTTATATTCTAAATTTATCTTGGTTTAAATCTAATAAACGATTTTAACCGAAATTTAGAGCATATTAAAAATGAATAAAAATTTACCAATTTTCGCTTTGGTTTTGCTGAATTTATCAACAATAATCCATGCAACCCCGCAAACAAGCCTTGATTTAACTCCAATATTGCAAGATCGTTTTGAACAAAATTGTGAGGTTCGCCAGCAATTTGATTATTATGTTCGCGATGATGAAATTCTGCCAATATTAATGAATCAGGTGGCTAAAGATGAAGTTGATGAACAAAACGCCTATGTGAGTAGAATCCTT
The DNA here is from genome assembly GCF_000368925.1 of Acinetobacter bereziniae LMG 1003 = CIP 70.12. GTDB lineage: Bacteria > Pseudomonadota > Gammaproteobacteria > Pseudomonadales > Moraxellaceae > Acinetobacter > Acinetobacter bereziniae. The sequence goes on along the minus strand of NZ_KB849755.1, from coordinate 502,390 downwards.
ACTTTAAAAAATACGACTTATCGGGGACTGATTGTCACAAAAATTGAGTTTGTATGGGGGCGAGGATTGACTTTAATGGAGTATTTACATTTCGATCTCCCAACTGCTTCAGCACAGCAACAATTTAATGAAATTAAAAAGAAAAAACAGCAAAATGCTAAAGCTGCAAATTTTGTAATGGTTGGAGAAGGCAAAAATAAGGGTATCGCGATTTGCGCTTGGGCAGATAAAAATACAGCTGAATAAAAGCGATTTCATAGTCAGTCATTTACATTAAAGGGAAATAATATGAAAAAGCTAATATTACTCAGCATGATATTGCTGTTAACTGAGGTGATTTATGCGAAGCCTTTAGAATTACGCCCCTTATTACAAGATCGCTTTGAGAAAAATTGCGCAATCCGACAGCAATATGATTTTCATAATGATGATAATGAATTGATTGAACCCTTAAAGCGTCATACTACAAAATCAAGCTATGTCGATAAAAATGTTTATGATTCCAGTGTATATCAAGTCCAAAATGTCAGTTATGCTGGTATACCGATACGCAAAATGGAATTTAGTTTTGGGCGGCTAGCGCAGCAATTTAATGAATATTTATATTTTGATCTCAGTTCAGAATCGGCTAAAAAGAAATTTAAAACACTCAAATTTAAACAAAATCATCAGAAAAGTCAGGTCAGCGTTGAATATAAGAAAAATCTTGCGATTGTTCAATGTTATTGGTTGCTTGAGCTAAACTAAGCATAAGAGAGGCAGATAAAAATGATTGTTTGTTTATTAAACGAACAAATTACTTCGACTTTTATACATAAAAAAGCATATTTATTCACATAAATATTTAAAATAAACCTTAATTATTAAATAAAAAATTAAGGAATGGATTTTGCAGTTGAAGCAAATTATGGCAGGAATCGCCTTTATCTGTGTGGCTACACTTTGTGGAGTTATGCTTGCTATTTGGGTATTTAAGTATTTTAGTATTTATATTCCTTTAGAAAATCAGGCTGTCCGTATTGATTTAAAAGAACCGCTACAAGCCAAAGTACAAATTCATGATGCCCTGAATGTTGATGTTAAAGGGAAAGTGAATGCTGAAATTCCAATCCATGAAAAATTGAATTTACCGATCACTCAGACTTTAACGCCCCATGTTTACTTTGATAATCAAGTACCAATCGAAACCAGTATTCCTGTGAATGAAGTGATTAAAATCAATCAGGATATGCCGATTGATACCAAAGTGAAAGTCACAGTTCTTGGAAAAGATATTACTTTACCTCTGAAAGGTACCATCCCGGTGAAGATGGATGTGCCCATTAACTTACAAGTTCCGTTGAATCAAAGCATACATTTAAAATTTGATGCACCTGTTAAAGTTTTACTTAAAGAAAATTTGCATATTCCATTAGACGCAACGCTTAAAACCAATATTCCGATTCAAGGTCACCTCAATGTACCGATCAAATCTGCATTGCAAGCCACGGTAGATGTTCAAAATACTTTGCCAGTAAAAATTGAGAAAGGGCAATTAAAAATACCGCTAAACAGTATAAAAATTTCACGTCAGACCGCTGGACAAGCTGAGCGTGAACATACTCAATCTGAAGCATTGAATTAGGTTGATCTGAGATATGTGGTTATTTAAATCGCTTAAAACGTTATTATTCAGTTTCCTCATTGTCGTATTATGTGTTGCAATCGGTGTCTGGTTATATTTAAACATTCAGACCTCAATGCAAGTTTCTGCTCAGCAGGCACAAATTCAATTGTCTGAATCTTTACCTACAAAAATTCATGTGGGTAACTATTTAGAGACCCATGCCAAAGGAGCTTTAGATACAACACTAGATATCAATCGCGAATTAACTTTACCTTTAAATGGCAAATATTTAGCCAATTTAAGTTTTGTGGTCACCACACCGATTGAGGTTGATTTAGACTATTCGACTCAAATCCAAATCGAAACAGTGATGCCATTAGAAACAACCACTGATTTGGTTTATCAAAATAAACTGCTACCTGAATTTCCTTTAAAACTGGACATTCCGATTAAGCTTTCTGTACCTTTCAACATCAAGCGACATTATCAAGTACCGATCAAAATCATGTTTGATGGTCCAATCTATTTGGAATTTAATGAGCTGATTAGTTTATATGTCAAACATCAGCTAAAACCGATGCTCAATATTAATGATCCGATGACCATGCAAAAAATTGCAACATTTGATGCAACGATGTACAACACCAAAAGACAATCATTCGCAGATTTACAGATGAATATTGATCTACCTGTACGTAATATTCATCCATAGCATTGTTTTGCCACGATATTTATTTACTTCAATATCGTGGCATTGGTTGTCTCGTGTTCAGAAGGTGCGAATAGATTGCAAACGCATAGATGCTAAAAAAGTGATTTCACTTGAGATTGAATATCGGTGGTTTTGCGACCAATCAATTGTTCTAAATCTTCACGAGTACTGAACATAGCACCATGTGCAGTTTGGACATCCGCATCGACAATCACACTGACTAATTCGCTTGGTAAGCCAGCCGTAGTGAGTGCTTGTGTATAGTCCTCAGCACTGATATTTTGGTATTGAACAGATTTTCCAGACGCTTGACCAATATAAGATGCCAAGTCGAAAAGCGTAAAACTGGTTGAGCCAGCAAGTTCATAGGTTTTGTTTTCATGACCTGTTGAACTCAGTACTTTAGCTGCTGCTTCAGCATAATCGAGTCGAGACGCTGAACTAATTTTGCCGTCCTGAGCGCTGCCATAAAGTGTGCCTGTTTCTGCGGTATGTTGCACATTGACTAAGTAGTTTTCGTTATACCAATTGTTGCGTAACAGGGTATAGCTCAAACCACTTGCTAAAATAAGGGCTTCAGTTTCACGATGTTCTGCTGCTAAACCCAATGGGCTATGCGTTGCATTGAGTAAGCTGGTATAGGCAATATAAGGGACTTTGGCAATCACTGCTGCATCAATCACAGCTTTATGCTGCGGTGTACGGCGTCCAATTTCATTGGCTGAAATGAGTAATAGTTTATCAATGCCCTGTAATGCAGGAACCAATGTGTCTGGTTGGTCATAATCAAATTGGCGAAGTTCGATACCGATTTGTTGAAGTGCTTGTGCTTTATCTAAGTTACGGACTAAAGCCACGATATTTTCTGCCGGGATGCGTTTCACTAAACTCTGAATGACCAATTGCCCAAGTTGACCTGTAGCACCTGTAATTGCGATTTTCATAAAGTTCACCTTTTGATTGATTTGGATTGGATGTTTTTTAAACTTGATGCTATTATCATAGTTACTAAACTTACCAAATGTAAGTACGTACCGAAAAGTAAGCTAATTACTGTATGGAGAGAATTCATGAGCATCTATGCTTCAAGTCATTTAATTGGTCAAGTTTTATCCAGTGAATGCCCATCTAGAGAAATATTGGAGCATTTAACCAGTAAGTGGTCTGTGTTAGTTCTGCGGTGTTTAAGTGATGGTGTGCAACGATTTAGTGAGTTGCGCAACCGTATTGAAGGTATTAGTGAAAAAATGCTGGCACAAACTTTACGGGTATTGGAACAAGATGGATTTATTTTACGTACGGTTTATCCTGAAGTTCCGCCAAAGGTTGAGTATCAATTGACGATTTTGGGTGCACAAGCCGCTGAAAAAATAAGTTATGTGATTGGTTGGATCGAGAGAAGCTTGCCAGATATTTTGGCAAATAAAGAAAATCTAAATAAATCTTAGATTAACTGATATTCACCAAACCGTTAACATTTGGTGAATATATGCAGTCTTAAAAGTGATCTTAATTTTGTTTGTTGGTTTTTAGACTTAGCAATCCTGTAATAATTGCACCGATTGTTGCTAAGAACATGTCTTTATGTGCATCCCAAACATCGCCTTGTTGTCCATTATAGTTTTCAGCTTCTTCTGGGGATAAACCAATTGCCAACCACCATTCAATCCATTCATAAAATAAGCTGGTTGCCATGACAAATTGAATCACCAGAATGAATAAAACGCTTGGTTTTAAATTTGGTAGCCAGACTTGGAAAAGGCGATAGAAAAATGGGTAGAGAAACAAGCCATAAAAAAAATGTACAAAGCGATCAAACATATTGCGTGACCATCCCATGGCTTGGTTAAGGTCAAAGTGTAAATATTGGATTGACCAATCATTATACGGCACATAGGAATAAAGATAATGAGCAGCGATGACATGAATGATCAGAAATAAGATATAGAGTAGAAATGAGGAAAAACTCAGTCCAATTTTCTTTAAACAGAAGAATAAAGCAAGCAACATCAGCACCGTACCAATTTGATGCAACATGTAGGACGGATATTCTAATGGATTGATACTTGCCAAAATAATGGCAATTGCTAGAACTGCCAGTACTAGCCAGTGTTTTGGGGTTAAAGAGTGGTAGATCATTATATTGTTTTCTAAAAATTATTAATGCGCATTGTAATCAAAATGCAAAAAAAATGCGAAGCTTTAGCTTCGCATTTTTATGACTAAAAAAGGATTACAAATCTTAGATTTTAGCGATGAGATCTTTAATTTGCTTCGCTTGATCAGCAGCATTACCAGTATAAGTTGCTGGGGTCATTTCAGCTAAACGCGCACGATCAGCAGCAGGTACAGCTTCAAGCTCAGTACCATTGACAAAGTTGACCATCATATCGCGTGTCATTGCTTGACCACGCGTCAATGCTTTTAATTTTTCATAAGGTTTTTCAACTGCATAACGACGCATAACTGTTTGAATTGGTTCAGCCAATACTTCTTGAGCATGATCAAGATCTTCATTTAAACGAGTAGCATTTAATTCAAGTTTACCAATACCTTTTAAGCATGCTTCAAATGCGATTAAGCTTTGTGCTAAACCAACACCCATGTTACGCAGCACTGTAGAGTCAGTAAGGTCACGCTGCCAGCGAGAAATAGGAAGTTTTTCACCCAAATGCGCCAATACCGCATTTGCAATACCCAAGTTACCTTCAGAGTTTTCAAAATCAATCGGGTTTACTTTATGTGGCATAGTCGAAGAACCAACTTCACCTTCTTTCAAACGTTGTTTGAAGAAACCGAGTGAGATATAACCCCATACGTCACGGTTAAAGTCGATCAAAATTGTGTTGAAGCGACGTAAAGCATCAAATAATTCAGCAATATAATCGTGAGGTTCGATTTGGGTTGTATATGGGTTGAATGTTAAGCCTAATGACTCAACAAAAGTTTGAGCATGTGCAGGCCAGTTGATTTCAGGGTATGCAGAGTAATGTGCATTGTAGTTACCTACAGCACCGTTAATTTTACCGAGCAATTCAACTTGATTAAATTGTTTGATCTGACGCGCTAAACGATATGCAACATTCGCCATTTCTTTACCCAAAGTTGTTGGGCTAGCTGTTTGACCATGGGTACGCGATAACATCGGTTGTTCAGCGTGTTTCTCAGCCAAATCTACGATTGAATCAACAATTTGTTGCATTGAAGCCACTAAAACATCACGACCATTTTTTAGCATTAATGCGTGAGAAAGGTTGTTAATGTCTTCTGATGTGCATGCAAAGTGAATGAATTCGCCCGCATTTTTAAGTTCATCAATATGTGCAATTTTTTCTTTAAGGAAGTATTCAACTGCTTTTACATCATGATTGGTTGTGCGCTCGATTTCTTTAATGCGATTTGCATCTTGTTCAGAAAATTGAGCCACAATTGCATCTAAAGCATTGTTTGTTTCAGTTGAGAAAGCAGGCACTTCGGTGATTTCAGGACGGTTTGCAAGCGCTTGTAACCAACGCACTTCAACAGTCACACGAGCATGGATTAAACCAAACTCAGAGAGGTAAGGGCGCAAAGCATCACATTTACTTGCATAGCGTCCATCTAATGGAGAAAGTGCGGTTAAAGCGTTCATAAAGATTCCTTAAACTTTGGAATATAGGTCATATTTATATTTTACAAATACTCAATGTTAAAACCATCTATAAAATATCAACATGACCCTGTGTAAAACCGAAACTCGATCAATATCAAATTACACAACCTGATATTGTAATCGAGCAAGATCCTGAATATCTTGAAGAAGTTTACGTTTGCTAAAGATCATATTCCATGAACTACCACCTAATTGACGCCATAGGTGAGCCATCTGTAAACCTGTAAATAAACTTGCGCGAATACGATTGGTGTGTGCAGTATCTTTAAATGCTTCTGCATTACCCCGCACTAAAATTCTTGGATTAATTTGACCAGCAGTGTCGACATATGCTTGTGCTAAGTTGGCAATAATACTCGGGTGTAAGTAGTTATTATCGAAGAAGGACAACTGTTTTAAAATTTTTTGCTGGGATTGATGAATAATTTCAACGAATTTTGGGTTGCTATAGACTTTTTTTTCTAATGCTAACAATGACATTGCATATGACATTGGCAGTTTTGCACTGGCTAACTTGGGAATTCTGGATTTTGGTGAGGTGGAAAAGGGCTGAGTGATGCTGCTTTCTAATGCCTTTAAACCTAAAGAAATATCAGCCAATTGATTAAAAAAATCTAAGGTTTGACCAGACTGATTGTCTGAAGGGCGTATATTGAGACTGGCTTTAATCAATTGTTCAAAATAAAAATTGCCACTTTCCCCGATGCTTTGACGACCAGTCATAGCCGTCATATGGGTCAGCTGTGTTGCTTGAAACACAGCCGCTAACGCCAAAGCTCGATTTTGGCGTTGATTCAAAGTCTGAGGCTGTTGAAAGGGCAACTCAACCATGCCTAAATTCCTTTAAATAATGTTTAATCATGACTCGATAAAGTCTGGTTTTGGTGCATTGGTATGATGAATCACCCCACCACCTAAACAAACTTCATCAACATAAAAAACAACACTTTGTCCCGGTGTAACGGCACGTTGTGGTTCATCAAATTCGACACGTACACCACTTGGTGTATTGCTGTCTTTATAAATTGTACATGCTTGATCTGGTTGGCGGTATCGAGTTTTTGCCGTGCATCGGAAACCTGATTCAGAAATCTCTTGCTCTCCAGCAACCCAATCAATTGCTTCAGACCATAAAATCGTGCTTTGCATCAATGGATGTTCGTGACCTTGACCAACGACAAGACGATTGCCTTCAAGGTCCTTATGTAGAACAAACCAAGCGCCTTCTTCGGCACCTTTTAATCCACCAAGACCAATACCACCTCGTTGACCGAGCGTATAGTACATTAAGCCGTGATGATCACCAACCTCTTTTCCAGAATCTAAAACAATTTTTCCCGGTTGTGCAGGCAAATATTGTTTTAAGAAGTCATTAAAACGGCGTTCACCAATGAAACAAATACCTGTTGAATCTTTTTTCTTTGCAGTTACCAAACCAAGTTCTTCAGCAATCTTGCGGACTTGAGGCTTTTCAATCTCACCCACAGGGAATAATGTTTTATTGATTTCACGACCATGAACTGCATGCAGGAAATAAGTTTGGTCTTTATTGTTATCTACACCACGGAGTAAAGGTGCATATTGATCGCCTTTACTATTGGTCGCTGTTTCTCCACGACGGCAATAATGTCCAGTCGCAATAAAATCAGCACCTAAGCTTACAGCGTGGTCGAGGAAGGCACGAAATTTAATTTCTTTATTGCATAAAATATCTGGATTCGGGGTACGACCAGCAGCGTATTCCGCTAAAAAGTGCTCAAAAACACGATCCCAATATTCCATGGCAAAGTTGGCAGTATGTAATTTGATGCCAATTTTGTCACAGACCGCTTGTGCATCAGCAAGATCTTCCATAGCTGTGCAGTATTCCGTACCATCATCTTCTTCCCAATTTTTCATGAAAAGACCTTCAACTTGATATCCTTGTTGAAGTAAAAGCGCAGCAGAAACAGATGAATCTACACCACCAGACATACCGACGATGACACGTTGTTGCATAGGATTAGGCATCCAAGTTTGAAATTAAAGGAGAGTTTTGGTGCTCATAGATGAGCGAAAGTGGGTATTTTTGCCCAGATAATGCGTCTTGTACAGCTTTAATCACAAGAGGGCTTCTGGCACGTGCAGAATCAAGTAATTCTTCAAGGCTCATCCATTGCGGACCAATAATTCCAGTATCAAGTTGAGCATCAGGGAAGTATTCTGTGATATGGGCTAAGAAGCAGAATCTAAAATAAGTACGATCTGGAAACATGGGTGGAGTGTAGGTATAGATGCCAACTAGAGAATCAACTTCAATCGCATATCCTGTTTCTTCCATTGTTTCACGTATAGCAGCTTGAATAATGGTTTCATCGCGCTCTACATGCCCAGCAGGCTGGTTAAAAACAGTATGACTAACACCTTCTGTATGTTCTTCTACAAACAGGAATTTTCCATCTTTTTCAACAACAGTTGCGACAGTTACATGTGGAGACCAAGAGCTCATAATCAGCACCATGGGAGATAAAGCATTATTCTACAAAATTTTCAGCTTGGTGGCTATGTTCAAGGCTTTTTCTTTGAGCAATGGGATAAAGTATATCACTCCAATTGGACGAATTTATTGATTGGTAATGTATGACTTATTTCAATATAAGCACCGAGATGAGCTGAACATTGAATGTCATCAAGAGTATTGTTTAATTTAATAAATTCACTGTAAAAATTAATTAAAAAGTTATTTTATTTTTAGGGGTTTATAGTTGGTAAAAATATTTTTCATGACCTTTTTATTGTAAGTTATTAATTTATATTTTTATTTTAAAATATTATCAGTGGAAATAAACTAAATTTTATTCGATTATTTATTTTTAATACTTAATTCCCTTGATTTTTTATGTGATTAAGGTTCATATTTAAGCGCAATGCTTATTAAAACACATGATAAAAAATATCTATAAAGAGGGTATTGATGAAAACAAACAAATACTTATTTTTTCTGATCGGTTTGCTTTTAAATCAAGCAACACTGGCTGACACTTTCTCAGATACATTTCAAGGACCTGTAAAATTTAATCTTAATCTCTATGTATTTGCTGCAGATGTGGATGGGAATATCCAAAAAGGTAAAATAAAATACGATATCGATCAGCCATTTAAAGAAACAGTCAAGGCGCTTGATCAATCCTTTATGGGGCATGTGGATTTGAGTAAAGGCAACTGGGGGCTTTATGCAGATCACCAGTATGTCAAAACATCTCAGGAAAAAAGCGCAATCAATATCCCCATCGCATTGAGCACTAAGCTCAATCAAAGTAGTTACGGGGTGTATTATCAAGCCTATGTCTCAACCGAAACAACATCGCATCAACAGGCAAAGTTTATTGTAGAACCTACACTTGGTTTACATCGAACTCAGGCAGAAGCAACACTTGGAGCGTTTAATCAAACACTGGCAGCAGATGCAAAGTGGACAGAGTTTTTTTGGGGATCACGATTTAAATACAATTTCGACTCGCCTTGGAATTTAGCAGCAGAATTCACAGTTGGCACTGAAAACACCACTGTTGCACATGCATATCTAGGTTATCGGATTCCTGTTTTTCATCGAAATTTCAATTTACGCGCAGGCTATCGTTACTTTGAACAAGATCATAAATCGAATAATTTTCACTGGGATGTTCGTCAGCAAGGTCCTGTGATAGGGATCAATCTACCAATTTTCTAAGAGGGTTTAATCATGAATAAGGCAATAAAAAAAGTGTTGTTTGCAGCAGGGCTTTTGGTCGCTGCTGAGGTGGCAACTGCATGTACTCGTGTTGTGTATCTTGGCAATAATGATGTGATGACAGCACGTTCGATGGATTGGAAAAGCGATGTTGGAACAAATCTATGGATTTTACCGAATAATGTTAAACGCACTGGAATGGCTGGACCAAAGTCAATTCAGTGGACATCGAAATATGGCAGTGTTGTGGCTACTGGGTATGATATTTCTACAACTGATGGCGTCAATGAAAAAGGGTTAGTAGCAAATTTGCTGTGGTTGGTGGAGTCGGAATATCCAGATGTAAAAAACAATAAAAAACCACCGCTCAGTATTTCACTATGGGCGCAGTATGTATTGGATAACTACGCAACAGTTAATGAAGCGATACAAGCCTTAGAAAAAGAGCCATTCATGATTGTCACAGATCAAGTGCCAGGAGAGAAACGTTTAGCAACGCTACATTTATCTATTTCTGATTCGACTGGTGACAGTGCCATTATAGAATATATTGGCGGTAAGCAAGTCATTCATCATAATCGTCAATATCAAGTCATGACGAACTCTCCTACCTTTGATCAACAGCTTGCATTGAATACTTACTGGAAACAGATTGGTGGAACCACGATGTTACCAGGGACAAATCGTGCTGCAGATCGATTTGCAAGAGCATCGTTTTATATCAATGCCATTCCTAAAAATGCCTCTCCGGAACATTCATTAGCCAGCGTATTTAGTGTGATACGTAATACCTCAGTTCCTTTTGGACTCAATACTGAAGAGGAGCCGAATATTTCTTCTACACGCTGGCGAACCGTTGTAGATCATAAACGAGGACTATATTTCTTTGAATCTGCTGTATCACCTAATGTTTTTTGGGTAGACTTAAAGGAGATTGATTTTAAAGATGGTCAAACCAGAAAGCTTGAGTTGGGTGCTGACCAAGCGAAAGTGTATGCAGGTAAGGCTAATTCTTCTTTTAAGGTCGCTCAACCATTCCAATTTCTGGGCATCCAATAGGATATAAAAAACATGATGAAGAAACTTTGGTACATTCCTTTAAGTGCATTGCTTATCGCAGGATGTGCTTCAAATCCTAATAATGCGAATTCAAATGTGGGTACTCAAGGCTTATTAATCTGTCAGCCAAGTGAAATTTGCCCGATTGTGACAGTGGCATGGAACGAAGCACATAAAGACATTCTAAAAGTTAAACTGAGTTTAAACAGCGCATACACCAAATATAATATTGAAAAAGTTGTATTTAGTGATGGGGTGAAAAGTCATTCATTCAATGTGATTGGACCTACTGAAATTGATTTTGCATTTAAAGCCAATCGTTCACGTAACAGTGTTTTAGTTCCTGTGAATATGATGGTTGATTTCAGAGGCTCAGAAAATGTCTTTATGGAAATTCATACAGATCAGGGTGTAATTAAACGTTATATCGTGAAAGATAATGTGAAAGCGCCTGTGTTTGAAGAGTTAAGTAAATACTATAAAGTGAATGAATAAGCACTTTATATTGATCAAATTGGGTTTTAATTTCACTTGATTTAGCTGAAATTAAAACCCATTTATCTGGATATTTGGAAATTTCCTCGACGTGTCACGTTAAAAATAATATTGAAAATTATGTGGTTATAAATGAGTTTCGATTTTTTCACATACAAATATACAAGAATTTCCAGTTTTTGGAAAAATGAAATATCTAACGTATTGGCTTGGTGGATTGGAAAGCGAGTATTTTCAGCGCAAGTAGAGCTTATAGTTAGGGCAAAAATAAGGTATTTTACACATACAAACACAAGCTATGATTGGCTTTTTAGAGAATCAACTTAGCTTAAAACAAAGCGCTTTAAGGGATATGGATGATTTTTTTAAAGATGCTGGGATTTATTTATCTGAACATCAGATTTGGGATGATTTAAATCTTGAACAAATTGAAGTCACAGATGAATAGTATGATCTTATTTCGAATAAGATTTCTATCTCTCTCATTTTTAGTTCTCGGTGTCTAAGCGATTTTTGTCCAGCAATAGAGGTCATTGATGGGCACTTTAGCCAAGTGTTTTCAGGAACTTAAAAGAGCATTTAGAAAATAGAACTTATTTATACTCAACTTAACATTGCTGTGATCATTGTGATAACCCATCTAGCTGTGAATATTATTTTCATTTTGAGATCTTTTAAATAGACGCCTAGAGCAATCATACTCACTCAATTAAATTTCAAATTTTGCTTTATTAAAAATATAAATCTTTTAATAAAGCATGGGGCTTGGTTTAGTTTTGATTCAATTCATCAATATAATTGTTCGCTACTTTCACATAATGCCTTGCAGAATAAGGTAAAAATTCTTTTTCTTTGTCTGTTAATGGGCGCACTTTTTGTACAGGACTGCCTACATATAAATAGCCGCTTTCTAAGCGTTTACGTGGTGGAACCAATGAGCCTGCACCAATCATTACGTCATCTTCGATGATCACATCATCCAGCACAATACTGTTGATTCCAACGAGAACTCGATTGCCTATTTGGCAGCCATGTAAGGTTACATGATGTCCAATAGTGACATCTTCACCAATGATCAATGGTGAACCATTAGGTTTTGCATCATTTTTATGGCTGACGTGTAGCATGCAATGGTCTTGCACATTGGAATTTCGACCAATTTTAATGTGATTAACATCACCACGAATTACAGCAAAAGGCCATACCGAAACATTTTCAGCTAAACTGACTTCACCGATTATCACAGATAAATCATCAATGTAGCAGGTCGAGTCAATTTTAGGATGATGTTGTAAATACGTACGGATATTCTTTTTCATGTTGGCGTCCTTATCAAAGCTTAAAACTTAAAAACCGTCATCACAGTATAAAATAAAAAGGCATCCTAATCTTCGATCAGGATGCCTGTGCTTTAGTCTAATCAGTAAAGTTGAATTAGACTTTCACAAATAAATTAAAATAAGTTGCTAAAGAACATTTTGATGTGATCAATCAATCGAGAGAAGAAACCTGCTTCTTCCACTGCTTTTAATGCCACTAAAGGCTTATCTGCAATAACTTTACCATCTAAAGTCGCTGTTAGTTTTCCGACAACCTGACCTTGTTTTAAAGGTGCATTTAAGTTCGGTTGGACAGTGATTTGAGTTTTGATCGCATTCGCCTGACCTTTTGGCATAGTCACATTGAAGTTTTCAGCTAAACCAATTTGAACATCATTTTCTTTACCAAAATAAACTTTAGCTTTAGCAAGAACTTGATTTGCAGGATGAACACTCACAGTTTCAAAGTTTGAATATCCCCAAGAAAGCAGTGAGCGTGTTTGATTGGCACGCTCATTCATTGATGGTGCACCAAAAATCACAGAAATCAAACGCATTGGACCACGTTTAGAAGAAGTGGTTAAACAGAAACCAGCTTCATTGGTGTGACCTGTTTTTAAACCATCCACACTTGGGTCGGTATAAAGTAAGGCATTGCGGTTACCTTGTTTGATACCATTAAAGGTAAATTCTTTTTCAGAATAAATTGGGTAGTATTTTGAGCTGTCATGAATGATATGTTTGGCTAAAACAGCCATATCTTTTGCAGTGGAGTAATGACCGTCAGCAGGCATACCTGTTGCATTGATGAAGTGAGTATTGGTCATGCCGACACGTTTAGCTTCTTGATTCATGACATAAGCAAATGAACCTTCATTGCCAGAAATGTGTTCAGCCATCGCTTTGGAAGCATCATTACCCGATTGGATAATAATACCGCGTAACATTTCTAAAACTGTTGCAGTACCATTGAGCGGAACATACATACAAGATTCAGTGCTACTTCCTCGACACCAAGCTGACTCATTCATGCGAACTTTTTCATTTTCAGTCAGTTCACCTTTGAGGAGTTTTTGCTCAATGATGTAACTGGTCATCATTTTGGTCATCGAAGCAGGTGCTAGTTTTTCATTTTCATTCTTCGAAGCAAGAATTTGACCTGTCTCATAGTCCATTAAGACGTAAGATTTATTATTTAATTCTGGCGGAGTTGTTAAGACGGTTGCTGCATAAGAAAATGAAGGTAAAAGTAATAATGCAGCAATGGCGCTTTTTGGGGTCATTCTAGGTCGTTCCAATCGTTATATGAGCACAAACAGGCTAGCATTTTAGGACAAAGCAAAGCCGACTTCTATACAGAAAGTCGGCTTATTTCTTACTTATTGTAACTATTTCATTATTTGTCTAATAAATTGCACCACGATTATGCACCATAGCGACTAATGTCGTTACAAATCGCAGTATTTTCAGTATCTCCAGCTTTCTTGGCATCAGCTTTGGCTTCTTTCAAAGCACGTTGAAAATCCTTTTGTTTGGCTAAAGTTTTTAAAGCTTCTTTCGGGTTCTTGTCATTTGGCATGTAATCTTTCAATAAGTGATTGAAACCTTTATCAAATGCAGCATCAGTTTTAATCAAGCTCGGGCAAATATCAGAAAGTACATAAATTGCGGCAAGTTCTTCTTTAGAGACTTGTTGTTGTGTGACTTCAATATTCTGTTCATGCGAAGCTGCGTCTTTAGATGCTGCAAAAGCATGAGTCATAAATAAACCACTGGCTGAAACAAGGCTTAATGTAAGCATTTTTAAAGTCATACGCATGATGGACCTAATCAATTATTTCTCTTAACAAGAGGCATAGAGTAAACGTAAAAACAGTCAAAAATATAGATAAAATGTATTGATGTTGTAGATTTATTTGAATTTTTCGCAAAAGAGTATTTTAAAAAGATGTTAAAAAAATGCTTTTAACATCTCTTATCCTCATTTTTATTTTTAGTGCTTGAGTTCAAGTACATCATTACAGACAGCTTTGTGTTCGGCTTGGTCTACTTCTTTGGCATTTGCTTGTGCTTCTTTAAAAACCGATTGATATTCAGGATCTAGTTTAAGTTGGTCTAAAGTCGTTGTCTTAGATAAATCTTTCAATAAAGTTTGAGTTAATGTATCAATCTTACTTTGGAATGTAGCATTATTTCCAATCAGTGACGGGCAGACTTCAGCAAGTACCTGTGTAGCTGCAATATCTTCTTTGGCTAAGAGATCAGCCTCTTGAGTGGTTAAGCCTTCTGCAAATGCAGTGTGTGTGCAAAGTGTGATGAATGCAATAGAAACTGTACGAGTAAGAGAACGTGTAATCATCTTTTTAGTCACAAATTTAATTTAAAGTTGAGTGAGTAACTATATATAATTGCTGAATAAATTTGTATTAAATTACTCAACAGTCATGACATAATTTATGTGAAATTGGGTGGTAATTGATTAACGGGTATCAAGATAACCTTTAGAAGATATATGAATAAGTTGATGACCTGAATGTGCCGAGACTTGATATTTTTAAAATGACCTGATTGAGAAATTAATTGCTCTAAGTGAGCGCGTTAAATGACTTGGTCTATAATTTCAAGAAGGATTTCTTTTTAACAACAGATTTGTAGGAATGGAGACTTTAAGTCATAAGCATTGAGTGTTATACAATTCAGTGTATGTTTTAAAATAAATTGATACATTGTTAGATAAAGAAATCATGAATTCATACTGTTATTAAGAGAAGTTTTTGAGTGAATATTTTAATTGCAAATACATATTATTAATTTAAGTATTTGTTTTTTATAATTATAATTTAAATACAATGATTAATTACCCGTTATGTTACCCGTTTTTAAAAAATCAATACTTAAAATAAAGCCTGCTATGAGCAGGCTATAACTTTTTCAGGCTTATGTTCTTCAACTTTCTGCTTCACATAAGATTCATGCCAAAATACATCTTTCTTATTGATTCGCACTGGTTGTTCAATCTCACCTAATTTCACTTTATTATAAAATGCATCCTTTTTAATTGAAAGAAGTTGCATAAATTCTTTCGCTCGGACACGACGATCAATTTCCATCAACCTTCCTCCTTTTCTAAAACCACACCTTCCACAGTTCCATCACCACCACAATAAAGGCAGTGAGTGTAAACACCCATACCATCACCATCAGGACTAAAATTAGATGGATAGGGTTTATCTAAAAATTCGGTACCGCCAATTGGCTTAGTGTGAATATGAGGCGCTAATCCATAATATGGATAAACACATCCCTCAACATCTTCCTCATGCACTTTGCAAAATGGGCATGTTTTGACTTTTTGATCAGTCATGACTTTGCTCCTTTTAGGCTTGGTAACTCATCTATAAACTCCATTACAGTCTCAGCATTTCCGCCCGGGTAATTGAAGTGATCTGTTGTCAGTTCTCCTTTGCCCTCTTTTTTTGATGCTTCAAATAGGTCTTGTTTGGTACCTTCTGTGAATTCAATAAACCATTCACTTTCACATTCAGAATTACCGCGCACCCATTCAATATTTATAAAAGGGATGCCTTTCTTAATAAGAGCGGATTTAATTTTTCTAGTGCTCATGACTTTGCTCCTGTGCTTCGATCATTGCATCCCATACATTTCTTACTGAGCCTAAAGTGAAGAAACAATCATGAGCTTCATATCCACGTTCAATCATTTCTTTGGTTGCTTCTTTCGGCACCAAAACCAATTCACCATTAGCAATTTTCAACATATCAGCAGGGCTAACTATTGGTTTAATTTCATCTTTTGAGTACTCATAAAGTCGTTGAGCAGATTCAATAACGGTTTTCCACTTCACACCTTCACGGAATACTCCACCGCCTACACGAGCAGGGGCATCTAAAACTTCAGGGGTGGCTTTAGCTAACTTTGCTCTAAGTCGATCAATTTCATTCGCTGCATAATGACAAATTAGACGTACATCATCTTCATTGTAATCATCAATGTGAGAAGTAATTAAATGACTAATTTCAGTGCCTTGATGACTACCACCACTAAACACCCAAACTGCATCATCTTCTTGCTCAAAACGTAAATCTGATTTGTTTTCTTTATTTTTCATCTCATCACCTATGTGCATTTTTCTGCGCAAAATCCTAATTTTTTGATGATAATGCGCAGATTTTTGCTCGAATTATTTAAATGCTGATTCGCATAATTGAGCGACTCGCATAATTTCTTGTTCAAGATCTAAAAATGATCTTGCTTCACTGTCATGAATACCTAATTTGAAAACACCTTGAATTGCTCCAAATATCGTTGAGTAGTAATACTTTTGACCAATTTTTAAAGGGTCAATTGGATCTTCTGAATCCTGTAATTGCTCAGGAACTTTAGCTAAAATGATATTTGAGCCATTTTTAGATGTGAAAATTACCCATTCTTTGCCTATGCGAATTTCCATCAAACTTCACCTCGCATTTTCTTAAGCTCTTTAATCACGTTTGAGGTTGCATGATTTAATGCTTTCTCTGCGTCCGAAGTGCTTAAATTATTTGTATACAAACCCATTGCTAGCCACATTGAACAGAAGGTGAACTCTTTTACCGATTCACGACCTTGTTTTTCCAAGACTCCGATAACTGGTGAAATAGCCTTTTTAAATACATCTTGAGCAATCACACCCGGTGTTGTGTTGATATCAATGTCTTGAATTTTGATTTGTTTTTCCATCACAACCACCTTATTTTTGAAAAATATTAATAATTAAAATAAGCAACCCTACAGCCATGAAAAGCCCGATTCCAAAGCAATAACCCCGAGAAACCCACTCAATTACTGCTTCAAAATTTTTATTTTTGAGAATCAAATCTCTCGCAAAATTAAACGTGTAAAGAATAAAGATGCATACAAAAGCGAATTGAAGAATGTTTTTAAGGTTCTCCATCACAACCACCACGCCATTAAAGTTGAGTAAAGTTTTAAGAGGGTCATGCTGCAAACTCCTTGTACACACCAATTTCCATTGCAAAGCTATTTGCATAAACTTGAGCAGCAGAGCATTTGATTTTGATCAACTCTTCAATCTCAAGGTTTCTTTCAATGCAAATTGAAGTGATGCGCTTTTTCAAAGGGATTTGATTAACTAAAATAACCTGTTGTTCTCTTTGATCTTCTCCATAGATTAGATTCTCGGGAGTAGGGAGTAGAACAAAGTCGGTGAACCATTTAGGCTTTTTAGTAAGCATCATGTATCCACGGTTTTGCCATTCGTAGCCGTATTCACTCATTTTCTTTTCTGCTTTACGAATAGACCAAGGGTGTTGAACACCTGACCATGAACACTTAGTATCTCGTCCATGGTCAAGATTAATAATGTCTGGTGTACCAACAAGCCAATTATTCTCTATAGTTCTTTCATTTTTTTTCATATGAATGTATTCACCCATAGTGAATAAACTATTCATTTGAACCGATTTAATGGCATGATCTTCAAGCGTTAAGCCTTTCTCGGTGTACTTATTGCCCTGAAAGTCTTTAAAGCCATAAACACGCTCAATCACCCATTCCTCAATAGCAGTTTTAGCACCTTCTGAAAGTGTGTGATTCTTTAAATCTTGAATGAGTGCCTTTTCCTCATCTGTACGTTTTGTGCGTTTCATAATTTCAGCTACTTCTGAAGTAACTAAAACTGGATCTATAGATTTTGGCTCACCCATAATTCTGTGGAGGGCGTGGGGATGTACTTTTAACATGTCAAACCCCCGCCAATTCTTGATGTTGCTCAACTGAAAGCACATAACCAGCTTCACCACTCAAAACAAATGATTTATCTAAATCACCACTGGCAATTGATGATTTGATACTTTGAAACTCTTCATTTGAAAGCGATTGACTTGGCGCTTCAAGATTTGCAACAGATTCATTGTGATCAATATATTCAAAATCATTTGATTCAACATCACGAACAATTGCTTGATCTGCAAGTTGAGCAGTTTGCATATCAATTGAAAGCGGTGCTTGCTTTGACAACAGAAGCTTGGTTACTGTCTTAAGTGCCATAGCCTCAAAGTTATCTTTCCATACACCAGAACCATATTTAAAAGACTGGCTATAGCGTCCTGCATGTTTGTTTATTTCAGCCTTGCTCATATAAAGCTCAGCAGTAAACCCGTTAAGCAATTTAAAGAACGCTACATAGCCAATTGCTTCCCCTTTATTCTCAACAGTCCAGTCAAACTCATAACCGAGCAGGGGATTTGCTGAAATCAATTGACCTTCATAAACTGGTGTTGCTGCAATACGGCTAAATTGTCCAGAGCGTTGAGCTAATTGAATAAATCCTTTGTAACCCATTTGAAATTGAGCTTCATTGCTTTCTTGCCAACGACCTTGACCATCTTTAAATTTGCGCTTGTATGGAACAATGTAGGCAAAACCCAGATTGTTATTTATTGGCAAATCAAGCGTTGCAGCCATCATTGCAGCATTAATCACTGTTGCTGGTACCGCATTTTTTAACTGCGGTTGATTGGCTACTTGCATAACAGAAGCTAAGAATCCTTGAGTTTTCTTGCCTAACACCTCCTCAAATTTCTTACGAATTGTTAAATCTGAAACATAAGCCTTGATTGACTTAGGATCATGTTCAGCTATTTGATTTTCTGTTTTTACTGGTGCATTCATCTTCTTCTCCTAATTTCCAATTTTCTTGAAACAACCGCATGTGCATAGAAAGAACACACCGTCATTAATTAATGAGTTTTTCTTATTGGTCACTGATCTACCGCAACCCTGACAAATGATGTAATCGACATATAGAACCATGATGTACTCCAAGTGACCGCTTAAAGGCGGTCACGTAATTCTGATTCAAGTTGATTTGCTAAGATGCTCACATCCGATTGATCTAAATAATAATTTTCTGTTTGACCATCTTCATTGAACACTGTGATTTCTTTGATTTGATTTAATTCAGCGTCACGACCTGATTCAAATCCGTTTCCATCTTTGAAATAACGTGCATCAAATTCGATTTCTAAAGTGAATTCATGATTAGCTGTATGAACAACAGCATTGGATTCTGATATTTCGTCAATAACGAAAGGAGCTGTAACGACTTGTTGTTTTGGTTGAGTTGGATCTAAAACAAGTGCTGAGGCTAATAGGGCTATAACACCTGTGCCTACAAGCATGTTTGACTTGATCTCGTTTAGTTTTGCATTCATACTTATCTCACTCTTTGAGTAAAAGCCCCCGTCGGTCGAATGTCAGGGGCTTTTTTTGTAGGTGTGAGATTAATTTAGCAAAATACTAAATTTAGTACAATACTATTTTTAGCAAAATTCTTAATATTTCATTTAGTTTTATACTAATTTATTGAATGGCAAAACAAAAAAATCCCACACAGAGTGGGATTTAATATTTTCAAAATCTTTTTATGGCATGTTTCAACATTATATTTTTTATATGTTCCACCTCAGGTGTAAATTCAAAATCATACTTAAACTCATGATTTATAATTTTTTTCATTGTTAAAGCATTGTGATCTGTTAGCAACTGGAGATCATACAGCTTTTGGAGGGCACTTTTATTTTTATCAAATACTTTTTGATTATTAATAATGGAGCTCGAAAGCTCCTGCGTAAGAGAATTAGGGATTTTATTTAAATCAACACCATATTTCTTTAAGGTTCCCCTAAGGGCATTATTAGCCAACTTATATGGGGAAAACCAGTATGCAAAAGGAAGCCAGAGCATGTGAAAAATTCGCATTATATATCCCTGTATAAACCAACAACTTTGCCTACAAGCCTTGAGTCGTCAGTGAGTTTAATGATTTTTTCTGGCCAATCTGGATTGAGTGGCTCTAAATACTTTTGATTACCCTCAATAATAATTTTCTTAAAAGTTGCCTCGGTATCTCCAAGATACGCGACGATAACCAAGTCGCCAGTTATTAAATCAAAAGCCTGTACATCAGGGTTAACATAAATGCGATCACCTGGCTCAAATCTAGGGAGCATGGAGTTTCCTGTAACTTTTAAACCATACCCATTTTTCCCACATTTCGTGTTAGGTGGCAGGTACTCATCAACAATTGTATCCCGTAGAACAGTTTCAATTGGTGAAATACTCCCAGCTGCAACCCATGAGATAACTGGTACTAATCTGCCCTCTATTGAGTATTTTTTTGAATAGTCAACATTGATATCTTCTTTTGTAAGGTCGCTATTTTCTCGATCCATATAGCCATCCTCTAAGCCTAGTTTTTTTTCAATCTTTCTGGCTAAAGGATTGCCCAAGGAGGCTGGTTTACCATTCTGCCCAATAGTTCCATTTATGATCTGACTTAAATAAGCAGGAGCAGTACCCACCATTGCGGCAAAATCTTTTTGAGAGCCGTTCGCTTTTTGTTCGATAAGCTGAAGAAGTTTGGTTCTTCTAATGTCTGAAATATTCATAATTGCAATTTAATAGTAAAAAACTAAAAAACAGAATGTGTAAAAAGCTAAATCGTGCTTGCAATTACTTTAGTAAAATACTAAATTATTCTGTATGTGATTTAGGAGATAGCCATGGGAGCTACATTAGTTTTAAAAAACCAATCAAATTCAAAAGGTCACGTATTAAGCCTTCTTAAATACCTTAAGAAAAAATCTGAAGATGACCTTAATGAATTTGCTTCAAGTTGCGGAACTACACCAGGAAACCTTTTGCAGATTGCATATGGTGGTAGTGTTTCTGCGACACTCTCAAAAAAAATAAATGAAAAAAGTAAGGGTGTTGTTCTATTGGCAGACTTACGCCCTGACATTTTTTTGTAATAGGTGCTCCCATGTCAGAAAAACTAACTGAGAGCATCACGTTTAAATGCACGGATGTCGAAAAGATCAGATTGGAACGAATAGCGAGGT
The DNA here is from genome assembly GCF_000368925.1 of Acinetobacter bereziniae LMG 1003 = CIP 70.12. Lineage (GTDB taxonomy): Bacteria > Pseudomonadota > Gammaproteobacteria > Pseudomonadales > Moraxellaceae > Acinetobacter > Acinetobacter bereziniae. The sequence goes on along the minus strand of NZ_KB849755.1, from coordinate 480,914 downwards.
CACGAAAGTTATCGCTATCAGAGCTAATGAGAAATGCAGGCATAGACATAATCCAAGAGGTTCAGGAATTACTTAATTGTCTACAAGCTGAGTTCGATTTGACCACAGATACAAGAGATATGAGAGAAAGCTTTGATTTTGAATTAACAGCTTCCCCGAAATTGATTGATGTCACCCCAACAAAAACCACAGGCACAAAAAAAGCCCAACTGCGCGACCAGTTGAGCCTTATTGCCACACCAATGAATTGATGTGAGAAGAATATGACAAATTTAGCATATGAGGTGAGTAATGGCTAGAGCAAGGAATATAAAACCCTCGTTCTTTACCAATGATGAACTAAGCGAACTAGATCCTTTGGCTCGCCTCTTGTTTATAGGTATGTGGACAGTAGCAGATCATAAAGGGTGTTTTGAATACAAGCCAAAACGTTTAAAAGTACAGTTGCTTCCTTACGACGAATGCAATATCGAAGAGCTCACGATTAATCTAGAAAAATCTGGATTTATCGCGATCTATTCCGTTCAAGGTCAACAATACATAAAAGTGATCAATTTTGAGAAACATCAGAACCCTCACAAGAATGAAAGAGAGAAAGGTTCGGAACTTCCAGACATAGATCAAAAGGATGAAGAAAACCCAAAGTTTACTAAGGACTTAGGAAATATCGAGATTAATCACGATGAGAACGGAAGTGATCGTGCTGATTCCCTTAACCTGATTCCTGATTCCCTCTTACTGAAACCTGAAAACTTATTACCCGAATCGGAAACAAAAACGGCTTCGCCTAAATTTAATTTTAAAACTGAATTAAAAAAATTAGGTGTTAGTGATGAATTGGCAACTGAGTTCTTGCAAGTACGAAAAGCAAAGCAGGCTGTAAATACCAAGAATGCATTTGAAAGCCTGGTCACTGAGATCGGTAAAACAAAATTAACCATGGTTCAAGCGATTGAATACTGTTTGAAGCGCCAAAAGCCATGGGGGGCGTTTAAAGCTTCTTGGTATCAAAACGAGCAAATACCGCAACAACCTCATTTTCAAACAACTGCCCAACAAACAGCAAATGAGCATGATCGTTGGCGAGAAGCTGAACAACAGGTGTTTGGTGGGAGTGAAATTGACATAACACCAAAAAAGCAAGATCTGATTGAGGGCGCGCGCTATGTCTGAATTCACCTATGAACACGCAATGTCTTTGATTTCAAAGATGCGAATTAATTACGGTAAAAAGTTTGCAGACCAGTGGTCAGGTGTAACACCCCGAGAATTAGCAAACGAGATGCTTAATTCATATCAGGGACTCACTCAATCAGATTTTCAACGTGGTTTATCACGCATGAGCCATGAGAAATGGCCTCCTACGATTCCTGAATTTCGATCTTGGTGCGAACCAAAATCAGGTGATTGGCTTGATGCACACGAAGCATGGGCGATTGCTAGGAACTCGATTGAATTTGGTACAGGTCGTGAGTTGACAGTTATTTGGACTGAGCAAACTGCAAAGGCTTTTGATAAATGTGCTGATTTGGTTATAACAGGAGATAAATACCAGCTTGCTGAAGCTAAGAAAATATTCATCTCGATCTATGACCGATTAATCACGGAAGCAAAAGATCAGGGGTTGAAGCCTGTCTACATTACAAGTCTTGGGGTTGATAAGGATCAACAGATATCTGCAATTGAACAAGCTCAATTTGATGGATTCTTAACAGCACCAGAGGCTAAAGCACAACTAGAACACAACCCTAAAAAATCTAATAGCGACAAACGCTATAAAACACTTGCTCGAGAAGCACTTGAAAAACTCAAAGGTCAGCTTAAAGCAAAAAATCCTATCAATAAATTAACACCTGAATGCATTGAGCCTCAGCCATGGGAATCCGCTAAGCAAGAGCACATAGACCCTTTTGATCAATTTGAGCAGTACAAAGCAATGCTTGAACGTGATGGCAAAAAGATCCCGTTAAGTCTTAGAGGTGCTTCATGAAACATCCCGAAGATAACCAAACAGTGGATTTGGTAGAAGAATTAGAGGTGAATTCATGAGAATGACCGAAGAGCAGTATCAAAACCTATCGTTAAATCAAAAAAATGAGGGGTTACAGCGATTATTGAGCAGAAGTGATGCAAAGGTAGCGGACAAGATTAAAACGGCTAATCTAAGCGATTTTAACCGCATTTTATGCAAAGAAGAAAATGTGATTTTTAGCTGTGAAATTGCAACTGTTCCACCATCGGTTAATCACTATTGGTTATCCAGTGGCAAGAAAAGATATTTAAGCGATAGAGCAAAGGCGTTTCACCGAATTGTGAAGCACATTGTTCCATCTCACAAAACAATAGCAAGACTAAAACTTGAAGTGACTTTTCACTTTCCTGACCGCAGAACACGAGACATAGATAACTATCTGAAAGCAACTATCGATAGCTTAGTTAAGTGCGGTTTATGTGTAGACGATGAGCAGTTTGATGAACTCATTGTTAAGCGTGGAAACGTGATTAAGGGCGGTTTGATCAAGTTGAAAGTTTGCACAATCTGAGGGTTTAAGAATGGAAATGACGGTTGATTGTTTGGCAAATGTGAATTCTCCTCGCGCACGCGCGCGTTTTCTCAACACTGAAACAAAAAAGAAGGTCAAAGAGTTTCGCGTAAAGATGCGTGGATACAAACGCCCTGACTTTAACCGCATGATCTTAGACCTTTTAAAACTTGGTTGGACACACGAGAAGATTGCCTATGTTTTGCCTGTGGCTGGTGCATCGACTGTAAGTGAATGGGCGAGAGGTGGTGTGCCTAATTTTGATAATGGCGATGCATTTGTATTGCTTTGGCAGACAGAAACAGGATTACAGCGTTTTCCTCGTGAAAATGAATATGAATACAAATACAAGATTGGTCAGCTCGATATATTTGCCGATGGTGGCTTAGTAGATCAGGTGCTTGGTCAGTTGGATGAGGTTATTAAGAATGAAAAATGATGCAAGGGGAGCTGGTATGAATGCAGTTGAGTTTGTTAAAAAGTATGGGTGGGAAGAATCACAACATATATCATCATTAATAATGGAAACTGGCGAAAATGTTTATGGAGTTGAACGCGAGGATTTACATGGACTAGTCGAGTCTTATGAGTTGGTTCAATCCTATGGTGGACTAGCTATGGCAAAACGCCAGTATTCTTGTTTTGCAAATGCGAGTAAATCGGTTGGGGTTAATCAATCACCCCGTGTTTTAGCATTAGGTAAAGCCATCGCATACGTGGAGAAGTGTCAATGATCAAAATAACAGATCAAGATTGCTATCAGCACCATAAAGACACACTAGAAAATTATGAAGCAACAAAGCATCTAGCTGTTTTTAATATCACTGAAAATAGAGCTAACGATATTCAAGAGGCTTTATTGAAATACCGCAGAGAGAATAATATTTTTGAGGTGGGGGATTATGTAGTGTATAAATCAAATGCTGGGCTGGAAGGTTTATTTCAGATTGAAACATTAACAAAAACAGGAAAGCCAAAAACAGTAAAAACTAAGCGTTTTGGTAATTTTCCTTGTCGTTATTGTGAGGTACAACACGCCACACCCGAAGAAATCAAAGCAGGTCATCGTTTGGAGGCAGAACGTCATGGATAAGTTAATCATTGAGTTTAATAAAAAGTTCGATAAACAAAAACAAGAACTTATTGATGGATTTAAAGCATTAGGGGAGGAAAAAAGACTTCCTAAAGCTTTGGCAACAATTGAGGGCGAACAACCAACATATAAGAATTATTTTAAAGCGGGTTGGCAATCCCGACAGGCTGAGGTTGATGAGAAAGACAAGCGCATTGAAGAGGCTTTGGCAATTGTCGAAAGGTTTAGAGACAAGCGTTATCCGTTCAATGTGTTCTGCAATCCGATGGAAAAAGCCCTGCGAGGTGAGCATGAGTGATTCAATATTTTGGATTTGCATGACGGTTCTGGTTTTAGCTCATTTGTTCAAAGAGCCATTATCTAAATTGATTGGGGGTTAACAATGCAAATTCCTAAAGGGTGGCAAGACTAAAATCACCCAACAAACCTAAACACATAAAGCCCAACACTAGCCCTATCACTAACGATGGGGCTTTTTTATGGCTGAGCGCAAAATAAATACACCTGGTGTGACTGAGAGTAAGCAACCAGAAACAACAGAAGAAACCAAACCTGAGCAAACGACTGAAATTCAGGATGCTGTAACAGGTGTGACTGAGAGTCAGCATACTGAACCATCACAAGAAGATTTATTACGTGAATTGGCAGAGGCAAAAGCTCAGATCGAACAATTAAAAAATCAATCTCAGCCTGTTGCCTTTGATGCTCAACAGCCTAAACAGCCTGCAAAGCGCGTTCCTGTTTTGACAAAAGATGGATGGACCACAAAGGAGGCTGACTAATGTGTGGAGGTGGCTTAGGAAAAGTCTTTTCTACTGTTACGGATGCAATCGGCTTAACCAACACTAAGCAAGCATCACAAGGCTATGACGCTCAAGCAGCAGAAACAGACGCAAAAAACGCAGCACAGGAAGCACAAAACCAAGCTAAGGCACAACGTAAAAAACGCCAAGCTTCAGAGGTGCTTACTTCAACTGACCAAAATCAGAAGAAAACAACACTCGGCGGTGGCTAATTATGAGTGATTTAGTAGCAAGGTATTGTAAGCGATTAAGCGAGCTAAAAGCTGAACGTGTACGTTACGAACCAATGTGGACAGAGGCATATCGTTATGCTGCGCCTGAGCGCCAACAATCGTTTATTGGTGATGATGTAACGGATAGTCGCAAAACCCAACGTGCCGAGCTACTGGATTCAACTTTAGCAGAGGCAACACAGCTTCTTACATCGAGCATTATTTCAGGTACTACGCCTGCAAATGCATTGTGGTTTAAAGCTGTGCCTGATGGTGTGGATGATCCTGCCGAATTAACAGAAGGTGAGCAATGGCTTGATGTGATTTGTCAGTTCATTTGGCGAAATATCCATGGCGCAAACTATGACAGTGAAATCTTTGATCTTGTTTTAGATTGTGTTGTTGCAGGTTGGGGCGTGATGTATGTAGATATTGACCGCAAAGTAGGTGGTGGATATGTATTCCAGACCTATGATATTGGTCAATGCTATCTCTCAACAACTCGACAAGACCAAAAAATTGACACGCTTTATCGTGAATTTGAAATGACTGCAGCCGCATTGGTTGCTGAATATGGAGAAGATAAAGTAAGTGAAAAAGTCCGCAATACTTACAAAGAAAAACCTGATTGTAAGATCAAAGTTGTAACTGTTGTTGAGCCTAGAAATATCAAGGCTTCTCATGATCTATACACCCTAGCCAAGAATAAGTCTTTTGCTTCATATCATATAGAAGTTGAAGCGAAGCACATCTTAAAAGAATCAGGCTACAACGAGTTTCCTTATGTTGTGCCACGATTCAGAAAATTGCCTCGTTCTGTATATGGAATTGGTCAAGTCGCAATTGCTTTGCCCGATGCAAAGACTGCAAACATTCTTATGCGTGACACTGTGCGAAGTGCTGAGATTTCAACACTAGGTATGTGGGTTGTGGAAGATGACGGCACATTGAACCCACGAACTGTTCGTCTTGGTGGTGGGAAAATTATTACTGCGAATAGTGTTGAAAGCATTAAGCGAATTGATGATGGCAAAGGCTATCAAGTCGGTATCGAAATGCTTGGTCTTATTCAGAGCAGTATCCGTAAAAAAATGATGGCAGACCAATTGCAACCGCAAGATGGTCCTGCAATGACAGCAACAGAAGTGCATGTGCGTGTCGATTTAATTCGTCAGCAACTAGGTCCTTTATATGGTCGTTGGCAAGCTGAATTATTAACACCGTTGTTGGAGCGTACTTTCGGACTTGCATATCGTGCAGGCGCAATCGGTGACGCACCAGAAGAAATGCAAGGGCGCAATCTTTCATTCAAGTTTATTTCTGCTTTAGCTCGATCACAACAGCTTGAAGAAGTCACAGCAATTGAGCGCTTCATTACGAACATTGCAGGTGTAGCGAATATCGATCAAACCATTTTAGACAACGTTGATATGGATGCAGTGGCTCAAGTCACAGGCATGGGCTTGGGTGTACCTACAGCAATTCTGCGCACCCAAGAACAAATTGATTCTATTCGTCAACAAAGACAACAAGCACAGCAACAGGCAGTACAACAAGAACAAGCTCAAACACTGGCACAACCACTTGCCAATGCAGTGGGTAAAGGGCTTGAAAATGAATTAACGAGTGAGGTGATGTAGTGATTTATGTAGTTATAGCAATAGCCATTGTGTTCCTAATTTATGCAATTTTCCAAAAGATTAAGCATGAAGAATGGCAAGAAAAGTATTGGGAGGAAAATCGTTGCCATCAAGCCACTGAATTAGAGCTAAAGGAAGTAAATCAAAAGCTGACTGAAGCCTATGAAGATATTGAAACATTCTCAAAAAATTATGAGTTAGAGAAGGAACATCGAAAGCAACTTGAACAAAGTCTGACCAAAAATGACGATGAAACCAAAGAATCAGGCGTTTATTTCAGGCAGCGAGAACTAACAAGACCTACGCCCGAGACCTATCGAGTCGTGTTTGATTTAGACATAAACGGTCAGCGAATCTTAGAGCATTTAACACAAATGTATTGCCGTGATGCTTTCTCAAGCACAGATCGGGAAACCAATTACAAGTTAGGACAACAAAGCGTGGTCCACTACATGATTAATCAAATCAATAAAGCCAATGATCCAAATTACAGCGAGGTAGCAGACAATGGATGATCTACAAAATCAAGGTGGTGAAGAGACTCAGACTACTGAGCAAACTCAAACTTCAACAGAAACAACCACACCAAATGAAGAAACACAAACCACTGATAAGCCAACTGAAACCAAAGAAGAAAAACCAAATCTTCCAGAGTCAGCAGATAAGTATGAAGTGACTTTAGAGGGCTTTGACTTTGAATCATTCAAAGCAGACGAAAGCAATAAGTCATTTTTAGAAAACGCCCATAAAGCAGGTATTTCTAATGAGCAGTTGGGTGTTGTGCTTGAAGCATATGACCAACACACAGCAGTCCAACTAGAGCAATTACAGACTGAGTGGGGCGGTGACTTTGATGCAAATATTCGACTAGCTCAACAAGCAGTTCAAGCGGCAGGTTTAGACCCAAAAGATGTGGATTCTCCAACCTTTGGCATTCGCTTGGCAGCTTACTACGGCAAGGCATTGCAAGAAGATATGCCTCCATTAAACACACAGCAAAGTGGCACTGACAATGTATCAGACTTGATTGCATCAGAGGCATATATGAATGAAAGTCATCCTGACCACAAACGTGTTTATGCCCAAGTTCTAAAACACTATGCAAAATTAAACCAGTAAGGGGCTTAACCTATGGCTAATGAAAACAAAATCACGGCAGCGTTTGTAACACAATACCATGATGCGTACGAAGTTGCAGCAATGCAAAATGAATCACGACTGTTAAAAACGGTTGTGAATCGTGGGAAAATTACAGGTGAATCATTCACGATTAATGATATGGGGCAAGTGGAAATGTCACCATCAGGCAATCGTTTCGGTGATACTGCTTGGACAATTCCTGACACAGGTGTTCGTACTGCTTTAATGGCGGATTATGATCTATTCATTCCAATTGAATCTCGTGATCTCCCAAAATTAAAAGCAATTCCAACCGATAAGTATATGAAAAACTTAATCAGTGCTCGTAATCGCAAAACTGACGATATTATTTATCAAGCATTGGTTGGTGGTATTGCCCGTACTACTGTGAATGATGCAGGTGTAAAATCAGTCTCTACGGTGAATTTGCCAGCTGGACAAATCATTCTTTCAGGATTTGGAACCCTCAAACAAAAAATCATTAAAGCAAAATCTCTATTCCGTCTGAATGAATGTGATGAACATAATGGTGAAACCCTAAATATGCTATACACAGCTTCAATGCTTGAGGATATTTTAGGTGACACAACACTTACAAGTGCGGACTTTATGGCAGTTAAAATGCTCCAAGAAGGTGCTGTTGCAGGTAAGTGGTTGGGTGTAAATTGGATTCCTTACGAAAAACTCAACAACGGGGCAGGCGGTGCAACCGAACGACGCACTGGTATGTATGCAGGTTCAGCAGTTCATTTTGGTGATGCTGATATTACTGGATTTGATATTTCTAAACGTCCAGATAAAAAGAATATCAGCCAAGTAGGCGGTGTTCATTCATTTGCAGCAGGTCGTGGAAATGAAGCAAAAGTAGTCGCAATTGATTTTGAAATCTAAACCACTCCCCACATCTTAATGGTGTGGGGTTTTTAATGCCTAGGGGAAAGTTAGATGAGTGAAAAAATTAAGCAAGAAAAATACTTTGATTTAGATGTTGAAGTTGAAGAAAGCACTATTTGTATTAATCAGAAAAATTCTGATCTAGTAATCAGTAAAGATGCTGCAAAGCGGTTGATTGAAATCTTACAAGATTTTGTTGAGTAGATTTATCTACGTTTCCTTTGCCCCGAAACACAACAAATCAAAACCTAAAAGCCTTCAAGATAAATAAAACTTGAGGGCTTTTTTATGACCACAACAAAAATATCTATCTGTAATCACGCTTTGTCATTAATTGGAGAGCGTTCTATTTCTAGTTTCGAAGAGGAAACAACAACAGCAGAGCATTGTCGAAATGTTTATGACCAAACACGTAAATCGGTTTTACGTGATCATCCATGGTCTTGTGCTAAAAAACGAACCATTCTTGCGCCTGTAACTACATATCCAGCCTTTGATTTCAATCATGCATTCCCATTACCTAAAGATTTTTTACGTTTAATTGATGCAGGGCAATGTCAATATGAAATTGAGAATCGGCATATTTTATCAAACAATAATGAGCTACGTTTAATTTACATATTTGATAACAGCAATGAGGACACATGGGATTCAATTTTAGTTGAAGCTATGGCTCTTAAACTTGCTTCACGACTATGTAAGCCCTTAACTGGTAGTGATGCAGCAGGTGAATCCGCAAAAGCCGAATATGAGCGCCAAATCGCTAAAGCACGCAGAGTAAATGCACAAGAGCGCCAGAGCGAAGATATGCAATACAGCGAGTCATCATATCTCGGAGGGCGTTACTAATGCGTAGTTGGGTATTAAAAAATAATCTCAGTAGTGGTGAGCTCAGTCCTTTGCTATGGACTCGTACCGACGTACAGCAATATGCAAATGGAGCAAAAACACTTTTAAATGCGATTCCACTTGTGGAGGGTGGGGCAAAGAAAAGACCAGGCACACGTTTTAAAGATGTGTTTGCAGGTGCTTTGCGTTTGATTCCCTTTATTCCAAGTTCTGAAAATGCCTATATGTTGATCTTGGGTGCTGGATTTTTAAAGGTTTATGATCCACGCACATATAGTATTGTCTATGAAGTAGCGACTCCATATAACACTGCTCAAAAAGTTAAGGAAATACAGTTTGCTCATACTCGCTATCGCATGTATTTAGTGCAAGGTGACACGCGTGTACATCGATTCTTGTGTTCTGCAGATTTTACGAATTGGCAATTTTCACCTTTCACGTTTTCAGTACAACCAACGGATGAGCTAGGTACATCCCCTAACGTTTCACTTAAACCAAGTGGGACAATCGTTGGGCGATCAATTGGGCTTACAGCAACAGCATTCCCTGCTTGGAACAATACAGAACAGTATTTAATAGGTGACCGTGTAATTCACGCAGGACAAACTTGGCGAGCAACTTCTGATAACAAGGCGAGCGAGCCTAGTCCAACATCTGGCAATTGGGTTGGTGTGGCAGCAGGTGATGCATCTGTATTTACAGTTGATCATGTAGGTGCTGTCATTTCAATCAATGGTGGTCAAGTTAAAATCACATCGGTGTCATCACCTACGGATGCTATTGGTGAAGTTATGGTGGCGCTTACTTCTGATATTCAAGCTATCGCAAAGTCTTGGACACTTAATTCTTTGGCATTCACAGATTCCACAGGATATCCAAGAACGGTGGTGTTTTTCAAACAGCGTTTAGTATTTGCTAATACAAAAACAAATCCAAATCAATTGTGGTTTGGGTCGATTGGTAACGATGGCGACTTTTTAGAATCCACAGATGATGCAGATGCCTTTAGTGTTGCTTCATCATCTTCACAGTCAGATAACATTTTACACTTAGCACAACGTGGTGGCGTAGTTGCGCTCACTGGTGGGTCTGAATTCTTAATTAGTTCAACTGGTGCACTTACACCTGCATCAGCTCAAATTGAACAACACACAACTTTTGGGGCACAGAAAGACGTAAAACCCTGCCAAGTAGGAAGTGAATTATTATTTGTTCAACGAGGTGGAGAGCGTTTACGTGCATTATCATATCGATACGAAGTTGATGGTTTGGTATCTCCTGAGCTGTCAGCAATTGCACCACACATTGCTCAAAAACATGGTGGCATTAAAGAATTAACCTACCAACAAACACCATATTCATTGGTTTGGATTGTCTTAAATGATGGTAAGGTTGCTTCAATTACATTGAATCGTGATCAAGAAATGAATGCATGGGCATTACATGACTTTGGTTGTGAGGTTATTTCTGTATGTTCATTGCCAACATTAAGCGGTTCAGATCAATGTTTCATTCTAACAAACCGTAAAGGTTCTATATTTTTAGAAGAATTAATTGAATCAGCTCAAAGTGATTGTGAGTTTATTTATGCTGAGGGAAATACCATACCTAAAAATCAGCTGAATACCCCTTATTTAAACTGGTCAAACAGTGATGGTTATTGGTATTCAGAGCAATTGGATATTCAAAGAGAACCAGGACAAACTTATTATTGTGGTCAACCATTCTTGTTTGAAGTTGATTTACTCCCTCCTGATTTCAGTCAAGTACCAAGTACAACCATGTTTCATAAAATATCAGTTCATGAAGCAACAGTATGGATCAAGGATAGCATCGGGGGATTTGTTAATAATTATGAGTTGCAACATAAAAAAGTATCATCTGAGGCTTTCAAAAATAATCTATTCACCGGCTATGTTGATACAGCATTAACAGGATGGCAGCCATTACATAGCCTTGAATTGAAATTAACACACAACAAACCTCAACCTTATCACGTACAAAGTATCTCTATGTTGGTATCAATCAATGAGAAATAGAGATGTTTGTGAGAACAGCAACAATTCAGGATTTGGACACGCTTGTTGATTTCGGCAAGCGTCTCACTCAGGAATCACCAAAATTTCAGCATCAAGGTTTTGATGAAGATCGGGCAGTACAGTTATTTACCCTTTTAATTGAAAAGCAAGAATCAATTTTGTTGGTCTGTGATGAATATTCAAATGTCATTGGTGCATTAATCGGCTGTATAGATGTGGATTGGCGCACAGGTCAGCGCCTTGCATTCGAGCAAGGTGTTTATGTGTTGCCAGAATATCGTACAACTGGCGCAGGGAGTGAGTTGATTCAAAACTTTATTGATTGGGCGAAGCTCAACAATGCAGATCGAATTCAACTCGGCACAATTACAGGCATCAAAGCGGAAAGAACAATAAGTTTATATGAGTCTTTAGGCTTTGAATTGACAGGCTATGTTTTGGAAATGGGGGTTTAACTATGTGCAATGGTGGAGTTATATCATCCGTTTTTAGTGGCGTTGAGGGCATTGTAAATGCAGGTCAAGCTGATGCAATTTCTAAGGGTAATGCCAAAACAGTCCGATCTGTGGCAAAACTTAACTCAAAAAAGATACTTGAGCAGGGCAATAAAGATGCTTCATCCGCACGAGCAGCAGCGGCAGAAAATGGCTTAAACGTTGATGTAGGTACAGCGGCAAATATTCAAGATCAAATACTTGGTGATGCTGCGTACAACTCAACAATGAATCTCAGTGATTCTAATTGGCAAGCAAATCAGATTAGACAACAGGGTAAAATGCAACGAAACAGCTATGGTATGAAATCAGCCAGTAGCTTTATTGATGCAGGCTCTCAGGCTATGGGGTGGAAATAATGTTAATACCACGTTCAAGAGGTCGTGAAACAGCTCAACCAACTTTACAGCAACATACTCCGATGACTGGTTTATCCGCAATTGGTAATTCTATTGGCGGTGCAGTACAGGCACGTGATGAGAAACTTCAAGAGCAGGAAGTGACAGCGAAACGCCTTGAGCTTTATCATAATGATGTGTCTGAGCAAGAAGCGAAAGTAAAGCTTGATGATGTGATGACCACAGAAATGAGCAATCAAGTTTCAACTTTGAAAAACGACCTTGCTAACGGAACAATTAACGCACAACAAGCGGACGAAAAACTAAAAACTTGGTCGAATGATCGCTATAAGCAACTCGAATCTGACATGCCCATGCATGCTCAAAAGAAATTACAAGAGTATTGGAACAGCACAGCAAGCCAACAAGCAACAAGCTTTTTGCCTTTACAGCTTCGTGCCGATGTTCAAAAGGGTGCGACCATTGCAAACCAAGCTTTTGATATTTCCACACGCCAAGATCGTGAAGCAGGGCGACAGTATTTAATTAAAAACTTGGATGGTCTGAATTTAAGTGTTGCTGATAAAGCTGATCGTCTGAATAAGTATGATGTAACACGTGATATAATGGATATTGACGGTCGTGTAACATCGGCTGTAGAAAATAACAATGTAGGTGATTTGAATAATCTGCTTGGTGAACTTCGAGGTGGCCAGTTTAAATATTTAGATGGACCAACGGTTCAAGACAAAGAAAAACAGGTTTTAAGCAGAATTAGTGCTTTAGATCAAAAGGCACAAGTCGAAGAAAATAAACGCATTACTCAATCAAACAAAGTATTTAATGACTTTAAAACACAAGTGCTTACAGGACGCGCCTTAGACAGTGGCTATATTCAAAATGTAGAGAGTGCAGTCAAAGGCACAAATAATGAAAGTGACTTTCAGTTTTATAAATCAAACTCAATAAACTTTCAAAAATTTAGTCGCTTATCTACAAGCGATATGCTTTCTAAAATCAATAGCCAAAAAGCAGCTATGAAAAACTCAACCACTAACAATGCCGAAAATGAAAGCAAGGTTATGAATGTGTATGAGTCTATCTATCGCGACAAGTTAGAAACGTTAAAAAATAACCCAAACCAAGCGGTAAGTGAGGCAGGCTTAAAGCCTAATCAATTAACTGGTATGGAATTAAAAGCAAATCCACAATCATTCGCTGCCAAAGCTGTCGAAAATGGTGTGAATCAATATGCTTTACGTGACCCAAACATCAAATTAAAACCAATCTCAGAAGAGAATCTTCCTGAAGCAAAGCAGGCATTTGATGCAATGGGTGTGAATGCAAAGCTTGATTTTATTGGTGCGCTTATTGGGCAGTCTAAAAATATTCCAAATGGAAATAAAATTTGGGGCGCAACTCTAGGGCAATTAGGTAGTGGTGATCAGTCGTATATCATGGCAGGTATTGCACGAATGAATGACTACAAAACCACTAACGGTGAAGATGTGGCTAAAGCAATATTAAGTGGCACACAGGCGCTTAAAAATAAACAATTGACTATGCCTAAGGATGAGCTGCTTAAATCAGAATTTAATAAGTATGTCGGTAATTCTGTATCTGGCGAAACAGCAAATATGACCTTTCAGGGGTTTAAATCAATATATGCCCATTTATCTGAACGTGACGGGTATCAACATAAAGATAAGGATGATTTAAGCAAAAATATTGCTAAAACAGCTTTAAGTATGGCTACAGGCGGTGTTTATGATCAACCCATAAAATATGGCAATCAAAGAACATGGAAGGTGTCTAAGCCTTACGGTTTAAGTGATGATGAATTTGAAAAAGATGTAAATAAAGGATTGAGATATATCTCCTCACAAACTGGAATAAGTGTTGGTGAGCTTGAGGATTTTAGATTGCGTCGTTCAGCAACACGTTCAAGCACAGGTGAGATTCGATATGATCTTATCAATGAACGTGGTAATCCCTTAATTGTTAAGGGTGTTCAGTGGTGGGTGAATATGAAAGGGAGAACCAAGTAATGAGTAACTGGCTTTCCGAATATTCAGGCGAAGATCAACAACAAGTTGATGCAGTCAATGCAAAAGGTTTAACACGTAAGCCAACGATAAAAGAAGAACCGAGTTTATTCTCAGGTGCTGCAACCGCAGTACCAAGAGGCTTGGTCGCAGGTGCAGTAAAAGTGGTTGATACTGTAGCTAAACCATTTGAGCGAATTGCTGATCATGTTCAATATGCGACTGAGGATATTCAAAAGAATGGAATTGATGGTGGCATTAACTTAGCTGATCCATCATTCAGCGAAGTACATGAAGAAAAAAACAAGGTTAGAAATCAACAATTAGTTTCTGAAATTGAGCAGCTTCAAGACACTAAAAATACAGGTACAGTAGGGAATATTCTATTTAGCTTGGGCGACTATGCAACACGAGCGACCATTGGTACTTTAGCTGCTGGTCCTGTTGGTGCTATTGGTGTTACAGGGTTATCAGAAACAAATTACAGTTTTGAGGAATTAACCAATAAAGGTGTGGATTCTGAAACAGCTTTAAAAACTGCTGCTGTAGATGGTGCTGTAGCAGGTGTATCTGCCGCACTCCCTATCTCTTATGGGATGAAAGGCACAGGCGGTTTAATTAAGGATGCAGCACTTTCAATCGGTGGGGCGACAGCTTTGTCTACAGCAGGGCAGTATGCAAGTGGTCAAATCCTTGAAAATTCAGGCTACAAAGATCAGGCAAAAAAATATGAAATTACTGCTGAAAGCGTTGGAACAGATTTAGCCTTGAATGCTTTACTGTTTGGTGGTGCACGAGGTGTAAGCGCGTATAAGGCTAAACTTGATGCAGATGTAGCCAATGAGATTAATAATTTAGATATTGATCAAATTGAAGCAAAAGAAACTCAAATCCAAGCTAATTTAGTCAAAAATGAATTAGAGTTTGAGCAAACACTTTCACCAAGAAATACCACTGATCCAGTCCAGCAGAACAACCATTTAATTAATCTTGATACAGTAGTCGATCAAATCAAGGCAGGTCGTCAGGTTCAAATTCCTCGTGAAGTAAAAGGCGAACCAAAGCAACGTACAGTAACGATTCAGCCTTCTGAATATAAAAATATTCGCTATAACGATCCTCGCCTAGATTCTGTGTTGCATTCCAAAGCAAGCCAAATGGATATGGAGTGGGCAACGCCTTTACTACTCGCTATCCGTCGAGCAGGTGAGAAGTCAAACAATAATCAGGTTTCACCTGTAGGGGCGAAATCAATCATGCAAATTATGCCTGAAACTCAGGCAGGGCTTGAGAAAACCTATGGTAAAAAATGGGATATAAACAATCCTAATGATGCAACTGAAATGGCTTTATATCTTGTTCGAGAAATGTCTGAGCAATATAAAACCAAAGACCCTTTAGTTTTAGCAGCTCATTACAATGGTGGCTTTGTAAATGGTAAAGCTATGCAGAAAAATGGCAAACCTAAAGCACAAGAAACAATTAATTATGTCAACCGAGTGAGAGATTTTCTTAATACTGGAAAATATAAAAACTATACCGGTAATAATATTGGCACTTCTATTGGCTTAGATGGTTCAAGTTACGACTTTGCGTATGAGGTCAAATCATTAAGCGATTTGATTGCATCCAATGATCAAGCCTATGGGGTTAATCCAAACTACCCAAGCGAATTGCAACCACGTGACCGAACAAGGGAAGCATCACGCCAACAGATTGAGGATATGGCGAATGATATTAAACCTGAATGGTTGGGTGAGTCGTATAAACTTTCAGATGGTGCGCCTATCATCGGTATGGACAATGTTGTTGAATCGGGTAATGGTCGAACATTGGCAATCAGTAAGGCATATGAACAGGGCAAAGGTGAAGCCTATCGACAATTTGTTCAAGATTTTGCAAACACTCGAGGTTTGGATATAGAGGGTATCAATAACCCTGTTTTGGTTCGTACACGTCTAACAGATACTGATCGCGTAGAGTTCGCAAAGCTTGCCAATCAAAGTGATGTAGCGCAATTCAGTAGTACAGAACGAGCTGTCAATGATGCAGATAAACTTCCTGACTCGAGTCTCTTAAAAATCAATAATGATGGCACAATTAATCTTGATCAAAGCATGGATTATGTTCGTGGTTTTGTAGACCAATTACCACAAACAGAACGAGCAAATGCAATCACCAGTGATGGCAAACTTTCGCAAGATGGAAAGCGTCGAATTGAGTCTGCAATTGTTCAACGTGCCTATGGTGACTCGAATCTCGTTAAGCGACTTTCTGAAAACTTAGATGATGACAGCAAGACAGTATTAAATGCATTGCTTAAATCAGCGCCTCAGCTCTCACAATTGAATGATTTAGTAAAACAAGGTGGTAGACACCAAAACACAATTGCGAGCGATTTGGCGCAAGCTGTGCAGAAATACAGTGACCTAAAAGCCAATGGCTTACCTGTTCAGGATTATCTGAATCAGGGCACTTTGTTTGATGATGGTTTGTCACCTGGTGCAAAAGACTTTCTAAATGTTTTTGACACCAATAATCGCAGTGCAAAAGCCATTGGAGAGAATATTCAATCCAAGATTAATGAAGTCGAGAACATGGGCGATCCACGTCAAGGCACATTGTTTGGTGATTCTTATGAGGAAAAAGCAGCACTAGATATTATTATGCAAAACCCTGATCAATTGATTTCAGTAAGCCGTACAGACCCACAGGGCAACATTGAAGAAATAACAATGACATTGCGTGAACGATTGGATGAATTGGAAGCTGAAGCGAAAATGGCGGAAGTTGATATAACTGCGACTCAAGCTGCAATTAGTTGTGCTTTACAGTTTGGATAATAGTATAATTAGTAAGCGGATAGAGGATAGAACCATGAACATTGAAGATATTAGAATTAACGCCCCATCTAGTGCTAAATATTTCAGAGAGAAAAACGGAAAAACCATTTACTACAAAACGGCTATGATTGGATCGAGACATATTCTTTACAGATATGAAAATGAGACATGGGAAGAGACTACTTTAAAAGATTGGAGTGAGTTATCTGAATTATAAAAGTTTTGATTGTCCAATCCCATCACCCAACAAAACCCACTTTATTAAATGCTCAACTGTTAAAAACATTTGGGCATTTTTTATGAAAGATCAATGCAAACAAGCCGTAGCAAAAGCTTTAGGCAAAACACAACTTACACAACAAGAAGCAGATAACATCGAGCAACGTATCCGTGACGCTATGAAGTCACGTGCGAGACAAGATATTGATGCTTGGCGTAATTTGTCAGATTCAGAAAAATTAACCGCAGCAGGTGAGCAGGTCGCAATAGATATTAAGGCTGATATAAAGCGAAAAAACAAAATTGCCGCAAACGATATTCTTACTCAAAGTAAAAATCTTGCTCAGCTTGATCATCCAACATTATCTGCATCAGAGGTCATTGACCGAATGGTTGCGCCTCATGGTGATATGTCAGGAATACAGTCTTTAGACTCTAAAGCTCGTGCAATTGCTTCTATTTATCGTGGAGACTTAACAGATTTTTATACCAATATTAAAGGTGGTTCGGGTGTATTCACTGATCTTGACTTGGTTCAAAATATTGTACGAGAACGTTTTAATGAAAACACTAGCGATACTTTAGCCAAAAAAATATCAGATAAAATGGGTGATGTTTTTGAAAGTATGCGTGAGCGTTTCAATCGTTCGGGTGGAGATATAGGAAAACTGGATGATTGGGGGCTTCCGCAAACACACAACTTAGAAAAAATTGCAAAAGTTGGTAAAGATGAATGGGTTAATCGATCTGAGCAATTAATTGATACTTCAAAATATGTGCATGAAAATGGTGAATTTTACTCTCAACAAGAAATTCGAGAATTGCTTGAATATGCCTTTGATACCTTAACAAGTAATGGTGCAAACAAAACCGAAATTGGAAGGCAAACTACTGGGCGAGGTGCATCAAAAGTTACCAGTCGTCATTCTGAAAGTCGAGTTTTACATTTTAAAGATGCCGATTCGTGGATGGAGTATCAACAGAAATTTGGTGGATTACCTTTTGTTGATCTTGTTGAGGCTCATGTAAGTGGCTTATCTAAAGATATTGCACTGGTTGAAAATCTTGGTAGTAATCCTAAAAATGCAATGCGGCTTTTAATGGATGCCGCAGAACAAAAAGATTGGGCGAATGGCTTAAATCCCAAAGATACAAACGCATCAAGAAAGCGTGCTCAAACCATGTTTGAGGAATTTACAGGACAGAACACACCACAATCGGAAGTATTGGCAAATCTCGGTTTAGCATATCGATCTATGAATGTTGCATCCATGCTTGGCGGTACGATGTTATCTTCAATAACCGACCAAGCCATGATTGCCAAAACAGCATCAGTACATGGAATTGCATACCGAAAAACATTTGGAGAGCTGATCTCACAATTAAATCCAAAGAATAAAGAAGATAGAGACAATGCCCATAGTTTAGGGCTGGCAACCGAGGAAATGTTAGGGTCAATTAATCGATGGTCGGATGATGGTCTAGCCTCAACAAGTGGAAAGGCTCAAAAAATAGCGCGTTTATCCAGTGCAATTGCAACTCAAATTATGAGAATTTCAGGCTTAAATGCTTTAACTGCTGCATCAAAAGTTGGTTTCTCAAAAATGCTAATGAATAAATACGGCACATTAACGCGTTCTAAATCATGGGATCAGGTTTCAGATATTGATCGTGAATTGATGGAGAAAACAGGAATAAACGAGCGAGCATGGAAAGTCATGCAAGTTGCTGAACCAATTGTTGATCGCAAAGGTAATCAGTTAATGTCGGCGAAGTCTATCTATCAAATTCCCGATGAGAAAATCATAGGTGCAATGGATGATGATTTTAAAAAATTACAAGACAACACCGATGCACAGCTCAACGAATTGAATCAGCGTAATTTTGAAGATGATCAGCGCATAGCAAATAAGGCACAGCAAATTGATGACTTAAAACAACAGTTGTCACAACGCTTACAAGACTATGCAAATCGCACAGATTCAAAATCCAGTGCTGAAAAACAAGCGCTAAAAGATCGTATTGATTTGCTTAATACCCAAAACGAGGTTGCGGCAGCTCAAGTCGATATTAACGCCTATCTACAAGCTGAAAAGCAATCCAATCGAATACAAGACTTTTTGCAACAAGTCGAAGATGGTCGTCACTCAGATAAAGCAGCTCAAGATACACGTAAAAATGTAGAGCGTAATGCTGGGCAATATGGTCGGCGTGGTGAGGAACTAGGCAAGCGCTTGGGTAATGCCGAGCGTCGAATGGTCGAACTACGCGCCAAAATTAGAAAGGCTGAAAGTGAAGCAAACAAGTCAATTGACAAGAAATTTAATGAATTGGATAAACGTGTTAAATCATTGGATGAAGAATTTTCACAATATCAAACTCGTGTAAATGATCGTCAAGCTAAACGCTCTCAAGCTATTGAAGGAATTACAAATAGCATTGATGATAATCGCAAAGAATTAGCACAAAAGATTCGCGATGAAGTAGCGAGTCAATTCCAAGCACACATCCTTGATGAACAAGGTATGGCAGTTGTAGAAGCTGGATTGCGTGAGCGTACGTGGATGAGCGCAGGGCAAAAGAAAGGCACAGCAATGGGCGAAATTGTGAAAGGTATTTTACAATTCAAATCTTTTCCAGCAGCATTTCTTATGCGCCATGGTTCACGTGCAATGAGTATGGACAAAGGCACATCTAAGGCAGCGTATGGCTTATCTATATTCGCAATGACCACATTGCTTGGTGCTTTGGTTGTTCAGCTTAAAGAAATTGCCAACGGTAATGATCCTCAAACTGTTTGGGATAGTGAAGACCCGAATAAATTGGCTAAATTCTTTACGCGATCTGCGGTGCAAGGTGGTGGCTTATCTGTATTGGGTGACATTCTAGTAGCAGGCGCAGACCCATCGGGCAGAGGAACATCAGATTTTATTGCAGGTCCATTGGGTAGTGATGTAAAAACTGTGTTGGGCGTAACTGTAGGCAACGCTTTACAGGCTTATGAAGGTAAAGACACCAACGCAGCGAATGAAATTTTTAAATTAATTAAAAGTAAAGTGCCTGCACAAAATTTATGGTATACAAAAGCTGCAATGAATCGAATGATTTTTGATGAGTTGCAAGATGTTATTGCACCTGGTTACCGTGAAAAACTTATGCGCAAAGCTCAACGAGAACAAGATCGCACTCAATGGTGGGGTGATGATATTGGTGATATTCAAGCGCCTGATTTCGACAAAGTCATTCAATAGCAACTCACCCAACAAACCATAACTCAAACCCTCGTATAACTTCTTATTATGCGAGGGTTTTTATATGTCAGATGAAAAGAAAAAAGTAGGTCACTTAAAGCCTGAAACCAAAGAGAAACTTATCCTTTGCTTGGAAATGGCTGGTACCGACACAGTTGATTTAATGACTGAGGCATACGGGAAAGACATTTTTGATAAGGAAGGTCGTGGCGATAAAGTTTGGCTTTATAAGGGTGCAAAAGAAGCATTAACTTGCATGGAAAAATTGAAACGCATCTTAAATGATGATGAGCTTTCGGTGGGTGATCCAAATGATCGTAAGATTTCCCCTGAGTCACAAGCGGCAGAATTATTGAAGGCTGTATCTGAAAAGCTTGAAGCACGTAAAAACCAACGCCCGAGTTAATTATGATTCAGGTTGGTTTTGCGGCTTTCTACCTCGTTTATGCTGAAACGCTGAATTGGGTTGTGCCTGATTTCCACTTAGATGTCTGTGACTTCTTGGAGGATTATGGCTCACTTGGTTTATTGATGATGCCACGTGGACACGGTAAATCAACCATTCTCGATATTTATAATGCATGGAAGCTCTACAACAATCCTAATCACTTAATCTTGCATCAAGGCGCAACCGATCCAGATGCATACAAAGTAAGCCGTGGTACTGAACAAGTATTTGAGCGTCATCCGCTTTGCCAGTTATTTAATATTAAAAAGGTGCGTGGAGAAACACAGAAATGGTGGGTTACAGGTTCAAATGATGTTCGCCACGGTTCTATTCATGCGCGTGGCATTCTGTCAAATGTGACAGGTTCACGAGCAAATGAAATTCAGAATGACGATGTTGAAGTGCCGGGGAATATCGGCACACCTGAATCGCGTGAAAAACTTCGCTATAGATTATCTGAACAAACACACATTCTTATACCCGGTGGGCAAAAGCTATTTGTAGGCACGCCTCATACACATGATTCGCTATACACCCATATTCAAAAACTAGGCGCAAAATGTTTGGTGCTTAAAATGTTTAAAAATGAAAAACGATTTGAAAACGTAACTGAAGCCATTGTTGATTTTGATCCTGTCTATATTTTTAGTGGCATTGGAAGTCAAGCCAAATTGCTCAAAGAAGGCATAAATTATCAATGGATTAAACAAGGCAATATCTTCAAGATAATTTTTACTAAGCAACATTACCTTATTGATATTTATAGTGAGGCACTTTGGTCAGAAAGATTTACTCCTGAAATTATGGAAGAACGAAGAAAAGAGTGTAGAACGATTAACGAATGGGATTCCCAGTATCAACTACATGCCAAGCCTGTTGGTGATGTTCGTCTCGATCCTGATAAGTTAGTTGCTTATGACTGTGAGCCTGTTTTAAAACGTGCCAATGGGCGCTACATCATGATGTTGGGTGAGCGACAAATTGTTGGTATGACTGCTCGATGGGATCCAAGCTCAGGAAAACTTAAATCAGATATATCAGCAGTTACTTTAGTATTGCATGATGATCTAGGCAATAAGTTTTGGCATAGATCAATTGCCTTAAAAGGCGAAGTAATTATTTCAGATGATTTGGGCGAGGTTACAGGTGGGCAAGTTTGGCAATTATGTGATCTGATTGAGAATTTCAATATACCATGCATAACAATTGAAACAAACGGTATAGGTAAATTCGCCCCTGCGGCTTTAAAGGCAGCACTCAAAAAAAGACGAATACGTTGTGGCGTTAAAGAACATCATTCTGTAGGTCAAAAAAATAAGCGCATTCTAGATGGAATTGAAGGTCCTTTGATTTCGGGATTATTGTGGGCGCATGTATCTGTGCTTGATACCCATGAAGGGGAAAATACATCTGATCAATTCAAGCAAATGCGTATGTTTAATCCTGCCATTTCTGATCAAGAAGATGATTATCTTGATTCACTATCGGGCGCAATCACTGATTCACCTGAACGCATAGGAAAAATACACAACAATCTTGAAGCTAATGAATCGCCTAATTGGAGAACAAACGGTGGTGTGCATGAAGCCACTTTAGATTTTGATATAGGGTGATAATCATGGCGGTACCTGAACAAACTCCTTACAAGGAATACACCGCAAACGGTGTAACTAAAATTTTCCCTCTTGAATTTGATGTTTTAGAGCAAGATCATCTAATTGTTTTAGTTAATGATCTTGAGCCATCAGTGGGCAGTTGGTCGCTCGATGCAGTTAATGATACTGTAGTTTTTGCATTACCTCCTGCAAATGGTGCAAATATCAAAATACGTCGCGATACTCCACTTGAACGACTAAATGATTATGCAAACTACAATGCTACTCTAAAGCCAACAACAGTGAATACTGACTTTGATAACATCTGGCGAAAGCTTCAGGAAATGGGTGTCCTGAATTGGATGATCGATAACAATATTAAAGATTTGAATGAATATGTTGATAGCTTGAATGATGAAACTAAAGCGCAATTTTTAGCCGAAATTGAAAGGCAAGGGGTTTCTTTAAACCAGCTTGAAGAATTAACAAATCAAATCTATAACAACCTTGCAAATGTTGCAGCCGAAAAGGGGTGGTTTGCTGAATTTGTAGCAGATGGTGATGAAAACCAAAAGCAAATTAACAATAAAACCATACGAAATTTTGAGAATCTAAGTGATCTGCAAGCCTATGTTCCACGAGAAATTGGGCAAATTGCGTATGTTAGAAATTTAGGAAATTTTAAGTACACTACTAATGGATGGGAAATTGATAATCAAAACGAAATAACAGTTGATTGTGTTGCTGATATATCAAAGATTCCTCTATACATAAATAGAACGATTAAAACAAAATCCTATTTTAAGGACTTAAACACTGGGGCATGGTCTTACAAGTACGATGGCACAATTCCCAAGAATAGGCACAACGGTGGAACTATTATTGACCCAACCATTGTCTTTGCAAATTTATCAGATTTTTTATCTAATAAAAGTACCAGTGGTTATGGATGTTATATAGCTCTAAATACTGAATGCAAGATTCCAGCAGAAATATTTGGAGCACATCCAAACCCTGATTTTGTTTTAAATGATATTTGTGTGAATGCTGCGCTTTTAGCAGCAGGTGCATCAACCGAAAGTCTTGCAGTTAAGGAAGTAACAGTAGGCGCTGGTGTTTTCTATACTACAAATGCAATAGTTAACACAACCAATCGACATATTATTCCACCAAAACTAATCGGTGCAGGTCGTGAAGCAACACAATTTATTAAAAAGACAAATAATGTATTGGGACTTGGATACTTAGCTGATCCAGCGACAGATGCTGTTCTTGTTTCAAGTCCAAGGGGTGATAACCCTGAAGGAGCTTCCGCTTACTTGATTTCGGAAACAGTTAAAGGGATATCTTTAAAGCATGAAAGCCCAATTGAGAACAGTGTAGGATGGTATAGACATAGATCAGCAATGGGTTATGCTGATGATATCTACGCTGAAAACAACCATACACATTATGTATTTAACGATTGCTGGATGACCAACTTTGGTCAGCTTTGGGCGCACGGTGGAACATATGGTTACATATTCAACATAGCAACATCACTTCGTGGTGGTTGGTTATATGCAACCTCAACTAACTCAAGAGCGTTTCTTTTCGATAAAGTTGTTTATTCTGACATTAAGTGTTGTGCAGATCATTGTGGTTTAGCTGGAGACAATGGAGCAACCGCATATAGATTCGTAGATTGTAAAGGTGTATCAGGTAAATTTAACGGTGAAAATCATAGGGGCGAATTGTTTTCGTTTACTGGTAGCTATGGCATGACAATCAGTGGACAGGATTGGCGAGCTAAAGCAGTTGCAACAAATGCAAGTGTTCTGCGAATGTATTTTTCATATGCAACAGTTAAATTTCTTGGTTATGATTTTCTTGAGTCAGCTTCAGCACTTACCGCTAACGAACGCAAGAATTATGAGTTTTACCAGAAAGATTCAATTTCGGTAATTGATTTTGATGTTTGCACAATGCCTCAACAAGAATACGGAGCTTCTGAGAAAAAACCTATCCATAGTATTTTAAATGGAGGCGAGGCGTTTCTTTCAAAGCTTACAGATTCAAGGTATATCCAATTTGGTAGACATGTTCACCACATACTTGCATTGACTACAGATTGGAAGATGCTTTGTTATGTCGGGGCGTCGAGTCGAGTGCAACTCAAATCTGCGACTTCAAATGATCCAAATCAACCTTATTTTTGCTACGTAGACAATCAAGAAAATAGAGACGTGGGAATTAAGATATTGGCAATCTCTAAAAACCCTTCCTCTCCGACTGAGATAGCCACCATTTATGTTAATAATTTCTCTGAAACGCAAGTATCAACTAAGTTGCTTGCTTATATAGGTTCAGATGGCTGGTTGTATGTGAAAGCTGCTAGTACAGGTTATTCACTAGAATATGCATTTGATTTAATAATCTAAAATATACCCAACAAATCACACCTAACCCTGCCTTTTAATTGAGACAGGGTTTTTTAATACCAAAAATCAGGGGAAATACATTGAACGATCCATTTTCTATCAAAGGCTTACCATTTGTTTTAAAAATTATTGCTGCAATTGTTGGAGCAATATTCGCATTGACATTAAGCGGAGATATAAACACTCAAGGTCAAATCAAAATAACGATTGGCGTCATTATGAAATTTACTTTCAGTGTTGCTATCAGCTTATACGGTGGATCTGCATTTATTGAATATTACGAATTATCGCATTACTCACATATGGCGCAGGGTTTTGTGATGCTTCTATTTGCAATCTTTGGCTTACTTTGTATTGGTATTGCTTATCAATCATTGCAATTGCTGAAAGGTAAGTCATTTAACGAAATCATTATCGAAGTAAAACAAGCATTCGGAGCAATATTTAAATGAACTTTGAAAAAGCATTTGGTCGCCTAATTGGTCATGAAGGTGGGTTTTCCACAGATCAAAATGACCCAGGTAATTGGACGGGTGGTAAAGTTGGAAAGGGGATTTTTAAAGGCACTAAATACGGTATTGCTGCCAATACATACCCAAATTTAGACATTAAAAATCTTACCATTGAACAAGCCAAAGACATTTATAAAAAGGATTGGTGGGATAAATTAGGGGCTGATCAGCTTCACCCAGCAATTGTTTATCAATTGTGGGACTTCGCTGTAAATGCAGGGAAAAGCCGAGCAATTAAAGAATTGCAACAAGCTGTTGGTGTTCCTGACGATGGAATTATAGGACCTAAAACTATTGCAGCAGTTAAAGCCAAAGATGTGAATGACGTTCTATTGTTGTTGGCTTCAGAGCGTTTAAGTTTTTATACATCCTTAAAAACATGGGCAACTTATGGCAAAGGGTGGACTAACCGAGTCGCAGAGAATCTAAAATATGCAGCTGAAGATAATTAGTTTGTTACTTTGCTTATTACTAACCAGTTGTACAGCCCACACTATCAACACGAACGTGAGTGTGGGTATTTGTGTGAAAGCCCTTTAGGGGCTTTAACTCTTCCAACTATCCACAATGTCAGCCCAATCTTGAAGCATCTTACGTCGATCATCTATCCAACTGGCATGATTATAAGTAGCTCTTGTTTTATTTTCTTCAACATGGGCTAATTGTTTATTGATCCAATCGGGCTTATATCCTTTCTCATTTAGCAGGGTAGATGCTGTTGCTCTAAAATCGTGTGTAGTAACATCAGGTAAACCAATAAAAACCAATGCTCTATTAAGCGTTGTTCTCGCTAACATTTCATCTTTTTTAAAAGGTGCAGCAAAAACATAAGTTTCATTGGGTGATATTTCGTATTGCTCATTTAATAATTCGCAAAGCTGATCAGAAATAGGGACTAAATGAATATGGTTCTTTTTGTTGCTACGCTCTTGCTTGCGTCTTCTTGATGCTTTAGGGAATTTAATAACTCTCTCTTCAAAGTCTACAAATGACCATTGCATACGTCTGATCTCGGATGCCCTCAACATGGAATACATCATAGCTAAGCAAGCATTTCTGACTGTTGTAGTACCCCCGTATAGCTCAAGGCGAGTTCTAAGTTTTATCCGTTCGTCTTTTTCCAATGGTCGTGCATGTTCAATTTCAGGGGCTTCTATTGCGCTTCTTACTGCGTATGTTGGGTCGTTATCAGCTCTTAAAGTTACAATTGCATATTTCATTACAAGGCTTATGAATCTTCTATTCTGATTTGCTGCTGCCTCTCCGGTGCCATAATGAGATAGTTTCTTTACCCGTGTCATTGTATCTTTCATGATTGTTAGAACATCGGAGGAATTAACATCTTTAACAGGTTTGTGACCAATGACTTTGTATATGTCTTTCCTCATAGATCGCTTAAATTGCTCAATGTAGTCTTCACTTTTATATTTCATCTGTTCCAAAATATATTCTTCAGACACAGCTTTAAAAGTGTTTGTTGTGGCTGTAATTGCCTCAATTTTCTTTTTCTTTTTTTCTTCGACTGGATTTATATCTTCTTTTAATAAAGCTTTTGTTTCATCTTTCTTTTTACGTGCATCAGCCAAAGTAACAATTGGATATTCTCCAAAACTTACAGTGCCTTCTTTGCCATTTAAAGTGTATTTGAATCGCCATATCTTCTTGCCAGAAGGTCTTACTTCAATGTATAACCTTTCTGCATCAAGTACCCGATACATTTTTTCTTTAGGCTTTAATGATTTTATTTTAGTATCTGAAAGCATTAGGTTACCCGTTCAGTTATATAAGTTACCCGTCACAATACCCGTTTTAATGACAGATTAGTGCGAACCAATACCGACTAAAATAGATTAAAGTTTTAGATAAATAAAGGGGTATAAAAGAGTTTTCAGATTAATATAGATTTAAGTAGATTATAGTGAATATTTTAATTGCCAATGACGATGGTGTATTTGCACCGGGTATCCAAGCTTTAGCAAAAGCATTAAGACCGCTAGGACGTGTTGTAATTGTTGCACCTGAAAGTGAACGTAGCGGTTATTCTAGTGCTTTAACCTTAGATCGACCATTACGTCCAATTCAAGTTGCTCCAGATATGTGGGCAGTCAATGGCACTCCTGCTGATTGTGTTTATTTATCAATGAATGGTTTATTTGATTTTGAATTTGATTTGGTGGTCAGTGGTATCAACAGCGGAGCGAATCTAGGAGATGACGTACTTTATTCTGGAACAGTGGGCGCTGCATTTGAGGGGCGTTTAATGACTTTACCTGCAATCGCGGTTTCATTGGCAGGTAGTAATGTTCGGGCTTATGAGCGTGCTGATGATTATGCACAAGCAGCACAGTGGGTTTACACATTTATTGCTCAAGGACTACCACAGCTACCACCGCGACATATTTTAAATATTAATATCCCAGATGTTGCTGAAATTCAGGGCGCTCAGATTACCTATCAAGGGCGACGGGTACAATCAAAACCAATCACCAGTCAGGTTGATCCGCGTGGTCGTCAAGTGTATTGGATTGGGTTGGCAGGCGAGGCGGTTACAGACCCTAAAAAGAACTTACAGCATATCCAGTCAGATTTTTTTGCTATCGCCAATGGTTTTGTCAGTATCACACCGATTCAAATGGATGCGACCAACTATGGAATCTTGGAAACTTTACAATCGCAGCTCTCACATAGTCATTTTGATGTATGAGTGTTATAAGTTTGTGAAAAAGCACTGCGAAACAGTGAAATAAGTGTGTTTTTTGCTAATCTTAAGCAAATATTTTTAAATTTAAGATTGTAGAGAGGGAAATCAATGCTTTTGGCTCGATCAAAGCTTTATATTCAAATGCCTAAGCGATGGGTAAAAATCATTTTATCCTCAGTTGCCATTACTTCTACAATACTTGTTACTGGTTGTGCATCGAAGCCACAGATTAATAATCCAACACGTTACGCAGTTGCACCAGAGTATTATACTGTACGTTCGGGTGATACGCTTAGCGGCATCGCTATGCGTTACGGTTTGAGTTATTTAAGTGTGGCTGAAATGAATGATATTGCTGCGCCATATCGAATTTATGTTGGACAGTCATTGCGTTTGAAAAAGGGTGGGGCGAATGCTAACCGTTCAACAACCAAAGCTTTGACAAACAATGAACCACAAATTCAGCGCCAAACCATTAAGTTACCGACGCAGCAAACGACAACATCACCGTCTGTAACAACAAAAGTACCGTCTGTCACAACAGTGCCAGCTCAAACAACAACGACAGTACAATCTACTGGTTTAAGATGGGTTAAACCGTCTACAGGACCTGTGATCGCAAGTTATAATCTTGCGAATAATATTAAGGGATTGCGTTTTGGTGGAAATCAAGGCGATCCTATCTTTGCTGCAGCAGATGGACAGGTGGTTTATGCTGCAGATGGATTGAAAGAATATGGTAACCTTGTCTTGGTGAAACATATTGATGGTTACATTACTGCATATGCACATAATAGTAAAATGTTGGTAAAAAGTGGTCAAAATGTGACCGCTGGACAGAAAATTGCAGAGATGGGATCTTCTGGTGCGACAAGCACAATGCTGGAATTCCAAGTGCGTTTGGACGGAAAACCTATCAATCCTGCAAATATTTTACCAATAAATTAAATATTTTAATGCAAAATGTAATTTTCTTCGTATAATACAATGAGTTGCTTTAAATAAAAAATGTGAAGCAGCTCATAATTTCAGAGGGAAATTTATGTTAGATCAACTTCGAGCAATGGGTGTCTTTGCTTGCGTTGTTGAAAAAAGCTCTTTTAGTGGTGCCGCGCGTGATCTTGGCATTACAACTAGTGCGGTTAGTCAGCAAATTAGATCTTTAGAACAAGAGATGGAAGTTACACTTCTACATCGTTCTACACGAAAGCTGAGTCTAACTGAAGCTGGTCAAGCTTTTTTCCACAGCTGTCAAGAAATGCTCGCTGCGGCTGAGCGTGGAAAAATCCGTATTAATGAGTTGCGAGACGATTTAGTCGGTGATTTACGCATAGCGACCACCCCGGAAATAGGTGCTACACATGTTGTGCCTGCATTATCACATTGGATGTCTGCGCATCGTGGTTTGATGGTTCATTTTGAAGCGGATAACCAATATATCGATTTAATCGAGGAACGCATAGATATTGCAATTCGTATGTCTTCTAAAATGGAAGATGCGAATAATTTAAGTTGTACGCCACTTGCGAGAGTAGATCAAATCTTAGTCGCATCGCCAAGCTACTTAAATCAGACTGTGCCCATTTCACGACCTGAAGATTTACAGAATCATGATTTGATTCCTGTGAATATTATGAAAAATTATCAACATTTTTCATTTCAGCATAGTGCAACAGGTGAAGTTGTAAATTTAGAAATGAAGCATCGTCTTCAAACAAATAACGTATTTGTTGCAAAATCATTGTGCCAACACGGACATGGGATTGCACGTATTCTTTATTTAGATGTACAAAAAGAATTGATGAACGGTACTTTGGTTGAAGTGCTTCCTGAATGGAAACTACCAACTTTCACGCTAAGTGCAGTTACTTTAAAGCGTGAACAGCAACCGATGAAAATTCACCGCTGTTTGGATGCTTTAAAACAATATTTTAGCCAGTTACCTGGTGGCAGAATTTTCCAAGAAGCTTCTTAAAAGCCCAAGTTCTAATAAGTTTGAATAAAAAAGCCGCTTTAAAGCGGCTTTTCTATATTTGAAATTTGGATTTAAGGAGATCATAAACTTAATCTCCTTAAATGATATTTAAAACCAGTATTATCCAAGAAATTTCTGAATTGCAGGAACTAAGCGTTGTAGGAGATCATCAGCTTGTTGGCGATTCATATTTAATGCAGGTAATAGGCGAACAACATTGCCAGAAGTCACATTGATAATTAAATGATGTTCATCACGGGCAATATTCACCAATTCACCACAGTCTTTTGGAAGTTCAATCCCAATCATCATACCGAAACCACGGACAATCACATTTTGTGCTGCAAGCTGAATGCGGAACTGATCAACCAAATAAGTACCAATTTCATTCACATTGGACATGATATTTTCTTTTTGGATTAAATCAATCACGGTATACACAATACGTGAACCTAAATGTGTACCGCTATAAGTCGAACCATGATTTCCAGCAGTCAAAACACCAACACCACGACCCTGAGTCATTACTGCACCAATCGGGAAACCATTGCCTAGACCTTTTGCCGTAGTTAAAACATCAGGAACAATATTGGTGTGTTGATAAGCAAAATATTGACCAGTACGACCATTACCAGTCTGCACTTCATCTAACATCATTAACCAATTGTGTTGGTTGCAAATAGCACGAATATCTTCAAGATAACTAAAGCCTTGAGGGGCAGTATTTACACCACCTTCGCCTTGAATCGGTTCAACCAGAATTGCCACAATATCAGGATGATTAATTGCTGCTTCTTCAATCGCTTCTACATCTCCAAAAGGTACACGAATGAAACCATCAACCAAAGGTGCAAAACCTTCTTGTACTTTCTTATTGCCTGTGGCAGAGAGTGTGGCAAGTGTACGACCATGAAATGAATGATCTGCTACAACAATTTTAGGATTGGCGATGCCTTGTAAGTGACCAAATTTGCGCGCAATTTTAATTGCACCTTCATTGGATTCAGCACCACTATTTGAGAAAAAGATTTCTTCCATACCTGAAACTTCAGCCAGCTTTTGTGCAGCTGCTGTTTGCCAAGGGACTTCATAAATATTACTGGTATGGATAAGTGTTGCAGCTTGTTCAGCGATTACCTCAGCCAATACAGGATGTGCATGACCAAGACCACAGACAGCGATACCTGTTAATGCATCAAGATATTCAGTTCCATCCTCAGTATAAAGATAAGAACCTCGCCCTCGAACAAAGCTGATCGGTTGACGGCTGAATACAGGCATCAAATGTGAAGGTTGATCAGTTTGTACCGGAGCAAGGGTAATGTTGTTCATGACTAACTCTTATCTGTTAGGAGGGAAAAGAAAGGATTATCTAACCAAAATATGCGGAAGATTTAAAGCCTAAATGTAAATAAAATTGGAAATAATCGTCTAGACATACTCTTTATTGTGGATTTAGGTATAATGCAGGCAGATGAGTTGAGGATTTAATCAATGACTGAACAAGCGCGTGATACAGAAGCGTTAATTCGCGATCAAATTGCTAAACATGCTGTACTTCTTTATATGAAAGGTACACCACAATTCCCACAATGTGGTTTCTCTGCTCGTGCAGTAGAGGCACTTAGCCAAATTGGTCGTCCATTTGCTTATGTAAATATCTTGGAAAATCCAGATATTCGTGCAACTTTGCCACAAATTGCAAATTGGCCTACATTCCCACAATTGTGGATCAATGGTGAGTTGATTGGCGGTAGCGATATCATGCTAGAAATGTTCCAAAATGGTGAATTAAAACCATTGATTGAACAATATAGCCCAGCACCAGAAGCAAAATAAGCCACTGATGCAAAGAAAGCACCGTAAGGTGCTTTTTTATTGCCTAATGTTGCAAGATAATAGATGAAGCCCCAATTTAGGGGCTTCATCAAGCTTAGCTTGTATAGGTTTTACTTGCGTTTATTTTGCTGAGTTACAAGATCTGCGGCATCATCAGTTAATAATGCAGGATCAATCTCAACTTTCTTAGCTTTTTTATCCTTCTTTTTTTTCTTTTTCTTTGGTTTTTCTTCGATTTCAACACCATCCTCAAGTGCTTGCCAATATTCAAGTTGAGCCATCACAGCAGCATAGATAGAACCTTTGGTATAACGTCCCTTTTTATCCAAACTGCCGACTGGACGAGCCATTAAAATTTCCAAAGCCTGATCAATCGTGTCTATGGCATGAATATGGAATTGATTTTGATTTACTGCATCTATAACGTCTTGACGTAGCATTAAATGTTGCATATTTTGACGTGGAATAATGACGCCTTGCTTTCCAGTCAAACCTTGCAGTTTACATGCATCAAAGAAACCTTCGATTTTTGCGTTAACCCCACCGATAGGTTGTACTTGACCCAATTGGTTCATTGAACCTGTAATTGCCCAAGACTGATCAATTGGCAATTGGCAAATTGCAGAGATTAAAGCTGACAACTCAGCAACCGTAGCGCTATCACCATCGACTTGTCCATAACTTTGCTCAAAGGCAAGTGCCGCAGAGAAGTGAAGGATTTGTTCACGTCCAAAGTGCGCTTTAAGGAAGCTGGACATGAGCAAAACGCCTTTTGCATGTAAAGAGCCGCCTAACTCAACACTACGCTCAATATCAAGAATATCACCACCACCTTGGTATACTGAAGCAGTTAAACGTGATGGTAAGCCAAATTCAACATCCGCATATTGGATCACAGATAAGGCATTGATTTGACCTAAACGATGCCCACGCGTTTCAATCAGCTGTGTGCCACGGGAAAGGTCTTGCCAATATAGTTCTCTTAAATAACCTAAGCGATACTGACGATGTTTGAGCGCAGTGTTGATGTGATGTGAGGTTACGAGCTTTTCATCCGATTGTGCAGCATGATGGTGTGACTCACGGATCAAATCTCCTAAAGTCAATGCATGTAATGACAGAGAACTTTGGTCTTCTGCTTGACGGCTAGAGTCTGTAAGTAAAGCAGCCAAAGCTGAGCGATCAAAAGGTAATAACTTGTCTTGCTGAACATAGTCTGCAATCAACTGCATGTAGGCTTGTTCATTGTCATCATTTCGTTGCAAGGTATCAGTAAAATCTGCACGAATCTTAAAGACACTGCCTAACTCAGGTTCTACTTCTAAAATTTCATAATATATTTCTGGTTCAGCGAGTAAAACCACTTTAAGGTTGAGTGGAATTGAAGCAGGTTCTATAGAAATACTTCCTGTCAAAGTCAGCATATGTTCTAAAGATGACAGTTTGAGCTGACCTGATTTTAAAGCACGTTTTAATCCTTGCCATGCATATGGCTGTTCTAAGAGTTGTTCAGCTTCCAAGATTAAGAAACCATCATTGGCTTGGTGCAATGAACCTGGACGAATCAGCGTGAAATCTGTGGTAATGGTTCCGTTTTGTGTGAGTTGCTCCACATGCCCAAGTAAATTGTAATGGGTAGGGAAGTCTTCAAAAATTACAGGTGCACCAGAGTTTGGTTTGTTGCTCACCACAACATTGGCTTGGTATCTGGAAGGTACCCGATTAAAGAGCGATGGAGAAAATTCTTCGCCTTCTTGATCTAAAATTGTTTCAACATTGTCAATAATATCAGCCGCAAAAAGCTTTAAATATTGCTCTAATCCATGCACTGTTTTGAATTTATTGAGAATCTGTTCGATACGAGGAAGCACCACTTGCTTGGCAATATCACGATTGAGTTCAGAAACTTGATCACGTGCGTCATCTTCAAGATCACCTAATTGCAGACCGAGGCGTTCCAGCTTTTTATCCATATAACGCATATTGGAGTTAATTTCTGCACGTTGTTTGCTATCAAGTGCATTAATGTCTTCTTGTGACATTTCCAATACTTTGTCATCTTTGACATGGATGGGTACAAAAATATGTTCGTCGTTTCGATTGATTAGCTTTAAGTCGAGATCTTCACCTTCTTTGGTTAGTTCAACTAATGCAAGCTGTTGCTCATTGCCTGTAATCTGGCGAATGCGTTCGATACGGTTATGATAAGTTTCTGCACTAAAACGACGTTCAAGCTGCTTAAGGATGGTTTGCCAAGTTTGATGTAACAGTGTTTGGAATTTGTTGGCTTGCCCAGCTTGGAAACGTAATGCAATAGGCTGGCGTGCGTTTTTAAAATTATAGACATATACCCAATCATCTGGCGTTTGCATCGCTTTAGCATGTTGCTGAAGCAAACGTTTAATCATGGTACGTTTGCCTAGCCCTGCTGTACCTACAGCAAAAATATTATAGCCAGAATAAGGTAGGGCAATACCTGCCTCAACAGAGGCTTTAGCACGATCTTGACCCAAAAAATTGTTTAAGGGTTTGATTCTTCTGGTTGAAGAAGGAATCTTGGAGAGATCTGGAATATGCGTCAGTTGTTCAGGTTTTAGGGCTGTGAGTGTCAAGGTATTTTGAATTTCCGTTTGATCAAAAGCAGATGGAAAATGGGTTTCAGTTTTTTGTATTAGGCTTGCAGTGTGAGTATTTGAAACAGCGGTAGAGCTTAATTGATCGTGTCTTTGGGTCACAGGTGAAATCCAAAACTTATATGGGTTGAAAGCTTTAAGGTATACAGGATTGGGGGTAAAGATCAAGCATCTATAGCGGAAATATCTGTAAAAGGCGACCTTAGTTGCATAAAAGTGATTGAAACTCTAAGCATTAAAAGGTTGAATAGCATTATTTCATTTTTCAGAAAATAACAACGCAATGACAACGCAACTATCTCAGCAATCGTCTGAGCAGAATTCAACCGCGAAAAATGGATGGAAATCTGCTTTTGCTGCATTTTTAGACCGCCGCGCTGCAATCATGCTATTTCTTGGTTTTTCAGCAGGTATTCCGATTTTATTGATTTTTTCGAGTTTATCTCTATGGCTGGGAGAGGCTGGAATTGAAAAAAGTGCTGTTACTTTTTTTAGTTGGGCGGCTTTGGGCTATTCTTTTAAATTCGTTTGGGCGCCATTGATTGATGAACTGCCAGTACCTGTTTTAACTAAAAAATTGGGTCGCCGACGAGCTTGGCTGTTGATCGCACAATTACTGATTATTTGTGCAATTTGTATTATGGCATTTTCAGATCCAGCATTGGGTCAAAGTTATATTTACCAAATGGCTGTGGGTGCTGTATTGCTAGGGTTCTCCGCTGCAACCCAAGATATTGTTATCGATGCCTATCGAATCGAGTTAGCTGAAACTGAAATGCAAACTGTACTGGCATCCACCTATAATGCGGGTTACCGTTTGGGGATGATTGTTGCAGGTGCTGGTGCACTATTTTTAGCTGCATCATTAGGAACAGCAAAAGGCAATTATATTTATGAGGCATGGAAATACACATATTTAACGATGGCTGTTGTCATGGTTGTGGGGTTAATTACCACACTTTTGATCCGTGAACCACAGGTTGACCGTGTTGATAAGCACTATAAGAATATTGATTATTATCGTCTGGTTCTCGTATTTGTTTTAGCGGTTGCAAGCTTTGTATGTTTTTATATTTATTCAGATGACCTTATTCAATACCTGCAATCAATTTGGAAAATTGAAGATAGTTTTCTTAAATTTTTAATGGAAGCTGTACGGTTTTTGGGATCAGGTGCTGGTGCTGTATTTGTTGCATCTGTGTTGATTCGATTAGGGGTTGTCAATCAACAGATGGCTTATGAAACATGGGTGAATCCGATCGCAGACTTTTTTAAACGTTATGGTTTAAAGTTGGCATTGGTTTTATTGTTGCTCATTGGTTTTTATCGAATTTCAGACATTATTGCAGGCGTTATTTCAAACGTTTTTTATCAAGATCTCAACTTTACCAAAGAACAAATTGCTGAAGCTGTTAAAATATATGGTGTAATTTTTAGCTTACTGGGTGGTTTTCTTGGTGGATTACTTGCACAACGTATGAACATTATGAAATTAATGTTTGTTGGAGCTGTTCTGGCAAGTTCAACTAACTTGATTTTTATTGGTTTGGTGAAGTCTGGCGCGCCGATGCAAGCGGTTCAAATCCATGTTGCTGATAAAACTTTTCAAGCAACGCCTGATGAGGTGGGGTACTGGAAAGTCAAAATACCAAGCCAAGATTTGGTTCAAACTAAAACATTACGTATCGATGCCGCCCTAGCAGATCAAACAGTAGCTCAGCAATATACAGTGCCTTATTTAATTGACAATGGTACTGCCCAAATCAAATTATTTCCGGTCACTAGCGATAATAGCTTAACTGCTGCCGAGTCCAAGCAAAGTATTGTGATTAAAGGTCAAACAGTTGGGTTGAAACTTACTGATCTCCAAGAAGATAAACCGATTACTTTAAAACTGGATGCTAAAACTTATCCTGCTAAACTGGACAAAGATGGTTTGTTTAGTGGGACGATCGATGGAAAAGATTTACAAGCATCAGCATCTAAAACGATCATTGCAGTCGTCAATTATAAAAATCCAAAAACATCGCTTTACACTGATCAGCGCTATCAATTGACTGAGAAAAAAGCAGATATTGACGTTGATATTCAGCCTGTTCCTGTGGTTAAAGCAGATACCAATGCATCTGTTGAAATTAAAGGTAAGGTGATTGAGCAATATAGCTCAGGATGGTTGTATTTTGCGATTGTGGTGGATAATTTAGCTTCAGGGTTGGCAGGTGCTGCCTTTATTGCATTCTTGTCTAGTTTAACGAGTGTGTCATTCACTGCTGTTCAATATGCAATTTTTAGTTCGTTAATGACCTTAACGCCTAAAATATTGGGTGGATATTCTGGAACCATTGTGACCAATATCGGCTATCCAAAATTTTTCTTAATGACCACCTTAATTGGTATCCCAATTTTATTGTTGGTATTGTGGGTGGCAAAGTTATTAAGAGAACATCAATTAAGAGAGACGCAAGATTAAAACGATTTATTTTCATTGCTCAATTTGATGGAATGTTTTGGAAAATGACCTATTTTATCGTGAAGATAAAATAGGTTTTTTTATCGAGATTGACAAATCGAAAGTGAAAGGCAATTTATACCGTATGGAAGTTAGAATAAAGGGTCAAAGCAAAACTTCATTTGAGGCTGGACTCCGTAAAAAAGTCAGTTTGTGGTCAAACTTCATTCATCTGATATGTGCTTTAATCTTGCCAAATAGGTAAAAATTGAAATATCGAACAGTATTGCCTATATTGACAGGCAATATCTGATTTAACAGGACAATCAATCATGCGCATGCTACATACCATGTTACGCGTAGGCAATTTAGAACAGTCTTTGGCGTTCTACACTGAAGTTCTCGGTATGACATTACTTCGTAAACGTGACTATGAAGAAGGGCGTTTTACCCTTGCTTTTGTCGGTTATGGTGATGAAGAGCATAATACTGTATTGGAACTCACCCATAACTGGGACACTGCAAGCTATGAGTTAGGCAATGCTTATGGACATATTGCGATTGGTGTTGAAGATGCATATAAAGCATGTGAAGAGATTAAAGCACGTGGTGGAAATGTCGTGCGTGAGGCTGGACCAATGAAAGGAGGAGTAACTGTAATAGCCTTTGTTGAAGATCCAGATGGCTATAAAATTGAATTAATCCAACAAGATCAAAATGCAAGAAACAATTAATCACCTAACAGTGTGTTAAATTAAGTTGATATGTGTCGTAAATAAATAGTGAACATTTAGCCAAATTAGTAGCTTTATTTTTGGAGCTCAGTAAGATTGAATTTTACCTCAAAGTAAAATTAAACTACTGAGCTTTTTCATATTTTAAATACAGGAAGTTGCTTATGAAAATGTTGAAACTATTGGCATTAGATCGCTTTACGATACTGTTGGTAGCAATGGTGCTTTTAGCTTCATTTTTACCCATTTCAGGTCAAGCAGCCGCTATTTTTGGTAAAGTTACCACCATCGCAATTGCAGTTTTGTTTTTTTTACATGGGGCAAAGCTATCTCGTGAAGCTGTGGTTGAAGGTATTCTGCACTGGAAATTACATGCTTTGGTCTTTGCGATCACATTTATTGTATTTCCTGTATTGGGATTGATAGCTAAACCCGTACTTGAACCTTTATTGGGTCAACAATTGTATTGGGGCTTTCTGTTCATGTGCTTTTTACCATCCACGGTGCAATCATCCATTGCATTTACTTCGGTGGCAAAAGGTAATGTGGCGGCAGCAGTATGTAGTGCATCATTTTCAAATTTAATCGGGATGTTTATTACTCCAATTTTAGTCAGCTTGTTTATATTTGGACAATCGAAGCACAATTACGATCCAACTTCATCGATCATTGAAATTACCTTATTGCTGTTGGTGCCTTTTATTCTTGGACAGGTTTTGCGTCCTTATGTATTTCCTTTAATGCAAAAAATGCCAAAAATTGTCAAAGTTTTTGACCAAGGTTCTATTTTAATGGTGGTGTACGGCGCATTCAGTGGGGCAGTTGTTGCGGGGCTATGGCATCAAGTCAGCTTAACGACATTAATCTATTTGGTATTGGCTTGCTCTGTTTTATTGACTGCAATTATGCTATTAGCCTTATACATTCCAAAGTGGTTGGGCTTTAGTCAGGCAGATCAAATCTCTATTTTCTTCTGTGGTTCGAAGAAAACTCTCGCCAGTGGTGTACCGATGGCACAAATTTTATTTATTGGTCAACCCTTAGGTATGATCGTATTGCCAATCATGATTTTTCATCAGATTCAGTTAATGGTCTGTGGAGTCATTGCAAACTATTGGTCTAAACAGCAACATTCAGGCGAGTAAATTTAATCAAATTGTTAAAAATAGATCGCAATCGAAATATTTATCACGTATAATGTTGCCCACTTGTTGTGCTTAGCTCTGACACTTATAGTCTCGGTGGGCCAAAAGAAATGGTCTGTTGTGGTGTTAACCTGCTGAAGATGTTCAGCCTTCCTCAAAGCTTTTTTAGATGTTTGAGAGTGGTTAATTGCGATGACAGCTAAACCTTTCTTAACTTAGGAGAATCGACCATGCGTGCCGATATTCACCCAAAATACGAAAAATTAGTTGCTACTTGTTCATGTGGTAACGTTATCGAAACTCGTTCTGCTTTAGGTAAAGAAACGATTTACCTAGACGTATGTTCAGCTTGCCATCCATTCTATACTGGTAAACAGAAGAATGTTGATACTGGCGGTCGTATCGATAAGTTCAAACAACGTTTTGCTGGTATGTCACGCTCTGTTAAGCGTTAATACGACAAAACATAAAAAACGGGCTTTTGCCCGTTTTTTTGTGTCTATGATCAATGAAAGATTGATGTATAAAAGATTGAGTATTGAACCCCTATACTCAATCTTAAATAAGCATTATTTATTGATCTTGAACATCGGTTAGATGATCGAGTTTTTTCTGGAAATATTCACCTTGTAAGAATCGAACATCAACATTCCAAGCATTTGCGAATAAACTCATATCATTTAGGTTTTTAAGCAGCATTTCCACAGGTTTAATGGTTTGATACTTTTCAAGTGTCTGCTGAAATTGAGCCATGGTCGTATCACTATTTAGCTTCTGTGTGAATTTCTCATCGAGCGTTAATAGACTGACATCTAACTGTTTTAATATCGTTTCGCTGGAAATGCTTGAGCCAAAGCGACGGATTGAAATCTCAGCACCGTGGTCGCGTAGAATTGCAAATTGCTTTTGTGTCTCGAGAATACTTTTTGCAATATCTTCTTCGTCAAACTGTAGAATCAATGGATGTGATTGACGGCTGCCAACAATGGTCAGGAGTTTAGAAATAAGCTCTGGAAATTGCTTATCGTGGAATAATACATGCCGATTCAAATTAACAATTAATTTTGCTTGTGGATATTGAGTAATAAAGTTATGAAGTTGCTTGCAGGCTTCAACTAAAATCCAGCGATCAAGTTTAATAGATAGTTCAATATCGTCATCGAGTTCAATTAAATTGCTGACTTTTTTCCATTGATTTTCAAAAATAAAACCACTGGTGACTTCATAAGTATTAAGACTACTATCATGTTTATCATAAAGCTGTTGATATTTAAGCTGAATTTCACCTTTATCGAGAGATTGCATGATCTGTTCTAAGATCGGTGCATTTTTGAAAATTGGTTTGGCTTGTATATCTTGGGCAGCAGTATCTTGATGTGTTAGTGCAGGATCTGGCTGCGGCTTTGGCTCTAATTGAAGTGAGTTGCGTTCAAATTGAAGTGGTTCTACAGGAGTTGAAGCAGGTTCAACTAAAGACAATTCAATTTTAGTATCTTGTAATGTTGCTGTTAATTGTTGTTCAGAAACAGAGCCTTTTTTGCTTAGGCGATGATCATAGGCTTGTTCTAAAACATCACTAAAGTTACTTTCATTAAAGCTATTTTGTTGAATGTTGGTATAACCAATTTTGATGCTTAATGGATAAGTCGTTCCATTAATTTCAAGTAATTGAGGTTTTTCTAAAGCTTGTAGACCATGAATACGTGACTCTAAAATGGCATCTGATTCTGCTTGTAAAATCACCGCATATAGCAACATGTCAATTTGATAGACTGTTGTATTGGTCTGTTCTTTAATAAAACTTTTAAAGCCATCTAAATACTGAATCGCAGTTTTCCAATTGGATAACAAAATATGATCAGGACAAGCTGCAAAACTAAATAATACCAGCGCATTGGCATTGGCGGGTTGATTAATCAGCGCATATTGGATTTGTTGCAAACTGTTGACGACAGGGCTAATCGCTTTTTTACTCGATTCGCTGGATTGAGTAGATGTTTTTTGAGAGACAGAATGCGTTTCAATGGTAATTTGAATACAATCTTCTTCATTGGAAGGAAGAAATTCAATTTTCAAGGGATTTTCAGATTTGGCATTTTTATTGAGTGTATCGATTTC
Organism: Acinetobacter bereziniae LMG 1003 = CIP 70.12; assembly: GCF_000368925.1. Lineage (GTDB taxonomy): Bacteria > Pseudomonadota > Gammaproteobacteria > Pseudomonadales > Moraxellaceae > Acinetobacter > Acinetobacter bereziniae. Next base: position 439,942 of record NZ_KB849755.1, on the reverse strand, counting down.
AAAACGGGCTAAATCAAATTGTCCTTGGGAAATCTTTTTAAAACGTTGTTTGAAATCGTTGATATTTTGAGGTTGTAAAATATCCAATAAAGGTAAGCCAATGATTTCATTCTCATCTTTTAGACCGAATAATTTTAGATATTCATCATTGGCTTGAGTGTGAATACCTTCTTGAATCAGTGCGACAGCTTTATGTTGTTCTTCAACCAAAGCTTGTGCCTGATTTTTTGCACTTTCAAGATCTGTCAATAAATGTTGCTTGCTTTGTAGTGTGCGGCTATAGGAGAGTGCTCTAATTAAACTGATGTAAAAACGTTCAGTATATTCTAGGTTTACAACATCATAGATACCTTTTTGTATATATGATTGATATTGGCTATGTTGATAATCTTCAGGTTTTAGCAATAAAACAGGGATATCAATTTCCGCAGAAGCCTGAATAAGGGTGACCGCTTGCTCAATCTTAATATCGTAAGCGCGACCAAAAATAATTAAATCCCACGATGTATTAAGTTGTTTTTCAAAGCTTTTTAACTCATCAAGTAAAATCGCCTGTACTTGATGATTTTTGCTTTGAAATAAACTGATAATTTCATTATAGCGAATTTGATTGTCATCAATAATAAGTAATCTAGTTTCCGAGAGTTTTAATTTTTTCGATAATAATAAATTTCTCACTTTAAAGCTTCCCATACATCTTGATTATTCAAATTGGTTGATTGGAGTTGAATGAATTGTTCAATACGATGATTTTCTTCATCATTGATCAACTCAAATTCAAACTGAACAAAACTTTGAGTAATTAACAACGTTTTCGTTAAATACACCTTAATTTCATCAGTATCTAAACGCAGATAAATTGCTTGCTGTTCTTTAAAAAAAGGTAAGTTTGGCAAAATAATTGAAGTATTTGATTCATTTAGATTTGGTACCTGTACCATGAGACAAGGATGATAATTAATCGTTGAGCGATCAGCAGGAACCTTTACTGCACAAGGGTAGATGTCCTGTGCTAAAACCTCTAAACCGACTTCATAGGTTTTCTGGATTGATTGTTTAATCCAGCGGATGATTGCACCTTTCCATTTATTGTTCAGGCTTTCATTGATCAAGATAAATTCCCCCGTTCTTAGATTTCGAGGGGCTTCATTTGACCAGCGAATACGATAACCGTTGACACTAATATCGAGTACTTGTGCTTGATAAATTTGTTTGGCTTCTCGGTCCAAACTTTTAATTTGACTTAAATTAGTTCCTGTACTTGAACCTGTCGAAATAGAGGAATGAATATTTGATTCCGACTGAAAAGCATAATTGTTATTGAGGTTGAGGGTTTCATAGAAATTTTTAGCTTTAGATAGATAAAAATGTGCTGTTTGTAAACTAAAGCAGATTTGCAGTTGAGCTGAGTATTCATAACGTTCATGGCGACGCTCAATGGTTGTTCCTAATACATTTTGTACATGAAACTTTAAGGCTGCTGATAAATAAATCTGCTCATTCTTCGATAAATATTCAGTTTCTTTATGAATGGTTAAATTAATATGTTCAAGTAAATTTTGCGTGGAAATATATAAGGATGTATGAAAGTTTGCATGTTGTTTGCGGTTATAGATCGGTGGTATATCTTTAGAACCATCAACAATATAACGAGAAAGACTGGTTTCTCTTGGTAAGATTTGGACCAATTTTACCCAGTCAAATGTACATTGATATAATGCCTGAGTTTCAGATGGGCGAATTTGATGCGTATTGAAAATATCCAACAGTAAAACTTGTGCGTAGGCTTGTTGGATATTATGAATAGTAAAATGTGTACCTTGTAGCTGATTGATATTTATACTGAATTCTTGGTTTTTAACAGCGAGCTCATATAAATGGTGTGTAGTAAGCCATTGATGGGTTAAAGGACCGCTATAAATCATTTGTTGCTGAACAAGCAACAAACCCAATTGTTCTAATGCATAAAATGTTGCCAAAGTCCGAGCAGTTTGCAAATTTCTCTTTTGTTTAAAATTAAAAAATGAGAATTTACTCGATGTTAATGTTTGATGGCTTCTTTGCACGATGTTGATGTAAACATTGGCAAAATAGGTACGAATTCTGGAAGATAAATCAATGATATGCTCAATTCGATCTGTTTGAGAAAGCCCTTGATTCAGAATACTTTTTTCTAAACTGGATAGAATGCTTTCTGTAATCGGGTGCAACACCTGAATAAGGTCAAAACGGAGCATTTCACTACAGTTTAGCTCTGCAATTTCACAAATCGCATTTAAAACAGACTCAGAAGTGTCGCCCAATTGCATGATTGAGAGCGTAGCCACCCATGCGCTCACAGAATCTACAGAGGGATTTGCAAAACTTAAATTTTCTCGTTGTAGAACCGTGATATTTTGAAAAATTTCAGAAATTTCTTTATTTATCATGAGCGTTTCAACTCTTAAAAGGTTGTGACTCCAAACAGCGGTGTTTTATTATTTTCTCCCGCAACTTCTCGAACCAGTTTTGGGACTAGATATCCAGGTAAGCTGGCTAATACATCCTTGTAGATCTGATCAATTTTTTCTGCCCCCAAATCAAAATGATATGCACCTTTGACCTTATCTAAAACGTGTAAATAGTAAGGTAAAACTTGTGCTTCAAAAAGTCGCTGACTTAAATCAACGAGTGTTTGTGCAGAATCATTCACACCTTTAAGTAAAACGGCTTGATTCAACACAAGAATATTTTGTTTTGCCAAGTGAGCAAGTTTTGAACAGGTCAAATTATCGAGTTCAGCTGGATGATTTGAGTGTACCACTAGAATCACACGTAGCCTACTGTTTTTCAATAAAGAAACCAGCTCTTCATCGATTCTTTCAGGAATAACAATAGGAACTCGTGAATGAATTCTCAGGATTTTAATTTGACTGAGAGATGCTAGACGTTCTAACCAGAGTGCCAGTTTGCGATTTGATAAGGTCAGGGGATCCCCCCCACTTAAAATCACTTCATTAATTTCTGGATGCTGCTCTAAATAGTTTTTAATATTCGCCCAATCATCGTTTTTAGGTAGATTTTCTTGATATGGAAAATGTCTACGGAAGCAATAACGGCAGTGAACCGCACAAGCACCTGTTAAGGTCAATAAAAAACGTGATCTATATTTATGTAAAACACCTGGAATTTGATTTGCCTGTTCCTCACCCAATGGATCCGTTACAAAACCTTCATGTTCTTCAAGTTCAAGATGATGGGGGAGTACCTGTAAAAGTAGGGGGTCTAACGGATTGCCTTTTTCCATTTTCGCAACAAACGCTCGAGGTACACGTAATTTAAATTGAGCAGTCGCAAGAATTGCACCAGACAATAATTGTTCTTTCGACAATGTGAGAAGTTCAAGTAATTCGAGTGGATCAGTCACTAAATCACTGAGTTGAGATTGCCAATTTTGCTCTTGATATAAATAATTTAACATGCCACGTGCGATAAATAGTCAATGGAGGAGAGAAGGGGTCAAATGTCTATTCAGATTAAATCTGTCAGATTGGACATAATAACATTGTGAGCTGTATCTAAACCTATACAGCTGATTCATTACATCGGACCGAAAGGAGAGTCAATCAGTACAAAAAAACAATGAATCGGAGATTTTACCCTCAATCTGACAGAACATGGGTAATTTTTCATTGCTTCACGACGTATTGCTCATTTAGAATACGAAAAATGTATAATACATTCTTTATTGTTGAGAGTGATCATTCTGGGTGTGTTGGCAATTCAGCGATTTTGAAGTGTTAAATAGACCCGATTACAAATCAGATGATTTGTTGATCGCATGACATTAGAGATTTAAATTAGTAAGTTTGGAGTGTGCCTTTCATGGCCTATTATTCTACAAATGATTTCAAAGCTGGCCTAAAGGTTATGCTTGATGGTAACCCATGTTCAATCATGGAAAACGAATATGTAAAACCAGGTAAAGGTCAAGCGTTCAACCGTGTAAAATTACGTAACCTTAAATCTGGTAAAGTATTAGAAAAAACTTTCAAATCAGGTGATTCATTAGAAGCTGCTGACATCGTTGAAGTTGAAATGGATTACCTTTACAACGATGGTGAAATGTGGAACTTCATGGATCCTGTATCTTTCGAGCAAATTGCTGCTGATAAAGTTGCGATGGGTGATGCTGCGAAATGGTTAAAAGATGATTCAAATGAAAAATGTACGATTATGCTGTTTAATGGTGTGCCATTAACAGTAAGCCCGCCTAACTTTGTGGTGTTGAAAATCGTTGAAACTGATCCAGGTGTACGTGGTGATACTTCTGGTGGTGGCGGTAAACCAGCGAAGCTTGAAACAGGTGCTGTAGTACGTGTTCCATTATTCGTACAGCAAGAAGAAAGCGTTCGTGTAGATACCCGTACAGGTGACTACTTAGAGCGTGCTTAATCATTTTTCAATGATGATGCGAGGGATGATGAAAATCATCCCTTTTTTTGTTTTTAATTTGTGTTGAACTAGGGACGTTAACAGTAGCGAGTTATGGATAAATTTCCGACTAAAGTCGTAGATCGACTGAGAATAATTAATAGTAGAGTCGAATAGTCGGAATATGACAAGAATGATAAAAATAACATTGTAATAGTTTAAGTCATTGTGATGTCATGCTAATAGTACATATTCAAACCAGTTTTACATCCAAAGTCTTAGATGAAAACAAAAAAATGAGGAGTAGAGTCACCAGGGAAAGAGTCACACGGAAATGCATTACGCTTTATAAAAACAATGGAACTGCTTTTTGTAATCAAGATGTGAGGTTTTAATGGAAAATATTCAGACAAAGTCATCGCCCTTATCAAAGTTGGTCTGGGTGATTGTCGCCATAATTGGTGCAGTATCTTTTGGAATACTCGCAGTCAGTAAAGGTGAGCATGTCAATGCTGTTTGGTTGGTGCTTGCTGCAGTGTGTGTATATAGCATTGCATATCGTTTTTATAGTTTATTTATCGCCAATAAAGTTTTTGAGCTCAATCCGAGACGGTTAACCCCTGCACATCGTTTAGCTGATGGTCTGGATTATGTGCCAACCAATAAGTATGTGCTTTTTGGTCACCATTTTGCAGCAATCGCAGGCGCAGGTCCATTAGTTGGACCTATTCTTGCTGCTCAAATGGGCTACCTACCAGGAACAATTTGGCTTTTAGTCGGAGTGGTCTTGGCGGGTGCTGTTCAGGATTTCTTGGTGCTATTTATCTCAACACGTCGCGATGGACGTTCATTGGGGGAGATGGCAAAGCAAGAACTTGGCTCATTTGCTGGTGTTGTAGTGATGCTGGGTGCATTGGGGGTGATGATCATTATCCTTGCTGTACTGGCATTGGTTGTGGTTAAAGCGCTTGCACACAGTCCGTGGGGCGTATTCAGTATTGCAGCAACCATACCGATCGCCTTGTTCATGGGGGTATATATGCGTTATATCCGCCCTGGACGAATTGCAGAAGTGTCGATTATTGGCTTTGTTTTGATGATGGCTGCAATTGTGTATGGTGGTAATGTTGCTGCTGACCCATATTGGGGACCATTCTTTACTTTAACTGGGACTCAACTGACTTGGGCACTGATCATTTACGGATTTGTAGCTTCAGTATTACCTGTTTGGTTACTATTGGCGCCACGTGATTACTTATCAACTTTCTTAAAAATTGGTGTAATTGCAGGTTTGGCAGTGGGTATCATTGTTGCCATGCCGATGTTAAAAATGCCTTCTGTAACGCATTTTGTTGATGGTACTGGTCCTGTTTTTGCTGGATCAATGTTCCCATTCTTATTTATTACCATCGCTTGTGGTGCGATTTCAGGCTTCCATGCCTTAGTTTCTTCAGGGACTACACCTAAACTGGTTGATAACGAAGTCAATATTCGTGTCATTGGTTATGGCGGCATGCTCATGGAATCATTTGTCGCGATTATGGCAATGATTTGTGCAACTGTACTTGAGCCTGGTGTTTACTTTGCGATTAATGCGCCTGCAGCAGTATTGGGTACAACTGTAGAAAGTGCAGCAGAAGCGGTACGTAATCTCGGTTTCGTAGTGACGCCTGAAACATTAAGTCTACTGGCTAAAGAAGTTGGCGAAAGTACCATTCTTTCTCGTACTGGTGGTGCACCAACATTTGCAATTGGTATGGCACATATCATCACGGATATTTTTAATAATCGTTCGATGATGGCGTTCTGGTATCATTTTGCGATTTTATTTGAAGCTTTGTTCATTTTGACTGCGGTTGATGCGGGTACACGTGCTTGTCGTTTTATGGTTCAGGATACCGTGGGTATAGTTGTTCCTGCACTTAAAAATTCACATAACTTCTTTGGAAATATGATTGGTACAGCGGTGGCGGTTGCTGGCTGGGGCTTCTTTGTGTATCAGGGTGTTGTTGATCCGCTGGGTGGTATCAATAGCTTGTGGCCTTTATTTGGTATTGGTAACCAAATGCTCGCTGCTATGGCGCTTATTCTTGGTACGGTCATTCTATTTAAAATGAAAAAAGAAAAGTATGTGTGGGTCACGATTGTACCTACAGTTTTCTTATTCATTACTTGTATGACAGCGGGTTGGCAAAAAATCTTTCATTCAAATCCAAAGATTGGTTTCTTGGCACAAGCAGATAAATTCTCAGCTGCAATTGCTCAGGGTGAAATTTTAAAACCTGCAAAAACACTTGAAGAGATGCAAACGATTGTTTTATCGAATCAGATCAATGCAGCATTGTGTGCATTCTTTATGATTGTTGCGGTCGTAATGTTGGTTGCCGCTGTTGGGGTAATTCGCCGTGCATTGGCAAGCCCAACACCAACAGTTAATGAAGCGCCTGCAGTATATGCTGACCCTGAAGAAACTGTTGTCACGTCTGCAAAGCATTAATTGACTTATAAGTGAGGTGAGTAAGATGAATCTTAAATTCGCCAAAGGTGGTAAGATGGTAATTTATAAAATCATCAAAATGACCATCATGTCGCAAAAGGATCTAATTTTTAATCCTAAGAATTGGTCAAGAATTGCAACATTATGGACACGCTTACAGCAGAGTTTTCGTTTGATGGTTGGTGTACCAGATTATCAAAACTATTTGGAACATATGAAAAAGCATCATCCTGATATGGATGCAATGGATGAGAAAACTTTTCATCGTTACTGTGTAGATGCTCGTTATCCGAGTGCTGGTGGTACGATGAAAAAGTGTCCATGCTGAGATGAGTGTCTAATCATATGGAACAGTACTTTGATGCTGTTTTGAATGGTAGTTAAAACGGTACTTCGGTGCCGTTTTTCATTGGGCAGTGATTTAGGTAAGGTATAGTCAATCTGATGAAAAATTCATACAGTAAAATATCATTTCTCTTAATTATTAAAATTAAAGCGGTCAATAAATTGTTTGATGAGACAAAGCTTGCACTGCCACGCTTTACTTCTAAAGTTTAAATTGTTTTGCGTAGGCGATACTTTACTTTTCAGAGATGAAAAGTAACAAAAATCATTCGTTTAACAGGGTCTTGCGCTGCAAGCAAAGCAGTGCTTTGTTTTTGCTCACATACCCCCGCTCAACATGGCGACATCCATGTCGACTAACGATAGCAAGTCCATCTATGATTCAAAAGGACGAAGTAAATGAATGATCAAAATCTTCTAGTGGGTGTAAATGTTATTAAATATTAATTATTTACATTGGCATATTTGTATGAATTATTAGACGGTTTAACTATATTCGCTATCATTTTTATTCCGTGGACTTAGGTAAATTGTGATTGCAAAGCGTTATTGCAAATTGCCATGAAATAAACATTATAAATTGTCGGATAGTGGACAGTTCATTTCAATTATCTCAGATAAAATGTTGAAACAGAAAAATGACAGAAATATATTGGTTAAAGGGATGTTGAGATGAAGATTTGTATTTATGGCGCGGGAAGTATTGGGTGTTATATTGGTGGTCGATTGGCTGCATCTGGTGTAGACGTAACATTTATGACCCGTCCACGCATGTATGATGAATTATCCAAATCAGGTTTGAAACTTACGGATTATTTAGGGAATAACTTATCTATACCTGCAAATGAACTAAAATTATCACAAGATCCGAGTATTGCTTTGGATGCTGATATTATTTTTGTCTGTGTTAAATCAGCGGCAACTGAACAAGTCGCCAAAGCGCTTCAGAAAATATTCGTTCAAAGTAATGCTGGTCTTAAGCACAGACCTTATATCCTGAGTTTTCAAAATGGATTAAGTAATGTTGCTGTACTTAAACAGTTTTTACCAGATATGACAATCTTAGCGGGGATGGTTCCTTTTAATGTGGCTGCCTTGGGATCTGGACATTTTCATCAAGGTACATCAGGGGCAATTCATGTCAAAAACTTTTCCAAACAACAAGATTTAGCCCAACTTTTTCAGAAATCGCAATTAGATATTGTATTTGATCAGGACATGCTTGCTGTGCAATGGGCAAAAGTTTTACTTAACTTAAATAATTCTATTAATGCCTTATCAAAATTACCTTTAAAAGCACAATTATCGAATTTGCAATATCGTCAATGTCTCGCAATGGCGCAACAAGAAGCACTTGATTTACTGGATTTGGCACAGATCAAACCTGCAAAGTTGACTGCAATTTCTGCACATTTGCTTCCTAAAATCATGAGTCTGCCGAATATTTTATTTAAAATATTAAGTCGTAAAATGCTGAAAATTGATCCGTTGGCACGTTCGTCGATGCAAGATGATTTGATTGCAGGGCGAAGCACTGAAGTTGATTGGATTAACGGTGAGGTGGTGAAGTTAGCACATCGACTCAACACTCAAGCACCCATCAATCAGTTGCTTATTGAATTGATTAAGCAAGCTGAGGTTTCAGATATTGAATTTTCAATAAGTGCAGATGATTTAAAATCAAGATTAAACCATGCTCGAAATAGATGTGTATGAACACATGATTTAGACCCTAAATTGATCTTTAAAGAATGATAAGAATCGTTTTTTAGTCAAAATGAACCAAGTGGCGAAATTCATGAATTGTTGCACTTTGAGTATCCCTTAAAAACGTGTATGTTAATCAAATTACTTAAAAAATTACGATTGGGGAAAATAAGGTGATTTGGGGAACAACACGAGGAAATACACTGCAACAGAATTCCGAATTGAGTGATTTAGACTTATCACGTTATTATCCGAAGGTTGATGAGTTCTTAGTGCAAATTAACCAAATCATTTTAGATAAACAGCAACAAACAAAACTTGCCTTGTGTAGTTTATTGGCTGGAGGGCATTTACTCTTTGAAGATTTGCCAGGCTTAGGTAAAACGACTTTAGCCAGCAGTTTGTCTCGTTTAGCAGGGCTTGATTTTCAACGAATTCAATTTACCAATGATATGCTGGCCAGTGATGTGATTGGGATTAATATGTTTAATCAAAAAGAACATCAATTTGAATTTAAGTATGGACCTATTTTCACTCAAATATTACTTGCGGATGAAATCAATCGTTGTAGTCCAAAAACCCAAAGTGCATTGTTGGAAGCAATGGAAGAGGGTAATGTCACAGTGGATGGTGTCCGTTATACACTGCCACAGCCATTTTGGGTGATTGCAACACAAAACCCACTTTTTCAAAGTGGTACATATAGCCTACCTGAATCTCAGTTAGACCGCTTTCTAATGCGGTTATCCCTGGGTTATCCATCACGTTCAGCAGAAAAATTACTTTTACAACAACATTCTCGTCATGACTTAATTGAAAATTTACAATCCATTTTTAAACAAGAAGAGATTCTGCAATTACAATGTATGGTTAATAACATTGCAATTAATGATTTGGTTTTTGATTATATACTTGATTTAGCTGAAGAAACCAGAAAAGGACGTCATGGGTTGTCTACGCGTGGTGTATTGGCATTGAAAAAGGCTGCTCAAGCGCATGCATTTATTGAAAAAAGATCATTTGTAATTGCAGATGATGTACAAGCCGTATTTGTTGCAGTTACTTCGCATCGTATAGGATTAGGCGAGTCTGAAACTTTAGCTTTGATGCAAAAAGTTCCTGTTCAAGGTTAATTGGGATTTGACCATGTTTGCTAAAAGATTCGTGCAATGGTTGCATCAAAGATTTCGTTATACAGGTATACGCACACTCAAACAAAATGAAGTTTTAGTATTCATATATCAACAAGGCTTCCTCTATCTTGTGCTTATTTTGATCACATTTATTGCGGGAATTAACTATGCAAATAACTTAATTTTAGGTTTTTGCTTTTTAATAAGTGCCATCTTGTGTATTAGTTTTTATTTGAGTTTTAAACAATTGCATGGTGTGACAATAGAAGTCATTGTTGATGAAGTTGGTAAGGTTAATGAAGCTTTTAAAGTCACCGTGATTTTGCAACAACATCGCGCAAGCCCGAAGTTTTTAAATTTTAAATTCGATGATCAATTACTACCTTTTTTATTTCAGGATAAACAACAGCGTGTTGAATTAAATTTTATCCCGCAAAAGCGTGGCAAATTTTCAATTCCTCCAATTCAGATTTATTCAACTTATCCACTAGGCTTAGTCCGAGCATGGACATACATTTATCTGACCCATGATTATTGGATAGCCCCTGAAGCAAAGTCTGGTGTGCAATATTCACATATTCAGGCGAATACGGGTCAACCTGATTTGGACGAGTTTAAAGAGTTAAGAAATTTTAAAATTGGTGATTCATTACAAAGTATTTCATGGAAGCAGGCTGCTCGAGGACAAGGACTTTTTGTGAAGCAGTTTGAGGATTTACTCGATACCCACGCCATGCAAATTGAATATGCAAAAATGCCCAGTGCAGAACATGAAGAAAAACTCAGTTTAATGATGGAATTGGTTGATCGTTGTGAACAAGTACAATCACCTTATTGTATTATTTTACCGCATGCTCAGACTGAAAATGGTGTAGGGGAGCAGCATTATATTCATATCAAAACTTTGTTGGCACAAGCTTGAGGAGTGGGTATGAATAGATCAATTCAAGTTTCAATTTTAGTTGCCTTAAGTTTGATTTGGTTGGCACAGCTTGCTTATATGCCAATTGCCTTGTCGATATTGTTCTTGGTGAATATCCTCGGTTTAGGGGGGTATTATCATAAAATAAATACTCATCAAACACTCAATGTTCCTCGATTTTTGTTGCAAGCGCCGAAGCTATTATTTGCATTTTTTGCCTTATTAATTATCTATCTGCACACTCAAACATTTTTAGGCGTAGAAGCTGGAACTGCCGTACTTTCTACATTCTTATTTGCCAAAGCATTAGAAACCAAGTCTAAACGTGACTTTATTATCCTGTTTAATTTTGCTTTGTTTGTGGGTGCAAGTTTATTTTTACATAGCCAATCTTTTGCAATGGCTGTTTTAGTATTGTGCTGCTTAATCAGTTGCTTGGTTGGATTGTACCGCGTACAGACAGCCAATTTTGAAATTACACAACCTGTTTTAAAATCTCTTAAAAACGACTCATTCCATATCGTTAAGGTTATTGGTTTGGCTTTACCCTTTTTTATTTTACTATTTCTGTTTTTTCCACGCTTGCCTCCACTTTGGCAAATTCCGATTCCCAATAATCAAGCGGTGACAGGATTGAGTGATCGGATGTCCCCTGGAGATATTGCATCATTGTCGCAATCGAGTGCCTTGGCTTTTCGAATTATTGGAGACATGAAACAGTTTCCAAGCCGCAATGAGTTGTATTGGCGAGCGATGGTATTGGATCGTTATGATGGCACAACTTGGACAAGTGATTTAACCAATAAGCAGAGCAAATCCTATTCCAAAATAGCAGGTCAAGTGGATGGATTTCATTATCGATATTTAGCCAGTGATCCAAGTCAGCAGTGGATCACAGGTTTAGAAAAATCGATACCGATAGAACAACGTTTTGAACTACATCAAGACTGGTCTATTACACCGAAACGGCTTGTACAACGGGTACAACCCATCGAATTGCAATGGATTGGTCAGCGTATACAGGATGTTCAAGCCCCGGCGTTTGAACAATTGATGCTTAAAAATAATCTAAAATATCCTAAAAATCGTGATCTACAAGCGCAGAAGTTTGCAGTGAGTATGTATCAACAAAGCCAAGAAACCCCTGATATCTATATTCAAAATATTCTAAACTGGTATAAAAAAGAGAATTTTGTTTACACGCTAGCTCCGGGGAAATTGGGGAATCACCGAATTGATGAGTTTTTATTTCAATCAAAACAGGGTTTCTGTGAACACTATGCCTCAAGCTTTGTTTTGCTTATGCGTTATGTCGGAATACCTGCTAGGGTCGTCACAGGCTATCAGGGTGGAGAACTTGCACCTGACGGAAAAAGTTGGGAAGTACGTCAGTTAGATGCTCATGCATGGGCAGAAGTGTATCAACAAGGACAGTGGCGTCGAATTGATCCTACAGCCATCATTGCGCCGATGCGAATAGATCAGGGAATGCAAACGACCATAGATGGCAATGCAGCGTTTTTTGGGGATGCAGCTTATTCAAATTTACGTTTTCAGCATTCATCCGTATTGAGAACATTAAGAGTCTGGAGTGACTACGCAAGTTTTCAATGGCAAAGCAAAGTCGTGGGTTATGATGCGGAAAAGCAAAGTGGGTGGATGAAAAAACTGGGGCTAACTTCAATCTATAGTTATGGACTAGTTTTAATTTTTGGGATAATTGGATTGTTACTGATTTACTGGGGAGTGACAAAACTTTTTCGAGTGCGTCAGATGTCTGAACTCGAGCGCTTGATTTTTAAATTTAATCAGCAGTTACCTGAGCTAAATCAAAAAGCACAATTTGAAACTTTTCAACAATGGATGTCTCGTTTAGCAAGTCAGGTTGAAGAAAAAAGTTCCTTTGAACAGGCAAATCAAGTTTTTCAAAAAATCACGTATTTAGCTAATGAAAATCAACAAGATATTCAAAAAATTAAGAAATTGCTTAAAGAGTGTTCGAATGCGTTAAAAGCTAAAAAATAAGTCTTGTCATATTGCTGAAAAATGAATAATATTCTCAGCACTTCAGGTGTATAGCTCAGTTGGTTAGAGCGCTACGTTGACATCGTAGAGGTCTCCAGTTCGAGTCTGGATATACCTACCAAGACATTAAATTCATATAAACTTACATATATTTGTATGCATGTAAAACCCTAAATTATAATGATTTAGGGTTTTTTTATGCCATTATATACCCTCATATCTAAGCATACACCATCAAATTTCTTGTATCACGCTGTGTATCATGGTTTTATAATTGAACTCATGATACAAATATCTGTGACATAAAATGAAAAGAGCAGCAATAAAGAAACGCCCATTATCAGATACGACTTTGGCTAGTCTCGAACCTGAAGATAAGGACTATAGGGAATTGGATAGTCTTGGGCTGTACTTCCTCGTTCAAAAGCAAGGTACAAAATCATGGCAATTAAGATATAAAAAAACTGATGGGAAATGGTCGTGGATGGGTTTAGGGGCGTATCCAGCCATAAGTGGCGCTTTAGCAAGGAAAAAAGCAAGTGAGTTATTGGAGAAGCTATCAAATGGCGAAGAAATAAATACATGCAGATCAGTTAAACAAAAAAAAATAGAAAATGAAAATCAGCGTTTTAAGGTTTTAATGTTCGATTGGTTAGATACAAAAGGGTCTCATTGGGGAGCTGATACGTATGATAAGGCAGTTAAATCAATCAAACGGCACATCATCCCAGTATTTGGTGAGAGAGATTTCACAGCTATATCACCTAAAGAGTGGTTTGATTTTTTTCAAGGTTTACAACGTAACTTAGGTATTTATACCCAAGTGGAAAAATTAACATCATACGTCCGTAATGCCTATGACTGGGCAAAGTTTCAAGAGAAAATCGTTTTCAACCCTTTGGAAGGGATTACAAAGCACTTAGATAAAAACAACGGCGGAAACATGAAGTTTGTCGAAATGTATGAGCTTCCAGCCTTAATCCATGCCATTAGGACCTATCCTAAAAGAGACATGGCGATAGGGTTGGAATTATTGGTCTTATTATTTCCTAGACCTGTTGAACTACGTTATGCCACTTGGGAGCAATTCGATCTCGATCAAGCGGTATGGATCAAGCCAGCTGAAATCATGAAAAAGGATATTGCCCACGCCGTGCCACTACCCCACCAAGCCATAGTTTTACTGAAAGAGTTATACACGTTTAAAACGGAATCTGATTTATTGTTTGTAGGTCGTGGGAGTTTGGTAGAACCTGTTTCAGACAATACGTTTAATCAAGCCCTAAATCGTTTAGGATATAAAGGTAGGCAGAACCCCCATGGGTTTAGGCATATTGCAAGCACAGCGTTAAACAATCGATACAGTGATAAGGAGCAAGTAGTGGAAGCAACGTTAGCTCACCTTAAAAAAGGAGTTAAAGGTGTATATGACAAAGGCGCACACTTTGAAGAACGAAAAGATATGATGCAGTGGTGGGCAGATGAAATTGATCGTATGACAAATGGATAGTAGTTTATTCAATATTATAGCTTGGGTATATCTTTGTTTATATTGATATTCGGTGTATATGTTTTATTGAAAATTTTCGTCTTCAAGCTACATTAACATTTGGATAAAACATAAATTAAAATTTAGATTGATTTAATTGGAGGTTTTAATTTTGCCTATTTATACTTCTAAGAAGACTGTTATGCAATTTTCTGAATATGTGTATTTCCCATTAAAGGAAGGGGTTGTAAATAAGTTAATTATATCAAGTAATTATATTGATTTTATTATTCGTGAAAGTTGTGATAATTCTGTTGTTTTGTATACTATTGATGAACAAATCAATCTAATTCAAAACTCGTATTTATGTTTTAACGAAATAAGTATTTTGGATGCATTGGGACTAGAACAAGCATTTATAAATAGAGAAAGTAATATGAATTATAAGGAAAGTTTAATTGAAGCTGTTTTCCAATTACAAGAAAAAGGAATTTTGAAGAAGTTCGAAATCATTGATAGTGATTGTAAGGGACGAAATGCAATTTCTTTTGATAAATTTATAAAAGAAATTAGTTTAAATACAAAGTCTTCCGAAGATGATGTTTTTGAAAAAATAGATATTTTTATAAGTGGTTTATACTGGTATACCAAGCAATTTTTTTATGCAAACAATACAGAAACGGCAAATTTTTTTAAGACTTATAGTCGTTTTAAGTTAAATAAAAATGAGACAGATGAATCACTTAGTGCAAGGGAAATTGGTACAATAACTGCAATTTTTAACGCTTTAAATTTACTTTTACCTTACGATAAAAAATATGGAATTGATAAAATTCCAAAGAAGCGAAAAGCAGTAAAACTATTTCTAAAAAAAATTGCAGAATCTGTTCTTTTAAATACAAAAAGACCTCATGGGGTTAAGTCGAATATTGAGAAGCTACTCAGAGGCAAAGGACAGCATCTTCCTGACGATTTTCCAAGTGATCAAACTGTAGCGAAATGGTTTAAAAACTAAATAAATTATATCTCGATTATTTTTAAATATTTAATGTTATATTTATCAGTAAATTGAGTGGATAAAATTATAATTATAAAAAATAAAATTCTAATTATAAGAATTAAAAAAAAATTTATTTAAAGATGTGTTTATGGTTTTTTATACCATTACTTATACAGGAATAAATATGAACAAACTCCCCCCAATCCGCATCTCATTTAATGAGGCTTGTCGCATTCTTGATTTATCAAGACAGGGGCTTTACGAGCTCATTTCCAGAGATCCAGAGTTAGCTGCTTGTGTTATTAAAGATGGTAACTCAAAACAGTCTAATGTTTATTTACTTTATGCAGAATTACAAATATGGGCAAAAAGTAAAGCTTCACAAAATCAAGGAGTATCGACATGAACCTAAATGATCAAAAACTTTTTCGAAAATATTTTTCGAAAATATATAGCTATTTAAAAGAGAATTGTTTGGTATTAAATTACCTAAATGATTGCGATCAAAATATTGATTTTATCAGAAAACTCTCAATTATTTATGCAAATGAGACAATCAAAATTTTATCAACGGACCCATCTATCGGCGATCAACTTTCCCAAATATATTCAAACTTTTATAGAGTTTTAGAATTAAGTATTTATAAAAGAATAGAAATTTTGGGATGTGAAATTCGCCCTACAGATGAAGAAGATATTAAAATTTTTATAGACAATTTCATAACGACTGTAAGAAATTATAATTATATCAAACTGAATAAACCACCTATTTAAAATCACGAGTAAAGAACTAACTCAGACCTTTCGCCATAGAGATATGGCGAGATGAGGAGCTTTTATGCAAAATTTAGAACAAATCAATCTAGAACAGAGTCAGGAAATGCTCAGTTTACTAAGTTCTACGGATAACTTAACTTTTCAAACTTTCTGTGAAAGTTCCAATTGTAAAACAAAAGCCCGTACTTTCAATGGCTCTTTTAAACAGCATGTGAAATCCCTTATCACCTTAGATGCCATGGAAATTTCCCCTATAGCCTGCATTACTGCACCCGAAAAACGTTGTGGTAAAACACAATTCTTGAATGTGATTAGCGAACTTGTAAAACGCCCCATGCCTACTTCCAATATAACTGCCGCAGCATTATTTAGGAGTATCGAAAAATGGACGCCAACATTATTGATTGATGAAGCTGATTCTTTCATAAAAGATAGTGAGGATTTAAGAGGAATATTAAATGCTGGACATGGCAGACGTAGTTCTTATGTCATTCGTACTGTTGGTGACAATCACGAACCTAAAAAATTTAATGTCTGGGGTGCAAAAGCAATAAGTGGTATCGGGCACTTACCAGATACCCTTATAGGTAGCTTAGAAAATGTGCGAATAGTTTGATAACTCGTAATACTCGTTCACTACCGTATAGGTAGCTTAGAAATGGTAATGCAACAGCACAAGATGATTGGAGAAGTTCACTACTGTATAGGTAACTTAACGAACTTAAAATTAATTGGATATAGGTTTAATGTGACTGGAAAAGTCTAATCAATTGAAAAATTTCGATATTATATTTAAAACAAAATTTGACAAAATGAGTGACATAATCTTTGACATTATTACAATTAAAATTTGACTAAATTTATGATTTATAATAATAATGTTTTGACATTTTATTTGACAAAAAAATTGACAAAATGCCTGATCAAAGTAAAGTTTGGCTAGATGACACAACTTTAAGAGTCATGACGTACAAGTCCGGCTCTTTTACCTTTCAGCTTGGGTTTGACTTAGAGCAGGTTACACCTATGCTTGATCGTGTAAACGATGCACAGAATAGATTTAATAAAATGCCAAGTTTGCCTCAAATTATAGATCAAGTACAAGAAAAGGTTTTAGCGAGTAGTATTTATAGTACAAATACCATTGAAGGTGGTCAATTTACAGAGCAAGAGACGAAGGAAATTTTAAGACTAGATCCTAAGACAATACAAAAGACCGAGGAGCGTCGTCTCACCAATCTTAAAGAGGCAATAGATTGGATCAAACAGTTCAGTCAAAAAAAATTACAACCTAAAGAGGGTCAAAGTATATCCTTAATGTCCGTCATTAAGTTACATAGCCTGGTATCGCAAAATCTAGAAGAACAACATAATCCAGCAGGGCAATTTAGGAATAATCAACCTAACCAAAAAACAGTGGTAGGTAATAGCGAACATGGTGGTACATATCGTCCACCAAAATGTATTGAAGATATTGAGTATCTTATAATAGCTTGGATTGAATGGTTAAATAGCCCGAATGTGATTAATCAGCCCGCTATTATCCGTGCTTGTTTAGCACATTATTACTTTGAATTGATTCATCCATTTTGGGATGGTAACGGACGAACAGGACGTTTAATTGAAATGTTACTGCTTGAACAATCAGGCTACCGATTTAGTTCGTCAGCGATATGGGCATATTATCAAATCAATATTCATGAGTATTTTGCTTTGTTTAATGCATGTCGAAAAGCTGCTGATAGAAAGGAATCTTCAGCCAATCAATCTTTTATTGAGTTTGTGCTAAAAGGGATGTTCGAGACCATTAATAATTTACATGATCAAAGTAATGGATTAATCGGCTTTTTGTTGTATCAAACAGCTTTAAATGATGCCAAATTTAGTAAACGGATCTCAGATAGACAATTTAATTTAATTCAAACAATTATGTTTGTAACAGGACAAACGAAAAAGTTTTTAAACCAAGCTGAGTTATATCGAATACCACAAATCCAAGTTTTATATACAGGTAAAACAGAACGTACTTTTTATCGTGATATTGCTAGATTGGTTGAGCTAAACTTTTTAGATGATCAAGATGGATTGATTGTTGTTGGCGAGTCAGTTTAAATATGATGAGTTTATAAATTGCTTGGCAATATTTTATAAATTTTTTGCAAATGAAGCAAAAGTAGGAAAATTTGGATTGTATAGATTTTAGTGAAACAGAAGGTAATTCTAAAATTTTACCCCAATATTTTTTAGCTCTTTAACAACTTAATAAAATCAATAAGTTATAATTGTAAGTAGAAACTTGGGTCATTTGATGATTTTAAGGTTTAACTTACTGTTATTATTTTATTTTTTGTTTTAAAATTATAGTTCACTACCGTATAGGTAGCTTAGAAAAGAAATGGTGCTTCGAGAGGCGATTTGGTGAAGTTCACTACCGCATAGGTAGCTTAGAAAATCTATGTCCGTATCATCTATAAATGCAAAATGTTCACTACCGCATAGGTAGCTTAGAAAACAATCTTTAACAGTTGTAATTTCTACTTTAGGTTCACTACCGCATAGGTAGCTTAGAAAGTCCACCCCCACGGTTCCAACGAGGGAATTGCGTTCACTACCGCATAGGTAGCTTAGAAATACATATGCTGCTTGGGGCATCAAAAAAGCATGTTCACTACCGCATAGGTAGCTTAGAAATTGCTAACGTTTTGAATTGCCGAAAAGTCTGAGTTCACTACCGTATAAATCCCTTAAAAATATAAACGCCTTAACATCTTCGCTAAATTTAGGAAAGTACAAACGATATGGAATAATTTTTATAGTAAATAAAATACAATAATTTAAATGATAATTATTTGCATTATTAATTGCATTTGAATATTTGGTAAAATACAATGTGCAACAATTCTTACACAATCCCTCCGTAATTTGAGTTGCGTATTAACATGAATAAACAATTAACACTTCAAGCACTATCTCTCTCCATACTCTCAGCAATGTCAATTTCAACATATGCAAACGAGACTTCAGAAGACTCTTCCAAGCTTAAAACGATCGTCGTTACAGCAAGTAGTCAGGCGGTCGATGTTAAAGAAGCACCAGCCAGTATTAGTGTGATTACCAGTGAAGATATAGAAAAACAACCGGTGGGTAGTCTTGGCGAGTTATTAAGTAAAGTACCTGGGGTTACTGGTGGAATTAGTCCTAGCAAAGAAGGCTCTAAAATTAAACTACGCGGTTTACCTGACAATTACACACTGATTCTCGTGGATGGTAAACGTATCGGTTCTTCCCGTGATGTCAGTTATCGTCCAGATTTAGGACGTCAGGATTTAAACTGGATAACTCCAGATATGATTGAAAGAATTGAAGTTGTACGAGGACCAATGTCTTCATTGTATGGATCAGATGCAATGGGTGGTGTCATTAATATCATCACCAAAAAAATCCCAAGTGTTTGGGGTGGCAATGTCACACTAAATTATACTCAACCTACAACGTCTTCAGATTTAGGTACGACTTTACAAACAGGCGTGATGGCTGCTGGTCCATTGACGGATACACTGGGGTTACGACTAACCGCAGGAATGACTGAAAGAGAAGCAGATAAAAAATATAAAGCGGGTGATGGTACAACAGGTTCTAAAGATCAAAACTATAATGCAATGTTACACTACCAGCCAACAGACAAACAGTCATTTAGTTTTGAAGCAGGGCATAGCATTCAAAAGAATGAGAAAGGTTCGCAAATTAATCAAACTACGGGAGCTGAACAAGCCACAAGTTGGGGTGCTGCAGAATTAGAACACAATACATTCAGCATTTCGCATCAGGGTGACTGGGCGATTGGTCAATCTAAATTAAGTGCCTATTACAATGATTATGATTCGAGTGTAGGTGAACTTACGACTAAATCAAATGAAATGATCGTTGAAGGTAGTTTAACCATGCCATTTGAAGTGGTGTTTAAGCAAGCCTTGACTGTTGGGGGGCAATGGAAACGACAAGAATTGACCAATTCAGATACCATAGGAACATTACCAGGTGGAAGTTGGGATGGAAAAGGTTATAGTGATCCAAAAGTGGAAAATAAGAACTGGGCATTATTCTTTGAAGATAATATTTCACTGCTAGAAAATTTGACTTTCACTGTCGGTAACCGTTTAGATCATGATGATAAATATGGAACTCATCATAGTCCGCGTGGATATTTAGTTTATAGTCCAACTGATGACCTTGTTATTAAAGGTGGCGTTGCAAAAGGTTTCCGTGCACCCACGGTAAAAGAGTCTTCTCCAGGTGGTGCTACTCAATCAGGTGGGAATGGTTGTAATGGATTGAAAGGTCAAGATTGGTATGACGAAAAGGGCGTATCTCACACTTATGAACGTGGGGGCTGTTATATGACAGGTAATCCAAACTTAAAGCCTGAAGAAAGTACAAACTATGAGATTGGTGTGAACTATACTGGCTTTGGAACAGACTTAGGGTTGACATTCTTCCATACAGATTTTAAAAATAAAATCGCTTATTCTCCACTCGGTTTTTTTTATGGAAATTGGTTTACGCGTAATGAAAATATACAAAGTGCAGTAACACGTGGTATCGAGATGGTGGCAAATTTCCCAGTCCTTGATAATTTAAAATGGAATAATAATGCCACCTATTTCTTAAAAGCAAAAAATGAAGACACAGGTGCAAATCTAATTAATACATCAAAATTAACAATAAACTCAGCATTGAATTGGCAAGCATCAGATCCACTGAATGTTGAATTGTCTGCACAATATTTAGGTAAGCAATATTTAAGTGATAAGACAGCGACGCCGACAATGCAAAAACCACACACCATTGTAAATTTAACCAGTAATTATAGAGTAAATGATAAATTAACGCTTCGTGGCGGTTTAACTAACTTATTAGACAAGAAACTATCGAATGGTTCAGATACTTATTTGGTTGAGCGCCAAAAAGTATTTGTGGGTGCAACCTATAAATTCTAGTCGACACATCGAATTTTTAAGTTTAATACAATCTTTTTAGAAATGAATTAATAAAACCACCTTCGGGTGGTTTTTAAATAGGTATTTAAAAGGGACGAATAAGTAGTCAAAATGCTGCTGTATGAATTTAAATGGTCAATTTGATGAGGTGATGACTTTTATGAATAAAAGCGACGTATCTTCTAAATACTGGCTGGGGAAAATCTCAATTGGCTATGGCATTGGATATTTTGAAGGTAATGTTGGCGACAACGATTTACATCGACACCACGCACACCAATTAAGTTTTGCAAAAAATGCAGGAGAATGTATTCAGGTCAGTGGTGAGGAACAATGCATATTTAGCAGTGGCGTATATATTACAGCAAATACATTGCATCATTTAAAGTCAGGAACATATTGTTCAATTTATATTGATCAAACACATTTTCTTGCCGAGATCATCCATCAATACCTACAACCCATTTCCACAATGACCGTATTACCTGAAGATTTGGTGATTGTACTTCGTAAATATTTTATCCAGCAGCGTCATCACGACAAAGCTTTTCAAATGCTGTTAAATTACTGTGGAATTAATCATTTTAAACAACCCACGATACGAGAACAGCATCTTTCAAATTTTCTTAGTTCGAGTAAACAGCAAGACTTAACCCTTAAACAAATCGCAGAACAATTTAATCTCTCAGAAAGTCGTTTTAGTCACTGGTTTAGTGAAAGCTTTGGTATTTCTTATAGAAGTTATCGTAAATGGTTACGACTACTTCAAACGATTCAATCAGCTGGTCAGCAAACTACCCTGACAAATGTGGCATATCAATCCCACTTTTCTGATCAAGCTCATTTCAGTAGAACGTGCAAACAGATGTTTGGTATTCAACCTTCACTGTTAAAATTCATTCCATCGATCGAACAGATTCCGATGTGGCAACCATCTGATCCTATACTTGAATAGTAATCTAGCTGTTTCATTCAATTCTTTTCACTTTCTAATCCGCATACTGAAATGACATTTTAAACGGAAAAGGAGTGATGAATTGAATACATTGTTAAAGATGTCATTCAGATATTTATTTTACCCAGTTTGGATGGCTTTGACTGTCTGGGTCATGTTCGTGATTCTATCGGGGCAGATGACATATTGGCCAAGTTCGATCTTATTTATTGTGCTGAGTGGTTTGATGATTGCTTTGGCTGAATATCATTCGCCCTATCAGCCGAATTGGTTAGAGTCACATCAAGATGGATTGACCGATATTTTACATGCTATTTTTAATTTAGTTTTGATTGTTTCTGTATCTAAAATAATTGAAATATTGGACATATTTAGATTTTTCCCACGTCTCTGGCCGGATCAATGGTCATGGTTTTGGCAACTTATGCTTGTCGCCTTGGTGATCGACTTTGGATTGTGGTTGATGCATCGTTTCAGTCATCGTTATAAGTTTCTATGGAAATTACATGCAATTCACCATCATTCTAGTCGGCTATACTGGTTGAATGCTGAAAAAAGGCATCCATTGAGTGCCTTAATACTTGCAGGACCAAGCCTTATGATTCTTGCAATCTTAGGAGCTCCAAGTATATTGATTGGTTGTTGGATGATGTACATGGCAGTACACTTATTTTTTCAACATGCCAATGTGGACTATCGAGTCGGCGCTTTAAAATATATTTTTGCTGTTGCTGAAGTACATCGCATTCATCATAAACACGGGCATGGTCGGAAAAATTTTGGTGAGGTGTTTATTTTCTGGGATATTATTTTTGGAAGCTTCTATTATGAAAAGCAAAATATTAAACCAGATCAAGTCGGTGTACGTAGCCCAATTCCAAATGAATATTTGGCGCAATTAAAATGGCCATTTCAAAAGTAGTCAGACAGATGCCTAGTTTAGAGCAAATTAAACTCATGCATTTCTGGTAGTCAAATTTAGTACTGACTAAAAGGACTATTATTTTATAAGCATAAAGTGGTCATCACGACCACTTTATAGTTTTATTTTTAAAGCTCAAACACATTACTAGATTGAATTTATTTAAGCTCGGATTTAATCATAAATTTAAAAACAGAATTACCAACTGTAGCGAACACCTACATTAAAGTTTGTGGGTGCACCATAATAACTATTGGTTGTCGCTAAATGATATTTTTCATTGAATAGATTATTTACATTGAGATTGACCAACAAATTTTCATTGATTTTATAACGTGCCATCAAATCAACGAGTGTATAACTGTCTTGAGTAAAGCGTGTATTTACAGGGCGGGTCACATCCGAATAAATATCGCTTTGCCAACGTAGACTGCCACCTACTGTCAGTGCTTTATCGAAATAAGGCAGGGTATAAGTGGTAAATATTTTTGCTGTATTGTTAGGGATATTGGTATTTATGGCGTTGTCTTTATTATCCTTTGATAGATTACGAGTGAAACTTCCTGAAACTTGCCATAACTCTGTCAGTTTTCCAGTTGCTTCTAGTTCAAAACCTCTACTTTCTGTACCTGATTCAGCGCGATAAGCTTGCGAGCCATCTGGAGCAAAAACTCCATCGACAGCAATGGCTTTATTGTCTTCTTTGGTTTGATAAATGGCAGCACCAATATTTAATTGATTGTCGAAGAACTCACCTTTAATTCCAAGCTCAGTGCTATTTCCAACAAGTGGATCTAAATAGTCACCACTCACTGTTTTTCTGTCTTGTGGAGAAAAGATACTGGTATAACTGGCATAAGTGGTCCACTGCTCAGTCAAATCATAAGTCAGTCCAATATATGGAATCACTTCACCTGTTTCTTTACGTGATGTTGTTTCGGTAGTGTTTGTGGCATTGTCGTGATTTTTGGTTACACGTTTCCAATCTTCAACGCGTGTCCCCAAGATAATGGCAGCTTTGTCTGAAGGCTTTAATCGAACAGCGCCGAATATAGAGCGACTACTGTCATCACCACTGTACCAGCCATCAATCATTGTTTCTGGACGAGTTGGATTATGCCCATCCCAAGTGAAAATATTACCTAGATTACCATCCCAAGACATTCCATTATTCCAACCGGAATATGTTGGGCGTTGATTGTCACTTTTTGTATAGGTTGTACCCACGACCACGTCATGAGTTTGGTTAAATAGATTAAAGGAACCATTTAAGGTTAAATTGAATAGATTCTGTGTAGGTTCATAATCCCAACGTGTGGCATAAATTAAAGCGCCAGCACCTGTTTGTTTTTCAATTCCTGAACTATATGCATAGCCGACTACCTCATCAGAAGAGGTTTCAGTTCGAGAAATCGTTCCCTTGAGTTTCCAATTGTCATTAAATTTATGTTCAATATCTGCAAAATAACCTGTTGTTGAACGGTCTGAATAGGTCCAGTCAGCTGCCGCTGAATCAGAACGTGACCAATTGATCAGTGATCCATCTTTATAGTATGAAGGTAAGCCCCCACGTGCGATGCCTGTAATATCAATTTGTTGGTGGCTGATACCGAAACTTGCTTTGGTTCGATCAGTCAAATCAGCTTCAAGTACACCATAAGCAACTTTACGTTCTTCAGCATAACGATCGATATAAGAGTCACCATCTTGATAAGCCAATACGGCACGACCACGAATACTTCCTGATTGGTTTAATGGTGATGAAACATCAATATCGGTACGATATGTGTCCCATGAGCCAGCACTTGCACTCACTGAAGTTTTAAAATTCTGTAATGGTTTTTTCCTAACCATGTTGATACTGGCACTTGCTGAACCGGCACCTGTCATTAAACCATTAGCACCACGTACAATTTCGATACGGTCAAAAAGCGCAGTATCTTGGCTTTGAAAGATACTTGAATAAGAGTTCAGGAGTTTTACACCATCCAATAAGTAATTGTCTACGCTTTGACCACGAGCATAAATTGGTGTGTTATCGGAGCCGATATTACCGCCTTGATTTATGGTTAAACCCGCAGCTTGAGTGACCACATCTGTTAACTGAGTGAGATTTTGATCTTCCATTTGCTGGCGAGTAATCACGCTCACCAGTTGCGGTGTTTCTTTTAAGCTGAGGGCTAATCCAGTGGATGCCGTGGTTGCTTTCGCCGTATAAAGACCTGTTTCTTCGGTTGTTAATGTATCACTGTTGGTAGCAGTGACCGTAATGGTCGGAAGTTGTTCGGAGTTTTGTGGCAGGTTCTCAGTATTATCTGATGCCGCAAATAATGATCCATTGACTAAAATAGATCCACCCCAAAGTACAGTTCGAATAGCCACAGTCAGAGCATGCTTAGCTTGATGTTCCTTCATAAGATTCTCATACGAGTTATATTTATCTATTAGTCGTTTAATGTGAAAAAAAAGCTCAAATTTTTCTAACTTTTTTACTTTTAGACAATTTGGAAATAAAAATATTAAAAAGAAATTCTTATTATTTTATATAAATCAGTAGCTTGATGTTAATCTTGTAAAGCCTTTATCTAATCGAGAAAATTTTAATCTGATCACGATATATCTAGTTCAAGGTATTGTTATAGGTTTTAGAACAAGCGCTGAATGCCTGCTTCATATCTCTTTTTACTGTGGCCTGTGAAATATTGAGTTGCTGACCAATGGCGCGATAAGTCATTCCTTCTAACTGAGATAATAAAAAAACCTGAGCAACTCGATTGGGAAGGTTTTCAAGGGTTTGTTGGACCTGATTCAAAGTTTCGCGCATGCAGATTTGATGTTCGGTCGAAGGATAATCATCTTGAGGGATTGAGGGGAGTGTCTCTAAATAACCTCGTTCAATTTGCTGATGTCGCCAATGATCAATGATGACATGTTTGGCTATGCCCAATAGCCATGCTTTGGGTTCTTTGATTTCTTCAAAACGATAGTTGCTTTTTAATGCACGATAAAAAACTTCTTGACTCAAGTCTTCTGAAGAGTGGTGATTATGCAGCTTATGCTTAAACCACAAAACCAAACTACTTTGATAGTCTTGATAAATATGGTTGAACCATTGCTGTTTTTCTAAGTTCAAATTCATTGAAGTTGCCTGTTGAATCAGCGAACAGAACAAAGTTTTGCTGGGTAGATATAAGTATTGAAAATAATGATAGTGATAATGATTATTAAATGTAATAATAAACATTACAAAAAGCAACATGTAGTATTGAACTGATTTAAATCAAGTTTCATCAAGCGAATGGATGAAATGAGCACTGATTTTTAGTGAATTGTCACTTTATTTGGTTTGATCTTTGTAAATATCGCGAATTCTGCGACTGTCTGAATAAGAGTTTTTATGAGTAATCCATTAGTCAATATAAGCCCCAAAAAGAGTTCACTTCAGCAGAAGTTTAAATATTTAATTGGATTAATCATTCTCATTGGCTCGGCGCTAGCAGGTTTTTATTGGAAAAAATCGACGTCTAAACCTGTAGAGGAATACAGTCAGTGGAGTAAACCTGTTCCTGTAAGAACAGTATCCGTACAGCAGCAAAATTTACAACTTGAGATCAAAGCTATAGGAACGGTAATTCCTGCACATACAGTCAATGTTCAAAGTCAAGTTTCTGGTGTGCTACAACAAATTTATTTTAAAGAAGGTCAATGGGTTAAAAAAGGCGAGCTACTTGCACAACTAGATCCTGCAGCGTTTCAAGTTGCATTGGCACAGGCGCAGGGCACCCAGCAGCAAAATTTAGCACAACTGCAAAATGCAGAAACAGAGTTAAAACGTTATCAATTACTGTTTAAGCAAGACTCGATTGCCAAACAGCAAGTCGAGCAACAACAAGCATTGGTGAATCAGCTTAAAGGGCAAATACAATCGAACAAAGCCCAAGTTGATGCGGCTAAATTACAGCTCTCGTTTACACGAATTTATTCACCGATTGCAGGGCGAGTAGGCTTTAGACAAAAAGATGCGGGTAATTTAATTCAGGCCAATGAAACAACAGGCTTGGTCACAATTACTCAAGTCCATCCTATTTATGTGCAATTTGCAGTTGCCGAAAATTATTTGATGGGGCTACGTGATACTTTGAAAAAAGGACAGCAAATTGAAGTGAGTGCATGGGACAAAAGTGAGCAAAACAAGTTAGCGATGGGACGTGTACAATCACTGGATAATCAGATTGATGTCAGTACCGGGACATTAAAGCTAAAAGCAGTGTTTAACAATCAAGACGATACTTTATTTCCAAATCAATTTGTCAATGTTCGCTTGAATACACAGACGATTCAGAATGCCATCACGATTCCAAATGATGCTGTGCAACATGGCGCCAAAGGAACCTATGTTTATATTGTTAATCCACAACATAAAGCTGAAATTCGCATGCTAAAACTGGGCATGACTTCAAACGGTCAAATTGAAGTGATAGAGGGTTTAACAGCAAAAGAGCAGGTGGTTTTAGAAGGGATTGATCGACTATCAGAAGGAAAAGAAGTTCAAATCGTTTCAGATCAGCGCCAACAAACTTCAAACGTGGACGCAACTCAGAGATAAATCATGAATATTTCACGATTCTTTATTTTACGTCCAGTCGCTACGACGCTGTTAATGCTTGCCTTGTTATTCAGTGGTTTCTTAGTTTGGCGTTTGCTCCCTGTATCTGCTTTGCCACAAGTCGATTATCCGATTATTCAGGTATATACCTTTCAACCCGGTGCAAATCCCGATACGGTGCAAAGAACCATTACCGCGCCACTTGAACGTGAAATGGGGAAAATTGCAGGGTTGAAACAGATGTCGTCCAGTAGTTCTGTTGGTGCGTCGGTAATTACTTTACAGTTTGAACTCAGTGCGGAATTGGGTGTAGTTGAGCAAGAAGTGCAGTCCGCACTAAGTACAGCCAGCAATAAGTTACCCAGTGATCTGCCCACACCGCCTGTGTATCGCAAGGTTAATCCTGCCGATGTTCCAGTGATTACTTTGGCCATTAGTTCTGATACTTTGCCTTTAACTACAGTCTATGACATGGTTGATACACGTGTTGCTCAGAAACTTTCACAACTGACTGGTGTGGGCATGGTCAGTCTTGCAGGTGGGCAAAGACCTGCAATACGGGTACAAATGAATCCAGCAGCGCTTGCTTCTTATAAAATGAGTGCAGAGCAAGTACGAACAGCGATTCAGTCAGCCAATGCCAATCAACCAAAAGGCAGTTTTGATGGTCCTTTTCGAACCACAATGTTGGATGCCAATGACCAGATTCGCTCAATTCACGATTATGAAAATTTAATTTTGCGATGGAATAACGGCGCACCGATACGTTTAAAAGATGTGGCAAAGATCATAGAAGGTAGTGAAGATCGTTATATGGCAGCTTGGGCAGACAGCCAGTCAGCGATTTTGGTGAATATTCAACGCCAACCGAATGCCAATGTGATTCAGGTTGCTGATCAAATTAAGCAGGTATTGCCTGAATTACAAAAGAATTTGCCTGAAAACGTTAAAATTCGGGTTTTAACAGATCGTACGGAAAGTATTCGAAGCTCAATTCGCGATGTACAAAAAGAATTGGTTTTTGCTGTTTGTCTTGTGGTCATGGTGACCTTTCTGTTTTTAAAGAATTTATCTGCAACCATCATTCCAAGTATTGCTGTACCGCTTTCAATTATTGGTACTTTTGTGGTGATGTATTTTCTAGGTTTCTCTGTTAATAATCTGACCTTAATGGCACTGACGATTGCGACGGGTTTTGTGGTCGATGATGCGATTGTGATGCTGGAAAATATTGCACGGCACCGAGAGTCTGGAGAAAATTTATTACAAGCAGCATTGAAAGGTGCTCGAGAAATTGGCTTTACTCTTATATCTTTGACAGTCTCATTGATCGCAGTACTGATTCCATTACTGTTTATGGGCGACGTCGTTGGGCGCTTATTCCATGAGTTCGCAGTCACTTTGGCCGCAGCAATCGCAATTTCTTTGGTGGTGTCTTTAACATTAACACCGATGATGTGCGCCTATTTACTCAAAAATACTCAGCTTGTAACTTCAAAAAAGTCTTGGAGCTTAGATCAAGTTATTGATTATTATGCTAAAGGGTTGGCGTGGGTTTTTCGCCATCAACCCCTGACCTTAGTCGTAATGTTGAGTACAGTATTGCTGGCAGGATTCTTATATTGGGCGATTCCCAAAGGATTTTTCCCAGTGCAGGACAGTGGGGTGATTCAAGTCGTAACTGAAGCACCAGATGATATTTCATTCCAAGCCATGAGTGAACGTCAGCAAAAACTTGCCAGTCAAATTCTCAAAGATCCTGCGGTTGAAAGTTTATCTTCATTTATTGGGGTAGATGCCAATAATCCGAAACTGAGCAATGGGCGTATTTTAATTAACCTAAAGCCACATGCTGAGCGTGATGATGCTGATCTGGTGATGTCCCGTTTGCGTAAACAAATGAGTCAAGTTCAAGGTATTTATGGATGGATACAACCTGTACAGGAGTTGAGTATTGAAGACAAAATTAGTCGGACTCAATATCAACTCAGCTTAAGTGCAACACAAGCTTCAGACTTAGAAAAATGGACGCCTCTATTGGTAGATGCATTGGCACAACGTTCTGAATTTGCAGATGTCACCAGTGAGGGGAGTGGACAAGGTTTACAGGCATTTATTGAGGTCAATCGAGATGCTGCATCTCGTTTAGGTTTAAGCGTTGAAGATATTAGTTTGGCTTTACAGAATTTATTTGCCCAACGTCAGATTGCGACACTGTATACCCAATCAAATCAGTATCGTATTGTCTTAGAGCTCAATCCTGATTTGACACAAGGTTTGGATCATTTAGGGCAAACTTATATTCATAATGGTAATGGTGAACCCATATTACTCAGTACTGTTGCTACGATTGTTCAAAAAAGAGTGCCGACTATTTTACAACAACAAGCACAATTTCCTGCCAGTGGTGTGTCTTTTAATCTTGCTTCAGGTGTGGCATTGGGAGATGCAATTAAAACCATTCATGAAGTGGAACGACAGCTCAATTTGCCTATCGATGTGAAGTTGAAATTACAAGGTGCGGCGGCAGCATTTGAAAATGCCCAACAACATACATTTTGGCTGGTCATCGCCGCGATTGTCACGATGTATATTGTTTTGGGGATTTTATATGAAAGTTTTATTCATCCCATTACCATTCTTTCAACATTACCCTCTGCTGCAATCGGTGCTTTAGTGGCTTTGTTTTTGGTACAACGACCGTTGGATATGATTGCATTGATCGGAATCATCCTATTAATTGGTCTGGTCAAGAAAAACGGCATCATGATGGTCGATTTTGCTTTGGCTGCGCAAAGGAATGAAGGCTTGACACCGCAGCAGGCGATTTATCAAGCAGCATTAATGCGCTTTCGTCCGATTTTAATGACCACACTTGCAGCATTGGTCGGAGCGATTCCACTCATGTTGGCTTCGGGCGCTGGTGCAGAATCACGCCAACCACTCGGCATCGTGATGGTCGGTGGTTTGATTGTTAGTCAGTTACTCACCTTATTTACAACACCCGTGGTTTATTTATTCTTTGATCGATTGCAACAATCTTTTTCAAAATCTGAGTCATCAACAATAACGGCAAATGAAGTAGGGAGAGAGTCTTGAAGGTGCTCTCAAACTTTATTCATCGACCCGTTGCCAGCATATTGTTGGGTATAGCAATTGTATTGTTGGGCATATTGGCTTATTTCCGCTTGCCAGTGGCAGCTCTACCGCAAGCTGATATCCCCACAATTGTTGTGCGAGCCAGTTTACCGGGAGCAAGTCCAGAAAGTATGTCTGCAACAGTGGCAACTCCTTTGGAACGAGCCATGATGGGCGTGTCAGGGGTTAAAGCCATTAACTCTTCAAGTAGTCAAGGTTCAAGTCAAGTGGTTTTGCATTTTGCTTTGGATACGGACATTAATGAAGCTGCTCGAGAAGTACAAGCAGCGATTAATGCTGCTATGTCACAGCTTCCTTCTGGTATGCCTAGCCCACCTGAATATTTTAAAATTAATCCAAGTCAAAGCCCGATTCTTTATTTGGCATTGAGTTCAAAGCATTTATCTGCTGGAAAACTCTATGAGATTGCTGCGAATCAATTACAACCGAATCTTGCTCAAGTCAGTGGTGTTGGTGAAGTTGCCATTGATGGTGCTTCTATGCCTGCGGTGAGAGTGACACTTAACCCGAATGCTTTGATTGCTCAAGGGATCTCTTTGGAGCAAGTTCGTGAAGCGATTGTTCAGGCAAATCGAACACAGGCATTGGGTGTCATAGAGACTGAAAAATTACGATGGCAGGTCGCACTTTCAAATGACTTAAAAACTGCACAAGACTTTGCTGATTTGGTGGTTTATCGAAATGCGCAGACATTGGTTCATTTAAAAGACGTTGCAGAGGTACAAGACTCCGTTGAAAATCGTTATGTCAGTGGTTTTCATAATGGTCAACCTGCTGTGATTATTAAAATCAGCCGTCAACCCAATGCCAATACTGTTGCGACCATTGAAAAAATAAAAGAAAAGATACCTGAATTAAATGCCTTAATTGCTGCGGACGCTCAACTCATCACCGTGATGGATGGATCAGAGATTATTCGAGCCAGTCTTGATGAAGCACGTGATACTTTATTATTTTCCATGTTTTTGGTGATCGTCGTCGTCGCATTGATGTTGGGACGTTTACAAAGTGCAATTGTGCCCAGTATTGCCTTGGTCGTGACTTTGATTGGCGCATGTAGCTTGATTTATCTCGCAGGTTTTTCACTGAATAATTTGTCGATCATGGCTGTGATTGTGGCAATCGGATTGGTTGTGGACGATGCCATTGTCGTCTTAGAAAATATTGAGCGTCATATTGAACAAGGTGAACAGCCTGTTCAAGCTGCAATTAAAGGTATCAGCGAAGTTGGGGCGACTTTGGTGGCAATGAACTTAGCTTTGGTAGTGATTTTTATTTCCGTACTATTTATGGGCGGTGTGATTGAACGATTGTTTAGAGAGTTCTCTTTAACTTTAGTGTTTATTGTCATTTTATCTGTATTGGTGTCATTGGTTCTCACCCCCAGTTTGTCTGCACGGACACTTAAACCCCTTAAAAGTTATCAGCATCAAGCTTTGTACCAGTTTAGCCATCGTACAACACAATATTTAACTCAGCTCTATTTGCGCTCCCTGAAATGGATGATTGGACATGCCTATATTGCAATTCTATTGTGGATTGGGGCAATTGGGGCATCCGCATATCTTTACCAGAATTTATCGAAACGGGTGCTACCTGAGCAAGATACAGGTCGTGTAGATGCCTTTATACGTGGTGATGATGGATTCTCTTTTCAGATTATGCAGCCGAAAATTGCCAGTTTCAGTCAAAGTGTATTAAAAGACCCAGCCGTAAAAGATGTCATTGGGACTTCAGGCGGAGCAGGAGGAACCACAAACTCTTTTCTCATGGTGAGTTTAAAACCAAAAGCCGAGCGTGGTGGAAAATCTTCACATGAAATTGTTGAGCGACTTAAGCAAAATGCACCTTGGCAAGCTGGGGCAATTTTCTCGGCACGTGTTAAGCAAGAGTTAGAACTAGATGATCCATTTTCAAGCGGGAGTGGCCAAGATTATATGTTGCTTCTGCAATCTGACAATGTTGCCTTATTACGCCAATGGGTGCCCAAAGTTGCGCAGGCCATGCAAAAACTTCCTGAACTTGAGGAAGTTGAAAGCATGGGAGATGAAGGCGCTCAGCATGTCACATTAGATATAGATCGTGAAGCTGCTCGTCGTTTGGGTGTAGAGATTGAAAATATATCGAGTGTATTGAATAACTCATTTTCACAACGTCAGATTTCAACCATTTATGATCAAAATCAACAATTTCATGTGGTGATGGAAGTCGATAAGCATTTTACTGAGCATCCAGAAGCTTTGGCGAATGTGCGTATACCAAATCAACAGGGTGCATCGGTACCATTGAGTAATTTTGCCAAATGGTCATATGGGATTAGTAATGATCGAGTATATCGCCGTAATCAGTTTGCAGCGATGGGTATCGGTTATGTGGTGAAACAAGGTTACAGTTATGAACAGGCCGATGCTGCGATACGATCTGTTTTGCCTGAAGTGATGTTGCCCAATGAAATATTTATGACCACGGATAAAGATGTAGAAGCAGAAAGTTTACAAGGTGGCTTAAGCACAGCATGGTTAATTTTGGTGGTGATACTCCTGATTTATATTCTATTGGGGATTACTTATGAGAGTGTTGTTCATCCCTTAACTATTTTATCTACCATCCCAGCTGTGGCATTGGGAGCGCTATTTACCCTATGGTTATTTGATTTCCAATTTACCCTCATTGCACTTTTAGGCATGTTTTTGTTGATAGGTATCGTGGTGAAAAATGCCATCCTTTTAATTGATTTTACTTTGCTTGAACGGCGTCAAGGTAAGTCCGCATACCAATCTGTGTTGTCTGCTGCAAGCTTGCGTTTTCGTCCGATTTTAATGACCAATAGCGCAGCATTACTTGGCGCGATTCCTTTGGCACTTAGCTGGGCTGAAGGGGCTGAGTTACGCCAACCTTTAGGTGTTGTCATTGTGGGTGGATTAGCACTGGGTCAGTTATTCACCTTATATAGCACACCTGTCTTATATTTAGCTTTGGAAAAATGCGCAGAATTTTGCGCAAGATTGAAGCGCAGCCATATCGTTCAGTCTGGTCAATAGGAACTATAACATGCAAAATTTAATCAAAAAAAATGTGATCAGTCTAAGTTGTATGTTGTTCCTGACAGCATGTCAATTAACCAAAGTTTGGCATCCACCGCAATATCAAGTGCCAATTATTCAAGCAGATCAGCACTATAAATATTCAACTTTAAACTGGAAACAAACCAAAAATTTAAAAATACACTCAATTGCATGGTGGGAGATTTATCATGATTCAACCTTGAATCAATTGATGCAACAACTCAATCTCGAAAATTTGGATTTAAAACAGGCTGAAGCACGATATCTGCAAGCTGCCGCATTACTCAACCAACAGTATGCGCAACGTTCAGCAAAGTTAACCGTAGAGGGTGGAGTAAATCGTCAAGCAACCAAGCAAAGCTCAGCAAAAAATCAATGGTCTACGGGTATTCAAGTCAGTTGGATCCCAGATTTGTGGGGCAGAGTTGCAAAAGCGATTGAAGGGCAAAATGCAAATCTAGCCGCTTCTCAAGCAGACTTAGATGCTGTAAGACTCAATCAGCAATTATTAGCAACAGAGGCTTATTGGAATATACGGATATTGGATGCGCAGTTAGCGGTATTACAGCAAACCCAAAAAAGTTATTCACGATCTGTCGAGATTCTCAATAACCAATATCTTGCTGGAATGATCGCACGTGCAGATGTGATTCAAGCAGAAACACAGCGCAAACAAGTTGAAATTCAGCAGATTGAAATACAACGTGATCGTGATTTACAAGAAAATATTTTGGCTGTACTACAGGGCAAAACGGTTTCACAATTTCACATGGCTCGGCAGCAACAAACCTTTCAAATACCTGTTTTACCCACACAAATTCCTAGCCGTTTATTAATTCAGCGTCCAGATGTTCGACGTGCTGAACGAGAACTCGCAGCCACACATGCAGAACTTGGATTAGCGCAAACGGCTTGGCTACCTGATCTTAGTATCGGTATAAATGGCTCAGTCAATGCTCAAACTTTGAGTCAATTATTCCAAGCGCCACAATACTTATGGTCAACAGGTTTGCAAGCGACATCAATTATTTTTGATGGTGGTAAACGTAAAGCTGAAATTGAGCTTGCACAAGCACGTTATGCTGAAAAAACGGCGAATTATAAACAAACGGTTTTAACAGGATGGAAGGAAGTTGAAGATGCACTTCTACAATCTGCCAGTTTTAGGCAACAACAAAATGAACAAAGTCGTTTATTTGAATTAGCAAGAGAAAATGAACAAGTGGTCACTCGCCGTTATCAAGCAGGTATGGTGAGTTATTTAGAAGTGGTTACGGCACAAAATTTGCGCTTACAAGCAGAACAAGCAACTTTGGAATTAAAACAACGACAGTTAAACAATACAGCACAATTGATTGCAGCATCAGGCGGACAGATTAATTAAAAGCATTCATCAATGTTGATTATTGAATAATGCTTTGTGGTTTTTTTCTCGTATTGAGTCTTTTAGATTTTGCTATGCCGTGTATCATCAATGAAGATGTACACCTCCTTGATAGACGATGTGTAGGTTAATTTAAGCAAGTCTCAAACTTACCGCCCTAAACCGAATTTTGCTTTAATTGTTGTCATTTTAGGGTGTTTGGTCCATAAAAATGCACTGTTCAAGTGCGATATTTTAATAAATGTATCTTGATTCATTTTTTTAGATAAAAGTGTTATACAAGTCACAAAATATATGTATAATCGCCGAAATTTATCACTTGACATGATTTAAAAATGGTAAAGCTCATAACTTTGACAGTCTTCGTTGGGATTTTATTTCTTGGTTATTTTACCTATGTGGATACGCAACAGAAAAAACAGCAAGAAATGCTGAATATCATTAAAGAAGCAAATTTAACCATTAAAAATGTTGAAGCGAACCCAAATAATCAGCGTATTTTAAAGGGCAATCATTCATCCATATAATCTCAAGAGTGGCTATGCTGATGTTCAAAAATTATCAGATCCGATGAAATGAACGGGGGAGGACGTTCAGTTTGATAAAATTATATAAACAGTATGATATAATTTGCGAAATATAACCGATCAAGTCCGTTTATACATTCTAGAATATTAAAGCTGCGCATTCGCAGCTTTTTTAATTCAAGTTTTTTATCGGAAATGTCATTTTGGTATGTTTATTGAATGCTTAACTACGGCTAAATTGATGCCATGTATCATTTACTCAATCAACTCGATTTTATCAACGAATAGCTCAAACTTAACAGGGGCTCAACAATGACGAATCCAAATCCTTCAGCGGGTTTGCTCGAACGCTTATTTAAATTAAGTGAAAACAAAACAACGTTTAGAACCGAAATACTTGCAGGTTTAACAACGTTTTTAACGATGTGTTATATCATCATTGTTAATCCATTGATTCTATCTGAGACAGGTATGGATCATGGTGCAGTATTTGTCGCAACATGTTTGGCAGCTGCAATTGGTTGTTTGGTTATGGGGGTGGTAGCGAACTATCCAATTGCGCTTGCACCAGGTATGGGGTTGAATGCGTATTTTACTTATTCAGTCTGCTTGGGAATGGGGGTTGAGTGGCAAACAGCATTGGCTGCTGTATTTGTTTCTGGATTGGTATTCATTGCAATTAGTATGTTTAAGATCCGAGAAGCCATTGTAAATGCCATTCCAATGTCATTGAAGTTTGCAATAGGGGGAGGAATTGGTTTATTCCTTGCGCTGGTTGCATTGAAAAACTCAGGCATTATTGTTGCGAATCAAGCAACGCTGGTTGGTTTAGGTGATTTAAAACAACCGACTGTTTTATTGACTTTGTTAGGCTTTTTCCTCACAGTCATTATGCATCACTATAAAGTTCGTGGTGCAATTATTATCAGCATTTTAGCAGTAACAGGAATTGCAACAGCGCTCGGCTTAAACGAGTTTAAGGGTGTTGTGGGTACAATTCCTTCAATTGCACCAACGTTCATGCAAATGAATTTTGAAAATTTATTTTCAGCAAGTTTGGTAGGCGTTATCTTTGTATTCTTCTTGGTTGATCTTTTTGACTCAACAGGCACATTGGTTGGTGTTTCACATCGTGCAGGTTTGTTAAAAGATGGTAAATTGCCACGTTTGAAAAAAGCATTGTTTGCAGACTCTACTGCAATTGTTGCAGGTGCTGCCTTAGGAACATCTTCAACGACACCTTATATTGAATCATCCGCAGGTGTTGCTGCTGGTGGTCGTACAGGTTTAACTGCTGTTGTTGTGGGTTTATTATTCCTTGCATGTTTATTCCTAGCACCGCTTGCTCAATCTGTTCCTGGTTTTGCAACAGCACCAGCATTATTATTTGTTGGTGTATTGATGATCCAAGGGATCACCAACATTGAATGGGATGACATTACCGAAGCTGTTCCAGCATTTTTGACCATCGTATTTATGCCTTTTGCCTACTCAATTGCAGATGGTATTGCAATGGGATTCATTAGCTATGCTTTGGTTAAACTGTTTACAGGTAAAGCTAGAACTGTACCTTATATGGTGTGGATCATTGCTGTGCTTTGGGTGATTAAATTCGTTGCATTTGGTGGCTAATATCCAGAAATGCGTAGAGGGTGTAAACTCATGTTTGCACCCTTTTTTATTTAATGTGTAGATATAAATCCAAGTGATTTGGATATTTTGATTTAATTTAAGAATTTTGAGGATATATCGTGAATAGGTTAGAACTCATCCGTGCTTTGCCAAAGGCGGAACTCCATGTACATATTGAAGGCACGTTCGAGCCAGAACTCATGTTTGCGATTGCTCAACGTAATCAGATTGATATTCCTTATAAATCTGTAGAGGAAGTCAAACAGGCATATAACTTCCATAACCTTCAATCATTTCTTGATATTTATTATGCAGGCGCGAATGTGCTGGTTAAGGAACAGGATTTCTATGATTTGGCTTGGGCGTATTTTGAGAAATGCGCAGAAGATCATGTGGTACATACCGAATGTTCTTTGATCCACAAACACATACAGACCGTGGTGTAGCATTTGCAACGGTGATCAACGGTTTACAACGTGCATGTGATGATGCAAAAGCTAAGCTTGGGATTAGTTCACATTTGATTATGTGTTTCTTGCGTCATTTAAGTGAAGAAGCAGCTTTTGAAACCTTGGAACAGGCACTGCCATATAAAGATCAAATCATTGGTGTTGGTTTAGATTCAAGTGAAGTAGGGCATCCACCTGCTAAATTTGAACGTGTTTTTGCTAAAGCACGTGAAGCTGGATTTTTGGTTGTTGCACATGCTGGAGAAGAAGGTCCAGCTGAATATGTATGGGAAGCTTTAGATCTCCTCAAAGTTAATCGTATAGATCATGGGGTTCGTTCAGAAGAAGATCCTGTACTTATGCAACGTTTAATTGCTGAAAAAATGCCTTTAACGGTTTGCCCACTCAGTAATCTTAAACTATGTGTTGTCAATGATATGGCGCAGCATAATATCCAGCGCTTATTAGAGCAGGGTGTTCATGTGACTGTAAATTCAGATGATCCATCTTATTTTGGTGGATATATGAATGATAACTTTATATCAATTGCAGAAGCTTTGGATTTATCGACACAAGAATTAAAACAATTGGCAAAAAACTCATTTGATGCTGCTTTTATTTCTGCTGAAGAAAAGCAAAATTGGAATCATCAAATAGATGCATTAAGCTAAGTCAAGGTATATCCTAACCATATTAAAAACAGTGTGTGAGCACTGTTTTTTTTCATGAGGAAAATGATTTGAAACTTTTAACCGCATTGATGTTGATTTTACCCATCACTGTTGCTTGTGCGGATTCCAATAAAAGCATGACGCAACAAATGTTTAAGCCTTTGATAGAATTGCAATGTGCCAATGAATTAAAATCTTCAAAAATTTGGCAAGCTTCGGCTTTTCTATGGTCGAGCACCCAGCAAAACCAAGCGCAGGAGAAAATCTGTGCTTGCGTCAGTGATAATGCTTTAAATGATATTCCTGCTACAGAATTGCTTAAGGCGACCGTGAGCGAGTCGGCTAAAGACAGTTTGGTTCAAAAGGCGGTTATGAACAGCTTGAAAGGTTGTGCAAAAGAAGCTTTAAATTATAGATGATATAGTCAATCTGTTGAAAAATTCATACAGTAGAATATCATTTCTCTTGATCAATAAAATTAAAGCGATCAATATATTGTTCGATGATATAAGCCTTGCACTGCCACGCTTTAGCTCTAGAGTTTAAATTGTTTTGCGTAGGCGATACTTTACTTTTCAGAGGATTCAAAAGTACAAAATAAATTTTAAAAAAGCACATCTGAATGATGTGCTTTTAAGTGCAAACAATTTTAATCTCAAATCATTGTATTTTGAGATTTAGCCCTGACGAGTCATGCTTTTTAAAACATTATCTTTATCAATAAAATGGTGTTTAAGCGCTGCAAGAATATGCCCGACCAGTAATAGCCCAGCTGCCCATGAAATATAAATATGCAGTGGTTTTACAATCGCAGTTAAATCAGGATTGTCTTGAACCAGTCTTGGAATCTCAAACAGATATAATACAGGAACAGGATGACCAGCACTCCAGCTAAATAAACAGCCTGTGATCGGTAAAGCCAAAAGCATGAAATAAAGACCGAGATGTCCCAGATGAGCCAAAGTTTTCATCAAAGGAGACATGGTTGCTGGGAGTTCTGGCACTGGGTGTGTATAACGCCAAAAAATTCGAATAATCACCAAAAAGATAATCACTGAAGCGATATTTTTGTGCAAGGTGATAACATCGCCTTTGAATGGACCATCGACATCATAGCTTAAAAAATTACCACTATAAAAACCAATCACCCATGCGGTGATAAAAATGATTGCCATGA
The DNA here is from genome assembly GCF_000368925.1 of Acinetobacter bereziniae LMG 1003 = CIP 70.12. Classification (GTDB taxonomy): domain Bacteria; phylum Pseudomonadota; class Gammaproteobacteria; order Pseudomonadales; family Moraxellaceae; genus Acinetobacter; species Acinetobacter bereziniae. The sequence continues at coordinate 400,090 of NZ_KB849755.1, read as the reverse complement.
CCCAATGTAACCACTGTGCCGTCCTTGTATAGTATTGTGATTTTTGTTGCATGTTACATATTCCAATTTAATTTGATGCCTATGATATGGATTTTTACTACGGAAATCAGTTCCAAAAATTCAACGGATTGTTTTAAATTTGCAACGCTTAATGCAGAAAATGAGAAATAATTATCCATTTAATGGCAGAGCACAAGATTATTAGAATTTTTAGTTTAATCTCACTATAAGTTTAGGCAAAATATATTCTTTATTCGATAAACTGGAAAAATTGTGAAAAAAACTGCTGCCTTTATTGCACCTTTGATCTTGGCTTTGACTGCTTGTGCGACAACGGATTCAATGGATCCTACTGCAGCAGGGACAACGACACAGCAATTAGGTGCTGTAGTGATGAAAATTGCGATTAATGCAAAATGCACGACAGAATTAGAAAACTTACCTGCATGGAAAGTGGCAACACGAGTGATGACTACTGAACAAAAAAGCAATGTTCAAAGCCAAATTTGTGGTTGTGTGAGTGAAAAAGCACCACAAAGTGTCTCTGCTGTAGACTTAGCAACAGCGGCACTAGATCCTCAGGCGCGTGCAACGATTGTTTCCAATGCAGTAACAAAAACAATTAATGCCTGTGTTGCTGAAGCAATGAAATAATTGCCTAGAATTGTTTAAGGCTTTAATGATTTAGGTATGGATTTGATAGGAAAGACGATGTTAGTTGCTGGAGTTGATGAAGCGGGCAGAGGTCCATTGGTTGGATCTGTTGTTGCTGCAGCTGTTATTTTAGATCCAAATAATCCGATAGAAGGATTAAATGATTCAAAAAAACTGACTGAAAAGAAACGTGAAAAGTTGTTTATTGAGATTAAAGAAAAAGCACTTGCTTGGGCGATTGCCGAAGCAACACATCAAGAAATTGATGAGATTAACATTTTACAAGCTTCATTGTTGGCAATGCGACGTGCTGTAGAAGCATTAAAGCTTGTTCCTGAGCATGTATTGGTTGATGGGAACAAAGTCCCTAAAGGCTTAAACATGAGCTGTGACGCTGTGATAGGAGGTGATGCGTTACATGCTGAAATCAGTGCTGCCAGTATTTTGGCAAAAGTGACCCGTGATCATGAAATGGTAGATTTAGACAAGCAATATCCACAATTTGGTTTTGCAAAGCATAAAGGCTATCCTACAAAGGCACATTTTGATGCTATTGCAGAACACGGGGTTATTGATCAACACCGACGTAGTTATTCACCCGTAAAAAAAGCTTTAGGTCTTGAATAAGCACAAAGTTTTTTACCAGTGATTCAAATAAATTTAAAGCGGCTATATAAGCCGCTTTATATTTCAAAACATTTATAATCTTAACGATTATATGTGTTTTGCGAATTATCATCTTCAAAAGAAGGTTGATAATCTTGATCAATATGTTGCAAATGTTCGTGCATAGCACGTTCATGTTGAATACGTTGATAAATTTCTTCGCGATGTACAGAAACTTCTTTTGGTGCATTCACACCAATACGAACTTGATTGCCTTTAACACCAAGCACAGTAACACTGACTTGATCCCCAATCATCAAAGTTTCTCCGACACGGCGGGTCAGAATCAGCATGTTTATCTCCTTGCTTAAACGCTAAACCTGCGATGAATTTCTACAAAAATAGAAAACACAACTTTAAATAGCACCGATAATTTTAACAGAATAATGTGACAAGTTTTTCACTTTCTCACCCCTCCGTTGAAATTTTTTAAAACCTCAAAAACTAATATAACAGAGCCACTATAGAAAACACTATAGTGGCTCTGATTTTTTCTTGGTCAAAACAGCGAATAAGTTGCTATATTTGATCAAAAATTACGCACGCGCACTCGATTCGCCATGTTCACGGTCTAAACCGAACGCTGTGTGAAGAGAACGTACCGCAAGTTCTAAATAATTTTCTTCAATAATCACAGAAATTTTAATTTCAGATGTTGAGATCATTAAAATATTGATCCCTTCATCTGCAAGTGCTGTAAACATTTTACTCGCAACACCTGCGTGTGAACGCATACCCACGCCAACGATAGAAACCTTGACGATATCGTCACGTGTTGCAACTTCACGTGCGCCAATTGCTGTTGCAGTTTCTTCTAAAATTGCTTTTGCTTTTTTAAGTTCACCACGATTCACTGTAAATGTGAAATCAGTCGTACCGTCTTCTTCAACGTTTTGGATAATCATATCCACTTCGACGTTTGCAGCACCAACAGGCGATAAAATTTTTGAAGCAATACCTGGTTCATCAGGTACACCTAAAATAGTTAATTTAGCTTCGTCACGGTTAAATGCGATACCAGAAATAATTGGCTGTTCCATACTGTCTTCCGCTTCAGTGGTGATTAGTGTTCCGACATTCTTTTTAAAGTCTTCGTCGAATGCGCCATCATTGTCATTATCAAAGCTTGATAATACGCGTAAAGGCACTTGGTACTTACCTGCAAATTCAACTGAGCGAATTTGTAGAACTTTAGAACCAAGAGATGCCATTTCAAGCATTTCTTCAAATGAAATGCGATCAACTTTTTTGGCTTTAGGTGCAACACGTGGGTCAGTGGTATATACACCATCAACATCAGTATAAATTTGACACTCGTCTGCTTTCAAGGCAGCAGCCAATGCAACGCCAGATGTATCTGAGCCACCACGACCTAAAGTTGTTGTATTACCATCAGCATCAAAACCTTGGAAGCCAGCAACAACAATGACACGACCTGCATCTAAGTGACTGGTCATAACATCAGTATCAATTGCTTCAATACGTGCTTTGGTAAATGCGCTGTCGGTTTTAATCCCAACTTGGCGACCTGTAAGTGACTTAGCTTCAACACCAATTGAATTGAGCGCCATTGCTAACATTGAAATCGTTACCTGTTCACCCGTTGACACCATTTGGTCTAATTCACGAGGATCAGGGGTTTCGGTAATGGCTTTCGCTAAAGCCAATAAGCGGTTGGTTTCACCACTCATTGCTGATACAACCACTACAACCTTGTGGCCGTGGTCATGCCAACGCTTTACACGACGAGCAACATTTAAAATGCGCTCGGGAGTACCCATAGAAGTACCGCCATATTTTTGAACGATTAATGCCATAGTTGTTCCATATAAGCCATGACTCTAATTGGCATTAGAGTCAGTTACACAAAAGGTGAAGTTTTATTTTTGAGCAAGCCATGCAGTTAGATCTGTCATCACTTGTTCAAACTTCTCGTTTAGTGGCGCGCCACCTTGTGCTAAGTCAGGTTTACCACCACCTTTACCACCAAGCTCAGTTGCTAAGTGCTTAATGATGTCACCTGCTTTTAGATTTGCAGTGAAATCTTTTGCTACAGATGCGATCAGGCTCACTTTGTCGCCTTCAACACCTGCAAGCACAATTACTGCATTATCTAATTTAGATTTGACACTGTCATGAAGATGGCGAACTGACTTCGCATCTTGTCCTTGAACTGTGGCAATAAGTGTTTGACGACCAGCAATTTCCGTCACTTGATTGATCAAGTCAGAAGCTTGGAAGTTCGCCAATTTTTGATTCAATTGTTCGATTTGTTTTTGCAGTTGATGCGCATTTTCTACCGCAGCTTCAACTTTCTCAACAGTTTGGTCTTTTTGGGCTTTCAGCAGATCATTGATATGTAAAATATCGGCATCTACTTTTTGTACTACTTCCAGTGCTTTCGTGCCTGTGACAGCTTCAATACGACGTACACCCGCAGCAACACCACCTTCAGAAGTGATTTTGAATAAACCAATATCACCTGTACGTTTCACATGGATACCACCACACAGCTCAATCGAGAAATTTTTCTCATCTTTCAGTGAGCCCATAGACAGTACACGAACTTCATCGCCATACTTTTCACCAAACAACATCATTGCGCCTTTATCTTTGGCTGCTTCGATGCCGAGAAGTTCTGTAGATACAGCAGTATTGGCAATAACTTCAAGGTTCACTAAACGTTCAACTTGTTGCAGTTGTTCGAAGCTCACAGGTTGGTCATTGGCAAAGTCAAAACGCAAAAGATCAGAAGCGACCAATGAACCTTTTTGCTGAACATGTTCGCCTAAAATTTGACGCAATGCAGCATGTAAAAGGTGAGTGGCAGAGTGGTTACGTGCAGTCGCGTCACGGATATCAGCTTTCACAATAGCTTCAACGCTCTGTGTTGCTTTTAGACTGCCTACAGTCACAATACCTTGATGAACAAATGCATTACCTGATTTTTTAGTATCTTGAACTTCAAAAATACCGGTTTCATTTTTGAAGATACCTGTGTCACCAATTTGACCACCGCTTTCTGCATAGAATGGTGTTTGGTTCAGCACGATCAATGCTTCATCACCTTCAACGACTTCGTCAACTTGAACACCATCTTTATAGATCGCAACAATTTGTCCCTGACCTTGAGTTGCGTCATAGCCGTCAAACTGAGTTTCGCTGTCTACTTTTACAATGCTGTTGTAATCAACTGCAAATTTGCCTGCTTCACGTGCACGTTGACGCTGTGCAGCCATTTCAACTTCAAAACCTGCTTCATCAATTTCGAGTTCACGTTCACGTGCAATATCTGCAGTTAAGTCAGTTGGGAAGCCATAAGTATCGTAAAGTTTAAAGACAGTCTCACCTGGAATAATTTTACCTTTCAGGTTTGCTAATTCACTTTCAAGTAATTTCAAACCTTGTTCAAGTGTTTTTGCAAACAACTCTTCTTCACGAATCAAAGCATTTTCAATGACTTGGCGACGCTCAACCAATTCAGGATAAGCTTCACCCATCACATCAATGAGTGGTTGCAACATTTTGTAGAAGAAAGTACCTGTTGCGCCCATTTTATTACCATGGCGTACAGCACGACGAATAATACGACGCAACACATAACCACGTCCTTCATTGGATGGATTTACACCATCAGCAATCAAGAAACAGCATGAACGTGCATGATCTGCAACAACTTTAAGCGAAGCTGGGTATTCAATTGGTTTATTTTGAGTCTGAGCCTCAGCTTGAGCTTGGCTCATATCTACGCCGATGATTTCAGCTGCAGATTTCAATAAGTTTTGGAACAAGTCAATTTCGTAGTTTGAATTGACGTGTTGTAAAACAGCAGAAATACGCTCTAAGCCCATACCTGTATCGACAGATGGCGCAGGAAGATTGTGCAAGACGCCATCAGCAGTACGGTTAAACTGCATAAAGACGTTATTCCAAATTTCGATAAAACGGTCACCGTCTTCTTCAGGTGTGCCAGGTAAGCCACCCCAGATATGATCGCCATGATCAAAGAAAATTTCAGAGCAAGGACCACAAGGACCTGTATCACCCATCGCCCAGAAGTTATCAGATGCGTATTTCTCGCCTTTATTGTCACCAATACGGATGATACGGCTAGCATCTAGACCGATTTCTTTGTTCCAAATATCAAAAGCTTCGTCATCTGTATGATAAACAGTGGCATAGAGTTTGTCTTTTGGAAGTGCTAACCATTCTTCACCTGTTAGGAAATCCCAAGCAAAACGAATAGCATCATGCTTAAAGTAATCACCAAAAGAAAAGTTACCTAACATTTCAAAGAAAGTGTGGTGACGTGCTGTATAACCCACATTATCCAAGTCGTTATGCTTACCACCTGCACGTACACATTTTTGTGAAGTTGTTGCACGAACATAGTCGCGTTTTTCTAGACCAAGGAAACAATCCTTAAACTGATTCATGCCGGCATTGGTAAACAGCAGAGTAGGGTCATTGGCGGGTACAAGTGAGCTCGACGCGACACGTGTATGTCCTTGCGATTCAAAGTAACGCAAAAATGCTTCACGTATTTCAGCAGTAGTCATAAAACGAGTACTCACAACCAAGTCACTCCTCAATTTTCATATTGGCTAAAAGTGTGTCACTGAGTCTAATTTTATTGCTCAGTCTGCACACAGGCTTAATTTTTAAAAACGCCAAAGTATAACGGAAAATACACGCTCCACCAATGATTTTAAGGTGAATTATTGGTTTTTCTATACAATTGCGACTTTGGTCCAAATAGGTTTTAAATTCTACAAAATTTAAAATACCCCTACATTGTCATTACAACATTTAACGCAAATTAAAAAGGATCAATACTTAAAAAGTTATGATGCTGAAATTTATATACTTGACCATTAAATTTAAGCGTTTGTTGTTGCTTATATTGTTTTTTCACCGAAGTACAGGTTTTGTAGTTGGTTTTGGTCTGATTTTTGGTTTCTTTTAAAATGATGTCCTGTAAGCCATGTGTGATCTTATTTGATAAAATAAGGATGCGTCTGACTTCTGAATTACTGTTTTCTGAACAGTTTCCAATTCGTTCATAGCCGCTTTCATTCATGCTGATACCGCCAATTTCTTTAATGGGGTGTTTAGGATTAACTTTAAATAAAGTTAAATTACTGTGGCTATAAGTGAAACCACCTTGATGCGACGATGAGGTTTCAACACCCACGACATCAATATCCTTTAATGTTGAAAAACGGGTGGTATGTAGTTGTGCACCATCATAATGATCGGCATCTGAGTAAAAGGTTTCTGGTGCTTTATACTTTTGCAGAATTTTATGCTGAGAAGAATCAATTAGATATAAATTCAGATCATGTTCCATGTCATCATAAGATTTATAATCAATTGGCTGGCTAATGGCGATTAAGTGAATTCTTTGTGCATTGTCCAAATGGATACAGCTTTGATATGTTTCAGCATCTGTATTTGCAAAACGCTGATTGACCAATTTAAATTGTTCAATCAATTGTTGTTGCTGTTGTTCTGAGCAACGTTGATAGGGAGCTGCAAATAAGTTTACTGAAATGTAAACCAATGCCATGCCAAGGGAAATCTGAAATATTTTCATAGGCTCATCTCTAAAAGTTCAAAATCTAATTAAATTCCAAAGTCTAAAAATTTAAGATGTTTAAAACGATATTCTTTACCATCAAATTTCATGATATGACGTTGCTTTTTGACAATACGATGGGTACTACAATTTTTTTCGTCAAGTGTTATGCGCTCTGTTTTTTCAGTGAGTTGAATATCTGCTAAACCGTGACTGTTTTGTTTTAATGGGTGAAGTAATATTTGAGTCTCGATTTGTTGATTATTTTCACACATAGACGGTCTTTCGCTACCTGAGTAATTCGTCATAAATTTATCTAAAACCAATTGCAGTTGGTGATTGTTGATTTTGAATAACTTTATTTCACGTATTGTTTTGTCGATCCTGCCTAAATGCTTGTAGGTTAAAGCCAGACCAATAACGGGTGTGGCATAGTCTGTAGAAAAGTGATGAATATCAAATTGTAAGTTTTCATACTGACCGATATCTGAAGTAATCGTCATTGGATAATGATAGTGATTTAGAATTTTTTCAGATGTATTGTCAATTAAGTAAAGATTTAAGTCGTAATCTGGATACCCAGACGACAGAGGAAGTGGTTGACTAACTGCGATCAATTGCAGATTTTGATCCAGCTCGATACAGGTCTCAAATGTTGGATAACGTGTATCGCTGTGTTGTGATGAAATTAGGTTAAGTTGATCAAGCAATTGCTGAGTCTGTGTTTGGCTGCATCGTGAATAGGTATTTTGAATATTCATTTGTTGGGCATAACTGAAAGGAATCAATATAAAAATACATATCGCAATACAGCAAAAATAAAATAGATGCCGCATAAAAGTCATGGTGAGCAAAGATGAATACATTTTTTTATCCAATGATGTTTTAAATTCTATTGTTTTCGAAATTTTTCTTGCTAAAGTCAGCTATATATTAACAGTAGTGACCATAAATCTTATACCATATAACTGATTATGGTAGTTTGGCTGTAAAAGGACATCTGATGCAACGTGTGGCAATAAACGGATTCGGGCGGATTGGGCGAAATGTATTAAGAGCTTGGTTTGAAAATCCGAAGAACTTTCATTTTGAAATTGTTGCCATCAATGATATCGCAGACGTTGAAACATTGGTTCATTTATTTAAATATGACACCACTCACGGACGTTTCGATGGTGCAGTCAATATTGTTGAAGAAAATGGACAGCTTTATATGTCTATTGATGCTCGTCAGATAAAACTTAAAGTTCTGATTTTAAGACAAGAAAATCCAGCACTGTTGCCTTGGAAAGAATTGGATATTAATGTTGTTTTAGAGTGTACGGGTCTATTTCGTTCTAGAGCGGCTGCAACACAGCATTTAATTGCTGGGGCTAAGCGTGTCATTGTTGGTGCTGCACCATTTGATACTGTTGATGCTGCAATCGTATATGGTGTTAATCACCATGAAGTCAAAGCCTCTGACCAAATCATTTCCAGTGTGTCTTGTACCACACAGGCGTTGGTGCCATTGGTCAAAATTATTGATGATGCTTTTGGTATAGAAAGTGCTTTGATGACAGAAATTCACGCGGTTACAGCGGATCAATCGGTATTGGATCATGCTCATCGTGATTTGCGTCGTGCAAGAGCTTCGGGTCAAAACATAATTCCAACCACATCTTCAGCGCTGGGTGCATTGAAGCAAGTCATGCCAAAAATGGAAAATCGAATTGATGGTTTTTCAATTCGGGTACCGACCATTAATGTGGCTGCAATTGATTTAAGCTTTGTTGCAAAGTCAGCGATGACGACTCATTTGATTAATCAAACTTTGGTTCAAGCTGCAAAATATGATTATGCGGAAATTATGTCCGTGACAGATGAACTATTGGTTTCTAGTGATTTTAATCATTCACCTTATTCATTGATTGTTGATCTCACCCAAACACTTGTTGTAGGACAGCAGGCTAAGGTTTTTGCTTGGTATGATAATGAATGGGGCTATGCGAATCGCTTGCTTGATCTGTGTGAATCATTCTATTGAACATTCACTGATGCGTGTGTGATAACAATGCATTCAACACGATGAGAATTCATCACTTTTAACGTGCTGAAATAAAGATAAAATAATGATAGATCACATCTTATAATTGGGGAATGATGATGTTTTTTATGTATATCACTTTGGTGATTGTCTATTTAGCAATTATTTTTATGGTTTGGCAAATGGGGAAGTTGAATAAGCAAAATATCACTTTAATTGAGCGAACCAATCACCAAGAACATTTGATTCAATCACAGGAGAAACATCTTAAACAAACATTGCAAATTATGCAGGATTTAGCAAAAAAGATGCATGTACAACAAGAAGTCTTGGACAATACCTCAAATCGCTTGACTCAAGTTGAGTTTCAAAATGCTGAACTGATTAAAATACTTCAACAAAGTAAACAGCCTTAATTTGCTCAAGAACGTAGAGATGGATGGGCAAATCATGCTCTCAAACAGTTGAGATACTTTATGCGATCAAGTATCTCAACATCGCTGTGGCGACAATACTGATCATTACAGTAGGAAGTAAAGACAAATAACAAGCAGCCAGTATGGTTACAGCAATTGCAACTAAATTCGCTGGATGATCAGAAACAAAATATGGTGCGATGACAGAAACAAGTACGCAACCCGGAATGACTTGCAAAATCCGTGTGGTTCTTTTACTGAGCTGTCGATTTTTTAACAACAAATAGCCTAAAACTCTGGTTGAATATGTGGTCAATCCAACACATAGAATCGCGATAAAGGTGGTCATATGAATCATTCTTCATCTCCAATAAACAAGAAGGCAGCAATAATTCCTGAAATAGAACCCACCAAAACGTACCATCCTTTGGGTAAAAAGTAATAAGCCAAAGCGGCAGCGATGAGGCTAACCAACCAAGGTAATGCGGGTTTAAAGCCTTTCCACATTCCACGTAAAAGCACTAAGCATACAGCCGGAAAAGCCATGTCAAAACCAAATTTGGTAACATCTCCAAGAAAAGAGCCAATACCAACGCCAAGCGTGGTAAAGCTAACCCACATAACATAAAGTGCAAAGCAGAGTCCGATATAAAAGAACACACTAAAGCCTGCATAGGGATTTCGTGGATTTTGTTTGTGGGCATCGGTAATGCTTAAAGCCCAACTTTCATCACACATAAAAAATAACAAAGGCAAAGCTTTACGGTTGGGCAAGTGTCGAATATAAGGTGCTAAACTAGCGCCCATTAAAATATGGCGACTATTCACCAAAAACGTGATTAAGATAAGAAAAAGAAGTTGTGGTGGTTGGGTCCATACTTCAATAATGGCAAATTCTGAACCACCCGCAAAATTAAGTCCTGTAAGTAGAGGGACTTCTAAAGCAGAGAAACCTTTTTGAGCAGCTTGAGTTCCAAGTACCAAGGCAAAAGGGATAATCCCTAATAACATCGGAATGGATGTTTTAAGACCGCGTAAAAATTCTCTGAAATCAATAGAATCATTCAGTTCTGCTGCGGCGTTTTTAAAACTTAACATGAGAAGCTCAAAGTCGAAAATACGGTGTTTGTTTATTTTATGCCACTTGATAGGCTATTTTTCTCTAAATTTTCTGCTTGTAAAAGTTATTTTGCAATAATATTGCTGAAATATGTTATTTTTTAAATTTATATACTAAGACTGGTTTTATGAAATTAGACCAAACAGATCGTCGTATTTTGCGCGCTTTACAGCAAAACGGTAAGTTGCAGAATAATGAGTTAGCCGAGCAGATCGGATTATCCGCTTCCCCATGTTTAAGACGAGTAAAACAACTTGAAGATGAAGGGATCATTGACCGATATGTGGCTTTGGTAAACCCGCAAAAAGTCAATCTCAGTTTGACGGTGTTTGCTCGAATTTGGTTGAAAAGTCAGGATGAGCAAACCGTAAACCGTTTTATCGATTCAATTATGAATATTCCTCAGATCGTAGAGTGCCAATTGATGGCAGGCGATTGTGATTTTTTCTTACGTATCGTTGTTTCTGATTTAGAAGCTTATCGAAAGTTTCAAATCAATCATCTTAATAAAATATCAGGAATTCAGAATGTAAAAACTGAAATCCCTTTGCAAAAAATCAAACTAACCACGACTTTGCCATTGGATTAATGGTTAGTCGGAGTGTACGAATTGGCGTAAATATTTTACAGGAACATGTTCAGTGAGCCAAACGCCATTTTCTGCTTGATAAAAATGATAGCCATCTTGATGCATTTGTTGAGTATCAATCTGATAAATAAACACTTTGCCATGCCGTTTGCCAACTTGAGCCGCAGTAATTTGATCGGCGGACAAATGCACATGATGTCGTTCACCAGACATTAAACCTTGATCTAAAATACTGTCGACAAAGCGTGTTGCCGTACCATGAAAAAGTGTATTGGGTGGTGTGATAGCGATATAATCACGTTTAACTTGCGTACTAGAATGACCTTGTACTGCACGGATTTTGCAGTGATCATTTGAAAGCTGAAAACGTTTTTTATCACTGCTTTCAACAATTTGAATAAATGCATCTAATTTAAGAGGGTGGTGATGCTTAATCAATTGCTGTAAAAGTATCTGTACATCAGTCCAACCTTCGGAGTCTAGTTGGATTCCAATGGTTTCTGGTTGATGTCTAAGTACTAAGCTGAGAAACTTACTGTGTTGTTGCTGATTTTTTTCTTGAGATTTCATTGGTTTATTCTTACATAATTTTAGTAAAAACAGTTAAATTTATGGTTCTATTGTTTTTACCACACTATCAACTGAATATTGTCCCCATTCGGACAGTTGTTCGATAAAGTGATTGATTGCTTGACTGTCAAAGTGAGCCACTAACATATAGCAAGCAGAACCGCAGACTTTATAACAACTTTCGATCGCTTCAAACTGCATAACAAATGCTTCAAACTTTTCAAAATCATTATTTTGCATCATTACTCGGATAAACTGAGTCGTTGGATGATTTAAAGCAATGGTATATTTTTGAATTGTACCTTCGTCTTGCATTCGGGCGATACGACTACCAACGGCTTGTCCTGTACGATGAACCAATTGTCCAATGTCTTTGTTGCTGAGTCTAGAGTCAGTTTTTAGAATCTTTAAAATTTTTAGATCGATTGGGTCATTTGGCAACATGGGCAATTAAACTTTTTTCAGTTTGAAAGTAGGCAGACATTTATTCTTTCACGAGAGTCTGCAAACTGCTAGATATTTTGCTTAATCTTATAAAAACTTCAACAGAACAGTGAGAATGAAAATGAGTCGTACTGCTTTATTGGTGATTGATGTTCAAAATGATTATTTTCCACAAGGCAAGATGGCGTTGTTTGGTGCAGAACAAGCTTTAAAGCATATCAATCGATTGGAAGCTGATTTTATCAAAAATGCTCAACCGATTATTTATATTCAACATATTGCCAAACAAGCGCAAGCAACTTTTTTTCAAGAGGGAACAGAGGGTGCTGAATTACATGCTGGCTTGCAGATCAATCAAGCCCCAATCATCATTGAAAAGCACTATCCCAACAGTTTCTTTCAAACGAACTTAAAGCAAGTGCTTGATCAGCTTAAAGTAGAGCGTTTGATTATTAGCGGAATGATGACGCATATGTGTGTCGATGCGACATCTCGCGCAGCAGCGGAATTGGGCTATCAACCAATAATCATTGCTGAAGCAACAGCGACACGCCAACTCAGTTATGCAGGTAAAACAGTACAAGCTGAAGATGTGCAAACGGCATGTTTATCTGCATTTCAGATGTTTTCACAAGTCATCAGTGTTGATGATTATTTAAAATAGTCAAAATAAAGGGAAATGCAAAAGGATAGCGCTTTTGCTTTTCCCATTTTAAATCAAAACAGCTTCTATTCTTGATTTAAAAAACCTTCTTTAATTTTTTCAGGCAATCCTACATGCCACCAAGTATAGATTGAGGATTTAATTTCCTCATCTTCTTCTGGGGCGTTAAATGGTTCGTCGTCTTCACGAATTAATTCATCTTCTTCGAATTTAAACCAGAATTCCCACGGGTCATCATCACCGCATCCCCACGCACGTACATCAATCTCATCAAGTAGAGATTTTAAGAACAGCACAATTGCTTCAACAAATTCGTCACCTGAAGAACCATGTACAAAATGGGCAATTGAATAACCATCTATCCTACTTATTGATTCAGGACCTAAGTCAAACTCAACATTGTCCACAGTATTTAAAAGATCTTCAACCAGTTCATGTCCCATCTCTGGGTTGATCTCAACCGCGGAAGTCATAAATTTATCCTGATCCCCTCGATGCGCTTTAAATAACTCATCCAGTTTTAGCATAAGGTTTGGATTTGGATGTTTGTAATAAATGTTGCTATGAAGTTCCATACGTTCCCCGATTTTAATATTTAAGTCATGTTGATGTTGGTGATGCTTTTCTATGCAAATGAATTATATTTTGAACAGTGTAAATAGCAATCGGCTTTAAAATGAAAATTTAAATAAATACAAACTATTGTGTTTAGTTTAAGCTGCAGTTTCTAACTTTGGTGTAAGTTGTATACTTGTCAGCAATTTATTAATCAAAAGTTATTTTATTAATGCATGGTGCGGATGATCGTGCTAAAATAAGAGAAATCGGGTGTGTTCCCGATTTTTTTATGCGGATTACTTCCGCGCTGACAGGATTTAGGTTTACAACATGCCCATTTCAGAGACATGGTTATTACCTGATGGTGTAGCTGATGTATTACCAGAGCAAGCGCAAGTAATTGAACAATTGCGCCGTAAAGCTTTAGATTTCCTCGCATCCCGAGGTTATCAGCTGGTGTATACGCCATTCATCGAATACATCGAATCACTTTCTTCTCTTTCCGAATCGAATCAAGATTTAGACCTAGCCACTTTTAAAGTCATCGACCAACTTTCTGGTCGTTTGCTTGGTGTGCGTGCCGATATGACACCACAAGTGGCTCGTATCGATGCCCATGTACATCAAGTACAAGGTGTGGCGCGTTACTGCTATGCAGGAACAGTACTTCATACTAAACCACAAGGTTTTAATACCACGAGAGCACCTTTACAGCTTGGTGCGGAATTATTTGGTTCAGATAGTATTGATGCTGATGTTGAAATGATCGACGTCATGCTTAATCTGATTAAAACAGCGGGTATGGTGGATGGTATCCATCTTGATTTAGGGCATGTTGGGCTATTTAGAAGTTTGGTCAAGCTTGCAGGTTTAAATAAGTCAACAGAACGTCAGTTGTCAGACTTATATCAACGTAAAGCGCTACCAGAACTTGCGGAGTTTACGCAAGAATTAAAATATGGCACTGATTTTTATGCTTTAGGTCGTTATGCAAGTGACTTAGATGCTTTGCAAACGCATATTAGTACAGAAATTTTTGCGGACGAAGCATTCAAACATGCTTTTGATGTACTTAAAACAACATATACCGAAATTCAAGCACGTTGGCCAAATCTCAACATCGGGATTGATGTGGTAGAACTTCGTTCATACCATTATCACACTGGCTTAATGTATGCCGTATATGCACCAAACCGTGCAGCACCATTAGCACAAGGTGGTCGTTATGATGGTATTGGTGAACATTTTGGACGAGCGCGCCCAGCAACAGGTTTCTCTTGTGACTTATATGTTTTAAGTGCCGGGCAACATCAACAGATTGAAAAAGTGGTTGCACCGAAGGGAACAGCTCCTGATTTGCTTGAAGCAATTGCGGAAACACGCAATCAAGGCTTAAGTGTAATTCAGTTATTGGGTAACGACGATTTAAACTCAGTTCCTAATGCAACGCACCAATTGGTGAATGTTGCAGGTGAGTGGAAAGTCGAAACAATTTAACGATCGAATAAAATGTTCATGTCATTTTATTGGGTTTTCTATTTTAACAGCATGATGTAATGAGGCTATTATGGGCAAAAGTGTTGTGGTACTCGGTACCCAATGGGGCGACGAAGGTAAAGGTAAAATCGTTGACCTGCTCACAGATCAAGCAGCTGCGGTAGTACGTTATCAAGGCGGGCATAACGCGGGTCATACACTCGTCGTTGGTGGTAAGAAAACAGTTCTTCACCTCATTCCATCAGGTATTTTACGTGAAAACGTACTTTGCTTAATTGGCAATGGTGTTGTGCTTTCACCTGAAGCTTTGATCAAAGAGATGGATATTTTAGAGAAAGAGGGCGTACCTGTTCGTGAACGTCTACGTATTTCTCCAAACTGCCCATTGATTCTTCCACACCATATTGCACTTGATCAAGCACGTGAGAAAAAACGTGGAAATGCTAAGATTGGTACAACTGGTCGTGGTATTGGTCCAGCGTATGAAGATAAGGTCGCTCGTCGTGCAATCCGTGTTGCGGATTTGGTACGTGGTGGTGATCATCTTAAAGCGCAGCTTGAAGAACTTCTTGAGTACCATAACTTCCAATTGACTCAATTCTTTGGTGTTGAAGCAGTTAAAGTAGAAGATGTACTTGCTCTTTGCGACCAATGGCGTGAAGTGATTAAACCATTAGTATTGGACGTGATCACGACTTTGCATGACTATCGTAAAGATGGTGCAAATATTATGTTTGAAGGTGCTCAAGGTTCATTATTGGATGTTGACCACGGTACATATCCATATGTAACTTCTTCAAATACAACAGCAGGTGGTGTGAGCTCAGGTTCAGGTCTAGGTCCATTACACCTTGATTATGTTCTCGGGATTACCAAAGCATATACAACTCGTGTAGGTGCGGGTCCGTTCCCTACCGAACTTGTTTATGATGCTGCCAATGATGTTGGTGATGCGATTGGTAAACACTTAGGTACTGTAGGTTCTGAGTTTGGTGCTTCTACTGGTCGTCAACGTCGTTGTGGTTGGTTTGATGCAGAAATTTTACGCCGCTCAGTTGATGTAAACTCATTATCTGGTATTTGCTTAACTAAGCTTGATGTTTTAGATGGCTTAGAAGAAGTGAAAATCTGTGTCGGCTATGAAGCTGCGGATTCTGGTTGTGTTGGTTCTACAGATGCGCTTGCATTTGAAACATTAAAACCAATCTATGAAACCATGCCAGGTTGGTCTGAATCGACTTTCGGTGCGAAATCACTAGATCAATTGCCACAAAATGCAATTAATTATGTGAAGCGTATTGAGCAGTTGATTGAATGTCCGATTGACATCATTTCTACTGGTCCAGATCGTGATGAAACGATTGTGATGCGTCACCCATTTGATGCTTGATATATAGATATTTTAAAAGCTCCCTCGGGAGCTTTTTTTATAAAGCTATTTTATAAGGTTTAAATAAAATGTGATTTACTTTGATTTTTTTTACAAAATACAACATAATTTGGGCGCTAAACGTTGAACTCCGTGTTGGAGTTTACATAAAGACTAATGAGCTTTGGTGAAAATAATGATTAACAAGAATGTATTACTTGGATTAGGGTTAGTGGTTGGTTTGTCTGGTTGCACCACGGTTGCTGAGTTAACGGGTAATGACTCTGCAACATTAAACCTCAATGCGGCAGCAGATTATAAGTTATTGGTTGAAGATGCAAAGGCACAAAAAGCACTGGATACGACATCTTCTACTTATAAACGTGTGAATGCTGTTTTTGTAAAAATGAAGCCTTTTGCGGATCAAGCAAATAAAACAGGGCAACAGTTTGACTGGCAGTTAAGTGTGTTGAGATCTGATGAACTCAATGCATTTGTCATGCCGGGCGGAAAAGTGGTGTTCTTCACAGGTATCGTCAATCAGCTTAAATTAACAGATGCTGAAATCGCTGCAATCATGGGTCATGAGATGACGCATGCTTTAGAAGAACACTCTAAACGCGATGCAGGTGCTACTGCAATCACTGATTTTGCTGTGAAGATGGGTAAAACTTATGCAGGTGATAAGTTAGGCTCAATGGGTACTCAAGCACTCGATATTGGTAGTAAATACGGCGTCGGTCTACCTTACTCACGTAGTTTAGAATCTTCTGCGGATCGTGGTGGTTTGATGCTTATGGCTAAAGCAGGATATAACCCAGAAGCCGCAATCACAGTATGGCAAAAAATGAATAAAATTGATGGTGGCAGTACCAATGGTGTTCAAAAGTTTACTTCTACGCATCCATCGAATAATGACCGTATCTCAGATTTAAATAAGAGTATGGTTGAAGCCAAGCAAGTTTATAAAGCTGCAATCAAAAAATAATTGAAATGTAGAAGAGATCTAAGCCTGAAGTTATTCAGGCTTTTTCTTGGAAGTAAAAGACTAAAGTCGAAAATGATTTAAGTTAGGTTTTTATATTCAGCTTGTTAGAATATATCTTTCGATACACATTGAGTTTGAACCATGCAAAAGAATATATCCTCAACGATGTTTTATTCTCTGATTTTTGCAATGGGCGGTGCACCAACAATCGCTATGCTCATTATTCAGGCTCAAACCACTGATCCAGCTATTGTTTCTCAAGCTTTGCTTGGGCTGAGTGTAATGATTGCTTGTATACTGGTTCCTATTGTTCTGATTCAAAATGCATTTCTATTTTTTAAACGAAATGATCAGCAGTTGGAACAGAAAATTATTCCTTTAAAAAATATCTATTTGGCTTTGAATGTGCTGTGTTTGGTGTACTGGTTGATGGTACAGTTTTTGTAGGTTTTTTACTTACATAATTAATATGATTTAATGAAAATTATTGATTTATCCTTATGTAACATTTGCATATAATTCACAACGTTTTTATTTGTTCTCTATGGAGTTGATTATAATGAACAATAAATTAATACTTAGTCTTTGCGCTGCGACTGCGATTTCAATTTCTGGATGTACAACCATTGCGGATATGGCAGGTGCAGACTCTGCAACATTGAATTCAAATGCGACGCTGGGTTTTAACAAAACTGTGCAAGAAGCACGTGCAAATAAAACTTTAGACACAACTTCTGCAACATATAAAAAGGTAAATGCGGCATTTATTCGCTTAAAACCTTATGCAGATCAGATGAACCAAACAGGACAACGATTTGATTGGCAGTTGGCTGTGCTTAAGTCAGATCAGATCAATGCTTATGTTGCACCAGGTGGAAAAGTTGTTTTCTATACGGGCATTGTTAACCGACTCAATTTATCTGAGGCTGAAGTGGCTGCTGTTATGGGACATGAAATGACCCATGCTTTAGAAGAGCATTCAAAACAGAAGTTAGGAGCGCAAGCCTTAACCAATCTTGCCGTAAATATTGGTAAATCTTATGCAGGTAGCCAAATTGGTGAACTAGGCAATGCTGCAATTGATTTGGGCAGTCAAGTGGGTGTAGGTTTACCTTATTCACGTAGCTTGGAAAGCCGTGCGGATGAAGGCGGTTTAATGATGATGGCAAAGGCAGGCTATAACCCTCAAGCAGCAATTACTTTATGGGAAAAAATGGCCAAACAAGGTGGTGCTCAAGGTTCTGCTTTGCTTTCTACACATCCATCTGATGCAAACCGTATCAATGCAATGAAAAAGAATCTTGCAGCTGCGATGGCAGTATACAACGCACGCGGTGGAAAATAAGCGTTTGGGACTACAACAGTTTAATAAGTTAAAAGGATGCCTAGGCATCCTTTTTTAGTTTCTGAATCAGTAACGCGAATGGAGTGGCTATGTACATTAAAACCTGAGTCAAACTAAGGTGCTGGATTAGGTTGTTGTTTATGGATATCTTCGATTTCCGTTAAGATTTCTTCAGACAGATGAAGCTCGAAAGCATGAATATTTTCTTTGAGCTGTGAAAGTTGTGTTGCACCAATAATGGTGCTGCTCACAAAGAATTGCTGTTTAATAAATGCCAATGCCAATTGGGTTAGACTTAAACCGTGTTTTTCAGCAAGTCGCGCATATTGTTCTGTTGCCCAATCACTTTGAGGATTGGTATAACGGCTAAAACGCGAAAATAAACTAATACGACCATCGGCAGGTCGTGCACCATGACGATATTTTCCTGTTAGGTAGCCAAATGCAAGTGGTGAATAAGCCAGTAAACCAACACTTTCAAACTGTGCAATTTCAGACATACCGACTTCATAGGTGCGATTTAACAAGCTATATGGGTTTTGTACACTGACAATTTTTTCTAATCCCAATTGCTCTGCGAGATGTAAAAATTTTAAGGTGCCCCATGGCGTTTCATTGGACAAGCCAATATGGCGAATACGTCCTTTTTTAACTTCATTTGAAAGCGCTTCTAATGTTTCTGCAAGTGGGGTAATGTTTTGAGTCAATGCCGCTTGCTGGTTGCCATAGCCTAAGGTACCGAAGAAGTTTGCAGGTCGCTGTGGCCAATGTAGTTGGTAGAGGTCAATATAATCGGTTTGTAAGCGTTTTAATGAACCATCAATCGCTGAACTAATTTCTGAAGCGATAAATTTTGTATGCCCATCACGGATTTGACTACCGCCTTGCTGTGGTCCAGCGATTTTTGTAGCAATGATGAGTTTGTCGCGTTGACCATTTTGAGCAATCCAATTGCCTATAATGGTTTCTGTTGAACCTTGAGTTTCAGGTTTGGGTGGAACAGGATACATTTCGGCTGTGTCCCAAAAATGAATATTTTGATCAAGTGCATAGGCGAGTTGTTCAAATGCTTCATTCTGAGTATTTTGTTCACCAAAAGTCATGGTTCCTAAACAAATTTCAGGTACCACCAAATCAGAATGACCTAAGCGATTTGATTTCATGTCAGATCCTTTAATGAGAGTTCAATATCTAATGAGAATAATAACGTAAATAAAATTTGATAAGCTGTTGAAATTATTTTTCTAATGACCAAAAGAAGATGAATTTATCTAAAAAATGTATAAGAAAGTATTTATCTTTATCCAATTCACTATTTAAACAGCACAAAGGGAAGATGGACAAAAACTGTAGAGTTTAGACTTAAAAAGCAAACTCGAAAGTTTGCTTTTAAACAATATAAAGATGGTGTTATTTTGAGAATTTTGATATTTATCAAAGCCAAAAATTGGTGATGTTTACTTCTCAAATCAACTTTTAAATTTTATTCATCATCATTGTTATATTCATCTTCAGAGAATTTAGACTCTTCTAAAGACGCATCAAAAATTAAAATTGCTTTACCATCAGTCTCGATCATACCTTGCTCTTCAAGCGTTTTTAATACACGCCCTACCATTTCACGTGAGCAACCTACGATGCGACCAATTTCTTGACGAGTAATACGAATCTGACGACCATTTGGTAAAATCATCGCTTCAGGTTGCGCAGAAAGATCAATCAAGCAACGTGCAATACGACCAGAGACATCAATAAATGCAAGGTCAGTTACTTTACGTGTTGTATTCTTTAAGCGACGAACAAGTTGTGCAAATACTGCATAACTTAAGTCAGGGTATTGTTTACTGATTTCGTGGAAATTGTCATATGAAATCTCTGCGATTTCACATACGTCACGAGTTCTGACTTCGGCTGTACGTTGTGGGTTTTGCTCAAATAAACCCATTTCTCCGAAAAAATCCCCAGGGTTCAAATAGGCAACAACGATTTCACGCTCATCATCTTCGCGTAAAATAATTGAAACTGAACCTTTTAAAATTAAATACAGTGATTTTGACTCTGAACCTGCATCAATGATTGTTGAGCGTTTAGGAAAACGATTGATGTGGGCTCTCTTGAGCAAAGCTTTGACTGACTCAGGTAATTGACCAGGTGACAAAGCATCTGTACTAAGTTGTGCAAAATTAGAAGACATGCTTAAAAATTCCGAATTGGATAATAACTAGATCTTTTGATCTAAATTGAACTCGTCACGTAGAAGCAGTAGAGATGAAATTCCTTATCAACTCATTTTATGCTAGTGTACAGGTACCCTGTAAATTTATAGCTTTTTTTAGGTAGTTGCAATGCAAACTAGCGTTCATTGGTTAGAGAATGTTGCTTTTCAAGCAAATTCAGAAAGTGGTCACCAAATTATTATGGATGGTTCTGCTGAATACGGTGGTGAAAACCGTGGACCACGTCCTATGGAATTGATATTAATGGGACTTGGTGGGTGTGCTTCATTTGATATTGTGACCATTTTAAAGAAATCGAGACAAAATGTAACGGATGTTGTTTGTCAGCTCAAGGCTGAACGTGCAGATACCATTCCAGCAGTATTTACTAAAATACATCTACATTTTGTCGTGACAGGGCATGATGTAAAAGATAAGCAAGTTGCCAAAGCTGTTGAATTATCAGCTGAAAAATATTGTTCGGCGAGTAAAATGTTGTCTGATGGCGGTGTTGAAATCACCCACGATTATGAAATTATCGCTGCTGAATAGCAAAATAAATCTAAAAAAAGCCAATAGTTTTATTGGCTTTTTTTTATTTTTTAGTATTTATAAAACGTGACTAGTGGAGTCAAAATTAAATAAAATAAATTATTACAAAATGTGTATTTTCTCCAAAAAAGCTATTTTTAGTGAGGAAATGACTTAATTTTGCGATCTATTTGAGCAAATTAGTGGCTTAGAAAAAGCTGTGGATCAACACGTGCATTGTTGAGACTCATTCCCCAATGTAAATGTGGTCCTGTTACTCGTCCTGTTTTACCCACCAAACCAAGCAAATCACCTTGTTGTAATATTTGTCCTTTCTCAACATTTATTTTACTTAGGTGACAGAACATACTAATTAAACCTTGTCCATGATCAATCATGACAGTATTGCCATTAAAGAAATAGTTGCCCGTTGCAACCACTTTTCCTGCCGCGGGTGCAATAACTTTTTGTCCAATTGGAGCAGGTATATCTAATCCAGAATGGGGTGCGCGTTCTTCGCCATTGAAAAAACGTTTGCGACCGAATGAATTGCTAAATTTACCTGCAGTTGGTCGGATGAAATTTGGGAAATCTTTCCATTGGGCTGGGCTAAATGTGGTATAGACGTCATTTTGCTCTTTGGCTTCTTGGCTATATCGATCAAGCTGTTGTTGATTTGGATTAACGTAATCCTGGTTTTTTACATTAAGCCGTTGCTCAGCATACTTATAGGGTTGCACCTCAATATTGATTGGACCATTTGAGCTTTGCAGTTCTAGGTTGCCAACCTGAGCAGAAAGTGGAATACCAAATACAATATGATTCACCGAATTGGTCCCATCAACAACCAATACGGGCTTGCCTTGATAACTCACATTCAACACTGTTTTGGGCACAGTAATCACCGCAATACCACCAGCTCGACGTGAGTCTTGAGGTAGCGCAAAGCTTTGAGTTGTGATCATTAGGCTGCTTAAAATGAGGATTTTTTTGATTGAAAACATAATGCTGATACAAGATTTAATTTTTAGACAGTATCTGAGATTGTCCTAGCAAGCTCAAGCCCATGATTGTTAAATTATCAGCACTCCTGTTGATCGTTTAAACGCTTAGCATTTGTGCTTGCGAGTATTTAAATCGACCAATTTTTAAATTGATCAAGCGCTTTCGAGTACAGTTTATAGGTTGGATTGGAGGGAGAATGAATTTGATATATTTTTACGATCACATGCTAATGATCTAGCATGTGATTCATTAGGGGCTGTGGACAATTCGTCTATGTTTGCGACTAGGTGTGTTTTTTAGGCGATTCTAGGCGCGAAATACGAAATTTAGTCATTCTAAATGATGAGAAACACTGTTTCGCAAGGGAACGACGAAGCGACAAAAAACACGCTAGCCCCCGCTACGCCTTGCGCTGCAAACAAAGCAGTGCTTTGTTCTTGCTCAGGGTTGTGGTTAAAATTATCTCAGGCTACGTTATGAAACTTAAAAATAGTCTCGCTATTCTCTTAATTTCATGCCTTGCCTGCTCAATTTTAACCTACAACGCAAGCCATTTATGAAATGTCCACTGACCCTAAAAGAACTGTCTGGATATTCATTGATTTGCAAATGCAGACCGATAAAGTTTAGCTCGTCTTAATTGGTGCAATACTGAAACCAATACATCTATTTCTTCAGTGGTGTTATAGAACGCAAGTGAAGGGCGCACAGTCCGTTCGACACCAAAACGGCGTAAAATTGGTTGTGCGCAATGATGTCCCGTTCGTACAGCAATTCCATGCTGATTTAAAACTTTCCCCACTTCTTCAGTTTCATAACCTGCAAGGGTAAAAGACATCACACTGGCTTTGTTTAAGGCAGTACCAATTAAACGTAAACCAGAAACACTTTGAAGTGCATGTTGACCGTACTCCAGCAAATCATGCTCATAGCGTGCGATATTGTGGATACCGATTCTTTCTATATATTCCAAAGCAGCACCTAAGCCAACAGCATCAGCGATGTTTCCAGTACCAGCTTCAAATTTATTTGGCGCAGGCTGATAGATCACATGTTCAAAAGTGACATCCTGAATCATATTACCGCCACCTTCCCAAACGGGCATGCTGTCGAGTAATTCTGATTTGGCATAAACAGCGCCGATCCCTGTAGGTCCAAAAACTTTGTGCCCAGAGAATACAAAGAAGTCAGCGTCTAAGCTACTCACATTGGTTGGAACATGAGAAACCGATTGCGCGCCATCAATTAAGACCCGTACACCAGCAGCATGTGCTAAAGCGATAATTTCTTGAGTTGGTGTCACCGTACCAAGTGCATTGGATACTTGAGTGATTGAAACAAGCTTGGTCTTTGGATTGAGGAGTTTGAAAAATTCATCAATCTGAATCTGACCCGTATCATCGACAGGGATTACCCGCAGCTTAGCGCCAGTTTCTTGAGTCAGTTGGTACCAGGGGACAATATTGGCATGATGTTCCAAATGCGAGACAATGATTTCATCTCCCGCTTGAATATTTTGTTTTCCCCATGATTTTGCAATTAAATTAATCCCTTCGGTTGTGCCTCGGACAAAAACAATATTTTTAGCAGAAGCTGCACCGATAAAGCGAGCAACCACATCACGTGCATGTTCATAGGCATCACTGGCACGTGCTGCGAGTTCGTGTGCAGCACGGTGAATATTCGAATTTTCATGCTGGTAAAAATAAGAAATTCGATCAATAACTGCCTGTGGTTTATGGGTGGTTGCTGCATTATCCAACCAGATCAAAGGCTGACCATTGACACGCTCTTGCAAAATTGGAAAGTCTTTTCGAATTTGCAGAATATCCAATGGCTGATAATTTTGACTCTGAGTGGGTATTTGCTTATCTGAATGTGGACGAACAGACTTAATTGTGGGTGATTGAAGAAAGTAATAGCCTGATTCAGTCGTCGCAGGTTTGTCATTACGATCTTCTATCGTGCTTTTTAGATGATGATCATTTGTCACATGATAATCATCAAAGGCATAGGGATTTTTAATTCCTTTTGTTTGGCTGATGTTGTGTTGTAGATTTTCAGCATCAACACTTTCATTTTGAGCGAAATCCAAAAAATAAAAAGCGGATTGTGATGGTGTTGCGGATGTTGCTAGCGGAGTAGAGGGGAGTGCAGACGTTGAATTTAAGGCTAAATTCCAATCAGGTGTGACCGTGAATGGGTCTGGCGTATGCGCTCCTCCAATAATTGGCGCCGAAGATAGAATGCGACGTTCAGGATGATCTGTCGTAGGTTCTACATAATGTTGCGTAGATTTCGGATTTAAATGAGCTTGTTGCACAATAGCAGGGATACGACCTGATAAAGCTGCTATTGGATCTTTTGGCTGTGGTGTATGGCTCTGCCCGAGCACTTGATCAGGCAGCTCAAAATTCAAAGCTTGTTTTTTTTGCTGTGGTAATGCCGCAAACAATTCATTTGCCAACTGGGTAATCACAGATTCATGGATTGGTGCATCTTGTGTTGCAGCAGATGAATTATTTGTAGGTTGTTGGATAGTCATGGTATTTATCTACCTCCACATCTTCAAGTACAGCAAGCGCATCATCTGTAAGCACAGCAAGTGAGCAATATAACGAAATTAAATATGAAGCAATGGCATTGCGATTGATGCCCATAAAGCGGACTGAAAGTCCTGGTGCTTGTTCACCCGCAAGACCAGGTTGGAATAGTCCGACGACACCTTGACGTTTTTCTCCAACACGTAACAGGATGATTTTGGTTTTGCCGTCTTCCACTGGGATTTTATTGGAAGGAATTAACGGAATACCACGCCATGTAATAAATTGAGAACCAAACAAGCTGACAGTCGGTGGTGGTACGCCACGGCGAGTACATTCACGACCAAATGCAGCAATTGCATCAGGATGCGCCAAGAAAAAACCTGATTCTTTCCAAACCTTGCGTAATAGGTCATCCAAATCATCGGGTGTTGGGGCGCCTGTCAAGGTTGAAAGGCGTTGTTGATCAGCAACACTCGCCAATAGCCCGTATTCAGGGTTATTGATCAATTCACTTTCTTGGCGCTCTTTAATCGTTTCTATAGTCAGGCGTAATTGTTCTTTAATTTGATCGTGAGGGCTACTGTATAAGTCTGAAACACGGGTATGAATATCGAGTACGGTTGAAACCCCATTTAAAAAATATTCACGAGGATTAAGCTCATAATCCACAAAGGTTTGTGGAAGTGTCGCTTCATCACGTTGGGTGCAGGCAACTTGAATATCATCTGTATTGCTGACTTTGTTGACTCGGTAAATACCAGCTTCTACAGGTGTCCATTGTAATAAATGCGTCAGCCATCGTGGCGTAATTGTTGAAAGTTGAGGAACGGTTTTGGTTGCATTTGCCAGTTGGCGAGCAGCCTGATCATTGAGTGCTTGGCGTGTGACTTCTTGGTTCTTAGCCATGTTTTAATCCTTGGTGATATGAATTGATGGTTGATTACAATTTGTTTAAGGTGTCTATTGTTATCATCTCCAGTAAAATCAGAGTGCTGTTATGAATGCTTCATATTTTGAATCTTTTAAAATATGTATAAGGAATAACTTCGAAAGCTATTCTTGGCGCCAAGGCAATCCATGAAAGCGCCAACCGTTGAATACCCCGCGATGATTGTTTTCATCCAAGTCACCTTCAAAGCCTTGTTCAATGTTATAAATATTTTCAAAACCAGCATTGAAAGCGACATTGGCTGCCGCTGCGGAACGTTTACCACTACGGCACAGTAAAAGAATGATTTTATCTTTGCCCACTTTGCTTTCGAGTTCTTTGGCAAAACGCGGATTACGGTTTAATGCAGTTCCTGTAGCCCAGGGGATGTGAATGGTACCTTCAACAAAACCGACAAATTTTCGTTCTTCATTGGTGCGAACATCGACAATTTCGACATGACCAGCTTGATACAATGCCCAAGCTTCGTGCGGTAAAATCGTACCTGTAAACTCTAAATAATGGTCTTCAACACGTTGTTGCGCTTGTTCAAAAATCTTTTCAATTTGTGCTTGAGTTAATTCGTTAAAATGTTGTTGGTTTAAACTGGTCATTTCAATTGCCTTTCTTCTGACTTAAATTTGTATTTAAGCTTTGATGTATCAGATGTATTGATAACAACTATAAACATTTTGTATATTCTATAAATTAATAAAAAATGGATTACTTATTCTTATTTTGAAATAAAGATTGAATTATTTTTTACAGATATGCTTATATGAATTATGTTTATCTACCATATTGTGAATAAAATAGTATTTAGATGAATAATAAAATTTCATGTGAGGTTTTTTAGATCATGGAACGTCTTTTAGGTAGGTAAACATATGATCCAATGGAATATCCAAAATATTGTGGATGAGTTACAAGAAGCTCGGAATGAATGGCGTACCCAACGTAAAAGTCTCAAAGACTTTGGAGGGAGGGAATTACCGTCAAAAGACGAAATTAAGAAGATCATGAATGACCTATGTGGCATTTTATTCCCTATGCGTTTAGGTCCACATGATTTACGACAACAAAGTGAAAATTTTTATATTGCACATACACTTGAAAAAACTTTGCATTCCTTACTTGAGCAAGTCAAACTCAATTTAACCTATGATTATAAATATAAAAAACATAATGAAAATGCAGACGTCATTGACGTGCTGGCGCAAAGTATTGTCAGTGAATTTGCGCAAAAACTGCCTGATATACGCCGTATTTTGGATACAGATGTGATAGCGGCATATGATGGTGATCCTGCGGCACGTAGTGTGGATGAGGTGTTGTTATGTTATCCGGGAATTTTGGCAATCATTTATCATCGTGTTGCCCACGAATTTTATAAAAAAGATTTATCTCTATTGGCACGTTTAATTGCTGAGATTGCACATTCAAAAACAGGAATCGACATTCATCCAGGCGCACAAATTGAACAAGGTTTCTTCATCGATCATGGTACAGGTGTGGTGATTGGAGAAACGTGTATTATTGGAAAAAATGTCCGAATTTATCAAGCAGTCACTTTGGGTGCTAAGCGTTTTGAAGTCGATGATAGTGGACGTCTACAAAAGGAATATGCACGTCATCCAATTGTTGAAGACAATGTGGTGATTTATGCAGGTGCGACCATTCTTGGACGTATCACGATCGGTCAAGGCGCTGTGATTGGTGGCAACGTGTGGATTACTCAAAGTGTTGCTGCAAATAGTGCGGTTTCGCAGAGTTCGGCAACCAAGACAGAAGTATAGCCAATCTCATCGTATTCATGATGATCTTGATTGAGATTCTATAGTTCAACCCTGATTATCGATACAAGTGATTCGATTTAAATCATTCATATTCAATAAGCTTGATGCTTTTATACAAATTATTAGTTATTACAAACTTTTGGAGAATGACTTTTTTGCATTTTTGAATCACCGATGTTCTTTCTATTGTGAGGCGACATGGATGTTGCCATGTTGAGCGAGTGTATATGAGCAAAAACAAAGCACTGCTTTGTTTGCAGCACAAGAATGCTATTCAAGAAAGAATGGATAAACAAAGAGAAGTTACTTACGCAGATCTATTTAAACTTTTGATATAAAGCGTGGCAATGACAGCTTTAAATGATTCAACAATATATTCATTGCATTGATTTTATTGATCACAAGAAATTATATTTTTACTGTATGCGCTTTTTAAGCGGATTGACTATATTTGCTAAGACAAAGGAATAATGTAATAAGTTTGAGCATTGATCACGATGAGATCATTTCTAACGCGATAAATCTGTGCTGCTTCAAGCGGCAGTTTAAACTGTATTGTTTTGCCATGTTGCTGAATTTCAAATACATCATATCCAATCGGTGTAAACCAAAAAATATAGTGATTTCCTGAGCCTTGGACATCATCAATACTTTGATATTTTAGGTATTTATCGTTTGAAATTATTGGTTTAGGGGCTGTCTTACATTCAGGTAGCTCAATCGAATGTTCTAATTTTGGAAGAAATCTGGAAAAATCTTGACTAAAAATATAGTTTTTTGAGGTTTTTATGAGTTGTGTTTCTTCATCAATCACTTGATAACACTCGGCTTGCTGCTGTTGTAAGTATTGTTTTAACTTTGCAATCATCGCTAAATTAAATGGTTCTGCAGGTTGAACTCGATAATTATTGGGTGAAAAGTTACGTTGTGGTTGTTCAGGCTGAGTTCTAAAAATATCTATTATATTTTGAATAAAAGATTGTTCCTGCTGTTTTTGTTCTTGTTTGACTTTCTCGGCTTCTTTTTCTGAGACATATTGAGGGTCGAAATAAACGATGATGTCATGTTCTGAAACTTTTTTTTGATAAGTTTTTTCCTGTACCATTTGCTCCAATAGTGCATAAGCAAATTGATCATAAGAAAAGGTACTTAGTTGAGTAAAAGTTTGGGTCTGCGCATTGAAAAGATAAGCTTGAGTGGGCGACTGATAATCGGCTTGAAAAATTCTTATAGTCACTAAAAATTGATTTTGACCTAAATATTCAATTTGTTGGATCAACTGCCGGGGTGAAGACGAGACAAAATATGCCGGAAGCTGTTGATGGGTACGTAAATCATAACTACAAATTTTTAAATCCCGTTTGGGTTGATTGACTCTTTCAAATATCGAACAATCATACACAATAAAATTTTCATTCAAAACTTTTAAGATCGTGTCAGCAGGCGATTTAAACCATTTAAATTCTAGATCTGATGTTTCAGGTGTTAATTCTTGAATATGTTTATGTGGAAATTTATCGCTGTTCGGCGATTGATAGCCACAAGCATTTAACATGCTTATAGTGAATAGTACCGACAATAATTTACTGAAATTCAACATTGTTGTTATTCTAAAAAAGTTCAATACTGCTTACTCTAAAGCATATTGTTGAAAATACAAACGCTTAAAGGTCATACGTAATATTTTTGCTTAAATTGACTTGAAAAAGATGAATTTAGCACAAATATTAATACTGAAATATATCCTGACTATTTTAATAAGCTTTTGAAAAATATATAAATTAATTTTTAAATATAGTTGAAATCTACAAAACCGTTCCCATCTATTATTCAAGTACAAATTTGTTGTGAGGAATAACAAGAATGCGATTTGAAAAATTTACGAACCGCTTACAGCAAGCTTTATCAGATGCACAATCTCAGGCAATGGGTAATGACAATACCGCCATTGAAGGTATTCATATACTTTCAGTGTTATTGGAAGAGCCTTCAAACTTGAGTCTGTTACAACAGGCTGGTGCAAATATCCCTGAGTTAAAAGCAAAGTTGCAGAAAGCGTTGGCGGATGCGCCAAAAATTGGAACACCGACTGGAGATATCAACCTCAATCCTGAGGCTGTTCGAGCATTAAATTTAGCAGACAGCTTTGCCCAAAAAGCAGGTGATGAGTTCTTATCTACAGATTGGGTCATCTTGGCATTGGCTGAAACAGGTGCAACCAAAACATTATTAACTGGCGTAGGTGTGACCACTGAAAAACTACGCAAAGCGATTGAAAATATTCGAGGGGGTGAACAAGTGATGGCAAATAACCATGAGGATCAACGAGATTCACTCAATAAATATACAATTGATCTGACTGCACGTGCTGCAGAAGGAAAACTTGACCCTGTGATTGGTCGTGATGAGGAAATTCGTCGTACCATTCAAGTATTGTCACGTCGTACCAAAAATAATCCAGTGCTTATTGGTGAACCAGGTGTGGGTAAAACTGCGATTGTCGAAGGTTTGGCGCAACGTATTATCAATGGTGAAGTACCAGAAGGTTTAAAAGGGAAACGTGTCTTGTCCTTAGACCTGGGTTCATTATTGGCTGGTGCGAAATATCGTGGTGAGTTTGAAGAGCGTTTAAAAGCTGTTTTAAAAGATCTCGCAAAATTTGATGGTGAAATCATCTTGTTCATCGATGAGTTACATACGCTCGTGGGTGCAGGTAAAGGTGATGGTGCAATGGATGCAGGGAATATGTTAAAACCTGCATTGGCTCGTGGGGAGTTGCGTTGTGTAGGTGCAACGACTTTAGATGAGTATCGTCAATTTATTGAAAAAGATGCTGCGCTTGAACGTCGTTTCCAAAAAGTATTGGTAGATGAACCAAGTGTGGAAGATACCATCGCAATTTTACGTGGTTTAAAAGATAAATATGCGACCCATCATGGGGTGCAAATTCTTGACTCCGCGATTATTGCTGCAGCGAAAATGTCGCATCGCTATATTACAGATCGTCAATTGCCAGACAAAGCGATTGATTTGATTGATGAGGCTGCATCACGAATCAAAATGGAAATTGACTCTAAGCCAGAAGCACTAGATCGTCTAGACCGTCGTTTAATCCAGTTGAAGATGCAATTGGAAGCGGTTAAGAAGGATGCGGATTCAGTCAGTAAGGCTGAAGTTGAGCATTTGGAAAAACAAATTGCTGAAGTTCAGAAAGAATACAGTGATTTGGAAGAAGTTTGGATTGCAGAAAAACGTTTGGTTGATGGCACTAATCAGGCGCAAATTGAACTTGATAAAGCTCGCACAGCGTTTGAAAAAGCGCAACGTGAAGGTGACTTGGCTGAAGCAAGCCGTTTGCAATATGGTGTGATTCCAGAGTTGCAAAAACGCTTGAATGAAGAAGAAGTTGCGGAAGTGAATGAAGAGCCAAAACTGATTCGTACCAAAGTGACTGAAAACGAAATTGCAGAAGTTGTCAGTGCTGCAACTGGTATACCAGTGTCCAAAATGCTACAAGGTGAACGTGAGAAACTGCTTCATATGGAAGACTTCTTGCATAACCGTGTCGTTGGTCAGGATGAGGCTGTTGTGGCAGTCGCAAATGCGGTGCGCCGTTCACGTGCCGGTCTTTCCGATCCGAATCGCCCAAGTGGGTCATTCTTGTTCCTTGGACCGACAGGTGTGGGTAAAACCGAGCTTACCAAAGCTTTAGGCAACTTTTTATTTGACAGTGATGATGCGATCATTCGAATTGACATGTCAGAATTTATGGAAAAGCATTCGGTCAGTCGTTTAGTTGGTGCGCCTCCAGGCTATGTCGGATACGAAGAAGGCGGTGTATTGACTGAAGCTGTACGTCGTAAGCCATATAGCGTGGTGTTGTTTGATGAAGTGGAAAAAGCACATCCAGATGTATTTAACATCTTATTGCAGGTGCTTGATGATGGGCGTTTGACAGATTCTCAAGGTCGTGTGATCGACTTTAAGAATACGGTTATCGTGATGACGTCTAACTTAGGTTCAAGTGATGTTCGTGAGTTGGGTGAAGGTGCAAGCGATGAAGATGTTCGAGCAACAGTGATGAATGCCGTTTCTCAGCATTTCCGTCCAGAGTTCATCAATCGTATAGATGAATTGGTGGTGTTCCACTCATTGAAAAAATCGCAGATTCGAGGCATTGCGGATATTCAATTAGATCGTTTACGCGCACGTTTAGCTGAACGTGATATTCGTTTAAATGTTGATGATCAAGCGTTTGACATTCTGATCGATGCTGGTTTTGATCCTGTATATGGTGCGCGTCCACTCAAACGTGCAATCCAACAGCAGGTTGAGAACCCATTGGCGCAAAAAATCTTGTCAGGTGCATTTACAGCGGGTGATACCATCTTGATCAGTGCTGAAAATGGTGAGCTTGATTTTGGGAAATTAAAACTCAGCTAATCGAGTCATGTACCAAAGATAAAAAACCAACCGTTATAAGACGGTTGGTTTTTTTATGTTATAAGAAATCTATATATCAACGGCGAATATTCAATGAATAAAAAAATTTATATCCTATTATTTTCAATTTTATGTTTTAACCCTTTGGCACAAGCCTTACCTGAAAGAACATTTGAAGAAATGATCAAACGATCAGAACAGGGGGATCCAGAAGCAATGTATCAATATGCTGACTTTTTATTATATCGCGAAGATGAGGCATCCCAAAAAAACGGGGCAGCATTGATGCTAAAGTCGGCTCAAGGAGGGTTTTGGCTAGCATTTTCAGTTGTTGGTGATTTCTTTAAATATGGTTTTACGGTCAAGCAAGATCCTTCCAAAGCTGTAGAGTGATATAAAAAATCAGCAGAACAGAATGATCCAGCAGGACAGAATAATTTAGGGCTTGCTTACTATACTGGTGAGGGCATATCGCAAAATAAAGCCTTGGCTGCAAAATGGTATCAGAAATCTGCTGAACAAGGCGATGCCAATGCACAACGTAATCTTGCCCTCATGAATCTATATGGGGATGGAATAACAAAAAATGAAAAGCAAGCATTTCAATGGATGTTGAAATCTGCTGAGCAGGGCGATGAGGATGCTCAAAACAGTGTTGGGCAGATGTATCTGGAAGGTAAGGGTGTTGCTGCAAACGTAACGTTGGCAGTGCAATGGTTGAAGCGTTCTGAAGCACAAGGTAACCGTTATGCACACCAGCAGTTATGGGAAATGTGTAATGCAGGCAGAATTACAGCGGAATGTGTTGATTAGTTCTGTTTGAACCTATTTCAGCCAGTAAGCGGGCTTATTTAACAGATAAGCCTAATCTGTTTTACCTATTATCGGGTTTTCTGATCGTTTGATTGCAACATTTGTTAAAAATTGATAATTTTTAGACAGGAATAATAAGAAAGGGAAGTTGATCATGACGATCAAAATAAAGGAAAAATCTGATTATTTAAAGCTACTGACGATGTTGTTAATGGCACTGGGTTCGGCTGAGATATTGGCAAATCAATTGGATGACCAAGATCTTGCAGAACAGTCTGTAGGTGTAGTAAAGCTTTCGCCGATTATTATTCAAGCCGTTAAACAGGATGCTCAACAATCTGTAGATGAGCAAAAAGATTTACATCATAAGATCGCGCAACAACAAGCAGATGCAGCAAAAAAGGATGAAATATATTCTACTGTATTGACTGATTTTGAGTGGCAAAAAAAAGACCCTGATCCGAATAAACCGGGGGATAAATATATTACCCCTTTAGAAAAATATAAAATTATCGATATGGGATTTAACCCTTATCAACGCCACGATGTTCGTATCACAACACAAGATCGGGTGACCTTGTACATTGGTCATGAAGTTGACCCCGTGGCGTATAAATAGCGAGAAAAAAATTAAACAGGGAAGTGTTTAATTTTCCAAGCTCTGTGGATTTTTTGATTACGTTTAAAATCTAAACCAATGGTTTCATTGCTGATTTCTTGCACATCAAACATAGCCTCAATTTCTTCATCCATCTCAAAACCACGATAGTTATTTGAGAAATATAAAGTCCCTTCGGTCGTTAAGCGGTTCATTGCTCGTTTAAGTAATGAGATATGATCACGTTGAACATCGAATGTACCATAGAATTTTTTTGAGTTAGAGAAAGTTGGAGGATCAATAAAGATCAAGTCATATTGTTCATGACCCTCTTTGAGCCATTCGAAACAATCGCTTGAGAAAAATTGGTGTTGTTCATCAGCATGATCTACGGTCAGACCATTCAGTACAAAGTTTTCTTTAGACCAGTTTAAGTAAGTATTGGATAAGTCCACACTGGTTGTACTGGCAGCACCCCCTAAAGCGGCATGCAAACTTGCAGTCGAGGTGTAGCTGTATAGGTTAAGGAAGTGTTTGCCTTTGGCTTCTGCTGCGATGCGTAAGCGCATTTGACGATGGTCTAAGAATAATCCCGTATCTAAATAATCAGTTAAATTGACCAGAATTTTAGCTTTACCTTCCTGAACGATAAAGCGTTTAGACGCAGTACTTTGTTTGGTGTACTGCGCTTTACCTTCTTGACGCGCACGGGTTTTGATAAAAATTGCATCACGACCTAAACCTGTTACCGCACGGATCGAGGCTAAAGCAAGATTAAAACGCTTTTTGGCTTTTTCAGGATCAATTGATTTCGGTGGGGCATATTCTTGGACATGCAAACGATCACCATAAAGGTCAACTGCAACATTAAAATCAGGTAGATCCGCATCGTAAAGTCTTAAGCAATAAATATTTTCTTTGACTGCCCATTTCTTTAAAGCTTGCATGTTTTTTTGCAAACGGTTGGTAAAGTCTTCAGCACCTTCAATCTTTTCAAATTGTTGAGGTTGCCAATCTGCAAGGAAGGGCTTACTGACTGTTGCTGGTTTAATATCACCAAAACGAACATAAATCGGTAATTTACCATTCATCAAACGTAAAATTTGTGGATTGTTGAAAGCCAATACATCCGCTTGTTCAACTGCTGCAGCTATAACAGCTGCATATTGATTTGGGAAATTCTTTTGTAAAAGCGCAGATAGACCTAAATATAATGCTCGATTTGAAGCTTTATCTCCCAAACGCTCACCATAAGGAGGGTTGGTGACAACAAAGGATGTTTTACCTTCAGCATGGAAGTCTGGCCAATCTGCTAATGTACGTTCTTCGATTTGAATTTGATCGAGTTGCTGTTCAAAACCTGCCGCAATAATATTTTGCTTGGTGGCTTTTACAGCTTCCCAATCTGCATCATAAGCATAGAATTTTGGTAAAGGTTGTTGTAATGCGGCTTGATGACGGTCTGCGGCTTCAGCTTTGATCGACATCCAAAGTTCATGGTCATGCCCATTCCAACCATTGAAACCAAAACGACGGACTAAACCTGGCGCACGGTCAGTCAGAATCATTAGTGATTCAATGATAAACGTACCTGAACCACACATTGGGTCAAGTATGATTTCTGGGTGACGTTCTTTCAATTTGGCTTTTTGTAAAATGGCAGCGGCTAAATTTTCTTTAATCGGTGCATCGGTCATGTAACGGCGATAGCCACGCTTATGTAGAGAATCGCCAGATAAGTCTAGGCAGTAGGTATGTTCAGTTTTGCCTGCAAGTACATATAAGGTAATTTCAGGTTGCTTAATATCAATGCTTGGGCGTTTACCCACTGCTTCCATGAAAGAATCAACCACGCCATCTTTGACACGTAAGGTTGCGAATTGAGTATTGACCTTGATATCACGTTCAACGTGTAGGCGAATGGCAAAAGTACTTTGTGGTGCAAAAATTAACGACCAATCAAAGTTGATCGCACCTTCATAAAGTTCTTCAGCAACGTCACGTGCATCATGCGTAAATTCAAGTTCATGTGTATGAATAGGCGTGAGCACACGTGAAGCAAGGCGTGACCACATACAAATACGGTAAGCATCTTCAAGTTTACCCTTAAAGACCAAACGTCCAGGAAATTTTTCAATATTTTGAATCCCTAAACCTTGAATTTCTTCTTGCAGTAAGGTTTCTAGTCCATCTGCACAGGTAACCCAATATGTAGAAAGACGCGGTTTCGAATTCATGAATATTTCCAAAGACATTAAAGCAATCGCATATTTTAGCGTATTTTGATGACGAAAACTTGTGGATTGTGCCAAGAAGATCGAATTTTTCCAAAAACCTTAAAATTCTTTTATAGATTGTGGTGATTTGCTTGAAATATATTCAAATATCCATATCTAACCAAGATCAAATCAAGAAATTTAAAAAAATGCTGAGTCTTATTCTTTCAATGTTTATTTTTTCACTTTCAATGTCCATATCGCCAGGACCTGTAAATTTAACCATTTTAACCAGCAGTATGAATTATGGCGCTAAACGCAGCTTTGGTTTTATTTCAGGGGCAACAATTGGCTTTACTTTGCTATTGGCATCAGTCTGTTTTGGTCTATATCAAATCATCGTGGTTTATCCTTTGCTATTGGATATTATTACCGTATTGGGTACAGTTTTACTGTTATGGATTGGGCTAAATATTCTGCGCGCAGAAGGCACAACGATTTCTACCCAAAGCCATGCTCAAACTAAAATTCCCACCTTTATGCAAGGTGCATTGATGCAGTGGCTTAATCCAAAAGCATGGATTGCGGCTGTAGCAGGTACGGGTTTGTTTTCAACAGGTCAAATCGAAAATGCTTTGCTGATTTTTGTGCTGATTTATTTTGTGGTGTGTTATTTATCATTAGTGTTGTGGGGAGTTGTGGGGCAAAAATTAGCAAACTTTTTAAACACAGGAAATCGCGCACGAATTTTTAATGTAGCGATGGGATTGGTACTTATTTTTATCTCAATAGAAATGTGTTGGACATATTTTTATCATTCACCTGCTTTATAAGATCATGATCTAGAGAGCTTGGACATGTCAGCGGAATTTTATGTCACCTTTCAGCCTGAAGATTGGTATCGAACACATCGTCAATTGGTGATTCAAATCGCTCAGCAATTGCAGAGTTATCAATTCCTCCAGTCAAATATTGTTTATTTAAAAGCAACGACAGTGACAGGAAATGCATGGGAATATGATGTCCGTTTGATTTTTGAAGAATCCCAAATTCTATTGGAAATATCTGCAATAAATGATCAACTCAGACAAGAAATAAAAGCTTTTTTGGCTTTATTCGGTCAATATGTGCAGGTTGATGTGATCGATGACGATGGAGAGCAAACAAAGTGGTAACTTGGAATTCATCAGTGAACAAAATAATTAGGGTGTGTTGACACTTTTAGATTAAAAAATAGCGAAGTAGTAAAATTAAATCGCCAAACCCAATTTTACTATTCGCTATGCCTCGTACCATGTTAACAGATCAACACTGGCAAAAGTTGAAAGCTATTTTGCGTAATTTATCCATTCATCTCAACTCAAATTTAAGAAATTTTTTTTGAAGCGATTCTTTATAGGATAAGAACTGGATGTCCTTGGCGTGACATACCCACTTGCTTTGGACAACCGAACTCTATTTTTAAACGTTTTAATTGCTGGTCAAGTAGTGGTAAGTTACTCACTATATTCAAATTATTATCACTGAATACCGATATGGAATGGCTATTCATCGATGGTTCCCATATTCGTGCTCATCAACATTCTGCGGGTATTGCTGATCAGGCAATCTCTAAAAGTGCAGGAGGAAACTCCTCCAAAATACATTTAGTTGTAGATTCAAATGGTAATCCTATTGATTTCATTATTACTGATGGAACCACGCATGATGTTAAAGTCGCACCTGATTTAATTTCAAAACTCGATTTAAATGAGGTAGAGGTTGTATGTGGAGATAAAGGTTACGATTCAGAGCCATTAAGAGAGCAGATTAGAGCAACTAGAACAAAAGCGAATATACCTAAAAAATCCAATAGCCAATCAAACAATGACCATATGGATTGGTATTTATATAAAATCAGGCACTTAGTAGAAAATATGTTCTGTAGATTAAAGCAATTTCGAGGAATAGCCACTCGATACGACAAGTTAAAACGGAACTATGAAAGTTCTGTTGCATTAGCTTGTATATTTTTATGGCTCCCATTGTAGGTTAAATTATGAACCCTAAATGTCAACAGACCCTAACCTGTCATGATAAAACAAAAGCAAGTCTTTGAAGTATTGATTGATTGGTATACACCTGAGAACGGTGGACGTCAGCATATCCCACAACATGGTGTTTATTACTGTACAACAGAGATTTTGCACAAGCATAAGATCAATACTTGGAGTATTGCACTTAAAATGAATGCAATGTCTCCTTATGAAGCAGAAATGTGGTTTTTGTTTGATCATGATGAACGTCATATACACATTGGGCAATTATTCAATTTATTGGAAGGACCTAGATGTGTCGGTCAAATCATGATTCAACGACTTAATTCAACGACTTAAAGATTCTGATTGATTGAACTTTTTAAAAGATGACAGCTGTTAGAATTTAAAATTGGTATATAAATTGCTTAGTTATTCATCGTATTGGTCAGTGTGCTGATGTTAAAAAATTAAATGAATACAGGGGATTTTTATGCAACCAGTCAATAACAATCGATTTATTGCACATGCAGATGCATTTTCAATTGGGGCACTCATTTTAACCAGACTTAGACGTGTAACAGGGCGAGTCATAGATGTGATGTATTTGGTTGACAATAAAAGCTATGCGCAGTATGTCATTGATATATCTTTAGCAACTCAAGATGCTGAGCTCAATCGACATGCTTTACGTTTACAGCATTTACTTGATCAAGAACAACCAGATTTAGATACAACCGTTGACCGGATAGAACAGGATTCAGCATCTGAAGAAGGCTATATTTCTGGTGCAACGGAAGAAGAAATATATCGTGCACAAGTTTCTCATCACTATATTGGTGCATTGAGATAATACAAAATTAAAAGCTTTAAGTATAAAGATGGTCGGGCTTGAAGCTTTTTACGCATTTGAAACAGTAAGTATCCCATTCAACTTATAAGCTGATAAAAATCATAATGATCATAGCGTATAGACTTTGAGTTATAGTAAGTTTAATACGGAAATCAGCAAATATTTAAAAAGACATCAAATGATTTATTCAGGTACAGCAGATGAATCATTCGCTCAAACAGCGCGACGTTTGGCAGATTATAAACTGGCAAAAGATGCAGTTTTTCGACAATGGTTGGACAATAAAAAGTTTAAAGAATTGATTTCGTGCGCACATGGTCGTTGGTATCCTTATGAGGAATTTACATTA
This sequence comes from Acinetobacter bereziniae LMG 1003 = CIP 70.12, assembly GCF_000368925.1. Lineage (GTDB taxonomy): Bacteria > Pseudomonadota > Gammaproteobacteria > Pseudomonadales > Moraxellaceae > Acinetobacter > Acinetobacter bereziniae. Next base: position 361,297 of record NZ_KB849755.1, on the reverse strand, counting down.
CCACTTGCACAGTATTTTGCAGAGCAACATGATTTAGCTCATTTAAAATTTTTGTGTGAACATGAAATCCGTTTTCGACTAGAAGATACGCTGAATTGTCTAAAACGAGTCAAAGAATTTGATACGGCATTAACAAATAGCCAAATATTGGAATATGACCTAACCCATGTAGATCCTGAAAAATATCATCCGATTCAGGAGTTGTTTAAATGGCGAGATAAAGCACTGAATAGATTAGACAGTTATCTTGAACTTTTAAAAGATCAATCCGACCAAGACTATATTGAACTGATAAGACAATTAAAACAAAAGCTATTGCAAATGGATGTGAAGCAGTCTGATTTGAAATTGATCAAATTTAAAATTTGATCAGTATTTTTAGCGTTATTTGCCCAAAACTTCGTCTGCCAAAGAAAAGGAAAATCTGTATAATACGTTAACTTAACCTCTAAGGAATCTCTCATGCACTTGGCGGCATTGCATACACCGAGTCAGATTCAACTCAATAATGATGGAAACTTAAAGCATTTCCTGACCATCGAAGGTCTTTCTAAAGAAACCCTCACTAAAATTCTAGATACAGCCCATTCTTTTATAAATGATCAAAATCAACTGATAACGACACCGCTTTTAGAAGGTCGTACAGTGATGAATCTGTTTTTTGAAAACTCAACTCGTACCCGTACCACTTTTGAAGCTGCTGCAAAGCGCTTGTCAGCCAATGTACTGAATATTGATATTGCACGTTCAAGTACCTCAAAAGGTGAAACATTACGTGACACACTTTGGAATTTAGAAGCAATGGCAGCCGATATTTTCGTGGTGCGTCATTCTTCTTCAGGTGCTGCTCACTTTATCGCAGAAACTGTATGTCCTCATGTCGCTATTATCAATGCAGGAGATGGACGTCATGCACATCCAACTCAAGCAATGTTGGATATGTTGACCATTCGCCGTGAAACTAAAAAGAATTTTGAAGATATTAGCCTTGCAATTATTGGCGATATTAAACACTCTCGTGTCGCTCGTTCAGACATTGCTGCTTTACAAACGCTCGGCTGTAAAGATATCCGTGTCATTGCACCAAACACATTATTGCCTCATGGTTTTGATGAATATGGTGAAGGTGTACGTCTATTCAATAAAATGGATGAAGGGGTTAAAGATTGTGATGTGATTATTACCTTACGTATTCAAAATGAACGTATTGATTCACCCGCTTTGTCTTCACAAGCTGAGTTTTACAAAATGTATGGTTTGAACAAAGAACGCCTTGCTTTTGCAAAACCAGATTGTATCGTGATGCATCCTGGACCTATGAATCGTGGTGTAGAAATTGATTCCAGCATTGCGGATGGGGATCAATCGGTGATTCTTCATCAAGTGACCAACGGTATTGCAGTTCGTATGGCTGTTTTGGCGCTGGCAATGCAAGGTCAGTTGCAGGAAAAAGGTTTATTAGACGCGATTGCAGTTTAAGGTAGAGGATAAAGTCATGAGTATTGTAAAAATTGAAAATGTACGTGTCTTAGACCCCATCAACAAAACTGACCGCGTACAAACTGTTTATCTGAAAGATGGAAAACTTGTAGAGTCCTCGAATGACGTTGTTGAAAGCATTGATGGGCAAGGGAAGTGGTTGATGCCGACCATGGTGGATCTTTGCGCATGTTTACGTGAGCCAGGTCAACAACAGCATGGAACACTAAAGTCAGAAGGTAAAGCTGCTCGTGAAAATGGCATTTTACATGTGTTCACACCACCTGACTCCCAACCGATTGTGCAAGATAACGGCGCTTTAATTCATGGTTTGGTTGAAAAAGCCATGTTGGATGGCGGTATCCACTTACAGGTGATTGGCGCACAAACACAAGGTCTAAACGGAAAACAGCCTGCCAATATGGCGGGGTTGAAAAAGGGTGGCTGTACAGCTGTTTCAAATGCCTATGCGACCTTTGAAAATGATGATGTGGTACTTCGTACACTGGAGTACGCCGCGGGTTTGGATATGACCGTTGTGTTCTATCCTGAAGAGCATCAAATTGCCAAAGACGGATGTGTACACGAAGGTTTTGTTGCCTCACGTCAAGGTTTGCCAATGATTCCTGCGCTTGCAGAGACAATTGCTATTGCAAAATATTTATTAATGATTGAAGCCACAGGCGTTAAAGCGCATTTTGGCTTACTTTCGAGTGGCGCATCTGTCGATTTGATCAAAATCGCAAAGCAGAAAGGTTTGCCAGTCACAGCGGATGTTGCCATGCATCAACTGCATTTAACTGATCAATTGATTGATGGTTTTAATTCGCTTGCGCATGTACGCCCACCTTTACGTGCTGAACAAGATAAGGAATTACTTCGTAAGGGAGTAAAAGAGGGCATTATTGATGCGATTTGTACACATCATGAACCTTTAAGTGGCTCGGCTAAATTAGCACCATTTGCTGAAACTTTGCCTGGTATCAGTGCATTTGATACCTATGTGTCTTTTGGCGTTCAATTGGTTCGTGAAGGTTTATTTGAACCTTTAGAATGGGTTGAAAAAGTGACATCTGCACCTGCAAAAGTTGCTAACATGACTGAACGTTGGATGAAAGAATCAGGTTGGGCATTGGTTGATCCAGACATGGAATGGACAGTGAGCAAAGACAGCATTTATTCAAATGGGAAAAATACACCACTAATTAATCAAAAAATGTTGGGTAAAGTTGTAGCGACGTTTATCGCTTAATATAGGAAAGTGTTCACTTCTATTGAGTTTAAAAAGCCAGCATAAGCTGGCTTTTTTTATAGATATAAAACATTTATTGCTACAAAAAGATATTATAAATATCAAAAATTAACCACTAGAATAAAAAACGATCAATAAGTGATTCTAATGCGACAAACACAACAATGATATAGGAGTGTCCAGAATTATGAATATTATTGAGCTTTTAAAACAACAAGTGACAACAAAAGTTTTACAACATGATCAACAGTTTCAAGATGAAAAAATCGGTGCGTTAAGCGCATTTTTTCCCATCCTTCTTACCATTTTTAAATCCAAACCTGAACTGATTAGTACACTTCAGCAAAATCTGAATCCACGGCTCGCTGACATTTTTAGTTATCGTCCAGAAACGGTAAGCCAATTTCTTGATCTGGTTCGGGGGGATGCACCGGCACAAGACATTGAAAACATATTAAATCATGCTATTTCTCCCACATTATCTTTGCTTGCAGATCAGGCAGGCTCAGACAATAAACATGAAATTTTCGATTTAATTAAGGCGCAGTGGGGGAATATTCAGGCTGCGTTGCCTGCATGGGCTGGGGGCTTATTTACAGCACTTGGGCTCAGCGTTGGAGGCTTAGGTTTCGCTTCCAATGCAGAAGCTGTGCCTGTTGCAGAAACGGTCATACCACCTGTTGAGCCCGTTGCTCCTGCACCCGTTGAAATTGTCACGCCTACACCTGTTCCACCGCTTAACTCAAACCCAGTTCAAGATGAGCCAAAGAAATCAAATTGGCTGTTGCCCATCATTGCTTTATTGGTGATTGCAGGTTTAGCTGCATTATTGTTCAAGCAATGTAGCAGTAAACCTGCTGTAGTTGGCGAATCTACAACAGGAAGCTCAGCTTCACAGGCTGTTGTAGATTTACAAGCTGCTGAATTTCAGCTTTCTACTAATGCTCAGGGTAAGCTGGCAAATTGCCAAGCACAATCCAGCAGTCAAACTTTGTTGGATCAATTAAAAGGTGCTGTTGCCTCTGTTTTTGGTCAAGCAGATCAGTGTCAAATTACAGCCAATACAGCTTATGCAGGTGACTTGCCAGATCAAAATGCAATCAATCAAGTTTTAACAAAAATTAAAGGAATTCCAAATATTTCATTGGCATGGATGGGGGATCAATTTACCATTCAAGCCCCAGATTTGGCTCAAGCACAAAAATTAGCTGATGAATTAAAAGGTATTATTCCAAATGTAAATATTACAGCAAACCAATTAACTGCGAATCTCGCTGCATCGGATGCGACAGCAAATGTCGATACAAGTAATTCACAAGCTGATCAAGCATTGTCAAATATTCAAGTAGACTCTGCGAATGTCAATGATATTGCCGCAGCTTTAAACCTTCAGGTGATTAACTTTGCAACTGGTTCTACAGGTATTCCTGATGCCAATAAAGCCATTTTGGATAAAGCAGCGAGTTTGTTAAAACAACTACCTGATGCAAAACTTGTGGTCAAAGGTTTTACTGATAATGTCGGGAATGCAGCCTCAAATAAAACCTTATCCGAAAAACGAGCGAAATCCGTTGTCGCTTATTTGGTTGAAAAGGGAGTTCATAGTTCTCAGCTTACTGCGGAAGGACATGGTCAGGATAACCCGATTGCAGATAATTCGACTAAAGAAGGGCAATTTAAAAATCGTCGCATTGAGTTTGAAGTGGTGGGTGCAACCACACCTTAAGATTCTCATTATAATGAAATGAATAAAAAAGCTTCTGGACAAAGAAGCTTTTTTATTTTTTGCTCGAAAATCGCATCAAATTTTGTTTAAATGGCGCAGATAAAAAGATGATTGGATAAACAATGAATAAATCCTTTAGCCCTTTACTTATAATTATAGCCCTTTCAAGTTCTTTGCTATTGTCAGGATGTGATTATTTTAAAAAGAAAAAAGATGACAACAATACCGCACTTGCTGAGTGGAGTTGTACCAACCAAAGCAATATTGATCAAATTCAGAAATTTTTAAAAGATGAATATTTACGTCAAGTTTCAGACAATATTGCCAATTCAGGTTATGAAGCAGACCAAGCATTATTGCAAAAAATCAATAATGGTCTGAAATTTGAAGTCAAAAATGTACGCACTCTTAGTAATGATTCTACCAAAACCAATCAGTTAGAGTGTGAAAGTCAGCTGGTTGTACAATTTCCTAAAGGCTTACAACAGCGTGCTGAAAATGCCTATGCTGAATATGGTCAAGATTGCCGTAGCGAAGAATGTGAAGGTGAAGGTTATCGTACACTTCGAGAATATATTGAAGCAGGCGAGTCTAAACTGGTGCTCGGTAATGATCAGCTAAAAGGCAAATTTAATTATAATGTGGTTAAAACAGATCAAGATGGTTTAACGCTGGATGTGTTAAATCAAGATGCAATTATTCAAGGTGTCAGTTTTGTGTCTGTCAAAGCTGTGCAATATGCTGCTTATATTAAAGAAAATAAAGATATACGTGAACGTCAGCAAGAAAATCAGATCGAAAATGCGGCACAGACTGAGCTTGCGCAGAAAGCCATGGATATCCGTAAAAAAGAGCTTGATGAAGAAAAAGCCAAACAAGTTGATCGTTTAAATCAAACTTGGGACAGTTTAACGGAAGAAGCGAAGGCACAACTCAAGCAAGATCAAGCAGAGTGGTTTGAAAAGCGTGATGTAGACTGTAAAGTGATTTCACAAAAAAGTTATAGTGAACTGCCTGAAAGTGAGGTTGAAACCTATCAGCAACAACGCCAATATTGGGATGATGCGATGTCTCAACAAAATAAAGAAATGCAATATACCAAGTGTTTTAATAAGCGAACTGCTGAACGTATTATTTATCTCAATAACGCGTTAAATTAAACTAAATATATTCAGATCATTTTTCTGAAATATAAAGAAAGGGATGAATTGATTCATCCCTTTTTTATTGGCATGCTGTAAGCCAATTTAAATTTAAGATGTTGCTATGCGTATTAGTTTCATTGGTTCAGGTCGTGTTGCGACTCATTTAGCACGAAAATTGTCAGAACAACATGACATTGTACAGATTTATAGTCGTGATTTAATTCACGCAGAAACATTAGCATCTCAAGTAAATGCACAAGCGATAGAACGGCTAGTGCATATTGATCCTAAAATTGATCTCTTGGTGATTGCTGTCAGTGATCAAGCCATTGCACAAGTGATTCAATCTGTTCATTCTCAGCTGACTGAAGTTCTGATTGTACATACTTCTGGTAGTACCAATTTGAAAGTTTTGACCGAGTTTCATCAAAAATCAGGGGTTTTTTATCCCTTACAAACATTTAGTTTTGATCGTAATGTTGAGTGGAAAACGACACCTTTATTCATTGAAACTGAATTAACTGAGGATTTGGCAATACTGACAGGGTTAGCCAATAGCCTAAGTGAGCGTATCTATCACTATACTTCAGCACAACGTTTAAGTTTACATTTGGCAGCGGTATTTGCATGTAACTTTAGTAATTATTGTTATGACATGGCAAAACAAGTGGTTGATGCGCAACATGTTGATTTTAACTTGTTGTATCCGCTGATTTTAGAAACTGCACATAAAGCGACCCAGAATGATCCCGTAGCCATGCAAACTGGACCTGCAATGCGTGGTGATAGGAACGTTTTAAAAATGCATCAAAATATGTTGGAACAACAAGGACGTCTGGATCTTAGCTGTGTCTATAGCTTACTTAGTCAACAAATACAAAAAAAACACTCACTGGAGTAAAGTGAGTGTTTGCTGTAACTTGGTTACTAAAATGACTCATCATTTAATGATAGCAGCGTGATCTGCACCAATGGTGACGATGACTCCGATGCAAAATAGGCTACAGTAGATAAAAAACCAGATAATCATTCGTTTAAAGGCTTTGTCCGAAATAGAACTATCCGCATATTGTGGTTTTTTAGGGCTTTTGTCATCATTCATCGCAAAATCTCTTTCTGCTTAATATGATTGAATTATGACGACATAAGTTGATATCGCGTAGATACAAAAAATTAGAAAAAAAATATAACAGATGAACAGCGAAACTTTTCATCTGTTATAAAAATTAATCTTTAAGTGCTGCTTCAATGATAGTAATTAAATGGTTAAGTGCTTGAATAAATGTTTCATTTAATTCAAAAGAGCAATTGATTCGAATAAAATTATTTTGTTGGTTTGTGATATTAAATAAATTACTCGGTGTAATACTGACGCCTTTCTCCAACATTTGATGATAGACATCATTGCTATTGACTCGTGCGGGTAGTTCAATCCATAAAAAATACCCTGAAGGGTAATAGTTCACATGACATTGTGCAGGTAAATGGGCTTTGAGATAATTAAAGTATTGCTTTTTATAGCGTTGTAAAGTTGAGCGTAAAGTTTTTAGATGTTTTTCATAATGGCGATGAGATAAATATTCGACCAAGGCATTTTGAATAAATGAATTGACTGAAAGGGTACTCATTAATTGAGTGTGTTGAATATGTTCAGAAAATTTTCCTGCATAGACCCAACCTATTCTAAAACCTGCCCCCAAAGTTTTAGAGAAAGACGAGCAGTGTAGAACCCAGTTTTGCTGATCAAAATATTTCATTGGGAGCGGTTTTTTTTGACCATAGTAGAGTTCTTCATAGACATCATCTTCAATGAGATAAATTTGATGAGTATGCAGAAGTTTGGCGAGCTTGAGTTTAATCTCATCACTTACAGTAAAACCAATAGGGTTTTGACTATTCAACATCATCATACAAACTTTGATGGGATATTTAAGAATAGCTTGTTCAAAAGCCTCCAAATCAATACCATGCTCAGCATGTTCAGGAATGGTAATCACTTTTAAACCGAGACGTTCAGCTGCTTGCCATGCGCCATAAAACATGGTTTCTTGCAATAAAATGTAATCTCCAGCATGCGTTAGCGCTTGTAATGAAAGATTTAAGGCATCTAATCCACCAGAAGTCATCACAATATCTGAGGGATCAGTTGGGATACCTTGCATGGCGTACTTTTGTGCAATAGTTTTACGCAGTTGATAATTTCCTGGTGGTAAACTGGGTGTTTGTTCATAACTGCGCCGTTGCTTTGCAAGTTGTCCTAGTGATTGAATAAGCTTGGCTGAATATAACAATTGGCTATTTGGAAATGCGGAACCCAATGGGATGATATTTTCAGATTGTATCGATTTTAAATATTTAAATACCACTGAGTTGATTTCTATCGTTTCATTGACGACATGTACTGGTAGATTGTGTTGAGAAGTTTGCTCAACGACAAAATAACCAGACTTTTCTTTTGAATAAATCAAACCCTGCGCTTCAAGTTCTTGATAAGCATTCATGACGGTAATTAGGCTGAGTCCAGATTGTTCAACTTGCTGTCGAAGTGAAGGGAGTTTTTCATGTGCTTTCCATGTCCCATTTTCAATCAATACTTTAAGACTATGTGCCAGTTGTTCGGATTTATACATGACATTATTCAAGACAAGTTGTGAAATAACTATAACAGATCACATCGTTTCAGCTCTATTTGTTATATATTTTTTATAAATATTTGTGGCTATATTTATTTATGATTTGTTTTCAGAATATTGTTACTTGAGGTGGTAGAAAGTGAGTTAGAGAAATGTTTATGACAGCTCAGTTGAATGTGCTTACACAGTTTTTATCTGATCATGCTTGTTCAACGACGGTGATTAATCATTTAAATCAGAAATTTGTTAACTTTGAAGCAACATTATTACGTGCCAAAGTTTTGCGTGAGTTTTCTGAAAAAAAACATATATTGATTATCCAATCTGAAATGACCACCAAACAAACAGACTTTGCCTATTTGTTTGCGCCGTTTATTTTGGCAAATTTAAATCAAACCGTTTTGTACACTTCACCACTAACAGACCAACTCCAAAGTCTGCTCATGCCTTATTATCAAATTGAAAAAACCATAAATTTAACTGAAAAAGATGAAACTGTCCTAGAAAGCTTAAAGTTACGTCTTGATTTCCAGGATCAAGCATTAATCGAGCAGGACTTTATTTGTTTTGAGTTGTTTAAAGCGCTGACATTGTCTGAAATACAGACCATTTTTTTAATTACAGATTATCCAATCGACATCCAGGGACTATATGAAATTGAGCGTTATTTCAGAATTAGAATTTTTCTGATTCGCCCACAGGATCATCAACTGCAGAGCTCATTTCAATACCAAGCAGATGACTTAAATATGCAACAACTGCTTTTTAAATATAAAGATGCTACGCATATGGCATTATGCCGAGAATTCTCTGAAATGAATGCGAGGATTTTAACTTTATTAGGGCTTTATGATATTTATCGAGCGCAAAATTTAGTTGAAGATATGTTTTATTCTGAGCACATTTATGAAAAATTGTCTGTATATGCTGAATACATGCAAACAAAACTACAGAACAATGTGCTGAGCCCGAAATTCAAGTCCGTATCAAGCTTAACGATGTAAAAAGACGTAAAAAAAGCTGTAACGATTGTTACAGCTTTTTTGATGGCGAAGAAATTCTGATTTAGTTGATTTTTTTGAAAATAAAGTCATTGATTTTATGACCTGATTCAATTCCACGGCGTTCAAACTTAGTTTGTGGGCGCCATTCTGGACGAGGATAACTGTTGCCTTTCCCCGCAAGATTTTCTAGGCGGGGGCGATTATCTAAGACATCAAGCATCCATTCAGCATACGGTTCCCAGTCTGTTGCAGCATGAAAAGTACCACCAATTTCAAGTTTTTCTTCCACCAATGGCATACGATCATGTGACACAAAACGACGTTTGAAATGACGTTTTTTCTGCCATGGGTCTGGAAAATAAAGCTGAACAGTATTGATACTATTATCAGGCATTTCACGAAGCACTTGAATTGCATCTGCATCTAAAACACGAAGATTTTTGACTTCTGCCATGCCTGCTTCATAAACGCACTGCGCAATACCGGGAACATGAACTTCGATTCCAACGAAGTTACGCTCAGGATTGGCTTTTGCCATCAACACTAAAGAACGCCCCATACCAAAACCAATTTCTACAGTCAGTGGGCGTTCCGGATGTTCAAAATGCTGTCGCAAGTCGCCAACAGGGTATTCCAAAATTAACTCACGATGTTGCTCAAGTGCAGTACGTTGTGAAGTATTGAGCGGCGACGATCTGCGCATAAACGTCACAATTTCGCGGTGTTCTTGCAAATTGTCTAAGTCAACAATTTGTGCTTCGATTTGATCGTTTGACATGATTTTGGTAATACTGGAAATCTAAAAGGCGTATTGTAAGTCCTGAGCATGCCAAGTCAAATTTTTTATGGTCAGACTGATTGTATTCAAGCAAAAAATCGAGTCTGATGCTGAATGAATAAAAATTCGATGCTTGAAATTTTGTTCATTCGCCGTTTTAACAAGCATGCCTTTATAAATTTTCCAAGTCTTTACTATTTTTGCTTGGTGTAAATTAAATCTTTTAAGTCATAGCCTAAGTGTTGTGCATAATTTAAATATTCTTCAACAACTACAGGATCTAGTTTTTGAGAACGGCTGAGTAACCAAAGATACTTTTTGTTAGGTGTTCCGACTAAAGCCACTTGATAGTCTTCATCAATTTTTAGAATCCAATAATCACCGCGTCCTACAGGTAACCAACGTAAAGCTTTCGGTAAAAATGTAACTTTTAATTTTGAATTTACAGGTGCATTTTGTACTTTGGCGACCCCAATCGATTGCTGAAGTTTTCCATCTTGACTATAACAAGTATTATCCACTCTAATGCTTCCATTTTCATTTAATGAATAATGAGCAGTTACGTTATAATCACATTTTTTCTGAAAATAGAGGGGTTTGCGAGCGATTTCATGCCATTGCCCCAAGTATTTATTTAGATTGATATCTTTAGCTGTTGGGATTTTTTCATGCTCTGAATGAGCGAGTGCAGCAACACTAAGTAATGCAATTCCACTGACTAAGGTAAATACTCTTAATTTATTATTCATAACAAAGCCTTATCTGTTTTGATCATTCAATCAATATACCTAATGATGGATAAATGTGGATTATCTATTGTAAATTTACTTACAAGTCATGTAATTGAAGGATGAAATTTAGAAACTTCTCAACTTTATTTAAAGCTATATTTGATCGTTAAATTTAAGCATTATGGCAGCTATCCTGATCTAAACTTTGTCTGATCAATTCGATCAGTTCTCGAGTAGCTTTAGGGAGTGCTTTATCTTTTAGCCAAATCAAATAAATCGGGACAGAAAGTTGGTTATAAGTATTTTTAAAATTAATTTGAATTAAACGCCCCTCCTCAATATATGGTTTGACCAGTGAATATGGAAAGTTTCCCCATCCTAAACCTGCTTCAACCATATCAATAGCTGTTTGTAGATTATTGGTCCTCCAGTAAGATGCACCAATTACTGGTCTTAAGTCAGTAATATCTAAATCGGTACTCGCCACAATAATTTGACGAATATTGATCAGATCTTCGATATAAATAGGGTGGTTGTGGTGAGTGATTAAATCATGTTGAGCAGAAATAGTTGCAACGACGGTTTCCAAACTAACCAATTGCAAATGTTCTTGTATTTTAATATTTTGCCCAGAACCTGCCAAACAGATACTGATTTGCTCAGAGTACAATAAATGTAAAATATCATCTTGTGGCGCAGTAATGATTTCAATATTTAATAACGGATATTTGCAGGCGAGTTGATCAATTGCACGCAAAAGCTTCTGATTATTTACATCCGATACCACACCTATTTTTAATATGCTTTCTAGACCTAAAGAAAGTTCATAAGCATGTTTACTGAGTTGTTTTAATTGTTCAGAAATAATGCGAGCTTGTGGGGCTAATGCCAGTGCAGTTGCTGTTGGAATGACTTTTCTTGGTGTTCTTTCAAAGAGTTGTAAGCCTAATTCAGCCTCAATATTGGCGATTCCCATGCTTACTGCTGATGGAACCCTATTCAGGGCACGAGCGGCAGCTGAAAAAGAACCTGTATCAATCACTTTGACAAACAATTCAATATTTTCACTGGTGAAATTCATAGTTTGGTATCAGCTCAACTGAAAGCTATTATCTTTATCTATTATTATAACTGAAATTAAAATAGCCTTTCTTAAAAAATTGAGATTGATTTATGCAAGGGTTTAAACGTCGAGTGATTTATGTGAGTAGTTATGAAATCATCGGATTGACAATTTCATCTTTAGGTCTTGCATTACTTTCAGGGACTCAATTGAGTCATACGGGTCCATTGGCGATTTTTATTACGACCATTGCTGTGAGTTGGAATTTTATTTATAACCTTATTTTTGAGGCTTGGGAAAAACGTCAACTTTCACGTCAACGTACGGTAAAACGTCGTATTGTTCATGCTATTGGCTTCCAACTGACCTTAATTGTGTTTTTAATCCCCTTGATTGCTTGGTGGATGAAAATCAGTTTTCTTGATGCTTTTCTGTTGGATGCGGCATTGATTGTCATTATTCCTATTTATACATTTATTTTTAACTGGTCATTTGATCGCATCTTTGGACTGCCACTTTCAGCGCAAGTTTAGAAGAACATTGATTTTACTATTGAGGTTTGCCCATCAACATGAATGGGCAACGTTTAAATATTTTAAATTCATCGTATATTTCTAGTTTTTATCTAAAAGTTTGAGTTGATAATTTACTGTAAAAATAATGGATTATAATTTATACGTCAGCTCATGTCGTGATGATGATTAGATCAATATTTTACAGCCTTCAGAGTTTATATAATGACTAAAATTCATTGGTAAAATTGAGTTTAAGTCATGACAGAACGTATCAGAGAAAAATTGCAAATTTTGGCAGATGCTGCAAAGTATGATGTGTCATGCTCGTCCAGTGGAAGTCAACGTAAAAACAAGGATAAAGGGCTTGGAAATACTGGTTCTGGTATTTGTCATAGCTATACCGAAGACGGGCGATGTGTTTCCTTACTTAAAATCTTATTTTCCAATGTATGTATTTTTGACTGCTCTTATTGTGTTTCTAGGCGCTCAAATGATGTCAAAAGAGCGGCATTTACTGTGCAAGAAGTCGTGGATTTAACCATTAATTTTTACCGAAGAAATTATATTGAAGGGCTATTTTTAAGTTCAGGAATTTTTAAATCTGCTGATTACACCATGGAACGTATGTTGCAGGTGGTGAAAAAACTACGCCTAGAAGAAAATTTTAATGGCTATATTCACCTTAAAACCATTCCAGGTGCGTCACAAGAAATCATTCATGAAGCTGGGCTTTATGTTGATCGTATGAGTATTAACTTGGAAATGCCGACCGAAGAAGGGCTAAAAAAGTTTGCACCAGAAAAAACTCATGGAGAAGTGCAAAAAGACTTAGGCATTGTACGAGATCGATTAATTCAGTTTAAAGATGAGAGAAAAATTATAAAGTCTGTGCCGAAGTTTGTGCCGGCAGGGCAAACCACACAGATGGTTGTGGGAGCACACAATGAAACAGACCAAGATATCATTCTCATGGCAGATCATCACTATAAAGAATTTAAACTTAAACGGGTCTATTTTTCAGGATATATTCCGATCAATGACCAAGAAAAAGCATTGCCTGTTGTTGGTTCTGCACCGCCACTATTACGTGAGAATCGTCTATATCAGTCTGATTGGTTAATGCGCTTCTATGGTTTTGAGGCAACAGAAATTGTCAATGAAAAACATCCGAATTTAGATTTGGATATCGACCCCAAACTGAGTTGGGCATTACGACATCCTGAGCAATTTCCTGTAGACATCAATCGTGCTGAGTATCGTATGATATTGCGCGTACCTGGTATCGGTGTACGTTCAGCCAAAAAAATTATTCAGGCTCGACGCTTTGGTAAGATTCATATCGATCAAATTAAGAAAATGGGTATTGCATATAATCGTGCTGTCCATTTTATCCGTTGTGCTGATACGCCTGCGTTTGTAAAGGATCAATCACCGAGTCAGATTCGTCATCAAATATTACAAACTGGTCAATCAAAATATACGCAACAACTTTCACCACAGTTGGCCCTTTTATTTTAAATGGCAAAGTATATTTTTGATGGAACGATGACTGGCTTATTATGCTGTGTGTTTCGTGCATTTCAGTTTAAAGAGCTGGATGTCTTGATAGCCAGCCAAAATAGTCTTCAATCCAGTTTATTGGATGAAACGATTTTTATTGAGTCTAATGAAATTCATGCTGATCGCGTGTGGAAGGCATTTAAGCAAAAGGTTTCATCTAATACATTGCGTAATTTTTATTATACTTTTTTATCTGAGCAGGAAAGTGCATTTCAACATTTGTTTAATTTGAGTATCTACGTGTTTTCATCACATCGACGTGTCGATGCTGATTATGGTCATGCAGATGTGCTTGCTGTTTCTAAATGGGCGAAACAAGTGGGGCGTGAGAAGCACCGTATGGAGGCTTTTGTCCGTTTCAAAAAGTGTAAAGATGAATTATTTTTAAGTTTGGTACGTCCTGATTTCAATGTTCTTCCATTGATTGAAAGGCACTTCAAAACAAGATATCAAGATCAACGTTGGCTCATTTATGATGAGTTGCGGAATTTTGGCATTTATTATGACTTAAAAAATATTCATCAAGTCAGTATGAATGTATTTGAGATTGATCAAAATATTGCTAAGGGGACCAGTCAAGATTTTAGTATTGAACTGGATGACGATGAAATCCTTTATGACCAACTTTGGAAAGACTATTTTAATAGTGTCAATATTTCGGCACGTAAAAATATCAAACTTCATATTCAATATGTTCCAAAACGTTATTGGCGCTATATGAATGAGAAACTGATTTGAGCATTGTATTTTTACATAAAATCCGTCGCAGTGCTGTGCTATGATGAAGTTGGACTGATTTGAATATCTAGATTTATTGTCTTCATTTAAGATTTTGAATTATTTTAAAAATTAACAATATTTTTTAATACAACCTGAAAATAGAGCGTTCATCATGAAAAACCTTTTTCTAGCAGCTTCTTTTGCGGATGTTTATTTGGATTTTGCACAGCATATTGATCAGCCTCTAATCGGTAAGTCTGTTACATTTATTCCGACTGCAAGTAAGCCTGAATCAATTACATTTTATGTCGAAGATGATAAAAAAGCCTTTGAAAAGCTAGGCATTCAGGTTGACGTTTTAAATATAGATGAGCAAGACATCCAGTCAATTGAAGCGACGCTAAATCGGAATGACTTTATCTTTGTTTCAGGAGGGAATACCTTCTATCTCTTACAAGAATTAAAACGATCTCAGGCTGATAAAGTCATTTCAAAGTTGATCAATCAGGGAAAACCTTATATAGGCAGTTCCGCTGGCTCTATCGTATTGGGACAAGATTTAGAATATATCAGAACAATGGATGATACTTCAAAAGCACCTTATTTACAGGATATTCAAGGATTGGGATTGATCAATTTTTCAATTTTACCGCATTTTAAAGATGAACCATTTTCAGAAATTACCACACAGATATTCAATGAGTTTTATGCTAAACAGGTTTTAGTTCCACTCACCAACCAGCAATTTATTTATATCAACTGATTATTTTTTAGGTCATCGATGAAATATTGTGGTTTGATTATAATTTTAAGTTCTTGTTTGATTGTACAGGGATGTAAAAAGAAATATATCCAAGATTTTAAATATGAACGCGTGAATCAAAATATATGTGCGCTGAAGCCCCAAGCCATATTCAATTCTGACGATTTCTCAAGGTTTGATATTGTGTTTTTATATGCAAACGGAAATGTAAACGATGTGTTGACAAGCAAAGTGTATCAATCAAGTTTGCACAACTTAGAGAATCATCAGCAAAAATATATGTTTTGTTTGAATCA
This sequence comes from Acinetobacter bereziniae LMG 1003 = CIP 70.12, assembly GCF_000368925.1. Taxonomy (GTDB): domain Bacteria; phylum Pseudomonadota; class Gammaproteobacteria; order Pseudomonadales; family Moraxellaceae; genus Acinetobacter; species Acinetobacter bereziniae. Next base: position 345,632 of record NZ_KB849755.1, on the reverse strand, counting down.
GGTAGATTTTTTCAAAGATTATTTAGAAACCCAGATTCGGATTGAGCTCATACAGGACAAAATGATTAAGGAATACGAGTTTCGTAATTATTCTTGTGTGTTATTGCATCATATACAGTTAAATTTATCAAAGAATAAAGCCATGAAATATTGTGATTAAGACTTGAACATATTAAAAGCGTAATTGGAAGATTGATTGTGATACTTTTTATTTTATTAGGTCGGAGTTTTTTATAAGCCTGCTCGCTCAACGAAAGATTTTTGTTATTCAACAAGATTTTCATTACATCGCTTTTATTGATCAAGGTAAGTCATATTTTACGGTATGAGTTTTTAATAAATTGGCTCTATCATTAAATATGAAATAATGATTAATTTGTACTTTTTTGAATGAGGAAATTACTTGAAATGTTGAAATGATTCACAATCACAAACCAGTCTCATTTTTTTGATTTATGCCAGATGCCTATTCACCGATATTTTAATTTACACTGAATGATTAAAGTCTCTACACAGAGAACGAGCATAGAGACTTTTGTTTGAACTTCAATCAGTTGCACTGTAATAAATCAATTGAGATATTGGACTCACAACATTATTTCAATCATCAACAACTTTAGAAAATCGCTCACTGTCTGCTTTACCAATTTGCCAATATGAGCATGCATAACAATCTTCTTTCCCCCAGTCACTTTGTTTTCTGAGAATATTCCGACAAGCACGTACAGCTTGTAATTCAGCAGTGATGTGTGCATAACGACTCGGCGGTAGATTGATCAGCTCAGGATGTTTCGCTAACTCATCTGCCAATAAGCTTTGCTTCAAGGGCGTAGGGTTATATAACCATATTTGTTCTAAATCAGCTTGCGTTTTTAATTCGATTCGATCTGCGATAGTTGGTACTTCTGCAATCACATAAGCTTTGCTACTTGCAGGTAATGTTTTTAAAATTGCTTGTGTAACGGCTAAACCTGTACTATCCGTAATAATCAGATAATGTTGAAGCCCAGTGGGAATCAAGTCTCGTGTCGCAGTAGACATGGTGACACCAATTTGATCACCTCGTTGCGCACGATCAGCCCAATGACAAGCAACCGTATCTGTACCATGCATTGCGAACTCAATGGTTAAAGTTTTATTGATTAGATCAATATCACGATGGGTATATGTGCGAATTTCTGGCATAAGGGTAGGATTGTTGACGATCCATTTACGTTGATCAAAATCAAAATCTGGAAGCTCTATTTCACTTTGGTCAGGTCTTGGAATAAAGACTTTATTGTTATCGCCAATACTTGTATGTTTGAATTTATCCGTATCTACACAGTCAAAAATGATACGAATATAGTTGGGACCTAAATATATTTTTTCCTTCACTTGAATAAAAGTACGATGTGCATTCAAAGCCATGATTCATATTGCTCAAGTAATAACAATTATCATTATCGTATATGTTTTTGAATAGAAGTGCCACTATTACAGTAATAATTCCAAAGTTTAAAAAGTCAGTAGGGTGAATAAATTTGTGTCTTATCTTCGTGATTAAATGAAGAAAACCAAAATTAATAATTAAAAACAATAGCATAAGATTTATTTTGTTTTAAAAACAACCAACCTCATATTCACTATCGATATTGAATGTTTTAGACTTTAGTCTTAGTTAAGCAACGAGCTTAAAATTTTAACAATGCGCAAAAGGATTGCAGTGTGTTTATGACCTTTTTTATTGTGATGATCTTTGTCCTTATTTTGATTTGTTTATGGAGCGGGTTGGAAGTTTATTTAGATAAACGTAAAAATCCTCACTAGTCATATTGGTGTAATCGATATTGCAAAGTAGAGTTGCTTTGTCATAATTCGTTGAATTCTCTCTCTAATGTTCAAAAAACATGCATTAAATCTAAGTTGTTGTTAAAGTTCTTGTAATTCAATTTTATTTTCGCTAGTATTCTTTCTCGAAAATACTCTATCGTCAGTATTTATAGGGCCTGTAGCTCAGTTGGTTAGAGCAGCGGACTCATAATCCGTTGGTCCCCAGTTCAAGTCTGGGCGGGCCCACCATATCAAACCTCGTAGATCACTGATTTATGGGGTTTTTTATTGCCTGTTATTTTTAGACCATCGGATTTTTCGGTCTATTTTGTGGTCCATCCGTTCGATAGTCCGTTGTTCTATATCCCACATGTAAATTTATACCCAACTAAACGTTTTCTAGCACTTCGGCTTTCCACTCGATCTACGATGAAGATGAATCTTCTATGATCTAGAACATCGAGGCGTAAAGCGTGTGGAAAACGAAAAGGCTTGGGGGAATTTGGACTTTCTGTTGTTTGACCTTTTCTCTTATGAATCAAACATTTAAATCAATAAGTGGACCTTGAGTTTAGCTGATTATTTCCAAATTTAGAAAAGAGTACTTGCATTAAATGATGCCAACAAAAATATCCACACTTGTTAAATTAGTTTATTTACTCCAACTTTCAATGGCAGTAACTTTTTGTTATGCAAATGATTGGGAGAAGCAAATTATCTCGGATAACTTTAAAGCGATTGATAGTTTCAGGCTTTACAGTGACTCTGGTCATGAGGCAATTCGGCTATACCAAAAAGAAGGTAATTTTGCGAAAGCACTGGGTTATCCTGAAAAAGCAGTATTTTTAACTCTTTCCGTCGCTTTGACTGCTAATTCAGGAGTAAGTAAAACTGCTCGATTTATTGATTCCAATAAGCCGATATATATCAGTATGGATAATGGTATCAATCAGAAACTGCAAACAACAGACTTTGCGGATGAGGGATTAAAAGCAATACAAATTTTATTTGTTGCAACTGATCCGCAGGAATCCTGTGGACTGATGGGAGAGTTAATCCATTCTAAAAAATTTACAATAAGTTACCATCAGTTTGATTCTCCAGAAAAAGTTAAAATTGATTTTACAATGCCAGAAAAAAATGAACTGATCTATGAGCTGTTTAAGTTGGATCAGGCGACGGATTGTTTAAAAGCAAAAAAATGACCAAGAAAAACTTGAGCGTGGTTTATTTTAGATATTTGAATCTATAGATTTTTTAAATAGTAATACTGAGAAATGAACTTCAATTTAAATGATTTTGAAGTTCACCAGTTTTGTAAAATGGAATATTAGCTGTCGAAAAGCGCTTTAAAAAACATCATTCAATGCAAAAAAGCTTTATCTTAACTATCGCCCTAAGGAACAATGAATTTTTGATATCAATATGATTCACGTCTGATGTCCTATTTTTATGAGTTGTGAACAAGCTATTTTGAATGATTTTAACCTGACGATTGTTCATGATGTCTTAAACGATAATTTCCAAATAGTGCAAGGATGAATACGATTGCACCCGCACCCAAGGCGATCAAGAATCCATATTCTAAACCATAGCGATCAAGCATTTGCCCTGCACTTGCTGCGCCTAATGCTACACCAATATTTAAACCAGCCAATAACCATGTCATTGCTTCAGTTAAGCGGTGTTTCGGGACAAGACGTTCTACCAGTGACATTGCCACGATCATCGTCGGTGCGAAAAATATTCCAGCCACAAATACAACACAAGTCAGAATAGCGATACTGTTAATCCAAGCTAAGGGAATGGTTGCGATGGCTGTAGCTACACCGCCACATAATAAAAGTCGATGTAAGGGCATTGACAGCTTAAGTGCACCAAACCACAGACCAGATATACATGATCCTAGAGCATAAGCAGAGAGGACTAGACTTGCAGCAGCGGGTTGAGAAACTGCTTCAGCAAAGGCGACACTCACGATGTCCACTGTACCGACAATAACGCCCATGCTCAGCATAAGTAAAGTCAGTAAACGTATATTTGCAAGTTTGATAATCGAGCCAGAATTCGGCAGATGGGTATTTAAATCGTCCAATTGGGGTTCGGTTGCACGTTGAAGAACCAATATAATAACGCCAATAATCAGTAATAAGATTGCAACGATTAAGCTGGCTTGAGGGAATAAAATGATAGATAAGCCTACAGATAAGGGAGGTCCAATAATAAATGACACTTCATCAAGTACTGTTTCTAAGGAATAAGCCGACTGTAATCTGGGGTGATCACGATAAAGTTCTGTCCAACGGGCTCTCACCATTGCCGATATGCTTGGCATAAAACCTGCTAAAAATGCTCCAATAAATAAGCACCAATTGCCAGTTTGCTTCCAAGCACTATAAATTAAGATAACAAAGCCAACTGTGCAGATGATCGTTACGATTGGAAGTATATCTCTTTGTCCATAGCGATCAACGAGCCTTGATACTTGTGGTGAAATAAGCGCATAAGTGAGGACAAATGTAGCCGACACTAAACCTGCAAGGGCATAACTATCATACAACTGCGAAATCATAAGGATGATTCCAATACTACTCATCGGCAAAGCGATACGTGCAATTAAACCAGCCATCGTGAATGTGGTCGTATGGGGTTTTAAAAATAATTCTCGATATGCATCAATCATTCGGTCTTCCTAAAAATGATTTCTTGTAAAGATACAAGGATTTTGTAAAATACATACGCTGCGTATGAATAAAGCATACAATCATACGAGGCGTATGTAAATATTCATACGAAATGTATGTAAGGAGTTTTTTTATGGTTCGTCGCACCCGTGCTGAAATGGAAGAAACCCGTGCAGCTTTGATTGCAATGGCACGTATAGTATTTAGTGAAAAGGGTTATGCAGAGACCTCAATGGATGACCTGACTGCTCAAGCAGGCTTTACCCGTGGAGCGCTCTATCATCATTTCGGAGATAAGAAAGGACTATTAGCAGCGGTTGTGAAGCAAATTGATAGTGAGATGGATCATCAGCTACAGTTTATTTCTGATCATGCTGAAAATGCTTGGCTTGGTTTTAGTCAACGTTGTCATCGTTATTTAGATATGGCTTTAGAACCAGAATTCCAACGTATTGTCCTTCGTGATGCCCGCGCTGTTTTAGGAGGAAGCTCATTAGAGTCACAAAAAGACTGTATTGATTCGATGCAAGAACTCATTGAAAAACTTCTCCAAGAGAATGTGATTGAACCCGTTGACCCACAAGCAATTGCTTCTTTAATTTATGGCAGTCTAACAGAAGCTGCATTTTGGATTGCTGAAGGGGGAGATAATGTACAAAGATCAATACATGCACGAGAAGCTTTAGATTTATTATTACGGGGATTGTTGATCAAGTAAAATTATGATGTGTTTTAAATCTTGTGCAATATCTAAGTTTTTTATAAAACACGAGTTTAAATTTGATACTGAAGCAGCATGTCTATTATGCTTGCTATCGCTACTTTTAAATTCGTCATTATTTATAAGATGAATAAAATAAATTGACTGAGCGAAATTTACCTAAAAAATTTTATTTAAGTAATTATTGGTGTTTTGAATCGCTAACTCATATCAAACGATCAGTATGATGAATGATGTATATCGTTTTTATTTTACTTTGTGATTTAAGAAAGAAGGATATTTATCCTTCTTTCTTATTGTTAACTTAGAAGTTATATTTTAATTGAAGATTCACACCATTAAAGCCATCAAAAGCGCTAATGTATGTGTATGCTAATTCAGCTGCAATATTCTTGGTAAAGTTATAACCGCCACCAGCTTGAATAATCACACCTGAATCATCTTCACTTTCAGATACTTTATAACCTAAAAATTGAGCATCTACATCAAGATCAACACGTGTATATCCAATCATACCTTTAGCATAAAAATTGTTTTCTAAAGGATATTTACCCGTTAAAGCAACACCATAATATTGAACATCTGCATCAGTTCTTACGCCTAGCTCTTCAAAGTCTTCATCAAATTTGATGTCATTTACTGATTTGTTCCAAAATGCTTCAGCACCAATATATTGGTTGAATTGAACACCAGCATTGAGTCCCAAAAAGTGAATATCAACATCATTATCTAAATATGTATAACCTGCACCCACATAAGGTTGAATTTCAGTATTCGCTGCATGGCTAGTTACTGATAGAGCACCCAAAATTGATACTAAAAGTAATTTCTTCATCTTTTTTCCAAAGTTTAGTTAAGTATAGTTAAAATTTTTAATGATCAATATCTGTTTAAAAATTTTGCATATAATGAGAGTATTGTCACGAAATTGCAACAAATTTAGAAAAATGATTGTTCTTAATATTTTTATTTGCTTGATAAGTAGTCGAGTTTTATTGGTTTAAATAGTTTTGTTTAAGCCGAATTTCACCTATTATCTTATTTTTTGTTGTTCTATTTAATTTTACTATTCAAGTATTTTAATAAAGCCGAAAAATTATTTGTTATGCGCAATTTTGCTTTATTTTCGCTGTATGAAGATGAAATACGATAGCCAATGCGTTTGACCTACAGGTTTTTAGCGAATAAATGCAAATTCATTTTCGAGTCCAATTTTTTAAATCCTAATTGAAGTCATTCCTTTATCGAATATAAAAAATGACTTCAATTTTTATTACTTTATATGTTAAAAATTAGAAACGATAACCAACACCAACGTATGAGATCAGTGGATCAATCTCGATTTTAGTTTTCGCTTGGATTAATTTTGCATTGTTATTGGTATTCACCACACTGATTGTCGCTGTATTATCTAATTTAGCATATGAAATAGATGCCGTAGCAAACCAGTTTGGTTTAAAGTCATAGGTAAATCCAGCCGTGACGATAGGTGCAAGTGCATCTGTAGCATCGACCTTAACTTTCATATTGCCACTTGATGGTTTGCCTTCAAGTGAAGCACCTGACTGACCATCATGAATATTTTGGATCATATGCCCCGCATTGACCAAATCATTTTTAATTCCTGAATTGATTTTAATATCATTGAAATAGGCATACATAACACCTGCGCCAACAAAAGGTCTAAATTTATTGACACCAGATTTTCCAAAATAATACTGTGCTTGAATTGCGGGTGTCCAAGCTCTGGCAGAAGCAGCAGTGTTATAGCGATCTAAATCTGTAATCAAAAGATTGTTCTTTAAGTATAGATCACCAACCAAGCCTTGAAGAGGTTGAGATGTTGCGGTGAAGGGTGCATAAACAGCACCTTTGCCTTTTAAATCAACTTTAGGTGGGACACCGCCAATCAGCTGAACAGCAACATTGTCTGTAACATTATAGGTAAACATCAAACCGAGTGTATCAACATCTTCAACTTCTAAACCTGCATTTGATGTCCAATTGGCAATGCCATTGATTTCAGCAATTCCTGTTAATTGATCAATCAAAGTGGGGTCATCAGCCATGATAACTTCGAGTAAATCATCAAATAAATATCGACCTTCTGTACTACTGGGCGTATTAAGTAACTCGATGAGTGTTGGGTCCATCGCATCAATACGAGATTGATCCACATTATCCAAAATTGTTTGCCCTGAAATTACACCCACCGCTGCTTTTGTATTCGCACCAACCGAAGTATTGATTCTAAATGGCTGCGCTTTTCCCATAGACGTCATATGTAGCCAGCCTGTAGAAACTGAAAAGCGTTTAAAATCTTCAGCTTGGCTAACCCCTGTAAGACACAATAGAGAAGTTGTAACGATGGCTTTTTGAAACATCTTTTTTGTTTTCATTAGATTCATCCTTTTAAAGATCATCATTGTCTTCTTGACAATGAGTTATTTAAAATTACACAAAATAATCAACAAGTAGAGTAAAAACTCTAATTTAAAAGTGCAATTAAGACTAAAAAAGTAATGAAAAATAAAGTATTAATATTATATCTAAATGAAAATCAGAAATTTATTTAAAAAAATTATATTTTTTAGTTTATTTTTTATACAAATAAAATATTGCAAAATAGTGACATAGTTTTACTTTTTGATAAATTGAATTATTTTTTGATCTTGCTAAAAAAGCATAAAACAAATTAGTATCTCTAAATTAATTTTTAAGTTATATTATTTTTTAGGTGAATTTTATAATTAATTGAGTGGGTTAACGCAATATTCAAAAATACTAAAATACAAAGGGGGTGGATTAAATGTAAGCGTTCCTTAAAAAGAAAAAAGTGCTGATATGTCATGATTTATTTTATAATTGATACTCATTTCTCTATTTGAAAAACGATTAGGATGTAGAATAATGTATTATGAAGAATAAGGAGATGAACATGGAATATAACGGTGTTTGTTTTTAAACTTTAGATTTATATTTTATAAGCGATCAGTTTTATTTGAATTTATTAGGTCGATCAATGGTTTATATTTATTTAAAACCTACTGCATTTTTAAATTTATTGCGTTGTAATGTCGTGTATCGGCTTATGATCAGGATATAAGTCTAATACTTTTCAAATTTGTATTAATAAATCCATTCATGTTTTGGTTGCTTTAAGAAAAGACGATTGTTTTAAGATAAAATATACAAGTGTAGAAAAATAAGCGTAATAGTGATTGTTTTTTTTTGCTTTTGCTCAGACAATCCTCAAATCAAATTTTTAAGGCATACATGTTATATGAAAAAGTTTTTGGGAGAACTTACTTTTAAGCTCTCGGGTTGGTCTTATGACGTGGATCAAAGTGTACTTGAAAAAAAACAAGTGATTATTGGCTTTGAGCATACGTCTATGATGGATGCTGTGCTTTCACTTGCTATATTTCAAATTCATAACATTAAAATTCATACTTTAATCAAGAAAGAATTATTTAAAGGACCCATGAAACCAATTTTAGAAAAAATTGGTGGGATTCCTGTTGACCGTAAATCAAATAAAGATATTGTTTCACAAATGGTTGAATTGTTTCAAAGTCAGGATGAATTCAATTTGGTGATCGCACCTGAAGCTACTCGTGCTGAACGCGGAGAAGCACGTAAACCGATTCGTACAGGTTTTTGGCATATAGCCAAAGCTGCAGGTGTGCCGATTGTTTTAATGTATGCCAACTCAAAAACCAAGCAAGGTGGAATTTTTGGAAAAATTTATCCAAATGATTTAGATCAGGATCTCGCAGAAATTAAACGGTTATATAAAGAGCACACAGGATTGGATATTGTAATTCCTGAACCAAAAAACTCTTAATTTGCATCAAAACTAAAAAATAAGCACTTTCTCATAAAAAAGTGCTTATGGTAGAATTGCTGCAATTTGATATGGCATAAGGCCAATCTACAGGAGCATATTTCGCATGGCGGGTCATTCCAAGTGGGCCAATATTAAGCATCGTAAAGCAAAACAAGATGCAAGTCGCGGTAAAGTATTTACCAAATATATTCGTGAATTAACCACAGCAGCAAGACTTGGCGGTCCTGATGTGGGAAGTAACCCTCGTCTACGAGCTGTTGTTGAAAAAGCACTTTCAGTGAATATGACACGTGACACCATTAATCGTGCTATTCAGCGTGGTGCTGGTGGTGAAGATAACGATGATTTAAAAGAAGTCACTTATGAAGGTTATGGTGTTGGTGGTGTAGCAGTTATTGTTGAAACGATGACTGATAACCTCAATCGTACAGTACCAGACGTTCGTCATTGTTTCTCTAAAACCAATGGGAACTTGGGTACAGCAGGTTCGGTTGCTTACTTATTTACCAAGCGTGGTGAAATTACTTTCGAAGATGTTTCTTTAGAAGACAAGATTATGGACATTGCTTTAGAGGCAGGTGCTGAAGATATCGAAGTCGATGAAGACGAAATCTTGGTAATTACTACACCAGAAACGTTTGGTGATGTACAAGATGCTTTAACTGCAGCAGGCTTGAAATCTGACAATGCTGAAGTGGTGATGAGTCCATCAACCAAAGCGCTCATTTCTGATGTAGATCAAGCAAAACTCATCGTGAAGATGATTGATATGTTTGAAGATTTAGATGATGTTCAAAACGTATATACCAATGTTGAGTTTACCGACGAAGTTTTAGCTGAATTAGAAAATTAATTCTAATTTGTGTAAAAGAAGCGCACTCTTGAGTGCGTTTTTTTATGCTGGTTTTTATTTGTTAAATTCTGCCGTAATTGAGTTATCGCCACTCTATAAACTCAATCGCTTTTCGCCACGTTTGAAGTTGTTTAAAAGATCAAGCACATGGTAATAATGAGAACAGTAAATAGCTAAAATATCGTTTTACTGAGTAAATCATCACGGTTAAACAACTGATCAATTGTCTTTTTAAAGGCAGATAAATTTAGCTTATTATTTTATATATTTAACATTTACTTAAAAATATTTGACTTGTGTCTCGTTTTTGATTAATTTTAAATGATCGGTTGATCAGTAAAATTGGCTCATTCTTAAGGATAAAAAGTGTTTGTAAAATATAGAGATAAATACATTAATTCAGCAAACATCAAGTTTATGGAAGTTGAGACGATACAAGGGAACATTCATCAAGCGAAAATTTTTTTTATCGACGGTAGCAATATTGATTTAAAGTTTCTTGATAAAGTGCAGTTTGATTCATTTCTACTTAAATTAACAAACAACAATTAAGATCATTTAAATTAAAAAAATTGATTTTTGTCTAAAATTTTTGTCTAAATAAGGGAAGGAGAGATCCCTTATTTGTCTTATAGAACGTCAGCACTTGAATCAGCAACTAAATACGATTAAGTAAGCCAGTACAGTTAAATACTCGATTATATTCTTTGATCACAAAGCTTGAATGTAGCGCAACCACATGATCAATTTTACCAATACGTTTAAGTAAAATTTCACTGTAGTTTTCCATATCTTTAGCAATCACTTCAACCAAGAAATCTGCGGTTTGCCCCGTGACTAAAAAGGCATTAATCACTTCTGGAATATTTTCCAGTTCCTCTAAAAATTTTGCAAAAGTATCAGTGTCATGTTTACTAAGTGAAATCTGTAAAATCACATGTAGCTTAAAGCCTAATTTTTCGAAGTTAATATCACGTTTTAGATTGGTCATGATATCTGTTTCAATCAAATGCTTGATGCGACGGTGTACTGAACTCACAGATAGATTAATGCGTTCTGACAATTCATTTAAGTTGATATCTTCATGGGTTAATATTTCTAATATTTGTTTGTCGTAACGGTCAAGTTCCATAGCTATACTCAGTGTGAAATTTTTTTCTAAGCTAATGTAGAATGAAATTTATAAATTTTCAATATTGAAATAATACTTGAAAAATATTTGCGATAAATAAAATAATTTAGCAACTTTCTACTTTGGATAGGTCATTGAGCAAATACTATTGTTCAAGCACTTATTTCAGATTCATTTTTACAATGTTCTACGTGATAAACCTTGAAAATGTTATATTGCAGATGGGAACAGCGGAATTATTTTTAGTACATGATGGATATGGATTTAGAACTGAACGAATCTGAAATGCACCTCTATTCGCGCCAGATTTTATTAGATGGTTGGGATTTAGAGGCACAGGAAAAATTAAAGCTTGCCAATATCCTGATTGTAGGCTGCGGTGGGATTGGCTGTACCACCGCTGAGCTATTGGCACGCGCAGGTGTGGGTAAAATTAGCCTGATTGATGCAGATATTATAGAAATAAGTAACTTACAAAGACAGATTGCCTATGTAGAGCCAGATATTGGTTTCTATAAAGCAGAAATATTAGCCAAACGATTGCAACAGATTAATCCCTTTATTCAAGTAGAACATTATACCAGCCGGCTTGATCAACAGAATGCACAAATGCTGATCTCACAACAAGACTTGGTGCTTGATGGTTGTGATAACTTTGCTACACGTTATCTTGTCAATCAAACCTGTACACATGCTCAAACTCCTTTGATTAGTGCTTCCGCAATTGGTTTTCAAGGTCAGCTGTTTATGGTTGAAGGGGATTCAGCATGTTATGAATGCCTATTTCCCAAAGGGCAGCAGCAAAATGAAAGCTTACGTTGTGCGGACTCTGGCGTATTGGCGACAACTCCAAATGTCATCGCCAGTTTACAGGCACATCATGCACTTTTATACCTCGGTCTGGGAAGGACACCGCTCAAGCAAAAATTATTGCTGTGGGATGGTTTAACAATGAAACAACGAATTTTAGCCTTTGAAAAAGATCAAGATTGTACAAACTGTCAGCTTAGCCATACTGCAAACGCTGATTAATTTGTTAAACTCCAACAAACTCAATTTAATGTTGACATTATGAAAAATAATATCTTTCTCGATGGTCTGCGTTCAGTCGCCCGCGTTGGGGAAACGGCTGTAATTGCAGCGAAAGCAGGCATTAAATATGCCACAGAAAAGCCCAGTAATGCCAAATTGATGCGTGAAACCTTTGAATCATTAGGTTCAACGTATATTAAATTAGGGCAATTTATTGCCAGTACACCCTCATTATTTCCTCGTGAATATGTTGAAGAGTTTCAAGGTTGTTTGGATCAGACCCCTTATTTACCATTTAGTTATGTACAAGGTGTGTTGCAACAAGAGTTTGCAGGGCGCGATTTGTCAGAAATATTTGCTTCTATTGATGAAAAGCCATTAGCCTCAGCATCGATTGCACAAGTGCATGCTGCACGTTTAGTCACTGGCGAAGATGTTGTAATCAAAGTTCAAAAGCCTGGTGTAGAAACCATTCTTTATACTGATTTAAACGTTCTACATTGGGCAACCAAGGTTTTGGAAAAAGCCATTCCTAAAGTTAAATTTGCTTCTTTGGCTGACATTGTTGAAGAAATCAAAACACGTATGGTTCGTGAAGTTGATTTTATTGAAGAAGCTAAAAATTTAGATGATTTTGTCAATTATTTGAATGTCTCTCGAAATACTGCTGCAACAGCTCCTAAGGTTTATCATCAATTTTCTACTCGTCGTGTTCTTACAATGCAACGTTTATATGGTGTACCACTGACAGATTTTGAAGTAGTCAAAAAAGTTGCTAAAGACCCTTCGCAGGTACTGATTACAGCAATGAATACTTGGTTTGGTAGTTTAATGTTGTGCCAATCTTTCCATGCAGATTTACATGCAGGCAACCTAATGCTGTTAGAAGATGGACGAATTGGCTTTATCGACTTTGGGATTGTGGGGCAGTTAAAACCTGAAGTTTGGCAAGCATGTATGGCATTTATGGATGCATTGCAAAAGACCGATTACAAACTAATGGCTGAAAATATGTTGCAAATGGGTATGACCAGTACTCAAATTGACACTCACGTTTTAGCAGACGATTTGGAACGTTTATTTAGTGGTGTATTGCTTGCTGATCCTCAGCAAATCATGACTTCAAATCCATCTGATCTTAACGATATCATGATGGATATGGTGGCAGTCGGGGAGCGTCATGGTATACGTTTCCCACGTGATTTTGCTTTATTGTTTAAGCAAATGCTGTATTTTGATCGTTTTATGCGAGTACTTGCACCCTATACAGATATCTATGCTGACCAACGTTTGCAGATGATTCAAAATATCGACCCAGCATCATTATTAAAGCATTAATATGAAGCGCCCCTTGTGAAAAGTATTTGAAAGATTGACGACAAGTCTTGATAAATACATTTTCGCAAGGGTTTTTCATTGAATAAGAGAAATTTTAAAATCATGGATGCAATTATTATTGAAGGTTTGAAAGTCGATACTGTTGTTGGCTGTTTTAACTGGGAACGTCAAATTATCCAGCCTTTAATGCTTGATTTGCATATTCAAACCAGTTTAGAGCAAGCTTCAAATTCTGATGAACTTGAACATACGTTAAATTATGCTGAGATTTGTGACATTTCAGCCAAAGTGATTCAAGATGCTGCCCCAAAATTGATCGAACATGCGGCGAAATTGGTGTTAAATGCGCTTTTCTCTACCTTTCCTGCGATTGAATCGATTATGATTACCATCCGTAAGCCTGCTATTATCCCGCAAGCAAATTCTGTAGGAATTCGTCTTGAACGCCACCGAAACGATATTCGCTCTAGCGCTAGCCAGTAATAATCAACCACAACATCATTTTCAAAAATCATGGACTCAAATTAAAAAACTGGGGGAAGCTGTTTTTTCTCCAATTTATTTAATTCCTTGTCGTGATGGAATTGGTGCAGATTATTGGAATGCTGCCTGTTTATTAAAAAGCCATTTATCAGTCGATCAGATGATCTGTCAATTAAAACAGATGGAAGCAGAGTCAGGACGTACTCGACCATCTCATCATATTTCTTTGGATATTGATTTAATTGCTTGGGGAGCGGAGTTAAATACAATGCATTTTAATCCCAAAAAACTTCCACTGGCTTTGGACGTTAAAATCCCAATGTTTGATCTTTGGCAAGATGTACGATTCAGCTATCCACTTCATCAATTTCCTGTGATTGATCTACCCGCATAAGGTGAGTACATATGAATATTCGATCTATGATTTTAATGAGTGCTGCATTTTTGTTAAGTGCTTGTACAACTAGTCATGAAAAACCACAAAAGCAACCTGCTAAATCGACAAGTTCGTTGTCATTGCAACAGCGTGAGATACACTTAAAACAGCAAGTAGAAAGTTATACTCAGGGTCAGCCTACATTTAATGTTGCATTTAATGACCTGAATCAAGATGGAGTGGAGGATGCGATTGTCCTTCTAAGCGGACAGGATTGGTGTGGCTCTGGGGGCTGTACTATGTTGGTCTTTAAAGGTGGAGCAAATCAGCAGTTTGAGTTTTTAAGCAAAACCACTTTGGTAGACACACCTGTATATGTGACCAGTTATATGCACAATGGCTGGAAGCAACTGTTTGTATATACACATCAGCATGGGCAAGTGATGTTAAAATTTGATGGGAAAAAATATCCCTTAAATCCATCTTTATTACCAGTACAAACAGCAAAATTGGCGCCTGATAGTGCCCAGTTGATATTTGGTCAAGAGTGATATTTAATCAGCATAAAGATGTGGTTTTGTTTAGCAGCTAAATATTTAGAACAGTTAAAATTTTCAAAAATAAAGTTAAAAAATAAGCCCAATTCAAGGGCTTATTTTTTTAGATACTGCCATTAAATATAATAACTGGTTTTGGTCATCAGTTTTGAAATGGCAGTCATGGTAATTTTAACAGGGATTGGAAGTTCTACACCACCGGCAGTTAATGCAGTATCACGATGATGTAATTCATCTTCATTCATTTGTACCAAGATCTTACGCGAGCGTTCATCTTGAGCAGGGAGTTGACTGATATGGTGTTGCAAGTGAAGGCTCACTTGGCGTTCAGTTTCAGCCACAAAGCCTAAACTGTATTTATCACCCGCGATACCTGCAAGTGCACCCATACCAAATGAAAGACCATACCATACTGGATTGAGTAAACTGGTGTGGCTGTCCAACTCTTTTAAACGATCTTCACACCAAGCCAAATGGTCTTGTTCTTCAATGGCAGCAAACTCCATTTCACGACGCACATTGGGAAGTTTTGCAGTCAGTGCTTGTCCATGATAAAGCGCTTGTGCACAGACTTCGCCACTGTGGTTGACCCGCATTAAACCTGCTACATGGCGTGCTTCACTAACAGCGAGTTGAGTTTCAGTCTCAGTGGATGGATTGGCTCTTTGTGCAGATGTCGCTCCAGGAACTAAGCTTCTTAACGCTTGATCAAAAGAATGAATCAATTTATCAATGCCCGTATATTGACGCATATTAGTCCTCCAAAGAAACTTGAGTGGTTGCGATTAATGGCTTTAAACGAATTAATAACCATGTGCTAAACAATGCGCTTAACACAGCAGTAATACAAAATAGAATTTTAATATCTATTTTTAAGATACTTAAGATGATAATAGAAAAAATCGCCGATGAAACCATGAATATCGCATTAAAGATATTATTTGCAGCAACAACGCGTGCTCGATGTGATTTTGGTGCATATGCTTGCATCATGGCATATAGGGGAACAATATAAAAACCCCCACTAATCCCCAGTAAAGTCACTGCCAACATCACGTGATAGTAAGGGGCACCAGAACTAAACATATCTGTAACGGAAATCAAATCACCAGTACGTTCAGGAACAAAAGCCAGACTGCCTGCAAGGTAAATTGCAAATAAAGTTAAACCAATCGCACCCAATGGCACCATTTTAATATTCACTTCAGTACCACCAATTTTGCGGCATAATAATGAACCAACACCGATTCCCACAGAGAAAAATGTCAGGAGTAAACTCACCACGTTTTCATTGCCATGCAGGTTTTGTTGGGTCAATTGAGGAATTTGCGTCAGGTAGGTCGCGCCGTAGAACCAATACCAAGAATTACCTAAAAGAACCATAAAGATTAAAGGCAAACTTTTTGCATAGCGAATGGTTTCGAAACTGGTTCTAAAGAAATTCCAGTCAATTTTTAAATCAGTGTTGGTGGTTGATTGTTTGAGAATAAAGCGGCTCGCTATATAGCCCATTACAGCGATTGAGACAATGGTTAGACAAATCCAAATCATATGTCCTTGAGAGAGTGATATAACCGCGCCACCCAAAATCATCCCGATCAAAATAGCAATGGATGTTCCTGACTGAAATAAAGCATTTCCCGACATTAACTCGTTTGGTTTTAAAATTTCAGGCAAAATTGCATATTTGATTGGACCAAAGAAGGTGCTGTGAGTACCCATTAAAAACAAAGCAAACAGTAAAATCCACAAATTACCCAATAAAAAACCTGCCGAAGCAATCAGCATAATAATGATTTCAAGAATTTTAATATTTCTGACTAAAAATGAACGTTCATACTTATCCGCAATTTGACCCGCTGTCGCAGAAAAGATGAAATAGGGTAAAATAAATAGAAGTGCGGCAAGATTATTTAAGGTACTTACACTTGCTGATTGTTGCTGAATCCATCCATAGGTAATGACGAGCAATAAGGACTGTTTATACACATTGTCGTTTAAAGCGCCAAAAAATTGGGTGAGGAACATCGGTAAAAAACGTCGGGTCCCTAAAATATGCTCATTTTTTTCCATTGTAGAAGACTTCATTTAGTTATATATAAGAAATGTGTTGAAATGGTAACTATCTCTCAAAATCATGTATCATGTTTTTACCTTAAATCATGTGTAAAACCAATTGGTTTGAGTATTTGAAAGATTTTTAATCATGGATCTTTCTACAAATAAATTTAGGTCATTCGAGCGTGGTATGCCAGCAAAAATTAATTTTAAAAAATCTGTGCTTTCACATAGTGTTCATTTACACTTTGATCGTTATCATATCAATAAACTGATATGTTCAAGTGTTTTTTTAAGTATTTTTGCAGTACCCGTGAGTTACGCAGAGCAAGCACAGAATAGTCAGAACATAAACTCAAGTACTGTAAATATTACACATGATCAAGAACAATTAGAGTCGGCAGCAAGACAAGAAGGCTTATCGAACGAGAAAATTGATCAACTCGATGAGAAAGTAAAACAGGCTCAACAGCAGCCCGAACAATTTGATAGTGCAAAGATGCTTGAACAGCAACAGCAGAATATTGGTGTTCAGGATGATTTCAAACCGATTGAATTTGAGGACTTGGAAGATTTACCCGCGGTCAGTGTTGACCAGTCTATGGCAAACGAAATTTACAGTGTGGCAGAGCAGGCTAAAACCGAAGCACAAAATTTTCGTAATGGCATGAGCAAAACGCCTGAGGTTGAAGTCAGTAACGCCACACAACAAGAGTTAACCGAGATCACTCAAGCCCCAGTCAATGTTGATCAATTGATACAAACCATTCGTGCAGATAACCAAATTTCTGTTCAGGAAAATGAAGCTGGGAAAACCCTGGTTGATCATAACGCGAATCTTCCAGAGGAAGAGCAACCTAAAAAAGGTTTCTTTAGAAATCTTGTCAATAAAATTCGAGGACCACAGGACAACGGCGCACCGATTGCAAAAATCAGTGTCTCTGTTTCAGGTGCACCTCCTGTTTTGGCAAACAACTTAAAAGCCAAACTCGGAACGTTTACTCAAGAAGCTTATTCTGATTTTAATGGTTCAGTGCCACAATTGCGAACACTTGCAGTTCAGGCTGCACAAGCTGTGGGTTATTACAATGCCCAATTTAGATTTAATAAAATTGATGAGAGTCATTTAGGTGTAAAAGTTACTCCAAATGATCCTGTAAAAGTTACTGAACAAAACATTGAGTTCACAGGTCCTGGTGCAAATCTTGCTCAGTTCCAAGTGATTGGTGTATTACCTGACTTGGATGAAGGTGATATTCTGAATCATGGTTTATATGAAACCACCAAAACCAGAATAGCAGATGCAGCTTCCAATAATGGATTTTTTGATAGTTATTGGCGTTTGCATGATGTCAAAGTGGAGCAACCACAAAATAAAGCGCAGATTAATTTAAAGTATGAAACAGGCGAGCGTTATAAATTAGAAGATGTCGAGTTTAGAATGAGTGACCCTTCTAAACCGTTACCGATTGATTTAAAAATCTTAAAAACTTTAGCACCGTGGAAAGATGGCGCAGATTATACGGCTTGGCGTGTCAACGGTCTGGCAAATAATCTCACCAACTCACGTTATTTTAATTACACGCTTGTAGATGCGATTAAACCTGATGCGATTGTAAAACCACTGGAGTTGCCAGCAGATTTACAAGCTTTGGTTGATCAGGAGCATGTTGCTGAATCAACTTTTGCAGCACAAACAGATGCTGATAAGGCACATCTATCAGATAAAGAAGTTACCCAGAATGTAGTTAATGAAAATCAATTTGCCGGGACTCAGGGCGAAGAAGCCAACCCAAATTTAAAACAGCTGCAAGCACAGCAAAAAGAAAAAGAGTCTGATGAGGATCAGCTCAAGGATAAAGCGCGCGAAACCAAAAAAATCCCAGTGATTGTGACTTTAAATGCTGATCGTTTAAATAGTCTGGAAACAGGTATTGGTTATGGAACAGATACAGGCGTTCGTTTGCGTGGTCAGTATAGACGCGCCATTGTCAATCACTTAGGTCATTCCTTTGATGCAAACATGGAGCTGTCACAGATTCGTCAATCAATTGATGCGCGTTATAACATTCCTTATAAACATCCTTTAAATGATTATTTCAGTTTAGTTGCCGGTTATGAACGCGAAACTCGCGATGGTATTGGTAATGACATGGACTTGGTCATTGAATCTGCTGTAGCTGGGGTTGACCGCATCATTAAAGGATCACGTAAAGAGTGGCAACATATTCTGGGTGTGCGTTATCGTTTAGATCGAGTCACTCAAAATGGACCTGTCGATATAGCCAATATTCCTGACGCATTTTTGATTCCAGGCTCTGATCAAGAGCAAGAATCACTATTGTTAGGTTATGAAGCAACCAAAACGATCAGTGATAATCGTGTCAATCCAACACGTGGCTATAAACAAAGTTATAAAATCCAATTGGGTAGTCAGTCATTACTTTCTGATACGGATATGGCAATTACCAGTGCTGAATGGAAAGGTTTGTATTCTTTTGGCGAAAATGACAACCATCAAATTGTGGGTGGTCTGAATGTGGGCTATATTTTTGCCAAAGACTTCGAAAAAGTACCTTATAACTTAAGATACTTTGCTGGTGGCGATCAAAGTCTTAGAGGTTTTGATTATAAAAGTTTATCACCTGTTGAGTATGGGTATAAAGTAGGTGGACAAGGTTTAGCTGTAGGCTCGTTAGAATACAATTATCAATTTAAAGATGGTTGGCGTGGTGCAGTATTTAGTGACTTTGGTAATGCTTATGACAAGTCATTTAGTAATGATACTGAATATAGCGTAGGTGTGGGTCTACGTTGGAAGTCGCCAATTGGTCCGATTCGAATTGATGTTGCATCTGGAATATCCGATCCAGCAAAACCAATTCGTTTGCACTTCTTTATTGGTTCGCAACTTTAATTAACTAAAAATATAAGAGAATTACTGGAAATATTATGGCTGATGAAGAACATCAAGATGTTCAAAATGAACAGCAAAATGATCAACCCAAGCAAGAAATGACCCCGAAGAAGCGTAATTTATTACGTAATATTCTGATGTCTTTACTTTTGGTCATTATTTTATTAATTGCTGCTTTGGCTGTAATGTTCAGTACTGATAAAGGCAGTAAGTTTTTATTAGATCGCGTTGCTGCAAGTCAAAAAATCATTACTTATCAATATGAAAGTGGGAATTTGCTGCAAGGAATCATTCTTAAAAATGTCTTGGTTACCTTGACTGCTGTGGATGTTAAAATTGATCGTGCAGATATTTCTTTGGGATGGCGCGCAATTTTAGAAAAAGAAATTCATCTGAGTCATGCGGATGTCAATAATTTAAGAATTATCAGTAAAAGTCCGCCAAGTGATGAACCTTTTAAATTCAGTGAAATCAAATTGCCATTTGTTTTGCGTTTAGACAAAGCAGATGTGGATCATTTGCAATTTCAGACCAGTTCCTCAAAAGTAGATATCAATGATATTCATTTGGAAAATGCATTGTGGTCAGGTACTGCTCTGAAGTTTGAAAATTCAAAAATGGACATGGGCTATTTGTCGGTCAAAGATGCCACAGGAAACATGGATTTTAAGCAAGGAGATTACCCACTCAATGCCAAAGCTATTCTTCGTCTACCTTCGTTAAAAAGTTTAAATGTTGAAGATATTTACGTCCATGCCCGTGGTTCTTTAGCCACTATTAAAGCCGGTGTTGCAACTAAAACCCCAGATTTGTTGACGGGGTGGGCAGTCATTCATCCAATGCAACATGATGTACCTATGAATGGTGCTTTGATATTTAAAGATTATCATTGGCCATTGATGCTAGACCAAGAACTTTTATCAAAAAATGGTTTAGCTAAATTTCAAGGGGATGTAAAAGGTCTAAATCTCGAACTCAACACAGATATTAGTGGTAAAAATATTCCACAAGGTCAATACACGGCTTTGGCACATACTGATTTGGTTAATCAGCTCAATATCAATAACTTAAATGGTCAGCTCATGGGGGGGGCGGTCAACCTTACCGGCTTAGTCGGCTGGCATGATGTTGTACATTGGGATATACAAGGGCGTTTAGATCGACTCAATCCAAAAGATAAAGTGATACCTCAGGCGATTCAGGATTTTCTGCCAGTTTCATTGGATGCAAAAATTGCTTCAGTTGGTGAGTTAAAGCAAGGTATGCATTTAACAGCCAATTTGGACTTTGATAAATACGAATCGTGGAAAGTTAAACTTGATCAAGCAGAACAAAAGGGCAAAAAACCTGAACCGATGTTGCTGGGTGTAAATTGGAGTAACATCGATCGCGCTGTGCCTTATGTAGGTTGGTTGAGCAGTGAACAGGGACAAGTCAATGTCGCACTTGTAGAGGGGCAACAAAATATTCATGTTGCAACGGTAGTACGTCAGCATGAAAAAGGCAGTTTGCCAGCAGGTAAATATAATGCTCAGGTCGACCTAAAAGGCAATGATTTACATATTCCAGCCTTTGAATATATGGCAACAAAAGGCAGCTTGTCTGGAAATGCTGTGGTTGAATTACCGACTGAAAAACGTCAATTGAAGTGGAATGCATTGTTGAATGCAAAAGATTTTAATCCACAGAGTGTGGTTGCAACTGCACCAGTGGATCTGTTGAATGGACAAATCAAAGCCAATGGCTATGCGAAACCAAACCAACAGTTGATTAATTTAGATGCGATTAACTTAACGGGACGTATTGCTGATCAGGCTAAAGCTGAAACCATTCAATTGACGGGTAAAAGCACAGCTGCAATTATTTTCAATGATGCTAAAGCTGGAGGTGCATTTAAAGGTTTTGCTGTGAATTATGATGGTGCTTTAAATGCATCGCAAATGAAGCAAGGCAGTGGTTTACTCAAAATTCGTGTTGCAGGAACACCTGAGCTGATCAAAATTTCTGAACTTCAACATGATGGTGTTGCAGGAAAAATTTTAGCCAATGGTTTGGTGCATATCAGCAATGGTATTGGTTGGGACATCAATGCTTCTTTAGTTCGTTTTAAACCACAATATTTTGTCTCATCAGTTCGTGGAGAAGTTTCAGGCAATGTCAAAACACAAGGTAACTGGTCAGATCGTTTAAAGAAAATTAATATTCAACAATTGAATATTGCAGGGATGATTAACAATAAACCGTTGCGAGGGCGCGGTAATTTAGCAGTCGTGCTGAACTCTGACCTTAAAGGTTTGATGCCTCAACAGTTTGAAGCAAATAATCTCTTTTTGTCTTATGCAAGCAATCAGGTTCAAGCATCAGGTAATGCACAGAATTTAAGATTAAAATTGAATGCCCCTGCATTATATGAACTTTACCCAGGGTTGCGTGGTACAGCACATGGTTATTTAAACTTACAGGTACAGCCTCGTTTAAGTGCGACAGCCAATCTCGCGGTGGATGATTTTAGATTCAATGACAGTTTAAGCATCAAGAAATTGAGCTTAAAAGGTGAGTTACCGACTTCAGAAACTGTGCCTTCTAAAATGGTTGCGCAATTGGAAACTTTGCGTAGTGGTAATCGTGAGATTCAACACGCAGGTATTACACTTTCAGGAACACGTAAAGCTCATCTACTACAATTACAAGCTTGGAACTATTATTCAAAGTTCTATGTGCAATTTGCGGGTGGGTTTAATGCCCAAAATGATTGGCTGGGTCAAGTGCAAAAAGGCGAATTTGACTCTGTGCGTGCACATTTATTGCAACAACAACATGCACCTATTATTTTCAATTCAGCTAAATCAGAACTGTATGTCGGACAACATTGTTGGTTAAGTCAACAAAGCCAATTATGTTTTGACCAGCCAGTTCGTGCGAGTCAGAAGCATGGTAATGTTTCATTTGTCACTAAAAATTTAGACTTAAATGACTTTGCTGCATTTATGCCAGAAGGTTTAGCGCTTACAGGTAAGCTAAATGGTTATGCAAAAGCATCATGGGCGCAAGGGCAACAGCCTAAATTGGATGCCAAATTGGTGACACGCAATGGACAAATTGGTATTGCAGCAGAAGATCCAAATGATCCGTCAACATCCATGAATTATGATGAAGCAAGTATCATTGCGAAAAGTATCAAAGATGGTTTGTTATTGCGTACTGATTTGAAAGCGCCGAATGTGGGAACGGGATATGCGAGCGTTGTAATAAACCCGTATGTCGATGCTAAACCGATGCGTGGTGAGGTTGCTTTTAATGAAGTTCAACTGAAAATATTAAAACCATTTATTGCGGATGTGCGTAAATTAGATGGAACTTTGTCATTGGCAGGTAAGATCAATGGAACGCTGACAAAGCCGTTATTTGATGGCGAAATGCGTTTGAAAAATGGTGAAATCAGTATGATTTCACTGCCAGTAAACTTAAACAATATTCAGCTTTATACTTCAATTCGCCAAGATGTTGCCACAATCAATGGAGCTTTCAACAGTGGTCGTGGTGTAGGTAAAATTAGTGGAAGTGTCGACTGGAAAAATGATCCACATGTACAAATGCGTTTGACAGGTGATAAATTATTGATTCGCCAAGCACCTTTAATCACTGCAATTGTTGATACGGATATGGAGCTTGATGCATTACCATTAAGTAAGAAGTTAACAGTGAAAGGTAAGGTTGATGTCCCTCAGGCACTTATTTCAATGCCTGAATCAAGTGCGACAGTGGTCAATGTTTCACCAGATGTGCGTATTGTGAAAGAAGGGCAAAATCAGCTTGCTTTACTTAAGGCTGCACAGCCATGGTCGATTCGTGCAGATGTTTCAGTAAATTTGGGTAATAAGGTTATTTTCCAAGGTTTTAACAGCCGTATTCCTTTAGTCGGACGTTTATATCTTTCACAACGTGGTTTGGAAACAGCAATGCGTGCCAATGGTGCGATTGGCGTCAGTCAAAAAGTGACTGTGGAAGCTTATGGTCAACGTTTGGATCTAAACCGAGCGATTGCACGTTTTAACGGACCTTTGTCAAATCCGACATTAGATGTGGATACCAATAAGAGTATTTCGGGAAGTACAGTCGGATTACGTGTGACTGGAACAGCTTCGAGTCCAAATATTCAGGTTTATAACGATGCAGGATTATCAGACCAAGAAGCCATGAATGCGTTGATTACAGGTCGTATCAATGAAGGTTCAAGCGGATTAAGCAATGCTGAAGGATTTAAGTCTGATGTGAACAATACCATTGCCGCAGCAGGGATCAGTTTAGGCTTAGGCGGGACGCGCGCGTTTACCAATCAGATTGGGCGAACATTTGGTCTAAGTGGTTTATCTTTTGATGCGCAAGGGACAGGTGATGATACTCAAGTGAGTTTAACGGGCTATATTACACCTGACTTATATATTCGTTATGGTGTTGGTGTATTTACCCCAGTCAATAAATTGACTTTACGTTATCAAATGAATAAACGTTTGTACTTAGAAGCAAGTCAGTCTTTGGAAAAAGCCATCGACTTGTTCTACCACTGGCGTTTCTAATTTAATCTTAGCTGTTGTTTTAAAAGGACTCGGATTTTTTAGAAATTTAATCTGATAACTTTAAAAGCCCAAATATCCGATATTTGGGCTTTTTATTGGAATAAATTGATCAACTGTGTCAAAGCGATGATTATTTTATGTATTTTTACTATGGATTGAGGAGGATAAGCCGATGCTGGTTTTTATGGAGTAGGTTTGGCTGTCTCTCGTGCAATACCTTCTTTTCTTGTAGCCGCTGTTTTGTAGGCACAAGCCCTTAGTCGGTATAATGCAATTGTACATTGATTACTTAGACTAAACGGATAAGTGTGGAATTTGCTTGTATTTAGCTCATCGGCAAGTCGATTATAATGCAAAGCGATTTGATTTAGTTCACCAGTAGTAACTAATGTACCTTGTTTGTTGTTGCTGTATCTTTCCTCCCATGGGTGTGCAATTGCCAACGCAATAGATTGCTCAGTATTATTTCCTTTTTCATCAAAACATCGGATTGCGCTGCTCGCATGACGAAAATTTCTTATCGCGTCTTGTTCATCCTGACAGTCAACTTGCGAGGTCCATTGATTACTTCCATGCTGTATTTTTGAAAGTTGAACATTGGCTGCTTTTTCTGATTGTGCATTTGTATATTGAGTCATAACGAGTGTGGAGACGGCTATAAAGATACTTTTTCTGATTATCATTTTACCCACCTCTTTTTTTTGTCCTTTAATTATACAGCATTCTGATGAGTTGTTTGGCTTATCTGTCATTGCAGTTTTTATTCTCTATTTTAACAGTGGAAATGATAAAAAATAACATTAGCAGCTTTGTTGTGGATGGCTAAAAGTTTATGTTTAAAATGTGTAGGTGATATGAGTCCTGATGCAAGATTTCATATTTTTCCGATCATGTCTAGGTTTACATAAACTCCTTGATGTGAATTGGGTATATAGGATTCAAAATAATGATGATATTTCAAAATAACAAACTACAATCATGCCAATCTAACTTTTGTATAAATAGAGCCTATAGGGGAGATTAAAGTCTAGAGAAATGAAGTATCTCAATCGTGTTAAGATTTGAGTGTTGAATTTTTTTACTTATATTTGCCATTACAAGAGCAAGTAAGTATTAGAATTTAATGTCTGAGTTTTCGATTAAATCAATTGAAACAAAATTGGGTCATTGATATAAAAGAATCTAATCATGAAAAGAATATATGGACAATAACAATGTACAGCCAAGAAACGATTGCTCGGCTTGAGCAAGAATTACGAGAAAATCCCAAAGCGTATCACCGTAAAGTAAAAATACTGGCATGGCTGGGAAATTTATATATAGCATTTGGTGTCGTGGTTTTGGTGATTTTATTGATTTTAGCCTGTCTATCTATTTTGGTTTTAAAGGCTTTTGCCATTAAGATCATTATTCCAGTTGCGATATTTCTATATGTCATTGTGAAATCACTTTGGATTAGTGTAGAAAAACCTCAAGGGATTGCTATTCAAGAAAAAGATGCGCCTGAGTTATTTAAAATCATTAATAACTTAAGTCTAAAATTAAATTCACCTTCATTTCATCATGTACTCATTACAGATGATTTTAATGCTGCCGTCGTTCAAACACCTCGACTTGGGATTCTTGGATGGTATGAAAATTATTTGATTATTGGTTTACCATTAATGCAATCTTTATCGGTGCAGCAATTAACTTCAGTACTCGCACATGAGTTTGGGCATTTGTCTAAAAATCATGCTAAAACAGCGAATTGGATTTATCGC
The DNA here is from genome assembly GCF_000368925.1 of Acinetobacter bereziniae LMG 1003 = CIP 70.12. Lineage (GTDB taxonomy): Bacteria > Pseudomonadota > Gammaproteobacteria > Pseudomonadales > Moraxellaceae > Acinetobacter > Acinetobacter bereziniae. The sequence goes on along the minus strand of NZ_KB849755.1, from coordinate 319,479 downwards.
CAAAGGATTCGTTGGGCTCAGCTTTATCAACTTGTAGAGCAAAATGCCAGTCGAATAGATATTATTTTTAGACCCTTCTTTAAAAAGTTTGTGCCATATTTTGCTTCTTTTTCTTTCCCTGTTGCACGGGCAAATGAATATGAAGCTGATAAAATTTCCGTAGAATTGACATCTGCTGAAACTGTGGCACAGACCTTAACTACGGTAAATGTAGTAGGATGTTATTTAAGCGAGGAATTTTGGCCAACCATCTTTAAGCATGCCGAAAATATGCCCAAACCCACAATTTCTCCATATCTTGGATACGTTAATCAGTTGAGTGAATTTTCTGAACCACATAAAACCAAGAAATGGTTGGATCAGTCTTTAAAATTACAAACTAATTTGGAGGATACCCATCCATCATTAATGGATCGTTTAGAATCAATTGGGCAAACAGCACAGTTGGTATTTGCTGAAAAAGGGCATACAGCCGATTTACTTTTAGGTGACCAACTGTCAAAAATCACCACCACTTTTGATCATCAATGGCAAAATAACGTTTTGGATGTTTGGCAACAACACCATCAGCATATTCAACAACAAAAAGAATATTTAAAACAATTGAATGAAAAGTTAGAGCAAGGTGAAGCACTCTCTACGGATGAAAAATTTGCACAAGTAGAACTTACTGATACAGTTTTGCATCAACCAGATATTGCATTTGATTTGATGAAAAAACTATATGAGGAAGATCTAGAAAATGCTTTGGCAAATTATATCTATGGTCGTCTTTTGTTGGAGCGCAAAGATCAAAATGGTTGTGCTATTTTAGAAAGATCAGCTCAATTGAATGAGTTTTATCAAGTAACAGTTTATGAAATGCTTTACCAATTTTATCAAGAGCAAGGCATAGCTGCTGAAGCTGAAAAGTATCAACAACTTATGTTTGATCGTATCGCACTTGAACAGTTGGCAATGAGCGAACGACAAGAGGTGAGCTTCAGAGATCATTTCATGCCTCATGGATTGACCCAAGAAGCATTAGAAGATTTATTACAACAACTTAGAAAGTATACGGGTATTCAACAGGTTTGGCTGGTACAAAAGCAGGTGCAACATCTTAAACATATACCTTGCTATATTTTAGGTTTTAGTCTGAAGAAAGGCTTCGGCAAAGTGGATATTGAGGCAATCATACAAACCACAAAAGCATTACATGAAAATGTGATCTTTCCTGGTGAGACATTTCTACTATGTTTTGATATTGATGAAAATCAAAAGATAAAAAAGAACATTAAACAAGTACAATCTGCTCAAATCATTTAACTTTATTGATCTAAAAAGTTTTCAAAATTTCGATAAAAATAAACAGCCCATCTGATGATGGGCTGCTTTAAGTTGAGTTAATGCTTTAAATCAGCATGATGTTTCAGTTAATCTGTTAATAACACATCGCCATATTGTTCACGTAAATCACGTTTCAACATTTTACCCGTGCCAGTTAATGGAATAGATTCTACGAATACCACTTTGTCTGGGATTTGCCATTTGGCGATTTTATCTGAGTAATAATCAAGCAAATCTTGCTCTGAGATTTGTGCGCCTTGATGTTTGATCGCAATCACTACTGGACGCTCATCCCATTTTGGGTGATTGGCAGCAATTACCGCAGCCATCGCAATCTCAGGATGGTTCATGGCAATATTTTCAAGTTCAACCGAAGAAATCCATTCACCTCCAGATTTGATTAAGTCTTTGGCGCGGTCACTCAAGATGAGATAGCCATCCTCATTGATTGTCGCAATATCTCCTGTGTCGAACCAGCCATCTGCACTCAATGCGTTTTCGGATTTTCCATAATAAGATTCAATGATCCAATGTCCCTTCACTTGCAAGTTGCCCGTCGTATGCCCATCACGAGCAACTTCATGCGTACCATTTTCCTCATTGGTAATCCGTAAATCTACACCAAAAGGTGGGCGACCTTGAGACAAGCGGATTTTAAATTGCTCTTCAGCACTTAGATTTTGGTGTTTGGCTTTGAGCTGATTGCCAGTGCCAAGAGGGCTCATTTCTGTCATTCCCCAGGCATGAATTGTTTCACACTGATAATTATCTCTAAAAGCTTTCATCATGGCAGGAGGACATGCTGAACCGCCTACAACATTTCGTTTAAGGCTTTCTAGTGTGCTTCCTGATTGTTTTGCAGCAGCAAGTAAACCTTGCCAAATGGTAGGCACACCCAATGCAATGCTCACTTTATAATCATCTATCATCTGGACCAAACTTGCACCATCTAAACCAGGACCCGGCAAAATCAAGGTACAACCGACCATTGCTGCTGCATACGGTGTTCCCCAAGCATTGACATGGAACATCGGTACGACAGGTAACATAATGTCTTTGGCTGATAAATTCAAAGAATCAGGTAGCGAGATTGCATAAGTATGCAAAATCGTTGAACGATGGCTATACAACGCACCTTTAGGATTACCTGTCGTACCAGAGGTATAGCATAATGAACTTGCAGTATTTTCCTCCAAGTTTGGCCATTCATAATCTCCCGCATTTTCCGCGATGAGTACATCATAAAATTTAGCATCAGGAAGCGCATCTGCTACATCTTGATCAAAAGCACCAAGATAAACAAAGTGTTCAACATTTGGTGTGTGTGCTTTAACAGCTTTTATAAGGGGAAGAAAGGTTTTATCAAATAACACCACTTTATCTTGGGCATCATTGATAATAAATATCAGTTGTTCAGGAAAAAGTCGAGGATTAATGGTATGGCAGACTAATCCGCTGCCTGAAATTGCGTACCATGATTCTAGATGGCGATGATTGTTCCATGCAATTGTCGCCACTCGATCTCCTGAATGAAGCCCAAGATTTTTAAGTGCATTGGCAAATCGTTTTGCGTTTTCAGTGACATGGGTCCAATCTGTTTTTGTGATTGTGCCATCGGTATTTTTAGAAATTATTGCGGTATCACCATGATAACGTGCAGCATGTTCGATCAAGCTGCTGATTAACAATGGTTGTTGCATCATACGTCCTTGCATGAAAAATTCCTTTATAGTCTTGTTGATCGGCTTAAATTTTGATTTTCTCAAAAGCTTTCTAAATTAAAAGTAAAGACAAATAGAAGAAGCTATGATTTCATCCTATATAAAAGTCAGATTAAATCAAGCTTAAAAATCATCTTTTTTTAAACTATTTTTTATTTTTTAAAGCAATATAAAACAATGATTTAGATAAATTATCATGATTTGAAAATTTAAACAGAAAAATAATGGTCTTCGACTAAAGGCGAATAAAAAATTATTACGCATAGACTTTTAAATATGATAAACATATCACATGTCTTTCTAAGATAGTGATGTTTCAGGATGAAACTTTAAATGATGTGAGATTTCTAAAAGGAGTTTGATGATGTTGCAAAAAATCAGAAAATTATTGTGTATCCACAGTTTTGAATATGAAATTGGTCATAATATTGTGGTTAAAGAGTGTCGTAAATGCGGTGCTCATCATTAGTTTTCTTTAAACTTTAGCAAAATATCACCATATGATGATTTTATGGAATCAGTATGGTGATATTAAAAAATAAGTGTAACGATAGTACCAACAATTCATACATTTTTTTGTCACGTGCAAAGATGCGCTGTCTCTGATTTCCTCCATTGATTATATTTATGTTATATGCGTTACAATAGGATCAACTCCCTACTTTCAATTTGATTATGTCTAAAGATTTCTTGGCTGAAAGCTATATTGTTGATGAGCATCTTGCAGATACCTTATATTGGCTTTGTCAGCATCAAGATTGTTATGATGCTTTTCAATTTGATGTTGTTACTCAGGAGCTAAAAGTTCATCACGCCAATGGCACTGACATCATCCGTCAAGGGATGTACCTGACAGCAAAATACGGCATTCTCGTCACTTCACTGTAGTGGATGGGTGTGATTGAGTGTTTTAGCTGGACGTGTAGTGTTTCTGTTCTTGAAGTCTAATTTATCCGCTATTTTGTGTCGATTGTTGCGACAAAAAAAACAAACATCGCTAGAATATAGCCTGTATGGAAAATATTGAATCTGTAATGAATGTGATTGTATCGGAACATCAACGTAGCATTTTGGCTACGATGGGAGTAGACCTGTGGATTAATAAGGTCGATGTACAAACACGCCATTATCAAAGTGCTTTATATCGAGATATTGAACAATCACATCCTGTAATACATCAATCGTTTGAGCCTAAAAATTTATCTACGCAAATCGATGCTGAGCGCACTCAAAAGACATCGAATATAACAGCTGAAAAGACTCAAGTTTCCGAAGTCACATTACTTGAACGTAATCCAGAAACACAGCTGACTGAAGAAGTTTCAACATCAAAACATATTCAGCAACATACCCATTTTGGGACAGAATCCGCACTAGAGTTGTCTGCATTTGAAATTCAAGCCTATGCGATTGAACATTGCCTATTATTGGTTGAAACAACTGACTTGAATGCTGAACAATTGACTTTATGGAGCAATATTCAACGTGCAGTCAACGGACATACTCATGAATTGAAATGGCCGTTTCCCTTGCCACAGTATCAAGATGGTCGAGGAGCTAACCTTTATATTCAAGGTTTTATTGATGCATTGAGCGTAGAACGTAAGGTAATTAGTCTTGGGCAAATCACTCATCTTGTGCAACAGGATATTTTGGAGTTGCCGAGTTTAGATGAAATGCTGAAAGAACCACTGCTAAAGCGTAGATTATGGCAAATGATGCAAAAATAAATATCGAAAACTTATTGAATGATTGTGTTGGAAGGGAGTTTGATCTAAATGAAACAAAAAGTTGTTGTTTTTAGCCAAATCGATTCAGAAATTCTGTCACGTTTAAATCATCAATTTAAGGTGGTGGTTTTAGATCCGAAACAAGGTGATATTAATCAACAGATTCGTACTGAAGTGGTTGATGCTGATGCAATGATTGGTGCAGGTCGTCTACTGAACGAAACAAATTTAGCAACGGCACAGCAGTTAAAAATTATATCTTCTGTCAGTGTCGGTTATGATAATTATGATCTTGCCTACTTAAATCAAAAGAAAATATGGCTGGCAAATACCCCTCATGTACTGACAGAAACAACCGCAGATTTAGCTTTCACATTATTAATGAGCGCAGCACGAAAGGTCCCAAGTTTAGACCAGTGGACCAAGCAAGGTGAATGGAAACGTACCATCAGTCCAGCTCAATTTGGTAAAGACATTTTTGGTAAGACTCTAGGGATCATTGGCTTAGGTCATATTGGTGCCGCCATTGCCCGTCGAGGTTTTTACGGTTTTAATATGAATATTTTATATCATAACCGCCGTGAGAAAATAGAAGTCGCTCAGCAGTTCAATGCACAGTACAAAAGTCTTGAAGATTTACTTGAGCAATCTGATTTTGTAGTGACTGCAGTGGATTTAAATCAGCAATCTCAAGCGCTAATCGGTGCAGCTGAACTAAAACTTATGCAGAAGCATGCGATATTTATCAATATTTCTCGTGGCTCTGTGGTTGATGAACAAGCACTGATCGACGCTTTGACCAATCAACAGATTTTTGCTGCAGGATTGGATGTTTATCAAAAAGAACCTTTGGCTGAATCACCACTATTTCAGCTTGAAAATGTGGTGACATTACCACATATTGGTTCAGCAACTGCAGAAACCCGTAAAAAAATGGCGGAATTGGCTTATCAAAATTTGATTGATGCGTTAGCAGGTCATATGCCAAGATATTTGGTGAATCAAGACTTTAATTAAGATGTAAAGTAAAGTTAAAACAATATAACACTTCATTGCAAATTTGTTCTAAATTCAATGTTATATTGAAAACACAAAGATTATTGAGCCGATCTATTGAACAAGACCTTACTCAGCTTATGTTTATGTTTGAGCATTTCAATCAGCTCAGCAGCGACATTTACCCAGCATCAAAATGGGGGGCAATTTGATGTTCCTGAAATTGGTGGTGGGGTAGGGTTTATTGATCAACAAAAAGAAAAAACCATTGGTGAAAAAGTCTATCGTCAAGTTCAACAGCAGATGCCTGTACTCCATGACCCATGGTTAGAAGACCAGTTTATGATGGTTTTCTCCAGAATCCTAAGCCAGACCCAACTTGGACAACCTGTCGGCTTGGTGCTCATCAAGGATTCACAAATTAATGCTTTTGCTGTTCCGGGTGGTTTATTTGCGCTCAATACAGGGATGGTCACAGCATCAAACAATATCGATGAAGTTGCCAGTGTGATGGGGCATGAAATCGCCCATGTTACCCAGCGTCATTACAGTCGCTCGCAAGAAGCATTTAAAGGGCAAGGCTTATTGGCACTCGCAGGTATTATTGTCGGTGCTGCATTGGCTTCCAAGGCAGATGGTGATGTTGGCGGTGCTGTGATGATGGGTACACAAGCTGCACTCATGGACAAACAACTGAGTTATAGCCGTAACCAAGAGCGCGAAGCTGATCGTATCGGTATGCAATTTATGTATGGTGCGGGTTATGATCCAGAAAGTATGGCTGACTTCTTTGAAATTATGCATCGAGCAACCAGTCAGCTTAGTTTTTTACCTGATTTTTGGCTTACGCACCCGCTAACAACAGAGCGGATGAGTGAGGCGAGGTTAAGAGCAAATCAATTTCCAAAAGTCACTACACATAGCTCACAGCAAGAATTTGATATCATCAAATGGTATACTTTGGTGGTTTCAGGGCAAGCCAATGATCGTCAGTTAATGGCTTTTGCGCGAAAAAATAATTTTCCCGGTTTGTTGGCATTAAGTGAGTTTTATTTACTCCAAGGTGATTATGACAATGCTCAATCTCAGCTTAATTTGGCTAAACAAATCAATCCAGACCATACTTTGGTAAGCCTAATTCAAACCAATATTTATTTGGGTAGAAACAAAATCGATGATGCTTACCAAACCATTATCACAAAACAGCGCATTACGCCTGAAAATCGGGCATTAAGCTATAAATTGGCTGAAGTGTATTTAAGACAAAATAAGCCGAAAGAAGCTGAACAATTGGTTAATCGATTTGTCAGTAAAAATAATAAAGATATTATTGGTTGGCAATTGTTGCAACAGGCAGCGAATTTAGACAAACAAAATCCGATGCGTACTGTAAATGTTCTAAGAAATAGAGCGGAAGCTCAGTATTGGACAGGTGATGAAGAAAATGCCATTAAATCACTTTTACATGCCAAGCGTCTTGCTAAAGAAAATAATGCAATGAGTGCGCGAATCGAAACAAGGCTTAAAGTAATGCAAGACGAACGAAAAATGAAAATTTAATCGTATTCTTTGTTTTAAATAAACAGATTAAAGAAAATTTACTTTCTATTCTGCTATGAACAGGTTAATCTTAAGAGACTGAGAATGTATAATAAAGTATTTGATTCACATGAAGAAAATTCTAATTTTTTTAAGCGTTTTACTATTTACACATAGTTTATCTGCTGCGGTGCCAGAACAATATGTTCGTGAAGTAGAGCGTATTTCTGCTCAATATAATGCTGATATGAAGTTTTTTTTGCGTAGTTTAGACCCTAAATTGACTCAATTTAATGAACAACAAAAAGCACAGTTTTGTTCAATTGTGCAGAAATATGTGAATGATATATATAAAACAACTGATGAAAGTCGCCAGTATTTACCTTTGACAGTTCAGTCGATGACTAAGCAAAATGTGATTGATAAAGTAATGTCTTCTCCTGAAATGCAGTTACTTCATAAATATAATATTCAATGTGATTTGAAATAGTCTTTGTTTTGATCAGAGGGTATCTAGGAAACATTGAGTTATAGATATGATGCAATTTAAAATTGAAAATAATCAAACATGCTCTAAAAATTATTCAACCCTCTGATGCACATGGTTTATTTTCTACAATACAAGATATGCTAACTGTGTTGAGGAGTTTCTTGAAAACCTTGCATAGGCATTGGATGAACCAAATTTGTAGGTGTTAAAGGCTTTTTGTCAATCACGCTTGATCGCATTGTAAAACCAAGAAAACTTTGTATTTATTATTTGTTTAAATGCTTCAAATGAGTTTTAAGGTGTTATGGATAATCATAATATTGATGGGCAGCTCAATACTGTATCGATTGGTTTTTGGGGAAATGCAAAATTCAAGCAAAAAGGCGATATAACTCAAGCACCAAAGTTATTTATCCATACCTTATTTTCTAAATGGAACTTTGTTGTTTTAAACGCTAATGTTGAAAACTTACTGGTACGAAAGTTGTGTGAAAAGGACGGTTTTTTACTGAAAGTCTTGAATATCAATCTGTAAAGATTCAGTTGATGGTGGTTTGAGAGACATTCGCCATTATCAGATTAAATGTAGAATTGAAATGCTTTTTGATATGATTATTTGGACTATTTAACTGTGTATTATTTCATTGCAAAATAAATGGATTAAATAGACCAAATCAAACAGAAATGTAGATTAATGACTGGGGCTTAGCCAAGTTTTGCTTTAATTTTGGCAGAAACTTGTGCAGGATCGGCACGTCCGGCTATGATCGGACGTAGAGAATTCATCACCTTACCCATATCTTTCATGCTAGTTGCACCTTGCGCTTCAATTGTTTGCGCAATGAGAGAATCAAGCTCGTCCTCTGACATAGCTTCAGGTAGAAATTGAGATAAAACTTCAATTTCGGCTTGTTCTTTACTAGCTAAATCTTCACGGCCTGCGCCTTCAAAGGCTTTGACCGATTCTTTACGTTGTTTGATTTGCTTTTCAATGACCGCAAGAACTTGATTATCGTCAAGCTCTATGCGCTCATCGACTTCGATTTGCTTGATTGCTGCCTGTAGACCACGTATTACCGTTAACTTATCCATTTCTTTAGCACGCATTGTTGCTTTCAAAACATCAGTTATTTGGTTTTTTAAAGTCGTCATTATGTTGTCCAGGTTGAGTCAATCAATCACAAATTAATCTTAGTAAAGGCGAGTTGTACGTACTGATTCACGCGCCAATTTCTTTTGGTAGCGTTTAACAGCAGCAGCTTTTTTACGTTTACGTTCTTGAGTTGGTTTCTCGTAGAATTCACGTTTACGAACGTCAGCTAAAACACCCGCTTTTTCGCATGAACGTTTGAAACGACGAATAGCTACGTCAACTGGTTCGCCTTCTTTCAATTTAACTTGTGGCATGAAGAATCCTCATTAAGTTATGGATAAGATCAGGGTCGAATTACCCTAGATCACAAGTGAAGGTCAGTATTTTACTCATTTACATCTCATATCACAAGTCTATAATAGCTTTGGCAATATTTTGAAATAGGTAAAAGGCAATTTAATGATCGTTCTTGGCTTAGAAACTTCGTGTGATGAAACAGGTTTGGCACTTTATGACAGTGAAGTCGGCTTAAGAGGACAAGTGCTATATAGTCAAATTAAATTGCATGCAGAGTATGGTGGTGTGGTTCCAGAGTTAGCCTCACGAGATCATGTGAGAAAGCTAATTCCTTTGATTAATCAATTGCTTGAGCAGAGTGGTATTAAGAAGTCTGAAATTGATGCAGTAGCATATACACGTGGACCAGGCTTAATGGGTGCATTGATGACAGGCGCTTTGTTTGGTCGAACTTTGGCTTTTGCTTTAAATAAACCAGCGATTGGTGTGCATCATATGGAAGGGCATATGTTGGCACCATTATTATCAGAAACTCCTCCAAAATTTCCATTTGTTGCTTTATTGGTCTCAGGTGGACACACCCAATTGATGGCTGCGCATGGAATAGGTCAGTATGAAATTCTAGGTGAGTCGATTGACGACGCTGCAGGTGAGGCATTTGATAAAGTTGCGAAAATGTTGAAATTACCTTATCCCGGCGGACCAAATATTTCAAAATTAGCTGAACAAGGCAGTAAAGAGGCATTTGAATTTCCACGCCCTATGTTGCATCAAGGCTTGGATTTTTCATTTAGTGGTTTAAAAACTGCGGTTTCAGTACAACTGAAAAAACTTGACACTGAACATGCCAATACTGAAAACTATCATGCTGACATTGCAGCTTCATTCCAAGAAGCTTTGGTGGATACTTTAGTAAAGAAATCAGTAAAAGCACTAAAACAAACGGGTCTAAAAAGTTTAGTGATCGCGGGTGGCGTAAGTGCAAATAAACGATTAAGAGAACGTTTAGAGTTAGACTTAGCTAAAATTAAAGCAACAGTTTATTATGCTGAACCTGCTTTATGTACCGATAATGGTGCCATGATTGCATTTGCTGGTTATCAGCGTCTAAAAGCGGGGCAGCAGGATGGATTAGCTGTGACCACAACGCCGCGGTGGCCAATGACAGAATTAACACAACCTGCTTAATTAAATTGAATGATTTGATCTAATGAAAAGAGGCTGAAGCCTCTTTTTTATGGTGACAATATTGCTGTTGTTTTGAGCATTGAGACTTAATATATAACGTGAGTTCGATGCAATTAAATATTCAACTCATTGAAAAATAATAAATCCATGCAGATATTTGCTGGATTTTCATCCAATTTGAGGATGAGGAGCGGAGATCCGTAAGCGCAACCATCAATAGCGTTTCATTTCTCTTGATCAATAAAATGAAAGCGATCAATAGATTGTTTGATGATCTAAAGCTTGCACTGCCATGCTTTACTTCTAAAGTTTAAATTCTTTTGCGTAGGCGATACCTCACTTTTCAGAGATGAAAAGTGACAAAAATCTTTCGTTGAGCGAGGGGTACATCCTTTACCCCCGCTCAACATGGCGACATCCATGTCGCCCCACGATAGCAACAACATCAATGATTCAAAAAGTACAAAATAAATGAATCATCTAAATCACTTATATGAATAATCAGGCAGTTTGACTGTATCATCTTTCATCAAGGATTTTTATCGAACTCAGGTTATATAAAGTTAATAAAATCAATCATTAAAACTGTTTTGGTCGACCATATCAACATATTCAATATAGCCACGTCCTTCAACAGCAGTTTCTAAATATTGCCCTGCAAAATTATAGGCACTGGCATAACCACGACCATGCCCATAGCGATAAGGGCTATCAATTTCAGCGGTAATATCTAATATAAGTTCATCGGTATCATTATGAACTGTCCAACTAAATAAACGTGGTAAACGCATCTTATGTCCGTCTGGTGCAACATAATCATCAACGTCATGTGCGATTACTTTAAATTCTACTTGTGTATGGACTTCCGCAGGACGATCAGTATGTCGTATATGTAAGGTGTACGCAGCAGGTTTTCCAAGCACATCAACTTTGGTCAACAATAATTGCGTTGCACTATCCAAATTAATGATTTGGTAGGTAAAGAATGTTAAAGGAATTTTATTGTGCTCCTCAAGTAATGTCTTTGAAAGGTTATAAGGACCAACTGCACGTGCATATTCATACGTACATAAGCCTTCAGTAAGCGTATATTCACCTTGATATTCTAATTTTCCTTTAAAGTGACTTAACAGACTAAAATGATCATAAATCGGTGATTTTACAAACCATGATGCATGATCTGAAACATTTAAATCAAATTCAAAATCTAATCCACAATAATGTCCTTTCAAATGAATGTAAGGCAATTGACCAGAAATTGAGACTTCTTCACCTAACGTTATCAGATGATCTGAATCCGAAATATGCGTTTCTTGTGGAATCATATAGGCTTTGAGTAAATGATCTTCTAAGGCTGCGGTACTGGAAAAGAATGTAGCAGATTGTCGAGGATCTCCGTGGGTAATTGCGTCATGATCAAAAGCCAAGACACCTGGAGTACCAATAAAAATCATAATATTTAAGTAGCGATGTGGTTCAGGCAATAGTGGAAAGAAAATTCCATAATGCGTCCACGAATAAAATTTATCATCCACTCGTGGGTGAATGATGTCGGCAGCTGAAAATGGCAAAGTTGAATATTTAACAGCTTGATCAAGCAAAGCTTGTCCTAAAAGTAAACTCCTTCCAGAAAACTTGCTCAAAAATGAAAATTTAGGGAGTATTTTGTTCATTGTATTTCACTAAAATTCTGTCATTTTTATCCTAGGAGGAATAACAAAGGCTCAGAATTGGAGTTTAGGACAAGTTCTATGCTTTACAGGACATCACCGATTTATTTTGTCTGACAATTTAAAACGACAACAAAATCAAAAATGAACAAAGAAAATATAAAAAGATGATAAAAACCAAACTAATCAAAACTAACGCTTAATTAGGAACATATAATGTGGAGCTATTGAGTCAAAAAAGCCAAGAACTTATAATAGAAATACTTGATCTTGGCGAATTGTATGAATTGGACAAAGCAACGTATAGCGCGTGTTAAATTACTCAGCAGAGCGGATTAATCTGGATAAGGAATCCATGTCTTTTTTTTATCATCATATTGATATTGAACTTTGTCGGTATAGGTAGAATCAAAAGATGTAAATGAGCGTTCTTTTTTGATGCTAAAACAGTTTCGAATATTGCTATAGGTTTCATGCGTACCAGGATGATCACCATCAAACTGCGAGCCCATCAAACATAATTTTGGATCATTTAAGGAAAATGTATAGGATGGTTTCTTTTTAACATTGCCTTGGTTATCTTCCCAGCCCGTAAATTGATAATTGAGTGGGTAGGCAATACCAGTTTGGGTATCTAATGCAATCATTTCTAATGAGTCAGAAGTTCCAGTATTTAATAGGATATATTTTTTATCAAAATTAGCCTTCATGTTTTTAAGTGCTGTTTTATATTTTGCGATATTGGCTTTAGCGCAATAATCGCCATTAAAATAATCACTATCACACTCAGATACTTTTTTAAAAGGGACATTGGCAGAAGCGCTAGAAAGGCAACAACCTGAAAGTATGAGGAGTGTTATCAGCTGTATTTTCATTATTTGCACCAAAATGATGTTGTGGTTTTTGCTCAATATTTATTTTTAATGACCATCATAAAAAATGCCACATATTATCGATACAGTTCAATATGTGGCAAGTATTTACCCTAAAGCATTAATATTCCCAGAACATACGCTGGATTTCTTTAGGATCTTTGGTTTTTGTGAGCGCTAATGCCGCTAGAAGTTTGGCTTTTTGTGGGTTTAAATCATGTGCTACAACCCAACCGTATTTATCATCTGGTTGCTCAGCATTACGCAAGATAAAGCCTTGTGGAACACGTGACGAACGAATGATTTGTACGCCTTGTTGTTGAAGTTGATTCAATGTCGGCACAATATAATTCGCAACAGAACCATTTCCTGTTCCCGCATGAATAATTGCTTTAGCGCCAGCTTTTGCATAAGCCAAATATGCATCTGGAAGCATATTGCCAGAACCATAAACGATCTGTACAAGTGGGAGTGTATCACCTTGAATATTTTCAATATTAAATTCAGAACTATTGTTAAAACGCTTAGCAACATTTCTAAACCAATATGGCTTTCCTTCAACCAGTGTTCCTAAAGCACCCCATTGGCTTGCAAATGCATCAGTATGGATATTGATGGCTTTAGTGACATCGCGTGCTGCAAAAATATCATCATTCATCAGCACAAAGACGCCTTTTCCTTTGGCAGTGTCTGAAGCAGCCAATGCGACAGCACTATAAAGGTTCAAAGGTCCATCAGCAGAAAGTGCTGAAGGTGGGCGCATAGAGCCAACCACGACAATCGGCTTATCAGTATGAACTGTGAGACTAAGAAAATAAGCTGTTTCTTCTAATGTATCTGTACCATGTGTAATGACCACACCATTCACATCAGGTTTTTTAACCAATTCATTGACTTTACGCGCAATAGTTAACAGCTCTTTGTCGGTTATACTTTCAGAAGCGACCTGCAAAGCTTGTACACCAGTCACATTGGCAAGGTTTTGGATCTGTGGAACAGCATTGAGTAAATCGTCCACAGGAACCTTTGCCGCAGTATAGGTTGCACTGTTGGTCGAGCTTGCACCTGCTCCAGCGATTGTTCCACCTGTTGCAACAACAACGACATTGTTTTTTGCATAGCTACTAAAGGGCAAAATCATGCCAATTGCAAGCGCAAGTGCAGTAACCGTCTTTTTCATAAGTCTTCCTTTTCAGTCTTTGTTCTGGTCTTAAGCATTTTTTATGCCAGTTTTAAATCTATATAAATACTGGAGTGTTGCCCATACTTATTTAAAAATGCAAGTTTCTAAATAATCATTCAAATTTATAGTTACATACTCTTAAAATGAGATAAAGTCACGATCAGGATGATTTTTCAGCATTCGATGAATATATTGTGCAATATACCGTCAATAGTGTTGTTTGAGCGCATACTGAAGGTTGAGAAGTAAAAAAAGGCATTCAAAAATGAATGCCTTTCGGTGTGCTTGGGATCGGTGAAAATTAACGCATTTTCGCCAAGAAACGGCTTAAACGGTTCATTGCTTCACGAAGCTCATTTTCAGCTGGGAGGAAAACTACGCGGAAATGATCAGGCGTAGGCCAGTTAAAACCTGTGCCTTGTACCAATAAAACTTTTTCAGCTTTTAAGAAATCTAACATGAATTTTTCATCATCTTCGATAGGATAAATTTCTGGATCAAGTTTAGGAAAGCAGTACATTGCGCCTTCAGGTTTAACACAAGATACCCCTGGAATGTCGTTCAACATTTCCCATGCGATATTACGCTGTTCGTACAAACGACCACCAGGACGAATCAAGTCATTAATCGACTGATAACCTCCTAACGCTGTTTGAATCGCATATTGTGCTTGATGGTTGGCACACAAACGCATTGACGCAAGCATGTCTAAACCTTCAATATAATCTGCAGCACGTGATTTATCACCGGTAATCGCCATCCAACCTGAACGGTAACCTGCGATACGGTATGCTTTAGACAGACCATTGAAAGAAATACATAACTGATTACCTGCAAGTGCAGCTACAGAAACGTGTTCGATACCGTCATAGACGATTTTGTCGTAAATCTCGTCTGCAAATAAAATCAGATCATATTTTTTAGCCAGCGCAACAATCTGTTCTAAAACATGACGTGGATATACCGAGCCTGTTGGATTATTAGGGTTAATGACCACAATACCACGAGTATTTGGTGTGATTTTACTTTCCATGTCGGCAATGTCTGGGTACCAATAGTTTTGATCATCACACTTGTAATGAATCGCAGTACCGCCCGAAAGATTTACCGCAGCAGTCCATAATGGATAATCAGGCATAGGAACCAGCATTTCGTCGCCATCATCCAATAAGCCTTGCATTGCCATAACAATCAGTTCAGATACGCCATTTCCGATATACACATCTTTGACATGTAAATCCAAAATTCCTTTTTGCTGGTAATACTGACAAATTGCCTTACGTGCCGGGAAAATACCTTTGGAATCTGTATAGCCGACTGCATTCGGTAAATTTAAAGCCACATCATTGATAATTTCTTGAGGGGCTTCAAAGCCAAACGGGGCGGGATTCCCAATATTGAGCTTAATAATTTTATGACCGGCTTCTTCCATCTCATTGGCCGCTCGTAACACTGGTCCACGAATGTCGTAGCAAACATGCTCTAACTTTGACGATTTTTTGATTTCGCGTGGGGTTGTGTTACCTAAAACGGACATAATCTTATCCAATTATTTTGAGTTAAAAATATAGATTACTGAAATATCACAATCTATGTTGAAATTTAGCTAGAAATTTTCCAAGCTCTAGCGTAAATATGGAAGTACTGAAGCATGACATTGAATGTCAAAGATTTAAAGGAGTTTAATGATGGGAAAACTCAATAAAACAGACCGAGAATGGCAAAGAGAGTTATCACCAGAGGAATTTAAAATTACCCGACAAAAGGGCACAGAGGCTCCTTTTACAGGTAAATATTGGAATACTAAACAGCATGGAACCTATGTTTGTCGATGCTGTGGTACAGAATTATTCACCTCTGACACCAAATATGACAGTGGTTGCGGATGGCCGAGTTTTTTTAAACCGATTAATAATAGTGTTATAGAAGAACAAGATGATCACTCTCATGGGATGGATCGTGTCGAAATTATATGCCATCATTGCGACGCACATTTGGGACATGTGTTTGAAGATGGACCACAACCGACGGGCTTACGCTATTGCGTGAATTCCGCTTCTTTAGAACTAAAATCACAAGAAAAAGGCGACGAGGAAACGTATCCATGACCAACATTTATCAGTTCGAGGCTGAGTTGTTAGAGGGTGAAAATAAATCTTTTTCAGATTACCAAGGAAAAGTTTTATTGATTGTCAATACTGCGAGTAAATGTGGTTTCACTCCACAGTTTGCAGGATTGGAAAAACTTTATGAAAAATATAAAGATCAAGGACTTGAAGTTCTAGGTTTTCCTTGCAATCAATTTGGTGGACAAGATCCGGGTACCAATGAACAAATTGGCAGCTACTGCCAGCGTAACTATGGTGTTTCATTTCCTATGTTTGCCAAAGTCAATGTCAAAGGACCAGAAGCACATGTGATTTTCCGTTATTTAACCAATAACAGTAAAGGTATTTTGGGGAATGGCATTAAATGGAATTTTACGAAATTCTTGATCAACAAAAAAGGAGAAGTGATCAACCGTTACGCGCCTACAACCAAACCTGAAGATATTGAGCAAGACATTGAAAAAGCCTTGGCTGAATAATCAAACATGTGTATCTCAGTCAAATTGCTAAGATGATGTACTCAGATACAACTGTTGAATTTTGGAGTGATCCACAAATGCCCTATGTTGAAACACGTAGGGCATGTCAGAGTCGAATTTGTTATAAATCCCATAGTCATCCGACATTTTCAATTGGTGCTGTGGATTGTGGTATCAGTCGATTTAGCAGTTACTTTGCTCAGGATCAACAAATACAAGCAGGTAGCTTGGTCATTATTCCTGCAGAAATTGAGCACTCCTGTAACCCACTGGAAAATGAGGTTTGGAGCTATCAAATGATGCATTTGGATGCACATTGGGTTGTTCAACTCTTTTCAGAATTGGTTGAGGATATTGAGCAACTTTATCCTCAGCATGTTCCGGTATTAAAACCTCAGATTATCCATCATTCAGATGCCTATCAGTCGTTCACTCAACTCAATCAGGTATTGTTTGATTCATCTTCATCCATTTCATTCAAGCAACAAAAGTTAGTTGAAGTCTTATCTGAAATTTTACTGTCACATTTTGAGTTGGATCTTTTAAAGCAATCCGATTATTTTCAAAAGTATTTGAGTAGAATGATTGCTTTAATTGAACGAAGTCAGCACATTCTTTCTTTGGATGAATTAAGTCAAGCGGTGGGAATTAGCCGTTATGCGATTATTCGCTTATTTAAAAATAATTTTGGTCTTACACCACATGCTTACCAACTTAATCAGAAAATAAATACTGCCAGACATCTTTTAAAGTCGGGTCAAACAATCGTTCAGACTGCACATGCCTTGGGCTTTAACGATCAAAGCCATTTTCACCATGTCTTTAAATCCCATACAGGTATAACACCTAAACAGTTTCAGACCCAATTTTTGAGTGCATAATTGCGCAATTTTTTACAAGATTAGCGGGTCCAAAAATATCTAAGCTGATTTAAATATTTTTTGGAATCGGCTAATGGAACTGTTTTTAATTGTTGCAGTCACACATTTTATTGCTTTACTTTCTCCCGGACCTGATTTTTTTCTGATTTTAACCACATTATTTAGAGAAGGGCGACACGCGGCAAAATGTGTATGTCTTGGTATTGTCTTCGGTAATATCGTGGTGATCGGCTTTATGTTTATTTCACTGTTTATGCTCGGGCAACTTCATCATGCTATTTTAGATGTGGTGAAATGGGGTGGGATAATTTATTTAAGCTATTTATCCTATCGCTGCTTTACATATGCATGGCATGCTGATTTTACTCATGATACTCAAGTAAGTAGTAGTGAGCAGAAAGTCCCTAAAAAACTAAAATCATTGTTTTATGGCATTCACTCCAGTGTTTTAAATCCTAAAAATATTCTATTTTACGGCACAATCATTTTAGTGATCTATCGACCCTATACAACATGGCAATTATGCTTGGTGAGTTTATGGATGGTCTGTGTCGTATTATTTTGGAATTTATGGCTGATTCATCTGATGAGCCAAAAAAAGGCGTTGCATTGGTTTCAATCGAAAATAAAAGCGATTTATTATTTATCGGGGCTATGTTTTGCCGTATTTGCTGGGATGTTGTTGTTTAGCTGATTGAAATGCCGATCTAAATTTTGCTTTAGATCGGCATTATTTTTTGATTTACCCGTTTTTCCTAATATTTAGCCTTCACTGTGAAAGTGGAGCTTCTGATGGTTTAGTGGTTTTATTGCGTCTAAACAATATATTGTGAATGTCATCAATAAAGGTATATACCACAGGAATAACCAGTAAGGAGAGAAAAGTACTGGTGATCAGCCCCCCAATCACAGAAATTGCCATTGGCGCTCTAAAGCTTGGATCAGTACCAATACCCAATGCAATTGGCAACATTCCTGCACCCATTGCTAAAGTCGTCATAATAATAGGTCGCGCACGTTTATGACAGGCATCGAGCAGTGCATTGATACGGGAATATTGTCGTTCACTCCGTGCGATAATGGCATAATCCACCAACAAGATTGAGTTCTTACTGGCAATACCCATCAACATAATCAAGCCGATCAGACTTGGCATGGAAAAACTGCTCTTTGCCAAAAGCAGCAATACAAATGCACCCCCCAGAGATAAAGGTAAAGCAACCAAAATGGTGATGGGTTGTAAGAAGTCTTTAAACAATAATACCAACACCACGTAGATACAGAGTACACCCGTCAACATGGCGAGACCAAAGCTCTCAAATAGCTGTTGCATCACATCCGCATCACCAAGGTTGGTACGCTTTACTGACGGTGGCAAGTTTTTAATGGTTGGAAGTTGATCTACTGCATTGGCAACATCACCTAAAGGTTGATCATTGAGTTCGATATTAAAATTGATATTGCGCAATCGATTAAAGCGGTCGATTTGTGAAGGTCCACTTTCAATATTAACCTGAGCAATCGTCCCTAACATCACAGGACCTTTACTGCCTGTAATCATCAAGCGCTTAATCAAGTCTTGATCTTGGCGTGCAGATAAAGGCAGTTTGATCACAATAGGAATTTGCCGTTGTGACAGATTTAATTTTGCCAAGTTCTGATCAAAATCACCCGCAGTGGCAATACGAACAGTTTCAGCAATATTTTGAGTGGTGACGCCTAAATCCGCTGCTTTTGCAAAATCAGGACGAATCACTAATTCTGGACGAATTAATGCAGCACTTGATGTAATACTGCCAATATTAGGTATGGTGCGAATCTCACGTTCGACTTGACGTGCTGTGCTGATGAGAACATCAGGATCATCCCCTGAAAGTGCAATTTGATATTGACTGTTATTACCTGCAATACCGACTTGAATACGTGCGCCTGGAAGTGGTGCCAAGCGTTGGCGTATATCATTTTCAATTTTTTGTAAGCTGACAGAGCGGTCTGAGCGGTCGGTGACTTGAATGGTTAAGGTGGCTTTTCTCGGTTCACTAGAAGCGCCACCAGCAAATGGATCGGTTCCTGAAGATCCACCACCAATTGTGGTGTATACACTTTTAATTTCAGGATGATCTTTGATTAAATTGCGTGCATATTCAGCTGCTTTCAAACTATCAGGAAACTGAGAGCCAGGTGGTAACTCTACTCGTACTTGGGTTTGTCCAGTATCTGGCGGTGGCACAAAACCCGTTGGTAAGAGTGGAATCAGCATAATTGAGCCGACAAAAAATAAAATAGCGCTGCCCAATGTGATCCAACGGTGGTTTAAACACCATGTGACCATTCGCATATACGCTCGCATGACACGACCATCTTTTGCACGATCATGTGCTAACTCAAGATCCCCATGATCATTGGGATGTTGTATTTGATTTTCTTGTACCTGTGGCGTTTCTATTTTACCGATCCACGGTTTGAGAATATATGCTGACATCATCGGCGTGAGCAAACGTGCCACTAAAAGTGAGGCAAAAATTGCCAATGAAGCAGTCCAACCAAATTGAACAAAGAATTTACCTGCAATACCACTCATAAATGCTGTCGGTAAAAATACTGCAATCAGGGTAAATGTTGTGGCAATGACGGCTAGTCCAATTTCATCTGCTGCCTCCATTGCAGCTTCATAGGGTGTTTTACCCATCCTGAGATGCCGGATGATATTTTCAATTTCGACAATAGCATCATCGACCAAAATCCCAACCACCAAGGACATCGCTAAAAGCGTGACAGTATTTAAGGTGAAACCGAGATAGTACATCCCGATCAAAGCAGGTAAGATCGACAAGGGCAGTGCTGTTGCGGCAATGATGGTTGCTCGCCAATCCCGTAAAAACAGCCAGACCACTAAAATGGCGAGAATTGCACCCTCATACAAGAGCGACATCGAGCCTTTATAGTTATCGACCACAGGATTTACAAAGTTAAATGCTTCGGTGATTTTGATATCTGGATGAGCTTTTTTTAATTGATCCAATGCTACTTTGACGCCTGTTTCAACCTCAACCTCACTTGCACCTTTACTCCGTGTAATTTCGAATCCAATAACAGGGTGACCATTTAATAAAGCTGCAGAACGTCGTTCAGCAATGCCATCACGTACAGTAGCAACCTGATCAAGACGGATATGTCTGCCATCGCTCAGTGCGATATCCATAGTACCAATTTCAGCAGCAGTTTTAACGGTTGCAATGGTACGGATGGACTGTTCACTGCCTCCGATTTTGGTTTGACCACCTGAAGCTTCTTGCTGAATCAGTCTTAATTGACGGGTAATGTCTGTTGCTGTCGCGTTAAGTGCTAAAAGTTTTTCAGGGTCGAGTTCAACTTCGACTTGACGAGTAACCCCTCCAACCCGAGAAACAGCACCAACCCCTTTGACTTTTAACATGGCACGGGCAATATCGTAATCGACAAACCAAGATAGTGTTTCTTCATCCATTCGAGGAGATTGAATGGTATAGGTCAGGATCGGTGAGCCAGATAAATTGATTTTGCTGACAATGGGGTCACGTAAATCCGCTGGTAAGTCTGAACGCACTTGCGAAACGGCATTGCGGACATCATCGACAGCTTCTTGCAACGGTTTTTCTAGTTGAAACTCGGCTGTAATGACCACCACACCATCTTGAATATTGGTATATTGATTTTTAAGCCCTTGTAGAGTAGCAATTGAATTTTCAATTTTACGTGCCACTTCTGTTTCAAGTTGAGGTGGAGCAGCACCGGGTAAAGCCGCCGTAACAGTGACCATCGGCAACTCAATATCAGGGAATTGTTGTATTTTCATCCAATGAAAACACATTAAACCCGCTAATCCGAGCATAATGAAAAGTAAAATGCCAGGAATTGGATTTTTAATTGACCAAGCGGAGAAATTCATATTATTTCTCCTGTGGAGCCACAAGTTGTTTTGTTAACGGGGTATCTGGAATGGTTTGACCCAGTTTGACCAAATCCCCATCTGCCAAGAAACCTGTTCCTGAGGCAACAATTCGAGTATTGGCAGGTAAATCAAGAATTTCTACTCGATCATTCAAACGTCTACCAATGCTGACTTTTTGTTGAGAGACACGATTATCTTTATTCACTATGAATACATAAGAGAAACCATCACGTAACAAGACTGCGGTTTGTGGTACAGTTAAAGCGGGTTTTTGACCTAAATCAAATTCGCCCTTTACAAACATGCCCATACGAACTGCGTCAGTGGTTGGAATATCGACATAGACCAAACCATAGCGTGTTTGTGGGTCGATCACAGGTGCAATCATTCTTACTGTCCCTTGAACAGCAGATCGAGAAGGATCAGGCGAGGTAATTTGGGCTGTCATACCTTTCGCTAGTTTATATAAATCAGTGGAGGTAACTTCAGCACGCCATTCCAAACGATTATCACGAATTAAGCGAAACAACTCTTGACCAGTTTGTGCCAAAGAACCCACAGTCGCAGTACGTGCAGAGATTACGCCGTGATCAGGAGCAATGACTTGGGTTTGTGTTAAGCGGAGTTGATTGCTATCAATTTGTGCCTTCGCAGCATCTAGACGAGCTTGAGCTGTATTCCGTGAAGTCAGATATTGAGTAGCTTCCTGTTGAGAAATTGCGCCAGTATTTTTAAGTTGTTGGATACGTTGATTATTGAGAATTGCATCTGCAAGTACGGCTTTTGCTTCAGCATAATTGGCTTTTGCTGTAGCTAGTTCAGCACGAATACTTTCGCTATTGATTTCAGCAAGTACTTGCCCACGTTGAACTGAATCACCAACATTGACATTGACTTTGGTTATGCGCTGTCCAGACAGTTCACTACCGATGACGACTTCTTGCCAAGCAGCAATATTTCCATTGGCGGTAAAGTTTTGTTTCCAATTTTGAAGCTCAGGCTGTACCACTGTAACGGTGAGAGAGGGTTTGGTATTCGACGAGGGTGTATCTACATTTTGTGAAGAAACTTGTTTTTTATTTGAAGATTTCCACGCAAAGAAAATCACCACTAAAACAATAACACTCACTGCAACAACGATCCAGATTTTTGAATTTATGCGTTTTTTTTGCATTGGGTCATGCGATTTCATTTTAGTTTTTTAAATAGGTAAAGATAGTGCAGTATCTCTAAACGATCTAGGTTTGGTCAAGCTTTGAGTGGGTTGTATCTGTGATATTTTTCAAATTTAAATGTGTATTTTTTTATCTTGAACGTACTATGAATTAGAATATTTAAAGTTTTATAAAAGTGTGTGAAGTTGCATTTTGATGTGTTGAAATTATTTCTATGTTTTTAATATGAAAATAGGATGTGTTGACACTTTGAGATTAAAAATAGTGAAGCAGTAAAATTAAATTACCCATGAAAGTAGCACTTTGAATGATACGAAGAATAAGGCTCTTAGATGAGTGCTAATTTATGTAAGATCCATTACATTAAAGGGTGACTGATTTATGTAGTCTGTATCTTATAAAACGTTTACCACTTATGATAATTTCTCTATCAATCACAAAGCCTAGTAAAAAAATTCCTTTCAACTTTGTCCTTGTTGGAGGTAATAGAATTGTGATTGACTCAAAACCCATTTCAGTAAAAGCTCGTTTAATAATTTCATTTAAAATTTGTTTACCTAATCCCCAATACTGAGGATGTAGTACTAAAGCTAAGTCTGCATCGCCGTCTTCATACTGCATACCGCCCCAACCAGCAAATTTTCCATCTACAATAAAAGCCCAAGGACCATAACCATATTCAATCCATTGCTGTTCTTTTTCTTTAACCCAAGCAATACATTTTTCTTCATCAAAAATAACCCCATTTGCTAAAGGCATCTGTTTGAGTACACGTTCATTTGTATTCAGCTCAATAATATCTTGGTTGCTAATATTTTTTAAACGATCAAACTTAATATTCAATTTATTTTCCTTTATTGAGAGTGTGGGGTATATACATGAAAGCCCTTTAGAGAGCTTTTAAAACCAAACTATAATTAAATTTATGGAGAAGTATCAGAATTGACTTTCGCATGGCACCCCATCTCCATCACCGTCCATTTTTGTTCCTGGGCAATTATTTATAAAAAATACTGCTTCGTCATATGATTTCATCTCACTACAGTAAACACGTCCATCACAACGATATTGTGGAACTGAATTAGTTGCGGTAGATGAAATTTTTTCAACAGGAACAACAGCTTGTCTTTTTAAAGATTCTCTTTTATATATTCCTGATAAAAATGGAATTAAGACAGCTAGAAATACCAAGAATATAAATACACCAATAAAAATTTCAAGTAAATTGAGGCTCTTTTCCTGTGGTTTTCTCTTCTTATATTGCGACCGAATTTGGCGCTTACTATAACTTGGACTTTGTTTATCTTCGATCTTAAAATCTAAACGAATAATATTTTCAGCTTTTATTCTTCCGTTTTCACTCACAATTCGAAATTTTAATTTTTCTCCGATTCTTGGAGGGAATTGCTTATAAGGAAAATCACTGATATGAAAAAATAAATCTTTCTCATGATCTTCAAGTTGGATGAAGCCATAACCTTTATTTTCATTGTAGACCTTAATTTGTCCCTCTTTAAACATATGATTCTGCAACATTGATTTTTAGGTAAATATGGTGAGCAAAGATATCATTTTTAAATGAAAAATTGAATGTCTGAGTTTATAATTGAAATAAAATAAGCCTCATATAAACTTTTAAATTCAACTATATCGAAAGTTTAATTAAGATAAGTACTGTTTTAATCAACACTTTTATAAAACTTAATTAACCCTTTGATTTAAATGAAGAGTACCTAATTAGAGGAGCACTTTATATGTAAAGAGATTTTTTACTTAGTAATGTAAGAAAATCAAACTATCTTACAGTGGCGTTTACTGCTTGATTTTATAAAAGCCAAGAAATATTATATCTGGCGAGATGCTTAAGCTAACTATTTTAATGAATTCTAAAATCTAAATTTTGTAAAACACTCATTATTTTCAATAGCTCAGCTTTTAGTATAAAGTTCGTTTTTTGAAGGGTGATATAAAAGATTTTATGTTAAATATGGTATTTCCTATCTCTATTAAAAATTTGAATTTAGAGATTGGGCTGAGGTTTGGTAATTTAAAATGACGTGGACAACTTTATTAGTTTTTATTCCAGCATGTTTTGCTTTAAATATGATCCCAGGCTCTAACAATATGTTATCAGTTCATAATGCTGTTCATTATGGGTTTAGCTCTTCCTTCGTCGGAGGAATCGGTCGTTTATTTGCATTCGTGATAATGATATTTTTAGCATCTGCAGGCTTGGCGACAATTATTACAACATCAAAGTTCTTATTTCTTATTATTAAAGTATTAGGTGCATTGTACTTAATATATTTAGCTATCCAATTGTGGCGTATTGAACCTGAAGAACAGGTTATACATGGTGAAAAATCTTTAGTGAAAAAGCCTAGTAAGCTTTCACTTATGCGACATGAGTTTATTGTTGCTGGTGGTAATCCAAAGGCAATTTTAATTTTTACAGCTTTTTTACCTCAATTTGTATCTTCTACTGCGCCTGTTGGTGAACAGTTTTTAATACTTGGAGTTGTTTTTATTATTTTAGAAATAGTAGCGATAAGTATTTATGCATTTTTAGGATTAAATCTCCAAAAGTTACTTTCAACCAGAACTGCAAAAAAAATGTTTAATAGAATTTGTAGTGGGATGCTTGGAATAGCAGGATTTGCACTTTTATTGAGTAAAAAAAATGCATAGCCGTCAAATCTTTTTTTTAATAATATTCAATTAATAAGCTAAATGTAGCTTAGGATCTGTTGATATTTAGTATTGATAACTTAACCTACAAGAGCCATCAAGATACAGGCGAATACAACAGAAATTTCATAGTTCCATTTAAACTTCTCATATCGAGTGGCTATTCCTCTATATTGCTTTAATCTACAAACATATTTTCTACAAAGTGCTTGATTTTATATAAATACCAGTAGGTGATTGGACAACGCTTGATCTTGGTGCAACATATAAAACAAAACTGGGTCAAACTCCGACTACGTTTAACTTCCGTGTGAATAATGTGTTTGATAAAAATGATTGGTCATCTGTTGGCTTATATGACAACATCAACAGTACGTCAAATACCAACAATGGATATTTGGTTGCAGGGCAACCTCGAACATTCATGCTAAGTGCTGTTTTTGATTTTTAATAACAATCATAAAAATGCCCCATGATTGGGGCATTTTTATTGTGGTTTACAAAATTGCTTTTAGACGTTGTATCACTTGTTCACATTGTGCAATATCTGCAACCAGTGCCATACGGACATGACCTTCACCCGGATTACCTTGTGCAGTATCACGCGAGAGGTAGCGACCAGGTAAAACTTTAATATTGGCTTTTTCCATGAGCATCTTGGCAAAGTTTTCATCATGATCGACTTTTAACCAGTAATAAAAACCAGCGTCTGGTTTTTGTAAAGGTAAAAGATGACCTAATTCATTTTGGAACAACTCAAATTTTGCCCGATATAACTGACGGTTTTCTTCAACATGTGACTCATCGTTCCAAGCAACAATCGAAGCCAATTGATGTTGAACAGGCATTGCAGCGCCGTGATAAGTACGGAATTTTAAATAAGGTTTGAGTAATGCCGCATCGCCAGCCACAAAGCCTGAACGCATACCCGGTAAATTAGAACGCTTAGATAGCGAATGGAATACAATGCAGTTTTTATAATCATCGCGTCCTAACTCAGCACAAACTTCCAGTAAGCCAGTAGGTGCTTCATCAAACCACAACTCTGAATAACATTCATCAGAGGCAATCACAAAACCATATTGATCAGAAAGCGCAATCAGCTTTTTAAATTGGTCTTTTGAAAGGACTGCACCAGTGGGATTGCCAGGAGTGCAAACAAACAAGAGTGCGGTTTTTTCCCAAACTTCTGCAGGGACAGCATCAAAATCACCGAGATAACCATTTTCTTCGGTACAGTTGATAAAGTAGGGCTGAGCACCTGCTAAAAGTGTTGCACCTTCATAAATTTGATAAAACGGATTCGGCATCACCACATAAGGTGCATCATCACGATTAATCAATGCTTGGACAAAGGAAAAAATCCCTTCACGGGTGCCTGTTACAGGAATTACATGATCTTCAGCACTGATACTGTTGAGATGAAAGCGACGACTCAACCATTGTGCAATACTTTCACGTAGTTCAACTAAACCTTTACTATTGGGATAAGTTGAAAGATGCTGAAAATTATCAATGATCGCTTGCTTCACAAACTCAGGTGCAGGATGCTTCGGCTCACCAATAGAAAGTGGAATCAAAGGTAAATCTGCGGGTTTTACATCCTGAAAAAGTTGCGCTAACTTTTCAAATGGATAGGGATGTAATAAAGACAAACTAGCGTTCATGAAACAATTACCACAATAGAATTAAAGATTAATGTTGCCCACAGATTTGATTTGATGCTTCATCCAGTGCCGCTTTTAATTTTGCGGTAAAGACTTCTGCTTCTGTTTCTGTAAGAGGAGTGCCATCTTTTTTAGTGACGAAGAAAATATCTTCTGCTTTTTCGCCAAGTGTAGCAATTCGAGCTGAATGGATATCTAAACCTTGCATCATAAATAAACCACCAACACGTGCAAGTAAACCGGGTTGGTCGAGAGTTGAAATTTCAACCATGTTTTGCTGTAACGCTTCATTGAGTGTTACATCGACTGTATTTTCAATATCAAAATGACGAAGTTGGCGTGGAATGCGACGCTGCATTAGACCGGGGTATTTATCTGATTCAGATAAGGCTTTAATTAAAGCCTGTTTGACCGTGTTTTCACGTTCTGGATCAGTTAATAAAGTACCAAAACGATCTAGAACCACATATGTATCTAAACTAAACGCTTTGGTTGCAGTGATAATACGCGCATCTTGAACGTCAAGATTCATACGATCTAAAATAGCAACAGTGGTTGCAAACAAGTTAGGTTGATCTTGAGTGTAAATAAAGATCTGAACAGCATCCTGTGCTGCTTTTCGATGCGCACGCATGAGCACTAATGGTGCAGGGTTGTCGCCGTGTTGCAAAATGGCGCGGGTATGCCATGCAATTTCATCTGCTGATTCTTTGAGAAAGTACTCGTCTCCCAACTCTTGCCAAACTTTTTCCACTTGATCGAGTGGGAATTCATCCACCAATACTTCACTTGCTGAAAATTTAGTATCCTCAATCAGCATTTGGTAGTCCACTGGACGACCTAAGCCTGAACGAATCACATCACGTGCATGTGTATACAGTTGACGCATTAAAGAAGAGCGCCAAGTGTTCCAAAGTTTTGGATTGGTTGCATTGATATCGGCAACAGTCAGTGTGTAAAGATAATCTAAATGCTCCATATCCCCGAGTTTTTCGGCAAATTCTTTAACTACATCGGGGTCAGAAATATCTTTTTTCTGTGCAGTCATCGACATCAATAAATGATTTTGGATCAGCCAAGCCACCAAATTACATTCACGCTCAGTAAATCCATGTGCCAAACAGAATTCAATCGCATCTTCAGCACCCAGTTCACTGTGGTCACCGCCACGTCCTTTGGCAATATCATGGAATATTGCAGCAAGGAAAACGATATCACGGCGGACTAAACGCTGAAAAACTGAACTTACAACAGGGTAATCTTTGGCAAACTCTGGCTCTTTAAAGCGATTTAAATTACGGATTAACAGTAACGTATGTGCATCGACGGTATAGATATGGAATAAATCATATTGCATTAGCCCCATAATTTGCCCAAATGCAGGAATATAATTGCCCAATACTCCATAACGTTTCATTGCCACCATCGTTTCATATAAACGATAGGGTGAGCGAATAATTGCCATGAACAAAGCTTGATGATTTGGATTATCTCTGAAAGCTTGATCAATTCGTTTTGCGGCTAAAGTCAATAGACGTAAAGTACGTGCACGAATGCCTTCAATTTCAGGACGATTTGCCAAGATATAGAAAATTTCTAAAATAGCACTTGGATTTTCTGAGAATGTTTTATGTTGTTGGACCGCAAGTTTGCCATCCACCAGCTTGAAGTGTTCGTTAATATTTTCAATTTTACGCTCATAGTCTGGTAAGCGTGGTGTAATTACTGACTCATTGAAATATGCCAATAACATTTCATTTAACGTGGAAACCTGTTGAGCTGTCCGATAGTAACGTTTCATGAACTGTTCAATCGGATAGTTTGGATGATGGGCATCCTCTCGTGTATAGCCAAATTTAGCCGCAATATCACGCTGATAATCAAACAATAAACGGTTTTCATCACGCTTGGTTAAACGGTGCAAGTGGTGGCGAATTTCCCATAGAAAATTTTCAGCCTCTTCAAGTACGCCTAACTCAAATTCAGAAATAAAACCTAAATGAACCAAATCGTAAATACGATTTACACGAAAATGACGTTTTGCAATCCACCCAATTTGATTGATGTCTCGAATACCACCCGGCGCATTTTTGATATCGGGTTCTAAGTTACTTTCTGTGTTGTTGTGCTGTGCATAGCGGTGCGCTTGTTCAGCCATTTTTGCATCAAAGAACGTTTTGTCAGTCCAAGTCTGAGAAACAACTCGACGTGGCCATCTCGCTAAATGCTGATTACCAATAATTAAGCGCGCTTCAATAAGAGAAGTGGCTACAGTCAGATCAGTCGTGGCTTGTTCAAAGCAACTGCGGATGGTACGTACACTGATACCTGGTTTGAAATTGCCCACATCCCATAATGTTGAAATAAACTGTGTCACGATCTGCTCTTGTTCAGGGGAAAGGTCTTCCTCCGACAAAATCATGATGTCTACATCAGA
This sequence comes from Acinetobacter bereziniae LMG 1003 = CIP 70.12, assembly GCF_000368925.1. Lineage (GTDB taxonomy): Bacteria > Pseudomonadota > Gammaproteobacteria > Pseudomonadales > Moraxellaceae > Acinetobacter > Acinetobacter bereziniae. The sequence continues at coordinate 290,005 of NZ_KB849755.1, read as the reverse complement.
GTAGGGCAACATCTCACGTCGACCATAGCCACCTACAGCAAACAAACCTAAATCTGTTTGATCTAAACCCGAATGTTTCCATAAAAACATCAGGGCTTCATCTACGACATTTGAACGAGCACGAACGATTTCACGTATGGTTGTTCCATGATCATAAGCCTCATTTAACTGTTGTTCGACATCACTACGCCATTGATTGATTGCTTTAATGTCGTTGTTGTCGCTTACATATTCCAACAGAGGAGAGGTGTTGATCATGGATATTTTGTCCGCAAATTTATAGGCTATTTGTTTAAATGAACAGTCACTTTTGATGCTGCTTCTTGTGCAAGTTCACGTGCTTGGTCTGTCGTTTCGGCACGGGCAGTTGCAACGCCCATACGACGACGTTTAAATCCTTCAGGTTTACCAAAAAGGCGTAGATCTGTAGCAGGGTTTTGCAAAGCAAGATTTAAGCCAGAGAATGAAAGATTATTCGCATCGGTACCCGCATAGATGACAGCACTTGCGGCAACACTATGGCGTTCGGTATTGACAGGCAAACCTAAAATAGCACGAGCATGCAATTCAAATTCACTTTGGAATTGAGATGCAAGTGTAACTAAACCAGTATCGTGTGGGCGAGGTGACACCTCACTAAACCATACTTTATCGCCTTTTACAAACAGTTCTACCCCAAAAATACCACAACCACCTAAGGCTACAGTGACTTTATTGGCAATACGTTTTGCTTCATTTAAAGCGGCTTCAGTCATGATTTGAGGTTGCCAGCTTTCTACATAATCTCCTGCATCTTGATGATGCCCAATCGGGTCGCAAAAGGAGGTCTCAATTTCGCCCGTTTCAGGGTTTTTCGCACGTACAGTAAGTAAAGTAATTTCAAAATCAAAGTCAATTTGAGATTCGACAATGACCGTACCTTGGTTTACACGACCACCTGTTTGTGCATATTCCCAAGCAGCATCGACTTCAGCATATTCTTTTACTCGAGATTGTCCTTTACCAGAGGAAGACATCACTGGTTTTACAAAGTTCGGATAACCAATATCATCACAAGCAGAACGGAAACTTTCTAAAGTATTTGCAAAACGATAAGCAGAAGTAGGTAAGCCTAATTCTTCCGCAGCCAAACGTCGAATTCCTTCACGATTCATGGTCAGATTTACTGCTTGAGCAGAAGGAATGACAGTGGCAATATTTTGTTGTTCAATTTCCACCAAGACTTGTGTGGCAATCGCTTCAATTTCTGGAACAATCAGATGAGGCTTAACTCTTTCGATTAAAGCTTTAAGTTCATTTGCATCTGCCATATTTAAGGCATAAGAAAAATGAGCAACTTGCATGGCAGGTGCATTTTCGTAGCGGTCTGCCGCATGGACTTCTACACCAAGTCGTTGTAATGAAATCACCACTTCTTTACCCAGTTCACCTGAGCCCAACAATAAAACTTTATACGCAGATGATTGAAGTGGGGTACCAATAGTCACGCTCATGCGATTCTTCCATGCTTGTCTTATGGATTGTTAGCATAGCAGAAGTCAGGCATCTGTTCAGGGTTGATTCACATAAAATAATGATATTGTCTAACAGCTTTTTTTATATAACTGATGTTACGCACTTGATTTAAATTAAGTAGGTGAAAAAGAAAAAGCTAAATTTACACGACGGAGTCTTACATCCAAAGTTTAAATTTATGGAATAGCCTTCGGTTCGAGGTACTTTTGTTTTGGCATGAGGAGCGAAGCTCCGCAAGGGCAATCATCTTGCGCAGCGGTATCGCTGCTCACCGCAGAACTCGTTCACTATCGTCAAAATATTCAAAGTTTCGCAGAAACTTTACTTATTAGAAGGAGTTCTGCCTCAAGCAATTGCGGATGACGTTTTCGTGTATCCACATTCTTCTAGCTCCAAATTTTAATTTTAGAGTTACTGCGTAACATCAGTTATATAAGTTAAGCCACTACTTTTTTAAGTGTTCCAATGCTTTGCATAAAAAATAAATGGCTAAATTGATTTTTTTAATTTTTTCCTGTTTTGAATAAAAAGTATCAATGCAATGATACAAATGAGAATTTCAACAAAAAAAGACCAATGAAAAATAAAGTTGAGCCACCACGGTTGATAACGTGCGCTTACTTCAAAGAAGACGTAGGGCTGGTCAATAAAAGGGGCAAATAGCCAAACATCACCGACAAAAGTATCTAAGAAAATATGTAATAGTGCGGCAGATGCAAAAAGGCTGAACATCCATGCGATTTTAGAGTTGTATTTTGTTTTCACTAAATAAATTAAAGCAATAACAAAAATTGGAATCCAAAAAGAAAACCAATGTAAAAAATATTTGTGGTGATGCACAGAACGGTGGTCAAACAAATAAAAATAAAATAGATCTATATCTGGGAAGATAGCGCCAAGCATAATGATGCTAAAGAATGCTTTGTGGCTGATTTTAGTTTGTTTGAATTTTTGATGAAGAAGTCGGGCAAGAATATAACCCGAAGGTAAGTGTGCAATGAACATAATAGAAATCTTGCGAAATAAGCTTTAGGATGATTTTTTAAATGTGGTTAAGTTTTATCAATCATGAAACATTTACCATAACATAGAAATGATATGTAAAAAGATCAAGTTTGTAATGCCACGCTTAACATCTTAAGTTTAAATTATTTGTTTTACTTAGGCGATGCTTCACTTTGCTCACCTCATTTTTTAACCGTATTCTTGCACTGCAAACAAAGTAGTGCCCTGTTTTTTTTCATATCCTCCATTCGACAATCGCAACATCCATCTCGTGTTACCGTAGAAAGACCACATTTATATTTTATCAATATTTAAAAGTATTGAATGCTCATTTTTTGACTACAGCAGGAAGCCTAATGTGTTTTTATAATGTGCTTTAAACAATGTGATGAAAATTAAGAATGCACAAATTGTTGGTCAAAAAGATTCTTTATTTTAAAAACACCTTACCATTCAATGAAATGATTTCATAATCTAAACGGTGATTTTTAAAGAAGGTTTAGCATGATGAATGTTAAACATAGGTATAGACCAAACCATAGGCGAGTGCTGCAATAAGCGTCGCTAAAACGATTCGTTTAAATTTAAAGTACAACCCTGTCAGTACCACAAAACCGACGAACATCGCAAAACTCTTATTGGGTGTTTCAATTAACGGGGGAAGAGTTGCAACAATCAACATTGAGCTGATCGCTGCAATACCAATACTGCCCAATGCTATTTTTAGCCATGTTGAGCCACGTGACTGTTGATGTTGCTGGCTTTTTTGCAATAAATAAAAGGGACCAAAGCGAGAGGCAAAGTTTGCAATACCTACCAAAATACCGACCAGAATAATATGTAAGTCCATGTTAAATACTCACTTCATCTTTTTGTTTTAAAATGTAATATTTAAATAATCCCGCCAAAATACCTGATGCAATACCGATGAAAATTGCTGCTGACATATTGATAAAATAACACGCCATAGCCGAAACGACTAAAGAGACAATAACCACAAAAGTATGCTTTCTTTCAAAAGCGGCTAATAAAAAGCTCAAGAACAAAGCAGGAAGTAGGAAGTCTAATGCCGCTTGTAAGAACTGAGGCAAATGCGTGACTTGATCAGCAAATAATCCACCTAAAAATGAACCAAGTGCCCATGACATCCAGCTAAATAGGCTGAGTCCTAACATCCATGATTCTGACCACTCTTGACGACGTTGCGACAGTTTGATCATGCCTGCGGCAAATACTTCATCCGTTAGTCCCCAAGCCCAAACTGCGGTCTTTTTTAAGTTTAAACGATCTTGAATGAGGTTTTGTAAGGCTGGACCATAAAGCACATGACGAATATCTAAGGCAATTACGGTGAGTGCGGTCATCCATATGGATGTGCCACTCCCTAATAATGCCACCACCAGAAACTGACTTGCACCAGCATACATGGAGCATGACAAAAAGAGTGCTTCCCACGCACTAAACCCGAATTGAGTTGCCGATACGCCAAAGGCAAAAGAAACAGGAAGGTAGGTAAAAATAATGGCTTGGCTATCTTTCGCGCCTTGCCAAAAGCCAGCGATTTGGACTGGAAGATTGTGCTCGGACACAGGACACCTAAAAACCAGAGTAAAACAAAAGGTAAAATCAAGATTGAGTATTCTACCTGAATTTACTAGCATAGGAGTGAAATGTTTATTTAGGCGTGACTTTATGTTCGCAAATCAGTCGAAATTATTATTGAGTATGACCTTGATTTTAGGTGTTTTAGGTTTACAAGCATGTGGTAATTCATCTTCTGAACCTCAGCAAAAGGTCGAAATCAAAGCTGCGCCAAAACTTACCAATGACGCAACCACATATGCTCATGCAGCTTGGACGTTAATTAACCAAGTTGAACCTTATGTTTATCGAAAACAATTAAATCTAATAGAAGACAATGTGCGAAAACCGATTCGTAAGTTGAGTACGGATTGGCGAATTAATGTCAAAATGACTGACTCTGTGACTGAAGGAAAATATGCTTTATGTCGTAAAGCCATGACCAGCTTAGACAATTGGGCGCGTTCGACGCTTGAGAAAGATGGTGAAATGCAGAAAAATCAGGCGCAATATGAGCGTGATAAAGCACAGTGTAAAGATGCAATTGATAACCCTAGTTTAGGAAATACCAAGGCGAATAATAATATTTTCTAATCAAGTATGTAAAAATGGCGCAGATGAAGCGCCATTTTTATGGTTTAACTTGATTGTGTTGCGACAATCAAGGTTTTAAAGGATTGGTTGACGCTGTTTTAACCGCTTTGTCTTTAGTCGTTGCCGCTTTTGCAGCTGTATCAGCTTTTGCCTTTGTTGCTGCATCAGTCTTCACTTTTGTAGCAGTTTCTGCTTTTGCCTTGGTTGCAGCAGTTTCTGTTTTTACCGCAGCTTTGGCATCTTTTGGTTTTGCTTCAACTGCTTTGGTGGTATCTGCTTTTGCTTTCGTTGCAGTAGTCGATGCTTTAGATGCTGTTTGCGCTGCAGGGTTGGCAGCTACACATTTTCCGCCTTTATGATTCGGACCAGTTCCACCGACTAATGTTGTACCTTTAGGGCATGCAAAAGCAGAAGCGCTAAGCACTGTGAATAGACCCGCCGTGAGAAGAGTTGTGATTTTTTTCATTTATTTCAACTTTTATTGAGATGGCATTAGCGCCTGAATAAAATATAAATCTATTTTTTCATAAGTAGAATACACAAATTGTATATTTTATTTATAAAATGATTATATATTCCAGTTATTTAAGCTTGTTTTAATCTTTACTGAAAAATACCACGCAGTTATTTTAATGTGAAGATTCATTGATTGAATGGGCAATAGCGTGTAACTGATTGATATCTAAAATTTCTATTTTTTTAAAAGCAATTTTTAGAATACCTTGTTGTTCCAGTAAGTGTAATTCTTGATTGATGGTTTGTCTGGAACATTTCAACATGAGTGCCAATTGATCTTGGGACAAATGAATCGTGTTCTTTTCAATGTATGCATGGTTTCCATAACCATTCAAAATAAACATTAAGCGTTGCGCCAAACGCTGTTGTATATGTTGTGTTTGAATCGAAATCAGTTCTAAGAAAGCAAAACGAAGTTTTTGACTGGTGAGTTGCGCGATATGGAACCAGTATTGGGGATGTTGAGCTAGAAAGTCATTCATAATCAAGTTAGGGATATGCAAAATCACACATTTACCAACAGCAATTGCATCATGTGAACGTGGCTGCTGGTCTACTAAAGATATTTCTCCAAACCACATGATTGGTTCTACGATTGCAGCAACAGATTCATTGCCTTCAATATCGATATAACCTAAGCGCACCCGACCATCTAAAACAGCATAAATGCCATTAAACGTATCTCCAGATCTAAAAATTGCCTGATCTCGCTCAAATGTTTGATAATTTGAATGTTGTTGGATAAATTGCTGGAATGGTGCAGGTAATTGAGCGTACCAGATATTTTTATTTAATAATTCAAGATCTGTTAAGTTCAGCACAAAAGTTCCTTTTTTTATTTTGCTACGCGTTTATATGATATTTCAGTTGTATCACACCATATTGGACCAATCATCACAGTTTTAGTGATCAAGTCAGTCATATCGTGCATCATGGTCTGCTATGACTCAATAACATGATTTTGCATATATCAGCATCGTAAAAATTCCAATCCATTTGCTCTGTTCTATATGGAGATATTAAATCGCAACGCTTACGCATCGTTGTTTTGCCATCATACTAAAAACTATTCATTTGTCAGCTAGCCGACAACTTTTATTTGCAAGATTTTATATAGTGGATAAAAGTAATAAACAAGGACGCTGAAAATGACTCGATTAGAACAATTGCTTAGCCAATACGCAGCCTATCATTTGGATCAAAAAAATGTGTTAACTCATTTTATTGGTATTCCAATGATCGTATTTTCCATCATGTGTTTAACTGCAAGAGCAGGCGTGATGTTATCTGGTTTTGAAATCACATTGGCTTTAGTGCTGTTGATCTTAAGTGTGATCTATTATTTAAGGCTAGATAAGTCATTGGGCTTTTTGATGTTACTGATTTACGCGATTGCCTATCCATTTGCCTATAAAATTGCTCAATTGAATATGAGTACATGGCTTGCGATTAGTATTGGTTGCTTTGTGGTGGGATGGGTGTTCCAGTTCATTGGGCATTTTTATGAAAAGAAAAAACCAGCTTTTGTGGATGATCTTGTAGGTTTAGCGATTGGTCCATTATTTGTACTTGCTGAATTTGTGTTTTTGCTTGGTTTTCGTAAAGACCTGCAAACCAAAATGTTGGCAGAAGCGAGAAAACAACGGAGTGCAATGGATCAAAAATCATTACAGACACTCCATGCAAAATAAACTCAGCATGTGAGTTAAATCAACCCTCTTTGAGTGAGTGATTCACTGAAAGAGGGAAGTAGATAAATTTTTATACAAGATAATCTTTGATCAAGATCACCAAACCAAAAAAAAGTATGGCGCAGCCAATATAGAATTTTATTTTTTTAATTACTGAATTATGAGGCATTGGCATGAGCATTGGATCTATATAATATTTCATTTAATCGCTTCTAAATAACGACGATTCACTTCTTCCCAATTGACGACATTGAAAAATGCTGCAATATATTCAGGACGACGATTCTGGTATTTTAAATAGTAGGCATGCTCCCACACATCAAGCCCTAACACTGGAATATTGCCATTCATCAGCGGAGAGTCTTGGTTCGCACTGCTTTCAACAATCACTTTTTTTTCAGGCGTGACGCTTAACCATGCCCAACCACTACCAAATCGTGTTAACGCTGCTTTGGTAAATGCTTCTTTGAATTTTTCAAAACCACCAATATCTTTTTCAATCGCCTCAGCAATTTCTTTGATCGGTTCACCACCACCTTGTGGGCTCATCACTGTCCAGAATAATGAATGATTGGCATGACCACCTGCATTATTAATGACATTGTTTTTTAACTCAGCAGGAACTTCATTTACTTTTGAAACCAATGCTTCAACAGATAACTTTTCCCATTCTGTGCCTTCGATCGCTGCATTAATATTATTGATATAGGTTTGATGATGCTTGGTATGGTGGATTTCCATTGTTTGAGTATCAATATTGGGTTCAAGTGCATCATAAGCATAAGGCAGTTGTGGAAGAGAGTAAGCCATGAAACAATCCTATTTAGTTAAGCATAATACTAATGTTAATAATTATCATTATTATATAGGATTTAAAAAAGTGCAACCAGCAATACTCGATTATTGCGGGCTTATTTTCAAAATACGAACAAAGCAATAGGCGAAAAATTCAAAAAGTGGAATGGGGAGTTACAATCATGAAAAATGTGAAAGTTGTTACAAGTTTAAAATTTTTTAAATAAAAGGCTTTTATTGTTAAGTAAATATTGATAAAAGAGTAATTAAATCCATATTGTAACGATAGTAGAGATGGCTAAAAAGTATAAACTTTATCCAATAAAAACCATTAAAGATTGGGAAAATGAAGATTGGGATGTCTATGAAGAGCGGAAGTCTCTTTCAGGTATTATGATTTACCGAGGCTGGCCATACTCGTTGACACCTAGAGATGGCATTGGGGGTGTGTTATCACATATTCTAAGCCCTGAAATTGCAGAATTTCTTAAAGTACATTCGATTACGGAGAGTGAACAGCAACTTGGTTTAAATAACGGTATTGTTGCTAAATTCAGAAGAAAGCTTGGTATTCAAAACAAGTTTATATATCGAAATGATCAATGGATCCTTGAGCATAAAGATGAGCTTTTATATGACAGTCATCAAACACTCAAAGAGAAGTATGGTTTAAATCGGAATCAAGTTTACCAACATAAAGAATGGTTGTCAGAGTTAATTGATATACCTAAAAACAAAAAAATGAGAAAAACTTCAGCAGATGATCTGCAAGAACAATGGTTCCAAAAGCATAAAGCGCAAATGACTGAAATGGATATAGAAGAGATAACTTTAAAGTTTAATGTCAGCCATTTTATCGCAACAAAAACCTATAATCGTATTCGTCAAGAACTTGGAGAGTTAACTTTTTCAGCACAATTTCAGCAAAACAAGAAGGATAAATATCAATGGTTGTTAGATCACCAAGACGAATTATTAAATTCGGGCAAAACAGTTGCAGAACTGGCTGAGCAATTTCAAAAGACCAATGGGCAAATTTTAAGAGCGAAAGCCAGACTAAGAGAAATTTTAAAAATACAAAAAGTACAAGATCAAAATCGCGAATGGTTGCTGTCAAATCAAGAGATTTTATTTCATTCAAAACTAAGCAAAGAAGAAACTGCAAAAAGATTAAGCATCGAAACTAGTCAGGTTTATAGAAGAAGAGGAAAGCTGAAAAAACTGCTCAATATCCCACATCATAACGATCTAGTTCAGGCTTGGCGTTTAGAGAATCAAGAGGTATTACTTTCTTTGCATTTGTCGATTTCTGAAATTGCTAAAATACTGAATCGGAAAGAAGGATATATTGTCAGAAATAGAGAGATTCTTCGAAAATGTCTCAATATTTCACTCAAGGATCAAATAAAAGCATGGGTGCTAGAGCACCAAAATGATTTAGAAAATTTAACGGTGGATCAACTTCAAAAAAAATATGGCATTGGGAAACATAGAATTCAAAAGTATCGAAAACTTTTAATTGAACTAAAATAAAATGAGAGACAATTAGGGGCTTAGTCAAATAACGCTAGGGCTTGTACCACAAATGATTTCCAATTTTTGATAGATCGTTTTTATATTCTCTAAAGTGGCTGCAAAGCAGTGAACCCTATGTATTTAATTATGATAATTAAGTACATATGTTTAAAACATAAAATTTTGTTTTTTGTAGTTTTTTTATTATTTAAATCAATAGTTTAAAAGGGTGTGTTTGTGCACCAACAACGATAATCAATAATAACTATCATTATTATTTGAGTGAATTTAAATTTTGTGTTAAGTTTTTCTACATTAAAAATAAGGTCATAATAATGTTGAATAATATTTTTACTATTCTTGATAAAATGGGATATGGGACACAAAAACGCGCAATTAGTGTTCAATTTTCAAACTTGGAACTCAGTGCACAAGTGATGTTACAACGAATTGATGGTTATCACGCCATCAATGAAGGATTGTCAGCAGAACTGATTTGCCTGTCTCTCAATCCATTTATTGAACTTAAACAGTTTATCGGTTGCCAAGTCTCTGTAGATCAAGTCACAGATTCAGGCAAGCTATTTAGAACTACAGGAATGATTACAGGCGCCTCACAAGGTCAGAGTGATGGGGCTTTTACGCTTTATCGCTTGACCCTGCAAGACGCAACAAGCTTATGGCATAAGCGTCATAATAGTCGGGTGTTTTTAGATAAAAGTGTTCCTGAAATTTTTGAAATAATTTTCAATGAATGGAGAGCCAAAAGCGCTTTATTTGCATCCAGTTTAAAACTGGACCTGAGTGGTCTCAGCAAGAGCTATGATGTACGACCATTTTCTATGCAACTTAACGAATCTGATCACACTTATTTGACTCGGATTTTACGTGAGGAATCAATCAATTGGCTGATTGATGAATCTGATTTTATTGCTTTAAACAACAATCAAAGTATTGAACCACAAAAACTTAGATTAATTGATCACAATGATCAGTTTAAGGCACTTGAACGTCGCAACATTCGCTATCATCGATCAAATGCGACTGAAGCTTATGACAGTATCACCAGTTTGATTGCTGAACGCAATTTACAGTCAACAGCAATCCATGTACAACGTTGGCAAGCAGACAGTTTAGCGCAGGAAGATGGCAGTGGTTCTATTCTGAGTGCACATAAACACAGTGCAAATAGAGACAATGAAAGTTTAAGTTTAGAACAAGCGTGGAGTATTTCTCCTGCTTGGATTCGTGATCTTAAAGGTCAAGATCAAGCCACAACATCAGGCAATCATCAACTAGAGAAGTTGAGTACCCAACTAAATCAATACCAAGCTTTGCAAGCCAAATATTTTAAGGCACAGAGTAGTGTACGTGATATACAGGTCGGCTATTGGTTTAAGTTAACAGGTCATCCAGAGCTGGATAGAAATCATAGCGAAAACAATGAGATGTTGATATTAAGCAAGCATTTTTATAATCAGAACAATTTTCCCAAAGACATTCAAGATCAAATTGAAAAACTCCTCACCCTGAGTCACTGGCAAACGACTAAAGACCGTCAACAAGAGCGTCAAGGCAACGAATTAACTTTGGTACGACGGCATATTGCAGTTGTGCCTGAATATCATCCATTAACACATCGTCCAACTACATATGTTCTACGTGCCATTGTGGTGGGGGATGGTGAAGAAATCTATGTCGATGAATGGGGACGAATAAAAATTCGTTTCTTGTTTACCCGAACAGAAGACCATGCCCATGATGGCGGTGCAGGAGCTAATGATAATGACACGGACTCTGCATGGGTGGATGTGCTTACCCCTTGGGCGGGTGAAGGTTATGGCGCAAGATTTCTCCCGCGTGTCGGAGAGATTGTCGCGGTAGATTTCTTTGAGGGAAACCTTGATCGACCATTTATTACTGGACGGATTCATGAAGGACATCGAAATCCAACCCAGTTCGATATCAAAGGCAAACTACCTGACACCAAAAAGCTCAGTGGTATCCGCTCAAAAGAGGTCGCTGGGGAGGGCTTTGGGCAACTCAGGTTTGATGATACGACTACTCAAATAAGCACACAATTACAATCGAGTCATGGCGCGAGTCAACTGAATTTGGGCAATTTAAGTCACCCTAAAGAAACCGCAGAAAGTGAAGGTCGTGGAGAGGGTTTTGAGTTAAGGACAGATCAGTGGGGTGCGATTAGAGCAGCTCAAGGTATATTGCTCACATCTGAATCATCTGATCAAGCACAAGGTGCTCAATTGTCACGCACTAAACTATTGGAAAATATAAAGTATCATGTCGATAGTAATCAATATTTTAAAGAACTTGCAACAGCACATCAAGTCGATGAGCCAGATTTAGCGTCACAACAATCTCTAAATGATAAGCTCGAAACATGGGATGAAAATCAGGATGCTCTGCTAACTTTACACAGTCAATCAGGAATGCTTTTAGACAGTAAAGCCAATATGCATCTTGAATCAAAAGATAATATTGATATCAGTACACCTCGAAATTTGCAATTTTTTACGGGGAAAAGCTGGATTGCCCAAGCCTTAGATAAAATCACGATTTTTGCAAAACATTCAGGTATTAAAATTAAATCAGGCGAAGGTGATATAGATGTCTCTGCGCAAAAAGGCAAAATGACTTTATCTTCAAAACAACAAATGCAAATTTATTCACTCAATGATTTTGTCAGGGTGGAAAGTGGTAAAGGCATATTGATTACTACAGGTGGTGCTTATATCAAAATGCAAGATGGAAATATTGAAATTACCTGCCCGGGATTACTTGAGTTTAAAGCAGGTCAGATTAAGACCAATAGTGGTGCAACACTTTCTATGCAGCTCCCTGCAATGCCTGAATTAAAAGCACAGTATGATGAACATTTTATTTTGCATTATCCTGATGGTGAACCTGCGAAAAATTTAAAATATAAAATTACTACTGAAAATGGTCAAATATTTCAAGGTACTTCAGATGAAAATGGAAAAACAAAAATGTACAACTCGGATTCAATGAAAAATTTAAAAATTGAAATATTTACAGAAGAATGAGATTTCGAATGAAAAAAACCAAGATTTTACTGCTGCTGTCTTTAACGTTACTTGGAACATCTTGTTCAAAATTTCAAGGTGAGGATGAAA
>NZ_KB849755.1:276325-277068 GCF_000368925.1 Acinetobacter bereziniae LMG 1003 = CIP 70.12 | reverse complement strand
GCAGGCTTATGCTGGAAAGATTACTTTATTGCAGATGATATGACTGAAAATCGCTTCTTTTTAAGCGAAGCTTTTTTATTTTTTCCTTCTTATCCAGAAGTGATGATGAATATTGAAAACAGGGCAAGAGATGAGTCTGACACACCAATTATACAAATGATTCAGAAAAATAGGGAACAAATACCAGAAGAACTTAAAAGAGTATTTAAAGTCAGTGATATTCGATCTGGATCCAGAGAAATTAATGGACTAAAAGGTGAAGAAGTTCTTACTCATTATCAGCCACGTTTAAGCTTTGGGCGAGGCTTTGAATCTGGTGTATGGCAATATTTAGGAACTTTAGATAATCCTAAAGATTCTTATATTTATGTTGGATTAAAAGGAGTGAGGGACTCTATCGATAAAGAAAACTCATCAATAAGCCAGAAACAAATCCTTCAACTGAATGATTTTGTTTTAAATAACATAAAAATTTCGCCATTTAATCAAGGGAAATGACATGATTGAGAGAAGTAATAGGATTTATACGACATTAGCCACTTATTTATATGTAAGTTTAGATCAAGAAGTTCTAAATAAACATGACAAAAACTGAATTATGTCTTAGTGAGTTGGTCAAGTCACGAAGACTTGAAATATTTACAGAACAATGAGATTTCGAATGAAAAAAACCAAGATTTTACTGCTGCTGTCTTTAACGTTACTTGGAACATCTTGTTCAAAATTTCAAGGTGAGGATGAAA
>NZ_KB849755.1:231113-275775 GCF_000368925.1 Acinetobacter bereziniae LMG 1003 = CIP 70.12 | reverse complement strand
AAATTAAAATCATCCAAAGGTCCAAATCAAGCAGGCTTATGCTGGAAAGATTACTTTATTGCAGATGATATGACTGAAAATCGCTTCTTTTTAAGTAAAGCATATTTATCCTTTCCTTCTTATCCAGAAGTGACAATGAATATTGAAAACAGGGCTAGAGTTGAATCTGACACCCCACTTATACAAATGATTCAGAAAAATAGGGAACAAATACCAGAAGAACTCAAAAAAGTATTTAAAGTTAGTGATATTCGATCTAGTGTCAGAGAAATCAATGGACTAAAAGGCGAAGAAGTGATGACCCATTACCAACAGCGTTTAAGCTTTGGTCGAGGCTTTGAATCTGGTGCATGGCAATATTTAGGGACTTTAGATGATCCTACGGATTCATATATATATTTAGGCTTAGAAAGTGTCGATGAAGTTAATAATAAAGCACTAAATGCACCTCTAAATCAAAAAATCGTGCTTGGATTAAATGATTTTATTTTAAATAACATAAAAATTTCCGCATTTAATCAAGGAAAATCAAATGATTGAAAAAAATAATACCATTCAGGCGACATCAGCAACCAGTCCAAGTAGCAATAAAACAGGAACATTGGTAGAAATTCCCAAATTAGATACCATTCCTATTATCTTTATTCCAGGAATTATGGGGTCAAACTTAAGAAACAAAACTAATAAAAAACCCGTTTGGCGTATAGGCAATTACGCTGGTGCAGCAAAAACAGTTTATAGTCAAGCTAAAAAGTCTCCGTCCGAATTGCAAAGTGAATTGGATGCTCAGGAAACCGAAGTGGATCCAACAGGTGATTTATATATCGACCCAAGAGCAAAAGTCACCACTGAAGAAGCGAAAAAGAGACTATGGGGAACAGTACATTGGGAAAGTTATGGACCTACCTTGATGTTTTTTGAAGGGGCGCTTGCCAATATACGTTTAGAGGCAACTGAAAAAAATTGGCTGGAAAGTCGACATGCTTACCAACTAGTGACTCAAGATGATAAATACACGCCTGATTGGTTGAGTTTATTAGGTTCAAATGAGAAACAGACATGGCACCCGCAAACTAGATTTGAAAGTATAGATAAGACTGATATTGAAAAGCTCAAAAAATTTAATTTTCCTGTTTATGCACTGGGCTACAATTGGCTTCAGTCCAATGCACTATCAGCAGATGACCTTGTAAAGACAATGAAAAATATAAAAGCCAAATATGGTAAGAATTTTCATAAATTTATTGTCATCACCCATTCGATGGGCGGTTTAGTAGGGCGAAGCTTATCCACAAAAATGGGTGAAGATATTGCAGGGATTATCCATGGGGTGATGCCCACTGTGGGTGCACCTGCTGTTTATCGTCGCTTGGTTGCAGGTTCGATTGAAGGAAGTGGCGTAAAAGATGTCTTAGCAGTATTGGTTTTAGGGAAAAATACAGAACATGTAACTGCTGTTTTATCGAACTCTCAAGGTGGCTTAGAGCTTTTACCCAGTAAAGACTATCGTATTATCAAAAAAGACAAAACAACAACGCCATTTTGGTTGAGTTTACGGGGTACCGATGAAAAAGGCACCATCCATGTTGTCAATTTGCCTAAAGCCGATCCTTATAAAGAAATCTATAAAGCCCACAATGTCTGGTGGGAAATGGTCAAAGATGAACTGATTAATCCACTTGATAAAAAATATCCTGTTGGTTCTCCTAGAGCTATGTTTAATATATTAATTGATGGAGTTCAAAAATTTCATAAATCTATTGCAACACATTACCATCCCCATACCTATGTGCATTTTGGTGCTGACCCCAAAAACTTGACTTACGGTACACTACACTGGAGTCTAGATCGACCTTTGACAGGTTTAAACCAAACCCAACTACAAACCTTACCACGTGTGAATGGTCAGGAAATTGAAAATAAAAATAACCAAGTGCTTGCACAGATGAAGCAGATCAAAGACAAAAAGGAGAGGAAAGAGTACTTTGATAAAAACTTTATTCCAAATAATGGGTTTAGATATATTCGCTTAGCCAGTGGAAAATATGGAAAATTTACGATTTCCAATAAGAATTTATATGGGGATGGAACAGTTCCATTTTTTTCAGGTGTTGCTCCAATATCACCAACTAAACACAATGGGATCAAACAAGTATTTCAAATGGAAGGCTTTGATCATCAAGGTAGTTATGGTGACCTCCATGTGAGAAGAAGTGTCTTATATTCAATTGTTAAGATTATTAAAGACAACAATATTCAACCTAGAAATCGATGAATATTCTTATAGGTCTGAATCACGATAAAGAAAGATTAAATATCTTTATATGCATTTTGAAATGATCATCACAGAACTTGATGAAAGTTGAAGCAATAAAAAACAGGTTGAAGATAGCTTCAACCTGTTTAATCAAGGTATTAAAGCGTTTTAAACATTAAAACGGAAGTGCAATACATCGCCATCTTGAACGATGTATGTTTTACCTTCTAGACGCCATTTACCTGCTTCTTTTGCACCATTTTCACCATTGAATTGAATGAAGTCATCATAAGCAATACATTCTGCACGGATGAAGCCTTTTTCAAAGTCAGTGTGAATTACACCAGCCGCTTGAGGAGCAGTTGCACCCACTTTTACAGTCCAAGCACGAACTTCTTGTACACCAGCGGTGAAGTAAGTTTGTAAGCCCAATAAGCTATAACCTGCACGGATCACCACGTTAAGACCTGGTTCTTCCATGCCTAAGGCTTCAAGAAATTCTGCACGATCTTCATCATCTAAAAGTGAAATTTCAGCTTCGATTTGGTTGCAAAGTGGAACAACAATTGCATTTTCTTCAGCAGCTAACTTTTTCACAGCTTCAAGATGTGGATTGTTTTCAAACCCATCTTCTGCAACGTTTGCAATATACATGGTTGGTTTTAAAGTCATTAAACCAAAACCACGAACAAGCTTACGCTCATCATCATCTAAATCAGCAGCACGTGCAGGTTTACCTTCATCAAGCAATGGTAAGATTTTGTCGAGCACCGCTTTAGTTGCAACAGCTTCTTTGTCGCCACCTTTTGCTGATTTTGCTAAACGAGTAACTGCTTTAGTGACGGTTTCCAAGTCAGCAAGAGCAAGTTCAGTATTGATCGTTGCAATATCATCTAATGGATCAATTTTACCATTTACATGGATGACGTTTTCATCTTCAAAACAACGAACAACGTGTGCAATCGCATCAGTTTCACGGATGTTTGCAAGAAATTGGTTACCTAAACCTTCACCTTTAGACGCACCTGCAACCAAGCCTGCAATATCAACGAATTCCATTGTTGTTGGAATGACACGTTGCGGTTTTACAATGGCAGTTAATTTGTCTAAACGTGGATCTGGTACTGGAACAATACCTGTATTCGGTTCAATCGTACAAAATGGGAAGTTTTCCGCAGCAATAGCAGCTTTAGTCAATGCATTGAAAAGAGTAGATTTACCCACGTTCGGCAAGCCGACAATACCGCAATTAAAACCCATGAAAAGACTCACAAAGTGTTATATAAAAATTGCCAGTGATTTTACATGAAAGCCGTGACAAAGTCAGGTCTACGCGCTATAAGTTTTTAAACAGATCATGTCTATTTATAGCTGTGGTCGTTTTTTAATTATAAATCGAGTTTTTATTGCGCAAAACAATCAGCTTATCAGCGTAGATATGTAGTGAATTAATGTTCAATCGAATCAGAGGTACAGTTGTACCTCTACACGCCATATACAACCAGCATAGTTTCAAAAATGATCAATCATTCTTTAAATCTTCCGTTTATCCAATTGATTTGCCAGACTGTCACCAAATGCCTGAACAAGCATGACCAACGCAACTAAAACCACGATCACAGCAAACATCATTTGCATATCAAAACGCTGATAACCATAGCGGTATGCAATATCACCCAATCCACCTGCACCAATTGCACCAGCAATCGCTGACGAGTTAATCATGGTGACAATAGTAACCGTAAAACCAGCTACGATTCCTGGTAATGCTTCAGGTAAAAGCACATGCCAAACAATCTGTTTACGGTTACAGCCCATCGCCTGTGCTGCTTCAATTAAGCCTTGATCAACCTCACGTAAACTTACTTCAGCGATACGAGCAAAAAATGGAGTTGCCGCTAACGTCAATGGAACAACAGCAGCCCATACCCCATAACTTGTTCCAACAATCCAACGGGTTAAAGGAATAAGTGCAACCATCAAAATAAGAAAGGGAACAGAGCGGGTAATATTGATCACTGTGCCTAAAGCATGGTTGATCTTTTTAGAGGGATAAATCCCTTGCTCCGATGTATTCACTAACACAACTGCGAGAGGCAATCCAATTAAAAAGGCAATAAAAGCAGAAACACCCACCATTAGTAGGGTGTCAATTGTCCCTGTGATCAATAAATCAATGAGTTGGTCTTGCATAGCCCAGTACCTCTATTTGTGCAATACGAAGTTTTAGTTTTTCTTGCAATGCGGCAAGGTCTATATCGATTTGCGCAGTACCTACAATCAATGTACCAATCAAGTGATTTTGGATACTGTCGATATGGCTTTGATATAAATGAACAGATGCTTCAAATGCTTGAAAAACCTGTACTAGATCTGGAGAGTTTTTAGGATCTGTTTCGTAGCGTAGTTTTAAAATACTATGTGTTGAATCGGATTGAGGTTCATCAACAAGACCAAAAGGTAAATCAAGTTGCTCTAAGTTTAACAATTCTTGGGTAATTTTTTGCTCAGGCTTAGAGAACACAGACCAGACTTGACCTGATTCAACGATTTCTCCATGTTCAATCACCACCACTTGATCGCAAATTTCACGAATCACTTGCATTTCATGGGTAATTAAAACAATGGTGATACCCAATTCACGATTGATTTTTTTCAATAAAGACAGCACAACTGAAGTGCTTTCAGGGTCAAGTGCGGATGTTGCTTCATCACAAAGTAAAATTTCAGGATGATGCACCAATGCACGAGCGATACCAACACGTTGTTTTTGACCACCAGATAATTGTGAAGGGTAGTTATAGGCTTTATTGCTTAATCCAACCAGCGCTAAAACTTCGTTGACGCGTGTTTCGATTTCGGCTTTATTAACTTGGGCGATTTTCAAGGGCAATGCCACATTGTCCCAAACAGTCTTCGCGGACATTAAATTAAAATGTTGAAAGATCATGCCAATTCTTTGACGTGTTTGAATCAATTCTGCATGGCTCAATTCAGCCAAATTCTGTTGATGGATATGGATGCTTCCTTCAGAAATGCTTTCCAGACCATTCAATGTTCTAAGAAGTGAAGACTTACCTGCGCCACTTTTGCCGATGATGCCGAAAATTTTGCCTTGAGGAATATCGAGATTGATATTTTTCAATGCATGAATTTTTTGGTCTTGACCTGCATAAAACTTATTTAAATCACGGATTTTGATATGAGGGACTGAAAAGTCAACCTGTGAACCGAAACTCACCATTTCTATGCTCCTTATTTCCAGCCTGCAAACCACATATCTTTGCCGAAATCTTTATCTAAAATATTTCGAACCTGTTGTGAGTTTTGGAAAGCTTGAATAAATTTCTCTAACTTTTGGTTTTTATCTTGATAGTCACGACGTGTGACAAAAAGGATGGCGTATTTTTTATCAATCGGATCTAAAAACAGTGCGCTATGTGGGTCTGCTTTTTTTGCCATATTGAGGTAATGGGGAAAACCAAAGATGAGGTCCGCATCATCGTATGCTAACGCCGTTTGAGGACCTTCAACTTCTATAAACTTCAATTGCTTAGGGTTTGAAACAATATCCTGTAAAGTTGAAAGTTCGTTATTGATATCTTTGATCTGAATCAGCCCAGCACGATGGAGCAGAATTAAGGCACGTGCAGAATTTACGGGATCACTAGGAATCACTACACGCGCATGCTGTGGCAAGGCATCTAAAGACTTGTACTGTTTCGAGTACAGACCAACATGACTCCCGCTTCCAGTGCCGAAAGCATGTAAGTCATAGTTGGTTTGTTTAATCGCATTTTTTAAAAAGACGCTTTGCTGAAAAAAGTTAGCATCAATGTCACGGTTTTGAACCGCAACATTGGGCGCTTGCCAATCTGAGAATTCAACCAGTTTGACATGAATGCCATCTTTCTCGACCTCATTGGCAACTGTTTGGAGTAGTTCTGCATAGGGAGGACTGATACCAATGGTTAAAACATTTTCTTTCTGCTGGTTTTTTACATATCGATAGCCAAATAGCCCGAATATAATGACCACAACAGCAAGACCAATCCATAGATTTTTATGACTAAGTTTGGAAATTTGAGACATGAACGTTTCCTTATTTCCAACCTGCGAACCATAAGTTTTCACCAATATCATCGTTTAAAGCTTGTTTGACTTTGTCAGAAGTTTGATAAATCTTAATGAATTCTTTGAGTTGTTTTGCCTTGTCAGGATGTTGTTGTTCATAGTCATCTTTGACCACAAACAAAATCGCATAACGAGTATTGGTATTATCATCAAGTAATAATGCTTTATTGGGATCGATGGTTTTTGCCAAACGTAAATAGAGCGGATAACTAAATACCAAATCTGCATCATCTACCGCACGCGCAGTCTGCGGTCCTTCAACTTCAATAAATTTAAAATTCTTTGGATTCGCCGTAATGTCTTGTAAGTTGGATAAATGATTATTTGGATCTTTTAAGCTAATCAGCTTGGCTTGCTGTAAAAGTAATAGGGCACGACCTTGGTTTACAGGGTCATTGGGGATAACCACACGTGCATTGTTAGGTACTGCCGCCAAGGAATCATATTTTTTAGAATATAAACCAACATGCGTTGCCACACCTGTTGCAATCGGCTTGAGTTTAAAGCCTGTTTCTTTTAAAGCATTGCTTAGAAATGGCTGATGCTGGAAGTAGTTTGCATCTATATCACCATGATTCAAGGTAATATTGGGTGTATTCCAGTCAGAAAATTCAACCAGCTTAATGCGAATACCTTGTTTCATTGCTTCTTCTGCTGCAACGAGCAAGGGCTTAGCGAATGGTGGACTAATACCGATCGTGATTTCTGCTGAACCTGTTTTTTTATGTTGGTTCCAATAAAAAAGTCCTGCAATCACCGCAATAACAATCACGCCGAGTAAAATAAATTTATTCTTGGTCGTGTTTCTTGGAGATGGATTGCCATTGGTTGGCAAGTTTGTTTGTGTCATGTGACACCCCTTAAAGTCAATAATTTAAATCAATGATGTTTAGACAGTTTGTGGATGTAGGTTGTCTATTTCGATGCTGTTGTTATGTTTTGAGTTTTGACATCGAAAAGCAGAAGCAGGATGTTGTTGATTTAAATAATCACCCTGATTAAAGATTTTGTTGCGTAAAGTGCCATTCTCATATTGCGTTTTAAACCGACCACGTTGTTGCAGTTGTGGAATGACCCATTTTATAAAGTCTTGATGGGATTCTGGTGCTACAGTACGGGTGAGATTAAAACCATTAATTCCTGTTTCATCTAATAGTTGAATCAGTTTTTCTGCAATGGTTTCGCCACTTCCGACAATCAATGGATAACGTCCACCCAATTGGTGTTGTGCTTTAAGATCATTTGGTGTGATCTTATTTTCTTTAAACTTATTGTTGACTGAAGCAATACTGTTGGTTTGACGATAAGGAACAGCTTCATCATCTGCATATTGTGAAAGGTCAATGCCGACTGAGCTAGAGTAATGTGCTAGACCTGCTTCGGGGCTTGCATAACTGGCATATTCAGCTAACTTTTGTTGTGCCAGTTGATCTGTCTCCGCAGTGACAACAGTAATGCCGACAAAGATTTTAATGTCTTGCGGATCACGCCCTTGTTGTATTGCCAGTTCACGAATTTTATCCACTTGCTGTTTGATCTTTGCAGGTTGATCACCACCAATAAATACACATTCAGCATGTCGAGTCGAGAACGCTAGCCCACGCGGAGAAGCACCCGCTTGGAACAGGACAGGAGTACGTTGTGGAGAAGGTGAAACTTGAAATACGCCCTGACTTTGATAAAAGCGACCATGATGATTGATCTGATGTACTTTTTTGGGATCGGTAAAAATACGCTTTTGCTTGTCTTTCTGTATGGCATCATTTTCCCAAGAGCCTTCCCAAAACTTATAGCACAGCTCTAAAAACTCTTCAGCTTGTTCATAACGTAAGTCATGATCTTTTAGACCTTTTTGCCCAATTAAACGCTCAGCACTGTCTAAATAACCAGTCACAATATTCCAGCCAATACGACCTTGTGTGAGATGATCTAAACTAGCGAAACGCCGTGCAAATTGGTAAGGCGTTTCATAACTTAAATTCACGGTGACGCCAAAACCTAGATTTTGAGTCACTGCTGCCATTGCAGAAATCAGGGTAGAGGGATCATGACTTGGCAATTGGATAGATTCTTTTAAGGTTAAATCTATTCCATTCTGATACACATCATAGACCCCCGTAATATCAGCAATAAATAAACCATCAAATAAACCTTGTTCTAATGTTTTGGCTAGGTCTGTCCAGTAATTCAGCTCATTAAAACGATGTGATTCATCACGGGGATGCGTCCACAAACCATGATTAATATGACCAACACTGTTCATATCGAAGGCATTAAGTAAGATTTTCTTTTTATCGGCTGCTTTTTGAGATGCATTTGTCATTACAATGTCCCTCTGCGTGGTGGAAGGATGTTGTTGAGTACATAGTTTCCAATAAAGAAATATTTCCAACGTGATGCATCATGTAAAGTGTGTACGCGTGCATTGCGCCAGTATCGATCTAAACCATCTGCACGTTGGCTTCCACGACTTCCTGCAAGTTCAATTAATTTTGAGGATGCTTTTAAAGCGGTTTCAGTACTATGTGCTCGGACTTTTGCAACATCAATCGATGCTTTGGCAATGTTTTCTTCTGTTGGGTGAGGCTTGGCTTGGTCAATCGATTGAGCAGCTTGTTTTAATAAAACTTCACTCGCACGTACATCAGCAGCTACACGTCCTAATTCAAAAATAGTTAGAGGATCTTGATCGGCACGTTCTACATTGGCATCAATCCACGCACGTGCTTTTTTTATACGCTCAATGGTTTCTTCAAATGCTGCACGAGCAATCCCAGTCTCTATCGCTGCATGCATGATTTGCGCAAATGGACCAACTAAGGTTGGTTCTGAGAAGGCAGTGTCAAAACGAATAACATTTTCAGATTCAACAAAAACTTGATTAAATTTGACCGTGCCACTGCCCGTTGTTTTTTGCCCAAAACCAGACCAATCATTGATTCGTTGTAAACCTTGGGCATCTGCTGAAATAAAAGCCAGATATTCTCGATCCTCAGCATCTCGTACCAATGTCGGGATACGATGTGCAAAAAGGCTACCAGTGCAATAAAATTTTTCACCATTGACCACATAGCCATGTTCAGTTTGACTGATTTGGGTATGCTTTTGTGCTGCCGTTTTGGTTTTAAATTCTGCCAAAGCATTACCAAAGCGAGCACCTTCAAGCACTTCCTGATAAAGCTTTTGTTGTTGTTGTGCTGTACCTGTATTGCGTAATACTTCTAAAGCATAAAAATGGTTTTGTGGAATTTGACCGATAGAGCCATCCACACCACTGAACAAAGCAATGACTTTGGCAACAGTATGGCTGGATACCTCAGCGCCCCCATATTGTTTTGGTACAGTGATTGCCCACAATCCTGACTGACTGAAAGCCTCAATTTCTTCAAAAGGTAACAGGCGTTCAGCGTCACGTAAAATCGCATCTTGCTTAAATTGTTGACTTAGTTTTTCTGCAATCTCTAAGGCCTCTGCATCACTTTTAATGATATGCGCTTTGGCGAATGCGTGATTTGGATGATCTAATGTTTTACTGATATTTTGATAAGTGCTCATATATTTCCCCTGAATGAATGTTTTGAATTACTACTTAAATCCAAGCATGCCGTTGATCTTGTGTGCCATTTAAGTAGTAGTTGCCGATGGCATGTAATTTCCAACGAACAGGGTCATGTAAGGTATGTACACGAGCATTTCGCCAATGTTGATCAAGGTTATGAATAGATAAACTAGAACGGCTACCGCCCAATTCAAGAAGTTTTTCAGAAATCTGTAATGCAGCATCATTGGCATATACTTTTGCCTCAGCCACAATAATGGATGCTTTACTGGCTTGTTCTGGTGTGACGATGTCTTGGGCATCTAACTGATCTAAATATTCGGCAGCTTCGTCTAAGAGTAAAATGGCCGCATCCAGTAAAATATTGAGCTTGCCGACTTCTTGTAATGTATAAGTTTCAAAACTGGCTTTTTCGACATTTGCATCTACGATTGGACGAGCTTTATGGATTGCAGACAATGTATCGGCAAAAGCTGCTTCAGCAATTCCCACATCTATGGCGACTTGAATCAATTGAGAGTAAGCACCACGATACTTTGAGGCATCTGCAAGTGGCTTTTCGTCCATGATTAGTTCAGGGCTGACCACCACATTTTTTAAACGGACAGTACCACTTGCAGTGGTGCGTTGACCAAAACCATCCCAATCATTTGCTATTTCGACACCTTGAGCTTGGGCATTGATAATGGTGAGAACAGTATGCCCCAATGGATGGATTGCACGTATTGCGAGCCAATCTGCAAATGATGAACCTGTTGAATAAAATTTCTCGCCATTCAAAATATATTGACCATTTACCTGATCTAAGCGCGTTTCTATCGTTTTGGTATCTTTGCTGTTGCGTTCAGGACCACCGTTGGCAAGACGTTTACCTTTTAAAATCTCAGCATAAATAAATTGTTTTTGTGATTCACTGGCAATGTTTTCGATGGCATTTAACAAACCAAATTGGTTCTGGGGAATCTGACCAACACTGGCATCTGCCTTAGATAAAATGCGGAAAACATGTGCCAGCGTTTTATTGGAAACTTGAGCACCACCGTATTTTTTTGCAATACGGATACCACCTAATCCTTTGTGGCTTAATTCTTGGATGACATCAACAGGTAAAATTCGTTGTTGATCACGTATATTTCGTTCTACCAAAGCAAAATCAGCAACTTGGTAAGCTGCATTAATCGCCTGTTGATCATTTTGGATCACTGTGGCTGAGGTAGAAGAATTCAAACTAGACATATCGGCACCTTTCTATAGATACCAAAACGCTAAGCAATATTGTGAGAAAAATTAAACGAAGTATTATGCTTAATTTATGAAAAATTATCTTAAATAGAAAAAAAGCATAGTATTTTAAAAAACAAGATAATATAAGTAATTGAAATATAATATTTAATTTGTAATTCATAAGATTGTTTTTTAATCTATTCCAGTGTCTTTATTCAAAAGCTGAATAAAGACTAAAGAAACAGATATAACCGTTGAATAAGCATTGGGTCATATGACGAGCGATTGATGTAAAAAGTACATTGTAATTCAAGCAATGAATGTCTAAAGTACAGAGAATTACTCAGGATTAAATCCTATTGTTTTAGGTTGGCTAAGCCTTTAATTAAAAAAATAATTTGGAGATTACATGCGTACGTTGTACCAATTCCCACTCTCACATTACTGTGAAAAAGCACGTTGGTTGCTCGATCATAAAGAATTGGATTTTGTTGCGCAGAATTTAATACCAGGCGTACATCGTGCTTTTGCACAGTTAAAAACCGGACAAAATAAATTACCCATTTTAAAAGATGGTGAACAGTTTATTGCTGGCTCTACGCAAATCGCCTTGTATCTTGATGAAATGTACCCTGAACATCGCTTAATTCGTATTGACCCTAAATGGCGGGCTGAAACACTTGAAATTGATCAAATTGCCAATGAATTGGGTATACACGTGCGCCGTTGGGGATTGGCTCATGCATTGGCAGAAGGTGATGAGCCTTTAGAAATTATGATTGGCGAAAAAGGCTATTTACGTCAGTTTGAAAAGATTTCAAAACCTATACTCAAAACCTTGGTTTCTAAAAGTTATCAACTTGATCAAGAAAAGGTAGAAGAGTCTAAATATAATCTTGACTTGACCATAGCCAGTTTAAATAAAACTTTGATTGAAAATGGTTGTCGCTATTTTGTTGGCGATCGTTTTAGTTTGGCTGATATTTCAGTATGTGCCATGTTAGCGCCGTTATTAGAGCTCGACTCAACACCATGGGAAAAGGAGTATGCTGAGCATATTTCTCAGGAGTTTGTAGATTTTAGCCAATATTTACTTGAGTTACCGCTTGGTCAGTATGTGAAAAGAATTTATGCCACTGAACGCAATGCACGTGTAGATTGGCGTGGAATGTAACTTGAATAGAATAAAGCCTCCAATTTATTGAAAAATTCAGTATCATAGTCATGAATTGGAGATTTTTTAATGCAGAAATTCATAATTTTGGGTGCGCTAAGCACTGTTTTATTGATGGTCGGTTGTGCTGAAAAAAAACCTGCAACGCCCGAAGAAATTTGGAAAGGTTATTGCACCAGTATTGGTAATGCGGCACGTTCAATTACTTTAGATCGTCAAAATGGTATTACCAAGAAAGAAGCACTTGAATATGCCAATAAAGTGACTGATCCAACCACGAAAGGTTTTGTACTAGAGTATTTGGAAAAAGTTTATGCATTGCCTGATGCTGAATTAAAAGCAGATAAAGATGCAATCCAAGCAAAATTTAAAAATGAAGCGTATGAACAGTGTGTCAATACACCACATGACCCCAAAAAAATGCCAGATTATAAACCGTTCTAAGGGACGGTTTTTTATCATTTAAATTACATCCTTTCTAATAATTATAGTCAATGAACACTGAGTTTAATCATGTCTAATAAACGATCTATATCAAAAATTTCTTTACTTTCATTTTTCTTGGCTTTTTCAGTCATGAGTCAAGCTGAAGAAAGCAAAACCGTGACAAAACAAGTTCAAGCAACCAAGCCTGATATTGCACAACTAAAAACGCAAGCAGACAAGGGGCAAGCCAAGGCGCAATACCAACTTTTTTTGTTTTATAAAAACCAAGATCCAGCCCTAGCACTACGCTATCTCAATCAAGCTGTTCAACAGGATTATCCTTTGGCTTTGAATGCGATGGGCTGGTTATATTACAAAGGTGATGGTGTAACTCAAGACAACCAAAAAGCAGTAGCGTTTTTAAATAAAGCCAAGGATAAAGGTGAAATATTTGCTTATGTCAATCTTGCTACATTATATGCACGTGGTGATGCTGTTGCTAAAGATGAGAAGAAAGCTGCAGAATTATTGACTTATGCTGCTGACCATGGTGACACTACTGGTGCTTTTAATTTAGCTTCAGCTTATGCACAAGGTAGAGGGGTACAACAAGATACAGATAAGGCAATCGTGTATTTAAAAAAATCTGCGGAAGGTGGATTAGCAATTGCCCAAAAAATGTACGGGGAGATGCTATATAAAGGAGATGTTGTTCCACAAAATATTAAAGCAGGTATTAACTTTCTGACACTTTCGGCAGAACAGGGAGATGTTAAAGCACAAGCTATTCTTGGTGGTTTATATGGCTCTGAGAATGAATATGTTGAACAAAACCCTGAATTGGCTTTTAAATGGACTGAGCGAGCTGCACAACGTAACGATGTGGACGCATTGGGTAATCTTGGTTGGATGTATTATCAAGCTGTAGGTACTAAAAGAGACGTTCAAAAGGGTATCCAAATGTTGGATCAAGCAAGTGAACGTGGTAGCGTGCAGTCGGCGATTAATTTGGGACTGATTTATGCTAAAGGCGAATATGTCAAAAAAGATGCTAAAAAAGCCTTTGATTATTTTTCCAAAGCTGAACAAGCTGGAGATATGAGCGCGAATTTATTTTTGGGCGATGCTTACTATCGTGGTAAAGGTGTAAAAAGAGATGAAAACAAAGCATTAGAAGCGATGCTCAAAGCTCAAAAAGCGGGTTATATGCTGGATCTAGATACCATGAAAGAATATGACTTGTGTAAATTAGAATCACGGATGGTGAATGGTCAATATATGCATGCGTTTGAGTGTCCTATATCTTAATTTAGCCAGACTTTATATAGACCGTCTAATGACGGTCTTTTTTAGCTTGAGTTATCAGAAATATGGTTGTATTTCACACAGCTCGTCACAAAAAATGATTAGCATAAAAATTGAAAAGCATATATAAAATATAGAAATAGAAAACAAAAAAAGTCGAGGAGTGTGCCATGGAAGTTGTTGCATATTTGCATAATGCCGATTTGCTCTTAGAAGATGAACAAGGTGTGGCTGTGATTAGTGGAAGCCATTATGTACTGAGTTTAGGCGATCAAGTTTTTTTCCAAGACCTTATCGATGAACAAGCAAAATTATATCAAGTCAAAATTTCTTTTGCTTGTGCTGATCATGTCATGTTGCATGAGGATGAGGTTCAGATGAAATTCGAAGGCTGTCGAACAGAATTTCAAAAATATACAAACAGTACAACAGTCCACTAAGGTGGAATGTACTTAAGCTGCAAAAAAAGGCAACATCAGTTGCCTTTTTTATGTATGAAACAAGCTCAAGTGAATGTAAAAGACTTTTTCAAGTCAGTATTTTACAAAATTATTTTTTTATAATTTTTTGTGCCTGTTCTAAAAAATAGCGTTAAATGCAAAATCGATGCAAATACAGACTCAGCTGCGCAGAAAAGTGATGAGTATTTATTTATAAAATAATGGGCATCACGAATTAATACGCTCTTTGCATTAACTTTTGGCTTGATTTTTAGTAAAATTTGACAGTCCATATTGCCTGTGAAGCTTTTATAAGCAGGAATTCACAGGTAAATTTTTAAAAAGAGGAATAACACCGTGCTAGAAGCTTACCGCCAACACGTTGCAGAACGTGCCGCACTCGGAGTCCCACCGAAGCCACTTGACGATGCTCAAACTGCTGACTTGGTTGAATTATTAAAAAATCCACCAGCAGGCGAAGAAGCATTTTTAGTAGATTTGCTTGAAAACCGTGTTCCAGCAGGTGTTGACCAAGCAGCCTATGTAAAAGCAGCATTCTTAACTGCTGTGGCTAAAGGTGAAACGACTTCTCCATTAGTTTCTAAAGAACGCGCGGTTTACTTACTAGGTACTATGCTTGGTGGTTACAACGTAGCTCCTTTGGTTGAATTGCTTGATGATGCAGCACTTGCTGAATTAGCTGCAGAAGCATTGAAGAAAACACTTCTTGTATTTGATGCATTCCATGATGTTGCTGATAAAGCGAAAGCGGGTAACGTAAATGCGAAAGCAGTGATGCAATCTTGGGCTGATGCTGAGTGGTTCACTAGCCGTAAAGATGTTCCTGAAGAAATCAAACTGACTGTTTTCAAAGTTACTGGCGAAACAAATACTGATGATTTGTCTCCAGCGCAAGATGCTTGGAGCCGTCCAGATATTCCATTACATGCCAATGCAATGTTGAAAAACGTTCGTGATGGTATTAACCCAGAAGTTCCAGGTGAAGTTGGTCCACTCAACCAAATTAAAGAACTTATTGCGAAAGGCAATCAAGTTGCTTATGTTGGTGATGTTGTCGGTACAGGTTCTTCTCGTAAGTCTGCTACAAACTCTGTGCTTTGGTTCTTTGGTGATGAGATTGCTCACATCCCGAACAAAAAAGACGGTGGTTACTGCTTAGGTTCTAAAATTGCACCAATTTTCTTCAACACTATGGAAGATGCTGGTGCATTACCTGTAGAAATTGATGTTGCTAACATGAACATGGGCGATGAAATCGTTCTTAAGATTGATCATGCTGCTGCAAAAGTTACTGCGTTCAAAGCGGGTGATCAAATTGCTGAATCTGAGTTGAAAACGCCAGTTCTTCTAGACGAAGTACGTGCTGGTGGTCGTATCAACTTGATCGTGGGTCGTGGTTTGACTGCGAAAGCACGTGAAGCTCTCGGTCTTGCTCCTTCAACTTTATTCCGTACTCCAGTTCAACCTGAGAATACGGGTAAAGGCTTTACTCAAGCTCAAAAAATGGTTGGTCGCGCTTGTGGTCTTCCTGAAGGTCAAGGTGTTCGTCCAGGTACTTACTGTGAACCTAAGATGACTACTGTTGGTTCTCAAGATACAACAGGTCCGATGACACGTGACGAATTGAAAGACTTGGCTTGCCTAGGTTTCTCTGCTGACCTCGTCATGCAATCTTTCTGTCACACTGCGGCATATCCAAAACCAGTTGACGTTCAAATGCAACACACGCTTCCTGATTTCATCATGAACCGTGGTGGTGTTTCTTTACGCCCAGGTGACGGTATTATTCACTCTTGGTTAAACCGTATGCTTCTTCCAGATACTGTTGGTACTGGTGGTGACTCACATACTCGTTTCCCAATCGGTATTTCTTTCCCTGCAGGTTCTGGTCTAGTCGCTTTCGCTGCTGCAACGGGTGTTATGCCACTTGATATGCCTGAATCAGTGCTTGTTAAGTTCAAAGGTAAAATGCAACCTGGTATCACGCTACGTGACCTTGTACATGCGATTCCTTACTATGCAATCCAAGCTGGTGACTTAACTGTAGAGAAAAAAGGTAAGAAAAACATTTTCTCTGGTCGTATCTTAGAAATCGACTTAACAGAAATGGAAACTGACTTAACTGTAGAACAAGCATTCGAACTTTCTGATGCTTCTGCTGAACGTTCTGCTGCTGGTTGTTCAATCACGCTTTCTGAAGCGAAAGTTGCTGAATACTTGAACTCTAACATCACGATGTTGAAGTGGATGATTTCTCAAGGTTATGGCGATGCACGTACTATGGCGCGCCGTGTTGAGAACATGGAAAAATGGTTAGCGAATCCATCACTTCTTAAAGCTGATGCTGATGCTGAATATACGAAAGTGTATGAAATTGATCTTGCTGACATTAAAGAACCAGTTCTTTGCTGCCCGAACGATCCAGATGACGCTAAACTTCTTTCTGATGTTCAAGGCGTTAAGATTGACGAAGTATTCGTTGGTTCGTGTATGACTAACATTGGTCACTTCCGTGCTGCTGGTAAATTACTTGATAAAGTACCTGGTGGTTCATTGTCTACTCGTTTATGGTTGGCTCCACCAACACGTATGGACGAGCATCAATTGATGGAAGAAGGTTTCTATAACATCTATGGTAAAGCTGGCGCGCGTACTGAAATGCCTGGTTGTTCATTATGTATGGGTAACCAAGCACGTGTAGCTCCAAACACGACTTGTGTATCGACTTCTACACGTAACTTCCCGAACCGTTTAGGTCAAGGCGCAAATGTTTACTTAGCTTCTGCTGAGCTTGCATCTGTTGCTGCGGTGCTTGGTAAATTACCTTCTCCAGAAGAGTATCAACAATATGCTGCTCAAATCGACAGCATGTCTGCTGACATCTATCAATACTTGAACTTCGATAAGATGGGCGAGTATACAGATGCTGCTAAAGACATCGATACGAAGAAAATTGCTGCTGCTCAATTAAGCTAATTTTTTGAAAAATAAATTAAATTGAGTTAAAACTAAGGGCTGATTATTCAGCCCTTAGTTTATATAAGCGCTTATAGATATGATTGACTTAAATAGAATGAGAAGAACAGTTTAGACAATGAGATTAAAAAAATTGCATAAATCTTGTATAAAAAGGTGAAAAATGGCTCTAGTTCACGATTTTGTTGTTTCAAATAAAGAAATATATACATATCAAGATTATATGAATGTAATAAATAAAGTACCTTATGATGTTTCAATTCATGATGATCTTATTCTGTATTTTTATGATTTTTTACAATGGATACCTGCTTATAATCCATCGATGGAAATAAGACATATGGGATTAAATCTTTATGGTGTAACTATTATTGACATTGATGGGGCTCAACAAGCATATGATTTATTTGTACATATCGTGGATATTCTTAAACTCTCAACAGAAACTTTAAAACTAAATGGTGGTTATTCTTATCAACTTGCAGATGATGAAGATCCGTTTAGTGAAAGTAAGGAATGTCGAATTGTCAGAAATAGTTTAAAACAAGAAAAATTAACCTATCAACGAGATGATATTATCGATCAATTTAAAAAAATAGCTGAATGTTTTAAAAAAGTCATTGATTCAAATGGACAATTATATGTTTTACATTTTGGAGTATAAAATTTTTTTAAAATATTAAGTGTAAAATGTACCTTATTATAATTAATCTATAACTATTTGAGATATCAAATATTCTATTTCAAATATGAAATAATCAGTTTCATCGATTCGAATGAAAATCGTTAACTATACTTTTTTATAATATTCATCATCATCTTTTTAAAATTCAAAATAACAATAATCGAATTAATATTTAGTGGGTCAAAATCAGTATTGATAGAGTCAAAAAATGCCAATAGCATAGGGTAGATCTGTTGATCATCTATAAATAAGGTTGCATTTGGATTGAAATATTGAGAATAATAATCAATCTTAATATCTGCATATTCTGGATTTTCAAATTGAGTTAATACAAATTGCTTATTCGTATCACTGATACTATTTGAACAAATGGTAAATAATAATGCTGTACAAAAATAATCAAGCTCTTCTTTATTCACTACTTTTATACTTAAATCAATTAAATAATTTTCAAGTGCTGTTTGAATGATAATAATAACATCGGCTAAATCTGTAGAAATATTTTTAACAATATTTGAATGCTTCATCATTTTTCTAAATTTTAGTGAATGAGTGGGTATTGTATTGCAAAACTCTTGTTTTGTAAAACAATACTTTTGATGCACAATATATTGCATTGCAATACGCTTAGGATACTTTGTTAAGCTAATATCAAGGAATGGATATAGGTCATGCAATACGTTATTTGCGAAAACGGAAGGGCTGGACTCAACAGCAATTAGCCGATTTTTCCAATACTTCAAAAAGTAACATTTCCAATCTTGAGAATGGCAATCAAGGGTACAGTCCTGCAATACTCCAATACCTTGCGGAAGCTTTTAATTGTTCTGTCGCACAACTATTCTTATTGGCTGAAAGTTTAGATGAGCAAGAGAATGTCTCAGAAAATTGGGATAAGATGCCTATCGATGCTTTATTTATACAATTACCCAAAGATATTCAAGATAACTTAAAACAACTGATATATAGTTTGATTCAAAATAAATCCTCGTAATCTATTTTTATAAGTAGATTATTAAATTCAAATTTTATTATTCTAAAATTATAATGATCTGTTTTAAATCAATTTGATTCAGTGAAAATAAATAAAGTTTTTGCTCATCTTTTATAAATTAATCAATTGGGTAAAGCTTAATTTTCTTTAATAACTATTTGCTTAATCAGAAAGTTTTTGAGTAGGCATTAAAAAGCCCCTTATTCAGGGGCTCCTCGTATAACTCACGCTATACTCATATAAGGCTCATCTCATACTGTATATATTAAAGCACAAAATCAGTCATTCAGCCATAAAAAAAGATGAGCCTAAGCTCATCTTTTTAATCAACGCAAATTAATGTGCATTTGCAACAGCAGGAGTTGCTGTGGTCGCATCATTAGCAGCTTTACGCGTAGGTGTATAATTTAAACCCAAAGTAGCGCTGGTATAAGTACGTACTTGATCCAGTAGAGCAGGGTTGCTGTTTAAATCCTGTTGATAAGATTTTACAATCTCATGCAACTTAGGATTCCATTTACCTTTTACTTGCTCAGGGAAAGCTTTTTCCATCAAACTCAACATAATATATGGTGAAGTTGATGCACCTGGAGAAGCACCAAGTAACGCAGTGATTGAACCGTCTTTAGAACTAAAGATTTCAGTACCAAACTGAAGGGTAGCTGGTTTGCCCGGTGCTTTTTTGATGATTTGAACACGTTGACCTGCTTGGCTTAGGTTCCAATCTTCAATTTTTGCATCAGGGTAATACTTTTTCAATTCATTGAACTGATCTTGCTTAGACATCGCGACTTGACTCACCAAGTACTTCACTAAGTCTAGATTTTCAACACCAATGGTTGCCATTGGAATGACATTGTTTTTGTTGGTCGCATCAATCAAATCAAACTGAGAACCATTTTTAAGGAACTTGTTTGAATATGTGGCAAATGGACCAAACAACACATATTTTTTACCATCAACATAACGAGTATCAATGTGTGGAACAGACATTGGCGGTGCACCTAACTCAGGCTTACCATATACTTTTGCAGTATGTTGTGCTGTAACAGCAGGATTATCTGTCATTAAGAAGATACCACCGATCGGGAAGCCAGCATATTGCTTGGTTTCTTCAAGACCTGTCATCTGCAATAATCTGATTGCAGCACCACCCGCACCAATAAATACATGGCGAGTTTTAACATGGCTTGCTTGATTGGTTTTTAAGTTCTTAAACGATACAGTCCAAGTCTTGTCTTCATTTTGACTGATGCCAGTTACTTCAGTTGATGTTTCAAGCTTGAAGTTTGGTTGCTTCTTCAAATGATCAACTAATTGTGTGGTGATTGAACCATAGTTGACATCTGAACCTACATCCATACGTGTCGCTGCAACTTTTTGATTTGCATCACGACCTTGCATGACTAGAGGCGCCCATTGTTTGATTTCATCAGGATTCTCAGTATATTTTAATCCTTCAAACATTGGACTTTGACGCATTGCATCGTAGCGCTTCTTCATGTAGTTCACGCTATCGCCCCAAACAAAGGCAATATGAGGAACAGGATTAATGAAGCTAGATGGTTGACCTAAGACACCATTTTTGACTTGATATGACCAGAATTGCTTACTTACTTCAAATTGTGATGCAGTATCAATGGCTTTTTTAATGTCAACTTTACCGTCTTTTTCAGGGGTATAGTTCATTTCCATAAAGCCTGAGTGTCCAGTACCTGCATTATTAAATCCTGCAGAACTTTCTTGACCCACTTGATCCAATCTTTCATACATTTGGACTGTCCAATCAGGTTCAACTTCATTGAGGTATGTCCCCAATGTCGCACTCATAATACCGCCACCGACAAGTACCACATCAACAACGGGTTCATCAGCTGCTGTAGTCACTTTTTTAGAGCTAATTGGTCTGAATAAAAAGATCAGTCCAATAACAAATACAACTCCGATGACAATCAGTAGGTATTTAAAAAATCTCTTCATATATTTCCTGTTTCATCAAGTTTTAATAATATTGTAATGTAGAAAAGTTACATAAATGTTAGTTTGTGTAATGTTTTTTTGCGTAAACGATTTAAATATATGAAATAATTTGTTTTTAAATTTGTAAAGATGTGAGTAAAAAATAAACAGATTAAATTTTGAATAGTAAATTTGTGTGATATTTATACGAAAAATGCTTAGACTAAAGTATTATTTTTTGTAGGTGTTAGTGTTTTTATTCATTAAAATAGTGTGAAAAATAAGCGAACAAAGAAGAGTTTTTGATCGCTCATTTTTTTAAACTCTTCTTTAAAATTTCGCTATTCAATCAGCATCAGGTCTGCTTTATTTTCTAATTTTAATGGACGTAAAGCAAAAATAGATCGAGTATGACGAATGCCTTTCATTGAGTATAAGTTTTTACGTAAAAAACGTTCGTAATGTTCGGCATTCTTGACCGCGACTTTAACCAAATAATCATAATCTCCTGTCACCAAATGTGCTTCAACCACTTCTGGCATTTGACTGAGCGCATCACTAAATTGTTCTAAAATTTCATCATCATGACGTTCTAAGGTGATTTCGATAAAAAAGAGTTCGTTAATCCCAATTGCCTTGGCATTGATTGTCGCAGTATAGCCTTCAATCACATTTAAAGACTCAAGACGTTTAACACGAGTCCAACATGGAGAAGAGGAAAGTCCAACAAGTTCTGAAAGTTGAGCGATAGTTAAACGCCCATCTTGACGAAGTGCCGATAAAATTTTGCGATCAATTCGGTCTAAGGTGTATTGGCTATCATTCATAAGCTGTACCACAGAAAATATTTTCGAAAAAATAAAGATATTTGAAAAATCATTCCGAAAAAATTAGAGATTTATATAAAATACGGAAAACATTCTATTCAACATAGCGCTAAAATAAACTTATTAAATCAGAGACATTTGGGAGACTGGCTTTGATTTGGCGGATAGTATCTTTAGAGGAAGGGTGCCTTTAACGATACTGTCCGCTGCTTATTTGTCAGCTTAAAAAAGACTTTATAGACTTCTCAAAGATTATATATTTATGTCGCTATATTGAATCTAGTGCGTCAATTCGTGTGATTATATAATAAAAATTTATGAAATAATGAAAATATATTTATGTCTTTAATAAAGCTTTTTTGCTGAGTTCAAGCTGTAAATTTGTAAAGCTCAGGGCATGATGATGTGCAATTCAGCCAATCCGTATTAAAATGAGTCATCTTTAAAATAAAGAACAATTGATGCGCTTCACAGCTTGGTACACCCTCAGAAAATTTGTTTATGACAATCTACACAATGATGATTATGAAACATGGTTTAGTCGTGCGATCAATTTTTCGCTCATTTTTCTGATTATTGGAAATGTGATTGCTGTACTTTTAGAGTCCATTAACGATGTGTATAAAGCGTACCAACTTTATTTTGATACTTTTGAAGATATATCCATAGTGGTTTTCACGGTTGAATATGTTTTACGTTTTTGGAGTATTGCCGAAAAAGAACCTTTTGAATCTGAATGGAAAGCTCGCTGGAATTACGTAACAAGTGGGGCCGCAATTATTGATTTGCTGGCAATCTTGCCTGCATATATCAATTTCTTTGTACATATCGACTTGAGATTCCTGCGGATTTTACGTTTATTGCGTTTGTTAAAACTCACTCGTTATTTTATTTCACTACAAATTCTGTTGCGTGTAATTGAACGTGAAAAAGGCTCTTTTCAAGCCGTCATTTTTATTTTAGTGATCATGATCGTGATGGCGGCAGCAGGCATCTATGTTGTGGAAGGACGAGCACAGCCAGAAGTATTTAGTTCTATTCCTGCCTCAATGTGGTGGGCAGTCGTAACATTAACAACAGTGGGTTATGGTGATGTCACACCTATTACGCCACTGGGACGTTTTTTGGGCGCAATGATCACGATTCTTGGCGTTGGTTTAGCGGCTTTACCAGCAGGTATTTTGGCAAATGGTTTAGCCAATGAACTTGAGTTAAGAAAACAGCAATTAGAATTAAAATTCAGAGATTTATTGCAAAGTTGTGAGATTGATATTATCCATGATGAAGAAAAAATAGACAATATTCGCCGAGAAGTTGGTCTATCTATTGATCAAACCCGTGACATTGTTTTACAACTCATTCGTGAAAGAAAAGAAGAAGAGGCGGAAAGAGAAAAGAATAAATACTGTTTTTGCCCACATTGCGGTCATAAGTTACCAGAGTAATATTGAGTCAAGCTGTTGTAAAATATGATTTATATCGGTAAGATTTTTATACTTGATTCTTATTAATTTTACCAATGATTAAAAAAATTTTATTAGCTGTACTTGCTGTGGTCCATTTTAATAGTTCTGTTTATGCAGATGTAACTGAACAAGATTATAAAAAACTTGGAAAAATGACCATTATTCGTGGTGATACTTATAGTGAAGCATTAGCTATTAAAGAAGAAATAATGTTGTTGCTTGCGAAAAAAGACTTTAAAGCGCTTGATCGTCTTATTTCCAAAGAATTAAAGTCGGAAGCAATTTTTTTAAATGGTAAGAATAGACATACCATATATTTAGAGAAACTTGCTGAAATAACAGAAAGATATAGAACACGGGATGAGTCAGTTTGGGAACAACAACAGCAACTTGCTGATGAGTGGTTAAAGGCAACGCCTAAATCACCTTTACCATATCTGTTTCAAGCCTATCTATTGGGTGCGAAATCATGGGTCTATAGAGGTGGAAATTATATCCATGAAGTCTCTCAAGATGACCTTGAAATTTTTATAAAATTACAAATGCAACGAATCTCTTTTTTACAAGAACATAAAGACATTGCCTCCAAAGATCCTTTTTATTATGTTGCTTTATTAAAATCATACCAAAATTTTGATGCAGCCAAAGAGGCTTATGCAACATATAAAGAAGGTATTGCAAAATTTCCTTCATATCGTCCGATTTATAATACCTATATCGCGATTAATGATCAGAAATGGCTCGGCGGCTATCCTGGAATGATTAATGAGGTGATCGGTGACATCCAGCGTTTAAATTCTGGTCCAAATCAGGATATGTATTATTATCTGATCGTTTTTACGGCTATTGATCGAGGAAACCCATTTGACCTAGAGCGTAACAGCATTGACTGGGATCGAGTTGAACGTGGTTCAATACTTGCCTTAGAACGTTATCCTTCATTTAGCCGAATCACTCAGGTTGCTGGGCTAATGTGCTCTTTTAAGGGCAATCGAGCGCGTATAAACCGCTTATACAGTGCATTTGGAATTGAACAAATACCTGAATCCTTAAAGAATACAATGGTGAACAGCTGTCCTGAGTAATAGGATTCAAGCTTATTCATTGACGATATGACGCTTCAACCTCTGGAGCTGTAGAAGTAAAATCAAATAATGGTATGTAGTAAACATAAAATAGTTTGATAGACACTTAACAACCTTACATTGCACTATTTCAACCAGAAACATAAAGCGACCAACATAACGAAATACAATGCAAATTTTTGATTCAAAGATTGTTTTTAACTTGTTTTATTGAATTGATAAGTGTCGACTTTGAGGGACTTTTTTATAACATGATCAGAGACAGTTCATATTGAAGTTCATTGCGGCGATATCTATCGTTGTGCTTTTAGTATGAATGTTTGTAAAACTGCACTTTGGGAAAAAGACAATTCATAGTATTTGAATATCGCTTATTTTTGTTTAACATATTTTACTCTTATATAGAGATGCGTTTGTACGAGTGGAAATAAGAAAATTTATATATATTTCAATTTTAAAACTGATGTTATTGAGCAATGTTGTATATTCAGCTGATCTTGAAATCAATGTGACAGAGATACAACAGAAAGCGGCATTGAACCAAAAACAAGCACTTTTTGATTTGGGATATTTAACGCAGACTGGTCAAGGTGTTGAACAGGACCTACCAAAGGCAATAGAACTATATAAAAAGGCTTCAGCCTTGGGTCATCGTTCGGCGAATCATAATTTAGGTTTAATTTATTTTTATGGAAAAGGTGTCAAACAAGATTATCTTGAATCCGCAAAATGGTTCAAAATTGCTGCCGAAAGAGATGTTACTGACGCTCAAAGAAATCTACTCAAGTTGTATTATCGTCATCTTATTCCGCGCGATGAAAAATATATCGAGCAGTTACTCAAGCAACTTGCCAATAAGGGAAATGATGAAGATATTTATGCATTAGCGCAATATTATTATTTCGAACGAGAAGATATTGCTTCTGCAGAACCTTATTATTTAATACTCGCAGAAAAAGGAAATACAAAGGTTTTCAATCGGCTGGGTTCTATTTACTTCAAAGGTGATGGTGATAAGCGCAATTATGCAGAAGCTTATAAATGGTTTAAAAAAAGTGCAGAGAATGGTGATAGAGATGGACAATATTTAACTGGCATGATGCTTATGGGGAATTTCGGAATTTCCGAAGATAAACAGACAGCAATTTACTGGCTTAAAGCGGCAGCAAAGCAAGGTCAAACTAAAGCCTCAGAATATCTCGATTTAATGTACAAGCAATAGCTCAATGCTTTGGATGATAAGGTATCCTCTTGCTCAATCATTTTGTTCATTATTCTTTATTCTTTGAATATTTAAAACTTATTTCATCTTAAAAGAAATTTGACGGTTTATCCTGAATGATCTGGCACAGATTGAGTATTTATTGGTGTTTTTGATTAAAAAGTATTCAGATAATATTAAGGAAATCACATTATTTTAAATTATACGTTGATATAACGGATGATTGCTAATCAAACGCTGACACAGCTCAATAATACAGGTTAAATTGAGTATTTCATCATGAATTTAGTGAGCACAGTAATATACTTTAAATATGAATCATCATAAGATGTGTTTCAAAGTTTTAATGCATCTTCATTGTATTTCGTTCATATTTTACAGTTAATCAAAAATGAAAAATATGATTGATGAAGTATTGCGATCACTGTGTATTTCTTCTTGTATTGTATAACTCGTCTAGGATGATGTATGTCTAAAACGAAACAACCAACAGCCAAGCAATTGCTTTCAGTCATTCAAACACAGACGGCAATTGCTAAATTGGGTTTAGACATCAATGCAGTAATGACATTGGTGGCTGAACAAGTTCAACTGATTACTCAAGCCAAAGGGGCAATTGTAGAACTCGCTGAGCATGGGGATATGGTTTACCGTGCTGTATCGAATGGTGCAACTGCATTTCTGGGTCTACGTTTAAAAATGGATTCTAGCCTTTCTGGGTTGTGTATAGCTCAAAATCGCACACTTTATTGTAAAGACAGCGAAGTAGATGAGCGTGTTGATCGAGAGGCATGTAGACGAGTTGGTTTACGTTCAATGGCTGTCGTTCCATTGATTCATTCTGATGAACCGATAGGTGTTTTAAAAATCTATTCAGAACGTGTAAATGCATTTAAAGACGCCGATATCAATTTATTGACACTGATGTCGGAGTTGATTGCCGCGGCAATGTATCATGCTTCGAAATTTGGTGCGCAAGAATTATATAAATTAGCAACGCAAGATACTTTAACTGGGTTGGCTAATCGTGCTTTGTTTCTGGACTGTTTAAGACAAGGGGTAGAAAAAGCAAAACGTACTCAAAAACTTTTGGGAATATTGATGATTGATATGGATGGATTAAAGCCAATCAATGATCAATATGGTCATCGTTTAGGTGATGAAGCGTTAAAGGAAATAGGGAAGCGTATTGTAAGTATTACTCGGCAAGATGATTTAGTGGCACGTTTAGGTGGTGATGAATTTGCGGTAATCTTAAGTAGCTTAGGTGATCAAGATTTAGCAAAGAAAGTGATGAATCGTATTGTAGAGGCATGTGGACTACCGTTTGTATTTGAAAATGTTAGACTGAATATGGGAGCAAGCGTCGGATTGGCGTTTTTTCCTGAAGATGCATTGGAACTGAATAAGTTGATCGAGTTCGCTGATCTTAAAATGTACGAACATAAACGTGCCCGTAAAGTGATCAATTTGAATGTCAAAATGTAAATCCCTATTTTAATCTCTGAGGGTTTTCATGAGACTATTGATAGTGACTACTCAAAATATCTTTATAGGCTTGGGAATGATGTAACCAAGGTAAATGACCAGAATTTACAACATTAAAGACAGTTGCTGTCGGGTAACGATCAATTACAAAATGTTTGCTGTTGGTGTATATGTCCTGATCGCCATATAGGATGGTAATTTTAAAATCAGCTTGAGTTAAACCTTTGAGCAGTGGGTATTTGATAATTTCAGCTCTGGTTTTATTGATGGGTTTTGCTTTTAATAAGGAAAAATCTTCGGTCTGTTCAATATTTTCTGTGGAGATAAATTCTGCATGATAGTTTTTCATGACTTGTCTAAAGAGGTTTTGATAAGCTTTATCAAAACCAAGCATTCCTAAAAAACTATTTATTCCCATTTTTGTCCATTGCCAAGAACTGACCTTGGATTTATTGAATTGCATCACTTCGTTTTCAGTTTGCTGCCACTGTGTGTTTGTTCCAGATCCCGGGTTACATAAGAACAGACTGAGTAAATGATCGGGATATTTTTCTGTATAGACTTGAGCGTAAAGTCCACCCCAAGAATGTCCCCATAAGTGAAACTTATCAATTTTATAAAATTTACGTACCGTTTCAATATCATTGATATATGCCTCTAATGAGTAATCTCCGCTTATACACGGGGATTTTTTTGTACCTCTTTGATGAAATACAATGATTTGAAACTGGTGCTTAAAAGATTCTACAACTTCTGTAAGGTCACTTGGAAAACCCGGTCCGCCATGCAATAAGATAATGCTTTCTTTTCCAAGTAGGGGATAGATACGGCTAAATAAAGTATCACCACGATAATCAAGGATACTTGATTCTAAATACTTGTGTATTTTTACAATTTGGGTATTTGAAGGTTGTTCTAAGGTTTCTTTTGTAATTTTTGTCATGTTCAATACAGCCCCGTCTTGAGTTTGGATTACTTAAAATTTTTTAAGGTAAAAGAATTTCTTTGTTTAAGAATAATTTTTCCGCTCTAAATAGGTTTAGATAGAGAGATCGATAATTTCTTTAATATTACCGAATAAAATGCATGATTTGGTGGAAGAAAATTCAACGATTAGGATGAATTTTTGTACTGTTGATAATGTGTGATATTTGATTATGTTATTAATTTTATTTGATATTTTTATTGTTTTTTGCAGTTTGTCGGATTTTAATTTTATGATTTATCCAAGTAAAATCAGAGGGTCATTATTTTATTAATGAAGTAAAAGTTAAAACTTGACCAATTGAACATGCTTTGTAGCAAAAAATCAGTTCTATTGATTACTCTACATTACACTGTTACCCATCAGCATGATTTTTCATCTATATCTGGCAATGATGGGATGTGCTTAAACTTTTCAGAATTTTTTGTTTGAAGATTTTTAAGATTTACCAATCAATAACGATAAGATGCCAGCTGCAATCAGTGGACCCACAGGAACACCTCTCAGTAATGCTACTCCAGCTACTGTACCGATCAATAAACCTGCTACGACATTGGGTTGGCTGGTCATTAAGGAAACTCCGCGACCACCTAACCATGCGACCAATAGTCCAATTGCAATTGCAGTCAGAGATTTCCAGTGCATAAATGATTTTAGGATGACATCGCCTGGAATTTTTCCACTGGCAATCGGGGTAAGAACACCAATTGTTAAAATGATAATTCCGACCTCCAGACCGTGAGTTTGTAATAAAGGAAAAAACTCACTTAATGGCGTGATTCGAAAGACAATTAATACGCCAGCAGCGATAGTCACTGCTGTATTGTGACTGAAAATACCACAAGCCAATAAAACAAGAAGCACGATTAAATTTAGATCTAGACTAGAAAGGCTCATTAATATTCATCATTTACAATTCATTCCAGCGGCGCATTATACTAAAAACAACGCAGGTAGGGCGTGAAGAGATCTATTTATTCGTATTAAAATTCTCAACAGAAGCAAATCAGTGCGCTGAAATATTGAAAGGTTTATTATCCAATAAGTTCCATTCGCGCTCAAAATCTTGCGCAAGTTTTGCTAAATTTGTAGATTTAAGTTGCTGTATTAAAATGTTTTGTGCTTCTAGCATTGCTTGATTTAAAGCAGTGTTTACCACACGTTCAACAAGACAGTTGGGCGTTTCTTGCTCATTCCCCATGGCAAAAATGGTGGGTTCACCTACAGCCTGATAAATATCATATAACGAAATTTCATTTAAATTTTGGATTAATGTCCAACCACCGCCGGGTCCTTTATCGGCATGTACAAATCCCGCTTTTTTTAAACCCGACATAGTACGTCTAACCACGACAGGATTGGTGTCGAGCATTACTGCAATCTGTTCTGATGTGAATGGTTTTTTTTCACGTGCCATATGTAATAGCACATGCAACATCCGGGAAAGTTTACTGTCTTTGCGCATGATATGCACACTCCTTAATTTGGTATTAATTGTAACATCAAAAGTTGCAATTTTAAAAATAAAGCAATATAGTAATTTCAAAAGTTACATATAGGGGTTTAAAATGAAATATGACGTGATGATCATTGGTGGAAGTTTTGCAGGTTTATCTGCGGCTTTACCTTTAGTAAGAGCTAGAAAAAAAGTATTGGTGGTAGATGCAGGTTTACGTAGAAATCGGTTTGCGGCGCATTCACATAATTTTCTGACCCAAGATGGACAGGAGCCTTCTGCAATCATTGTGGAAGCAAAGCAACAGTTAGAAAAATATTCAAGCATTACTTGGTTGAATGCATCTGTTATCGACGTACAGGCAATGAATGATCATTATGAGGTTTTTACAGAAGA
This sequence comes from Acinetobacter bereziniae LMG 1003 = CIP 70.12, assembly GCF_000368925.1. Classification (GTDB taxonomy): domain Bacteria; phylum Pseudomonadota; class Gammaproteobacteria; order Pseudomonadales; family Moraxellaceae; genus Acinetobacter; species Acinetobacter bereziniae. The sequence continues at coordinate 245,696 of NZ_KB849755.1, read as the reverse complement.
TGAAAATAATAAGCGCGACCTGATTCAAGCTGAAAAATTGATTATTGCAGCAGGTGTGAAAGATGATTTACCTGAAATAGAAGGCTTGACTGAGCGTTGGGGAAAGAGTGTATTCCATTGTCCATACTGTGACGGCTATGAATTAAATCTTGGTCAACTCGGGATGTTATATTCTGGTTCGCATTCTCTTCATATGGCTTTAATGCTACCTGATTGGGGCAAAACAACATTATTCCTCAATGCTGCAGTTTCAATTGATACAATCGAGCCTGCAATTTTGGAGCAATTAAATCAACGCCATGTGAAGTTAGATACTCGTAAAATCGCCAAGATCGAAAATCACTGTGATTTGAAATTTGAAAATGGTGACCAGACTCAATTGGATGGATTATTTGTCTCTACTTTTATGAGAATTAATTCACCTTGGATTAGAAAACTAGGTTTGGATATAGACCGTAATGAATATAGTGAAGCAATCTTAACCAATGCTACAAAGCAGACCAATTTAAAAAACATTTACGCATGTGGGGACATCACACGTTCAGGTGGTTCTGTTGCATTCTCTGTTGCTGATGGTGCAATGGCTGGGGTAGCAGCGCATAAATCATTTGTATTTGGTGGCTAGTGTCTATGCATGATGAAGTGATCATGCTGATAAAATACGATTCTCGATTGGGTTTCGATTCACGATACTCTAAACTGTGTCGTGAATTTTTAAGGTATTGATTTATGTTTTTGGAAAAAATGTTGCAATCACAAGGTTTTGGTTCTAGAAAGCATTGCCAGCAATTAATCAAGAATGGTGCAATTCAAATTCAAAACGAGGTTATTACTGATCCAAAGTTTAAACTTGATTTAGATCATTTAGAATTTTCGGTGTATCAGCAAACATTTCAATATCGAGAAAAAGTTTATATCGCTTTAAATAAACCGCAGAATTATGAATGTTCACATCAATCTACTCATCATTTCAGTGTTTTTGATCTGTTTGATGATGTATTGATGAATCGTGGTCTACAAAGTGTAGGGCGCTTAGATCAGGATACCACAGGTTTATTACTATTCACTGATGATGGTCAGTTTTTACAAGCCTTGACGCATCCTAAAAAGCATGTGCCTAAAGTTTATCAAATACAAACTGTTGATCCGATCACGGATGAGCAAATTCAACAACTTGAACAAGGCGTTGAACTGCGTAATGAAAAAGGGCTTTTTGCAGCAACAGATGTACAACGTCTTGCTGAACATGCGTTAAAAATAACTGTACATCAAGGTGTTTATCATCAAGTGAAACGAATGCTTGCTGCGGTAGGCAACAAAGTTGAGCGTTTACATCGTGCCCAAGTAGGACAATTGGTACTGAATGATTTGCCTGAAGGAGAATGGCTATATCTAAATGAAGCCCAAGTGGTGGCTGCAAAAAATAAATCAGATGATTTATCTGAAGTTTAATCATAGTTAGCAAAGTCTGAGGCTTCACTGATGATTAGTTTTAGATTGACTATGGTCAAACCGCCTGATTATTCATACAAGTGACTGGATTTTAATCATGCATACCTAATGAATTTTTTGATTTTTATACAATTTACTAGAAGATTTGGTGATTCATTTATTTTGTACTTTTGAATCATCAATATTCTGTGTATCGTGAGGCGACATGGAGGTCGCCATGTTGAGTGGGATATATGAGCATAAACAAAGTACTGCTTTATTTACAGTATAAGCGTACAGTATTGCCTAAACAAATCTATTTAAACTTTTGATATATAAACTGTGGCAATGAAAGCTTTATTGCACTTCATCTGACAATCTAACAGCATTAATAATCCAAAATTCACCTTTTAGTGTTAAAACTAAAACGCCTGCAAGAAATAGAATTACTTCAAGAAACAATGATAGGTTTGAAACTCGTTATCTTTGACAAAACCCATTTGTTCATACAATTGATGGGAATGGTAATTGTTTTTTTGTGTTTCTAAACTAATACGCTGTGCATCTTCATGTCTTGCAAATAGAATGGCTGTATCAATCAGCTGTTTGGCAGAACCTTGTCTGCGATAAACCGGAGTGACATATACATCATCTAAAATATAGTATTTAGAACAGGATACAGATGTAAAACCCTGATAAAGTAGAACAAAACCTGTAAAAACATCATCTTTTACATGAATAAAGATAACACTTTCCTTATTCTCAAAACGTTGTTTAAGAAAATCAAGAGATTGTTTAAGATTGGAAGATGCACCATAAAATTGGCGATATTCATCAAATAAAACAGCAAGTTGATCTAAATCTTCTTTGGTCGCGCGTCTCACGATCATTTATATACTCCTTGCAATGATTTTTTATCTTTGCAAAAGAGCATAACTAAAAAATAGAAAATTAAAGTAAATGAATTGTTTAAAATTGCGACACTGTTAATTTTTGTCACTTTCGCCCAAGATCGCATTTAACTCTGCAAACAAATCTTCGTCATCATCACTTAAGTCAACAGCAGTACTTGTTTGTCCATTCTGTTGTTCTTGCTTGAGTTTTCTTAATTTTAATATCTGGTCCATATTGATATTTTGGTTTTCAATTGCAAATGGAATAGATTTGGTGATTACGACTTGTTTAAAAAAAAGTCGAACTGCTTGAGCAGGGGTGATGCCTAATTGTTTAAAAACGGCAAAAGCAAGTTTTTTTTCTTGTGAATCAAGGCGTACTTGATAAACTTCGGTTTTTCTCATGAATGTTAACCAAACAAAATTTAAGTTTGAATGCCTATTTTAATCAAAGCTTTCGGAATTTCAATCTCTAATCATCAAAAAGTCCTATATTTGTCATTACGTCAACATTACAGTGTCAATTCATAGGCAGAACAAAAACATAACGCTTGCATTGTAATCGGATCAATAAACTCAATTTTCTGGGCTAAAAGTTGTAAAGGTTGTGAGAAATCATGAGGATCTTTATGCACTACAGTTGGATAAAATGAATCATTTTTGATGGGCAAATTCAGCCAATTGAGATGTACACGTAGTTGGTGCTGCTTTCCTGTAATCGGTTTTAATAAATATTTAGCCCATACCTGATCATGTTCAATAAGATGAATTTCAGTTTGTGAGTTGGTTATGCCTTCGGTCACTTTCATGGTATAGAAAGGTTCACCTTTCTCCATTCTTAATGCAACCTGATATGGGAAGCTGAGGTTTGGGTTATAAGCGGCAATGGCATGGTAGGTCTTTTTTACCTGACGATCAGCAAACATTTGCTGGTAAATACCACGAGTTTGTGGACGCTTGGAGAATAACACGACTCCAGCTGTTTCACGGTCTAAACGATGTATAGGTGTCAAGTCTGCATTATTAGTGGTTTTTTTTAAGCGAACTAAAAGGGTTTCTTGAATATATTGTCCTGAGGGGCTAATGGTTAGAAAGTGGGGTTTATCAACCACCAGTAGATCATCATTTTCATAAAGAATTTTTTCCTGAAATGGCACCTGAACTTCGTGGTTGAGAAAACGATAATAATAAATATGAGTATGTTCGATATAAGGATGCTCTATACTGAGGGTTTGACCTTGCATATCCAAAATTAAATGATCATCAAAACGCTGCCTCCATTCATTGGCAGTAATATGTGGAAAGTACTCACACAAAAATATAAATAGACTTTGCGGGGATTTTTCTAATTGAGGTAAATATACTTTAGATGCTGTTACACCATCCCTCATTGGTGGTTGAAAGTCAGAAAGAGAAGTATATTGTTTCATGGTGATACTGGATGTCATTAAGATTGCAATTGCTATTTAAGTCAGCTTGAACAGGTCAAAACATGATTTCTCAACAATGCAACATAGGTTTTAAAGTCGTGCAATGCTATCATATTGTCTGGTTTGAATCATGTTGTGAGCGTTATGCAGTATTCCTCTAAATTAAGTCTAAGCAATGAACAAGACACTCAAAAGTTAGCAAAAAAACTGGCGCAACATATTGCAAAAGGCGTAATTTATCTCATCGGTGATCTTGGCGCGGGTAAAACAACATTAACGCGCTATTGGTTGCAAAGCTTAGGGCATCAAGGTGCAGTTAAAAGTCCAACCTATACATTGGTGGAGCCTTATAGCATTCAAGCTAAGGATGTATTTCATTTTGACTTGTATCGTTTAAATGATCCTTATGAATTAGAATTGATGGGAATACGTGATTATTTAGACCAAACAGATGCATTATTCTTATTTGAGTGGCCTTCGAAAGGCGGAGATGAAATTCCAAAAGCTGATCATGTCATTACGATCTTAAAAGGGGCAGATGAAACTGTGCGTGAAGTAAGTATAGAAAGTACATCTTCTCAGTTGGTTCAAGAATTAATGCGCTTTTAATCAGTTAAATTCTAACTATAAAAAATTTTCGTTTTTAGATTCATTTAATGATCAGGTGAATTGAATGCAACATGAAGATATCAGTTTAAGACGTATCCAAACTTTAAATCCAGCATTGGCGAACCAAATTGCAGCAGGTGAGGTAATCGAACGCCCATCTTCTGTGGTTAAAGAGTTAGTTGAAAACTCAATTGATGCCGGTGCGACTGAATTGATTGTTCGTGTTGCTAATGGGGGGAGTACGCTCATTGAAATTATTGACAATGGGCGAGGCATTCATCCTGAGGATTTGGCGCTTTCCGTAACACGACACGCAACCAGTAAAATTCAGTCTGCTGAAGATTTACACGCAATAGTAAGTTTAGGTTTTCGTGGCGAGGCGCTGGCATCGATTGCTGCTGTTTCTCGGTTAACCTTAACCAGCAGCCAAGATGATTCAGGTGTTGGCTATCAGCTTGAAGTAAATGGTACGGCGTTTGATCATCAGGATATACAGGCAGTTGCAGCGCAACAAGGCACACATATTCGTATTCAGGATTTATTTTTTAATGTACCGGCACGCCGTAAATTCTTAAAAAAGCCAGGAACTGAATTTGGACATATCGAAGAAATTGTCCGCCGTATGGCATTGACTCATTTTGATATACGTTTTGTGTTGGAACATAACGATAATATTCGTTTGAATTTACCTATTGCCGACAGTGGCGAGTTACGATTCCAACGTGTACAGCAATTATTGGGGCGTCAATTTACTGAAAATGCTTATTGGATTGATGCTGATAGTATTAGTATGCGTTTATCAGGTTGGTTGGGACATCCATCAGATGCTCGTGCCCAAGCGGATTTGCAATATGTTTATGTGAATGGACGCATTGTTAAAGATAAAACCATTTCACACGCGTTACGCATGGCATACGATGGTATTCTCCACGGACATCAACATGCTGCATATTTGCTTTTTTTAGAAGTTGACCCTGAAAATATCGATGTCAATGTTCATCCTACTAAACATGAAATTCGTTTTTTAAATCAGCGTGAAGTGCACGAGTTTGTACGCCATTTTGCTAAAGAAACCCTGTCAAAATTTCAAACAGCGACAGCAGAATTAGCTTCGGCAATGAAACAAGAGGAATCTCAACAAAATCATTTGCAACAACCTCAACCGCGTTATCAAGAGCAGTTTCAACTTCATCGTGATCGCTCAGTATCAGAGAATGTCAATCAACAGCAGGAGTATGAAAATAGCCTAAGCAATTCAGATTCTCGGATTTTGCAAAATGATGGTTTAACAGATTTTAGTCATACACAACCGCAAACTGTACATTATGCTGCGAATCAGCCACAACAGCAGTATCATGGGTCACAGCAACTCAATAATGCCTTAAAGAGCTATTTGGCACCGCTCCGTGAAAATAGTGATATTGCCGAATTGGATCAACCACTCACAGATCAAGCCTCTTATGATCAGTCTGTACAGCAAATTGTCAATAAGTCTAATCAACCCCAGGTTGATGAATATCCTTTAGGTATTGCTATTGCACAATTGCACGGTATTTATATTCTTGCGCAAAATACTGAAGGATTGATTATTGTGGATATGCATGCTGCGCATGAACGTATTCTTTTACAACAGATGAAATCTGCATGGGACAAACCTGAGTTTTGGACTTCTCAACAATTGCTTATTCCTAAAGTGATCTCAATTACACGTATGCAAGCTACACGCGTAGATGATTTAAAACCTCAACTTGGGCGTTTAGGTTTGGAAATAGATCAGTATGGGGATGATCAGGTCATTGTCCGTGGCGTACCTGCAATTTTACATAAAGCTGACTTTGGTGCTTTAGTTCCTGAATTGCTGAATGATCTTGACCCGAACGATGAAGCACAAGCACTTCAACAAAAGCGAGATCAAATTTTGGCAGGTATGGCTTGTCATGGTGCAGTGAGAGCACACCGCATGCTAAGCCTGTCAGAAATGAATGCTTTATTGCGTCAGATGGAACAAACAGAATTTGCCAGCCAATGTAATCATGGTCGACCAACATGGCGTGCATTTCCACTTTCACAACTGGATAAATTATTTGCTCGAGGAGAGTAGTTTTACATGTCGAATCAATTGCCCGTCATCAATTTAATGGGACCAACTGCAAGTGGAAAAACCGCTTTGGCATGTGAATTATATGAACAGGGGAATTATGAGTTAATTTCTGTGGATTCTGCACTGGTTTATCAAGAGATGGATATTGGAACAGCTAAGCCAACAAAAGCGGAACAGGAGCGTTATCCGCATCATTTAATTGATATTATTACACCATTAGAAGTTTATTCTGCGGCAGAGTTTGTTGAAGATGCAAGTCGTTTGATTGATGATATTCATGCAAAAGGGAAAACACCCATCTTGGTGGGCGGAACAATGCTTTACTTCAAGGCATTGCTTGAAGGTCTTTCCAGTAACCTGCCGAGTGCTGATTATGAGATTCGTGCTGCGATTGAGTTAAAAGGCGAAACTGAGGGCTGGCAGGCAGTCTATGATGAATTAAAATCAGTAGATACGCTGGCAGGTGAAAAGTTTAAGGTCAGTGATAAACAACGAATTATTCGTGCTTTAGAAGTTTACAAAATCACAGGTCGTCCAATTACACAATTACAGGCAGAACAGCCTAAAAAGCAACCTTATCGTTACAATTTTCATAATTATGCTTTAGTCCCTGACAGAGTAGAATTACATAAACGGATCGAGTTACGATTGGAAAAAATGTGGGAAATCGGTTTTTTGAATGAAGTCGAATACCTTATGAAAAAATACGATCTCGATGAAAATTTACCCTCAGCACGCTCGGTTGGTTACCGTCAAGCGATAGATTTTTTAAAAAACAGTGATTTGAGTCAAGAAAAAATGCAAGAAATGAAGGATAAAGCGCTATTTGCGACACGACAATTAGCCAAACGTCAATACACTTGGTTACGTTCTTTGCAAGAATTACACTCTTTTCAAACTTATTTCACGATAAAGCAAGCTCAAGAAGACTTGCGAAACTTATACGGATAAAGCAAAATTTAACAACTGCCTTTTTTATAAATTTTAATTGAAAAATAAAGGCAGTTTTTGCGCTGATTTTAAATTTTTTTTTGGAGTATAAAATGTCTAAAGGTCAAACTTTACAAGATCCGTTCTTAAATTCTCTCCGTAAAGAACGTATTCCGGTTTCTATCTTTCTTGTAAACGGTATCAAATTACAAGGTCACATTGAATCTTTTGACCAGTATGTTGTTTTGTTGAAAAACACTGTAAGCCAAATGGTTTATAAGCATGCGATTTCTACTGTTGTACCTGCACGTAATCCACGTCCTGCTGGTGCTCCTGCTGGTGCTCAAGGCGCTGCTGGTGGCTTCGGTGGTCAAGCTGGTGGCTTCGGTGGTCAAGCTGGTGGTTTCGGTAGCCAAGGTGGCTTCGGTGGTCAAGGTGGCTTCGGTGGTCAAGGTGGCTTTGGCGGTCAAGGTGGCTTCGGTGGTCAAGGTGGCTTCGGTGGTCAACAAGGTGGCTTCGGTGGTCAAGGTGGCTTCGGCGGTCAAGGTGGCTTCGGTGGTCAAGGTTCTGACTTTGGCGGCGAAGGTAAGTTTGAAGATTCACAAGAAGATGAAAACAATCGTTAATTTCTAAATGTAGAAATTGATTGTAAAAAAGAGACTGTTTTAACAGTCTCTTGATGCTTTAAAAAAACCGCAATATGATTGAATATTAATCATTTTGCGGTTTTTTATTTAGCGATTACTATTAGGGGCTGTAAATTAAATTTTGGCTCATGATTGTACTAAAATGTAGATTTTAATAATCATTTCATCATAATAAATTTAGAAATAGTTAAATATTCTGATCCTTAATAGCCTATGAACTTTATATTTTTTATATAAAGTATTAGAAGATTTTGGTCATTTATTTATTTGCACTTTTAAATGATTGATCATCTTTTTTATCGTGAGGCGGCATGAAAGTCATCATGTTGAGCGAAGATATCTGAGTAAAAATAAAGCGTTGCTTTGTTTGCTGTGAAAGAATGCAGTTTAATTACTTTCAAGTGTACTATTCTTATAAACTTATAAAAAAAACTGAAACAAAAGGTGATATAGAAAATTATTTAGATAAAATTAAATATGGACAAAATATAATCTTTTTTGTAGAGTGTTTTTTAATTTAGAACAACTACACAATAACTCATGTTTAATAATATTTATTTTGCTTTGGAAAAATTGGGTCTTACTGCTCAAAAGCGTGCTATCCATGTGTCTTTTTCAAATACTGATCTTAATCAACTGGTATTTTTACAACGTGTTGATGGGATACATGCCATCAATGATGGGATGAACTTACAACTGATTTGTCTATCCACGCTGAACGATATTGCATTAAAACGCTTTATTGGCTGTCGTGTAGCCATTGATGTGGTCAATGATTGCTCCGAAATCAATCGTATTTCAGGAATTGTCACCAAAGCTGAGGTGGGCGCCTCAGATGGTGCTTTGACGATTTATCGCCTCACGGTTGAAGATCCAACCGCATTATGGAAACAGCGTAGAAACTCGCGCGTATTTATGAACATGTCTGCTTTACAGGTAGTCGAAGTTATATTTAATGAATGGCGAGACAGATCTCCACTGTTTGCTTCAAGTTTGACTTTGGATAAAAGCGGTCTAACTAAAGATTACGATATTCGACCATTCATTATGCAGAATAATGAGCGAGATATAGACCTTATTCAAAGGCTTCTAGCATCGGAAGGTGTGACCAGTTTAATTGATGAAGCACAGCTTAAAGTGTCTCATTTTAATGAACCCATCCAGCCTCAAAAGCTTCGATTGATTGATGACAATACTCAATATAAAAGTTTAGAACGACGCACGATCCGCTTTCATCGAAGTTCGGCTGTAGAGACTCGCGATTCGATTATCAATTTTACAGGACAACGTTCACTTCAACCGACATCGGTACATATTCAACGATGGCAAGCTGATATTCTTGAAACCGAAGAAGGTGCAGGCAATGTACAAAGCAAACATCAGCACAGTGACCAGTACGATAACGCCAGTCTAGGCTTAGAACAAGTATGGCATTTTAGCCCTGCATGGACTCAAGATTTAAATGGAGAAGATGGCGCAACGCCATCAAGCAACAGTCAGATCGAACGCTTTAACCAAAACCTTAGCAACTACTACGATGCCCAAGCCAAACAATTCACCGCAATATCGACGGTACGAGATGCGCAGGTGGGTTATCACTTTGAGCTTGACCAACATCCAAGTCTAGAGCTAAAAGATGTTGCCGATCGGCAATTTCTGATCATCTCCAAAACCTTTTATCACCAAAATAATTTACCCAAAGACTTGAGCCATCAAGTCGAAGCACTCATCCGACAAAGCCAATGGCAACTCGCCCATCTCACCACAAACAATAACGAAGAACGCCAAGCCAATCAGTTGGTGCTACAACGACGTAATATTACGGTTGTTCCTGAGTATAATCCCTTAACCCAAAGACCCGCAGCCCATCCAATGCGAGCGAGAGTGGTTGGTCCAAGTGGAGAAGAAATCCATGTCGATGAATGGGGACGCATCAAGGTTCGCTTCCTGTTTACACGCAATGAAGACCACAGCCATGATGGTGGTGCAGGCTCGAATGACAATGATACCGACTCAGCTTGGGTTGATGTACTCACGCCGTGGGCAGGTGAAGGCTATGGAGCACGCTTCTTACCGAGGATTGGAGAGTTGGTCGTGGTTGACTTCTTTGCGGGGGATATTGACAGACCTTTTGTGGTGGGGCGTATTCATGAAGGATACCGTTATCCAACCAAGTTTGATGATAAAGGCAAGTTGCCCGATACCAAGAAGTTGGCAGGGATTAAAAGTCTAGAATACCAAGGCAGCGGCTATAACCAACTGAGATTTGACGATACCACCAACCAGATCAGTAGTCAGTTACACAGCAGTCATGGAACAACTCAACTCAATCTTGGCAACCTCAGTCACCCAAAAGAGACAGATAGCAGCGAAGGTCGAGGAGAAGGCTTTGAGCTAAGAACGGATCAATGGGGTGCGGTACGCGCAGGTCAAGGCTTACTGCTGAGTACCCATGCACAAGATGGGGCATCAGGTAATCATCTGGATACAACAGAAGCCAAGCGTCAGTTAGAAAATAGTCTCAACAATACAAAAGCGCTAAGTGAAGTTGCCAAGCATCAACAAACTGATCCTTTGGAAGTTTTAAATAATTTAAAACACTTCCTCAATCAAATAGAAAAAGGTGAAAAAGACAAAGCAGATGCATTTAAACAAGCTTTAATGCTACTGGCTTCACCAAACTCTATCGCAATGTCGACCAATAGTGACCTTCATCTTTCAGCAGATGGGCAAATTAGCCAGAGCGCAGGCAAAAGTATAAATCTGAGTAGCCAAAAGAATCTTATAGCACATGCAAAAAACAAGATCAGTTTATTTGCTGCGCAAGAAGGTGCAAGACTTTATGCTGCAAAAGGCAAGGTTGAAATAAAAGCGCATAGTGATGGTGCAGATTTGATTGCGCGTAAAGGTATTCAAATTATTTCGACTGAAGATACGATTTATATGATCAGTCCTAAAGAAATTGTATTTCGTGCGGATACATCTGAATTAAGACTGAATGGCTCAGGTATTTTTTCGACCACGCCAGGCTTGTTTGAAGTTAAATCTGGACAGCAGAAACTTAGCTCTGGGATGAAAGTGAGTGCTGGATTACCTTTGTTGCCGATCGTAAATTTTGCACCAGATCAGCCATTACCGACGCTAAAAAGTACCTATGCCCATGACCAACTTGTTGTATTGGCAAAGACCTTCTCTCAAGAAAGTTTTGTCAGTTTGGTCACACCGATCTTTGGTTTTGATATTCCAGACAGTTTGTATTTAGCCCTGAAAACCGACTTGGAGAAAGGTCTAATTCAACCGCCTGAACATATAGTGACTGCTAAAAGTATCAACGGTCACGCAGCTGGGTTTAATCATCAAGACAAGAAAATCTATCTTGCTGCTGATACAGTGTTATCTGCGCTAGAAAATGACAGCAATTTGGAAAGACTCTATACAGTGCTTTTACATGAGTATGGGCATTACATCGATGATCATCTACGAATCAGTGGCAACTATTCATTAGGCAATAGCTTTAATCTGTATGTGATTGTCAAAGGCAATGTGTTGGAAGAGATCGCGAAGAATTTTAATACCACTGTTGAAGAATTATGCTCACTTAATCAAATTTCTGACCCTAATCTAATTTATATTGGTGATATTTTAAAAATACCCGTAAAAATAGAAAAACTAGCACCTGATGCACCACGAGATGAAGGTGCGGTTTATGCATATAATTTAGGTCAGTTGACAGAAGGAAAAGACAAAGGTGCAAATACTGAGTTTGAGTTTGCAGAAATAAGCTCTGAAAAGTTTTCAGGAAAGCTGAAAATCACCCCAACATCGGGGAAAAGAGCCGCAAGAATGCATGCTGATTTCGAGTCGCAAATGGATGAAGTGGTAGATGTCCAATATGAATACTTTGGTGCAGGTGAAGGTAAGTTTTCTAAACAAACTAAAATACTGGCAAATAGGGGAACCATAGACCCCAAAACAGGTAAATATATTAAAAAAGATGACAATAAAGGTGTGCGGATTGAACATGGACACCAATCTATTGAAAAAGAAGCCATTGGAGAATTAAACCCAGATAAACCAATTTTTAATAAACAAACAGTCGATGCTATTTATGCAGGAAATTGGTTAAGAGATCATTCCCAACTGGTCTGTGGGGCTGTACTGAATACAAGCATTGATGTTGCGATAGATAATCAAGGTAAAATTACTACCATAAAACCAACACGTAAGTTAATTACCAATATATTGGCAGTCTTGGCGTATGACCATTTTTTTGATCAAAGTGTCGCAGATGATCTGGCTAAATTACCAGAATTAAAGTTAAAAAATAATCGTGCTGTCAATCTACAAAAACATATGCAAAATATGTTAAATAAAGTCAAATATGAGCAATTGAGTGAGAAAAACCAGAGACGGTATAAAGCATTAGCATTAATTTCGTATTCCCCGAAATCTTCTTTACCACATCGTTTATTTCGTGATTTAACAGGAAATGATGGCGAACGAATATTGGGTGTTTATCGTTTTGAAGAACATATCGACAATCCTTTTGGTGCTGATATTTATACCCATCTAGATAAAGAATTCAATCCAAAACCGAATGATAAAACCTTTCAAACCAACAGTGATCAGAAATCTGCACAATTTAATTTAAAAAATTATATCGCTGACAATACCCCAAATAATATGCGTGATTCGGCATTTCCAACAGCATTAGAGTATATGTTGGGACAGTTAGAAGAAAGCATGAAACAAAACAGTAGCTCGGATGTGCCTTTGCGACATTTAGGCAATGCTTTTCATGTCTTGGAAGATTTTTTCTCTCACAGTAATTTTGTAGAGATTGCACTGATTAAGCATGGTTATACTGATGTTAGACACAATGTATTGAGAAAAAATAATTTTAGTCGATATGAGCAAATTCCTTTGGTGACAGGAACTTTTGACTCTTGGGATACCTTTGCCAGTATTGGTGGTACTTTAGCCAAGATGGTTGATCCACTTAAAGAGTGGAGTGAATATAAGGGGATGGTCTCTGGCGAACGTAGTTTTTCTGATTTGATTATTCAAGAATTTATTTTTACCCTTGATGCGGTGTCTAAAGATAAGAATTTAACCAAAATTTGGTTTCGATACTTAGAGTTAAGGGATGAAATTTGTGCTTTATACGAAGCAGGCTATGTTGATTTGCTAAAAAAAGCAGCAAAAACCATCAGTGAGTTTAAAAAGCAAACTGCGCTATTAGAAACACTGTTCACCTCACTGTTTAAATTTTTACTCAAATTTGGTGTGAATAATGTTTTAAAGCACTCACATGACATTGTGAGTGTAAAACAAGGGGTAAATCCAGTGATTCATGGTGATAACCCAAGTCATACACAATTAGGGAAAGACGAAGCAGGAAACCCCTTACACTTACTTGCTGCCAATTTAGCGATTATTGCGGTACGTGATGTTGGGACAAAATGGAATAGTTGGTTAGAAAAACCGACAACGGCAAATAAACAAGCCGTTTTGGACACGGCAAAAAGTTATTTTAGACATCCAAGTCGTTGTAATTGGATGGATGAAAGCGTTAAGCAATGGGCAAGACAAAATAAGGATAAAGTCAATCAGGCTAGTGATGGCATGTTGCAAAAAGGTTGGGATACGACCCGACAGGGTGCGTATAAAGGTGCTAAAGCGGCGCAAGAAAAAATTGATGAAGCAGCAGAATCGGTCCAAAAAGGTTTAGATATGATGAAGGGTGGAAAAAAATAATGCATATATTTCAAAAAAAACTAGCGCTATTTCTGCCCCTTTTACTGTGTATTAGTTGTAGTAATGGTCAGTCTTCGACAAAACAAGACGTTGAAACAGAAGGTTTTATAAAGAAAATAAATCCACAGCATCAGTTTAAGGTCCACGGTTGTGCGATTAATTATAATGGTGCGGATTTATATATGAGTTCAGGCGTTGAGCCATGGCTTAAAGCATTAGGGAAAAATTTTCGTAAAGTTGATGGTGTAGATGGTGTCAATCGAATTAATATTTATATATATGATGATATCGGCGTAAGTTTAATGGAACGCCAAGTAGATAAGAAAATATCAATGTTTGGATTTTACTTACCGAATTCAGCACATTCTATAGATTTAATTGAAACTCCACAAAGTATTGAAAATAGAAAACTTATAGGTGATAAATCACCAAAAAAAAGATTCCAAGATGCAATAAGTATTAACGATATTTTGGTTGGTGCGTATCCCATGCATGATGAAATAAGAAGTTTGTTTCGTGCCAAGACTAGTGTGAGTTATGCGTATACCGCTGATTGCACTGAAGAACAAAAAGATAAAGGTGAATTGTTCTATGTAGACCTAGGTACTTCGTTCAATGAACCAGAAGTGATTGATAATCTATATTTTTATAATTATTTTGACATCATGACTTTGGAACAAAAGAAAAAGCTATACCGTAGAACGGATGAAAATGGACGAGAAATTTGTGATGAATATTTTGACATACCAAAAATGAAAATTGTTCCGAGATATTGTACGCAAGAA
>NZ_KB849755.1:0-229583 GCF_000368925.1 Acinetobacter bereziniae LMG 1003 = CIP 70.12 | reverse complement strand
TGAACTGAACCCTATAAGTTGGACACAACTTATAGGGTATTTTTATGAAATACAATTTAAAGTTTAAACAAGCAGTCATTGCTTATTATGCTCAAGGCCATTCTAGTTTATCAACAGCCAAGCATTTTTCGATTAGTGATAAGGATGTCTCTAAATGGTTGGCTCAATTCAACTTAGGTGGAATTGATGCAATAAAACCAAAACAGAATAAGACAATTTATACAGCTGAATTTAAATATAAAGTATTAACAACTATGCAGGATGAGCGATTAAGTTTATCTGATACAGCTCTTCGTTTTGGTATTTCTTCCCCGAGTTTGATCAGTGTATGGCGTAAAATCTATCAAACCGATGGTATGCTTGGACTAGAACCAAAGTCTAAAGGAAGAGCACCCATGTCTAAAAATAAACATAAATATATTGTTGATAAACCTGATCATGAAAAAACAACTGCTGAGCTTCAGCATGAACTACTCTATTTACGCGCTGAGAATGCTTACTTAAAAAAGCTCGACGCCTTGCTGAATCCACCCAAAAAGGACAACAAGCAAGGTTGATTGATCAGATGAGTACTGAGTTTGCTTTGCCATTGCTTTTAGATATTGCTGAGTTATCGAGGAGTAGTTTCTACTATCATAAAGCCAAGCTAAATGCCGTAGATAAATATGCAGAGCTCAAGCAACGAATTTGCCAAATTTATGATCAGCATAAAGGTAGATATGGTTATAGACGAATCACTTTAGCCTTGAAGCAACAAGGTCTTCATCATAACCATAAATTGATTGCTAGGTTGATGAGAGGCTTTGGTTTAATTTCATTGATTCGGCGTAAAAAGTACAATGCCTACAAAGGTACATCCAATAAAATAGTCAAAAATAAACTCAAACGTAACTTTGAAGCGAAGCGACCCAATAAGCGTTGGCTGACAGATATAACCGAATTTAAAGTTGCTGATACGAAGTTATATTTATCTCCGATTTTAGACTGCTATAACAATGAGATTGTGAGCTATACACTTTCAAGACGCCCAGTATTTCAACTTGTTAAAGATATGCTTGATCAAGCCATAAGTCATTTACCAAACTCACGAAAACACAAGCTTATGCTTCATTCAGATCAAGGCTGGCATTATCAAATGAGCCAATTTAGGAGTACGCTTAAAGCGAATAAGATTAAGCAAAGTATGAGTAGAAAAGGGAATTGTTGGGACAATGCTTTGATGGAGAGTTTCTTTGGTACATTAAAATCAGAGACGATTTATCTAGAGAAACCAGAAAGCATTGAAGTCTTAGAGCAACAAATTCATGACTACATCCATTACTATAATCATGAGAGAATACAAATTAAACTAAAAGGATTGAGCCCTGTTCAATTCAGAACTCAATCCAGCGTTAACTAAACTGTCCAAGATTTGGGGTTCAGTCCAAAAGCACTGGTTTTTATTTGATACTTAATTTTGATTTTTCTTTGGATCTAAACTTGGATCTTTAATTTCAATATAAGTATTGGCACGCAACTCTCTTAACCAACTGTCATATTCTGATTCAAATTGGCGTTCCCCTAAAATTTGGCGAGCCATACGTTTTTGATATTCAGAAGTCATATCTTGTTGACGTTTGCCAGTGACTTGCAGGATATGCCAACCAAATTGGGTTTCGAATGGCTTGCTGATTTCGTTGACTGTCGCGCTTTGCATCATTTTATCAAATTCAGGAACCATCATGCCTGGGCTGACCCATCCTAAACTACCACCATCACGTGCTGAACCAGGGTCATTCGAATATGTTGATGCAAGTGTTGCAAAATCTTCACCCGCTTTGAGACGGTTATAGATACTCTCAATCATTTGTTTGGCATTTTCAGGGCTAACTACTTCGGAGGTTTTAATGAGAATATGACGAGTTTCAAACTGAGGAACAAGTGCTTTTTGCTCATTTGATTTCTTTTCAAGTAGTTTTAAAACATGAATACCATCTTTCGCTTGGACCAACTCAGTGGTTTGTCCTGGTTCAAGAGAGCTTACTCGGGCAGCAAGTTCAGTTGGGATTTCTGAAAGTGGACGAAAGCCCATGTCCGCACCATCTACTTTGATTTGAGCAGTACTGAATTTTTTCTCTAAACTTTTTACATCATCTGTGCTTTTTAAATCAGTACGAACAGATTTGGCAACTGCTTCCAGTTCATCTGCAGGGGCATTACCTGATATACGCATATGTAGGACATGTGCTTGGCTTCCAACAGCAGCTTGACCTTCAGGTGATTTTAAAAAGTTTTCAACATCAAGATCAGTAATTTTAATACGAGACATGACTTGTTGTTGACTGAGACGCTGAATCAGTAAATCTTCGGAAACACGATCACGTAATAATTCATATGTTCCGGGCGCAACGCTATCTAGCTTTTGTTGGAAAGCTTCTAAAGAATTAGAACCGGACTGTTGAGCGACTTTAAGAACAGCTTCATTTAAGCTTTTTTCATCAGCTTTTAAACCATATTTTTTCACTTGTTCAAGTTGTGCATCATGGGTAATGAGCTGATTGAGCACTTGCTGTTGCAAAATAATTTGCGGTGGGAGTTCTTTTTTTTGTGCTTGGAACTTATGTGCAGCTTCAGCAACGCCTTGGTCTAAATCGCTTTTTAAAATTGCTGTAGAACCAACAATGGCAATGATTTGATCTTTAGGTGCTGCATAAACCGATAACGATGTAGAGATGAGTAAAGCTAAGGTTGATGCTTTAAATAGTTCTTTAAATTTTTGCGTCTTCATTAATGAGTCCAAGATTGATTAGCTTTATCAAAACCTAAAATACGATTTTGAAGTAATGAACTTAACTTGTTGTTCAAACCACCTAGTCCTTTGAGTGTGATTTCAGCCATAACTGCGCGTTTTGGCTTGGTATCTGGGAGAGAAACATCATCTAGATCATTGAAGTAAGAACGACCATAGACCGAAATTCCCCAACAACAAGATTCATAATTCACACCTAATAGATATTCGCGTGCAACATGGTTGTCAAGGTCATATTGAACATGACCCATAATACGCCAGTTATCTTTTACTGGTTGTATAAATGATGCAACTGCTTGATCGTATTCTCGTTGGCGATCAGGGAGGTTGTTTCTATAAAAATATCCAACGTTGTATAAATTTCCTTTTTCACCTGTGTAATACATTTGGAAGTCATGTTGTGCACTATCGCCATTGGACATCCAAGCTGAATTGGTGCTTACAGTAAAGTTTTGCGAAAGCTGACTCGAAATGCTGATCACAGGACCAGTGTGTTTTTCTTTATCCAACTCATCTGTATTGTTGAGTAAAGTAACTTTACGATCATCAAAATAATAACTTTGTCCAATACTGGCTCTTAAGCGTTCTAAACCAACCGTATCAAATAGACTATAACTTACCCCGAGTGACAAGAAGTTGTTATCTTCAAGGCGGTCATGACCGTAAAAACGGTAAGGGCTAAACAATTGATCATAACTGATTGATGCACTAGTCGAATCAAAGTTTGGATAACCAGTTTGATTTTTATACGGTGCATAAGCATAGAATGCGCGAGGAGTAATGGTTTGAAGGAACTTACCATCTTTTTCAAAGGTTAGCCCAGTGTCCAAAGTAAACTGAGGAACAACTACAGATTTATTTTTTGAATCTTGACTTTGGTTGTTGAGATTCAATTGATCCACTGTGGTTTGGTCATAGAATGTATTTAAACTACGGACAGAAACTTCTGGAATGACGAATGACCACGGATTACGGAAGTTATAACGTGTCGCAAACTGATTATATAAACGTGTACCGCTAGGTTGGTTGCTATAATCAGCATCATTAATATCTTTTTTGAAATATGCAGTATCGTTGTTAAATTCGTATTCCCAGCCTTGATAATCGCCACCTACATAATTGAGTAGAAACTGCGGTAGACGAGCATAAGGTCTGTCTACATCTTTGACTGTTTTATCTAAGGTTTGGAAATCTTCAACTTTTAATTGAGCTTTTAAACCAGGAATACCGTGGTTGTAGTTGAGTTCCCAAGCGCGTCGTTGATTCAGTTCGGTACGCGAGTTTGGATTGCTGTCTAAGTCAGAAAAAAAGTCTTTATCAGACACATAGTTATATTCTAGATTGGTCGACCATTGTTTATCGATATTCCATCTATGTAGAAAATGTAAGTCCTTACGATCTTCATCATCGTAGCCACGATCTGAAGGCAAGTAACTCCCCCAAATACTACCCGCACCAAAATTCTCGGTTAAATAACGGAATTCGCCTTGAGCCATTAGACCACGGTCTGTAATGAGTCGAGGAGTGATGGTCGCATCATAATTCGGCGCTAAGTTTAAATAAACTGGAACCGCAAG
This sequence comes from Acinetobacter bereziniae LMG 1003 = CIP 70.12, assembly GCF_000368925.1. GTDB lineage: Bacteria > Pseudomonadota > Gammaproteobacteria > Pseudomonadales > Moraxellaceae > Acinetobacter > Acinetobacter bereziniae. Next base: position 225,218 of record NZ_KB849755.1, on the reverse strand, counting down.
TTCAAAGCCACCGTCGTTGGTAAACCCGAAGTTTGGACTAATGATCCCCGTGGTACGACGATCATCAATTGGGAAATTGAAGTAAGGAACAGCAAGTACAGGAACATCTTTTACATATAATTTGGTACCACGCGTTACACCGCGCCCAGTTTCTTGATCGAGCTCAATCTTATTGGCTTGGATTTTCCAAGTTGGTTTCTGGTCAGGTGGGCATGTACTATAACTGGCATTTTCTAGTACGATATTTGTTGGTGATGTTCTTTCAATTTTTGCTGCATGACCATGCGCATGTGTTATTTCAGCAATATAAAAACTATTGTTTAATTGCCCAGTTTCATCTTTTAGGTTGTAATCAATCTGATCGCTTTGCGCAATGATACCGCCTTGCGCCATTTGTACATTGCCTTTTGCTTTTGCAAAAGTTTGTGTTTTATCAATGGTTACTTCATCTGCGCGAATCATTCGCCCAGATTGATCAATCATGACATCTCCAGACAACACAGAGTCGCCATTTGGATTGTAGTAGGCTTGATCAGCAGTAATGACAGATGAAGCTTCTTGAGGGTCAACTGTTTTTGCCTGAGTGCTAAATGGAGTAACCCAAACACCTTCACAGTAGCGATTACTTGCATTGTTTTCATCACGTACTTGTGCTTCAGGCGCGTTTTTGTCTACATAGTATTGTTCAAAAAAGTTTTGACCAGGGTAACTCTCTTTAATCGTAGCATTTAATTGCTTGTTATTCACTTTGGAGACAGCTGCTTCAGAAACAGAGGTTGTCGATTCAGCATAGCTGGATACTGAACTTCCACAAAGAAGTGTCAAAATAGCAGTCGCTAAAGGATTAAATTTAAACTGATGCTTCATTTGTCTCATTAACCAAATATGCTAATCGCAATTAATTATTGTCGCATCATAGAGAAAAAGTTGATAAGTAGCTACACTTAGCACTTCAAAAATTCAGCCTGAATTAGATTAAATTGCAAATGAATACACAACGTGAACACTTGATACAAACATGGATAACATCTGTACTCAGTTCAGATCAATTTGAAATCAATTTTTTAGCAGGCGATGCGAGTTTCCGTCGTTATGCACGAATTACTTTGAATAATAAAACATTTATGCTGATGGATGCACCTCCTGAGAAGGAAGATTGTCGTCCTTTTGTTGCGATTGATGAATTCTTTGACTCAAATGGTGTCAGAGTTCCGCATATTGTTGCAAAAGATCTACAACAAGGTCTGTTATTGCTTGAAGATTTTGGTGATGTTCTGCTGTCTACACAATTAAATGAACAAACAGTAGACGCACATTATGCGCAAAGTTTTAAACAGTTGGTGCAATTGCAATCAATTGAAGGTAAAGCGCATCTACCCGCATATACTTATGAAAAGTTAATTTCAGAAATGGAGTTGTTAACGGACTGGTTATTGCCTGCTTTAAACATTCAAGTGAGTCAAGAAGAGCAAGCTTTAATCAAACGAACTTTTGCAATATTGGCAAATGCTGCTTTGGCACAGCCACAAGTGATCGTTCACCGAGACTTTCATAGTCGCAACTTGATGATTCTTGAAGGTGAGGTTGAACAGGGTATCATCGATTTCCAAGATGCTGTGATTGGTGCGGATACCTATGATTTGATTTCAATTACCCGTGATGCTTATGTGCAATGGAATCCTGAACGTGTGTATTCATGGTTTAAAATGTTCTATGCGCTTCTACCTGAATCAGCGAAACATGAGCGTAGTTTTGAGCAGTTTAAACATGATGCCGATTTGATGGCAATTCAGCGTCATATCAAAATTTTAGGTATTTTTGTGCGTTTATTTGAGCGTGATGGAAAATCAGGTTATCTCAAAGACTTACCGCGCGTAATGTGGTATTTACTGGAAGAGTCTAAACCGTATGCGGAATTGCAACCGTTTATGAACTTTATACATACAAGAGTTTTGCCTAAATTTGAAGACAAATATGGCAAATATGAGGTGGTTGCAGCATGAAAGCAATGATTTTAGCTGCAGGGTTAGGCAATAGAATGCGTCCTTTAACCTTATATAAGCCAAAACCTTTATTGGAGGTGGGAGGCAAAGCACTTATTGTTTGGCATATTGAAAAATTAAAAAAAATAGGTGTGACTGAAATTATCATTAACTCTGCATGGTTGGCAGATATTTTGATTGGTACATTGGGAGATGGTGCTCAGTTTGGTGTGACAATTCGCTGGACCAGAGAGGATGAGGGTTTGGAAACCGCAGGAGGCATTATCAATGCTTTGCCTTTGTTGGGCGACGAACCTTTTATTTTAATCAATGGTGATGTTTGGACCACATTTGATTTCTCTGCCTTACTTGATGTGAAACTTGATAAAGATTTAGCACATTTGGTTTTTGTTACAAATCCTGAACAACATCCTGAGGGTGATTTCACTTTGTTAAATGGTCGAGCTTATACTTTTGAACAAGAACAGCTTGGTGAAAATTTAACCTATAGTGGTGTCGCTATCATCAATCCTAAAATGTTTGATGGTTTGGAACATGGTAAACGACCATTGGCTCCATTGCTCAAACAAGGCATGTTGGATGGCAAGATTTCTGCAGAAAAGATGCAAGCGGCATGGGTTGATGTAGGGACTCCTGAGCGTTTAACCGCCTTAGATTTGCAAATTAGACAGGGTGTATATGCTTAACTGCATATTAACTCATCGTTAACTACTGTTCCACGGGCTAGAAATCGGTATACTTTCAGCTAATTTTTTAGAGATGTTATTCGATCATGCATCCATTTTTTCAAGAGTTAAAGCAAGGTAGCTTAAAGCTTGGCTTAGAACTGACTGATGAAGCTTTAGAATTGTTGTTGCGTTATCAAGATGCACTCGTCCTGTGGAACAAATCATATAACTTAACCGCAATTCGTGATCCCAAAGAAATGTTGGTTAAACACTTGTTGGATAGTCTAAGTATTTTAAATGATTTACCTCAAGGTCGTTTGTTAGATATCGGAACAGGTGGTGGTATGCCTGGGATGATTATTGCATTGTGTCAGCCAGCGCGTCAGTGCGTGTTGCTTGATTCGAATGGTAAGAAAATTCGTTTTCTGAAACAGTTTATTGCAGATTTAAAATTAAAAAATGTTGTTGCGGTGCAGACGCGCGTAGAAAATGAAGACAGTATCAATGACCTTGGGCAGTTTGATGTGATTACCAGTCGTGCATTTGCTTCATTGACTGATTTTGTCGCTGCCTCAAAACCTTATATGCATGAGAAAAGCATTATTGCTTCAATGAAAGGATTAGTGCCTACAGAAGAAGTGGATGCACTGAAAGATCATTGGCAATGTGATATTGTAGAGCTGCATGTGCCGCGATTAGATGAACAACGTCATTTACTTTTATTAAAACAGATCTAAAACAGACAAAGGATTGGGGTTACCATGGCTCAAATTATTGCTATCGCAAACCAAAAAGGTGGCGTCGGTAAAACCACAACAGCCGTAAATTTGGCTGCCTCTTTGGCAGTATTGAAAAAGCGTGTTTTATTGGTCGATATGGACTCTCAAGGCAATGCCACAATGGGGTCTGGAATTCAAAAAAATGATTTATTGTATTCAGTTACTGATGTGTTGCTGAGTGAAGTTCCAATTGAAACAGCGATTACTAAAGCTGAAGTCGGTTATAAAGTTTTAGGTTCAAATCGTGATTTGGCTGGTGTAGAGCTGGCAATTGCAGAACAAGAAGGGCGTGAATTTATTTTACGTAATGCTTTGCAACAGATTGAAAAAGACTTTGATTACATTATTGTCGATTGCGCTCCAAGTCTCAGTTTGATTACAGTAAATGCACTGGCTGCAGTTGATGCTGTCATTATTCCAATGCAATGTGAGTATTATGCACTGGAAGGTCTTGCAGATTTGACACAAACCATCGATAAAATTCAACAAGCGCTGAACCCTGAGTTGGAAATTATTGGGGTGCTTCGAACCATGTATGATGCACGTAATGCATTGACTCGTGATGTTTCTGCCGAACTTGAACAGTATTTTGGTAAAAAACTTTATGATACAGTGATTCCGCGTAATGTGCGTTTGGCTGAAGCGCCAGCACATGGTTTGCCGATTATTTATTTTGAGAAAAGCTCTAAAGGTGCAATTGCATATTTAAATTTAGCAGCTGAAATGTTGAAAAAGAGTAAAGTGAAAAAAGGAAATAAAGCATGACCGTTAAAAAAAGAGGCTTGGCTAAAGGTCGTGGCTTAGATGCATTATTAGGTTCAATCCAAAAAGAAAAATTACAGCTTGAAGTTCAAGCTTTGGATCATGGTCAGTTAAAACAGATTGATGTCAATCAATTAAAACGTGGTGCATATCAGCCGCGTCGCTTTATTGATGAGCAAGACCTACAAGAGCTTGCGGCTTCGATTAAAAAACACGGTGTTATGCAGCCGATAGTGATTCGTCCAATTGAGAGTGCTGAAACACCTTATGAAATTATTGCGGGTGAGCGACGTTGGCGAGCTGCACAGTTAGCGGGTTTAACAGAAATCCCCGCAATTGTTCGTGATTTGACTGATCAGGTTGCGATTGCATTGGCATTGATCGAGAACATTCAACGTCAAGATCTTAATCCTGTAGATCAAGCTTTGGCTTTACAGCGTTTCCATGATGAATTTGGTCTAAGCCATCAAGAAATTGCGGATACGGTAGGTAAGGCACGTACAACCGTGAGTAATTTATTACGCCTGTTAAGTCTCGATGATGAAATTAAAAATCTGATGCAACAAGGCTTATTGGATATGGGGCATGCGCGTGCCATATTGACCTTGAAAGCCAAAGATCAATTACAAATTGCCAAAATGGTAATTGATCGCAACTTATCAGTTCGGCAAACTGAACAGCTGGTACGTGATTGGAATACGCCTAAACAGGAAAAATCTAAAGACCCACTTGCACCTGATGTGCAGCAATTGACGCAAAAACTTTCGGAACGTTTCAGCGCCAGTGTAAAATTAGATTATAACAAGCAAGGCAAAGGGAAGTTGGTCATCAGTTATAACTCACTTGATGAGTTGGATGGTATTTTAAATATCTGTTTAGCAGAACAATAATTTTTTTTCATGATTGATTAATTTGGGGAACTAAAGATGTGGGAACTTGTTAAAGCCGGCGGTTGGTTAATGCTGCCATTGGTTTTATGTTCGATTTTTACAGTTGCAATTTCGATCGAGAGATTTATACGACTAAAACGATCTTTAGTTCTGCCTAAATCATTGATGCTGTATAAAGGACGAGATATTGATGAGGTTCTAGATGTTTTGGAACAGGATCAATCTGCGCGCCAATCAGCATTGGGGTATATTTTTAAAGATGCCGTGGATGCTTATTCGCAAGGTGAAGAATACGCGCGCGCGCAAATGGAAGTGACAGCTTCACGTGAAATCGGATATTTAGAAAAAAACATCAATTTCTTGGGGACTTTAAGTGCTGTTGCACCTTTGTTGGGTTTGTTAGGTACAGTAATTGGGATTATCGAGTCATTTTTAGTGATTGATTTGGGTTCAACTGCAAATCCAACCATGATGATTCCAGGTATATCAAAAGCGTTGATCACAACAGCCGCTGGGATGTTGATCGCAATTCCTGCTCTATTTGCTTATCGTTATTTTCAGCGTTTGGTACAGGAATATGTGGCTGAATTAGAACAACAATCAACATTATTTCATGCAGCATTATTTTTTCAAAAACACCTTGAAAGTGCACAACGAAAAGCAGGTTAAGGCTGAGCTGGAGGTGTTTTATGAAATTTAAACGAAGAACGGTTGAAGATATTCATATCAACCTTACCCCATTGATCGATTGTTTGTTGTTTATCTTGGTGATTTTGTTATTGACCACCACGTTTAATCAACAGAGTCGTATCAATCTGTCTTTACCTGATGCGCAAGGTGTTCCGCCAAAAGAATACAAAAACAAGATTGAAGTCATGGTAGACTCGACAGGTCATTATGCGGTAAACGGTCAGGCACTTTCCAGTAAAGAGTCTGCTGATTTAAGTACTGCGATCAAACAGGCAGCCAATGATAAACGTGATTTAATGTTTGTCATTGCCGCTGATGCGAAAGCCACTCATCAAGATGTTATTCGAGTAATGGATGTCGCAGGACAACTGGGTTTCGTCAATATCAATATCAGTACTAAAGTTCCATCTCGAGGTTATTAATTCGTGAATCAAGATTTTAAGGTTTATATTCGCCTATTGGCATATTTGAAGCCATATTGGGGGGCAGCCTTACTCGTTATTGTCGGATTTGGAATAAATGCAGCCACTGAAGTCTCAGTTGCTAAGTTACTCAAATATATTATTGATGCGATTCAAAGCGGTAGCCGTAGTGATCTCGATTGGTTTCCTGCATTAATTATTTTGCTTATTTTCTTTCGCGGTTTAGGTTTATTCATGGGTGGGTATTTCACCGCTGTGATTTCCAGAAGTTTGGTGTTTAGTATACGCCAAGAAATTTATGCCAAACTGCTCAAACTGCCTGCACAATATTATCTTGATAACTCATCAGGTCATATTACTGCAAAGATTATGTATAACGTTGAGCAGTTAACGGCAGCTTCATCAGAATCACTGAAAACATTGGTTCGAGACGGTACGATTACACTCGGTTTATTGGGCTATTTACTTTATACCAATTGGCGTTTAACACTGTGTATTTTTATCTTTATGCCCATTATTGGTCTGCTGGTACGTAAAGCATCTAAGCGTATGCGTAAACTATCGATTCAAGTGCAAAATACCATGGGTGATGTTAACCATATTGTGCACGAAACAGTAAGCGGTAATGCTGTTGTTAAAAGCTTTGCTGGTGAGGATAGTGAACAAGCTCGTTTTTACAAGTCATCCCAAGAGAATTTAAGACGCGGCTTGAAAATGGTCGTGGTGCAGAATTTAAATAGCCCACTTGTGCAATTGGTGATGTCGTTTGCATTGGGGATTATTATTTGGTTGGCATTACGTCCGCAAATTTTGGGTGATACTTCAGCGGGCGAGTTTGTCGCTTATATCACTGCAGCAGGTTTGTTGGCAAAACCAATTAAAAACTTAACAGATATCAATGAGAAATTACAGCGTGGTATGGCTGCTGCATATTCAGTGTTTGAGGTTTTAGATTTACCACAAGAAGAAAACACGGGTACAAAGACTCCTGAGCTACAAGGCAATATTAAATTTGAGCATGTTGATTTAACCTATAAAAATAATGTCAAAGCAATTGATAATTTATCATTAGATATACAATCAGGACAAACTGTCGCACTGGTTGGTCGTTCTGGGGCTGGAAAATCATCACTTGTTAATATGTTGGTGCGTTTCCAAGAAAAAAGCGCAGGTGAAATCTATTTAGATGATTTACCGATTTGTGATATTGAATTGACATGTTTACGTTCGCAAGTTGCGATGGTCAACCAACAAGTGGTTTTGTTTGATCGAACTGTTCGTGAGAATATTGCCTATGGTCAGTTGGAAGCAGCCACAGAAGAGCAAGTAATAGCTGCTGCAAAAGCGGCTTATGCACATGATTTTATCATGGCATTGCCAAAAGGCTATGATACGCCATTGGGTGCGCAGGGGCTTAGCCTATCAGGAGGGCAACGTCAACGAATTGCGATTGCACGTGCACTTCTTAAGAATGCGCCTATTCTTATTCTGGATGAAGCGACCAGTGCTTTAGACAATGAATCTGAGCATTTCATTCAGAAAGCCTTTGATGAAGCAATTTTAGATAAAAATCGAACAACGATTGTAATTGCGCACCGTCTTTCGACTATTGAAAATGCAGATAAGATTGTGGTTATGGATAAAGGGCGTATTATAGAACAAGGTAGCCATGCTGAATTGTTGGCAAAACACGGCGCTTACTATCAGTTACATGAACGCAATTTTGAGGAATAACGGATGTCTCTCGCGCAAATCATTCAAGATGCTTGGAATAAACAATCCAAGTGGTTGATTGTACTGCGTCCGTTGTCATGGCTATATCAATTTGGTTTTGTTCTCAATAAACAATTGTATCAATTTGGACTCAAAGAAACGTATAAAGCTCCAGTCCCGGTGATGATCATTGGAAACATCACTGTAGGTGGAAGTGGGAAAACTCCACTTTTGATTCAGTTGGTCAAATATTTACAACTTAATCAGGTTCGTGTCGGTGTGATTAGTCGTGGTTATGGGGGTAAGGGTCCATTTCCTGCACTGGTAACATTAGATTCCTTACCTGAAGCGGTGGGTGATGAGCCTTGTTTGATTGTGCAATCGACTGATGTGCCTATGGTGGTTGGCGCAAATCGCCGTGCAAGCATTGAGCTGTTGCTTCAGCGTTATGATTTGGATTTGATTATTAGTGATGATGGTTTGCAGCATTGGGCATTGCAACGACAGATTGAATGGATTGTTTTAGATAATAATCGAGGCTTAGGGAATAAAAAAATGCTTCCCGAAGGTTATCTGCGAGAACCAATCAGTCGTTTAAAGCAAAGTACAGTGATTGAACATGCGCAACAGCCACATTCACCATTGAACATGCATTTAGAGGTTGCCGAACCTTATTTGTTAAATCCTTTTTTTGATCAAGCTGAAGCTTTTGACCCCACGCTCGATTATTATGCGGTGGTGGGTATTGGGTTCCCACAGCGATTCTACAATACTCTGGAAAGTATTGGTGTGAGCCAATTTCAATGTCATGAGTTCCCAGACCATCATGATTATGAAATTGATGATTTACAATTTGAAGATGCAAATCCAATCATTACGACTGAAAAAGATGCGGTGAAATTACTGGCTTTATTAAAAGATCATCCTGAATTTAATCGCGAAATTTGGGTGGTTCCAGTCGGTGCAGTACTCTCAGAAGAATGTTATTTGCTCCTTAATCAACAACTCTCTCAGCTTGGTATTGATCTAATACAAGGTTAATTTGATGAAACATATTGTTATTCCTGCACGTTTTTCGAGTACACGTTTACCTGGAAAGCCACTTTTAGAAATTCATGGTCGTGCAATGATTCTGCGTGTCGTTGATCAAGCAAAAAAAGTTCAGGGGTTTGATGATCTGTGTGTGGCAACAGATGATCCACGTATTGCCGAAATTTGTCGTCAGGAAGGTGTGGATGTGGTGATTACAGATCCTAATCATCCCTCGGGTACTGATCGTCTGAGTGAGGTTGCTCGAATCAAAGGTTGGGATGCAGATGATATCATTGTCAATGTGCAAGGCGATGAACCTTTACTCCCTGCACCTTTGGTCATTCAAGTCGCAACACTGCTTGCCGAAAATCCACAATGTTCAATGTCAACACTATGCGAACCCATTCATCAGCTTGAAGAGTTCCAGCGTGAAAGTATTGTTAAAGTGGTCATGTCAAAGTTTAACGAAGCGCTTTATTTCAGTCGTTCACCGATTCCGTATGAACGTAAAACTGGACAACTGAATGATCAAACATTACATCAATCTGCATATCGACATTTAGGTTTGTATGCGTATCGGGTGAAATTGTTACAAGAATATGTGACTTGGGATATGGGCACTTTGGAGCGTTTAGAGAGCCTTGAACAATTACGTGTTTTAGAGAATGGACATCGTATTGCCATAGATATTGCACAAGTCAATTTACCGCCAGGTGTGGATACACAAGCAGATTTAGATCGTTTAAATGCCTTAGATGTTTCTGTTTTTAAATAATTTATATTTAAGCTATTTATTTTTAGGTCTTCAATTTATGGATGCATCAAGTTCTCAGGTTTACCCTTGGCAACAACAAACATGGGATACACTGACTACACGTTTTCCCAAATTAGGACACGGTCTGCTATTTTATGGTAAAAAAGGCTGTGGCAAAGATGCTTTTGCACAGCATTTTTTGTCATGGGTTTTATGTTTAAATAAGACACCACAAGGTGCTTGTGGTGAGTGTAGCAGTTGTCAGTGGTTAAAATCGGATACCCATCCTAATTATGTCAATATCACGACCGATGAAGAGAATAAGAAACAAAACGCGAAAATTAAGATCGAGAAGATCCGTGATTTACTACCATTTGTGCAACAGACAGTAGATGGTTGGCGCGTTATTGTGATTGAACCCGCTGAAGCATTAAATATTGCTTCAGCAAATGCATTATTAAAAACACTCGAAGAGCCTGGTGAACGGGTATTAATTATTTTGTTGGCGGATCATTATCTAAAGCTTCCAGCAACAATTCGTAGTCGATTACAGCATTTTGCGATGGATCGTATTACTCCTATACAAACAGAGCAGTATTTACAGCAACAACTTCCTGTAGAAAAACATGCTCAAATTCAGTTGTTGATGAACTTATCTAACAATATGCCTTTACAAGCACAGTCCCTTGCAGAATTGGATTGGCTGAATCGGCGTGGGGAATTTTTGCAAGATTGGTTCAAACTGGTCAGTCAAAAAAGCATGCCAATGCAGTTTGCTTCAAAATGGAATAAAGAACTGAGTTTTTATGATCTGATTCAAATGTTTGAATACTTGTTGTCGGATATAATTTGTGTCAAGCTGAATCAAGTTGTCAAAAATTCAGATTTAGTGTTTTCAGAGATTGTCATGCAATATGATTTACAAACACTGTTCTCGATTTATGAAAACTTACAACAAGCGAAACTCAAAGTTGATCAAAATGTACAAACAAATCTAATTATTGATCAACTCACCATTCAATTAATGAATGTGACATAAAATTTGAATATTTAAGGGGAATAATCATGCAACCACGTATGGGCGGTTTGATTCAAGTGAACATCGCTGATCGAGCAACTTTACAGGCAAGCTATATGCCATATATTTTAGGTGGTGGTTTGTTTGTACCTTCAAAAACCCCAGTCAAAATGGGTGATGAAGTTTTTGTGCTTGCGGGCTTGCCAGATCAATCACAAAAAATTCCTTTAACGGGTAAGGTGATTTGGATCACGCAAAAACAAAATGGTATGAAGCCTCAAGGTTTTGCAATTCAGTTAACTGGTGAAAAAGGCGTCTATTACAAAATGGAAGCAGAAAAACTACTCGCTGGGAGTATGTCTTTGGATCGTCCAAGCTTTACAATGTAAGCCAATTTAGAATATTTAGGAAAGCCTGTGTTTGTTGATACGCATTGTCATTTAACCATGTTAAATCTTGAACCTTATGCAGGCGATTTGGATCTAGCATTACAGCAGGCACGGGATGCAGGGGTCTCTAAATTTATGGGGATTTCTGTGGATTTAGATGACCATATTGTGCTTGCTGATATCGCTGCACGTCATGCCGATGTTGGTTATAGTGTTGGGGTGCATCCTTGTGAAGATCCAGAGATGATGCAGCGCGCAACTGTAGAAAAACTTGTGGAACTTGCACAAACTGAAAAAGTTTGGGCACTGGGTGAAACAGGGTTAGATTACTTTCACAGCACCGAATTTATAGAAGAACAAAAACAATGTTTCGCACGACATATTCATGCATCGCAAATCGTCAACAAACCTGTAGTTGTACATACCCGTTCTGCAAAGCATGAAACTGTCGATATTATACGCGCTGAAAAGTCGACGCATGGTATTTTGCACTGTTTTACTGAGGACTGGGAAACTGCCAAAGCTGTTTTGGATTGTGGCTATTACATTTCATTTTCTGGGATTGTATCCTTTAAAAATGCACAGGATTTAAGAGATGTGGCTAAACAAGTACCACTTGATCGTGTTCTGATTGAAACAGATAGTCCTTATTTAGCGCCGATGCCTTATAGAGGAAAGTCTAACGAACCTAAATACGTTCCCTATGTAGCCAAAGCCTTAAGTGATGTATATGATAAAACACTTGAGGAGATAGCTTTCATTACCACGCAAAATTTTGAAAATCTTCTTCAACAAAAGTAAAGCGCCACTGATTGATAAAATCATGACTAGAAGTGCGTCAATTTATTAACGGATAGAATTAACAAGAGAGTTTATCGGGTGAAGATGGATCGACAGGCTCAATTTAGAGCAAGAGAAGCTTTAATTTTTCAGGTTGCTGAACAATTGCTTTTAGAAAACGGTGAAGCGGGGATGACATTAGATGCACTCGCAGCGGAACTAGATCTAGCGAAGGGAACACTTTATAAACATTTTCAGAGTAAAGATGAACTTTACATGCTGCTGATTATTCGTAATGAACGCATGTTATTAGAGATGGTGCGAGACACTGAAAAAGCTTTTCCAGAGCATTTGGCTTTTTTTATGCTGCACCATTTACATCATCCTGAAAGAGCGGTGTTATTTCATCAAATTGAAGAACGTTTATCGACTACAGGACAAGGGATTTATCACTTGTTTAATGAGCTTTATCAGGTTCGCAAACAACGTCTTCGTCTGATTATTCGGATGACGGAAAGTTATTTGGAGTCCATAAATAGTTTGATGTCAGTACGTGATTATTTGGCTTCGATTTGGTCAATAACACATGGCGGCGCTGCAATACTGAATTCAAGTTTTTATCAACGTTATTTGGGTTGTCGAGATACTTTGCGTGTGGCATTGATTGATCAAGCATTGGCGATTCCCAAACACCCACAAGCTTCAGAACAAGTGGCTTAACGGTTATGAAGCGTATGCCAACATCTCTCAACAATAAAGGTTTTACCTTGATTGAGGTGATGGTTGTCATTGTGATTATCAGCATTATCGCTTCATTGATTGTTTTAAATATTGACGGTGTTGATCAGCGTAAGGCGATGCAAGCACGTGAGATGCTATTGCTTGATTTAAAGCAAATCAATCGTGAAGCCAATGATCAATCCCGTATTTATGCTTTGGATTTTCATGCTGCAACCGATGTCGCTACCGCACAATATGGATTGGTCGAATATATTCCCATGCAGCGAGATCCAGTACAGCGTGTACGTGTGATTGATAACAAGCCTTGGAAAGATGTTACAGATTTTACCCGCCGAAATTTGCCAGATCAGGTTTCATTTTCTATTCAGCCTCAAGAGCATCAGTTTCGAGATGCCAATAATGTGGATTTATTGGGAAATAATGCACCTAAATTGATTTGGTTTGGCAATGGAGAAGCAAAACCTGTCATGATTCAAATGTATTATCAACAAAAACCTGTAGGTGGTGTGATTCGGGTAGACTATTTAGGTAAAGTCGATGAAGAAAAATAAAGGCTTTACCCTTATCGAAGTGGTAGTGGCATTGGCGATCTTTGCTGTTGCAGCAATGGCTTTGACTAAAGTTGCGATGCAATATACCCAATCTACAGCCAATGCCATTCTACGGACCAAAGCACAATTTGTTGCACAAAATGAAATTTCAATGATGATGATTAACCGAGAGTGGTTAACTGGAACAGCTTCAAAACAGATCACGGCTCAAGGTGAAACATGGCAAGTGGATAAAAAAGCAGAGTCTACACTGAGTCCTGATGTGCAAAAAATCGATGTGCAGGTCAGTTTATTTAATACTGATACAGGTAAAGTGGAAGCAGGAATCACCAATATGGTGTTTTATAATTATCCAATCAAAGAAAAATAGTCATGAACGTCGTCCAAAATAAAAACAATAATACTGTCAAAATGCAGAAAAGATCAGGTTTTACTTTGATTGAGCTACTTGTCGCAATTGCTATTTTTGCTGTGCTTTCTGCCTTGGGTTGGAAAATATTTGATTATTTGATTAAGGTCAAAGATCGTAATGTGATGCACGAAGAGAATTTAGGGCAACTCCAAGGTGCATATCAACAAATTCAGCGTGATACATTGCAAATCGTGCCAATTTCAGCCCGAAGTGGTGAACAAGTTGAACCTGCATTGCGCTTAGATCGACAAAAACTATCATTTAGTAAAGCTGGTGTTACAGATCCTTTAAAGCAAGGTCTCTCACCTTATGAGCGAATAGAATACGGTTATGACCAGCAAGAGAAGAAACTATATCGATTAAAGTATTCCAATCTGAATCGAAATAGCTCGGAACAACCATTGTCGAGTGTCATGCTGACGGATGTAGATGCCTATCAAATTGAAATACTCAATCCAAATGAGTCAGATCGTTGGCCAAATGACTTAACTAAAAATGATAGCCAATTACCGCGTGGAATTAAAATGAAAATCACGATTCATGAAGTAGAATATGAGTGGATTTTTAGTTTATTGAATACTGATTTTTTGATAAAGAATAATCAAAATGGATAAATCATTTATACAATTCAAACCACAGCAAGGGATTGCCTTAATTACTATTTTAGTAATGGTGGCTTTGGCAACTATTATTGCTGCATCAATTGCAAAACATCAAAGCTATACCAATGAAAGCACAGGCTTTTTAAAACGTCAAAGCCAAGCCTTGTTCTATGCCAAAAGTGCAGAAGCTTTTTATTCTGAGATATTGGTTCAGGATAGTGAGAATGGGAAAGAGGCTGACTACCTTCAAGAAACATGGGCAAAACCCATGCCAGCCTTTCCAGTGGAAGATGGTTATGTCTCAGGTGTTTTGGAAGATGAATCGGGTAAATTCAATCTCAATAGTTTATTAAACACTGAAGCTAAGCCGAATGAGGCAGCACAGAAATATTTCTCTAAATTGTTGGTGCGTGTTGGTTTACCCGCGGATAACGTTCAGGCGGTTATTGATTGGCAAGATCCTGATAATGAAACGATCGGCGCAATGGGAGCAGAAACAAGCTACTATCAAGGTCTCCCTAAACCTTATTCTGCTGCAAATCGTAAATTTGCCAGTATTGAAGAGTTAAAGTTGGTGCGTGGTTTTGAAGGTACCAAATATGATTTGATTGCGCCTTACATATCAGCTTTACCAGACATCAATACGCGAATTAATGTCAATACAGCACCTGCCATGGTTTTGGCAGCAATCAATGAAAAATTAGATGTCAATAGCATACAAACTGCATTAAATGCACGCCAAGAAAAACTTGAGTATTTTGCCAATGTGGGTGATTTGATGAAAATATCACCCTTTGATAGTTTGGATGCAACGGAAAAAACAGAAGCAGACAAAATTTTTGGCGTGAGATCGAATTATTTTAAAGCAAAAATCGAAGTCTTATTAAGCAACCGTAAGCGTCAATTTACCAGTCATTTGTTACGAAATGATCAGTCGCAAGTGTTTGTATACTCACGAAGTTTGGCACCTTTTTAATTAAAACATTAAAAGAATTATCTGTAAGTTTATTATTCTAAAAGGATTTTTAAGGTTGTAAAAAGGTTGGTTGAGATATTTTATTGAATTGGATAAGCTCAATCCAAGCCAAAAAAGGGGATTATCCTTTTAGCTAATTGTAATGAACGAGAAAATTAATGCTCAGGGTTCGAGTTTTGCTTTATAATCGAGTTTCTTAACCGCTTTGTTTATAAAATTTGGCTCATGTTAATTCGTAAGTTATTTAAGTTTGAAAATGCACATATTGTGCGTAATTGCACATCAGATCGTTGTAAGCGATCTATACATGGGCATAGCTATAAAGTTGAGTTATTACTGAAAGCTTCAAAACTTGATCATGGTCAAATGGTATATGATTTTGGATTGCTGAAAGGAATAATCAAAGAAATTTTTGATAGCTTTGATCATGCGATATGTTTTTGGCAAGAAGATAGTCCTGAGTATATTCAAGCGTGTAAAACATTTAGTGCGCGTTGGGTGGCATTACCTGTTTCACCTTCAGCTGAGCAGTTTTCACGCGTATTTTTCTTTCTTGCGCAACAGGTTCTAAAATCAACCATTACCCAGAATGGTGAAGGTGATGTTGAGGTTTATTCTGTTATCGTGCATGAAACAGATACAGGATATGCGCAAAGCTTTCAGGAAGATATTGAAAACACACAAATGGGACTGCTAAGTTTGGATAAAATTATTTTTTCTGAACAAGTTCAAGTTGAGTGGACAGACCCTGAAATGTATGAAAAATTGAAACAAGGTGTTCAATTTCAAAACCCTGAAGTGGATTTACAGGTTAAAATATAAATTGCGGTTTCAATCAAGAAATCCATTGAGATATAGATACGTTTTTAGGAAATTAAAATTTAGGATGAAAGTTGATGCAATTGTCTGAACTCGAACAAACAAAACTAAATCAAGTTCGGTTAGATCAAAGTTGGAAAGAAGGCTTGGCTGATTTCCTATTAAGTCAGCAAATGGATGATTTGCGTTCTTTTTTAGTGGCTGAAAAAAATGCAAACAAAACCATATATCCACCAAGCTCGCTCATTTTCAATGCCTTAGACACGACGCCTCTTCCAAATGTGAAAGTGGTGATTCTTGGACAAGACCCTTATCATGGTCCTGATCAAGCGCATGGATTGAGTTTTTCTGTACAAAAAGGGGTGGCATTACCTCCGTCTTTACGCAATATTTTTCATGAACTGAATACCGATTTAGGTGTTCCAGTCTCACGACATGGTGATTTGAGTAAATGGGCGCAACAAGGTGTATTACTGCTTAATAGTGTATTGACTGTAGAGGCTGGGCAACCTACATCACATCAGAAACGTGGTTGGGAAAATTTTACCGATCATGTCATTGATGTACTCAATGAGCGAAGAGAGCATATTGTGTTTATCCTATGGGGTGCATATGCTCAGAAAAAAGGACAACGTATCGATCAGAACAAACACCTTGTATTAAAGGCTGCTCATCCATCTCCATTGGCAGCAAATCGTGGTGGTTTTTTTGGTTGTAAGGTTTTCTCTAAAACAAATAATTACCTGAAACAACATGGCATTGAGCCAATCGACTGGCAGCTGGACGCATGACAAATTCTCCCGAAATAAATAACTATCACCCTGATTTGATTATCGAAGAAGCGCAAAATGGTTGGCGCATTATTCGGTTAAATCGCCCTAAATCGCTTCATGCGCTGGATGAATCCATCGTTGCAGCACTATTGAAGCTGTTTGAAGATTTTCATGATGATGATGCAGTCAAGGCAATTTGGTTAGATTCAACTACACCTAAGGCATTTTGTGCCGGTGGTGATGTGCGTAAGCTTCGTCAATTGGTGATTAACAATGAAGTCGAAACTGCCAATCAATTCTTTGAAACGGAATACGCTTTAGATCTATTGCTGCATAACTATGCCAAACCTATTGTTGTTTGGGGTGAAGGTTATGTTATGGGTGGTGGTTTAGGCTTATTTATGGCTGCACCATTCCGTTTGGTGACGCCTTACTCTCGTTTGGCGATGCCAGAAGTGAATATTGGACTTTATCCAGATGTTGGTGCGACGCGATTCTTGGCAGATCGTGGTCCTATCGGATTATTTACTGGTTTAACAGGATCCATCATGACTGCTGCAGGTGGTTATGGAATTGGTTGGGCAACCCACATTTGTGATGCGCAACGTGATGTGGTGTTGCAAAAATTACTCGATATTGATTGGGATCATTATCCTGCTGGTGATTTCCGTGCTTTGGATGACACGCTAAATAGTTTACATCGCCCAGTTTCACCGGGTCCTCTACAAAACTCATTGGATGTAATCCATAGTGTTTGTCATGGTGTAAACTTTGAACAAGATTATGAAGCGATCATTGGTTTAAGCGATGCACGCAGTGACTGGTTGCGCCAAGCCAGTGAGAACTTACAAAAAGGTTCTCCAAGTACTGCTGCAATTACATGGTTATTATGGCAATGGGGACGCCAAGTTCATTCTTGGGCTGAAGTATTTGAGTTGGAAAAGCAAATTTCTGACTGGAAAATTCGTCATCCAGATTTTGTTGAAGGTGTGCGTGCGCGTTTAGTTGACAAAGATCTTTCTCCAGAGTGGGAAAAGGTTGAATCAAGAACGTTAAAAGGCATTCTTGGACACAATCCGCCGAAAACGACTATTGAAAGTTGGAATGTACTATTGACTCAATATGGCATTATCTAGTCTAAAATGACTGAATTGTCGCAGCAAAATGTTGATGAAAAATGGATGCAACTTGCTTTAGAGCAAGCTGCATTCGCAGCTTCCCTTGGTGAAATACCTGTAGGTGCAGTCTTGGTCAGTCAAGGCCAATTAATTGGCATGGGCTTTAACCAACCGATTGCACAACATGATCCTACTGCACATGCCGAGATTCAAGCACTCCGGCATGCTTGTCTCAATATTCAAAACTACCGACTTCCTGAAGATACCACTTTATATGTAACGCTTGAACCTTGCACAATGTGTGTAGGTGCGTTGATACATGCTAGGGTACATCGGGTTGTATTTGGTGCAGAAGAACCTAAAGCTGGTTCGCTCATCAGTAGCCGAAGGTTGTTGGAGACGGGTTACTACAATCATATATTTGAATATCAAGGTGGATGTTTGCAGCAACAATGTTCACTTCAATTGTCTAATTTTTTTAAAATGCGTCGTGAACAAAAAAAACAATTAAAGCAACAACAAAAGACCTTAAATGACACATTAAAATGATCTAGAATACGGGTGTTTTTAATGACAATTGATATTGTCAAAAATAAATGCGATAAAATATATGACCAGCATAAAAGGATACAATAATGAATTCTATTCAAGTAAAACAAGAGTTTGATGCACCAGTTGAACAGGTATTTGACTTACTGTCGAAACATGCAACCTACAATGTGGCATTTGCGCCTGTACAAGTGGTACGTGTAAAAGATGCGGCTGATCCTGAACGTCCAGATGGATTAGGGTCGATTCGTCGTATGGGATTTGGTCCGATTAAACCAATTCAAGAGCAAATCACGTATCTAGATGTCAATAAACGTATCGAATATAAGTTGATTAAGAATCCACTCATCAAACACCATATTGGAATTATTGAGTTTGAAGAGCTTTCACCAAATAAAACCCGTGTTAACTATACGATCGAATTACAAGCACGTGCACCTTTTGTGAGTAAATTAATACTTGCACAGCTTAAACTAGCGATTACACTTGGCTTTAAGAAACTTGCAAAGTCTGTAGCTTAATTGGAAATACAATGACAATTCAAATTATCACGATTGATGGACCGAGTGGTTCTGGTAAGGGAACACTGGCAGCAAAACTCGCAGATCATTATCAATTTCATCTCTTGGATTCTGGGGCGCTCTATCGTTTGCTTGGGTTGTCGTTACATCAAAAAGCATTGTTGGATACTTTGGATGATGTGGATACACTTCAACAAAGCGTTACAATTGCAATGCATTTGGATATTGTGTTTAAGACGACTGAAACGGGTACAACTATTTTACTCGATGGGGAAGATGTGACCCAAACCATCCGTACTGAACGGGTGGGGGAATTTGCTTCAAAAGTTGCTGCAATTCCAGCGCTTAGGGCGGCTTTGGTTGAACGTCAGCATGCATTTGCTCAAATGCCTGGTTTGGTTGCAGATGGTCGAGATATGGCGACTTCGATCTTTCCACAAGCGCAAGCTAAAATATATCTCACCGCATCGGCTGAGTCCCGTGCAGCACGTCGTGTAAAACAGTTGCAGGGAATGGGGCTGGATGTTAAAATAAGCGACATTTTAGCTAATATACAAGCTCGAGATAAGCGAGATATGGAACGCGCAGTCGCTCCACTCAAGCCAGCAGTAGATGCTTATATCATCGATAGTTCGGAATTGAACATTGATGAAGTATTTAAACTGATGACTGATTATGTCGATACTCATTTAGCTAAGTAACGAATATTTAATTAAATATTAGCAAAAGCATAGCTTGATCAGTTTCATATGGACTATGTAGATGCTTAACTAAACCGGCCTTGTCTGATCCAAGACCGCTGACTTTTCTAGGTATATCATGACCGAATCTTTTGCAGCCCTCTTTGAAGAAAGCGAATCAACTCTTAATATCGACAAAGGTGCCGTTATTAAAGGTATCGTTGTTAGCATCGACTCTGACTGGGTTACTGTTGACACTGGCCTTAAATCTGAAGGTGTTGTTGCACGCTCAGAATTCTTAAACGAACAACGTGAACTTGAAGTTCAAGTTGGCGACGAAGTTGATGTTGTTGTTGAAGCGCTTGACAACGGTATGGGTCAAACAGTTTTATCACGTGAAAAAGCGAAACGTGCTGAAACTTGGACTAAACTTGAAAAAATCTTTGAAGACGGCGAAATCGTTACTGGTGTTATCTCTGGTAAGGTTAAAGGCGGTTTCACTGTTGACATCGGTCCAGTTCGTGCATTCTTACCTGGTTCATTGGTAGACACTCGTCCTATCCGTGACACAACTCACCTTGAAGGTAAAGAGTTAGAATTCAAAGTAATCAAACTTGATGCTAAACGTAACAACGTTGTTGTATCTCGTCGTGCTGTTATGGAAGCTGAATCTTCAGCTGACCGTGAAGCGCTTCTTTCTCAATTGGAAGAAGGTCAAACAGTTACAGGTACAATCAAAAACCTTACTGATTACGGTGCATTCGTTGACCTTGGTGGTATTGATGGTCTTCTTCATATCACAGATATGGCTTGGAAACGTATCAAACACCCTTCAGAAGTTGTTGAAGTGGGTCAAGAAGTTACTGTTAAAGTACTTAAATTTGACAAAGAACGTAACCGTGTATCTTTAGGTCTTAAGCAATTAGGCGAAGATCCTTGGTTAGCGATCATGAACCGTTATCCTAAAGGTTCTATCGTTAAAGCGCGTGTAACGAACTTAACTGACTACGGTTGTTTCGCTGAAATCGCTGAAGGCGTTGAAGGTTTAGTTCACGTTTCTGAAATGGATCACACCAACAAAAACATCCACCCATCTAAAGTTGTTCAGATTGGTGATGAAGTTGATGTTATGGTTCTTGAAGTTGATGAAGAGCGTCGCCGCATTTCATTGGGTATCAAGCAAACTCGTGCGAACCCATGGGAAGAATTCTCTAAGTCACACGACAAAGGTGAAAAAGTTTCAGGTACGATTAAGTCAATCACTGACTTCGGTATCTTCATCGGTTTACCAGGCGGTATCGATGGTCTAGTTCACTTGTCTGATATTTCTTGGAACGAACAAGGCGAAGATGCCATCCGTCGTTACAAGAAAGGTGATACAGTTGAAGCTGTTATCTTGTCTGTAGATGCAGAAGGTAACCGTATCAGCCTTGGTATCAAGCAAATGAACAGCGATCCGTTCAATGACTTCTTAGCTGCTAACGAACGCGGTGCGTTGGTTAAAGGTACAGTAACTGCAGTTGACGCTAAAGGCGCTACTGTTAAGTTAGCTGACGAAGTTGAAGCTTCTTTGAAAGCATCTGAAATCAACCGCGATCGCGTTGAAGATGCAACTAAATTCTTAGAAGTTGGTCAAGAAGTTGAAGCTAAAATCATCAATGTAGATCGTAAATCACGTTCTATCAACTTGTCGATTAAAGCGAAAGACGAAGCTGAAGAGAAAGAAGCAGTAGCTAACTTGAAGACAGCTGCAAATGGTCAAGACAATGGTCCTAAGACTATTGGTGATTTGATCAAAGCGCAAATGAACCACTAAGTTATTGTTAAGAAGTATTATTTAATGTAATTAATTAATATTTTTTATTCAAATACTGTAAAAGGTAGCGTAGTATATGATGACTGCGCTACCTTTTTGTATTTAAAAAGGATATTATCTAGTGTATGTCAAATAGCATTAAAATTAATGAGGTCTTAAATGACAACTGAAGCACTTAATAAGTCTGACTTAATAGAAAGAATTGCTCTCAAGAACCCACATTTGGCAGAGCCATTGGTTGAAGAAGCAGTAAAAATTATGATTGATCAAATGATTGCATCATTGTCTTCAGATGATCGTATTGAAATTCGTGGTTTTGGTAGCTTTGCACTACACCACCGTGAGCCGCGTGTAGGTCGTAATCCTAAAACAGGTAAGTCTGTAGAAGTTGCAGCGAAAGCAGTGCCGCACTTTAAGCCTGGTAAAGCATTGCGTGATGCAGTAAACGAATCTGCTAACTAATAAAATTCGAATGGGGTGATTATGCGCTATTTCTTAGTTGCATTACTGTTGGTGGTATTTGGCTATGCTTTAGCATTAGTCCTACAAAATCCTGCTGAACTACCAGTAGACTTGTTGTTTACTCAGGTACCAGCAATGCGTTTAGGGCTATTACTATTATTGACTTTAGTCCTCGGAATTGTTCTTGGATTGTTGCTTGGTGTACAGGTTTTCCGTGTATTCCAAAATGCTTGGGAAGTTAAGCGTCTTCGTAAAGATATTGATCATCTCAGAAAGGAACAAATTCAGACTGCGCAATTGGCTGCTGCTGAAGCTGCTGCAAATGCTCGTCATGAAAAGACGGTATTAGATATTCAACCTGAAAACAAGAATTCTAATCCTCTTTAATCATTATGCTAAAAAAGCGCTTTATCTCACTGGTAAAGCGCTTTTTGCTTTCTTATTGATTCTTAAAATCGTACTACTTGATCAAGCGAAACACAGTAGTAACAAGCGTAGATACGAGAATAATACTGATCAGCGAATAATTTTTCCAAATTAGATACAAACCGACAGCGACACCGATAATTTTAGCAAAATCAGTCGATTCGTTGCCTTCAAAAAAAGTACTCAAGATTGCAATCGAAAAAAGTAAAGTGGTTGCTGCATCATTAAACAATTGTTCTTGCTGTTTACTGATCGAAAAATAATGATTAAATGCCAAGCCTGAGTAGCGAATTAGGTATGTGCCACCTGCAAGAATCATAATACCAATTAAAATAATCATTTGTTGATTCATGTTATTTTCTTCCTGCAATTAGACCCAACAAGGACATGAGTATTGGGATTCCAGTTGGAAGAAAAGGAACTGTTGCTAAACTTATTATTGCACCTGTGATTGCGGATCTCCGTGTTGATTTTCGCTTTAATGCCTTGAATGTAAGTGCAAACAGCACTACAGGAAAAATCGTATCGATTCCTAAAAGTTTTGTATACTCTAGCTGGCTTCCCATAAGATAACCTATCAATACGCCTAAGGGCCAAGTCAGCAAAATTCCCATTCCACAAAGCCAATATGCACTTCGTTTTAGAATGTCTGTTGATTGTGTAAGCCCGAATAATACACTTTCATCATTCATGATATGACTTGCAAAAAACTTAAACTTATTATTTTCAATAAAATGATGTACAGCTAAACCAAATGGGAGGTGGCGAAGATTGATTAAAAGCCCAGCAATTGCAGCAGTAATTGGGCTGCTCCCAGAAGCGATCATGCCAATAAATGTAAATTCAGCAGCACCTGCCAGTACGCAACTTGATAGAAGCAATGGAATCCAGATTGGCAGGTGATAGTTGACAGCAAGTGAGCCTAAGGAAACACCAATTAATCCTGTGGCTATACAAATAATCACAATAGATTTGACAAGAGGTCTAGGTAAGCTTTTAATTTCTTTATACTTCATCAGATTCAGCCTGAATTTAGAGTGTAGGATTGTTCGATATAATGAACAGTCATTTGTTATAATAGTTTGATTGTGATTGTTCGTCAAATCGAACGATCGTATTTTTTGAGTGAAATAATGACGATACCTATTGAAATCATTGCAACCAATTTACAAAGAGAACGAAAAAGTGCAGCCTTGTCCTTAGGAGAGGTTGCAAGACGTGCAGGCATCGCGAAATCTACACTCTCTCAGCTTGAGTCTGGACAGGGTAATCCTAGTCTGGAAACATTATGGGCATTATGTGTGGCTTTAAATATTCCTTTTGCTAAACTGGTAGAGGTACAAACACAATCATCGCAAGTTATTCGCTATGGAGAAGGTGCTTCTGTAACTTCTGAAATATCGAATTATCAAGCAGTCTTGTTAGCAACATGTCCACCGAATGCAAGACGTGATGTGTATATTTTAACGACTCAACCAGGAGAACCTCGTTGTAGTCAACCGCATCCCGTAGGGAGTGTAGAGCATATTATTATCATGCAGGGATCAGCGAAAGTAGGTTTGGTCAATGCTTATGAAGTTCTAAAAGCTGGTGATTATATGTCTTATCCAGCAGATCAAGCGCATATCTTTGAAGCACTCGAGCAAGATACACGTGCAATTCTAATTTCTGAACAGAGATAGTGCATTTTGCAATGTTAAAACTGGGTTTTTTAGTGAAGTCGGTTTTCTGCTTCTCCTAATCACTTTATAATGTGCCAAATTTTATGTGATGGAATGAAGATCCGTGAGTATTATTGTTGCCTTAGATGCAAAAAGCCAATATGACGCCCTAAAAATTGCTGATCAGCTCGATCCATCACTATGCCGTTTAAAGGTGGGTAAAGAACTATTTACTCATGAAGGTCCAAGTGTCGTTAAAGCATTGCATGATAAAGGCTTTGAAGTATTTTTGGACTTGAAATTTCATGATATTCCAAACACGACTGCTCAGGCAGTATGTGCTGCGGCTGACTTAGGCGTATGGATGGTGAATGTGCACGCTTCTGGTGGTCGTAAGATGATGGAGACCTGTGTAGAGCGTTTAAAAGCAGGTAATTATTCTACACAACTGATCGCTGTAACTGTTTTGACCTCAATGGGGCGTGAAGATCTACGAGATATTGGTTTAGATATAGAACCTTTTGAGCAAGTGAAGCGTCTTGCCAAACTCACTCAAGACAGTGGTTTGGATGGTGTAGTCTGTTCTGCACAAGAAGCAAAAATGTTACGCCAAGAGCTAGGTGCAGAATTTGCGCTTGTTACACCTGGGATTCGCCCAGCAGGTGCAAATGCAGACGATCAAAAACGTATCGTTACACCTAAACAAGCGATGCTTGATGGTTCGACACATTTAGTCATTGGTCGACCGATTACTCAATCGGAAAATCCAAGCCAAACACTTCAAGATATTCTCGCAACGCTTTAAAAAGTAAACCCTCTTTCAATATTGAAAAGAGGGTTATTTTTGGTTGCATTATAAAGAACATTTTAATCTAACGATGTATGAAAAACATTCGAAATTATAAATCGTTTAAAGTGCTGCCAATATGCTGACCGCAATTGGAGCAAGTACAGACAGGACAAAACCACTGACCATCGCATGTGGAATAAAGTCATTGCCGCAGGCTTGTTTTACCATAGGTAATGTGACATCCATTGCTGTTGCACCAGCTGAAGAAATTGCAGATCGTGGGTAACGCCATCCAATCAGATACATAAATAAAATTGCAAATATTTCTCTAAATAAATCATTCATTAAAGCCACACTACCTAAGTGAGCGTTCTTTAATTCTGTTACTACAATCCCAGTCATAGAATAGAAACCATAACCTTGCGATAACATGATTAAATCTCTCATACTGATGCCTTGTATCAAGAAAAATGAAGCGATTGCACCAAAGAGTGAACCGATTACACATGCCAAAGGAACCAGCATGATTTTCCAATTTAACCAAGAACGATCCAGTGGTGAATAAGCTAGATCCAAACCGATCAACAGCATATAAACTAAAAGTAGGTTCCATGTACTGATATGTAAAGGTAAATCAGCAGCATGTGCAAACTCAGCCAGTGCATAACCGATTGCCAAAGCGACAAAGGCATAACTAATATTTAATAACGAACCGAGCAATAACTCAGCAGAGACTTTACCTTGGGCGGGTTTAAATCCAATCGCTTTAAACACGATGTAGCAACAGATAAAAGCACCCAATGATGTGGTTAATGCGATCGTCAGGGCGCTGGTTAATATTTGTGCAGGACTGGCAATATTGTGAATGGTCTGAGAAAATTCGATGGCAATCGCAATCAGTAAAATATAAGTGAAATAAGGTAATATCTTGAACGCGATTTTTTCAATAATTTGAGGAATTCTTCGAGCGAGAATAAATCCTAAAAACAAGCAAAATAATAGTTGAAAAATTAACCAAAGCGATTGCATAAAAAATAGATAGGCAGTGAAAACCTATCTATTATAGCGAAGCTTTTAAAAGCTGCTTGCAATATTATGTCCTGATTATCAAAAAATTATGCGGCTTGAGATTTGGCTTGAAGTTTTTGTTTGTTTCCTAACAGTCTAAAATCACTCGGATTAAGCTTGCGTGTTTCTAACCAAAACTTCCAGGTATATGTAGGCCAAAGCGCAAAGTTTTTACCGCCATCCTGTTGATACCAACTCACACAACCTGACTGCCAAACGGTACCTTCAAGTTGCTTTTGAACTTTTTCATTAAATTGATCTTGAATTTCTGCTTTAACGACAACAGCTTGCGTTTGGGTTTTTTGCACCATTTGAATCAATTGTAAAATATAATTGACTTGGGATTCGATCATGAAAATAACAGAGTTATGCCCTAATACAGTATTCGGTCCAAGTAATTGGAATAGATTTGGAAAGCCTTTGGTAATGACACCATAGTAGCTTTCTGCGCCATCTTTCCAAGCTTGTTTTAATTCAAGACCATTTTCCCCATAGCAATCAAAAGATTTTAAGTAAATGCGTGGATCAGTAATAAAACCAGTACCATAGATTAAACAATCAATTTGGCGTGCTTTACCATCTTTCGTGATGATGCTGTCTTCCGTTATTTCTTGAATAGCATCAGTAATCAGTTCAACATTGTCACGATTGAAAGTTGGAAAATATTTATTTGAAATAAGGATGCGTTTACAGCCCATAACATAATCAGGAATGAGTTTTTTCGCTGTTTGTTGATCTTTGACTTGGAATTTAATGAAGGCTTCAGCAAGTTTTTGACCGTATTTCATGATTTGTGGTTTAACAATAGGTACTACACGCGACTCATTCGACCAATATAAACGGGCACGATGTAGTTTTCTAAACCATTCAAAGCGCTGAAATAGCTTTTTATCAAGCGTATTGTAGGCACGCTCATCACGTGGGATTACCCAAGCAGGTGTCCGTTGTAATACATAGAGATTTTTGACTTTGGCAGCGATTTCAGGAATGTACTGAATTGCACTTCCTCCAGTCCCAATGGAGGCAACATTCTTTTGATTTAGATTATATTTATGGTTCCATTGAGAGGAGTGAAACACTTCACCTTTAAATTTTTCAATGCCTTTAATCTGTGGAATTTGTGGAACATGCAGAGGACCAGATGCAAAAATAACAAATTGTGCATCAATTTGCTGACCATTTTTTAATGCTAAATGCCAATTAAACTGATCTTCGTCATATTGTGCAGAAATCACTTCTTGGTTAAATTGAATATATTTTTTTAAATCATATTCTTGAATCAAATCTTGGATATAATCAAAAATCTCAGGTGCTTCCGCATAACGTTTTGACCAATCAGTTTTGGGGGCGAATGAAAGTGAGTACATGTGCGATTGAACATCACAAGCAGCACCAGGGTACTGGTTTTCACGCCAAGTACCGCCCACATCATTGGCTTTTTCAAGGATAATGAAGTCATGGATATTGGCTTGTATTAAGCGAATTGCCATGGCTAATCCCCCAAAACCTGCTCCAATAATTGCAACTTGTGTTGATTTTGCTTTAACCGCAGATGTTGTACTCATTTTTCTTTACTCTGAGTTTTCCAGTTTTGCATAGAATATAGAAATTGTAGAATTTGAAATATGATTGCACTGACATGAAAATTGATATATTCGGCAATTTCCAAAAAGTTGACTTTGTAGTAAAAAGTTTGGGTGAAAATGAAATGATGATGAAATGAAGCGATCGATTCTCGGTTTAATGTATTTAATTCACGGTATGCGTAATGCGGGAATTGATGTTGACTCACGTCTTGCAAGTGTCGGGATTAAAGCTGATGCACTTGATCCGAGTTCAATTATTCATCCCAGTTTAGAGTGGGATATTCAGAAAATTATCGGTCAAGGTGTACAGCCTGAAACAGGTTTATTCATTGGTCAGCATTATTCTCTAGCAGGATATGGTCCTTTATTGATGCTATTGGTGACTTGCAGTAATGTCGGTGATGCAATTCAAAATGGGATTCGTTATCAAGGTTTGACTTATCTGTATGGAGTACTTGGACTTGAAAAAGGCCATCATCAAATTGCACTGACTTATCAACCAGTGGATTTGGAAACCGAAATGGGTTTACTTCGGGCGCAATGTGAAATTTCAGGGACCTATAAATTTCTTGACGATATTTATAAAATGATGGGATTAACTGCACCAAGTGTCAGAATTGAATTACCGTTTCAGCAACCTCAAGATCCCAGTATTTTAAAACAATACCATGATTATTATGGTTCAGATTTACACTTTAATTGTGATAACGCTGCATTTTGGATTAATGAAGATGTGATGCAATTGCCCATACCTTCAGCTGATCCCATTACCCATCGGGTGTATGAGGCAAAATGTATTGCTGAAATTGAGCGTTTAAATGCTGAGGAACAGAAAGTTGCTCCGCTGATTCAACGTGTCAATGATTATTTGGAATTACAACAAGGTGTTATTCCATCGATGGCTGAGGTTGCACAGGCTTTAAATGTTCCTGAGCGTACCTTGCGCCATCAGTTGCAACAATTGAATACCAGCTATAAACAGATTCGAGAGCAGTTAATTAAACATAAAGCTTTACGTTTGATTGAATACAAAGAGTATTCGATTGAAGTGATTGCCGAATTGTTAGGCTATTCAGAACCCGCGGCATTTAATCATGCGTTTAAGCGTTGGTTTGGACAAAGCCCGCGACAGTACGGTAAATAAACAGGTGGTGTTAAAATGAAATACAGTATCGAAATTATGCCAAAGTTTTATTTATCAAAAATGAATCTTCGATATACTTCCTTTAGCCTTTAAAAGTAACAATACGATATGTTATTAGATCAGAATAGAACTTCCTCAACAGCATTTACTCCCGTTTCACCTGCTGAGCGTTATGCCAAAGCATTATCCTCTGGGCAATTTTTACCAGATGATGCTCAAGCACAAGCAGTACATGAGCTGGAACGTGTATGGCAAGAGCTGATTAATCGTTATAAAGCTTCAAAAAAGGCTTTTCGTCGTTTCCGTCGCCAAACAGCGCCAAAAGGGGTTTATATGTGGGGTGGCGTTGGACGAGGGAAAACATGGTTAATGGATCAATTCTACGAGTCCATCCCATTTCGTCGTAAAACACGCATGCATTTTCATCACTTTATGCAATTTGTTCATAAAGAACTTAATAAATTATCTGGGCAGCGTAATCCTTTGGATATTGTGGCAGATCAGATTTACAAAGAAGCGGTTGTTATTTGCTTTGATGAATTTTTTGTGTCCAATGTGACTGATGCAATGATTTTGAGTGACTTGTTCCAGAAATTGTTCACTCGTGGCATTACTTTAGTAGCAACCTCAAATATTGCGCCAGATGGCTTATACAAAAATGGTATCCATCGAGATCGTTTTATCCCAACCATTGAAATGGTGAAAACCCATTGCGTCGTTTTAAATGTAGATGCTGGGGTAGATTATCGTTTACGAGTATTGAAACAGGCACAATTGTTTAAAGCGCCGCTAACCGATGATCATAAAGTGTGGATGGCAAAACGTTTTAGTGCTTTGACAGCTTCACAGACGGTGTCGGAAGAACCTATTACGATTAATAATCGTATTGTTGAAACTCTGGGACATACTGAAGATGTATTATGGTGTGATTTCAGAGAGCTATGTATGAAGCCGCGTAGCCCATCTGACTTTATTGAAATTGCAAATATTTATAATACTGTTCTTGTGAGTAATGTACCGCATTTGACTGATTTGCTTTCAGAAGGAACACGTCGTTTTATTTATTTGGTCGATGAGTTTTATGATCGTGGAGTAAAATTATTATTAACTTCTGAAGATTCAATTATTGAAATTTATCAAGGTGAAAAGCTTGCCTTTGAAATTGAGCGTACACGTTCGCGTTTGCTAGAAATGCAGTCTGATGAATATTTACAGTCTGAACATCGTCTGATTAAAGGCAACAGTGAATTAGAAGTTGAATAATTGATTTATGTATGTAAAAAGCGATCTTGGTCAACAAGATCGCTTTTTTATGCAAGCTATAGTCAAACCGCCTGATTATTCATACAAGTGATTTGGATGATTCGTTTATTTTGTACTTTTGAATCATAAACAGTCTTGCTATCACGAGGCGACATGGATGTCGCCATGTTGAGCGGGGGGATGAGGATGTACCCCTCGCTCAACGGAAGATTTTTGTTACTTTTCATCTCTGAAAAGTAAAGTATCGCCTACGCAAAACAATTTAAACTTTAGAGCTAAAGCGTGGCAGTGTTAGCTTTATATCATTAAACAATATATTGATCGTTTTAATTTTATTGATCAAGAGAAATGATATTCTACTGTATGAATTTTTCAACAGATTGACTATATAAATAAAACTTCAAGCTCAATATTTTCCCATCCGCATAAGCTGATGGGCATGTATTGAATGATTCTTTAGACACTTCGTCTGCAAAGATAGAAGTTAGCCCACTTGAATTTCTGTAGTAGGGTGGCGCACACGACTTTTATTCGGGGTTGCAATCAAATAAGCTAATGTAAGAGGACCTAGACGTCCAGCAAACATGAGACAAATTAAGGCAATTTGACTGCCTGCATGCAGATTTTCAGTTATCCCTCGCGATAAACCAACAGTGCATGCTGCGGAGACCGCTTCAAATAGTAAATCTAAAAACTTTTTATCTGGTTCAAGGATCAATAAAGTAAAAAAACCAATCAAAATCAAAAGAGAAGTGATGGCTATGACTGCAAGGGCTTTAAATGTAGCTTGATGAGAAACAGAATGACCAAAAACTGTAATTTCATCTGAACGTTTTAAAAAAGTGATGACACTTAAAATCATAATGATAAAAGTACCCACTTTGATCCCACCCGCAGTACTGAGCGAACCACCACCAATAAACATTAGCACCATGGTGATTAAGGTAGAAGCATTGCTCATACTGCTGACTTCCAAACTGTTAAAGCCTGATGAACGAGGAACTGTTGCATGAAACCATGCGTTAAGTGCTTGGTCACCAAAAGACATAGGTGCAAGTGTGAGTGGATTAGATGCTTCAATCGCCCAAATCACGATAAACGCAAACAGATTGAGCCCAGCAATGGTCGACAGAATTAGTTTGCTGTTGGTTGAAAGTTTCTTCCAGCGTTTGGCTTTCTTAATGTCCATCAATACAACAAAACCAATACCACCAATGATATATAACATACTGATGGTAAAGGTCACCATGTACTGATCTGAGAAACTCATTAAGCTGTTGGGGAATAGTGAGAATCCACCATTGTTAAAAGCAGAAATACTATAAAATAGGGCATAGAAGAAAGCGTGTTCTAGGTCATAATGATGCGACCATGCCATGGTCAGAATACCCGTACCAATCGCTTCAAAAAATAATGAATAGAGAAAAACACCTTTAACAGTAAAAGTTGCTCTTGCTAAACTGGTTTGCCCAATGGTTTCTTGCGCCATAATTTGCTGTTTGAGCCCAATCTTGGACGATAGACTTAGTGCAGCGAGGATTGCGAAGGTCATAAATCCCAGACCACCACATTGAATCAAGATCATAACCACCACTTGACCGAAAGTGGTCAGTGATTCACCGATATTCACGACTGACAGCCCTGTGATCGTTACTGCGGATGTCGCAGTAAAGAGGGCATCCACCCAAGTCAAATCACCTTGATGGGCAAAAGGAAGTTTGAGCAACACTGTTCCAATAATAATAAAACTCAGAAAACCTAAAGCGAGTAAGCTTGGAGGGCTGAGATTGATACTGTTGTGTTGCTTGTTGATCAGTTCTTTTTTAGATAAACGCATAGTTATAACTATAAGAAGCGAATCGAAAATTGTCTGAGCATTTCTACAGGTCCTTCAAGAATTAAAATGTCTTTTTCCTGTAAAATTGTGCCAGGTGCAATATCATAGAGAACATGAGATCCACGTTGTAACAATAAAGTGGTGAGTTCTGGGGTATTTTCCATGACAGTTTGAAACTGAGCGCCTTGTAAGTTCGCACCAATTTCAATTTTTACGATATAACGATCATTATTGAGCGCCATATAGCGTCTGACCATCGGATAGCTTAAAGACTGGGCAACACGGATTCCCATATCTTCTTCAGGGTGAATGATTTTACTGATTCCCAAATGCGATAAAATCATGTGGTGGGATTTAGATTTGGCTTTGACAAAAATCTTTTCAATACCCAGGTTTTTGAGATGAAGTACGCACAAAATACTGGCTTCAATATCTTCTCCAATTGCAACTACAACAGCATCGCAATTTTTGATATTGAGTTCATCTAAAACATGTTCATCTGTTGCATCTGCAATGACGGCATGACTGATTTTATCTGCAATGTTTTCTACATTTTTCTTTAATGTATCAATACCAATCACATCATGGTTTAAGTTGGTGAGTTCAAGCGCAACAGCTTCACCAAAACTACCTAAACCGATAACAGCGAACTGCGCCATTCTACAAAATCCTTATCTCAGCACTGAAATTGTGTGAGCATTATCATCTTCAATTTTTATATATTTTATATTTAAAGTATTCAATCGCCAATCTCGAAACCTTGAATATAAACTGATATATGTAAATAAAACCTGAATTATGTCATAAAACCTTCAAATGAGTTAGCTATGCTCAGTCAAGGTATACAAAATTGATCCTCATCAAGATTTAGTTCTTTAAGTAAGTATAAGAAAATGGACGATAAAAAAATTTATAAAATACTCCAACATTGGTTCCCTGAATTGAAGCAAAGGGATATACCAAAAAAGAAGTATCGTAAAAGTTTTGAAGAGTTTCTGGATTGGATGGCTGCTGAAAAATTCGGTGGTCGTTTTCGTGCGTATTTGATGAAAATAGATCGCATGGAATTTCATGAAAATCAGATTGAGCGAAGTGCGGTATTTCATGAATATGCCGTTGATGGTCTAGGTATTCAAAGTACCATTCGTCAAAGAGCTCAACCTTTATTTGATCATTATGAATTGCATAAAGATGTTATTGGGCGTTATTATAATGTGCAAGATCAAGTCTATGATATTGTATTTGAAGAAATATTAACCGAAGCAAAACAACATCAGCATGAGTTGCTTCTGATCTACGCTGAAGATTATTATTGGTTAATTGTCCCCAACCATGAGCATAAAATCGAAAAATTCTGTAAACATTTTAATAAACAATTTCATGATGAAGATGTCAGTATAGAGCACTATGCATTATTTGATTGTTCTAGATCGACTTGAGGTTTAAATTTGCTTTTCACTACGCTAACAATAATATGATGAGAGATTATAATGCCACATAAAATATACCCACTTCTACAAGCAACTGTTGCTGAATTAAAGACACAACCCATTCCAGTAGACGGTGAATTCGATTCTTTTGATGAATGGATCAATGAACAGCATGGTTTCCTACATTATTTTGAATTAAAAGATTATTATGATAATGGAATTGAAGATAACTTTTATTTTAAAAAGCACAATGTTGACACTGAACAATTGCAAAATGAAATTGAAAGTGCCGTTGGGGAACTCTTTGAACAATTTGAAGATGCTGATGATGTTTCATTTGAAGACCAAATGGATGTGATGGAACGTACAGAGGAAATTATTTTTGATGCGATTAAAAAAGTAGCCAACCAATACAAGTTATCATTATTAGTGGTTTATCGAGAGAATCCATATTGGATGTTGCTACCTACGCAAGATGAAGATCAATTGATTCAAATTGCAGATGCTTTTAATGAGGCATTTAATGATGATGGTGATTTAAATATGGTCGTATATTGAGTATAGGTCACTTTATTGTATGATTGTTTTAAATATTTGATCTATATGTTTTAACTTCTTAAAACCCTTTCGACTATTAAAAAGTGAACTGCGTGAAATTATAGCGATATTGATAGTTCTATCTTGCATTGCAAAAGAAGGAGATTGAGTAACTATTTTTGCTGAATGACGGTTCGGGAAAGAGTGATGAATCAAGCAAGTCTATTATTTTTATAAAATGGATATAAATAGCCCGTAAAGTATTACGGGCTATTTATAGACTTCATTAAATTTATTTCAAGAAACGTTGATAACCGAGATTATTGGTAATTTCCTGGTATGGATAATTGATATTTTCCAAAGTTTCAATTAAACCATCTGGGTTTTGTACGGCATCCTCTGCATCCAAACCAACCAAAACACGACCTTCAGCTGCACCATGATTACGATAATGGAATAAGCTGATGTTATGTGTAGGACCCAAACGTTCAAGGAAAGTCAATAATGCGCCTGGGCGTTCAGGGAATTCAACTCGGAATAAGCGTTCATTGGCAATATCTGCATGACCACCAATCAAATAACGAATATGCAGTTTTGCGACTTCATCATCAGATAGATCATCAACATCATAATGAACTTTCAATGCTTCATAGATGTCATGGCGTTCTTTTTCACCAAATTTCAAACTAATACCGACAAAAACCTGAGCTGCTGAAGCATCACTTGCGCGATAGTTAAATTCAGTGATATTACGACCTTGTAAAGCACGACAGAAGTTAAGGAAAGAGCCTTTTTCTTCTGGGATCGTAACTGCAAAAATCGCTTCTTTACGTTCACCTAATTCAGTTCTTTCAGCAATATAGCGTAAACGGTCAAAGTTCATGTTTGCACCACAAACAATTGACACCATGTTCTTGCCTTCAAGCCCATGCATTTCTACATATTTTTTGATACCTGCCAAAGCCATTGCACCAGAAGGTTCTACGATACTGCGACATTCGTCATAAGTATCTTTAATCGCTGTACAGATTTCATCGGTGTTGACTAAAACAACCTCTGGCTCAACAATTGGTCCTGAAAGATCAGATTTTTGTAATTGAATAACTTCAAATGGTTTCTCACCAATCTGAGCCACAGCTGTGCCATCAGCGAATAAACCAACAGAAGGTAAAATCACGCGTTCTTTAGCTTCTAAAGCGGCTTTTAGACAGGCAGATTCATCATATTCTACAGGGATGACTTTGACATGTGGTGCGACATCTCCCAGATACGCTGCTACACCTGCAATAAGACCACCACCACCAACCGCAACGAATACATATTCAACATCGCGCCATTGACGTAAAATTTCATTGGCTATCGTTCCTTGCCCAGCCATCACCAGTTCATCATCATAAGGTGGAATAAAGGTCATTCCTTCATCTGCTGCACGTTGAATTGCATATTTATTGGCAACATCAAAAGAATCGCCGTGGAGAACCACTTCACCACCCAAACGTTTAACGGCTTGTACTTTAATATCGGGTGTGGTTTTGGGCATCACAATAATGGCGCGAATACCTAACTTTTGACCAGATAAAGCCACGCCTTGTGCATGGTTACCCGCAGAAGCAGTAATAACGCCACGTTCCAACTGAGATTTCGGTAATTGGCTGATACGGTTATAAGCACCGCGCAGCTTGAAAGAAAAGACAGGTTGTAAGTCTTCGCGTTTGAAGCGAATGTTATTGTTTAGTTTTTCACTAATTCGTGGCGCTGCTTCGAGTGGGGTTTCGATTGCAACGTCATAGACCGTTGCCTGTAATATTTGTCGAACCAAACGAGACAGCATGTTAATTTTCCATCTAACAGTTTAAAATGAGCATCCATTGTAACAAACCGTTGCACCTTTGCGTTTTAAAATTATGCAAAATGTGCAGGAAATTGAAATTTAATTGAGAGATGTCATGAGCCTTTATGCAACCCAGGATGAGAAAAAACAAGCTGCAGCCCAAGCCGCTTTAAAACACTTACCAAAAGGGGGCATTTTGGGTGTGGGAACTGGAAGTACGGTCAATTTTTTGATTGAGCTTTTGCCTCAACTTCAACTTGAAGCTGCGGTAGCAAGTTCTGAGGCGACTGCGCAACGCCTTAAAAAGTTAGGAATTGAGGTGGTTGATATGAACCATGTCGGTGGTTTAGATGCCTATGTGGATGGCGCGGATGAAATTGATCGTCATATGCATATGATCAAAGGTGGTGGTGCTGCACTGACACGCGAGAAAATTGTTGCTTCAATTGCAAAAAAGTTTGTATGTATTGTCGATGATTCAAAATGGGTTGAGCAATTAGGACGTGAGTTTCCGTTACCAATTGAAGTGATTCCTATGGCACGCTCAGCAGTTGCACGCAAAATCGTCTCTTTAGGGGGTGATCCGACTTATCGTGAGGGTGTTGTTACTGATAACGGTAATGTGATTTTAGATGTTTTTAATTTGAATATTTTAAATGCGCTTGAATTGGAAAAGACCATCAACGATATTCCAGGTGTTGTATGCAACGGGATTTTTGCAATCAATAAAGCTGATGTTGCCATCGTTGCAACTAATAATGGTATTGAAGAGCGTACAGCGATCTAAATATTAGTTCTATTCCTGTTAAACCCTTCGTGGAGAAGGGTTTTCTTTCTTCTAAGGCATTGGGGTAAATTAAATTTAGAGTCATATGACAGCCACACTTCCTGAAATTAAAATTACTCATCATGCACGTGCAACACGTTTACGTTTACGTGTTGAACCATCTCAAATTCGATTAACTGTGCCCAAGTTTTGTACTCAACGTCAAATTGATGATTTTTTAAAACAGTCAGAACAATGGATGATCGAAACATGGCAAAAACAGCAACAACATATTTCGCTTGTTGACCGAAGTTTACCATCTACATTGACACTATTTAATCTGCAACAACCACTCAAGATTATTTATCAAAAGCAAAAGCAAGCCTATGTTTTTGATGAGCAATCACTTACCATTTTGATCAGTGATCATCAAGCCGAAGTTTATTTAAAAAAATTTGTAATTCACTATGCTCAACAGCATTTGCCCAAGTACTTACAACAAATCAGTGAACAAACAGGTTTAAAGTATAAACAGTGTACAATTAGACAACCTAAAACCCGTTGGGGAAGTTGTACTTCTCGGCATGACATTATGTTGAATAGCGCATTGGTATTGTGTGATTTACAGATCACACGCTATGTATGCATACACGAATTAGCGCATACTCGATATTTTGATCACAGCGCTACATTTTGGTCGGAAGTTTCGAAATATGATCCGAATTATAAGCAACATCGTCAAATTTTAAAAAATGGAACTTTACCTTGGTGGTGGAGCTGATCCAATCGTAAAATAAAGTGTAAATTAAAAAAAACAGCGTTGGAAAATAACATGGCAATAAAAAGAATCGTCAGTAATATTCAGGCTTTTGACCTGACCTTGGCACAAACATTTTATGCTGACTTTCTAGGCATGGATTTAGTCATGGATCATGGGTGGATCAAAACCTATGCCAATTATGAAATGATGCACCCTCAAATTAGCATTGCATCACAAGGTGGAAACTCAACAGTTGTACCTGATTTTTCAATCGAGGTAGATAATGTCGATGAACTGTATCATCAGGCAGTGAAGTTGAATTTGATCATCACGTACGCGTTGACTCAGGAAGAATGGGGCGTAAAGCGTTTTTATGTCAAAGACCCATTTGGAAAAATCATCAATATATTGCAACATATTGAATCTTAGATTTATAAAATGATAATAGGATAGGTGTTCAATGCAATGGAACAAATTGGCCCCAGAACTAATCGTAAAAGATTTGCATAAAAGTTATCAATTTTGGGTGGAACTTTTGGGCTTTACTGTCATGTATCAGCGAAAAGAAGAACAATTTATCTACCTTGATCTGGATGGTGTACAGTTTATGCTGGAACAACAACAGGAAGGGCAATGGCTTACTGCAGAGTTAGATTATCCATTGGGACGAGGGATAAACTTTCAAATCGAAGTTGAACAGCTTGATGAGATTTTAAGTCGTTTAACTTTGGCTCAATGGTCACTGTTCAGTGAGTTGGAAGAATGCTGGTATCGTGCAGATGATGTAGAGCATGGTCAAAGACAATTTTTAGTCCAAGATCCAGATGGCTATTTATTGCGTATTGTTGAGGTGCTTGGGGAAAGACCAATTTAACTTGATAAAGAATGAAATGCCATAAAAAAGATGCGCGGAACGATGATGAAGATCCGATATTTTCAACCGAAAGATATGCTGCCATTGAGTGAACTTTTTTTAGAGAGTCGAAAGAAGAGTTGGTCATGGCTGGATTCTTCGAAATGGCAACTTGGAGATTTTGAGGTATCTACGCAAAATGAAATTGTTCTCGTTGCTGAAAATAATCAACAATATTTGGGCTTTGCTTCTATTTATCTTCAAGATAATTTTTTACACCATCTCTTTGTTACACCAAGTTTACAAAATCAAGGTGTAGGCAACACTTTGTTAGCGTCGTCAGAAAAACTGTTTAATGACACAGGCTATCTCAAATGTTTATCTGAGAATAAAACTGCGCTGGCTTTTTATAAACACCATGCTTGGAAAGCAGTCAGTACAGGTGAAAGTGATGATGGTGCTTATGTATTGATGTCTAAAGAAAAAATTATAAAGTAGTCCTATTCACCCATTGTTTAATTTTATTGACTATTTGTTCGGGTTGCTTAATCCAAGCACTATGTTGATTTCCTTTGATGGTTTGGGTGAGATCTAAAATTTCAACAATTGGCTGTTTGAAATAATGGCTTAAACCCAACATCGATGACATTGGTGCAAAGTCATCATCCTTTAAAGCAATAAATAAGGCTGCATTTTCAACAATCTTTTGCTGAGTGATGATGTGTTTATAATTTCCTGTAAAGACAACTTTTGACCAATCTCGCATTAAAGATTTGGCTTCTCGATTGCCAAAGGCAATTTTATACCCAGCAAAATAACCATCTTTTAAAATCATGGCATTGATAACAC
This sequence comes from Acinetobacter bereziniae LMG 1003 = CIP 70.12, assembly GCF_000368925.1. Lineage (GTDB taxonomy): Bacteria > Pseudomonadota > Gammaproteobacteria > Pseudomonadales > Moraxellaceae > Acinetobacter > Acinetobacter bereziniae. Next base: position 186,497 of record NZ_KB849755.1, on the reverse strand, counting down.
TAACCGCTTTTAAGATATTAATTTTGCCTTTTAAGTCCCAGTTTTTTAGCCCGATATTGCCTGTTGCTATACCAATAACTGTATTGTCATGGCTTTGGGCATACAAGGTCGCCAAATGCCCACCTAAACTATGACCCAATAAAATAGGTGATTGAAGATTTGCGTCTAAGGCAACCTGTTCAAGTTGTGGAATAAAATCACGAATAAGATCGGCATAACCATAGTCAATTTGAGCAGATACATGAGGTGTGTTACGTCCACAATATGGATAATCTGCAACAACGAGATTAAAACCATGATTTGTGAGTAAAGAAATTAACTTTTCGTATTTATTTATAGCCACCCCTAAAGCAGCCAATATAATAATTGTATGTTTATTTTGTGGGTGAAAATAAAGCTCAACAAGGATAGGATGTTGTTGAAAATATATCGTTTTTTTGGTTAAGGTGTTATTCAACATTGGATTATTCCTTAAAAATATTGAGCTGAATCATATAGGGCAATCCTAATCTAGAAACTAAAGCTGTGCGGGATTGAGGATGATTAAGCGATTCCTTATGTAAAAGTTTTTTGAAATGCGAATTAAATTGAGTTCGAGGATGCTGTATCAACACATCTTCAGCATATGTTTTTGAGAATCGTGCATAATCAGTACCAATCACATCGCATGAAGTCGCTTGTTGTAGCATGAGAGCCTCTATTGGTAAATCTTGATTAGATTCATCTAAATACCCATTCATATGTAGACAAATAGCTTCAGAAATAATCTTTGTTCTTGATGCATCATACTGGTGTTTTAGACATAAATTTTCCGAACGTAAGGCGCTCTCATAAGTAAAGCAGTTACAAGAATATTGATCCAAATGCTCAACTAAACCTAAATCGTGCATTAAGCAGGCAATGACAAAACTCTCTTGGTCAAATTGCCAGTCTTTGCTATGTGCTATCCCGACTCCCCAAAAAAAGCTACGCCAGGAATGGTGGAAAATTACTCGATCTTGTGTGTTTTCTAGCTCAGCCATTGCCTCTTTAACCATAGGTGTATCAGGGATTTGAACATCGTGTAATGCAAAATGAGTATGATTAACATGAGATTGTATAAAGGTTTTGGCGTACTTATACGTGGTTGGAAGTAAAGTCTGTTTGAGCAGGTTGATTTTTTCTTTAAAGCTTAGACTTCCTTGGTTGATTTCCATCCATTTTCGGGATCCGATCATAACAAGTTATTCCTATTGTTAATAATTAGAGTAATTGCTCTAATTTATTCTCTCTGAATTTATTGAGGAATACAAGAAGCTTTAAATCAATAGTGAGTGAAGCTGAGCTTTGTTCCTCGCGTGGATAAGCAACTTCTAATGGTTTTTGAATATAGCTGATGATATAAAATAGATGAGTTGTCTGATTAGAATAGGATAGGATTGAATCAAAGGCGCGATAAAAAGAGTATAAAATTTAGGTTTTCATCACATGAAGTAAATGAAACTCTTAAAAACAAATCAAATTACAAAATAATATGACTATTTTTAAGCATTAATTGGGCGTGTATAAAAAAATACTCTAAACTTGTCGACTTTCCGATATTTCCTATTTCTTATCATAAAGATATCAGACGTGAATTTTGCAGATACTCATTACTTTATTTTAATTGTACCCATCTGCCTGATATTAATGGGTAGTTTACTTCTGATTTGTCACTTCTTTTTTAAAGCACCTACATATTTATTTTGGTTGGGGATTGGTTATATTGTGCCGTCATTTTCTTTGGCTTCACAAAGCTTTATGACCAACCAACAGTTGACATTAACAGCACCACTTTTAGGCTGTTTCTATTTACTCGGAGCTTGGGCAAGTGCTTATGCCATGGCATTACGCAAAGATGGAAACGCTCACAATCTATTGGCATTTGCTTTAATTGCTTTAACACTGCCGTTCATGATTTACTTTTCATATATTGATGAACAGCTTTGGATTAGAATGCTGATTTTAAATCTAGCCATTGCGACGATTGAGTCTTTGGTTTTGCCCTCACTTTTTAAAGATTATCAACATCGTGACTGGCTTAATAAATTAGTAGATTATTCTTATCTTTTCATTGTTTTATATACTTTTTCCCGTAGCGTTATTGTTTACTTTTGTCTGCAAAATATTCAATCGAATATGCTTGTAGATTCTGCTTGGTGGCTCATGATGTTAGCTGCAAGTATTCTGTTGAGCTTATGGTTTGCGATTATTGTTGTTGGAACACTGGTTCGGGATATCATTTTAAAATTGAATGATGATCGTTCAAGAGATCCACTGACACATTTGCTTAATCGCCGTGGGTTCTATGATGCTGCAAAAACAAGCTTAATTGATTTTTCTCAAACACAATATTTTGTATTGATGTGTGATGTTGATCATTTTAAAAAAATTAATGACACCCACGGGCATTTGATTGGTGATCAAATTTTACAGAGAGTTAGTGATTTGGTCAGTCAAAATGTCGGAGAAGAAGACTTGGTCGGGCGTTTTGGAGGAGAAGAATTCATTGTTTTATTACAGGCTGCCGATGCTGAACTTGCTTATAAAATTGCTGAGAAAATACGTATAAGTATTGAAAACGAGGTTTTTTCTTCTAAAAGTATCTTATTAACAGCCAGTTTCGGGCTGGTTCAGTTACAGTATCGAAATTTAGCACTCGGTATAGAATCTGCAGATAAATGCTTATATGCCGCCAAACGTGCTGGTCGTAATTGTATTATCCAGGGCTAATGAATGCACGGATAGTTAGAAATTAAGATTTGCAATGATATTAAAAATGATAAAAACCAAGTAAAACAGTTTAGAAAGCATAAACTTCCTGTCATACTACTGTCCAACAGAATGGATACTTTTAAATCGAGGTAAAAAACGTGATTTCAGTGGGTATTGTCGGTGGAACGGGTTATACAGGCGTTGAATTGTTGCGTCTTTTACTGCGACATCCAAATGTTCAAGTGAATGTACTGACATCGCGTACTGAAGATGGTCGTCGAGTAGATGATATGTTTCCTAGTTTACGTGGACATACGACACTTCACTATTCAGATTTAAAAATTGATGAACTAAAAAAATGTGATGTAGTATTTTTCGCGACGCCGCATGGTGTTGCAATGCAACATGCCAAAGAGCTATTAGCATCAAACACCAAAGTTATTGATTTAGCAGCTGATTTTCGTTTGCAGAATTTAGCTCAATTTGAAAAATGGTACGGTATGCAGCATGCTTGCCCCGACATTTTAAAAGATTCAGTATACGGTTTGTCTGAGCTTAATCGTGAACAAATTAAACAAGCCAAAGTGGTTGGGAATCCGGGTTGTTATCCTACAACTGTACAACTGGGTTTAGCGCCTTTGTTCAAACAAGCTGCAACATTGGTTAAACCTGAAAGTATTATTATTGATGCAAAATCAGGTGTTTCTGGTGCGGGACGTAAAGCCAGTCTAGGCATGATCTATTCTGAAAATGCCGATAACTTCAAGGCTTATGGGGTTGCAGGGCATCGACATCATCCGGAGATTGTCGAAGCACTTGAAAATATTTCAGGTCAACAAGGTGTATTTGATCACATCCTCTTTGTACCTCATCTGGTGCCGATGATTCGTGGTATGCTCAGTACAATTTATATTGATCTGACTGATGAAGGTGAGCAGGCTGATTTACAAACACTTTATGAGCAGTTTTATGCTGATGAAGCCTTTGTCGATGTAATGCCAGCCAACAGTTCACCAGAAACACGTTCAGTACGTGGTGCAAACCAATTAAGAATTGCGTTGTACAAACCTCAACCGAAAAAGTTGATTGTATTATCGGTGCAAGATAATTTAGTTAAAGGGGCTGCAGGTCAGGCAGTACAGAATATGAACTTAATGTTTGGTTTTGCTGAAGATGCTGGTTTACAAGGTATCGGATTATTACCATAAAAAACGCTTTATAACTTCACACACATTTAACTTTGCGGTTAAATGTGTGTTTTGATGCGATCAATACTTTAGAGATGACGATGCAGAACACAGAAACAAATACCGCGTCACAACCAGCTCAAACACCAAAAAAACCTTTTCTAAAAGGCAATATGCCGTTGGTGATCGGGGGTGTCGTATTATGTGCGGGTAGTGTACTTTTAGGCTATACAGTTGGACACCGCCAAGGACTGACGGTTGTTGGTTTTGATGCAGACGCAGAACAATTGGTAGAAGTGGTTAAACAACAAAAAACGACACTGGCTACGTTAAATAAAAACTTAAATGCAACTGTACAAGAACGTGATGTGGCTGTTTCTAATGCCAATGATTTATTAGAAGCATTGAATAAAGCCAATGCAGAAAAATCACAAGTCGATGTGATGAGTGCAATTTACCGTGAAGTGTTAAAACAACGCGGTGGTTTAAGTTTAACGATTCAAAATCTCGCGGTTAAACCTTTGCCTGAAAATGCTTATGAATATCAACTTGATCTGATTCAAGTGAGTCCAAGACGTGCAACAGGTACAGTGGAAATTCGCTTAATTAGTGGTACAGAAGTGTTGACTGTGCCAATGAGTGATGCGAACTACAATTTTACGGATTATGAGCGTTTAACAGGTCGCTGGACGATGCCGAAAGGTTTCAACCCACAATTTATCGAAGTGCGTTTAAATGGTGCTACGCCAGTCATTAAGCGATTCAGTTGGTCACGCGGAAAGGCTGTGGACAGTGCAGCCGCATTTGCTGCTGAGGTACCTCAAGCAGAAGCTAATTCTCAATAAATCATAAGTATTTTGGAAAATATGCGAACTAATAAGCGTCAAATGAGTTTAAATGAAGTGAAATCATCGTTCCGTGATTCAGGATATGTAGATTGGCATTTGAATATTCGTGCAAGCCAATCTGAAGATCCTCATCACGAACAGGGGGATGTTGCTGTCCAAACAGCTCCCCCTGAAGTAAAAAGACCACCGATGTATTCAGTCATTTTACTAAACGATGACTATACGCCAATGGACTTTGTTATTGAAATTTTACAACAATACTTTGCTTTGAATCTTGACCAAGCCACTCAAGTAATGTTAACAGTACATTATGAAGGCAAAGGTGAAGCTGGCGTATATCCGAGAGATATTGCGGAAACAAAAGCCAACCAAGTAAATAACTACGCTCGATCTCAAGGTCATCCATTACTTTGTCAGATTGAGCCAAAAGAATAAGGGGGTTTCATGCTCAGTCGTCAATTAGAAGTTTCACTCCGTTTGGCTGTTAGCATGGCTCGTCAAAAGAGACATGAGTTTCTTACGGTTGAACATTTATTATTAGCTTTACTCGATAACGACTCAGCGGTAAATGCTTTAAAAGCATGTGGTGCTGAAATTATCAGTTTGCGTAAAGAATTAGAGGAGTATGTTGAGCAACATACGCCTAAACTCGGAGAAAACAACGACCAAGCCCCTCATCCAACTGAAAGTTTTGATCGTATATTGCAACGTGCAATTTTCCATGTTCAATCGAGTGGTGGTGATCGTACTGTAGAAGGTGCGGATGTTTTGGTTGCAATGTACTCTGAACGTGACTCTTTTGCTGTGTATTTGCTCAAACGTCATCAAATCAATCGTTTAACGCTGACTCAATATTTATCGCATGGTGCGCGTAAAGAAGAGATTCAGGTTGAAGAAGAATCTGATGATCTTGAAGGTGAATCAAGCGCTTCAGCAAATGCAGGTCCACTTGAGCTATATACCTTAAATTTGAATATTGAAGCGCAAAAAGGCAAAACTGATCCTTTGATTGGTCGTGAGAAAGAAATTGAGCGCGCTGCTCAAATTCTCTGCCGTCGTCGAAAAAATAACCCTTTATTGGTGGGTGACCCTGGTGTGGGTAAAACTTCAATTGCTGAAGGTCTTGCTTGGTTAATCGTGAATGGTAAAGCGCCTAAACCACTTGCCAATGCTGAAGTGTTTAGTCTAGACATAGGGGCTTTAGTTGCAGGTACTAAATATCGTGGTGACTTTGAGAAACGTTTAAAACAACTACTGAACGCTTTGAAAAAGAAACCAGATGCGATTTTGTTTATTGACGAAATACATATGATTATTGGCGCTGGCTCAAGTATGGGCAGCACGATGGATGCATCCAATTTGATCAAACCTGCATTGGCAAATGGGACTTTACGTTGCATTGGTTCAACGACTTTCCAAGAATATCGTCAAGTTTTTGAAAAAGATCATGCTTTATCACGTCGTTTCCAAAAAATTGATGTAAATGAGCCATCTATCTCAGAGACAATCGATATTTTACGTGGGTTGAAAAGCAAATTTGAAGATTTTCATCATGTCAAATATGAAGATTCAGCTTTAGTGTCAGCGGTTGAGCTTTCTGCTAAATTTATCAATGATCGTTTCTTACCTGACAAAGCAATTGATGTGATTGATGAAGCAGGTGCGCAACGCCGTTTGAAAGCAGAACAAGATGATACATTGATCACGGTTGAAAATATCGAAGATATTATTTCTAAGATTGCACGTATCCCGCCTAAAACTGTTTCTAAAGATGATAAATCTGTATTGGAATATTTGGAGCGTGATCTTAAGCGTGTTGTATTTGGTCAAGATGAAGCGATTAGTGCATTAGCATCTGCGATTAAATTGTCACGTGCTGGTTTAAAAGCACCAGATAAACCAGTCGGTAGTTTTGTGTTTGCTGGTCCTACAGGTGTGGGTAAAACCGAAGTCACCAAACAATTGGCAAAATTACTGGGTGTTGAACTTGTGCGTTTCGACATGTCTGAATATATGGAACGTCATGCGGTATCTCGATTGATCGGTGCGCCTCCTGGTTATGTGGGTTATGATCAAGGTGGTTTGCTGACGGATGCCATCCATAAAAATCCGCATTGCGTATTGTTATTGGATGAAATTGAAAAAGCGCATCCAGATGTATTCAATTTGTTATTACAAGTCATGGATCATGGGGCGTTAACTGATAATAATGGGCGTAAGTCTGATTTCCGCAATGTGATTATTGTGCTTACCACCAATATTGGAGCTGAAAGTATTTCTCGTACCAGTATTGGATTTACAGAGCAAGACAACAGTAATGACAATCAGGAAGCAATGAAGCGTGCATTTGCTCCAGAATTCCGTAATCGTTTAGATGGCGTGATTCAGTTTAAAGCTTTACCTACAACCGTGATTGAATCTGTGGTAGATAAGTTCTTAACTGAGCTTCAAGCACAGCTTGATGACAAGAAAGTTGTACTTGAAGTTGATCAGTCTGCACGTGATTGGATGGCTGAAAATGGTTATGATCGCTTGATGGGCGCACGTCCAATGCAACGTTTAATCCAAGAGCATCTGAAGAAACCGCTTGCTGAAATGATCCTCTTCGGTGAGCTAGCAGATCATGGCGGTAATGTTGCAGTGTCTGTGAAAAAAGAGAATGGCAAAGCTGTTGGCTTAACACTTGAGGTTTTTGAGGACCAAACTGCTGAACCAGCATAATGATGGACGATGCTTAGCCTTAGTGATTTAGAAAATAACCCGCATTGATTGCGGGTTATTTTTTATTTGAATAATCTGTTTCTACAATCTTCATATTTTGCAGCCATGTTAAGAATAATGTTGGCCATTGCGTTGTTTCTGTATTTGCCTTTCCTAAACCCCAGCCATGTCCACCATTTTTAAATAAATGTAATTCATAAGGGATTTTGTTTTTATCTAAAGCGATTTGCATATCTAAACTATGTTGAACAGGTGCAATGCGATCATCAAGCGCATGTGCTAAAAATATTGGAGGAGTATGTTGATTCACCTGTAAATTGACTGAAAAAAATGCTTGTTTCACTGAATCATGATTTTTCCCCATTAAACTTTTATAAGCATGCGTATGATCTAAGGGGGCTTGCATACTAATCACAGGATAAAGTAAAGCGACAAAGTTTGGTTGAGCTGAGACTTGATCGATTGAATCATGAAGTGTTGAAAATTGATGTGACCATTGGGTAGCAAGCATACCTGCTAAATGTCCGCCAGCAGAAAATCCCAATACACCAATTTTTTCTGGATCAATATTAAATCGTTCTGCTTGAGCCCGAATGATGCGTATGGCTCTTTGTCCATCTTGAAAGGGCGCAAGAGTATCATTAGCATCCTGATTGGGCAATCGATAAACCAATTCAAAAACAGTAAAACCGTGTTGTTGTAGAAACTCTGATGTAGGTGTACTTTCTTTGGCAAGTTCTTCTCGGGCATATCCACCACCGCTGATCGTCATAACTGCAACATGGTTATTATATTTTGGTGTATATACGTTGAGATAGGGGGAGTTAATGTGGCTGACTGCACCATGTTTAATAACTGTATTTGGATTTTGTGTTGTGATGGATGTGTTTGTCCAAAGCGGAAGCGTAAATGTTGCTGCTTTTGTTTGTTGGCTGAAAAACAAGATCAGTAAGAAACCACATAAGGTATAGTGGATGTTCATTTAAGACGCCAAGATTTTAGAGATTATTATTTTATCGTATTTGTTTGCGTATAAAATAATCGATGGATGCTTTAATGTAGGATTTTCTTTTTTTAGTTCAACATAGGCAATAGTTGAATACTAAAAATTGAATCAGTCATCAAGGAAATTAAATTTATTGCTGATATTCTATGAAAATCACCTATACTTTTACAATATCAATTACGCTTGAGTAGAAATGGATATTGCATTTAATAAACTGTTCACCACGATTTTATTATTTTTAGTCACGGCAGTTACTGAAATTCTAGGTTGTTATTTTCCTTATCTCATTTTAAATCAAAACAAAAGCCATTGGTTATGGATACCTACTGCCTTAAGCTTAGCCGTATTTGTTTGGCTTTTAACTTTACACCCAGCAGCATCTGGGCGGATTTATGCAGCATATGGCGGAATCTATATTTTTTCGGCCTTAATGTGGCTGAGATTTGTTGATCAAGTTAGTCTCAGCCGTTGGGATTTACTTGGAGGATGTATCGTCATCATCGGAGCTTTGGTGATTATTTTACAGCCACAAGGGTTGATTCGCTAAAGACGTCCCGAATAGTTTGAATTTAAGATTTAGATTTTAGGTTAATGCGATCCCAATATTTCTAACTGAGTTATTTTACAAACTTCAGGTATTGCTTTCCGGTATTCTTGATAATCTTGAGTATATTTTTTAAACCATTTTTGATATTCAGGGTTCAATCTTAAATTTGCTAGATTGGGCTCATCTTCAAAAGAAGAAGGTTCAGTGCTGTTCTCATCTGAAAATTCTAATTGCTTTAAATACGAGAGTGCTTTTGCGGGTTGATTCAATAAGGCATAAAATTCAGCTAAAAATTCATTTTCACGCTGAGTATGCTTACGATTTTTATTGACCACTGTTTCAATTTTTTGTTGATTATCCCTTAACCATTTTTCAGCTGCTTTGGGGTTCTCTCTATTCAAGCCTTGGTAGTATTGCTGCGCAAGAATGATAAAGTTTCCAGAGTCAAAGGCTTGTTCAGGATTGGATAGATACTCAAATAAAGGCTTTTTGAGGATGTCCATTAAACGTTTCTGTTCTTCTATATCTCGATGATACTTGTATAGCAACATTAATTTATCACTTAATACAGCATAATAGTTCCTTTGATATTCTTCATCGTCAGGTTCAATTTGAATCAAGGTTTCAAACAATTGCTCCGCTTTAAGTAAATAAGTTAAACGAGGAGTTGGATCACTATTTTTTCGGTAATAAACAGACATTTGTGCATAGAAAAGTCCAAAATTATTCAATGCAATGGTATCTTTCGGGTCACGTTTCTTTAATGCAAGATAGGCTTGTTCTGTGAGTTCTTGAATAGGATGAGACTGCTCTGTGCAATGTTGATCAAGTAAATATTCAGCATAGCCAGAAGTAATGATCGCATAATTGTGTAAATAAACTGAATCGTTATAATCAATCTCTTCAGCTTTGAATAATTGTTGCACAGTGGGCTGTGATTTTTTGATTTGAGCTTTGATCTGAGGTTCTAGTTTGGCTAGTTTTTTATTTCCCAAAACCTGATCACTTAAATTTTCAATGGTTTCAATATCATTGTCACTGATCTCAGCGTAGGCGATTGTGCAACTCAATGATAATAATAATAAGAGATTTTTTATTTTCAAGATGAATTCTTCACATTTATATTATTACAAATAATTGTATAGAAGCTCAGTTAAAACAGCAAAATTTGTTGTATTTGAATTAAAAAAGCATCCAGTAAACTGAATGCTTTTTATCGGTCATCCATGACTATTGAATAGGTGGATGCTGTAATTGGTTTAACTCTTTTTTACTGAAACCTCTTGAGATCAGTACTTTCTTAATTCCAGTAATCACATCTTGATCTGTAGTGTTCATCAACGCGGATAAGAGTTGATCATTGGATTTACAAGAGCAATCATTTTCAACACATGCAATCTGATTTTTATGTTCATTTTGCACAGTATCTTTAGCCATAAACAGCTTTTGCCAAAAACTCATAGAGCCTTCATACGCAACCTAACATAGTTCGAAATATAGACGTTTTTTTATAAAATTCAAGATGGCTGCTAAGGTAAATGGTCGAGTTATAGACTAAATTTGCCAACCATTGAAAATTTTCTAAGTTGCTTTTTTGACTTTAAATATAAGAAAATACGATATGTTGTTGATATAAGTAAATATTATTAAGAAATAAAAATGCCATGAAATCTGTCATGGCATGTCATGGTTGTAATAAATTGTTTAAATCTTTTTAAGCAAAACCCCAGATTCAACATGATGGGTGTAGGGGAATTGATCAAACATTGCAAATTTAACAATTTTATGAGTCTTTGTGAGGGTTTCCAGATTGCTGTAAAGTGTATCTGGATTACATGAGATATAAAGAATCGTCTCGAAACCTTGCAATAATTTTAGCGTATCGTCATCAATCCCTGCACGAGGCGGATCGACAAAAACCGTATCAAATTGATAGCTTTGCACATCAATTTCTGCTTCTTGCAAACGACGGAATTCACGTTCACCATTATAAGCTTGGGTAAATTCTTCAGCAGATAGTCGTGCTACTTGAATATTATCAATCTTGTTTTGCTCAATATTCCATTGCGCTGCATAAACAGAAGACTTTGCTAACTCAGTTGCCAAAACACGATTAAAATTTAATGACAATGGAAGGGTGAAGTTACCATTACCACAATAGAGTTCAAGCAAGTCTTGATTGTCGCCATTCACTGCTTGGCAAGCCCACTGCAACATTTTCTGGCAAACTTGCGCATTAGGTTGAGTAAAACTACTTTCGATTTGTTTATACTGAAATTTTCTTTCAAATACCTGTAATTCTTCAACAACAAACTCATCGCTCAATACTAATTTTTGACCGCGGCTACGTCCAATAATTTTAATATTGAGTTTCTCAGCCAATTGTTTTGCTAAAATTTCCCATTCTTCACTCAAAGGTGCACGATAAATTAATGAGACCAGCATTTCGCCTTTCAGTGTTGCAAGAAAGTGCACTTCAAAAAGACGTTTGGATAAGATCGGATTGGCTTTTAGTTCAGCCAATAAAATTGGCATAAGTTGATTGATACTAAGATCTGCTATAGGAAATTCATCAATACGTGCAACTGTTTTTTGTTGATTTTCATCCCGTTCAAACATGGCATAGAACATATCGTCTTCTGTATGCCAAATACGGAATTCTGCACGCATACGAAAGTTTTGTTCTGGTGAAGCAAAAACTTCAAGTGATGGTGGATTAAATTCAGCAAACTGCGTTTGAATACGTTCAATTTTGGCATCAAGTTGTTGTTGATAAGATGAAGTCATATAAATCAGAAAAACGTTGGAATTAAGCAGTGATGATGGTATCAAAAATAGCTATAGATGGACACCAAATAACAGCCCATCTTACTTAATTTATTCTGCCTATTAGATCAGACCCCGTGGATCATTTATTTTCAACACAGGAGTGAAATGCGAACTAACGATTGCTAAGATGTTCAACCAAATAGTCAATAAACACCCTTACAGCAGGGAGTAAACCACGGCGTGAAGGATAAACTGCGTGAAAAATACCATGAGGTGCTTTCCAATCTGGCAATACACGGACCAATTCACCTGATGCAACAAAATCATTGGCAATCGTATCTGGAAGAAGTGCAATCCCACAGTTTTGACTGGCTAATTTTGCCAGCATCATCAAATCTGAGCCCATAAGAACAGGATTGACTTTAATTTTTTTCTGTTGGTTCTGACCATCATGCAAAATCATTTGCTGATCCAAATGTTCATCGACCATACTTAAAATACGATGTTCAGTTAAATCTTCTGGTTTTTTTAGCATCCCAAATTCATTTAAGTAGGCTTGGCTTGCAAGAAGATGTTGCTCAATATTACCAAATTTTCTTAATACTAAACTTGGGTCATCATCTAAATTTGCACGTACGCGCAAAGCAAGATCAAAGCCTTCATTGATAATATCGACGCGGCGGTTACTGACCAACAGTTGAACTTTAATTTCAGGGTAGGCTTTTAAGAAAGCAGGTAAAATTTTGGATAATTCACTTTGGGCAACAGTAACGGGTACACTGACTTTAATCAGTCCTCGTGGTTGTTCGCTGAGATGATCGACCAAATCATGTGCAGATTGAGCTGCATTCATCATGACTTGAGCGTGTCGATATATGTTCATACCAATATCAGTCACAGCAAAATGACGAGAACTACGCTGAATCAGACGAACGCCTAATTTTTCTTCAAGATTATAGACTCGACGACTCAGCTTAGACTTTGGAATATCGGTCGCACGTTCAGCAGCACTAAATCCGCCATGTTCAACCACCAAACCAAAACAGTAAAAATCATCCAAATCAGTCAGCATGAGCCATTCCATTAATGCAACAATCTGGCATTTTTAACCTTAATTGTTGCATTGAGTCAATTGTGAAATTGTGAAAAAACAAAGAGTTTAAGCCGTACCCGCCATCAGAATAAATTGAACCTGTTTATATTCTTCCAATCTTAAAAGATCTTTGGTCGTTGGATGCGGAATACGAGAAAGATCCATATTGTCTGCCACATCAGCTAATTTGACAATTCTTGCAATTGGATTTTTTACAGCACGATAAGCCGCTTCGATACGTGATTCATTTTCTTTTTTGGTCAAGGCAAGGATGGCATCAACAATTTCTTGACTAAAACCAAGGGAAATTAAATCGACTACAGTTGTATCAGTGTCTTCTAAAATATCATGCAATACAGCCACAATCTGCTGTTCAGAAGTTTTAACTTTAAACATTAATCTCAATGGATGGAAAATGTAGGGTTGTTGTCCTTTATCTTTTTGACCTGCGTGTTTACGAGCTGCTAAAGCAATCGCTTTTTCAATCGTTGACATAGTATCCTTATCTATCTTTTCTGTATTTATAAAAGGTTTTAACCCGTAATTTTGAACCTGCGATAGCATCGTCTAAATTCAGTGTTTAATTTTGCTAACTGGTTTAAAATACAATTTTATTTTGTTCTAAAGCGTATGCCATTTCAACTGATCACTCTAGAAAATTCTCAAGAAAATGTTACATGCCCCCATTGCAGACATCCAGTTATTGATTGGAATGAAGAGCAATATCTTCAACCTTGTGAACATACTTTGTTTATTGCGATGGATTTAGGTTTTGAATATATCTCAGATGCGTTTGAACAGACAATGCAACGCAGTGTGGATGAAATTCATCAACATGATGATCAAGGGCTTAACATCTTCAATGAATTGAGTCAAAGTACCTATGCAGATTATATCATTTTCAAAACCAGCCTAGGTGCCGTCGGTGCTCAAGAAATTTATCGCTATATCGGCTTTAGTGCTTAAATCTAATTTAAAAATACTCGATATAGATCCATATGAGCTGATTATTTCATAAATGTATGTTGGGAGATTTCTACTTCATCAAGCAGCCACTCAACAAATTTCGCAATCAATGGCGATTGTTGTTGTTCTGCATAGACAAAGTAATAGGCACGTGAGCCTTTGAGTTTAATATCAGAGGCAATCACTAAATCACCTGAGCGTAGTTCTTTTTCCAGCAATTTCTGTGGAATAAGTGCAACACCCATATGATGTGTAGCTGCTACAGCAAGCATTGAAAACAATTCATGCCTTTGTCCCTCTAAGGCAAAGGGATGTTCATAGCCATTCACTTCAAACCATTCTTTCCAAATATAGGGGCGTGTGGTTTGTTGTAGTAAAGGTAAAGTTGCTATTTCTTCCGCAGTCAAGCTACGACTTAAATGTCCTGAAGGTGCTTTTAATTCGGGGAAATACTTAAAAATTAAATCAGCTGAACAGACAGGTACCACATCTTCATTCATTAAAAAATGAATTTTTGCACCAGGCCAATTTTCGATTTGTTCGGGTGTTCCCGTATAAATGGCGGCATCAAAAATATGTTCACTGAATAAAAAGGGTTTGGTGCTGGTTTCAAGGTGAATGGTGATTTCTGGATAGACTGCATTGAACTTATAAAGTCTGGGCAATAACCAACGTGTAGCAAATGTCGGAACCACACCAAGCTTTAATGTACCGCCTAAACCTTTATGACTGATTAAATCAAGCGTACTTTGTTCAATACCCAATAAATGAGATTTTATATTTTTATAATAGTGTTCACCTGCTTGGGTCAGTTCAACGCCATGTCGAGTTCGATTGAATAAATGTAGTCCCAAAAAATCTTCTAATTGCTGGACTTGACGAGAGATTGCGCTTTGTGTGAGATGCAATTCTTGTGCAGCAAAGGTATAACTCAAATGTTTCGCAGCAGCTTCAAAACAAATTAAAGATTGTAATGAGGGAATCATTCTACGCATATTCTTTCCTTGAATAGCTTGGTTTATTTCGAAGTCAGACTGAACATCTACGGATGTCGTTTTAGCAAAAATAAATCATCAACAATAGTTCCATAATTTTTAATATTTTTAAAAAGCCTATAAAAATACAGCAAGATGAGCAGTTGTATGGATTATTTCAACAATAAAATATGATTTATCCTTAGATTTATAAGAACATAAGATATGCGTAAATGGAATATCTGAATGAGAATTTATCGTTTGAAAGAATGATTTTTCACACATAACATCAAGGGCAAGAACACAAAATACATCAAGCAGAGGATGCGATGAATCAAATGGTCAATTCAGCAAAAAAACCACGTGTACAGTTTAATTGGCAAGATCCCTTTTTATTGGAACAGCAACTCACTGAAGAAGAGCGTATGATCCGTGATGCTGCCTATGCCTATTCACAAGATAAATTGATGTCTAGAGTGCTTGAGCAGTTTCGCCATGAACAGACAGATATTTCAATTTTTCGTGAAATGGGGGAATTGGGGTTATTAGGACCTACAATTCCTGAGCAATATGGCGGTGCAGGGCTTAATTATGTGAGCTATGGTCTGATTGCACGTGAAATCGAGCGAGTGGATTCGGGCTATCGTTCAATGGCGAGTGTACAAAGTTCATTGGTGATGGTACCTATTAATGAATTTGGCTCAGAACAACAGAAGCAGAAATATTTACCAAAACTGGCATCTGGTGAGTTTATTGGCTGTTTTGGTTTAACCGAACCTGATCATGGATCTGACCCTGGAAGTATGATTACACGGGCAAAAAAAGTTGCAGGTGGTTATCGTCTGACGGGTGCGAAAATGTGGATTACCAATAGTCCAATTGCAGATATATTTGTGGTTTGGGCAAAGGAAGTTTCAGCGGAAGGTCATGTCGGTGAGATTCGGGGCTTTATTTTAGAAAAAGGTTGGGAAGGACTTTCAGCACCTGCAATTCATGGCAAGGTGGGTTTGCGTGCCTCGATTACTGGCGAAATTGTCATGGACAATGTTTTTGTTCCTGAAGAAAATGCATTTCCTGAAATTCGTGGTTTAAGAGGTCCTTTTACTTGCTTAAACAGCGCTCGTTATGGAATAGCATGGGGTGCAATGGGCGCTGCTGAGTTCTGTTGGCATACTGCTCATCAATATACAATGGATCGCAAACAGTTTGGTCGTCCTTTGGCAGCAAACCAATTGGTGCAAAAGAAGTTGGCAGATATGCAAACCGAAATTGCACTAGGTTTACAAATTGCTTTGCGCTTTGGACGTATGAAAGATGAGGGAATTGCTTCGGTGGAAGGAACTTCCTTAATTAAACGTAATAACTGCGGTAAAGCCTTAGATATTGCTCGTGTTGCTCGAGACATGATGGGCGGAAATGGCATCAGTGATGAATTTGGGGTTGCTCGCCATCTAGTCAATCTTGAAGTGGTTAATACCTATGAAGGTACACATGATGTCCACGCCTTGATTCTTGGACGCGCACAAACGGGTATCGCTGCTTTTTCTAATTAATTTATAAGTTTTAAAACAGGGATGTTGAATCAGCATCCCTTGAGGCTTTTTTTACCTTAAATTTCACAAAAATAAGGTAAACATATAAACGATAGAAGGATTCATCGTGAAAATATCTCATTATCTTTAACTATTCTACTTAAATACCCTAACTTCACTCCTAGATGGTACTCAATAAAAATAATAAAGAAAGCAATAGAGTAAAGATGAAAGATAAGCGATGACTCATTTGGGAAAATGAGGTAAAGGAAAAATGAACAATGTGGTTCAATCTGTTGCGATTACAGCAAAAGGCACAATGCCTTCGAATATTGGGACTTATGAAAAAATAGGACCCAACACATGGAAATGGGCATTGTTATTTGCATATTTTGCCATGGTGGTTGATGGCGTAGATATTATGTTGTTGTCCTATAGTTTAACCAGTTTAAAGGGTGAGTTTGCATTATCTACTTTTCAAGCGGGTGCTCTAGGGAGTGCATCATTAGCAGGAATGGGGATTGGTGGAATCTTAGGAGGGTGGTCTTGTGATAAGTTTGGTCGGGTGCGCACCATTGCAAATTCGGTGACCTTCTTTTCCGTAGCAACATGTCTATTGGGTTTTACGCAAAGCTTTGAGCAATTTATGGCATTGCGTTTTATTGGTGCATTAGGAATCGGTGCGTTATATATGGCATGTAATACCTTAATGGCTGAGTATGTGCCTACTACTTATCGCACAACTGTATTGGGTACATTACAGACTGGGCAAACAGTAGGCTACATTGTAGCAACACTTTTGGCGGGTGCGATTATTCCTGAACATGGTTGGCGGGTATTATTTTTCATTACGGTCATTCCTGCGTTTATCAATATTTTCTTACAACGATTTGTTCCAGAACCAAAATCTTGGCAGTTGACCAAAATTGATCAAATGCAAACGAAAAAGACGCCTGAAGTTGTAATTCGAGAAAAACCAAAAAGTGGCAGCATCTACAAGCAGATTTTTGCCAACTTTAAACATCGTAAAATGTTTTTACTATGGATGACGACGGCATTCTTTTTACAATTTGGTTATTACGGTATCAATAACTGGATGCCAAGCTATCTTGAAACTGAAGTGCATATGAATTTTAAAAATCTAACCAGCTATATGGTAGGTTCATATACAGCGATGATTCTAGGTAAAATATTGGCAGGTTATCTCGCAGATAAATTTAATCGTCGAGCAGTATTCGTATTTGGTACGCTTGCCAGTGCGATTTTCCTTCCAGTCATTATTTTCTTTAATACACCAGACAACATTTTGTATTTATTGGTCACGTTTGGCTTCCTGTATGGAATTCCTTACGGTGTGAATGCAACCTATATGGCAGAATCATTCTCGACTGACGTTCGAGGTACAGCAATTGGTGGTGCATATAACATTGGACGTGTTGGTGCTGCAATTGCGCCAGCAACCATCGGATTTTTAGCCTCAGGAGGGACTTTTATGACTGCCTTTATTGTTATGGGGGCTGCATATTTTGTCGCAGGCGTACTTCCTGGATTATTTATTAAAGACCGTCAATATGATCCACAACAACAATAGTTATTGATCTAAGCATATTAAGCGCTTATGGCATATCGTAAATATAACGAATTGTTTGTAAATCCGATTCAATCATGAGTTTGAGGGAGTGTTCATCACTCCTCGAATAGAGGCAAAATAAATGAGTGCATTAAAAGGAATTCGAGTTTTAGATCTCAGTAGAGTACTTGCAGGTCCGTGGTGTGGGCAAGTGTTGGCAGACTTAGGTGCAGAAGTCATTAAAATCGAACGCCCTAAAGTGGGAGATGATACCCGTATGTGGGGACCACCTTGGATGCTGAATCAACATGGTCAAACTACTCGGGAGTCAGGTTATTACCAATCTGCAAATCGTAATAAATCTTCTGTTGCCATTGATATTGCAACTGTAGAAGGTCAAAAACTGGTACAACATATTGCTCAAACCGCGGATGTGGTCATCGAAAATTTTAAAGCCGGATCATTAAAAAAATATGGTTTGGATTACGCAACCTTGAGCCAGATTAATCCAAAGCTAATTTACTGCTCAATTACAGGCTTTGGTCAAGATGGACCACGTGCTGAAGAGCCAGGCTATGATTTTATCATCCAAGGCATGTCAGGATTGATGAGTATCACGGGAGAACAAGAAGGTCAGTTGGGCGCAAGTTCACAAAAAGTCGGTGTGGCGGTTGTGGATATTCAAACGGGTTTATATGCAACCATTGCGATTCAAGCTGCGATTATTGCTCGCCAGCAAACAGGAGTAGGTCAGTACATTGATTTAGCACTACTCGATGTACAGGTTGCTGGTTTGGCGAATCAAGGAATGAATTATTTAAGTTCAGGTTGTACACCTAAACGGATGGGCAATAGTCATCCTAATATCGTGCCATATCAAACTTTTAAAGCGCGAGACAAAGAATTTATTATTGCCTGTGGAAATGACAAGCAATTTAAAGATTTGTGTATTGCGATAGGCAAACCTGAATTATTGGATAATTCAAATTACCTTCGTAATCAAGATCGGGTGAAATATCGGCATGAATTAATAGCGATTTTGTCTGAATATTTCTTGACGCATGATGCTAGACATTGGGTGGATGCCATTCATGCTGTCAAAGTGCCTGTAGGTGTGATTAATTCTGTTGCGGATGCTTTACAAGAGCCGCAAATCCAATCTCGTAACATGGTTGTCAATATTCCACATGTGGATAATACTGACTTTAAAATGATTGGTTCACCGATCAAAATGTCAGGAACACCGATTCAATATCGCAATGCTCCCCCACGTTTGGGAGAGCATACAAAAGAGATTCTAGAGCAACTCTATACTGATAATGAATTACAAGCATTTAAACAACAGGGCATTATTGATGGAATCGGTCTTTAAACACAGTTAAAAATACACAAATATTGAATGCACTTTGTGGTACATGATCAGCACTTCATCTGAGTTAATCAAAATAGCCTTTCTTCTAAAAGATAAAAGAAAGGCTGGAGAATACATATGATTTTGCTAAGTGATGTAATTGTTGTTTAAGCTGTGGTTGGAAGTGTACGTTGTTGCATTAACACTTGTTGTGCAATATGTACTTCTTCTGCAGCTTTTGGGTTTATTGCATGCCATTGATCATTTGCATCTAATTCCCAAGCGCGAACATTGTCTTTTAGATAGCTGAGTAAACCATAGTCAATGATTTGCTTTTTAAGTTTTTTATCTTCGATTGGGAAGCAGGTTTCAACACGTGAAAACAGATTTCTGCCCATCCAGTCTGCACTGGCACAATACAACTCATCCTGACCATCGTTATAGAAATAATAAACTCGGGTGTGTTCCAGGTAGCGTCCTACAATCGAACGCACGCGAATATTTTCGGAAAGCCCTTGTATTTGCGGTCTTAAACAGCAGATTGAACGTATGATCAAATCTATCTGAACACCAGTTTGAGAGGCTGTATACAATGCTGAGATGAGTTTTGGTTCAGTTAAAGCATTTACTTTAATGATAATTCTGGCTTTTTTACCTACTTTGGCATGTGCTGTTTCTTGTTCAATCAAATGCAAAAGCTGTGCATGTAAGGTGAAGGGTGCATGAAATAATTTTTTCAGCTTTAACAGTTTCCCCATACCAGTTAGTTCTTGGAAGATTTTATGAACGTCCTCACAGATTTCTTCATGTGTCGTGAGTAAACCGTAATCGGTGTACATACGCGCATTTCCAGCATGATAGTTTCCCGTGCCAAGATGAACATAACGTTTTAGTTTCCCAGCTTCTCGCCGTACAATCAAAATCATTTTGGCGTGGGTTTTGTAGCCAACAATTCCATAAACCACAACTGCACCAGCTTCTTGCAAAATATTAGCTACTGTAATATTGGATTCTTCATCAAAGCGTGCACGCAATTCAATGATGGCCGTAACTTCTTTGCCATTGCGAGCAGCTTCTGCCAACACTTGTACAATTTCTGAATCGGGTCCACTACGATACAAGGTTTGCTTGATGGCAAGTACGTTTGGATCTTGTGCCGATTCACGCAATAAGTTAATGACGGGTTTAAATGAATCAAATGGATGGTGTAAAAGTACATCTTGCTTAGTCAGTACTTCAAAGATTTTATTCGAATTTCGAAGTGCTTTAGGAATAACAGCTTGATAAGGTTTAAAACGTAATTCAGGAATATCAAAGTTGGTGATTAATCGGGTCAAATTAACAGGACCATTCACTTGATATAGGTGTTGTGGATCAAGATCAAACTGTTCTAAAAGATAATGATTGATTGAATGAGGACAATTGTCAGCAATTTCTAATCGAACCGCACGACCAAAACGCCGTGAGGATAACTCGTCTTTCAAAGCAACAGCGAGGTCATCAACATCTTCTGCGAGTGTCAAATCAGCATTCCGTGTCACGCGAAATTGGTAACAGCCCGTTGCAGTCATTCCTGGGAATAAATCGCTGATATGTTGTTGGATGATTGCAGACAGCAAAATATAATGTTCTTCGCCACCTGTCAGTTCATCAGGTAGACGCACCACACGCGGTAATGAACGTGGAGCAGGAACAATTGCCAATTCAATTTGTCGACCAAATGCGTCTTTTCCTTCTAAGGTGACAATAAAATTTAAGCTTTTATTGACCAGTCGAGGAAATGGATGTGCTGGATCCAAGCTGATAGGGGTAACCACAGGTTGAACTTGTTTAAAGAAGTAGTGCTTAATCCAATCCAGATGTTTTTCTAAGATATTGTGATATTGGATGAATTTAACGCCATAGTTTTCAAGTTCTGGTAACAGTATGTGGTTTAGAGTGTCATATTGCTCTTGAATCGCAAGGTGAGCACTTGCTGAGATTTGTTCAATGATCACTTCATTGGGAATACCATCAGGCGCACTAGTAATGGTTTTGAAGTCAATTTGCTTCATGAGTCCAGCTACACGAATTTCAAAAAATTCATCCAAATTACGTGAAAAAATAATTAAGAAATTTAAACGTTCAAGTAAGGGATGATTTTTATCTTTGGCTTGTGCCAATACGCGTTTATGAAATTCTAGCAATGAAATTTCACGATTGATGTAGCTACTTGAACTGTGTTGAAATTCAGTTGAGGATAAATTTTTTGAAGCGGGCATGATCTGCGTCATTTGAAACTGTCTTAACGACCTTGATGGGCATAGTAAGTATTCTACATGACAAAATTGTTACAGTTAGCTAAAATATTGAAAATTATTTCAATTTTAACATATTTGTAAATTATTTTTAAAACGATACTTAAACAGGGGTTCTTGGGGATATCGCTTCAACATCTTGTTCTATCAAACTGTTGAAGCGTGTAAGTGTTAATTTTAAAATTGACATTGATCATTTTTAAGTTTTAGCTCATATACTTTTTCTGCTGAACTTAGTTTCATTTTCACATAATAGGGATTTCGTCTTTGGAATTCATTTTCAAAAATTAAACCACAGTTTTCAAGCATACCTTGCATGAGAAATTGCTGGGTTTTTTCTTTACCCATGCTGTCAGAAAATTGTTTGAAATTTTCGGATGTAATAATTCCTTCGAGATCAATGTGATCATGATACAAACGTATTTTTTCGATCACAGTATTTTGGTCAATTTGAACGGGTAATACACGTGAATCCTCATCACTTAAGGCATTTAAAACATCATCTAAATTTTTTGAATCCTTAATTTTGTAATTTTGTTCAATGAGTTGATTTTGAATTAAATAGTCATCCAATTCAGTTGCATAACTCGGGATGGATAAGCTCAGTAAAAGGGTTGTTATTGATGAAGATATTATTTTGAAATTCATTTGAATAATACACTTATTAAAAATATGGATTTATTATACTCAATCAAACAATATGTACCAGTGTTGTGACTTACTTTTATCAAAAGCTTACATTACTCACCTATTTAAGGTGTTGGAAAAAAATGCAGAACTCGATTTGCTTCTTTTTCAAAATGCTTTAAAGCGTCTTGATCAGGTGGTTGTATATTGCACATACCTAAATTTGAGTTTTTTTCGACATCACAGGTGTATCTCCAATCACCGCGATGAAATAAACTATAATTTGCCGTTTTGTTTACCCTATAGTCATACACTTGGTTATGATCATCCCAAATCACAGTCATAGCATTGGTTTCACATTGATCCATATCAGCAAGTGTAGAATTATAATAAGTTAGTTTTTGATTGATAAAAAATAAATTGTATTGATAATCTCCAAAAAAATTTTCACATTTCGAATTATTTTTTTTCTTTGCTCTTATATTGATTGCGGTAAATTTATATCCATCTAGCTCAGCATCATATCGATTTGCACTATAAATTTTTTCTAAATTTTCTAATTCATCTGGGTAAGGGGATTTTAGTGTGTATGATTTGTAATTAGGAATTGATCTAATTTTTTGATTGTCAAAATAGCCTCTATATTTGTGAGTTTTAAAAAATTGATAAGGTGGAGGTTGATCAGGATTTAAAGCACCTAGAACCTGATCTCCTATTGTAAAGCCTAATTGATTTAAGGTTAATGTACCATATACACCTTGATAACCATTGTTTATAGACACAGGCTGTACTAAACGGCTGTGTTCAGAGGCTGCTGTTCGAATTTGTAAACTACCTAAAGACCTTGTTTGGAATGGAAAACTAACATTAAAGTTTTTAAGTTTGTATATAGCAGCAATAGATAAAGGAACATCAAATGTTAAAGTGTTTGAGTTGTTTGTTTTGATTGCCGTAATTTTGAGTTGTTTATATTTTTTTTCGATACAGGGTAATCCTAGAAAACCACATTTTTTTACTGTTCCAGTTAGACCTAATACACTGTAATTAGGATGATAGACGGCATAACCTTCAATCGGTATGTTTAGCATTTCATTTTTTTGTTGCTGACTCAATGTGCCAGATGTGTCATATAGATCAAGTGTTATGATTAAGTTTTTTGCATGTTGAATTGATGTAACTGTGATTAAAAAGCAACTGAATATAAATTTTTTCATTGTTAATACCGTATTTACACGAACTCGAATATTCAATGATTTTAATATGATTTAATTTTAATAAATAGTTATTGTAGATAAATGTAATAATTGATAAGCCCTAAATATTGAAACTACCCAAAAAAATATGATCAAGTCATGGAAGTATAAAAACAACCTTCAAATCAAAATAAGCACCATAATTGGTGCTTATTTTATGGATATGACTTGATCTTAACTTTAGAAAACTAATCTTTTTTTAAGTTTTCATTGATCAAGAATTCAACCAATGCTTTTTGTGCATGTAAGCGATTTTCTGCTTCATCCCACACCACTGCATTTTTATGATCCAACATATTTTCAGAAACTTCCTCACCACGATGTGCAGGAAGACAATGCATAAATAAACAATCAGGATGTGCTAAATCCATCAATTTTTCATTGACCTGATAAGCAGCGAAAGCTTTTTCACGAATTTTTTGTTCTTCCTCTTGTCCCATACTTGCCCAAACATCGGTGACTATGAGGTCTGCATTTACAGCAGCATCTTCAGCAGATTCAAACAGTTCAACACAATGGGCAAACTCAGAAAGAAATTCTGGTTTTGGTTCATAACCTTTTGGCGAAGCAATTTTTAATTTAAAACCCCACATATGTGCTGCTTCAATATAGGAGTTACACATATTATTGCCATCCCCAATCCAAGCCACTGTCTTTCCTTCAATTGAACCACGATGTTCAACATAGGTCTGTACATCAGCCAATAACTGGCATGGGTGATGGTCATCGGTCAATGCATTGATCACGGGCACAGAAGAATATTCAGCAAAACGTTCGACAATATCATGACCAAAAGTACGAATCATGACGATATCAAGCATACTAGAAATGACTCGAGCTGAATCTTCAATCGGCTCACCACGTCCAAGTTGTGTATCACGAGATGATAGAAAAATTGCACTGCCACCAAACTGGCTCATACCAGCTTCAAAGGAGACACGAGTACGGGTGCTCGACTTTTCAAAAATCATCCCCATGACTTTTCCAACAAAAGGTTGGAATACTTCGTTATTGTGCTGTTTTCGCTTTAACTCTATAGCGCGTTCGATGATGCGATTCAGTTCAGCAGTGGATAAGTCACGTAAAGTAAGAAAATGTCGTAGAGCCATGGTTACTCCACAATAATTGTCTAGTCAAAGCCAATAGCGAATTGACCAACAATTCATTGTTGGTTGATGAAAATAAAAAGGAGAATCATCTAATATACTATATGAATATGAAAACGCAAAAAAATTAGACCTTTTGATGCCCTTGTAGGAAGCGATCTACGCAATAACTGATGCAATCGAGTATTTCTTGATCAGAATCTTTAATTTCAATCCCCATCAAGATTCGCCATTCTAAATTTCTAAGGATGCCAAAATAGAATTGTGCTGAATAAAGTGGATTTTCACAGACCAGTTTTTGGTTTTCTGCATAACGTTCTAAAGCACTAGCAATCGAAAGTTGGACTTGTTTGGGACCCTTTTCATGAATATAGAGTGCCAATTGTGGATCTTTTTGTGAGCGTTCAAAGATCAGACGTATAAATGCAATGTTATCGGGCATGATCATATGCTTATAGAAGGTGATTAAGGTGGTAATTAGATAAGCACGAAGATCATTACATGATGGGTTGAACGGTCGGCAGATATCTTTAAAAAAAAGATCACGGCGATAATCGCAAATTGCGGTAAATAGACCTTCTTTATTGCCGAAATACTTATAAATCGACGCCTTTGAACCACCCGCATGATTGACAATGTCATCGAGTGATACCGCATCATAACCATGTTCCAAAAAAAGTTGATTTGCACTAATCAATAATGCCAAACGACGTTCATGACCACGTTTTGTTTGTGGAAAATCACATCCAGAGGCTTCAATATGTGCTAAATCTTGGTTCATAAATTGCGAATAAAAAGTACGTTGTAATTATTATAGCAAAAATGTCAATAAATTTCTTTGTCAGTATTGATTTGTCTTGTTTGGTTAGAAATTGTGCATTAAATTGAAAAAATGAATCAAAATTCATTTTTCTTTGACTAAAGTTTTAGAGTAATATGCCTAAATGGTCATATGCGATTTACAAATTATGGCTATACTCAAAACTCAATAAACAAGTGACCACTGTGGAAGGGAATATGACACAACAAACGTCTGCAGGCTTAAGATTTAGACAAGCGCTAGAAGTGGAAAAACCATTACAAATCATTGGTACAGTCAATGCCTATGCCGCAATGATGGCGAAACAAGTGGGTTATAAAGCAATCTATGTTTCAGGTGCTGGGGTAGCCAATTATTCATATGGTTTACCAGATTTAGGGATGACGAGCTTAGACAATGTATTGGAAGATGTTCGCCGTATTACAGAACGTGTAGACACACCATTATTGGTCGATATTGATACAGGTTGGGGCGGTGCCTTTAATATTGCACGTACAATAAAACAAATGATCAGTGCAGGTGCTGCTGCTGTTCATATCGAAGATCAAGTGGCGCAAAAGCGTTGCGGGCACCGTCCAAATAAAGAAATCGTTTCTCAGCAAGAAATGGTCGATCGTATTAAAGCAGCAGTCGATGCTAAAACCGATTCAAACTTTGTCGTAATGGCACGTACAGATGCCTTACAAAAAGAAGGATTACAAGCGGTTATTGACCGTGCATGTGCCTGTGTTGAAGCGGGTGCTGACGCAATATTTGCTGAAGCCATGACGGACATCACTATGTATAAAACCGTATGCGATGCAGTAGGTGTACCTGTACTTGCCAACATTACCGAGTTTGGTGATACCCCGTATTACACCACTGAAGAGTTAGGTGAGCAGGGTATTAGCATGGTGCTATATCCACTTTCTGCAACACGTGCAATGCAAAAAGCTGCACTCGAAGTTTTTCGATCTATTCGTGAAAATGGTACTCAAGTCAATGTATTGGATACCATGCAACAACGTAAAGAGCTTTACGAATTCCTTGATTATCACACTTTTGAAAATACTCTAGACAAGCTGTTCACGCAGGAGAAATAATAAAATGGCTGAAGGAAAAGTACTCACAGGCGCAGGACTGCGCGGTCAAGTTGCTGGTAAAACAGCACTTTCTACAGTTGGTAAAAGTGGCGCTGGTTTAACCTATCGCGGTTACGATGTGCAAGACCTTGCAGAAAATTGCCAATTTGAAGAAGTTGCTTATCTGATTTTCTTTGGTGAATTACCGACCGTAGAACAATTGGTTGCATATAAGGCAAAATTAAAATCTTTGCGTCAATTACCACAAGCGTTAAAAGAAGTCTTGGAACGTATTCCTGCTGATTCACACCCAATGGATGTGATGCGTACAGGCGTTTCAATGTTAGGTAATCTTGAAACAGAAAAGTCATTTGAACAACAGCAAGATGTTGCAGATCGTATTCTAGCGACTTTGCCAGCAATCATTTGTTATTGGTATCGTTTTAGCCATGATGGCGTGCGTATTGAAGAAAATACCGATGATGATTCAATTGGCGCTCAATTCCTGCATTTACTTCGTGGTGAGAAACCGAATGAATTGCATGAACAAGTGATGAATGTTTCGTTAATTCTTTATGCTGAGCATGAGTTTAATGCATCTACATTCACTGCGCGTGTTTGTGCATCAACCTTGTCTGATATGCATTCATGTATTACAGGTGCAATTGGTTCACTTCGTGGTCCATTGCATGGTGGTGCAAATGAAGCGGCTATGGAAATGATTGAAAACTGGACCTCTCCTGAAGAAGCTGAGCGTGAAATGCTGGGCAAGCTTGAGCGTAAAGAAAAAATCATGGGCTTTGGTCATGCGATCTATAAAGACAATGATCCTCGTAACGGCATTATCAAAATTTGGTCTGAGCGTTTAGCAAAAGATGTAGGTGATACAGTACTTTATCCAGTATCTGTTCGTTGTGAAGAAGTGATGTGGCGTGAGAAGAAATTGTTCTGTAATGCAGACTTCTTCCATGCATCTGCTTATCACTTTATGGATATTGCGACTAAATTGTTTACCCCAATTTTTGTGATGTCTCGTGTTACTGGTTGGGCTGCACATGTCATGGAACAACGTGCAGACAATCGTATTATTCGTCCAAGTGCGGATTATACAGGACCAGAACTTCGTAAAGTTGTTCCAATCGCTGAACGTTCAGCTGCCTAATTTTCAATTATTAGCATGTTTATAGATAAAGCCTGAATTCAGGCTTTATCTATGTATTGTTCAACGAAAAAACGATAATCTTTTTATCACCTCATGTGTTGATGAAATTTCTGCAACACAGAGTGAAAGGCTTGTTAAAGTCGCTTTTTGAACCGCTTGTGCACTCATTGCTCCAGCACCCAGATCGGGATGATCCATAGTGGCTGTACCATCAGATACAAAAATCACTTTATAATTTCTAAAATGTGCATCACGGGCAGTCGATTCACAACACATATTTGTTACTGTTCCTGTAATAATAAGCGTCTCAATTCCTAATTTTTTTAGATACTGATCTAAATCGGTGTTGTAGAAAGCACTGTAACGATTTTTTTTAATAACAAGCTCATCTTTTTGCGGTGCAAGATCAGGGTAAATTTCAACACCTTCGGTGTCATCTACCAAAGCTGATTGTTGATCTATCGGAGACCAAAAATCTGACATCAGCCCCATATCGCTTCGGTCTTTTTGATGTACATGAGTTGTATAGATTATTGTTAACCCTTTTTCTCTGCTTATCGTAGCTAAACTTTTTATATTGGGAACAATTTCTGTTGCCATTGGGACCCACATGGATGCATCAGGTTTAACAAAATCGTTTTCCATGTCTATGATCAACAGTGCAGTTTTTTTAGGGTTGTTGATTTCAAATTTCATAACTTTTCCTTAATTTATAAAGTGATTGCGGTTTCACATCATTGGATCGAGAACAGATAAAAAGCATATAAAACGTTTATTTTTTATTTAAACTTAATTATTAGATCATGATTTTTAAAGGTAAATGATACTTTGTTAGTATAATTTTATACTTGATAACGTTCATCTGGGGGCGAGATGTAATGAGTTTTAAATATGAATTTTAGAAAATTAAAAGCATATTCCTTGAGTAATCATGAGGATTCAATCCTTAACAACTTACAGGAAAGTAAGATGGATATTGATTTATTGTATGTTAAGAATGTTTTAATGACGCCAAATAAAATTGATGGATGATGATATGTTTATTTTATAGTAGTGCCTCCTAGGAGGCTTTACTTATTGAGGAAGCTGACCATTAGGGAAAAGAATGACCGCTTCTTCACGTGTATACCCCTCATCAAACGGTAAGCTCAGAGATTCAAAAGTAATCAGAGTACCTTTGTTTTTTGGTAGTTCAAAAGCTTGTTTCAGTTTAATGTCAGGGTTGTAACTGGTTAAATTCATTGCTTTACTTTGATTTTCGGCATTCAGAACTGTGAATATTGAGCTGTATACTTTACTCAATGATTCTGTACCTTGTGCTGATGAGACATTTTGTTCAAGTAAATTAAGCTTAAAATCACGTACATCTAATGCTTTAAGTGGCTTAAGTTGGGTATGAATCTTGACTAATGCTTGATTAAATGTGGCTTGGTCTTTAATTGTAGAGAATCTTTCATCATATTTTGGTAAATCATACTTTTTCTCGTTTAGGGGATAATAATAAACTTTAGGAACGGAATAACTTTTTGAATTTTCAACAACAAATACATGTTTAGTCTTTGAATCATAACCGAGAACTTGCAGCGTAATATTACTGTAATCATTTGCGAAAGCTGCACAACTGAACATCAGTAAAATGCTTGATGCGATTATTTTTGACATTTTTGCCTCATCATTTTTTAGGTAATAATAAAATAGGATCTTCAATATCATAACCTGTTTCTTCAGGAATACCGTAATATTTGACAATCACTAACATCTTGTTGTGATTTGGCACAACATAATTCTGACTAATTTTTATTGTTTTAGCATAGTGAACAGCCTGTTGATTGTTGCTTTTTAAAACAGGGGTGTTAACGCTGTATATGCTTTTGTATTCAGGAATCTTTTCTGATTGATCATGCCAAGCAGGAACGTATCGTGTTTGACTTTTCACGATCTGAATTTTTGCCGTATTGGCATTGCCAGTGAGCAGAGGTATCAATCGCTTTTTTATTTTCGCGAGGTCTTTTTCAAATTGAGTACCATCTTGATCATAATCAATTTGGTGAGTTTTAGGATGAACGTAGAGGGATTTAACTTCAATCAAACGATCTGGTGATTTGCTATTTAACTGGTAATAATATAATTGTGCTAGGCGTCCACTTTCATCTTCAAAATGTCTGAGTAAATAAAGTTTTTGTTCTTTTGTTTCATAGCCGAGTACTTCAATGTGTTGACCCCCTCCCACAGTAGCATAACAATGTAATGACATTGTAAGAGTCATGCCGATGGATAAGTATTTTAAAAAGTGCATGAGTTGATATTCTTTTGATGCGTGTTTGTTATTTTGCATAATTTTCATCCAATTAAACGTAGTCTTTAAGTAATTCATGTGTTGTATAACTACAGACTTTATTTGTTCACTTTTTTCAACACCTGATTAAATATAAAATTCGTTCTTTCTCTGCTTTTTTATAGAGTGAGGAATCTGTGAAAATGTCGATATTTTTTAACCATTTATCCTCCTGTTTGGATAATGAAATGTGATAGGTGAGCATTTACTTGTAGATGTAAAATGGTCAGATACAGATGTTTTAAACTTAAATGTAATATGTAGAAAAATGATGATTTAAAACTTTATTTTGTTATCAGTATCCATCAATATTCGGGTTATAATCAATTGCTGTTTTTAATATGAAAAAGATATGGTTAAACAATATCTTTAGATAGAATTTAAGCTTATAAGAAATGATGCATATAGATAATCTTGCTGAAGAAAGTGGAAATATTAGTTTTGTAGAATATACAGCAACAGGGATATTCCTCTTAAAAATTGAAAAAAGAAAATATCGTGGGACGAAAATACAATCACAAGTTTTTGAATTACACGATGATGTCCAGGTAATTTTTAATTCTTTGGATAAGGATATATATGCGGTATTCAATAAAACCAAGCAAATACTTTATTTAAATGATCAGATTCAATCAGTTGATCACTTTGATGCAGTATTGAATTTGCGTAAATCATTCAGTTTTAGCATGGCTGTTTTGTTGTTCGCTGTCGTTGTATATCCTTTTTATCAATATTTTATGGATGGAACTATTTATTATTTCGATACGTTTATGCATTTGGCAATACTGACTTTGGTCAGTTGCTTTGTTTACTTTATTTTTGAATGTCTAAAATTAAATCGACAAAAAACCAGCAATATTGAAACTTTGTTTCATATGTTAAAGCTACCTGTCTTGAGTAAAAGAACTTTAGACAGTTTAAAACTCACGAATTCATATTTCTATGAGTTTGATCAATTGTATGATTTAAGCTTAATCAATCAGTTGAGGCGTGGTCGAAATGATAGAGAATTAAAAACTCAATTAGCGCAGCACACTCAAAAATTGGTCCAGTTTGGTTTAACTCAACATGAACTTGCCAAATTTAAAGTGGAATCCATTTCTGGAAGATTGGATCAATATATAATAGAAAAGAGGGAATCAACCACTGCATATCCTGATGCTTTAACTGAAGTGAGATTTAATCTGCAAGGAACAAATTTCTATAGCTATTTGGATGACTTTCACTTTGTTCAAGATACTGATGTAAAGATGATCATTTCACAACAAGGTGATTCAATAGGTCAATATGCTTGGTTGATTTATGATTATCATCAGTATTTAACCATAGATGAGGAGTTGTTACAGGCACTGCAAAGACCGAAATTCCCGCTACGTGACCACGAAAAATATATAGAAACTTTAAGATTAATATTAGGTTTTATTGTTTTAGTTAGCTTTATCTTATTTGATATTTTTGCAGCCTGTGTTGCATTTATTATCAGTATAGCAGGCTATTATTATTTTCAATTTTGTTATGCTGTTTTCTTAAAATTTTCATTCAGCAAAGATATTTATGCTTATTTGGGATATCAATCCGTTGAATTATTTCAAATGGTAAATCTTAAAGAATTGAAGCAAGGCAATTTTAAACCCGTACATCTAGCTGCAATTGCACGACCAAGTCGTACAGGATTTAACATCGAAAAAAGGAGATCATGATGATCTCCTTAATCAGATGCTTAGTTCTGGTTGTTTAAAAGCGTTCAGCGCTTGCTAAATTCCACATTCTAAAATAGAAATTTTCTTCATCTTTATCTTCACAACACAATAACTCACCATCTTTCATCCAAAAGTGCAATTGAGCATAATTCTTGATTTCACGGTCATTAATACGTTGCGCAAGATGATGTGCTTTGATTTCAGCTGGGTGTTGTAATCCTGCTGCAGCAATCATTTCAGCCAGTGCTTTTAAGGTATTTTTTTGAAAGTTGAATACACGATCTGCTTTTGATGGAACATCAAGTGCTTTTTGGCGTTCTTTATTTTGTGTTGCGACACCTACTGGGCATTGGTTGGTGTGGCAGCTTTGAGCTTGGATACAGCCAACTGCAAACATAAAGCCTCGAGCGGAATTAACCCAATCTGCACCCATTGCCATCGTACTTGCAATATCAAAGGCGCTGATAATCTTACCACTTGCCCCGATTTTAACTTGGGAGCGTAAACCTGCGCCGACGAGGGTATTGTGAACAAACAGTAGACCTTCACGTAGAGGTGTTCCCATATGATCAATTAACTCAATTGGAGCTGCACCTGTACCACCTTCTGAACCATCCACAACGATAAAGTCAGGTACAATTTTGGTTTGTAACATTGCTTTGACAATACTCATAAACTGCCAAGGCTGACCAATACATAGTTTAAATCCGACAGGCTTACCATTCGATAATTCACGTAATTGCTGAATAAAGTACATCATTTCAATCGGTGTACTAAATGCTGAATGTGACGCTGGTGAAACACAGTCAACATCCATTGAAACACCACGTATTTCAGCGATTTCTTTAGTAATTTTATCTTTTGGCAGGATTCCGCCATGACCCGGTTTTGCGCCTTGTGAAAGTTTAATTTCAATCATTTTGATTTGGGGCAAAGCCGCTTGTTGCTTAAATTTTTCAGGATCAAATTTACCATCAAGAGTACGGCAACCGAAGTAACCACTGGCAATTTCCCAAACAATATCACCGCCTGGTTTGAGGTGATAAGGGCTTAAACTTCCTTCACCAGTATCATGATAAAAGTTACCTTTTTTTGCGCCTGTATTCAAAGCCAAAATGGCATTTGCACTTAAACTACCAAAGCTCATTGCAGAGATATTCATGATAGATGCACTGTAAGGTTGCGTACATTGATCATTACCAATACTGATTCGAAAAGTATTAAAGTCGGCTGGAGTTTTTGGCGTCATAGAGTGGGTTAAAAAGCGATAATCTTCTTGATATACATCGATAATTGAACCAAAGGGTTTATCTGCATTTTCATTTTTCGCACGTTGATAAACAAGACTTCGTTGTGCTCTTGAAAAAGGCAGGGCATCATTATCAGACTCGATAAAGTATTGGCGGATTTCTGGGCGTATGTCTTCAAAGAAAAAGCGAAAATGTCCCATCAAAGGGTAATTTCTTAGAATAGAATGTTGTGTTTGAATAATATCTGCAAAACCTATTGCAGCAAGGATCGAGAAAACAACCCATGCTAAATTCAGAACGGTGTCTGAAAAGAAATAATAGATATAATGACCTTCATTAAAAAAAATAATCCAAGTTAAAAATAACGAGAGAAAAATACAAATAAACCAAACGGAATAACGGGAGAAAAATGTATTTAAAAGTTGATGTCGAATTGCTTGCGCAGGGCTTGCCATGTTGGAAATATCTCTTTCATTATCTGGTGTTAAGTTGCCTAAATTTACAAAAGAGCTCAAGTAACGATTTGTTAGACTTGAGAATGGTTCTAGATTAATACAGGAATGATTTCTTTTTTTGAAGATTTGAGGTACTTTGCCTATATTGTGTGTCGAATAATGTATCGAAAATAAAAAGGAATCGAAAATGTTTGAAGAATTTCTGACAAAATTGTTAAACCCTAGTATCAGTTTTTTAGCCATTTATGTTTCTGTGATTGTTGTTATTGCTTATATCGGGCTATTCTTCCAGTTTTTTAAAATAAAAAATCTAAAGCAGGAAAATGAGACATTAAAGCATCAGTTAAGTTCTCAAGCTCACTCAAATATCAGCTTAAGCAAACATGAGGGAATTATTTCTTAAAAATTATGTTGAAAGTGAATTGATAGAGATAAAGCCTGAATTTTCAGGCTTTGTTTGATAAGTTTTAATTATTTAGCTTTGAAATTTTGACAGTAATTATATGATCGATCTTACTTCTGATGTAGAAAAGGAATTATTAACAGCAATGGACAAATATAAAGCCATTGCTGAAGAGCTTATTGATAAATTGATTACAGAAACTGACCAACCAGAAAAAGAAAAAATTAACGCAGGACACTATTACGAAATACAAGATGCTGATTTTTTAAATGGACAAAAAATGCTATCGGATGATTGGTCTTTTTTTGTGCATGGTGAACACTGTATGTTTGAGAACTTAATAACAGGGCAAATTCTTGAAGTTTCGCTTGGAAACAAAGCAAGCATTGGCAATCTTGACCCATATTTCTTTTATAATTTTCTAAAGACAACAGTTGAATTCAACCACTTAACAAAATACTTCGTTCATCCCTTTAGTAGTACTTTAGATTTTTTTGAAAAACTTGAACGACAAAAAATATTGACAATGGATTTCGGAGTTTATCGAAAACTATAAGTAAAAAATAGGATGATAAAAGGACTTAAAGTCACAGTAAAGTGTTTATCTCTAGTGAGATGAAATGTTGAATTTTACTTTTGTAATAGCTATGAAAATTTATACTCTAATAGAACTGAAGTCACATACACTCAATGCTTCAATTAAGTTCTCAAACTTACTCAAATATCAGCTTAAGCAAGGATGAGGGAATTATTTCTTAAAATTATACTGAAAGTAAATTGATAGAAATAAAGCCTGAATTTTCAGGCTTTATCTAAGCGTTGCATTGTTAGAGTTAGATTGCGAATTTTATTCATCAGTGGGAACAAGCATCAAGATAGATTCATTTAATAAGCCCGCAATATCTTCTAAAATTTCTTGTTCAGATAATTGAGGATTTAATGCTACAGCGTGACCATCTGCAATCTGTTTTAAAAATGGTGTAAATACAGTAGAAATACAGATAGATTCACCATTTGCCCAGAACAATAGTTGATTGTTTTGTTCAAGATAGATCAATCTTGATGCAGGTTCGATTTGGAGTAAGTAACCTTGCTCAAGTACTTCTTCCAAATCACCCGTCCCAATTGCTTCCGCGTCTGGAATATTTTCAGGATATTTAGGTTCAGCCATCAAACTCATAATCGCGTCTTCTAATACATCAGATTGATTTAATTGCGCTAATAATTCTGCTTTTAAATAATCCAGTTCAGCTTGAGTCACTTGCCCAATTGGATTTGACTTATGCCTTAACACATCTAATAGTGGATTACGTAAACGTTGGTCTTCTACAAACTTATCACTTACACGATCCATCATATCGGCAATATTTGGCATACGGAAACCAAAAGAGTAGGTGAGGCATTCGTCCTCTGCAACACCATAATGTGCTAAGCCTGGAGGTACGTAAAGCAAATCTCCGGGTGCTAAAACTTCATCAAAATTGATCTCTATATTTGGTAGCAACTTTAAAGGTTGTCCTTCGACAAACTCAGACTCAGCATCACACATTTGCCCCAACTGCCAACGTCGATGTCCAAAGCCTTGTACGAGAAAAACATCATAAAAGTCAAAATGCTGACCGACTGAACCACCTTTAGGTGCGTAAGAGACCATGATGTCATCACGGCGCCATTGAGGAATAAAAGGAAATTTCTTCCAAAGTTCTGCCAAGTCGAAAGAGTAGTGATCAACTGCTTGAACCAATAAGGTCCAAAGTTTAGGCATTTTTTGAAAATCACCTTTGATGAGAGGGGAGGTTTTTACTGACCATTGATTTGGGTCTTTGTCTTTTTGTTTGATTAGACGTGCAGTGATGTTTTCATCAAGTGCAAGCTCCATCACGTCATCAGGTACTAAAATATCAGCAATTTCAGGAAGTGCGTTGCGGACCAATAATGGTTTTTTTTGCCAATATTCTGTGAGAAATTGTTCAGCAGTAATTCCACCAAGAACATCTAAAGGAAGTGACATGAAAATAGCCTAAGCAAATTTGAATCTATAATGTGCTATTGTCTTATGAGATGAAAGTCGGTGCAAGTATTTGTAATTTTATTCAAAATATATGGATATAAAATGAGAGTTATCCCTACTTTTCTAAAGTAAAAAGTCTGTTATCAGCTATGATTATAAAAAAACTACAATATCTTTGAAAAGTGTTTCGATTTAAAAGAAAGTTTTCAATTGGATTGATGGATATGGATTTGTTCTGATTTCTTATTATTTTGATCCCAAAAAGTAATAGCGCACAAAACGCTTCCAGTATTATGCGCATATCGGCAACTTATTATCAAAGGCAAGCAGGTGTCTTTGCCAGCTTGAGTAGTCGATGAAACACAAGCGAATGACCTATGCGAAGCTGAATTAAATCAAAAGATAGTAATAATTTCATCACAGCATTAATTAAGGTAATGCTAGTCCCAACTTTCTTAAAATTCTACATAGCTGAATCATGGGCATACCCATCAAGGTTGTTTGGTCTTGCCCAATCATTTGTTCAAACAAACTGATGCCTAGACTTTCACATTTAAAACTACCAGCACAATGTAAAGGTTGGTCGATTTCAATATACCGCTCAATTTCTGCAAGTGTTAAATCACGAAATTTCACATGATAATGTTCGACCAAAGTATGTTCAAAGCCTGTAGCTAAGTGCTGAACACTTAAAGCAGTACTAAAAAAGACATTTTTACCAGAATTTGCTTGAAGTTGTTGAATTGCCTTATCTACGGCTAAGGGTTTTCCAATAAATTCTTGAGGGGCATTTTCACGCCATGCGACTTGATCTGACCCGATCACAATTGCATTGGGATGTGCCTTTGCAATGATTCTAGCTTTTTCAAAAGCCAAGCGTTTCGCCAGATCATCTGCATGAGATTCATTTTTTGGAGACTCGTCAATATCAGGTGAAATACAACGATACTCCAAGCCTAAACGATTCATTAAATCTTTACGGGTTTGACTGGAAGATGCCAAAATAATTTCAGAATGAGTCATGTTTCGTCTTATGTGCCCAGTTATACTGCGTATTCCATTAAAAGATCTAAAGGCACATATGCCAGAACAGCTTGATGGCATGCTTGTAGTTTCACCCGAGGCGCCATGTCATTTTGGTAAGCTTCAACCCAACGAGTGACACATAAGCACCAGAAATCTCCAGGTTGAAGTCCAGGAAAGCCGTGTTCAGGAAGAGGTGTAATTAAATCATTACCCACTTTTTGAGAAAAATTGAGAAATTCAGAGGTCATTTCAGCACATACGGTATGTTGACCTAAATCCGTTGTGGCTGTATGACAAAAACCATTACGAAAATAACCAGTGATGGGTGAAAAGCAACAACTTGCTAAAGGCTCACCTAAAACGTTTAAACCATTGATTTTAGGATCTGGATGAAAAGACATAAGCGTATAAAATTAAAAAGTTTGTCCTATAATAATCAAATCTCAACATTTCTACAGCTTTTCTACAAAAGTATCTAACCTTTTTTTGTGTAATCATTTAGAATCTACGCGATTTTTAATATCTATAAGAGAGCTATACATGAATTTTCAGCGTATGACTGACCTCGATTTAACAGGCAAGCGTGTACTTATTCGTGAAGACTTAAACGTACCTGTTAAAAATGGTGTGATTACCAGTGATGCACGTTTACGCGCTGCGTTACCAACTATTAAATTAGCCCTTGAGAAAGGGGCTGCGGTAATGGTTTATTCTCACCTTGGTCGTCCAGTTGAAGGTGAACCAAAAGAAGAACAATCATTGGCTCCTGTAGCAGCTTATTTAACTGAGGCATTGGGTCAGGAAGTTAAATTATTTACAGAATATTTAGATGGTGTTGAGGTTGCAGCAGGTCAAGTTGTTTTACTTGAAAACTGTCGTTTCAATGTCGGTGAAAAGAAAAATAATGCTGATCTTGCAGCAAAATATGCAGCACTTTGCGATGTATTTGTCATGGATGCATTTGGTACTGCGCACCGTGCAGAAGCTTCTACCGAAGGCGTTGCTCGTTTAGCAAAAGTTGCAGCAGCAGGTCCATTGCTTGCAGCAGAATTAGATGCTTTAGGTCGTGCGCTTCAAACACCTGAAAAGCCAATGGTTGCAATTGTTGCAGGTTCAAAAGTTTCAACCAAGCTTGATGTTTTAACATCACTTTCAGACATTTGCGATCAATTGATTGTGGGTGGCGGGATTGCCAATACTTTCTTAGCCGCAGCAGGTTTCAATGTCGGCAAGTCATTATGTGAAAATGATTTAATTGATACGGCTAAAGCAATCGCTACTAAAGTATCCGTTCCACTTCCTACAGATGTTGTGGTTGCGGATGCTGCTGAAATCGATTTTGCAGACTTCTTAGGTTCATTGGCAAAAGCGAAAGCAGTTGTTAAAAAGGTTGAAGATGTTGCTGACAATGACATGATTTTAGATGTTGGTCCTGAAACGGCGCAAATGTTTGCAGAGATTTTAAAGACGTCGAAAACAATTCTTTGGAATGGTCCAGTTGGCGTTTTTGAAGTTGATCAATTTGGTGAAGGTACAAAGACACTTTCATTGGCAATTGCTGAATCGGCAGGATTCTCGATTGCAGGTGGTGGTGATACTTTAGCTGCAATTGATAAATATGAAGTTGCTGACAAAATTGGTTATATTTCAACAGGTGGTGGTGCATTCCTTGAGTTTGTTGAAGGAAAAACCCTTCCAGCAGTTGCAGTTTTGCTTGAGCGTGCATAATTGATATTTAAGCAATGATGACGTTTTTATGAAGGGCTGACCATGTGTCAGCCTTTTTTCATAAAGTTGATTCACTTTAAAGTAATAAAAATGAAATATAACTGCAATAAACTAAGATAAATCCAATCACCAACACTGGGAAATGTGATGAAATTAAAATTTGCACTTGTCGCTCTTATTCTTGCTCCTTTGGCTCTTACAGCATGTTCTAAAAAAGAACAAGCGCCAGCTTCGGAACAAACTTCTACTTCTGAAGCTGTTGCAACTGAATCAGCAAATACGACTCCAGAACAACAAGCTGCGATTGATGCAATTGATCAACCTGTTTTGGATGAAAAAAATACTGATGTTCCTGCTGAGAAAGCCAATGCACCTGCTGATGCAGCAACTCCAGCGACAGAAGAAGAAGCGCCTAAAGCTCAATAATCTTTTTAAATGTTGTTATTTGTTAAAAGTCCTCGCAAACGCGGGGATTTTTTATGAAATAGTCAATATTGTTGCTGAATTGAAATAAATCAGCATGTAGAATATGGGGCATTACTTGGGAGGATATTATGGCTCTTATTTCATTGCGCCAACTCTTGGATCATGCCGGTGAGCATAGCTACGGTGTTCCAGCGTTTAATGTAAACAACTTAGAACAAATGCGCGCAATTATGTTAGCCGCTGACGAAACAAATTCGCCTGTAATCGTGCAAGCTTCTGCTGGTGCGCGTAAGTATGCAGGTGCACCGTTTTTACGTCATCTAATTCTAGCTGCGATCGAAGAGTGGCCGCATATTCCAGTGGTGATGCACCAAGATCATGGTACAAGCCCAGACGTTTGCCAACGCTCAATCCAACTAGGCTTTTCATCAGTGATGATGGATGGTTCATTGGGTGCTGATGGTAAAACACCAACCTCTTATGAATATAATGTCGATGTAACTCGCCGTACTGTTGAAATGGCACATGCTTGTGGTGTTTCGGTAGAAGGTGAAATTGGTTGTTTAGGCAGCCTTGAAACAGGTATGGCAGGCGAAGAAGATGGTGTGGGCGCTGAAGGCGTTCTTGATCATTCTCAATTGCTAACTTCTGTTGAAGAAGCTCGCCAATTTGTATCTGATACCAATGTTGATGCTTTAGCTATTGCTGTTGGTACTTCGCATGGTGCTTACAAATTTACACGTCCACCTACAGGCGACATCTTAGCGATTGATCGTATTAAAGAAATTCATGCAGCACTTCCAAATACTCACCTTGTTATGCATGGCTCAAGCTCTGTACCACAAGAGTGGTTGGCTGTGATTAACCAATATGGCGGCGACATCAAAGAAACTTATGGTGTTCCTGTTGAGCAATTAGTTGAAGCCATCAAACATGGTGTACGTAAAATCAATATTGATACAGATTTACGTTTAGCTTCTACAGGTGCAATGCGTCGTATGATGGCTGAAAAACCAAGTGAATTTGATCCACGTAAATTCTTTGGTGAAACTGTCGAAGCAATGAAACAAATTTGTGTAGATCGTTACACAGCATTTGGTACTGCGGGTAATGCAGACAAAATTCGCCCAATTTCTTTAGAAAAAATGGTTGATCGTTATAAATAATTTTTAAAAATGATTGAACATAGAAAGCCCACTCTAGTGTAGTGGGCTTTTTGCTGGCTAAATGTTAGACAACGTTATTCTGGGATAAATTTTTCGAAAATTTCTCCAACAAACTGATCGGATGAAACTCAATTATGGAAATCATATTTTCAGCAGCTTTATGTAGTGTGTTGGTCTCAATGCTTTTAAAATTTACCAAACAAAAAGGCTTTGATGCATTACAGATGATTGCTTGGAATTATGCGATTGCAAGTTTATTGAGTTATCTTTGGTTTAAGCCAGATTTGGTGCATATTTCAATTTCAAATACACCTTGGTGGTTGATTGTTGGGCTTGGGGTTGTATTACCGAGTATTTTCTTTTGTTTGTCTAAATCATTACAAAGTGCAGGAATACTGAGAACTGAAATCGCTCAGCGTTTATCGGTTGTTTTATCACTTTTGGCTGCATATTTTTTATTTCAAGAACAGTTCAACCAATTAAAAATAATCGGTATTGGTTTAGGGATTTTTGCAGTTTTATGTATTGTACTTTCACATTCGGATGCATCAAATCAATCTATTAATAAAAAGGGCATGCTTTACTTACTCAGTGTATGGGGAGGCTATGCCTTAGTTGATATTTTATTGAAATATACAACCAGTTTGGGGCTTCAATTTCCAGTCACACTCACCCTGATGTTTATCTGTTCTTTTGTCTTATCAATAGGCTATTTAGTACTTCAAAAGACACAATGGAAAATCCAAAATTTATGTGCAGGACTGGCGTTAGGCGTTTTAAATTTTGCCAATATTGCATTGTATGTCAAAGCTCATCTTTTACTCAAAGATTCTCCTGCAGTTGTTTTTGCTGGAATGAATATTTTGGTGGTCTTAATGGGGGTGATGGCAGGTTTGGTAATTTTTAAAGAAAAACTCAAAGTTGTTACAGCTTTAGGTTTAGTTTTGGGTTTACTCGGTGTGATTTGCCTAGCGTTGGCGATTTAGATTCTAAAATTAACCTGTGGCTTTAGCGTTTTAAATTTTCAAATTTTTAACGAATTGCGTTGTGGAATCATGGTCTAAAAAATAATCTCTTGCCTTCGTTTGAAAAGTTGTCATGAGAACTTCATATTTTGATCATAAAAGATTCAAAAATATAGCGGACAATCGGGGAGCTTCCTCTACATCGGTGTAACTGCTATGAATCAAGATATTTTTTCACCGCTTTATGCAGCCTTGCAAACACCGCATGTACAGCTGTTGCCCTTGCAGGTTGAGCACGAAAAGGCGCTAATCGAGGTATGTAAAGATGGAAAACTATGGCAGCTAGAATATACTTCGGTGCCACATTACACGCAGATTCAGACTTATATCGCTAAAGCGCTTGAGCAAAAGTCACAAGGTTTACGTGTTCCATTTGTAGTTTTAGATCAACATACACATCGTATCGTCGGTACAACCAGTTTTAGAGATTTTGTTTGGGATGTACGTCGGGTTGAGATTGGTTATACCTGGTATGCCCAATCTGCTCAACGTAGCCACATCAATACCAGTTGTAAATTTTTACTTCTTCAATATGCTTTTGAGACTTTGCACGCCAATTCAGTTGCCTTACGTACGGATATACGCAATGTAAAGAGTCAAAAAGCAATTGAACGATTGGGTGCTCAACGTGATGGTATTCTACGTCAAGATGCCCTAAGAAAAGATGGCTCTGTTCGAGATACGGTGATGTATAGTATTTTGAAAGAAGAGTGGCTTGAGATTAAACAGCATTTGACTCAATTATTATCTCGCTAGGCGATTGATAAAGTTACTATTTATTGAGCCACAAGTATGCTGTTTTATTTCTCTTTTTAACTACAATCGATATGTAAGCGATGTTGTTGGCAATGAAGGCATTGAAACAGATAACCTGTTAAATCACCATCGATCCTGAGGTGATCCTGGATAAGCTCTACTGGATAACCATTTTCTTCGATATCGGCTTGGACTTCTTCCCAAATCGGTTTAAGCATTTCACTATCTGCATAAGCGATAAACTGGCATGGCTCATTGCAGTGTACCAACCAAACTTCTTGTTGCCAACTATGATAACTTGGTGTTCGGGTACAGATTTCATTTAAAAATTCAGGATCGATTTTCGGGGATGCATCATCTGGGTTTGAAGAAACGCCTTCAATGCTACAGTAATCATTGTATTCACCATCATATTTTTGTGCTGCTGCACCATTGGCAATACACCACGGACAGATATAATCGGGTTCATCTACGCTATAGAAAGAACATACGTACTTTAAATCACGTTGTTCATTGCAAATCGAACAAATACCATTTTCTTTTTCAAACAGATTCAGTTTGTATGCATTGGAATGATATTTAAACTGGGGATAATTCATATTTTAATTCTTCTCGATCAATGTTTTAAGTAACGAGGCTAACAATAAAATTCTACACGAAAACTTTCGATAAGTTCAGGTGGGACTCGT
The DNA here is from genome assembly GCF_000368925.1 of Acinetobacter bereziniae LMG 1003 = CIP 70.12. Lineage (GTDB taxonomy): Bacteria > Pseudomonadota > Gammaproteobacteria > Pseudomonadales > Moraxellaceae > Acinetobacter > Acinetobacter bereziniae. Next base: position 143,904 of record NZ_KB849755.1, on the reverse strand, counting down.
GTTGTTTGTCCATTGGTTCGCATAAATAATTCACCTTTATAGTATAAAGGGCGATCGGACTTATTACATTTGAACACCAATATAGTTTTTCCTTGAATCTGTATTTCTTCCAAAGTCGTGTAAATATTTGAGATTTTATTGCTTTCATGGGCAAGTTTATCAATCAAACTTCTTTTCATTAAATCAAGTGAATCATTAAAATGTTCAGCAAGTTCCTGTTCAACCCCCACGATTTTTAGATCATCAGCTACCCCAATAAACACATAACCATTTCTTGTATTCATAAAGGCAAAACAGGCTTTCACCCATTTGTCAGATTTACGATTGGTGAGTAAATCTGTAGTGCGCTCTTTAAATTCGACCCTTTGATTTTCACCCAGTTGTATCAGATTCAAATAGAAGTCAGAGTGAGCAATCTGTTGATAATTTTTTAAAGTATTTTTAATTTTTTCTAATGATTTATAAGCCGTTACGGTTTCTAAATTATGAATATCTTGCCATTGATAAATCAGTTTGGTTTTTAGATCATTTGCAACTTTGGGGTTTGCAATATATTCAAAGCTCGCGCTAAGTTGCTGCAAAATGTCTCTATAAATGTCATGGCTTGAAACAGGTATAGAAATTTTATTGAAGGTATCTCTGATTTTTTCTAATTTTTTATGAACCTCAAAAGGATCCTGATAGAAACTCAAGTATTTTAATTCATTTAAAATGTGTTCATAAGGGCGATGAAATGAGCTTGGAAAAAGTTGTTTCGGCGGGGTATTAATATATTTTTCAATTAGTTGGAAATAATGTCTAAGTGTTGGATATTTTAAAGCTTGGTAAATGTTGATTTCAAATTTATCAGAAAATGGGGTAGTGGTGTAAGCCTGAAAAAACAACAAGGTTTGGATTTCTTTGTATTTATTGGGGTAGTCATGCCAATGAGTTTCTAGAAACTCATTGAAATTCTTAAACTTATTGGTGATATACATGTTCAAATCCATAGCAACACCTTTTATCCTCTATCATTTGGTGTTCGGTATTTACAACAAATATGTCATCAGACTATTTATATATACTTATATATAAGTGAAATGGGGCGGGAAATAAAGTGTAATGATTTAAATCGTATATTTAAAGTTGTTAGAAAATATAACAAATATTTCAATTTGATGAATAAACACTGAGTTTGAATTTAGAGATTCATTGGGTGATTTGCGGAATAGCCAAACTTGGGTCTTGAAGGAAAGCTTCTAAACGGGCTTTCAAGGATGTTGCACGCTCAGGGACAGAGGGAAGTGCAACTTCTGCTAAATCTTTTACCAGTTCCAAATCACCTGCAGCAGCAGAGACATAGCATAAAGTACACATTTCACTTGGATGTATAGGTTCTTTGATTGCCTGTGTTGCCTTTTTGATGAAATCTTCTGGCCATTGCGCCATTTTTCCAAAAAAAAGCTGACTTTGGCGATCCCATTCAGAAACTAAAAATTCAACCATTTGAATCGCATCTTGCTCTGATTGGGTATATGACCAATCACTATCATAGTCATTCACTAAACCAGAAATAATTGAACCACGCCATGCGCAGTCATAATCACGCATTTTTTCAAACTCTAAGCGTCTCCCCGTACAACCCATTACATATTCACCTAATGGAATAAGATGTATGCCTAGATTAATTTGAAAACAGTGTCTTTTTTTGAAATGCTGAATATCAACAATTCGAATCACTTCACCATCCACTTGCCAGAATACATCAGCTTTTTTAGTAAAGCCTTGTGCTTTTAAAAGTGGATAGAATTGATTACGTAATAGTAGCGAAATAAATTTTTTATCCATGTTAAATATCGCCCAAGTTTGGTTGAATATGTTAGAAAAAACTAAGTTTGGACAACATAACCAAACAACCCTATTAAGCTCCCATTGGCTGTTAAACCTAAGGCAAGCCTTGGTAATACACAACCCGTAATCACTGTTCCTTTGGGATAGTTTTTATCATCAATTTGCTCTAATAATGTTGCATCACCGATACGGATAAAGGCGGAGTCAATAAAATCTTGTTGTTGAGTAAACCAAGCTCGCATATTTTGCCAAGGTTCAAAATAACTTTCAGGTGATCCTTCACCATCTTGCTCAACTTCATTCCACCATATTGTATTCGTAGAGAATGGTTCTACCGTAATTGTTGCAAGCGGAAAAATCGTATTGGCAAATGCGTGTTGAATGAGCTCAGCGCTAATTGTCTTATTGCTTAAACCATTTGCATAGGCGATATAAAATGCTTGAAAATAATCACCAGAATTTGATCCCATGCCAACTTCTACATTTGCCATAATCTTGGTAATTTGAGTACTGAGCTTTTGGCACAACGCTAATTCGTTCTCATCAATTATGTGATTTAGACGTGTTGGATGTTTTGTAATCGTTCCATCATTATAGACTTGGGTAAAACGTGAAAGAATATTATTCGGCCATTCATCTTGGTCTGAACCCACATCATAGTTTTGTATGCATTCTGATAATATCGCTAATTTTTCTGGATCAAGCTCAAGTTTTATATTCATTATTTTCTCCTGATCGTGTTTTAATTGCTAATCATAAAGGCGATAGATACCACTAAAACGTTCACAACCTTTTTGTTGTGTGGAAACAGATAAAATCGCTTTTTGGAAGTTTAATGTGTATTTACAGTCGTGTTCGTTGTCTAAGATTTCATTCTTTTTTTCAGGGGTCGTATATGCCAGCAATGAAACGGTTTGAGCTTCTTTGCGATTATTAGGATTACGGTATGCAATCCCTTCAACTTTAATGCGATCCTTACTTAATTGGTGTATTTGCAAATGAATCGGTTGTTTTGCAATTTTTCCATGTTCATATTTAATAAAGTGCTGTGTAAGGCTTTGATTCATCGATGTGTAAAAGTTTAAATCTTCAAGGCGAATATCAAACTGTTGTTTGAGGCAATCTGAAGTTTTACATTGGCTTAAACGGTTAAGCCATAATTGATGGGTATCATTGACTAAGCGTACAGGCGCATCAGTAACCAGATAGGTAGTGAGGTAACTTTCATTAAGCTGACCACGAAGTTCTTTGTAGGGTGTACTACACAGTTTCTTTAATAAAGCAGAGTCTTCATGTTTGCAGTCAATCGGGAGTGCATAAACAGCAGACGTGCTGATACAGCTCAAAATGAGACCAGATAAAAGTGTTTTAATTTGATTAAATTCTGTATTCAACAGCATGATCGCTTATACTTTCACAATGTTTGCATACGTACTATAGCGAAAGAGAAAGTACGAATACAAGATTTTTACAACTTAAAAACTGCATAAAGGGAGTTGAAAATGAGCATACCGATTCGTATAGGGCAAGGAATGGATGTACACGCCTTTGAAGAGGGTGATTTTGTCACTTTGGCAGGTATTCAAATTCCTCATACTCATGGCTTAAAAGCCCACTCAGATGGTGATGTAGTACTTCATGCATTGTGTGATGCCTTGTTAGGCGCATTGGCACTTGGTGATATTGGGCAGCATTTTCCTGATACGGATGCAGAATTTAAAGGAGCAGATAGCCGAAAATTATTAAAACACGTTTATCAATTGGTTTTAGATCGTGGCTATGTGTTGAATAATGCCGATATTACGGTTGCTTGTGAGCGTCCAAAATTAGCCAAGCACAATTTGGAAATGCGTCAAAGTATCGCTGATGTGTTAGATGTTGAAGTAACTCAAATTAGTGTGAAAGCAACAACCACAGAAAAATTAGGTTTTACAGGGCGTCAGGAAGGAATATTGTCAACAGCAACAGTTTTGATTTCACATCATGTTAAGGCGTGAGTAGAAATAATAATTGCCTTTTTTTAAAGAGAATGTGATAGCTCTCAGAGATAGAAAAGCTAATAAGCTTTAATTTAGATAAATGGCTTAAAGGTGGGGGCTTGAGTTTTGCAGGAGGAAATATGTCAAAGTTCACTGCAAAGCAACAAGCATTTATTGAAGAACATTTAATTGACCTAAATGCTATATAAGCAGATAGTCAATACATGATCTCTAAAAAATAAAGTCCATTTGATTTATTCGAAAATATTGTAGATACCTTGTGTAAGTTATTGAGTTTTAGGTACAAAAAAAGCCCTGTAAAGGGCTTTTTTTACATGCATAAATTAGTTAGCTAAAGCTTTAACTTGTGCATTTAAACGGCTCTTATGACGAGCAGCTTTGTTTTTATGGATGATACCTTTATCAGCCATACGGTCAATTACTGGAACCGCAGCTTTATAAGCTTCAGTTGCAGCAGCATATTCACCAGTAGCGATTGCAGCGATTGTGCGTTTGATATAAGTACGTACCATAGAACGCAAGCTTGCGTTGTGTTTACGTGCTTTAACGTTTTGACGAGCACGTTTTTTTGCTTGAGCAGAGTTTGCCACTCGTGCACTCCTTGATTAGATTGGTCTGGGCGGGCTGAAATCACATCTGAAAACCAACATCAGAGGATTATCACCAGCCCGTAAACAAGTGCCATATTGTGATTAAAGAGGTCGGCAAAGTCAAGTCTTGACATGCTTTGACAACATTTTTGTTGAAGAAAAATTTGAAATAAAACGTTAGATTAGTAGTAAATCTAGGAGATTGTTTAAAAAATGACTAATTCGATAAAAAATGCGATTGTGATTGGAGCAACAGGTTTAGTCGGTCAATGTTTAATTGAGCAACTTAATTCGCTTGCAGAATGTGAAAAAATTACCGTAATTGTTCGTCGTCAAATTGCTGAATTTAACCCATACAAAAAAGTTGAGCAATTCGTCTTAGAGGATTTTCTGTTATTAAATGATCAAGATGTGAATGGCTATAGTCATGCCTTTAGTTGCTTAGGGTCTACCATCAAAAAAGCAGGCTCTAAAGAAGCTTTTTACAATATTGATTTTGAAATTAATGCGCACTTTGCAGATTTATTTGAAACAACAGAAACACATTTAATTTTAGTCAGTGCTATGGGCGCAAATGCGGGTTCACCAATTTTTTATAACAGGGTTAAGGGTGAACTTGAGACCTATATTCAGAAACTAGATTTATATCGCTTTTCAATTATTCGACCATCTTTATTGTTGGGTGAAAGAAATGAAAAAAGATTTTTTGAGGATGTGTCACAAAAGCTTTATAGACGATTTTCACACTGGGTACCTAATTCTTTTAAATATAAGCCAGTGACAGCACAGCAAGTGGCTCATACTATGGTCGAGGCTGCACAAATGCAAACTCAGAAAATTGAAATTTATGATAATTTACACATACAAAATGCCTAATTAGGGAGAACTAACGTGACAACAGTACCTTTTGTAACTTGTGATTTACTTGATGACAATCCAGATAAAGAAATTCAAACGCTGATCCCTTCATTAGATGGCAAGTTCTTTAAAAGTTATGGGGCACGCAAAACGTTTGGCGGTCAAATCGTAACAGTGAAATGCTTTGAAGATAATTCTCGTGTAAAAGAGTTATTGGCGACAGAGGGCGCTGGTAAAGTCTTGGTTGTGGATGGCGGTGCATCCATGCGTTGTGCATTAATGGGCGATATGATTGCTGAATCTGCGGTAAAACATCACTGGAATGGCGTCATTATTTATGGCTGTGTTCGTGATGTAGATGCCCTTGCTGAGCTTGATTTGGGGGTGCATGCATTGGCTTCAATTCCGCAAAAAAGTCATCGTAAGGGCATAGGCGAAGTTGATCTTCCACTATATTTTGGCAGTGTAAGCTTTAATTCTGGTGATTATGTTTATGCAGACAACAACGGAATTGTGGTTTCAAAAGAAAAACTATTGGATTTATAGGCGCTCTATAAAAAATATAGAGTGACTGCTCGAGGGTAGCAAAATGGTGCATCATCAAATTAAAGTTGTACAAGCATTAGCTTCAACGCTGACTGCTGGAGGACGCGGAGTGACTGGAACAGCATTTCCGAATCAACCTCAAAAAGCCTTAAAGCTCTATGAGTTTGAAGGTTCTCCATTTTGCCGCCGTGTGCGAGAAGTTCTAACTTTGCTGAACTTGGACTATGAAGTTTATCCATGTCCTAAAGGTGGTACTAAATATCGTCAATTTGTCAAAGAAAATGGTGGCAAGTTGCGCTTTCCTTATTTTGTGGATGAAAATACAGGAACAGCCATGTATGAATCTGTGGCTATTATTGATTATCTGTTCAAGCATTATGGCAAAAGTGGCAAAACACCGAAGAAATATGCACATTATCCGAAATACCCAGTGGTTGCTTTGGTGGGAACTGTCATCAATGGTGCACGTGGTGTATGGGTAAATCCAAAAATTGTTGATCGAGATGCGCCTGAAAAGCTACTCAACTTGTGGGGCTTTGAAGCAAGTCCATATACACGAATCGTGCGTGGTGTTTTGACGGAATTAGAAATTCCATTTGTATTTCACAATGTAGCGAAAGAGTGTTGGCAAGATCAGGGACCAGCCGCTTTACGCTTAAAACCAGGTAAATATGTACCACTAAAGGGTGGAAAGCGTGAAAAAATTGTTCCTGTCATGGGCAGAGTTAAGCAGGACATTCAAGTACCATATTTGGAAGATCCAAATACAGGCGCAAAACTGTTTGAATCTGAGTCAATTGTGAATTATTTGCAAAAGCAATATGGCGAGTTAACATAACTAAAGCACCTGATTTAAGCTGCTTTGTGTAAAGAGTGTAATGTGGGTATCCCTGAAAATTATATCGAATATCAGTATCATATAGATGCATTGAAAAATGATTCTAATTATAAAAAGCAGGTTTTGAAGATCCGAAAAATTGTACAGCAGCGACAGTTGGCATCCTATATGAGTGATTCAAAATGGATCAGACTTCTAGTTGCCATCAATCGCTTGGATTTTGCACCTGCTTTTATGACGAAACTGCTCAAAGATCCAATTGATCAAAATACGGAAACACAATTCTTAAATACAGTCCCGTGGTACTTTGGGGATTGGCAACCATTTTATCAAGAAGGCATGCCTATTTTTAATACTATTGAATATCTGATTGTAAAACCGATGTTAAGTGAACATCAAGGGCGTTTAATTGCTGACAAAATTTTAGATCAGACTGATCAATTTCGAAATATTTTGAAAAGTTTGAATGTGATGTATCAGGAATACGAACACAACGGTAGTTTTAAGATTTATGCATACCGATAGCAAAAGGATTGAAAACACCATTCATCAGCATCTTATATGATTAGCGAGTTGATTTTGTTTTTTAAATATGTGAACTATGCTTTTTTGTTGTTGTCTAAACCATCAATTCCATAGAAAAATATCATGATTACACGGATAAAACTTAAGCTTAAAATCAGTCTATGATAGATTGTCACTAATAAAATATACTTGAGAACTGGAATGACTTTAACTCGAATTCAACCTGTGATAAATCGCCCAGGAGAAAATGCCTTATTTATTGTATTGGGTTTAAAACAAGGGGCTGAGGTTGTCGATACGGTGATTGATTTCGCAGCTAACTTTTCTGCATTAACACGTAGTTTAAGCAACCGTTATCCTGATGAACAATTTAGTGCTGTATTAGGATTTGGTGCACGTGCTTGGGATTGTTTATTTCCAAATCACCCTAAGCCACAAGAATTAGAGACGTTTAAAGAAATACAAGGACCTAAATACACTGCGGTATCTACTGATGGAGACTTATTCTTTCATATCCGAGCAAATCGCCAAGCATTATGTTTTGAACTGGCGGATATCATCAATACGCAATTAAAAGAGGTGAGTTATCCGATTGATGAGGTGAATGGTTTTCGATATTTTGATGGTCGTGCGATTATTGGCTTTGTGGATGGTACTGAGAATCCTGAAACGGAAATTGCCGCTGAATACGCTTTAGTGGGTAATGAAGATCCATTATTTAAAGGTGGCAGTTATGCCTTCATTCAAAAATATATGCACGATATGGATAAGTGGCGAGAGCTAAGTGATGAAGAACAAGAAAAAGTGATTGGACGGAAAAAGTTTAACGATGTTGAGTTGGGGGATGATGTCAAACCCAAAACAGCACACAATGTGGTCAGTAAGGCGCATGATGAGCAAGGCAATGAATTAAAAATCATGCGTGCAAATATGCCTTTTTCCAATCCATCTAAGAACGAATATGGTACTTTCTTTATTGGTTATGCCCGAAAATTTAGCGTCACTCGACAAATGTTGGAGCATATGTTTCAAGGGGATGATGAAGGAAATTTAGATCGTCTGCTTGATTTTAGTACGGCTGTAACAGGAACACTTTTCTTTGTACCTACCGTAGATTTCTTAGATGACTTGGGCGATGAATAAATCATTAATTGGTATGAGCAAAGAAGGGCGTGAAAACGTCCTTCTTACAGCGATTTCTAGCTGAATTTGTTAAGATACCGGTTTGTATTGTTTATGGGTTGAGTTTTAAACATGTTAACGAAGATAGCAGCTTTATTTAAAAACAATAGAAACTCAGCGGAACAAGCTTTTTTACAACAACATCATATTCAAATTGATGCTGAAAATGGTTTTGTTGTTGATGGTATAGTTTTAAATACAGAATTGGCGGAACGACTTGAATACTTTTCTAATCGTAAACTGAATAATTTTGATGATTTGCAGGCACTGTTTTATAAAGCAATCTTGATCAATGAAAAACTTGATTTAGAAATAGCCTCTGGTCGTTATGTCGCTAGATTAGGAAATACTGAAGAAAATCTAAAGCAGTTTAAAGAAATTGTTCGGAAACTAAATGATTACTATAAAGAATTTAAAAGAGAAAAATAAATCATTATATAAATGTTAGGCTCCATGACGATTATTAACTTTTTCGCAAAATGTATATTCATAGATATAGATAAATGATTTGAAGCATGTGCGGAATTTTTTTAATGATGACAAGAACTGGAAAAGATAGATAGGGTTTGTGGACATTTCATAAATGGCTTGCGTTGTAGGTTAAAATTGAGCAGGTATGAGGAGTATACTCCGCAAGGAAATGAAGAGAATAGCGAGACTATTTTTAAGTTTCATAACGTAGCCTGAGATAATTTTAGCCACAACCCTGAGCAAGAACAAAGCACTGCTTTGTTTGAGCGCAAGGCGCAGCGGGGACTAGCGTGTTTTTTGTCGCTTCGTCGTTACGAACTACTTATTTAGAATGACTAAATTTCGTATTTCGCGCCTAGAATCGTCTAAAAACCACACATAGTCGCAAACATAGACGAATTGTCCACAGACCCTAATGTTAATTGCAAATAATTGGGTTGAAGTTGTTGAGCTAGCTGGAGAATTTATTCAATTTCTAGAGGGTGATAATTTTTTTAGTCAACCTTATACATCGAATAAAGATTATTTTATTACTTCAGACATCAGCTTAGCCATGGATTTTGCAACGGACAATAGTTGGGAGAAATTTACAGATTGGGAAACAGTCATTGACTCACAGTTTCCAGAAGATTTTGATTGGAAACTGAATTCAAGAATTGATTATCAATTACAGCAAAATAACTATTACGATTTGTTCACAAAAAATTTGAATGGATTACTTGAAAAGTGGACAACATTTGATGGAATAGGAATAGCTCACGAATTAATCATGCATGATATCGGTTATATTTTTAATTGTTATGCAAATGGCTATTTTCCACCGATTTGGCAAGAGATTTTACAGGTTTATTATGCAGGCGGTCTACCTTGTGGTTGGCATGGGTTTTATCCTGATGGGAAATTAGTCGTATTTAGTCATCAGCCAAATAAATTGAACAAATAAAATCACTGAACTCAACAAAGTCATCATGTTAAACTATGGCTTATGTCTTTTAGACCCGATACAAATATGTTTAAACAAGAAATCTCTGACCTTAATTTAAAACAATTGAAAGCAGGCGAAAAGCGCTGGATTGGTACAATGCTTGGTTCTTCTGCTGCCTTACTTTTTAAGGAAATAACGGAGAAGTCTGAGCAACTGTTTGTGCTGGTCGCGCGTAATAATCAGCACTTAACACAACTTGAAAGTGAACTTGAATTTTATGGTGTTAAACCGACAATTTTTCCGGATTGGGAAATATTGCCATATGATCGTTTATCACCTCATCAAGATATTGTGTCTGAACGGCTGTCTATTCTTGCCAATATGCCCCAAAAAGGTATTTTGTTGGTATCGGCTACAACATTGGCACAGCGTGTTGCACCCACATCATGGATTTTAGGGGAACATTTTGATATTAAGGTTGGTCAGAAGTTTGATTTAGAACAACAAAAATTAAAACTAGTTCAAGCAGGTTACCATTTAGTCGATACGGTTTATGATCACGGTGGGTTTGCGGTACGCGGTAGCATCATGGATATCTATGCATCTGGGCAAAGTGCACCGATTCGTATAGATCTGTTTGATGATGAAATCGACAGTTTAAAATTTTTTGATCCTGAGACCCAAAGAACCACAACAAAACTTGAGCATTTCACTGTATTACCCGCAAAAGAATTTCCTTTAAAAGAAGCACGCTCTATATTTAGAGATCGCTATGCGGAAAGCTTTCCAACAGCAAATCCTAAGAAAAATCCAATTTATCAAGATGTATTAGAGGGAATTGCATCGCCAGGATTAGACTTTTATTTTCCATTATTTTTTACCCAAACTGCAATGCAGACACAAAGTTGTTTGACATCGTACTTACCAGGCAATGCAATTGTCATTACAGATAAGTATATTGAAGACGGTTTAATCCAGTTTTGGGCAGATGTCATGCGTCGTTATGAAGATAGACGGCACAATATTGATCAGCCATTACTGCCACCTGAAGAAATTTTTATACAGCCCAATCAACTGTTTGAACAGTTGAATCAATTTGCAAGAATTATTGCATCTACAGAGCAGATTGAATTAAAAGCAGGCTGTATTAATTTATCTGTTGAAATACCGCCAAAATTACCTGTTGATCCGAAGCAAGAGCAACCTTTTAAGGTCGTCAAGAAATATGTCGATGATGCCAATCATCCTGTGTTATTGGTGGCTGAAAGTGCTGGACGTCGTGAAACCTTAAAAGATGCGTTAAGAGCAAGTTTAGGGGAAATTCCTGTTGTAGAGAATTTCCAAATTTTTCAGCAATCAAATTTTTCCGTTGCGATCACAAATGCGCCTTTAGACCGCGGTCTAGTGATTAGTGATGAGTTGTCGGTAATTTCTGAAAATCAGCTTTATGAACATCGCGTTGTACAGCGCCGTCGTAAGCGTCAACAGGAAGTTTCAGAAGAGTTTTTGATTCGAAGTTTGACTGAACTGAATATTGGTGCACCTGTAGTTCATATCGATCATGGTGTTGGTCGTTATGCGGGTTTGGTTACACTGAATATCGATGATCAGGATTATGAGTTTTTGCAACTCAACTATGCAGATGATGCAAAAGTTTATGTGCCTGTGACTAATCTACATCTTATTAGTCGTTTTAGTGGTGGTGATCCAGACTTAGCGCCTTTGCATAAGCTTGGAACTGATGCATGGAACAAAGCGAAACGAAAAGCCCTCGAACAAATTCACGATGTCGCTGCTGAATTATTACATATTCAAGCGCGACGCCAGTCAAAACCGGGTATCAGTTTTGAATTGGATCAAAGTGCATATATGCAGTTTTCCAGTGGCTTTGCCTATGAAGAAACGCTAGATCAAGCCAATGCAATTGAAGCAACATTGTATGATATGCAACAAGCCAAACCGATGGATCGCTTGGTCTGTGGTGATGTGGGATTTGGTAAAACAGAAGTTGCGATGCGAGCAGCCTTCGTTGCCGTTCAGAACAATCGACAAGTGGCGGTTCTTGTTCCAACCACATTGTTGGCACAACAACATTATGAATCCTTTAAAGACCGATTTGCTGATTGGCCCATCCGTGTTGAAGTACTTTCACGTTTTGGTACCAGTAAAAGTCATGTCAAAACAATTGAGGATTTGGTCGAGGGAAAAGTTGATATTGTCATTGGAACCCACAAAATTCTTCAGGAAAATGTGCAATTTAAAAACTTAGGTTTGATGATTGTGGATGAAGAGCATCGTTTTGGTGTGCGAGATAAAGAGCGCATTAAAGCCATGCGTGCTGATGTGGATATGCTGACATTGACAGCTACACCGATTCCGCGGACGCTGAATATGGCATTTGGGGGAATGCGTGATCTTTCGATCATTGCAACGCCACCGGCACGCCGTTTAGCTGTGAAAACTTTTGTCAATGAGCAAACTAATGAAACCATGAAGGAAGCAATTTTGCGTGAATTGCTTCGTGGCGGTCAGGTCTACATCTTACATAATGAAGTAGATACCATTGAACGTGCTGCAGAGAATATTCGTCAATTGGTTCCTGAGGCACGTGTCGCTGTTGCACATGGTCAAATGCGTGAGCGTGAATTAGAACAAGTCATGCAGCAGTTTTATCATAAAGAATATAATGTCTTGGTGTGTTCGACCATTATTGAAACGGGAATTGATGTCCCGAATGCCAATACGATTATCATTGAACGTGCGGACAAGCTAGGGCTTGCGCAATTACATCAGCTGCGTGGTCGTGTAGGGCGCTCACATCATCAAGCGTATGCATATTTGATGGTACCTTCGCTTAAAGGTCTAAAAGGTGATGCAGAAAAACGTTTAGACGCAATTTCAAGAGCATCAAATCTTGGTGCTGGGTTTATGTTAGCGACAGAGGATTTAGAAATACGTGGCGCTGGTGAGTTACTGGGTGAACAACAAAGTGGTTCAATGAATGCTATCGGTTATAGTTTATATATGGAAATGTTGGCCAAAGCGACGAAAGCCATTCAACAAGGTAAAACGCCTAATTTTGATACACCACTTTCGCTCACCTCTGAAATTACTTTACACATGCCAGCATTAATACCTGATGAATACTTAGGTGATGTACATCAACGACTGATGTTCTACAAACGGATCAGTAATACAGATACAGCCGACAAATTAGACAATATTCGGATGGAGCTGATAGACCGTTTTGGTGTGCCGCCACAACCCGTCAAGCAGTTATTTAGTGTGCATCAAATCCGTATCAAGGCAGAGCAGTTAGAAGTCACCAAAATTGATATTGGGGCACATGGTGGGGTGATTGAATTTTCACCTGATACACCCGTGCAAGCAATCAGTATCATTCAAATGATGCAAAAACATCCGACCTGGTTCCGTATGGAAGGTGGTCAACGTCTGAAAGTGATGGTGATGTTGGAAGAATATGAGAAGCGCATTCAGTTTGTACAAGATTTATTGAATAACTTGCTTGCTGAATTAAAGCGTTAATTTATCAATATGTTGAAGATGAATAATCTTTATTCAGAACTGAGAAAAAATCATGAAATTTTTTCAGAGATGATCTTGAAAAAAAACAATGATTCTATAAAGTGTAATTGTGATCAGGTTCAAAGCAAACTGTGTTTATTTGTACCGAAACACGAGATAACCAATATTCACACGAAAACCGATGTGTTAGTATTAGCCATCCTTTTAATTTTGCGTCATTTATAAAGATATGTTTAGTTTGCATCCACAACTTGCTCAAGATACTTTTTTTGTAGGCGACTTTCCGCTTTCAACATGTCGTTTAATGAATGATATGCAATTTCCGTGGTTAATTCTTATTCCACGTGTACCTGGTATCACTGAATTATATGAATTGAGTCAAGCTGATCAAGAACAGTTTTTGCGTGAGTCGAGCTGGTTATCTAGTCAACTGTCACGTGTTTTCCGCGCTGACAAGATGAATGTGGCTGCATTGGGTAATATGGTCCCACAATTGCATTTTCATCATGTCGTGCGTTATCAAAATGATGTAGCTTGGCCTAAGCCTGTATTTGGTTTACAAGCTGTTCCATATACCAATGAAGTGTTGGCACATATGCGTCAGACATTAATGTTGGCATTGCGTGGTCAAGGTGATATGCCGTTTGATTGGCGTATGGACTAAGTTTTTAAAACAGCACAAGGGAAGTGTTTAATAAAATGACATTCGAGGTAAAATATTTTGCCATTTGAACGTATGTTAGATAAAGAGCCTAAGCAATTTGAAATATTCCAGCGCTTTATGGGATATTTGATTATTGCACTGCTTGTTATCATTTATTATTTTACTTCTCCTGTTGCTAACTATCAGTTCTATGTTCCCTTTTTTATTGGTTTTATTTTCTTAGCCAGCCCCAAATTTTCTCGATGGCTGGAATATTCATACGGCTCAAAAATCCGTAAAAATATCTATTTTTTGGTGGATGTTATTGTTGTTTCGACAGCACTAGCAGCAGTACATTTAAGTCTAGTTGTTTCTTTTGTACTTTTATTTGCGCTGATCTATACCGCCATCAACAGTAAAATTTCTTTCATGATGGCTTCTTTGGCTATCTTGATTGCTTTTATTGTTTTCTATACCAATATTATTTTCATTTTTGGCTTTTACGATTATTTCCAGCAAACCAGCCCTGAACTTTCTGTGCTGTCTTTTATTGGAATTATTTTGTTTGTTAATATCGGTAATTATTATCAAAATCGTCGTATTAAAAGTGTAGAAATCAAAAAAAATACCTATTTTAATGAAATGAATCGCTATATTGAGTTATCAAATCAACTCAGTCGATATGCTCCATTGCAGCTTTGGCAAGCCATCATGCGTGGTGATACTGAAGCGAAAATTGAATATAAACGTAAAAAGATCACTGTTTTCTTTTCAGATATTCAGGGCTTTACTGAGTTATCAGAAACATTAATTCCTGATGATTTGGCATTTGTACTCAATGATTATCTCAGTCATATGACTGAAATTGCCAAGCAATATGGTGCGACTATTGATAAATTCATGGGCGATGCGATTCTGATTTTCTTTGGTGATCCAGATTCACAAGGTGTGGAACAAGATGCTAAAAACTGCATCGATATGGCAATTGCCATGCGACAGCAAATGAAGTTTCTACGTGAACGTTGGGTGAAAATGGGCTATGCGCCATTGCATATCCGTATGGGGGTAAGTACGGGCAATTGTCACGTTGGAAATTACGGTGCTGTACATCGTATGGCTTATACGATTGTTGGTCGCGATGCAAATTTGGCAGCGCGTTTACAGTACGCTGCGGATATTGATGAAATTCTTGTTTCAGATGAAACCTATAAATTGATTAAAAATGATTATCTCTGTGCGCCAAAATCACCAATTGAATTAAAAGGTATTCAAGGTAAAGTGAGAACTTGGCAGGTCATGGAGAAATACTCAGCCAGTAAAAATGAAAATCAGCAATGGTTTGACTATGAATATAAAGGTTTTCATTTGGTGCTTAATTTAGAAGAAGTGCAAAACTTTGAGTATCCAGAGCTGGTTGAAGTACTTGAAAAAATGGTCGATCGTATTAAAGTTCAGCAGCGACTGACCAATGCGCAAGGTGTTGCAAGACTAAATGCTGAAGATGAAATTCGCTAGATAGGTTTAAAATTTTACATTGAACTTTCAAGTCTGTTGTTATCACTTAAAGACTGAGCAATAAGTAAAAGCAAATAAAAACCACTCATGTTGAGTGGTTTTTATTTGCTTTTTATTCAGCACTTTTAAAAATTATTTAGTGGTTTTCAGAAGCATGGTTAATGGTGTATTTAGGAATTTCAACTTCCATATCTTCATCTGTGATTTTAACTTGGCAAGAAAGTCGTGAGTCAGGTTCTAAGCCCCAAGCACGATCAAGTAAATCCGCTTCAATATCATCCATTTCTTCAAGTGCATCAAAACCTTTGCGTACAATGACATGACATGTTGTACATGCCTTAGACATATCGCAGGCATGTTCAATTTTAATACCATTGCTTAATAAGCTTTGGCAAAGATTGGCATTTGGTTCAACTTCAAACTCAGCACCATTCGGACAAATTGTTGCATGAGGTAGTACTTTAATACGTGGCATAGTCTTTACCTTATAAATTAGTTTGAGTTTGACCAGTCATCAAGTTTAGTGCCTTTGAGCGCTTGATCGATATGCTGATTCATTCGTTCTGCAGCAAAAGCATCACTATGAATTTTTAATTGCTCAACAGCATGTTCGATAGATTTGATATCGTCTGTTTCAAGCTGTACTTTTAAATGTTCGGCTGCAAGATTTAATCCTTGCAATTGTTCAGGATCGAGTAATTTGCTGTCCACTTTCAATGCTTGTTCTAATGCCTCGAGTTCACGACGAGCCTCAACCTTTGTTTCATTCAAGTGACGTAAATGCTTGTCTTCTTCAGCGAACTTATAACCATCAATTAAAAGCCGTTCGGTATCTGCTTCTGAAAGACCGTAAGAAGGTTTGATGTCAATCTTGGCATGAACACCAGAAGTGGTTTCTTTTGCAGACACGGAAAGTAAACCATCGGCATCAACTTGGAATGTCACTTCTATACGCGCTTGACCAGCGGTCATAGGTGGAATGCCGTGTAATACAAAGCGCCCTAAGCTACGACAATGCTCGACCAAATCACGTTCACCTTGAACAACATGAATCAACATGGCAGTTTGACCATCTTGATAGGTAGTGAATTCTTGACGGCGTGCTACAGGGATTGCTGTATTGCGAGAAATTAGACGCTCAACCAGCCCACCCATGGTTTCAAGACCCAGTGAAAGAGGGGTTACATCGAGCAGTAATGAACCATCTTTTGAATTGCCAATCAGTTGATTAGCCGTAATAGATGCTCCAATGGCAACGACTTCATCAGGATTAATTGTACAGAGTGGTTCTTGGTTAAATACTTCACGAACGGCTTTTTGAACAGCATAAGAACGAGTAGAGCCACCTACAAGTACCACATTTTGAATATCATCAAGTGTAAGCTTTGCATCGCGCATTACGCGTTTACATACACTTATTGTTTTATCAAGTGCTACTTGGATAATTTGTTCAAAGGTTGCGCGATCTAGTGTAAGATGGTGTGTCAGTACTTTTATATCAACAGATTCTGCATCACTCAAGCCTTCTTTGGCTTTGCGTGCAGAAACTATGAAATGTGCATATTCTGCATCATCCAAAGTCTCAATATTAAGTTGTTTTTTTGCCCATTTCACAATCAAACGATCTAAATCATCGCCGCCGAGTGCGGTGTGACCACCTGTGGCTAAAACTTCAAAAACACCTTGCGAGAAACGTAAGATAGAAACGTCAAAAGTACCGCCACCTAAATCGTAGATGACGTAATTACGATCTGTTGCAAGGTTGGTGTCTTGATCTAAACCATAGGCTACGGCTGCCGCAGTAGGTTCGTTTAATAAGCGTAATACATTCAGCCCCGCCAATTCTGCTGCATCACGTGTAGCTTGGCGCTGAGCTTCATCGAAATATGCAGGAACTGTAATGACAGCACCATTTACAGGATTACTTAGACTCTTTTCAGCACGATCTTTTAATTGCTTTAAAATTTCAGCTGAGATTTCTACAGGTGTTTTTCGACCTTGTGTGGTTTCAAAAGTCGGCATTTCATTATCAGTGCCTGTTAAAGTATGCGGATGTTGAAATTTAATATCAGCTTTTGAACGCCCCATAAAACGTTTTACAGAAACGATCGTATTTTTGGGATCAGTTGTGATGAATGGTTTTGCAGCATCACCGTATTCTGTTGAGTTTTTAGAATAATGCACAATAGAGGGAAGTAACACACGACCTTGTTCATCATTCAGCACTTTGGCTTTGCCTGAAAGTACTGTAGCAACCAACGAATGCGTTGTACCCAAGTCTATTCCAATGGCAATACGGTGTTCGTGTGGCGCACTTGATTGTCCTGGTTCAGCAATTTGCAAGAGTGCCATTTGTTACATCCTTAAAATAAAAGCTAAAAACAAAGTCATGTTCAACATGTAGTTAAAATTAAAAGTTAGAAATCATCATCTAAGCTAAAATCTTCATCATCAAGAAGTTGATCTTCGGCTTTATCAATATCATTCATGACTTTTTGGAAAAAACGCAATTTTCGTACAGTATCACGTGCTTCAGCCCAGTCTTCTTCATCAAAATCAATTTTGAATTCACGAACTAAGCCATCGATCCATTGTTGCACTTCTTTTTTGAGAGAATGCAACTGTTCTGTATTGGTTGCTTCATCGAGTTGCTCACGAATTTCGAGGGCAGACTGCAAAAATTCAAAATCATTAATGGATTGATCTAAATGATGATCTTGCTTTTTGAGTGAAAGTAAATATGCTGCACGGCTATCTACATGAGATAGGGCTTTATACGCTTGATTAATCTCACTCGATTTAATTAAAGCTTTGTCTTTATCATCCGATTTATCAGGATGATATTGCTGTTGCAAGTTTAAGAAATTAGCTTTTAATGTTGCTAAATCAATATCGAGTGCTTCAGGGAGATCGAACAACTCAAAATGACTCATGGGAGATACTCATCCACGATGTTTTACAAGAAAACAGGGTAATTAAATATGATTAAAACAGTGCAAGACACTGTTTTAACATGAAAAAAGTGCAGGGTGATTATACAGTGAAAGATTCACCACAACCACATTCACCTTTTTTATTGGGGTTATTAAACTCGAAACCTTCATTTAGACCATTTTTTACATAGTCCATTTCCATGCCATCGAGATACACCAAGCTTTTAGGGTCTACAAAAACTTTAACACCAAACTGTTCAAAAATTTGATCGTGTTCATCGATATCATCAACAAACTCAAGTACATATGCCAAACCAGAACAGCCTGAAGTTTTCACACCAAGACGAATACCTTCACCCTTACCGCGATTCTTTAAGTAATTGCTGATATGAGTTGCAGCATTTTCAGTTAAATTGATCATGAAAACTCCATTAAAAAATTATCTGTAAAACTTAAACAACAGATATTAAGCTTTAGTTTTCTTGTTACGGTAATCTTCAACAGCAGCTTTGATTGCATCTTCTGCAAGTACAGAACAGTGCACTTTTACAGGAGGAAGAGCAAGTTCAGTTGCGATATCAATATTTTTAATCGCTTGTGCTTCGTCTAAAGTTTTACCTTTTAACCATTCGGTGACTAATGAGCTGGATGCAATTGCAGAGCCACAACCATAAGTCTTAAAGCGTGCTTCTTCGATCACACCATTGTCATTTACTTGGATCTGTAAACGCATCACATCGCCACATGCAGGTGCACCCACCATACCTGTACCAACATTTTCTGCATTTTTATCCAAAACACCAACATTACGAGGGTTTTCGTAATGATCAATTACTTTTTCACTATAAGCCATGATGCTTCTCCAAACCTCGGGGTCAGCGTTAATAATATGTATTGCTACAGTCTAATATGGTGGCATTTCACTGATTTTCAATAAAATGCCGTGTTTGATTTTAGAAACTTAGTGTTCAGCCCATTCAACTGAATTTAAGTCGATACCTTCTTTGTACATATCCCAAAGCGGAGAAAGTTCACGTAATTTCTCTACAGCAGCTTTAGAAATTTTAATCACATGGTCAATGTCTTCTTCAGTCGTATAATGACCGAAGCTGAAACGAATTGAGCTATGCGCCAACTCATCAGAAAGACCAAGTGCGCGAAGCACATAAGATGGTTCAAGTGTTGCAGATGTACATGCTGAACCTGATGAAACCGCAACATCTTTCAATGCCATCATCAATGATTCGCCTTCAACAAAGTTGAAACTTACATTTAAGTAGTTTGCAACGTTATATTCAGGGTGACCATTTAAGAACACTTGTTCTAAATCTTGTAAACCATTCCAAAGCTTGTCACGAAGTACACGTAAGCGCGCTTGTTCTGCATGTAAGTTTTTACCTGCAAGTTCAAATGCTTCACCCATACCTACAATCTGGTGAGTAGCAAGTGTGCCTGAACGCATACCACGTTCATGACCACCACCGTGAATTTGTGCTTTAAGACGTACGCGAGGGCTACGACGTACAAATAATGCGCCGATGCCTTTAGGTCCATAAACTTTATGACCAGAGAAGCTCATCAAGTCTACTTTCATGGTTGAAAGATCAATTTCAACTTTACCAGCAGCTTGCGCAGCATCTACATGGAAGTAGGTTTTGTTGGCGCGAGTAAGTTCACCAATCGCAGCAACATCAGTTACTGTACCGATTTCATTATTCACCATCATTAATGAAACAAGAATGGTGTCTGGACGAAGTGCAGCTTGAACCATTTCTGGCGTAATTAAACCTGTTCTAGGTTCTGGTTCAAGATAAGTAATCTCAAAACCTTCTTCTTCCAATTCACGGCAGGTATCTAAAATTGCTTTATGTTCAATTTTACTGGTAATGATATGCTTGCCTTTCGAACCATAAAATTGAGCAATACCTTTTAGCGCAAGGTTATCAGATTCAGTAGCACCTGATGTCCATACGATTTCTCGTGGATCAGCTTTAACTAAATTTGCGACTTGTTCACGTGCATATTCAACTTTTTCTTCAGCTTGCCATCCATAAGCATGAGAGCGAGAAGCTGCATTTCCGAAGGTACCATCAAAGGTTAAACACTCCATCATGCGTTCTGCTACTTGAGGATCAACAGGCGTAGTTGCTGCATAGTCAAGATAAATCGGACGTTTCATGTCAAATACCTGTAACCGATAAAAGGGCTGAATCATGTGGTGCTGAATTTTGGCGAACCGCAACGGTTTGTACATTGTCGCGTGCGACTAAATCGGCAAGGGTGATTTTAGCTAAATAATCGGCAATATGGAGAGAGAGTTCTTGCCATAAATCGTGAGTTAAACACATCGCACCATTTTGGCAATTGCCTTTATGATCACAACGAGTTGCATCCACAGTTTCATTTACAGCTTCAATAATTTCTAAGACAGTAATTTCTTCAGCATGACGCGCTAAGTGATAGCCACCATTCGCGCCACGAACACTTGAAACTAAGCCATGACGCTTTAATTTAGCGAACAATTGTTCAAGATAAGCGACAGAGATCGTTTGGCGGGCTGCAATTTCTGCAAGCGTAATCGTTTGTTCAGTAGGCTGCAATGCTAGGTCGAGTAGTGCAGTCACTGCATAGCGACCGCGAGTAGTTAGGCGCATGATTCGATACACATGTTTTAGACTAGATGTATGAATTTTATGAATCCTGACTAAATTAGTCAAGTATTTTTAAGATTAATTCTGACTAAATTAGTCAGAATTAATTATTATTGTTATAAGGATGAAATCTAATAAAATATTTTACATGAATATTTGCCATAAATTATACATGATTAGTGCAACAAATAGAAAGCCTATTACACCTAAAGCCGTATATAAACGCTGTTGATTTTGCTGCAGACGTCGAACTCGATTTTGATATTGCTTCACCTCAACCTGAAGGGTGTTGATCTTTGAGCGTTGCTGATCAATTTTTTCAAGTAAGGGTGCAATACGTTTTTTTGATGCACGTGTCTGACTGTCATCATCAGGATGAGTTAACCACTGTTTCCAATCGGACAAGAGTTTGGGTGCAGTTAAATGAATGACCAGATCACGAAATTGATCTTTCACCATATCACTACCTTCCAAACGCATTTTTTTCATACTACGGCGATTGGCAAAAACAAAAATCTGAATTAAATCAATTAATGTGCTACTCACAGAAAGATCGACAGGTTTTTCTGGCGCTTGCAAGTCAAACAAAATGCCACGGTCTGTAAATTGAATATAGAAATCAAAATAAGGAATGTAACTATTTATCTTGATGGTCATTTGCTGTTCGACAAATTTTTTAGCTTGTAAGCGAACAACACGATCATGTTTTAATACAAAAGAATAAATGGTTTCCAAGATAATCATGACAATGTTTAGCAACAAACGAGAGTGACCTTGCTTTTGTTGCGATTCATTCATAAAACATTCCTATAACAAATTGAGAATCCGATCTCTAAAATAACTTTGAAACAATTTCATCTGTGATATGAAACACATTATTTCAACAATCATATAAAAAAAATAATTGAATGACCATTGTTGAATTGGCAAGTGTTCCTTAACATTAAACAATTACTTTGCTTTTGTAGAACAGTTTAGCAAAAGGTTCAATAGTTTTATTTGATATTATAGATATATTTTCTACATAATTTGGTCATATAGGTCATTAAAAGCTGGAGTTTTGGGCAAATGGAGCAGGATATGAAAAAGAGCAATAAAGAACAATTCGGTCTTCAGGAAGACCAAAATGAACAGCATGTATCACATACAAAACCTAGACATCATAAAAAATCAGCATTGGATTTTAGAAAATATACAAAACAGATTTGGTTGGCCGGGTTGGGGGCTTTTTCGCGTGCTGAAGAAGAAGGCAATAAGTTATTTGACTCTTTAGTCAAAGTTGGAGAAGAGCTTGAATCAAAAACGGTTGAAGTTGCTGATCAAACAGTGAACAAAGTGTCGGAGAAAACTAAAGAGTCTGTCACAGAAACTAAGGACAAGGTAGAAAAGCTTCTCGATCATGGCGTAAATCATTCGCTTAATCGAATTGGTTTGGTCACTGCAAAGGATCTTCAGCACCTAGAGAACTTAATAATGCAATTACATCACAAGGTGGATGCCTTAGTAGAAGAGAACCAAAACTTACGAGAGCAGTTGCTCAAAAAATGAAATAATTGGGGTGAATCAAAAAAAAAACTCATTTTTAGTCGTAATTTTTGAGAAAAGCGTGTTTGGAGTCTTGCGTTTCCCCCCAAAGCATTGCTATAAAGTCGTCATGGCCTTTGATCTACAGCCTTGGAACTTAAACAAACGAAATAAGAGGACGTAATCTTCATGAATAAATCAGAATTAATCGATGCGATTGCAGAAAAAGGGGGATTGTCAAAGTCTGATGCAGGTAAAGCATTAGATGCGACTATTGCTTCAATTGGTGAAGCGCTTAAAAAAGGCGACACAGTGACTTTAGTAGGCTTTGGTACTTTTAGTGTTAAAGACCGTGCTGCACGTACTGGTCGTAACCCTAAAACTGGTGAAGAGCTTCAGATTAAAGCAAGCAAAGTACCTAGCTTTAAAGCTGGTAAAGGCTTAAAAGACTCAGTAGCTTAATCTGAGCTTATCGAAAGCGCGCCCTCGTGGCGCGTTTTTTATGAAATAAAATTAAATTATCAGTGATTGCTCGTTCATTCATTTCACAATTTCAGTTAGAATCCTTACGAAATATAATATTGGAATACTCATGGAATCGTTTCGCACTCTCATAAGGGGCTGGTTTGGTAAAGTTCTCCTTGTGTTATTTTTAGCGCCATTTGCCGTGGTCGGTATTGAAGGTTATTTCAGTGGTGGGCAAAAAGCAGATGTCGCTAAAACTGTTAATGGTCAAGATATTTCTAAAAAAGAGTTAGAAACGGTCACCAAAAGCTATACGGATCAATTATTGGCAAATCCTAGTGTGCATGGGGACGAGTCACTGTTGAATAAAGAATTTATTGCAAATAAAGCACTTGATTATCTGATCAGTCAAAGTCTTCTAAGACAGCAGGCAGATAAATTAGGTGTGACTTTAAGCGATACTCAGATTGAACAGAAAATTGCACAGATTCCTGCTTTTCAGGAAAATGGTAAATTTTCGAATAATCTATATGCGAATTATTTACGTTCACAAGGCTTAACCAGTCAGGCATTTATTCAAAATATTCGTCAAGATTTTGCATTGAGTATTCTGAGTTCAACGATTTCAGATAATGCTTTGATTAGTAAATCTGATATTCAACAAATTGCTAATCTTCAATCTGAACAACGTGAATTATTTTTATCGAGTGTGAAGCTGGATGATTATAAAGCGAATGTTAAAGTGACGAATCAAGAAATTGCGGATTATTACAACAAACATCTCAATAAATTTAAACAGGTTGCGGCTGTAGATGTTGATTATGTTGTGCTTAGTCCTGCGACATTGACTCAACCAAATGCTGCGGTGTCTGATGCGGAGTTAAATCAAGCCTATGCGCAATTTGTAGAAAAATATAAGCAAAATTTAAAGCATGATGTAAAACACATCCTGATTACAACGGATTCACGTAGTCCTGAGCAAGCTGCAACTTTGGCGAATGAGGTTTATGCAAAAATTCAAGCAGGTATGACTTTTGCTCAAGCGGCTGCACAATATTCTGAAGATCCAGATTCTAAAGCAAAAGGTGGTGCACTTGCAGCCTATGCTCCAGGTGTGTTTGGTGCTGATTTTGATAAAGCTGTGGCTTCAACTGCGAATGGTCAAGTGGCGAAACCTGTAAAAACAGAGTTCGGCTATCATATTATTGAAGTCAATACACCCGCTGGAACAATTCCATCATTGGAAAGCAAAAAAGCAGAATTAACAGCCGAAGTGCTGAAAAACAAATCTGCAAATTACTTCTCTGATACTGTAAATAGTTTAAATGACCAGGTTGTGAATAGCGATTCGCTTGATGTTGTGGCACAAGCAGTGAAAACAGTACAGGTCCAATCAGCGAAGAATGTGAATTTAGCAACAACTAATCCAGTTTTAGCAGATCCTGCGGTTAAAACGAAATTATTTGCTGAAGATATTAAAAACGGCAATACAACAGCTTCAGGTAATATACAAACTGCCAATGGTGATGTGGTATGGATAAAAGTTCGTAAATACCACCCAGCGGGCACTCAACCTCTGGCTCAGGCAACAGCGCGTGTAAAAGCACAGTTGATTGAACAAAAAGCATTTGATGCAGCACATGCAAAATTAAATGCAATGATTGAAGATTTTAAAAAGTTACCTGCACAAGCAGTGACAGCGAAATACCAATCTAATTTTGTACATGCAGGGACATTTACGCGTTCACAGGGGCTTAAACGCGAAATTGAGCGTGCTGCATTTAGTCAGCCTGTACCCAAAGCAGGTATGTGGTCTGTAACTACTGCGAAGTTACCTGATGAATTGGTTGTTGTAGCGGTTGCCAATGTGAAAAAAGTAGATATTGCCCAAATGAATCCTGCTGAAGTTCAACAGTTGACTCAAATGTACCAAAAATTCCGTGGTGAACAATTGCTTGATGATTATTCTCGTTATTTAAAATCTCAAGCTAAGATTAAATAATTGAGAAAACATCCAATAAAAAAAGCGCTTCGGCGCTTTTTTTATTGGATTATGTATTCTGTAGCTGCCTCGTAAAGTTTTAGAGTTGATTGCGGTATTGACTCGGGCTAAGCTCAAATTGTTTTTTGAATGCTTGACTGAATGCGGTTTCAGAAGAATAGCCCACTTGGTGGGCAATTTGTTGAATAGAGAGTTGACCTTGTTTGAGCAGTTGACTGGCAAGACGTAAACGATGTTGTTGTAAATAAGCCAATGGTGTCTCGCCAATAATTTGGTTAAACAGGCTGGCAAATTTTGAGCGGGACATACAACAGGTTTCAGCTAAACTTTCAACAGTCCAGTTATGTTGGGGTTGGCTATGGATGGCTGCCAAGGCATTTGATAGTTCAGGATGAATCAAAGCATTCAACCAGTTATTATGATCTTGCATTTGCTCAATGTAATCTCGTACAGACTCAATCATTAAAATGCTGACCACATGATCCATGATCTTATTTTTGCCTGCGACAGTTCTACGCGTTTCAGCGGATACAAAATAAAGTCCAATTTTAAGCCACTCAGGTGCTTCATCACTCAGCGCATTTTGAATGTGTAGAAAGGGAGGAAGTGCATTGATTAATGGGCGTGCCATAATGGCATTCATATGGCATCGGACAGTAAGTATTAAAGTTTTTTCTGAGCTTCCCTGACCAAATTCAATGGCATCCTGTCTAAGTCCATCAAACAGAGATTCAATATTTAAGTTTTCGACCAGTTGTGTATTGGGCTGATTTTTTACGGTGTGGGCTAAACCTGCAGGAATTAAAAACATATCACCTGTGTGTAAGGTGACATGCATCGATGGGGAAAACTCTAAATAAGCGTGACCATATAAGACAATATGTGCAATGACAGCTTCTTGTTTAGGGCTTTGAAATGACCAATCCCCTTGCGCTTGAAGATAAATATATTCTGAATGGTTGAGATGAATATCATCAAAAATTTTACTTAAAGCATCCATAAGTATGGTTTAAATTTCCTATTTTCAAATAATAAAAAGGTTTGATGTCATTAAAACATGTGCGTAAAGGACAATCTCTATGTTGAAGATGCCAAAGACTTTTTCATAGGTTTTATGGACGCTTACAACTGTCTTTCAAGTGATCTTTATTTAAATATATAGGTAAGTAGAAAGATAGGGAAGATACAGCCATGAATGCACCAGTTCAACTGACTGAACAGCAATTGCTGGACATAAAACCAAAGTCAGGTTTGGCACTTGATAAGAAGCGTTACCTTTGGATGATTAGTCCATCTTTGCCAGTGATTGGTTTAGGGATTTTAGCGGGCTATCATGTTGCGCCTAAGCCACTTAAAAAAGTGTTTGCACTGGGTGGTCCGATTGTCTTGCATGTGATTATTCCAGCCATCGACTCCTTGATTGGTAAAGATCAAAACAATCCAACTGCTGAAGATGTAAAATTACTTGAACAAGACCCTTATTATTCTCGATTAGTTAAATCTTTTATTCCGATTCAATATGCAGCAAATGTGTATGCATGCTATTTGGTTGGTCGTAAGCAGACTTCATTGCTTGATAAGATACTCTTGGGTATTTCGATGGGGGCGATTAATGGTATCGCCATCAATACAGCGCATGAACTCAGTCATAAGCATGATCGTATAGATCATATTTTGTCACACTTGGCATTAGTTCCATCTGGCTATAATCATTTCCGGATTGAGCATCCATATGGACACCATAAGCGTGCAGCAACTCCAGAAGACCCTGCATCTTCACAAATGGGTGAAACTTTTTATGAGTTTTTACCACGAACAGTCATTGGATCATTTAAGTCTGCAATTGAAATCGAAACCAACCGCCTTAAACGAAAAGGGCTTGGATTTTGGTGTAAAGACAATGAGTTGTTGCAAGGTTGGGGCATGACTGCGGCATTCCATTCGTCAATGGTGGGGTTGTTTGGTAAAGGAATTTTGCCATACTTGGCTACGCAATCTGCATATAGTATTGGTCTGTTTGAGATTATTAACTACATCGAACACTATGGTTTATTGCGTCAAAAGGATGAAAAAGGTAAATATGAACGTACCATGCCTGAACACAGTTGGAATAATAATAATATTGTGACGAATTTGTTCCTGTATCAGTTGCAGCGTCATTCAGATCATCATGCTTATCCTACACGTCCATTCCAGGCATTACGTCATTTTGATGAAGCACCTGAGTTACCAAGTGGTTATGCAAGTATGTTATTGCCAGCCTTGATCCCTGCTTGGTGGTTCAAGATCATGGATAAACGTGTATTTGATCACTATAAAGGTGATTTGAATAAAGCCAATATTTATTCAAAACGTCGTGCCAGTATTTTTAAGAAATTTGGTGTAATCGATAAATTGCTCAACAACTAAACATGAAACATGCAATAAAAGCCCAATATTGGGCTTTTATTGCATTTAACTCTTTGAAATATCCTGCGATTTTAATATTGAATAACATGTATTGTTTTTATTCAATCATCATTGAGCTGCATCATCATCGATAGGCAATTGATCATTTAATTATAGTGTATACTTTATAACGTAATGGGGGAGGATAAAAATTTTGCTCATTAAAATTAACTCAAAGAAAAAAATTCTCATTAAATATACTATCTTTATTGTCATGTTTCTTTCATAGTATACATAAAGTAATTTTAGATGCTAATAGCTTATCTGGACGTTTGTATGAAGTGGGAAGAAATAGGCAATCAACCATGTTCAATTGCGCGCACATTGTCAGTTTTGGGCGATCGTTGGACGATGCTTATTCTTCGTAATGCGTTTATGGGAATGCGTCGTTTTGATGATTTTCAAGCAAATTTAGGTGTAACCCGACATGTGCTTGCTGAACGTTTAAAGCGTTTGGTTGAGCATGGCATACTTAACAAAGTTCCATATGTTGAACGACAAGAGCGTTTTGAATATCGTTTAACGGAGAAAGGCTTAGAGCTTTATCCAATTTTACTGACGATGGTGACATGGGCAGATAAGTGGATGGATGAAGGCTTAGGTGCACCAATGGCACTTGAACATACAACATGTGGGCATCAATTTACTGCGATTTTGGTCTGTTCGGAATGTCAGCAAGCGATTACTGCACGTCAAGTAAAGCCAATCGTTACACCTGCATTTTTTAAATATTTGGAGAAAAGTAAACAGGCATGATTTGATTGTATCAATCAAGCATGAATTGAATATGAATGATCAAAACGTTAAAAACAGTTCAGAACAGAAAATTGAATATCTTTGAATAAGCTTAATTGTATTACACGCTATTTAAATAACAGCATTTATACATGCGTTTATATATTAAGAAGAATGTTGGACACACATCTAATCCTGCCTACTATTTTAGTATAGTGATTTTTGTTAAAGTGTGTGAAATTTATACCACATGATACTAAAAAATATATAATTCAAACTTGAATAAAAAATTTGCGTTTAAACCTGAATAATAAATTTTTTCCTAAAACTTATATTGAGATCATTAACAATCAATAACCATTTGTTTTAATAGAAAGGCATAAGTGTTGGGCAAATGATAATTATTTAAATTTAAAAATTCAATAACTTAGAAATATGTAATACGGAGCGATGATATGGCAATTGGATCAAGCCCAACAGTTGGAAAAACAAGTCAAACCTGTCTTCAAGAATTTACAATTCATTTTAGACGTGCAGAGGACAGAGTGTTTGATGGTCGTTATGGTTTTGATTGGTATCGACCTGAATTTTTAAAAAAAATGACCTATTATCAACCCTTAACATCTAGCGAAGAAAGGATTAAAGTTGCTTTAGTGACTGGCGATATAGATACACTCAAAAGCACTTATACACATGGACAAAAAACAAAAATTTTGCCTTATGGCAAAGAATACATACCTGCATGGTTGGCGATTTATTCAACAGAGTGGCTTAATGTTCATCGTTCGGGTCAAGGTGAGAACTATAGTGTAGCACTAGATTTAGAGCTAAATCTAATTGAAGGCAAGAATGATGGTGAATTAAATCCAATTGATAAAAATAAAGAATTTGAGTTAAAAAATAATGGAACTATTCTCAAGTTTGAAGCATCAAACCCAAATATTGTGATTGACCCTTCAGAAATGAATATTAATCGATTTCTTAGTACTTTTGGAAATAACAAAAAATTATCAAATCAAGAAAATGATCAGAAATATTTAGTTTCTAATGCAGTTAATATCTCATGTAAAAGTGCATTGGAAAACCATGAAGAGATTTTAGTCTATGCAGAAAAAAATGGTTGTAAAGAAGTTGTCGGTCAGCTCATGCTATACCATAATGCTGTGATTCCGAGTTTAAAAGTTATTTTTGTAGATGTGATTACGAATGAAAAAAAACCGAGACGTTCATATGATTATGAGGATTTTTTACAAAATAGATCATTTAACCAAGCCTTAATTAATGTAGAAATAATAAATGCTCCAGCATTCGATTTTAGAAAGTATCGTAAAAATGATGTTGATGTAAATATTTCTTTAAATAAACTTAATATAAATAATACCAGCTATTTTTTAGATGATTTAAGTAAATTTTATAAAAAATACCAAGATAAAAGCTTGGCAGCTAAAAATTATGTTTTTGTAACAAATGTTTTTAAAGAAGAAGGCGTTGGTAGTGGTGGGGATAGTGTTACCTTATTCAAATGCCCTGAAGATATATTTAATCAAGTCGTTGTACATGAGTTGGGACATCGTTTTGGATTGATTCATTTGTTTGACTCCCAAAAAATTAATCCCCAAGGCAAGTCTTTTCAGTTTTTACCGGGTTTGACAGGTAATTTTTTAGATTATGATCATAGAAAAATTGATGAGAAAGAAAAAAATGGTAAGACTAAGTCAAGGGCTATACGCAATCCCACTTTTTCGTTGAGCTATTTTTTCAAATACCAATGGGATTTACTTAGAAAAAGAGTGAAATAATCTATTTATCTAAGCCATAATCTACAGGGATTCGTTCACGCTAATACATATGTGAACGAATCAATTTATATAAATAGTTCATAAACAATTTGCGGGTTTAGGAATACCTGCCAAACGACTCAAATGTCGAGCAACCAGTCCAGTATTAAATTTTTGTTGCAACATTGCATTATCAATCTCAGGGCTTACGCTTTTCATTAAAAATTTAATCAATGGGCGAGTCGCAGGAGAGTGTCCAAATTGAGTATAGAATTGACGAACTGCATATAAAACTTCGAAATGCCAAGGTGTAAGCTCGAGTTCTAAACTCTGTGCCAGCTCTTGAGCAACCTGTTCATTCCAAACCGTATAATCCACTAAGTGACCGTCTTGGTCTAATTCTAAACTCATAAAACAACCTAAATGATGTAACTCGATTGAGAAAGCAATTAAATTACTTGGGAGATAACAAAGGGTAAAATAGCGGTTTATTTTAAACTGATACAACGTGTGAAGTCTAAAATCAGTTCTGCGAATTGCGCATAATTGATCAATTTAAAATGCTCAGGAACTTTTTCGGCAAGTATTTCTGTATCATTTTCCAAGATATACAGATTTTTTTTCTTTTCTAAACGGTGATCACATACATATAGCACTGCATCTCCCATTAAAAGAATATGATCATCTACTGAGTATATTTGATCTAGTTGGGTTAAAACTTGATCTGTATGTGAAAAGCATGATTGAATTAAGTAAAGTGTTTTATCTGACATTTAAATCTACCTTGCCCATCTTACCAATATAAAACACGATCAAAAGATTGAATAAATTCACTATTCAAATTGATGAACTCAATCTCTTGTTGTGATTGAGTAACAAAAGCAGAGCTTTTATTCATATTCTCTACTAAAACTGGTGTTAAATCATAAAATTCAAAGCTATCCACCATGTTTGACGCGAGTTTAAATGCTTGTTTTAAACCATCAAACGCCAGTTCGGATTTTAACAAACTTAGTCCAGCACCCTTGAGTAACACTTTGACTTTACAACCAAAAGTAGCTAAAACCATAGTGGCAGACAAGCTTTCATAAACTTGCAGATTGGTTAAGTTTGCTTGGGTTATAACCACGAGTACAGTATTCACACAAATCACCTTTTAAATGCAACACTCTAATGGGAAGATCAACTTAGAATTGAATGAGACGATCTGTAGATTGGACTGCATCTGCAAGTTCTCCAAGTCCAACGAGATTAAAACCTTTTGCAAGATTATGTGTTTGAATTTGATGGCGTTTAGCATTTTCTTGATCTGTTATTCCACGCGCTAAAGCGGCACTCACACAGACAGGAAGTCGAATTGCGAGTTTTTGCCACTCTACAGATAAATTACGTTGATCATCAGGAATCCATTGCAAGTTGTTGGCAACTTGTACACCATCTTGATAGAAGAACACACGAAATTCTTGATCTTTTGCTTTTAAAGCCTGAGCTAACCCCAATGCATGCCATGCATGAATTGAACTTGGAGCAGCAGTGATTAGTAATAAAGTACTCATTTGATGGCGATTCACTTGGAGAATGGACAGTTTGCAACATTCAAACTTGATAATGATAGGTAGTATACAATGATTTTAGGTGACATTTTTATGATATTCTCAATTTTAAAAAAAATAAATCATTAAAATATATTAATAAACAGGAACTTAGTTAAATTTTTCAAATCCCAAAGTCACTATAGATCTTATTTAATCTGCACTAAATTCCCTATATTTTCTTCCTTTTTTCCATAAAATAGCTAAAATAAATCTAAATCTACACCAAATCTGCACCAATAATGAAGCTTCCAAAACCAATACAACGTGGATCAAGTTGGCGTATTACTGTAACTTTTGATAATAAGAGATATTCAGCGACCAGAGATACTGCAAAAGAATGTGAACAATGGGCATCACTTAAGCTACTTGAACTTAAAACTGGTAAAGCTGATCTTGAACAAGGTATAAAACCTGCTTATCCATTTCGACAATTATGTAATAAATATTATGAAGAACACGGTCGACATATGCGATCGGCACGTACCATCAACTTTAAAATAAAAAACTTAGACCGTATCGCTCCAAACCTGGCTGAAAAGTCAATTTATGATTTTAAGCCTGCAGATATTGCAGAATGGCGCAATAATAGAAAAAAAGAAGTTAAAGTAGCTACATTAAGAAATGAACATGCAATTTATTCTGCAGTGTTTACCTATGCAATGAAAGAGTTGTTTTTGATTGAGTCTAACGTTTGGCACTCAGTAACAATGCCAAATAAAGAAAAATCACGGGATCAAAGAATTTCACCAGAACAGCAAGAAACTCTATTAAAAGTGTTGCAGTGGGACGGTACAACAACACCTGTCAGTTCTAGACAATATGTCGCGTGGGCTTTTTTGTTTGCTCTGGAAACAGCAATGAGGCAGGGTGAGATATTATCTATGCGTAGAGCAGATTTACGTGATGGTTTTATTCATTTGCCAATGACTAAAAATGGTGAGTCTCGTAACGTACCACTTTCAAAAGAAGCCAAACGCTTGCTCTCATTGATACCTGCAGAAAATGACAAATTGTTGCCAATTGATAAGAATATATTTTGTGCAATGTGGATGAGGGTTAAGAAAAAAGCAAAACTGCCTGAAATCAATTTTCATGATACTCGACATGAAGCCATCACAAGGATGGTTAAGGTTCGTAAATTACCGGTTGAGGTTTTAGCAAAAATTACGGGACATAAGACAATTGGGATATTAATTAACACTTATTACAATCCGGATGCGCAGGATTTAGTTGAGATGTTTAATGACAGTGAGAGCTAATTAGCTCTCGGTCTGCCTCTTTTTTTATTTTTAATGCTAAGTAAATCATGGGCTAAGCGAGGGTTGTATAATGCCTTGCCAGGTGTACCTTGATCTATTGATGCGAGACGGTCTCTAATTGTCGTGGTGGATAGACTATATTTTTCGGCGAGCTGTGCTGCAGAAACTAATTCAACTTCCACTTCCTTCAATTCTTTAACAATTCCACCACCAATATTTTGACCGAGCATTACTTGTGGAGGACTATCGCTTTCGACAGTGATAATATATTTAAGAACACCCATCAATCTTCCTCCATTTATTCAGCTCATCCCAAATTAAATATGTCGTACCTATTAGAGGGTGAGTATTTAGAAGAACTTTCATGCATTCACCTTTTTATATAATTGATGTTTAACATTTTTAATCTTTGCCATTAACAAACAAGATTCATTGTTTTGAGGTGTGGCAAGTTTGTGAAAACTTTGGCTATACCGAACCATTTCAGCTTTGCTCATTAGAATCAAATTCTCTATTCGACAATCTGTTTTATCCTGGTTTTTAAATGCAATTACTTGTCCTTCCGGAATTGGTCCATTAACTTTTTCCCAAACAATTCTATGCTTTAATCCAAATTTACCTGGTTCACCTATTTTTACTAAAACATATCCATCTTTTGAGCATATCCGCTCATAACCTAGAGGTTTAGCATTCCATGTAGGACGTCCTTTCTTGAAGCTAGTCTTATTCGCTGAAGTAAGCCCTTTGGTGCCAGTATTCCATGGAACAGATCCTTTCTGAAAACAACCTGTTCGACCAGTATTCCATTTATTACGAGTGCATAATGACTTGATCTGATCAACACTAAATTGTTCATTAAATTTGGTGTTTACTATTTCCGTTAATTCTTTTCGTCCCAATGAGCAGTTTGATTTAATGAAATCTAATTGCTCTGGGCTATATTTTATTGCTGATCCCTTTGGCATAAATCACCCAATTAAATTTTGCGGAATTTCAACTGAATCGGCATTTTTTAAGCCTCTGTATTCAGCAACTAATTTTGCAGCACTTAAACGCATGTTGTTATTTTTAATAACCTGTTCACTTATTTTTTCAATAGCGTCTGCCTTTTGAAGTTCTGCCTGAAGCTCTTCACCTTTGAGATCTGTAGCACTTAAACGTTCAAGCTGTGCAAATAAAACAGAATTTAAATCTAATGGTGTTTTCATTATTTTGTCTCCCAAGGTGTGTCAGTCGCCATTGTTAAATCAGTCCGTCTCTGATTTGCATAACTCAATAAACGTTCATGAATAGCTGGGTCGCACTGAGTTATTTCCTCTTCAAGCTTTGCAAGATCAATCAATGTCTTTGCTTCTTGAATACGAACCATCAAAGATGATTGAGATTTTTCAGGTGGGCTCAGTTCAGCTAATCTTTTATGAATTGCTAAAACTAATGGTTTACGCTGTTCCTCATTCCATTGAGTTGTATATTTATACAAAGCATTCGCTTCAGCCGGTGAATTTGATTTTTGAGCACGTTCCAGTAGTTCTGTAAGTAACTGGTTGTATTGATTATCATGAATATTTTCAAAAAATTTTGTCTGAAATTCAGCAAGTTTGCAGACTTTTGTTAGATTAATTTCTGAAATTTGTTCTTCGCTAAAACCTTGATCATTCAAATCATAAAGGGTGGTGTTAATTTCTTCCTTAGAAATACAAGCATTAATACCATCGATATAAATTTGATGATCAGCATTGATTACTTTTGGCGAATATTGTTCAGGATCTAACTCGAGTAACTTATCTTCAGTTAATTTACATAAATGTTGAGTGTGCTCACGCTGTAAATTTCCGTTAGCAAAAAACACTGGGCGTAATGAAAGTACAGCTTCTGTAGTCGTACAGCTTGCAATCTGCGCAGCAAATTTTTCAATTATTAAAGTTGGATCTGATTCAATTTCAGCAACTTCATCTACTGTAAAAGCAGGGCGTATTTTAGGCGCTGTTTCAGTAATGTTTTCCTGATCATTTTTATGAGCATTTACCTCAGACGTTGAATTTTCAGTCTGAGGATCATTGGATTTTTTACGTGTAGTTTTTTTGGATTTTGCTGCAGGTTTCATGAACTCATGAAAATCTACAACTTTTAAGACCAAATCATTATTTATACCAAGTAAGCTTTGCATAGCTTTCGCTTGATTTTGAGCACTTTCAAAGTTGCGTTGAACTGAACCATTTTTTACAGCTAATACCAGTTCTTCATATTCAGGAATAAATTGTCCTTTAACAATGGTCCCAGTATTACCAAGTAAAAATATGTCTTGACCCTCTGAAAGTTCTTCTAATGAATAAGGTTTTAAGAATGTGTAGCCATTTATTGAGATCTCATCTATCTTGATACAGAACTCATAATCAGGCATTGCGAATACTGTGGCAGGAAATTGATCGAGATCATCAAATTCAATCAACCCACCTGCAGCGCGACACATAATATTTTTACCAGCCATTAAAGCCGCAAATGCTTCATTTCCATTCAAAATATTCATTTTTTATTTTCCTCAGTGCTGCATTTGATTTTGTTGTTGAACTTGGTTAATCGGTGGTGCTGTATTCCATCCCATTTGATCAGCTCGAGCACGGCAGGCATTCGAAATACCAATCTCATATTGAGTACCTTTGAATGTGTTAATTGCTTTGTCTAACGTCTGAGGCTTCTTCGCATCTTTTATAGCTAAAAGTGCATCGTTAAAACGTTGAGCCAATGGTTTTTGTTGCTGACCATTAGCCTGGTTGTTTTGATTGCGATTAGGTTGTTGAGCCTGCCTAGAGTTTTGCTGATTATTTTGATTTTGAGAGGACTGTTGTTTTTGCTCATTATAATGTGCTGCAGCCATTTCTTGATATTTCCAATCATCCCATATACCTGAGAAAATATCGCCAGCAAAACCAATAAAACTAAGTGCCTTAACCATTGCATCTGTGACAGATTTTTTAGGTGCATCTTCGTCGTATATCATTTTTCCTGAACTGGTTTTATACATAGCCATTGTTCCGCCCATGTGTTCTACTGAACACTTTTTACCGTCTTGCATATACCAAACACGTACTGTCGCATAATGCATCATTGTTTCAGCATTACATTGCTGAAAACCTTGTTGAACTATTTCAATTCCCCAACCTTGACCACAAGGACCAAAAGTTTCTGTAGCACGTTGAACTAACCAATAGGGTTGAGGTGATGAGCCTTTATAAGATTTACCTGTAATCGGCTTAACTTTCTTTGGATCTGTTATGCATAAAGAATTCCAAAGGTCCATATTTGTATTATTCGAATTTGTCATGATTATGCTCCAACCCAGCCCATACGTTTTTTAAACGCACGACGTTCATAAGAGGGGATATTTGAATTTTGAAGTCCAATAGCCAATGCTTTACGCTTTTGAAATTTACGTTCACGCTCAAAACTGAGGCGAATCCAAGGCTTTTCTAAGTGCTCAGCAAATTCGATAAGAAACAAATAGCCAGATTTACTTACTCGATAAATTTCGCCATCTTTTTGTATGTATTCGTATGAATAAATACGCATGCGGAATTCGCCGTTTTCATTGCTGATAAATTCAGTTTTCTTTTGAGGAATAGAGGTCATTAGTTTGCCTCCACTAATCGATTACGTTCGATATAACCAACAATCATCTGATTGATATTTCTGTGATCGTTGTAATCGGTGAAATCATTCCAATCTTTACCGTTCACATCTGTAATTTGTTCAACCGCCAAATTTGTAATATCAACGGCTGTAAATTCAGAACCTGGTACGCCGTAACTATCTGGATGAGATTCAAAATCAAAGCTGACTAAAACTAGGAAGCTATCAAGTTTGATAACCGCTTTGCCCGAAGTTCCAGAAGTGAGCTTTAAAGCATCAACAGTGTAAGTAGAGGGTGTAACATTTGGGATGGCAACTGGTGGCTTGTATTCAGTCGTTTTTTGGTCATAAGCAAGACCGATTGCCCCAGCGGTCAATAGTCCACTGACAGTGGCGATTTTAAAGAAGCTAAAAGGCTGTACACGATGTGTAACAATGGGATTGATTGAATTTGGTTTTGTGTTCATACTTATCTCACTCATTGAGTAAAAGCACATTTGATTTCGAGGTCGGATGTGCTTTTTTGTTAGCTGACGAAATTAATATCGCATTTCCGATATTATTAGTCAATAGGTAATCCGATATTTTTATTTTTATTCCGATATTTTTAAGAATTTTTATACTTTAATAGACAAAAGAAAACCCTACATATAGCAGGGCGAGATAGGTCAAACTTAGTCATTACAGGTTATCCTTCAGTAACCTTGGTGGTAATAATAAGATTTCGGTGTTACAGGTAAACGAAATCAAACAACTCTTGAGGTGATGTACAATAAAATCAATCTATATGGATCATGCTTATGTCACCATTCTTAATAATTTTTGGTTTTTTACTATCATTTGTGGGAATTGTATTTGGTCCACATTATTTTCATAAGTATGTAAATAGTGTCCATGATGCCAAAGCTGTTGGTCTTCTATGCATGTTACCAGGTGTATTTTTGCTTTGTCTTGGATTTTATTTAAGGTAAAAGAAAACCCACATAGGAGGGTTTCTTTTTTAAAATATTGTATTAGCAATCAATATTATATCTAGCTTTATATGAATCTATTGTTTTTTGAAGATCTTTACTTGTATTGAGATCTTTTGGATCAGCCAGCTTTAAAGAAATAGGAAGGTATTCTTGTTCGTAGGTAACAGGGAAATCCTCGCAAATAACTTTTTTGCGTTCTTCCAATGGGGTAGAGGGACCTGCTAGCGTTGCAAGATACATAGTCATTTTTAAATCAACTTCTTGAAATTTTTCAATAAGGTGTTGGCGTTCAGGTGATATTTGTTCTGAATTATCGCAACCAAATATAGAAAGAGTTAACAAACATATAAATGATACGGTTTCCATAATATAGGTTCTTCATAGGTTTTTTAAGGAAAAGGAATCTCACGCTAATTGTGATGTGAAGTTTACTAAATTGATTGAATCTTAATTTTTGATCATGCGTTTATTTTCATACATTTTTTCATCAGCTTCCTGAACCGCTTCTAATAAACTATAAGAAGGATTTCGAATTGCGAAGCCAACAGCAATGCTGATGTTAGCATTTGCAAAAATTTCTTGAATTCTATCAAATAAAAGTTCTGCTCCCTCTTTTGTATTTTCAATGCTGAGGATTGCAAATTCATCACCACCTATCCGAGCCACAATATCATTATTACGGACGCAAATTTTTAATAGATTTGCTGTCTTTTTTATTAATTCGTCTCCGATAAAATGTCCAAATTGATCATTTACAATTTTTAAATTATTTAGATCAATCATAAAAATAGCAGCAGGATGACCGTAACTTTTACATCGAGCTTCTTCTTGTGCGAGAAGTTGATCCCATCCTCTGCGATTAAATAACCCTGTTAAAGAATCACTTAAGGCTACGGCTTCAAAAAACTCTTTTTGACGTTTTTGTTCATTTTCCCTTAATTCAACTTGCAAAATATAGCTTAAAATTTTACCAAAAAGATTAATTAATTCCTCTTCCTGTAGTAGTGATTCGGATTGAGGGTTGGGGTCAATAGCACAAAGAGTACCAAATAAGGTTCCATCTTCTTTTATAAGGGGTTGACCTATATACGCTTTAATATCAATTTTTTTTGCTATTGGGGCATTTAAATATAAGGGGATTTCTTCTGAACGAGGAGCTATTTTAGGAGCTTTTCCTAAAACCATGTGGGAGCAAAATGAATCCGCCCATGAAAAAACTTGTCCAGGAATAACATTATAGCCCTTATCTTCACATTGAAGAACGATCCAATTATCTCCTTCAGTACGAGTGATCATCCATAAATTAAATCCAAATTTCTGAGATAAAAATTTTAAAACAGTTTGTCCAGCCTCTTCAAAGTTTTTAAAAATTATATCTTTCATTATATGGGCCTATTTCATTGTTTAGATTGAAATTTACTTATAGAACTTATACTTTTGAATAATTTTCTAAAAATTCATCTATCCACTCTTGAGCAGCATCGATATTGGTTATGTCCGTAAGTTTTAAATTGGTTTCCTCAGCTTCGTTAAACCCTTCAATAATCATTTCAAAGATATTAGCTTCATCTATCACTTCTCGAGCAATATCAGCAGGATCATAACTTTGCTTGGCTTTTTTTAATGAGGCGATTTGTTTATCAATACCTGCACCAATTTTAGATAAAGCCAATTTAAAATCTTGGCGATTAATTGTTAGCGCAGTTTTAGATTTATTCAGTGTTGCGATCATAGTGTTCTCTTTTCTTTAAATTATACAAAATTAACTTTTTCTCATTCGTTTTGGGCGAGAACCACCAAGCGGTCTAAATGCATCAATCACCAAACCTACCAACACCATTCCATCTTCAAATTCAATAATATTAGGGTGGAAGTTTGGATTAAGAGCCTGTAAATACTTACGCTCATCACTCTCAATGACAAGTTTTTTAAAAGTTGCATCAGTGTTATTTCTTACAACTATCAAATCTCCAGAAATCAAATCGCATACCTGAAATTTTGGATTTACTAAAATACAGTCACCCTCTATGTAAGTGGGTGAATTACTAATACCAACTACTTTTAGATAAAAACAACCATCAGGATCATCAGCGCTTAAAGGTGGTAACCACTCAGAAATATCTAATGGATTTATTTCCTCTATAGATGTCATTGATCCAGCTTGAACCCATGACAAAACAGGGATTAATCTCGAACTAATGGGTACAACGTTATTGTCAAATTCACTAACTACACCTTTTTTAAGCTCTTCAGCGGTAATGCCTAATGCGCTAGCTAGCTCAAGAATTGAACCTGTTGATTTAGCAGTGCCAGTTTCTAGTTCAGAAATTACCGATTGTTTAACTCCAGACTTTTGCGCTAATTCCTTCTGGGTCATTTTTTTTGCCTTACGCAATTTCTTTAAATTTTCACCCAAAGTACTCATAGATAAATCTCAACTTGCTTTATCGGAATTCTGATACATATTTCAATCGGTTTGGCTATTGTATAAATATCGGAAAACCTATATATTTAATAAAAATATCGGAGGCTCACATGAATCAATGGCAAAAAATGATTTCTGATCTTAAAGACCAAGGATTAACACAGGCAAAGATCGCCACTGAAATTGGTTGTTCGCAAAACTATGTAAGTGACTTAGAGCGAGGAGCTTGCGGAAAACGACTTTCATATGATCTAGGTAGAAATCTAGAGGCTTTATGGAATCAGCATAAACAATCTACAAATGTCGCTTAGGAACCACCATGAGCAAAGTATCGATTTTTGTTCTTAAAAATTAAACGTGAATGATTAAAAGGATTCACATATGGAAATTAATTTAAGCCGAGAAGCTCAAAACGCTATTTGGCAAATGATAAGTAAAACACCTGGTTTTACTCCTAAAGACATTGCCCAAGTACTAGGGGATTCGCATAACACAGTTTGTAATTACGCAAATATCAATATGCCAAATCACTTACCAAGCATAAAAAAACTGGAAGCAATTCTGTATTACACGCAAAACCCAGCTTTATTAAAAATTTGGGCGCATGAGCTTGGTTATGCATTGCTGCCTGTTGAGTGTGATCGAAGTAAACATCATGAGCTTTCAATCTTTGAAGCAATGATGCAACACAACATCAAATCAGGAAAAGCTAACAAAGTTGTTTATGACGCTTATGAAGATGGTGTTGTAACACCTCAAGAATATGAAGAGATACACCAACTCACACAGAATTTAATTGAATTGGCGACAGCTGTAGACCAAGCGGCACTTAAGCAAATGAAAAAATATACGGCAGGTTTTGAAATTGAAAAAGCCTGATGTTCGAGGTCAGGCTTCCCGTAGTTCATCACGGTTTCAATAACTCATTGGTTTCAAGGAGTATCGAATGACACCGAATCTATCACATGAAAATTATATAAGCAAATTCATGAAAGGTGATGTGGTTGTATTTATGAATCACATCAAAATTAATAATTTACAGACTGTAAAAGCTTATCAACCCAACGATCTATATCTATTGGAAAATGGGCAATTGGCTAAAGAAAATGAAATACGATCTGCCACTTTGCCTGAGCTTTTTCATAAACGCCGTTTAGATGAAATTGAGCAATCGATTGCGGAGGTTTCATGAATAGTCATTTTCAAACTAAACCTGAGCATAAACAGACTCAGGAAATCCAATCTTTTTATGAACCAACGTTGCTTTTGTTGAATCACATTCATGATATCAAAAAAGGCAATTTAAGAATGCGTGGTTACAACGAAGAAAATGCAGCTGTAACCAAAGAGGAATTGGCTCAAAAGATGGCTTATCGATTCAAGATCACAATTTGGTTAGCACACCAGGTTATTACGAGTTTGATCAAAGCTGAACAGGTCATTTCATTTGGTGGATATGTAAAGCCAAAGGTCGGTGAATTATGAGCTTAGATGCGACCGTATGGGCTTGGAAAGCTTCAGTCTCATGTGCAAGTGAAAGGCTTGTGCTTTTAGCTCTTGCTGATCGAGCCGGGGATGATCATAAGTGCTTCCCAAGTTTAAAGCGCTTGGAAAAAGACACTACGCTAAATCGTAAAACGATTATCAAAGTTTTAGATGAACTTGAACTCAAAAAATTGATCCAATTTACAGGTGAAATAAAAGGGAATGGGGTTAAGGTTTATCAATTGATTGGTGTGTTTGGACGTGAAGATAGTACTGATACCCATACCAAAAAGGGGACTAGTACCAAAAACGACACTGGTGTTAATTTAGGTACTGGTTCCAAAAACGGTACTAGTACCAATAATGGAACTGGAACCAGTCCCAAAATTGGTACCGAGACCAGTACCAATTTTGGGACACAGAATCTCCCAAGGAATCTCCCATTAGAATCTAAAAATAAAAATGGGTGGCTTTGTTTTAAAAAACTTCGTTTGGAATTAGATCAAGCAGATCCCTCTGTAATTCCAAAAGACATTATCGAAGCAGTTTGGTTTGAGCGTGAAAAGAAAGTGTTTGAACTTTTCAATGCAGGTCGTGATTTGTGTGATGACTTGATGATTTATCACTTTGCTGACTGGTTACTTAAAAATCGTCATAAGTACAACCAAAACCCAAAATCTGAAATCAAAGATACAAATCCTGATTTCATCTCATTTGCATCACCAAGCCAGTTGTACATGTTCGCTAACAAACTTGCTCATCATCCTGAAGTTATGAGCAAGTACAGCTCTGCAGGTGAGTCATACGAAAATCTTGCTGGTCGCATTGCTGCAAAACTATCAGATCCAACAGAACGTCAAAACTGGAAATCATATCTTGCTGACGTAGGTTTTAAACCTAAGGGTAAAGGTGTTTCGATATGAAATACGGATCTGTTTGCTCAGGCATTGAAGCGGCTACAGTTGCATGGCATGAGCTCGGTTGGAAGCCTGTCTGGTTTGCAGAAATAGAAAAATTTCCAAGCCAAGTCTTGGCACATCACTATCCCGATACTCCCAATCTTGGTGATATGACCACCATTGCTGAAAAAGTTAAAAGTAATGAAGTAGAAGCACCAGATATATTGGTTGGTGGAACCCCATGCCAAGCATTTTCTGTAGCTGGGTTAAGAAACTCTTTAGATGATGATCGAGGACAGTTAAGCCTTGAGTTTGTGAGATTAGCCAATGAAATTGATTCAGCAAGATCTATTCGGGGACTTGAGCCAGTCATTGCCGTTTGGGAAAACGTACCCGGAGTGCTCAACACAAAAGATAACGCTTTCGGCTGCTTACTGGCAGGGCTTGCAGGTGAAGGGTGTGAATTACAACCACCAGGGGGACGATGGAAAAACGCTGGTTGTGTGTTTGGACCATCTCGACAAGTCGCTTGGCGAGTCCTTGATGCTCAATATTTCGGACTCGCCCAACGACGTAAAAGAGTGTTTGTTATCGCAAGTGCTCGAACAGAATGTATCACCGAAATACTATTTGAGCGAAAAGGCATGTTTGGGGATATTGAGAAGAGCCAAAGCGAGAGGGAAAGTATTGCCAACCATAGTGGAATACACACTAACAGAACAAGCGAAACGGTCAGCGGAAAAACAATAGTTCCTCCATTGCTTGCATCACATGCCCAGAAAAAATGGTTAGGCAATCAAGAGGCGTTTTGTGGTGATTACTATATAAAACATGCGATTGGTGTTGGAGGAACTAACGCAAACTCAGCTATTACTGTAGAAAAAGCACCAACTTTATTAGGTAGAAGTGATCGAGGATATGTTATTCATTCCTACGGTATTCAAGGAAATATTATAGGTAGATCATTAAATTCGGGTGGACAAGGCATAGGTTTTAAAGAAGAACAAGCACCAACACTTACTCAAATGGACAGACATGGAGTTGTAATTCATGGAACCCAAGATCCAATAATTAATACAAAAACAGCGCATTGTTTAGGCAGAAATAATGGTCAAGAAAACGTTTTGTGTGAACAAGCGTACGCAATGATTGCTGATACCACCCCAAAAATTTCAAAACAAATAAACGGAACGCTGC
The DNA here is from genome assembly GCF_000368925.1 of Acinetobacter bereziniae LMG 1003 = CIP 70.12. Classification (GTDB taxonomy): domain Bacteria; phylum Pseudomonadota; class Gammaproteobacteria; order Pseudomonadales; family Moraxellaceae; genus Acinetobacter; species Acinetobacter bereziniae. Next base: position 100,438 of record NZ_KB849755.1, on the reverse strand, counting down.
GCGCAAGTGGAGGCGGAGGGATTGTGCCCTCAAGTGTCGTATATAAATACATTGCACGCTACTTAACTGAGATTGAATGCGAACGCTTGCAGGGTTTTGCTGACAACTATACAAACATACCTAGAGCATCAGCTACACAACGTTATAAAGCCCTTGGGAACTCAATGGCTGTTACGGTAATGCATTGGATCGGTGAAAGGATTCAGCAATTTATTCGTGGAGGGTTTGCATGAATAAGCGAATTTCTGATTTTAAGCGAGGTGAGCATGAATCTTGAATCTACACCAGTGTGTATGGACTGCTTCATTGCTGAGGATGTTCGATATGAGCCTCAACATTCTGAATTTTTATGCACGAGTTGTGCTCATTTCAGAGATCAACAAGAAAATGAAACTGAACTTTACGATCAATATGAAGATTGGGAGGATGTTTGATTTTGTCTAGCATCTCAATTGCTGATTATTTGAAGAATTATGCGACAAAGAAAAGGAAACCTAAGCGCCGTAATTTGATTAAAAAAGAACGTGTTGTAAGTGATGGAGAAGCAACTTTAATTCAACATCTCAAGGCTTATGGAATTGGATATGAACAAGAGTATCAGTTTAATGAAAATCGAAAATGGAGGGCTGATTTTCACATTACTGGTACCAAAATTTTAATTGAAGTTGAGGGAGGTATTTGGAGCAATGGCAGACATACAAGAGGTAAAGGCTACATAGCAGATATGGAAAAGTATAACTCAGCCACAGAGTTGGGTTATTCAGTGTTTAGGTATAGCACTGAGCAGGTAAAGAGCGGTAAAGCGATTGAAGAAATTAGACGGTTGATAGGGTGAGTTTATGACAGCAACAGCAAAATTTGAAAAACATCGAAACGAGACTATAGTTTACGATTTACGCCGTTTATTATTTACTCCAAGTCGCTCAAAAGTTGATTTTACATTGCTCGACTTAGCACAAAAAACAATGGATGGATTTAAGGATGGTGTAGGTGGACCTTCAACATTTGGAAGTAAGGCAAATAGTGCTGCTCTAATGATGCAGGATATGAGTCCAGAAGTTTATTCAATGTTGTGGGCATTAGTACGTTCAATAAATCCTACAGATCGTCACTTTGCTTTACTTCACAATCTACTAACTTCAGAAATTCGCTTAAAGTTTAAAGAAGATGGTTTTAAAACCAAACAGATAACCACCAAAGAAGCAGCAAAAGGTGTTGCACGTTCAGCGCTTATTCAATTTTTATTTAAACGAGGTATGTGCACCAAATGTAATGGAAAAGGGTTTGTCTTTTCAAAAAATGAAAAAAAGCATGTTGAGTGCAGTAAATGCGAAGGGAAAAAAGAAAATGCTTACAATCAATCAGAGCGGCATCGAATTTCTTGTATGAATATAGCACGAAATAATTACATTAAAATTTATGATAAGTACGAGAAACATGCTCTAGATATTTTGTGTGATTGGAGAATAGATCTGGACGCTCATTTAAGAGGCTATTTCTATACTGTGGCAGAAGAATACAATTTATGATTGCATAGGTACAAAAATAAGGGTATATTTTTCTATACTGGTCGTATTACGGTTTATCCGAGACTAAACTGTTATTGATTTCCATGCCCACTTTTACTCTGAATGAAGTGGGTATTTTTTTGCATAAATAATAATGAGGCTTACATGGAAAATCGTTGGCATTCTGATCAAGAAAATAATATGCGTCCAGATGTAAAAGCAGATCCATGTCCGTGGTGTGGAAGTAGTTCAATCGTTGTTGATTCTAAAATTATAGATTTCGAGGTTTGTGGAGAAAAACAAACTCAATGGAGTGCTCAAGCAAGCTGCCATGAATGTGGTGCAACTTCTCCAAGTATCGATATTGGTCCATGGTCACATCCACTGGAAGATGAATACAATCAAGTTGATTGGGAAAATGAACGTGAAGTGGTGAATTTTGCGGTCAAGGTTTGGAATTGTAGAACCTAAAAAACAACAAATAAGTTTTGATTTAGTGTAGTATGTTTTTTAAACAGAAAAAATTTGAGGGATATATGAATATATGTTTTGGTGGACCTCTAGATGGTATTAAACAATCAGAATTATTTAGAAAAACAAATAAAAAAGATTATTTCATATATGAAGATAAAGACTCAAACTCAATTACAACTTACTTTAAGGTAAAAGTTAATTCTAAGGGGAAGGTTCAAGTATTATGGATTACAGAAGAATTAATGGAAAAGGATTTAAGCAAATTGATAATGAATTACATTGATAAAAATATTTAATTAAGCTCACAGAAATGTGGGCTTTTTGCTTTTATGATTGATTAAAAAATATTTTATTGTAAACTACAGGAAACAACCTCGTGTGAGGCTGCTATTATTTTAGTATGTTGATTGTGAAATCAACGCTAAGATAATGAAGATGCAAAGGATTAATAATCTCATCATCTTTCTCCTGTTGTTTGGTGGATTTAAGCCACAGCGAATAAAGTTATGGCAGTGATGTTTACGAAAGTAAGCAAAAATATGGCTAACTTAGTTAGCGTAGATACTTTGTGCATATAGAGCTCAGTCAAACCTTTGATTGAGCTCTCTTCCTTTTGGGGATCAAAAATATTGAGACGCTTAGGCGTCTTTTTTATGTACTATTTAAATTATTGTTATATTTAATTGCCTAATTTTGTTATCTTTACATTTTAAAAATGAATATTAAATATATGAAAAAATCTAATATTGGGTGGGTATTTGCAGGGGTAGTTGGCTTAGGAGCTTTAGTTGCTGGTACTGATAAAGATAATAACGGTTCTACAGAACAGGAAAGTAAAGAAACAGTAATTGAAGAACGATATGTAAATACCGCAACTCTAAATGTTCGAGATAAGCCTAATGGTAAAATATTAGGTAAAAAAGAACGTGGTGACTCAGTTTCCATCTATGAGATTAAAAATGGGTGGTCAAGGATTATTGATAATGGTTCAGATCCACAATGGGTATCAATTAAATCACTATGCAAAGGTGCTGGCTGTTACGAAGTAAAAACTGATACCAAGCCTCAATATTTTGCTCAACAAGAAACTCGAAATACAAGACAAGCTGTTTCTAAGAGTCATAGCTCAAGCAATAAGTCATACAATAGTGATTGCTCTTGTGCTGTCGTAGATTATTGTGTTGGTCCACGTGGTGGACACTATTGTATCAACAGCAAGGGTAATAAGACTTATAAGAAAAGATAGTAGGTCTATCTCTTTGAAACATTATTTCCAATGAGAACAACATGCTCCGAATCAAACAAATCTTCTGCCGACACGTTTGGGAATATTCAGATTTCTTTAGGGTGAGAGAGTGTCGGAAGTGTGGGAAGGTGGTGCAGGTTTAGATGAATCTACTTCGCCAATGTTGCACTCAAATATATATTGATATATATTTAAATATCAATAACTTAATTTTGTTTTTAGCTTGATCTATCCTTAAGATTAGTATACTTTTAAGACTCAAATTTAATTTAGGATTTATCTTATGAGTTTTCAAACTAAGGTTGAAAAGGTTTTGCCAAAAGGCAAACAAAATATGCATTTAATTGGTTATGTTGCCAATGGCGTTAATAGTGCGGAATATATGAAATCAAGCCAGATTTCTTCTGATGATGGCGGAATCGATAGACGTGAGATAATGCGTATACTTTTGAGCAAACATCCAGCACAAACTGAAATATTGTTGCATGCAGTGTCTGATATTGGTCTACAAGAGAGTGAATCTTTTTAAACCTTTCGAATTCGAAACCTTTAACCACCCAAGCGGTGGTTTTTTAATGCCTAAAGGAAAGTGAAGATGCAAAACCAACACCAAAAAATCAAAGGTTATCGTGACCTATCTCAAGAAGAAATCGACTTGATGAATCGTATTAAAGAAAAAGGCGCTGAATTGTTGTTGCTTCAAAAAGAGTTAGCGAATCGTTTATGTACTGACTTCGAAGTAAAGCAAGTGGCTGCACAAAACTCACAGCATGCACCTAATGATTTTGCTAGTCCTGAGTACCAAGAATTTAATCGTTTCAAAGAAGCTGAGCCATTACGATGGGCGCAAATCGGCAAGACTGATATTCAGACAGGCATTATGGCTCTTGTTCGTGCAGTAGGTCAGCAAGCAAGCCTATAACCTTTCGCTACGTTTACTTTGCCCCGAAAGGGGTTTTATTTTATCAGGGAGAAAGCCATGAGATTAGGTCGAATTGTATTAGCAGCATTAGGTATGAGCGCAGCGTTTGCCGAACCTGCAAAATAGAATTGCCAGTGATTGGGATTCAATCAAATGGCGAGAGCCAGTAACAACCAAATCAAAACCTAACAAAGTTTCTCAAGCCAAAAGACGTAAGTATAAACGTCAAGGTCGGTTGTGATGGACAAAACTGAAGCACAAAAGAACCTCAAACTACTCGAAGAAGATAAAGCGCGCTTACTCTCACTTAATCATCTCAATTCCACGTGGGCGTTTAAGAATCAATGTGAGGCGAGAGTGAAGCAGATAAATAAGTATATGAAGAATATTGAATTAGGGTTGAATACTACATATCGTCAATGATATTTTTATTAACAATAATCTCCATAGTTAACTAAAAATATGAAATTAATCATCATTATCTCTTTTATTTTTACTCTAACAGCTTGTGTAGGTATGCCTAAGAGCTCACAAGAACTTCAGGAAAAAAGCAATACCAGATATCAATTCATTGTTGATAAGGAATTGGGTACTGTTGAGAGTAGTTTTGATGAATTTTTTAAGAAATGCTATTACAACTTAGACTATTCAAAAATATATTTAAATCATGCACGGGTTGGGGTTGATCAAGGGTTTGATAAAACCAAAGATAGTAACCATATCAAATATTCTATTTATTTTGGTTCGTCACCAAAAACGAAAAAATACGGATTAGATGTAGATTTATCAAAAATCGCAGATTCAAAGAGTATTAAAGTGGAATTAGTGGCGGCAACTGGAATGTGGAAACGTAGTTTCCCGAAATATGAAAATGTTGCTAATGGTGAAAAAGAAAGTTGCCCTTGGTAACATAAGTCAAACCTCCTCCGGGAGGTTTTTTATTGGAGATTCCTTTATGGATATTAACCAATACACCAGCCTAACCAAAAAGAAGCCACTTAAAAGAAAACCAAGAACAAGACCGTTACCAAAAGCAACCCAAAAATATTTAGAAGCTGAAGAAACTTTATTTCAAGAACTAGAAGAAAACTTAATAGGTTATCGCCGTAAGTTTCAGTTCGAATCAACTCGGAATTGGCGGTTTGATTTCTATATTGTGAAACTGAATTTACTCATTGAGATTGTTGGTAGCTCTTGGGCAGTGGGTCGTGGCGGTAAGAAGATAGCAAATTCATTTAACAAATATGATTTGGCTGAAGATATGGACTATAAGATTGAGCGGTTTCATCCTGATTCGATTCTTTCAGGTCATGTGATTAATTGGATTAAAGGTCAACTGGAGAATTTAGATGATTGAACAGATCAGACCTTTTCCACCAACCGATTTGATTGATCAAGCTGATGAAGAGGAAGCGATTCGCTTGGCACCTGCAGCGGATCTAAAAGAATGGGTAGTAACCAACTTTCTGACGCTTGGCGGTGTATTGCATAATCCTGACCATGATCACATTGCTGAATTACTTCATGATGATGAAACCTTTTTAGCATTCGCTTGGGCGTCATCTGCCGCTGTAGCTAAAAAACGGATGGTACTTGGTCAATGTGAAAAAGTGATGTTTAACCAGGGCGGTTGGCGTAAAGCTCGGCAAGAGCAACAAATGCGTGACTGGTTTGGATTTGTTCCTGTTTATCTCATTACTGTAGATGCAAGCTTTTGTGAACGTGCGAACGATCGTGAATTTTGTGCATTGATTGAGCATGAGCTCTATCACATTGGTGTAGAGCGTGATGAGGAAGGGGAAACTCTCTACAGTGATCATACAGGCTTACCTAAGCATTATTTAGCAGGTCATGACGTAGAGGAATTTATCGGGGTGGTCAAACGCTGGGGAGCAAGCGAAAACGTCAAGCGAATGATTGAGGTCGCTCAAAACCCGCCGTTTGTTTCAGATTTAGAAATCACAAAATGCTGCGGAACTTGTCTAGTTGGTTGAGCAAAGAGCATCACATTTCTACTTTCATATTTATCTTAAGTTTAATAGATTATAAGAAACGGGAGAATATTTATGGCTACATATAAACAGATTCAAGAGTTTCTTAAAAGCAAACATAATCGTAGTTTTAAATCATGCTGGATAGCGCATGTTAAAAGCGATTATGGTTTGACGAATAGACAATCACCAAATCGACAAGATTCAAATAAAAGAGTTCACCCTTGTCCGGATATATATAGGTCCAAAGTGGAAGATGCACTGAGACATTTTAAAATGATCCCCTAATTGGGGATTTTTTTTGGCTATCTTGTGATACGTAGTGATACAAAGAGGTATTTATGGCAGCCTTAAAAGAGCCTGTAAAAATATATATTGTTCAAGCTCTTGCATGTCGTGATACCCCTCAAGAAGTAGCCGATCTTGTAAAACAAGAGTTTGGCATTGAAATTGATAGACAGCAATGCGCTGCATATGATCCAACAAAACGCCGTGGCAAAAATCTAAGTCAAAAATACGTTGATCTATTTGAAGAAACTCGAAAAAAATTCGATGAAGGATTAATTGATATCCCTATCGCAAATAAATTTTATCGTCTAAAAGAACTTCAAAAAATGTATGACGATTCAGGTCGAAATAAGCGTGTAAAGCAAAATCTTCTAAAACAAGCTTTGCAGGAAACTGATGGAAGAACCACTAAGGTTGAACACATGGGTAAAGATGGAGCGGATCTTGAAATCAAAATTATTCGAGAGTTTGTAGATTAAGAGGTGCCCATAGTGGAGCTTAGAATCAAAACTCCACGATGGGCTAAACCTTGGTTTAAAACTGCTCGATATAAAGGGGCGCATGGTGGACGTGGATCTGGTAAATCGCACTTTGTTGCTGAGCAGCTTGTTGAAGAGTGTGTGATTGATAAAAATCTTCGAGCTGTATGTATTCGTGAAATTCAAAAATCGATTAAATATTCAAGTAAACAGCTTATTGAAGACAAGATAAAAGCGCTAGGAGTTTCTCATTTATTCGAAATACAAAGAGATTTAATAAAACGAATTGGCGGTGATGGTGTAATTCTTTTCCAAGGTATGCAAGACCACACGGCAGATTCAATTAAATCTCTTGAAGGATTCAAAATTGCATGGGTTGAAGAAGCAAATAGATTATCAGCTAAATCTTTACGTTTACTACGACCAACTATGCGAGCTGAAGGATCACAAATTTGGGCAACTTGGAATCCTGAATCTAAAGATGACCCAATTGATGATTTTTTAAGGGGAGAATTTGCACCTGAAGATTCAATTGTCATTGAAATCAATGTGACAAATAACCCTTTTGCACCTCGAACGCTTCTTGATGAATATGAGGAGGATCGAAAACGTGCAATACGAATGCAGAATGCAGGTGATGAAAATGCATGGCCTATGTTTGAACATGTTTGGCATGGCGCTTATCTTGAGTTCAGTCAAGCAATTATTTTCTCTGGTCGTTATGTAGTTGATGAATTTGAACCTGAGGATGATTGGACAGATGTCTTCTATGGCTCAGACTGGGGTTTTTCTCAAGATCCTACAACATTAAATCGTATCTACATACATGATGATGTTCTTTATATTCGAAATGAAGCTCATCAAGTTGGATGTGAAATTGATCATTTACCTCAATTGTTTGATGAGGTGCCTGGCTCAAGAACTCATAAGATTCGTGCTGATAATTCACGACCTGAAACGATAAGTTACATGAAGCGGCAGGGATTCAAAATTGAAGCTGCGGATAAATGGCCTGGTTCAGTAGAGGATGGCGTGACATTCATGAAGAAGTTTAAACGAATCGTTGTGCATCCAGACTGCCCTGAAACAGCAAGAGAATTCAAACTGTATTCATATAAGGTCAATCGAGCTGGGGACGTCTTACCAGAGATACTGGACTTAAATAATCATCATATGGATGGTATCCGATATGGGATACAGCCTTTGATAAAAGGCAGATCAAGTAAAAAACCTGCAGGTGCAGGAAGTCGAACTTATTAAAGGTAAAATTATGGCAAAGTCTAAAAAGGGCAAAGATTCAAAGAAGGCTTTGTCCCATGGAAGTCTTTACACTCAAGAAGCGATTTCAAATTTTTTTACTCATTTTGGAAGAAGACCAGATAATGATGAGGTCTTACGAAAGGCAGGTATTACACGTCACAGATTAAGTGTATTGCTTGATGATGATGAGATAGCTCAATCCATTGAAACTCGAATAGATGCTTTGCTTGCAACGCCTTTCAGAATTGAACCTAGTGATACTCCAGAAGCTATCAAGCTAAAGGCAGAATTTGACGAATGGTATTTTGAAATTGCTTCAGGCGCATTAAATGCATTGTTCTTTGGATATTCAGTTCAAGAGGCAGTTTATGAGTTAAAAGCTGATGGCTATATAGGATTCAAGTGGGTGGGTGAAAAACCAATGCAATGGTTCGAGCCAAAAAATGATGGAAGATTGATATATCGCCAAGATGGTGGTGGTAATGAACACGAAGTCGATCAGGTATTTAAATTCTTCCTCACACGCCGTAAAGCAACTTATGAGCAGCCATTTGGAAAGGCGCTTTTATCAACGCTATATTGGTTGTTTTTCTTTAAACAAAATGGATTTAAGTTTTGGGCTAAATTTCTTGAACGATTTGGAACACCGATCCTTTTAGGTAAATGTAAAGACACTGAAACAGAAGATATGAACCAAGCATTACTTAATGCTCATGCTCAAAGTGTTTTATCAATTGATTCTGAAGATGATGTTCAAGTGTTAGGAACTTCAGGCGCTAGCGGTACTGCTGGATCTGCATTTGAGATGTTTAATAAAACATTAGCTCAACAAATGCAGAAGGTGATTTTAGGGCAAACGTTGACCAGTGGTACAGATGGAAAAGGGAGTTATGCATTAGGACAGGTTCATGAGAATGTCAGAGCTGATAAATTAAAATCTGATATTCGTTTGGTAACCCCAACATTACAAGCGGCAATGAATGCATTGTGTAATTTGAATGGATGGGAACAGCATAAAATCATGTTAGGTGAAAAACCTAAGGCTTTAAATAAAGATCAAGCTGAACGAGATACGAACTTAAAAAATGCTGGAGCAAATTTTACTCCTCAATATTTTCAACGTGAGTATGGTTTGCAAGATGGGGATATTGTTGAATCTCAACCACTATCATCTGCACAATTCAAAGCATTACCTAATTTACCTTTCAAATTTAAAGCGGGTAAGCAAAATCTTTCGGCTGATCAGTTGGAAGTTGAAGAGCTTACAGCTTCTCAAGAGGTGATTAAATTACTCGATCAGAAACAAGTAAATGAACTGATTCAAAGTAGTAAATCGCCTGAAGAGTTGGCTTTTAATTTAATGCAGTTAATACCAGTTGCAACACAATCAGAATTTACAGCGAATTTAGAACAGGCTTTGTTTACGGCTGGTGTTTTAGGTTGTGTAACTGCCAAGTGAGAGAGGTACCATGAAACCAGTTACTTTTCTTGAAGCATTAAAATTCGCTGAATCCCGAAAGATCGTATTACCTGATGAATTTTATTCAATAGACTTAAAGACCCGACAATTGGCAACAACGGTCGGGTTTTTATCGAGTATTGAGCAAATTCAAACAGTGATTAAGGGGGTTAATAAAGCCATTGCAGATGGTACGACTTTTGAGGATTTTAAAAAGTACGTTGCTGATAATGACATTATTCTAAGTGAAGCATATTTAAGTAATGTTTTTAGAACCAATATACAGACAGCTTACAGTCACGGACGTTGGGAGCAACAACAGCGGAACAAAACTAAAAAGCCGTATTTAATGTACTCGGCTATTGATGATAGCCGGGTTAGACCAGAGCATTTGGCTTTAAACAAAATCATACGTCACATAGATGACCCATTTTGGCTGTTGTATTACCCGCCGTGGGGTTTTATGTGTCGATGTACTGTGATTGCGCTTACAGAAGCTCAGGCGAAGAAATACGGTATTACATCGGATGAAGATCTGCCCGAAGTTACTCAAGAAATGGGATGGTCTACAAGTCCTATGACTTACGGGGATATGTCGAAATTAGTAGACAATAAAATCAGCGAAACGATTTTAGATAAAGAATATCTCTTGGAGCAAAAGAAAGTAGTTCAAGCTGAATGGACTGCATCATCAAGATTAACTGATCTTTTTGCACCGATGACAGATTCAAGCCGTGATTTATTCAAAGTGATTTCAGATACAGTCATTCCCTTAGATCCTGAAATAAGACCAAGCGCAATCAAAACTTTTATAGATTACGTGCAGGGAAATGATGACAGGCTAACAAGCTATCTTAATCAACCTTCAATCAATCTTGCAGAGGATGTGCTTAAACGATGGATCAAGGAGGATATGTCTAAGATTCAAGCAATATCAGCAAATACGAGCGAAGTAATTTCGGGATCTTCGACTTTGAGTCAAGTTGCATCGATGGAAGTGGGTAAAGTCATCACTCTAGACTCTCCTTTGCTGATTGCAGGTGAATCTAACATCATGATTCAAATTGAGAATGCAAAAGGCTTGGGTATTGATCTAGCTAAATTGAATGCTGGTCAGGGCACATTATTGGGATTAGGTCTATCGTTTGAAGTTGTTTCAATTGAAGCCGCGAGCGGGGTAGTTATTTATAAACTTAAAGCATTGGTGAATTAAATGAAATTACATTTAAGAGATGGCTCTATATTGCAATACAAAACGAATATGGAGCTTAAAGGATTGGTTATTGATTCAATCGAATTAGAGTTTACTGATAACAATCTCATACCTGAAGAAATTATATGGTGCTGGGATGGAAAGACTTCAATTGATCAAACATATTCATTTGAAGAAAAGATGAAGTTAATCGAAACTTTATCTAATGCTCTTAAATGCAATGATCCGTGTGTTTATGAACACAGTAAGTTAGCTGAGAAAAAGCTACTGTTACTTATATCAAGTCTATAACTTTTTAAGATTTATTAACCGCCCAATAGGGTGGTTTTTTAATGGAGCATGAAAAATGCCAGAGGAAAACAAAGATCAGTTAAAACATCAATTTACCGCTGTAAATGTACCCATAGTTTTAGCAGAAGATGGAACAAGTAAGCGCCGTACTTTTGATGCGGAAGTCTATAGCGGTGGACGCATAGATAATCATTATTTTTGGGGGAGAAGCGGAGTAGTAATCGATCTTCAAAACATACAGTTAAAAACAAAAATAGGATTAGTGGAAGAGCATTTTGGCGGTCTACGTGTTGGGGTTGCTACTGAATTTGAAACAACCAATAAGTTTAGAGCTAAAGGTCATTTTCTATCTAATCCACGTGCACAAGAAATTGTGAGTGATGCTGATGAAGAGTATCCATTTCAAATGTCTTGGTGGGCAGATCCTGAAAGTATTGAAGAAATTTCAGCAGGAAAAACAATCACAGTAAATGGACAGGAATTTACTGGACCATTGCATGTTTTTAGAAATGTGCGTGTGCATGAAATCACAATTTGCGGTGTAGGAGCGGACACACAAACATCCATCCAAGCCTTTTCTAGCAAAACTAACTCAAATCCAATAGAGGACACTAACGTGACTGAACTCGAACAGGCGAAAGCTGCTCAAAAGAAAGCTGAAGAAGAGCGCGACGCGGCACAAAATGAACTTAAAAAGTTCAAAGCTGATAAACGTGCTGATGATATTGCAGCTTTGGAAACATCTCTAAACAAGCAATTTAGCGCTGAAGAAAAGAAGTCATATACAGATATGGATGACGTATCTTTTAACTTCTTATCTCAGCAATTAAAGCAATTTTCAGCAGGTACACAACAACCCACTGAACAACCAAAGGGAAATAATATTCCAAATCAATTTGCTCATTTATTCAGTCATCAAGCGAATGGTGGGCAGGGTGGTGCATCTAATTCAGATCAACCTCACAAGTTTACATCTGGTGCTCAAGCATTCGCTGACCAGAAAAAAGGGGCTTAATAAATGAGCAATAAAACCTACCTAGGAAGTGTGAATCGCGAGACACGACCTTTCAACTTAGATGTTGAAAAACTACGCCGTGCAAATGCCAAAGTGACTGCGGCAACTGCATATAAAGCAGGGGATCTATTGGTTTTATCTGATTCCAATGTGGTGACGCATGCCACAGATGAAAAAAATTGGAATGTTGTATGTGGTCAAGATGTTACCGCGCAACAAGCAACCCAAATGGCAGCAGATGGGATTGAAATCCCGATTTACTTTGGTGGTGTATTTAGCATCGAATCTGTTCGAATTGCAGGGGAATATTTAGAGGTTTCTAAATACGACTCAGCTCGTGCCAAAGCAACTTTAAACAATATTGAATTTTCAAAAGTATAAGGAATTTTTAAAATGCCTCAATCTTTTACAGTTAATGGCGCACCACTTGAATTGCTTGATGTTGGTGAGCTTGCATTAATTCACAGTAACTACAAGCCAATGGACACTTGGCTGATGGATAAATTATTCCCAAATCGCCCTTCATTTGATCGAGATGAAGTGCCGTTGGCAGAAATTAGCACTGTCCATGATTTAGCACCTCTGGTCTCACCTCATCAACCTGGTAAACCATTCGATACTAAACGCGCAGCTAAAGTAGAATTCGTTCAACCTGCATATTACAAACCTAAAAACATGGTCACACCTGCTACAGCTTTTGATGAAGCACTAATTGAGCGTTTGCGTTCGGCAGGAATTATTTCAACAGGTAGCCAACAATTATCTGATCAGGAAAAGATGGTCATTGCTCAGATTGCTGTAATGAAGCGAAATCATGACGCTATTGATAATTCAGTTTTATTGATGACAACAGAGTTATTGCTTAAAGGGAAGTATCTACTTCAATCTGATGATTATGAATATAACATGGTTGATTATGAACGTGATGCATCGCTAAATTTCACTCCATTAACTCCTTGGAATCAGGCTGGTGCTAAACCTGTAACAGATATTGAATCAATTGAAAAACTTTTGCTTGAAGCAAATGGCGGTCCTTCTAAACTCTATATTATGTCAGGCAAAGTTTGGGCAGCGTTATCGACTAATGAAGAGTTTAAAGAACGTTTTGTTAAGCCTTACGCCGGTATTGCCGTGCCTTATAAACCGAGCTTAAACGTTCAAGAAGGCGCTTCATTCAAAGGCTACTTAGATGAAAAAGAATTGTGGGTTTATGACGCTACTTATCGCTTAAAAAATAGTGTAAAGCGCTTTATTCCTGATGATTATTTTGGTGCTATCTCGGATACCCAAGGATCAATCGCGCAATGTAAAATCAAAAATATGTTGGCTAATGGTGCGGTTGCCAAATATTTTGATCGTCAATGGTATAGCGAAGATCCAAGCGGTATCTTCTTGATGACTGAATCAGCCCCACTTGCAGTGCCATCGAATAAAAATGGTGTATGTGGTGGTACAGGCTTTATTGTTTAAGGGGAATTACATGCCAAAGTACATCGCAAAACAATCCATTGGTCATTTTCGACCTGGTGAGGAAATCAAAGGGCTTGAAGATAAACAAATTCAAGCCCTTTTAGTTTCTGGTGCTATTGAGGAAGAGGCAGCGCCAGAAAAGCCTAAACAGGATGGCTCTGCACAACAATTGACTGAACTTGCTGCTGAAGTCGCAAATCTGAAAGCTAATGAGCTTTTGCTTATTGATGCCAAAGAAAAAGCCGAGGCTGAAGTCGCAAATCTGAAAGCAGAATTAGTTAAGTTGCAGGATGCTTTAAATGCTTCAAAACCAAAATCTGCAAAGGATAGAGAGCAGCCTCAGGCTCAATCCGAAAAGGCTTCGACTGAATCTAAATAGGTGGCGATATGTATGCGACTGAAGAGGATTTGATTAAGCGATTTGGTAATGAAGTTGAAACTCTGAAATCAATTTTACCTGAGGGGGCGATTGCTGAAGCATTACAGGACGCTACAGAGGAGATTGATAGTTATGTGGCGGTAAAGTACAGCTTACCGCTTCCTAACATTCCAAGCACTCTACAGCGAATAGCATGCAATATTGCAAGATACCGCCTTTACTTTCAGCAACCTACTGATGAAGTAGAGAATCGCTATAAAGCTGAAATTGATTTTTTGAAGCGCATTGCTGATGGTAAAGCTGTACTCAATATCCTGAACCAAGAGAATGAGGTCACTGAAGAGAAGCCGAAAAACTCACCGGCAGCTATGCCAATCGGTACAACTTATCGAGGTTGTGTTTTTGCAGACGATATTCTTAACAGAATGCCAAGCATCAAGTGAGGTTAAATGGCTATTGCAATAACAATCACTGCTGAGAGTTCACCACTTGAAGCGATCTTTAAATCATTAGGGGCTTACGAGCGTGAAGAATCAAAGCTTTTTAATGAACTTGGATCTGAGCTACTGGACCAAGTTCAATTAAGGTTTATGGATGGTGTCAGTGTTGATGGAAACCCTTGGGTGCAGTCATGGCGAGCTGAAATGCAAGGAGGTCAAACATTAAGGGATAAAGGCATTTTAATGAATTCCTATACCTATAATGTTTTGCCGAATGGTGTTGAGGTTGGTACAAACGTTGAATATGCAGCGCCTCTTCATTTTGGTGCGCTTATTCTTCCTAAAAATGGCGCATACATCACCTTTAATGTGGGTGGGCAATATCGCAGAGTTAAACAGGTTGTTTTGCCGCCACGTACACAGCTTGGAATAAATCCTGAAAATGAAGAATCACTTTTAAATATTGTAGGAGATTTTATTAATGAGCTCATTCTTCGCAGTTCGTGATGAAATTGCAAATAGACTAAAAGAAATTCCAAGTTTTAAGGAAATATACACCCCTCATAATTCAGCAAAAATCACTGAAATGATGCAGATAACGCCATCAGCTCATGTGAACTTTGCCCGGATTGTCAAAAAGGCTGATGCAGGTGCGGGTAAGGTTAATCAGCTTGGGCAACAATGGGCGGTTTCAGTTGCTTGTCGAAATGCTCAATCTCAAATGACCAATGGCAATGCTGTAAATGATGAAGCGGGCGAGCTCACTGAAGAAGTGATTAAACTCTTATCTGGTTGGCAACCTCGTTCCTCAACTCGACCTTTAACACTTATTGATGTTAAAGAGGGTTACAGTCCAACATGCACATACATTACAGTCATTTTTGAATCACAAAAATTTATTTAGAGGTCATCATGACAAAACAATATATCGCCCGGCAAAAAGTCGGGCGTTTTAGTAAGGGCGATACAGTGGGCGGTCTTACTGAAGCCCAAATTAAACAATTAGAGACAGATAAGATCATTGAAGAGGTGAAATCTGCTCAAACAAAACCAAGCAAAGAGGTCAAAACAGATGGCTAAGGAATATATTTCTTTACAGGGTAAGTTTTACTTGTCCGAAATAGCAAATGGTGTAGCTGCTGAAATGCGCAATATCGGGAACGTGCCTGAATTTGAACTTGAAATCACGACTGATCAAGTTGAGCATCAAGAAAGCACTTCTGGACAACGTACTACAGATTTTGTATTAACCAAAACAACAGGTGTTAATTTCAAAGGGCAACTTGAAGAAGTGGATGAAGCCAATTTGCAATACATCTTGTCAGGTATGAAATCTGAAATTGCAAGCAAGGTTGTTACTGATCAGGTATTAGGTACAGTTAAAGCAGGTAATGAAATCAAACTTGATGGGTATAGTCTGACTCAGGTTTCATTTAAAGCAGGATCAACCGCAATTACAGCCGATAAATATGTGCTTGATGCCGTGTTTGGAACTGTAATTTTCAATGAAGCAATTGCAGATCCTGTTACAGCAAGTTATACAACTGGTGTTGTTAGTCATACCACAATCGCAAGTGAATTTAATAAAGAATATGAATTGTTCTTTAAAGGAATTAATACTGCTACAGGTAAAAATATGGCAGTGCGTTTGTGGCGTACTAAAAAATCACCAGAAACAACTTTTCCACTCATTCACGAAGAGCTTGGTCAATATGAAATTTCAGGACAAGCATTATCAGAAATTGAAAAAGGTTTAGATCCTACACTTGGCTTATATGGTCACGTGGTCACAATTCCAGCTGCATAATTAAACTGCAGGCACATAGGGCGCAAAAGCGTCTTTTTTTGTGCCTGTATTTAGGAATTTAAAATGAATGAATTTTTTCTGGCTTCTAATAGATCTATTTATGTTCATGATTTAGAGCTAAAACAAATAACGGTAAAAGACTTGGATCAATGGTCTCAGTTTGCTGAAATTATTCGCAAATATTTAAATAATGATTATTCAAAAGAAAATATTGAATCAATTGTAAAACAGCATATTGTTTCAGCTATAATGCTTTGTTCGTTTACCACGATTTATGATGTTAAATATTTTTCAGATTTAATGAACAATGAAGCTGATGTATTTTTGGATATTTTCAGAAATGTTCTTAATGTAAATAAAGCATATTTTGATCAAGAGGATTCAAAAAGCCAAAATAATAAATCAGAAAATACTTGGTTTGATTCATTTCAGTTTTTAATCAGCAAAGGGCATCGACATAAAGATATTTTGGATTACAGCTTTGGTACATTTATAGAGTATTTAAAAGCTGCACAACGTAATGAAAGAAATTCTTTATTAAGTTTTAGTGGTGCTATGCGCGTGTCATATCATGCGGATGCTAAAAGATTTGAAAAGTATAATAAAGAGATGAAATCTATTTAAAATTCACATTGCGCAACAAACATTCGAAATATATCCTGTTCTCATAATGAGGGGATATTCATGAAAAAATTATTATTAGCACTTGCACTTTTAAGTTCAGCGAATGCCTTTGCTGTTGATGCTCGAAGCATTAGAACTACCACTGATATTGTTGAATATAATGATTCTGTTGGGACAATGATGTCTAAACTTGGACGCCCAGATGGTAAATATGAATACTCGGGGCGAGATGCTCGAGGAAAATTAGTATTCTTCACTGACTTTTATTACAGTATCGATGGATTGAAATACACGATTACAGTGCTTGAAGGCAAAATCTATAGAATTCAGTGGGAGCGTTGATTGTGAGTCAGAAAGTAGAATGTTCAACTTGCGGACGAATTGGCAAGCCTAAAACGAAGGGTAGTTTTATCATAACAATTGTCTTACTTTTTTTCGGTATTTTCCCGGGTTTAATTTATGAAATTTGGAGAAGATCAGGAGGGAAGGTTTGCAGTTCATGTGGTAGTCAAAATATCCATTTACATGTTATCAATAGTCGTCAAAAAAATAGTTCATTAAAAAATGATCATCTATTATCTTTGACTGAAAAAAATGTTGAACAGAAGAATTGTAACTTTTGCAAAGAACTGATTCGTATTGATGCAATTAAGTGTAAGCATTGTGGAAGTATGCTAACTTAAAAGATTTTTTCAAATATGCCACCTTCGGGTGGTTTTTTATTGCCTGAGGAAAAGTAATGGCTGGTCAAAACTTAACATTTAAACTTATTCTAGATGGTGATAATAAAGGTCTAGTAAGCGCGGTAAAGCAGTCTGAAAGCTCAGTAAATTCTGTTCTAGATTCAATAAAACAAGAAGCGGAACGATTAAAAAAGGCTTCAGAAGAAACAAGTAAAGCTACAGCTAAAATGATCTCTGATGAAGTTTCAACTGATGCAAAAAAAGCATCTGAAGGCTTAAAAGATGTTGCTGAAGCCGAACAGAAAGTTTCAAATGAGTCCTCAGAATTAGAACAAAAAATACAGCAAATTATTGATGAATTAAATAAAGCTCAAAATGCATCAAAATCAACTGAAAATGGATTTAATAGTTTATCAAATGAAGCTCGAAATACTGCAAATGAGAGTGCTCAAGTAGCCAAAGAACTCAATGAAACCAATAATTCTTCCGCAAAGTTAAGTACAGGTTTAAATGGTTTAAAAACGGGTCTAACACTCGTTGCCAGTGCTTTTGCAGCAGTAGGTGTAGGATTAGGAATTCGTGAACTAGCTCAAGCAGCAGATTCTTATACAAACCTTTCCGCTAGAATTAAGATTGCAACTCAAGATGGCGGTAATTTCACTCAAGCTATGTCGGGAGTTCATCAAGTCGCATTAGCTACCAATTCTAATTTAACATCAACTGCTGATTTGTTTGCACGCTTAAACGCTGTTGGCAAGGATATGGGGGTTACTCAGCAACAGGCTTTGGATTTAACTAAAACTGTTACTCAAGCCATTAAGATTGGTGGTGGATCTGCTGAGGCTGCGGATGGAGCAGTAACCCAATTTATCCAAGCGATGCAAGGCGGTGTTCTTCGTGGCGAAGAATTTAACTCAATTATGGAGGGTGGCTACGGGTTAGCTGAAGCTTTAGCAAGAGGTTTAGGGGTTACCACCGGAGAACTTCGTAAAATGGCAGAAGCGGGGGAATTATCATCCGAGCGAGTTGTTAAAGCTTTACAAACCCAATCAGCTTCAGTTCAAGCCACTTACGATAAATTTCCAACTACGATTAGCAATGCATTACAACGAATTTCAACCAGTTGGGAAATCTTAATAGGTAAGATGGACCAATCTAATGGTGCTTCTGCTACTGTTGCCCTGTGGCTTGTTACCATTGCAAACAACATTCAAGATTTAGATGTATTGCTCAATGATATGGGGCAAGGTTTCGAGTGGATTGGCTCGCAAATCAATAAGATTGACACATCCACAATTGAAACACTTAAGTCTGTATTAGTTTCTGCTTATGAAACTTTAAAATCTTTGGCAAGTACCGTAGGTGATGCATTTGAAATAACATTTGATCTACTCAATACTGCTTTAGGAGCAATATTCAATTTCAACAGTGGCGTTGACAGTGCGTCAGATAAAACCAATGGTCTTACAAAGCTATTACAAGTATTAAATGTTGCGCTTGGCTTTTTAAATGATGGTTTTAAAGGCATTGGAATTGCAGCTAATCTATTGACGGGTGCATTTTATAGTATAGCTTCTGCTTCAAATAATGTTTTGTCAGCTTTAACTTGGGGAGATGTAAGCAAAGAGTTTGCAGCCAATGCAGATGCAATGGCAACTAAAGCAAACGAGTATTATACAAAGGCGTCTGATGGTGCTTTAAAATTTGAGTCTGCAGGAAAAAAAGCCTGGGATGAAATAAATAAAACCCAAGATCAAAGAAATGCAGATTCAATTGCTAAAAATCAACTTACACTTGATCAGTTGAGTGCTCAAGAAGCTAAACACTCGGCTGATTACAAAGCAATCAGTGATCAACGGCTGGTCCTTGAACAGCAACTTTATAAAGCCAAAAAAACAGGCAATCAAGCCTCTATTGATTTAGCTCTTAAAGGTATTGCTGATCTTGAAGCTAAGGAAAAAGCGTATCAAGTTGAAACTCAGAAAATAAATTCTGAAAAAATCAAAGCTGCTCAAGATTGGGTGAATGCTCAATTAACAGCGATTGACGGAACAGCTAAAGCTTCAGATATTGCAACTCAAAAAACAATTCAAACAACTTTAGCTGCAAGGGGCTTAAAAGTTGAATTTGACAATACTGGTAAAGGTATTGTTACTGCTATGGAGCAAAGTGGAAATGCTGTTTCTTCTTTAGATTCCAAACTTGCAGCAGGCAGAAAGGGAGCTCAGGCTCTTGGTCTAGATTTAGATATTGCTCTCAATAGGGTCTCAGAGGGGTTCAAGGCAAAAGAAGCAAACCTAAATAGCTTTACCGCAAGTCTTGAGTTAATGGGCGTAAAAGGCAAGCAATCTGCTGAAGTAGCTTATCAAGCGTGGGTTAAGTGGCTTGAAACAGCAAAGTCCCAAGCTGAAATTGACTTTGCAATGTCAAAGTTAAAAGAGTTTGAGACTCAAGGTGTTATATCTACAAAACAGGTTGAACTAGGTGTTCAAGCAATTCGTCAAGTGATGCAAAAGCTTCCTGATGATATGAATCCCGTTGAGCAAGCCTTTGAAAGATTGGGCATTAAAACTAAAGAGCAATTAAAACTTGCCGCCCAATCAGCTTTAGCCGATTTCAATACTATTCAAAGCAGTGGTCAAGCTACCGCTGAAAGTTTAAGACAGGCTTATGAACGCACCATTCAGGCTGCGGTTGCTTCAGGTGATCAAGCAGTTATCGCATCAACAAAAGCCAAAGCCGCATCATTGGGATTGTCTGTTCAAATTGAAGATACTGGAAAAGCAACGGTTCAATCTTTTGATGAGATGAATAAAGCTGCTGACAATCACGCTTCAAGAGTATCCAATCGTGTAACGAGTGCTTATCGTCGCATGGGTGAAGTAGCCCGAGAAGAAGCCCTTTCTTCATCTGAGGCTTGGGCAAAGGCTTTGGATTCTCAGCAAGGTGGTATGCATTCAACAACCCAAGGTGAAAAAACTCGATTGGCATTTAATCAGTCTGAAGTTGAAGCTGAACTTAAAGCAATGGGTTACGACGATAAAAAAGCTGCCGAAATCGCCAAAAATATTCTTCAGGGCTCAAAGTTGGGTGATGGATATAGAAATGCATCAACTTCTTGGCTTGCAAAAAATGGTTTGGATGTTGTTGGATCATTTGCAGGAGGCGGTGGAGGTACTTCAAACGCAAACTATGTTCGAGAACAATTGGAGAAATATACTCAATATGCTGGAAATTCATCATCAACAATGGGTATTGGTGATTCAAGTAAGACAGTGAAGTATGAAATTAGTACTGGAAAGAATAAGGCAACTGTTTATGGATCTCCTTCAACTGAAACAAACCTCAATTCAATTTTGAGTGAGTTGGAAACTATTAAAAAGAGTACATAATCATGAAACTAGTTCGAAAAAGTACATCTGAAGCCGTCACATTGTCTGACGGCTTTTTATGGTCTGATGAGTTTGATTGGAACCCTATTGAACAAAAGCAGGATCGTGCTGTAGACGGTGCACTCATCATTCAAGAGGGCATAAAAAAGTCAGGACGACCAATCACTTTGACTGCTGATAAAAGCATGGCGTGGCTTAAACGTCATGTTGTAAGCAAGTTAAAAGATTGGTCAGTCCTGCAAGAAAAATTCGAACTTCAATTTAATTATTTTCATGATAAACGAAAGTTTAATGTCTTGTTCAATCATCAAGACAAAGCAATTGAGGCGAGTCCAGTGCTTGAGCATCCATCTATTTCGGATGATGACGAATATAACGTGACTTTGCGATTTTTGGAGTTAAGCGATGCCGATTGAAACTAAAGACTTGGTGATTTATGAACCTGAGCGGATGACTGATAATGATGATGGTGGCGGCAAATACAATGGAAAAATCATTGTTGACGGTCTAAGCAACAATCTATTTGATGATATATCCGAACTTGACCGAACCATGGGTAATGTGTCTTTAAGAAAGATTTTTCCAGCTGTCACAACTGCTGATACTGATAAACTTATGGGTGCCACAGTCTTTGTATCTGAATTGCCGAAAGATCCGAATGTGTCAGCGCTTTTATTCAGTACAAGAAGTTGGACAGATCAGCGTAAATCAGCACAGAACCGCATTGAAAACTATTTGGCTAAAGGTGGTCAAATGGCGGGTATTCCACAGGACACACACTATCAAGGCATGAAGATCCTTCAAGCGGTTATGTTTCCGCAAGAGGTTGAATCTTCTGTGGGTGATACGATTGTACTTGTATCGAATGAAGGGAAAGCGCTGCAACATGAGCAATATGTACGAATTACCAAAGTTGAAACTCGTATTGCAATCATGATTGTGGATGGTAAACAGGTTGAGTATAAAGTTGCAACTTATTCTCTGAACGATCCGCTTGATCAAGATTATGTCGGACTTTCTGCTAAACAATGGTATTCAGGCGAGAAAAGCCAAACCATTATACGTGACACACTGGTTGCTGATACAGGTCTGTACTATTCATCAAAAAAGCTAAAGACAGATGCACAACTAGGTGAATACACAGTTAATGTGGGCGAAGTGTTTACTCAGCTTATTCCATCAGCGCAAACTGAATCACCAATTGTTGATGTAAATGCTGCAGGTGAGAGTGTTGTTTTAGTGCCGGGTAATTCAGGCGCAATTTCTGCAAATTTTGTGACAACAGTTAGTACAAGCCAAAACCTCTACATTGGTTCTAGTATAATGCCTTCAAGTATTTCATTCGCTCTGTTTGGTCAGCAAGTTATAGATCAGGGCGGATTGCTTAAGAATGTGCAAGGTACTCAGGTTGGAACAATTGATTATCAGCGTGGCTTAATTCAATGGACAGCATCTGCAGGAACTGGAAGCACGGCACTTGAGATTACATTTACACCTGCTGCAGCGCCTAGCCAATATTTTCAAAGTTATTCCATTCCAGTCACGCAAAATAATCAAAGTACAAACTGGACAGGTGTTTTAGTTCCAATTCCTGCACCAGGAAGTTTGTCTATTTCTTATATGGCTCAAGGTAAGTTCTATGAGTTAAAAGATGATGGTTCGGGGCAGTTAAAAGGTTCAAGCACCTCATTTGGTTCAGGTCGAATCAATTATGAAACAGGATCTTGGACTCTTACAGCAGGCGCCTTACCAGATGTTGGCTCACCAATATTGTTATTGTGGGGAACGCCAATCGTCACATTCACACGTTCTGATTTGCCCGTGAATAAAGCAAAGTTCTCTTTTCAGTTACAAAAAGAGGGGATTGCTCCAGGTGTAACTGTAGATTGGTTGCTTGAAGGTGTTGCTAAAAAAGCTGTCAGCAATGCACAAGGTAAATTTACAGGGGATGCAACAGGTTCGATTAATTACACAACCGGTATTGGTGAAATCATCCCTGTGAAATTACCACAGAAAAATACTAGTTTTGTTGTGACCTATAACTTTGGACCACAGCAAACTCAAAATAGAACAAATATTGAACCAGATGCTGGGCAAAAACTTGTATTTACCATTGGTACCGGATCAGCCATTCAACCCAACAGTGTGAGTTTAAAGATCCCTGTAAGCACACCTGAAGGATCGACCGATTATGTGGACCTTACAGATACGCCAATTAGTTCAAGTATTGGAAACTTGGTCAATGACCAAGGTCAAGTGCAAGGCTCAATCACATATGCCAGTGGTCAGTGTGAAGTCACCCCCAAATTAATTAAACGAGTTTTCGAGACTCTTTATACCGCTACTGCTGTATACGGAACAGCATAAG
Source organism: Acinetobacter bereziniae LMG 1003 = CIP 70.12 (assembly GCF_000368925.1). Taxonomy (GTDB): domain Bacteria; phylum Pseudomonadota; class Gammaproteobacteria; order Pseudomonadales; family Moraxellaceae; genus Acinetobacter; species Acinetobacter bereziniae. The sequence goes on along the minus strand of NZ_KB849755.1, from coordinate 77,129 downwards.
TGAGGAAATATGTCATTTTATTCACCACAAGCCTCTAGTATTCAAGGCAAAGAAGTTGAATTAAGGGCTTACTCTGCTACAAATATTCAAGTGAGCTATCGTGATACATCAAGTGTAAATTCTTCAACGCAAAATATCATTGCAGAAAAAGTTAAGTTCGACCTGTCATCTGGATACGATGAGCAAATTTTAAATGGATCAGTTCGTTTTAAAATAGGAAATGATACTTTTCTTGATCGCACAGGCACTTTATATCGAAATGTAGATCCTGCAACGAATAGTGGTATTGCATCGGGAGCAATTTATTATGGCAATGGCGTTGTTGAACTCGATACGTGGACGCCGAACATCGACAACACTGTTGTACTTCAATCATTAACGACAACAACTGATTTGCCACCAGTGAATAAATTTAGCTTCAGAACACCAATCATTCCAATTCGACCACAATCTTTAACTGTTGTAATTTCATCTTTAGATTTTGGTCAGTTGACATTATCAGCAGATGAAAATGGGGGGATTGAAACAAGTCGGGCACACGGCAAGATTAATTATGATACTGGCTTTGTAGAGATCTACTTTTATACTAAAACAGAAATTACTGTAGCGAACCGACCTGAGATTGAAGCTAAACCCTGGTATGACCCATTACTTGAGTATGAGGAAGCAGCTAAGACGTATTTAAATGTCCCCGTGTGGATCGACGCTTCATCTGCTAGATATAACGCTGTAGCTTACACCTATATCCCTTTAGATGCAGAGATTTTAGGATTATCAGCAACTCGATTACCGCTTGATGGACGAGTGCCAATTTTCAGAATTGGGGGGATTTGCGTTGTCAGTGCGAGCAAGGATTATGCAATGCCAGATCATGTGGCAGGTAAAACGTATCAGCTACCCGATATTCGTATCTCCTGGTGTGAATTGATTGACTCAAAAGGGGTAAAAGTTCCATTTGATCAATATGTGGTTGATTATGATTATGGCAAATTCACATTATCTGGTGACTTTGCAGTAAATGCGCTTACACCACCTTTTACAGCTCAATATCGTTATCAAGATATGGGTTTGTTGCGTGATGTTCAGATCAATGGGCAGCTTACATTTACTAAGCAACTTACACATAACTATGATGCAGAAAATACCATTGTAGGATCGGCTTTGGTTATTGATGAAATGCAGGCGCGTTACACTCAAAAATTTGTTCAGCAGACGTGGAATAATGTTTGGGCAGATGAGGCATCTGGTGGTGCGATTTCTGCTAATTACAATGATGCAATTTATCCAATCCAAATAACGAATAAAGGTGCAATCCAAGAACGTTGGGCGATTGTGTTTGTTAGTGGCACGACTTTTAAATGTGTGGGTGAATATTCAGGTGAAGTGGGTACAGGAAGCACAAATGCTGATTTTGCGCCAATCAATCCGATTACTTTGGTCCCATATTTTGTGATTAAAAAAGAGGGTTGGGGTACAGGTTGGGCGAATAGTAATGTATTGCGCTTTAACTCGATCTCAGCAATGTACCCAGTCTGGGCAATACGCACAGTCAAACAATCAGAACCAACTGAGCTTACAGATCAATTCCAAGTCATGTTACGCGGTGACATTGATCGCGTAATTTAAACTTAGTTCAAATATGACCGCTTAAAGCGGTCTTTTTTATGAGTAATAAAAATGGCTATGAAGCAAACGCAAACCAAAATGTTTGATTTTTCAGATGTTGGATTGGATTTTTGTGCAGGCTCTAAAAATCTGTTCCCTGATCGCTTTAAAAAAATGCTTTCCCAAGGATATAACACACAGACTGTCTCAAGTGTAGTGGTTACAGGCAATCAAGTTGTCTTAACTTATGGAGTAAATCATGGTTATGTTGCAGACCGGGTACTTAAGTTAAATGCTGTTAATTTAACTGGCGAATATGTGATTGATAGTGTAACAAGCAACACTGTTACATTAACGATAGACAATGCGCCTACAACCATTTCGGGTGGTTTCACTACATCTGTTGCACCACTTGGCTGGCAACTAGTTTATGAACTAGCAAATATTCATGTTTATAAGATGAAACATATTGATGATACTGACCGATTTGTAAGGTTGTGTTTTCAAAATAATGTTGATCATCGTAATGCCATAGCTGTTTGTATTGGGAAAACCTTTGACTCTTCTACAGGTTTTATTAATGATCTGAATGCATTTCAACTGACCAAGGATGTAATGTCTCCTAGTGCTTGGGGGTTACCACGATGGGATGGATATGAAGCCAGTAACCAAGCAAACAACTACACCTATGCTCAAGGTTATTCAAGTTATGGCAAAGCTATGTGTGTAGGTAGCCTATATCATTTTGCAATATTAGCTTGCTGGGCAACCCCATTCCCTATTGAAATTTATGCAATTCTGCCAGTTGCTGCCTTAAATTATGATGCTTTAAGCTACCCGGTAATCATTGCAAGAAAAACCACCTCAACTACTGTTTCTTATGGTGAAAGTAATTACGGAAATTTTTACAGTTACAGTGATAATGGTTATGCAACAGTTGGAAATATTCGAGTAGTTTTTGAAAATAAGAATTACTTGTTAAATGGGTTAACGGACGGCAACAATAAGGCTATATCTTCAGTTTTATCATCCTCAATCGATTCATTTAATACAACTACAGCAATGCCTTTGCAAATTTTTGAACGAACCACTTCTCAACATTTGGGATTTTGTTATGGTGCGTACATGTGTATGTACGGTGATGATGCAAATGCACCACTTTTAGGTAAAACAAATCTACCTCTTATTACAAAAGATATAGATTTAAACTCAAATATTGTTATTTCAAATTCTGGAAGTGGAGGGGATAGATCAAGAACATCGTTCTTAGCATTTCCTATTGAGGAGATTAAAATTGATTAAAATAATGAGGGTTTTTGTTGGTGGGTACAATCCTAATTACGAAAGAATTAAAAATCTTGGATATAAAATACTGAAATTACAAAGACCGGTTATTACTGTTGCTAACAGTGATCAAGGCTTTGGACAAATCAAAGGGAGCACCAAAAAGCTAAATGTGATTTATCCAGGTGTAGAAGTCTGTGTATTTAAGCGAAGTAATAAACAGCTTTTATGGACCACTTTATCCAAGTCCGATGGTTCATATGCTTTTAGAAACTTAGCTGTAGGAATTGAATGCTTTGTAACGGCTTTTGATCCCAAACGAGAGTATAACGCTGTAATTGCTGATGGAGTGAAAGCGAAATGAGTGCAGTAATACCATCAATTGAAGCTGGGCTAACTCAACTTCAAGCTCTGACAAATTATATTGATCAAGGTAGCGAAAATGCTACCTTTGTTTTTTATAGTAGTGATAAGCCTGCTAATACAACAATTGAAGCTGATGAATCAAAGCGTCTGGTTACAATGACATTGCCCAAGCCTTGTTTTAAGAAATTAAATACTGACAGCATTGAGCTACAGCAAACTGATGCAGCAATCGTACTGAGAAATGGTACAGCTATTTTTGCTCGATTATTTTCTGCTGCAGGCAAAGTGGTTGCGGATTTTGAAGTGGGCACACATATCACTTTAAACAATCCAACTTTGGTGGCTGGATCAACATTAATGCTCAATTCCATTGTTTTAAAACCAACGCTTCAATAAATAAAGGGGTGTAGATGTGCCAAACTATACGCCACCTGATCCATTGCAAACTAACCTTAATTTTAAAGATGAACTTCAGAGCATTGATGCTCATAATCTTGTATTAAATTTCGGTTTAGACGAGATTCAAGAAGCCTCATTAATTGCTGAGATCTACACAGCATTTAATTCAGAAATATTTGCTGAAAGCTTCACTTTAAATCTTCTTGATGCTGAACTACAGAATGGGTTTGGTGCTGAAATTGAAGTGTTTCAAGGTCAGATTAGTCATCTAGTGTGTGAAGTCTCAACAAGTTTTCTTGCAATAATTGAAGCCACTAGAATTGATCAGTTCTGCACAATTGAAGCTGACTTTAATACAAGTTTCATCCCAAACTTAAATGCACAATTTGATATTAACTTCAATCTGGGTGTCTTTGCTGAACTTAGTGCAAGTTATCAACTCACTAAACAAATATTGAGCAATAAAGGACTCAAGTTTTCAAAACCAATACTTAAGGCACTCAATAGTGCCTTTTTTTATGACCATGGTTTAAGCATTATTCATGAATCAAAGATAAAGCATGATCAAGCATCAAGTCTCAGCCATTCGATTAAATTAATCTTTGAGGAATCTACAGGATTGAAATCAGATTCATGCATAGCATGGCAAGACAATGAACGAATTAAAATAACGAAATCTTTGGTTTTTGAGGAGTCCAATAAATTACTTGTTCAAAGGTCTATAGATTGGGTTGAGCTAGTTCGTAAACGTAAGCAGTTTACATGTAGTTTTGATGTGGCTCAGTACTTTGAAATGCAATATCAAATCGATTGGGATAAGGGTTTGGAGCTGGTTACGACTTGTAACTTTGTTTGGGATAAAGCCAAGCCAGTACATTATAGAAAGCACTCTATTACCCCTTGGCCAGAACCTGAAAAACTGCAGTTTGAGGGTGATACAGATTTTAATTTTGTTTGTGCTTGCACTGAAATTGATGCCCACAATCTCATATTAAATTTTGGTGTTGATGATTGTATCTCTTCAATAGTTAATAAAAATTGGTGGTATATCGTGAATGACGTATCGATTGTTAATACGCGCACTAATGAAGAAATTAAGGTGCTTAATGGCTCTTACAACACAGATCGTAGCCGATGGTGTTGGTCATACAGTCTTACTGTCACAGAGCATGAAATGACAAAACTTGAAAAAGGAGATGTATTGAAAATTAATGTGAATGGAAATATTCACATGATGATGTATGAAGAATATTCAAAATCTCAAAAGTTTGCTGATACTACATACAATTTAACTGGACGAAGTCCAACGGCACTTCTTGAAAGTAAATATTCACCGGTACGCTCTTACTTACAAGAGAATGAACGAACTTCAGTGCAACTTGTTCAAGCTGAACTATATCGGGTGAACAGTGAGACTGTATTGGATTGGCAGCTTATTGATGAGCTTGGCTGGATTGTTGAAACTGAAAGCTTGAGCTATACGAATCTTGCGCCAATCGATGCGATTAAGCTTATCGCTGAAGCTGGGGGTGGCTTTGTTTATAGTGAAAAGGGAAGTAATACACTTTCAATCAGACCACTTTATAAAAAGACTTTTTGGGATACCTTAAATTTAGATGACTATGATCGAAATTTACCTGAAAGCATTGTGATTCAACATGGTGATAGTTTTGATGAGTTGCTGGATTTTAACGCAATCACTTTAACAAATCCTAGAAACGGCAATGTTGGTCAAATCCGTAGACGCAATACTGCAGGTGACATTTTATTGGAGCCAGTAAGTAACCCTTTATTTAATGCTGTAAGTATGGGGGGATTTGGTAAATCTAAGCTAGCTAAGTCAGGCAAAGTTGAATCTCATGATTTTGATTTTCCAATTACTCATGAAATCGGTGAGTGTGTACCAGGTGAAATTTTGGCATTTAATGGTGAGTGGTGGGGCATAGTTGATGCTGTAAGTGTTTCATTTACTAACGCTATTGTGAGCCAATCAATTAAGGTGGAGCGCACAGTCAATGAGTAATGCACTAAAACGATTGATGGATTTAATGCCAAAAACACCAGAATTTGTAGGTGAAATCACCTCATCAAATCACCCAAATTACAAAATCTTAGTATCTGATAATTCAGGCTTAGTGATGTGCACCAGTTCAGTTGAATACAAAACGGGTGATCGAGTATTTATCTCAAATAATGAAATCAAAAGATCTGCACCGCAGGGCACTGTGGTTCAGATAGAAGTATGAAATTAACCAAATATGAGCACCCGACCGGGTGCTTTTTTATTGCCAAAAATTAGGGGGATTCATGCAGGAGCATGAGAAAAATTTTCTACTCATTCTTGTAGTAGGGCTGTGTATTGGATTTGCTAAGTTGCTTGTCTCTGATGAAAAACTGACGTGGCGTTTAGCGATAGGTCGAACGATTTTAGGAGGTGCAACATCAACAATCGCTGGAGCAATTGTTTTACAGATTCCTGACATCAATCCTCTTGCATTGATTGCAATAGCATCGGCATTAGGGATTTTAGGAAGCACATTTATTGAGTCTTGGCTAAAACGTCAAGCAAACACGTGGAGTATCAAATGAAATTAATCGATAACTGGAAACAGTCATACAAACTTAAATCAGTACAGATCGGCGCATTAAGCGCCATTTTTTTTGCCTTAAGCTTATTCTCTGAGCACTTTTTAATGATTTGGAATCTGATTCCTCAGGAAATTAAAAACTCAATTCCTGAAAATTGGAAAGAATACGTAGGCGCTTTTGTTGGTGTTGCTATGATTTTAGCACGTTTGAAAAAACAGCCTGAGTTGCATGAACCACAGTTGAATTTAACAGGTGTCAATACACTGATATCGGTAGCAGTATCCACTACAAATGATTTAGCTTGGATGATTGAAGCCAAGAAGCATTTAGGCTTAAAAGAAAACACAAGCAAAACAGCTCATAACCCAACAATCCTAAAATGGCTAAAATCGCTTGGTGCTTGGTGGCAAGAAGATGAAACACCTTGGTGTGGTACTTTTGTGGCTTGGTGTCTGAAGACTGCAGGTATTGCATATCCAAAGCACTGGTACCGTGCATTAGATTATGTCAATTATGGCTCTAAACTATTAAAACCTGCTTATGGTTGCGTAGCGATTAAAACTCGTAGCGGTGGTGGTCATGTATGCTTTGTTGCTGGTCGAGATATCAAAACTGGTAAGCTGGTTTGTATTGGCGGCAATCAGTCAAATATGGTTTGTTATGCACTATATAATGAGTCAGATTTTCAGGAATTCCGCTGGTATGGTAAAACCAATAGACCAGCCGAGTCGCGGTATAAGTTGCCAGTGTTGAGTGGGGTAACTTCTACCAAAGTGAATGAAGCCTAAAGCATTATTTGCAAAATATTACTTTGGCCAAACCTCATACCTCACATGGCCAAAGTTCTAAAATTATATAATTCATTGTTTTTATGCTTATTCAAGTTTGCCTTTGTGATGGATTTATAAAGAATAAGGCTTAAATAGCTACAATTTTATTGTCAATATATCCAATAGGATAATGGCCTAAATAATATAACTCAGCAATAAACTCCCATTTTTGACCTAATTGTAAATATCTTTCAGTCATTAACTGTCTGAAACAGAAACAAATTGAATCTCGAGCTGCAAGACTAAAATCATGTGGAGGTATTATGAACAACTCCTTATTCATGTCTCTTGTTGCATTTAAAATTTTCTTATTAATACATTTTCTCAAGTTCAATAATTCTGAGGTATTCTTTTGTTTTTTGTAAAATGGGTCTTCTTGGGAAATACTTGATGGTAACCATCTAAGTTTGTTATATTTTCCCTGAAAGTCCTCGTCTGAATGACTTAAAAAAGCTTTACCTAAATTTTCTATTAAAATAACTCTATCATCATCGATATTGTTAATTCCCATTTTAGAAAAAAAATTAGTATTTTCAATTTTTCTTAAATCATCATTGATATCAAACATGAACTCACTCAAACTTTTATAAGGCTCTAAGGAAATTTTTAATCCTTTCTTGTATTCTAACCTTCCTAATGAGACTAGGCTACTATGTGGAATATTGTATTGATAAGTTGAAAAATCATGATTTTAAGGAATTTCCTCCCCGCGTTTTTATGATTCCTAAAGAAAGGGAGAAGTTAAGCTAAAGCACTATCAACTGATGGACACGCAGCTGATGCAGAAAGATTGAGTGAGGCGTGGCCCTCTAAGTGAGGGTAAATTTGCATAATCATCATTATGTTGTATACAAAATAAAATACTGATATAAAAGCATGAAAATTAAAAGCTATAGGCAAAATTCTAACTATGTATTTAATTCATATTTGGACAATTAATCCAGTTAAAGACGGTCAACAGTCTCTATCCGCCTATCAGATTCCAAAAAATTTTGCAGATATTTTAGTTTCAATTTCTGATGAAGAAACACTCCCACTTATTTCTGAACTTTCTTATGTAGACTACGATTTATTTAGTGACAGACAGCTAAATCAATTAATCAATGAGTTTAAGAGGCTAATCGAAATTTATCCAGTTTCCATAAATGAAATTTCAAAAATAATAAAATTTTTAGAAAAAGCTGTTGAGTGCAATGAAAAAATTCTCTTTGATCCCTTTAGGGAATCAACGTTAGGCTTAGATATTTTTTTTAAATCTACTTAAATTAGCATATGACAATTAGGATTATTGATACTCTTGCCAAATACAATGAGTGTAGCGCTTTAAATGTTGCGAAGAATAAAGCCCTCTCAGTGAGGGTTTTCTTTAATTAAAACATTAAAAATAATTGAAGGTTAAGGATTACATATTTCAAAAACAGTTCTTAAAAGTTGCTTTATTAAGACATATGAAATTTTAATTATTAAAAAACAATTGGTAATTTTTAATAAATTATCAAAAAATTCATTATGAATTATATTGGTCAGTATAATTGATGGAAATAAATAATATTAAAAAGTAGAATTTACTAATGAGGTTTTTATTGCGTGTAAAAAATAATATTAGATTTTAGGGGGTAAAAAACATATAATTTTCAATGTGTAAGTTTAAAAACAATCCAATTCTATAAGTAAAATTAAAATAACTATAAAAGAAAACTTGATTATTGTTATTTTTCATATATAATTTACTTAACTAGAAAAAGTTATGTTTGGTAAATCTTCTCTAAGTACCGCAGTATTAGTCATAATCCTTCGTTTTTTTCAGATTTTAAGCTCCATTCTTTATTATTTCGATGTTACCGATAGTCAATAAAATGACTAAAATTTTAAAATAAATAGGATTTATTATGTCTAATTCAAATATCATGAAAGGTACTGTTAAGTGGTTTAACGAAACTAAAGGTTTCGGTTTTATTCAACCAGAATCTGGTCCAGATGTTTTCGCTCATTTTAGTGAAATCTCTAGCTCAGGTTTCAAAACGCTATCTGAAGGTCAATCTGTTGAATTCAGTATTGCACAAGGTCAAAAAGGCCCAACTGCTGTAAATATTGTTGCTCTATAAGTAGTTAAAAGCAGTACTAAATAAAAGCACTATTTAGTGCTTTTTATTTTCTCTTAAAAATTATTATTAGTAATTTTAAGATTGTCGATAATTTTAAATTTAGGATGTAAATTGTTAAAAATAAATGATTTAATTGCAAAATCTAAAAATGGTACAGAAATTCTTGTGTCTTTAATTCCTTTAAATAAAATACAAAGCACACGTGAAGGTTTTAAAATGGTTGAAGTTGGCAAAAGAGTTCTTCTTTCCTCTGGAATTGAAGTTGATTTAAATTTAGATGGACGTACCTTCTACACCTCTATAAATCAATTATTTAAATTAAATCATAGAGTTGTTTAAATAAAACACGATTATTTTTTGAATACTTAGGCAGATCAATTATTTCTACCATAATTTTATTAGGATATCGCTATGCATAAACAAAATATAAGTGTTAAAGATCAGTTTGGAATTAAATATCTCATTCAAGCAACGGTAGATAATTATTTTGCTAATACTCAATGTTTTTCTAATGTAAAATATATTACAGTTGAAGGTGAAGACATACGACCTAGCTTTGAAATGTTTTTTCAAAGTACATTAAGTGGTAAAATTTTTAAGATTGTTAAAATTTCTTAAAGATTATTAAATCTTTTCAGATGAATTTTTTTAAGTCATTATAGATATTTTCTTTAAGAAATAATCTAATATTAAGTCTGGTAACAGGCTTTTTTAATGGGGTGTTCATATGAGTACAAAAACTTTGAGTTTAAAGCTTTGAAGGGTATAAAGATTAGGTAATTAAATAAGGCTTTGTTCTTAGTAATAGTTTTGGAATTTAAAATATTAAAAAAACAAAACAAGCGAAAGGAAAAATTTCTGAAATTCTAAACTCTAAGCCATTGAAATTTATCACTAATAATAAATTAATATAATTAAGCTGTATTAAATATTTAAAAGGTGTATATTGTATTTTGAATCTATAAGGCAGTATCTTTTGAATATATATCAATTAGTTCTACAGGATGCGGAATTTAAATTACATAAAATTGTTAAGAAAAAAGATATAATCTTCAATTCTTTTACAAAGGAGAAAAATGAATTTTCGGTTTGGATCTACTCAGAAACATCTGAGTTTTTTTTCATTGAGTTGTGGGATGAGCTTGAAACGGTCTCAATCAATCAAAAAATAAAATTTAAAGAATTTGTGTTTACAGTGATAAGTATCAACGATAATGATAAAATTTATTATTCTTAGATACAGCATAGAGGTGGTTCCACTTGTTTGAACAACTAAAAGCGTATTTATAAGTGATATTCCGCTCTAGTTAAGCCACCTTGTTTTGTTGGGGTAGCTGATCATAGTAAAACTCATTTGGTGTCATTTTGTCTAGACTCGAATGAGGTCGTTTCAGATTATAAAACTCAAAATATGCACTCAATTGCTTTTTCGCATCTGTGACACTGCTATAAGCTTTGAGATACACCTCTTCATATTTAACGCTCCGCCATAATCGTTCAACCATCACATTATCTACCCATCGACCTTTACCATCCATACTGATTTGAATGCCATTTGATTTCAATACATCAATAAATGCATCACTGGTGAACTGACTGCCTTGGTCTGTATTCAATATTTCAGGTGATCCATATTTTTCAATCGCTTCATTTAAAGCCGAAATACAAAAATCCACCTCCATACTAATCGATACCCTATGCGCAAGTACCTTGCGGCTATGCCAATCAATCACAGCACATAAATAAACAAAGCCTTTTGCCATAGGGATATACGTTATATCAGTAGACCACACTTGATTACTGCGCTGAATAGCCAATCCTTTGAGCAGATATGGATATTTACGGTGAGCTTGATTAGCCTGGCTTAAATTTGGTTTGCAATATAACGCCTGAATACCCATTTTCTTCATTAAAGTACGTGTATGACGTCGTCCTATATGATGTCCTTGACGATTCAACAAATCACGCATCATACGACTGCCTGCAAAAGGATATTGCATATGTAATTCATCAATACATCGCATCAGCTTCAGATCTGATGAGCTAACAGGTTTTGGGCGATAATAATAACAACCACGAGAGACTTTCAGTAACTTAGCTTGTTTAGATACTGAAATCTGAAGTGAGTGATCGATTAACTTTTGTGGTTGAAGCGGCCCAGTTTCTTCAACACACCTTCTAAAAAATCAATTTCTAATGCCTGCTCACCGATTTTTGCATGTAACTTTTTAAGATCAATGGGAGGTTCTGATGGAGCTTTTGATTGATCGAAAGCTTGTGAGGAAGCTGAGATCAATTGATTTTTCCAGTCAATAATTTGGTTTTGATGAACATCAAACTCAGAACTCAATTCAGCAAGTGTTTTTTCTGCTTTGATCGCAGCAAGTGCTACCTTAGCTTTAAAATCATTTGAATGATTTCTTCTTGGTCTACGTGCCATAAAATACTCCATATATTGATGTTTATAACATCATTTGAGGAGCAGAGTATCACTTATAGGAGTTGTTCAAATTTCCGGATCCATCTCTTTTAAATGTTTTAATGATAATTAAATTATTACTCAATTTTTGAGTAATTTATATCTAATTGTTAGTAATTAATACTTTAAGTACATGTTTTATTGTGATTTGTGTTTGATTGATGAAGAATGATGTTTAAATTTGTTGTATTGTAATTTTATATTATTTATGAAATTTTTAGATAATTGTCGTCAATCAATGGATATAAGGGTTTTAATAATTTTTAATTTTTCATAGAACTATTGTTTTAAACAAACCTATCTAAAGAATATAACAAATATTAATATTTATAATAAATATTTACTCTACGATTGTCTTCGTTGAATGATTAGTTGGATTTAAAAACTTTAACAAAATAGAGGATTAAATATGTCAAATTCTAATATTAATAATGAAGTTGTTCAGAATATGACTAAAGAGCAACGTAAGCAATTAAATGCCGATCCTATTTCTGGTGAACCAGGTGCACACCCGGTTGGTACTGGTGTAGGAGCAACAGGTGGTGCGGTTAGTGGAGCTGCTATTGGAGCTGTTGGTGGACCAGTAGGTGCTGCAGTCGGTGGAGTAGTAGGCGCAGTTGTTGGAGGATTAGCTGGAAAAAGCATTTCTGAAGCTGTAAATCCAACAGATGAAGACGTTTATTGGCGCGAAACCTATAACACTCGACCTTACTACAAAGATACTATTAACTTATATGATGATGTTGACTACGATCGTGATTATCGTGATGCATATCAATTAGGGTACATCTCTAGAAGCAATTACCCTTATGAAACAAAGTTTGAAGAAGTCGAAGCAGATTTAAAACTTCAATGGGAAAAAACCAAAAGAGAGTCTCGTTTGAAATGGGAAGAAGCAAAACATGCGGTTAAAGATGCTTGGGATAGAGTAACTCGATAACCATGAACAAAAATAGCCCTATAAGGGCTATTTTTGCTAATAAATTTAAATAAATTTTTTAATGCTACTTAACTTTAATTAATCCGTTTTTTGTAAAATAGTTTTTTGAAAGCATATCTCGACTCATAGACCATTTTCTATCTTTAAAATAGCATGGACCAACTGAAATTTTGGTTTTGCCAAACTTTGTTTGTATTTCTTCATAAGCTTTCATTAAGCTTTCATTCGTAATTCTAGTTTGATGATCTGAAAGAAGGTCGGGGATATGATTTGATTTCAGAATTAACTCTGAATAAAAAACACCACATTTCTTATACTTGATGCCAGGCTTATAAATTTTCTCTAATAACAAGTAAGCGACTTCAACCAGATCTAAAACACAATCAGTAGGTTCTGAAAATTTGTATGTTTGAGCTTTGCTGTAATACGGCACAGAAGCATCAAAAGGATTAGATTGAACAAAAGCTGTGATCACACCACATAATAATTTTTCCTTTCTCAATCGACCTACGGCATCTTGAACATATTTCGACATTGCTTCTTTCAAGTCCTGCAGCTCTGTGATTTTGACGCCAAATGATCTGCTTGCAACAATCTGTTGTTTAGGCTTGGGTTGATCATCAATTTGCATACAAGAGATACCTTGAAGCTCTAAAACTGTTCTCTGCATGCATACTGTGAACATCTTACCCATGATTGGTGGGTTCGCATTAGATAAATCCAGTACCGTTTTAATCCCCATTTCATTAAGTTTTTTATTCTGCTTTCTCCCTACACCCCATACTTCACTAACCTCAACAAGCGACCAAAAGTAATCTCGATGTTTCGGGTCCATGGTTGCTAGATCGCACACTCCGTTAAATCTTTTCCCTTTCTTTGCCATATTATTGGCGATTTTTGCTTCTGTCTTTGATCTTCCTATACCAATTGAAACAGGCAAACCGATCCACTCCTGAATACGTTCTCGCATACCTTGGCAGTATTCCACCAAATCATAGTTATGTTTAAAGCTTGTAAGATCTAGAAAGCATTCATCTATGCTATAAATTTCTTGTTCGTGTGGAGCCACATAACTTGCAAGTATCGAATGAAATCGGCGTGACATTTCCGCATATATTGCATAGTTGCTCGAAAGTACTTGAACATGATTTTTCTGTACAACATCTTTAATCTGGAATAAAGGAACCCCCATCTTAATTCCCATTTGCTTGGCTTCATTGCTTCGGGCAACTGCACACCCATCGTTATTAGATAAAACTATGACTGGGACATTGTTTAACTTTGGATTAAAGAAACGTTCACACGAGACATAGCAATTATTGATATCAATAAGTGCAAATATCTTTTCTTCATGTTTCATTTGAAGTTCTTAATAACTTTGGTGACAACACCCCAAATTACCAATTCTTGTTCTGATCGAGGAAGTATTGGCTGATACTCAATGTTTTCAGGTTTGAGCCAAACGGCTGGTAAATCTTTAAAATCATATTGCTTCTGAAAAATATCAAACAATTCATGATGTGACATTTGTTGTGTAATCATCAATCTTTTCACGGTGAAATCATTGTCGATGAATGCAACGACAATATCATAATGTTGAGAGCGAATGCTTCTATCAACAATTAAGTAATCGTTAACTTCAATTCCCACATCTTTCATTGAAAGAGACTCAACCTGGACAATAAAAGTTGCATCTTTGTTTGAGATCAATAGATCATTCATATCGACAGTTTTATCAATATAATCTTCGGCTGGGGAGGGAAAACCGGCAGCAATTTTGTTTAAAACTAAGGGGATTGAAGCATTAGTTATTGCTTGAAATGATGAGATTTTTGATATGTCAGGAATATGCTGAGATTTTAAAGAATGCTCTCTAATATCAATGATTTTAGAACCTTTCAAGTGGTCTAGATTTACATTCTTTAGACTCATAAGTCTTTCTTTTGATGAGCTGACATCTAGGTTAATGTTCATAAATTACACCACTTGAATATGTTACATAATCAAGATTTTAAAATGTAATAAATGAAATTTCAAATTTAAATGCTGTGGATAATCAATACTAAATTAGAAGAGGTCATTTTGTTTGACTGATTCAGATGAATGGTCACGTGAAAATGTTACATATTCGTCTGTAAGCTCAAAGAAATATTCGTGAGCATGTTCATTGTCGGCATTGAGCCAGTCTTTGCGATATTTTTCTGGGATGACAATGATTGAACGCTTCTCATCTGTCGGAGCGTGAAATTGCTTCATGAATTGGTGATGATCTGCATTGATCGTAAGCATCGAAAACGATCTGACTTTTGAGTCTTTAATTACAGCATCATCATAAATAGCAGCAACTGTAAAAGGCTGATTATCTTCACGCTTTATTGTGTACCAGTGTGCTTTGCCATCTATGTACTTAGGTTCATAAAATTCTTGGACGGGTACCAAGCAAAATTTACTGTACTTCCATGCGTGTCTGAAACTCGGTTTTTCAGCGACAGTTTCAGTTCTTGCATTATAAGTATAAGAACTGAATTTAAAATCTTTAGCCCAAGCGGGCAAAAGCCCAAACTTACCGAAATCCAAATCAAAATCTTTCATGATAATTGGTGCATGATACCCTGGGTAAATATGCGGTTTTAATTCCAAATCTAACGGACCAACCTCGACATCAAGTCGGGTGAGGGCACTTCGTTTAGGAATTTCATAGTTAGAGCACATTTTTTATTCTCGATATGAAAAAACGGAATGTTATGTATAAATACAATATCCCTTATATCTATAGAATTCACTGTGGATTTGTTTAATTTGCAAAATATTACTTTGACCAAACTTGATATCAAGTTTTACTAAACTTTTTTAATTTAATAAACTTTTGTTTTTATGTGTTTTTTTTAATTAATCTAAAGGGCGAATTATCACAAAAATAAAAGTATTGGTCTACGGCTATTTTTCCAATATAAGGTATTTTTTGTAAAAGTGGATGAAATGTGGATTTTATATTTCCAACCATAACTGAACTGCAACACACACTATATTTGTAAGGCGGTAAGATTAAATTAATGATCATGTAGGTTAATAAGTTAAGGATATTTAAGTTGGTTTTAGTTTTTCTGGCTAGTGGATGAATTAATGAACGCACCAAATAAACACCGAAATTATGCAAGTAATTGATTTTTAAAAGGAGTATCTATACAATGATTTTAGTGACTGGTGGTTTAGGCTTTATAGGCTCGCATGTGGTTTTAAGTTTGCTAGCTCAAAGGCAAGAGGTCGTCATTGTTGATAATCTAGCCAATGCAAATCTGCAGTGTTTAGAGCGTTTAGAATTTATTACAGGAATGTATATCCCATTTGTCAAAATTGATATTCGTAATACTCCTGCACTAAATAAAGTATTTGAACAATATTCAATAGATACCGTTGTACATTGTGCAGGGTTCAAATCCATTGAAGAATCTAATCTGAAACCTCTTGAATATTATAATGACAATGTCAGTTGTATTATGAGTTTATTGCGAGCAATGCAACGCACAGGGGTCAGAAGTCTGGTTCATCTTTCTAGCCTTATGGTTTATGCACAATCGAGTTTAGATTTAAACGAAGAAATTGCTTTTAATTATTCTTATCCGAATCCTTATATTAAATCTCAACAGATGATTGAAGAAATCATCAAGGACACCTTTAGAACGGATCAGGAATGGAAAATTGCAACGCTTAGGGTATCCAACGTGGTTGGTGCTTTTGAACATGGTGTATTGGGGGAGTTTGTCACTCCGCTACCGAAAAATATTGTTCCATTAGCATTGCAGGTCGCTGCACAACAGCGAGATTTGATTGAAGTTCACCGTCACGCCAATACCCAAGATAAAACCACTGAGCGTAGTTTTGTACATGTACTTGATGTTTGTGATGCGATCCAGTCCAGTATCTATTGGCTACAAGAGCAGAACAATGTCTGTGAAAGTTTTGATATTTCAGGGACTGTAAGTTCGATTCAAGATTTAATCAATACGATCGAGGATGTAACTGCACAGCAAATTCATCAAATTGATGCGGTTTACCAAATACATGAACTTGATCAAGTGGCTTCGAATAGCCATAAAGCGTTAGATGTTTTAAAGTGGGAGGCAAAACGCTCACTTAAACAAATGATTCAAGATGAATGGCGTTTTTACCAAAATACCTTGAATAATTGTTGATATGTAGAAAATGCATAATTGTAAATAATTATCATTTACATTGGTTGCCTATTTGTTTAGCATAAGATTTCGCTGGGGTAATGGCTTGTATTCATTGCATAAAGATGATCACATTATAAGCTGTCACTTGAAAATTAAATTCGGACGATTGAGAGGTTGAAAATGCAGACACGTATTGAGCACGACACAATGGGTGAAGTTGAAGTTCCTAGTGAGGCGATGTGGGGAGCACAAACTCAACGCAGTGTAGAAAACTTTAAGATCGGCACCGAACATATGCCTCGTCCTATGATTAAAGCAATGGGATTTGTTAAAAAAGCCGCAGCGATTACCAATGCGAGCCTCAATCAAATTCCGCAAGAATTATCCCAATATATCGTAGAAGCAGCTGACGAAGTGATTGCTGGAAATTGGGATAGTCAATTTCCTTTAGTAGTTTGGCAAACGGGTTCTGGTACACAAAGCAATATGAACTGTAATGAGGTGATTGCCAATATTGCCAATCAAAAACTTGGTAATCCTTTAGGTTCACAAAAACCTGTTCATCCTAATGATCATGTCAATCGTGCCCAATCTACCAATGATTCATTTCCAACAGCGATCCATGTGGCTGCTGCATTACAAATCAATGAATTACTCATTCCAGCAGTCAAACGTTTACGTGACACATTGCATCGTAAATCTGAAGAATTTAATGACATTGTCAAGATTGGTCGTACACACTTACAAGATGCTACACCACTGACGCTTGGGCAGGAGTTCAGTGGTTATGTGTCGCAACTGGATCATGGACTAAAGCGCTTACAGCAAGCTTTGATTTGGCTATATGAGTTGCCGTTAGGTGGTACAGCCGTAGGAACAGGTTTAAATGCTCATCCTGACTATGCCGAAAAAGCTGCTGAAGAATTAGCTAAATTAACTGGTCTTCCATTTATTACCAACCCTAATAAGTTTGAAGCACTTGCAGGGCGTGATGCAGCTGTATTCGCGTCAGGCGCATTAAAAACTTTAGCTGCGAGTCTTAATAAAATTGCCAATGATATCCGCTGGTTGGCGAGTGGTCCTCGTTGTGGTTTAGGTGAGCTGCGTATTCCTGAAAATGAACCAGGCTCAAGTATCATGCCAGGCAAAGTGAATCCTACGCAGTGTGAAGCAATGACGATGGTGGTTGCACAAGTGATGGGGAATGATACAACGATCAATTTTGCAGGTGCGGCAGGTAATTTTGAGTTAAATGTGTATATGCCTGTTATTGCATATAATCTTGTTCAATCTGTGCAGTTGCTTGGTGATGCTTGTAATAGTTTTGATGAGCATTGTGCAGCAGGCATTGAACCAAATCGTGAAAAAATTGATTATTTTTTACATAACTCGTTGATGCTGGTGACTGCACTGAATCCTGTCATTGGTTATGAAAATGCAGCAAAAGTAGCGAAAACTGCTTATAAAGAAGATAAAACCTTAAAAGAAGTCGCTGTAGAGCTAGGCTTTGTCACTCCAGAACAATTTGACGAAGTGGTTCAACCTGAAAAAATGGTACATCCAAACGTTAAGTAGCTAAAAAATTTAAAAAAGGGCTAAAAATTTTTAGCCCTTTTTTATACAATAAATATCAATGTTGAATAGCGCATGACTATGTTGAGTTGGTTGTTTAGAAATTTAAAAACAATGCTTATCCGCTTAACCTCGCCATGTAGAGAGCATATAGACAATAATTGCGATTAAAAATAATGCAACTATAAATAAAATATATTTCGGAATACGACGCTTTTCTTGTGCTTTCTCAATTCTTTCTTCAGTTGGAGAATGATTGTTATCGATTGACATATTCATTAACCTCAAATTAATTAAGTGCTTATTTTTTATCATGAAGCATTATTCTATTTGTTGTGTGAAAAAATGTAGTTGAAGCGTGAGGCACGTAAGTATATGAAACTTTACGTAGCAAGTTAAATTTAAAGAAAATTTTGAGAAATCCTACGCCGTAAATCTATAGAGCTTGTAAAAGTCCTTAAATATTTTATACTTATAATTTATATGATAATGAGATGTATTCTTAATTATGTTTGATAAAATGTTTAAAGGAAAAAGTTTCGATAATTTTTTAAGATTAAGCTTTTTTATGTTTATGGTTTTAACTTTTTTATCTCTAGGTCAAAGTATTTATGACAGGGTAACGGGTGAAGCAGAACAAATTGTTTTAAAACCTGCTTTAACCTTTATGTTTTTTGCTTTTTTTGCCAAATATCAATATGCCTTCCAATATTGGTCAAAGCGTCTTGAACGAATTAATGAAGAGGAAAGACAGCGGCAACTTTGAATAGATCAAGAGAAAACAATTTAAGTTCAGTCTGAAAAACCACCTCTATGATTAAAAATCATGTGGTGGTTCTGTCACAAAAGAGGCTTATGCAACAAACTCGTTGACATGATATTCAGGTTCACAAGCCAAAATAGATATAAATTTTTCTGTTGTTTCGTCAGTGAGTAAGTAAGGATTGAACGCTTCTAAATGATACTGCATAAAAAATTCTGAAATCTTTTTATTGATTGGGGAAAATTTCATCGTCCATTGTGAAAATAAGCATGTCTGATTTTCTGCATAATATAAGATTTCACAATTGATATGCCGTTCATCTTTGACAATTCGATTATAAAATAAATCATCAATGATGTTTTTATTTCCCTCTAAACATTGGACGAAATATCCATGTCCATAATAGAGCACACCAGTAACTCCATTACGATAATTAAAATCAATTGCTTCGTCTAAGATATTGATTAAATTTTGCTTTAAACCTGAATCTACTCTAGCAATTTTACTAACATATAAAAGTCGAACAGACTCCATCTTTGATTCTCTTTTTAAGGAGGGAGCTTTGATTGTTACATAAAACACGCTTAATCATATATTTTTATGTAAATATCAAGGAATTTTCAGATGAAATTAATGTTAATTTTCTTGTAAATGGAAAAAATAGACCTGCTTCCTGCAGGTCAGTATCCACTTTCTTTATTGTCGTGTTGACCACTCTCTTCAATGGTCAGGGATACTATACAGATGTTCTTTAATAAAAAAAACGCAGTAAATTAGTTGGAATAGTGGGCTAAGACTGAGCCAAAATTCATGATGGCGGTTTGATATAAATAGATTCATCATGTCTTTAGCATGTGTTATAAATATTCTATAGATGAACTCTATATGAATAGAATAATGGTTTAAACAACGCCTTAAATAATGAGAACAAACAATGCGTTATTTATTTTTCTTACTCAGCCTATCAATAAGTGCTGAATTAAATGCTCAAAGCCCATTAGACCAACCTTTTTTACAAAGTGGGGCAGTTGATGAGCAATTTAATATCCTTGATCTCAATGTTTACAACATGTTGGTTAAAGCAATTAATCACAATTTTAAGAATATTGCCACGGATCAATCAGAACGTGACTTTGTTGTTTCTCGAATTATGCTGATTAGCGATGGATTGTGGATTGAATCTGATATGAAAGATATTAAGTCTACAGAAGATTTAACAAAAAAATTTGATGATCAAAAATATCAGCGTTTGATTAAGCAAAATATGTGTAAAAAAGATGACTTACTTGAGTCAGAAGTTTTTAAAAAAACGACACGTGGCAATTTTATTTATCAACTCAACAATGCCGATGGTGATTTTTTAAAAAGATTTACAATAAATTATAGGGAGTGTTTGTAAGATTATGATATTTAATGTTAGTAATTTGATCACAGCGATTCATTTAGCGATTTAGCATCCATGATATTTTATGATTTAAGCATTAGTTTGATATATTAAAACGATCAAATCAAAAACTGCTTGGTTTAATTTGTACTGATGATGAATGGACTGAATACTCAATTGGTTAATTCAGCATTTTTTCATCATAGATCTAATCACATTGTTCATTCTCATTTAGTGATTCTCATTTAATGACTGATTTATCATTACTGTCATAATCAGACTGATACGCTTGAATCATTTCCATGTTTTCTACAGTCCAATCATATAAGGCACTAAAAGGCGCTTTCAGCGATTGACCAAGCGGTGTCAAAGCATACTCCACGCCAAGAATTTTTCCATCTATGACTGTACGTGTCACCATGCCATTTCGCTCAAGCTTACGAAGTGTTTGTGTCAAAACACGTTGGGTAATACCATCCAAACGTCGCTTAATCGCATTAAATCGATGCGGTTCGTCTAAAACCATTAAAATCAACATAGACCATTTATCTGCGATTTGATCAAGAATGGTACGGCTAGGACAATCGGCACGATAGATCGGACTTGGTTCAGTGCTCATCGGTATACTCCAGCATACTTAGGATGTTTAAGGTGCGTAATTGACACCTAGTATACATTGGATACCATGCTTATTCATGCTAAAAAACAAGGTCTATTATGAATACATCAAATTATTCTACACTCCAAATTGAGTATGCACAGGGCGTTGCAACGGTGAGCATCAACCATCCTCCAGTCAATGTGTTAGATGTTGCTTTGATGAGTGAGATTCAGCAATTTTTAATACAGGTACGTGATGATCCATTGAGTCGTGCCATTGTATTCCAAAGTGCTGATCCTGATTTTTTCATTGCCCATGTAGACATGACATTGATTGATGAGCCAAATGCTTTTGATGAGATTGCAAAAGATACTCCTGATGGTTTAAATCCTTTTCAAGCTTTGGGAGAAATGATTCGAAGACAACCTCAAGTAACCATCGCTAAGCTCGAAGGTCTTGCCCGTGGAGGTGGTGCTGAATTCGTGGCTGCAATGGATATGTCATTTGCTGCTATTGGACGTGCAGGACTCGCCCAATGTGAAGCATTAATGGGGATTATTCCTGGAGGTGGCGCAACACAGTATTTGTCACGATGTATGACGCGTGGACGTGTGCTAGAAGTGATCCTCGGTGCAGAACTCGTAGATGCTGAGTTGGCAGAACGATATGGTTGGGTGAATCGTGCATTGCCTGCAAATGAACTGGATGCTTTTGTGAATCGTCTTGCCAAGAATATTGCTGCTTTACCAGAAGGTGTGATTGCTGCGACGAAAAAAGCAGTTTCGACCGTGAATCTGAGCGAAGGATTACTACGTGAACACGAGGCATGGGCAGATCTATTTGCACTTCCCAATGCTGAAAAATTAATTCGTGGAGGTTTAAAGGCGGGCGCTCAGACCAAGATAGGTGAAAAGAATTTAGAGCAATTACTCCGAGATTTATCTTAATCCTGTACTGAGTTTTAATTTGAAAAAATCCTTACTGTGTTGAGTCGAATTTCAAGCATAGACTTCGCATAAAAAATATCTAAATATGGCTTGAATAGTCTGTTGGTCATGGTTTTAGCTTGTTGAGCTAACAGACACGAAATGCAAAAAAGTTCAATCGGATGGATTAAAAAATCATCTTACTCAATGGTTTTTTAATCATCCAAAATGCCTAAAAGAGTTTTTAACACTTAAATTAGAATCGAATATACTGTTATAATTGTGAGATTGCATTTTTTGCTGTTCTTTACTTATTTGTATTTTTATATTTTATGAATAAATCATTTGAAACAGTGTCTTAACTAAGGATTTTTTAATGTTGTCTATTTATTTAACAGATGTCCAGAAACATGTTCAGTTTAAAGATTATCCTGGTGAACATCCTGTTAAATTTATTCTAAATTTCAAAAAGATTTTTCCTAGTGTGATGGAAATTTTACTTCCTGTACTCCCAGAAGATGAAGATCTAGAAAAAATGACATGGGAGTCGACCAGTGAAGACTTTGAAACCTTTAAAAAACTATTGACAGGTTGGGGCGTGATCGAACTAAGATTACAGGCAATCAGTCAATATAAAACCAAGGATTTTGCTGATCAACTGCTTAAACAAGCACAAGCCAAGCGTAAAGAATTTGCCAAACAACAGCAGCAATTGTCTACGGTTGAGCTAGATTATTTATTTATGCATGAAACACATGCCTTGATTGATGCTGAGTTGATTGATCTTGGTGAAAAATTTTATTTGCCGACATTACGTGAGCTTTGGAAAAATACAGTATCAGCAAAGGTATTAAATGCACATTTTTAATTAAATCTCGAAAGTACATCATCGTTCACAAGGACAGTCATTACTGTTCTTGTTGAACTTATAACGGTGTCATTTTAGGGGCTGATTATATTAAGTGGCTATAATGAATAGATAATAAAAAAAAGAATAAAGATTGAACTGAGTAGACCCATTAAATTTAAGACTTTCATTTATAACTCATTGATTTTTTAAAGCGGTATAAAAACTTACAACTTTTGATTACAGAAGATTATAAGGACACTATTTAAAAATAAGATACTTATGTGTAATAAAGATGAAAAATTGTATAAATAGCAAACATGTTGTTCTGATAAAAATCAAATGAATCCATTAAGAAAACATTGGTCTGTGATCGAAGAGTACTTAATGTTGATGATTTGTTTTGATTCAAAGTTTATATCGAAATCAGATATTCATAAGTCACTTATTTATGTTGTAATACTTCAGATTTTATCAATTCATTGAAATTAATGATTTTTTAAAATATCTTCACAATATTTTTAGTGCTATCGGATTTTCCCGAGGATATATCCAAGGATTTTAATTCATGTCGAATGTTTTTTTAGATTTAATTCATAAACGCCGTACTATTTATGCGATTGGACGTCATGTCAATCATTCTCCAGAATATCTTTCTGATCTCATTCAACAAGCAATCAAACAAAGCCCATCGTCTTTTAACTCGCAATCTTCTCGAGCGGTGATTTTGTTTAATGCTGAACATGAAAAATTTTGGAATTTTGTCAAAGCCCAACTCAAAACTTATGCTAAAGATGAAGCAAGTGCATTAAAAACCGAAGCAAAAATGGATAGTTTTATTGCAGGGTTTGGAACAGTATTATTCTTTGAAGACCAAGATGTCGTGAAAGATTTGCAAGCGCAATTTCCTTCTTATGCCGATAACTTTCCAGTATGGGCAGAACATTCTACCGCGATTGCACAGTTTGCAACATGGGCAGCTTTAAATAGCGATGGCTTAGGTGCTTCTTTACAACATTATAATCCTATTGTAGATGAACAAGTTCATGCTGAATGGGATATTCCTAAAAATTGGAAACTTCGTGCGCAGTTGGTGTTTGGTTCAATTGAAGCTGACGCATCAGAAAAAACATATATGGATGATGCTGTGCGTTTTAAAGTGTTTAAATAACTTAAATACCTATTAAAAAAGCACCTTAGCTATGCAGTTAAGGTGCTTTCATTAAACCGTTTTGAATTTAAAACCAGTCATTTTGCATCATTGAACATGTCTCATCGAAGCTGATTAGAAGTTTGGCTTGATGTTCAATTTCAGGAAGTTCCCACATTATAAAATAACGTGCTGCTTGAATTTTTCCAGCTAAAAAATCTATATCCTCTTGATGCGTTGATTCTTTAAACGCTTTTACTGCTTTATTGACCATCTCAAGCCATAACCAAGCAACCAGTAACTTTCCAAACATATCGAGATAGAGTGCTGAGTTGGCAAGGGCTTGTTTGATTTTGCCTTGTCTAAGTGCAGCGCCGAGTATATTGGTGGTTTTTTCAATCGTGGCTAAATGCTTACAGAATATCGTAGCAATTTCGCGGGCAGCATCATCACTGACTTCATCAAGCGTTTGATGAATACGTTGCAACAGTATTTTTAAGCCTTGTTGATCATGTTGCCATAGTTTACGCCCCAATAAGTCCAAGGACTGAATGCCATAGGTACCTTCATGAATCGGATTGAGGCGATTATCACGGTAGCATTGTTCGACAGGATAGTCTTTTGTATATCCAGCACCGCCAAGCACTTGTATTGCTAAATCATTGGCTTTGGGACCATAGGCGGAGGGGAATGACTTCACGACTGGTGTAATCAAGTCTAAAAGAATCGCGCTGTCTGTATTGTCCGCTGCCTGATGTTCATCAATCAAACGTGCAGCAAATAAGCATAAGGCCAATCCACCTTCTACATAAGACTTTTGTGCCAATAACATTCGTTTTACATCACTGTGCTCAATAATATTGACAGGTTTGCTGGATGGGTCCTTTTCATCAGCCAATCGACCTTGTGGTCGATTTTTTGCGTAGTTTAAAGATTCTAAATAGCCACGATAACCAATCATTGCTGCACCCAGACCTACACCAACGCGTGCTTCATTCATCATTTTGAACATGTATTTTAAGCCATCACCAGCTTGTCCAATCAGATAACCTTGGCATTGATCATTTTCACCAAAGCTAAGCACAGTCGAAGTTGTCCCTCTATAGCCCATTTTATGTAATAAACCACTCAAATGGACATCATTCGATTCTGCTACAGAACCATCTAAATACGTTTTAAACTTTGGCACAATAAACAGTGAAATTCCTTTAACGCCTTGCGGCGCACCGTGAATTCTTGCTAAAACCAAATGAACAATATTTTCAGTAATATCTTGATCACCACCAGAAATAAACATTTTCTGACCTTTGATCAGATAGTTACCATCTGCTTGCGGAATCGCTTTGGTGGTCAAATCACCCAATGAAGAACCGACATTTGGTTCCGTGAGTGCCATTGTTCCAGCAAATCGACCATCAAACATTGCGGGTAAAAAGGTTTGTTTGTGTTGAGGTGCAGCAAACGCTTGAATCAGGTTCGCTGCTGCAGCAGTGAGAAATGGATATGCTGCTGTAGAAGGATTGGCGGACATAAAAAATGCATGACATGCCATATGTATTAAAGTGGGAAGTTGCATCCCACCATGCTCATAATCATGCTGCGCAGACAATAAACCTGAAGCAGCATATTGTTGCCATGCAATTTTAACTTCAGGAATTGTTTTGACATTCGCGCCATCAAAAATAGGCTCATTTTGATCGGCTTTGGCATTATGCGGGACAAAATAGTCTGTTGCGATACCTTGTGCGGTATTTAATATGCTGTCAAATGTGGTTTTATCATGTTCTTTGTAGCGGTTTAATTCAGTTAACTGTTCAGCTTCGAAAACTTGATAGAGCAAAAAGTTGAGATCTTTAGCATGAATCAATGTAGACATAAAAATTCCTTTTTAAATACTTTTATTTTGAAACGAGCTTAATCAAAAAATATCAATATAAGACTTGTCAAAAATGACATCATCAGTGCTATAAATGACATTATTATTCTTACAGCATTTTTATTCATGATTAAAATCACCGTGGTTGGGTTTGATGGTGCTTTGGCTTCAGCTTTGACCTGTATTGTTGATTTATTTTCAATGACTGGAGCCAGTTGGAATCGTATTCAGAACCAAGATGTTCAGAGACTCTTTCAAGTCCAAATTGCCAGTTTAAACGGAGATGCTATTCAATGTATAAACGGTATACAGATTCAGACTGACATCGCCTTTCATGCGGTTCAAGCTACGGATGTCATCGTTGTTCCGACGATAGGGGCTTCTATTGAACAGATTGTTAGCCAACAGCAAGGAGTAATAGACTTTATTCGATATGCAAACCAACAACAGTGGATGATTGTCGGTATGTGTACGGGTAATTTCTTTTTAGCAGAGGCTGGGATTTTAGATCAACGTCTAGCTACAACACATTGGGGCTTTAAAGATTTATTTGATCGCCGTTATCCAAATGTTAGTTTAAAGACAGAGCAATTAATTACTCGCTCTGAACATATTTATTGTGCTGGTGGAGGATTGGCATGGTTTGATATGGGCTTGCATTTGATTGAACATTTTTATGGTTTTGAAATTGCGATTCAAACAGCGAAGTCTTTTGTGATTGATTATCGTCGTAGTAGTCAACTGTCTTATTCAATTCTACAAATTTCTAATCTTCATCATGATGAATTGGTGCAGCGTATACAACAATGGATAGAAGTTAATTTTGCAGAGCCGATCAGCATCGCTTTTTTAGCACAGCAGTTTAATGTGACTTTGAGGACTTTGATTCGCCGTTTTAAAACAGCTTTAGGTGTACCACCGAATAGTTATATTCAGGCGATTCGTATTGAAGCCGCGCAAAAGCGTTTAGAGGAAACAGAACAATCCATTGACATGATTATGCAAAGTGTCGGTTATCTTGATCCAAGTTCCTTTAGACGATTATTTAGAAAGAAGACAGGATTGACACCACTGGAGTATCGCCGTCGTTTTAGCCGTTGCTAAAATCCGCTTTATAGAAAGACTGACTATCATTTATCTAATGTAGTTTATAAATTAATCAATGTATCTATTCGAGTGATGATTTATATAGAAAATCTAAATGAAAAAAAGTGCAAAGTATTGCTAAAATAGTGCTAAAGAAGCTTTGAATAACAAAATAAATGTACTATAGTAATATAAGAAAAGTTGAGTAATGTGCTTGGTTTTTATTCAGTCATTATTGACCACAGATTAAGAATGACTGCATCAAGTGACATTTTCCTTTTTCGTATCTCTGTCAATATGAGCAATCAATTGTGTTAAGACGCAGTGGTTTGTTGCTAGCATTTGCAACAGTATTTTTACAGCTTGCGGTTTTTTTACAGCCGCTCTTGCCTGAACAATATCAAATTGCTCCGGTCTGTGAAGACATCACTCAATCTTTGTTACGTCCAACACATGCACATAGTCATCATGAGCAAGAATCCAGCTTTATTCATCACTATTTACACTTAGATCAGACACAACAGGCAACATCTTCAGGTCATGATCATCATGATATGAACCATCAATGCCAGTATTGCGTGGTCTATGGTAATTTGGTGATGCCACCTGAAATTGGCGTAAAAGAAATATTGGTGCGTATACAAATACGCTTATTGGCTTATGTTGAAGCCTTCCAACATGTCTATTTTGAATTACAGCGTTTATTTCTTATTCCTCAAGGGCGAGCCCCACCGATACGCTATACATAAACATATTCATCCATCCATTGCTTTGAAATGTTTAATTTTAAGCATGTAAAACAATCGGATGCTATTTCGAATTTATGATGTAGAGAATCACCATGATGTATTCAATTTTCCTCAAATGGCAGGAAACGATCCCTTGCATGCAATTTTTAGGGTTAATCGTTCAGAATGAAAACATAAAGCAACAGACTATGGCTAAATTTCAGGCGTATGCTGATCTGGCAAAACAAAAAATATTGCGAGAAGCATTCAATACTCAACCTTTATCTATGCATAAGGTGATGTCATGAATTTAGGATTAACAGCTTTAGAATTGGCACGTATACAGTTTGCCTTTACAGTGTCTTTTCATATTATTTTCCCTGCAATTTCAATCGGATTAGCAAGTTTCTTGGCTGTTTTAGAATGGCGTTGGCTCAAGACAAAAAATCCTGTATACCAAGATTTATTTAAATTTTGGGTGAAAATTTTCGCTGTAGCTTTTGGGATGGGCGTCGTATCAGGCGTTGTCATGAGCTATCAGTTTGGAACCAACTGGAGTGAGTTTTCCCGTGTTGCAGGTTCTGTCACAGGTCCTTTATTGGCTTATGAGGTACTCAGTGCATTTTTCCTTGAAGCTGGCTTTCTTGGAATCATGTTGTTTGGTTGGGGACGTGTAGGTCCACGGGCGCATTTTTTTGCAACTGCAATGGTTGCGGTGGGTACCTGTATTTCAATGTTTTGGATTTTATCCTCAAACAGTTGGATGCAAACGCCACAAGGTTTCACGATTGAAAATGGCATTATCGTTCCACAAGATTGGTTCGCCATTGTCTTTAATCCTTCATTTCCATATCGCTTAGCACATATGGCAGCTGCCGCATTCCTAGTTTCAGCATTGTTGGTTGCTGCGACCGCTGCATGGCATTTACTCAAAGGTCGCCGTGATGCTTTGGTCAAAACCTCTTTTTCTATGGCAATGTGGATGATTTTAATCCTTGCGCCATTGCAAGTTTTAATCGGTGATAACCATGGTCTAAATACCCTGAAGCATCAACCTGCTAAACTTGCGGCGATTGAAGGACATTGGGAAACCAATAAAGGTGAAGGTATGCCTTTATATTTATTCGGGATTCCTGATATGCAGGCTGAAGAAACTAAATATGCAGTCGGTATTCCAAATTTGGGTAGTCTGATCATGACCCATACGATGGATGGTGAAGTCAAAGGCTTAAAAGAATTCGCACCTGAAGATCGTCCTAATTCGACCATCGTGTTTTGGAGCTTCCGAATCATGGTTGGGCTAGGAATGCTGATGATTTTACTTGCAGCATTTGCTTTGTTCTTACGCAAGGGCGGTAAGCTATACGAAAACAAATGGCTACATCGTTTTGCTTTTGTGATGGGACCATCGGGTTTTATTGCCTTGCTTGCAGGTTGGTTCACCACTGAAGTTGGTCGTCAGCCGTGGGTTGTGTATGGCGTGATGCGCACGAAAGATGCTTTATCACCTGTATCTGCTGAACAAGTCGGTCTAACACTGATTATTTTTGTAGTGGTTTACTGTGTTGTTTTTGGAATTGGCATCTACTATATGTTGAAACTGATGCATAAAGGTCCGCAATTTATTTATTCAACACCTGAAGGTCAAGCACATAGTGAAGAAGCTGTAATTCTTGCATCAAAACGACCACTGACCAGTGTAGATGAAAGTGTTGATTCAAACGAACAGGAGCCTAAATAATGATTGATTTATCTCTGATTTGGATTGTCATTATTGCCATTGGTGTATTTATTTATGTGGTTCTGGATGGTTTTGATTTGGGTATTGGAATTCTGTTCCCATTTTTCAAGGATCAACAAGAACGTGATGTGATGATGAATACGGTTGCCCCTGTTTGGGATGGCAATGAAACATGGATGGTTTTGGGTGGGGCGGGTTTATATGCTGCATTCCCGATGGTCTATGCCACAGTATTATCCGCACTTTATATGCCAATTATCTTGATGGTGGTGGCTTTAATTTTCCGTGGCGTGGCTTTCGAATTTCGTTTCAAAGCCAATAGAACCAAACATTTATGGGACAAGGCTTTTATTGGTGGCTCAATTCTTGCCAGTTTTTTCCAAGGTATGATTTTAGGTGCTTATATTCAAGGAATTAAAGTTGAAAATCATATGTACGCAGGTGGTGGATTAGATTGGTTGACGCCGTTCACGATTTTTACAGGGTTAGGAGTGGTTGTACTGTATGCTGCTTTGGGGTGCGGATGGTTGATTTTTAAAACTGAGCTTGATTTGCAACATCGTATGTATCAACTCATGCCGAAGTTAGTGATTGCATTATTACTCATTTTTGGCGCTGTCAGTATTTATACACCAATGGCACACCCTGAAATTGCCGCACGTTGGTTTAGTCAGCCTCAATTGATGTATTTTAGCCCTGTACCAATTTTGGTGGTGATCTTTACTGTTCTGATTTTACGTGCATGTAAACATCATAATGAACTCAGTCCTTTTATCTACACCTTAGCTTTGGTATTCCTTGCTTATACTGGATTTATCATTAGTCTATGGCCCTATGTTATTCCGCCGTCTATCACGATTTGGGATGCAGCAGCGCCACAAAGCAGTCAATTGTTTGCCTTAATTGGCGCTTTAATCTTAATCCCCATTATTTTGATCTATACCGGGCTTTCATATTGGGTATTTAGAGATAAAGTGCGTATTGGGGATGAGGGTTATCACTGATTCATGCAGTAAATCTTTTAGAAGATAGAAGACTCAGCGATTTAAATTGATCGTTGGGTTGATTGAAACCAGATACATTGTCAGTAGCGAGGTCGTGAATTTTGAAACTTTCTCAAACACAGTGGTTTATTTTGTTATGGCTTGGTGGTTTTTTAACGTTAGCCATCATTGCAGGTTTTTTTAGAATGTTGATTCAATGGGCATATTAAATTTTAATTTTTAGAACAAATGAAAATGAGGAATTTATTCCTCATTTTTTATTTAAATCAATAGATCTTTTTCATATCGTTAAGCCATTGAAAAACTCATAGCGTAAATTATAATTTCTCTTGATCAATAAAATCTATCCAGTAAAGCTATTGTTGAATGATATGAACTTTCCATTGCCACACTTTATATCTAAAGTTTAAGTAGATTTGCGTAGGTGATGTATCACTCTTGCACTACAAATAAAACAGTGTTTTTTTGTTTAGATAAAAGATGACAAATTTTTTCGTTGAGTAAGACGCCGTGAAAATCAAGCTAAATTTTCTTTAATTAACCAATCTGAAAAATTGAAATAATGATTATGATTGCTCAATAAAAAAGAGGTCTTGATTAGACCTCTTTTAAATACTCAGGAAGCATTATCTTTGATTGACTTCTTGTGTGTTGGAATGAGTATCTTCATTTTCAGTTTGATTTGCTGCTTCA
The DNA here is from genome assembly GCF_000368925.1 of Acinetobacter bereziniae LMG 1003 = CIP 70.12. Classification (GTDB taxonomy): domain Bacteria; phylum Pseudomonadota; class Gammaproteobacteria; order Pseudomonadales; family Moraxellaceae; genus Acinetobacter; species Acinetobacter bereziniae. The sequence continues at coordinate 45,986 of NZ_KB849755.1, read as the reverse complement.
GTGCTTTGTTCAGAATCATGTGCTGATTGTTCGATCTCATCACTTGTTTGTTCGAGCTCTTGAGCTGCTTGCGCAAGTTCTTGTTCTAAGTTAGACGTATCATGCTCAGTCATTTCCATACTATCCATGCTTTGTGGCATGCTGCCTTGCATTGAAATCATCCATACTGCAATCGAACCATAAGCCACAATAAAAATAGCTAAGAAAACAGCATATAAGCTACCGAGTAACTTTTCTGTTTGTTCGGTTTGTCGTTGCGGACCATAGTTATTATTGCCCTCAGTACCTTTGGCGCACATCACATATATACCAAAGAAAATATTCACAAGAGGAATTAAAAATAACAACCATAGCCAGCCGCTTTTATTTAAGTCATGGATACGTCGGATCGCGATACAAATATTGACTACGGTAAAAGCAATAACCACAATAACAGCGAGGAAAATAACAAAATAGCCTAAGCCAGATTGCAATAAAGCAGCTGGATTCTGACTTCCTGTTTGCATGAGCGCGACAACAGCGATACCAGCAATAATAAACAGTACACATGTGTAGAGCATACTGATAATAAATAACCAAGCAAGATAAGACAGGCGACCAAAACGCCCTTTAGGTGAAAATGGGTTATCTTTATTGGGGGTAAACGAAGCAGGGTGGGGTTGAGACATTGAAGTCTGAGTTTCAAGAGGATTCATAAGTTTCCTATACGTTGTTTTTATTAAGAATGTTTAAATTTTCGGCGCTATTTTAGTCAAAAACAAAAATATAAACAAGGGTAAATAAGCAATGCCAATCATATTGATCTAAATAGCCTAAGCATTTTAGATATAATATTAATCGTATTAAACTGGATAAACGACTAAAAATACTTAGTTTTTAATCTGGCGAATTCAAATTAATTAAAGGTGCACATTCTCAACAATAAAACGTGTACAGATAAAACTGTACCGTAAAAAAAATAATTTTTGATTGATGATTTTTATCTTCTTTAAAGTGGCTGCAAAGCAGCGACCATTATGTACTTAATTATGATAATTAAGTACATATGTTTAAAACACAAAATTTTGTTTTTTGTAGTTTTTTATTATTTAAATCAATAGTTTAAAAGGGTGTGTTTGTGCGCCAACAACGATAATCAATAATAACTATCATTATTATTTGAGTATATTTAAATTTTGTGTTAAGTTTTTCTACATTAAAAATAAGGTCATAATAATGTTGAATAATATTTTTACTATTCTTGATAAAATGGGATATGGGACACAAAAACGCGCAATTAGTGTTCAATTTTCAAACTTGGAACTCAGTGCACAAGTGATGTTACAACGTATTGATGGTTATCACGCCATCAATGAAGGATTGTCAGCAGAACTGATTTGCCTGTCTCTCAATCCATTTATTGAACTTAAAGCGTTTATCGGTTGCCAAGTCTCTGTAGATCAAGTCACAGATTCAGGTAAGCTGTTTAGAACTACAGGGATGATTACTGGGGCGAGTCAGGGACAATCAGATGGGGCTTTTACGCTTTATCGTTTGACCCTGCAAGATGCAACAAGCTTATGGCATAAGCGTCATAATAGTCGGGTGTTTTTAGATAAAAGTGTTCCTGAAATTTTTGAAATAATTTTCAATGAATGGAGAGCCAAAAGCGCTTTGTTTGCATCCAGTTTAAAACTGGACCTGAGTGGTCTCAGCAAGAGCTATGATGTACGCCCGTTTTCTATGCAATTGAACGAATCTGATTACACATATTTGACTCGGATTCTACGCGAGGAATCAATCAATTGGCTGATTGATGAATCTGATTTTATTGCTTTAAACAACAATCAAAGTATTGAACCACAAAAACTTAGATTAATTGATCACAATGATCAGTTTAAGGCACTTGAACGTCGCAACATTCGCTATCATCGATCAAATGCGACTGAAGCTTATGACAGTATTACCAGTTTGATTGCTGAACGCAATTTACAGTCAACAGCAATCCATGTACAACGTTGGCAAGCAGACAGTTTAGCGCAGGAAGATGGCAGTGGTTCTATTCTGAGTGCACATAAACACAGTGCAAATAGAGACAATGAAAGTTTAAGTTTAGAACAAGCGTGGAGTATTTCTCCTGCTTGGATTCGTGATCTTAAAGGTCAAGATCAAGCCACAACATCAGGCAATCATCAACTAGAGAAGTTGAGTACCCAACTAAATCAATACCAAGCTTTGCAAGCCAAATATTTTAAGGCACAGAGTAGTGTACGTGATATACAGGTCGGCTATTGGTTTAAGTTAACAGGTCATCCAGAGCTGGATAGGAATCATAGCGAAAACAATGAGATGTTGATATTAAGTAAGCATTTTTATAATCAGAACAATTTTCCCAAAGACATTCAAGATCAAATTGAAAAACTCCTCACCCTGAGTCACTGGCAAACGAACAAAGACCGTCAACAAGAGCGTCAAGGCAACGAATTAACTTTGGTACGACGGCATGTAAGTGTTGTACCTGAATATCATCCATTAACACATCGTCCAACTACATATGTTCTACGTGCCATTGTGGTGGGGGATGGTGAAGAAATCTATGTCGATGAATGGGGACGAATAAAAATTCGTTTCTTGTTTACCCGAACAGAAGACCATGCCCATGATGGCGGTGCAGGAGCTAATGATAATGACACTGACTCCGCTTGGGTCGATGTGCTTACCCCTTGGGCGGGTGAAGGTTATGGCGCAAGATTTCTCCCGCGTGTCGGAGAGATTGTCGCGGTAGATTTCTTTGAGGGAAACCTTGATCGACCATTTATTACTGGACGGATTCATGAAGGACATCGAAATCCAACCCAGTTCGATATTAAAGGCAAACTACCTGACACCAAAAAGCTCAGTGGTATTCGTTCAAAAGAGGTCGCTGGGGAGGGCTTTGGGCAACTCAGGTTTGATGATACGACTACACAAATAAGCACACAATTACAATCGAGTCATGGCGCGAGTCAACTGAATTTGGGCAATTTAAGTCACCCTAAAGAAACCGCAGAAAGTGAAGGTCGTGGAGAGGGTTTTGAGTTAAGGACTGATCAGTGGAGCGCAATGCGTGCACCCAAAGGTATCTTGATTACCACAGAAGAAGCTGAGAATGCTTTAGGAAAGCAACTCGATCATCATCATTTACAACAGAATATCGAAAAATTTTTAGCAATAAATAAAGTGATTCAAACGGCAACGTATAAACATCAAACAACTGAACCAGAACTGAGCTTGCAAGAAACAATTAAGACAAATTTACCTCAATGGAACGAATCAAATTCAACACCTTATATCGCGATTGATGCCAAAGAGTCGCTGATTTTAGATGCAGATCAAGGAATTATTGCGCAAGCTAAAGAAAATATAGATTTAAGCACTGAACGTAATGTTCAAATATTTTCTGGTCGAGGATTTTTAGCAAATGTTTTAGATAAGATTTCACTCTTTGCTAAAACTGCTGGAATCAAAATTAAAGCTGGGCAAGGTCCTGTAGAAATTGAATCGCAAGCAGATCGCTTAAAAATTGCTTCAGAAGAACTCATGCATCTGTATTCGGTAAATGATTTTGTCAAAATCGAAAGTGGTAAAGGGATATTGATCGCATCTGGCGGCAGTTTCTTCAAAATGGAGGGCGGGAATATTGATATTGTTTGTCCTGGCACTTTGTCGTTAAAAGCTGGTCAAATCAAAACCATGCCAGGAGATACTTTAAATACTGATTTAACAGCGATGCCTAAACTACAAGTGGACTATGATGAATTTTTTGTGTTACGAAATAAGGCAGGTAAAGCAATGCCGAATATGAAGTATAAAATTAAAACTGAAAATGGAAAAATCATTGAAGGTATCACAGATGCAGAAGGTAAAACTGATCTAGTGACCTCGCTTGCCATGACCAAAGCCAAGGTCACATTACTTGGATATGTCGATGATTAAACAGTGTATTTTAATGGCTTTTTTGATTATCCAAGCACACAGTATATGTGCCAATTCTGTCGCTAATGATAGTAATGTCAATATACTTAATTTAGATCAAACAAAACCTTATTGTATCGGACGTTATATCGTTGATATTCCAACCGAAGCCAATCCACTTGAACGTTATGATAAATACGATTCATTTACGATTAGCTCGCAAAGCAAAGCCACCAAACAAGATTTTGATGACGCTATTCAACGAGTCAGAAAGGAATACTCTGAATACGGTTGGTTTATAACAGATGATCCAAAAGAACAAATCGTAGATGGTCGATTAACTAAAATCATTAAAGGGAAAAAGTCTAAGAATGAAGGGCATCCTTTTACAGTGTTTGGTTTTGTATGGGATAAAAAGACATTATTTTTAATAGAAGGTATGCACAGTGATACACCACAGTGGACAGCCGAAAGTAATGAAGCTCTTCAAAATCTGGTTCGAAATTTACGTTATCGCCCTGAACATGAAGTTCCCAAAGAAGAAGGGCAATGTATCTATCAAGGTTTTATCAAAGATGAAACTCAACGCTATCGTTATAGCATCCAAAAACTTGGTTTTAGATTTAAAAACTATCCTACAGTTGTGTTACGTTTTGAAGCAGAAACCAATGATGAATATGTTTTACCAATGATTCCACGCATCGAAAAGAAATTAAAAGAGGTAGGGCAAAGTCGGCGTCAAATAGACAAAGGCAATATTCGTAAAGGAGAAAAACAGACTAGTTACTTAACTGGTCAAGAGTGGATATCAGTGGAAAAAATGAAAGGTAAAGATGGCATAAGTGCATTGTGGGAACATACAGGTGCTGCCAATAACAATCAAGACCCTTTAATTAGCTTTGAAGTAGACACTGGATATGATTCCCCGCTGACTCAAAGTAGCAGTTTACAGCAGATCGATGCATTAAAACTCTATGAATCAATTTTAAAAACCATCCGAAAATTTTAAGGATGTCAATATTTAAAAAATAATCTAGCACTCAAGCACGTAAAGTTAAAAGAGACTACCAATGAACAAAATATTATTTTTTTTATTATTAAGCACTTGCTTGATGAGTGTAGGCTGCATTACTGCAAAATCTGAAATAAACAATAGTGGAAATAACATGATCAATTTAGAAAAAACAAAACCTTATTGTATTGGGCGCTATGTCGTTGATATTCCAGCCGAAGCCAATCCACTTGAACGTTATGATAAATACGATTCATTTACGATTAGCTCGCAAAACAAAGCCACCAAACAAGATTTTGATGACGCTATTCAACGAGTCAGAAAGGAATACTCTGAATACGGTTGGTTTATAACAGATGATCCGAAAGAACAAATCGTAGATGGTCGATTAACTAAAATCATTAAAGGGAAAAAGTCTAAGAACGAAGGGCATCCTTTTACAGTGTTTGGTTTTGTATGGGACAAGAATGTTGTATTTTTGATTGAAGGTGGACATAGTGATTCTCCTAAAAGAACTGAGAAAAGTAATGAAGCTCTTCAAAATCTGGTTCGAAATTTACGTTATCGTCCTGAACATGAAGTTCCCAAAGAAGTAGGGCAATGTATCTATCAAGGTTTTATCAAAGATGAAACTCAGCGCTATCGTTATAGCATTCAGACTCATGCATTTGATTTTAAAAACTATCCAACAGTTGTGTTACGTTTTGAAGCAGAGACCAATGATGAATATGTTTTACCAATGATTCCACGCATCGAAAAGAAATTAAAAGAGGTAGGTCAAAGTCAGCTTCAAATAGACAAAGGCAATATTCGTAAAGGAGAAAAACAGACTAGTCACTTAACCGGTCAAGAGTGGATATCAGTGGAAAAAATGAAAGGTAGAGATGGCATAAGTGCATTATGGGAACATACAGGTACTGCCAATAACAATCAAGACCCTTTAATTAGCTTTGAAGTAGACACTGGATATGATTCCCCGCTGACTCAAAGTAGCAGTTTACACCAGGTCGATGCAATTAAACTTTATGAATCAATTTTAAAAACCATCCGTAAATTTTGAGAATAACAATGTCTAACAATATACACAGCCATGAACCATATGAAACGCTATACGAATCAGGAATGATATCCTATGTGTCACAAACCACACCGAGTAGCGTCAAAACTGAGTGTGAAATTCTTGCACCTGCCAAATATGTGGTTCCCATTATTTTTATTCCAGGCATTATGGGTTCAAATATTAAAGATAAAAAGAAAAATAAAGTTTGGTATCCCCGAATTTCACTGAGTACAATTATTCAGTACAGTAAACGCGATGCTCGCGCGCGACAAATTGCATTAAATCCTAAAACCACAGAAGTGGGCTATGATGGCAATGTTAAAATCAATAAGAAGGATCTGCCGTATCTTACCCAAGAGCTTGCTTTAGCACGTGGCTGGGGATCAGTGATCACTATTGGTTATGCTGATTTGTTGATTTATATGGAAAATCAGTTAAATCGTCCATTTAAAAAATTAAAAGATCAAGAAAAGGATAAGTTTAATGGTACAGCGGAATGGGAAAAAATAGTTCAACATGCAAATCAAGACACTGAAAAAAACCTCAATCACTGGTCTGCTCAAAATACGATTGATTTATTAAACTTGGCACAACATGAGGAGTTGGCAGATTATGCCTTTCCAGTGTTTGCTTGTGGCTATAATTGGTTACAGACCAATATGAAGTCAGCGGATCAAGTTGCTGATCGGCTTAATAATGAAGTCATGGCACAAGTGAAAAAAGAATTTCCGACAGCAAAATTTAAGAAATTCATTATTGTTAGCCACTCTATGGGTGGATTGGTGACTCGTGCATTAATCCAAAATGATAAAGTCAAAGATAAGATTGCAGGAGTGGTTCATGGTGCAATGCCGGGTAGTGGTGCACCAGCAGTCTATCAACGCCTTACTGTGGGTTGGGATGGATGGAAAGCTTCTACAGGGTTACTCAATAGTGCATTAGCTTGGGCAACTAAATTTATGTTTGGCGATACCTCTGAACGCTTGACTGCAACATTAGCAAGTGCGCCAGGTGGTTTGGAGTTATTACCTTTTTCAAACTATTCAAATAGTATAGATTTTCCGAAAAATCCAAGCGCATGGTTGGTCATTAAAGCTCAAACACCAACAGGAGAAATCACGGCAACATTGCCAAAAAGTAATGACCCCTATACTGATATTTACCAACGTAAAGATTGTTGGTGGGCAATGATTAACCCTGATTTTATTGATCCGGCGGGTTTGATTGCGAAAATAGTTGATAAGGAGGGGTATGATAGTATTTTTGATGTATATAAAGATACTTTAGTTATTGTACAACGGTTACACGATCATATTAAAGATGTTTACCATAGCAATACTTATGCGAACTATGCTGCTGATGGAAGTTATAAAGCATTTGGACAGGTGGTTTGGCGTTGTAAAGAAGTCCTGAACATTACGAGTGAAGAAGAACTGATTGAATTAATGAGTTTATATGGCAAGAAACAGATCATTGAATTCCCTAATATCAAAGACCGTACAGATATTAACGCAGCAGAGACGAGTCAAATTGATGAAAACGAATCAGTAAAAATAGACGGAACCAAGGCGCATAATTTACAAGACAATGCATATAAAAAAGATGGTGTAAGAGAGATTTTATTGGATGAAAAATTTAAAATTTCAAAAACCAATAAAGCGACATTTTATTTGGATTTAAAACCGACTTGTGCAGGAGATGGTACGGTGAGCTATCAATCTGGACAAGATGTGCGCGCAGAGGGTAGAAGTCCTAAAGAAACTTTTATTATCAATGGCTATGAGCATTCAAAAAGCTTTGAAAATAAACATGTTCAACTGAATACCATCTACTGTATTGCACATATTGTGAATATTTTAAAGCTTGGTGCTGAAGCTGAACAATGTAATAAGCAAACAACTCAACATCCATGAATGATTTAAATTTTAAATTTATGTTAAGGACCAAAAATAATGGAATAACTAAAATGAGCGAGATCATGACTTAATGAGGTATGAGTTAAGTCTTAATGATGTTTATATAAAATTTTCATTACTAAAATAGCCTAAGCAAAAATTTTAAAAATTTCATCTCTTAAAAAAGTATGTCTAGAATTTTCACTTAAAGCTTGATGCCAATAGATGCCCATATTTAAAACAGGTAAATCAACTGGAATATCAAAAATATGAATACAATCTTCAATATTCAGATGCGACAAAATCTGTTTTGGAATTGTTAAAATCGCTTCAGGATATTGTGCTAAAACTTGCAGCGCAGTTGAGTAATGCTGACAGCGTAAAAAAATTTGTCGATTATACTGTTCTTTATTCAAATATATATCTTCCAAGAGCACACCTGTACGGCGTGAAGACACTCCAATATGCGGTGATGAAAAATAAAGCTTACGATTCATTTGCTTATGTTGGCTACACATCACAAACTGATCTTGTACTAAGTTTTGATAATTAATTTTTTCACCATAGTTTTGTTCTAAATCAATCACAAAATCCACTTGCTGTGTAGCCAAATCTACAACAACATTTTTACGATCTAATTTCGTGCTTAAAAATTGGATGTTCAAGTTCAATTTCTGAAAATGTTGAATTAAGCGGGGGAAAATTATCGGTTCAATTTCATCATGTACAGCAACCCTCAGTGTTTGTATTGAATTTGGATCAAACATTTGTTTTTGTTTAGAAATATCTTGAAAAGAAAATAATGCATTCTGCACAGTGGGATAGATCTGTTCAGCAAAAGGTGTAGGTAACATTTTACTGCCCACGCGTACAAATAAATCATCTTGCAAATGTTGTCGTAATCTTTGTAAGGCATGACTTGCAGCGGATTGTGTAATAAACAAGACTTTTGCCGCTTTAGAAATACTTTTCTGCTCATAGATGGCGATAAAAAGTGGATATAAATTAATATCAACATGATTGAAAATTGATAGGTCTAGATGCGTATTATTATGAATCATATTCATAGTCTGATATTGAATTAAATCATTTGGTTCATAATAAATTTTCAGCTAATGTAAAGTAAAGGTCGTTATCCAAATATTGATCAAAAGATTTTACAGGAAGATAAAAATGTTTGAGCTTTCAGCACGTGCAAAAGAATATGTCGAACGGACCAAAGCGTTTATTGAAAATGAAATTGAACCTGTAGAAACAGAATTTTGGAATGAAGTTCATCACCTTAACCAAGGCGGTGACTGGACAACGTGGCAATGGCCAGCACAATTAGAAGTTCTTAAAAATAAAGCAAAAAAAGCAGGGCTTTGGAACATGTTTCTGCCAGATCCAGAACTAGGGGCAGGCTTGTCAGTGCAGGAATATGCCCATATTGCTGAACTGTCTGGACGTAGTTTACTAGCACCAACAGTATTTAATTGTAATGCTCCAGATAGCGGCAACATGGAAGTGCTTTGGCGCTATGGTTCAGAGCAGCAAAAACAACAATGGCTTCAACCTCTATTAGAAGGCAAAATTCGTTCAGTATTTTGTATGACAGAACCTGCTGTTGCTTCCTCTGATGCAACCAATATGCAGGCAACAGCTGTGGTGGATGGTGACGAAATTGTCTTAGATGGTCGTAAATGGTGGTCTTCAGGTTTAGGCGATCCCAATGCCAAAATTATTATCTTTATGGCGCATACACCTGATGTAAATAAAGACCGTCATCATCAACACTCAATGGTTCTGGTTCCAGTAGATACACAAGGTGTAACAATAGAACGTATGTTACCTGTATTTGGTGACTATGATGCACCACATGGTCACGGTGAAATTAGTTTCAACAATGTCCGTGTGCCTGTCAGTCATTTTATTGGTGGAGCGGGACAAGGTTTTGAAATCGCACAAGGTCGTTTAGGTCCTGGTCGTATTCATCATTGTATGCGTTGTATTGGCGCTGCAGAAAAATCCCTTGAATTGATGATTGATCGAGGTATGAGCCGCAGTGCTTTTGGTAAAGAAATTTTGAAACTGGGTGGAAATTTAGAACGTGTTGCAGAAGCGCGAGTAGCGATTGATCAAGCTCGACTATTAACGTTGTACGCAGCCTACAAAATGGATACTCAAGGTAATATGGCAGCACTTACTGAAATTTCTGCAATTAAAGTGGTTGCTCCCTCAGTCCTTGAAAAAGTGGTGGATATGGCGATCCAAATTCATGGGGGAATGGGCGTTTCTCGCGATACCCCTTTAACTGGCTTTTTTGCACAAGCACGAAGCTTACGTTTAGCAGATGGACCTGATGAAGTTCATAAAGGAATGATTGCAAAATTAGAATTAAAAAAACGGGGATATGCTTCAAAGAAAAAGTAACAGTTTAATGATTGAATGCTGACTGTTTTATCTTAAAGATGTTATACATAAAACGGTCAGTACATAAAATCAAACTTAGCTTACGGTTCAAAGTTTTTTTGATTTAAAACAGAAAAAATTCAGGGAAAAAGCATGTCAGTTATTGATGTTGGTGGAAAAGTACGTGAAGGTGAAGAACTTGACATTCGTGCAGTTGGCAATTGGTTGATCGAGAATGGCTCTGAAATTATCGGTCCAGTCGAAGTTACGCAGTATTCTGGTGGTGCTTCGAATTGGACCTATCGCTTAAAATATAGCAATGCAGATTTAATTTTGCGTCGTCCACCTAAAGGAACAAAAGCGAAATCTGCACATGATATGGCACGTGAGTATCATGTACAGAAATGGCTCGCAGCTTATTACCCAGTCTTGCCTGAAATGGTTGCACTTTGCCAAGATGAATCAGTAATTGGATGCGATTTCTATGTGATGAAACGCATTGAAGGAATCATTCCTCGTGCCAAACTTCCGCCTGAACTTGATTTTAATGAACAACAGGTTCGAGAGCTATGTATCAATGTTCTTGATAAGCTGATTGAATTACATCAAGTTCCTTTTAAAGGTACTGAGTTGGAAAAGCTGGGTAAAGGTGATGGTTACTGTCGTCGTCAGGTTGAAGGATGGGATGGACGTTATGAAAAAGCACATACCATCAATGTACCAAGCTTTAAATTTGTTCGTAAGTGGTTAAATGAAAATATCCCTGCTGATTCGACCAGTTGTGTGATTCATAATGATTGGCGTTTTGATAATGTCATTCTTGACCCTCAGCATCCGACACAGGTGATTGGTGTACTGGATTGGGAAATGGCTACCATTGGCGATCCTCTAATGGACTTAGGTTCTGCATTGGCATATTGGGTTGAAGATACAGACAATCAAATCTTTAAGTCTACTCGCAGACAACCCACGCACCTTAAAGGTATGTTTAGCCGAAAGGAAGTGGTTGAATATTATTTAGAAAAAACAGGTCTAAAACCCGAAAATTGGGCTTTCTATGAAGTCTTTGGTATTTTCCGTTTAGCAGTCATTGCGCAGCAAATTTACTATCGTTATTACCATAAGCAAACGGATAATCCAGCATTTAAAGATTTTTGGATTGTGATCCATGCTTTACATATTCGTGCTTTAAAGTTGATTGGTATGCAGAAAATTGAAGCCAATGAAGTTGCACAGAAATACATTGAAAAGTTTAAGGAAATTTTAGGGAAATGACCACAATCTATTTGGTACGACATGGGCAAGCATCATTTGGCGCTGAAAGTTACGATAAGCTCTCTCCAAATGGTGAATTACAGGCAAAGGTATTGGGTCAATATTTCGATAAAATTTTGAAAGAAGCGCCTTATGTGATTGCAGGCTCGATGCAAAGGCATCAACAAACAGCGCATTTTTCTTTAGCTGAAAGTTTTCCAGATGTTGCCGTTGTCACTGATCACAATTGGAATGAGTTTAATCATCAACAGGTTTTTGCTCAATATGACCCACGTTTTAATGAACCTCATTTGCTTAAACAAGATGTGGCTAAAGAAAAAAGTCCTCGTGCTTATTTAGCCAAGATTTTTGAAGGGGCAATCAATCGTTGGACGGGTGGTGAATATCATCATGAATATGATGAATCCTGGCCAGATTTTAAGAATCGAGTCGAAGGTGCATTGCAAAATCTATGTGATGATTTAGCCAAAACCAAACCTCGTTATGCAATTGTTTTTACCTCTGGTGGAGTAATATCAGTTGTTGCGGGCAAACTTTTGGAATTGAATCCAAACAAAACATTCGCACTCAATTGGGCAATTGCCAATACCAGCCTGACGACATTACGTTTGGTGGGGAACGAACCGCAATTGCTCAGTTTAAATGAACATCATTTTATTAAGGTTGAAGATCCACAGTTATTGACATGGATTTAAGACCACACTGAGAAATATAAAAATTATTCAAGGAATTTATCATGGCAAAAACGATTTTAATTACTGGCGCAAGTTCAGGAATCGGTGCAGGAATGGCACGGGAATTTGCACAAAAAGGCTATAATTTAGCAATCTGCGCACGGCGTTTAGAAAGACTTGACAGTTTAAAGCAGGAATTGGAATCTAAATATGGCGTCAAAGTCATCACTAAAGTCTTGGACGTGACCAATTATGAACAGGTATTCCAAGTCTTTCGTGAGTTTAAACAAGACTTTGGAAGCTTAGACCGAATCATTGTCAATGCTGGTGTTGGTGAAGGACGACGTATTGGAAATGGCAAGTTTGAAATTAACCGAGCGACTGTTGAAACCAATTTTATTTCAGCTTTGGCACAGTGTGAGGCAGCAGTCGAGATTTTTCGTGAACAGAAATTCGGGCATTTGGTGGTGATTTCTTCAATGAGCGCTCTCCGCGGCATGCCTAAACACTTGACTGCTTATGGTGCTAGCAAAGCAGGAGTGGCTGCCTTGGCAGAAGGCATTCGTGCTGAATTAATTGATACCCAAATCAAAGTGTCAACAATTTTCCCTGGCTACATCCGCACTGAAATCAATGAAGGCGCCAAGAAGCTTCCTTTTGAAGTCGATGTTGAAACAGGCTCACATTTATTGGTTAAAGCCATTGAGAAACAACCTGTTAAAGCGTATGTCCCACAATGGCCATGGTTACCTATAGGACTCGCAATGAAAGTATTACCATTAAAATTGGTGAATAAATTAGGTTGATTCATTTTACTTTTAAACTGTGATTAGCATTTATTACTCAAAAGACCCATTAGGGTCTTTTGAGTTTATCGTTAAAAGAAAACTAGGCAGAGTAAAACTTGAAGTGCGACATAAACCACCTAATTAATTTAAAGGGTTTATGGAGTATATAAAATTGTCATACCATCATCTTAACTTTGAAGATCGTACTGCATTAATGCTTGAGTCAAGAAAAGAAGGCTTTTCAGCCAGAAAATTTGCTGAACTCATTAAAAGACATCCTAGTACGATCTATCGTGAGCTTAAAAGAAATAGCATCAATGACGTTTATCAAGCTCGATATGCTTCTGATAACACCTTCGCTAGACGTAGACGTGGTCACAGAAAACTCAAAATCGATTCAATCCTCTGGAAATTTATTGTTGAAGCGATCCGTTGTTTATGGTCTCCTCAGCAAATAGCAAAGCGTTTAAAGACATTTCCTGATTTGGATCAAACAATGAATGTAAGCCATACAACGATTTATTCAACGATACGCGCATTACCAAAGGGTGAGTTGAAAAAAGACTTATTATCCTGTCTGCGTCATGAAAATAAAAAGCGAAAAGCTAACGGTGAACCTAAAAAAGATTCTATATTACAGGATATTAAAACTATTCATGAGCGCCCAGCCGAAGTTCAAGAAAGAAAAATACCGGGTCATTGGGAAGCTGATTTAATTAAAGGTAAAGACAATAAAAGTTCGATAGCAACACTTATTGAACGAAATACACGGCTCTGTATCTTGGCAACATTACCTGATGCAAAGGCAGAATCAGTGCGCAAGGCTTTAACTGAAGCTCTGAAATATTTACCTGCAGAACTGCGTAAAACGTTGACCTATGACCGTGGACGCGAGATGGCAGAACATAAAATACTTGAAGAAGATTTAGGCATAGATGTATATTTCTGTGACCCACATTCACCCTGGCAAAAAGGCACATGCGAAAATATGAATGGTTTAATTAGGCAATATTTACCTAAAGGGATTGATTTAAATCAGGCAGATCAGCATTATTTAAATCAAGTTGCCATGTCACTGAATACTCGTCCTAGAAAAGCGTTAGATTGGCTTACACCATTAGAGAAATTTGCTCAGCTTGTTGATTATCATAAGACTTTTCAAACTGTCGCACCTCATGTTTGAATTCGCCCTAGTATTCATCTGAACTGGACTACTTTAATTTACTTTTAAACCTATGCAAGAACTAAGACAGCATAAATTGCCTTTGGCGATGATGGATATTCAATCTATTGAATTTTATGGGTATTGTTATGTTTTTGAAATTTTCAACATTTGTACTGGTGCCTGCTTTACTTATTCAGGGTTATCGAGTCAAGAAAAACACACCAAGATTACCTGAAGCTCAAGGGCTGCGAAGTGGCGTTTTGGGTACTGGTCAAGCTTTATCGATTTTGATTTTAGGAGATTCTGCCGCAGCAGGTGTTGGTGTTGAAAATCAGCAACAAGCATTATTGGGTTCAATTTTAAAGGAAGTTTGTACAGATTTCGAAGTGACTTATCGACTTGAAGCAAAAACAGGGGATACCACTTTACAAGTTTTGCAGAGAACCAAGCAGTTAGCAAACCAACAATTTGATGTTGTGATTACATCTGTTGGCGTCAATGATGTGACAAAACTACGTTCCCCGAAAAAATGGATACAACAGCAAAAACAGTTTTATGCCACCATTGAGTCCAAATTTACACCACAATTGATTTTGGTCACTGGTGTACCGCCAATGAATTTATTTCCAGCTTTGCCAAATCCATTGGCGTGGTTGTTTGGAAAATACTCAAGCAAGATGAATGAAAAATTAGCCCAATTTATTGAAAATAATAAAAATTACCAGTTGATTCATTTTGATTTAGCCCATTTTAAAGCCTTAAATTTGCAAAAGGCGAGTGATGGATTTCATCCAAGTCAAGACATCTATCAACTTTGGGCAAAAGAGATTTCACAGCGTATTTTTAGCAAATTTAAATCAATGATTGATTAAAAAATCAAAAATATTAAGGGCATTGAATATTTTCTTTTTCCTTGTAATAACTCAAAGCGATGTCCAAATCGGATAGCAATTTGGCTTGTGTGTAATTTTCTGGATTCAATTTGAGTAAACTCGGCATGTAATTTGTTTTGTATTCCTTAGGATAATCTACACATACGATTCTTTTTTTATCATCTAATGTGGTATTTGGATCATCCAACTGATCAAGATATTTACTAATCATTTCATCTGATTGTTCAAATTGTGCAGTCACCGTAGGGCGATCTGTTTGCTTAGACATATTTTGATCAGGCTCTTTGCTACAAGCGGAAAGAACGAAGATCATCAATAATGTGGTAACGAGTTTACTGTTCATAATAGATTGATTTTTAATGTGAATAAGAAATTATTGATAAATATTCAGTTAAATAGTCTTTCGACAATTCTTTAAAAACTTAACTATTAAATAATTTACCAATTTGTGCAATGATTTTTATTACCATAACTTGAATATGTTACAAATTCAAGTTTTTTACATATTTTATTAGAAATTTCATCTTATGAAAGTGTGGCGGGTTAAATTGATTTGATTTATATGAGGTTGAATTTTACCCAAAAGCAACATTGATGAAGAAATCTCTAAGCAAAAGTTTATTTTTGAGTTAATTATGCGTATCGTATTCCCCAAAAGACAGAGGGAATATTTCATGAAAAAATTAATGATGATTGCTATAACAACTTTAGCATCAAGTCTTACTTTTGCAGAAAATTTACAATGCGAAAAAAGCTATGAAATTTTTAAGCAGCAAGGTGATAAAGAAATTGAAATCTTAAAAAATGGCACACTTGATGACATCATTCATTATTATGATCAGATTGAATATGATCGTAAACTAAAGCCTAATCATCAAGGACAAACCTTTTCATCTGGTGAGTGGATCAGTGATGCTAAATATAGAGAAGATGTAAAAATTCAACAGGATTTAGCTAAAGATGATTCTTATAAAAATATTGATTTTTCATTGCTAAAACCAAAGTTAAACTATATCTCTAGCGTTGGGGAAGTTTGTGTGGTTCCAATGCGATTGCAAGATGAAATGTTTAAAAAAAATATGCAGACCCAAGCAGATGTTATCTTTGTTCGTGATCTTAAAACCAATGACTGGAGAAGATTTATTTATCTAGGCATTGAAGATAAAAAGGATTTTAATGAATTTTTTCCAGATTTCCCAAAGAATATAAAATTATCTAAGACATTGATCAATAATCAAGATTTTGCTGAAAGTGCTTCTGAATTTGCATTGTTAATGTTAGAAGAAATGGGTGCTGAAATTACGCCTGAACTTAAAGAAGCAGTAGAAGCTCAATCAGAGCCTTTCAAAGTTAAGTTAAAAGCGAATGGTTATTGAGCTTTATTGTATATTTTGTATTTAAACCACCTACGGGTGGTTTTATTGGATAAGTATAACAATTGATAAAGGTGCTTTATTTAACAAAGATATATACATATGAGATTGTTTTTACTCCTAATTGCACTACTGTTAAGTGTAAATGTTTGTGCTGGCGCCGATGGTTCAAAAACGGAATTTGAGTCAATAGAGGCTCTTGAAGCTTTATTGTTAAATGCGGGTATTATCAACCAAGATTATAAAATTGTAGATAATCAGGCTTTTGATGACTATCTGCGTCAAGTATTTTTAAAACAAGCCAATCAAGGTCTACCTTATAGGATCAATAAATATGTTGAATTAAAGAAGATTCGAATAGAAGGGCGAAATTTGATTACTTATATTGAAATTGATGATGATTCAATACAGTTTATCCCTAAGTTTTACTCTGATGAAATCCAATCTAGGCTTAAATGGGAAGCATGCAACAATGGCATAGGTTCAAGTCGAGTTTTTAAACAGGCAGAAGGATTCAAAAAAATTCAAATTTTGGGGAGTAAGCAGGATCCTGAATTGTTTAAATTTGAGATGTTTTTAAAGCAATGTGATGACGTATATAATTAGGGGCTGAGCAAGTAATAATGTTAAGATCAGAGCAGAATCCTTAAATTATTTCTTATTTATAAATGTCTGAATTAACAATAGAAACCCATCCACTTAAACCTTTTCTACCTTCAAACGCAAAGCTATTGATGCTTGGTAGCTTTCCACCGCCAAAAGAACGTTGGAAAATGGATTTTTACTATCCGAACTATCAAAATGATATGTGGCGGATTTTTGGTTTGATTTTCTTTGAGAATAAAGATCACTTTTTAGATTTGCCCAACAAGAACTTTAAAGAAGCTGTGATCCGCAGTTTTTTAATGGAAAAAGGCATTGCAATTTTTGATACGGCTTATCAAGTTATTCGTTTAAAAGGCAATGCTTCGGATAAGTTCCTACAGATCGAAACACCAACAGATTTATCTCAACTTTTGGAAAATATTCCTGAATGTAAAAGTATTATGACCACAGGCGATAAAGCAACAGATACTTTGATGTTATCAATGCCTGAAGGAACTGAAAAACCTCAGATCGGACAAGCTTCAAAAGCACGATACTTAGAAAGAGAATTAAATTTATACCGAATGCTGTCTTCATCAAGAGCTTATCCTTTAGCGTTGGACAAAAAAGCCGAAGCATATAAAAACTTATTTAAAGAAATAGGCTTACTTTAAGAAAGTATTGCGAAGTTAATTTTAAAATCAATATTTAGAAGATGGATTATTCTTCAAGGCTTATAAACAATATAATTCTTAAATGGAATTGATCAAAACGCTTATCAATTACCCATGATAAACATAAGTTTTAAGTCGATTGAGGAAAATCAATCGACTTAAACACTGATAAAAAAAGTACAATAGTTATGCGAATTTTTTTGCCATCGCTACACACAATACTACAGCAAAACAAACCAAAACCATTGCCAAGCTTACATGTTCACCCAATAAAAAGGCTGAGAGTATTAGTCCAATAAATGGTTGTACCAGTTGAATCTGACCCACAGATGCAATTCCACCAAGTGCCAAGCCTTTGTACCAAAATATAAAGCCAATTAGCATACTGAATAGTGAAACATAGATTAATCCAAGTGTTTCTGACCAATGAATATTCTCAAAACTTTGTGGTAAATAATAAAAGCTTCCAATGAGCATTAAAGGTAAAGATACCACCAAAGCCCAGCATATGACTTGCCATCCACCCAGTTCTCTAGAGAGTTTTCCACCTTCAGCATAGCCCAATCCACATACAATAATGGATGCAAGCATATATAGATCACCTAAACTGAAGCTTAGATTGCGATTCTCATAAAACATAAAGCCAATCACAATGGCACTTCCTAACAGCGCAAATAGCCAGAATTGTAATGCAGGTTTTTCGTTGCCTCGTAATACCGCAAATATTGCGGTCGATAGGGGGAGTAATCCAACAAAAACGATAGCATGTGCTGAAGATACGGTTTGTAATGCCAGTGCTGTAAATAATGGAAATCCAATCACTACCCCGCAAGCAACAATCATTAAAGATTTAAATTGAGCAAAATTGGGTTTGGTTTGACGTAAAAGTAACAGACAGAGCAAGCCAATTATTCCTGCAATCGCTGCACGGGCTGTGGTTAGAAATTCTGGGCTAAATCCCATCACTGCGACTCGTGTTGCAGGTAGTGAACCTGCAAATATTGCAACGCCAATAAAACCATTAATCCAACCGAGATTTGTTTTATCCATGATAAATCACTCAATAAATTTATACTGATTAAATGCCGATTTATTGAATAAACACATATACAGTCCAATACAATTTTAAATAACTGTTATGGAAGTAAAACCAGTACAATGAGGGATATTTAGCTTTGAGTTTTGATGGGTTAGGGGATAATTTTTGTGAAAAAAACTAAAATAGAACAAACGATTCAACTCATTAACAACCAAATTTCAAATAAAAGTTTAATTGCAGGTTCCCGTTTGCCTTCTGTAAGGCAACTTGCCAAACAATTACACTGTTCGGTTTCCACCATCGTGGAAGCGTATGCAAGACTGATTGCAGAAGGTGTTTTAGAATCACGAGTCGGTTCTGGTTATTACGTACGAGGTAAATCAGAGCCAATGCCTGTTATTGAGACTGACATACATTATCAGCGTGAAATTGACCCTCTATGGATTTCAAGGCAATCACTTGAAGCAAAAAATGAGGTGCTTAAACCGGGATGTGGCTGGTTGCCAACCAGTTGGATGCCAGAGCAAACCATACGTAAAGCTTTAAAAACAGCTGCAAAATCAGAAGCCGTAATGCTCATTGATTATGCAACACCCCATGGTCATATTGAATTGCGAAAACTGATTGCGCGAAAGAAAGAGCAATATCAAATAAAATTTCAACTTAATCAAATTCTTATTACTGACTCAGCTACACAGTCAATTGATCTAATTTTTCGACACTTACTGGTCGCAGGGGATGTGATTTTAATTGATGATCCTTGTTATTTTAATTTTCGTGCACTCATCAAGGCGCATCACCTTCAAGCTATTTCAATTCCTTTTACCGAAAATGGACCAGATCTAGCAAAATTTGAGCAAGCACTAAGCTTAAAACCAAAAATTTATCTGACAAATTCTGGAATCCACAACCCAACAGGTGCGACAATTTCATTACAAACTGTTTATCAAATTTCAAAACTGGTTGAACAAACAGACTTAATGATTATTGAAGACGAAATTTTTGCTGATTTTGAATATATTCCAGCACCCCGTTATGCATCTTTAGCAGGTTTTCAGCATGTCATTCAAATAGGAAGTTTTACTAAAACACTTTCAGCAGCCGTTCGCTGTGGCTATATCATCGCTGATCCTAAACTTATAGATGATTTGATTGATCTAAGAATCGCGACAAATTTCAGTCCCAGCCATTTAAATGCTGAAATCATTTATCAAGCACTGATGGATAGTAGTTATCCTCGACACCTAGATTGGTTAAAGAAACAATTACTAAAATTGAGCAATGAAACAATTCAAAAGTTAAAGACATTGGGAATAAAGCCATGGGTTATTCCAACAGCAGGAATTTTTTTATGGTGTACTTTACCTCAAGGTGTGCAAGCTGCTGAATTGAGTAAACTGTGTTTAAAGCATGGTCTAATTTTGGCACCCGGAAATTCCTTTAGCCAAGCAGAACAAAGTGAACAATTCATGCGGTTTAATGTGGCACAATGTATTGATAAAAAGGTTTTTGATATTTTACAGACAGCTATTCAACAGCTACAAAACAGTTCAATAGAGAATTCTTGATACAATATACGATGTAATGAATACGTTGAATTTATAGTAATCAAAAAAGTAGTTTTGCAGTAAAACGATATGTTATAGAAATCATCAAAAATATTTTTTGGATAAGAACAATTACAAACTTTTATCGAATCATTTTCCCTATTGTTTAAAAATATGCCTAAATAACACGCAATTGCTGATTGTTTTTAAGGAAAAAGGACAATGAATACTCAGGATGTACCTAGTCCAATTGATTTAAGAAATCCACAAGATGCGTTGCAATGGGCTGAAGAAGTGAATCAGAAACGACCATGGCGATATGAGTTTTTTGATTATTATGTCAATCTTATTCAGAACTTATACAAAGAAAAGCAATTTAAAGATCAAGATGAGTCAAGCTTTTGTGTGCTGGAAATTGGTTCAGGTCCGGGTTTCTTTGCAAAGCATTTGCTGAGTCAGTGTCCAGATATTTTCTATACCGCTTTAGACTTTTCAGAACCTATGCATGAGCTTTCTAAAAGTAAGTTATCATCAGATGAGTTAGCTAGAGCTGAATTTGTGATTCAGGATTTTAAGCAAGATGATTGGAACAATTCATTGGGTAAATTCGATGCGGTGATTATCCATCAAGCTTTACATGAATTACGCCATAAAGAATATGCAAGTCAGTTTCATCAACAAATTAAAAAACTATTAAAGCATGATGCAATTTATCTCGTTTGTGATCACATTTTTGCCGATGAGGCAATGCAGAACAATGAGCTGTATATGTCTAAGCATGAGCATTTTCAATGTATAAAACAGGCTGGATATACAGATATTGAACTAGTCAAAGAGATTAAAGGGCTTTGTTTATTTGAATGCTATTTGTAAAATCCACGATGATAGATATCTTGATTGGTACTGAATGTGTCATTACATTAAACTTACATCATCCACTCAAGAGGAAGGTAGGATACACTGTACATCATAAATCTTTGGAATCTTGTCGTTTCAGGGTCCACATGATGTTCGATTACTTTACCATCGGCTTGGTAGTCCAGCCAAATCAGTTCCCCTTGAGAATTTAATTGGAGCTCATAGGCAACAGTCAGCAAGGTTCGATCTAATAAATCAGAAATTTGTTCTTGTAAAGGATCTGATTTGAGTACAAGACCAACCTCAGTGTTGATGTTGAATGATCGAGGGTCTAAGTTAAAAGAACCAATAAAGACTTTGTCGTCAATATTGATAAATTTCGCATGTAGACTGGACTTATTCTTACCCTTTTTAGGAATAATATTGCCTGTAACCACCTCATACCATGTACGGCGTTTCCGCTCTATATAAGGTTTAAACTCATAGAGTTTGGCGCCATTTTTTAATAGGTCAACACGATATTTTTGATAAAAAGCGTGCACCAAAGCCACATCATTTGCGACAAAAGAATTGGTTAAAATTCTGACATTGACATTTTGTTTTGGAAATTGGCTGATAAAATCTGTTCCATTTTGCGTCGGAACAAAATATGCAGCAATCAAATCCATTTCTTGTTTTGGATCACCCAAATGTTGATGAATTTGATGAGAAATCAATTGATTGCCTTGTGCTTTTCCCAGACTTTTCTTTGGTGAATCTGCTAAGAAATCAGCATAAGCCCAATTGATTTTGTTTTGATTCAGCTCATTGGCAAGTTCTTTCTGCTCTAAATTTACTTTTTCATCTGTAGAGTGCTCAGCTTGTTCAAGTTTTTCAAAACTTTTTCTTAAATCAATTAAATCCTGTGCGGAGCCTTTTGAAATAAATTGCTCAATTGGATAGCTCAGCTCAAAATTCCAAAATTCAGTAAAGACTTCGTTGGCACGATTAACGGATTGACCAAAAAACAACACATCCATATCTGTAAATTGAAAAGATTCACTGGCATCAAAATATTCACTGCTGATATTTCGTCCGCCAGTCACGGCAATAGCACCATCAGCAATAATCAATTTATTGTGCATACGATGATTAATTCGTTGTGCTCTAAATATATAGTCCATCACGCGGAAATGTCTGAACTTATAGGGATTGTAGAGTTTGATTGAGATATTGGGATGAGTCAGTAGTGCGCTTAATTGTCGATCTATTTTGGTTCCATTTTGATCATCAATCAATAATCGGACTTTTACACCACGATCAGCTGCCTTGAGTAATTCATGGAGCATGAGATTACCAATAAAATCATCAGCCCAAATATAGTATTGTAAATCAAGTGTATATTTTGCTTTTCGAATTAAATGTATGCGCGAAGCAATGCTTTGAAAGGCATCATTCATCGCAAGATATGCAGTCAAACCTTGCGTTAGCATGTTTTTTGCTTGTGGTTCTGTGATCCAATGATCTTGATATACCTGACTCTGTTGTTCTTGTTGTGATTGATTCATAGGAAGACGACATCCAGTAATTGAAAAAGCCAGCATAATGAAGACGAAGAAGGTCTTTGAATTATTCATTTTTACAATGAGTATTTAGATTTTACTAAATCATATCATCAAGTTAATGGTTGAATCTGTAAAGTAAAAAAGGTTACTGTAGTCCAACTGTTAAAAAACCAAACCAAAAGGAAATTTAGCGATGAAATCACGTGCTGCGGTTGCATTTGGTCCAGGGCAACCTTTAAAAATAGTGGAAATAGATGTCGCTCCACCACAAAAAGGCGAAGTCTTGGTGAAAATCACGCATACTGGCGTATGTCATACAGATGCTTTTACTTTATCTGGTGATGATCCAGAAGGTATTTTTCCAGCTGTTTTAGGGCATGAAGGCGCAGGGATTGTGATTGAAGTTGGTGAAGGTGTGACTTCGGTAAAACCGGGCGATCACGTGATTCCATTATATACTGCAGAATGTGGTGAATGCTTATTCTGTAAATCTGGTAAAACTAACTTATGTACATCGGTTCGTGCGACTCAAGGTAAAGGTGTGATGCCTGATGGAACGACACGTTTTTCATATAATGGCGAGCCGATTTATCATTATATGGGATGCTCAACTTTCAGTGAATATACGGTAGTTGCAGAAGTGTCCTTAGCTAAAATCAACCCAGAGGCAAATCCTGAACAGGTTTGTTTATTGGGCTGTGGTGTAACAACAGGCATTGGCGCAGTACACAACACTGCAAAAGTGCAGCCAGGTGATTCCGTTGCTGTGTTTGGTTTAGGTGGTATTGGTCTTGCTGTTGTTCAAGGCGCTCGTCAAGCAAAAGCAGGGCGTATTATCGTGGTGGATACCAACCCTGAAAAATTCAAACTGGCTGAAGAGTTTGGTGCAACAGACTTTGTTAATCCTAAAGATTATGACAGACCTATCCAAGAGGTGATTGTTGAAATGACCGGATGGGGAGTAGACCACTCTTTTGAATGTATTGGCAATGTCAATGTTATGCGTTCTGCACTTGAGTGTGCACATCGTGGTTGGGGACAATCTGTAATTATTGGTGTTGCGGGTGCAGGTCAAGAAATTTCTACTCGCCCGTTCCAATTGGTGACTGGGCGTACATGGAAAGGTACTGCGTTTGGTGGTGTCAAAGGGCGTAGCCAATTGCCAGGTATGGTTGAAGATGCAATGAAAGGTGATATTCAACTTGCACCATTTGTCACACATACAATGGGCTTGGAAAATATCAATGAAGCATTTGATTTAATGCATGAAGGAAAATCAATTCGCACTGTAATTAACTTCTAAATGCCCAATACTGGTTTAGAATTTAAACAACCAGTAATGCATCATGTATTACTGGTTTTTATTTGCATGATAAATGTATGAGTTTTATATAAAAATATTCTAAGCTTATCATTTTTTGTTATGTTATCGCTTTAATTCAAAAAATTCAGAGTGGGTCACTTTATGAAAAATGTTGCTATTATCGGTTTGGGTATTGCAAGTTTAGCAATTTCTGCATGTTCTTCAATTCAAACCAATGCTGCGCAAGACCAATCAGCACAAAATATGCAAAGTACTTGTATTGCTGAACGTGCGACGCAATTGATTGGTCAAAATGATATGTCTGAAGCTAAAATTAAACAACTTACACAAGCCACGATAGTTCGTAAAGTTGCACCAAATCAAGGTGTAACAATGGATTATCGTGTAGAACGCGTGACGGTTACTGTTGACCCAGTGACTAAAAAAATTACCCAAGCAAGTTGTGGTTAATTTATACCTTTAAATCATTAAGTTATGGTAAAGATCGAATAAATTTTGATTTATTCGATCTTTATTTATGTGTAAAATAATAGATCTCTTTCATAGAAAAATGATCAATAGGTTCATTTTATCTATAGCTGATCATTCTCTTTTTCATGTTTAATTGTATGAAAAGGATTTAAAACAATTCATTTAAAACCGCAAACCAAACTTGATCAACTTTTATTACAAGCGATTTGGAATTTAAATCAAAAAATTACTTTTCTATGTCACCAGACTCAAATTTTTGTAACATCGAATGAGTTAGATCGAGGTGTTCTAACCCACTTAAAAACATTAAATTTCGATAAAAATAATAAAATAATTGGCATATTTAGTGGAGGTTCTGGCATACGACTACTTGTTCAAGCGCTTGATGCGACAGGCGCATTTCAAAATAGTGAGAATTTGTCAACACACCCTAAAATTGTCTGTCAAAATTTATCATAGTTGATACTGTTCCTGAATGGAAATATTATGAAATTCAAGAACTAAACATGGATGGAAATAATATTTCACTGATGACCAAAAATCAGTTATTTAGATATGATGAACAAAATAGCCAAAATATGATTGGTTTAGAAATTCCCATTAAAAAGCTGATATATCCGATAAATACCTATCATTTTATGTCTGAAATACTACAACATATTTTTATTCATTGTGCATCATTTATATCTCGCTTTAATAAATAACATAGATTTAATCTATAATTTTAAATTAATATCATGTTATAGAATAAGTGAATAATATATAAATAAAAATACTATTTATTAAAGATATTAAGATAGAATAAAAAAATATTTTATAAATTCATTTATCATACTTGATTGAAAAATTATCTTTGCTATAGTTTAATTGCATCCGCGCTGTAAAAAATTATCTTTCCTCATTCACAATTATTATTACCCATTATGAAAAGACTGATTTTAATCTTATTATTAATTATGGCTTCAACCTCAGTATTTGCACAAAATGAAAACTATAAAATGGTCATGAACAAGCTTATAAGCAACTTTAATGCCGATCAGTATGAGAAAATTTTTAATGATTTCTCTGCTGAAATGCAACAAGCGCTGCCGCTTGAAAAAACAAAACAATTTTTTTCAGGATTAAAAAACAAGGCAGGAAAAATTGAAAGTACAGTGTTTTTGAATGAGCAGCAAGGTGACTATGCACTTTATAAAACCAAGTCTGAAAAAATGGAGTTCACTGTGAAAATTTCGATCGATCATCAGAATCACATCAGTGGACTTCTTTTTAAACCGAATGAACAACAAAAAGAAACAAAAAGCGATACTGTTAACGCACTGAACACGTATCCTAAAGAGATTTCAAACATCATCTTTACCAATGCGCAAAATTTTCCGAATAATACTCAGCTTTCAATTGCAATCCTTGATAAGGATAAAGTCAAATATTATGGTGTAATTAAAACCAATAACAAGCTTCAAGAGATTGAAAATAAAAATAAAGTATTTGAAATAGGATCAATTACAAAAGTCTTTACCTCAACTGTTTTAGCTACACTGGTTGATGAAGGTCAAATTAAATTAACGGATCAAATCAATTCGTTTTATCCAGCTTTAAAATTTAGAAATAATATTCAACTGAACTTTAAAGACTTAGCCAACCATACTTCTGGCTTACCACGCTTACCTGATAATCTAGATTTATCTAATCAAAGCAATCCTTATAAAGATTATGGTAAAAGTCAGATTGAACAATATCTTCAAGATTCATTATCAATCGAAAATATAGCGCAAAAAAAATATGCTTATTCTAACTTAGGTGCAGGATTACTCGGTTATACTCTTGGACAATCACAAGGAGTTAGTTTTCAAACACTTTTACAGCAGAAAATTTTTGATCAATATCAAATGAAAAATTCATTCGTAAATTCAAATAATCTCGCTGATCAGTTGGTCAAAGGACAGAATGCCGAGGGTCAAATAATACCGAATTGGGACTTTGACGTTTTGTTTGGTGCAGGTGGAATGCTCTCAACCACAGAAGATTTAGCAAAGTTTGCTCGTGCACATTTTGACGCCAAGAATACGGCGTTAGCTTTAACACGTACACCGACTTTTGAGATCAATAAAGATTTAAAAATTGGTTTAGCTTGGCACTTATTAAAAACACCTAATGGCAAGGATGTAATTTGGCATAATGGCGGAACAGGTGGATATTCATCATCTATGGTTATCAATGTGAAAGATCAGACTGCTGTGATTGTTTTATCCAACCTTTCAGCGTTTCATGCAAAAAACAAAAATATTGATCAATTATCTTTTGAGCTCATCAATGAAAAGGACAAATGATAACATCAGATGATGTTTGTACTGGACTGTGAAAATAAATGTTTAGAAACAATCAAACATTTAGATCATCCTGTACTTGATGCGCATCATCTGTAAGGCAGTTTAGTATTTAATATAAGTTGTTATCCAAGTTGTATTTTAGCGAACTGAATTGAACTTATGAAACTAGAGCTTATTCAAAAAGATATCTTTGTCGGTCCTATACTTTCTGCAATTTGTATAGATGAATATACATCTGCATTCTTGTCGTATAGTGAAGATCACAAATATCAAATCGTCTATGTGTCTAAAGATAAATATAAAACAATAGATCTAGGCTACAGTGAGAAATATTATCAACTTGAAAACTCACCCGTTTTGTTTTGTGTAAATCATCAACTCGGCATCATTAAAGACAAAAATGAGCTGTTATTATATTCACATGAAAAAAACAGATTCGCGCCAATTAAGATAGATAAAACTGAAACGCTCCCTCAACGATTTAACTTGTATTGGAAAAACTCAATAAGTGATTGTTCTGTTTTCCCCATTTGCTTTAACAGTGATGGCATGGGGCACGATACAAGATATTTAGCACTACTGGATTTAGATGTTATAAATCATCAAGCTTACTGGAAAAGTTGGATTACATTAGAGGCACAGACATTCTCATCTCACAAAGATAAGCAGTACCCACCTAAAATTGATACAGTCATGTTACAAGATAATGAATTATATATATTTAGCGCGGGTGGGCAATTGGTATCCATAAACAAGTGGGGAATGGATTATTATGCTTTTATCAAAACTGACTTAATGGGAAAGGTTGTTGAAACTTTGATTGATAGTGGAGATCTGCATTCAATTGATCAGAAAAAGCGTGGTGTAAATGGCTTATTGAGTAGTTCACAAAAGTATTTAATGCTTACACCTGTTTTCCAAAATGACGAATGGAAAGGTAAACAAAAGATTTTTTCACTCGCCACAAACGAAATTTTAGACATCACTTTTCCTCGTGGTTTGGGCAAATATCCGCAAATTATCCAGCATTCAGGTGATATTTTTTGGGTATATTTACGCGAAGCTCAAAGTCTTGCAATGTGTAAAGAAAAGACGCCATTATGACGCAGTAATTTTTTATTGGATTTAGATGAACAGAAATAATGAAAGAAAAAGCTGAAAATTTAATAGATGATTTTAAACAACAGGGTTGGAAGACCCCAAATCTTTATGAAAGGCTTTTTGAGCTGCTTGATGATCACCAAGCAGCTTCTACTTTTTGTCTTTTATTTATGACAAATTTTGAGAAAGGAGCAACAATATTTAATGATTCGCTTAGTTATATTGAAAAAGCAGATTTTTCTAAATTGATCGTTTTATCACTTGATCGATTAAAACAGCAGCACAATGAAAATGCGGATGCAGTCATTGAATATGCCAGTTTACAGTTTCCAGAATTACTGCATCCATATTTAGACCTCATTTTTGAGTTAAAACCGAATGAATCTGCTTTTTATGCTGAATATCCTTGGAGAAATCTAGCTGCAGACGATATAAAACCTTTTATTGAGAAAATAAAAAGTCATTCCACAGCACTATTGGATCAGCAAAAACTCTATCGGTGTTTGATGGAAACACGGAACTTAGACACGCTCAATTTTGCTTATCAATTTGCAGTTAAAAATAATATTTTTGCAAGAGAGGATATAGAGGACTATTTAATTGATGATCTAGAATCTGTTGGATTTACATTTAGGCATGGAAAAATTGAAAGCTATTGTCCAAACCTAACATTTCATTTCAAATTTCCTGAACATTATTTTCATGATGATCGTCCTATCCATATCAATAAAAAACAACATCCGACTTGGCGTTTGGCATCCGACGATAAATACTTTGCATTTGGTGGATTGATTCAAGAGGATAGTCATAATCCATTTATCCATCTCATCACATTTGAGGAGATCCCAAAAGGTTTAAATATTAAAAGTTTAGAACGGCTTAAACTCGGCATGCATATTAGAGAATTAAATGAATATAGTGAAATATTCTATCAACATGACCAGTTTGGAGAGCCGACTAAAATTGGTGATACAACAGTTGTCGAGAGTTATCCTGATTTAGCGATTAAACATACTCAAATTTGCTTTTCAGAAACTCCATCTAGATGGCTATATCAAAGTTGGGGCAGTTCAAATGGTAGAGAAAACTTGTTTAGATTAGGCGGTGAACCTACATGGATTCAAAGTCCCCAAGTTTTAACTTGCCCAGTGTGCAATGAGAAAATGGATTTTCTGATGCAACTTGATACTGATCTTCCAGATATGGAAAACGGTGAAGTTTATTTTGGAAGTGGTGGAATATGTTATGTATTTTGGTGTGATCAATCACAAGTAAGCGGCTATTTAGTTCAATGTACCTAACAATAGACCTCTTGCGAAAGTAAGTTTATGGGTCATTTAGCTATATGCAATACCTTATATAGTCAAACCGCCTGATTATTCAAACAAGTGATTTGGATGATTCATTTATTTTTTACTTTTGAATCATAAACAGTCTTGCTATCACGAGGCGACATGGATGTCGCCATGTTGAGCGGGGGTATTAGGATGTACCCCTCGCTCAACGGAAGATTTTTGTTACTTTTCATCTCTGAAAAGTAAAGTATCGCCTACTCAAAACAATTTAAACTTTAGAGCTAAAGCGTGGCAATGCAAGCTTTAGATTATCAAACAATATATTGATCGCTTTAATTTTATTGATCAAGAGAAATGATATTCTACTGTATGAATTTTTCAACAGATTGACTATATAACAAAGCTCACAGCTGCTCAAATTTTGACTAACGCAAGAGATCTAATGAAAACCATAATTTATACAGTCGCCTTTCCTCTGAAGTGTAAAACTTAGTTTGTTCATTCTCTATGATTATCAAACTTTAGCGGAGTATTGAATTGAAATATCGGGAAATTGAAGCAAAAGGTTTTTTAAATCATTTTATAAAGTGCTTTTGGTATTATGATACGGAAGAAATAGACATTCAGCATACTATTTTGCCTGATGGTTATTTCGACTTAATTGCTGAGTTTAGTCACAGGAAATTAACGCTTGTTAAACTTACAGGAATATGGACCACACCAAAAGAGATAAGAATTTCAAAAAACACTCAGATTTTTGCGGTTAGATTTAAACTCCCGGCAATCGAATATGTTTTCAAAGATCAATTAAAGTCGATTTTAGACACATCCGTTAACTTAGCTTTAAACTTTTGGCAGCTTGATCAATATCATTCAGATGAATTTGAACATTTTGTTGTTCAAATATCAAAAGATTTAGAAATCTTATTTAATGATTTAAATCAAATAGACCATAGAAAATTGAAATTATTTCGCATGGTCTATGATCAAGAAGTGAAAACTGTAGCTGAAATTTCTAACCATGTTTTCTGGAGCAGTCGACAAATCAACAGATATTTTCAGACAACATTTGGGATCACACTAAAAGAATTTTTGAACATTGTACGCTGCCATACAGCATATAGGAAAATAACCAGTGATCATCTCAATCCGAATTGTGAATATTATGATCAAGCACATTTTATTAAACAAATAAAAAAATACACAGGGACTACACCGAAAGAATTAAGTAAAAACAAAAATGACCGATTTATACAATTATTTAAGGTGACATCACAATCATAATTGATCATCTTAATTTGCAGGTGAAATCAATATGAATATTCATAAAATCTCTCCAAACTTTGAAGTGTCTGATATTCAAAAAACTGTGGCTTTTTATGTCGATCACTTGGGTTTTAAATTAATCATGGCAGTTGCAGAATCTCAAGATGGAATAGATACTCGTTTTATGGACAACAAAGCTTATGTTTATGCTTTGGTACAAAGAAATCAAATCGAATTTATGTTTCAGCGTACAGACACTTTTAAAAATGATGTTATATTTTCCAAAGGGTTAAATATAGGTGCATCTGTATCATTTTATATGGAAATTGAAGGTATAGAAGCATTTTATTTAGCACTTAAAAGCAAAAATCTAGAACTTACTGAATTAAAAACAGCGTGGTATGGAATGCAAGAATTTTATTTGAAAGATCCAAATGGTTATATTCTCGGGTTCGCTGAAGCAGCTCAAAAACAATAAATGTGCAACATGGGCATGATGACAAATTCTCACTAAGAGGTGGATCAGGAAATTTGAACAACACTTATAAGTGATATTTTGCTCCCCAAATGATGTTATAAACATCAATATATGGAGTATTTTATGACACGTAGACCAAGAAGAAATCATTCAAATGACTTTAAAGCTAAGGTAGCACTTGCTGCGATTAAAGCAGAAAAAACACTTGCTGAATTGAGTGCTGAATTTGATGTTCATCAAAACCAAATTATTGACTGGAAAAATCAACTGATTTCAGCTTCCTCGCAAGCTTTCGATCAATCAAAAGCTCCAACAGAACCACCCATCGATCTAAAAAAACTACATGCAAAAATCGGTGAGCAGGCATTAGAAATTGATTTTTTAGAAGGTGTGTTGAAGAAACTGGGTCGCTTCAACCACAAAAGTTAATCGATGACTCACTTCAGATTTCAGTATCTAAGCAAGCTAAGCTGCTGAAAGTCTCCCGTGGTTGTTATTACTATCGCCCAAAACCTGTGAGTGAATCAGATCTGAAGCTGATGCGCTGTATGGATGAGTTACATATGCAATACCCTTTTGCAGGTAGCCGTATGATGCGTGATTTATTGAATCGTCAAGGACATCATATAGGACGACGTCATACACGTACTTTAATGAAGAAAATGGGCATTAATGCGTTATATCGTAAACCAAATCTAAGTCAGGCCAATCAAGCTCACCGTAAATATCCATATCTGCTCAAAGGATTGGCTATTCAGCGCAGTAATCAAGTGTGGTCTACGGATATAACGTATATCCCTATGGCAAAAGGCTTTGTTTATTTATGTGCTGTGATTGATTGGCATAGCCGCAAGGTACTTGCGCATAGAGTATCGATTAGTATGGAGGTTACATTTTGCATAGAAACATTAAATGAAGCTATTGAAAAATATGGCCGACCTGAAGTCTTTAATACAGACCAAGGCAGTCAGTTTACCAGTGATGCATTTATTGATGTATTGAAATCAAATGGCATTCAAATCAGTATGGATGGTAAAGGTCGATGGGTTGATAATGTGATGGTTGAACGATTATGGCGGAGCGTTAAATATGAAGAGGTGTATCTCAAAGCCTACAGCAATGTTTTGGATGCGAAGAAGCAATTAAACGCATATTTTGAATTTTATAATTTGAAACGACCTCATTCGAGTCTGGACAAAATGACTCCAGATGAGTTTTACTATGACCAGCTACCACAACAAAATAAGGTAGCTTAACTAGAGCAGAGTATCACTTATAAATAAGCTTTTAGTTGTTCAAACAAGTGGGACCACCTCTCTAAGTCGAAACGAATACATTTCAATTCATTGCTAGAGAATCTGTCATATCCTGCTATAGAGCGATAAACACTTTAATGTTGCTTTGAAATATTCATTTGCAGCACTAGGGTCTGTGGACATTTCATAAATGGCTTGCGTTGTAGGTTAAAATTGAGCAGGCAAGGCATGAAATGAAGAGAATAGCGAGACTATTTTTAAATTTCATAACGTAGCCTGAGATAATTTTAGCCACAACCCTTCGGGACTAGCGTGTTTTTTGGCGCTTCGTCGTTACGAACTACTCATTTAGAATGACTAAATTTCGTATTTCGCGCCTAGAATCGCCTAAAAAACACACCTAGTCGCAAACATAGACGAATTGTCCACAGACCCTATTGAAGTAGATATGCCTCATTTATTCCGCATTCTTCAACAAAGAATGCATCATGCGAAACTAAAATGACGGCACCTTTAAATTGCTCAATGGCTTGTGCAAGTAGCATTCTAGATTCAATGTCTAAGTGATTTTCAGGTTCATCCAACAAAAGTAAATCAACACCATTGGCTGCTTGACTGATGGCTAATAATGCGACTTTAAGCTTTTCCCCACCACTTAATTGCCCCAACTTGAACAAGGCTTTCTCGCGACGGATACGTAATTGTCCCAAAAGTTTTCGCCACTCAACTTCAGCAATTTGAGGGTTAAACATGGCTAAATTTTCAATCACCGTGAGATCATTATTTAACAGACTAAAGTTTTGATCCAGATATAGACAAGCACCATTAAAAAAGATTTCCTGAGTCTGATGATGAGCAATCATTTTTAACAAGGTTGATTTTCCAATACCGTTGGCACCTTTAAGCTGAATTTTTTCACCAGCACGCAATGAAAATTTGATTTTTTGTGTCGATGCATAGGGCAATCTTAAATCATTGATTCTCAATATTTCACCTTGACGCGCGCTATGCAGTTGAAATTCAAACCTTTGAGGCTTAATTTTCTCTAGTTTACTTTGTTTATCTTGTAAATCATGTTGTGAATCATCCATTTGACGAAGTTGTTGCGTGCGTAATTTTCCAAAACTTTGTCCAGCTTGCTCCTTTTTAAAGTCGAGTAGAATTTTAGCTTGAGAGTTTGAGTCACGTAGTTGGGCACCTTTACGTTGCCGTTTCTGAGCTTTCATTAAGCTTTCGTGTTGTTGTTGCTTTAACTGTTTTAATTCACGTTTATCTTGTTGAATCGACTGAGTTAAAGCATCGATCTGTTGCTGATGTTGTAGAATGTAGTCTGTATAATTTCCACGGATGTGCTGCAATCCCAATTCGGTTAATGCATAAATATGTTGAACCTGATCAAGCAATTGACGGTCATGACTGATCAGACATACACCAGCAGGATGAGCCAAAATAGACTCCATAAGCCATTGTCTAGATTGAATATCCAAATGATTACTCGGTTCATCTAACAGCAAATAATGATCTTGCTTTAAGAATAAACGACACAAAGCTAATTTGGTTTTTTGTCCTTCACTCAGTTGTTGAATTGGATAATTTAAATCCATCGGTAACTGTGTGTTATGTAAAATCTGTTGCCATTTTTGTGGCAGATCCCAAGCATTCTCAACCAAGTCATAATCTTCAAAACTGGCAGTATTTTCCTCAATCCGTTGAAATGCACGATGTAAGTGTTCAACCTCCAATCCTTGAGCAATGGTTTGTGCTTCTAAGCGTTGCAATTGTGCTAAATAGTCATGCTGGATATGCCACGTTATTTGACCGCTATACGCGAGATTTGAATATTGTTGCAAATGCA
The DNA here is from genome assembly GCF_000368925.1 of Acinetobacter bereziniae LMG 1003 = CIP 70.12. GTDB lineage: Bacteria > Pseudomonadota > Gammaproteobacteria > Pseudomonadales > Moraxellaceae > Acinetobacter > Acinetobacter bereziniae. The sequence goes on along the minus strand of NZ_KB849755.1, from coordinate 11,904 downwards.
AAATCTGAAAAAGTAATGATTTACCTAGACCATTTCGTCCAATCAAAGCTGAACTTTGCCCTGAATAAAGCACCAAATTCAATTGATTAAACAAATCTTGAGTGGGGAATGCCAAACTCAGATTAGAAATAATACATGCCTGTTGCATGGGAGAACCCTCATATAGAGGATGCACAAAATAGTATGAAATAAAGCTATAAATAACAGGGTTATTCTATTTATCGTTAGTGTGGTATCAGAACCAAAAGATAAGTTTTGCCTTGAGTAAAATCTATTTTGCACATCAAAAGTTAAAAATAATGATGAGAAAATGACTTACTTCATTGGCGTTACTCTTTAAAAGATGAGTTGAGAATGTCTATTTTATAAAATTCAAACCAGATGTCAATCCATGTTTATGGATGATATTGGATAACTTAAAAAATCCCTAGCTTTTAACAACCAGGGATTTTTTTAGATTCAAACCACTCTCTATTAAATCAAGAGGTTGCCTTAATGACTTCTGCAACAGAGCTTGCCACATAGTCAATATTTTTCAAGTTTAAACCAGCAGCGCACATACGACCGCTACGAACCAAGTAAATGGCATATTGATCTTTCAAAATATCCACTTGCTCAGCAGTTAAACCTGTATAACTAAACATACCTTGTTGGGCAGTCAGATAATCAAAGTTGCGATCAGGCAGAGCAGTAGATAATTTTGCTTTTAACAGTTCGCGCATTTGAATAATACGCTCACGCATTTCTTTAAGTTCTGCATGCCATTGTTCAGTCAGCGTTGCGTCGTTCAATACATTATCGACCACTAACGCACCAGTTGTTGGTGGGCTTGAGTAAATACGACGTACAGTTGCTTTTAACTGACCTAAAACTTTTTGTGCTGTTGCTTGATCATCACATATGAATGTCAAACCACCAACACGCTCACCGTACAGTGAGAAAATTTTAGAGAATGAATTGCTGACAATAAAATTTAAACCAGATTGATCTAAAGCACGAATGGCATAAGCATCTTCTTCTAAGCCTTGCCCAAAACCTTGATAAGCAATATCAAGGAAGGGGATTAGATCACGTGCTTTTAAGACTTCAATAACACGATCCCATTCAGCAGGTGTTAAATCTGCCCCAGTTGGGTTATGGCAACATGGATGCAGTAGAACGATACCTTTGGCTGGAATTTGTTTTAAATCTTCCAACATGCCCTCAATATCAACACCATTGCTTGCAGCATCAAAGTAGCGATAGAAATGCGAATTGATTCCTGCGCCATTGAAAATTGCAATATGGTTTTCCCAAGTCGGTTGGCTGACCCAAACATCAGATTCAGGGAAATATTTTTTGAGAAAATCAGCCCCCACTTTGAGCGCACCAGAACCACCCAGTGTCTGAATAGTCACAGCACGACCATCTTTACGTGCTTGACTGTTTTCGCCTAACACTAATTTTTGGGTCGCTTCGTTATAAGACTTTGAACCGTCCATTGGTAAATAAAGCTTTACCTTATCATTGCTTGGTTCAATATTCTTCAACGCTGCTTTTACAGCATTTAACTGAGGAACAATCGTGTCCTCATTATAATAAAGACCAATACTTAAATTTACTTTATGTGTCCGTTCATCCTTACCAAAGGCTTCCATTAAAGAAAGAATTGGATCACCTGCATAAGGATCTACATGTTGAAACATGGTCTCAAGTCCTAAATCAAACGAAGATATTCGTGTTTGATAATATAGGTAATTCGAAGTCCGACTCAACAGCAGAATGAAGTTTATTTTTTATTATTTATTCAACTTTAGATGAAGTTCAGTCTTATTTGTCTATATTTACGACTGAATTTGCGATTAAAGCAGAAGCTAAGTAGAAAATAAGTAATATATGGTGGTTAATGCTAGGCACAAAATATTTTAAAATATGGCTTGCCTTTAATTCGCATTATTGTGACCTGAATGATAAAACTATTGTCCTAGATTTAGCTTCTTGTCATCATAGCGTGAAAGCAATTTTAATTTTGGAAGATTCTTAATGTTACTCAATTATCAATACGATCAAGCCCAATCTACATCGGAAAATCAACAAACACTTGTTTTGATCCATGGCTTGTTTGGTAGTTTAAGTAATTTAGGGATTATTGCACGCGCCTTTCAAGAAAAATTTAATATATTGCAACTCGATGTGCGTAACCACGGGCATTCTGAACACTCTGTAGAAATGAATTATACGCTCATGGCATCTGATGTTTTGGAAACACTCGACCATCTCAAGATTGAAACTTTTGTTGTTGTTGGGCACTCCATGGGCGGTAAAATTGCAATGAAACTGGCGGATCTTGCACAGGATCGTATGTTGAAGATGGTGGTTCTAGATATGACACCTTATGCATATCAAGAAAATCACCATGATCAAATTTTTAAAGCATTATTTGCTGTTGAAAATGCGCAATTGGAGTCTCGAAAAGAAGCCACTGAGCTTATGCGCCAATATTTAAAAGAAGAAATGGTCATTCAATTTTTATTGAAATCTTTTAATAAAGGAAAGTGGCTATTCAATGTGCACGCATTATTTAACCATTATGCTGATATTTTGGACTGGCAAAATCAGTCGGTAAATACAGTCCCAGCATTATTTATCAAAGGTGGAAATTCTCCCTATATTTCAAAACCAGAGCATTTTGATGCAATTGAATCACAATTTAGCCACAGCCAAGTTGAAATCATTCAACAGGTTGGTCATTGGTTGCATGCCGAAAAACCCGCTGAAGTAAATCAATTGATTTCTACCTTTATAGAGAAATAATCAGATAAAATTTCGAATTTCCACAGCACTTCATAAATCAATATTTTTGAATTATTGTGCTTAGCCTCATGAGTAAATGCTCATTATGTCATGATGTATTATTAGTTTTAATATTTAAAAAATACATATTTTGAATTGAACATTGCACATGCACACAAAAAAAATCGTCTGGGCGGATTTTACAATTTATTTAAAACTGACCTGTGTAGCGATGCTATGGGGTGGAACTTTTATTGCAGGGCGTGTGATTGCCTTTGAAATGTCTGCCCAAATCGCAGCGTTGATGCGTTTTATCGTTGCCTCTATTTTACTGATGATAATTTTGATAAAAGTTGAAGGGTCATTTAAAACAATAAACCTTAAACAGCATTTACTCACTGCATGTATGGGACTCACTGGGGTATTTGGCTATAATATTTTTTTCTTTGGTGCGTTATCGCATATGGAAGCAGGGCGAACCGCTTTATTTGTTAGTCTCTCCCCGATATTGACCATAATTGCAGCACGAATTCTTTTCAAAGAAAAGCTCTCGAAATTTAACTATTTGGGTGTGGTTCTCGCATTTTTTGGAACTTTACTGGTTGTGACCAAAGGTCATCTTTTTTCTCAGTTAAATACTTCTTTTGGAATGGGTGAATTAATGATGAGTTGTGCTGTACTCAGTTGGGTTGCATATACATTGCTTTGTAAAAAAATTGTGGGTTTATCACCACTGATCATTACAACCTATTCAACACTTTGGGGGCTATTTTTCTTATCTATGAGCTTTATACCGTATCTTCGACAATGGCAAAGTTTTACGTTCCATGCCAGTATTTATTTGAGTGTCCTTTATTTAGGCGCTTTAGGTACAGTGTTGGCATTCGTATGGTATGCACAAGGCATTGCAAAAATAGGTACATCCAGAACAATTATTTTTAACAATTTAGTGCCTTTATTTGCAGTACTACTGGCATTTTTACTTCTTAATGAACCAATAACAGTAGTAATGTTGGTCGGCGGCGCAATGAGTTTTATTGGTGTCTTAATGACCAATAAAAAAACCTTTAAATCGGAAAGACACACGCTGTTCGACGGGCATGTCAGAAAATCGAAATAGCATAGGATTTAATTGATATTTTCCAAATCAAAAGATATTGAATTATTATCGGAAAATAAGTTTTAAAAATGATTTGGTTTCTTCAATAGAACAGCCCTCAAAAGAGGGCTGTTCTATAATCATTAGATTCAGTTTAAATTAAAATAAAACGGGTATAGATTTTTTACTAAACCTCTATCCAAGTATCTTTTACTTCTTGAGAGTCTTTGGTCAGAATAACTTTTTGATCTTGGATTTGTCCCACCCATGAGGTTGGGATCAGATGATGGTGTCCATCTCCATGTTTGGTCAGTTTAATTTGATCTGAACCTACCAGATGATCTACCTCACCAACTTTAGTTCCGCACGCAGCGATAACATCAGCATGATTTTTAATACTCTCAACATTGATAGAAGTCATTTGATTCTTTCCTATTGAAATGTGATTTGAGTATTCACCATAGCCTAAAGATCTCAGAGAGTCTTGGAATGAAAAGGAAACACTACAAGACCATCTAAACATTTACTTAAGGCTTTAAGATTGCTACATGGTAATGTCTTGAAATAAAAAACATTGTAGTATTTAATTCTTAATAATTAATTGTTTTTATTGACTATTTTTTGTTGTTTTTAACACTTTTATCGTAGTTTTGACAAAACTAAACTTCATTTGAATTGAATCATTAAAATGGGCTTCTTATGTGAGTAAAAAAATAAATTGATAAAATAAAGTACTGATACACGACTAAAAACGACAGGCTAAGCAGGGGGCTAATTTTTTAATCTTCATGACTAAATCAATTAGATACGAGTTTAAATGTCATCACATGAACTTATAAACTTCACTTAAAAGGTTCAACATTTGGATGATACTGGTAGATAATCAAAAAAATGACTAAACTACCAGTCATAAAATAATAAACTTATCAATTCTATTGAGTATTCAATAGTTTGTACTAAATGGATTTTTTAACTCTACTAAGACGTTTTTTTAAATAGTTTAGAAGGTGTAAATAGATGTGTCTTAATTTGATCTGCTTGAATTTTTCTAAAAATGGTTTGATAGGTATTAAATTTTGAAAGACGTTTATCATCTGTATTTGAATAATCCATAACATTGTCTGTAAAACCTTGATGAAATCTCATTTCATTATCATGAAATGTATGTAATAAGCCTAATGTATGGTTTAATTCATGTGCTATCACTTCGATGTAAGGTGGGGCATCGGCAAATATAACGACAGATTTTCCCCATTCTATATCTTTTGTTCTGTAAAGAGGCTCTATTTCAGGTTCTCGTTTAAAAAGTCGAGTATCAGCCTCAAAACTTGCAGATCCTTCAAGGACTGATCCAGGCTCAATCATTGTCATAACATCTTTTTTCAGGACAGGATCATAAACCATCTGATAAATAGGCTCATATCTCATTGCGATCGGTGCAAAAAAGACATATCTATGGGATTCATACGATGAATTTATGGGTAATAATTTAAAGTTTTTTCTCTCATATAACTTCAATAATTCCGCTTTAAATTTTTCACTATTATCCTCAACTAAATAAGTGACTTCTCCCTCTGCTGTATCTTTTTTATGAAATTCATTCACTGGAACGTAGAGCTGGTCTGGATCTCCAATTTTAGTTTCATCTTCGATTTTGATTTTATCTGACCACCATTTTTGTACAAATGCCTGAACTTCTGAATCAGTTTTAGCAAGGCGATCTAAATCAAATACTTCTTTTCTAACCACATCTGCGATCATTAAACATTGGTTAAATATTCTATTTTTTAATTCCCATTCATAATTTTTCGGCTTTTCTAAAATTTTTCCATTTACTTTGACATCAACCATAATTAAGTTAATCACAAAAATTTCTTTATTCTTAGCGACTAAAAGCATACCTACATTTTGTATTTTTCCAGACTTTTTTGCTTGTACCAGAATATATTCATTTTGGCTCAATGTGTCTCCTGAACAAATAATATTAATGGCTTTTTTCTTTTTATAAGAAAAACGTCTTTGTGTTGCTAACTGTTCTGCAATTCGACCAGAGTTGATAAAATTTGCCAGAGGTTCTTCAACCATTTGAGCTTGTTGATCTTTTCCAAACGTTGAAATTTTTAGACATGAATTTGAAGATTTAAAAATTAGGATAGTGCCATCATCGGTTAAAGGACTTTTATCATCATCTGGACTTTGATGAATCTCTAAATCAAGATTGGCGCCTTGACTATTGATTTGATCGCTACCTAATGTTCCAGGACAGTTTGTTGCAAAAATGGATAGCCAAGCGGGTAGATAAAGACCTTTATTAATAAATACGCCCCTACCACCATCAAATTGATGGTTAAGCATACGTCGCACAACATTATCATAATCTTTAATTACGGTATCTTTTTTATTTTCATCAGTGTCGATAATTGTTAATGGATATATATATTCATCACGAACCCAATCAAAACCAAATTCACCATTATAATCTGCTGCAACAGGCTCCCCAATTTTATAAGGACGTCTAAAGTGTACAAAGAAATTTCTTAAGCACGTTTGGCATACACTACCTTTTTCTGGACTTGATTCGATGCGCATCATTTTTATTATGACTCCGATGATGTAAGGCTTTTTATATATTCATGTTAAACAAGATAGTAATTTAAAAAAAATTAAGTGAATAAGGTGTAAAAATTGTTTGTCATTTTGTTTTTAAGACAAACTTTAATGACCGCATTGATTCATATTTTATTCTGATATTCTCAATGGCATGGGCATTTGATTTTCTTCCAGTTTTTTATTCTATTATAGTTGTTCTCATACATACATTGAACTTTAAGCTAGCTGATTAAAGCTGAGAGAATGTTCATTAAACATCTGACTTAGGAGAATAGGCGGTTGAGAATAACGATCTACAAAAAGAATAGAATTAACTTAATTTGCCAAAACCTTATTATGCTAAGATATTGAAAATACATAGCAATCTAAGCTTATGCGCGCTTTTCCTATCCAATATAGACTGAGTGGATTTTATTTTTGGTATTATTCAATCGTCGGAACTTTTTTACCGTATTGGAGTTTATACCTTCAAGATCAAGGATTTAACTATAAAGAGATAGGCTTACTATCTTCCATTGCAATATTAACACGAATATTTGCGCCTTTTATCTGGGGATTTATTGCAGATAAAACAGGGAAGCGAATGCTTCTAGTCCGCATTGCAACATGGATGGAAGCGACAATTTGGTTTCTGATTTTTATTATTCCCAATAATATGCAATCAATTGCGTTGCTTATGCTGATCTTTAGCTTTTTTCAAAATGCAATTCTAGCACAATTCGAAGGTGTCACTTTATTTTGGCTTGGAAATAAACATACAGCAGAATATGGGAAAATAAGAAAGTGGGGGTCCATTGGATTTATTGTAGGCGTATTTAGTATAGGGGCAATACTTGACGTTATTAATGTTAAATATTTACCTATCATGCTGTTATGTATCGCATTTAGTGCTTTTATTTGGTCATTTTCAATTAAAGAGCCGAGTTCTGCTCCAAGTGCCCAAAAAATACTAGAACCTTTATTGCCGATAATTAAAAGACCTGTTGTGCTCGCATTCTTTACAATTGAATTTATTATGCTTTTTGCACAAGCACCATTTTACAGCTTTTATAGTAATTACTTAAAACTCGCTGGATTTAATACCACACAAATTGGCTTTTTGTGGGCTGTTGGCGTTATTGCTGAAATTATGATGTTTAATTACGCCAATTTTTTTCTTAGTCGCTTTTCATGGCGAAGTTTAGTGGCTTTATGTTTGGTCATGACCAGTATTCGTTTTATATTAGCGGGTCTATTCTCCGAAAGTTTCTTGCTTCAATTCATTTCGCAGAGCTTTCATGCCTTCAGCTTTGGGCTATTTCATATCATTGCAATGCGAGTCATTCTACAAAACTTTGCTGCACAGCAACAAGGCAGAGGGCAAGCTTTATATAGTACAATGTGGGGACTTGGTGTTGCTTCAGGAAGTATTCTGGCTGGGCATTATTGGGAACAATTAACAGGAGCATATATTTTTATTATTGCAGGGCTGTCAGCCTTGTTTGGATTATTCTTGATTCAATTCTTACCTAAAACTTTGCAAGCGGCATCAAAGTGAATGAATCTCTTTTATAATAAAGAGAACCATTCACTTAAACTGTTAGCCAAGTAAATGCACAATGATGTGAGCCATAAAAGGTCCAACCAATACCATAAAAATACCTGCTAAAACCATAGTTAAACTTGCGATAACACCTTCATCTTTGTGACGCATATATGCTTTACTGGCACCAAATCCATGCGCTGCATTTCCTAAAGAAGCGCCTTGAGCGAAACTTGATTTAAGCTTTAAGCAACCTAAAACCAAATCTCCAATCAGCATACCTGTAACCCCAGTGATCATGGTAAATAAAATCACCAGTTCAACTGAACCTCCGATATGAGTACTCAGTTCCATGGCAAACGGTGTGGAAATTGACCGCGCCATTAAACTATAGGTGGTCGTTTGATCGAAGTTAAATAACTTGGCTAGATAAAAAGCACTGATCATTCCTGCAAGCATTCCTATGACAACACCCATCGAAATCGAAATAAGATGTGCCTTGATAATCTGGCGATATTCAAAAATTGGAATCGCAAAAGCCACCGTTGCAGGTCCAAGCATCCAGATAATCCATTGACTATCCAGCATATAGGCATCATAAGAAATATGAGTAGTCAGTAAAATTGCAATTAAAACAGTAGGAACAAGTATTGCGGGTGATAAAACAAGATATGGAAACTTTTGATAAAGCCTTTTAACCAATATATAAGCAACCAATGTTAGTACAACACAAAAAATTGAAATAATGGACATTATTTATCTCCATGAACCAGTTGTGTTGTTTTAACTGTGGCTCGCTGACTGAGTTTTTTCTCTAACTTAAAGCCAAGATGAACACTATATGCAGTGAAGATCATCACGCAAATTGTGCCTAATACAACGACGACAATAAGTTGCCATCCTTCAGTCATAAACAAGTCTTTGTATCGCATTAAACCGATAAAACATGGGATAAAAAATAGGACCAATTCACCTAATATAAAATCTGAACCTGATTTGATCCAATTCAATTTAAATATACCTGTCATTAATCCAAATAAGACCATAAACAAACCAATAACAGCCGCAGAGATTGGCAAATTAAATTGTTTTTGAATTATTGAACCCATCCACCAAATCAAGATTAAAAGTCCAATTTGTAAGACAACTTTGTAAATTGATGAGAATGAATGGTGTTGAGTATGTGTAGACATTTACAGGCAGATATTTTCAAGAGATGTGTTATTTTAGTTGCAAATATTGCAGCATATTATGAATAATTAAACCATAATTATGCGTATTTGGAATAATTAATGGATATCAAAAACCTTAAAATTTTTGTGGAAATCGTTCATTGTGAAAGCTTTACGCTTGCTGCTGATCGATTGTTTATGACTCAGCCAACAATTAGTAAATCAATCAAACATTTAGAAGAAGAACTCGGCACGGCATTATTTAAAAAGGGAGAGGCTGGCAGAAAAAGGGAAGTCGTACTCACCTATATTGGAGAATTAATCTATCAACATGCTTTAAATATTTTAAGTGAACAAAAACTGATTTTTGATAACATTGATCAGGTTCAAGATTTAAAAAAAGGTAAATTAACCATAGGCTTGCCACCATTAGGTTCAGTTTTACTCAGTCCATTGATTGCCTTGTTTCATAAAAATTACCCAGATATTCAACTGAAATTTCTTGAGGTTGGAGCTAATGCAATTGAAGAAGCTATTGCAGCAAAAAGCATTGATGTAGGCATTTTATTGGGAAATTTAAGACCAAGTTTTGCTGCAATTCCTGTGATAGATTCGCCAATGTGTCTATTGGCTAAGAAAAGTTCACATTGGAATCAAAAAAATACTGTGAATCTAAATGAACTTAAAGAAGAAAAATTTTTACTTTATGCTGATTCATTTACTTTAAACAAAATGATTATTCAGGCTGCGAACTCCGTAGGTTTTGAACCCAAAGTTGTTTGTAAAAGCAGTCAATGGGACTTTATTACCAAGATGGTAGAATTCAATATGGGGATTGCAATTTTACCTAAAATTTACTGTGACCAGTTAGATCCGCAAAAGTTTTGCTCAGCCATACTCAATGAACCTAAATTACATTGGACACTGAGTATGGCTTGGAATATTACAGTAGCGATGAGTCCTGCAACCAAGGCATGGTTGAATATCGTTGAAATGAACCGGGAGAAAATTCATTTTTAATGGGGCATATTTTACGTTAGATTATACGACGTATTGATTTTCAATGGTTTAAACAAATTTTAGGTGTGGTATGGAATTTACATTAAAAGAATTAAATCAAATTTATTTATTTTTACTTAATCGTCCTGAAGATTCGGCTGTTAAGTTGATGAAGAAGATCGAGTCCAAATATAAGTTTTGTTGGATGTGTCAGGAGTTGGTGTTGCCTGAAAAATTTGAAGCTCATGAACAAGCGCATTTAAAGCGTTTTAGTAAATAAATAAGAAGCATGTATATCAAATCTTAAGTATACATATGTTATTCCCAAGTAGAAATGTCCTACCTAATAACCAAATAGAAATGTCCTATATGGACATTTCCAAGTCAAGCACAGGATTTAGATTTCGTTCTTGAATTGCTGTTTTCTGTGCACGTCTGCTTGGCATCTTTTGAGAACGATTACGTTTGTTTTGCTGTTCCAGTTCTTCATGCTGTTGTTGAATATGATTCAGAACAGCACCCAACCGTTTATTCTCAACAATCTCTCGCTGATTCAGCTGACTTAATTTATCGAAGAGGCTGTAATTGATCTTTCGGCTATTATGCATGATGGCTACAGTACCATCCGGGTATTCAAGGAACTCAAGATACTTACCGATCAACCTTTGATTTTCTTCGGTGTTTTCCAGGAGATATACGCATTTATCATAAGTAATCGTCAGGCTATTCGTGACTCTGCGGGGTTCACGCCAAGTAAAAATATCATCTAATTCTTCGGCTGTTTCAGTGATAGACCGATGTAGATTCTTAGGATTAAAAGCCATCTTGGCGAACTTCTGATTGAACTGCTCAATGAAGCAGGGTAGCCAGACATTCGCTTGCTCAATCGAACAGATGCCTTTCAGGCGCATCTCCTTGATCAGACGGTCCTGAAGGGTTCTGTTGGCCCGTTCCACACGGCCTTTGGCCTGCGGTGAATTAGCGAAGATGATATCGATATTCAGGGTGCTGAGTACACGTCCAAACTGGGTAATCTTGGTGTCTTTCTTGCTGCTTTGATTCACTCTAAAGACTGAATGTTTGTCGCTGTAAAACGCTAAAGGCTTACCGTGCTGTTCGACATATAAGCGTGTTGAAATCATATAGTCAAAGGTTGATTCTGACTCACAGAAGCGTAAATGCTGCAATTTTCCTGTAGCATCATCGATAAACACCAGCAGACAGCATTTAGCAGCGCGTCCTTCAAACCAGTCATGGTGTGAGCCATCAATTTGGATCAGTTCACCAAAGCAATCCCGGTTGTAACGAGGCTGATACGGGCGTTTCAGGCGCTTGGATCGAGGCATCCATAAGTCAGCTGCAATCATCCAAGAACGCAGGGTTTCTACTGAAAGATCGAATCCATGTACGGTGGTGAGCTTTTCATGCGCTAAAGTGGGTCCGAAACCATGCAGTTGGTCAGAAACAATATTGAGGCACTTGAGTCTGAGTTCTTCAGGAAGTTTAGAATTGCTGATTTGGCCACGACCGGCATGGGCTAATGCAGATGGACCTTGAGCTTTGTATTTCTGCAGTAAGCGTCTGATCTGACGTTCTGAAATATGAAGTAGCTGAGCAGCCTGGGATTGAGTTATGCGTTGATCGCAGATTTCCTGCAAGACCGACAATCGTTTAAGTTCTTTATCCGACATAGACACCAACATATCAAACCGTCCGCTAAGGAAATTGCA
>NZ_KB849754.1:285627-340066 GCF_000368925.1 Acinetobacter bereziniae LMG 1003 = CIP 70.12 | reverse complement strand
AGCGAAAGTTTTTTATAAATGGGTTGTAAACTTTCTTCCGTCCTAATGACGTAAGTTATTGATTTATAGTTGTGTCAAAATACGAGCGAAAGTTTTTTATAAGTGGATGTAAACTTTCTTCCGTCCTAATGGCGTAACTCATTGATTTTCTGTTATAGTCTGAACTCAGCGAAAGTTTTTTATAAATGGGTTGTAAACTTTCTTCCGTCCTAATGGCGTAAGTTATTGATTTGTCGTAAAACAAGCTAAATAGCGATCGTTGGGTCATATATAAGGGCTATTCCTCATAAAATCTGAAAGTCTTTATTATCAAGGCTCTCAGGAAATTGGAGAAGTTATCCGCAACGTTTTGAATTTAATTTGCGCTCAAATGAATTTAATTTGCGCTGGAAGTATTTTTTATTCTATTTAATTTTATTATAAACAGCGACTTACAACACTTGCTAGTTTGCAAATTTCCAATATTGCAAAAAGCTAAAAAATGAACAATATTTTACTCATATTTTTAAATTCATTCTAATATACAAGAACTTAATTTGTGGATAGAATTTAATAGGAAAGTGGATAAAAACATCAAAAACCAGCTAAAAACGCCTTATTTTCTAAAAATTCAAATTCAATTTGCGCTCAAATGAATTTGATTTTCGCTCGTACCATTTGTGTTTTTCCGTACTAATCCTGTAATATCATGAAAAATAAGCATAAAAAATGTCCCTAATTAACTTCCCTTAATTAGAAAGATAATAAACAAAAAATTTCTTTTTAAAAATTTACTCTTAAACTTTTTAATATATTTTTTAATTTTTTATTTGCCTCCTTAGTATATACCAATGAGGTTTTGTAGTATTTTATAAATAGCTTGAGTCAATGACCAGCAATCAAAAATATAAAGCGTGGAATTTAAGAAATGAGTAAAAGTGATAATACGATTAAACGTATCGTCATGACTGTAGATCAATTTTACAAACATGATGAACAAGACGAGCTGTATGCATACGGCTTTGATATGTCTACCAATGAACCAGTTCGCATACGAATGAGTTCATCTGAAGAATTCACGAAGATCATTAATAAACTCAACAAGCATCATACTGAGAATGTTTCAGTAGATGAAGTCCACGCAAAATTTGATTCTGGACGTAACCAACGTACTTCATTAGACACACATAATCGCGGTGCTAACCGTGGTCGAATTATCTGTTTTGACAAATGTGTTGACTCACCCTACGAATCTCTTGACGGTTATAAAACTTATGTTGCTCAGTGGTGCAACGTAATGAGTAACAACCCGAATTCACAATTAATCAAAGCAGTCACTTCTATCAATGTGCATCAACAAAAAAACGGCGATTTCTTTGTTAAAGCTCAAATCATTGAAGATGCAGCACATATGCAAGTGCCCAATGTAAAAATTAATTCTCCAGCACTTCATAACGCTATTATTAAAAATAATTTACAGCTTCTTGTTAAATCTTTATCGAATAGTACTGACAACCAACCTGAGCGCATTCCATTTTCAAAAATTGTTGTGCGCTATGAGTCTGGTTCTGTATTAACTACAATCCCATTGATTCCAACCTATGACAGTGCTGATCGTGAAAGTGTTAAGCAATTCGCTAAGCCAGATCCGTTGATGCAACGTGGCGGTATTGATAAAACTAAAAAGTCTTATCGGGTTGCTAAAGATCCGATTGAAAGTATCAAAGATATTTTGAACGGCAATGACTTTCACACCGCAACTTTTGATCCAAATTTTGTACCATCCAACCAGCATGAAAAAGACCAGTTCGATAAACAGGCTCAGAACGTTTATGTTATGGACCAGGCCCGTATTGCCCTGTTTGCATTACTTGGCGATCGACAAATTAAAGTGTTCTACAATGAAGATGTAGACAAAGAAAAAAATCAAAATTTAAAACGTCTTTACGCTGGCTTGGTGAGTCAAAAATTACTGCCTGAGGTTTATCATGGCCAACAACTACAACTAGGTGCGCTTTACAAAGACACGTTCTTAAAGAAATTTTTCAACAATAAAACGCCTCACGCTGGTTTTCGCAAGGTAGATCCAGAAATAGATTTACGTACTGGTGAGGGTGTTCGTGGTGTTGGTGCACCTCCCCTAGTGAATCAATTTACCGATGACTACGGCAATCCAAAACCGCACGACTTAAATCCTCAATTTTTAAGTCAAGTTGATCGTCAGACCATGAATAAATTGACGCATGCAAAACAGCAATTTGCTGAAGCGTTTATTGTTATTCAACCACACCAACGGAACTCGAATAATTGTTTTGTCTCGTTTATCGAGCCTGTTGAACTTACTCAAACCCGTATGAATGCGTTGAACTTTTCAGAAATTACGGTAGAGCATGTACAGCAACATAAAGCTTCAATCGATAGTCCGTTATCTAAGAACTTCAACCACGATCTTTTACCTGATCCACAAGAGTTAATGATGAAAGTCAGACAGCCAGAAATGGATGTTAAGAAAAGCCAAGAAAAGGCTGCGACTTCTGATGTCTATAACGACATGACTTTTTAATCAAATTTAATAATTCTTCTTCAGGTTCGCTATGACTACTCATGATTTAAACGAAAAAATTAAATGGATCGACTTATCACAAGCTGGTGTATATCTCGATGTACGGCGTGTTGGCCAGACGGATAGCCAATTACTCTTATTGGACGTTCAAAAAAAACTATCTAAAGAAAATTTGAATAACATTGGTTTTACACCGATGAAGTTTGAGGCTTATCCTCACTTTGACGGTCACTTGTATCAATACAATTTGAATGAAACGATCAAACCAAGACTGTTTCATGAAGTTTTGGGTATTCCAAAAGAATTTATCCGTAGTGTGCTTGCGACTCGCCAAGAATTGCATGATTTGTTCAATGCCCAAGCAAAAACATTGGTGCCACAACGATTGAACGTTGCGTTGAATAGTGCAACTCCACTCGGTTATAACTCTGATGGCAACAAAATCTATGCTTCAGCTCATAACCGTTTTTACGTGAATGCCCAAGGTACGCAAATACCTGAAGGTCCTAATGATCAGCCGTCTAGTCTGTACTTACGTGCGACCAAGCAAAAAGATTTAAAAGAATGCTTAAGAGGCTATATCTATCAATTAGAACATGAAACAAAGAGCCATAATCACCAGGACTTTTTAAAGTTTTTAGCTCTAATCACGCAAGCCAAAAATGCTGACGTTGATGTATCCAAGGTAACAGATAAACAGATCCATACTGCAGAAGAAGCGCTTGAAACAGTGATGGTCGAAAAGTTAGGTGAGCTTGATTTTACTGAGAGCTCATTTAAAACGAGTTTAGCGTTATACAATCGCATGCCGACTAAGACCATGCGAAACAATACGATTCGTATGTTACAGCAATATTCGACTCCAATCCCGATGTCACTTGTGGCTCAGCGCTTATTGATTGAGGGTGATAACCGAACAAAACAAAACTTTTCCGTGCTCGAGCCAACTGTGGGTAATGGATCTTTAATCGGTTTATTAACCCAAGAGCGTAATGCTTCTGTCTATGCGGTTGAGTTAGATCCCAAACGTGCTGAACGTACAAAAGCACTGACTCAAAATTATGAATGCACGGTTGTTACTGCAGATGCTACACAAATTGATTTTGAGCAAACGTTTAAGCAAAAAGTTGACTATGTGATTGCCAACCCTCCTTTTGGTGCTATGGATAAACTAGAACGTGTTGCACCAATTTTGGTTCAACAGCGTAACGGCGTAGATCCAAACCCATTATTGGTAGATCCATCAGAAAACGTCTGGTTCAGTACGGATAAATTGGACCATGCCATTCTGGTTAAATCACTAAACGCACGAAACGATCAAGGGCGTTCAGTTTTCATTATTGGCTCAGATAAACAGATTTCAGATGGTACGGTTGAGCGTAAATCAAAGAATTTACTTAATTATCTCTATAAGCATTATGAAGTTGAGGCGGTTGTAGAAATCCACGGCAATGCATATGCACGAAACGGCGCTAATCAAAATGTTCGTATGTTAGTGGTAGGCAATCGTAAAAACGAACAAGCGTTACTACAAACTTACCAATCTTCTGTGGTACCAGATAAGTTGAAAGTCATTACGGACTATGACGAACTTTGGGGATGGGCTAATAACGTAATCTATAATCGTTTGAATCCGAATAAGGATCTATACTTCAAGCCAACTACTCCGACTCCAGTTGAGCAACAAGCACAACAAGCACCAGTGGTTGAACCTGTTGTTGAGGTTAAGCCTGTTGAAAAAGAAAATGACGATTTGTTTGCCAGTCTAGGTGATGAACAGCCTGTTTCGCCACTTGAAGATATTGCATCAAGTGTAACGCCTACGTCTGCAGTCACTATGTTTGATGAAGTCGTGGTCGCTAAAGAAGAAGAGATTAAGCAAGAGGAAGCTGTCAAACCAAAACCGATGTTTGGTCGTAAACCTAAATCAAAACCGAATAAAGTTTCTTTTGACTTCGGAACCGTTGAAGTTAGTACGCAAACAACCAGTTCAGATGATGATGTACCTACACCAACTGAAGCTACACCAACGTTTGAAAATGAAAATGACAATGATTTCGTGCCTGAGGTAAAGAATCCGCACGAGAACCAAAATCTGGATGAAGACCTTGACGATGACGTTAATCTTCAAGTAGGTGATACCACGGCGACCAATGAGGGTGAAACACCTGAACAAACACCAGCTGAAGAACCAGCGGTAGAGCAAGTAAAACAGGAACCGGGTTTAACTGCTGAAGAGATTGCTAAGTTAAATTCTGAATTAGCGATCGGTACTGAGCAAAAAGAAGAACCGACTGTTGAATCTGACCAATCAAATTTACAGCCGATTGTTCCTGTTCCTAATGCTGAAAACACAACAGAACCAACTCCGGAAAATATATACCAAGTTAAGTATATACCGATGTCTATGGCATCTGAGCCAATTGCTTTAGTGGCTAAAAACCAGATTAAAGCGATTAATCAGGCAAATGCTCAATTGACTACACACATCCAAAATGTATTAGGTTTTGGGGGTATCAATTTCCAAGCTGAAGTCGATAATGGTAACTACCCTACTCTTGTTGATGCCTATGTCGCTAAGAAATTGCAATATGACAATTTTGATGCACTAAAGTCCGCTTTTGCATGTGAACAGGTCGATGCGGTTGCCCATATCATTTTACGTTTTGACCAAAACTTACCTGTGCTTATTGGCGACCAGACGGGTTTAGGTAAAGGTCGTATTGCAGCTGCGTGTTTACGATATAGTGCGTTAAGAGGAAAGCCCCCTGTTTTCCTTACAGATACAACGCAACTCTTGAACGACATTTGGCGTGATATTGTTGCTACAGACAGTGACAAGTTCTTTAAAGATCCGTTTATCTTTAACTCGGATGCTGTGATTAACCGCTTTGGTACTGAAGAGGTTTTATTCACTGGCCAAGATCTACCTAAGGAAATTGAAGATATTCCAGCGCAACATGACTTGGTATTGGCAACGTATAGCCAATTTAACCGACCAAACCGGAAACGTGCGTTATTGACTCGTTTTATTAATCAAGACACTGTTTTGGTGATGGATGAAACGCACCGTGCAGCATCCTTGAAATCAGCTACAAGTCAATTTTTCTTAGATGTTATTGATCAGACCAATCTAATTAATTTCCAGTCTGCATCGGCAATTAAGAAACCTGAAAATCTTGAATTCTTCCATAAATTGTTCCCTCGATCCGTATCTCGTAATGACTTACAAAAGGTTATCGATAATGCAGATGGTCCAATTTTGGAGTTTATTTCTGAAGGTTTGGTAGACAGCTCTGCCATGATTCGTAGAGAGCAAGATCTCTCGCACATTACCATTCAAACCTTTGTGCCAACTGAAGAGGAAATTAAGAAATTTCACAATTACTCAGATGTTCTTTCTGACATCTTGACGGACATGGTGAAATTTTCTAAAGATATTCGCCTCGATGCGCTAGAAAACATTGCCAATGATGATGATGCTGTTGCCAATTTAGACTTTCATCAGGATTCAGACGATCCGAAAAACCGTTTAAGTTTGAGTGTGATGAACTTTGGATCTCGAATGTACCAGATCCAAAAGCAATTCCTATTGGCATTGAAAACTGACTCTACAAGTGATGCTGTGATTCAGGCATTACATGAGGGTAGAAAGCCCGTGATTGGTTTGGAAAATACGGGTGAGAGTCTATTCAACATTTTGATGCAAAGTCGCATGGAAGCGATTTTAAAAGCAGATACGGCGCAAGACGTTACCGCTGATTCGCCTGAAAAAGAAAAAGCGTTTAATAACTTCAAGTCGGTATCGTCAGAAATTGAATTTCTTGAAAATGAGCTTCAAAAACTCATGATCAAAGAAAACCGTGACGCTGGCGATGAAAAAGCAGCGAAAAATATTCAAAAGGAATTGACTAAGCTTGAATATAAGCGCGGTAGCTATCTGCAAAGTCAAATTTCTGTTTTAGATGAACTCCCACAATTCCGTGACTTGCTTGAAGTGATGTTAGATCGCATCGATGTGGTGAAAGCTGAAGATAACTACGGTAACTCGTTCGTTAAGAAGCTCAGTACGGAAGTGACATTTAATGAAAACGGCGATCCAGTGGTAAGTCCGTATAAAATCATTTTGGATCGTATCAAAGAAAAGATTCAAAAGTTCCCTGACCTACCTTTGATGCCTTTGGACGTACTACGTAACAAGGTGACAAAAGCTGGCTTCAAGATTGATGAAATCTCTGGCCGTCAGATCCACTTAACGGAAACAAGAGACGGCAAATGGAAGGTTAATAAACAAGAGAACAATACGACACAAGGTAAGATTTTGGTTCAATCAAAATTCCAATCTGGTGAAATCGATGTTGTTATTGTGACTCGCTCTGGTTGTACGGGTATTTCTCTACATGCAGCCAAAAACCCTGATCCTACAATTCCATCGGATCACTTGCGCCAACGTGAGTTGTTTTTCTTGCAAAAACCTGAGAACTCTACCGATACGATTCAGATGATCGGTCGTGTGGGTCGCCGTGGTGAAGAATCACATCCGATTATGACGACAGTAGATTCGGGTATTCCAGCAGAAACACGTATGCACTTAATGATGATGCGTAAACTGTCTACCCTATCAGCGAACGTCTCTGCCAACTCAGAAACCAAGTTTAACGAAAACGATTATCCTGACATGCTCAACTACATTGGCAACCGGGTAGCGTTGGACTATTTAAAAAATAACGTAAACTTGGCGAACACACTTGATATTGATATTTCGGATGATGAAAAAGGACCATCATATCGCACGGCGCAAAACTATCATGTGAACCAGTTGCTATCTAAACTGATTTTGATGCCGATTAGTCAGCAAGAACAGGTTTATCAAGACTTGGTTGTTGACTATAACGATAAGATCCGTGAATTAGACTTGTTGGGTCGTAACCCTCTCAAGACCAACTTTTTAGACTGGAAAGCTAAAAAAGTCCGTGAGTTTGAAGTGAAGGACAACTTCTTTACCGTGACTTCAGAAACAGAAGCAGCCAAGATCAATACCTTTGATCTACCTGTGCGTTTTGAAGGTCTGCAATACATTGAACATGTTGAGCCATTACGTGCTGACAATCTAAAACTCATGTTCAAAGAAAGTGATGATTATCTGGTGCGTCAATTTAAACGTATCAATGAAAACATCAATGAAACGGTACACGGACTACTACACTATGCCTATAACTTTGAGGCATTGATGTACCAAAAATATGAAGGCTTTGCTAAGCAAAAGTTATTTTTCAAAAATGGGCAAATGCGTGGTGAAGTGATTCGTGATTATCGACACGAAGTATTTGATCATTTCGGTGTTGTTGAAGCCAATGTAAAACACATTGATGATATTCAATTTCGTAAACCTGATGATCACTCTGCAGATGCTTTTGAAAAAGTAGCTGAAGCGGTTTATCTTGCCAATGATCCTATTTTGACCTCTAACTTTGATCGCATGTATCGAATTGTTCAGGATCTAAAATTCTTGGCTCGTTCTATGGAAAGGAACGAAAAAGAAGGTCATTCAGCGCATGGGTTATTGTTCCTTATCTCAAAACCTAGTCTTTTTGATGATGAAGTGACGCCAGATCACAAAACAGGTGCTTTGCTACGTCTAGACCTACCGCCGTTACGTGTAGGTGCAATCACACCGAATGCGGTTAAGCTTGATTTGGTTTACCCTGGTGATAAGAAGTCGTTTAAAGTTCCACTGATCAATTACACCATGCAAAATGCCAAGCAAGACTTGGATTGGGTAGCTCCAGTGAGTGAAAAAGGACGTATTATCCTAAAACGCTTCAATCCTGAATTTTATTCTTATGCTGATGTGAATAGACGTCATGTTGAGGATCGTCAACCCTTGGTGAACTTATTTACTGAACAAAACAATTATTCCCGTTATACGCGTACCTATTTTGAGAAAGCGCCGTCTGGTGATGTCACACGACAAGCGATTACCTTAACGGGCAATATGTTCAAGGCACATAAGATTGTCAGCTCACTAGATCTACGACATTCAACCGTTATATTTACCGATGCTGATGGTATGCGTAACCGTGCGTTATTATTGCCATCAAATACACCAACTGACTTGTTTGAAAGCTCTCTTGAAAACCAAGTGACGTTTAAGCAAGTTAAAGAGATTGCGAACTTCTTTAATCAATTGCCTGTAAACATTGATTTCAACCGCAATAACTATGTGGGTACTAAGGTTAATTTCCCGTACAAGAAAGCAAGTATTGAGTTCTACTACAACGGGTCAGACTGCTTTAATGTGACGGTGAAATCTGTTGCAAAACAGTTCAATCGCTTTATGTCGAATACCAACGTATTCCATGATCCTAAAGGCGGTAAAACAGATGAATCGTTGAACATCCACTTTACTGAGCCAGGCCGTAATGAGTTTAGATTTGCGCTTGATCTCAAGGATGTTGAACGCTTTGTTGACGAGCTGGACAGTACAACCAAAATTGAAGCTGCCTTTTTGGATTTAAAATCTAAGCTTCCTGATGGTAATGATTACTTTTTAAATGAAATTAACCGTATGCTTAATCCTCCAGAAGAGCCAGCTTATAAGGCTGAGTTACCTAAGGGTAAAACCTTAGATAACGATCAAGAAATCCAGCAATTATCTTTCTAAAACCCTCCCTTAAAAGGTATATACCAGACCATACGTGAATAACAATTACGTGTGGTCTAGTTCGTATATACCATGTATCATATCCGTGACGATCACATTGACGTTTTAAAAAACAAATACAGGTATTTTATGTGCAACTCTAATCCCTTAGAGGAATCTTCTAATAACTCAGATTTAGTGGATTTTGACAGTGAATTAGACATCACAACTGGTTTTAATTCTGACTTTAAAGAAGACTTTATTTGGAATGTTGATACAGATTCTAAAAAGGACTCTTAAAACCAGGAAGGCCACCTGTCATAAGGATCAAATATGGACCAAAGCCCTAAACAAGATAATTTTGACGAGCAAACACTTGATCAACTGCAAGACGGCCAATCATTAACTTTCAATGAGGGCCTGGAACAGTGGGATGATTTAAGTTTGGACGGCGTGGAATTTCAATCCATCCAGCCTACGCCACAACAAAACAATGTTGCACAAGATCAATCGCAACAATACCAGTCTGAACCATATCCCAATGATCCCCTATCTGAACCTCCATTAATGGAAGAACCGCCAGTCATGCAAGATGATGGGTATCAAAATAATCAGTATGATCAGTATGATCAGTATGAACAATATGATCAGCCTATGGGCGGTAACTCTGTACC
Organism: Acinetobacter bereziniae LMG 1003 = CIP 70.12; assembly: GCF_000368925.1. GTDB lineage: Bacteria > Pseudomonadota > Gammaproteobacteria > Pseudomonadales > Moraxellaceae > Acinetobacter > Acinetobacter bereziniae. Next base: position 330,207 of record NZ_KB849754.1, on the reverse strand, counting down.
TCCTGGGCACCCAGATTATGATTACGCTCCCCCTCTTGAAGATACTCGGTTGAACGATGATGAACCGATGTTTTTTGACGAAGGTGATTATGAGCGTAGTAGTTACCCGAATTACGAGAATGAACGGTCCATCATTCCTGAAAACACGTTTGATCTTTCCGCTGTCACTGTCAATGATTTAGCTGAACTTGATCCTGTTCTGATTGGTAAAGTATTTGATGCACTTGAGCAAAGAGAGCCAGCCAGTCAATTAGAATTCTTTGCAGACATCGGGCTTGATCTGCAGAATGATGATGATCTTAAGTTTATTGCGGCTCTGAATAAAATCCAGACTAAAAACGCACTGGACCAAGGATTAGGCAATATTGCTGAAAATAACAGTTCATTGCCAGTTGAAGACCGTGTTTATACAACTGCAGACTCTAAATTATACCTATCAGACAATGATCCTGATTTCCTCCTTTCCAAAGAAGAGAATCCATTTGAAGCCGTTCAAGTGGCTGAAAAAACCCTCTTTAACTTTGAGACAAAATCTTTTATCACTCAGCCCTACTATGGTTTAAGCCTGAAGGGTGCAACTAAAGAAAATGCCCTCAACTTCCTGAGTAATCGTCAATTCGCGATTGAAGGCCTGATTAACCAAAACCAAGTCGTGCGTGAAGCAAAACAGCAGATCTACAACGAAGTTACGGGTGCACCGAATACCTATTTTTCAGGTGAATTAACCGATAAAAACCAAATTAACGCATTGATGCGCCAAGTGCGTGACTTTTGCTTAATTCGTGGGATTGAAGCTGAAGAACTTGGCTTAGTGCCAAAATCTATCGTCATGGATCAATGGCGTGTGAATAGCGACCATACAGCTGCTCGACTTGAACAACTTGAGATTCACTATCTTGAATTCAATACGGACACGTTAACCAAGGAAGTAATTCAGTTATTAGAAACCCGTGAACATAGCGACCAGTTACAAGCTGCTCTACTTTTGAAAGAACATAAAGAAAATCAGAAGACTAAAGAGACAGTAAAGGAAGATGTTGAATCAGCTGATCCGAATGCACCAAAAGGTACACCAAAGAGCACATTAAACATTGCTGGTGGTCCACAAGACAAAGCAAGTTTGGCTGCAAGTAGCGTTGCCTCTAAAAGCTTTAAGGATATGCGAAATGAGGAAGGTAACGAACGTCCTCCTTTAGCGCGTGAAAATAGCCACGGCCATCCACGAACGGTCGCTGATGAACTCGCTGCGCTCAGTGCAAAAATGATTGCAGTCATGATTGAACTGGTTAAGAAAACAATCAAGTTGATCATTGCAGCGATTATGGCCATGTTCAACAAGAACAAAAGCCTTGATAACCTGAAAAACATTTGGGATAAACCAATCAATCCTGATGTTACCGTTAAAAGTAACCATCCAGACGCACAACAACCCGAACAGCTTGCCAATACAGCCGATAAATCAAAATTGACTGAACTTGGTAAGAATGCCGATATTTTAAAACCGATCTCTAAAGAGCAAATGTTGCCTCTTTTAAACGATCCATATACCACTCAACTGAATAAAGACCGTGACGGCGTTACCTTAGAAGAATTCGATCTAAATGTCGGTAAAGTCTATGCCATTGACGGTGAACAATACATCGTGATTGATGTAGTCGGTAAGGATTCTGTCGAAGGTGTTGAATCCTCTACCCCATTTATCAAACTAGTTAAAGAAGCAGATTTACCGCCTCAAGTGGAAGGTAGCGATGCACCTACCCCGATTACGCCGTTCTATTTAGAAGCGATTGAAGACAAAGTAACGTTTCTCTCAATTGAAGAACTGCATGAAGGCATTAAGTCTGAAAAGATCCATGAGTTTGAAGGTCGCTTTTTTGAACCCATTTGTTCTCAGTACTTAGAACAAGCACGTATGTTCCTTGGTGCCGAATATCCATTAGGGCAAGATCCAGAACAAATGACTGAAGAAGCCAAAGCTTCATACAAAGATCAGTTTATTCAACGTGCCTATCAATCAGGTCAAATAATTTCGGATCAAGTAAAGAAAGTCAAATCTAAACTTTCAAACCTTTTGGGTAAGTTTAAAGGCAATACTGCAGAACAGTCGGCAACTCAATCAGCACCGCAAAGCCAAGACCAAAACAATGACGGTAAACCAATGAACCCTTATGACAGTATTTATGTTGATCATGATTCTGACTTAGAAGCATTCTTTAAAGACCGTCACAACAATGTTTCTTATGCTGAAATTGAACAGTTTGTCGGTATGGTTTATGAAGATGAAACAACCCAAACCAATATGGTTGTTTTGGATATAGCTTCCGATAATCTGGATAAACGTGCGATCGTTGTGCCTCTTTCGGTGATTGAAGATCTCGAAAATATCACTGAACAAGATGTGCTTTATCTTAAAGACATCGTGAATGAATCCTCTACCGTTCCACTGTATGAGCTGGAGTCTGTCGAGCCGATAGACGAGTTAAATGCGCTTGGTAAATTTTCAAGTGAATATTTAGACAAGCTCAAAGCCGATACCATCAACAATACTGCAGAACAGACTAATACTTATGCCAGATCTGCCGAACGTGAACTTGAACTTTCAAAAATGATTTTGGAAGGCAAGCTCAGTGTTGTAGGTGCCATGGTGAAAACGGATTACGGTCAATTCGTGGTACTGACTTCAGATTCGGAAGGTCATAAATCAATTGCACCCGAATACAACGCCGTGGCCATTACTAACCTTGATCGTCAAATTACCACGGAAGATATTATTAATGCCGGTATTACAACGATACCGCGTAAAGATATTTTAGAGTGGAATACTGTCACGGCGCTCAATGAAGAATCTGCCAATCAGGTGACTTATTTAGATCCTGAAGTTTACCAGGCAGTAAGTAATGCAATTCATCAAAATCGCGAAAAAGAATTGATTCAAACTTTGAGTACGTTACAACCCTCTGCAGCACTCAATAGCATCGGTTCAAAAATCATTACGCAAGATGGCAATACATATATTGGTCTATGCGCCAAAGATGATGGCAAATCAGGCGAGTACTACGCCGTAAAAGCTCCAGATAATCAACTCTCCCCGATTGGCGCAAGCTATATCAATGATGTTGGTGTTGAAGTCATTAGCCGTAGTCAAATTGCTGAATTTCAGAATGCGGAAAATAATCAGCAACAACTAATCAGCCATGATGTGTTTGTTACATTGCTAAATGCAGTCAATAACAGCAATGAACAAGAAGTACTTCACCTCTTCTCTAACTTGGACCAGGTGAAACAACAAATTAAAGATTCGTTATTCAGCGAAAAGGAAAGTGAAAAAGTGATTGAACAAAATCAATTTATTGAACAACTGAAAAACAATAACCTTGTGAAAGCCGATCACATTAACGCGCTTAATCAAATTGCTGATCAGATTCAAAATACGCAACTGAAAAATGTTGTTAAAGGTATGGCCTCAACCGTTGTTGCGCCTGAAAACTCTCAAAACGAGATGTATGTTCAAAGCTTTCTACATCTCAACCAACGCCTAGACACGTTACAACAAGATTTAAAGCTTCAAGCAGCATCAAATCTTATGAATGCTGAATATAAGCAACTTTTTGAATGTATGGATGATCATCTAGTACTACCTACTGCGTATGGTGATGCCAAGTTTGTAAACCTTAATAGTGTTGAGCCTCGTATTGTTGAATTTAGAAACTCGGCTGAAACAGGTCAAATCTTTGACAGCTTCAACGCCGTGATTGCCGAAACAGGAAACGTGGAAATTGCGCTTCAGCACTTAAAGCAAGAGATCTTAACCGATCACTATATCGCTGCGATTCATGAGGATGTGAAGTTACACCGTCTAGAACAGCAAGACATGGAAAAAATCAAAGAAGTGAATCAGATCCTTGAAGCTGATTTTGATAAAACTGGCCTACGCTTAGAAGCGCTCCAAGATGGTTTGAATCTCAATACTAAAAACTACTTAGACCAAGTAAAGCTTGAGAAAAATACGACATCTCAATTTTTGAGTGACCTTGATAAGCATATAGATTTAGAAGTCGCACGTAGAAACGATCATGACAATGATCAAACATTGGGGCGTTAATCATGGATCTCTATAAAAACGTAACTGGCGACATCGATGCGATGATTACTTTTGATAAAATCTTAGGTGGTTTTGGTCAAAATACAGTGAATACCACGCGTGAGCGTGTTCAAATCAACTCTAAGCATGAAAAGGTAGAGCGTGAGATTGAAGGTGCCAGTCCGTACCTTAAAAGCGATTATGAGCTATTTGTCGAGCATCACAATATGTTGATGCAAGAGTATCGGGCAACTCAGCTACATTTACGCAATATCTTAGAAAAGAAAAATGAGGTTAAAAGCATTCAAAAGCTTGCGGATCTCTGCGAACGGCACCAGTGCTCCAACATCGCTCAATTATTCGTTGAAAAAAATGAAGATGAATATGTATTGCAATGCTTTCAAGACTTTCAGCAAGACTTAGAAAACAATAATGCTCTCCGAAAAGACTTTAATCACTTTTCAGACTCGTTTGAAGCCTACCGATACAATATGGAGATCTGTAATAAGCTTTCTGGTATCGATCAGCCGTTTACCCTTGAACGTCCGAATGACAGACAGTTGAATTTCGTTATCCATAGTCATGAAAACATCAATAAAACATTGTTGGACTATCAGGCGAAGATCATTGAGCAACAAACAACTGTAGACCAGCTCAAGCAAGATGCTTCCTATACTGCCCTATTTCCGATCGCAACCAATGATAAGAACATGTTCTCAATTGCAGCGACCGAAGTTTATGTAGAACAGTCACCAAAATATCAAGACTATCTTAAGGTCATTAAAAATGAGCTTAAGAACATAAACGAAACGGGTAAAAATACGTTTAGTCAGCATTACAAAGATACTATTACGCAAAGCAATCTTGAAAACGTTAAAACTAAAGAAAGCGCTTCAACTTATAGCAATGGGTTTTAATTAATTTTAAATAAAAACATTTAGGGTGTTTTAAGATAGAATCTAAATACCCTTTAATGGAGTTAAACATGATTCAAACTAAAATCACTGAACCGACAAGAACGCCGTTTAATCCTCATGGTTTTGCAGATGCAACGCCTTTACATGCGTTTTACTTGGAATTATTAGAAAAGGGATTAATCCATAAAGCTCTTGAAGAAGGTAATTTGGAATTTGAAAACCAAAACTTGTTCATGACGATCGATTGGGAATCAATAGACGTTCAAATGGATGCTTATACGTTTGATGTGAAATTAGATATTGTATGTGGCGTCATACTTGATGAACAAAAAGTCACGAATAGCATTCAAGTGTTTATTAATGAGCAAACTTTGTTTATAGCTTCAGCTAAAACCTTTAACCCTAAATCTGGTCTAACGCAAAGTCTTAACTTTGATATTCCTTTACGTGTTTTAAGTCAAATGGGCTATTACGCCCTACCTCTCAAAGAGGACTAAATCGTGGGAATGAGCATAGAAAGCCAAAACATAGCATTGTCTCAAGAGCCTACAACCTTTGTACCAGAAGCTTTTGTACACTCTATTAACTACTTTTGTCAGACCTTAGAGAACACTTTTCATTTTGATAAGCGTTCACTCAATTTCTTTGAACCAGGTACACCAAAAGAATACGGCTTGTATCTTACTGAACAGCATTGCCTTGTTTTTTTGAATGCTTGCAGTAGTGGCTATCTTGGCGAAACACGCAAAGTTACCAGCTTCACCGCTTTTGTGCTTTTAAATCAAAAAAATAATGAATCTGAAATGCTCGACATCACGTTAAACGATCCAAAACGTGTAGAGGAACATTTCAAAACTGCGTCTAAAGATCAGATCAATATTTACTTAAAGAACGTGCATGAATTAAGTAATTTTCTGAAAAATAAGTACTCGGATTCAGGTTTTTTAAAAGATATTGTGACTGAGGAAGGTTTTTCTAAAACCCTAAAGCCATCGGTTTTACAGGAATGCTTAAAAGAGGAAGTAGAGCTAATTAATACTTTAATGTGTTTGGTTAGTACTCAGTTTATATATATTACGACAGCTATTATTTTTAAGCGTCCTATTTTAAAAGAATTCATAAAACTATGTTTAACCAATGAGAAGTATATACTACAATATGGTGAAGAATGGTATTATGATTCTATATATAAGTTCGCTAAAAGGATATATGAGTTAAAACACCTTATAGCTACCTTATATTTAAGTAGTGAAGCTGTAGTAAAAGATGTTGTAGTGCTTTGCGAACTTGCTTCTAAAAAACATTAATCATAACTCTTTTAAAGGGCTAGATATGCGTAACAATCACAAGAAAGCTAAAAGGCTACAACAAGTTCGGGGCAAGACTTTAAGGACTAACCCTAATCTACAAAATGTTAAGCCAGCTTTTAAAACTAAAAGTGCTTTAAGCATTTTTGTTGCTACCGTTATTGGGTGTTCAAGTGCTATTGCAGTTCAACAAAGTTCCGTTGCTTCTGTTACCAGTAATACTCAAAACATGGGTAACTTAAACATCGCAACATCATCGACCATTGCAAGTAGCTCTGGTGGTGATACGCCTTTGTCGAATTCAAATAGCGGATATTATTCGTCTACCAGTTCTAATTCGTCATTCAACTCTACTGCTGCTGAAAACAACTTCATGGCGGTTAAAAAAGGTGAACAAGCAGCTGCTCAAAACATTCAAACCAATATTGAATCATGTGCAACTGATGGGATCGGTAAAGTCGTTAAAGACAACTTAGATCTACAAATGACGGTTTGGGGTCGTCCAATCGATATTAACAAAATGTTCAGTCCAGCTAGTCAAGGTGGCTGTTTTGCTGACATCGGTAAAATCATTGACCTTTCTGTGACTATTCCATCACTTGATACAATCATCAATGCAGCGCAACAAATGGTTGTCGATTACGCGACTAAAAAAGCGTGTGACGCAATGAAAACTGCAAGTACTGAACTTGTTGGCCCATTGAATGATGTTATAGGTGAAATCAACAAAGCTGGTCAATATACTGATGTATCGGGTGCGCTTGGTACTGCTGTGAATGGTCAACTTGGTAAACTTGATCCTGGTCTAGTTATGCCTAGCGGTGCTTTTGAGGGTGGAGATACTTATACAATCAATGGTAGTAGCTCGACTAGTCCAGTTTCTTATTCAACTGATCAAAAAGCCAGTACTAGCACACCGTCTAACGCAAAAACTTCAAGTTCAGAATCTACTTCTGTCACCCAATCAATTAAAGACTTTTTCTCTTAAGTTGGGGGTGGTATGAAAAATAGAAATAATCTGCGTAAAAGAAGAATTACTGTTAATCAGTTTTCACCTGTTAAAGCAATTGCGGTGGGTACTTTAACGGTTGGTCTATTATCCGTACCACTTTTTACCAATGCTTTTAGTCTTGGCACTATCCTTTCTGAGCTTGCAATACAAGCTCAGCAATTGATGGTACGTTCTGCTGTGCGTGTATCTACTCAACAAACAGCGGTCAGTGCAAATCAAATTGTTGATAACCAAACGCGTGATTCAGAAATGATCGTTGCTGGTATTCAAAGTGTCGATAAAAATATTGAGATCAAAAAAGCGATTTTAAATTCTGGTACGAATGCTGCCCTCCCTGATTCAGCTTTTTGTACGGCTCTTGAAGAACGTGAACAAACCGATCTCAATAGAAACTTAAAAGACTTTAACGTTTCTAAATACATGCAAGATGTTTCAGGGAAACTTTTCTCAAATTCAACAGATGAAGCAACCTCACCATATGCGTTTCACTTGGCGACCTCGTGTGGCGTAGAAGAAGCAAAAATGGGTGTCTGTAATTTGATTCCAAATGGTCTGCAGTATGGCGACATTGATACTGCTTTTGTTTTTTCTCGTTCTCGACTTTCTGAACAGCAAGCGACTGTTGCATTGAACTACTCGTCAATTGCATCTAACAACGTTGTTCCAGTCGGATTGATGGAATGCTCTTCATCAACTTGCGTTGATTTTCAAAATAAATACATGGCTGGAAGTACTCTTTCATCACTGGCTAACTATTCGGTGGCTAATAATGTGATGCAACGCACTACACCAAACTCCAATGCTTCAGCCAAATTCTTTGAGTAATGACTATGAGAAAGCGTAAAAATACTTTAAGACAGCCTAAAGGAAAATCAAAGTTTGTACCTGTCATTTTAGGTGCAACTTTGGTGATTAGTAGTCCTGTTTTTGCTGAATGGGCTACGGTTGGTTTGGGTACGATTATGAGCGAGATGTCTTCTCAGATTCCTAAGCATGCAAGCAACCAAGCAAATGATATTCAACAAGTATCTCAAAGTACCCGTAGAAAGTTAGATGATTCGACTGAAAACATCGTTGCAGCGCTTAAAGTTGCGGTGAAGCAAAAGGCGCAAGCTGCTAACCAAATTACCGATGCGACAACTAAAAACACCCAAACTATTGCCTCTGGTATTCAAGCGCTTTTACAGTCAGATACCATGAAAAAAGCACAATTTGCTTATGGCGCCAATACTGGTCAAGGCTTTAAGTCTTGTGAGGTTTTGGCTGAAAATACAAATATGTCGAGTGCATCTGGTCAAGTGATTGATCAAGCAGCTGATATGGCGACTCAAACTTCTCAAGTCGGCGGTAAATTAGTTGGCTCTCAACAGGAAGTGATTAATCAACGCCTAAACGTGCATAAAGCTGAATTCTGTACGGTTGCTGAAGCACAAGCTGGTCAATGTACGTTGTCTAAATTACCGGGTGGCGATACCAATGCTTCCCTACTGTTTAAGTCTGTTGCACCTGGCTCAAAAGAAGCTCTTGCAAGACATTACGTGCGTGAAAACATTTTAGGTACACCAGATAAATCATTGTCTAATGCAACGGCACGTACTCCAGCTGGTCGAGATTATTTGCAAGCAACCAACCAAAAAACAGCTTTACTTGCTATGCCAGCGTATAGCTTGGCGGTTATTGACGCGCAAAATACAAAATCATTCAAAGATATTGACGGCAAAATGGTGTCTGCCAACGATTTGATCGACCAAACAATCGCACGTTACTACGGTGGTCCTGAAGCTAAAAAATGGCAAATGGCGATGGCGATGCAAGATCCACGCGGTCTACTTAAAGAAGCCAATATCATTAACGGCGTTTCTGTTTATTTAGATCTTCAAACTTACAAGCAAAGTTTGCGTGAAGAAGGTTTATTGTCTGCATTACTTTTAGCGAAATCTCAGCCGATAAAAGATGATGTGAAAACGAAATACGGCCAGTCAGTGAAAGTTAAGCTTTCACAAACTATGCCTCAATTTTAAGGAGACTAAATAATGCGTACTCCGAAAAGAACATCACGTAAAGTTATGAAAGCGCCACAAGCGCACGGCTCTCGTTCAAAAATTAGTGCACTCGGTTTAACCCTCGCCATTATTAGCGGTTCTGCATCTGCTTATTACTGTGCTTCCGTGGGCAACCCGATGGCAGTAAATACCTTGAATATGCTTATTCAACAGGCTGATGCGGTGGAAAGCGCTGCGTTACGTGCGTTGGACACAAACTTATCTTTGGGCATTAAAAAGCAACAAGATGATGTGACGGCAGCGATTAAGATCCTGACGAAACAAGAGGCTGTATCTGCTCAAGGTATTTCAGATAACGCACATAAAAACGCACAAAGTCTTGTAACGGCGTACCAAGCTGTTAAACAAAGTGAGCAAATGAAAAAAGCTCAATTTGAGTTTGGTGCACATGGCCAAGCATTTAAAGCGTGTGAAGTTTTAGGCGATCGTGAACAAGCTCAACAAGACAATAAATCTGCTGATAGTTCAATTTTAAATAAAGTTGGCTCTGAAGTGGTTGCTGCGCCTGGTGTCTACATGAACCCTCACAAAGCACAAGAAGCTATGTTACAAGCTCATAATGAGTTTTGTACCACTTCTCAGGCTGCGTCTGGACTATGTGGTGCTGCTGGTGAAAATGCTGGTCTAAGTTTACAAGCTTCAACTTTATTCACGACTGCAGCGCCAGACACGGCGATGGCTCGTGCTCAAAATGCATTGATCAACAACATGGTTGGTCTACCTGATGCTCCAATTGACGGTAGAATTGCGAAAACATCTGCTGGTCAAGATTATGTGATGGCTAAACTGGCGAAAGATGCTTTAACTTCTCCAGCAATTACCTCTTTGAAAGCAATTCAAGCGCAATACTCCCCTGTTGCTGGTGGTGGTACCAATAGTCATGATTCAAGTACCAAACTTGCACCGATGCAACACTTGGAAAAAAGTGTCTCTCGTTATTTAGGTTCAGGGCAAGATTACAAAGACTTTGCTAAATCACAAGCGATTAAAGATGAACGTGGTTTGATGGTCGATGGTTTAATTCAAAGTACTGAACGCTTGAACTTGCAATATCAACAATACAAGTCAAATGAACGTAAAGAAGCGGTATTGGCTGCGCTAGTTTCTGCTGAAAGCAAATTAACTGACGGCTCAATTGAAGTGACTGATCGTTCTAAGTCTACGGGTAACATTCGTAGGATTGCACTTTCACAAGCAATGGCAAGTAAATAGCCTGATTTTTTCATTATCAGGCTGATAATGAAAAAAACTTAAAAAAAAGGGATGGTTTTAAGCCATCCCTTTCTTTGTTTAAAACCCTTTTAGATAGTTTCTTTATATAAATTCTCTTATAATCTTTAGTATATACCGTTCAAAAGTAACCGATGGTGCTTTGATATTTTAATTAAAAGATGCTTATACATATTGCCATGGAGTTTATATGTCAACTAAAAAGAAATGGTTGGATCTGAGTAGCTTTGGCGCTCAACTTGTAGTAACCCCTAAAACTGATTTAAGAAACCAAGCAGCCATTATTAAGATTAAAGATGTTGAGCTTTTAGAGAAAAAGTTGAACACATCCTTAAACAGCTTCTTAACAGGTTTAAAACAGACTGGAAAGTTTGTTTATATCACCAATGAGCAAAATAACGACCTTAGTTTTATGTATAAGAGTTCGCAAGATAGTCTCTCTCTTGCTGACATAAAATCTGTTTTTCCTTACGACTCTAAAAATGACCTCATTGAAATGGATATGTCAGATATATATCTGCAAAACCCAATGAGTAGTGCTGAAAAAAACCAGTGGCAATCCCTATTTGAACTCAATAATCAAAAGTCCGTTGTGCTTTACCAAGCAAAACAGCAAAAACCGTTTGCCCCAAATACAACCATTATGGGTGCGGTTAAACAATTCAATAAAGCAGATTTAGGCTGGAATAAGCTACCGACATTACTGCAGTCCGTAGATCCATTGCCGTTGGCTGATTTAGACAATTACGGGTACCAAGCAGATAAAACACTGACTCGTTATTATGTTGATAAAGAAGCAGCGCTAAATGCTGGACTCATAGAAGATACGATAGAGCCTATTGAACTAAGCAAACAGCTAGTGATTTCGGTTAATTCAGGCGGTGAAGTACTTGCCCTAAAAGATATTACGCAAATTCCTGAGCTGACCAATTATAAAATATCTTCACATCCAGCATGGCCAGCGTATAACAGCTTACCGAAGCAATTTATTGATATTCGAGAGCTGAATAAGGGGCTGAATACGAGCATTGATCCAATTGTGAATGCGCTTAGATCGGATGATCATGCCGTTAATCACCAAGGATTGATCAAGCTTCAAACCTTAGTCACGAAAATCAATGACTGTTTGTATTCATACGAAGAAAACAGCATCCCGTCAGCATTGGCACCATTTGGTATAGAAACAACTGCGTTACAGCTGGTGGACAATGATTGGAAAGTTTGGGAATACAACAACCAAACTTTAGATGTAGAAGAATTCGACCTTGCCGATAAGATTAAGGACCTGATCCAAAGCGTTCAAAATAATATTAATAATTTAAGAACATTTGATCCCTACTCAATTGGTGATAGCAGTTTTGATCGTGAATTAATTTATGAAAGTTTGGATGACATCGGTACAAGTTTAGAAAGCTTGGATCTCAATCAAATTAAGCAAACCATACCGCCTGAACCTAAGGTTCCAGTAAAACGTTTGTTCAATCGAATTGATCACTTTTTTAGACACACCAAGTTTAAGCCGAACATTCCAGAACCAGTCATTAAGGACTCTTTGACTAAACTCGCTTTAATGCGAAAAATTAAGCAAGAATACCTACAAAAAATTGCAAAGCTCAAAGAAGAACGTCAAGCGATTGTTGAAGCGAAAGCAACACATACCATCAGTGAGCGTATTGAAAAAGCGGTTGCGATTCAAGTCGCTGTTGCTACTGAAAATGCGTATGTTTTGGATCAGCAAGCCTATGACGATCAAGCTTATGAAATGGAATTGGCATTAAGTCAGTTAAACATTGCTTCTACGCGTCTGAACAATCTTTATGATAGTTTTTTTGATTCAGTGATAGACCGTGAAGAATACGGCACGGATCTGGATAACTTCCTACAAAGCGTTGTCACCGATGATGAATTGCAAGATGAAATGCAACGTCTATTGGATGAGGCGAACGAGTTTGAAGCTACTCACACCTCAAATGACATTGACATTTATCATTTCAACGTTGATCTAGGTGAAGAACCTAACGGGCTTTGGAATGAAGCTGTTAACCAGTTTGATGTGGTTCATTATTATGATGAACAAGATCAAGAGTTATCTGCAGTCGAAAAGTTTGAATATTCTATTTTGGGATATTCACCATCTCAAGAATCTGCAATGCCAGATTTTAACGATATGGTGTTCTCGAATGCTGTATCAGTGCTGGATAACAGTATTGAGGACATGATTGCGACCAGTGCTGAAAATGTAGGTAAAAACTACTTTTCATTTCATCAGCAAATGCCTCGTATTCTTCAACAACTGCATAGTATTAATAGCCAATTTACGGCGCTTGGTGATGGTGATGCCCATAGCATTGCATCACAATATTTATCGGATGAAAGCTTAGAGCGATTCTATAACCTGTTAGAACAGGACGGTAACTACAAGGGTTTTAATAAGCGTATCGATGTGGCTCATGTGCTTTCTGAGCTGAGTAGCAATATTGGCAACAATCCTGACTCCCCTATCCTTAACCGATTACCTGATATTAGGTCGCAACTCAATCATGCGATAAATGAGGAATTACGTGTACGCACGAATCCTGGTAATGCACTGGCCAACGCGATTGTTTTTGCTGCGACCAATGAAGTTTTGTCTTTAAAAGAAACACTCGAAAAAGATGAAATCTATGTGGTAGACAGCTTTCAAAACTATCTGCCTAAGGTGATACATAAAGACCACTTCAACTCAAATACACAAGAACAGCTTTTTGCCTTAAATAAAAAGGTCGCGGTAAGTATGGCGTATAAGCGCTATCTACAAGACTTTTATCAAAATGCCGTGGGTGAAGAGTCTAAATCTGAAGCGGTTACTGCCATTATTAATAATGAGCACAAGCATATTTTGATGGCACTAGGTTATCTAACACCGACCTACAATGAAGTCACGGCGCCAAAAGACTCGAAAATTGAAAATGTCGTCACGTTGACTGAAGAAGCGGTAAAAACCTACCTAGCTGAAGGTAACGCTTTGATGGTTGAGCCTGAAGTTAGCGCACGTTCTTTGGCGGTGTATAGCAGTACGATAGCATCTGATCAGAACTTCATTCGCTTACTGCCGATGGATCTAGGTCAAAAGGTTAGTTCATTACAAAAGCAAAAAACCATTATGATTAATGGTGCTTCTTCGTTTGAACATATCCTGAGCTCTAATCCGATCAGCAAAAACAAGCTGACCTATGATGACCTTAAGAATGTAATTCTTAATCGTATTTTGACCAAGGAAGCGGTACCGAAATATGAAAAAGGCTTAAAGCTTGATATTGAAGTTAAGAATGTCTATGAGCATGCATCAAGTTTCTTGCCACTTGAAAAGACCGATGTTAACAGTGAAAATGACTTTGGCAATCTCTTTAAACATGGGCTTGTGCTTGAAGCATTACAATCGACTCCAGACTCACTCAAGAATGGATTTAACCTCAACCGTGATTTAATCAATTCTGCCCTACTGCAGTCATTTGAAAATCGTTCTATTGAAGAATGGACGGCACTAAAAAATAAATCTCTCGAGACAAAAACGGGATCTCTTTTAAGCATTATCACCAATCCAGAACGTATCAAAGAGTTTGAGTTTCCTGAGATAAATTTTTATCTCACGGTTTCACCAGCTGATGAACAAAAGCACGGTGCGATTAACTTATATTTCAGCGGTGAACAGATTCCGTCTACCGATCGCTTAATCGTTAAATCAAGTCTGAATGACTTAGCTGCAGACGATAAGGCGCTGTTTAAAGCTTTGACGCTTAGCAATGATTCAGTTTTAAGTACGCAAGAGCAAATGCAGTACTTGATCGACTCATTAGAAAAACGCTATCAGATCTTCCAGTCGATCGAAAACCTACACCTTAAAGAAAAGGTATTGTTTAACCCTGAGTTGGACGATTACAAGGCATTAACTTTGCGTGATGCCGATAATCAATACATCGATCCAACGGCGAAACAAGATCTAATCGATTTTGTGAAAAGCAATGATGTGATGACCAATGTTGATTTGATGAACGTCTTTACCGACTACATCCATCAAAAAGAAATGGATCAAGCGTTTGAAAACGGCTCCAAAATTATTGTGGCCAATGACGGTGCTGATTTAGTGATTTCTGTCATAGATAAAGACACACCAGTTTTACAGCATGATCAATTACGGGTTTTTGATAATGTTGAGCAGTTTGCTAAATTCAACGAGCGTGGTGGATTGTTTAAAGACTTCCAGTTAAACGGGATAAAAGCGCATCTTGTGGACCAAGTATTAAATGATCTTGGGTTACGTGAAAACATACTGCAGACAATCAAGGTGCCATTATCACCCGGTTTTGAAAATATTGATGTTAAAGGCCTTAATGAGATTGTGGCTGTTAATATTTCAACATTGGTCAATAAAATTGATTTTACCTTTGGTGAAAAGCTACTTGAATCTAAAGACCGGTTCGATCTCGCGATTAAAGTTGCCGATGATCAATCTCCGTTAAAACTGGCCATTGTGAATAATGCCGAACATCAGCAATTTGTTGATCAAGGCTATAAAATTCTTCCTACGCCAAAGCACCCGAACTCTAAGAACTTCTTAATTACTGATTTTGCAAAATCATTCAAAAAAGCAGAATTATTTAAGTCTCGCGATCAAGTATATAAACCTGAACATATGGTTCAAAGCGCACCTGTTGTAGAAGTTGCCCAAGAACCATTGGTTGAAGAACCGATCGTAACTGAACCTGAAGTTCAAAAGCCTACTGAACCAGAAGTACAGGAAGCAACGGTAGAAGTTGTAGAGCCGACTGAGCCAGTTGCTCCAGAGCAAACATCACTGTTTGAGTCTGAGGGTAAGCCTGAAGCTGAAGCACCAAAAGAGCCAAAAACAACCAAACCGAAAGCCACTGAGTCACGTTCTGAAGTTGGACTTATTGAAGATACGGGTATGAAAATGCCTGGTGCGAAAAAGGATCTGTATGGTCCACGTTTATCGCTCAGTCAGATTCAAGATATGTCGCTTTTGCAAGTCAAAAACCTAATTACGCGTGACAAAATTTGGAAAAAGGAATCGGTTTTACAAGCAAAAGAAGCTGGTCGAGATATTTACATTCACTTGCTGACTGACGCTGTACGCAAGATGACGAATGATCAGCCACGTTATCCGCTTGAAAATGCCACTGAAGAACAGTTTAAAAAAGTAGGTGCTGGATACTATGACGCTGTTTTAAGTATGCGTGATGCTTTAATGGAAGCAAAAACAGTTCGTGAATTTATTCCTAATGCATGTGATTTATACGTTCGTTTGAATGAAGACAAAGATCTGTTCACGGCGTTTAAATCATTAGATCGGTCATTATTTTCATTGGTAGAAAGCTATGCTGAATATGCTGCCACTGACATGATTATTAGTTCTGAATTGGCGAAAACCGATAGTAGTGAAGCACGTAAAACGCTCACTGAAGCACTTCATCATTTACGGAAAGAGTTACCGCCAGTTAAAGGCACCTACTCTATCTATAAAAAAA
Organism: Acinetobacter bereziniae LMG 1003 = CIP 70.12; assembly: GCF_000368925.1. Classification (GTDB taxonomy): domain Bacteria; phylum Pseudomonadota; class Gammaproteobacteria; order Pseudomonadales; family Moraxellaceae; genus Acinetobacter; species Acinetobacter bereziniae. The sequence goes on along the minus strand of NZ_KB849754.1, from coordinate 314,072 downwards.
TACGTAGTGCGATTGATGCCAAACCGTTCCAAGACAAAGTAAAAGCGACTGTTACTTTTAGAAGTGGCAACATTATAGATTCGAGTACGCTATTTAGCAGATCTGATGCTGGTCTATCTGAACAAGTAATGGATCTGTTAACTGCTAAAAAAACCAAAGACGCAACTGCAGAGAATGATGATACTCAAGAAGTCTCGTTATCTGAAAAGAATGTATCGAACATTGTAGATGACACGGCGAGTACCTTAGATGCCCTATTCAAAGAGTATGCTAAGCCTCGTACTATGCGTAAGGCATTCAAGCTCAGTGATGTGGTTGTGACGGAAAACATTGCTTCACGTAATGGCCAAGATGTTACAGCACATACCTTGCAAGCGACCTTTGGATTTAAAGCCGTAGAGTTTGGCGAGTACTTGAACCAGAGCGATCGTCAAATCGCATTAAATAACGCATATGACGGTTGTTTCGCTCTTGCTAAGGCACTTGATATAGATCCGAAATTTGTTGGCTTTAACGGTATGTTGGGTGTTGCTTTTGGTTCGCGTGGACGTTCCGCTGCGATGGCACATTACGAGCCATCTAACCGTGTGATTAACTTAACCAAGAATTCAGGTTTTGGCTCGTTTGGTCATGAATTTTTCCATGCCTATGACCATCTCATTTTTAGTGCGATGACACGCAATCAACCAAAAATGATGATGGAAAACGTACAGCCTTATCTAACTCGTTTTGCAGAATTGAATAACATTAAGTCTGAGAAGTATGCCAACATTAACCAAGATTTGTTGCAAGCTGCAGCCAAAGTAAATCAAGCGATGTATTACTTGCCAATGAAAAAGGATGACTCGATAGAAGTACTTCGCACGAATCTTGAGAATCAAGTCAAGTTTTATGAAACCAGCATCAAAACGATTTTGGATAAAACATTGGTAGATCAACCTGACATTGTTGATTTGTTTACGCCAGATAGAGACAGCATAAAAGAGAAAATTAATACGTTTATTGCGGAACGTGGCAAGTTGCATACTGAACTATCTTCATTGATTAACTTCGCTAATCGTCATGAAGATCCTGAACTTTTCCAAAAGGACGCCATACAACATAGACGTTATATGCACGTTGCCCAAGGCTTGCATAAGTTCTTGTCTGAAAATGAGTATCCAATCCCACGGACTGAGCTCAACAAATATATCTCGCAATCTCGTTCTGAAATTGATCATGATCGTGTCTTTGCAGCGCAAGTACTTGGTGCAGCGAACAGTACAGTCTTTAGATCAGTTGTATTCCGTGATTATCGACAAATGTTGCGTAGTCAGTTTGCGATATGTGCACTCGACTTCATCAAAGAAAACAGCCCTAAACCATTGTCAGATGAACACTTAAAGTTAATTTCTTTAAGCTTACAGACGAACGATCGCTTAACATCAACTAATCAATCTCAGCTAAAAACTGATTTCTACAAAAATGCGATGGTATTAGAGGGCTTAACAAGTGCTAAGAAGCCGTATTGGACGACCGCACATGAAATGTTTGCCCGTAGTGGTGAGCAGTACTTACAAGTGACCTTAGCAGAAATGAACTTGCGTAATGATTGGCTTGTTTACCCATGTCCTGAAGGTGGTTCATCTTCTGTAACTCAACCGCATGGTATAGAAAAAGATGCAATCATGAAGGAGATTCGCGAATTTACGGTGAAAGGCCTGGACTATATTCAGGAAAATATTGCTGAACTGCGTTTTGCTGATCATCAGCAGTATGTCAGAAATGCAATGCACTTCTTCCAACCGGGTACAGATCAACATGAGAACCTAGTTAAATGGAATGAAGTCATTAATGAGATGTCACAAGCTGAATACGATGAATATTGGACTAAGCTCATGACCAACATTGAAGTACAAGCAGATCCAGAATTAAGCAAACAAAAGAATAGCGATCCTGAATTGGCACTATAAGCAATTTTGAGATCTTGGATGCTATCCCCTGTGGGTGGCATCTTTTTTTTATTTAAATCTTATAAATGGAATCAGGGGGCACTATGGCAATAGCAATTCCAAAGCAATTTGCTGGTTTTGGTCTAGCAGTTGCAATTATATCTGTGGCTAATCATTTCGGATTGGTCGATCTCTTTGCTCAAAGTGCTACACGGGCAATATCGAAACAAGCTCAATCAGTAGAGTCAGCCAATCCAGGCCAACCGAATGAACCTGAAAACGGTCTACAAATGGCAAAAGACTATGCTGAACATCAAAAAATGGTAGCCAATAGTGCAGCCATGCCATTTAAAAAAGAAGTGATTAATGTTTCCAGTATGGAAAACACACAACATTTTGGTCCTGTTTCAATGGAATCTCAAAATGTTGATACTGTGTTTATCATTCGAGATAAGGCCACTAAAAGGTTACGAGCCGTTGTTCAGGTACCCAAAAAGCAAACTGTCAATATATCTCTTCCAATTGGTCAATACACCATTCAATATGCCCAAAACAATTATATTAAGGATGCTCCATGGCAAGGCTTAAATAAGTTTTGGGGATACGGCACTACCTTTTTAGAAAGTAACCTTGAGCATAATGTTACCTTGGTCCAATATCCGAATAATAGTGGCTACTTTATTCGTGGTACTGGAATTATTGTAGGTGTAGAAGATGGCACCCAACCAGACGAACTCGCTAAAAACGAATTTGTTAAAATGTAACCATCAGCTTTAAGCAAGATGTCACCTATACGGTGGCATTTTTATTTATAAAAAAAGAAAGAATAGTGCACGGTTTTAGATGGTTTTATTAAAAATGATAGGTATTTAAACAGTGCTATTTACTCGGTATATACTATTTTAAAGAATAACGCCTAAACCCTCCCTCAAAGTTAATTTTTTAGTTTAATATAAGCACATATAAGTACTCGTAAGAGTCGTTTTAAAGTCTTGGATCATGCTATGTGACCAAGTAGGAGACTATAAAGTGAATGAAGTTAAATGGCCTAATTTAACTGGTCTTGGTGCGCGTCTTGTAGTATCGCCAGCCAACAATTTTCGCCCAAAAACGGCGATGCTTGTTGTTAATGAATTTGAGCAATTCAAAAAATCTATTGAACAAAACAGTTCTAAGCAATTTGAACAAGTGTTAATGGATGCCCATTTTTATGAAGTGCAAAATGATGATGGTATTCATGCGTACTACTATAAGAACCCGGCAAAGTCTGGTATCGATCTAAACGATCTTCAGAAGGTCTTTCCAGCGTTTACCAACGATATGAAAGTACCGACTAAGCAAGAAGATATTTATCTCACCAATCTACCGTTTAAGAAGAACATTCCGAACTGGAAAAGTTACTTCGCATCAGCGACCGAACGCCTTTCTGCTTTCCCTGAAGTGTATGTCAGTAAGCTAAACAATGGATCTAATATCCTTGATACGCTGAAAACCAGTCTTCAGGAATCGAACAAATCCTACTTGGCTCAATTTCAGTCTTCAAAAATTCCTTTTAATCGTCTTCAAGATTATGGCTATGAAAATATCTTCTCTAAAGTCTATCTAGATGAAGAATCGGCGATGGCCAGTGGCGAAAGTCTAGATAATCTAGCCAAAATTAAGTTGTCTCCATTTGCAGTACCCGTCAATTACGAAAAAGATGGTTCGTTACTGATTATTGATGACTTGCGCCATATTCCTGAAATCTTTGCTCATGATCCGTATGAAGCATTGGGGTTAAATGACAATATTAACCTGGTGCATTTTGCTCATGAATACGAGTCCACTTTTAATCAGCTGATTGAGCATGGCCGTGGCAACAGAATGTTTAACATGAGCTTTAAAGATGTTGATGCTTATGTACAAAAATTAGCTTCTGATCTTGTTGTGATAGACCGTGTGTTTAATCAACAGCAATTGCCGTATCCAAAGCTATTAGAATCAGCTAAACAAGGTATTCCAGCTTTTTATAAAGATGAACACGGCACATGGATGGCGTCTAAACAAGGTATTGAAACACGCCTTGTAGATAAGATGGTGTATGACGCTGCCATGCTTCGCCATGATGTCTTACAACAAATGGTACGCCAGATGCCAACAGGTAAAGTTTTCTTTGCCGATCTGAGCCAAGAGTTCTCTGAATTCTCTGTAAACATCGTTCCTAAGTTTAATGCGCTCTATGATCACCAATCTGCTGAAATCAAACAGCGTAAACTAGAAGAACAACTCAATGAATCAAATGTTAACGAGATCTTGAATGACCTTGATGTTAATTTTGAGGCAACTGAGAAGGCATCTATTACTGAGTCTGATCTACTCAACATTGCAAATGACCTCCCTACTCCAGAAATTGATGATGTTGCCGTACTTAAAGAGCTCTTAAAGTTTCCTGAAGAATTATTGGATGCAAGAGGCAATGACAAGGTGCGTGATTTCGCGCCGTCTATGCTTGAAATTAGACAGATCTTGGATGTCTATGTCATTCCTAAGGCTACTGAACAAGCTCAACAAATTGAGAAGCAATATAGTGATTATCTAAATCAGAAATATGCTGAAATTCAAGATGTCGTGCGCTCAGCTACACAAACAAAAAACTTCAGCGTAGATGATATTCAAGCGATCTCTGACGAAATCGACACACACAATGTTGAGATCTCAAAACAGTACAATGAAGTTAAAAAAGTCTTATGGCAAAGTGAAACTTTGGTATCTGGCATTACGTCTGCAACAAATACCTTTTTGTTTAATAAAAACAGCTTCTACTACGCTAAAGATGAAAACGGCAAATTTGTAGGTTTTGAATCTGAAGTAGAAAGCAATCAACACAAAGCGGATCTGTTCAAATTACTGTCTAAGCAATTCGACAATCAATTGGTTTCAATTAAAACGCCTGAGCTTCAGGAATTTGTGAATAATGAAACTGCAGTTGATATGTTGATGTCACGCACGAACAATTATGTTGAGCAAAATATCAATGATTTTGTTGCTGGTGATTTTTCTGCGCCGTTAGAGCTAGAGCAAGATGCACAGCGTTTAGAGTTAAGCGATCTGTGCACGGCTGATCTTGCTAATAACGATAAATTAGCTTCAGCGTATTTTGAAGAGTTTACTCGGCTTCTTGATGAATCAAACTTTGATGAAGCATTTTTAAAACAATCTCTATCACAAACTAAAAGTGCGTCATTCTTAAAGAACGGTGTAAATGAGATTTTATTCCGTAATTTATTGGTGCCAAATGCAAGTGAAAACTTCAATCGTAAGACTAAATCTGATTCTGTTCCTGAGGATATTTTTGCTAAAACTTCATCACATACAGATGGGTTTAGTCTGGACCGTCAGTTCAATCGCTTTGTTGAGGTTCAAAGCTTCCAAAAGGCATTAACAGCCAAATATCCGCAACAAGACTGGTCATTTATCACAAAGGATGACCGTGGCGAAAACATCAAGTCGATTGCTGAAGATATGCAGTCTGACATGGAAGAAGACCGCAAAGATGCAAAGGATCTGTTGTCGAGTATCGAACGTCAGTTTTATTCTAAAAATTCGACCTTATTTGTCTCGAACATGGATCTCGCTGCAGATGAAATCTATGTTCAGATTAAACCAACGGGTGACATTGACGATTTAAAAGTTAAAACCGTTAAATCAAATGAATTTGATGAAAACAAACATTTTTCATTGTCTACCGATGGCTACAAAGCAACAAATCAAGCGTATGCGAACATTGCCAAGTATTTTGTTGAGAAAACCCTATATCTAGAAGACGGCGATTATGACAAGGCAAAAAAAATAGCTGCCTTAGTGATTGCTGGTGAAGATAAAGAGCTCAAACAAGAAACTAAGAAAGTCTTTGGTGTAGAGCTGACTGCAGATGACTTGAAGCAAGTCCAAAGCATGCAGTTAGAAGATGGTAAGCTCCAGTTAAACAAAACTGCCCTACCGAACCACAACTACAACAACATTCAGCTATTCAACTATCTGAACCTGATTGATATTAATCAGCGTACAGTTTTTGGCAAATTTGATGTTGAAGTACAAAAAGAATTTGAGGTGATTAAGGAACTTCTCAAACCTAATGTAGCTTTTCAGAATAACGTTAAATATTTTTCGCTATCAGCTGAAGAAGAGAACGTACAGTTCAATAGTGAATCTGAATACTTTAACACTCAGCTAGAAAATGCTGTAAAGCACTATGAAGATCACCACGGCGCAATCAAGATCCCTGATCATGATATGTTTATCACCGTGTTTCAAAAGAATGATCTTCAGTATATACGCCTCTACAATCATAAAGACAAAAATGCGCCGTTTATTGGGCATTCAGTTTCCCTAGATGCCAATATACATAAGGCTACTGGCTTTAATGATAGAGATGCGGTTAAAACGTCTGCGAATGCTTTGTTTAAGTTATCGACTTCACGCAACAGCATGACGTTTATGCCTCCAGCTAAGTTCACTTTTGAAAAATATTACGAGTCAGATCTCAACTTCTTCAAAGCTAAAGATAGTCAGCAAACTTTAATCAATAAAGTGTTTACGTCTTTACCAAACAAGATGTTCCAGTACATTTCTGATCATCCATCTAATTTCAACTCTAAATTAGATTTCATCAGCAATCTTAATTCTGCAACATACGAAAAGTTTGAGGATCTTAGCTACGATAAAAAACCGAATGAAGTCACTGAGCTTCTGAGCAACATCTCTCCAGCGTACACCTATGTTATCGCTCATGTAGATGGCCAGACAGCAATCATGCCTAAAAACTTAACCAAAGTTTTTGATGTTCAGGCATTTGAAGAAGTTCATCCGTTTGATTTGGTGAACTCTAAACTTCAGAAAAGTGATCTTAAAGAACTTTTTAGCAATGGTATCAATGGTGAACCTGATCCGTTCATTAATAAGCTCAAATTTAGTGTTGTATTAAACCGTGTAGGTAATCCAGAACTTGAGGATATTCAGCCTAGATTTATGTTAGAGCAGATCGCCGTGAATGAGGCGTTTGCAGAAAAATATAAAACCTTAACCGCTTTAAATGAAGTCAATGCCGTCATGCTTGAGCATGTCAAAGCATTACAAGATACGATTAAACAGGCTTATGCTGAGCATTTTGTAGGTTCCAACCCTAAAGTTCACCAATACAAGTTGCTAAACAAATCATCTCAACAAGATGAAACACCGCAATTGTTTATGGTTGATACGGACTATGAGCCTCAATTAACTGCCGTGCTTCTTCGTATACCGTCTCATGACTATCAGTATCAATTGATTACTGGTTTTGATGATGTAGACCAGTTTAGTCACGAAATCTTAAATGCTATCGAATCTAAGGTTAATTTCGGTACCACTTTAGAGCAATTAGCACTATCTAACTTGCCTGAAATTCAGATTAAACACAAAACTGACTTTGAGAATAAACAGTTAGCAAGTTTGCATTTCCAAACTTTGATTACGAATACGCTTGGTGCTCTATACGATCAAACCGCACACATAAAGCCGTATATCAAAACTGAAAATCACAAATTGTTTTTGGCCATCAAGCCATCGACCGACAATGAATATGCATCGGTTAAACTTTTTGGTGATAAGTCCGATATTCACGGTGATTACAAGTCTCTGTGCGTTTTTCCTGTTAAAAGTATGCGCTCAGTTGAAGATGTCTTACAACTTCAAAACCGTGTGTTTACTGACTTCACGTTTATCGATCAATTGGTACCAAAAGACAAATATGTGCCTGTTGATGTAAAGGTAGAGCCAAGTGACTCCCCTGCTATGTACTTAGGTGATGTAGGTGCCAAGTTTGGCGGTGCACATAAAGATCGCTACGGTGAATACATTTCATTGGAATATATTTCAGCGACATCAGCCGATCAAACAGCTACGGACTATCGAAAAGCAAAAATCGTTGCAAATAAAGAATTCCAAGCTTGGTACACCAATACGCCACTCGGTATTGATGACAAAATATTCGTAAAGGCAATGTATGACTACTGCCCAACTAAACCGTTATTCTCTAAAAATGCGTTGATGCTTGATAGCCAACGAGCGACAGAATTACGTGCGTATGTGGCTGTTGTTTCTAACATCAGAAATTTGATGGTAGATACTCAAGAAGAGTTGATTCATGCGGTAAGAAACAATAAAAGCTTATCTGCTGAAAGTCTTGGTATGACTGATCGCCAACGTAAAGACTATATCGGGCTTTATAGTAAAGGTACCAAGAACAACTACAAAAACTACTTCGAATTGCTTAGCAATTTGAATGAGTACTACATTATGCCAGAACATACAGGCGGTATCAGTGTTCAGCTTGAGAAAATCATCGAAAAAACGATTGATAAAGAACTCAGTGAGATTCTATCAACAGGTAAGATCTTTGATTTTTACGGTAAGTCGAAAGTCACTAAAGATGTGAGCGATGCGATCAGCAACATGCAACGTACTGGCTTATATTCAACTGTGCTTGAACCATACGTTCTGAAAAGTGCGATTGAAAGTGGTTTAGTTAAAGCTGAATCTGCACCTATTTATGTTAAAGATCCTGTTGCACCAGTTATAGAAGCAACGACTGAAGCTGTGAATACACCTAAAGCACCACGTTTGCCGTCATTTACCAGTGAAGTGAAAAAACTTGAAAATGGCTTTGTGACTGAAAAAGTCCAATCAAGTATTTACGGATTGTTAAATTACTCTCGTACTGGTCCTGATCATCGCCAAGGTGCCGATGTGGATTCATTCAAGCTTAAAGATGACTTTTCTATCCGTGGTGTTGAAGTAGGCAATAAAGTTAGTCCTGTGGCTCAACAGTTGGTTAATGCCGTGTATGACTCATTGGCTGACTTAAAACAACTCATGGGCTTTAAATCAAACAATGGTTTATTGAACTTGGGTGTTGCTTTGGCTTCACGCGGAATTAAAGGATCTGCAGCGCATTTTGAACTGTCTAAGAACGTGGTTAACTTAACTCGTGATAGCGGATCTGGAAGTTTGGCTCATGAGTATGGCCATGCGCTAGATGCACACTTGGGAATGTTGGAAAAAGCGGAAGTATATAAAAATCACGCTCAAATGAATCGTTCTGTACTTCAGGACTATTATGAAGACATCCCTAATTTTGAGATACCAGGTGCACGACACTTCTTATCAAATATGTTGGATGCTGGATACTCCCCTGTTACTGAGTCCGGTCGTGCTTTTGAAAAGGTACATCGTGCGATGATGAATGAGCCAGTTCAGCCAATGAAAAATTACGGTCAAGTACTTCATGAGAATGCTGAGACTGCAATCAAGGCGTACCACACTGTTGCTGATTCAATGCATGATGAAGTGATTAAGAATAAAGAGAATTATCCTAATTCTACGCGCAAAACCTTAAACAGCTTCTTTGACTGGCACCAAAAGCACTATGAAGATCTCATTCGCCGTCAGTTTGAGAAAATTGAAGAGTACTTGAAGAAGTATGAGCGTGAATATAAAGCTGATACAAACCTATCTTTCTTCAGTACAGTTCAAGACAAGGTGGATGTCATTGTCTCTAAAATTAACACTGACATTAATGCTATAAGCTTTAAGTCGTTTGAGCGCTATCAGCAAAAACTTAATGATATGCGCCAGCCAGAACATCATTTACCTACAACCGGTTTGGAAGAAAAAATTACAGGTGTTGCGAACGCAGCGAATGTGGATTTAAAAACACTATCGCAAAACCTATCTGAATACTTGATAGAGTCATCTAAATACAAGTTCTATAACCTGGTAGAGAAGTACATGCCTGAGGGAGTTAAAAATCCTCATACTCAAATGCAAAACTTCTTTGATAAGTCGCAAGACGTTGAAGTTAACGTAGGTGATATTCGTTTTAGTGACAATCTATCGCGTTATAAAAAGGACTGTTTAAATATCGACAGTGCTGAAAATCGTGCAACGCCGTATTACGCGACCAGTACCGAAATGTTTGCTCGTTATTTTGAGACTTATTTGTACTCTAAAGTTTCAAATGAAAATGAAATGAAAAACTCATTTTTAATTGACGGCTACCCTACCGTACAACCTAAAGGTTTAGAGTTTGAGATCTGCAGAAACTTGACTGAACAATTAGTCGAAACTTGTGTGAATGAAATATTTGATCAAGATCTGCAAAACGAAAATACCCAAAAAATTATTGCTGAAGTTTCGATTGAAAAAGAAAATGAAGCTGACCAATTAAGACTTGAGATGTGAGATAACTAAATGCAATACGAAAATATTCATGAAGCAAAAACGCCACTTAAAAGCATGATTACTCGTAGTCATGCCTATATTCGCCTGTTGGTAGAAAAAAGTATGGCTGATGGTATTAAGTTTAAATATCACAACGGTAGACGTTTAACTCAAATTGATGATCCTGAGCGTGTTGTTTCTCAAATCTTCCCTTATTTTTTCCGTTTAGTTTTCTTGGAAATATCAACTTATTACGGTCAAACATTTGATGGTCTTAAGTTTCATTCTAAGAAACGTGCAACAGGAACATTGCAATTAGAGGTCAGTATTCTTGAAGACAAAATACCGAACCAATTAGAGTTTTTCACCTTTATTAGTTACGTTTTTAACTATGGGTTTTTAAAAAATCAATTCCATGAAGACTTAACCCTTTTAACCAAAGCAACAAAGTTTGCCAGTTAAAAGTTAGATCCATTTTAAATCTTAGATTTAGGTATATACTAAAAATAATTTTTAAATATTTAAACTTTCAATGTGGCTTTATAATCAAATAAATCCATATTGATTTAGAAACAAGTTAGATATTTCTGAATTAAAAGTGTGGCGAAAGTATCAGTTTTATAAGTCAAACAGTCTGCAGTCTTTTAAGTAACTGTTGTAACGAAATAGTCATAACTGAGTCGCTGTACATTTGATGTGTATGCCCTTTTATTAATCCCATTGGAGATGATCGAATGCAAAAACCATTGCATGAAAATCTTGAAAACTTTCTGCCTTACTTGAAAAGTGAACTCGCTGCCAAAGGTATTTTAAGTGCGTCACTCAAAACCATCTTTTTGAACTACATTGATCAGATCACAAAAGAGAATAGATTCGTCAGCCATACCAATACGACCGATCGACAAATTGTATATATAGAACGTGGCGATGATGCATTGATGTTGCGCTTTAAATATTTTGTTGAAAATAATGAGTACTTAGAAGTTGAGTTAATCATCACGGATACTCATGTAAAGTTGGTTTATGCTGAATCACCAGAATTACACTTGCTTTATGATGATGAAACACCAATTTGCTTAGATGCTGGCCAGTTAATCAAGTGTACCAATGACTATGGAACATCACTTGCTACTTTAATTAGCGCCCTATTCCAATGTTTACTCAGTGATGATCCACAAAAAAATATCCAAGACGTACTTAATCAAACTAATCTTTTTGACAAAGTTTCAGATGAAAATGCCGAATTAAACAAGGGTTCACATGATTTCGATAACCGACAAAATCAAGCAAATATCTGGGTTTTCTGATTCAGATTCAGAAGTTGTTAAGGATAGTGTTTTATCCTTATCTACTGCTTTGTGGATCATGAATATACTCATGTCTACAAATTTTGTTATTGGTTTAACCAAGAGAGATCAGAAGCTTTTTGATAATGCCAAAGAAACACTGATTACTGAAATGAAGCGGTTAAATTACAATCTTAGCGATTATAAAGTACTCCCTGTTTCAAAAAAGAATGAACCGCTTTTGCTTCAAATTAAACTTGAACAAAAATCAGATCGGATCATAGATTTAGTCAATGCCAATTTAAAGGATTTATCCAAAGACGAGTCCATGGTTATTGAAGTTCTTTATGCAAATTTAATGAATAGTAATAGTGGTGTTTGCATCACTATAAGCGATATTCATGATAAAACAGCGCTTCAAGTCAGTGAGATTCTTACTGACATTTCAAAAGAATTAAAGGTATCTACTTTATCCGATGTTCTTGATATTTATGCACGACCAATTGAACATAATAATGCCAAGGTGAGCTTTACCCTGGTGAACCCATGGGCATTATCAACCGATAGAAAAAAGACTCTTTGCATTGCTGCACCCATATTCAATGAATACAACAGTCCATTTAAATTAATTGCACTTCTTCAAAATATCATTTATCTAATTAATCAGAAGTGTACTAAAGAGACGGACCTTCTATTCGATTCCATTAACCTACCAAAATTTCAAAATAGACTTTTTGGCCAAAGCTTTTTTTATATTAATTAGGACTAACCATGAAAAACCAAACACGCCCATTTACTGTAGTGTTGTTGGCTCCTATTGCAGAACAACCTATTCATGCTTTAGTTGCGCCATCAGGTGATTCAATTCTGTTATCACAAGATACGAAAGTCTCTACTCTCGCAAATTGTCCAGATATGATCGAATCTGAGTTCGGTACATATGATGAATTTCTTATCGAACATCGCGATCAATTTATGCTGTTTAACCAAGTCGCATCTGATTTAGATCCTGATCTAATTTTTCCTAAAGTGCATTCAGACCTACTTGAAGATAGCTTATGTATTATTCGTTCTATTTTCGCTTTTGAACGTTTCAAATTAGAAGAAGAACAAAAGAATGCTACTCGTAAAGAGCCTAAAGAAATTAATCAAGAATATTTAATGAAACGTGCGATAGACCAGGCAATGACTTTAGAGCAAGATGTTTCTGACCTTTCATCAAATGTAGAGCGCTTACAAAGCCCCATGTCTTAAACTCCATTAAATATATTTAAAATTAACTTTAAACCCTCTCTTAAAACTTATATGCTTATTAGTAATAGTTTAAGGGTGTGGTTTAAAGTATTTTTAGATGGATACAAATTTAGTTTTTTTCGATGACTTTAACGCTACTTCTAACACCTCTTCTGGTGAAAATCACCGTTCTTTAAATAACGTACTATTCTTCTTTCTCAACTATCATAAAGGTACGTTTTTAGCTGATACGATATTTTTTGATACCCACTATCAAACAATTGACAACCGTAATATTGTCGGGGTTTTGCCTGTTCTTTTTAGTATCTGCCAGATTGACCGTTCAGAAGGTCACACCGGGCAAATAGTCGATATTCAACAGGATCTAAATAACGTAGATGAAGATGATTATGAACCTGTAATTGATATAGATGATACGCAAACATTTAACTTGTTCTACCACTTCCTTAAACCATCCAATGATGCACCTGTAAAACCACACCTTAATAAACTAAAAGTATTACCAGACAACTTAATCGATTCGATTAAACACCATGAGCTTTTAAATTACATTCTTGCTCTCATTGAGAATAAGATCTGGACCGATTCTGATGTATTTAAGTATGAGTACAAAAATAGGTTTTTGTTTTGCGTTTTTATCTATTTGTCCAAGACCGTAGATCTAAGTTTTAATAGCTCTCACGCTTCTTTCACGAGCTGGCTTGAACTGCGTAACCTATCTTGGTTTGGTGCTAATGAAGTTGATACCAGTAACTTTGCAACATTAGAGCTTTATATACATGCCCTATCCTACACGCTTAAACTGGCAAACCATATTGTAAAAGCAATCATCAATAATAATGTGACGCCGTTTAAAGTTGCACCGCAAGAAGAATTGTTTTACTTTTTTGCTGAACGTACAGACGCACGTTCTCCTAATGAAGAGACTACACCGCCGTATACGCCAGCGGAAGATGATGAAACTTTTTCCACTGAACTTTCTAGTGCTCCAGTACCAGCACCGTCAAATAAGGAAACACCAAAAGTAACCGATGCTTATTTATTGGTTGGTGCGGATCTTGAGGATTCTGAGTCCACAACATCAGAAAAGAATGTGATTACTCAAGACTTCAACTACCAAGCACGTTTAAATGAATTATATGAGCTGTCAAAATTCATCAAAGATGAAATTATAGATGCTCCAATCATTTCTATTAATCAAGCGTGGAATATAGTGCAAGATAAATGGAAGTTTTATCTCGATACTTTTTCAAGTAGCTACTTCAATATGAATGATTTTGAGAAGACGGCTATTCTTAAACAATTGAAATCACTCAAAGCCAGTATTTTTATGAACTGGTTTGATATTAAGTCGGGTGCTGGCCAGCAAGTATTTATTGATCTAGTGTCATACGACACGTTTAAGATTGAGTTTCTTTCTTCTGAAGCTAAGATGATCCAAACTTACATGAAGAACCGTATTAAAAATCAGATGTATTTTGAAACTACGGCGCCACAACCAAAGTTTTTGAGAAATCTAAACAACTTATTTAATGAACGTGTCGATACGCAAAAAATTAAAGACATAGAAAACACTGAACTTTTGTTGAAGGTGAATGGCATTCTTGACGGTGTTACCAAAGATCTCATTGACAATATCAATCTGCATTTATCAAATGACATTTATCTTGTGAACTACTTTTCTAATGTAGATAAGGAACTGGAACCGCCCAAATATCACTTATTAGATATTTTGCTTCGTACTTCAGTGCTTAACCTTATCTATGTTTGTCCTACAGCATCACTCAATGCAACCAAGGATCTTCTAAATGCAATCACTGATCCTGAAATTGAGGTTTCAGCTTTTGACACATTCGACCGCAAACAATATCAAAATCAAATTGTAAAAGAACTCGCATGTTCATTCCGTCAGCGCATAGATCCATCTGAACTTTTGAAGCTAGATATTACGTAGATATAAAAAATGCCCATCATTCGGGCATTTTCTTTTTAATGGTTAGGCTTACCAAGGTCTAGGCTCTGGTGGGCGTGATGTGTATTCATTATCCATATTGTTTTCAGATTCATTGTCTTGGTCCAATTCTGGATCTGTTTGTTTGTAGCGGTTTTGGTAATCTTGCTGCTCAATTAAATCTTCTAGAGCCATTTCTTTAAAGTGACCAACAAGTAATGAACGTGTTTCTTCTTGGTATTCTGGTTCTTGCGCTAATTGACGTCCAATTTCATTCGGTAGTTTATTGTCGTAGATATATTTTAGGTTGGTTCGTTGTGTTTGTAGTGTAGGTTGTGGGTTAAACTCGTCAGTAAGGGAAACTACTTTAGCTTCACTAAAACTAGTGCCACAATTAAAAACGGCTCTGGTCGCGTCTTGAAGTATATCTTCTTCGTTCTGTATGTTTTCCATTTGGCTTAAACCCTTTATTAAAGTCAGAATCTTAAAATTAAGAGATGTATTAAGATACCCAATTATACTTCAATAAATTTTCAATTTGTACCTTTAACGCTTCTTGCTCTAATCTGTCTAAACCTATTGTTGCGATGTTCTCTAAAAACTTGTCTTTATACTCGTTGTAACTTTCTATATCGTCTTTTTTAATGGTTTTGTCTAGATTTAACGTAAGCATGAGGTTTAATACTTTTAATATTTTTAGGTTCTTCCGTTTTTTGAGAACTTCAATAGGATCTAATTCAAAAGTATTTATTTTATCTAGTTTTTCTTTATAAGTTATTGCCATTAAAGGATTTATGCTTTGGTTGAGTATGTAGGATAACTCTAAAACAGTTATATCTTTCCCCATATCTTTAGATACAGATTTCTTAATTTCCGACAGTAAAATTAAGTGAGATGTAAACTTTGCTTTATCCATAATAGTCTCTTGTATTTAAACTAAATCATTAAAACAATTAGCAAGTCATGTTTAAACTTTCTGTATATACCAATAACAGTTTTGTGGTACATTATTGCTAATTTAAAAACCATTGTTATTTGTAATAAAATGGTTTTAATGATTCTTTGGTTAAAAGGTATTAAGCCTTTTAGTTAAACGTCTAACTTGTAATTTATAACACTTTGCTTTTAGTCGTCTTAAGTAAGCGATGTATAAGAAGCATTAAGAAAAACGGTGAGTTAGCTATGAGTTTATTTTGTCAATCGACAAATCCGAATTGTGATGGCGACCAAGCCGTTACTCTTCTCTCATCTATCTTTGGACACGACTTCATCAATGCGTTTATCAATGCGTCTGGACCAGCCTCGACAGTACCATCATCAGGTTTACTCACTAATATATTATTAGGCGGTGTAGCTAGTGTGGCAATGTCGTTGGTTTTGGTTTTTGCGATCGGTATTGGTTTAACAGCACTTTTGAAAAGCGCCCAGGACGGTGAAGCTTTCGGGAAAGATTCAAAAGTCACTACGATGTTTTCCCGAATATTATATTCGATTATTTTACTTTTACCTACGGCGTCCGGCTACTGTTTCATTCAAGTAGTCGTGCTAGGTATGGTGCTATGGTCAAATAATGTATCCAATACAATTAATAATAGAACGTTAGGCGAATCCTTAATGGCTTCGGCTAGTTTGTCAGATACGCACGATCATCAGCGTGACATCTTTGGATTTAGGAAAAATGCGCCTGTTATGCTTCGCCAGTTGCATTGTATTAACGTTCTAAACCAAGAGTTTTATACTCTACCGCCAGCATTCGGGCGCTATTTTAGTGATGGTGCTTATGGGGCGAATGCTAATCCTGGTGTTAGCATGACTGCAGTAGAGAAAAAGCAAAACTACATTGATAAAACCGCTAAAACTGCAAGTAACTGGACATCTGTTACTTATAACTTCGCTTACGCTGACAGCCGTTTAGAAGTTGGGGGCAAAAAAGAGCCGATCTGTGGCGGTGCTTCAATGAACGTTGTTAATCCAGCTGCGGTTAATGCTGAGTTAATGGACATTCCTGTTTATAAACTTCGCCAATCAGATCAAAACAAGATCAACGTTGCTTTGGCAAATGTTCAAGCTAAGTTACAACAAGAAAAGAACAATCTATATCGTCAATTCTTTATCGATTTAGAAAAGTGGTATATCGCATATCAAGTAAGCCCTAATGCCACTGAACAGGAAGGAACATTCCCGATTAGTAAAGCTGCTATGGATGCTTTCAATGCGCTAGTTGATAATTATGTGAATAAGAGTCATACCGTAACGAATAATGTTCTGACTTCTGAAAATGGCTATACTGCGGTTCAAACTGTTGTTAATACGCTAAATCAGCGCGGTTGGATGATGACGCCTGAAGCTCGTATTAAAGTAGGTCAATATCGCGCTATTGTTGAGAAGTATATTACTGAACCTTTGTGGACGTTCAGCCCTCCTACACTGAATTCAGCAATCATGAGCAACTCAAAAGGTGAAGCAATTTATAACACCGTTTATGTTGCAATGGATAATGCTGTTGGTAGCATTACATCCAACAATAATTGGGTGGCAAACGGCGATATTGCCGACTCTACCAACTTAATATCAATGTCTACCGATGGTGGTGACTCAAACAAAGTATCCAACATCGATCAAAAGTTTTCGGCATATGGTTCTGCTTGGGCAACAAACATTACTAAATCATTGGTAATGGGTGTATTGGTCGGTGAAAAAGGCGATGCGGAATTATTAAATAATAATTCGTCAAGCTCAAATATCAGCCCTACTACATTGCACCGCAATACGAATGTTATCCGTAATATTCAAGATACTGGTGAAGCAATCTTAGTCTATAAAGCTGTGGCTCAAGGTACTGTTGTCGGCATGAAATTAGTCGTGCTTACTGCTCGTTCTGGTTCTGCTCTTGTTCAATGGGTACCAGGGCTTAAGGGCGTAACTGAAGAAGGCACCAACGCTTTAGAATATGCCGTTGAAAATATCTTTGCTCCTATCCTTGGTCAGCTAGTAACGTATTTGACGATTCTTGGTGTGTGGATGGCGGTTGTTATTCCATATATGCCAATGATCTTCTTTGGTCTAGCTTGTGTAGGTTGGATCATCCATATCCTATACGCTGTGTGTGGTTTGCCTTTATGGGCGCTAATGCACATGATCCCTGAGCGTACTTTTGTCGGTAGCCAAACACAAGGTTATGTCACGGTATTAACGTTGTTCATGCGACCAATATTTATCATTGTTGGTTTCTGGATGGCTGAAATTATTATCGGGCCAGCTCTTGTTACGCTTACTGATATGTTCTTTAGCTACCAAGGTGCAATGAGCATCGCTTATTCATCTAATACGTTTACAGTTATCTTTACTGAGCTGATTACGTTTATCTGGAAGTTCTTCTTATATCTATTCTTGATGACTTCAGCGATCTACCTGATTTACGGGTTGGTATTTAGTGTTGCTGACCAAGTACAACAATGGATTGGTTCTGGATTGAATGGCGGTCAGTGGGGTGAAACAAACTCAAAAGAAGCTATTCAAAAGTTTGGTGGCGCTGCAAGTACGTTGTCTGGTCCATCTCCAGCATCTCGCCGTCCTTTACCGCCTGGTAGACGTCCTGATGGTGGTAAGGGTGGTCCAAATAATCCGAAAGGTGGTGGTGGTGGCAATGGTGGTACAGGTGGTAATACATTAGGCGGTACTGGTAGTACGACTGCATATAGCCCTGTAAACATGCCAGCTAGATCCGCTTCTTTTGGCGCTGCAACTGGTGGTACAGGTGGTATTACTCCAAGTGGTGTCACTGGTGGTACGGGTGGTAGAACTGGTCTTGGTGCTAAACCAACATCACCTACCCCAAGCCAAGGTCAATCTACATTCGGTATGGGTGCTACAAGTGTAAGTGGTACAAATAATACGCCTACTACTGGTGGTGGTCTATATGGTGCAAATGCTTACGGAAAAACAGCTTCTACGTTTAATCGTGGTGTAGCTAAAGCATCAGCATCTAAGACTGGTTCTACTTTCGGTAGTGTGAATGTTGCAAGTGGTACTGGCTATACGTATGGTACTGGTTCGACTCCTAATGCACGTTTTGGTGCTAGTTCTAGTGCAACCAAGAAATCTAATATTTCTGGCCGTAGCACTATGACTAATCGTGTGCGTTCAGGTTTAAGTTCAACTCTGTCTAAGTTTAAAGGTAAACCTTAAAATCTAGACAATAAAAAATGGTGCTTTATAAGCACCATTTTTTTTATCAAAATATTCATAATTAAAAGTTGATTTTCTGAATGTTGTTTTTGTTTGTAGAGTTAAAAATAAATCTACGAACGCCGATATTAACAAGTTGCTGTTGATCTTTCTCTAGCTGACCAACTGCATGACTGTAAGCACGGTTCAAATTGTTATATGAACGGTTTTGCACAAGTAAGTCAAAGTTGTTGATACGCTCTTCTTCTAACTCAATTTGCTTGTTATTAAGCTCGATGTCTTTTGCTTTCATTTGGGCGCAAACATTGTTGTACTTGTTCGCCAGCTCATTGTGCTTGCTTGTAACGTCATCAATGTGTGCGTTCGCTTCAGTAACCAATTCGTTGTACTGATTTGTAATACCTTTGATTCTGTTTTCTAGCATTTCAATGTGAGCTAACAAGGCATTTTCATTCTTCATGTGTACTTTGTTTTGGATTAAAAAGTCTAATCCCATTGAAGCACGGTCAATCGCTTGGTCGAAAGTAGCGCTTAAAACGTGTGCGTGATTTAACATATTTAGATACCTCACTACTTTTATTAAATTAAAATATTAAAACCATGTAACCTTATTCTTAAACCTATCAATAAGATTAACGCTATATGTATATACTATCTTAAAACAAAACCTAAAAACTTTTTTTAAAGTATAAAATAAGTATTTAATCGTATATACTTAATCCGTCCACTTAGCTATTAGGGACATTTAATAAGAAGTTAATTTATTTTAAGAACTTCCTTTAAGCCTGGCGATTCACTTATGAAATTTAAACCCTCATTTCAATTAAAGCCCTTGAGCTGTGGCATTAAAGTCGCAATTTTAGTGACTTGTTCGGCTTTTATTTATACCGCTAACGCCGATCCTATTTCTGAAAACGTAACCGCTACAAATGCTAATACGGCAAAAGTTCCTAACAACGCTCAAAAAATGATTTTCCATAAATATTCGATCATGCCGAATGATGGGCGCCGTAGTGCTGGTCGTTTTGGTGAATTTCGTTTGCGAGGGGGCGCTGCTGGTAGTCATAACGGTATTGATATTAGTCGTGCGAATCCTAATGACCTTACACTTAAAGCAATTGGTTCAGGTTCTATTGTCTCTTATGACACACGTTCATCTGGTGCAAGCAACCAATCAACCACTAACCCACTAATTATGCAGATGGATACTGGCGATCGAATCATGTATCGCCATACTGATCCATCGTATCAAAAAAAATATAACGCTTACCCTGGTCAACGTATTCAAGCTGGTCAAAACATCGCACACATGTCAAATAAAGGCTGTGGTTCATGTGCCGTGCATTTGCACATTGAATATGGTGTAAAGGCAAAACGTGGGCTAGATGTTTGGCTGAATAAAAACTTAGATCAAGTTTTTAAAAATCCATCCATTGCACTTCAGCAACGCGTTAAAGGATCTGCGCCATATGTGGGTAGTTCTGAATATAAGTTAACAGATCCTACGCCATATTTACCTCAAGACGTTGTGATTAGTGTCTCGCCACAAGGACAAGCATTAGAAAACAAATACACACCGTACTTGGGTAACACCATTAGGACTCAATGGAATGCCTTATATTCATCATCAACAGGAATCACCCTCCCCGTTTCTTCATCGGTAGATGGCATTGCAGTAAAACAAGGCAAAAAGCTTCCAGCACTTGCATTTAGTGGCGATGTTTCGATGGATGCTTATGGATCTGCACAAGTGCAAGTCGCTCAAATGATTGCTGACGGTACTATCTCACCTGAAGCAGCTGCAAGCGGTACCATTTATGCAAATGATGTTGCTCAATATGCACCGCCTAGAACTATTTTTGGTGGTACGGCTGATGATGTGGGTTTTGATATTGGTGCACTTAATTCTACGCCAGCAGAATTAATTGAAAACATTGGTACTGGACGTTATGGCAACTCTAAATGGTTTAATGAATTAGCAACTATGTCGATGATGGGGCTTTTGATTGAAAAGCTAAACATTATCAATGCACAAAACTATTTGACTAAAGAGATCCATAAACAAAATGAACGCTTAGAGGCTCTTTTGGCAGCTTATACAGCGTCAGAAACTCAACGCTATTCTGGCCGTGTAGATGAACTTTATACGAAAGCTGAACAACCAACTGTTATTCCTGAAGTAGCAGTAGTTGAAATGAAACAGCTTTTTGAGGAAGGTGGAAACGGGCAAGTTTATTCAGATGCACAAATCTTAAAAGGTGGACAAGGTACTCCAGATCGTAAATGTGGTTGGGGTATACCAGGTGCTTTTGGTGCGGTTAAAGATGGTATTAAACGTGTTTCTTTAAAACATGGTTATAACCCTAATGACGTTGCAGCTATTCTTGGTTTTGAATCTGCCGGTTTTAATCTTAAAATTGACAACAACGCTGGTGCATATGGTTTAAGTCAATGGACTAAAATTGGTATAACAGATATTAATGCTTCAGATTTAACAGCGAGAGGAATACCAGCTTCAATTAAATCAAACCCTAAGCAAATCACTACACTGAGTGCTCAACAACAAGTCGAATTATTAGATTTATATCTTGCAGTAAAAGCACGACAACGTAAAAGCGACTATAATAATAAAACAATAGCTGGGTTTTATGCTCTAGTTTTAGGTGGACCATATAAAAGCCCTAGTCGTGAATATAATGCGAACAGAAACCTCGATAGAAACCCTCGAGATGGTGTTGTGACTTTAGCTGAAGCCGTTACATTTGAAGGTATTGTTATGCGTTTATGCCCTTACTATTCTGAATACCCTTAATAGAGCAATTAAAGGAAATATTATGAAAAACAGATTTTTGTCTTTATTGGGTTTTAGCCTTTTAGCATGTGCATCTTTTAATGCTAGTGCTAATACTAGCTCAGACTCTATTCGTGCTGAACTTGAAAAACTGCGCTTAGTAAACGTTAAATGTGCTGCGGTTTCTAACGATCCATTTGATGCAAAACACCTAAATTGCTATACAAATGTTTATAACCGCGCAAGTCAGCTTGGTAGCCTTGCTTCTAAATATATTAATAATGAAGAAGCTCCGCGTGTTCTAGCTGATCACAATCGAAACTTTACTCAGTTACTTGCTAACTGCGATCAGTTATACGCTGGCCAGACTGCAAAGTACAAAACACTAAGCATGCAATGTAAAGCGACCAATAAATTAGGTTGGGCAATGTTTATTCCGGCATTAATGAAGTAATAAAGGATCAGGTTATGAAAAAGTTTTTAAGTTTAGCTTTGTTATGTGCTGCTACCATTATTACGTCATCTGCCAACGCTGGTTATAAGACCAAAGCTGAAGCTATTCAAGCTTATAACAAGGTACAAGCTGAGTATCAAAAATGCGTGTTTAATTATAATGAAGCGCGTGATTCTGAGTACGGTTCACCAGAACTTAAGTGCAATACACCATACAACCAATCATTAACACGTTTCATCAAAGACGTTCGTGCGGAAAGTCAAAAGAATGCTGCAGCTTGGCAAGCAATCAATACACAACATATTAAATTTAGCCAAAACTGTGATAGTCAAACTATGGTGAGCTCATACAATCCATCGTTTTTTATTCGTCAATCTTTTATGTGTGAATCCTCTGCTTTTACATCTTTAGCACAAGTGGCAATCGACCTTTCTTATTAATTTCAAAACATAAAAAGGGCATCTATAAGATGCCCTTTTTTGTCGTTTGGTTTTAGACTTTTTCTATAATTGTTTCGGTATCTGGTGTTTCAACTTCAAACCCAAAGTGAAGATTACCGTATTCAATTGCTTCTTCTACCCAATGCAAGCCCATGTTTTGCTCATTTCCTACTTTGCTTGAATCATAAGCCTCAAGGGGCATCACCCTCTTAATATCATTTTCGATGAAAAAATATGTATAACAGTGAGGGTGCACATATATTCCATCAAAATAAAATGGAATTAAATATCTCCCCTTTAATTCCTTAAACTGCTCAATTGTATGTTTACTTGAAGCAATTCCACCGCCTGAATCTATGACAATGCTTCTAAAAGATCCTGAAGGAATATCAACGATAGCCAGGCCATCGAACGTTTCTACACCATTTAATATCTCTTTAGTTTTGAGATAAACACCTGGTTCAAAATGGCGTTGCTTGAAATTAAAATCTTCCGTGAAACTAAAGATTGACTTTGTTTCCTTTTCAATTAGATGAAACATTTCAAGAAGTGGTGTGATTATATCTGCGACCTGTGAGCCCTTTTTCTTAACAAGCTCCATGATATACGGTTCGTGATGAAACTCTCCGCGAATATAACTAGCATTGTGACATGCCTGAAACACTCTATTTTGCAGAACTTCAACTTGATTAGGCATTTGAAATCTCCGTATTTTTTGAATTTAAGTGTTCCAATAAATCATTAATGCCATCTGTAAATAATATGTTTTTGGCTCGTGTTACGGTCACATACAACAGCCGTTTTTCATCTGCAGAAATCATTAGCTTTTTATCGAGAATTTTATAGTTAAAGCCTTTTGCGATTAGGACATTATCCCACTCTAAACCTTTACTCTTGTGTGATGTGCTAATGACCAAAGTGTTTTTTGGGTCAGTTTCATCATCAGCCATACTATTTTCTAACGCCCACTCAATCACTTGCCATGAGTATTGGTTTGTTAGATCCAGAAAGGTTTTTAATTCTGTAGTTGCCCCCTCCACTTCTCCAAACACTTGTATATGGTCCACAAGCTCTTGGTAGGAAGAAAAGTTTTGAAGCTCTTTACACGTTGGCCGTTTATTTGCTCTCAGTTGAAAAATCCCACTGAAAATATCTTTACTGCGCTTTCCATCAACCTCAAGACGTATTTTCTTTTCGCCATTAAGGTAGCCATGAAACTTAAAAAAGTATTCAAAAGCCGTAGCATTTGTTCTACAAATAATCGCGTTCAATGAAGATGGTGCATAACTTGATGTACTGAAAGTGGTAACTTTTGACGTTTTACTTGGTAAACCTTTTAACTGTCTGGTTTCACCAAAAAGTTTATTGAGAAGTAGATTAGCTATATCTGCAACTGCATTACCAAACCGAAACGACTGTTCTAAGTACAATGCTTCAAGATCTAGGTTCTGTAAAATATCTTTCGCACCCCTAAAGCCATATATGCTTTGGTATGGATCTCCAACAAAAATAACTTTTGCTTTTTGACGTTTGAGTACGTCTAGTATTAATTGGTCACTATCTTGGCTTTCATCTACCATCACGTAATCAAAATCAAGTTGTGGTTTTTGCAGTACCCACCACTTGAGATAGTAATCGTGTGTAATACCATAATCACCGTTTGGATCAACTACATCATTCCAGATCATTTTCGCAATTGAAGTGATTTTATCTTCAAGAACGTCATTGCGCTTAATTGATGTTTGTTCTTTTAAAGCTATGTAAGCATGATCATTGGTAACAGTCTGATCCACTGTCATACAAAAATAACGTAATGTATTAAGGATAATCAGCGCTAATGTTAGATCGGTGAGTTGTCGGTTTTTCCCGTTGTACTGAAATCGAATGTTTTCAAGCTTAAACTTTTGAACAATATCTTTAGGAAGTAACGTAGGTTTGTTAATCTTATTTTTCAGCCAACCAGGTATATTTCTGTAAGCTAGAGAATGGAATGTAGAACATGTGACTGAATTCAGCCCATATTCAGCGAATTTTTGATTAGCTTCATCTGCCATCTTTTTATTAAATGATAGATATAGTCCAAGCTTACCTAGTTGTTGCAAAGCACTACTACAATGGATCAATGTCGTAGTCTTACCAGTACCAGCAAAAGCAATCAATTTAAAACTGGTTTTTAGTCGTGTTGCTTTATCAATTGCTCGTTGCTGTTCACTGGTAGGTTTTTGAGTAATTTTCTTCACAACCATTGCTTAATTTCGTGCTAAAAAAGAACTTGGTTTTTTGTTTTTCATTACAAGCACATCGCTTTCAACAATTTGCATCTGGCTTGCTAAAAAGTTAACTTGTTGCTTCAGTTCGTTTATATCGCTTTTTAGTTCAACTACTTGCACTTGCATCTCAAGGTTTGAATATTTGAGCTTGTTATTCTCAGTTTCTTTCTCTTTTAGTGCTGCCTGTAATCTTTTGATTTCCTGTTGGCTCTCTATGTTAGCCACATTAATATTGCTCTTGCTTTGAATATTTTGTGCTTGAGAAGATGTACTCTCAATTGCAACAGGTGTTGGCTTTGGTTGTACTGTGCCATTATATTTGGTTGTCTCTGAGATCTTATCCCATAGTGAATATGTGCGTAATGGCGCTGGTATATTTTGATTTGGTGTTGAAAAACTGGTGCGTAAAGCATTTGCACTGTCTTTAGATACAATGTCTCCAGAACTATTAATTTCAGTAAAGCCAGCATAAGCAAGTGAAACAACTGTTGAAACTGCTATTGCACCAATTACCTTAAAATAGTTTGATTTCTTCATTAGAATGCCCCTTTCAAGCGCTTATTTTTTGCCGTTTGATTTGATGATTTTCGAGTGATTGTGTTGTTTTCTAAATTGATAGAAACACCTACATTCATGACCTGATTTTTCTGTGGGTTGTATTGAATAAAGACCAGTTCTTTTGCATATTTCTTTGCGTGTGTTAAACGTTCAGCATGAATTTCATCAAGATTAAATCTGATTTGCATTCGCGATATATACAGCTTGAATAACTGATCATTTACTTCAGCTAAATTTAAAACTAAGCCTTTTTCATCTATAGAAGCAGACTCGAAAGTTAAATCATTTAAAAACCAATTTTCGGGTTGTATTAGTAAATAAAACTTTTCAACTTCGCTTGTGATTGCATATGAAAAACAAAACTCATTCACCTGATAGGTGCTTAAGCAAATGGTTTCATTGTTATAGCCACGTTTCATGTTTCGGTCATATGAGCTCAACCACCAAACTAAATAGTGTCGTGCTTCCAACTCTTTAACGGTTATTTGTGCTATTTCTGAGGCCTTTAGCTGTAATGCTTCAAGGTTTTCTATTCGTCTAGCTCTCATAGATATTTCACCTTATTTTTCTTGAAAGCATGAGTTATCAAAAGCCATTGAGTTAGGATCTAACCCCATGTTTTTAAGAGCCAAGGCTTTACCGTCAAGTTCAGGGTTATCAGATGTGCTTAGTTGTTGCGAACTTGTTTCTGAAGATGCATTTTTCTCATTAGTACCTGAACCTAAAAAGTAACCGCCTCCAGCAAAAACAACTACTGCAGCTACAATGCCCATAGCTGGCCAAGACGTTTTAAAACTAGAGAATCTATCTGCTAAAGATAAGCTGTATTTTTCTTCATTAGAACGTATAGGGCTGTCTGTAACATCAGCCTTATATTCATTTAGAGCTTGATGCCAAACTTCCTTTATGTAGCTCTGAAGTTCATATGTACTGAAACGAACCTTGCTTTTGTTTAAGTAATAGCATGGCTCACTTATAAGAATTTCTGTGTTTTCGTCAGACTTTAAGAAAACTTGTCCTCTAAACAAATTATTCTCGACCTGATCAAATCCTTTGATCGTTAATAGTAGATCCGTGGCCTTTGCATCTATATTGAAGATGCTCACCTGGCGATTTCTATCCGTATCTCCAGAAAGGTCAGAATCTAAAAACATAGACTCATTGTTTATCTTAGAGAAATAAGGTGAAAAGTTTCCGACAATCGATTGGAAAGCTTTCAATTGAGTTTTGTTCATCTCAATTCCCTCTTATTTGAAAATATAGTCAAGAGTGGCTGTTTCTGAAGTTCCTCTACGAGCTTCAACTTTTCCAGTCTTTTTATTTACAAAGATAGCAACTGGTACACCAGCAGTTAGTGGCTGTGGCTTTTGTCCAGCGCTACGAATTGCTTCTCGCTGTTCACGATCTTCTTTTGGCATTGCAACAATATCTTCGTGATAGAAGAAGATAGATTGAAGAGCGCCTAAGTGTTTATCCAACTCAGCAAGTTCCTGTGGTGTAGGAATCACTTTAATTGAGTTAATTTCTTCATCTGTTCCATTAAAGGTTTTATTAATAGTATCTTCAGATGGTTTACGAAGAATTCCAGCTGCTAATTGTTTTCCGTTTTCACTTTGGTTTAGAACTAAAGCTGGAATCCATTTAATAGTTGCACCGCTTTTAACGTATGAGCGAGAAAGGTTGAATGTTTCGTGACAATATTTACAGCGTGGATCGTAAATGATGTAAACAGTGTTGTTATCATTCGCTTTCCCCTCTTTAAACCCTGAAAGCGTTTTTACAGCTTTAAAGACTGGATGATTGTATGCACTGGCCAAATTCCCAACGGAAGCTGTTGGTTGTCGTGCTGGTGTATTCATTTTTTTTGCAGTTAATTTAAGAGGCTCAGATATATTTTTTTTAGTAGCAGAATCCCAAGCTGTACCATGTAAGATGACTTTTTCATCGGATGTTGTAAAAAACACCGCATTTTTCCCATTAGGTGCCTCAAGAATCCAAGAAGTTAAACCTCCACTAAAGGGTTTAACTTCTTTTACTTTGCCCATTTTTTGCATCTTAGAAGTAAGGTCCTGAGATGGTGCAGCGTAAGTAGAGATTGTAATAATACTAATAGCGCAACTTGCTACTATTTTAGTGAAATTATTTAAAAGCATTTTAGAGTATTACCTTTTAAGCCATGTTTTAGCAGTATAGTTAAAATATGGTTTTAAAAAAATAGTTAAATAAAAAAGACCGGTGTTTTAATACCGGTCAATTATAACTTATAAGTTTAAGACTAAAACCCTTTTTGCTTGTTTTTTTGTATTTCATCCTGTGGTATTTCTACGCTCACCATATCAAAAACATGATCGTCACTATACTTAAAATCATCTTTATCATTGTTTTTAGAGTTATAAGATCCGTTGTTTAATTCCTTGTCCGTAAACTCTACTACTCGAATAATACTGTTCACATCTTCAGCAGCTTTTTGTCTAGCTTCAGTCATGGCAAAACTCAATAATTCGTATTCAAAACCAACAAGGCCAATGTTAAAGTCTGGCTCTTCTAATGGCTTCCCTAATTTCACCTCAATTAGATAATGCGAGATTGGACCTAAACCCTCACTAAACAAAGACGGTCTACCAATATTCTGTATGAATGCGTATGCAGTTCGATTGTATAGTTTTAACCAGCGTATATCTGTTGGTGGCATTACACCTAGTTGTCTTGCTGTTAATACAACCTCACACAAAATAGTTCTTACATATGCATGGTTTTTAAAAATCTTAGTAGCAACGGGATGTTTAATGTATTTGTGAATTCTTTTTCTAAGGAAATCAAAATTAAACCCTACAAGCTTACGATCGCCCTCAACATACTGATTTTCAATTGCAAACAATGGGTTGTTAGGTATATTTTTTGTGCAAATATCCCAATAGTAATTAATTAATGTTGTTGAATCTTTTTTGATTTTACGGAACTCTTCATCATCCATAGATTCATCGGTTGCACAGGCTTTGTTGCACAAAGATTTAAAAGATAACACTCTGCTCATTTGAACAGAATTCAAGTGACAACTTGGGTATGAGGACGACCTAATTCTGTAAA
>NZ_KB849754.1:283371-284872 GCF_000368925.1 Acinetobacter bereziniae LMG 1003 = CIP 70.12 | reverse complement strand
CTGGTGCGGTCCAATTTAATCCACAAAGTTTAATCAGACTTTGAACAAAACCTGTGACCATGCGTAAAGAGAGTCTAAATAAAGATTTGATCATTTTGAAATTATAGGACTGAATAAACCTTATAGGCTAGGTTTGTGCAACAAAGCCGGTTGCACATGCTACTGGTAAATACAAAGCTAGCAAAATTGTATCAACATCGGATAAATACGATAATTCATCGGGTGATGTTTCTTTTGAATTATCAAGGGTTATCCAAAGATCCCCTAGTTGTTCACGTAAGACATTTAAAAACTTCTCTTCATCTATGATAGGTACTGTTTCACTTTTATCATTATATTCTTTCGTTACTCCGTTGATTGTAATGTTCACAAGGCGCTCTTTAGTTCCTGTAATTAACTCATGCCTATTTGCAAACTCATAAGTTGAATCTAGCGCTTTAAAATGACCATTGTTCGTATCATATTTTGACAAGTCTAATGGACCAAAAACCTGTAAGTGTCTTTGGTTTGGAATTTGTTCCTCTATGAACTCTTCTAGGTTCATGCTTTTGATAAAGCCCCGTGCTGGATGCTCGCTGTTGAAGCGGTCATAAGCTTTCTTTATCCAAGGTGTTGCCAGCAAAAATATTAATAAATTCCATGCTTGACTGGCTTTTGAAATTTGAAAAATAGTGACTTCGCTAAACTTATTTTGACAAAATAATGGAAGCCAATTGTTTGTTGGTTTACATAGGTGTTCTGTTGAATACACCAACTCACTTAGTAAAGGCACGTAGTTAAGCCCGATAGCTTTGAATATGCTATGTATCCACCATAGAGGAATAATTAAAATGCCTTTTGTGTATACTAAAAACCCTACAATTTGAGGTTTATAAGCAAACCATACAGCCAAAAAAGCCACTAAAACCATAACAACAGTAAATATATAAATATGATTCTCATGTACAAGCTTATCTTTTGGATCTGCCATTTTATAGCCTATTAATATGTGTATTGTTGGGTATTATATAGTTAATATTGGTTTTAATCTAATTCCCCTTAAACCTTTTAAGGATTTTAAGTCTGGTTTTAAGCTCTTGACTAAAGTGGCATTTAATACCTTTTAAAGCTTAAATCAGGTCAATCTCAACACTAAGCCAGTATTCTTGGTCAAATACTAAAAAGAATGAATAAGAAGCCCTCCCCTACTAGACATTTAAGTGGATTAACCGCCTATATAATAAATTTCTCTATAAATATTGTTGGTAGTCTTTTTATTGAATAGGGCACTCCCCTACTCAGCTAATATAGATCATTTTCAGTTGTGCATTTCACAACGTCTACTCATTTATTTAACTGTAAGTAGTAGTAAGCCCTCCCCTCTTCTTGGCAACTCCATTTTTATCAGTCTGATAATGAATAAATCAACGATTTAGAATCGAAAAACCGTTATCAGCCTGATAATGAAAAAACCACGCCAAGGGATCTAAAGCTGTTATCAGTCTGATAATGAAAAAAACCA
>NZ_KB849754.1:252295-282975 GCF_000368925.1 Acinetobacter bereziniae LMG 1003 = CIP 70.12 | reverse complement strand
CCACGCCAAGGGATCTAAAGCTGTTATCAGTCTGATAATGAAAAAATCCACGCCAAGGAATCTAAAGCTGTTATCAGTCTGATAATGAAAAACACATAAGATATGGACACATGTTAGGCATATAGATTGAAAAAGTTGAAATATATTAAAAATAAAGTGAAAAAGTATTTTAAATATTTTTCAAATATTGTATTGTTTGACTTTACTTGAAAGGTGATTGAAAAATGGAAAAGAACTCAGGAAAAACTTATATTTGTACAAGCATCCACTTTAAAGGTGGTGTGGGCAAAACAACATCTACGGTGAATTGTGCTGCTAAGCTTGGAAAATTAGGTTATACGGTTTTAGTAATCGACTTAGATAGCCAACGTAATGCAACAAAACATATTTCAAATGTTCCAGATATTAACGATATAGATGGCACTCTAAAAGATATTTTTGAAAACTATAAAACAATTAACATTCACGATGTTATACAAGGTCCAGATAAAACCAACTTTGAAAATGTGTCTTTGATTGCTTGTGCTAATAACATTCGTGATGTTGAAATCAATATTCAGCGTTCTAGTCCAGTTCCTAATGAAATTATTAGAAGTGTATTAAGAAAGATAAAAGGGGATTTCGACTTTATTTTGTTAGATTGTCCACCGCGAATGGAAACTTTAACTTTTAATGCTTTGTTAGCATCAAACAGTTTATTAATTCCATTACAGGGTGAATACAGTATTCAGGGTTTGGAAGATATACTTAACTCTATGGATGATTTAGAGACAAGCAATCCAGATTTAAAAATTCTATCGCCAGTACTAAACTTTTATAACAAGCGTAATACAGTGGATCTTACCTTGGCTGAAGATATTCGCAATGAATATGCTCAACCAAAATTACAAGAAAAACTGGTAAATAAGGAATTAATCTGCATTCCAAATGCTACGGTTTTTAGTCAAGCATCATATGTTAAGTGTTCCGTATTTGATCTGGATGCTGGAAAAGAAACACCAGCAAAACAAGCAATTAATCAACTTGTAGATCTAATGGTTTCTGAATACAAAAAATTATAAGGTGCTGATATGAACTTTAAAGATAAAGTAAAAAGCATGAAAAAAACACCTGTTGCTAATGCAACAGGGAGTGATGCTCAAGTTACTGATGTAAAAGAAAATACAGCGACTCCAGCCATAGAAGAGGGGAGTCTTAACCCACTAGCTAAGCGAGAAACAAAAAATATTGTTAGCGGATCTCATTTAGAATCAATCGACATTGATTTAATTGATCCATCACCTTATCAACCACGTATCATGAATAAACGTGTATATGAGAAGTTGCCAATTTTGGCTGCTGATATAGAAATTAATGGACAAATTAACCCGATTACAGTTCGACAGAAGGGTAATCGTTACGAGTTAATTGCTGGTGAGAGACGTTTTAGAGCAATTAAAGAGATTTTAAAGCTAAAGAGAATTACTGCTTTAGTTAAAACATCTATGAATGATGATAAAGCTGCTATAACAGCTTTATTGGATAATACTGCTAGACATAATCTTACAGATTTTGAAAGCATATTAAAAATCAAGCAATTATGTGAAGAGTTCGGTTATCCTTTTGAAAGTTATGAATTTGTTACTGAAAAATTTGCGATTGATAAGTCGAAGTATTTCCGTCTCAAATATATTCTAGACTTACCTGAGTTCATTTTGGACTCTTTGAACGAAGATCCTGAGCTAATTTCTGGATATATTGCTCAAGAAGTGAATACCGCAATAAATAAAGCTTTAGAAACTAAAACCGAAAAAGCAATTTTCGACTTGTTAAGACCAGAATGGGATAAATACGTTGAAGAATTTAAATCCACGGGCAAGCGTCATAAAGGATTTATAGCTATTTTGAGTGAAGAAGAAAAAGCAAATAAGGCGACTAAGCCTGAAAAAACTGAAGAAGCTACTACTGAAGAACAATCGAGTAAGAATAAATTCGATTTTAAAACAGATAAGGGCGTTAAATTTGGTTCTATGAGTTCTGAATGTGGTACCAAAGGTAAGAGTGTACTTAAGTTGCGAGTAGCCTTGGATGCCGATATTACAGAAGAGAAAGCTAGAAAAATTGAAGAGTTTTTTAAGAGCTTGAATGATTGAAGTTTCAAAACTTTGAATGAAAAAAAACCGGCATTGCCGGTTTTTTTATAATAGATCTGGATTAAAAGTTTTGTTAAGCCAATCCGAATTACTTGGATTGGTTACTGGTTTTGATTCAGATACGTTTTGACTTGGTTTAGCATTGTTAATTTCGGATGTTTCGGTATTTTGAGATGTTTCAACGGTAGGGGAGTGGTCCTGAATGTTTTTATGTTCAGTATGTTTAGCTTCCTTTATCTTAACTGCTTTTTGAACAGGAACCTCCTTGCTCTTGATAGAATCAGTTACGGGCTTTTTAGGTGATTGTTCACTTTTCTCCTTACTACTTTCTGGTATTTGTATGGTGATATGATCAAGATACTTTTTTTCAAGATATTCAATATCATACACATAGTAAGCAGTATTAAACTTGGTGTATGTTTCAACACAAGTACTTAAACCAAACCTTAATAGGAAAGAATTGACAGAATATAGGCTTGCCATATCCTCATTAACTTCATACAACTTATAAAGGTATGAAAGCTCAATTAGAACCGCTATACCAGCATGTAAAACAGCAGTTATGTAATTTCTACGAAGCTTTCCTTGAGGATGTTTTTTAATTGAATTAAATAGTTTTTGATTTGCATTTTTATCTATTTTCATTCGTACAGGCTGTGCAAACATCTCGTCTATTTCATTTTGCACTGGCGCATTTAGAAAAATCTTCTGCTTGTCAGTACAAAAGATAAATCCCAAATACAGCAGACTTAAACTAAAAGCGTTTAAGTCTAGACCTGGTAGATTTCTATTAACACTACTAATCACATCAAGATCTTCTCTTGTTAAGTGAATTAATTGATAGGATAGTTGTATGTAGTTTGAATCTGTCATTTGATTTCTGCGTACATTTTATACATGTATTTAGCTAACTTATATAAACCTTTAGCATTGGCGTACTCTGGTGATTCTGCGATTCTTACGTTCGGTAAGTCGTACTTTTCTTTAATCTCTTTTTCAAGAAAAGCTGCACCGCCTCCACAAAATAATACTAATGCTAAATCATCGCCTCCACCGATCTGTTTAGAGATAAAGTTATTTAATTCGATCATGAATTCGTTTTTAGCTTGCTGAATTAAACCTGTAATATCTTTGGCTTGAGATCCTATACCATAAGTTCCAGATTTTAGTGCGAAATCTAGCCAGTTAGCGTTAACCGTTTTATAGCCAGATTCAAGAATTAAGCTAGTGATTCGTTCATAGATGGTAAGAATACCAAGGTTACGTGATGTAGAACGATGGCCATCAAGCATGTTTCCTCCATCTAATGTGACTACAATATCAGTGGTTTTACCGCCAATATCGATTACAGCACATTCAGAACTTATTAAAAGATCACTATCTTCTGACCCGTTTCCGTGTACATCAATAATCTCATTAAAATAAGCCGTTTGAGCTTCACATTTAACAATATGTCTTTTAATGATATTAAGCGGTTTACCAGCTTTATGATCTTTTAAGTTGTAGCAAACATCACCATTGAGTAGAAAATTAGTTTTCATATCAATAAGTGGCATGTTTTTGGTTTTTTCAGGTGTGTAATAGCGACTAACAGGAAGTGAAGTAGCGATTGCAAACGCTCTACCATCATATGTTCCGATAAGGTCAATATAGGCCTTAATTGCCTGGTGTATTAGTGCCTTGTTATATTCAGATGTCGGGTATTCATCTGTTCTGGTATCTAGAGGAACACTACTATTGATCTTCTTACCAACTGTATAAAGGTTTTCATTAACTTTAACCACATAATAGTCAGTAGATTCCTCTTCGCCAGTGAGGACTTTTCCTGAATAAGCAATACTAGGAATAGTCAGTTTGATTTCATTTCCATCTGGATCTAGACCAGCATAAAGCTTTGTACCGCCATGTCCATCATCAATACCTAGAACAATATAACGTTCTTCAATCGCTGGTTTTTCATTTTGAGTATTTTTCATAAGTTTACCTTTCAATTTTTCAAGATTTACAACGAGTAACGTCTTCTACCGCGTCTAGTGTATTTATTGCCCCCAAAAACTAAGCGTCTAAGAGCAGAGGGGATATAGCTGTATTTGTATTTAAATACTTTTTCAATAACCAATGTTGCTACTATCAAGCCGATGAAAAGCATAAGTTTGAACAAGGAAAACTTAATAACAACAGCTAGAAAAGGTATAAACAAATATCCGTTTAAACCGCCCCATAGGATTAGATTTAATCTAAATTGCGACCAGTGTGCATATTGATCATCCATATTCGCCTCTTAATAAATCAGTTTGTAATAGTAGTCTTCATGCAAACGACCAGCTTTGAGTAGATCGTCAGCTTGTTTCCTGAAACTCTTACTGATGTTTGGATCTGAACCATCAGAATTAATCATTAACTCTCGAATAAACTTCTGTTGAGCATGAATATCATCAATTAAAAGCAATTGTTCTTTAAGTTGAGGTGAAAAAATTAAGTGTTCCCTTACAGCAAATACCTTGCCGTTCACATCTTTAACAAGACGTTGAGCAATCAATGTATAAACTGAACCAATAATGTCAGCTGCAGCCTGAAGATGTTCTTCATGCTTAAAGCGCTTCAACATACGTGGAATAATTTTGTCTACTGTGGTTGCGTGAACCGTTGCAAAAACAGGGTGGCCAGTTAAAGAAAGTTCTAGAGCTGCAGAAATTGTTTCTTTATCTCGCAATTCACCGATTTCAACTGCAGCAGGACGTCTACGCATCGCCTCTCTATTTGCATCCGCAAAAGTCTCGAAGTTATTGGGGATTTCGCTTTGACTAACAATACTGTGTGTGCTTTCAATTGCATCATACTCGTATTCGATAGGCTCGTTGTGAGTTAAAATATTTCCACGAATATGAGTATTATTTTCCAACACATAGCGAATATTTGAAGCTAGTGTTGTACTTTTACCAGAACCAGTGATACCGCCGATGATGTAGCAACCATTGTGAGGTAGCGATCTTTTGATGAAATCTTCATCTAAACCCACTTTTGAAAAGTGAGGGGGGATGCCAGAAATTGTACGTAACGTTATCTGAAAAGAATCTCCAGATCCACGATACGAAGTTCGAGATACGTTCACACGAAAGTTATAACGAGTTTCCTTACCTGAAGCGTCTTTCTGCAGAATACGATATGCCTTATTAATAAACTTATTATTAATAAGGACTAAGTAGGCATTTTCATCAGCAATCGTTCTTAGGATGTGTAAAGCTTCATCACGATTGATAATACGGTGTGTTAACGAATATAACTCCAAGTCTTTCATCATTGTGATGGGGCGATCTGGACTAATGAAAATATCTGAAGCACCATGAGCTAATGCTTCATATAGAAGACTTTCAAATTCATCGCGACTTTTAAACCCTTGTTTCGGATCTTTGTATGTCGTTATGGCTGTTAATGTAGCCAAACCAAAACCACGACTAGAATCGTAGTCTTTGCGAATGTCTTTGGTAGCTGTCAGAATCTTATTTTCAGATCCTTTAATCTTGTTAACATCAAATAATGCAGATTTTGCTTTTAATGTCGAAACCTTCATTTGCATTTAAAACTTCCAATTGAGTTAGCGAACTTAAGGTTCGCTAACAAGGTTAATTTTTGGAATTTGATAGCTAGGTGCAATTTGTTCAGGTTGGAGAATTGGTTTCCAAGTTTCAATATTTGAATTGAACTGCGGTAATTGTTGGATTTGAAGCAATTTCATATCAAGAGCAATAGTGTCTTGTGTAGAAGTAACAGCCAGTGATTGACTGCTAAATGCTGGCATTGATAACTTGCCCTCTAAAACAAACTTATGGAAAGTAACCATCCCCAAATAATCTCGTTTAAGACGATCTACTGCATCTTCAACAATATTTCGGCCCTCAACTAAACCCATTTCATAAGACTTAGCAGCAGTCTCTTTCCATATTTTTCGTTCTTGTTCGTTAGCTGGTAACATTTCTTTCGGAATGAAAGTCACGTAATCAACATTGCTATCAAGTGTAGGGAAAACAAGGTACTGACGCCAATCAGGTGCACGAGTACTGAAACGAGCTTGTTTCAAGATTTTATAAGTCTGCTTAGTCGTCTTGTACGACATGGCATTAGGTGTCTCAGTTACATCTTTTGATTCAATAATAACCGGGGGAACAACAACACCTTTGATCATGTAAGGTTTAAAGTTAAAGATTGTATCAAGGTTACGCTCTTGGCTTTTGATGACCTCACGAGCGTTGCTTAAATACGTATTGATCCCTAACTTAATACCTTTTTGCTTAACCAATTCAAGCATGGCTTCATAACGAGCTTGCTGTTCAACATTACTAACATGAACTTCTAAAGAAGACTGGTTAGATGGGTTTAGTAGCTCTTGTAATGAAGCATTATTAGAGTAGTCCATAAAAACTCCAGATATTTATAAAAGGATTTAAAGGGTGTTAGTTATAAGTCAATAAAATACTTTTATTTTGATGATCTAGAGTTATCGAAGCAGTATTTAAATATGCAGAAATATTGCGTAAAGCTTCTACACCCGTAACACGCTTTTTATTAAAATTAACAATTGGAAGCTCATGGGTAGGACCAGCTTCTACAAAACGGTATCCGTATTGGCTAGAAATACTTTTAATTAAAGGTATTGGATCGCCTATGTAGTCGATATTTAAAAGGTCATGGTTGATGCTACCTTGTTTCTTCTGAGCAGTTTGCATTTGAATTGCAGTAGAGTTCTTTAAATTCTGTTGTGCAATTAAAGCCTCTTGAGATGCTTCAGATATAATAGATAAAGGGCTTGCTACGTTTAATTGCGTTACATCACGACTAGCACATCCAGACATCATTAAACCAATTGCAAGAACGCTTAAAAGCTTTTTATTGTGCTTCATTTTTACTCCGGATTAAGTGGGTATAAAGACAAAATGATTTTAGTCTAAAAACTTTTAAAATGCACTTTATTAATTATAAAAAATCCCTTAAAAGGTATAAAGCCGACTTTTAGACACTCGCTTAAACCTAATTTATAAGCTTTAACGTATATCTAAGGCCGTTCTTTAGGCAGTCGTACCTGGCCTAAACAAGACAAATCTGTAAAAAATACTCTTTTTAGGTGCATTGTCTGTCCAAAACAATGCTTTTTTTTAGTAGTACTTATCTGAAATGGAAATACAACGTACTTTTTTCAATCAATTGTAGAGAGTAAATGAGCTCTTATAGTTTGCTAGACGTCTTTTATATTCCTTTATAGTCTTATTCTTTCTTTTTATTATCTTTTCTAATCTTTATTGTTCTTTTTTTAGAATATATTTTATACAGAAAATAACAAACTACATTTAGTTTATTTTTTACTTAAAATATTGTTAATACTGTAATTTATATTTTACAATATAGAAGTACATTAATAAAGATGTTTATATACTTTTTTAATTAACAATAAAAATATTAATGTGGATAATGCAATTTATTTATAAGTCAGCTTCTTTAATATTAAATAAATTGATAAAAACTGTTTGAAGAAAAAATGCATCTTGGTATATACCATTACTAATTTAAAACTTTAAAGACATTACAACTGCTACTTATAAAAACCTACCTTATGGTTTAGTGCTGTGCATCTTAAATATAAAGTTTTACACCTTAAACACCAATTAAACTGCAATAATGATGTGCTTAGAGTCGTATTTATCCCTAAAAATTTAAGGCATCAGCACTGGCAAAAGACTATTGAAACTACGCATATCAAGCACTTCACTGTAAAAAAGGTCCACTGTGTTTTTATGATTTCTCAACTTCATTTTTTTTATTTTTCCACTGTACTAACAAGAGAGGAGTCAAAAAAGACATTTGCATTTATTGGGCTTAAAAGTGAAAAACATTTTGCTTAAAGTGAAAAACGTTTTAACGAGTACTTTTAGATAGGTGTTTAACGTTGTAGTATGTGCTCATGTTTTGCATGTGGATTAAGGGTGGTAGTGGTGAGCAGTTTTGAGAATCCTAATAGCTATCCAAAGACATTAAAAGAATATACAAGTCGTATAGAAGATTTTCCGTATTCTACTAAGACTAAATATGATATTGAGCTTAAGCAAAAGATTGATAAACATTTAGATAGTTCAGAGCTAGATTTAAAAATGTTATATGAAAACATATATTCTGAATTTAAAACTAAATCTGAAAATGGATATTATGCGGAATCTACATTTAGAACATATCGTGCATATTTAGTATATGGAATCGGTCTAAAGCTTAATGAGCTAAATAATGGCTCTATTAATGATGAAGATATAGATGCTGGTTTTGATGAATATTTTTTAGAAGAACTATATTTAAGAATCATTAACACAAAATATACAGCTAACAAGGACAAACCTAAGCGTACTTCTGAGCTGAAAACAAAGTACTTTGAACGCACGTTTTACAACTACTTGGTAAGAGAATTCGAACATAAGAACGAGAGTAACACTAGGGCTAGTGAGTTTGATCGGATGATGGTTGCTTTTGTTGATGCCAATCTTGTTGTTGGATTGCGTCCTGTTGAGTGGTTTTCCGTTTCATTCTGTTGTGCAGTAAAAGGACCAAAACTGATCATGATTGTGGAAAATGGCAAGGCTACACATGGTCGGGCTAATGGACTTAAAAGGTATTTAATACTTGATGACCTTAAACATGAAGATCAAGAAAAGATATACCTTTACTGGAATTTGCTAAATAGGTATGTGAGAAAGGTATCTAGTTTAAATAAAAGTAGTGGCTATACCTTTGGATGGGATGAAAAACAGACTTTTATTAAAATACTGCAAGAGCGTTTACGTTTAAGTTATATCAATTACTTTAAACTTAGAGGCAAGGTTTTAACTAATGAAGATCAACGACCTACTTTATACAGTACAAGGCATCAATGTATTGCAAATGCTAAGGTAAAGGGTATTGATAAGTTTGTGATAGCTGGTGCTTTTGGACATGCTGGTAAAGATACTGCTTCTAACTTTTATGGGCGAAAGTGGAGAGGCCATAGTGGTTTTAGTATAAAGCCTACTTTAGATTCTATTGAAAACGTTAATGGTAGCCATGAATTTGTTAAAACACTTTTAGCTAATAACCTAGATACCTTTTATTATTTTGATCTTAATATAGCAAATGAGTTTAATACCGACTATTATAAGGACGAATTAAAGTCGGGTTTAGTGATTGACTAAATGGATAACTCTAAAACTAATTTGACTACTTCAACATGGGGCTCTCCTTACGCTGAAGTATCAATAATAGGTAAAAGAAAATACGCAAGGCTTTTAAGAGTGTTGGTTGGTACGTTTGCCTCATTGTGCATTTTAACCGTTTTAACAACGCTTAGTTTTGTGGCTTTTAAACTCACCACAACAGATTTCGAATCTATGGTTTTTGATGACGGCACACCAGTTAAGTGTGTGCTTAGCTCTAAATCAGATCGTCCAATTCCATCTGTTATATATCAGCCAGCGAAATAGGAGTGCTGTTGTGTCTAAAGACAAATCTAATGAAAACGCTGAAATAGGTTCTTGTGATCCTAGTCTTTGGCTAAGAAAACAGGTGGATGAAAAAGATAAGGAGATTGCAAAGTTAAGACGATGGCTTGTTTTCGTGTTTTTCGCTTTTATCGTGAGTGCTGTTCTTGCGATGATTATTTTTGCTGCCTTTAATGCATACCCTAAAGTTAAAGCTGTTCAAACAGTAGATAACTCGGTTATCTGTCCAATCGAAGCATCAAAAAACCCTCGCGTTACTGACGTTGTTATTTCTGAATTCGGTAAGAGTGCAATACTTTCTGTCTACAACTTTGATTTCTTGAACTGGCGTGACGTTATTAACAATGCTGGTTCAATGTATTTCACTGAGGGCGGTAAAGATTCATTGATGAAGCAAATCGCTCAATCACAAACAGTTGGCACAATCGTACAAAACAACCTAACGATGCGAACTACTGCTACTGATGTTCCACAAATCGAAAACCGTGATTTACATGCTGCAGAACCTAGTTGGACTGTTCGTGTTCCTATCACTACTCAATTCTTCTTAGGTGACAAACAACCTAAAGAGACTCACCGCTTCATTGCGACAGTTACTATTGTTGAGCATCCACGTTCTTATCTGAACTACAACGGTATTGCTGTTAAGACAATTACGTTAACTCCAGCGCGTTAATTGGATGAAACTTATGAAATTGAAAAAATTATCTTTGGCTCTTTTTGCTTCTACTGCATTAACTACAATAGTTAATGCTGCTGATATGCCCCCGAATACTTTTGCGGATGCTCAATCTCCTTTGGTTGCACCTAAGGTAGTTGATACAGCATCGGAAATTGACAGACAGGTTCACAACCTTGTTGGTTTGCAGTTCACACCTGAGCAAACAAAAATAGTTAAAGGACTTTTGTTGCAACAAAAACGAAGCCTTTCTAGTCCTTATGTAAATACGCCACAAGCGAAAACCCGTAGTTTGGGTATTTCATTAAACCCTGGTGAGGAACCGCCAGTAATTCGTTTAAGCGCTGGCATGCTATCTACTATTGTCTTTACCGATTCTTCAGGAAATCCATGGAACATTGAAAAGATTTCTTTGGACCGTGGACGTTTCTCAGATGGTTTGGGTGAGCAAAACGAAAAAGAGCCAGATGAAATCCCTGAAACTAACATCCTTTCAATCGAACCATTAGATCCAGCTGCTTTCGGAAACGTAACGGTCACATTAAAGGGATTGGGTGCTCCAGTAATTTTGATGTTAGCTACTGGCCAACGTGATTTAGATGTTCGTGTAGACGCACGTATACCTGGTCGAAGCCCAACAGCCAAAGCTATGTATTCAACAGGCAATCAAACATCGATTATTCCAGATGGTGTGAGTTTGCAATTTATGGATGGCTTGGCGCCTGAAGGTGCTGTCGAAATGCGAACCGATAGTCCTAATGTCCGTGCTTGGAAGTTTGGTGGCTATATATATGTGCGTAGTAACTTTGGTGTTATTCAACCAGCCTTTTTGAGTTCTTTCCGCGCTAACAACGGTATGAAGATCTTCCGTTATGAAGATTCTGAAGATCTGAAATACATCACATTTTCAACGACTGGCGGTACACCTAAAACTGTTTACCTCGAAGACGCATTTTAAGTCATTAAGTGAGAAGTAAAAATGGATTCAACGAACCAACAAAATAACCCGAATGACATTGAAGAGAATTCTAGTCGTAGCACTGAAGTAGGTACTACCGATGAAACTATTATTTCTGCAAACCAAGTTCATTCAGAAGAAGACCAACCTAAAAAACTGAAAAATACAAGTATTAAAACTGCTAACAAAAAACGTGTTTTTGCAGATACGCGCTTTCGCGTTGTTGCAATTATTGGTTTGGTAGTAGTTGGTGGTTTAGGCTTTTTTATGTTTAACCCAATGGGGAAAAGTGACCAACTAGCTTTAGATAATCAGGTTGCTATTGCTACACCAGAAATCCAAGGACAGGGTACAAATGTTATCCCTCCTGAATACGTAGAATATGAACGTCAAAAACAAGCTGAAGAAGCTGCTCAAGCTGGCAAAAATGGTGAAAGCTATTTACCCGAATTTAAAACAGTTGCAACACAAGATCCAAACGGCGATCTGAACGATCAGAATTTTATTACAGGTCCAAATGGGCAACCTGTAAACGGTTCTGCAAAAGGTGGTACACCAAACATTACGCTTGAACTTGACCAGATGGCCAGAGCTAATATGGCAAATCAAGGTGGTGCTAATGGTGGCGCATTACCTCAACCAACTAGCGGTGGTCTACCACAACAACCACAAGCACAAAACGGTGCTAATCAAAACGCACCGATTTATCAAACTAACTACGCGCAACAATATGAACATGCTTCATCTGCTGCTAATGATGTTGCTAGTGTATATAGCCAACAAGCAGCTGCTAATGCAGAACGTAATGTTGCAACGCGTGAATTAAGTCAAACTGCTTTTGTTGATCAACTTGCTGCGTTTTCTAATACAAAGAACAAGGTCAACGGATATTCAACATATAAATATTCACACAACACTAAAGCATCGGAAGGGCAACAAAACCTTGGAAGCTTGAACGTTGCGAAAACGACTAGCGAATCTACTAAAGGACTAGCAATCATTAAAGCTGGTACAACAATGAAAGCGCGTTTAGATACAGGTGTGAATACTGATAAAGGTAAAAACCTATTTGCTACTGTTATTGGCGGTAAATTTAACGGCGCAAAACTTATTGGTACTGTTGGTCTGAATACTGCGGATATTGAATTTAACTTTACCCGTATGTTGTTTAAGGGCGAAGAGTATGCAATCCAAGTACGAGCTTTAACTCTTGGAACAAAACAATCGGGTATGGCTGATAAAGTCCAAAAACACACTTTGCAAAAGCTTGGCGGTATGGTTACTGCTGGAATCTTTGAGGGGTACGGACAAGCCTATCAAAACATTGGTACAACCCAAATCACAAATACTGGCAATGTTGTAAGCACGAAGGAAGAGCCAAACGATAAAGAAATTGCCGGGAACATCATTGGTAACGTTGGTACGGAAATGGCGAACATGGCACGTACATCAACAGTTCGACCAACTACGTATATCGTTAACAGCGGAAAAGTATTTGAAGTCTTTTTTGATGCTGACGTAACAACACCGAAAAGTAAGGGGTAAGCGAAATGTCTGATAATCAAATGACTGCTGAACAGGCAAAGAAAAATCTAAAAGATGCTGAAGGCAAACCCCAAAAAGGCGAAGGTGGTGCGAAGGGTGGTATTCCTCCAAAACTTCTTATTGTTATTGGTGTTATTGCCTTAATTATGATTGGTACTTTCTTTTGGATACAAATGAGTAAACCAAAAGACGTCAGCACGGCAGTTGCTCCAGAACAAACACCAGAATCCATTGATACTGTTGGTCAAGGCATTCAACAAACACAAGCAACATACATCCAAAATCAACAACCTTTAAAGGACAATAGTATTGCTGATGATACGGCGTTCATTGTTGATGAAAATATTGTGTTTAAAGATCCTACCACTGGTCAATACATGATTATGTACAAATCCATGTCGTATCCGATTGATTCTGATCTAGGAAAAGAGGCAATTAGCTTCTATCAAAGTCAGGGTACGAATGCACTTGTTTTATTACACCGTTTGCAAGAAAAAGAGCAAGCGCAAGGGCAAATACAAAACGGCGAACAAACTGCAGTTGCTCAATCAGAAACCAAAATCAAAAATGAACAACTGAAAGCTGAAAATGACGATCTTAAAAACCTTGTTGAATTGCAAGAACAGGCAATTAAGGAATTAAAGACTAGTTTAATCACAATAGCTAAAGACCAGACTAAGCAAAAGGCTTTAAGTACATCGGGATCTAAAACCTTATCAATTCCAAAAGGTGCAAAACGTTTGGATGCTTTTGCGGTTGTAGGCGATCGTGCTTGGATGACAGATTCTCAAAACCATACATATACAGTCTATGTAGGTCAGAAGATGCCAGACAATCGCACGGTCTATGCTGCTGACGAAAACGAACAAGCCATTTGGGTGAAATAAGGAAAATAGCGTGGATGCATTAGATATAGTTAAAGCGATATTAAACATATACGGTCCACTACTAAGCTTTATACGCATTTGCTTTGTTGTAACGGGGTTGGT
Source organism: Acinetobacter bereziniae LMG 1003 = CIP 70.12 (assembly GCF_000368925.1). Lineage (GTDB taxonomy): Bacteria > Pseudomonadota > Gammaproteobacteria > Pseudomonadales > Moraxellaceae > Acinetobacter > Acinetobacter bereziniae. The sequence goes on along the minus strand of NZ_KB849754.1, from coordinate 269,161 downwards.
GATTACTGGCACGGCGCTTTTTGACTTAGTGCAAGCATCATCACCTCAACAAAAGTTCTTTGGTCATGGAATGAAAGAGCCTACCACTGGTGGGGCATTGTTGAAGGTTCTTATCGGTGGTGCTTTTGCATCACTTGGATATGACGGATATATCATTGGTGCACTAGGTTCTTCATTGTTTGGTGGTAATGGCATAGAACTTGTAACGGTACAAAGTTACTTGCCTAATGCTGGTGCTAATGATTTAGGTGCATATATCGTTACGGCGGTTGTAGGTTTTACGCAACTGGTAGGGATTATAGCGGTAGCTCGTGGCTTATATGGTTTTGTAGAGAAAATTGATGCTCAAGGCAATGCGACATACCGCAAAGCATGGGTTTTAATTATAACAGGTGTATTATGCGTATACGTTCAGGACGTACACAATGCCTTTGTTAATACCTTTGGAACACAAATAGGAGGTACCTTTTTTACAATATTTTAAACAATCTTCTTAAAATAGGGTGAGAGTTTCTTAAAAACCTTGTATAAGATATTGAAGATATTTAACGAGAAGTTTAAAATTAAGCAACTTAAAGCAATAGGGTTTTAAGAATGTTTAATTACAGTGCGGAGATTAGCTCCCGTATATTAAATAAAAGGAAAGTGACAATGGTATCATTAGTAAAACACTCAGTTCGCACTGTAAAAGCGACTGCATTCCGCGCAAAAGTAATGTTTTTAGCTTTTGTTTCTGCATTAATGGGTCAAGTTGCATATGCAAACACTGGCACATGGAACCCGGGTGGTTCAGCTTACGGAAAACACGCTGCTGGTTCTGATGCGAATGAAATCTTAGGCCGTGGTGAAACATTAGGTCAAAACGTTTATAAATTCTTAATCGTAGTGTTCATGGTGCTTGGTTTAGGCTTAGTTGGTACTGGTTTGTATATGATGTATACATCAGAAGAAGATCAACAAAAGAAAAAGAAAACTGCTTGGATCTGTATTATTGTAGGTGGTGCGTTATCAATCGTAGGCTTCATCATGTTCTCTGCTGCGAACACTATTACTGGTAAAGCGTAATATAATAATAAATAAGTTTAAAAGCGTGGCTTAGGCTGCGCTTTTTTTATTTTAAAAATAGTATATACATGTTTTAATTAGACCTTACTTAATAGTATTAAGGGGTTTAAGTGAAACATATAAACCGTAAGTTTGGTATTTTAAGACCTATTAACGGCGTAAACGACAAGCAAGAGATACGTCAAGATAAAACTATCCATGATGGTTTTAAAACCAATGAGACAATAAAGCAAATAATGTCTTCACAACCAGCTAAATGCTACTTTTGTGATTTCTATGACGAATACTTTTTAGAGCCACATCACTTAGACGGCGATCATAGCAATCATACGGCTGAGAACATTGTAGCGGTCTGTACGCTATGCCATGCACAAAACCACATCTTTGCACTATCACTGGAAAAGAAAGCTGAAATATGCGTATTGAGTACGAACATACCTCAAGAGATCTTTAATCAATATCAACGTTCATTACTGGTGTTATCGCATAAGTCTGACAACCAAGATCCTGAGCTTGCTAAGTTCGCACGGCGACATCGCCAAAGCTTGCTTGTAGAGCCGTTAAAGCGCCATCAACGCCCTAATCCTACAAAGATGTCTGAAGCAGAATACGCACGTAATATGTTTGAGGATATACAGGCGTTTAATGCGATTAAGACACGAGCCCAAAGCATTGATACCCAACTGTACTTCACGGACATTAAGTTCAACACAATGGCTGAATATGAAGAAGCCAAGCAAGAAGATATGTTGGTAGCGAACGTTGATTACGTAGACCAGCTCCGCAAGTACAAAGAGTGGTATTTGAATGCCATCAAAGAGAACAAAAACTTTTCTTTGTATCAACTCGCAAAAGCTTTGGAAAAGGTATCAGACGAAGCATACGAGAGCTTTAATCTGCCAAACCACTACATAGTATTTTCCCCGAATATCTTTACTGACGAGCAGTATGAGTACTACCAAACACTAGATGTATTTAAGGGTTTGGGTGATAAGTGAGCTCACAAAAATGACAGAATGCTTAGCAGATACCGAATACATAGATATGAGCTTAGAAGAGGTTATATCGGGCATAGTGTTACAGCCATTTAAGCCTGACATAGTGAATGATATAGCGGTATTGGATAGCGTATTTGAGACGGACATATTGAATGATGAATACTCATTTATTGGTCCATACATCTACAAATATTGGGAACTTGGGATAGATGCACTACCAAAGGAAACGCACGATCAGCTATCGATATTTCGCTTATGCGTTATAGGTACTGAGGCTTTCAACTTCCTGAACGATTTGTATATACCAACGACACGGGACACTGGCCATACATCTAACACGCTATTGCTACTCCATGTTGTACATATAGCGATAGGGAATCAGACAACAACTGGTGAAGACACAACGGGGCATTTTCAAGATCCACTGATTAAAGCGCTACTGTTGATGAATATCCCCGTTAACAGCGATTGTTTGCTGTTGGATGACACTTTGGTACACCTAAACAAAATAACGGCGCTGAGTGGCTTAGACGTTGAAATACAGGTTAAGCAAAGTGTGAGTGTGAAGCATAAGAAATTACTGAGCACCAACTTTGGATTTGACAATCCATTATCAATTATAAGCGTTTTGGAACAAAAGAAACTGTCTGAAGAACTGACACGCTACTTTCCGATGATACACCTACCAACGTCCGTAGAAGATGCGACAAACCAGATAGATACGGGCAACTTAAAAATGAGTTCGCTGCAATCTTTTTGTATATACCAAAACTTAAAGCTATCGGTGTCTAAAGTTTTCCACGAACAGGGCTTATACCAGAACAAAGAGATCTACATAGAGCTTGATAAGGTTCACTTCCAACTTAAAAATACAGGTTCCTTAAACTTCAAGGTGGGTACTTTAGGGGAAAGCCAAGAGGTTTTAGAAACGGCGTTTTGGCAACTGCTTAATAAGGGTTTAGTGTTTGACCTAAATAGTTTTAAGAAGTATGTCGAATTAAAAGAGGACGAAACCGTTAAAACTGATGTATTTACTAATTCAAAAAATGATAATATCCCTTTTAACAGTACCTTCTATGAGCTTTTATTAAGGTTGGTTTTAGATACAAGCTTAAAACCCTCTGTTAAAAGTCTTGAGGTCGCAATTCAAAAAAAGGATTTCGACAGTGCGATTAACGTTTTAAGAGAATTACCGTTTTTTAGTGCTTAATGCTTAAAGACATGTCTAATCAAAGATAGACGTAGAAAGGTGAATTAATAAAGGTGTTTAAATGAGTAAGAAGAAAGCTGAGAAGTCTGGTTATAATAAGACTGGTTACTCCAAGATTGAAATTATATTGATGTTATTCCTACAAAGCATGAAAGCTGACGTAGAGGATTATTGCGATTTAGAAACAGTATCGGACGAACATACGTTTGTCACAAAAACTGGTGCAATGATTACGATCATCGAATATAAGGGGATTAAGAGTTTAATTAGTGGTGATGCATTCAGCCGTCAAATTGGTTTGATGACGAGCAACATGCGTAACTACTTCAAAGACCGTGGACATACGATTCATCTAGCGTTCAAAGTAGACCATGAGACGCCATACGCCATTCATGACTTGAACGCCATGCAAAAGGCGACCACGGCGCGTTGTGCGATGAATCTAGACATCATCATTGATGAAATGACAGAAACCATTTCAGGCGGTGTATTTAACGAAAGCTGTTATATCGCTTTAATCTCTGAGCCAACCTTACTATCGCCAATCGATAAAGCTCAAGACTCAAAAAACCGTAAAAAGCTACTGTCGCAAATTACAATGCCAAGTACGGTCAATGCTCAAGACATGCTTAAATCATCGGACAGCTTATACGTACACCATGAGTCTTTTGTCTCACAATTCTTAAACTCACTCTCAACTGAAGAATTTCCAGCAATCTATGAAGTATTGAATGTTATTGAAGCTGGTCTAACGATTAAAAAACAAATTGCCTCACATTCAACTTCAGATGACTTCACCTTGTCTGTGCCGATGTTGAATACACGCTTACCGATGCGTTGGAAAGAAATACCATCAGAACATGATGCGTCACACGTTTTGTATCAACCGATCTCAGAACAACTCATGACGAATGCGATCTTACCTGGTACAAGTCAAGGTTCATTCTATCCAGTGGGAAGTGTTATCACTGACGGCGTTGTATATGCGCCATTGATGGTAGATATATATCCAGCTAAGACGAATACGTTTGAAACGCTATTCCGCTTACTACACCAGGCCAAAACGCACGACACTAACGGTAACATCCGTTCTATCCCATATGCGGTGAGTTACTGTATTACTGGTGATGGTATGGCTGGAACCATGATGAAACGCACGTTATCAAGCGTTATTCACTTTATGACGGCACAAAACAAAGCCATTCGTAATGCTGGTAACATTTTGATGGCCACTAAAAATGACCTAGATCAAGTAGACACTGTTGCTGGTCTGCAAATGACCATGATGACATGGGCACCGAATACCGAAGATGGTGTAAACATTCTTGTAGGACGGCGCCAAAAGCTTTGGAAGAGTTTTGAAGCGTGGGGCGGTGCAAAAGTCATGGAACAGGCTGGCGATCCTATTTTGACTTGGGCATCACATATACCGGGCTTGATGGTACGTAATCACGCACCTATTTCACCAGCACCGTTGTTTGATGTGTTCTACATGTTACCGCTGACACGTATTAACTCACCATTCCATAAAGGGCATCAGCTCAACAAAACCTTAGACGGTAAACTGATTATTCTTGATTCGTTCTCAAATGAAGTGACTGTATGGACGACTATTAACATTGGTAAACCGGGTACGGGTAAATCGGTCACAATGAACAAAGGCATGCTTGAGGACATCATGATGCCTGGTAACGAACGTATCCCGTTGACCTATATTGTCGATGTGGGTGAGTCAAGCCGTGGGTTAGTAGAAACAGTGCAAGATTCATTGCCTGAAGAGCTACGTCACTATGCCATCTATAAGCGTATTAAAAACTCAAAAGAAGAAGCGATTAATCCGCTTGAATTCAGTATGGGCTTACGCTACCCGTTGAACTACGAAATGCGTCAAATGACAGCGTTTTTAAGTTCATTGGTAACACCGCCTGAATTGAAAGGGCAACCAGCCAAAAACACTTCTGACGTTATTGGTGCGGTCCTACGCCGTACATTCTATTTTGCTGATGATACGAATGCTGATCATAAAGCACGTAAGTACATGCGCTTTGCAGATCCAGAACTAGATCGCATCATGGAAAAACACGGACTGATTGAGCCACATTCTGAACAAGGTAAGGATATTTCTTATTACGCTCTACGTGATCTTTTCCATTCAATGAATGAGATCCGTGGACGCACGTTGGCTCACCGTTACGCAATGCCGACTATTGGCGATATGATTGAAACACTTTCTGATTCATCAATTTTAGATGTTTGGAGTGATGTTCATATTGATAATGAACGAGCACTGGACTTTTTGGCGCATCAGATTATGGCTGCACAAAATACCTATCCAGCATTCTTCTATCACACCAACTTTGACATTGGTAACGCTCGTGTAGCTTCTATCGACTTAAACGAAGTTGCGACATCATCAGATCCTAAAACTACATCGCTATTCTTCCAGATTGTACGGATGTTCATTAAACGTAAGTTCGCCGTGAGCCGTGACGATATTCCAAAATTCCCACAAGCTTATCGTGAATATGCAACCCAACTGATTAATGAGCTTCTTGAAGACCGCAAAATTATGTCTTATGACGAATTGCACGTTGCGAAAGGCGATCCAATCCTATTAGAAGAATTGGCTGAAGACGCACGTACATTGCGTAAATGGGGTGCTCGTCTTAACTTGGCATCTCACAAAGTAGAAGACTTTAAAGACTTGGTGGGCTTTGCTACGGCGTATGTGATTGTCGATCCTGGTACACGCGAATCTCGTGAAGCTATTCGTGACAGCATCGGTCTAACTCAACTAGAAATGGATGCGCTTGGTTCAGGTAACGTAGGTTTCTCAGATCAAGGCTTAACGTACTTCAGTAAAATTAAACTCGAAAAAATGGAATGTTCGGGCTTATATACCGTTTCACTTGGTCCAATCCTTTTATGGTCACTCAGTACACATCCCGATGAACGTGCGCTCCGTAACTACACGTATGACCTTATCGGTGAACGTGGTAAGGCGTTGAAGGTCCTTGCACAATTCTATCCAAAAGGTGCGAAGAACCAGATTAAGACACGGCGTACCATGATTGAGAAAAATGCCAAAAATAAAGGCACGGACTTTGACGAAAACAAAGCAACTGCTTCAGTGATTTCTACCATGGCACAAGAGATGGTTGTTGAATATCAACGCTATGAACTTGAGCAAAACATGAAGAAAAAATTACTGAACCAACGTAAGTCTGAAGCTGTTTCTTCTTAACTCCAATCAGCTATATAGATTTGCGTTAATTGGTATATACATTGAAGTGCTTGGATATGGGTAAGGTCGTTAAACAACGACTTTGCCTATTATCCTGAAGATAAAAGAGTAGGTCGCAAAGTATGGCTTCTACACAAAAATACGGCACACAAACAAAGTTCAGACCTAGTTCGCTTAAGCGTGATACACGATCAGGCTTAGAGAAAATCCATTTAAAACTTACAGCGCCAGACGGCGCTAATTATTTGGTTGGCGTTCTTGGTGCTATTGCAGTTATTTTGTTTGTTGTTCCGTTTGGCGGTGAGATATTTATAGGGATCGCGTATTACCTATTAAAACGCTACACACATCCGAATGATTACTTTTTTGAGTGGCCATTCCGTGCGCCGTTGCATTCAAACTCACTGGATGCGTCAACTGACATTACATCACGCGTAAAAGATGACGTACTGGACAATCCAAAAGCCTTTTTGGAATACGCACGTACCAATCGCGATAAGCTACAAGGTGAGGGTGTGACTTACCTTGGTCGTTGCCGTGAAACTGGTCTACCTGTTTATGCATCCAACTCCGATGACCGTACACATCAAATTGTGTTAGGTACTACGGGTTCGGGTAAAACAGAATACATGCTAGGTAACTGTGCCAACCAGTACGTACAAAACTCAGGTTATATCTTTGTAGACGCAAAAGGTGATACCAAGGCTCAACAAGACCACTATCGTTTATGTAACCGCTTTGGGCGTAATGAGGATCTATTAACGATCAACTTCATTACCTCAGGTCGTAACATGCTACGTGCACAAACCGACAAGATGACCAACTCAATGAACCAAATGAGCAACACCAGCTCAGGGATGTTGATTGAATTCTTGATCAACTTGCTTGATGACTCAGGCGGTGGCGGTGGTGACATGTGGAAAGGTCGTGCGATGGCCTTTATCGCTGCACTTACACGAGTTTTGGTCTATCTACGTGACAATGGCTTCATTCAGCTTTCACCAAAAGTATTCACGCAATACATGGAACTTGAAGCACTTGAAGAATTGGTATTTTGTCATAACGATAAATACGGGATTGACTTTGAACGTGTGGCTGAACAGCTTCAAGGCTACCTCGTTTCATTACCTGGTTATTCAAGCAACCCTAAAAAGTTAAAGAAACAAGAAACCAAAACCCGTGAGCAACACGGTTATATCACCATGCAGTTAACCAAGGCGATTAACGACTTGACGTTTAACTATGGTCACATCTTTGGTGTAGAGCATGGCGGTGATATTGATATTTTTGACGTTGTACTTAACCGCCGTATCTTAACTGTGCCATTACCAGCTCTTGAGCGTTCACCAGACTCACTCAAAATGCTCGGAAAATTAATCATTGGCTCAATTAAACAAATGATGGCTGGTTCCCTTGGTAACAAAATGGAAGGTTTACGCCGTGCCATTATTGACGCACGACCAACCAACGCCTCTACTTCATTTAAGCTATTTTTGGACGAATGGGGCTACATCGTTATTGTCGGTGCTTCGGTTTTACCAGCTCAGGCACGTTCGCTTAACTTCTCTATTACGTTCGGTGCTCAAACATTTGAAGATATTGAACGTGGATCTAAAGAGGAAGCAGCTGCTACATGGGGTAACACGACCGTTAAAGCCATTGGACGTACTACTTCGGGTGCTGAAAGTACAACATACAAATTGGTTGATGGTTTTGCTGGTGAAGAGTGGCAAGGTAAAGTTAACTCAATCAATATGTATCAAGGTCTAGTATTCAACCGTTCGGTACCACAAACAGAAGTCCAGTTCGCCAAAGAAAAACGTGTGACAATTGAACAAATTGCCGGACAGCACAACGGCGAATTTACCTTGCTCATATCAACTAAAGGGGAAGGTGGTAAAACTTCAGACGTTAAAATCGTATCAATGTTGGCGTTCTATGTGGCTGGTGATCAACCCAAGTACTTACGCTTAAATGACCTTTGCCCAATCTTCAATATCCAAAAATCTGAAATCTACGATCCTACTTTAAAAATTGAAGACTTCATTCATGAGATTGAGGAAAAACACACGCTACTGACAGACAACAATTCATCTGCCAATGTCACGGCGCTTGGTGATTTTGAGATCTGCAGAAAGCTCAATAACACCTTGTACGAAAACAACAACACGGTAAAAGACTTTACTCAAGATTTTGTACATCAGATTCTTGAAGCAAGACGTCTTGAATCCATCACACCTGAAGGGATGGCACCTGGTCAAAGAACAGTAATGTCTTCGTCCACGGCGAAAGGTGAAATCTCCAAAGAACAAAAACACCGTGAAAGTATTGTTTCAGCACAAAAAGAAGCAAACATTAAAGACCAGATTATTGAGAAGCGAAAACAGTTCCAGTACTTCGGTAAAGATTCTGACATTTCACCTCAAGTACAAGCTGGTGCTTACAACAATGCGGATCTTGATGCTGAATTTAATATCTATGGTGAACGTATAAGCGAACCTGAACAGGCTCAACAGGAAAGTGATGTTGAAACTGTGACTCGCGCCGTTATCACACCAATGAACCTAGACAGCTACTATGATGAATTGAAAGAGATCCTAACAGGATATGACTTAACCGTTGCGCCAATTACTGAATATCAGCTTGTTCAGATACCACGCCATGTAAAACCTGAAGATCAGACACAATACATTGCGGAAAACAAAGCCAGTCTTGATCAAGCCATCTCACATAGCACTAAAAATGAAATGGAATTCGTAGAACAACAGTATGCAGCTAAGTTTGAAAAAGCTTTGATGAAAAACCCGTTCTCGCACGAATGCGTTACTTTTGAAAAATTGTTGGTGATACTTGGTTCAAAAGGTTCTTCAGCTTCATTACGATCAGGCATTACAATCAAAAAAAAGGATGACTAAACGCATCCATGTAGAAGACATAAGGCTGGTTATCCAGCCTTTAGTTTTTTTGGGTGAGCTGTTTGTACTTAATACGCCTTAATTCATCACTCGGCATGTATTGGGCTATTTCATATTCGCTCTTATACGGCGTTTCATTGAATATGGCCAATAACAACAACTGCGACAGCGGAATGGCTTCAGGCACCATCATTTCGATTAAGCGAAACTTTTCAGACGCATTCACATCAAATGCAACCAATAGCGCCGTATATGGAATGTGGCGATCTGCAAGTGATAAATCGGGGTAAATAGGTTGGTCCTAGTGCTAACGTTTGAAAGTCATACATATTCAAGCAAGAGATAGCTTTAGGTACATTGGATAGGTTCACGGCGTAAGATTCAATGTTTGAACACATATTGGCATCCAGTTTGGTTTTAACCCTAGTTTAGATGCATTTTAATATAATAACTTAGTTTTAACGTGCATATTCTTAAACATAACTAAACCACTTCTTAAAACCTTGTTTTGTTTTAGGCTTAATCGGTATATACCATTTCATAAAAAGTTTAATGAACTGTGTTTTACCCTTTACAATCCTTAATACATCAATTAAATTGCCCTTAAATCACATCCAATATACAGGATATAGGCAATGACTAAAGAACAGCTAGAAAACTTACAAACACTTGGAATGACTGACTATAAAACACGTTTACACGTTAAAGGTGTGCGAATTGTTGAAGTGCAACAGTACTCAAAGTCTGTCGATAACAACGCCGTACAACCACTTGCAACTAATACCACTCAACCGCAATTCTTAAATTAATTTTCCAAAAAAATACTTATAAGCACTTTCTGTATTAATATATCTTTATTAGTTTTAATAAAGCATTAATCAATGGAGTGCTTAAAATGTTAGACACTTTACTTTCGGTATTTTCAGCAAAACATAAGCTTTATAAGAATCTCAAGTTAAAACCCTTTATTGATACCCGTTTAGTCAATTCTGACAGCATCGCCATGAGCGATGTTTTCCCTTTTCATCAAATCAAAGATTCTCTTTGTATGACTGGTATATCTCCTACTAATTTTGTACCAGGCAAAAACATTGTTTTGAATCCACATGCCAAAGATAACGATTCCATCAGCTACCTTGGTCAAGATACGCATAATCATAAGCCGTTCTACATCTCTACCTTTGCTGAAGAATTGGCTGAAGTATTTAACCCGATTTTTGCAGAAATCATTCATCTTGAAACACCATGCTTACTTGACCTATCTGAAATTGGGGGCTTCTCAAATTCCAAGTCGGATTTAAGCCAGTACCGTAGCATTGATGATTTTGTAAAAAACGCATGCCCTGATTACATTAGTGATGTGAGTATGGAAAATTTAGATCGAATGTTGTTATGGCCAGAAATCCGTTTATTGAACTCTCCAGATACAACCACTGATCAATTTTTTATCTATGGCTGGAGTCCTAAGATTTTTGTTCAAAATGCTGGTGGATCACATCACATGGCTGCTGCACATTACTTGGCTAAGAAACTGAGCCAATGTGTGCCGATTCAAGGCAAAGTAAGTTTGAATCTAATCTCAAATAAAGCACTTCAAAACTTTGATTCAAAATACGCTGCGTTCGCCGTGCCAGATGATGCATTGATTGATATGGGGAATGATTTATCAGAATCAGGGCTTGAATATCAGCTGGTGTTTTTCCGTGAACGTGAAGTTAATTTTATCTTCTTCAAAAAGAATGATCAGAATGCCCGTGTTATTTCGCTATTCAACAATCTGCATGCTTCATTGAATGGTGCATTAAAGACGGCGGTTCAAGCGCAATTCAAAAATGAAGCACTACTCACCATCATGAGTGCTAACCTCTCTGATACATCAAAAGATCAATTTTTTAGCACACGCCCTCACTTGGCTGAGATCTACAATCACGTTCAAAACGAAATTTGTTTGAGTGGTCCTAAACCGACTAGCCCGACAATCTAAGGGGTAGGGAATATGGATCACCAATCATCAACTACACCACATGCACTCATTCTCGGTCTGACACTTGAACAGGCCATTTCTGTTTTAGCAAAGAAACCCGTTGATGCTACCCACTACAACTATCTTGAAGATGACGAGTACAACACCTACGTCATGATGAAACCTGAGTGGACTAGTCTCAACAAACATGCCTACCTACATGTAGATGGCTTAACCCATGAGCGTAAATGGATGTTTATGCCGAATGCTTCAGGTGAGTACAACTTGCTAGAGGGCTGTATTGACCTGTTTGAACTTAACCAGGCCATCGAACAGCAATATCTTGTGTTTGAACAATTCCTGAATAGCCACGGCGCACCGTTCCGCAAAGTTGGTGAGAAGTTTTCTTTTGTCACTCAACTTCTCTTTGATGCATGGGTGATAGATCCAGAACGTGCGATTCAAAAACTTCATGAGATGAAGGAAACAAAAATCTCATTACAAGTGCCTTTGCTTCATGGGGATAGTCAGCATGATTGATACGCAAAATACTAATGAAAACATTGCTTCAGAAATTGAAGCTCGTAGCGCTTTTGAAAATAGATACGGCGTGGTCGGTAGTCTGTTGGCCAGTGGCAACTATTCTTCTTGGGTGCATCAGGCGAAATGGGAAGCTTTTCGTGATGGTTGGATGCAAAGTGAAGTAGAAACTAAAAAATCTATCTATCAAATGCAAACACCAGCCATCAGCGATGACCAATTGGAAGTGGAAAAATTACTGCAGTTGCTCGATGACTTTTGGAATAAGAAATGGGGCGATTGGAAATCATCTGCAGATATGGTGGCGCAAGGTGAGGCAAATGCCTATGAACATGCGAGAGGATTGCTTGAAACGGCGATAAAACAAGATGAAGCCACATGCCAGTGGTTACGCAATCAATTGGCAACGATTCAAACTGAATTGGATGCTTTTATCACATTCGTTAATGAACACCTTGTTTACCATGAAAGTGATGGTCCAGATTTAATGTCGAAGATCCAGAAGCTCAAACATTTGATAAAGGTTAAACCATGATTACGGTTCAAATAGAGATGTGTGGCTTTGGGATTAAACGGCGTTGGGAGTTTGGAGATCCGCGCCGTGCGCCAATTACAGTTTTAGAAATGGGCTTCATTAAGGTTTGTAAAATGCGTGGTGATAGCAAACTGGTTGAGTTCATGAGGGGTTATGCAGACGACAAAGAATTCAACTGGCATCCCAAAGTTCGCATTGCACGTAGAAAAGCAGAACGTAAAGCCTATTCGTACTATGACAACCACTACAAACAGCAGATTAGAGAACTTTTCGATCGCCAAAATGTAGACCGCCAAAAACAATATGAATTGGAACGCCAAAACAAAGCGTTATTGGCTGTTATTGAACTTAAAAAAGAACAATCGTAGGTATATACCATGACGGGAATTGAATATTTTCAGAAGTATGGCTGGAGTCACGCCGTCCAGTCCGTTAGTCGAATTCCAAGTGAATACAACGAATATTCACCAGATCTCAAAACTGTTGTTGTAAACGGCAACTTTCGTTATGCGATGGCTGCGGAAATCAGCAAAAAGAAAACTGAAGTCTATGTTACTGAGCTCAAACAAATCATTGAGAGTGAAAAGCTACTAGAAGACTTCTTTAACTTGAATCTGGTTGGTATAGAAAAAGGCTTAAGTAATGCTAAGCGTGAAATGCAAGACATGGAAGAACAGGGGATTGTTGAATTCAACCATCGTTTTGATGACGACCTGACTTGCACCACGGAACGCATGAAACTTGCCATCGCTCAAATAGACCATCTTTATCAAAACAACATTACAAAAAGTGAGTAATGCCCATGTTAGAAATGTTCCAAAATCAAACCATGCGATATATCTCTATTGCCATTGGCGTGATTAGTATCTTTATATTCCTATATCTACTTAAACTCGGTGAGGGGCTTGTCATTAGCCTTATGGTTGCTGTGTTCATATGTGGTTTGAGTTTATTCAAACTGAAAAACTACTATGAAAAAAATAACCCATACATCAATGCAGAACACCTTGCTTGGCTGTATGGTGAATTGCAAGAATATGACCAGGATCTATTCACAACTGTCAGCAATCTGACCAAGAGTACTGGACGTTTAGAATTGAGCCAGCTTAAATCAATCCGTAACCGCTATGCTTCTTCCATGAACGAAACTCAACTACAAGCATTGGCCAGTGAACATACTGAAGAAAGCAAATATCGCTTAGACCAGTACAACTACTCAATTTATGTGATGGATGAAATCATTAATCAATATTAATGGCTGTAATCTAATGGTGAGAAATATGAGTCAGCAAAAACAAATTAAGCAAAAAGTGAAGCTTTTAGATATATCCCCTCTATCCGCTTTTTTTGGATTTTAATGTCTGAACTCTCAGTCGTTTATGCGTTTTATTCGCCCTTATATGATGAATTATCGGGTGCCAACCTGATCATCATTCTTCATGCAATCTCTATTAACATCGCCGTGTTATATATCTGCTATACGCGGTATCAAATGTATAAAGAGCTACAAAACTATTGAAAGGTTTATAAAATGAACACAACTCTACCTATTCTTATTCATAGCGTTATTGGTGGTATTGGTGAACATCCAGATGCTAAAAAACGAAGCTTAGGATACGGCGCTATCATGCTGTATATACCGATTGAACATATGGTCGGTTCAGGTGTACTTAAGCTGATGATTGATGTGAATACACTGTCGATCTATGCGTCTGAAAATCCTAATTACCTAAAACAACCACATACCATCAATGAAGCTTCTCACTTGTGGAATGCATTGCGCTTTGACAGTGCTTCTAAAGCCAGTCGGAAGGTCATTCATGATAATGGGTATGTTGAGTGTTTGTTTTCCATTCCTATGAAGGTTCTTGAGCCATTTATGGGTGCTGAATTGATTCAAAACGAATTAGGACTTCCATACATGGCCATCGATCAAAGTGACAAGTCGAAATGCATGCCGATTTGGTATGATGTCAGTAAATCGACCAATCAATTTATTGATGGCAACTACAACGATTATCCTGGTGTGCAGCCAACTTAAATTTTTAAGAAAAGTTTTTAGCTTTGATGATTTGTTAATTATTTATATCGACCACATTGGCGATGATGAAGAGAACAGACTCAATATGGCCCGTTTAATGGGCCACATTTATTTTTATAGATTAGGGATGCTAACTGCGTGAAAACAAAAATCATTTTAAACATCATTTTGTGGACCTTAACCGTCCTAACTTGTTATGCGTGGATTGCCTTTACGTTTATTGAACCAGTTGGCTACACCATGACTTTTCTTGTTATTTTAATATTGATGACAGTAGTGCTCAGCTGGTGCTTGGCAACACCTTATATTAAGACCAAAGACCGAACCAAGCGACTAGACGAAAACTTTAAGCTACTTATGCTCTCTGTTGCTGTTGTTCCACTCCTAATGTTTCTACTGTCATATGGTTTTATATGGTGTTTCAAAACGCTAGAAAAGAAACAGTTCAACCATGACCATATTGCTGCGATGGTACCGGGTAGTAACTTCAATCAACTACAAAAGTTTGCCAAGGAAAACTACAACGCGCCACTTGTGTTAGGTGACTTTAACGAAAGTTGGGCTTTAACTTCCTTAGATATACCGCAAGCTTCTCCAGCTTCATTAAGATCTAGTACAGGATATTGCCTGGTGAATATGTCTAAAACCAGCATGAACACCATGTATAAAGAAGCAAAAACCGATGTAAGCTACAACGATTGGGAAATGCTGATATTAGCGCACGAGTTATCTCACTGTTTAGATCGTGCGACCGATGTGCCTGGTGAACTTGGCCAGCCACTTAAAGCATTAAATTCAATTGCGCCGTCTGATCGGTCCAAAGTAAAGATGGATGATGTATCTACCTTTGTAACGGCTGAAAGTAGCGGTAAAACGCAACTATGGCGAGAATCTTATGCGGATCTGTTTGCGGTAGGTTTTATGTCACTTGATCCAAAATACGATACTGCAGCGTTAAGAGAAAGCCTGATTAAATTACGTGAAAAACGTAAGGCACAAGATCCAACCCATAATTCGGTGTGTTGGTTGCAGTATTCTAAGAGTCAGCCTTTCCCACAAAAAGGTTCGGATGTTTTTTCTTGGGCAAATAACATCAGAATTAAAGCGCCGTGCGAGTTGAAATAACTTGTCTTCAGACAAATTAAAAGCCCGAATTTCGGGCTACTTTTATACCAGCTAATTAACAATAAAAGCCAGGGCTTATAGTTGGTGCAGACATATCATCATAGATGCAATCTATACTGACTGCAGGTTTATCAATGTGGCTAAATAAGCTTGGATTGACCAATTGATTTGTTAGCTTAGATTTTTCTATACTAAAGCCAACCAGTTCAACTTCACAATCACACACGTAATGGAATTTTGCCTTACCGTGCAACACAAATACATTAGGTGACTTCTCATACATCTTGAAGTACTCGGCTTGAGTTTGTGACAATGGAACCTCCAGCACCACAAAGCCATTTGGTACGACAAAAACTGCAGATCCATCATTTACTGAGTAAACGATGGCTTGAACATCAGAAGCACGTTCAAAACCCACACTTTTTTTTATCATTTAGATTACCTTTTTATATTGTAGCGAATGAACGTTGTAAAACAGATTGTAGATCTGCTTCATTTGTAATATTCGCCTCGAGCGCAGCGTTTCGTACATCAGCTAGGTTTAACCAATGGCGGTGCTCAGCTTTAGTTTTTTCAATTTTGTGTGGTGTTCTTGGGTATTCCCAACTCCAGTAATGCTTTTTATAAATCTCCTTATCTTTCACAAGATACGCCTGTATAGATTGACTATCCTCATTAGTTGCATAGCCAACGCCAAAGTAAATATCTAAACCTTGCTTTAGTGCAGTTTGATAATCGGCTTCAAATTGAATAACAAGGGATTCAATCCTAGCTTCATGAGAAAAGATACTAGATAGTTTTAACATCACACGGCTCCAAGTTTAAGGCAATATGCCTCGAGATAAAACCATTATAACGGTCAAAATCCACTAAATTAGTTTATTTAAAAAAACTTCATTAAAGTTAAACCCTTGAAGATTAAAACATACGGCGAAAAACTTAGGTTTATTATTCAATATTAATCAGACTTACTCAAATAATGTGGTTCCGTTAATTAGACCACTCAATTCAGTTTTATAAGTGATAAATCCGCTCTAAATATTTAAATTATGCTGCCATTACTTTTAGTAAATGTTGATCATAAAATTCATCCGGTGTTGCCTTATTCAAACTTGAATGAGGACGTATCATGTTATAAAAATCCAAATATTCAGCAATTGATTGTTTCGCTTGTTTAACCGTATCGTAAGCCTTCAAATAGACTTCCTCATGCTTCACGCTGCGCCATAA
>NZ_KB849754.1:211497-251494 GCF_000368925.1 Acinetobacter bereziniae LMG 1003 = CIP 70.12 | reverse complement strand
TGATTGCTCAAGCAGTTGATTTTTCCAATCGATGATTTGGTTTTGATGTAAATCGAATTGAGTAGAAAGTTCAGCGAGTGTGTGGTCGCCTTTAATTGCTGCGAGAGCAACTTTAACTTTAAACTCTGCTGAATGATTACGACGTTTTCTTCGTGTCATGGTTGACTCCAAAAACAAGCATTTCCCATGCTTATTGGGGAGTAGATTATCACTTATAGGCGTGGTCTAAAATCCTAGAACCACATCAGTGAGAGTGTTGATTCCGGAAGCTACAGCAAAATCAGCCCTTCGGATTCAAAAGTCTGCGCTGCAAAGTATTGAAGGTGAAGACAGTATTTTCATCGTAGATTCAGAACAAAAAGGTCAAGTCCACTTAAAAGCACAGAAAGTGCAATTGGGGCAGGCTTCAAGTGATGGACAATGGCTTGAAGTGATTTCTGGGCTGACTGAAGGGCAGAAGTATATCGCTCAAGGCAGTTTCTTGTTGAAATCTGAATTAGAAAAAGACGAGGCAGGCCATGAACATTAATTCTGATCTGCCAAAACCAGAAGGTTTATTCGAACGAATCATTCAGTTTTCCATACAAAATGCGATTTGGGTGTTGCTCTTTGTCTGTACCTGGATTGCGGTCGGGGTGTATAGCTATCAGAAACTCCCGATTGATGCTGTACCCGATATTACCAATACCCAAGTCCAGATTAATACTCAAGCCAAGGGTTTTACTGCGCTTGAAGTCGAACAGCGGATTACCTATCCCATTGAAAATGCCATGGCTGGCATTCCGGATCTGGAGCTTACCCGTTCCATATCCCGTTATGGACTCTCTCAAGTCACCATTGTCTTTAAAGATGGGACTGATATTTATTGGGCCCGTCAGCAGATTAACCAACGGATACAGGAGGCGCAATCTGAGTTGCCTGCACAAATCGCACCGACGATGTCCCCCGTTTCTACGGGTCTCGGTGAGATTTATCAATGGGTACTGAAGGCAGATCCGAATGCGAAAAAGCCGGATGGAACTGCATACACGCCGATGGATTTGCGTGAGATTCAGGACTGGATTGTGCGTCCTCAACTGCAACGTGTTAAGGGAGTTGCAGAGGTCAACAGTATTGGTGGTTTTGAAAAAACCTATGTGGTCTCTCCCGATTTAAACCGGATGCAGCAACTGAATATCTCATTAGAACAACTGCAACAGGCTTTAGCGCAAAATAATGAGAACCGAGGTGCAGGTTATATTGAAGACAATGGTCAGCAACTGACGGTACGTGTACCGGGTACATTCAATGGGCTTTCTGATATTGAGAACACCATGCTGGGTAGCCCAAATGGCAGCCCAATTCGGGTTGGTGATATTGCGCAAGTCTCTATTGGGCATGATTTAAGAACCGGTGGGGCAACCTATAACGGCAAAGAAACCGTTTTAGGGATTGCCATGATGGCGATGGGTGGAAATAGCCGGACTGTTTCTAAAGCTGTGGATGCCAAGCTTCAAGATATTCAGAATAGTTTGCCTAAAGGGGTAGTGATTGAACCGGTGTACGACCGTACTACCTTGGTTGAGAAGGCGATTAAAACCGTTCAGAAAAACTTGGTAGAGGGAGCAATCCTGGTCATCATCATTCTGTTCCTGTTTTTAGGGAATATCCGTGCTGCCTTGATTACTGCCTGTGTCATTCCACTCTCTATGCTGTTTACCTTAACCGGGATGGCACAGAAAAATATCAGTGCCAATCTGATGAGTTTAGGTGCACTCGATTTCGGCATCATTGTCGATGGTGCTGTGGTGATTGTCGAAAACTGTATCCGGCGTTTAGCCCATACACAGCAACTGTTAAAACGACCTCTCACACAAAGTGAACGCTTTAAGGAAGTTTTTCTGGCTGCCCGCCAAGCACGTCGTCCTCTTATTTTTGGTCAGCTTATTATTTTGGTGGTGTATTTGCCGATTTTTGCTTTAAGTGGTGTAGAAGCAAAACTATTTCATCCGATGGCTTTAACCGTTGTTCTCGCACTGGTGGCAGCTATTATTTTATCGATCACCTTTGTGCCCGCTGCAGTTGCTTTATGGGTTAAAGGGGAGATCAAAGAAACGGAAAGCCGTTGGATGATCTGGCTCAAAACCCGATATCAACAGATATTGGATGGAGCCTATCATTACAAAGCGGTGGTTTTAACTTTTGCCATTTGTCTCCTGGTCATTACGGGTCTGCTCAGCACGAAGATTGGCAGTGAGTTTGCACCCCAGCTGAGTGAAGGTGATTTTGCGGTACAGCAATTACGTTCTCCAAGCACAGGCTTGGAAGAGTCTTTACGTATTCAGGAAAATACCGAAAAGCTTTTACTGAAAAACTTTCCCGAAATTAAAGCTATATTTGCCCGTACCGGGACTGCTGAAGTGGCGACAGATGTGATGCCACCGAATATTTCCGATGGTTATATCATGCTGAAACCACGTGAGGAATGGCCAGATTCAAAAGAAAGCCTAGATGCACTTCGAACCCGAATGGAAGCTTATCTTGCGACAATTCCCGGCAATAACAGTGAGTTTTCTCAGCCTATTGAGCTACGTTTTAATGAACTGATTTCAGGTATACGCAGTGATGTGGGGGTGAAGGTTTTTGGTGATGACATGCAGGTTTTGAATACTGAGGCTGCAAAAATCGCGAAAATCATTCAGCAAGTCGCAGGTAGCAGTGCGGTGAAAGTTGAACAAACTTCGGGTCTGCCTTTACTCAATGTAGAGATTGATAAAGCTTTAGCTGCCCAGTATGGCTTGAGTGTGAAATCTATTCAGGATGTGGTGGCTGCAAGTATTGGTGGACAAAGCGTGGGAGAGATTTTAGAAGGCGATCGTCGTTTTGATTTTGTTATCCGTCTTGGAGAGCAAGACCGTAGTGTCGCATCTGTTTCCCAGTTACCTATTCAGCTTCCAAATGGTGGCAGTATTTTATTGTCGGATGTCGCGCAAGTCTCGACCATTGAAGGAATCAACCAAGTCAGTCGAGAAAATGGTAAACGCCGAGTTGTGGTTACAACGAATGTTGAAGGGCGTGATTTAGGGTCTTTTGTTTCTGATGTACAGACACAGCTCAAAGCATACACTTTGCCAAGTGGTTATTGGATAGAATATGGCGGTCAGTTTGAAAATTTGGCTTCAGCCAAAGCACGGATGCAAATCGTGATTCCACTGGCTTTAATCACTATCTTTATTTTACTGATGGCGGTCTTTCACAATGTCAAAGAAAGTCTATTGGTCTTTACCGGGGTACCCTTTGCCTTGACCGGTGGTGTGCTGTTCCTTTGGCTAAGGGATATTCCATTATCGATGTCAGCTGGAATTGGCTTTATTGCCTTATCTGGTGTTGCAGTCCTCAATGGACTGGTAATGCTGACCTTTATTAAGGAATTAAGGGACAAATATCCAGTGCATAAAGCCGTGTGGCAAGGGGCTATTTTGCGCTTAAGACCAGTGTTGATGACAGCTTGTGTGGCTTCACTGGGTTTTGTACCAATGGCGCTGGCAACCGGAACAGGGGCTGAGGTTCAACGGCCACTGGCAACCGTAGTGATTGGCGGGATTATCTCTTCAACATTACTAACTTTGGTGCTGTTACCCGTGCTTTATCGTTGGATAAATGAAAAGAAAGTTTCTTAATCCAATAGATTAGTCGATTTACAGCAGAGATATTGGCTGTTATCCAATATCTCTGCTCATCATAAATAGAATAAGGAAAATATTTTATGTCAGAACATCATGATCATAGCCATGCGGTTGTTACTGAAGAAAATAGTAAGAAGTTAATGGTTGCCTTAGGTTTAACGACCACTTTTTTAATAGTAGAAGTTGTCGCTGCTTTTATTACCCAAAGTTTGGCTTTGTTATCTGATGCAGCTCATATGTTTACTGATGTAGCCGCTTTAGCTATTGCTCTTGCCGCTATCAAAATTGGTAAAAAAGCCGCAGATGATAAAAGAACTTTTGGCTATCAGCGATTTGAAATTTTAGCGGCTCTGTTTAATGCGGTGATGCTTTTTGTGGTAGCAATATATATTGTATATGAAGCTTATCAACGTTTTACGAATCCTGCTGAAATTCAAAGTGTTGGAATGATGATTGTCGCGGTCATTGGTTTGGTCATAAATTTGATTTCAATGAAAATCCTTTCTGCTAGTGCTGAAGGAAGTCTAAATATAAAAGGTGCATATTTAGAAGTTCTTAGTGATGCTCTAGGATCGATAGGCGTGATTATCGGAGGAATAGTTATTTATTTTACCCAGTGGATGTGGGTTGATACCGTAATCGCTGTGTTAATTGGCTTCTGGGTCTTACCTCGAACTTGGATTTTATTAAAACAAAGTATTCATATTCTGCTTGAAGGAGTTCCTGATGAGATTGATATTGAGTCGTTAAGAAATGATTTATTGAAGCTAGAGGGCGTTGAAGGGATTCATCAGTTGAAAGTCTGGGCTATATCCTCAAGAAATATTCATTTAACTGCTCATTTGGTTGCTCCGAATAGCAATACAGATCAACTCTATCAAAAGGCCTTAGAAGTTCTAAAACATAATCATAATATTACTGAAATTACGTTACAAATAGAAAATACGAAATGTAATACATTGAACCAACATAAACACTAATTTGGACTTTAGTCTTCATATAGATGTTTAGTGTAACTTTAAAGTATGCTCTAAAGTTACACTAAAGTGTTGATCTAAGAAAAAGTATCAATTTTTATCTACCCTTTGTAAAATTTATATCACTTAAGCGCAATCCCAATAAAATAAGCATGTACAAAATAAAAGTAGCTGTCTTTAACTGCTATTTTTGATGGTTGTTCAAATCCATTTCTTCAAGGGAACATCATTGACTCAAATTTTTATTTGCAGAAGTGTCCTATATTTTCTTTCAAATTGCGGCTAGGGTGGATATAAAAGGACCTAGCTGCTATCATTGCCCCCGAAATCCTCCAAAATAGATATCTTTCTTAATATGACACTTACGCCACCATAAGTTTATTTACCTCTTAATTCAGTAAATAACTCATCACTGTCTAGTGATGTGGTGTAGTAGCTTGTGTGTCATATATCACATCACTAGCCTTTCCTAAAATTTAAAAAAATAGGCTATTTTCATGTTATCCACTATTCGAGAACAATGGTTCTCCAATATTCGCGGGGATGTTCTTGCGGGTATTGTTGTTGCTTTGGCTCTAATTCCTGAAGCAATTGCCTTCTCCATCATTGCAGGTGTCGATCCTAAAGTCGGGCTATATGCTTCATTCTGTATTGCAGTTGTGATTGCTTTCGTAGGTGGTCGCCCTGGTATGATTTCTGCTGCAACTGGTGCAATGGCTTTATTAATGGTCACACTGGTTAAAGACCATGGTCTGCAATACTTATTAGCAGCCACAATTTTGACAGGATTTATTCAAATCCTAGCAGGTTATCTAAAATTAGGTGCTCTGATGCGGTTTGTATCAAAGTCAGTCGTGATTGGCTTTGTGAATGCCTTAGCTATTCTAATTTTTATGGCTCAATTGCCTGAACTCACCAATGTGACATGGCATGTCTATGCGATGACAGTTGGAGGTTTAGCTATTATTTATCTATTCCCTTATATCCCAGTGATAGGGAAGCTTTTACCCTCTCCTCTCATTTGTATTGTCCTCCTTACGCTCTTTGCCTTGTTCATTGGTTTAGATGTAAGAACCGTAGGCGATATGGGGCAATTACCAGATACGCTACCAATTTTCTTACTTCCTGATATTCCTTTAAATCTTGAAACTTTAGCTATTATTTTGCCTTATTCACTGGGATTAGCAGCCGTCGGTTTGCTTGAATCTATGATGACCGCAACAATTGTGGATGATTTAACCGATACCAATAGTGATAAAAACCGTGAGTGTAAAGGACAAGGTGTTGCCAATGTCGCATCTGGCTTTTTAGGCGGAATGGCAGGCTGTGCCATGATTGGTCAATCCATTATTAATGTGAAATCTGGTGGACGTACCCGTTTATCATCATTTAGTGCTGGGGTCTTCCTGTTAATTATGGTGGTGTTTATCAGTGACTGGCTCAAAGTCATTCCAATGGCTGCACTGGTTGCGGTCATGATCATGGTAGCAATCGGAACATTTAACTGGGATTCATTACGAAATATTCGCCAATATCCAGTTTCTAGCAATATCGTGATGATCGTTACAGTCGTCGTGGTCGTTGCAACACATAACTTGGCTTATGGCGTATTAGTCGGTGTACTTCTTTCTGCATTATTTTTTGCCAATAAAATTGAACGCTACATGGCAATTCAGTCCGAATTTAATGAACCTGAAAATACCCGTATTTATACGGTAACAGGTCAAGTGTTCTTCAGCTCAGCAGATAAATTTACTTCTGCATTTGATTTCAAAGAAGCACTTTCAAAAGTTGTGATTGATGTTAGCCAGGCTCACTTCTGGGATGTGTCTGCGGTCGCTGCCGTAGATAAAGTGGTCATTAAGTTTAGACGTGAAGGAACAGAAGTCGAACTTATTGGAATGAATGAAGCCAGCAAAACCTTAGTCGATAAGTTTGGTATCCATGATAAGCCAGATGCTTTAGATCGCTTAAATAGCCACTAAGAGGGATGAATTATGTCAAAAATTATTGCATGTATTGATGGATCATTAGCAACAAATACCGTTTGTGATTATGCAGCTTGGTTTAGCGATAAACTTAGTTCACCGCTTAAGTTATTACATGTTATTGATAAGCCAAAAGCGAAAGCACCACAAGATTTAAGCGGTGCAATCGGCTTGGGAAGTCGAGAAACATTGCTAAATGAGTTGGTTGAACTTGAAGAGCGTAAGGGGAAGATTGAGCTAGAGCATGGCCAAATTCTTCTTCGGGAAGCAAAGAATTATCTATTGGAGAAGTTCTCTATTGATGCTCAAAGTTTTCAACGTCACGGCAGTCTTTTAGAAACAATTATGGGAATGGAAGAAGACATTCGAGTTCTTATTATGGGGAAGCATGGAACTGAAACCGAGCATGATTCCAGTAAAGTTGGAACCCATATTGAAAATGTTGTTCGTGCCCTTCATAAACCCGTATTAATAACATCTGCACCCTTTAGTCCACCTAAGTCTTTTTTAATTGCTTTTGATGGAAGTCCTACTGCACGTATTTGTGTAGACAAAATTGCAAATAGTCCTTTATTAAAAACCCTGACAGCTCATGTGGTATATGTTGGTAAGCCAAATAGTGATATGACATCTCAAGTTACTTGGGCAAAAGAGCTGCTTGCAAATAATGGTTTTAATGTAATTGATATCGTACTTGAAGGTGATGTCGATAAATCAATATTAGATTACCAAGAGAAAAACGCTATTGATATGATGGTGGTTGGTGCATATGGTCACTCAAAGATACGCCAGTTTTTTATTGGGAGTACGACGACCAAATTGTTGTCAAGCTCAATAAAACCTGTACTTTTATTGAGATGACACTAAAGCCTTGAATAGATTTTTTATCTATTCAAGGCTTGGTATTTATAATTAGGTAGGGCGACTAAAATTATGAAAATGGAATTACTTTAACTCACCTGATATAGCTGAAGCATGAAAGTAAAAGAATTGGCTTTAAAATCATCTAAGGGAGTAGATAGCTTATTTTTCTAAAGAATTTTTAGTATCAACTTCGTGTAGATAAGCAACGATTTCATCCACTGTGGCTCTCGCTGCCCTTGAAACACCCACCAGTGTCGCTGAACCAGGTCCGGTCCATTCACCATATCCTACTAACCATAGGTTAGATTGTTTGACTGATCTGCTTCCTTCAACCAGTATCGTATTATTTTCCTCTACTATTCCAAGTGGCTTTAAATGGTCTAAAGTCGCTTTAAATCCAGTACACCAAATCACTGCATCAACCTGTTGAAAAGATCCATCTTCCCAAATCACGCCATTTTCCGTAAAAACCGAAAATGGGCGCTCACTATGTAAAACGCCTCGTGCACGTGCATCTTTGACTGAATCAATCATGACAATATCACCCAGACCGCCAACAGGCTGATCTATTGTACGGCCTTCTAATTGTGCCTTTAAACGCTCTGTCGCACGTAAAAACAGTACACGGCCATCAACATCATCTGCTAAAAATTGAGGAGGTGTTGGCGTGATCCAAAGAGTGTCTGCCACTTGGGAAACTTCAGCCAAAATTTGTGCTCCAGAATTTCCACCACCGACTATCATGACGTGCTTATCTTTAAAAAGTTCTGCATTTTGATAATGGGCGGAGTGTAATTGCAGACCTTTGAAATTTTCTTGGCCAGGGTAAGATGGGATATAAGGATGACTCCAGGTGCCCGTTGCACTGATTACAGCCTTGGCTCTCCATGTCTGTTCACCTGCATGCACACTCAATACTTCTCCTTCGCTTTTGACGTGATCAACATATACAGGACGAATAATCGGAAAGTGGTAACGCTGCTCATATTGCTGCAAGTATTCAATAACTTCTTTCTTGGTCGGATACGTTTGTTCTGTATTCGGCATAACCCAACCTGGTAAGGAACTCCAGCTATTCGGTGAAAACAGACGCAAAGAATTCCAAGCATGTAACCAGGCTCCACCTGCTTGATTTTGATCATCTAAAATAATAAATGGTATTTTTTTCGCTTTAAAAAATAAGCTGTAGATAAAGCTGCCTGTCCACCACCGATAATGATGACATCAGTTTCCGTCTGTTTCTGATTCAAAGCCTTGTCCCCTTTTATTTTTTCTTTAATATAAAAACCCAATCCTGAAGACTGGGCTTTTACAATATTCACTATATTTTTATGACAACATCAAAATCAACTTAAACTATCAAGATATTTTTCAGCATCTAATGCAGCCATACAACCGGAGCCTGCTGAAGTAATCGCTTGGCGATAAACTGAATCAGCCACATCACCGGCAGCGAATACACCTTGCACTGAAGTAGCAGTGGCATTCCCCGCTGTTCCGCTTTGGATCTGAATATAGCCATCACGTAACTCAAGTTGCGCTGAAAACATCTCAGTATTTGGTTTGTGACCAATTGCCACGAATAAACCCTGTACCTCAATATCTTGCTTTGATCCATCTACAGTGGATTTTAAACGCACTCCAGTTACTCCGGTGTTATCGCCTAACACTTCATCCACTTGATTGTTCCAAAGAATGCTAATTTTGCCTTCTTTCTGTTTTGCAAAAAGATGGTCTTGTAGAATTTTTTCAGAACGCAATGAATCTCGGCGATGTACTAAAGTCACGTGAGCTGCAATATTAGACAGGTAAAGCGCCTCTTCAACCGCAGTGTTACCACCGCCTACAACCATCACCTTCTGGTTCTTATAGAAGAAACCGTCACAAGTTGCACAGGCACTTACACCTTGCCCCATGAATTTGGCTTCAGACTCAAGACCTAAGTATTGTGCCGTTGCACCTGTGGCAATAATCAGGGCATCACAGGTGAGTTCTTCCATATCGCCTTTCAGCACGAATGGACGAACGCTTAAATCCACTTTACTGATATGGTCATAGACGATTTCGGTGCCAAAACGTTCCGCATGCGCTTGCATACGTTCCATGAGTGCGGGGCCTGTTAAACCTTCTGGATCACCCGGCCAGTTATCGACTTCAGTGGTCGTGGTTAATTGACCACCGAGTTGTAAGCCTGCAACTAAAGTGGGTTTAAGATTAGCCCGTGCTGCATATACCGCAGCGCTGTAACCCGCAGGACCTGAGCCAAGAATGATTAATTTAGAATGTCTCTTTTGCATTTAAGATCACCTGGCAGCTTACAAACTGCGCTGATTGACACGTTTAGATAATTCTTCAGCTGATTCCTTACGTTCTGAATAACGATCTGTCAGGTATTTGCTTTGTCCACGAGTCAGTAGGGTGAACTTAAATAACTCTTCCATCACATCCACAATCCGGTCATAGAAAGCCGAAGGTTTCATTCGTCCATCTTCTTCAAACTCCAAAAAAGCTTTTGGAACTGAAGACTGATTTGGAATGGTGATCATCCGCATCCACCGCCCCAAAATACGCATCTGGTTCAGGCTGTTAAAGGACTGTGATCCGCCACTGACTTGCATCAAGGCAAGAGTTTTACCTTGGGTTGCACGGATTGCCCCTCCTGCCAGTGGAATCCAGTCGATTTGAGATTTAAAGATGGAACTCATAGAACCATGGCGTTCAGGTGAACACCAGACCATGCCTTCTGACCATGCTAAAAGCTCATGCAACTCTTTTACTTTTGGATGCTCAGTATCCGCATCTTCTGGTAAAGGAAGCCCTTTAGGATGAAAGATTTTTATTTCCGCCCCAAAATGCTCAAGGATTCGACCGGCTTCAAGAACTGCAAGGCGACTGTAAGAACGTTCTCGATTAGAGCCATACAGCAGCAAAATTCGCGGAGGATGAGCAAGTTCTTTGGCTTGAACTTTTTCAAAGGTGGGTTGCTCAAGAAGATTTAGATCTACATTTGGGAGATTCATAGAGTTAGGCCTCTTTAAAAACTTTCTTTCTCAGCCAGAGTGAAACACTCACCAAGGCAATCAACACAGGAACTTCGACCAGTGGGCCAATAATCGTGGTAAAAGCAACAGGGGACGCGATACCAAAAGTTGCAATCGCTACTGCAAGTGATAATTCAAAATTATTCCCCGCTGCGGTAAATGCAATTGCTGTGGTCTTAGGATAGTCATTGCCCATCCATTTACTCATAAAGAAACTGATGAAGAACATTAAAACGAAGTAAATGGTTAAAGGAATCGCGATGCGTAAAACTTCAAGCGGAAGACTCACGACATCACCGCCTTTTAGGCTAAACATGGCCAGAATGGTGAACAGCAAAGCCATTAAACTCAGCGGACTGATTTTCGGAATGAACTTGGTTTCATACCATTCCACGCCTTTCTGTTTCACCAAAATCCATCGCGTTAAGAAACCTAATAAGAACGGAATACCAAGATAAACCAGAACAGCATGGGTGATGGTCCAGAAATCGACATTAATGACCTGCGAAGCGACACCAAAATAGGGTGGAAGGAAGGTCAGGAATAACCAGGCATAGGTACTGAAAAATAGAATCTGGAAGATGCTGTTAAAGGCAACTAATGCTGCAACATATTGATTATCACCACAGGCCAAGCCATTCCACACCAGAACCATGGCAATACATCGAGCAAGACCAATCAGGATGACACCGGTCATATATTCTGGATAACTATGTAAAAATATGATTGCCAGGGCAAACATGAGTACTGGCGCGATCAGCCAGTTTTGTACTAAGGATAAAGTAAGGGTTTTCTTATCCTTAAACACTTGTGGCAAAGTCGCATAGTTCACTTTTGCCAGTGGTGGATACATCATTAGAATAAGACCAATCGCGATTGGAATATTCACTGAATCAATGCTTAATTTATCGAGTGCGACAGAAGCCTGAGGAAAGAAGTTTCCGATGGCAATGCCTAAGGCCATGGCAATAAAAATCCATAGCGTCAGGTTGCGATCTAAAAAAGATAAGCGTTTTTCAGACATTTCACTTACTCAACGTTCGAAATTTGATTAATTGCTGCAATCAATTCTGAGCGAGATAGTTTATCTACATTAAGTTTAAATAAAGCATCTAAGCGACGATTGATATGTTCAACAGTGCTCATAAAGGCTTTTATTTTTTCTTCTTTATTCACGTCTAAGTGTGAAGGATCAGCCAAGCCCCAATGTGCCTTGATTGCTCCACCCAAATAAAGTGGACATGCTTCTTGAGCAGCAGAATCACATACTGTGATCACAACATCAGGTTGATATTGTTCACAATCATTAATCGTTTTACTCCATAAACCTTCGGTAGATAATCCTAAGTTTTCAAGGGTTTCTAAAGTTAGCGGGTGAACTTGACCTGAAGGCTTACTCCCAGCACTATAGGCTTTCCAACCTTCTGGTGCTCGGCTATTAAACAAAACTTCAGACAAAATGCTACGGCAGCTATTTCCAGTACATAAAAATAAAAATTTCATTGAATTACTCACAATAACTATTTACAGAAAGGGGGTGTTGATCATCCAGCTTTGATTGAGATTGAACCGTCTTCAAAATATCTAAAATTTCATAACACCAGTTGGCCAATTTTGGATTGATACTGTAGTAAACCCATTGGAATGATTCCGCGTCTGGCACAGCCAGGCACCTGATGGCATGAAATGCCGCTAAGCCCGCGTAATTGCGGGCTTTTTTTTGTTTGTGTTTGGCACGATCTGGCAACGGGAGGAAGCGCCAAGCACCGTTTGAGCATGGCATTAAAGCTGGTATTATGGTTTGGCGATGCCATGATTGATGCCGATACCATGCTGCGTTCTTTTGTGTGTTCATGGTATTAATATTCTATAAGTTACTGTTTCGTAAGAAAAAATACGATAAATTCGAGATTTTTTCAGCATGGTATCGGAGACGAAGAAGGACAAGGTACATGCTGACCGATACCAAGCTGCGCAATCTCAAGCCCAGGGACAAACTCTACAAAGTGAATGACCGGGAAGGTCTCTATGTGGCAGTGACTCCAGCCGGCTCCATCTCGTTCCGTTACAACTACTCAATCAACGGTCGGCAGGAGACCATCACCTTTGGGCGTTATGGTGTCGGTGGCATCACCCTGGCCGAAGCCCGCGAGCTGTTGGGTGACGCCAAGAAGATGGTTGCGGCGGGCAAGTCGCCGGCCAAGGAGAAAGCCCGAGACAAGGCGCGGGTGAAAGATGCAGAGACGTTCGGTGCCTGGGCGGAGAAGTGGCTGCGTGGCTACCAGATGGCCGACTCCACCCGCGATATGCGCCGCTCGGTTTATGAGCGTGAGCTGAAGCCGAAATTCAGCAATCAGAAGCTGGTGGAGATCACCCACGAAGACTTGCGGGCGCTGGCTGATGCCATTGTTGAGCGAGGCGCACCGGCCACCGCCGTTCATGTGCGTGAAATCGTGTTGCAGGTATTTCGCTGGGCCATCGAGCGTGGGCAGAAGGTCGAAAACCCGGCAGAACTGGTGCGCCCAACAAGCATCGCTCGATTCGAGCCACGTGACCGAGCGTTGACGCCAGAAGAAATTGGGCTGATGTACCAGTACATGGAGCGAGTGGGCACAAGCCCAACAAACCGTGCGGCGGCCAAGCTGTTATTGCTGACGATGGTGCGCAAGAGCGAGCTGACCAATGCGACCTGGAGCGAGATCAATTTCAGCGAAGCGTTGTGGACGATTCCAAAGGAGCGGATGAAACGCCGTAACCCGCACCTGGTATTTCTGTCCCAGCAGGCTCTGGATATTTTCATTGCCATGAAAACCTTTGCCGGTGGTTCCGACTTCGTTTTGCCATCACGGTACGACTCGGATGCGCCGATGAGCGCTGCCACACTTAACCAGGTGCTGACGCTGACTTACAAGGCGGCGCAGAAAGATGGGAAGTCACTTACCAAGTTCGGACCGCATGATTTGCGGCGCACAGCCAGCACGCTGTTGCATGAGGCCGGCTACAACACCGACTGGATCGAGAAGTGCCTGGCGCACGAGCAGAAGGGCGTGAGGGCTGTCTACAACAAGGCTGAGTACCGCGAGCAGCGGGCGGCGATGTTGCAGGATTGGGCCGATATGATTGATGAGTGGACTTCGGGAGGCAGTAAGGGTTGATGTTTTTGCTATCTTTGATAGCATTGAAGTTGATGCCGTGAATTTATAAATAAGGCCGCCATTGGCATCGGGCAGGTCAATTACCGATTAGCTGCTTCGCGCAGCTACTCGATGAATAGCAACTATTCATTTGAGAGGTATTGACCCATGCAAAATATAAAGACCCTCATCAACAGGAAGAAGCTCCTGGAGATGATCCCGCTTTCGACACGAACAATTTATAACCTGGAGCAGCGAGGGGATTTTCCACGCCGTATCGCGTTAACCAGTAGAAATGTCGCCTGGGATTTGTCAGAGGTCGAAGAGTGGATTGAGGCACGTAAATCATCGGGTGATCAAGCTGCGCGACCTGGCCCTATAGAGGGCTAGTTATATGGCTCTTGATCTTATGGCGGCTTTCACGGAATTGCCGCCACCCATTGATTATGTTCTGCCTAATATGGTTGCTGGCACTGTTGGTGCTCTTGTGTCGCCTGGTGGGGCTGGTAAATCCATGTTGGCCCTTCAATTGGCTGCACAGATTGCAGGCGGGCCTGATTTACTTGAAATAGGCGAGTTTCCCACCGGGCAAGTGGTCTATCTGCCTGCTGAAGATCCACCGGCCGCTATTCACCATCGTCTGCACGCCCTTGGGGCACACCTCAGCGCAGCGGAACGGCAAGCCGTGGCTGATGGTTTGCTCATTGAACCCTTGATCGGTAAATGCCCAAACATCATGGCTGCTAGCTGGTTCGATGCTCTCAAACGAGCCGCTGAAGGTCGTCGCTTGATGATCTTGGACACTTTGCGGCGCTTCCACATTGAGGAGGAGAACGCTAGCGGGCCGATGGCGCAGGTTGTTGGGCACATGGAGGCCATAGCCGCTGATACAGGCTGCTCCATTGTGTTTCTGCACCACGCGAGTAAAAGCGCAGCCATGATGGGGTCGGGCGATCAACAGCAGGCCAGTCGTGGATCGTCCGTACTGGTTGATAACATCCGTTGGCAATCGTACCTATCCGGCATGACGCAAGGCGAGGCCGAGATACTGGGGGTCGATGATTGTCAGCGTGGGTATTTTGTCCGCTTTGGCGTCAGCAAGGCCAACTATGGCGCACCTTTTCAAGAACTCTGGTTTAGACGGCACGACGGCGGCGTGTTGAAGCCTGCTGTACTGGAGCGGCAGTGCAAGGTGAAAAGGAGACAGCGTGAAGAAGCCTAAGCATGACCTGACCCACGTCCGACATGATCCCGCGCACTGTTTGGCACCTGGCCTGTTCCGCAGCCTCAAGCGTGGCGATCGCAAACGCTGCAAGCTGGACGTGACCTACACCTTTGGCGAGGACGAATCCATGCGTTTCGTCGGATTCGAACCTCTCGGGGCCGATGATATGCGTCTTTTGCAAGGCATCGTGGCCCTTGGCGGCCCGAACGGCATCTTGCTAACCCCGGAACCGACCAGTGAGACGGGGCGACAGCTACGGCTATTCCTTGAACCCCGTTTCGAAGCCATTGAGCAAGACGGCTTGGTGGTTCGTGAGAGCCTGACCAAACTGCTCTCAGAAACGGGCATGACGGATAGCGGCGACAACATCAAGGCGCTCAAAGCCAGCCTGCTGCGCATGTCGAACGTCACCATCCTTGTGACGAAGGGACGGCGGCAAGCCGCGTTCCACCTGATGAGTCATGCTTTTGACGAGACGGACGGCAGGCTATGGGTTGCCCTGAATCCGCGTATTGCCGAAGCGATCCTGGGGCATCGTCCATATGCCCGTATCGACATGGCGGAAGTGCGGGTGCTACAGACTGATCCGGCACGGCTGATGCACCAACGGCTATGCGGCTGGATCGACCCCGGCAAATCCGGGCGCGTGGAACTGGACACGCTTTGCGGCTATGTCTGGCCAGATGAAGCCAATGCCGAAGCTATGAAAAAACGCCGTCAGACTGCCCGGAAGGCACTGGCCGAACTTGCCGCCGTGGGTTGGGTAGTGAACGAATACGCCAAGGGAAAATGGGAGATCAAGAGGCCTGGCCCCACGGCAACTGCACCCGTTTACCGTCGTAACGTTCCCTTGTTACCGTCGTAACGCTCCCCTTCTGCCGTCGTAACGTTCCCCGTCCCAATTTGGAAAACCCAGACGGTGCGCTGCTTTGCGGGCAGTTTGGGAAATCCATCCAAGATTATCTAAAGATAATCCATCATGCGCGGTGCAGCTCGCGCCTTGAGGGCGCGTTCTGACCTTGCCAATAAAGCCCTGGCGGGCTTTATCAATCGGCCATAGGCCGATGGTTTAACGCCAAGAAGAGAAGGCGGCTTCAGTGGCCGCTGAAACGCCTTGTGAGAGGGGAAAACAACCCGGAGTCCCTTATTCCATGAGCTGAAGCAGAATCTGCGTCTAACGGTGCTGGAGGGCCGCTGTGTGCACTTGTAGTTATCTGTACTGAAACCTTGGCTCGAAACGTGAAATGGCTAAGCAGTGCCCATTCGTTCGGTAAGAATAATAAGAAGATTATTATTCTTATTATTACCAAGCAGGAATGAGCCGTGTGTGTTGGACGCCCATAACCAGTAACCTGCGTGAAGGTGTCAACATCAGGAAAGGTTGCCCCTCAAGTATCAATACGTCGCCTTAGTGGTATGACGGGAGGGGAGGCAAATTTCTTGTGTTCATTGACACTTGAGGGGCGGGTTATGCCCTTCTTTTTTGGCGTCCAACTCGCCCCATCGGGGCGAATGGTTTGTGTCGATTGTTGGCATTTTAGGTTCCGATTTAAAGCCGATTGAGCAGCGATTTTGAAGCGACTATGTCGATTGCAGGCCGATTTGGTGACGATTACGGTTATGTTGCCAAGAATCGGTGTTTGTTTGACGATAAAACGCTTTACGTTCGATATGCGCTAGATTTTCAATAGTGGGTGAAATGCGGGCAGGATGGGTGAAGTTAGCTAACCGGCAAGCCGGTTATCTATCTTCACTGTCCCTTATTCGCGCCGGGGGCACTCAACGGGAATCCTGCCCTGCGGGGCTGATCGGCTACCGCCGGTTGCAAGAGTATAGGTCTTGCTATTTTTAATATCTTTGATAGCATGGTTGTCGGGTACACCAAAAGGGTATTGATATGGCAAATGTGCTTATCAGGAATTTACCCGCCGAGGTGCACCGTGCGTTGAAAGTTCGAGCAGCGCTCAACGATAGGAGCACCGACGCGGAAATACGCGAAATACTGACGGCGGCAGTACAGCCGCTAGAGCTTGAAGAGATTGGCCGGGAAGTTGGCTTGTCCGAAAGCGATAAAAAAACAGAGTAGTTTTACGTTTGTAAGTCCGGGCCTCAGCGCCAAGGGCAATACCGATCAGCTAGTGGCGTAGCTCTTCGATGAAACGTTGCCGAGAACAAGCACAACGCTTGGTCAAGGCAATGCCTTCTTTTCATCGACGGAGTACGACCATGAAGTCCAAAATTTTAGCGGCTAAAAAAACCGCTCTAGCCGTTGCACTCGCAACCGGCTTTATCACCACTACCACCGCCCCTGTGCAAGCTGGTATCCCCGTCATCGACGGCGGCAACCTGGCCCAGAACATCATGACGGCCATCGAGTCGGTGGCGCAGACGCTCAAGCAGATTGAGCAGTACCAGACCCAGTTGCAGCAGTACGAAAATCAGCTCCAGAACACGATGGCCCCAGCCGCGTATATCTGGGATCAGGCGCAGACTACGATCAACCGGCTGATTGCCGCGCAAAACACGCTGGCCTATTACGAGAACCAGCTAGGCAGCCTGGATCGTTACCTGGCCAAGTTTCAGGACGTGGCCTATTACCGCAGCTCGCCATGCTTCAACGGCAGCGGCGGATGCACGCCGGCCGAAAAGGCAGCGATGGAAGAGAACCGCCGCCTGGCGTCAGAGTCGCAAAAGAAGGCCAACGATGCCCTGTTCCAGACCGTTGCCGACCAGCAAAAGGCTTTGAAGGATGACGCCCGTACCCTGGAGCGGCTGCAAGGCGCGGCCCAGGGTGCAACTGGCCAGCTACAGGCCATCGGCTACGCCAACCAGCTCGCCAGCCAGCAGGCCAATCAGCTCTTGCAGATTCGCACCATGTTGACCGCCCAACACAACGCGGAGGCAGCCCGGATTGCAGCAGAACTCGATGCCGAGGCGCGAGGTGATGCCAGGGCCGAGCAAATGCGTACCTGGACGTTTCGCCCGAGTCCGGCAGACAACTACTAGGGAGGCGGTGAGATGAAAAAAATCTTTTTTACTACCGCGGCTACGTTGCTGTTGTTGGCTGGATGTGAACAGGAAAGGATGCCCGAACCAAATGCGGCGACGTGTGCCCCCGATGCGTTCCAGGCAGCACTGAATGAAATGCGCAGCGAAGCGAACCGAGAGGCCTTTACCGAGGAATGCAGAGCATTCCAGAAGGCCAAGCAGATGCGTCAGTGGGAGTTCAAGCCCAGCCCTAAAGATGATTATTGAGGTGGTCGCCATGAGAAAGAAAATTGCTCTAGGTGGCTTGATGATGGTCGCCACAATGGTGCTGGCTGAACCTGCAATGGCGCAGGAGCTAAGTAGCAGCGGTGTTATGAATGATGTGCTCAAGCGTTTTCATGATGCTGCCGCAACATGGGGGCCAGCTATTGAGTCCGCTGCATCGCGTTTGTTCTGGACGCTGGTTGTGATTTCGATGGTCTGGACATTCGGCATGATGGCTTTGCGCAAGGCCGACATTGGCGAGTTCTTCGCGGAGTTCGTTCGCTTCACGATCTTCACCGGCTTTTTCTGGTGGTTGCTGACGAATGCGAACCAGGGCATGAATATCGCCGGTACGATTGTTCAGTCATTGCAAACTCTGGGCGCGCAGGCGGGGGGACTTTCCAATAGCAATCTTGGGCCCTCCAGCATCCTTGATCTTGGTTTCGAGTTATACAACCGCACAGTACAGGCCACCTCGGAGCTGGGATGGCGGCAGATGGCAACTGCTCTGGTCATGGAGCTAATGGCCCTGGCTGTTTTGTTTGTCCTGGCGTTGATTGCGGTCAACCTGTTGCTGTTGCTCGCATCAGCCTGGATTCTGTTGTATGCCGGTGTGTTCTTCCTTGGCTTTGGTGGAAGTCGTTGGACTTCCGACATGGCGATCAATTACTACAAGACCGTGCTGGGCCTGGCCGCACAGCTTATGGCAATGGTGCTTCTGG
The DNA here is from genome assembly GCF_000368925.1 of Acinetobacter bereziniae LMG 1003 = CIP 70.12. Classification (GTDB taxonomy): domain Bacteria; phylum Pseudomonadota; class Gammaproteobacteria; order Pseudomonadales; family Moraxellaceae; genus Acinetobacter; species Acinetobacter bereziniae. Next base: position 232,626 of record NZ_KB849754.1, on the reverse strand, counting down.
TTGCGATTGGCAAAGAGTTCATCAATCACTACTACACGCAAATCAGCGAGAACATGGCATCCCAGGAACTGGCCGTGATGTTGGTTATATCGGTCATCTTGCTTTTCTTGGTCAACAAAGTTCCGCCGATGATTTCTGGTCTTGTGTCTGGTGGTGGTATTGGCGCAGCCGGTGGAATTGGAAACTTCGGTGCGGGTGCGGCAGTTGGGGCGGCGGTGACGGCGGCCAGTATGGCAACTGGCGGCGCTGCCCTGGCAGGTAAAGCGGTTATGGGTGCCGCAGCCGGTGCAGCCGGAGGTGCAAGTGCACTCCAAGCGGCTTTTCAGAAAGCATCAGCGAGTATGGAAACCGGCGGTGACATGTCCAGCATGGGGTCAGTTGTCAGCAGTGGCGGAAACGGTGGTGGTGAAGCGGGTACTGCTGGCAGTAGCCCATTCGCCCAAGCGGCTGGCTTTGGTGACAGCGGCAGTAGCTCAAGCGGTGGCGGCTTTGCCAAGGCCGCGAAGCTGGCCACAGGCACGGCCTCCGAGTTAGCCAAGGGTGTCGGCTCTCAAGTGAAGCAGGGATTCCAGGAGCGAGTGAGCGAAACCACAGGCGGAAAACTGGCTGCTTCGATACGCGAAAGCATGGAGCCGAAAGAAGCAAGCCAATCTGGCCAGTTCGAGGGCAATAGCTTGGGCGCCGATTCTGGCCCAGATAGTAACGAAGTCAGGAGTTAGCACGATGACGACATCAACATACATGGCCGCATTGGCGGCCCTGGATGAAGCGCCAAGGGAAGAAGTCAGCCAGGTATTTATTTCGCCGCTGGGTGATCAATCGACCGAGGTCGATGCAGAGACAGAAACAGCCGCTTTTGTATCACGGCCAGACCCTATGAGAGAGAGCGAAACTAAGCCGATAAGTATTGAGGTTAATGGCGGCAGGAATGAGCGGTCAGCATTCGCGGAGGCGGCGGGGCTGTACCTGTAGGCGCACCGGGCTGGCCACAACCAGCCCGGCACTTTCAATCAACACCTACTGGAGAGGTGAATTATGACAACACAACATATTATCGAACCAGGGCAAGCAGTGCATCAAGCAGCGGCTATTCTTTCTTCTTTGGAGTACATCAACCAAGCGGAAGCGCGGAGCCTTGGGCCATTGGCCGAAGCCGTCGCTAATGCTTTTATGGTGGTGTACTACCAAGCTGAAACGGGCCGGGCGACACAGGCTGATTTTCAAGAAGCAATGAACGCCTTGCGCCAAGCGTGCAGCTAATGACGAAAGGGCGGCCACTCGAACTGGCCGCCTTTTTCAATCTTCACTGTTTGGCCATTCCCGACCCACAGACGGCGCATCCATCCATTCGCGTTCCTCCGGCGGCAGCGGGTAAGCCCCGGATGCTTCCGCGTCGGCCAGTAGTTCGGCCAGTGTGTAGCGCACCCGACCAGTGGAAACGGCGCGGGCCGGGTCGGCCTTCTCATGCAGCCTGTTCTCTAGGTTCTTTGGGTCTGTCATCGGGCGACCTCAGCAAGCATGGATACTAGGTGTTCCAGGTCAGTGATCGAATGCGCCAGGAAGCGGCCGGCGCGGCAATCTGCAATCATTTCCTCAGTTTTTTCCTACTCATGTTCAACCTCGTTCGTACCAGCTCTTCGAGCGATTCACCACGCGCACGACCAGCAGCATCACCGGCACTTCGACCAGGACGCCGACCACGGTTGCCAATGCAGCGCCGGAGTGCAGACCGAACAAGCTGATGGCGGCCGCCACGGCCAGCTCGAAGAAGTTGCTGGCACCGATCAGGGCCGAAGGACAGGCGACAGAGTGCTTTTCCCCCGCCCGCTTGTTCAGCCAGTAGGCTAACCCGGAATTGAAGAACACTTGAATCAAGATCGGCACGGCTAGCATGGCGATCACTAACGGCTGCCGGATGATGGCCTCGCCCTGGAAGGCGAACAGTAGAACCAACGTCAGCAGCAGCGCGGCCATCGACCACGGCCCGATCTTCTGCATGGCCCGTTCAAAGGCGGCCTGTCCTTGCTTGAGCAGATGCCGCCGCAAGAGCTGCGCCAGGATCACCGGCACGATGATGTAGAGCACGACCGAAATCAGCAGCGTGTCCCAAGGCACCGAGATCGAGGACATGCCCAGCAGCAGGCCGACGATGGGCGCGAAGGCCACGATCATGATGGCGTCGTTCAGAGCCACTTGCGAGAGCGTGAAAAGCGGGTCGCCGTTGGTAAGGCGGCTCCACACGAACACCATTGCCGTGCAGGGCGCGGCGGCCAGCAAGATCAAGCCCGCGATGTAGCTGTCCAGTTGATCGGCCGGCAGGAACGGAGCGAACACTTGTCGGATGAACAGCCACCCCAGCAGGGCCATCGAGAATGGCTTGACGGCCCAATTCACGAACAGCGTGACGCCGATGCCGCGCCAATGCTCTTTGACCTGGTGCAGCGCCCCGAAGTCGATCTTGACCAGCATCGGGACGATCATTACCCAAATCAGCAGGCCCACCGGCAAATTGACCTGGGCCACTTCCATGCGGCCTATGGCCTGGAACACGTCAGGAAGGCCCTGGCCGAGCGCAACACCGGCGACGATGCACAGGGCCACCCACAGCGTCAGGTAACGCTCGAAGCCGCTCATCGGGGCCTGGCGCGGCTTCGCGGCGATGGCCTGTGCGCCGGCGCTCATGCTTCCTGCTCGGTCTTGCCGATGTTCGCCAGCTCGCGCTTGATGGCCGTCTGGTCAAGCATTTTGAGAGGCAGATTCACGAACAGGCGGACGCGGTTCATCATGTGCCGGAAGGTTTGTTCGAAGGCCCGGCGCTTCTCGGCGTCAGTGCCTTCGACGGCGGCCGGGTCTTCAAATCCCCAATGCGCCGAGATCGGCTGACCAGGCCACACCGGACACATTTCGCCGGCGGCGTTGTCGCAGACGGTGATGATGAAGTCCATCTTCGGTGCGTCGGGCGTGGCGTACTCGTCCCAGCTCTTGCTGCGCAGATTCTCGGTCGGGTAATTCACCGACTCCACCTTTTCGACGGCGAAGGGATTGACCTTGCCGGTTGGGTGACTGCCGGCGCTGTAGGCGCGGAAGCGCCCTTGCCCCATCGTGTTGATGAGAGCTTCGGCCATGATGCTGCGCGCCGAATTGCCGGTGCAGAGGATGAGGACGTTATAGATTCTTTCGGTCATGATGTTTCGCTTTCTGGTAGTGGCTGGGGAGCAATGGCGATGGATGAAAGATCGGTGGCCTCGTCGATGACGTGGCCGGCCGCTTTCCGTTCGGAATAGCGGTCTGTCAGTGCTTCACGGTGCGGCCGTACCAGCGCCGTGAAGCGCACCAGTTCTTCCATCACATCGGCTATTCGGTCGTAGTACGGCGAGGGCTTCATGCGGCCCGCCGCGTCGAACTCTTGGAACGCTTTGGCGATACTCGACTGGTTCGGAATGGTGAACATTCGCATCCAGCGGCCGAGCAGACGCAAGGTGTTCACGGCGTTGAAGCTCTGCGAGCCGCCGGATACCTGCATCACGGCCAGGGTGCGGCCTTGGGTCGGCCGGATGCCGGCCATTTCAAGCGGCAGATGGTCAATCTGCGCCTTCATGACACTGGTAATCTGACCGTGGCGTTCCGGGCTGCACCAGACTTGTCCCTCTGACCACTCGGACAGGGCGCGCAGCTCCTTGACGGCCGGGTGATCGTCGCTTTGCACTTGATCGGGCAACGGCAAATCGGACGGGTCGAAGATGCGTGTTTCTGCGCCAAAGAATTGCAGCAGCCGGGCCGCTTCCTCGACGGCCAGCCGTGAGAACGAGCGGGCGCGCAGCGAGCCATACAGCAGCAGGATACGCACCGGCGGGGCGTCGGGTGCCAGCCCGAGCGCCGGGCGCTCGATGGCAAAGGATTTGTCCAAAGCGGGCAAAGAATCGGGGTCGGAAAGATGGCGAAGTCTCATGCCAACACCTTCCCGGCTTCCGTGGTGCAAGACAGGTTGCACACCTGGCCGCCGCAGCAGTTTTCCGTGAGAAAGGCCACCAGGTTAGTGGCCGTCGAAAAGTTCGCCTCGTAGATCACAAATCGGCCTTCTTGCCGCGACGTGACCATGCCGGCGTGTGCCAGCTCTTTCAGGTGGAAGGATAGCGAAGACGGCGGGATGCCGGCCGCTTCGCTGATTTTTCCGGCGGCCATGCCGGCGGGGCCGGCCTGGACGAGAAGCCGGAACACCGCGAGGCGCGATTCTTGAGCGATGGCCGCCAGGGCGGCTACAGCATTTATCGTTTCCATGTTTCAATAATAGTCGAAATATGGAGTGTGCTCAATAGCTCATTTAAGCTGTAAAAATGAGCTAGGCGCATTTAGATCGATATGTGATAAATTGGCCTGCCAGTTTAAGATGGGTGCATTTGAGTATGCCCAAAGGAGCCCGCAAGTATGCGCAGGACGAAGCCAGTAGCCGCGCCGATGGTGGCGCGGGTCTATCTGCGCGTCAGCACCGACGCGCAGGACTTGGAACGCCAAGAGGCGATCACTACGGCCGCGAAGGCCGCCGGCTACTACGTCGCCGGCATCTACCGTGAGAAGGCATCCGGCGCACGCGCCGACCGGCCTGAGCTGCTGCGCATGATCGGCGACCTACAGCCCGGCGAGGTGGTCATTGCCGAGAAGATCGACCGCATCAGCCGCCTACCTTTGCCCGAGGCCGAGCGCCTGGTGGCCTCGATACAGGCCAAAGGCGCACGCCTGGCCGTCCCTGGCGTGGTCGATCTATCCGACCTGGCGGCCGAGGCCCAGGGCGTCGCCAAGATCGTGCTGGAAGCCGTGCAGATCATGCTTTTTCGCCTGGCCTTGCAGATGGCCCGCGACGACTACGAGGACAGGCGCGAACGCCAGCGCCAAGGCATTGAGTTGGCCCGCCAGGCCGGGCGGTACAAGGGCCGCCGTGCTGATCCGAAGCGCCGCGCCCAAGTTGTCGCGCTGCGCAAGTCCGGCTACAGCATCAACAAGACCGCCGAGCTGGCCGGGTACAGTGCGGCCCAGGTGAAACGGATATGGGCCGAGGTCAGCCAGGCCGAAGCGAAGCAGCACGGCGCGTTCGTGGAGGACGCATTGACGGAAGCCGATGCCCTGGCCGCTGTCGGCCAGGATGAGCGCCAGGAGGAAAGGGCATGAAGAAGCCGAACCAAGACGACGAGCCGTTTTTCATCACCGAGGAGATTGCGGCCGAAATGATCGCCGGCGGCTATGAGTTCGAGCTGCCGCCCATTCCTTGCACCATCCGCCTACGCGACGTGCTGGAGCGCATGACCGATGCTGAGCTAGCATTGCAGCCGGGCGAGATCGCCGACCAGGAGCGTGAACGCTGCCGGCGCAAGCCGTGTTCAACCTCATGATCTGGTCATGGTATTTTTCATGGCACTGAGCCTGATAGTTCTTGCAAATTGTTGTCACTAAAGGGTTTTGTGTGCTTGTTTACAATCGAGTGGGAGTGACGGGCACTGGCTGGCAATGTCTAGCAACGGCAGGCATTTCGGCTGAGGGTAAAAGAACTTTCCGCTAAGCGATAGACTGTATGTAAACACAGTATTGCAAGGACGCGGAACATGCCTCATGTGGCGGCCAGGACGGCCAGCCGGGATCGGGATACTGGTCGTTACCAGAGCCACCGACCCGAGCAAACCCTTCTCTATCAGATCGTTGACGAGTATTACCCGGCATTCGCTGCGCTTATGGCAGAGCAGGGAAAGGAATTGCCGGGCTATGTGCAACGGGAATTTGAAGAATTTCTCCAATGCGGGCGGCTGGAGCATGGCTTTCTACGGGTTCGCTGCGAGTCTTGCCACGCCGAGCACCTGGTCGCTTTCAGCTGTAAGCGTCGCGGTTTCTGCCCGAGCTGTGGGGCGCGGCGGATGGCCGAAAGTGCCGCCTTGCTGGTTGATGAAGTACTGCCTGAACAACCCATGCGTCAGTGGGTGTTGAGCTTCCCGTTTCAGCTGCGTTTCCTGTTTGCCAGCCGGCCCGAGATCATGGGGTGGGTGCTGGGCATCGTTTACCGCGTCATTGCCACGCACCTGGTCAAGAAAGCGGGCCATACCCACCAAGTGGCCAAGACGGGCGCGGTCACCCTGATCCAGCGTTTTGGATCGGCGCTCAATCTGAATGTTCACTTCCACATGCTGTTTCTCGACGGTGTGTATGTCGAGCAATCCCACGGCTCAGCGCGTTTCCGCTGGGTCAAGGCGCCGACCAGCCCAGAGCTCACCCAGCTGACGCACACCATCGCCCACCGGGTGGGTCGCTATCTGGAACGGCAAGGCCTGCTGGAACGGGATGTCGAAAACAGCTATCTGGCCTCGGATGCGGTGGATGACGACCCGATGACACCCCTGCTGGGGCACTCGATCACTTACCGTATCGCTGTCGGTTCACAGGCGGGGCGAAAGGTGTTCACTTTGCAAACTCTGCCGACCAGTGGTGATCCGTTCGGTGACGGGATTGGCAAGGTAGCCGGGTCCAGCCTGCACGCCGGCGTGGCGGCCAGGGCCGATGAACGCAAGAAGCTCGAACGGCTGTGCCGGTACATCAGCCGCCCGGCGGTATCCGAGAAGCGGCTGTCGTTAACACGAGGCGGCAACGTGCGCTACCAGCTCAAGACGCCGTACCGGGACGGCACCACGCACGTCATTTTCGAACCATTGGATTTCATTGCAAGGCTGGCCGCCCTGGTACCGAAGCCCAGAGTCAACCTAACCCGCTTCCACGGGGTGTTCGCACCCAACAGTCGGCACCGGGCGTTGGTCACGCCGGCAAAACGGGGCAGGGGCAACAAGGTCAGGGTGGCTGATGAACCGGCAACACCAGCACAACGGCGAGCGTCGATGACATGGGCGCAACGGCTCAAGCGTGTTTTCAATATCGACATCGAGACCTGCAGCGGCTGCGGCGGCGCCATGAAAGTCATCGCCTGCATTGAAGACCCTATAGTGATCAAGCAGATCCTTGATCACCTGAAGCACAAAGCCGAAACCAGCGGGACCAGGGCGTTACCCGAAAGCCGGGCGCCACCGGCTGAGCTGCTCCTGGGTCTGTTTGACTGACGAGCCTGAAGGCCAACGATACCAATCAAAATGCTGCGTTCACAGCGCCGCGGCAGGGATCCGCCGTGCTGGTTGTCGGAAAAGGAGCCGCTAGTGGGAAAGAGGAGGGTAAATTTTCAGCGTTGCTGGCTCCCCGTCAGCCGGATTGGGTTGCATCGCAGGGGTGTCGAAAGAGTCAACTGCGGTCCAAAGCTGTTGGACTTGGGTGAAAAGGGCGTTTATTCTTCCTATACGTTGTCGGCAGCGGGCCAAAAAGGAATACGTCCATGCCCATCGAGGTGAAACCGGCTGTGAGCGCGGGTTCAAGCATATAGCCCGACAGGCGCGTATCCTTGCCGATCACGACACGATGGCGGTGGTCACCGCGACGAAAGACACGGCCAGCCGCCATGCCGACGCGCAAGGCGGTTTCCGCCGTCATCGCGCCTTCGTTGGCTTTGCCACGAATACCGTCTGTGCCGAAATATTTGCGCACCATAAGGTCGATTATCCTGTCGTCGGGTCGCCCTCAAAGGGGACATGCCTGCTGAACCGCGAATATAGAGAAATATCCCGAATGTGCAGTTAACGAATTCTTGCGGTTTCTTTCAGCGCCGCCAATACCGCCAGCCCGTCGCGCAAGGGGCGCGGCTCGTGTGTGCGGATGAAGTCAGCTCCACCTGCGGCGGCGGCAAGCTCTGCAGCGAGTGTCGCGGCCCCGACATCCCCCGGACCACGGCCTGTGAGCGCGCGCAGAAAGGATTTGCGCGAAACAGACAGAAGCACCGGCAAATCGAAGCGCAGCCGCAATTCATCGAACCGCGCCAGCACCGAGAGCGAGGTTTCGGGAGCAGCCCCCAGAAAAAACCCCATGCCGGGATCAAGGACAAGGCGGTTGCGTTTGATACCGGCACCCGTCAGCGCCGCGATGCGCGCGTCAAAGAACGCCGCAATGTGATCCATGATGTCGCCAGCGGGTGCCTCGCGCCGATCTGCCTGCCCGTCTTGCACCGAATGCATAACGACGAGTTTGGCAGATGATTTCGCCAATTGCGGATAGAACGCAGCGTCTGGAAAACCGCGAATATCATTGAGATAGGCCACACCACGCGACAAGGCATAGGCTTGCGTCGCGGGTTGATAACTGTCGAGCGAGACGGGAATGCCATCTGCCTTGAGCGCGTCCAGCACCGGCGCGATACGCGCGATTTCTGTGTCGGACGAAACAGGCGCGGCGTCGGGATTGCTGGATGCCGGACCGAGGTCGATCACATCTGCCCCCTCGGCCATCAGCTTACGCGCCTGCGCAATGGCTGCGTCTGGCGCCAGATACCGGCCTCCATCGGAGAAACTGTCCGAGGTTATGTTGACGATGCCGAAAATGATGAGCGATTTATTCATGGGGGCTTCTATAATAATAATAATCGAGCATGAGTCTCATACGGATGCTCGGGTCGAAAGGGAATCCCCAGGCGAGTAACCTGTTTGCGGTGATCCATTAGCTGCAGGAGCAGAAGAGCATACATCTGGAAGCAAAGCCAGGAAAGCGGCCTATGGAGCTGTGCGGCAGCGCTCAGTAGGCAATTTTTCAAAATATTGTTAAGCCTTTTCTGAGCATGGTATTTTTCATGGTATTACCAATTAGCAGGAAAATAAGCCATTGAATATAAAAGATAAAAATGTCTTGTTTACAATAGAGTGGGCCTTGTCTGCGATCTTGAAGTAGCCCTGAAGCACGTAAAAGGGCTAAATGTCTTGAAATTTTAGGTTGACTGAGTTGTAGTTTTTCAGTCAAATCACATACACATAGTTCTTTATTTTCAACAATTAATGTCACTATATTGAGACGTGTTTCATCTGATAAGCATTTAAAAAAATTAACTTGATCCATATAAGTCTCCTTCACATTCTTTCCATTTAAGAGATGAGAAAGTGCTATTTAATTCTTTGGCCATTTTCATCAATAATTTTTTCACCATCTTCTTTGCTAAATGCGCCTTTCTGAGGAAACGGGAGAATATCCAAAACAACTTCAGAAGGACGACACAAACGTGTACCTAAATCCGTAACAACGAATGGGCGGTTAATCAAAATAGGATGTTGAAGCATAAAATTTAAAAGCTGTTCATCAGACCAATCTTCCCGAACAATTTCTAAATCAGAATATGGAGGTACATTTTTACGAATTGCTTCTCTAACACTTAAACCAGCACTACGAATAAGTTCAATTAATTCTGCTTTCGAAGGTGGGGTAATTAGATATTCAATAACGATTGGTTCAATTCCTGCATTTTGAATTAAAGCTAAGGTATTCCTTGATGTACCACACTCAGGATTGTGATAAATCTTTATGGTCGAGAACATTTTGACTGACTCTGCTATTAGAAACTCAGATATATTTATATATGTATTTCCACATATATGCAAATACATATATTGATTTTATTTAAATTACTTAATGTCAATAAATGTATATATATTCTTGCAAATTCTTATGAGTGAGAAAAAACTCGTTATTTAAATATGTAAATTTAGAGTATGCTTCAATCTGACGGCTGCGAACCGCCAGGGACAGGCGCAATGTCAGATTCTGTCGCGGCCTTGGCGCGTGCCTGGAAGCGTTCATAGCAATCCAGCCCGCAGAAATGTTCGACGTATTCCGCGCCTTCCGGGGTGAAGGCGGCATCGAGCGGAATTTCTTTGCAGCATACGCAGCAGGTGGTGCAACTGGCAGTGTTCGGGGCGTTTGCGTTCATGGTGGTACTCCTCCAGATTGGTAGCGAAGCTCAAAGCTGCCCACTCTCGGCTGGCTGGGAAGCGGTCATGATCTTCCCTTGAAGGCCCGCAGCAGCCGCGTCACAGACAGGACAAACAAGCCGGTCAGCGTGAGGGCTGCAATACCCCAGTGCTCCCCGATGAACGCGCCGGCCGTCGTGCCGGCTAGCACAATGGCGAGAATCGGCAAATGGCAGGGACAGGTGAGCACGGCCAGCGCGCCCCACAAGTAGCCGGTGATCGGTTTGTGCGTCTCAGACGGCAAGTGCTCTGGGCTGTTCATGGCAGACTCTCCGCGTGCTGTGCCGGTTCGGTTGGCATGGCGGCCAGTTGCATTTCGAGGCTGGCCAGGGCCTCGCGCCGACGCTCGACGAGTTGCCGCAACACGGCAAGCTGCGCAGACGCACCGTCACCGTCCGCAGCATCCAGCGCCCGGCACAGCCGCGCCAGTGCGTCCAGGCCGATACCCGCTTCGAAGGCAGCCCGTACAAAGCGCAGCCGTTGCAACGCGGTGTCATCGAACAAGCCGTAGCCGCCCGTGGTGCACGCGACCGGCCGTAGCAATCCGCGCAGCAGGTAGTCGCGCACGATATGCACGCTCACCCCGGCATCAAGGGCCAGCCGGGACACTGTGTAGGCGCTCATTGAACACCTCCTTTTCCTCATCCGGCGCAGCACGAAAGCTGCTTCACGTCCTTGCTGAAGGTCTGCGCCGCGAGCTTCAGCCCTTCGACCATGGTCAGGTAGGGGAACAATTGGTCGGCCAGTTCCTGCACGGTCATACGGTTGCGAATGGCGAGCACCGCCGTCTGGATCAGTTCACCCGCTTCCGGGGCCACCGCTTGCACGCCGATGAGCCGTCCGCTACCTTCCTCGATGACCAGCTTGATGAAGCCGCGTGTGTCGAAGTTGGCAAGCGCACGCGGCACGTTGTCCAAGGTCAAGGTGCGACTGTCGGTCTCGATCCCGTCGTGATGTGCTTCCGCCTCGCTGTAGCCCACGGTGGCGACCTGCGGGTCGGTGAACACCACGGCCGGCATTGCGGTCAGGTCCAGGGCCGCATCGCCGCCAGTCATGTTGATCGCAGCACGGGTGCCGGCCGCTGCCGCCACATAGACGAACTGAGGCTGGTCGGTGCAGTCGCCAGCCGCATAAATGTGTGGCGTACTGGTGCGCATGCCCTTGTCGATGACGATGGCCCCCTGCGCATTGGCAGCGACTCCCGCCGCTTCCAATGCCAGGCTGCGCGTGTTCGGTGCCCTGCCAGTGGCGACCAGCAGCTGGTCGGCGCGTATTTCACCGTACCCGGTGGTCAGCACGAATTCGCCGTCCACATGCGCGACCTGGCTGGCTTGCGTGTGTTCCAATACCTTGATCCCTTCGGCACGGAACGCGGCTGTAACGGCCTCGCCGATGGCCGGGTCGTCGCGGAAGAACAGCGTGTTGCGAGCTAGGATCGTGACCTGGCTGCCCAGCCGGGCGAAGGCTTGCGCCAGTTCCAGCGCGACCACCGACGAGCCGATCACGGCTAGGCGTTCGGGAAGGGTGTCGCTGACCAGGGCCTCGGTCGAAGTCCAGTAGGGTGACTCTTTCAGGCCCGGAATCGGCGGCACGGCCGGGCTGGCACCCGTGGCGACTAAGCAGCGGTCGAAAGCTACCACGCGCTCGCCACCATCGTTTAAACGGACGACCAGGCTCTGCTCATCCTTGAAACGCGCCTCACCATGTACAACGGTGATGGCCGGGTTGCCGTCCAGAATGCCTTCGTACTTGGCATGGCGCAGTTCTTCGACGCGCGCCTGCTGCTGGGCCAGTAGTTTGCTGCGGTCAATCGCAGGCACAGTCGCCGCGATACCGCCGTCGAACGGACTTTCCCGACGTAAATGGGCGATGTGGGCGGCGCGAATCATGATCTTGGACGGCACGCAGCCGACGTTGACGCAGGTGCCGCCGATGGTGCCGCGCTCGATCAGCGAGACGTGCGCGCCTTGCTCGACGGCCTTCAGTGCTGCCGCCATTGCCGCGCCACCGCTACCAATGACGACGACCTGCAACGGGCGTTCGTTGCCACTGGGCTTATCAGCGGCCCCTATCCAGCCGCGCATCTTGTCGAGCAGGCCGGCGCGGTTGTCCGTCGGTGGCGCATCGGCAAGCGTTGCCTCGTAGCCCAGTCCGGCCACGGCGGTAGTCAGCGCATCCGATGACGTGCCCGCCTCAATGGCGAGTTGCGCTGTGCCCTTCGGATAGGACACCAGCGCCGATTGCACGCCGGGCACTTTCTCCAAGGCTTCCTTGACGTGAGCCGCGCACGAGTCGCAGGTCATCCCGGTGATTTTCAGGGTGGTCATGTATTTTTCCTTTTCTGTGGTGGCTACGGCTGTTGCCGTCAGCCACGTTGTTCTGGCAATTCACAGCTGTCCGGCCCGCAGCGGCGATGTGCTGGCGAGATGAAATCCCAGACCGACACCCCAACCATCAAGGCCAGGCCGACATAGAGCAGTCCACCGCTCTGCCAGCCGTAAGCCCGCATTAAAAACACCGCTGCCAGCACCAAGATCGGGCCTATCGTGCCGAGCGCCGTGCGTCGCCACTGTCGATGATTGAGCCAAGCGATAGCATTGGCGAGTAACGCGATGCCGGCGAACATCGGCAGCAGGATGCCAATGAATAGCCCCTCGTACTGGCTCAAGAAGCCCAGTCCGATGGCCGCGCCAAAGCTGGCGATGGCAGGAAAACAGGCGGCGCAGCCCATCGCGGAAACGACGCTGCCGAGCGCGCCGGTTTTGCCAGCGATGCGCGTGATGAGTCCCATGTGTCGCTCCCGAGTTCGGTTAACGGATCAGCGTTTGAGGCTGGACGGATAGCCCGCGTCCTCGGTCGCCTTGGTCAACTTCTGGACGTTGGTCTTGGCATCGTCGAAGGTGACGACGGCCTGGCGCTTGTCGAAACTTACGTCGGTCTTGCTCACGCCCTCAACCTTGGAAAGCGCGTGCTTGACAGTGATCGGGCAAGAGGCGCAGGTCATGCCAGGCACGGACAGCGTGACGGTCTGAGTGGCGGCGAACACGGGGGCAACGAAAGCGGCGAGAGCGAGGGAGGCAAACAGCTTTTTCATGATGAACTCCTGATTAGTAGAAAAATGGCATGACGTAGGGAAAACCAAGCGCGACCAAGACCAACACGGCGACGAACCAGAAAATGAGCTTGTAGGTGGTGCGCACTTGCGGAATCGCGCACACCTCGCCCGGCTTGCAGGCTGCGGTCGGTCGGACGATGCGCCGCCAGGCAAAGAACAGTGCAACCAGCGCCGCGCCGATGAAGATCGGCCGATACGGCTCCAATACCGTCAGGTTGCCGATCCATGCCCCGCTGAACCCCAAGGCGATCAAAACCAGCGGCCCCAGGCAGCAGGCCGACGCAAGAATGGCGGCCAGCCCACCGGCGAAGAGCGCGCCGCGCCCGTTTTGTGGTTCAGACATACGCTTGTCCTTTCAAATTTGGTTTGGATAGCTTAAGCTTACTTCCGTAGTTATGTACGGAGTCAAGCGATATGCAAATTAATTTTGAGAATCTGACCATTGGCGTTTTTGCCAAGGCGGCCGGGGTCAATGTGGAGACCATCCGGTTCTACCAGCGCAAGGGCCTGCTGCCGGAGCCAGACAAGCCCTATGGCAGCATTCGCCGCTATGGCGAGGCGGATGTAACACGAGTGCGGTTCGTGAAATCGGCCCAGCGGCTGGGCTTTAGCCTGGACGAAATCGCCGAGCTACTGCGGCTGGAGGATGGCACCCATTGCGAGGAAGCCAGCGGCCTGGCCGAGCACAAGCTCAAGGATGTGCGCGAGAAGATGGCCGACTTGGCACGCATGGAGGCCGTGCTGTCTGAACTGGTGTGCGCCTGCCATGCGCGGAAAGGGAACGTTTCCTGCCCGCTGATTGCGTCACTGCAAGACGGAACGAAGCTCGCTGCATCGGCGCGGGGGAGTCACGGGGTGACTACGCCTTAGCGTGCTTTATTTTCCGAATTCTGAGACGACCCCTAGATGCCTGGTCAAGACTGCATACTTGCAGTTTTGACGGCACTGTTGCAAATAGGGATCTGAGTCAATGATTTTCCCTTCAAAAAAGCTTAGAGACCGAAAACTCTATTTACTAGCCAAACTTCTCCTAGAATATTACCGTTATAAAATAATGAAGCTTGTCCTTTGCGTAGAGCACGCATAACCTCAATTCCTTTAATTGTGGCATAAGCCGTTTTCATAGACTTGAATCCCAACGTAGCCTTGATGATCCGTTTGAGCTTGCCATGATCACATTCAATCACGTTATTCTTGTATTTAATCTGTCGATGGTCCAGGTCTTCAGGACACTTTCCTTCCTGTTTTAGTCGCGACAAAGCACGGCCATAGGTATGAGCCTTATCAGTGTTTATGACTCGTGGAATCTGCCATTTTTTGACATGATTCAAAATCTTACCAAGAAAACAATAAGCTGAATGGGTATTTCGTCTAGCAGAAAGATAGAAATCAAGAGTATGGCCACGTTGGTCAACTGCACGGTATAGATATGCCCATTTGCCATTCACTTTTACGTAAGTTTCATCCAGATGCCATAAATGTCGATCTGTAGGATTACGCCAATACCAACGTAAACGTTTTTCCATTTCTGGAGCATAACGCTGAACCCAGCGATAAATTGTGGTGTGATCAACATTCACTCCACGTTCAGCGAGCATTTCCTGAAGTTCACGATAGCTGATGCCATATTTACAATACCAACGAACAGCCCAAAGAATGATTTCACCTTGAAAGTGCCGACCGTGGAAGGGATTCATCTGCTGTATCTCGAAATAAATAAGATATTTAGCTTATCATGTCAGCCTATTTGCAACAGTGCCCATTTTAAATGGTTTATCGCATAGACATTTTAATTGGTGAATAACAGTCTTTTTAAATAGTGTTATTTATCATATACTTGACACAATAAAACCAAAACCAAAAAGATCAGAAAACACACGCTTTCACAACTCGTGTTTTTTTAAGCAGATTTGTAATCTTTCGCCAATAAAATCGTCTAAAAAATGCTCAATTTTGGCATTTTCCCAATGTTCTCAGCTCTTCTAGGGCGAAAACTATCCCCAATTGCTGTGGATGAAATTTAGGCTATTTTGTACGCTTTGGCTCACATCAATCTCGGCCCTTTGCGGCTATCTGGAACAGTAGAATTTTCATATGATTAAGTGGTCAGGAACAGGAAGTTCCATATAATTAAAAATAAGCACCAGGATGGCGCTATATAAGACACGCAAGAGCACAGAGACCTAATGTTCCAATAAAAAACCCTGGCAGGATGCCGGGGTTTTTTATTGCCTATCATTTCTCATTTGCAAAACAAGCATAATGCCTCTAAAATATAGACTATAATCTATATTTTGGTTGTGGTATGTGGACAGTCATTACGACAGATCTATTTAATCAGTGGCTTGAACAGCAAGATGAATCTACTCAAGAGAAGGTCCTAGCTGCCCTGGTTGTTCTACAGCAGCAGGGGCCGAGTTTAGGCCGCCCTTTAGTAGATACTGTGTATGAGTCTAAATTTACCAATATGAAAGAACTGCGCGTTCAACATCGCGGTAGACCCTTAAGAGCTTTCTTCGCATTTGATCCCTTACGACAGGCTATTGTTCTATGTATTGCTGATAAAGGCGGTAAAAAGCGTTTTTATAAAGACATGCTGGATATTGCAGATGAACAATACCAACTTCATCTCACTACCCTAGGAGATAAATCTAATGGCTAAGACTCTGCAAGAATTGTTAGCTAGCCGCTCTCCAGAGAGCCAAGCCCGTATTCAAAAAATGGCTGATGAATTACTGCTAGAAAATCAGCTTCATCTTATTCGTGAAGAACTCGAAATTTCTCAAAAAGAGCTTGCTGAAACTTTGGGAATAAAACAGCCATCGCTTTCAGCAATAGAAAATCGTGGCAATGATCTTAAGATTTCAACCATGAAAAAGTATGTTGAGGCAATGGGTGGGAAGCTCCGTATTGATGTAGAGCTTCCAACAGGAAAACATATAGGATTCAACGTTTAACAATAAAAATGGGAGCTATAGGCTCCCATTTTTAGATTCGTATAACGTTGAACCCAACGGTAAATAGTCGTGTGATCAACATTCACACCCCGTTCGGCCAGCATTTCCTGCAGTTCACGATAGCTAATGCCATATTTACAATACCAGCGCACAGCCCAAAGAATGATTTCGCCCTGAAAATGCCGACCATGGAAAGGATTCATATGCTGCACCTTTAGCTAAAACAGTCTTCAGCTTACCATTCGTGGTTATTTGCAACAGTGCCGATTTTTTGAAAAAAGCATAGGTCTAGATAATCAAGCTAGATTTTTTAGAACTCCACATTGGTCAATTGTACATAAGCCATCACAAGTACCTCTTAAATCAGATAGTTGTTCAATAAGCTTTTGTTGCTTGATTATATTTTCTCTGATAGCACTGACATGTAAGTCAATTAATTCATTCACATCTGAACAATTTTTCTTGGGATTATCTTTATAGGTGAGTAATTGACGAATTTCATTCAAACTCATATTTAAAGTTCGGCAATTCAAAATAAACTTAATTCGCTCAACATAGCCTATATCGTAAAGGCGGTAATTTCCTTCCGTTCTTTCGGGTTCCGGAATTAAACCTTCCTTTTCATAAAACCTAATTGTTAATACTGAACATGAGGTTTTTTTAGAGAGTTCACCAATTTTTAAATGCATTGAGTTGGTATTTCCAAAAAATCTTGACTCTATAGTAACTATAGGGATTCTAATATTCAAAGTTTATAAATTTTTTTAATGGGTATAACTATGAGTGGCTGTGGATGTAGTAAAGAAACACCATGCGAAGATAAGAAATCTCAACAAGAAAATCATCCATCAATTGCAGAAGCAAGCAATTCAAAGAATTGTGATAATACGCCTAGCTGTTGTGGTGAAGAGGAAGAAGAAAAATCTTCATCTCCTTGCTGTAACACTTCAAACAGTTGTGAAGATACCGCTCAATCCTGTTGTGGTTCTGATCCCAAAGAAAATTTAAGCACTGAAAACGTTTTAAAAGATTCGCACTACATGAGTGAATACTTAGTTCCCAAAATGGATTGTTCTGCGGAAGAACAGATGGTTCGTATGGCGCTATCTTCAATTGATGGTGTTCAAAAACTCATCTTTGATTTACCTAACCGGTCTTTAAAGGTTCTACATAATCAAAAAGATGAAAATATAACTACCAAACTTGAAGCTTTGGGTTTTGGTGCAAAGCTTGTGAAGACTGAAACTTATATAAGCAATCAACAGGCTAAGCAAACAAGTACCTATACCATTCCTAAAATGGATTGCTCTGCTGAAGAGCAAATGGTCCGTATGGCTCTTGCAGATATTGAAGCAGTTAAAGGTCTTACTTTTGATCTTCCCAATCGAAAACTGAAAGTCTTCCATAATGAAGGGAGTCAGCAAATTACGGCCAAACTTGAAGGACTGGGTTTTGGGGCGAAACTTGATGAAACACAGCTTTCTACAGGCGATATACCTAATGAACCTGATCCTGTGAGACAAGCTAAAGTACTTAAACTGTTATTAGGCATTAATGCTCTACTGTTCTTTATAGAATTCATCAGCGGAATTATTGCTGCGTCTACAGGATTGATTGCTGATTCTCTAGATATGTTTGCCGATGCAGCCGTTTATGGTATTGCGCTATATGCCGTCGGAAAAGCTGCGAAATATCAAGTGAAAGCAGCCCATTTCGCAGGTTGGATTCAGTTATTACTTGCTGTCATCGTGATTATTGATGTCATTAGACGATTCATGTTTGGAAGCGAGCCAGAATCAACGCTCATGATTGTTATTGGCCTGCTCGCACTTATAGCTAACGTGACATGCTTATATCTTATTTCTGGTCATCGAGAAGATGGCGCACATATGAAAGCCAGTTGGATTTTCTCGGCGAATGACGTTGTGGTAAATATGGGCGTTATATTTGCCGGTGTACTCGTGGCGTGGACGGGATCAGCTTACCCAGACTTAATCATTGGCATCCTGGTTTCTTTATTCGTGCTTAATGGTGCTCGAAAGATTTTGGCTTTGAAGTAAGGGCACTGTTGCAAATAACCACGAATGGTAAGCTGAAGACTGTTTTAGCTAAAGGTGCAGCATATGAATCCTTTCCATGGTCGGCATTTTCAGGGCGAAATCATTCTTTGGGCTGTGCGCTGGTATTGTAAATATGGCATTAGCTATCGTGAACTGCAGGAAATGCTGGCCGAACGGGGTGTGAATGTTGATCACACGACTATTTACCGTTGGGTTCAACGTTATGCTCCTGAAATAGAAAAACGTTTACGCTGGTATTGGCGTAATCCTACAGATCTGAGCTCGTGGCATATTGATGAAACCTATGTAAAAGTGAATGGACGATGGTCTTATCTGTATCGTGCAGTCGATCAACGTGGCGATACCATTGATTTTTATCTTTCTTCTAGACGTAATACCAAATCAGCATATTGTTTTCTTGGAAAAATTTTAAATAATGTGAAGAAGTGGCAAATTCCACAAGTGATCAACACGGATAAAGCACCCACATATGTACGTGCTTTATCACGGTTAAAACGGGAAGGTAAATGTCCACCAGACCTTGAGCACAGGCAGATTAAGTATAAAAATAACGTGATTGAATGTGATCATGGCAAGCTAAAGCGGATCATCAGGGCCACATTAGGATTCAAATCTATGAAGACGGCTTATGCCACAATTAAAGGTATTGAAGTCATGCGTGCACTACGTAAAGGACAAGCATCGTCATTTTATTATGGTCAGCCTCAGGGTGAAGTGTGTCTAATCAACAGGGTTTTCGGTCTCTAAGTACTTTTTAAAGGGAACATCATCGACTCAAATCTCTATTTGCAACAGTGCCTAATTAAATCCCTTACAATTCAAATTTTTCAGCAACGACTTATCTTTGTTAAAATAGTATTAATTTATTTTTTTTAGGACAAACCTTAACAAAATTACAAATTTGTAATTTGGTTGTCATTTAGGTGTATATATCTAGGAATTAGTATATGAAGAAATTATTTTTTGGTCCAAGATATGATTAGATTCAATAATATATATATGAAGATTGTTTTAGTTATTTTTACTATAGTTTTTTCAACCAGTAGTTTTGCTGATGGGGGACTTCGTTTCTTAGAGAAAAATTTAGAAATAATTAACAATGAAAAAAGCAAAGGGTGTGAAGAGAATTAATTCAAAATTATAATGAAGCACATATAACTAGGAAAACTAAAAATTAGTTATTTTTAGTATGGTGTAACTAAGATTAATTAATTTTTTTAAATCGAATGATAAATATATTTATTGTTTTTAATTTATTCTTTACCATTTTCAAATTTTTAAATAATCCGAAAAGACTATTTTAAACTTTAGGGTTACATATGCTCCTATACATAGGCAGGAATAAATATGCAACTTAGTATATTTGCAACAATAGTACTGGAAAGATTCATGTAATAATGCTTAAAACTCTCTAATTAGTTAGGGAGGCATTGGAATTGGAGAAAGAAGTAAAGTGCCCACTAGCAAATGTGGTTATTGGAGGAATTATCTCATCAACCCTTCTTATGTTGGTTTTATTACCAATATTGTCCCGGTGGATAAATGAAAAGAAAGCTTCTTGACCAATTATAGTAAGCAATTTTTAGCAGAAATATTGAGGCTTACTCAAGTCTCTCAGCTAATCGTAAATAGAATAAGGAAACTATTGTATGTCAGAAGATCATTCTCAGAGCCACGCGGCTGTTACTGAAGAGAATAGTAAGAAGCTAATATTTACTGTAGGTTTGACCACTACGTTTTAATCGTAGAAATTATAACCGTTTTTATTACTCAAAGTTTAACTTTTGTGATTATCTAAAAACACATAGCGGTCGAATGGCCATATTAACTGACTTAAAATCAGTCGCATACTTTAATGTAGCGGTTCTGATAGCACAAAAGTTCGCAGCATGAAAACGGAACCGGCATAATTGATTTATAGTGAACCCATACACTAAGCATAATGATTTAGAGGACGATAATCCCAATGAAAAAATTCCTTTTAGGAGCTGTTGCCGCATCTGTTTTGGCCTTTTCAGGCAATGCTATGGCCAATTTTGTGGCAGGTCAGGACTATCAGGTGGTCGCAAAACCAGTCAAAGTCGAAAAACCGGGCAAAATTGAGGTACGTGAATTCTTCTGGTATGGCTGTGGTCACTGTTTCACGTTGGAACCGCATATGCAGGACTGGTTGAAAAAATTACCCAAAGATATCCGTTTTGTACGTACACCTGCTGCAATGAACCCGCTTTGGGAACAGGCTGCACGTGCTTATTATGTTTCAGAAGCCCTGGGTGTGCGTCAAAAAGCACATTTACAGTTATTCCATGATATTCATGACAAGCAGCGTCCAATTTTAGAACAGGCACAATTGGCCAAGTTCTATACCCGTTATGGTATTTCTGAAGAGAAATTTAACACGACTTATAAATCATTCCCGATTTCGTCAAAAATTGCTCAGGCAAAAAATTTGACTGCTCAATATCAGTTAAGCGGTGTACCAGCGGTGACCGTGAATGGTAAATATATTGTGCAGGGCAATGATGCCAAAGTAATTCAGGTGGTAAATTACCTGATTGAAAAAGAGCGTAAAGCCAAATAAGACGCGATTGATTATCTCTAAAAAAAACCTGCATCGAATCTGCAGGTTTTTTTATTTAAACTGGAGGAATGGTTATTTACGTCCTGACTGCCGGATCTGGTGTTTCTATCGGCGGGCGATACCAGTGTAAAATTCCTCGGAATAAGAGCTGCATCTGCAACACGCTTTGCGCTTTAAAGTCATGGGATTGAATATGAATCGTGGATTGTATCTTTACCAGTTCATACCCGATATCTTCATTCAGAAAATGAATTTTCCTTTCTATTTCAACACGCAGAATAATGTGGTTCCGTTAATTAGACCACTCAATTCAGTTTTATAAGTGATAAATCCGCTCTAAATATTTAAATTATGCTGCCATTACTTTTAGTAAATGTTGATCATAAAATTCATCCGGTGTTGCCTTATTCAAACTTGAATGAGGACGTATCATGTTATAAAAATCCAAATATTCAGCAATTGATTGTTTCGCTTGTTTAACCGTATCGTAAGCCTTCAAATAGACTTCCTCATGCTTCACGCTGCGCCATAA
>NZ_KB849754.1:177009-210572 GCF_000368925.1 Acinetobacter bereziniae LMG 1003 = CIP 70.12 | reverse complement strand
ATCTCTGGTTCTTGTTGTGCTGTTGGTCGTGAAAAAATATTGACTGATTGCTCAAGCAGTTGATTTTTCCAATCGATGATTTGGTTTTGATGTAAATCGAATTGAGTAGAAAGTTCAGCGAGTGTGTGGTCGCCTTTAATTGCTGCGAGAGCAACTTTAACTTTAAACTCTGCTGAATGATTACGACGTTTTCTTCGTGTCATGGTTGACTCCAAAAACAAGCATTTGCCATGCTTATTGGGGAGTAGATTATCACTTATATGCGTGGTCTAAAATCCTATACCCACATCACAAATTTAGTCTAGATGAACTGGTATTTTTAAAATTAAGGCTGCTTCGCGTTCCCATTTGTGAACAGATTCTCATTTTTGAGAATGAATTATATTTCATTTTTTGACTGACACTGGAACAATTAGCCATAGACGAGTAGGGGGTGGGTAAAGCCATATACCACATTTAAGAAATAACGCCGTAGTGGTGTTAATTCATTGTTAATTTAATATGGTTTGAATTAAGGCTTGATGGAAATGCATTAGTAGAATTATGGGTGCTGAATTATCAAAATTAAGTTTTGGATTATTTTAATCAATTAAAAAAACATCGTTTGCGTTTATAAAGCCAGCAGTTGATCAATTAGCTGATCAACGCAAGGGTATTATCCTTTTTTATGGTTTAAATACTTTTGAGTACGTTCTAATAATTTCGGGATGGTTTTTTCTGCTTCTTCTTGGGTGAGATGCAAACCATAAAATTTATTAGTTGTTCCGTAGCTTTCATTAAGTACTGAATAGGGAATATATAAGGTGTACATGTCTTGTTCTACTGAGTACAACGTGATGAAGTCAGTCGTATATGAAAACTTGCCATTTTCGCTCTCTAGCTTGATTTGTTGGTGTTTAACGAGCTTGAGTGGTGAAATGCAGTCACCGCCATAGATCGCAACTGTGCCACGCTCTTTGTACAGCTTAATGAGTTTTTTGGTGCATTTTAACGGCTTGCCGTGTTTGTCCAATTTTGGTTGGTTGCGAACAAAGATGTTATAGCGAAGATTCGAGTCACCAAGCATCCCGCTTGTTGTTTCACTGATGGTCAATTGGCGTTTAGACTTCTTATAAAACTCTAATAAGCGTTGCTGTAAATTGAACCGTGAAACACCGCATTCGATGTCAAAATCTAGACTTTTAAAAGCGTTTTTATTACTGTTGTTTCCAAAGTAACAAACTGCATCGTTAAACATTTGCGTTAAGTTTGCAAAAATTAAGAGAAAGTCGTTTTGTGGGTACGGACGTTTTTGATACATGCACCCAAACTCACTGTCTGACAACTTATAAAAATAGGTGCGAACGCCAGTATAACTGCAAAGTGAATCATAAATGCGTGTGCCTTTAATTTGAATCTGAGTAACATAGCTAGATGAAAATTCAGGGGTAGCCCAAAGCATAGGGCTGAACAGGATGTCTTTCACTAATCCATTGTCGTATGCACGGTCGCCAACGCGACTCTTTTGGTTAATGCGGTCGTTTTGGGTGTAAACATGGATGTTCTTCAGCTCCAACGTTTCACGTTTGAACACGGTCTTTTCAGCGGTAGCAGTAGCGGTCGTCATGGTGAAGTTCCTTATCGGCTTAAATACGTGTGTGCAAAAATTGCTTGCATGGTTTTAAAAATTTGGTCTGTTTCAAAGTAGTCAGAAATTTGCTCTTGGAATGGGCTTTGATGGTTGCGAACCAACGTGCGAATCGCAGAACTATTTAAGGTGTCTGAGTTGGTAAAACCATTTTTTAGTACTTTGATCTCAAAATATGGGCTAGTGGATGCAATCACACTGACAATAATGTTGCCGTCTTGGTCTGTCTTAACTGACAAATCAGCAATTGGGCTTAGCTCATGGCGTAAAAAATACATATTGTCGGGGTTATAGATTGCTTTAAATCTGATTCCGTCTTGGCATATAGCGCAAAACAGTTCATTCACCGACTCAGCAGTAAAGATCGCCCCAAACGTCACAACAACAGGCCCGACATTTTTTTGCTGTTTTTCATCATGTTTGATGGTTAGCTCGCAATGCGCTGTAATTAGGTTTTGCATGGTTTATATCCTCAAATGTGATTCAGTGGCATACGCACGTTATCCGTGCGTATGGGTGAATTGAATTAAGAAAGTTCGCGTGACCAACAATCTTCTATACGGTCGTATGCGTAGCCGTTTTGAGCCATTAACGTGCAAATGTCTTCAAGGTTTTTGCCAAAGATATTTACTGAGGTAACTTGGTCGAGTACTGATGTATGACCAAAGTTTTCTTTTAATGTTGCAACGTAGATTTCAACGTCCATGAAGAAGAAATTTGTTTTATCAGCCAATGTCGGCATGTGCTGTTGAAATTGAAGTTGAGCATAGTCACTATCCGCTTGAAGATCCGCAAGGGTTAAATCACAGTTGTTGTCGATGTAATCTGAGATTTCATCAAACAATGTTTCCATGTGAGCACCGCTAAAAGTTTTAGGGAAACCGATGTATAAAGTGCCTTGTAACTGTACTGATTGAGCGTTTAAATTTGACATGCTGTTCACTCCAAGTTTTAAGCTTTCTGCTTTTGATAGTTTCATTTTATGGGAAAACACAACCTGGCAAACTTTTCTCGAAAAATAAGATTTTCAATCTTTTTTAATCAATTAAAAAACATCGCTTGCGTACTAATATGATTTTTCTATTAGCCGTATCGCCGTAATGCATTAAGAATAATTTAACGAGCAATTAGTTAATTAATTAAGTTTAATTAAATTGTTAAGTTTTAAAACATATGAAGATGAACCAGCTCAAGACCGTCTTGTGCTTGAAAACATCACCATTGCTGAAGCGATGAAGTTAGCTGAAAACAACGGATTCTTTAAAGCAAAGTACCAGGTGCTTAAAGTGATTCAATATTTTGATGTTGAATTGGTACTCACGGCGTCTGATGTTGAGCACTGTGCTGAATTACACCAGTTTAGCGGTGGCTATAACGTGACGGTGCTTGCTGATACACCTGAACAAGATCTTATTGCAATTCTCAATTCATTGGGGATATTGAATTAGAGCCATCTCGTGATAAGAGAATGCAGCTCCGAAAAATGGAGTCTAAATTTAAATCTGCCTTTAAGGGATATGATTTATCCCAAGTATCCATAGTGATATGGTCAGTGTATGTTCACCAGTGGCACGATCGCAAAATTAGTACCGTATATATCTAAAAAAAAACCACAATAACAATTGAGGGTTTTTTAATGAGCTTTATAAAATGGGTTCATCATACGCACGGCGTTTGTGTTTTACATTTGGATCTATGCCAATTTGATTCGGATATAACAGGTTTAATACCTGGTTAATGCGATCAACTACGCATTGATTAAACAAGATATGACAGTTACCGTTTTCGTAGATCTTAATGCGTAATAAATTATCATCAATGCTATGCCAGATACCACGATCTAACCTGAGTTTATCTAATCTAGTGTGGTCTAAAGGCTTGCCAAATAACTGCCTTGCTATAAAGCGTACTTCTTCCACTAAATTATCTCGTCTGCAATAAGAATGGTAGCTATTGTGATGAATGATCACGCACGGGTTAATACCAGCACCAAGATTGGTTTTGTATTTGCTTGATAATTGGCAAAACAATGAATCAACTTTACGAGCATATGCCATGTGGCGCGTAGACCAGATAGATTCTAAAAATACATTCACGTTATCCATCGTGAAATCTTCAATTTCATGACGAGCAATTTTATCTGACAACGCATCATATTCTTTTTCAGATATAAAGTTTCTAAGATTGATGATCTCAGTTAACTTCCTCCAGAAGCATGACGATATTTGTTTTAAAGCAGATTCTTCAGTATTGAATGATGATGAATATGATTTTCGGGTGATTGCACTCACAATCTGGTAAGCATCAAGTTCAATATCTTTGATGCTTTCATAAATAACCTTTATTGACGATTTTGCTTTTTCGCATTGCAAAATTAGCTTTTCGACTTCAATAAAGTCTAATTCAGATGCTTGCACTTCTCTTTTTATATTTACCAACATATTCATAATTGCCCACCTAATTAGCTTAATTGTCTATATAGATATTTTAATAAAAACCATGGTCATTAATTTTTTTTTAAAATTTATAAGCTAACTTTTTCACTATAATTAAATTAAATAAGCACAACGCTTAAAACTTGGTGTAGTGGAATATGGCTCAACCTTTAAAATTCCTTATTACCTCTACTCATAAATGATGATGTCGATATGCTTATGAAAAAACAACATTCAGTTATGTTCTCAACTGATCGAACAAATACCAATGCTATAAAAATCTGTAATGAGGATATTGTTAAATGAAAAAACTCTGTACACGACAAATTTCACAGAACCCTTATCCTATCAGGATTCTGCCTTCTTAAAATTGCCAAAATTTCCTTAAACTCTTCTTTTTTCCCAAAACCAATTAAACGCTGAATCGCCATTTGAACATAGTCTAAACCATAGCGAAATAAACTCATTGAGAGTCGTCCATGCTTCTTTATTTTTGTTACAGCTGCTATGATGAATGAGATCGAAAACTGAAATCCCCCACTAGAATTGTTGACTGGAGTCAAAATGAATAAAAAGCGGCCGGTTAATCTTGATATTCGAACCATTCAGCTTCCTCTCACGGCGCTTACATCGATTCTGCACCGGATTTCAGGAATTATGCTCTTTATTTTTCTGGGACTGATACTGTATATGCTGAGCAAATCGTTGGAGTCAGAAAAGGGTTTTAATGAAGTCAAGGAGATTTTTTCTTCACCTTTCGGCAAAGTTAGTTTCTGGTTGGTATACTCTTCATTTATTTATCATCTCGTAGCCGGAATTCGACACCTAGTTATGGATGTGGGTGTTGGTCATACTTTGAAAGGCAGCAATCGCGCCTCTACTATTGTTTTAGTAGTGTCGGGTGTTTTAATGGTTGCTGGCGCCGTATGGATTTGGTAGCTGTGGAGTCGTAATGCGTATTTACAAGGACTAAAAGCGTCCTTTAAAGCTAACTTACGAAAGTATTTATAATCGACGGTTCACGCTTAAACGGTTGAATCCTTTCGGGCTTCCGAATAGCTGTTAGCTGAAAGCTATCATGAGCTAAGTTTTCTGTGCATCATCAAATGTGTTAATGGGAGCGCCATAGTACTAGGTACAAATATGGCTCTAGGACAATGTTAGATGTTTTGGATTTTGAGGCGGATCGCTCTTATCGAAGATCGTCTAATTCGCTCTGAAGCGCAGGTTTTTTGAAACTATCACCTGGTTGGCACACTGTGCGAATCAACATCAGATATGAGAAAGCCAATCAGGTGAACACTACCCTCGAGGGCTCATCTGTCCAGTTAAAGCCTCGAGTCTTTCTGGGTGCGCAAAAGACAAGAAGGTTATATGGGAAAATTATGAGGCCTGGATACCATGCGTCATGGGCGTGCCGATGCTGTGAGTGACAGAGCGAGAAGCAAGTGAAAGTCCCTGAAGTAGGGGCGGGATGCGCCCGAGTGGCATTTTTTGTCTTAAGGTAGATCGCGTAGCTGTTCTTCAGAATAATCTTCAGAGCGTTGACGACAGCCATCGCTGTGCATTCCTCAAGAATAGAATGTGTCGGAAGGGTGGCGTCATTGGTGTTAGTCATCGCTTAGGATTTCTCAATCTGGCTTACACGGGCGCCTGTACCGATATCCCCGCGGATGGCGACGTATCGATGTTGAATTCCTCGCCAGACGAAGTGCAATGAGCTGCGGCTATAGGCTTGCGCAGCCTTAGATAGCCGGCCGTCGCAGGCGCGCCGGTTGGCCGGGATCTTCTTCTGCCCGTCAGGTGTCCGGTCGGAACTCCAGCACGAACGCTACGACCTTTTCGGCGGACATTTCGCACGGCTTCAACAATGTCCTATCTGATGTAACGCGGAAGAGGTTGAAGCTGACAATGTCAGTCCCGTCCAACTCCCTGGCGAACAGACTGTTGCGACGTCCGTCCCCAGATCGCCGGACGATCAAGCTGAAACGCCGGCCTTCATAAGTCCCTTCTCTGTATCCCTCCGCAAGCTTCGCGAAAGCGGCATCGAACTCGGAATGCTCCATGTCATCCATCCTTATTGATAGAACAGAGGCGCGGCGGGTGCGAGACCGCCAGTGCCGGGTCGCGCTAAGGTGCCGGGCAGATTCCTGCAGCCGACGAGGCCCGGGGTGGGCAGGATAATTGAGATGTCGGCGCCCGCATGGCTATCAGCGAAGTCGTCCGTCCAGTCTGCTAGGCAACGTCCACGCCTTTCCAGAAAGCGATGTAATCCCGGATACCCTCGGCATCCGGAGTGGGGGCGGGATAGGTCCAAGCGGCGTTCACGTTGAGCGCGTCACCCGCGCGAACATGAAAGAAGCGCGCGGCGCCTTTGATCGGACAGACAGATGTGTGCGGGCTCATCTCAAGCAGGCTCAGGTCGACTCCTGACGGTGGGAAGTAGTGATTTCCCTCGACGATGACTGTTTCGTCGCTTGTGGCGATAGTAGTGTCTTTCCAGATGGCTGAGACCAACGGACTCTCCTTTTGTATTCATCAACCGGCGAAGGCTCGCGGGCTGGCTGCCCCAAGCCGCACCTCCTCAGGTGGCAGGCGGGTTGCGCCCGAGAAGTTTGTCGAGCTCGCCTCTGACATCGAGCGCGAATAGCTCATCGGAGCCACCGATAAGGGTGCCATTGATGAAGATCTGCGGCACGGAGCTTCGCCCCGACGCTTCCGCCATGGCCTGCCGGTGAGCCGGATCCGCCTCAATATCGAGCTCCTTCCATCGCACGCCCTTTTCCTTGAGGAGCGCCTTCGCTCGGCGGCAGAACGGGCACCAATTCGTGGTGTACAGCAATACATCAGTTGTCATATTGCATCTCCGGCAGTTGCACGCGGATCGCTGTCATGGCGTTGATCTCCAATTCGCGGCGTTCAAAGATGGCGACTGCACCTTGGCCGACATCGGAGCAGATGCTGACGATTGGCCGCTATCCAGGCGACATGGCCCAAAGTGCTTTCACCGCCAGGCAGAGGCCGCACGCGCCTCCTGTAGCGCCGAGCCGATGCTCTAAGGTAACCGAGCCTCGATTGGGACGGAAGCGGTCCCGCTCGAATCGCCCATCATGCTGGTCGAGCATATCAGGACGACGGATAGTGCAGGAACTTTCAAATTGAGCTTGATGTCGAGCCAGGTATCGCGAGCGAAGGCGTTCTAGAGGCCGGGGGGTACGAAGACTGTGTTCGGCAAAACGGTTCACGTTGATCGCCAAAGCTTCCCAGGGCGCACGTCTACGATCGGCGCGACGTGAGATAGCTCGCGCCGCTAGCCCCCGTAGCGCTCCGTCTTGATGATGGAGGCGTCCAAGCCCGCCAGCAGCGCGCTATCGGTTGCGATGTTGACGAATCCGTTAGACCCGCAGACGAACACTTGCGTCGGCTTTCCCTGAAGCCTGGTTAGAATTTCTTGGACCATCATGCCGTCGATCCGTCGCGCAAAGTCCGATGCGCGAACCGGTTTCTCGCGCGTAATCGCGAGCGCCAGGACGAACGCCGGATCGCTGATTTCGATGCAATGAAGTTCTTCTGAGAAGAGAACGTCCTCGGCGGTTCGTGCGGACAGGAGCAACGCTGTCGGAACGGCTTGGGCCAATGCGCGGCGCTGCCGGATCATTGCCATCAACGGCACGAGGCCGGAGCCTCCCCCGATCAACAGAACCGGATCTATGGCAGGCTCAGGCCAAAGGAAATGGCCACCGAGCGGACCGCGAACTTCGATTTCGTCACCAATCGCCGCGATGTCGTGAAAAAACGGCGAAACTTCGGCATCCGGCATGCGCTCGATAGCTATCTCGACGATCGGGGTCGAAACTGCCGATGACGCGATCGAGTAGCTGCGCATTGCACTGTAGCCGTCGGGCGCGGTCAGCCGGATATCGACGTGCTGACCTGCGGTGTGCGCGAACGGCTTGCTCAACCGAAGGAAGAAGCTCTTGATACTCGGTGTTTGCTGGATGATGTCGTCGATCACGCATGATTGCCACGAACGGACTTGCGCTTCGTTTTCAGTCATGGGTGTATCGTTGTTCGCGCCACGGATCGCCGTAGATGTGATAGCCGTGCAGCTCCCAAAAGCCGGCCTCGTCACGCGTCGTGAATTGCAGCGCATTCACCCATTTGGCGGATTTCCAGAAGTAAAGGTGCGGCACTAGAAGACGCGCCGGCCCCCCATGATCGCGGGAAAGTGGCTTGCCCGCATAACTGAGGGCGACCATCGCTTTCCCGGAAAGCAGATCCGTCAGAGGGACGTTTGTCGAATAATTATCGTAGCAGTGCGCCAAGACGAAATCGGTAGGCCGATCAAGCTCTGCATCTGCAAGGATGTCTTCAATGAGTACACCCTCCCAAACGGTATCCAGTTTGGACCAAGAGGTGACGCAGTGAATATCCTTTGTCACCTGGGTCTTTGGTAGAGTGTTGAATTCGCCCCAATTCCACGTTTTGACGGGCTTCGGACCAATTTTGACTGTGAATTTCCAGTCGGAGGGCTCTACCCTCGGCGTAGGGCCGGCCGACAGAACAGGGAAATCCTCCACCAGATGCTGACCTGGCGGAATCCGATCGGACTGGTCGCCTGAACCGCGACCGGTGAAACCTCTGGTGACCATAGTGACCCCTCTTGCTCGATACGGCAGACCGAAGCCGGCCTTCATTTCAGTACTCTGCGTAAAGCATTTGCCCGCACATCCGCCGAATAAGCCAATCGACTAAAAATCAGATACAGATGCTCTATCATCGTAAAAAATCGCGTATCGAACATAGCGTCAGGCCAGCATGATTCCCAATACCCAATGGCTATAGGGTAGATAACCCCAAGGCTGCGTACGCTGATCTGCGGTATGCGGAGCGGAAGTTGCAGGTTCGCTCTCAAACGGATGGGCAGCGTGCAAAGCTCAAGGCTCACCAGCGCATGGTTGCCCAGTTCGCGCTCGCCGGCAGCTTGAGTATATTAAGGACGAAATGTCGATCTGATCTATTCTGGCTTCAGGAAATAGGGAAAATAAGGTCGGACGTTCGCGCACCGTCGCGACGCGCGATCATCCACTAAGCTTCTGTATCGGGGTTGGAGGATCAGATGAACGAGATCGAACGACAAGCGCCTGAGCTGCGGGTGCAAAAATGGATTGGCAAAGATGGGGAAAGTATCGCGCCGTTCAAACTGTCAGATATCGGGCCCGGCCCGAAAATCTTGTTTGCCTTCCAGCATTGGTGCCAAGGTTGCCATTTGCATGGGTTTCCGACGCTACAAAAGTTGCATGCAGCGTTGAGCTCAAAAGACGTGGGGTTCGCAGTGATCCAGACCGTCTTCGAAGGAACGCATGAGAATACCTTCGAGAAGTTGCGCGTGAACCAGCTCAAGTATGAGCTTCCTATCGTTTTCGGTCACGACGAGCAACCGACCGGCTCGCCGTTTCCAACCTTCATGGAAGACTACCGCACACGAGGAACTCCGTGGTTTACGGTTATCGACGCTGGCGGTAGCATTGTTTTCTCGGACTTCCATCTCGACGCGGAGCGACTAGTGAAGCAACTTGAGCAAGGTTAATCGTTGGAAGGTGGGCAATCATCCTGATTGCCACCCATCCCCTGATGCCCACTACAGGCGTTGCGCGCTGTAACTCTGTTGATCAGCGTGCGAAAACCCGGATCCGGATAGGAGGAGCGTCAACGATTGAATCAATCCGTTGGGAGAGGGCGGCTCCGCTCCGTCAGCTCGGCAATAGATAACCCATTCTCGCCGAGCAACTCTCTGATCCGATCGACGATATGAGCCCCTAGCGCCGCTGTCTTGGTCCCCCCCACAGATTCCCAAGATGCGAGTTCACACGCCGATACCTCGTGGTCAGCGCCGAAGTGCTTCTGTCGGTATGTCACCGCCGCCCTTCAATGATAAAGGCGCGGTAACGGGAACCGGCAAAGCGTTGAGCAGCGATGGTTTGGTAGGCGGGACTGTCATACCAGTCGCGAGCGGCCTGCATCGTCGGGAAACGCAAGATTACGGCCCCTTCGATGGGCGGCCCCTCCAAATGCTGGATCGCGCCATAAGCGGCGAGAAAGGTAACGTCGTGACCATCGAACGATGGTCCGACGCCTGCAGAATAGGTTGCGAGTGCATGTGGGTCGCTGGTTTCTTCCCGCGTAAAGACGACGAACGCTTCCATCATTAGGCCTCTCAAAGGTTGGATCTGTTGGCCATTACCACCGGTGATGGCCTCACAGTCGTCAGGCTGGCAACTGGAACCCGATTTTCATGAGTGCCTCGACGCACGCATCCTGATCCTGCTGATAGTTGCCTCCGGAGATGCCTATGCCGCCGATCAACTTCCCATCCTCCAGAATCGGATAACCGCCGCCGACAGCGACCATCCGAGGGCGATAGGCTAGCGGCGCCACTTTTGGATCGTTGGTCACATAGTCGTTCCAGACATGGGTCGGGAACCCAAACGAGGCGGAACTCCAGGCCTTGTCGATGGCAACATCGACGGTAAGGAACGGCGCATCGTCGGTGCGCTCGAACGCGCGCAGGTTACCGGTGGCGTCGACGACGGCGACGGCAGCCGGGATGCCGATGGCACGGGCCGCAGCGAGCGCCGCGTCGATGAGGGCGACTGCGGTTTCGCGGTTGATCGAGGCGGTGGCAATAGATTTGGTCATGGGATTCTCATCGCTGGGGCATAACCCGTTCGGCTTTTTGAGGTTGGACAAGATGTTTGGCGATCGCGGTCGTTAGAAGCCTTCGAGGACGATCTTGCCTTTAGCCGCGCCACTTTCGATCAGTGCATGCACCGTCTTCAGATTGGCGGCATTGATCGGCGACAGTCGCCGGGTCAGCGTCGTGCGGATTTTGCCGTCGTCAACCAGCGCTGCCATCGCATCCAGAATCTCGCCCTGCTCATTCATGTCGGGCGTGCCGTAGATCGACCGCGTGAACATCAGCTCGTGGTGGATCGACACCGCCTTGCGCTTGAAAACCATGATATCGAATGCCTTGGGATCGTCGATCAGTCCGAACCGTCCTTGTGGGGCGATCAGTTCGGCGATGTCGGCGACATGTTGCTCGGTATGTGTGGTCGAAAAGACGAAAGCGGGAGCACCGATGCCGAGTTCGGCGATCTGTGGCGCGAGCGGACGAGAATGGTCGATGACGTGGTGAGCTCCAAGCCCTCTTACCCACTCTTGGGTTTCCGGTCGAGAGGCTGTGGCGATGACGGTGAGGTCCGTGCGCTGTCGCGCGATCTGGACGGCGATCGACCCAACCCCGCCCGCGCCACCGATGATGAGGATCGCCTCCGCCGCACCGGGTACGGGCTTCGCCACGTCCAGGCGGTCGAACATCGCCTCCCAGGCCGTCAACGTCGTCAGCGGCAGCGCCGCCGCTTCCGCCCAGGAGAGCGACGCAGGTTTGTGACCGACAATCCGGGCGTCGACGAGATGGAACTCCGCATTGGTACCGGGCCGTGTGATCGATCCGGCATAATAGACCTCGTCGCCTAACTCGAACTGCGTGACGTCGGGGCCGACCTCGCGCACAATCCCGGCGGCATCCCATCCCAGCACCTTCCAATCGCCATCTGCCGGCGGCGTGCTGTTGCGGACCTTGTAGTCGACCGGGTTGACCGAGACAGCCTTCACCTCAACCAGGATATCGTATCCTGCAGCGACAGGCCGAGGCAGATTGATGTCGACCAGCGCGGCATCCGCGGCGATGGGTCCCGGAACCTTGTAACCAATGGCTTTCATAAATGTCTCCAGCTTGCTTGATCGGATGACGCGAATGCTCGTTAGTCAACTTCTTCTACATTGAGGTCCCGACTCTTGAACTGGGTCGCGGTAGCAGATTTCATCGAACACGTCGATCAACAGGCCTTTATGCTCTGTCGCCGGATCGGTGATCGCGTAGATGTTGGAGGCATCTTCGCCGTCGTCCCCGCTCTCGAGGCGCAACGCCGCATCGACGCGAATGCTGCATGCATCGAGGGTTGACCCTAGTTCGAGATCGACGAGATTGCCGTCCTTGACGCGGTATTCGCGGTCATAGCCGTTGGCGATGAATGACTGGACTGCTTCTAGAACGTCGGTCACCTGGGAGGTCATGGAAGCACCTTCATCTTGAACTGGATTGGACACGCTCGCGCACAAAGCGCGCTGTGACTCGGCGGACGGAGAAGCTCGCGAAGTGCGTTACTCATAGCCACTTGGCCTTCTTGAAGCGCATGAACAGGAGAAGGCAGAACACCGCTATCACTCCGAGCACGACGAAGTAGCCATATGGCGTGTCCAGTTCCGGCATGTGCTTGAAGTTCATGCCATATATTCCGGCGATCGCCGTCGGGACCGTCAAGATCGCCGCCCAGGCCGCGAGCTGGCGAGTGACCACACCGATCCTTTGCGCTTCCAGAAGGCTGCTGGCCTCGAAGACCGTGGACAGGACAAGCAGGAGGCCTTCGACCATGGACTGCACGCGGTGGACATGGTCCGCGACGTCGTGGAAATATGGTGTCATTTCGGCGCTGATGCAGGGAAAGTGGCCGCGAACGAGCTTTCGCACCAGCTCGGCCATAGCCCCGAGCGTGCGCTGGAACCGCGTGAGTTCGGACCTTAGTTCGAAGATTCGCGCCACCTCTTCTGGCCCGAGGAAATCGTGCAGCGACCGTCGCTCCATCGCCAGGACGTCGTCCTCGATCATTTCGAAGATGGGCAGATACTGGTCGACCACTCGGTGCAAGATCGCGTGCAGCACATAGTCGACACCCTTGCCGAACTGCGTCGGCGATGCCTCGAGTTGCTCCCGAAGTTTGCCCAGCGCTCCGGCATTGCCGTGCCGCACGGTGATAAGGTGATTGTGACCGGTGAAGATCGCCATCTTGCCGTAGCTGATCCGGTCGCCGACCAGCTCGGCGGTCTGGGCGACGACGTACAACTCATCGTTGTAGACCTCGAGCTTGGGCGGGCACAGCGGGTGCATGGCGTTGTCGATCGCCAAAGGATGGAGGTTATACGTCGTCTGGATCGCGCTGAGTTCGTCTGCGGTGGGCTCGCTAAGCGCGATCCAGCAGAAGCCCGAGCGATTCTCGTTTAGTTCGACGTGCTCATCGAGCCTGATTTCACGGACTCGCTTACCTTCGTTGTAATAATATGCGGCGATAATGGTCATGCAGGCCTCGCAGGAATTCGCAGGCCACGCTGTACAGCCGGTCGCGCCAGCCCGCGTTCGAGCCATGCCTGCACGTTCGAATAGCTGCTTAGGCCGAGGATGTCGCCCGCTGCGTAGAATTCGACCAGCGCATTCACCCAGCCAAACGTCGCAATGTCCGCGATCGAGTAATCATCGACAATCCATTCGCGGCCCTCCAGCCGGTGATCCAGGACCCCGAGAAGACGCCTGGATTCATCAACAAAGCGCTGCCGAGGTCGCTTGTCCTCATAGTCCTTGCCGGCAAATCGCAGGAAAAAGCCTAGCTGTCCGAACATCGGCCCGATGGCCGACATCTGAAAGAACACCCACGCTAGGGTCTCGTAACGCTGGCCTGGTTCGGTGGAGATGAACTGACCCGTCTTGTCGGCCAGATAGAGGAGGATCGCACCGGATTCCCATAAGGCGATGGGTCTACCGTCAGGGCCAGCCGGATCGATGATCGCCGGTATGCGTCCGTTCGGGTTCAGCGACACGAACGCCGGATCCTTCGACTCGTTGTTCGAGATGTCGATCAGGTGGGGCTCGTACGCCAGGCCAGTCTCCTCAAGCATGATCGAGACCTTGACGCCATTGGGCGTAGGGGCTGCGTAGAGTTGCAGGCGATCGGGATGAGATGCCGGCCAGCGCTGCGTGATCGGAAAGGACGAGAGGTCTGGCATAAATCTGCGATCCTGGTGTTGCGATGGCGACTGACTGGAACGAGCCGTCACTCTGAAGTAGGGTTCGATGACCGCGTCGCTGAACGACGCGGTCACGAAGATTGCGGACCGGACCGGCGCAGTGGCAACGGCAGTGAAGCCTATTCCGCCGCGGTCCCGGCCGCTGGCTGTACGTCGTCAACCTTTTGGCGCTTCGGAAGCACCCAGCCGGGACGGACGAAGTGGCAGGTGTAGCCGCCCGGGCGCTTCTCCAGATAATCCTGGTGATCGGGCTCGGCCTCCCAGAACTCGCCGACCGGCTGGACCTCGGTCACCACTTTGCCATCCCACAGCCCCGAGGCATCCACATCGGCGATCGTATCCTCGGCGACGCGCTTCTGCTCCTCGTCGACATAATAGATGCCCGACCGGTAGGAGAGCCCACGATCATTGCCCTGGCGGTTCAGCGTCGTCGGATCGTGGATCTGGAAGAAGAATTCCAGGATGTTCCGGTAGCTCGTCACTGTCGGGTCGAAGACAATCTCGATCCCCTCGGCATGCGTGCCGTGATTACGATACGTGGCGTTCGGAATATCGCCGCCCGTGTAACCCACACGGGTCGAGATGATGCCGGGCCGCTTGCGGATCAGATCCTGCATGCCCCAGAAACATCCTCCTGCGAGAACAGCGCGCTGATGCATGTTAAGCCTCCTCTACTTGATCGAGATATTCACCGTATCCCTCGGACTCCATCTCGTCGCGCGGGATGAAGCGAAGGGACGCTGAGTTGATGCAGTACCGCAGACCGCCGCGGTCGGAAGGACCATCGGGGAACACATGGCCGAGATGACTGTCTGCGTGTACTGACCTGACCTCCGTCCGGACCATGCCGTGTGCGCTGTCCCGCACCTCGTTCACGTTTGCCGAAACGATCGGCTTGGTGAAGCTGGGCCAGCCAGTACCCGAATCGAACTTGTCCGTCGAAGCGAACAGTGGCTCTCCCGACACTATGTCGACGTAGATGCCAGGCTCCTTGTTGTCGTT
Organism: Acinetobacter bereziniae LMG 1003 = CIP 70.12; assembly: GCF_000368925.1. Taxonomy (GTDB): domain Bacteria; phylum Pseudomonadota; class Gammaproteobacteria; order Pseudomonadales; family Moraxellaceae; genus Acinetobacter; species Acinetobacter bereziniae. The sequence continues at coordinate 195,587 of NZ_KB849754.1, read as the reverse complement.
GTACTCGCCCGTGAAGGGCCTTTCGGTGCCCGCCTCCTGGGTAATTCGGTGTTGCTCGGGAGTCAGGTGGTCGATTGCTGTCTGTGACTTTTCAAACTTCATTACAGTCTCCAATACTTATCTAGAGGGCCAGGCACGCTACCGCTAATTTTTTATGTCTCCTGATTTGCTCCTACAATGGTAGTGGGATGGCAAACGAGGTTTTACTAAGTGTTGGAAAATTAGAGATTTAAATTTCGCGTCTATTAATTCTAGCGCAACTGAGTGGTTAAGCAAGTACGTAATCAGTAAATATTAAAAAAATAACACAAAAGCACGATTATATAATACAGTGTCAGTGTTTTATGATAATCAACAACGCCTGTTTAGATGCTGGTAGATGCGAATTTTTTGGCGTACAGTCAAAATTTTCTGATGGTTGCTTAGTGTGTTGGCGCTGATGGAAAATTGACCCACCCTGCCGATTGAAATTTGACCCAGGGCGGATTGCTGATTTTGTTACCAGCAACTGTGGATAAGTCTACCAGCGCAGCTGCTGTTGCCCCCACTCCTTCGCTAGCCCAGTTCAGTTGTTTAAGACCTGCCACACGCAGCCATGTAGCAGGCCGTCGTCGCCATGAAATCAGAACGGCTCATCGTCCTCCGGTTCCTGGCCGCCCTTACGCTTTCGCTCCCGTGATTTGATCTTGGCCTGGGCCGCCAAGCTACTGTGTTGCAGGCGATAGGACTCGTTACCGGTTTCGACGATGTGGCAGTGGTGGGTCAGCCGATCCAGCAGGGCGGTGGTCATCTTGGCGTCGCCGAACACGCTCGACCATTCGGCGAAGCTCAGGTTGATGTGTGCTGAAAAAACAGGAGGTTTTAACTTGGTAAACTAAACACACTCATCAGGAGTTTACCATGAGCAAGAAACACAAGACTTACACCACAGAATTTAAAGCTGAAGCCATCAAATTAATTGAAGCCAATCAAGGCAATGTCTCGGAAACAGCTAGACAACTTAGCATTTCAATGCAAACTCTTTCAAATTGGAATACCAAAGCAAAGGCTGGAACTTTAGCAGGTAGAAAACAGTATTCACCTGATCTAAACGCTCTACTCGAAGAAAATAAAAAACTCAAACAACAGCTCAAAATAGCTGAAATGGAACGTGAATTTTTAAAAAGGCAGCAGCGTACTTTGCCAAAGAAAGTCAGTAAGGTACGCCTATATGAAACAAAAAAGATATTCTTTTCCAATTACCTTAATGGCTCGATTACTTCATGTTTCAGTTTCATGTTTTTATGATTGGCTCAAGAGAGGCGTGAGCAAAAGAACGATTCAACGAAATCAACAGACGATATTGGTGAAAATAGCCCATGAGGAGACAAGGCAGAGCTATGGTTATATTCGATTAACCAAATACTTACAAGCTCAGGGCATAAAAATGAGTATGTACGCTGTACGTCAGATAAAAGCGCTGAACCACCTGTATTGTAAGCGACACAAGCGTTTTAAAAGGACTACGAATAGTGACCATAATCGAGCGATCTATGAAAACCTGCTGGAGCAACAATTCTCAATGACTAGACCAAATCAAGCATGGTCAAGTGATATTACGTACATATGGATTGTTGAAGGATGGCTGTATTTAGCAGCGGTAAAAGACCTTTACACGAAGCAAGTGGTTGGCTATAGCTTAAATGAGCGCATGACAACACAGCTTGTTTGTAATGCGCTAAATATGGCTATTCACAATCAAAAACCAACCAAAGAACTGATTGTGCATTCAGACAGAGGAAGTCAATATTGCAGCCATGAATATCGAAATATACTTGAGCAATATGGTTTTCAAGGTTCAATGAGCAAGCGCGGAGACTGTTACGATAATGCACCGATTGAAAGCTTTTGGGGAATACTGAAAAATGAGTTAGTGCATCATTACAACTATCAAACCAGAGAAGAAGCCAAAGCAGATATTATAAAATACATTGAATTATTTTATAATCATCGAAGAATTCAAAAGGGTTTGGGTTTTAAGACACCAAATCAAATGGCCGAAGACTTTTATAAGTTGGCTGCCTAGAATCTCCCAAGGGAAAGTCTCCTGATAATTCAGCGTATATCATTAACTTTTTAAATCTAAAAAACAGGAATTTCATTTATGTCTAAACACTATGATTATATTGCGATTGGCGGAGGCAGTGGCGGTATTGCATCAGTCAATCGTGCTGCCATGTATGGTAAGAAATGTGCACTGATAGAAATGGGTGATATTGGTGGAACCTGTGTCAACGTAGGATGTGTTCCTAAAAAAGTGATGTGGTATTCAGCTCAAATTGCCGATGCGATTCATAAATATGGTCCTGACTATGGCTTTAATACAGAATTGAAATCCTTTAACTGGAAGAAATTAGTTGAAAACAGACAAGCCTATATCAGCCGAATACATACATCGTATGACACAGGACTAGCTAAAAATAATGTTGATGTCATTCGAGGTTTTGCAAAATTTTTAGATGCTCAAACAATTGAAGTAAATGGTGAAACGTACACAGCTGACCATATTTTAATTGCTACGGGGACTCAAGCATTCAAACCTGAAATTGAAGGTGCTGAATATGGTATTGATTCCAATGGTTTCTTCGGATTAGAACACTTACCGAAGCGGACTGCTATTGTTGGTTCTGGCTATATTGCTGTGGAATTGGCAGGTGTTCTTAATGCATTGGGTTCGAATGTACAATTATTTATTCGTAAACATCAGCCTTTGCGTGGATTAGATCATTTCCTTGGTAAAACACTATTAGAGAATATGCGCAGTGAAAATATTAACGTGCATACTCATAGTCAGATTAACAAAGTGACTAAAGTTCAAGATAACTCACTTGTATTACACCTAGAAGATGGTACAGAACATAGTGTAGATTGCTTGATTTGGGCAATTGGTAGAAAACCTGCAACTGAAGCGATCAATCTTAATAAGACTCAAGTTCAATTGAACGAGAATCGCTTTATTCATGTTGATGCATATCAAAATACAACACAGTCTGGCATTTATGCAGTGGGTGATATTACAGGTAAAGTCGAGTTAACACCTGTTGCTGTGGCAGCGGGTCGAAGACTGTCTGAACGTTTATTTAACAATAAGCCAAATGAACATTTAGATTATGAAAATATTCCGACTGTGGTGTTTAGTCACCCACCTATTGGAACAGTTGGATTAACCGAAGATCAAGCCATAGAAAAATTTGGTAAAGATGCCATCAAAATTTATAGTTCTTCCTTTACATCCATGTATACAGCGATAACAGAACATCGACAACTCACAAAAATGAAATTAATTTGTGTAGGAACTGATGAGAAAGTGGTCGGAATTCATGGTATTGGATACGGTATGGATGAAATTCTGCAAGGCTTTGCTGTTGCTTTAAAAATGGGAGCAACTAAAAAAGACTTCGATAACACTTTAGCAATTCATCCGACTTCTGCTGAAGAATTCGTCACAATGCGTTAATCATTGATCATCTAAAAGAGCATTTATTTATATATTTGCTCTTATTTTTATATTCTATATCCAAATTATGAACTTTCAACAACTTAGAATTATTAGAGAACTCACTCAACATAATCTCAATTTATCACAAACAGCACATGCTCGGCTTTGTTGCACAAAGATTTGAAATGCAAAGCGCCCCTAATTGAGCCAAATTTAAGGCGTAACTTGGGTAAGTGGTCGACCTAATTCCGTAAATCTGTTAAGGACTGCTACACGTGCATGGATCTCATTCACTTGGCTATCAAAACTCCTTGCACTGAGTTTATCTCCTAATAATTTGATGCAATGCATCTTAGTTTCAACCAAACTTCGCCGATGATAGCCTGACCATTTTTTCCATAGTGTCCTGCCTAAACGTTTAATTGTTCGAAGTAATTCATTTCGCTCTAGCGAGCTACTCTTTGTATCTTTCCATGGTTTCGCATTTTTTCTAGGTGGAATCACCGCATGCGCTTGCCGATCTGCAATGACCTGACGGCATTGCTTGGTGTCATAAGCTCCATCGGTATAAACAGAGTTAATCCGCTCATCTTGTGGAATCTGATTAAGTAAATCACCAAGCACCTGTGAATCACTGACATTATTGGTTGTAAGCTGAACTGCTCGTATTTGCAGGGTTTTAGCATCTATACCAATATGAAGTTTACGCCATTGGCGACGATATTCAGGTCCATGTTTCTTGCGTTTCCATTCGCCCTCACCTAGAAACTTCATGCCTGTAGAGTCCATGAGTAGATGCAGCCCATCGCTACTTTTTTGGTAGCTGATTACAATATCAATATGCTTTTGTCTTCTACAAAGCGTGGTGTAATCTGGAGCTATCCAATTTAATCCGCAAAGTTTAATCAGACTTTGCACAAAGCCAGTGACCATACGTAAAGACAGACGGAATAAGGATTTAATCATTAAGCAGCATTGGATGGCTGCGTCGGAGTAGATTTGATTTCGCCCTTGTTTGCCTTTTGATGGAGCATATCATTGCGTAGCAGGATCAAACCAAATGGCAATATTTCCTCGACTCATGAGTGCTCGGTTATATGCGGGCCAATTGGTTGTGCGGTAGATTTTGTGTGTAGGCTTCTTCATTTGAAAATTATATCGCTGAAAAACCCTTTACAGATAGGTTTGTGCAACAAAGCCGTTTCCGAGACATTGCCTTGATTGGCTTCAATTAATTTGATGGCTTCAGCTTTAAATTCTGTGGTGTAAGTCTTGTGTTTCTTGCTCATGGTAAACTCCTGATGAGTGTGTTTAGTTTACCAAGTTAAAACCTCCTGTTTTTTCAGCACACATCAGTCTTGGATAGGCTGAAAAAAAGATACTGGTTCATCCATCCATACATCCTGAAAGGCATTGACCATTTCAGATAATTCAGCAAATTGCTGTCTACTTACCATATCGGGTATTTGACCAGATTTAAGCTGATTCAACTGTAAAAATAAAACTTCTCCGTCAGTAATACGCCCTGACTCAATGGCAAGTACAAGCTTATTCATGCGTCCAGATCCTTAGTTCAATTCACGTTCAATAATGATGTGTCTAACGGTTTCGATCGCCGTGTCATATTGCGATGTAATCATTTCAGCCAAGCTATTCACTGATTCATATTCAAGGTGACTTAATGGTGTGAAATCCTCACCAAACTCTTTTAAAAACAGCGATTCAAAGTCTTCTGCTTCGGTATCCGCAATCGCAATAAAATCAAAAACGGTGCTTAACTGAAGGTTGCAGTTAGCATCAAAACTAAGGTGGTTATTCACCGCATCAGCTTTGACAAGTCCTATTGCCCAATCACTTAAAGGATTCGATGCAAAATGTTTTGCTGATTTAGCGTCAACTGGTAATGAGTGCATAGGGGATCGCCTATCTGTTGGAATAGATACATAGTATCAATCCTTAAAAGGTTTTAACTTTTCTCTAAAAATTAAAACGTGAGTTTTATTTTAATCAATTAAAATCAGCGTATGCGTTTTTAAGCAAACTTAAAGTGGTTTTATAAGTCTTTTTAAATATTTTAAGAAAAGAATAATTGTTTTTAGAAAAAAAGTTTTAAGGGTTTTATTTTCTATAATTAAAAGCGAAATGTGAATTTATTTAAGGAAAACCAAAATGATTTTAGGTGATATTTTAGCTCTTGCGATGGTTGGTACTTGGTTGCTTGCTCTTGATGAATACAAAGCAAAGCTTCTTGCATGGGGTCGCACGACATTTACGTTGTTAGCGATTACTGGTGTTGCAACCATCATTATTTCTTATGTATTTTATTCTACGGCGCAAATCGCATCTAAAGACTATGGCCAAGTAGTCGGCTGGTATGAAACCGTGCGTATTGCTGAGATCAGTGAACCATCGGAAACAAAGGAACAAGAGATTCGTAAGTTTTATACGATCATGGCTCAAAACCCTAAAGAGCTATCTCGCCGTGAGTTCTACAAGCTCCAAACACAATATAAGAATGTGATTTATACAAAGTAATCATTTACCAGGCCTGGTTACAGGCCTTTCGTCTATTCAATCGTAGGATGTATTCAAATGTTGATTCTAGAAGAGCTTTGTGGTGAGCTAATAGTTGTGTCCAACATTCTATTGTCTATTTATTTTAATTTACTTATTGTTGTTCGATAATTTTGGTTAAACCGACTATGATGAAGTCTGAAATAGAACAAATATTAAAAGAGCTCTCTAAGGAGTTTTCTACAAAGACTACGGCGCTACTTGAAGCAAGAAAGGTCTTTGTTTCTTTTGATCCAGAAATACAATTATCCATACTACAACTCAACCAGCACTCAGACCTCAATGTAATACTTCCTAATATTCAAAGCCAGCCTGAAAGAGATCCTTTGTATTTAACATTGAGTAATATTTATTGGATTAAGGTTTATAACCAAATAGTTATTAAGATAAATCACCAATCAGATGCAAAAACTAGGTTTTATACGAAGTATTGTACTCATAACAGTAAGGTATTCGGACTAAAGATGGTAAGAAAAGCACTTGCTGACTTGGATAATCTATCTAGCAACGCTTCTCTTGTTGATGTTTTGGCAAATCAAGTTGGTATATACGACACGATATGGAGTTTTAAGTTTGTCGAGAAATCTCCTAGAACCCGTATACACGGCACTGGCATCAATAAAAAAAGAAAAATAGACCTATGTTTTAATATGATTCGCACTTTTGAACAGGTCGCTAAATCTATTAATTTGAATATTAGTAATGAATATTCACTATTAAAGATAGAAGAGAATAGGTTTGATCAGGCTATCCAGGAGTTAACTAAAGATCTAAATATTAGTAAAGGTGCTTACATCCAGATTAATGAGCATCTTGAAGTTAAATTGGCAAAGACATCCAGCACAATTTACGTCAAATTTAGTGATTTAGCATCCGAAAAGCTCAATAAGCTTTATGGTAGATAATCGTCTTCAACTGAATAGACATATAACTATTTTTAAAAAAAATTATATTCATACAAATTACTCTAAAATTAGGTAATCAAGCTCATTGCTTAAAACTTGGAGTCGGTCGTGGATTTAGTAAAAACGCAAAACAATAATGAACAATTGCAACTTTTCAATAAGCTTTTATTGGATGCAAGAAGTAGTTTTATTGATGCTGAGTTTAAGATTTCAAACATCTTTGATGCACCGCATAAGAATGAAGTTGTTCGCTTAAATAAGAAATCACAAGCATATGTTGAAGCTAATGGCTGGATGTCCAGATCTTCCGCATTAGAGCGTTTAGAACAATGGAAAAACGTTGCGTTTAACCAATATCTAGATCCAACGATCCGCAACCAAAACAACCAAAAAATTGTCATTTCTCTTTTTGATTTGTCTGGCACATGGTCACAACCATGGGTTGATGCTGGCTATCAAGTATTTCGCTTTGATATACAGGCAGATCCTTATTTTGGCGATATTAATAACTTCAGCGTGGAATTCTTTAACGAGCTTTTTGCATGCTTTGATGGTTTGGACGTTCATGCGATTTTAGCTGCATGCCCATGTACTGACTTTGCTGTTTCTGGTGCAAGACATTTTACCGCCAAAGATGCTGATGGTCGCACGTTAAGCAGTATTGAGCTGGTGTACCAAACTTTAAGAACAATTGAATTTTTTAAACCGAATATTTGGGCAATTGAGAATCCAGTAGGGCGTATTGCGAGCTTAACCGGGTTGTCGCCGTGGCGTCTGTCGTTTGATCCGTTTCATTTTGGGGATACTTACACTAAGAAAACCTTATTATGGGGTAGATTTAATGCTGACCTACCTATTGCACCAGTAGAGCCTATAGAGGGATCTAAAATGCACAAGTTATATGGTGGGAAAAGCTTGGCCACTAAAAATGCTCGAAGTGTAACGCCTGTTGGTTTTGCATATTCATTCTTTATGGCCAATAACGCGCATGACCATAAACTGATGGCATTTTCAAACAAATATGACCGATTAGACCGGAATCTTTTAAAACTCGCTCTGAATTCAGGAGTTTCTGAATATGAAATTTCGTCTGCCATCGATGATGCTTACTATGATTATGATGATTTGGCAGCCATTGATTCTATAAATGAACTAATGCTTGCCTAAGTATTCATACAGTATTCGCGTACACGAATTTAGTGGCAAAAAGCCAAAAACTTGGAGTTTATATTATGTTTAATTTATTACCACACGAACTTATTGTTGATAATTTTGCCGGGGGTGGTGGAACATCAACCGGTTTAGAACGTGCATTTGGGAGACCGATTGATATTGCTATTAATCATGATCCTAAAGCTTTGGCGATGCACCGGGTAAATCATCCTCTTACAAAACATTATTGTGAAAGTGTTTGGGATGTAGATCCAGTTGAAATCACTGGTAATCAACCCGTTGGATTAGTCTGGTTGAGCCCAGACTGTAAACACCATTCCAAAGCTAAGGGAGGTAAACCTCTCAATAAAAACATTAGGGGATTGGCCTGGATTGCATTGCGCTGGGCAGCAAAGGTTCGACCTCGTGTAATAATGCTTGAAAATGTAACGGAGTTTGCAGAATGGGGTGACCTTGATAAAGATGGACGTCCATGCCCAAAGCGTAAGGGACGAACGTTTAATTGCTTTGTAAATGCATTGAAATATCAAGGATACTCAGTTGAATACAAAGAATTAAAAGCATGTGACTTCGGTTCACCAACTATACGAAATCGATTTTTCTTAATAGCTCGCCGTGATGGATTGCCAATCGTATGGCCAAAGGAAACCCATGGTAATCCTAATACCAGTCTTGTAAAAAAGGGACGTTTATTGCCATGGCGTACAGCTGCTGAATGCGTAGATCTAAGTTTTGATTGCCCTAGTATATTTAAAAGAAAAAAAGCACTGGCACCAGCTACGTTAGAGCGTATTGTTCGCGGTATTTTGAAATATATCGTTCATAATCCAGAGCCATATATCGTTGATGCAGCTGCTCCAATTCTTACAGAATGTGCAAATGGATCAAGTCGGAGATCAATGCCGATCGGTGAGCCTTTGAGGACAATTACAGCTGAAACTAAAGGCGGTACCCACTCACTATATGTTTGTCACCTTTCAAAAATGAAAAATGGATGTACTGGCCAAGAGTTAAATGAACCTATGCATACACTCACAACAGTAAATCAATTTGCAGAGGTACGAGCTTTATTAACGAGATTTACTGAAGGGTTAAATTTCAAAAATGAACTTTTTGAAAAATTTGGAATCATTGAAATCAATGGTGAACGCTATTGTATTGAAGATATTGGCTTTAGAATGCTTCAACCATTTGAACTTTATAAGGCTCAAGGCTTTCCGCATGATTATATTTTCAGTTATGGACATGATGAAAATAACCAACAATTGAAGTTAACTAAACAAGACCAATATCGTATGGTCGGTAACTCAGTACCACCTGATTTATCTTATGCACTGGTTCTGGCCAACTTTACTCATGAACAGGAATATAGTCTGGCCTCATAAGGCTATTTGCATTCTATAAATTATGAGTTAAAAAAAGAGGTCCCTAATGACCTCTTTTTAAGCTAGATAATAAAATTAATAATTACACTTAAACCAATTTGCTTTACTGTCCCAAACCGTTCTACCAGCTTCAAGTGGGATCTGGTTGTACAACACATCACTTCCAGCTGAGATTCCATTTTGGGTATTTAAAAAGCCTTTGATATTGATTTTGATATTTTTCTGATCGTTAGAAAAGCCTTCTACACTTGCGATAACCGTACCATTGGTCTGCTTAAAATTAGGTTGCCCAAATACGTATATACCGGTAAAAGCAGACAATACTGTTTCATTGCAGATAGTTTTACCTATGTCTTTTGTTGTAGGGGCATTTGCAGCTATAAATCTATTTTTTGCATTAATTTGAGCTTGTTCCTGGCGTTGACGCTCATTTTCTTGACGTAATCGCTCATTATATTTTCTCTTGTCTTGTTCAAGTTCTTCTTGTCTATGAACGTTGTAATAATCAATATGACCTTTAAGTGAAGATCGATCAATAACCTTTGTTTTTAGCGAAATGATGTCTAGATTTTTGTTAGTACCACCGTATCGGCTTGATAATGGTTCAATACTTACATACCAGGGTGAACTTACATTACATTCAAAAATACCAATGTGAGGTGCGAGTTCTGACCCGATAGTCTTAGGAGATGGGTTATTACGTTTATCTAAATAGGCATATGAAGAACGTTGAATTTGTCTCAACGATCCATTCTGGCTTTTACATAAATTATTAATGTATGAATGGGGTAAAAGAGCTTCTTTATATCCAGTAAGCATATAGTCTTTACCGGTCCCAGCTTTCCCATTTAGGTTTTTGGAATTAATTATGTTCTCAGGGGTCTGATATTTCAGCATTTGATTTGGCGTAATTTCATCCGGTTGAGGCAGAATGGAACAACCAACAAGAGGTAGAAGAATAGCTGAGCTTAGTACTAACTTAATATTTTTCATGATCTAAAAATTATCCTGATAAAACTGGAGTTCCTAACTATTAAAAGTAGTTAATATTGATGTTTAAACTATAATATTTTACAGTTAATAATTAATAAAACCTATGCTTAAAATGTTCAACCGGGCTGTATGGCACAGCGTTAAAAAAGAAGAATTTGTTTTATAGGGGATTCAATGCGCCCGGAAGATACTAATTCCTGTGTATAACGCCGTTCATACCAGCAGTTTTTCTGTTGATCAATCAGTGGAGATGGATTGTACAATCCTAAGTTGTTTTGGCTTGAAAGATTTTATCTCTAAAGAAGCAATGTACGAATATGTTTGTGAAAATTTGCATTTAGACTTAGACGAAGTAGATGGAACAGAGCCATTAATTATAAAGCAGGGGAATAAGTTTATCCTTGTCTGTGATCGTGGATTCCCATCGGATATTGAAGATCCGAGTATTTATAATTACTTGTCCAATTATATCCAATAGAAATCATTTTCTATAAAACAGAGTGTGTTTCCACACTCTGTTTTATACGGTATTTAGGTCCTTTAAAAGTTCAAAAGCATCCATTTCTTTAACGATGTTCAATAAATATTGCCTGTTGTTTAATAGCAATTCATCAAAGTGACGTATATCAACGATATTACTTAAATTATGTATTTTGAATTGATTTTTTGACATGTAATTAATGCATTCATCTTGATCAAAACATTTTGTTGCTGGAGATCCTGATTCACTTATGAAAATAATGCTGCTGTTCCACATAGATAAATAAAAATATCTGTAAATTTTATCATTTCGCGAAGAGTACCAGTCAGGAAGCATAATTTCACAAGAGTACTTAACATCACCTCCATGAGAATATTGATCCCAAAGTTCAATCATTTCAGAACGTTTTAATTTAGATGTCTCCAGTGCTAAAACTGTGTATTGAGAATCCCTACTTAACCCTAATTTAAAACACATATCTGCGTAATTAATCTGATCGATATCAATTGTGTCTTTGTATCGTTGTTTTTTTAATTGATTCAATAATTCAATCTGATTGCTTGTAAAAATATCCATCCATTGAGTAACTGGCAATGATTTTATTAGGGCCAAAAAAGCTTTTTTATCTTCTCTGGTGCAATCTATGTCTTCTTTCACTTGTCTATTCCGCAAGTATCCATAATTGCCATTTTCTAAATCGGAGCTAACCCAATATGCATCCTGTAAAGTTCTATCGGCTTTACTTTCTAAAGGTGTAATGTCAAATAGTCGGAGATCGTTAGGACAGCACTCTGTAAATGTTGGATGCTTAATAGGTCTGCTGGTATACGCTATTAAAGTTTTACGATGCTTTGATAAGAGAAAAACACTATCTAAATAGTTAGTCATCGTGTTTAGAACGGATAAAGGTAAGGCATATTCTTCATTTTTAGTTTTATATGTATCTAGGACGTCTATCTCAGAGTAACATTCAATATAAGGATAGTGTTGATGCTGACGAAAATTAGCAATAGCTTTTTTATTCTTACTATCAGAAAACTCATATTGAATATTATTCGAGTCTAACCAACTATAAAATGATTGATTAATAATATCCTTCACACGATGATCGATAACCAGGATATCTGGTATTCCAAAAACTAATGGAATATTTGGGCCATTAGTCTTGTAGTAACGGCTCCAAAAAGTCTTCAGGAATTTTGACAGGGAACAACTACTGTCATTTTTTTCATAATATTCCGTGTAATTTAATGGAAAATCATTGACGGAGATGCCAAGTAAACATAATGGCTGCATTGATAGATCAGGATCTATAACTAATGGATCATTAGAACGCATTACGCCGTAGTTAGGCTCTATGAATACCCGTTTGCAAACCTGTACTGTTAAGTAATGAATAATTGGCATCATCTCTGACATATTACGTGTAAATTTTATTATTCATAAGATAGACGATCTTTATTCTAACTCCAAGGATAACCCATTGTGTATTGGTAACTTTTAAGAAATATTTGAACAAACATACAGCTCTCAATACAATGGGTCTCAAATCATAGTAAGGTTTTTTTCATGTCTACTTGCAGTTCAACGTCAGGAAAACCTGAAACGAAAGTTATCGCATTTAGCGGTGCAAATAAAAAGATAAGCGATATTCTTGACCTCGAGCACGTCAGATCTAACTCGCTTTTACAAATTCCTATTGCAGCTGAATTATTATCAGCTGGATTTCCTTCACCAGCACAAGATTTTATTGAAAAGTCGGTCGATCTCAACGAAATGCTGATCACCAATGAGTACTCTACGTTTATTGGTAAAGTAGGCTCTCGTTCCATGCTAAATGCTGGTATAGATATTAACGATAAGCTCATAATCGATAGAAGCTTCAATGCCAAGCATCTAGATATTATTGTTGCTCAGCTAGAAACAGACTTTACCGTTAAGCGGTTGATGATCACCAAGCAAATGTCAGCTGGTGAAATTAATGAAATTTTTGGTCCAGATGCAAAATCTATCCCTCCAGTTTGGCTTAAAGCAGAAAACCAAGAGCACTCACATATTTTTCTAAAACCTGAACAGGAATTGATTGTGTGGGGCGTAGTGACTTACATCATTAAAGACGCACGAAAATGACAAACCGGGTATTTATTCATGTTGATATAAATTCGGCATATTGTTCGATGGAAGCATTTTGGAACCCTAAGTTAAAGGGTAAACCATGCGTTGTCTTAAGCTCTAATGACGGAACAATCATCGCGAGAAGCGCTGAAGCTAAACTCTTAAAAATCCCGATGGGTGCGCCACTCTTTAAGGTCCAAGACATCATCAATAAACATAACGTTCATGTGCTATCGAGCAATTTTGCGCTGTATGGCGAAATGTCACGCCGTTTTCATGGAATATTATCTGGTTTTGTAGATCCAAGCTGTTACAGCATTTACAGCATTGATGAAGGCTTTATAGAATTTACTCAATTTACTAAAAACTTTGATGCTACTGAAATGGCACGGGAGATTCGGCATCAAGTATATAAGCTTATTGGCTTAACAACGTGCGTGGGTGTTGGTAGAACACTGACTGAAAGTAAAATGGCCAACAACCTTGCCAAAAAGAATCCAGAATTAAATGGAATCTGTAATTTAGTGACAATGAGCCTGGTAGATGTCGAAAGCTACTATCAAAGCATGCCAGTTGATGAAATATGGGGTGTAGGGCGAAAGTACGCTAAAAAGCTTAATGACATGGGGATTTTAACTGTGCTGGATCTTGCAACATCCAACCCGAATCGAATGCGTGAACTCTTCAATGTGAATATGCAAAGTACGATTTTAGAATTGCTTGGCCAGTCATGCTTTGAATTTGAAAGTTCACCTAAGGCGAAACAACAGATTGTCTCGAGCAAATCTTTCGGCCAGAAAATTACTGAGCTCTCAATTCTTCAAGAAGCCGTCAGCAAATATACCCATAATGCATTCAATCGGCTTGTTGATGAACACCAGCTTTGCGGATCTCTGATTGTTTTCTTGCAATCCAACCCATTTGACCAGTCAAAACCGTATTACAGCAAGTCGTTAACATACACGTTTACCCAACCTACAAACAATTTGATGCAACTTGTTAAAGCTGCCACATCACTGATTGATAAATTGTACAAAGAGGGGATAGAGTTTAAGAAATGTGGCGTGATGTTGTGTGAATTGATAAAAGAAGAACATCGCACGATCGGCCTACTAACTGACGTAGAGCAGCTTGAAAAAGAGCAAGCGTTAATGACGGCGTTTCAAAGCATTCAAAGTAAGTTTGGCAAGGCTAAAATTGCTGCTGGATCATGTAATCTGAAAAATAGAGATTGGGAACCTAAGTCAGAACGTCAAAGCCGTAACTATTTTAGTGAGGCTGGTATGATTGTCTTCAATTGATTCATTTGAGGGAATTTGTTGGCAATGACGGGGATGGTCAGACTCGAACTGACATTCAAGGAATTAAACCTTTGCTTTAATGAGATTGATCAGATCTCAAAACCAATTGGCTACACCCTCGGAAATATAAGTACTTTTACCTCCAAAATAAGAAATTAAGATTGCTGATAGCTTCTTGGTGATTCAGCTGGTGTACCATCATCATATCGCCAAAATAAGAAGCTTCCACTCCATTCGACATCACCTGAAGCATAGTCACGGATCTTATCGCTCCAGCGGATAGGTTTAATTTCATGGTCTAAGAATTCATCCCACACAATAAACGCCGTGCCATCTTTGTTTGGGATTTGGTCCTCGATGAAGAACCAGGGTGACTTCACATCACCAGAACAGCGTTTTGTCATTTTGTCTCTCTCACACTTTTGAGTAAGCCTCAAATTAATTGAAAAGATCATGAAAACTGTTTTGAACGTCAGACCGTGCGATCGGCGCTGTTTCTTGCTGCACAACTTCATCAATCAAATAAGCAACAGGACTTACAGATTGGCTTTTTGTGAAAGTCGGTGCACCAACTTCAGCGATAAACTTCTCGCTAATCGGTTTTTTTATTTCTAAGCGATACACACGGCGCAGCTTGTTTAAGCAATCAGACATCGATCCATCGCCAATACCGTGACGGGTTTTCTTGTTATCACGAGTCTTAAACGTGAAGTATGGAAAATGTTTGGCCATGACTGCAGTAATGTCTTTACCAACCAGGTAAATGTGGCTGTGTGTTTCGTAGAAGTGGGTAAATGACGCCTCTACGTGATAAGCAGCCAACAAGCTTTTTGCTTGTGGGTCAGTGATAACCGATTTAACTTGGTTAATCATTTTTTTGGCAATTGTTTTGTTATTCATGATGAACACCTTATAAATTTGATTAATTAGATTGAGTTAATGCTAGTTGCGTAAAAATACGTGATAGGCACACTTTACATGTAACAAGGTGCGGTACCGTGTCCACGGTAACATCACCTACTTTCATTTTGAATTCTTTCTTTGCTTCATCTGCAGGGAATAAGCCTCCAGCTGAGCACAAGTACTGGTTTTTCTCACGAACCAATTTAGATCCTGAGTAGTCTTCAGCAAAAACCAAGTGAGTCACTGTATTTGATTTCTCACCATCGCGTTGCTAAAACCTTGGTGGACCATTCCTCCCACAAATTGAACTTTTTAGCTTGTTCAACCATATGGTGCAGATCTGCAGTAGAAATTCTAACTGATGGCATTGAAGGGTTATTTACTGATTCTGGCGCACGAGTTACACGAACAAGTTCTATAACTTCATGAGCTTCAATTGGACCATATTTGCGATCAAGGTTTTTGCTCAATAATTCATTAATAGTAGCCATTTCAACTCCAAGTTTTAAGCGTTGTGCTTCTAATTGTTAATTTTAAGATAGAACCTAAACCAAAAAACTTTTTTGAAATTATTTATTATTGTTTTACTGATCCTTGCTGCGACTTTTAACAGATAGCAGCTAAAAATGGTAATGAGGATGCTATTAAAATGATGGAAGCAATTAAGGAACCATAAAAATAAGCATTGATCCTGGTGCGCCAGATCTAGCGCTGGCCACAACCAAATTTCTAAACCTTTTTTTAATCAACTAAAAAAACATCGAATGCGGTTTTCAACTGCCAAAAAGTGAAGCAATAGACATGCTTCACTAGTTATTGTTATTAAACTTCAGTCAATTCATTAATATCTAGGATATGAACGCCGTTTGATGTCAGTAGCCAACATGGGAGGGTATGTGCTTCAGTGACTTGAAGTATGAGGCTGTTAAGAGTGTCACTAGATTTTTTGCAGTAAAGGCAATCAGGCTCAGGATTGCTACCATCATCATCAATCAATGGCGTGTCAGCAATTAAGCGGTATGAAGCATACTTAATGATGTCAATATCATCGGCATTGATTGGCTCTTTTGAGCTTAGGAGTACTTGCTCTAAGCTGAATGCTTCAGGTTCAATCCATTTAACCTTGCTGGTGTTTTCAATCTGGTAACTTAACTGAGTGCCATCAGCAAAAAACACGACAAATTGACCATCTTCAATGTGCTGTACTTTAAAATTGCATGGAATGGTGAATGTGTTGTAGTAATTCATGGGGTTTCTCCAAGTTGTAGGCGTTGAGCCTAAGTTGATTAATCGTTTAAAACAGATTCGATAAAAGAGAGTATTTCAGCTTTAAGAGATGCTGAAATGGTTGCAGTATTTAACTGGCTTAAATACATATCAGCTTTGTCTTTTATTTCTTTTGACGTTGCGGTTTTACGAATTAAAACTAATGTATTCCACATATTAAAACCTTTAAGGATAGTGATTAAATCTATATTCATTATACAAAGCGCAATAGCTGTTTAATTTTTCTTAAAATTTAAAAATTCAAAACCTTTTTAATCAATTAAAAAACATCGAATGCGCTTTAAAAAATGCCCAAAAGAAAAGGGATAAGGTTTTACGCTTATCCCTGTTTGGGTTTTAGATATGGCAATCAACAATCGTGATTATATAGTCGCTTGGAAAGCTCTTGAGCAAGGCTTGGTTTTTGTTTTCCCAATCTTCTTCCTTGCGAATATCCTGTCCAAACATGCAACACTCTGAACCTGTCCAGTCGCCTATTTCATCACCACTGGTCGCATCTAAGAAACAGTATGTACCGAATGGGTTTGCTGATTTTTTAGCTACGAATTCTTCACGGCTCACCAAAAATTCATCAAAATCATAGCCACTCAAGCCATAAAACTTATCAGTGTCATTGGCTCTAATTGTTTTGATTGAATCTTGGTTATGATAAATGTCACGCTTTTCATTGACTGTTTCGATTGATTCATCAGCCCACAATTCACTTAATGGACGCCAAGTACGTGAAGCATCACCGATACATTTTTCAAAGTAGTCATAAACACGGTTGGCTTCGGTTTTTAAACGGTTGATTTCGGATTCAAAATCAAGCTCACCAATCGGGCAACTATTCACATTACGTCCATCAAGACGCAACAGCATGTTTTTCCAACGTCCTCCGATTTCATACCAATCGTATTTCGGATTCGGGTTGGTGGTGGTGAAGTAATCGACCACTTTGCCATCAGCATCAAGCTCTATCCATTCTGTCCAACTTTCATCAGGTTTTTCACCTGTCAAAACAGTTGGCGTAACTTCTTCGTTATACCAATTAATGAACTGTTGAAGCTCAAACACTTCAGTACATGGCACATCTTTTTGATGCCATTGAATGAACATGCCTAAATCACGAATGCGACTTGAGTACGTACCATCATCGTTTTTGACCTGTACCACTGATAAATGCTCACCGCCGTTCGGGAAGTCAGCAAAAATATCACCTTTGTTGTTTTTGATGGCATCAAGCTCTAAGTCTGTTGCATCACGCACGAAACGAGGGTCGTCAAGAAACGCATAGCGTTCTTCACCATCATCTAAGATAGGCTTTGAGTTTTTCATCAAAGTGATTTCTGTCGATTCGTATTGGTCTTTAATTTCGTCCAATGATGATTCTGAAATGCAATATTTGTTTTTAATGCCTGAGCATTCAAATTCGTAAAATGGTTCTAGGGCATCTACAACATCACCATCAGGGGTGGTAACTACTGCAACTGTGAAATGTGACATTTTAAAATCTCCAAGTTTTGAGCCGTGTGCTCTACATCTGAGATTCCATAATAGCTATTAAGTGGCGTTTATAACTTTTTCTTAAAATATAAATGAAGCTGAATATAACAACGGTAGTGGTTCAGCAATGAAAATATTTTAATCAATTAAAATCACCGTATACGTTGAATAAAAGTAATATCAATTATTTCTATTTAATGAAATAAAATAAGGCTCACATATTAAAATAACCTGATTACATAGATCTATATCAAAAAAAGCAATGTGGCATAAATGGTGCGATATATTTAACTTTTCTGATAACCACTTATATCCTAATCTTCTTGCTTGATTTTTTGTTAGGTTCGGGTGTGTAATTAACTTTCTTTGCCATAAGTTATCAAAAAAATAATGTGCTTTTTTTAGAGGTGGTCCCACATGTTTGAACAACTAAAAGCTTATTTATAAGTGATACTCTGCTCTAGTTAAGCTACCTTATTTTGTTGTGGTAGCTGGTCA
>NZ_KB849754.1:155055-175914 GCF_000368925.1 Acinetobacter bereziniae LMG 1003 = CIP 70.12 | reverse complement strand
TGCCATAAAATACTCCATATATTGATGTTTATAACATCATTTGGGGAGCAAAATATCACTTATAAGTGTTGTTCAAATTTCCTGATCCACCTCTATGACACCTTTTAACTTATTGTGATATTCGACATCTCTCGTAAAGAGTTTACCTGAACCAATTTGAAGCACTGATGATTTCCTATTGTTAGATAAATTTTTGAATGATCAAAATACTTTCGATAAAATCAAGTGAATATATGAATATTATTAGAATGAAGGTCGAGAAACAACTTCAATTCATCAAGCTGCTATAGTCATTTTCGTAGCATAAAAGGATAGGTGAGGTTGAGCATGTAACCTGAAATGAATTTCAGAGACCCATTTCAATTGATGCAATTCACTACCACCAACATGAGATAAGCCAATAACACTTACATATTTGTTCAATTATTTTCAACAAATATTTTATGAAGAAATTTATTAGAAGAAGGTAAATTATGACTATATATACCATTGGTTTTACTAAAAAAAGTGCAAACAAGTTTTTTAATCTAATAAAGCAAAATCACGTTAAAAAAATTATCGATGTTCGCCTTAATAACGTTTCACAACTAGCAGGGTTTGCTAAGCGTGATGACTTGAAATTTTTCTTACGGGAGATATGTAACTGTGATTATGAACATGTGCCTGATTTGGCACCTACAGATTAAATTTTAAAGCCTTATAAAAAGGGCGATATGCCTTGGGATAGTTATAAAGATCTTTTTTTAAACCTTATGGCTCGGCGAAATATAGAAAAACATATAAGTCTGCAACAATTTGAAAATGAGTGTTTACTGTGTAGTGAGGATTTACCACATCAATGTCATCGTCGTTTGGTTATAGAATATTTACAGAAATATGCTGAGCAAAATCATGTGATTAAAGATATTTTCTAGGTAAAATTTATCTTCTTTCTTTAAAAAGAATTCGATAGTAAGAACATCACAAATCTAAGAATGAAAGAATTTGATTGTCATTTAAAGCTATGTATTTCAACGGATTAACATAAGAAATACTATGACTTAAACTTGTTTTGATATTGTGTATTATATTAAAAATATTGCTTGTACATCTTAAGTTGTTAATGATTCAGATTTTTTCTTAAGGTAGTTAAATATAGAGGGA
Organism: Acinetobacter bereziniae LMG 1003 = CIP 70.12; assembly: GCF_000368925.1. Taxonomy (GTDB): domain Bacteria; phylum Pseudomonadota; class Gammaproteobacteria; order Pseudomonadales; family Moraxellaceae; genus Acinetobacter; species Acinetobacter bereziniae. The sequence continues at coordinate 174,771 of NZ_KB849754.1, read as the reverse complement.
TTTCAATGCCACACGGTAAATTTATTTTGCATTCAAATTATATCCCCGCTGGGGATCAACCCGAAGCTATCGCAAGATTGATCTCAGGTATTGATAATGGTGCAACTCATCAAACCTTAAAAGGGATTACTGGCTCTGGTAAGACATTTACCATGGCAAATGTTATTCACCGCTTGAAACGACCTACTATTATTTTAGCGCCGAACAAAACATTGACGGCTCAGCTATACGATGAAATGAAGCGTTTCTTTCCAGAAAATGCGGTTGAATACTTTGTTTCTTACTATGATTATTTTCAGCCAGAAGTGTATATCCCTGGTAGTGATCGTTTTATCCAAAAAGATTCTGCAATTAATGACCATCTAGAGAGACTACGCTTATCCACGACTAAATCCCTCATAGAGCGTCGGGATGTAATTGTTGTTGCCTCTGTATCATCAATTTATGGTTTAGGTGATCCAAGTAGTTATAAAACCTTGCAAATTCCACTAGCTCCAGGTGCCCAATTTGAACAAAAAGAGCTTATCCATCGGTTAGCATTATTACAGTATGAACGAAGTGAAAAAACTTTAAAGCGTGCAATGTTTAGGGTTAGAGGAGACATCATTGATATTTTTCCTGCTGATTCAGAACATCATGCAATTCGCGTCGAACTCTTTGATGGACAAGTTGAGTCTCTTACGTGGATAGATCCTGTCACGGGAAAAAAGTTAAATGAAATAGATCATTACTTGGTTTCTCCTAAAACGCTTTTTGCGACCCCAAAAAATCAGATCGAGACTGCAATACCAAAAATACTTTCTGACATGGAGGAGCGAGTAGAGTATTTGAATAAAGAAAACCGTTTTACAGAAGCGAATCGTTTGTATGAAAGAATTACAAATGACATAGAAATGATGCAGCAATTAGGCTATTGCTCGGGAATGGAAAATTATTCTTGTTATTTTAGTGGACGTGATGCGAAGTTACCGCCAACTACCTTACTCGACTATTTAGCTGAAGATGGATTGTTATTTATAGATGAATCGCACGTCATGATTCCTCAGATTTCAGCAATGTATCGTGGAGATCAGAGTCGTAAAGAAACGTTAATTGAATATGGATTCCGTTTGCCATCCTCCAAAAATAATCGTCCATTAAATTTTCAGGAATTCGAAAGGATTAAGCCACAAACTATATTTGTTTCTGCGACACCAGGAGATTATGAATTACGTGTATCTCAGCCTAGAATCATTGAACAAATGATTAGGCCAACGGGATTGCTTGACCCTAAAGTCGAGGTAAGAAAATCTGAAGGGTACATTGATGATCTGCTCATTGAAATAGAAAAGTGCGTTAACAATCACAATAGAGTTCTAGTGACAACTCTAACGAAGGTAGGAGCTGAAAAGCTTCATGATTTTATATCAGATAAAGGTTTTCAAGTTCGATATATGCATTCGGATATAAAAACTGAAGACCGGATTAAAATTATTGAAGGTTTACGCGTTGGAGAATTTGACATATTAATTGGTGTAAGTCTTTTACGGGAAGGTTTGGATATTCCAGAAGCATCTTTAATCGCTATACTTGATGCTGATAGAGCTGGTTTTCTACGTTCGAGCCAGGCACTGCTTCAGATGATAGGTCGAGTTGCTCGTAACGAGAATGGTAAAGCTATCCTATATGCAGATAATGTAACTGCTGCAATGAGGAAGGCTATTGATGAAACAGCTCATCGAAGAGAACGACAAATTTTATTTAATCAAGAAAATGGAATTTCACCAGTTTCATCAAAACGTAAATTAGCTTCTGATAAAAATGAAGAAGCGGTACTTCCAATACATTCAGCAGCTTTCTGTGAGAATCTATCAATACTTTGTCAACAAATTACAAGCAAAGAACAGGAACTACTTACGTTTGAAGATAATGGAAATGAAGGAGAAGTTGAAAAAATTCGTCATCAATTAGATAATTTATATCGGCAATTTATTTATATTTGACATAAAATTGTTAACATAAGTGTAATGATACAGTATTCATTGAAAGAGCATTGATATCTAAGGGTTTGAGATAAATGGTTCTCAGATATTGGATATCATTGTTTTTAGTGGATATAATCATTAACAATATTTTATAAATCAAAATGTATATTAAAAAAGTATTTTATCAAGCCTATATTGTTGAATACATTTAAATTTTAAAATAAACCAGAAGTTAAGTATTGTTATTCTTCAAGCTTTGCCTATTGAAGTATAGAAATTCTATGCTTATCTATTTATACTATGGGTGGGTATAGTATATTAATTTCGTGGGAACAAGGAAACCTGAATATATGCCATATAGCGATATTGATAAAAAACAGTCACTTATACGGATTAAGCGTGTTAAGAAACAAGTAGCAATACTTGAAAAGACACTTAATGAAGGTAACAGTGGTGATGAGTTATTGAAACAGTTGACAGCCGTTCGTGGAACGATAAATGGTTTGATGGCAATGGTTCTTAACAGTTATTAAAGAGAGGAGTTTCCAGAAAATGAAGCTCTAACTGAGTCTCAAAAGAAATCAATTGAAGAGACAATTGCTGTTATTAAGTCATACCTTCGTTAATTTTAAAGATTGATCCTATCTAAAAGTGTTGCATATAGATTCTATACCATTGGTGTAAGGACTTCGCCATGACAATATTTTTGAAGAAACTTAAAAAGAATTTGCGCTTTTACTTCATCAAGCCTCATATAAATCACATTTTTTATAAATGTGATTAGTACGAAATATCAGTGTGATTTATTACTTCAATCAATTCAAAGTAGAGGTGGTAGTATGACTTTAGGACTTACTGCTCTAGAATTAGCAAGAATTCAATTTGCATTTACCGTTTCGTTTCATATCATTTTTCCAGCCATTTCAATTGGTCTAGCAAGTTTTTTAGCTGTTTTAGAATGGCGTTGGCTAAGAACCAAAAATCCTATTTATCAAGATTTATTTAAATTTTGGATCAAAATTTTCGCTGTTGCCTTTGGCATGGGGGTGGTCTCTGGGGTAGTCATGAGCTACCAATTCGGCACAAACTGGAGTGAATTTTCGAGAATAGCAGGAGGCGTCACAGGCCCCTTATTAGCATATGAAGTTTTAAGCGCCTTTTTCTTAGAAGCCGGCTTTTTGGGTATTATGCTTTTTGGTTGGGGACGAGTTGGTCCTCGAGCTCATTTCTTTGCAACCTTAATGGTAGCGATCGGAACATGTATTTCGATGTTCTGGATTTTAGCATCCAATAGTTGGATGCATACCCCCCAAGGTTTTAGTATCGAAAATGGAATAATTGTTCCCCAAAACTGGTTTGAAATTGTATTTAACCCATCATTTCCTTATCGTTTTACACATATGGCTATTGCTGCATTTTTGGTTGCTGCGTTGTTAGTGTGTGCAACAGCAGCATGGCATTTACTTAAAGGTCGTAGAGATGCTTTAGTCAAAACATCATTTTCAATGGCTCTTTGGCTGATTATGGTTCTTGCACCTTTGCAAATTTTAGTGGGCGATAATCATGGTTTAAATACTTTACATCATCAACCTGCCAAATTAGCTGCAATTGAAGGCCATTGGGAAACAAATAAAAATGAAGCTATGCCTTTATATTTATTTGGTATTCCTGATATGGAAGAAGAACGTACTAAATATGGAGTATCAATTCCTTATTTAGGTAGTCTGATCATGACACATTCATTAAATGGTGAAGTCAAAGGCTTAAAAGAATTTGCTCCTGAAGATCGGCCGAATTCTTTGATCATCTTTTGGAGTTTCCGTGTCATGGTTGGTATGGGAATGTTAATGCTGCTATTAGCCGTCTTAGGCTTATGGCTGCGTCGTTCTGACCGTTTATATGAAAGTAAATGGTTTCAACGTTTTGCATTATATATGGGTCCGTCAGGTTTTATCGCTCTTCTAGCTGGTTGGTTTACAACAGAGGTCGGTCGTCAACCTTGGGTTGTTTACAATGTACTTCGTACTAAAGATGCGTTGTCACCCGTATCCGCATCGCAAGTTGGAATAACTCTAATTATTTTTGTTCTGGTTTATTTTGTAGTTTTCGGTATTGGCATTTATTACATGTTAAAGCTAATGCATAAAGGCCCGCAATTCTTAAGTGTACATTCAGGCGAACATGCTGATGTTGGTCAAACACCGATGCGACCAATGAGTGCGGTTGAAGGAAGCTTAGATAAACTAGAATCAATACGGGAGAATCGCCATGATTGATTTATCTCTTATTTGGATTGTCATTATTGGAATTGGTGTATTGATTTATGTCATTCTAGATGGGTTTGACTTAGGTATCGGAATTTTATTTCCTTTCATTAAAGGTTCCAATGAGCGAGATGTGCTAATGAATACCGTTGCTCCGGTCTGGGATGGTAATGAAACTTGGATGGTGCTTGGTGGGGCGGGGCTTTTTGCTGCCTTTCCGCTAGTTTATTCAACAGTTCTTTCTGCACTTTATATGCCGATTATTTTGATGGTGATCGCATTAATATTTCGTGGAGTTGCTTTTGAATTCCGATTTAAAGCAAACCGTACTAAGCATCTGTGGGATAAAGCTTTTATTAGTGGTTCAGTATTTGCAGGTTTTCTTCAAGGTGTAGTTCTAGGTGCATATATTCAGGGTATTAAAACCTTAAATGGTGTTTATGCTGGTGGGCAGTTGGACTGGTTGACACCTTTCTCTGTGTTTACTGGTATTGGTGTAGTCGTTCTGTATGCAACTTTAGGATGTGGATGGTTAATTTATAAAACTGATGCTGAAATTCAAGAAAAAATGTTTTCAATGATGCCTAAACTGATCATTTCAGTATTTATTATTTTTGGATTAGTTACTATCTATACACCACTTTCACAACCGCAAATTGCTGAACGCTGGTTTAGTCAGCCTCAGTTAATGTACTTTAGTCCAATTCCTGTATTAGTACTTATTTTTACGGGAATGGCTTTACGGGCATGTAAACAAAAGAAAGAACTTAGTCCTTTTATTTATACGTTAGGCTTAGTCTTCCTTGCTTATACAGGTTTTTTAATTAGTTTGTGGCCTTATATTATTCCACCTTCAGTAACGATCTGGCAGGCTGCAGCCCCAGCGAATAGTCAACTTTTTGCTTTGATTGGTGCACTGTTGCTCATTCCTATTATTCTGACTTATACCATTTTTTCATATTGGATTTTTAAAGGTAAAGTTCGTGTTGGTGATGCTGGTTATCATTAGGAGTTTGTATGAAACTTTCACAGACAGGATGGTTTATCTTACTTTGGGTAATTGGTGTAGTTACATTAGCGGTTATTGCAGGAATTTTTAGATTCTTAATTCAATTAGCATACTAAGAGCTCAGAGAATAGTGATGAAAGGGCCTTTGTTTAGGCTCTTTTGTATAATGTAAAAAATAAAAATTTCTCAATAGACTAGATTTGATTAAGAATGTCATGATTTTTGTATCTATTTAATTGAATTTAAAATAATTTCCTATTAATTGTTGAGTGGCTTAAACTTTTTTATAAAATCCCTTTTATACTATAGGTGGGTATAGTATATTAGATTGCTTAATACAACATCTACAAATTTGATGTTGTATCGAACGAATTTCGGCTTGTATATGCGATTAGTTAAAAATGATTGTCTACTAGGTATGTATTAAATCTATGTCACTTTTCATTATTACCCTAGTCACTCTGGTCGTAGGAATAGGTAGCGTTTTGATCGCAGACTTATTGGTAACGAGAGCTGGGGCAGCTATTAACAATCAAGATAGTTATGTACAACAAGGCTTTTTAGGTCTAGCAGCTGGTGCGTTATTAGCAACAAGTTTTACACATTTGTTACCAGAGGCTTTTGAAAGCAATATAGATACACATCAACTTTTTTTAGCACTTCTAATTGGTTTAGTTTTCTTTTTTCTACTTAATAAAGCTGAATTGTGGCATCACGGACATGAGCATAATCATTCACATGAGCCACATACAACTAATGGTTGGTCACTATTATTGGGTGATGGAGTCCATTGTTTTGGTGATGGTATTTTGATTGCTTCAATTTTCATTGTTGACATACATCTTGGGCTGATTGCAGCTGCTTCGGTTCTTGTACATGAAGTACCTCATCATATGGGTGATTTGGTAGTTCTTAGGCAGAAAAATCATCGTAGTGCTGCTGTACTAAAGCTTACTATGGCTGGTGCAATGACAGCTTTAGGTGGATTAAGTGGATATTTTCTACTGGCCGGATTACAGCAATGGCAACCTTTCCTTATGATTTTGGCTAGTAGTAGTTTTATTTATGTGTCTTTATCAGATCTAATTCCTCAATTACAACAGCGTTGGACAACTAAAGATACCATTATCCAAATTCTTTGGCTTTTTATAGGAATTCTTATAGTAACTTTAATTAATAGGGTAGTTCATGGTGCACATTAACTTTGAATGTAAGGTTTGATATATGGATAAATTAATATTTGATGAACACTATACTCATCGTCTAAATATTCTAGGTGAAAATTTACCTTTATTGACTATGTGTTTGCGAGGGATAGAACGTGAATGTTTGCGTGTAACGAAGAATGGGAATTTGGTGCTTACACCGCATCCAAAAACACTAGGATCAGCTTTGACAAATGAGTTTATTACTACAGACTATTCCGAATCATTAATGGAATTTGTTACGCCACCTTGTTTGAGTGCTTCAGAGGTCCTTGCAGAACTTAATGATATTCATCGTTTTGTTTATACAAAACTAAATAATGAATACCTTTGGAGTTCATCAATGCCTTCTCTTTTGCCAGAAGAAGAAAGGATTCCTATAGCTGAGTATGGCAATTCAAATATTGGTAAGTTTAAACACGTTTATCGAAAAGGATTAGCTCTTCGATATGGTAGGGCCATGCAATGTATAGCAGGTATTCACTATAATTTTTCATTACCTGAGCAATTAATTCAGCTTTTATACCAACTAGATAATATAACTACTTTCGAAAATAAAGATCGGTCATCAATTTATATGGATATGATACGAAATTTTCACCGTTATAGTTGGCTATTGATTTATCTATTCGGAGCATCCCCAGCGGTTAATTCAAATTTTTTAAAAAAAAACTTAGATCAATTTAAAAAAATTGATAATGACACTTACTACTTGCCTTATGCGACTAGTCTTCGAATGAGTAAGATTGGTTATCAAAGTAGTGCACAATCTACTATCTCTCCTTGTTTTGATAGTCTCAATTCATACATTCATAGTATAAAAGAGGCTTTAGAAACACCTTACCCCTTGTATACGAATATTGGTACCCATAAAAATAACGAATGGGTGCAACTTAATACTAATATTTTGCAAATAGAAAATGAATATTATTCAAATATTAGACCAAAACGAGTTCCATATTCTGGTGAGCGTGTGCTTCATGCATTAAATGCACGTGGGGTACAGTATGTCGAGATACGTTGTTTGGACATTAATCCTTTTTCTTCGTTAGGAATTGATTTAGAGCAAGCTTACTTTTTGGATGCATTTTTATTATTTTGTGCTTTATATAAAAGCCCATCATTAAGTCAAGATAGCCTTAATCAGGCGAATAATAACTTTCACCTTGTGGCTGAAAAGGGGCGAAAGCCAAATTTAGAACTCCAAAATGGAGATAGTTCAATTGCTATGTATGATTGGGCTCAAGAGTTGTTGGCTAATATTAGACCTCTAGCTAATTTACTCGATCATGCAAATGATATTAATAAACATAAAGAAGCTATATATGCTCAACAGGCTAAAATTGAGAATTCATTCTTAACGCCATCCTCTAAGGTCTTAACATATATGTTTCAACATAATATAGGTTTTAATGACTTCGCTTTACATCAATGCCAGCAACATTTGAATAACTTTTCGAAACAGGTTTTGACGGATGAGCGTAAACAATTTTTTGAATCAGTTGCACAAAAGTCTCTTCTTGAGCAAGAAGTGTTAGAGCAGCAGCAAGTCATGGATTTTAATTTGTTTATGAAGAATTATTCAAGTTGAATGCATACTAGTTAAAAAGAAAATGATTAAGTAAATTCGATAGATTAATTTGTATCATGGTTTTATTTTAATTGATTTTAATTTAAACAATTGAAATATTCTTTTCTAACAATCGGTTTGATTACTAGGTTTTTTTTACTTTAACATAAATTATTGATTTAATTTATTTATTTTTTAAGCGTGTTTTTGCTAAAAGATAATTTGATATACAGAAGTGTTAATATAAGAATATTTAATATAAATTTTCTTTTTTTTAAAAAATATATTTTTAATATTTTTTTACTAAATTACTGATTTTTAATAATATTAAATTAATTATGCAAAGCAATAGTATAACTAAAAGATAATTTTCTTCAAAAAATATTAATTATTTTTAATTTACCCCTTTTATACCATGGGGGGGTATAGTATTATGAGTTTAACGATAAGAGAGTATAGTATGATGACTAAATCTAAATGAGAGAATGTTGAATATATGCCATACAATGATCGTGAGAAGAAACAAGCGCTTACTCGTGTTAGACGTATCAAAGGACAAGTCGCTGCTCTTGAGCAGGCACTTGATGAAGGTACTGAGTGTGGTGTAATTCTTCATCAGCTAGCCGCAGTCCGTGGGGCTGTAAATGGTTTAATGGCGGTTGTACTAGAAAGTTATTTGCGAGAAGAATTTCCAGATAATGAAACTAGAACTAACTCTCAAAGAAAGTCAATTGACGAAACTATTTCTATCGTTAGATCGTATCTTCGTTAATCAGCACCGACTTGATGTTCGGTGCCAAAAACTACATTTGGTCTAAGGAAACGACATCATGAAATCACGTGCAGCAGTTGCTTTTGAGCCGGGGAAACCCCTACAAATTGTTGAGATTGACGTTGAACCGCCTCGTAAGGGAGAGGTTCTAATTAAAATTACGGATACAGGTGTTTGCCATACTGATGCCTTTACTTTATCTGGTGACGATCCAGAAGGATTATTTCCAGTTGTACTTGGGCACGAAGGTGCAGGCATTGTTATAGAGGTTGGGGAGGGTGTAACCAGCGTTAAGCCAGGTGACCATGTTATTCCGCTTTATACAGCTGAATGTGGTGAATGCCTATTCTGTAAATCTGGTAAAACTAACCTTTGTGTTGCTGTTCGTGCTACCCAAGGTAAAGGGTTAATGCCAGATGGAACAACACGTTTCTCATACAATGGTCAGCCTCTTTATCATTACATGGGATGTTCAACTTTCAGTGAATATACCGTGGTTGCTGAGGTTTCTGTTGCAAAAATTAATCCAGATGCAAACCCAGAACATGTTTGTTTATTGGGATGTGGTGTAACTACTGGCATTGGCGCTGTTCATAATACTGCAAAAGTTCAGCCTGGTGATTCGGTAGCAATCTTTGGTCTTGGTGGTATTGGTCTAGCTGCTCTTCAAGGTGCACGTCAGGCAAAAGCTGGTCGTATCATAGCAATTGATACTAATCCTGCTAAATTTGACTTGGCACGTCAATTTGGTGCAACTGAATGTCTTAATCCAAAAGATTATGACAAACCAATTCATGAAGTTTTAATTGAAATGACTGGATGGGGTGTTGATCATACATTCGAATGTATTGGTAACGTGAATGTTATGCGTTCAGCATTAGAAGCGGCTCATCGTGGTTGGGGACAATCGATCATTATCGGTGTAGCTGGTGCAGGCAAGGAAATTTCAACTCGTCCATTCCAGTTGGTGACTGGTCGTACATGGAAAGGCTCGGCTTTTGGTGGTGTTAAAGGTCGTACACAACTTCCAGGAATGGTGGAAGATGCGATGAAAGGTGAGATTGATCTTGCTCCTTTCGTTACCCATACAATGGGCCTTGATGATATTAATAAAGCCTTTGATCTTATGCATGAAGGCAAGTCAATCCGTACGGTTATTAAGTACTAATTAACTAATCTCATATTAAAAATCCATGGTGTGAATTTCACACCATGTCGATCAATTCATCTTAAGGAAAGTAAAATGAGCGAAATTCATATACACCCTTCTCTTGATCATGGGATCCGTCCAAGCCAAGAAAACTTCGACGGTGGAATCTTAGAATGTCTATGCTCAACGGATAAAGTTCAAGTTGAGGTTGGTGCTCAAACATTGCATAACCATGCTTGTGGATGTACTAAATGCTGGAAACCAGAAGGTGCTACGTTCGCTGTAATTGCAGTTGTACCACGTGACAAAGTAAGCGTTGTAGCAAATCCACAAAAGCTTCATATTGTTGATGAGAATGCTGCAATTCAACGTCACGCATGTCGTGAATGTGGAGCGCACCTTTTTGGTCGTATCGAAAATAAAGATCATGCATTCTACGGTTTAGACTTTGTTCATACGGAGCTTTCTCCACAAGAAGGATGGTCTGCTCCTGGTTTTGCAGCTTTTGTTTCGTCTGTGATTGAAAGTGGAACTCCTCCATCAAATATGGATGCTATCCGCAATCGTTTACGTGAACTTAAACTTGAACCTTATGATTGTTTGTCACCGGGCTTAATGGATGCTTTAGCTACACATTCAGCTAAGCAGAAAGGAACGTATAAAGAAGCTTAATTCTCTTTATTAAACTTGAAAAACTGAGGTCGTGATGAAAGAAGAACCCGCTATCAAAACGACCCCACAAACTTCCTCGACTGCATTTGTATATGGTATGCCAGCACATGCAGATCGAGTGAGGGCTGTGGGAGAGGTACATGCCCGTCCACCTTTATTAATACAAGCTCCACGAAACTTATTGCAGTTAGCTTTCTTGACAGAGGGAGATCCAAGCAAGGACCAAATTGCGCTGGATGAACTATCAGATCGCTTTGGCTTGAAAAAAACTCAAAAAGAAGAATCACCACTTCATGGTTTGACTTGGGATGAAGGAAATTTGCATTGTGAAAAACACACAGAATTTTCCACATATCTTTGGTGTGCAGAACTAGATGTACCAACGGGATTGCCTAAAGGTGAAGATCCATTTAAAAATGGCTTTGTTCCACCAGGTGAAATTATCTCAGGTATCTGCTTGCAAGTATTGCCATGGGCTACTGAATCTGAAAAATTGGTAAATCGTTTTGATACAGTCAGTTTGTGCTATTCACTAGTAGAAAATGAAACAGCAGCTATTTTGACTGATTTCAGACAAGATAATGACGGTCTGACCCGGATTCTTATTCTTGATCGTGGTTTGACAGAGGCTCGTGCAGGCGCACTTGCTCAAAGTTTATTAGAGATTGAAACATATCGAACATTGGCATTACTTGCTTTGCCATTAATTCGAACAATGACCTTTGAACTACGTCAGATGGAGCTACGGCTTGCCGCGATCACTGATGAAATGAATAAAGGAACAGAATTAAGACGTGATAATGATGTACTGCTATTTGAACTTACGACGCTTGCAACTGAACTAGAAGCCAATGTGGCAGCGAATCTTTACCGATTTGGCGCCAGTCGTGCTTATTATGAACTCGTTGAAGAACGTTTGAATAGACTTTCAGAAAAGTCTATATCTGGATATTGCACATGGCACGACTTTCTTGAGCGTCGTATCGCTCCAGCGATGAGGACATGTCAATCTGTTAAAGAACGCCAAGCTACTCTTTCTGAAAAATTAACACGTGCTATTTCTCTTTTGCGTTCATGGATCGATGTTGAGTTAGAGCGTCAAAATCGAGATTTGCTCACATCAATGAATAATCGTGCTAGACAACAATTACACCTTCAACAAACGGTAGAAGGTTTATCCGTTGCTGCGATTTCTTATTATGTTGTTAGTTTACTTGCATATTTAGTGAAAGGTATACCTTCAGTTCATGATATAGCAGCGCCTGAATTCACAATTGCGATATTAGTACCGTTAGTGATGTTTTCTATTTGGTGGACAATGCGAAAGATTAGACAAAAGCATAGTGATGTAATACCAGAAAAATAATCATTTTAACGACAAACAAGACCTCTCTAAAAATAAAGGGAGATCACAACTTTTTTGTAATAAGGAAAACGATATGGATCGTGTTGAACATCATGCAATGTTTGGTGGTTGGCAAGACGTTTATCAACATAAATCTGAAGTACTCGGATGCATGATGAAATTTGCTATTTATCTGCCTCCTCAGGTGCATCAAGATAAATTACCAGTACTGTACTGGCTCAGTGGTCTTACCTGCACAGAACAAAATTTTATTACGAAGTCTGCAGCGCAACAATATGCGGCTGAACATGGAATTATTATTGTTGCACCAGATACTAGCCCTCGTGGAGAAAATGTAGCTGACGATCCTGCATATGATCTCGGTCAAGGTGCTGGATTTTATCTGAATGCCACTCAAGATCCTTGGGCTGCACATTTTCAAATGTATGATTATATTGTGCATGAACTTCCAGCGCTAATTGAGGCTCATTTCCCTGCGTCACAAAAACGCGGTATTAGTGGTCATTCAATGGGAGGACATGGGGCATTAACGATTGCCTTACGTAATCCCGAATTATATCTGAGCGTATCAGCTTTTTCGCCTATTGTTAATCCATCCATAGTTCCTTGGGGACAAAAAGCTTTCAATGCTTATTTAGGAGCTGATCAGGAATCATGGAAACAATACGATACTGTTGAATTAGTTAAGAATTCAATTCATAAAATTCCATTATTAGTTGATCAAGGCTTAGGGGATGAATTTCTTGATAGCCAACTTCAACCAGAAAGACTACGAAAAGTATGTACTGAAATGGATCACCCTTTAGTTTTAAACCTAAGAGAAGGTTACGACCATAGTTATTACTTCATTGCGAGCTTTATTCGTGCACATATTGTGCATCATGCTTTAGCTCTTAAGTGCTAGGAAATAGGGAGATAAACTCATGGTAAAGTCTACAGGACGTCATCGTGTTGTTATTATTGGAGCTGGTTTTGGAGGGATAGAGGCTGCAAATAGTCTCGCTGGTGTCAATGTCGATATAACTATTATCGACAGAAGAAATCACCATCTATTTCAACCATTATTGTATCAAGTCGCAGGCTCATCTTTATCAACATCTGAAATCGCTTGGCCTATTCGATATATTTTTCGAAACCGTCCTGAAGTCCGTACCTTAATGGGAGAGGTGCAGGGCATTGAAGTGGGTAGCCGACTAGTTGTTCTTGATGATGGCGAAAAGTTGCATTATGACACTTTAGTTATTGCGACAGGTGCTACTCATGCTTATTTTGGTCATGATGAATGGGAGCGATTTGCACCAGGTTTAAAAACCTTGGGGGATGCAACAAATATTCGAGAACGAATTCTGGCTGCCTTTGAAGAAGCTGAACGTACCAAAGATCCAATCTTAAGAAAGGCTTTACAAACATTTGTGATCATTGGAGGTGGTCCGACGGGAGTTGAGCTATCAGGAACTATTGCAGAACTGGCAAAAGATACGTTATCTCGAGATTTTCGTTTGATAGATCCTCGTGAATCTCGAGTGGTATTGATTGAAGCCGGTCCACGTTTATTATCAGTTTTCCCTGAAAAGTTGTCTAGCTATACCCGTCAGGCACTTGAACAACTTGGTGTTGAGGTTGTACTTGGAACACCAGTGACAAGTTGTTCAGAAGATGGTGTTGTTTATGATGGAAAACAGCTACCTGCAAAAACAATTATTTGGGCTGCTGGCGTACAAGCATCTCCAGCAGCTCGTTGGTTAAATGTTGAATCTGATCGTGCAGGGCGTGTGTTGGTTGATTCAAATCTAACTGTGACAGGGCATCCTGAAATTTTCGTCATTGGTGATACCGCGGCAGTTACTATGGAAGATGGTAAGTTAGTACCAGGTATAGCACCAGCCGCCAAACAACAAGGAAAATATGTTGCGAAAACCATTGATAATCGATTAAAAGGCAAAGATATAAAAGAGCCATTTAAATATCATCATCAAGGTAATCTAGCAACAATTGGACGTAGTCGCGCAGTTGTTGATATGGGTAAATTTCAACTACAAGGAGTACTCGCTTGGTGGTTTTGGAAACTTATACATATTTACTTTTTGATTGGTGTGCAAAGTCGTTTAAACGTTGCCTTAAGTTGGTTGTGGAATCATAGTGTGGGTTATCGTGGTTCAAGACTTATCACAAATGTAAGAAAAGAAGATATTAGTAAATCTATTCCTAAGAATTAAGCTAACTTTAATTTTAGGAATTAATAGAAAATATTTTAATAATTATTAGCTTACGACTTTTTAAGCGATAGAGGGTAGAAACATGAAAACACATTCTTTTGGTGAACCCAATAACATTACTTTATCTAATAATTGTATTGAAGTTCGAGGTGCGCGTGAGCATAACCTTAAGGATGTAGATGTTTCTATCCCAAGAAATGCACTTGTTGTTTTCTCAGGTGTATCGGGTTCGGGAAAATCATCACTTGCTTTTGGGACTATTTTTGCTGAAGCACAAAGAAGATATTTCGAATCTGTTGCACCTTATGCAAGACGCTTAATAGATCAGGCAGGAGTACCAGATGTTGATGCTATTGATGGTCTACCACCAGCAGTAGCATTGCAACAACAACGTGGTGCAAGTAATACCCGTTCTTCTGTTGGAAGTGTAACAACTTTATCAAGTCTCGTGCGAATGATTTATTCGCGTGCGGGTGCATATCCTGCCGATCAGCCAATGTTATATGCCGAGGACTTTTCACCAAACACTCCTCAAGGTGCTTGTCCTACCTGTCATGGTTTAGGTCACATTTATGAAGTTACAGAATCGACAATGGTTCCTGACCCAACACTGAGTATTCGTGAGAGAGCTATCGCATCTTGGCCACCTGCTTGGCACGGGCAAAACTTACGCGATATCCTAGTAACCCTAGGATATGATGTTGATCGACCATGGAAAGATTTACCGCAATCGGATCGAGATTGGATTTTATTTACTGAAGAAACCCCAACAGTTCCTGTCTATGCCGGTTTAAGTCCCACTGAGACTCAGTCCGCACTTAAACGTAAATTAGAACCTAGCTATATGGGTACTTTCACTGGTGCTCGTCGCTATGTCCTTCATACTTTTGCTAATACCCAAAGCACGTTGATGAAAAAACGTGTTTCACGTTTTATGGAAGGAAAATTATGCCCTTCCTGTCATGGTAAACGCCTTAAACCAGAAGCCTTATCTATTACCTTTGCAGGAGTAGATATTGGTGAGTTTATGCAACTTTCTTTGGATAAGTTAACTTGCCTGCTTGAACCCATTGTTCTTGGCGATTTCGACGCTCATGATGCTGGCGAAAAGACTAATAATAAAGTAACTCAACTTGATAGATCTGAACGAGCAACAACAGGTAGAGCAGTGCATTCTGTATCTCCAGATGTAAGACGTACTTCAGCACTTTCAGATGAAAAGAAAATTGCTGCCCAGCGTTTAGCAAGTGGTGTGGTAGGGCGTTTAAATCAATTACGCCAGTTAGGCCTTGGTTATCTAACATTAGATAGAGCCACACCGACTCTTTCAGCTGGAGAGTTACAACGTTTGCGTTTAGCAACACAATTAAGTTCTATGCTATTTGGTGTAGTTTACGTACTGGATGAGCCGTCTGCTGGATTACATCCTTCAGATAGTCAGTCATTATATGATTCCCTCGATAAATTAAGAGATGCTGGGAACTCCGTATTTGTTGTAGAGCATGATTTAGAGCTCATGCGTCGTGCTCAATGGTTAGTGGATGTTGGACCAGATGCAGGAGAGCAAGGTGGTAATATTTTATATAGTGGGGTACCTCAGGGTTTAAGTGAGATTTCAGCTTCACGTACTGCAAGTTATTTATTTAATAAAATCCCAGTTACTCAAAGTTATGGACGTACACCCTCTGGTTGGCTTGAACTTAACAATATTTACCGACATAACCTGCATAATATTGATGCTCGTATACCTCTTGGTGTACTTACAGCAGTTACAGGTATTTCAGGTTCAGGTAAATCTAGTCTCGTTTCTCAAGCTTTACCTGAGTTAGTACTTTCATATTTAGGCAATGAATCTGAAACTGAAAACAATAATGAAGATAATCCTTTAAATGAAGGAATGTTGGTTACCGAGGTTACACGAGGTTCTCTAGCTGGTGATGTGGAGGCTATAAAGCGTCTGGTACAGGTTGATCAAAAACCAATTGGCCGTACTCCACGTTCTAATCTGGCAACTTATACGGGTTTATTTGATCATGTTAGAAAGTTATTTGCTGGGACTCCTGAAGCTCTCCAAGCTCATTATGATGCTGGACGTTTTTCATTTAATGTGGCTAAAGGGCGATGTGAAACTTGTGAAGGTGAAGGCTTTGTCAGTGTAGAATTATTGTTTATGCCAAGTGTATATGCCCCTTGTCCGACATGTCATGGTGCTCGATATAATGATGACACTCTGAAAATTCGCTGGAATGGACGTAATATTGCTGAAGTATTAGAAATGACCGTCAATGAAGCACGTGATTTTTTTGATGGAGAGGTCTCGATTGCTCGTTCACTACAATTATTAAAGGAAATTGGTCTTGGTTATTTACGTTTAGGGCAACCAGCGACTGAACTATCTGGTGGAGAAGCGCAACGTATTAAATTGGCGACCGAGCTGCAACGCAATCAGCGTGGAAATACACTGTATATACTTGATGAGCCAACTACAGGTTTGCATCCATCAGATGTAGATCGATTGTTAGTTCAATTGCAGCGATTAGTCGATGCGGGTAATACCGTGGTTATGATTGAGCATGATATGCGTGCCGTTGCACAAGCTGATTGGGTGATAGATGTGGGCCCAGGAGCTGGAAATGCTGGTGGGCGTATTGTTGTGACAGGAACACCAAAACAGGTAGTACAGAACCTTGATAGTCGTACTGCATCATTTTTAGCAAATGAGTTGAAAAGTTCATATTAATCAATTTTTCTATGTCAATTTCATGCTTTGACCCTTGTTCAAGATATTCAGAAAGGGTTACAGCAGTCGGTTCAGGCTTTGAATTAAGTGAAAAAAAGAGAGTTGACCTCTCTTTTTTTGTTAGTAAATTGAATTTATTTAGTTTACATATTTAGAAGTCTGCTAAAAATTAAATTATCTAAAAATTTTTACTAATTTAAGGCATGATTTCTGTCTGTTGATAAAGACTAAAAATGCTGAATGAATAGTGGGAAAATATCAATAAATATGGTGTGAGTTGAATTTACTCGTTATAAAAATTGGCATCAACTATGGGGAAAGCAATGGATTATAAGTATTACGTTTATGTACATGAAACATTATCAGGTGAGGTATTTTATGTTGGCAAGGGGTGTGATGATAGGGCATGGCGTAAAGACCGGGATTTGAACTGGGATTTGTATGTTGAAAAATATCTAAATAATCAATACAACGTCAGAATTGTAATTGATCAATTATCGGAAAACCAGGCATTAGAAGAAGAGGAAAAGCTGTTTTCAAAATATGGCGATCAGTTGGTTAATCGTCAAAATATGAGTCGAAGCTTAAATATGGAAGCTTTGGGTCACCGAAATGAGATTGAGTCCAAGTTAAAGAAAGCTGAGTTAGATGCTGAGTTAGCGAAGGAGGTGAATGAAAAGGCTGATTTTTTTATAGAAGCATTGAGGTATCATAAATTATTTGCAAACACTACTATTGAAAATGGTTTACTGGCCGAGCTTCTTGCTCTACGCCCTCTGGGTTCTATCCAACTATTAGATAAAGCAGTCCGAGCATTGGTTGCTGCTGATAGACAGGAACAGGCCCAAATTGTTTTTGACCAATATTTTGTTGACTATCCTCATGAAAAAGAACTGACCAAGGTTGCTTTAATTACCAAGGTCATTGAGCGTGGAACAGTACGATTAACAGAGCAACAAGATTTTGTGCCACCCGAACCTTTGCCACTAGGATGGCAATACGCCAAAGAGCGAAATGAGCAAGTCTTACGATTAGACCACAAGATGTACGAAACAGACAAATCAGAAAGTTATGATCTAGATGTACTTAAAAATCTGATGGATCAAGACATATCTGCTGCGATGCTGTATGTGAAAAAGTGGATTGTTCAGGATGAAAGAGTTAGACGCAAAGACCCTTTGGATAATGCATTATGGTTGTATTCAGAAGCACGTAAAATTGCCAATAAGCAGAAGAATCTGCTTGAGGAATGCTTATTCCAGCAACGATTAACTAATTTACTAAAGGGGCGAAATAAACATTATGAAAAGAATCTAATAACATTAAGAAAACTTACAGCAAAACTTTCTAAGCAGAATACTGTGAAAAAATGAGCTAAAGGACTTCTCCAACAGACAAAGTAAGTCTTTTGTCAGTTTTTTCATGAAAATAAATTATGTAGGCATTAGTTTTATTTCTTAGGAGTTTATAGCTGATTAGAAGGTTATCTATTTTAAAATTATTCTAATTATTTGAATGAGAATAAACTTTATTTATATTTAAGTAAGGTGAATTTACGCTTTTTAATCACTTTAAATGGCTTTTTATTGCTATTAATTGGATGAGTAGTTGCTGTTTTCACAACTTTGGGAATAGCAATTGGAATATCTTGCTTAATCAGTTTAGCTTCTCCATTCTTAATTTTGACATAAATTTTATGTACAGTGGTATTATGCTCTTTGATTAATTCATTCTTACTCGCGCATTCTTTATATAGCTTTCTGAATGATCTCACAAAATCTTTCACTGTAGATAAAAGTTCCTCTTCATCCATATGTATATCTGTCAATGCTTGAGGTATACTTTCTTTTTTAATTTCAATAAAATGTAAAGGAAATTTTGCAACAATTTTAGGAGTGGCGAGGGTTATAAAATCATATCCATGATAGGGAATGATTGCATATTTTGTCTGTACTTTTGAAGTCTGTACTTTTGAAGGATGTTGGATGTAGCCTTGAACAACAACTTCCCCTTGATTTAACAGCTTGTTTAAATAGAAATCCTTGGTCTGATTTTCTACAAATGCAGTTTTTCTGTATAATTTAATTAAATCGTTGAGTTCTTGTTTTTTATTTTTGTCATTTTCCGAAATAAGCTCTAATTTTTGGCTCGATTGAATGAATAATGCATGATGATACTGTGCAAGTTCAGATGTCCAAATCAGAATTTGAGCAAGATTTTCAGGCATAGTAATAGGAATATTGCTCAAATCAAGTCTTTTCATAAGAGTAAGTTCCTCTTGATTAAACTCTTTTTGTAACAAACTTGTGTAAGTTAACATGATCACACCTGTATTTTTGAATAGTCCTTCATCTATAATTTTATCCTAAACAACCATATCCTCAAACTCATCTACCGATCTAAATTAGGCCAGAATTTTTGCAGTTTTTTAAGCCGTTCTTTCATTTGAAATGATATTAGCGTTTTTTAAAATTTAATTTATATTTGCATATTTTTATGAATCTTTGATCAGTTGAACGTAACTAATTTTATTGATAGTTGATATTGGTATAATAATGAGGAGAGGCGGAAAATTATTGTTGTTAAGGTCTCATAATGAAATTTATGCAATTGAAGGGTGTTCTGTTAAAATATGTCTACTTGTTAAATGAGATAAGCACATGAACATCATTTTTGACCCTATTGTGTCTGAAAGAGGTGGTCCCACATGTTTGAACAACTAAAAGCTTATTTATAAGTGATACTCTGCTCTAGTTAAGCTACCTTATTTTGTTGTGGTAGCTGGTCA
>NZ_KB849754.1:91131-153875 GCF_000368925.1 Acinetobacter bereziniae LMG 1003 = CIP 70.12 | reverse complement strand
CATAAAATACTCCATATATTGATGTTTATAACATCATTTGGGGAGCAAAATATCACTTATAAGTGTTGTTCAAATTTCCTGATCCACCTCTAACCACATCATTTTCTGCAAGCTCTAAGTTCTTCATCTGCAATATATCCTAATGGTCTACCATCGCTATTAATTCCAACATACTTTGAACAAATAGGGCATATATAAGATTTATTTACTAATTCTAACTGAACTTCGCATTCAAGACATTTATATGATGGTAGGTGAATATTATTATGCCAGCCAAACTTAGACTCTATGCTATCTAGTGGTGCGGATATTTTATTTAATGGGCTATTTAAATAAACAGATAATTCTTTTAGAACACCAACATTGTTGCAACTATTAGCCCACCACAATAAAAAGTTATATTTCTGCTTTAAAATAACAATATTTTGAGTCTGGTTTTTCCAATACTGAAAAAGTACATTTATGTGTCTACCTTTAATCTCATTTGATCTAAGCCTGAACGTGTTATATCCGAATGATTTTAATATTGCATCACATTCTTTTATTAAGTAAAAGTTGTAATGCATCAGGTGATCTTCATTTGTATTTTTACTTTTATTCTGTTTTTTATTTAGTTCATTAAGCTGATAACTTAAAGTCATAAGGAATCCTATATTTAGGGTTTATAATTTATATGTTAAAGAAAATAAATAAAAGATGGCAATAATTAATAGTTGCCATCTTTTTGAGTTCTAGTTAATGATTAAATATATTCTTCAACCGTACTGGTCATAAGTTTTTTCATCTTGTAAGGTTTGTAATGAGGAACATAACAAGGCTTGCAAACTGATTCATAGGTTTTGGTATCAGAATGATAATAAAAACGATCCAGTGGTTCATAACCGTTGCAATGATGGCAATAACGCTCAAAACCCAATGAAGTGAAGATCATCTTCTCCATAAATGCTTGTTTTTTATGTTTTGCTTTAAGTGTGGGTGAGTTTTTGACTTCACAAGAACAGATGTAATCTTGGTAATTATCTAACTCTGGTGATTCTTGGTATATACAAACAAACCGACTTAAGACATTCGGATCAAAAATATTCCATTGCTGGTCATGTTCTGAAAATAGGAAATATCCATCTGCACCTGATGGCATTTCTTTACTGTATTTCGAGTAATGGATAACATGTTTTTCCGTTGGCTCAAAGTCATTCAGGAACATTCTCAAGGTATTGATGTTCGGGAATTGGACTTTCATTAACTGTGCTTGAGTCACCAGATTGGATCTTGATTCGTAGTTCACCAGAACCATAATTTTACGGCTTTTGTCGATTCTGCCGATGATGTAATTATAGATATGATCAGACATTGTATTTTCTCCTATTCCATAGAGATCCATGTTAAGAACATGGATCATTCCCAAAAAATGCAATGAGATCGTTGCTCTGGTAGCTAAACTGCAATTCGATGTAGTCCATTTTCAGTGTGCTATCTAAGTACGGTGTAATGTCGAGTTGCACGAATGAATCAATAAATTCACTTTCTGCGCCATACGCATCTATTGAGCCTTTGAACAGCTCCAGTACATTGCATGTTACATAGTCGCCAATTTCTGATTTATGTGTCTTACATGATGGTAGGAGTGCCAAGTCATTCAGGATCACTTGAACATGAGTGCCATCATATGAGCCTTGATATAGGCTGTAATGTTTTTCAGGATTCAAGATACATTCAAGAACTAAATCAAAGTTGTTGCTGTAAGAGTTACGCATAGCGACATATACACTTTCTGCTACTGGCTTTTCGACTTTGGTGAGAGTGATTGAGTCTGAATACTCATGAGCGAACAAAATAGGGTCGTCTTCGTCTTGTTCTTCATCTGGCTCAATGTCCATTAACGCCAAGCGTCTATCTTTGGTTTCTTGGTCGAGAATTTCCCAACCATCGATAGATAAAGTACCGCCGTCAGCAAGTTGAATGAGAACAGGGGTTTCTTTGTCCTGATCTGAATTGTCCAGAATGGTGAAGATCCCTAGTAATCGAACCCATGAAGTGATTAACTGGCAAATGGGTAGGTTTTCATTAATTTCATGGCGATTCTTGCAAGACTCGCTAAACATCGCCAGATTTTCAGGGTGATTAATATCAATATAGACATTGTGCAAAACAGCATCAGCACTGGTGTTGTTTGGTGCTTCGTAGCTCAATTTAATCAATAAGTATTTTTTAGACATGATCAATATTCCTTAGTACAAAACTTCAGTGCCAACAACGCAATCCAAAAACCTGCCTTGCAGATCAAACACAAAAAATTGTTGCAGTTCTTTTTGTGTCGAGTGGATGTTAAAAACAGGCACAATCAAGCTGTCTTTTTCAAATAGGTTATGGTTGTTAATGACGAAATCATGAGCTGAATAGCAATGACCTTGCAGATATACACCGCAACGCATCAGCTTATCTAAATCAAAAGATTGAGAGATGTAGTGAACATCTTCTGGTGCATATTCACTGGCAATATCTCGGCTATATGCAAGATTGACTTGTTTGACCAAGCTTTGTTGAAAAAAGTCGCTGTCATGCACTTCTGAACGTGCGATGTCAGTAACAACTAAAATGGGTTGTGTTTCCCAAAAAATGCTGAGTAATTGATTAAAATCAAGATGTTCAGGGAATTGAACTTTTGAAGTAATCACGCCCCAATCATCAAGGGTTAAAGATAGAAAGTTTCCGTAATGATCACGCGGAATAACCGTTAATACATTAAGGTCTTGATGCAATTCTTCGTTATACGAAAAATCAGCAAGGGAATGACCTGTATTTAATTCAGGATTCACAATAATGTTTAATGTTTTAGAACGGTTTGTAAAAAAATCAAGTACGCTTTTCATATCTTCAACTCCAAGTTTTAAGCAATTGCTTAGGTATGAATTAATTATATCTGTGAAATATCCCTTAAAAACTTTTCTCAAATTACTTATGGAACTGGCAATGAAAAATTTCAATATTTTTTTAATCAATTAAAAAACATCGTATACGTCATTAAATCTAATGGCATAAAAAAAGAGGGTAGACCTTTATTGGATCTCCCTCTATTTGTTTAATGGTTTCTTATGACAGGTTGTTTTTAAAGTACTCAATCAGTCTTAAATAAACAGTGTTCGCCATAAAATGTGAGCTATGCAGCGCATTAAAATCTGCGACATCTTCAAAACATTCAGTCAGTAATGCACTGGCGAAACCTTTATTCCATGTATTGAACTTTTCCAGTTCTGCATCTGACAGCAAATCATATTGAATCATGTCATTAATGGCTTGGTGTTGTAAATTTATCGCCACATCCATGACTTCGCCCTCAATCAATGCATGAGAATCATCAGGACTGAATCTAAATGATTCGTGAGCGTCTGCGATGGCTTGAACCTGTAACGGTGCATTGACTTCAATGCAGTAGGCTTGTGACTTATGTTGGTGAAATAAAACGACATCCAGTTCAATGTTAAAAATAAACTGCGGATCTGCTTTGGTTGCTAAGCCAATCACATTGATGACGCAACTTGGTAAACCGTCATACGCTTGGGTGAAGCTTTGTAGCAAGTGGCGCACATTAGCAGTACCAGTATTAAATTTTTGTAGTTGCATTGTCGTATCTCCAAGTTTTAAGCAATGAGCTTTGATGTATTCATTATATCGGTGCATGTGGCCTGTATAACTTTTTAGTAAAAGTATTTCGGCTGATAGGCTCATGATTTCAAGTTATTTTTAATCAATTAAAAACACCGTTTACGGCCATCATCTTATGAAAGGAATAAGCTATGGGTGCTTATTCCTGGTGGGTGTGATTAGTGCGGTTCTACGTCATACGTGTTTTCATTTTCTTTAAGTCTGGCTTTTTCACGCTTCAGTCTTAAACGCTCTTGATGTTCCCTGTACAGGTTGGTGAGTTGACCGACTGGCAAATGTAGAAACTTTAGATCAATGTTTCTTACCCAGCTATTAACAGCAAACTTTTTGCTTTTTTTAACGTCTGGTATTTCGTAATGATCACCCTTGATTGCGCCTTTTACGGCATTTAACACGAGATCCGCGGTAGCTTCATTCCAGCACTTGAATAATTTAATGCCTTTAAACGCCTTATATTTAGCTGGTACTTTTTCACTGTACTTAAACAGCTCTCCAGTAGATGTCACGGCGATAAACCAGTCACAACGGACAAGCTTCATCGTTTCTATACGTTTTAATTCGTTTTTTTCTCTTTGTTGTTCTATTGCTTGCATATTTGCAAAGCCGAATAGGTCAAGGTTGTCAATTTTCATAGTAGCCATTTGCATTTTTAATACCTCTCAATGAACGTTCGGATCTCAAAAAACCTAGCATTGGTTGGTCAATGCTAGGTGTTGTGTTTATTGGTCTTCAGGCATCATAAAAGTAATGATAGGCTCACCATTCACGCCAGGCCCAACCGTAGCAATATTGGTGATTAAGGTGTCAGAAAAGGTATGCGGTGTATCTTGTAGAGCATATTTAAACTTAACGCTTTGGTCATTAAGTGCAACTGAACCACGAACGCTCATGTTCAACATATCAAAGATGGTATATCCCATTAAATCATTGATTTTTTCAGCATCAGCTTCCGTACCATTCGGAAAAATTGCTTTTGCAGCTGTCAGGTGCTTGTTATACAAGTTGCTTGTAATATAAACAGGGAACTTATAGAACTGTTTGCAATCTTTGGCATGTTCTTCTTTATCGCTAAGGCAAAGAATCACGCCCTCTTCTAAAGCGTCTTGTAAAGAAAAAACAGTGATGACTTCAGCACCAGCGAAAAAATTATTCATAATAGCTACTCCAAGTTTTAAGCAATTGCTTTTGATGTTTTAATTATAATAAATCCATAAACCTTAAAACTTTTTTTTAAAAAAAAGATAGTATTTATTCAGGTTTAATAATTATAATTAATATAGCTTTTAATATATATTTGAGGTTTTAGGTGGTACTAACAGGAACAATTAAAAATTATAATATTGAGCGTGGTTTTGGTTTTATATCCACGAGTAATTTTGGTGATGTATTTTTCCATATTAAGGATTTTCAGAAAGGTGAACAGCCAATACCAGGTCGAGAGGTTTATTTCGAGGTAGTTAAAAAAGAAAATAAAAATAGGGCAATCCATGTTTACTATTCCGACCATGAACAAACGCAAGACAAGCAAAAACCATTGCCAATATATCTATGGATAATTTTTATTAGCATAGCTATTGGGGTGGCATATCTAGGTAGCATTCAATTAAAGAAATATCTATATAAAGATAATCAAACTACAAATGCTATATATCAAAAGCCAGTAGCCTATAAATGCGATGGTCGTAAGCATTGCTCTCAAATGCGATCTAAAGAAGAAGCTGATTGGTTTGTGAAAAACTGCCCAGATACCATGATGGATGGTGACGGCGATGGCGATGCCTGTGAAAATGATTCAAGGTGGTAGTTGTATAGTTTCAGACAATAAAAAATGAGCTATTAATACTTAATTAATAACTCATTCCTTAGGTTGATTTTAGATTTCTGCCAGTGTTTTACCGTCTTGTAATTCATTAATCTGCGCCAGTGTGACAGCTTGAGCGTCATATTCTTCTGTCACATACGATACAATTTCTTCTATTGAGCATTCACCAACTACACCCCAAAGCGTAAAATTGGTATGGGTTTTTTCATTCCAGATCTGCTCAACTTGTTCTAGATCCAGATGTCCAATACTCACCAAAAGGTCATAAGCCAATGCCCAATTTTCGTAACGGCTGACAGATTCATCAATGATAGGATCATCAGACATTAAATAGGTCATCATTGCCTTAGCTTTACAGAACTTTTGCATTGTTTCGTTTAAAGTTGTCATAAACATCATCTCATATTGATTGGTTTAAAATCATTTTATGCTGACAGGTGGTGTCAAAAACTTATTCAAAAACAAAATTATTCCAAACCATTTTTAATCAATTAAAAAACATCGCTTGCGGTTTTCATCCTAAAAAGGTGCCAAATGGCACCCTAATTTACAGCGATCCACAACCCTCCTTGTTGAATGCGCCTGGTGGAACCGTCCAGTTATCCGTGAACACTGGTAGGTAATAACTTTCAATTTTGGACTGTACCAGTGCTTCCATATCCTGAATGTCGAATGGCTCAATGCGATTGCTCAGACTGACGACATCGATCTTTGAGCGACTGATCGTACAGTCAAACTTTTGTTCATAACCAGCGATCAGCTGAGCGCGTTCAGGGTAGTAGGTGCTGATGGTTGACCAGATTTTAGGACTGTTGAAGATACAGGTCATGCATGAGCTACGGCCCCAACCTAAGCGATATGGCACTGGTGGCGTAACCTTGTACTTCTCCAGTAACGCCCATACTTGCTCTTCAGTGAAGTGAAGCACGTTCTTCCACCAGTCAACGCGTCTTGCTTTCTTACCGCTTCTACGGTCGCATGGGTGCGGTTCTAGCTGGTTGTACTTACTGCGGTTTGGTGACTCTTCACGGCGTTCACCAGTGATAAAACAAATGTTCTTGCCGTCAAAACGTTCTTGGTTGTTCAATGCTCTGCGTCCGACATCGATCTTTAACGCTGAAGAACACCAGCGCGTCATGAGGCTGGCTGCTTGTTGTGGGAACTTCAAGCGTGTGCCTGGTTTACTGCGGTTGTTATCGCGTTCAAGCTTAATTAAGCCCTCTGGTGTTTCTACGAAGTGGGGTTTTGAGTAGCTGTTTTCTTTGAGCATTTCGCCAAGGAAACCGCCCTCGAGCCAACTGAAGTACAATGGTGTGTCGAATGCCTGAGCGAATGCTTTGGTATAGTTTTCCATGAACACCCAATCCATGAACGGCTGGTTTTCTTCATCAATTTTGTGGTGCCAAAGCTCAATTTTGCTTTTATCTACTCCAGCATCCAGTAAGCGTAAATACGCTGCAATCGAATCCTTACCGCCACTTAAGCAGACAATAAAAATGTCATAGATACTTAGATCGATGTCTGGTGCTTCATGAAAAACATGCTCAGCCAGTTCTTTGTTTAGATCGGTACCAGACAGCAACTCCAGTTGCCCGGCTATTGTGGGGATGATGACTTGATCATCGTACTTATGCGCTGTATTCATTCGACTTACTCCAGATTTAAGGCTTTGTGCCTTGCTTGCTATGGATTAAGTATAGAGGGGTGTACCAGGGGAAAAACTTTTCTCAAAATTTAAAAATATCGAGATATTTTAATCAAATAAAATCCATCGTAAGCGGTTATAACGCCTAGCAAAACGGCATTGCGCCGTTTCGGTGGTTACTTATATTTTTGGATGATGCGTTCAATAAATCGAATCATTGTGTCCTTATCAATTTTGGCCTGGTCGTAATTGTCATAGCTAAACATCACCAAAGCATCTTCCTGAGTGATGCCAAAAAACTCACGTACTGCTTTCCACTGGTAAACGACTGGTACAGTGACAACAGGCGCATCTTTTAGCTCTTCATTGCTGAGTATTTTTTCATACATGAAGATTGGCCCAACAGAACCATGAAAATTGAAACCTAGATTTTGGAAATACTCGACAGACGTAGCCCAACCAATCAGGCATCCTACAATATTTTTATCTAACAATTCTTCAGTGGTGAAACCTGAAAAGAAATCGGTGTGTTGTTCTGTATGGCTTGCGTCATAATCACGCCAAATGTCGAAATCAAAGCTTTCATCAGGAATGACCTCGATCACTAGCTCAATCAGCTTTTCTAAACGCTCAACGGTCGTTGCTTTGTTCATATCTGCTCCAAGTTTTAGGCGGTGTGCCAAAAGGGGTAGCGGTACATACTGGCGCACGTACCGCTGTTGGACTTACAAATCCAGTTGAATTAAGAACAGTGGTAAAGGTGCATCACTGTCTTGTGTAATGAGCATAGGCAAGAAGAAACTAAATCCCTCAAAAAACACGCCCATGTCGTAATCATCTTGAAAATAAAAGGGCTGTGAAGTGATACTGACATTCTCAATAGCACTAATTAGTGCCTCGATGTTGGTATGTTTTGCTGTATCGATCACATACACACGAAAACCGGCTTCTGTGGTGTTCGGTATCTGTTGTACTTGCTGTGGCAAGTAAAAGCCAAGTTCGTTGATGGCACTGACGAATTGCGGATTTTCAATTTTCATGGGTAGGTTTCCTTATTGAACTACTTTTGCGTTATTTAAATTTTGCAATGCGATATGCGTTAAACGTTGATTAATGATTTCGTCATACGGCGAAATGAAATCCTCTTGCCAGTTATGCATGAGATATTCGATCGGGTATGTTTCCAGATATTCTTCTAATGCTTCATTCGGCTTAGGAACGAAAGCTAATGGCTCTTTAATGTTGTAATTGCTGGCGATGTATTCCAGTGGATCACAATCACCTGGTACGTTGACCGTAGCAATAAACTCAAGATAAGCACCATCGGGGAAAAACTTATTGAAGCAATCAACCACAACAGATATTTCACGGACTTCATCATCATTTAAAGTGAACTCACGGACTTCTTTATCCAGTGCAACAATTGAGCTAGATAACAAATGGTCAAGGTCTTGTGGACGGATGTTTACACGATCAATAACATGGTTGATATGATCAATAATCTCGTCTTTGATTGGGTCTTCAAAAGCGTAGTTGCTCTCAAAAATAATATGATCGACATCTTCATAATTGAGTCCAAAAAACTCACGTACTGCTTCAGAACCGCGATAAACAACATTTGTTTTGAGTTCTTCATAAGTGAATGGCTCACCAGTATTCGCACGGAATGGCGCATAAAGGGGAACGCCGTCAAACAACATGAAGTTAAGTCTTCTAAAAGTAGCATCAGCTGTCGCCCAACCCATGACGCAACAATCAGCATCACTAAGTAAAAGCTGAGCAAAAGTCACATTTTCGGTTTTTGAATCCGTGCGCCATTTGTCCAGATCAAAACGTTCATGTGGTACTTGCTTAATAATATTTTTTAAATGATTTAGCTTATCTAGTTGATGCATTAGAGGACTCCAAGTTTTAAGCAATTGCTTTCGATAGAGTCATTTTATTTAAAAAATACTAATGAATAACTTTATTGGAATTAATTAACCGACCTAAAACACGTAAAGGATATTTAAAATATTTTAATCAATTAAAATCATCGTATACGTTTTAAGCCATGCTTAGACAGCGTATATACCGGTCTATTTTTCTAATGCAAAAAAAAGAGTACTTAAGTTCGGACTTAAATACTCTTAATGAGTTGGGGCATTATTCCCGATTGGCTAAGTTGAAAAATAGTGAATACATTGCATTCTTAAATAACCAAAAGGTGAGGGGATTATCCGCTTCATCTTTAGACTGGTGGCGAATGATATTCCAGTTGAAATACTTTTCTGAATAGCCCATGTGAGTGACATAAGCAAAATTACGAACGTCATTTTCTGAAACGTATTGGAATGCTTGTTTAAGCTCATTTTGGGTGTTTTGTTCGCCGTCATGGTCAAAAGCATCAGCTTCTAAGATAAGTTCGCGCATGCCGACCATAGCAAGGTATATGACTGCTTCAAAGTCATAGTTCATCATGCGTAGGAAGTGTTTTTTCAAAAAGGCTTCGTCAATGTGTTCAACTTCTTTGTAATTTTTAAGTGCGCTTAGACCATGCACACCAAAGATATATTTAAGTACACGAAATTGAGCGCATAACGGCAAGTTTTCACCCTCCACATGTGAGCAAAGGGCGGTGTAGCGGTTCATGTCGATGACTGAGCTTAGAGATTGTTTTAAAGCGCCTAATAGCATTGTTATATCCTTTTTCGGGTTTTGTTTATTGTATGGTGTACG
The DNA here is from genome assembly GCF_000368925.1 of Acinetobacter bereziniae LMG 1003 = CIP 70.12. GTDB lineage: Bacteria > Pseudomonadota > Gammaproteobacteria > Pseudomonadales > Moraxellaceae > Acinetobacter > Acinetobacter bereziniae. The sequence goes on along the minus strand of NZ_KB849754.1, from coordinate 144,027 downwards.
GTTAAGCAAGAAATGTGTTAACTAAATGAGTTGTGTCATGGTGTTGAGATAACTTTTCGGCATCCATGTCGTTATGTTCTTCATAGATAGTTTTTAAGGTTTTGATGGTTTCATGCATCAAGGTTTCATGATGCTCAGTATTGAATTTGAACTTGTGGCACTCTTTAGCAAGGGATACACGAACTTTGAATTTTTCTAAAAATTCGATGGTTTTATTGGTGGTGTCGCTTTCACATCCAAAGTAACAAACATTATCAATATGCAATGTGGTTGTTTTCAGCATTAATGGATTTTTATCAAACACAAAATAAGCAAAAATGCAGTTTTCACGACTGTTGTAAGTAATGTAAGACTTCTCAACATTAATTGCGTCCACTGATTTAAACCAAACAACGCCATCGTCATAGGTTTCAGCATGGCTTGAGAAAAGCATATAAATTAAGGTGTCGATAATTTCTGCGGTGCTGTTGCCGATAATTAAATGATTCAGACTTGAATCACTTCCGTTTGTAAATTGGTATTGAGCGACCACTTTATTTGCAAATTGATGTGCTGCGTTATTCATTATTCATCTCCAAGTTTCGGACAATATTTTCCTAAGGTTTTATTTTAATCTGAGTCACTTCATTATAAATTTTTCTCAAAAAAAAAAGATTCTTTTTTCAAGAATCTTTTAATCAATTAAAAGCTATCGTATACAGATTAATCTAATTATCCGTAACTCGGTGAATCATCATCATTTGATTTATCCTGGTCATTTTCCTGTTCTTGCTCTTGTTCTTCCGTATTTTCAAGCTTCAGGACTAGATCGTATGGTTCAATGATATTGTCCATGACTTTTAAAAGGTAAGAGAGGTCTTGTTCCATCGGTTCTAGGTTTTCATAGTTTTCACCGACATAAAGCTCTTGATCTGTCAGTGAACGTTTAAACGCATAGTTCCAATCTGATACGGCGACCTTGCTATATACCATGGTGTAACCAGCATCATTCGCCAGCTGGTTCATCATCAGTTTAGCAGCGCGACCGTTACCCTCTTCAAAAGGGTGAGCTTCATTTAACTTGGCATAAAGCTGAGTGAACTCTTTCACAAACTGGTCTTTGTCCAAACCTTTCAGGTGGTCTTTTTCTTTAACCGCCTGTGAGAAATTATTCAGTTCATCAGGGATCAGGTTTTTATCTAGGAAATGACCGATTTCATAATTACCGTTCGGGTCGATCGCACGTTTAGAAATGTCGTCCAGACGCACTTCTCCAGCCCAATCGTAAATATGCTCAAAGATTTTTTCATGGATTTTAGAGAGGTGGTCGAGATCGTAATTGCCACGTAACGGCGAAATTTCCATTTTCGCTATTCGATGTTCCGTGATTTCTTTTTCCAGTGCCTTTTTATAGTCGCCTTGCGCTTGGCAACTGGTAGGTTGAGATAAGATGTCTTTCGCATCTAAATAAAACTCAAGTTTATCGTCCATATTGTTCTACTTATGAGTGATTGGGTTTGGTAATCCGCTGTAAGCTAGATTAGGTTGTATTCGCGATGATTAGGCTTTGTTTTTAAGTGCATTCCATTTCTTCATCAATGCAGCTTCTTCCTCGTCAAATGTTGTTTGACCAGTTGCTAAGCGCTCCATACGTGCGTTTGATGATGCTTCACATGCTTTAACAATGTGAGGGGAGAACTCTTGAGCTACATTGCCTTGAGCAGAACGGTATGCAGCACGTACACGGTCTTCGTATTTTACTTCTTCAGACATATCGGTTTCCTGTATCAACAATCTGTAAATTACAATAATTGTAACCCCAAACAAGGGGGCGATTCTTGCTAAATTGCGTATAAACAATCTTATTGGTATATACCGATTAACAAAATCAAATAAGATTAAAATTCCAAAAAAATCAAATATCGTATATTAAGTATATAATTTAAGTATATACAGGAAAGTCGTTAAACATGAACGTATTCAAAACACTAAAACTATTTGCAGTTGCAATAATCTCAGTGTCTATGTCGTGCGCTGTTTTAGCTAATAGTTCTTTAAATAACCTGAATACAAACAGCTTAAAATCTGCTGTTGCGCTTTCTCCTACTGCTGAAAACAAACGTAAAGTTGAGCGTTTACTTAACACTAAAACACCGTACCAGATTGAAACTGGTGCGGTACTTAAAAAAGTGAAGTATTCAAAACACTTTAATATGAACGTTCAGATGTCTAGCAAAACTGCAGATAAATACTCTTCTGATGAAACTGACTCTTTAAACCGCTTTGTGAATGAAAAGATTCATCCGTTTTATTGCTCTGTATTCGCCAATGCTCCAGTTAAACCAGATCTGTATGTAGACATCGTGGACAATCAGGGTAAATCATTCTTTGGAAGTGCTGAGCGTTATTCAGATACTTGCCAATAGTTTTAAGGGCTAAATATTACATAGATCTGTTAACGCCGTTTTAGGCAAAAACAAATAGACCGCTTAATTGCGGTCTATTTGTTTTTATACTGACACCTAAAACCTTATGGAAAGGTCTTAGGTAGCACCGCTGTATAGCCTACGATCTTGCGTATTTTGATCTGCATATCAAGATGCAACGGCTGTACTGTCAAACGATTGAAGTAAGACTTAATCTCGCGCATCCACGCATGGAAACGATCATCGCAATGACGCATAAGCTTCTTAAGGTGATTGCGGTCAGCTTCTTGTAAGAAACTGAGTTCGCTGTCGATTGACCAAAGATCAATATCCTGATCATCTATACATAACAAGTACTGCGTATCAACGACCAATGAAGATACCAACTTGCCTTGGTCTTGCTTGTAGATCAGCTCAAAATTAACTTGTGCATCTAAAGCGCCGTTGATGTTTTCGATTTGAATGTCACGGCGTAAACGTACTGGTAGCTCCAGCAGTACAGTATTCTTATTTGACTGGTAATAATCAGCACGGACTTGGCTATCCCATGCAATATTTTCTAACATAAAATTTTGAAAAGAGGTGAGAGAATCTTCTTGTAGACCGACAACTTTTGTTTTAGATAAGATTTCAAAGTTCATATAATTTCTCCAAATGGTGAGCATTGAGCTCATACATTCATTATATTTCACTGTACATTTTTAAAACTTTTTTCAAAAAATATAGATTGTTTTAATGCTGTCCACTTTTACATTACATAGACAAGGGCAAAAAATCTAATTAAACTGACCTTGAATAAGAAATGCGTTCAAGTGTTTTGTGTTTTTTTATTCACCTTTCAATTTTAAAGAGCCAGGCGTTTTGCGTCTGGTTCTTTGCTTTCTGGTATATACCAAGCACATTTTGGTAATGTGCATTGACCAATCTCAATCATAAAGTTTCAGTTTTAAACCTTATTTATCGCTACGATTAAGCCAGTTGCTAGATGGGCTTTAAGATATGAATGCATCAAGTACAATAGCTTTAATGGCTGTATCTATTGGTTTTCCAGTGGTATTAAACTTTGACTTTGCTTTTACTTATTTAATTGGTTTTACCTTATTCGCCTGCACGATCGGTTTAATGTTTATGATTGTGTTTTTTGTTTATAACAGTGCTGTGACGGAAAAGATTAGCGCAATAATTAAAAGGATGTTCTTTTTTTCTGGTTATTGCGCTTGTGTATTAGGTGCGGTTTTCCTTACAAGATGTCTAGTTTAGTACGTTAATGTTTAATGCATATTTGCTAAATAAGTAATACCCAAACATACAGATCGCTAATGTAATTACCGTCACTTTACGCGTTGAGTTCACAACTTCAGCACTGTCTTTCTTGCTATTAAAAATACCAACTTTGATCAACTTAAACACTGAGTCTAAAAGGGTGATTGCAAACCACGTTCCTAAAAAGTAAATTGCCATGGTCAAATATTCCTGTTTGTGCAACACATACTTATATAAATAGACCTGTGTAGTGACCACAATTAATGAAAATGAAGCGCCATAGTGCAAGGTTTTGACGGCATTGCGATGTTGTTTTTCATTGTTGATGTTAATCGCTGCGTTGATAAAACAAAAAATTGCCAATTGTCCAATGATGACGACAATCCCCATTGCAAATAATTGGATGTTAAGACCATAAGCCTTTTTCACTAAAATTACGGCGCTTGCAAACGCAAGGAACATTAAATATATGAGATATGGCATGATTTTCTTGGTATGAAGCGATGATATTGGATGATTCTAGGCTAAGGTTCAAAAAAAAAGAAGTATGCTTGTCGCAACATACTTCCGATCTGATCAGGCTTCTACGTTCTGATTGATATAGTTTTTGTAGGCTAACTTCACTTCACTTAAAAGGGCTTCTTTCAAAACACCTTTGTCTTTTATCGTTGGATTGTGCAAACCAAGTGACGCACGGCGCTGTTGAGTGGTGTTTTTATTGGCATCTGTTACCCAAACTGAGTCGATATAATCATCAACTAAAGCATGCAATTCGTTTGGTTTTACTGCATTGTCTAAATTGGAAAGTATAGCCTTATTGTTTACGATCGCTAAACTTTCATCATATTCTCGATAGCTTGTACGTAAAGTATTCTTAAAATGAAGCAATTGATCTTCAATTTTTAATTTACCGCCATCAAGCTCGATGTCGATTACAAATGTCGTGATTTTAGATGATAGACCTAAAACACCAACTGATTTAACGCGAACAATAGTATCCATAACAACTCCAAGGTTTTGAGCAATGAGCTCAGGTAAAACGGTTAAACTTTTGTGAGATCTGCTTCAATATCTATCAGCAATTCTTTTACTGCTTTCATGTGTGGCAATAAAGTATAGGTGTTCATTTCGCTATTAAATGCACCAGCTTCAAGTTGTACACCAGCAATAAACGGCTCATTGATTAAGTTGTTGCCAATGAGATGACTTAAGCAAGCCTGTACCAGTTCGTTATTTTCTTCAGACTTAACCAGTAGGGGATACAAAACTACGAGTATTGGTAAATCACAAAACTCCATGTTGTTTGCATCAAGTAGCTGTTTAAGTGCATCCTTAATATCTTCGTTGAGAACCAACAGTTCTAAACCTTTTTTCATGTCTTTATAGGCGTTATCAATGGTCACTTCGGAAAAGTAAAACCAATCGCGCTGGTCATCGAGCATGAAGCTATCTAATGCAGCGATTTTCTGTAAGATCTGCAATTGTTCAGGGTTGAACGTGCGAATCGCTGTTCCATTGATTTTATGCTGTAACAACAGCTTTAACGCCGTTTGCGCTTGATCGTTTAACTGCTGTACTTCTTGATTGAAGAAGTTGCATAACTGATTCGACAGATCTACAAAGATAGAATTGTCATAGCAATCAGGTACCACGTTTTGAGTGGATAGCAACATAAAGCCATTTTCTGACAGCTCAGGATTCATATAGATACAAAGATTATGATCTTCGGTCAGCTCTGCAAAACCTTTTAAAGTGGTATATGCAATTTCATGATCAGGCAATTCAATACCAGCATGGATATTAATGTGGAAGCTTGGGCTTTGGTCGCCGTGGTCTTGATCTGCAGTACTGATCATAGATAACAGGGTTTCCAAAAGCGCCATATTCTTACGAATAGGCGCCATAGCTTCATTAATTAAGATAAAGCTACTATTCATTAAAGTGCCTCCAAGAATAGTGAACCCACAATATCAGTATTGAGTGGGTTAATTTCAATGAATTCGACCAGCTCCAGCGCTTTATCAAGTGTGAGTTCCTTAACGCGGAAATCAAAAAGCGTATCCTCGCCAACGCCATCAATCACACCATATGAAGACATCAACTCTTCCAATTCAGGGATATTTTGATAATTTTCTTCAGCCAAGTTTTCCAAGGTCAAAAGGGCATTATCTACATGTGATTTGAACATGTGGGCAAGGAAGAAAGCCAAACGGTTCTCATGAGGTGCACGAATGAAGAAATACTCACTATGCTCGTCATCGTTAGAATCCTGGCGTGACGCTTTAACCAAAAACAAAGGTAAATTGTCAGTACCGCCGTGAACTTCGTTAAAATCGATCGGGCAAAAATTAGGGTTTAAATTCATGAGCTTTCTCCAAATTTTAAGCTATTTGCTTGATTAGGTTTCATTATATTAAGAATATGAACGGATAAAGTTTTTTAAAAAAATACTTATTTAAGCATCAAGAAAGAATTAATAATGACGAGCGCCATTGCAGCGCTAAAAATAAAAAACCTTTTTTAATCAATTAAAAAAACATCGTTTACGTTTTTAAGCGCAACTTTAAGAGATTTCTCTCTTAAAGGCTTGGTTTATTCAAAAGTGTTGGTGTATAAGTCGGTTTTAATGAGGTTTAATACATACTGGCATTCAGTCAGTAGATTTGCATATTCATCATCAAAGCATTGTTCTTCTTCAAGCATGATTTCTATATTTAAAGGTTCAACCACTGTGTAAGGCTCTTTAACGCCAGTTTCTTTATAATTTGAAATAATGACCTGAATTGCTCCAGATGCAAAGTCACCCTCAAGCGTGTGGCTATAGTAGAAACGGTTTCTAATATCGCTGTGATTACTGTCGATTAGTTCTAAAGCTGTACCAAACTTGTAGGTAGTCAGTAATTCTATAACGTCTTGGGCGAACACTGTGTTTAATGAGTCGTCAGTTTTTAAATTGAACGCAATGTCATTAAACCTTTTTAAGATTTCTTGCTCTTTAGACTCGTTAAAGTCTTTGAAATATTCGTCAAACTTATGCTCACCATGACTCGACAAAAGTTTATGGTGGTAGTTGTATTCGTCTACCACGGTCAACAGGTCAAGTTTTTGCAATAACTCAAACTCGTCTTTTGTAATTTCTTTAAAACCCAAAACGTAAAAAGAATCACCGCTGATTTCCCAAGAGTCATAGCGAGTTTTAAAATCATGTTCTTCTAATAAGGTTTTAATGTCTTCAAGTTCTTCACTCTCATAGCTTGAATACTTAAACAGGGTGTAATTAACAAATGCCATCAAAGCTGGCACTTCTGAAATTTTCTTAGAGACATATAAGCCGATATTAAAATCACAAATACGGATACCAATTGGTAGTGCTGATGTTTCGTTAATCGCAAGATTCATCATGAGATACTTGTACATATTAATTTACCTAACAGGTTGAATGTATTTTTAGTTTAATGGATTTAAAGTGGGAATAATTTTTGCTTAAAAATTAGAATAGCCATGGAATAAGTTGAATATTTTAATCAATTAAATTCACCGTATGCGGTTGTAAACAAAACGCACTGATGTATATTTGATATAACCAACTTTTCGAGTTTAGTTATGGAAATTGAAAACCTAAGTAAAGACCAGTTAGAATGCCTAATTAAAAAGGCACAAAACCAAATTGTTGTAGTAGAGAATACGAACCTTGATGATGGTTATCTCAAAATGTTTGAGATCGCAAAAGAATTAGGCTTAACTATTCTTGAATTAAATGAGCACGGCGAAAATCGTAAATTAAATAAAAAGCCAGTGGTTAAAGCAGATCCTAAATATCGCAACCCGAATAACCACAAAGAAGTGTGGGCCGGTCGTGGTAAACGTCCATCCTGGTTAAATCGTGAGATTGAATCTGGTAAAACATTAGAAAGTTTTCTTATCGTATAAATATGAAAAGGGCTTAATTGATTTAAGCCCTTTTTTTAAATGCCATTGTCAGTGTTGTTTAGAGCAGCTGCGCGACTACTTAACAGAGTTCAGCTTTGATGTGTTCTAAGACATCATCTTCAACACCCTCATTTGAAAATGCTTCAATGAATTCATTCAGGTTTTCATTGCTTAATGGCAAACTACCGTATTGATCTACTGCAATCTTTTGTGAGTTATGCACCAGATATTCAATACTGCAGTCAACAGAACAAAAGGTTTCTTGAATTACATCATTCACCTGATGGCCAGACTTTTTATCGTTAGTATCAATATCACTATTACAGTGATGGCAAGTAAATAATCCCATTACGCAACTCCTTTCTCAATTAAGCTAATTACACCGTGTTCTAATTGGGCATCAAACCAGTGCCAGATAATAAAGCGGTCTGTACCCTTGCCCCATAGATGAAAGTCTTCTTCGATTTCATCATCATTGTTTATCGGGGTGTTGCCAAACTCTTCCCATAAGGTTTTATGGGTTTTGCCTTGCAAGCTTAATACGCCATTTTCAGAATTTGCTTCAAACCAATCTAGGATCTGATAGCGATATGCACCTTTATTCCAGATATCGAATTCGCATGGTAGGGAATTAGATTCATCAAATTGGATCTGCTGTAATTCACTCCATAACTGGTCTATTGATTTAGCCATGTTTTATAACTCCTTGCTTAATAATTCAATTTTAATAAATAAAAGTACTCAAAAACTTTTCTTAAAAAATATATAAAATCCGCTAATAATTTCTTTTGGAAAAAATTATCGAGTGAGCTTATTAAGAGGTTTAAGCATGAATCTAGATAAAAACGAAAAAGAAATTCTTGTTTGACCAACCCAAAAAAAAGAGCCTTAGGGCTCTTTCTATTTTTAGGTGGCTTTTTCTTTAGGCACACCGCCAACAATCTGAAATGGTATCCAATGGTTAACCCATTTTTCTTTGGTACCACGTTTGCCCAACCAGTAAAAGTTCCAGTGAGGAATCCGTGGATGTGGTTTTTTGGTACCTTTGTAGTTGCCAGACTTTAGATCTTCATCGCGCTTTAGGATCGCTTCATTGATCTTTTTATTTGTTTCGGTACCAACAATAGTCGGCTTGTACTTATTAGCCTCAAATAAACGCAATTCACGCTTAATCAGCTCTAATTTAGGCTTGGCTTGTGTTGTTTCTGGTGTTAATGGTCTGAGATCTGGTTCTTTTTGGCTGAACCATAGAATCAAATTGATTAGCTTCTTCTGCAGTTCCATGAACGTGTTAATTTCTTGTTCATCTGGCAAGTTCTTTTCATCAAAAAACGTATCAATGAAATCGGTCATGCAGTCCTCAACAGTTGATTCAAAATCATCATCATCAGGGAAGTGCATGGTAATGGTTTTTGCTAAGCCAGTATCGGTATATACCGTGGTAAATAGCACCTTGCGATCGTTTAACGTGTTTTTCGCAAAAATAACACCGACCACTTGTTCATTTTGCACATAGAGGTTGGCGTTATCTGTTTGAACGTAGATCGCAATATCAGGTAGGTTTAATAGGAATCCGGGGATACTGCGGTTATATTCGGTCTTCACAAGCATTTGAATGACTTGATCTTCAAACCGATAAATATTTTTGGTTAGGCTCCATGAGCCAAGGGTAATGATTTCACCAATGTTGCAAGGTAGCTGATTGATAAATGAGAGTGGGATTTCTTGGCCAGTGGCTTGAACACCCATAATGGTACTGGTGCGTTTCATTCGTTCACGCCAGATAGGATCTCGACAATCTAGTGCAGCATATGTCCATTCATCACCACTGATTAGGCATTCGTGCGGATCTTTACTGTTTTGTCGTGCGATCGCATAAGCTTCTACACGTTTCATTAAGCCATTGAGGTTAAACTTCACATGCTCTAATCGCGCTGTGATGACTTTAAGCGGTATTCCTATCTTTGGATCTAAATCTTTATTTCTCATGTTGAGTAACCAGGATCTACATCAGATCAATATCTGAAAAAATTCGTTTAAAAAAGGACTTTAAAAGTCCTTTCGATTAGGCGTGAGCACTATTATTACAAGGCGGTGTAAACAAAGTGCCATCTAAGCGGATCATTCCAAAGCCGTAGGTTTTATCACGACCAATACCATTGAGCCATGCTGTTTTAAATAGCACTAAATCCCCAACAGTCGCACTAAATGAAATATCTCTGGTCTGGACTGGAATATTCAAAATGCTGAGCTGTGGTCCACATTGTTGCTCAATTATAGTGACATCCAATAGACCTTTGCTACTAAGAGCGTTTTTGGTGAATTCGGCTGCTTCATCTGCAGTTAGATTTTTACGCTTCTTACCTGAATTGCCTTTGGGTTTTTCGCCGTGGACCGAAATGTATTCTTCAATTTCTTGACGGTTAAAGCTACACTCTCGGTTAAGAGGAACCATGATTTTTCCAGTGATTTGCTGACCGTGCGAAATTTCAATGTATTCTTTGGCCATTGGGATTTTGACGTCCGATACGCACGTTCTTAAATAGATGTGCTTGCCATCAGTAAAAAATATGACTTTTGCGGAACAGAATGTCTCGACCTTATTTCGTTTAAACATTTCTCTAAAAATGTACTTGAACAAGTTCTTTTCATTTTCAGGGTGTGTAAGGGCAAAACAATTGGCTGTTAGTTTTATGTTATTCAGACTCATTTCGATATCCAGTTTTCTATAAACAGCATTATTAAGAACCATTACTTTAAATAAAGCCCTATTGACAATAAGGGTATTATTCAGCATTTATAAACGCTAAAAGTAACTTCTATGTGCATTAAACAAAAGTGGCTTATAATATACTTAAAACCCTCAAAAAGCGTAATACTCGTATTATGAAAATCAACCACAATTCATTAAACCCACACTTTCATGATACTTATTTTTGTGTTGGAAACTTTTTTTTTAAAAAATATATGCTTTGCTGATTATTTTAAACTATTGACTGTATTTTAAGCTGTGCGTAAACTTTAAGCGTTGTTTTGTACAATCCACACCTAGTTTGATCCTGTTTGGACGACTGAAAAATGAACATAAAGAATAGAACTACGTTGCAGTTTTATGAAGAACTGCAGTTGGTGTATGACCGTTTCAATGAAAGGCTATTCAAAAATGAATTACCAGATTGTTTGATTACGCTTCAACGTATCAACAAAAATACCGGTTATTGGTCTGAGAATAGATTTGCTTCGACAGAAGATGATACGGCGTATACGCACGAACTGGCCCTTAACCCTGATTACTTTGGCACCCAACCATTGCTTAACATTTTTAAATGCTATGCACATGAGATGTGTCATATGAAACAAAGCATTTGTGGTGAGCCATCTAAACGCTCATATCACAATGCTGAGTTTGCGACATTTATGCTTGAGATCGGTTTGATTATGACTGATGACGGCACAAAAGAAGGTCGCACGACAGGCGAGAAGATGACCGAAATCGTTGTACCTGATGGCTTGTTTATTCAAGTGTGCAATGAGCTTGTCGATGAAGGGCGTATCATCAAATGGTATGACAAGTACGCACCCAAAACGATTTCCAGTCTTGAAATGATTCAAGAGCAAGTGCAGTTGTTGGAGTCCATTCCGACTGCTTCTCCAAAGCTATTTCATATTGCCTTACTTGGCAATGAAATCAATTCAGCTTTGAAATCACCTAAAAAAGAGAAGCCAGTTGAGGAACCGACTCCCACTACAATGAATCCCTTTGATGTAGCGATCGGACTAATCGACATATCAAATACCGCTGCAAACCTTGGCGGTTATTATCCAACGGCTTTTGATGAAGATCCGCTAGATGATGACGACCAACCAATACCAGAACCTAAGGTTGTTAAACTTTATAAGGGTGAACAACCAAACGGCGATGATAACGAGTTTTTTGTACTCAAAGAAACTATGATCGGTGAAACACTCTATCAAGAGCTTGGTTCAGCCAATTTTGAAGAGCCTGAGCCTAAGAAACAGACTAGGGCATCTTTTGCGTGTCCTGAGTGTGGCCGTGGTGCAACGTGTAGTCCTACTTTTAGATTGTCGTGTACTGAATGTGAAGTTGAACTGGTACCGTCAAAATCCATTGATAAAAGCCAGGTGAAGAAAAACAAAAAGGCTGCTAAAGCTGACCAAGGGGATGCAGAATGAAAACGATTGAAGAGCTTGGAATTCTGTTTTCTTCACACAAATACCGTTTTTATAACGAAAAAGACTTACAACTCGCGATTGAGCAAATGTTTATTGCCAATGAGATTCCGTATGAACGTGAGGTTCGTCTATCAAATAAAGACATCATTGATTTTACTGTTGAGCTTGATGTCGGCAAGGTGGGTGTTGAATTAAAAATAGATGGTGCACGTAACGCATTATTGCGTCAGATCAATCGTTATTTAAGCCATGACAGCATAAAAGCGCTCTATGTGGTTGGTACACCGTATTGGGTGAATAACATTCCAATCCAACTGAACAATAAATTTATTTACCGCCATCGTATTTTAGTGGGGGTCTTCTAATGTATAAATCTTACGGCACCATTTCTCGTCAAGAAAAAAACTGGCACATTGAATGTGAACCACATGTTAAAACACGACTTAAGCGTGTATTCCCAAAAGTCAGCCAACATGCATCAAAATTTATTGAGTTAAGCGATACGCCGTCTAATTGTCACGACCTACTTTGGTTTATTGAACGTTATCCAATGCGTGTTGATGATCTTAAATACATGAAAGCGCAATCTAAGGCTTATGTGTCGCTAAAAGAAGATATTTTGGATGTGATGGACTATAAACGTCCGATCAAAACATTTGATCTTGCTGTGCCTCCATATGAGTATCAAAGAGCAGCTGCAGATCTACTACTTAATGTTAAAGGTTTGCTCTTGGGGGATGATTTGGGCCTTGGCAAAACAGCGAGTGGAATATGTCCGATGATTCTACCTGAATCGCTCCCGGCGCTTTTTGTGACAATGACACATCTTCCAATGCAAATTAAGAATGAAATTGAACGCTTTGCTCCGCACCTAAAATGTCACATCCTAAAGAAAGCATCGCCTTATCCATTGCACAAAGAGGGTGAAGCAGCACCCGATGTCATTATCACCAGTTATTCAAAGTTGAACGGTTGGGCTGAATATCTTGCCGGAAAGATTAAGTACGTAGTGTTTGACGAGATCCAAGAGTTACGGACTGGCTATACATCGCAAAAGTATTCCGCTGCTAAACTCATTAGTGACCAAGCTGAATTACGCCTCGGTCTATCAGCTACACCGATTTATAACTACGGTGATGAATTCTACAACATCATTGAAATATTGCGTCCAGATAGCTTAGGTACCGCTACTGAATTCGCTCGTGAGTGGTGTTCACAAGAAAAACGTATTAATGATCCTAAAGCGTTTGGGATGTTTTTACGTGATGAAGGTCTAATGTTGCGCCGTACTCGAGCAGATGTAAATCGAGAGTTACCGCCAGTACAAATCATCCCTCAATATGTCGAAAGCGATCCTAAAGTACTGGATCAAATTAAGGGCAAGGCAATGGAACTGGCAAAAGTAATTTTAAGCTCTACTCAGGAATTCCAAGGGCAAAAGCTTCGTGCGACAGAAGAATTCAATATTATGATGCGCCAAGCAACAGGTATCGCCAAAGCGCCGTATGTCGCTGAGTTCGTGCGTATGCTTGTTGAGTCTGGTGAATCAGTCATGCTTTATGGTTGGCATCGAGATGTGTACAACATTTGGCTAGAACGCTTGGCTGAATTCAATCCTGTTATGTATACAGGCACGGAAGGACCTGCAGCTAAGGAACGTTCTAAACAAGCATTCTTGAATGATGAAAGCAAAGTCTTCATTAGTTCATTACGTTCATCTGCCGGGCTTGATGGCTTGCAGTACCACTCAAAATGCAAAACATTTGTGTTTGGTGAGTTGGATTGGTCGCCTGGTGTTCATGATCAATGTATTGGTCGCTTAGACCGTGACGGTCAAATCAAACAGATCTCGGCATATTACTTGTTGGCTGATTCGGGTTCAGATCCAATTATTTCTGATGTCTTAGGCATCAAAAAAGGCCAGTTGGAAGGAGTTAAAAACCCGAATGGCGAATTATTTGAACATTTAATTACGGACGGTGGCGGTATCAAGCGCTTAGCCGAACACATACTGAATAAGAAAGTTGCTTAAGAGAAACCTTATGACTGAACTTTACCTAGCTTGTTTTAGAGATAATGTCGGCTCAAATATTGGGTGGCCTGGTTTTAACGGAAAGGGCTATACAACGAATGTTGTCAAGCGCACGTATATACTTTAGAGCAAGCTCAGGTAGCATGGGATAACGCACGGTCCATAGATCAACCGATCGCCGTGCACCACGTTCGCAAACATATTGTATGAAAGGTGGACTATCAATATATTCCCTCGATCTCACAAATAGATGATCCTTATATCAAGTATGTGGCGCTTGAAAAGGATAATTTAGGTTTATTCTGCGATGGAAATGACGTCTTTTGGTTAGACTTTGCCACGGGCAAAACCAGTACAGATTTTTCTTCTGCTACAAAACTTCGGTATGGCCAGGCCCTTTCGTTAAAAGATCGCTATATTCTTCTTCCTTTTGATATAGCCGATGCACATAAACGACCATGGTGCTATTTATGAATATTGAAATGCTTTTGTGTATGTCCAACTTAAATTGACCAACAAATTAGGTTCTTTATCCAAAGCGAATAGATCTGAATAAACATTAAAGTTTTTACCCAAAAATGCATTGTGTAAGAAGTGAATAAGGTCTAGATCCACGTAGTTAACCGTAGACACAATCTTTAAGTATTCAGACAAAGCTTTAAACATCGGTGTTAGCTCTGCGATGGCACGGCTAAACCGCTGTTCTGATTTATGCTCTCTATATTTTTCAAAGCCATTTTTCAAAATCCTTTTGAGCTCTGCATCATCAAATGGAATATTTGAATAAAACTCACCAGTACTAAGATCTCCAAAATTAGACATAAAGTTATCAATCACGGGGAATTTACGTTCTAGAGATAAGCGCTGCGTTGATCTGATCAATTTAATGAATGAATAGAAAAACGGTAAGAAGCGTCTGTAGTAATCATAAATAACCTCTGCAAGCTTACGATCGCGAACATCAGCATTGATGGCTACACATTTAGGATATTGCGTAACAAAAATGGGTTTCTGCAGATAAATGGTAAGGTCCTTAAACACCTCAACACCATTTAGGCGATTAGATTTAAGAAATGACCAATCTACCAAGTCATAATCAACTGCACGAATCTCTCTTAGATTTAATTCATCAAACTTAAAGTTGAGTAGGCGTAGGTAATCTACAAAATTAGCCAAGTACCATGGCTGAGTTTTATTGATGTTGTATTCAGGATGACTATCAATGTCCAAGTGATTTAATAAATTGGTCCACGACTTGTCAATTCCAGCCAAATTAACTTTTTTGTCTATTCGATCAGGGGTAAGCATAGTAATCCCAATTGTATATACTAATTCGTAAGAAATTAGATACATTGTATCAATAATTCCTAGAATAAATATTCTTTTAAATTTTTTATCAATTCTAATTCGCCACACAACAAAAATGCTTATTTACTGAGCTAAAAACTTATATCCAATTAATTAAAACCCTATATAATTATTTTAATACTCTAATTCGAGTGAGTTGTTATGATTAGTGATCCAATCGAAATCGCAAAATTAAAACAAAGCATCTTAGATTTAAGAAACAATATTTTTCCTCCACAAAACCTTTTAACGGTTGATGGATTACCAATTTATTATGGTGAGAAAAAGTTTGTTGATGAATATCTTGCACAATGGATGGACTTTTATCAAAAAGCATTAGAACTTTCTAGTCCTTTTGGTGATCCTATTGATTTGTCCGAAATAAATGAAATTCATTTGCCTGTGCATTTTAATTTGCCCGTGTTTGCTCGTAATGTCACTCGCATGATTTTAAATAAAACACTGGCCAAGGAATCTATTACTTTTCGTTCAAGTGCAGATCTGTTTGAGAAGTGCGGATACTTCAATCGTGAATATACGGATTTAATTTATGAGTACTTTGATCGTGATGAAGATAACGTATTGGTCGGGCATCGACCGTATAACGATATTCGTGCGTACTTGTTTTATGCCGGCGATGAAGAGCGTCATCGCACGAGATTTTATAACTCTGGCCTGGTGCTCGGTTATCCCGAAGGTTGGAATAGCATTGAGATCTTAGATAATCGTAACAACACCCGAAAACAGCGTAGTGATGCTTATACAAACCCTTTAGCGAAAAATAACACATGGTTCATCTACAAGAAGCTGTAATTAGCCAAAGCGCCGTGCGAGATCGCAATAGAGCCTTGGATCTATTGAAGTGGATTGCGATTGTGACCATGGTTATTGACCACGCATCAATATTATTTCCTCAATATAATCTGTTGTTGAGGACGATTGGCCGTTGTGCTTTTCCTATTTTTTGTATCATGCTTGCATTCAATTTGAACCAAGCTATTCCTAAAAAGAAAACCCATACATTAAAAAACTATTTTAAAAATTTGGCGTTGTTTTGTGTGCTATCAGAAGTACCGTATCAACTATTCAACCAAGAGCCATTTACAACACTGAACGTCATGCCTACGTTGCTTTTAGGATTTTTGCTTGTTGTATTGGGGGAATCTAAACATAAATATGCAACGCTGCAGTTTGTCTCTCTGTTAGTCGTGACCACATTGCTATCTAATTTTATTATGTATAGCGTGTGGGGCGTTTTATTAATTGTATTCCTGTATTTATTCTTTAAAACAACCAACGTTCGTTCTAAGAAATACTTTTTAATGATCAGCGTCTTGCTCACTTCATTGGCCAACATTTTCAACTGGTTGATTGGTGGCTACTATACGGATATGACTACATATTCTTTGGCATTCTCATTTGCTGTCAGTAGCGCCATTGCAACGTATATTGGTGCACAATTCCTACTGAAAGGACAGCACATGAATATACCTTTTGAATTACCGCCAGTGGGGAAGTGGGCGTACTGGTTCTATCCAGTACATCTCGTAATCATTTGGATTCTTTTTAAATTTGCATAATAAATTTAGGCTCAAAAAAAGCACCAAAGTATTTATGACTAAGGTGCTTTTTTATTGCTTAATCAGCGTTATTCGCTAGATCCAGCATCTAAACCGAATGAGCTAATTTCTTGCTGTCTTTCTTGCTCAGCTGCTTGTTCTGGTAATGCTTGTGGAGTAGGTGCACCAGCTTGGTTATTTTGTTGATCATATTGATTCAGCAATTGCTTTAATGCTTCAGGATCTTGAGCAATTTGATTCGCAATTTCTAATGTTGGGTCCTGTTGTTTTTTACCAGCAACATAACCAAAAATAGCCAAACCAATGAAAGCAGCGAAGAAAGTGGCAAGTACGATCAGTACAAACTTACCAATAATGCTACCTTTGAAGCGTTCAAACCAAGTTTCATCTTCATAGTGGTAAGGTTGGTTAATGTTTTGGCAACCATCACTAAATGCATCCATCCACGCATTACGAACCAATTGTTTAATTTGTTCTGTTTGCGGTAAATGACCTTTTTTAACCACGTTTACTTTGATTTTTGGCTCTGCTAATACAAAACGTTTTTCTTCACCATTACCTAGTGTATTAACGAGCTCTACGGTACCAGAACAAGTGAAATAACGACCAACATCATTGTTTTCTAAAGTATCAAAACCACTGATTTGTATTGTTAACTCTTTAAGATCGGCATTCGGGATTTTTATATTTTTAGGTTGACGATTCAAATCTTCAGAATCCGTATCAACTGAGATTGTTAAAAGGTCATTGTTACTAAAAATTGAAACAAGAGGGTCGTGAGATAGAATGTCTTTTTGCTTCTTAATTAAACTCACAATGTATCACCAGTTAAAATAGAAATTAAAAGTATTATATTTTAAAAAAGGGTTTTAGTGATAGTTTATTTTATGTTTAACGTAAAAAAAGCCACTTTTAAGAAAGTGGCTTTTAGGTTTAAGGGAGATAGTTATTATTTATAAAATATTCCTTTTTAATTCTCTTAATCTCCATGCCTTTGTCTAAAAGCAATTTAAACTCATTAAAATCATCACGCATAAGCTTATGAACCTTTAATGATTTTTGACTCTTAGCTTTGATGGCACTGTTGTATTGTACTGCAGCAACCAGATCGTAATGCTTATTTAGATCCAAACCATAAAGTGATGTTAATTTTTCAGAAATATAATCAAATATAACGGTCAAACAGATGACCTTATTGTTAGTGTTAGTCAGTATCTCTTCTGGAAATTCATTATTTCCCGAAGCTGCACTGGCTAAACGTGCCCATTCTGTCATGGGTAGGGAACCATCTTCACCAATCACGTTGATTAAGTTGTTTAAAAAGATAAAGCGGTGATTAAAAAACTTCACTTTGCTTTTTTGCAAAATTCTAAATGTATAAACGTTTGCCCAATACACAACATAGTTTTTAATCTTTAGACCATTGATTGAGTCTTGCGTTAATAAATCTTCATTGGTGATGCCATGATATTGAGTTGCTTCTTCAGTGACTTGTTTTTTTGGCTTCCAGTAGCTCTCTTCAGCATTATAAAGATACTGAACCTGTTCTATTGATGATGTGCGGCACTTTTTAATACGCGTCAAAATAGACGACTTAATAATGTCAGGCACATCAACTGGATTCTTGACTTTGGCGGTAAATTCCAGTGTGAGAAAACATAATGGTGCTGGCATAGCTTGGCCTTTCTAATATCCCTTAATTTATAACTTAAAACGTTCTATTTTCTGAATTGATATTCGCGAAATAAGGAACTAATTGCTTTTCTCGGTCATGAATGTATGCAGTTGATGACATATCCAATACCGCACCTGGTACATAAGTTAGGTTTAGATTGATATTTTCACCGTTACCATCGATCAAGACGCCATTAAACCGCGCTTTGTCTGAATCTCCTTTTACAAATAGCTGTTGGCCAACATAACCGGACAAGCTATTGATATAGAGGTTTTTCATTTTTTCCGAAGATTGCAAAGCATTTATATAGAGAAGATCCATAATTTTTTCTTCTCCATTTTGATTTCTAATTTTTACTGTTTTTGGACCAACAACATCCACAATTGTAGCAATCCATAAGTCATGATGTTCAACTTCCCAACCATTGTAGCGACTTTCAATCCAATCGGGGCTTAAGAGTCTTGGCTTAAAGGGGTAGGAGTAGATTTTGAATATTAAGATCGAAACCACAATTATGATTGGCAAGCCAAAACATATTTTTATTTTATGTTTCTTAAAAGCACTGTTAAACATAACCGTATATACCAAAAAATTTAAAATCATTTTAACTTAAAATAATAAGTTTGTATTGGTTAAAACCATTGATATATCAATTATTCATCACTGTTATAGGTATAGCCATCATCACTACTGCGATCTTTACCTACTAATAATGCTTCAATACGCTTAGCTTCAGCTATTGTTCTGAGTGCATTTTCCTTTTTTTCTTGTCGTTCTGTATGTTTACGAATCGCTTCAAGAACCTCAGGAGATAAGGCGTTTTCAGGTTGTTGTTCTTGGGCTTCAGGCTCGGAAGCACTTGCTTCTTCAGCCTTTATAGGTTGGTCTTTTTTCTTAGGATCTACCAAGTCATAAAACACAAGTTCTTTTGATTCACTCGTTGCCGATTCGTCTAAAAACTTCTGTTCTTGACCTTTTAATGGATCTTGTTCATTTGGAGTATTAGAGTTATTACAGGCACTTAAAAGGGTGGAAATTAAAATAACCGTTGCGAAAATAAAAAGGGTTTTAGACACGTTGAAAATCCTTTAATATAATAACGTATTCTACATAATAAAAGTCCGTAGGTAAAAGTATGTCTTCAGATAAAAATAGTTCTGATAGTGCTACACAAAAGGTAAATATTACCAATGAGGTTTTAGATGAAGCTGCCATTAAACAGGCAATTGAAGCTAGTCAACCCCGTAAATCAGGTATTTTAAAGCGAGTCTTTTTTGATTTCGGGCGTAAAACCCACTGGAGTTCAGCTAGAAAAGGGTTTTTACCGCATTTATCTAATATTAGATCAATGCTGTCTCCAACATGCCCCGAATGCGGTAAATCGATTTTAATGCATGACAACAGGATTCCACGTTCTTATAAAGGCAACGTGAATTGGGTATGTGCACACCCTTTATGTGAATATGAAATTGTCGCACCTAACAATTTTAAACAACTGAAAAGACTCATTGCTAATACTCACTACCCAAGAGGGCAAGAACGTTTAGCTTCAATGAGTAATGATGAAATAGACAAGCTTGTTAAAAACCATCAGTTTTCGTCTTATTTGTATTTAGCATTATCTATGTTTACAGGCTTGTACGTAGTTTATATGTTCTTTAAAGCGCTATATCCAATGCTTGTTGTACCAGGTGTATTATTGGTGTTTTATCTATACATGGTTAGCATCAATTCAGCTTATCGTGCGTGGCAAGTCCGTACTGGTCTTTTATTTTTACCGAATGCGCCATTCTTGGCATGGTTCCGCTATGCGCCAAAAAAATATAGCTTATCGTGGTATGACGGCAAAAACCCATTGCCAGTTGAAACACTGAATAAGTTAGCTGACCGTAAACAGCACCTAATCGACAATTTCAACAACAACGATAAAGGTGCTGATTAATATGCTGTTAAAACCAACGCTATTTGCGACTCTATTAGGATCAAGCGTTGCTTATGCTCAATTGCCTCAAAGTTCTGAGGCTCTAGGTGCATATGCAAACCATGTCAATTCTAATGGATCAAGTACACCATATCGACCATTTCAGGTCATGACCAACACTCAGCAAGAAACGGCGCCAGCAAAGCCAAGAGGATTTACGAGTCGTTACTTGGGCGTGAAGTACACACCGCAAAAAACTGAAGAAACTCCGACTAGCACTGAGCGCACGGCAGTTGCACAAAATGGACCACAACCTAGTGGCCAGCAAGCACCAGCACCACAACAACAACCCGTTCGCCAGAATATCCGTCCTGTTTCTTATACCTATCCAACTACGCAATACAATCAATACAACCAAGCGAGTGTATCTTACGATCAAACCGTACCGGGTAGAGTCGCTACTTTGAGTTGTGTTATTCATGCTGCGCGGTCAGAAGGTGTTCCGCTGTATGTTTTATTGGGTATACATAGCAAAGAGCGTGGTACCAATGGACAAACAGCGCAAAACAAAAACCGTTCATTGGATATGGGGCAATTCCAAATCAATTCCATGCACTTTAAACGTGGCGGTATGTTTGAAAATTATAACAGCCATTATGTGCGTACTGATGGATGTCTGAATGCGCGACTTGCAGCCAAGATCTTGCGAAATCGATTAACCACAAAACCGTCAACCGATTTTTGGGTTAGAGCAGCTGCTTACCACTCATGGACGCCATCTTTTAATGCGATATATCGCAATGGCACGGCGAAACAACCTGGTTTAGTTGCGTATGCACTTCAATGGAAAAAATGGCTTGAGAGAAAGGGGATAAATCCTAACTAATCAGCTGAATATATTTTTTAAGAAAAAAATTGCAGTTACGTAATGCGATACAATTTACCTATTCTTTACCCACTAAGGATTCAAAATGAACCTTAATACAACTTTAAAAAGTTTAGCTTTAACCTTATCCATGTCTGTTGTTGCTACTGCAGCTCAAGCCGATTTTGTTGGCAAAGTTGTACGTATTTCTGACGGCGACACTATCACCGTTTTAAACAACAACAATGAGCAGATCCGTGTTCGCTTCAACCAGATTGATGCACCAGAAAAAAGTCAAGCTTTTGGTCAGAAATCGCGTCAGAACATCAGTTTCTTGCATGAAACGATTGTGTATGTGCAAGAAAATAGTAAGGACCGCTACGGTCGTACTCTTGGTACCATTTTTCAGATGCGTACAAACCAAGTGCCCAACTTAAACATCGTGAATAGTGTTAACTATAAGCAAGTTAAAGATGGCTATGCATGGGCTTATCGTGAATATCTCAAAGATAAAATTATTTTGAGTGCTGAAAGCAACGCACGTTCTCAACGCCTTGGTTTATGGGCTGATCCAAACCCTGTTTATCCAAGCCAGTACCGTCACAATAAGTAATATTGATGAACGGTGAATTAAATACCGCTAAAGCCGTAGCGGTATTAAATAAATATCTACTGCAACAACAATGTGGTAATCGTATGGAACTGCAGTTTTTCAGTGAAGAACTGCAAGCTCAGATTGAAGCTCTCAGCTTGGCTTCTGTACGAAATGAGTTGGTTACTCAGTTGGCAAATTTGGGAAAATGTCTTTGTGATGAAAAGTTGGTGAATTGTTCAGCCAACGCAAACTACTCAGAAGTGGCAATAGATTTCCTTGAAATGCACTTAGAGTCGCTGGAAGGGCGACAGTTCAAAGAAGGTTTTATATGACATCTATTGTCATATCCACGGAATCCAATTAATCACCAGATCAGAACGAACCACTAAGCAATTAGTGGTTTTTTAATGGGTTAAATTAAATATTTTCATCATTCTTATAGATATAAAATAAATAAATAGTTGATAATAGGCTATTAACTTTAAACCTATAATTGTGATTTTTATGCCTTTACTCGATTGGGTTAATCGTAACCAAGCCGAAGAAACAGCAAGCCAAGTTCCATTCCATCTCTTAAAATTCCAGAAAACATTTGGTGATACCGATACAGCCAAAGAAAACCTTATTATTCAGGGTGATAATCTACAAATCTTAAAATCTTTACTACCTTTATATGGCGGTAAGGTTAAATGTGTTTTTATTGATCCACCGTATAACACTCAATCAGCTTTTGAGCACTATGATGATAAATTAGAACACGCTCAATGGCTTACAATGATGTATCCACGTTTGCAATTACTAAAAGAGCTTTTAACTGAAGATGGTTCTATTTGGATTACTCTTGATGATAACGAATCACATTATTTAAAGGTCATGTGTGACGAAATCTTTGGAAGAAAAAACTTTGTAGCAAACATCGTATGGCAAAAAAGATATTCGAGAGAAAACCGTGAAGCTATTGGAGATGCTCACGACCACTTGCTTGTATATGCTAAAAACTCAATGGAGTTTAAAAAAGTTCGTAATCTAGTTCCTATGAATGAAACGCAAGCAAAAGTATATAAAAACCCAAATAATGATCCTAAAGGCAGATGGCGTGGTATTCCAATGACAGCGCAAGCTGGACATGCTACACCAGAGCAATTTTATGAAATTGTGAGCCCATCAGGTAAACCTTTCAGACCTCCAGAGGGAAGGTGTTGGGGTGTTTCAAGAGCAACATATGATAGATTGTTAGAAGAAGGGCGAATATATTTTGGAAAAAATGGTGATTCACAACCTAATATTATTAGATACTTATCTGAAGTTAAAGGTGTAGTGCCTTGGACTTGGTGGAACCATGAAGATCATGGACATACCGATGAGGCAAAAAAAGAAAGTCAACTTTTGTATGGAAAAGATGAAACATTCTCTAGCCCAAAACCTGAAAGATTGATAGAAAAAATACTCTATATTGCGACAAATAAAGGGGATATGGTTCTTGATTCATTTTTAGGTTCAGCGACTACCGCTGCTGTGGCTCACAAAATGGAAAGACACTACATTGGTATCGAAATGGGTGATCATGCTCAAACTCACGTTATCCCACGTTTAGAAAAAGTCATTGAAGGTGAGCAAGGTGGCATATCTAAATCCGTGGAGTGGCAAGGTGGTGGAGGTTTTAGTTTTTATAAACTAGGCAACGCCGTTTTTGATGATCAGGGATTTTTAAATTCTGATGTTAAGTTTATGGACCTAGCTAGTTATATTTGGTGGCTCGAAACTAAATCAGCATTCAATAGTGCTTTAAGCCTTGAGAATCCATTCTTAGGTGTTCATGACGGCGTATCTTATTTCTTACTATATAACGGCATTTTAGGTGATAGACGGCCTAATAGTGGGAATGTACTCACACATTCTATATTAAACTTCCTCAATGATTGCCATACCAGTGAGGGTAAGCGTGTGATTATTGGTGAAGCATCACGACTAGGTAAAACCAAATTAGATGAATTAAATATTGAGTTTAAACAGATTCCATATTCGTTATATGGCAATTAATAAGTAAGGTTCCTCATGACTTTTCAGTTAAAAAACTATCAAAGCCAGTCTTTACAATCTTTAGAGAACTACCTAACTTTAGCTGCCTCATTAGGTGCTGAAAAAGCTTTTAATAAGTGTGTCGGTGAAGACATTAAATATAATGATCGCTTAGATGGAATTCCTAGTGTATGTCTACGCGTACCAACTGGAGGGGGTAAAACCGTACTTGCTTCACATAGTATTGCGATTGCTGCGCGTAACTACGTAAATACAGATTCTCCAATTGTACTATGGCTTGTACCAACAGATATGATTCGCCAACAAACACTTTTGGCGTTATCTGATGCTACACATCCATATAGAAAAGCATTACAAGGGTATTACGGCGATCGCGTCAAAGTATGTGACATTGAAAGTCTACAAACTTTGAACAAGCATGATGTGAATCAATCATGCATTGTGATTGTGACAACGATTCAAGCGTTCAATATCGACAAGGAAAAGACTTATCAACGCAATGCTTATGCATTTGATGAATCATTAAGTGAACATTTTACGAGCCTTACTGACTTCCAAACTGAAGGCATGGATCGAGTATCAGAAGATACTTTGAAATATCAAACATTTCTAACGCAACGTGATATAGGCCGTGTAAAGCATTCCTTGGTTAACTTTTTTCATTTACATAGACCGATCATCATTGTCGATGAAGCTCATAAGAACCGGGGTGGTAAAACGTTTTTTACTACATTAAAAACGTTGAATCCAAGTTGTTTGATTGAGCTTACAGCTACTCCAAAAGACAATAATGTGCTTTATTCAGTATCGGCAGCAGAATTAAAATCAGAAGAGATGATTAAACTTCCTGTAGTTCTGACTGAACATACTGGTAGTTGGCAAGATTGTATTCGCGATGCGCTAATACAACGCCAGAAACTAGAAGTACTGGCACAAAATGAAAGGGAATATATCCGACCAATATTGCTGATACAAGCTCAGGATAAAAATGGTGATGCTAATGTAAATGTTGTTAAAGAATATTTATTAAGTGAATATGAAAATATTACTAACGACTGGATTGCTATTTCTACTGGTGGTACCAAAGAGCTTGAAGATGAAAATCTATTTAGCCCTAAAAGCAAAGTCAAGATTGTAATCACTGTAGAGGCATTAAAGGAAGGTTGGGATTGTTCTTTTGCATACGTGTTAGCAAGTTTGCAAAACATAAATTCTGCAACTGATGTTGAGCAATTATTAGGTCGTGTTTTACGGATGCCATACGCTAAACTGCGTCAAAATGACGAGTTAAATAAAGCGTATGCTCATGTCATTTCGAGTTCTATTGCACAAGCTACGATGTTACTTAAAGATCGCATGATTCAAAATATGGGGTTTGAGAAGTGGGAGGCTGATGCAACAATTGTCGCTAAACCTCAGTACAATCTTGGGCTTGGAGGCGATGGTACAGCAACGAAACAAAAGATCCCTGAAACTATGATCTCTGTTCCGTTTGAAGTAAAGCCAGAAACCCTATCCGAAGAACTAAAGCAAGCAATTCAGACAAGAGAAAATAGCCAAGGTACCTCTTTGATTATCAATAAAGGTACGACTAATGAAACTTTTGATAAGATTGAAAAGGCCGTAATTGATCAGACTCCGCCTAAACAACTTGAAAAGGTTCAGGAAGTCTTTAATGAAGCTCGTGCTGAACGCCAGGCATATCAAGCACCTGAAAACTGGAATGCTTCTTTCGCATCAATTCCACAACTAGGTTTGTTCGTGGATGGTATGTGGCAAATTGCAGATAAGGAGACAATAGAAGACTCTATAGAATGGAATCTATTAGATTTCCCTGTACAACTTGAAGGTTTTTCTATCAAAGAAACCGTCAATAGTTTTGAGATTGATCTTAATATAGATGAACAAAAACTCAATTATGCGTTACTTCAGAATCAACAAGCTCAATTTTCTAATATGCCGACTCTGGTTACTGAAACCGATCTTATTAATTGGCTTGATCGCAAAGTAAGTAGACAAGGGGTAACGCAAGTTCAGCTAAGAGCATATTTAACAAAACTGTTAAGTTATTTGCTTCACGTAAAAAACTTTACTCTTACACAATTACATCGTGCTCAGTTCCAACTATCCCTAGCCATCACAAAAGAATTGGATCGGTTATTTGAGTTGGCGCGTCAACAGGCTTTCCAAGGCGATTTGTTTAGTCAATTCCAAGTGGCCAATCAGCCTCAACCTGAAAATACATTTAAGTTTGAACCAGGCAAGTATCCTGTAAAGAAACCTTATCGTGGTGGATGCAAGTTTGAAAAACACTTCTATGCTCAAATTGACGACCTAAGAGAAAAAACTGAAGGTGGTAGCCTTTCGGAAGAGTTTCGATGTGCTCAACTACTTGAATGGCACTCTCGAGTAAAATATTGGGTCCGAAATATACCGAAACAGCCACAAACATCATTTTGGTTGCCTACTGGTAAGGACTATTTTTATCCAGACTTTGTTGCTGAGTTGGATGATGGATCTATATTCGTTCTTGAGTATAAAGGTAGTCACTTAGATAGTGCCGATGATGCGAGAGTTAAAGATGCTATTGGTAGACAGTGGGCTAAAGATAGCCAGGGTAAGCGTATTTTTCTTATGGCGACAAAACTAGATAAAAACGGACGTAGTTTGGAAGATCAAATTAACCATGCTTTAGCAAAATAGATATATACCCACTAAAAAAGCCCCGATATTCGGGGCTTTTTCATATCTGCTTTTACATATCGAACGACTGTCCACGTTCGTTAGTTTTGTTTAAATTCTGCGGTTCTATACCATACAGCTTTAGACCATCACCTAGAACGAGATCATCTACACGCTTTTCAAAACGAGTAAAGAAATCGTTCAGTCTTTGGAAGACTGGTGGTTCATCTAACAGTTTGGCCATGTTGTTTAATGTTTTACTTAGACCGTTCACAAGATTGAACTTTTGTTGACGGTCCAAAGACAAGCTGTTCGATGTATCTAAAAGGGTGGTGAGGCTTTCTTGAACCTTTTGATAGTTTTGATCATTGGTCACATTACTGACAATCAAATGCACTACTTTGTTTTTGATCTTCAATGTATCCAGATTCAATTGATCAAATGCAATGGTCCTATCAGTAAGATTTTCTCTAAATGTTTTGAGATTCTGCCACTCTGGATGTGCAGCCTCTAAATCAGATAAAACTTTCATGATTGACGCACGGTATTCGCTATCAGACGCACTAATCACAAAAAGTTCAGGATACGACCGCTTCTTAGAAACTTCTTCCTGAGCTTTATTGAGCTTATCTTCAGCGACAGCAATTGAACCCTCAACATCGGCATTACTAATACCAGCTTCATGAATTAACTTTCTAGCTTTATACATTTCTGCTGAATGAAGCCAAAAAGCGGTAAAGATAGCTGACTTAGCGTAGCTATGATGATCGATACCTTGCTGAAGGTTTTGTTCGGGAATGGTCGAACGATCCACACTCTGCAATTTAACTGTATCTTTGTTGATGTCCTTGGATACATCAATATGTACTTTGGTATTTTGCATGCTATCCATACTTGGGTTTGTGCTAGTGGTTGGTTCTTTGGCACCCATTTTCTCGAATTCAATATCACCGGCTTTAATCTTTTGATGGCCATCTGCAGTAGCTACAACTTTCAAAACATCATTTTGAACTTTGGTGACATCAATTTCAGAAAGGATCTCCATATAAGACTTAATGCCCTCAAGAGTCATGACGGGCGAAGATACAGGTGCCGTAGCGGTTGGAGTTGATTTATCATCAAATGCTTTATCAAATGACGGCGGTTGGTACTTTGGTTTTGCATAGGATTTCGTGCTACCTGTACCAGCTGGTCCATCATAGTTAGCTTTTGATAGATCTTGTTTACGCTTTTCAATATTTGCGTTGTAATTTTCAATATTTGCTTGGTTTTTAGCTCGTATGTTCTGCAATTCCAGATATTTTTCATCTGATTGTGCAATCACAATGCCGTAATTCGGTTGGTATTCTTTATTAGGGAACTTGGCTGCATAAGCTTCGCGTTGACGGTTGTAGCGGTTAATTGCATACGCAACTTCAGGGATCTTGTTGTCTATACGTTTGACGGCGTTATTTAGTTCTTTTGCCAACTCTGCAGCTAAACGTTCAACACCTAAATATTGACGAGCATCATCCCAATCAGAAACAGATAATTTATTTTGGAAAACTGGGGGTAGGGTGATACGTGTATTTTCATGTTTGCTCACATCACCTAACACACCACTTAATGAAAAGTTGTGACAAGCTTCTTGTAAGCCAGGATTCAAACCAGACTCAAGCGTTTGGCCAGCATCGTTATCATAACCAACAAATATATTGGCTTCAGGATTGATGCTGCGGATAAGCTCAGCAACACTTGAGATATTGGATTTACTGTATGACGCTAAAACTTGTGTGTTTTCTGCAGTAAAACCCTCACCCAATAAACCAAGCTCTAAACCAGCATCCAACGCCTTACGTGCGCTGATCGCTGTTGCCCAACCCTCCTTGATCAAATAGTTCTTTGCATTTGGGTTAAAGACTTCATAGCCAACATCAGGATTTTTGCTAACAGGCAAGAATGCATCTTTCGTTTTGGCTTTATCAAAAAAGTACTTGCCCTTATGCAGTACTTCTTCAAGCTTGTTGGTTTCTTTGTTGCGCTTTTTTTGGCGATGGTGGGTGATACGCTGTAAATTGACGACTTTGTTATTGGTGTCAATTAACGGTGCAAGAATGACAGCTCTGCTTTTACGTAAATCAAAGCCTTTTTTCTTTTCGCCCTCAAGCTCAGGTTCAAAGTTGATAAAATGCTTTTGATACGCTAATACATTCTCTACTGTTTCAACGAGAAGCTGTTGATTGGTGGCTGATTCAGGAAGTTCACGCTTTACTGCTTCAATGGCTTCATCACGGGTAAAGTTATCTTTACGCATGATTTTAGCGCCGTATGGCTCTAGGTTCTTTTCAACCATATACGGCATTTGTCGAATGTCGCGTTTAAAGGTCTGAATGCTTCCAGTTTTATTATTAAAAAATGAATCGTCAATAACTTTACCAGCACGTTGCCACTCAATACGGATAGCGATTTGTGCAGCTAAGAGCTCTTTTTCTTGTTGAAGTAGATGCTTCTTTTGAGCTTCTTCAAACTCACGTACACGGCGATCAACATCTTCTTTGCTTGGTGGTTTGTAGTTAGGGTTTGAATCTCGTTGAGGCTTGATTACGTTCTTATAGTGGTCAGCAAAAGCAATTGAGATTTCAATGTCAGTTACACCAAAGCGGTGTCCTTTGAGCACTGGCCAGTATTCACCAGTATCACGGTTCATGTTTGGATAGATCCAATACATCCCTCGTGGTTTGACATTGTTGCTACTTGATTTACTAGGGTTATCTGATTCGGTGAGGCAAGGCACTTTTTCATCAAATACGGTCACGAATTGATATTTACCAGATGACTTGAATACGAATCCGTAGTTTCGCTCCAGTTCTTCTTGGAAAAACTGAAACATCGTATTTAAATCACAATTATGTCGGGCGCTCGGTACTTTCTCAGCCATAACAATTCCAATTTCTAATATATATTCAGGTGCAATGTGCTACCCAGGTTGCATAGGACTATTAATCATATGCTTAAGAAAGTTTATACTTTTAGTATATACCGATTCTAAAAACATTTCTGTTTAATCTTTAATATAAGCTATGTCTAATAAAGGTTTAAAGAAAAATTAAAAGTTTTAATTTATTATTTTAATAAAAAAGATTTAAGCCCTCAATGTTATAATTTACAGACAATAAATAGGTTATGAGTGACCACTTATTTAGGGTTAAATTACTTTTATTAATTTGAGGTTTATATGTCAAAACAGTTTTTTTCGGGTTCTGTTGTAATCAATGGCAACGCCAATGTATACAGTTCAGGTTCAAACCATCAAATCGTTGGAAGTGGAAAACGAGTGACTAAGCAAGTACCTGTAAGCCCATTTAACGAAATCTGTATGAAAGGTCCAATGAGTCTGAAGTTTTTTGCTTCAAGTGATTCTAAAATGGAAATTACTGCAGACGATAATATTGTGGATCTTATTAGTGCTACTTTTCAGGGTGGTGTATTCGTTTTAGCTATTCAGGACAATGTGAGTTTTAGTACTCGTTCACCGTTAGAAGTATCGATCACTTACCCAACTTTAAAAGCTATTGATTTAAAAGGTTCAGGCAATATCCAGATCTTAAATCTAAATGAAGATAAATTTACCGCAAGTATTAGTGGATCTGGAAATATGGATTTAGACGGTACCATTGAACACTGTGTCTTATCTTTGAAAGGATCAGGCAATTTTGATGCGTTACCACTGAAAAGCACCAATTTAGAAGTGGCGCTATCTGGTTCAGGCAATATCTTTTGTACAGCTATCAATTCAGCTCAAGTACAGCTTTCAGGCTCAGGCAACGTTAAAGTTTATGGAAACCCAATCCATAAGACACAAAACCGAACTGGTTCAGGACAAATTAGTTTTAAATAGGTCGATAAACCTAGTTGTAAGACACTAAACCGAACTAGATCAGGAAACATTTGTCTTAAGTAGATCGATAAACCTAGTTCAATGAAAGTTTAGAGAAAAATAAACCCCAAAAGTTTGCTACCTTTGGGGGTCTATGTTTGACATTCAAATTATCGAAATAAAAATATTATTAATGAAGTTTTCGGACCATTCAGGATCGTTCGATTTACTCAAAATATCTTTGAGCCAAACCTTTAATGTTTCAATTGGATAATCTGCATTTTTGTATAAGTTAATCACGGTGATAATCTGTTGATTCAGTGCTGTTGTTGAATCATTACGTGCGATCATTTCTACAAGTTTTGTGTAGGCCTGAAGGAGTTCTGGTTCTTCAGCTCCAGTGACTTTACGGGGTTGCTTGCTAATCTGGCCAAGAATCTCAATAAATTGTTCTTTGACCAGCTCAATCGGGTGGATCTGACTAAATCCCTGTTGAGTCAGTAAGGCGTATGCGCGTAAAACCAAGCTAAACCAATTCTTTTTGGTCATGCTATCAGGATAGAGGCCTATATCATCCAACTGTTGTTTGATGCCAAAGAATAGGGCACTGATAGAGTAGTTCGGGTTAACCGTGCTTTGAATTGCAGTCGTCCACACGGCATTTTGCATTTTATGACGTATAACATCACGCGTGTAATCAACGCCGTATAAACATTTAAAATCGTTCCAGTCACTTAGATCTAGCTGTTCTTCAGTAAATTCAGGTCCAATCATGGCTGCGTTTACAGCTCGGCATGCTTCTGTTGCGTAATAGATACCGGGATTGCGCTTTATTTTGCTTTCTAATGCTGTTTTATGGTCATTATCATTGAAAATATAGAAGCGTGAAAACGGGAATTCGGCACGGAAATCACGTACTACATTCATGATGTTGCCAGCCACGTACACGACAATGACTGGAATAGAGTATTGAATTGATTCTGCAATTGCTTCACCAGTGGCGTAGCCCTCACAAAAGATTATCCGATCTTGGTTCCATGCATCCAATGGATCTTTATATAAGATTTTGAAAGCGCCGTTTGCAAGTACACCACGTAATGTAAACTTATCTTCACCACGCTTGTTTTTGTGTTCAGCGATGGTCTGAAGGAAAATGATTTGATTTTTGAGGTTTTGCCCCTCAACTAAAAGCTTGTTCTGGCGTAGCGACTGTTGATCTAGATCTGGTTGCAGATCAATAATACGGTTCAGAATAATGGTGTTGTTCTTGTGTTGAGGGTAGTACTGGCTGACATAATCAATCAGCTCATTTTTAGTGAAGTTGCTTGGATTGTACAATCTAGCATGACTGAAGCTAATCTGCTTTTTCACATTGTAGTTGTGTGGACGGTTTGACAAGGGTAGGCTTCTGGCCCATTCAAAACCCATATAGATTTGAGCCAATATCTCTTGGTCTTTTTTGTTCTTCTCAGCACTTTTGCATGAGTTTAAGAAGCGTTTAAGATCTTCTTCTTGCTGTTCCTTGGTATATACGGTATCACCAGGTTGCAGATCCATTTCTTGAATGTATTCATACAAGCTGTAAGTGAAGTTTGCACCGCCAGCATGAAACCAACCATAAGACATACGTGCGTTATCTAGATCTACAAGATACCAGGCCGTTTTTTTCTTATTTTTTGTGGCGTCATTGTGGTGATTGGTTCTGAGGTAAATACGTTTAGAGCTTCGTTCAAGCTGAAAGTCACTCTCACGATCAAATACAATGCCCTCATTTTCAAGATGCGATCTAAATATTTTAGATAGCGTACCAATATCGATACCATACTTGATCATGAGGGGGTTCATAAATAAAGAAACTCACTTATAAATATTTTATAACCAGCGGTTGAGCGACTACATATTTTGATGGGTTGTTGGTTTGCAACGTGATTTCATGAGCGTAATGCCATGCCTTAGTGATACGGTTTAGGATGACACTTTCAAGGTCGTCTTCTAAGAATTCGTAAAGATTAAATCGCACGTTGTTTAAGATCAGTTTTTTATAACCTTTCACAAGGGTATTTAAAAAATTCTGAGATTGGTCCATAAAGGCGTTAACGTCAGCATCATAACTTATTGTGTTATTCACGACTGCATTATAAAAGTACTGCTCAGAATCAATTTTAATAATATGCATCTGCTCTAAGAATGACTCTAAATAAGCTGGATGCATATTTTTACTTAAAAACTTACAGATCCGCTTATTCTTGTTGTCGTTAAAATAGATGTATTTAGAGGTTAGCTCAGTATTAATCACTGTGACATATTCGCCGTCCACACGAAACTTCACGGTATTATTGTTGGTGAACTGCAGCATTAATTCTGTGAAGATATAGCTATCTAACGTTTTTTCATGCTTAAACGTCTGCTTGTCCAAGAAATTACTGTTGTACTGAAGATCTGCAACATTGGCATAGCTTTGAACGAATTGAGCGATGTCATTGTGCATGTTTTGGGTGTCGAGATCCGATACTTCAGTTGAAACCGATTGAAAGGCACTATTTTTATAAAGATGCCCTAATAATTCTGTTTGATTGTGGTTTTTAGGTTTAACTTTCAATCCAACTGTAAAATCGTCTTGCTCATAATTCCCTTTAATTAGATTGCTTAAATAACTTTCAGCTTCTTGAAAAGATACGTTTCCAAGGTTGTCTAAAAATGATTTTAAGGAAGTGCCATCTAATCGTACTGCAACATGAGATATAAATGATGGATCGAACTCGAAACGCATAATACTTCATTGATTGAAATGGGTATTAAAAGTATATAACAGGTTTAAGGAAAAAAGAATGAAAACCTTTAAGTATTATTACCATAAAAGTAATTTTGAATTGATTTAATAAGTTTAGTTTCGGTTTCTTGAGTATATAAACTACCTGAAATTAGTTTTAAGCCAGTATCAGTTTTAAGCCAATGTAGTGTATTAAAATGGTCATTAGCGATATGGCTACTCTTGTGCATGCGCGACACAAAACCAGTGTTCAGACCAGTATCAAACAGGCGTGGACAACTTGG
Organism: Acinetobacter bereziniae LMG 1003 = CIP 70.12; assembly: GCF_000368925.1. Classification (GTDB taxonomy): domain Bacteria; phylum Pseudomonadota; class Gammaproteobacteria; order Pseudomonadales; family Moraxellaceae; genus Acinetobacter; species Acinetobacter bereziniae. The sequence goes on along the minus strand of NZ_KB849754.1, from coordinate 110,588 downwards.
TGCGTGGACATGATAGAGGACTTCACGGCGTTGATTGCTAGAGGGTGATTTACCTACGCCACGGCGTACTGGCATACCTTTGTGCTTTCTATAACTATTGAGAAATGAATCAATCGTATCGTTATACGTGGGTTGCATCAGGTAGCCACGGTGATTGTAGATGTCAGTTTTAGGATGAATAGAAAAATTAAATAAGCTAAGCATTTTACCAAGTAAGATTAATAGCTCAGGACTACCTTTAAGGTTGGTACCAATCAAACTATCTTTAATGGTTTTAATAGTATCCGTGCGATACTCTAAAACCACATAGTCTCCCCAATTAGAGGTTAAGCTTAAAGGATCTTCATCAGATATGTTGGCTTCAGTATCTTCATAGCAAAACACGATGATCAGTACTTTAACGTTGTTTCCGTTAAACAAAACTTCGTTTTGATGCGCGAAAAAACCATATAAAGGTTTGTCGTTGTGTCCTAGACCTGGTGTATGAATAAAGTTGGTCCACTGAAAGTAGTAATTCAGCAAATGACCATCGACATAGCGACCGTTTTCATCATTCAATAGGGTGCGATATACATCATTTTCAAGCTTTAGCACGGGTTGGCTGTACCGCCAAGCGCTCAACGCTGCAGTCGTAAATGCAAAGTCATAAAAGTTAAACTCAGGGTTCATATTTTTATAGAACAATGCATAAGGCTGTAACACACTTTCCCATACCTGTAATGGGATAAAAATGTTGGAACCCCACTTAGGAATCTCCGCAAAATAACCAGTGCCATAGGTATGATTTACGTTATCCCAAAACAGGCGTTCTAGCTGTTTATAGTCTGGAATGTCTTCGCTTTTAACCAATGATGCTGTACATAATGCTAACTTTTTCTCCAGTGCCAATAATTGACTGACAGGAGGGTATAAGCGACCAGCTTTTTGCGTAAAAACTTCCGCATTCAACTTTGATATAACATCAGCAAAGATTGAATCTTTCACTATACTGGTCTTCCATAAAAGGTGTGTGAGGGTGGCTAATTAGTATAAGGCATTCTAACAAGTTGTATGTATTCTATAAGGCGTAAAACTCTAAAAAGTTGATAATATATATCAGAAACCTTTGCACGAATAAACACACAAAAGTCCATTAAATTGGTATAATACAATAAAATCAATCACCTAGCAAAAGACACGACTATGGCATGGAAACAAACAGGGCAACTCTCCCTAGCAGACAGTCTCATTAACGCTCACAAAGCCATCGAAGAATTAGATGAACTACACAACCTAATTGACTGGCAAACTATCGAGCAAACCTTACGCCACGTTCATAGCAGTGAGCGTGGGGAATCTGCCTTTCACCCTGTCATCATGTTTAAAGTATTACTCTTACAAAAACTCTATAACCTATCGGATCCAGCCATGGAAAAACAACTGGCACGAGACTTACTATTTCGTCGCTTTGTTGGCCTATCATTAACGGATGATGTACCCGACCATAGCACCATTTGGCGATACCACAAACACCTAGGTGAGCTTAGACTGATTGAACCATTGTTCAACCAAATCAATGAGCAACTAGCCCAACAAAACATTTTTATCAAAGCGGGCAGTGTCAGCATCATCGATGCCAGTATCGTTGAAGCTAAAAACAAACGACCTAAGAAAGGCAAACACACCGACAATACCCAAGATAACGAAGCCGCCTATGTCAGTAAAAAAGACAGTACAGGTAAAGTAAAAACCACCTACGGCTTTAAAATTCATCTCAACTGTGATGAAGACAGCTTTGTCAAAAAGGTTGAAACTACCCCTGCCAATGTCCATGATTCCCAATGTTTTACCACGCTGTTAACAGATGATGAATCAGCCGTGTATGCTGACAGTGCGTATAAAAGCCAAGCCCATGATGACTACCTTGCCGAGCATGAACCACCGATAAAAAATCATATTCATGATAGAGCATGGCGCAATACACCCTTAACCGAACAGCAAAAACGCAATAATACCCAAAAGAGCCAAACTAGAAACACCGTTGAGCGGGTCTTTGGACATTTTAAACTGCATTATGGGATGAGCAAAGCTCGTCATTTAGGGTTAATGCAATTTCATACCAGCACTTTGCTTGCAAGCATGGTGCATAATTTAAAAACTGCCCTAAGCTTGAAACGAAAATACGGACTCGCCTAGGGTTATTGTGCCTGTTGGTTAGTAAGCTCAGCCAATAGACACAAATTTAACAACCATTTGGAGATTTTATCCATGATTTAGCCATTGTTTTGCTTATTTCATTGCCATTCTTTGTTTTTTTTCGGTTTGGTGGTATGCCTCGAGCAAAGGGGCTGTTTCGTGCAAAGGTCTCTTTTATTTAAAAAAAGATTTAAAATGAGCTAATCTGAGATTATTCACATAAAACCTACCAAATACCTACCAAATACCTACCAAATACCTACCCAAAATACTTTAGGTTATTAATGAGAATGATGATTAAGTTAAGTTAATTGAAAACTGTCAATATTCTTGATCAATTCAATAATAAGGAAAATAACATGGGAAGCACAATGAAAGCTGCTGTTGTCACAGCATTTAATCAACCCTTAGAAATCCAAGAGGTCGCTATTCCAAAAGTCAGTGCTGGTAAAGTACTGGTCAAAGTGATTGCAACAGGTGTATGCCATACCGATCTTCATGCCATGCATGGTGACTGGCCGATTAAACCAACTGTTCCATTTATTCCTGGGCATGAAGGTGTTGGTGAAGTGATAGAAATTGGCGAAGGAATTTCACATCTCAAAGTGGGGGATAAAGTTGGAATTCCATGGCTATATTCAGCTTGTGGGCATTGTGATCATTGTTATGCGGGCTGGGAAACTTTGTGTAAAGAACAGCAAAACTCAGGCTACTCCGTCAATGGCAGCTTTGCGGAGTATTGCCTTGCTGATGGTGATTATGTCGGTGTAATTCCAGAAGGTGTAGATTTATTGGAAATTGCACCAATTTTATGTGCTGGCGTAACTGTCTATAAAGGTCTAAAAATGACAGAAGCCAAGACGGGGAATTGGGTCGCAATTTCAGGAATTGGTGGTTTAGGACATGTTGCGGTGCAATATGCTAAAACAATGGGCTTCAATGTTGTCGCAATTGATGTGGATGATTCCAAACTTGATTTGGCAAAAGAACTGGGTGCAGATGTTGCAATTAATGCGCTCAAAGTGAATGTCAAAGATGAGGTGATTAAAGCCACAGGAGATGGCTGTCATGGTGTGTTGGTGACGGCAGTTTCTCCGAAAGCCTTTGAGCAGGCGGTTGCTATTGTGCGTCGTGGCGGTACGATGGTGCTTAATGGCTTACCTCCAGGTAAGTTTGATCTGTCTATTTTTGATATGGTATTAGATGGCATTACTGTACGCGGTTCGATTGTTGGAACACGTCTAGATTTGAAAGAAGCTCTGGATATTGCAGCGCGTGGTAAAGTGAAGGCACATATCAGTGTTGAGCCACTCGAAAATATTAATGATATTTTTGAGCGCATGGAACATGGCAAAATTGATGGTCGTATTGTGATTGATTTAGCGCTTTAAGCCATAAAAAAAACAAAGAATGGCAATGAAATAAGCAAAACAATGGCTAAATCATGGATAAAATCTCCAAATGGTTGTTAAATTTGTGTCTATTGGCTGAGCTTACTAACCAACAGACACAATAACCCTAGGCGAGTCCGTATTTTCGTTTCAAGCTTAGGGCAGTTTTTAAATTATGCACCATGCTTGCAAGCAAAGTGCTGGTATGAAATTGCATTAACCCTAAATGACGAGCTTTGCTCATCCCATAATGCAGTTTAAAATGTCCAAAGACCCGCTCAACGGTGTTTCTAGTTTGGCTCTTTTGGGTATTATTGCGTTTTTGCTGTTCGGTTAAGGGTGTATTGCGCCATGCTCTATCATGAATATGATTTTTTATCGGTGGTTCATGCTCGGCAAGGTAGTCATCATGGGCTTGGCTTTTATATGCACTGTCAGCATACACGGCTGATTCATCATCTGTTAACAGCGTGGTAAAACATTGGGAATCATGGACATTGGCAGGGGTAGTTTCAACCTTTTTGACAAAGCTGTCTTCATCACAGTTGAGATGAATTTTAAAGCCGTAGGTGGTTTTTACTTTACCTGTACTGTCTTTTTTACTGACATAGGCGGCTTCGTTATCTTGGGTATTGTCGGTGTGTTTGCCTTTCTTAGGTCGTTTGTTTTTAGCTTCAACGATACTGGCATCGATGATGCTGACACTGCCCGCTTTGATAAAAATGTTTTGTTGGGCTAGTTGCTCATTGATTTGGTTGAACAATGGTTCAATCAGTCTAAGCTCACCTAGGTGTTTGTGGTATCGCCAAATGGTGCTATGGTCGGGTACATCATCCGTTAATGATAGGCCAACAAAGCGACGAAATAGTAAGTCTCGTGCCAGTTGTTTTTCCATGGCTGGATCCGATAGGTTATAGAGTTTTTGTAAGAGTAATACTTTAAACATGATGACAGGGTGAAAGGCAGATTCCCCACGCTCACTGCTATGAACGTGGCGTAAGGTTTGCTCGATAGTTTGCCAGTCAATTAGGTTGTGTAGTTCATCTAATTCTTCGATGGCTTTGTGAGCGTTAATGAGACTGTCTGCTAGGGAGAGTTGCCCTGTTTGTTTCCATGCCATAGTCGTGTCTTTTGCTAGGTGATTGATTTTATTGTATTATACCAATTTAATGGACTTTTGTGTGTTTATTCGTGCAAAGGTTTCTATCAGTTTTTAAAGCATTCACATTTCATACATAATTCTAACCTTGCTCAAATATAACATCATATTGTTTGCGATTTCTAAACAACAGTTTAACTAATCTGCAATATATCAGGGTAGAGCTGAGTATAGGGCTTAATCATTACTTTTGTTCAGCATGAGATAATAGTTTGTGGAATTTCCGTGAATATGATTAAAAAATCTTTAAAACTTATTAGAGATCGGTTATATTACGAATCAAGGGATATTACCCTATTTAATAAACTATTAGACTGAGATTGTTCTAATAGTTTTTTTTTGCCCTTTTTTTGACATTTCCTGTTTTTTCTTCTATAGCTTCTGCTATATTTCTCCATATTTTACTCTATTTTTCGTTATTTTGATTAATTTTTAATCAATGTTAAAAGCTTAAATAATCAGCAACTTAGCCATTTATACCCACTACTATCCACAAAAACCTGTGCATAAAAAAACCAAATATTAAATCCCAAAATGGAATTTCTTCAATTTTAAGCTATAATTATGCTCATAGTTTTAATCATTGTAGTGGACTTAGTTATGAGCCATGTAGACCAAATAGAAACGATTAAAATTACTAACCGCGAAATCGGAATATTGCCTAACAATGTGCCAGTAGTAGATCAGTTTTTGAATAACTACCGCACACATAAAGCATCAACGACTCATTCAGTGGCTAGTAATTCACCTTTAATGAACATTACCAATTCAATGCATGTGCATCGAGTAGAAGATTCCCCCTATACTCAACCTATTCGTAAACTTCATTAGAAATAAAAAAAGCAGCGATTTCGCTGCTTTTTTATTGCCTATTGCATTTCTTTAGTGCTGATCCATATAGCTTTGAGTGAGCTTCTTACGCTCGTAATTCTCTTTGAGCTGTATGCCAATACCAATAATTATTATAGGTAAAATGGCTAGGGCAAAAAGAATGCAGATCGAATCAAAAATTGGCCTGGGCATATGAGCGCATTATTGCGGATTCGCATTGGTTAATTCCTCCAGTGTTGGTGGTTTTGTGGCGACTGGTTCATTTGCTGGTGCTTCAGGTGACACTTCTGGTACTTCAGGTGATACTTCTGGTGTTGAATTTGGTTCTTGTTGTGGATCTAACTTGTCTTCATAAGACTCTTGTGGAAGGCTATTGCTTGCAACAAAGTTATCTAGAATATCCTGAGCCTTATATGCCTTATTGCATTCGTCATTTGAGGCGTACATTTCTTTTTGTACGCTATCGTCTAAATACTTTTCTCGGCCATCACTAACATCATCGCTGTAATAACCAGCTTTCTTAGCAGAATCTATATAAATGGAATAACAAATATTTAAAACATTACTACGCTCGTAATCATGTTTGTAATACCAGTCAATACTACGTTCCTTTGCATCAGTTTTCGTATCTTCAAGGTATTGATCTAAGCGTTTCTCTTGTGGCGTAGACGAACACCCGATGATTAACAATGAGGTGCTTAAAACTATAAGTTTTTTAATCATGGTTTTAGCTTAAAACAAACGATACCTTTATAGTACAACATTAATTCGTTAAATAATATTTTTGGAATTTTAATTTGTGACGGTTAAACAGTGCATTTTCAAACAATTAAGCCATTTTTTCCCATAATTTTAGATAAATATTGTTGTCTTTTTTCGCGTAGATTATTGAAAACAGGAAGTAATTTAACCACTTGAAATGTTCATCCAACTAAAGATTAAGAAATAAGCCCTTAAAAGTGTTTGTTTATCAACCCTTAAACCTATTTAAACATTTTAAAATTGTATATACTTAAACCATTACTAGATTAACTTCAGTAATTATTACTAAAGAAAGTTAAAAATTGGATGAATTTTAATGAGTAGTTTGTTCATAGTAGAGTCACCCGGAAAGGTCGAAAAAATTCAACATATCTTGGATGACCTGTATCCGCACGAATTCGTTGTACGCGCTTCAGTTGGCCATGTATGTGATTTACCTAATCATGAGATCGGTTTCTCATATCCAGCCTTTGTTCCTAAATACGAAATATCTCAAAATAAAACACGCGTTGTTCAAGAATTAAGACAGGCTGCTAAAAATGCAGATACGGTTTTCCTCGCAACTGACTTGGACCGTGAAGGTGAAGCCATTGCATATCACTTAAAACGTATCCTGAACTTATCTGACGATCAGTATATTCGCGTCAAATATAACGCTATTGATAAAACTACGATCGCTAATGCACTTCAAAATGGTGAAGAGCTGGATCAAGGTATGGTGGCATCTCAAGAAACACGCCGTTTCCTTGACCGTATGATCGGTTTTTACTTGTATGAGCCAATTTCAAATATTTTAAAAGGCAAATTTCCTGTTGGCCGTGTTCAATCTGCCGTACTCGTTGTGCTTGGTGATTTAGAAGATCTACTGAAAAACTTCAAATCACATGAACATTACAACCTTGAAGTAACTCTAAAACAAGGTTGGGCTGCGAAATGGGATTTTTCTAAGTGGCTTAATCCTGAAATGAAGGATGTGCACAATAACCAGTGGTTAGATAAAGCTTCAATTACCCGTCTACAAAGCGAAATTGATAAAAAAGACTTAACCATTACCAGTGTTGAAACTAAGCCATCTTTCCGTAGTGCTCCAGCGCCGTTTATTACTGTTGATCTGCAAGCTGCAGCTGCAGCGCGTCTTGGTTTGGATCTAAAACAAACTATGGATGCAGCGCAAAAGTTATATGAAGGTGGTTATATCACTTACCATCGTACTGATGCTGCCGTAATTTCGCCTGAGGGCATGCAAGCTCTAGAAGCTTTTGGTGAGAGAGAGGGCATTGCGATTATCGGCAATAAAGCCAAATCTCGCGATGGTGCTCAAGAAGCACATGAATGTATTCGTCCTAGTGACTTCTTTACCTTTGAAGCTGGTGAGGACAAAGTTCAAAAGGATCTATACCGTCTAATCTGGTTGCGTACTGTTGCATCGCAAATGGCTCCAGCTGAATACGAAGTTAAATCCGTTGTAGGTGTCTATAAAGATGTCACGCTCAATGTAGATGGTGAAAGCATTACTAAAGATGCTGAATTCAAAGCTTCTAGCCGTATCTTAAAGGAAGATGGTTGGTTGGGTTTATTAAAGACCTACAGTATTGATGAAAATGCACTTGAATACGTGGACGGTGAAGAAGATTCAGAAAAAGAACCTGAACATACGCTACCTATGGATATTGAGGTCGGTCAAAACCACAATGTTATTGCTGGTAAAGTTATCGCGACCAAAACCAAACCACGTTCACGCTACACCGTACCATCATTGGTCAAATTACTTGAGAAAAAAGGAATTGGTCGTCCTAGTACTTACCAATCAATCTTTGAACGGTTAATCAAGCACGGCTATATCAAGCTTGTTAAAAAGAAAATTGAAGTTACACCGCATGGATTGAAGTTGATTCAAAACATTAGAGGTAAGTTTAGTTTTGCAGATCCGCTTTACACCAAAGAAATTGAAGAAACACTGGATCTAATCGCTACTGGTGATGCCGATTACAAACAAGAACTCCAAAAGTTCCATTTAGGGATTGAAAGTGAATTAGGACAGTTCTCAAAACATTGGCTTGATTCATTCCCTGTCTACAAATGTAATAACTGTGATGACGGACGCATGTTGCCGAAAATCGGTACCAATCGCGACAAAACAACATCGGTCTACTGGTCATGTAATTCATGCAAAAGTTCAGCGCCAAACAGAAATGTTGATGGTAAAGATGAACCGGGTAAGCCAACTGTACGTGAGCCAACTGCTCATTTATGTTTATGTGGCAAATCACTGACTCAGGTTACAACTGATAAATCTGTATTTTTTGAGTGCTCTCAACGTGCGTTCGTAGATGGCACCTGTAAAGAAACATACCGTTCTACAAATGAGGAAAGCGGTAACTTGGTTCCTGATTTTGACGAATATCGCCGTAACCATACATACAAATGTCAGCTTGAAGGGTGTGGCGGTTGGTTGCGTGAGTTAAAAGGTATTTCAACTTCTTCAGGTAAGCCGTATCACTTCTTTTCTTGTGAAAAATCCAATCCAAACCTGAAAGGCAAAAAATGTAAGTCGGGTCCATTAGAGGTGTTCCCTGATGGTAGTCCTAACTACGAGCCAAGATTCCAAGTGACCAAAACAGAGTATCCATGTATCTGTAAAAAGCCTCTTGTACATACCAAGTACCGCAAAGAACCTGGTGTTTACGAAGAGCGATACAGTTGTGAAGCTGCATCATGTAAACGTTATTTCGACATATTGCCAGATGGATCACCAGATACCCAACTTACAAAATCTCGCACTGGCAACGAAGCCAAGTGTTTTGAGTGTGGCCAGACCATGATTCAGTCTGCATTTAATTTACGTGGTGAACGTAAGTATAAATGGGATTGCTTTAGCTGTGGTGCAAGTGGATACGACAACAACGGTGAGCCAGTTCAACGTGGCAAAAAGAAAGCCAAGTCTAAATCGACCTCTACAAAAGCTAAATCAAGTAAATAATTGAATAGGTGAATAAATGAGTAATCACGAACCAGATGATATGGACAACATCGGGAAGGAAGCTGAAGAAGCGATCAAAATCCAACCCGATGATGAACATGTAAGTGAGCCTGAACAGCCAGCCAAGACAGCAAAGAAGGGCAAAAAAGTAAACATTGATGAAAACTTTGTTGCTAAGCATAAAAAGCTAATCTTGATTGGCGGTGGTGTTCTTTTCTTTTTGTTATTTGCTGTGGTTATTTTTGGCAATCAAAACATCGAAGTTGAACGTCCACAACAAAGCGATGTTGAACTTGAAGCTCGACTGCAGAGTGAAGTTGCAAGACGAGTAAAAGAAGAAAGTATGAAATTGGCTGCTCAGCGCAATGAAATTATCGACCGTATTAGTCGTAAGTTTGACTGTAACGCACCACAAGTATTCTGTCATGCACAAGATACGTCAGAACCGTATTCAACTGTCGTTTCTAGTTTGCAGAACTTCCAATTTCAGCCAGATACGCCGTATGAAGTTTACATTGAAGTCTACCCCTTGAAAGTGGATGCCCAAAACCCACAATCAAGTCAGCGTAAAGGAAGTGTTTGTAGCCCGAACAACGTGCACCTTTTCTTATGCCAAAAAATCGTAATGAAAAATCCTGCGCTTATGGCCAATCAGATCCGCGAACTATATGCGCTACTAACGCCGTCTATGACTTATCGCTTGCAGATCAGCAGTCGTCCAATTACGCCAAGTGACATCGATCTGACATTGATTACTACCGAACTGGACAAAATGAATGCCGATTCTGCAACTGCTAGTGAACCTGAATTGGAGTGTGTACCGCCAGATCCTAAAAAAGATCCTGTTGCGTACAACTTATACGAAACAGGGGGCATGTCTTGTCAAGACATCATGAAGGACTTAGCTGCACGTAAGACAACTGCTCCAGCTGGTCAACCTGGTCAAGCTCAACAAAGTGGTGGTGAACAACCACAACATCCTGATGCATTTGGTACGCCAGTAGCAACACATTAAACATACTAATAAGAAACGGATTGATTTTGGTTAATCCGCTATTAATTGGCTTTTGGTTGAGAATACTAATTTAAGCATCTGTTTATCAAATAGATCTTAAAAAAATGAAACAATAAAATGCAGATTTATTCTGCATTTTTTAATTTTCACATTACAATAGTTTAATTTCGCAACTTTTAAGCAACCGGGTACGCTATGAACAACCCAACCAAAATTCAAGATCTGCAAGTGGCAGATTTGCCGTCCACGTTTAAGCTGAAGAAAAAACATAAAGAAGAAGTTTTTCTGAAGTACAAAGAGTTGAATGAGGCACTATTCAAAGTAGGGTACATTCCAGTGACGTTCTCAGACTTTGTGCATGCACTTATAGAAACTGGCGTAAAGGGATTTTCTGTCGAAGAATATGTCAACGCTCAATTAAACTCTTAATTTTAGAGCTCTAATTATTTTTTTGATGTCAAAAAAAAATGGACCACATTCGTAATCCATTCCTTTATTTTCTTTAACGATTAACTTTCTATTTTGGTACCACACTGAGGGCAAAACAGCATATTGTCCTGAAGTGGTTCACCACATTTCACACAAAACATATTCTTTTTCGGTTTGATGATCACGGGTACTTGATCTGATAGATCCTGACTGTGTGTTTCAGGGTTATTCATCAATCCAAGATGTGTACCATGTGTTCTTGGTGAGCTTTTATTGATTGCGCTATTCATCTGGTTCATAGATGACATGCGGTTAATATCTACTTCAGACGTTGGGGCAACCACAATGCTTTGGCTTTTGGCAAAGTCGGCTAAATGCTCTTTCAGTACAACAGCATCATCAGTACAAGCAGTCATGCTCAAGATCGCACGGTTTTGATATTTACCGAAGGTCGTTGTGCTAATTTCAGCGTACCAGACACGTAACGTCATGGTTTCAACATTGATGACTTCTTTTTGTGATTTCACGCTGTCGTCAAGGTAACGGCCAAAGTTCATTTGAGACAATTGATAGCTACCTTTAGCCTCAACCCATATTAGTTTTGATACAAAGTCAAAACGGCTCCATAGGTAATTACCGTGCTCAAAACAAAACTTCCCTAAGATCCACATCGATACACCAAAGAAACCATAAGTGAAGTCGCTAAAATCCAGATAGCTTCCGTTATATAGACCTTTGGCAAAAATAGTCATTAATACGACTGAAGCAATAAAACTTAACAATCCAAAACTATTGAGGATGGCTAACCAGCGATACTTTTCTTCTTTGAAGCATGAGCTCAATGTCATATCACGAAGGGTATTGATTGGCACTGGTTGAGTTTCTTCTAAGATCTCACCCTCAAAAGCACCGTTTTTACTGCGAGAGTTGATAACTGGCAACTGGCGTGAATAGATTCTGTTAGGAATAGCACTTTCCCAATTCTTTTGTAGATGGCGTTCAAGTTCATCAAACAATTGCATTGGTTGGCAATTCATACTCAAACTATCCTGAACGACTCCAGCACTGGCTTGTGGTGGCTGTTTTACCATTTGAGCAATCACGGCCAAGAAGAATATCGCAATCGCAATCAGCGCTGCAATTAACGTAAAAATTGCTTTATCCATGCTTGGCAACCAAATAGGTGCAACTGCATGTTGGGTAAGGATAGGAACCAATACAGGTCCAAGAATGGCGACTAAAACCAAACCAATGACTTTAGATAAACCAATTTCTTGTGCACCTGAGTTCGGATTAGCCATAGGACGCAATAAAACAATCAAAATAATGGCGTTGTAAACAATCCCAAGCCAAGCACCTGTATTGGGTGATGCACCCACATACGCGATTAGAGCACTCACTAAGGTAATCAGAAAAACAATCGCATTTTGAAATTGAGCTTCTGCAGCGTTACGGATGAATAATGGCGAAAAAATAAGATTAGGGAACAGTGAATATAGAATCCCGTTCACTGAGCCTTTTGGTTCTTCATAAATCAAAGCGCTTTGGCGTAGGATCTCTTTAATATCGGTTGCACCAGGATAAGCACCAGTTTCTTGAATGGATAACTCCTGTGCAAGTCCGGCTGGTTGATCACGACCAAAGTAGAACTTTAGGTTTGATAAGCCTGTGGTCAGCAGTAGAGCGCCATAACTGAACATTGCTAGACCAACTATAAGCGGTGGTAGTGCAACAAATACACCGTTACTGAATAGACCTTTTGCACTGAAAATTAAGCTTAGGCCAGCCAGCATAAAAACGATGGCACCGATCACTTTAAAAATGTTTTCTATTCGGTAGGGATTAGGGAATTCAAACCGCTTATCTTGCGAGTTATATTCATATGCCATTTTTAATACTCCTTAACGCATTTATCTAATTACGTTTTAACTGGTTAATTATAACTAAGTCGTGGGGTATAAAGTTTTTTTAGTTAAAATGAATCACTGTTTTAGTTAAGTTTTAATAAGGGAATTTAAAAAGTATTTTAAAGGCGCATTAAAAAAGGGGATAACGAATCCCCTTTAAAGATGTACCAAGCTTATGTGCTGTTATTTGTTTTGATCTGCTTGTTTTTGAGCATCTGCAGCTGCAGCGTTCAGCATAGAAGACATATCATTTTGCTCGTCCTCTTTTGGTGGATTTTGTTCTGCAGTTTTTTGATGTGCATCAAAATCGTGGCCCTCAACTTTTGAAGGTTTTTCATTATCGACATAAGCTTCACGCGCTGCTTGTAGGTCTGCAGATGGATCTACTTTGTCAATTTGTTCATCTGGTTGAATAGGTTTTGATTGAGATGTTGATTCTTCTTTTTTACTACAACCAACTAAAACCAAACCTACAGATAATAAGCCAGTTAATAATAGAGTTTTGAATGACATTTAATCGCCTCCAGCGAAACATAAGCAAAGGTATAGTCACATATACTTATAATGTATATACCAAAATTTAACTAAAACTAGTCCGTTGTATAACGTGACCTTTATAAAAACGGTTTAAGTATATACCAATTGCAAATTTTCTTGTTATCGGCTGAAAGCTAATAGAATAGGGTATCGCTTAACGACACTATATAATGGCAAAAAAAAACCACCTTTTACGGTGGTTTCACTAGTTTTAAAGATTAAATCTCTTTAAGGTCTAGATTTTGTTCGCAATAACTACGTACAGCTTCTTTATCTGAAGGATCAAAACCCTTTTCAATCATTTCTTCACGTAACCATTTAATTACTTGACCGCGACCAGCCCAACGTAAGCTGTTGTTTTCACGGTGAACCCATTCATGCGTAAGCTTACGTTTTTGACGTCTTACAGGCTCAACTTTTGTGGTATCAATGTGGTTGTTTTTTAGATATTCGCTAAGTGTATGGATGTCCACAACACCATCGGCAGTAATTTTTTCTGAAATGATTGCATTAATGGCACTAACAGCATCGTGAAAAGCTTTATTTTCTTTAACGACTAGTTGTTGTTGAAGTTCTTCAATATAATTCTGAAGTTCAACAGGTGACATTTGAGCAACATTTTCTGGTTTTGATACATTTAACATGTCATTAGTTCCAGTATTGCGAGTTAAGTTGTTCATGATTAAACCTTTAGAAATATATTTGAAAATTAATTCAAAATATCTCTTACGACAAAACCATTTTTACACATTTACATTATTAAAATCAATTAGAGTTAATCGTATTTATACCTAAATATACCTTGAAATGGTTTTTCTTATAACTTTTATGTCGGGAATTTCCTTAAACCTAATGACAGGAATGCCAGCACTCTTCAAAAGCTCGTCACGCCTTTTATCTTTATCCTGGGTATATTTATGATAATGCCCATCAAGCTCAATAGATAATATAGGATTGTAGTCTTCATCAACAATCAAATAGTCCACGTAAAGCCTAGAAAACTGATTTCGGGTACTTATGTTTTGCGTGGTCATAAAAGCACTCATGCTTACTTGCACCAAAATGTTGCGTGATGGAATGACCTGTTCTAGTGCATCAAGCATTATAATCTCGTCTTTTGTAAGGACTTTTTTAGATACAAGCTCCTGATTCTTTTGAGGCTTACGATAGCCTTTTTTTGAATTCTTTTTGGCTTTAGTTTTAGGTTTGCGAAATACGCCACATAAAGCAAAAACAAACTTATACACTATATAAAACAATAATGAATAAATTATGGACTTTAACAAAAAGGAATTTAAAATCGTTTCCATAAACCTAATACACAACAAATTTTAAAGGGTGCTTAAACTTCTTAAACATATTAGATAGTTTTAACGGTGATTGATACGAATTAACTAAAAATGTTTAAGGACTATTAGTGATGCAATGTTAAAAATAGTATAATCTTGTAAAGACAGCTTAGAAGTAGTTTTAAAAGTAAAACTGGTTCTCACAAATAACACCGACTATTTCACTGGAAAAGTTTAAAATGGTATTTAATAAACGTACTTTAGCTTTACTGATTGGTACAATCTCGCTATCAGCACACCTCTATGCCAACAACACAACCGTTAAAGTCTCACAAACTCCAATTGTATCATCTTCACCAATTCCCTTAGTTAAAGCGAATGCAATTGAACAATACTATATCAATGTTAAACATCGCTTTAATGGTGCGGAATTTGAACAACCGCCTCGTAAAATTAAGAGCATTAAACTTAACTTGAATGTTATTAATAACGGGGAAGTGGTTTTAACGGCGCACGAAGCTGATAAATCCAAGCTGGAAGACTATTTACAGCAAAACCCTAAAAACTCGGAACTATTGGCCAGTTACGTTGCTCGTATGATCAATTACAACCACGGCTATACGGTTCCTGAAAACAAGGGTAAATACAGCAAGTATGCAAGTACGACTGTATATGAAGCTCTTCTTGATGAATTGAACTATAACTTCGCAACTACGCCAGTAGTATCAGTAGATAGCTATGCAAGCCAACAACAGCTTGAATCTGCTTATCTATACATCCTTTCTCGTTTAGATCCACAAGAAAAAGCGGTGTTTTGGCAATTTGTGAACACATACAAAGTAGGGGATAAGATTGAGATCCCTGAAGGTACTGTTATAGCAGATGTCTTGAACACTTATAAAATCCAATTGAATTTTAAAGCGCCTTAATCACTAAACAGGTAAGGAATATTTAGGAACAAACTATATTATTTTTTTAAAGTTATTTTTTACCTGTTCCTATATGTATTCGCCTTTTTATGTTTCCTCATGGTATTGGGTGTTTTATTCATTATTTTGGTGTGAGTTCTAATTAACTATGCGACATTCCAAACAACCATGCGATAAGGCTTGCTCAAGGGAATTTAGATGAAAAAAACAAATGTCCATATCTTCATTTGGAAATTTGTAATTGGATTATTCTTTTTTAGTTTTCTTATGACTTATGTTCACTCAAATGCTGAAATTACAAATTTATCAATGTTGTTTTATGGGTTTAAGGTAGGTCTGTGGTTTGCAACTATTGCTACCACTTTGATTTGTGTATTGCTCGGTTTAGCAAAGCTCTTAAACAATAAACCTGAGAAAAATGAGCTTATTTACTCATGGTTTTATACATCGACAAAATATACGCTAGTGTTTGTTTGCACATTAGCTGTTGCTATTTTTGTCGCATAGTTAAGTGTAATTTTTTGGTCTTATCGCAACATTGATTAGTAAATTTGTCGCACAGTTCTTTAGAATATTGAATGTATTTTATTGATATTTTATAAAACTGTCGCTTAGTAAATTGGAACTGACATTTGGGGGTCCATTACAGCATCAGCAATAGTTGGATCATGAAATTGCTCAAACCATAAATTTCGGAACTTGACTTTTAATCAACCAATATATTGCTCGAAAATTAGAAGCATTGGGTTGATGTGATTATTTCGAATTTGTTATTAGAAATTAATTGAAAGCAGTATTTTTTAAACTTTAGGTGGAATGAAAAGGTGATTTTTTCAAGTATATTCACTGGTCTTTTTATGACGGTGGGTTTCACAGCGCTAATTTATAACTACGTGTTGATGGGTGGTAATTCTGGTTTGTTCTTTTTGGTTTGGGGTGGTGGTTTCTCTCTAGCAGGATTGTATTTCCATTACCACGGAACAATTGGGAAAATTGGGTGGCAGAGACAGCGCTTTGTTCGTAACACGCAAACACTTGAATGGTATAAGACTGAATACCCTCAATGTGTTGTGACTACAAATATCGTGAAATGTTGTTTTTGCGAAAGTACATCAATTCGCAGATATGCCTTAAAAAACAATACTTACAAAATTCGCAACTCTTGTGCTAAATGCGGTGAAGTTTTGTTTTATACGGATGAGGATTAATAATGACTATTCATGCGTATTATGGTGATGTTAGCCACCTGAAAAATGAACAAAAAATGTTTGAAGACTTATTAACCCAATTGAAGCTTCATTGGGGTAATAGTGAAGATTGGATTTATTTGTTCTATAACACAATGTGGTCAGGTCAGGAAATTGATGTTATTGCTTTCACCAAGGAAGCAATCGTTGTTATTGACCTAAAAAACTATTCAGGCAATCTGGTTGGGTCGGAAAATGGGGAATGGCAGATTAATGGTGAGCTTGAGGTTCAGGGTGGCTCTCAGATTAATCCATTTGTTCAGATTCGGAAGAACAGATTTGCTGTTTTAGAGTGGTTCAAAAGTGCTGAATTGTTTACCGACCAAAACTTAGGTTTTATTAGTGGTTGCATCATCCTGAATGAGTTATCTAGTACGCAAATGGATTTGTCTCATTCGGTAAGAAAGTGGTTTTATGTTACCGATATTGCCAATTCAGTGGATACTTTGTCTAGACTCCATACCAAGGGGATTAGTCTTGCTAGTGATGATATTGTATACCTAGTAAACAAGTTAAAACTTAAAGAATATTCTTGGGATCAGGGTGTTGCTCCTAGAGTTCGCAATCTTATTCAGTCAGAAGATCGTGATACTCCAAGTGATAATAGTCGTAATCAAAGTTCCGCTCCGATCAAATACACATTACATGATCAAATGGAAAAGAAATTCAAAGGTGTTTTAGCACCGTACCTATTTTTCTATGGAACGGTCATCATCTGTTTAGCTATTGCTTTTCATATTGCTAATGGTATGAAAGGTGAAGGGGTTGGGTACTTATTTAGTTTGATCTTTGGTCGCTAAAAATATCAGTTATTCAGGTTGGGATTCCGTAATTATTAAGCCTTTTCCTTTTTGCATTAAAAAAGCCTACATTGTAGGCTTTTAGCTTTTTTAGATCTGTATTACTGAATTAAGTCGTCAACGGCTTCACCAAGGTAGGTTGGATCGTATTGCTTATACAAATAGTTTTCCAGAATTGGTAAATCTGGTGCTAAAACCATTCGCGTAATTTTAGGACGATCTTCTTCAAGGTTAAGCTTCACATGTACGGCGAAGAAATCAATGTTGTTCGTGATGAAGTCATATTCTTTACGACCAGCACTTTTGAGTTGATCAACCATACGCGAAAAGAAGCGGTTATTCGTAATAGAGCAATTCAAGAACTCTAACGCATCTTTTTCAGTAACATTAATTTCAATAATGTTATTGAGGAAGGCTAGCTCTGGTTTAATTAAGTTGCCGTTACGGTCTGCAGTTAGACATTTTGTAGAAAAGGTACCAATACCAGCCATACGACCATCATATTTCACAAAACCGTGCTCTTCAGATGCAACTAAGTTTGACGCATGAACGTATAGAGTAGGGTGGTGCTTTGTATTCCACTCTAAATCAATAACGTCAGTTTCATTTTCTGCATAGAGAGTTTGTAAAAGGGATCTATTGAGGTTGGTATAGAGGACTTGATCAAGCTCTAATACTTTGCGGCGATATAGCTCAGCGAAGGCAATACCGTACTGAGATAAGATATTACATGTTGTATTGAAGCTATTGCAGTAAATCGCACGGTTATCGTTACCGCCGTCTCGATCCTCACTGACCACAATTACATGGTTCCCTAAAACACCATTGATTTTATAAACCACAATTGAGCCTAATGCGAAGTTTTGGGTAAGTAGTTCTTCACCCTCAAATCGTACTGCCGTGCAGTTTTTAATATTTTCTGCGCTTAAAGGATAATTACCCGGTGTGATGGACCACAATGTTGAGACTGGTACAAATAGAGGCTCAATAGAACTACTTAAGTCAACTCGACCAATCGTGATGATGCTTGTGCCGTTAAAACTATCGCCCTTGTGTTCTGCAACGGCTGATGTTCCGATCGTACCTGGTATTTGTGCGTTCTCTGAAGCGCTATTATTTGGTACAACTGATTCTGTCATGAAACAACTCACTAAAAGTTTTATCTTTGTTTAAAAATACCACATGATAAATAGTATTAAAACTTATACTACTATTATAAGATGATCTTTAAGATTCATAAAGGTATATTTATGCTAAACCATAAAACCCAAGTTTGTTTTTTTAATAACCTGATTGGACGTTTTTATAAAAACCATTTGATCATAGATGTTAAAACTTTAAACCTAGATTTTATTTTAGATGTTATTGAATTTCCGACATCAATTGAAGGTTTAAAAAAAGCACCTAAAGTATCAAAAATTAAAATACCTTTTACGCAACTTGCTCAGGATCTTCAGCCACAAAATTACCTAGATTTAGTCCAATCTGATGCCAAAAATCTGTATCTGCAGATTGGGCAAGAAAGACGTTATATTCACGGCGAACAAACTAATTTTTCATATGCTACATCGGTGTTTCAGCAGATCGGTGATGATGAAGTGCTCCAGCTTGAGGCTTTGAACTATGCACTGAAGCTCCAAAGCATTACTAATGGTATTCAGCAACATACAACAGCGATTGAGACATATATCGAGCTAAAGCCTTTACGATATGCGTTTAGCTTAGATACGTTCATAAGTGCAACTGCAGATCTAGATCAACCTTTCGATACTCGTGAAGCGCTTTCTGGCCATATCGTTAACCATTGGGAAAAATGGGTTAAAGCAAACAATATCACCAGTGAAAGTTCTTATGATGCGGTGCTAATAAATACCGATAAATTAATACTGGTTCGAGTCGGTATTCACTCATTCTCAGTGAAAATTACAGACCTTTAATGTGGTTCCGTTAATTAGACCACTCAATTCAGTTTTATAAGTGATAAATCCGCTCTAAATATTTAAATT
>NZ_KB849754.1:55281-90531 GCF_000368925.1 Acinetobacter bereziniae LMG 1003 = CIP 70.12 | reverse complement strand
AATTGAGTAGAAAGTTCAGCGAGTGTGTGGTCGCCTTTAATTGCTGCGAGAGCAACTTTAACTTTAAACTCTGCTGAATGATTACGACGTTTTCTTCGTGTCATGGTTGACTCCAAAAACAAGCATTTCCCATGCTTATTGGGGAGTAGATTATCACTTATAGGCGTGGTCTAAAATCCTAGACCCACATCACTTGAAGTGGCTGACGGCGTTATCTATGCTTCTCTTTGTGATTTAGAGCTCTTACAGGTGCTTCTACCAACGTTCTTTGATGGTATACCTTGCCGTATTACTGCATATGCCGATATGAACATTCAATATGCTGTATCGCAATATAAGACTTGGCTATCAAGTCAAAACCTGAAGAAGATCCAGTACGTTCGCAAACAAGGTATTGAGAAGTACTTGCGTAAAAAATTAGAAGATGAAAGTGACTTAATCGGTAACGCGCAACTTGCCAAAACCCTAATGAATACCAGCTATACAGAACAAACAGTCTCATTTTTTTCTGACGCTTGGGGATTATCGTACGCAAACCATTTTGAGAAGAAAATTCGTCATGCTTTTGATCTGGTCATACAGGCTTTGGATCATGAAGGGATC
This sequence comes from Acinetobacter bereziniae LMG 1003 = CIP 70.12, assembly GCF_000368925.1. Classification (GTDB taxonomy): domain Bacteria; phylum Pseudomonadota; class Gammaproteobacteria; order Pseudomonadales; family Moraxellaceae; genus Acinetobacter; species Acinetobacter bereziniae. Next base: position 89,928 of record NZ_KB849754.1, on the reverse strand, counting down.
TCATTAGAGCAGCTGCAGTTCATCAATAGCCTAACAAAAGGGGCAATTGAGAATGCTATTAACGAGATGCTGAACAAGACTGGTTCGCCGTTAAACGTGGTACCAACACTCACTCAAGAATTACTGTTAATTTGCGATGAATTCAATGCCAAAAAACTCAACATATCAAGTGAGCTCTTGGATGCAATCACTCAGTTTGCAGAACAATATGCAGTATCACCACTGTTGGCCATTAAGCGTGATAGCGCCGTGTATTTGCTGTATGAACCATTAGATGCCGATAATCAGCTAATTGATTATGAGTGGTTTTGTACTGCGGTATATACCAAAAATCAGTTTGTGCCTGAAGCCGATGAACAACATAAAACAAATGTAGCGGATCTTCTTAAATCGGTTGAAGTACTGCATGTATTCAAGCCGAATATCCTGTCGTGGACCAATGGCAAGGTATTTGAAACGCCAGAAGAAAAGAAAAATGCTTTTATGTTATGTCTCACACCTGAAGCATTTGAAAATCAAATAGAATTCTTACGCACTAAGAACGCAATACCAGGATATTTTAAAAACCTGATTACATCCTTAGGTGGTTTAAGTACAGTGGCCACGGAACAAGATAAATACGGTGTATTTTTGATTGAGTCGATCGCTAAAAATTCGACTGGTTTTGCATATCAAGGACAACTCTTTCCTATCGATCAAAATGCCCAAATTGACTTAGATCAATGCTCAAATTTAACGCTTAATTCTAAACTACTACCAAAAAACTACCTGACCTTTAAAAGACTAATGAGATTAAGCGATAGTTTAACGAATGGCGTTAAATAGGTTTAAGAAATATTATTATTTTTACTTTAAGTTTAAATAGTGGTTTTTTAAATGCACAAAAATAAAGTATTATACTTTCAAACATAAAACCCTTTTAAAGTTATACAGAGAATACTGAATGAAACTATTAAAAACTGCGATGGTGGGTATCCTTGGTACTGTAATAGCACATACTGCTTTTGCTTATGATGATGTACCAACCCCAAATCCAAACTTTAAAGAAGCTTACGTGGGGCTTTTAACGCCATCTAAAAACTTTAATGTTGTTGCTGGTGGCCTTACACCTGAAATCAGCGAATATAAACTGTCTGATAGCTATTTTGAGAACAATTCAAATCAACGATACAAAGCGACAGCTCACCTTTATCAACAGATGAATACTCGACAACGAGCGATGTATTTATTAGTTCAGCACACAGCTTACTTAAACGATATTTTCTACCCTCAACGTAACCCTTTAGTTAATCCAAACGTATCAGACGAACAATTGAATGTTGAACCAGCACTTAATAAACTGCAGTCCTTACGTACTGACAAAGATATTGTCGAAAATGTTGTAGATCGTGAAACTATGCTTCAGGTATTAAAAGCACATTACGATTATTATATGCGCGATCAATTTACAGTACGTTTTTACGGTAAAAACCAAAACACATTTACTTATGGAATTGATAACTATTCTGGTTTAAAAATACGTTCGGTGGAAGGAAACTTACGCATTGTTGATCGCAAAAGAGGTACATTGTTAGGTGACTCAATGGTTAAGTTAAACCACTGGATACCAGCTACCCGTACCAAAGAGCGCCGCACTATTGATATACCGTCTTCCATGCCAGAATGGAAAGACGTTGAAATTAAAGATCTTGCAATTAAATTCCAACCAACTGCAATAACAACCATGCAAGGTAAACGCATTGATATTAATAAAATCTATGCGTACAACACTGAAAAATTCAATTTCTAATGTATATAGCGGTCACTATCGACCGCTTTATTTTGTTCCTGGATAAATATTAACCGTAGCCTAAGCAAAAGTTACTTGTAACTTAGAAAGGATATCTAATTAAGGTTAGAACTATGAAGAAATTACTTCTTTCAATTGCATCTGTAATCATGATCGGGGGATGCACAGAAGTTCCGAAGGATATGTCACATGTTGATGTTTTTACAAACGATCGCTACCTATCGACAGCATATGAGTTTAATAAGCTGGTTGATGATACATTCAAATACCCGTATTCAAACATCCCATTTTTAATGGTTACGGGAGGGTGGAGTGTTAGTGGTCCAAAAGAACCAATATCGCAAATTGTATACAGTTGCTTAGCTTCTAATGAGGTGCAATTGGTTACAAAATACAAACTATTTATGCCCGAAGTTACTTACATCAAAACACCTGAAAACCAGGTGAAAAATTGCATCATTAAACATTCTAATGGCTCAATTAATGCAGACGCGTTGAATGACCTTAAAGCCTTCACTTTATTCCAAAAATATTCAGATAATCCATTTTTACGCAAAACTGTGGACGCAGCGAAAGCAGATGGCAAAATATCAGTAAAAGAATATATGGATATTGTGCAAAATGTCATAAAATTAAGTAAGGCTGACGAACAGGTTCAGCTAGAAAAAACCATCCAAGAGCTTTAAGCATTATTATGTCGGAAAACCTTTCCATGCATAGCATGACGAATGAGGAATTGATTCAAGAATGGCTGGATAGCCTGAAGCTTGAAAATAAGTCCGACATGACAATTAATGAATACAAAAAGAGCTTACTTTTGATGTTAGAAATGCCTTTTTTTAAAGGTAAACATCTATTGGAACTAGACCGCGATTACATCACATCATTTCGGTTGCATCGAATCGATGTTGATATTGTTTCTGCAAGAACACTCAACAAAAATTTATCAGCTTTAAAAAACTTCCTGAACTATTGTCTGCGTAAGGAATATATACCTGAAAACTTCTTTTCTGACATTCGGGTTAAGTTCAAAAATCAAAGCTTACCGCGCCCGATCGCCGTGAATACGTTGAATGAGATACTTGATAACAAGACGCCATTAAATCCGAAATACAATAATCAAAAGTTAAGAGATCTAGCAGCTGCAGAAATTGCTTATTCTGGCGGTTTACGTATCTCTGAATTACATGCCATCAAACTAAGTGATATCAACCTCAGTGCTATGCAACTAAAGGTATTGGGTAAAGGAAATAATGAACGGATTGTTTTTTTAGGAAAAAAATCACTAGAGGCTATTTCTACTTGGCTTTTAGTTCGTAATCGTTGGATTTCAAAAGCTGGAGTAGAAGACTGCGGATATTTATTCATTGCACCATCTGGCAAACATATTGCGAAAAACCATTTAGGTGCATGCATTACAGCTCTGTTAAAGGCGCATGGTTCTGGACATATTGGTAGTACTCATGCTTTGAGACATAGTTTTGCATCGCACTTGTATAACAAAACAAAAAATATTCGCGCCGTTCAGGAAATGCTAGGTCATAAATCACTATCTTCGACACAAGTATATATTCTTGTAGATCACGAAACGTTGATTAGTTCTTATAAAGATGCACATCCACGCGCTAGAGCGAACCAAGATTAATAATTTATTCGCTTCTTGTACTTCTAAAGATATATCGTAAACGATCGAAATAATTAACTTTTGATGGTGCCCGTAATGGCTAAGACTTTTGAACAAGTAAAAAAAGAATTTTTCAATACAAGGGTCATCACAAACAATCGACTACCTAAGCGTGGTGAAAGCCACAAAATTGCTGTGAAACTTGGTTTAATAGACCAAAAACAATCAACATATGTTAAAAAACAGAAACTTTCATATGTTGGCTTATCTGTAATTGAGTGTTTTGAAGAAGCTGGTTTAGATGATGTCTATATCAATGAAAAAATTGAAGAGTTTTCAGAGCTAAAAAACTATACTTCATTACATAAGGCATTAAGAATACTTGATGACGGCCACATGGCCCGTTTAGCAAAAAAATTAGAGGTTTCAGTCGATATGCTCAATGCGACATTGGCTGTGCTGAATAAAATATAAAAAACGGATTGAACCAACCCATGAATGCAAATGAGCTTTATGAAAAGTTACAGCAAATTGGTAAGCCACTGGTCCACGTAGAAAGCCTCGTATCTACAATGCAGTTGGAAATCCCTGTTGAAGAGATTGAAAAACACATTGAACTTTTCGGGGTTAATTTTTTACTGGTAGAAGTTGTTCGGGTGGTGTATCAAAAAGTATGCTAAAAAAAAGCAGGTTGAATTTTGATAAAATAGAGAAATGCAAATAACTCTAGAAATCAAATGTCCAACCTGCCTCAGTGACAGTATAAAGAAAAATGGCATCAAAGTAGATGGGAAACAAAACTACCAATGCAAAGACTGCAAACGTCAGTTTATTGGTGACCATGCTCTGAGCTATCTAGGATGTAATTCTGGCATTACTCGTAAAATATTACAGTTAATGGTCAGAGGCAGCGGTATACGAGATATCGCTGAAGTTGAGCGCATTAGTATCGGTAAAGTCTTACGGACTTTAACTGAATCGGCCTATCAAATTCAGCCTAAACAAAGTCATTATGAATCTCTCGAAGTAGATGAATTCTGGACTTTTGTTGGAAATAAAAATAATAAACAATGGCTTATTTACGCCTACCATCGAGAAACAGGTGAGATTGTTGCTTATGTTTGGGGTAAGAGAGATTTAGCTACAGTCCAAAGGTTGAAGACAAAGCTTAAACAATTAGGTATTCACTACACCCGAATTGCAAGTGATCATTGGGACAGTTTCATCACTGCTTTTAAAAACTGCAAGCAAAGTATTGGTAAGTTTTTTACTGTAGGAATTGAAGGTAATAATTGCAAAATAAGGCATCGAATAAGGCGTGGTTTTAGAAGAAGTTGCAATTTCTCCAAAAAGCTTGAAAACCATTTTAAAGCCTTCGACTTAACCTTCTTTTACATCAATAATGGCTTCATTTAATGTCAGCATACTTTTTAAAACACCACCCACCTTTGAAAACATGTACATGAGGTAGTTTATCGGCGCAAGAATCGTTGAGTGATCGAAAAATTGACGATAAAACGAGTGACGAACCTTCCCACGTTGCTGAATGTAAAGTGCAGAAAGAATAAAAATCGCCAGAATGATCCACTTAATCATATGAAAACCTGGAAACCAAAGAAAACGAAATAAAAGAAAAAGACCGGTATTCGGTCTAGACTGCGAATTGTAACATAGGCTGCAAAGTACGTCCTATTTCCAGCTTTTCATCACAAGTTTTCATTCTGTTTGGGTTTACCTGCAAGTGCAGCATTGACTAAATTGCCAAAATCGGCGCAAAGGTTGACTTGAAACATAAGGGCGCGGTCTAATCGTTTTTTGATCACTCATCCATAAAAAATCTTAAATGAAACAAAAACTTCACTCTATTTAGGCCGCATCATTCAAAAATACATCACGCAAGCACACGAAATAATTGAATAAAAATAGATGACCCTTGCGTCACGGCTTGATACAACTTGTTATGTTCTTTTTCGATATAGTTATCGTAAGATTGGCGGAGCATAGATGTACGTAGGAATGACGTACTCGCTTCACAACATCAACTTAGAAGTCCTCCAAAATAAAGGAGATCAGGCATGATCCACGCTGGCAATGCCATTACCGTCCAAATGCTTTCGGACGGAATTGCAGAATTCCGCTTTGACTTACAAGGTGAGTCGGTCAACAAATTTAACCGTGCAACGATTGAAGATTTCAAAGCTGCAATTGACGCTGTTAAAGCAAACGGTGACATCAAAGGCTTAATCGTTACTTCGGCTAAATCTACATTTATCGTTGGCGCAGATATTACTGAATTTGGTGCAAACTTCGCTCAAGGCGAACAAGCGATTGTGGATTGGGCATTGCCTGTTCACGACATCTTCAACGCGTTTGAAGATTTAGAGATTCCTAAAGTTGCTGCGATCAATGGTATGGCATTGGGCGGTGGCTTTGAAATGTGTCTCGTGTGTGACTATCGTGTGATGTCAGACGCGGCTCAAGTCGGTCTTCCTGAAATTAAACTGGGCATCTTCCCTGGTTTCGGTGGTACGGTTCGTTTAAGCCGTCTAATTGGTATCGACAATGCAGTTGAATGGATGGCCATGGCTAATCCTAAAAAACCAGCTGCTGCACTGAAAGACGGTGCGGTTGATGCGGTTGTTGCTGCAGACAAACTACAAGACGCTGCGATTGACTTGGTTAAACAAGCCCTTGCTGGCCGTGTAGACTGGAAAGCAAAACGTCAGGAAAAACTTGACCCTGTTAAATTGAACCCAATCGAACAAATGATGGCGTTCAACTCGGCGAAAGGTGCGGTACTTGCAAAAGCAAATCCTGCTCAATACCCTGCGCCTAAACTTCTTCTTGACTCATTACAAGCCGGTGCAAGCCTTCCACGTAATGAAGCACTTCAAGCTGAAGCGGCTGGTTTTGCAAAAGCAGCGATTACACCACAAGCAGGTGCATTGATTGGTTTATTCATCAATGACCAAGTGGTGAAGAAAACTGCGAAGAAATATGAAAAAGGTGCGCACCCTGTAAACCAAGCGGCTGTATTAGGCGCGGGTATCATGGGTGGCGGTATTGCTTACCAAGCGGCAAGCAAAGGCACACCAATCATCATGAAAGACATTGGTAACCCGCAACTTGCTTTGGGTATGAAAGAAGCCAATGGCTTACTGACCAAACAAGTTGAACGTAAGAAGATGAAACCTGCTCAAATGGGTGAAACGCTTGCGCGCATCCGTCCAACTTTAAGCTATGACGAGTTTAAAGAAGTGGACATCGTGATTGAAGCGGTAACTGAAAATCCAAAAGTAAAAGGCATTGTACTTGCTGAAACTGAGAAGAACGTTCGTGACAACACGATCATTGCTTCAAATACTTCGACCATTTCAATCACACGTTTGGCTGAAAACCTACAACGTCCTGAAAACTTTGTCGGTATGCACTTCTTTAACCCAGTACACATGATGCCATTGGTAGAAGTGATCCGTGGTGAGAAGACTTCGGCTGAAGCGATTGCGACCACTGTGGTTCTTGCTCAGAAAATGGGTAAAACCCCAATCGTTGTCAACGACTGCCCAGGTTTCTTAGTAAACCGCGTATTGTTCCCTTACTTCGGTGCATTTGACCTTCTATTGAAAGACGGTGCTGACTTCCAACAAGTCGACAAAGTGATGGAAAAATTCGGCTGGCCTATGGGTCCTGCTTACCTAATCGACGTTGTTGGTATCGACACGGGCGTTCACGGTGCAGAAGTGATGGCTGAAGGTTTCCCTGACCGCATGAAGCCAGACTTCAAAGGTTCAATCGAAATCATGTACGAAAACAAACGTTTGGGTCAAAAGAACGACGTTGGTTTCTACAAATACGAACTTGACCGTAAAGGCAAAAAAGCCAAAGTGGTTGATCCAACTGCGTATGAGCTTGTTGCTACTGTGGCAACTGCAGAAAAACGCGAGTTTGATGCTCAAGAAATCATTGACCGTATGATGCTGGCTTTCTGTAACGAAACTGTTCGTTGCCTAGAAGACAACATCGTAGCGACTGCTTCTGAAGCAGACATGGCAATGATTATGGGTGTAGGTTTCCCTCCATTCCGTGGTGGTCCATGCCGTTACATCGACCAAACAGGTGTTGCTGAATACGTTGCACTTTGTGACAAATACACACACTTAGGTAAGGCTTATGAAGCGCCACAAATGTTGCGTGACATGGCTGCTAACAACAAAAAATTCTACGGTTAAGGAGCAACGTGAATGGCTACTTTAAATCCACGTGACGTTGTCATCGTTGATGGCGTACGTTCAGCAATGGGTAAAACCAAAAACGGTATGTTCCGCAATGTACGTGCTGACAGCTTATCGGCTGAATTGGTTCGTGCTTTAGTTGCTCGTAACCAGTTTGACACCAATGAAGTTGAAGACCTGATCTGGGGCTGTGTAAACCAGACTTTAGAACAAGGTATGAACATTGGCCGTAACATTGGTTTATTGGCTGACCTTCCAAAAACTGTGGCAGGTCAAACAGTTAACCGTCTTTGTGGTTCATCTATGCAAGCGCTTCACACCGCTGCTGCACAGATTGCAACCAACCAAGGTGATATCTTCATCATCGGTGGTGTAGAGCACATGGGTCACGTAGGCATGATGCACGGCATCGACCTCAACCCAGAAGCGTCTAAGCACTATGCAAAAGCGTCTAACATGATGGGCTTAACGGCTGAAATGTTAGGTCGTATGAACGGCATTACGCGTGAAGAACAAGATGCGTTCGGTGTTGAATCTCACCGCCGCGCTTGGGCTGCAACGCAAGAAGGTCGTTTCAAAAACGAAGTCATAGGTGTTGAAGGTCATGATGCCAATGGCTTCAAAATCCTATGCGACATCGATGAAGTGATTCGTCCAGATGCAAACCTTGAAGCATTCAAAGGTTTACGTCCTGTATTTGACCCGAAAGGCGGTACAGTCACTGCGGCAACGTCTTCTGCGCTGTCTGACGGTGCTTCTGCAATGTTGTTGATGTCTGCTGAACGCGCTCAATCACTTGGTTTAAAACCACGTGCTGTGATTCGCTCTATGGCGGTTGCAGGCTGTGACGCTGCAATCATGGGTTATGGTCCTGTACCTGCAACTCAAAAAGCGCTTAAACGTGCTGGCTTAAGCATGGCGGATATCCAAACCATCGAGTTAAACGAAGCATTTGCTGCTCAAGGCTTATCAGCCATGAAAGGTCTAGGCGTTTATGACAAGCAAGACATCATTAACTTGAATGGTGGCGCGATTGCATTGGGTCACCCATTGGGTTGTTCTGGTGCACGTATTACAACCACGTTGTTGAACGTAATGGAACAACAAGATACACAAATCGGTCTTGCGACCATGTGTATTGGTTTAGGTCAAGGTATCGCGACGATTATCGAACGTGTTTAATTAACACTAAGATAAAATAAAAATCCCCCTTGTTGGAGTATATAGTAAAAACAGTGTCTATTCGCGTGTGAGTGAGTGACAGGGCTTTACATATAACGTCAGCGGCTTTAATTTCAAACGTACATACTGTGTATAATGGTATGTACGTTTTTTATTTGCGCCGAGTCCTTCGGCGGTAACCATTCATCCATGAATTTTTGTTCAGTGTTTAATTGCACCTTGTGAGTGCGACTTGTTCCAACAAGTCGGGAGAGATAGGAGTTACGTCATTGGTTTAGCAGGACGGGGATAGTTATTTGCGGCAAGTACAGAGTTGTCGCCGCATCCATGCGGCTTTGACAGTTCAGTTGTTCACTCATTGATTCACCTTCTTGATTAATTGCACTTAATTTACCACCACATTGCAACCGCTCCTTACCACGTGTTGCAAATTAATCGCACCACAACTTTCACGGAAAGTACCACTTCGTCGGATCTCGGCTTTGTGCCAAAAGCTGAAATTCACTGAGATTCGACAAAATCGGCGCTTTTCACTGAAAGCGGACATTTCTGACAATCACGGAACTGAGACTCTCGAAAATTTCGAGATATCAACGCATTGCCATAAAGTAAAAAATGAGTGCATTATTCATTTCGGGTTTCAAGAACGCACCGTTTTTCAGACTATATCGATGTGGCCAAAAATAGTTGACCACTACAGTTTTTGAATACTGTATTTTGCCTTTTTAAGACCAATGAAGTGATATTATTTAGTAAGGCACGTACTTGAAGCACTTATAAAAGGTGTTTTAAATGATAAAAATAAAGGGTTTCTAATGTGTTTAGGAACCCTCTAACTTAATAGTTGTTTCGGGTTCGGCTTATTTGGTTTTGTGCTCCAGTGCTGTAAGTGATGTACCTACGATAAATATAGACACGACAAACAAGCCTAAATCTTTTAGCAAAAACTGGCCAGGAACCACAGAGATCGCAGGAAACCCAAGAGATGCCTCAAAAACACCGGGTGTAGTCAGCATGAACGACAATGTCGTAAAAAAGAGTCCGGTTGAAAGTACACCGCCCAAGATTGCGAGCTTAGGGGAGAAAACTCGTGCAGCGATTAACAGGCCAACTGAAATTTCAAGCACACCCAGAAAATTTGAGAATCCTTGAATGCTGAGGAAGCTATACATCCACGAAAGCAGAGGGCTATTACTAACAAAACCATGTATACCGTTTGCTTCGTAGCTAGTGAATTTCATGCCACCAAACCACAAATATATTATCGTCATGGCAACGTAGATGCCACCTATACCAAACTTAGTGATTTTTGCACCGAGATTATTACTAAGGGTATTGGTAGTCTGGACACCATTTTCAATTTCGGGAATAGTCATCTTATATCTCCAATTATTTTTAGCCATGTGGACTCACTCTATGTAGCCCACTAAAATGATATGACTCTTGAGAAAAACTATATGTTTACTCGAGTCGAACCTAACTTAGGTAATTGCTGTAGTTGAGCACCAATGGATTAGACATCAATGCCTAGTGGTTGAACGGCCGGGAAGTCGACCTCGGTCTGTGTCACTTCGTTAACGTAGTTAGTGAAAGTGTTCAGGGCAACAGCCAACAGAATATCCACTACATGTGCATCACTGTAGCCAGCGTTCAGCACCGCTTGGACCTGGTCATTGCTGACTTGCCCGCGCTGGCGGACTACGGCGGCAGCAAAACGCACGGCTGCGTCGGCCTTAGGGTCATTTGATGCACCGCTGCGGTTGGCAGTGAGTTCAGCATCATCAAGCTTGGCCACCTTACGGCCTAGGAAGGAATGGGCAGCAAGGCAATAATCGCAGCCGTTGATCTCAGCGACGGCTAGGGCAATACGCTCAAGAGTCGCTGTACCCAAGCCGCCCTGTGCTGATGCTGCGCTCAATTGCAGGTAGCCAGTCAGCGCAGCAGGGCTGTTGGCAACGACGCGGAACATGTTAGGAACGCGGCCCAGTTGTTTTTCCACAGCCTTGAGTGAGGTATGGGTAGCAGTAGGCGCGGCGTCGATTGTGGTAGGGGTGTTCAAACGTGACATAAATTTCTCCTAGTGATTTGAAAGACAGCACGCTGTATTGGCGTGGAATAAATTGTATTTAAGAAGGTTCTGCTTGATAATCCGTTGCTATCAGACAGCTCATCTTCACGTCTTGCGCAGTCGCCATTTCAGTGCCACTACACATCTTCGTTGACGTTACGCCGTCCTGATTTCTAAGGAGGTCTTCGAGACTCCAAAAACACCCTCCAGCAACGATCACATAATTTATGTTTCATAAAGCCTCGTTGGTTTTTATCTATTTACTGATGTACCTGACTTTACAGCGTGTAAAACAGGTATAACATGTTCAGTAGTTCGTATAATGTGACTTATTAGACAGTTTACGTAGGGGGTATGTATGGATGCAGACTTTGGATATCAGATTTAAAGAGTTGTGAAATTAAGGGTTCACGAAAAAAATGAATGTCTGCAAATATAGGGCAAATTAGATTGTCTATGTCCATATAAATTTCAATGCTTTACATTTTTAAATGTTCAATTGCGTTACTCAGATTCAACTTTTGGTGGCAGATTTATCTTAAACATCAGCCCAGCAATTCGCACGGTAGTACTTTGTTGACTATCCCCTGACAAAGTAACAATTTCTTGCCACAATCAGACTTGAGCACTTTACTTCGCGCCTATGTGCACTGCTTAACGCACCAAGGCTTCTGATGTTCTGATTGACACCAATTACTTCGTTTCCTGCTTGATACTTTGAGATCAACAGGATTGAATAAAGTAAAAGGGGCTATTTAAATATTGAGGGAACAAGTGGCAATAGATTTGAGCATAGAAATCGCACTGCTGTTAGAGCGCTGGCAGGGCATTGTAAACATGATGGCTCAAGTCGCGGAAGTGCCTTGCGTGCTGATTAATCGATTAGATAAAAACGAAATTTGTGTTCAGGCAGTTGGCAGTGTGTCGAAACCAGCTTTTTATTGCGATGAACCTATTCCATTGGCACTAAACAGTTATTGTTCCCAAGTCATTGCCAGTCACCAGCCATTGCTAGTTGAAAATGCAATCGGTACCCGATACGAGAACAATAACCCGACATTTGCCGCAGGCTTTAGTTATTACTACGGGCTGCCTTTGCTTTGGCCTAGCGGAGAAACTTTCGGTACTTTGTGTATGTTGGACCGGGCAAGCGCAGACCGGGCATCACAACACTGTTCCTTACTCACACTCTTTAAGCAGGCTATTGAATATGATTTGCAATTGCTGCAGCAACAACAAGAGCAGCTCAAGCGTGAGCAACAAGCAGACTTAAAATTTATCCAACTTTTCAATGAGATATCCAATAGGATAAAACCGGTAGCGACTAATAAGTTACTTCAATCCGAGTTATTTGTACTGTTGACTAGCCAGTACCAATATTGGCATCAGGAGCTTGAGCTACAGCTTAATCAAACTGTCTTAGCTCATGAAAACTCCATTCATATCGCGGCACTGGTTCGAATTTGGTCAAATTTGTTGGCAATTGCCCATGAAACAGAATGGTTGAGAGCTACAGCTGTCGCTGAACCTTATAGCTGTGAGGCTGAAGCGTCACTGGTTGATGCAACGCCATTATTAGAACAAGCAGTCTATAAAACAGCGTTGACGCTTGGTACTGAACTCGTTTTGAGGAGTCATTTGCCTAACCCACTGTTACTCAGTGGGAGACCTGAGTTATGGTCGCTGATAGGGCTGGCTATCACCAGCTTTTTAGTCATTGGCGCCAGCGGCACCAGTAAAACGGTATTTGTCAGTAGCCGAATAAAAGGTAAACATAGAGTTTTGGAATGGTCCCTCCATGTAAAAGGCCAGACGATGCCACTGCATTTTACCCGTGATAATCAAGCGCTTTATGGTTTTGCTTCCGTATGTGCCGAGCTCGCTGGTGCTGTGTTGGAATCTGGTGAGCAGCAATTAACTGAGAGTATTCATCAACAGAGTAGTTATCTGAACTCGAATCGTGATCACGTCGACGACATTGAAAGCAGGAATGCTTCAAGAACTCGGTTTATCTGCTTATGGATACCGGTGGTGGGAGACGATTTATAAACTCTCAGCGATGAAAGTCGAAGTTGTGTCTTAGATTATCATTTTTACGCCATTTTAGAATTTTCCTTTCTATAAGCACTAGGAGTTACGCCAATTTTTTTCTTAAATAATTTTTGAAAGTGTTCATGTGCCGGATACCCAATGGCTTCACTCACTTCAGGAACAGATTTACCGGTTTCTTTAAGCAGCTGCTTCGCTTTTTCAAGCCGACAATAGGTTAAATAATCAAGAGGTGTCATGCCAGACAGTTTCTTAAACTTAACGCTGTAGTTCGTACGCGACATTCCAGCAATCTCAGCGAGATCGTCAAGACCCCATTTTTTATCGAGACTATGATGGATAGCTTCCAAGGATTTGCTGAGTTGCGGATTTTCGATCAATTTGAAAAATCCTACATTTTTGTTGGATTTGTACATGTGAATTCTTAACGCTTGCACGAAGATAATTTCGGTCAGCTTCCTGACTAGCGTGTTGCTTCCAGGAAGCCCTGATTTTGCTTCCTGCTCTATAATACTTAAAAGCATGGTAAGCCAAGGCGAGTGGGAGTTCTCAGTACTCTTGATATGCACGACGTTTGGCAGCGAATTTAAGAATGGATGATCGGGTCCGCCATCAAAACAAAAATGTCCGCAAACGACGTTTGCTTTGAGCTTGCTCTGATCACCATATTCCAGAACTTGAGTTTCAGTGAGGTTGGCCTTGGATCTAAATTCGACCGCGGGCTCGGCCTTGATTTTTGGTGCACTGGTCATGGTGTGCTCCATCCCTTTGAATAAAATCAAAATATCGCCTTGCTCCGCCAAAGCCTTAAGTTTAAGTTTTGGCACCTCGTACCAAAACTCGCCATGGGTCACGATGTGAAATCTCGCTAGATTCTCTTCCTGCGGGAGACTGATGCCCCAGTCTCCTGCAAATGATGTTCTATACCAGTAGCTACTAGTAAGCTCTACCTTATCTAAAATCTCACTGAGAACATCCATACTTAGCTCCTACGCAAACTGTCTAATAAGTCACATTATACGAACTACTGGGCATGTTATATCTATTATACATGCTGTAAAGTCAGTTTAATCAGTAAATAGATAAAAACCAAGGAGGCTTTATGAAACTAAATTATGTGATCGTTGCCGGAGGGTGTTTTTGGGGTCTTGAAGACCTCCTTAGGAATCTGGACGGCGTGACGTCAACAAAGGTGGGCTACTCTGGCGGAGATTTTGATGATCCTACCTACGCCGATATTAAAACAGGGAAAACGGGTCACGCCGAAGCTGTTCGCGTGGAATACGACCCAGACGAAATATCTCTCGAAGAGATTCTACATTACTTTTTCAAGATCCATGATCCAACTACGAAGAATCGCCAAGGGAATGATGTTGGATCTTCGTATCGCTCTGCTGCGTTCTATCGTGACGATGCCCAGAAAGCGATTATCGAAAACGTGATTGAGGAGGTCAATGAGATCGGTCGCTTCGAGAATGAAGTAGTTACGACCGTCGCCTTGGAAAAAGAATTCTACGACGCTGAGGCATATCATCAAAACTATTTGCAAAGGAATCCCAACGGATACTCTTGCCATTTTGAAAGAGACTAAACCATAAACCAAATGAAAGAGGAAATTATGAAAACACTTAAGAATGTTGTCATCTATACGAAAGACCATTGTCCATTTTGCGCACGCGTAAAGAATTACCTAACTTCTGAAAAGGTTGATTTCAAACAAATTCGCGTAGACGACGATCCGAAGACTTACTTGGAGTTGAAGGAAAGAACAAATCTTCAAACTGTTCCGCAAGTTTTTGTGGATGGAGAATTCATTGGCAGTGCTACAGACTTCTTCTCGTGGATTGATGGCTAAAGAGCAAGCCCTAAAATAAAGGATCAAATATATGTTCAATTGGAAAAGCATTTACAGCTACCTCGATAACGGCACTCCAGCACCTCCCAGAAAAGTTGAAAGGAGCGAGGAAGAGTGGAAAGAAATTCTGACGCCCGCGCAATTTCGGGTTATGCGAATGAAAGGCACCGAACGCCCGCACACGGGAGGACTCTGTTCATTTTATGAAGCAGGTAGATACGCCTGTGTTGGCTGCGACACCGAACTCTTTGACTCGAACCTAAAGTTCGATTCGGGAACGGGATGGCCGAGTTTTTCTGAGCCTGTCGCCGACAACGTAATTCAATATGAACTGGATACGACGTACGGGCGCAGAATCGAAGTGTTATGCAATGTGTGCGAAGCCCATCTGGGGCACGTTTTTCCAGATGGCCCTGAGCCATCAGGGGTCCGATTCTGCATTAACTCTGAGTCATTGAAGTTTGTAGAATAATTTTTAAATTGAGGAGTTTTATGAAAGTGAACCTTTTGGAAAAAGAAGCCGTTGTGTGTTGATCAAGCTGTTCGGTCATAAAGACTGCCATAAAACCAAGATTTACCATTCGTACTTGACAGAAAAAGGGATCCAGTTTGTTTTTTGGATGTTCATGAAGACGACCGTCGGCTGCTGCTGATCTGCGAATGGGAGTGGCTACAATTCTTAAAAAGTTAGGTGAAAAATATGTCGGATCTAAAAATGAATAAAGAAGACGATGTTGAAAGCTATGAATTTGCGACCCCTGAAGCTATCGAAGAAGCATTGAAAACCGGAAAACTTAGTCAAACGGTTTTTGGCACGGGCTGCTTTTGGGGACCGGATTCAAATTTTGGAGGGACGCCGGGAGTAGTGCAAACACGTGTTGGCTACGCTGGAGCATCAACTCTGGATCCGAGTTACCGCAACATCAAGGGACACGCCGAAGTCGTCAGAGTGATCTACGATAAAGACCAAATTAGCTATAGAGAACTTCTTGGAGGTTTTGAGTCATGGTTTGTTCATGTCAGAAAGCAGGGTCAGTATCGCCAGATACTTTTTGTCTTTGATCAGGAGCAAAAACAAGTCACTGAAGAACTGATCCAAGCGATTGGAAAGGATAAGTCTCCCGAGGTGATTGAAGCCGGACAACAAAATGGTTATTTTTGGCCAGCCGAAGATTACCATCAAAAGCATCGTCTTCGCAGAAACAAACAGCTTGTAAGTCTTGCTGAAGTAGATTTCGGTCCTCGCTGGGATGAACATCTGTATTTTACTAAATTGAATAGTACCGACAGAAAAGGCTTCAGTCTTTCAAACTGGTTAAAAAAGTTGTCTCCGCAAATGCAGAAAGCTTACCGAATCGGCTAATCTGAAATTGTGCTGGCTAAAGCACTCTATTTTCGCTACGCAATCAATGTGCCGGCCAACTTTAAATAGAGTCCCACAGTGTACAAAGAAGCTGTGCAAGTGGCATTTTACCGATGTATTTAAACGGACTAATTATTGCCCATATGAGACCAGCTTATCTACCAGTTGTTAGGTGATCCCCCTCAAATTAACAGAACACACTGGTTTGATTGCGGCCTTGGGCTTTAGCTTTGTATAACATCTGATCGGCGGCTTCGAGCAACTGCTTTTTGTCGTTAAATAAATCAGCGCTGGCCAAACCGATGCTGACCGTTAATTGTCGTAATGGCCATTCATGGTTAGCCACTACCAGCCTTAATTTTTCCAGTGTTTTATTGGCCGACACGATGTCTGTGCCTGGCAAGATCAGCACAAACTCTTCACCACCATAACGGGCGAAAAAGTCATAGTTCCTGCTGTTGCGCTGAAACAGACCTGCTACCAGGCTCAGTGCCTGATCACCTTCGGCATGTCCATAGCTGTCGTTAAAACTTTTAAAGTGATCAATATCAATCAGCGCCAACACAAATGACTGGCCTGTTCTTTGCCTGCGAGCAAATTCAGCTTCAAACCTGAGGTCAAATGCTCGTCTGTTGTTTACCCCTGTCAATGCATCTGTCATGCTGGTTTTGTGTAGTTGTTCGCCGACTTTTTTCAGTTCAAGTATGGCGATCACTTGCCTGGACAGAGCCTGTAAAGAGCTTATCTGCCGCTGATTCAGCTGCTTAGGCACATGATCATAGACACAAATTGTACCTATCACTACACCTTCGGGATCAATCAGCGGCGAGCCAGCATAAAATCGGAAGCCAGGCTCAGTAACCACCATCGCATTAGTACTGAATCTGGGATCTAAAGTCGCGTCAGGGACCACCATTACCGCATCAGGTGTTTCCATGGCATACACGCAAAAGGACTCTTTAATTAATACAGAGGTACCTGAAATACCAACTTTGGCAATTAAATTCAGCTTTGTGTCATCGATTCGCGTCACTATAGCCACCGGCACATCGCAGATATAACGCGCCAGTTCAGTGATATCCCGCAGGTTCTGATCTGCTTCAGCAGGATCTTTTAGTGTGGTTTCTGCAATAGCTGTTGGAGCTAAACTAATGGTCATATGCTTCTCCGTTTTTCTGCTGCATTTTTCAAAGATCCTGCATGGAAAAATGAATTAAGCCGTTGATTTAACTCTAGCATAGATCTGTCAGACTTGAAGTTATCCCTGTAGCATTGGTGTTGTTTTGTACAATAGTTACCTGCTTGATTTGAGTTTTAGCTGTGTTTATAAGCTTTTGGCTTTTCCTGTCCTTGCTGATACTGTTAATTGAATTGCTTTGGCCTCCTTCGTTTGTTCTATGACTCCATGGCAGGTTTCGGTCCGGAGGCTTTGAATGTTATTGTTGACTAAGCTTTATCAACCTGGCTATCTAAAGCTAATGCTGCTGATCACTAAACGGTCAACCGATAAAGTAGCTTTATAGTCACCTTATGGAATGATGGCTGTGACCCGTATTTCGATACGCATCTCCGGCAGCCCTAAAGACTCAACTCCCAACTGTGTCCATATTGGAGCCCGGTGAGGCATATAATGGCGATACAGGCTGGTCATTGTCTTGTTCACTATTGGGGGGAAACCGCCAACATGATAGGAGTTAACATGAACAACCTGTTCCCAGCTGGCGCCTGCAGTCGCAAGAGTGCGCTCCACGTTAATAAATGCCTGGGCGATCTCTTCCTCAAGAGAGTTTGGTATCTTTAAATCATCATTCCAGCCACCCTGACCAGATGTTTCGACACAATTGCCAATTTTTAGTGCCTGAGAATAATGCAATGCGTTCAGCAAAGTTTCTCCGTAGCCAGGGGTGATGAAAAGTAACGGTTTTTCCATGGTATTTCTCCGAATGGTAATTTTTCAATTATTTTCTTATCAAAGTGTGAAGCATCTTTTGTAAGCTTTTTCTGGAACAAAAAGTTCAGTTTTTTGCTGGTATACGAGCAATGACCTTGATTTCGAAATCAAAGCCAGACAGCCATGTAACTCCAACTGCGGTCCAATTTGGATATGGAGCCGAAGGAAACATCTTTTGCTTTATCGCCAATACCGTCTCAAACTGCTTTTCAGGGTCGGTGTGAAATGATGTCACATCAACAAGATCACTGAGTGTGCATCCTGCGGCACTTAATGTGGCTTGTAGGTTCTCAAATGCCAGTTCAACCTGACGAGTAAAATCAGGTTCAGGTTTACCATCAGGCAAACTTCCTACTTGGCCGGATACAAACAACAAATCACCTGACTTTATTGCAGCTGAGTAACCGTGTCGTTCATAAAGGTCATTTCTGCCGGCTGGGCTAATTACTTCAGATTGCGTCATGTTAAAACCTCTCTACATTAATATTTGCGATGACAGTAGCTTGTGAAGTTAACAACTTCACAAGCTACTGTGGATTTTGCTATACGCAGCGCATGCAAATAATTGGTGGTGTTTTAAAAAGTATGCTGACATTAAATGAAGCCATGGTGGTGTTTTAAAAAGTATGCTGACATTAAATGAAGCCATTATTGATGTAAAAGAAGGTTAAGTCGAAGGCTTTAAAATGGTTTTCAAGCTTTTTGGAGAAATTGCAACTTCTTCTAAAACCACGCCTTATTCGATGCCTTATTTTGCAATTATTACCTTCAATTCCTACAGTAAACAACTTACCAATACTTTGCTTGCAGTTTTTAAAAGCAGTGATGAAACTGTCCCAATGATCACTTGCAATTCGGGTGTAGTGAATACCTAATTGTTTAAGCTTTGTCTTCAACCTTTGGACTGTAGCTAAATCTCTCTTACCCCAAACATAAGCAACAATCTCACCTGTTTCTCGATGGTAGGCGTAAATAAGCCATTGTTTATTATTTTTATTTCCAACAAAAGTCCAGAATTCATCTACTTCGAGAGATTCATAATGACTTTGTTTAGGCTGAATTTGATAGGCCGATTCAGTTAAAGTCCGTAAGACTTTACCGATACTAATGCGCTCAACTTCAGCGATATCTCGTATACCGCTGCCTCTGACCATTAACTGTAATATTTTACGAGTAATGCCAGAATTACATCCTAGATAGCTCAGAGCATGGTCACCAATAAACTGACGTTTGCAGTCTTTGCATTGGTAGTTTTGTTTCCCATCTACTTTGATGCCATTTTTCTTTATACTGTCACTGAGGCAGGTTGGACATTTGATTTCTAGAGTTATTTGCATTTCTCTATTTTATCAAAATTCAACCTGCTTTTTTTTAGCATACTTTTTGATACACCACCGTTGTTCGATATACCTTTGACGGTTTTCTATCTCCAGAGTACCAACACTATATAGACGAATTCATTGCAGAAAATGAACTGGATGAAGATGTCATTTTGAATATCAGAAATAAAACATCATCAGATATAGGCCTGGTTAATGTTGGCTTTAATCTAAATGGTTGCATCCTTGGCTTAACCCATACGGATGAATGGATGGAACATTTATTCCACTTGGTTAAGTTCATTACTGACAGTGAAAAACGCGAGAAAAGTAGGAACTTTTTGTCTGAACAAGACAAAATCAAGGAACAAAAAGTTTTAGAAAAACAAGCCAAAGAAAAAGAAAGGGAAGTGATGATTCAACAGGTAGAGGATCTCACCAATACCGATGATTTTAAATTATGCAAAACGAAGGGTGAAATATTGTTGTTTTGGGAAAAGAACATTCCTGACCTATACAAAACTCTATCCAGAACTTTTATGGAAACAATGTCTAAGAAATATATCTCTATATTGCGTGGCTCATGAAGTGATACGATATGAGGAAGAACAACGAGTAGTGCATAAATCAGTGTTCTTGAACAACGCAAACAACAATAAATATTAGTACTCAGCATTCACCAAAGTTTTGTATTGAGAATATTTCGTCAAATTTACTGTGTCACGTACTTGGCCATATTGAATACTGCCTAGATCTGAGTAGGTAAGGTTTTTCTTTTGAGATACTGCAACCAATAATTCATAGTTATTTCTTTGATTGAGTTCAATTGCTGAAGCGATATTTTTGTCTTGGCTCACTTGAGAAATAATGCTTTGGATCTCCTTTCTATCTGAAGCAGATACATCCAATGTAGTTAAATAAAATCCGATCGATAGAAATATTGTGGCGGTTAAAGTGAATAGGGATGCACCAGTAAGATAAACGGCGCGTAGAGTTCTATACTTTGTATAAACCACAACTGAAGATATGCAGATTGCCAAACATAGCGCAAGAATAACGGCATGTTGGTCTAGATAATCTGAGAAAAGCATTGTAAAGCCTGAAGCACAAAAACATGTTATATCACTTAGCTACCAAGCCATTTGTAGTATTTGAGACTTATCGTATATATGAAATATAAATAGCAAACCTTTGGTATATACTGAATCGGTTTAAAGTGCTGAAACAATAGGCTTTAGAAATAAAATACTAGTCAAAATGTGAATAATCAGGGGGTACACATGGGGCAAGCTAAGCAAAGAGGTACAGCTCAAGAACGTGCTGAAAGTGCAATTCAAAGTACGATTGATGCAACCTTGGCAAAGATTAAGACCGTACTTGATAGATACTATCAAGACATGCCGAATAACTTCTCGCAAGCTGAAAATTACTTTACTGGATATGTCGCTGCATTTGATATTAAAGATGGGATGGAACTTGAAGGTAAAGAGTCTGAATGGGCTTATGATGGTTTACCTACGCCTACCGCTTTACTCAAACTCGTTGAAACTGAGTTAAACGAAGTGATACGTGAAGATAAAGAGTTTTTGGATGACTTTGATCCTGAAATGTATATTGAAGAACTAGGCGAAAACTTGATGTTCTTCCGCTATATAGGTGCTTCTAGTTTCGATACGCCAGATGATGTTTTGCATAATATTCAAACAGTGTCATTTTGGGCGCCACACTTGGTCATGATTAATGGCGTATGGCATAACACTTATGATGCTGGTGCGGTCAATGATGATGGTGAAACGGTCGGCATAAGATTCTAATTCTAGAGGGGTGCATATTGATTACTGCAGCATGCACCTTATTGGTTTAAACATTGCTGTATCGACTGAGCAATATTTTCAGATATTTTCCAGATTACTTTCTGATTAGATAAGCGATTTGCTTCTTCAGGATTGGCAATCACGCCGATCTCAATTAAAACCGCCGGCTTTTGTGATTTCTTCAGGACCACTAGATTGTCATATTGATATACGCCATTTGAGGTCAAAAGCTTTTTGTTTTCACCTGGTATATTAATGCCATGGTAAGTAGAAGGGCTTTCACCAATTGATTTTAGGTTCTGGCCAATGAGATTGGCGCATTTCAAACTTTTTCCGTATTCTGGATTTTTCTTTGATACAAAAATTGAAAAACCTTTGAGTTGATTCTTGTACTTGGTCAGCTCAGTAGGTATTGAGTCGTGGTGCACCGAAATAAAAAGATTAGCATTAGGGTATCTGGTCGCACGTTGAACCAGTGAGACTTTATCTTCATTCACTGAAGATCTGAGCACTTGGACATGACGCGATTTAAGAAAGTATTCAATAGAATTGACCATGCTAAGGTTGTAAGTGTATTCAGGATAGCCGTTAGCTGCAGTAGATCCAGCTTGTTTTGGTGAATGGCCAACATCAAGTACTACTGAATTTTCAGCAAAGATAGATTGTGTAATGATTGACATTGCTAATATCGATATACATTTTAGCTTTAGCACAATTAAAACCCTTTAAGCTATTATTATGGTTTTAAGTATATTTAATTTAAAAAAAATTAAAAGGTTTAAAAGGTTTTGTTAAAATGGTTTTAAGATGGTTTTAAGATGGTTTTAAAGTACTTATCATGAGAGCTCTAAATACAATTTTGGATATAAAATTTATACATCGACTGTTCACTCAGTTTGTAGAACATCACCCACGACCATTGAGTGTTCACTTCCTGAAAGGCACCTATATAGATGAATTAGAGGGTTATAAGTCTAAATGGCTCGTTCGTTCTATTCAGCGTCTTATTAAAAATTGGGTCCAATTGGGGATGATAGAGGATCTAGGGCGTTCTACTTGTCGCTCATCTAAATATTATAGATTAAGTAAGTATGGTGAGCTGTTCCTTAAAATATATAGAACGAATGCTAATGTTAACTTTTATGACAATCCTAAGTTTAAGATATTAAAAAAAGATATTTCATATCGTTATTTTACCTTTACATATTTTGCAGTTTGCCAAAACAAATCCTTTAAATTGTCAGATCTGCAAAAACTTGGTGACTGCCTGAATTACCACATTCACGGACGTTCTTGGCAGCGTAATATTAATTTGTTCATTGAAGCTGGAATTATTTCATGTGAACGTCAATGTCCATCAGAAAGTTATAATTATCATGTAATCAAAGCATCCATCCATGCATTTGTGAAATCAGAACCCATTGAACGCATTGAGTTTGAAAAAAACTTGCTGAACTTAGGTATCGTGAACAATTATGAAAAATATATAGACTACAATAATTTGCTGTTTCACGTTTTGTTTAGCAAATGGATTAACAGTCCAGTTGACTTTGGATATTTTGTCGATCAAAACTTTTACGGTGCCAGCTAAGCTCACTCAAAACATCTACGGTGTAATACACCGTAAAAAGAATTGCACCTGGTACTTGCCACTAAAAAATGACAGTGAATGACATTTTGAGAGAAAAAAATTGTGGGGTAGTGCCTTTTCTACTCCTTTGAGAATTATAATTATGACAATTCCGATACACCTAACAATAACTTCATATTTTTCTTTCTTGAACTAAGATTCAATAACTTAACTAATTTCTATTTCAATCATAAAATATGATATGTTGACCTTAAGAATAATTCATAAACTTTACTATGTTTGCTTTAAAAACAATTCATTTAGAAAAGAAAGTCTCAAACGAAAATCAAATTATTCTTTTATTTGATTTAGATTCATTCTGTCCATGTATGTACCCTATGCTGTACACCATGAAATTTCTTAGATTTCAAAGTATCTCTACGCAGCATGCAGATTTAATCGCAATAAAATTTTGGTATGAATTTTGGTTTGAAAAGTTTGCCACGTCCTTTTGTGAGTCGTTCTATTCGACATCCTATAATTTTGAGATCATTCAATGTGAAATTGATAATTTCATTGTTTACTTAGAAAATAATAAAAAACTTGAAAGTAATCTTATACGGCTAAGCAATTCAGAACATATTAATTACACAACAATTGGTCATAGAGTTAGATCCTTCTTAAAGTTTTACAACTTCTTGATTAATGAATACTTAAGCATGCAATCACAGCCACAACTTACGTTGAAGGAAATTCAAAAAATTAAAGAAAACTTGAATAAATATATGACAATAAAGAAAAAAATTATAAATAATTTTTCAAAAGCCAATAAGACAATTAAAAGTGAGATAAATCATAATTTTAAGAGCATGAATCAGGAAATGATTAAAGGATTGTATTCAGTCATTTCACCAAGTAACTCTAATAAATACAATGAATTAAATCCTTTTAGATCTAAAAATGTACAACTCAGAAACTTTCTGATCATACATCTCATGCTCAACTATGGTCTTAGAATTGGTGAGCTTATGCTACTAACAACCAACTCTATTAAAAAATCAATTCAGAATCATAGTTTTAGTTTAATTATTACAAATACAGATGATGAGTTCGATGATCGATCAAAAAAGCCAAAAATCAAAAATGAATATTCGTACCGAGTAATTAAACTGCAGGAACGAGACTACAGAATTCTTCAAATCTATATAAATGAAATCCGAAAAGAAATTCCTTCACATATCTTATTTACATCCTTAAAGCCTCCCTATTCTGCTTTAAGTTATGGTAATCCTCCCATAAATAACCGAAGTTAAAAGTAGAGGTTAAGCAGCCCTTAGAGGTGGCTTTCCTTTGTTAGCTTGATGTGGTCTTTCATGGTTGTAATGCCACAACCAGTTTGTTGCATAATCTTGTACTTCTTCCAGTGTGTCAAATAGATGCTTGCTTAGCCAGCTATAACGTATAGTCCGATTATAACGTTCAATATACGCATTCTGCTGTGGCTTACCTGGTTGAATATATTCAATACGAATACCGTGCTCAGTAGCCCAGCGTACAAATTCATGACTGATAAACTCCGGGCCATTGTCACACCGAATAACTAACGGCTTTTCTCGCCACTCCAGCAACTGATTCAACGTACGAATAACTCGGATTGTAGGTAATGAGAATCCTGCTTCAATCGCTAAGCCTTCTCGACGGTAGTCATCAATCACATTTAATAATCGGAACTTTCGACCATCGATCAGCTGATCATGCATAAAATCTAATGACCAGACCTGATTTTCTCGGATTGGTTCTTTCAATGGTTCAGGCGCGTGCCGTTTTAGTCTTCTTCTCGGTTTAATACGCAGATTTAGTGCCAACTCACAGTAAATGCGGTAAACCCGCTTGTGATTCCAGCAGTGATTCTCAACATGTCGTAAATATGAGAAGCACAGACCAAATCCCCAATCGGAATTTGCCTCAGTGAGTTCAATGAGCTGTTTAGCAATTAATGCATTGTCATCGCAAAGTTTAGCCTGATAACGGTAGCAGGTTTCACTAATGCCAAATGCAGAGCAAGCTAAACGGATACTAACCGCATGCAGGGCAACGGCTTGTTGAGCCATCTGACGTCGGCAAGATGGCTTCACCACTTTTTTGACATTGCTTCCTGAACAATCTCTGCCTTTAATCGCTCTTCAGCATACATTTTTTTTAGTCTGGTATTTTCTGCTTCCAGCTCTTTCAGTCGAGCCATCAATGAGGTATCCATACCGCCATATCTGGCACGCCATTTATAAAACGTGGCATTACTCATGCCATGTTCACGACAAAGGGTGGCTACAGGTGTGCCAGACTCCGCCTGTTTTAAAATGGACATGATCTGGCTGTCAGTAAATTTAGATGTTTTCATGCAGAATCTCCTGCTCGTATCTTAAGAGAAAATTCTACTTTTAGATCCTTTTATTTTTAGGGGGGATTACCCATAACGCTGAACCCAACGATAAATTGTGGTGTGGTCAACATTCACACCCCGTTCAGCGAGCATTTCTTGAAGTTCACGATAGCTGATGCCATATTTACAATACCAACGAACAGCCCAAAGAATGATTTCACCTTGAAAGTGCCGACCATGGAAGGGATTCATCTGCTGTATCTCGAAATAAATAAGATATTTAGCTTATCATGTCAGCCTATTTGCAACAGTGCCCGCGCAGGAAACGCAACCGTTCCAGTGTTTTGGCATCGAAAACGTTGTAGCCACCTTCGGTTCGCCAGGCGGGATGCAACAACCCGCGCATCAAGTAGTCGCGCACAACATGCACGCTTACGCCTGCATCTTCAGCAAGCTTCGAAATCGAGTAGGCATTCATGCCGTGTTTCGCTCGCTGTCTTCTAACAGCTTATGCGCGATCAGATGTCCGAGACCGAATGCATTCTCGACAGGCACGAGCTCTATCCCCGGGTGCGTCGAAGCCCATGCATTTGCAACAGAAGGCGATGCAAAAAAATGCACATGACAGCAAAAGGAACAGCGAATGTCGGGTGAAGCATCCGGAGTTCGCAGTGAAACCATTGCTTCTGCCGGTTCGACATGAAGCACTGCTTCTGGCGCAACTGTGAGCGTAATCGGCCTGCCGGTGGCAGCACAGCGCGACGTGACACGGGCTGTTTTGCCAATCAAAGCGGGAAACATCAAGGTGTCGAGCGCACACCAGGTGTATAAACGGCGGCCATCCACTTCAAAAACGTGAGGGGTTTCGCGTAGCGTCAGGCCCAGTCCAATGATATTGGCCTCGTCGTCATATTCCGTACCAGGTGCCTGCTCAAGTACCGTTGCAACTCTCGCTCCAGACCATCCGAGTGCGCCGGCGAGCTTTTCGCGTGATACAGGTCCCCCCATCGCTAGCTGTCGGAGCAGCGCGACAAAGAGCGTTGCGAACTCTTTAGGATGATTGCCAGATGAAAGGCTTTCGGCAATCTTTTTGGAATAAATAGTCTTGTCCATTTTCCACCTGTTATATCGGGCAGCGATCAACCGAGATAAACCTTACTCGGCGGTTACGTCCTGCGCTTAAAAAAGACGAATTACTTTGTGCCTTGCCGGCGTTGCCATTCCTCGGCCAGCAGCTGGGCTTGCTGTAACTGTTCGGGCTTCATTTGAGCTGCATAGTCTGCAACGACTTTTGCTGCTGTCGGTTCTCCCGACGCTGCGGCCAGACTCATCCACTGGTATGCCTGCACCTGGTCGGGCGCGATGTCGGTAAGACCCTTTGCAAACAGCTGGGCCAGCCTGACTTGAGCCTGCGTGTGTCCCTGCTCGGCAGCGAGGCGGTACCACTTGAAAGCCTCTGCATCGTTGGCAGGAGCCGCACGCCCATTCTTATACATACCGTCGACTTCACTTCCGTAGAGGCGCCCGAGGTTGAACTGTGCATCGGCTTCACCCTGCTCGGCCGCCCTGCGGAACCACTGGATCGATGCCGCGTGGTTTTGCTTTACGCCCATACCGCATTTGTAGGCAAGACCCATGATGTTCTGAGCCATGGCATCGCCAGCCCTGGCCTTCTTTTCCCAATCACTGACGGTCTCTGGCGACAATGTTTCAATCGCGGCGCCGAGCTTAGAAAAATCATAAGCCGCCAGCGCATTGTTTGGCATGCCTAACGTTGCGGTACTCGCCAGCAGGATGGTTAGGGAAGCACGTGCGCAACGTGCTGTCAGTCTGATGTCGCAAAACATAAAAGCTCCTCTGTCGCTGTTTTCGTGCCCAAGGTTTAGCCGGCACAGCACGATAGCTGTGTCACATCTTTCGAGAAAGTCTGCGCCACCAGTTTGAGACCTTCAACCATGGTGAGGTAGGGGAAAAGTTGGTTGGCGAGATCTTGGACGGTCATGCGGGCACGGATCGCAATTGCGGCAGTCTGGATGATCTCGCCTGCTTCCGGTGTCACAGCCTGAACCCCAAGAATGCGTCCAGATCCAACCTCAGCGACAAGCTTGATAAAGCCGCGCGTGTCGAAGTTGGCGAGTGCACGCGGCACATTGTCGAGCGTGAGCGTACGGCTTTCGGTTTGCAGACCAATGCGCTGGGCCTCTGCTTCACTGTAGCCTACCGTGGCAACTTGCGGATCGGTGAACACGACTGCCGGCATGGCGTCGAGATCGAGCTTTACGTCGCCGCCGGTCATATTAATGCCAGCCCGGGTACCAGCCGCGGCTGCAACGTAGACGTACTGAGGCTGGTCAGTGCAGTCGCCAGCTGCGTAAATGTTCGAAGCACTCGTGCGCATGCCTTGATCGATCAGGATGCGATGTTGCGAGTCAAACGTCACACCTGCGCGCTCGAGATTCAGGCTTGCGGTATTTGGCGTGCGGCCGGTGGCAACAAGCAATTGATCCACCTTTAACTCGCCCTGCGCGGTCGTCAGGATGAATTGGCGGTCGCAATAGGTCACGGCACTCGCCTGCGTCTGTGTCAGCACCGTGATGCCTTCCGCACGGAAAGCTGCAGTCACGGCCTCGCCAATGGCAGGGTCGTCACTGGCAAACAAGGTGCGCCGGGCCAGGACCGTCACCTCGCTGCCCAAGCGCGCAAACGCTTGTGCCAGTTCCAGTGCTACGACCGAGGCGCCAATTACTGCCAGCCGTTTAGGAATGGCTTCGCTAACCAGGGCTTCGGTGGACGTCCAATATGGCGTTCCTGCAAGACCAGGCAACGGCGGGATGGCAGCGCTTGCACCAGTGGCAATGAGACAGCGATCGAAGGCCACTTCGCGAGTGTCACCTTCTGCCGCTTCCACGATAAGCGTTTGGCCATCCTTGAATCGGGCGCTGCCTCGCACCAGATTGATCGACGGATTGCTTTCGAGGATGCTTTCATATTTAGCATGACGCAGCTCGTCCACACGGGCCTGCTGTTGCGCCAGCAGACGGTCACGCAGGACAACTGGGGGCGTTGCCGACAGTCCCACGTCAAAAGGACTTTCACGGCGCAGATGAGCGATATGGGCTGCCCGAATCATGATCTTGGAGGGAACGCAACCCACGTTGACGCAGGTGCCGCCGATAGTCCCGCGCTCGATCAGCGTGACCCGGGCACCGTTTTCCGCCGCTTTGAGCGCAGCCGCCACAGCGGCTCCGCCGCTACCGATAACCGCCACATGTAACTGACCGGCCAGCTCCTCCACCGCGCGGTCACCGCTCAGCCACTGGGCGGCTCTGCCAAGAAGTCCTGGCCGTTCAGCACTGCGCCTTTTGCTTTCCACTTCGTCTGCAGGCTTAGCACGATAACCAAGTGCCCCCACTGCCGTCACGAGTGCCGATACGTCAAGCCTATTGCCCGTGACCTGCGCCCTGTTCGCCGGATAATCGACAGACGCTCGTATCACGCCGGGAACCGCCAGCAGCGCGTCCTCAACGTGCTTTGTGCAACTTGGGCAAGTCATGCCCGCCACGCTCAGACCAACTTCGTTTAATTCTTGCATTTTGCTCTCTCTTTCATCCGTTATGCCCAAGCCGAGTCGTACAACGCCTCGGTAACTGGATCAGTTTTTCGCATCAGCGAACAGGCTCCGTACGTCATTTACAGGTTGTGCACGGAATGACTGACAGTAGAATCGCCAGAACAACATCTCTATCTGGCTCTGGCGACGCCGCCGTCATTTGATGCCTTATTTCTTCAGTTCAGAAGGGTAGCCCACGTCCGTCGTCGCCTTGTTCAATGCCTGGACGCTGGTTTTCGCATCGTCGAACGTCACAACAGCCAGCTTGGTTGCGTAGTCGACCTCGATCTTGCTAACGCCCTCTACCTTGCTCAGCGCCTTCTTCACGGTGATAGGGCAAGTCGCGCAGGACATTCCGGGAACGGACAACGTGACCGTCTGCGTGGCGGCCCAGGCAGGGACAGCGAAGGTAGCGGCAAGGGCAAGAGCGGTAAGCAGTTTTTTCATGATTTTTCCTCAATTAGTAGAACAGGGGCATTACATACGGGAACGTTAGTGCAACGACAACTAGCGCAGCCACAATCCAAAAGATGACTTTGTACGACGTCTTGGCTTGTGGGGCAGCGCATACATCGCCAGGCTCGCATGCTTGCGTAGTCCGGAAGATGCGGCGGTAGGCAAAGAACATTGCTATCAATGCCGCACCGAGAAAGATGGGGCGGTAAGGATCCAATGCCGCCAAGTTACTCATCCAAGCGCCGCTGAATCCCAACATGACCAACACCAACGGCCCCAGGCAGCAGGCCGACGCAAGAATGGCGGCCAGCCCACCAGCAAACAGGGCGCCGCGGCCTTTTTGCGGCTCAGACATAAATTCTCCTTTGCAAGATCCATCGAAAACATGATCGTACGTCCGGAGCTAAGTACGGAGTCAAGGACTTTGGAAAAACAGCGGCGGGTTCCGCCTGGCCCGTGGCGTGCACCCCTGGCGGCTACGGCCTGTTCGACGATGCTGCCTTGCAACGGCTGTGCTTCGTACGGGCGGCCTTCGAGGCGGGTATCGGCCTGGATGCGTTGGCGCAGCTGTGCCGGGCGCTGGATGCTGCGGACTCCGAGGAAGCGGCCGCGCAGCTTGCCGTGCTGCGCCAGCTCGTCGAGCGCCGCCGCCAAGCGCTGGCGAACCTGGAAGCCCAGTTGACTGAATTGGCGCATGGCGCGTCGGCGCTTCCTGTATGAATAGTCAGGAGCGCATTCCCCCCGACACACCCAAGCCGCTCAGCGGCTACCTTTGGGGCGCGCTTGCGGTGCTCACATGTCCCTGCCACCTGCCGGTGCTCGCCGTTGTACTCCCCGGCACAGGGGGCAGCTGGCTCCTCGGAAAGCATCGGGTCATCGCGGCAGTCGCCCTGACGGGGCTGTTCATCCTGTCCTTGGCACGAGGGATCCGCGCTTTCAGGCGAAGTGCCTGATCATCGCCGGGCAGGACCGAAGTGACTGCCTTGCAACGGTTACAGAGCCAGGTTGAGCGCTCCAAGCCAGGTATTGCAGCAGTGCTGCCTTCGATGGACCAGTCGGTGGCGGCAACTTTGCACGCTTTAGAAAGTCCGAGTGGTCGTGTGCTTCGCATCCTGGCGTTCCGCGGAACGCACCTATTTTATCGAATTAGGAGAGTGAATGATGAAACGATACAACCTTGTGATTATTGGCACCGGGACGGCAGCGATGGTCGCCGCGATGCGTGTGCGGGCTGCCGGATGGAGTGTTGCGGTGATTGATTTCCGCCCCTTTGGTGGCACGTGCGCACTGCGCGGGTGCGATCCCAAAAAAATGCTCGTAGGCGGCGCCACCGCGGCGGACCACGCCCGTCGCATGCATGGCAAAGGCATTGCCGGCGAGACCCGTATCGACTGGCCGGCCCTGATCGCCAAAGATGGTCGTAGATTCAGCCCTGACTACATGCTGATCATTAATGATGCTGAAAATAGTGAAATGTACTATCAATGCTTAATTGAGCCTAAAGGTGGTCATTTGCTTGAAAAGGATACTTGGAAAGAGGAAGTATTGATTAGTTTGGATGATGAAAGCCAAATTGTTTTTGATGCAGATCAAGATGATTCACAAAACTATGTTGAGTTCTTAAATGAAGTTAAAGAGCATGGTTATAAGGAAGTTAAATGTTTAGGCTTCAAATTCTACAATACCGAACCACGATCTGAATCAGATTTTGCTATTGATTTTCACAATAGGATGCCGAGTTAATCTAGGTTTCTCACTGTAACCTGCTGATTATTATCTTTTTGTGAAGTTGCTACATAATATTGTTTTTAAGATCATTGAATAAAAAAGCCAGCTCTATACTGGCTTTTTTATTGCTTAAAATTATATTCCGATGCTTGGTCAAAACTGCAAGTATGCAGTCTTGACCAGGCATCTAGGGGTCGTCTCAGAATTCGGAAAATAAAGCACGCTAAGGCGTAGTCACCCCGTGACTCCCCCGCGCCGATGCAGCGAGCTTCGTTCCGTCTTGCAGTGACGCAATCAGCGGGCAGGAAACGTTCCCTTTCCGCGCATGGCAGGCGCACATCAGTTCAGACAGCACGGCCTCCATGCGTGCCAAGTCGGCCATCTTCTCGCGCACATCCTTGAGCTTGTGCTCGGCCAGGCCGCTGGCTTCCTCGCAATGGGTGCCATCCTCCAGCCGCAGTAGCTCGGCGATTTCGTCCAGGCTAAAGCCCAGCCGCTGGGCCGATTTCACGAACCGCACTCGTGTTACATCCGCCTCGCCATAGCGGCGAATGCTGCCATAGGGCTTGTCTGGCTCCGGCAGCAGGCCCTTGCGCTGGTAGAACCGGATGGTCTCCACATTGACCCCGGCCGCCTTGGCAAAAACGCCAATGGTCAGATTCTCAAAATTAATTTGCATATCGCTTGACTCCGTACATGAGTACGGAAGTAAGGTTACGCTATCCAATTCAGGATGTCAAACAATTGTCCTGCTGCGCAGGATGAAAGGAGATGGAACCATGAAGCTCGCCCCATATATTTTAGAACGTCTCACTTCGGTCAATCGTACCAATGGTACTGCGGATCTCTTGGTCCCGCTACTGCGGGAACTCGCCAAGGGGCGTCCGGTTTCACGAACGACACTTGCCGGGATTCTCGACTGGCCCGCTGAGCGAGTGGCCGCCGTACTCGAACAGGCCACCAGTACCGAATATGACAAAGATGGGAACATCATCGGCTACGGCCTCACCTTGCGCGAGACTTCGTATGTCTTTGAAATTGACGACCGCCGTCTGTATGCCTGGTGCGCGCTGGACACCTTGATATTTCCGGCGCTGATCGGCCGTACAGCTCGCGTCTCATCGCATTGCGCTGCAACCGGAGCACCCGTTTCACTCACGGTTTCACCCAGCGAGATACAGGCTGTCGAACCTGCCGGCATGGCGGTGTCCTTGGTATTGCCGCAGGAAGCAGCCGACGTTCGTCAGTCCTTCTGTTGCCATGTACATTTCTTTGCATCTGTCCCGACGGCGGAAGACTGGGCCTCCAAGCATCAAGGATTGGAAGGATTGGCGATCGTCAGTGTCCACGAGGCTTTCGGCTTGGGCCAGGAGTTTAATCGACATCTGTTGCAGACCATGTCATCTAGGACACCGTGATCGGATATCGACCCAATGTTCTACGGCACCGGCATCGGATTCGCAGCGCGCGGATTGAACTCGGCGAAACGGTATATGCATTGCCGTGAACCGACCAAAAGGAGGTGTTCGATGAACGCCTACACGGTGTCCCGGCTGGCCCTTGATGCCGGGGTGAGCGTGCATATCGTGCGCGACTACCTGCTGCGCGGATTGCTGCGGCCAGTCGCCTGCACCACGGGTGGCTACGGCCTGTTCGATGACGCCGCCTTGCAGCGACTGTGCTTCGTGCGGGCCGCCTTCGAGGCGGGCATCGGCCTCGGCGCATTGGCGCGGCTGTGCCGGGCGCTGGATGCTGCGGACGGTGACGGTGCGTCTGCGCAGCTTGCCGTGTTGCGGCAACTCGTCGAGCGTCGGCGCGAGGCCCTGGCCAGCCTCGAAATGCAACTGGCCGCCATGCCAACCGAACCGGCACAGCACGCGGAGAGTCTGCCATGAACAGCCCAGAGCACTTGCCGTCTGAGACGCACAAACCGATCACCGGCTACTTGTGGGGCGCGCTGGCCGTGCTCACCTGTCCCTGCCATTTGCCGATTCTCGCCATTGTGCTAGCCGGCACGACGGCCGGCGCGTTCATCGGGGAGCACTGGGGTATTGCAGCCCTCACGCTGACCGGCTTGTTTGTCCTGTCTGTGACGCGGCTGCTGCGGGCCTTCAAGGGAAGATCATGACCGCTTCCCAGCCAGCCGAGAGTGGGCAGCTTTGAGCTTCGCTACCAATCTGGAGGAGTACCACCATGAACGCAAACGCCCCGAACACTGCCAGTTGCACCACCTGCTGCGTATGCTGCAAAGAAATTCCGCTCGATGCCGCCTTCACCCCGGAAGGCGCGGAATACGTCGAACATTTCTGCGGGCTGGATTGCTATGAACGCTTCCAGGCACGCGCCAAGGCCGCGACAGAATCTGACATTGCGCCTGTCCCTGGCGGTTCGCAGCCGTCAGATTGAAGCATTCTTCAAATTAACATAGGGACTGGCTTTGTTGCATAAAGGTTTGAAAGATAGAGCGATCCTAATTGAGCCAAATTCAAGTGACAACTTGGGTGTGAGGGCGCCCCAATTCTGTGAATTTGTTCAAGACGGCTACGCGTGCATGAATCTCATTCACCTGACTAGGAAAACTCCTTGCTGTTAATTTATCGCCTAATAATTTGATGCAATGCATCTTGGTTTCCACCAAACTTCGACGATGATAACCAGACCACTTTTTCCAAAGTGACCTTCCTAGCAGTTTGACTGTTTTCAATAACTCATTTCGTTCTATAGACCTGACTTGCTGATCTTTCCAAGGCTTTGCATTCGGCACTGTTGCAAATAGGCTGACATGATAAGCTAAATATCTTATTTATTTCGAGATACAGCAGATGAATCCCTTCCACGGTCGGCACTTTCAAGGTGAAATCATTCTTTGGGCTGTTCGTTGGTATTGTAAATATGGCATCAGCTATCGTGAACTTCAGGAAATGCTGGCCGAACGTGGAGTGAATGTTGATCACACCACAATTTATCGCTGGGTTCAGCGTTATGCTCCAGAAATGGAAAAACGTTTACGTTGGTATTGGCGTAATCCTACAGATCGACATTTATGGCATCTGGATGAAACTTACGTAAAAGTGAATGGCAAATGGGCATATCTATACCGTGCAGTTGACCAACGTGGCCATACTCTTGATTTCTATCTTTCTGCTAGACGAAATACCCATTCAGCTTATTGTTTTCTTGGAAAAATTTTAAATAATGTGAAGAAGTGGCAAATTCCACAAGTGATCAACACGGATAAAGCACCCACATATGGACGTGCTTTATCACGGTTAAAACGGGAAGGTAAATGTCCACCAGACCTTGAGCACAGGCAGATTAAGTATAAAAATAACGTGATTGAATGTGATCATGGCAAGCTAAAGCGGATCATCAGGGCCACATTAGGATTCAAATCTATGAAGACGGCTTATGCCACAATTAAAGGTATTGAAGTCATGCGTGCACTACGTAAAGGACAAGCATCGTCATTTTATTATGGTCAGCCTCAGGGTGAAGTGTGTCTAATCAACAGGGTTTTCGGTCTCTAAGTACTTTTTAAAGGGAACATCATCGACTCAAATCTCTATTTGCAACAGTGCCCTCTAATCTTAACTTCAATTAAATGCTCAAATAAAAGAGTAATTATAAATGAGTCCTTGCGATTTAAGTTATTCATCG
>NZ_KB849754.1:19133-55271 GCF_000368925.1 Acinetobacter bereziniae LMG 1003 = CIP 70.12 | reverse complement strand
ACCATGAACGCAAACGCCCCGAACACTGCCAGTTGCACCACCTGCTGCGTATGCTGCAAAGAAATTCCGCTCGATGCCGCCTTCACCCCGGAAGGCGCGGAATACGTCGAACATTTCTGCGGGCTGGATTGCTATGAACGCTTCCAGGCACGCGCCAAGGCCGCGACAGAATCTGACATTGCGCCTGTCCCTGGCGGTTCGCAGCCGTCAGATTGAAGCATTCTTCAAATTAACATAGGGACTGGCTTTGTTGCATAAAGGTTTGAAAGATAGAGCGATCCTAATTGAGCCAAATTCAAGTGACAACTTGGGTGTGAGGGCGCCCCAATTCTGTGAATTTGTTCAAGACGGCTACGCGTGCATGAATCTCATTCACCTGACTAGGAAAACTCCTTGCTGTTAATTTATCGCCTAATAATTTGATGCAATGCATCTTGGTTTCCACCAAACTTCGACGATGATAACCAGACCACTTTTTCCAAAGTGACCTTCCTAGCAGTTTGACTGTTTTCAATAACTCATTTCGTTCTATAGACCTGACTTGCTGATCTTTCCAAGGCTTTGCATTCGGCACTGTTGCAAATAGGCTGACATGATAAGCTAAATATCTTATTTATTTCGAGATACAGCAGATGAATCCCTTCCACGGTCGGCACTTTCAAGGTGAAATCATTCTTTGGGCTGTTCGTTGGTATTGTAAATATGGCATCAGCTATCGTGAACTTCAGGAAATGCTGGCCGAACGTGGAGTGAATGTTGATCACACCACAATTTATCGCTGGGTTCAGCGTTATGCTCCAGAAATGGAAAAACGTTTACGTTGGTATTGGCGTAATCCTACAGATCGACATTTATGGCATCTGGATGAAACTTACGTAAAAGTGAATGGCAAATGGGCATATCTATACCGTGCAGTTGACCAACGTGGCCATACTCTTGATTTCTATCTTTCTGCTAGACGAAATACCCATTCAGCTTATTGTTTTCTTGGAAAAATTTTAAATAATGTGAAGAAGTGGCAAATTCCACAAGTGATCAACACGGATAAAGCACCCACATATGGACGTGCTTTATCACGGTTAAAACGGGAAGGTAAATGTCCACCAGACCTTGAGCACAGGCAGATTAAGTATAAAAATAACGTGATTGAATGTGATCATGGCAAGCTAAAGCGGATCATCAGGGCCACATTAGGATTCAAATCTATGAAGACGGCTTATGCCACAATTAAAGGTATTGAAGTCATGCGTGCACTACGTAAAGGACAAGCATCGTCATTTTATTATGGTCAGCCTCAGGGTGAAGTGTGTCTAATCAACAGGGTTTTCGGTCTCTAAGTACTTTTTAAAGGGAACATCATCGACTCAAATCTCTATTTGCAACAGTGCCCTCTAATCTTAACTTCAATTAAATGCTCAAATAAAAGAGTAATTATAAATGAGTCCTTGCGATTTAAGTTATTCATCGTCTTTGTGATGATCATTATCTAATAGCTTACAAGTAAAAATTATTGCTAATATGACTAGGCTAGAAGAAATACCAGCATATAAGTTGGCTAAAGTTCCACCAAAAACAACAAGATCTTCTAAAAACAAGATGACTATAACTATAATAGATACATGTAATATAATAAGTTTTAGATCATGAAACTTATTAATTGATAGTGTCTTAAGAAAAGAACTATTGTCAAAAATAGCTTGTTGAATAAATAATTTATAAAAACCTGCTGAAATTAAATGAAATGTAATAGCAATTAACGAGACATCGAGGATTTTTAAAAATTTAACAACAACTATTTTTACTTCAAAATTAGTTGCATATATATTTTTTATAATAAAAATTATTGCATCAATTAGAAGATATATAGTTGATAAATATAAAAAAATAGAAGATAGTATGCAATTTATAATAACTATAATAACTAAAAATCTACTCTTTTCAAAAAAATTTTGTAGCACTTGATAACATCCCTTAAAATAAGGCTTTGTTGCATAAATATGTAAGCATCTGATTTAAATAAATTTAATTTTGGATCAAAAAATAATCAAAACTTTTAAAATCATATAGTTATGATATCTTTGTGCAACAAAGCCGTCCAGTACTGGAAACTACATCATAACCTCTCTGATTAACTGAATCAGCTAATTGTCCTAAGGTCATCATAGCTACATAAAGTTCCCCAATTCTTCCTGTTAAATGCCTTAATTCTGCAATAGGCATTCCCCCATAAGAAAGCTCTCTAAAATATACTAATTCTTTATTTTTATAGCATAAAAATAAAGGCCGCAAATGCGACCTTTAATTAATATGAGTCCGAACGACGCCCGAAGTAATCTAAAAACTTAAATGGTTAACGCTCGAAAGAATTAACCAAATTCTTAGAAACTTAGTAATACTTAGTATTACACCTCGCTCTATACGCTTATATGACAACAGCGTGCTGACCAATTTTTCATCTGACCATCTAGGTTGTCAAGGTCGATGTAACGTCTTTCAGCAAAGACTCATCTATTAGGGTATCATTCCCCTGAGAAATGTCAAATTCTATCTTCTTTTCCCTTTTTTAAAAGTACTTTCTAATCATGCAACAACCTGTTTTACAAATAAAAGAAGATACAATAGAGCAGAATTTATTTTGGGAAATTAATGGTTCTATCGATCTAGCTATAATTCCTGGCAATACCATAAAAGGTATTCCTCATGATCTTCCAATTAGATTACAAAATGGCTATGCAAAAGGTAGAAATGGATTTGGCTATCTGCATATTTTAAGAAATCATGGTCAAGAATTTAATCGCTTAAGACCCCCCACTGATGTTTTCGGATTTTTGGTGAAAAAATTAGGCCAAGGAGGGAGTTTTCATCATCAAACAGATAAAAGAAAAGGGCTCTATTTAGCAATGCTTCCTTCTGGGGTTATTATTTTGGATTATGTTGCAAAGGGTAGAGATTCCTTTTTTACAATTATTACAGCTTATACAACCAATCGTTCTATTGATGGTAAAGAAATAGGTAGATATATCAGTACTTTCCAAGTTAAACCTAAGAAATAATAAAACTTTTTAGAAAAGCACCATCTATTTTTCATTTAACATAAAATCTCTTATGCGCAGTTCAGATTGTAAGCCCCAAATAGAAATGTCCGGTTTCTCCAAAGTAAAAATGTCCGCTTTTAGAATATGCACTTTTGCAATTTCCTTAGCGGACGGTTTGATATGTTGGTGTCTATGTCGGATAAAGAACTTAAACGATTGTCGGTCTTGCAGGAAATCTGCGATCAACGCATAACTCAATCCCAGGCTGCTCAGCTACTTCATATTTCAGAACGTCAGATCAGACGCTTACTGCAGAAATACAAAGCTCAAGGTCCAGCTGCATTAGCCCATGCCGGTCGTGGCCAAATCAGCAATTCCAAACTTCCTGAAGAACTCAGACTCAAGTGCCTCAATATTGTTTCTGACCAACTCCATGGTTTCGGACCCACTTTAGCGCATGAAAAGCTCACCACCGTACATGGATTCGATCTTTCAGTAGAAACCCTGCGTTCTTGGATGATTGCAGCTGACTTATGGATTCCTCGATCCAAGCGCCTGAAACGCCCGTATCAGCCTCGTTACAACCGGGATTGCTTTGGTGAACTGATCCAAATTGATGGCTCACACCATGACTGGTTTGAAGGACGCGCTGCTAAATGCTGTCTGCTGGTGTTTATCGATGATGCTACAGGAAAATTGCAGCATTTACGCTTCTGTGAGTCAGAATCAACCTTTGACTATATGATTTCAACACGTTTATATGTCGAACAGCACGGTAAGCCTTTAGCGTTTTACAGTGACAAACATTCAGTCTTTAGAGTGAATCAAAGCAGCAAGAAAGACACCAAGATTACCCAGTTTGGACGTGTACTCAGCACCCTGAATATCGATATCATCTTCGCCAATTCACCACAGGCCAAAGGCCGTGTGGAACGTGCCAACAGAACCCTTCAGGACCGTCTGATCAAGGAGATGCGCCTGGAAGGCATCTGCTCGATTGAGCAAGCTAATGCCTGGCTACCCTGCTTCATTGAGCAGTTCAATCAGAAGTTCGCCAAGATGGCTTTTAATCCTAAGGATCTACATCGGCCTATCACTGAAACAGCCGAAGAATTAGATGATATTTTTACTTGGCGTGAACCCCGCAGAGTCACGAATAGCCTGACGATTACTTATGATAAATGCGTATATCTCCTGGAAAACACCGAAGAAAATCAAAGGTTGATCGGTAAGTATCTTGAGTTCCTGGAATACCCGGATGGTACTGTAGCCCTCATGCATGATGGCCGAAAGATCAATTACAGCCTCTTCGATAAATTAAGTCAGCTGAATCAGCGAGAGATTGTTGAGAATAAACGGTTGGGTGCTGTCCTGAATCATATCCAACAGCAGCATGAAGAATTAGAACAGCAAAACAAACGTAATCGTTCTCAAAAGATGCCAAGCAGACGTGCACAGAAAACAGCAATTCAACAACGAAATCTGAATCCTGTGCTTGACTTGGAAATGTCCATATAGGACATTTCTATTTGGTTATTAGGTAGGACATTTCTACTTGGGAATAACATCAGATGTTAGAAACAATTTAAAGTGTCTTGTCTGTATTCTCACCAATAAAAATGTCTAGTCTGTGATGAACATCAACAGCCTACTATGGTTTTACTACATTCAATTAAGTTTTTTGAAACTAAAATAGTTTCAAATAAGTTCTATATTAGTTGTTATTCCTCACTTAATTTCTTTAGTGCAAATCTAATAATTCCATTATGGGTTTGACCATATTTCTCTGCCAGTTCAGCTAATAACTTGTACTCATACTCATTCATCGGGATCGTATGCGTCTTAAATTTTCTAGAAGCTTTCGGGTCTAATTTTGGTGTGAGCTGTTCATTAGCACCATTAATGAATGCTTCCTCAGAAAAAGGTTTCGTAGTTTCTCTTTTCTTAATCATGCCAGAAGCTCCTCCATGAATGCCTCAAATTCTTCTATTGCTTTTGGATTATTGGATTCAACTACACCTTTCCCTTCAGCTGTGACATCACGATAAACCTTACGATCATGAATCACTGACGACAAGGCTGTGAACAACCGGAAGTCAGCTAAATAGTCATTTGCTTGTTGCACTTCAGACACTGATGGATTTGTAGGAGCCAATGTTAGTAATCCAAATGGCTTCAGTTCCTCATTAAAGGACTTCGCTTGGTCAATGACTTCTGATAGATGAGGTAAAGTATCCAAGTCGAATTGTGATGGTCTAAATGGCACTACCAGGTAATGAGCCGTTAACATTGCAGTTCTAAGCTCTTTGCTGTCATGCCCAGCAACATCGACAATTACATAGTCATAACGGCCATCTAGGTCTTTCAGTGTGTTCTTGATATCGCCATAGCGCTGAACGCAATGTACTTTCGGCAGATCTGTTCCATCCCGATCTTTTACCCAGTTAGCTGAGCTTTGTTGGGGATCTGCATCAACGAGTACGATGTCTTTGTTATGTTTTGCAAGATAAGCAGCAATATTGATAGCTATTGTAGATTTGCCACATCCGCCTTTCTGGCTTCCAATTAATACAATCATTTTAGGTATAATTTATAACTAATTTATACTTAATATAGTTTCATAGTGTAACTAAGTAAAGTGTTATTCCTTTAGTATTTATTCAATTCTCTATACAGATACCTTTTCCCACCAGGTTGATTATTGACCTATTTCTTTTTGGTTTCTATCACAATCAATTGATACGCGAAAAAATAAAGAAGCTCTAATTTTTCAACAATACCCTTTTTTATTTTTAATATTTTTATTTTTAATATTTTTAGACAGGCTGAAACCCTTTCTATATAAGACTTTCAGAGGGTATATAGATACCTTTCCCCTCCATTATAGATACCTTTCCCCTCCATTATAGATACCTTTCCCCTCCATTATAGATACCTTTCCCCTCCATTATAGATACCTTTCCCCTCCATTTACATACTTAAGTTGTTTGGGTATAGTTATTGGCAATAATAAATAGGAAAGTCATTGTGACAAAAGAGTTAGTTGTTAAAGACAATGCCTTAATCAATGCCAGCTATAACCTAGATACCACAGAGCAACGTCTGATTCTTTTAGCCATCGTACAAGCTAGAGAGATAAGCAAAGATGTTAATGCTAATAGCACCCTAGAAGTCCATGCACAGCACTATATGAAGCAATTCAATGTAGATAGGCATGCAGCCTATGAAGCTTTAAAGAATGCAGCTAATAGCCTGTTTGAGCGAAAGTTCAGCTACAAGGGGATTCATGAGGCTACCCAGAAGGAGAAGATCGTTAAATCTCGTTGGGTTTCAAGAATAGCCTATGTTGATTCTGCTGGTATTCTAGAATTGGTTTTTGCTCCCGATGTCATTCCATTGATCACTGAGTTAGAACAGTCTTTTACTTCGTATGAACTGAAGCAAATAAGTTCATTAACCAGCAAGTATGCAATCCGTCTGTATGAATTGCTGATCCAGTGGCGCAGTCTCGGTAAAACCCCGGTCTTCTTGGTTGATGACTTTCGCTTCAAGCTGGGATTGGGTAGTGACGAATACAAGATCATGAGCAACTTCAAGAAGAAGGTCTTGAATGCTGCTTTAACCCAAATCAACGAGAAGACGGATATTG
Organism: Acinetobacter bereziniae LMG 1003 = CIP 70.12; assembly: GCF_000368925.1. Lineage (GTDB taxonomy): Bacteria > Pseudomonadota > Gammaproteobacteria > Pseudomonadales > Moraxellaceae > Acinetobacter > Acinetobacter bereziniae. Next base: position 48,587 of record NZ_KB849754.1, on the reverse strand, counting down.
TTGCGTCCTATGAGCAGCATAAGTCTGGCCGAAACATTACCGGGTTCTCTTTCTCTTTTCGTCCTAAGAAAACCAAAGATGATGAGAACGAATCTCCCAAGAAACTCAGTGATAAACAGATTAGATTATTCGCAAACAAACTTGCCCATTACGATCCATTCGCTAGCCAGAAAGCAGCTGTAGGTGAGAGCTATGAAGATCTTGAAAAAAGACTTCTTATTGAGCTGCAAGATGTTGAGAATGTCAGGAAGTATGTGGGTGTTCTTAAAGAAGTGGGTTTGGAAGTTTTAATATGAAACTAATTTAGTTAATAATTAAAATTAAATTAGTTGTAATTTAGTTGTATAAATATTCGCGCAACAATGGACTCAGGTTACACGCATACAGACTGAGCTTTTCCAGCTTTTATCATCGTAATCTACAATCTGCGTCATAAACTCGTAGAGGCGAGTAAAGCTATCCAATCCTTTTTAAAGATCTCCAGCTTGGTGTCTTTAAAGGCATTGTCGATCAGCACTACATCATTGGATTTCTTGCAGCGTTCCAGCATGTCGTGGGTCTTATTATAAGCTTCGATGGCTTGTCTATATTCAAGGAAATTTTGAAATGCTGAAGACATCAGAACAAAAAAATAAGGGATCCTAAATTCCCTTATTTTTCACCGCATGTGTTTAATTCACTATTCTAACACTCTGCTGCAAACCCTGCTGAATATCCTGCACAAAACCCTCTCTCTGATTGAATTTAGGCTTTGCATTAGTTTTCGGTTCAGTCTTGGGTTGCTCAGATTCATCTTCTGCATAAAACTCCTCCAGCACATCCATGCCCTCCTCACTGTTCACCTCAAATCTAGCATTCTCAAAGCCTTTTCTAGCAGTAAAATCCAGCGATTCCTGGTAAAACCCAGCGGCCTTACTCTGCTCATCCATCTGTCGAGCCGTGTTAATTGCTTGCTGCAAGTTCACCCCATCACGTAAGGTCAGATCCACGTAGTACACCGGCTGGCGATAGCTTTGTGTCGTGCTTTTCCCTCTTAAGGTCAGTTGTAAGGGTAAACATGATAGCAGCCCTCCTGATGCCGCATGGTAGTAAGCCAAACGTGCAGCCAGGGTACGGATACTGTTAAAACCTGTGGTTCTAAAGATGAAAGTCCCCAGTTCATCCGATTCATCCAGATTGACATGCAGCCGCCCATAGGGCTTGCAATGCCCGCCTTGTGCCAGTGAGCATAAATCTGGGGATGGACAGGGATGCTGTTCTACCCCTTGACTGGTCAATCGCTGGCAGGTCTGACCATTGCCGACACAAACCGGACGTCCAGTCTGACGGTCAAACAGGCTGTATTCTGCCCGCATGTTCAGATCAGGATCATTAAAGATCATCCGTACCGGAATGGATCTCAGTTTCCCATTCGGTAGGTTTGCACGCAGCTGCTCATCCAGTGGATGCCTGATCCAGCCTTCCTTGCTCTGGATCTGGCTGGTAATGGTGAACTGGTCATCTTTCTCTGGCAGGCGTTTGCCATTCTTTTCAATGACACGGCCAATGCTGATACGCCCCAATACGGGCGGTGTAATCGCTAACCCTTTAATCATCATGATTTTCCTAAATGTGATTTTTTACAGATGAGCCGTATAAATTGAAGCACCCGCTCCTCAACCTATCGACTCTCTTAATTCAATAAAAATAATGCTCACCCGAGGTCACAGGAGAACAGGTAGTGCATCGATCATCAGATCAGGCAAAGCTGTCCAAATGCCCTTTCTTCATCTGTGGAGAAAGGGCGAACCGGGCGGCTTTGCGCGTTTTTACAAATGGGCCTCTGCGGAAGGCAGGTCATGCATCCGTATAAATGTTGAAGCGACGACTGCCCTGCTTATGCAGCGGATACTGCTCAATCAGCTCAGGCTGCTGCTTTAACAGTGACTTGGCATCCAGACTCACTGAATCTTTACTCTTCCTCCATACCACCGAGCCACCGTTAAAGGTGGCTCGTTCAGCATCTTTCATCAGCATCTGAATTTCGTGCTTGATCTGATCGAAGCTTTGCTGCTGCTCTTCAATCTGCTGTCTGGCTTGAATCAGCTTTTCAAAAAGCAGATTGGCCGTCTCATCATGTGATAGGTCTTCGACGGTTAGAGGGACATGCTCCGGGTAAAGCTGCTGTAAAGCGCGTGCTGCCGATTCACTGGCATCTACTGCGGGAGGAATATCTTGCTCGACACATGCCCAGAAAGTACGTTCCGCATGGATGATCTGCTGGATCAGGGCATCATTTCGGCTGACCTTAAAAATCCGGGTTTCATGGCCGCAGAGCAAGACACAGACATGAGCCGCCTGCTTGCCTGTGACGGCCAGTTGATGCTGTACCTGACACAATACATACAGCGGCACACCATCCCGCCACAGCTTGCTGCCATATTCCCCTGCAGTTTTACATTCCAGGATCTGCACCTCATCGCTGCCAACCACGGCATAATCCAAGTTGGCCAGCATAAAGGCCTTGTCTGGATCAGGATGCTGTAATACGGCATTCACCCGTCTGACCTTGTTATTGGTATGCAGACTGTAGTATTCAGCGACCAGGGGTTCCAGTTGCTTGCCCCAGTACAAGGGAGCATGGCCGGAACTTTCATCTTCGATCTTTTGCTGGATACGTCCGGTCTTGATCATCCACAGTTCCAGCATCGACATGTAGGGATTAAGCCCACAGGCAGTCGCAGCATCACTGCTGCCAATGCCCTGCTTGCGGACTTCCAGCCATTGTTGCTGATCAAGCTGTTTGGTATTGGCCAGACGTTTGGCCGCAGTGGATCGTGAAGGTTTCACAGGTTGAGGTAATGGAATGTGTGAGGGAATGCCAGAGGGCTTCGGTAAATTGGGTAAAGGTGCAAATGTATTCATGGGGTTGTCCTATAGATAGCGGTCGTCTGTAAAAATTCAGCTGAGAAATTTTGGGCATAAAAAAAGCCACATCCGGGGAGATGTGGCCAAAGGGGCATGCTGAGGTTCATGTAGAATTTAATCTTCAATGCATCTTCAATGCCCGATTAGGTTGTGAGCCTTAAAGCAACATTAAGCATGATCAGGAAAAGGTCTTAGGCCACCAGTCTTAAAGCCTGTTCCAGCCCACGCTGTTTTAGTGCTGCCCCTGCACCAAACCAGGCAGAATCCAGCCGGTGATCGGTACTCATGGCCCGGCGTTCATGATCGGCAAATTCCGTGATCGAACACAGCAAGCCATAGGCGGTATCCTTGGCTGAGGAAAGTTCGGCACCCCGTCCCTGTCCATTGAACATCTGCATGACTTTACTCATGGCGCGTCCATTCGGTTCGGTTTTACTGCCTGGGGAGTGACTGGCCTGTGCAGCCACATTGCGGTAGAACTGGATGATGTTGTCCTCCTGATCGGCAATGCTTAGGCTAGTGTTGTTAAACACGGCATCGAAATAGGCAGCGGCTTCACCTTGGGTGACTTTGCGCTGGCTGAGCTGTTTCATTTCATACATGTGTTCATCCCAGGCACGCACGGAAATGCCGAGTTGCTGCTTGACCTTGTCCGCATCGAACCGGGTGCTGTGTGGAACCTTGACCACCCCGGCACTTGAGCTTTGCCCACGTAAAGCAATCGCCAGCGTGTTGTTGCATACCACCCGGATATTGGTAAATTGTGCAGTCGTTGCTAACGTTCCATCACAAGCGGTTGCTAGTAGGATATAGCCATTGCTGACATCCTTGCCTTTGAGTGCCGTGCTTTGTCCGGTACGTGCCAGTGCCCAGAACTTTTTTCCTCCCTTCAGTACGCCCGCGGTTTCCAGCTCAAAGCCGGATTGCTCGGTCAGATCCCGGTAGAATTCCAGAATCTCTTTGGGCTGCACTTCCTGGTAACGCTGGCTGACGACCGATAAAGGGGCATGGGTATCAGAACGGTACAAGACCCGCTGTTCTTCATAAGGCAGAATGATGCTCTGTCCCCGTTCATTCTGTGCCATATAGCTGACATTGCAGGATTCAATGCGCCAGTCCATGCCTGCCTGTTGTGCCCAGACTTCAATCGGCTGGTTCTGTGTCAGTTGATTACCCAGGCCATGCCAGGGGGTGTTACCGACATAAGCCATTTGTTCGAGTTGATGTGCCATATCACTTCTCCCTGAGCCGGTTAATCAAAATTGCGCTGGCAATGATGGCAATGGAAGTAGCGGATCGGTGCCGCTACGGGTCTGGATGGCTGGATGAAGCTGTCAATCAGTCCACCGACCACAGCCCCGGCAATCCCACCCATCCAGGGCGAGATCGGCAGCGGCAGGCTTTTGGAAATGCTGGCACCAATCCCGGCACCGGTCATTGAAGACATACTGCGGTTATTGGAGGACTGCTGGTCAATCACACGGCTGACGTTTTCAGAATGGCAATACGGGCATGTAATGTTCATAAGATATACCTCTAGAAATGAAAAAAGGCTTACCGTCTGATAAGCCTTTGAATGTAGGAATAAACATTCACTGTTCATGTAGATGATGTATATCTGAAATTATTTGCAATCTATGCCTTCACGCGACTCGGCGTCCCGATTACGCAATTGCCATTTGGCAAATTCCCTCATTCCAGAAAATCCCCCTCTGAAGTCCTATCATTCTTTCACAAGAACACAATTATTTAGTGAAACTGAATTGTATGTGTGCATCTAAGTAAATAGGTATTGACAATATTAAATTAAAACTAGTAGGATTAACTAATCCTACTAGTTTTTTATACCTACAACTCGCTATTATCCTACTAACTGTATGATTTTTAAACACAATGGAAAGTATTGATATATAGCATCTAAGGGTATGAAAAATAAATAATTATTTCTGTAGTTTATGTTATTAAGATTAATTATCATTTATATATTATCTTCAATATCATAGACATAATGATATTGGAGTTATACCTACATGGATACTTTAGAACCCAATACATATTTCCTAGACGATATGTATCCAATTATTACTGACAACAATAAGTTAACAATAGATGATATTAATTATCGTACTTACAACCAACTTCATGTAATAGAAGAATCACTGAAAGAACTAAAGAGTGAAAATGAGCAGCTGTTAGCAGATCCATCCGGATATAGATTTATCTTAAAAAAATACCAAAAGCTCGTATGGTACAGAACAGACCAATATATAAATGACCTGGAAGAAAACTTTCCTGATAGCAAGTTTTCACCTTACGTAAATCTCTATTTGAAAACAAAAACTGAATACAGAAAATTTGATGATATAGCTTTCCTAACTGCTCTAAAGAAAGGACTACGATCTGATGCTTTTAAAAAAGAAATTGAACAGCAGAGAAAATATGACAGTGAATATAAAAAGGAAGTACGAAAATATATCAACGGACTATTTGATTACCGTTCAAGGCTTTTAGTAATCCGAATAGACTTAAGCTACCGGAAGGGGCTTTTTAGAAAGATCACCACCAATATTTCAAATAAACCATTGTCAAAACAAGGACACAAACTTGAAGCTTTAAAGGCATGGTCGCTTGATGTTCAAGAACATAGAAGGGTGCTTCTTAAGTCTCTCAAGAAGCAATATTCAAAAGGCTTTATAGGCTATATGTGGAAATTGGAATATACCGAGATAAAATCTTTCCATTTCCACATGATGTTTTTCTTAGATGGCTCTGAGCATCGTGAAGACATCACAATAGCTCAAGATATAGGCGAGCTATGGAATAATGAGATTACCCAAGGAGATGGCTTATATTGGAATTGCAATGCCAATAAGGAAAAGTATAAAAATCTAGGCATAGGCATGATTAGCCATCATGAAGAGGATCTCAGGGATAACGTCATAGCAACTGCCATGTATCTAGTAAAGAAAGATTATCTCATTCGTTCAGTAATGTTTAATTCTAAAAATCGCGCTTTCAGTAAAGGGCAAATCCCACAAAAAAGTAAATCAGGGAGACCAAGAAAGGGAGCTTAGCCTCCCTTCATTGCCCTTTGTACTGTGCTTAGACTTACACCCAGCTCTTTTGCCACTTTCCTGTAACTAGCATCAGGCTTTACCATAGCTGCACGAATTGCAGCGTCATCAATAGTCTTCTTACGTCCCTGATACTTGTTTTCAGCTCTGGCAATTGCAATCCCTTCACGCTGACGCTCTCTGATCAACTCACGCTCAAACTGTGCAAAGCCTGACAGCATCGTGAACATTAGCTGGTGCATTGGATTATTGGTATCTGCCGAAAAGATCATGCCTTCTTTGTGAAAATGGACAGTCACGCCTTTAATCTTGAGTTGCTCCACCAATTGCAGCAGGTCTGCCGTATTACGCCCCAAACGATCCAGGCTGTGTACATGGACTACATCACCTTCTCTGACGTAATCGAGCATCGCCTGTAATTGAGGTCTGTTGGTATCCTTACCGCTTACCTTGTCTTCAAAAATTTTGTCAAAGGTCTTGCCCTCTAGCTGTCGTGCTGTATTTTGATCTGCCGTACTTACCCGTTTGTATGCTACTTCAGCCACTGTTGTACCCTTATTTGTATTCTTTTGCTTATTAGACTATAATAAATACACCAATTAAATACAATAAAAGAATACAAATATAGCCTAAATTAACTGTATCCGAATGGGTGTAGTCTAAAGTAACAGAATGAATATTCTACCCCCGATAGAAACAGCCGTACTCTGGGGGGAGATTTTTTTGATGTGCAGGTGCCGACCCTTACCAGAAGGCACTGTTGAAAATAACCACGAATCGTAAGCTGAATACTCTTTTAGCTAAAGGAGCAGCATATGAATTCTTTCCATAAAATTTAGGCTTGTATACCCAGAAAAATGTGGAACTTCTTAGGTTTCATACATGAGGATTTTGATAGGCTCACTGACTATTTTAAATTGTGTGCCTTAACTCTCTGTTCTAAAAGGCTATTCAGAATTTTTAGACTGTTTATTTTGAACATTCTTTTTACTCTGTGGTGGCGATGCCGTAATTGGACCTTGCAAGATGCATGGTCGTGTATGGGCGATGTCCAGAAAGAATTTGACTCAAAACTATTTTAGTTGGGAAGGAATGCTAAAAATTGGAGATTGATACATCTCATCGTTTGTTTAAATATTTTTTGATTAAATTTTCCCTTTAAAAATTCTATTTTTTTTAATGTCTTAACTTGTATTTAATATAGGAGATCCCCATAACAACAAAAGCACTACAGGAATACAACAATATGGCGAATCCACAAAAACACTATGCTAAGTTCCACACAAATATTCGATTAGGTCGTTATGACGAAGAAAGTACATTACGTGAAAAACGTGACCTTTTGATTAGCACCTTAAAAGATGAACTCAAAAAGGATCCAAATGGTCCTCAATTTGTTGAATACTTTAATCAAGGTAGTTATGCCTTGGGCACAGGGATTAAGCCTAAGAATGGAGATTATGATATTGATGTAGGAGTTTTATTAGATTGTGACAAAGAGGAATATGGCTCAGTAGAAATTAAAAAAATTGTTAGAGATGCTTTAACTCATTCAAATAGAACTGTAACGATCAAACGACCTTGCGTAACTGTCACTTATCTCAAAAATGGTAGTCCCGATTATCATGTAGATCTGCCCATCTACGCTGAAGACGACAAAGGCAATATGTATCTAGCTCGAGGTAAGGAATTCTCCTCTGAAGACCTTAAGACTTGGGATATTTCAAATCCTACTGAACTTACCGATACAATTTTGGGAAAATTTGAAGATGATTCAGATTTACGTCATCAGTTTAGACGATGTACTCGCTACTTGAAACAATGGCGAAATGAGAAAGGTCTAGATTTTTTTAAGAGTATTGCTATCACTACAGCTGTATATGAGCATATAACAGCTGAAGATTATGAGAATGATAATAAGGTATTACTTTCTATAGTAAATAATGTATTAGATCAATTCACTACCTTTAGCATTGATCCAGAAAATAACGAGTATTACTTCAGACTCGTAATTAATTTACCTGCACATCAAGGTGTAGACTTACTCGAAAAATTGACCCGAAAACAAATGGAGCACTTAAAATCAAAACTTGAAGATTTAAAATCATCTTTAGAAGCTGTAAATGAGGAAACTGATACAGTAGAAGCTTGCAAAATTTTAAATAAAACTTTTGGAAGACAATTCCCTATCCCTGAAATACAAGAAGTGTCCGAACCAGTAGTACAAACTTATTACACTCAAGAAGGAAAATCTGCTTAGGAAAACTCAATGTTTTTTGATAACCCAAAGTTAGACAATATTGAAAAGCTATTAAGTGAACATGGAGCTCAAAATATCCATGTCACTTCTATTACTAAGGATTGGGTTAATCTAAAATTTGATTTTCTCATTAATACACAACAGGTTTGCCTTGGTCTAATTTTTCAAAATAGAGCTAATTGGACGATACCTCCCATTTTTAGAATATTGACACGACCAATGTCTGCCTTAGATCATGTGAGTCAAAGTGGGGAAATTTGTACTACGGATCATCAAGGTGAAAACTTTGAAGGCTATAGACATAAAGAACTTATTACTGAATTCTTTGAAAGGGCTATAGATATACTCAAGCAATCTTTTATTAATTTTCAATTAAACAACCGAGTAAGCTTGTATAACGAACTAGAAGGATATTTAGGCAGCACTCAAAATATAAATGAGGATGTAATATTACATTGCGACCCTACTTCTACATTTAATTTATATGGTTGGTTAAGAAAATCATCAAAAGGGAATCATCAAATATTAGAGCATATTGATGATGGCGATAGTTCTTACATAAACCACAACCAGCTCACAAAAGTAAAAATTCATAAGATATTATTAGAAGATGCTTCTGTTTTCCCCATACCAGATATAGGAGATTATTTTAATGAGGACTATTTTCTAAAAATTGTTAATACCCTCTCTAATGAGAACAAACGATCTTTGTTAAAACAAGGCAATCATTATGCCCTAGTGGGAATTCCAAATGAACATGGATTTGCTTATGTGATTTTTTATTATGCCATTTGGTATTCTTTCAAAGAAAAAGTATCCTTCAAAGGCTTTAAAGTCTCTTTAACACAAAGAGCGTGGATAGATTATTTATTAAATAGAACGGGGCAAGAGAAAAAAACAAGACATATAGCGATTATCGGATGTGGGGCTTTAGGCTCAAAGATTGCAGAGATATTAGCTCAAACAGGCGTAAATAAATTTTCTTTCATAGATCCAGAGCTTTTAAAAACAGATAATATTTATCGTCATTCTTTAGGTTTGCAGTATGTTAATACCTATAAATCTACTTCTTTAGCTAATAAGTTTTTAATAGAAAGGCCCGGATTAACTATTTTTCCATTCGTAAGCCATGGTGAAAGCTGGATAAAATCAAAAATTACTGAAGATATTGATACTATCATCATAGCAATTGGCCATACTCCTACTGAGATTTCTCTCGTAAAAACTATTTATGAAATAAGTGCAAACATTCAAGTAATAATAGGCTGGTTAGAACCTTATGATTTAGGTGGACATTTTATTTCTTTCAATAATAAACATGTAGGATGTTTAAACTGCTTATATTTTGATGAAAAATCAAATAAAAGTCTTACCCCTATGTATAAATATGTACAATCTGGACAGCTAATTGCTAAAAATATTACAGGGTGTGCTGGTGCATTTACCCCCTTCTCTTCTTTAAATTGCATGAAGCTAGCAAGCTATATTTCTGAATATGTCCTGAATCAACAATTAGGATTTGTTTCTATTTCTGGCGACAATCAGAATGCAAATAAAAATGGAATAATTACTACCCCTTTTTATAATTCAGTAAATAATTCAAATGGAATTAATATATTGAATTTAAAAGAAATTTATAAAGAAGTATGCCCATGTTGCAATACATAACTCAAGGGAGGATTAAATGTGACACACCTACAGGCCAAGTCTTTATTATTCAAGCAAATGTTTTAAAGAGTTTAAAGCAATTTATACAATTAGAATCAGATTCTCCAGAATCGGGTGGCATTCTAATTGGAAGAACAGACATAGAAACTAAAGCTAAAATCATTGAAAGCTTTACCTCTCCTATGGAAGGAGACTGTCAAACACGTATGTCTTTCTTTAGGTCAAAGTCCCACCAATATGCTTTAATACAAGCTTGGAACGAATCTAAAAAATTCTATAATTTTCAAGGCCTATGGCATACACATCCTGAAGATGTACCAACACCCTCTCCAACCGATTTAAGGGATATAGATACTGTTCTAAATGGCATTACCAATCTTAATGACCCAGTTTTATATTTAATAATCGGAAGAGTAAAAACTGGAATCTGGATTGGTAGAAAAAATTTTAAAATCAAACTGTTAGGTTATATTGAGTTAAATTGAAAATGCAACTAGACCCATCCCTAAGTTTACAGACTTCTTTATCAGCAATAGATGATTTATCAAATGCAAATAAATATATAGAAGAAATTTTAAAGCATATTTGTATAGATTCATTAGGTGTATTAGTTGATGAAGAACGTAAAAATATAATTTTTGTCTTATTGAAAAATAAAAGCCCTGAAAGTTTTTTCCGTATAATTCTCAATTATGATGATACTTTAACTTTTGTCCGAAGATTGCTTGCCAAAAAAATTTCCATTTATGCACGCTTTCTTCAAGGTCACATAATTGATGCCCACACTCTACATGATTTTGAAAAGTTAAAAGAAACATGGAATTTAACCTCCTCTCAAGAGAGCGAAGTTAAAGATGTAGATTTTGTTCCTAGAAAGATTCCTAAACAAAAACCAAACCCTGTAAACCAATTAGAATATTTCATAAAAAGAATTTTTGATTTTGAGCATCTTACAGGTAGGGGTAACGATTTATCTGAAAAAGATAAAAACCAGATTTATCTCTCAAGTCATGGCCGATGTATGTTTAAAGGATGTGGTGCAAAATTAAACATAGATGAAATAACTGGATTTGAAGGTACATATGGCGTTTTAGCTCATAATGTTGCAGCATCAGAAAATTCTACTCGCGGTATCCCCTTCTTCTCATATCAACTATCAGATGATCCAACGAATATTTTATTATTATGTGAAAAACATCATAGGTTAATTGATAAAGTTGCTGGCGCAGAATATACAGCTTCAAGACTCTCGCAAATGAGAAGTAATTTCACAGCACAATGCGAAGATTTATTAGATTCTTTAAGCTTTACTCCTATGCCAGTGTATTTATTTTTCTGGCCCGTGAATCGCAATATTCCTCAGTCTCCTTCACGACGTGATATTGCAAGCTGCCTTCTCCCATTAAAATCTATTTTGCATAAAGATAAGACACTAATTCATGAACCATTACCAGCTCATTTAAGAGCTTCAGCTGATGAGTTCTATAAAAAGTATTTTTTAGAAGAATTTGAAGTTCAAACAGAACAATTACTTAGGGAAACTAAATTTGATGATAAGAGAGTAGCTATTTTTGGCTTCGGCCCTATGCCATGCCTAATAGCATTAGGAAGTAAATTAGGAAATAAAGGGAAATTTATACCTATGCTTATGTATAGGGATGGAAGTTGTTGGATGTGGCCTGATCTTATATGTACAACCAAAGCGTATGAAATTAATAATTTCAGTGAAATAGAAGATTGTACTGAAATTACTATTAGATTGAATCTCACTGCTGATCCAGAAACCTCTAAAAATAAGGCTGTTGAATTAGGACATCCGGTAATTAATATTACTGCTAAACCAGAATATATGGGGAATGGAGCAATAAGAAATCCTGAACGAGGACTAAGTTTCATGCAAGATATTCATGCGTTATTTCATAGTCTAACAGATAAAGGAATTACCAAAATTCATGTCTTACCATGTGCATCCAATGCTGCTTGTATATGGTTTGGACAAGCATTTGATCTGCATCATCCTGAAATGGTTATTTATGATTACTTAAATAATTCAATGGTTCCAAGACTTCAAATTCGAAATAATGGAAGCAAGAATGAAATCGCTGTAATTTAAACAGTATATTTGATAGTACTTTCATACCATTAGATTTAAATATGACATTAGTAAATGGAGTTTAGCTCTAATGGGGCTTTGTTGCATAAATATCTAAGACTATGATTTTGTTTAATTTATTTTTGGATTAAAATTTAAACAAATCCTTAAAAATCAGTATCTTGAAGAATGTTTATACAACAAAGCCGTTTTAAACTAAAAAATGTTTGTAATACTATTTTATTTAAATCACTCTGCGATCTAGGTATTAAATTTAAGACTTTCCATGGTTTTAAATAATCTTGCAGATTTTTTTGTGGTTCGAGAATATTTAAATCTTTATTAATATCAAAATTTGAGGGAATTCCATTTGTATTTTTTGCTAATAATTCCTTAACTAAATTTGTTGGAATAGCTCCATTTAAATGAACGTGTAAATCACCCTTAGGAAGATTCACTATCATATCTTCATTAATTTTTTGTAGTGCAGACATAAGTGTAGAAATTAATATAGCTGATTGAATTTTATCATAAAATCTATTTCCAAGTTATTTATTTTTAAATTTTTCTATTTCAATTCTGAATGGCTTTGTTGCACAAACCTATCTGTAAAGGGTTTTTCAGCGATATAATTTTCAAATGAAGAAGCCTACACACAAAATCTACCGCACAACCAATTGGCCCGCATATAACCGAGCACTCATGAGTCGAGGAAATATTGCCATTTGGTTTGATCCTGCTACGCAATGGTATGCGCCATCAAAAGGCAAACAAGGGCGAAATCAAACCTACTCCGACGCAGCCATCCAATGCTGCTTAATGATTAAATCCTTATTCCGTCTGTCTTTACGTATGGTCACTGGCTTTGTGCAAAGTCTGATTAAACTTTGCGGATTAAATTGGATAGCTCCAGATTACACCACGCTTTGTAGAAGACAAAAGCATATTGATATTGTAATCAGCTACCAAAAAAGTAGCGATGGGCTGCATCTACTCATGGACTCTACAGGCATGAAGTTTCTAGGTGAGGGCGAATGGAAACGCAAGAAACATGGACCTGAATATCGTCGCCAATGGCGTAAACTTCATATTGGTATAGATGCTAAAACCCTACAAATACGAGCAGTTCAGCTTACAACCAATAATGTCAGTGATTCACAGGTGCTTGGTGATTTACTTAATCAGATTCCACAAGATGAGCGGATTGACTCTGTTTATACCGATGGGGCTTATGACACCAAGCAATGCCGTCAGGTCATTGCAGATCGGCAAGCGCATGCGGTGATTCCACCTAGAAAAAATGGAAAGATACAAAGAGTAGCTCGCTAGAGCGAAATGAATTACTTCGAACAATTAAACGTTTAGGCAGGACACTATGGAAAAAATGGTCAGGCTATCATCGGCGAAGTTTGGTTGAAACTAAGATGCATTGCATCAAATTATTAGGAGATAAACTCAGTGCAAGGAGTTTTGATAGCCAAGTGAATGAGATCCATGCACGTGTAGCAGTCCTTAACAGATTTACGGAATTAGGTCGACCACTTACCCAAGTTACGCCTTAAATTTGGCTCAATTAGGGGCGCTTTGCATTTCAAATCTTTGTGCAACAAAGCCACTTCAAAGTAGAAATGTCTGGTCTGGATTGTTGCCACTCTAATTTGAGTTTAAAAAAGCTAGCAAATCTGCTAGCTTTTTAAGATGATTATTCTATTTTTTAGAATTTAATAAACCAAAGAAGTTCTCTCCATCGTTCTCTAAGTCTTCAAAAAACTTATAAAACGATTGGGCAATAGCCTTATTTTTGACAATAATACCCACAGGCACTGTTGTTAAAATATTTGTGGATGAATCACTAACGTGAATAATCAAAACACAAAAAGAGTCTTTCATAACCAAAAGCTCAAAATTACCGTCAAAAACTACACTACTTTCCTTAAACGTTAGAAAGTGCTTGGCTCCTGCCTCAGCTGTGATTAGTTTTTTATAACTTGCGATTGATTGTTTATCATTTCTGTATGCCACTGGTAAGAAGCATTTAAAGTTTTTGGTAATTGTGGTTGTCGATAAACGATCAATAAAATCACTAAATCTATCTGACTTACCCCAAAATTCATCTGATGGAGCTAACCAATACAGCTGTTTATCATCATTATTCTGGTCTTGATATTGTTTGATTGTTTTGAAAAACAGGTCTGAATTTTCCTTAGAATATATTGGCCCGATAAAGTATTCATTGGATTTGTGTTCTAGCTTAAATAAGCGATCTAAATTAAGCTTATTCTCGCTAAAAATAGATTCAACTGAAAAAGTATCCTCCATATCTAATTCATGGAGTACCTTTAGAATATCCTCAATATTTTGTGGCTTCTTAGCTGATCTAAGAGCAGCGTAAAGAGAATCTTCGATTTTGTTAAGATTTTCCATGTGATTAAAATCACTAATCTCTGTAGGTGTATAATTCTCATCAAGCGTCAATGGTAATGTAAAACGACGAGAATGGTCTCGCAATTTTTCCACTTGGCTCATTTTATACAGTTGCAGCTTCTTTTCATCCACTGATGGATTCAACTTAACTAATCCTTGGCTGAAATAAAATCGAAAATTTTTCTGAAACTCCTTACTAACCAAAGACTCACCATTTGAAAGGTATTGGTTAGAAGCATCTAATTTAATTGAATTTGCCCCATTGTCAGATGCGTTGGGATTAACTGGCTCAGGATTCAAGCCAATCATCTCAAAACTCATCTTTTGAATATTGTCCTCAATCTTATTTACATAAGGAATTGCACAAACATCCGAGAATGCTTTCTCAAGTCGCTGAGTCAGAGCAAATCGATCATCTTCAAGATGTTTTATCTGCATTTGTTTTAATAATTTAGTTAATAGCACATCTGTTTCATGATTAGATAACCCTAAGAACCGCGCTATTTTTTCAGCAGAAAGTGGTGCAATTACCAATAGGCGCAATACCATAGAATCAATAAAATCTAAGGTATCTGTTGTGGTATAGCTAAATGCCACATTGAATAGTTGTGATGGCAATGTAACATCTACGTCATGATAGCTTCTTAGTGAATTTTCCATGAGTTATACCCCTGCCTTTCTATATTTTTTTGATCTATTTTTATTAATGTGCGGATTGTTTTGTACTATTTTGACAATGGCGCGTTTTGAAATATATCGATATTCTAAAGTCTGATTTTCACGGCACTTGATGTAATTTAATACGCGTCCTAAAGGTAAGTTACTGTTGACTCCTTGCCACATTTCTGACGCACCAAAGATTACAAGACGATCCATTGCGCGAGATAAAGCCACGTTCACACGATTTGGTGACTTCAAAAATGCAGGAAACTTAGTTGGATCATTTCGCGTAACTGAGAGAATGATGATCTTATTCTGTTTACCTTGATAACTATCCACCGTATCAATACGCACAATTGATCTCAATGCATCTGACACTTCACACAAAGAGAAGGCTTTTCTTAACCGGTTTTTTTGCTCAGCATAGGTACAAATTACACCAATAGCAGGCTCTTTAAGGGAATCAGGCTCTGGCACTAATTTATTTAACAAGAGTTTGTCTTGGTCAATCCGCTGAAGAAAATCGATAATTTCATTAATTTCATGTGGGTTATAAATACTACTACCTTTCTCCATTTTGAAATGCTCAGCATTCCCAGTATCCACCCAAGTAACTGTTGAATTCAATTCTATTACGATGTCGGATGCATAGTTATCAGGCACAATCCGCTTTAACTTAATTTCTTTCAGCTCTTCATCACTTAAACCACGAGAATCGACAACTTCAGTTTCAAGTTTTCCTTCATAAAAACAGTCTGAAACTAATTCGCCGATGCTCGGACTCATTCGGTACTGTGACAAGAGTTCTGAACTAGCCTTTAGTCCATAATGTGAATTAAAGATACGGCCAAAGTCGCTTTGTAATTTATCTTCCAAATCATCATCTGATATCTTAAGTTGCTTAGCTAAAGCCTTTATATGATCGCTCGAATATAGTGGAGGAAGTTGGTCTTGATCCCCAACTAATAAAATACGTGCACCTGACTGCATTGCAATTGCCAATTCTGAAGCGATTGAACGTGCTGCTTCATCAATAATCACCCAATCAAATACGTGATTGGCGATTCCAATACTTTGTTGGCCAACACCAACGCATGTGCCACAGACTAATTGCCTTGTTTTGACCAGAAAACTTTCATAATTAGCATTTTGGCTTTCAATTAATGGTTCATAATCTAGGGCAATATTGATCAAGGCTTTCGCTTTAAGTCCTTCCTCATTAGATACCCCGTAGTATTGATTAAGTGCTGCGAACGTAATCATGTCGATCTTATTTAACTGGTTTAATACTGTTATCTCTTTATCATTGATACAGTCTTCCAGTTGATCCCAAAAGTCTTGATTTCCGTCAAACATGCTCTTCAGCTTATGCATTGCTGATTTGAAAGCCTGGGTATACTCTTCTAATGAGAAACTAAACTTTTGATCAAGATCATCTTGGTCGATTGACTGATACGCAGATTTAAGACTATTTAAAATAGTGACTCTGATTTCATAAAGATCGCTCAAGTATTCAGCTTCAAGTGATAAATCTTTTGCAAGCTCAAACACTCTTTCTTTAATATTAGACTTAAACAGCTCTATCTGGCTCGTAATAATTGAGCCTGTATAGACATCTTTTAATTCAGGAGACACAGCACTCTCTTTATTGCTTATTCGAGCAATACTTAATGGTGTGTCATACTCTGTGCATAGCTGACGTATACGCTCAACACTTGTATTTACAGCTTCGTGCGACTGACTAACAATTAAGATGTTAGATACATTTTGTTTATCATAGAGATAGTGAGCCAGTATAGAGATAAATTCAGTTTTGCCGGTTCCTGGTGGTCCCTTTAATAGTGATACAGGTCCATACTTAAGCACATTACGGAACGCTTTACGTTGTAATGGATTGAGGGCTTTAACCAATTCCCCATTTTTGTATTTGTTATAGTGATCTAGATCTTCATCAGGCACTTCAATCTCATAATCTTTTGCTTCAATCACTAATGATGGTTCAAAGTAATCTACGAGATTTTCAATGACAGCCTTATTACTCAGAATATTTGTCAGAGCATCTGCACGTTTCCGATTAGATGACTTATCTGCCTTGCTTTGTAGAAACAGTGTTGCTTCTTCAGGAACTTCATTTGTTTTTTTACAAAAATCGATCCACAATTCTCCGACTTTTGATTGCGCAATATTCACCGTACCTATGCAGAAAGTGTAATCACCTCCCGCCCCAGTTTCTTTAGTGCACATTACATCGACTTTATCGGTCTTTGAAAATTTAGCTGAAACATCTTCTGCAGAGTCATAGTATGCAATAGCACTCTTTGAATCTTTAAAATGTTTGCTCGAAACTATCTTTAACGGCTCAGACAGAGTGATTGTAGGATGTGCATGACGCTCAGTCGCCATGACTTTTTTCCACAACTCTTTCGTTTCAATATCAATTAAGTGGCTATGTGTAGGCAGATGACTCATTGGCTGTGCCATAAGCTCATCAGTAGCTATAACATCGCCTATCTCTTCTTGTAATGCTTTTTGTTCACGCAGAGCCCGTAATGTTTCCTCTTTCTCTTGAGTCCTTTTGAGCTGTGCTTGCTTAAACTGTTCAATAGCATCCTTAAAGTTTTGATCTTTTGCTAAGAAGTCATTTAACTCTACAATGTTGTCACGCTTACTCATCCCAGATATCGGGTGGACTTCAATGCTAACATCAATAGTCAGATCTGCATCCCTACTAGCCTTCCACCACAGGTCTTGTTTTTTGACAAAATCAAGGAAACTTAATTGATTTTCATGGGGCTTATAAAACCCTTTTAACATGCCATTGATTCCGCTAAGTGTAAATCGAAAATCCCCCTCACTTGCTGCCTCAAGTTGGATATAAACTTTGCCGTTTTCGGGATAAATCGTAAAGGGCGTCTCAACCTTACTTGTATAAATACTAATCTGAGGAGCTTCTTTTACAATAGCACCCTTACATTCAAATGCCTCTATAAAGCGAGAATTATCAATATAGCGTACACTTGGATCTTCCATTCCTTCTATGCTCAAGGCTGTATTTAGCCAGGATAAAGTAGGATCCATTGAAGCCACATCATCCACAGCCAAGTCTATATCGTATAGATCTGCGATTAATTTCAATGCAGTAAAGTTGTCACACTGAATGACTGTTGGATCTTCAATATCAGATGGGAAATAAGCATTAGAAGAATCAGGTTGTGGTACTTCAGGATGGAAGCAATCATTAAAACTAACTTTCAAGTTTGTTTTATCTACTAGAATCTTTTCATCATCCAAGTTTCCATGTTGAAAGCCATGCTCATGAAATTTTTTCAGAGAATGCAATAACTGAAGTGAAAGTTCATTTTTTTCATCCTCAGTTAAGCCCTCAATAACCGTTGACCAAGCTTCACCCTTTACCATTTCAGTTACTAGATACACACATGCTGTGCTAGTTGATAAACCAAAATCAATAATCTTAGGAAGGTATGGCAAATTGAGAGCCTGCGTCATTTTAAGTTCTTCAAAGAATCGCTTAAAACAACTCTTTTGATAAGTTGTCATTGCAGATGCAACTTTACCCATCCATGTTTTGACTAACATGTTGCCTGATGCATAGAGTGTAAAATTTTGGTTAGCATCAATAGGCGCGCCAAATATCGGGTAACTGATATAGGTATTTGTCTGATTTAAATATGGATTCAGTACATCTGCATCAAGTTCATAACTAACTTGTTCAGCAGGTTTTTGAGCTAAGAAATCTTGGAATACTGCACATGCATTATCATATTTCCCTGTCAAAGCTCGTGTTAAAATACGCTCTAACCAGTGGTTCTGATCTCGCTCCTCAAGACTAAATTTTTTCAATGAACGTGGGCTCAGTCGAGCATTCTTCCAAATATGAAGGATTAACTGCCCTAACCAATACACATCCTTTTGTGCAGCTGTCAGCGCAAGATTCGGAAGATGAGCTGTTGTATTCAAAAATGGGAGTTCGTTAGCCAGTTCAGGGTCAATTTTCGAGGGCTGTGTTTGATCATTTGCTGCCGAAAAATTGGATAGCAATATCTCCTTTTTATAAGAGATCCACACACTATGATCACCCACATCACCATGAGTAATTCCCATTTGATGTAGGTGATTAAATTTACCAAGCAAAATCTGGAATAAATCCAATTTCTCAGATTCAGACATTTTCTCAGCATAAGCGCCGATGAATTCGTTGACTCGATAGCTGTTCTCAGGCAACTCATACAACTCATTATATTTTGATGTCATGTCATCAAGACTTGGGTTTGTAATCGGGTGCAAACAACTTTGATAAAGATCAGGCTTTTCTGTTTTAATTTTTTGGAAAACCCGGCGCTCATTGCAGATCAAGTTGAATCGATGTTGAGGCTGACTCATTCTTGAGTTACTCAACTTGAATTCATTAAAATCCCAACAACGCATTAAAGATTTTTCACCAACGATGGTCAATGAATGCGCTTTATACTCGCTATAAATCTTTTTAGGATGCGGTAAGATCAAGTCACCTCGTTCATGATTATTAATAATCAAAGAGCGTGGTTGAATTTGGTCAGGCGCAAAAATTTCATCAATAATGGCGTGATATTCTTTTTTAATATCATATATGCGACCATCACGTTCCAGATGCTTGCGGAACATATTATTAAAATTCTTCTGTTGAGCTAATTGTATAAACTCATCTATCGAAAGAATGTGCTCTAAATCTTCTGGAGGCAGGCGCGAATAATCTGCTTTACCACACATGACAACAAAGTGAGAAACACTTTGGTAATGAAATGTAATGCCCTTAGCTTTCTTTTCTGAAACTTTATCCTTTAGTTTATTAACTATAATTTGCATTTTTTTTACATTTTTAGCTACAGGGCATGAATCTTGCTCTTTATTACCTACGTACCATTTTCCTGCAACTTTTGTAATTTCCTTACCGTTCCAGTCCTTGAATTCAATGACCAAAATGTTTGCATGAGTAATAATTAGGAGATCATATTCAAATTTCTCAGAACTACCTTTCGCTACTGCTTTTTTTCCATTTTTATGCATAAATTCAAAACCAGCATATGCTCGCCAGTTTTTAGTTTTTTCGCCACGATCAAAGACCTTTTTAATCTTATCAATTGCTTTGAGTTCGTGCTCGTATATACCTGTCTCTGGATATGTAACTTTCATATTAAAAGATTCTTTATTTAAAATGTCTTGCTTTTGCACATACAACAAATAAGCGTCAAAAATGATGCTAAATTTTTATTAACATAAAGTAATGCTATATGTACGGTGTCTTTTAGAAAAAATACTTAGCGTAAGAATTTAGTTTTTTCAGGTTGATGGTTAGTTTGGCCAAATAAGCCCTCCGAAGGTTTTTTATATTCAGTTTAGGATTGTATTTAAAATAAAGTCTGCCAAATATTTTGGTGTAAAACCTGAGTCTTCTAGCACGATCATCATTTAGATGATCTAACTCAATCATTCGTTTAAGCAAAACGTATTTCACTTAACGGTTCATAATGTGACTTATATTACATTTAATTTTTGAGTATTCAAAATTATTTTATTGAATTATAAGAAAAAAACTTAAGGAATTCCTTAAAATTTGATGACAATGGTCATATCTCTAATCACTAAAAAGACCAAAAATAGATATCTACCCATATCTCTCGGACAAATTAACTCTATTTTATAAAAGTATCAATAAATTCATTAGGTTCATGAACCAAAAATTTATAATTATTTTTTTATTTATATAAGTTATTGAAAATAATAAATAAAATTATTAAAAGTTTTATTAACTAGACTTCAGGTGAACATAAGTTAAAGTTCGAATTAAAATGAATAGGGTAGTCGCAATTTCCAAAAAATGACAGCTCATGTGTCGTTTAGATACTAACAATTTGTTTATTATAACAAATCTTAAGCATGTTAGCTGTCGTCATTCTTTGATACGGTCTACGTACTACCGTACAATCATCAGCTATATTCATGGTGTTACTTTGCATAATTTACATTTTCTGCATTCAAACCAATCAATCCAAAATTACGTGCACGTTCGAGACACATAAGCTGTCATTGACGACACATGTAATGTCACTGGTTGCGTTCGTGCGTCTATTTCCGTTGAACTATGCTATACCTTGAATAGCCAGCTACTCGGTTCACTGAAATACTGACCGACACGTTAGATTTCAGTTTTAAATCAAAATAGCGATCAATCGTCACAATTAGATGTTTTACATAATCAAAAACTACATATGTTAAATCCTTTAAATCATTGTTCTGGTGTGCAACTTCAATAAATTCTGAAAACAACGCTACACCTGTTTCGTTGGCCAGATTCGCTAACTGATTATCCAATCCGGCAATTGCCGTTAATTCTGATGCAATCACCACTTTATGCATTGCTGTTTCCGCTTCAATGCCTTTGTACTCAATCCCCTTGTATATATAGACATCGTTTTCTCGTTTGCCTTGGTTCCAAGGGTTATCCGTACCATCCAGTCTAGGCATGCTGTACGGTCGTTTTAGTTTTGCTGGAGGTGTTTGTTTAGCGGTGACTTCATAAAGGTTAAATACGCAATCTGTGTAGCGTTTAAGGCTATGGTATGTCAAAGCTTGCTGTTTGGCGGTCAACTCCCGTGGTGATACATGATTCACCAAGGTTTTGAACATTTCTAATGATTCTGGTGTGAACGATCCATCTTTTTTTGCATTGTCCATCAGGTCTTTTTTAGCCCATTTATGCTTTAGTTTTTCCGCTTCAGCATCAGATATTTTCTCTCCCCGATACACGTATCCACGCGCTGCGTTTGAATACTCAAAATCTGCTCGTTTTACTGCCTTGTAGACCATTGTTTTTGTCATTTGTTTTGCACCAGTTTTTCCCATAGTTGTGGCGACCGCTTGAGGGCTTAACACGTACCCATTCTTTTTCGCTTCGGTCGTAACACCAAAACTCGTACCCTAAACAACAACGTTTATTCACGACATAGCGGTAGGTGTTGCAGATCGTAAGCATATTCTCAGTGGCGTTAACTTCCCAAGGTTTAAACGCAATAAGCTCTGTTATTGCTTCCCTGTAAAGTCGTGTTGCTTTGGGATTATTGAATAAGATCCGTTCTTTTTTTGAGGTCTTAGTGATTGCATTCATTTCGTCCACGACCTCACTAATGCTTTTAGCCAATCATCCATCAAATCAACTAAAATTGCCCGTTCTCTGCCTGTTGGATATGCGCTTAACTTCATATTCCAACTATTTGCCGACTCTTCTGTGCCGTGCACCAAAAACCCATTTTGTTGATCATTTTCAGCCAGCTTATCCGTCACCCAACATTCAAACAGTCTGGCAAAGATTTCTGTTGGCTGTGACCAATACATTGACCGTGATTGATCTAGGTGCATGGCGTTATTCATAAAGCCCGTACCGCCTTGTCTTTCTTCGTAATCAAGGTATTTGGTTGACTTAAAAGTAAGATAATTAACCAGCTTGATAAACTTATCTGCAGTCTGGCCATCTTTAAGATGTTTGTATGCTGACTCTTGATGATTCTGTACTGAGTAACGCCCTTTACTGGTGTAAAGAAAGTATTCGCTAAAAAAGTTATTATTGAGTCCGTTTCGTTTTGCCAAAACACAATCAAATCCGTGCGCGAACTCATGGGCTAGTGCTCCAACACCTTGCGTCTTGGTCAAATGAATAAGCATATTACCTGGTTCAAAGTGAGCTGCTGCGCTATCAACGCCTGTGCCACGCGAACCGAATGCTATTCCTAGCTTACCGCCTAAAGATGCGAACGTAACGGGTAGACCTAGAAGTTCGACAAGATCCATTAGTGAGTCATACGTGCAATTCAGAAACCATGCACGTTCCTTTTGATTTACCCAATTGCCGAACTCGACTCCAGAAAATTTGAAATAGTCCATAAGCAACTGGCTATCGATGTTTTCACCCTTTCGATGGTCCTTACCCTCGCGCACTTCAACTCTGTCGTAGCGCGGTCTTTTGGGTGGTTTTGCGCGTCCTTTTTTGGGTTCTATGACTCGTTCATCTAAAATTGGCTGAAAAAATGTTTTTACTTTTTCTAGTGCTGCATTGAATGTGTCGTATTCCGTCCAATCATCTAGTGTTTGAAACCGCTTTGCTGAAATGGATTTAACGGCATACCACTTATGTTGACCAGTCTCAGTGTTTAATAATTTTTTGGCACCATAATTATCCGTATCAAGTACACGATCGTCTGGCCATCCTAAAGGGATTAAGTTTTTTAAGCGTAAACGTGTGTCTGAACTAAATGATAGTGGGTGTTTAACTCTGCGATTGGTATGTCGTCCAGCTGAGTAGCGTTCTAAAATATCTTTTTCACTTCGTCCAGCACCAAACTTAACGGTCATGTACGCATTAAAGTCGTCTGTCAGTTGTTCTAAACGTTCGTAGTGTGAGCTTTCATATTTGTTTTTTAAGAAGTGTAGCGTAGCAATGTAGGCATCATCCCATTGCTTTTGACCTATGCTAAACCAACCGCCCCCTAAAGGCTTGTTGGTTAAGTTTGCATAGACCAAAGAAAATAATAGTGCATGTTTTACAGGTTTATGGCCAGATTGGGCATCAGCTCTAAAATCAGGCTTTTGCCAATATTCCTTTTTAGTCACTAGGCTGTCAGACTTAATTCCATTCATGTTGCCTGAGAAGTCTGGTGATGGGTTGTCTTTACGTGCACCAGCAAACTTTTTACCTACATCCGTAATAGGACCATCTTTTTTTTCATTACTATTTATTTCTTCAGTCATAGCTAAACCACATAATTGTTAGTTGCGTATATCGTCCAAGATTTCTGACAGATCAAACAGATTAATATCTTTGAGTTTTGCTTCAGCATTGATGCACTCAAGTAAATTCATAAAACCAACAAAAATAATGTGTGGTATTGGTCTATTGTTGATATGCACGGGTGTTGACCAAGTGCGTACACGCGTTTCGCATATTTCAAGCCCTTGTTCTTCAAAAAGCTTGATCAATGTCGGGATGTCTTTGTCTAGTTGAGTAAGGGCTAATAACGACCGAAATACATCATTTAAGCTAATAGAGTGGTGACGATGGTTCGGATTGTGCTGTTTTCTATTGTCGCCCTGTTGTTGATTAAAGTAATGATGTTTTTCGCGATCTTGAGATGTTCTGTTTAAATATTTCATTTGGTATTAAGCTCCAAAGAGATAGCTGTAAATCAGGTACAAAATAAAAGTTATTGTTAATCCCGACACCAATAGAGAATTGATCGGGTAATTTTCTAAGTTAAAAGGTTTTCTGTGATAGCTCACTCCCCAATCTGAAACAGATCCTCGCTCTACGGCACTATAAAAGTTAGTTTGTGAGGCGTTTAAACGGTTGTTGTCTACTGATATGAATTCCAGTTTGCACAGCAATTCGTCACTCAGGTAGTTAAAGAAAGTCGTTGGTGTACCATTTGATAGGATGTGTATATAACCGACCTGTTTTTGGGTATAACCCATTCGCTCATACGCTTTTTGAAATTCGTGCGTTAAAGTCGCACTAAACTTATCCCCCTTATTTTTGGCAATCAGTTCAATTGGTGGCTCAGCTCCAGCCTGAATAAGCTTGGTGAATTTAGGACTACCACAACCCCAATTTTGAGAGATCCAAACACCGCGTTTTGTGTCGTGAATCAAACCATCAACAATGACCACGGCTGCATCACCGATGTCGCCGTTTTCTTTTTCTGTAAATTCGGTGTTATCAACGTCTTTTCTGAATTCTTCAGGCATTGGCCTTAAAACTTCTAAAAGATTGGTACTGTCACTTTGTACATGACCAGTAGCCAAAATCATCGACTCAATTTTTTTTAGGGCATGTTCAGGTACTATCAATACTGAATGTACACGCTGGTCATACGCATCAGATTGAATGTCTTGAGCTTCGGTATTCTTTTCAATAGTGCTTAATTCCATATTATTTCTCTGCCTGGGCTTTCTGGTATTCAACTGCAGTCTTCATTGAATATTCGGTATCATCTTCGTGCTCTGTACCAACCATGCTTTGCTGACCTTGGTATATACCTTTAACAGCATTGACGAATGCGTTATGCGCCGTAGCGTTGTAATACGTTAAGTTTCCAGCACTGGTCGAATCATTGAATGTCAAAGTATTAGGAACATGCCAAACTGCTGAATAAGCCTTGCCATCGATAACAACAATAGGTTCAAACTCGACCGCTTCACGGTGCTTGGTTTCATTCCATGGTGTATAGAAAACAGTATTGTTTTTGAGGTTGTAGACCTTGAATACGATCTGGCCAAGATTCCGTATTTTGGCCTCTTTGTTGTATGCCTCTAAAACCTTGTCTTTTTGGAAGTCTGTAATTTCAAGCTCAGGGTTCTTCGTAATCACCAGTGTTTCATCAGTCGTTTTAATCTCAGATGGAACGTAGATTTTTGAACCTTTAGGGAAACGTCCTGATTTCTCCAATGCGGATCTAAACTTGTTATTTGCATCCAAGAAGTTGCCAAACTCACTACTGAAGTAGCTGTAAAAATTTGATGCACTGGTGAACATGCCAAACTGATTCACCCGAACAATTTGCTCAGATACAGTGGATGCTAAACTTGCATATGGTTTGCCCGACACATCAATTTCGCGCCATTTGTAGTTACGTACACCTACTTCTTTGTCGCATGCATCATTAAACATAGATGTAGAAACAATATCGCCGTCCAAGCGCTTCACATAAGCAACCGGGTAACTGCGGATAGGTGCCATACGAACAGCTTTGTTTGAATTGGTGTAAAAGCCAGATGACGAAATGATATTTTGTTCAGATGATTTAATTTGATAACTTCGTAATGTATTTAACTGTCGATCAAAGCTATCAATTTCAGATTCATATAAAACATCACCCTCAACAGATGTCGCGATTGAATAAGGGGCATACATCACATCGCCCTGAACTTTATCCATGATCTGCTCAGCTTCAATACGATATAACGGCTGTGAGAACATGCCATTTGATGCCAAAGCTGGTAGATCTCCCCCTACACCAAAATTACACGCTACTTTGTGGCTGGTGGTAGAAAGGCTTGATTGAGGTAATTTGTAGTTAGATGGATTGTAAGTGGTAACACGTTCATCATATTTGCGAACTTGTTCCTCAACTTTCTTTTCAATGGGATCTATTTGTTCTTCTTGAGATGCAGTATCAGTATTTGAAGGCTTTAACTTATCACAACCAAATAGCAAAACTGACAATATCGCTATGGTAAGGGTTTTCTTATTCACTAATTAATGACCTAACTTAAAACTACTAATACCCCACATTATAATTAAAAATAAGTATTAATGAAGTGGTATTTAATAGTTTAAGGACTTTTAAGCGAAAAACCCAATATCATTAATTAGTTTTAACGAACATTCTTTTAATGCAACTTCATAACCGCCGTTATTATTAAATGTAAAAGCAAATGGTAGCATTTTATCAATCGCAAATATCTTCTCTAATAAGTCGTTGTTTTCTGCAGATGGCTTATCCTTTAAGGCATATTGCATGGAAAACTTAGCATTTATACCCGTGCTTTTATATAAAGCATTTATTTGTTCTTTAAGGCTTTTTTCCACTTCTTGCACAGTATTGAAAATAAAATTCTGATTAACAGTGAATTTATCAGTTTTCAAAGATCCAAAGGTCCACGCCAGACTCTCCGAAACCACATACCCTAGAACAGTCTGCAATTCTTCATCTTCAAATTTGTGATAATGAACGTATGATTTAGTTTTACCGTTAAAATATAAAATAGAAATGGAGAACAACACCTCTTTGTGAGCATATTTAAAAGGTACTTTAACAAGACTATAAAAGTTTAAGAGCTCAACGTTGGAGGCTTTAGACATATTTTTTAAAAAAATTTTAAAGACATTAAAGTGATTATACTAAAAATATCAAAGAAATGTTAAAGGGTTTTAAAATGGATACAGTTGTTCTAAAAAATAGTTTAATTGCTAGTTTAGTTTTTGTATGTGTGTTCCTGGTGTTCCAAAACATCGACCATAGAGTTTCTGAACGTATACAGCTTGAGTCAACCAGTGCAGCATTCGAGTCGCTTGATAAAGACTTTTCTGCGATCAAAAGAAATGTGGATACTGAATTCAATAAGCTCCCGAAGTACGTGAAGCCAAGCAAAGAGCAATCGATCAATGATGCATTGGAATTCATTAAATTCTCGAAACAGACCTTTACTGACACAATGGCCCAAAATGAAGAACTTTTAGCAGAAGTTAAGGGTTTTGAGAAAAAGGCAAATGATGTTTTAGAAAAATAATAGTTATTTTAAAAAGAAAAATGGGAAGCTATAAGCCTCCCATTCTTTTAATGTCGTAAGAAACATTTAAATTTTGTTCTTAAAAGTATTATAGTAAAACTAATAATTTATGCAAATACTTTTAACAGAAATATCTAAAAGGTCTTTAACACTCAACGAATCCGAATAACTTAGACAGTGTGAATAAATTGTTAAAGTAGTCGAGTGTATATGTAAAACATTGGTATACCCATTAGAGATATGCGAATTATTATATATGTAAAACCTAACATACTTTTTAGTCGTATCTTGCGTAAAACTTACCAGATAATCTTTTGTGTTTTCATTTATGTTATCTTCGTATTGCTCTGTTATGCTCAGGATCTCTTTGCTGTTCAGCCAATAACTGCCTGTTTTATCTTGTTTAATCTGTTCCAAAATCAAATTATTTAATGACTGGTACTCTTTCGTTATTGCTTTGGCATATCGTTTTGATGACTGATGTTCTTTCCAGTCAATTTTTGCTTTCTTAAACAGTTTGAAAGCTGTAACCGCGCACAATATAGCTGAGATGGTACATAATATTATTCTACTACTATCACCTATAATGCCAATCATTCCTAAATGCACATCTTTTGAGAATAAACCGTTCAAAGATAGGTATACGCCAAAGATACAAAAACTTAACGCAAAAACCACAACTAAAATTAAAGTTGCTCTAATTAAAAGCTCATTAAAAGTAATTTTTCTTAAACTTTTGGTATAAAGCTTAATCTTATCTTTTTCAGATTTTAACATTTTAGCCAAGAACTTATGTTCTCTTTTTCCTCTGCTAAAAGGTGGTGTTACAGCATCTTTAAAAGTCATGTATAATCAAAAGTATTTTAACGTTCCATTAAATATACACTACACCTGGGCCTATTTAAAATGAAACATTATAGAATTATCGCTATTTTAATACCTTTAATATTTTCAGGTTGTGCAGCAAGCCACTCAGACAAAGAGCTTGTTGACTCTTATTACAATGACCAACAAAAAACAATAGAAAGCGATGTAGATCAACTCGTTAATTCCTACTCCGCTAAAGTCGTTACTCAGTACTACCCTGAACCATACTTCAATCCAACCAAGCCAATACCGCATTATTACGCTTTAAAGCTTGATGAAATGGGTATCCCTTACCCAAAAGAGCTTGTATACGACAATGCCGACTATAATTTTTATAAAGAGCAGGCTAAGTTTAATGCAAACAATAATGACGTAATTGATACAGATCACCACGATCACTAAAACTTTTTTATCGTAGGTGTTTTGTTGAGGGGCGTTTCTTGCCGAAACCTTTCTTAACCCCTTAGTGTATGAGGGTAAAAGATTCATACTATATTTTAGAAAATACACTTGATGGAGATAAAGACCAAAAAATCAAAGTGTTGAGAGTAAGCCAGTATGATACTTTTTATTACCCTCATACATTATCTTCTGAACTATCTTCACTCCTTTTTTGATTGGCTTCTTTGATAACATTTTCAATAAAACAGATAACTAAATTTAAAGCGATTAAAAATAATACGATATAGCCAATAGTTTTTAGAGTTAGTACAAAGTTATTGAATACATAAGTTGATGCTTTTCCTATTCCTATATAAACCACATAACATGCAAATATAACCAATGCTATTGCACTAATTGAAATTATTGCAAGTCCAGTATTTTTTAAAAATGAGCGCAATAAGTATTTATCGAATTTAGAATTATTCATAGCCATATACTATCCTTCATAAAAATTTCATTTTCTAACATTGAACGAAGCGCAACTATTGCTGCACCACCGCCAACAATAATTATGATAAAGCCGAATAAAAAATTGAGATTCATGTTTGCAGCTATGTTTAATTATTTAGATTTAAGCAACTTAATTAGTAGCATTACAATAGTTATTGTACGAGAGTACTTTACTCTAGAGGTGGTCCCACTTGTTTGAACAACTAAAAGCGTATTTATAAGTGATATTCCGCTCTAGTTAAGCCACCTTGTTTTGTTGGGGTAGCTGATCA
>NZ_KB849754.1:490-17958 GCF_000368925.1 Acinetobacter bereziniae LMG 1003 = CIP 70.12 | reverse complement strand
GCCATAAAATACTCCATATATTGATGTTTATAACATCATTTGAGGAGCAGAATATCACTTATAGGAGTTGTTCAAATTTACGGATCCATCTCTAAGCACCACTAAAACCTTTGCAGTCTGAAAGAAAATACTGTGTGAAATGACTTTTCAGATCACTCAAATAAGGCATCATATCTTCATGGAAAACAATTCGTGCCACGACATTATCATCGCTATTTACAACGATTGGCAGGCTATCTAAAAGATTATGCAGTCTAAGTGCATTAATAAATTCTTCGTCATTCTTGGCATCAGGATATTGCTTTTTTAAGCGTTCAAAAGTTTCGCTTTTAAAGTGCAATACATTGTGAAGCCAATGCGTTTCCAAGTCACCAATAGGTGTTTCTATTATTACTGTTCTTTTGATTAAATCACTACAAGCAGAACGAATCTCACGAGCCACATTCTTAGGTTCTACCCCCAGCTTAATAAAGTCCTCTTTGGTCACATAGTAAGGCGTTTTATGGTCGATAGGTTCATTCTTGGGCATTTTGGATATAGCGCAGTAAATTAAGCGCAATTCATTTGTGGTAAGTCGGTAAGAAGCTCTGATCAGCTTATTGTCCATCACGATTAAATCACTATTCACTTTTATACATTACCTTATAATTATGACATAGTTTTATATTGTCATACTATGACAAGTTTGTAAATGTCATAAAAGTGCGTCAATCTGTCATAGTTAGTGCGTCAATCTGTCATAGTTGTGCGTCAATCTGTCATAGTTGTGCGTCAATCTGTCATAGTTACCCCCGTCAAAGCCACGTAGAGCAAGGCATAGCGAGGAGCTAAAAATATTTAAAAATATTAAAAAATATTAAAAAAAGAAAAAATTTAAAAAAACCTGTGGATAACTGCCCTATGTACTCGCTTTGCTCGTACTTTTTGACCTCGCTTTGCTCGGTCGTGGGGGCAGTTATTTTCTAATCCTGTTTGTGACTTCAAAAAGCAAAAGCGACTATGGATTCGCTTCGCTCATAGTTTTTTCACTCGCTTCGCTCGGTCTAGGTGCTAATGTCTGCATGGAAATATGAGTTTTCTAGGATTCAAGGCACTTAAAAACGGTTTTTCAGGGAGTCTAGGCGCAACTTTTCGTTGTGTCGCTCGTAGACACTCGCTAATAAAATATTGATATTGTTTAAATATTCTTAATTAAAAGACAAAAAGGATAGATTTAACGACCCTTATCGTTGTCTTGTTCTAAAGATTTTTTAATGTTGATAGCTGAATTACGCTCATTGAGTTCTATCTCAAACGCTTTGATCTTCTGATATGCGTTTTTATCAAGCTGGTACATTTGAGCATCTGCTTTTTTCCAATGTTCATGTGTAACACCAAGATTTTTTATTCTCTGATAATCGGTTTTCAGGTTGTCATACTGGGCTTTGATACCATTGTCATGTTTATGGACTAAATCATCTAATTCTTTTGTCCATGCCTTGATTTTAAAGGGGTTGAATGGCTTATTTTCTTTATGGGTTTCTATCTGATTGAGTAAATTTTTACTCAATTCCATGTATTCACCCATTTTTTGTTTGATGTTTTCTAGTTCCTGATGGTGGATTTTTTCAGCTAAAGCGCGAACTTTAGTTTCAAAAAGACGAACAGCAATTTTTTTATCACTTATCGAAGTGTCTTGAACAATAGGGCTAGATTGCGCTGATTTGCGCTCTAAGCGATTTTCTTGAGGTTTTGGTGGTTCTGTACGTATTTTTGCTTCCGTGGCTGTATGAGCTTGTTTTGTGGCTCTAATCTCGGCTTCATGCTGATCTTTTGCTTTTTGAGTCCGTTCCAGTTGCTTTAAACCATCTAAAACCTTTTTGGATAGGACAATTTCTTGCTCTAATCCTTTTAAAATCTGCTGTTTTTCAGCGTTTCTAGCCTTGATTGCATTATTTTCTAGGGCAATGATCGGCATGATGATTTTTGGATTTCGTTCTTCAACTGGTTTTAATTGTTCACGCTCATATTTACGCTTCATGGCTGTAACTGCGCTTCCTTCATGCAAGGTAGCTTCTAAATCAATTCCTCGGTCTGCATAGCTGCGGTGATCTATACGGGCATCAAAGTTATTTTTTTCTAGGTAGTGATTTGCAAGATCGGCAAAGTCTTTACGCCAAGCTGCAACCGTTTCGGATGATTTCTCTTTGTTGAAATCACGAAATTTATTTTTAGAAAACTCGCCTGTGTCTTTGTCTAGCTGTCGGCTCGTAAACAGAATATGAGCATGATAGTTTCGTTCATCACTTCCACCCCTTGTATGCGGGGCATGAATGACAGCATCAACGATGACGTTATGACGCTCTACAATCTTTTTGCATAAATCATCTAGGAGCTGTTGGCGTTGTTCTGCGTTTAGCTCTTGGGGAAAGGCAATTTCAAACTCTCTTGCTAGGACTGAGTTTTTACGGTTTTCAACTTTTTCAACGATGTTCCAAAGGCTTTGACGGTCTAAAAGTTCTGCTTTTGCATTGTCAGGGGCATAGATTTTTTTAAACTCTACGCCTGTTTTTCTTGGGGTCGTTTGCGGGAGAGGGCGAAATCCTACGCTAAGGCTTTGGCCAACGATA
This sequence comes from Acinetobacter bereziniae LMG 1003 = CIP 70.12, assembly GCF_000368925.1. GTDB lineage: Bacteria > Pseudomonadota > Gammaproteobacteria > Pseudomonadales > Moraxellaceae > Acinetobacter > Acinetobacter bereziniae. The sequence continues at coordinate 15,349 of NZ_KB849754.1, read as the reverse complement.
TTCTCCGGTAAGATTGATGTGTTCCCAGGGGATAGGAGAAGTCGCTTGATATCTAGTATGACGTCTGTCGCACCTGCTTGATCGCGGCCGCGATAGCTAGATCGCGTTGCTCCTCTTCTCCATCCGCGTTCCAAGCTGCGGAAAGGCACCCATAAGCGTACGCCTGGTCGAGCAGGCGACGCGGATCGACGTCCAGCGCACGAGAGAATGCGTCCGCCATCTGTGCAATGCGTCTAGGATCGAGACAAAGGTCGTCTCTGTCAGCCGGATCGTAGAACATATTGGCGGCGCCAAAGCCCACTTCACCGACCAGACCGACGGGATCTATCACCAGCCAGCCGCGACTGGAGAACATGATGTTTTCATGATGCAGATCGCCATGTAGCCCACGCAGTTCCGAGGCATTGCTCATCATTTGATCGGCTATAATCGCCGCGTGGACGTAGTCAGTTTGACAACCTGCGTTTTGATCATCGCGCGCCCGCTGAAACAAAGCTGCAAAGCGATCCCGGATCGGGAGAAGGGCAGAAGGCAGGGGTTCCTCAGATGCGGCATACAGCTTCGCCATTAGTTCCGCTGCAATTTCGGTCGCCTGGTAGTCGCCGTGCTCGGCAACGATGTGAGAGAGCATTCGCTCCCCGGCATATTCGAGCAACATCAGATTGTTCTCACGACCGAGCAACCGGACTGCTCCCCTCCCATTGCGCCATACCAGATAGTCGGCCCCGCGCAGTTCATCAGCAATGTCTTCTATAGGTTTCAATCCCTTGACGATTGCAGGAGTCCCGTCTGGCAATGAAACTTTCCAAACGAGGCTGGAAAAGGTGTCCGCAATGAGAACAGGTTGCGAAACGTGCCAATGAGCAGGAAAAACAGGCGGCATGAACATCAACCCCAAGTCAGAGGGTCCAATCGCAGATAGAAGGCAAGGCGTTCGCGGTCGGGGGCTTCGATCCCCAATACATTGAATAGGACAGCGAAGGCGCGCTCTGCTTCATCTGGCGCTGCCCAGTTCTCTTCGGCGTTAGCAATCATGAGTGCCAAATCGGCATAGCGATCTGCTGTTCCGAGCCGCCCAAGGTCGATCAGACCCGTGCATTGAAGAGTTTTAGGGTCCACCATGAAGTTCGGCATGCAGGGATCACCATGGCAAACAACCATATCGGTGCGCTCTTGGTCGAGCCGCACCGGTAGCTCTCGTTCGACACGAGCCAAAAGATCGAGCTGCGGCGTACTCTTGTCCTCGTCCGGTAAGAAGTCGGGATTGACGGCATTGCGGGACACCACATCAACGGCGCGTCCGAACATTCGCGACAGCCTGCGCTCAAACGGACATTGATCAACCGATAGGCTGTGAACAGCGCCAAGTTGCTGCCCCATTGACGGCCACGCTTTGAGCAAATCCGCTCCAGACAGATCAGCCGCCGGTACTCCCGGAATTGCCGTTATCACCAAGCATGCACCCTCCTGTTCCTCCTGCCAGTTGATCACCTCGGGGCAAGCCACACCTCGACCTTTGAGCCAAATGAGGCGGTCACGCTCTCCAGCGAGCTCACCGCGGCGGGAAGCAGGTGCGATTTTCGCGAAGGCATGCCCGTCACCACGTCGAAAAACAAAATCACCAGATTCTCCGCCTCTGACAGGCAACCAGTCAGAATGCGATTCACCAAAAAAAATATTAGTTCGATTCAATGGAGGTTCCTTCAGTTTTCTGATGAAGCGCGGAGGTGGCTCATTTGTCTTTTCTCAACAACAACAAAATAATTTTATGGGGTAAAGGGGTATCCCCTTTCGGACTTCCAAACTTAATGAAATTAGTTTGGTAAAGTGCGCCATTCTGGAAAACCATTATAGCTTAGGAAGGCATTGAATCTCAATGGCAGGTATCCTATGCTTGAATGGTTTTTTAGGTATGGGAATTACAATGACAAATGAATCTTTAGAACAGAGAATTGCTAAGCAGGAAGAACGCTTAAAGCAACAGGAAGAACGCTTAAAGCAGCTTAAAGCTCAAAAGCAGGCTAAAGACGCTCGTGAAAAGGCAAAACAGAAAGAACAAGATCGAAAAAACGATACCAGACGTAAAATTTTACTGGGTTCTTACTTGCTCAAGAAAATGGAAGATGAAGCAGAGAAACAAAAAATACTCGCTGGCATCAACGAGTATTTAACAGAAGATCGGGATAGAAAATTATTTAATCTGCCATAATTAATTTTGTATTGTTTTTAGCATATTGATAGCAAAGGTTACTTTGCTTTCAATATCTTTAAGCACTGTTTTATGATCATTGAAATCATCAAAATGTTTAATCTCAACATCAATAATAGAGCTTAAATATCCAGTCAATATCTTTGCTTTTACTTCATTACTCTGATTGAAAATAACATCATTGAATTTGGCAACTTCTTCATCAAAATTAAAATTATCTAACTCAATCATGGTTTAAATCCTAGTTTTTTTAAATATGGAAGAAGCTGTGGTTGTTGGTCAGGATCTCGAAGCATTGTTTTAAGCCTTAATGCTAAATCTTTGTAGCTTTCACCCTCTCTAGCTAAATAACTTAATTCAGAAAGTTCTGATAATTGATTACCAAAACTATCAACCTGAGCATCAGACAGTTTAAGGAAGTTATTTTTCTGTTCTTCAAACATATCAATTGTGTCAGGGCATCTTAATTGCTCTTTTTCTGCATTTTTCTTCTTAAATTTTAGCTCAAGACTATGAAATTTATTGCCCTTTTTAATTAGCTCATATTTAACCGTATAAGGGGATTTTTCATTAATTTCAGTACATGCAGCATCAATCACACGCCTTTTTAAATCAGCAGCATTTGAATATAGACTTTCTAAAGAAAGTATTTTACGCAATTCTTTAAGGGGAATGTTGCAATAACCTGTCGACTTAAATTGCATCATTAATTGATATATTCGGAAGCTATAAGAGAGGTGGTCCCACTTGTTTGAACAACTAAAAGCGTATTTATAAGTGATATTCCGCTCTAGTTAAGCCACCTTGTTTTGTTGGGGTAGCTGATCATAGTAAAACTCATTTGGTGTCATTTTGTCTAGACTCGAATGAGGTCGTTTCAAATTATAAAACTCAAAATATGCACTTAATTGCTTTTTCGCATCTGTGACACTGCTATAAGCTTTGAGATACACCTCTTCATATTTAACGCTCCGCCATAATCGTTCAACCATCACATTATCTACCCATCGACCTTTACCATCCATACTGATTTGAATGCCATTTGATTTCAATACATCAATAAATGCATCACTGGTAAACTGGCTGCCTTGGTCTGTATTAAATATTTCAGGTCGACCATATTTTTCAATCGCTTCATTTAAAGCCGAAATACAAAAATCCACCTCCATACTAATCGATACCCTATGCGCAAGTACCTTGCGGCTATGCCAATCAATCACAGCACATAAATAAACAAAGCCTTTTGCCATAGGGATATACGTTATATCAGTAGACCACACTTGATTACTGCGCTGAATAGCCAACCCTTTGAGCAGATATGGATATTTACGGTGAGCTTGATTAGCCTGGCTTAAATTTGGTTTGCAATATAACGCCTGAATACCCATTTTCTTCATTAAAGTACGTGTATGACGTCGTCCTATATGATGCCCTTGACGATTCAACAAATCACGCATCATACGACTGCCTGCAAAAGGATATTGCATATGTAATTCATCAATACATCGCATCAGCTTCAGATCTGATGCACTCACAGGTTTTGGGCGATAGTAATAACAACCACGGGAGACTTTCAGCAGCTTAGCTTGCTTAGATACTGAAATCTGAAGTGAGTCGTCGATTAACTTTTGTGGTTGAAGCGGCCCAGTTTCTTCAACACACCTTCTAAAAAATCAATTTCTAATGCCTGCTCACCGATTTTTGCATGTAGTTTTTTTAGATCGATGGGTGGTTCTGTTGGAGCTTTTGATTGATCGAAAGCTTGCGAGGAAGCTGAGATCAATTGATTTTTCCAGTCAATAATTTGGTTTTGATGAACATCAAACTCAGCACTCAATTCAGCAAGTGTTTTTTCTGCTTTAATCGCAGCAAGTGCTACCTTAGCTTTAAAATCATTTGAATGATTTCTTCTTGGTCTACGTGCCATAAAATACTCCATATATTGATGTTTATAACATCATTTGAGGAGCAGAATATCACTTATAGGAGTTGTTCAAATTTACGGATCCATCTCTCTCTCGTACACTTAGAAGATAAGCATCTGGATTCGTTTTTAATTCTTTATCTAACATTATTAGCTTATTCAACATATCTTGGTTTGTCGTCTTGGGAATGATCCAACCGCCAAAACTAATATTGTTTAATTTGATGTTAGGTAGTGGATCTTGTCTATTTTGTTCCAGTAACCAAAGATAGTTTTCACTACAAACAAATAAGACTTTTAATTCCTGATCAATGCGCCGTAAATCACAATATCTGAATAGGTTTACGTTACCTGGTGCTTCAGCATTGATAATTGGTTTTTTTCTTGTTTTTTCACCATGTAACTTAAAGTATTTAACACAACTTTCAATGTCACTTTTTAAATTGATTGGTGCAGTTTCTATTGGTGCCTCTGATAATTGTTCTTCAGCATATTCAAAATAGATCCAACATACATCTTGGTCTTTTAGCTTTTCAAAAAGCCAATCTGGAACGTCATGCAATTTTTGTTTTAGTACAAATGGTTTTCCTACATTCGTAATCTTGACGCTTCTTTTCTTGTACGTGTCCAGCTCCCCTATCTTCTTCACGCCACTTTTATATAAATAACGGTTTTTGAGAACTACTTTACTCTTTTTTACCTCTTTTTCAGGTTTAGGATCAGTACTGGATTTTTCAGGCTCAACATTCAAACAAAAGTAATCTATTCCTTTGGTAAACAATTGAAACTTCCCCTCCTTTTCAATTAAGGCAAAATTCCCTCTGATTTCAGCACCTACTATATCTTTAGATATTAGAAATCGATCATCAACGGTTTGTTCATTTAAGAGCAGTAAAGCCGATTTAAAATCTACTTTGTGTTCTGGTATTACAACATAACCGTGGTCAAACAACTTTTTGCTCACTCGGATAACTGTGTAAATATCCATAACCAGCTCCTTATATTATTTCCTGTAATTTTGGTTGATGTATTCTTGGATCGCTACAATTCTTTTTTCTGAAGTAGGATGCGTTGATAAGAAATCAATTTTAGTGCCCTGTTTTTCTTGGGCTACTACTTTATTCCAAAAGCTGACTGCGCCCTGTGGGTTGTAACCAGCACGAACCATAATATCAACACCTAGAAGATCCGCTTCACTTTCAAGTTTGCGCGAACCAGGTAAGTTAACCCCATAATCGCCTAGTAAACTTGTGCCAGATACAACCATGTCACCAAGACCAGCCGAACTAGCTGCAAGCACACCTAAACCAGTTAAAAGCTTTTTACTTACCTTTTCACGCCCATGATCACGTAAAGCATGTGCAATTTCGTGGCCGATCAGTGCAGCCAATTCATCATCAGTTGCATTAATTTTTGTGATAGAACCAGTCAACACACCGATCTTGCCTCCAGATAGACAAAACGCGTTGATTTCATTATCTCGGATTGTATTAACTTCCCAATTCCAATTTGCTGCGTCAGCTCGATAATGTGGAACTTGTGCGATAAGACGTTTTGCTACTCTATTTACTTGAGCGTTATTCACAATCAATCCACGCTGTTTAGCAGTCGTGATGATGTTGTTGTAAGACTGAGTACTTTGCTGAAGATATTCTTTTTCAGAATACAACATGATTTGTTTGCGTTTAGAACCCATTCCATCAATAGTACTAGATACGCAACCAGTTAAAAGAGATCCGGCAACAGCCAAAACACACAAAGATTTCATCTTAAAATCAAACATTTTGTTTTCCTTTATGTTTAAAAACATTTAACAAGTTAAAACTGCGCTTATTAAGCTTGTTTTTATCTTCCAAATCAGTAATACATTTAAACTCTTTTAAGATGTTTTTGTAATGCTCTTTTTGTTCATTTTCTGACTTATTAAAACCTTTCAAAGCTAACTGTTCAATAGTTTTAGGGCTGAATAATTTCAGAAGAACTATATTTAATATTAAAGTACCAGCCAGTAAGCCCAACGCATAAAGCTGAACAACTGAAGTACTGTATTTAGGTTCCATCGGACCAAGTGAACCAAAGCATATAAAGCTAAATACAGATAAAGTAACTGCAGCTATAAAACTAGATACCGTAACTCTAATCTTGAACTTATATCGTGCAATTAAAGCGACAATTAAAAAACCAAAAAGTATGGTACCAATTGCCGTAGCCATTATGACTAAAAAGAGCCCAGGGTTTGTGTTTGATGGATCTAACATTTCCATAGAATATCCTTAAATAAAACCCTTGCTTTCTAATAGGGTGAAACGATCTTTAAACAGTACAAAGAATGTTTTTTTAACGCTTTCGTACTGGTGTTTGATAATGTCTAAAGCACTATCATATGCACCTAGTTTCACGTAATTAACAAAATTGGCATGATCAAAACCTTTAAGTTTGTGACGTTTAATAAAGCCCTTAAAGTCTTGCTCTTTTTCTTTAAATTGATTCTCAAATTCAAAGAAAAGTTTGCCTAATTTCATGCTGTATAGTTTTAAATTGACAATAAATTCGACTAAAGGTGTTTCATTTCCTCTAATCGTAACCAGCATGTCTTTATCTTTTGTGATTTCGAGCGATGGTAAAAAATTAGAAAAATTAACCAGTAGATCACTTAATAAAACTTGTTTATTAAAGTATGTGACCAAAACAGGTGCGCTATCTGGCACATACGCTTTGATACGTTCAAATTTACTTAAAGCTTCTGGAGAAGCATGACCACTAAGGGCTAATTTCACTAACATATAATTCACTCGACATCTAATTCATTTTTTAAAACCAATTTGTATTTTGGATGAACCCCAAGTCTAAGTTGAAGTAATGTCCACGCTTGCTTTGTTATTAACTTTTCGCCACTTTCAAACTTTGACCACTGTATATTGTTGTACAATCCTGTGTGACTAGACATTTTGGTTTTACTTAAACCACTCCAGACTCTTAGTTGTTTTCCTAAGACTGGTATTGGAACCAGCATTAAACCATTGTCCTCTTGTTCCTTTAAAATCTTTAAAGCTGCCTTTTTACCTACTAATTGACCGCCATCTTCACAAATATAAGTAATACGAGCTGTATATTGTTCAGAGTTTAAGCACTCTTCTAACAATGCTAGAACTTCATCCTGAGGATTCGTTAAACCCCCTCCAACCGTATCGCCTGTATCAGTTTTAATCACGAGTTATACCTTTTAAGATAGATATTCTTATAGTATATACGAAAAACATTTAAAAGATTTTTTTAAAAAAACAAAATGTTCATTTTTTGTATTTTAGCTAAAACCACTTATAATATGATTATTGGTATTAACCAAAGTTTAAAACATATTGAAAGGTGTTTAAAATGACTAACTCTAAAACTAACGCTAAAACCAAAGAGAACCGCTTAAACCAAAATGGCAGTTTAAGCAAAACCGACCAACGCAAGCTTAAACCTATTTCTTTTTGCTTATTAGATACAGAACAAGTGACAATGCTGGAGAAAATTGAAAAGTTTCAATATGGCAATTTCTTTAAAAACATTATAGCTTCTATGACTGATGAAGAAGTTGAACAGATCGCGAATAGCAACAAGAAAAGCGATCCAATCATTCCTCAAAAATTACTAGATCTAAACATCACAAAAGGTTTCTTATCTTGTCGTTCAATTGCAAAGGTGCTTTTTAAACACAATAAAGTTGAATCTATGCTGCATGAGCTACGTAACTTTATCTCTGACGAATTCATTTTAAAGTTAGCTGAAGACCGCAACTTAACACTATCTATAAGCGACTCAGAAGTCGATTCTAATACCTCTTCAGGTATGTTTGATGATCGCTATGCGATGGCTGATACTGGCTATAAGAGCCGTACAACACCTGTTTTCAATCAGCAAAATATTGAATCTATAAAATCCATTGTTCGTGAACATGAGAAGCTTCCAAAACATGTCGAATTAGACAATGATTTCATTGAACAGTTTATGAATGACAATCCTGAAGTATTCGCAAAATTATAAAAACACAAACAAAAAAAACCATCTAATTTTTAGATGGTTTTTTTATGTCTTAATTATTTCTAGAATCAGCTATAAAGCTTCGCTGGCTCGTCTGCAACTGGTATCACTGGCTGTACTTCTTGCATAAGAATTTTAGTCACTTCATCCAGTGGTGCAATGTTGGAAGGTAAAAACTCTATTGCTTCAGGAAATTGTGATTTAAGGTAAGCATCTATGGCTTTGTGAATAGCTCGGTACCATTCTCGCGATTCGCTCTCTAAATTAAACATGCTTGAAATTGAAGCTTCTAGATCCGCAATATATTTACTTGGTAGTAAAGCTTTACGCTCCATATAAGCTTGATGTGCCATAGCAAGCCAGATAAAGCGATTTAATTCCTTACTACTTCCCTCTACGCTATTATCTTTAAAGTTCAACGTTCTAAATTTGCAAATGTGAAAATGTTGCTCACTAAAATATTTAAAGAAATCTTCATACTCAATTACAGAAATGGATTTTTGTAGCACCAATGGTATATCTAATGCGAGATCCACTTCGACTTTACGTGTACCAATGCCATTTTTAATAACAAATTTCATATTCACCTCAAAATAAATTAAATTGTTTAAAGGTGTCTTTATCATTAAAAGTAACCAGGTGATGCGATTCAATTAACGATTTAAGGTCCTTAGCCTGAGCAACTGGCTGTATTTCAATGCTGGCGATTTGTGCAGCTTCATGAATTAACCCTATGATTTGAGCACGGCTTTCTAAATATGCAGATAGATCGCGAGTTTCTTTGAATGAAGAAATGACAAAGTTAATATTCTTTTCTAAATTCTCACTCAAACTGCTTAGTGTTTGGTTAATTGGTGCATACTTTTCTATATGCTCTAAGACTGTTGCATGATCTAGAAAAAAACTAACTTCCAGCAATAATGAATTGTAAAAATCAATAAAGTTCGTTTCTTTTTCAAAGATGAAAATTTCTTGGCCATCTTCGTCATTAGGTATCTCAATTGAACCTTTTGAGATCTCAAAACTTTCATCCCCCAACAATGTATGCAGAATTCGGCCTAAGTGTTCTGCATGTGGTTTGCTGTTAGTAAAGTTGATTTTCAAGTTTTCATTTGAATCAGCAATACGGACTAAAATATAGTTTGTTGTGTGAAATAATTCATCTGCATTGTCAGTAAAATTTAACATTGAAATCTGATTATCTGTTCCAGCATCAGAATCAAGTTGCTTATCCAAAAATTCATGGTTATCAATAAAAAGCTTAGCTACACCGTTTGTAATAATGCTTTCGTATTCACCAAAGTTTTGTGCAAGGTATTCGCTCATTAAATTTGGCAGAACTTCTAATAAACTTTTTTTAAGATCCGATAATTCAATAGCAGAATTGAATAACGAATCTGGCACAAGGTTCTCTACCTCTTCATCAAGTGCTTCATCGTTTGGTGACAACCCTTTTTGCTGTGCAATTGCATTACGGAAGGAAGCCATAATTGAGATTGTCAAAATTGAAAGTGTTACCGTTTTAACCCATTCACTTTTCACATCGTTAGGCACGTAAAAAGCGCAATTACTAACCCACTGGTGGTTATGATTAAGAATCCGCTTTAAAGGGGTTTTAGTGGCTGGAAAAATTTCAAAGACAGTATTTAAGATTGGGTTTTTACCCAATTTGATGCTTTTATTATTACCGTAAAAATAGATGCTGCGAATATCAGACATAATATACTTTCTTAAACTTAACGTTGGTTACATATTATCACTGATTTAGTTTTAAAAAATATTTTTTAAAACTATTAATTTTATTTTTTTGTGTTTTAATTCTGCCCTTGTTCACTGCTTTTAAAACCCAAAAAAACAGGTAACTTTTGCTTAGGCTACGGTGGGAACTTGGTATTACAGTGTTATTTGGTAGCTAAAAAATTAAACATTGATAAACTATTGATAGTAAAAGAGATAAGGAATAGATAGATTTCTTTGCGTGTAGGGATATACTTTTCATCAAACATTTTGTTTATCGCATACAGAAGTGAAGAAAAACATAAAATGAATATGATGATTTGCAATATATATGATGGAGTATTGAGGGTTTCTGGTAGATATTTAATCTTGTATATCGTTGTATTTAAAAACATTTCAAACACAAAGAATACAACTACAAAGATGTAGCAAATATTGAAAATGGCAACTAAGTTGTATGCCGATTTGAGTACCAGGCCTGTCATCGATTGTTCACTTGAATCAATCTCACCCGTTTTTGGAATTTTAAAAAGCACAACGCATTCCAGTTTTAAGAGTGTATCTATTATACTTTTAGAATACCTTTTATCAACTATAAAACTTTGTTATTAAAATAAAAAAATGGCCTTTTAAGACCATTTTAAAACACCCTACCCTCCTTTTAAGACTAGCCGTTGTGCTTATCTTTAGAATCACGGTAAGTAGAGATATGGTAGAAGAAAAAGCACGATAAAAGTGAGAAAAGCACCACCCCGAACGTGTTCCAAAATCTGCTATTTGATAGTTCAGAAATACGTTTATTGATTTCTGAGATAACACATGGATTCGCTTTTGCAACTTCAACATTTACATTGCAGACTTCAGCATATTGGAATAGGAATGTTTTATGGCCAATATCATACATTTCTTGGATCTGGTTAATATTGGTCGTATTCAGAAGAACCATAACAAGAGAGATCAGTGCTACAAATATAGAGATAACAAGAAAGCACTTCACAATGATTTCACGAGCCACATCATCAACACCACTTAAATATCTTTCGAGCAATATATTTAGCTTAGTTCGACCATCAAGGATAATGTTATAGTCATGTTTTACTTCATTATTTCCTGTATGGTTTTGATTTGTTGGTTCAACAGGAATGTCAGATAATTCGGCTGGTAAAGTGACTGCAATTACATCTTTTTGTTCTTCAGGTGCTAAACTTTTATTGCTGCTGTTTGATACAAAATCTTTTAATAAGGGTACTGGCTCACTTTTAAGGTGTTCTGTTTTTACAACCTCGTGAGCCGACTCATTTGCATCGAATAAGATCTTGTCTGTTCTTTCTGGATGCTTGAGATGTATATATTGATAAATAAAATAATTGATCTTTTGCTGTAAGACCGGGCTTTTATCAACTTCACTTTCCACATCTGCACCAAAAGTCTCAGTTATAGATGATTTTAATTCTTGTACTTCGGATTGATTCAGCAATTGATATAGTTCATATATTGTTTTAGAACTGATCATGATAAAACCCACATTAATATTCATTAAACTGTTAGTAGTATATAGAATGTGGTTTTAAAATAAATAGGTATGTTTTAAGAATAAAAAAAACCGCCTTTTAAGGACGGTTTTAAAAGGGGGTTTAATTAGTATAAACAGTTGCCGTTTGCACCAATAGAGCGTCCATTCTGGCTTAAATACCGTTGTACGGTGTTAGCAACATCTCTTGGGAGTTGATTATTCACTTTTTGTATAACATCGACTTTGTATTTATTCTGACAACTCACAATACCAGCCAACATGTTATTGATCAGTGATGTATTGTCTTTACCATCCAATTTACGTGTTTCTTCGTTTATCACTATGAATTGAACAATATTTAGATAGTTATTCGTGAGGTTGTCACCACTTTTTGATGACTTGTTTAGATTCTCAATGGTCGAATTCAAGTTATTCATTCGTGCTTCAAGGCCAGAATCACCAGTGACATTTGCATTATTGTTTTGGTAACGCGTAGCTGTGGTGTTCCGATTAGAATTATATTGTCTTTGCTGTATCGGCTGTTGCTGAACCTGAACTGGTGCTTGCTGTTGAATTTGACCAGGTGCTTGCTGTTGTTGAGCTGGCACTTGCTGAGTTGAATCTTCATTTGAAGTTGCTTTTTTATACCAATCACTAAAATCGGCATTTGCACTACTACTCAATATAGTAGCCGTAAAAATTGCACATAAATAAAGTTTATTATTCATTGTCTGAACTCTCTTTACCGTTGTAGTTCGCTGGACTAATAGCTTTTAAACTGAACTCATTTGCAAGTTTCCACAACCGCATAAATGTCTTTTGCTTTTCTTGTACCCAATAGTCCTTATCTTTTTTTAGAAGATTCTTTAATACATCTGAGTTCAAGTGGAAATTATCATCAAAAAAATGTTCAAACAGGAGTTCTGTTAAATAGTTTTGAGTTAACGTTTTTTTATTTTCATTACCCGTACCAAAGAATATTTGGCAAAGCTTTGTGCTTTCACACACGAGATCTATGTATTTTTTCTCGTCTGCATTTCGCTGGTGGCGCAAATGAGGATGTGTAATAAAAATAGAATTACGTATGAAAGCATAATCAATAATTACAGTAGCTTCCGTTTTCTTTGAAATGTACTCAGCGTTTGTAAGAATTTCACAAGTGGTAACATCAACTTTGTCGCGAATATTAATGAATTCGCTTGAGAAAGTAGATGCACTTTTGTTTTCGATCTCAACTTTCTTATCACGATTTCTCAGATAAAGTAAATTATCTGCTTGCTTCATATCGTTTAGGAATCTTTCAAAGAAGTGATTACTTTTATATAGATCTTCTAGAGCTCGCGTAACATAAGACGCAACCAAATTAAGATTTTTAGCTAAATATGATGGTCCATTCTTAGTTGTATAAGCAGCTAAACGATCCTTAACAAGTTCTATTACTTTTTCAGGTTCACCATTATTCAATCGAATTGCTGAAGTGAAGAGCGCATTACTGATTTTAAGCTCATTGCCCTGTTCATCCTGAACCTTTGCACACATTTCATTTAATGTATTAAGCGCTTTACGATAGTTGGACTTCAACTGAATCTGAAAACGATAATTGCAAAAATTGTCACGATCTGGTGTACGCTTATTGCATGGTTCATACTTAACAGAAATAAATAATTCAATAGATGGATTGTTATTCAGTCTTTCTAATGAAACAAGAAGTCGTTTACGGTAAAAATCACTTGCTTTGTATTTAAATTCTACTGAAAACTCGGTTAATGCTTTGAAGTCAATGTAAGGAATAACCACTTCGCCACGAAACTCATTGATCTTCATCAAGTTATACATATAAAGATCAAAACGGTCCTTAAATCCAAGAACCGTTAAAGTGTCGAGAACTGTGTAGCGCCCCTTTTTATCAAAATCTAATTCAGATAGATTGGCAATCAACGTTTCTTCAAGCTGATAGCAAATAAACGCATTGTTATCTAATTCAAAATAGCCCGTACTGGCAAACATTCTTTTATGAGTTACGCTGTCTACGTCATTTCTTGAAAATGGTTCGCTGTCCATTTGGCGTAAAGAGCTCATTGGTAGCATCACTTTACCAACACTATTTAGCGTATTCCATGCCAAAGATTTGATACGGCCATTGCTAAGGTAATTAGCTTTATTTTTGAATAAAAGAATTTGACGGATGTATTCAAAATTCAGAACAAAGTTGTTCGCTAGTTGTAATGCTTCAATTTGGGATAATTCAGGTTTTTCAGCGATAACGCGCTGCAGCTGATGTGCATACTTATTTTTGGCATTCACCAACATTAAGTAAAAAATGAATTGATCAACAACTGGAATATCTAGATAACATTCGACTATGAAATTACTGATTTTGTTGCCGTAACCCAAGAGATCCATGGTTTTTGTTTCGGCATTAATAATTGAGTCTTTGATTGACTGCGATAGTCCAAAAATTTCATCTTCTGAAATTCCTTTACTTATGCAGACTTGTGAAGAATCTTGCATAACTGCTCCACTTTAGACAACGTACAACGTACATTGCCTGAGATTGAATTAAAAAATAAAAATAAAAATATATTTGCAACCCAACTAACGTTGTAGTCTTTTCGCTTTAAAGCTGTGTATATACTAACTAAATTTTAGACAATAAAAAAGCCTCGTCAGAGGCTTAATTACGCAATTAACATTATTTGTTGACCGATCTGCGGTAACTCTAGTTTAGAAGTAGTGAACCTGTATGGTAGCTTCTCATATATGCTTTTAAAACTAAGAGAATTTCTAAAAAAATCAAAGCTTTTAGTGAGTTTAAAAGTAATATCGCCACTTGATAAGATTTGAATTTCGTCAATCATAGGTGCTGCAGCTTGCTTCGCATCTGTATCAATCATAAATGATAAATCACAAGCTTCACGCATGATCTGGTTGATAGTTTTCTTATTAAAATCTAGACCTGTAACGTGGTTAACTTTTTCAGCTGATACAACGTATCTACCGTCTTCTGCAGAATAAAATGCATTTAAATTATCAACTAGAATAAGCAATTCGGCAGATAAAACACCTTTTAGCAAAATATCAGACGAGCCAGAGCTAAACACATTGAAGTCAATGAGTATTTTTTGATGTCTAAGACTAAATGATTGATATTGCATATCTCGAATTCCCATAGGCATTCTGAGTAGACATTATAGCATCAATTCGTTAATTAGACTACGATTAAAAGCATTTTTAACAGTAATTTCTTAATAAATAAGACTATGAAAAACAGTGCCTTATATGAGTAATATTCACAATTACAATGTAAGTTAACCAATGTAATACTTGATCAAATAAATATGTGCTCAAGATAGGCACCCAGCGAAACTTTTTTATAAATGGTTTGTAAACTTTCTTCCGTCCTAATGACGTAAGTTATTGTTTTATAGTGGTGCCAAAATACGAGCGAAA
>NZ_KB849754.1:0-209 GCF_000368925.1 Acinetobacter bereziniae LMG 1003 = CIP 70.12 | reverse complement strand
AGCGAAAGTTTTTTATAAATGGGTTGTAAACTTTCTTCCGTCCTAATAGCGTAAGTTATTGATTTTACTTTTTTGTCCAGATCCAATAGCTCAACTATCATAGATAGTATGTTTAGTATGTTTTAAGGTTAGGTTATAACTTTTTGGCTGTACCTAACTTCCAGCGAAAGTTTTTTATAAATGGGTTGTAAACTTTCTTCCGTCCTAAT